>OZ257152.1:2812500-5092500 GCA_965279265.1 Dyadobacter sp.
GTCCCAGTCCGAGAGGGGAACAACCCAGAGCATCAGCTAAGGTCCCAAAATATATGCTAAGTTGAACTAAGGGGGTCCGACTGCAGAGACAGCCAGGATGTTAGCTTGGAAGCAGCTATACATTTAAAGAGTGCGTAACAGCTCACTGGTCGAGCGGGGCGGGCATCGATAATAAACGGGCATCAAGCATATTACCGAAGCTATGCGATAGTAATTTATTACGATCGGTAGGGGAGCATTCTCACAGGGGTGAAGGTTTGGCGTAAGCTGGGCTGGACTGGTGAGAAAAGCAAATGTAGGCATAAGTAACGATAATGCGGATGAGAAATCCGCACACCGAAAGACTAAGGATTCCTCCGCTATGCTAATCAACGGAGGGTTAGGCGGGGCCTAAGGTATAGCCGACAGGCGATTACCGATGGACAGCAGGTTAATATTCCTGCCCTTGCAATGAGTGTGACGAAATGACGGAGTGTTGTGGTTTGTACGTACTGACGGAATAGTGCGTTGAGCAGAGCCTACGGGCGAAGCGAATAGACGAAAATGCTTCCAAGAAAAGTTTCTGAAACATCAGCTTATTGCAACTCGTACCGTAAACCGACACAGGTAGTCGAGAAGAATATTCTAAGGTGCTCGAGTGAATCACGGCTAAGGAACTCGGCAAATTAACCCTGTAACTTCGGGAGAAGGGGAGCCTCCTCGCAAGAGAGGCCGCAGAGAAATGGCCCAGGCGACTGTTTAGCAAAAACACAGGGCTCTGCCAAAACGAAAGTTGACGTATAGGGCCTGACACCTGCCCGGTGCTGGAAGGTTAAGAGGGGATGTCATCGCAAGAGAAGCATTGAATCGAAGCCCCAGTAAACGGCGGCCGTAACTATAACGGTCCTAAGGTAGCGAAATTCCTTGTCGGGTAAGTTCCGACCTGCACGAATGGTGTAACGATCTGGGCACTGTCTCGGCCGTGAGCTCGGTGAAATTGTAGTAGCGGTGAAGATGCCGCTTACCCGCCACGGGACGGAAAGACCCCGTGCACCTTTACTATAGCTTTGCATTGTTTTCGGGTCAGGGATGTGTAGGATAGGTGGGAGGCTGTGAGCCGGTGTCGCCAGGCATCGGGGAGCCAACGTTGAAATACCACCCTTCGCTGGCCTGGGATCTAATCCGACAAAGTCGGAGACCGTGCATGGTGGGTAGTTTGACTGGGGTGGTCGCCTCCAAAAGTGTAACGGAGGCTTCCAAAGGTCTGCTCAACACGCTTGGTAACCGTGTGTGGAGTGCAATAGTACAAGCAGGCTTGACTGCGAGACCGACGGGTCGAGCAGGTGGGAAACCAGGGTATAGTGATCCGGTGGTTCTGTATGGAAGGGCCATCGCTCAAAGGATAAAAGGTACGCCGGGGATAACAGGCTGATCTCCCCCAAGAGCTCACATCGACGGGGAGGTTTGGCACCTCGATGTCGGCTCGTCACATCCTGGGGCTGGAGAAGGTCCCAAGGGTTCGGCTGTTCGCCGATTAAAGTGGCACGCGAGCTGGGTTCAGAACGTCGTGAGACAGTTCGGTCCCTATCTGTGGTGGGCGTAGGAAGATTGACGGGGGCTGCCTTTAGTACGAGAGGACCGAGGTGGACCTACCGCTGGTGAACCGGTTGTTACGCCAGTAGCATGGCCGGGTAGCTATGTGGGGAATAGATAAGCGCTGAAAGCATCTAAGTGCGAAACTAGCCCGAAGATGAATCTTCCACATAAGGGTCGTTGTAGACTACGACGTTGATAGGCTGCAGGTGTATGTGTAGAAATACATTCAGCCGAGCAGTACTAATTACCCAACAGCTTGCACATTATTTTTAACTAAATAGTATATCTCACTCTTATTCTCTTCTACTTCCAATATGACATGAAATTCAATGAATGAATGATAGAATTTTGAATGAGAGAATATTCACTCATTCCATCACGCACTCATTCAAAATTGATAACTCAAAGAGCTTGTTGGTGGCTATTGGCCCGGTGTTCACCTCTTCCCATCCCGAACAGAGAAGTTAAGCCCGGAACCGCCGATGATACTTGGGTCAAACCTGGTAAAGTAGGTAGCCGCCACAATACCATTACATGAAGACCATCTCAAAAGGATGGTCTTTTTTTGTTTGTGTTTACCTCTTCACAGGCGGGGCCGCCCAGGTCAATCGTGACCCGGTCAAACCTACGCGGTCCGACCTACGCGGTCCGACCTGGTAAAGTAGGGGGGACGCCTAGTCTAGCCGCCACAATACCATTACATGAAGACCATCTCAAAAGGATGGTCTTTTTTTGTTTGTGTTTACCTCTTCACAGGCGGGGCCGCCCAGGTCAATCGTGACCCGGTCAAACCTACGCGGTCCGACCTACGCGGTCCGACCTGGTAAAGTAGGGGGGACGCCTAGTCTAGCCGCCACAATACCATTACATGAAGACCATCTCAAAAGGATGGTCTTTTTTTGTTTGTGTTTACCTCTTCACAGGCGGGGCCGCCCAGGTCAATCGTGACCCGGTCAAACCTACGCGGTCCGACCTACGCGGTCCGACCTGGTAAAGTAGGGGGGACGCCTAGTCTAGCCGCCACAATACCATTAAATGAAGACCATCTCGAAAGGATGGTCTTTTTTTGGCGTTTAAAGTTATTGGAACGGTCTGGGGCGACACTCGCTTCACCTCTTCCCAGGCGGGGCCGCCCAGGCCCGGCCACGTAGGCTGCGCACGTCGATCGATCGCGCCTCCGATGTACGGACCCCCACCCCGGGGCTACGCGCCCCTGAACAGAGAATTTAAGTGCGGCCAGGCCGCGTAGGCTAGCCGCCACAATACTATTAAAACCAATCGAAAGACCATCTCGTAAGGATGGTCTTTTTTGCTTTCATCGTTTCCCGTGACCTTTAGTCTCACGGCAGTCTGAAAAGTTAATGGGAGGTAAACAGATTACTTGTTTTGCTGCAAATCAAATTTGAATAGCATTGTCATAGTCCTACCTGATATTTGAAACTATCAAAAATTGTTGACTGTCTCACAGGTCCAAACATCTATTTGGAATAAAAAATCTGCCTACCCTGAGTATACAAAGCAAAAATTGGAGACCCAGGCTTTTCTGCCAGAAATATAAATTCAAAATTTCCTATTCGCAATGGTGTGTAAAACGCTTTATTGAGTGCCGCTGCTAAGAACTCAAGGATTCAAGTGAGATCCTAAGCAGGAATTAGAATGCAGTGCAATAGGTAATAAAATAAACTTCAAGGGTTTTCAAAATCGGGCCAGGCGGGAATGTAGAGATGAACATACGGTTGGTTATTCGCAGTTAGGAAAGTATTTCCATCTCGACGGCAAACAACTTCAAGAATGATATAATACAAGCGGTTATGGAGATTGGAACGAGCGTGAACATGTAGCGGATTGCCTTTTACATTTTGTAAAAAACCAGACCAAATTTAAGTATTAACGGACGATCACTATCTTATGAAGAAGTCTCTGTATACTGTTCTAACTAACGGCCGCAAAGTGTATGGAAGGCTCATTGATGGCAAATTTAATCAGGTAAGAAAGAAAGCAGCAGCTATCAGTAGCTTACGAGAGTCGTTAGGAAGTGTTCGCGATATTCCGTTCTTATTAATCCAGGCTAACTAAACATCATACTTGCAATCTCCCAAATCGTTAGTTTGCTGATAACGGAAGTACAATTTGCTCTTGTGAGGTTTCAGAAATTCTTTGAAGGATACGAACCCTTTCGAGGCAAGTGACTACTATTTCCAAATATCATCTCAGGACAATACTTATTTTTTAGCCACTGTGTTTCTGCTAAACAGTATAAAACCGACTGTAAGAAGTTTATGCGTAAAAAACAGGAATAACGGCACCTGTGAAGATTGTTACCGAAGATTTAAGGCTAATCGAATACCTGTTCTCTCAATAAGAAAAATGCTGCAGACGCATTCAACCCTGCTACAAGCCCACCTGCAAAGAAATATGCATCAGTTCACGCACCGCACTAACAATACCGTCGGTATCGAACCCACACTCGTGATGCAATTCAGCAGGTTCACCATGTTCCACCAGGGCATCTGGTATACCCAGGCGTTTAATCCTGGAATTATAGCCGTGATCGATCATAAATTCAAGCACAGCGCTCCCAAATCCACCTTGGAGACATCCGTCCTCAACAGTAATAATTCGATCGAATTTATTGAAAATTTCATGAAGCATCGTTTCGTCAAGTGGTTTGACAAACCGCATGTCGTAATGCGCCACATCAATGCCATCTTTGATTAGTGCGCCACAGGCATCCACAACGTAATTACCAACAGGTCCCAGCGTCAGAATCGCTATCTCGGAACCGTCTTTAATTTTCCTGCCCTGACCAACTTTAATTTCTTCCAGCGGTGTTTTCCACTGCGGCATTACTCCATTTCCCCGTGGATAACGGATCGTGAATGCCTTTTTTCCTTTTTGAATCACGTCAAGTTGCGCGGTGTACATGAGATTCCGCAGTTCTTGTTCATTCATTGGAGAAGAAACGATCATATTAGGCACACACCGCATAAAAGCAATGTCGTAGACGCCATGGTGTGTAGGCCCGTCAGCGCCTACCAAACCGGCCCTGTCGAGGCAAAAAATTACAGGTAGCTCCTGCATACAAACATCGTGAACAACCTGGTCGTATCCGCGTTGCATGAAGGTGGAATAAATATTGCAAAACACAACCTCGCCACGCGTTGCCATTCCGGCTGAAAAAGTAACCGCATGTTGCTCGGCGATGCCAACGTCAAATGCCCTGTCAGGCATTGCCGCCATCATGATATTCATAGAAGAACCTGACGGCATTGCCGGAGTAACGCCGACTATTTTTGGGTTTTTTTCTGCCAATTCTACCAGTGTATGTCCAAATACATCCTGATATTTTGGTGCTTGCGGAACATCGTATATTTTCTTCTGGATTTCCCCGGTTATTTTATCGAAAATTCCGGGAGCATGCCATTTAGTTTGATCTTTTTCGGCCGGTCCGTAACCTTTGCCTTTTACCGTAAGACAGTGCAAAAGTTTAGGTCCTGGAATGCTTTTCAAATCACTTAAAACCTCTGTAAGATGACTGATATCATTTCCATCAATTGGTCCGAAATAGCGTAGACCCAGTGACTCAAAAAGATTACTTTGGCGAAGTATGGCTGTTTTCATTACAGTTTCCACTTTCGATACAACCTCCTGTGCGCTTTTACCAAAATTGCTCATTTTACCGAGCATATTCCAAACTTCGTCCCTGAACTTGTTGTAGGTCTGCGATGTCGTGATGTCTGTGAGATACTCTTTCAACGCGCCAACATTCGGATCTATCGCCATGCAGTTATCATTTAGCACAATCAATAGATTGGAATCAGTGGCACCGGCATGGTTCATGCCTTCGAATGCCATCCCGGCCGTCATTGCACCATCACCGATAATCGCAATATGCTGTCTTTCGAAATTCTTTTCGAGTGCGGAAGCGACTGCCATGCCCAATGCAGAAGAAATGGACGTTGACGAGTGGCCTACACCGAAGGCGTCATAGATACTTTCCTTCCGTTTTGGAAAGCCGGAAAGACCACCATAGGTTCTGTTTGAATGAAATTCATCCCTGCGACCGGTCAGAATCTTGTGGCCGTAAGCCTGGTGTCCAACATCCCAAACCAGCTGATCGTCGGGCGTATTGAATACGTAATGCAAAGCAACGCTTAATTCGACAACACCCAGACTGGCGCCAAAATGCCCTCCGTAAACAGATACATTGTCAATAATAAACTGACGAAGCTCATTACAAACCTGAGGAAGAAGTGAGCGATCAAGCTTACGCAAATCTTCGGGAGAGTTTATTTTAGCAAGCAGTTTTCCGGGAGTTATTAGCATATTAAAGCCGTTGAAAATTAGATTTCATTACCAAATCCAAAGTCAAATGGTGCACAAAATTAAACAAATCGGTAATGAATCTGATTTTTATTTTTGCTGACTTGCTTTAAACAATTTTTGCTTTTCTTCTTTTGTCAGACTTTCGTAACCTGATTTGGATATTTTATCCAATATCATGTCAATTTCCGTTTGATCAGGCATTTCTATAGTCGCCGATGATGATCCGGATGTATATACATTTGTACTGCGATAGACCTGTTTCTCACGATAGGTAACCTGCATGGACGGGCGTTTCCTGAAAAGTCCCGACCAGCCGTTCATTACTGCGTAAATCGGTTTTCCCAAATCGGTGCCATTTTGCAACAATTTGATGAACAAATAACCGACAAGTGCACCGCCAAGGTGAGCCAGATTCCCGCCTGCATTAGGCCCGACAGTTTGCGCAAGGGAAAGAATGATGTAAAATAAAGCTATGAATTTGATCCGTATCGGACCTAAAAATATCAGATTAAAAGTATAGTTGGGCAGGAGCGTTGACGCGCCGACTGCAACAGAAAAAGCTGCTGCAGAAGCCCCCAGCATCTGAGCTGTCTGCACATTCGGTTGGAAAAAAGGTAAAAGGTTGTAAATAACCATGTAAATAACGCCACCCACAATTCCACCCAGAAAATACAGGGCGATCACCCGTTTCGCTCCCAGATATTCATCTACCAGCCTGCCAAACCAATATAGGAACAGCATGTTGAACAGAATATGGAAGATGTCTTCGTGAGTAAAGAAATACGTGATCAGCGTCCATGGCTTATGTAAAAATGCGGTTGTAGATGCCGGTAACTGCAATTGATCCAGAATCAGCAGGTAAATTCCTGACGATTGGGACAGTGTTAAAATGATCTTGGACAGCAGCAATACCAGAAAGACAGCCGTATTAATCAGTATTATTTTTACAAGGGCATTTTCAGATTTGGCAAATTCCCTTTTTATGTCGTCTACAATATTGCTCATCTTTCAATAGAAATTTGTTTTCTGTGTGCCCCAATAACGCAACAATATATATGCAAATAGCATTCCTCCGATGTGTGCAAAATGTGCAACGTTATCTGACTGAGCATTTTGTATACCTGAATATAGCTCAAATAATCCATAAAACGCCACAAAATATTTCGCTTTGATCGGAAACGGTACGAAAAGGAGAAACAACTCAGTATTTGGAAACAGTAAACCAAAAGCCATTAAAATGCCAAAAATTGCGCCAGATGCTCCAACCATCGGAATATTTACTTCTCTTTGAAAACGGTCATTGACGAAATTGATGCTATCCTGTATGTAAGACTGGTTCGACGGATCGCCCTCATATTTGTTTAAAAATCCCAAATTTGCGTCATAAAGATCGCGGGCATGTTTTGTAAAAAAGTTTACGAGTGCATCAGGAGACGGGTTTTGTGTGTAAATCTCCACAGCATCCCGCAGTTGCGACATCTCATAATAACCAATTGCCGAAAACAAAATCCCAGCTCCAATCCCGGTAAAAAAGTAAAAAAACAGAAACTTCTTGAAGCCCCACATTCTTTCGAGTAGTGGACCAAACATGAAGAGCCCGAACATGTTACCAAAAATATGCCCCCAATCACTTAAACTATGCAGGAACATGTACGAAACAAGCTGGTAAGGCATGAATTCGCTTGATAAGACGGGCCTGAGAGCGAAAAGGTAACTTAAAGTTCCATTAAGAATATATTTATCGGCAACAAAAAAGAGAACATTCAGGATTAATAAGTTTCTTACAGCGGGGGTAATGGCTAACATATATAATTCAAAATGAAGTGATTGTTGTTTATAACTCTTTTGGGGCTGTTTTTGTTTCGTTAACCTTTAAAAATGCTGCTCAATTTATCCATCGTCAGCAACACAATGATTGCCTCGCCACCCGGCGTGCGGTTCGGGTCAGTAGATGCAAAAAGCTGATCAATAAGTGTATGAATTTCGACAAACGAAAGCTTCACGGCATATCGAACCGAGAATCGCTTTGCAAGAGAACGGGAAAGGCTCTCCGGTTTATTCAGTTTCAAATCAGAATAACTTTGTTTGAGCTGCTCTACCAATTCCTCGAAAAGATCCTGTTCACTTTCCTCGGGAAGGTCCGCCGGAATACCACGGATGATTAGTTCATTTGCGCCAAATTCGTCAAATTCAAAACCAAGACTCCGGATTTCCTTTTTGGTTTCATTCACCAGCTGCATGTCCGAGTGCGTCAAACGGATCGTTTTGGGAAATAACAACTGTTGACATGCTCCGTTTCGGTTGGTGAGCATTTTCCGGTACCGCTCGTAGAGAATTCGTTCATACGCCGCCTTCTGGTCGATGAGCATAATCCCGTCTTTCACCTGGGAAAGAATGTATCTGTTATGCAACTGAAAAAGGACTGCGTCGCTTTCCGGCGCCGAAATCACTTCAGAAGCCATACGGTTTACTTTACTGGCGACGGTCATGGCTTGTTCCTGATAAACAGGCCTCGAAACGGTAGTTGAATTCATTTCGAAAGCTGCCAGTTCGCGGCTCCGGTCATCCGTATTTTGCAATCCTTCAAATAGTTTGTTCCAGTTGGTCAGGTTGGAGCGGGAAGGCCCGCCATCCGCTTTTTTGGATTGAGCCGCCCAGTCGGGCATTACAGTGCGGGGGACCATATTGTGATTCTGGTCGACCGGCGAGGGGTTTAAAAAATTAATATTATCCTCAAAATCGATCGATTGGGAAAGATTATAAACGCCGACTGCCTTTTTCACCGCAGCCATTACAATCGCATAAACCGACCTTTCGTCATCAAATTTGATTTCTGTTTTGGTCGGATGTATGTTGATGTCGATGTGTGAGGGATCAATTTCTATAAAAAGCACATAAAAAGGGTGGCTGCCTTCTGCTATCGTTCCGTCAAATGCACTGATCACCGCGTGATGCATGTAACCATGTTTGATAAACCGGTCGTTTACAAAGAAAAATTGTTCTCCCCGGGTTTTCCTGGCAAATTCAGGTTTACCGATATATCCGCGCACGCTGATGTACGAAGTGTCCTCCTGGCAAAAGGCAAGCTGCTCGCGGTAGTTCCTGCCATATATGTCAACAATTCGCCGAACCAGTTTGCCCGGTAGCAAGTTAAAGACCTCGGTATCATTATGATGTAAAGAAAACCCAACCTCTGGATGCGCCAGCGCTATACGCTGAAACTCATCCAGTATGTGTCGCATTTCCACGGAATTGGATTTCAGAAAATTACGTCTCGCCGGAACATTGAAGAAGAGATTTTTAACGGACAGGCTTGTTCCGGGAATGCATGCTACAGGTTCCTGTGTTTTTATTTCAGAACCTTCAATTCTAATCAGTGTGCCCAGTTCGTCGTCTGTTCTTCTGGTGCGTAATTCCACCTGGGCGACGGCCGCAATCGATGCGAGTGCTTCGCCTCTGAAGCCCATCGTTCTGATCCGGAAAAGATCTTCGGACTGCCTGATTTTCGATGTGGCATGCCTTTCGAAAGACATTCTGGCATCTGTTTCAGACATTCCGGAACCGTCATCGATGATCTGAATAAGGGTTCTGCCAGCCTCTCTCAGTATTACTTGTATGTTTCCTGCTTTCGCGTCAATCGCGTTTTCCAGCAATTCCTTGACAACCGATGCCGGACGCTGGACCACTTCTCCTGCGGCAATTTGGTTGGCTATTGAATCGGGTAATAACTGGATAATGTCGGAAGACAGCATATGGGGAATTCAGTTTGGCTTTACTATAACAAATTAACAAAATTTTTTTTAGAGCAAAGAGATTTTGATGGGTAGCCGGCAGGGTATGCAAGCTTTACCATATAAATGTGATGAAAAAAATTACATTTAATATTGAATGTTTCACAGAATTAAACTTTTTTATTGACCTTTTACGTTAATATTTTAAATAAAAATTCATACATTGAGCACATAATCCTCCCTTTGAATAACCTATTTCATTATGAAGACACCAGGTATGAAGAAATTCAATTTGACAATGGCCCTACAGTGGCTCATCTTTTTGCCCATCATTTTGCCGCTCTGTATTATTTTTGGGGCAGTTCAGGGGGTTGTAAACATGGTTGAGAAGATGGCTCAGCGCATGTGGATTGACATGGAATTATAAAACCATATACACACTTCAACGGCGCTTTGGCGATGCAGCTCGAAAATTGAGTATAAGGAGTGCATTAAAAATATATCAGGTATTAATCAAAAAAGAGCTGGAAAACTTCCAGCTCTTTTTTGATTAATACCTTTTTCTCAGAACTTCCAGCGTACGAATGCTTCCATTGCTTCGTATTCCGCAAGACCCAGGTCATCATACAAATGTGCCGTTGCCCTGTTACGTTCTTCAGCTCGCTGCCAAAATTCTCTGGAATCTTCGCCCTGGAAAACCACACCATCTTTCTGTGACTGATGTTTGAAAATTCCCTGGCGTTTTTTGAGCACCTGATCCGGACTCATTGGAACTGCCATTTCGATTTCATGGATATCCCATTCGGCCCAGGCGCCGCGGTAAAGCCATACCCAGCAGTCCTTCATGAATTTTTTATGCTTAGACCTTTCCAAAGCGGCTTCTATGGCGTCCCAGCAAACTTTATGCGTTCCGTGTGGATCCGCAAAATCGCCTGCTGCATAAATTTGATGTGGTTTTATTTCTTCGATCAGATTTTCGATGATGCGGATGTCTTCTTCGCCGATCGGGTTTTTCTGTACAGTACCCGTTTCGTAGAACGGCATGTTGAGAAAATGCGCATTTTCAACAGGGATACCTACAAAACGGCAGGTCGCCTTTGCTTCACCACGACGCAGAATGCCCTTCACACTTCTGATTTCCGGCGTATCAATTTCGCTATCTTTGGTATGCTTCAAAAATTCCTTCGCATCCAGAAACAATTTGTTGGTCTCCGCGCTTTCTATACCGAATTGATTGTTGAAATCGACAACAAAGTCAATAAAACGTATTGCTTCGTCGTCTGCTACGGCAATGTTTCCTGACGTCTGGTAAGCAACATGAACTTCATGGCCCTGATCCACCAGGCGTTGAAACGTTCCTCCCATGGAAATAATATCATCATCCGGATGCGGGCTGAAAATAATAACCCGTTTTTTAGCAGGTTGCGCTCTTTCCGGCCGGTTTGTATCATCGGCGTTCGGTTTTCCACCCGGCCAGCCGGTGATTGTGTGCTGCAATTGGTTAAATACGTTGATGTTGATTTCGTAACCTGCACCATACTGCGCAAGCAAATCACTCATCCCATTGTCATTATAGTCTTTGTCTGTCAGTTTCAGAATTGGTTTTTCAAGAATATTGGACAAATGAGTCACCGCTTTCTTGATCATCCCATTGTCCCAGACAACCGAATCAACAGACCATGGTGTTTTCACACGGGTCAGTTCAGATGCGGCACTTTCGTCCAAAACAAACGAAACATCCGAATGCGCCTGAAGATATGATGCTGGATTACGTTCCGTTACCGGACCTTCCACAGCAGCTGCAATTACGGCAGCTTTACGTTCTCCCCATGCAAGCAGAACTACGCGTTTCGCGCTCAGGATCATAGAAACACCCAGCGTAATTGCCTTGCGAGGAACTTTGTGCAAGCCTCCAAACTCCATTGAAGCCGCCGCTCTTGTGGAATGATCGAGGGTGATCAGCCTGGTGCGTGCGTTGATGAGTGACCCTGGTTCGTTAAAACCAACATGACCATTTCCACCAATCCCGAGTAATTGAAAATCGAGTCCGCCAACAGCATTTATTTTATTTTCGTAGGAATTGCAGTACTCTCTCAAAATTGCAGGAGGCACTGTTCCGTCCGGTAGAAAATAATTTTCCTTTGGTATATCTACATGATCAAACAATTGTTCTTTCATGAACCTGTGGTAACTAAAAATGGAGTCGGGCTCCATCGGATAGTATTCATCCAGGTTGAATGAAATCACATTTTTAAAGCTAAGCCCTTCCTCCTTGTGCATTTTCACGAGCAATGCATAAACTGTTTTTGGTGAAGAGCCGGTTGCAAGCCCCAGTACGCAGGGTTTACCTTCCGCCTGTTTTTTGCGAATCAAATCAGCAATTTCCTTTGCTACTGCATAAGAAGCGTCTTTCGAATTCGAGAAAATCTGGGTAGGTATCTTTTCGTAGGTAATGGGCAATCCTACGCTTCCGCCCGTATGAGCATGAGCGTTGTCGGCTGCCTGCATAAGAATTGCTTCCTGATTTAGCGTTTTTTGATCCATTTGATTTTAAAATGTAATTATAACTGGGTTTAAGAAATGGCTTTCGTTAGGAAATTTAGAAAAACATTTTAATAAAAGTCATCCTGTTTACAAAATCCGGCCTGCAAAATTAGACATTCCGATCGGCTTACAAAAAAGAAATAATCAGCCACACTGCGCTTGCGTTCTCGTACACCCAAGTGAAAATTCCTGTTACAAAAGTACGATTCGCATCGAATATTATTAAAAAAATTTAAAAATAGTTTTATCAAAATGTGCGATCGCAGCAAGCTGCAACGTAGTCACGGCCGAAAGCTGTCCAGGAAGGCTTTGTTTTCCGATATATTTAAGCGTTCGGAATTTTCATTCCCAAAGATTTGGTCGTATTTTTGCGCCTTGTTCTACAACACATCACATAATCATTCTGTTAAATCCCATGTCTACACTTACAAGCGTTGAACGTGATACCACTATTTTCGATCTGATTAATAAAGAAAAGTATCGTCAGGAGTCTGGCATTGAGCTGATCGCTTCTGAAAACTTTACTTCTAAACAAGTGATGGAAGCAGCGGGTAGTGTGCTGACTAACAAATACGCGGAAGGACTTCCGGGTAAACGCTATTATGGTGGCTGTGAGGTTGTAGACGAAATTGAGCAGATTGCAATTGACCGCCTGAAAGAACTGTTTGGTGCAACCTGGGCTAACGTGCAGCCGCATTCAGGCGCACAGGCTAACATGGCCGTGTTTGTTGCTTGTCTTAATCCGGGAGATAAAATAATGGGTTTTAACCTGGCACATGGTGGTCACCTTTCTCATGGATCTCCTGTCAATATTTCGGGTAAATATTTCCAGCCTGTGTTTTACGGCGTTGAAGCCGAAACGGGTCTTATCGACTGGGACAAGGTTGAGGAAACCGCTTTGAAAGAACGTCCGAAGTTATTGATCTGTGGAGCGTCTGCTTACAGCCGTGACTGGGATTATGAAAGGCTGCGCAACATTGCTGATCAGATTGGCGCAATTCTGTTGGCCGATATTTCTCACCCTGCAGCGCTTATTGCAAAAGGTTTGCTGAATGACCCGATGGGACATTGCCATATCGTTACCACTACAACCCACAAAACATTACGGGGACCGCGCGGTGGTGTAATCATGATGCGTGACGATTTCGAAAATCCTTTCGGTATCAAAACACAAAAAGGACAGCTTCGTACCATGTCATCTTTGCTTGATTCGGGTGTTTTCCCTGGAACGCAGGGCGGGCCGCTTGAACATATTATTGCTGCAAAAGCAGTTGCTTTTGGTGAAGCATTAAGCGAAGGATATTACAATTATGCGGTTCAGGTTGCCAAAAATGCGCAGGCAATGGCAAAAGCGTTTGTTGAAAAAGGATATCAGATTATTTCCGGCGGAACGGACAACCATTTGATGCTGATTGATCTTCGGACCAAAAATGGCGTTGCGTCTGGCCTAACAGGGAAACTTGCCGAAAACACTTTGATCAAAGCCGATATTACGATTAACAAAAATATGGTTCCTTTTGACGACAAATCTCCGATGGTAACTTCGGGTATGCGTGTTGGATCAGCTGCAATGACTTCCCGCGGGCTGATTGAAACAGATATGGAACGTATCGTTGACCTGATCGACACCGTTTTGGTTAACCACGACCAGGATTCGAAAATAGCAGGAGTGAAACAGGAGATTAATAACTGGATGAAACAATATCCTTTATACAGCTAATACTTTAAGCTTCTTAAACTGCGTAATGGTGCTGATTCAGTTGCTGTTACGCAGTTTTATTTTGTATAAATACTCAATTTTGAGCGCAATGACAACGTTTAAAGATTGGTTTCATTCCGGGAATAAATTCGTGCGGCAACGCCCGAACGGAATCGGATTGTATAAAGTCTGTAAAGAATTGTTACCTAACATGTTTTGACTTAAATAAGTTTTCATAACTTTGCACTCCAAAATACGAATTCAATTGATATGAGCAAGAAAAATACGGGTGAGTCCGGGTTTGAAATTATTGAAACGCCGGAAGCATTAGCGGGGCAAATCAATAAAGCGGAAGTTTTTTTCCTCAAAAACCGTAAAATACTTTTTGGTGTAGGCGGAGCGATCCTGATTGCTATCGTTGCTTTTGCAGGATACCGTTTTTACATTGATGGCCAGGAAGGTTCGGCACAAACGGCCCTTGCAAGTGTTGTATATGATTTCGAAGCAGATTCTCTACAAAAAGCTTTGAACGGCAGTGGAGGAAATGAGGGCCTTTTGGCGATCGCCGACGGTTATAAAGGAACAGACGCCAGCAATCTTGCTAATTTTTATGCTGGTGTAGCTTTGTTGAAACAAGGCAAATTTGATGACGCGATCAGTCATCTTAAATCTTTCAGCTCTTCGGATCTTTTGGTTCATGCACGTGCGCAGTCGTTGATTGGGGATGCTTACATGGAAAAAAATGAGGCTTCTGAGGCGATCTCTTATTATCAGAAAGCTGCTGACTACGAAAAAAATGAATATTTTACTCCGGTATATTTAATGAAATTGGCTCTTGCTCAGGAAAAGGCCAACCAGGCTCCTGACGCAGTAGCAACTTATAAACGTGTTGTCGACGAGTTTCCTCTTTCTTCGGAAGTGGTAAACGCGAAGAAGTACATGGGATTATTAGAAGGACAAACCGGCAAGTAATGGGAAACCATTCTGTTCTGAAAAAGGATAAAGCCGGAAACGGTTTTATCCTTTTTTTGTTTTTCCAAATCCTGAATCAATCATTGTCTCAAATTCACCGATCAAAAGATGTCTAGTGCTGATAAAAATTTAAGTGTATTTACTACCGACGGACTGCCGGATATTAGTGAAAAAAAATTCGCAATCGTGGTTGCTGAATGGAACAGCGAGGTGACAGAGAAATTATTTGAAGGGGCTTATCAAACCCTGATCCGTTACGGAGCCAAACCAGAGAATATTGAGCGGGGTAATGTACCGGGCAGTTTTGAGCTGACGTTGGCAACACAATGGTTTGCATTCAAAGAACACATTGATGCTGTTATCGCACTTGGTGTAGTAATTCAGGGTGAAACCAAACACAACGATTATATCAACCATGCAGTGGCGCAGGGAATAACGAATGTAAGTCTGAAAACGTCCAAGCCGGTTATTTTTGGCGTACTCACACCCAACAATATGGAGCAGGCTTTGGATCGCTCGGGCGGCGTTCATGGAAACAAAGGTGATGAAGCCGCCATGACCGCAATCAAAATGGTAGGGCTGAAAGATCAGATAGAAGGGAAGTAGTCAGGAGATTGTCATTTATTGTCAAGTGTGGTCAGGAAATAGTCGGGAATTGCTTACGGCAAAAAACAACGCCTGACCGTGTGGCGGCCGCAACAAATGACAATCCCCAACAACTTCCTGACCTTTAAATTAGTAATCAAAAATTTCATTTAATAATTATGCAAGTCTGGAAATTTGGGGGGACCTCAGTCGGGAAACCCGAACGTATGCATTCAATCCGTGATCTTCTGGCAACGGATCCGAGCCGGAAAATAGTGGTTTTGTCTGCGTTGTCTGGCTCAACGAATGCGCTTATTGCAATTGGTGAAGCCGCCAAAGCTAATGAGGATACTGCCGCTTTGAAACAGATTGACGAGCTGAAAGCGCATTACGATGCTTTCATCACAGAACTGTATGTGACTGAAAATGGCCTTTCCAATGGACAGGATGTGATAGACCGTGAATTTGGCTACATTCGTTCGCTGGTGGGCATCAAGCCATTTACCATAAAACAAGAAAAAGAACTGGTTGCAGAAGGTGAATTGCTCAGCACCAAAATGTTTCAGGCATATCTCGAAGAAAAAGGAGAGAGTTCCGTACTTCTGCCGGCACTCGATTTCATGCGAATAGATGCAGATGGAGAACCTGAACTGCTGGCGATTGAAGAACGGCTAACCGCGATGCTTGAACAGCATCCGGATAAACAAACTATTGTAACACAGGGCTTTATTTGCACAAATCCACGGGAGGAGGTAGATAACCTGAAACGGGGAGGTTCGGACTATACTGCTTCGTTGATTGGCGGTGCAATCCGTGCAGAGGAAATTCAGATCTGGACAGATATTGACGGAATGCATAACAACGATCCAAGGATTGTAAAACGTACGTTCCCGATTCGTGTGCTTACATTCGAGGAGGCGGCAGAACTGGCTTATTTTGGAGCAAAAATTTTACATCCAAGTACCATTACACCGGCAAAATTGCGGGGCGTTCCGGTTCGACTAAAAAACACCATGCAGCCCGAAGCGCCTGGAACTTTGATCGCCAACCAAACAACTGACAGGGAAATCAAAGCCATCGCTGCGAAGGACAATATTACGGCAATTTACATACATTCTACCCGTATGCTGAATGCCTACGGCTTCCTTCGTAGGGTGTTTGAAATTTTTGAAAAATACAAAACGCCGGTGGACATGATCACCACTTCGGAAGTTTCTGTGTCTGTTACCATTGACAATTCCGAGCACCTGGAAGCAATCACCGCCGAACTGCGCGAATTTGCTGATTTAGAGGAAAATGACAGCGATCAGAACATCATTTGTGTGGTTGGTAATTTCAGCGCTGACAAGGAAGGAATTGCTTTGAAAGTGTTGGAAGCGATGAAAAATATCCCGATACGAATGATTTCGTATGGTGCTTCGGAACACAATCTTTCGTTGCTGATTCATTCAAAATACAAGGTGGAAGCGTTAAACGTTTTGAACGAACGCCTTTTTTATTACGAAGATGCGATGAAGGATATTTTCACAGCACCCTGATCCGATAAACGGAACCAAATTAGAATTTAACTAAAAGGAATGGCCAAAGCCAACAGCCGCTTATGTTACAGACCATTTTTATAAGAGAAAACAGGGAACAGACAATCGCAGGACTGACCAAAAGGCATTTCAAAGATGCAGCTGAGGCAGTGGACCGGATAATTGAACTGGATAAATCCCGCCGGGACGCACAACAACAGCTGGACGATATTCTGACGCAGTCCAATGCAAAAGCAAAGGAGATTGGTGGATTGCTGAAGTCGGGCAAAAAGGAGGAGGCGGAAGCGGCAAAAGCGGAAACAGCCGTTTTGAAAGAGAAATCCAAGGCGCTTGAAGAATTGCATAAAGGCATTGAGGAAACGCTGCTCGGAGAGTTGGTAAAGTTGCCCAATTTGCCACACGAAAGTGTTCCGGAAGGAAGAACTGCGGAAGACAATGTAACAGTGCTGGAAAGCGGTGAAAAACCGGTTCTGCCGGTGGGTGCGTTACCACATTGGGAACTGATCAAAAAATTGGGTGGAAATAGTGCACCAATCATCGATTTTGAACTTGGTAATAAAATAGCTGCCGCAGGTTTTCCGGTGTACAAAGGAAAAGCGGCGCGCCTGCAACGTGCCATGATTGCGTTTTTTCTGGACGAGGCAGGAAAAGCCGGTTATACTGAAATCCAGCCACCAATTGTAGTCAATGCGGATTCTGGTTTTGGAACTGGGCAATTGCCCGACAAGGAGGGACAAATGTATCACGACGCGGCCGATGATTTATATCTGATACCGACTGCGGAAGTGCCAATCACCAATTTGTACCGCGACGTAATCGTTCCGGAAAATCATTTGCCGGTTAAAAATGTTGCGTACACGCCTTGTTTCAGAAGAGAAGCCGGAAGCTGGGGCGCGCATGTACGTGGGCTGAACCGCTTGCATCAGTTTGATAAGGTGGAAATCGTACAGGTTAGGAAAGCGGAGGAATCTTATCAGGCTTTGCAGGAAATGTCCGATCACGTACAAGGACTTTTGGAAAAACTGGAATTACCATACCGTATTTTGCGCCTTTGCGGTGGCGATATGGGTTTCACGTCCGCACTTACGTTCGATTTTGAAGTATGGTCGGCCGGGCAGGAGCGTTGGCTGGAATGCAGTTCTGTTTCCAATTTTGAAACGTACCAGGCAAACCGCCTGAAACTGCGGTATAAAAATGCCGACAAAAAGACGCAGCTTTTACATACTCTGAACGGCTCAGCGCTTGCCTTGCCGCGGATTGTGGCCGCTCTGCTGGAAAACAATCAGCAGGCCGACGGGACAGTGAAAGTGCCGGCGGTGCTGGTGCCTTATTGCGGGTTTGATATCATAGACTAGATTTTTGTCTTCATCAGCTTTGAAGCCTTCACGGGAGTGAGGGCTTTTTTGTTAAATAAACCTAAGAATATTTTCTGCGGGTAAAAGGCTGTCTACCTTGCTGAAAAAATTCGGATGCGAAAAAAATTGTCGCTGATCGTCCGGTATTATGGCCGCTCGTTCATGCCTTTTATGTTTTCTGTTTCTCTTTTCTCGTGGGCAATTGTTGGTGCGCCGCAGTCGCTGGCTTTGGTCAGGTTTTTACCACTTTATTTGTTGCTTAAAATACTGAGCGGAGGTTTGCTCTGGTATTATCAAAAGAGAACTTATCCGTTGAGACTATTCTTCTATACCAATCTCAGTATTACAGAAGTGGCACTTTATGTTACCATCTTCTTTCTGGATATTTCAATTTTTGCCGCGTTTATCCTGGTGTTTCAAATTTGTAATGGTATTATATGACTCTGGAAGCAGACACGATTTGGCTTGAATACAATGGGCGGAAAATTCTTCATGACATTTATGTCAAAATTGAAACCGGACAGGCTGTGGGTTTGCTCGGGCGGAACGGAACTGGTAAAACATGTCTGATGCAGGCGATTTTTGGTACACTGAGGTCACAAAGTCAGTCGGTCCGGGTAGAGGGTCGGTATCTGAAAGCTCCGTATCAGCAAAAGAATCTGATCCGTTATCTGCCGCAAAAACCCTTTACGCCGAATCTGAAACTGGGAATAATCTGTGATGCATACGAAGTTGATTTTATTGCAATTTGTCACGATTTTCCCGAGTTTGAAAAATATGATGCTGCTTACACAGATACACTTTCCGGAGGTTTGCGTAGACTGTTTGACACATTGCTGATTTTATTGTCGCCTGTAACGTTTGTTCTGTTAGACGAGCCATTTGCTCATTTATCGCCTTTGGTTGTGGAAAAACTGATGAGGATAATTAATGAACAAAAGAAGAATAAAGGAATCATGATTTCTGATCATGATTACAGAAATGTACTGAAAGTCAGTGATGTCGTGTACCTGATCGTGCCAGGAGGCAGAAGTGTATTAATGGCTGAACCTGAAACTGATTTGAAGAAATTTGGCTATTTGCGTTGATGGAATCTTCTGAAATGAAGAAAAATTAGTCAAAATCAGAAAGCAAATTCACTACACCGGTTTTTTCAAGGATCATCCGGCCAATTTTTTCCCGTGCTATTCCGGGTGCTATTTTGAATGTGTTTTCAAAATCGGCTTCTTTCACATTGGTTTGAAAGCAATGCAGCACGATTCTACCGGATTTTTCAAATTCAGGCAAAAGTTCCAATAAATGCGTTGACACCAGAAACAGGGATTTATTTTGCCGGATAAACCCGTTGATTACAGTTTTGGAACAAAACAATGCATCAGCTGTGTTCGTCCCGCGGAAAAGCTCATCGATAATTACCAGACAGCTTTCCTTTGCTTTCAGCGCCAGCGCAATTTCCTTAATCCGCATCACCTCATTGTAAAAATGACTGTACCCAAGATCCAGATCGTCGGATAAATGTATAGAAGTGAAGAGTTTGTCGAAAAATGAAATCCGCAGACTTTTTGCCGGAACGGGCCAGCCCAGATGCGCCAGGTATGCGACCAGTCCGCAGGTCTTCAGGAACGTGGTTTTTCCGCTTGTATTTGCACCGGTCAGCAAACAAAGCGGAGCAGCTTCGTTTAAAGTAAAGTCATTTGAAATGGCATTTGGAATGAAAGGCTGCCAAAGTCCCTTTGCCTCAAACACGGCAGATTCATCCGTGAAATCGGGAAAAATCAAACCATGTTCGATACTTTTTTGGGCAATGGAAGTGTAGGCGTCCAGCAAATAAAAAATGTCTAAAATACGTCGTAACGTCTTTTTCTGCTTAATTCTCAAATAGTAGTCCAGATACAGAACCTTGCTTTTGGAAATTTCGTGGGGCGCTATTTTGACTAACAATTTGATCGTACTTTGCTGAAAAAAGCTTGTTAGAAATTCAAAGTCATCGTTAACAAGCGAGGGAATCAATGCGTCACCAAATCGGTCGGCCGTAGTTTTAAATTCCCGGATCAACAGAATTGTTGCAGAAAGACCGCTTCTTACCAAATCGAATTCGTGCGGATGCTTCCAGGAAAACAGCATTGTGTCGAAAAAATGCATGAAAATGTCCTGCGACATACTGTAAGTGACCGAAGAACTGTAATAATTCTCCACCGCAGCAATATAGGATGAGGAAATATTGACGTCCCATTTGTTTACATCCTCGGCTATAAGTCGCAAAGTATCCTGAAAAGCAAGCAGCGTGTTGAGATCGTGCTTTGGGTCGAGCACCATTTTTCGTAGTAAATCCCTACCTCCCTGACTTTTGGTGCAATCGAAAAAGTCGAGTGCATTTTTTTCTCCCGCCCGATCGGCAATGATGTGGAGTTCACGAACCGTGTGTGGTGCAAGTACCTGCATTTTTAGAGAAAAGATTTCTCCAAAAATAAGAAGTGTATAAAGGAAGGCTGCGTTAAAATAAGTTAAATGGCCGTCTGTCGCTTCGGAAATGCGAGCCAGACGAAGTAGCTGGTTAAAACTATGATTGAAACCTGTAAGGCGTAGTCAATGATAAAATCCGGTTTGGCGATAATATCAGCAGGTTGCAGATATTTTACCATTCCTGACCTCCACCAAACGGAAGGGTGAATTACGCAAAGGACGTTGTAAATCATCAAAATAATGACCTGCTTTTTATTGTCCCAATCAACTACATAAAATACCAGCGGAATCAGAAAAAGGAATATGTAATTGCTGTAAGCACTTTGTTGTACGATCATCATCGTAGCATATAAAACGACCCAAACACGTGAAAGCATTATTCGAAAATCGGCGCCTTTCATCCGCAAAGCAGCAAGACAAGCCAGGCCAACGGAAGTAACCAAACCAATCCAGTTCCAGAATTTTTCTCCGACTCCGATGCTGTTGAAAAACCAGGGATTGACTACGGACAAAATATTCGGTGCGCGCAAGACCTTGGCTTCGTCCATGGGCTGCATAAATTCCATCCCGACGAGCGGATAAAGAATGCCCAATGAAAGAATGCCGATAATTGCCATTGGAATGATGAACCGAATCTTTTGCTTTTCAAGCAGGAACAACGGAACCAGTATCAATACGAAAATCGCTTTGGTCATCAGCAAACCAATGGCCAGAATGGCAGCAAACCACTCAACCCGCAAGGTCCGCTCCCGGATCAGATAAGCCAGTACGACGAAAAGCCACATCCATACATCTTCCTGGGCACCGACAATACATAAAACCAGAGAACCCGGAAGGAGCAGGTAAATAATGGACCGGTAAAGGAATACAGCACGGGACTGAAACGGCCTGAAAAAATGCCAGGAGACAAGCAACGCGACACCGTCCATTACTGCCATCGTAAGTACGATCATTTTCGGACTATACCAGATTTTGAGCCAAATCCCTAAAAAATAAGCATATAACGGAGAATACGGTGACCAGAAATCGCGATAGACGATCTTCCCAATTGACGCTTTACTGGCTTCGTCCCAGAAACCGTTTACATCGGAAGTCGGCGCGATGTTGGCGATCAGGTAAATGACGATAAACGGAATCAGCCTGAAAAGCACCCATGCTACTGTGAGAACACGATAAGTACTATGCGTACCAAGCCAGCTCGTAAGTGATTTGCGGCGAAACAGAATCACTCCGAGAAGGAATAAAGAAGCAAGGCTAATCGCCAGTTTTCCTAAAATTACACTCATGCGTTCGTTGTTTTAGGCAGTACAACATGGCGGTAAGTCTCGCGCAGCATCCACACAAAACACAGCACATTCAAAATTTGTAGCATATATTCAAACAAGAACCTCGAATTTCCCAACATGCCCAAAGAAGTGTAAGCGGGTTGCCCGATGTAAACCCACATGAACGGCTGAATGACCGTAAGCCAGTTTACCGCAAGTAATACGGCAACATGCCAGGTTTTCCGGATATCAATAATTTCAAACAACACCGCCATCAGATAGGCGATCAGATAAGCGCCCATTGCACTTGCCTGAAAAATCATCATACAGGCAAAACAGGCTATAAATATGCCGGGCAGCACGTCGCTGATGTGGCGTTGCCTTGCTTTTACAGCCATAAAGACGGGTACGAAAACGGTGAAAAGAAGACCAATCCAGTTGATTGTCGTAGATTTTTTTTCATTGATATGAATAAACATTTCCACGAAAGGCCTGGTGATCGAAAATAAATTGGGCGTCATTAATTGTTCGGTGTGTTGTATGGGCATCAGAAAAAGATCGCCGATTTGCCAATAAAGAAACCCTACGGCGGGAATTCCGATGGCCGCCATGATAAGCAGCATTTTAACTGGTTTTTTGACCATTACCAGAATTGCCGGTAAGAGAAATATGAATGTCACTTTAATGGTGAGCAAAGTCAGGGCAAAAAGAACGCCGATTCCGATCTCATAGTTTTCCCGGTTTTTGATCGTGTACCGCCATATAAGCAAAGCTGCCCCCCAGAACCAGACTTCTTCCTGCCCGTCTACCAGAATGTACATGAAGCCAGCCGGAAGCAACAAATAAATCATCGCAAGCTGCAACGCCCGCTCCGACCTAAACTTGTAAGTTCGGTAGGTCAGCCATAAAATTGCGGATTCCATTAAAACCATAAATAAAACGATAGCACGGGAATTGTGCCAGATCCAGACAGGAATGCTGATGATGTACGCGTACAAGGGTGCGTGATATGACCAGAAATCCCGGTAAACAAAACCTCCCCGCTTGGCGGCTTCGGCTTTATAAAAGAAAAAAGGGACATCCCCACGCGGGACTTCGTTGATTATCAAAAAAATTCCGATCCACGGAATGAGGCGTAACAATAGAAAACCTATCGCGAAAACCGCTTTTTCGTTTTCTTTCTGCCATTTTGAGAAAAGATCTGATCTGCTAATCGTCCAGAATATACCAATGGTGAGCGCCAGATTGATAAGCAGTTTAATATAAAAGACGTGAAGAATAGGCATGTGTTAGTTTTAATCAGACCAAAATTCGCTGAAATGCAAATGGAGTCAGTAATGCAATCAGGGCGCAAACTTAAGATAACTTTTATACAAAGCGATGAGCAAAACCCAAAGTTTTAATGCGTTATAAATTCGTATGCTTGCATACTACCGTCTTTGCACTTAAATTTGAACATCACATAATTAACTGATAGTATCTATATTATGCCAAGTACTTCGCCTATTGTCGGAATGGATTTCAATCTGAGTGAAGAACATGACGCGGTAAGGTTTGCCGCACGCGACTTCGCTACACAGGAACTCTTGCCTGGAATTATTGAACGTGACAACGAACAAAAATTTGACCCTGCCCTGATTCAAAAAATGGGTGAACTTGGGTTTCTGGGCATGATGGTCGCACCTGAGTATGGCGGAGGCGGTATGGATACGCTTGCTTATGTGATCGCGATGGAGGAAATTTGTAAGGTAGATGCCTCCGCAGGCGTGATTATGTCGGTAAATAATTCTCTCGTCTGCTGGGGGCTTCAAAAATTCGGAAGTGAGGAGCAAAAGCAAAAATATCTGGTTCCGCTGGCAACCGGAGCGATTATCGGTTCATTTTGTCTTTCTGAACCGGAAGCGGGCTCGGATGCTACTTCTCAGCATACGACTGCCTTTTTGGAGGGAGATCATTACAATCTGAATGGCGTTAAAAACTGGATCACAAATGGAAATTCCTCTTCGGTTTGTCTGGTAATAGCACAAACTCATCCTGAGAGGCAGCACAAAGGCATTAACGCGTTCATCGTGGAGAAAGGCCTGAAGGGTTTCGTTGTAGGTAAAAAAGAAGATAAAATGGGAATCAGGGCGTCGGATACGCACACCTTGATGTTTACAGATGTAAAAGTACCTTTGGAAAACCGAATAGGAGAAGATGGTTTTGGATTTAAATTTGCAATGTCGACGCTTAATGGCGGGAGAATCGGCATTGCAGCACAGGCACTTGGTATTGCGGCAGGTGCTTTTGAGCTTTCGCTGAAATATGCGCAGGAGCGGAAAACTTTTGGAAAACCCATCAGCGATCACCAGGCAATTCAGTTCAAGTTGTCGGACATGGCGACAAGAATTGAGGCCGCGCGCTTACTGGTTTACAAGGCTGCAAGATTAAAAGATGAGGGAAAAGATTACATCAAGGCGGCCGCCATGGCAAAGTTGTATGCGTCCGATGTGGCGATGTGGGTTACAACCGAAGCGGTACAAATTCACGGAGGTTACGGATATGTAAAAGAATATCATGTTGAACGCCATATGCGGGATGCTAAAATCACTCAGATTTATGAGGGTACCTCTGAAATCCAAAAACTTGTAATTGCCCGGGAGCTCCTAAAATAACCCCATTTTTCCCTTTGCCTTCATTTTATTCTAAATGTTGGACTAATTTCATGGCAAAATATCACTTTTTTTCAATATTTTGTTTAAATATGCTTGTATTAGTTTTGTACAATTTATTAGATTTGTACAAAATTAGAATATCAGGTCGAACGGGCCCTTAAATATACACAAGCATGGAAGACTATAATAAGATCATTGAGTCGTTAGGAGTGAAATTTGTGAAGGCGCGGCACATCCGCATTTTGCAACCGATCACGATTAAAAATTTCTATGATGTACAGAATTCTCTTACTATTCTGTATGATGGGGAGGTTTCTTTTGGTACTGAAGACTCGCAAAAGGTAGAGGAAGGGGATATGCTTTTTATCCCGGGAGGTAAGCATGCAACTGTTACTTACGGTAATACGCAGTCTGCCAAGACGGTGTCAAACGAGGAATTTCTTACAAATCGTGATAATTACATTGAATCGGGTCATGATCCCGCTTTGATCGGAAAGTTGCCAAACTCTTTTGGTCTGATTTCCTTTGAAGCAAAGGTTTTTGATACGGTTAACTTTTTTACATCTCTGGATGTGCCTCCGTTCCTGATCAAACGGGATGATCAGATTGCAATTACCATCAATCAGATCCTTACCGAGGATATGCTTGATACGCCGGGCAAGGGACGGATTATTAAAATCAAGACCGAAGAGGTTGTGATTGAGATTATCCGTTACATCCTTAAAAACAAGCTGTTCGTTGAGCAACTTGTTACAAACAGTACCTATTTCAAGGATCCTCGACTGATCGATATTTTTGCTTACATCAAAGACAATTTGGGTGGAGATCTTTCTAACAAAGTGCTCGCAAACGTGGCAAATGTTTCGGAAGATTACGTTGGACAATATTTCAAAATGCTGACCGGGATTAATCCGCAGGATTACATTGAGTATCAGCGTATGGAAAAAGCAGTTGATTTACTTCGTACTTCCAAGAAAAGCATCCGGGCAATTGGTTCTGATGTAGGTTATAAGGATACAGCATATTTCTGCCGCCGCTTCAAGATGATGTTTGGGATTCCTGCTGGTAAAATGCGCCGTCGTGAGTCTTTGATGAACGTATAGATATAAATGTAATAACCCTTTGATATCAAAGCAGCCGGCCTTCAAAAGCTGGCTGTTCTTTTTTGTATACTATTGAACCGGAGTTAGTTGCATCGCAGAGACCTTCCAGACTCCACCGGCTCGTATGCATACTGACATAAATGCCATCTCGCCCTGTAAGGTATTATTCTCAATCTTGGCACGAACATTCCACAGACCTGTTACAATGGTCACATCACTGAAATTACGGGAGCGGATGCCCGACAGCATACCGGATTCTACCGACAAATAACCTTTTGCAACGGAACCGATTAATATGTCCCGGTTAATTTCCCTGCCTTGAAAGCTGATAATGGAAAAATCCTGAGCAAGCACATTACTCAAAACATTTCCGTCCTTTTCAAGCAGCGCTTTGAAGAGCATATTCGTGCAGTCAGTCGCATCTGTTGGCTGTGTGAAAGCTGTTTGTGCTTGGGAAAAGAATGAGACGCAGAACAGCAGTATGGAAAGCGTTGCTTTTTTCATAGATCAGTTTTAAATCGGCCGTGGTGACTGAGGATAAAGCTATTCAAATTTTCATAGAAATTCTCTTCAATCCTTCAATCCGTGTCATAATTAATTATTGCCAAAGTTTTGACCCAATGCATAAAAACTGTTGCATTCGAATACATTATATGATTAGTTTCGCCTCTGTTTGACAATCACCAAAGAAATAGAAATGAATTTTGAAATAAAAAGACGTCTGATATATGTAACGATATTCCTGGCTTTTATGTCAGCTTGTTCCAATCCGCCAGAAAAACTGGGCCGGCTGGATGTGAAAAAATGGCGCGGCGACCGCGGAAGCTGCAAAAGCGAAAGAACTTCGCTAGTCGCAGATTTCAAAGCTGAACAGTCGAAGCTGGTCGGAGAGTCCATTGAAAAGGTGGGTGAAATTCTGGGTAGACCAGACATCCACGAGCTAGGAGACCGAGGCGTAAAATTCTACGTTTATTTTCTGGAAAAAGGTCCTCAATGCGAAAACACAGGCAAAAAGTCAGACGCAAAAAAGGTAGTTCTGAAATTCAATGCAATAGGATTGTTGTCAGAAATCACTTACCAGGATCGAGCGTTGTAATTTTCATAGTTAGGGTAATTTGCTTTAGGTAAATCTCGCGTTTACACAAGCGTCATTCCATCGGAACGACCGGTGGGATTGTACTTTCGCTGAGCAGTTGTAATTATGCTACAAAATTCACAATATTCGACTTAAAGATAAAATCCCTTTATTTTAATCAACTGTTCCACGCTTTCGGGAACCATATATTTGATGGATTTTCCTTTTCGTATGCTATCTCTCAAAAAAGTTGCCGAAATATCCAGCAGAGGTGCGTTGACAAACCGAACAGCCGGATGATCGGCAAATTTGTGTGGTGCCGAGTTCGGGCGGGGGTATACGTATAGTCCGGTGTATTCGAGAATCTGATCGTAATTTTTCCAGTTTGTAAATTGTGCGAGATTGTCCTCACCCATGATCAGCTTAAAAGTGTGTTGGGGGAATTTTTCCTGGATACGAACGAGTGTATCGATTGTGTAGCTGGGCTTAGGCATGTGAAATTCGACATCTGAGGCCTTCAGTAACGGATTGTCGGCAATCGCGCGCTGAACAAGGTCGAAGCGGTCAAATTCGTGTAATAAGCTGTTGCTTTTTTTGAATGGATTCTGAGGACTGACGATAAACCAAACCTGGTCAAGGTCGGTCGTCGTCGCCATTGTATTTGCGATGATCAGATGGCCTACGTGAATAGGGTTAAAGGATCCGAAAAACAAGCCTATTTTCATTTCAGATGATTTAACCTGCCGCTAGGCGATGAATTCCATCACAATCTGTTCAGCCTTGGCCAGCGTTTCAACCAGATCGTCGTTTACGAGTGTAATGTCAAACTTGTCTTCAAAGCTGAGTTCGTAGCGAACCTTTCCCAGGCGGGTTTCAAGTGACTTTTGTGTTTCAGTACCTCGTTCACTGAGCCTGCGGATAATTTCTTCTTCTGAAGAAACTTTCACAAATATGGCAAGCGCGTTTTCCCTGTAAATTTCTTTCAGTTTCAGGCCGCCCTTCACATCTACGTCAAAAAGAACGGTTTTGCCTTCACTCCAGAGGCGTTCGATTTCCGTTTTGAAGGTACCGTAATAATTCCCTGCGTAGACTTCCTCCCATTCTGCAAACTCGTTATTCGCAATGCGTTCGCGAAACTCTTTTTTAGGAAGAAAATAGTAGTCTTTGCCATGAACTTCATGATCCCGCTGTTCCCGCGTGGAAGCAGAAACAGAAAAAGCCAGAAGTGATGGAAATTTTTTTAAAAGATGCCTGACAATGGTGGTTTTGCCGGAACCGGAAGGAGCAGAAAATATAACTAGTTTGCCTTTCACACGAACAGTGTTAGCTGTTTATTTTTGATAAAATGGTGTTAAGAATACTTTCGGGGCAA
The DNA here is from genome assembly GCA_965279265.1 of Dyadobacter sp. Taxonomy (GTDB): domain Bacteria; phylum Bacteroidota; class Bacteroidia; order Cytophagales; family Spirosomataceae; genus Dyadobacter. The sequence goes on from OZ257152.1 coordinate 2,840,758, forward strand.
GGTTTCTTTTCAACTTTCAACTGAAGAGAATCCTTAATGCACTTTTCAAGCCTGTAAGATTCTATGCAAGGGATACATTTGTCCATGTTATCCCTAAAATGATCCTTTTCGGCGTCTGTAGCTTCGTCATCCAATATAGCCTGAATGATTTTCATGCAGTCAGCATGATGCTCACAATTCTGCTTCATGGGTTTTTGTTGCACTTCCTCTGTCACAGAAGGCGTATTCGAAGATGCATTCATCACAAGTTTTTTGAAAAAATATAGATTATTAGTACTGCTGTACCCTATAACCGAAATGGTTACAAAAAAAGTTTCATAACCTATGCGTCATATCCCATTGAACTCGCATAACTTTTTAGTTTTTCTTTCAATAAGTTACGTGCACGGTGTAATCTGGACCTTACTGTTCCGATTGGTATATCCAAAATTTTCGCCATTTCCTCGTAAGTAAATCCTTCAATGTCACAGAGTATGATCACTGTTCGGAAATCAACGGGAAGCGCATTCAGAGCATTCGCTACCTCATCACCGATAAGCTCCTGAACTGCGTCTGCGCGCAAGTCGACGGTATATGTGGTATCAGAAGCTTCTTCGGAATTATAGGTGGTTTCAACCTCCTGATAATCTACCTTGGAAGGTTCCTTGCTCTTTTTACGATAATCGTTGATGAAGCTGTTTTTCAGGATCCGGAAAAGCCATGCTTTGGCATTTGTACCCTGTTCAAAAGAAGATATAAAACGGAATGCTTTTAGATAAGTATCTTGCACCAGGTCATTTGCGTCGTCCTCGTCCATGGTAAGACGAAAGGCGAAGTTATACATGGAGTCAATGTGTGGCATGAATTCACGGTTGAAAACCTCATATCTAAGATCATCCGTGTATTCATTATTCGTGAGCGTTTCTGACATGGCAACTGACATAGGAATGCTGAATTTACAAAGATTAACAACAGCTCCAAATGGTACAAACTAATTTTTGATGAACGGCCTGGAAATCGCATCCAACAGCCCTTTTTTCATGATGTACATTTTTAAGCCCGATTTCAGCCAACAGTTAACCAATACTGTTATCGACCTGACCGTATTTAATGTATATACATCAAATTTCGAGCCACCAAAGGACTACCGTCAAAATGTCAGATTACCGCTTGGAGAATAGTTCCATGAGTACAATTACCACAGTTGTGAGAATGGTACTTGCAACTATTCGGAGGAGAGTATGAAGTATCATACCAAAGTTATTCATTTCCATGAGGAATAAAACGGCATGATGCAAAAAAATCAGCGGGAGCAGATAGCCGAGAAAGGAGCCGAATCCCTGCGCTCTTATGCCAACTTCCGCTCTTTCAATTCCTTTGGACTCCATTTGATAGTTTATGAGGAAGGGACGGAGATACGCGATCAAAACGGTAGCAAAAGCGTGCATCCCGAAGGTATTGGAAAAAATATCAACAACGAAACCAGTTCCGAACCCGATCAAAAGCAGATACATTCTGCTGATGTCGGCAGGGAGGATCAAAACACCGGCTACATAAATAAAGCAGAACGCGTAATTGAACAGGACCATATTCCGCATGAAAAAGATCTGCAGAAACAGGTACAGCAGAATCATCAAAGAATATTGTATGGCCTCGCGTGAACTCATTTAATGTCTACGGTACGTTGTTTAAGTTTTTCCTGTTCCCCAAGTTGTTGATTTTGTACCACATACACATAAGAGAGATTTCTGAAGTCTGTGGCCAGTTTCAAAGAGATATTGTAGAACGTCTGATTCGGATGCACCGCAACTTCTGTGACTGTACCCACCATAATTCCTGGCGGAAAAACCGAATTCTGATTCGATGTAACTGCTGAATCACCTTTAAATATTTTGGTGTACTTTGAAACGTCGATTAGGTCGATAAAATTTGGATCTTTCCCGGACCATTTGGCATATCCCAGCTCGTCGCTCCTGACCAGTTTAGAAGAAACCATAAATTGTGAGTGCAGGATAGATGTAATTACTGAATAATTTTCCGAACAAAAACGTACTTTCCCAACAACACCCGTAGCGGAGATTACACCCATGCCGGGCTGAATACCATCAACGGTGCCTTTGTCGATCGTCAGTACATTGTTGGGGCGACTGGTTTCATTGTCAACAACTTTGGCAACTTTATATGTGAAGCGTGTTGCAAAAAGTGAATCAGGAACATAACCGACGGGTGCATCGGCAGCATTTTTCTGACTTAATGTAGCTACCTGGGCGTGTAGCCGGGCATTTTCTTTTGCCAGATCCGCATTAATCTCACCCAGCTGCGAGAACTCCCGAGCGGAGTTTGAAAAGGCCAGTGTCTTGGCGACATAATAGTTGGTCGTATTGAAATAGGTTGCACCCCAATACGTGTTGCTACGTACGACCATCCACATGCTGAGTACTTCCAGCAAAACAAAAACCAGGAAAAAGCGATTTCGGGCTACAAAATCAACAAGTTGGAGCATGGGCAAAAATGTTCAAACCCAGAGCGCCGGTTCTTAAATTAAACCGGAGCCCTGTGAACGATCCATCACTACGAAATCAATACAGGTTTGTACAATTCCAGATTTTTGAGAACCTCGCCGGTTCCCTTTACAACCGCTTTTAACGGATCGTCAGCAATATGTACAGGAAGTTTTGTTTTTTGAGAAATTCGTCTGTCCAGGCCATGGATCAACGCACCGCCGCCTGTCAGCCAGATTCCGTTCTTGAAAATATCAGCCGAAAGTTCAGGAGGAGAAATTTCCAACGCCTTCATAACTCCTTCTTCAATTTTAGAAATTGATTTGTCAAGAGAATAAGCAATTTCACTATACGTGACACGGATTTCCTTCGGAATACCTGTCATAAGGTCACGTCCGCGAATCTGATAGTCATCCAGAGGAACTTCCAGCTCAGGAGATGCCGAGCCGATCGCCATTTTGATCAATTCGGCGGAACGTTCGCCGATCAACAAATTGTGCTCGCGGCGCATATAATCAACAATATCACGTGTGAAAACATCACCCGCAATTCTTACCGATTGTTCACATACGATGCCGGACAATGCAATAACTGCAATCTCGGTGGTTCCTCCGCCGATGTCAACAATCATGACACCATTTGGCTGTGTAATATCAATACCGATACCAATTGCAGCAGCAATCGGTTCGTGAACCATGTAAACTTCCTTTGCTCCGGCATGTTCACACGAATCTTTAACTGCACGCTTTTCTACCTCTGTAATCCCCGAAGGAATACAAACCACCATTCGGTGTGAAGGAGTGAAGAAACGACTACCTGTATCGATCATCTTGATCATACCACGGATCATCATTTCTGCTGCGGTAAAGTCGGCGATTACGCCGTCCTTGAGTGGACGAATGGTTTTGATATTTTCATTCGTTTTTTCATGCATCTGCATGGCAGTATGTCCAATCGCCAACACTTTGCCTGTGGTTTTATCCATGGCAATGATCGAAGGTTCATCAACTACTACTGTATCTTTATGGATGATCAAAGTATTGGCCGTACCCAAATCTATCGCGATGTCGCTTGTCAAAAAATCAAACAATCCCATATATTTTATTAAAATTTTCGCTCACTTTGATTTCAGGTGTGCAAAATTACAGATTATTACCCACAAACAAAGGCATTTAAAAAATTTCAGTAAGGGTATGGTTTTCAGGGTAAAATCCTATCGCTTTGGGGTGCCTTGAACAGAATTTATAAATGATGTGTACCTTTGTTTTTACTATGGGAATTAAAGCACTTTTGAGTGAGCCGCTGGCTCGGTATATTGTTTCAAAACAACAGGATTGGATTGCCCGAAGCTGTGAAGTTCAGGAAGAGTGGCGCCAGAAACTGGTGAAAAAGGCAGAAAATACACAGTTTGGTCGTGACCATTTTTTCAGGGACATTCAAAGTTATTCCGATTATAAAAGCGCAGTTCCGGTAAATGACTACGAAGACCTAAAGTCATACATTGCAAGAATTAAAGAGGGCGAAGAAAATATCCTGTGGCCGGGAAAACCGCTCTATTTTGCCAAAACCTCAGGCACAACTTCCGGAACTAAATATATTCCTATTTCGAAGGATTCCATTTCAAACCATATTGATTCCGCCAAAAACGCCATTTTGACATACATTGCGGAAACAAAAAAGGCGACTTTTCTTGATAACAAGCTGATCTTCTTATCGGGAAGTCCGGTACTGACAGAAACCGGCGGGGTGCTGACCGGGCGGTTGTCAGGAATATCCAACCACCACGTACCGGCTTATCTTCGGGCCAATCAGCTGCCGGGTTACGAAACCAATTGTATTGAAGACTGGGAAGTCAAGCTTGAAAAAATTATTGACGAGACAATTGATCAGCGCATGTCTCTGATATCCGGTATTCCGCCGTGGGTGCAGATGTATTTTGACCGGATCATTGAAAGAACAGGAAAAAAGATTAAGGATGTCTTTCCCGACTTTTCGCTCTTTATTTATGGTGGTGTCAATTTTGAACCATATCGGGCCAAACTTTTTGAATCAATCGGAAAACCGGTTGACTCCATTGAGCTGTATCCTGCATCTGAGGGGTTTTTTGCCTACCAGGATTCACAGCATGAGGAAGGGTTGCTTCTTTTATTGGATACCGGCATTTTTTACGAATTTATCCCTACTGAAAATTACTTCGATGAAAATCCCCCAAGGCTTTCGATTGGTGAAGTGGAAATTGGCAAAAATTACGCGCTGATTGTCAACAACAACGCCGGACTTTGGGGTTATTCTATTGGTGATACAGTGAGATTTGTGTCACTGAATCCTTATCGTATTCTGGTAACGGGAAGAATTAAACATTTTATTTCGGCATTCGGAGAGCATGTGATCGGTGAGGAGATTGAAAAGGCACTCCGATATGGAATGGAACGCCATCCTGAAACAGAAGTGGTGGAATTCACCGTCGCGCCGATGGTTTCTCCCGTGGAAGGCTTGCCGTATCACGAGTGGTTTGTCGAGTTTGCCTCTGCACCAAACAATCCTGAGCAGTTTGTCAGGGATGTGGACAGAAGGCTTACGGAACTCAATGTCTATTACAGTGATCTCATTAAAGGGAACATTCTAAGAGAACTGGTTTTGAGGCCGGTAAAAAGAAATTCATTTATTGATTACATGCGTTCAACGGGAAAACTGGGCGGGCAAAATAAACTGCCAAGATTGTCCAATGACCGTAAAATTGCAGATGAGCTTACCAAAATTAACGGGTTCTGACCTAAAATAAATTGCCGTAATGAAGAGAAAAATAGCCATTTTAGGTTCAACCGGTTCCATTGGGAGGCAAACGCTTGAAGTAATTGAAGCAAACAGCGAAATATTTTCAGTTGAGGTTTTGACCGCCCAGGACAATGCCACACTATTGATTGAGCAGGCTGCGAAATTTCTTCCAAAAGAAGTTGTAATCGGGAATGAAAAACTATTTGACCAGGTATTTGCCGCGCTTTCTCCATTGTCAATCAAAGTATACAGTGGAGCCTCGGCGCTGGTTTCGGTAGTAGAGTCGGATTCGGTGGATGTGGTACTTACAGCGATGGTCGGTTATGCCGGGCTGTTGCCGACAATTCATGCGATAAGGGCACGAAAAAATATAGCGCTCGCCAATAAAGAAACACTGGTTGTGGCCGGAGAGCTGATTACGGCCCTTGCGGCGGAATACAATGTCAATATTTATCCGGTAGACTCCGAGCATTCCGCAATTTTTCAATGCCTTGCAGGTGAAGCATACAACCCGATCGAGAAGATTATTCTGACTGCTTCCGGCGGACCTTTCCGGGGAAAAGACAGGATTTTTTTAAATAATGTTACCAAAAAGCAGGCGCTGAATCACCCAAACTGGAGTATGGGGGCGAAAATCACGATTGATTCAGCAACGCTGATGAACAAAGGCCTGGAAGTCATAGAGGCCAAATGGCTTTTTGATCTTACAGCAAAACAGATTGAGGTTATCGTACATCCGCAAAGCATTATCCATTCCATGGTTCAGTTTGAGGATGGCAGCATCAAAGCACAGATGGGCTTACCTGACATGAAGCTGCCGATCCAGTACGCGCTTCATTACCCGCACCGGTTGAAATCAGATTTCCCCAGACTGGATTTTGCGGCCTATCCAGCTCTGACTTTTGAAAAGCCCGACCTCGAAACTTTCCGGAATCTTGCCCTGGCTTATGAGGCAATGGAAAAAGGCGGTAATGCTGCCTGTATTATAAACGCTGCGAATGAGGTAGCAGTGGAAGCATTTTTGAATGAAAAAATCGGGTTTTTAGAAATTTCGGACCTGATTATCGAAAGTGCTGCCAAAGTTCCGTTTATTGCAAAGCCCACGTATTCTGATTACGTTCAAACAAATGAGGCGGCAAGACGTTTTGCTACTGAAATGATTCAAGTTAAAGTCTAAATGAAAACCATCCTCCTGAAATACCTGTCGGTAGCACTGGCCAGTACTCTTAAATTTTTTGGAGGACCCATCACTGGAGTGATCCTGAAGCTGACCTGGATTGAAACTGCACTTTGTTCGGTCGCCGGCATGATGTTCACTGTCTTTTTGCTGACTTTCGTGGGAAAAGGAATCCAGGGACTGATAAAAAAACACAGGAAGTCGGCACCAAAAAAGTTTAGCCGCACCACCCGTATTGCCGTAAACATCTGGAAAAAATTCGGTATAATCGGAATAGCTTTTCTTACGCCGCCGTTATTTACTCCCATTTTCGGACCAATTCTTGCAGTCGCTTTCAAAGTGCCGAGGGCATCCATTTTTATGTGGATGTTTGTAAGTGCAATGATCTGGGGACTTGGAATTTCCTATATCGCGCACAAAATGACGTTTATCCAGGAATGGATACATTGAGGGGTTTTAGTTTTTAGTTGGAAGTTTGTAGGATATTGATGTAGGGCGATTAGTTCTTAGTCAGGAGTTTATAGTAGGTCTACATAACAACGAGCCCGAAGCAGAAGACCACGAGGGAGAAGCAAAAAAGTTATTTTTAAAATAGAAATGCCGGTGGTTTTCATCGGCATTTTTTGGTTTGGTAATTGACGGCCTATGTAGGGATATTTTTCTTCGGTTAATTTATAGAAACTAATTCAATGGTAACGCCAGCAATGGCAGGACTCAAAAGACTCGAAGAGCTTCGTCTGTTACTTCATCAACATCAGATTGATCACGATTGCCCAAGACCGTGTTTCTTCAATACCTTGGCATAAATGGCCAGAGCGATGACGATGCTCTTGATGGTCACCAGAGTGCATTTGCCAAATAATGTCTGCGCAGCTTCCGATATCTACCAGGCTAAACTAAACTTTATTCTGAATTTAAGGAAAGACATCAAAATTATAATCCTCTGACACGGGAGAACATCTTAGCCTGACTCACGCACAAGTTCCCAAACTTGTATATCCCCAATTTTGCATACGAAAAGCGCAACGACGGCGACCGTCAACTGAACCGCGGATGGGGCCATTTCTTCGAAACGGATCACTGCTGAGCAACCATGCAGGCCATAAGCCGGAGACGGAATTCAAAGAAAAGCAGCGGAGCCGATCACCGGTTCGGCCGGCAATGGATTAGTTGACAATATTTGTTTAATTACTAAACAATATTATCTTTATGCTAGGTTAACCGAATAAGCTAAATGGGCAAAACAAGGAAAGAACAATTGATCGGAAGTCTGGAAAAGATGATCGGAGAGCTTGAAGAACAGTTGATTGATACACCAGCAGGTATGAGCAACGAAGAATACAGAGCGTTAATTGAGAACCTGAAAAATGCCAGAAAGATGCTTGAAACGACAAAGAAAATGTAAAACCGACGGGAGAAACCCCGCCATAAATTTAATAAGAATGGAAGTTACAACTAGTGAAAAGCTGACGGCCGAAGAGGCGCGTGAGAGTATGAACAGGATCAACGAATTGATGTTTGAACTCAGCGATTCGGTGTTAACGATGTCGGGCAATGCCTATGCGTTAAAGGATTGGATAACAATTTCGGATTATGCAAAACGAAATGATGTAAGTGTTGCGCGGGTAAATAACTGGATCAGTCGTGGCGTGGTACCTGATGGAAATTGGATTGTTGTCCCCGAACTAAACTACTTAAAATTGATAAAAAACCAGCCATATTCGGCTCGGTCTTATGAAGCTCGGGCTACAAAATAGCCTTTGATTGTATAAACATGTCACACCTTGTTGGCATTGCTGACAGGGTGTGACGTTGTCCTATTCGATGCCATTGCTCAATGGCGATATGCATCATCCTGGTAGCGAAGGAAAGAAATAATTGAGGTCCAAAAGCGAAGACATACGTTGATGATCCTACTAGCGCATTAAAACTTTACCCTAGCCGTGCTGGACGCGCTTCGTGTTCAAAACTATGAACTGAAAATCATCAGTTAGCCCAAAAGTAAGCCTCGTTCGAACCAAAAACTACCGGCTAACCTCCTTCTTCGGTGCGGTCGATTTTTTCATGAAATCGCCTTGTGAGAAATATTTTTCGATCAGGCAGTACATCAGGATAAAGAAATAGCGGCTTCCCATTTCCTTGATTTTGAGCTTGGATTCACCGTATTTTCTGTTCGTCCAGCTATTGGGAACCACCGCGTAGTTGTAGCCCCTTACCATGGCTTTCAGCGGGAGTTCGATCGTCAGGTTGAAATGTGGTGCCAAAAACGGTTTGATACCTTCGATTGTTTCTCTTTTGTAAAGTTTGAAGGCATTTGTCGTGTCGTTATATTTGATGCCCATCACCATTTTCACAATAAAATTGGCAACGCGGTTGATCACTTTTTTTACGGCCGGGTAATCGATTACTTTTCCTCCTTTTTCCCAGCGAGAGCCAAAAACGCAGTCGTAATCTCCTTCCAGCATTTTGAAGTAGTATTTGACCAGATCCTCGGGATCGTCAGACATATCTGCCATAAAGACCGCGACACAATCGCCCTTAAAACGCTCCAATCCGTAACGTACGGCATAGCCAAAACCATTCGGACCGGGATTTGTGTAATAAACCAGCGTGGGCATTTCCAATGACAATTCGTCCAGAACCCGCAATGTGCCGTCTTTGGAGTTATCGTTGGTTACGCAAATTTCGTGGGGTATATTGTATTTATTTAAGGTAGAGTGCAGTGACCTTAGCGTATCTGTAATGGATTCTTCTTCGTTATATGCTGGAATGACAACACTTAGCTTCATAAATCTTGTTTTGTGAGGAACGATGCAAATTAAACATTATTCAGGTCAACCGCCAACTTTTTCAAATTTTGAAAGTTCTGCCTCGTACCAGGAAACGGTTTGAGCGATTGTAGCATCGTAACGTTTGTCGAGCCATTCATTCACATTTTTAAACATTTCCATCCTGTTTTTCAAAAACCAAACATTGGAGTGGGAGTGAACATGACTCAATCCTGCAGAATGTTTGCGGTAAATTCCCATGGTTTCGGGCAGGTAACCTATTTTGCCATATGCGGCAAGCTGTATCAGAATAGCCCAGTCGCCGGCTGCGGCCTTTGCGTGCCAATCGGCAAAATCTTCGTCTTTAAAATAATTCCGGTAAACCCAGCTGGCTGTGGCCATGAACCACTTATCCTCCAGAACATTTTCAATTGAAGATGTCAGCTGCTGATCATCAGGATTAAACAAATGACCCTTGGAACCATCCTCATAAATTACTTCAACATTGTGATGGCAAACCGAATAATCGGGACGGCTGTCCAGAAATTCAACCTGCTTCTGAAGTTTCAACGGGTCGGTCCAATAGTCGTCCCCTTCACACATCGCCACATATTCTCCCTGACAGGCCTTTAATAATCCGAGCACATTGTTTCTGCCTGCAAATTCACGGGGTGATGCAGGTCCCTGATTTTTGTCATGTAGATAGGCGCGGATTCGCCCGGGATATTTTTCTGAATATTCCCGGATAATTCCCTGTGTACGATCCGTGGATGCGTCGTCCCCGATCACGATTTCAAAGGGGAATGAAGTTTGCTGCATGAGTGCTCCATCAAGCATTTGCCCGATAAAGTTCTCATGATTGTAGGTGGGAACGCAAACGGAAAGTTTCATGGTGTTATCAGGAGTGTGGTACGAAACAAGTTCGCGTGATTTAGTTTTGCTCTGATTTCCGTCAAATTACCGATGTAATCTAACCGAAATCAGAGCAAACAGATTAACTGAAAACTTCTTCCAGTTGTCCGACAGTTGGAAAATCAGGAGTAACCAGTTCTGTTTCAGGCTTGTAAATGTATGCCATCGGATAGCCCCTTTCAATGAAAGTAGGTTCATCCAGATTGTTGTAACGCAATTGTACCGACCAGCGAATGTTATTCGTGATGTTGTTTCCCGATTGGTGGATCAGAAAAGCAGAGAAAACCAGTATATCACCTACCTGGAATTCTGTTTGTACAAACTCATTTTCCTGTAAATCAGCAGTAATGCCGCCCTGATATCCGGAAGTTGACGATTCTTTCAAACCCGTTTTATGACTGCCGGGAATTACCTGCAAAGCACCAATATCCGCGCCGGCATCAACCATAGGGAACCAGATCACCGTACTATCCAGCGACCCCTGGCCTGTACGCCAATCCTGGTGTGCATCCAGTTTCCAGTGTTTGCTACCGTCTTTTGACAGAAAACGGCTGTTGAACTGCATGGCTGCACGGGCTCCGATGATCGGGCTCGACAAGCCTATCTCTTTCAGTACATTTTCTATTTTCGGGTCAAGGCCCAGTTTGTGCAGTGAAAATGTATGCTGTACAGTTTTGCCTGTATTGACAAATGCATTGAAATCCTTTTGAAAGAATTCAAACATGGCATTTTCAAACTCATCCCGGTTGTCGATGTCGACCGTTTTCCCGGTTACATGCTTGATCTGAATAGCAAATATTTTACGGGCATCTGTGTAAATGGTGTTAATTACTTCTTTATCCAGAAAATTACGGAGAAGCACGAAGCCATCTTTATTGAATTGTTCTCGAAGTGTACTCATTTTTCTGATTAGTTTTTGCGATTGGTATTTTCAAAGATGTCCATGGTGTAAGTAACGTTGTCGACATAGAAAAAGATTTATGTCTGGTTATTCCGGTAACTTTTCAACATGAATTCATCATCCGCAAAGCTATTGTTGTTTTAGTGTGTATAAAATGACTTACGTTAGTATTGACACTTACCGTTGCTAATCTTCCCAGACAGCATAAGCAAAACCCGCTCTTCCAAATCCGTTTCCATTGTAAAGCAGATATTTTTTGCCGTTGTGTTCGTAATAATTTGCGTAGTCAATCATTTCATAATCAAAATCTTCCGGGTTGTCTGATTTTGCAATACCTACCAAATTATCTTTCCGTTCCCAGTTTGTCCCGTCTACGGATTCGGCATAGCCAAGTCTGTAACTCTGGTCGCGGTTCGTTCTATAATCAACGCTATGACGGTAAGAATAATACATTTTGTATATGCCATCAGCCTTGTAAACGCTTGGCCGGCCCACAGCGTGCAGAAAATCGTCAAAATCCAAAGTTGGAATATCGCTGATTTCCCAGTGGATCCCGTCTTTTGAAGTCGCTGACTGGCCGCGATAATACGGCTCAGGGTAACCGTGTACATATTCACATTTATGCCCCGAAATGTACCACATGCGCCAGGTTCCGTCGTCTTCGCGAATTACGGATGGCTGTGCCGCCCAGATCGGATTCTGGATACTGCGATCCATGATTGGTCCCCTGAACATTTTCTTGAACGTCAAACCGCCGTCAGTACTCACAGAAAGTCCCATGGATAACCTGTAAGAATCGTGTGTGCGGTTCCAGCCTGTATAATAAAGCCAGATATCGCCATTGGGCATGTCAACAAACCAGGCCGGCATGGCACCGGTTTCATCGTATTCCCCTGGTCCGCCGAGTTCCAGAACCGGCTTGTCGTGGATGTACAGTATCTTTTTGGGATCGTCGTAATCTACATCGATGAACGTAGGCCGCGATTGCCCGCTGGAATCCCTTGATGAAAAATAGATGCGCAGAAAATCTTTATGCTTGTAAGCGTACGGCACCTGAGCATGCGACTGGCTGTGCGCAAGGCTACCGTCCGGCTTGTATATAACTCCTTTTTTAACCCACATATTTTAGTTTTTAGTCGATAGTTAGAAGTTGCTTTCGATTGAATTGATCGTCGAATAGCAGTTTGTAGTTCATAGTCTGACTAGTCACACATTTTGACCGTTAGTCAAATTTTTCGGGGTTGGTCATCATAAATGTCAACAGTTTCCCCACCTCATAACTTAACCCACTTAACTCATGAAACATCTCAATGTCTATGTAGCCACATTCTTTCGAAAATAACAGCCAAACCAAAGTCTCACTATTTTCACTATCGCAATCTGAAAGCTTGGAAATGAAGTGAGCTCTATATCTTCTCTTCCTATAAGCTTCCGCAAGATTTGCACAAACAGACCTGGAACTTCTTCTGATTTGATCTGTTAGCGAGTATTTTTCCTCTTTTGGAAAATTCTTTGTCAAATAAAAATTTTCATAGAAAGGTCAAAACTCCTCTTAAAGACTACCAAGTCCCTAAAGTCTGTATAAGTCATGGGTTTCGAAATGAATGTTTAGTAATTATACGTTTTTTAACCATTTGGTAACTAAAAACTATAAAACTAAAAACTCATTATCTATCGCAACGCACGCTAAACTTTAATCTACCGCTTTTTCAGCGCGTAACCGCCAGTTGTCCACGAAATCCTTACCAGGAATCGGAAGATCAATATCAATCTCGGGGGCCTGGGCTGTAACGCGGTATTCCATTACATAAAATGCGTTGCCAAAAACATAATGCAATTTGAAATTTTCTATGTTTGTCGGTACGTCTTCCCACGGAATTTCGGCCCGGAAAAGCGGGTTTGCTTTTAGTAAAGTTGCGTATGTAGGTGTGTTTCTCAACCAGGGAGCAACACTTTCATCACCCACCACAACTTTGCCTCCCGGACGAACTACACGTGTCAGTTCCTGGAATGCCCTTTTTCTTTCGGAAAAAGTGTTGATTCCACCGAAGTGAAAAACAGCGTCGAAGGTATCGTCGGGAAATGGCAGATATGAACCGTTTCCAAGGAAATAATGAACATTTACATCGTCGGTAGCCAGTTTTTCCTGCGCCAGTTTCAGCATGTTGGGTGACAAATCAGACAAAACGGCTGTTCCTCCGGGACGAACGCGGTCAAGAATCAGCGCTGAATCTTTTCCTGTTCCCGCACCAACTTCAAGTGCTGTAGAACCAGGTTTAAGTTCCATCAAATCGATGAAGAATTGACGTGTCGCAGCTTCGTCCGAGTGATTCAGTGTTTCGAAAACCCATGAAACACCTTTATCGTAACGTAAAAAGGCTTGGTCGTAAAGGTATTGCTCGCGCGCGTCAGCAGGAAGTAACTCTTTGGGATACAACATATTGACAATGCCTGTGTCGCCAACTTCATACACAGTGCCATCTTCACTTGTGAGAGATTTACCGTCTGCGGCAATGGTAAGCGGTGTGCCGGTAAGCGGACAAACCAACGCTTCTAAAAACTCCTTATGATCCATTTTGTGTTTTGCTGATTGATATCAACGCCAAAAATACTTTTTTTTTCTCAGAACTGGTTTGAAAGCAGTGATCCATCTTATTAAATGGAATTATTCCGTGACGGGGCTTTCCCGCTTATCGCTCTTTCAGAAGGTTATCGTCTAAATTTTCTGCTTGCTGGAAGTCGGAAATTTTTCTTTGTACCTTTACCATAGATAACAGAAATTCCAATTTTTGATTAATAGTTTATTGAATATATGTCCGAGCTGCAACAAAAAATCAAGGCGCTTGCGAAAGAGCAGGCACCACAGGTTATCGCCAACCGTCAACACCTGCATAAAAATCCCGAACTGTCATTTGAAGAGTTTAAAACAGCAGCGTTTGTAGCCAGCCAGCTCAGGGCGATCGGCCTCACACCACAGGAAGGTGTTGCTGGTACCGGCGTTGTTGCCCTTATCGAAGGCAGAAATCCTGAGAGCAGGGTTGTGGGCCTCAGGGCGGATATGGACGCGCTACCGATTTTTGAGGCAAATGAGGTTGAATATAAATCCCAGTTTCCAGGTGTGATGCACGCCTGCGGACACGATGTACACACTTCTTCGTTGTTAGGCTCTGCCAACATTCTCTACAAATTGCGTGATCAGTTCGAAGGGTCTGTGAAACTGGTATTCCAGCCTGCCGAAGAAAAGGCACCTGGCGGAGCTTCGCTGATGATTAAAGAAGGTGTTCTGGAAAACCCCAAACCGGCGAGTATGGTGGGCCAGCATGTAGCTCCCAATATTCCTGTTGGCAAGATCGGTTTCCGGGAAGGCATGTATATGGCCAGTACGGACGAACTTTATCTTACTGTAAAGGGAAAAGGCGGCCACGCAGCCGCACCACATCAGCTTATAGATCCGGTTTTAATTGCATCTCACATTATTGTTGCTTTACAGCAAATCATCAGTCGGAACCGTAACCCTGCGAATCCTGCGGTGTTGTCTTTTGGCAGGTTTATAGCCGATGGCGTGACCAACGTAATTCCAAACGAAGTGACCATTCAGGGAACCTGGCGCTGCATGGATGAAGAATGGCGGGAAGACGGTTTGCGCAGAATGAAAAAACTCGCCGAGGGAATAGCGGACTCTATGGGCGGTAGCTGCGTTTTTGACATCGTGAAGGGATATCCGTTCTTGAAAAATCACCCCGAACTTACACGCCGTACCCGCTCGGCTGCAACTGAATACATGGGACCGGAGAATGTGATTGATCTGGATTTGTGGATGGCAGGCGAAGATTTTGCCTTTTATTCGCAGGTCGTTGATTCCTGCTTTTACAGGCTGGGTACCAGAAATGAGGCCCGTGGGATCATTTCTGGTGTACATACGCCTACTTTTGATATCGATGAAGCCGCGTTGGAAATATCAACCGGACTTATGAGCTGGTTGGCTATTTCTGAATTGGCTGTTTAGGAATATACCGTTTGAAAAAACTGCTGATCTTTAAGGCAAGCACACCGAGAATTGCTTCCTTAAAGATCCCGCGGGACATCTTGGAGGCACCCTTCGTGCGGTCAGTAAAAATGATCGGCACTTCAACAATATCGAACCCGTATTTCCAGCTGTTGAACTTCATTTCAATCTGGAAGGCGTATCCAATAAATTTGATTTTATCAAGGTCAATTGTTTCAAGTACACGCCGTGTGTAACAGATAAAACCGGCCGTCGGGTCCATGATTTTCATACCGGTAATCATCCGTACGTAATATCCCGCAAAATAGGACATCAAAACACGCTGTATCGGCCAGTTTACTACATTTACGCCTGTAATGTACCTCGATCCGATTGCCGCATCATGGCCTTCAACGGCACATGCGTGGTGTAAACGGATCAAATCCTCCGGAGGATGTGAAAAATCCGCATCCATTTCAAATATCAGCTCATAACCTTTGTTAAGTGCCCACTTGAACCCGTGAATATATGCGGTTCCCAAGCCGAGTTTACCTTTTCTTTCCAACAGATGCAGACTTTCAGGAAATTCTAATTGAAGTTTCTTCACTACATCGGCAGTGCGATCGGGAGAGCCGTCGTCAATAATTAAAAGATGAAACGGAAGAGGAAGACTAAATACCTTACGTATGATTGCTTCAATATTTTCAATTTCGTTGTACGTAGGAATGACTACAATACTATTGCTCACTGTTGTTAAGAGGTTATGTGTTGAGATCAGTTCGGGAACTTTATTAATCAGAATTTCAGATTGTTATTTTTTTCTCTCGCCTCAATCTTCTTGTTTACCATTTCATAAATGCGCGCCATCTGTTGCGGATGAGTCATATAAAAGGTGTAACTATTTTTGTAAACGAGCGTATCCACCTTCTGTTTTTTCCAGATATCGTTTTTCAGTTTGTTGAAAATCAGCAAAGATGAATCCAGAGATTTTAACTGGAGGCGGGTTACTCTGGACTCTGCGATGTGAATCTCAGATAGAATAGTTGCCATTTTTTCTTCGGAGATAGTATCCTTCGGCGGTTTTTCGTCTTTTTCACAACTGGAAAAGAGTACCATTAATCCACCCGCTAGAATGAAAATCTGTGATAAACTCACAATCCGACTCATGTTAAACCCCAAAATAACTATATTTGTTTAGCGCCTTTATCATACAAAGGTGGTAAATTTTTTGCAAAACTTATGTTTGAACAATTTTTGGGCAAGATCCGAAAGTATGAAATCAGGATGAGAAAAGCGGTAACCAGCGAGCGGCACGGCAATTTTCATTCAGTATTCAAAGGGTCCGGACTTGAGTATGACGATTTGCGGCTGTATCAGTATGGGGACGATGTGCGGGCGATTGACTGGAACACGTCGGCAAAAGGTCATGGAACATTTGTGAAAATATTTAAGGAAGATAAAGAACAAACCGCGTTTTTCATGCTTGACGTGAGCGCTTCGCAGCAGGTAGGAGAAGCGGGAAAACTGAAAATTGACGTTGCGAAAGAAATCTGTGGCGTACTCGCTCTGTCGGCTATTCAGGAAGCGACGCGAGTGGGATTGTTGTGTTTTTCCGACAGAAATGAAAGATATATTCGCCCGTCAGATGGCATGAAGCATGGGTATGGGGTAATTTCGGAATTGTATAAATTGAACCCGGAATCTGCAAAAACCAACGTTTCTGAGGCTATTCTGGTGACATTAAATGTTTTGAAACGCAAAAGCCTGATCTTCCTGATCTCCGATTTTATTGATGAAAATTACCATCATAATTTAAAGGCGCTCGCGCGGAAACATGATCTTATCGTAATCCATCTTTATGATGAACGAGAAATCAGTCTGCCCAAACTTGGCATTATTCCGGTATATGATGCCGAGAAGCAAAGTACTGTCTGGGTCAATACGTCAGCCGGAAATTACAGGCACGGAATGGCCAATCGTTTTGAAAAAAGAAGTACAGAATTGAAGAAACTTTGTCACCAGAACAGAGCAGATTACATTGCGATCAACACCCAGACAGACTACGTTCCGGAACTCATCCATTTGTTTAAAGTCAGGCGATACGCCAAAGGCGCGATATCTGCATCATAAAAATGTCGGAAAAAATTGAGAATATACTTTTTGGGCTAACAAAAGAGCTGGGAAAACAGATCTGTTTTTTTCTGCTTTTGGTTTTCAGCCAAGTCCGGGCAGCCGATTTTGGGAAAACGGAGAATCCGAAAGGGCGCTTTCTGGCCGATACGATTGAAATAGGCAAACCGGTTTTTTATGCGTTGAGCTACCGGCATTTACCAAAATCAGAGGTTTTTTTTCCGGACTCTACCTTTAATTTTGCTCCCTTTGAAATCATTTCACAAAAGAATTTTACTTCAACAACGGATCAGCGCGGCACACTGGACAGTGCGCTTTATCAACTGGTTACATTTGACGTGGCAGCTGCGCAGTTTTTGCGGATGCCTGTATACATTTTCAATGGGAGGGATTGTACGGCAGTTTATCCTTCCATTGACTCGATTTTTTTGAAAGATGCAAATTTGCAGGTAATCGCAAGAAATGAAACATTACAGCCCGAAACAGATCTGCTGCCGCTGAGCCGAGAGTTTAATTTTTCATTTGTTTTAGGAATTGCAGCATCCGCTATCGCCCTGATCATCACGATATACTGGGTTTTCGGTCGCGAGCTTCAAAAACAATGGCGGCTAATCAAACTCCAGAGGAGGCATCTGGAATACATTCGTTCGTTTAACAGGCTTTTGCGAAACGCACGTGACAAGAGCAACATAAAGGATGCCGAAAAGGCAATTATTGTCTGGAAAAACTATCTCGAAAGGCTTGAAAAAAAGCCTTTCGCAACATATACAACGCGGGAAATAATGGACAATATGCCGGACGATGGTTTGGCCGAGGCGTTAAAAAATATGGATGGCATCATTTACGGGCAGGCACAATCCAAAACGATGGATAGTTCCCTGGAAGTGCTGAAATCGGGAGCCACGAAATTATACAGGAATAAACGGCGGCAAATCCTTGAGAGCGATTTGCTGGCCAAAGATTGAGTAATATGGAACAATGGTTTTCCCCAAAATGGTTTTCTTATGATGTAATCCGTTCATACCAGTGGGTTTATCCGTACTTTCTGTATGCGTTGCCTTTTGTGCCGCTTTTGTTCTGGCTCAGGTCAGCGCTGCATTTAAAACACAAACAAAAGCTAACGATTACGCACGAAGCAGTAAAATCGCGTTGGGACTGGATCACACTACTGCGGTTTGTGCAGCCGGTTTGCGTGGCGTTAGGTATTTGCCTCATTTTTGTTTCGCTGGCCCGTCCACAAATAATTTCTGAACGGACGGACCGTTTCAGTGAAGGTATTGACATCATGTTATTGCTGGACATTTCTGATTCGATGATGGAAAAGGATTTGAGCCCAAATCGCCTGGAAGCTGCTAAACGGGTAGCGAGGACATTCATCAAGGGCCGTTTACAGGACCGGATTGGGTTGGTCATTTTTGCAGGAGAAGCAGTTTCACTTTGCCCGTTGACGACGGATTATGAATTACTCTACGGTTTTTTGAACGAAATTCAACCCGATATGATACCGGTTGCGGGTACGGCAATTGGCAGTGCATTGGCTGTTGCTGTGAACCGTCTCCGGGAAACGAAAGGCCTGAGTAAAGTGGCAATTCTGATCAGTGACGGAGACAATACTTCCGGCAATTTGGGGCCTGTTACCGCGGCTCAGTTGGCAAAGGCTTTTGGGGTCAAGGTGTACAGTATTTCTGTCGGGAAAATGAAGAAAACGCCGAAATCAGATACTCTGGCAGTTTCCAGCGCACTTGTGGATGAAAGTGAGCTGAAAAATATAGCCGGAATCGGGAACGGCAAATTTTTTCGCGCTGCGGATAATTCAGGGTTAGGGAATGTTTTTAAGCAGATCGATCAGCTTGAAAAAGTGAAGTCCAGAGATGTGATATCACGAGATGTTGACGACTTTTACCGTGTTTATTTATTTTGGGCTGTGTTGCTTTTATTGGTGGCGCTTGGCACCAAAAGCACTTTTATGGCTAATATTCTTGAAGACTGATGTTAAAATCATATTACAATAGGGACGCCGTTGAAGCGGGATTGGACGAAGTTGGAAGGGGCTGCCTGGCGGGGCCGGTTGTAGCTGCTGCGGTTATATTGCCGATGGATTATCACCATGCTTTTCTGAATGATTCGAAGCAATTATCAAAAATCCAGCGGGAAGTGCTTGAAAAAGAGATCCGGAATGAGGCCATTGCGTGGGCTGTGGCGGAGGTTGACAACCATGAAATAGACCGGATAAATATTCTCAAAGCCAGTTTCCTGGCCATGCATAAGGCTGTGGATCAGCTGACTACTAAGCCGGAACATCTATTGGTTGACGGGAACAGGTTTACGCCCTATCCGATGATCCCACATACCTGTATCATTAAAGGAGACGCGCATTACCTTTCCATTGCGGCAGCCTCAGTTCTCGCCAAAACCTACCGGGACGAATTGATGAGCCAGCTCGCGTCACAGTTCCCGCATTATGGCTGGGAACATAACGTAGGTTACCCGACCATCATGCACAGAAAGGCCATCAGGCTACACGGACACTGTCATTATCACCGCATGAGTTTCCGGTTGATTAAAGGCAATGGAGAAGAGGAAGTGGAATTGTAGTTAGTTTTTTGGTTTTTTATATAAAGGCACGGTGCTGCACGGTTCTCCGAACATCAGGCTTTGAACTACAGGTTTTAATAAACGCGTGATCTCGACATAGGCCGATACAGGAACAGGAAATTTGCTACATCCCTTAATAACCATCTTTTTCCCGCGAAAATCTTCAATATCCAATTTCGTAATGGCGTCCGCGAAAAGCTTGTCTTCAAGCGCGTTGAGGTCTCCAAAGATGAAAGCGTTGGCGAAAGGTTCCAATTGTACTGCGAGCAGCATGTACGCCCAGGTAGGTACAATGGCATCTTCTGAACAGATAATCGCTACGTTTTTTCCAGAATAGACACTCCAGTCATTGGTTTTCAAAAAATCCCTGAAATCCTTTTCCCGTAGAATAAATCCCTGAAACAACTGGTCTTTTATATCAAAAACCACGCGTTCGCCCGGATGATAAAGTTCTTCGAGGTCAAATGAAATAAGCCCGCTGGTGGCAACACGATTTACAATTTCTTCGGTTTCCATAAAAATGAATGATCAGATTGTAGTAACACCAAAAAATGAAAGTTTGTTTACATAAAGAAGCAAAAAGTGGACTTTCAAACAGGAACAGCGGATTTTCTGGAAGGCGGGGTCATAAAATCTTTCAGATAATAGGGCTCGAAATTGGCAACATTCTCAAACTCAGAATTTTCAAACGCTTTCACAGCGAGCAGACCGACTGTTTTGGCAGAGGGACGAATTTCTTCATTGATGAAGATCGCATTGGGCTGGTTCGAAAAAATATCTCTGCATTTTTGAGCCCCATCGCCGAAAAATACGATCTGATTGTTTTCCAGCAATTCAGCAAATGAGTTCTGCTGAATAATAATAGCCTGTGTAGCTAAAATTGTGTTGCCACTTTGATCAAAAACAGCTGAATATACTTCCATTCTGCGGGCATCGATCATCGGGCAAAATAATGTATTTATCGGAAAGAAATTTTTTACCTGCATAAACATCGCTTCCAAGGTGTTGATTGCTATGAGCGGTTTATCCAATGCATAGCAAATTCCTTTGGCCGTTGAAACCCCTACACGTAAACCAGTATAAGAACCTGGACCTTTTGCGACAACCACAGCATCAAGGTTGGCCAATTCGTAACCGGAATCTTTGACAACGTCCTGTATCAGCGTTGTGAGCATCGCGGAAGAGGATTTGTCCGTATAAAGTTCATACGCTGCCAGTAGCTGGCTTTGCTGATGCAACGCCACCGAACATCCGCGCGTGGAAGAATCAATACTGAGTAAAAGCATTTGAGCAGGTCTGGTTAAATATCTTCGTCTTTCGTTGCGGTCATTTCAAACTGCACGAATGAGTTGGATTTTAGCCACATATTTTCGTGACAGAAAGGGCTAATTTTTCTTTCCTTTTAGGATTTCAGTATAACGATTGGAATCTTTAAATAAAGCAAGGGCAGCTTTAACTTCCACATCCTCATTGAACGAAGCCTCGCGCATTCCCTTTTCCAGATAATAATGTTTGATAATTTCCTCTTCCAGAATCATCTTAATCTCTGCTTTTGAGAGCTGAAGATCATTGTCTTTGCTGTGTGTAAGTTTGGATTTGAGGGCTTTCAGCTGGTCCTGAATCACATCGATCGATTTTTCCTTTTTTGCTGAAGCTTCCAGATCATTCAGGTCCTTTTCAACCTGGGTTGTGTAATCGTATTCCTTGTTGCTCAGCCATTTCACGTAATCAGAATAATCAGCATCCGTCAGATGAAACTCCTTAGCAGGTTTGATGGTCGGGTGCTCGGAGTGGTATTTAACGGCATAGTCAAAAAACAATCTATTTCGTCCAAGCGCATTGGCAAGAGGTGAAAAAGTTTCTTTTTCGGTAATAACATCTGGCAAAATTCCACCTCCATCATACACAACCCTTCCGTTCTTGGTTTTAAATGCAGTCATCAAAGAGTCTGCAATTTTTGCAATACTTCCATCCTCGTTGCGATGACTATAATCAATAGCCTGAATACAGCGTCCGCTTGGAATGTAATATTTTGCCGTTGTGATTTTCATTTTTGTATTAAAAGAAAGATCCCGCGTCGTTTGTACAAGTCCTTTCCCGTAAGTTCGCTGACCGATCAGCACGCCGCGATCATAATCCTGGATCACGCCGGAAACAATTTCGGCGGCAGAAGCACTCCGATTATTTGTTAAAACAGCAATGGGCATTTCTGTGTCCAGCGCAGGATTGTATGCGGTATAGGTTTTATTCCATTCACTTACTTTTCCTTTGGTAGAAACGATTTCTTCACCTTTGGGAATAAAAATGTTTGAAATTTCTATGGCCATATTCAGCAACCCACCCGGATTGTCCCGCAGATCGAGCACAAGCGATTTCATACCCTTTCCTTTTAATTCCTGAAACGCGTTCCGTACTTCGCGGGAAGCTGTGGCAGTAAAATCTTTGAGATCAATGTAACCCACTTCTGGCGTCAGCATGCCATAGTAAGGCACGTTGGTCACTTTAACAATATCTCTGCTGAGGGTTATTTCCAACGGTTTCGGATTACCATAGCGTTTTACAGTCAGGGTAACACTCGTTTGGGTCTGGCCCTTCAGTAATTTTCCTGTATCAAAATCTTCTCTTGTTGAAAGATCAATTCCATTTATTTTCAAAATTTCATCTCCCAACTGTAAACCAGCTTTCTGTGCGGGCGTATCCTCGTACACCATCATCACCGTATGCTTGCTGTCGGCTGAGCTCACAACGGCACCGATCCCGTTATACTTGCCGGTAGTCATGGTCATGTAATCTTCAATGTCGTCTTCTGCATAGTAGACTGTGTACGGATCCAGTGATCGTAACATGCCATCTATACTTGTTTTGATCAACTGGTTTGGGTTGATCTCGTCTACATAATAGGCGTTGAGCTCTTTGAAAAGCGTGGCGTATATATCCAGGTTACGGGCAATTTCGAAAAGCCGGTCATCTTGTTTGAAAGATACGAATGCCAGTCCTGCTACGACCGGAGCGGCAAATAAAATAGAACGCAGATACTTTTTCATCTAGGACCGGGAATCGTTTGCTTTGATTTTATTGACAGCGGAAGGCATTTTCCCTAATTTGGAAAGACATGGCTTCATGGCATTTTCAATAACGTCAAAAGTTGATATTTCTTTTGCAAGATACAAAAAAGCAATGTACGATGGGCGGGATTCTACGGGCGTGGAAAGTAAAAGCGCTTTGTTAAGGCGGTATGCTTCACGGCAGCGGCGGCGTATGAGATTACGGTCTACGGCCTTTTTGAACTGACGCTTGGCAATTGAAAATAAAACCTGAGGAAATTCAGGAGGGGAAGCGGGTTCATAGATATAAAGCACCCGGAAAGGAAAGAGGTAGAACGTGTTTACTTCCGTACTACCTCTTTGAAAAAGCCTGCCGATGAGACGGGGGCTACATAAACGCTCATTTTTACCAAATGTTTGTTTCAAGCTTTTGTATATAAAAACGTGTGTAAAGTTTGAGGATAAGTCGAACTAAACACACGGTTTAAGACGGGACGTCCCAATACTCAAACTTTCAAACCTTTGACTATTGCTTATGACGCTTTTCGTCTGAAACTGTTAACTTCCAACGTCCTTTCTTACGACGGGCCGTTACTACTTTACGGCCATTTGCCGAAGACATTCTCTCACGGAACCCGTGTTTGTTTCTCCTCTTACGATTCGATGGTTGATAGGTACGTTTCATCTTTATATGCTATTATTTTTTAAGATCAACTGTAATTTACATTTCCCTTTTCGGTGCATCCTGATCCTAATATCTGAAAATCAAATTATTGGACCGTCAATACTCCTCCACTCTCAATTTCGGCTTGCAAAGGTAGATAAAGTTTTTAATTATGACAAAGTTTGTGAAAAAATTATGTGACAGGAGCAAATAAACTGAAAGATGAACCAGGCAGCTCACAAATGCACACCTTCGGAAAAGCGCATAATTTTCTCAAAAAAGAATATATAGTGAATAATTTACACGTTACTAACGGTTTAGCAGGAAACCCGATTTGGGTAAATTTTTGTTTAAAAACTTTATACTTATAACTTTTACGATGTACTTCAACGTCCATACACATCCTAAGTCTCATACAGATGACGTAGTTTTTATTGAAAATCTGTACAAACAATTTGAGCAGGATTTTACGGGCAGAAGCGTAAGTATGGGCCTTCATCCGTGGTTTCTGGATGTACAAACATTGGAAGAGCAGCTCGAAAGTGTGGCAAAATATGCTTCTGCACGTGAAGTACTGGCTATTGGTGAATGCGGATTGGACAAGCTCTGCACCACAGATTGGGATTTACAAATTAAAGCATTTCAATACCAGATAAAGCTGGCGGAGGAATTGAGCAAACCTCTGATTATTCACTGTGTCAAAGCATTCAATGAGGTTTTGTTATTGTTGAAAGACGTTGCCGTTCCTGTTATTTTTCACGGAATCAATAACAAATTGTCGCTTGTTCAGCCCGTGATAGATCAGGGTTATTATTTATCGTTTGGTAAATCTGTCTTGGGTTTCAATGAAGCAATCCTGAATACATTTCGGTCTGTACCCCTGGAAAAGCTATTTCTGGAAACAGATGATGCCGACCTGGACATCAGGGAAATCTACAAAACCGCAGCCCGGGTTAGAAATATTTCGAAAAATGAGATTGTTTTGCAGCTCGAAAGAAACTTTTCAAACGTATTTCAGCGATAATGGAAGATTTTACCTGGTTGTCCAGAACAGAGTTATTAATTGGAAGAGAAAATCTGGTAAAACTCAGTAGAGCACATGTACTGGTAATCGGTTTGGGTGGAGTGGGCTCATTTGCCGCTGAATTTATTTGTAGAAACGGCGTCGGCACCATGACGATCGTCGATGGCGACACAGTGGATCCAACAAACAGAAACAGGCAACTTCCTGCACTCTCCACCAACCACGGTGAAAGTAAGGCGGATATTATGGCGGAAAGATTGAGGGCCATTAATCCGGAACTGACTTTGCATGTGATCAAAACGTTTATCAATCCGGATGCCGTTGAAGAAATTCTCTCCGCGCACCCTTATGATTATATTGTAGATGCCATTGATAGTGTAACGCCTAAAATTACCTTTTTGAAACAGGCCTTTCAGCGGAATTTGCGTATTGTTAGTTCTATGGGCGCGGGCGGCAGAATGGACCCGACAATGCTAAAAGTGGTTGATATTTCGAAAACTTTCAATTGTAATTTCGCCCAGCAGGTACGGAAAAATCTGAAGAAAGAGGGGATTTACAAGGGGATTAAAGCCGTTTTTTCCTCAGAAGAGCAGTTAAAAGAGTCGCTGATATTGACAGACGGCAGTAATTATAAAAAATCGGCATACGGAACAATGTCCTATTTGCCAGCTACTTTCGGCGCTACCTGTGCTTCGGTGGTGATCCGGGATCTGATCGAGGGCTAAACTTCCACCACCATTTAACCTCTGTCGCAAATAAATTATGCGCTTCCGAAGGAAACCAAATTTTCAAATTTTGTCAATATTCGGAGTGATTTTCTGTCAGCAAGCAAGTCAATAAAATCCTGGAGCAGCGTTTTTTCTAAATGCATAATCAGCCGGTCAAGCCGGCGACCTATTTACTGTCAAAAGAAGGTTCGATAATTAACAACATCGCATAAGGTTTCAAAAAGGCCAATATCCGATGATATGGTCCTCTTTTTGTAGCGAATTTATTCATTGTTGTACCAAAAAAAAGAAAGCCACTTATAAAAGTGGCTTTCTGTGTAGCGGGAGCTGGACTCGAACCAGCGACCTTTGGGTTATGAGCCCAACGAGCTACCAACTGCTCCATCCCGCGGTGTCGTTGAATTGGAGTGCAAACATACAACAATTATTAAATATTAAACAACTATTTTTGTAAAAATTTTCCGATTTGGGATTTATTCTGACACGTATCCGCTTAAATGAGTCTGTTTTTGAATACACCAGTTTCTAAAAAAAGTATCCATTTTGTACTGATTTTCAGGTTGATATGGGTAATGTTTTTATTCTCCGTCTGCCGAGGTCTTTTCTATTTTTTTAATCAGGGATATTTTCCAGGTATTACAGCTGAGGGCGCATCCAAACTTTTTATTGGCGGATTGCGCTTTGATACCGTTGCCGTGCTCTACACCAACATCCTGTATGTGTTGCTGATGTGTGTTCCTTTTACTTTTAAATACCGTAAAGGATATCAGAAGGGGCTGGATTACCTGTATATCTTCACGAATGCGGTGGCCCTTATGACCAATTGCATGGATTTTATCTACTATCATTTTACCATAAAAAGAACAACGTGGACCGTTTTAGCTGAGTTTTCCCATGAGAATAATCTGCATTGGGTCATTGGCGGGTTCATCGTCAGGTATTGGTATGTTTTTCTGATTTGGATTCTGATGATTTTGTCATTGGTATTTGTGAGTAAACGAACCAGGGTGGGAACACCGCCCGTTTATGCCTTATGGCAGTTTTTTTTAGTACATGCAGTCCTCATGGCGCTGACGGTTTACCTCTTTATAGGCGGGGTACGCGGCGGGTTTTTACATAGCACACGGCCGATTACACTCAGTAATGCGGGAGAATATGTGCAAAAGCCAAAGGAAATGTTTATTGCACTCAACACACCATTCTGTATTTATAAAACCATAGGAGTGGCTGACTATGAGCGTGTTAAATATTATTCTGATGCGTCCGAGTTAAGCAGGAATTTTGACCCCATTCATCTGCCCGATTCTTCCGCAGTTCCGTTCAAGCGCATGAATGTCGTGATTTTAATATGGGAAAGTCTTGGAAAAGAGCTGGTTGGTGGTTACAATCGTGAGTTGGATGGGGGAAAATATGCCGGCTACACGCCCTTTGTGGATTCGATGATGAACGAAAGCAAGGTTTTCTGGTATTCATTTGCAAATGGGGTAAAATCAATCGAAGCAATACCCTCCGTAATGACCAGCATTCCGGGTATTCGCGAACCGTTTATTACTACGAAATACACCGACAATACACTTCCCAGTTTTCCCGGAATGCTGGGAGAAAAAGGTTATCACACGTCTTTTTTCCATGGCGCACCGAATGGCTCTATGGGTTTTCAGGCATTTACCAACCTGATTGGCGTAAAACATTATTATGGTAAAACGGAATACGGCAACGACAAAGATTACGATGGGGTCTGGGGAATCTGGGATGAAAAATTTCTCCAGTATTGGGCAAAAGAGATGAACACATTTCCGGAGCCATTCATGAGTACGCTATTTACGGTGTCCTCGCACGACCCTTTTCAGGTGCCCGAAGGCTTTAAAAATAAGTTTCCCAAAGGCCCTCTTCCTGTTTGTGAACCAATGGGTTACACGGACTATGCGCTCAAACGTTTTTTTGAGAAAGCCAAAACGATGCCCTGGTATAAGAATACAATTTTTGTTATCACCGCCGATCATGCTACCTTTGCATATCATCCTGAATACCAGACTTCAGTTGGAGGTTTTTCAATACCCATACTTTTCTTTTGTCCCTCGGATAGTACAATGAAAGGAGTGGACCGGAATAAGCTCGTTCAGCAAATCGATATCATGCCTTCGGTTCTGGGATATCTGCATTACGACAAACCCTATTTTTCATTTGGGAAAAATGTGTTTAAGAGTGGATCTGCGAACTATGCGATAAACTACGATGGTGTTTATCAATGGTACACCGGCCCTTATGTTTTGCAGTTTGACGGTACGAAGCCGGTAGGCTTGTATAACTACCAGAAGGACAGATTATTGAAAAATGACCTGAACGGTAAACTTCCTGACGTGCAGCAACCCATGGAAGCACAGGTGAAAGCATTTATCCAGCAATATGTGAACCGCCTGCTGGATGACAAACTGGTTCCATAATACCTCGGGTTGAATTTGAAATGAACCGGAGATGAAGAAAAAATTTGAAAACAAGAATGGAAAACAACGAAAAAAATAATATTCCTTTAAGGGATCACCGGGCTGGTTTTGTCAGTATAATTGGTAAGCCCAATGTGGGTAAATCCACGCTGATGAATGTGCTGGTAGGTGAAAAAATGTCGATAATCACCTCCAAAGCGCAAACAACACGCCATCGGATTATGGGGATTCTGAACGGAAAACATGAAGATATCCCATTTCAACTGGTGTATTCAGATACGCCTGGTGTAGTTAAACCCGCCTATAAGCTGCACGATTCCATGATGACCTTTGTAAAAGGCTCACTGGAAGATGCGGATGTGGTTTTGTTTGTGACAGAAGTGGGAGAGAAGGCAGCTGATCATGAGGTGACGCCCTTGCTGATCAGAACGGTGGCTCCGGTTATTTTGGTTTTGAATAAAATTGACCTTTCGTCCGAGGAGGAATTAAAACGAAAAATGGATGAATGGGAAGAAGCGATTCAACCTGCGGCAATTATTCCTATCTCTGCACTACACAATGCCAATATCCAGACACTTTTTGACGCCGTCATTACCAGATTGCCATTCCACCCGCCTTATTTTGATCGGGACGAACTAACCGATAAGCCTGAGCGTTTCTTTGCTTCGGAAATTGTTCGTGAGAAAATATTCCTCAATTACCGCCAGGAGATCCCATACAGCTCCGAAGTGGTAATTTCTGAATTCAAGGAACGTGACGACATCATCGTTATCCGTGCCGAAATCCTGGTAGAACGCAAAAGCCAGAAAGGGATTATTATTGGTGAAAAAGGCGAAATGCTGAAAAAGATCGGTACCCAGGCGCGTGAGGATATGGAAGCGTTTTTTGGAAAAAAGGTGTTTCTCGAGCAACACGTAAAAGTAGAACCGGATTGGAGAAGCAACGACAAAAAGCTTCGTCAGTTTGGTTATGAAGAGTAAAATAAATAAGTAAAACGGAGGAAAGTGTAAATCTTTCCGGATCAAATTTTAAAGGCTATCATGGCAAATATTATTTCAATTGTAGGACGCCCGAATGTGGGGAAATCTACACTTTTTAACAGACTTACCGAAAGCCGCAAGGCGATAATGGATAACCAGAGCGGCGTTACGCGCGACCGCCACTACGGATATGGAGAATGGACAGACCAATATTTTACGGTAATTGATACTGGCGGATATGTCGTCGGTTCAGAGGATATTTTTGAAGGCGCGATCCGCGAACAAGTGGAGCTGGCGCTGGAAGAATCGACCGTAGTATTATTTATGGTAGATACGATGTCGGGCCTTACTGATCTTGACAAAGACTTTGCGAATGTTTTGCGTCGTTTCAACAAACCGGTATACCTTGTAGCCAACAAAGCAGAAACTACGGAACGTTACCAGTCTGCTGCGGAATTCTATGAATTGGGCATTGCGGATGAAATTTTTGCAATCTCTGCACAAACCGGTTTTGGAACAGGTGAATTACTGGATAAAGTGATCACCCATTTCGAAACTGCGGGTATAGAAGATCCCGAAGCGGGCATTCCGAGGATTGCCATTATGGGCCGTCCAAATGTAGGGAAATCATCGTTTCTGAACGTGTTGACAGGGACCGATAGAAGTATTGTGACAGATATCGCCGGTACAACCCGTGATGCAATCCATACCCATTACAATGCCTACGGAATGGAATTCATTCTGACGGATACAGCCGGATTGAGAAGAAAATCGAGAGTGAACGAAGATATTGAGTATTACTCAACGCTGCGGTCGGTGAAAGCGATGGAGGAATCGGACGTTTGTATTGTGCTTCTGGACGCTACACTCGGGTTGGAAGGTCAGGATCTGACAATCATTGGCCAGGCCGATAAGGCGAAAAAAGGCATTGTGATTATGGTCAATAAATGGGATTTGATCGAGAAGGATTCAAAAACAGCAGATGCCTACAAAAAGGCGTTGCTGGAAAGACTTTCGCCGATGAACTACATGCCAATCATTTTTGCTTCTGTTGTTGAAAAACAACGGATTCACCAGGTGATGGAAAAGGCGATGGAGGTTTATAAAAATAAAACCAAGAAGATCACCACTTCAAAATTGAACGAAGTGATGCAGAAAGAGATCGAGAAATATCCGCCACCGGCAGATCGTGGAAAATATATCAATATTAAATACATGATCCAGCTCCCAACGCCTTCGCCTACTTTTGTATTTTTCAGCAGTAATCCAAAAAATGTGAAAGACCCGTATCTGCGTTATCTCGAAAACAGGATGCGTGAAAATTTCGATTTTTCCGGTGTTCCGATCACAATTTTCTTTAGAGAAAAGTAACAGGTTCATATTTGCAATCGTAAAGCACCGTGTGAAACTCTCATTCGGTGCTTTTCTGTTTCGTCCGGAATCTGCTACGGTTCATACCAAAATACCTGCGTTTCGACAAAATTTTATCTATTGATGCAACCTTTATCACTAATTTTCCATCTCTTAACCGATTAGCAAATCCGCCAAATTGGGCGATTCTGGTACTTTGAAAAAAATATTTTATAAAAATTGTTAAAAACAAGGTACTATGTATTGCAAGATACCATCTAAAACATATATATTTGTACTGTCAATTAGTTACAAAGAGTCTTAGCCATCGATATTTCTATACGACTAATAAATAGAGCCATGAAAACATTAAAATTAATCGCCGTCTTATTTCTGTTCAGCCTTCAGGCAAATGCCACAGGTTATGCGCACAATATGTTTGTAGCACATAAAAAGCTGCAGAGCGGGAAAGAAATGCATGTTGTTAAAACCAAAGCAGCTGCCTGCAAAACGATGACAGGAAAGGCTGAGATTAAGACAGCCGGTATCAAGGGGAATCAATCTGCGGTACAGCGTTTTACGAATAAAGTAAGCGGTATGGTTACGCTTAACGATAGGATTCTTGAAGAAGGACCATCTTCATTCTTCAAGGCTGAGGAGGAAAAAGAAGTTGAAAATTCTGTTGTTTCGAAATTTGTTGACTTAATGAAGTCAGTAGTATATGCTTTTATAGCGCCGGCTTTGGCAAGAAGCTAGTTAACGAAGTCGTATAGATAAAGGAAAAGCAGGTGTCCAAACGGCACCTGCTTTTTTATGCTCAAAACGCAATAACTCTATGCTACCACATTGGTCAACGTTCCGATTGGTTCAATGGTGATGTGTACGATATCTCCGCTTTGTAATGTAAAGTCAGACGGTGGAATTACACCTGTTCCGGTCATCAGATAACATCCTGACGGGAACGCCATTTCGCGGAAAAGAAATTCGAGCAATTCTTCCGGTTTTCTTTTCATCTGGGCAAGTGTTACTTCACCATTAAAAACTTCCTCCGAACCACGTACGATCGACAAATCTATAACTGTATCCTGGGACAAAACTTCTTTCGGAACATAAAGGCATGGCCCCAATGCCGCGCTTCCTGTATATGACTTAGCCTGAGGAAGATACAATGGATTTTCTCCTTCAATACTGCGGGAGCTCATGTCATTACCGATGGTGTAGCCCACGAGCGTACCTGACGAACTTGCAAAAAGCGTAAGTTCAGGTTCCGGAACATCCCAGGTAGAATCTTTTCGTATTCTCACTTGTCCGTGGTTGCCTATGACCCGCCAGGCCGTAGACTTAAAAAACAATTCAGGGCGTTCCGCGTCATAAACCCGGTCATAAAAATTACCACCTCCCGCTTTTTCGGATTCTTCCATACGCGCCGTCCGGCTTCTGAAATAAGTTACCCCGGACGCCCAAACTTCCTGCGTACCAATTGGTGCCAGTATTTCCGGCATTGGCATATCGTCAGAAAAGACGATTGGAATCAACTGTTGTGTCTGTATTTCCAGCCAGTCAAATAAGTCATCCCGGTTAACAACCAGGTCCCATTCAGTTTCATGCAAACGAAAAAAACGATCTTCATTTTCAAGGAGAATGCCGTTTCCTGTTCTAAATAATTTCATGCGCTCGGATATTTATTTCTGATTCAATAAGATGAAGAGTCATTTTCTATACTCAAAGAATATGTACGATTTGAAAAACCGTTCAGGCTATCAGAAGCAAAGAGGGAAATTAATTTTTGGTTTTATTAATGCAAAATTGAAATGAACCTCATGGCTGATCCAGTCGCCATAATCTTCTGTCAACAGGAATGCGTTTCTGGTCAATTAATTTTATATCCTTAAATAATTCATGTCCTGGATGGAGAAGCACGTTTTTGGAGAAGGGAACAATCACCGAAGGGATGGCAATCGCCAGGATATCAGGTTTTCGCAGCCAGTCTTTAAGCCAATATTGCGTACGTTCGTAATCATTATCCTGCCAATAGGCTGGAAGGTCTTTTACTTCATATTGGCGAATAGTATCGGGAATTTCAATTGAGGAAAGCCAGTAAGCGGGCAAATCTTCGTAACGTACGCCCGGCGCGTGGGCAAGTGTTTCTATGAGGCCCAATTCGGGAGTTGAAGTTGTATATAATATTCCGATTCCTTTGGGATTCCAACGCGCACCGTACAACCTGCTTCCCTCGGTTGAAAGCGACTGATCACGAAATTTTTCCCGGATAATGCGGTAGACAATCGGCATAAACGAAACAATTTTCAGGCGGGAAGACCGTAATCCAGCCTACCTAACACATCATCTGCGAGGCCAAAACCGGTAATCGTATCCATCAATTGTAAAGGTGACTGATTGTTTAACTCTTGAACGGGATTTCTAAGCCAATGTAGCACCACTGGTTTTTTTCCTTCAAAAGTATCCAGACCATGTAGTATTATGTTTCTCAACAACAATAATCGCTCGGAAGCATCGGTACCAAGAAGCTTTTCCGGTTGTATTCGATGCAGATTTCGGGGTGTCATACCAAGAATATGCGCCATTTCATTATCAGTAAGGCCTATTATCCCGGACACATCATCAACGAGCGAGCGATGAACGCCAGCACGAGACTTGTTAATCACGCTAAAATCCGAAGCCGGACTCGCTCCGTAGTGCACATATTTGTCAGCAAATGCTTTGTACTCTCCCATAACACAAATTTATATTTGTGAATTATGTCACAAATATAAATGACATACTTCGCAAAATAAAATTATTCACCGATTATTGCTACAATTTCTCCTTTAAGAAATCGGCCGTATAGTTTCCTCCCAATTTCGCCATTTCTTCTGGTGTACCTGAAAATGTGAGATATCCGCCACCTTCTCCACCCTCGGGCCCAAGATCGATAATCCAGTCGGCGCACTTAATTACTTCCATGTTATGTTCGATGATGATCACGCTGTCGCCTTGTTCTACCAGCGCATTTATCGCTTTAAGTAGTTTTTTAATGTCATGAAAATGGAGCCCGGTCGTAGGTTCATCAAAAATGAACAGCATTTTGCCCTTGTTTGAAGAACCTTTTCCAAGAAATGAAGCGAGCTTCACCCGTTGTGCTTCTCCGCCCGACAGGGTATTGGAAGATTGCCCCAGGCCTACATAACCGAGCCCAACTTCCTGCAACGGCATCAGCTTGTCCGCCAGCTTGGGTTCCGACTTTCTGAAAAACGCAATCGCCTCGTCGACGGTCATATCCAGAATTTCCGCAACATCCTTGCCGTCATATTGTACTTCCTGAATCTCCTGTTTGAAACGTTTTCCGTTACAACCTTCACATTTCAGATAAATGTCGGCCATAAACTGCATTTCAATTTTTACCTGGCCTTCACCCTGGCAGATTTCACATCGCCCCCCATCGACATTAAAGGAAAAGTGAGATGGCTTATAGCCCCTGGCCTTGGAAAGCGGCAGGTCGGACATCATTTGCCGGATGTAATCGTATGCCTTTATATAGGTAACAGGATTGGATCTTGATGATTTGCCTATCGGATTCTGGTCAATCATTTCAATCACTTCGATGCGATCAACGCTTCCGGACAAAGTGTCAAATCTGCCCACATCCTCACTAAACTCTCCTTTTTGCCGCATTAGCGCGGGATATAATATTTTTCTTATCAAAGTCGATTTCCCTGACCCACTTACACCTGTTACCACCGTCAGCGTATTCAAAGGAATTTTTACATCAACTTCTTTCAGGTTATTTTCTCTTGCTCCCTTAATTTCAAGAAAATGTACCGCCTTTCTCCTTATTTTAGGAACGGGGATTTCGTCCTGTCCCAGCAAGAATTCCAAGGTATGCGAGATCAGACCATTTTCTTCCAAAGGCTCATTCCTGAGGTTACGGATTTGGTCCCAGTTTCCCTGAAAAACAACATGTCCTCCTCCCGAACCTGCTTCGGGACCGATATCAATAATCTGGTCCGCGGCGTGCATTACTTCTTCTTCATGTTCCACAACAATGACCGTATTGCCCAGATCTCTCAGAGATTCCAGAACGCCAACAAGCCTTTGCGTGTCACGGGGGTGCAGTCCGATGCTCGGTTCATCCAGAATATACATGGATCCCACGAGCGCGCTACCCAACGAAGTTGCCAGCTTAATACGCTGAAATTCACCGCCCGACAGAGAATTGGTCAGACGATTTAAAGTAAGATAACCAAGACCGACACGGATCATATAATCCAATCGGGTTTCAATTTCAGTCAAAATTCGCCGGGCGATCTGACGGTCGTGATCATTCCATTCAACGGATTTGAAAAACGCAGACACTCCCGTTATAGGCATCAGGACGAGATCGGTAATTGAAGCGCCACCCACCTTAACGTAAGATGCATCCTTTCTTAAACGTGATCCCCGACAATCAGGACAAGTAGTACGGCCTCGAAAACGTGACAGCATTACACGATACTGAATCTTGTGGGTCTGCGATTCCAGTTCGGCGATAAATGCATTGATCCCTTGAAAATATTGGTTTCCCGTCCATAGTAGTTCCTTGTGCGCGGCGGTAAGTTCTTTGTAAGGTTTGTGAATCGGGAAATCGAATTTTACGCCGTTCCTGACCAGTGGCACCAGCCATTCACTCATTTTTTCCGTACGCCAGGGCGCAATCGCTCCGTCGTAAACCGAAAGATTTTTGTCGGGAATAACCAGATCCGGGTCAATACCCAGAACCTTGCCAAAACCCTCGCAGCGTTTGCATGCTCCAAATGGATTATTGAAGCTAAACAGATTAACGGTAGGTTCTTCAAAAGTGATTCCGTCCAGCTCAAATTTGTCCGAAAAAACCTTTTCCTCTCCATCCAATACCTGTACGATACAAATTCCCTCACCCTCAAAAAATGCAGTTTGAACGGAATCTGAAAGCCGGTACTGCGTGTCTTCATCATCATGGCGTACAGCCGCTCTGTCGACCAAAATGAAAATCTGATTGCCTGACTGAGAATAAGTTTCATGATTTTCCAGCGCGTCCTCGATATTGACGACACCTCCGTTGAGCATAATGCGGTTGTAACCTTTTGACAGCAAAATTGATAATTCTTCCTGTTGCGTACGGCCTTCACGAACGTGTAGCGGAGCCAGGATCATCACACGGACCCCTTCTTCATTATTCAGGATAAAATTCACCACATCCGAAACGGAATCTTTTTTCACCAATTCACCTGATACGGGTGAAAAAGTATGGCCGATCCTGGCGAAGAGTAGTTTCAGATAATCATAAATTTCGGTAGAGGTACCAACTGTCGACCTTGGATTTCGTGTGTTAACTTTCTGTTCAATGGCAATAGCCGGCGAAATTCCTTTGATGTATTCTACCTCAGGTTTTTCCATCCGTCCAAGGAATTGCCTCGCGTAGCTGCTCAGACTTTCTACATACATCCTCTGCCCCTCAGCAAACAAGGTGTCAAAAGCCAGTGATGACTTGCCAGAGCCCGACAACCCTGTTATAACCACCAGTTTATTACGTGGAATGGCTACATCTATGTTCTTCAAATTGTTAACTCGGGCGCCTTTGATCAGAATATATTGTCTCGGATCAAGTTCGTCAAACTTGTCGGCCTCAATCCGGGGCTCAGGTAATTGCGTCATACGGGGAAATCAAATGGGCTAAATGAGGCGGATAATTGGAAGCCTCTATCTTTTAACTAACCGAAAAACCTTCCAATTAGTTTTGGTTTTTCAACAGGAAAAATATATGAATAATCATGCCATTCATGTTTGCCTGAAATTGTAATCAGAGGTGGACATTTTTGGAATTACTAAACGTCATACCTGCTGCACGTGCTGATTCAAAAATGGGATCGGCCAGGTGGCCCCAGTTTGTTACATCGGACATGCAGTCGGTCAGAACGTGCACTTTCGGAGCGAGAGCAGGCGCAAAATCCAGAATTTGTTTTATGCTCGTGGCAACACAATGGGAGCGTGCCTCACCAGTTACCAGAATTTGATCAAATTTTTCAAGATCCGTCAGAAATGTCTCATTCAGACCCGTTTCAGTGTCTTCTGCGATGGGAACTTGCGCCCGGAAAATACCGAAATGTTCTGTTAAGGGATTCATTCCCTTGACGATAGCCTTGTAATCTTTTCTTTGCAGGTGTGTCCAGGATAATACTGCGTGTAAAATGGTGTCGTCCAACGCAGCTCCTGCGGATCCGATCAGGCAGTGTTCAGGCCAGATGAAATGTTGAAATTCACCTTCGGTTTCCAGTTTTTTCAAATATTCAATAACATATTCCTTATGATAACGAGGCACCCATTTTCCAGCTTGGACGGCAGCTGCTGTAATCAGGGTAAAGGGGGCGACCGTATTGCCATTAGGATCTTCCCAAAAAAGCGGATGGGCGATATCCAGAACCTGATGTGTATCCAGCGTAACAAAAATCTGATCTAACTTTTGTCCAAGCCTGGCAATGAGTTGCGCGATTCTTTGTACATCCTGCTCCGCACCCGGAACAAACAATGATCCTTTTGGATGACAAAAATCAAATTGTGCATCAATAATCAGCAAGGCAGTTTTTGGGGTATTCATAAATTGATGTGATTTTCAATAAAATTCGCATGCGACATTGTAAACAAAACATATTTGAAATCACTCTAATTCAGAGGGAATATCGAGTTGGCGTACGTACATTTTTGAGCACAGACTGTGTACCAGACCGAGCATGTTATTGGCATCCTTTCTGAAATCAAAACGATAATCGTCGTCCAGTTTGTTCAGGCCATTCACAATTGTAAGTGCTTTTTTGGCGATGTACAACGCAATTTTATCAGTTCTCGATGTATAACCGGAAAGTCTGTCGCGATATGCTTCAAGAAAAGTGTTCATCAGAAAGAGGTTGAGTTCCAGAGCACCCAGTTTGTCCTTGGTTACCTTTACGTGATACGCGATATCCCCACTCAGATTTCTCATCTCTGTCAGAATCCAGGCCGGAGAATCCTGCCGCATCTGGGATAGCGACAAAATATGGCTGGAAATAGCTTCCCTTCTTTCGGGAATTGTTAGAGATTCTTCTATTAATTCAAAATACAGTTTGTCGGTAAGCGTACTATTTTTGGCAATAAGTCGTAATAGTAATTTATCCTTTTCCTTTGGCAACATTTGTATAATCGCCTTTTTTAATTGATCCTGCATCGGCATAATTGAAACCTTTATATTACTTTAGTCTATTTTTTTAAAAACAGTTGGCTTGCAACTCAACGGGTTATGGTAACAAAAATATTCGAATAATGATCAAATACATCTCCATCGGGCTGAGCGTGATTATTTTTTTTATTTTCAGCTTCACGCTCTTGCACGATTCCCTCAGCGTTCCTTCTTATGATGACTACGATGCCACGCTATCTTTCATAAAAAAATTCTATTTTGAGCCGCACACTTTTTTCGAGAAAATTGAAATGCTGTTCAGTCGGCATAACGAGCACCGGATATTTCTGTCGAGGCTGGTTGCGGTCACATATTACTACTTTTTTAATCAGCTCAATTTTGCGCATCTGGTCATATTTCAAAACATTTTCCTGATCGGAAGCCTGGCCTTGCTGGTCATGATCATGATCCAGAACAAATTTCCCGCTGCGGCAGCAATTTTGATCGGATCGGTCTTCCTACTTAATCTTTCATTCTGGCAAGTGTCCTTTTATTACTGGGGTGGAATTCAATATTACACAGTTTTTTTCTTTTCTATTTTAAGTCTCTACTTTTTGAACAAGTCGGAACAGCTGGCCGGTGGCCCATTTTTACTCGCTGTTTTGTTTGTTTTGATGGCTGTCTTTTCCTTCGGAAATGGTTTTTTGGCGTTGTTTCTGGGGGGGTATATACTCTGGGCTCAGAAAAAACATGGTCTCCTCCTGATCTGGGCGATGCTAACAATCGTTTTGTTAATGGTTTTGTTTGTGTCTATGTCGGACATAGAAAAACCCGATCGCGGGACCTTTCAGGTAGCCTGGATGGCGCGCCTTTTACTTACGTTTAACGGAAGTTTTCTTTTTATAAATCCTGCGGGAGAATTCTGGCGATACGTTAACATTACGATTTGCGCAGTTGTCGGCGTTGGTGTGCTGGTGTACTGGGCTTACTTGTTCTTCAACGGATATGCACGCCGAAATCCGCTACTGTATTCCTTATTTTCGCTCCCGATTCTGACGGGCATTATCATCTCGATTTCCCGATTCGATACAAAATCCGCCGGCGGAATTGCACCGAGATACATGTTTTTCACTTCCATCATCCCGGTTATGCTCATTCTGGTTTTGTGGGACAGAAAGGTGATCAGGGAACATATTGTCAATCTGATTTCCATCTCCGGTGTATTTTTATGGAGTTTCAGTTTCTACAACAATTGGCACGAATTTAGAGAGAGCAATGAGGAAATCGTCGAAAGGATTGAAAAATGGGAGAAAAACCCCGCCGTTCGCTTGATATATTTCAAAGATGCTGCCCATTATTCTGAGACAATGAAGTGGGCAGTTGATCATAAAGTTGTGACCGGCGTCGAATCTCCACGTAAACAATAACAGTCACGGTGCGGAGGGTCACATTATTATTTTTCGGAAATGAGGTAATTGCCTCTTAACTTGCATCGTTTTTATCTTCAACAACAAATAGAGAATATGATTTCAGTGGCTATGTGTACTTACAACGGGGCAAAGTTTCTGCCTGAACAGTTGGAGAGCATTGCCAATCAGATAGTCCCCGTAGATGAACTGGTTGTGTGTGATGACGGATCGAATGACGATACCCTGGAAGTACTGAAAAATTTTGGCAAGACAAGCGCATTTCCGGTTTTCATTCACAGTAATGAGAAAAACCTGGGCTCTACCAAAAATTTCGAGAAATGCTTTTCCCTTTGTAATGGCGACATCATTTTTCTTTCAGATCAGGATGACCTATGGCGCAAAGATAAAGTTGAAAAACATCTGGCATATTATCAGCAGCACCCCCAAATGGATGCTGTTTTTTCCGATGCCATGATGATCGACGATGATTCGAAACCTACGAACCGTACCATTTGGCAAGAAATAGAATTCAATGACGTTTTGCAGGATAAATGGATTAAGGGGCTGGGGCATGAAATTCTTTTTTACAGTTTTGTAGTTACAGGCGCAACACTCTCAATACGTAAATCTGCTTTAAAACGACTGACTCCTTTTCCAACGCACATCCCGGAATTGATTCACGACGCCTGGATAGCCATGGTACTTTGTCTTCAGGAAAAAATAGGTTTTGTCGCAGATACGCTCATTTATTACAGAATCCACAATGGACAGCAGGTGGGTTTTGGCAGAAAAGTGGAATATGTGAGCATGAAGGACCGGATGAGCCGTGACCGGAACGAGAAGCTACTTCCGCTTGCAGAAAGAGCGGACAATCTCGAAAAACTATATGTACAACTTCGCGAAGTTCCACTGGTTCCCCGTGAAAAGCTGATCAAATTATATCTGGCGCAAAAGCATTTCAAAAAAAGAGCTACACTTCCGGAGAACCGTTTGCTAAGAATTTCGCCGGTAATGAACGATATTGTGCGTGGCTATTATACTTTTAGCAGCAAAGACTGGTGGCTGCCCGCCATTGGCGATATTGTTGAATAAACGAAGTAAACAAATTTGAAAAGCAAGTATCCAAAGCCGTCTGTTGCGGTGCTCATACCGGTTTACCAGTCATCGCTTTCCGGTGCGGAACGGTTGTCGTTGCAGCAGGGAATGGAAATTTTGGCCAATTATCCTGTCAAAATTGTAAAACCGCAGAGCCTTAATATCGACGAACTTAAAGAGCATTTTCCAAATCTGGAATTTGTGTCATTTGAAGATAAATATTTCAAGGGCACAGCCGGCTACAACCAGCTTTTGACCTCCGTTCATTTCTATAAAGAATTCACCGCATACGATTATATCTTGATTTATCAGCTGGATGCGTTTGTGTTCAGAGATGAACTTGCGGCTTGGTGCGTAAGAGGTTTTGACTATATCGGTGCTCCTACGTTGCACCCTGATGAATTTGACGCGTTGCCAGCGGAGTCTGCTCAATTCTATTCTGATTCGCTTTCTAAGCGTCGTTTTGTTTTAAATGGCGGGTTATCGCTGAGGAAGGTGCAGTCTTTTATCCGGTATCTCAAAATTTATAACCTGTTTTACCCGGCATGGACAGGGAACGAGGATATGCTCTTTTCGCAGGAAGCAACCCGGCTGATTCCGATGAAATTGTTCATGAAATTACCTTCCTGGCGGGAAGCGATGCACTTTGCTTTTGAAAAGAGTCCTGCTGCTTCTTTTAAATTAACCGAAGAAAATTTGCCGTTTGCCTGCCACGCGTGGGAACGCTACGATCCCGAATTTTGGAAGGTTTACATTTCTGAAAATCAAGGAGATGCACTGTTTAACAAATTTTAACAAACTATCTCGTTTAAACAGGCGTTTTTAGTTTTAATTCATAAAATTAACTTTTAACCGCCATGTATTTCAGACCGCTTTTGGCAGCTTTTTTCGCCATTGGGCTTTCCGTTCATGCCAGTTTCGGACAAATTACCGAAAACCCCAGAGTTGAGGAACAATCGGCCGACTATGTAAAAATAAAACGTGTCGAACTCACCGATTCTTATACCATTGTTTATCTCCAGTTTACTGAACACGGTTCGCCCAAAAATTTACTTCCGGTGCCACCAGGAATGAGACAAGGCGGAATATCCGGAAGTCAGATCTGGCTGGATGAGGAAACAAGATTATACAAGCCGGGAGACATTAATACGAAGTTTAAGTTTGTTAAAGCAGAAAACATTCCAACTGATACGCGCAGACAGGTCACTTCTGGTGAAAAGGTTGATTTTGTTGCATATTTCGAGCGTTTGACGCCCGGAATAGAGACATTCGATTTTTACGAAGGGAGAAGTGTCAGAGGCCAGCAGTCCTGGAATTTCTATGGAATTCATGTAAAGAACCCGCCGAAGAATACGAATGTAAAGACGGCGAAACCGGCAGCCAAAGCGCCAAAACCTGTCGCCAAAAAAGCCGAAGAAGTGGCGCCTGCTCCGAAAGAAGAGGAAACAGAAATAGCTAAAAATGAAATTGGACTTGCCCAGCTTCAGGGAACCGTTTACAATTCAAAGACGAAGCAACCTATTCCTGCACAAATCTCCTACGTGGAAAATGGAGACTCTCTGCAGTTCAAATCATCTTCCGGCAAGTATCGCATAGGAGTCGACCCGAAAGGGAATTATGAATTAAAGGTCGTCTCTAAAGGATTTTATGGAGCGGGCTTCAATGTAACACCGGCTGATTCAGCGGGAAAAGCGTTGGTTAAAGATTTTTATCTGACACCACTCATCGCAGGCGAAACGATCGCGCTTAAAAATATATATTTTGAAACCTCCAAATTTTCCCTTCTCGATGAATCAAGAGCTGAATTAAACAGCCTCGTTGACATGATGCGCGAGAATCCCGAAATACACATCCGCGTGGAAGGGCACACAGATCAGGTCGGTGATTTTGACAAAAATATCGAATTGTCACAAAACAGGGCAGAATCTGTGAAAACCTATCTGGTACAAAAAGGAATTGATGAGAAGCGAATTGAATCGAAGGGTTACGGTTCGACAAGGCCTTATACCAAAAGTGGTTCGGAAGAGGAGCGGAAGAAAAACAGAAGAGTGGAACTTGTAATTACCAAGAACTAAACAAAACGGCCGTTATTCGCAATGAAATAACGGCCGTTTTGTTACTGAATTATCAATTATCTTGCTTTGATAATATTGATGAATTCACGGGATTTAAGAGATGCACCACCTACAAGTCCTCCGTCGATATCAGGAGAAGCAAATAGTTCAGGAGCGCTTGCAGCCGTTACGCTGCCTCCGTAAAGAATGGATATTTCTTCGGCAACAGCTTCACCATACTTCGATGCAATGTGCGCACGTAGCGCCTTGTGCATTTCCTGCGCCTGTTCCGCACTTGCAGTAAGTCCTGTACCGATCGCCCAGATTGGTTCATAAGCGATGATCACCGATAACAATTGTTCTTCCGAAAGATGAAAAAGGCTTTCAGTGATCTGATTTTTTACAAATCCGATGTAATCCTCATTTTGCCTCTGATCCAGTGATTCGCCGCAGCAGAATATTGGGGAAATTCCTTTGGCCAATGCCGCATCAACCTTTGCGGCCAGAAATGCATTGGATTCCAGAAAATACTGACGGCGTTCGCTGTGTCCAATCAGAACATATGAAATCCCGATCGACTGAAGCATTCCGGCAGAAATTTCACCCGTGAAGGCACCGGCATCTTTGTCGGAGCAATTCTGAGCAGCTAACGCGAAATTTGGAGAATTTTCAATGTATTTGTTTAAAGTCGTAAGATAAATAGCCGGTGGGCAAAGGATCACTTTCACATCGCCACGCACCTCGTCATTGGCCATATTTACAAGTTCGGAAGTCAACGCAACGGCTTCTTCAGACAGCTTATTCATCTTCCAATTACCGGCAACTATTTTTTTTCGCATGAGTTAATTTTTATTGTGTTAAATCATCATTCTACGCAACAAAATTACCATAATTTCATCATTAACCGTATTCTATATTTTTCTTAAAAAAAAGTTAAAATAATTTGGACATATAAAGAATTTTTTGTGTTTAAATCAGACAGAATGCGCTAAATTTACTTAAGAAACTGATTACGACGATTTTGACACTTAGGTTTACACGAGGAAAAGAAATTTTGGGCACAACCAACAAAAAATCAGCGTGTTATAGTGATGACATAAAAATTTATATAATAGACTTTAAAACAAGAAGCCACGATGAAAACGTCTCAGTGGTTACTAATTGGATTTTTACTTCTACTTTCTGAATGGTCCGTTGGGATGTCAAACGATGATATTCCGGAAGTTTCAGGAGAAAAGTATGGCTATTTTCTTGAAAAAAATCATAAAACAGCCCGTATCCCGTTCGAACTGCACTCAAATTTAATTCTTCTATACGCCCGCATTAACGATACCGATTCGCTGAGATTTATTTTGGATACCGGCGTAAGCTCAATTATTATTACTGATCCCAACATTTTGAAGCCGGATAAGCTCAGACTAACACGCAAGGTGAATCTGACTGGCGCGGGAGAGGGAAAGTCAATTGCTGCCCATGTCGCGATTGACAACCAGTTTGCGATGGGGAGGCTGCACGCAAATCACCAGAATATTGTGGTGCTGGAAGAAGATTTCCTGAGGTTATCTGAATATGTAGGTGTTCCGGTTCACGGTATTTTTGGCTATGAAATTTTTAACAACTTCGTAGTGACAATTGATTTTGCAAAAAAAGAATTGTTGCTCATGCAGCCCGACAGATATAAATACAAAGCCAGCAAAGGAGATAAACATCCATTGATCATTGAAGATACAAAACCCTTCACTGATGCTGTAACGCTATTTGCCGATGGTCGGGAACGACCGATACGCGTCCTGATAGACACGGGCGCCGGCCACGCCTTGTTATTGAACAACACGAAAAAGGAAAGTTTTCAGTTGCCTGAAAAAGTGATCCGGGCTCAGCTTGGACGTGGCCTCAATGGTGTTATCAACGGAAATCTGGGTCGTGTAGAGCACCTGCGTCTTGGTCGTTATACAATGAGCAACATTGTTGCTTCTTTTCCGGACAGCATCGCGTTTGCTTCAAAACTCAATGGTAGTTTCGACAGGCAGGGCAATATAGGCTGCGAGTTGCTTCGCAGGTTTAAGGTCACGATGAATTATCGCGACAGATATATGGTCCTCAAACCGATTAAAAGCAGATTGCGGGAAAGCTTTGAACATGATATGAGCGGATTGGAAATCAGGGCTGAAGGCAAAGATCTGCGTTCTTATGTGATAAATCATGTGGTGGAAAAATCTCCGGCAGCGTTGGCGGGCCTGATAGAAGGCGATCTGTTGCTGTTTATTGACGACCGGCCGTCAACCGAACTTAATGTAAGTGAAATTTATAAACTGATGCAGCTCGGTGATGGTAAGCGCATAGAGTTGCTGGTAAAACGAAACGGCAATATTTTCTTTACCCGGCTTACCCTGAGAAGAATGATTTGAGTATTTTTGCCAAACTAATATTGGCTTGCCTTGGAACGCCTCAGATTAACCGAAGACGGATCACATTCTTTATACAATTCGCAGTACGGTCAGCATTACCATTCAACATCAGGCGCTATCAATGAGTCCAGGCACATTTACATGAACCTTGGACTTATTCCCTTGCTGGAAAAATCATCCGACGCTCCCGTTCAAATCTTTGAAATGGGGTTTGGTACGGGACTTAATGCTTTTCTGTCGTGGTACAACGCGGAAAAGTATAAAAAATCAGTAATCTATTCCGGAATTGAAGCCTTTCCTATATCCCTGGACGAAGC
Source organism: Dyadobacter sp. (assembly GCA_965279265.1). Taxonomy (GTDB): domain Bacteria; phylum Bacteroidota; class Bacteroidia; order Cytophagales; family Spirosomataceae; genus Dyadobacter. The sequence continues at coordinate 2,885,163 of OZ257152.1, forward strand.
CTCGCGGCTAAATTTTCAGGATATCATTCCGCATTCCGGATTGATGGAACTGCACCGGTCTCCCTGGTCCGAGGCGCAGCAACTTTCGCCTTACTTTCTTTTTCAGAAGCAGGCCGTTACATTGCAGAACTTCCAATCCGACCGCCTTTTTGATGTTGTTTTTTATGACGCGTTCGATCCAAAGGCGCAGCCAGAACTGTGGACGGAGGAAATTTTGTCTAAAATTGCAGCCCAAACGCGCACAGGAGGCGTATTAGTTACATATTCTTCAAAAGGCATTGTCAAACGCGCACTCGCAGCCGCCGGCTTTAAAGTTGAAAAACACAAAGGGCCTGGTAAAAAGTGGCATGTATTGAAAGCAGTTAAACAATAACTTCTTTGAAGAATCATTTAATAATTTTGGTCTTTAACACAGATTACGTTTAAGAAATTGAGTATGAGTTATCAAAGCATTATCAGCCAGGAGTTACGCGAGGCACAATCCGTTTTGGATACATTTTTGAATGACCCGGTTCAAATTGACAAGATCGAAAAAGCAGCAACGCTAATGGCGGAAACGATCATAAATAATGGTAAAATTCTTTCAGCCGGGAACGGCGGGTCCCACTGCGACGCCATGCACTTTGCGGAAGAATTAACAGGACGCTACCGGAACAACCGTCGCGCTTTGCCAGCTATTGCCATTTCAGATGTCAGCCATATCAGCTGCGTAAGCAACGATTTTGGGTATGAGTTTGTATTCTCAAGGTATCTTGAGGCACTAGGCCAGCCGGGAGATGTGTTTTTGGGATTGAGCACAAGCGGCAATTCTGCAAACATCATCCGTGGAGTGGAAGCAGCCAAAGCCAAAGGAATGAAGGTGGTTATTTTGACAGGTAAGGATGGTGGTAAACTCGCAGGGCAGGCAGATGTGGAGATTGTTGTGCCACATTTTGGTTATGCCGACCGTGTTCAGGAGATTCATATCAAAGTGATTCATATATTTATGCTGCTCATTGAAAAAATGGTTTTGGGTGAGTAAAAATATTAGTCACGATTACCAGCATTTTCACTATGAAAGTAAGGCCTGCCGCCGTTATCGTTGAGAACGACCGAATTCTTACCATGCGATACGTGTATGGAAACACTGAAGTTTTTGCTCTGCCAGGAGGAAATCCGGATCTCAATGAATGTCTCACCAAGGCATTGGAAAGAGAACTGATGGAAGAGCTTGGCGTGACAGTGGCTATTGGTCAGCTTGTAATTTGCGGCGAAGTCCTTTGGACAGAACAGAACCGGGATACATTACACATGGTTTTTTTGTCAAAAATCATCTCAGGTGTGCCGGTTCTGAACGAAAAAGAAACGACAGCCCTCGAAATTGTGTGGCTCCCGGTAGCGACACTTGATCAAATGCTCCTGTACCCCAACGTTGGAGCAAATATTATCAGGCACATTAAAGGAGATTTACCATCTGCCTACACAGGCATTGTGGATCAGCCGTACCTGCGATGACCCAAAATCACCTAAATCAGGTATAATTTGCGCCGTTTCGCATTATACTTTGTTAATGACTTCTTATAAATGGAAACAAACCGTACTTTTGCTGTTTAATGACTTTTTGAGCATAAATGGACAACGAGCGGAAGGAAAGATTATCACAATTCGTTAAGAGAAATACTGAGAGCCAGGTCCTGTCAAGGGGGCGTTCAATATTCAGCAGCGGAGGCTACAGTGTGGTAAAACTGGATTACAATGGAAACGGTTACGCCGAATTCAAAGTCCGGAGTGATTATTCGATTCAGAGTTATCTAGTCAAGATCTCGGATTTCCTCACACCCAACATCACTACATCCTGTAATTGTCCTGATAGTTATGGCGGTCTTTGCAAGCACCGCGTGGCAATGATCCTGTATGTTTTGGACAAAATGCCGGCTTACGTAAAGCCAACACTTCACGAAATGGCAGATTCAACTGCTGTTTTGCCTGCAATTAAGGACAACTATCTGGAAGACCTCGTAACGCGGGAAACCTGGCTTGCCCGCAATCAGCCTGCCAAAACAGATCTTCTTTCTACCAGAGATGGTTTTGCGGATTGTAGCGTGACCATGAAGGAGGTGGAATTTTTGGTACAGTTCAACCGTATCGAAAACTCCAATCAGATCAAAACGGCATGTTCATGTAAACAGACCCTGTATGTTCCATTGTGTGAGCACAAGCTGGCCGCTCTTTTCAAATTAAGAGACCAGTTTGGTGAGCGTGCGTTTGAAATGATGCGCGACTGGACGGAAGACAAAAATGCACTTCTGGCTGAGTATGGCTATTCTCTGGAAGACAATCTTGAAAATAAATTCGATTTCAAAGTTGACCAGAACGGAATACTGAAACTGGTACAGCTCGACAGGGGAATCCAGAAAATAGGTGTACACCAAAACTGGGAAGGGCTAAGAAATCAGGTGATCCCGGAATCTTCTGCGGTGTATCAGGTAAGCGATCTGGATAAGTCAGGCGTGGGAGATGAGAGGGTGTCCCTCTACGTGTTTTGGCCAAATGGTTCGCATAATATAATGGACTTTGGGTTTGGTATTTTTTCAGCCAAAAGCAGTTCCAAAACCCAAAAATATACCCACATCCGCAGTATTGCGGGCGGATCAGGAACGCACTATATGCCGGAAGAAATTCCGGTACTGACCGCAGGTGACTCACGCCTTGTTCGCATTGCCCGGCAGTTCAGCGGCGAAGGACTTACAAAATATATGAAAAACAATGGTGTAGGATCCGTTTCGGATGAATCACCGGAGTATAAAAGAGAGGCACATAAATGGGTTGGCAGGTACGTTGAGCGTATTTTCCGTGATCTGAGCGAAGAACGTGTTTTCGTTTCGGACGGCGATTACGTAACCAACCAGACGCAGCTTCAGGAGATGAAAGTGCTTCACAAGCCAATGCGGTTGCTGTTCGTACTGACAGAAGATAAGGAGTTTATTACGCTCAACCCATACGTGGAAATCGAGAAGGGAAAGCCGATTGATTTACAACAGGTTCTGACCTTTTCGAGTTTTTGGCTTGGCGTATATCAGGAAGACAAGCTTTTCCGCTGGGCAGATATCAACAATGCTGAAATGGTGGATTTCCTGCGGCATAATGGCTACAAAGTCAGGGTGCGCAAGGAATATGCGGAAAACTTCCTTAAAGATTGGGTCATGCCCGTTGCTGAGCAGTTCGAGGTAGTGTTTCAGACACGTCACGCAGTAGAAACGCAGTCGATGACAATGGCCAGGAGCCGGGTTTATTTAAAGGAAGATGAGGCTAATCTGCTCATCGTTCCAGGCTTTGTCTACGAAGACGAGAGTGGAAAGGAAACGGAATTTATCTACGATCATCGCAATACAAAGGCACATTTCGGAGATAATCAAATTACTTTGCTCGAACGTGACGTTGTTGCTGAAAAAGAGTTGTGGCAATGGGTGGAATCGCTTCATCCGGATTTCGCACATCAGACAGGCCATCCTTTTTTCTTCATTCCTTTTGAAGAGGTAATGAAGGATGGCTGGCTTTTCCATTTTGTAGACACCATTAAGGAGAAGGATATTTCTTTGCTCGGGTTTAAAGACCTGAAAAAAATGCGTATCAACCCAAACCGCGGAACTGTTCAGATTCGTGCTTCGTCGGGTATTGATTGGTTCGATATGCAGATTGAGATTACATTCGGAGATCAGAAAGTTTCCCTTGCTGATGCGAAAAAGGCGCTTTTGAAAAAACAAAATTATGTAGAGCTAAGCGACGGGTCGATGGGCATGCTGCCTGAAGAATGGATCAGCAAACTTGAACCGCTGCTTAAATTTGGCAGAGTTGACGGTGATGAAGTGCATTTGTCGAAATTCCATTTCTCTTTAATAGAGCAACTGACAGACCAGATTGATAACGAGGAGGTTTTACAGGAACTATGGGAGAAAAAGCAAAAACTCCTGAATTTTAAAGAAATTGCTGACGTACCGCTTCCTGCCAATATCAACGTTACCATGCGGCAGTATCAGGAAGAAGGCTATAAATGGCTGCATTTTCTGGACGAATTTGGTTGGGGTGGATGCCTTGCGGACGACATGGGACTTGGTAAAACTGTGCAGATGCTCACGTTTTTACAGGAGCAGAAAAACCGGGCAGCCGGACGTACGAACCTGGTCGTAGTTCCTACTACGTTGATTTTCAACTGGCAGGCAGAATCGGCTAAGTTTACGCCTGAACTACGTTTGTACGTGCACCGGGGAATGGATCGCAGGAAGGATTTTGATTTTTTCCATGAGTATGATATTATCCTGACCACTTATGGCACGATGCGCAGTGATGTGGAATTGCTGAGAAAATTCGATTTTCACTACATCGTTCTTGATGAATCGCAGGCGATAAAAAATCCTGACTCACTAACAGCCAAAGCGTCGAGGCTTCTCAAGGCGCATAATCGCCTTACCATGACCGGAACGCCGGTGGAAAATAATACCTTCGATTTGTACTCTCAGTTTGAGTTCCTAAATCCGGGCCTGCTTGGTTACGCTGATTTTTTCCGGGCCGAATACGCACTGCCAATTGACAAATTTCAGGACAAGGAGAAAGCGGAAGAACTGAGAAGGCTCGTGTATCCGTTCATGCTGAAACGAACGAAAGAAGAAGTTGCGACGGATTTGCCTGACAAAACGGAAACCATTTTGTATTGTGAAATGGGTAAAAAGCAGCGAAAAGTTTATGAAACGATTCGCGAAAAATACCGTCAGCAGATCGCAGAGAAACTCGCTACGGATGGCTTGAATAAGAGCAATTTTCTCATTTTTGAAGCCTTGCTCAAATTACGCCAGATTTGTGATTCGCCGCTGTTGTTGTCGGATGATGTAGATTATGGAAATGAATCTGCAAAGCTGGAAGAAATTACCAGGGAGATTGAAGAAAATGCATCGAATCATAAGATACTGATTTTCAGTCAGTTTTTGGGGATGCTTGACCTGATCAGGCAACATCTTGAAAAGATCGGAATTCCGTACGAATATCTTGACGGACAAACTGTGGACCGCGCCGGCCGGGTGAACCGTTTTCAAAATGACCAGAATTGCCGTGTCTTCCTGATGAGTCTGAAAGCAGGCGGTGTTGGGCTGAACTTAACCGAGGCTGATTACGTGTACCTGATGGACCCCTGGTGGAACCCTGCTGTAGAAAGGCAAGCCATAGACCGTACGCACCGGATCGGACAAACTCGAAAAGTATTTGCCTATAAAATGATTTGCAAAGACACGATTGAGGAGAAAATTTTGCTTTTACAAGAGCGGAAACAGGAATTGGCGGAAGATCTTGTAGGTGGAGAAGCCGGATTTATCAAAAAACTGACGCAGGAAGATATAATGGGTCTTTTCAGTTAGCATTGAAAAGATTACTTTTTCAGCGATGGTCAAACAAAACTGTGAAGTGAATATTATTGGTTTGAGGTAATAAACCTGTTTGCCGACAAATGGAGTATCGCCTTTTGCGCAATACCGGCAGAACCCGTTGTATCCAATGACATAATCATTGATGTGAATCTTGCATCTGACGTAGCCTGACTTTTTTGATTATACGGTGCTTCTGTATTTAAGGCTGATTCAGCTTCATCGGCGAGTAATACAGATTCAGAAAGTTGATCACCGGGCTTTCTCGTTTGGTCTTTGGCTCTCTTTTCCAGCAGGCAAAGGCCTAGCAGCAGGAATGCTATCAGAACAGTAGAATAGAATTTCATTTCGTTATAACGGGTATTCGTGGCTATTGAATTGTCAGCGTTATTTTAAAGAGCATCAATCCCGGTAAAAGGTTGGAAGCTGTCCGACAATTTTTTGCACAAAAGTCAAAAAAAGTATGCCAACAAAAATGTGGTTAAAATCAGCTGGCACACCTTAATTTGGTATTTTGACACAAAACAATGTCAAAAAAGAAAGTTCTGTGTTTCCTTTTCAGGACTTTCTTGTATTTATTTCAGTTATTGTACCACTGCCGTAAATTCAATTTCTACAAGATAGTCCGGAGATACGAGTTTGCTGATTTCATAGATGCCGGTAGTCGGCTTTATTGTGTGAAAAAATGCCCCATGTGCCCTGGCAATTTCATCAAATTTACTGATGTCTGTCGTGAAAATTCTTGTTCGGATCACGTCTGAAAGCGTTGCTCCGGCTTCCTGAAGAACCTTTTCGATCCTTTCTATGATGTTATTGGTTTGCGCAAAAGCATCATCGGCCTTTACTTTTTCTGCGTCTACAATTGCCACCGTTCCGGCAACTTCAATAATATTTCCGATACGAACCGCGCGGCAGTAGCCCATTTTGTCTTCCCAGGGGGAGCCGGAAAGGATATTTTGTCTTGACATGATAATTGGTATGAATAAGTTTTTGTGGTAAAGATATTAATGGAGATGCTCAAAATGCATATCAACACCTTATTTTTCTGATTCGTAAGTTAGCCTGTTTCGATCGGTAAATTCAAACATTTTGTTCTTCCCAGACTGCCAGCGCGAGCTTGATTTGTCCATAATCATATTGTTCATTGAGCAACTCAAACAAAGGTTTTAACGGATCGGCCTTTCTGATACTCAGTTCTCCGGCAGCTTTTATGATAACCTGATATGATTTTTCGTCAATCAGGGATTTGAGATCAATGTCATGACCGTCTTCTTTCAGTTTCACAAGATGAGACAGTATCGTGACCGGATTCAAATTTCTTTTGTCGCCAATCACCTTCATCGAATAACCTGCTTTATACAGGTCATAGGTTTCTATGTAAGTCATTCCATTGACGATCTTCGTGCCTGGTTTTGTATTTTCTTTTGCAAAATCGATGATTTCCTTCATAAATGTCGTTCCGTAGCGTCTGAACTTTTCTGCCCCAATTCCTGAAACGGCTTTCATCTGCGCTTCTGAAATCGGCTTTTTCTGTGCCATTTCCGACAAGGTGGCATCGGTGAATACAACGTAGGGCGGTACTCCCAAAGAATCGGCAATCTGTTTTCTCAATATTCTTAATCGCTCAAAAAGCGCATCGCGGATAATTTCCTGTTTCGGTTTTTCTTTGGGCGCGATTTCTTCTTCCTGAACTTTACGTTCCGCAATTGGTATGAATTTGACCAGTTCCACTATTCTATGACCTTTCAGTACCTGATGGCTGGCAGCATTTAATTTGAAAGCATGTGCTTCGTCGTACGCAATATCCATCACGCCCGAATTCAAAAGCTGGCTGATATACTCTGCCCATTCTTCACCCCGGAGTTCATTGCCGACACCAAAGGTGGGTAACCGGTCATATCCGTATTGAAGCACATTTTTATTGCGACTTCCCCGCAAAATGTCTATCAGCATACCCATTGCCACTTTTTGGTCCGTACGGGCAATTCCGGAAAGGGCTTTCTGGGCAATAATGGTGGCGTCGAAACGCGTTCGTGGATTTCGGCAAACATCGCAATTGCCACAATCCCGTTCAACAGCTTCATTGAAATAACTTAAAAGTATCCGCCGCCTGCATATATCCGCTTCTGCATATTGTTTCATCCGGTTCAGTTTGGCATGCAGCAGTTCTTTTTGCTCTTGCGATTGTTCCGAATTATTGATCATGTCCTGCCGGGTAATGATATCCATGTAGCTGTAAAACAACACAGTATCTGCCGGTGAGCCATCACGCCCGGCCCGCCCGATCTCCTGATAAAAGCTTTCTACATTTGAAGGCAAATTGTAATGTATCACCCAACGAACGTTGGATTTATCGATACCCATGCCAAAGGCCACCGTTGCGACAATGACCTGAATATCGTCTTTGAGGAACTGTTCCTGAACCCTTGATCGTTTGTCGGAAGCGAGGCCGGCATGATAATATGCAGCTTTGAAACCCGCATTCGATAAACTGGAAGCCACGGTTTCTGTTCCTTTGCGGCTCAGACAGTAAATTATTCCCGGTTGACCTTCATGTTTTTTTATAAAATTCTGAATTTGCTGTAATCTTTTCCGCCCTGGAAGGACATTCAGACTTAAATTAGGACGGTCAAAGCTGGCGACGAATGTATGTGCATCCTCTATTCCGAGCTGTTTTAAAATATCCCTGCGTGTAACGCGGTCGGCGGTGGCAGTAAGTGCAATTACCGGCACGTCGGGAAATCTTTTTTTCAGATTATTCAGTTGTCGGTATTCCGGCCTGAAATCATGGCCCCACGAAGAAATGCAATGCGACTCATCAATAGCGAAAAGACCCACTTTCCACTCCTTTAAAAACTCGAAGGTATTTCCTGAAAATAGCCTCTCTGGCGCAATGTAAAGCAATTTCAACTCGCCAACTTTGGCCTGCCACATGACCTGGTCCTGCTCTTGCGCTGACAGGGATGAATTTAAAAATGCCGCGTTGATCCCATTACTTCGAAGTGCCTCGACCTGATCTTTCATCAAAGCGATTAAAGGCGATATTACCACTGTCAGGCCATTTTTCAGAACAGCAGGAATTTGAAAGCAAACCGATTTTCCGCCACCGGTTGGCATCAACACCAGACAATCTTTATTTTCCATCACCATATCGATGATTTCTGCCTGTTGCGGACGGAAAGAATCGTAACCAAAATATTTCTTTAAAGCTTCTTTCTTATTTACCGGCATTTTATTTATTCAAAAGTTAGGCAGTGAATCTCTGATTTTGGATCGATGAAATTTTGCTGCGTACAAAAGTAGGGCTTCAAAACTGGTGCATCAACTGAACTTTCAATTCACTTCGTTTATTTCCCTGTATTTCGTTCAGGCCTGAACTGATCGTGTCCAGTTTGGCGTAGCGGGTTTGCGACCAGCGAATCCATAATTTTGTATTTTTTGTCAGGTTCTTTCGTAACATCAGATAGTGCCTTGTTCCTGTATCGTAGTAAGCAGGAATTGAAAATGCATAAAGCACATCTTTTTCGTAAACATATTGGCGGCTATCGTAGTCGTCAGTTTTGAAAAATGCAATTCTGGCGCTGACTTCAAGCGATTTAAAATGCCAGCTGCAGTCCTGAACAATGGTGAAGCCGCCTGATCTGGTTCCTCCGAAATAAGTGAAGTCTCCATATTGTAATCTGGTGCGGATGCTATAACGAAGCGGAAGGTCATATTCTATGTTGATTACGGCGGTCCTGCGAATGGTGTTTACTACTTCCAGAATCGTCGCCCTGCTATCAGGAAGGTTGTGCGCTTTGTGCTTTTCATGGAACATGGCATAGGCATTGAATTTTTTATTTGGTTTCCAAAGTGTGTGAAAAAGATAGTCGTGGCCTTCCGAGGGAGCATTTATCTGAAACTTAAGCCAGGGAAATTTGAAATAATCATAAAATGCACTGAATTGCCAGCGCCTGTTTGGGGCATAACGCAAGCCCCAATAACTCCCTGTTTCATTGATTGGCCGGGTGGCTTCGCTGATCGCAGTGCCGTAGAAAGAGTGGAAATTTTTATCGTAATGACGCAGGAGTAATGTGAAATCAATTGTTTTGCCTAAGCCTGCAATAAATCCGCCGACGGCGCCTACTCCTCCACTTTTTGAGCGGGCCGCTTCTCCAAAGAAATGAAAATTTTGCCAGTGATAGTCGCCATGCATTCCGAGGATCAGATTTCTTTTTCCTGAAAATTCGAAAAGGTTGTGGGGCAGATCGCTTTTCCGGAGAACGGAACCGTACGTTGTATTTAAAATCGTGAGGCCCACTTGCCCTCTTTGCGACGACATTCTGTAAATGCCGTGAAGTCCGATGTCCTGCTCAGCAATGATTCCATGTTTGTCGCGCTCTGTCTGAGTACGGTGATAACCCGACGTCAGCATCGATGAAATAATCGGCTCGTCAGCTTCTTCATTATCTAAACTCACGTCTTTTCTTGTGCGGGAATAGAAACCGGTGACATCTACATTTTTGAAAAGAGAATATGTCGCGGCAATTCCCCTGAAATAATTTGTTTCCAACGCGGAGGTATAGGGTTTGAGCCCAAGCGTGCTTCGGTATGTTGTCCGAATGACTTCGGTACCTTTTCCCAATGAAAATCCGGCAGCCATGATCAGTCCCTGACCAGCTTGCATCTGAAAATCGCCAAGAATCAGATTTTTTATTTTGCCACGTTTCTGGATTTGGACATGGAATGAAGTGAAATCCGGCCCAAGAATTTGGCGCTTCGGCTGCCATGCCCACCAGTTTTCCCCCGCATCTTTTTCCATAGTGAAGCCAAAACTGTAAGAACCTGTTCGTGCATAACGGTATCGGATGTAACCATAAACAGGTTTGCCTGCGTATCTGGAAACGGAACGTGAACTGGTGTCTAAACTGGAAAAGCCTTTTTGTTGTTCCAGTAATTGTCCTGAGCGCAGGATGAGAAAATGCTGTGTAGGATTTCTCAGCGCGTCTTTCAGTGACAATGGTTTTGGTTGTATCGTGACAAACGGAAGCAGACGGTAAATAGTGGTCAGATCGAAATTTGGAATTGCCTGGAGTTCGTAAAGAGAAATAAACGGCCCGAATTTCGTCCGAAACTCAAAAAAAGATTTTAGTTGAATTTCGGTAAGAATAAAAGTAGCTGCCAGATCGTCCGAAGAGACGCCGTTGAGATCCAGCGGATTGGTATACAGCTGAAATAATGATTCGTAAAGCTCGGAATAGTCGGAATCGTCGGTGGGTACGGGAAAGAGCGTTTGTATAAAACCAGCGATGTCAATTTCTTTACGAGGCGGTTCCTGACAAAATGCAGGTGAATTGTTAAGAAAAATAAAACAGATAAAACCTTGCCAGATTTTATTGACAGGATTCCGTAGCGCACATTCGATTGTTGAAAAATCCGGCATACGCTACGGGTTTATGTGACAACGGGTTAAAAGGCTTTGAGACTTAAGTCGAGGCTTCGGGCCTGATGTGTTAGTGCTCCACTGGAAATACCATTTACGCCGGTTTCGGCAACAGCACGCAATGTTTTTTCTGTAATATTTCCTGACGCTTCCGTTTCAAACCTTCCGCCGACACGGCGAACAGCTTCTTCCATATCATCAAGTGAAAAGTTGTCAAACATAATGATGTCCACTCCGCCCACTTTCAACACCTGATCCACCTCGTCCAGATTCCGTGTTTCAATTTCTATCTTTAATTTTCTGCCGGTTTTCTCGATGTAGCTTTTTGCACTGCTAATTGCTTTTTCGATACCACCTGCGTAATCTACATGATTGTCTTTAAGCATGATCATGTCGTATAGCCCCATTCTGTGATTAACGGCGCCTCCGATTTTTACTGCCATTTTTTCAAACAGACGGAAATTTGGTGTTGTTTTTCTGGTGTCGAGTAATTTCACAGGCAAATCCTTGATAAGGTCTGCCATTTGACGCGCATAGGTGGCAATCCCGCTCATGCGTTGCATCGTGTTGAGCACAAGCCTTTCTGATTTCAGTATCAGCCTCGCACTTCCTTCCACGGTAAGTACGATATCGCCCTTTTTGACGGCACTCCCGTCAGAAAGTAACACGTTGATTTCAAGGGGCGATTCGTTATAAAAAGATGCAGTTTCGTTAAAAATAATTACAGCAACTTCTACTCCCGCTAAAATCCCGTCCTGTTTTACCAATAAATGAGCACGATTTTTAGCATCCTCCGGAACGCTGGAAAGAGAAGAATGATCGCCGTCACCAATGTCTTCTGTTAAAGCCAGGCGGATCAGGTCTCGGAGTTCATGTGGGTTTGTTTCCATAATGACATTGTAGTTTACCAATCAGGTACAGACCAGATCAGTGGAAAAATCTAAAAAGTTTGCTGACGGTAGGCCATATTGTATCTGATCGCAATGGAAAATACGTTAGCCTTTTGAGCGTAAGCACCTTCTGATGAAGTTACATTCCGATTTAGAAAACGGCCGTCCAGATATAAATTGTGAGCCAGCGAATAACTCAGCCGGACATCCGCAAACATGGTTTGCACAGGTATGCCGCTGCCAAGCGGGTGCCTGTATGTTTTGTCGCCAAGGCCAATTCTGTTTTCGTAACTTTTCATGACATCGCCGCCGTAGCTTATCTGAGAGTTGACTGGATCTTTGCCTTGTTTTGCCCACATCAGCGTGCCGTATATTGAAAGTCTCGGGCTCACTTTGTAACGCAATATTCCCACAAACTCCCGGAAATTGGCTCCGAGCGGGTGCGCCAGCGACTGCCCGTAATGCGCGTAATTCCGTCCTCCGTCTTTATGCGAATAGGTGTAAGGGCGAACAAGATTGTACTCCGCCTGCAAGTCCAGGTCGGGAACGCCAAAGGCATCCACATATTTTCCGCCGAGCTGGAAACTGTATTTGTTGGTCCAGGACTTGCTGCCATTGAACAAATATTTTGTCAGGAATTCATCAAGAACGAATTGACTGTAAATCGATGCTTTTTTGCCCACCAGCCACCGAAAGTTGAAGCCGAGTAACGCATTGTCCTCACTACCGATGTACGATTCCACATACCGGTAAAAAATGATCGGATTCAGGTAATTGAGATCATACCCTCCGCCAACGCTGTCGCGGCTGAAAACCTCTGCTTCAAAAATACCTACATTAATTTTGTCGGTCAGATTGATGCTCAAATGGTGAATCGCGGCAAATTTCTTTGCCCGCAGTTCTCGGGTCCAACCTTCCTTATTTGTATTGATCATGCTCGTCCAGAGATTGGTATACTGGAATCGGCCCAGTTGCGTATCAATTCTCAGAAAAAGATACGGGCTAGTGTTATCGGACAAAATTAAAGAGCGGTAACCGCTCCCAAAAACATTGTAATCGTGGCCAAATTTAACGTTCACATTTTTCAGGGCACGAAATGTAATATATCCGCGCGCCGACAAAAAATCGGATCCGGTTTTCCCGGTAACTTTTGCAAAACCCTCACCAGGAAAGCTATTTTCGGGAGCTAAGTCTCGTACGTATTTTGGGTAACGACCCTGAGTATCAGTTACGTATGTGTAAAATCCAAGTTTTTCATTAATCATCCCCCTTATTTCCACTCCACGGCTCGTAAGCCACAGCGGAGCATCGGTCTGGCTGTCTTTTCCCAGGAAATTCGTAGTGGCAAAATTGAAGTGCAGGTCTAGATCCTTATTGTGGATACTGATCAGGTCAGCGGGGTGTTTCCAGAATTTTCGTTTGTCGCCTTCGCGTTTTGGCTTAAACAACCGCAACCTCCCTAATTTGCTGTATCTCGCGGAATCTGTTGAGATCATTCCATTTGTCCATTCCCAACTGTCTTCGCGCAGATAATCTATTGTTTCCCAGTCGCGGTTCGTCAGTTTTACATCACCCTCCTTCAATATAGAATCGGTGAGCGCCACAATTGCTTTTCGCTCGAATGGTTTTACATTTGAATGAAATCCCTCCGAAAGTTTTCCGCGTTTGATTTCCAGCCTGTCGATCAGATGATAATTGTCATCATTAAGAGGCGCGAAGGCACTTTGAGCATTTGCATAAGATATTGAAATCAGTGTGGCACAGAAACATATCCATAACTCTCTGTAGCGTTGATTCATAAATGGAATATACTTTTGTCAGGAAAAATTGGCTAATAGATTGTTGTCGAAGTAATATTGGCTCAAATTTCGTCAATGAATTTGTATTATCTTGTATCCCTTAGATTAAAAAAGAACGGACGTATGTTTTTACTCTCACAAAAACCTTCCATTGCAGATCACTTCCTTGCTGAATTAAGAGACGTTAATGGCCAAAAGGATCGTGCTCGTTTTCGCAGGAATATTGAGCGGATGGGCGAATTGCTTGCTTATGAAATCTCGAAAACGCTGGCTTATCGTACTGAATCGGTAGAAACTCCGCTTGGAACAGCATCGTCAAGGTCTTTGCTGCAGCCCGTTGTGCTTGCAACGATCATGCGTGCAGGGCTGCCGCTGCATCAGGGTTTTTTAAACATATTCGACCAGGCGGATAATGCATTTGTGGGCGCTTACCGGGGACATAATATTGAAGACCAAGACGAGTTTGAGGTTGAAATGGATTATATCACAAGTCCTGATCTGACTGGGAAAACGCTGATTATCGTGGATCCAATGCTGGCAACCGGTCGATCCCTGGAAAAAGTATACCACGCTTTGCTTCGTTTTGGAATTCCTTCGCAAACACACATCGCTGCGGTTATTGCCAGTCCGGAGGGAGTCAATTTTTTACAAAACCGAATTCCGCAATGCCGCTTGTGGCTGGGAGCGCTGGACAAGAAACTGAACGAACAATACTATATCGTTCCGGGTTTGGGAGATGCCGGCGATCTGGCTTTTGGGGCAAAATAAATCAGTTTGGGCGTTTTTGATTAAACGCCCAAACTGAGGTAGTTATCGTAACAACTCGTCAAAAGTGACTGACACATAGTACATTGCGCCAACTGACGGGTTAGCCCAGCCGGTTGTATACAATTTTCCTGTGAGGTTGGTACCGCCAAGTTTTATGATTGACTTGATAGTCGGAATCTTCTTGCTAATTTGCGCATCCAGTGTAGAATAAGCCGGAATCTTCGTTACATCCGCAAGGTTCGCAGCCACGCTTGCCACGGTTGCTTGCCAGATCATACTCGTCTGATGCCGGAATGTAACACCGAAACCCCAGCCGGTTCGGTTGATATCGCGGTTTGAGAAGCCGAGATTGAAGCGGTATTTCGGAGAGTTGAAAAAGGAAACAAAAGACGGATCCTTCTTTTTTAGTTCTTCACCATTATTCAATTGATTCATGGTCAGGTTGCCGTTGAAGGTGTAGCCTTTTCCTAAAACATAATCCAGCCCGATTCCCCAACCGGAATTTTTTACCACCTGTGGTGCGTTTACCGGAAAACTAAAAACATTTCTTTTCAAAGGATCTGCCAGATCAGTAAGCGGACCATTGGCATCTTTTTTCTGCAATACAAGTGCGACACCGTCGAAGGTCAGAAACCGATTGTAGTAGTAGAATGCATCAATATAAAGTTTGTTGGCAACTGCACCTTTGTAACCAATTTCGTAAGTTTCAACACGCTCAGGCTGCCATTCCCTGAATTGATACGGTTTTAAAGTCCCACCTGCAATGGCCGTTGGCGTTACGTCGGGTTGTGAGTAAACCGGATTACTTATCATATTATATTTGTCTCTGAACAACGGAAGCCCACCAACCAGCCGGACAGTTGGCGTCAGAAGGTTTATATACTGGTTTTGCGTAGTTGGAATCCTAAAACCGCGTTGAAATGACGCCCGGAAGTTGTGGTCTTTCGCCACGGTCAGCACACCGGAAATGCGCGGGCTGAACTGTCCTTTGAAATTCTCATTTTTGTCGTATCTGACGGATGCGGTCAATTTGAAAACATCCTTGAAGTTCTTGGAAGCCTGTGCGTAACCACCATATTCACGAATATTATATTCCTTGCCGTTTGGAGTTCCGTCCCTTGTCTCGAAAAGTGTTCCTCCTGAATTGAGATCATAGCTCCTGAAACTGGAACCGATAACAAGTTCCAGCGTTTTCGGATCGATGACTTTATTGAAATTGTACATGAATTCTGCATGGTACAGGTTTGATTTGTCAAGAAATTTGGCACCATTGGGAATCGGTACTTTTTTCAGTGAATCGATTGAAGAACCAAATTTTGTACCGCCCTGCAGATATGCATCGTTTGCTGCCGCTATTCCCGGAGCCAGTGCATTTCCGAGCCATGCAGAATTGTTGGCAGATGCATACGCATTTGCCGAAGCGTAAGCAGCCTGCATTGCCGCCGCCGGAGATTGTCCACCCTGAAGACCTGTTTGGTAAGCCTGTAAAAGAACGGCTGAATAAGTCGTAAGTGCACTATTGACAAAACCAGGCAACGCGCCGGGTAACGATCCGGCCACGGAGGTCAGGTAATTTTTTCCCATCAGACTTCCCAATACGCCCAGCGCATAGGCATCACCTGAATTTTCACGTGTTGTGTAAGCTCTTACGAAGAAATTACTACCCCTAATTTCAGCCTTGTATTGACCGATGGTGAAGTTTTCGATGCTGTACCTGTCGGCGGCAGTGTAAACCGCAGAACCCTTCCCCCAGTTTGCCTGAAAAATTGCTTCAATATTGTCATTGATTCTGTAATGAAGAGACGCGTTTAACTTCAAACTTTTGGCCGGGTAATTTGTCAGTTGATTTTCCTGATAACCGGGAGCTCCCAAATAGTATGTTTTTGGGACTAACTGATTGAAAATAGACTGAGAAATGGCAATTTGCTGCGGAACAGTTTGTGCACCAAGGAGCTGTGGCAGTGTAGCGTCTGTACCCGGAATTTTTGTCGTAAAAATCGCGCCTACAACCGGTGAGGTGCCATTCGCTCCATTCCCAGGCAAACCGTTGCCGTATAATTGGGAATACACACCCGCTCCAAAATCCGCACCTACGTCCGCATCACCTACTCTGTTGACACCGTCGTAAACCGGGTTTTTGAGTACATTATTGTTGTTGTTATCCAGAGAGGTCCCATTTTTCAGGCTTTGGTCGCGGTAGTCAGTTGCCTGCCAGTCTTTTGCGGTTAGGTAAGATACATTGACTTTGAAGGCAATTTTATTGTTAAAAGCTTTTGCATATCGTATCGCAAAATCATAAAAAGGAGTATTCGTTTTAGTGCGGTTATCGGCACTCATGATACCTGTTTTGGCAGATGCACTTAATCCCTGATACTGAAAAGGTGATTTGCTGTTCATGAGAATGATTCCGTTGATTGCATTGGGCCCGTAAAGCGCCGATGCTGCGCCAGGAAGCAATTCCACACTTTCGACATCAAGCTCCGACATTCCAACCACGTTCCCCACCGGGAAATTCAGTCCGGGGGCCTGATTATCCATTCCGTCAATCAGTTGAACGACCCTCGTGTTTCCATTCGCGCCGAACCCCCTGGTACTCACAGATTTGAACGTGAGCGATTGTGTGCTCATTTCTACACCTTTGAGGTTTTGAAGGGCATCATAAAACGAAACTTGCGGCGTTTCCCGAATGGTTCTGATGTCAATTTTTTCTATTGAAACAGGTGACCTCAACACACTCTCTTCCACACGGGATGCCGACACAATGAGTTCCCGACCAAGCACGGCCTGTTCTTCCATTTTGATGTCAAAATTGCTCTGACCGCCTGTCACGGCAATTTCCTGCGTTTGAAATCCTACTGAGGAAACCACCAGTGAAAATGGTGGCTCGGACGTGGTTGTGAAGCTGAATTTGCCGTTTGCATCAGAAATGGTGCCTATCACTTTACCCTTGATCTGTACGCTGACTCCTATAAGTGGTTCATTATTTGGTCCTTCGGTAATTTTGCCTTCGATTTTTGTCTGGGCAAAGGCGCTGGTCCATAAGAGTAGCAGAAACATCGTCGAAAAAACCGACGGTTTTGTAGATTTGGAATACATGGTTTTTTAAGTTGATGGATGAATCTTGTTAAAGCAAGTTATCAAGAATTGATGAATAGTGACAGTATAGTTTTATTTTTTCTTTGAATTATCAAAAAAATTATATGTTGTTTGTGTAATGACATTTTAATAGTACAATAAAACGGGTACCTTTAGCTAAGTAGGATTGCGGAAAGGGATTCAGATTTCTGGATAGATCAATTCTTTATACTTAGATTTGCCTATCAATAAATCAAAAGATTAATACTGATCCGCACAATGCAGAATACATATGTAATTATTATGGCAGGGGGAGTTGGGACAAGATTCTGGCCGTTCAGCCGGACAAATTTTCCCAAGCAGTTTCATGACGTGCTCGGAACAGGCAAAACACTGTTGCAACAAACTGTTGAACGCTTTGAAGGCGTTTGTCCGATTGAAAATATTTATATCGTTACAAGTCAGGAATATAAAGAGCTTTGCAAGGAACAAATACCTGAGCTTCTGGATGATCAGATTCTGCTGGAACCACACAGGAGAAATACGGCGCCATGTATTGCATACGCTTGTTATAAGATAGCCTCCCGCAACCCGGAAGCAAATGTAATTGTAGCACCTGCGGATCATATTATTTTGAAAGAGGAGACGTTCCGTGACACCGTGAAAATAGCACTTGGTGCAACCCGCAATGAAAATATATTGGTCACGCTGGGGATTCAGCCAACCCGCCCTGATACAGGATATGGTTACATCCAGTACATCCCGGATAAATTGACCGTAAAAAAGGTAAAGTCATTTACTGAAAAGCCACACCTGGAACTGGCTCTGCAGTTTCTGGACAGTGGTGATTTTGTGTGGAATGCCGGAATTTTCATTTGGCATGTAAATTCGTTTAAAACTGCTCTCAAAAAATACCAACCTAATATTGCCGAGATTTTTGAAGGAGGAGAAACGCATTATTACCAGGATACGGAAGAAAACTTTATTCATAAAGCCTATCAGCACTGTGGAAGCATCTCGATCGATAATGGCATTATGGAAAAGGCCGATAATGTTCACGTTGTGTTGAGTAGCTTCGGATGGTCGGATCTTGGCACCTGGAAATCACTTTACGAAGTATCGGAAAAGGATGAAAACCAGAATGTTACGGACGGGAATCTGCTACTTTACAACACCACGAATTCGATTATCAAAACACCAAAAGACAAACTTGTGGTCGTAAATGGCCTGGATGGTTTTATCGTAGCGGAATATGACGGCGTTTTACTGATTTGCAAAAAAGAGGATGAACAAAAGGTGAAGGAATTTGTGGCCGAGGCGAAAGAGCTGAACCCAAAGTATGTGTGAATTTGTTCACTTCAGAAATAAAACAATGCTCAATTATTGAATTATTTTCTTATAATTATAAGTTAAACTTCTGATTCAGAATATGTCAACGATTGAAATAAAATCTGAGGTGATCCGATTGGTCAATGAAATGGATGGAGATCTAATGGAAGATTTGCTATCTTCTATTAAGATCTTTATGCGGCAGCAGGAACAGATTGAAACGGATACAAATTCCGAACAGATTCTTGGCATGCTAAATAAGTCTCTCGGCGAGGTGGAAAAGGATAGTCTGCTGTCTAATGACGAAATCCTTAACGAAACCAAAAAGTGGTTTACGAAGTAAAATGGACCAATGCGGCAAGGGATAATTACCGCGACATTGTCTCATTTATCTATGACAAATGGGGACAAAATAGCGCGGAGAGATTTACAGAAGAGTTGCAAACAGCTTTAATGCACTTGACAACGTTTCCGTTTATGGGCAGGCAAGATGCAAAACTGTCTTATGTCCGGCAGCTTGTTATTAGTGGCCATCAGATCCTTTTTTATTCTGTTGTTGATGATTTCATCGTAGTTCTGAATGTAATCGATAGCAAGAGAATGTAAATTGGGGTTTTAAAAACTATCTAGAAAAAGCTACCGCACAAAAAGTTCTTTAATTCACCCGAACCTTCTCAATCTCGAAAAAGCGCACATCCGCTTTTACTTTCTCAAGAATCTTCTGCGAGCGCTCGGGACGTGCATCGGTGATGAAAACCTGGCCAAGCAGTCCGTCGTCAATCAGTTCGATCAATTTATTGATTCTTCGATCATCTAGTTTGTCGAAGATGTCATCAAGCAAAAGAATAGGCGTTTTTTCCTTATCAAGTTTTAACAACTCAAATTGTGCCAGTTTTAAAGCGATCACGAAAGACTTCTGCTGTCCCTGGGAGCCGAATTTTTTGAGTGTAATGCCGTCAATTTCGAAAACATATTCGTCTTTATGCACGCCTTTTCCGGTGCGTTGGGCATGGAGGTCCCGGGCTCTGTGTTTGCGGAATTCTGATTCAAAATCTTCACTTGCAACTTCGCTTTCATAGGAAATTTCGACTTCTTCATTGCCGCTGCTCAGAAACGCATAATATTTTCGGAAAAGCGGCATAAATCTTTCCATGAAATTGCGTCGGTGACCGTAGATCCGGATAGCGAGCCCAATTAGTGGCTCGTTGTAAGTTTCAAGCAAATCTTCATCCAGATAATTACGTTCGGCGAACAGCTTCAGAAGTCCGTTCCGCTGTGTCAGAATTTTGTTGTATTGTAAGAAATCGCTCAGATAATCCGGGGTTGCCTGCGCGAGTACACCATCGAAAAACCGCCTTCTTTCTTCACTTCCATCCCTTATGAGGTCGGTGTCGTTTGGCGCAACCAAAACAAGCGGGAATATGCCAATGTGATCGCTTAGTCTGTCATAATGTTTTTTGTCGGCCATGAAAGTTTTGCGTTGGCCGCGCTGAAGGCTGCATGTAATCTGAATATTTCTGTCGGATTGATTAAAAATACCATCCAGTAAAAAAAAATCAGCATGATGACGTATAACAAGCGCATCCTGATTGTGAAAAGCGCTTTTGGTAAGTGTAAGGAAATAAATCGCGTCCAAAAGGTTTGTTTTACCACTTCCATTCTCCCCAACCAGACAATTTACTTGTGCTCCAAACGTAAAGGTTTTGTCTTCATAGCTCTTAAAGTATGTAAGATGGAGCTTTTCTAACCACATGAACTTCTTTGTTATTTAGTTTATGCTTATTTTCGCAAATCATTTGCGTGAGTACGGCAAAAAACAGACTCTGTTCAAACCACTAACTTTAAGACAAAGTTCTGTCTTTATAAACGAGAACCAAATACATGGCCACCGTTACTGAAAAAAAGAAAGCATCAGCTCCAAAAAAGTTACAGCATTCAACTGAGCGTTATATGTTCTGGTTTGAGAATATGCTGTTGCAGCGACGTTTCGAAGAAAAAGCGGGCCAGCTTTATGGCCAGCAGAAAATCCGTGGTTTTTGCCACTTGTACATTGGTCAGGAAGCGTGTTCTTCGGGAGCGGCAACTGCTTTGACAAAAGGGGATAAATACATCACCGCTTATCGTGATCATGGTATTCCTTTGGCGCTAGGAACCAGTCCTAATGCCATTATGGCCGAACTTTACGGAAAGAAAACCGGAACAACCAAAGGTAAAGGCGGTTCCATGCACATTTTTGATAAAGAGAATGGTTTTGTTGGAGGTCATGGAATTGTAGGTGCCCAAATTCCTCTGGGAGCCGGGATTGCATTCGCAGAGAAATATAACAAAACAGGCAAGCTTTGTATTTGTTATTTCGGAGACGGAGCGATCCGTCAGGGCGCTTTTCATGAAGCGCTTAACATGGCGATGACCTGGAAATTGCCGGTAATTTTTGTTGTAGAAAACAATGGTTACGCGATGGGAACTTCGGTTGCACGTTCATCCAATGTAACTGAGCTTTATACTTTGGGTGAAGCATACGACATCCCTTCTGAACCAGTGGACGGAATGAGTGTTGAAGCGATACACGAGGCTGTGTCAAGAGCTGCGGAACGTGCGCGTAAGGGCGATGGACCGACTTTCCTTGAATTCAGAACGTACCGCTATCGCGGGCATTCTATGTCGGATCCACAAAAATATCGGTCTAAAGAAGAAGTAGAGGAATACAAGCACCGCGATCCGATTGAACAAATCCGTGCTGTTATTCTGGAAAATAAACTGGCAACCGAGGAGGATCTTGAGGCGATTGACAAAAAGGTTAAAGAAATTGTAGCTGAATCTGTGCAGTTTGCTGAGGAATCGGATTTCCCTGATGCAAAAGAGGCATATACAGACGTTTACGTTGAAAACGACTATCCGTTTGTAATGGATTAAGAGAGAATTATAAGTGGATTAAAAAGAACCCGTCGAAAAAGTCCGGCGGGTTTTTTTGAGTAATTTTGGCTTTTCACCCAGAAAATGATCGTGCAGTAGATTTTTTACGTAGGTATGATCAATATCATAAATATAGTATGCCCTTAGACCAGGAATTAGAAAACGAAGAAGAAGGCGGAGAAGTAGGCAAGGAAATGTCCTTTATCGGGCATCTTGAAGAATTGAGATGGCACGTGATTCGTGCAGGAGGTTCAATTTTGATTTTTGCGATTATTGCGTTTGTTTACATTCAGGAGATTTACCACTACGTGATTATTGCACCTGCGAAGCCGGATTTCTGGACTTACAAAATGCTGTGCAAACTTTCTGTAATAGTCGGATATGATGAATTATGTGTAAAAGCGCTTAATTTCGAACTCCAGACAATCGGGATGGGAGATCAGTTTACCATGAGTATGACTTCCTCTGTTATTGCAGGGTTGGTTTTTGCGTTTCCTTATGCTTTCTGGGAAGTATGGCGTTTTATCAGTCCGGGGCTTAAAGCATCGGAACGCCGTTCAGCGAGGGGTGCCGTTTTTTATGTGACATTCCTGTTCTTTTCCGGTGTTCTGTTCGGATATTATATCGTTACACCGCTGGCAATTAACTTCCTTGCGAATTTTACGCTTGATCCATCGATCATTAACCAGTTTAGTATTGCCTCGTATATTTCACTTGTCGCGACACTTACACTTGCCTGCGGGATCGCATTCCAGCTTCCAATTGTTGTTTTTGTTCTTTCAAAGGTTGGCGTGCTTACACCGAGTTTTATGAGAGAGTACCGGAAACACGCCATGATCGTTATTTTGATCGTTGCGGCCGTAATCACTCCATCGCCTGACATTTACAGTCAAATACTGGTTGCAATACCTCTTTTCCTTCTGTTTGAAATCAGTATCTTGGTTTCCGCTAAAGTAGAAAGGGAGAAATTAAGAGAGGAAGAAAGACTGGCGAAATTTGGCGGAATTGATCCTTTGGACAGAGAATAAAATAATAAATGTTTAAAACATCATGCAGATCTCGGCTAGTCGGTCGAGATCTGTTTTTTTGTGTAAACTGCTTATCGCCAGGCGGGTTACTGCTGCGTCCGTAGGAGAAGGATAGGAAAAACATGAAGTAAAAATGCCATTGCTTATCAAATGGCCGAATAGCTTTGTTTCTCTGCTACAAAAAACCGGATAATCAGTTATTGAGTTGAAAAGTTTTTCAGTCCGAAGATTTTGATGCAGATATTGAATGTTTGTCAGCAACGCTTCACGCGCATCAGTGTAAACGTTGTTCGCCAAAAGTTTTTCGAATGCAAAAATGTAGGCCGGCGGCGAAGGCGAGGCTCCTGCATACCAGGGTGAGGATCGAAGTTGGTCAATTACATCCTGGTGTCCGTATATGGCTCCTGCCGGAATTCCCATCGCCTTGTTCAGGGAAGATGTCACAATGATTTTAGCCTTTGACTTTCTCAGGTCATTAAAAATTCCCTTGCCAAGCTGGCCCGACACGCCGAGTCCATGCGATTCGTCAACAATCAGCCAGGCATTTGTTGTGTCTGCAAGTTGATGAAAAATAGTGAAATTATATTCTTCTACCCAAGGCGAGCCTACAACGTCTGAGCAGACAACGTGCGTGGTATCATGATCACTTTGATTAATTTCGTTGACAGTATTTTCCGCCCAAATTTGCCAGTTTACAGTGTTGGGTTGATATGTATTTCCCCAAAGTGCAGGATGCACGCGCGGCGCGTAATGATATTTTATTTGAGAATTTTTGTCAGCCTTGCTCAGACGTTCAATTTCTTTCATTACCAGTTGTCCTGCCCACATTCCGGAAGACACCAGTAAGGCCGCCTGCGCGCCGGTAAATTCTGAAAGCGCCTTTTCAGCCTGTTCGTAAACGCCTAATCTCAGACTGTTATTACGCGAGCTTCCGTAATGATTGCCATATCGTGCGATGCCCTCAGTCAGGTAGTTACGAAGTGCTTCGTTTTGACCCATTCCGAGATAATCTGTACCGCTGAAATAGAGATATTCGTCACCGTTCTCTGTGGTAAGCGTTCGGCCGGGTAGATGATGCGTCCTGAAAATTTCCACGAAGGATCTACATTAGAGGGAGTTGAGAATCGCGCCTGTTCCGTTGCCATCGGCATAAATAATCTTTCCAAAATCAAAAGTTACCCCGGACGCAGGGTCATTGCTGATCAAAAGTGAGCCATCCATATCGACAAAATCAAGGAGCGGCAATAAATGTGCAATCGCTGAAATACCCACACTGCTTTCGGTCATACAGCCAACCATTGTTTTCATACCCAGGCTTTTGGCTTCTGCGATCATCCGGCGGGCAGATGTGAGTCCACCGCATTTGGTGAGCTTAATATTCACGCCGTGAAAAAGTCCGTGGCAGGCTTTTACGTCGCCCTCTGTAATACAACTTTCGTCAGCAATTACGGGTAAGTCACTCTCTGCGAATACACGTTTCATTCCTGCGATATCGTCTGCGGCCAGCGGCTGTTCAATAAATTCGACGCCGAGTTTTTTCAGTTCCGGGGCGTATTGGATGGTTTGCCCGGCAGTCCAGGCACAGTTTGCATCAACCCGGAATCTGGCGTCGGTATATTTTCTTAATTCCTGGACGATACGAAGATCTTCGTTTGTTCCCAGTTTGATTTTATAAATAGGCCAGGGAAGCTCTCTCATTTTTTCCACCATTTTTTCGATGGTGTCAATGCCGATTGTAAAATTTGTCAGCGCATTGTTTTCCGGGTTGAGTCCCCATGCCTGGTAGAGTTTCTTAGCCTGCTTTTTTGCATAAAGATCGTGCGCAGCTTCGTCCAAAGCACATTGGGCAAAGGGGTTTGATTTCAACGCTTCATGCGTTCTTTCCCACAAATTTTCAGGGTTCGAAAACGGATCGTCTTCAATAGTGCTTTTGATGCTTTCCAGGGAAGCTACCATTTTGTCCACAGTCGCGCCGTAATATGGATTAGAAGTAGCTTCGCCGAAACCACTGAAAGAACCATCGCGTAACTCAACAATGAGTGTAGACTGCACGTCCCGCGAATCGTGTGCGATAGTAAAGGTATGTTTCAGGTTCAGTTCGAACGGGTGAAAGAGCAGTTGCATAGGGAATTTAACTCGGTTATTCCTTCGGTTATTTTTGCATCAGTTTCGCATATCCAGACCCCACGACAGTTTGCTTCTGAGTGTGTTCAAAAAACTGTCATCCAGCATTTTGATTAGCCGGGCTCGAAAATCGGCCTTTCTAATGACAAGTTGGGTTTGCTCGTCTACAATTTTTGATCGGGCATCCAGGGAGATCAGGAAATTGTTGCTTCGGCTTTTTACTTCCAGCCTGATAACGGCAGTATCTTCCACCACCAACGGGCGAACGTTGAGATTATGGGGGCTAATCGGGGTAACAATAAAGTTTTGCGAATGTGGTACCAAAACAGGCCCCCCGCAGCTAAGCGAGTACCCTGTTGAGCCGGTTGGTGTGGAAATGATCAAACCATCTGCCCAATACGAATTCAAAAATTCATCGTTTAGGTAAGTGTGAACGGTGATCATGGAAGACGTATCTGTTTTGGTGATAGTAAAATCATTTAAACCAAAATTCAGGCCTTCAAATAAATCTACGTTCGACTGGATTGCCACAAGTGTTCTTTCGTCTATCCTGAACTGCCCTTCATCAAGTGCCGTGATCATGTCTGAAATTCGTTCTGGCGACACAGTTGCGAGAAACCCAAGACGGCCAACGTTGATACCGATGGTCGGGATTTGCCTGCGGCCTACATGGGAAATGGTTTCCAGCAATGTACCATCACCTCCCATACTAACCACGATTTTGGCGTCGTAAAGCTGCTCCGGTTTTTCGTAAACAAGGGTGGTGTGATGGGGAACATGGTTTTCATCCAGAAATGTCCTGAACGATTTAGAAAGCTGAACATCTATTTCGCGGCGAGCCAGTTCATTAAACATGGATTCAATAAACGGGCGTGCAGACTCATTAAAGTTGCGTCCGTGAATGGCTATTTTCATGAAAGAAAAAAGTAAATCGTCGTGTTTCGGCCGAAAGATACGTGACAAAAATGCCGATTCAAATACGGAACCGCAATTTACTGTCGGGAACTGCTACGTGGCAAGATAACGAAGCAGCATATCGAGGCGCTCCTGATCCACACTTTCAATAGGGTCGTTGGCATGGGCTTCTTCAATATCGTATCCGAAGCGTTCCAGTGTCGCGATGATTGGCGTAATGTGGGTCCTGTTGAGTTTCAATGTCAGCCTGGAAGTTCTATCCGGGCTGATCGATTCAGGAGTTGAGTAGTAGCTGCTAAGAACACGGGTACCGTTAGACTCAATAAGCCGGCTGATTTCTGCCAAGGAATAATCCCGCTCTGCAATTTTTAGCACAATGATGGCGCCTTTTTCCTGAACACCAAGTTCATTCACAAAATGCTCGACTAAATCGCTGGAAAGAATAGTTCCTGCAAAAGTGCGGTCATCGTGGAGAACCGGAATAACCCGCAAACCAAATTGATTGACCATCCTCAACAGCTCGTAAGGATGCAAATCCTCCGAAGCAAATATGTCCTCGTGAAGCATAATCACCCGAGACAATGCTTCGGAGTCATCAGTAATATCCAACAGGATGTCTTCCGAAGCAATTCCCTTGTAGCTCCCGGAGTCCGTCACAACCAGCTGCTTGGTACCAAACTCGTCCATCCATTCCAATGCTGTACTGACCGAGTCGGTAAGTTTGAGCACTGGGACCATTGGATTAATTAAAGTTGCGGCAAGCATGGCTGATTTGTTTTTAGCATTAAACGGGCATTGTCAAATAAAATTGAGAACAGGCTGATATAAAGCGTAAATTTTTTCCGGTTCAGGTTTGTCGTTTTATCGAATCTATGAAAAAACTATATACCGTTCAAACTTTGTAATAAAGATTATTCCAAAAACAAAAAGAGCCCTTTCAAGGCTCTTTTGAAAATGACTACTCAACAGGAATAGTTACATGTTTTTCTAAAAAGCGTTCCAGAATAATATTGAATTCACCCGGCCTTTCCATCATCGGTGCATGACAACATTTGTCAATAAAATGCAGTTCCGAATCTTCTATCAAGCGGTTAAATTCATAGCCAACATGCGGCGGGGTGATGGTATCGTTCAATCCCCAGACCAACAGCGTTGGTACTTTTATTTCGTGCAGGTCCTTCGCCAGATTATGACGCTGTGCCGATTTGGCTATACCTACGATGCTCATGCATTTTGGGATGCTGGATGTTGTTTCGAAAACCTCATCGATCAGGTCTTTCGTTGCAACAGCCGGATCGTAAAATGTGTATGCGACGCGTTCGCGGATGTAATCGTAACTTCCTCTTTTTGGAAATGATCCTCCCATGGAATTTTCAAACAATCCTGAACTTCCGGTCAAAACCAGCCTCTGGACGTTGTCCTGATTCTTCAAAGTGTATAACAAGCCTACATGACCACCCAGCGAATTACCGATCACGGTGACGTTTGTCAGATCTTTGAAAATAACGAACTCTTCCAAAAACGCAAGCAGCGCTTCCAGGCCTGCTTCTCTGGGCGGAAGTTCATAAATAGGCAAAAGCGGTATTATAACCCTGTTCTTGGCAGAGAAATGATCAATAATTCCATCCCAGTTACTTAACGCACCGAAAAGGCCATGCAGCAGCAGCAACGTCTCGCCTTTCCCCTCGTCGATAAATTTAAACTTGCCCTCTGCATGTATTGCGTATTTCATTCTTTCATCAGGGATTTGTTTCCTTTGGCTAATTTCTTTACTAAAACCTCACTTATAAGACTTCAAAGAAAGGAAAGTACTTTTTAATCTATACAAAACTACTTCTTTTTTTTGATTGTGTGTAAAACCGGGACAATTATACTGCTTATATTTTCTTGTAAATATTATATTAATATTACTATAATCTAAGATTTAACATAGAAAGGTCCAATTCTGTTCCTCTCATCCACTTGCTTTTGGATTTCAGTGTCGAAATATCGCTCCGGGTAAATTTTCATTAAAAATGCCTTAATTGAGTGCAGCTCCTGAATATCCGGTTCGTGCGGTTGTATTATCAAATATTTACTCATGGGCCGGCAGCCAATGGCCGAAATTTAAGAATTAGTTGTATTTAATAAGATTAGAAAAAAATTAGAAAACACAGCGCATGGATTTACAATTAAAGGATAAGGTAATTATAGTAACGGGCGGAGCAAAGGGAATAGGCAGGGGAATTGCCGGCATTTTGGCTGCTGAGGGAGCAATTCCGGTCATCGTTGGACGAAATGAAACGGATAATATGGAGGCTGTTTCCGAAATTGAGAGCCAGGGTGGAAGGGCTTATCAGGTTACCGGCGAATTATCGCGACCGGAGGCCTGTGAGGAAGTTGTAAAAACGGTACTGAGTTTATTTGGTAGAATAGAAGGAGTTGTCAACAATGCCGGCGTCAATGACGGCGTAGGATTGGAACATGGGAGTTATGAGAAATTTGTACAAAGTCTGCACAGCAATCTGATTCACTATTATCTGATCGTTCACCATGCTTTACCGGCTTTGAAGGAATCAAAAGGGGCAATTGTCAACATCGGTTCAAAAACTGCCGAAACCGGACAGGGTGGAACGTCTGCATACGCAGCTGCAAACGGGGGACGCAATGCGCTGACACGTGAATGGGCGGTTGAGTTGCTTCCGTACGACATAAGAGTGAATGCTGTCATTGTGGCCGAGTGTTACACACCTCTGTATGAAAAGTGGATCAAAACTTTGCCGAATCCACAGGAAAAACTTGCTTCCATTGTTAGTAAGATCCCATTAGGACAGCGGATGACAACGGCAGACGAAATTGCCAATATGGTAGCCTTTCTTCTTTCTCCTTTGTCCAGCCACACTACGGGTCAGTTGATTCATGTAGACGGCGGTTATGTGCATCTTGATCGCGCCATTTCTGAATAATAGAACATGAATCTGTCAATTCACGAATACATTTCAAAAAGGCATTCCGGCATGAAAAACCGGAATGCTCTTTTAGTAACCAATCTGTTATTGGCCTTGGCTTTGACAGGTGTCCCTGTTTTTTCGGAAGCACAGACAGTCCTAGCGTTGTACCCGGGGAAAATCCCGCGGTCGATCGAGGCCGCAGATGAAGAAACGGATGTAAAACAGGTTGCCAGAAATGTTTCAAAACCTACGCTGACAGTTTATCCGGCTACAAACGGAAACGGAGCAGCTGTGATTGTTTGCCCGGGCGGTGGTTATGGCGCGTTGGTAATGGATCGGGAAGGATACAAGGTGGCGGAAGCTTTTAACAAAATCGGTGTGACGGCTTTTGTATTGAAGTATCGGCTTCCTTCCGACAAAATAATGGAAGACAAATCCATTGGGCCGTTGCAGGATGCGCAACAGGCAGTGAAAATGGTGCGGGAAAGAGCAAAAGAATGGCAGGTTGATCCAGGCAAGATCGGAATTATGGGATTTTCTGCAGGCGGACATTTGGCAGCCACAGCGGGGACACACTATGATAGTACTTACATTGATAACAAAGTGAAAACGAGCTTGCGGCCAGACTTTATGGTGTTGGTTTATCCTGTAATTAGTTTGCTGGATAAAGTCGGCCACAAAGGGTCAGGAATTAATTTATTGGGAGAGGCACCTGCACAGGCAAAGGTGCGTTATTTTTCTAATGAATTACACGTTAAAAAAACTGCACCGCCAGCCTTCATAACGCACGCCTCCGACGATACGGTTGTTCCGGTAAGCAACAGTATCCTGTTTTATGAAGCACTTCACCAACAAGGAGTTGCAGCCGATCTGCATATTTATTCCAAGGGAGAACACGGCTACCTGAAGGAGCCGGCTTTTGAAGAATGGTTTGGACGGTGTATCCAGTGGCTGAAACAATCCAGATTTATTCCATAAAGCGGATTAAGGGGTAACATGCGATGAATCAAGCAGACTCAGTTCAGGAACGGCGCATCTCAGAGCAATTGCCAATTTGAGGGTATCTCTTCCCTTTACCGCTTCTTTAAACTTAGCTACATACTTTGTGGTCGTGTTGAAAGAACCAGCTTCTTCCGAGCATACAATCGAGATTTGAGGTTGGTGAGATGCCTCCTGATGTTCATTTTTCCCGATCAGAATTTCCGACAGTTTTTCCCCTGGTCTCGTTCCGGTAAATTCGATCGCAATTTCTTTGTAGGGCACAAAGCCGTTTTGTCTGATCATTTTATTTGCCAGATCAACGATTCGGATTGGCGTTCCGATTTTCAAAACAAAAATTTGCCCGTGTGTTCCTGAAGCTCCGCTTTCCAGCAGCAACTGACCAGCCTCGAAAGGCGTCATGAAGAACCGCTCCATATTTGGATCTGTAATCGTAAGTGCTACCCTTTTGTCGATTTGTTTCTGAAAGACATTTACTACCGAACCGTTTGAACCAAGTACATTCCCAAAGCGCGCGATAACAAACTGTGTGTTTTCCGTACTTTTTGGTTGCATCTCAGCGATCATCTTTTCCGCAAAACGTTTAGTGGCACCCATACTACCGCCCGGTTGCACTGCCTTGTCAGATGATACAAATACAAATTTTTCGACCCCTGTTTTTATTGAAATTTTGGCCAGTATTTCGGTTCCCAGAATGTTGGTTTTGATGCCATAGTAGATATTATTTTCTACAAAAGGAACATGTTTCAAAGCGGCGGCATGATAAACGGTGTGCGGGCTTGTGCTTTTGAATATTTGTTTGACCAGCTTTTTGTCATTAATGTCACAATATTGGAGCCTCATTTTAGGTGCGTTGCCGTATAGAAATCGCAATGTGGATTCCAGCTCCACCAGGCCCGATTCGCAGTTGTCCAGGAGAATCAATTCCTCGGGTTGATAAAAGCAAATCTGACGTGCAAGTTCGCTACCAATTGAACCTGCTGCTCCGGTTATGAGTATTCGCCGAGCTGTAATGTTTTTCCTGATATGCTGGTCGTCCAGTTTAATTTCATCTCTTTCCAGCAAAAGGGCAGGGTCAAATTTTGTTTTGGAATTCCATTGAAAATAGTGTGGTAGGTAATTGGTCATCAGTGTTATGAATCTAATTGGATGCTATTAATTCACTACTTGCTAATGGCTATACGTAGAGTGTTAAAATAAGTCACGATTGATAGGCCGGCTTGGAAATGACAGGCTGTGCCACAAAACAAAAAAAGCGACCGAATTGGTCGCTTTTCGTATAACTAATTGAAAATGTCCTGACTACATCAACCCTTCGAAAAGTCCCGGAGCCAGCCCAAATAAAATTGTCAGGAAAGTAGCCAATACGAGAACCACCTGATAAAACGGCGCTACGCGTATCTGTGTAAGGTTTCCTTCTTTCAGATACGAAGCAATGATCACTCGGAAATAGTAGTAAATACCCACTGTAGACATCAGAACTGCGATCACCGTAATCCAGATGATACCTCTTTCTGCCGCACTGCTGAACACAAAGAATTTCCCCCAGAAACCGGCAGTCAGTGGAATCCCGGCAAGGGAAAGCATTGAGACTGCGAGCACAAATGCAAGAAAAGGATTGTTTTTAGCCAGGCCATTGAATGCTTCGTACCGTTCGTCGGGTTGCCCTTCGATTGTCTTTTCTTTGGATACGAGCATCAGCACGCCGAACGCACAAATGGTTGACAGTGAATAAGCCAGCGAATAAAATACGATTGCGTTTTCTGTTGGTTTTGAAAGCGCAGTTATCGCAATCAAAAGATACCCTGCATGTGATATACCGGAATATGCCAACATTCTTTTGAAGCTTGTCTGGCTTGTTGCACCGATATTCCCAACGAGCAGGGTGAGTACTGCTATGGCCGCAATAACGATCCACCAGAAACTGTAAATACTGGTGAATGAATGATCCAGCAATCGGTAAATCGCAGCAAAACCAGCTGTTTTAACGATTGTCGACATAAAAGTCGTGAAGATCGTTGGTGCTCCTTCGTACACATCCGGTGTCCAGAAATGGAATGGAGCGGCAGAAACTTTGAATAACATGCCGATCAACAGCAGTAATAACCCAGCATACAACAGATACGAGGGATTTCCGGTTGTGGTAGCAGCAAAACCCTGAATATGGCTTAAATCGAAAGAACCGGTTGCTCCATAAAGCAGCGTCATACCAAAGAGCATGAAACCTGTTGCAAAGGCACCCATCAGAAAGTATTTGAGAGCTGCCTCGTTTGAACGAAGGTTGCGTTTGTTGCTACCTGTGAGAATATACATGGCAACTGACAGTATTTCAACACCGATAAACAGCATGATCAGATGCTCGAAACCGATCATCATAATTGCGCCTACAAGTGAAAAAAGCATCAGACTGTAATACTCCGCCGGTTCGGAATCCGGGTTATCCTGAAATCCGCCCGAAATTGCGACGATCATAAACGCGGAAATGAGCACAATCCCATTGAAAGCCAGCGTGAGATTGGTAACTCTGAACATGTCGTAGAAATACAAAATCGGCCCCTGATTCCATTCAAAGAAGTTACCGGCAAGTGCCACTGCCAGGAAAAACAATGTCGCGGGAAGCAGAATATTTTTTGATTTCGAAAACCCTAAAAAGAGTGCTACGATTCCAAAAACTGACAACAAAACAATGGGATACATATATTATTTATTATCGTTTGTCATTTAACAGGTAGTTTACCAATGCAAAAAGGTGAACTATGTGACTGTATTTTTTTAATTATTAATAATCCCAAATTAATTGCCAACCATCTGTAAAAGATGATTTACGGCCGGTTCGGAGATTTTCAAAAACGTGTTTGGGTAAATACCGATCCAGAAAACCATAATTACCAAGGGCAATAAAACAGCTCGCTCGCTCAGTGTCAGATCCGTAAAACCTTCCACCAGATTTGACTTGGGCCCAAACATGGACTTTTGGAATAGGCGGAGCATGTACACTGAACCGAGAATGATGGTCAGACCGGCGATTGCACCCAACCATGCATCGTAATGGAATACACTTGATAATAAGAGAAATTCACCAACAAAACCATTGGTCAGCGGTAAAGCCACGCTCCCCAGCAGAATCACCATGAAGTAAACACTGAAATGGGGCGAAGTCTGGGATATACCTCCCAACTGATCCAGATAGCGTGTTTTGGTGCGGGAATAAATGATGTCAATGATAAAAAACAGACCGACTACGTTGATACCGTGCGCCAGCATTTGAATTAATGCGCCCTGAAGTCCGTTTGCAGAGGTTGAAAATACACCGGCGGCCATCAGTCCAACGTGTGCAAATGATGAATAAGCAACGAGGCGCTTCATGTCACGTTGCTGAATTGCGATAATCGAACCGTAAATAATTCCGATTACAGAAAGTATCACGGCAAGCATGCCCCATGATTGCATACCCAGCGGGACAATCGGCAAAAGTAAACGAATCAAACCGTAAACGCCCATTTTGAGCATGATACCCGAAAGCAGCATTGTCGCTTGCGTGGGCGATTCTGTGTATGTGTCAGGTTGCCAGGTGTGGAAAGGGAACAATGGCATTTTGATTGCAAAAGCAATAAAAAATGCCCAGAAAATAAATCCCTGCTGGAAGGCACTTAGCTGTAAATTATAGAATGCGGTGATTTCGGAAGAGTGCGTACCGGGTGTTTGGTAATACAAATAAACCAAGGCCACGAACATGAAAAGGCTACCAAAAATGGTATAAATGAAGAATTTCAAGGTAACCTTCGCACGATTTTCTCCTCCCCAAACTGCTGCCAGAAAATAAACCGGGATCAGCGCTGCTTCGAAGAAAAGATAAAAGAGGAAAGCATCTGTTGCTGTGAAAACGCCAATCAGTGCCGCTTCCATAAACAGAATCAGCGAATAAAATGAAGCGGAATTTTTATAATTATGACCAAATGCAGAAAGTACGATCAACGGTGCCAGGAATGCGGTTAGCAAAACCAATATCAAACTGATACCGTCAATTCCACCTGCGAAGGAAATGCCTGCAGAAGCAAGCCATTCGTATTTGAAACCAAATTGAAAACCGGAAGCTGGGTCAAATTGAGACCAGACATAACCTGCCAGGCCCAGTTCTGCTAATCCGCCCACGAGCGCTATTTGTTTTGCCAAACGCTCGCCCGACAGCAGCGTGAGAACGCCGGCAGCAATAGGTAAAAGAATTAAAAGAAGAGTAAGCATATTTTCAAGTCAACGGTCAGCAACAAGGGTGAACGAATTCGTATTAAATTTTGGTCGTCAAAGCAGGAGCTTCCAGAATAGGATTACAACAATTCCGAGCACCATTGCAAATACATAATCTCCGGTAGAGCCAGTCTGTGTTTTACGTAAAAGTCCGGAAAGTAAGTTGATCAACCGGGCAGCACCATCCACAAAAAGGTCGATAAAAAATTCTCCGAAACTATATAAAGCGTTGGAAAGCGTTTTCATCGGTTTGACAAAAACTGCGTCGTACAGTTCATCAACGTAGTATTTATTATAGATCACGCGTTGCAAAGCAGATTTCTCAACAGTGTCAGATGCGGGTACCGCCGCCTTCTGAATGTACATCACGTATGCCAGAATTAGAGCAATCAATGCTGCTCCGGCTGAAACGGCCATTAAAATATACTCTTCCGAATGCGACAATTCTGCAGGCAAAAATGCGGAAGGATTCACAGCACGTGCACTTTCATATAGCGGACTCATAAACTCACCAAGAAAATTGGATCCATGCAGTGCTTCCGGAACACCAAGCAAACCGCCCAGTGCAGAAAGTACAGCTAAAACCATCAAAGGAATTGTCATGGATGCAGGTGACTCGTGCAGGTGGTGTTCCTGTTCGTGTGTACCGCGGAATTCTCCAAAGAAAGTAAGGAATAACAAACGGAACATGTAAAATGAAGTCATAAATGAACCTGCAACACCCAGTGCCCAGAGTATTTTATTGTGTTCAAAAACATGTGCTAAAATTTCGTCTTTCGAGAAGAAACCGGCAAATGGCGGCAAACCGGATATGGCCCAGGTTCCGATCAGAAACGTGATAAAGGTTACAGGAAGTTTTTTTCGCAAACCGCCCATGGAACGAATATCCTGCTCATCTGACATGGCGTGGATCACGCTACCTGCGCCAAGGAACAATAATGCTTTGAAAAAAGCGTGGGTAATTACATGGAACATAGACGCTGAATAAGCCATTGCTCCCAAACCCATAAACATGTAACCCAGCTGACTTACAGTAGAATAGGCCAGTACTTTTTTGATATCGTTTTGTAAAAGCCCGATCGATGCTGCAAAAACTGCGGTTGCTGCTCCAATGATTCCGACAATTTCCAGCGTGGATGGCGCAAGCGAGTAAAATACATTGGAACGGATCACCATGTAAATTCCGGCTGTAACCATTGTCGCCGCGTGAATCAGGGCAGAAACCGGAGTCGGTCCAGCCATGGCATCCGGCAACCAGGTGTAAAGCGGTATCTGAGCCGATTTTCCCATTGCACCGATAAACAGAAACAATGTGATGGTAATCATTACCGGATCGCCTACCTGTAAAGCGGTGGCCTGTTTAAACACATCCGAATATTCAACTGAACCAAATGTGGCAATAATCGTGAAGATTCCGAGCAGAAAACCGAGGTCTCCTACACGGTTCATAATGAACGCTTTACGCGCCGCGTTGTTGTAATTCGTATTTTTATTCCAAAATCCGATCAGTAAATAAGAACAAAGACCAACGCCTTCCCAGCCAATGAACATGATGACGTAATTGGAACCCAATACCAGTAGCAACATGAAAAACAGGAACAGATTCAGGTAGGCGAAGAATTTGCCAAATCCCGGATCCTTGTGCATGTAACCGATTGAATATAAATGGATCAATGATCCCACTCCTGTAATGATCATGAGCATCAGAAGCGAAAGCTGGTCGATCTGGAATGAAAAAGGAATATTCAGCGTGCCGACGGTAATCCAGTCGAAAAGAGGGACGATAAATGGCTGGCTTCCGTTTGCAACAAAAGCATTAAAAGTCATTACCGACAACACAAAACTTCCGACAACGGCCAAGGTACCAATTATTCCGACTGCTCCTTTGGGTATATTTGGAAATCCAAGTCCATTGATCAGAAACCCGAGCAGGGGTAGCAAAGGAATGAGGATAAGTAATGATTCAGACATATCTATTTTTAAATTCTTAATCTCTGGTATTGAAAAACGGATTCTTTTTGCCGGATAAATTTCAGGCCAATTATAGCTTTACCATTTCAGTTTGTTGAGGAATCCGATATCCGTATTTCTCGTATTTCTGTAAATCATTACGATGATCGCCAGTCCGACGGCTACTTCCGCAGCCGCAACGGCCATGATGAAAAACACAAATACCTGTCCGGCCGGATCTGATCTGTAAGACGAAAAAGCAATTAAAAGCAAGTTGGCAGCATTCAGCATCAATTCGACGGACATGAAAATGACGATTGCATTACGGCGCGTCAATACGCCAATAATACCTATTACGAAAAGTAAAGTGCTGAGAATGAGATAATATTGAAGTGGGATATTCTGAATAATCGCTGGTATACTAACCTCTGGCATATTAGGGTTTGGGATCATAGCAGATTTACCTTTATGGTAGTCAATTTAAAAAGTCAATGTCATTACAGATGTGCGAAGCTGTTCAGCTCTGCACGGCAATTTATAGAATACTGGCAAAAATAGTTATAAAAACTCCTTACTGCCAAGTGAAAACCGTACTTCTGTCAGCGCTGGGTAAAAGCGCGCAATTTAATTTCGGTCAGTCTTCTTTTGGTATCCAGCGGAAATTCGGCCTTCATCATCCAGTCATAAAACGACGGTTCGTTTTTGAGGATGTCAGCAACACGTTTTCCGTTGTGTTTTCCAAAGTTAAAAACTTCTTCTCCTTTATCGTTAAAAACCATTCTTCCTGCAAAATCAATAATTTTGGAGGCGGTCAGTGCGTGCAGCGCGGCAACATCATTCTCTACCGAACCCAGTTCTTTGCCATGATTGTCGAATACCTTTTGACCTTCATATTTCTGGATCTGTCCTTGCAATACTTCAAAAGTAGCAATGGTGTCCGCTTCCGCGCTGTGGGCATCCATAAGCGTCTTATCGCAATAATATTTGTATGCGGCCGAAAGGTTACGGGGCTCCATCATGTGGTAAATACGCTGTGTATCTACTGTTCGTCTGTTTTTAATGTCAAATTCGACACCAACCCGCAAAAATTCTTCTACCAGCATCGGAATATCGAAACGATTGCTGTTGAATCCGGCGAGATCACAACCTTCCAGAAACGTAGCCAGGTTTTTTGCCAGACTTTTAAAGGTTGGCGCGTCTTTTACATCTTCATCGTAAATACCATGTATCAGACTGCTTTCCAGTGGAATGGGCATTTCCGGGTTGACCCTGCGTGTGCGGATTTCAGTTTCGCCATTTTGCAGCGCCTTTACCACTGAAATTTCCACGATACGGTCGCGGGCAATATTCACTCCGGTGGTTTCAAGATCAAAAAAAGCCAGGGGCTTTTTCAGACGAAGGGTATGCATAAGGCAATTTCTTTATTTTTAAAGGGGCGAAGTTACGCTTTACATGCATATAGCCCAAAATAAGACGGCAGTTTCCATTTTTACCGTTCTTTTTTATATTCATTCTAAATTCGGATTCCGGAGTTTCTTTGGTTTTTTGTGGATATGTGCGTAACCGTTACCAAAATGGTCATGGCGTAAACGATTAATAACTTCTTATAGCCCGAAGGGCTTAAATGTCCATAGCCACCGGTAAAACCGGTGGTCGGATGTTGCAGATTATCTAATACACCACCCAACCCCGACGGGGTTGAACGTTACAGTCTAGTCCATCCAGGCGTACGATTTGGTAACGGCTTTTTGCCAGCCTTTGTAAAGTTCGTCACGGCGGTCAGCTTCCATATTCGGATTCCATGTATGTGCTACGGCCCAGTTCTGTTTTAATTCGTCGGTATTTTTCCAATAACCTACTGCAAGACCAGCTGCGTATGCAGCCCCCAAAGCAGTGGTTTCGGCAACTGCCGGACAAACAACCTGGGTATTCAGCATATCGGCCTGAAACTGCATTAAAAGCTGATTCAGCACCATTCCTCCATCTACCCGCAGCGATGACAGCTTTATTCCCGAATCCTGTTCCATGGCGTTCACAACGTCAAGTGTCTGATAAGCAGTAGCTTCAAGAACAGCCCGGGCAATATGGCCTTTGTTGACATAACGGGTCAGTCCCGCAATTACGCCGCGAGCATCATTCCGCCAGTAGGGGGCGTACAAACCAGAAAATGCGGGAACGAAATATGCGCCTCCGTTGTCATCCACCGTTTTCGCCAGTTTTTCAATATCACTACTGTTTTTGATCAATCCCAGATTGTCCCGAACCCATTGTACCAGCGCGCCGGTTACCGCAACACTTCCTTCCAGGGCATATTGAACAGGTTGGCTGCCGAATTGGTAAGCGATGGTGGTGAGCAATCCGTTGTCCGACATCTTGATTTCATTTCCGGTGTTCATCACCAGAAAACAACCTGTACCATAGGTATTTTTGGCCATACCAGGCTCAAAACAAGTTTGTCCGACGAGCGCCGCGTGTTGATCGCCAAGGTCGCCTGCAACGGGAACGCCTGGCAGCACCTCATTGGTTACCGTTCCGTAGACTTCGCTGCTGCTGCGTATCACGGGCAACATATTGGCGGGAATATTATATGCTTCCAGCATCCTATTGTCCCAGTCGAGCGTTCGCAAATTCATCAGCTGCGTCCTGCTTGCATTGGTCACGTCGGTCACATGAATTCCGCCGTGCGCGCCGCCCGTCAGGTTCCAGATGAGAAAAGTGTCTATATTCCCAAACAATGCATCACCCTTTTCGGCATCCGCCCGAAGTCCGTCTACATTTTCGAGAAGCCACTGCAATTTTAATCCGCTGAAATAAGTGGAAACAGGCAACCCTGTTATTTCCCTGAACTGGTTTAAACCACCTTCTTTTTCGTATTTTGCAACGAGGTCGGTCGTACGTGTATCCTGCCAAACGAGCGCATTGTAATAAGGCTTGCCCGTTCGCTTATTCCAGACCACCGTCGTTTCGCGCTGATTAGTGATTCCGATTGCGGCAATATCGGCCGAAGTTGCGGAAATATTAATTCGTGCAATGGCAATCACTTCGAG
The DNA here is from genome assembly GCA_965279265.1 of Dyadobacter sp. Classification (GTDB taxonomy): domain Bacteria; phylum Bacteroidota; class Bacteroidia; order Cytophagales; family Spirosomataceae; genus Dyadobacter. The sequence goes on from OZ257152.1 coordinate 2,923,987, forward strand.
CGTATTTTTCCAGATTTCGTCCGGATTATGTTCAACCCAGCCAGGATGCGGGTAAATTTGCTCATGTTCCTTTTGTCCGACTGAAACGATTTTTCCCTGATGATTAAATAGTATGCAACGCGTACTCGTTGTTCCCTGGTCAATTGCTGCGATATATTTGGACATGATGGTATTTTGATTGGCTTTATTTGCAATAAAGAAAGTAAGTAGGGAAATTTAATCGTTATCGGCAAATGTTGATGAAGGGGGGAAAGATGGCGGGAGCCTAGACAATGGATGCGGAGAAAGAAGGAGGATTTGCGTAAATAGGCTCCGAACCAATTCAACGCAAGTAATCTGTCATTTGATTGTCAATAATCCATTTCGGAATTTGAGATGTATTTTTACTCACAGGTATTATCGAAGTGTCTGTAACGTCGACAAGCAGAACATTGCCAAAAAGTGCCTTGTTTTGATGAAATAAAGAAAAAGTATGCTTGTACATTTCCTTTATGACCTCTTCCTTTACTTCATGACCGCCGCTTAAATGCCTGATTTTAGCACGGTCGATGCACAGATTCAAATTATCTGTAAAGAATATGATGAGCTCTGTAACATTGGATAAGTCGAAAGCAATGATAGATTTAAGATAATCATAATGTGACTGGAAGCCTAAATTCAGCTCGATCGCAAAACTTTCTGCAGCAAAAAGATATTGTTTAATTTTTTGGTTCGAGGTAATCGAAGCAAGATCTGTATAATCTGCAAATCCTTGTTTTTGTACTGATAACCAGCCAAATCCTGATCAATAATCGGCGTCTTGACAGGCACAAAGTTTTTTGCATTGGTACTCTTCCCAATTCCGGGAGGTCCCGCTATTACAAATATTTTCATCGAACGACCATTACGCTGCCGTTTTTATACTCGGCGATGGTATGCCCATCCGCTCTGACGTAAACCAATGGCTGGTTGATTGAGAATAAATACTCGCGCGCGCTCGCAGCACATTTCTTCACCCAGGCAGCCAGTTCTGAGTCTGTCATGTCTCTGGGATCTTTGACCATAACCCCTTCCTGGTATTTTATATTGCTTTCCATATTTTTAGTCTTTAAACAAAAATAGATAAATTAGTCAAATTTTGCTCCCTCAATCCTGAACCAACTGGAGAACGGGAGGCTCATTTCTGTAAATTTAAAATCCTCCTTTACTCGACATTCATAAATTCAGAATACTATGAAAAATGATATCAATATTGCTGGCACCAGAAGTATTCAAGACTGGGAAGATTTAGAAAACCAGCTTTACGTTACTAAAAATAATCATTGTGATAGAGCATTTAAATTTTTTGAAGAAAGGATCACGACAAAAACGCCATTTCGCGTTGCAATCGAAGCTGCATTTGGTTGGACTCCGTCAGCATAATGAAATCCACTAAATTGCATCTACCCAAATACCCAATCAACCCCATCCTCAAAAAATCAGCTACCCTTCTGAGCTGCATACTATTCCTATTTCTGGCAGTTGACTTTCTCTTCCCCTTCAAACCGCAAATCCAATACGCAACGCAAATCACCGCAAACGAAGGGACTGTTATCCATGCTTTTTTAAGTAAGGATGACAAATGGCGATTGTATGCAGGGCCATCTGAAATCACGCCTTTGCTTCGGAATACGCTGATTTACAAAGAAGATCGGTTTTTTTATTTTCATCCGGGAATAAATCCTTTTGCCATGATTCGGGCCGCCGCAAATAATATTTTTACAGGAAGGCGAACATCTGGTGCGTCCACCATTACCATGCAGGTGGTGCGGTTACTTGAACGCGGAAAGCGGACTTATTTGAATAAATTAAAAGAGTCATTTCGGGCTGTGCAGCTGGAAATGCATTATTCAAAAAAGGAGATTCTTCAGATGTACCTGAATCTGGTGCCTTATGGCGGGAATATTGAGGGCATCAAAGCCGCTTCGCTGTTGTATTTTGGCAAAGCACCGCAGCTTTTGAGTCTGGCTGAAATTACTGCGCTTACCGTTGTGCCGAACCGCCCTTCGAGTTTGCGGCCGGGAACCAGAAATGATGCGTTAAAAACGGCCCGGAATCAATGGCTGCGCCGTTTTGAAGAGGACGGTTTATTTGAAAAAAGCATAATTCGGGATGCACTTGACGAGCCGCTTGTCATTCGCAGACTTGCCGCGCCTGCCGCCGCGCCGCACTTCGCATTGAGGCTGAAAAAAGATTTCCCTGAACTGCCTGTTATTCAGACAAACCTCAAAATGCAGACGCAGCAGCAAATTGAGGTGCAGGTGAAAAATTACGTGAACCGGCTTCACGGAATGAATATCCATAATGCGGCCGTGATGGTGATCAACAATGAAACGATGGCCGTAGAAGCATACGTTGGGTCGGCGGATTTTAATAATCCCTTCGACGGAGGGCAGGTGGATGGGATCAGGGCGGTGAGGTCGCCGGGGAGTACTCTGAAACCGCTGCTCTATGCGACCGCCTTCGACAAAGGAATTCTTACGCCGAAAAGTATTCTGAATGACGTTCCTTCAAATTTTGGTGGTTATGAACCTGAAAATTTCGACCAGCATTTTAATGGTCCCGTTACAACGGAATTTGCACTTGCCAATTCTCTCAACATTCCGGCTGTGAAGGTACTTCGTGAGGTAACCACCCCGGTTTTGATTGATAAGTTAAGAAAAGCCGGTTTTAAAACAATTGATAAACAATCGAAGGATCTTGGACTTTCGATGATTCTGGGCGGTTGTGGTGTTACGCTGGAAGAGCTTACCCGGCTGTTTTCCGCTTTTTCAAATGAAGGAGAACTGAGGCCGTTGTCATACCTGACTGTCAATTCGAGGCGGCGAAAAGGCCAGGCCATCATTTCGAAGGAAGGTGCCTACCTGATTACAAATATCCTGACCCAGGTTACTCGTCCAGACCTGCCAACTAACTTTGACAATACGTATCATTTACCCAAAATCGCGTGGAAAACCGGAACATCTTACGGGAAAAGAGATGCCTGGAGCGTCGGATACAACCGGCGCTATACAATCGGAGTCTGGGTTGGGAATTTTTCGGGTGAGGGTGTGCCTGAACTCAGCGGAGCAAACATTGCCACGCCTTTATTGTTTTCGATATTTAATGCGCTCGATTACAACTCACCCAAAGGATGGTATAAAATTCCTGAAAATATTTCGATGCGGAAAGTCTGCGCTGCCAGCGGGGATATTCCCTCCGATTTTTGTGATCATCAGATTACCGACGATTACATTATGGGCGTTTCGGCTTACAAAAAGTGCGGGCATAAAAGATGGGTTTTTACAGATCTTTTGGGTAAAATGTCTTACTGTACCTACTGTCTGCCGGAAAAAAACGTTGAAAAAAGAGCTTATCCCAATCTGGCACCGGAACTGATCGCCTACTACGAGGTTCAAAAATTACCGTACGAAAAATTGCCACCGCATAATCCTTACTGCGAGCGCGTTTTCCACGAAGGTGCGCCCCTGATTGTGAGTCCCAACGACGGAAGCGAATATTATATCCGAAAGGACGAACCGCAACAAATCCAGCTTGCCTGCCAGGCCGCCATCGATGTGCAGGAAGTTTTTTGGTATGTAAATGACAAGCTGGTCCGGAAAAATTCACCCCACGAGGCCACATTTTTTAGTCCTCCTCCGGGCCGCGTCAAAATTTCATGCAGTGACGATAAGGGAAGGAACTCGAATATCTGGATTACCGTGAAAAGGATGTAGGTCACTCACCCGAAAATGCGCTTGATAAGATTCAGTTTACAATGTTTCTGCCTGGCCTTCCTGATAAAGTACCTGCACCAGTGTTTGTCCGACTGCTTTCAGCGTCTTTGGATCAATATGTTCCATTGTATCATCAGCTGTATGCCATTGATCAAAGAAAGTATGGCTCAGATTATTGGGGCGCGTATGAATAATATCAATCATCGGTATTTTGGCAACTTCGTTCACCGGAACATGATCGTCCGTAATGGCAGAACCACTTTGATTGATGAAATAATTGCTATAACCAAGCTGGCCGGCAATTCCCCAGACTTCACGGACCACACTTTCAACCATTTTTTCCGAATATCCTTCCTTGGGAAATACGGCTCCTTTTGCACCCACCATATCCAGGAGTACTCCGAAATAGGCGGCATAGTTGGGTAGATGCTTGTTTGCCGCCCAATACTGTGATCCCAGACAATAGCCGCTGTATTTGTCCTTCGCCTCGTCTGCACCCCAGTCTTCAGCATCAAAAAATATAATATCTACGCCTAAGTCCAGCTTTTTATCCTGCGCGGAAAGCACCCGTGCAATTTCCAATAAAACACCTACGCCGCTCGCTCCGTCATTGGCAGCAGGCACCGGTTTGGTTTTGTGCAGCGAATCCTGATCTGCGAAAGGTCTTGAATCCCAGTGAGATGTCAGCAAAATCCGCTTTGCAGCAGCAGGATTAAAACTCCCGATGATGTTGCGGGCATTCAGTTTTTTTCCATCATAGGTAGTTGCTGTGAACGCCTGTTCCGTAACTGTCAACCCATATTTTTTGAGCGTGTTCACCAGATAATCACCACACTGTTTGTGTGCAGTTGTGTTGGGAACCCGCGGGCCAAAATCGACCTGTTTTTTTACAAAAACATAAGCGGAGTCCGCATTGAACGCGGGACTGCTTACCAGCTTGGGGGCCTGTTCCGCTGTTTGCTCAGAGTCTGTTTTGGTTTTGCAGCCGATGATCAGGCCAAAGAACAGTACAAATATTGTTAGTTTCCTGCTAATCAATTTGTTCAGATAAAATAATGTGTGATTACTCTTCATAAGCCCATTCAATTTTTACTTTTGTATCTCGGATCACAAGGCCTTGTTCTTTAAAATAGGAACGGATCTGATCTACTTTTTCGTAATTCTGAGCAATTTTGTATTCCCGGTACAATTTCAGCATGCCGTCCAATACCTCGTTTCCTTCGGTCAATTCCTCGCGCAGTCCAAGAACATCTTCAAAGAAAATCACAAAGTGTTTTACCAGACGATTAAAACTTTCTTCTCCCAATGCAGCAGATTTCAACTGCCCCATGTTGAGCATGTTGATGAATTTGAGCAAATTGAACAAGTTCGCGAACGCGACAGAAGTGTTCAGGTCGTCATTCATGGCAGCGTAAAAACCATCAATTGACTTTTCGATTTCTGCCTTTTTAACTTCATCCTGTTCAATACCTTCTTCCGGAACGAAGGTGAGCATTTTGGAAATCCGCAGCGCGTTTGCCAGCCTTTTATAACCTTTGTGTGCTGCTTTTAGCGCGTCATTGGAAAAATCAAGCGTACTCCTGTACTGGCTTTGCAACATAAAAAACCGAACCGTCATTGGACTGTAAGCCTGATCCAGCAATTTGTGATCTCCGGAAACGAGCTCTGACGGCAGGAATGAATTGTTCAGCGATTTGGACATTTTTTGTCCATTCACCGTCAGCATATTTGTGTGCATCCAGTAGCGTACGGGCTCCACATTGGTCAATGCTTTTCCCTGTGCAATTTCGCATTCATGGTGCGGGAATTTGAGGTCCATTCCTCCGCCGTGAATATCAAATTGTTTGCCCAGATATTTTGCGCTCATGCAGGTACATTCAAGGTGCCATCCGGGAAATCCACGCCCCCAGGGAGAATTCCATTGCATGATGTGCTCCGGGCTCGCTTTTTTCCAAAGGGCGAAATCAAGCGGATTGCGTTTTTCAGCCTGGCCGTCCAGTTCGCGCGTTTCGTTCAGTAAATCTTCCAGAATGCGACCCGAAAGTTTACCGTATTCGTTCCCGTCGGCATTGTATTTGGTAATGTCAAAATAAACGGACCCGTTTGATTCATAGGCCATACCCTTGTTAATCAGCAGCTGAACTGCTTCAATTTGCTCAATCAGGTGGCCCGTCGCCGTAGGTTCGATGCTTGGAGGCAAGAGGTTAAACATGGCTGAAACATCATGGAAATCGTTGGTATACCGTTGAACAATTTCCATAGGTTCAACCTTCTGAAGCTTGGCCATTTTTCCAATTTTGTCTTCACCAACTTCTCCATCGCCAACAAGATGGCCGACATCGGTGATGTTGCGGACATACCGGACTTTATAACCAATGTGTGTCAGGTAGCGAAACAGAATATCGAAAGACATGAATGTCCGGATGTTTCCCAAATGCACATTGTTGTATACAGTTGGCCCACAAACATACATGCCTACGTACGGCGCTGCAATTGGAACAAATAAGTCTTTTTTACGGGTAAGTGTATTGTAAACCTTGAGGGGTTGGTAAGTTGCTTCGGCCATGAATAATTATACTTTCTTGAATGTCAGTTTTGGGTAGTTTCTTTACTTGTAAATACCCGGTCAACAACTTTCCGTGCTCATTTTTGATTTTTGTTTAATCTGTTTTCAACCCAGCCGATTATTTTTTCAGCTTTTTCAAATCCAAGTTTGGCTATATCCGCGCTTCTTGTTCCTTCATAACCCATATCAAGATGTAAAATCTGATAGACCGTAGCAAAATCTGAAGTAATTTTCTTGTCAAGTCCCAACAATTCTTTCTGATACCATTCCACACTTTTCCGGGTTTTCTTTTTCTTCTCTTCAAGTAATTCGTCTAATGCAACGAGAACACCCGTGTAAGCGGTATGCCCGGCAATTTTTACATATTTGCGATCGCGGTACAAACCGTCTTCCTTTTTTGCATTGTTGCTCAGAAAACCCCTGGCATTGTCAAGGTATCGTCTTGCTTCTACGATTGCTTCCATGTTTTAGTATGTGATGAGTTGTGATGATGCTTTGCATTGATGTTACAAAAATAGCAAATAACCGATGATTGATTGCCAACTGTTTAGGATATTACTATCCCGGGAATATGCCATTCCACTGTTTTGATTATCTTCGCAGCGTTTTTTATTTAAAACACATAATTGAAACTTACTAAAAATCAACACAATACTAGTTTATGAGCTTATTAACCGTAGGATCTGTTGCATTTGACGCACTTGAAACGCCATTTGGGAAAACGGATAAAATCATTGGAGGGGCAGCCACGTACATCACATTGGCCGCGTCTTATTTCACAAAGGAAAATAACCTGGTTGCGGTTGTGGGAGGGGATTTTCCTCAAAGTATGATTGATCTGCTGGTTGAACACGGCGTAAATACAGAAGGTCTGGAAATTGTCCCGGATGGCAAAACGTTCTTCTGGTCGGGAAAATATCACGAGGATATGAATACCCGAGATACATTGGAAACACAGCTAAATGTGATGGAACATTTTGATCCGATTATTCCTGATTCGTATCAGACAACGGAATTTTTGATGTTGGGAAATACGGTTCCGGCCACGCAGAAACTGGTGATTGAGCGCATGGCCAAAAGACCGAAATTGGTGATGCTCGACACAATGAATCTGTGGATGAATATTGCTTTGGATGATCTGAAAGCAGTTTTGGCATTGGTTGATGTCCTGACGATCAATGATGAAGAGGCACGACAATTGTCTGGGGAATATTCTCTGAGAAAGGCGGCGAAAAAAATAATCGAAATGGGGCCTAAAACGCTGGTCATAAAAAAAGGAGAGCACGGCGCGCTTTTGTTCCAGGACGATCGTATCTTTTTTGCACCTGCTTTGCCGCTTGAAGAAGTTTTTGATCCAACCGGAGCTGGCGACAGTTTTGCCGGCGGGTTCATCGGCTATCTTGCCAAAACCGATGACATCTCTTTTGAAAACATGAAACGCGCAATTATCTACGGCTCAGCAATGGCTTCGTTTTGTGTTGAAAAATTTGGTTCTGAGCGCCTGGTAAATCTTACTCAGGAAGAAATCGCGGATCGTGTTCAGCAGTTCGTGAATCTGTCGAGCTTTGAGATTAACTAAGGAATTAAAAGTTTTACGGGAAGCAGCGGCGCAATTTATCTGAACCGCTGCTTCTTTTTTGTAGGTCTGTTATCTTTTCCTGTTGAAATAGCCCAGGCCAGCAGAAATACAGTATCCTTGCTGAATTCTATCACAAATTAACTATTGCCGGAATGCAGTTTTTTTCAAAAACGGGCGCGATAAGCCTGTTAATTTTGCTAAAAGTTTTAAGCTCTGCAGCTCTGCAGGCGCAAGCAATTCATCTACCGCATACAAAAAACAGGCTTGTTGTAATTTGTCATCGGGGAAATCATGTAGATGTTCCGGAAAATACAATTGCATCTTATCAGGAGGCGATCAAAGTTGGCGCAGACTATGTGGAGGTGGATTTGAGAACCAGCAAGGACGGACATCTGGTGGTGATGCATGATGCAAAGGTAGACCGCACTACAAATGGGAACGGAAATATAGCTGATCTGACTCTGGCGGAAATTAGAAACCTTCAGGTTTTTAACAATAATAAAAAAACCCACCGCATTCCTTTGTTTAGCGAGGTGTTAAAGTTATGTAAGGGGAAAATCAATATTTATCTGGATTTCAAGGAAGCGGATGTAGCGCAAACCTGGAAGGAGATTAAAGATGCCGGAATGGAAAAACAGATCGTCGTGTATCTGAATAAAATTCCGCAATACAAAAAATGGAGAGAAGTTGCGCCTGAAATGCCTTTGATGACCAGCCTGTTTGGCGAGGTTAAAAATTCCGATCAGATGCGGATGTTCCTTGGCCAGGTAAAAATTGAGGTACTGGATAATGTGAACGACCGGGAATTGGTGAAAGGTGCGGCCGAAAACGGAGTGGCAGTTTGGTTGGATGTCCAGGATCCCGCAGAAGGCCCCGAGTCCTGGAAAGTGGCTCTGGATAAAGGTGTTCAGGGTGTTCAGACTGACAAACCTGCCGAATTGATTGCTTATCTCAAAAAAAATGGATGGCGAGATGGTGTCTCCGATAAAACACTGTCTTATGATATCAGTAATACCAGAAGGCCCGCTTACATTGTTTTGAAGGATGTAAAGTATGGCCCGGCTCCCGGAGGAGAAAATACGTTTGACGCCTTTGTCCCCAGAGCTCACACTGATTCTACGAAACTTGTTGTGTATATACATGGAGGTTCGTGGACAAGCGGTGATAAATCAGAGTTTCCCAGGCATCTTGTGGATGAGCTTGTTGGTCTCGGTTACGCTGTGGTTTCAATTAATTACCGCCTGGTGAAGGATGGAAAAAATCTTTTCCCCGCTCAGATTGAGGATGTAGCGAAAGCTCTTGAGTTTTTATCCAAAAATGCAAAGAAATTTCAGTACGACGGCAACTCGTTTGCTTTGATGGGAGGAAGCGCAGGTGCACATCTGGCGATGCTTTACGCTTATGGGCACGATGCTAAAAAGCAGGTGAAAACAGTAGTGGATTTATGGGGACCAACTGACCTGACCGACAAGATGGTAAGGGCCGACGGAAGTGACGCCGATAATACCGTAATCCGTTTTTTAGGAGAAAAAGACCCTCAGGCAAAGATTGCCAGGGACGCAAGTCCATCTTACTTCTTGACCAAGGAAACGGGAGTTCCCACGATCCTTTTTCATGGTGGTTCAGATCCGCTGGTACATGTGAGCCAGGCTGAAAATTTGTATAAAAAATTGAAGTCACTCAATATTCCGGCTCAATACGAACTTTATCCAAAAGAGAAGCATGGCATGTCAGCAGGCGCTTCGGTCGATGTTTTCGGTAAAATGGTAGGCTGGCTAAAAAATTATTATCCGGCAAAATAGTTGCGTAGCTCTGCCATTTCAGCAAGGAAACCTTCCGGTTGAAATGGCAAATTTTATATAACGCGATAAATCGGGCAATCCGGCGTGTGTGCACCCGGAAGATAGCCGGTGCTCATTAAAAATTCATTGACAATTTCGCCACCAGTAAATTTGAATGTTTTTTTGAACAGCTTGACCCATTCTTCTTTTGTTTTCGGGTGATGCGCATTGATCCAGCCTTTGAAGGAGCCAAATTCCTGTTTTAGTTCCAGAATTTTCTGTGCGTTTACAATGGCTGCATTGATTTTCAGTCGGTTACGGATAATGCCGGGATCCTGCAAAAGCCGTTCTCTGTCCGTTTCATCGTAAGCTGCGATCCTTTCAATTGAAAAATTGTCGTATGCGTTTCGGAAGCCTTCCTGTTTACGCAGCATCAACGTCCAGCTTAGTCCTGCCTGGTTGATCTCAAGGATCAATCGTCCAAAAAGCTCATCGTCACTTTCAATCGAGAAACCGTACTGATGATCGTGGTAATGTTTGTGAAGTAAATAATCAGGTTGTTCTGAAATATTGTTGTTGACGTAGCTGCAATAAGACATGACGGTATTTAATAATTTAAAACGAAAATATCACAAAATACTCAACGGGCAATTCCAATTTGCACATCGGTGATATTACCATCTAAATTTTCGAAATCCATGTTCAGGTAAATTTCCCTGGTTATTCCACTGATTTGCAAGTGCTCGGATTGAATTTTTGAAAATAGCTTTCCATAAGTTTCTCCTAGATTGCCCCAGTCGCCAAGGTGCTGTTCGGAAATACAGTCAAATTTTTCCAATGTCTTGAATTTGAATTCTGAATTTTCCGACAAATCGGCTTTCCCTGCAACCGGTACTGCAATGGTGAGCGTGAAGACTGTGTCTGGTTTTCCATCAGCTCCTTTGTAAATCCAGTAAACCGGACCGGTAGCCTCAATGTTATTTTTTGCTGCTTCCAGATGGAGCTTGTGTGCCACCACGCGTACATATCTGAGCATGGTTTGCATTGTTGTCTGTGTTTCAAAACACAGCACCTGCATCGGTTCAATGGTTTTCATTTGCATGCTTTCCTTATTTTAATTTGAATGATATTACAAAGAAAGCGGCTGCAAATGACAGCCTATTGTCAGTAGAATGTAAAGATTGTTGAATTCTGAAACGCAGCAAATTATTTCAACCTGATTTGTTGCTTATTGTGGATGCTTGTGCCGGATCTTTCTAACCGTTTTTTGCAGCCAGGGATAACTGATGTAAACAACTTTTGTGGCGCCTATTCCCACGCCGGCACCGAAGAGCACATCAGCGAGCCAGTGTTTATTATTTAAAACCCGCATTGCTCCCACCGCAGATGCCGTGCCATAGCCCCCGATGCTGTAAAGCACACTACGCTGCCCGTATTCTTCATGGAGCAACGTCGCGTTGGTGAATGCGCCGGTGGCATGGCCGGATGGAAAAGAATGGTTGTCCTCGTTGTTGGGTCTGGGATATTTAATGATACGTTTCATACTTTGTGTAACTCCCTGCGCGACAACGTTGGACAGAATCGCAAGAATAATCTGATCACCCAGGGTATGTTTACCCTTTACACCGGCAGAAGCAAGTCCAAGACTCACAACACCCGGTGCATACACCAGGTAGTCATCCACATTGGAATGGAAATTTGGATATTTTGATACAACATGATTTTGTAATTGCCGGCTTATTTTTCCCTGCGTGATGAGCCCTGCTAACGCCAGAGAAACCGGAGGAATGACATCCATCGGTCGCACAACCCACAGTGTTGAATCGGCTTTCTGGGCGTAACACTGCGAGCCTGTATCAAGTTGAACGATCAGAGCAACTGCGAAAAGCCAATGGAATCGAAATTTCAAATGAATTTCAAAAGCTTTTGAACCAGATTTGAATCCCATGCTGATGTTATAAAATAGCCTGTCTTACCCGAACCAGTTTTTCCAGAAGTCCTTCAAGCTGATCCAATGGCAGCATATTTGCTCCGTCGGATTTTGCCTCTGCCGGATTGAAATGTGTTTCAATAAAAAGGCCGTCCGCACCCACAGCGATAGCAGCTTTAGCAATGGTTTCGATGAGTTTCGGTTTGCCACCGGTAACACCGGAAGTCTGATTGGGCTGTTGCAGAGAATGCGTGCAGTCCATAATGACCGGAACGCCAAAAGAGCTCATTTCGGGAATATTGCGATAATCGACAACCAGGTCTCCGTAGCCAAAACTATTTCCCCGGTCCGTAAGTAACACCTGGCAATCCGGATTTATTTCATTTACTTTTTCAACAGCAAAACGCATCGAAGCACCAGATAGGAACTGGCCCTTTTTTACATTTACAGCTTTACCCGTACGCGCAGCGGCAGCGATCAGTTCCGTTTGCCGGCAAAGAAATGCAGGAATCTGGAGCACGTCGACGTAATCGGCCGCAAATGCAGCTTCGTGCGATTCGTGAATATCTGTCACTGTGGGGATGTCAAAGGTCTTACCCACTTCTTCAAGTATTTTCAGTGCTTTTTCGTCACCGATTCCCGTAAAAGAATCCACTTTCGTACGGTTTGCCTTGCGATAAGATCCTTTGAATATATAGGGAATACCAAGCCTGTCGGTAACCTTTACAATGTGTTCGGCAATACGGAATGCCATGTCTCTTCCTTCGATGGCGCAGGGCCCGGCCATCAGGAAAAACTGACCTGAATCTGTATTCTTTAACTTTGGAATCGATAGCATGCTGTGAAAATGAAGTATAAATAAAGTTCGGTAAAGGTACAGTTATCCGTAATGTTCTCTAGGTCTTCGGTAGAATTCATGGAACTTATTGCCCTAACCAACTGATTTTCTGTTTATTTTATTTTATGGTGTATGACACAATAAAAAGGGCGAACTAAAAAAATTTTGACAAAGTGAACTGAAATATCTTTCTTTGTTGCGATTTTAACCAAAAAGTGTTTACAAAATGTCAGCAATTGCAGAAAGAGTTAAGCAAATTATCGTCGAAAAACTCGGCGTTGAAGAGTCGGAGGTAACGCCAGAAGCAAACTTCCAGAACGACTTGGGAGCGGACTCTCTAGATACCGTTGAGTTGATCATGGAATTCGAGAAAGAATTCAATCTTTCTATCCCTGATGATCAGGCCGAGAACATTGGTACAGTTGGTCAGGCTGTAGCATATCTGGAAGAAAACGTGAAGTAATTCGGTTTTTCTGCCAGTATCATCTTCTTTTTTCTGTCCTTATTTTATGAGTTTTAAGCGAGTTGTAATCACCGGAATGGGCGCATTAACGCCTGTTGGAAATGATGTTCCTACCTTTTGGAAAAATTTAGTAGCAGGTGTAAGCGGGGCTGCACCCATCACAAGGTTTGATGCCGCAAGGTTTCGTACCCGTTTTGCCTGCGAAGTTAAAGGTCTGGATATCAATGATTACATCCCGCGTCAGGAAGCTCGGAAAATGGATCCATTTACCCAGTATGCCGTTATTGCAACTGATGAAGCAATGAGGGACGCCGGCTTTGGCGCAGATACGCTTGATCTCGACAAAGCCGGTGTAATTTGGGGCTCAGGAATCGGAGGTTTGAAAACTTTTGAGGACGAGGTCACAAATTTTGCTGAGAGCGGAAAGAATCCACGTTTCAATCCATTCTTTATCCCCAAAATGATTGCCGACAGTGCGTCGGGAGTTATTTCCATTAAATATGGTTTCAGGGGACCCACTTTCATTACGGTTTCTGCCTGTGCTTCTGCAACAAACGCGCTGATTGATGCATACAATTATATTCGTCTGGGTATGATGAACGTATGTATCTCAGGAGGGTCAGAGGCGGCAGTGACCAGCGCTGGTGTGGGAGGATTCAATGCGCTAAAGGCCCTGTCTGAACGTAACGATTCACCGGAAACGGCCTCACGGCCGTATGATCTGGATCGGGATGGTTTCGTTCTCGGAGAGGGAGGCGCGGCTTTGATTCTCGAAGAATATGAACATGCTAAGGCACGTGGGGCGAAAATTTATGCAGAAATGATTGGCGGCGGCATGTCATCAGATGCTTACCACATTACAGCGCCACATCCTGATGGACTAGGAGCCTACATGGTAATGAAAAATACAGTCGAAAATGCCGGTCTAAAACCTGAGGATATTGACTACATCAATACACATGGTACGTCCACCGGCCTCGGCGATCCGCAGGAAATAAAAGCCATCGAGCGGTTTTTTGGAGAGCATGCTTACAAGCTGAGCATCAGTTCAACAAAATCGATGACGGGGCATTTATTAGGCGGAGCAGGAGCCGTTGAGGCAGCTGCTTGTATTATGGCCATCCAGGACCAGATCATTCCTCCGACCATTAATCACTTCACCGATGACCCGGAAATTAACCCGAGGTTGAATCTTACTTTTAACAAAGCACAAAAACGCAAGGTCAATATTGCTTTAAGTAATACCTTTGGGTTTGGCGGCCACAATGCGTCCGTTATTTTCAAAAAGTATGAAGGCTGATTAAACGATTACCTTTGGCAAAACCAATTCTTATACCGATACTCTCTCTTTTCAGAACCGGAAGTGCGGAGGATAAAAAATTTAAGGAATCGATCGCGCATGTGATTGGCGACCGTCCTTCTAATTTAGGTGTCTATCAACTTGCGTTCCGGCATACATCCGCCTCGCGTGAAACTGCTATAAAAGGTTTTCGTGAGTCGAATGAAAGACTGGAATACCTTGGAGATGCAGTTTTGGGTATGGTTGTGGCTGAATTTCTATTCACCAAATATCCCTACAAAGACGAGGGTTTTCTGACTGAAATCCGTTCCCGTATTGTAAACCGGGAGTCGCTCAACCAAATTTCCCGCAAGCTGGGTCTTGACAACCTCATCGAGTATGACGGCAACCGCCGTGGTATGTCTCCCCGTTCATCCATGTATGGTGACGCGCTGGAAGCTTTTGTGGGAGCCATTTATCTGGATAAGGGTTTCAGGTTTACACGCAAATTCATCATCAGTAAACTGATTACCCATTACGATCTGGACAGCATCATCCAGAACAATGCTAACTTCAAAAGCCTCATCATTGAATGGGCGCAGCGTGAAGGAAAAGAAATCCGTTTTGAAATTCTCGAAGAAAGAGGAACACGCCATCACCGGGAATTTATTTCCCAGATTCTGGTCAATGATGAACCGTTCGCGACTGGAAACGGATTTACTAAAAAGAAAGCAGAGCAATCTGCTTCGGAACAGGCCTGCTTGTTGCTGGAATTGAAGTAAATCTTTCTCTTTTATAGCCTTATCTCATCCCTGGCGGTGAATTTGTCTTCTTTCCCTGCTTTTGTTTTCTACCAACATTTCATCAATCCGTGATTTTGGCCAAAAGATTGGTGTATGGTGGAGAAAATGACACTTCCCTGTTCGGCTGGATCTGATTTTCCTCCAATGCCGTTAGGCATGAAACAGAATTCAATCCAAATCACTGCACCCTTATTCTGGTCCTTATTTCCATGAGTTTCTCGTCATAAGATGCTCCAATCGGGATGCTTTTCCCGCCAATAACAATTTCCTGACGCCCGATTTTCTCAATTTTGTCCAAGGCAATGACGAATGACCGATGAATACGAATGAATTCTGTTTCGGGAAGTTGAATGGAAACCTCCGTCATAGATTGCCGGCTAAGCAATTTTTTGCCTGACAAAACAACGGACACATAATTACCTTCCGCTTCTACATAAAGAATTTCTTTCAGCATCACTTTTTCCTCTTCATAACCGGTTTTGAGAAAGATGAATTTCTCAACATCATCATTTCTTACCGAAAGTATTGCCAGTGCTTTGTTGCAGGACCTTGTGAACCGGGCTAGGGAAAACGGTTTTAAGAGATAGTCAACTGCATCCAGTTCAAAACCCTGCACGGCGTAATCGGAATACGCTGTGGTGAAAACAACCATAGGAGGCTTCGGAAGGCAACTCATAAATTCGATTCCGGAAATATCAGGCATTTTTATGTCGAGAAATATCAGATCAATTTTATGTGTCTGCAGATGTTGAATTGCGTTGAAAGCATTTGTAAAGCTATTTTCCAAATCCAGAAAAGGCACCTTTGCAGCATGCAGCTGCACCACTTCAAGTGCTTTGGGTTCGTCATCAATGGCAATCGCTTTGATCAGTTTCATTGCTAAATATTAAAAATTCATGGCTAATAGTAAAATGATTATCGTTGTAATGTCAGGGAAATAAAATGATCCTTGTCTGACTTCTGTATTTCAAGATGATGTTTGCCGGGATAAATAAGCGCTAATCGTTTTCTTACATTTTCAAGACCGATTCCGGAATGGCTCTGCTCAGGGTCGTGCGAGGATGTCTGAAGAAAGGAGTTATGAACTTTGAAAAAAATTCGGGTGCTGTCGAGCGTAAGCGTTACATAGATCCACGAAGGATGCTGAAAACTGATACCATGTTTAAATGCATTTTCAATAAAAGGGTTTAACAGCATAGGCGCAATGAATATCTCCGTTTCCGGCTCCTGAATATTGACTCTGATTTCCACATTCTGCGTTTCATCCAGCCGCATCTTTTGAATCGCGATATAGTTGTGCAAATAGTCAATTTCGCTTTGCAGCGGAATCCGGTCATGGTTATTTTCGTCCAACATGAAGCGCATCATATCTCCGAGCTTCTGGATACCGTCTGCCGTTTGCGGCCCGTTTTCTTTTAATGCGGTAGCGTACAGACTATTTAACGCATTGAATAAAAAGTGTGGGTTGATCTGTGAACGCAGGTTTGAAAGCTCAGCAGACTTTACTGAAACCTGGGTTTTTAATGCTGTTTTCTCCTTTTCCTGGCTCTTCCGATAATAGGCGATAAATAGTGAAAGAGCATACGTCGCGGAGGCTGTTACTACAATGATGATGGGGGAGGAAGAATGAGGAAAACGCAAAGTCATTACCCAGATCATGGTTGCGCCCGTAATTACCGTAAGCAGATAAATTAAAAAAGGAAGGTAAGCATTGGGTGGAAGAGAGGTACTATGCATCACAGGATGGACCTTTTTAAAGTAATATTGCTGCAAACCGTACACCAATAGCAAGAAAATGAAAAAAGTGAGGATTTGGCGCGGCCCTTTGTACATCAAAATGAGCGGTACAATCCGTTCGCTGATTGCAAGGATGAAGAAGAGGCCAAAAATGAGTACGGCTAAGAAATAGTTGAGTTTCTTTCCATTGGGGTTTGCTTCAAGTTTGTCAAAAAGCCGGTAATAGAATTGAGCAAAAGCTTCATAAACACATATTATTGCAAAAATGGCAATGGAATCCGACAGCACAAAAAGGTAACGAAATTTGGAAACATCTTTAAATCCAATGGGTTCGCCTAAATTGTTTTGGCGATATTCTACCTCAATTGTGTTGAGCAGAATAAAGGTTCCGGAGACAATGAGCCCAATCATAATAACAATCAGCGTGATATCAAACCACGACAGATCCGTAGTTTTGATTTTGGGGTAAATGTGATAGTGGAACAAATACCAGGCTGCCAGACACAACATCGCAGACACGATGACGGGTAAATTGTGGTTCATCGTGTGATCGTAGTGCGAGAGGTCTGCCAGTATCTGGTGTACCGAAACGCCGGCTCGCCGGGCAGCGCGCATCATGATCTCGAAAATATTCGCGTCGTGGGTGAGACTGAATATAAGATAACCGATTATCGTAGCTGGCACCAATCCCAGTTCGAAGCGGCGAATAATATGTTTGTGAGACATGGTTGTCGTTTTTTCTTCAAAGCTAGACACGTAGCCAATAACGGATGTGGAAATGGTTTGAAAAGGCCAAAATATGTGATGAATTGACAAATTTTAAGAAAACTGTCAATTTCTCAGATTGATTAATGTAAAATAATGACATAATGTCACTATAATTCTAAATATTGAATAAATAACGCCATTTTGTCATATTTTCGTTTTGTTGTCTGGTGCGGTATAAAAGTTGTTAAATACCACATATGCCGGCGACGGTGATGAACTTTAAACAACTTAAATAAAAACCTTATAGCAATGAGCACATTAGTCAAAACACAATTCGGATCTCCAAAACATTACAACAGCTTCTTTGGAAAAGACTTCTTGAATGAACTTTATGCGCCTGCTTTTGCGGGAAGTGTACCGGCTGTTAATGTAATCGAAAACCAGGAAGGCTTCAAAATCGAAGTTGCTGCACCGGGTTTACAAAAAGGAGATTTTAAATTAAATCTTGAAAAAAATCAGTTGACGATTTCTGCTCAGAAGGAGCAAACCGAGGAGGAGACGAACGAAAAATACACGCGCAAAGAGTTCAAATATGGCTCGTTCCAGCGCACGTTTACTTTGCCGAATTCCGTTGACGGTGAAAAAATCGGCGCGAATTATGCAGATGGCATTTTGAGCGTAACTTTGCCAAAACGTGAAGAAGCAAAGGAAAAACCGGCGAGGGAAATTGAAGTAGCTTAATTTTGAGTAAATAGTGAGGGCGTTATTTTTATAAAATAGCGCCCTTTTTTATGAACAAACCGAAACATAAATTGTTAGTATGGTTTGGCAGGATATTTTAGTTAATTTTCAGATTGAATATCTTTGTTAAATAATGTTAAATGAAGGACGTACGGGAATAATTTATGGTTTGCTTTGCGTTATTTAATCACAAAAATTCTAACCCCAACATATGGAAATGAAAACAAATTGGAAAGGTTTGGTGTTGGTTGGGTTGCTCTCCAGTGCAACAACCCTCGCTGGCTTTAAGTTATTGAGTTCTGACGATGGAAAATCTGTAATATTCAAAGAATCACCTGCTGAAACGCTGGCCAAATTCACATCTACTGGATCTCCTGCTGGCGCTCCCGGAGACTTTGTGTATGCTGCGGAAGCGACTACGCCTACGGTGGTACATATTAGATCGACGGTCACACAACAGTCAAGAGGTGGCGGAAGTAGCCGCCAGGGTGATATGCAGGATATGCTCCGTGATTTCTTTGGCGGCGGTATGGGAGAAGATTTTGGTGGCCGTTCGCAGCCACAGGAGGCATCCGGATCAGGTGTTGTGATCTCTCAGGATGGTTATATTGTAACAAATAACCACGTAGTGGAAGGTGCTCAGGAACTGGAAGTGACGCTTTCGAATAAAAGAAAACTGCGTGCAAAAGTAGTAGGTACAGATCCTTCAACTGACATTGCGGTAATTAAGGTTGAGGCAAAAGATCTTCCTGCAATTACGTTTGGAAGCTCTGAGGCTGTAAAAGTTGGTGAATGGGTTGTCGCTGTGGGAAATCCTTTCAATCTGGAATCGACGGTTACAGCTGGTATCATAAGCGCAAAAGGTCGCGGGCTAGGCATTATTGGCCAAAGACAAAGAGGCTATGGTGCTAAACCAACCTCTACCGCCACCGGTGATTCGCCTCTGGAATCTTTTATCCAGACCGACGCCGTGGTGAACCCGGGAAACAGTGGTGGTGCTTTGGTAAATCTCAAAGGAGAATTGATCGGAATCAACACAGCCATTGCCAGTCCGACGGGAAGTTTCGCAGGTTATGCTTTTGCGGTTCCATCCAGCATTGTTAAGAAAGTATCGAGCGACCTGATCAAATTCGGTAATGTTCAGAGGGGTTATCTGGGTATCGTATTGGATGAATTGGACAGCAAAAAAGCGGAAGATTATGGAGTGAAGGTGAGCGAAGGGGTATTTGTGAAAGATTTTGCGGATAATAGTGCTGCAAAAGCCGCCGGAGTTAACAAAGGAGACGTGATTGTAAAAGTGGAAGGTCTGAATGTAAATTCTGTTCCTGAACTGCAACAGGCAATCGGTCTTCACAAACCTGGCGATAAAGTCAACCTGACTGTAAATCGTGACGGCAAAGAAAAGGAACTGAATATCACGCTGCGCAATCGTACAGGTGGATCAGATATTATCAAACGCGATGAATCTGCATTGGCTTTGAGTGCACTTGGCGCGCAGTTTGGAAATCTCAATGAAGCTGAGAAAGTTCGCCTGACCCGTTACAAAGTGGACGGCGGTGTGAAGGTAGTATCCGTTGATGGTGGCAAACTTGCTCGTTCGGGAGTTGAGGAAGGATTTATAATTACCAAAGTGAATGGTAAAGCGATTCGTTCTGTGAAGGAATTGGAAGCAGCTTTGGCTGGAAAATCTGATTCGATGGTACAGTTTGAAGGTCTTTATCCTGACGCACCCTATGATCTTTTCCAATTCGGATTCAGAATGTAATTTGAGGTTCATATAATAAAAGGAACGGCAGGTACGAATTTCGTATCTGCCGTTCCTTTTATATTGTTACTGGGCTTAAAGCAGATATTTTAGTTTTACCACCTCTTTCTCACTCAGGAAACGCCACTTTCCGCGAGGTAATTCTTTTTTGTTAAGTCCGGCAAAAACGGTGCGATCCAGTTTTTGTACTTCATAACCGAGATGTTCAAAAATCCGGCGAACGATCCGGTTTCTGCCGCTGTGAATTTCCAGTCCAACAACCATTGCGTCAGCTGTTACGATTCCGACTTCGTCAGGCAGTATAAATCCATCTTCCAGTTCAAGTCCGGCCTGTAATTTTTCGAAATCTTCGGTCGTTATAGGCCTGTCCAATTCCGCCTGATATATTTTCTTTACACCACCGGAAGGGTGGGTCAATTTAACTGCCAGTTCGCCGTCGTTGGTAAGCAAAAGCAATCCCGTCGTATTTCTGTCCAAACGTCCCACCGGATACACTCTTTCAAAACACGCACCCTGAATCAGGTCAAGAACTGTTTTTCGTTCTTCCGGATCATCGGTTGTCGTGATGTAATCCTTCGGTTTATTGATCAGGATATAGACCAGTTTTTCCGGATTAAGCGCTTTTTTGCCATACTTAACCACGTCCGAAGGCATCACTTTGTGCCCCATTTCGGTTACTGTTTTGCCATTGACAGAAATCTGACCGGATGCGATCAAGTCGTCTGCCTCTCTACGTGAGCAAATACCGGCATTAGAAATGTACCTGTTCAGGCGCATTTCTGAATTTTCTTGCTTTTTCTTTATGCCGGATTTTTTTTCATATCCTGCCAAATTGTAACGCGGTGCACTTTCAAACCTGCCTACACGGCGATTTGCTCCTTCATCACTGGTTTGGGCTATTTCCGGCTCTTCAGAATCTTTTTTTTTAAAGTCAGGCTTCACGCTACGGGAGCGATCGCCGGCCGGCCGGTCTTCTCTGGGCTTAAATCCACGGGAATCGCCATCACGGTCACCACGTGGCCTGTCAGATCCGGACCGTTCTCCTGAATTAAATTCATTTCTTGGTTTGAATTCACGGGAAGCCCCATCGCGATCCGACGTGCGTGGCCTGTCGAAACCTGAACGCTCAGGTCTTGGTGTGAATCCTTCTTTTCTCTCTCTTGGTGCAAATTCTCCCCTTGGCTTAAATTCACGGTTATCGCGTTCAGCTCTGTTGAACGGCTTTTCAAAGCCTTCTCTTGGTTTGAATTCACGGGTTGCTCCGTCACGATCCGAGGAGCGCGGCCTGTCAAAACCTGAGCGTTCCGGTCTTTCGAAACGTGGTTTGTCAAAACCTTCTCTTCTTTCCGGACGGTCAAATTCGCCTCTTGGCTTGAATTCCCGCACCGCTCCATCGCGACCAAAGGCACGTGGTTTGTCGAATTTTGGTTTATCAAAACGTGGTCTGTCGTGACCCGGTCCGGCGTGACCCGGTCTGTCCTGGCCAGGCCTGTCTGAGCTTCTTTCTCTTGGTTTGAACTCGCCTCTCGGTTTAAATTCCCTGGAATCTCCATCACGACCAGATGTGCGTGGTTTGTCGAAATCAGGTTTGTCAAATCGGGGACGGTCCGTATTGCCTCTTGAATCCTCAGAACCGTTGGATGGTCTGAAACTGGATCTTTTAATACTTGGTTTGCTGAACCGGCTTTCGGCTTCGGGGCGGACTTTGGTAAACGGACGGGTAGCTCCACGGCCACTGTCATTACTTTTTCCTGAGGGGCGTGAGTCGCCGCTCTTGCTGCTAATTCTTTTTCTCATAGGAATGCAGTATCACTACTGGATTTTGGTTCCTCTTTTTACAAATTTGGTGCGTAGCTTATTAGTGGTTTTGCAGCCGTTGCTGCACAAAAGCCAGTTCATGGCTCCACTAAAACGCATTGACGTACTTATCTGATGATCAGAGTACTAGGTGTTTTATTTTTTAGGATGCAAAGATACGTCATTTTTTTAACGTGCGCTATATTATTGAAATATTGTATTTCACGGCAGCTGAGGATAAACGGGTTCGTTGGGGAGATAAATATTTCTTCTGCCTTTTTATGTAAAATTCATTTTCACAGCGTTTATAATTATTGTTGTTCCCTGAGGAAATTTTTGAGCCTCCGAAAGGGCACCTTCAACTTCTTGATTTAATTTATGGCATCAACGGAAATACAAACGCTACCGCTTTGGAAGCCAGGCCGGAATCTGATGGAGCAATCCAATCTTAAAAAATACATGGACTGGCTTTTTGTGAAAAAAGGACTTTATTTTCGGTCATACAGTGATTTGTGGGATTGGTCGGTGACGGACCTAGAAGATTTTTGGGAAAGTCTGTGGCAGTATTTTAACATCAAATCGCACGAAATTTACCTTGAGGTGCTGATAAAACCGCAACGCGGCCTGATCGGTACGAAATGGTTTACGCGTTCGCGGGTGAATTATGCGGAACATGTTTTTCGTAACAAAACGAAAGATCGCCCGGCGCTGCTTTTTCAATCGGAGCAAAACGGGTTAACTGAAATTTCCTGGGAAATGCTTGAAACACAAGTAGCGGCCGTTGCTGCGTGGTTGAGGCAAAAGGGTATTCAGCCGGGAGACCGGGTGGCTGCTGTTCTGCCCAATATTCCCCAGACGATTGTTGCTTTTCTTGCTGCAAATGCTGTGGGGGCGGTGTGGTCATCCTGTTCGCCGGACTTCGGTAAAGCCGGAATTGTGGACAGGTTTTTACAAATAGAACCGAAAGTTCTTTTTCTGACGGACGGTCATATTTATAATGGAAAACGGCATGATTCAACGATAAATAACCAGGACCTTGCCCTGGCGCTTCCTTCTGTGAAGGATGTGGTTATTATATCCAACATTGATTCCGAAAATAAACTTGAGCGTGTTACGCTTTGGGAAGACATTCTTCATCTTCGTAATTTTGGTATTGATTTTGAGGAAGTTACTTTTGATCACCCCATCTGGATTCTCTATTCTTCCGGTACAACGGCCAAGCCCAAGGCCATTACGCACAGTGTTGGCGGCTGTTTGCTGGAACACATGAAAGCACTGGTTTTACATCAGAACGTTAAACCCGGAGACAGGTATTTCTGGTATTCGACAACCGGCTGGATGATGTGGAATTATGCGCTGGGCTCTTTGCTCTGCGGGGCTACTTTGGTACTGTACGATGGCGCTCCGGCATTTCCCTCATCCCAGGTTTTATGGACGCTGGCCGAGGAGGCGAAAATAACGCATTTTGGCGGTGGCGCTGCTTATTTTATTGCCAGTATGCGTGCAGGAGTAAGCATTACTTCTGAACGGTTAAAACATCTTGAGACGATTGGTTCAACGGGTTCTCCGCTCACGGCAGAAGCTTATGAGTGGATATACAGGCAAGTGAAAAAGGATGTTTGGCTGATTTCCCTGAGTGGCGGAACGGATGTCTGCAGCGCTTTCGTGGGGGGATGCCCGATTTTACCAGTCTATCCCGGCGAAATCCAATGCAGAATGCTGGGTGCAAAAGTTGAAGCTTACAATGCGGAAGGCAAACCTGTTGTGAATGAATTAGGAGAAATGGTGATCACCCAGCCCATGCCATCCATGCCGCTTTATTTTTGGAATGACGCTGACAATGAACGTTACGAGTCGAGCTATTTTGAGACTTATCCGGACGTTTGGAGGCACGGCGACTGGATACAGATTACCTCGCGCGGCTCAGTAATTATTTCGGGAAGGTCCGATGCTACGCTCAACCGCGGTGGTGTGCGGATAGGAACGGCTGAAATTTACAGCGCCGTTGAAAGCATTGTCGAAGTGAAAGACAGTCTGGCTGTTTATCTTGAAAAGTCGGATGGGGGAGGTACAATTTCACTGTTTGTAGTTTTGGCAAAAGATAAGGTGCTGGATGACAGTTTGAAGCAAAAAATTAAAGACGCACTGCGGACACAATATAGTGCAAGACACGTTCCTGACACGATTGAACAGGTCAATGACATTCCTTACACCATCAGCGGAAAGAAAATGGAGGCACCGGTGAAGCGGATATTAATGGGAGAGGATCCGGCAAAAAGTGTAAATCGGGACACGATGCGTAATCCTGAGGCGCTGGAGGGGTTTGTGTGAAAAGTTTGTTACAATTTTAAGGCGGGTCTTTTGGCCCGCCTTAAAATTCAAGCTAATTTGACCTAAAATGCATTATGTTTTAAATCGCCATAAGCTTTTGCAAAAAAAATCAGATAAGATCTTCCGATGACAATATGCTGGTCGGTTGGTTTTCCCCAATAGTTGTCAAGATACCGGATCACGTCTTCTGCACTTTCCGGAATAGGGTCGGGCATTGGCCCGGTTGGAGTCAACAAAATTTGTAAATCCAGTCCAATGCAGAGCTCGGGAAATACCTGTGAACTTGTTCAAAAATTTAAGTCGGAATGTTGAAAACATTTCTTCTTTGGGGCAAATCGTGTCGGTGACTTGCCCTAAAGAAAAAGTGTTGCGTCATTTTTTTCTTTTTTGAAAAAAGATAAGATATGCCCTTCCGATATCATTATCCAGGTCATCTGGTTTTCCCCAGTACTTTTCTAAATAATCCAATATTTCATCAATTGTTTTTGGCAAGGGTACGGGCATTGGGCCAATTGGTGAATATCCGAATAACGGCGTGGCAATTTCTCTTTCTAAAATTTCTTTTACCACAGCAAAAACCGAGTTTTTGAGTTCAGGATCTTCCGGGATTCTCCTTTTATCAAAGCGATCCAAGTAGTGAATAATGTGCCCAATGTGCTCGAAATTTGGATCACTCGAAATTAGGTCTATTATTTTTTCAAGGCTTTTATAAGATTTCATTTTTAAAATCTGGATGTTTGCAGGCTCTTGTGAACTAATGAGAAAAACGAAAATCTCCAATATGGGAACCTTTTCTCCAGTATTCGATTGTAAGATTGTAATTGGAGTTACTAGCAAATGGTCTCGCTGTAAATTTAACGTCTCCAATTTCCAATACTTGCACATTTCCTTGTGGAGTGACTGCTGAAGTTCTCCAAAAACTCCCCTGTTTTTGCTGTATTAAAGCCATATACTCGCTATATGAATGACTTGTGATTTCGAAATTGGGTATACTGACTCCGGTTGTTACATTTCTATAAGTTATGTTATTAGGTTTTACGTTAGTAGAACTCATTACTAACACATTCGCTACGTAAATGTAATAATTGGGATCTGTTAGCGCTTCGCCCCACATTGAAACCAAACCACTTACATAATCTCCACTCATCATTCTAATCATGGATCGCGAGGGTGGCCCATTGAAATATACCAGATTAGCGGCTGAGGTGTAATAAGCGATATCAATAACAACTGCATTTGGATCACTTTTTCGGAACTTACCATATACGTTACAAGAGCTCAATTTTAATTATCGAGCCTTGGCACGGTTGGGGATATGCGAAAATTGGTTTAAAAAGGGCAAACGTCATGTTTTATTTGCCCTTTTTATTTGGCTAGTAGTTAATTTGCCTTTCGTAAGCCGAAAAAAATCAGATATGCCCGGCCTATATCATTATGAGGATGATCATTAGGTTCTCCCCAGTACCTATCAAGATACTCTAAAACCTCTTCAGTAGTATTTGGAATTGGATCAGGCATGGGGCCAGTTGGAGAGTAACCAAAAATTGGTGGAGCTATTCCCTTTACCAGAATTTCGTTTACAACCGTAAGGACGGCTTGTTTAAGTTCAGGGTCTTCAGGATCTCTTTTCTTATCAAACCTATCCAGTAAATACATTACATCTCCCAGATGCTCATTTAAGGGTTCTCTCAAAATCGCATCAACTATCTTATCAAAATTATTAATTGCCGACTTGTTCAAAAGGTTAATAGCCATAACATCTCTTTTACTATTGGTTGAATCTAAAGTCTCCAAGCCTTGTGCCCTTTCGGTAATATTCGATTGTAAGACTGTATGTTGGATTGCTAGCTGTTGGTCTCGCCGTGAATTTGATTTCCCCAACTTCTAAAATTTGTATTGGTCCTTGGGGACTCGGTAGATCAGCGCCAAGCAATATTCTTAAGAAAGTTAGGTGCCATTATTCCTCCAAAGTAAGGCAGGCATTATGTTTGCCTGCCTTACTCAAGTTTCATCTACATTTGTGCTATCCTGAACAATTTGCCATGTATTGTTGATCTTTATTAGAAAGAACTTGGCTCTCACGCCTTCACTTGGTATGGAAAGTTCGATGTGGGATGAGTTTGGCGTGTATTTTTTAACCTTACTAAAAATATATAGCGTATCGTTTTTTGTATAATTGCCTGTGGAATAATTGGTGTGGAATTTTCCTTGTTTCACTGATTTTATTAAAGCTTGCGGTTTTATCGATATTGGAACTCCTATTTTGCGGTAATGATTTAAGTACTCAAAATTCAAGCTCGAATCCGACAAGACGGCTTTAAGTTGCAGAGCGCTGTCAATTTTAAAAGAATTGCTAGAATTTTTCTCATAATTTTGACAAGACGATAAAATCACGAAAGATGTGAGCAGTTTTAATGAATATTTCATAATACATTATTTTGGTCGTACATACATTTTTATAAATACATCGTAAGCGTTAGTATGGTCAACTACAATTCCAAAGACGCTTCTTTCAAATTCTGAACCCTCCTCTCCTGGAAATTCCATTCCTGATAAAAAATCTCCATAATGTACGTATTCGTGAAGAAGCGTTACTGCCAGCAAAAAGGATGTTGCTTTTTTTGTTGATTCCAAATTAGCTTGCTCCAATCCGAGGACAAATGCTTTATTATAACAACTGCATTTGGATCACTTTTTCGGAACTTACCATATACGTTATCAAGATGCTCAATTTTAATTATTGGGCCTTGGCCCGAAGTTAGATGGGATAGCACGCTGTCTCACATAATTTTATGTTTCTTACCACTGTTCGTAGCGCCTATCGGCGGTAAGCATATGCAATCCAAACATACGTTTTTCTGCAACAATCAAATGTTTGTTCGCGATTTGAAAGGCTAACTGATAAAGTTCCGGGAACTCTGCAAGCAATAGATTGTAATCCTGTCGCGCTATTCTGAATAACTGGCATGGCGTGCAGGTTTCAATACATTCCGGAGACGGGCTGTTATTCAAAAGACTTTCAGCAGAGTAAACAGCATTGCCCTCCGCAGCAAACCAGTTGGTCCATTCGGTGGAAAATGAGCGGGTGAAGCTTCTTGCGACTCCTTTTTTTATAAAATAGAGATTGTCCTGAAGTTGACCGGGACCGAGAATTTGCTCACCTTCCTGAAGATCAAGCAGCGTTAATCTGCGGAGTATGGCGCTGTAAAGCGGCGGGCTTACCAGCGATTTAATATCACTTGAAAAAAAATCGGGCATAATGTGTGTTTTGAAGCATTCTGATCCAATAATGTCTTTCAAAGTTTTTCACACGTGGATAAATGTATTGCTTTTTTAAGAAATAATTTCTGACTTATTCTCTATTCGCCAGGCTAATTCTAATCGGTATCTGAGAACCCGTAGATGGAAGAATTCTTGGATACATATTCCTGGGTATCCAGGAAAGGCATTTTGTTGACACGTCAATGTTGTGTATTTTTATAGATTAACGTAATGGTGCGTGCACTTTCTACGTTATATTTCTGCTTTTAGGAGCAAATAAATCAGGCTTCCCGTTTCAAAAAATACATTGATGAACCAAGAAAAACCTCAAAAACCGATTCATAATTCACCTTCGGTAATCCGCCTGCCGATCATCATTGCGATAACGCTTGCGGCCGGCGTTTTGCTTGGGAGCACGTTTTTTAGCGGCGGCCGAAAATTGACCGACGTGGCAAAAGGCTATGCAAAGTTCAGAGAGGTTTTGATGTTAGTCGAAAACAATTATGTTGACTCTGTCAATACCGAAGAACTCGTAGATTATTCAATTTCCAAAATGCTTGAAAAGCTGGATCCGCATACAGCCTACTTTAAAGCAGAAGAAGCTACTGCGGCCAGGTCACAGCTTGAATCGGGTTTTGACGGAATCGGGGTTGAATTCAATATTTATAACGACACCGTGTTTGTTGTTACGCCCCTAAGCGGTGGACCTTCCGAAACAGCCGGGATTCAAAGCGGGGACCGGATTATCTCGGTAAATAAAGAAAAACTTTCAGGACCGGGAGTTACAAATGCGCAGGTTTACAAGTTGTTGCGTGGAAAGAGAGGCACGAAAGTGGATCTTGCAATTGAACGGGTCGGGATAAACGACAAAATGGACTTTCATGTTATTCGCGACCGGATTCCGACTTACTCCGTAGATGCAGCGTACATGGTTGACCAGGAAATCGGATACATCAAAGTGAGCCGTTTTTCGGAAACAACTTTTGATGAATTCAAATCTGCTCTAAAAACGCTGAAAGCAAGTGGATTGAAAAAGTTGGTGCTCGATCTCCGGGGAAATCCGGGCGGCTATATGGAGCGTGCAACGAGCATGGCCGACGAGTTCATTTCGGGAGACAAATTGCTGGTTTATACGGAAGGCAAAGACAGCAGGTATGACAGGAAAACAAGATCGCATGTCGATGGTGCTTTTGAAAACGGACCTGTTGTGGTACTAGTTGACGAGGGAAGTGCTTCTGCTTCGGAAATTCTGGCAGGCGCATTGCAAGATCATGACCGGGCGCTTGTTGTTGGCCGCAGATCTTACGGAAAAGGATTGGTACAGATGCCGATCAAATTATCGGACGGATCAGAACTCAGGCTGACTATTTCGAGATATTATACACCAAGCGGCCGCAGTATCCAGAAACCTTACGAATTGGGAAAAGGAGAAGAGTATAGTCAGGATCTGACGCACAGATATGAAAGCGGGGAATTTTTCAGTGCCGATAGCGTCAAATTTGACAAAACAAAAACTTACAAAACAGATGGAGGACGCACCGTTTATGGCGGAGGCGGAATCATGCCGGACGTCTTTGTACCCCGCGACACACTCATGAACAGCAAATATTTATTTGAGCTTTATGCCAAAAATATCATTCGGGAATATGCATTGCGCTACGCCAATGAAAATCAGAAAAAACTGGAAAAACAGCCGTTCAGCGAATATCTGAAATCGTTTGAAGTTTCAGATGCGATGATCGGGGAGTTGGTAAAAGATGCAACACGTGCCGGAATTAAATTTAACGAAACAGAGTTAACAAGGTCCAAACCGCTCATTTTAGGACAGACCAAAGCCATCATCGGTCGCTACGTGTGGGGCAGAAAACAGAAGAACGGACTGAATAATGAAATTTTTCAGGTGTTGAATCCACAGGACAATTTATATCAGCGTGCGATTGAGTCGTTGGGAAAAGCATCCGAATTGGAACATGGAAATTTCAGCAGTCTCAATTCCATTAATGGTAAGAAGAATTGAAAGGCAGGCATTGGGTTTAAGTTTTTAATAATCAATTTCAAATAAATTAATGTCTCGAATCGCGTTGATTACCGGAGCTACTTCCGGCATCGGAAAAGCCACAGCAGAAGCATTTGCAGCATCAGGAATTGATCTTATACTTTGTGGACGCCGGCAGGAAAAGCTTGATGAGGTTGCAGGAGAATTGTCTGCAAAGGTTCGTACCACAACGCTTTTGTTTGATGTCAGAAACAAAGGAGCGGTTCTGGCCATGATTGGCTCCCTTCCGGACGAATGGAAAAACATCGACATTCTGGTAAACAATGCGGGGAACGCTCACGGAATGGGGAGTATTGATGAGGGAGATACCGACGACTGGGACGCAATGATTGACGGTAATGTTAAAGGTCTTCTGTATGTTTCAAAAGCTGTAATTCCACTTATGCTGGAACAGGGAAGCGGGCATATCGTGAATATCAGCTCAATTGCCGGAAAGCAGACTTATGCCAACGGAGCAGTTTATTGTGCTTCGAAAGCAGCAGTTGAAGTGTTGAGCGAGGGTATGCGGCTGGAACTTACCCAGCATGGTATCAAAATCACAAATGTTGCACCCGGCGCAGTTGAAACGGAGTTTTCACTGGTACGCTTCAAGGGAGATGAAGAGCGGGCCGAAAAGGTATATGAAGGATTTGATCCTTTGCAGGCTGGCGACATAGCAGACGCGATACTTTACGCGGTCAATGTGCCCAAACGTGTGACAATTGCCGATCTAACCATTTTGGCGGGAGCGCAATCTGCTGCGACAGTCATTCATAGGAAATAATTGGTTGTTCTAAAAAAAATTTCCGATCAGATTTTGGTCGGAATTTTTTTTATTTTACTTTTGAAACATCAGATGATATGATGAATATAAAAACGATGATCAAAAGGTTGAATCTGGCAGATGAAGTAGTGAATCTGCTGAGGCAAAAAATTGAGGAAGGAGAGTTTGAGATCGGTCAAAAGCTGCCGACTGAGCCGGAACTGATGGAGCTTTTTGGTGTTGGCCGCTCAACAGTTCGGGAGGCAGTCCGGAATCTGTCGCACATGGGCCTGGTTCGGGTGCAACAGGGATTGGGCACATTTGTGGAACGAAAACAAAAAGCATCTGAGTCAATATCGGACCGGTTTTTAAGGGCAAAAGGATTAGAATTAAACGAAATCAGGCAATTACTGGAATTGAAGATTGCCGAAAAAGCGGCTTTGAACAGGACGGAACAACACGTGGTGAAAATGAAAAGTCATCTGGAACGCAGGCACGAAATGGCACTTGCCAACATTCCCGATCAGTGTATTCAGGCAGATATTGATTTTCACTTAACGATTGCCACGGCATCGGGCAGTGACATGCTGCTGGATCTCTACAAAACAATTGCCCAGCACATGCAGTCGTATTTTCTTGAATTATATATTGATACCGAGAGCTTTCTACAAACGCAGGAACTGC
The DNA here is from genome assembly GCA_965279265.1 of Dyadobacter sp. Lineage (GTDB taxonomy): Bacteria > Bacteroidota > Bacteroidia > Cytophagales > Spirosomataceae > Dyadobacter. The sequence continues at coordinate 2,954,782 of OZ257152.1, forward strand.
ACGAGTCACTTCTGAAAAGTATCGCGGAAAACGATCCCAAAAAGGCATGGGAATGGGCCGCCAAAATAACCGGCCAGCCTTTGTAAAATATTTAAGAGTAGACCAATATTACAGATTTATGAAAACCGCTCAGGAGCAAGTTCCGGATTCCTATCAGACGCCCGCAGTAAGTGCACAACAGACCGTCTTTCCTATTTTGATTGCGTTGAGTTTTTCACATTTGCTCAATGACACGCTTCAATCGTTGATTCCGTCCATTTATCCGATGGTGAAAGATTCATTTCAGCTGACTTTCTCACAGATCGGTCTGATCACTTTCACATTTCAGATCAGCGCATCACTTTTGCAGCCCATTGTGGGATTTGTAACAGATAAAAAACCGCAACCGTATGCGTTGGCTATCGGTATGTGTTTCACCATGTTGGGATTAATATCTCTCTCGATGGCGAGCACTTTTCATCTGGTTTTGTTGTCAGTGGGGCTTATCGGGGTAGGTTCGGCTATTTTTCATCCGGAAGCTTCCCGTATTGCACACATGGCGTCCGGTGGCAGACACGGTATGGCGCAGTCACTTTTTCAGGTTGGAGGTAATGCGGGCAGCTCTCTGGGACCGTTGCTAGCCGCGCTGATTTTACTTCCCTATGGTCGTTTTCAGATCATTTGGTTTTCGCTGGTGGCGTTGATCGCCATTGCCATTTTATCCTGGGTAGGCGGCTGGTATAAAAACAACATGCATCGTATCAAAAAGAAGTCTGCTTCGGCTGACTCATCAAATCCTGCGTTGCGATTGACGAAAGGAAAAGTGACAATTTCGATCGGAATTTTGCTTTTGCTGATTTTCTCAAAATACATTTACATGGCAAGCCTTACAAGTTATTTCACTTTCTACCTGATTCATAAATTTGGCCTGTCGATCCAAAGCAGCCAGATGTATTTGTTTGTATTTCTATTCTCCGTAGCCGCGGGAACATTCATTGGCGGGCCTGTTGGGGATCGTATCGGCAGAAAATATGTGATCTGGATTTCGATACTGGGCGTAGCTCCTTTCGCACTCGCTTTACCTCATATGAACCTCTTCTGGACCGGTGCGTTCAGTGTGATCATAGGGCTTGTGTTGTCATCCGCGTTTTCGGCCATTCTGGTGTATGCGCAGGAGTTGATACCGGGCAAAGTGGGCATGGTTGCCGGATTGTTTTTTGGCTTTGCGTTCGGAATTGCCGGGATCGGATCGGCATTGCTTGGTAATCTGGCCGACAAAACCAGTATTGAGCATGTATTTTTTGTATGCTCCTTTTTGCCGCTAATTGGTTTGTTAACCGGATTTTTGCCCAATCTGGAGAGACGGAAAGCATAAGTACTTATCTGTTGATCAAAGATGACAGGCTAGGGTAATCGTAAGAATTCAGTCATGTCATAAAACGGCTGTGCGTGTTTAATGGTGCGTATTGGTTGCTAAATATTCGCGTCCTCTCTCAAAATCAGATTTGGGTCCGGGCAAAGGTTCAAATAATATTCCTGATCCTGAATGCTGCTTACGCCGGGGAAATCGCCCGTGTAGTTACCCATTTCGGAAATAACCTGAAAATGTAAATGAGGCGGCCAGTCTCCGTTTTCGGGATAGTTTCCAATCGAGGCAAATGGTGTAGCTTCATCAATTTTTTTTCCAACGAACAGATCGGTCAGAGAATCCAGCGAAAGGTGGCCGTAAAGCGTAAAAAACTGGAATTGATTCAGTTCATGCTGCAAGATAATTGTCGGGCCATAGTCTCCGTAGGCGTTGTTGAAGGCAAAACTGTGTACTTTTCCGGCCAGCGGGGCAAAAATGGTTTCGCCTGCATCAGTCCAGATATCGGTCCCGAGGTGAATGCTACGGGGATTGTTATTTTCTGAAACGAAGTGTTTTCTATGCCGGTAAATCACCCTGTTTTCTCCATATCCACCAATCCCAACATAAGTATTTTGTGAAAGTAATTCGTTGAAAATATATGCTGAAAAGTCGGCAGTTTCAGACAAATCACGATTCAGCAGATCAGAATTATGTTCTGAAAAATCCAATTTGCGATACGGTTTTTTACTCAAAATCACCCTGGAAAAGGCAGGATGATTTTGAAGTAGTCTTAAAATTTCCGACATACAATCGAATATTATTTTGGATCCAGTGCAAGCTTAATTCTTTGCAGAACATCCTGTAAATGATATTTACTGATTTTATCCGTTGCCTTTGGAATTGCTGTTTGAACAGATGATTTCAGATTTTCCAAATGAGCTCTTGCAATAGATGGCTGATCGGTTTTTTCGAGTTCAACAACACGCGTGGAATATCCGTACGTTACACCGACCGGTATGGAAAGCACATTCGCTTTGGCAGGTTTAAGCAGTGCAACCAATTTTTCTACGTAAACCTTCTGAAGGTTTCTGCGGTAAAGATCGATCGGCTGTCTTTTTTTAACCTCCGACCAGATTCCGTTCTCCAGTTCTGTGTAGAGGTCGTCCAGCGTGTAATATTTCGAAGACAATCCGGTTTCCATTAAACGCACTGCGCGGTCACCCGCAAGCAGAGATGTCAACGCGAATTCCTGTAATGCCTTTACTGCCTCTACACCGGATTCAGGTTTTATTTTGTTCAAAATATTTTGGTCCAAAAGCCAGATCGGTGTTTTAAACAACTGGTTGTTCAAGAAGGCAACAGCTTCATTTTGAGTCACTTTTGGTACAGTTGTAAACGTCGGCCCGTCCATATCATAGGTCACAGGATTATCGTAAATACCGCCTACATTCTTGATTACGTGACCAAGATAACGTCTGTATTGCGATACCACATTGCCATACAATTCGTCCAGTTCTTTATAACTTTCTCCATCCTCTTTGCTCCATTCAGCCAGTTTGGGTAAAATTCTTTTCAGGTTTTTGATGCCGTATTCCGAGGCTTTCATCGCGTTATCTCCCAGATCTTCAGTTTGATAACGCGGGTCGTACGGACTTATTTCTGTTCCAAAATGCAGACGCGGATTTTCATAAGCCGTTTTTGTCAGGGTATTAAGTTTTGCTTTATCGGCGACTGCATCCCGCCCATCCAAATTGCTGTAACCCCATTGGATTGCCCATTTATCATAGTCGCCAATACGGGGAAAAAGATCTGTAACGCCGTCCTCAGGTTGGGCCACATAATTGAAACGCGCATAATCCATGATAGACGAAGTGTGACCATTTTGTTTTACCCAGTCTTTGTCACGTAATTTCTCAACCGGCGTTGCTGAGCTTGCCCCCATATTGTGCCGTAATCCCAAAGTATGACCTATTTCGTGTGATGAAACAAAGCGCACGAGTTCACCCATCAGCGCATCATCGAACTTTTTCCTGCGTGCATTCGGATCAACAGCTGCTCCCTGGATAATGTACCAGTTGCGTAGCAGCCGCATTACGTTGTGATACCAGCCGATGTGGCTTTCCAGGATTTCACCGCTTCTCGGATCGTGTACATTGGGCCCGTAGGCATTCTGGATATCAGCTGCAAAATACCGGATCACGGAATAGCGTGCATCTTCCAGGCTCATTGTAGTGTCACCTTCCGGCCAGTATTCACCACGAATTGCGTTTTTCCAGCCAGCCTTTTCGAATGCTATCTGCCAATCATCCACGCCCGCTTTCAGGGATTTTCTCCATTTCTCGGGAGTTGCGGGATCAATGTAATAAATGATCGGCTTCTTGGGCTCAATTAACTCGCCATTTTTCTGGCGTTTCGCGTCGTCGGCATTTTTAGGTTCGAGTCGCCACCTGACAGCAAAAACCTCTGAATCCGAACGCTGCGATTCCTCTCCAAAAACGGCGTACTGATTCGCAAAATAGCCAACCCGGCTGTCAAAATACCGCTTCCGCATTGGCTGTTTGGGTAGTAGTATCAGGGAGGTATTCATTTCAAATGTAACTACGCCCGCATCCAGTCCCGACGGCAGATACTGACCAATTGATGGTGTGGGCGAAGTGGACAACATCGGCGCAATCACCGAAAACGTTTTTATGGTACGAATTTCTGTATTGATAGGGAAGGCGCTCATTTTTTCAATAAAGGAAGCTTCCTTTTTGAATGTAGCAAGTTTGAGAAGCTGCTTATTGATTGAATTGAGGGAAAACACCTGGTTGTCGGCATTGAAAAAATCCGTAACATCAATGACTGACGTGCTGCCGGCAGATTCCTTTTTAACTGCTTTGATCTCAAAAACACCAATGATCGGGTCAGAATTTGAATTTTTTACAGCCTGGAAAATTGGCTTTGTACTATCCGGGCTGGCGACTACGATCGTGACGGAACGCAATAGCAAATTGTTGTCCATCCCTTTTTCCCAGCGGATCATTTGCCTGTTCACTTCTTCGCCGCCAAAAATGCCGCCCCCGGCTGCCGTCTTAGAATAGCGTGTTACCGCCATGATATCATTATTCAAAAGAGAATCGGGAATTTCAAAATACCATTTTTCAGCCACTTTGTGAACCGAAATCATGCCGTTCTGGCTTATTGCCGAAGTATCAATAACGTCTTTAAATGCTTTTGGACCCTTTTTTTTGTCGTCTTTTAGCTTCTCCTTCACCGCTGCCGCTACCGCGTCAACGGCCTTTTCGACTTTGGCGTTCTCCTGTTTTTCTTCTTTCTTTTTCTTTTTTTGCGCTTCGGCATGCAGTACGCACAGCAATGTCATGGCCATCATAAGAAGGCAACGAGCTTGTCTCATTTAAATAAGGGGTTTAGGTGATTTTGAATTTGTAAAAATAGGAATTTTGTTAGTAAGGAAATGCAATGGAATACGTAGTAAACGTTGAAAAACGTATTTAATAAAACAATAGCATTAGTTTGATAATAACGAGGCAAGAACACCTTCTTTCAGCGCGTAAGACGAAACTTGTATTTTTCTGATGTTGTGGCTTTTTAAAACATAGTCAATCAGGCACACTGCTACTACGATCATATCCGCACGGAGTGCGATCATTCCGGGGATTGCCATTCTTTCTTCGTGGTTTCCTCTGATTATCAAGTTGTAACCACGATAAAATTCATCTAATGGCAAATCAAAATCCGTTTGTTCTTTGGGTGACCATTCTCCTGTCCGATGCTGAAAATCCATATCGATCAGCGTATCGAATGTTCCGGAAGATCCAACCAATTTTTCAGGTGCATACTGATGAATTGCATTGGCGAGCGGAATCAGATTTTCGTCAAAATAATTGTAAAGTTTTTTTCTATCGCCTTCGGAAAGCGGGTCCTGACGCATAAACTTTTCCATCATGCGTTGTCCGCCAATTTCAAAACTTTGCTTCCACAAAATTTGAGAGTCGTTGCCGATTATGAATTCAACGCTTCCTCCACCAATGTCCATGATGAGTGCCGGGGCACTGCCCAAAGCGACACCAGAATTAACTCCCTGATAGATATAGCCAGCTTCCTGATCACCATTGATCACGGTAACTTTTATGTCGGTTTTATCCAGAATTTCATCACAGAATGCTTGTTGGTTTTCGGCATTTCTGATCGCACTGGTTCCGAATGCGAAAGTTTTATCTCTTTCAACCGCAAATTCATCCAGTTTTACCCTGAAATTTTTCAACACAGTCACAGCCCTTTCCTGCGCCTCTTCTGTAATAATACGTTTTTTAATTCCTCCCACGCCGATTCTGGCCGGAAGACTTTCATTGTAGAGAACTTCCGCATTTTTGCCATTTTGCTCAACGATCAGCAGATGAAAAGTATTTGTGCCTAAGTCGATTATACCAATTCTGGAATTCATAAAGCTGCTATTCTAATAAATGCTTTCAATTCAATAGTGCCTTGCTGGCGTATTTGATACGAAGATTGGCAGGAATTGCAAAAATAACCTAATTTTAATCAGTTATTTCTTGATTTTCTGATTGATATATCTTTCCTTTGCAGTCCGTTTCAGAAAACCAATTCAAAAAACTTATATTTATAAGCATGCTTATTATTAACATTAAAGACAACGAATCGATTGACCGCGCTTTGAAGCGTTACAAGAAAAAATTTGAAAGAACTGGCACAATGCGTCAGCTTCGTTCTCGTACTGCTTTTGAAAAACCATCCGTTAAGCGTCGTTTTGAAGTTTTGCGTGCGGTTTACAAAGAAAAAACATACGGTCACTTAGAAGATTAATTCGTTCGAATTGTTTTTCTGCTGAAAGTAAAACGACAGGATCATTGTATCCTATCCAACAATATATATTAAAAGAGCTGCCTTGTTTAAGGCAGCTCTTTTTTGTACGTTAGGGCCATGATAGCAGCATTTTTTGATTTTTTGCAGCACGAAAAGCGAAGTAGTCCCCATACAGTTACTTCATATAAAACGGATTTGGATCAGTTCTGTAAGTATCTGGCTTTTCAATATGACTGCGAAAAACCCGAAACTGCCAGTTCTGCCATGTTGCGTTCCTGGGTGGTGAGCCTGATGGAAGAGAATCTGAATCCCACGTCCATTAACCGGAAAATTGCTTCGCTCCGTTCTTATTACAGTTTCCTCCGAAAGAAAAGAGTAATTGACCAGGATCCTACCAAGATACTTTCAGCCTTAAAAATGCGGAAAAAGCTTCCGGCCTATGTTGAAGAAAAGGCGATGGAAATGCTTTTTGAAGAAATAACCTTTACGGATGACTTTGAGGGTCTTCGGGATCGGTCAGTGCTGGAATTGCTGTATGGAACAGGTATTCGCTTATCCGAACTGATCGGTCTTGAAGTATCTGATCTGGATTTGTCCGGTAGGACAATTCGGGTTTTTGGTAAGCGGGCCAAGGAGAGAATTGTGCCTGTGTCAGCATCATTGGTACAAATTCTGATGAAATATTTAATTGTCAGGGCTCCGGAAGAGCATACAAAGTGTTTGTTTCTGACGGATTCAGGTAAGGCAGTTTACCCGGTTTTTATACAGCGTATCGTCAAAAAGTATTTGTCTGCAGTCACCACACTCTCCCAGAAAAGCCCACACGTGCTACGCCATACTTATGCCACCCATTTGCTGAACAGGGGTGCTGATTTAAACGCAATTAAAGAACTGTTGGGGCACAGCAATCTCGCTGCCACCCAGATATATACGCATAACTCAATCGAAAAGCTCAAAAAAACACATCAGCAGGCTCATCCAAAGGCTTAAAAGCCGTTTTTTTAAGGTATCTTTGCCACTAGTCGCAGTTTCCAAATAAAATTTTGTCACTCCACTATGAATAACAGTTTTCAAGACGCCGTAGTTACGAAATACAATATTTTCAATAGTCTTTTTCTTAGTTTGCCTTACCGTGGGATATTCCAGACTGGTTCGCTATTGCCCTTACTTACGCAGCAAAGTGAAGTTGGTTTTCAGGAAGGTAAGTCTCCGCGACAAATTATTGAAAACTTTTTTGAGGAGCTTTTAGAAACGGCGACGGAAAAGGAGCGTGCAGATCTTCTTTTTGCATTTATCCAATATATTGAACGACAGGTTGTTCTTTTCGATTCTGTTGAGGATGCTGCTTTTGATCAAACGCACGACTTGACAGGAAAAGGTTCCGTGACCTACCTGACGGACCGTCTTGATAGTGACGCACTGCGCAAAAAATTGCTGAATAAATTGCAGGATTTCAGTGTGAGGATCGTGTTGACTGCGCATCCGACGCAGTTTTACTCCGGAAAAGTCTTGGGGATTATTAATGATCTTGAAGATGCAATCAAGATCAATGATTTTACCGAAGTAAATCAGCTTTTGCTTCAACTTGGAAAGACAGCATTCATCAACCACGAAAAACCGACACCTTTTGATGAGGCAGTCAGTTTATGCTGGTTTTTGGAAAATGTATATTATGATGCCATTCCCGCCATTCTTGTTAAACTGATCAATGGCTTAGGAATGAGCGTTCATGACTGGCCATACCCCAACGTTTTCAGACTTGGTTTCTGGCCGGGCGGCGATAGGGACGGTAATCCTTTTGTAAATCCGGAAATTACTTTGCAGGTAGCCGCACGTCTTCGGGAGACACTTTTACGGGGCTATTACCGCGATATTCGTACGCTGAAACGCAGACTTACTTTCAAAGGTGTTGATGATGCTGTGGCGCTTGCCGAAAGGAAAATGAACAGCACCATTTTCGGGCCTTTTGAAGAAGGCTATGAGAACGCACAGGAATTGATTGATGAGCTTTTAAAAGCACGGGAAGTGCTTATTGCCAAACATCAGGGTCTGTTTGTGGAGTTGCTCGACAATTTTATATTAAAACTGAACATTTTTGGCTTCTTCTTCGCCAGCCTGGACGTCCGTCAGGATAGCCGGAAACATGCGAAGGCTTGGGAGGACATATTAAAAAGACTTGAGAAAAAAGTCCCTTTGCTCAAATACAGCGACTATGAAAGCTGGGATGAAGCCAAAAAGATTGATTTGTTGCTTTCGCTGAATATTCCTTTGCGTGATGAGGATTATGAAGACGAACTCACAAAGGACATTTTGGGTTCGATTCGTGCGATTCAGACGATCCAGAAAAACAATGGAGAACAGGGAGCGCACCGGTATGTGATCAGTAACAATACCTCGGCGCTGAACGTGATGCAGGTTGTTGCACTGGCGAAAAATCTTATTGCAGACGAAAATGGTAAACTCGCACTCGATGTAGTTCCACTATTTGAAACTGTGGATGACCTCGCCAACGCACCGGAAATCATGCGTATGTTGTACGAAAACGATTACTATCGTTCGCATGTGGCACAGCGGGAAAATCATCAGACGATCATGGTGGGCTTTTCCGATGGAACAAAAGACGGCGGCTATTTGAGAGCTAACTGGTCAATTTATACAGCGAAAGAAGAACTGACCAAAGTATCACGGGAGTTTGGTATTAAAGTGACCTTCTTCGATGGTCGCGGAGGACCGCCGGCGCGCGGAGGTGGTAATAACCACAATTTTTATTCGTCTCTTGGGAAAGATATCGAAGACAAAGAAATACAGCTGACTGTACAGGGGCAAACGATCAGTTCCAACTACGGGACCGTTACAACCGCCATGTACAATCTGGAAAGACTTTTTTCTGCCGGGTTGGAAAATCATCTGTTCCGCGGAAGCAGAAAAGATGAAGAACTGAACGATCATGACAAGGCGCTTTTGGAAGAAATGGCGAACCATGCCTATAATTCATATCTCGATCTGAAAGGACATCCGATGTTTGTCAAATATCTGGATAAGAAAACGCCGCTCCGTTTTTATGGGCAGACCAATATCGGAAGCCGCCCGACCAAAAGAGGAAACGCCGATGAAGGATTGAAATTTGAGGATCTGCGCGCCATACCGTTTGTTGGTTCATGGGCTCAGATGAAGCAGAACGTTCCGGGTTTTTACGGGTTTGGTTCAGCCATTGCAGAATTATCTAAAAATGGGAAAAAGGAGGAAATCAAAAAGCTTTACAAGAAATCGCTTTTCTTCAGAACGCTGATAGAAAACTCAATGCAGTCGCTGTCCAAGGCATTTTTTCCCGCCACAAAATATCTTCGTGAGGAAGAAGGTTATCAGGAATTCTGGGACAAAATGTATAACGAATTCCGGCTTACACTGGACCAGTTGCTGGATGTTTCGGAGCAGAAGGAGTTGCTTGACAGCAATAATGTAACCAAAGTCTCAATCAAGGTAAGAGAGAGAATCGTATTACCTTTGATTACCATTCAGCAATATGCGCTTCAGATGTTATCTGAGGACCCTAAAAATCTGCCAGTCGATGTGGAAACGTACAATCAGCTGGTTATGAGGGCGATGTTTGGTATAATCAATGCTGCAAGAAACTCGGCATAGATTTTAGCTATTACAGAATACAAGTTGCGGATGGCAAACATTTTGTTTGTCATCCTTTTTTTTGTTCAAAAGCCAGCCAATAAAATTGTCAATTATTAGTAGACGAATAGTTGGGGTGTCTTATATAAGTTCAGCGATCAGCTTAATTGACTCTAACTCATGACACATTCTTCAGACCAGCGGGCCTATTTTTTCAAGATTGACACAACAATCAAAAAGATCAGAAATGCGCTGCAAAAAAGATTGAATGAAGCCGGCTTTGACCTGACAGTGGATCAATGGGTGTTGATTGATCATATTGAACGACAGCCCGGCATCAGCCAGAATGAGCTTGCCGAACTTACTTTTAAAGACCCGCCAACAGTAACCCGCATTATAGATCTGCTGGAAAAGAAAGAACTTGTGCAACGCGGCCTTGCTGTTGGTGACCGCAGAAAATTTAATCTGTTTTTGACTGAAAAAGGTAAAAGTGTTTATTCAGCAGCATTCCCGATTGTGGCTGAGATTCGGCGAAAGGGCTGGGGGAATCTGGAAGAGGCAGATTATCAGCATTTTGTACGTATCATGGACTCAATTTATAACAACTTTACGTAACCGGATACCTGATTTTCTAGTGATTGAATTTTTCTACTGATTGAATTTATTACAAATAAATTTTTGGCCTTCATTTGCCTGATATTTAAGTATATATAAAGTATGCATGCATACTTTATCCTTCTTCTTTAAACCTTTCATTCGGGTTTATATCTAAAAACATATTGCAATAACGCTGGATCAAAATCGTTTTTCCGGCATATTTCGCAAATTTAGAGTTTAGTAAAAATTCATTCATTTATCTTAGTCATGAAAAAAGTAATTTTAGTTAGCTCCCTTCTGATGGGTGTTTTGTCTTCATCATTTGCCCAGACTACCGCAATTTTGGCGAATCCACCGAAAAGTATTGAAGTCACCGGCTCTGCAGAGATGGAGGTAGTGCCTGATGAACTGTACTTCAGTATCTCGCTCCGTGAGTATTACAAGGACGAAAAAAACCAGAAGGACAAGGTTGTCATCACAACCCTGGAAAAGGAATTGTTGAAAGCGATTGCAGACGCAGGTTTATCCAAAGAGAGCCTCTCTGTCAGTGGCGTTGGCGGTTACCAGAATTACGTGGATAAGAAGAAAAAGCCGGCTACCTTCCTAGAAAGCAAACAGTATGAGCTAAAAGTTGATCGTGCTGATAAGCTGGACGGAATCCTTTCCAAAGTGGAGAGCCGTGGAATCGAATATGCAAATATTGCGCGCGTTGACCATTCTAAAAAAGAAGAATTTAAAAAACAGGTTAAAATCAATGCTTTAAAGGCTGCAAAGGAAAAGGCAACTTATTTGTTGGAAGCGGTGGACCAAAAACTTGGAGCAGCGCTGCAAATACATGAACTGGAAGACAATGCGTCTTATCCACAACCAATGTACAAAGCAAATATGCGGACTTTCGCGGCTGCGGAATCAGCGGACGCAGTGCAGGACAGCGACATTACTTATCAGAAAATAAAGATTACTTACAAAATGCAGGCTGCGTTCGAGATTAAGTAACGCTTTCTGAATTAATCAATTGCGTTTTCGAAGGCATGGTTTTTGTTTGCCAGGTATTCCTGATACAAATCATTTACTTTGTGTCAAAACATGACTAACTTTAATCAGTCAACCAACGAACTACAACATGAGCATAAACGCAAAACACCTGGCCACATTCATTCTTGGCGCCGCTGCGGGAGTAGCAGCCCACAAGTATCTGCAGACAGAAGATGGAGAGAAGCTTCTGGAAGATTTGAAAACGAAGGCAAGCGACCTGAAGGCAGAAGCTGAGGGCGTCGTAGATAAGGCACCGGAATATTTTGATGAGCTGAAGACAAAAGGATCTGAGGCGTTGAAATCCAACTTTCCTGACGCGGAATCTTTTCTGAAAGAGATTTTTGAAAAGTTCACAGGTAAATCTGGTTCCGAACCGACCACAGTTGTTGAAACGCCAACTCCGGCTGCTTGACATTGGTGAATTGTATTCAAAATTAGAGCCGTACATTTGGGAAACCTGAAAATGTACGGCTTATTTTTTAGGCTGCTACCAGTCCGTTGAGTTGTGCATACTGAATCAAAAGCATGGTTTTTGCATCTTTTATTTCTCCTGCCGCAATCATTTTGACAGCTTCTGCAAACGGTATTTCCAATACTTCAATGTTTTCCTGTTCGGTATCACAACCTCCGCCGTCACTGACTTTCATGTCCTCCGCATATTCGGCGGTGAAAAAATATAGAATTTCGGTTACTGAGCCAGGCGACATATAAGCCTCAAATATTTTCTGTACCGATTTTATCTTGTAGCCGGTTTCTTCTTCTGTTTCCCGTTTGATGCAGTCTTCCGCATTGTCCTTGTCCAGTAAGCCGGCACAGGCTTCAATCAGCATGCCGGTATCGTTGCCATTGGTGTAAGTTGGCAGCCGAAACTGGCGGGTGAGGATCACCGTTTGTTTTTCTTTGTTAAACAGTAGAATCGTTGCACCATTACCGCGGTCATAGGCTTCACGCGATTGTCGCTCCCAGCTACCGTCGGCACGCTGATAATCGAACGTGAATTTTCTTAAAGTGTACCAGTTGTCAGATAGAATTTCCTCTTTAATAACATTAATTTTTTCGTTCATGACTGATCGTTTTTGATCTATTTTGATTATTTTTGAACAAATGTACAAGAACTTATGAATTTTCAAAAGAGAAAAAATATTATTCTCGATTTGCTGCAACAAAGAGGTGAGGTGACTGTGAAGGAGTTAGCCGACGAATTGTCCACTTCGGAAATTACTATACGGCGAGATCTGATCAATTTATCCGCAGATGGGTTTGTATATCGTACCCATGGAGGAGCAATGCAGGTAAATCTGGTTAAAACGCCTTTTGATTTTGCCAACAAGGTGGCGAAGAACATTGAACAAAAAGATCACATTTGCAGACTGGCCGCCGCGGAAGTTGAGGAAGGAGATGTTATTTTTATGGACTGCGGAAGTACGGTTTTCCGTATGTGCCAGTATATCAGAAACAAAAAGATCCGGATCATTACCAATTCGCTGCCGGTGGTTTATGAACTGATGGGGGCGTCTGTTGATATTAACCTGGTTGGTGGAGAAATTGACAAAGATCGACTGGCGGTTCATGGTAAAATCGCGGAAGAACATATTGGCCGCTATAAAGTGGATAAAGCATTCCTTGGCGTTGATGGAATTTCTGCTGAACGGGGTTTGATGGCCCACAGCGAAAATGAAGCGGGAATAACGCTCAGCATGTCGGCAAATGCGAATTTAACTTACTTACTTTGTGATTCCGGGAAGCTTGGAAAAGACAGTTACCTACAATTTGCGCCCCTGAATTTGATACACGTATTGATAACAGAATGCAGGACGCCGGAACTCGATAAAATCGAACAACAAAGGGTGCGGGTAATTTACTAAACGACAAATTTCATCAAAATGAGACCAGCAGATTTCTGGATAAAAAAATACAATCTGATGCCGCATCCCGAAGGTGGTTTTTATGCGGAAACTTACCGGGCTACCGAGTCGATTCCCAAAGCAGCCTTACCAGACCGTTTTTCCGGGGATCGTTCATATTCAACTGGAATTTATTTCTTGTTGGAATCGGATAATTTTTCGGCATTTCATCGTATTCAGTCGGATGAAATGTGGCACTTTTATGCCGGTAATCCATTGGAAATTTTTGTGATAAATCCAGTGAATGGAGATTTGCAAGTGATCAGGCTCGGTTCAGATCCTGATCGTGATGAAAGTTTTCAGGCGGTCGTGCCGGCAGGAAGCTGGTTTGGCTCGCGTCCTGCTTCCGGAAGTGAGTATTGCCTTGTTGGCTGCACGGTAGCGCCCGGTTTCGATTTTTTGGATTTCGAAATGGCTGAAAGAGAAAGTTTATTGAGAGATTTTCCGCAACATGCCTTGCTGATTACTGAACTGACGAGGTAAGTGGAAAGGGTTTGCTTCCATTTTTAGCGTACTCGCACTTCGACTCCGCTCAGTGTGACAGCTACCAGTCCGCTCAGTGTGACAGCTACCAGTCCGCTCGGTGTGACGGCTACCAGTCCGTTCAGTCTTACAACATTGTTTGCACCTCTAATTCCTATATCAATAGCCAACGCTCGTGTCATCGCCTCTCGGATCTGACCCACCTTCCAGCCAGCCGTCGGGAGTTACCAGTATGCAATCCATACGGCCAATTGTATTGCGTTGCTGTTCCAGGATATAACCTTTGTCAGCCAATTTTTTCACGACAGATTCTGAAAATGCATTTGCCTCAAAAGTAGTTTTGTCGGGAAGCCACTGGTGGTGAAATTTTAGCGCATTGACCGACTGTTGCATGGTCATGCCGTGTTCCAGCACATTTAGAATGGTCTGGTAAACGGACGTAATAATTGTCGAGCCGCCGGGCGTGCCCACAACCATCAATAATTTTCCGTCTTTTTCAATAATGGTTGGCGTCATTGAAGAGAGCATACGTTTTCCCGGCGCGATCGCATTTGCTTTATTTCCGATGAGTCCGTACATATTTGGTGCACCGGCTTTCACACTGAAATCATCCATTTCGTTATTCATAAAATAACCTCCGCCTTTCACAACCACACGGCTTCCGTATCCGCCATTGAGGGTCGTTGTAACTGAGACCGCATTTCCTTCCTTATCGACAATGGAAAAATGGGTAGTTTGGGGACTTTCATAACCCGGTAAAATACCGCCGTCAATATTTTTGCTGTCAGTTGCTTTATCCCAGTTGAAATCTTTCCAGCGCTCCGCCAGATAATCCTTACTTATCAGGGCAGATGCAGGAACCTTCACAAAATCGGGATCCCCCAGGAATTTGGCACGGTCTGCGTAAACGCGTCGCTCTGCTTCGATCATTACTTGTATCGTTGAGTCACTGTGCCATCCCCATTTACGTAAGGGAAAAGCTTCAACCATACGCATAAGCTGAACGAGTGCGATGCCGCCGCTGGAAGGAGGTGCCATTGTGATCACTGTGTAGTCTTTATAGCGCTCAGAAATCGTTTCGCGCCATTTTGCCTGATATGAAGCCAAATCTTTTTTGCTTATTATGCCTCTGTCATCCAGGCCGATATCCTTCACGAGTCTTTTAGCTACTTTTCCTTCGTAAAAACCCTTTTGTCCTTTTTTCTGAATACGTTTGAGGACTTTGCCAAGGTCTTTCTGAACTAACAAGTCACCTGCCACCCAGTCTTTGCCGGTTGGGTTCAGAAAGTATCTGGTTCCGGGGTTAAGTTCAAGCAAGTCTTTTTTTATTGCATTTAAGCCCCTTGCTTCACGTTCAGTTTGTATCACGCCTTTTTTAGCAAGATCAATTGCGGGTTGCAGCAACTGTTTCCAGGGAAGTTTTCCATATTTTGCATGCGCTTCAAACATACCAGCCACTGAACCTGGAACGCCGGAAGCAAGCCGTCCCAGCGTACTTGCTTTGGGAATTACATTTCCTTCTTTATCCAGATACATATCTGCGTGAGCTTTTTCGGGGGCTTTTTCCCGGAAATCAATGCTGTTGCTTTTTCCATCCTTATCTCTGAGAACCAGAAATCCGCCACCACCAATATTTCCGGCTGAGGGATGCACCACGGCCAGTGCAAATTGTACTGCCACAGCTGCATCAACCGCATTTCCGCCAGCTTTCAGTATCTCAATTCCTACTTTGGATGCCTCAGGATGTGCAGACGCTACGATTCCGCTTTTGGCAATTACGCCCTTCCGGTCACTGTAAAATGGTTTTTGATTGGGATCGTCTGATAAGAACTGATAAAAACCGGTTGATTCCTGAATTGGTTTCTGGGCGGCAACCAATCCTGATATTGCAGTGAAAAGTAAAATAAGCGTATAACGTGCTGACATACTTTGTAACGTTTTTGGTGTTGATGTAATTTACCAAATGTAAAGAACAGCAGCGGCATGATATTTATTTTATCAAATTTTTACTGAGAATTGTTGTATCATTTACGTTGTTTACAACTGTTTAACCCTACGAAATGCCATTTGTAACAATTTGCTGCGTAACATTCAACTTTACGTTTACCTTGTGTAATTCAAAAGATTAACCGACCCAGTATTTAAGCGGACAGGCGATTATGAAATTTTTACGGCAATTATTGGAGAGTTTCCGCTTCGCGTGGCAAGCACTCAAATCCAACCTCACCAGAACCACCTTGTCGTTACTTGGGGTAACAATCGGGATCTTTGCAATTGTGGCTGTCTTCACGATTGTCGATTCTCTGGAAAAGAGTATCCGCGACAGTATGAGTTTTATTGGTGACAAAGTAATTTATGTTCAAAAGTGGCCCTGGGGCTTTGGTGGGGAATATCAATGGTGGAAATATTTCCAGTGGCCTGAACCAACGTTTTCAGAATATAAATATCTGTATGACAATCTTGAAACTGCCAGTGCAGTTGCCGTTATGGATTTTCACGGAAATACAACCCTAAAAAATGGATCCAGCAGCATTAAGGCGCAAATCCAGGGCGTGTCGTTTGAATACAACATGATTTCTGATATTCCAATTGCTGACGGACGTTATTTTATACCGCTAGAAACCAATAACGCCAGGAACGTAGCGATTGTCGGATCTGATATTGCGAGCGCTTTGTTCCCGGGTCAGGAACCGGTAGGGAAGGAGTTCAAGTTATCCGGCAATAAATTTATCATTGTCGGTGTACAGGAAAAAAAAGGAGAGAGCCTCGTCGATTTCGGAGGGAACCCTGACAAAACTTGTATCATTCCCTATGCCTCGTTTTCAAAATTATTTCAGTCCGGAAGGCGAAATGCGGATATCGTAGTCAAAGGATTTCCACAGGACGAAGGGATGAAAGAAGTTGAAGCGGAAATTATCGGGCTGATGCGAACCAAACGCGGAATCAAACCCAGAGACGACAATAATTTCTCACTAAACCGCCCAGAGGCCGCTGCTCAGGCCATCTCAGGATTATTCGGCGTACTTACGATCGCGGGTTGGGTGATTGGTAGTTTTTCAATTTTGGTAGGCGGTTTCGGTATTGCAAATATTATGTTTGTTTCCGTGAAGGAACGAACGAACCTGATCGGGATACAGAAATCCCTGGGGGCCAAAAATTATTCGATTTTATTCCAGTTTCTGTTTGAGGCAATCATGCTGAGCCTCGTTGGTGGTCTGGTTGGAATTTTCCTGGTTTATCTGATGTCTTTTATGTCTCTGGGATCGTTGAAAATCATCCTTACGCCCGGCAACGTGATTCTGGGTCTGGGCGTTTCCAGTGTGATTGGCGTTCTGTCCGGTATAATTCCCGCATTGCTCGCTGCCAGGATGGATCCTGTGACTGCCATCAGGGCGAAATAATAACTAGGAAAAATCAATCTGATTTACGAAGTTCGCTTCATTAACAAACAAAACATACTATCATGCGTAAGTGGGGCATTTTATTTGTATTCCTGGCTGTGATCTTTGGAGTACTATATTACCTGACGTTCGGTTATTACAGCGAAGGTAAACGCGGCGGCTTTGTATCGCGGCTAAGCAATAAAGGTTATCTTTTCAAAACCTACGAGGGTGAATTGAGGATGGGTGGATTTCTTGAGGGAGACGGCGGCACAATGAATTCCTCGGAATGGCCTTTTTCTGTGAGCAGCAAAAATAAAGATGCCATTACAAAACTGGAAGACGCCATTAAAAACGGACACCGTGTTTCGTTGACTTACGAAGAAAAGTTTTTCAGTCTGCCTTGGAATGGAGATACCAAGTTTTTTGTGACAGACGTGGAAGTGTTGGGAAGCAGTCGCGGCGGGAATTTCCCACCGGCTCAGGAAACGCCAAAAGAACTTCCGGCGCCGACAGAAATTGACACAACAAAAGTTTTATAATACATAGGGCAAAGGCATAAACAACTGTCTTTGCCCTGATTTTTTTTAACCGCCTGCCTTTTTTGCTTTGTATCCTTTGGCTGCCAGCCAGGTGATTACCTTCTCCCGGTGGTCGCCCTGAATCTGTACTTCATGATCTTTTACAGTGCCGCCGCTGCCACACAAGGCTTTTAATTGTTTTCCCAAAGCTTCAAGATCTGCCAGTTTGCCGACAAATCCTTTCACGATCGTAATCACTTTGCCACCGCCTTTCCTGTCCAGCCAGATCCGCAGATCCTGTTGGCCCGGCGTAAGCGTTTCGGCCTCATCGTCGTCAGAGTCGGAATATTCAAAATCGGGATTGGTGGAGTAAACCACCCCTGAGCGCGTTTTTTTCGACATAACCTGATTCCTTTATATTGGTTTTTAAAGTTAGAGCTGTTTCCGAAATACAGTTAAGCAATAACATTCAGACTTTTTGGTTTTATTTCAATCTCAATCCGGTTCGTATCAAGTTGCAGCGGTTCACCATCGTAATGAATCAACGGTGGTGTTGCCGATTCGATAACGGCGTTTTGTGTCGTCTGGTAAGAGATATAAGCCGACGGTTTCAGCCTTTTGGTGAAAAGCCGGTACGTCAGCGCTGTTCCATACCAGGTCGGAAACGGCCTTATGGTGCATACATTCAGTAATCCATCCTGTAAGTCAGCGGTTGGAGAAATCCAGGCATTATTTCCGAACTGACCTGCATTTGCAAAAGACAGCGAAAACACTTCAATTTCCTTGCCGTTGAGCCGGTATTTTTGTGGCTTATAATCCCAGAACGATTTCATTGATACGGACACGTAAGTTGCAAGCCCACGTTGTTTCTGCTGGCTGAACAAATAACCGACATAGGCGTCAAAACCCATTCCTGCCGTACAGAAAAAAGGCATTCCGTTTAGCTCAGCGCTGTCAATTGTCTTAACCGAACCATCAAATAATCTGTTTAGTGCCGGAGTCAATGTTAATGGTAATTCCAGATGACGGGCCAGTCCGTTGCCTGAACCTAAGGCAAGAATACCGAGGGGCGTATTTCCATGAACAAGTGCTTTGGCCGTTTCATTGACGGTTCCGTCACCACCGACTGCAACGACAGCTTTCCAGGGCTGTGCCAGGAGATTTTCCTGTACCAGCTCAGTTGCATGTCCGCCTCTTTCGGTGAACAGGATTTTGGCCGTTGCACCTTTTGCTTTCACAAAAGACGCTATTGTTGCTGCGGCTTCATCCGGGTTTTTTCCGATTGAAGTTCCGGAACTCGGGTTAATTATAAATAGATAAGAATCTTCTGCCACGGACTATTTGAAGAAAAGGAACAGAATGAGCAGGAACAGGATCATAAACAGATAATAAAGCCCGTCGATGAAAGGATACTTTTGTCGGTCCAGTTTTTTAAATATATTGTTGAACATTCCCGTAATTTATAATTGGTTATTCTGGTTGCAGTGGCGCCGATTATCGGGGTTTGCCGCAACTTCGAATTGAAATACAAAAATCCGTAAAAAATATGAGAAACTGTACTTTAACATTTTGTCTGTTCCTGATCGCGCTTATGACAAACGCACAATCCAAAACGGATCGTGATGAAATTTATGGCATCATGAACCGTCAGAGCGGGGACTGGAACCGAGGTAAGATCGACGATTTTATGAAAGGATATTGGGAATCTGATTCCCTGATGTTTGTCGGGAAGGCCGGAGTGACCTATGGATACAAAGCCACTTACGAAAATTACCTCAAACGATACCCGGACCGGAGCTCAATGGGCACCCTCAAATTCGACTATGTTAACCTTTCTTTTCCTGAAAAGAATGTTGCTTTTTTGGTAGGGAAATTCTATCTCACCAGACCGGAAAAAGGAGATTTGAACGGAATTTATACCATCCTATGGCGAAAGATAAAGGGGAAATGGCTGATCATCTGCGATCATACCACTGGCTCAAACTGAGGTTTGTCAATATCAGGTGCTCATTTTTTCCAATAAAAAAACACCGGAATTGCGCGCGAATCCGGTGTTTTTTATTAAATATTAGTCTTAGATTTTTTTCAAAAGAATCACTGCATTAACGGCCGGTTTGGTTGCATCCGCGTTGGTATTTACGGTAATTGTCATTTCCGTTGGTTTTTGAGTAATCGGAAGTTCCTGCGTAACGGTGCCATTCGTAAGTTTCAGTTTTCCACTTTCCACTTTCCATTTCGTATCTGCGCCTACTGTAAGATATCCGCTTAACGCCATAATCGCAACTGCCGCATCGCAACCCGTCGCGGTGACCTTATTATCTGATGTGAACGTGAAAACTAAATCTGCGATGCAAGGCGCAACTGTTGGTATAGAAGCCAGCGCGGGAATTACGGTTCCAGCTGTTTCCGGAGCAACTGAGCTGAATTTCCATTTCCCAACAATCTCATTATTATCCACAGTTGGTGTTGGTTCCGGATCATCTTTTTTGCAGGCAACGAAAACAAACGCCATCATCAGGAATGAAAGAAAGGCCGTTTTACTTAAAATTTTGAACATTTTCATGGAGGTAAATTAATGTTAAGTTTTCCAATACGATCTATAAAACGTATAAACTTAAGTCAAAAATTGCTTTTGCGTCAAAATTTAAATTAAAACTGTAAAAATCAAAGCTTGAAGTGCCTTGGCGCTACCTGAAATTATTTTGTCCTGTTTAGAAATAAATGCAGCAGTTGCTCTGCGGCCACTGTCGGAAGTTCCTTACTTTCCATAACTAACTTTTCCAGCTTTCTGATGCTATTTTTGATTTTCGAACTTTCGTAGAATTTGTTTTCCAGTGTCTGCCGAATGTAATCGTGCATCCAGTCCAGATTTTGAAGCTGGCGATTTTTTACAAAATAACCATTTTCAAGTGTTGCTTTCTGATAGTCCTGAACCGTGGCCCACAATTCTGTGATGCCGGCACCTGTCACCGCAGAACTCGTCAGTACTTTGGTTAACTGACCGGATGCAGAACGGGGAAGAAAATGCAACGCATTCCGGTAGTCTCCTGAGGCTTGTTCTGCCAGTGTTATGTTGGTGCCGTCGGCCTTGTTGATGGCAACGACGTCGGCCATTTCGATAATCCCTTTTTTGATACCCTGTAACTCGTCACCTGCGCCGGCGAGCATCAGGAGCAGAAAAAAATCTGTCATGCCGCGCACCAGTGTTTCTGATTGTCCCACACCAACAGTCTCTATGATTACAATTTCGTAACCGGCAGCCTCGCACAGCAGCATGGTTTCGCGGGTTTTGGCGGCTACTCCTCCCAGTGAGAGGCCTGTTGCGGACGGTCGAATGTAGGCAAGCGGATCGTGGGCAAGATTTTCCATTCGTGTCTTATCACCCAGAATGCTTCCGCCGGAACGCTTGCTGGTGGGATCAATAGTAAGCACTGCCACCCGTTTTCCAAGGGAAGTAAGGTGTTTTCCAAATGCTTCTATAAATGTACTTTTTCCAACGCCAGGAACACCGGTGATCCCGATTCTGATCGAATTGCCTGACTTTGGCAGGATATTTTCAAGTATTTGTCTGGCAAGATTTCGGTCGGCCGGCAAGCTGCTTTCGATAATTGTAATTGCCCTGCTCAATACAACCCGGTCGCCGGTAAGTACACCTTTTGTATATTCATCAGGGCTGAGTCGCTGCTGCATGGATGACGTGGGAAATTCAACGGGTCGTTCGTAAAAGTCGCTAATGAATGGCAATAATGAAACTTTTTCCGCGAAAAAACGCTAAAAGCCGTATCTTGTCCGTTCCCTAATACATGTCTTTTTTAATATTATTTTGACGAATGAAAATTTCATTGATTCGCTTGGGTATATCTTCGATTTGCTGTTGCCTAAGCCTTACAAGTACTTTCGCCCAGGAAACAGAGAAGGTGAAATATGACGCTCACGTACTTTTTCACCCACTTTTCAACTTTCAGCCCGGCAATGAATACCGCTCAGGAAGCGGCGCTCCGGGGCCTAAATACTGGCAAAACCGTGCAGATTATAAAATCAATGTAGCGCTTGATGAGGCAGCCGGAACAGTAAGCGGTGATGTGGAGCTCACATACAAAAATAACAGTCCGGAGGCACAGGATTTTATCTGGCTGCAACTGGACCAAAATGCTTTCAGTAATAAATCCAGAGGAGGAAAAACGACTTCCGTAACTGGTGGCCGGTTTGGAAATAACGGATTCAATGGTGGCGATTCGATCAGGTCGGTGACAGTTCAGATGGGAAAAGAAAAGGCGGTAGAGGCCGTTTATACCATCACTGATACACGTATGCAGATCCGCCTGGCCAATCCACTGAAAGGAAATGGTGATGTGATCAAAATTAAAATAGCTTACAGTTTCAAAGTACCTGAGTACGGATCAGACCGGATGGGAACGCTTGAAACGAAAAATGGAATCGTGTATGAGATGGCGCAGTGGTATCCGCGTGTCGCTGTTTTTGATGATATAGAGGGATGGAATGTGTTGCCTTACCTTGGAGCAGGAGAGTTTTATCTGGAATATGGCGATTTTGAATACAATGTCACTGTTCCCTGGGATCACATTGTGGTAGGTTCAGGGGAATTGCTGAATCCGGCAGAGGTGTTGACTTCTGAGCAAAGAAAGCGCCTTGCAGATGCAGCAAAGAGCGACAATACCGTGATGATCCGTACAGCGGAAGAGGTGACAAATGCAGATTCACGTCCCAAACGCTCCGGAAATCTTACCTGGCGTTTTCGCTGCACACAGGCGCGGGACGTGGCATGGGCTTCGTCCAAAGCATTCGTTTGGGATGCGGCGCGTATGAATTTGCCTAATGGAAAAACGGCACTGGCGCAGTCGGTCTATCCGGCCGAAGATGGTGGTGCTGATGGCTGGGGGCGTTCAACGGAATACGTGAAAGGCTGCATTGAATTTTACTCAAATTATGTACATGAATTTACGTACCCGGTTGCTACAAATGTGGCGGGTATTGTGGGTGGAATGGAATATCCGGGAATTGTTTTTTGCAGCAGCAAAAGCCGGAAGGAAGAACTGTGGGGCGTAACGGATCACGAATTCGGGCACAACTGGTTTCCGATGATCGTAGGAAATAACGAGCGGAAATATGCCTGGATGGACGAAGGTTTCAATACATTTCTTAACTTTCTTTCAGGGGATAATTTTAATAACGGAGAATTTAAGGATACGCAGCTAAATGATCTGCATCGGATCGCGCCAATTATTTTCAGGCCAAATGCTGATCCGATCATGACGATTCCTGATGTGGTTCAGGCAGTAAATCTGGGCTGGGAGGCATATTACAAACCCGCACTGGGCCTCAAAATGTTACGGGAAAGTATCCTGGGTAAAGAGCGTTTTGACTACGCATTTAAATTATACGTGAAACGCTGGGCATTTAAACATCCAACGCCCTATGATTTTTTCCGTACAATGGAGGATGCTGCCGGGGAAGATCTTGGATGGTTCTGGAAAGGTTGGTTTTTTGAAAATTACAAACTGGATCAGGGTGTAAAAGGAGTTTCGTACGTAGAGCAGAATCCACAGAAAGGCTCCTTTATAACCATTGAAAATCTGAATCAATGGGCAATGCCAGCCAAAGTGGATCTGGAAGGTGTCAGCGGGAAGAAAACGCGGATAGAACTACCGGTGGAAATATGGCAACGCGGCGGTTCGTGGACTTTCAAGGCGGAAACGACTGAGCCCTTACGGTCCGTTACAATTGACCCGGATCATCAGCTTCCTGACATCAACCCGGAAAATAACGTGTGGAAGCCAAACTCGTTTTCTGAACCGGAAGTGAATTAACTGAAAATATGCAAACGAAAAATGCCACCGGTTTTCCGATGGCATTTTTCGTTTGCGAGCCTCGTAAAGCTAGACTGTTACAAGCATAGCTCCGTAAGAATAACCACCTCCAAATACGGTGATCACAATATTTTGTCCTTTCTTAAATTCGCTGCGATGCTCTGACAAAGCAATTGCGCATCCTGCACATCCGGTATTACCCAGATATTGAATATTTGACAGCAGTTTCTCAGCCGGAATGCCCAGTGTGTTAATGACATTGAGGCTGATACGGTGATTGGCCTGGTGCGGAATCAAATAATCCAGATCGTCGATCGTGAGACCGCAAGCCTGCAATACCTGCTGGCTTACTTTTGGCATGTAAATGCAGGCGTTCTGGAATACATCCCGCCCGAAAGGCATGATTACGCCACGGTCATTTGGCCGTAATACGACAGCCTCGATCGCTTTTCCACTCGTGGCTGCTCCGCCGGTGATCAGTTTTTTAATATGCATATCCGAGTCTGTCTGCCTTTCTTTTGATATAAGAAGAGCAGAGGCCCCGTCACCCCACAAATGGCCGGAAACCGTGTCCATTTCGTTGTAGTAAGCCGTGTTATGATCGGAGACAACCACAAGCGCTTTTGTTGCTTTGCCCATTGCGAAATATCCTTCGACAATTTCAATGGCATTTAGCAACGATGAGCAGGCAGAGGAAATACTAACTACGGGTATGTCGGGAATCTGAAGCTGATACTGAACCGCGTGAGCCAGTGTTACAATGGTGTCGTATGGTGTGTAAGTCGCTCCAACAATAAGATCAATTTCATTTTTGCTGTATGGAATGTTTTCCAGCAAAGATTCAACTGCTGCGATGGCCATCGTCGACGTATTTTCATCGGCACCAGCCTTTCGGCGTTCTGAAATTCCCGTGCGTGCTACAATCCACTCATCTGAAAGATTGTTAAGATTTGTAAAATATTCATTACCAATCACTTCGCTTGGTAAATAATGACTAATCGTATTAATATACATGGTTGAGAAATTGACCTCGCAAACAACTTTTCTATTTATTTCCGAAAGTTAAATATTTCGTAGAAAACGTAGTACTTAATATTTGAACAATTCAACAATAAGTTTCTAAAATTATACCAGTTGCGCAAATCAGTTACATTTTTTAAAGTTAATGGACCAATATTTCTTTATAAAGGGACAATAGAATTTTTTCTTCTGTCTCCCAGCTGTATTGTACTTTTGCGGCGCCTCTTCCCCTTTTTCCCATTTCCCTTGCTGACTGCGGATTGGTAACGAGCCACTGCATGGTTTCGGCTAACTTCTGAGGATCATACGGATCAATACAAAATCCACAGTTTGCTTTTTCCACCACACGCTGATACAATGGAAAGTCAGACGTAATGATTGGCAGATTTAATGCCATGTATTCGAACAATTTCGAAGAATAAGATTCAGGATAATCGGCGACCGGTTTTAGCAATGCAATTCCTGCCACAGATTGCCGCGCATACTTTACTACTATTTTCAAATCTGTGTATCCATGGAAATTGAGTTGTCGTTTGATCAGCCTATAGCCAGGTACTTCCTCCCGTTCCTGCTCGGTAAGCCGAACTAATCCAAAAAGATGTACCTGAAAATCAGGTAATTTGTCCTTTAGTTTTACCAAAGCGGCCACTAATGTGTCGAAACACCTTTCCATTGTAATCACCCCGGAATAAAAAAAATGTGGAGGATGACTTAAATTACGTTCAGCACCCGCATAACGATCAATGAAGGGCAGCGATACATAATTATGGACCACGGTCGCTGGATTTTTCAGAACCTTATATTCCTCTAAATACGAATCCTCAGTAAAAATGAGCCAGAACCTTTGTCTGGCCAAATGGTCAAAGTGACGAAAAAAGTACCGGAAGACAAATCCGTTATTCCGTTTTTTGAGGTCAAATTTTTTGTACAGATTTTCCTGAACTTCATAAATCACGCGGGCTCCCAGCCACTGAAACAAAATGGCTAGGGGAATCAGTTCGGGCACAAAAATGTGAACAACTGCGGGCCTCAGTAACATATACCTGAGCAGTAACAGTGGATGCGTCAATAAAAGACGCAGATACAAATACTGAAAAAATGGCAAAGAAATCATTTTCAGATCAATCCCGGAATCGGTTTGTCTTGCATGCGGTAAGATGCAAAATACCTCATAATCGGCCGATAGCGAAGCAGCAATTTTATAGACGATCCGGGGATCTGTTGGCGGATGGACTGTACTCACCAGCAACACACGTGGTTTCATGAAGCACTGACAATGGACACGCCCGAAGATGTACCGATGCGATCTGCTCCCGCTCCGATCAAATCCATTGCCTGATCTTTGTCGCGAATTCCGCCAGAGGCTTTTATTTTAATCTCTGCGGGCAGTATAGATCTCATTTTTCTGACAATCTCAGGATCAGCGCCGGAAGGAGCAAAGCCAGTTGACGTCTTGACAAAATCAACATTTGATTCCACGCAGATTTCGCAGGCCGTGTAAAGTTCAAAGGAATCCAGATATGCCGTTTCGATAATTGCTTTCAAAATTGCACCGTTTTCGTGTGCGAGTTCTGCAAGCTGCCGGAGTTCCTCCCGAACACTCAGGTATGCCATGGATTTGAATTGCGCGATGTTGATCACAACATCCAGTTCAGATGCTCCGTCTTCCAGCGCTTTCCTCGCTTCAAAAATCTTTGTCTCTGTGGTGTTATATCCGAACGGGAACCCGATAACAGTTCCGATTTCAATTTTGACAGGACAAAATTCCAGCATTTCCTTGGTATATGCCACATAAACCGGAGGAACACAAACCGACTTAAACTGGTGGATCCATGCTTCCTCACAAAGTTTTCGTATCTCTGTTTCGCTGGCCGTCGGTTTCAGTAAAGTGTGGTCAATATATGCGGAAAGGTTGTGCATTTTGAACGAATTAAGAGGCTTTTCCGGATGCTTAGGTGAATGCAAAAACCCTGTCAACAAGACAGGGTTTTTGAGCTGAAATCTTCTAAAAATGTGTTGACTATGCCTTTGTTTTTACTTTTTTCGCGGGTTTTTCCGCTGTTTCTTCTGCTACGGGCGCTTCCGCTTCGATCGCATCAGGTGCCTCCGCAGCCGAACTTGCTTCAAAAAGCTCAGGTAGGTATTTTGACAACAGGTTGTACCAGGAAATTATTTTTTTGATGTCAGAAACATACACTTTGCTTCTGTCGAAATCAGGTAAAATCTTTGTTAAAAACTCGATCAGTTCTTTATCGGAAGTCGTTTTTGTCTGCAACGTAACTTCTTCGCCGTGAACTTCTTTGATCTTCAGGAATACATCAGCCAAAGCTACCGATTCTTCCTCACCGTCGGTAAAGATGGAAACATCTTTTAAAACGGAAACGCGGGCAGTTGGCCCAATTAGTGTTTTTTCTCTTTTTTCATCCAGACCTTCCACGATTACCCCTGCGCGGCTAGGCTTCAAAATTCGGAATAAACCACTCTTTCCGGAAACGTTAGCAATTTCTTTCAACAAATCCATTCCTTTGGACTCAACAATTTCACTCATCCTATTATGCGATTAGTTTTCTTTTAGTTTTACAGTATCAGGCCGCCTTTCCGGATTCAGGACACACGCGGTCTGCTTTGATTGGTGATATTATAATTCACGCAAAATAACGGAAAGAAATATCAGTAAGCAACTTAGATACCTTCCGATTTTTGAAACGTCTGGTTATACGTTTCTATTGTCTGCAGAATGGCATCTCGTCCCTCATTTTTTTCGGCAGAAGTTACAAACATGGGTGGCACTTCTTCCCAAAGTTCTGCAAGCTTTTGCCTGTAAGCTTCCGTTTGCAATGCAATCTGATATGCTTTCAATTTATCCGCTTTTGTAAAAATGATGTGGAACGGAATTCCTGCTTCTCCAAGGTTTTCCATAAATTCCAGGTCAGCGGCGAGCGCGCTGTGTCTGATATCAACAAGCACAAATGTACAAATCAGGTTGGTCCGGTTGTGCAGATAATCACCGATCATTTGCTCCCATTTTTCCCGCTCAACTTTGCTCACTTTGGCATATCCATATCCTGGTAAATCCACCAGATACCAAGAATTGTTGACGATAAAATGATTGATCAATTGGGTTTTCCCGGGTTGCTGTGACGTTTTGGCCAGGGACTTTTTTTCAGTGAGCATGTTGATCACCGACGATTTGCCAACATTCGAACGCCCAATAAAGGCGTATTCCGGTAAGTCGGGTTGCGGGCATTTCTGATAGTCAGAATTGCTCATTACGTATTTGGCGTCTATAATTTTCATGGCAATCGGGTAATTTTCAAAGTGCAAAGGTACGGTTTTCTTTCCGGACAGCCTCATATACAGCGAAAGTGCAGGGCTAGCGATCGTTTTCGGTTAAAATAAATGAACGTATTGATTAGAAATGCGTTTGATAAAATAAAACAGGAGTGTAATTTCGTTATGCTATTGTTCTAACCGAAACAAAATCCAAAATGAAGATTTTAAAGAAGGTAATTTTTATACTGACCTTGTCCACTGTTTCTTTCTACACACTGAAGGCTGCCGACAATGGTGACAAAAAGAAGGAAGGTGCTGAGAAGGGAATCGTTTTTACAGCCGGTTCGTGGGCGCAGATCCTTAAGAAAGCGAAGGCTGAAAATAAGATTATATTTCTTGATGCATACACCACCTGGTGTGGACCCTGCAAGTTGTTGCAGAAAAATGTCTTCACCCGTGCGGATGTGGCGGAGGTTTACAACAAGAATTTTATCAATGTAAAAGTGGATATGGAAAGCGGAGAAGGACCGATGCTGGCTCAGAAATATCCACTGGAAGGATATCCGACCTTATTTTTTATTGACGGAAACGGAAATGTGGTGAAAGAGGTGATTGGTTACCAGCAACCTGAGACGTTGATTAAAATTGGTAAAACGATTGCTAAGAAATAATTCAGGAAGTATATAAATACGAAAAGCGAAAGAGCCGGAAAATAATTTTCCGGCTCTTTCGCTTTTTAAAATATCAGAGAATTCTCATTCAAAATAATTCGGAACACGGTGTCCGCTGCTTTCCAGTATCTGGTCTTTTTTGAACAGAATCAAATCAGAAGTCACCATATCATTAACAAGCGCTTTCAAATCATATTTCGGTTTCCAGCCGAGTTTGGTCATGGATTTTGTCGGATCACCGATTAGCAATTCTACTTCCGTTGGGCGGAAATAGCGCGGATCAACGGCAACAACTTCTTTACCTATCGGGACCTGGTAATTCGGGTCGTTGCACGCAATAACTTTCGCTATTTCTTCTGCGCCTTCGCCGGTAAATTCCAGTTCAATACCAACTTCTGCAAAAGCCATTCTTACAAAATCACGGATTCTGGTAGTTACGCCGGTTGCGATTACAAAGTCTTCTGCTACGTCCTGCTGCAAAATCAGCCACATAGCCTCCACAAAATCTTTTGCATGGCCCCAGTCGCGTTGTGCGTCAAGATTGCCAAGAAATACCTGATCCTGTAACCCCAGGGCAATTCGTGCAACCGCACGGGTGATTTTGCGGGTTACGAAAGTTTCTCCGCGGAGGGGAGATTCGTGATTGAAAAGTATGCCATTAACCGCGTACATATCATATGCTTCCCGGTAATTGACGGTTATCCAGTAACCATACAGTTTCGCAACTGCATACGGCGAACGAGGATAAAACGGAGTTGTTTCAGATTGCGGAACCTGTTGAACAAGTCCGTACAATTCGGAGGTTGACGCCTGGTAGATACGTGTTTTCTTTGTAAGTCCAAGCAGACGAACGGCTTCAAGAATTCTTAAAGTACCGATTCCGTCAACATTTGCAGTGTACTCAGGTTCTTCAAAACTAACCTGAACGTGCGACATGGCGCCGAGATTGTAAATTTCGTCAGGCTGTACTTCCTGAATAATCCGGATGATGTTTGTCGAGTCACTCAGATCACCATAGTGCAAATGAAACCGCACATTTTTTTCATGTGGGTCTTCATAGATATGGTCAATTCGCTGGGTATTGAAGAGTGAGCTACGGCGTTTGATACCGTGAACTTCATATCCTTTGCTGAGCAGCAACTCCGCCAGATACGCACCATCTTGGCCGGTTATACCGGTAATTAAAGCCTTTTTCATTATGTATAGTATAGAAGGATTGACAATCCAATTAAAAAAAAATAGTTTTTGAATGTAATTAGTTCTGTTCCTGAGACGAGTTTAGCATCAGACTTTTTTTGATTTCCACTCTGTCGGCCAAAATCACTGCGGAGGAATATTGTTCCTTAATTTGTTCCAGATATTGCTCCGCATCGCTGCGGTACATAAAGTCACCGGCTTTAACGCGGTAAGTTGGCTGGGAATATGACACATATGGATTCAGATCGGGGAAATTTTGGTAAACATAGGATTTCGCATTGTCTGCCTCCTGCCGTACATTACCCACATAAAGCTGAATACGAAAGCCGCTGATGTAGCGAATTGCTTTGTTTTGTTTTGCCAAAGTATCCAATGCTGCTTCCAACCGCTTGTTTACATTTACCGTTTTGTCGGCGGAATATTTCGGTGTAGAGGCAACAGTCTCTTTTTTAGTTACCGTCGTTTTTTTGCCAACAACGGGTTCCACATATTCATAACGCGGCCTTACACCTGAAAGATCTTCCCTGTACTCGGATGTGGAAGATCTGGGCGTATTCTTTTTGCTACAAGCCGAAAGCAGCATCAGAAACGGCAAAAGTACCCACAAAAATGTTTTCTTACTGAATAACATGTTTATCTAAACGGAATGAAGCCACAAACTTAACCAAAAATGCATGAACCACCATACCGCGCTATTTTGAATGTATTACCTAACTTTGCACCTGATTTAAAGGTTTCAAAACAATGCACATTCAGGAAAACGTATCACTCCGGCATCTTAATACATTCGGACTGGAATCCAAAGCGGCTTTTTTTACCGAAGTGTCTTCAGTATCGGAGCTCGTTGGGCTGCTTTCCGATGCGGAATGGCAGCAACAACCGAAGTTCATTTTGGGCGGCGGAAGCAATATTCTGTTGTTGCACAATATTGAGGCGCTTGTAATTCATTCAGTTATCAAGGGAATCAATATAATTAAAGAAACCGGCGAACATGTATGGCTTCATGCCGGTGGAGGGGAAATTTGGCAGGATTTTGTTTCCTATTGTGTTACAAATGATTTTGCGGGTGTGGAAAACCTTTCACTGATTCCGGGCACCGTGGGTGCGGCGCCTATGCAGAACATTGGGGCTTATGGAGTAGAAATCAGGGAAGTGGTGGAAACTGTAGAAGCAGTTTCATTAACCGACGGGACAATCAGACTGTTTTCCTGGGAGGAGTGCCGGTTTGGGTACAGAGAAAGTATTTTCAAGCATGAGTTGAAAGGGAAATATTTCATAACCGGCGTAGTTTTCAAGCTAAATAAGGTGCCTAATTTTAAAGTAGAATATGGCGATATACAGAAAACACTGAATGAGATGGGTGTAGAGACGCTTTCGATCAAAGCAGTAAGTGACGCCGTAATTGCAATCAGGAGAAGTAAATTGCCAGACCCGGCCGAAATTGGCAATGCAGGTAGTTTTTTTAAAAATCCTGAAATATCAGGGTCTCAGTTTGAGGATCTTCGCCTGGATTTTCCCAATATACCTGGCTACCCGACGACTTCTGAGCACATAAAAGTGCCCGCTGGCTGGCTCATTGAGCAGGCAGGATGGAAGGGCTACCGGGAAGGAAATATAGGGGTGCATGCCCGCCAGGCGCTCGTTCTGGTAAATTACGGCGGTGGATCCGGAGAGGAGATCAAACTGTTATCAGAAAAGATTCAGAAGTCCGTTTTATCTAAGTTCGGTATTTCGCTTCATGCCGAAGTAAACTTTGTTTAGTTTCTCACGCAAACTTCATTTGAGGAATAATTCTATTCATGTTTGTGCACCGATTTAAGGCGGCGGGCACATTTGTTTCCGTTTATCGTTTATTTTGGAGAACAAATAACAGATTTTTGTCAGCCATCAAACCGCTTTGAGGATTGTATGACAAAGAGATGTCTCGAATTTCTTCTAAAAATTGTGGATATTGGGCTGGGTATGTTTTGACACGAGAGATCTCGACAATTAGTAAGATGATTTCCTGGTCAAGTACAAAAAAATACAAGAATTTTCCTCTTGTTGTGTTGAGCTCAACATTTTATGAAAAAACTGACAATCGTAACGCTTCTTTATATTTCCGCGCCGACATTATTTTTTCTCTTTTTTTGGCTCAAACCTGCTTACGCTTTCATATCAGTTGGTTGCCTGATTTTTGCCTTCATTTTATCCGTTAAGAATCTGCCTGTTGACGACGAGCTGGCAACGGATTCGGGCCGGTTCAAGATTATCTTCATTTCTTCCTTTCTGATGGCAATCTCCACCTGCCTGTTTTCGGAGTTTGGCGTTTTGCCGTATCAGAGTTACGATTATGTTGCGCATAATTTCAAGTTCAATCTGCTGGCAACGCAACCTTTACCGCTTTTCGATGAGGACCGGCAGATATACATGTGTTATTATCTGGGCAATTATATTGTGCCCGCGCTTTTGGGTAAAGTAACATCAATAGGTCTGATCAAAACGTATTTTTTCTTTTGGTGTGCATGGGGTGTTGGCCTCACTTTTATCTGGATTCAAATTCGGTTCATTCACTTGTCGGCTTTGAAAAGTATCTTAATTTGTCTTTCACTGGTCATAGGATCGTACGTCTGCATTATTCTGCCAACCTTACATTTTCTCATACCAAATACACCATTTCTGGATAAGAATTCCGTTTCGGTCAACGGGAAATTTTTCCTGAACCAGATACCGATTTTTACCAGAAATCTATCGGAATCTCCGCAGCATACATTGCCGGCGATACTTGGAATAGCTTTTCTACTTGCCATTTTTAACAAACGGGCCTATTTTTTTGCCAGCTGTTATTTGTTCCTGGCTACGCTGTTTATGGCGCCGCTCGTTGCAATCGGGCTTATTGGGTATATGGTGTATATTTTTATTAAACATCTCAAAAATGAGGGTAAGGAATTTTTCGTCAGGTGTCTGCTTTTTGGCATTCCTTTACTTATTGCTTATCTACCGGTAATCCTGTACCTCACAAGTTCGGAGGCTACGGACATGCAGAGCAATAGGGCGATTTGGCAGGCTGGGTCCTCAAATTGGTTTGCGTACTATATTTTATATCTGGCATCTACTTACGGAATCTGGTTTTTATTTTTTGGAAAACGGCTTTTGGAATTTGATCGTCCGGTTGTCATCATCTCCTGCCTGTTTCTGGCGGTTGTTTCATTATTTCAAATCGGTTTTTATAACGACCTCAACATCAGGTCCGCTATGGTTCCTCAGCTGGTTTTTGGAATCGGGATTGGCTATGTGCTGGTGACACACAGAAAATTATTCTTCAAAAACTTTTTGTTTACAACTGGTGCATTGTTTTGGATCCTGAACTGCGTGAGCCCTGCCAAGTTTTATTATGATCGTTTTTTCGTAATTAAAGGTGAGCGGAATACAATTGAAAATCCGCTTATACCGGGTTACGGCACCAGCTATTACGATCTGCTGAAAAAGTCCTATGCCGCCAACAGTGACGAGGTGATCAAGCAGTACGCGCTGAGGAATGGAAGTGTTTTTACAGAATATTTGTTAAAACGCTGATTGTTTGCAGGCAGAAACTCCATTATTTTTCAGGAATGTAGATCCGGCGATCAGCCATTGACCATGCCTTGTAGTATGTGATTCCATGGTACACAATTCTGTTTTCATTTTTATTTTCCGAAATAATACAATCGGGACGGAACAATTTTTTTTCCAGGATTTTGGAGGGATTTTGGACCATAATATGTTCAAAATGTCGGTTCCGGTGTTTCAATACGTATTGATAAGCGTAATCGTAGCTGGCCTCATTGAAATCAAAACCGATATTTTGAGCCCTAACCGAATCGGTGAACGCCACCAGCGACTGTATTTGAGGCCATTGATCTCCCCATAAAATGTGCTCCGGAGAATTGTATAAAACACTTTTTTGCATCATGTTAGACTGTTTTTCCGGTTCTATTTTCAATCCGACGTACTTATTTATTACAGGGAAAACATCTGTAAAAAACCATTTTGTCGATAGAAACGGATGTGCCGCGCTCAGTAATGCGTAAGGCAGCGCATTAATCAGAAGTATGCTGATCAGTAATTTTTGGAACAATATGGAAAACGAGGCATAGATAATACCGATAACGGGCGCCATTAACAAAAAGAACGGAATATGTAAACGTGAGCCGTAAATCTGGTAGCTCACGAGCACGCAAAATAATAAAAAACTGAGGACCGCTAACCTGTAAAACCATCTTGCCATGACGGGAAGTTTATAGAAAATGGCAATAACCAGAGAGGCAATAATGAGCCATGCAGCAAGGAAATTGTGTGCAAAATCTTCGTTGAAGTTTATTTTGTTCATTTTAAACGTCATCCCCGAATCGTTAAGGTCAACCCCCAGAAAATCGTGCAGATTTTCAAGATTCCTGAGCAAAAATGTATTGTATTTATCCCCGGGAGAAACATACCCCAAGTGCAGAACGAGATGTTTTGACACGGAAGATACCATGGCCGGTAGCGTGTGCGAAGCATTTCGGTTCCCCTGACTCATTGTTCCGAGCGGACTGTCAAAAATTGCATTTGTGCGGTTCCAGAATGGGAAGTTCAGAATTAGTACCAGAAACAGAAGGCTGGCGCCCATCCGAAAAAGCACATGCCATGAACGCCTCTTGCACAGAACAAAAAGCATGTAAAGACCGAACGGTGTAGCATAGAGGACAAACGTACCTTTTGTGAGTATTCCCAGAGCGATTGATACACAAAGCAGCGCCAGGGTTGAATTACGGGGTGAAGCCAGATAGTCAAAAACATAGTAGCCGGTCGCGATGATAAAGAACGAAACCACCAGGTCGTTCTGTGTAGTCATGGCCTCAAGCACCACGATCGGTATTGTTACAGCGAAACAAAGTGCTATTCTGAGCGCATGTATGGATTTTGAAAAAAGGTTGACAAGAAGCGAAACGTAAACAAGTGTACCGACCAGGCAACACCATTGTAATAGCTGGACAAACCGGTCGCTTCCGGACAGCAGCATGGAATGCAGATGCACATATTCAGAAAACGGGCTGAATGAAATGGACCGTAGAATATGGGATGGGAAATGTTCAACATTTTGATTCTGAATCCAGTAGCCTATTCTGCCAAGATGATAAGTCAGAGAATCCGGATTGTTGGGCGTCGCAACAATGGCGACGATGAAAGTAATCAGTAAAATTGTAGTCAGCGTAATCGTGGTAAGTATTCCCAGTTGTCTTTGGAAAACCGTTCCCTTACGGAATCCACTTTTAAAGATAACCAGAAGGTTAATAGAATTTTTTCTGGTGACACGAAAGTACCATAGAAGTAAAATTACATTGAAAACAATCCATGATATGCTGATTGCAGTGCTCGTAATCAGATTGAAGGCGCTTAATAACTCCGTGGATAGCCCAACAAAAAGAAACAGGAGGGTGAGAGCGGACAGAAAAGAACGCCGGAAAGATTGACCACAATTTTGATATATGTCAATATTAAAGTTGGCGGTCGCAAGGATTAAAGATAAAGGAATAAGCGCAACCATGGATAAAAACCAATCATGGGATTAATTGAGCGCTAAAATTACTTTTTTTAATTTTTATAACCGATCTTTTTTGGTGTTCAGTTACATCCGCGAAATATCGACGGTTACTTAAATTTATTTTATGGCGAGCTTTTTACTGACGTGATCGCCATTTACACAATGTATTTGAATTACATAATTTCCACTTGAAAAGCCGGCGAGGTTAATCGTGGCCAGATTCTGCCCGGCGACGGCCAGCGTTGTCAAATGAATTCCCTGAACCGAAAATATTTCTACTTTATTAATCTCTGATTGTATGGAAGAAATGTTAACATTGCCCGACGTCGGATTAGGGAAAATGGTGATCGTGTTTTTGTCAAATGAATCCTCACTTACTTTGGTGTAAGAGAGGTAAGCGATTGGCGATTCTGAACGTGTGGAATAGCCTCTGATCTGATAAGTATAATGTATGCCTTGCCGGGCTGTTTTGTCAACGTATTCAGTCTGCGAATCAGGAAGGTAAAACAACTCGCGGTTCCCCAGAGAATCTATATCCTGAAATCTCTCGAGAATATAACCCGTGATATTGGTTAGTTTATTCCATTTCAAGAGAACATTCTGCCTTGTTTCGCTTGCAGCAAGCGACAGGGTTTCCCTCTTTTCGTATGGGAAAATTGGATTATGGTGAAATGCGAGCGCCCGGAGTCCATCACTGTTTCTTAAAAACGGACCTAAATAAACCCATGGCGCATTCGGGAGTCCACTGTAATGATACTTTGACGGCAGATACTTGATCAAAGAATCTTTGCCCGCTTCTTTCAGTTTCAGAATTATTCTGTTGGATTCTGCCCTTCCGGATTTTACTTTTTGCCAGGCGTAATTAAGGTAGAAGAAATCCTTCACTGAATACAACGAACGGGCCTCCTGGCTCCCCTGAATATTATCATAAATTGTATCTTTCGGATATACCATCTGCTGATAGTCCTCAAAAACCATGGTCACTTCGTCACGTTCGGGAGTTGAATAAAAAGCCTTTTTTAGGTTGGGGGAGGATATTTTCTTTTTATTTCCATAATGATTGTATCCTGCAATCGTTGCCAATTCTCTGCCAAGCTGCAGATAGCCCTCCAGTCCATAATGAAAGCCGTTCCAGCCAACAGCGCCCAAAGCTCCGTAAGGTTCGACCTGAGGATACTTTTGATTCAAAGTTCGTTGCTGTTCACGTATCACCCCAATTTTATCGTCGTAGGCTCCACCGCCGAAAAGCGGGAGTTGAAAAACGTATATTTTTTCCGTCGCCGGATAATCCCTTTTCCATTGCACCATGAGCTGATCGAACTGGGGACCCCATGCTGCCGGGTCATTGGAGGATGCTTCCGCTTCCCCCTGCCAGTATAATATTCCCTTAATAAACGGGATCAATCCGGTAGAACGTGCGTAGCCATATAGTAGTCCGTATGGAGAATTGTCCTGTGCGTTGTGATCGGCATTGAAACTTAAAAGTGCGGAGATGGGTGCACCTGCCACGGCACCGTTGATTACACAGGTAGGGATTTGGTGATCCTCCGCAATCTTTCGTTGGAATTCGATGCCAAAAATCCCCACCCGCGGTGTTTGATTGTTGGATAGCGCCCACGTTCCCAACGATCCGTAGGTTCTGCAATATTCATTTCTGTACGGATAGTCTACCTCCCAGGCAACGGCATTGGATTGTCCGTAAATGATATAAAAATCTCCTGCAACAACATCGGTTCTTTTTACGATCAGGGTGGAGTCTTGCTGGGATTTGCATGCATAGACTTCGAACGCGTATTCTGCCAGTTCTGCCTTGATTTTTGTTGACAGACTAAAATTGGCCGTAGCGGTGTTGCTGTAGTTGAGAGCAGCTTTGAGGTAGCCCGTTTTTGCCCCGTTTCTATATTTCAGGACAGACAAATACGCATAGCCGCCGGCGGTCACTTTACCAGCAAAAGTAATATCGGCCTGATTGTCGGGGTTTCGTCCATAAAGCTGTTGGTTGGCAGGAAGCTGATCGAAAGAAGCGGCGCTGAATTGTTGCGCGGATAATCGGGGAGAGAAAACAATGAAATGGCAAACGCAAAGAACATATAGAATTTTTACCATAAAAATATTTTACAAATAATAAATAGTCAGGAGGTTATGTATTTCTAAATATAACAAAATAAAGTGTAAAATACCAGGTACAGCCAGGGTTTTACAATTGGATGTCTCAAAAGGTCACAAAGACTACAAATTGTGGTTTTCGACGTCAGAGATTAGCGTCTAATTCAATATCAAGCAGTGGTTGGCTGTGAAGGTGAAGCGAAAATGAGGAGCATTGCTTGCAGGCAGATAGCACCGGAAGGGCTATTTTTTTGTAGAAAATTTTTGATAAAGCGAAGATGTTTCTGTATTTCCAGTAAACAGGCTCTCGAAGGGCGATGATGGAAGAAGGATAATAGGTTGTACCTAGTTCGCGGATCAGGAGCTCCAAAACCCAAGCTATACTCCGGAAGTTTGTAGCAGGCAGACTGACACGACTCTTGATTTAACTGTTTCAGGCTTGTTAGCTAACTACTTTCTGATCTGTTGCAAGCAGAGCAGGAGGCGGCGAGTATTTGATTTTTTGGGATATTTTTTTAAATGGACTTTCAATAAACTTATAATAGTAAAAAGAGACTCCAATTGAAACGACAACTCGCTGGGATTGCGTCAATCAAATATTAATGCAAACAGCGTAGAATTGAAATGCACCCGTTTAAACTTCTTCTGGTAAACTTTCTCGATCGCAATTTTCAGCGAGTCCTGCAATTTGTCCTTTTCTGGAAAACGGAATATATAAGAATCAACTTCTCGCGGAAAAAGTATCTCTCTCGGCTGATATTCATCGTGAAAATCTCCTGTTTTGTATTTGTAGTTTAAAATGACTTCTCCTCTATTTACTAATATTTTTTTATAATAAAAGCCTGGTGGCTTATAATCCAGTTGGTGCGCTTTCACCGCCTCGCCAACGGTTGAGGGAAAAATCATTTTCCAGTCCATGAAGTTGATGGCGTAGGGAGGACAGTTCTCTCTTGAATAGTCTCCGAACGAATGACAACAAAGAAATACTGCGAACTGAATATAGTATGAAATCATAGGATTGGTACTCATTAATTAATTCGAACCGTATAATCGCTACTAATCACAAGATTACTGATGCATAGTCGGAATATTTTCAAGCTATCAACTTAGATCCGTCCGCAACGCGAATTCGAGAATGTGTTACAGGTATCCCATCATTGCCGAAACACGTTCCTCAGGTGTCTGGTTGTAAAGAAATCTTACAACAACAATTCGGTCGGCTTTTTTCAAATTTGGACTAGATGCAAGCCCTATCGTCATACAAGAATCGACCTCCAAAAAGAACAAATCGTAATTCCGTATGATTATTGCCTCGGCCGGGCTGATAGCCTTTGTCAGCTGAAACTTTTTTTCATACTTTTTTTCCAGAACCATTTTAAGTGAGTCCTGTAAACCCGTCCTTTCATAAAAGCGGAACATGTACGAATTTAATTCTCGACCAAACAATGTTTCCTTTGGTTGGTATTCATTATGGAAATCCCCTTTTTGGTATTTGTAGGTCAAAATAACTTCTCCTTTATTTCCAGCTATTTTTTTGAAGTAGTGGCCAGGAGGTCTATAATCCAACTGGTGCATCTTTACAGCCTCACCAACAGTTGACGGAAAGACCATTTTCCAGTCCATATAATTAATGGTATATGACGAACAGTCCTCTTTTGCTTCGCTTCCAAGTAAGCAAAAGAGAAAAGTAACAAGATTGATATGGTAAGAGATCATAGACTTTGTTCGTATCAATAAATTCCAACCGTAATCGGCATTCATGAATGCATTCGATTGATCAGCTATGTATCCAGGTTGGCCAAATTTACAACAGGTAATTCATCATCTCCGAAATGCGATCCTCCGGTGAATGATTGTAAAGAAACCTGACAACAATGTGTCTATCCTTTTTTTTAACTGTCGGACTGGATGCCAGTCCGATAGTCATACATGAATCTACTTCCATGAAGAACAAATCATAGTTCATTGGCATTGCTGCTATGGAGGAATTCGTTGCCATTGTTAGTTTAAACTTCTTCTGGTAAACTTTCTCGATCGCAATTTTCAGCGAGTCCTGCAATTTGTCCTTTTCTGGAAAACGGAATATATAAGAATCAACTTCTCGCGGAAAAAGTATCTCTCTCGGCTGATATTCATTATGAAAATCCCCCCTTTTATATTTGTAGTTTAAAATGACTTCTCCTCTATTTACTAATATTTTTTTATAATAAAAGCCTGGTGGCTTATAATCCAGTTGGTGCGCTTTCACCGCCTCGCCAACGGTTGAGGGAAAGGTCATTTTCCAGTCCATGTAACTGATGGCGTAGGAAGGACAGTTCTGTCTTGAATAATCTCCGAACGAATGACAACAGAGAAATACTGCGAACTGAATATAGTATGAAATCATAGGCTTGGTACTCATTAGCTAATTCGAACCGTATAATCGCTACTAATCACAATATTACCGATGCATAGTCAGAATATTTTCAAGCTCTCAACCGTCCGCAACTCGAATTCGAGAATATGTTACAGGTATCCCATCATTGCCGAAACACGTTCCTCAGGTGTCTGGTTGTAAAGAAATCTTACAACAACAATTCGGTCGGCTTTTTTCAAATTTGGACTAGATGCAAGCCCTATCGTCATACAAGAATCGACCTCCAAAAAGAACAAATCATAATTCCGGCTCATTATAGTTCTAGGCGAGCTGGTAACCTTTGTCAGCTGAAACTTTTTTTCATACTTTTTTTCCAATGCTGTTTTAAGTGAGTCCTGTAAACCCGTCCTTTCATAAAAGCGGAACATGTACGAATTTAATTCTCGACCAAACAGTGTTTCCTTTGGTTGGTATTCATTATGGAAATCCCCTTTTTGGTATTTGTAGGTTAAAATAACTTCTCCTTTATTTCCAGCCATTTTTTTGAAGTAGTGGCCAGGAGGTCTATAATCCAACTGGTGCATTTTTACAGCTTCTCCAACGGTCGATGGAAAGACCATTTTCAAGTCCATATACTCGATTGTGTAGGAAGAACAGGTGTCTTTTGAATCGCTTCCAAGTAAGCAAAAGAGAAAAGTAACAAGATTGATATGGTAAGAGATCATAGACTTCGTTCGTATCAATAAATTCCAACCGTAATCGGCATTCATGAATGCATTTGACTAATCAGCTATGTATCCGGGGTTGGCCAAATTTACAACAGGTAATTCCTCATCTCCGAAATGCGATCCTCCGGTGAATGATTGTAAAGAAACCTGACAACAATGCGCCTATCCTTTTTTTTAACTATCGGACTGGATGCCAGTCCGATAGTCATACATGAATCTACTTCCAGGAAGAACATATCATACTTCATTGGCATTGCTGCTATGGCGGAATTCGTTGCCGTTGTTAGTTTAAACTTTTTCTGGTAAACTTTCTCAAGCGCAATTTTCAGCGAGTCCTGCAACCCGGCCTTTTCTGGAAAACGGAATATATAAGAATCTACTTCCCTTGGAAAAAGTGTTTCTCTCGGCTGATATTCGTCGTGAAAATCTCCTGTTTTGTATTTGTAGTTTAAAATGACTTCTCCCTTACCTGTCTGGATTTTTTTATGATAAAAACCCGGAGGCCTGTAATCCATTTGGTGTAATTTTACTGCCTCGCCAACTGTTGATGGAAAAGTCATTTTCCAGTCCATGTAACTGATGGCGTAGGGAGAACAGCTCTTTTTGGGTTCTGTTCCGAACGAGCAGAAAATAAATACTGTAAGATTGATAAGGTAACTGATCATAGACTTGTTGGGTTTGCGTTTATGTCATGTAATACTCCGTTGAGATAGGCCAGCCAAACTGAAAATTGAATCAGACCCCTATCCCCGCATCCGACGTTTTTAACAATATCCTTACCTCTTGCATTATTAAATGTATCCATTGGTTCTTGGTCGGCAGGTCCCATAATTTCTCCATCACAAACTTCATGGTAACGAGCAATGGCATCAGCATGTTGTTCGCCAATCGCACAATACATATATGCATATAGTAGTGCGTGCTTGTAAGCGTTTTGTTTCGAACCACCATCACTATTTGCTTCTCTTAGATCTTGTTTTCCCATTTCCGTTTCTACATCCTCCTTCACATTACTAAGGTCCAGTGCCATGAGCGGACGATCAATCAGATGCTGCAATATATAACGTGCTTCACATTTATTTGCCTTGATATTGTTCAGATCCCTGGTAACCGCTTTTTCCTCTGGTCCCGGATCTTCATTACCAGCACCTCCATCCCCGTTTCCATTGTCGTTATTCCCGCCGGTACCTCCATTGCTGACACTCCAGGTGTCCGTTTGGCCAAAGTTAGCTTCGAAAGAAGCTTTCCAGACATAGGTGTTATTATTTTTATGACCAACAATTTTCACTTCATCAAACCAGGCTCCGTCAGTTGTTGGCCAATCGGGCGCAACATAGTTAGGCACAGGGTTGGGTCGGGACCACGGCTTCGTCATTTTCCCGGGCAATTTACTTACAGAAAACTTGCTGTCAACCAAGACTGCTTCGTCGATCAAATTGTCGATAGCTAGTGTCATATATCCATCGGACTCAACAATTTTTTTAAAAACGAAAACATCCGGCTTTTTGCCTGCTGACCTTTTGAGCCTATCCGTGCTGATCAGTATGCCATCGCGAGAAAAATGTTTGACTTCCAGCACCGCTGCGACTCTACTATGCCTCGCGAACAAGTTCCATCCAGCTACCAACGATACATTTAGGGGAATATTGGAACGGAGATCACCCGCTTCTTTTCTGGCACCATTGGTTATCGGACGCGTACCAAACGTTAATAACCCTGGAATACTCTTCAAAAGTTGACCGTGCTTTGGGCTCTTGTTGATAGTAATCTGCAGATTCACGTTATCTCCTCGCATTACCTCATAACGCTCCGAAAAACTTTCAGATGGAGGGATTCTAAAATTGGTGCCTGAATCCTTAGAAATCGTCTGGGCGCACAGGGTTGTAAAACTCAAAATGTAACTCAAAAATAGCAGTCTTTTCATTGGCTTAGTTTGTTAGATGAATAATAACTTTATTGGATTTGGCACTTATGAAAATTTGTCTGCAGTAACCTGGCCGGGTTCACATTGCCGGATAGATTTTTTTATGGAAATAGAATAGTTTGTTTCACCCTCTCTGCCTTGCTGAGTGCAGGACATTAGAGTGTTATGCAAAGTGAAGAATAGGCGTTTAAATTATCAAGTACTGACACCTATAGAGCTATAAGGGCAACTTATAACAGCATTGCTGTTACTTATAATTTTGAGGGAGTATTGACACTAACTGAAAAATTGTGAATTTTGCGATTACATACTTCATCGTTAATATTCATCAACACACTATGAACATTATTGCAAGCAATCTGCTCGCCATGAGGGAGGAGAAGAGATACACTCAGGCTTACATGGCCATTCACAGCAACATGTCCCAACCTAATTACTCAGATATAGAAAGGGGGAAAACACAGCCTTCCATTTCGCAGCTGAAAAAATTTGCGGTAATACTTGAGACAACTGTAGACGAGTTGATTCGTGAAGAATGTGATTTGCGGGAAGAGAAAAAACCGAGGGACTTTCAAAGCCAGGCTGCCATCCGAA
Organism: Dyadobacter sp.; assembly: GCA_965279265.1. Taxonomy (GTDB): domain Bacteria; phylum Bacteroidota; class Bacteroidia; order Cytophagales; family Spirosomataceae; genus Dyadobacter. The sequence continues at coordinate 2,997,716 of OZ257152.1, forward strand.
ATCCAATGACCCCGCAAGACAAAGACTTTTATATAAAATTATTAGAAGATAAGCTCCGCAGCATTCTAAAGAATAAGGAAGCCCTTGAAAGGCCGAGACTCCAATCAGATTAATCGGAAAAGTATTATAGAATTCTCATTAGTAATTAAGCGAAACCCGACAATAACAACTGAGAAACGAACCAATTATCCGTGATGAGTTATAATTCCCAGTGTTGTAGAATATTAAACCAATAATTGTGTCTATCTGCCTTGCTATTGCCTGACTATGATCTCAGACTATCGACAAATTGACTAACTATTTTAGCTATGATACATATCTCCGGTCCGCGCTGATCGGTTTTTTGTTTCAATCCGATTTGATCAGAGTGGAAGTGTATCAACTCAATAGACAGCCAACAACAACTGATGAACATAGGAAACCATTGATACCTGAATGTTTCGGGAAAGATATTATTCTCTTAGTTTCCTAAACCGTACCTCAAAATGCAGTAAATGGCGCGAAAGCCATCTTTCCAGTTGATTTTTTTGCCTTCTTCGTAGGTTCTGCCGTAGTAAGAGACGCCTACTTCGTAGATGCGAATTTTTGGGATTTTGGATATTTTGGCGGTTACTTCCGGCTCGAAGCCAAAGCGGTTCTCTACGAGCGAAAGACTTTTGAGCAGGTCAGCACGGAAAAGTTTGTAGCAAGTCTCCATATCTGTCAGATTCAGATTGGTGCACATGTTGCTCAGAAATGTCAGAAATTTGTTGCCGAGCGTGTGCCAGAAGAAAAGAATCCGGTGCGGCTTCCCGCCCATGAACCTGGACCCATATACCACATCGGCAAATCCGTCTACGACTGGCTTCAAAAGAATATTGAACTCCTGCGGATCGTATTCCAAATCTGCATCCTGCACGATGATGTAGTCCCCGGTAGCTTTCCGGATACCTGTATGTAGTGCTGCTCCCTTTCCCTGATTGTATTCGTGCCGGAAATAGCTGATTTCCAAACCGGGATTTTCTCCGATAAATTGCTGTGCAACGGATTCGGTATTGTCTTTGGAACAGTCATTGACCACGACTATCTCTTTTTGAAATCCCGAAATTAATTCTACGGATTTTAGTTTTTCAAGGACGGACCAGATTGTTTTTTCTTCGTTGTAAGCTGGTACAATAATCGATAATTTCATCATGAACGATTAGCGGAATCGGAACATGATATAAATTTTAACCAATGCGACGGGCAAAAAATATATCATTCAGGCGTTTGAGTGGCCTAAATTACAAACTTTCCTCTCCCGAAGGAGAGGTTCTTTCAAAAGATTTACAAGTTTTTACTCAAAACAAAGCGATGCTGCGCCCAGCAACCCCGCGTCATTGGCGAGTGTAGCACGTTTTATCGAAATCGTTTTAAGATAATATGGAGTCAGCCAGTATTTGAAACGATCATTGATGGCCGGTAATATGAATTCAAATGAAGCAGAGATTCCGCCACCGATCAGGATGGTGGTGATGTCCAGAATACGGATCATCGAAACGAGGCCTTCGCCCAGCAGATAACCCATTTCGTAAAAAATCTGTTTTGCCAGTTCGTCTCCGGCAGAAGCAGCGGCAACAAGACCAGTGGTTGATATTGTTCCGTCGTCCGGAAGCTGGGTAGTTCCCGTATATTCCGCTCTCATGATTGTTGCCATGTCGAGCAACTCTTTTTTACCTATATTTCTTTCCAGAACTTTCCCGTTTGCCGACGGAATGTGACCAGGCTCCATGGCATTACCGCCACCACCTTTGAAAACCTTTTTGTCAATAATTGCAGCGCCTCCGATTCCGGTTCCAAGCGTTACGAAAATATAGTCTTCCGGCAGCTTGTCTTCGCCAAAATAATATTCTCCCAATGCAGCGGCATTTGCATCATTTTCCAGAAAAAAGTCATGATTAGGGAAGCGTGCTTTCAAATCAGGAACAATGGCAATCCCATCCGTTTCCGGTATAGCCGTTATTTCTATCAGGGTAGTACGGTCGCGGGTAGTGAGGCCGGGAACACCTATTCCAACTCTTGTTACTTCGGGATACGCAACCAACTGCAGTGCAATGGCATCTCCAAGGCGTTCTATAAAATGGCCAGAGCTGCGCCAGCTGGCGGTATCATGACTATAAAAGTTGGAAATTCTTCCGTCTGTGGCATCAACGATACCCATTTTTACATTGGTACCACCCACGTCTATACCCAGGTACTGTTCCATGAAAAGAAAATAAGGGGTTTAATAAATAATTTTAATAATGTGGCAATTTAGTAAAATTGCGTTAACGTTCGTTACGTTAGTCTAAATCTCCAAGCTGCGGACGTATTAAAATCTCCTCCATAACCGCTCTGGCAGACAAGCTGTAGGCGGCAAAGATCGCATCTGCAATATCCATGGAATCGATAAATCTTTCAGCAGGAAGCGTAGTGCCATTCCAGCTGTCGGTCAATGTAGCTCCGGGTAAAATTGCCGTTACCTTAACGCCATGGGGCTTCATTTCCTCGCGTAATACTTTCGTCATGCCGTACAAAGCAAATTTTGAAATACAATAGGAACCGCCGTTAGGGTAGGCTGTAATACTGGCAGTGGAGCAAATCGTGAAAATGTGACCCTTTTTTCTGTCGATCATACCACCGGTTACGCTACGGGTCAGATGATAGGCGCTGTATAAATTTGTCTCGATCGTTTTTTCCAATACACCCTCTTCCTCATTATGCACCTGGCCCGGAATGAATACACCAGTGTTGTTGATCAGCACATCAACCGGCCGTTTGAAAGCGTTCACAAACAAAATAAATTCGTTTAACGCTGCTCGCAGAGATAAATCCGCTTTCAGGATAAAAACTGTTCGCTCAGGGAAACGCAGTGCCATTTGCTCTTTCAGGTCTGTCAGATCCTTTTCATTTCTGGAACAGGTTGCGACGTCGAAACCTGCATCCAGAAACCGCTCGATCGCCGCCCTTCCTATTCCTTTTGTTCCACCGGTAATGATAGCAAATGAACTCATTCTACTTAAAATAACATTGAAAAATTAAACTGAACGAAGTTGGGTCAATATCTTTAATTTACATGCAGCCGACTAATCTCTTTTGCAATTATTTTGTTATTCTTCGCAAAAGGACAAAAAAGATCAGGGCAAAAGGTTGAAGTTGTCGGGGCTAGGTTACTTTGGCTCTTTTTTTGCCTAATTTTCGCGAAAATATTGAATACAATTTAGATATTATGTCTGTCATAGGAAAATACTTCATTTTTTTAGGAACACTTTTCAGCAAAGGAGAGAAAATCAGCGTTTACTGGAAGCGATTTATGGAGGAATCGGTAAGCATCGGTGTCAGCTCAATTTTTATTGTTGCCATCGTTTCTACGTTTATCGGAGCAGTTTCCTGCATTCAGACAGCCTACAATCTTGTCAGTCCGATCATTCCCGTTTCCACTGTTGCGCTCATCGTCCGGGACATGCAGCTTCTGGAACTTGCGCCAACCATCACCTGTATCGTACTTGCGGGTAAAGTCGGTTCCAATATTGCCAGCGAACTGGGCACAATGCGTATCACGGAACAAATTGACGCATTGGAAGTGATGGGGATTAATTCATCGTCGTATCTGGTGCTCCCAAAAGTCCTGGCTGCAATGTTTACTTTTCCGATGCTGGTTATTTTTGCAGCTTTTCTTGGGATTTTTGGCGGCTATCTGGCGGGGACGCTTACCGGAGTAATTACTGAGCGCGACTATTTGTATGGAATCAGGGATTCGTTCGTGCCATATAACCTGTTTTTTATGTGTGTGAAACCGTTCGTATTCGGGTTTCTGATCGCGACAATTTCCTCGTTTCAGGGATTCTTTACCGAAGGTGGCGCACTTGAAGTTGGGAAATCCAGTACGCAGGCAGTTACCAATAGCTGTATTGCCGTACTGATCGCAGATTATCTGCTGGCCCAGTTGCTTCTTTAAATATCCGCCAGCGTAAAACTTAAAGCCACATTATTCCGGATTTCAGCAGTCCGGATTTAAATGAAAAGAAATGATCGAAATAAATAATATTAAAAAGTCCTTTAACGGAAAACAAGTGCTTAAAGGGATCACTTCGACTTTTAAGAAGGGAGAGACAAATTTGATCATCGGAGGGAGCGGAACGGGCAAGAGTGTCTTGCTAAAAGCCATGATCGGTCTCGTAAAACCGGATTCGGGAAATGTACTTTATGACGGACGGGATTTTTACAGCAGCGATAAAGATACGCAGCAGTCGATTCGCCGTGAGATGGGCGTACTATTTCAGGGCGGAGCACTTTTCGACTCAAAAACTGTCGAAGAAAATGTCAGGTTCCCGTTAGATATGCTCACGGATCAATCTGTTAGCGAAAAACAGGATCGGATTGCCTTTTGCCTGGAACGCGTCGGATTGACAGCAGCAGCCAAGCGTATGCCTTCTGAAATCAGTGGAGGTATGAAAAAGCGGGTCGGGATTGCCAGAGCGATCGTGATGAATCCCATGTATCTTTTTTGTGATGAGCCCAATTCAGGACTTGATCCATTAACCTCTGTCAAAATTGATGAACTGATTAAGGAAATTACCGAGGAGTATCAAATTACGACCATCATCATTACGCATGACATGAATTCGGTACTTGAAATCGGGCAGAATATCATGTTTTTGTATCAGGGTGATAAACTTTGGGAAGGATTAAATACGGATATAACCCGGACCGACGTGCCGGAATTGAAGGAATTTTTGTTTTCCAATAAACTGCTTCGTGAAATGGAAAGGTAAATTGGCAGCGATTTTTGTCGAAACTACTTTTTCCTTGCCAGAAATGGGAGCGAATCTCTTTCAATCCAAAGTGCTGCGAAAGTAAATAATGCAAATACGAGCATGTGTACCATAACTGAAATGGTGAGGTCGGGAATTTTTAATGCTGCTGATGCATAGATAACCAGGCCGGCAATACCGATGTAGCTCAGCGCAGATTTAACATCGTAAGGAACGGGATAATACTTTTGTCCGTAATAATAACACAAGCACATCATCGTAAAACCAGAGCAGGCAAAGGCAATAGCGCACCCCAGATAGCCGATCCTGGGGACGAGAATGATGTTCAATACGGCTACGACGGAAGCTCCCGTAAGTGTCAAAAAGGTGCCATATTGTGTTTTGTCGGTAAGCTTGAACCACGTGGCCAGGTTGTAATAAATGCCAAGAAAAAGGAAGCCTGCCAAAAGCCAGGGAACTACGGCAATACCTTCATGAAATATCTTTTTCTTCAGAAAGAGTTCGGCAAGCAAGTCGACATTGAGGCTGATACCGACCCACATCAACACACAAATGATCACGAACCATTTTGTAATTTTGGCAAAAACCGGAGGCGCGTTCTTATCCTCTCCCCTTGAAAAGAAAAACGGTTCGGCAGCGTATTTGAACGCCTGAATAGCCAGATTCATAAATATGGATAGCTTGTAGCACTGGATATATATCCCGATCGCCTGTTTGTTGGTACGTCCCGGATAAAAATTTTCAGGCAGTAAATATTGGATAAAAGACCTGTCAAAAAGTGTGTTCAGGACTCCGCCAGCGTTCATGATCAGGATTGGAAATGCGTAAACCCAGACTGGCTTGAAAAGGTCTTTACTGAATACAAACCGAAAGTCGAGAAGTTCTTTACGCAACATCCAGAAAAGAGAGATATTGGCAATCAGATTGGCCAGGATGATGTAATCCGGTGCGTGCAACGGATTGTAGAACAAATCAATAGCAGGTTTCAGCAGGCCCAGATATTTGCCTGAATAAATATCACGGCAAATAATGAGAAAGAAAAGGTTGAGTGCGATGCTGATCAGAATGTTACCAACCTTAACGGTAACGAATTTTTTGCCTTTTCCTTCCAGGCGCAGGCGTGCAAAAGGAATGGCAACGATGGCGTCAATGGCCATGATGATCGCAAACATCCTTACTACATGTGTGCTTTCTGGATAAAGAATGATCCCGGCCGCTGTTGACGCAAAGGCAAACAAAAGGCCTGAAAAAAAGAGACTTGTGACAATGACAGCACTCAGTATGACATTGTAGTATTTTTGACGGTCATTTTCCTGCCTTGCGAACCTGAAAAAGGCAGTTTCCATCCCAAAGGTGTAAAGCACAAGTGCGAGGCCGGCATAGGCATACAACTGACCTTGTACGGCAATTTGTTCGGGTTCAAATAATTTGGTGTGCAGGGCAACCAGTAAGTAATTCAGAAAACGACCCAGCATGGTACTGATCCCATAGGTCGCCGTTTCACTTGCAAGTTTTTTTAATACACTCATAAATATCGTTTAACCTGTCCCGTTTGCAAATTCACATCCGCGGGTAGAGGTATAATTCCGTAACAAATGTAGTTTACCGGAATTAGTATTTTTGATTTTAAATAAAAAAGAAGTCCTTCCGAAATGAATGGAAGGACTTCTTTTCAGTTTTTATTTTGACGCATCCGCTATAATCCGTTCTATCACATACTCAATCCTGTTCCAGCCCTCATCGGAATGAAGGTCGACATTGATCATCTTGTCGCGATAATCGGTGGAAATAGTCATGTAATAAATCCCGGCCGTGATAAAAGTCAGGAGCGCGCTGGTATCCGGATAATTTGGCAAATCGCCGATCTTTTCCAGAATACGCACCGCCACATTGTTACGGGCGTCTGATAGCATGGATTTCCCCGTTCCGATTTCCCACCTGAGCAAATCCCGTGTTGCCTTGCGTTCCCGTAAATCCGACAGGAACGTGAGCATCATTGCGGTCATTGCTTTGCCTCGTTCTTCCGGCGCAAGGGGGATAATGCTGTCGATGTACTCGTCGCCCATTGTGGATGTGTACTCACCGGATTTTACGTACTGTTCCATCAATCCGTCCACACTGTTAAAGTACCTGTAAATCAGTACTTTGTTTACTCCTGCTGTTCGCGCAATCAGGTTCACGCCGACCTTTTCGGTGCCATGCTGTTCAATTACTTCGCCAACTGCTTTCAGGATTTTCCCCTTCGTCCGTTCCCGGTCTCGTTTTTTAATTTTTGGATCGATTTTCATTTCAAGGTGCATTTAGGTTAAACTAAGTAAATGTAACATTTCATCTTAAAATTGTATCTATCTACTTGTTATTTGTAACCTTTCCACAAATTTTGGTACCTAATGAACCCGATTTTTAAATTAAATCTGTAAAACACAAAAAAAGAGCTCATTTTCATGAGCTCTCTAAAATTAACGTTGGCCGACAAGGACTCGAACCCTGAATGAGACAACCAAAATGTCCAGTGTTACCATTACACCATCGGCCAAAACCGTAAATAGTGGTGCAAAAGTAAAGTGTGGAATTGAACTTGTCAAGCTTTTTGAAAAAAAAATTTAAATACTTGCTAATTCAACACCAGAAGCGATTTTTTTGACAAGCCCTTGCAGCACTTTACCGGGGCCACACTCGATGAAAGATGTTGCACCGTCGGCAACCATCTGCTCAACCGACTGGGTCCACCTTACAGGCGCTGTCAGTTGTGCAATGAGGTTTTGGCGAATAACTGCCACGTCAGTTGCCGGAAGTGCGTTCACGTTTTGATAAACAGGGCAAACCGGCGACTTGAATTGAGCCGCGTGTATGGCCTTGGCAAGTTCTTCGCGGGCAGGTTCCATCAGCGGTGAGTGGAATGCTCCGCCGACCTGAAGAATCAATGCGCGCTTGGCTCCCGCTGCTTTCAGCAATTCGCAGGCTTTTTCAACACCTTCAATGCTGCCCGAAATAACCACCTGCCCGGGACAATTGTAATTCGCCGGAACGACAATTTCATCGGTAATTCCTGCGCAGATTTCTTCAATTGTTTTGTCATCCAGTCCCAGGATCGCCGCCATGGTGGAAGGCCGGATCTCACAGGCTTTTTGCATCGCGTCTGCACGTTTTGCCACCAATCTGAGGCCATCTTCAAAAGACAGCGCTCCTGCCGAAACCAGGGCGGAGAATTCTCCCAAAGAGTGGCCTGCAACCATGTCAGGAGAAAATTCTCCACTGTTTTTGGCAAGAATGACGGAGTGCAGAAAAATGGCGGGCTGTGTTACATTCGTCTGTTTCAGCTCTTCATCCGTTCCCTCAAACATGATTTTTGTGATGTCGAATCCCAGAATTTCGTTGGCCTGTTCAAACAAAGCTTTGGCGGAAGGAGCGCTGTGGTATAGTTCCTGGCCCATGCCTTTAAACTGTGATCCCTGGCCCGGGAAGATATATGCCTTTTTCATAGTTGATATTAATTTGATTCGTTCGATGGTGTAAAATAAAAGCCCGGCTCACTGAGCCGGGCTACAAATAAAGTTAAATGGGATTGAAGAAAAAAGGAAGCGAGTCAATGTTTACCTGAGTAGCTGCACCCATCCTTTAAGCTGTGTAGGCTTGGCGTCCTTTTTAATTGACTCAAAATAAATTACCGCTTCGTAGTAATACTGTCCTGCCGAAAGATCATTTCCTGAGCTTGTTTTACCATTCCAGTTGATTTTCACGTCCTTTGTTTCAAACACTTTGGCGCCCCATCTGTTGAAGACTTTAAACTCGACAGATTTGACGAAGCTTGGACAATCGTATGGCTGGAAAATATCGTTTTTACCATCACCATTTGGTGTAAATACGTTTGGCAAAACATACATGGGGCAGTTGTCCTTGCAAACGGTATTGCTTGGCGCACTTTCCCTTCCGAAGCGGTTCACAGCCGTCACATAATAGCAACCAGCAAATGAAGTCAGTCCTTCGTGTGCAAAAATAGTAGCCAGTGGTAACGGCGGCGTTTTTATTTCTTTGATCAGCGCCGGCGTGTCGCCTTCATAGCGGGTGTAATAAATTTTATACGAAGTGATATTTGGGTCACAAGGCTTGCCGGCAGCATTTTCCGGATAGGTCCATGATAGGTTATTTGTAAAACTGGTTTCGTTACAGAATTCCTCAGGCTTGATGGTTGCACAGTCGATCAGATCAATGGCCAGCACCGGCGGACAAGGTTTTGTTGTATCGGCGGTTGACACACAGATGATCTGCGAGAAATTGTAAAGCGCGGTTGGTTTGATGGCACTGTTGTTATAGGAACCGAGTGTTTCAACTTTATAGCAATAAGTTATGTCAGGGGAAATGGTGATATTGACCAATCCGTCAGCTGCAAATTTATCTGTACCGTCATCGGAATAGGTGAAAGTTTCTTTTCCTGCGACTTTCACTTCCGCTATTTTGTTGAAAGTTCCGGGTTTCGCTTTATCCTCCCGGTAGACGTTATGTACCTGGTTTGTGTTGGTCCAGGGCACGTTGGCGGCCCAGTTTACGCGTATCACTTTCGGGTCGGCCGCACCTTGTTCGAGTCTCACGCTGCTGGCGGTTTCGGTTACGCCGAGTTTGGTGAGTACGCCATTTTGCGTGTTCCAGTATTCGAGCTGATAATTGTAGGCATTGGCCACCGTATTGAGGGCTTTGTCGACAAAAATAGTATCCGGATTTGCACCGACGTTGATCCTTGCAATTTCAGTAAATGCAGTTCCTGAAAGTCCTGTTGCACGAAACAAACGATATTGCGCCGCTCCGCCCTGAGCAACGGCCGGTTTGATCCATTTGACGGTAATGACACCTCTTGTTGCGCTTGTAGAATCGACAGTCACATTGGTCAGCAAGGGCATGATCTGAGGCAGGTTCAGGCAGGCTTCCGCCGATGAAAGGCTCTCGCCACCACCAATTGTTCTTCCGGGTTCAGTAGGATTAGCACCTGGTCGCGGGAATTTAACAGCGATCCGGTAACTGTATGACACACCTGCTTTAAAACCGAGGCCGTTATTATTGTCGACATAGGAAACACTGCCCACAGGAACTTCCGCAACTTTGGTGTATCCCCAGGAGTCAGGCACGCCGGTTTGACAAACTTCCGGTATAACATCAAAACATCCTTCACGGCGATAAATCGAAATAATGGCGCCCGGAACCTGACATTTGTAAGGATCCCAAGTCAGATTATACGCACTTCCGTCAGCAGTTGGCACCGCCTTCAGATTCGTTGGTGCAGGTCCGTAAACTTTAATGTTCAATGTGGTCATATCCACAAGCTTTCGGAAAGTCGAGGCATTTCCCGGCGGAGCAACCCCGTCTTCTACCTTAAACAGCACATCGTACGGCTCCTGACGAATGTGCGCACAACTTGTCTGCCATATAAACTGACCGGAAACTGCTCCGATTGAACCTTGCTGCGCAACAGTGAAGGCTGCCAGGGCCGGTGAAATGAGCGTGTTCTGGTAAACGCCGCCCGTGCTGGTAAGCGTTAGTTTGTCTCCGTTTTTGTCCGTTGCACGGATCACCTGATTAATTACAGTTCCGGCTTCGACACAAATATCAGGAATAGGAGCAAGCAGCGGACGGTCGTTTCGGGCGTCTTCAACAATAATCTGCATATCCCGGACAATCTCACCAATCAGCACCCCATCTCGCCACTCTTCGACGACAAATGCGACGTTATAATATCCTTTGACAGCGGGGGAATCCCAGACCAAATCGCCGGTTAGGGCGTTCATGCTGAAATTTGCCGGACTTGCACCTGCCTCAGTACTTCCCGGCGCGCCGATCACATTGGGATTCACATACTGCAGATTTTGTCCCGCACCATTGGCGATACCTTTTTGAGGAACAAAAAGTCTGTACGCCAAACTGTCTCCATCCGCATCAAATGCATTCGGATTGTGAATATATCGCTGGCCAACTGCCGCCAGATCTATCGGAGCGTTGAGTAAAACGGGAGTTTGGTTAAGACCGAAACTTGCATTAATTTCCAGAACCGTATTTACATAAAAGTTAAGGTTTTGTGTCGGCGGTGGGCCGATGTTCAGGATGTTGTTGTTACGGTTGTCTTCTTCAAAAGAAATCCTGAATTTCCCAGCGGACGGGAATGTATATTCTATCAGGTACGTATTCTGGGTGGTGTTATTGCCAATATTCGGGAAAGGAATGCTCCTCGGCGCAACCAGCAGATCGAACTTGCTATTGACAGTGGGATTTGCAGGCCCGATCACAAAATTCACCGTGTTCTGGCTTGCAGCAGCACCCTCACCGTTGACTATATCAAAATAGGCAGTCAGCCGTATCTGATACCGCAGGGAATTGGGTGAAATACGCTTGGCGGTAATCTCTCCGGCACGAATGTGCGTTGCACGCACATGATGTCCAACAACGCTGAGCAGGAAGAGGAAAATTAGTAATCGGTAACGTACAATTGAGCGCATATATTGATTCTACTTATGGATAGAGGTCCTGTAAAGCTGAGATAAAAGTGTTTCTAATCAATTTCAGACTGATATCTTCCGGATTCAATAAAATAGGAATCCAACATTTATCAGAACGAAAATTTAGTCAAAAATGTCTGTATTCAGCTTTATATACTTCTAAGTTTAAATATTTATCAAATAAAGTTAAATGGGATTGAAGAAAAAAGGAAGCGTGACAATGTTTACCTGAGTAGCTGCACCCATCCTTTAAGCTGTGTAGGCTTGGCGTCCTTTTTAATTGACTCAAAATAAATGACGACTTCGTAGTAATACTGTCCTGCCGAAAGATCATTTCCTGAGCTTGTTTTACCATTCCAGTTGATTTTCACGTCCTTTGTTTCAAACACTTTGGCGCCCCATCTGTTGAAGACTTTAAACTCGACAGATTTGACGAAGCTTGGACAATCGTATGGCTGGAAAATATCGTTTTTACCATCACCGTTTGGTGTAAATACGTTTGGCAAAACATACATGGGGCAGTTGTCCTTGCAAACGGTGTTGCTAGGTGCACTCTCCCTTCCGAAGCGGTTCACTGCGGTAACATAATAGCAACCAGCAAATGAAGTCAGTCCTTCGTGTGCAAAAATAGTAGCCAGTGGTAACGGCGGCGTTTTTATTTCTTTGATCAGCGCCGGCGTGTCGCCTTCATAGCGGGTGTAATAAATTTTATACGAAGTGATATTTGGGTCACAAGGCTTGCCGGCAGCATTTTCTGGATAGGTCCATGATAGGTTATTTGTAAAACTGGTTTCGTTACAGAATTCCTCAGGCTTGATGGTTGCACAGTCGATCAGATCAATGGCCAGCACCGGCGGACAAGGTTTTGTTGTATCAGCGGTTGACACACAGATGATCTGCGAGAAATTGTAAAGCGCGGTTGGTTTGATGGCACTGTTGTTATAGGAACCGAGTGTTTCAACTTTATAGCAATAAGTTACGTCAGGGGAAATGGTGATATTGACCAATCCGTCAGCTGCAAATTTATCTGTACCGTCATCGGAATAGGTGAAAGTTTCTTTTCCTGCGACTTTCACTTCCGCTATTTTGTTGAAAGTTCCGGGTTTCGCTTTATCCTCCCGGTAGACGTTATGTACCTGGTTTGTGTTGGTCCAGGGCACGTTGGCGGCCCAGTTTACGCGTATCACTTTCGGGTCGGCCGCACCTTGTTCGAGTCTCACGCTGCTGGCGGTTTCGGTTACGCCGAGTTTGGTGAGTACGCCATTTTGCGTGTTCCAGTATTCGAGCTGATAATTGTAGGCATTGGCCACCGTATTGAGGGCTTTGTCGACAAAAATGGTATCCGGATTTGCACCGACGTTGATCCTTGCAATTTCAGTAAATGCAGTTCCCGAAAGTCCTGTTGCACGAAACAAACGATATTGCGCCGCTCCGCCCTGAGCAACTGCCGGTTTGATCCATTTAACGGTAATGACACCTCTTGTTGCGCTTGTAGAATCGACAGTCACATTGGTCAGCAAGGGCATGATCTGAGGCAGGTTCAGGCAGGCTTCCGCCGATGAAAGGCTCTCGCCACCACCGACCAGACTTCCCGGTTCGGTAGGATCTGCGCCTGGTCGCGGGAATTTAACTGCGATCCGGTAACTGTATGACACACCTGCTTTGAAACCGAGGCCCTGGTTGTTGTCGATATAGGAAACCTGATTTGCGTCCACGCGGGCAACCTCTGTATAACCCCAGGCTGCGGGCACACCGGTGATGCAGTCAGGCACCACATCAAAACATCCCTCTCTTCGGTAGATGACAATTTTTGCGCCGGGTAGCTGACATTTATACGAGTCCCAGGTAAGGTTGTAGGCCAGTCTGTCAGCGGTTGGAACTGCTTTGAGATTTACAGGTGCCGGTCCATACACCTTAATAGACAATGTGGTCATATCCACGAGCTTCCTGAAAGTTGAGGCATTTCCGGGCGGAACAACCCCGTCTTCTACTTTAAAGAGTACGTCATAAGGCTCTTCGCGAATATGCACACAATTGGTTTGCCAGATAAATTGACCGGAAACTGCTCCCACCGCACCCTGCTGCGCCACATTGAAACCGGCCAGCGCGGGCGAAATGAGCGTGCTTAGGTAAACGCCACCGGTGCTTGTCAGGGTCAGTTTGTCTCCGTTTTTGTCTGTTGCCTTGATAATCTGGTTGATAGTCGTGCCTGCCTCGACACAGATATCCGGAATGGGCGCAAGAAGTGGCCTGTCGTTCCTGGCATCCTCTACCAAAATTTGCATGTCTCTGATAATCTGTCCAATACGAACCCCGTCGCGCCACTCTTCCACTATGAAGGCAACATTGTATTGTCCTTTTGAGGCAGGAGCATCCCAAATGAGGTCGCCTGTTACGGGATTCATACTAAAGGTGGCAGGGCTGGCTCCCGCCTCGGTGCTTCCAGGCCCTCCAATGCTGTTGGGATGCACGTAACCGATATTGGTACCAACACCCTTGCCCAGTGATTTCTGAGGAACGTATAATTTGTAGGAAAGACTATCGCCATCGGCGTCAAACCCATTGGGGTTGTGGATATAACGCTGACCAACCGCTGCGATGTCAATCGGGGGATTGAGCAATATGGGCGTCTGGTTCAGGCCGAGACTTGCATTGATTTCAATAATTGAGTGAACAAAAAAGTTGAGAATATTGGTGGGCGCCGGGCTAAGGTTCAATGTGTTTACATTCCTGTTATCCATCTCGACCGAAATTTCGTACTCGCCTGTCGATGGAAAAGTATAGGTCGTGATGTATTCGTTCACGGTCGTGTTATTCCCGATTTCCCTGATTGAGGATTTTACACGATCGACAACTTTTAATTCTTTGGTCGTATTGGGTCCGGTAATGCCGAAATAAAAGTTGACCACATTGGCGAGGTCGGCGGCCTGTTTTCCCGGGGGACTCACGTCGAAATAAGCGGTCAGCTTAACCTCGTAGGTCAAAGTAGTTTTAGATATCCTGCGGGCGGTAATTTCACCTGCACGAAAGTGAGTAGCCATCGAATCGAAGCCGCAAAGCATCAAAATGACAAACAGAACTGAGAGAGGTAAGGATAGAATATTTCGCATGGTAACTAGTACTGCACTTTGCACGGAATTGTGGCCCTAATGTCCTGATTTTGAATCAAAAAAATTCGATTAATTCAAATGGAGGATGTACCTGACTACTTGATTCCGGGCAATAGGATGGAACGTTAAATCTGGAACGAAAAACAGGATAAAAAATGTGTGTATAAAATGCGATTCGGCGCATTCAGTTTAAAAAATATTGTCTTTCATAAAAATAGCTGTGATCGCATGAAACTATTCGCGGGAAAGTAATTCTTAATAATGATTATAAATAATAATGGTGATTACAAAAAGCGCCTTGTTTTATTGTGTCGCACACGTTTGTGCTATACCTTTGAAAGGTTCTAATGTACCTATTTTTTTTGCACTAAAACCATCCGAGTTTATTATGTCGTGGTTTACACAAACGTTAACGAGTTCAATTGGCAAAAAGCTGGTGATGGCTCTTACCGGATTATTTCTGATTTCATTCCTGGTCATTCATGCCACCATCAATGCAATGATTTTTTATAATGACGGAGGTGAAACTTTTTCTCACTGGGGTCATTTCATGGGTACCAATCCCATTATCCGTACTCTTGAAATTGGTTTGGTAGCAGGTTTTCTGATCCACATCATTGATGGTTTGATGCTCTGGAAATCCAACAGCGCAGCGAGGCCTGTTAAGTATGCCGTCAACAATCCGTCGGCCAACAGTACATGGTATTCACGTAGCATGGGTTTACTGGGCACATTGCTTCTGATTTTCCTGGTTATTCACACTTCGCATTTCTGGATTCCAAACCGTAGTAACCAATTTGCGACAGGCGAGGAACTGAATCTGTACCAGATGATGCTGGATATTTTTCAAAACCCGATTGTCGTACTGATCTATGTTTTGGGCTGTATATCTCTATTCTGGCATTTATTACATGGTTTCAAAAGCGCGTTTCAGTCACTGGGTCTCAATCACGTTAAATACAATGGGTTGATTTCATTCCTGGGTACAGCGTTTTCAATTGTCGTGCCCGGACTTTTTGCGTTGATGCCAATTGCCATTTATCTGGGTTGGGTTTACTAACAGTTGGGTTTGACAGAATCTTATTTTTTCCGACTAATTAAAATTTAGAATATATATGGCAACTTCATCTAGTCTGGATGCCAAAATTCCTCAGGGGCCGATTGAAACAAAATGGAGTAAATACAAGTCTTCTGTACCTCTTGTAAATCCTGCCAATAAGCGTAATCTTGAAATCATCGTTGTCGGAACAGGTCTTGCAGGTGCTTCGGCTGCTGCTACACTTGCCGAGATGGGTTATAAGGTGAAAGCATTTTGTTTTCAGGATTCACCACGCCGTGCACACTCAATTGCTGCACAGGGTGGTATCAATGCTGCCAAAAATTACCAGAACGATGGTGACTCGGTTTACCGTCTGTTTTATGATACGATTAAAGGAGGAGATTACCGGTCTCGGGAAGGCAATGTACATCGCCTGGCCGAAGTTTCCGGAAATATTATAGATCAGTGCGTTGCAGCAGGTGTACCTTTTGCGCGTGAATATGGTGGTTTGCTTTCCAACCGTTCTTTCGGTGGAACGCAGGTACAGCGTACTTTTTATGCCGCCGGGCAAACAGGGCAGCAACTTCTGTTAGGAGCATATTCAGGTTTGCAGCGTCAGGTGGGTATGGGAACGGTTAACATGTACAACCGCCATGAAATGCTGGACGTGGTAAATATCGATGGCAAATGCCGCGGTATTATCGCAAGGAATCTGATTACTGGTGAAATTGAGCGTCACGGGGCGCATGCAGTATTGCTTTGTACAGGCGGCTACGGAAACGTATTTTATCTGTCGACGAATGCAATGGGCAGTAACGTGACTGCCGCCTGGAAGGCTCACAAACGTGGGGCATATTTTGGTAATCCCTGCTTTACGCAAATTCACCCAACCTGTATTCCTGTTTCGGGAGAGCATCAGTCGAAGCTTACTTTGATGTCGGAATCGCTTCGTAATGACGGACGAATCTGGGTTCCAAAAGCAAAAAATGATACACGGCCTGGAAATGAAATTCCTGAGGAAGAAAGAGATTATTACCTGGAACGCCGCTACCCTGCATTTGGTAACCTTGTTCCGCGTGACATAGCTTCCCGTGCTGCCAAAGAAAGATGTGATGCCGGATATGGTGTCGGCTCGTCGAAACTGGCGGTTTTTCTTGATTTTGCCGCTGCTGTTGAGCGTTACGGAAAAGGAGAAGCCAACAAGAACAATGTCGTAAATGCGTCGAAAGAAGATATAACAATCTGGGGTAAAGCGGTTGTAAAGGAAAAATACGGTAACCTGTTCGATATGTATAAGCAAATCACCGGAGAGGATCCGTATGAGGTGCCTATGCGTATTTATCCGGCGGTGCATTACACCATGGGCGGGCTTTGGGTTGACTACAATCTGATGACAACAGTGCCTGGTTTGTACGCTTTGGGAGAGGCCAACTTCTCCGATCACGGTGCTAACCGTTTGGGCGCCTCTGCACTGATGCAGGGACTTGCCGATGGATATTTTGTAATCCCTTATACAATTGGTTCTTATCTGGCCAAGGAAATTGGAACTGGTAAAATATCAACGGATCATCCGGAGTTTATCAAAGTAGAAAAAGAAGTAAAAGACAGGGTTGATACACTGATATCAATTCAGGGAAAAACTTCTCCCGAATTGTTCCACCGCCGCCTTGGGCAGATTATGTGGGATAAATGTGGAATGGCGCGGAATGCGGCAGGTTTGAAAGAAGCGATCCTTGAGATACGTGCGCTTCGCAAAGAATTCTGGAAAGACGTGAAAGTGATGGGCAGTAAAAACGAATTCAATCCTGAACTTGACAAAGCCGGCCGAGTTGCCGATTTTATTGAGCTGGGGGAATTGATGTGTATCGATGCGCTTACCCGTGAGGAATCGTGCGGTGGTCATTTCCGTGAAGAACACCAGACAGAAGAGGGTGAAGCACTACGTGATGACGAAAATTTTATGTTCGTGTCGGCGTGGGAACACAAAGCTGCGGAACAATGGGAGCTTCATAAAGAAGAGCTTATTTACGAGAACATTAAAATTGCACAAAGAAGTTATAAATAAAAGCTGTCGGCCTCGGCTATGCGCGATCGGCCATTGGCTTAATTAATATTACTGGTTAATTAATAACCGTTAACTATTACAAAGATGAGTGCAGGTAACATGCATATTAAGCTTAAAGTCTGGAGACAAAGCAATACTAATACACAGGGCGGGTTTGAAAATTACAGTCTGGATGGTGTTTCTCCGGATATGTCTTTTCTTGAAATGTTCGACGTTCTGAACGAACAGTTGATCGTAGAAGGAAAAGATCCGGTAGCATTTGATCACGATTGCCGCGAAGGAATTTGCGGAATGTGTTCAATGTACATCAATGGACAACCTCATGGTCCGTTGAGAGGTGTTACCACTTGCCAGCTTCACATGCGCTCGTTCAGCGATGGTGATACCATTGTGGTGGAACCATGGCGGGCCGAGGCATTTCCGGTGATCAAAGATCTTGTCGTTGCCAGGGATGCTTTTGACAGGGTGATAGCTGCCGGTGGTTTTGTTTCCGTAAACACAGGTAACGCGCAGGATGCGAATAGCCTTCCAATACCAAAGGTCGCTGCTGACGAAGCTTTTGCTGCCGCGGCATGTATTGGCTGCGGGGCCTGCGTGGCGGCCTGTAAGAATGCTTCTGCCATGCTTTTTGTCTCGGCTAAAATATCCCAGCTTGCTTTGCTGCCGCAGGGACAAGCAGAGCGGAGTATTCGTGCGGAAAAAATGGTTGCACAGATGGATGCAGAAGGCTTTGGAGCATGTACCAACACGGGTGCCTGCTCAGCGGAATGTCCAAAAGAGATCAGTCTGGAAAACATCGCCCGTATGAACAGAGAATATCTCGGAGCGAAAATCTCATCGTCTGCGGTTTAAGAGCAGTAAAATAAATGAACAGAAACGGGTGCTGATTATTCAGTGCCCGTTTTGTGTTTATTACTCGCCAAAGCCCTGTTTTTTTAGTAGTTTTGGCGAGCAATAATTTTTTATTGGCCGCCAAAACCGCCATTTTTTTAGTAGTTTTGGCGAGCAATAATTTTTTAATAATGATAGTTGGCAGAGAAACTGAGACCGAAATATTAAAACATGCTTTGGAAACTTCTGAGGCTGAACTAATTGCTGTCTATGGTCGCCGAAGGGTTGGTAAAACATATTTAATTAGACATGTGTATAAAGATCGGTTGATATTCGATTTTTCGGGCATGCATAATAGTTCAACGAATGAACAGTTGGAGAGTTTTACACTTGCATTGTCCGCATTTTCAAAAGTAAGCATTCCTCCCGCTACTCCCCGAAATTGGATTCAGGCTTTTGGAATATTAAAAAACTATACTGTACCTCAAATCAAAAGGAAAAAGTCTGTGATTTTCCTGGATGAATTCCCCTGGATTGATTCACATAAATCCGGTTTCTTGTCGGCATTTGAGCATTTCTGGAATTCATGGGCATCGAATCAAAAAAACCTGGTGGTTGTAATTTGCGGTTCAGCTGCTTCCTGGATGATTCACAAAGTTGTTAATAACAAAGGAGGGTTACATAACCGGATTACGAAAAAGATCAGATTACTGCCTTTTACATTGAATGAAACGGAGCTATACCTGAAAAGCCGAAGGATTATCTTGGACAGATATCAGCTATTACAGTTATATATGGTTTTGGGAGGAATACCACATTATTTAAAAGACATCAGAGCCGGTCAAAGCACGATTCAAAACATTGACAGGATGTGCTTTACAAAAGACGGATTGCTCCAAAATGAGTTTAAAAATTTATATGATTCTTTATTCTCACAGGCTGACAAACATATTGCTGTGATTAGGGCACTGGCGGGAAAACCTGGGGGGCTGACAAGGAATGAAATTATAGAAATCTGTCATTTTACAACAGGTGGAGGTACGAGCAAATTACTCGAAGAATTACTGGAATCCGGATTTATCCAAACGTATATTCCATTTGATAAAAATGTAAAACAGAGTATTTATAAGTTGTCTGACGAATACTCCGCTTTTTACCTCAAATTTATGGAAGGTAGCAAAATTTCGGGTCCCGGATCCTGGGTCAGACAAGCTGCCTCTTCTTCCTGGAAAAGCTGGAGTGGTATGGCATTCGAAAGAATTTGTCTTAAACACATTCCTCAGATTAAAAAAGCGCTGGGGATTTCGGCAGTTTATACCGAGGAGTCGGCCTGGCGTTATGCACCGGGAACAGGAGAGAACGGAACACAGATTGATCTGCTAATTGACCGACAGGACTTCACTATTAATCTTTGTGAGATTAAATTCTCAATATCCGAATTTACAATTGATAAAAAATATGCATCTGAAATTCAGGCCAAGGTTAATATTTTCCGGGAAAGAACAAATACAAAAAAAACAGTTTTTCCAACCATGATCACCACATTTGGTACCAAATCAAATGAATATAGGCTGAACCTGATCCAGAGTGAAGTTAAAATGGAATCGTTGTTTGAACGTCTTGGCTGATACAGGATCTTAAATCAAAAAGGAGGTGCCAATTTTTGGCACCTCCTTTTTGATTTAACTGACCCAAGGTCATTCAACCTACGGGTTTATAAACCTTATTTTTTAGCAGTAGTATCAGCTGCCGTAGTACCCGACGCTTTGTGTTCTTTATTCAGCCCTTCGATTATCTTTTGAGTTACATCGAGAGACGGATTGGCAAACAGAATACCGCCGCCCAGAGAATAGCCAAGAACGTATTCGTAGCCATTTTCTTTGTTGTACTTTTCAATGTAAGCCCTGATATTTTTATAAAGCTGTTCGTTCTTTTTAGCCTCTTCCTGTCCCAAAGCCTGAGCCGACTGATCACGGTAAGCAACCAGATCCTGTTGTTTCTTCATCAACTGAGCCTCTGTCGAACGGGCTTGTTCCGGTGTCATTGTCTGTGCTTTTTGTTGGAAAAAAGCAACTTCATTTTGCAGAGAACGTCCTTTCTGATTCAACTCATTTTCCAGTTGGAAGTTCTTATTTTCAAGCTCTTTTTTCGTTTCTTTAAAAAAATCGTAGTTTTTCAAAAGAGAATCAACCTGTACATAAACGGTACGACGCCCTGGTACAACGTTACCATCAGCTACGGCTCCTGCCTCAGTTCCCGGCTTATTAGAGAAATGTAAAAAGAATAACACCGCCACAGCAAGCGTAAGTACGATGTTCCAGATTAACGAAGTATTGTTGTTCACGTCTTTAAGATTGGTTTGTTTTTTTAGAAAGAGCCGCAAAGATAATGATTTGTGTTTAAGTACAATGGACAAATGAAGTTCTGTCCCAAAATGTCATTACCGGATTGGAGAGAATCAGCTTTTTAAGCTTTTCGGGTAGATGCGGGCGGTTTGTTGTCAAAAATTTGCTGAACGAAAAATCCGGAAAGGCCGGAAAAACCGCCAACTACACCCCCGATCACCGCAGTAATGATCAACAAAAGTATGCCGTTTGGGAGGGAAAAAATTTCGGCAATCCGATTCGACATGATTCCTTCCGAATTCACATGGAGATACAGACCATACCCAAACCAAAGTGCGGCAATGGCCGCGAAACTGGTGAAAAATGCCAGTAATGGAGATGTAGGCCGCCAGACATTTATCAGAAACGGGATCAGCGCAATAACCCACCATGGGGCGATCAGTTGTAAAATGGCAGAGAGAATAAATATGATGATAAAGTTCATGTTTTTAGGGGATTAGTTTTTGCTGAGCTTCACGACAGAGGTGAGATGCGCATGCGCTTCGTAAGGCGAATTCAGATATATAAGTTCATTCAATTCACCACTTTCCCATTTTTTGAGCAGGTTCAGATAGTACGGACTTCCCGGGTTACCCGACTGTCCTCCCGGATAAATTCCGTAGGCTTTCGGAGATGGACCCAATTCTACTACCATTCTCCACGATGGCCCGTTCCGCTTTGTGATTGCGTTGACGATGCTGCCGCCGCCGCCCGTTTTCAGCATCGGGGCGTTGAAAGGTTTTAGTTTTCTTGTCAAATGCCGGATTTCTGTTCCTTTAACCTTCCACCACTGCCAGCCCGGGCTCATAGCACCATGCCGGGTAGTAAGCGTGTCTATAGTCGATTTGAAACTGCCTAAAACAATGTCCTGGATTGTTTCTTTTTTTTGCGTGTGTACATTATCAAACCAGTGTTCATTGGGTTGGTTCAAAATCAGATATTCCGTCCGGTCCCGCGTAGGATAATCCATCGGTGCTGTTTCTGATTTAAATTCATCCGCCCAGATTGCTTCACGTAGTTGTGGCATCCACTCCTCAAATACGGAAGGAGCGATTAGGTCCGGGCTATTCTGGTAATTCCAGTTTGCCAGTGTTGTTTGTACCGCTTTTTGAGCAGGACTCAGCGGATTGGTTTCAAGAATGGAAAGCAATTTTGGTAAAATTGTTCTCGCCATCACACTGAAATTGTCGTTTTGTAACATCCGCAAACTATCCGCATTTGCTTTTGTCATCGCTGTCAGCCTTTCATTAATTCGGATCGCACGTTCAGTAGGCGCAAAAATCCAGTTGATATAATATGGATACGTCGGGTCGGTAGAAGATTGATTTGCGGAGCTAACGAAGCCTCTTTCCGGGTTTTGTACAAAAGGATTCTGTTCTGCGGGGATCCAGCCTTTCCAGTCGCTGTCAGATTTTGATCCGTCGAGGACGAATTTGCCCTGATCCTTGTATTTCAAAGGCAGCTTTCCATTTACTGTAATGGCAATATTTTTACTGTTATCAGCAAAGACAAAGTTCTGAGCAGGACCAACGTACTTAGCCAACGCTTTGCGGTAACCATCGTAATCCTTTGCTCTGTTCAATTCGTAAAAAGTGAGAAAACTATTTCCGGGTTCATGCCCGATCCATTTTACCGCCAAATTAAATTCTGTTGATCCAATTTGGTCTGTTTCGGTTACGGGCCCGTGATGTGTGTAAGTCACCATTTCCTTTTCCGGGAGAAGTTGCCCTTTCACATAAATCAGCTCTTCCCGTTTTCGCGTTGGTTTCCACTGATTGTCATGCCAGTAAAATGCCTGTGATTTGTCTTTGAATCTGATCTTGTACAAGTCGTACACATCTGCGTCAACGTTTGTCACACCCCAGGCGACATTCTGATTGAAGCCGATCACTACACTTGGAATCCCCGGAAGAGAAACTCCATAGACATTTACACCGGGGGCATGTAACTGGACCTGGTACCAGATCGATGGCAGTGTTAATTCAAGATGCGGATCGTTGGCAAGAATCGGGTAGCCCGTCAACGATTTCTCCGCTCCGATGGCCCAGTTATTACTGCCGACGCCTTCGATTTTTGGTTCTCTTGGTTTGAATAAATGAAGTGCCTGCGCTTTTTTGGTCAATGTATCCTTTCCCGGAAGTTCAACGGGAATTCGCAACGCAGAGAAATTCCATTTTGTACCGGCTGGTATCACCGGACTTTCCTGAAGCATAGGGTAATCAGGAAACAACTGCTTCACAACTTCGCTTCCGTACGTTTTGAGTACATTGGACATATTCAGGTCATTGGAACGGCCCGCCAGCGTAAGCGTCATTTGTTCCAGCATGTACATGCTGTTGATTGCCTTCCATGGTTCCGGCCTGTAACCCAACAGTTTGTACTCAACCGGATAATTTTTTGGCGATAAATTTTTGACAAATGCATTTACCCCGGCGGTGTAGGCCAGCATGGCATTTGCGGAACGGGGATCGCTCATCGCGATCTTGAAATTTGCTTCCGCTCCGTATCCCATTCCTAACCGCCTGCTGCTTTTGTCTAGTTCAAGTGTTGCCGGTCCAAGTACCTCGGAAAGCCTGCCTGAAGCAGCCCTGACCTGTAAATCCATCTGCCAGAGGCGATCACGGGCAGTGATGTAGCCCTGCGCAAAGAATAGATCAAAATCGTTTTTGGCAAAAATATGCGGGACGCCGGTATCATCAAACCGGATGATCACTTCATCTTTAAGGCTGTCAAGTTTCAAAACCATTTCTGCATTCGTGTCAGCAATGCGTTCTCCGTTTTGCCAGAATCCTGTAAATGGACTTAGAAATGCCCCGAGCGCAGGAACAGGGCCCCAAGGCCGGTCAAGGACGTACACCAGGCCAACTACCAATGCAAGGGAAAAAACGGTTTTGATATATTTCATAAAAGGAGGTTTCTATTAAATGAGGGACAATTAATCAGCAATGATCTTGACAATTGCTTCAACGAGATTCAAATCACTGTACATCACTGAGCGTTCGTCAGGAATTTCTCCGGCCATTGAAACTTCGGCAGGGAAATATTTCTGACGACCCGGACGAAACGCCTTTGCCGTTAAATGCAGTGCATGAACACCCGTGGCAGCCAATTGTAGCGCGTTCGTATGATTTACACCACCACCGGCCATAATTTCAATCTTGTCTCCGGCGGCTTTTGCCAATTGTTCCAACAGCGGAATTGCTTCCGGTGCCGACGCCTTTAAGCCGGACGTCAGAATCCTTTCTGCGCCCGTTTCGATTACAGCCTTCAATGCTTTCATCGGATCTGGGGTAAGGTCAAATGCGCGGTGAAAAGTAACTTTCATCGGACTTGCGTGTTCAACCAGTGCTTTGGTGCGCGCCACATCAACCTGGCCGTCCGGTAAAAGTACGCCCAGAACGACACCGTTTGCTCCCAGTTTTTTTGCCAGATCAATGTCTTTTTTCATGATTTCTTCTTCAAAAAAATCATAAACGAAATCGCCACCACGCGGGCGGATCATGACATAAACAGGAATATCTATATGTTGTTTTACTACTTCTATCATTCCGGCACTCGGCGTCGTTCCTCCTTCGCCCAGCCCGCCGCACAATTCAATTCTTCCGGCGCCTCCGGCTTGCGCATTGATACAGGATTCGAGAGAATAGGCACAAACTTCAATGGTCATATTTTTATTGATAATGCGAATTTTAGATTATTACATGCAGTCCGTCAAATTTATTAAATTGTTGTACAAAGGGCTAATGTTTATTTGAACGAAGTACTTTTCGTGAGTTTCCTCGCATATTGCAGTAAGCCGTTCATGTATATTTTTTCAATTTCATACCGGAATTCGCTAAAATCGCTTTCCCATTCATCTTCAAACCGATAACTATGATTGATACTTACAAAAGAGCCGAAGTTCAGGCCAGTAATTTAACTGAAAGTTTTCTTCCACTGCTGCTATTTCCTGAACTTGTCCAAATTCTTGGAAGATTACCTTTCCCGGAATTGATGAAAAAACCAGTGGGACTGAGTGGGTTGTTGGTTATTCTGCTATTCGCCTTTGTCTCCCTTCGAAGCAGGGAACTATGGCAGGTTTTTTCCCAAAACACGCGTTTCGGCGATAGATTTCAACGATTACTGATTGCGTTGGTTATTTCTGTATTGTTTTTTCCAACAGTTGTAATGGTTACAAATCTCGTCACTTTGGAATATCAGGAGCAAAGTCTGATTGGATTTCTTGCCTTATACATGCTTTGTTCTATTGTAACGATCAATACAAAAAGAATGAAACCAAGTCGTTCAACTTTAATGAGAGATTAAAAATGATCAACATCCAGGAAATAAAATCTGCCTTAAAACCGATACGCACGGATCAGGCTTATCGTGAATATTTGACAGTAATTGATGCACTGGTAGATTGCCCGGAAAACAGTAAGGAAGAGGAATTGCTGGATCTGGTTTCTATTCTGGTGGAAGATTATGAGTCAAGACATTATCCGATTGAAGCGCCCGATCCGATCGAAGCGATCAAAATCAGAATGACTGAGGTGGGATTGAAAAAGAAGGATCTGATCGATTACTTCGGTAGCGCGAGCAGGGTTTCGGAAGTATTGAATAGAAAAAGACCATTGACGCTCGATATGATCAGGAAAATCCACAAGGGTTTGGGCATTTCAGAAGAAACTTTATTGCTTGTTTGATTTTGTTAGTAATCTGTAAAACAGGTAGTTATGGTTATTTCAAAAATTTATTTCTCGAAAAAACAATTATTTTTCTTTTTTTTCGCTTAAAGCTATTAAAAGATGCAGAATTTTTTACTTTTGCAGAAATTGTTAGTAACTATTTAACAGGCGAAAATACTATGTACTGGACTCTCGAACTCGCATCCTATCTGGAAGATGCACCATGGCCAGCTACTAAAGACGAGCTAATTGACTTTGCAATCAGGACAGGCGCTCCGTTAGAAGTAGTTGAAAACCTACAAGAACTGGAAGACGACGGTCAGCCGTATGAAAGCATCGAGGAGATTTGGCCGGACTATCCGACAAAAGATGACTTCTTTTTTAACGAAGACGAATACTAAATGAGAAACGGCGCTGACAAGTGCCGTTTTTTTGTTTTCAGGCCCGGTTTTTTACAAAGTAGTTTATTAATATTTTTTTTAATCTGGTAAAAGGAATGTAACTTGATTGCGTTAACTGATAAAAGATCAGAAAACCGGTCTGAGAAAGTTTAGTCATAGTTCAGATATCTATCCATTCTATCTAATGGAACTTCGATTGCTGAAAGAGCTGGTTAAAAGAGGTGAAGGGGAGCACGTGGAATTCAAACTGAAATCCAATCACCCTGAGAAAATTGTCCGGGAAGTGGTCGCATTCGCCAATTCGGGTGGAGGTAAATTGTTCGTCGGAGTTGGTGACGATAAAACCATAAAAGGACTCAAAGATGCAGAGGAGGATGAATACACCCTCACGAAAGCCATCGACAAATATATTTTTCCGAAAATCAATTTTAAGAAAGAAAAAATTCCTGTCACGACAGACAGGGATGTGCTTGTACTGACCATCCCGCGTAGTATCGACAAGCCGCATTATGTGATTGATGATACAGGCAACCGCCAGGCATACATACGTGTTGAGGACAAATCCATTCAGGCCAGCAGGGAAATGAAAGAGATTATGCGCCGTGGAAGGGGAGAACGTGACATCCGTTTTCAATATGGCGACAAGGAAGAGAAGTTAATGAAATTACTCGATGAAAAAGAGTCCGTAACAGTGGACCTGTTCGCTGCCTTCGCGGGGATTCCCAGGAAAATAGCTTCAAATACGCTCGTGGTGATGGTGCTGGCAAGGATTCTGGAAGTTCACCCGAATGAAATGCTCGATAAATTTACCATGTCTTACCATTCGGGCTAATGTCCGTTTTCTATAAATCCCTGATTCTTTTCCCTTCTGAATCTTTGAAGGACAGGCTTTTTGGTTCACCGATCATTTGAGCCGAGTAAATGCTGTTGTGGCCGGATAACAGGTACGACACCACACATGCTATGGCGACAAAAATCCCGCACTCATTTCCAAATAATTCCAGCGCCATCACGATGCAGGCCAATGGCGTATTGGTTGCTCCGGCAAATACCGCCACAAAACCCATCCCTGCCAAAAGACCAACAGGCAACGGAATAAAATATGAAAGCGCGTTTCCCAAAGTCGCACCAATGAAAAACAAGGGCGTCACTTCGCCGCCCTTAAATCCAGCACTGAGTGTGATGATTGTGAAAGCCATCTTTAAGGCAAAATCGTACGGAGGCAGAGGTTGTAAAAACGATTCGAGGATCGTGGGAATTCCAAGGCCAATGTACTTCGTGGTGCCCGAAAGCCATATGCCCATTACGACAATTGCTCCGCCTAAAACTGGCCGGAAAGGGGGAAACTTGATGCGCGTTTTTAATTGCGCTGAACAGAAATGGATTGTTTTACTGAACGTTGCCGCGCCAATCCCGAATGCAGCTCCTGCGAGAATACAATATAGAATGTTAATGACAGAGGTTTGAGGAACAACTGGAATGTGATAGTGCGTATGTGCCACCTGCCACAAATCCGTAACCAGACTGGCTATGATGGCGGCTATAAAGGCGGGGAAAATGGCGTCATACCGCAGACGGCCAATCAGAAATACTTCCAAACCAAAAACCGCTCCGGCAAGTGGCGTGCCAAAAACAGAACCGAAGCCGGCACTTACTGCTGCAATCAATAGGATTTTGCGGTCGTAAGCAGAAATGTGCAAAAGTCTGCTGAGTTGTTCGCCGATTGCGCCGGCCATCTGGAGTGCTGTACCTTCACGTCCTGCCGAACCACCAAAAAGATGTGTTACAATTGTTCCCACGAACACAAATGGCGCCATCCTGAACTTTATAAACTTTTGGGGATTTTGTATCGTATCCAGTAACAGGTTGTTTCCCGCTTCAACGTCCTTGCCAAAATAATAATAAAGCAGGCCGATCAGGAAGCCTGCGGCAGGAAGGAAATAAATCAAGTATAAATGGGATTCCCGGTAATTGGTGGCCCATTCAAGGGAAACAAGGAAAAGTGCGGAAACCGAGCCAACCAAACCACCTAAAACCGTACAGATCAGCAACCACTTGATGATGTAAAGTGTAGCCGGGAATTTGTTAAAGAGAATTTTGAAACGACGATATGAAGCAGTGTCGCCGAATGTTTTAAATTGTGGAAAAGACATAATACTCCTGGTTGATAATAATCAATATCATAATAACCAGGCGCCATCAGCTTTTTTAGGGCGGTTCAGATAGGAAGACACCATTTCCTTTAACTCAAGCAACTTTTCAAATTGAACGGAAGGTAACCAAAATTCTGGCGTACAAAAGCTGATACGCCTGAATTTTAGTTATATTTTATCAGGCTGGGAAATTAAAAAGGAAGGTCATCCGATTCGTCCTCACTGAAAGTAGTAACCGGAGGCAACGCGCTACCTCCAGAATTTCCTGATGCTGATGATCCGCTGTTTCCCGCTTTGTCTACTTTCCACGCTTTTACTTCGGTGTACCAACGGGAATTGTATTCACGACTTTCAACGTCAATGGACGCGGTAACAGTTTCATTCACCTGCAGACCTGCCTGGTCAATTTTGTCACCCCACAAAGAAATGCAAACCTTTTTTGGGTATTGAGAAGGTATTTCCAGAATAAATTCCTGTTTGCGCCATGTTCCGTTTTTGCCCTGGCCAACTACTTCAGGCAGTAAGGCGATAACTGTTCCTGTTAATTCCATTGTATGTCTTGTAATTTTTAGTTCCTTAAAAATGCAGGGTCAAAAGTAAGGTTTTTGGAGTTCATTCCAAAAAGATGATTCACCCAATTGCCTGTTCCAGATCATCAATCAGGTCGGTGATATCTTCAATTCCGACGCTAAGCCTGACGAGCGTATCTTTTAAACCTACTTTTTCCCGCTCTTCTTTTGGAATGCTGGCGTGGGTCATGCTGGCAGGATGCGAACACAAGGATTCGACACCACCGAGGGATTCTCCGAGAGAGAATATTTTGAGGTTTTCCATGAAACGAATGGCTTCGTCGTATTTGTCCCCCTTCAACTCAAAGGAAAGCATGCCGCCGAATCCACGCATTTGTCTCGCTGCGAGTTCATGGCCTTCATGAGAAGGAAGTCCCGGATAGTAAACTTTGGAAACTTTGGAATGATTTTCAAGCCATTCAGCCACTTTTATCGCGTTTTCGCAATGCCGTTCCATGCGAATGTGAAGCGTTTTTATTCCCCGCAATATCAGAAAACAATCTTGCGGGCCAGGTACGGCGCCGCTCGCGTTCTGTATAAATGCAAGCCTGGCGGCCAGTGCGTCATCATTTGTAATGAGCGCGCCCATTACAGAGTCAGAGTGTCCGCCCAGATATTTCGTAACGGAATGCATCACAATGTCGGCGCCCATATCCAGGGGATTTTGTAAATATGGAGATGCAAACGTATTGTCCACTGCGCTGATAATGCCTCGTTCTTTACAAATTTTGGTGACTGCGGCTATATCAATGATCTTTAAAAGCGGATTTGTAGGCGTTTCGATCCAAATCATTTTGGTCTGATCAGAAACTGCATTTTCCACATTGCGGATATCAGTCATGTCGACAAACTTGAAAACCAGTCCGAATGGCTCAAAAATCCGTTTCATGATTCGGTAAGAACCGCCGTAGATATCGTTGGTGACGATGATTTCATCTCCCGGAAGAAATAATTTCAGAACGGCATCGGTGGCGGCAAGTCCCGATGCGTAACAAATTCCGTGGCTGCCATTTTCGAGCGCGGCCAAAGCATTTTGTAAAGCGGTCCTCGTCGGATTGTGCGTCCGTGCATATTCATAACCTTTGTGTTTGCCCGGGCTTTCCTGAACAAAAGTGGAGGTTTGGTAAATCGGCGTCATGATGGCACCGGTGGTCGGGTCCGGCTCTACGCCGGCATGTATGGCTTTTGTTCCGAATTTCATTATGATATTGTAGTTTGCCGGCCAGCGTCTTTTTTTTCAAAGAGAGAACTCTGTTAGCGGGCAGGACGTGGGCATATTGCTATTTGTTTTACAAAGATAGGTTCAGAAAAAACCTTTTGGCCAAACATCTGGTTAAATTACCGTTAGAACCGATTGTCATTAAAATATCATTTTTTGAAAAATTCAGCTGCAAAAAAACTTTCCTTTCCTGCAATAGTCAGCCTTTTACTTACGATCGTGCCTTTGCTGACCACCTCACTACTGACTGTCTGGGCCATTAATCATGAAACGTTGCTCCGTAGCTGGCCGATTATCTGGTGGGTCGGTCTTACGCTTTGCCTCACTGTTTCTTCTTCAATTGCGCTTACTCCGCCTACATTTCTGGCACTCGTTTACGGATACTTTCTGAGCTGGACGGCTTTGCCGTTGCTGTTTGGGTTGAATCTCGGTGCGATTGCCATAATATATGGTATTGCACGCTTTTTCAATGCAGAATCGGTGCGGTCGAATCTTATAGAAATTTATCCGAAGGTCAATTCTCTGTTCAAACGTTTTCATCAGAATGAGCTGCGACTGATCTTTTTTGCGAAACTTTCGCCTGTACTGCCGTTTGCTATTACAAATCTGTTTTTCGCAATGGCTGGCGCGAGATTAAGGCAGGTGCTCGCCGGAGGAACACTTGGCATGATACCCCGAACAATACTTGCCGTATGGGCCGGAAAAGAAGCGCAGGACATCCGATATCTTCTCAAACATCCAAATGAAGGATTGGCGACCAAAATCGTATTGCTTCTTCTTATAATCATTTCAACTATTGGAATTGGATACTTTTTCAGGGATAGAAATCCCGAACGGGAATAGGCGGTTTTTACCTGAAAAAAACTCTTTGATAAGATCGTACAATAAAAGGATATAAATCGATATAAAATCATATACTTTATCCTGTTTCTTTGTCATAAAGTTATACTTACCCAAAAAGTTAAATGAAATCCTTGCCTCTAATTGACCTGTCTATTGTAATCGCGTATCTGGCAGCAATGGTAGCGGTGGGAATTTATTTTTCCCGCAAAAATACAAGCTCCGATCAGTTTACGACGGCTTCCGGCAAAATCCCCGGCTGGGCAATTGGTATTTCTATCTATGCTACATTTTTGAGTAGCAATACATTTCTGGGCGTTCCCGGAAAGGCGTTCGGAAGTAACTGGAATTCATTTGTATTCAGTCTTTCGATGCCATTCGCGGCTTGGGTTGCCACCAAATTTTTTATTCCGTTTTATCGGAACACGGGTGAGGTATCCGCGTATACACACCTTGAACACAGGTTTGGTCCCTGGGCACGAACCTATGCAGTGGGTTGTTTTTTGCTGACGCAGCTTGCAAGAATGGGTTCGATATTTTTCGGTATCGCGCTGAGTCTCCAGGCGCTTACAGGCTATCCTATGGCTACGATCATGGTTGTTGTCGGCGTCTGCATTGTTGTTTACACAGTGCTGGGCGGTATGGAGGCGGTGATCTGGACGGAAGTAGTGCAAGGCGTGATCAAGACAATCGGAGCTCTGGTGATTCTTTACCTGGTCGTGTCAGGCATGGAAGGTGGTATCCCAAAAATTATTGAAATAGGTCAAGCAGATAATAAATTCAGCCTGGGAAGCTTTGCTCCTGATTTTACGCAAGCGTCGTTCTGGGTTGTACTATTCTACGGATTCTTTATGAATCTCAATAATTTTGGCATGGACCAGAATTATGTACAACGTTATCATACAACCTCCTCTATTAAAGAAGCTGCCGGTTCAATCTGGCTTTGCGTTTACCTTTATTTGCCAGTTTCACTTATCTTTTTTATTCTGGGCTCCTGCCTCTACGCTTATTATCAGAGCAACCCCGAATTGTTACGCATAATTACGATGCAAGCGGCCACAGAGCGTCTTCCAAACGGAAGTGCGGAAGCAATCAGTAAACTGGCCGCAACACTGACACCTGCGGATTATGGTGATAAAGTAATGCCGCATTTCATGGTCAACAAAGTGCCGGTAGGTTTACTTGGATTAATTGTGGCGGCAATCATGTCTGCGGCGATGAGCACCATCAGTTCGGGGATGAATTCGTCTGCCACTGTATTTTCAGTGGATATTTACCAACGCTACATTAAGTCCGGGCTTACCGAAAAACAGTCCATGCGTGTATTATACATTGCTACTACCGGGTTCGGTCTTGCAGGTATGGTGACGGGAATCGCGATGATCGGTGTGAAAAGTGTCCTGGATATCTGGTGGATGCTTTCGGGAATTTTTGCCGGAGGGATGCTGGGTCTGTTTCTGCTGGGAATTATTTCCAGAAACACAAAAAATGCCGAAGCGCTTACCGCTACGTTACTCGGTATCGCAGTCATCATCTGGATGACATTTTCGAGCCAACTGCCTGATCAATATGCATATCTGAGAAATCCGTTACATCAGAATATGATCATGGTGGTGGGAACACTCACGATTTTCCTGGTCGGTTTACTTTTGACCCGGTTAAAAGGAAAAGTTGAAAGGGAAGAGGAAGTGGTAGTCGACAGCCACTGATTATTTTTCGCGGACGGGAAGCCTGTCTGGAGCATGCGTTATTTTTTAGCTGAAATTCAGTAACACTATTTTTATATACCGGCATTTGCCCTCAAACTTTGATCATCTCTGACACAAGACATGAAAGCTAACTCAACGCCTCAGGCAACATCTTTACCCCAGGGGTTTATTCCCGTAATGCTTACACCATTTCTGGAAACAGGGGAGGTAGATTATGACGGACTGCGTACCCTGACAGAATTTTATCTGGAGGCAGGTTCGGCAGGCCTGTTCGCAAATTGTTTATCCAGTGAGATGTATGAGCTGAGCGAAGATGAGCGGCTAGAAGTTACGCGTACTGTTGTGGAGCAGGTTGCCGGAAGGGTACCTGTGGTTGCTACCGGTACATTTGGCGGAAGCATCCCGGATCAGGCAGAATTTGTAAAGCGTATATACGCTACCGGAATACAGGCGGTGATCGTAATTTCGGGCCTGATTGCAGAAGAAGATGAATCGGATGAGATTTTCATGCAGCGTGCAAATGAGCTGATCAGCCTGACAGATGATATTCCACTCGGATTTTATGAATGCCCTGTGCCATATAAGCGATTAATTAACAGTGACGTGTTGGCAGAACTGATTAAAAGTGGTCGTATTGTTTACCACAAAGACACCTGCCTGGATCTGGAAGAGGTGAAACGCCGTATTCAGGTTGGGAAAGGCTATAAATTTGGGTTGTATGATGCATACATGGTGAATGCGGTTGCGTCTTTGCAGGCAGGAGCTGCCGGGTTGTCCTGTATTCAGGGTAATATTTATCCTGAGCTGGTTGTCTGGATTTGTGCAAACTATAACAATCCCGAACGTCAGGAGGACGTAAAACGCGTCCAGCAGTTTTTCATCGATTCAATGGAAATTGTACACGCAGCTTATCCGACGAACGCAAAGTATAGTCTTCAGAAACGCGGCTTCCCGATTTCGACAGAAACAAGAAGAGACGTTGGTGTGCTCACAGATGAATTGAAAGAAGGCATGGATCAATTACTGGAGCAAATTGACCAGCTTCATGAAGCGCTGGGCATCACCAGCAATTTCAAAAAATATCTGGTTCAGTAAAAACTAATTATGAAAAGGATATTAGCGGTTTTATTGACGTCTTTTTTGACTCATCAGATGATTGCACAAAGCACTAACACGCTGGGCATGAAGATGGTGGAGATACCTGCGGGCCGCTTTTACATGGGCTCCGAAGGAGAAGGCGAAACCGCAGATGAAAATCCTGTTCACAGAACGACCATTTCCAAGGCTTTCCGGATCGGTGCCACCGAGGTAACCAATGCGCAATACGAAGCTTTTGATCCGGCACACAAAAAGTTTCGCGGTAAGGACGGTTTTTCCAAAGAAGATGATGAAGCTGTAATTTATGTTGACTATATAAACGCGGTTGCTTTTTGTGACTGGCTGAGTAAAAAGGAAGGGAAAAACTACCGCCTGCCGACAGAGGCAGAATGGGAATATGTTTGCCGGGCGGGAACCGTAACTGATTTCTCGACAGGTCGTTACTTTCCAAAAACGAATTTCAAAAGCCAAAAAACGGATCGCGAGCCAGTGGTTGTATCACTAAAAGTCGCGCAATTTCCTGCGAATGATTTTGGCGTTTTTGACATGCACGGAAATGTGGAAGAATGGTGTAGCGACTGGTACGGCGCTTACGGGAAAGGTGAACAAACAGATCCCGTCGGCGTTTCAGGTGGATTGTACAAAGTTACCCGCGGCGGCAGTCACGGAACGCCTCCGATCTATCTCAGGTCATCGAACCGGATGGCGATGATTCCGGCAGATAAGCATTTTCAGTTGGGTTTCAGAGTGGTTGAAGGCGTTTTGCCTGAAACAAAACCATTGGTTGCGGATAGCCCAACGGCAGTTTTTCAGAAGGTTTCTCAGAAAAACTTTGCCTGGAAAAAAGTGCTGGATACCAAGCCATTGTTTCTCGAACCCATTCGGTATGTGCACAAACCGGACTGTCCGGATCAGGTTCCGTTCTTTCACCACAACCACTGTCCGGCCATCACGTGGTGCGCCAACGGAGATTTGCTTGTAGCCTGGTTTTCAACCAATCAGGAGTCGGGAAGGGAAATGACGATACTCGCAAGCCGCTTGCGCGCAGGTCAGGATCGTTGGGATAATCCATCAGAGTTTTTCAATGTTCCCGACAGGAACATGACGGGAACTTCACTGTTCGATGATGGGAACGGAAACCTGTATCATATGAATGGCGTAGAGGCCGATGGCGACTGGAAAAATCTGGCCATGGTTTTAAGGAAAAGTAAAGATAATGGTGCAACATGGACCGCACCACAAATGGCTGATCCTGAGCATCAGATAAGAAATCAGGTCATTGCGGGAATGATCAAAACAAAGGAAGGCTGGCTGATACAGGCTGGTGATGCGGATCCAAGTTCGTCAGGCGGAACGGCAATTCATATTAGCAAGGATGAGGGTAAAACCTGGGAAAATCCTTATTCCGGATCCGAAACGCCGGAATTTAAGTCGGGCAAAACAGGCGGACTTATTGCCGGAATTCATGCGGGACTGGTGCAGCTGAAAGACGGAAGCCTGATGGCTCTGGGAAGAAACAATAACATTGAAGGTGCTGACGGAAAAATGCACATGCCAATCAGCATTTCGAAAGATATGGGAAAAAGCTGGACTTATTCACCATCACAATTTCCGCCGGTTGGAGGCGGTCAGCGACTGATTTTTTACAGAACAAACGAAGGCCCTCTTTTATTGATTTCTTTCACGCATCATCCGGAGGAAACCAAACCGGAGGATGCGGGGATGAACTTCAAAGATTCTGAGGGTAAGACGTTTAAGGGTTATGGCATGTTTGCGGCTATCTCCTATGACGAGGGGAAAACATGGCCGGTGAAAAAACTTTTAACTGACGGAAAAGAGCGTTATCTGAATGGAGGAGCCTGGACGGGGGCATTTGAAATGGACGATACACACGCTGAACCAAGAGGATATCTGGCGCTGACACAGTCGCCCGACAACCTTATTCATTTGATAAGCAGCAGTATACACTATCGCTTTAACCTAAAATGGTTGACAACTGATTGAAATCTATTGATTTTTTATATCCTATACTTCCTAAATCCTATGAATTTTCCTAATGAACAAATCCTTTATCGCGTAACGCAAGGAGATGAAGCTGCTTTTACACAATTGTATAAACACTTTCGCTCACCCGCTCTCAAATTCTGCACGACACTACTAAAAGATGAAGAGGAAGCAGAAAACGTAACTCAGGACGTTTTTGCCAAAATCTGGGACCGCAGAATGCAGATCAAACCTGAACACAGTTTCCAGGCATATCTTTTTGTAAGCCTTCGGAATCAGGTTTTTGATCAGTTTAAGAAATTTGATAAAGATAAAATTCTGCGCGAGCAATATCTTGACAGAATGAAAACCTACACCGATGACGAAGTGGATGAAAAGGAAGCACATCTTCAGTCAATTCAAAATGCAGTAAACGCGCTCTCAGAAAAGAGGAAACAGATTTTCAAACTCAATGTTGAAGAGGGGAAATCGTACAAGGAAATTGCCAGCTTTCTGAGTATTTCGACCAACACCGTAAAAAACCAGCTGATCAAGGCCAAGCAGATTCTGCGCCAGAAAGTGGTAATTGCCAATGCATAGGGATTAAATTACAGCACCCCGCTACAAGAATCCAGATTTGAACAGACCGGACCGGCAAATGAGAAGCGAATAGCATTGCTAGAAAAATTTCTATCCGGGAAACAAAGAGATCGCGTTTTAAAACCAAAAAAAGCCTGTTTTTCAAATAAATATCGAGCAAAAAAGCATCTTCTTTAAATATGATTATTTAAATTAAAATTAAGCTTTTATATTTAAGCATAGAGTTGCCAAAATCGTAAATGCCCTGACATAATATAGAACTACGGGGTCTAAGCTGTTAAATTATTGTTATCTAACGGCGTTATATCGTGAGGTTATCGGTGTTAGGTAGTATATTTATAACGCAGGGGCTTTGGGGGAAAGAAAGTAAGGCCCGTATTTTTTCTTGTATCTCAATAACAGCTGAAATTGAAGACAACTGGTTCTGATATGCTTTTATGGGACACCTTCAGGCAAGGTGACAAGGATGCTTTTGCCCGCATTTACAGTTTGTATATTGAGGATTTATTAAGTTACGGTTACCGGGTTACATCGAACCGGCAGCTAATCAAAGACAGCATTCAGGACTTGTTTCTCCACATCTGGGTCACACGGGAGAATTTATCCGGAACAGATTCGGTAAAATTTTACCTTTTCCGCTCCCTTAGAAACAGAATTATCCGGAACATGGAAAAAGAGCATCATGTTTCGGGTCCTGCCGGCGAGCTGATTCTTGAAAATATTATCGGAGAATTCTCTTTTGAAGAATATTTTATTCAAAATGAGGCGGATCAGGCACAGGCCAACCGGCTTCAACACGCAATTGAACAGCTTTCCAAAAGGCAGCAGGAAGTAATTTTGTTCCGTTATCACCATGACTTCAGTCTCGAAGAAATAGCCAGGCTGATGAATCTGAACAACCAGTCTGTCCGCAATCTCTTACATCGCGCAATCAGCCAGTTAAGATCCATTTTCGAAATGGCTGGCTGGCTTATTCTTCTTCTTTTGGGGTTCCAAAAATAAATTGAAAATTTGCTATAAAAAATGGGTACAACCCTGGTCAACTCTGATTTAGGGGTCAGATAGCATAATACTATGTTCAAAAAATACGCGCAGTATACTGTTGAGGATTTTGTTAAAGATGAACAATTCATCGAATGGGCGAAGTATGGCCGTTCGGACGAAGAATCGATTTGGCTGGATATCATAAAAGATTCCCCCCGACAGGCGGAAATGATTGCGAATGCGAGGCAAATTGTACTGCAACTATCCGAGGTTCACAAAGCAAATGTCGATGAGCTTGAAGTAGCTTCAATATGGGAAGGAATTGAAAACGCTTTACCCATTGAAAATAAGCCTGTAAGCAAGCCACTTTGGTTCAGCCGGGTTCTGTTTCCGGTTGCCGCTTCGGTGCTGTTTATTCTGGGCATTGGCTGGTGGCAATACCAACGAACCACTTCCGCACAAAACGGACTTTATACCAAACTGATGGAGGAGGTGAAATTGCCTGTCAGCGAGGTTGTAAATACAACTGACCAGCCGATGACGGTAAACTTGTCGGATGGAAGTAAAGTGATACTTGAAAAAGATAGCCGTTTGAGCTATGTTAATAATTTTGACGGTCCGAGCAGGGATGTTTTCCTATCCGGAGCGGCCTTTTTCTACGTGACGAAAAATCCACGTAAACCCTTTATCGTATATGCTAATGAGGTGGTGACAAAAGTATTGGGCACCAGCTTTTCAGTTAACGCATTTGAAGAAAACAAGCAGGTAGTGGTTTCAGTTAAAACAGGGAAGGTGTCTGTTTCAACGAACGGGAGCGCAGTTTCCGTTTCGAAAAATCTCACTTTGATCCCTAATCAGCGGGCCATATTTTTCAGAGAAAAGGAAAAGCTGATCCGTGCACTGGTGGAGCAGCCACAGGTGGTGATCACGCAGGAAGAACTGATGCAGTTTACCTTTACAAATGCACCTGTTGCTTCCATTTTTGAAGCGCTGCAAAAAGCTTATGGCGTAGAAATTCAATTTGACAAAGCGCTCCTGTCGGGGTGTCATTTGACTACTTCACTGAGTAACGAAACATTATTTGAACGCCTTGACGTGATTTGCGAGGCAATTGAAGCAACCTATGAAGTCGTCGACGGCCAGGTAGTGGTGTCGGGGCAGAAATGTAATTGACGATCCTAACCCTTAGTTCTTTTCAATTTAATCATTCAAATATGGATATATAAAACTTTACATAAAAAAAGCCGATAACGATTCCGGCGTTATCGGCTCTCAAGACTCCTTATACGTTCTTTCGAAACGGCATCCGATTTCAGCGGATGAAGGATAGTTATTGCTTTTCTCAAAACAAGAACAGATCAAAACTAATGAAAAAAGAATTACTGACCCAGGAATTCCTATATCGCCTTATGAGAATATCTCTTCTTCAGGTTTGTATAGCGGTGATCTTTGCAACTGTTTCGCTGGCAGGCGGCGCGGACGCACAAGACCTTTTAAACAAAAAAATAAGTCTCAGACTTCAGAATCAAAGTGTAACCACAATTTTGTCGGGCATTGAGAAACAGGCGGATGTGAAGTTTACGTACCGATCAAAACTCATTCCGGCGGCAAAAAAATATTCACTTGATGTTTCGGGAGAAAAACTGGCAAAAGTACTCGAAGAGTTGCTGACACCGCTGAATGTGAAGTACCGCATTATTGGGAAACAGGTGGTGTTGTCACCGATCAGTGCTGCGACCGGTCTGATCGAAAGTACTGAACCGCTTGTTGCCGCCGAAGGACAGGCTGCTCAGAGTGTAAGTGGGAAAGTCACTTCGTCAAAGGACGGTTCAGGTTTGCCGGGTGTGAACGTATTGGTGAAAGGGCTTCAAAGCGGAACGACCACGGATGCTTCGGGAAACTATTCCATTGAAATTGCAAATGAAAAGCAGATACTGATTTTTTCCTATATCGGATTTGTTAGCCAGGAAATTCCGGTGGGGAAGCAAACAACGATCGATGTTGCGCTTGTTGAAAGTGTGGAAACATTGAAGGAAGCAGTCGTTACAGCCCTGGGTATTAAAAGAGAAAAAAGATCGCTGGGTTATTCGGTTGGTAATGTGGAAGGTGCCGCATTGACTCAAACGCCGCAAAATAACGTTTTAAATGCCCTTTCGGGTAAAGTTGCCGGTGTGCAAATTTCTCAAATGGGCGGCGGTGTCGGCTCGTCAGTGAGCATGATAATCCGTGGTGCCAGCTCGCTGAACAGCGATAATCAGCCACTTTTCGTGATTGATGGAGTGCCGGTTGCAAACAAGCTGAGCAACGGATTTGGCGGAGCAGATATGGGGAACCCGATTTCCGATATCAACCCGAATGATATTGCCAACGTTTCGATTTTGAAAGGAGCAAGTGCGGCGGCGCTGTACGGTTCACGCGCAGGAAACGGCGTTGTGCTGATCACGACAAAATCCGGTGCAGGTGGTAAAAAAGGAATCGGCGTTTCATTGAATACCGCAGTGGTTTTTGATATTCCGCTTCAATATATTCATGTACAAAACAAATTCGGATCTGGAAAAACGGGTGCGCACGTTTTGGAAGAACAGGAAAATGAAAGCTGGGGCGCTGCGCTTGACAAAGGTGAAATGTGGGCACAGTGGAATACAAATGGCGTAAAAACTCCTCTGATCTCTCACCCGAATCGTTTTAAGGATTTTTTCCAAACCGGAACCACCAATACCAATAATGTGTCGGTGAACGGTAATTACGACAAAGGTAATTTCAGATTGTCGCTCGGAAATATGACCAACAAAGGCATTATCCCTAACACGGACCTTTCGCGTCTGACGATTGCCCTCAATACGACTTACAACATCACGACCAAATTGCGTGCTTCGTTCAATCTGAACATTACAGAATCGGGCTCCGATAACAGACCATTGATTGACGCAAGTCGTAATGATCCTGTTAGAAGTATTTATGAAACAGGTGCTCAGATTGATATCAATCAGTTGAGAGATTACTGGCAACCAGGCCAGGAGGGCATTGCGCAGCGCAAATACAAGGACAAACAGAATAACCCATTTTATCTGGTCTACGAAAACCCGACGGGTTTCAAACGTGACAGAACAGTAAGCAAAATTCAGCTGGATTATGATCTGAGCAAAGAGTTTTCGATCACCGGACGTTATTCCCGGGACGCATACAACGAATTGTTCGAATCAAAAAAGGCATTTAACAATTTCGAATATGTGAATGGTGCATACAACATCAGAAACACATATTCTAAGGAAACGAACCTGGACTTAATCATTGCGTACAAGAAAAATTTCGGCAAAGACTGGAGTCTGAACGCCATGGCAGGAGGTAACCGCCTTGAACAATATGGCCGTGCTCTGGACAATAACGCAGCTTCTCTGGTAGTGCCAAATTTGTACAACATTGCCAACGGTGCACCTGGAACGGTTACTTATGGCAGCAGCTTGTCGCGCAAATTGCTCTATGGCGCTTACGGATCTGCTTCACTTGGATTCAAAGATATGGTTTACCTGGATCTGACAGCACGTAACGACTGGACCAGTACTCTGCCAAAAGGAAACAATTCATATTTTTATCCTTCGGCATCTTTGAGCGTTCTGGTTTCTGAAATGGTTAGTATGCCAAGCTGGATAAGTCTGGCAAAAGTGAGAGCCGGTTATGCACAGGTGGGTAACGACGTGGCACCTTACAACCTGATCCAGACATATTCAACAGCAGCAGACTGGGGCAGTGCAAAGAGAATGTTCATGGCTGGAACGTTGAAAAATGCCAACCTGAAACCTGAAATTGCAACGTCAATGGAAGTTGGTTTTGATGTCAAATTCCTGCAAAACCGCTTAGGTCTCGAAGCAACTTATTACGAAAGAAACAACAAAAATCAGATTCTGGGAATTTCGGTTCCTGTTGAATCGGGCGCTGTCAGCAAGCTGATCAATGCCGGACTTGTTGAAAGTAAAGGTTTTGAAGTTGGAATCGTAACGACGCCGGTCAAAACAGAAAATCTGACTTTTGACCTGAATTTTACGCTGAGCCGCAACCGTGCTTACATCAGAAGGCTGGCCGACGGAATCAAATACATTGCGACCAACGAAAGTGGTGGCGCAATGGTGCGTACTTACGAAGGCGGGCAAATCGGAGATATCTACGAACAGCCGATGTTGAAAGTGGAAGACAAAAATTCGCCTTACTACAATTATCCGATTGTGACGGCGGGTGGGCTTTACCAGACCAATACAGACATTAACAAAATTGTCAAAATTGGTAATTTCAACCACAATATCCTGATGGGTATTCAGCCAACCGTGACTTACAAAAACTTCACGCTGTTTGCCAATGTAGACTGGCGTCAGGGAGGTTCCTTTTACTCCAATACGATGATGTTTTTGGGTAATAACGGCCAGCGCGAAGAAACGCTTACAGGCGTAAGTTATGATCCAAACGTAAGCCTGCCGGACCAGATTAAAGCAGATCCGTCAAAATACCTGGGTAACTGGGTTGGTGGCAGAAATGCAGATTATCATGGTTTTGCGTGGCCTGAGGGAAGTACAGAGGCAAAAGTTCGGGTACAGGATGCGAGTTTGAATCCGGGTGTATTTGCAACAAAAAATGCCGCAGGTGAAACAGTTTACACAGAAAACCTGGGTGGTGCAGGCAGTAAATGGCTGGATCCTTTCAGTGCTTACCGTTATGCAAACCGTCCTTTTCCGGACCGTAACATGTACAGTGCAACTTACGTGAAACTGCGTGAGGTATCTTTGACGTATCGTTTGCCGAAAGCATTTGTAAACAGATTGAAAGTACAAAATGCATCAATTGCCGTGGTTGGTAACAACCTGTTTATGTGGACCAAAGCGGGAATCAAGGGATTCGATCCTGAAAAGGCTTTCCAGCAGAACGGAACAAGCTGGACACAAGGCATAGAATATTACAATATCCTGCCTTTCACCGGCTCATTAGGATTTAAACTGAATGTTGATTTTTAAACTGAAAGACAAAATGAGAGCTATAAAATCGATATACATTACCTTTTTTGCGACATTGTGTCTTTTTTTGACTTCATGTGAAGATCTGACTAGTGTCAATAAAAATCCGAATTCTCCGGAAAATGTTTCTTCCAATTACATATTGACTTATGTATTGACAAACGCGGGTAAAATCGTGTATACGTTGGGAAGAGATGGGTCCAAAATTGGTGCCACCATGCAGTACATGCAGGCGGGAACGAATGAGGGTGCAGCGATCATCAACCAGTACGCCTGGGTACAGGAAGGGTGGATCGGCACCTCGGGAGTAAATGCTTTTGATGTGCTCCGCAACAATAAACTGATATACGACAACGGTGTCCGTGATAATAACCGTCTTTTCCAGGCGATCTCGCTCACGATGAAGTCTGCGATGTTCGGGTTGATGACTGATTTGTATGGAGACATTCCTTATTCAGAAGCACTTAACGCCAATACAGGTAAATATTTTCCTAAATATGATGCCCAGGCGGAAATCTACAAAGGGATTCTGACAGATCTGAAACAAGCTAATTCGTTGCTGAGCAGCCTGGAAGCGAAGGATGCCGTGAGTGCCACAGCAGATGTGTTGTACAAAGGCGATGGTGCGAAATGGAAGAAATTTGCGAACTCCCTGCGCCTGCGTTACTGCCTGCGTCTTGCAGATAAAAAGGCAGATATGAGCGCTTTGGGAATTAATCTTGAAACAGAATTTAAGGAAGCTAGCGCAGCTGCATTTGCCAGCAACAGCGATGACGCCTCGATTGCATTTTTGGGGACAACCGCAGACAACGCCGCTCCCGGCGGTCTGCTGAACGCAGCAAACCCGAACTTTCTTTTGAAACCAGGCAAGACCCTGGTTGATAAACTGATTAGCCTCAAAGATCCAAGATTGGAAAGATGGGCTCAACCTGTACAACGGAAATGGGATGCCAATGTAACGGCTGCAACAACCAAAACTGTTACAAATAAATATGGTGAGTCTTTTTCGGTAGTTTATGTGCCGGCAAATTCTTCCAGCGCTGATACTTCGCTTTACGTTGGTCTGCCGATCGGAATGTCAATCACTTCGGCCGTTGCTTATAATAAAGGCAACGACGCTGCGACGTATCCAAATGAACGCAATCCCTACATTTCTTACATTCATGACCGTTATCGGAAAAACACGGACCCTTACGTTACCATGGATCTGATGACTTACAACGAGGTGGAATTTATTTTGTCAGAAGCTGCTTTACTGGGTGGATTCGGTGCAACTGATCCGGAAGATCACTATAAAAAAGCGATACGCGCGTCGATGGACAAAGCGGGTGTGTTTACGTCAGCCAGTGTCAATTTTGATACCTATTACGCGCAGCCAGCCGTCGCTTACGCATCGGCAACCGTAAAGCAGGAACGTATTATTGAGCAAAAATGGATTTCATCCTGGTTTGGTGTTCAATCGTGGTTCGACTGGAGACGGACTGGTTACCCGGCCTTGAAAACAGGCGCTGTGGCGCAATATGGTGCGGCATTACCGATCCGGTACATGTATCCAACGGCCAATATTGACCCAAGTTATCTGGTCAATTACAATGCGGCGATTGATAAACTGGTGCCAACACAATTTGTGCCGTCAGGACAGAGTAAAGATCACCATTATTCGAAAATCTGGTTGATCCAGGGGACCACAAAGCCTTATTGAGGGCCCGTACTATACTAGTTTGACGAAGAAAATTTATCCATGCAGTGTTGACGAAATTCCGTACAGCGCTGCATGGATAAATCATTTTACAGATGTTGAATTTTGAAATAATTTAACTTAAAAAAAGTAGCATTCAACGCAGCCAGGCCGGAGATTTAATGTGTAACCAAGGTTTATTAAATTTTTTTAATAAAGAAATTGGATAGAAACGAATAAAGTTTTCTTTTACTAACAGACAACCGGCAAATTTGATATGTTGCCGAAATTGATTTAGTATGAAACCCCATTTTCACAAGGTTCCGATCCAATCGCAGACCTCGTTCAGTATCCGCCACGACAAGAATTCCGGGTTCGGTACGGTATGGCATTATCACCCGGAACTTGAACTTCACTATCTGGTAAAAGGAAAAGGCGTACGCTTCATCGGCGACAATATCAGTAACTTTACTGATGGTGAGTTAATCTTGCTGGGAGAGAATCTGCCGCATACATGGCGGGTTGAAGAAGGCCTTGAAACAAGTCAGAACTCAGAAGCGATCATCATCCACTTTCTTCCTGATTGTCTGGGAAGTGACCTGTTACAGCTTCCGGAGGCATATTTAATTCCCAAATTGTTTGAGCGTGCGAAGAAAGGACTTGTGATTAACGGCGAGGCGCGGGAGAAGATTATTCCGCTGATGCACGCAGCAGTGAATGCCCTGAATCTGGACCGCCTGATCGCATTGCTTTCAATTCTTAAAATTTTGGCGGAAACGAACGAAAAGGAAAGTATCGCTTCTGCACATGCGTTTTATAAATCCAACGATTCTGAGACGCTGCGCCTTAACAAAGTATATGAATTTACGCTGGCCAATTACCGGAACGACATCAGTTTACAGGATGTGGCCGCGATAGCCAATCTGGGAATCACATCGTTTTGTAGGTATTTCAAGCTGATGACTAAAAAAACTTTTAATGATTTTCTGGTGGAGATCCGCATCAGCCATGCCTGCCGTTTTTTAATTGAAGACAGGCTGGCCACTGAGGTAATATGCTTCGAGTGCGGATTCAATAACGTGTCGAATTTTTACCGGCACTTCAAAAAAGTGACCGATATGACGCCATTGGAATACAAAAAGAAATATCTGTATAAGGCTGTTGGTGAGTTGGTTTAAATCAATTATCGTGGTTTTTCATCCATTCGTCCATCGAAAATTTACCGGAACCAACAACGGCGAAAATAACCACAAGTGCAAATGTGATCATGGAAAGCCATAACTCTGAGTTGA
Organism: Dyadobacter sp.; assembly: GCA_965279265.1. Classification (GTDB taxonomy): domain Bacteria; phylum Bacteroidota; class Bacteroidia; order Cytophagales; family Spirosomataceae; genus Dyadobacter. The sequence continues at coordinate 3,042,592 of OZ257152.1, forward strand.
GATAAGAAAATCCCATTCTGATGTTCACGAAAAATACGGCGGTGATCAGGATCGGAATCTGGATGAGGGCGGCAAATCTCGTGAGACACCCCAGGGCAATCAGAAATCCCCCAAAAATGTGCGCAAAGGCAACGTAATGAACAGCCGCAACAGTCCAGAGCTGAACATCCAGTTCACGGACAAGTTCGGAGAGCTTCGTAGTATCGCTGATAAAACTAATGCCTTTTACAAAAAGCAATACGCCCAATCCAATGCGAACGACATCCAGCCAGGCCGGATGATGCGTATCGCCCCAATGTTCGATTCGGTCCATCATGTTCATATCTCCAGAAGTTTTGGTTTCTAGAAAGATATAAAATTAAATGTACTATGTCAAGAGAAAGTTTATTTATTCGTAGATAAACTTTGACGTCAGTCCGACGAACAAAAATTTGTTATGCCTTGTCTATCAATGAAGTATGTTTCGTGTCCTGCATTTTGACATAAACGATCAGGGAAATGAAGATACAAAACGTCACATACCAGTAATAGTAGCTTTCATGTCCCATATTTTTGGCCCACAAAGCAAGATATTCAGCGGTGCCTCCGAAGATCGCCACAGTAAGTGAATAGGGAAGACCTACGCCTAATGCGCGTACTTCGACCGGAAACAGCTCAGCCTTCACAACAGCGTTGATGGAAGTATAGCCGCTTACGATGAGGAGCGCGGCCATCAGAAGACCGAATGCCTGCCACATGTTGGTGGCGTGGCTGAGCGTGGTCAGGAGCGGATAAGTACACAGCGTGCCTAAAATCCCGAAACCGATCAGCAGTGGCCGTCTTCCGACACGGTCGCTCACTGCGCCAAATACAGGCTGCAAGAGAGCGAAAATAAGCAGCGAACAGAAGGTCAAAATAGTGGACTGGTCTTTAGTAAGGCCGACGGTATTCACCAGAAACTTTTGCATGTAGGTGGTGTAGGTGTAAAATGCCAGCGTTCCGCCAAGAGTAAGACCCACTACCACGGCGATGGACTGCGGATGTTTCAACAATTCTCGCAATGATCCTTTCTTTTTCGCGGGTGCGTCCTCACTTTTGAAAGCCTCAGTTTCATGCAGATTACTTCTCAGGTAAAGCGCCACCAATGACAAAATTGCACCGATAACAAAGGGAATACGCCATCCCCACGCATGCATTTGCTGGTCGGTCAGGAAAATCCGTTGTAATATTAGCTGTAAACCCAAAGCAATAAGTTGGCCGCCAATCAATGTTACGTACTGGAAACTGGAATAAAATCCTCTTCTCTCTTTGGTCGCTACTTCGCTCAGATAGGTGGCAGAAGTACCATATTCGCCTCCCACGCTTAATCCCTGCAATAATCTGGCGACTAAAAGTAACAACGGCGCAGCAATGCCGATGGAAGCATACCCCGGGAGAAATGCAATGAGCAAAGAGCCGAAAGACATCAGCAAAACCGACAAAGTCATGGCTGTCTTTCGTCCTTTTGTATCTGCTAATTTGCCAAAAATATAACCACCGATGGGCCGCATCAGGAATCCAACAGCGAAGATGCCTGCGGTGTTGAGCAATTGTACAGTGGGATTGGAATCAGGGAAAAAGCTTCCGGCAAAATATAGGGAAAACGCGGAGTATGCATACCAGTCGTACCACTCAACCAGATTTCCTATTGAACCGCCCATGATGGCTTTCAGGCGCCAGTTGGTGTCATTTTTTTCGATTTCGTTTTTCATTTCGGGGAAGGCCCGTTTGTGTTCAGGTTATTGAACCAATATAGGGCTTTTTTTGAAATGATCAGATTGATTTTGAGCATGAATCGCTTTTAAAGCAAACAGGATCGTAAATGTTAAGCGGGGGAAAAAAGAAACGAGGCACAAAATCTTTTGCGCCTCGTTTCTTAAAAACAATTCGGGTCAATACCCTGGATTTTGTTTGATTTTTTCTTTGTTAATATCGATCTGGCTTTGCGGAATAGGGAACACCAGATTGTTGTCGGTCAGTGGTGTCACCAATCTGATCTGGTCCTTTTTGCTATTCAGCACGGTAACTGCGCGGCCAGTACGGACGAGGTCAAACCAGCGATGCCCTTCAAATGCAAACTCAACGCGACGCTCCTGTTCCATTGCAAGGCGGAAAGCGGGCTGATCGGGAATTTCAGCAGCAGTCTTTTTAGCAAGTCCTGCTCTGGTACGAATCTGGTTCAGATAATTCAGTGCATCACCATTCGGCTGGAAACTTACTTCGTTCAAACTTTCCGCGTACATCAGAAGCACGTCGGTGTAGCGGATCAGTGGAATGTTGTTACCGTTATCGTTTTTAGCGACAGGGACGTCATAATATTTTTTGATGAATTTATCGGGAATGACCTGGCCGGCAGCGTTTACGTAAGATGAAGCCACAGAAACGTCTTTGCGCAAATCACCTGTCTCATAAGCAGCGATGATATCGGCAGTTGGTGTGTTGTTTCCATCACCACCAAACGCGATCACAGCATTTCCTGAATTCTGGGGAGCAAAGGAATTTGGCCAGCCGTTACCCTCTGCCGCTCCGCCGGACTTGAACTGAATATCGAAAACGGATTCCTTGTTATTCTTATTTGCCACCTTGAATACGTCGGCATAATTGGGCAGCACGCTGTAAATTCCCAGATCGATCACTTCTTTCAGTTTCGCAACTGCCGCCGGAAATTTCTTTTGTGTCAGGTACACTTTGCCCAGATATGCCTTGGCTGCACCCTTTGTAGCTCTTCCGATATCCGCTGCTGCATAAGAAACAGGTAAAAGGCTTTCAGCTTCGGTCAGGTCTTTTTCGATTTGGGCATATACATCCGCTTTCGGAGAGCGTCCGAAAGAATAACCTTCGTCAGGACTGGAAACAGGTTTTAGGATCAGGGGAATGTCTCCAAAAGTCTGGACCAGTGTAAAATAAACTACGGCACGTAAAAATTTGGTTTCGGCGATGTATCTGTTTTTTAGCGTTTCGTCCATTGTTACGGCTCCAATTTTGTCCAAAATGGTATTGTAACGGGCAATTACGCTGTAACCATCGTTCCATCTGCCGGAGATAAACGGATTGGTTGTTTTGATATAAAAACGGTCAAATTCGTCCTGATCTGTAACCGAGCCGGAAGCCACAGCAACCGTATTGTCAGAAGTAATTTCTCCGAAAACATAACTGTTTCCTGCAAAGCCTGCTGATTGCAAACCCGCATAAGCCCCATTGACAGCATTTTTAAAATCGTCAGCGGTACGGTAAAAATTATCGCTGGTGGCCGTTGAGATTGGTTTCAGGTCAAGGAAGCTTTCGCTGCATGAATTGAGCAGAATTGTTGCCGCCAGGAAAATATATGATTTTGATATTTTCATTGTTCTTAATGTTTAAATTTTAGTAACCGTGTTAACGGAACGTTATAATTTTGAGGGTTAGAAGCCTATGTTTATGCCAATGGTAAAGGTTTTAGCCAGAGGATAAGAGCCATAATCCACACCAGAAGCCAATGGACCAGGAAGCGGCGTTCCGGTAGTTGCAACAGTTGCTCCCTCATAATTACTTACTTCAGGGTTATAATTCAGATACTTTGTAAAAGTGAACAGGTTCTGAGCCGAAGCATAAACCCTTACCTGCTGCAATTTCGCTTTACTAATCAGCGACGCAGGCAATTGGTAACCCAGACTGATGTTTTGAATACGAAGGTATGACCCATCCTCTATCCAACGGCTTGAAATTGCGTTGTTATTTCCAGTCGTACGGGCATTCGCACGTGGTGTAACGCCATCACCAGGATCGCTTGCAGAACGCCACCTTGTCAGAACGGTACTTAGCTGATTTGCATTTCCTTCCAGATTTTCAAAGAAACGACGGCTCAGGTTTAAGATTTCTCCGCCTTGTGTTCCCTGAATAGCGATGTTCAGATCGAAACCTTTGTAGCTAAATGTATTCGTGATTCCGTAAATAAAGTCCGGCTGGTTATTGCCTATAATCGTACGGTCATTTGCATCTATTTTCTTATCGCCATTGATATCTGCATACTTGACGTCACCCGGTCTTGATGTTGCGTCATGGGGATTGCTATTTAAATCTTCCTGATCTTTAAAAATGCCAATTTGCTTATATCCGTAAAAATTACCTATCGGTGAACCGATTTGGGTAATGTTTGTTTCTCCAACACCACTGGCACTGCGGATCGGATCTCCGTTTGGCCCGAGCGCAAGAACTTTATTTCTGTTGAAGGACAAGTTCAGACTGGTGTTCCAGATCACTGCTTTCGTAAGGTTACGGGTATTTAATCCAAACTCCCATCCTTTGTTTTCCATTTTACCAATGTTCGTCACCGCTGAGCTAAAACCGGTTACCGTGGGCACATTCACAGATAGTAATAAATCTGTGGTCGTACGCTGATAATAATCGACGATTAACGAAATGCGGTTGTTGAAAAATCCAAGGTCAATACCTGCATCCAACTGTCGGCTGCGTTCCCATCCAAGCAACGGGTTTGCCAGGGACGAAGGAGCAAGACCATTTACCAAACTATTGTTAAAACTATAATTGTCGGACCGGAGAGTTGCTACATAAGGGTAATTGTTGGTAAAAGCATTGTTTCCTGCCAAGCCATAGCTAACACGCAACTTGGCTTCCGATAACGAAGAAATACTTTTCATAAATGTTTCCTCGCTTAGTCTCCAGCCTAACGATCCGGCCGGGAATGTTCCCCAGCGATTTTCTGATCCGAAAATTGATGATCCGTCGCGACGAACCGAAACGTTTACCAGATACTTACCTTTATAGTTGTAATTTGCTCTTGCGAAATAAGAGGCGGAAGCATTTTCAACTTTTGATGAAACGGATGTTGTGGTTGTACCGCTCGCACTGCCGTTCAAGGTTTCCACAACGTCATTCGGGAATGAGCTACCTGTTCCCTGGCTATCCTGATACTGGAATTTGGTTGATTCCATACCGATCAGAACATCAAAATTATGAATGTCATTTAGAGACTTGCTGTAGTTCAGTGTTTGGTTGAAAAGCCAGCTCAGACCTTGATCAGAAAAAGCGGTTCCGGTTGAGACAGAAGGCGGTAGAATCTGGTTTAAAGGCATTTTGGAAGTACGGTAAGCATTGCGGCGGTTACCGGTGAAATTGATATTTCCGGAAACCCGATATGTGAAATCCTTAAATAAGTTAAGTTCGGCGTAAGTATTTCCCAATAAATTGGTTGTCAGGTATTGGCTGTTATATTCTGTAATGTTGGCAACCGGGTTTGTAATACCAGGATAATTATACGGAGCTGCGAATGCTGTTTGAGAAGTATATGAGCCGTCAGCTGCATAAATGGGTATAAAAGGCATAACGGACAAGGCAGAATTAACTACCGCATTATCTGCCCAGTGCCCGGCATCTCTTACTTCTTGCTGGATTTTGTAAGACGGGTTCAGATTCATCCCGATTTTAAGCGTTGGCAGAAGGTTAACTTCTACATTCGCTCTCAAAGTGTACCGGTCCAGAGCCGATCTGCGGATGATACCATCCTGCTGCAGATATCCGCCGCTAATGCTGTAACGTGCCTTATCCGTTCCGCCGGAAGCAGAAAGCTGGTAGCTGTTCATTTTGGCCGTTTTGAAAATTTCATCCTGATAGTCGGTATAAGGGAGCGCGGCAACTTTTGCCGGATCATCAAAATTTAACCATTCAAATACTTCACCTCTTGGATAACGATACCGCAGATAATCTGTCGGGCGCACACTGTTGGGATCCGTGATATTTGCACCTTTGATGTTATCCAGATATGCATTGTTGGAAGCATCTTTACCGAATTCAGCAAATTGCTGTGAATTGATCAGGTCTATTTTTTTGCTTATCTGCTGAAAACCGGTAAAAACATCCAGATTCACACTTGGTTTACCGCCTTTTCCTCTTTTTGTTGTAACCAGAATAACGCCGTTAGAACCTTTGGAACCATAAATAGCTGTGGAAGATGCATCTTTTAATACATCCATACTCTCAATATCGTTTGTATTTAATGTACTGAAAATGTTTGCATTCACGATATTTCCGTCAACAACAATCAGCGGAGCATTTCCTGCGCTAATGGATCCAAAACCACGCACTTTAATGGCTGGCGTGCTACCCGGTGTACCACTGCTTTGCTGTACAACAACCCCCGGAATTTTTCCCTGCAGTGCAGTCGCAACGTTTGACACAGGCATATCTTTAATTTCACTCATAGGTACAGAAGAAATCGCCGCGGTTACGTTGGCTCTTTTCTGTGTACCATATCCTACTACCACTACTTCTTCAAGGGATTTGTTATCGGTTTTGAGTGTTAAATCAATCGTATTTCTGTTTCCAACAGGGATCTCTTCTGCCAGATAGCCTACAAAAGAAAATATGAGCACTGCCTCCTGATCCGGAACTTCGAGTGTGTATTTCCCATCTTTGTCCGTAATTGTGCCACGTTGGGTGCCTTTTAAAATAATGCTGACGCCAGGTAAAGATTCACCTTTGTCATCAACGATTTTGCCGGAAACCGTCAGGTCTACAGAGGCTGATCCGTGTGGAGTGAGCAGGCCGGTCTGTCCGGCCGACTGATCTTTCTTGACAATTTCGGGACTTAGAATAATTTGCTGCCCGATCACTTCGTAACGAAGACGCAGTGGTTTAACAACTTTTTCGAGCACTTCTGCGAGCGAAAGATTGACGGCTACCAACGAAATTTTAGAATCTGCCGGCAACACGCGCGGCCGGTAAGCAAATTTTATGTGAGCCTGCGTTTCGATTTTGTTCAATACCTTCCTGAGGTCCTGTTTTTCCACGTTCAGGCTGATGGTTCGGGTGAGAAGTTCCTGCGCGGAAACTTCGTTCGCCAGAGAAACACCTGTAAAAATCACCGCCAGAAAGGCTTGCAATAGTGATATTTTCATAAGGCGGAATAAAAATTGATTTAGAAATAGCTGTCTTTTCATTAGCTTTAATCGTTTTTGTGAATTTTTTGAACAAAGACATCTCCCGGTGCGGCGGGAAACCGTCGCAGTGCATTGAACCGTACTTTCAGGAGGTAACCGGCATCAGTGGTGGTCTCAACACTACTGGTGCTTTTTTGTAGGAGTAAAGATTTCAGTGTTACATAGGCTCTGATTTAAGCGGTGATTAAAGAATAAAAATTACAGGTCAGCTGCTGCACCCACTGCTGTAAATAATAACCTGAGCATCTATCAGCTTATATTTGACATCGAGCACCTTACAAATTACCTCAAGTTTCTGAAAAAGATCTTCCTCATTCAGATTGATCGTAAGCGTACAATCCTTCATGATTTCCTCATCAAATACAACCTCAATACCGTAGACTTTTTCCAACGTTGCGAAGACCTTTGACGCAGGCGCATCTTCGAAGACAAACGAGGGTATTTCATCTTTCCTGACCACAATCGTTGGTTTTTCGACGAGGGTTTTACTCAGCGTGGCCAATTCTTTTCTAAAAACTGCTTTTTGATTCGGGATCAGTACAATTCCGTGGGATTCCGGATCCTGCGTTTGCGCCGATTTTCCGGAATATACAGACACACGGCCGGTTTTGACGGAAACGGTAACTTCGGGATCATTCGAACGGGATTTTATCGTAAAGCTGGTTCCTAAAACTTTGGTTATCAGTCCATTTGAATATACCAGAAACGGTTTGGAAGGATTCTTTTGAACCTCAAAAAAAGCTTCTCCTTCCAGATACACTTCACGTAGCGGCCCGCTAAACTTTTCGGCGTATCGGATCTGGCTGCTGCTTTCGAGAAATACTTTACTACCATCCGATAAAATAACCTGCATTGGTTCCGATCCGTCATTTGACAATTTCTTCCAACCTGCTGACCGCAAATTGGTTTCCAGAATTTCTGTTGCGCCGGTTACCCCGGTCTGCCAGATCCAGCCGATTCCGAGCAACAAAATAACTGATGCTGCGGCCAGCCAGGGTAGGTTTTTTCTTCTGGCCAGCAGGGAAAACGGATTTATGTTTTTTTGAGAGACAGTCTGGTCAATGCGAGACCAGAGCTTGTCAACCTGATGGTCACCAACCATACTCCGGTTGATTTCGTGTAGTGACTGCACCAGCATTCTTCCCTCCTGAACATGATAATATCGTTCGGGATAATCTTTGAGGAATTGCTGCCAGAAAGTTTCGGATTCGTCGTTTGGCGCGCATACCCATTCCATGAAATAGTCGTCGGCTGCAAAATCCTCTGCGTTAAATTGATAATAATTCATAACGAGCTGGTGATGGAATAGTGTAGGTGATTTCGTAAGTCGGTCATTTATTTTCGGAAGTGAATTAGTGATTTTGTGGCTTTCGCAGGCTGTTTTAGCTCAAAAAAAACTTCCCAGGCAAAAGCATATACTCAAAATCTGAACAGCTTCCCGAAGCGTTTTGAGGCCGGAATAAATGAATTTGCAAGCGGACTGATAATTGATACCCATAATCCGCGCAATTTCCTCATTACTGAAATGCATGTAAAAGCGAAGATTCAGTGCCTGTTGCTGACGTGGGCTCAGCAGCAGGTATCCGTTCCGAAGTTGTCGCAGCATTTTTTCGTTTTCTTCTTCCTCAATCATGTGGCTTTCTATCGTGAAGTCGTCTGCACTTCCCCATGCATCTGCAATTTCCGTAGCATTATAGAGCAGATCTTTGCGCTGGCTATTGTTTATTTTGTTTCTCAGCGAACGAAAAAGGTAAAATTTGATCGAATCCGTTTCGCTCAGGTTAGTACGGTATTGCCACAGTTCAATAAACAAATCATGAATACTGTCCTCAATCAGCTGAACATTGCCGGTTACCTTATAACCATAGCTCAGCAGATCCTTTGCATAGATCTGATAAATCCGCTTGAAGGCAGTGTGGTCGCCATTCCGAAACGCGTTCCAAAGTTCAATATCCGGCATAATTGATGTCACAAGGCTTCGCTGTGGGTGTTGAAAACGTTGTCGTCGATTTATTTTACTACCAGCATTTTGAACTGATGACTATTGTTTTACCATTAATTAGTTTTGTTCTTTTATACTAATGGTTAAATCGATGTGTTTTAATCCTATTTTTTCTAAATATTTTGAAAAATAATTCAAAAACTTTTATTTACTGAGATAACTTGTTGATTGTGAATCGACAAGCAAACGTTCGGTTTTGAATAGTTAAGAAACATGATCTCTCAGGAAAAGAGACGCTTGTTCGACGAGTTGGCCATGACCGGCGCGGAGAACAAAGTTTCTGCTTGGGGGGAGGAGGCGGGCGAGATTTTTCACAGCTGATGCAGGCAAAAGCTTATCGTATTTGCCGGTAAACAGGTAAATATCAATCTGGTGCGCCATCAGAATTTTATGGAGGTGCGGAATATTGAAACGAAGTTCGCGGAAAGCTACCCAGGAATTATATACGGATTGTCGTTTTTCTGGTGTATTAAGTGCATGCTGGGTAAAACGGTACAGATTGCTGTGAACCAATCCTGTTTTCTCAAAAACGGATGCAGCCTTAAAAAAAGTTTCCGGATGCTGCATGCACCAACGAAAAGTGCGCCTTGCAGGAGGAAACCGGGATGCAAAAGTATAAACGGGATGTTCGGAAACGCCATCAGGGGCAATGAGAAAAGCCTTGCCGATCTGGTTCGGAAATGATTCCAATGTCGCCAGCGCAAATCTTCCACCCATACTGAAACCGGCAACATCAAATCGGAAGATTTGTTCCATATCTAGAAACTCTGAGATGATTTTCGTCCAGGTTTCTTTTGAAACAGGTTTTTTGGAAACCCAATCTGTTTCAATCAGTCGATTACTTTTACCATGAAAGAAAAGATCAAAAGCATAAATGGTGTAACGAGCGCCCAGATTTTCGGCAAATGAATTAAAACAACTTTTCCCATCCTGGCCGATACCGTGAAAGGCGAGCAGGGTTTTGGGGCCGTGCCCGAGTTTGTGGTAATACGGAGCTATTTTGTTTGTATTATTCATAAGCCTCTCGTCGGTATTTTACCGCAGAAACCTCAATAATTTGAATAACATCATCAACCAGATACAAAACCCGATAATTGCCAATCCTGATCCGATAAGTATTTTTCGTAGTAACTAATTTTTTACAGTCAGATGGCCGTGGGTTTTGGGACAACAAATTAATTGCCGGAACTATTTTCGGCAATTCCGTTTTTGGAAGTTTGCGTATGTCTTTCTGTGCTGAGCTTGAGATAATCAGTTCATAAAATTCACTCATCTAACAGGCCTTCGGCTTTGAGTTGTTCAAGAAATTTTTTAAAGGGAATTGTCTCCTCGTTCTTTCTTTCCTCAACCAGCAACGCGTCCAGCAAATCCTCGACAATATCCTCGTGGTCTTTTATGCTGATAACCAGATCTGTTTTTTGCCCTTTTTCGTCTGTAATAAATCGCACACCAGTCATATTTTTCAATATTTAAGAACCAATAAACTACATAAATGTAACAAAAAACCCCTGAATCCTGATTGTGTAATCAGGTATTCAGAGGTATTAACTTCCTACATATTACGACTCCATCAAATACGCTTTGATAAAATCATTGATTTCGCCATTCAGAACGGCTTCCGTGTTGGATGTCTGGTGATCCGTCCGATGATCTTTCACGCGGCGGTCATCCAGTACATAGCTCCTGATCTGCGAGCCCCATTCGATTTTACGTTTGGAAGCTTCCACTTCTGCCCGGGCTGAATTCCGCTTTTCAAGTTCAATCTGGTACAAACGGGATTTCAAAAGCCGTATCGCAACCTCCTTATTCATCAGCTGCGAACGTTCCTGCTGGCACGCGATGACAATTCCCGAAGGCTTGTGGTGCAAACGAACTGCTGTTTCCACTTTGTTTACATTTTGACCACCGGCACCACCCGAACGATATGTGTCCCAGGTAATATCTGCCAGATTGACGTCAATTTCGATATTATCGTCGGCAAGCGGATACACATAAACCGAAGTAAATGAAGTATGTCGCCTTGCATTTGAGTCAAACGGTGAAATCCGGACCAGGCGATGTACGCCGTTTTCCGATTTCAGGTTTCCGTAAGCGTATTCCCCGTCAATTTCCAGAGTAACGGATTTTACACCCGCCACATCTCCATCCTGCAAATCTACTTCACGGACTTTGTAGCCGTTTTTCTCAGCCCACATAATGTACATACGCATCAGCATGGAGGCCCAATCCTGCGATTCTGTTCCGCCTGCGCCAGAGTTGATTTCGATTACGGCGGGTAATTCGTCGCCTTCTTCACCCATCATTTTCCGGAATTCAATCTCGTCGAGTTTGTCAGAAAGCTTTTTGCCCTCTTCATCAACCTCTTCTTCAGTCGCTTCGCCGGCTTCATAAAACTCCCAGATTGTATCCAGGTCGTCGCGCAGGCTGGCAAGTGTTTCGTATCCGTTGGTCCAGAATTTGAGCCCGCGAATCTCTCTCATTGTTTTTTCAGCACGTGTTGAATCTCCCCAAAACTCGGGTTGCACGGTTTGCTGTTCCAGGTCTTCTAGCTGTTTTTTACGGTTACCGTAGTCAAAGATACCTCCCCAAAGCCTCTACACGGGCTTTCAAGTCTTTCAATTGCTCTGCAGTCATTGAATTTTTTGAATTTAAGTGAAAAATTTTTTTGTCAAGAATTGTCAGTTATAGTCAGGCGTTGTCATTTTTTGTCAAGGATTGTTGCGGTTCGTGACAATACTTAACAAAAAATGTCTATAAATGAGCACACCTGACTACCCTTTACCATAACTGACAATTCCTGACTAAGACATTACGCTCCTGTCTGCTTGCCAATTGTTTTGATGTAATTGTTAAGCTTAACTGACAGTGATTCGCAAAGTTGATTCAATTCTTCGTATTTTTCTAAGGAAATAAGATTTCTATTGCGCGCTTTGGTCATCCAGGTCGTCGTCTCTTTTAAAGAACCTCTTGCATAGAAACAAAAGTTCAGATTCTCTTTGTAATGATACCGGCCGTAACCTTCGGAAATATTTGCGGCGACGGAATCGGCAGCTCTGACTAACTGCTTTCCAATGGTATCCTTCACAAAATAGCTCCAGGTTTCAGTCAATTTCCATACCTCCTCTCCAAGCAACATGGCCATTTGGTAAATCTGTAAATCATCAAGTTTCATGAGTTGCTATTGTTGATCAGGATAAGAATAAATTCTCTCTTATACGCCTGATCCGCTAAGTGGTAACAATGTCATACAGGTTAGGAGCGTATCTATTCTTTACTAAACGCGAATATTCCTGACAATCCTTGACAACCTCTGACCACAACTGGCAAAACTTGACTATTCCTGACTGTTACCGACAATAAATCCCGCACTTGACAATCAATGACTATTCCTGACGATTTCCTGACGATAATTACTAACTTTGTGGGAAATTTTTGTCAACCCATTTCTTACAAATAAATTACCAGAAAATGGCTCAAACATATGACGTGATCGTTGTTGGAAGCGGTCCCGGTGGTTATCCCGCAGCAATCCGTGCCTCCCAATTAGGACTTAAAGTAGCAATTGTAGAAAAAGAAAGTTTGGGTGGAATCTGCCTGAACTGGGGCTGTATCCCTACCAAGGCACTTTTGAAAAGTGCTCAGGTTTTTGAATACATCAAACATGCAAAAGATTACGGTATCAATGCTGGTGAATATTCTGCTGATTTTGGAGCAGTTATCAAGCGTAGCCGCGGTGTGGCAGATACAATGAGTAAAGGAGTTTCCTTTCTGATGAAGAAGAATAAGATCGACGTCATCATGGGAACTGCCAAAGTGAAAGGTGACAAAACGATTGAAGTTACAGATAAGGATGGTAATAAAGCGGATTACACAGCCGGAAAAGGTGTGGTAATTGCGACAGGTGCCCGCGCACGCGAATTGCCAAATATTAAAATTGACGGTGTAAAAGTAATTGAATACCGCAAAGCAATGAGCCTTGAAAATCAGCCGGGTAGCATGCTCGTTGTTGGTTCAGGTGCAATTGGAATGGAGTTTGCGTATGTGTACGCTTCTATGGGAACAAAGGTGACCGTAGTAGAATTTCTTCCAAATCTTGTTCCGGTTGAAGATGAAGATATTTCGAAAGAAATAGCAAAACAATACAAAAAACTAGGCATCGAAACTTACGTGAATTCTACGGTACAAACTGTGGATACAAGCGGTAAAGGGTGCAAAGTTTCTGTTAAAACGCCGGATGGAGAAAAGACATTTGAAGTAGACATCGTGTTGTCTGCTGCTGGTATCGTTTCTAATATCGAAAACATCGGTCTGGAAGAAACAGGCATTAAGACTGACAAGGGCAAAATTACCGTTAACGAATGGTACGAAACCAGCGTTCCGGGATTTTACGCAATTGGTGACTGTACACCTGGTCCGGCTTTGGCACACGTTGCCACTGCAGAAGGAATTATTTGTGCTGAAAAAATTGCAGGACACAAAACGGAAGCGCTGGATTATGGAAACATTCCTGGCTGTACCTATTGTCAGCCTGAAATCGCTTCTGTTGGTTTCACTGAAAAGAAAGCCCGCGAAGCTGGTTACGATATCAAAGTTGGTAAATTTCCTTTCAAAGCGTCGGGTAAAGCGGTTGGTGCCGGTGTTACAGACGGTTTTGTAAAAGTAATTTTTGATTCGAAATATGGTGAGTTCCTTGGCGCACACATGATCGGCGCAAACGTTACAGAAATGATTGCGGAAGTTGTTGTTGCCCGTAAACTGGAAACAACTTCGCATGAAATTATGCGTGCCATTCACCCGCACCCAACAATGTCAGAGGCATTGAAAGGCGCTGTGGAGGCTGCTTATGGCGAAGCGATTGATTTATAAAGCTATAAGCTTTTAGCGAATAGCTTTTGGCTTTAGTTTAAGATAATTAAGCCCCGGGGATTTCGGTCTTCCGGGGTTTTTGTTTAAACGCGATGGACGCTATGGTTTACGCAATGGGCGCAAGGAAGGTTGTTTAATCAACAATTTGCGTATTTTTTTTGTTTATCTTTATTTTGCAAAAATTACTTCAAGAGCATGTCCGTTAATGATTTGCATGTAAAATCTCAGCATTATGAAAATGTCGCGGCGTTAAGCCGATTAAATCGGCTTGCTGGTAAATTATATCGTTCAAATCCACAAAACAAAAAACAGCTTTCAATGGACATCAGCAGTGACGATGTGCGCATTCTCCTCGAAAGTCTGAATCGTTTTGATGTGAAATATATGCTTGTCGGCGGAATGGCGGGTGTGGTTCACGGGCATATCCGCACCACGCTGGATATGGATCTGTGGGTAAGGAACGATGCTGAAAATACAATTGCATTGGTGAATGCGTTGTTAGAAAATGAAGTTCCCGGAGCAAATTTGTTACATGGAATGCCATTGATTTTTGGTAGGACTTCTGTCAGATTTGGTATGTCTGGTTTTGAGCTGGATTTTGGACATCATTTGAAAGCATTTCAGGAAACGGATTTTGATGCCTGTTACGAAAGGGCTTTGCAGGCAGATTATGACGGCATTCAATTTCCGGTTATTCACCTTCCTGATTTAATCAAGGAGAAAATGGCTACGGGTCGTTCAAAGGATTTGGCGGACGTTGAGGAGTTGCAGCGTATTTGGGAAGCGCAGCAGTAATTGGACTAACTTTTTAGAATATTGGTGATTCAGGTTCGCTACTTCACCTTCTGACGTCTGGCCATTGCCTCCCGCCAGGTTGTCAGAATAAATCCTTCTTTTTCAATATACTTTCTGAGTTCAGGATCGATCATCGCAAGGAAATCGCCTTCGCGTATTGGAAATGAATCCGAAATATGCGGGAAAATTTCCGAATGAATCGTGCAGTGCATAATAACCATCGTCAAACCCGGGCGAACGTTTTTGAGCGCGTTGATGTATTTTTCGGTCTTGTACTTTTGAAGCATTTTGTCTGATTTGTCCCAATTTTCCGGCCCTTTGAAACTGTAACTACTGTTTTCAAGATCATCCAAGACTGGTAAACCGGCATCCCAAAGCTGCTTTCCGACTGTTCGCGTCATGGCAATCTGGTCGGCGATCCCTTTTTCCTGCTGTTGTACGACGGTATTGTGGCCGCCGGGAAACATCACCGGAATTTTCTCCTGCATCCCGACTTTCAAATAACGCTGCAAAAATTCCGGCGAGGCAAAAAGTGTACCCATGTGGGAATCCAGGTGAGTTGGTTCAAAGCCCATCGTTCTCGCACGCTCAAGTTGGGCGCGGATTTCTGTTTCCACTTCATCCGGCGAAGCATTTTTCACGACGTCCGCCACACCTCTCCACATCGCGCCTTCGCTGTCGACAAGGCCTTTTACATTCGTTTTTCCTGCCAGGGGTCCCCAACGATAATCCCTCCATTCGGACGTCATCGTAAGGTGAAGGCCAGCATCAATCTCTTTATTTTCTTTCCAATAATGTACAAAACCGGGTACCCAGCCGCAGGGCATCATCACGCTGAGTGAATTGGCAACACCTTCTTTTATTGCTCTGATCGCACCCTGATTCGACTCATACGACATCCCGACATCATCCACGTGAATGATCAGCACTTTTTTGCCTTTCGGATAACCCAGTTTTTCAGCAAAAGTTGTTTCCTGTGCCTGTGTATTGACATTGAAAAATGCCAGGAGAATTGAAAGGGTAAATGCGTGTTTCATCATCTCAAATAGTGGTGAAAAATTGGTTGATACATTGATTTTTAAATGGAGCTATGCAATCATCCGATTATTGCGCTAACAGCTAATAGACAACAGCTCTTTATATTTATTATGTTTGTCTGGAAGTATTATTCCAACTTGTTGTAACTATACACGCAATGAAGCATTTCGTACTAGCTTTTTTACTCTTTTTATTTTCAGCACCCTACTGTTCTGCACAGCAGGTAACTCCTCGGGATATCGTATTAAAGTCATTAAAAAAACACACATCCGGAAAAAAGCTGACGCAGTATGTGGTGAAATTTGAATACGACAAGCCAGGGAAAACACCGGCCGAAACGCTGTTGAAAAATCCGGGTTTGATGAAGCTGGATTCTATGATGAAATCGACGCCGGACTCTTTGCGAGGTAAAATGAAAACGCTGTTGCGGGAGGTAAGCAAAAGTAGCTATTTGGCAAGGTGGGAAGAAGTTATGGGAAGAAGGCAGTGGGTTTTTGCGGATTTTCCAAAAAATAAAATGACGATCGTCAGGATAGAGCTTAATAGAATCAAAGGGAAAGTGGATTCTGTTAGTACGGTGAGCAGCATTGATTCTACATTAAGCCAGGACGAAATTCTCAAGATCAACCCAATAGGGATTTTGCAGCTAATGGCAAACGATTCCACGAAACTGCGATACGCTGGCACTTCAAAAATTAATGGCCATGGCTATCATCAGGTTTTGTTGGAATGTCAGGGGAAGTGGATCAGTGTTTATTTTGATTTAAAATCAAATATCCTCACCCATATAATCGAAACAAAAACAGACGCATATCCCATATTTGGGAAAGGGCCTGAGACTTACATGGACATTGTTGTTTACAAAAATTTCAAATCCGTTGATGGCTTTTTCGTCCCAAATTCGATTGAGGAAATTACCACCCGTTCCGACTGGACGACCAGAAAAAAGCTCACGTGGATCAGTTTGAATAAATCAATTCCGGATTCTGTGTTCAAGCCCGTGGCCAAGCACGATGAAATAGAGAAATTTCGTACCGTGCATATCAGTGACAGTCTTTTTGTTGTAGAGCGCCAGAGTTCATCCGTGAATTCCCGGTCGCTGGTTCGCCTCGGGCGAAATAATCAACTGGAAGTTTTTGGTAAAATGACGGATGAAAAAAGTATAACGTTTATTGAAAAGGAATTAGCAGGCTCTCGCATCGGCAGCATGTATATTACGGAAGGCTTGTATGGTGTTGCGGATTTGTCCG
The DNA here is from genome assembly GCA_965279265.1 of Dyadobacter sp. GTDB lineage: Bacteria > Bacteroidota > Bacteroidia > Cytophagales > Spirosomataceae > Dyadobacter. The sequence continues at coordinate 3,059,496 of OZ257152.1, forward strand.
GTTTGTTTGACAACAAAATTCAGGTCATTGCTCCCAAAACCTATGGCGTATTATCGGAAGAGAATATCCGCATTTCTAGTCCCAAAGAAGATTCAATCTGGCGGGCCGCAAGTTCAGCCGGCTTGCTGACTATTTTTGACAAAGAATTTGAAAGTGAAAACTTGAAGGTTTTTGTTCATAGCCGTTACACCGGTAAACCTTACCAATTTCTTTTTGTGTGCTATCACCTGCCAAAAGAGAAGGTGCTTTATCTACATGGAAATCCGTATTCGGCGCAAAAAGAGAAACAAAATGCATCGCTTGGAGAAAAGCAATTGTACGACTGGATCATCTCCGGGAAAATTGACGCCGACAAAATTGTGTACTCCGACGCTTACCTGGACAATGCACCGGTTTTTATGACTATTCAGGATTTTGAGAAACGAATTAAGAACACAGATTTCTCTGTTTACAAAAACAGAAATGAGGAATGACCAAAAACCATCGAAGAAATCCATACAATAGCACATAGTTTTTAGCGTTATTTGCCCAAAATTCGCACCCCAACAAATCCGCATGAATCATTTCCGTTACATTTTGCCTTGTCTTTTGCTGACAACGGTTTGTTCGGTCAAGGCGCAGCACTTTGCTTTAAGCCGTCTGTTTTACCCAAACGTCACATTGAAGGCCGATTACACGGTACCTTCAAGTATGGACGGAACGAAGGATTATGGTTTGACCAGAAGCGGTTTTTTTGGGATAATTCCGATTCAGAGTGAGGTACAATTAGGATATAGCCTCAGGAAAAAATTTGATCTCAGGGCTGTGCATACCGTAATGCTTGCGCAGTTTACGCAGATTCAACCGACAGTGGAAGCGAAAGACAGCCCGGAGAATGGTTACAAAACCCTTTCAGTCGGCGTGATTCGCATGCAGGCCAGTATCAAAGACAGGCTTTGGGTTTACGGCGGTGGCCTAGGCATGACGGAAACCAATGAAACATTTTTTTCGCCGCAACCATTTTTCTGGGGCGGAGCTGCCCGGATGCATATTTTGGGACTTCGCACGCAATTTATGTACGGAACCGTTCTGTCGTACAATCAAAAACTGCGTTTTATTCCGGTTTTAGGAATTAATAAGGGCCTGGGCCGACATTGGAGAGCGTCGGCGTTGCTTCCATTTATGGCCAATGTCAATTATAAGGCAACTCCCTGGTTTAACGTGGATATGCTCGCCGGACTGAACGGATACAGCGGTGGTTTTCAGATCCAAACTCCGGAAGAGAAAATGCTCCGGCGCGAGAATTACAGAAATATAAAAACCGGAGTTTCAGCTAATTTACATTTGTTTTCAGTATTGAATATTTCCCTTGAAGCCGGCGTTACTACTTTTCGCCAGTTAAAAACGTTCAACAGTGCAAGGGAAAATCTGTCCACTTACAAGCCTGCTACAACGCCATACATCGGAGCAAGCGTACGTTATATTACCAGCAGGTCAAGCTTTTCGTCGCGTTTTACACGTAAATTGGGTCTGGGTCAGACTGGTATAAACTGGTGAGGCTTACACGGATATTCCTTAAAAAGTTTTTAGTTTGAAGTATGTTCTAAGCTGAATGCCTTCAAGCATTTCAGTAAAAAATAACATGCTGTTGACCGGAATGATCAACAGCATGTTAAACATAAATCCTGATGTTTAAGTCAATTTCATAGCCTCAGTTTTAAGCAATTCTTTATCAATCGGAACGACACCCACGGATTCGCAAACCAATCCGCCACCCAGGTTGGAAATTCCCGCAATACGTTTTGGTGAAAGTCCAAGCGCAACACAGCAAGCTGCAATACTGATCACCGTGTCACCAGCGCCGGATACGTCTGCAATTTTCCGGATATGTGCCGGCAATTGATGAATTTCTCCCTGGAAATCGATGTAAACGCCACGTTCCGATAATGTAATCAGGGCACCTTTCACATTCAGAACATCTTTCAGTTGCTGGACAGTTTGGCGAAGTTCGTCCGCATTGTCTATATTAAAATCGATTTTTAGCCCGTCCCGAAGTTCTTTCAGATTGGGCTTGAAAAGCGTTGTGTTGTTGTAAGCCAGGAAGTTACGCTTCTTCGGGTCTACAACGGTTGGCACATTGTGTGCATTGGCAAAGCTGGTAATTTCCGCAATCGCCTCTGCCGTTAGTACGCCTTTATCGTAATCTTCGAAGATGATAACCTGGCATGTCGGAATAAGTTCTTTGGCCTTTGCAAGTAATTGGGCGCTTTCGGATGTTGAAACGGGTTTATCTGTCTCGGTATCAATACGCACTACTTGCTGAGATCCTGCAATAATTCGTTCCTTGATCGTGGTGATGCGCTGTTCACTTTGTATTAAACCATCACAATTTAAACCCTTGTCAATCAGTGTATTTTTCAAAAGGTCCCCGGAAGTATCCGTGCCAATTACAGAGCACACAATCGCCTCTGCACCCAAAGCCTGTACATTCAGAAGGACGTTCCCGGCTCCACCCAGGCGATATTCTCTTTTGTGCACATTTACAACCGGGACAGGCGCTTCCGGAGAAATCCGTTCGACTTTGCCCCAAACATAAGAATCAAGCATCACATCACCGATAACCAATACACGGAGAGAATTAAATGCTTCAAAAATTTGATTAATATCCATCGAAATTGATTGTGCTGGTCAAAAAAAGACCCTTCGGAAGGAAAGGTCTTAAAATGTAAGAAATTAAACTTTTGCTACAAAATGAAGGCTTGTAACCTGGAAACGCTTGTTCAGATATAAACGATGCGCATCCGTTCGCGCCTCCGTAACACCTGAATCCAGATGAACCTGATCATAACCTTCTGTTTTCGCGTAATCCAGTATCCAGTCGATCAGAATGCCGGCATAACCGTTGCCACGATGTTCGGGCAGCGTCGACAAATCATCAATATAAATGTATTTACCGCGGAAAAGATTGTACCCGGTTTCAAAAACACCAACCGCCGCCGCCTCTCCATTTACCTCAATAAATACGATTTGCCTGTTGTCGGCCAGAGTTTTCTCAACAGCGTCCGGATACAGGTCATCTGTTAATGACGGACGAAGTGCCTGAACTGCCCTGCGGCATTTCATCACATCGTCCTGCGTTTTTACGGTTAAAACTGTGCTCATCCTTTGTTAACGGGCAAGGTCAGATTGCTCAGATTGTGCCCCATTTTATCTCTTTTTGTAATCAGATAATTTTCATTGTGCGGGTTTGAAGGGATTTCAATCCCAACCGAATCCACGATCTCCAATCCGTATCCGATAAGTCCGGCACGTTTTTTAGGATTGTTTGTGATCAATTTCAATTTGGTAACATCCAGATCTCTAAGTATTTGCGCACCAACGCCATAATCACGATCGTCCATGGTGAAACCCAGTTCAAGATTTGCCTCTACCGTATCACGGCCCATTTCCTGAAGTTTATATGCTTTCAGTTTATTGAGAAGCCCAATTCCACGGCCTTCCTGATTCATGTAAACGATCACACCCTTACCTTCTTTGTTCACCATCTCCATGGCTGCGTGCAATTGAGGACCGCAGTCACAGCGACATGATCCGAAAATATCACCCGTCATACAGGAAGAGTGAACACGAACTAGCACAGGCTCATCTTTTTCCCAGGTACCCTTTACCAACGCAAGGTGCAAATCACCGGTGTTGATCTGGCGGTATGCGATCAGGTCAAAATGGCCCCAGTTGGTCGGCATGTCAACGCCAATTTCCCTCTTGATCAGCGACTCTTCACGTAAACGATATTCGATCAGATCCTTGATACTAACCAGTTTAAGATTTAGTCTGTTAGCAATTTCCCTTAATTGCGGCAAACGGGCCATAGATCCGTCCTCATTCAGGATTTCGACCAGCACACCCGCAGGTGCCAAACCTGCCAGTCGTGGGAAATCAATAGCCGCCTCAGTGTGGCCGGTGCGTCTCAACACGCCACCTTTTTTTGCCTTAAGAGGGAAAATATGTCCCGGACGTCCCAGATCACCCGGAAGCGTATCAGGATTCACGAGTGCCTGAATGGTTTTGGAACGGTCGCTCGCTGATATACCGGTTGTACATCCGTGGCCTAGCAAATCGACTGAAACGGTGAAGGCTGTTTCATGTAATGCGGTGTTATTTCCCACCATCATTTCAAGTTCCAGCTCAGCACAACGTTCTTCTGTAATCGGTACGCAAATCAGTCCGCGGCCTTCTCTGGCCATAAAATTGACAATTTCCGGGGTAATTAATTCGGCAGCGCAGATAAAATCTCCTTCATTTTCACGATCTTCATCGTCCACGACAATGATCATTTCACCTCTGCGTATGGCATCTATGGCTTCTTCTATTGAATCTAACACGTTTGACTTATGATTATTATTGATTAATCGGGTTGATGAAAAATAGTTTTGGACAAATTCACGTTTTAAACTGCAAAGGTACAGTGTTAATGTTGAAATGTTCTATTTTTGAACCCCTGTTCCATTTAACAAAGGATTTTTTTCTTACGTTTCAAAGAAATGGAATTTAGGATAAAACACACGTTATAATTTGCAGTACATTCATGAAGCTAAAACTACTGGTAATCATTTTTTTAGCGCAATTTTCGCTTCTTTCGCCGGCTGTTTTGGGGCAGTTCTGTGACAAAGGAGGCGGAGCATTTACAATTACACCAAGCCCTGGCTGCTACGGCGAGAAAATTCAACTCAAAAATGACGTTGCAAATGCTGAAAACGTTAAATACGTTTATAATTTCAGCAGACAAGAGCCAAGTTTTCCCGACAAAAAAGACGAAACAGAAGATTTATCCTACGTTTATAACGCGCCTGGAAATTATGTCATTTTGCAGTATGGTAGCCTGAATGGTTCGGGATTTACGGCCTGCAAGGATGTTGCCATCAAGGAAACGCGGGCTCCCCGTGCAGACCTGCTGGTTTGCCCCAATGGCAAAGTGCGTTTGATGATCGTAAAGGACAACATTGCGCTTGCCTACGATCAGATTGAAATAAATTGGGGAGATGGTTCTCAGAAGGAAACATGGACGCTTTCAAAAGACCTCATCGTAGACCACCAATACAAAACGCCCGGAACAACGCCGCCAATCACCATAAACGGAAAACACTCGGGTGGCCTGTGTCAGAGTTTTATAAAAACTTCTGTAACCACTGGATCGCTTGGTCCACCGGTTTTGTCGGCAATCAAAATCCTGAGTGTGGAAATGCAGTCAGATGGCGTTGCCAAAATTGTTTACAATGGACTGGAAGGTATCGAAACCTTGATCATGATCGACAAAGGTGACGGGACTTACGTGAGCACAGGGAAGATCGGGTCGACAGGTGGTACGCAATCTGCTTTTGTCGAGAATCTGGATCCTGCAAAAGTTTACAAGTTCAAACTTTCATCCAAAAACATTTGTGACGATCTCATTGATAGCCATGTCGTGAGTAGTATGGTGGTTCAGCCGGGGACACTCGCACTTGACGAAATCAATTCGCTTACCTGGCCAAGTTATGTCACTCCTGCTGATGTGCTCAATTACCAGATAAAAAGAGATGGAGTCGTGATTGCAACCACCACAGAACTGTCATATCTGGACAAAGATGTTAAATGCGGAACCACATATAAGTACGATATTGTAGCGATTGTCAAAGATGATGTACGTTCTTATTCTGCTACAATAGAAATTGAGCCAAAAACCTCCGCTCCTGAGGTAATCGGGAAAGCCATGGTAACCGTAAAAGAAGAAAATGTGATTGAGACTACTGTTGAGCTTGGTGGTCAGGGGCTTACCAGTTCATTTGATATTAATATTGAACGTTCTGTATCAGGTACATCAGGTTGGGAGAAGGTTTCAGGAAATGGCAATCAAAGCCTGACTTACACGGACACCGGTGTAAATACCGGCGAAAATTCATACTGTTATCGTTTTAGCTATACCAACGCATGCAAATTAAGTTCGCCGGATTTCAGCAGGCCGGTCTGTTCTATTTTGTTGAAAAGAAACGCCAAGGATATTTCCTGGACAAACGCGAGCCCGTTTACCGATAATATTTTGTCTTTTGAAGTAGGTGAAATGGACCGGGCAGGAGCAGAGAAAGGAAGTATTCCTGTTGGCATAGCTACAAATTATCCGATTGATTTAAATGATCAGGATATCAGTGCATTTGTGATCAAGGCCAGTTCAGCCGGTGGAAATTTTACAAGTTATTCCAACGTCGTCAGTTTTATTCGTGAGGCAATCGTATTGGTTCCGGACGCTTTTACTCCAAACGGGGATGGTATTAACGAACAGTTTCAAATAAAAAGCTACTTCGCCGATTCGTTCAAATTGTTTGTTTATGACCGGTGGGGTTCAGTCATTTTTCACACAGCCGATTCGTCCCAAGGTTGGGATGGTAATTATAAGGGAACCTCTTCTCCGGCAGGATATTATTTTTATAAAGTAGAAGTTATTGATACCAAAGGCCGGACAATTTCTAAAAATGGTGGATTTCTGCTAATCAGGTAGCTTATCGGTTTTATCTGACATTTAATATCAACTACATTCTCGCTCAACCTACAATATTTTTTATAAGATTCTCATTTATTGCTCTTTCCGAAGAAAATAGTTTTGCCCTTATTCTCGTTAAATGAGTTAAAGGCATCTTTCACTCTTTGAAATAGCTTAAATTTGGCCCTCTGTTAAGTGGATTTTCCGGTGAATCGAAGTAGTGGCCTGATTTGAAAGTGACCGGACGTTTCCTGTTAAAGCTGAGAACTTATGAGATTACAAATACTCGTTATATTTTTTCTTGGATATCTACTTTTTTTATCCACACACACTTTCGGACAAGGGTATTGTTTACAAAATGGCGGGTTCACCGTCACTCCGAAGGCTGGATGTGCACCACTGGTGGTAAACGTTACCAATACGGTAGGAGGAGCAAATTTGCTAACTTATTATTACGGTTATGTCAAAGGCTCGAACGTGCTGAGCGGCGGCACAAACGCTACTTCCGCCGTGTTCGGTGTTACAGGTGTACGTACAATTCTGCAATCCGGAATTTCAAATGGAAATCCTTTTTATCAGTGTGAGGATGTTACTGTATACGAATCCGGCCGAATTACTGCCAATTTTTCTTCGTGCGGAGGAGGTAAAATTAATTTGTCGCTTACAAACGATGCCATCCTGAATGTATATGATGAAGTAGAAATCCTGTGGGGCGATGGCGAAAAGATGACCTGGAAAAAGGGCGACAATTTAAGCATTGAGCATATTTATGCCAGCGTCGCGACCAGCCCGACAATCAGCATCAGAGGTGTCTATACGAGCCAGACGGCTTGTAGCGGAGGTCAGACAATGACGCTGGCGGTAACATTTGATCAGCCTCAGTTGGCTTCAATTGGCATAAAAACAGTCGATATGAGCGGAGGAGGCAAAATATCCATCACCTATCTTGGTGTAACTTCGATCGCCTCGGATATTTTGTACGGAACTGATGGCGTCAACTTTACCCGTGACGGTACAAGGACTCAGGGTGGAACCTCTCTTTTTTATAGACTAAATGCGACGCTGGACCCCGGTCAGGTTTACAAATTGAAGCTTGCTTCGCAGGACTTGTGTGGTAAAAAACAGGACAGCGATGTGATGACCACAATGGTTTTAAAAGGGAGCTCTTCTGATGAAAAAAATACAATCACGTGGAATCAACTACCCCCAACCGGTTTGTTTCAGGAATATGCGCTGATGAAAGATGGAACTGAAATTAAAACTTTTGCCAGCATTACGGAGACAAGTTATGTAGACGAAGATGTTCAATGTGGGGACATTCATGAATATCAGATTATTGCAAGGACTGACAAATTGATATCAACTTCGGCGCCTGTGTTGGTTTCCACAACACTTTCCGGTGCAAAAAATATTGAACAGGCTGCTGTAACAGTTCAGGGAGAACAATTGATCCACCTTGTGGCGCTGGTGCCCGGTTCGAGCTCAAAGAATAATTATGAACTGGCGGTTGAACGGGCAGATGCGGGCACGACCACCTTCAAAAAAATCACTACGCTGTTTGGCGAAAATGAATATCTGGACCAAAATGTTCAGACTACGCAAAAATCTTATTGCTACCGGTTTACTTATCAAAATTCCTGCGGGCAAAAGTTTCCGGCGACAGAGCCAATTTGCTCCATTCTGCTTACAGCTCCCAAGCTTCCCACGCTGAGCTGGACCACGGAAGCGCCAATGCTCGGTGAGTTTGATTCGTATCAGGTTTTACAAAGCAGTAATTCGGGAAAGGATGAAATAGATGTTGGCCTCAATAATTCGTATTCGCCTAAATTCACGGCTAAAAGTGATCTTGTATATACTTTTCAGATACAGGTGAGTTCTAAGGATGGGGCTTACCAGAGCGTTTCCAATATACTGACCGTGAACCGCAACGCTAATGTTTACATTCCGGATGCTTTTTCACCTGACGGAGATGGAAACAACGAACTTTTTGAAGCAAAAGCCGAGCTTCTTAAATCGTTCAGCCTTTCCGTTTTTAACAGATGGGGCCAGGTTGTTTTTACGACAGATGATATTACCAAAGGATGGGATGGAACCATCAACGGAGCCAAGGCACCGGTGGGATCGTACGTTTACAAATTGACGGTTGTCGACATTATTGACCAGACTGTTGAAAAAAACGGTACTTTTATGCTTTTTAGGTAAGGAACCATTTTACTACTTTTGGTTTTATAAAAGCACAACTTAATACAAAAAGGTATGTTTGGAAATATGGCAGACATGATGGGCCTCATGGGCAAGATGAAAGATCTTCAGTCCCGCATGAAAGAGGCACAGGATCAGCTGGCAACGATTGTAGAATCTGCGGAGTCAGGAGGAGGCATGGTAAAGGCCACCGTCAACGGTCAGAAAACGCTTATTGGGCTTGATATAGACAAAGATCTGATCAATCCTGCTGATAAGGAAATGTTACAGGATCTGATCGTGGCTGCTGTCAACAAGGCCTTTGATAATATTGAACCTAAAATTAAGGCACATTTACAAAAAGCAACAGACGGTGTTCTTCCCAATATTCCGGGATTGGATCTGAGTGGGTTGATGAAATAATTTAATTGAATCAATGACTCCAGTTGTTGCGATTGTAATTCTGAACTATAACGGCAGGCATTATCTAGAGAAATTTCTCCCGGATGTACTTACCCATTCTACCGGATATGAAATCTGGGTTGCCGATAATGCCTCATCAGATGAATCGGTCGCCTGGCTCAACACTTTTTATCCGGCAATTAAAATACTCTCAATTTCGGAAAACAAAGGATATGCAGGCGGATACAATGAGGCGCTCAGGCAGATAGACGCAAAATATTATATTTTGCTCAATTCCGATATCGAAGTAACGCAGGGCTGGATTGAACCCGTTGTTTCCTTTATGGAGTCCGACGAAAAAATTGCAGCATGTCAGCCAAAAATCCGCGCCTACGACCTGCCTACACACTTTGAATACGCAGGAGCAGCAGGCGGTTATATGGATTATCTGGGTTACCCCTTTTGCAGAGGCCGTATTTTTGATACCCGGGAAGAGGATCTTGGGCAGTATGACGACGAAATTGATGTATTCTGGGCCACCGGGGCCTGTTTGTTTGTAAGGTCTGAGGCATTTCATGAATCCGGCGGTTTTGACGAACGGTTTTTTGCCCATATGGAGGAAATTGATCTCTGCTGGCGTCTTCTGAATATGGGTCACAGAATCACATATTGTGGGAAATCTACTGTTTACCACGTTGGGGGCGGAACGCTGCACAAATCAAATCCCAGGAAAACGTTTTTAAATTACAGAAATAACCTGATCATGCTTTTCAAAAACCTGCCGAAGGGCAGACGGTGGAAGACAATATTTTTCAGGCTTGTTCTGGATGCGATATCAAGTGTGAGGTTTATCGGAACGGGCGCGTGGCCTGACGTATTCGCCATTGTGAGAGCGCATTTTGCTTTTTACCGGATGATCCCATCGATTGTAAAAGGCCATAAACGAAATAGGTATCGCGCGCCTTTGTATTTCAGAAGCGTAGTGTGGGAGTATTTTATTTTAAGAAAACATTTATTTCCTCAACTTACGGGCATCAAATTTCCTATAGCTCCCAAATCGTAGGACTGCTCCTCCGGCGCCAGTGTTGCCGCAATTCCATCCAGAATGCCAGCACCAGATACAGAATAATGGGAGACCCGAAAGTCATGAAAGTGGCATAAATAAAGTACAGGCGGATACTGCTGGCAGGGAAATTAAGCTTTTCCCCGATCCTTGCGCAAACTCCAAAAATCTGATCCTCTACGAAATATCTAAGTCGGTTCATATTCTGTTTAGCAATAATTGCCTCATAATTAGCGATTTTCGTCGAAATAAACAAAAGGACGGGCAGAATTTTATTAATCGGATTTTAAAAAGCAAATTACCGTTAACTCGTAAATTTTCAAATTATTGAGGCAAAAAAATTGTTTTCCGAACAATTTTTGTTTCTTTGCGATTGAAGAATTTGTAAATAGTTCATTATTATTAATATGTCCAATTGACAATTGCCAAAATATCTTTCGCAAATTGATTGAGCCTCCCTTAATTCTTTGGTGAAGTGTAATGGCACGATGGTGAAACGTTTACGGCTCTTCATGTATTTTCACCTTATTAATTTTTTATTTACAACATTATGCCAACAGGTACTGTAAAATTTTTCAATGAAGCTAAGGGATACGGCTTCATCGTTGAAGACGACACAAACAGAGACATTTTTGTCCATGTGACAGGATTGGGAGGCCTTACTATCCGGGAAAACGACCAGGTTGAATACGAAGTCGTGGAAGGTAAAAAAGGACTTAACGCTGTGCAGGTAAAAAAGCTGTAAGCTATTTTTTGCATGCAACCAAAAACACCGCAGCAGGCTGCGGTGTTTTTGGTTTATAACCGGTTGGTTATTCTACCCAACCTTTGACGTCATCGAGCGACGGCATCTTTTCGTCTATTTTTAGTTTCTTACGCATTCCGCCCAGATCATTGAAAATTTTGCTCGGGCTCGCCGCTTTCAATTGTTCAATTGTCAGTATGTTCATCTTTTGCAGTGCCTGAATCCAGATTACCGGCACGCCTGCTGAAACATAATCCGATTCTTTCGCCACTTCCTGTTTTTTCTCCGGACGCATCTGAGGGAAAAATATCACTTCCTGGATGCTTACATTGTCGGTCAGCAGCATTGTCAACCGATCAATACCGATACCGATACCAGCAGTAGGAGGCATGCCGTACTCTAGTGCGCGGAGGAAATCGTCATCCATTTCCATGGCTTCATCATCCCCTTTTTCTTTCAGTTTGAGCTGATCCTCAAAGCGTTCCCGTTGTTCAACAGGGTCATTCAGCTCGGAGTATGCGTTGGCAATTTCTCTTCCGTTGATAAAGAGCTCGAACCGTTCTACCATTCCTTTTTTTGAACGGTGCTTTTTCGTCAACGGGGACATTTCTACCGGATGGTCGATGATGAAGGTCGGCTGAATGATATGCTCCTCGACTTTTTCACCAAAAATTTCATCGATCAGTTTTCCTTTGCCCATGCGCTCATTTACCTCCATACCCCATTCGCGGCACTGCGCGCGGATGGCAACTTCATCAAGCTCATCCACATTGAGCCCGGTATATTGATGGATTGCATCTGTAATACTCAGTCTTGGATATGGCCCCGCAAAGTCAAGTTCAACCTCACCAAATTTGGCTTTTGTTGTTCCATTAACTGCCAGCGCAACCTGTTCCAGAACTTCTTCCGTCATTTTCATCATCCACAGATAATCTTTGTAGGCAACATACAGCTCCACCGTTGTAAATTCGGGGTTATGCGTACGGTCCATTCCTTCATTTCTGAAAAGCTTGCCGAATTCATAAACTCCCTCAAAACCGCCTACAATTAGTCGCTTCAAATGTAGCTCTGTGGCTATCCGAAGAAACAGATCTGTGTCGAGTGCGTTATGATGCGTTTCAAAGGGGCGTGCAGCTGCTCCGCCATGGATACTTTGCAACACAGGCGTTTCAACTTCGAGCCAGCTTTTTGAATCAAAGTAATTGCGCATGGTCGTGATAATGCGTGCTCTTTTTGTGAAAATCGCACGAACCTCAGGATTAACGATCAAATCAACATAGCGCTGGCGGTAACGGAGTTCGGGATCTGTGAACCCGTCAAAAACATGGCCTTCCTCGTCACGTTTTACAACAGGCAATGGTCTGAGCGATTTGTTCAAAATCTTAAATTCCTGAACATGTACTGATATTTCACCGGTTTGCGTGGTAAATACAAAACCGGTAATTCCAATCATATCGCCGATATCAAGCAGTTTTTTGAAAACCGTATTGTAGAGCGTTTTGTCCTCACCGGGGCAAAGGTCGTCCCGTCTGAAGTAAAGTTGTATGCGCTCCGTGCTGTCCTGTAGTTCGGCAAAAGCTGCGCTTCCCATGATGCGGAATCCCATCAGACGACCCGCCATGGTTACATGCTTGTAATCTATCTTGTTATTTTCGTAATTCTTGTGAATGTCAGCGGCATAGGTGTTTACAATAAACTCCTCTGCGGGATAGGGTTCAAAACCCAATCGCATTAATTCTTCGCGCTTCTGGCGGCGTAATATTTCCTGTTCGCTCAGTAACATGGTTTGTAAGTGCTTGTTCTAATTCGGATCGGTGAAATAGTTGGAATTACCAGCCTTTTCATTTTCATTGCGATGCATTCGCAGGCATTAAGTAATAGCCAAGTAAGATCTAGGCCTCTGCGTACGTCTTGTGTTGCAAATGAGTGCGCAAAAGTAGCATTTTTTAATGTGAATCCCGAAGTGCTGATGATTAAGATGAATTTGGTTGGGTAGGATTTAGAAAAGTTTCGGTTCAGGAATACTGTTTGGCCTGCGAAAATTGATCAAGGTACAGTCGGAAATCTTTCCTGCTCATTTGATTTCAGGTTTCTGTTATTGACAAAAAAGACCTTGTGGTTGTATCCAAAAAAATACAGCCGTTTAACCGGGCAGCTCTGGTACAGTTTTTTAACGTATATGATATAAGGAAGTAGAATTTGGTCTACTTTTATTAGGAATTATTGTTTAGAACAACCCTTCATGTTTTCGAAAATATTAAAAGCGTTTGGTATCCTTGCATTGATTGCCCTTTTTATGTTTGGAGCAGTGGAAATCTGGCTCGACAGAAATAAAGAAAACATTTTCAGGAAGGTTCAGAGTGTGGTCAATGATAATCTGAACGGGGAACTGGAAATTGAGGATGTTAAATTCCGGCCATTTGGTGAAGGCTGGGGACTAAATTTTTCGCTCGTCAATGTCAAGCTGACCGATAGTCTCTACAAAATTCATAAAGTTCCTTTTCTCGAGGCGGGTCTGATACAGGTCATGGTTGATTTTAACGGGTTGTATAAAGGAGATATCAAAATTAAAAACCTCGTTCTGCGAGACGGCAATCTTAAAATATTCGTGAGAAATGATGGTTATACCAACCTCTCAATTTTCCAAAACGATAAGAAAAAGAAGAAAAAGAAGGACTCGCAAAACGAAGATGATCTGATCAAAAAGTTTGGTAGTCTGCGTTTTGTCAATTTTGGAGTGAGTTTTTCTGATACCATCAGCGGGCGTAATTTCGGAGCCGTTTTCCACGACGTGTCCAACAAAGTTACCATTACCGACTCCACTTCCAATGCGCGCCTGGCAGGTTCTGTATTCTTCAACGGGTTGGTTTTCAAACCGGAAAAAGGTGGTTTCCTGATCAATCAGGAAACAAATCTGGATTTAATGGTAGGATACGATGCCGAGAAAAAACAGGTAAAAATATTCCCTTCTGTATTAGAGAGTGCCACAAATGACAAAATCGGTATTCACGGGCATTTTGATCTCGCTGATTCTGTCGGAAAATTCGAACTCAATTTCAAGGCCAGAAAAATTGAAGTTAAAAATGCTTTGCCACTTCTTGCAAAAAAAATCAGCAGACAAATAGATTCACTCGGCATAAAAACCAGAGTAGATACGGAAGTAAGATTGAGAGGTAAAATGCCTGCCAAGCGGGTACTGCCACGGGTTGATGTGCATTTCAAGACGGATACATTTCATTTCGACCTGCCTGTTGGTACACTGCGTAATATGCAAGCTGAGGGGAATTACAATAATCAGGGAGATACCCTCAAAGAGCCGAGCATTGAGAATGCACATTTGTCTGCTCCCAACGTGACCGGACTTTTTGAGTCTATACCGTTCAAATTCAAGCTTACACTTGATAATTTTACCAATCCGAGTGCAATTCTGGATGGCAGTATTCGTGCTGATTCATCAAATCTGGATCAGTTGCTGGACCCTTCACGTTACAGGTTTAAGCATGGCAAAGCAAATATTGATTTCCATTTTAACGGAAATCTCAAGAGATTTTACGACTCGAAGAAGGACAAATTTGACGGCAATCTGTATGGGAAAGTTTCAATTCAGAATATTTCAATGGATTATCTGCCAAGGCAAATTCATTTGAAAAAAATAAAAGGAGATTTTGTCTTCAATGAAAAAGCGCTCGTTTTTCCCGATCTAAGCCTTTCCGATGGGCAGAATGTGCTTTTTATGCAAGGCAAAGTGATGGATCTGGTTCCCTATCTTTTCGGTTCGCCGAAGCCGTTGCGCGCCCTGGTTAATGTAAATATTCCCAGCTGGAAACTGAACTGGCTCGAAACGCTTCTGGCGCCAAGAAAAGCAGCAACGACCAGGAAGAGAAAGAAGGTCAAGCTTGCGGATTTGCTGGACAACGTGATTGACAACATTGAGATTGTTACCAAACTTCAGTCAAAGGAAGTGAAGTACAGAAATTTTGTAGGAAACGACGTTCGTGGTGAATTTACGGTTAAAAATAATTCGGTGCGGATAGAGAATTTTTCGCTTAAAGCGTTTGGATCTGCAACCGCACAAATTTCCGGTGAAATGAACAATTCTGGCGCGGGGCTTCCATTTCTCAGTGTAAAAGGTAAAGTTGTCAATGCTGACGTGCACCGCGTGTTTTCGTCGTTTGACAATTTTGGTCAAAAAACCATCACGTCAGAAAACCTGAAAGGCAAGCTGAATGCTGATTTCACCTTCGAAAGCCGGCTAAATAACAATGTCAAAATTGTTCCTTCTAGCATGAAAGGGCTTTTGCGTTTCAACCTGAGCAACGGATATTTGATCAATTTTGAGCCACTTCTCAAAATAAAAAAGCTAATTTTCAAAAAGAGAAATTTTGAAAAAGTTGAATTCGCGCCGATTCACAATGAATTCAGGCTCACCGGACAGGAAATTCTGATCTCGCCCATGGAGATAGAATCAAACGTAATCACCCTCTATGTTGACGGGATTTACAGTTTTGCCAGAAAAACCGATATCAGTATACAAATTCCATTGAGTAATCTCAAAAAGCGGGATTCGACTTATGTACTCAATCCGAATGACCCGGACAAAAAAGATGGTTCCAAAATCTTTCTCCGGGCGATCGATGAGGACGGCGAAGTGAATATCAAGCTCGCGTTCAGAAAAAAGAAAAAAGAAAAGGATCGGTAGAAATAATGCTGATTCGGTCTGTTACTGAAATGCTGGTTCTGTTTCGTTGGAGAACATATAACCCACGCCTTTCAAGGTTTTAATGTAACGGTCCCCAAGTTTTTCACGGAGTTTACGAATGTGGACATCAACAGTGCGTTCAAGAACGTAAATGTCGGCTCCCCAGATTTTCTGAAGCAGTTCGTCCCGGCTGAATACCTTGTTTGGTGTTTGAGCAAGGAAAAACAACAATTCAAATTCCTTTTTCGGCAGCACGGTTGATTTTTCACCGCCTTGTGTAACCGTGTAGTTTTTGCGGTTTATGAAAAGGTCCAGCACTTCAATATGGTCTCCGGAATCAGCCTTTTGCGCTTCCCTGCGAAACAGTGCATTTATGCGGCTCATGAGCGCACGCGGCTTGATGGGTTTTGTGATGTAGTCATCCGCGCCGATCTCAAATGCTGCCACCTCGGAATATTCTTCCGAGCGAGCTGTCAAAAAAAGAATGTATGTGTTTTTTATATCCGGATTCTGGCGTAAAAACCGACCGGTTTCGATGCCATCAAGTTGTGGCATCATGATGTCAAGCAGGATCAGATCCGGGATAAATGTCTTTGCAATCTCTATTGCTTTTTTCCCTGTTGAGGCTGTTTGCACTGTGTAACCTTCCTTCAAAAGGTTGTATTCCAGAAGCTCCACAATGTCGGAATCGTCGTCAACAACTAACACTTTTGGTGCTGAACTGGTAGATTTTTGGGCGCTCATTTTTCGTGTTCATGGTTAAATCCAATTCGAAATTAGCAGATGTGACTTTCACATGATGTATGACAAAGCATTGTTAACATAAACATAACATCAACGATAAGTAATCCTGAAAACGTCTTTCTGTTCGTTTGTTACCAATAAATCGGTGTTGTTTAAGAAAATCAATGCTTCTGATTGTTTTTTTACAAATCTGAAACAGCCTATGGGCTGCTTAAAATTAATCTCTTTCCCGTCGATTCCAAAAAGAAGGATTTTGCCATAGGTTAGTAGAGCAAAGGTTTTCCCATCCGGGCTGATATCTGCTGATGTAACCTGGGTTTTTATTGTGATGCTGTCGGTAGCGGCAATTGAATAGTTGCCAGGTGCTGACGAGAGCTTATAAAGTCTGACGCTTTTGGAAGAACCTCTGTTTTTTGAGAAAAGGTACAAAAAATTGTCGTGGTAAAAGAATGCTTCGCAGTCAAAATTGAGCAGTTTGGCGGGCGGAGGAAATGCAGTCTGATCCTGATAATTGAACGAAATGGTTTCTGTCCGGGAGTTATTTTCAGGAACAACGTATACTTTCAGGTCTTGGCGGGAATTGCTGTTATTTCCAAAATCGCCAATGTATACATTCCCTTTTTCGTCAGTTGTCAGGTCTTCCCAGTCTTTGTTTTGGGCATCACTTATTTTACGGGTCGACAAAAGTTTGCCGGTTGAATCTATTTCGTAGAGCTCTGGTTTACCTCCGCTGTCGTTATTGGTCCAGAACGAATTCTTTCCATGAACTTTTGCCAAACCCGAACTTTCATTCGCTTCGGCGGAAAGCTTGCCTATTTTGCTAATTTTGTAGTGTGATCTTACTTTTTTGAAATCATTGACCCTGTGATCAGGCTGGCAGGTGCAGAAAACTGTCTTCACTGCAAACCATAGATATAATAACTTTCCCATGAATCGTTCCTTAGGTTCTTTACCTGACAAAGATAGAGAAACACCAACTTACCAGAAACTCGCTTACGTTTTTGTCGCGCTGATCAGTGGCGTATTTATTTTATACACACTGCGCGAAACTCTCATTCCGCTCGCTTTTTCCATCCTTCTGGCAATTTTGTTGCACCCAGTTTGTGCGTTCCTGGAACGCAAAGGTGTGCCGCGTATAGGCTCTATTTTGCTGAGCATCCTCGTGTTGTTTGTCGTGATTATGGTATTGGTTTATGTAGTTTCGTTGCAAATCGGGAGCTTCGCTGACGAACTTCCGCGGATTACTGAAAAGGCGGAAGTGCTTTTGGATCAGACATTTACCATGGGTGAACGTTACCTGAACGTGAGCCGTACGCAACAGGTAAGTGAAGCGAAAAAATATCTCGTCAATGCTTTGAGTGAAGGGCGCGCCGTGTTGCTCAATACGCTTGTAACTACAACAGGAGCCATTTCTACGTTTATTTTGCTCCCGCTTTATATTTTCTTTTTGTTGCTCTACCGCGATTTTTTCCGTCGTTTCGTACATAAAGCCATCAGCGCTGTACCGAATGATGCGCTCAATATATTGCTCAAAAAAATATATGATGTCATCAAAAGCTACCTCTCGGGTTTATTTCTGGTAATCCTCATTGTAGGTGTTTTGAACAGCATAGGCTTGCTGATTCTTGGCGTACCGCATGCAATTTTCTTTGGTTTCCTGGCAGGTTTTCTCATCCTCATTCCTTACATCGGTATTCTGATCGGCTCGGTATTGCCGGCCTTGCTGAGCATTGTTACGCTGGATTCGCCCTGGTATGCAGTTGGCGTAATCGGCATCATGAGTTTTGTGCAGTTTTTGGAAGGAAATTTTATTACGCCGAACATTGTCGGTTCCAAAGTGAGTGTAAATCCGCTGGCTGCGATTATTGCCTTGTTTTTGGGAGGGCAATTGTGGGGACTTTCCGGGTTAATTCTGGCTTTGCCGGTTACCGCCATTTTAAAGGTTATTTTCGATACCGTACCCAGTCTGGAACCCTATGGATTCTTATTGGGTGAACCGGTTCATGAAATCGAGGAAGAAAAGCGGGAAGAGAAAGTGCAGGCCGAAGTCAGCGAAAATAAGAAGAAACCGTACAAACGTTACCGCAACAAACCAAGAAAGAGACCGGAAGTTATACAAAATCCCCCGGTCAGACCCCAGCGAGACGGTTCTGGAGCAGCAGACTAACGGGCTAGTTTTTAGCTTTCCCTACTTTTTCCACGCTGATACCAACACTGATAATAAACGGCAACGGGTTTTGGCGCATAGATTGCGACAACGTAAATGTATAAGTTCCGGCTTTTGGGAAACGATGGTTTTTCAGAAAAGGAATCTTGTGATCGAAAAGATCTCCCAGCCCTTTACCAAAAGGCTTGCCGGTTGTCTGATTTGATAAAAAAACTTCTTCAAGCGTGGTGGAAACGGCTTTTCCCTGCGGATCTGTAATTTTTCTGGTCAGATACAAATTGTAATAGGGATATTGCAACGAGTTTCTGACCAGATAATATAAGTTGTAAGTTTCCAGCGTGTCGGTAATTTCAACCTTAAATTCAGGCTTATTCTTAATATACCAAAGCCCGTCATCAATATCCTCGTGTGCCTTGTAAACAACATTTTCGTCGCAGCCAGAGATTGAAATACAAAAACAAACTAATGCAAAAAGTCGAAACGGGTTCATCCGGGATTTTGATAAATTTAAGGCAAAGCTAAACAGCCTGTGATACCTTTCAAAGCTATTGGCTTGCCTGGCTTGCAAAATACCGGTTCAGCCAGGACTCTGAGGCACTGATTTTCCAGCGTTTCATCCATTGTGCCTTTGTACTTACCTGATTGTCGAAAACAACTGTATAGGGCGTGATCTCTCCATCCTGAACAGCCTGCTTGATTTTGGGCACAGGAATAGTTTCCACTCTCCCGTTGTCATCAATAAAAGCGAGAGAGCGGTCAAAAAAATCAATATTCAGCTGATGGCCGATTTCTTTCAGCCAATGTGTCGATTTGTCAATGGAGCATCCGCTTGGAAGTTCTTCCCTTTCGTCCACGGCGATCACTACAAAACGGTTTTCGAATACTTTTCCGGAAGCAATAAGCGTCTTCCCGTGTGCTTCCCATTGGTCAAGCGCTGGTTTTAAAGTTTCGGAAATAATTCCTGTTTCTTCTGTTGTAAGCGCCCTGTTCGCCTGATAAACCCAGACGCGGGCATTAAAATCGATATCACTGAATGGAATGTACATAATTTCCGTGTTTTAGTGTTGCAAATAACAATCGCCAGAATGATTAAAAATAACAGTGCCAGGCATTGTCAACAAGTAACTGTGGCGCTTAGTTCTTCGCCGGATTTATTGCGTCACAAGCCATTTGCCTGCGCAATTAGCTCAGCGAGATCGTAGACTTTAACGGATTCTTCCTTTTTTTTATTTTTCACACCATCCGTCATCATCACCATGCAGAACGGACACGCAACCGCAATAGTCTGAGCACCAGTCTCCAATGCTTCTTCAATACGTTCAATGTTGATGTCTTTTTTTCCTGCTTCGGGTTCCTTGAACATTTGTCCGCCACCAGCTCCGCAGCACAATCCCTTGGTTTTGCAGCGTTTCATCTCTACAAGATCAGCATCAAGCGCTTCCAGAACTTGTCTTGGGGCTTCGTAAATGTCGTTGGCGCGCCCCAGATAACAGGAATCGTGAAATGTAATTTTACGCCCTTTAAAAGATTCGCCGCCTTCTATTCGCACGCGGCCATCGTTGATGAGCTGCTGTAGGTATTCGGAATGATGCAACACTTCATAGTTACCACCCAATTCGGGATATTCATTTTTAAGGGTGTTGAAGCAGTGCGGGCAAGCTGTCACAATTTTTTTTACATTGTACATATTCAAAACCTCAATATTCGATATCGCGAGCATTTGAAATGTAAATTCGTTGCCGGCACGGCGTGCGGGATCTCCGGTACAACTTTCTTCGGGCCCCAACACAGCAAATTTCACTCCGGCTTTATTGAGTATTTTGGCAAAAGCAACAGTCACTTTTTTGTAACGATCATCAAAAGAACCCGCGCATCCGATCCAGAACAGAATTTCCGGAGTTTCGTTACCAGCAGCCATTTCGGCCATTGTTGGGACTTTATATAAGGCTTCGTCCATAATTTGTCTTGTTAAAACTTTGGTAATAGAAAGCTGCTCATTTCAAATCAGCACGGATCAGGATTGATCGGTTTGACGCAAATTGTCAGCCCAATTGAACCGGTCGCCAGGCGAAAACTTCCACGGTGCCTGGTTCGTTTCTAAATTTTGAAACATGGTATTCCAGGAATTAGGCGCCTGCGCCTCGTCCATAACTTTATACCTGCGCAATTGTAAAATGATGTCCAGCGGATTTATCAGGATCGGGCATTCCTGCACACAGGCGTTGCAACTCGTACAAGCCAACAGCTCTTCCTGGCTGATATAATCGTCGATGAGGGTTTTGCCGTCATCCACAAATTTTCCCGCGTTTGCCTGCATATTTCTGCCGACCTCTTCCAGTCTGTCGCGCGTGTCCATCATTATTTTTCGTGGGGAAAGTAGCTTACCCGTCAGGTTCGCGGGACAAGCGGCTGTACATCGTCCGCACTCGGTGCAGGAATAAGCGTCCATCAGATTTTTCCAACTCAGATCCTGTACATCTTTTGCGCCAAAACGTTCAGGGACAGCGGTCTCTCCTTCCGACGTGGTTTCAAGTCCCAACATCAACCTCACTTCCTTCGTAATCTCCGGCATGTTGTTCATTTTACCTTTTGGCGTCAAACGGGCAAAATAAGTATTGGGAAATGCAAGTGCAATGTGCAGGTGCTTAGAGTAGGTAAGGTACACTGCAAAGGTAAAAATGCCAAGAATATGAATCCACCAGGCTCCGCGTTCATATACGATCAGGCTGTTTTCTGTCCATCCTGCGAAAAGCGGTTTTATAAATTTACTAAAAGCAAAGTCGCCAGAAATCGTATAATGTGCGCTTCCGATGTCTTGCAGCACACTATCAGCTGCGTTCATTGTAAGGATCGCAGCCATAAGCACAATTTCAAAAACCAGTATTATTTTCCCATCCAGTGCAGGCCAGCCATTCATTTCGCGATGGCGTGAAGGTTGAAAGCGCTCCACTTTCAGAACTGTTCTGCGAATGAGAAATATGACGCAGGCCAATAAAACTGCGAAGGCGAGAAACTCGAAAAAACCGATAAGAGCCGGATAAAATGAGTTTAATATTGGTGCAAACAACCGGTGGGTGCCAAGGAGGCCATCGAGTACAATTTCGAGTACTTCTACGTTGATCAGCAAAAAACCAGCATAAACGGCGAAATGCAGAAAGCCGATTAGTGGCCGATCAAACATTTTCTTTTGCCCAAATGCAATGCGCAACATCATAGCTAACCGAACGCCCGGCTGATCCGTCCGTTCTTCGTCCCGGCCAAGCAGGATCGTATTTCTAATCACACGGATACGTTGCAGAATGAGCCAGCCGACAAATCCCAATACCGCGATAAAAATGATCTGTTGAATAATAACCATGTCGTCTGGTGAGATAATTATTGATATAAAAGCACAATGTTATGCAAGCATACTAATAACAAATATGGGAAAAATGTAAATAGTTACAAGTTATTAAGGATGAAAAAATATATTTTAAATTTGTAATGATAAGTGAATCAGTTCGGTAGCTCTGTTTTTGGTGAGGTAGAAGGAATAAAGTTTAAATTATTTTTCAAAATAGTTTGTAAAGCAAAAACAGACTTCTATTTTTGCAGTCCCAAAGGGGACCAACTGAAACACGGTGATGTAGCTCAGTCGGTAGAGCAAAGGACTGAAAATCCTTGTGTCGGCGGTTCGATTCCGTCCATCACCACTTGAAAATCAAGCCGTTACGATTAAAATTCGTGGCGGCTTTTTTCATTGGGGGAGATTCATTTTGATTCCCAATTTTTGGAAAATGATCGGATCAAATCATCATTTTGGTTGTTCAGGGATCTTTTTAATTTAAAATTGTAGATTTTGACCCGCCGGATATCTTAGTATCTTCGATCAGTCCCGCCACCAAAAATGCGCACATCGGTAATCAAACCGCGATTTGCTTCCAGAAAGTCACAAAATAGCTGAATTTGTTCTTCCTGTATGGAAAAATCAATGGACTGGTCGTAATCTTCCTGATACACGTTTTTGAAATCGGTAATGACGTAACGAAGTGTCCTGATGCCTTTCGTGCGGAGAGCAGGCAGGTAGAAATTTTGATGGCTTTGGGCGTAACAGCCAGTTCTGTAGTTACTCGTCGTTTTGATATCGACCGCCAGAATTTTGCCGATTACATCCACGTAACCGTAAAGCAGTACGTCACCAAGCTGATATTCGCAGTACACCTGCGTTTTCATCATGGGCCTGGGCAGCAACATCCTGACTTTTTGTAAGATCTCGGGGTCAAATTCTTCTTCGTTGGTGCCCTTGATTACCGCCTCCTCAAAAGACGCTCCCTTTTGCTGAGCCATCGTCTGCGGTACGGGGACACGATTTATTCTGTTAATTAGTTCGTTATCATCAATATAACCCTTTTGATAGCGGTCAAATGTGTTAAGCAGCGTCGGATATAGGCGGTAGTTGATCGGATTCAAATCTGTTGCGTTATTGTTATAAATTACCGTCGCGGCGGTTTCCCCAGTCTGTGTGTAATAGTAACTGAAAGGGAACTAAACTTGTCATTGGGCGTGTCGCTATACGATTCCGATTCCTCAGGATTGACAAGTCTCTGGCCCGAGGTTGCATCTACTTTATCGGTCCTGACCAGATAAAAACGAAAATCAACTCCCAGTTTCCAGTTGTCAAGCAGGAAATAGTCGAGGGTCATACCCAATGGCAAAATGCCTTCATTGGTCCTGCTGATGCCTGATGGTCCCTTGGGAGGCCCCCAACGCAGAAAAAGCGGATTTCGGGCGCTGAGTTTACTGTTGGTGAACCGCACCAGTTTGTCGGTGTCGAGATCGAAAGCATTGGAATTAAAAACGATCAATCCCACGCCGCCGTACAGGCTAAAATCGCAATCGCCTCGTTCCCTGCCTCTGAACTGTTCCGATAAATTCCATCTGCCCAATAATTCAAAGGTATTGAATTCACTGACAAAATATGAATTGAAAAAGTTGCTTTTTTGTCCACCAATTTTGCCGGCAGTATAATCAAAATGTACGGCAGCTTTTTTACCAATCTCCCGGCTAAGGCTGAAACCGATCAGGCCTTTCATGTCCTGTTCGTTCAGCTCTCCGTAGAATTGTGTGAGGCCTGCCCGAAACCCGAGCGCGTAGTGTGATAGTTCCCGGGAAAAACCGGATTTTTTGACATAGACTTTTTTTGCAGCTGTCTTTTTTATTTGTCCGTTTGCCGGTAAAGAAATGATAAACAGAAAACTAAACCCCAGGAAAAGTTTAACGACCATAAATTTTAAGATGAAGTGTGTGTAGTACAAATATAAAAATATCGGCTAATAATTTGGATTTTTTGCTGTTTAAATCAGCATGTTACGAAAATTATAAAGCTTTGTTACGGAGATTGAACGGCAATAACTGTTAGTTTTGTTGCTTATTTATTTGACAGCAGATCATGAGCGTAGTACCATATAAGGATAAGGACGGGACCAAGAGAGAGCAGGTGGCTGAGATGTTTGATAATATTTCGCCCAAATACGATCTGCTCAACCACGTTCTGAGTGGAGGAGTGGATATTTACTGGCGCAAACGGGCGATCAAATTGCTCCGCAAGCAACAGCCAAAGGTCATCCTGGATATTGCGACCGGAACCGGTGATTTCGCTATCGAGGCGCTTTCGCTTCGTCCTGAAAAAATTATCGGCGTCGACATATCCGAAGGTATGCTTGCTGTGGGGCGGGAAAAAATAGCCAAAATCGGAAAGCAAGATATCATTTCGCTTCAATCCGGGGATTCTGAAAGTTTGTCTTTTGCGGACAATTATTTTGATGCAGTTATCGTTTCGTTTGGAGTACGCAATTTCCAGAATTTGCTTGCCGGGCTGACTGAAATGAACCGCGTGATGAAACCCGGTGGTAACTGCGTTGTGGTGGAGTTTTCAAAACCGCGCAGTTTTCCGTTCAAGCAGCTGTACAATGCTTATTTTAAGTATGTGTTGCCTTTGATAGGACGAACCATTTCGAAAGACAGTTCAGCATATACTTATCTGCCCGAATCAGTTCAGGCATTTCCGGACGGAGAAGCTTTTCTGGAAATTTATAACAAAGCAGGTTTTAAAAATACCAAATGCATATCACTTACCTTCGGGATCTGTTCAATTTACGTCGGACAAAAGTAATTTTTGCGCTTTTGCTGTTTGTTTCCATACATGAGATTTTTGCTCAAGGCATTGGATACAGGCGCAAGCATCTGGAATACTATGACGACAAACCGATTCATTACGGGATTTTGTTCGCCGTTCCTTTTACCCGTTTCAATGTGAGCCACAATGCCGACTACGTTTCAAAGGATTCGGCTTTTGTGATACAATCGCCCGTGCAGGCCGCCTTCCGTATGGGTTTTGTGATCAACGCCTTTCTGAACGATCGGTTCGATTTACGCACGACGCCGTCAGTCTCGCTCTACGATCGACAGGTGAAATACAGTTATCCGGGAGGCGTATCTAAAATCGAAAAAAGGGAGTCAACCTGGATTGAAATACCGTTGCTTTTGAAGTACAAGTCGGAGCGACGAGTGAACTCCCGGATGTATATGGTGGCAGGTGTGACGCTCGGAATTGAAACCAACGTCAAAAGGAGCAGAGGAACAGGCGCGATCGGGCGACTGGATACAAAGTCCTCTGATGTTGCCCTGGAATACGGAGTAGGATACGAACAGTTTTTCGAATACTTCAAATTTGCACCGGAACTTCGCTTTTCCCACGGACTTTCCAATGTCTTTTTGCCGAATAAAAATTCATTAGGGACTGGCATAAACAGGCTGACGACGCATACGGTAACGTTATACTTAAATTTTGAATAAGCTGTTATTGATATTCAGTAGGTTATAAATTATTTTAATTTTTTTTTAAAAAAGATTTGGTTGATTAAAATCTGTCCTGCATATTTGCACTCCCAAACGACGACAACGGGACAACAAAAAAAGGGAGTTTAGCTCAGTTGGTTCAGAGCATCTGCCTTACAAGCAGAGGGTCGGGGGTTCGAATCCCTCAACTCCCACTGATTATCAGGCACTTACAGGTAAAATCTTGTAAGTGCTTTTTATTTGCAAACATTTTCACAAACATTTGATTTCTTATTATAAAATATCGAAATCTAAATTTTCTCCTCTGTTTCGCTAGAAGTCCCCTTTGAAAAGTGAAACCATCGAACAACATCTTTAAGCTCCGACATTTTCACGTCCGATTGTTTGTCTAAATCTTTTCGAACTACGATTGTATATTCCGCATCAAACATACTGATTCTCTCTACTGCTTCTTCATCGTCTCTATTGAGCTCGTAGATGAAACGCGGGTATTGTGTTTTCAGTATCAAAATTCGTCCTTCCAGGCTATTATATGGGTCTGTCAGGAGTACATACTTAGGTAGCCCCTTTTTCACGCCTTATAAGTTATCGCATTGTACATAACGGTATAGCCATCAGGAACACATCCTTCAAAAATTCCTTTTCCCCTTTGGATTAATTCTTCTGAGCTTAAAATTCTATCGTTTACCAGCTCCTTTTGATGAACGATAACACTAATTATCGAAGCTCCATTGGGTCCTAATCCTGGAGCCGCATCAACGGTAATCCGAGCCATTCTCCAATAGTTCAGGCTAGACTTTTCAATACTGTTTAAACATTCCTCAGTGAACGGAAGTGCCTCTAAACTTATCATATCAATTCAATTAAAACTACGTAGCCAGATTGAGGCGATTTGTCCCAATCCCAAGATTATAATCTAATCTCTTCAAGGTTGTCCAGATCAAAGATAGCAATTTGATCATTTTCTTTTCCAAATCTTATCGCTTCTTCCTTATCGGTAAACACTCTACAAGAGTCAAAATAAAATTTTCCATCGTGATACCAGCCTCCAAAGATCTGATCGTTCGTACGTGCATGAATGAAGGCTTTAATGAAACCATTCAAACCGAATGCGTTTTGTGTTGTGAGGTGAGCAACTATAATACCACTCTTAACCTTCTGCATACTTCTTAGGTCGAAGGTAAAACCGTCAGCTAGGGAATTGATAAATTTTAGCATTATTGACTAGCGGTCTTTATAGTGTCGCCGTCACTGTTTAGTTTGGAATTAACTCAAAGTATATAGATTTCAAAATATTTTGCCTGTTTGAATTTCCGTATCAAGGCATTGTTACCGGAGGCGATAGAGAAGATAGTGTCGCCGTTTCTAAAAGACCTTCAGAATAGGAGAAAGGAACTTTTATACGAGCCTTTCTATTTAAATAGTTATATTTATGCTATGATAGTGTATAATACTGAGATTTTTTCCGGCGAAGAAATGTAATGTCTGATGGTAAAATGGGTAGCTGAACCTTAGCAGACACATAGGCCTTTTCGAACGACAAAAGGGGGTGTACCCAACTACTCAAATACTGGTGGGGGGTTGTTCAATAAGGGGTGCTAGTGTGATCACACAAGGTAAATCAAACTGTCAAAGCTTTTTAAAAAATAAGTATAAAATAATGAAAATCTGGTTGTTAGGCAATTAAAATTGTCTCAATTTCGCTGAAATTGATTTATTCATCTCCACCAAAGCACGCAAAGCATATCACTAGGTATTGTTATGAAAGAGCAATTAAATTATTTTCTTGACATCATTGAGGGAGATTTGGAAACATTAGGTTCAATTGCTTTAGGAATTGCGGAAGAAGAAAAGGATCTAATAGTCAAAAATGGGAAATGGGTTTACCCTGGAACCTATCTTCCACCGCTGAAATCATTTTCAATTGTCAGTTTAAAGCCAAGATGTACAATTCCAATAGCGATGGTTTGTTTTTCAGCCATAGATAGGCTAGGCAAAATAATGTCTGCATTGCACGATATATCTGAATTAGAGTGCGGTGCAGGATCCTTCAAGAGTCACTCGACAACCTTTTTTAAGGTTTTAGCCAAAAGAGACGATCTTAAAAATGCCGAAACTGCAACGATGTTTCAGGATGCTTATAGGCATTCTATTATGCATGGATTTTTCCCAGCAACTAGTACGTCAGTGGGCTATGCGATAACCTACGAGCCCCAAATCGACAACAAAAGCCTAATAATATCAGTGTCAGGAGGACGTCTTTTAAACGTTGTTTATCTTTTGGAAGTGACTAAAATTGGCCTTTCTAGCTTCAGAAAGTTGATTAGCGGTCCAACTTCAAATGAAATTTTAGAAGTGTATATAAAAATCATAGAAAAGGAGCAGTCAAAGCTAAGTAGTTGAGGCATCAAATGGTTCAGATTATTGGTTATCACGCGCGGTCTAACAATGATTATGCCGGGATGCGATAGGTTTAACTACAATAATCTTATCTTGCTAACTTTCTCTACTAGATTTAACTCAAGTATTTTTTGAAATGCATTTTGTAAGTTTATTTTCGGGCTGCGGGGGATTTGACAAGGGATTTATCGACAATGGGTTTAAATGTTTGGCTGCATATGACATAGATCCTATTGCTGTTGAAGTTTACAACAACAATATTGGAGACCACGCCAGAGTATGGGACCTTTCTGACGCCATTTTGCCGGAACCGTTCAAAGAGCAGGTAGATATTGTACTTGCAGGTTCGCCCTGTCAAGGTTTTTCCACTGTTGGGAAGCGACGCGTGGAAGATCCGAGAAATAAACTGCTATCAGTGGGAGGTAAAATTGCTGTCAATTTAAATGCAAAATATTTTATCGCCGAAAACGTAATGGGTTCATTGTCAGGTGAACATAGAACATATTGGCTCGATTTAGAAAACTTTTTGATTGAACATGGTTACAAAGTTTATTTTCATAAGATTGATATAGTAAAAATTGGCCTCCCTCAGTTGAGGAGAAGAGTTATTATGATAGCATCCAAAGGCAAAACTAAGGTAGAAATTCAATATCCCAATCTAGCTGTGCGCTCATTAAAAGATTTGCTTGCAAATGTTGACCTTCTTCCTAATCATGAAACCGACTATTTGGAAGAGGAATCGAAAGACTATAAGATTGCCATCAAGATTAAACCTGGGCAGAAATTGAGTAACGTAAGAGGGGGAGATCGATCCATTCACACTTGGGACATTCCAGAAGTTTTCGGGTTGGTAAATGAGAGCGACAAAGCAGTTCTTTTAGAAATAATGAAGCAAAGAAGGAGACAAAGGAAACGGACTTTTGGAGATGCGGATCCAGTTGAAATAAGTGAATTGCAGACTGTGTTTCCCTTTGATATCAAAGGGGCTATTGTTAGGCTTATCAATTGCGGGTATCTTAAAAAAAGCGGCGACGACTCAATTGATTTAGTTCAAACGTTTAATGGGAAGTATCGGAGATTGTGTTACACGAGAGCCTCTCCGACGGTGGATACTAGATTTGGAAATCCAAAGTACTTCCTGCATCCAGAAGAGCACCGAGCTATCACTGCGCGTGAAGCTGCCAGAATTCAAGGTTTTCCCGACGATTTTATATTTAAGGGCAACAAAGCCCAGCAGTTTAAAATGATTGGCAACGCGGTTCCACCAAAACTGTCAACGTGGCTTGCAAATGAGTTAAAAAAACATATACTTCATAGCCATGAATGACTTCGTTGAGAATAAGGTTAACGAATGGGCTCAGCGTGATCCAAATATTCGTGAAGTAAATTTGAAGGTTATTCACCTCGAAAAGCGATTATTTAGAAATTATATACCACATAAGTACCATGACCACAACTTCTTTACTCGGTTAAAGAGTTGGCTAGGAAATGTATCTCACTCTAAAGATCAAAAAACGCTATTCGAAGCAATTCCGAATCTTTTTTACATAGGCCAGGAGGAGCTTGAATCATTGTATCGCACAGCCTATAACATTGAATTTGCGAGATGGATAATTGATAAATTATCGTTTGATATCTCTCAAATAGACGCAAAAAGTGCTCTAATGCAAGCGGTTAAGGAGACATGGTTCTGCCCGATTACAGACAGCTTCATCATCAATGATTTTATAAAGGTGAACAACATTCCTTCTAGTTTCAATCTTCGACCCGACTGGCATACCTTAACCGAACTGGGGGATAAAAAATCCATTGAGAATTACGTTTCTAAGACTGGGGTAAAACGAATTGTTATGTTAGAAGATTTTGTAGGAAGTGGAAGTCAAGTCGCTAGTCGAATACGCTTTGCCTGTCAATCATTTCCAAAACTTGATATATTGTGTATTTCACTAATTAATTGCCCAATTGGGGTCTCAACACTAGCTGAACTGCCACGATTATATGCAAACCTAACTGTAAAAAACATAATAGAGATTCCAGAAAGTGATCTGATTAGTGAGAATGCAAATAGTTCCGAACCAAAATTCCACGATGATGTTCGAGAATTAGCAAACAGAATGTATTTAACAGTCACAGACGGCATCAGTCCGGGGCCAAAGCCTTATTTCCCTCTGGGATATAAAAAAACTGGTGGCTTGATAGTACTTAATGCAAATGTTCCAGACAATACTATTCCTATGATACATCACACATCAGCATCATGGAAAGCGCTATTTAAACGTATAACTAGGGTTTAGGATGAGCATGACAAAAAATCCATTTAGACAACTGTATGTTGGTGAATCACTTGGCCCTGAGGAGTTTGTAAAATTATTCAGCCCAATTTTAGTGAAGTACTCCCTAGCACTTTTTCAATCCGGCAATCTCGTGATAAAGGGTTTTACCGGGGCAGGAAAAAGCATGCTCTTGAAGCTTCTTGATCCGTCAATAAGAATTGCATACTGCAAATTAGATGTTCCTTTTCCAATTCCTCAAGAATACAGCAAATTCGTGGGAGCAGGAATCAATTTGCAGACTTCGGGTGTGGGACACTTCGGGAATAGACCAATTGATATGGATTTAGATACTGCACCGTTTTATTTTGGCGACTACCTAAACTATTATGTGATTTTTGATCTCTTAACCAATATTTTAGAGATTTCTAAAAGCGAAAAAGTTGCCTCAGAAATTGGAGTTGACGCATCACAAACAAAATTGCAGAATTTTGTTCGCGAATTATCAGAAGCGGACTGCTGGTTTGGTTTTCTAAAACCGACAGGAGATCTTTCTGATTTGTTAGCAAACTTGCAGCAACGAATCATAACTTATAAAACATATTTGAACTTTAATATAAAAGAACTTCCACAATCCTTCAAAGAATCTAAAACTGTGATCGGAGCGCCGATATCAAAAACGGCCGACCTCTTAAAAAAGTGGGAGGTTATAGATCAAAATGTTGAGGTTTTTATTAAAATAGATCAGTATGAAGAATTGGCTTGGCTTGGAGCGAAAAACGATTTGGGCAAACGGTACCAAGAAATGATTCACACCCTTTTAGGATCAAGAGATTCTTCAGTTTCGTATAGAATTGGCACCAGGCGCTTTGCGTGGATGGAAGAAAAGACAATGTTTGGCACAACGGCACCTCTGGAGAAAAAAAGAAATTATTTAGAATTCCATTTAGACAACGAAATGCGTCGAAAAGAAAATTCGCGAAATTGGATCTTTCCGGATCTAGCTGAAGATATTTTCAAAAGGCGTCTACTGGCCAGTAATTTACCAATACAAGATAATTCAAAAAAGCTCCTCAGAAAAATTTTTGGAGGTCACATCGGGCCAAAAGAGGCAGCACTAAAATATTATCCAAATAAAAATCGTCGAAAAGCAGTCGATTTGGAAAACCATTGGCCGAAACCTTGGAAAGAATTTCTTATGGAATTGGCGGAAACGGATCCTCTCGGGGCACGTTATGGCGAAGCCTGGGCAAGACAAAAGGGGAAAGGTGAAATAGTAAATAATGTTCCGGAAAAAGCTCCGTACCCTTGGGATAAAGTATATTGGAAAAAAGAGCGAACCGAACAAGCTCTGATGCAGTTGGCGTCTCGCAATAGACAGCAATTACATTGGTCTGGCAAGGATGATATTTTAGCTTTGAGCGGAGGGAATATTCTCACATTATTAAGCATTCTCCAACATATTTGGGACGTATGGTTGAGAGATTCTAGAGACCGCGGCACTGATATGAAGAGTATTCCAACTTTTGACGATGTAGTTCAGAGTGCCGGGATAATCGAAGCAAGTACCGATTGGTACAATGAGCTTGCATTGGACGAGCGTGGTGGAAAAAATAGAAAGAAGTTGATCACATTCTTGGGTGTTCAGTTTTTCAAAACTCTGATTGAGGATAAGGCAATGTCGAATCCAGGTAATAATGGATTTTCCTTAGATTTGGAACATACAGAAAATAAGATGATTTTAGCCAACTTCCTGAAGGAGTGTGTAGATTATGGTGATTTATATGACGGACCACACACTAGTAAATTGCATGATAAAAGAAAACGTTGGAAGTATTATCTCAATCCAATACTGTCCCCGTATTTTAAGGTACCGTATTCTCACACGAAGGAGCCAATATATCTGACCATGCGAAAGTTGAGTGAGTGGCTTGATGATGCTGAAATTATATTGGATCAAGGTCGAGAAAATGGACAATTGAAAAAAAAGAGTCGAAAAAAAATAGTTTCAGGCGAGGACAGCGACATTCAATATTCGATATTTAACAATTAGAGTAATGCTTTCAACAGGCTTTAGACCATGGGGGGAATTGAACTGGGTATTAAATAAAATCAATGTTAACAAATGGTTTTATGTTGGATGCTTATCAACGGAGGAAAGGTGCCTTGGTTGTTTCAACACATTGCAGCAAAGGAATTTGATTGCTGATTCTCTTTTTGTGGAAGTTATTGATCCGGGATCTAGTCAAAATAAAATTATTAGGAGTAAAATAAATAAAAATAAAAATAAACTTGCAAGTATCAGTACAAAGCTTACAATCGAGGATGTTGATCTGCTTTGTGAAGATTACGAAATCGTCGCGATTGCAGAATCTATAATTTCTGCTAGGCAACGAAATATTGTGCTTGATATCACATCATTTCCAAAACGATTTTTCTTCCCGGTGGTTAAATTGTTGAGTAGAGAAAAATACATTGATAATTTGATTATAACTTATACCAAGGCAGAAAAATATGCAAGCGACGATCTTTCTGATGATCCCGAACCTTGGTATCCCCTTCCATTATTTAGACCTGTGGGATTTCCCGAGCCGAGATACGAACTGGCGTTTGTGGGAACTGGTTTTATGCCGTTCTCACTTCCTAAGCTTCTTAAAGACAATCACAGCGAAATTTCACTACGATTGTTTTTCCCATTTCCTCCTGGGCCACCTAACTATCAGCGATCGTGGGAGTTTATTCGGAAAATAGAGAAGCACTATGTGTTGAAAGACCAGGATGAAATAGCACGCGTAAATTCTCTGGATGTAAACGAAGTATTTGATTATATCAATGATGCAACAGACAATGGAGAAAAAAAATGCTTATTTGCACCGTATGGTCCCAAACCTATCTCTCTCGCAATGTGTCTTTTTGCAATTAAACATAATTTACCCGCGTTTTATACTCAGCCGAAATTCTATAACCCAGGTTACTCGATTGGCTCAAAGGAAACCATTTCATATCTAATACGCTTAAATAATCACGATTATTACGAATAACTAACACTGAACTTAAATTTAGAATGGTAGAGTTCTCAAAGATGCTTCTGTGCGATATTCGAATGAATTACTCAACAATACACTAGTCCAAATAATTTGGATGGGTTCAGATTAATTTGGATTGCGAATTAGAATTATTTTGAACTGTCCATCATGTTACTAAGATGAATGAGTAGGGAAGTTATGAAGCAGTGGGTCTTTCATAAGTCACTGATTTTAAGGGTGATGAAAGGCTTCGGTGAGGTTCACTTAGGTAGCAAGCCCGCCTGTTTAATACAAACAGATAGATAGATTAGTAATATCCTGACTAGTGTCATCAAATCTGATTATAATCTAGAACATAATTGGATCTGATGACAATCACTGATGTATATAATTGAAAATGATTACCTTACCTTATCTTATCTTATTTAGGGTATGCAGAACTTTCTCAATATTTCCATAAGCACGTGAATTATTTTGCCTTCCTGGGGACAGTTCTGTGGACTTTTTAAAGTCCAATAATGCTTCTTCAAATCTCCCAAGCTGATAATATGCCTCACCTCTGTTATTCCATAATTGATAATGAGTTGGATGTTTCTTGATAAGTTCAGTCCAAACTATAATGGCTTTGGTGTACTCCGCTTGACTATAATGTTCAACGGCCAAAGCAAAGTCGCGGTCAGTGTCTTTTGTAGATTCGTCTAAGTGTTTGTAGTAGAGATAGACGATTATACCGGAAACCAGGATAAGTAAAAACCAAATCATATAGTTAAATTCGAGTTTTCGTTAAAATGTCAATAACTTCTGATTGAATCAATACTCGCAGTTCGGCAAGATTCAGGAAATGTGCCTTCACCAGATCTTGTTTTAATCGCTTGCAACATTCTTCCCTGGATCCCAACAGTTTGGTCGCGGTTAATGGATCAATAAACAATAAATAAGCTGATGTACAGGGTGCTTTTGGCGGATCTGTATAGAATAGCAAGTCCATTTCGTCCTCGTAAAGATTGAAACGTTCAACAATTAGCGACTCCATATTTTCAAGGACCTTAGAAACCTGATTTGAGTGGTTTTCTTGGTTTATGATATCCGGGGACGTCCCATAACCTAAGAATGGGCTTACCCTGAACATCAAGTTCTTACGCAATGTGGCAATTTCGTAGAACAGGAATTTTAGATAATTATCTTTCAGAATTTTAAAATCTTCGATATTTTCTTGATAGTTTGTTAATTCCATGAGAACCCAGGCGGATGTCATTATTCTTCCTTCTGCCTTATGGTAGGATTTGTCGTAAAAACTTGATAACAACGTTTTAGCAGAGTTGTCGGCCAGTTGCCAGAGCTTGAAAGCCATTGCGTCAAAAAGACTGCCAGATTTAGGTGGCTGTGATGGGAAAAGGGAGTTCATTGAGAGAAAAAATACGTGGAACGTTACATTTACTTCGTCCAACGAGGCTCTGGTAAGCCTACACGACAAAAGCAAAGCAACGCCCACGTATGCCGCAGGCGCTTAACTTTACTCCCTGTCGTGTTTAAAATTTACCAGATTTCGTTGAACAGGATTTTCAGCTAAAAGCAATATTTTACTTATTTGGCAACATTTAATTAGTCATAACTATCAGTAATTCAGTGTTTTGTTGAAATTCCTACAGGCTCCAAGCTTCAGTTTTGAAGTTTGGAGTAAAACCTATTAAGCGTTTTATCTCGTCATACATTATACCCTCGACGCAATCTACGAATTCTTCTAACGTAACTAGTGAGTCGTGGATTGTAAAGATAGGAATTTGACCAATCTCTTCGAATACCCTTGGAACAATACAATCAAGAAAAAGAAAGGATTCGATTCTCTGTATCACCTTTGATAATTGTTTGTGATCTATTGCCTTCCAAGCTTCAAATACTGAAGTAATGAATGGGAATAGCTGCCGAAACACATCTTTATTTGCTTCAATATATTCTAGATTCTCATTATTTTCTGAAAATAAAACGGAAAACAGAATTCTCTTTACCTGATCTCTACTTATCTCTGCCTCATAGTAGGGTTGAAACTGCTCACAGCACAATTCATAAAATTGACCACTCACAGCAAATTTTGTGTATAAATCTAGTTCTTCTTTAATTGCGGGAGTTACAGAAGTCCCGCACATAATAGGATATATTAGTTTAAAAGATGGTTGTTGAAATGGTGATTGTATATTATACTGATTGTTAACACTGATTTTATCTAAATTTATCAATGTAGTTTCTCCTTCACCGGAATAGAAATTTTCTTGTAGAAGGTTTAAAGCTAGTAGGGCTTGAGCATTACTTAGATCTATTGAAACTAGATTCATTTTTTCATACGTCAAAAATTTTCTGTAATCGCTTTTGAGATTCGTCAAACTGGTGTGAAACCTACCTGAAAAGCTATCACGAGTAAAAAAATAGTCCTTCGTTGAAATCCTGTCAAGCATGACTTTGTGGCTATTGTAAAGTGGTATACAAGAATGGGATTGCTTCGAAATTAAAGATGTCTCATACTGCTCATCGAGTAAAGAAGTCGCAGCGTTATAGTCTATTTCCAAACCTTCAAAAAATGTTTTCATTCTGGTGAAGGAAGGGGCATCTTGCTCGTCTCCGAGGTCGGCTTGATTACGATCCAGTAAAGTAACCTCCTGGATATCTTCTTTTTTAACTTTTGTTTGGTATTTTGTTGTTAACCGATAACCCTTTGATTTTCCGCCTTTGATATAATGATTGTCACACTCAATAACCTCAGCGTTAATCAAATACTCCAAATACATTTCATAATTGTGTATTTTTTTCTTCAATAACTGCGAGCTTAACGGGATGAAGATTGGTTCCTTCGCTTGCTGGATTTTTTTCAATAGACGTTTATCAACTGAGGGTAATTCTGTAAAAAGTCCTATCAGGTACCTTAAACGATCAGGGTGTGGCCTGAATCCTTTGGGCCTCAGATCTCTTAATAAATCCTGAATGTTTAGGTTCTCTGGAATAAATACTGCTTTTCTCTTTTCCTCAAGGGTCGGTATGAAGGTCCTAGGCACTTGTGGTTCTGCTTCGACTATCATTTTGTTAAATGGGTGAGATCCATTATGGAACATATCGGAAAACATCTGCTCATTCAATGAGGCGAAATATTCATTTTCAGAATGTGAATTCATTTTGATGAAGTGGTTTGTTTGACATAAATTTTCCTCATCGATGTTTTGCTTTCTTCAAGCAGTGCTTTCGTTGTAGGACGACGTCCGTCTTCTAACCATTCACTAAGCTCTGTTGCATTGAAATACAATTTCTTACCGCGTTTATAATGTGGTATTTCGCGTCTGGATACCATGGCATAGACTGTTGGTATCGCCTTGCAAACGTAGTCTGCGGCTTGTTGTATTGTAAGAGGTTTAGAGGGTAGCTGATCCGCCTCTAATTTTTGTGACACCAGGATTTCCAGCAGGTGCTCAATCCCGGAAAGCCTAGCTTCAAGGACACTGAGATTTTGATTTTCACTCATATTTTTTACAATTATGAAGCAAATATCAAGGTCTAAAATCTCAGCTTTAAATGAATAAGGAGAGATTCTCCCAACTCTCCCAAATCTCCCTTCAATTCAGCGAATTTTTCCTGAATTGGCTCCACTTTTTAACTCTCGATTTGCAGTATTTCAATGCGAAAATTGAGTTGAATGAGTCAATAATCCAATTTTGTACACCTAAGAAGCAGCCATAATTAATTCTTGCAAATGCACCTATTACCTTTGTCATAGTAACTTTCTTTTGTCTTATGTGGAGAAATGGGGGGTCTACCACCACGGCGGTTTTAAGAGTCAACATTTCATCAACATACTCAAGCAACCTGCGGTATTCTTCCTCTTCCATTATTGCCCCATTTCCTTTTACTTCACGAAGAAAGTTTAGTTGCTCCCTAGCAAACTTTTTTCTGTCTTCAATTAATAGATTTTCGACTATATCCTTTTTTTTAGGGGCTTTGATCAAATAGGCACTATCAGGTTTAGAAGTAGATTCGTTGTAGCTATCGGGCTTAACTTTGATGTCGTTTCCTAACGCTTTTGGGTGTTCGGCAGGATAAATTGGGTCGTGAACAATATTTTGGCTTCCGTTAGTTGAGAATCCGTTATCCACAATTTTTGGAGAATCTAATAATTGAGTTGGAACCGTAAACCCGATCCTCAACTTGAATTCATCAAAGATCGATTTTTCGAGTTGAGCGAATATTTTTAATAGGTGCGATTCATATACCTCCATTATCTCCGACTCAATAACTTTGTCAAGCATTGATCGCAGCCTTAAACCATATTGTTGTTCAGAGCCAAAAGCACCTTGATCTCCCTTAAGTTGCAAATGCTTTACCTGTCTAAGCTCATCTTGAACACTGGAACCTAAACGGCGAACTTTATTGAGAAAATCATCCATTGCCGATAGAAAGTCTTCGTATATTGTCTGCCCGTTATCTTCAGAACATAAGACTGGTCGAATACCCTGGGGATTATCTTTGTCCCATTTAGCTCTCCAAAGAAGAAAGTTACTTGGATCTAAAAACGTTGCTAGATTACCTAGAGCGATTGAGGATTCATGAGAATTATGCATTGATCAGATTTTAGAGTAGGTCTTAAACGTAGCCACTTATTGATTCATTGCCAATCGGGTTACTACGTAGGTGCATGTTCCGGGGAAAGTTTACCAGCGATTCTAGACAAAGAGTTTACCAATTTTTTTACTATTGGCTAGGCAAATCCTTGCAAACATATTGAGCTCGTTGAATAATGACTTTCATATAATTAATAAAATTTGCAATAAGGAATTGTAAAATCAAGTATTTTTTTTATTTTTCCATAGTACGCGGATCTTTATATAAAATATTTACATATTTATATATAGCCTTTCGGGTGCAACCCAAACTGCCAATTCCATTACCGCCTCGTCAAACATTTATTCAAGATGAAAAACCCTAAAATATTCCTTTGGCTTTGTTTAACAGTCATATTATGTGATTTTCCTGTAATCTCTTCGCGAGCGGCTGTATTCACGCCTAATCGCGAAAGAAGTTTTGCAGATGGAAAAAACAAGATCGTTTGGGTCGCCAATGCCATCCACAAGACCGCTCTAACGCAACAATACGAAAAAATTATTCTATTGAATTACTTGAACGAAGCCTATAAACATGATCCGCAGATTCCATACGCAACTATGTTAAAACAATTAAATGCGGCACAAGCAGAGTTTAACCAGAAGCGAAAGCAAGCGTCGACCAATGAATATCTAGTAGAAACTCCCAAGGAGATCTTTAATTCCATGTTAAATATTGTGTCGTTATTACCATATGGAGGAGAAGCATCAGTAGTTGCCCGCGAACTGTATTATTGGACTGACAAACACGTCTCCAATCAATTTGGGCCGTATTCACAAATAAAAGCTCAAATGGATGTTTTAGGTGATGCATCCCTAGCACAGTTGTATCAGAATGCGCAGCTTGAAGCCGCTTACGATTTGGCGAATACAAATATGGAAGCTGCTACTGCAATAAATACCTTTTTCAGCGGGCAATGGAATGCATTTACTGGTGATACGTCGGAGGATATTTTCAATAAAAATATTGAATTCGCTAACACTGAGTCTATTAGGTACATTAGACAAAACATGCTCACCTCCGATGATTTAAGCATTACAGAAAATAATTTAAAGGAACACCTTAAGAATAATCTCGATGATATTGATAAGAGGATTGACAGAAGTAGACAACTCATCGAGCAGGTTTTGCAAAATCAGCAAACAGAAAAGTCCAAAGAACGAACAGCTCAGTTAGAGAAAGATTTTCAAAAATTACAAATGGATGCGGCTGCTTCCGGCATATACATATTGTCCTCGCTTGCAAATCTTATAGGAAACCCTAAGCTTGGAAAAGTCATCGGTGTTGTTGGAAATTCTACTATTACGATATTTGACTCTGTGAGAAAGTATGGGGAGACACTGAATAAGTTTAAAGAAAGTGGGTCTGCATTGGGAAGTTTGGTATTAACAGGTAATATTCTCGGGGCTGCAATTAATCTTGTAGGACTATTTGCAGGTGGTGGGCCAAGCCCCGAGCAGGTAATTATAGATCAATTGAACGAAGTAAAGAAGCAAATTGGGGCGCTAAGTAATAGCATGGACGCTCATTTTGAGCAAGTTGACAAAAACTTGAATGTAATTTATAACGTTCTTAATACCGGATTGAACCATGTAATTGGTAAACTGGACATTATTGACGAGAATGTCGTGGACGTTCAGAGAAGTCTGTTTCGCCTAGAAGACAATCTTGTTAGATTGGAAAGCAGATTGACGGAACTAATGCAAACAAGTGCACAGATAGAGTTTCAAAATCATCTAAACGCAATTATCTCGTATAAGGCAGATCACATTGAACCTATGCCGTACAATCTCTTTGTGGATTATGCAAATGAGCTGTATACATGGGCCACCGTTCACAGTAAAGACGCAATCATGGCCGGCGCGTTGACACGTAACTTCGAGGACGATGATTTATACAAGGAATTGTCGGCTCCATTGGACGAAAATCTAAATTTTTTGTCCTCATATGTTAAAAAACAATTGTCTAACAAGGGAATTACTGAACCTTATACTGGTGAGAGGTTAGCCAATCCAGTTTTATGGCAAATCGTTGCCGGAGCTTATATCAGATTGATGTCTGAATGGCCAAGTCATTTCGAAAAAATGTCTCAAAACTGGACCTCGGCGAATGGAAAAGGTTTGTTCGGCGTTTATGGTTCGGGCAGGGAAATTGATAATTTCGTCAGAAGGACTACTATGATTCGGTCTGGTACAGAAAATAGACCCAATCATCAGCTATTCAACAGTCTAATAGACAATCACCAAAAGAAAACAAAAGAGTTTCTCGAGGCGCTAAAAGATGCGGAAAAAGAATACTTGATGCAGTTTTCCAAGTCTCCTCAAATTCAAGCTGCGAATTTAGATTTAAATTTTTGGGGTACCCCCTCTCAAAATACAGTTAGAATATCTAGGCCTTTCGTCACTATCGGAATTGGGGCTGATCAAAAGAAGTATCCACTGGAGCTCAATGACGAATTTCTTGTGGATATACCAAACCAATATCTAATAGCAGATCATATTGGGCTGGGTGTGTTTATCTCAAAGTTCAACGCATCTTGGCAGCTTAAAACCTCTAAACTTGGCCGGGGAGAGCAAGTTACTGGTACTCACAATCTTGAGATAGAGATGACGATTTCATTTCGTATGAAATCTGGACTTGAATTTGAACTTTCAAGACGAAAATATCTGAATGA
Organism: Dyadobacter sp.; assembly: GCA_965279265.1. Taxonomy (GTDB): domain Bacteria; phylum Bacteroidota; class Bacteroidia; order Cytophagales; family Spirosomataceae; genus Dyadobacter. Next base: position 3,099,832 of record OZ257152.1, read on the forward strand.
TAGAAACGTCTACTTTGAAATAGGTATAGGAGGCTCGCCCCAAGCACCGACTGATGCTATTAAGCATGCTGGAACAACGCACTGGTGGGAGGGCGAAAATGGAATTCAAAAAAAATTCATGACAAAATCCCAGCTAATTTTTAAGAAAAGTGATACCAATGAGATCGACAATATTCTTAAAACAGAATTTTTCGATAATCAACAAAACCTTTCCTATTTCTTATTGCAAAAGACAAGACCTCTCTATGCATCTGCCAGAAAACTAACAGCAGCGAAAATGTTATTAGAAAACTACTTATGCTTGGGCATGTATCGTCCAATGTTGGCAAATGACACGTTGAGAGCCACAATGTATGGGAGTCAAGGGTTGATGGATCATGAAAAATTTGAAAGACAATTTGCATCTTATATTATGAGAACTCGGAAAGAAATGGAGATCAAATTGGATCCAGAAGCGCATCCCAGAATACGTTTGTACCAAGAAAACGAGAATAGCTCAAAGTTACTCACTGTGCTAGTAAAGGAGATCTTAGATAAGCAATTGTACCATCCGTACAAAAACATTCCTGAGACTCTGGCTAAATTAGAGGTTTTGATACAAATGATAGATAAGTAGGAAAATTTACGTTCCAAACCGACTTCGCGTAAAAACTACCTTACGAAATAAAAGCTTATGAAAAATTCTACAAATGAATCACAAAGCAGGTTTTCTCAAAACTATACGCGTTGCTCCTTGGAGAGAATAGACGGAATGTTTGGTGGTTACGACAGATTTCGTAGGCGCTGCAGATATCTCAAACAACAGAGTATTTGACCTCTGCTAGCGTTTTAAGGGATTTATTAGCCATTCTCTGAGAGATTTTGATTGCAATCAATGTATCAGAAATGGTATTTTTTGACCTTTTGTGGTAAACTTTTACCCCGGAATCACGGTAAATTATGGAGTGGAAGATGCAATTTTCGGGGATTCTCAATCGATCGTCGAGTATTGAAAAAAAAATGACTGGCTAAATACTAAGATATTTAACCAGTCAAAATTAAGCCTCGCCGTTCTACCAACAGTAATAAGCTGTCAATAAGAGTTGAGCAGTACAAATCACATTTCGATTTCTAGTTCATTTTGAGAAACAGGTGTAATAGAATTATTGGCAATTATATTCTCAGGAATTGAAAAATCAGTTAGATATTTAGCAAGGCTTCGTTTACTATCATCTTCAAAACTATCAAGATAGTGTCTTGTGGTTTTTATATCCCTGTGACCCAAAGATTCCGAAATCTGTTCAACTGGTACATTACTCCGCTTCAAGACGGTGCTAAAACTGTGTCGTGCTACATAAGTCGTCAATGGGACTTTTATCTTCAGAGCTTTCCCTATCTCTTTCATGTATTTGTTAACAGTCTTGGTAATATTTTGAACGCATTTCCGTTCAATTTCGGGGGTTGGAGTCTCCGGAAGAAATGGAAAGATGAAACTGGGCCCCGACTTATCCAGATTACCCCATTTTTCGATAATCTCAAATGCCTTGGGTGCAGGAAAAATTTGAATAGGTTGCTGATTCCCTCTCGCCGTTCTTTCCGTCTTAGCTCTAATAAGCGTTATGTTATCACCATTGACATTAGCATAAGTGAGGCGGCAAATGTCTTTCATGTTGATTCCGTTACACAAATAAGAAAACAACCAGATATCCCTTGCACGATCTTCGGAGCTACCAATAATTGATTTATAATTATAAATTGCCATCAATTCCTGCATGGATAACGCTTTTTTTGTGTTTTTACTGGCAGGTATCTGATATCTGTTTTTCGTGAAAGGATAAAATTCACGCGAAATTGCGCCATTGTCTATCGCTTGATTATATAGAGTTCGCAAATTTCTCGTATACATACTAATTGTTGTATCAGAATTTCCTCTTGCCTTCATAAACTTATCAAAAGCCTTGAGTAATTCAGCATTTACGTCTTCAAATATCAGTTGTTTTTTAAAATCCCTGAAAGCGTTTAAGGAACATTGGTAACCTGTGGCTGTGGACACTTGACCATTTGCTCTAAGTAATTTGATGTATTCTGCAAAGGCTCGATAAACGTTGCCGGAATCGCCCTTAACCCTTGTTCCAAAATATTGTTCCTTGAACAAGGAAAAGGTGAAGTGTCCATAAAGCCTATCAAGAATTTCAGAAGCCCTACGTTCAACATCCGTTATTACATATTTAAAGTTTTTTAGCCTTTCATCTTTGATTCTGGTAGTATTTAGCAATTTAAACTCAGCGTCCGTCAAGGAAACACCAATACCAAAATAGACAACTCTCCTTTCAAAAATGACACGGAGCTTAAGGGGGTAGGTGCCATCTTTCTTTTTATTCCTTGTGTCATGTACGACAGCTGCGGTCGCTTGTGACAACACTAATTCTTTCTTCATAATTTACAAACTTTTTGATAAACAGGTTTAATAATTAACTATTGCTATCAACCAATAAAGAAGGTAAAAATGTTCATAAATATATGATAATCAGTAACTTGTATTAGCAACGATGAGGATCGATTAACATTGATTAATATAAGGATATGCCTTACAAGCAGAGGGTCGGGGGTTCGAATCCCTCAACTCCCACAACCAAAAAAGGCCTTGAATTTATTTCGAGGCCTTTTTTGTTGTTCTGTGGTGCCGGATTTTCCCGACAAAATCTATAATTGCGGAATCAATCAAAAGCTTAATTAGTGCGCAGAATTTACAATCAGATAGTAAAGTTGTAGCTACTTTTTATTTTTTATAATTTACAACACAAAGACAATCTAACTAAGAACTACACCAGCGGATCAAAAGTAAGATGTAAAGAAGTGGATCCAGGAGACTGGATTTATAGGATCAGTCCGAAAAGTTGGGGGGAAGTTAAAAAATTAGTTTTTTTGCATTGAATCAATTGAGAATACATTGCAAGAGTCTTATCTAGCCCTAGTCCAGTTCCTATTGCCCGAGGGTATCCTCGAATATTTTGAGCTTTCCAGAATCGTCGAATCCATTCCTGGCCTACATATTTACCTGGAAGAAAAGAACCTACCTCCTTCTGAATACAAAGACCAAAAATTGGAATCAAAGGGCTTTTTACCTGAGATATACATTCAGGATTTCCCTATTCGTAATCAGCGAGTTACACTCTGCATCAAGCGTCGGCGCTGGGAAGTGAAGGACACCGGAGAGATAATCAGTCGGGATTGGAATGTAGTGCAACAGGGAACTCGGATGACCAAAGAGTTTGCTGATTTTTTAAAACCGGGCCGCCGGGCGGGATTGTATTGATAATAACCCTATAAGTTGCTCTCAATTAGGTAAATACTTCCACTTGGATGGTAAGCAACTGCAACAGCAGTACAAAGACCACATCAGCGATTACAGGGACTGGGTCCAGCGCGAGCATGCCTCCGAATGGCTTTTGTATCCAGAAAATACCGGCCCACATCTAAGTATTGATGAGACTTCACTTTCAAATGGTGAGCTTTATACCATCATCACGAATAAAGCAGCCAGAGGCCGAAAAGGCTCATTGGTAGCGATGGTGAAGGGCACACAAGCCGGATCTATCATCGAGATTTTGACGAAAATTCCCAAACGAATCCGTAGTAAAGTGCGCGAAGTGACTTTGGATATGGCCGCAAGCATGGGCATGATAGTAAGTAGATGTTTTCCGAAAGCATCGAAAGTCATCGACCGCTTTCATGTTCAAAAACTAGTATACGATGCGGTTCAAGAAGTCAGGATCAAATACAGATGGGAGGCGCTCGATTATGAAAATCAGGCTATTGAGGTCGCAAAACGGGCCAATTTACCATATCAACCCGAAATTCTTGCTAATGGTGACACCCTTAAACAACTGCTGGCCAGGAGTCGCTATTTGTTATTCAAGCATCATGATAAGTGGACTGCTTCGCAAGTTCAGCGTTCTAGGTTGCTTTTTGATCGGTATCCGGTTATAGAACAGGCATACCGGTTAGCAACAGGATTAGGGACGATTTTTAGGAGTTGTAAATCCAAAGAACAAGCCTTTAAAAAGCTGGCACTTTGGTACAATGCAGTCGAAGATTGCGGCCTGGACTCTTTCAAAACCGTAGCTCGATCCATTCAGACCCATTATCTGGACATCCTAAACTTTTTCAACAACAGAAGTACAAATGCTTCGGCAGAGTCATTCAATGCCAAAATCAAGGCTTTTAGGTCCTCATCCAGAGGTGTTCGGGACATTCCATTCTTCTTGTTCAGACTTACAAAACTCTATGCTTAACTTTCCCCCAGATTTTCTGCTTGATCCAGTTTCCCGACAAAATCTATAATTACGGAATCAATCAAAAACTTAATTAGTGCGCAGAATTTACAATCAGATAGTAAAGTTGTAGCTACTTGGTATTTTTTATATTTTACGAGACAAAGACAATCTAACTAGGAACCTCACCAGTGGATCAAAAGTAAGATGTAAAGAAGTGAATCCAGGAGACTGGATTTACATCAATTCAGGGGTTTACGTAGTTGTCTACTCCAATTTCTTTGTAGTCAAAAGAGTAAAAACAGTCCTGTAAACGGCATCCTGAGCCTTCACAGTGACAATACTGAAACAGGTGGAAACTCAGACGTCCCGCTGAGCGATTTGAGAAGGATTTGGAAGGTGATGCGGATTGTGGATGCGCCGGCGCGATGAACATCTCCTAAGTTTAACGATTAAACAAGATACTTTTAAGATGGCGTCTCATTCTCTCAAAAAGATCTTCGCGGTTAAGTATTTGTATGTATATATTAGCATACTCCCGATGCTCATTTGCTGCGAAACGTCCCCCAATGGAAATGAAGGCAAAATTCAAGATATGTCTTTCACTCTTCTCCCATCAGATAGCAGTCTTAAAAGGAGCGATTTGAAGCGTTTAATTTTATCGTCACAACACATCAAAGCTATTGATTCTATAAAATTTCGACGGTTGGACACACTTTTTTCAAACTCAAATCTTGTCGTTCAAAATTCGGAATTTGTTTCAAATGTAGTATTTCTGAATGTTGATACGATGATGATTGAAAATACAGTATTCAATGACACAGCAATATTTAAAGGGTTAGCGGCCAGGGGATCAAAAACTCTTTTTAATGCATGCCAGTTTGATAAAGTATTAAATATGAGTCAGATGGATTACAAAAACGAAGTTGTTATATATCGAAGTGTATTCAAACAGGCTTTGGATTTGTCAGTGGGGTATGCGGGCGGAGGTGAATTTCGAAACAACATTTCTATTACAGGATCCGCATTTTTTGGTGGGATTAAATTGAGCAATACAAGTTTTTTTTCTAGTTTCTCTCTCTCATCTTCTTCGTTTGAATGTGATAGTGTCGAACTAGATAAAACATATTTTGAAAATGCTCCGGACTTTACATTTGTCCAATTCCCCGCGTTGCTCAAAATCAAAGATCTGAAGACCTCACACTGGACAAAGGTTTTGGACCTACAAACCTGCCTTGTTGATGAGCGCCGCGCGAAGAAATGCGTAATAAAGATTGATTATTCGAAAGATTTTGACCCAGCAAGCCTGGATCCCAGTAAATTAATTATTCCTTTCGATAAATTTCAAATACAATTTCCTAATGAGTTTTCGCCAAACCGGAGATTAGCATTTCTGAAACAACTACAGGAAAATAGTGGAAGCGTAGGAGATGAAGATAGTTTTCGGAATTGGGATATCGAGTATCGAAAGGCATACAACGAAATCAATTACAGCACACTTGGAAGGATTAAGAACTTTTCTCAAGAGTATTGGTGGAATTTTGGCTATTCCGAATACTTGGTGATTTTTCCCTGGATGTTAATCCTCTTTGTATTGTTCTGGTTTGTCAATTTTCGATATCTAGAATGGATTATTAATTCAGTGTACTATGATTCCGATCTAAGTAAAAATTTTTCAAAGAAAAATGGCGGAGATCCCAATGCGACGGTTGAATTTAAGCTGAACTCAATTAGAGAAAAATTTTCCTACTCATTTTTTCTGACAACAAATCTATTTTTTGGCCTGAAAGTCAAGCACGAAGCACTTAACTACAAGAATTTTCCTGGAATGTTGTACATCTATTTTATGTATTTGCTTGGTACTTTTCACGTCGCCTACACATTGGCAATAATCCTCAAATGACACGGGATTCCCGTGCCAATTACGTGCCAATTAGCCTCGTAATTGGCACCAAAATACCCCTAAAAATGGCTTAGTGCCAATTAAAAAAACATCAAAAACAGCCCGTATGGCCAGGAAACGCAATATTTTTGAAGTTCGCACAAGGGTTCGAATCCCTCAACTCCCACAACCAAAAAAGGCCTTGAATTTATTTCGAGGCCTTTTTTGAAATTTACTCGTTGAGGCATTTTATCTGCTCTTTTCCCGCTCCGGAAAAATAAAACGTCATTTACTCCAAGACAATTTGCGTACTTCTTCGTCTTGAAGTAAAACAACTTCATTTGCCAACACCCGTCATTCGGGCGACCTCAACTTTATCAGAAAACTTCATGTCGTTCTTTTCGGAGGTCTATACACGTCAAATACATGAAGCAGATTGTCCAAAACTTACGTACCGGCGAAACCATTCTTGAAAATGTACCCGCGCCTATGGTTCGGAAGGGATGTGTCCTGATCCGGACGCGCGTAAGCCTTGTTTCTAACGGGACGGAACGAATGCTGGTTGAATTTGGGAAAGCCAATATTTTTCAAAAGGCCTTACAGCAGCCGGACAGAGTCAGGATGGTGCTGAATAAAGTGAAAACGGATGGCTTGATTCCAACATTCCGGGCCGTTTCGGACAAGCTGGATCAGTCTGTCGCCATCGGATATTGCAATGTGGGCGAGGTGATTGCTGTCGGAGAAGGTGTTTCGGATGTTAGGATTGGTGCGCGTGTGACCAGCAACGGACCGCATGCTGAAATTGTTTGTATTCCCAGAAATCTGGTGGCCAAAATTCCGGATCAGGTTTCAGATGAGGAAGCGGCATTTACGGTTCCGGCAGCGATCGGTTTGCATGCAATTCGTTTACTGAAGCCGCAACTTGGTGAAACGGTTGTCGTGATCGGCCTGGGATTGATTGGTCTGCTTACCGCAGATTTGCTTAAAGTAAGTGGCTGCCGTGTAATTGGGATTGACTTTGATAATGAAAAATTGAAAATTGCTGCTGCGAGAGGTGTAATCCCCTGGGATGCTTCTCACGGTAATGCTGAGGAATTTATCTGTAATCTGACCCAAAATTTAGGGGCAGATGGCGTCATTGTTGCGGCGTCGTCCGGGTCAAATGACGCCGCCTCGCAAGCTGTCAGGGTTGTTCGGAGAAATGGGAAAATTGTGATTACCGGCGCGGTTGGTTTGGAGCTGAACCGAAATGAAATGTATAAAAAGGAGGTTTCACTGATCGTTTCCCGTTCGTATGGGCCGGGCCGTTATGATCCCGATTATGAGGAAAAGGGGTTGGATTATCCTTCGGAATATGTTCGCTGGACAGAAAACAGGAATTTTCAGGCAATTCTGCAAACCATGTCAGCCGGCCTGCTGGAACTGAAATCTTTGATCTCAAAAGAGATTTCCATCGATAAATTCGCAGAGGTATACGACAATCTGGCTGAGTCAAGGACTATCGGGACTGTTTTTACGTACTCGGCAGCTGGCGCAGTCGAGCGTGTTATTTGCACATCAAACAAAAAAATCGTCCCTTCCAAAGGCGTAATCGGGATTATTGGTGCCGGAAATTTTGTGCGTAAGACCCTTTTGCCTGTGGTCCAGGATGCCAATATCAAGTACATTTCCAGTGCAAATGGTCTGACGGCAACGGCATTAGCCAGGAAATTCAATATTCCGTATGCTACCACGGACTACCGCAAAATATTGGAAGATGATGAAGTGGATCTGGTGTGCATCGCCACAAGGCACAATTTGCATGAAGCGCTGGTTTTAGAGGCTTTACAGACGGGAAAACACGTTTTTGTTGAAAAGCCGTTGGCGATCTATGAAGAAGAACTCGCTTCTATTGCCGATGTTTATCAAAAGACTGAAAATTGCAATACATCACTCAACATCGGTTTTAATCGTCGTTTTTCTCCACATACCATCAAGATAAAGTCGCTGCTGGGAGACGCGCGGATGAATGTGGTTACAATCGTAAACGCTGGCATGATGCCGCCCGAAGCCTGGGTGCATGACCGGAGTATTGGCGGCGGCAGGATTCTCGGAGAAGTCTGTCATTTTATTGATCTCGCCAGTTATTTGACGGGCAGCCAGGTCGTTTCTGTGTTTGCAAACGGAATGGATATTTCAGAAACAAGTGATAATCTGAGCATTTTTCTAAGTCATGCAAATGGTTCGACGGCCACAATCCATTATTTTTCAAACGGGACAAAGATATATCCGAAGGAACGGATTGAGGTATTTTCACTAGGTCGGATATTGATTCTTGATAATTTCAGAAAGCTCACGGGATATGGTTTCAACGGGTTTTCGGTCCTTCGTACGGAATCGGACAAAGGGCATAAAATGCAGTTTAAAAAATTATTGCAGCGCATTCAGTCGGGCGGGGAACCGATCATTCCTTTCAGCGAAATTGTAAACACGACAAAAGCTTCATTTGCCATATTGGAAAGTTTGAAATCCGGAAAAACTGTAAATATCTAATCGCCTTTCATGTTTTTGGAACGAATCGAGCTGCTGTTTCATACTGCGAAAAACATGGGTTTCCGCTATGTGATTTTCCGGATCTGGTATAAAGTTCAAATGAATACAGGTCTGATGAAACTTCGTTTTCCGGTAAACACAAAAAGTGAGAACTTTCAATTTTTAGGTCAATGGAGAAGCGGCGATACGCACTTTTTTTTCGACGAATTTTCTCTGGGTAGGGTGGTTAAATCGTCTGAACCTGAAAATTTTGACGTTTTGGTCAAGCGCGTTAATCTTTTGAAACAAAACAAATTCACACTGTTCAGTTCGGACGTATGTCAAATCAACGATTGGCATACGCATCCTGAAACAGGTTTTCAATATGACCGCTATCTACATTGGAGTCAGGTTTCCGACTTTTCGGAAAAAGCTGGTGACATCAAATTCGTCTGGGAAAAGTCAAGATTTGGCTTCCTGTATGACCTCATCCGTTTCGATTTTCATTTTAAAGAGAGTCAATCTGAATATGTACTGAGGTTTATCGAAGATTGGATTGCCGAAAATCCGGTGAATTGCGGTCCTAATTGGGTTTGCAGTCAGGAAATTTCTCTGCGTGTGTTGAACTGGACATTTGCGCTTCGGTACTACAAACATGCTCCTGATTTAACTGAGGACAGATTTAACCTGATTGTGAACAGCATTTACCAACAAGTTTTGCATGTACGCAGGAACATTCGTTTTTCACAAATTGCGGTGCGAAACAATCACGTTTTAACCGAAATGCTGTGTTTGTATTTGGTCGGGTTGTTTTATCCCTGTTTTAAAGAAAGTGCCACCTGGAAGAATGATGGGAAAAAATGGTTTGAAACAGAAATCATTTATCAAATTGAGGAAGACGGATCATACCTTCAACATTCCATGAATTACCACCGCGTCGTGGTGCAATTGCTAAGCTGGGCAATTCGTCTTTCCGAACTAAACGGCGAACGGTTTGACCCCATGGTTTATGATAGGGCGGAAAAATCTTTAAGTTTTTTGCTCGCCTGCCAGGACCACCAAACTGGTTGGTTGCCCAACTACGGAAATAATGATGGCGCACTGTTTTTTCCTTTGACCAATTGTCATTTCAGGGATTTCAGGCCTCAGCTTGGTGCGTTGGGTCAGGTTTTGGGAAAACAAGCAAGATTTATTCAGGGCAGCTGGCAGGAGGAGGCAAATTGGTATTTCGGTGACCCTGCATTTAAGAAAATTAAACTGCCGATGACGATTCCTGATCCTCAATTTTCGCTTTTCGGGGACAGCGGTTATGGCGTCGTTCACGATACTGATACGCTCTCCTTTTTACGTTCCGGAACTTATAAGCACAGACCATTTCAGGCGGATAATTTGCATCTGGATATTTGGGCCGGCGGAGAAAACATACTCCGTGATGCCGGTACGTACAAGTACAACACGGAAAATAAATGGACTGACTACTTTGCAGGAACCGGATCTCACAACACAGTGGTGATTGGAGATTTGAATCAAATGACAAAAGGAGCGCGGTTTATTTGGTACCACTGGATTACGTCTGGCAAAATTTCGCAAACCATTTCAGCGAACAATTTCATTCTGGAAGGCGAGTTTGAAGGTTTCCTCGCACTCGGCAAATGCATCGTTCATCGGCGTAGGGTGTCAAAAACACCAGGCAAAATGTATTGGGAGGTTGAGGATTGGATAAAGAATAAGCCGGATCAGCTCATGATTCATCAGATCTGGCATCCGGGCGATAACTTTTTTGACCAATATGCTATTTCGGCTTTTGATGAAAATCGATGCAGGATCGGCGCTGAATTTACAGAGGGATGGTATTCGGAAACCTATGGCAAAAAGAAACCGTGCAGTCGCGTTGTTTTTTCTGTAACAGGAAATTACATCAAAACGATAATCAATTTGAATACCTAACCACTTCATCAATGCATGTTTTATTAGTACATCAGTTTTTCCTGGAAGACAACGAAGGTGGTGGAACCAGATGGAATGATATGAGCCGTATCTGGACGGAGGCGGGTCATCAGGTGACGGTTATTGCAGGAATGGAAAACTACATGACACATAAGTCCACGAAATATTACGACAGGAATTTTGTGAAGAAACGGAGTTCCACTGGTGTAAAAGTCATCCGATGCCGTACATCGAGCCAATACAATGAAAGCTATGCAGGCAGAATGTGGTCCTATTTTTTGTTCATATTTACCGGAACGTGGGCGGGATTGTTTCTTGCTCGCGAAAAGTATGATCTGATTGTGGTGACCTCACCGCCCTTGTCTGTCGGAATCATTGGTCTAATTCTCTCCTGGTGGAAACGAATTCCGTATTTGTTTGAAGTGAGGGATCTGTGGCCCGAATCTGCAATTGAAACCGGCGTATTGAAAAATAAATTTTTGATCCTTTCCGCGTTTTGGCTTGAAAAAATTTCATACGTAAATGCGGATTTGATTTGTGTACTAACTCCTGCCTTTGAAAATATTCTGGTAGCCAGAAAAAATGTGGCGCCGGAAAAAATCATTTATTGCCCGAATGCTGCTGATTTCGAGCTTGCTGATCAGGTAAGTGCGAATTTGGATGTTGCTACATTTCGCAAGCAAAATGACCTTGAAAAACGGTTTATAGTCGTTTATGTAGGCGCACACGGGACAGCCAACCATCTAATTCAAATTGTGGACGCGGCGGAATTATTGAAGGATACGAATGCATTTTTTTTGTTGATTGGAGATGGAATGCAGAAAAATTGGTTGATAAAGGAGTCAGTGCAACGAAATTTGACAAATATCAGATTTCTTGATTTGATGGAGAAAAGCTTGGCATTTCAATATATTCTGGCGGCAGATCTGGGAGCCTCTGTTCTGCAAAAGGCAGAAACGTTCAAAACTGTTTATTCAAATAAAACCTTCGATTACCTTTCCTGCAAAAAACCGGTACTTATGGCCATTGACGGTATTTCCAAAACGCTGATCGAAGATGCAAACGCCGGAATGTATGTTGAACAGGAGAGTGCGGCTGATTTTGCTGATAAAGTGAGGCGCTATATCAATAATCCGGATTTGCTGCATGAGCAAGGTGAAAACGGGTATATTTATGCCAAAAAATATTTTAACAGGGAATTGCTCGCAAGAGATTACCTTGACAGGATTTGCGATTTTTTTTGGTGATAATACCATGACAAGACTGATTTTTAACCTCAACACGGATGGTAACTTTTAGAAATATTTCTGCCAGAAAACGTATTGCGCTGGTGGCGCATGACAATCGAAAGGCTGAGCTCGTCGATTGGGCATATATGAACCGGGAACAATTGGCTAAGAATGAACTCTACGGCACAGGAACTACCGGAAAATTAATGGAAGAAACGCTGGGCCAACCGGTGATCAGGCTTTTAAGTGGCCCACTCGGCGGCGACCAGCAGGTTGGGTCAATGATTGCCGAAGAACGCATTGATCTTTTAATTTTTTTCTGGGATCCGATGTCTGCCCAGCCGCATGATCCCGATGTAAAAGCACTGCTCAGATTGTGTGTAGTTTGGAATATTCCCGTTGCATCCAACCGCGCCACGGCCGATTTCCTTTTTACGTCACCCCTGATGAATGAGGACTACGTAGCCACGCAGATTGATTACAGTACATATTTGAATAGAAAAGTGTGAACCGAAAATTCTGACGAAGGGTTTAATAAATGAAATATAAATCAAAAAAATGGCCGGCTTATCTCATTTGTTTCTCAGCGGAATTGTAAGAAATACCTACACTTATTCAGATTATATGTTGCTCATGGAGCAGGTTGTGCGGGAGAACAGAACTACCGGTCCCAAGCAATCGGACGAGATGAACCATTATACAAAACTTAATCTCGCAAGAATGCAGCGGCTCAACAAAACGGTTGTTCTGACGGAAGAATTTAAAGCTGCTGTTGCAGGGTTAACCATTCCACAAAATTGGTATGTTTTAACAGAAGCCTGGTGTGGAGACGCAGCACAGAGCCTGCCTGTGATCTCCGCAGCGGCAAGTTTGAATCCTGCTATCAATCTACAATTATTACTAAGAGATGAGAACCCAAACCTGATGGACGCTTACCTGACAAACGGTGGCCGTTCGATTCCCAAGTTGATAGCGGTCGATTCAGGAAATAACGAACTGTTCAATTGGGGGCCACGTCCTGCCGGCGCCCAGACCTTACTTCACGAATACAAAGCCAATCCCGTCAAATCTTACAAAGAGTTCTCGGAAGATATTCAGCGCTGGTATATTGCGGATAAATCGCTTTCGGTACAACGGGAATTACAGGTTTTACTGGAAGGAGTATGAGGGAGTGTGAAAATTTATCGAGTTTGCCCCTATCTTTGTTCCAGGGCGCGTTTGAAACCGTTCTATAAACCGACGGTAAAAGGAATTAGTTTTAATCCGGATAAAAATAGCATTGTCGACGTATTTTAAAAACATATCAGAAGGAATAAACACCACTTTAACGGGTATGCGATTAACGTTGCGACACCTGTTACAGGCCAGAAAGCGCCGGGTGGTTACGGATATCCGTTCAGATAATTTTTATGATCTTCAGAATGGAATTGTCACGATCCAATATCCTCAGGAAGCAATCGTCATCCCGGATAATGGCCGTTACAGACTGCACAATGAAATGGATGATTGCATCGTCTGTGATAAATGTGTGAAAGTCTGCCCGGTCGATTGTATTGAAATTGAGCCCATTCGTGCGATTGAAGAGGTAGGTCGCGCTTCTGACGGCTCACCGATCAGGCTTTATGCGGCCAAATTTGACATAGATATGGCCAAATGCTGCTATTGCGGCCTTTGTACGACGGTTTGCCCGACGGAATGTTTGACGATGACCAAAACATTCGATTACAGTGAGTTGGATGTACGGGACATGGTCTACAATTACGCCAATCTTACAGCCGATGAAGCTGACGAAAAAAAGCGGTTGCTTGAACAGTTTCAAAAAGAAAAGGAAGCACTGAAAGCGGCAGCACCCAAACCAGTAACAGCCTCAGAGGTTACGCCGTCGACGGTCCGACCAGCATTTAAACCCACAATAAAACCTAAAATTCAGGAGGCCAAAATTGAGGCGGAAAAGGCCGACGAAGCACCCGCTAAACCGGTTTTTCAACCTAAGCGGCCGGCGCCAATATTGAATAAAACGACGGAAGAAAATTCTTTTGAAGACGAAGCAGTTGTTGAGCCCAAAAAGCTGCCGTTTAAGCCGTCGATGAAGCCAAAAACGGAATCGCCCGTTGTTCCCGTTGTTTCTGAACCTGATTCTGCGGCTTCTGAAAACATTGCGGAGGAATTGCCAAAAGCCAAACCAGCTTTCCGGCCGTCGATGAAGCCAAAAACGGAATCGCCCGTTGTTCCCGTTGTTTCTGAAACTGATTCTGCTTCGGAAGAAAACATTGCAGAGGAATTGCCAAAATCGAAACCAGCTTTCCGGCCGACGATGAGACCAAAGACTGAATCGCCAGTTGTTCCCCTCGTTTCTGAACCTGATTCTGCGGCGCCTGAAAACATTGCGGAGGAATTGCCGAAGGCCAAACCAGCTTTCCGGCCGACGATGAAACCAAAGACGGAATCGCCTGTCGTTCCCGTTGTTTCTGAACCTGATTCTGCGGCGCCTGAAAACATTGCGGAGGAATTGCCGAAGGCCAAACCAGCTTTCCGGCCGACGATGAAACCAAAAGCGGAATCTCCCGTTGTTCCCGTTGTTTCTGAACCTGATTCTGTTTCGGAAGAAAACATTGCGGAGGAATTGCCGAAAGCGAAACCAGCTTTCCGGCCGACGATGAGACCAAAGGCGGAATCGCCTGTTGTTCCCGTTGTTTCTGAACCTGATTCTGCTTCGTCTGAAAACGTTGCAGAGGAATTGCCAAAAACGAAACCAGCTTTCCGACCAACGATGAAACCAAAAGCCAAGTCCGATGAATAATTTCAATCCCGTAGCACTCGCATTTTATGGATTTGCAGCGCTGGCGATTATCTCGGCCTTGTTTATCTTATTTTCCAAAAACCTCATCTACGCGGCATTTTCCCTCTTTCTGACATTTCTTGGAATTTCGGCTTTATATGTGTTGGCGGGAGCGGATTTCCTGGCCGTTACGCAAATTATGGTTTATGTTGGCGGAGTACTCGTTCTGCTGATTTTTGGAATTATGCTGACACAGAAAAAGGATAGAAATGCAGTTTCTTCAACTTCAAACCGTGTTTATGTGCCGGGTGGCAGATCCGTTTGGGGTTTTTTTACCGGTACCGGATTATTTATTTTTCTCGGCTACGTGATTTTGTCTGCAAATTTCAAAATGAACGGAGACATTAATACGAGCAAATCGACCGTCAGAACAATTGGTGTCGAACTGATGACAAGTCATCTTTTACCTTTTGAAATTGCAGCAATTCTGTTGCTCGTTGCGCTGGTCGGCGCTGCTTACCTGGCACTAAATCGCAATCCGGTATCATGACTTCTATACCTTTGGAACATTATCTGTTGGTTGCAGCGGCACTATTCAGCATTGGTTTTGCGGTCGCAGTCACCAAACGGCACTTCATAGGAATTTTGTTGGGAATTGAGCTGATGCTGAATGCGGTTAACTTAAATCTCGTCGCTTTCAGCAGACACGATCCCGAAAAGCTAGGCGGGCAACTCTTCGCACTTTTCGTCATCATTGTTGCTGCGGCTGAGGTGGCAGTGGCCTTGGCGATTATTTTAAGGGTTTACGGACACTTCAAAACCGTTGATCCGGATGAGATCAGTGAGCTGAAAAAATAGCGAAACGCAAACACCGGCTTCATTATTTTATGGTTCCTGATTCGCTTCGGTAAATCTCCTGTACTACAAACTACGTTACATGAACTGGTTGTTTCTTTTTTTAGCATTTCTGATCGGAATCTGCAATACGCTGCAATCAGGCGTGAATGCGCAGCTACGCGAATCACTTAATAACCCAATTTTAGCGGCAATCGGATCGTTCGCTATTGGCTTGACCGTCTTGCTGATTGCGTTTGCCTGTTTCAATCAAAATCCGGTTCCCGAACTTGCTGACCTGAAACAGATTTCCTGGACGCGTTTCCTTGGCGGAGTGATAGGTGCGTTTTACGTCATTACAGTCATTTTCATAGTACGGGATATTGGTCCTGCCAACATGATTTGTCTGGTTGTGGCGGGTCAGATGATCGCTGCCATGACCATTGATCATTTTGGTTTTCAGGGTTTTGCAGTTCACCAGATTACATTACCCAGGATTGCGGGCGTAGTTTTACTTTTGGCAGGCGTTTACCTGATTTTGAAGAACTGATTTTTTGAACAAATTTGATTTATTGAATTATTACTATAAATCTACCAATCCTGGTTAGAATCATAGAAATTATACTGTATATTTAAACCGCTGATATTGATCTTTTTAGGATTGATAAACTAACTCTACTTCATGTTTTGTGTTCAATCAGCACTTAATCACGTATAAAAATTTCGTGTTTTTAACTTCATATTTGTCGAATGCTTAATTTCGATCCCTGGCTAACCACATACACGTTATCGGGTTTTGCACTGGTCATAATCCTTTCTTTTATTTTTCTCAAACGCATATTGGCAGGTGAATTGTCTGAAAAACAGTCGGTCTGGATATGGGGCGTAATTTTTGTGCTCTTACTTATTTTTATGCGGTACCCGTTTATCGCGTACAATTATGAACTGGATATAGATGAAAGTCAGATGCTTGCACAGGCATTTAGTCTGAAAAAATATTGGGTTTACTGGAAGTACGTTGACGGATTGACCCAAGGCCCGCTTGCCAGTTATTTTTTGATTATTCCGTCCTGGTTCGGGATGCCATTTGACTACACCAGTGCTCGGATCGTCGGATTAATTGTTCTGTTAGTCACATTGCTGGCGACGTATGGAACGTTGCGAAATTTATTCGGGCCGCCTATCAGTCTTATTGTTTTTGCTCCGGTTGCCTATTTTTATTTACTTAGCCAAGGGGTGTTTTCGACGCTGTACAACGACTATGTAGCGCTGCTTCTGCTTTCTGTCTGTTTTTGGCTGTTTTCGATTTTGTACACACAAAAAAAACCTGATACGCGAACATTATTTCTGATTGGTCTGGTTGCCGGGCTTGTTCCATTCGGAAAACTTCAGGGCGTACCTACCGCTCTGATTATTGCCCTTTTTTCTGCGGTTATTGTGTTGCAGAGGAGCGATAAAATCTTCAGACACTTTTCTTTTCTTGTACTTGGAGGTATTACATTTCCAGCTATCATTGTCTCTCTGGCGATTCATTATGACGCATTTGACTATTTCTGGAATTTCTATATTGTCAGCAATATGGAGTACACGAGCGGGACAACCTTGTTGCAAAAGGCACTCAATTTTCCGAATTTTCTGAGATTGGCTTTACAATTTGCGTATCTGTTATTCAGTTTTTTAATTTTGTCCGTTGTCGGAAGCTGGCTGTTGCTTCGTTTCCGGCTGGTTGGGAAAACAATCAATTTACTTTTTGCATTCGGTTTAGTACAGGTTGCTGTTGCCTTTTATGCCGTAATCAAATCGGGTTATCTTTTTCCACATTATCTGCAGTTCATGATTATCCCGCTCGCAATTTTCAGTTGCGCGCTGCTGGAAATCAGCTGGGAGCGAATTCAATGGAATTATCAAAAGACGAGAATGGCTGCCGCATTTTGGCTGGTATTTTGTATTCTTCCTCATTTACTTTACAAACTTACAACGGTGGGTGGATTTACTTCGGTAGGTTATAAACGAATGACCAAGGAGGAATTGGGAAAACCATTACAAATCTCAGCAATTGCCCATGAAATATTAAAATACACGCGTCCGGGTGAAGATCTTGCAGTTTGGGGCTGGAATCCTGCTTATCACATCGAAACCGAACTTGCTCAGGGAACCGGTGACAATGAAATTTACCGGGTACTTACTCCCGCGCCGCGCCGGCAGGAACATCTTGACAAATATATTGATGATCTGAATCGGAGTAAACCGCCAGTATTTGTGGACCAGATTACAGATCACTCGAACTGGTTCAATGATCCGGACCGCTATAAACACGAGCGAATTGCCCAACTTCGGGATTTCGTTGCAAGGAATTATCAATTGGTTTCAACAATAGATCAGGAGCGAATATACGTCAGAAAAGACAGGCTAAGCCTGGTATCAGGCGTGCACGGGCCTGCGAGGTAGACTGTCATTGACATGTGTGGCGGATGGAGTCAATATACGCGTTTCACTAATTCGGGTTTAGCTGGCAAAACAATGTACAAAGGGCAAAAGGTTATTGTTGTGTTACCTGCTTTCAAAGCGTCCCTAACGCTTGAAAAAACTTTTACGGAAATACCGGTGGACTTGGTGGACGAGGTAATTCTTGTTGATGATGCCAGCCCCGATGACACGGTTGAAGTGGCGAAAAGACTGGGAATCAATCACGTGATCAGTCATGAAGTCAATAGAGGTTATGGGGGTAACCAGAAGACCTGTTACAACAAGGCACTCGAACTTGGCGGAGATATCATCATCATGTTGCACCCTGATTATCAGTATACGCCGCTGCTTCTTCCTGCGATGATCAGCATGATTGGTAACAATTTGTATCCTGTGGTTTTTGGGTCCCGTATTTTGGGCAAAGGTGCGTTGAATGGAGGAATGCCGGTTTACAAATACGTCGCAAATCGAATGCTTACCCTGGTTCAAAACATGCTTATGAACCAGAAGCTATCAGAATATCACACTGGCTACCGGGGGTACCACGCCCAGGTTCTGCGTAGCATTGATTATCAAAAATGTAATGATGATTTTATTTTCGATAATGAAATTGTAGCTCAGATTTTCTGGCAGGGTTATGAGATTGGCGAAATCACATGTCCTACAAAATATTTCAAGGAAGCATCTTCAATCAATTTTGAGAGAAGCGTAGTCTACGGAGTTGGCGTTTTACGTGTATCGCTCAGGTATGCATTGGCTAAGCGAAAGTTATGGAATTGGGCGTTGGTCAATTCTGTTGTTATTCAAAAATGACCAACGCTACCTAAATCATGGAATTCTTTTGAAAACGAAAAGATCCGTAAAAATCCATTTTCCGTTTTCCGGCTTTCCTCTTTGAATAACAAGTTGATTCTGTGTTCTCAACTCATAAATGATCCGGACTGTAATGTCGTCTTTCTCGAACAATGCCATATTCTTTTTTGCTTCTACAAAAGTGTAGCGATCGCGTACATCTTTCTCTTCCAAAGAAATCATTCCCGGCTTGAAGTGTTTGATCAATGCCACCGGTCCTTTTTCTGTTTGTTCAAATGCAAAGAGTTCATAAAGAGCTGGTTGCTCATCTTTTGTCATTCGGATAAATCCAACGATACTATTGCCTGCCGGTGCGGTCCATGAGGCTTCGATTGGCCCTCCGTTATATGTTCCCAGCCAGCGTCCGTCCAAAAATTTGAGGTCATTTAGCGTTCCGGTTGCCGTTGTCTGAGCGTGGGCGGCCAAGCTGCCTAAAACAAAAAGTGCTAAAAAGGTAAAAATGGATTTAACCATCAATACAGGATTTTTGTGAGTCATCGGGATTCAGGTTTTTTTGAAACGGCAAGTTATATCAAATGAGGGATTTTGCACAAACTTTTTGATAGCTGCGGGAGAAGTACAAAAAAAACGGCCAATCTGATTAGGAATGGCCGTTTTCGATATATAGGATCAGCTAGTAAGCCCTTTCCAATTTACCTTCATGTGAGTTGGCAAACGCCTTATTCACGACTTTGTTTCCTCCCTGTGTTGGATAATTTCCTGTAAAATACCAGTCGCCCAAATGCTGTGGACATGCCTTATGCAGATTTTCAACTGTCTGGAAAACAACAGAAAGATCGGCATTCAGGTCTTTTGGACGAATGATTTCTGCAATTTTATCCGAAATTTCCTTATCTGTAAACGGATCATACAACGCTTTCACGTAATTGGTATGATAAGGATTTTTGGTGGCAATCGAAGTGACTGATTGTGTGTAAACGTCTTCCAGTAAGTACTCCAGATCGCGTTCTTCCAACAATTTGAGCACTGCCCGGAAAGCAACAAAATCTTTCATCCGCGACATGTCGATACCGTAACAGTCCGGGAAGCGAATTTGCGGAGCAGACGAAGCAACGATGATCTTTTTCGGTTGCAGGCGATCCAGCATGGTCAGGATACTTTTTTCAAGTGTCGTTCCCCGAACAATGGAATCGTCAATAATAACAACCGTATCAATTCCTTTACGTACAACCTCAAAAGTAGTGTCATACACGCTGGAAACCATATCATCGCGAAGTGCATCAGCGGTGATAAATGTTCTCGATTTAACGTCCTTTGTAACCAGTTTTTCAATTCTTGGCCTGAAAGAAAGCACACGTTCAAGGTCAGATTCGAAGAGAATGCCTTCCATAATGGCTTGCTTGCGTTTTTTAGCAAGGTACTCTTCCAATCCTTCAATCATTCCTAAAAAAGCAGTTTCAGCCGTATTAGGAATGTAGGAGAAGATGGTATTTTCAAGATCGTAGTTGATCTCCTTCAAAATTTGTGGAATCAACAATTTACCAAGTTGCTTGCGCTCGTAGTAAATATCCGGATCTGTTCCACGAGAGAAGTAAATGCGTTCGAAACTGCACGATTTCTTTTCGAGCTGAGGCAAAATCGGAAACTCGTTGTATTCACCGTTTTTGTCAACAATCAGAGCAGAACCCGGGGTGATTTCCTGAATCTGGTCGTATTCTACATTGAAAGCCGCCTTAATAGCCTGCTTTTCGGAAGCAACTACCACCACTTCATCATCCGCATAATAAAACGCAGGCCGAATGCCCGCAGGGTCACGAATTACAAAAGATGCGCCGTAGCCTGTCAATCCGCACATGGCATATCCGCCATCAAAATCACGGCAGGAACGATACAGCAAACGCTGCAAATCTATATTTTCTTCTATTACATCCGATAAAGTCGGATTCTCATAAATTCCTTTGAACCGCTCGAACACCCGCTGGTTTTCTTCATCCAGGAAATGTCCAATTTTCTCCATAACGGTTACCGTGTCCACTTTCTCTTTGGGGTGCTGGCCCAATGACACCAGTTTTCCGAAAAGCTCGTCGACATTGGTCATGTTGAAGTTCCCGGCCATCACCAGATTCCGACTCCTCCAGTTACTCTGACGCAACATCGGATGACAGTTTTCAACTTCGTTTGTCCCATGTGTTCCGTACCGCAAGTGCCCCAGCCATACTTCCCCTGTAAAGGCCAGATTTTCCTGAAGCCATTTGGCATCATTGATCTTGTCTTTATGGTTTTTGAGGCCTTTCCTGAATTTCTTATGGATCTTTTCAAAAATATCCGTAAGTGGCTGAGTTTCTACGGATCTGTACCGGCTGATGTAGCGTTTGCCCGGTGGAACATCTATTTTAATATTGGCAACTCCGGCCCCATCCTGGCCCCGGTTTACCTGTTTTTCCATCATTACTGACAGCTTGTGCACGGCATAAAGCGGCGTGTCATACTTGTCTATGTAATATTGATAGGGCTTTCTAAGACGGATAAGTGCTATTCCGCATTCATGCTTTATGACGTCGCTCATAAGAAGAGTAATGCTTTAGAAAGAGTTTTGTTTGCTGGGTTGCAAATCGTATTCTTTTTAATACTGTGGTAACGAAGTCATAATGTGATTTAGTTCGTTTACCTTACACAAAGGTACAAATCCTTTTACTCAAAAAACTTCAATTCCGCCCCTAATTTTGCTGGTGGAGGAGGAGAAGAAGAATCAAAGTAACCAAATAAACGCTTAACGGATACAACTGGCAGGTTTATGGAATAATTTAACTTTGATTATTTATAAAGAGGAGTAATTTTCGGCGGTATCAATATTTTTAAATTTTTTAAAAATGTACATTTCTGATGGCTATTGAGAGAGAACCCAATGCGTTTATCCATAACTTGCAGCAGTAAACCGGTCAAAATTTGCGGTGTAAATTACGCTTGAAGATCAATGTTACATAAAACCAGAGGCATTGCGTTAGGCTACATTCGTTACAGGGAAACTTCCATTATTGCAAAGGTATATACCGAGGCTTTCGGAATTCAAAGTTACATTGTGAATGGTGTTAGAAGCAGTAAATCGAAAACCAATAGAATCGCCCTTTTTCAGCCGCTCACGCTGTTGGATATGGTCGTTTATCACAAGAGAAAAGACGACACGGTTCACAGGATTTCAGAAATGAAGTGTTATGCGCCTTTCAGCAGCCTTCCCTATGATGTATTAAAGTCCAGTCTGGCGCTTTTCGTGACCGAAATTTTAGGGAAAACTTTGCGTGAGGAAGAGACCAATGAGGCATTGTTTGAATTTTTGGAACATTCTGTCCTTTATCTGGACCAGGCTCAAAATGGATTTGAGAATTTCCACATTCAGTTTCTGGCAGAGTTCGCTTCTTTTTTGGGCTTCGGGATTGAAACCATTGAGGATCTCGAAAGTGAACTGAGAAATAACCATTATCCACAAGTAACCGATAGGCCGGAAATGGAGGCAACAAGGCTATTGCTTTCTACTGGTTACGGTACAGCAATTCCACTGGACAGACAGAGACGGGTTAGCATACTTGAAAAATTGCTTTTCTTTTACAAAATTCACATGGATTCTTTGGGAGAGATCAGATCTCTGGACATTTTGAGAGAGGTTCTGAGATAATGAATCCAAATGTTTGCTGTTATCCATTTAAAATACAAGTGTAATAAGCTGTCAACCGGTTGGCACAATTTTGTTGCCACATTAATCGAATCAAAAATTTCACGCACCATGAAGCAAATCCTTTTACTCCTTCTTGTTTTTAGTTTTACAGTATCCGTTGCTCAGGTTCCCAAAGGCGCCTGGAAATCGCAGGAGCCAACAGGCAGTACTTCCATGCTTATCGTAGCGGACAACTATCTGGCGATTGCGTCATTTGGGTTGCTTAATAAATATTTCGAACGGAGTGAGGGCGGACCATTCACCATGAGCGGCGATCAGATGACCTACACACCGGAATTTAATTCGTCCGATACAGCCAAAATTGGCGTGCCGATCGTTTTTACAGTTACAAAAAAGGACAATATTTTAACGTTGAAATATGAGGAAGCAATGGTGTGGATGAAAGTGGATGAGGCAGCATCAGCACCCATGGCGGGAGCGTGGCATATCACGGAAAGAGCGCAGGGCGGGCAGGGCGATCTGGTTGCGATTCATCAGGAGGGTACCCGTAAAACATTGAAATTGCTATCTGCTACACGTTTTCAATGGTTCGCAATTGATCCTGCTGTGAAAGGATTTTATGCAACGGGTGGCGGAACGTATACCGCACAGAACGGGAAATATACAGAAAATATCCAGTTCTTTTCAAAGGATAATAACCGTGTAGGATCCAGCTTAAAGTTTGACTGGAAGCTGGATAACGGCCGTTGGGATCACAGCGGTAAAGGAAGCGACGGAAAACCAATTCACGAAATTTGGGAAAAGATAAAGTAGGGCAGCGCCTCGGGGGTTTGAGGAACGATCAATTTACAACTGTTGCATTTTTCAAAATGTAGTTCAGATGTTCAATGTCTGCGGGATTTAGTTGGAGCGTTCCTTTTATTGTTCTGATTTCATCCGTTTTAAATCTTTCCTTTCGGTTCCTGAACTGTAACTCCATGATTGATTCCGGGCCCGAACCGCCACAGAAGAAACAACTGGCCATAGGTTGGGCAGAAATTACATAAATGTTTTCGTTTTCATCAACCGGAATTATATAGCCACGTATCTGTATTTCCTTTCCCTTCAATGCCAGAACATCAGGTCCAAAAGTAGGGTAGAGGAAGTACATGCTTACTTCCTTGTTTAATTTTCTGGTAAACTTCACGTCACTCAATTTTTTCCAGTTTATCTCAACAGGTCCCGGACCAAATAAAATCACTGAAGTAAGGAAACAGGCTATTCCACAAATTTTCATGATCATTTTGTTTTTTTCTGAACACTGATTTTATCCATTTCTCCGGCAATTTCCTCAATTGCCAAAAACGCGCTTTTCTGATAATCCAGCATGGAGTCATCCGTCATTTTAGGTGCTTGTTTGTGCTCATGATGTGTTCCGGGCTTACGTTCGTGACGGTGGGAGAAACCGGGTACTTCAATTACACCGAGCTCCCACAATTCTACCAGTTTTTGCAAACTATCTGTCTTTGACGCAAGCAGCCCGTTCCGGTCTGTTTGCGATTTTTTCTTAAGCTCTTCCAGCCTTTCTTCTACCTTTTCATGCAAGGCAATTGCTGCAAGGTGTATCCTGTTGGCCTCAGTCAGCGTTTGGCTTGGCGCGGTGTCTCTCGTGCAACCCGACACAAACGATAATATGACGGCAATGGAAAGTTGTAATTTGATTTTTAGCATAACGTCGGAACTCTAATATTTGCAACATTGTTGCAAATATTACGATTGAATTTGACTTTTAAAAATTATGCGCCTAAGTAAAATGAGGATCTCCCGCTGGTATGCCTTGCCTTTGTCCATTATATTGACCGGTTTGCATATCAGCTGTTGCCTTATTCCATTATTTTCCGTTGCAATGGTTTCCTATACGGGGTTCGCAAATCTGACTGAATACAAGCCATTCTTCACGGTATTTCAATTTGTTTCACTTGGATATTTTGGTGCCAGGCTAGCTGGGCAACGGGTTAAGTTTTTGCGATTTCACAGCAGTTCGGAGCGACTTTCTTATCAAATCGGTTTCATGCTATTGGCTGCAGGTTGCACGATTGCCTACCTGGAACCTTTTAAAACCGAAAATCAGAAACTGGCAGAGCAGCATTTCGAGAGATTTAAAAGGCACAGGTCTGTGGAGTTGGTTCTATCGGGCGCGTATGATCGGGAGAAGTTACAGGGAGATATTGATCAGATTAACGGAGTGCATAAAAGTAAACTCGTGGGAGACTCAATCAACATTTCCTTTGTGAGTGGCCAAACAACATCGGCAGAAATTATCGGAACATTGGAACGACATGGATATGAAATTCTGCGGAAATGACGTCCAAATCGAGGAATTACATTTGTGGTTTTCCAATTGTTGCCAGGCTAAAAACCGTCTTGCTATTTAGATTTGTTCAAAATAATTTCGCGATTCATTTTGAATGATTCTAAACTGGTATTACATTTGTGCAGTCAATATAAATAATCTGATGAGCGCTTTGTTGTCGATTGAACCAGTTCCCTTTTCCGGCCAGAATGATATTTGGTCAAAATCGCTGAATGGAATGCATGAGTGCGTTTTCAAAAAGTGTTGTGAAAAATATAAGAAGAAAGGAAAGCACTGTAAAAAGTGTCCAAAAAAATAAAGAGGAACCGATCGGGCCCTCTGTTGATTTTTAAGTAAATACAGTTCATGGTGAATAATTGTCAGAGAGGGAGTGCCGTTGAGCGTTCCCTTTTCTATTTCGGGACGCGCAGTTCGGGACGCGCAGTTCGGGACGCGCAGTTCGGGACACGCAGTTCGGGATACGTATTAAACGCTGGGCGTTCTGATGTAAGTCCAAATCCACTTAAACGAACTTCCTTTTAAGCTCGAAATTCTGACCCAGATAAACCCGTCTAACCACCTCATCTTCGGCCAATTCTTCCGCACTTCCCTGTTTCAGGATTTTTCCTTCAAATAAAAGATAGGCCCGGTCTGTAATTGAAAGCGTTTCGTTTACATTATGATCTGTAATAAGGATGCCAATGTTTTTATGTTTTAGTTTGGCGACAATACTTTGAATATCTTCAACTGCTATCGGATCTACACCGGCAAAAGGCTCATCTAATAGAATAAATTTGGGATCGACAGCCAGAGATCTGGCGATTTCAGTCCGTCTCCTTTCGCCGCCTGACAGCACCATACCTTTGCTTTTACGCACATGCTGCAAATGGAACTCTTCAAGAAGTTCTTCGACTTTCTGTTTCTGATCACTTTTGGATAAATCTGTCATTTCCAGAACCGCACGTATATTTTCTTCCACCGTCAATGACCTAAATACGGAAGCTTCCTGAGCCAGATAGCCCAGGCCAAGGCGTGCCCGCTTATACATGGGCAGTTTTGTAATATCCCGATCGTCCAGGTACACATGTCCACTATTCGGTTTCACCAAGCCCACAGCCATATAAAAGGAAGTGGTTTTCCCCGCACCATTGGGCCCAAGCAAACCTACAATTTCACCCTGTTCTACCTGGTAGCTTACGTTGTCATTCACCAGACGTGCCCCGTATTTTTTTACCAGGTTTTCAGTTCTTAGTATCATTTTTATATTAATAATGCAGGAAACCTGCGGCAGATCAATGAAATTTAAGGTCTTTTAAAAATAATTGTAACGTCTTTTTATCCCGGAAGTTGTTTTCCTCCAATTGATAACAAATTGAAAAACTTTTTCCGCTGGTTAGTTCTGCATAGAATTGTGCCATACCAAACCCGATTGCCGTGAATGCAGGTGATCCGTTTTGCTGTACATCAAATTTAATATGCTTTTCCTTCATGATCACTGGTTTGCCGGCCAGCTTTACATGGGAACTTTCAAAAACGGGCGTCATATTGCCCGGGCCAAACGGACCCATTTGCCTGAGTATGTTGAAAAACTTGGGAGAGATGTTTTCCAATCCCAGTTTCAGGTCAATGCTGATCATTGGAATCAACTGATCCGGAAGGATGCGGCTGCTCACAATGTCATTAAATCTGGTCCTGAAAGCTGCAACGTTTTCGAGCGGCAAAGTCAGGCCGGCTGCAAAAGTGTGTCCGCCATATTGTTCCAGCAGATCGGCGCATTCCTCTATGGCTTCGTAGACGTCAAAGCCCGGAACTGACCTTGCAGAACCCGCAGCTTTTCCATGTGATTCTGTCAAAATAATTGTAGGTCGGTGGTAACGTTCGATGCATCTGCTGGCAACTATTCCGATTACCCCTTTGTGCCAGTCTTCCTTATATAGTACTGTACTTTTCGCTTCGGAAAACCAGTCGTCGCTTTCAATCATCAACAGAGCCTCTTCTGTGATGCTGCTGTCAAATGTTCTCCGGTCGCTGTTGTGTTTATTGATTTCGTAGGCAAAATCCTCTGCTTCGGATTCATCTTCTGACAGCAGCAATCTTACCGCTTCTTTTGCATGTTTAATCCTTCCGGCAGCATTAATTCTTGGACTGAGGCCAAAAACCACATTGGTTATGTCAAGTGTGCCGGTGATGCCAGCGATCTGTATAAGGGCTTTTACGCCAACGCGCGGCGCAGCGTTCAGGCGCTGAAGTCCATAATATGCAAGCACGCGATTTTCACCTGTTATAGGAACAATATCAGCAGCGATGCTGATCACCAGTAAATCAAGGTATTCAAATAAAATGGATTGATCCATTTTCTGATCCAGGCAAAAAGCCTGCAACAACTTAAAACCAACCCCGCAACCGGTCAGCTCTTTATAAGGATAAGCGCAGTCTGATCTTTTCGGATCAAGGACAGCCACCGCATCGGGTAGCACATCTCCTGGTCTGTGGTGATCGCAAATGATAAAGTCAATGCCTTTTTCTTTTGCCACCTGTACTTTATCAACGGATTTAATTCCGCAATCCAACGTTACAATCAATGTAAAGCCATTTTCTTTTGCCCATTCCACACTTTGCCAGGAAACGCCATATCCTTCGGTGTAGCGGTCCGGAATGTAGTAGTCGAGACGGTCATAGAGTTTGCTGAGGAAACCGTAGAAGACAGTCACTGACGTGGTTCCATCAACGTCGTAGTCTCCGTAAATAAGTATTTTTTCCCCATTCGCAATTGCAGCAGTCAGGCGTGCTACTGCAAGATCCACATCTTTCATCAAATAGGGATCATGCAATTGCCCCAGATCCGGACGAAAAAATGATCTTGATTCTTCAAAATTGTTGATACCCCGCTGTACCAGAAGAGTAGCCAGGAGTTTACTAATTTTCAGTGCATCGGCCAAACTGTCGGTGATCTGCAGTTGATCCGACGTAAGTTCAGGAATATTTATCCATCTTTTGTCAATCATAGGACAAAGGTAAGGTTAATCTATAATGTGTGTAGCAAAATGCTGTAACCATGAAGGAAACAGGGAAAGCTAAATGAAACGTCTTATCTTTGCAAAAAATTAACATAATTTAAATAAATGCCCCGATTACTTGCAATCGATTACGGAGCAAAACGAACGGGGCTGGCCGTAACGGATCCGTTGCAAATCATAGCAACGGCATTAGAAACCGTACGTACCCATGACTTGCTGGATTTTTTAAAAAAATATACAGTTGGTGAGGCTGTTGAAGCCATTATAATAGGAATGCCGAAGCGGCTGGACAACACGGCAAGTGACAATGCGCCGAGGGTGACAGCTTTTATTAAAGTTTTGAAAAAAAATTTCCCTGACATACCTGTACATACGCATGACGAGAGATTCACATCGTCAATGGCCCTGCAGTCCATGATTGCGGGAGGATCAAAAAAAAGTGACCGCAGGGATAAAGGAAACATTGACAAGATCAGTGCAACAATTATTCTTCAGTCGTTTATGGAAAGTAAAAGATAATTTCGTCAGTAACCGTTTACCGGGCTGCTCAACTCAGTTTCAGAATATTAAAATTTAACAATTACAATGATTTACCCGATCGTAGCTTACGGTGATCCCATTCTCAGAAAGCCTACCCGTTTTATCACAAAAGGAGAACTGGATCTGACAAAATTATCTGCTGACATGTTTGAAACGATGTATTCAGCAAATGGAGTAGGGTTGGCAGCACCCCAGATTGGGATGAATATCCGCATGTTTGTCGTGGACGGTACACCGTTTAGCGAAAAGGATGAAGACGATGAAGATGACGAACCGGATCTGTCGTTGGTAGGTTTCAAAAAGGCATTTATCAATCCTGAGGTTATAGAAGAAAGTGGAGAAGAGTGGGCGTTTGAGGAAGGATGTTTGAGCATCCCTGGTATTCGTGGCGATGTTTATCGTCCTGAAACCGTGCGGATTCGTTATCGTGATGCGGAGTGGAACGAATATGAGGAAGAGTACAGCGGAATGGCAGCCAGAATCATTCAGCATGAATATGACCATTTGCTCGGTAAACTGTTTGTTGACTATCTGCCAACATTGAAAAAACAGTTCATCAAGAAAAAACTGACAGACATATCCAAAGGTAATGTGGATGCAGACTACCGGATGCGTTTTCCTGGAAGGAGATAGTACGACAAATTGAAAAATAGGATCCTGTTTTTACGAACATAGAATTACTTCGGGTATGATTGGCGTCGAAAATGAGCAGCCATTACGTATTGCCCTGGTTCAAACTGATTTGTACTGGGAGAATGTGACGGCAAATTTGTCTTCATTAGAGGAGAAGTTGGCGCTTATTGACGGATCGGTAGACATTATCGTTTTGCCGGAGATGTTCAATACGGGTTTTACCATGAACACGAGTCTGGCAGAGCCTGTGAATCTTACCACCACGAAATGGATGCAGCAAATAGCTGCGCAAACCGGTGCAATGCTGGTGGGTAGTTTTGCTGTTAAAGAGGGGCGTAATTTTTTCAACCGCATATTTTGTGTCCGGCCCGATGGTAGCTTCGCGAGTTACGACAAGCGCCATTTGTTCAGAATGAGCGAAGAGCACGAAAATTACACAGCCGGGGCTGAACGGATTATAGTGGAATGGAAAGGCTGGAAAATCTGTCCGCTCATTTGTTATGACCTTCGTTTCCCGGTCTGGAGCCGGAATTCAGAGCAGGATACTTATGATCTGCTCATTTATGTTGCCAACTGGCCGGCCAGAAGAGCACATGCCTGGAACATACTTCTGCAGGCAAGGGCAATTGAAAACCAGGCTTATCTTGTGGGAGTCAATCGCGTGGGAATTGATGGCAATACAACTGCACATCGAGGTGATTCTGTGGTACTCGATTTCCTGGGAGAGCCCCTTCTCCAGTTAGGGAACACCGAAGCGATCAAAACCTGTAGTATTTTTAAGAAACAGCTTGATAACTATCGCGCAGCTTTTCCTGCTCACCTGGACGCCGATCAATTCTTGTTGGTAGAACGAAAAATATAAACTACTCAATTACCTTGGGCACTTTTATATAGGTGCCGTCCTGGCTTGGTGCATTAGCAAGCGCTTCGCTTCGCGAAAGGTTATTGCTGCTAACGTCTGCCCGCCAGCTATTCACTTCGTCCATCATGTGCGTAAGCGGCTCTACACCCTCAGTATCAATCTCGTTGAGCTGCTCCATCCATGACAAAACGCTCTCCATACTATTTAGTAGGGCCTTCTCCTCTTCGGGTTTAACTTCCAAACGGGCAAGGTGCGCCACTTTCCTCAAAGCTTCCTGATCAATCTTCATTTATATTATCAATTTGTTATTTCGGTCTGCCTACCACATTATTAAATTCAAAAATACCACATTTTTGCGATCTGGCAGAAAAATTTAGAAGTAGCAACGCTTTTTGCAACTCTTGCGTAATGAACGGAGGAAACCCGGTGATGACGTTTTTGTCCAACGGTGACAGAGCGGTAGTGTCGGTGCTGTGCTGAAAACAGAAAATGTCGATGGTATCGAAATTCAAATAAAAAATAATATTTGCTTTTCATGACCAAACAGGAAATAATTTAGCACACGAATGCCTGATTAAAAAAACAAGTTGACATAGTTTATGGAATATAGTGCAATTTCTTGTAAGTTTGTTTTTAGCTATATAATGCTGTTTATCAATCATAGTTTATGCTCAGACAAGTAGTTTGCATATGAGTTGATTCTTTAAAATATGCAATTATCAATATGAAACGTAAAAAACTTCTGAAAAAAACTGAACAAAAGCTTGCTTTTATTTAAAAGGAAAACTCATACTTTTGTAAATGCCGATAGGGTAAAACCACAATCAAAATTTTATTTTACAAAAAACTATTTTAACCAAAAGTTTTATTTAATTCACAACCAAAATCTCAATTTAACCTTTAAAAGTAAGTCTGATGGAAAAGAAAGCTACAAGTCCGGCACCAGCAACGAAGCCTGCAGCAGCAGCAAAAGGCTCCGGCGGTTTGAACCCGGCATTGGTAATCCCCCTACTATTTGTTATTGCCCTTTTAGTTTACATGTTCGTTCTAGGGAATCCGGATCACTTTATTGATGGTAACCCGGAAAAAGGGCCAAAACCTGGGGATTATTTCGGTATCGTTCACGAAGGTGGGCCTATCGTACCATTGTTGATGACTTGCTTTCTTGTTGTGCTTGTGTTCACTATTGAGCGTATGATTACAATTGGCAAGGCAAATGGTACAGGAAGTATCGATTCGTTCGTTCGTAAAATCAAAAGTCTTCTTGACAAAAACCAAGTTGACGAAGCGATTAAGGAATGTGACAAACAAAAAGGTTCAGTTGGTAATGTTATCAAAGCGGGTCTGTTGAAATACAAGCAACTTGCTACTGAAACACAGCTGGACAAAGAACAAAAACTAGCCTCTCTGCAAAAGGAAATCGATGAAGCAACAACTTTGGAATTGCCAATGCTTCAAAAGAACCTTACAATCATCGCAACACTTGCGGGTGCATCTACACTTATCGCTCTTCTTGGAACGGTACTTGGTATGATCCGTGCGTTCGCGGCTTTGGGTGCTTCTGGTGCTTCTGACTCTGGTGCGCTTGCAGCAGGTATCTCTGAGGCCCTTATCAACACTGCGATTGGTATTGGTACATCAGCGATCGCTACGATCTCTTATGCTTACCTGAACAGTCGTGTGGATGACCTGACTTACAGTATTGACGAAATTGGTTTGAGCATTCAGCAAAACTTTGCTGCTCATTATTAATAGTTTGAACTATTAATATATAATTTTCGTTAATATTAAAAAAACTTATATATTTGTATAAATTATGGCAGTAGTTAAGCCTAAGAAACATCCGCCTCATACAGATATGACGGCGATGACGGACGTGGCCTTTTTGCTACTTACGTTCTTTATCATGACGGCTACCTTTAAGAGTAATGATGCTGAGATTACAACCCCAACATCTATTTCTCAAATCAAGGTGCCAGATGACGAGTTGATGATCATCAGCATTGATAAGGATGGAAAAGTTTATTTTGGTGTGGATGCTAAGCCGACCCGCGTTGCATTGCTGGAAAATCTGGCGCAAACGAAAGGCATTACTTTCACAGACACTGAGAAGGCGAAATTTTCGCTGCAGTCGAGCTTCGGCTTCCCGATTAATCAGCTCAAACCATGGTTGAGCCTGTCGAAAGAGGAAATGCTTAAAGTGAAACAGCCAGGTGTTAAAGTAGACTCAACCGGTACAAGCGAACTGGCGGACTGGGTGTATGCAGCAAGAAAGGCAAATCCACAATTGAGGATAGCCCTAAAAGGAGATAATGTAGCTAAGTTCCCGGTTTTCAAAGATGTGTTAGCGAATCTGCAGTCGCAGAACATTAACAAATTCTCTTTGATTACAGGTAGCGAGGATGCTCCTGCTGGATTCAAACAAGACTAATAAGAAATAGAACAACAGTTTCACCTTAATTTAATGTTTTAACATGGCAGCTATTGAAGAATCCGGTGGCGGTGGGCATGGTAAAGGCGACGGTAAGGTAAGGGGTAAGAAAATGTCAACACGGGTTGACATGACACCGATGGTGGATTTGGGTTTCTTGCTCATTACCTTCTTTATGTTAGCGACTACCATGAGCAAGCCAACGGCAATGTCGGTCTTTTTCCCTGATAAGCAGGATAAAGACCAGCCCGAGGAAACGGAACCATTGAAAGCATCAAAGGTTTTAACACTTTTCCTGGGAGCAAACGATGATGTTTACTATCTGGATGGTGTTGCTGCTGATGATGAAAAAGCGGAAGCGTCTCTTAAAACAGTAAGATACGGATCGGATTTGAGAAGCGTAATTTTTGCTTCCCAGCAACGTATCAACGCAGCCAACCCTAAGGATGAAAAAGGTTTTGATGCGTTTGTTTGTGTAGTTAAGCCAACTGCGGTGTCAAGTTTCAAAAATATGGTTGATGTACTTGACGAGATGGCTATAACCAAGACCAAGAGATACGCATTAGTGGATGATCTTACTCCTGCGGAGAAAAAGGTTTTAGGAGATAAAGTCGTACCTAAAAATTAATTTTTAACTTTTTAATAAAATCGCCATGGCAGAAATCAGCCCGAATGCTACACTGGATGATATAGTGTTTGCAAATCGTAACAAGGCGTATGGAGCATTTTCACTCCGCCAGGGCTACCGAGCGGATGTGACCAAAGCTACTTTAATTGGTGCTGTTCTCTTTATTCTCGCAATGTTTGCGCCAACGATTATTAGTTCGTTGACTCCTGAGAAAGAAGAAGTAGTTGAGGTTGAGGTAGATTTAATGAAAATGCCACCACCGCCGATAGATCCGGCAGAACCGCCACCGCCACCGCCGCCGCCAATTGAGCAGCCTAAGGTGAATACGGTAAAGTTCTTGCCTCCTGAAGTAAAGAAGGATGAAGAAGTTCCGGAAGAAACACCTCCGCCAACTGTTGAGGAGATAAAGGAAGCGGTAGTAGCTAATAAGACGATTGAAGGTGACCCGAATGCAAATGAAATCATTGTTGCTCCCGAAGCAATTGCTGCACCAAGTAAAGGGGTAGCGGTTGAAGCGGCTCCGGAACCAGAGAAAGTTTTTACTGTCGTTGAACAACAGCCGGAATTTCCGGGAGGTACTTCTGAAATGTACAAGTATTTGGGTAAGAATATCAAGTATCCAAGTGCGGCATCCCGTGCTAACGTTTCAGGGAGAGTATTTATGTCTTTCGTTGTTAACGTAGATGGAAGTATTCAGGATGTAGCTGTTTTGAAAGGACTTGGTTTTGGTTGCGATGAGGAAGCCATTCGTG
Organism: Dyadobacter sp.; assembly: GCA_965279265.1. Lineage (GTDB taxonomy): Bacteria > Bacteroidota > Bacteroidia > Cytophagales > Spirosomataceae > Dyadobacter. The sequence goes on from OZ257152.1 coordinate 3,133,411, forward strand.
TTGTGAAAGCAATGCCGAAATGGAAGCCAGGTAAGCAATCAGGACGTGCGGTTCGTGTAAAATACAACTTGCCAATTAATTTCCAATTGGAGTAACTCATGAAGGGAAAACCATTTCATGAGAAGATAATTGATCTTGCTTCTCTGATAATGGCTCTGATATACGTGGGAGGAGGGATCTACTTGATCTTCTCCTCCTCGTCTTTTAATTTCTTACCGGTTAACAGAACCCAGCGTTACGCACTGGCTGGCATACTTATTTTATACGGAATCTTCCGTGGATACAGGGTTTGGAAAAGGGGAAACAATCAGGAGCCATGAATAATAAGACTAGTATTTTTATGTGCCTGCTTTTTGCAGCAACACTATGCGGCTGTAAAACGGAATCTACTGAAACGGATAATCCAAGAAGGGGTACAATTGCTGTGGCTGCTGATGAATCACTCAAACCGTTGGTAGAGGCACTCACAAAAGGATATGAAGGTATTTATCCGGATGCACATTTTAAAGTCAATTACAAACCAGAACAACAAGCTGTTTTGCAATTACTTCAGGACAGTGCCAGGATTATCTTTACAACCCGGGAACTGAATGACAACGAAACGGAGATTGTCAGGAAGCGGAAAGGATATCAAAAAGCGCAGCATATTGCCACAGATGGTCTCGCAGTGATTGTTGGCAAAGCCAATTCGGATAGTTTGATGACTTTGCCTGAACTCCGGAAAATTTTTGAAGGGCAGATTAGTAACTGGAGTCAGTTGAAAGGAAGCAATCAAGAGGGATTGATTACATTGGTTTTCGATAATGTCAATGCGAGCAATCTCAACTTTATTCTTGGTAAGTTTGGCATCAAAGACCCGGGCAAACTGAGGATTATTGCAGCAGGCTCCAATGAGAAGGTAATTGATCTCGTAAAAGCGAATCCACTCTATATGGGTTTCATTGGAGTAAACTGGATTAGCGATGGTTATTCTCTGGCATCTGAGGAACTTTCGAAGGGATTGAACGTCTTCGGCATTTCAGAAACTGATAACCCGGCCTCAGTGAAGGATTACTATCAACCGTTTCAGACAGCGCTCAGGGAGAAAAAATATCCGTTGCGCAGAGAGGTTTACATTATCAGCAGAGAAGGGTACTCCGGATTAGGAGGTGGTTTAATGACTTACATCGCGCGGGACGTCGGCGGATTAATTATTGAAAAAATTGGTTTGTGGCCAAGAATTCCATATCCTAGGGAATTGGAAGTTAGGAGCGGACAAAATTTTTAACGTTCGTGGACAATTTATTACATTTGGAACTTGTTTATTGAAAGACCAAATTTTTTATCGTAATATTAACCGGGTAAAAAAGGAACACAAAATGAAGATGAAATTAAAAGCACTGTTATTTGGATTATTTGCATTTATCAATGTACAAGCTCAGACGGTACAGGATGGACTTGCTTTGATAAATGGTGAAAAGTTTACCGAAGCCGGGGACCTTTTCAAGAAATTGTCGGAAGGCACACCATCCGCAGATAACCAATACTATCTGGGATATTATTACATAAAGACAGGTAATCTTGATGAGGCTCAGAAGGCATTTGAGAAGGGACTTACAATTGACGACAAATCTATCATCAACCAGGTTGGTCTCGGAACAGTAGCGCTTGGCAAAGGTGACAAGGCGAAAGCAAAAGAACTTTTCGACAATGCTGAAAAGAAAAAGAAAAAAGATGCTGAGATCCTATATAGAATAGGAGAGGCATATACTTTGTTTGATAAAAACAATGATCCTGCGGAAGCAATACGCTTGTTGGATGAGGCTGTTAAAAGAAATAAGGATCTCGCTGATGCATACATTGCAAAAGGAGACGCACTTATGATTCGTAATGAAGGTGGTGCAGCTGCAACCGCTTACGAGTATGCATTGACTGCTAAACCAAATTATCCATTGGCGCATCAGAAAATTGGTCAGATTTTCCTCAGAGGAAAAAATTACCAGCTTGCTTTGGACAATTACAAAAAAGCGATAGATGCTGATCCTAATTTCGCACCTCCTTACAAGGATCTTGCTGAACTTTATTTCTCTGCACAGCAGTACAAAAAAGCAGCCGACAATTATGACTTGTACATCCAGAAGAGTGGTAACACAAATCCTCGGGTGAAATTACGTACTGCGCAATTCGCGTTTACGGCTGATGACTATGCAAAATCATTATCTTTGCTTGATGAAATCAAGGATAAAATTGACGATAACATTCTGAAACGTATGTATGGCTGGTCTTATGCTAAAACCAATGAGCCGGACAAAGCAATTGAAAATCTGAATGAGTTTATCAAAGTTGCTCCTGAAAAAGTGATCGCTGACGACTGGAAATATTTGGGTAGAGCATACAACACTAAGGCAACGACTGCTGGTAAGCCGTACGATTCAGTTGGTGTACTTTACATGCTTAAAGGCGCTGACCTGGATACAAATGTTACAGAACGTGCCAATACTTACAAAGAGGTTGCAACACTTTATTATGGAGCAAAGGATTATCCTAATGCTGCGGCAACTTTCAAACAAGGGATATCTTTGGATACAGCTAAGGCTTCTCCTAACGATTACTACTACTACGGACTTTCTAATTTCCAGCAGGGTGTGGCAATCGTACCGGCAGGTTCTCCCGATAGCGTCGCTTTGCTTCAAAAGAAGAGGGGTTTTTATCTTGCGGCTGACTCGATTTTTGCCATTGTAACGCAGAAGACGCCGGATTGGCCGATCGGATATTATTGGAGAGGGAGCGCGCTTTACAACGCGTATGACAGACAGGAAAATATTGATAAAGGAATCTCTGCTCCTTATTATCAGAAATTGACGGAGTTGGCTGAAAAAGACGCAGATCCTAGTAAGTATAAGGGCTTCTTGAAACTTGCATACAGTTATCTCGCTTTTTACACGCAAACTACGCTGAACGATAAGGAAAAAGCTAAAACTTATTGGGAAAAGCTCCTTGCCATAGATCCGGAAAATGCTGCTGCCAAAGAATCACTTGGCCTGACACCTGCACCAGCGGCTACACAGCCTGCCGCGGCAGCTGCCAAACCAAAAGCTGCGGCGCCAAAAAAGAAGTAACATATCCTGCTTACAAAAAGAGAGAGCCTTCATTATGAAGGCTCTCTCTTTTTGTAAGCAGGATAAAAATGTTTAACCTCCCACAGGCGGAAAGGAAAAGCAGGTATTGAGTACCGTTAAATGTACTGCTGCGTAATTTTCATAACACCAAAGACGTAATCTCTTAACTTCCGCAGGCATCAGCATCCTGATAGCTTTCCTCAACTCCTTTTCAAAAAGTCTGCGGTCAAAACTCACCTTGTGCAGAATAATTTTAATGTATTCAAGCATAGAGGCCATAGTATTATGTAGTTTTGTGGTTTAGGGGGAAATTCATAGGAAAGATTTAATCGTAAAACTCCTAACTAATAATAAATGTAACGAAATATTTCGATGAAGTTATATGTATTATTGAATATAATTTTGTGCTTTTCGGGTATCTGTCTTGCCCAGGAAATTTCCGATGAATATACAATTGAGATGGGGGCGAAAACGCTTTCAGTAAATGAGCCATTTGTAATCTCAGTGGTACTAAGAGACGTAGAAAACAGGGTTCCGGTTGTTTTTCCTGACATTAAAGGGCTGGAAAAACAAAGCAGGTCGGCTACGAGCTCAATTGGCGCGGAGCAGGGACGAAAAATTGTAGTTCAAACAATAAGCCAGCAATACTTCGCCAAAGCACCAGGTAAATATGAGATTCCCGCTTTTACGGTCATTGTGAATGGCGTCAGAATAAAGTCAGAACAAACTTCTGTAACTTTTGAAGATGGAAATCCAAACTTAGAGGGAGAGCCTGTTGCAGAGGATGCAGGGCTTATTCCTGAATTAGGGGAAGAGGGCCGGGATATTTTTTTATCTGTTCAATCCGATAAGAAATCAGTCTTTATCAGAGAGGGTTTTGCGTTAAGAGTGTCACTTTTTGTGGCTGAGAATGCGCCTGTTGAAATGGAATTTTACCAATTTAATACGCAACTCCAGGGGATTCTGAAAAAACTGCGGCCCGTTGCATGTTGGGAAGAAAATGTAGGTATTGAGGAAATTGTCCGCAGAAAGGTCAAGATTAAGGGAAAGGGCTATACGGAATACAACATGTATCAGGCCCAATTATTCCCGCTCACTTTACAAGATATTACATTTCCTGCGGTAACTTTGGATATGCTGGTGGATGGAGATAGATTTGGAACTGAAGTCGATAATAAAATCATCCGGTCTTTCAGCTCCAAAACGTTGAAAATTGCTGTGCAGCAACTACCTGACCATCCTTTGAGGGATCAGGTAGCTGTGGGTCAATATGGCCTTGTGGAAAGATTGTCGAGTCCCATGGTGTATCCGGGAGAAAGTATCAGGTATATATTTAAAATTGAAGGTAAAGGTAACATTGCGGCGATAGCTCCTCCGGAGATTCTGACGAACGCAACATTTGACTTCTATCCACCTGAGATAAGCCAGATAGTCAAGAGAAGTGCGCTCAGCGTTACCGGCGAAAAGGCGTTCGACTATTTTGTAGTACCGAGGCAGGATGGAAAGTTTCCGCTTGGCAGGTATTTTCAATGGATTTATTTTGATCCGGTCAGGGCCAGATATGACACGTTAAGGTCTGCCAAGACGCTGCAGGTTCGGGGAGAAGACTACAGGCTTGGAAATATTTCGCTAAACAGCTCCATGGGATTGTACGATAATCTCGAAAAAATGGATAGCAGCAGGCAGGCTTTTGATTTTAGGAAAATATTGAAGGATGTCACAAACGGAATTGTCGTCCTGCTTTTAATAGCAATGGTTTGGGTTTTTAGAAAATAGTGATACATGAGTAGTACATACGGTAAGTTATTTAAGATTGCCACATTTGGAGAATCGCACGGCGCTGGAATCGGGGTAGTCATTGAGGGTTGCCCGGCCGGAATCGAATTCGACTCAGATTTTATTCAGAGTGAGCTCACCCGACGTAAGCCGGGTCAATCCCGAATTACGACGCAACGCAGAGAGGCGGATGAATTTGAGGTACTTTCAGGGGTTTTTGAAGGAAAAACAACAGGAACACCGATTGCGCTTATCATCCGCAATGAAGATCAGCGCAGTAAAGATTACTCGCATATTTCCGCTCAATTCAGGCCGTCACATGCGGATTACACTTACCAGGTAAAATATGGAATCAGGGATTACAGAGGTGGTGGAAGAAGTTCTGCAAGAGAAACTGCGGCGCGTGTAGCTGCCGGAGCGCTGGCCAAATTACTCCTGGCACAACAAGGTGTTAAAATACAGGCATACGTGTCTCAGGTGGGGAAGTTAAAGCTTGATAAAGCATATACAGCGCTTGATCTTTCAAAAACAGAGGACAATGCGGTGCGTTGTCCTGACCCGGACATGGCTGAAAATATGTTCACCTACATAGATGAAATCCGTAAAAAAGGAGACTCGATCGGTGGAGTGGTTAATTGTGTGATCCAGGGAGCTCCTGCTGGCTGGGGAGAGCCGGTTTTTGATAAACTTCATGCGGAGCTCGGAAAGGCAATGCTGAGCATCAATGCGGTAAAAGGATTCGAATATGGCAGCGGATTTGAGGGGGTAGAAATGTTAGGCTCTGAGCATAACGACGCTTTTTTTATTGATGAAAAGGAACAGGTTCACACCAGGTCAAATCATTCGGGAGGAATCCAGGGAGGAATTTCAAATGGTGAGGATATTTATTTCCGGGTTGCCTTCAAACCGGTAGCCACCATTATGCAGGATCAGGAAAGCGTGGATCAGCATGGAGACGTGGCCATAGTACAGGGTAAGGGGCGCCATGATCCTTGTGTAGTTCCGCGCGCAGTGCCGATCGTGGAAGCGATGGCTGCGTTGGTTCTGGCTGATTTCTTTCTTCGAAATAAATCGAGCAAAATCTGATTATATCAGCTTTTTTTTCTGCGTTGGTTCAGGCAAAGGACCAACCAGATCGTACCAAGAAACTCGACCGCGAGGCCGGAGAGTATGGTCGGGTTGGCGAAAGCCGCTTGTTTTGTTTGTAACAGTACGCCACTGAGAACCAGTAGCATCCCTGCTAATAAAATGATGGTAGCGTTTTGAAGACTAAGTTTCACCCGATTATATCGTTCGTTCCACTTTATTGAAAACTGCTTGTTCTTTGGTAACCATACTCGAATATAAGAATTCCGTTTTTACTTTGCTATTCTGGATTTGAATATTTGCTCAAAATCAACAATATACCTCGCAGATTGGCGCAATTGAAATGTGGAAATTGAACGATGTCGTTTTTCCTTGCAGAAATTTTCAATTTGGTATATAAACAGAAAAGGCTCATTTAGAGCCTTTTCTGTTTATATACCAATAGCTGTTTTTAGATCACAACCGTCTTTCCTGGAACAGCAACGGGATAAAGTCCGTCTGGTCCCGGCATCAATTTAGGATTGGCATCCCAGGCTAGTTTGTCCGGGAAGAGGTTGATGTTTGAGTTAAATGCTTCGTCCCATTTAATCATCTTTCCTGAGTAGGTAGCCATACGGCCCATGATCGCAGTCATCGTGCTTTTTGCGCCATTTTCAGCATCTGCGAATTTGTATTCACCTTTTGCAACCGCCGCAAAAAGCTGATCGTGTTCAACCTGATAGGGGTCTTTATCATTCTTGCCATCATGCTGGTAAATGACACCTCCTTTGTAGTCTTTCAGAATTGTTCTTTTACTCTCGAAACTGTCGATACGCCCCTTTGTTCCTACAAATGCTTCGTCTACTTTCTGCCATGTACCTTCAAACTGACGGCATTGGCTTGAAATAGTCGTTCCATCTGCATAAACAAGGTCAAGCGTATGGTGATCGAATATTTCGCCGTAAGCCTTGCCTGTTCTTACTTCCCTTCCACCGGTCCCCTGAATCTGAACCGGGTAGGATCCTTTTACCCAGTTTGCAACGTCAATATTATGAACATGCTGTTCAGAGATATGGTCTCCGCAAAGCCAGTTGAAATAGTACCAGTTTCTCATTTGGTATTCCATTTCAGTCCAGTTAGGCTGGCGTTCTTTCATCCACGGGCTGCTTCCAACCCAGTAAACCTGTCCACCTACAATGTCACCAATAGCTCCATCCTGAATTCTTTTGATGGCTTGCAGATAATTGTTCTGATAGTGCCGCTGAAGACCTACTACCACATTTAGTTTCTTCTTTTTAGCTTCCTCCGCTACTTCAAGCACCTTGCGAATACCCGGAGCGTCGGTGGCAACGGGTTTTTCCATGAAGATCTGCTTGTTGTTCTTCACAGCCTCTTCAAAATGCCAGGGCCGGAAACCAGGAGGTGTTGCAAGGATTACAACATCGACATCTTTGAGTGCGATGGCTTTTTTGTACGCATCAAAACCGACGAACTTTCTGTCTTCCGGAACATTTACCTTTGTTTTTGTATCTACAATTGCTCCCGCCGCATTTTTATATTTTTTCGCCATCAGGTTGTTGTAGGTCTGGTCAAGTCGGTCCTTGAACGCATCGGCCATCGCAACGATCTGAACATTCTGGCTGGTGCTTAATGCCTGTCCCGCGGCACCGCCCCCTCGTCCGCCACAACCGATCAATGCTACCCGGATTGTTTCATCGACTGCACTGTTGTATCCGTAGCCCTGGACCGGATTAAGGAGGGCACCCCCAGCCAAAAGGCCGGATGCCTTGAGAAATTCACGTCTATTTTGTTCCATTATTTAAAAGGTTAAGCGTTCATATTTTAATTTCAATAATCTTCAATCAGCTTAGGACTGTAGTATGCATCAATTTCCTCTTTTGAAGGCGTTTTTAGCGGCCTTACAATTCTAAAACCAACAAAAGACGCACTGGTCATCCACCATTCGCTTTTCGGCAATTGCGGATCGAGCACTTTCCATTCAGCTTTGGATGGCGTACGCCCTGCACTTCTCAAGTCTACTGGTTCATCATCCCAGGATCCACCGCGAACCGACGTCGGATACAATTCTGTAACCGGTGCATAAGCTTCGCCGGCAGGTTTTTTGGCATAATAATCAGGAATGTATTGATCTAATGTCCATTCCATTACATTACCGTGCATATCGTAAAGACCCCAGGCGTTGGGTTTTTTCGTTCCAACTTTTTTATATGCAGCGTCACTATTTTTCTTGTACCAGGCATACTCGTCAATTTTCGAAGCATCGTTGCCAAATGAATAAGCAGTTTTTGACCCTGCACGGCAGGCATATTCCCATTCTGCTTCGGTTGGGAGGCGGTAAAAAATACCTGTTTTGTCATAAAGCCATTTGCAAAAATGAATCGCTGCATACTGCGTCATATTGATTGCCGGAAATCCGGCTCTTCCCATCCCGAAGGACATATCTACGTAAGGTGGGCTTGGGCGGGTACTGGCGTCTGTTTTAGCAAGGCTTTTTTCCGGATCAGGATGGCGGGCCGCCATTTCTTTCTCCATATTTTTGAATGCATATAAATCATAAAGGTCCCAAACGACCTCAGTTTTACCCATCCAGAATGGTTCGATTTTCACTTTGTGCTGAGGGCCCTCATCGGGTTTGCGACCTTTTTCTGAGGCAGGACTGCCCATCATAAATTCGCCACCGGGAATTGCTACTAAATCATAAACTTGGGGGCTACCTCCGATTTTTTGGGTGTAATTCTTAAACTCTCCTGTTTGTGCCGAGATGTTTAAGGAAAGAAATACTGCTGGGATTAGGAAAGAGAACTTTTTGTACATGTTAAAAGTGTATTCGATGGAACCATCTAACTAAATATAAAGAGCAATATTATGCTATTTACCCTATCAAAACGAATTTTTTCTTTCTTGTTTAATATCTGTCCTACCTTTGTGATAATAGAATTCTAAATTTGCTCATGAATTACCTTTCAGCAGAAAACATCGCGAAGTCATTTGGGGACCAGTGGCTTTTTAAAAATATCAATTTCGGAATCAGTCGGGGTGACAAAGTAGCTCTGATCGGAACAAATGGAACCGGAAAAACAACCTTCCTGAATATTTTAACCGGTTCAATTCCACCTGACCAGGGTGAAGTGAGTATCAGGAAGGATATTCGTGTCGGTTACCTTGATCAGAGTCCCGCTTTCGACGAAAGTCTGCCGGTGATTGAAGTCATTTTCTCATCCACAAATCCGATCGCCCAGGTTGTAAAACGTTATGAGCACGCCATCGAAACAGACAATCATGACGAGCTTTCGGCGGTGATGGAAGACATGGATGCTTACAATGCATGGGATTTTGAATACCGTACAAAAGAAGTTCTCGGGCGGTTGGGAATACACAATACGGAAAGTCTCTACGGAACATTGTCCGGTGGGCAGCGTAAGCGCGTAGCCATGGCAAAAGTTTTGCTGGAAGATCCGGACCTGCTCATTCTCGATGAGCCAACCAACCATTTGGATCTGGATACTGTGGAATGGCTGGAAAATTATCTTAATACATCGAATACAACAATTCTGGTTGTGACCCACGACAGGTATTTCCTGGATACAGTTTGTAATCAGGTACTGGAACTGGATCATGGCTCTGCTTATACATACAAAGGCAATTATTCTTATTTCCTGGAAAAGAAAGCAGAACGGGAGGAAATGGAAGCAGCGGGAATCGACAAAGCACGTAACCTGATGCGCAAAGAGCTTGACTGGATTCGCAGGCAACCAAAGGCCCGAGGAACCAAAGCAAAATATCGCGTTGATGCTTTTGAAGAATTGAAGGAAAAAGCGAGTCAGAAGAAATTTGACACTCAGATGGAGCTGAATGTACGCACGTCGAGGCTGGGCAGCAAAATTATTGAACTTGAAAATGTGAGTAAAGGATTTGGTGAACGCCAGTTGATCAAAAACTTTGAATATACTTTCCGTAAAGGAGATCGCATCGGAATTGTGGGGCAAAACGGGATGGGCAAATCCACGCTGCTAAATATGATTACCGGCGAACTTACACCGGACACAGGAAGCATCATGAAAGGCGATACTGTTCAATTTGGTTACTACAAACAATCGGATCTTGTTTTTAACGAAAACCAACGGGTGATTGATATCGTAAAAGATGTTGCCGAAGTGGTGCAGTTGGGAACGGGCGAAACGGTAACTGTTGGTCATCTGTTACAGGCTTTTCTCTTCTCGCCATCCAAACAATATGATTTTATTTCGAAACTGAGTGGTGGTGAAAAACGCAGGCTGCAGTTATTGCTGATCCTGATCAAACAGCCCAATTTCCTTATTCTGGATGAACCTACCAACGATCTGGATATTGCAAGTTTGAACGTGCTCGAAGAATTTCTGCTGAATTTCCCGGGCTGTCTGGTGATTGTGTCCCACGACCGTTATTTCCTGGATCGTTTGGTAGAACATATTTTCGTGTTTGAAGGAGAAGGCAAAATCAGCGACTTTCCCGGGAATTACACGGAGTTACGTGATTATCAGGATGAGCAGGAAGCTGAAAAAAAAAGCATAACCTCTGGTAAAAATCCTCAGCCTGCCGCGCCGGAACCAGTGAAAGAGGCGGCAGTACAAGCGCCTGTTGCGTCCAAACGGAAGTTGAGTTTCAAAGAGCAAAAGGAGCTGGAACAGATTGAGGCAGATATGGCGCAAATGGAAAAAAAGAAAACCCAGTTATTGGAAAACATTAACAAAGGGGGATCGCATGTGGAGATCACGAGCTGGGCAATGCAGATTGAAGAAATAACGAACAGCCAGGCGGATAAAGAACTGCGCTGGCTGGAACTGTCAGAAAATGCTTAGTTTTGTAACCAATCAAGGAGTTAAGGAACTTTATAAATTCAGTTTTCTTAACTCCTGAAATGGTAATATTGAAGCAACTAATTGATTGTAAATTGGTTGTAGAGAATCGGTAAAGGCTTAACAAGACGAGTAATCACCAGACATGGATTCAATTATTGGTTTTTTTCAGTACATACTTAATTCGGAAGAGTTAATCCGGACAGGCGGGTTATTGGTAATTACTTTTATAGTCTTTGCTGAAAACGGATTGTTTTTCGCCTTTTTTTTGCCGGGAGATTACCTTGTTTTTCTGGCGGGTGTTTTTTGCGGTACCGGCATTCTGGATGTCCCCATTCTCATCCTTCTGATATGTCTGTTCACTGCCGCTGTCCTCGGATCTTTGGTAGGTTATATTTTTGGAAAATATTTCGGTGATATGTTTGAAAACCGGCCGGATTCTTTCTTTTTCAAAAAGAAACACATTGATACTACCCGAAGTTATTTCGAAAAATACGGAAGCAGAACACTGATAATCAGCCGATTTTTACCAATTGTCCGCACTTTTGCTCCTATCCTGGCGGGTTTGGTAAAAATGACTTTTCCTTCCTTTCTAATCAACAATGTTGTTGGCGGGGCAATCTGGATCGGAGCGCTGACAGGTGGCGGTTTTTTGTTCGGGGAGCGTTTTCCGGGGATTGTGGATTACGTTCAGTACATTATATTATTTTTCCTGGCCATCACCACGTTTACCGTCATCAAAGGTTATCTGAATGCAAGAAAGGAAATGAATTAAGGTTAGATTATTTCTCTTCTTCTTCCCTGAACCAGCCCGAATAGGTAATGTAATTGTTGGCAGTCCTGTCGATGGCCTCATTCAATTCGGTAGACACGTCTTTCAGATACCTTGCAGGATTTCCCGCATAAATTGTCCCGGGCGGAATTTTTGTGCCTTGCGTCACAATGGCGCCAGCCGCAACGATGGATCCCGTACCAACCACAGCACCATCCATCACAATCGAGCCCATTCCGATCAGCACATGATCCTCAATCGTACAGCCGTGTACAATTGCGTTGTGCGCAACTGAAACATAATTTCCTATCGTGGTAGCAAAACGCTGGTAAGTACAGTGAACAACCGCGCCGTCCTGCACATTTGAATGATGCCCGATGCGTATGCTGTTCACATCGCCCCGCACAACCGCGTTGAACCATACGGTGCAATGTGTTCCCATTACCACATCTCCTACTACGGTAGCGTTCTCCGCAAGCCAGCAATTTTCTCCGAATTCCGGTTGGTGACCACGTACAGTTTTAATCAGGGCCATATTGTATTTTTCCTTTTTGATAAATTGAACTGCATTTTAAGGAAATGTAAGCGAAATTTAAATATATTTCGTTTTTATAAATGCTTTATCACGAACGTTATGCCATCTCCGAACAATCCTGCCAAAGGTTCACTGTTGATTGCCAAGCCTTTTCTGGGAGATCCAAACTTTGAAAGAGGCGTTATTTTGCTTTGTGCTTACAACGATCAGGGATCTTTTGGTTTTGTACTAAATCAGGTAACCGAGATGTTGTTGGGCGATGTTCTGGAGGAAACTATCTACCAGGACATACCGCTTCATTCTGGCGGCCCGGTAGAGAAAAATACGCTGCATTTCATTCACAGGCGGCCTGATCTCATTTCGGGAGGCGAAGAAATTATGAAGGATGTTTTCTGGGGAGGAAATTTTGAAGAGGTTAAAACCTTGCTGAATGTCAACAAATTAAAGGAAGACGATATCCGTTTCTTTATTGGGTATTCAGGCTGGAGTGGCGGCCAACTTGAGAATGAACTTAAAGAAGATTCCTGGATTGTGACCAAGTCCGACGCCGACTTCCTTTTTACCACCGTTCCGGGAAATTTTTGGCGGGAGGTTCTGAAAAATATGGGCGGAGAATATCGCTCTATCGCCAACTATCCGATTGATCCGCGGCTCAACTGAAAAAAGAAATCTTGAAAAGACTCAATTTGGCCCGTTCAACCCGTGGACTGACTCATAATCTGACTTGATCCGACCAACTTCGCTGGACAGAAATTTTTGAAGCTGTATGTTGAAATCTTTTTTGTCATCCTCGGAAAGACTTTCGTAAAGGGTCTTTAATTCAAGGTTGATAGCCGCTCTTTCCGCATCAGAAGCGTTCATCGAACGAATGTGGAAACGTTTGAAGTCAAATTCAGGCATAACATTCATGATTTTGTAAGGAACAAATTTACAACTTTTGCCGCTGAACGGTTGTATGCAGCCTCCAAAACGTGAATTTTTCCTTTTGTGAAGAATTTGTCAATATTGGTTCGCGCATCGAACGAGAAAATAAACATCTATGTTAATGGATGATATATCAATGATTTAGTAATGAACCGCACCTTTTTTTTTATACTATTAACATTCATACTTGTTGCAATTGACTGGTATGTGTGGCAGGGATTACGGCTGGCAATACGCCATTTGACACCATTTACGCAGCGTTGGATCGGCGGGGTCTACTGGGGATTCACGGCAATAACGCTTTTGGCTTATATTGCGATGCAACTTTTGCCGCCGGACATGTTCGGCAAAACTACCCGGACTTTCTTGGTTGCCTTTATTGCTATTCCATACTTCTCAAAGATTTTTGCGGCGCTGTTTTTACTGATTGACGAGGTGAGACGGCTGATTCAATGGATCGTCAGTTATTTCGTGCCGTCGGCAGCGACCATTTCGCCTGAAACAGGAGAGCATGTAATCCCAAGATCCGAGTTTTTGGCAACAACGGCGGTGGTAGCCGGAGCAGGTTTGATGGGAACCTTCGCATTTGGAATATTATCCGGCGCACATGATTACCGCATACGCCGCGTGCGTGTACCATTAAAAAATCTTCCTAAGGCTTTTGATGGCATGAAAATCGGTCAGCTTTCCGACATCCATTCCGGAAGTTTTTTTAACAAAACGGCTGTCAAAGGAGGTGTTGAAATGTTGATGAAAGAAAAGCCGGATCTTGTCCTTTTCACCGGCGATCTGGTTAATGACCGGGCGTCGGAAGTTCAGGATTATATCAACATTTTCGATAAGGTTAAAGCGCCTCTTGGGGTGCATTCAACTTTGGGAAACCATGATTATGGCGATTACTATGCCTGGGGCAGTCAGGCAGCCAAAAGCAAAAACCTGGCAGATTTAAAACAGGCACACCAGTTACTTGGCTGGAATCTGATGCTCGACGAAAACCGTTCGATACGGGTGGATAATGAGGAAATCGGATTGATTGGCATTCAGAACTGGGGGACCGGGAATTTTGCTAAATACGGCGATCTTGCTAAAGCCTATCAGGGATCGGAAGATTTTCCGGTAAAAATTCTTTTGTCGCACGACCCGAGCCATTGGCGCGAGCAGGTTTTACCGCAATTTAAGGACATTGATCTTGCGTTGGCCGGACATACGCATGGGATGCAATTCGGTGTTGAAATTGGGAAATTGAGATGGAGCCCGGTTCAGTATCGTTACAAAGAATGGGCAGGGCTGTATCAGGAAGATGACCAGTATTTGTATGTCAATCGTGGATTCGGGTATCTTGGATATCCTGGTCGTGTGGGTATATTGCCAGAAATTACGATACTGGAATTGATAAAGGCGTGACATTTAAGGCAATTTTCTGTGTTTTTCCAAAACCGTACATACTTGGGCGTTTATGGAAACGTTAAGTTTACGGACACTCACGATTAATGAAAGATAACGATGAAAAAAATAACTTCCCTGTTTCTCCTGTTTGCACTATTCTTCTCTGTTGCAGGATTTGAAAGCGTGAATGCAAGTCCGTCCAAAGTTAAATCGGAGAAAATTTTTGGAAAAAGGAAAAAAAATAAAGGTTATCAAAAGCCTCGTTCCAAGAAAATCCTTGGGATATTTAAGCGTAAAGACAATTGTGGTTGTCCAAATCATTGAAAAAATTTAAAGTTTCTTTTTTTGTATATATTCAAGAGTAAGCAATACGGTCAATCTCTAAAAGATTCGGCATGTTTTGCTTACTTTTGTATTTTATAACCATCTTATAACGGCCTTGTTAGCCCAATTTGAATGAAAATTAACCTTCGAAGCCAGGATAAATTCGAAAACCGCCACCACGGTAAAGATGAGCAGGAATTGCAGGAAATGCTGAACACAGTCGGCGCGGCTTCCCTGGATGAACTGATCGACCAAACACTTCCATCAGCCATCAGACTTCCGAAACCACTGAATCTGCCTGCACCGAAATCGGAACAGGAATTTATTCAGGGTATCAAAAAACTGGCCTCCAAAAATGCAGTTTTAAAATCCTACATAGGAACCGGTTACTACGACACGATCACGCCAAATGTTATTTTAAGAAACATTCTTGAAAATCCGGCCTGGTATACGGCATACACGCCATATCAGGCTGAAATTGCTCAGGGCAGGCTGGAAATGTTGCTGAATTTTCAAACCGTTGTCAGTGATCTGACCGGGATGGAGATTGCGAATGCATCTTTGCTTGATGAAGCCACAGCGGCAGCAGAAGCCATGACGATGCTTCACGGGCAGCGTTCAGGAGCTAAGAAAAAAGCGGAAACATTTTTTGTATCCGAGCTTTGTCATCCGCAGACAATTGACCTGATCTATACCCGAGCCAAACCTATCGGAATCAACGTGATTGTAGGAAATCATGAAATCGTTGATTTGACTGACGAAAATCTTTACGGGGTTTTGGTTCAATATCCCGCGACAAACGGAGAGGTAATCGATTACACAAATTTTATAGCTGCTGCGCATGACGTCAATTTGTACGTTGCGGTTGCAGCCGATCTGCTTGCTCTGGCGTTGCTGAAATCTCCCGGTGAAATGGGGGCAGATGTGGTCGTTGGTTCTTCGCAACGATTCGGTGTGCCAATGGGTTACGGTGGTCCGCATGCCGCATATTTTGCGACTAAGGATGCTTTTAAACGCCACATTCCTGGTAGAATTATTGGCGTATCTGTCGATACGGAAGGAAATCGCGCTTTGAGAATGGCTTTGCAAACGCGTGAGCAACACATTCGCAGGGAGAAAGCAACTTCCAACATTTGCACTGCACAGGTTTTATTGGCAGTTATTGCAGGTTCTTACGCAGTTTATCACGGCCCTGAAGGAATTAAAACGATCGCTTCCAGAATTCACGGTAAGACGCGTTTATTTGTAGATACGCTTCGCAAATTCAACTACGACGTAATTACCAATAACTTTTTCGACACTGTTACGATAAAAACACCGCTTACTTCAAAACTGAGGAGTGAGTCGCTGAAATGGGGGATCAACCTGAAATACAATAAGGACGAAAGTGTTTCGGTTTCATTCGATGAGGCCAAAACTTTTGAAGATGTGATCGCGATACTGAATGTGTTCGCCGAGGTGTCTGGTTTTCAGGGAGAAATGGTTATTGATGAAGAGCTAGATTTCTCGCTTCCGGAAAATCTGGCACGTACGTCTCCATACCTGACCCATCCTGTGTTCAATACGCATCACACGGAACACGAAATGCTTCGGTATCTGAAATCTTTGGAAAACAAAGACCTTTCTTTGGTACACTCGATGATTTCTTTGGGAAGCTGCACCATGAAGCTGAATGCTACCGCGGAAATGATTCCGTTGACATGGCCTGAATTTGGAGCCATTCACCCGTTCGCGCCAACAAATCAGGTTGGTGGATATGCACAGCTTGTAAGTGACCTGAACTTGTGGCTATGTGAAATCACTGGTTTTGCGGCCATGTCGTTTCAGCCTAATTCGGGTGCTCAGGGTGAGTACGCCGGTTTGATGGCAATTAAGGCTTACCATGACACACGCGGTGATACACACAGGAATGTTGCTTTGATCCCTTCGTCGGCACACGGAACAAATCCTGCATCTGCCGTGATGGCCGGGATGAAAGTAGTTGTAACCAAATGCGATGAGCGTGGAAATATCGACGTTGCGGATCTTGAAGCAAAAGCGGAACAGTATAAAGATGTACTATCCTGCCTGATGGTCACGTATCCTTCTACCCACGGTGTTTATGAGGAAAGTATCATCCAGATCTGTGAGATGATACATTCTCATGGTGGTCAGGTTTATATGGATGGAGCAAATATGAATGCCCAGGTTGGACTCACGAGTCCGGCTACGATCGGTGCGGATGTTTGCCATCTCAATTTGCACAAAACATTTTGTATACCGCATGGCGGAGGCGGGCCGGGCGTTGGACCGATTGGTGTTGCAGAACACCTGGTTCCATTCCTGCCAGGTCACGTCAATTTCAGTAGCCTGCCTGCTCACTTGCAGAATGGAGAAGCAGGGGCAGTTTCAGCTGCGCCTTATGGTAGCGCGAGTATTCTTACCATTTCCTATGCCTACATTGCAATGATGGGCGCAGAAGGGCTTACAAAAGCAACAAAATATGCGATTCTAAATGCCAACTACATCAAGGAAAGATTGAATGGGCATTACGAGGTGCTTTACACCGGAACAAATGGGCGTTGTGCTCACGAAATGATTCTGGATTGCAGACCGTTTAAAGCTTTTGGCGTTGAAGCGGAGGATCTGGCAAAACGCTTAATGGATTATGGTTTCCATGCACCAACATTATCCTTCCCTGTTGCCGGAACGCTAATGATCGAACCTACTGAATCTGAGTCGAAAGCTGAGCTGGATCGTTTTTGTGATACAATGATCGCGATCAGGAACGAGATTCGTGAAGTAGAGGAAGGTGTTGCCGACCGCGTGGATAACGTGCTCAAAAATGCGCCGCATACTGCAAGAGTAGTGATGGGAGCGGATTGGAACCGTTCTTACAGTCGGGAAAAAGCAGTGTTTCCGTTGCCTCATTTACGCTTCAATAAATTCTGGCCGTCTGTGAGCCGTATTGATAGCGCTTTTGGTGACAGAAACCTCATTTGCGCATGTATTCCAATTGAGGCATACGCTGAGGTGGAATAACTTAAATGAAGAAAAGAATTTGGCCGTTTCCCATTGGGAGCGGCCTTTTTTATGCAGAAGTCAAATACAGGATAGTGGGCGTATAGAAAAATTTGACACAAAAAAAAGCGAACCGTCAGATTCGCTTTTTTCTATATCAATTTAATAAAATCAAAAGTGTCGTTCTCCGATTTCTCTTTTACCCAACATCACGGCTCCCACCATAGCAACCAATAGCAAAATTGATGCAAGCTCAAATGGCAGCAGATAGTCACGAAAAAGTAATGCACCAAGGTTTTCAATCATACCCACTTGGGAGTCAAAGGTATTTGGGTCATATCCCGGAATAAGTGTTTTGCGATAAGCACCAAACAATACAACAAATACTGTTCCGCCGACAATGGCAGCAGCGATTTTAGTGAGGTTGGTTTTGGACTCTTCGTGATCCTGTTTCATGTTGAGGAACATTATCACGAACAGGAAAAGAACCATGATGGCACCGGCGTATACAATGATATTCACTGCGGCCAGAAACTGTGCATTCAAAAGAATGTAATGGCCCGACAATGTAAAGAATGTAAGGATCAGATACAGTACGCTGTGAATCGGATTGCGGGAGAGTATAACCATCAAGGCACTGAGGATGGTCAGGCTTGACAGGAAATAAAAGAAGGATATAGACGAATTCATATTTCTGATAGTAACTGTTTAAAATTTGGTGTACAAGTCTCAAGGAATTGCTCTTGGAGTCACGTTGATAACCTCACCATTTTTTCTTTTTTCATCCAGCAAGTGGGCTTCCTCTTTTGTCCAGGCCTCACGTGTGTAACGATTGGTCATATCTTCAACTAGCAGATCTTTTCCCCAGATCACTTCGTCACGCTCCATAAAAACAGGAACAAACTCATCGTGACGCAGATATACAGCCTGTTTTGGACAAGCTTCCTCACAAAGGCCGCAGAAGATACAGCGCAACATATTCACTTCATAAACTGCCGCGTATTTTTCTTCTCTGTACAATGTCTCTTCGCCTTTTTCACGTTCTGCCGCCACCATCGAAATCGCTTCGGCTGGACAGGCAACTGCGCATAATCCGCATGCAGTACAACGCTCCCGACCTTGCTCATCCCGTTTCAAAATATGCCGTCCACGGAAAACAGGACCCAGGTAACGTTTTACTTCAGGATAATTTATGGTAACTTTTTTGGCAAAAAAGTGCTTGATGGTAATCGCCAGACCGGTTGCTATGGCCGGTAAGTAGGCGCGTTCCATCAGCGTCATTTCCTTATTGCTTACTTGCTTCGAACGGTTTGTCAGTTGCTGCATGGCAAATTCTTATTTATCGTAACTTAATTCAACCAGGCCGTAATGACAGGCTTCAGGAAAAGCACGGCGGCTCCGGTGATTATTATATTGAAAATGGCAAGTGGGATCAATTTTTTCCAACCCAGGTTCATCAACTGGTCGTAGCGGAAACGAGGAAGCGTCCATCTCACCCACATGTAAAAGAACACAAAGAACAATGCCTTTCCGAAGAAAACGCCCGTACCGATCAGCGTTGCAATGTTATGACCTGTCACAGGGCCGAGAGAGCCGGTAAGCTGGGTGTAAACCCAATCCATTCCGGGATAATTGTAACCACCAAAATATAGAACAGAGATAATTGCCGAAGAAATAAACATGTTCACATATTCTGCGAAAAGATAGAAACCAAGTTTCATACTTCCATATTCAGTATGGTATCCACCGACAAGTTCTGTCTCACATTCAGGTAGATCGAAAGGAACGCGGTTACATTCAGCGAAGGAGCAGGTAAGGAAAATGATAAAACCCAACGGCTGGTAAAATATATTCCAGTTGGCACCGTGCTGCTGCGCCACAATTTCTCCAAGTGACAACGAACTGCTCATCATTAAAATGGCAATCAATGATAACCCCATTGCCACTTCATAACTGATGTTCTGGGATGCCGCACGAATGGCGCCCAACAGCGAAAATTTGTTGTTTGAAGCCCATCCGCCTATCATGATTCCATAAACGCCAAGTGCCACAACACCAAAAACATAAAGAATTCCAATGTTCGACTCAACACCCTGGACAACCACTTCCATGTCGCCGTAGCGGAATGTGCTGCCAAAAGGGATTACTGCGCTCGCCAGCATTGCTGTAAGCATTGCTAAGCTAGGCCCTGCAATAAATAACCATTTATTTGCCAGGGCTGGTATAAAGTCCTCTTTAAAAAACATTTTACCTGCATCGGCAAGTGGCTGAAACATACCACCCCAGCCTGCACGGTTAGGCCCTTCGCGGTCCTGAATAAACCCTGCAACTTTTCGCTCTGCCCATGTGGAGTACATGGCGATCAGAAGTGTAATTACGAAGACTATGAAGATCGTCGCGGATTTTATTATAAATTTTGTAACATCCATTTTTTCAGATCGCTGTTAATCTTGTTGTTAAATCCTGCACGAATCAGTTATTCTGTGCTGAGAGTGAACGATGATTTGCTTTGTCGTTATTTTCTATGCTCTGGTGACGTATTGTTTCTTCGTCAGTAACATATGGTCGGGTGTCATCAATTTGTTTAAACTGAGTTGCGGCCAATTTTACTGCAAAATCCGGTTTTTTCACCAGATCCGCACGGTATTTATTGGCAGAAATCACAGAGCTGCGTTTTACCTTTGTCGGTCCAAGCAAAGTCCAGTCGCTGGTTTTCTTTTTATCAAACCGACAGGTATTGCAGATAAATTCATTCACTTCGCCCCAGGTATTTTTCCGGGCAGTTACACGAATCACCTCATCTCCCCGATACCATAATGTTACATTTCCCGAACAGGTAGGGCAGTCTCTATGTCCTTCCTCCGGTTTTGAGAACCAAACCCGGTTTTTGAAACGATATGTTTTGTCGGTAAGCGCTCCCACGGGGCAAACGTCAATCACATTTCCGGAGAAATCGTTGTCAATTGCTTTTTCAATATAAGTGCTGATTTCTGACGCATCGCCACGGTTCATCACACCATGAACACGCTGGTTCGTAATCTGGTCAGCGGTGTAAACACAACGGTAGCACAGGATACACCTTGTCATGTGAAGCTGAATATGCGGGCCGATATCTATCTTATCGAAAGTCCTGCGCTCTTCTTCGTAACGTGTTTTCGCCGATCCGTGCTCAAAAGCAAAATCCTGCAAATGGCATTCTCCCGCCTGGTCGCATATCGGGCAATCGAGCGGATGGTTGATCAGCAAAAATTCTACAATACTTTTACGCGTATCCAAAACCGCCTGATTGGTCGTGTTTTCAACCACCATACCTTCCTGAACCTGCGTGATGCAGGAGGGGACGAGTTTTGGCATCGGACGAGGGTCTTTCGCCGAGCCTTGTGCTACGCGAACAAGACATGCCCGGCACTTTCCTCCGGACGTTGGCAGCGGTTTGTAATAACACATTGCAGGAGGCACCAGTCCGGCCTGACTTTCATCCGCTTCGGCAATTTTCCGTGCCGCCTGCATGATGGTTGTACCAGGTTCAACTTCGACTTCAATTCCGTCGAACGTGATCTTTATTAATTGCGGTTTTACTTCTTCCATGTCAAAGTATTAATGATATCCAACCAAACGTCCTGATTCGAATGAGATCAAGAATTAATGTGTAGGTAGGTGTTAAGAGATTCGTACACGCAAGGGCAAGCATAAATCTCCTTGTTAAATTATTATTCTTATCTCCTCCCATCACCAGAAAAAAGGTGAAAATTACCGGAAATGCGTATGCCAAACTTCTTGTTACATCTTCAACAGACATTGCAATAGCTGCTGACAGGATGAAAATACCTAAAATCCAGAGTTCAGCCAAATAACTTCTGTTTTTGTGCAAATACATCAAGCCCAAAATCAATATAACAAAATTGGCTTTGAGCGACGACAATATTGCTGGTACCAAACGTTGTCCGTAAGAGAAAGCGATACCAAAGCCTACTCCGTTTTTATGTCCCACCGGCGTATTAAGACCAATTGTTGACAAATAGAATCTGACCACCAGATACAATGCCTGAGATGCCAGTATTATCCAAAACGCTTTGTTTTTAACAATCGACTGAACAATAGTTTCTTTATCAAAAACAACCGCGCCTTTATCTTTCCACAATTCCATAAAACTAAGTAATGGAATGATCATCGACGGCACCAGGCTTCTTTCATCCACAAAATAAGTTAAAATCAGTATCGGTATACTGATCACATTTCCGCGCAGGAGGATTGCTGCTAATAATCCGAAATATGCATACGAGTCCAAAAAAAGGGTATCGTAGTAAAACGAATTTCCAACGTAGCAAAACAACAGACACAAAGTTCCGAGAATAGCGACTACTTTATCCCGGGCAAAAGTAGTCAGGGTTTTCAGTACTCCGTAGATAAATAACGGAAGTAGCAGGATCTGCAGATAAAATAGCTTTGCAGCATCCAGGCCCAGTAAATTACCTACCAGATAAGGTGTAAACCTTAATTCTCTTTTCCTTAGATGATCATTGTCCTTTGCATTTGCGAAAGGCTTGAACGGCTCACTGATTTTTACATTCAGAAACTGTTGAATGTTGGAATCCTGTGAGGTCCATTCCTGTTGCATTCTTTTTATTACAGCTTCAGGAAAATAGATAATATTAAAACCGACAGTCAGAATAATTGTTAACTGTATTAGCCAATATTTACCTTGTGCGAGTCTTTCAAAAAATAATATAATCCGGTCAGCACTGACAATTACATTCGCAAAGATCCCGGTCATTATTAATTTTAAAAGGTTCTACTCAGGCATTTAGTATTATTTTTCGAAATTTTCCCCTCAAACCAAAGCCATTTCACCCTGATAGACTGCCCCGGGTTGAGACGCCTCGTGCGGGTGTGTAATATGCCACACAAATTCATCACGGAAATGACGAATCGCACTTGCCACAGGCCAGGCAGCTGCATCACCTAATGGGCAAATTGTGTTTCCTTCAATTTTTTTAGATATATCAACCAGTAAATCAATGTCATGCATGCTCCCGTGACCATGTTCAATACGGTGAAGTACTTTTTCCATCCATCCCGTACCTTCACGGCAGGGACTGCATTGCCCGCATGATTCGTGGTGGTAAAAACGGGAGAAATTCCAGGTATTTCTTACTATACAGGCTGTTTCATCAAAAACGATAAATCCTCCTGATCCCAGCATGGTTCCTGTTGCAAAACCGCCGTCTGACAAAGATTCATAGCTCATCAGCCGGTCTTCACCCGCAGCGGTTTTTGTGATTAAATGTGCCGGAAGAATTGGTACCGAAGAGCCACCCGCAACAAGTGCTTTCAGGTGATGTCCTTTACGGACTCCGCCACAGTATTCATCCGAATTTAAAAATTCGTCCACACTCACGCCCAATTCTATTTCATAAACACCCGGCTTTTGAATGTGACCGGAAGCCGAAATCAATTTTGTTCCAGTGCTTCGTCCAACACCAATGGCTGCATAAGCTTCGCCTCCATGGTTGATAACCCAGGGCATATTGGAAATTGATTCCACATTGTTCACCACCGTTGGACTTTGGTAAAGCCCTTTTACAGCAGGAAATGGCGGTTTGTTACGTGGGTTTCCTCTTTTCCCTTCCAATGATTCCAAAAGAGCAGTTTCTTCTCCGCAAATGTAAGCACCTCCACCAGGCTGAACGACAAGCTCCAGGTCGTAACCTGTGCCCAAAATATTCTTACCTAAAAACCCATTTGCTTTTGCTTCTTCAATTGCTTTTTCAAGAATACGGATCACGTACATCAATTCTCCACGTACGTAGATGAAAGATTTTTTCGCACCCAATGCATAACTGGAAACGATCATTCCTTCAATCAGTAAATGCGGAAGGCACTTCATCAGGTGGTGATCCTTGAAGGTTCCAGGCTCCGATTCATCCGCATTACAAACCAGATAACGGGGAACTCCTTCCGGTTTTGCCAGAAAGCCCCACTTCATGCCCATCGGGAAACCAGCTCCACCTCTTCCCCGTATGCCGGATTTTTTGGCTTCTTCCACAACTTCATCAGGAGTCATGGTTTTTATGGCTTTTTCAACGGCTGCGTATCCACCATGCTTGCGATACACTTCGAAGGTTTCAATCCCCGGTACGTCGATGAATTCAGTTAATATTTTCTTTGCCATGGTAAAATCCTCTTATATCTATAAAGCGCCAAAGGCCTTGCTGATTGCGGTTACTGCTATTTACTCAACTCTTCAATAATGTCATCCACTTTTTCCCTCGTCAGATTCATGTAGTATTTTTCACGGATCTGAAAAACCGGTCCCCAACCACAGGCGGCAAGACATTCGACTTCTTTGATTGTGAAAAGACCGTCAGGTGTGGTTTGTCCGGGTAGAATACCGAGCTTTTGTTTCAGGTAGTCATATATTTCTTCGCCGCCCATCAGGCAGCAAGGACCTGTTCTGCAGTACTCGATCACATGTTTTCCAACAGGATCGAGGTGATACATTGTATAAAAAGAGGCAACTTCGTATACTTCAACCGGTTCAATACTTAGTATCTCGGCCACGTAATCCATTACTTCGCTGCTAACCCAGCCCCATTGTTCCTGAGCAATGTGCAAAACGGGCAAAAGGGCCGATTTCTGGCGACCTTCCGGGTAGCGTGCAATAATTTCTTTTACCTTTTCCAGACGTTCCGGGGTAAATGCAACGTGATTTGGTGTTTCGGTCATTTTATTACTTGATCTTTAAGAATCAAACATTTAAAAAGTTTCCTTTTCAAATGGAAATATAATCAATTAGGTATTACGCGTCGAGCTCTCCCGCGATAACATTGAGGCTACTCATGGTCAGAATCGCGTCGGAAAGTGTGCTTCCTTTACACATTTCAGGATATGCCTGATAGTAAATAAAACTAGGTCTTCTGAAATGCAAACGATAAGGTGCGCGACCGCCGTCAGAGATCAGGTAAAATCCTAATTCACCATTTCCACCCTCAACCGCGTGATAA
Organism: Dyadobacter sp.; assembly: GCA_965279265.1. Classification (GTDB taxonomy): domain Bacteria; phylum Bacteroidota; class Bacteroidia; order Cytophagales; family Spirosomataceae; genus Dyadobacter. The sequence goes on from OZ257152.1 coordinate 3,158,151, forward strand.
ACCTCGCCAATAGGCGCATCAATTTCGCCCATGACGATCTTAAAATGGTAAATCAGCGCTTCCATGCTACCGTATACCTCTTTTTTAGGAGGCAAGTAATATTCAGGTGCATCTGCATAATAGGGGCCTTCCGGAAGATTTTCCATGGCCTGTTCAACGATTCTCAGGCTTTGCCACATTTCTTCGATCCGTACGTTGTACCGGTCGAAAGTGTCACCATGTTGCCCTATCGGAATAATAAAATCGAAATCTTCATAAGACGAATACGGGTTCATCACGCGAACGTCATAGTCAAGGCCGGCAGCCCTGAGGTTAGGACCCGTGAATCCGTAAGCAAGTGCTCTTTCAACAGAGATCGGTCCCACATTAATGGTCCGGTCCATGAAAATACGGTTGCGGCTCATCAATTTTTCAAACTCTTTCAGAACGGGTGGGAAAGTTTTGATAAACTCCCTGATCTTCCGAATGGCCGTGTTGGAAAGATCCCGCTCCATTCCGCCGATACGACCCATGTTGGTGGTTAACCTGGCGCCGCAGACTTCTTCGTAGATTTCGTAGATATCCTCCCTTTTTTGCATCACATACAAAAAGCCGGAAAAAGCACCGGTATCCACACCCAAAATACTATTGCAAATCAGGTGGTCGGAGATACGGGCAAGTTCCATCATGATCACCCTGATGTACTGCGCGCGTTTGGGAACTTCAATCTGGAGTAATTTTTCAACCGTCATGTGCCAGCCGAAATTATTGATCGGGGAGGAACAGTAATTCATCCGGTCTGTCAGCGTGGTGATCTGATAGAAAGGACGTCTTTCGGCGATTTTTTCGAAGGCTCTGTGAATATAACCAATGGTCTGCTCCCCTGAAACGATTTTTTCACCATCCATTTTAAGGATATTCTGAAAAATCCCGTGCGTTGCAGGGTGGGTAGGACCAAGGTTTAGGGTTGTCAGTTCTTCAATTAACTCGGGTAAATCCGATTTATCGGGAACGTTATGCGGTAATAATTCAATATCTGCCATAGATCACTCTGTTCTATAAAAGGGTCATCGACCAAAAAGTGCGTCAATTTTGTCTTCACGCGTAGCGTCTTCCAATGGATATTCTTTACGCATCGGGAAATAATCCATTTCCTCAATATTCAATATACGCATCAGGTTCGGATGCCCGTCAAAAAGGATTCCGTAGAAATCATAGGTTTCGCGTTCCATCCAGTTAGCACTGTCCCAAAGCACCGTTGCCGTCGGGATGTGAATATCAGCTTCCGGAATAAATACTTTTAAACGAACTCTGAAATTTTGAATAAAACTGTGCAGGTGATAAACCACCGCAAATTCCCTCCCTGTATTGTCAGGATAATGAACCCCGGTAAGATCAGTTAGAAAGCTGATCTGGTAGGTTTTATGGTTCTTTAGGAATTCAAGAACAGAAATAATTTCTTCACGCGTCGTGGACAGCGTAAGCAAGCCATAAGGCTCATCAAAGTCGTAGACCTGCTCACCAAATTTTTCCAAGAGCGCTTCCGCTACTTCCTGATTCGTTAGCATAAAGCGATTATTGAATATTGTAAGATGCTAGTAACTGCTGATATTCGTCCGTGTTTCTCCGACGTAGGGATTCGTTACGGGTCAGATGCTGAATTTGCATCAGGCCATCGATAATTTGTTCCGGTCTGGGCGGGCAACCTGGCACATACACATCAACCGGTATGATCCTGTCAATTCCCTGCAAAACGCTGTAAGTGTCGAAAATACCACCGCTTGATGCGCAGGCGCCGACCGCAAGTACCCAGCGAGGTTCGGCCATCTGGAGATACACCTGTTTTACTACGGGGGCCATTTTCTTTGCAATGGTTCCCATTACCATCAGCAGATCTGCCTGGCGAGGTGAGAAACTTGGTCTTTCAGAACCAAAACGGGATATATCATAATGAGCACCCATCGTTGCCATAAATTCGATTCCACAGCATGACGTTGCAAAAGGTAACGGCCACAAAGAATAACTACGCGCCAAACCGATCACCTCGTCAAATGACGTTGCGAAAAAACCAGACCCACTGTGCCCTTTGGGCGCTTCCACGATCGATACTTCTTTCATTGTTTTATTAGCTTTTAGCCCTTGGAGTTCAATCGCAGGCTGCGTTTGTTCATTTGTGCGACCGGCTGAGCCGGCCAATCTTTCTTTCAATTTTCGTGCCTGAAAAAGATTGAAAGTCAGCAGTTCTATTCTTCCCAGTTCAATACGCCCTTACGGATCACGTAGTAAAAGCCTGATAATAGCAGCGCCATAAACAACAACATTTCAACGAACCCAAACATTCCGAGTTTTTTGAAATTTACCGCCCATGGGTACATAAAGATCACCTCAACGTCAAAAAGGACAAATAAAATTGCCACCAAAAAGTACTTTACCGATATCGGCGTCCGGGCGTCGCCTACAGATTCTATACCACACTCAAACGGATCATCTTTTTTCTTGCTTTTGCGGCTCGGACCAATCATGTGCGTCACAATCATGGTTCCGCCAATAAAACCCGCAGCTAGAATAAACTGGACCAGAATGGGCAGATAATCAGAAGGAAGATATGTATTTTTCATTGATTTTGGGTTTCAATTACTGTCTCCGGGAGCGCAGTCAATACTAATGGGAATTTTTCTCTCTAGCTGTCAAAATTAGCCTTTGCAAATTTATCAATCAAATTCTTTACTTCTTCTTTTGCCTAATTAGTATGATACTAAATAAGCCCTGGAGTACCAGGGCTTATTTAGTAAAAAAAGAAGATTAAATATTGTTATCTGACCACGATCTGTTTGGTAAGCGTGAGCCCCTGTCCTGTCACGCGGACAATGAATTTCCCTGGAGGCAAGTTCCTTATTTTGATCGGAACCCGGCTATTGAGTAATGGAATCAGTTCCGTTGTCAAAACGCGCCCCATGATGTCGTAAACCGTGATTGTAGCATTTGCGATGTTATCCCGTGACTCTATATAAATGTAGTCCCCAACACTTGGATTTGGGTAAAAAACCACATCATTTTGCTCAACAGTAACGTAGTAACGGGAAGTAGTATCGGAATAACAGGTCAGTACATTATTACCCAAAGTATAAGCTATTTGCGCTCTGGTAGTATATGTTCCTGTTTTCAGAATTTTAACAATATCTGTAATTGTATCTGATTCAAAACCAGGCCGATGCCAGCGATATTTTGCGTTTACACCCGTTTCTGTGATGCTTGCAGTGATACTGAATGGTCCTGAGGATTCAATAACCGGTTTGGAGATTTTAGGTTGAACGGTTAACGAAGATGGCGTCGAGTTATCCGAGATACAGCCAAAAATATTTTGTGCTCTTACGGTATAGCTTCCGGATTCCTTCACATTGACGAGGCTACCGGATGCAACTGCTGTGGTTCCGGCATCCTTGTACCAATTGTAAATATCACTACCGGTGGTCGAGAAAATCATTCCTGAATCTGCGCATGCCTGTTGTAACCCTTGTGGAAGAATTACAGGTTGTGCAGGTTTTGCGTCAGCGGTTAAAACTGCCGTGGAAGTAATTGTAGAATTGCCCGCATTGTCTTTGACGGTTGCGTAATAAGTACCGGCTTTTGTTACACGAATTGTTCGTGAAGTTTCGCCGGTGCTCCAAATATAAGAGGCAAAACCTTCCGGTAATGTGATTGTTACCGCGTTGTTCTCTGTTACGCATGCAGCGGTAAGCGGTGGCACAACGGCCGGCGCAAGCGGTGGGACGGTCGAAAAGAAATTGATATTCAATGTCTGAAGCCAGGCGTTAGCCAGTACAGTAAGCGCAGCTTTGGTTCCGGCGGCATCGTCGTAACTTTTCCCAACGAAGTGAGTTCCATCACCGCGGTTTGCATACTGGTCCGTTTCAGGGCCTGGGTAGGTGGCGTTGAATGGCGTTTCGATCACGGCATTCTGCGCAGCAATCACGTCCGGACTAATCACCGGAATATTCGGAGTCTGTGAATCTGTCGTTCTGGAAGTACGGGAAATTACCCAGGTAATTCTCTTTCCACCAATATCAGCGCCAAGTTTGTTGATCAGATTTTGAAGGTTTTCCCGGTAGAATTTGGCTGTTGAATGGTATATTGCATCTGCCTCGCCTTGCGTCCAGAGAATCGCACGTACACCGTATTGGTTCGCGTAGGTTTTGGCCGCAACCTTTAAATTGGCATATGGCATAAACGGTGGAAACTTTGCATCCGGATTTCCGATACCGCCATAGTAGTTGTAAGTCACATTGCCCAGAGAGCTCTGAAACCAGTTTTCTACCGCAGAGCCTTCCCAGGCTGTATTGATAAAAAGAACCGGAACATTTAGGTTTTCAACCAGTTTATCACCGACCATACCCCAACACCAGGGTGTCTGGCCACGCGGACCGACAAAAGTTACATCATCCGTCAGCTTGGAAAATCCTGCGCGCGGAGGATCTGTCAGCAGGTCTTTTGAGTCATTGATATAATTGGAAATGTAGACAACGCGGTCGTCCTGTGCGCCTGGAGCTCCCTTATATGCTTTTAGACCTTGTGCGTTGGACTGGCCTGCAATGATAAAAACCTCTCCGACCCCAAGTCTTTCCAACACATCGCGGCCAACCACGATTCCTTTCTGAGTGGCCCTAACTTCAACCGTATACCAACCCTGGAAGAGCAAGAGATTGCCTGAAAACACACCACCTTTTGGATTTACCTGTAAATCTTTCCAGCCGGTTGGGAGTCCCTGTCCCTCAATGACCGGCACAGCGCGTGCCTCGATTTTGTCCGAAAGAACAGAAAAGGTTCCTGAAATGTTGACTTCTCTCTGACCTGTTGCATCTCTTTGGTACACCGCCCTTGGTGTCGGAGAGACGATTTTAATCTGAGAAAATGCTGTTGATGGAAGGATACTGAGCAACAGTAACACTTTTATAGTTGCCCAAGAAAGTAAATTTTTATGCATTTGTGTATTTGAAACGGGTAAAATCTCTCACGCTCAGAAAGAATAAATAAACGATACTTTTCAAAAACTCTTTCAATAAAACGGACGCAAATTTACACGTTTATTTTTGGTATAATATAACTATTCCGTTTTTTTGATTTAATATGCGAAATTGTGCCATAACGAACTGCAAACGAATTTGGTAAGCGGAGTCCGGGAGATATCCGGGTATTTTCCCATACGCGGAAACAGAGTCATTTGTGTCATGCAGTAGCTGGCTGATTTGGACAGCTAAAATGGCCTTTATCCTAACGTGCAATCACGATCTTCTTCACAGAAGAAAAGAGTCCCGAAGTAATTCTAACAAAATAAACACCGCTTGACAGATCGGACAGATTAAGAAGATACTGTTTGTCAAATGTCCGGACGGTAAATGTTTTGTGAATAATTCCTCTGCTATCAATTACCTGAATCGTAGAATTCAGCCAATTATTCATCGTTTCAATTGTGACTTTTCCGTCACCTGTCGGGTTGGGATAAACGACAAAAACATCGTCTTTATCAGTAAACAGCACATAGGGATCAGAATCTTCAGATACGCAGGTTAGTGTAGGACTGTACACAACGGAGTGGCTTACGACGTAATTTCCCGAAACCGATGCTTTGAGGGTTGAGCCTGTTTCCGGGAGTACCTTGTTGTCGAGTTTCCACTCATGTGCGCCTTCATCGTTCAGGTTGTTTTTTGCAAAAAGCGCATAAACACCAATTTTTTCTATGACAGGTTTCTCTGGCTGAGGCTTGACGTCCACCGTAATATTGGAAGAATAGGGAGAATAACACCCTGCATTGTCTCTGATACGCGCGCCATAACTTCCCGATTTTGTCACATTCAAAGTGTCGTTCTCTTCTCCGCTGCTCCAGAAAAACAGATTGCCGTTTTGGGCAACAAGATCTACCGAATTTCCGTCACAAAAAGTGGTAAGATCTAATGCCCGGATCATCGGAGCCGGAGGTAAAGCCAATGTCCTCGTTGTGATCGAATTTGATGGATCTGAGTAACAGGTAAATTCATTGATCGTCCGCACACTGAACGTGCCTGCAACTGTAATGTTTACTGTTTTAGACGATGCGCCATTGTTCCATGCGTAGCCGGATGCGTCATCGGAAATCAGGTTAACACTGAGATCCGCGCAAAAGGTGGTTGTACCGTCTGCCACGATTTTCGGAGTTGGCGGCAGCGGATTTTTGGTAACTTTCACAGCCGGGGAGGGAATGGACACGCAGCCATTGGCGTCTCTGGACGAAAGTGAAAAGTCACCTGATTCCCGGATGTCAATCTGGCGGGAAGTGGATCCGTTGCTCCAAAGGTAACTAAATGCGGTGCTTCCCTGGAGTGTTGTAAAGTCACGTTCGCAGAAGGTGGTTGGCCTTAATGAAGCTACTGTTGGTGTATCCGGAAGTGGATTTACTTTGACATTCACCTTATCTGAAACGGACTCGCAACCATTCCCGTCCGTCTGTTTTAAACTGAACTCACCTGTTGTATTCACAGTGATGGTTTTGGATGTTGCACTGGTGTTCCATGTATTTCCTGAATCGTAGTTTGAAGTCATCACAACCTCTTCGTTTGCACAGAAAGTGGCTGATCTGCTGAGGGATATGACAGGTCTGGAGGGAAGTGGATTTACCTTAACCGTAACAGGATCGGAATCGGGGGAATAACAGCCATTGTTATCAATGGCTTTCACCCTGTAATCACCGGAAGATTTGACGGTAATCACACTTTCACCTGCACCATTGGACCAAATGCTATTTACTTTTGAAGTAGAAGTAAGTTTCACTTCACCCCCATCGCAAAATACTACTGCTCCGCCAACGGTAATGGTTGGTTTGTCCGGTAGAGGCGTATCGAGAACAGTCACAACCGTTTTGGCCGAAGTCGCTTCACATCCGTACACGTTCTTTACGGTCACAGCGTATTCGCCTGCTGTACTGACAGACAACCGGGACCCATCGGCTCCCGTATTCCATCTTGCTCCATCTGATATGCTGGACACAAGTGTAGCCGAATTATCTTTACAAACCGGATTCGTCCCTTCAATCGAGATACTCGGTTGTTGTGGCTGGATGTCATAAACCCTGATTTCCGGGGATGAAATGATGTTTCCCTTTCCGTCTCTGGCAGTAGCGCGATAGCTTCCACTACCCACCTGGATTTGGCTTGATCCCTGCCCGTTGTTCCAACTGAACGAGTTGTAGCCATCGTTGCTGATCGTCAGATTTACTCTGCTGTTACCTGCGCAGGCGATCGTAACTTTCAACGGACTCACGCCCGCGAAGGGTTCGGATCGGGCAAAAAAATCGTCATTCAAACTGTTTCCCCATGCTTCACCTAGCTGAGATAGGCCTTCATTTTGAAAATGAACTCCTTCGCCGTCAATTCTTGGGATTTGAACCTGATCCGTATTTGGACCTTGAAATACATTGGGAATATTACTTATTGCCCTTTTCTGTGCATCGACAACCGGGTTGTAGATGCCGCGCTGATTATCATAGGTAGTCAGTGAAACCATCCAGGAAATATTTTTTCCTGAATCATTCCTGCTTTTTTCGATAACTGCTTTGAGATCGTTGAAATAACTATCAGAGGATGTCCTGGCATAATTATCCGCTTCACCCTGAATCCAGAGAACACTCCGTAACCCGGTGATGGGCACGTAGTAATTCATAACCGACTTCATGTTTGCGTATGGCGTACCAACAGGCAGATATTGCGAATTAGGGTCATAAACTGAAACTGTCAGCCCACCATTTAGACTCTCCCTCCAATTTCTTATTGCCGAACCCGTCCAGGCTATATTATAGAATAAAATTGGTACGCCGTATCTTCTGGCAAGAATATCTCCCAACTTGCCCCAGGACCATGCCGAATGTCCTCTGGGAGCAATATCCATGTTTGCTTCAAGGTGTGTAAATTGGGGATAGCGAAGATCACTTGTTGGATTATTCGTATTGTCGTCGTTAAACACACTAACTCTGTCATCTTCTGCTCGTGGGCTGCCTCGATCCTTTAATCCCTGTCCATTGGACTGTCCGGCAATCAAAAAAACTTCGCCCACACCAACCCTGGATATTTCTTTGCTGTCGATGAGTTGATTACCTCGCCAGCCTCTGACCTCTAGTTTATACCATCCGCCCTGGGCTGCAATTTTTCCTGAGTAGGTTCCGCCCTGAAGGTTGTCCTGAATGGTAATCCAGTCCGTTCTGAAACCTTTGTCAAAACCGTCGACCGGTGTGAGCTTTGCTTCAACTCTGTCGATTATTTTCCCGTAAGAGCCGGCAATGTATATTGTACCCTCATTACTTTTGTTCCTTTGAAATACTGCCCTATCGGATGGAAAGTCAATATTTATCTGCGCAAAGGCTTTCGCCGGCACAATCAACGTTAGAATTCCAACCCAAATAAGTGACTGTAAATAAAATTTCATGCGAATGGAAAAGCTCAAAAAGACCAGACAAGTAACATCGATGACACACAATATGCATCAAATGGTTGCTTCTATCACAAAAATAATGGACCAAATTATTTAACGGACAACGGGTTATTTATCGAACGCCATATCTGATCTTTCAAAAGTTCTATTCCTTCTTGGGTAATTGCAGAAATAGAAATACTAGAAATTCCTTTGGGGAGTCTGGTATTTAGTTCTACGCGTTCTACTTCGGAAAGGATGTCAATTTTAGAAATTGCCAGCAATCGATTTTTGTCGAGTAATGAAGGGTTGTAAATTTTGAGTTCGTTCAGAAGGGTCTGGTATTCCGCCTCGATATCTTCACTATCGGCGGGAACCATAAAAAGGAGAATAGAATTTCGTTCGATGTGTCTTAAAAAGCGTAGACCAAGGCCTTTGCCCTGAGAGGCTCCCTCGATAATTCCGGGGATGTCGGCCATGACAAACGATTTGTAATCACGATAAGATACCACGCCCAAATTAGGGACCAGGGTTGTAAAAGGATAATCTGCAATTTCAGGACGCGCCGCAGACACGGCGGATAATAAGGTAGATTTACCTGCATTCGGAAATCCGACAAGGCCGACATCCGCCAGTACTTTTAATTCAAGAATAATCCATGCTTCCAGTCCGGGTTCTCCCGTTTGTGCATGTTGCGGTGTCTGGTTGGTTGCAGATTTGAAATGGTCATTTCCCATTCCTCCTCTACCGCCTCTCATCAGGATCACTTCCTGTCCGTCGGTTGTAATTTCAAAAAGCTGTTCGCCTGTTTCAGCATCTCTGGCAATCGTTCCAAGCGGGACCTCCAGAATAATGTCTTTGCCAATAGAACCGGACCGTCTTCCTCCTTCACCACCTTTGCCGTCAAACGCCTTGATGTGTTTGGTATATTTCAAATGCAAGAGCGTCCATAACTGCGTGCTCCCTTTCAGAATGACGTGTCCGCCACGTCCACCATCGCCACCGTCCGGTCCGCCTTTCTCAACGTGTTTTTCTCTTCGGAAATGCAGAGAACCTGCACCACCCGCGCCAGAACGCACGTTAATTTTTACATAATCTATAAAGTTTGACGAAGCCATGATAACGAGTTGAAGTGTATGTGAAAGTAGGGGCAGAGACTTTCAAAAAAATGAGAAAAACTTGAAGATATAACCGGATATTTTACCGGTTATATCTTTTCCTGTTTGTGTTCCTGAATGGCGACGGTAATGGCATCAAAAATTCCTTCGATATCACCTATTCCGTTAATAGCCACGTATTTTTCCTGCTGGCGGTAGTAATCCGCGACCGGGGTTGTTTTACTGTTGTATTCGTGTATTCTTTTGCTGATCAGCGCTTCATTCTGGTCGTCCGGTCTGCCGGAAGTTTTGCCACGGTTCAAAAGCCTGGCGAGTAATTCATTGTCATCAACAACAAGGGCTACCATAACTGAAATGGTCTCCGCGTATTTCAAGAGCAACGCATCCAGTGCTTCTGCCTGGGCAACCGTCCTTGGAAAACCATCAAAAATAAAACCGGGTGCTCCTGAATGTTCTTTCAGTTTGTTCTCGATCATTCCGATCACAACTTCATCAGGAACAAGAATTCCCTGATCCATCAGGGTTTTCGCTTTCAGTCCCAATTCTGAACCTTGCTGAATTTCAGAGCGTAGCAAATCGCCTGTCGACAGGTGAATGAGTTTATATTTGGCTATGATTTTTTCACTTTGCGTGCCTTTTCCCGCACCGGGAGGGCCAAAAAGTATAAGATTCAGCATATTGCTTGATAATTGGATGTCGCGGACAATTGTGGATTTTCGACAAATTTACGATTCTTAATAAAAGTCAGCCTAATTGTTCTATCTTTTTTCAATAAAAAATCCCATTGATTGCAAAAATCAACGGGATTCTACGTAAAATTAATTTGTATTAAGGCAAAACCACCCTTTTGGTTGCGCCATCCTCATTCTGAACGACGGTTACGAAAAGGGTACCTTTTGTGTTTTTTCTGATTTCGACCTGCCCCACGAAATCACCCGTAAAATCTTTGATTTCTTTCCGACCAACCTCTTTTCCTTTGGTATCGGTGATAGAAATATTAACATCTCCTTTCTGAGCGGTCTGAAAACGCAGGTTCAGCATACCGTTGTCCGGATTGTTGGCATAGACGTTCAGGCCATGCACGGTGGACGACTTTATTACTTCCTTCGTCCAATCGCCGACACGATCGCCAAAATTTTCCATGTCACGCATCATCATTTTCGCTTTTGGACGAAATTCCCGTTCAAAATTCCGCATGTGAGAGCGCAATTTTTCAGTATCAAAATTTTCCGAGAAGTCATCATTCCAATTGAAAGCCGTCGGTTCACGTTCGTCAGGATGATCCATAACTGCTTTACGCCTTTTTCTGACAGTCGTCGTCGGTCCGTTTCCATCGTCTATGGTTACGGAAAGACTGCGCTGATTTTTGGGCTCGATACCCAGAGAATCCAGCACTTTATCGACAAATTGTTTACGTTCCGGTTCAGACATTGCCGGCATTTCATAGTCCTTTTCGATATGCCTCACCTTTCCTGCTGCATCTTCGGTAACCTGAATGCGGATTGATGTTTTATTATTTTTGTCAGCCGACTGCGCAAAAGACTCTGACGTAAATGCTTGGCCAAACGCCAGGAGCGAAGAGAAGATCGCTGCCTTAAAAAAGATATGTTTCATGATGATACAGGTTTGTTAATTTAGTGTTGTACAAAATTATAATTTACAGATTCTCAACCCATGTTAAAAATTGTTAAATGGATTTGAAGCTCGGTTTTGCGCGTTAAATTTGTTAACTAAACCAAGGTCGGGAAAGAATATTGCCGCGTTGCACGGACCACAGATAAATGTCAAAGCGAAAAATTCAGGTAATTATAGGTTTAATGTGTCTTGCCCTGATGGGGCTGATCGGTTTTCAGTGGTACTGGATACGTGAGGCTATTGCGATCAGAAACGATCAGTTCAGTCAGAAAGTGGCAGAATCGGTACAGGGCGTTGTACATCGTTTGGAAAAGCAGGAAATGATGTATCTGTTGCAGCACAGGATCGAAACCGAGCAGCAAAAAAGCCGGCTGGATCGCATCGCACAGCTCAGAACAATGCCTTTGAAACGAACCAAACCGGTTTCTCAGGAGTCAGTTCAGGCTCAAAAAGCGGTGGCGCCTTCCAAATTTGAAGTAGCGATTGGTCCTAACGGGGAAGAAATTCATTATCAGGTGAGCGGTGAAGCTGCTGCCACGGATGTTTTGAGCCCCAATTTCAGGATCATGGTCGATCATCAACAGATCATAGAGGAGTTTTTTCAGGCACAGCAGTTCGGGCTGGCGGGGATGGACGAATTTATGCGCCGGCGAATGGAGGACGAAAGAAAACTTGGGAACGCCTTTCAGGAAGCATTTGCAAACCAGAATAAAAAGTCGGCCAACCGCAACAAAGCAGATTCTGTCAACCAACGGATTGCTTCAAATAAAACCGGTAAGGTACGTAACGGGAAAGCGGTGCTCAAAGAAATTGAAATCGGGAATGCCGACAAAGCGGATTTGCTCCGGGATGTGATGAAAGACCTCATGTACGCCAAGCGGCCGCTGCGCGAACGCGTCAACCGGTTTTTACTTGATACACTATTAAAGAAAGAATTTACTGAAAACGGCATCAAACTTCCTTACGAATTTGCCGTACGCGGGCCACTGAGCAACGATTTTATATTTTCGACTGCAGCGCTGAAAACCGGAGAATGGGATTCCAGAGCTTACAAAGCGTCTCTTTTTCCGAATGAAACCTTGCAGGGCGAAAATGCGCTGTTTGTCTATTTTCCTGATCAGCAAAAATACATTCTTAGTAACATGGGCGTCATGTTCGGCGGATCGGGCATTCTGATCGTCGTCATTATGGCATGTTTCTATATGGCCGTGACGACGATTTTACGTCAGAAAAAGTTGTCGGACATCAAAAATGATTTCATCAACAACATGACCCATGAGTTTAAAACGCCCATTTCGACCATTGCCCTGGCAGCCGAAATGGCACAGGAAAATGCGGGGAAAAGCGGTAACACCGATTTTGTCCCACGTTTGCAGCGGTATCTGGGGATCATTCGTGAAGAAAATAAACGCCTCGGAACGCATGTTGAAAAAGTATTGCAGATGGCGCTTTTGGACAAAGGAGAAGTGAAGCTGAAATTGACGGAAGTTAATATGCACGATTTGCTGTCCAAAGTTTTGAACGGCCAGAGCGTGCAGATTGAGCAGAAAGAGGGCGAAATTGAAATGGATTTTGACGCTCCGGAAGAACTCGTTACCTGTGACGAACTGCACGTTTCCAATGTGCTTAACAATCTGGTGGACAACGCAATCAAATATTCTCCTGAAAACCTGCACCTGACGATCAAGACCAGGAATGTCGAAAACGGTTTTTTTATATCCATTACTGACAAAGGATTGGGAATGAGCCGTGAGCAGATACACCGCATTTTTGACACATTTTATCGCGTACCGACAGGCAATGTACACGATGTAAAAGGTTTTGGACTGGGCTTGAGTTATGTCAAAAAAATGGTGGAGGCGCACCAGGGGGTTGTGCGTGTCGACAGTAAACCCGGCGAGGGAAGTACATTTACAGTCTGGCTTCCGCTGACTCCGACAGCAGCTTAATTCCGCAGGCCTGCTATTAATCTCTCCGCAACTGCATTAAAATATGCGCCGCAAATCCTAACTTGCCGTCTTTTTAAGACAGCAACCTGCGATCAGTCGCTAATTTTATCTACGAGAATGATTTCCAAAACGTATGCCCCGCAAGAGATAGAGGATAAATGGTATTCCTACTGGATCGAAAACCGGTATTTTAATTCAAAACCGAATCCGGATAAAGAGCCCTACACGATTGTCATTCCGCCTCCGAACGTCACCGGTGTATTGCACATGGGGCACATGCTGAACAATACGATTCAGGATATTCTCGTACGTAAAGCACGTATGGAAGGTAAGGAAGCATGCTGGGTTCCCGGCACGGACCATGCCTCCATTGCCACCGAGGCGAAAGTGGTGGCTATGCTGAAAGAACGTGGGATCAGTAAGAAGGACCTGACACGTGACGAATTTCTGGAATACTGCTGGGAATGGACGCATAAATATGGTGGAATTATCTTGCAGCAGCTGCGCAAATTAGGCGCTTCCTGCGACTGGGACCGTACAAGGTTCACCATGGAGCCGGATCTGTACGACTCAGTGATCGATGTTTTCATTGACCTTTACAACAAAGGAGATATTTACCGGGGGCACCGGATGGTGAACTGGGATCCGCAGGCAAAAACGACGGTTTCGGATGAAGAAGTAATTATGAAAGAAGTAAATCAGAAACTGGTTTACATCAAATATGAATTAGCTGACAGGAAGGAAGGCGATGAAGGTGCCCTTGTCATTGCCACGACACGCCCGGAAACGATCATGGCCGATGTGGCAATTTGCGTGAACCCGAACGACGAGCGTTACCAGTATCTGATCGGTCAGGAAATTTTGATTCCGTTGATCAACCGCGCTATTCCGATTATTGCGGATGAATATGTGGAGATGGAATTTGGTACAGGATGCCTCAAAGTAACTCCGGCCCATGATACAAACGATTATGAACTTGGAAAAAGGCACAATCTGCCGATCATTGACCTGCTGAATGAAGACGGGACATTGAATGAAAAAGCCCAGATTCTGGTTGGAGAAGATCGATTTATTGCGCGCAAAAAAATAATCAAATTGCTCGATGAAGCGGGCAGTCTGGTTAAAGTTGAGGAATACAAATCCAATGTAGGGCATTCGGAACGCACAGATTCTGTGATCGAACCGCGGCTTTCGGAGCAGTGGTTTTTGAAAATGGAAAAAATCAGCAAACCGGCGTTTGAAAACGTGATGAACGATACGGTACAACTGATCCCTGCCAAATTCAAAAACACGTATCGCCACTGGATGGAAAACGTGCGTGACTGGAATATCAGCCGCCAGCTTTGGTGGGGTCACCGCATTCCTGCGTATTATCTGAATGACGGAACGATCATTATTGCGAAATCAAAACGGGAAGCTTTGCGTAAAGCGCAGCATGAATATCAGCTTTTTGCTCTGACCGAGGAAGATATCACGCAGGATCCGGACGTACTGGATACCTGGTTTTCGTCCTGGTTGTGGCCAATTTCGGTGTTCAACGGAATTAAAGAGCCGGATAATGCGGATGTAAATTATTACTACCCGACCAATGACCTCGTTACCGCTCCTGAAATTCTTTTCTTCTGGGTGGCGAGAATGATCATTGCCGGTTATGAATACAGAGGAAATTACCCGTTCAAAAATGTATATCTGACAGGGATTGTACGCGATAAACAGGGCCGGAAAATGTCCAAATCATTGGGTAATTCTCCCGATCCGATTGATCTGATCAACAAATATGGAGCCGACAGTATTCGGACCGGCATGTTGTTCAGTTCACAGGCCGGGAATGATTTGCCTTATGACGACAAGCTCGTTGAGCAGGGCCGGAACTTTGGAAACAAAATCTGGAACGCGTTCCGTCTGGTAAAAGGGTGGACTGTGGATTCAGGGCTTTCGATTCCACAAGGTTCGGGACTTGCCGTAGCGTGGTTTGACAGTAAATTAAATCAGACGTTGGCTGAGGTTGAAGATCACTTCTCTAAGTTCCGGATTTCCGATGCCCTGAATTCAGTTTACAAACTGATCTGGGATGATTTTTGTGCCCAGTATCTGGAAATGATCAAACCGGGTTACGAACTGCCGATTGATGCGGCAACATTTGAAGCGACACTTGAATTCTTTGATGTGCTCATGCGTCTCGTACATCCGTTTACACCGTTTATTTCGGAGGAAATCTGGCAGAACATTCGTGAACGCAAGGACAAAGATTCGATCTGTATCGCACAATTTCCGCAAGCCGGCAACTTTGATAGTGCCTTGCTCAGTGATTTTGAAGTACTTTTTGAAATGGTGTCAGCGATTCGCAACCTGCGCAACGCCAAAAATATAAGCCCCAAAATTGCGCTTCCGTTAGCTATCAAAACGGACGCACCTGCACGCTACGAAAATCTGAAGGAACTGATCAAAAAACTGGCGCTTATAGAATCCGTGGCCTATGTGACAGAAGAAGGAACGGGAAATTCCTTCCGCGTGAAATCCGACGAGTTTTTCGTGAATCTGGCCGAAGAAATTGACGTAGAAACGGAAAAGGAAAACCTGCAAAGAGAGCTTGAATACACCCAGGGCTTTCTGGATTCGGTAACCAAAAAGCTATCCAACGAGCGCTTTGTACAGAACGCCAAAGGTGATATCGTAGAAAAAGAACGCCAGAAACAGGCTGACGCTGAGGCAAAGATTGTGACTTTGAAGGAGGCGTTGGTGCGGTTGGGGTAATGGCGCGTGCCGTTATTAGTGTTGGAGCTCTTGTTGTCAAATCTAACGTTGTCGGATTTGCCATTTCAGCTGGTTGGTTACTAATTTAAGGTAATTTTGAAGAAAAATAGTTGTATATGGTGATTGACAAATTATTTTACGTGATTTTAAGCTACTATTCTCGTAACACTGAGCACAAAGTTGATACACCAGTTATAACAGTTTTTTTTATTTTTACACTTTTACTTTTTTGCCTACAACTTTTCCTTGTAGACTTGACGAAACTTTTGTTTATACCGAATGTAGCAAGACATAAATATTCAAAGGCTCTTGTCTGGGGGATACTTTTTTTATGCGGTCTATGTGTTTATTTTTTCTTTATTTGGCAAAAACGTTACCTAATAATTTATGATAGGTATAGAAGTGATGTATTTTTGAATAGCCCCAACGGAAAGATATTGAACTGGGCAGCTGCGATAGTTATTTTACTATCTCCGATAATTTTTGCTGTTGTAAAAAACAAGATTACCAGAGGGTTTTGGGTATAATAGTCTTTATTTAAAGGCCATGTTGGTAAGCATGGCCTTTTTGTTCTTATGATAGAAACGACTGTCTTGATACCAGCTTACAACTGTGAGAAGTATATTTCAACGGCTATTGAGAGTGTTTTAAATCAGAACTACTCTGATTACGAAATAGTTATTATTGACGACGGTAGTACAGATAATACTAATGAGATAATTAGAGGATTAAATAGCCCCAAAATCCGTTTTTACAGCAATCCTACCAACCAAGGAATTGTTTAGACACTTAATCACGGTATAGATATTTCGATTGGAAATAATTGCACGAATGGATGCAGATGACCTGATGATGCAAAATAGACTGAAATATCAAGTTCAATTTCTTAAATCTAATCCGAACTATGGAATGGCAGGTACTTGGTATAATATAATTGATAGCGTTGGGAACATTATACATGAAAAAGAACATTAACAAATAATGATTTCCTGAGTATTGGTTTGCTCTTCAAAAACCAATTTGCCCACTCTTCGGTAACAATGCGGACGGACATTGTGAAAAGGCTTTATTATGATCCCCAATTTCAGTTTTGTGAAGATTATGATTTGTGGATTCGTGTTTCTGAAATATGGAAAATAGTTAATTTGCCGTTTATAGATACTTCGTATAGATGATATTCAGAAAATACCTGTAATAGACATCAGGGTGAGTTGAACCTCAGAATGATTAGCCTACTAGAAAGAGAGCTAACCAAGATGGATTTGGTTATACTCTATCGACGAGCTGAAAATTCATGCGGCGATATGTTTTGGACTACGTCAGGTTCTTTTTTCTGGTGAGTTGGGCGGTGCAAAGGTTAATAATTGGATACTTAAAGTTTTACAATCATCAGTGCTAAAAAGCAGGCATAATCCTGAATGCATTGAAAAATTCTATCGTACTTTTGAAAGTAACTTGTAGTTCATGAAATACTGAATTGAGAATTGTAGAGGCTATTTTTTTCACTCACAAGTCTTTTGTGTACTCTTCAGAAGATTTAGGTTAACTAATCCTCTACGTGTTTTGCGTTGGCTCAATTCAGCCAATAGGTTTTCAAGACATTAAAATTTACTTTTACACCTAAACTTAACTTCAATTATTAATGAAAAACCTCTATTTCTTTTTTATCGCACTATGTCTGCTGGCAAGCAATGTTTCGGCGCAGCAAATTTATTTTAAGGCAACTACTTCAAACACTATTTTAACAACCGGAGCCACCCTATCTAAGGATTTTGCCAACTACTCCGAATTATTAAGTTCTCAGTTGGGTTTTTCAAACGAAGTAGCTTTGGAAGTCGGCGGGCCATCGTCAAGCCGCCCTGTATTTGATAAGCTAACAATAACGAAATACGCAGACCTTGCTACCACTAAACTGATGCCCTTTGTTGCTACCGGGAACAGTATTGCGAATGTTGAAATAATTTCCACGAGGAGCGACGATCGCGGCGCTCCGGTGATAACCTATAAAGTTGAACTGAAAGATGTATTTCTTACTAAGCTGTCAACCAGCGCAATTGCCGACTGTGCTTGTTATTCAGAAAGTTACGAAATGGTGTATAAGGCTATAAGAATTACAACCTATTCCATCGACAAATCAGGTAAGTCTACAGAAAATCCTGTGAAATTTGTATGGAATGTAGAAACAGACAGAGCTGAATTTTGATAGACCACTCATAAAATCACATTAGAACTTATGAGATTTATTTTTTATTGCTCATTCTGCGTGCTCTGCTGTAAAATGGTAAATGCACAAACTTCAAGGGTCATTTCTCCCGTAGAGGCAGAAGCAAATCGGCTTGTGGCAAGAACAAGAGGGTATAATGCTCAGCAACCAATCGAGAAGGGGCCACGTTCGCGTATTCTTGCAGTTCCTTGCAACGACAATTGCTTTCTGGCGACCGTGCCCTTGCCCGTTACATTGATAAAATTTGAGGGAAAGCGTGTGGATGAGGCAAATGTCGTGCTGTTTTGGGAAACAAGTGACGAAACCAAAAACGATTATTTTGAGGTAGAAAGGACTTTAAATCCAGCAATGGGTTACACTGTGGTGGGTAAACTTAAAGGTGCCGGTTCTACTTCCTCAAAAACCGATTACCGCTTGGCTGATGCAAATTCTTTCACCGAATACACTTATTACAGGCTCAAACAGGTCGATTTTGACGGATCCTACACGTATAGCTCAATTGTTGGCATCAAACCAGCAATTGTCCCGTTATCCATCGTGGCATTTCCCAATCCCGGGCAGAATAAAAGCCTTGCATTTAAAGTAGAAGGAATGAAAGCTTCCGAGCAAGCTGCGATTTCAATTTACGATGTAAGAGGTGTAAGAATTTACGCCGACAACAGCGTTTACATAAATTCGGAAGAAAAGCTCCTCAGGCCGCCTGTTTCTAATATTTCACCCGGAAAGTATACCATTAAAATCAAAACCAATGGGCGGCAGGCGGTAAGTTCATTCGTAGTTTCTCCCTGAGCACCGGGATGAAATATTCAAAAGGGGACTTGATTTTTAGTTCAGGTCCCCTTTGATATTTTGATTCTTACGTTGTGTTTGTTCGTTGTTACAAACTACTTGCTTATGGAATGTTTTACCTCACTGTTTCAATAACCAGATATCCGATATTTTGGAATTCTTCCGCCAGTTGAGATCCGATTCTTCAGGTCCGTCGAAAGTGACAGAAATTTTCCCATCCTGCGTAAGAGAAAGCGGGACAATCCATTCTTTGAAAGTATCCTGCTCTTTATTGTAAATTGTTGGCGAAAGTCTCCGGCCATCAACCCTCAGAAGTGCTTCTCCGTAACCTGCAACACGGATAACGTAACGCGCCGAAGGATCCAGATTCTCGTAATCCAGGGCAGGTTCCCGCTGAAAAAGCTGCGATGAAAGCCGTTTTCTGCTTTTACCATTGTCCCACCAGGCCACATCCGTCGCATCGTCTGAAATTGTTTTCACACGCGGCCCTTTGCTGACGCTCGAAATATCATCATAGTAACTTCCAGGGCCGGGATTTTCCCAGTTGCTAATTTTTTTCAATGCCTCCAGCTGCGCCGTGGTATCCTGCAATGACTTGATTCTGTTGAACTCATCGGCCAGCCACCAGCGGTTATTTAGCGGATAATCCACAAAATCCATAATGACTCCCCGTTCCGGATTCCTCGGTTTGTGTTTGGCAGTGCTTGTCTGCAATCCGATGGAAGTATAAAGCGCGTCGCTCAAATCCTCAATGTGTTTTCTGATTTCGGGTGCAATTGGTTCGCTATCCGCTTTGTTGACAATGGACAGAGCAATCTCCATGGATTTTTCAATTGTGTGCGTGTCTGCGCGAGCGAGTATATCATTTGCACTATTTTCGAGATGCTGCTCGTTAATTAATCTCAGTCGCGTATATTGGTCATAGTTAGCTCGGAGCAGCAGCATTTGCCAGCGCCAGTTATTGTTAAATTCGGGATTGTTTGTCTCTAAATTTTTCCAGAAGAAATAAGTCGCTTCTACGCCGCCGTTTTCCGCCAGCGGCCCTTTCCAATTCTGTTCCAGTGCTTCAATGCCACCGGCAACCTGATTGTCAATCCGTTTTTTGAAGAAAAACGAAGCATATTCTTTCAGAATCTGGTGGACATCTTTCGTCGGATCCCAGCCTCGCATGCTCCATACAACCTTGTTTATATCATCATGGCTGCCATCGGAATAGGATACAAAGCCATCAGTGAACGGAGCATATTTTGCATGTATTTTAGCGAAAGCGTATGGTCGTGGATTTACCGATTCCCTGCCGAGCGTGAGGGCGTATGCCTGATCAAATTTCTCGACCGGGAATTCGCATCGTATCTGGTGGGTAATGTCAGGATATTCTCTGTGTTTGTACTGCTTTGGTAGCCTGTACCGGGTTTCCGCAATAGGAGGGCTACCAGGCCCGGAAACGACACCTTCGAGCCACAACGGCTTTTCTTTTGCCAGATATTGATAGAAATAATCGATCTGCTCCACACTGAATCCCTGTAAAGAAATCCACATTTTGGCGTTGCTGTGGTATTTGACCAGACGTGATTGAAGCTCTTTTAAAAAAGGCATTACATCTCCGGGGTGATTTTCACCCGGATCGCCGCCGGGGAAAAATATGTGATCCAGGCGTGGCGTTTTGCGGTAGAATTCCTCATGCATGTCCAGTTCTGCCTGTCTTTTTATTTTGTCTTTCAGGTCAAAAGTGGCTGGTGTCCACACCCAATAGTCCATATCATATTTTTTGCACATTTCACTCATCCGAATGCGCATCTCGGTCGCCGGAATTTTAAAATGTGGACTTGGGGCTTCTCCTTCCTGAAAAGGAATTCCTTCAATTGCGTTGGTGCCAAAAATGGCCAGTTCGCGAATGTATTGCTCCATTTGTTGCGTGCTCCACGCATCGTACGTGTTGGCGGTGGTTCTGTAACCAATCTGATGTCCGCGAATAGGATAGGCCGGAGCAGATGAAAAATCGACTTTTTCATCCAGCTGAACTAAGCCTTTGTCCATATTCAGATTTCTCAGAAGCCATCCTGCCCCAAAAAGTATTCCGCGCGAGTCCGCACCAATTATCCAGACTGTGTTGTGATCGGTGACGATCCGGTAGCCTTCTTTTTTAAATTCAGGATGTTCTGCGCTTCGTTTTGTAGGGACGGGTTTGTCGTTTAATTCCGAATCGGAAGACAAAATAAGGGCAATTGTCGGAACGGGACTTTTCGGCCAGACAGCCGTACTTTTGATTTGCAAACCTGTTCTCTTATTAATTTCTTCTGAAATAACACCTGCCGCCGTTTCCCTCATTGGGGAAGGTATATTTGAAGAAGCCATCAAAACTGCATTTTTCAGTCCGATGTTTTGTGCAGAGGCATTCGCTGAAAAAAATGTAAATGAAAAAATGAGCAGGAAAGCGCTGCTGTAAACAGTGATTGATTTGTTGAATATGTCCATCGAGAAAAACTGAACGATTAATTGTAATTCTGAGCTATATACTCCGAATGATACAATTGAGGCCAGTTTTCGAATCAAAGGTCATGATTTGCCTTTCCAGAGTGAAAGTTTCTGATAGAGTTTATTCATGTCAAGTTCATCAGAACTGAAATAAACGTCTCCTTCTTCAGTTTTAAAAAATATATAGGATGATGTGTTCGTATTAATAAAAAGTTTGATCCTCTGTCGCTGCTTTGTTCTGAAACTTCCCTTTTTATAGGAGCCAGCGTTAAATCCACTGGTTTTTGAAGTTATGGCAGGCAGTTCTCGAAGTAATTCAATTGCTTCTATTTCCTGCTTTAAAATTCGGACTCCATAAATTCCGGTAATCTCAATCTGATTTTTTTCAATGATCACTTCACTGTTTCTAAAACTGATAAAGGACAGATAGAGAATGACCAAAGTGATAACCCATAATACAGCGGCAATGATCCGGTTGAACGTCTTTTGAATTGCCGATAACAGGTGGAATTTTTCCGCACCCAAACCCATAAATCCATAGGCCGCAATGGTGTAAGTGATCATGAAAACGTCAGCCGCACTGTCGCTGAAAAGGCGCAGAATGGTACAGATTATTAATAGCGAAAGCCCCAGGAAAATATGAAAATGTTTGAGATAACGGAGCAAACCAACGAGATTCACATGGGCCCTGTCTTTTTCCGGCATGGTATTGTAGCCCGACAAAATATACTTGGCATTTCCCTGCGTCGGGAGAAACGCAAGGAAAATGAGGATAAAACCAAATGTAATTTCGAAACGCATGCCCGTCAGAATAATCCCTATTTTTTGACCTGAATGTTAATCCAATTCGTTATTTCTGCCAGCGCCGCAGGAGCAAAAGTCTGCTCTATCGTTGAATATTCGTCGGGAGAGCCCGTATTGCTTTCCTGAAAAAGATGGTTGAGTTTTGGTAATTCTTTTACTTTATAGTTTTTATTCCCAGCCTCTTTAAGCGACTTTTCGATTATTGTCAGATTCTCCTGAGCCATAACCTGTTGATCGTAAGCTCCATTCAGCGCCAATACAGGGCATTTCAGTTTTTCAAGCGTTGGTACAGGCTCATAACTTACAAAAAACTGAAACCACGGTGTTGCAATTGAATTCACTTTTTGAGCGACAAAAGTAGCGCGCTGATCAGCAGGCGGTTGTTGCGCAGCTGGCAGTATTTTGAGCGCATCTTCTATAATCACCGTAAGTTGCTTTTTGATTTCATCCAGGCTTGTTTTGGCTTTTAACGCCTGGTAAATTTTCCTGTTTGTTAACTCTCCCTTCACCAGTGTCGAATCGGCCAGACCGTTCGCCTTTCCTAAAATTTTAGACTGCAATGCAAGAATTTCGTCACCTCGCATTCCCGGAGCGGCCAGCAAAACCACAAAACTCACATCGGATGATTGGGTTGCAACAATCGGGGCGATCAATCCGCCTTCACTGTGTCCGATCAAGCCAATTTTTCTAATATCGATTTCAGGTCTTGTTTTCAAATAGGCTAATCCTGCCGCTACGTCTGAGGCAAAATCAACTGTCGTTGCAGTGCCGAAATTTCCAGTGGATTCGGCTGTTCCACGGTCGTCAAATCGTAAAACAGCTATGCCTTGCCTGGTGAGATGGTCGGAGAGAACGAGAAAAGGTTTGTGACCAAACACCTCGCTGTTGCGGTTTTGCGGGCCACTTCCGTTTATCAAAATGACAGCCGGATATTTGCCGCTTTTTGATGGCATTGTCAACGTCCCGGCGAGTGTAACCTGTTCTTTTTTATTTTCAAATTTTACATTTTCCGAGTAATACGGATAAGGCTGAACAGGCTCCTGCGGGCGCGCGTGTTTTTGTAGATCCAGTGGATACGTTTGGCCATTTTGTTTAAAAAATCCGTCAATGGTGCGTCCCTTGAATTTTCCGTCATAGGTAATCCCAAAATTTGTCATGTCCAGATGTAAAATGGAGTCTTTTAACGTCACACTTTGCACCGGAATTCCCTGCGCTTTTTGGTCCGGACTATCCATGGTGGCTGAGTAACCGCCGTCTTTTTTTGTGATATGGTAGATAAGACTTAACTGTCCGCCAGGCACTTTCAAGGTCCCGTTCCACTGACCTGTAATTTCCTGAGCAGAGGAGAACTGTGCAAATACCGATATAAGAATTGAAAGGATGACTTGTCTCATTTTAAATAATTTATGAATAGATTAAACGCAAATTTTGAAATGATTTCAGCGATGAGCAATGCGGCTATAAATCCTGCTACAGCCTTACTTCCTTTTAAATTGCCCGACATGCTGAAAGCGTTGTAAAGCAAAGCAACCAACCAGATGGCAGGCACCAGAAGCAGTAAGGACGCAATTAACGCCGTTGGGTCGAGTTTTTCGGGATTCAGATTTTGAATAGGGGGAAGCAGTGCAACGAGAGCACCGGGTAACATTGCTACACGGGCCAACGCAGTCGTTCCCATGAAATCGATCAGCCGTATTTTTGAATTTGAAAGTAGAAGGGCAGTGGGGTAGAACACGATAACGATACTTGCCCACGCGACAAATGGCTCTGCAAGATAAAACCAGAATGGCGTGACAGCGCCTACGTGCAGGTCAATAGCTCCATCGAAGTGAACTCGGCCATAAAATGCAATAACAGCTGTGACAATGATGATGAGCCAGCCGGCAATTAGCGCCTGCATTCCGGCGATGTAATGGAAAGGGTTAAATAACCATCGGTTCAGGTCAATTGTTTTCATTGGGATGTTTTTCCAGTTTTATGATAATGTCGTCCAGCAGATTTCTTACCGACGGATAGCTGAGTCCGAGCTTGGTAGCCATTTCCTTCAAACTGCCGCTGCTTTTGACAAATTCCAGAATGAAATCCTGCTCTGTGATGTTCAGTTGCGCGAGAACCGGAAGATCAAATTTTCCTGAAACCACGGTGTCGCACTGTTCGCAACTCAGGGCGGTAACCTGAAGGGTTGCCTCACAACTTGGGCAACGCTGGGGCAGTTTCTTTTTCATAAGTTGAATTAAAATCAAAAATATTAAATATTATTTAAACAAATATTAATTTATTTAATAAAATATTGAATATAGTAAATTTCAATTCAACCCCAATTTGTTTGATGTCTGTCATTTACAATTCGCCGGGCTAGGTTGAAATTAAACGATGGTCTTGCTATATTTGAGAAACAAAAAAGCACAGTTATGATTCTTCCATTGAAATTTCCAACCCTTGAATCTTTCAACGACGAAGAATTGGTTGCTTTCAGCCTGGCGAATCCGGATCTGTTTGTCGAGAGAGATGAAAAAGGACAACTATTCATCACAATGACGCCGACGTTTGCTTTAAGCAGTTCTAATAACAGTGAGCTAATCGGAGAGCTGATTATCTGGAACCGAAAATACAAGGCAGGTAAAGTATTGGAATCAAACGGAGGATTTTTTCTTCCGGATTCTTCCATGCGTGTACCGGATCTGGCATGGATCCGCCTTGATCGCTGGAAAGCGCTTTCGATGGCAGAAAAGAAATCATTTCTGCGTTTGGTGCCGGATTTTATTATTGAGTTAAAATCTGAAACAGACAGCCTTTTAGAGTTAAAGGCAAAAATGCAGAAGTGGGTTGACAATGGCGTAAGACTTGCCTGGCTGGTTTCAACAGAGACACAGACCACTTACATTTATAAACCGGGAATGCCCGAGTCGGCTTGTTCTTTTGATGAAGAAATTTCAGGGGAAGATGTATTGGTCGGCTTTTCAGTTCGAATGAGTGATATTCTGGAGTATTGAGTTGTGGACAACTTACCTGTCCACAACTCAATAATTATCAATTTTCTCTGAATGCCTTAATTAAGGCAATACTTTCTGCCACTTTTTGCTCTATCCAGCCATAATTGCCTTCGCTGATTACGTTGTTTGGGAACACCCTGCAAAGCATTGAAAATCTCTATAAGCGTAGCAGTGCCGGGTAGCCAGGGAATTCCAGCGGAAACACACACTTTTCCAACTTCCAGATTAGTGAACGTAGCGACGACAAAATCCGCTCCTAATAAAATTAATTTTTTGCTAACTGGAATTGACTAATCTTTTGATATTCACAATTCGCCAGGCTAAGTTGAAATTGAACGAGGGTCTTGCTATATTTAAAAAACAAAAAGCACAGTTATGATTCTTCCATTGAAATTTCCAACCCTTGAATCTTTCAACGACGAAGAATTGGTTGCTTTCAGCCTGGCGAATCCTGATCTGTTTGTCGAGAGAGATGAAAAAGGACAACTTTTCATCACAATGACGCCGACGTTTGCTTTAAGCAGTTCTAATAACAGCGAACTTATTACAGAAGTGGGTCTCTGGAACCGAAAATACAAGGCAGGTAAAGTATTGGAATCAAACGGAGGATTTTTTCTTCCGGATTCTTCCATGCGTGTACCGGATCTGGCATGGATCCGCCTTGATCGCTGGAAAGCGCTTTCGATGGCAGAAAAGAAATCATTTCTGCGTTTGGTGCCGGATTTTATTATTGAATTAAAATCTGAGACAGACAGCCTTTTAGAGTTAAAGGCGAAAATGCAGAAGTGGATTGATAATGGCGTCAGACTTGCCTGGCTGGTTTCGACAGAAGCACAAACCACTTACATTTTTAGACCGGGGGTGCCAGAGTCAGCTTGTTCTTTCAACGAGGAAATTTCTGGGGAAGATGTTTTGGTCGACTTTTCAGTTCGAATGAGTGATATTCTGGAGTATTGAGTTGTAGACAGCTTGCCTGTCCACAACTCAATAATTATAAAGTTTCTCTGAAAGCTTTGATCAAAGAAATACTTTCTGCCACTTTTTGTTCTATCCAGCTATAATTGCCTTCGCTGATTACGTTCTTTGGGAACAGATTTGATCCCATTCCGACACCATAAACGCCCGCGCCGAACCACTCGTCAATGCTTTGCTTCGTTGGCTGAACACCTCCAGTAACCACGATCTTTACATGCGGCATCGGTCCTTTGGCGGCTTTTACAAATGCTGAACCAACGACTTCACCGGGAAATAATTTGACCACTTTTGCGCCACCCTGCAATGCATTGAAAATCTCTGTAAGCGTAGCAGTGCCGGGTAACCAGGGTACTCCGGCGGAAACACACACTTTTCCGACTTCCGGATTAGTGAACGGAGCCACGACAAAATCAGCTCCTGCATCAATGTATTTTTGAGCAGTTTCAGCATCGTAAACGGTGCCAATTCCCAATGCCATTCCATGCAGATTATCTTTGGCGTATTCGACCAGTTTTACGAAAACCTCGAAAGCATTTTCGCCACGGTTTGTGAATTCAAACGCACGTGCACCTCCCTTGTAACTTGCCGAAACCACATTCTTGACGATCTCAAAATCTGGATGGTAAAAGAGCGGGAGCAAGCCCGTCTCGTTCATAAGTATTAATGTAGTTTCCTGGTCAATTGTTGCCATTTTAGCTGTTGGCTATTAGCTTTTAGCTGTTGACTAAAAGCTGATGGGTGAATACTTATTAAAATTATCTCTTGATTCTTCCCGAAGTTTCTCCCTGACGGATCGCTTCCACTTCGGCGATTGTAGAAATCAACGCGTCTCCTTCGATGGTGTGTTTCAACGCGGAAGCGGCAACGCCAAATTCAAGTGCCTTTTGGTCATCATCAAAAGAAATTAATCCGTGGATCAGACCTGCAATGAACGCGTCACCGCCACCAACACGGTCGATGATCGGATTTATTTCCACATCGGCTGTTTCCAGTAAATCTGTTCCGTTCCACAAATAGGCGCGGAGCAGGTTATGAGAGGCGCTTATCGACGTCCTTTTTGTATCAACGACTTTGCTTACCTGTGGAAAAGCCTTCTGTAAATTGACACTGGAGTCAACAAAATCGTTTCCCTCAATTCCGAAAATTTCACTGATGTTTTCTTTATTGGCGATGACGATGTCGGTTCCGGCAGTTAATTCAGGCAAAATATCGGATGGTTTTTTTCCGTATTTCCACAAATTGGCTCTGTAAAAAATGTCCCCTGAAACGGTCAGGCCATATTTTCTTGCTGTCTTGATTCCATCGAGCAGCGCATCTGCGGCACCTTGTGAAAGCGCAGGCGTGATACCCGCCCAATGAAACCACTTTGCATCTTTCAAAATTGAGTCCCAGTCAATTTCTTTCGGATCAATTTCTGCGAGGGAAGAATTTGCCCGGTCATAAACGATCTGACTTCCGCGTAATGCAGCGCCGGTTTCCAGGAAATAAACGGCCATTCTTGGTCCGCCGTAAATAATATGAGAGATATCGACTCCATGAAAATGCAGGTACTGCGCCGCCGCACGCCCTATGGGAGAATCCGGAAAGCGGGTGACATGTGCAGTATGGTGTCCCCAGTAGGCCAAAGCAGTTGAAACGTTGGCTTCACCGCCAGCGTAGGTTACATTGAGCTGGCGGGCCTGTTCAAAACGAGAAAAGCCCGGAGTGGAAAGTCGCATGAGAACTTCGCCAAAAGAAATGATTTGCGCCATAAATTGGGAACTGTCTGCCTTTGGTTCAGGTCAGGGACCTTTCCGGCAGCACTTTAAAATGATTAAATTATCGAACCAAAAATAGTCTTTTACAAATTAAAATAGCCCTTAACGATGCGTCTTGGGCTATTAATATTTACAATGAAAGTAGCACAAAGAAAAAACTTACCTTCAAAATCCGAAATAATTCCTGGCGTTATTATACGAAATATCAGATACCAGTTTACCAAGCCACGGAATATCGTTTGGCAGCTCGCCATTTTCGACATCGTTTCCAAGCAGATTACATAATATCCTGCGGAAATATTCGTGTCTTGGATAAGAAAGAAAACTACGTGAATCGGTCAGCATTCCAACGAACCGGCTCAGCAGACCCATGTTGGACAGCGCATTCATCTGACGTTCCATGCCATCTTTCTGATCCAGAAACCACCAGCCGGAACCAAACTGCATTTTACCTGCGATTGTGCCGTCATTGTAATTTCCCGTCATTGTGGCAATCACTTCATTGTCAGCAGGATTCAGATTGTACAAAATGGTTTTGGCCAATTGGTTGGTCGAGTCCAGTTTGTTCAGGAATTTCGACAACGTCTGTGCCTGGCTGTAATCCCCGATTGAGTCCCATCCCGTATCCGGCCCTAGCTCCCTTAATGCCCGGGCGTTATTATTTCGTAAGCCGCCGAGGTGAAATTGTTGCGTCCACGATTTTGCATGATCCATTTTTGCAAGTTCATACAGCAAAACAGACTTAAAAGCCAGGCGTTGCTCATCAGTTGCAAGTTCACCTTTTACCGCAGCTGCAAATGCTTGTCTTGCCAGGCTTTCATCAAAAGAAGCGTAAATATGTTCCAGTCCGTGATCCGATAATTTACCTCCCATGGACGCAAAAAAGTCGTGACGGTTTTGTAACGCAGCAAGTAAATTTTCGTAAGATTCAATTTTGCCTAAACCTGTCACCTCTGAAAGGACACCAAGATATTGAACAAAATCCGCCGGAGAATCGATGAGCAACATGGCTTTGTCCGGGCGGAAAGTGGGCAGCACGCGTATGTCAAACCCACTATCGCTGATCTGTTTGTGGTATTCCAAAGAATCAACAGGGTCATCCGTGGTACAAATCACTTTCACATTCATTTTGTTCAACAGGCCACGCACGCTATATTCAGGTTGCTGTAGTTTTGCCGAACATTCATCGTAAATTTCCCGTGCAGTGTCCTTATTAAGTATCAGATCAACACCGAAATAACGTTGCAGCTCCAGGTGCGTCCAATGATAAAGCGGATTCCGCATCGTATACGGAACGGTTGCTGCCCACTGTTCAAATTTTTCCCAGTCGCTGGCGTCTCCGGTACAGTACCTTTCATTGATTCCGTTAGCACGCATCGCGCGCCATTTATAATGATCACCATAAAGCCAGATCTGCGTCAGGTTTTCGAAAGATTTATCCTGTGCAATCTGATCCGGAGGAAGGTGGCAATGGTAGTCGATGATCGGCATGTCCTTCGCGTACTCATGGTAAAGTATGCGGGCAGTTTCAGAACGAAGCAGAAAATCTTCATCCATGAAAGTTTTTTGACCGGTAAAAGTGGGGAGCGTACTCATCTTATTTTTAATCAATGTGGTAAATCAAAATACGGTTGCGGTTCGGGCTGTATTTCAGGAAAAACTTCTTTCGATTCCATATTCCAAACCTCTCAATTCAGCAAGTCCGCGTAATCTTCCTATCGCGGTGTAACCAGGATTTGTCCGTTTGGTACCAGACAAATCGTCCAGCATCCGGTGGCCATGATCGGGTCGGAAAGGCATCCGAAGATCTGTCCTGCCATTTTCACGGCGCTTTTTCTGTTCTTCCAGAAGAGCCTTCATTACTCCATACATATCCACATCGCCATTCAGGTGATCCGCTTCATAAAAGCTTCCGTCTGCTTCGCGGTGGGTAGCTCTCAGGTGAATAAAATGGATCCGATCTCCAAGTCTTTCCGCCATACCGGCCAGGTCATTATCAGGTCTCACGCCATACGAACCTGTGCAGAAGCAAATTCCGTTGGCAGGGTTATTCGCAGCTTCCAATAATCTCGTTGCGTCGTCTTCCGTACTCACTACGCGCGGTAAGCCCAGAATTGGATATGGAGGATCATCAGGGTGAATTGCCAAACGTATTCCTGCATCAGCTGCAACCGGAGTGATTTCCTGAATGAACTGATACAAATGTGTGCGTAGCTCAAGATTGCCCACATTTTTATATGTGTCCAACACCTTGCGAAACGCGTCAATTGTAAAACTTTCTTCGGAACCGGGAAGTCCCGCTATTATGTTACGAACCAAACGGTGAGTTTTGTCCTCGCCAGCCTCGTCAAGCCACTTCTTCGCTTTGGTTTTCTGTTCGTCACTGTACAAATCCTGCGCTTCCGGACGATCTAGCAGGTAAAGGTCGAAAGCCGCAAACTGCGTGGCGTCAAATCTCAGTCCGGTTGAACCGTCTTTCATCGGTGCGTCCAGATCTGTGCGTGTCCAGTCAAGAATCGGCATGAAATTATAACAAACCGTATCGATTCCGCAGGCGCCCAGATTGGTCAGCGACTGCTGGTAATTACGAATATAATGTTCGAAATCACCGGTTCGGGTTTTGATTGACTCGTGTACCGGGACACTCTCCACGACTGACCAGGTCAGGCCGGCACTTTCGATGAGTTCTTTTCGGGTCTTGATTTCCTCAATTTCCCAAACTTGTCCGTTCGGTATATGATGCAGGGCAGTCACAATTCCCGTTGCGCCCGCTTGTCGGATGTCTGATAATGAAACGGGATCGTTGGGTCCGAACCACCGCCATGTTTGTTCTAATGCCATAATTTTATTAGCTGTTGGCTTTTAGCGATTAGCTGTTAGCCTCCGGCAATTTGGGGTTTTATTACTTTTATACCAAAATCTTTTTGGTTTATAGCTGTTGGCTTTTAGATTGTGGGAAATTGATGCCTGTTCCTGATTCAAATAATGTGTTTTCGATATAAATTTTATCATACCGGGCTATTACTTCAAATCAGCCATGATCCAAAGGTAATCGCCAAAAGCATATACCTAACAGTTATCAAGCCACCAACCGATGTTCCGGAACTCTTTCACGCAACACTTTCAATGCGCGGCTCATTTGGGTTTCCACAGTTTTTACCGAAATCTGTAAGCGCTCGGCAATATCTCTGTAACGGAGACCGTCCTCGCGGCTCAGTCTGAAAATTAACTGACATTGTCTTGGCAAGTCCTTTATGCAACCTTCAATATGTTCGTAAAATTCATTGAATGACAATTCATCCGCAGGAGAAAAGTGATCCGCATGTGTCAGGTTCCATTGAACTGAGTCAAGTGATTCGCGTTCGTGCTGACGATGTACGCGTAATTTGAGATAATCCAGAGCCTGGTTTCTTACTGCACGATAAATGTAGGCCTGAAATGAGGTGTGAACTTCAATTTGTTCTCTGTTTTTCCATAATTTAACGAAAACATCAGATACCACTTCTTCCGCAATTTCCCGGGTAACTACTACGCGCATGGCATAGTTACAAAGAGATCTGTAATGATGTGTGAAAAGCTCCCGAAAAGCATGGTAGTCTCCATTCGCAACAACCTTTCCAAACAGACTTTCCAAGACACTTTTTTGCGAGTAGGCGGACGTCAATGACTTGGCAAATGATTTCGGCTCCATTGAAATTTTGATAGGTTAAACAATTGAAAAATTCCTTGATTCGAAGAGGTATCAGCCAGCGTGATAATTTCAATATTTGATCTAGTTTAACCAAAGGGACGTTGATATACAAAAATTAATCTTGAAAAAAAGCTATATATCTACGCAACCGTTCCCGGAACCGTTCCCGATTTGGAGTTTTTTCCCGGAACAAAAATAAAAATTGCGTTTATGTGCCGCCTTTTGCTAATATTGCATTTCTCCGAAAAAACATTACAATTGTACTATTTCTATAAAAGCGATTTATGAGGAAGGCGTCCGTCACAATTAAAGAAATTGCACGACAATTAAATGTTTCAAAATCTACCGTTTCCCGCGCGTTACGCGACAGTTCCGAAATAAGTGAGGAAACAAAAAAGAGGGTCATTGATTTGGCAGAGTCGCTTCGTTATTCACCTAATCCGATCGCACTGAGTTTGCTCAAAAACCGTTCACAAACGATTGCTGTCCTTGTGCCGGATATTGCCAATCGTTTTTACTCATCCACGATCGGTGGCGTTGAAGACATTGCTTACAGCCGTGGCTATCATACGATGATTTACCAAAGCCATGAATCTTATGAACGTGAGCTTGCGGCAACCCGGCACATTTCCCATCGCCGGATCGACGGCCTGGTGGTCGCAATTTCGAGCCAATCGGAAGGGCATGATCATTTTGTGGAATTGCAGGAACTGGGAATCCCTGTTGTATTTTTTGATCGCGTAAGTGATGCAATGCAAACGCACAAAGTACGTGTGGATGACTACAAAGGCGCATTTGAAGCGACAGAACATTTGATAGAACGTGGTTGCAAACGCATCGCGCACATTGCCGGCCCTAAAAATGTGTCGATCAGTACCAACCGGCTGGAAGGCTACAAAGCTGCTCTGGCAAAATATGAAATCCCGTTTCAGGAAGAATGGGTTGTTCACAGCGAAATTACCCAGGAAGGCGGAACGGAACGGACGTATCAGCTCATGGCGTTGAAAAACCGCCCCGATGCCATTTTTGCGGCAAGTGAACGTATCACCATGGGCGTGCATTGGGCGTTGCGGCAATTGGGATACCGGATGCCGGATGATGTGGCCGTGATCGGCTTCTGCGATCTGGCGATGTCGACCTTGCTGGAGCCACCTGTGAGTGCTGTTACGCAACCTTCGTTCGAAATGGGGCAGCAGGCTACTTCCCTTTTGCTGGATCTGATAGAAAGCAAAAGCACCCCGGTCGCTTACGAAACCAGGGTGCTACAGTCAAATCTTGTTATTCAAAAATCCTCAATGAAATAAATTATCCTGTAATTGATTTCAGTTTCCTGTCAAATTCGGATAAAATACGCTCTTTCATTGAAACTTTACGCTTCTGGATATTGATACGGCCCTGCGCCTGCTTGTCGATTTCAGGGTCACCGGTAGCAGTGCGATCAAATTCCAGAATAGCAAATTCGAGGTCGCTCTTTTCTCTTTTAGCAAGCCATTCCAGTTCGCGGTACTTGGTACGAAGCTGTTCTTCCGGGCTTTTGAGTTCAAATGCGGGATACTTGCGGCTGATAACGCGAGCAAGATAGCTCAATTCAAATATTTTATCGCAAACCATCCGGAACCTCTCAGCGAGTTCTTTGTCGGCTAGTTTGTATGGTATTTTAATTTCTTTCCATTTGCTAAGCAAGACTTTTGCCTCGTTTGATGCAGCTACGATGTCGGGCTGGCGTAACAATTGCTCCGCTTCGGCCAGTAGTTTCTGCTGCTCGACGATACGTGGGTCAATACGTACTTTGGGCTCAATTCCTTTGGCAAGATTATACTTGTCGTAAAACAACTTCAGGAAGTGGCGGTATGCCTTGTTTACCTTGAAGAAACGTTTTGGAGGAACTTCACCGACATTGTTCCAGGCGGCACGTACATCCCGAGCTTTACTGTAGGCGTCATCAAGATCTCTCGAATAGCTCAGCGTTTTGGTAATTTTGATCAAACGTTCATACTCATCGATACGAGCCTGGTTGATCTTGTTCTGTTCATCGAAATAATCCCTGCGGCGTTGGAAGAAACTGTCGAGAATTCCTTGAAAAGTGGTTTCCACTTCTTCCTGATATTCCTTTTCAACGGGCCCGGTCCTGATCCATTTTGCTTTAATTTCCTGGATCTGATCTGTGGCTTCGGCGTAATCGGGAATTGCAGCAGCGGCTTTAACGTCTTCAATGAGTGCGCGTTTTATCTCAAGGTTTTTTAATTGATTTACTTCAATCAGTCCTTTGAGATATTCTTCCTTGTCATGGAGCTTTTGTAAAAGCGGCACGAAATCGCCAAGCGCGTCGAATCCTCTCAGTTTACGCTGTAACTGAATCAGCTTGGTCAGATAAGAACCTTTGTTGAGGGCTTCGTCGATCTCGTTTTCTAACTGTTCAACTTTGTTGAGCACAATAGAAAACCGATTTTTAAAATAATCAATCGCTTCTTGTTCAGTGCGTTTTACTTCTCCAATTTGCCGGTCCGGGTATTCCAAATACCCTTTTAAGAATACCTTGCTGTCTAAAACATAGCCGTATTCATCATTCAATGTGGCATTTTCCATTCTTTCAATTTTTTTTATCTGCTAAGTGTAGGGATATTAACGATATTTGTTACGCACAAATTAACTAAAAAATGAGTAACGAAACCATTATTTTCTCAATGTCGGGGGTTAACAAAATCATTCCCCCCAATCGGCATATTATTAAAAATATTTATTTATCCTTTTTTTATGGTGCAAAAATAGGAGTTTTAGGTTTAAATGGTTCTGGAAAATCCACGCTTCTTCGCGTTATAGCGGGCATAGACAAGGATATTCAGGGCGATGTCGTGTTTTCACCGGGTTATTCTGTTGGCATGCTCGAACAGGAACCTAAACTGGATCCTACCAAAACTGTGCGCGAAGTGGTAGAAGAAGGGGTTCAGGAAATAGTTGATTTGCTCAAAGAATTTGATCAGATCAATGAGGCTTTTGGAGAAGAAGACGCCGATTTTGACAAATTACTCGAACGCCAGGGAGAAGTTCAGGAGAAGCTCGATAGCTCGGATGCATGGAATCTGGATAATCGTCTGGAGGTTGCCATGGATGCTTTAAGATGTCCTCCTTCGGACATGAACGTCGCAAGTTTATCCGGTGGTGAAAAGCGCCGTGTGGCGCTTTGCCGTTTGTTGCTTCGGCAACCAGATGTGCTTTTGCTCGATGAGCCTACCAACCATTTGGATGCTGAATCGGTACTTTGGCTTGAAGAACACTTAAGGCAGTATAAAGGAACAGTCATTGCCGTGACGCACGACAGGTACTTTCTGGATAACGTAGCCGGCTGGATTCTTGAACTGGACCGCGGCGAAGGTATTCCGTGGAAGGGAAATTACACATCCTGGCTGGAACAGAAACAGGAACGTTTGAGAAAAGAGGAAAAGACGGAATCTAAACGTCAGAAAACTTTGCAGCGCGAGCTGGAATGGGTTCGGATGGGTGCGGTAGGCCGGCAGGCCAAATCAAAAGCACGTCTTGGTGCTTATGAACGGTTGCTTGGCGAAGAAGGAAGAGAGAAGGAAGAGAAATTGGAAATCTTTATTCCCGCAGGGCCACGTTTGGGAAGCAAAGTCATTGAGGCGCACAATGTGTCGATGGGATTTGGAGATCGCCTGCTTTATGAAAATCTGAATTTTGCATTGCCGCCAAATGGTATAGTAGGAATTATCGGGCCCAATGGTGCCGGAAAAACAACGCTGTTCAAACTCATTACCGGACAGCTTAAACCGCTCTCCGGACATTTTGATGTTGGCGAAACCGTTGAATGGGCTTACGTGGATCAGGAACACGACAATCTGGATCCTGCGAAATCTGTTTATCAGAGCATTGCCGACGGAAACGACTGGATCATGATTGCAGGCAAACAGTCTAATGCGAGAGCGTATGTAAGCCGGTTCAATTTTGGTGGAGGGGATCAGGAAAAGAAAGTGGGAACGCTTTCCGGCGGAGAACGTAACCGCGTTCACCTGGCGATGACGTTAAAAGAAGGTGGAAATTTGCTGTTGCTCGATGAGCCGACCAACGACCTGGACATCAATACGCTTCGTGCGCTGGAAGAAGGTTTGGAAAACTTTGCCGGTTGTGCCGTAATCATCAGTCACGACCGCTGGTTCCTGGACCGTGTCGCTACGCATATTCTCGCTTTTGAAGGGGATTCGCAGGTTTACTGGTTTGAAGGCAATTTCTCCGAATACGAGGAAAACCGCAAGAAAAGACTTGGAAACGACGCCACGCCGAAAAGGATTAAGTATAAGAAATTGGTGTAGTTACAAATGAGCCCGGCACAACACCGGGCTCATATAATCGATCAACTTTAAGTTGCTTTCTACTTTCAATGAACTATAATTACTTTTTTTACTTCCGTTTGCCCATCAGCTATCAGCTGCACGATAAAGGTCCCCGTTGGATTTCCCGGAAGCTTAATTTTTTTCTTTTGATTTCCCTTTCCCTTTATTTCTTGTTGATACCAGATTTTTCCTTGATTATCGATCACTTTTAAGTAAGCACCTTTATTGGCATAAAGATAGAACGCGACCTCAAATTCACCATTGCTAGGATTTGGAGATACATTCATGATTTTTTCCGGCTCGCTAACAAGCTTTATTTTTTCACCTGCGCCTAAACGAGAGTTGTTGGAGCAATTGATTATTCGTGGGGAGTTGGAGAGAATAAAACTGGGGCATCCGGTTACTTTGAATTGGACCGTATGGTTCTGTCCGTCTTTGAGGATTTCGGGTACGGCAATATTGAATCCATGGTTACCATTTCCGATGCCGGCAGCGAGTAGATCCTGTCGAAATTTTTCTGCGACTATGTTACTTTGAAGTAAATTATTCCCTTCGTACATGTCAACGCTGATTGGAAGATTCGGTTGACTTCGATCGTAGGCCCAACCCTCCGATCCTCCGTTGCATCTAATTCCGTCGAAAAAACCGGTCAACATACTACAATTTATGTTGCCGCTGCCGACTGCGGTAACATTTAGAGTGACGTTGGCAATAGGACTTATGCAGCCATTTACTGTACATGTTGCGGAATATGTAGCAGTTGAGCTCGGTGATACAGATTTTGAAGTGCCTGTCCCAAGTCCGTTGGACCAGGTAATTGTGCCACCGGAGCACCCAGATGCGGTAAGCGTAGCAGTTTGTCCCAAATTGATTGTTTGAGGGTTTGCGGAAAGTGTGGGTGACTGTGGAGATGAGCAGCCGTCCAAGGGATATAACTTGTTTTTGGGGACAATCTGCGTTGCTTGGCCGGGGTATTCCCAATAAAGCATTGCCTGAGCCCCATCACCGCCGTCAAAATACTCAATGATAATCGAGTATTTTTGGCCTGAAATTAAGTTTATACTTCCTTGTTGTTGGAGTGGAGCATGTCCTCGCCAGTCATCAATCAATAACTGACCATTCACCCAGAGACGTGTGCCATCATCGTTGTTAGTCTTGAAAGTGTATACTCCAGATGAGGGAGCTTCAATTTTTCCTTCCCAGCGGACTGAAAAGTTGTCAAAATTAACACGGTCGTCGGGTCTTCCCAGGCCCCATAAGAAATTAATAGTTTCATCAATCCGCACCATCACCGGGTCGCCAGTAAGAGTAGTGTTATTGAAATATTTTCCGGTAAGCCCCGAGCCGTTGGAAGATAGTTGGCCACATCCTGCTGTTTGAGTCACTGCCAAAACATTGGAGGCTGCACTAAAACATCCATTCCAGTCTGATTTGGCAAAGTATGTTCCTTCACTAGTTATGTCAAAGTTGGCGGTTTGGACGGATAGCTGCGTCTCATTTCTGAACCAAATAATACGTCCGACATAGTTGGAAGCCGTTAACGTAATACCTTGTCCGGTTGCATTACATACTGTTCCGCTCGTTTTTTGGATCGTTGGCTGAGCTGGAGGATTACAATTGGTTACTGGATAGAGTCTTGTTTTGGGTACAATCTGAGATGCCTGTCCGAAATACTCCCAAAAAAGTTGTGCTTGTGCACCACCATCTCCTTCAAAATAATCCATTTTGATGTTATACTTTTGGCCAGAAACGAGAGTGATATTTCCTTGTTTCCAAGTGGGAGCATGCCCAAACCAGTCATCTATGAGTAGTTGATCGTTAATCCACAGGCGCGTACCATCGTCATTATTGGTTATAAAGTTAAAGGATCCTGAATATGGAGCTTTGATCTGTCCCTCCCAACGTACTGAAAAGTTGTCTGTATTTATGCCATTGCCTGGTCCGCTATTGCCCCACAAAAAATTTATAGATTCATCTGTTCTGGAAATTATTGGATTTCCAGATAAATTGGTATTGTTGAAATATTTCGAGGAAAGACCAGTCCCTAACTCCTGATCGTAGTCGCATTCGGTAGTCGAGATTATGAATCGCTGATTATCAGTGTTGTTGCTTTCCCAAAGGTGAAGGCCTGCCCCCTGTGCATTACTTAAGCCTTCGACATCAACAACTTTTTCTGAGAAAGCTTTGGGCGATATTTTAAAACTACCTTCGACCATTGCTTGTATTGACCATTGTTGACTTTCCTTATCGCTCCAATCTGATTGAATGAGTGAGGTGCCATTTTCGGAACCATTAACATCCCATACTTTGCTATTTGCTTTGCAGAGCAGCGTATAAAAGCCATTATCTAAAGATTTAACCTGAAAAATTTGGTTTGTTTGGCCAGTTTTTTCGTATTGTCTTATCCTTGATCCATTTGTGTCGTTTTCTGGTTGTATGAATTTGTTAGAATGTTTGGCCTGAATCGTGTAACAACCTTCTAAATTTGAAGAATTTTCAATTACTCTAATATTAATGGTTGCAAATTTTGCTTCGCAACCGGCTTTGGTTGCGGTAGCTGTATACGTTAATGCGCCAGCGTTAGGCGGGGCAATGATGTTAATTGACGGCCCGCTGCCGCTTATACCATTTCCAGTCCATGAGTAGTTTATATTTGAACAACCTTCCCCCGAACAAGAAGCATTGAGTGTGAAATTACTACCTTTTGTTGGGGTTGAATTTGATGAATTTATTGATATGCTATTGATACACTGTATATTGCAATTTTGTTTGGACAGGTCGTTATTCATTACAATATTAACTGGCATATTCGATAAGTTGTAGGCATTATACCATTTTCTATAAGCATCGCAATCCGTGATTGGGCTACTGCCATCGGCACGACATCCCCCAGCGTCTATCATACTTGATAAATCAAATGACGCACTTTGAGACGGATTAATGATTGAAACACTACCATTTGATCCTCGAATATGATCATTTGCAAATTGTTTTAACCTTGACCCGTGCCCTTGATTTAAGAGATTTTGCAATTGAAAGACTGTAACTAGTTTTGCTCCATGCTTAAAGCATTGCTCCAACTGCTGTATCGAAGAATTAGCATCGCCTGAGAATTCTACTTCGTTCATTACCATTTTTCCCGGGAGATTGCTCCTTATTAAATCCATCGCAAATCGATGGTCGTAATGAGGTGCATCGTTAATTTTGATTCCATCCATCCCGCCATCAATTGATACAAAATCAAAGTTGCCTCTTCTGACCGCTAAAATGTCAAACACAGAGCCATAGTCAGTAATTATTTTTATCCGGCTATCAATCGCTCTTACGGAATTCGCAAAGGTAACTGAGATGTTTTTAAGTACATCTGTTCTATATCTGAACCAATCTCTGCCATTGTTTCCTTGAAAAGCACTTTGGAAAGTTCCAGAAGGGCGTTTCGGATAAATTTCATCAAAGTTTAAATAGGTTGTACCCCAATTGGAGTTTAGTACATTAATCTCACAATAAACTTGCTGCAACCATGACCTAAATCCAGTTATCATAGGCTGAGAATAATCATATAAAACCGGTGGTGCGTCATTTTTAGTGGTTTCAGTGTCAAATCCTGCTTCCGAGGTGCGATTGTAGACCAAATTTACG
Organism: Dyadobacter sp.; assembly: GCA_965279265.1. Lineage (GTDB taxonomy): Bacteria > Bacteroidota > Bacteroidia > Cytophagales > Spirosomataceae > Dyadobacter. The sequence continues at coordinate 3,197,712 of OZ257152.1, forward strand.
TACAGGAGCTCGTTGGTGTTTGCCAAATACTTGTACCTGTTTATCACCTCCGATGTAAAGTCTTCTATTCGCTGAATTGTCGATTGTGCTGCTAATGATGTCATCACAGCGTCCACGTATATATTTGGATCAGCATTGGATGGCCCCCCATTGATCTGATGTACATATAGCGGGTCGCTTCCATCGGCTTTTGCGCCCAACATTCTTTCATTTGCGAGCCATCCGTCACAAGTATTTTGATACATTCCGGGGTCGTACTGTTTGGGACATGCGGTATTAACATTTATCCGAATACCAATCTTCATTCCCAGAGCCCTTGCTTTTGCTATTTGGTTGTCTATTTGTAACCACCCGGAACCAGCAGGATATTGAGTGCTATGAAAGCCATGGATAGAGCCCCAATGAATTGTTAACGCCACTGCATTGCAGCCGTTGTCAGAGGCAGCCTGAAGAAGATCTAAATGTTCCTCTCTATTTTCATTTATTAGCGGTACTGAGAGGTAACGCTGCTCCTGCGCAATTAATTGGCTCCATGCCAATATCGCTATTAGCACAACATATAATTTTGTATAAAAGAAATGAATTCGTTTTGGGATTGACTGGAATACAAGTGATTTCTTATTCTGAAAAAAAAATGCCCTTGCCATTCGAGGATAGATTAGATTTCTCATTTTTGATTGTTTAGAAGTGTATAATTCTTGTTGTATGTAAGCTGATCGTGGGGGGTGGTCCTCGATCCCTCATTCCATATGATAGCAAATCACTAGTCAGCCATATTGGGTATTCTGTGTTTGATCTGACTTTGATGTTCGGATATTTCATTTTGCCGTAGATTTATTTTTCTGTTCTCAAATATTGCCGTATTTGTATGATCTATATTACAATGAACCGCATGTATTAAATATTAGTGGACCTGATTAAATCTATGACATTCCGAACTCGACTAGACAGGCGGTATTGCCGTATACTCCTACCGATTTAGTATCACATATATCCACTTTCAATTGGATGGTACAAGATTTTCATGGTCACAAGTATGGTCTCAATATTATGGGTTTTGAGATCATCTTCTGTGTGAAGTAAATTGTTAACAATTTTGAAAATGTGCGCCCAAATATTAGCGCAGCTGCTCATTATTGCCAGAATAGAATGAACTGTGAAGTTTTTATTAAAAATTGTGAGCCTTTTTTAAAATAATCTAAAAAGCGTAAGCGATCCAATTTTTTTACGTGAGTATGTAGTAGACAAATTGTGGAGTCTTACAGATAATATTAAATATAAATCTAATTAAATGCAAAACTGCTCTCAAAGGGGAATTTCAAAATAATTCGAGATTATTTTAATTAACTATTTAGCAAATCTAATAGATATGCCATTTCTTTTATTGTAAATCAATTGTATAGAAACTGTCAGAACTAGATTGTCGCAATAATAGGCTCAGCTAATTGAATTTTTTAATAGTAAAATGTCGATGTATTTATTTTGTTTTTTTTCTGTTCATTTATAAGACAGTCTCTTATAAAAAATTTATCAGCGACAAGTTTCGCTAATTCTATTCAGAAAAGAAATTTTTGCGCAACTGGAGCAAAAAATTCAAAGAAATTGCTGAATCAGTTCAGGTAATTCCTTGTATATTAATATTTGCTACTCATTAAATAACTACAGTTATTCCATTCTACAAAACCACCTCCCATTCGGATAGAGCCAAAACCTTCAGAACAAGGCTAGTTTTTCCAGATTTGCGTCGAATGAGGTTGAATGAAGCCTTGATTGAATCTGTATTGATAAAAAATGTGCGTGATTACTGTTCAAAATTTTTGAATTATTTTCAATCTAAAATTTATCTTTTTGTCAACTGAAATTTTCTTTAAATGTGGGCGTTAATAGATTGAATATCAATGATATACCTTCAATATAGCAAATTGTAACCATTCAAAAATAATTCCTGGAATATAGTTCATCTGACTATCAAAATAAACACTAGGTAAGAGGATTGAAACTGACGAAATCGAAAATAATAAGAGCTTAATCTTCTTTAAAGAAAGGAAATGCTGTATTATCCGCAGACCAATAAATATGACAGGAAACAAAAAAGAAATACTACGCGTATAGTCCCAAACCAAACTTGATATGATTGTGATGATGACAACCGGCACTAAGAATAGTGCAAAGAGAAAATACTTTTCACTAATCAATAGATAGATTGAACCATAAATAGGAAGAAGCCACAATCCTCCAAATGTAAGAAAGGTAAGCAACGGAATATGTTGAATGTATTGTGGTAAAATTGTTAGATCCGGATTTTCCATTGCTATATGAAGTTGAGTAAATTTCACCAACAGTATCCTAGTAATAATGTAACCAAACCAACTCGTTATGACCGCAAAGCAATATTTGTTTGGAAATTGAAAGCTAACTTTCAGAGAAGATTGAGATGTTTGTGTTTCTTGAAAATACCACCATACGAAAACTAGTGAGGTAGCTACAAACGCGCGCTCATCACACCATGCCGCGCAAGTGCTCAGAATGAAAATAGCCCATGTATTGGAAGGTACCATCGCAAGAATGATAAAACAATAGGCAAAGGCATCCAGATGGCCAGTTGTCTCCTGGTAGCTACAAATAACCGGATAAACTGGCACCATTGCAGTCAAAAGTAAGGCTGATTGTTGTCTGCTTTGGGTTATCTTGAATGTAAGAGTAAGTATGGCCCAAAGCATTATGAGGATGACTGCGGACTGGGCCAAATATATGCCTCTTCTGTCTAATTCGAATAGGCGAGCCAACAGTGGTACGGTGATTCTGAAAGATTTGTTGGCCGCGTGGCTTTTGGGGTGGGCGAGAATGGGTGTAAATGGGTGGGCAATTTGGTTTTCTACTGTTGGCCAGTAAGAATCATTATCACCGAAGTGAACATTCTCACGACTTGGGGGAGATAAGATAATTGCAAGTAACAGCCCATAGGTAGATAGTTTGAATTTCCAGAATGGTCCAGACAGGAAATAGTTGCAGATTTTGCAAACTCGTGGGAAGTTCGTTTTTATTGAATTCATGCTTCCGGAATAAAATGTGTAAGCTCGCAATCGAAGCCTGTCTAAATAATACGGAAGTTTTTACATAACGGGAGCAACAAATATAGTCGCTATTTTTTTTGAAAATAGCTTTTTTTTACCAAAATTATTTGAAATGAAATGAAGCGTAGTTGTCGTGATAACTTCGGCATCATATTTATTCTATAACAGATTATTAAAGTTTTAAGAAAAAGTTTTAATAATTGTGCCGCGTTAATATTGGTTTGTTTATTATAATTACTCAAACAAAACGAAGGCCAAGACTATTACTCTTGTGAGACATTTTGCCTCTATAAAATAACCTTCTCCATCAAAAGAACTGATTTCGGCATGCCATTTTCCAACCAGCATAGCATTGCAGTGTAATTTCCTGACGATATTTTTTTTGGAATGTGTGCCGAAAATTTTCTATTACCAGTTTTTGCGAATGGTCTTTTTATCCAACTTCCTTTATCTTCACGTGTGGCGATTAATAGAAAATCTGCGGAATTGGCACGACTGAAAATTGCCAGAAAAACTTCTTTTTCAGGAATGTCTTCGGCTGCAATTTTTATCCGGAATTCCAGAACCGGGGTAATATACGTCCGGTATCGTTCTATATTCTCTATCTCCGTGACCTCCAGTTCCGTGGATTGCGGAATTGCCCGCAGATTTGTTTTCCATACATCGACAATGTCCTGAGAGAAGAAAACCGGGAAATTGTAATTCGTGTAAAATCGCGGATCCGGATCCGGAAGGTTCAAATACTGATGCAGATAAAGGCCGTTATGTGCATAATTGTAACTATCGGCCTTTAATCCTGAGCAGAAAGTGTCTACATCCGGGTCGTATTTTGTATAGCTATATCCACCTGTTAACAGCGCTGCGAGACAGCCCGCAACGGCTAAAATGTCTTTTCCCCGGCTGCTAAATGTTTTTAGCAGAAAGAAATAGAATAATACCACCAGACTGACGGAATATACTTGAAACCGTATACCCATCATGGCGTCGGCGCCATCTGAACAACGCCCAATTGCAATCATTGCCATACTGGCCAGCACTTTTAAAAGGCTTATATCAGTAAAATCCAGATCAAAAGGATTTCGAAATTTCGGCCAGCCCGAAAACCCGGACGCAAACGGAAAAAATTTAAAAATTACAATAGCCAAAATGATGATGCCGCCGGTTATTGTGGAAAAAATCATTGCGAAGGTGTCGGATGGGATTTTGGCCAATGATCCGACAATGGCTAAAAAACTATGGCCCATTACGACCAGCGAGTCAGATGAGAGTTCAAGCCTGGAAGCTGGTGAAAGTTTGAAATTGGTAAAATAAATGGCAAGATAGATACAGGAAAATACAACGCATAAGCCAGCGTGACGCCATCGTTTCTGGCAGATTAGCCACAAAATTGATACCGGAATAATGCTGAGACCATCCAGATTTGTCAGGGTTGCCGCCGCCATGAGCGGCAGACTGGTGTACCAGATGTTCCTATTTTTAGGCTGTAAGAAGTTAAGTGCAAGTATGGAAAATGCGACCGAAAGTGTGTACTGAAATGCCGTGATACTCCAGAGATGATCAGCATAAACGAGTGGCGAAAATGTCAAAAGGATTGCAGGTAAGAAACGCAATGACAACGTATGTTCTGACCTGTAAACAAGAAAAAAGCTGTAACCCAGTAGGATCAGATTAAAAAAACCAAGTAGAATGGCCAGCTTAAAATCGATAGAACCGGTCAGAATGTAAATCAGTAACATGCCCAGGCGGGAAAATGCAACCCGGTGATCGTTTTGCTGGCGTAACAGAATCGAAAAAATTTTTGAAGGGTGTTCCTTAATGAGGTTAATGGAGTCGATCAGTTCCATGTCGTCCATATACGGCATGTTCACCGCATGCCGGAATATGTAAATCCAGAATAACACAATGGGCGTTATGAATATCGGGATGAGGAAGACGTCGTGTTTTCTGGTAAAGTTTAGAAACATGCAGTTGTTCAGGAAAAGTATAGAGCGAGATTACCTACCAGTACGCTGTCGTAAGACCACCTGGTGGCTAGTAGGTCACGAGGCTTTTGTTCGAATAATGTTTGTTGAAGAAGACTGTGGGTGAACTTAGAAAAGCTGTGCAACGGTAATGGTAAATCGAAATTTTTCTATCTAAATTTATTAGAACGGCGGCGGCATAGCAAAACAAATACCCCAAAAACCGGATTAACTTATTTAACGGAATAGGTCACCATCGGTTTCATTTTCAATGTATTATGATTTTATTAATTCCGGTAAATTAATTGAGCGTCTGAGCTTCAAAACTTAAAAAGAGAATAAATTAGCCATGCTATTTCAAACACGGGTGACAGTGAAATGATCCGGTACTTTTAAAATCGGGAGCGTGCACGGTTTGCCCAAACATCAAATCTTACTAACTTCGCTTCAAATCAGTTTGAGAAAGTCCCCATGAGTCAGAATTCATCGCAAAAGAAAATACATTTTATATCAATAGGCGGCAGTGTTATGCACAATCTGGCCATTGAACTGCATCGTAAAGGTTTTACAATCACCGGTTCAGATGACGAGATCTATGAACCGTCGAGAGGTCGGCTTGCCAATTTTAATATTTTACCGGAAGTGATGGGATGGTTTCCCGAGAAAATTTCGGAGGATCTGGATGCTGTAATCCTTGGAATGCATGCGCGCGAGGATAATCCTGAGGTTGCCAAAGCACAGGAATTGGGAATTAAAGTTTATTCTTATCCTGAGTATATTTTTGAACAAAGTCAGGATAAACAGCGGGTTGTCATCGCAGGAAGTCACGGCAAAACGACGATCACGTCGATGATTCTGCACGTTCTTCAGGCAAATAACCGGGTTTTTAATTATCTGGTAGGCGCTCAGATCGATGGATTTGATTACATGGTAAAGCTTTCCGAAGAAGCACCATTGATCGTTATTGAAGGCGATGAGTATTTTACATCACCGTTGGACCGCACGCCAAAATTCATGCATTACCAACCGCATATCGCATTGATAAGTGGGATTGCCTGGGATCATTTTAATGTTTTCCCGACCTGGGAAGCATACGTAAAGCAGTTTGAGCTGCTTGCAGATTCATTGCCGAAAGCGGGTGCAATTATCTATGACGAATCGGATGATATGCTGAATGTGATTGGGCAAAAGGAGCGAAGCGACGTCTCCAATTTGCCTTATCAGGCGCATCCGTATCGTGTAGAAGCAGGTAAAACGCTGCTGATCACGCAAAATCTGGGTGAAGTTCCGGTTCTTGTTTTTGGCGAACACAACATGAAAAACATCAACGGTGCCAGAATGGTTTGTGATAAACTGGGTATCACCGATGAGCAGTTTTACGCAGCCATTCAAACCTTTAAGGGCGCCTCAAAACGGCTGGAATTGCTGGGGAGTAACGAAACCGTCAATATTTACCGTGATTTTGCACACGCGCCCTCTAAAGTAGAAGCAACTACGCTAGCCGTGAAGGAACAATATCCCGACCGTAAGCTGGTTGCCTGCGCTGAGTTACATACTTTCAGCAGTCTGAATAAAACTTTTTTGAAGCAATACCGCAGGAAATTGAATGCTGCGGACGTAGCTGTGGTTTACTACAACCCGCTTACGCTGGAACACAAACGTCTTGAACCGATATCGGAAGAGGATATTAAACTTGCGTTTAAAAGGGATGATCTTCAGGTTTTCACAGACGCGACCGAAATGCTTGATTTTTTAAAACAGCAAACCTGGAAAGACGCCAATTTGCTGTTGATGAGTTCCGGTACTTTTGGAGAATTAAACCTGAACGAACTGACAACTTCTGTACTGCATCCGGGAAACTGACAGGCCATTGGTACAGGAATTAAAGATTAAATCTGAAATAAAATATGCAATCTATCGTAGTATACTGCGGAGCGAACCCCGGGAATAACAGCATTTACAGTGAAGCTGCCTATCAGGTAGGAGCTGAGCTGGCAAAAAGAAAAATCAGACTGATATATGGTGGCGGGAATATGGGGCTGATGGGACGGGCCGCAGATGGAGCGATGGACAATGGTGGAAACGCAACTGGTATTATTCCCAATTTTCTTGCAAAACTCGAAGTTGCACATAAAACGCTGACTGAACTTCATTTTGTGGAAACGATGCATGAACGGAAGGCAAAAATGGTAGCGATGTCGGACGGTGTAATCGCTTTGCCGGGAGGTTATGGAACGCTGGATGAATTGTTTGAAATCCTGACCTGGTCCCAATTGAAAACTTTTAACGGTCCGGTTGGGCTCCTCAATATCAACGGCCTCTACGATTTCTTGATCGCACATCTGGATAAGCTCGTAGCGGAAGGATTTTTGACCGTAGCAAACAGGAACATTTTGCAGGTTGCGGATAATCCTGCTGATTTACTGGAAAAAATGGAAATTTACCAGAACAACAACCTGGAAAATAAGCCGCTGGATATGTCGTTGTATGTAAAAGGTCCTCAGAATTAACCTGATACTGCATCGTTGGTTTCGACTCCGGGCATTATATCAATTTTAACTAACACACCCTCAAAAAAAGGCAATGCGTATTTTATCTCTGCTGGTTATTTCGTGTCTGGTTTCTGTACCCGGGTGGTCGCAGCTTGAGAATTTGGGGAAACTCGTCAATACAGAATATAATGAAATTGGGCCTATCATCTCCCCGGATGGCAAGACGATTTACTTTTCCCGGGTAAGTCATCCGCAAAATACCAACGGAGCAAAAGGAAGCCAGGATATCTGGTTTTCAGAATTACGCAACGAGAAATGGACACAGGCAAGGCGCCTTCCCGCACCGATCAATAAAGAAGAGTATAACAGCCTTTACAGTATCACGCCTGATGGTAACACATTGCTGATCAAGGGTTCATATAAAAATGGTGTTTACGAAACAAGAGGTTTTTCTACCAGTAAAAAAACCGCAAGAGGTTGGGCGGCACCTAACAAAATAGATATTCCGGGATACGCAAAAACGAGCAAAGGGCAGTTTGATTGTGGTTTTTTATCGAATGACGGAAAGGTACTGGTCATGTCGTTCAGTGAAAAAAAGAACAGTAAAATCGACAATCTGTATGTCAGTTTTAAACAAAAAAATGGAACCTGGTCCAAACCGGAGGATTTGGGCAAAGAAATAAATACAGAGGAATTTACTGAAACCACGCCTTTTCTCGCGCCAGATGGCGTTACCCTTTATTTTTCCAGCGATCGGAAAGGGGGACAGGGCAGCAACGATATCTATTACAGTAAACGCATTGACAAATCATGGAAACGGTGGAGTCGTCCGGTAAATCTTGGGCCTGCAATCAACACCGATGGCTATGATGCCTATTACACGATTTCGGCACTTGGCGATTATGCCTACATGGTTTCGTTCAAAAATACTGAGGGCAAAGGCGATATCGTGCGATTCAATCTAAAACCAAAACCGGTGGAAGGAGATTCTACGACAGCACCTGTGGCCATTGTTCCTGCTGCTGACCCGGTTGCGATGATCAGCGGAAAAGTGATCGACTCCAAAACCGGCAAACCAGTTGAGGCAACCATCATTTATGAAAATCTCGAAGACGGCGAGGAAGTAGGTACAGCAACCACCAACCCGACAACCGGCGAGTATAAAATCGTATTACCAAAAGGTAAAAAATACAGCATGCGTGCGGTAGCGCAGAATTTTATCGCGGAAGGAGAAAATATTGACCTTACAGATTCAACGAAAGATGGCAAGTCGAAAGACTTTACTGAAATTACGAATAAGTCTCTAAAGCTGATACCGATCGAAGAGGGGCAGATTGTTCGTTTGAACAACATCTTCTTCGCTACAGGAAAATCGGCGTTAAGTACGGAATCTTTTCCGGAACTGAACCGGATTGCGATAACCATGACCGAAAATAAAACCCTTACTATTGAGCTTGGCGGACATACGGACAATACTGGTAGCAACGAATCAAACGTCAAACTATCACAGGACCGCGCCGATTCTGTTAGGGAATATCTGATCGGGAAAGGTATTGAACCGGATCGGGTTGCCAGTAAGGGTTATGGAGAAACCGTTCCGGTGGCCAAAAATGACACACCGGAAGGGCAACAGCGAAACCGCCGTGTGGAATTTAAGATTCTGAAGAAATAAGTATTTCTGAGCCTGGTGCTACGCTAGCAGCTCTTTTCTTCTTTCCCGTTTTTAATCCAAATAAAAACCTTAACGGACCAAATTGTCTGATCACGAATTGGTACAGTACCAAACACACCAGAAATGTGGCGACGGAAAGATATACGAATTTGACACCCCAGGGCAGCGCTGAGTTGATCAACGGATACGCCAGACAAATGATGACAGTCTGATGCAGGATGTAAAATGGATACACTGCTTCATTGGCGTATTTCAAAAAGCGATTTGAAAATTGCAGATAGACATAACCATATCCAAAAAAGCAAAGCAAAATACACCAGGAATTGGTCGTCACGATGGTTTCATAGAGAATTTCAGTCCAGCCGTTTACTTCTCTATGACTGATCCAATACACTGAGTACAGGATAGTGGTCAAGATAATCCAGATAATCAAAGTCACTTTTCTGTATTTTTTCAGGGTTTCCCAAAACGATGTTTGCGTACAGAGAACAAAACCCGAAACAAAGAGCGTAAATGAATGGAAATGATTGTTCCAGTCTCTCGTCAGGTTATGCGTTGTAGGATATTGGCCCAGATAAATATTCCCCAACATGTGCCAGGCTACCGGAGTTAAGATCAGGAGGATTGGATTATTGAAAAACGCGGCCCATTTTGCAGTCATTCCGGGGCGGCTTCGGATGAACAAAAGCAGCGGCAGGCCAACGAGCGAATACAGGAAAATGTAGACCAGATACCAAAGGTGGTGCCAGCTGAAGCTACCTATTGGATACGGTTGGAACTGGAATACAGTCTTGTAAAATTCGGCATAAGAATAGGTTTCGCCCTGCGTAAGTCTTTCGAAAAAGATCTGTGGGGGGACGATGACGAACATGCCGAAGACAAGCGGAACGAAAATCCGGATGAATCTTTCTTTCAGAAATGAACCGCCGGTCCGGTTACCGAGAGCGAAGTAAACGCCGGCGCCGGAAATCATAAATAACAAGGCCATCCGCCACTGACTTGTAAAACGCATCGGCCATTCCACAGCATGTGTGATCACGTCGTTTTTCAGGTGCCATTCCCAATAATTGAAGAACATACCGACGTGAAAAAAGATCAGAATTCCGAATGCAAGGACCCGAAGCCAGTCGAGATCGTACCGGCGTGATGAATGAGATTTTAACGTGTTGGGATTTTCCATGACTGTTGTTTTAATTGACAGCCAAATGTAGGTGTGCGTTTTCGCTAAAAAGTACGTTTTTATCGGTCAGATGTACTTCCCGATAAAAACGTACGTGACAACTGGTTATTTCAAGTGCTGTTTTTTAAAGTCAGAGGGTGTCAGACCAGTAATTTTCCGAAAGGCGTTATTGAACGAGGATTTTGAATTGTAACCAACCATTTGTGCTATTTCCTCAATTTTGAAGTAACTGTTTTCCTCTGAAATCAATAATTTTTGAGCCTCCTGAATTCGATGTGAAGCGAGCAGATCAAAAAAAGTCTGGCCTAGTTCTTCGTTTAAAATCTGGGATAAATGATGCGTAGAAACCCCGAGTCTTTTCGCCAGCAGCGGCAGTGAGAAACCAGCATCGAGGAAAGGTTTTTCAGTTTTCATTACCTCGTTCAGTTTTTCCAGAGTAACATTTTGTAGTTCTGTTGTGAGCGATGACTTTTCATATTTCCTGATTACCCTCGAATCCGTTTCCTGAAAAAACATTGATTTATTGAATACCGTTATGCTTGTCAGATAAATGATAAGTGAAATACATGCTGAAATAATGTGATCGCCGAGGTCGTGGGGGAAAATAGTGCGGGCCAGGACAAATACGATAAGTAATGCCAATAGTTGCAGATACAGTTTTCGATACCAGTTTAGTGGCGTAGATTCTTTTGTCAAAAATGATAAATTCTTATCACTGAATGCTTTTTTTAGGAAAATGAATGTAAATATGTTGTACATCAGCATGCTGATAAAAGTAAGTTCATTGATATTCCATTTCAAAAAAAACATCCAGCGCTGTCCGTATTCGGTTGCATTAATGCTTTTCATTTCGGGATGAAAAGCACCTATGTTTGCGTTGTATTTAAATTCGTGGCTTTGCGGGTAAATAAGCAGGCACATGTAAACGAAGTATAGAAATGCAGGTAGAAAATGAAACAGATCAATCCTGCGAAAGCGTTTGCTGATGTCCGTTTTTATATACAGAAAGGTAAGCGGAGCGAACAGCAGATTTATTGGTTCAGAGAAATCGACAAGCCATAAAACCGAAAACATGTAGTTGGTGTAGCCAAGCCATACGTCCGTCATGACAACCGACAGGCAGAAAGGCAAAGCGCCAAGAAAGCGATTCGCAAATCGATTCCCGCGGCTATTAACTATAAAAAAATAAGCAAGGAAAAATCCCTGGACCACGCCAAGCAAAATAAAGACTGAAAAAATATCTGTACGTATTGCTGGAAAAGGGCTCATGTGTTTTTAAACGGATTGTTCAAATATACAAAATCGAAATTCCAAGTTGCCAGATATTGTGGCTTCAAATTTTAGCCGTACTTTTAAATTCTAACGTTCTGTCATGGCCCTGAAACGAACACCTGCACTCGGTTTTATCTTCATAACACTTCTTATTGATGTAATCGGACTGGGAATTATCATTCCGGTAATGCCCAAACTGATCAGCGAACTTACCGGCGACAGCATCAGTAATGCTTCGCGTGATGGCGGTTGGCTTTTGTTTGCCTACGCTTTTATGCAGTTCATTTGTGCGCCGATTATTGGAGGTATCAGCGACCAGTTTGGCAGACGTCCCGTGTTGCTGGCGTCGCTTTTTGGCTTTGGTCTGGATTATATTTTCCTGGCTTTCGCTCCTACGCTCGCCTGGCTTTACGTTGGTCGTATCATCGCGGGAATTATGGGTGCAAGCTTCACCACCGGAGCGGCATACATCGCCGATATCAGCACACCTGAAAAGCGGGCTCAGAATTTTGGTATGCTTGGTGCTGCATTTGGTCTTGGATTTATCATTGGTCCTGTTCTTGGCGGATTGCTCGGGCAATATGGTTCAAGAGTTCCGTTTATGGCCGCCGCCGGGTTGTCATTATTGAACTGGCTGTACGGATATTTCATATTACCCGAGTCACTTGCTCCCGAAAATCGCAGGAAATTCGATTGGTCAAGGGCCAATCCGATTGGTTCTCTCAAAAGGCTCGAACGCTATCCGGTGATTTATGGCTTGCTTTTTTCTCTTACGCTTTTATACATTGCATTACACGCTGTACAGAGCAACTGGTCTTTTTACGTAATTGAGAAATTTGGATGGAGCGAAGCTATGATCGGATATTCTCTTGGAGCTGTTGGTGTGTTGAGCGCGATTGTACAAGGTTATCTGATCAAATTAATTCTGCCAAAACTGGGTCAGAAAAGAGGAGTTTATATCGGTTTGCTTCTATACGCAATCGGTTTTGTGCTTTACGCTTTTGCGGGCTCGGGCTGGATGATGTTCGTTTTTATGATTCCCTACATTATGGGAAGTATCGCCGGACCTGCGTTACAGGGAATTATATCCACCCAGGTTGCAGCAAATGAGCAGGGAGAACTTCAGGGCGCACTCACAAGCCTGCAAAGCCTGACTTCTATTATCGGTCCGCCGTTGATGACAAATTTGTTCTATTTATTCACGAAACCTGATGCTCCCATTCATTTTGCAGGAGCGCCGATGTTACTTGCTGCTGTATTGACGTTGATTGGCGCGTTTCTGGCACGCAGAAGCCTGAAAGGAAGATCGCTCCCTTCCACAGAACCTGTTCAAAAACAAGATTGAAATTTACTATTGGTACAACAGCACCATGAAAAGAAATACAACCAGCCACAAAGCGTCTACAAAATGCCAGTATCTTGTAATCAGTTTGAGACGTAATCGGTTTGGCGGATTCACGCTGTACACAAATGAATCAACGTAGGAACTGTTTTTCAACGCCTTCTGGAACATCATGAAAAGATAAATTACACCCCCGAGAATGTGAACCAAATGCAGGCCGGTAAGCAAATAAACAAAACCTGTTGACGTGTTTCGGTTGATAAAAAAGCCGTTATCTATCATTTCCAGCCAACCGATTCCTTGTAATAACATAAACGTAATTCCGAGGGAAAGGGTAGCACCAAGGAAAAGCCGGTAATGTAAAAAACGTTCCTGACTGAAAGCGAGATTGGCTTCATGAAGTAATATACTGCTGAAAAGAATCACCAGTGTGCTCAGCCAGAACATGTCGGGAAGCGCAATAAAATGACTGTTTGTTCCCTGCATTCTTAAAAGGCAGGTAATGAAAATGGAAACAAAAACAAGTGAGCTGCCTATCACTCCAAGCCAAAGCATGAAGCCAATTGGCTCCCGGCGGCTGGTGAACGGATTCTCCCGTAATTTGGTGGAGTGTTTAGGACTCATTATATCTGTTCAATAGATCTGTTCAATTTTGAAAACAGGTGATTAAAAGCAATAAGTGAATATAACGACTATTTTTTACCTTCATGCATACAACGGGTAAATTAAATTTACTGCATCAATCCTTGCCAGATCTTGCAGCCGGCAAATTGGTGTGATAAATTCGTTTCTTCATCAAAAATTCCATAGACGGTTGATCCCGAGCCACTCATGGACGCGTACACCGCGCCAAGCTTATAGAATTTTTCCTTGATTTCACGTAAAAGACCATACTTTTCAAATAAAGTTGCTTCAAAATCATTTTTCACTGAATTCTTCCAGAACGCAATCGGCTTTTGTAATTCAATACGCAAATCCTGGCCAGACTGTTGTGGTTTAATACCTGAATATGCCTCAACTGTTGAAATATGTAGCCCCGGATTGGCAAGTACGATCCACTTGTCTTTGAGGTTTATATTTATTTTTTCAAATTCGTCACCTTTGTTGAAACAATATGCGGGTTCATTACGGATGAAAAAAGCGCAATCACTGCCCAGGCTGCTTGCGTAATCGATTTGTTTTTCAACTGATATTTTCAAATCAAAAAGTGTGTTCAGCGCTTTGATTGTAAACGCTGCATCCGATGAACCGCCGCCAAGGCCTGCGCCAATTGGAACGGCTTTCAGCAAATGCATATCAACTTCCGGAATAGCGTAATCAGCCGCCACGAGCCTGTAAGCCTTCGAACACAAATTCGAATCCGCATCTCCGGGAACCGGAATTCCACTGGATTTGAAACTGAATTTTTCCTGCGGCAGAATTTCAAGTGCATCGGACCATCCAATCGGATAAAAACAAGATTCGAGGTTGTGATAGCCGTCAGGCCGTTTCTCCGTAATGTTTAAGCCAATGTTAATTTTTGCGTTTGGAAATACAAGCATATCTGATCAAAATTCCGGTTGCAAATATCAGTACTTATTGCTTAAACACGGTTACTTTGCCTTTTGTTATTTGCGAACTTTGAGCGAACGGTTAATGGAAAACATACTAAGATCCTTTGAAATGCTCGGCCTGTCCGGAGCGGCACTTTCCACGCTCACCAGTTTGCTCGACTTACAGCATTACCCAAAAGGCCATTTGTTGGTCCGGGAGGGGAAAATTGAAAAGACAGTCTATTTTCTTGAAGAAGGAATTGCAAGGGTTTTCTTTCAAAAAGATGGCAGTGAGGTTACATTTTGTTTTTGTCAGGAAGGCGACGCGCTATTATCTCTCAATAGCTATTTTGGGAATAAACCGGGTTACGAAAGTATTGAACTCCTGGAAAATGCGGCAGTGTACAAAATCAGTCAGGATGTGTTACAACAACTTTACCAAACTGATATAACGCTGGCCAACTGGGGCCGGAAATTTGCGGAAAATGAATTCATCAAAGCTGATGAACGCTTTATGGCGCAGCAATTTAAAACGGCATCGGAACGGTATGCTGATTTTTTAGCCTGCTTCCCGAACATTGCCCGCCGTGTGCAGCTTGGCCACATTGCTTCTTATCTGGGAATCAGCCAGGTTTCACTCAGCAGGATCAGGGCGGAGATGAAATGAAGCTTATTTTTTAACAATTGTAAAATTTTATTGGACAAATTCGCCTGACCTTTGTAAAGGAAATCGGTATCAAAATGAGGTATGATATTCCTTCATTAACTTAATTTACAATGGCTTGGCTAATTCTTTGTATTGCCGGAATTTTCGAAATCGGTTTTACAACTTGTCTGAAACTCTCAAACAATTTTTCCAATCTGAAATGGAGTCTGGGATTTATTGCCTGTATTTCGCTCAGTTTTTTCTTTCTTAATCGTGCCATTCAAACCATCCCGATCGGTACTGCTTATGCGGTCTGGACTGGAATAGGGGCGGTGGGAACTGTGCTGATCGGTGTTTTTTTCTATAAAGAACCAGCTGATTTCTGGCGCCTTTTCTTCGTGACGCTTCTGATCGGATCGATTATCGGTTTGAAAGTCGTCTCCAAATAAGGTTTGTTGAAAAGACAGTTTGCTATTTCAACATTGTTCCGATTCTCGTAATGCAAACCTTGTTTTCGTTAAAATTCGTATGAGCTTCACCTCTTAGTGTAATCGGTTTGTTGCCAGTTTTACCGCATGGGCCAGATCAAGAAGCAGAAACGGGAAATTGATTTCGCAAAATTTGTTATCCAGGTGCCCATAAAAAACCAGAGAGGCAACCCTTCCGGATTGCCTCATTAAATTTTTAGCCCCTTTTTAAATTGTTATTTGACTACAAAATTGAACTTGATCTGCACTTTCGCAGGAGTCGTTTTTGTATCAAATCCTGTAAAATTGCCAAAATAAAGCAAGTATACCTGGTAAAACGAAATGTAATCCTTGTCTGCCGCCGTGAGTGTGGAAATATCTTTGTCGAGGTCCAGTTTGCTCACGTCTACCTGAGGAAGTGAAAGCAGAAATCCGGAAGTGGTCAGATCTGAAACATCACCAAAAAAACTCGAATTGTCATCTGAAACCGTAAGTGTCTGTCCGTTTAATTTCCACGTGCCTGTCAGCGTAGTTTTGTCGCTTGGATCATATTCCTGATATTTTCCGTCAGCCTTGAAAGTGATTTCGCTATTGGTTAATTCGGACGCGGAACTATAATTTTTGCCATCTGCAACCGCCGTAAGTGATTTGATTGTCCAGGTATGCGCCGAAAGTGTTGCGCTGATGTCGAGTGGAGCCGGATCAGAATCCTTGCTGCATGAAGACAGGAAAAGGACAAGTGAGGTCATACCCCACAGCGCCATTCTACTAAAGAGATTTGGAAAATAATGAGTAGTAATAGTCTTCATGGTTGAACAATTTACTGGTGAGCAGTTTAAGATACTTCAATGAGATTATTTACAGCAAATCAGGGCGGAAACAGCCGTCCGGCAAAACATAATACAAGCGGGAAAACAACTTTTTAACTTACAAGCAATCAGCGTACACTACAATAGATCAGGCAATTCAACAAATTAAAAGGCAGGCCTTTAACAACTTGTCAATGATCGGCAACAAAGTGAAAGTGAATCAAAGTAACCTATAATGGTAGCAGAATGTCAATCTTTATTTATTTAACGGCGGTGAATTTAGTAAGCGCAAATAAAGGGAGCGACAGGATTTGGATACAGAGCGGGCATCAATAAAAATGGCCGGATTATCCGGCCATTTTTATTGATCATTCTCCCCAGCGCCATTCCTGGCCAAGTATGAGCTCCTGTTTGAGACCCTGGGAAATGAGAAACTCTTTTGTTTTATCGTCAGTGAGTTTTTTGACGGCAAATGTGCCGGCATTGGCGAGGGCGAACAAATACATGGATCCGATCCGCACCGTATTTTTCAGCTGGTCTTCATTCACAAGATCAAAACTGTCACAATCCGCATGGTAACATTGTAAAATGGAAGGATCCAGGCGGCCCGACAAACCTGCGATTGGTACACCTTCAAGCATAAACGGCTGGTGGTCACTGTGTAGCCCGGCCCTGTTACCTAATTCGTTTTTGAAATTCGGGTCAATACGCTGAATGGCATTACCGACTTCTTTAAAGAAAGGATTCATTTCCTCTCGCCCGAAAATATTTGCACCTTTTGGGTCATTGGTCATGTCGAGGTTCATCATGTAACCCACTTTATCAATTTCTCCGGTACGTTTCAGTTCTTTCACAAAGAATTTTGAGCCCAAAAGCCCTTGTTCTTCACCCATGAAAAGTACAAACTGTATCGTTCTTTCCGGTTTTACTTTCAAGGCCTTGAATGCTCTCGCAATGTCCATCACAGCAAATGAACCAATGCCATTGTCTATCGCGCCAGTAGCCAGATCCCACGAATCCAGGTGTCCGCCAATGATCACTTTCTCGTCACTTTTCCCTTTAAGCGTGGCGATTACGTTACGTGCTTTAATCTTTTTTGACACATTACGCATGTCAATATGTGCTTCCAGAGGAGCTTCTTCCTTGATCCAGGTCCGGAGTTCCTTGCCACTTTCGTTTGAGATACAAACTGCGGGGATCGGGATTATTGCTCCGGTAACTGAAGCAGTTCCGGTCAGCAATATTTTTCCCGGGGCGCCATTGACCATGATAATTCCGCTCGCACCGTATTTGATCGCCAAAGCCGTTTTTTCGGAGCGATGCAGGTTTTTTTTGCCTTCCACACCCACCAGGCCAATATTAGCAAGCGCTATTTTACCTTTGATCTTGTCTTTGATCGCTTCGAAATCTTCTTCAAGTCCGTTACCGGCATCGACAATTTCACCTTTCAGATCTGCCTTAACGGGTGAGTGGGCAAGAGACACGACCGGCACTTCACGGAAATTGTCACTGCTTCCGGGTGCAATGCTCAGTGTCACTGTGTCACGCATCCAGGCTTCCACCTCAAATGGCTGGTAGGCAACATCCGTAAATCCATAACTTTTGAGCAGGTTGAAGGCATAATCTTCGGCTTTCTCGCCGTTGCTGCTACCTGTCAGCCTGTGCCCAATGGTTTTGGTTGCTTCGCCCAAAGTCTGGTAAGCTTTACTATTGGTTTTAACTTCCCGGTCCAAACGGGAAAAAGTTTTGTCCCAGTTTTTTTCTGTTGGGCCAAATCCTGCAAATAAAATCAGCAGTCCTCCTGCCATTATAACCTGTACAACTTTTTTCATATTCCCCTTGACGGCCTATTTGGTTTTTATTCTAAATTAATCAGGACTAAAGTATTAATTTCAAAGCGCTTGGAGTTAACACAATTTCGGTTTGAAATTGATTCCATAAGTCTGAATATCTTTGCGGAAAAGTGATATTTAGATTGATTTTTCCTTTTCAAAGATTGTCAATCCAAATGATTTATCCAATTTGAAAATAAATAATAAGTGTGTTATTTACACTTATTATTTAATAATTTTGTTCATACTTGGAACATTTTTGTATTAATTAGTACTTGTCTTACAATAAACATTGCCGTACGGTCATAATTAACTGAATATATGTATTTTCTTGGATTTGATTTAGGAAGTTCCTCGGTAAAAGCCTGCTTGCTTGATTCCGATACAGGCGAGGTTGTTGCTTCGGCGTTCTATCCTGAAAAAGAAATGGCTATCGCCGCTCCGAAAGCCGGCTTTGCGGAACAGCAGCCCGAATTGTGGTGGGAAAACGCCTGCCTGGCCTCAAAAGCCGTAATGAAAAAGTCCGCAATTGCGCCTGATGAAGTTGGTGCGATAGGAATTTCTTACCAAATGCATGGCCTGGTGGTGGTTGACAAAGATCTGAATGTACTTCGGCCTTCCATTATCTGGTGCGACAGCCGCGCCGTTGAAGTAGGAAATAAGGCTTTGGAAGCGTTGGGAGAAAGCCTCGTACTGCCACATCTGTTGAACTCTCCCGGAAATTTTACAGCTTCCAAACTTGGCTGGGTAAAGCAGAATGAACCCGAAATTTACGCCAAAGTACATAAATTCATGTTGCCAGGTGATTATTTGGCTGCACGGATGACCCAGGAAGTTGTCACAACTCCTTCCGGATTATCTGAGGGGATTTTCTGGGATTTTCAGGAACAGAAACCTGCTGATTTCCTGCTTGACCATTTCGGTTTTGACCACTCCTTAATACCGACAATCCTGCCAACATTTGCCGAACAGGGACGTCTTACAGCTTCCGGTGCAGAAGCATTGGGTTTGAAAGTTGGTACTCCCGTTACTTATCGTGCCGGTGATCAGCCGAATAATGCCTTTTCACTCAATGTGCTTGAACCGGGAGAAGTGGCAGCCACAGCGGGAACTTCCGGCGTGGTATATGGTGTAAGCGACCAGATCAAGTATGATGCGCAATCGCGGGTGAATACTTTTTTACACGTAAATCCAATTTCGGAAGCGCCGCGTTACGGCGTTTTGCTATGTGTCAATGGAACAGGTAGCCTGAACAGCTGGCTGAGAAATACGTTGTTACAGGGAAATGTCTCATATCCTGGTATGAACGAGCTGGCCGCGAAAGCACCGGTTGGCTCGGATGGATTGATCTGTCTTCCGTTTGGTAATGGTGCTGAACGTATGCTTGAAAATAAAACACCGGGTGCGAATTTCCAGGGTCTGGATTTTAGTCGCCATGGATTGAGTCACTACACGCGCGCAGCGCAGGAAGGAATTGTTTTTGCCTTGTATTACGGGATGGAAATTATGGAAACGTTGGGTGTTTCCCTTAAAAATATTCGTGCGGGCGAAGCAAATATGTTCCTGAGCCCGGTTTTCAGAGAGACATTCGCCAACGTGTCAGGCGCTACGGTAGAGCTTTACAATACGGACGGAGCTCAGGGGGCAGCACGCGGAGCAGGGCTGGGACTTGGGTATTACAAAAGTCGCCAGGATGCGTTCGTTGGACTTTCTTCATTACAGACCATCGAACCTGACGCCACGCTTACCCATGCAGCAAAGGAGGCTTATGGCAAATGGAAAGAGGCGTTGGTTAAGGAATGAGATCGAACAATTGTGTAATGCTTCATTGATGCCTTTACTCAGCATCAATGGAGCATTTTTTTACAAATCCCATGACTTTATTCAGTTTCCCTGAAAATGTATTTGGCATCCCAATCAACCTCAAAAAAGTCCAGCAAGCGTCGATATTCGCTAAGAAACGTTTCTTTCCTGTGATGTTCTTCCTGATTTCGGATGTATTTGACTACGTCATTTGTCTGACTTTTTCCATAGGAAAATGCTCCATATCCTTCTTGCCAGGCGAAATTGTAGTTACATAATCTTTCGGAGTTAATCCATCTGCTACTTTCTGTTTTTACATTTTGTATGAGTGAAGAAATTGATTGGTCTGGTCTCATTCCGATAAAAATGTGAATGTGGTCTGGCATGCTGTTGATTTGTAGCATTTTATGTTTGTTCCGCTGGATAATCCCGGTAATGTATTGGTGAAGCCGTTCTTTCCACTCGGAGCCAATTATTGCGCGTCTATATTTTACTGCGAATACAAAATGGAGATGTATTTGCGTGTATGTGTTTGCCATTATTTAGAGAATTGTTTGTTATCAATACCAAGCGTTCGCACGGAACGAAAAATCGATTTTTATCTGCCTGTCTACCAACCAGATGTCCCTACGGGACAAATTGATTCTCATAACGGGCGTTTATTTTCTACCGACGAAATGTCCCCATGGGACAAAATGCATTCGCGTAATCGTATTGTTTTCTACCAACCAGATGTCCCTACGGGACAAATTGATTCTCATAACGGGCGTTTATTTTCTACCGACGAAATGTCCCCATGGGACAAAATGCATTCGCGTAATCGTATTGTTTTCTACCAACCAAATGTCCCTATGGGACAAATTGATTCTCATAACGGGCGTTTATTTTCACCGAGGAAATGTCCCCATGGCACAAATGCATTCGCGTAATCGTATTGTTTTCTACCAACCCAATGTCCCTACGGAACAAATTGATTCTCATAACGGGCGTTGCTTTTCTACCAACCAGATGTCCCTACGGGACAAATGCATTTGCGGGATCGTATTGTTTTTACCAACCAAATTTCCCTACGGAACAAATTGATTCTCATAACGGGCGTTGCTTTTCTACCAACCAGATGTCCCTACGGGACAAATTGATTCGCGCAATCGTCTTGTTTTTACCAACCAAATTTCCCTACGGAACAAATTGATTCTCATAACGGGCGTTGCTTTTCTACCAACCAGATGTCCCTATGGGACAAATGCATTTGCGGGATCGTATTATTTTTACCAACCAAATTTCCCTACGGAACAAATTGATTCTCAACGGGCGTTGCTTTTCTACCAACCAGATGTCCCTACGGAACAAATTGATTCTCATAACGGGCGTTGATTTTCTACCAACCAGGTGTCCCTACGGGACAAATGCATTTGCGCGATCGTATTGTTTTCTACCAACCAAATTTCCCTACGGGACAAATTGATTCTCATAACGGGGGTTTATTTTCTGCCGACGAAACGTCCCCATGGGACAAAATGCATTCGCGTAATCGTATTGTTTTCCCCAACCAAATGTCTCCATAGGACAAATGAATCATCATCACAAGCGTTTTTTTGTTCCGTTAGGAACATTCGGTCGGTAGAGAAAATGCCGTCAAATTTAATTTTCGTTCCGTAGGAACGTTTGGTTTTTTTGCTTCCAAGTTTTTCACCAACCAAACGACGTCCCCATGGGACAAATGAATCATCACAAGCGTTTTTTTGTTCCGTCAGGAACATTTTGTCGGTAGAGAAAATGCCGTCAAATTTAATTTTCGTTCCGTAGGAACGTTTGGTTTTTTTGCTTCCAAGTTTTTCACCAACCAACGACGTCCCCATAGGACAAATGAATCATCATCAAAAGCGTTTTTTTGTTCCGTTAGGAACATTCGGTCGGTAGAGAAAATGCCGTCAAATTTAATTTCGTTCCGTAGGAACGTTTGGTTTGTCGCCAACACGGAGCTTATCCTGGATCATCCACGATCGCTCAACGCTTAACAGCCTGGTCATTCACCTCTTCGACTTTAAGAGCCACAATTTCCGTTACCCGAACGGTTTGGTTTTCTTTGTTTTGATACTGACGATTGTTCAGTTTCCCTTCAATGGAGATTGTCTTGCCTTTGTTTAATAATGTTTCGCAGCGCTGAGCAAGCGGCCCCCATGCTACAATAGAGTGCCAGGTGTTACTTGTCACCTCTTCTTTATTTTTGTTGATGTAAGATTCGCTCGTGACCAAAGAAAATGTCGCTACTTTTCCACCGTCAAATTCTTTCACACTGACTTCGCGTCCTACATTTCCGATTAATTTTACTGAGTTCATGTCTGTTTTTGTTTAAAGTGAATATTTCAAATCGCTCGTTTCGAATCGACCTGACAAAGGTGTGGGATTGAGAAAAAACGATTCGGTTATTAATCACTTACAGTCATATAAAAACATTTGCACCCGTTTGCAAGCGGAAATTTTTATTTATAGTAAAGTGAGTAGTGAAATTGATTATCTTGCGCAATGTATTGATACACATCAAAATAGAAGGTATGTCTTGCCGTTTTCCTTTAACTCATCAGCAACTAAAATGAATAATTGTCTCGAATGTGAAAAGCCGCTTGCAGGGCGGGTCGACAAAAAGTTTTGTTCGGATATGTGCCGGAACAGCTACAATAACAGGCTGAATTCTGATTCCTACAACCTGGTGCGGAACATGAACAACCAGCTTCGCAAAAACCGCCGCATTTTAGAGGAGCTCTGTCCGGATGAGAAATCCAAAACAACTAAAAATATGCTGGCAATAAGAGGTTTTGACTTTAACCTGATGACCAGCATGCGCACCACGCAAAAGGGGAACGTATATTTTTTTGTTTACGATTATGGATATCTGGAATTGGAAAATGATTTTTACCTGATTGTAAAAGATAAGAAGCCTAAAAGTGAAATTGCTGTTGTTCGCTGACAACCGTTCAAAAATTTGAAAATGTAATCATCTGACTTTCAGCAAAAAAACAAGTTAAATTGTGAACGGCTGTCTGCTTTGATTGCTATTTTTAAAATTAGGGTATTTTTGCATTTCGATTCAAACAACCACCGAATGAAAAAAGTAAGTCTGAGTGATTCAGGTCCCAAAGTATCAGAAGCAATTTACGGTTTCTGGCGATGGACGGACGAAGGGGCGCTAACAACTTCACAGATTGAGAAAACCATTAATTTATGCCTGGAGCTTGGAATTAACACTTTCGATCATGCTGATGTTTACGGCAACCTGACAATAGAAGAACATTTCGGTAAGATTATCCAGAGTAAATCTTTCAAGCGGGAGGATATTGTGCTTTTTAGCAAATGCGGGATCAGGAAATCAGAAAATGGTTATCTTGAATATTATGACACCTCCCGTGAGCATATTATCAATAGTGTGAACGGATCCCTGAAAAGGCTCAAAACGGATTATCTGGACATATTTTTGCTGCATCACAGCGATTTTCTGGCAGATCCGGAAGAAACGGCCGGGGCGCTGGCAGAAGTTGTCAAATCCGGAAAAGTAAAGCACATTGGCGTCGCTAATTTCAGCGTGTTTCAGCACCAGTTACTTGCCTCCTACCTGCGCATTCCCATCGTTACAAATCATATAGAACTGAACCTGATGAACACGACTGCCATTGAAGATGGCAGAATTGATTTCATCAAGCAGAGCTTTAGTAAGCCCCTTGCCTGGGCTCCGCTGGCTGGCGGGAAAATCCTGAACGGAACAGAGGAGAAGGTGGTGAGGTTGAGGGCTAAACTGGAAGAGATTAGTAAAAAATATGACGCCAATATTGAGCAGACTGCGGTTGCCTGGCTGATGAAACTAGGCACTTTGCCGATCATTGGATCCCTTTCTGAGGCCAGAATCAGAAACGCCGCGAGCGCGTCGGAGATTAAACTAAATAATCAGGACTGGTACGAAATCTATCAGGTCACCCGATAGCGTTTTAGAAAAATAAGAATAATTAAATCCGGATTTGTGCAGACAGATCCGGATTTTCCTTTTTATCAAACCAAACCTGTTGCGCCAGCCAGACCATTCTCCCGATCATGATCAAAGTAATTATTGATATGAATATAACCAGATATCCAAGTGGCTCAGGACGATGGTACGGTTCGCGGTATTCATGATATTTCGGGCTGTATTTAACAACTGTTTGTTCCCCTACTACGGTTTCAAAATACCATTTTCCTCTGGTTTTTACGCCAACAGGAACTACGCCATCCCGGATGTATACGAGCCTTGGGTGCCCTTTTCCTGCCCCGATCCTTTTTCCTGTGACCGTAACCATAATGTATTTGCTGGTGGCCATTACATCATTGTCGTGATGGTATTCGTACTGGGCCATATACACTATAAATCCAAGAATCAGGATTACGAAAAGCCCGCCGAAAAATTCGTGCTTAAATTGATGTTGTTCATTTTGTCGTGACTGTTTCATTTTTAAATCACTTTGATAATACGATACGCCATTCATTTCCGCTAAAAACGTGGTATGTTTCCGAGAAATTACCCATGTTGATACCCAACGAAAAATTAAGCAGACTATTAAAATAGCCCACATTTTCTCCTTCTGAAACATCCCCAAATGTGTTCACATACTTAACTTTGCCTTTGTAAACCTGTTCCTTATTTTTAAAAACGGTTACCTGAATGTCGTCGCCGGTTTTAATCCCCAGCTTGTTGAACACAGGTTTGTCGATATTTGTCCAGACATTGCCATATTGTATATCAAGTATCGGAATTCCGCCATAAGCTGTATTGCCAGTGTATTCCGCTTTTTGATAGGCTATCGAAACGACTTTTTGAGGAAGAACCGGGCCCACTTTTTCGAAGGAAATGACTTTGGCAGCCAGTCGCGCACCAGTGAAGGCGTATACATCACGGCCGTGAAATGTGTAAGATTCGCTTGAATTCTTACGCCTGTTATTTACCTCGTCAATCTCTCTTACTTCCTGAATACCCAGTTTTTCGGCTATAAATGTAAGCGTTCCGTTATCTGGTGTCACAAAATAATGTCCCGTTTTAGTCAGCATTACAACTGATTTTCTGGACGTTCCTACGCCCGGATCCACAACCGAAACGAATACCGTTCCCGGCGGCCAGTATGGTGCGGTTTGCACGAGTCTGTATGCAGCTTCCCAAATATTATATGCAGGAATTTCATGCGTAACGTCATACAATTTCAATTCAGGAGAAACGCCAGCAGCTACACCTTTCATTGCGGAAACAGCACCATCCTTCAATCCAAAATCCGACTGAAAAACAAGGATGTTGTTTTGTGCCAGAAGTGGAAAAGTCCACAATAAAACGAAACAAATAAAAGGCAGACGGTTGACAAAGCACTTATGTAATTTCATCATGAGACAGATTGGTGTATTTCCTCTTTACTAAATAAAACGATATCGGACAAACTGGCACGACTTTTTGCCACATTAATGAATTGATCGCAATCAATATACATTTAAATACTACTCACAACATGGCCGTTATAGGTGAATTAATAAAAAAGGCAATCGAATTTACCGGTATGATCATGCCTGATCCTGACCCTGCAAAGGTCCAGGAAAAACTGCTCCGGGAGATGCTTGAAAAAGCAAAATATACAGCCTTTGGAAAGGCATATCAATTTAGTGAATTATTGGAAAGTGAAGATATCATACGAGCATTTCAGGAAAAAGTACCTGTACATGACTATGATAAAATGCATGATGACTGGTGGCATTATTTGCTGGAAGGCCATCAGAATGTGACCTGGCCCGGTGGACAGGATTATTTCGCTTTGAGTAGCGGCACAACGAGCCATAGCAAACACATTCCTGTAACGGACGACATGCTTGCTTCCATCAGGAAGGCAGGAATGCTGGAAATTGCCAATATGGGCGCTTTCGATTTGCCCGGCGATTTTTTTACCAAGCAAATCCTGATGCTCGGAAGCAGTACTAAGCTTATTGAAAAGGATGATCACAAAGAAGGCGAAATCAGTGGAATCAGCGCAAGTAACCTGCCAGGCTGGTTTGGCGGGTTTTACAAGCCGGGAAGGGAAATCGCGGATATTACAGATTGGGATGAGCGTGTAAAAAAAATCGCCGAACAAGCGGCTGATTGGGATATTGGATGCATATCGGGAATTCCTGCCTGGATTGAGCTGATGCTAAAAGAAATTATCGCCCACCACAAACTGAACAACATTCATGAAATCTGGCCGAATCTGGCGGTTTACACCACGGGAGGTGTAGCATTTGAGCCATACAGGAAAAGTATGGAAAAATTACTGGCACATCCGTTGGTGTATATCGATACTTATCTGGCTTCTGAGGGTTTTATTGCTATTCAAAAACGGCCCGGGACAGAGGCAATGGCGCTTTTTCCTGACAACGGCATATTCTATGAATTTGTGCCTTTTGATGCCGAAAATGTGGATGAGGACGGACTTGTCAAGCCGGGAGCGAAAGTTTTTTCGATTGCAGATGCGTCCGAAAATGTCAATTACGTATTACTCATTTCTACTGTTTCCGGGGCATGGCGCTACATGATCGGGGATACCGTGACGATTACGGACAAAGAAAGAGCAGAGATTAAGATAACCGGCCGTACCAAACATTACCTCAATGTGGTCGGAAGCCAGCTTTCAGTGAATCAGATGAATGACGGCCTGCGTGTTATTGAACAGGAGTATGATGTGGTGGTTAAAGAATTTATTGTCGCCGCAGTGCACCGTAACGACGAATATATTCACAAGTGGTACTTAAGTTGTGATAAATCTCCCGATAAGGTCAAGGTGGCGGAGTCGCTTGACAAAACGCTTTCTGAAAACAACAAAAATTATCAGGTTGCACGGGGGAAAGCGCTCAAAGGTGTTGAGGTAGAACTGATTCCGGAAGAAATATTCTATAAATGGAGCGAGGAGACTAAAAAGCTGGGCGGACAGGTCAAAATTCCGCGCGTGATGAAGGAAGAAGAATTTCTTGAATTCGGGAAGTTTGTGGACAGCTGTTTATAGCGTATTGTTCTGTTCAGCGAGCTGTTTTTCTTCCAGTAAACGAACCTGTTCCACAATATCGTCCGGTGACAAATAAAGCCGGGCGATTTTGTCCTTATATTTTTGGGACAAATCTGCGTGGTTAAGAATAAAATTTTTGGTCTGTAAAATGTACCATCCTAAACCGTGTTCCACTGCGTAAGTATCTGCAACGCGTTCAGCCTGGCGCACAAAATCGGGCGAGAAAACATAACCGGCACCAAATCTTATTATACCCCAGATGCCTCGGTTTTCATAATCCATCACATGACCCAATTCGTGCCCGATCCAGCCGACCATGATGTCTTTTGGAATCTGATGAATAGGAATGGCTGTCGTCGTTAATTTAAATAACGCACTGATATTGATGTTATAAGCCCTTTTTCCCTTCAAGAGCGCCGGAATGTCGGGCTGTGCCTGCATCACCGATTTTTTTATATTTTGTTTGAAGACGAAACGTATACAGGTTTTTTGTAATTCCGGGTAAAAGGAGAGGGCCTTCAAAATCTCTGATTCTATGACCGTGGGAATCTGTTTATTTTGCCTATAAGGATCATTCTTTATTTCATCATGTAAATCAGACATATTCTTTTAGAAATCTGTGAACAATTTGTTTAGTACAATTTCCGTCACAGCTACTAAAATTATTCCTTTAGCATTTTCGCGTCGAGTTTTCTGATGATTTCTTTTTTGTCGAACAACAACCTCCAGAGCGCGAATGGTACCTCTGTTCCCACGGAACACGTTTTACAGATTGGGTCGTCGGCAGGTACAGGCGTGTTATACACCAGTAAAGTATCGTTGAGCTGCTGTACATTGTCGCTCGCTACGGCCTTGTTTTTAGCGCTGTACAAATATGCATCCAGCAATTCCCTTTCTTTGGGGTTGAGGCTTTTGTTGGCAGCGTCACCAGCACCGAGCAGCTGAATTTGCACACCATACTCTTTTTCAAGCGCAGTAATCAACGGGATTTTGGATAAATCCTTACAGAGTTCTCCTGCATTTTCGGGGTGTGCGGTCAATTCTTTTTGCAATGATTTTGCAGCGATTGCCGAGATTTTTTTACCCCATTCATCAACAGTATAAACGAGTTGTGTATTGGTTACCCGCTTAATCTGTGTTGCTTTTATCTCCTGTGAAAGTGCCTTTGTATTGTCCAGTCGCTTGGAATCACAAGCCAGGATGGTAAATATTAAAAGTAAAGCGATTGCAAAATTTTTCATGTGTCTGAAATCAGATATTGGTTTTAAAGGAACGTAAAGAAGTCTTTTCCAATTCAAATATCATTCATTTTAAATCAAAAACGTCGTGGGTTTCAAACGAACGCACCTGTACTTCGGGTTAAAAACTGAATATTGACTATCTTTGTGGCCCAATTGACCAATGCCCAAGCTATCGTAATATCATGCAAGATAAATTAGAAGCCATAAAAGAACGTTTCGAAGAGGTTTCGCAACAAATTATTCAACCGGAGATTGTTACAGATTCTGCCCGTTATTCCAAGATCAGCAAGGAGTACAAGGATCTGGGCAAGATCGTGGAGCAATATATGATTTATCAAAAACTGCAGAAAGATATTGCTGGTACCAAAGAACTCATTGCTACTGAAAAGGATGAAGAATTGCGGGAAATGGCAAAGGAAGAGCTTGACGATCTCCAGCCAAAACTGGAAATTCAGGAGCAATTGATCAAAGAATTGCTTATTCCAAAAGATCCGAACGACAGCCGGAATGTTATTCTTGAAGTAAGAGGCGGAACCGGTGGCGATGAAGCGGCGATTTTTGCCGGAGATCTTTTCAGGATGTACCAACGTTTTTTTGAAAAGATGGGCTGGCGCTCTTCCATCATGGATTTTACAGAAGGAAGCAACGGAGGTTACAAAGAAATTATATGTAAAGTTGAAGGCGAAGACGTTTATGGAAAAATGAAGTTCGAGTCGGGCGTTCACCGTGTGCAGCGCGTTCCCCAGACTGAATCTCAGGGTCGGATTCATACGTCAGCGGCATCCGTTGCAGTGTTACCGGAAGCAGAAGAGGTTGATGTGCAGATCAATATGAACGATGTGCGCGTGGACACTTTTCAGTCTTCGGGCGCTGGTGGGCAGTCGGTAAATACCACTTATTCCGCAGTTCGTCTTACACACATTCCGTCCGGGCTTGTGGTAAGCTGCCAGGATGAACGCTCGCAGTTGAAAAACAAAGACCGCGCCCTGGGCGTGTTGCGCTCCCGTTTATATGAGATTAAATTAAAAGAACACAACGACGCCATCAGTTCTCAGCGGAAATCAATGGTTGGGAGCGGTGACCGTTCTGATAAAATACGCACATACAATTATCCTCAGAGCCGCATCACGGACCACCGCATCGGTTACACGGTTTACAACCTTCCTGCTGTGATGGAAGGTGAAATTGGTGAATTTATCGAAAGACTGCGCATCGCAGAAAATGCAGAACGCATGCAGGAGGGCGAAACTGTTTAGCTTTCACACTGAGCGTAGTTCGTTTCACACTGAACGGAGATCGTTTCACACTGATCGGTAGATCATGTCACACTGAACGTAGTTCGTTTCACACTGAACGGTAGATCGTTTCACACTGAACGTAGTTCGTTTCACACTGAGCGGTAGATCATGTCACACTGAGCGGAGTCGAAGTGCGGGCGGGACGATTGAAACCCGCAACATTGTGACCAGGTCTTCGACTCCGCTCAGACTGACAGCGTTCCGTCAGTCCCACACCTACTACAATTTACCCAGCCTGACAACACTCCATCTTCCTCAAACAAATCACTTCGCAGGATACAGTTCCTTATACGTCTTAGCCTTATAGGTGTCAAATGCTTCTTTTTTGTGGTAGTTTTCTCCTATAAAAGTGATCACTTCGTGGAATTCCTTTGCCTTCATGTATCCGGGTAGCGGTTGTATCATATTAAATTTGTCGTCCAGAAAAACGGTGGTCGGATAGCTGGGCTGGTTGTTGGTAAGCGCCAGCGCTAATTCGTGCGTTCTTCCCTGTGACTGAAATTTTTTGCCGCCCAAGGTAATTGCTTCTTTTTGTTCCGCATCCAGTTTTACAGCATAATATTTTTTATTAATATAGTCAACGACAGCCTTGTTTTTGAAAGTTTCCCTGTCCATGACCTTGCACCAGCCACACCAGTCGGTATACACATCAATCATCACCTTTCGGGGCTCTTTCTGGATTTTGGCATATGCCTGCTCAATCGTAAGCCACTGAATTTCCTCCGCCGGAAGCAACGCGGAATCAGATCGGAAACCGGTGAGACCCAAAAGAATTGAGACAAACAGAAAAACCGGGGAGATGTATTTTTTCATTCTGATTTTCTTTTCATTTGTGAACAAAGATCGGCAGAAAATAATTTACTCTTCAATATTCCTAAAATGAAAGCGCTCAAAGTGATTCCTGTACTGAGGATTTTTGACGAAACCAAGGCGATGGAGTTCTATATTGACTGGCTCGGCTTTACAATAGACTGGACACATCGCTTTGACGACAACGCGCCATTGTACATGCAGGTTTCTTTTAACGGTGTAGTGCTGCATTTGTCGGAACATCATGGTGACAGCACGCCGGGAGGAAAAGTGTTCATTGAATGTGAAGGCGTTCGGGAATTTCATAAACTGTTGAACACCAAAGGATATAAATATAACCGACCCGGATTGGCGCAGGAGCCGTGGGACTCGATTTCGGTCACCGTAATCGATCCTTTTATGAATCGCCTGGTTTTCAATGAACGGCTGGGTAAAGCCTAAATTTGATCGCCACTGGATTAAGGATCAGCAACTTTATTTTTTGATGTAGAAACCAGTATTCCGCCAACAATGATCAGCGCCATGCCGGCGAACATGGAAAGGGAGGGAATGGCCTCGCCCATCAGAAAACCAATGGTCAGTGAAAACAGAATATTGGAGTAACCCACTGCCGCCACCCGTCCTGCCTTGTCGTAAGTGAACGACTGCGTGAGCATTTTCTGGCCTATCAGCGCAGCCAATCCCAGCGCCAGGAAACCAAACCATTGTGTCGCAGAATATGGCCATTTAAACGTCCCGATCAGGAAATCCAGGCCCGCAACAGGATAATAAGTCCCCACAAGCATTGACAAAACCGGCATCACAATTCCACTCAGCATAAAAGAAAGAATAATCGCGCGGGAATCATAAACCCACCCTAGTTGCCGGATCGACAGGTAAGAGAAAGCGGTCAGGATCGCGACACCCAGGCCGAGCGTATTGTTTTGCCATGACAGGGAGAGATCAGGACGAAAAACGAGCAGAATCCCCAGAAAGCCGATAAAAATTGCCAGCCATTCTTTTGCGTTGAGCGTTTCACCGATTAATAGCCAGGAAAAAAGGGCCAGAAAAATGGGGTAAGTATACTGATAGGTGGACGCCCGGCCGAGCCCAAGTTTTTGAATAGAATAAAAAAGCAGGTACAAGGACAAGGTGCCAACAATTCCTCTGAAAACGAGCAAACCAAGTTTCCCGCCACCCTTCTGCTCGAATGGCCTTTGCCAGATGCTGGAAAAAATAAAAATCACGCCAACAATATTTCTAAAAAAGACCAATTGAACAGTATGAAATTCCTTCCCAATCCACTTTGAAATTGCTGATGTAAGAGAAAAAAAGAAGGCGGCTCCCAGCATGAGAAAGATCCCTTTTTGTGAAGCGGGAATTGAAAAACGATTCGTAAAGGCTGTTTTCACCAGGTGATTTTTTGTCCAAAGATAAT
Organism: Dyadobacter sp.; assembly: GCA_965279265.1. Classification (GTDB taxonomy): domain Bacteria; phylum Bacteroidota; class Bacteroidia; order Cytophagales; family Spirosomataceae; genus Dyadobacter. The sequence continues at coordinate 3,229,597 of OZ257152.1, forward strand.
ACTTCACACGCTGAAACGATTGGTCGTTACGGCAAGCTTACCAAGTCCACGCAAAATTGCCTACCTTTGCAACGTTTTTGGCGCCATAGCCCGGATCGTTTCCGGTGATAGGCTTAATAGGGAATTCCGTTGAAACCGGAAGCTGTCCCCGCAACTGTATGTCTGTAATTTGTTGACTCACAACTTCATTGCCACTGTTTCTGAACGGGAAGGCGCGTGATCAACCAGATAAGCCAGGAGACCTGCCAGAGATAGATTCAGCATTACGATTTTCGGAGGAAAAAACGGTAAGCAATTAAAAGCATGGCACATTTTATACTTCTTCGTGATCATTAACCGGCCAGCCCGCATGATTTTTTTCATTGCGATTGGGTTATCCGTCAGCGGAAATCTGTTGGCGCAGAAGGATACTGTGCAATTGAGTCCGGTTATTGTGAGGGGTTTTGCAGCAGAACATTTTATGAGCGGGCTTAAAGTTCAAAAGATTGATTCAGCTGCACTTCTGACTTTCAGATTTCAAAATATAAGCGATCTGCTTTCCTTCAATACACCGATCGCCTTTAAAAATTACGGGCCGGGACAGCTCAATACAGCCTCTTTTCGGGGGACTTCTGCCAATCATACGGCGGTGCTCTGGAACGGGTTGAACATAAATTCACCTACACTTGGACAAACTGATTTTTCTACAATTCCGGTTGCTGGTTTTGACAAATTGTCGGTCCAGTATGGTTCAGCTGCAAGTGTTGTAGGTACTGATGCGGTTGGTGGAAGCATCCTGTTGGGAAGCTCGGCCGGAAGGACGGGTTTAGGTGTTTCGCTCGGCGCGTCTCATGAAAATTTTGACAATACCCAGATACAGCTAGGGGTTGGGTACGGATTGAAATTGGCCAACAATAGGAGCTTTTCTACAAAAACCTCTTATTACAACGGACGGATGGGAAATCATTTTCCGTATACCGAACGTCGCGGTTATTACGTGCTGTCCGCTGAAAGTTTTCAAAAAGGGTTGATACAGGATGTATTTTTCAAACCCAAAAGCAATCAGCAACTTTCGGCGCATATCTGGCTCACCGGGAACGATCTGACAACCACTCCTGAAAACCTTGCCGGACGAGAGCGTACACACACAATTTCGTATCGAACCATGCTGCGATACGAACTGGGCGACTGGGTTTTCCGTACTTCATGGGTTAGGGATGTGCTTGATTATGCCACCGGCGATTATTCCAATTTAGATCATGCCCTTACCGATAAGTTCACGACCAGAGCCGAGAAAAATTTTCAATACAATTTCGGTAGGAGCGGCGCCTACGTTGCTATCCTGGCTGGTGGGGAATGGTCGACTTACCGTACACGTGTGGCCGGTTATGCAGATCCTTTAATTACGGAAAACCGCGGCGATATTTTTGCTTTAACCCGCTTGCAGGCTACCCCTCGCTGGCTGATTTCTGTGAATCTTCGCCAGGCATTTGTAACGGGATTCAATCCCCCTCTAACACCGTCACTGGGCACAGAATTTCAGTTGTTTAAAAACAGGTTTTATGGGCTGAAATTCCGTGGATCTGTTTCGCGAAGTTACCGTGTTCCGACCCTGAACGAACGTTATTGGAAGGCGCTTGGCAACAGGGACATCCGTCCGGAATATGGCTTCAATAAGGAAGCGGGCTTTGACGGAAATTACAATCTGAACAATGGCCATTCGCTGACCGGCTCAGTCACTGCATATCACAACCGGATTCATGACTGGACATACTGGAATCCGGCAAAAAATTACCATGTCGAGAATTTGCAGGAGGTATTGGCCCGGGGGCTGGAAACGCAGCTGGGATGGAATTATCACACCGGACATTGGAATACAGGTTTAAAATTGAGTTATGCATTGAACAAAAGTTCGCAGGAAAAAGCATACGACGCCTACTCAAAAGATGTAATTGGGAAGCAGCTCGTTTATGTACCGCTTCATAGTGGAAATTTCAATGGATTTCTGAGCTACAAAAAATCGAAAATTTCTGTCCAGATGCTTGGTCTCAGTAAACGCTACAATACTTTCGACAATTCATCTGCATTGGATGGATATCCGCTTATCAATTTTTTAGCCGAAACAGCAATAGACGTTGGCGAATTTTGGATGCGTGTTCAGGGACAGGTCAACAATTTATCTGACACTTTTTATCTCAATGTGCGTAACAATGCGATGCCGGGAAGAAGTTTTGCCGTTAATTTGCTCTTTGGTTACAAAGGCCCTGACTTCTGAAAAATTTTAAATAGTTAAGACCACGGCCTTCGGGCTACTTTTTACCATAAATAAATTCATAATGAGAAAACAATCCGGCAGAATTTTATTGGCAGCTACTATATCCATGCTTGCATGGTCGTGTAACCAGAGTGATCCGGCTCCGAAAGGCGATTACGTTTCAGGCGTTTTTGTGATCAACGAAGGGAATTTTTTGCAAAACAATGGCGGGATTTCCTATTTTTCCAGAGAGAAAACCACGGCGGAAAGTGACCTGTTTTCCCTCGTCAATAAGACACCGATTCAGGGAGGCGCACAGGGCTACATCGTTACCGGCGAGACGGGACTGATTCTGGTGGATAACGACAAAGCGGGACTGGACAAAGTTCAGATCGTCAACAGCAACACGTTTACCACAGTGGCTACGATCGGAGCACCTGATATTGAAAATCCGCGCAAGGTTGTTGCTTCCAGTAGCACAAAAGCCTACGTGTCATGCTGGGGAACCAATTCAGATTATACATATAAAACTGGCTACATTGCAGTGATTGATTTGACAACCAATAAGGTTACGAAAAAAATCAACATTGCAAACGGGCCTGATAATCTGTTTTACAACAACGGTAAGCTATTCGTTGGGACGACCACATTCGGGAGTGGGAAAACGCTGACCGTGATCAACACGGCTACGGATGAAGTTGCGAAAACGGTCACTTTCAGCGGCGTTCCAGTACCGGTTGGAATTGATGCCAACGGCAAACTCTGGGTGAGTTCAGGCATTGATATGGTCAAGCTTAACACAGAAACTTATGCGGTGGAATCCACTTTGAAAATTGGTTCTGATGCATCAAAATCCGCAGGGCCGTTTGCTTTGAGCTCCGATCTAAAAACTGTTTACTTCGTACTCTCATACTTCGATGCCCTTTACAAACAGCATGGCGCCACGTACAAATTTGCGATCACGGATGCGCAGATCAATGTAACCACTCCGTTTCTGCAGAGAATATTTACAGGTCTGGCAGTTGACCCTTCACAAGGTCTTCTTTACGCAGGTGCTACACCTTCACTTGGGCAGGCAGGCTATGCAGTCAGGTACCGCCCGGATGGCTCGGTGGTTGATTCTGTGAAAGTAGGAATTTCCCCAACCGGGTTTTTCTTTAGGTAATATTTAAAAAAAAAGCCGTTGGAATAATTTTTTCAACGGCTTTTTTGTGTCATTTCGGATTCGTTAATTTTTCCCGAATGATTGCATACATCAGGATTTTGGTATATTCGCTTTTGTCGAATTATCAGTGAACTACAAAAACCAACAGCGGAATGTTTCAACCGGCCGGCCTGTACCTCTCAGTTTTCCTATCTATATTCAGTTTCGCTTTTAACAGCAACGTTTTTGCACAAGACAAATCCTGGCTGAAACAATATTCTGAGCACCAGCAATATGGTGATGTTTTTGTAGTCAAAAAAATTGACGTTGCCTGTACGATTTACCAGAGTTTTCTGGTTGACAAAAGTGGTAAAAAGCTGACTCCGGCATTTCGGGATATCGGGCCGTTTTCAAACGGTCTGGCTGAATTTGTTCCTTTTGAGGTCAATGCGCAAAACCAGGGTTTGCACGGATTTATCAACAAAAGAGGCAAAATAGTTGTAGCACCAGTGTACATCGGGACGGATCAGTTCTATCAGGGAAAAACCTGGGTAATTTATCGCGCAGGACGGCAGTATGGTCTTTCCTACATTGATACGACAGGCAAAACGCTTTACCGTATCCCTATTGAAAATTTTAAAAATGATTTCCTGGCAGACAGCGCAACTGTTGATTTTGTTTGTAACCGCGATACAAAAGAAGATATCATCTGGTGGAAAAAGAAAGAGATATTCCTGCTCAACTGGAATTTCAGCCAGTATATCGAATCTGAAATAAAGAAATCAAAAGGGATTTATCATTTTCTTTACAAAGGCAAATACGGAATCATAGACAAAAATTTTACACTGAAAATTCCGGTGGCGCTGGACGATATTGACCCTAAATACAAGTTTTCAGGGCAAGGAATGGAGCGTGTGAAGTATGGCGACAAGTATGGTTTTATCAATGTTTTTACCGGAGAAATGGTCACACCTTTCATATACTCCGACACGCGGAAGCCGACAGCCGGGTTATTTTGGGTGCAAAAGAATAAAAAATGGGGCTGCATCGACAAAACCGGTAAAGTGCGAATTCCGTTTCTGTATGATGAAGCAACCGGGTTTACCGCCGAAGACCGCTCGGCCGTAGCTATTAATGGCAAGTTCGGGCATATTGACAAAAAAGGAAGAATCAGGACGCCGTTGAAATACGAGTTTGCTTCTTATTTTAACAACGGAATTTCCATGATCCGAATCAAGGATAAATATGGCTACATGGACACAACTGGTCATTTTATCACCGAAGTAAAGTATGACAACGCGCTGCCATTCGATCACAAAACAACGACAGCCGATCGGTTCGGACTGCAATATGAGCTTGCGCTCGACGGCAAAGAAACTTTCATCGGATTTACTGATGAGTGGCGCGCCTTCTTTCTGCTGATCGGGATTGTACTTTTTGTAGCTGCAAGTAATTACCTTTTCAGAAAAGGTCAGAAACAAAAAAAGCGATGAAGGATTTTCCAGCATCGCTTTTTATAAAAATTGAATAATTTCTATTTGAAAAACCCTTGCGGATCAGGAAGTTTAGCCTTTAAAAGCTCTACAAAATCCAGGTTCATCTGGTTAAAATCGAGGACACGCCCTTTGTGCAGATATTCCCACGACTTTTCAAGCTCATTTCTGTTGAAATGCACCAATGCCAGATTATACTGTCCAAGTGCATAAGTTGAATCCAGTCCGACAGCCTGTGTAAGCAGATTTTGCGCCTCATCAAGATCTTCCTGACGGTTTGTAATCGCGTAAAGTTTAAGGTCTACCGTCGACAAATCCACCAGCAGAGGCACATTGTTGCCTGAAATATTTATTCCCTTCGTGAGCATTCGCTTTGCATCCACCCAGTTTTCACGCTGGTAGCAGACTACGCCGAGGCCCCAATAAGCTTCAACATTTTTGTCATTCAGTAAATTGGCAAGATTAAATCGGTAACACGCGGTATCCAGCGAACCTTCCTGAAGATATTCCCAGGCACGTGTTGAAAAGAAGCTGCTGGCTTCATCACGGCTGCTGAAAGACTTGTCGCAATCGCTCAGAAACTGAATTTCCTCGTCGATCTGGTCCGAAGTTTTAGAACCGCCGCCATACAATGGAAGCACGCGTTTGTCTTTAAGCTCCAGTGGTTTTTTTTGAGCAACATTGGTATCGGAGCTCGGCCCCGCACTTGCAAGATGTGTTTCCTGTGCCATACTCACGGCCGGAATAAACACAGCAAGCCAAATAACAAAAGATACTTTCATAAATACTTAAATAGAGAAACAGGTTTTCTATTGTCCAAGTTAAACGGAATTATCGAATTTGTATTGTATTATCTTCTTTTACTTCGTCCGGATGATCCTCTGCCCGATTTTCCGTTACTAACGCTACGTCTTTCAACTGGTCGGTACACCTTCTTTTTTTCATGAAAAGCGCCCAGAAATGTCGGATCTTCTTTCCTTTTTTGATTGTCAATCTCCCGCAGCATATCCTGCATTTCGTTTTTCGGGGTATCGATCATGTCAACACCTTCGGGCAGAATAGACCGCGGAATTTCCTGCCGGATCATTTTTTCAATTTTCCGGATGTGGTACTCATCTGCAAAAGTCATAAAGGTGATCGCTGCTCCGATGTGGTTTGCCCGGCCGGTCCGTCCTATTCTGTGTACATAATCTTCGTAAATCAGTGGCACATCAAAGTTGATCACATGACTTACCTCCGTCACGTCAATTCCACGCGCTACTACATCTGTGGCCACCATCACACGTACGGAGCCTTCCTTAAATGCCTCCATGGCATTTATTCTGGTATTCTGTCCCTTGTTTGCATGGATTACTTTTAACTCTTCCTCGCGTACCACTCTTCCAAGCAGAAACTGGTGTACAAGACCGGCAACTTCACGGCTTCTGGTAAAGATCAGTACCCGGTTGAACACCTCAGTATCGCTCAGCAAATGAGCGAGCAAGTTCAGTTTCGTGTGAAAATTTGGTAATTCATAAAGCTTTTGAGTTACCATTTCGGCTGTTGTGGCCTGGGGAGTAACTTCAATGCGGGTAGGGAAGTCGAGAAACTCGTAGGACAATTTTTCCACCCGATCCGAAAATGTCGCCGAAAAAAGCATGTTTTGCCGCTTCACAGGAATGATTTCAAGCAGCCTGCGGATCTGAGGCATAAAACCCATATCCATCATTTTGTCCGCCTCGTCGAGCACCATTGCGGTGAGATATTTTACCACCACTTCCTCTTTAAGGTACAGATCCATAAACCTGCCCGGCGTAGCCACGACGATATCGACTCCTTTACGAAGCGCTTCTGTTTGTACTTTTGGCCCGATTCCGCCATAAAGCACCACGGTGCGTATGTCGGTGTATTTGCTAAGCTGTGTGATCGACTCAGAGATTTGCATGGCCAGTTCGCGGGTAGGAGCGAGAATCAAAGCACGCGGATGTTCACCCTGCGCAAATTTGATGCGCATCAGAAGCGGCAACACATAAGCCGCTGTTTTTCCTGTTCCTGTTTGGGCAATTCCTAAAATATCCTGTCCGGCGAGTGCCAACGGTATTGCTTGTTCCTGAATTGGCGTAGGCTCCGTGTATCCGGCTTCTTCAATTGCATTGAGTAATTGACGATTAAGCTTAAATTGCTCAAAGTTGTTTTGCGTAGTTTGCATCCTGCAAAGGTACAAAAACTAATAGCCGCCACCATATTCTAGGATTTTATTACGGCATCCACCATGGCATCGGACCCCACATAAATAGGAGAACGCTGATGGAAGGACGTTGGTGCGATGTCCAGAACGCATCCAAAACCATCGCTTGCCTTTCCGCCCGATTTTTCGGCAATGAATGCCAGCGGGTAGCACTCGTACAACAATCTCAATTTTCCTTTGGGATCTTTTTTTGTTGAAGGGTACATATAAATACCACCTTTCAAAAGATTCCGATGAAAATCGCCAACCAATGACCCAATGTAGCGGGCGCTGAAACCTTTCTCTTTACAGCTTGTGACGTAGTTTTGAACAAATCCCGGATAACCATTATAATGTCCTTCATTGATGGAATAAATGTTTCCATCTTTCGGCATGCGTATGTTTTTGTGGGATAAGATGAACTCTCCCAAAGAGTGATCGTAGGTAAATCCGTTCACTCCTTCTCCGGTTGAGTAAACCAGCATGGTTGACGAGCCGTAGAGAATATAACCTGCCGCCACCTGTTTTCGCCCGCCCTGAAGAAAATCTTCGATAGCCGCGGGACCGTTAATTGGTGTAACTCTCCTGTAAATCGAAAATATGGTGCCGATGGAAACATTTACATCAATATTGGACGAGCCGTCGAGCGGGTCCATTGCCACAACATATTTGCCATGATCGTTACCTGTATGAATGATATCTTCGTCTTCTTCTGAAAGAATGGCGCATACTTCTCCACCGTTTTTCAAAGCTCTGATGAATCGGATATTGGCTACAATATCCAGTTTTTGCTGGTTTTCCCCTTGAACATTTTCTGTGCCGTTACCACCTGCAATGTCAACCAGGCCGGCTCTGTTGATTTCTCTGCTGATAATTTTTCCTGCCAGGGCTATGTCCCGCAGTAACTGGGACAGCTCCCCGGTTGCGTAAGGAAAGGTGCTCTGACTCAGCATGATAAATCGATCCAGCGTCACGCCAACCGGTAATGCAAGTTCCTGTGCGGTCTTCGGGCTCATAACGTTAAATGGTAAGATTGGTTAAAGTGTATGAAATTTACGCCATCATGAAGCACAATCAAAGTAGTTTGATCTAATAAATTATTTTAAAAATTAATATAATTTTACCTCAATAAATTAAAGATATTATCCTAAGGAACAGTAGATTGAAATTTCATCAGTTTGTATTTTTTTAATGAGTCAATTTATAAATCCGAAGTGATGTTGGGCACTGTGCAGTTTGCATCATAAATTGCGTTTGCGTAATTCACGTTGTTTTTACTTCTGAAATTCGAACTAATTGAGATGGTTTACGGATATAGAATTTGCCTGTTGTTTTTCTTTTTCTGTGTTTCTGGTTTTGTTGCTGCACAAGAAAGCATACATGTTGCGTTCGGTGGAAACTCCTGGGTAATTGATGGGAAAAACGAAAAAGTGGAAGAAAACGGCATTTCCGGCTGGACTAGCACCTCTGCCCGAATTGAAACATACGTAAAGCTGAAAAATACCGGAAAAGTTAAACTTTCGCTGGTCGCCAAAATCATTGGTAAGAGCAAGATACGTATTACGATTTCAGGAAAAAGTAAAGAAATTGAGCTGACTCAGAACCCACAAAAACGCTACGAAACCGGCGTCTGGGATATTACTGAACCCGGTTATCAGAAAATAGAGTTGAGCGGTATTTCAAAAACCGGAGAGACTTTTGCAATACCTTCTGAATGGATTCTTGAAGGAGAGGCGATTGCTGAAGAATCTGCTTTCGTTCGGGACAGCAAGGACAATTATTTTTACTGGGGTCGCCGGGGGCCGTCGGTTCATTTGAATTATGCGGTGCATGCTGAGGAGAAAACGGAGTGGTTTTACAATGAAGTTACCGTGCCGGAAAAGCAGGACGTAATCGGGTCCTATTTTATGGCAAATGGTTTTGGCGAAGGTTATTTTGGTATGCAGGTCAACTCCGATCACGAACGCAGAATTCTGTTCTCAGTCTGGAGTCCGTTCAAAACAGATGACCCTAAATCCATTCCAAAAGACAAACAAATTGTGCTGCTCGGCAAAGGGGAGGCCGTACACACCGGCGAATTTGGAAATGAAGGTGCTGGTGGTCAAAGCTATTTGAAATACAGCTGGAAAGCCGGAAACACGTATCGTTTTTTACTTCGGGGAAAACCTTCCGTTGACAGCACCACAACCTATACTGCGTATTTTTTTGCACCGGAAGAAAATGCATGGCGTTTGATCGCAAGTTTCAAGAGGCCAAAAACGGAAACATATCTTAAAAAGCTACATTCATTTCTGGAAAACTTTGTTCCGGAAACGGGTAACCTGGGCCGGATGGTTTATTTTGGCAATCAATGGATCTGCAATTCTGACGGTCAATGGAAGGAGCTGGATCAAGCCAGATTCTCAGCTGATGCTACGGCCAGAAAAGGTTACAGAATGGATTATGCCGGTGGTGTCAATAAAGATTATTTCTATCTTAAAAACTGCGGATTTTTCAACGATAATACTGAGATCGGAACAGAACTGACACGAAATAAAATGAAAAAGGCACCTGAAATCAATTTCGGTGCCCTTCCTGCAAAATAATTATCTGTTTCAAATCAGCTGATAATTGCAGTTTTCTCTTTTTCCAATGTAACAAGATTTCCATAAACTGCTTCTTCAAATCCTGGCAATGAGGTCAGATCAGCGCCCCACAAAGTGGCATCGCCTAGAATCAGATGAACAACATCCTGAGCAGAAGTGGCCTGCTTCCATTTTTTATCAAAATAGGCTGCCGAGTCGCAACGTATCGGATACAATTCACCATTCCGTTCACCGAAGAAGGCGTTATCCTTTTCCGAAACCGGTTTCATAAATCTTAGGAAAGCGGCAAATCCTTTTGCAAAAAGTGCTGGAACTTCACTTGAATTTTGGTAGTGATTGAGAAGCGTTGGTACATTCCGCATTTTCATTTTGGCAGTATACTGAACGGTAATGTCGATCAGCTGATGTTTGATGTACGGATTACGGAACCGGTCCAGAACCTGCTGACCGAACTCCTGTGCACGTGCTGCATCCACTTCGTATGGAATTGCAGGAGCGAGTTCCTTCAACATTACATCCGCGATATACTGCGCTGTTTCCGGATTTTCCATGCTTTCACGCACTGTATTCAAGCCGTGCAGAAAGCATAGGCCTGAGGCAAGCGTATGCGTTCCGTTCAACAAACGAAGTTTCAGTTCGCGAAAAAGACCGATGTTCGGTTCAATCACGACACCCTTATCAGCAGGAGCGAATCCAAGCACAGATTTAACTTCTTCATCACCCTCAATCGCCCACAGACTATACACTTCCGATGCGATCAGCAGATCATCTTTAAAGCCTTGTCGCTCGGTTAATTCTGATATCGTTTCTGCGTCCGGTTTTCCAGGAACGATTCTATCGACTAGTGAGCTGCAGAAATGGTTGCTTTTTTCAAGCCATGCCAAAAATCCTTCTTCAAGGTTATGACGCTTCGCTTGTTCGAAAACAATGTCACGCAATTTGGAGCCATTGTCGACAATCAGTTCCGTAGGAACAATCACCATGCCGGATTCCCCGGAGCCGCCAAAAGTTTTGAAGCGTTCGTACAAAAAAGCAGTCAGTTTCCCTGGAAAGGACGTTGGTGGAGATGCGAAAATATTATCGTCCGTAAGCTGTATTCCCACTTCCGTTGTATTGGAGATCGCGATCCGCATTTCAGGATTATGGGCACATTTCAGAATTTCCGCCCAGTCGCTCCCCGCTGCAAGTGTACGGCTAATGGCCGTGTTGATTACAATCTCGTCAATCTGATTTCCATTTTCAATGCCGCGTATGCTGTGCGAAAAAACATTTTTCTGTGTTCCGAAAGCATCCACGCCTCCCTGGCTGGTGGATTTCACCACCACGATCCGTCCGTTAAAGATGCCCTGTTGATTGGCTTTATTTACAAAATAATCGGGTAGTCCGCGTAAAAGCACGCCAGTACCAAACTGTATTATTTTTTCAGGAAGCGCGAGCAATTTTTCGAATTGAGGAAGTATCTCAGGCCGTTGGGCGAGTAGGTCGGGAGAAAGCTGTGGTAAGGACATTTGAGTAAATTTCGAGTTTAAACAGAAGACGTCATTTTTTAAGGTAAACCCCTAAAAAAACAGACGCCGGTTGGAGCGTCTGTTTCCTGATATGTTTTCTTAGCTATTAGGCAATAACTGTTGCAAAGCCGCTTTCTTCTCTTTCTCTCTTTTCTTCGGGAAAAATGAAGTTGGTTGCGTTCGAAACTTTTTCCGGCAAAAGAGCCAGTTCAAGTACTTCTTCAACTTTATCTACATAATAAAACGTAAGATCCTTGATGTAATTAGCAGGCACTTCTTCCACATCTTTGCGATTTTTAGCGCACATGATGATCTCTTTTACACCTGCTCTTCTGGCGGCCAGGATTTTTTCTTTAATACCGCCAACAGGAAGCACTTTGCCGCGAAGCGTGATTTCCCCGGTCATGGCTAAAAACGGGCGTATTTTTCGCTGGGTAAAAATCGATGCCATCGATGTGATCATTGTAATACCAGCAGACGGACCGTCCTTCGGTACTGCACCAGCCGGTACATGGACGTGCAAATCGTAGTGGTTGAAAATCCTGTAATCAATATCCAGGCTGTCGGAATGCGCCTTAAGATATGAAAGTGCTGTGATCGCAGATTCTTTCATGACATCGCCCAGTTGGCCCGACAAAGTGAGTCCGCCTTTTCCGCGGCTCAGGCTGGTTTCAATGAAAAGAATTTCTCCACCCACAGAAGTCCATGCGAGGCCCGTCACAACACCTGCAGTGTCATTATCCTGATACAGATCTTTGTCAAAAATCTCACCACCAAGATATTTTTCTACATGCTCGACCTTGATCGTCTTTGGGTATTCCTGGTCCATAGCAACCGATTTGGCTACTTTACGAACGAGCGTACCTACCTTTTGTTCAAGATTCCGAACGCCCGATTCACGGGTATAACCTTCAATAACACGAAGCAGTGCTGCGTCGTCAATTTTAACGTCGGTTGCTTTCAGCCCGTGGTCTTTACGCTGCTTCGGAACGAGATAACGTTTAGCGATCTGGAGTTTTTCCTCAATTGTATAGCCGGTCATCTCGATAATTTCCATACGATCACGCAGGGCCGGGTGGATGGTATCGAGCGCGTTTGCGGTAGCAACGAACAATACGCGGGAAAGATCGTATTCAACTTCCAGGTAATTGTCTGTAAACGAGGCATTTTGTTCAGGGTCAAGTACTTCAAGCAAAGCCGAAGCAGGATCACCCCGATAATCTGAACTTACTTTGTCAATTTCATCCAATATAAAAACAGGGTTGGCCGAGCCAGCCTTTTTGATATTCTGGATAATTTTACCTGGCATTGCACCAATATATGTCTTCCTGTGGCCACGAATTTCAGCTTCGTCATGAACGCCTCCAAGTGCCATACGGATGTATTCGCGGTTGAGCGCTTTCGCGATCGATTTTCCCAGGGATGTTTTACCCACACCCGGAGGGCCATACAAACACAAAATAGGCGCTTTGAGGTTGCCTTTCAGTTTCAAAACCGCCAGATATTCGATGATTCTTTCCTTCACTTTTTCAAGTCCGAAGTGATCCGAATCCAGTACTTTTTGTGCCCGGACAAGGTCAAAATTGTCCTTCGTATATTCACCCCATGGCAGATCAACCATCGTTTCAAGATAATTGAGTGTCACCGGATATTCGGGTGCCATCGGATTGATGCGCTGTAACTTGGTCAGTTCTTTATCAAAATGCTGACGCACATTGAGTGGCCATTTTTTTGAGGCTGCCTTGTCGCGTATATCGTCCATTTCCCGCTCGGGGCTATCAATTCCCAGCTCGTCGTGCAACACTTTAATTTGCTGACGGAGGTAATAATCGCGTTGTTGCTGATCGATATCCGAGCTTGCTTTCGACTGAATTTCTCTTTTCAGTTCAAGCATCTCAATTTCCCGCATCATATACTGAAGTAGCAGCGTAGCCTGTTTCTGGCCATTTTTCTCTTCCAGTAATTTCTGTTTGTCAGCAACTTCCACATTGATGTTCGACGACAGGAAATGGATCAGGAAAATCGGGCTTTCAATGTTATCCAGTGCAATCCGGGCCTCCTGTGGAATTTCAGGATTGAGGCGCATGATCTTGTGTGCGCCGTCACGCAGCGATTGAAGAAGCGCTTTTGATTCTTTCTTTGTTCCTGCACTGAAACTATCGTCAATCGCCTCCACCTGAGCAGTCAGATATGGATCTTCATGCAGGATGGATTTAATTTCAAATCGCTGTCTTCCCTGAACAATGATGGTCACATTACCATCCGGCAAAGTGATCATTTTCAGGATATGGGCAACCGTTCCGACTTTATACAAATCTTCTGCGGTAGGATCTTCTTTGTTTGGCTTTGCCTGAGTAACAGCTCCCATAATCCGCATATTGATGTCGGAATTACGGTAGATTTTTTTTACCAGGCGAATGGCTTTCTGACGTACGACAGTAACCGGAATTACCATTCCGGGAAAGAGGACAGTTTGTCTGATTGGTAAAATGGCAAGCTCGCCAGGGACTTCAAAAGGCTCGTCGGAGCCATCGGGACCGCCGAGAGGAACAATTTCAAGGCTATCTAAGTCCGAATCGGACACAAGCAGCCGGCTATATAGGTCAGAAGGTTCAAATTTCATAGGCATTCTGTCATAATGACAGATAATCTTTTCCCAATTTATAAATAATGACTTTCAAATGAAAGGGAATATATAAACAAAATAGCTGTGCCATGCGAAATATTGTCAGGCAGGCGGCCAATTATTCCCTCAAAGTATTTGTACAGATTTACCCTTTTTAAACAAAAGCGTTCTGGTTTCGGACGCAGATTTAAGGTTGAACATATTAACCTGATCGTCAAACGTTTCCATTAAAATGCTATTTTGAAGTTTCCAGTTTTCCAACGTTCCCTGAAAAGGAATTTCAAGATAAATCCAGGTGGCATCGGCCTCTTCCTCTTTTCCAAGATATTTGATCTCTGCCTTTTTTTGTGACGCAGAAAGTGTAAAATGTTTCAGGATGTAACGCTCGATAAACGGATTGTTCTGGTCATTGTCCTTTACGATGAAACGTCGCGAACCGTTATCCAATGACAAACCTTTTTCCAGATCATCCGTAAAAACGCGAACACTTACCTCGAACATTTTTTGCTGTGCATTGTACTGCATCTGCGTCACACTCACGTGGTATTCGTGTACGGTTGTAAACGAACAACAGAGGAAAACAGATATCGAAAGAAGAAAACGGAAAATCTTCATCTGGCTTTTAAAAAGGAAGATTTTAACAAAAAGACCAACAACTGATTCAAAATCAGCCGTTGGTCACGATTTAAATTACTGGTCTAGAATATAACTTTCCAGACGTCATTGAAAATGGCGAAGGCCATGAGTCCCAATAACAGCACCATACCCACTTTTTGCGCATTTTCCAGGAAAACGTCGGATGGCTTCCGGCCGGAAACGATTTCATATGTTAAAATAACAGCGTGACCGCCGTCCAGCGCAGGAATTGGAAGGGCGTTCATGAAGGCCAGCACCATGGATAAAAGTCCCGTCAGACGCCAGAAATTCTGCCAGTCCCAAACGCCGCCAAACATACGTGCGATACCAATCGGACCGCTCAATGCTTTTGAGGCCGAAACTTCTCTTTTGAATATTTTTTTGAAACCTTTAATGTTGTTATAAACAACACCAAAAGCATCTTCCGTACCAATCACAATCGCCTGGCCGAGGGTATAATCAACAGTCGTGAATGCAAGCAGACTTTCGGGGCGAAGACCGACGGTACCTTCCGGCGTGACGGTCATTTTGATTGATTGCGGCTGACCACCTCTTTCGATTGAAAGTGTGATCGGCTTGCCCTTGTGCGCCGGAACCTCATCCTGGAACTGGTGGTAAAACTGAACCGGTTTTCCATCAATTGCCGTAATTTTGTCACCAACTTTCAGGCCGGCCTCCGAAGCAGGCATGTCAGGAATCACTTCACCCACTCTAAAGGGCATCATCGGCTGGATAAACCTTCCTTTTTCTTCGGGATCCGACAATTTTTCGATAAAGTTATTCGGGATTTCAATGTCAACCTCTTTGCCGTCACGCAGTGCGGTGTAAGAACTGTTGCTGGCATAGAAAACCTCCGGGCTCACTACGTCCTTGAAATCGGTGAATGACTTTCCGTTTATCTTTACGATTTTGTCTCCTGTCTTCAAACCGATATCCTGAGCAAGTTTCCCCGCAACAATTCCGTATTTGTTCACCTCTTCATTGGCGAGAATTTTGTCTCCGTCCTTGTAAGCGATCACTACGAATATGAAGATTCCGACGATTACGTTTACGATGATTCCACCCAGCATTACGATCAGGCGCTGCCAGGCTGGCTTCGACCTGAACTCCCAGGGCTGAGGTTCTTTGCTCATAGCGTCCGTATCCATCGATTCATCGATCATTCCGGATATTTTCACAAAACCGCCAAGCGGTATAGCACCAATTGCGTATTCAGTTTCGCCGCGTTGTATACCAAAAATTTTTGGAGGAAAGCCAATAAAAAACTTCTCTACCCGCATTCCGAACATCTTGGCAGCTGCCATATGTCCCCACTCATGCAATCCTACCAAAATAGACAAACCCAGAATGAGTTGTCCGGCCATGATTAATATTTCCATTCAGGTTTATTGTATTCGTTATTGGTTAAAACTCAATTTTTAAACTTAGCCGTTATTTTTCAGCTTTCAGGTACGATTCGCAATCTTTTTCTGAATCGGCAAGCATATTTTCTACAAACGTAAAAAAATCAGGTAAAGTTACGCAAAACCGCCGATTTCGTTTTGGAACCCATTTCGGTGCCGGCTATTGCTTCTCAGATTCTGTGCGGTCAATATCGATTCCCATCATCCGCATCAGTTCCGAAGCATTAAAACTCCTGCAAATTCCTTCGTGTAATTTATAGTCAAAGTGCAACTGGCCATCGGCAACATCAGATCGGAAATGAAAATTTTGTACATACTTTTCAGTGGCTCCCCATTCACCGAGTTCGAGGTCATGCGTAGAGACCAGTCCCGCTGATCGTTTGGCGTGAAGCTGCCGTATCAGCGCCTCTGCACCACGATGGCGGTCAGATGAATTTGTCCCTTTTAAAATTTCATCCAAAAGATAAAAAACAGGTGCATTTTCTTTTTCATCGGCCAGTTCGAGCAGTTGTTTCAGCCGTTTCAATTCCGCATAAAATGAGGAGGTGCTTTCTTCCAGGGAATCCTGCGTGCGCATGCTGCTGAAAATTCTGACAGGCGAGCAACTGAATTTTTCTGCCGAAACCACGGCTCCGGTTTGCGCAAGTACGATATTGAGTCCAAGTGTTCTCAGAAAGGTACTTTTGCCAGACATGTTGGAGCCGGTCACCAGAATGGTCTGTCCCATACCATTCATATTAAAGCTGTTACTGATTCTTTTGCCTGCCGGGATCAGAGGGTGGCCCATCGTAATGGCTTCAATAAGTACGCCGTTGTCCCAGGTTACCTGCGGCACAGCGTATGTGGGATAGGCAAAAGCGTGCCCGGCCAGGCTGTTCATTGCCTCGGTGTCGGCGAGGACGTCAAGCCATTGTTTCAACTTATCCTGGTTTTTCTTTTTCCAGTTTTCCAATCCAGCCAGAGCGTGCAAATCCCAGAAAGTGGGAATTCCGATAAAAAGTGAGAAAAATGGATTGTTTCGAAAATCAAGTTTTTCAAACAATTTGCCAACCTTTCGCAGCGCAGGCGCGGCACCTTCGATGAGCCTATGTCTTTCTTTCCACCAACGGGAATGAAAAGGAGCCGACTCGGCATTTTGAAGTAAATCAGCGTATGCGACCAAGGTATATCCCAGCGCAGTGGTGCGATTCGTGATGGATTGTATCGATTCCTGAAAACGCCGCAAAATGACCAGATGCCAGCCAAGACTAAATATAATTAACCAGGCGGGGATCAGTTTTGCCACAGCCAGTGCTATCACGGCCAACGTTACCAAACTCCACCAGCGCCATTTTAGTGCTGCACCAAGCTCTGCGGGAAGTTCTTCGGACGCCCAATCTCTGAAAGAGCCTACCTGCTGTGCCGCATGTTCGTGGAGCAGCGCTGTTGCTTCCCAGGATTGCCGGAATACAGGTTGTTTTTTGAATTCCTCAGAAGCCTCCTGACGCATCAGAATCTCATCTAACGGAGCATGATTTTTGAGCCAGCGGGCAAGTCTTCTGCTTCCTTCCGAAGTGCGGGTCCGGTTCAGTAGTCTGTAAAGGGAATAGTCTCCGAAAATGTCAAGATCGGTCGCAAATGCGTGATTTTTTTGCTGATAAACTACCCCTGTGTCAGTCCGTTTGAACCGGAATTCCAGACGTTCCATTTCGTCCTGATTGATAATCTGAAGATTCCTTTGAAAATCCCTTGCCCGCCTGGCAGCTTGTTGCCTGCGCATCAGGATAAGAAAAAGGACAAATGCAATGACGGTACCGACGCCCCACAGGGCTATTCCGGATTTGTTCCAAAGCCAGCCTGTTACAAATATTCCTAAAAACGCGGTTAAACGTCCGACGGCCAGGATGTTAAATTTTTCTTGTGCTACAACTTCTGCTTCGCCAGCTTTTTTATTTTCCGACTCAAAAAATGTTTTGGGACTGCTATTTACAAACGTTGTCTGATCTTCCATCAATGATGCTCGGCGTGTTCAAATTGTAATTTTATTAAACTGGCGTACAGGCCCTTATCCAGCAAGCTTAATTCCTGATGCGACCCCGACTCGGCAATCTGACCTTCACGGATTACATAAATCCTGTCCACTTTACGAATGGTTGCGAGCCTGTGGGCGATGACAATGGAAGTTCTGTTTTGCATAAGCTCATTCAGCGCAACCTGCACAAGCTGTTCCGACTCAGCATCCAGTGAGCTGGTCGCTTCGTCGAGAATCAATATTTTGGGGTCTTTCAAAACGGCTCTCGCAATGGCGATACGCTGGCGCTGGCCACCGGAAAGTTTCACACCGCGCTCACCTACAATGGTTTCAAATTTTTCAGGAAATGTGTCGATAAATTCCAATGCGTGGGCTTTTTTAGCCGCATCGTAAATTTCCTCCCGCGTAGCCGACGGGCGTCCGTAAGAAATGTTCTCGTAAATTGTTCCTCCGAACAGCATGACTTCCTGAGGGACAATGGCTATGTTTTTTCTCAATTCCGAAATTCCGTAACTGGTCAGTGGTTTGCCGTCAACCAGTATTTCGCCGGAATTGTAATTGTAGAAACGCATCAGCAACTGTATAATCGTCGATTTTCCCGCACCACTATATCCTACGAGGGCAATTTTCTCACCTGCTTTTATGTCAAGCGATAGTCCTTTCAATACCGGCAAATCGGGACGGGAGGGGTAAGAAAAATGAATATCGCGATAAGAAATATCTCCGTTAATAGGTTGTTGAAGCGGACGTTCTGATTCCTCCAAAGTGACTTCGGGAGTTTCTTCCAGAATTTCGAAAATCCGCTCGGAAGCACCTACCGTCTTGTTGATCTGCGCATAAAGATCACCCATCCCACTGATGGAAGCACCGATAAATGTTGTGTACAAAATAAAAGTAAACAGGTCGGAAAGACCAAATTCGCCAGATTCGACCAGCCCGGCGCCGTACCAAACCACACCGACGATACCGCCAAAGAGTGCGAAAATAATAAAGGAAATGAACCCGCCACGGAAAGCGGCCGCTTCCATCGACAGGTCAACCACTTTTTCCAGAATGGTCGCGTAGCGTTTTACCTCCACATGTTCATTGGTAAATGCCTTGACCACATTGACGGATTGCAAGGTTTCTTCAGCCACAACATTGGCGGCAGCCAGTTCGTCCTGGGCTTTTTTGGACAACCGGCGCATGTATCTCCCGAAAAAAACCGAGGCAATCACAAGCAGCGGAAAAGTTGCGAGCATAAACAGCGTAAGTTTCCAGGAGGTATAGAACAAAATACCGAGACCGACAACGAGGGTTGCCACCTGCCTGAAAAGCTCTGCAATGGTAAAGGATAGCAAACCCTGCAACTGAGCAACGTCGGAAGTGATTCTGCTGGTGAGTTCTCCTACACGCCGTTGTTCAAGAAATGATACGGATAACGTAATGATTCTGCTGAAAACGTCCCTACGGATATCCAGCATGGACCTTTCACTTACTTTGGTAAATAAGTAAATACGGAAAAAAGAAAATATTGCCTGGAAAATAAGCACGCCGAACAGGATGAGCGTGATCTGATTAATTGTAAAAGAAGATTTTCCCTCGATTACTTCGATAATGTTTCCAATCAGTTTTGGAAAGACCAGAGATGTTCCGGTAGAAAGAACCAGGAAAATCATCCCCGCAATGAAAGCACCTTTATAGGGTAAAATATATCGGAAAAGATGGATCGTTATTTTGAGGCCCTCCCAGCTGATCTTTCTGACAGCAAATGCGGATTGACCTTCCTTCGTATTTTCACTCTCAGCCATTGGTAATCAAAAATTGGAAACACTTTAACAGGCTTTGGAATATCTAAACCTGAAATTCATATTCTATGATAAAGCCCGTAAAAGTACGGAATTCCTGATAATTATGGGGTCATAATGATGAACGGCGGTTTAAGCGGCGCAGGCTTCTAATTTGCAGGATTGAAATTGAAAAGTGCTGTTTGCAATACTTGATCCAATAGGATTTAATTAAATGATTCTTTCCCCGATTAATATTTTGATTTTTGTTTTGATTCTGATTTTCAATAACTTGAAAGTGGTGGATTGAAATTTGAAACAAATTTTAAATGGTCACGCAACCCTTACCTTGCAGCGTTCGTATTGGTTAAAAAAGAGAAATAGCATGTCCGGGTATAACTCCGCCGTTCTTCAAGAACTACTCGACGGCTGTTTAGGAAAAAACCGCCGTAGTCAGGAGCTGTTGTATAAACAGTTCTACGGATATGCTATGAGCATATGTTTACGGTACACACGTAGCCGGGAAGAAGGAAAGGAAATACTCAATGACGGGTTTTTGAAGGTCTTTACAAAGCTTGATACGTACGATTCGAGCCGATCTTTTAAAACCTGGCTGAGCAGGATTATGATTAATACAGCCCTCGATCATTACAGACATGAGATTCGCCGCGACGTTTTTGACGATGTGGAGGTTTCAGAGCAGGCGTCTGTTGATGAGTCAGTGATTAGTAAACTGTCACATGAGGAACTGGTAGGTCTGATCCAGAAACTGACCCCTTCTTACCGGATTGTATTCAGCTTATATGTTATCGATGGCTATACACACGAAGAAATTGCAGAACAACTGAACATATCGGTTGGCGCTTCAAAGTCAAATTTGTCGCGTGCAAGAGAAAAATTGAGAGAAATGTTGTCCAAAATAAACATTGACAATTATGATAGAGTTGCCAGATGACGAACTGGACAAGCTCTTCAGAAAGTCATCGGAAGAGCTTGATCCAACTTTTGATCCAAACGACTGGAGCGAGTTAAAGAAGCGTTTGGACGCTGAGGATGGAATACGGCCAGGTGGGTGGTTCCGTAAATTGTGGCCACTGGGTTTGTTGCTACTCTTTATTTCAGGAGGATTGGCATCTTACTATTGGGCGAATGATGCTGAGAAAATGGGCTCAGTAGAAAAAACGAGGGTTGCCTCAAAGGGTGCAGTCGCCCCGACGGGAACGGGAAAATCAGCGGAACTGAAAGGCGTAAATGATAAGTCGATAGTACAAGAGGAGGAGACCATATCGAAAACAAACGATGGCCCGGTTGGGGCAAGTAATGATAAAAAGGCCTTAACTAAATCGGAAAGTGGAAAAATATTGCCCCGGAGCCGCTCTAAGGCAGGCGGAGTGTTCTTAGAGCCTAACCTTTCATTGGGGAAAGGTGGTAACGGGGCATTTTCTTCCATTTCGAAAAAAGAAGTAAAAAAATCCGCCGGCAACAATCGTTCAGAGCATGGAACGAGGAATGAAAATTCTGATTCGGATAGAAAAGATGTTGTCGTTTTGGCTGAGACCAGCGATTTGCAATCGGTGGAAAATGGAATTGAAACGCTGCCAGAACAAAAAAATGACTTAAAAAAAACTGCTTTTCCTGTTGAAAAAGCCAGGAATGGAAAACGCCTTGCTGAAAATCGGGAAATTGGAGGAAGTGTATCGCGACAGCGGCCAGTTGATAATTTGGACGGTGTGAACTCTGGCCAGGCAGTTGCGGAAGGTGAAAAGAAAGAACAGGAATTTTTGCGGACAATAATCAGTGCAAATGCGCTCTATTCCAGAAATACTTTTTCAAGTAGAAAATTGATTTTACCCAAAATTAAGATCACTGAACCTGTTATTGAATCAAAAGCAATTGAACCGGAAAAAGAGCAGGAGCCCGTGCCGAAATTCGCAGTGAGGTTTGGTTATTCACCGGATTTGAGCACAGTAGGGATCAAAAACTTCTCCAAGCCAGGTGCCGCATTTTCGCTGTTGGCGGAGTACAACATTTTTCATCGCCTCTACGCGCAAACCGGGGTTGTCACAAGTGAGAAGAAATACAACGCAAAAGCAGGCGAATATGAGTGGCCGGCTAGCTGGAACAATCAAAAAGCGCGGCCGGAAAGTACGGACGCAACCTGCAAGGTGATCGAAATACCCTTAAATCTACGGTATGATCTGGTGAATAACGCCCGTTCGCGATGGTTTACCGGGGCTGGAATGTCATCGTATTATATGCAGAAAGAGAATTACGTATATAATTATGCCAAGCACGTCTACGGGATCATTTGGAAAGATCACGAAGCGAAAACCGGTTGGTTTGTTTTCAGCCACATCAACGCTTCTGCCGGATATGAATACCGGATTTCTAAAAAACTTTCCCTGCTTGCGGAACCATACGTACGTATACCCGTCAAGCGTGTGGGTTATGGGAAGGTTAATTTAACTACAACTGGTATCTGGATATCAGTAAGATACACGCCTGTGTTCAAATAATCTGAGAATTTTTGCTCATATCTACTAATCAATTATATCACTATGAAAGTTTCAGAAAAGAAAGAACTAAGCAGAGGTCAGTTTCTCCGCAGCCTCGGCTTAAGTACATCCACACTAATGGCATTTTATTGCCTGGGAACAACGATGTCGTCCTGTGGTTCAAAAAGTGATACTCCTACTCCGGTGGATCCAGGAACCGGGTCGGGGACTGGTGTTACAGGAACTACAACCGGGGCAGTGAACTTTAAAATTGACCTGACTAACGCCACATACACCTCGCTGAAAACTGCGGGCGGTTTTAAGATAATTGGAGATGTTCTCGTTGCTTTTACTTCTGCGAGCACCTACGTTGCGCTGGCAAAAGCATGTACGCACCAGGGAACACAGTTGCAATACAGGGCCGCACAAAATGATTTGTATTGTAACAACCACGGTTCAGAGTTTACGACCACGGGGGCTGTTGATAAAGGCCCAAGCACGGGAGACACAATTACCGCATTACAGGTATATAAAATATCCCTCTCAACAGACGGAAATACACTTACTGTAACTGCCTGAAACGATGTATATGAACTCCGCCAGAATATTCATTTTCGTCCTTTTTCCATTTTTTGCTTCCGCTCAGGATGATCTGCTCAACCAGCTTCAGAATCAGGATAGTACCAGGCGCGATCCCGTATCGGCGACTTTCAAATCTACCCGCGTTGTAAACGGTCATTCGGTTGAAACGGTCAAGAAAAACCACCTGGACTTCCGTATTTCGCACCGTTTTGGCGCACTGAACTCTGGCGCTTATCAGCTTTTTGGACTGGATCAGGCCACGATGCGCATGGGTTTTGAATACGGTATTACCGACAGGTTCATGGTTGGTGTGGGAAGAAGCACATTTCAGAAAGCCTATGATTTTCTGGGTAAATATAAGTTACTGGAACAGACCACAGGTAGCAAAAATATGCCTGTTTCGGTTACATTGTTTGGAAGTCTGGCAATTGCAACGGTTGATAAGGAACTGGAATTTCAGGATAAAATTACGTATTCCGGTCAGGTATTGATTGCCCGGAAATTTGGAGAGAAATTGTCATTGCAACTCTCTCCGACCTGGCTCTATCGTAACCACCCGGTTGTTACCGGTGATGAGAAAATTTTGCTCGCGGTAGGCATCGGTGGCCGGTATAAATTATCCAAACGTGTGTCATTAAACGGGGAATATTTTTATACTGCCCGTGAGAAAAATACATTGACAGCTCCTTATCACGACTCTATGTCCTTCGGGGTGGATATTGAAACCGGCGGTCACGTATTTCAGCTGCATTTCACCAACTCGCTGGGGATGATTGAAAAACAGTTTATCGGGGAAACTGCCGGAAGCTGGGGAAAGGGAGACATTCATTACGGCTTTAATCTGTCCCGTACGTTCAGTTTTGACAAGAAAAGCAAACGGGCACCAAAACAATAACCAGCATCATGAAAACATATTCATTTCGTATTGCCGCGCTGGCAATATCCGGTCTCCTGTTGACCAATCATTTCACACAGGCGCAGGGCATGTTCTCTACAAATTCCGGGAATACTAAATTTTCTGCGAGTACACCGTTGGAGGATATCGAGGCTGAAAATAAAAAATCACAGGCAATATTGAATACTGCGACCGGTGAAATTGCGATCCGGATGAATATGAAAGATTTTGTTTTTCCCAATAAACTGATGCAGGAGCACTTCAACGAAAACTACATGGATTCCGACAAATATCCGAACGCGACGTTTAGCGGGAAAGTTGACAAGAGTCCTGATTACTCCAAAGATGGCTCGTTTGATGTATCGGCCACTGGCAAATTTACCGTCCATGGCGTAACCAAAGAGCGGACCATTTCAGGAAAGGTAGTTGTTGGAGGTGGAAAAATTACGCTCAGTTCAGATTTTCAGGTTGCTTTAACGGATCATAAGATCGAAGTTCCTCAGGTCGTTTTCGTGAAAATCGCGCAGGTGATCAGCGTAAAATCGGTGTATGTTTTGACGCCGTATAAAAAGTAGATTTGCAACGGCCCGTCAGATTTCCTTGTTGATCTGACGGACCGAAATTATCTACCTCCGTCTCCGCTTCTTCTTCGCAGGGGCTTTTTTCTTTACTACATTTTTCTTCACGACTTTCTTCCGTGCCGCTACTTTTTTTGAAGTGCTTTTTCGAGCCGTTGGTTTAACGATTTCTTCCTCTTCGACATCGGCCCCCACTTCTCCATCTGACTCTTGCTCCGTACCATTTTCAGGCGTAAAATCCGCACCAGATTTTTCAGGAATGACCGGCAGGCTTACGTGCATGATCTGATCAAAATTGGAAGACTTGTCAATCGGTCGTAGCCGGAATGAATAGTTGTAACTTTTTGCTGGAATCAGATACTCCGGATGTACTCTTGGAGACCAGCTGTCGTCGCCTCCCAAACCCATTTGTTTGTAGTCGATATGAACGGAGGTAATGTTGCCGCGCTTCAATTCTGAGGCTCGGCTTTTCGCATTTAAGAGCGCATTGTCCGTATAATCATGGACATTGAAATTGAAAACAGAATCGCTGATCATCAAAATTCCAAGTCCTTCGGAATTTGTTACCGAAGCCCAGCGCACATCCGTCTTATTACCGTTTTCTTGCGGGCTGATATAGGGAAAATGCTGAGCAGCAACGGTGCCTGCGTAGAGGCCGATCCGCCCGCTGGTTTTGCGGTCAGCATAAGTCTCATGCGGTCCGTTTCCGTACCATTGGGTTTTTATGAACGACGGTGGCATTTGCAGCTGAACGCCTGTTTTTGCCAAAAATGGCCACTGACCTTCCGGAGTAAAAGTATAACTGACATGTATATCGCCGGTTGCAAAAATGGTGTAAATGGCCTGGACAGTCATTTCACCCAACGGACTTTTAAGTTTGTTCGTCAGGTTAACTTTATATGCATGTGAATTAATTCTAACGGTTTTTATTTCAGACGAAATCAGGTCGAGTGTATCCAGGCTCGCGTTGCGCCATTGTGAAGCAAAACTCTTTTCGCCACCACCTTCATCATTGTCGGTCGGAACGCGCCAAAAACCAGGGTACGGTCCGGATTCCAGAATTTCTTCCTTTTTATTTTTGAGGGAAATCATACGTCCGGCCTTTTTGTCAAAAGTTACCGAGAAGCCTTGTCCCGAAAGCATTACGCGTCCGGAACTGATCTGCACCACACGGATCGGCGGGTTTCCCGATGTGTAGTTTAGCTTCGGATAGTCTTGTTTGACAGGGTCAATTACCACTTGTTTCCATGCGATTTCATGGCCGGCGGTTGCCCATGATGTAGCATTTTTAAGCCTGAGACTGAGATTCAGAAAATACTCTGTTCCAATTTTACGTCCCGATGGAATAGAGAAGGGAATTGTTAACTGCTGCTTTGCTCCGGCCGGAATATTGACACCGGTCACTTTAGTTTCTTTTCCGATTATCTTTCCGTTTTCAATAAGTGACCAAACAAGATCGTGGTCGCTGAGGGCAAGAAAATCGTGCGTATTTTTGATGGTAATTTGTTGCTGACCGCTCCGCAGCGTGTCCGGAATTTCAAATTGAACGTTCTGGTAAACCTTTTTTACCTCACTCAATTCAGGTTGTGGTTTCCTGTCGGGATTTACCAGGCCGTCGCCGGCGTTCGCACCATCCAGATAGTTAAAATAATCCCAATAAACTGTACCATCAGCAGTTTTCAGACTTAAACCCTGATCTACCCAATCCCAGATAAAGCCGCCCTGCATGGTCGGGTATTTTTCAATAACTTTCCAATAATCCCGGAGGTTTCCGATACTGTTTCCCATGCCATGTGCATACTCGCATATGATCAGCGGCCTGGTTTTATCTTTTTGTACCAGTTCAATCATGTCCGCCGTAGAAGGATACATGACCGAAATGATATCAAAATTGCTCAGCGAAATGGGCCTGTAATCCTTACGCCCCTCATAATGAATGGGGCGTGTAGGATCAGCCAGGCGCATGAAGTCGGCCATGGCCGTAAAATTCGCACCCATGCCTGATTCATTTCCGAGCGACCAGACAATTACAGACGGATGGTTTTTGTCGCGTTCAACCATCGCCGCACCTCTGGCTATAAATGCGTTCTTCCATTGCGGCTTGTCGGCCAGAATAATATTGTTTGCCCAAAGCCCATGGCTTTCAATATTCGCCTCGTCCATCACATACAGGCCGTATTCGTCGCACAGGTCATACCATTCGGGATTGTTGGGATAATGTGAAGTCCGTACCGCATTGATGTTATTTTGCTTCATCAGTTTGATATCCTGGATCATGGATGCCCTGCTGATGACGCGCCCCGTTTCAGGATCAAATTCATGCCGGTTCACACCTTTAATTGTGATCGCCTTGCCGTTTACAAGCAATTGGCCGTTTTTGATTTTTACGTCTCTGAATCCGACGCGCTGGCTGAACGCTTCCAGCACTTTTCCGTCAGAATTCATCAACTGGATCGTGAGTGTATACAAATTCGGTACTTCTGCACTCCATTTTTCCGGCTTTGGAATAGTCATTGTCAACCGCAATGGCGTTTCTTTTGTTGACTCCAGATTCCGGATCACTGCGTTTGCTGCCGGTGCGGCCAGCGTTTCGTCCGCGTTATACAAAGTGAACAAAACCTGGTAGGCGTTGATGGGTTGTGCTTCGTCGTTTTGTACAAACGCACTCAGGTTCAGGATACCGTTTTCGTATTTTGAATCAAATGAAGTTTGGACAGAAAAATCAGTTAAGTGAACTTTGGGAAGTGATAATAAATTAACGTCACGAAAAATTCCTGACAAACGCCAGAAATCCTGATCTTCCAGATAACTGCCATCTGACCAGTTGATTACCTCAACAGCCAGATGGTTAATTCCGGTTTTAACATCCTCCGAAATATTGAATTCAAAGGGCGTCATACCATCTTCGTGATAGCCAAGCGCAACGCCGTTCAGCCACACATAACAGGCAGACTGAACACCTTCAAACCGAAGAAAATGGGTTTTTTCTTTGGGATCACCCGTAATAGTGAACGTGGTTCGGTATAGCCCAACTGCGTTTGTATCTGCCTGAATTCTTGGTGGATTGGCAGGAAACGGATATTTGATATTGGAAAAAATGGGTTTGTCGTATGAGCGTCCTTCACGTGCACCGACGACCTGCCAGTTGGAAGGGACCGGGATGTCGTCCCAGCGTGCTGTTGAAAGTTCGGGATCAAAAAAATTGGCAGGCGCTTTGGAGGGATGTGCAGCCCATTTGAATTTCCAGGTTCCGTTTAATGACTGAGAAAACGGAGATTTTTTATCGAACTGTAACGCGGACTTTTCATCTGCGTATGGATAATAGTCTGCATGTGGCCGTTCGGTATTGACACTGACGATCTCAGGATCCTGCCATTCAGGTATTGCCTGGGCAACAAGATTTTTGCAGGTACACAAGAAAAGTACGCAGCTGGTCAAAATCCGGAACAAGGGAAATCTATATTTATGTTGCATTTTCGGCGGGGATGTCCGGTGATTCATTTTTTTTCAAAATGATTGTTCTTGGACGAATTTTGGCACAAAATTAGGCATTATCAAAAATAAAGACGTGTTAAATAATACGGTACGGGAAGATTTATTTGCATAATGCTTTAATTTGTCCCATTCATAAAAAATACCTGACCATGTTATTAGCCGTTGATGTTGGAAATACGGATACTGTTTTCGGAATATACCACGACGAATCCTGGGCGCACATCTGGCGCATGCGTTCCGCAGCCCAGGAAGGCGAAGCGCATTATGAATCCAGGCTCAGGCTCCATTTCCTGGAAGCCGGATTGTGGTTTGGTGATGTAGAAACCGTTGTATTGAGCAGCGTCGTGCCGGATATGACGCCGGTTATTTCTCGCATGCTTCGCTCTCTTTTCGGTGAGGGACTGATTGTAGTCGGCCCGGATATTTTCCCGGATCTGGCGATTGCAATCGATCATCCGCACGAAATCGGAGCAGACCTGATCGCCAATGCTGTGGCTGTTATGACGCGTTACAAGCAAAATTGTGTAGTTGTGGATTTTGGAACGGCACTTACGTTCACAACGGTTTCGGGTGAAGGGAAGATTCTGGGTGTCGCAATTTTGCCTGGTCTGGTTACCGCAGTAAAAGCACTATTCGCAAATACGGCGCAGCTTCCTGAGGTGCCGTTAAAATTGCCACCTTCTGCAATCGGCAAAAACACGACTGAGGCTATTCAGGCAGGTATTTTGCTGGGTTATGAGGGATTGGTAAAATCGCTGATTGCAAGGATCCGCTCTGAGCTTGGCGGCGATTGTATTGCAGTAGCCACCGGTGGTTTGTCCTCAATTATCGAAACCCTGAAAGATGAATTCGTGGAAATTGACCGGAAACTGACGCTTGACGGTTTACGTATCATCGGGGAAAGAGTCAGTGGCAGGGTAAGCTGAGGCATTCAAACAGCATTCTGCAATTATAATTTTCTGAAATCGCCGCTGCTGATGATCTCAATATCGTCGACCGACTGATTGTAAATGTATGCCCAGCAGTGCAGGATTGTCCCGTCAGGCAAGGTGACCGGCACGACTTTGCGCAGATACAGGCTTGCAGTTTCATCATCAAAAACATCTTCATATTCGTCAAGTTCAGGCAATAATTGATCTGCGTCGCTGAGCCTGTAAATCTCTCCGTAAACAACACTTTCGGAGGATTCCTGATATACCGCCCCGGGATACCAGCTCACCTTGTAAAGCGTTCCGGGAAACGTCCCTTTGTCATAAAATTCTGACAAATTTTTGAGCCGTTCGGCAAATTGATTGTCATATCCGCTCATGAGTGTCCCGTAGGTGAACAGGAAATCTGAATTGATTGGCATAGGTTCAAAGTGTTACGTTTAATCTTTAAATAGTAATAATCGGTGGGTTTCAGGTCCTCCGTTTTAAACAATTCAAAGGTACTTGCAATACAAGTTTATTTAAAATGTTATATTTACGTATAAAGCTCTTCATTTTACATTGACAAACTTATGTACGACAAAAATCTTGGAACCAAACAAAAAGCGCTCCTGATTAATCTGGATCGCCGGATATATGGTTCGTTTGCGGAGATTGGTGCCGGGCAGGAAACAGCCGCTTATTTTTTCAAGGCAGGCGGCGCATCCGGTACAGTCGCCAAAACGATGTCGGCTTATGACATGACCTTTAGTGATGCAATTTACGGGACTGAGGAAGGCGGGAGGTATGTTGTAGAGTCCAGGCTGATGAAAATGCTGAACAGGGAATACAATCTGGTCGAAAAACGTCTGTCGGAAAAGAGAGGTGTGGATAGTCAGTTTTTTGCTTTTGCAAATACCGTTGTAGCATTAAATTTCCAGAAAACGAACGAATCGCATGGCTGGCTGGGTTTGCAGTTTCAGTTGTCCCCTATGGGCCCGACGAATTATGTGGTGATCCACGTAAGGATGCGTGACACGGAGAATCTCCTTCAACAGCAGGCACTGGGCATCATTGGTGTAAACCTGATGTATGGCTGTTTTTTTTATTACAAATCGCCGGAGATTTTACTGCTTTCGCTGATGGACGATCTGACTTCGGATCGCATTGAAATCGATATGGTTCGTTTTAGTGGGCCGGATTTTATGAAAGTGGACAACCGACTCATGAGCCTGAGGCTGGTTCGGAACGGATTTACAGATGCAGCTCTGTTTGGTAGCGACGGTGGTGTTTTACAGCCATCCGAAGCATTGTACAAAAAACACATTCTCATGATGCGTGGTCGCTTGCGGCCGATTACAAACGTACACATTGATCTGATCAGCAACGGACAAAAGCAGTTCTTGGCTGAACCGGACGTAGATGAGTCGAAAGTGGTGCTGGTGTCTGAGCTGACACTGCATAATTTGAAAGGCGCATCAAAAGACATTGATGAAAAAGATTTTCTTGACCGCGTCGATATTCTCTGTTCGTTGGGTCACATGGTGATGATCTCGAATCACCACGAGTATTTTCGCCTCGTTTCGTACCTGTCCAGGCTCACCAAACTGAAGGCTGGTTTATTACTTGGTAGTCCGAGTCTTCAGGATATATTTGATGAAAAACATTACGAGTTTCTGCCTGGCGGAATTCTGGAATCGTTTGCAAAACTGTTCAGCAGAAAGGTTAAATTGTTTGTTTATCCGACTTTGCAGGCGGATGGTTCTGTTTACAGTTGTGAAAATTTCGTCGTGCCCGATCATTTGCGCCCTTTGTTTCAATATCTGGTTGTGAACGACAAAATTGAGGATATCCGGAATTTCAATAAAGAGCACATGCACATTACAACTGACAGTGTGCTTGAAAAAATTAAAAGGGGAGAACCCGGCTGGGAGAAACTGGTACCGGAAAATGTAGCGGCAATTATTAAGGAAAAATCGCTTTTTGGGTTGCCAAATGATGATAATTATCTGGACACGGTGAAACAGATACACCAGGCCGTGGGTAATTTATAGTGTTTAGTTTATAGAAAAGGTTCTGAGGAAAGAAATCTTAAAAGGTACTTGAATAAATATTTTGCCGTACCCAACCTTTGGGTGCGGCATTGTAGTTTATGGGGGAAATGACCCGGCCGGTGATTTGATCTATTCTTATTCAATTTACTGAAACAACATTTCTTATGAAGCCTTTCATCAATTGCCTGACGATTATTTTGCTGGCCTGTATCATGCTTTCCTGTTCGGAAAAGGAAATTTCTTCTTCGGGGAATTCCCTGAGGGCAACCAAAATCCAGTCCATAAAACGAGGAGAACCCGTGATTTTTACCTTCACAGCAGATTCATCGGGTAAAAAACTGGAGTGGTCGGTTACGCCGGCAGCCAAGGCCCAGATATCAACAGCTTACAACAAAGCGCAGATCAAATTTAACGTAGCCGGTAATTTTACGGTGACTGCAACCAACGGAACAGTTTCTGAAAGAACGATTATATCTGTTGATACGACGACCTATATTCCCGGCGACAGCACAGTTTCTGATACAACAACTGTTACGCCAATTGACACCGTGAAAACCGATACGGTAACGCATGTTCCGTCGGATACAGTCAGAACGGATACAATTACAAAACCAAAACCGGTAAATCCCGATAGCCTTGAAAAAGTTACCCCGCTGATTAATGAAGAGCTTATTCTGACACCATATCTTGTCGATTCTCTGCCTACACCAGGCCTGGGTATCAGGGCAGTTACTGCGGGAAATTATAAGTGTTATTACAGTTACATCATCACCTCTTCACGCACTTCAAACGGCATACTGGAAATACTGTATCCCGGCGTTCACGAATATCTGAACTGCACAGCGGGAGCCTACAAGCCAACTGGTTATACATTTTTCCCCAAAGTCAAAATTGGAGTTACCGCGCTGGAAATCGAGGTAAATGGAAAAAAATACACGGGTACTGTTACGGCGAGCGGCAGTTCCTTTACGATTGATTGGCCCTATACAAGCGGGGTTAGATTTACGACATTAACAGTTAAAAAATAATCATTGCTTCATTCGTGCCAGGGTAAAATCCGGCGGAGTTAATCTTTTGGGTATAAACATATTACAATGCCTGAAATTCTTTCTCCGCCGACAACCTTTTCAGGCCGCCTGAAATATCTGGGTCCAGGCTTTATACTTTCCGCTGCCATCGTTGGTTCCGGAGAACTGATTGCCACCACCGCACTCGGAGCAAAGGCCGGATTCATTACTTTTTGGGTGATTATTGTGAGTTGTCTGGTGAAGGTTGCCTTGCAGCTTGAGTTCGGGAAAAACGCCATTTATACGGGCACTTTCATGATGCACAATTTTAATCAGCTTCCAGGATGGCGTCTCGGAAAGGCTCACTGGAGTATCTGGTTATGGCTTTCTCTTCAGGGTTTGAAATTACTTCAGGTTGGTGGGATTGTAGGTGGTGTAGCGATCGTTTTGCATATGGCCTGGCCGGCCATCCCGGTCAATGTCTGGGCTATTCTTTCCGTTTTAATTACTTCCTTTCTCGTTTATCGCGGTCACTACGGGCCAATAGAAAAAGGAGCTTTGGTGATGATCATTCTTTTTACCGCAGTTATCCTTGTTTCTTTGATGCTGCTTCAGGGAACCAAATATGCCATTAGCTGGGACCAGTTAAAAACCGGGATGACTTTTTCATTGCCTGTTGAGTTGGTAGCAATCGCTTTTGGAGCGTTCGGAATTACAGGTGTGGGCGGGGATGAAATTATGTATTACAACTATTGGTGTATTGAAAAAGGATATGCTGCTTACACCGGGCCAAACGACGGAAGTGCTGCCTGGGCGGAACGCGCAAAGGGCTGGTTTGACGTCATGTATCTGGATGCTGTGATGTCCATGGTGGTTTACACTTTGGTTACCGCAGCTTTCTATCTGCTGGGAGCCGCTGTTTTGCATGATGGCGGTATGATTCCTGAGGGTTACCAGATGATAGAAGTACTTTCCCGTATTTTCACTGAAACGCTTGGTTCCTGGGCAAAACTCCTGTTTCTAATAGGTGCCTTTTTTGTTCTGTATTCTACGCTTTTCACTGCAACTGCCAGCTGGGCAAGGGTTTGGGGTGATGCATTTGGCCAGTTGGGCTGGATGAAATTTAATACGCCCGGAGAGCAACGCAGGTCGATCAGTATATTGTCCTGGGTTTTGCCTGCCGTATGGTGTGCTTTGTTTCTGTTTTTTCAGGCACCGGTCATGATGGTGATCGTGGGCGGCATTGCAACCTCCATTCTGTTGTTGCTTGTCGTTTATGCCGCAATTATTTTTCGTTATCGCGAATTACCGATATCGCTTTCTCCTTCTGCAACGTATGACATCTTTTTTTGGGTAAGCGTTCTTTCCATCCTGACGGTAAGTGGTTATGGTGTTTGGCAAATTTTGTGATCGTTCCGGTAGTACTATTGTTGAAAATAATTGTACTATTTACTAAGGGCAAAAGGCGTTATTGTCGTCCTGTTTGTACTGATTTTCTGACCATTCCTAAATTTTGTTCTTATGCATGAAGATAACCAGGTTTCGCGGAGAGACTTTATTAAAAATACAACCGGAGCGGCTGTCGCACTTACCATTCCATCCATTATCCCTGCCAGTGCTTTTGGCGCAAATGACCGTGTGCGCGTAGCAGTTATTGGTGTTCACGGACGCGGACAGGACCACATCAAGGGTTTTAATAATCTGAGTAATGTTGAAGTCGCTTGTTTCTGTGATCCGGATAATAACATTCTTCAGACCCGTGCAAAAGAATTCAACACAAAAACAGGGAAAACCGTCAAAACGGAAAATGACCTGCGGAAGGTGTATGATGATAAATCCATAGACGCGGTAAGTATCGCGACACCCAATCACTGGCATTCGCTGGCAGCTATCTGGGCGATGCAGGCAGGAAAAGATGTTTACGTAGAAAAACCTGGCTCGCACAATCTGCACGAAGGACGCAAGATGGTGGAAGCAGCAAAAAAATACAAGCGCGTTGTGCAGCATGGCGTTCAGCTACGCAGTTCAGAAGCGTTGAAAGAGGCTGTCAAACATTTGCGCGATGGCCTGATCGGAAATGTGTACATGGCGCGTGGGCTTGTATACAAATGGCGACCTGACATTGGCGACCGGGGAACTTCTCCGATACCCGAAGGACTCAATTATGATCTTTGGACAGGGCCTGCTGAAATGAAACCATTTTCCAAAAACTATGTGCATTACGACTGGCACTGGCACTGGAATTATGGCAATGGTGATATCGGGAATCAGGGGATTCACGAAACGGACATGTGTATGTGGGGGCTCGGCGTAGAGAGCTTTCCCGAGAAAATTACTTCTTCGGGCGGTAAATTTTTATGGAATGACGCCAAAGAAACGCCTGAACTGCTTAGTTCTTCCTTCATTTATCCAAAAGAGAAAAAGATTATCGAATTTGAGGTTCGTCCCTGGATGACCAACGATGAAGGCGGAGTAGGAATCGGAAATATTTTCTACGGAAGCGAAGGTTACATGGTTGTCAAAGGTTATGACTTTTATGAAACGTTTTTGGGCAAAGAGAAGAAACCCGGTCCGACACGGAAGGCCGGGGGAGATCACTACAAGAATTTCATCGATGCAGTTGTTGCAAAAGATCCGAAAATGGTAAACGGTCCCGTAGAAACCGCTCATTTGTCGTCGGGTCTGGCGCATTTGGGGAACATCGCTTACCGTACCGGAAGAGCACTTACTTTCGACCCTAAATCGGAGCGTTTTGTGAATGATGAGGATGCAAATAAATATCTTTCAAGAAAATACAGAGGCCCTTATACGTTGCCTGAAAGGGTTTAAAACCAGAATTGTCGTAACCCGAGGATTTAAGTTTCGGGTTACGACAATTTCAATCCTCAGATCAGCATCTTCTCAATAACGGTTTTAAGTGGTGGAATTTTTGTTTCAACTATGTCCCAAACGAGCTCAAGATCAACACCAAAATACTCATGCGCTAAAAAATTCCTGAATCCAATAACGCGTTTCCATTCAATTTCAGGGAATCTTTCCTTTATACTTGATGTAAGGTTGTTTGAGGCCTCTCCAATAATTTCAAGTTGTCGTTCAACGGCAAACCGCATTAAAGCGTCATCGTAAATGTCCTCCTTGCTTTTATTCTGGACAAATTTTTCAATGTAAGCTATTGCTTCCTGGATGTGCAAAAGTCGAATACGATCTCCGTCAGCGCTTTGCATAAATCTGTCTCTTTTCCTTTTCGATTATTGGTTTGATGAAAGGAGAAAGGCCGTTTGAACTTACGAGATCTACGTTTATGTTGAGCAGCTCAGAAAGTTGTTCCTGCATTTCCATAAAAACAAAAAAATCAGCACCTGCCTCATAATCCAAATCTACGAGAATGTCAATATCGCTTTCATCATGATTTTCATTTCGGGCGAAAGACCCAAAAACAAAAGCTTTTTTTACCGGCTTGTCTGAAAAGTACCTTGCTACCTTTGTCACAACATCATTCATGATACTACTTTTTTAACAAGTTAAGAAATTATATCTTATCCTGGTAACCGGCGGTTTTACTTCGCTTTGAATGCAGCCTTTCCGCTATCCAGATACGTCACGAAATGTGCGGGATTCAGGTCATAGTTTTTGGGAGCAACCAGGAGATTCCCTTCGTGATCAATGATGCAGTAATGAGGCTGTGCATTGTTGTTATATTTTACGATCTGGAGATCACCATTCTGCGCACCGATGGTTTTTTTGACCTTATTATCATATTTGGAAGTATACCATTCTGATTCCGGCAATTCAGTTTTGTCGTCTACATACAAAGCAACGATCACAAAATCGTTCTGAAGTCTTTGCAATACAGCAGGGTCCGGCCATACACGCGCCTCCATTTCACGGCAATTGACACATCCGTGCCCGGTAAAGTCAATAAAAACCGGTTTGTTTACTTTTTTTGCGTAAGCCAGTGCTTCTTTGTAATCAAAGAAACCATCGAGTTCATGTGGTAAATGAAAAAGGTCAGTATATTTTTTAGCCTCAGTCGTATGCGCCTGAGCTGCTCCCGAAGCACGTTTATTCAGGTCAAAATCCAGCGTGGATTGGGGAGGTAAATAACCTGCCAATGCCTTCAAAGGTGCGCCCCACATCCCGGGAAGCATGTATACAACGAATGTCAGCGTGATGATCGACAGGACGATTCTCGGAACGCTCACTTTTTCAATAGGTGAATCGTGTGGTGTTCGTATTTTGCCCAGAAGATAAAATCCGAGCATCCCGAAAATGACGATCCAGAAAGCCAGATAAATTTCCCGGTCAAGCAATCTCCAGTGATAAACCTGATCGGCGATGCTGAAAAATTTGAGCGCCAGTGCAAGTTCCAGAAAACCCAAGACAACTTTGACCGTATTCAGCCAGCCGCCTGATTTTGGCAACGATTTAAGCCATTGCGGAAAAAGCGCAAACAAGGTAAACGGAATGGCGAAAGCGGACGAAAAGGCGGCCATACCAATGATCGGCTTGACTACTGCGCCACCGGCTGAGGCAACAAGCAAACTGCCGACAATGGGGCCGGTGCAGGAAAATGAGACAAGCACGAGTGTAAACGCCATGAAGAAAATTCCTGCATAACCTCCGCGATCGGCTCTGGCGTCCATTTTATTTACAAAACCGCTTGGTAAAACGATTTCAAACAGACCAAGAAAAGAGAGTCCGAAAACGAAGAAAATGGCAAAAAAGAGGAGATTGGGTAGCCAGTGCGTGCTGAGGAAATTCGCGAAAGCAGGGCCGTTCAATCTGGAAACCACAGTACCTATTAAAGTATAAATCAATACAATTGAAATGCCATAAAGCAACGCCTTCACTTTGCCGTTCTCCTGATTGGTGAAAAAACTGACCGTCATGGGTATAATCGGGAAAACGCAGGGTGTCAGTAAAGCAACCAACCCTGACAGAAATGCGGCAAGTGCAAAGCCTAAAAGAGAACTTCCCGCCGCAGGATCTGTCGTATTTGAGGTTCCTGTATTTTCGGCCGGAGCTTTTGCAGAATCAGCGGAAATTGCCGCGACTTTTGAATTGGTATCGGATGAGGATTCAGTTACAACGCCGGCTGTGTTTGAAGTATCAGATTGAACTGCACCCAGTTTTGGTGACGAGTCATCGGTAACATTTCCTGCTATCACTTTCAAGCCTTTGAACTCAAAATCCTGACTTCCAGGTATACACAAACCTGAATTATGACTGCAGGTCTGATACTCCGAACTTCCTTTAATAACCGGATTTTCAGCTAAAATTTTGATGGTCTGTTTAAAAACGGCTTTCCCATCAAAATACCGAACATTTCCACCCCAAATTTCTTCAAATTTTTGCTTCGGGTTTTGCGGTTTCAACTTCCCGACCAGCTCAAAAGATTTGTTGGGTTCAAGTTTAAATGTTGTAAGCATCGGGCCCAGATTCGGATCGAAATCGGAAGAATAAATATACCAGTCGTTATCCAGCACGGCGGTGTAAACCAGATCTACGGTTTCTCCCTTTTTTACTTCGTTTTTTGAAAAGGTATAAGTCCATTGCGCTTTCGATTTTTGGATCTGTGCGAACGCGCTCGTAGCCAGAAATGAGCAAAGGATCAGAAATGAAAAAAAGACGTGCTTCATTGGATATATAATAAATGATCTTGGAACGGAGATTTAGGGGAACGCAGGTATTTGTGCATTCCTGCGATTTGTCCTCAGGTTACCGTTCGTACCTATATTGAACGTAATTTTCTTAAAAAAATTCATCATTCAAAATATGGTGAATAGTTGTCCTGATGTGTCCTACCTGTTACCTTTCGAGGTTTACTCTTAACTTTGAAGCCTTAACTCAATTCTAATACCATGTCTCAAACGCTCTATGTTGTCAAAATTGGTGGAAATGTGATCGATAATCCGGAGGCATGTGCACGCTTTCTGAAAAATTTCGCGACACTTTCTTCGCCAAAAATCCTGGTTCATGGTGGTGGAAAAGTGGCTACCCAGATTGCCGCCAGGCTTCAGATTGAGACACAAATGGTGGAAGGCCGCAGAATTACCGACAAACCAATGCTGGATGTAGTAACAATGGTGTACGGAGGTTTGGTAAATAAAAACCTGGTGGCCCAGCTTCAGGCTGCCGGTTGTAATGCGATCGGCCTTACCGGTGCGGACGGTGGAATTATAAAGTCTGTGAAGCGGCCGGTGAAGACGATCGACTACGGTTTTGTAGGTGATATTGAATCTGTAAATGATGAACAAATAGATTCTTTATTAAAAAGTAGTCTGATTCCGGTTGTCGCGCCGCTGACGTACAGTGCCGAGGGTTTACTTCTCAATACCAACGCTGATACCATGGCTTCTGCCCTTGCCGTCGGAATGGCGTCAAAATACGAAATCAACCTGATATATTGTTTTGAAAAAAAAGGCGTACTGTCAGATCCCGATGACGACGACGCGGTAATTTCTTCGCTAACCCCTGACTCCTATGCAGGTTACAAGTTATCGGGCGCCATTAATAAGGGTATGATCCCGAAACTGGACAATGCTTTTGAGGCATTAAACAAAGGCGTTGCGAAAGTAACAATTTGCCACGCCGACGAATTAATGGCCGCAGTGCAGGATCAGTCCGGAACAAAAATTTCCTTGTAGAAAGTTTGGTATTTACCTAAAAATAGAGGCATTTCGGTTTCAAAGACAGAAATGTGCAACACATTATTATGTTTTTTTTGTTTTGTTAGGATCTTTATTAAAATAATTTATTAATATTGTGTTAATATTTAATTAAGGTCCAGAATGACATCTGTTTACCTTTAACCAATTAACATAATTTAAACTATGGGAAAAAGTTTACACAGGCTTATTATCATGTTCGTGATGTTAAGCAGCCCTGTTTTCGCGCAAACGATTACAGGAACGGTTAGTTCTAAAACCGACGGAAGTAGCCTGCCAGGTGTTTCCGTTTTGGTAAAAGGAACTACGAATGGTACGACTACGGACGCGGCTGGGAAATTCAGCATTTCTGCCTCTTCTGCAAACAAACTTGTTTTTTCTTTTATTGGTTACAAAACTGTTGAAGTTGAAGTAGGCAATAAAACTGTCGCTGACCTTACGATGGAAGAAGATGCTTCCATGCTGAATGAGGTTGTCGTTACTGCCCTTGGTATACCTAAGGAACAACGTGCGCTTGGTTATGCAACCGCCATCATCAACAACGAGTCATTGGTAAAAACTGCTTCTCCAAACTTTGCAACTGCATTATACGGAAAGGCTCCTGGTGTTACCATCAATGCTACTCCGGGTGGAGCAACCAGTGGTGTTAGTATCAGCATCCGTGGGTTTAGCTCTATTTCGGGTGGAACGCAGCCGCTTATCGTTATGGACGGTATTCCGATCCGTAACGGAGAAGCAAGAAATACGGACTACTGGGGTGACCAGCGTATCCGTGGTAACGGTCTTTTGGATTTGAACCCAGCGGACATTGAAAACATCTCTGTACTAAAAGGAGCGTCTGCTGCTGCCTTGTATGGTTCAGAAGCTGTAAATGGTGTTATTCTGGTAACTACAAAATCAGGAAAAGGTAAAAAAGGTTTTAACGTAGATTTTAACGCAAGCTACAACGTAGATAAAATTGCGTATCTGCCAAGATACCAGAATGTAAGAGGTCCTGGTTATCCGTTGAATTACAACAATGGTGGTCAGGATGCTGCTGGATTCATTTACTATGATACTGACGGAGACGGCAAAACTGAAACAAGAGGTTTGCTTGGCGCAACAGTAAATTTCGGACCAAAATTCGACGGTCAGCCGGTGATGGCATTTGATGGCGTGGTAAGGCCATATGTGGCATCCAACAACAGCTATGCAAACTTGTTTCAGAATGCGAGCAGCTCAAATGTAAACCTTGCAGTTTCAAAAGTTAGCGACAATTCTAACATCCGTTTTTCTTTCACACGTCAGGACAACGGAATGATCAGCTATAACTCTAAAAACAGCAAGAATATAGCGAACCTTAACTCTTCCTTTAATACAGGTAAGAAACTTAAGACGGATTTGATGGTGAACTTTGTAAACCAGAATACGCACAACAGGCCGTTTAAAGTGGATCGGATGATCAACAACTTTACTGGTATGATGAACCGTTTCGAATCGGCTGACTGGTATTTCAACAAATACCAAACCAGCCAGGGATACAAATATGTAACGGCTGCATCTGGTAACCCAAGTTTGACTCCTGGCGAAAATATCAAATACAACGGTTTCAAAAGTGATATCGCTGATTACGTATGGAGTACTAGAAAAAACACTTACGATGAATACAGCAACCGCGTAATTGCAAGTATCACGCAACACTGGCAGATACTGGAAAGCCTGAAACTGAGAGGAAGAATTGCATCGGATTTTACATCTGAAAGAATTGAAGACAAACAGGCGAGCGAAAAACCGCTGGCATTTGGATATTCAGGTTCGTTCGGTATGAGCAATAACGTTTATAACAATGTGTACGGCGAATTGTTGCTGACTTATTCAAAGAAACTGAACGAAGACATGACTGTGACTCTGATGGCTGGTTACAACGCCAACAAGCAGCTGACAACCATGTTTGGAGCGAGTACTGACGGAGGATTGAGCACAGAAAGCTTTTACGACCTGTCTGCCTCTGTGAATAATATAAGAACACTTGGAACCAATACGCGTACCAGATTCACGAGAGATGCTTACATCGGAACTGCTAATTTTGACTACAAGAACATTTTCTTCGTAGAAGGTACGATAAGAAGAGACCAGACTTCGACATTGGCGAAAGGAAACAATTCTTTTGTTTATCCTTCTGTTAATGCAAGTTTTGTTTTCACGGATGCATTTGATCTGCCAGCATTCTTAAGTTATGGAAAACTAAGAGGATCTTATGGTGTTGTGGGTAACTATCCGCCGATTTACAGCGCTAACGTAGCCTACAACCAAGGATCTTTGGGCGTGCAGCAAACAGGTGGACAGTCGGTTCCTTACACTTACATACCAACTTCTTACGGAAACGACAAAATTCGTCCTGAGCAGAAGCGTGAAGTTGAATTCGGTTTGGAAACAAAATTGTTTAACAACCGTGTTGGTGTAGACATTTCTTACTACAACGCACAGATTGTTGACCAGATTTTGCCATTGACTATCGGGTCAAGTACTGGTGCAAGATCAATCCTTGCAAACGTAGGTACATTGAGAAACAAAGGTCTGGAAGTTGGAATCAATTTTTCTCCGATCAGAGGCAAAGGTGCTACGGACCTGAACTGGGATATGATTCTGAACCTGGCTCAAAATACTAACAAAGTTGAAAAACTGGCCAATGGATCGCCTGAATTGCTTCATGCGGATTTTGACGGAAATGCAGCACAGCTGAGATCGGTTGTAGGCCGTCCGATGGGAGATATCTTCGTTCATGGAATTTTGAAAAATGCAAACGGAGAACAGGTTGTGGGACCTAACGGATTGTATCAGCTTGATCCGAACTGGAAACAGGTTGGAAATGCAATGCCAAAACTGACAGGTGGTTTTATCAACAACGTAAGCTACAAAAATTTCAGCCTGAACGTGGTTGCAGATTTCAGAGCGGGCGGTTCAATCATGCCAACAGGTATTAACTGGATGACATCAAGAGGTTTGACAGAGCAGAGCCTGACAGCAATGGATGCGGAACATGGTGGTTTGTCTTACTATGTTGACAAAAATGGAAAGGGCGTTGCAACAACCGAAGCAGGTGGGCCTTCGGGAGCTACTGTTTACCATGATGGTATGCTGATGGACGGGGTGTTGCCAACCGGCGAGAAGAATACCAACATCATTTCTCAGGCGGTTTATTACAACAGCACATACAACTGGGGTGGGCCACAGTACAGCAGCTCACGTTATGAGCTGTATGTAAAAAAGAACAATTACATCAAAATGAGGGAAATCTCGCTTGCGTATACTTTGCCTGCGTTTATTGCGCGCAAAGTGGGCACGCAGAACATCACGGTTTCTGTATTCGGACGTAACCTGTTCTTCATTTACAGATCTATCAAGGACCTGGATGCTGAACAAACCAACTCAAGTACAAGATGGTATGAGAACGTGAACAATGCGGGTAACAACCCTTCATTCCGTACCATGGGTGTGATGTTAAGAGCTAGCTTCTAATTTTTTTAATTCGACTATGAAAATGAAAAAGATATCATCAATATTATTATCAGGACTCTTGCTGGGCGCAGTGTCTTGTAAGGAATCGGATTTCACCGGTTCTTACGCTGACCCTTCCAAGATTTCGCAAACTACTGTTGAAAAGCAGTTTTCAGGTTTTCTGCAATCGACCAAAGACTACATACTTCCAGGGTACACAAATTATTTCGTGGCGCTGAGAACTTCCTTGAATCACTACAACCAGGTAACTGGCTGGATCAATGATTCAGGACAGTATGTTCCGGGTTCTTCGGGTACAGAAGCGGTTTGGTTCAATTACTACAACATGCTTGCACAATACCGCGAGCTGCAAAAGGTATTTGCGGCCCTGCCAGCTAACGAGCAGACAGACAGAAAATTCTTTTTGACTGTGGCGACTGTTTACATGTATGACCAAACGCAGAGAATGGTTGACCTTTTTGGTTCAATTCCATTTACCGAAGCAGGTATGCTGAGCACAAAAGGCGGTGACTATGTTAATTCAGCTCCCAAATTTGACGATCCGCAAACATTGTATACTTTGATGCTTGACGATTTGAAAAAGATCGCAACGGAATTGAATGCAACGACGATCAACGCCGGTTATCTGAAATCTTTCCAGACACAGGATTTTGTAAACAAAGGTGACCTGACTGCGTGGAAGCGTTACACGAATTCACTTCGTCTGCGCATGTTGAACCGGGTTTCAGGAGTTGAAAGCTTCAAATCCAGAGTGAACTCCGAAATGGCAGAAATCGTGGGTGGGGCAGCAACTTATCCTGTTGTAGAAACCAACGAGCAAAATATCCAGATCAATGTCTTCAATGTAAGCTCTGATATTAACTCAAAAGGTTTCCAGGGTGGTATCGCTTCTGACGGTGGCTGGTATGGCAACACCGCCGGTAAGAAAATCATTGATTTCATGAATACCAATGCAGATCCCCGCCTGACCGTGTTGTTTGAGCCAGGTGCGCAAGCAAAAGGACAATATATCGGTATTGATCCGTTGGCTGCTGCCGGAGACCAGACTGCACTTTCAAACGCAGGTATGGTAGCGATTTACAACCGTTATGTAACGAGCCACAACCAGTTTTTCCCAGGGGTAATTTTCAATGCGTCTGAGGTGAATCTGATCAAGGCGGAATACTACCTGAGAGCTGGTAATGACGCAGCTGCGAAACTGGCTTATGAAACTGCAATTACGCAGTCTGTGAAATTCTACAACGGCATCTTAGCGATCAGTAATGCAGCGGGTGTTGTAGCTCCGCAGCCAGCAACAGACGCTTCTGTTACAGCATACATTGCAAAAGATGCAATAAACTGGACCAAAGCGGCTACTGCTACTGACAAACTTGCATTGATTGCTACGCAGAAATGGTTGCACTTCAACCTGGTTCAGGCTTACGAAAACTGGGCAGAAACACGTCGA
The DNA here is from genome assembly GCA_965279265.1 of Dyadobacter sp. Taxonomy (GTDB): domain Bacteria; phylum Bacteroidota; class Bacteroidia; order Cytophagales; family Spirosomataceae; genus Dyadobacter. The sequence continues at coordinate 3,272,835 of OZ257152.1, forward strand.
TTGGATCTTCCAGGATTTACTTTCCAGGTTGACAATGCAAATAACCAGACTTTGCCACCTGTAAAATGGACCATTCCAAGTAACGAGATATCTTACAATACGATCAATTACAATGCTGTAAAATCAACAGACAATCTTAAAACAAAGATTTTCTGGGATGTAAAATAGTTAAAGGCGGGTGCTAAACCGCTCAAAGAAAAGTTAGTTTTTTGATTTAGTTAATTGCAGAAAGAGGCGGGCCGTTTGGCCTGCCTCTTTTTTCTTATGCGGTTTTGGTACAGAGGGGCCGGCAACTATGCTGGCCTTTTTACTGGGGAATAAATCAAAGTTTCAACAATCAATTCCATAACTAGCGTCTAGTTGTATAATATTGTGAATCTCAATTCAAACTAATCTCATGTATGGTAAATAGCTATTTTAAATTGATATAAGAAGAATCTAAAATCTTTTAATAATTTTGGAGATTAAAAAAAAGTAGGGTTACTCGAATTTCGAATAACCCTACTTTTTTGACATCGCTGCTAAAACGAGCATGAATAGTCAATTACTATTCATTTTGTTACAAATACTTTACAGCTTTTAAAGAAGATATACCCCTTTTGTACGAATAGAATTTAAGTTTTGTTTGTCCTGAACTCGTTATTATAATTGCATCTGATCCACATTTACAAGCTTCTTTTTTTGCTAGTTCAATTGCTGCTTCACCTGTTCTTTTATTCCATATAGAATTTCCCGTTTTGCTATCAAGTAAACAGATAATTTTGTATTTTCTTTTTATATCGTTTTCGGTATTGAAAACATCCAGTTTGCAATTTTCTGATTTAGCTAGTTCATCTGATATTTTCTGTGTCTTAACGGATGCGCAAGAAAATAGGAGAAATGTACAGGAAAGTAGTTGGATTATAGTTTTCATTCTTAGACTAAATTTAGGTGTACTGAACTTTAAGCATACATTCTGGACTCTAAGCGTCACAGTTAACACTAATATTATCGCAACTACAGCATCTACAGCAGCGGCCAAATAAATACCCGGCCGCACCACCTACGAGTGTTCCAGCCCCTATATTAGCGACCGTTCCAGCTGATGCGAATATAGCGGTCCAAAAAGCAATACATAATTTTTTTTAAAACCTTTACATGATCCGGCTGTTCGTGCAGTAGCATCAGTCCGCGCAACTCCGGGCAAGTTATAAGGATTAAAAGTGTTAAAGTCATCGGAGGGCCACTGATTAACATACTCTTTATAATATGTCAGCCAATTATTTAGCATACCTATCCTATCAGTACTGTAATTTAACCAAGGATAGAAATTAGGAGTCATGAGACCGTTACGCAACACGGCGACTTTATTATTAAATGTAGCTAGATCAGCTGCGTTGTCGGTAGAATTCTTAGTGAAATTAACAAATTCTCGTTCACCACTAGAAAAAAATGACATGGGGTCACCAGCACTTGTCCTAGCATTTGGTGAAGGATTTATGTTTTCCCACTATAAAGCTGCGGCTTTCGTTTCTTTAAATTGTTGGAAGGTATACTCCGAACTAATTCCATATTCTTTAGCTGCAACATTTTTAATATAATTAAACCTGCTTTGATCATCAGTTAGTAATAAGAATTTTTCGTCATTATCAATATTTGCTATTAATTTGGTTGTTAATTCCACATCGCTTTTGATCTTTTCATAATCGACATCCTTTATTGTTATATTGTTTTGAGACTCTCTCGTTTTTTCAGATGAATTAGAAAATACAAGCAATAACGCAACTAAACACAGTCTGATTGACCGATAAATGAAAGTGTTCATAATAATTGTTGGTTAGTTTGTTTGAAAACAATAACTGAGATGAGCGAATAACTTTTAATCTTTTGGGGATGTATTCATATGAGCAGGTTTAAGTTTAAATATTTTACTACAAAGTATTTTGTTTTTTATTTACTAAACAATAGCTAATTCTAATCCAGTTAAAAAGTCATATTTCTTCCAACAGGATTATTCTAGAATTAATTCTAGTAAGTACGCTAGTTTCAGTTTTTAAAACGATGCTTATAAAAAGTACACTCGACTATTTTTCTTTGTATGGAAAACAGATCAATAGTAGGTGAGTAGAAATAATATCGATAAAACAAATTTCACAAAACGAATAAAAATGCAATATTTAATTATTTAGTTATATTATAGTTAGAAAACTGCTGCTCTTAGGCTGGTATGGATGCGACAGAGTTTGTGTCGATGCTTCGGGCGAACAAAAACAACTCACTTCATGCTGAAATTATCCAATGGTGGACGCTAACTTACAATGCTGCAAAACTATGCAGCAGTAAGATACAAAGACAACCTAACAAGGAAGTTGTTCTGGGACGTAAAACAAGAACAAGAATAATTTGATTAATGTAAAAATGAGCCGGCAACTTTGTCGGCCCATTTATTTGGGACTTAATAGATGAAGATGTCGTTTTATCTATTCTTATTTTTCAAAACCAGCAACTCCGGAAACGAAAGCACACCATGTCCAATCAGTTTGGTCATTTCGCCAATCGTGTGAAAATAGGAGCCAAGGACGATGTCAATATCCCCATCGCTGTCAAAATCTGCCGTTTCCATGGTGAGCCATTTCCCGGATGCAGCTTCCGGCGTTGAATAGGCTTTGAATTTCAAATTGCCTTCATTGGAAAGATATACGAATCCTTGTGCTGGATTGTCCAGATCATCGTAAAATGAGATCGCTGCGATGTCCATGTCGCCGTCGTTGTCAAAATCCCTGGCTATTGCTTTACTTGCTCCGTACAGTGGGTAAAACCAGGCTTCCTTGAAATTGTCCTTACCGTCGTTCAGGTATAAACGTACACCATGGTAATTCTTTTTAACTGCTGAGTAATCCCAATTATCGCCATTGGTGAGCAAAATATCCTGAAATCCGTCCTTATTAAAATCAACCAGTTCAAAATAACTCATGCCGTATGCGGGCGGAAAACGGAGCAAAACTTTTTCCTTGAATTTGCCATTTCCCAGGTTATAAAAGATGGAAATCTCCTCCCTGGCCTGTGCCATCAAAGCAATGACATCCGGCTTTTTATCTCGGTTAAAATCAGAGATTTCCACCTTCCGCGCGCCGGGTAAGCCTTTCAGGATATTTTCCTTTGTGGGTTGGAAATCATCATACCAGAATAATTTGCCGCCATTATTCCCAAATCCACAAATGACCGCATCTTCTTTTCCATCCAGATTCAGATCTGCGGCTGTAAACTGAACCGGCCTCGGCAGCGACTGGATATTAATTCCCGTGGCGGGAGTTTTTGCAGATTTTTCAAGCGACATCAACCTGCCAAGCTTCTGTTCCGAGGGGTTAAAAATTCCAATTGTCAATAATCTGGGGGCTGCGTTTTTGGGGAAGTCAATATCCGTAGGTGCTGTGTCAATCCACCATGTATCCTTTAACTGAAAATTTCCATCCACCACATACAACGCATTTTGAGCATCGCCCACATACAGTTGCCCCGAAGATTTATCGTATTTCAGCAATGTAGTTTTCGGTAACGGCTTATCGCCAATTGTCACGAAATCTGCCTTAAACTGAGGTAGTTCGGCCGCAATTTCGCCGTGTTCTTTTTGTGGAAGAGGTGTTTCAGGAGCAGTACTTTGATAGAATTTTACGATTTTCTGCCATTCAGCCGTGGTCAGAACCGGCGTTTCCGGGTACACATTCAGTTCCCGCATCGCCTTTTCCTCTTCCGCAGGCAAACCCTCGTAAGAATCTTTTCCGGCATCGTGAACGCCTATCCGCAACGCCATATTGGGCAGGGTGTAGTTTACCCAGGTCTTTTTGTCCATCAAAGACGGTTCCGGAAACAAATGACAGCTTGCACAATATTGCATCGCCAGTTTTTTTCCTTCGATGACAGAATCCGCTTGAAACGAATTAGTCACAGAAACAGGTACGCGCTCTTCATTTTCCTTTTTTAGCGAAAAGGAAGTGATCCAAACACCAAGCAATACCGCAGCACCGGCTTTGATTATCGACATTGTTGAAGCTATTGGGCGACGGCCAGGTTGTTCAGGGCGGCAGTGATTTTCGCAAATTCAAACCGTTCAATCTCACCGTCCATCCGAGCTTTGATCAGATCGTTTTGTAAGTTGCCAATGCTTCCCTCGTGCGTATGTTTCAATTCGCGGGGCGCCTCGTAAGTTCCGTCTCCGATTTCTTTCCCAACCTGCCGGTATGCATCTCTAAACGGAGTGCCACTGATCACCAGTTCATTAACGCGTTCTACGCTGAAAAGCAGATCGTATTTTGCGTCGTCCAACAGATTTTGCTTCACCTTCATGTTTTCGAGCATAAAAGTGGCAATGTCCAGGCAGTCGAGAATCTCGTCAAAAGCAGGCATTAAAATTTCTTTCAGCAGCTGCATATCACGGTGATAACCTGAGGGAAGATTGCTCAAAACCATGGTGACTTCCATCGGGAATGCTTTCATCCGGTTGGTTTTAGCGCGGAGCAATTCCGCTACGTCCGGATTTTTCTTGTGCGGCATAATGCTGCTTCCGGTCGTCAGGTCGTCGGGGAGGACAATGAAACTGAAATTCTGGCTATTATACAAACACACGTCCATAGCCATACGAGACACTGTTGCTGCCAATGAAGCAATGGCGGTTAATGCGGCCTGTTCCGTACGTCCACGGCTCATTTGGGCATAAACCACGTTGTGATGCATGCCTTCAAACCCAAGCAGTTCCGTAGTCATGGTTCTATTCAGGGGAAACGAAGAACCGTAACCCGCACCGGAGCCAAGCGGATTGCGATTGGCCAGACGGAAAGCAGCATTAAGCTGAATCACGTCATCAATCAAACCTTCTGCATATGCACCAAACCACAATCCAAAAGAGGAAGGCATTGCAATCTGTAAATGCGTGTAACCCGGAAGCAGGTCATTTTTATGTTCTTCCGAACGTTGAATGAGAATATCAAAAAGTTTTTCCGTTGCCTGCACGACTCTGAAAAGACGGTCGCGGGTGTATAATTTCATGTCTACCAGCACCTGATCATTACGTGAACGACCGCTATGGATTTTTTTTCCGGTATCGCCTAATTTCCTGGTCAGCATCAGCTCGACCTGAGAATGCACGTCTTCGACGCCGTCCTCGATCACAAATTCACCGCGAAGTGCCTCTTCGTAAATAACATGAAGTTCAGATTTCAGGGCATTCAGTTCCGGAGTTGTCAGCAAACCGATTGATTCCAGCATGGTGGCGTGCGCAATATTGCCAAGCACGTCAAATTCAGCCAGGTTGAGATCCATTTCGCGATCCCTTCCAACAGTGAAACGGTCGATTTTTTCAGAGGTTACTGTATTTTCTTTTTGCCAGAGTTTCAAAATTGTAGGCGAATTTGAGGTTGATTTTCTTATATCAACAAAAGTAATATTTAAACGCGGAGTTTAGGAGCGTAAACGCCGGGTTTCGCAGCGTTTTTAACGACAGCACATTTGGCACAACGCTGCGCCGAACGCTGATGACGCTGTGATTAAAATAACTAATTGATCAACCTCTTGATGGCAACGAAGCGTTTTTTGTAGTAATCAGCGTCAAGCAGATCGTAACGGATACCGCCGTTCCAGGCAGAATGTATAAAACGGACGTAGGATTGATTCACTTCCGTGATAATTCCGACGTGTCCGATATTTTTGTCTTTTGAGCTATGTCCTTTAAAGAAAATCAAGTCACCCGGTTTGGCGTCTTCCACTTCGATGGTCGTTCCTTTTTTGGCTTGGGCCGCACTTGAATGGGGCAAAGAAATGTCCCATTTTCCAAAACAATATCGCACAAAACCGGAACAGTCAAAACCTTTTTTGGATGCACCCCCAGAGCGGTACGGAACGTGTAAATGTTTTGTGGCAAAGGATACCAGCGATTCTATTGGATTTAAAGTGTCAGCTGCAATCTGTTTTTTTGCTCTTGTTTGTGCGCAAACCGGGGTAAGATTGGCTGTGCATATTGTGAATAAAACAAGTAATGCGATGCGTCTGAACTTAAAAATCATGTAGGCTAAGTTTGGTTCGGGATATTTAAAACTCCTCAACAGGAGAATATATTGCCTTTGACTAGGCTAACCTTAGAAATGTAAAGCTAAAAAGGTTTTAGGATTTATCTAATTTTACTTTCTTTTAATTTTTCAGACTTTTGTCTAACGCTTTGATTTCAAAGGAAGGACGTTGCTTCCGTTAAAGCACTGCTTTAACGGGCGATAAAACGGAAATTTTGAGCGCAATGGCCCTTATTTTTCCTACTTTTGTGCCTTCAAAAAGTAAGCATATACCGGATAACCCATTCCAGCATGAATACCACAGACCGTTACCTGCAACGCGGCGTATCAGCATCCAAAGAAGATGTGCACAAGGCCATCGAGAAAATTGACAAAGGAATTTTCCCAAAAGCTTTTTGCAAAATTGTGCCTGATACACTGGCCGGTGATCCTGAATATTGTACAATCATGCACGCCGACGGCGCCGGAACCAAAACCTCGCTGGCGTATCTGTATTGGAAAGAAACAGGTGATATTTCTGTCTGGAAAGGTATTGCGCAGGACGCAATTGTGATGAACACAGACGATCTTTTGTGTGTAGGTGCAACGGGTCCGATGTTATATTCCTCAACAATTGACCGAAATAAAAACCGGATCCCGGGAGAAGTCATCGCCGAGGTGATCAACGGTGCTGAGGAAATTCTGGAAATGCTGCGCAGTTACGGTGTAGAAATTTACAGCACCGGTGGTGAAACTGCCGACGTAGGAGATCTGGTGCGTACCGTAACCGTTAACAGCACGGTAATTGCCAGAATGAAAAGAGCAGAAGTGGTGGACAATGCCAATATTCGTGAAGATGATGTGATCGTGGGGCTTGCGTCGTATGGCCAGGCGAACTATGAAACGGAATACAATGGCGGAATGGGAAGCAACGGACTTACCTCGGCCCGCCATGATGTACTGGGGAAATACCTGGCAGCGAAATATTCCGAAAGTTTTGATCCGGAAGTAAACCCGGAGCTGATATACAGCGGTTCAAAAAACCTGACGGATGCCGTGGAAGGTACTACTTTGAATGTGGGCCAGCTGATACTTTCGCCAACCAGAACCTATGCACCCGTTGCGAAGGCGATACTCGATGAACTTCGGCCGCACATTCACGGAATGGTCCATTGTAGCGGAGGCGCGCAGACGAAAATTTTACATTTTGTCGACAATCTGCACATCATCAAAGATAATTTACTTCCGGTTCCGCCTTTGTTTAAATTGATACAGGAAGAGAGCGCTACAAGCTGGCAGGAAATGTACAAGGTTTTCAATATGGGACACCGACTTGAAATTTACATTGAGAAAGAACGCGCTGAGCGGATTATCGAAATTTCCAAATCCTTCGGAATTGACGCTCAAATTGTGGGTAGAGTGGAAGCTTCGCCCGAGAAAAAACTGACGATCCAAAGCGAATTCGGGACATTTTTATATGCATAAATAGGGAATTACGGATTGGGCAGATTGGCACTTTATATTAGCAGCTCTGCTCAATCCGTAATACGCCTCAGTTTATTTACCAAACCAGTTGTCGAAACTGAAACGCCCTTTTTTCACCAGACCCTCCAATTTTTGCTGTTGCTCGGGGCTTAGCACATAGAGAATTTCTTCCCGTTTCTCGGCGGAAAGTTGTCGTAAGTCCCGCTTTTTCGTTTCATCGCGCCGTGATAATTTCCTTTCTTTACGCGCATATCTTTTGTCAATTTTCTTCAATTCTTTCTGCTGGCGTTTGCTCAGATTCAGTTCTCCGGCAAATTTGTCAAGATTTTTTTCAAGACGTTTGTTGTTGAGTTTGCTGTTGGCAACCGGCTCTTCATACCGTTCAGATTCTTTGTGATTAGCAGTCTGACTGGACGTTGCGCATCCTGTAAACAAGAAGGCTAACAAGGCAAAAGTGAGCAAGAGTGATTTTTTCATGGATTATTCTTTCGGTTGAATGCTATAACGCAGATGGATCAAAAAATTATATAGCCAATCATTACCATTCCTTTTCATCACCATTTCTTTTTTGTGTAGAAAACAAAAAGGTCTCCTTTCGCATGTGTGAAAAGAGACCTTTTTTAGCGTTGTTAACCTGATTTATTTGCCCAGCGTTTTGATCAGCATGCCTTTGTCAACTTTATCAGAAAGCTCCATCCCATTGATAATTGCTACCTCGTCCAGGATTTTGTCAGGCTGATTATTGTCTTTCAGGGCATCACGTAATGTACCTGCGCGCTGCACCGTTTTTATACGGACGCGGTCTGGCTGACGATTCAGGATTGATGCATCAGTTACCGATTTGAAACCTTGAGCCACAGAGCGGAACTGACCCAGATTTGTGCCAAATGCGGCCGCCGATGAAACGCCATGAATTGCATATATGTTTCCGCCGTACTGTATCAGCCATGACGCAACCTGTGTTGTCGTTTCGGCTGTTTGTGCGGCTTGCCCTTCCTGTGCCGCCTGCTTGGAAATGAGTGCAACAGCAGGATTTCCATTAATCGTTGTTTTGTTATTTTCAGAAACCTGCAAACCGTAATTTTTGGTTACAGCAGCTACCGCCTCATCCAGTGTTTTGCCTTCGGCCATGGTGAACAGCATCATCGATTTTCCGTCCTTTGCAGCCATCTGGAATTGCGCAGGACTGTTTTCATATTGCCAGTCGCCTGGTACGGGGAATTGCAATTTAAGTTCAGGATGATAAAATTGACCGTTTTCAACAAATCCCTGTTTCGGGTCATTTCCGTAGATCAGACCATCAATCTTGCGTAGATAGGAGTCTCTCTCGATATTGTACTTGCCTGGGTTTTCTGCCTGATATTTTGTCGCAAGGCCATCCACCTTTTTCTTCCTGTCGCCCGGATCAGGGTGCGTCGACTGGAATGTTGGAATGCTTTGCCCGCTTTTTTCAGAGATTCTTTTCAGTGTGCCAAAAAAGTCGGCCATCTGATGCGCATCATAACCGATTTTGCTGGAATATTTTACACCGATTTCATCCGCCTCCGTTTCATGTGCCCGGCTATAACTCAACATCAGCAAACCAAGCGATTGCTGTACCTGATCTGCCATGCTGCGTACGGTTTCAGACACTACCATGCCGGCAACGACGCCAACCTGGCTCAAAATCTGTCCTGTTTGCTGACGCGCGGAATGCCTCGCTGCAATGTGCCCGATTTCATGACCTAAAACGCCTGCAAATTCGGCCTCATTGTTGAAATGTGCCATGATACCTCTCGTAAAATACACGTAACCACCAGGTACGGCAAATGCATTCACAACAGGTGAATCTACCACGAAAAACTGGTAATTGATGCCGGTACGATCCGATATTTTCGCCATTTGCTGGCCTTTTTCGCTAAATGCGGCCTGTATTTTTTTGTCATCATAAAGCCCCATTGTCGCCACAACCGACGGATGCGATTGCGCGCCCAGCGCGGTTTCCTGGTCTTTTGACATCAGGATCAGTTCTTTTTTACCAGTAACAGGGTTTCTGGAACAACCGGTCAGAAATCCGGCAGCCAACATGCATGTCAGAAGCTGTAATTGTAATTTGCCTTTCATAGATTAATTGTGTTTTTCAAAAGTAACGGCCGACATAAGCCAGACCTGCGTCATTTAGTTTGGTTGTTGTTGCGGTTTTAAATCCTTTTTTGACTGTGAATGGAAAGCTTGTCCGCAAACCAGATCGTCAAAGTAAGTAAGTATTCAAGCTTTCTCAAAGAATCATGCCAATTTCACTGAATGCAGCAAACTGAGGTTCCGTGAAAAAATTCTTTTATTTAACCCCGGCTAAATGCATAAATTACGTGCAAATCGCTAAAAAGTAACTGTGCCGACGATCAGCGTATTTGAGATTATTTTTCTAACCAAATGGATTCCAAAAAAACAACGTTCAGTTCATTGCCAAAATGGCTGATTCCGCTCGACTTTCTGGGGATTTTCGAAAAGGATCCCTTTGGTAATTTTCTGACGATCAAACGCTTTTTTATTTTTGTTATTGGCTGGTTTACCTACTATCGCTATACGGCTGTTAATAAGATCAGCGTACGTGGAAGCGATCAACTTGTGAATCTGCCCGATAGCGGCGTTCTCTTTCTTTCCAATCACCAAACATACTTTGCCGATGTTATTGCGTTTTATCACATTTTTTGTGCTACAAAATGGGGTTACAAGGATACAATCTCGCCACCCTTTTATCTCTTTTCTCCAAGAGCGCGCTGCTATTATGTTGCAGCAGCTGAAACGATGAAAGAGGGGGGGATACTGCCAAAATTATTCAGCATGGGTGGTGCGATAACAATCGACAGATCCTGGCGCGCCAACGGGGAAAACGTAAAACGGGAGCTGGATAATTCTGCGCAGGACAAAATCGGCATGGGACTAAAACATGGCTGGGTAGTGAGTTTCCCGCAGGGAACGACAAAACCTTATGCTCCTGTGAGGAAGGGGACGGGTTATCTTATCAAAGAACATCATCCGATTGTCATCCCGGTTGTCATCAACGGATTCAGAAGGGCTTTTGATAAAAAAGGCTTGCGTTTCAAAAAGCGGAACACGAGGCTGACTGTCACGTTTAAGGAGCCCATGCATTTTGCGCCCGACGAATCTATTGACAGCATCATCGAGCGTGTAACGAATGCTATTGAGCAGCAGGCACCGGTCATGTAAGACGGACGCTGGCACTGAATTTTAAGTATCTCATTTGAGTCGTAACAGCATTGATATATTTTGATATTCCCGATAGGGGTCTTATAGTCGGAAATATACAGGCGTTACTGCCCATTCATTCAATCCTGAAATCATGGCGGAGAGAGTATTAATCACGGGCGGCACTGGCCTGATCGGTAAACGTTTGACGGAACTTTTGCTGCTGAAAGGCTATGAAGTAGCATTACTCAGCCGAAAAAAAGAGGATATTCCATCCGTCCGCGTGTTCGAGTGGAATGTTGCAAACGGTTATATAGAAGATGGTGCCCTGGAAAATACAACTTATCTGATCCATCTGGCGGGTGCTGGTGTGGCGGATGGGCGGTGGACCAATGAGCGGAAAAAAGTGATTGTAACTAGCAGAACGGAAACAATAGGATTGGTTGCAAAAAAAATGAAAGAAAAAGGTATCGTGCCAAAAGCCTTTATTTCTGCCTCAGGCAGCAGTTATTATGGAGAAGATACCGGGAATGAGAAGCATACCGAACATTCCGCCCCCGGAAGTGATTTCCTTTCGGAAGTTACTGTAAAATGGGAAAAGGCGGCAGACTTGGTGGCTGCAATGGGCGTCAGAACGGTCAAATTGCGTACGGGTGTTGTTTTGAGCGAGGACGGCGGTGCTTTGGAAAAAATTGCTCAGCCAGCTCGTTTGGGGTTTGGGGCCTCTCTGGGCTCGGGAAAGCAATGGATGTCGTGGATTCATATTGACGACGTCTGCGGCCTGTACATTGCTGCCATGGAAAACGAGGCATGGGAAGGAGTTTACAATGCGGTTACCGATGCGCCCGTAACCAACGAAACCCTGACAAAAGAAATTTGCCGGGCACTGGACAAGCCGCAGTGGCTACCCAATGTTCCCGCTTTTGCATTGCGCATTGCGTTTGGAGAAATGGCAAATGTAGTGCTTGGAAGCAGTTATCTGATCAATGAAAGAATTGCAGCAGAAACTGATTTTGAGTATAAATTTCCGGAACTGACAACTGCTCTGGATAACCTTTTTAATCAGAGTAAAAAGTGATTTATTCGTTCTGAGGGTTCTCGTCGTCGGCTTCGTTATCTTCATCCACATCCTGATTTTGTCGCGTTGCGAGCCATTTGTCCCGGTTCGTTTTTCCCCGGAAATCGTCCAGTACGTTCAGTTGGATATTGCCGTTGCTGAAAGTAGTCATTTGTAAACCCACAAAGGCAAGTGCTTCGTTCAAACGATTTTCCAGCGGAGTAGCAGTGAAAATGCATTCATCCCAGTACCATTCGAGCGTTTCTCCTGCGACTTCTTCTGCAATATCCTGATAATCGCGTAGGCTGTAACCAATGAACGGCTTCCCAAAACGTTGCCAGAGCAGCAGCATGATATCATCCAGAGAGTTCGAATGATTTGTCTTTCTCCGTATAAACAAATCAAGGATCAATGCGGCGATGGCACCCTTGTGGTAAACTGAAACTTTTCTGTTTGGGATGCCTTTTTCATAGCCGTCGAGCCAGAGGTCAAATGACGATTCTATAAGAGACTGCGCTGCCTTGCCGTTATTTTCGAAATGACGCTTCATGTACACCTGCAATTCTTTGATGTATGCTTCGTCGCTGAACACGCCCGCTCTTTTTAGGAAAAGGTCGCCATAGTAGGTGGTACATCCCTCCGCAACAAAACAGGTCTCAAAGTAATTTTCTCTGGTGAAATCATAAGGTAGCAATTCTTTTGGCCGGATGCGTATGATGTTCCAGGCGTGAAATAATTCATGCGAACTGACACCTAGCAGATCGTTGTACAAACCTTCTCCTTCATCATCAGGGCCCAGTACCACCATCGTTGAATTGCGGTGCTCTACCCCATGATAAAATGCAGTAGGAAGTATGAGGTTTAGAAACAGATAATCCTTTTCGGGGAATTCCTGCATCGTCGCGATCTGTTCACTTGAAAACCGCCGGAAGTCACGCTGGATACGTTGCCAGTTGGGCTTCAGATTGCCATGCATCCATATTCTGAACTGTACGCCTTCTACCGCATAATCGCATCTTTGTAAACTTGGCGAGGCAATCAGCGGACTGTCTACAAGCTGGTAAAAATCCTGCGCCGTCAAAAAAACGGGCGAGGGAGATGTTTCATTCCCGGGTGACTTTGCAAACGGGAGACCACAGGCCACGTCATATCCTTCCGGTAAATCCAGCTGTATGGAACATGGTTCTCCAATACGGCCTTCGGTATACATGCAGAAATTGATAAAATTAAGATACCAAAGCGTTTCATCGATGTAACTCGTTCCGGCATTTTGAATTGCTGCATAGTACAAATATTGAATCTGGACCGTGCTTTCGCCTTCTGTTGTAACCTTCCAGCGATCTTTTGTGATCTTTTGAATCGGTAGTTTATCTCCGGTTGTGGAAATAGCTTCAATAAATTGAATATTTTTGGCGAAATTTTGCAGTTCATATCTTCCAGGCCTCCATGCCGGCAGCTGAATTTCAATATATGGCTGATCAATATCCGGAATCGTGTAACTTATTTTAAGAAAGTGAGTCTCAGGATCAGTAACGGAAATTTGATAATGCATGGAAATTCAGATTGTGAATAAAGAGGTGCTGATTTGAGCCGGATCGTAGATAAACCAAAACTCAGGATTTTTACGTTATCTCTAACAATATTAAAATAATCCATTTAGAATGAAAAGAAAAACCCTCTTATCATATTTATTTGTTCTCTTTTTGTCCGCCAATGCGGTCGTGTTTGCCCAGGACGACGAATACTACAGGCCGGACTCGCTCAACAAAGGGGCAAAAGAATTAAAGGACGTACCACCCATAGAAAAGAAGGAAGTTGCTGACAAGAAAAAGGAATTTGATTTCAAACAGCAGCCACCAATTGACCGCTTACGTGCGGGCGGAAGTTTCGGTCTTGGTTTTGGGACGGTTACAAACGTCAATTTGTCGCCGATGGTTGGATATGAGCTGACCGAAAAACTGGTTGGCGGCGTTGGTGCTACAATCATGTATTTCAGGTCGCGTTATTACAACATCAACAGTATTTACTACGGAGGTCGCGGATTTTTAATGTATTCCATCTTTCCGGTCGTAAACCTGATCGCAGAATACGAAGGTTTGAATGTGGAAGCATCTTATCAAAAAAGAAAATGGCTCGGATCGCCTATGATAGGGGCGTCCTACTCGCAACCCATTGGCAAACGGTTCATTAAGCAAGTTCATTTTACAGCCCTTTATAACCTGAGTTATAATAATCAGATTGATCAGTATAGCGGGCAAAATCTGTCACCTTACGGCAGTCCGTTTGTTTTCAGGATCACTTTTCTCTGACGAATTCACTTACGTTCCATTTATTTGCATGCGTTGGGGTGAACCAGCGCATGATTCTTTTTGTAGATTACCCACAGCAGATTAATTTAATAAGTATATAACGATATGGAAAATCCGGTTTTAATTTTTGGCGCAGGCGACCTCGGTGTTCAGGCGCTGGACATTTTCCGACGCAACAATGTATTGGTTTATGGCCTCCTGGATGATCGTATGGAGCTTCATGGAAAAGAGTTTGGCGATGTAACTGTTTTGGGAGATACTGAAGATGCGGCTTTTTTGAATATAATCGGGTCAAAATGTGAGGCATTCGTTGCCATTGGAGAGCGTTCGGTCCGGGAAAGACTTGTGCAGACGCTCACTGACAATAACAAGGCAATGCCTGTCAATGCAATTCATGATTCTGCAGTTATTTCTGAAATGTCCTCGATTGGTCATGGAAATCTGATTGGAGCCAGGGTTACGATTGGTCCCAAAACTACCGTAGGGCATCATTGTCTGATCCAGACCTCGGCGGTTCTGGATACGTGGACACAGGTTGGAGATTTCGTTACGATTGGTGCAGGAGCGATCATCAATGACCGGGTGAAAATTGCTGATGGGGCTTTCATTGGCTCAGGAGCAATCATCGTTGCCGGTGTGGAGATCGGTAAAAATGCGCGGATTGGTGCGGGTTCAGTGGTGGTCGAGAATGTGCCTGCGAAGGCAACGTATTTTGGCAATCCGGCTAAGAAGGTTTAAACGCAAAGTTAAAAGTATTGACGCTGAGTTAGCTGAGTTTTTGAGATTGATCTCCATTTTGAACCTCATCTCTGTGTGTCTCCTTTTAGCACCTTCGCCCTCTGTTTTCGAGCGTTTGTAATGAAATGTTGGTATTCAGATGGTTTAGACGGGGTATATGATCCGGAATCCGCAAATAAAATTCCTTTTAGTTTTTTATTCAAACGAAAAGACACTACCTTTGCAGTCCTTTTGACAGAAAAAGTGAAAGAGCTAAGTAAATACAACATAGACATTTACGGTTTGGATGACAAACAGTATGACTATGATATGGAGTCCGGAGACGCGTTTTTTGAGGAGTTGGATCAGGATTTAATTGAACGTGGCAGTTTTAAAACACACGTCGTTCTGAACAAATCGGCGACCATGCTCCAATTGAATTTTCACACGGAAGGAAGTGTGGAGTTGATTTGTGACCGCAGTCTGGAGCCGTTTGAAGAACCGGTACTTTCGGATGAGCGCCTGATTTTGAAATTCGGTGATCACAATGAAGAGCTGACCGACGAGATCGAGATTATCAGCAGAAATACGAACCGGATTAACCTAGCGCGTTATGTTTTTGAATTTATAGCGCTCTCATTGCCCGTAAAAAAAATCCATCCGGACCTTCGGGACGATGAGCAGGATTTGTCTGATGATGACGCGGAAGGGATTTTGGTTTATTCTTCGGCAACCAGCGGAAAAGATTCTGAGGAGGAAGATGAAAAAACGGATCCGCGCTGGGAAGCTTTGAAAAAGCTGAAAGGAGAGTAAGTTATTTGATATTGAAGAGTTGAGCAGTTGGCGGGAAATCAACCCGGATATAGTTTAGATCAGTATAAAACGAAAATTAACAATTTAGAACATAAAGCATCATGGCACATCCTAAGCGGAAAATCTCCAAAACCCGTCGCGATACGCGCAGAGCGCACGATTTCCTAACTGGCAAACAATTAGGGGTTGATTCTTCAACCGGAGAGATCCACCAATTCCACCGTGCACACATTCACGAAGGTAACCTGGTTTACAGAGGAAAAGTGGTTGTAGAAAACTACACGAAAACAGTTTAGTTTCTACGGTGAAAATATCTATTTCGCAGCAACTCAGTAAAAGTTGTTGCGAAATTCTTTTTTACTAAGGCACAACTGCTAAATTTACACCTTCGATTTCTAACTTTTAGTAATAAAATAACAGCGTGTAAATGAAAATTGCGGTAGATGCAATGGGAGGAGATTTAGCTCCACAAGCAATTGTTGAAGGGGTCATGCATGCCGCTTCGGAACTACCATCTGAGGCCAGAATTGTGTTGATTGGCAGAGAAAGCGTTATTTGGGATATATTTAATCAGAATAACTTCACTCCTGTCAACATTGACGTAGTCCATGCAGAGGATGTGATTGAAATGGGAGAACATCCCACCAAGGCACTTTCTCAAAAACCCAATTCGAGTATCGGAATAGGTTTCAAGCTTCTTAAAGAAAAGGAAATTGACATCTTTTGTAGTGCAGGCAACACCGGTGCCATGCATGTAGGAGCTCTTTTCAGCATCAAGGCAATTGAAGGGATTATAAGACCTGCCATAGCGGGATTTGTGCCGCAGGTTGGCGGAGGGTATTCGATTATGCTTGATATCGGCGCCAATGCAGACTGCAAACCCGAAGTACTTGCCCAATTCGGTGAAATAGGTTCTATTTTTGCCCAATACACTTTCCAGATCGACCGTCCACGGGTAGCTTTGATGAACATCGGAGAGGAAGAACAAAAAGGATCGCTGACCTCACAGGCGACTTATCCTTTGCTAAAACAAAACAAAAAGATCAATTTTATCGGAAATATTGAAGGGAAAGATCTCTTTAATAATAAAGCGGATGTAATCGTAACCGACGGTTTTACGGGAAATATCCTGTTTAAACTCGGGGAATCACTTTACGAGATCGCCAAACAACGGGGCATCCAGGATGATTTTATTGATAAAACAAACTATGAGTCTATTGGCGGAAGTTCCATAATCGGTGTCAACGGAAACGTTATGATCGCGCATGGTATTTCCAGTCCGCTCGCTATAAAAAATATGATCGGATGGGCATACAAGCAGGTGAAGTCCAAGGCTTATCTGCATATTGCACAGGCTTTGAATTGATTTTTGAATGCTGACGACCACAGGATTTATGAATAAAACGCTATTATATTTTACCAAAATTCTTCTGGATTTTGATCGCATTAATTAAACCATGACCCAAATTAGAGCCTCCATAACAGGGATACAAGGGTATGTGCCTGACTACATTCTGACAAATGCCGAATTGGAAACAATGGTAGCTACGAACGACGAGTGGATCGTTAGCCGTACGGGTATTAAAGAAAGGCACATTCTCAAAGGAGAAGGTCTTGGTAGTTCACACATGGGTGCGGAAGCGGTGAAAGGCCTGCTGGCCAAAACCAATACTGCCCCGAATGAAATAGACCTGCTGATTTGCGCTACAACCACGCCTGATTTTATTTTTCCGTGCACCGCCAATCTCATTTGCGACATGGTCGGGATCAAGAATGTCGGAAGTTTTGACATTCAGGCAGCTTGTTCAGGATTTGTTTATGCGCTTACGTTAGGATCCCAGTTTATTGAAACTGGTAAATACAAAAAGATAGTCATCGTTGGCGCGGATAAAATGTCGGCAATTGTTGATTATACGGATCGCAAAACCTGTATTTTGTTTGGCGATGGTGCAGGCGCAGTCTTGCTTGAACCAGACACAGACGGCTACGGGATTGTAGATTCAATTATTCGGTCCGACGGATCCGGATATCCTTACCTGCATCAGAAGGGGGGAGGGAGCCGCTACCCGCCCACGCATGAATCCGTCGATAACGGCTGGCATCATGTATATCAGGATGGTTCTCAGGTTTTTAAATTTGCAGTAACCAACATGGCCGACATCTCCGCAGAAATCATGAAGAACAACAACCTCTCAGGAGATGACGTGGCGTGGCTTGTACCGCATCAGGCTAATCGTCGTATTATTGAAGCGACAGCCAATCGAATGGGTGTCGGGATGGATAAAGTGATGATGAACATTCAGAACTACGGCAATACTACTTCGGCTACAATTCCACTTTGTTTGTGGGATTATGAATCACAATTGAAAAAGGGTGATAATCTTATTCTCGCTGCTTTTGGCGGCGGCTTTACGTGGGGTGCGCTTTATCTGAAGTGGGCTTTGGGAGAATAATATTTGATCATTCGGAATCCGTACAGCTTTTTACTGACGGAGTTACAGAAAATAATAATTTGAATAAATAAAAAATGGCAACTACTGCAGATTTAAGAAACGGATTGGTGATACATTTTAACCACGATCTGTTTCAGGTAATCGAATTTCAGCATGTAAAACCCGGCAAGGGAAATGCTTTTGTTCGTACCAAAATAAAAAGCCTTACTTCGGGAAAAGTGCTTGATAATACTTTTTCATCCGGTGCTACCATTATTCCGGTTCGTGTTGAGCGTCATAAATTCCAGTTTTTATATAAAGACGAAGTTGGTTACAACTTTATGAACTCCGAGACTTTTGATCAGGTACTGATCGACGAGAAGCTGGTAACCAACGCGGATCTGATGAAAGACGGGCAGGAAGTTGAAATCCTGATCAATACCGAAACCGACGTAGCTTTGCTTTGCGAATTGCCTCCTTTTGTAGAATTAACGGTCACCTATTCCGAGCCCGGATTAAAAGGTGATACGACCAACTCTCCTAAAAAAGCCATTGAAGTTGAAACGGGAGCACGTATTATGGTTCCTTTGTTTATTGAAGAAGGACAAAAAATCAAAGTCGATACCCGCACATACGATTACGTCGAAAGGGTAAAATCCTGATATTTTGATAGCATCGTTTTGATAAGTTTAATGAAAGATATCAAAACTGCTCAAAGCCCCTGGCTGTAACATAATATAAATTCCGCAGGTGAAGTAAAAGAATTACGATAATTGCTTATTAATGAGCCCTATCGGTTTCGCTTTTCACTGTTTAAATTTGACCAAATGGAAACCAAAGAAATTCAAAAATTGATTGACTTCATCGCTCAATCCGGACTGGATGAAGTGAACATTGAGACTACTGATTTAAAAATTAAGGTTAAAAGATACGGATCGGCTCCTGCGGTATCAGCGGTGTCTTATGCACCAGTTGCTCCTGTTGCTGCACCGGTGAGTAGTCCCGTTTCAGCACCGTTGGCTACACCGCCTGCTACAGAACCACTGGCTTCTAACCTGATTACCATTAAATCGCCGATGATCGGCACGTTTTACCGTGCATCTAGCCCCGAAACGCCTGCATTCGCCAATATTGGGGATGAAATTGTGCCGGGTAAAGTTGTTTGCGTGATTGAAGCTATGAAACTTTTCAATGAAATTGAGTCTGAGATTTCAGGTAAAATTGTGAAAGTTTTGGTAGAAAACGCTACTCCTGTTGAGTTCGACCAGCCTTTGTTCCTGATGGAACCTATTTAACCGACAGGATCATTTTCAACCAATTAATTGAATTGCATGTTTAAAAAGATACTTATTGCAAATAGGGGTGAGATCGCTTTGCGTGTCATCAGGACTTGTCGTGA
Organism: Dyadobacter sp.; assembly: GCA_965279265.1. Lineage (GTDB taxonomy): Bacteria > Bacteroidota > Bacteroidia > Cytophagales > Spirosomataceae > Dyadobacter. The sequence goes on from OZ257152.1 coordinate 3,292,253, forward strand.
AATGGGCATCAAAACGGTTGCTGTTTATTCTACGGCAGACCGTGACAGCCTGCACGTACGTTTTGCAGACGAAGCGGTTTGTATCGGACCGCCGCCAAGCAGACAATCCTATCTGAGCATACAGAATATTATTTCTGCTGCCGAAGTAACCGGCGCAGATGCAATACATCCAGGTTACGGGTTTTTATCCGAAAACGCAGAATTTTCTCAGATCTGTGCAGATTATGGTATCAAATTTATTGGCGCCACTGCGGAGCAGATTAATGGAATGGGGGACAAAGCGACAGCGAAGGCAACGATGATCAGCGCTGGTGTACCTGTTGTTCCAGGATCCGAAGGTCTTCTTGAATCTGTTGAACAGGGGAAAAAACTGGCTGTGGGTATTGGTTATCCGGTAATCGTAAAAGCAACCGCTGGTGGTGGTGGACGTGGAATGCGTATCATCAATAAACCGGAGGAGTTTGAAAAGGCATGGAATGATGCCCGTACAGAATCTGCGGCTGCTTTTGGAAACGACGGTCTTTATCTGGAAAAATTCGTAGAAGAGCCACGGCACATTGAAATCCAGATCATCGGTGATCAATTTGGCAAAGTTTGCCATTTGTCGGAGCGAGACTGCTCTATTCAGCGCAGACACCAGAAACTTGTAGAAGAAACGCCGTCACCAATCATTACACCGGAGCTTCGTGAGAGAATGGGCGCGGCTGCCATCAAGGGGGCTCAGGCCATTGGTTATGAAGGTGCGGGAACGGTTGAATTCCTTGTTGACAAACACGGTGACTTTTTCTTCATGGAAATGAATACCCGTATTCAGGTTGAACATCCGATTACGGAAGAAGTTACTGATTTTGACTTGATTAAGGAGCAAATAAAGGTTGCGGCAGGTGAGCCGATTTCCGGTATTAATTACACACCCAAGCTGTTTGCAATGGAATGCCGTATCAATGCGGAGGATCCGGCAAACGGTTTCAGGCCATCTCCGGGTAAAATTACCAATCTGCATTTTCCTGGCGGCCATGGCATCCGTATTGACAGCCACGTTTACAGTGGTTACACCATTCCGCCGAATTACGATTCGATGATTGCCAAGCTTATTGTAAGCGGTCAATCGCGTGAAGAAGTGATTACGAGAATGAAGAGAGCATTACAGGAATTTGTTATTGAAGGTATTAAAACAACGATTCCATTTCATATTAAACTAATGGACGACGCTGGTTTCAAATCAGGAAATTTCACAACGAAATATCTGGAAACGTTTGATTTTTCATCGTTGTAATTGTACGGTTTAGACTTACCAAGTCTTTGGGACTTGGCAAGTCTCGTCTTGAACAAAAAAGGGGCTGCCGCGATGGTAGCCCCCTTTTTTGTTTTCGCTGGTATCAGACTTACCAAGTCTTTGAGACTTGGCAAGTCTCTTTTGCCATCGCGGTAGCCCCTTTTCATTTTCGCCGAATCAAACTTACCAAGTCTTTGAGACTTGGCAAGTCTCGTCTCGTCTACCGGTCCAGTCCCTATGCTTCAAGCACGAGCGCTTCGTTTTGTTTCTTTTTTGAAGACTTCGACAAGCGCTCTTTAATTTTATCGACAACATAATAGACACTCGGAACCAACAGCAAAGTCAGCATCAGTGAACTTGTCAGGCCACCGATAATTACCCAGGCCATACCATTTTTCACTTCCGCACCGTCGCCGGACGCCAGTGCAATGGGCAGCATACCGGCAATCATAGCGATGGTTGTCATCAAAATTGGACGCAGACGTTCTTTGCCCGCTTCGATCAATGCCTCTCTCAGTGCGTAGCCTTCCTCTTTTAATTGATTTGTGAAATCGACGATCAGGATGGCATTTTTTGCAACCAAACCGAGCAACATGATCATTCCAACTATGGAGAAAATCGTCAGGCCTTCCATCGTTAGTGCAAGTGCGGTAAGCGCACCAACTAACGCAACAGGAATCGAGAATAATACGACAAAAGGGTAAACCAGGCTTTCGTAAAGCGCCACCATGATGAGATAAATGAGCAAAATGCCGAGAATCAGCGCTTGTCCAAGACTGCCAAAAGCATCTGCCTGATTTTTCAAATCACCCCGGTATTCGATCGAAATGCCTTCAGGCAGTTTGTACCCGGCCATTTTTGTCTGAATATCCGCGCCAATGGAACCAGTCGGACGGCCAACAGCCTGGGAGTTGATGGTGATGGACGACAAACGGTCAATTCGTTGCAATACGCTTTCTCCCATTCCCTCCTTAATTGTCGCAAACTGGGAGAGCTCAAAAGTCTGTCCTTTTGAATTAACAAAACTCAGTTGGCGAATATCATCTGCTTTGGAACGATCAAATTTATCGAGGCTGATCATGATGTCATATTCCCGGCCGTTTTCCTTGAATTTAGAACGATCGTCACCACGAAAGGCTGTCTGTAACGCGACACCAACTTCAGTTGCATTGATGCCCAGTTCCGACATTTTCTCGCGATCAAGCGATACACCAACTTCCGGTTTCGGGTCGTCTACAGAATAATCTACGTTCTGCGTTCCAGGAATTGATTCCACGATCGCCTTTACCTCAGCCGCAGTCTTTCTGATCGTTGGTAGGTCAGTTCCTTTAATCGCAACCTGAATCGGCGACTGGTTTGCATTACCTGTAATTGAGGTAGGGGCAACGGTAACTTTTACGCCGGGAATCTGAAGAATTTCTTTCTGAATTTTGACACCAAAATCTTCCGCCGAAATAGTCCGTTCTTTTTTATCAACCATTTGAACGGTCAGGTTGGCGAGGTTACTGCTCGAGGTTGTACCCAGGCCACTGTTACTGTAACCCACATTGGTAAAGACTTTTGTGACTTCTTTATTTGCAAGAAGCAGCTTTTCAACCTTTTGAGAAACCTGATTTGTCTGATAAACAGAGACCGTTGGAGCCATTTCGATGGTCACGGAAAGTTCGCCTCTATCGCTTTGCTGCATAAAAGAGGCACCGATGAATCCACCAGGAACCAGTGCAATTGATCCAACGATCAGCAAAAGAGATGCAATAAAAATGTATCGTTTGTGACCAAGCACCCAGCCCAGAATTTTACCATATTCTTCTTTTGTCCAATCCAGAAAGCGCTCAAATCCAAGGTTAAGACGCCCCCAAAGGCTGTCTTTGCTCAGCACTTCAATTTTACCAAAACGCGAAGCAAGAAGTGGAGTCAGCGTAAATGAGACCATCAAACTCATCAATGTGGAAAATACCACGACAAGTGAAAATTCACGCAAAATATTGCCAATCAATCCGGAAGTTAGCGCGAGCGGAACAAAAACTACCACATCGACCAAAGTAATCGCAAGGGCCGTAAAACCGATTTCGCTACGTCCGTCAAGCGCTGCCTGAAATTTGGATTTACCCATTTCCAGGTGTCTGTTGATGTTTTCCAATACCACGATTGAGTCATCCACCAGAATACCAACTACGAGTGAAAGCGCCATGAGCGTCATCAGATTGAGGGAAAAACCCAGTGCGCTCATCAGAATGAAAGTTGGGATCATGGAAGACGGTAACGCAACCAGAATAAATAAAGAACTGCGGAAGCTATGCAAAAACAAAAGCATTACCACTGAAACGATCAGCACCGCCAGTCCGAGGTCAAATACAACCGCGTCCGCAGATGCCAGCGTGTAAATCGACTGATCAGATGCAATGTTAAATTTCAGATTCGCCGACTCATATTGTTTTTCGAGATTCGTCAAGCGTTCCCTTGTGAGCTTGCTTACCTCCACCGCATTGGCGTCAGATTGTTTCTGAATCTGCAAAGCAACGGACGGTTGACCGTTGATGTGGTTGACAGCCGTCGCGTCAGCAATGCCATCGACCACTTCGGCTACATCTTTCAGGAAAATTTGTCCGCCTGTTGAAGATTTGCCGATGATGGTGTTTTTCAGTTTTTCAACCGTCGTGATTTTTGCATCAAAACGGATAGACAACTGATCGTCCTGGGTTTTCACCTGGCCAGCTGGGTACGATGTGTTGGCGTTGTTCACTGCCTGAGAAACCTGCCCGATTGAAAGATGATATGCTTTCAATTTTTCCTGACTTACGTTAACCTGAATCTGACGTTCCGTTCCGCCAATAATGGTCACCTGGCCAACGCCCGGAACATTTGAAAGCTGCGGCTTTAATTTGTCATCAATCAGGTCATAAAGTGCTGAGGGCGACAAATTAGCCGTAACACCCATTCTTAAAACGGGTATCTCGTCGGTCGAAAATTTGTTGATCACCGGCCGGTCAGCATCGTCGGGAAGCAGGGAAATAACCTGTTCCACTTTACGTTGCGCTTCCTGTTGCGCAAGGTCTACACTGATTCCCTGTTTTAATTGGATAACAACGGACGACACACCTTCCTGTGAAGTAGAATTGATTTGATCCAAACCCTCGATTGCCGATACGGCATCCTCGATGTGTTTGGTAACGTTTGTCTCCACTTCATCAGCAGCAGCGCCGCGATAGGTGGTCATGACACTCACAACATTTGCCTCAAATTTTGGCAAAAGGTTGTAGGATAATTGTTTATAACTGATCAGGCCAAACAGTATCAGCACTGTGAAAATTACCGTGATAAAAAGCGGTCTTTTTACGGCTACTTCTGTGATAGACATAAGATTTACTTTTTCAATGAAAAATATTTATTTCGAAACCTGAACCGCAACTCCTTCGCTCAGATTGATCTGGCCGGTAGTTACCACAGTCTCACCCGTTTTCAAACCTGACAATACTTCGATTTTGTCACCAAATTCGCGGCCTACTTCAATTTTGCGCGTTTTCACCACACCGTTTTCAACAACATACACGTACGGATTTCTGATACTTTCAACCAATGCACTGCGCGGGATCTGCAAGGCAGGCTGACTGGATTTCTGTGAGAATGAAACGGAAACGAATGTTCCTGCTTTTAGCTGACCTGAATTCTGTATGACGATTTCGACCGGATAATTGTGCGATTCGTCCCCCTGTGGCGCGATGTAGGAAATCGTTCCGTCAAAATTTTTGTCCGGATAAATATCTGTTTTGACTTTCACATGCTGGCCCTCTTTCAATTTGTAAACATCATTTTCGCTGATATTCACCTGCACTTTCAGACGCGAAACATCTAGTATCGTTCCGAGCGATGCGCCGACATTGACGAATTCACCGGGTTCAATATTTTTCTTCACAATTCGTCCGCTGATCGGCGCCTGAATGGAAGCATCCTGAATCTGCTGTTTAATTTGCTCCGCCTGGTTCAGGGCATTCTCATAATTGTATCGGGTGTCGTTCACCTGAATTTCGGTGGCTGCGTTACCTGCAAGAAGTTTGGAATACCGATCGGTGTCTTTTTTTAATTTATTGATATTCAACTCGGTGGCTTCCAGCGAAAGGGCTTTCAGCCGCGCGTCAACGTTCACCACCGTCGCGCCTTTGCTGACAAACGAGCCGAGTTCATATTTCACAGCAAGAACTTTACCCGCTGTTGTTGCCATGATTTCAGCCTCTTTGAATGGGATCAGGCTTCCGGTTCTCGTTAATTGCTGATCGGTGCTGGCTTCTGCAACTGTCGAAACGGTAACGGGAATGGTGACACCCTTTGTCTCAGGGAGCTTATTTTTTGAGTCAATTTTTGATTTATTGGCAACCAGCCGGAAGCCGATTAAAATCCCGATTAGTGCAATGGAGCCAATGACGATTAATTTTCTTTTCATGATTTGGAGATGTTAGCTTATAGTCCGGCAATTTTCAATTTTTGCCTGCCGGTACAGGTTTTTACTTTTTGTCTGGATCTTGGATTTATGGGAGTTCTGAGTAAAAGGCTGTTAATGAACCCTGCGACTGCTCAATACCCAGCTGCGCCTGATAGTAACTCAGCATTGAATTGATGTAATTACTTTGCGCTTCCTTGTAAGAAGATTCAGCATTGAGCAAGTCCGATAACGGAATAGTGCCTTCCCGGTATTGAAGTGTGGTTACGTCGTAAACTTCTTTTGCCAGATTCACATTACTCTCGTCGTTCGAGAGGTTGATTCTTGCCTTTTGCAACTGCGTCGTAGCATTGTGATTTTGAAGCTCGTAATTCTGCACATTCAGTTTAAGTTGTTCGTTCTGCGTCATCAGGTTCAGGTCGGCCTGTTTCCATTGCGCGTCGCGTTTGAAGCTGTCGAAAATTGGTATTGTTAATTTCAAACCGATAGCGCCGAAACTGAACCAGTTTCCCCAGGAATCTCCCAGATTGTTTCCCAGTGCCTGATAACCATAGCGACCGTAAACGGAAACTTTTGGCAGATATCCTGCGCGAATGCGGTCTTTTTCAATTCCCTGCAATTGCATGTTCGTTTTTTGAATTTTGAAGTCAGTCAGATTCCCTGCTTCAAAACCGCCCGGTTCGTATGCCTGAAAGGGTTTGTTCAAAGGATTGTCGGTCAGTTCGATCTGCTCGTTCATCGGCATACCCATCTGAAATTTCAGTTGGTTCTGAGCAAGCGTGAGATTGCTTTCCGCAAGCGTCAGCTGTGATTTGATATTGTTCAGGCTTACTTTGGTACGGTCATAATCCACCTTTTTTATCACACCGTTATCCAGTTGCAATTGCAGCGTACCCAGGATTTGCTCCGTTTTATTCAGATTGTCTTTGAGTAATACAATCTGCTGGCCGGTCACAAAAACCTGATAATAGTTGTTGGCAACATTGTAAATGATATTTTCTTTTGTTTTCTGCGCATTCAGTGCAGCATTGGCAATATTTGGTTTGTTGGCTTTCAGTCCCGTCAGGAGCGCCTGATCGAACACAACCTGATCTGCCTGAGCTGAGATATTGGAAGAATATTTGCTTCCGAGCGTAATGCGTCTGTCTTCCGTCGAGCCCAAAAAACCCGCAGGAATAACGGTGGATTGTAGTTTGATGTTATCGTCCAATGCGCCGGAAGCATTTACCTGAGGCAAATAAGCGGATAGCGCTTCACGTGTTTGCTGCTCCGCAATGCCTTCTTTAATCTGCGCAAGTTTCACATTTCCATTATTTTTCAGCCCGTATTCTATGCACTCTTTCAGGCTAAGTTTGGTTTGGGCAAAAACAGCGTTCGATGCGAGCACCAAACCGAGTATGGCCAAAACCCTGCTCTTTTTCATTTTTTTGCTATTTAACATACAAGAAGTATTTAATTTAGTTGATGGGTCTACTGGTGATATATCAACGATTTTTTGTTTAAAACTATTTTTCGATAGCACGTGCTATGCGGTCAAGCAATGAATTGAAAATGCTCTTTTCCTCGGATGTGAACTGTTCCATAATTTGGTTGTGAAAAGTCATGGCCATTGTCTGAACTTTTTCGCAGACAAATTTTCCACTTGCAGTCAATGAAATCAGATTCTTCCTTTTGTCCTCAATATCACTTTCAATTCTTAAAAAGCCGTCTTTGTTTAAAGTCTGAATTGAGCGCTGTATTCCGGCTTTATCTTTCTGGAGTACATTTGCAATCTCTTGTTGGGTCAGTGCTTTTTCCTGGAAATATACAACCATTAAAATGGGGAGTTGTTCGGCAAGTACAGGCACGCCCTCGATGGTCAGTTGTGAATTGAGCTCTTTGAACACCAGCTTGGTCACATATCCCAGTTTAAAGGGAAGTGACTCCTTCATCGCTTTGCTGCTTATTTTATCTTCGATCATTGATTTGCCTTTATTTTGACACAAAACTAATTTAAGTTGATATGTCAACCAAATTATTTAAGGAAAAGTTTGATGACCGGTGGTTTTCTGATTTGAACGGAAGAGTTTATTGAGGCGCAATGAAGGTTATAAGGATAATCATATTTGAGCCCCACATTTTCAATATGCCCATGTCTAATGTACTTATTCGAATAAATGTATCAAGGAACTTGTGGCGGGATAGTATTTTAAGCAAAGAATCCAGTAATTGTACATGTGTTTCAGGTTTTGGCCTGAATCATGTTTCTTGTTGAACCTTTATTGCCAAATTTTATTTCCTACCCGTAATCAATGAAAGAAAGTTCTACTTCCCAGCGGCTTTTGTCTTTGGACACACTCCGTGGTTTCGACATGTTTTGGATTTCAGGCGGAGAAGATATTTTTGCCGTTCTGGCAAAAGTAACCGGCTGGTCCTGGGCCATTTTTATTGCACATCAGCTCTCACATCCCGATTGGAATGGTTTTCGTGCTTATGATCTCATCTTCCCGACCTTTCTTTTTATGGCAGGTGTTTCGGTGCCGTTTTCTTTGGGGAGCCGGCTGGAAAAGGGCGTACCTGCTTCGGAACTGATCCGGAAAGTAATACAGCGCGGCCTGATCCTGGTGTTTCTCGGGATAATTTACAACAATGGTCTGTTTCACACCGAATGGCATAACATGCGCTATCCGAGTGTACTGGCACGGATCGGGCTTGCGGGAATGTTCGCGCAGATCATTTATTTGTATACCGGAAAAAAAGCGCGTTGGATCTGGTTCGTCGGGTTGTTACTGGGCTACTACGCCTTTATGATGCTCTATCCGGTTCCGGGATGCGGAGCTGGATTGCTGACGATGGAATGCAACCCGGCAAGTTATTTCGACAGAATGATTCTCCCTGGCCGTCTGCACGTCAAAATTCACGATCCGGAAGGTCTGGTTTCCACGATTCCGGCAATATGCACTGCTTTAATGGGCATTTTTGCGGGCGAGCTTTTGCGTACAAGCGAAGAAACGCTCACCAAAAACAATAAAGTTGTTTATTTGCTTGCCGCCGGTGTAACCAGTTTGTTGATCTGTGTGGTTTGGGATTACTTCTTTCCGATCAACAAAAATTTGTGGACCAGTTCCTTCGTGCTCTGCGCAGGAGGTTTCAGTACCCTGCTATTGGCGGTGTTTTACTGGATCGTGGACGTAATGAACTACCGTCGCTGGACCTTCTTTTTTGTAGTGATCGGAATGAACAGTATCGTCATATATATGGTTGGCCGCTTCATTGATTTTGAATATACTGCCGAGGCACTTTTTGGCGGCGTTCTGGAATTTTTCCCTGATCCTGTGCGCGCTGTGGGTGGTGTACTCGCATTTATTTTGGTACAATGGTCGTTCATGTATTTACTTTACCGGAATAAATTATTTTTAAAGGTTTGACAAAATATATCAATTGAGCACAGAGATCCGTTGTCAGCCTTTGATCAGGGCAGATATCGGATCTCTGTTTTTTGGTATCACAGGCAGTAGCGAGAAATGAGTTTAAATGATCAATCATTTATTGAGCTAATCGCCAACTGCTAATTACCAACGGCTACTTATTAATATTTACTTAACTACTTACGAGATGTCGATCGAGGTTAATAACTTAACCAAAGTATACGGAACGCAACGTGCGATCAACGGCATATCATTTTCATTGAAGCCGGGAGAAATTGTAGGGTTCCTCGGGCCCAACGGCGCAGGGAAATCTACAACGATGAAAATCCTGACCGGCTTCCTGCATCCCGATTCGGGTACGGCCAGGGTAGCGGATTTCGATGTTACCTCCCAGGCAATGTCCGCCCGGCGTTCTGTGGGATATCTGCCTGAACATAATCCGCTTTACACAGATATGTATGTACGTGAGTTTTTGCAGTTTTCCGGCAAACTGTACGGCTTGAGCGGAAGCGCGTTGAAAAACCGCGTTGAGGAGATGATCTCTCTGTGCGGACTTGAAATAGAAAAAAAGAAAAAAATAGGGCAACTGTCCAAAGGTTATCGTCAGCGTGTCGGGCTTGCACAATCCTTCCTGCACGATCCGGCGGTGCTCATTCTGGATGAGCCGACAACAGGACTCGATCCGAATCAGATTATCGAGATCAGGGAATTGATCCGCACGGCTGGTCACAATAAAACGGTGCTTTTCTCCACCCACATCATGCAGGAGGTGGAAGCCCTTTGCGACCGCGTGATCATCATCAACAAAGGCAATGTCGTAAGCGATACTTCTTTGCAGGTTTTGCGTCAGAAGGGCGAATCCATGGAAGATATTTTCAGAAAGCTGACCAGTTAGCAGCAATATTTTTAACAGACTTGCAATCCTTTTGAAATATTAGAATATACTTAAAACCTTTTGTGTAAAGATTTTAAAGTGTTCGAAATTCGTTATTATTGTGGTTTGGGTTAAAATGACTTTGCCTGGCGTGCGAGGTATTTTTGAAATTACTCCCTCTTAAAGTTGTAGCGTCAAGTATGAAAATTTGGTTTGGAAGCCGTGTTGGTGTTGGGGTGATTGCGGTTTTGTTTTTGATTTTCAGCTCGGTGGTTTCCGTAGCCTGGAAGCTTATTAAATATACGGACCAGCCTGTGGTGCTGTCTGCTCCGGCTGAACAGGTCAAAACGAAAAAGGCTCCAAGGAAGAAAATTGGCCCCATTGTAGTTCTTCCCGAGAACGAATGGGTTGACAGCACACTCAAATCGTTAAGCGTTGAGGAGAAAATCGGCCAGCTGTTTATGGTGGCGACATTTTCCAATCGTGACGAATCTCACTACCGTTATGTGGACAAGCTTGTCAAAGATTTTCACATCGGAGGTCTTATATTTTTCCAGGGCGGTCCTTATCGCCAGGCACAATTAACCAATCGTTATCAGGCCGAATCCAAAGTGCCATTATTTATTGGTATTGACGGAGAGTGGGGCCTCGGTATGCGTCTCGACAGTACCGTTTCTTTTCCGAAACAGATGGTGCTGGGCTCCATTCAGGATGAAAAGCTGATTTACCGCATGGGCGCGGACATTGCAAATCAGTGTAAACGACTCGGCATACAGATCAATTTTGCTCCTGTTTCCGACATTAACAGCAATCCCGACAATCCCGTGATCGGTGTACGCTCTTTTGGCGAAGACCGGGAAAACGTAACGCGGAAGGCAGTTGCGTATATGAAAGGCCTTCAGCACAACGGAGTAATTGCCACAGCCAAGCATTTTCCAGGCCATGGCGATACGGATGCTGACTCACATTTTACTTTACCGGTACTTACCCATTCATCAGAGAAGCTGAACGAGGTTGATTTGTATCCTTACCGGCAAATGATTGAGGATAGCCTGATGGGTGTTTTGAGCGGACATTTGTTTATTCCGGCGCTGGACAGCACGCCTCAGCTTGCCAGTTCGCTTTCTGAAAAAGTCATTACAGGTTTGCTCCGAAAAGAACTGGGTTTTCGTGGCCTTGTGTTTACTGACGCCATGAATATGCGTGGCGTATTAAAAACAGGCCGTGCGGCGGATGTGAATCTTAAGGCGTTGATCGCTGGTAATGATGTGCTGCTTTACCCTGAAAATGTAGCCGAAACGGTAATCCGGATAAAAGATGCCATCGCGCAGGGGAGCATCAGTCAGAAGTTTCTGGATGACAAAGTCAAACGCATATTGCAGGCAAAATACTGGTCAGGTTTGAGTGCGTACACGCCTGTGCGGGTTGAAAATCTTTACAATGACCTCAACAGTGATGCAACAAAAGACCTTTACCGGGAATTGTGTGAAGCTTCGGTAACGGTTGTCCGCAACGAAAATGAACTGCTTCCTTTTGGTGCAGTAGCGGATCTGAACATTGCTTCGGTAACCATGGGAGAGGGTAGAGGCACAACTTTTCAAAGGATGCTTTCGGTGTACAAGCCGATGCGTAATTTCTCATTCTTCGATGGACCTTCATCACAGGAGCAGATAAATGAAATGCTTGGTTATCTGAAACCGTATAGTGTAGTCGTGGTGGGCGTTCAGGGAATTGCATCCAATCCGCGCAGATATTACGGCGTTTCGTCGGAGTCGGTCGAATTTGTGAAACAATTGAAGGAACAAGGCAAAAAGGTTGTACTTTGTTTATTTGGAAATCCATACGCAATTCAGTTTTTCCCGGAAACCGATGCCCTGATTTGTGCCAGCCAGGATGGGGAAGTGCAGCAGGAAGTTGTACCACAGATATTGTTTGGTGCTTTGCCCGCCACGGGACGTCTACCGGTGTCGGTGCTGGCCTATAAAGCCGGCGCAGGTGTGAGCACAGAAACAGTGAACCGATTGAGTTACGGTTCGCCTGAAAGTGTGGCGATGAACGCAGGCACCTTGAAGAAAATTGATGAAATAACAAAAGAAGCAATCAATAGTCGTGTATTTCCCGGATGCCAGGTGTTGGTGGCGAGACGGGGCAAAATCGTCTATAACAAGGAATTTGGCGGGTTGAATTACAGAACCCCTGAACGCGTAAGTTCAGAAACAATTTATGACCTGGCATCGCTGACGAAAGTGACGGCTACCTTGCAGGCCACGATGCTTTTGTATGACCGCAAACAAATTGACCTGGATGAAAGAGCATCGCATTACCTGCCTGAGCTACTGGCAACAAATAAGGAGAATTTTACGATTCGTGACCTGCTCATGCACCGTTCCGGGCTGATCTCTTTCTATCCGCCTTTATGGGACAGGACTAAAACCAGCGCAGGAGGCTTGCTGACAGATTATTACAGTTCTAAACCGGATAGTTTATTTTATCTTCAGGTAGCGCCAAAACTTTTTGCAAAAGCAGCTTTGCGCGATTCTGTGTGGAAATGGGTGGTGAAATCGCCGATGAACAATAAAAAGGACAAAGCCGGAACTTATGGCTATGTATACAGCGATCTGGGATTTCTTACTTTGCAAAAAGTAATTGAAAAAGTGACCGGCCAGCCGCTTGACAATTTTGTTTCTTCCAATATTTACGAACCGCTTGGACTGGCATATCTGGGTTTTAACCCGCTGAGACGTTTTTCGGAAAAACAAATTGCACCCACAGAACAGGATTATCGGTTCAGGAGCCAGCTTTTGCAGGGCACCGTGCATGATCAGATGGGCGCAGTTGAAGGAGGCGTTTCCGGGCATGCGGGCTTGTTTGGCAATGCCAATGACCTGGCCATTCTTTGTCAGATGAATTTATGGAAAGGTGTCTATGCCGGTAAGCGTTTTTTCCAGTCGCCGACGGTCCCGTTTTTCTCACGGCTCTATGACGAATCGCATCACCGGGGCCTGGGTTGGGATAAAATTCCGGCCGACGGGAACAGTTCCTATGTTTCTGCTCAGGCTTCCATCAATTCTTTCGGGCACACCGGATTTACCGGCACAATGGTCTGGGTAGATCCGGATGAAGATCTTGTGTTTGTTTTTCTCTCAAACCGTGTACATCCTGATGCCGAAAATAACAGCATTACCACCCAACGTATACGACGCAGAATTCACGACATAGTTTATACCTCGCTGACTGAAAGGAAGAACATACTTCACTGATAGTGTGGAAGTGTATTTAAAAAATATCTCTAACTTTACCAGTCAAAGAGGTAAGTGAAAATGATATTAAAATTGATACATGAAAAAAACATTTATTAAAGAAGGATTACTCACAATTGTTGCCATCTTCACCGCAGTTGCTTCATTTGCGCAGGCAACAATCACCACAGGAACTCTTAGTCCAACATCGGTTTGTGCAGGTAGTACGGTTTCAGTACCATTTACAACAACAGGCGTTGTAGCTCCATTAACGAATTTTATAGCCCAATTATCTGACGCGACCGGCGCTTTTACCGCTCCGACTGAAATTGGAAATGCAGCGGCAACGCCAATTACTGCGACTATTCCGGCAGGAACCGTTGCGGGCGCTGCGTACAAAATCCGGGTTGTTTCCGTGCTTACACTAGTTCCTGTCGCAACTGGTAGCGCCAGCGCTTTGACTATAAATGCTGTACCTGCCGCCCCTGTTGCTGTTAATAAAACATATACGGTCGGTGATCCTGTTGTTTCTTTAGCTTTGTCTGTGACCGGAACAAACTTGTTATGGTACACGGCTGCCAGTGGTGGCGTGGGCAGCGCGACTGTTCCTACGGTCTCAACTGCTGCGCCAAGCACAGCGAGTTATTGGGTAACGCAATCTGCGAGCGTCGGCTCTTGCGAAAGTCCTCGTTCAAAAATTGACGTAACCGTAAATCCCGCTGCCTGCGTTGCACCTGCTGCGCCGGTTGTGGTGAATAAAGTTTACACCGTCGGTGATCCTGTTGTTTCTTTGGCTTTGTCTGTGACCGGAACAAACTTGTTATGGTACACCGCTTCAACTGGTGGTACTGGCAGCGCGACTGTTCCTACGGTCTCAACCGCTGCACCGAGCACAGCGAGTTACTGGGTAACGCAATCTGCGAGCGTCGGCTCTTGCGAAAGTCCTCGTTCAAAAATTGACGTAACCGTAAATCCCGCAGCTTGTGTTGCGCCTGCTGCGCCGGTTGTGGTAAATAAAGTTTACACCGTCGGTGATCCAGTTGTTTCTTTGGCTTTGTCGGTAACGGGCACGAATTTGCTTTGGTATACTGCTGCCAGTGGTGGCGTGGGCAGCGCAACGGTTCCTACGGTCTCAACTGCTGCGCCAAGCACAGCGAGTTACTGGGTAACGCAATCTGCGAGCGTCGGCTCTTGCGAAAGTCCTCGTTCAAAAATTGACGTAACCGTAAATCCCGCTGCCTGCGTTGCACCTGCTGCGCCGGTTGTGGTGAATAAAGTTTACACCGTCGGTGATCCTGTTGTTTCTTTGGCTTTGTCTGTGACCGGAACAAACTTGTTATGGTACACGGCTGCCAGTGGTGGCGTGGGCAGCGCAACTGTTCCTACGGTCTCAACCGCTGCACCGAGCACAGCGAGTTACTGGGTAACGCAATCTGCGAGCGTCGGCTCTTGCGAAAGTCCTCGTTCAAAAATTGACGTAACCGTAAATCCCGTTGCTTGTGTAGCTCCTGCTGCGCCAGTCGTTGTTAATAAAACTTACACCGTTGGTGATCCAGTTGTTTCTTTGGCTTTGTCTGTAACCGGCACGAATTTGCTTTGGTATACTACTGCAACGGGCGGTGTTGGAAGCGCAACTGTTCCTACGGTCTCAACCACTGCACCAAGCACAGCGAGTTATTGGGTAACGCAATCTGCGAGCGTCGGCTCTTGTGAAAGTCCTCGTTCAAAAATTGACGTAACCGTAAATCCCGTTGCTTGTGTAGCTCCTGCTGCGCCAGTCGTTGTTAATAAAACTTACACCGTTGGTGATCCAGTTGTTTCTTTGGCTTTGTCTGTAACCGGCACGAATTTGCTTTGGTATACTGCTGCAACGGGCGGTGTGGGCAGCGCGACTGTTCCTACAATCTCAACTGCTACACCAAGCACAGCGAGTTATTGGGTAACGCAATCCGCAACAGTGGGTTCTTGTGAAAGTCCGCGTTCGAAGATTGATGTGGTTGTAACTGCCTGCGTAGCTCCTGCCGCGCCGATTGTGGTAAATAAGACATACACCGTTGGTGATCCTGTTGTTTCGCTTGCTTTGTCGGTGACCGGTACCAATTTACTTTGGTATACCGCTTCAACTGGTGGTACTGGCAGTGCAACTGTTCCTGTGGTTTCAACTGCTACTGCAGGTACTAAGAGTTATTGGGTAACGCAATCTGCAACTGTTGGTTCCTGTGAAAGCCCACGTGCGAAAATTGATGTCATAGTTAACTGCGGGGTTATTGCGACGCCATCGGTTGCTGTTCTAAGTCCTGTTTGTCAAAATTCAACGGTCTCTTCAACAGTTTTATCAACTGCGGTAACGGGAACAGGTATTTTGTGGTATGCGACAGCAAGCGGAGGCGTTGGTTCGAGTACCGCCCCAACTCCTGTTACAACAGGAAGTGTAGCTTTTGAATATTATGTAACCCAGACCATAACAGGTTGTGAAAGTGCCCGTGTAAAAGTGTCTTTACCAATCACTCCATTACCAGTAGCCCCGGCTGTTGCGCCAATTGATTATTGTAAGGATGCCACAGATGCAAAGCCGCTTACATCTGTTGGTACCGGAACATTGAAATGGTATAACGCAGCCGGAACAGTTCTTGCAGCCGCTCCAACACCTGTTACAACCAATGTTGGCGTTGTGTCGTATTTCGTAACGCAAACGGTTTCAGGTTGCGAAGGCCCAAAAGCTGAAATAAAAGTTACAACCAACGCGCTTCCTGGTTCTGCAACTGTCGCTGCTGAGGCAGTTTGCCAGGAAAAAGCCGACAAAGCATATCCTTTCTCAGCGACAGGCGATGCCGGAAATACTTTCAACTGGTATTCAACGGTAACTGCTGGAACAAAGGAGACAGCTACACCAAGCGTGAATCTGAAAAATGCAGGAGAAACGACCTATTACGTAGCGCAGGTTACAGCCAAGGGTTGCGAAAGTGCGGTACGTGTTGCCAAAAAAATTCGTGTTAAAAGATTACCGGGACAGCCAGCCAATCTGCCTGCTCCGGAATATTGCCAGTTTTTACCTGCCGTTGCCTTGACTGCAACATTTGAAAGTGGTGCAACACCAAACTGGTACGGAAATAACGCGACGGGCGGGACTGCTGTTGGTACTGCACCAACACCATCCACCCTCGTTGGCGGAACAATATCTTTTTATGTAAGTCAAACTTTGGAAGCCTGCGAAAGCGACCGCGCGAAGATTGACGTCTTGATCAAAACAACGCCAAAACCAACCACAACAACCTCGCTCGCTTTTTGCCAGGGTGCGGATGCGGCTGTTTTGTCGGCAACCGGAGATAATTTGAAATGGTACAGGGAGGCAAATGGTACCACATCGCAGCCCAATCCATTTACACCATTCACCCAGAAAGTGGAGGATTATTCGTTTTTTGTAACACAAACAGGAAGCAATGGTTGTGAGAGCCCGAAAGAAGAAATCAAAGTACACATCAAAGCGCTTCCATCGGCAACGATCTCAGGAAACACTTCCATTGCATTGGGTGAAACTGCGCAGATTAGAGTTAATTTCACAAGCGATGGCCCCTGGAATTATGTATTGTCGAATGGCGTGACCGGAAGTACGTCCAATTCATCCATTGATATTGCAGTAAAACCAAGCACTACCACCACATACGTAGTCACAGAAGTGTCGAATACGTGTGGCAAGGGTATTCCGGTGGGAAGCGCGTTGGTGACGGTGCGAATTCCAACAATCAATACGGGAAATCCGTCGGCAGCGGAAATATGTGCAGGAAAAACTTTCCAATTGCCATTCCAGCAGTCGGGTAATTTTCCGGAAGGAAACAAATTTACACTCCAGATTTCGACGGTTAACGAGGATGCCAAATTTGTAACGATTCCGTCAACTGCAACTTCAAGTGTAATTACGGCAACGGTTCCTGACTCAACCAAAGGAGGTGCGTATTTCCTGAGAATTGTTAGTTCCGACTCAAAAGGCGACTTTTTGGTGAAAGGAAGCGTGGCGGGTGTAACGATTAATGTCAATCCGCTGCCGGTTGCAACTTTGTCCGGAACAAAAACAATACTTGCCGGCCAGAATGCGGACCTTAAAATTGAATTTATCGGAAAAGCACCATGGACTTTCAATCTGTATGACGGCGTGAAGGATTCGTCGATTACAGCGCCCCAGACGCCGTTTATCTTTCTGGTAAAACCAAAAGCAACTACCTCATACACGATCCGGAATATCACAAATGTGTGCGGCACGGTAGCCACAGGAAACGGAACGGCAAGAATTCAGGTAGATCCGATTCTGGGTATTGAGCCCGCGGTAGTCAATTTTGTGAAAGTGTATCCGACGATCATTGAAACCCGTTTTACTGTGGAACTGGACGAACCGGTATCGCCGAAACTTTCTAAAGTCGAAGTTTTGGATATGAGTGGCCGTGCGATGACCGACCGGAAGATCAAACAAAAAGTTACTGAAATGGATCTGACGAACTACCCGGGCGGCCTGTACCTGATCAAGGTGCAAAATGGCAACCACAGCGTAGTGCACAGGATTTTGAAAAAATAATTTAAAATATAATCAGAAGGGGCAATTTTGTAAGAGACAAAATGCCCCTTTTTCTTTTGCATACCACCATCATTTGAAATGAATATCCAGGCCGACATCATCGACAATTATTTCATGGCAGAAGCTTTGCGTCAGGCGCAGCTGGCTTTGGAGGAAGGAGAAATACCAGTGGGGGCGGTTATTGTTGCCGGGGAGCGCATTATCGGAAAGGGGTATAACCAGACTGAAAAACTCAACGATGTCACCGCACATGCTGAAATGATTGCCATTACGGCAGCCGCTGATTTTTTAGGGGGTAAATACCTTCAGGACTGTACTTTGTATGTCACTCTGGAACCTTGTGTGATGTGCGCAGGTGCATTGTACTGGTCTCAGATCAAGCGGGTTGTGTATGGTGCCAGTGATGAAAAGCGGGGATTTTCCCGGATTGGCACAAAAGTTTTACACCCTAAAACACAACTGATCAATGGAATTATGGCGGAGGAATCGCAGGAGTTGCTGCTCAAATTTTTTAAGCGATTAAGAACATAAACCATTTTTCCGCTGTTAGGAATTCAGGAAACCATATTTTATAATCATAAACTTAGTTACAATGGCTTTTACACTAGATCCCTTACCATACGCGAATAATGCTCTGGAACCGCATATCGACGCGCTCACAATGGAGATTCACCACGATCGTCACCATCAGGCATATGTTACAAATTTGAACGCTGCGGTTGCAGGAACGGAACTTGAAGGCAAAAGCATAGAAGAAATTATCGCGAATATCAGCAAAGCACCGGCGCCGGTTCGTAACAACGGAGGGGGTCACTGGAACCATACATTTTTCTGGAAATCGCTTTCTGCTTCCGGCGGCGGCGAACCAACAGGTGAACTAGGCAAAGCAATCACTGCTAAATTCGGTTCATTCCAGGCGTTTAAAGACGAATTCAAAAAAGCATCTATCGGCCGTTTCGGTTCAGGATGGGCATGGTTGATCGTGAAAGACGGTGGCGAAATTGCGATCACATCTTCACCAAACCAGGATAATCCATTGATGGACATTGCAGAGGTAAAAGGAACGCCTGTGATCGGACTTGACGTTTGGGAACACGCTTATTACCTGAAATACCAAAACAAACGTCCTGATTACATTGATGCATACTGGAACGTAGTTGACTGGAAAGCTGCTGACGCTCTTTACGTTGCGAAAAAATAATCAGAATAAAATACGAAAAGGGTTGAAGTTTGTAAAAAAACTAGCAAATAGTCTTGCAAGCTTCAAACCTTTTCATACTTTTGTACTCCCAATCGGGTTGCCCGAAAAAGGAAAAACGGAGGTTGTAGCTCAGTCGGTTAGAGCGCTAGATTGTGGTTCTAGAGGTCGCGGGTTCGAGACCCGTCTCCCTCCCAGGTTTTAAAAGGTCCCGAAAGGGGCCTTTTTTTGTGGGTGGAGGCGCAAGATTCGGCCGCGAGTCCGATGTAGTTCTAGAAGTCGCGGGCAGGGTGTTGAAACCCGGAAGTAACGGAAAATAGAAACATTGTGGAACTGACAGTCCAACTACCTGATGAGACAGAACGGGAGCAATGTACGCACCAACAGTACAAAGGAAATCTGGCCCTCATCCCCGTCAGTAAATAAAAAGCCGCCATTCGTTTTGTAAAAGGTCAAGACAAACCCGACATCCCGGCCTGATAAAGCCCCTAATACAACAACGCGTTCATGCACGACACCAGCGATCTAAGCACCACCATCACAGGCAAACCAAATCTTCGTATGGCTCTGTTGCTTTCCTTCGGAAGGTGCTGTAAGGAGCCGGATTATATTAGAAATGAACTAAAAGGGGAATTTGGAGGTGGTCGTTGGAGTGAAAGTTTGGAATATGGTGATGTCGTTTAGGAACACGGTACACATCAAGCTAATAGTTACACATTATAGGCTAATGAACAAAATACCATATGGCTAATAAAAAATCGAAGTAATGAAAGGAAGTTATTTCTCTTCCTTCCAAGCAGAATTCAAAAAATAAACTCCAATCTCTACTTCGAAGAAAAACTCAAATCTAACGTTGTATTTATTTGAAATTTCCAGAAAAGCTGAGTAGTTTTTGGACTTTCTAATCATACCGTTTACGGAAAAGAATGCTATACAAATTTGAATTATTAGTTGAGTTGGATCTGCGATGTCATTTATCTCCGTTCCACTTGACAATGGCACTCCATCGACGGAAAAATGGCGGTAGGCGTGAAGTAATCCTCCGACAAAATCATGACCATCTGCGTTATTAGGCTTGATATGTCTGAACAAGTCAAGCCTAAGAATTCGCTCATCAAACTGCCCGTTAGACTTTTCAAGAACGTAGCAAAATTTTTCAGATTCTAGAAACTTGGCAAATTTATCGAGCTCGCCAGTTGGATTAACTCGATAAACAGCTTCAATTACATCGTACGGGTTATTTGTGCCAAATAATTCTGGATGTTGACGAGTAGCTTCTAATAAAACATTTCCAAATATGATTTCGCTGAATACGTTATCTGATACAATGTAGAATGTCCTATTACCAGAAGGTAAAATCAAGGTATTTTGTATCGGAAAGCCAATTTGAGTGTACTGTTTTTTTTCCGAACTCATTAAGGAAAGTGCCTTTTTAGCTATAATTTCCTTAATAGCTAGATAATCTTCATAGGTAAAGTTCATTACTTGCGGTCAGTTTTGCTGCCAGGGTTATCTATTCTATAACTTCGAAGCGGTATAAATCGGTTCGGATTTACCATTATTTGTAGATTTAGCTAGTATTCTTAACTTGAATCGGGATCGATATTGTTCTCTCGTTTTTACCTGAATTCATTGCTGACAAATAGAGTGCTACTGTTATCTTGAAACAAGTTTTAGACCCGCGTTTACATGTTTGAGGCTAGACTCATGAGGCAGTGCAAGGCCATCACAGAAGATAAAGACTTCTTGTCCCTTGTAAACTTTAGCTGCCGTGTATTGGAGGTCGTAAATAAACTGACGACGATTTTCATATAGATTCATAATTTCTGAAATTCCATCGTATGATAAAACCCAGTTGGTCTGGATTTCTCTCTGAATACAAATGGACAGCCTTGCGTGATCTTCTTTTAAATAGGAATTCAAATAAAGATCTTTGGCTTTGTTGTAATATGGTGGGTCCAAGTATACCAAGCTATTTGAGGGAAGATTAGTTAAGTAGCTTGAGATATAGAATTCTGCATCAAGATTACTAATAGAAATCTGATCTTTGTAATTCCCGATTAGCTCAATTCTCCTTATCAAATCATTTCTTGAAAACCGAGCGTCCATTTTATAATTTCCATTTTGCTCCAAACCACCAATCACACCACCAGAAATTACTCCTGATCTATTACACCTATTCATATAAAAAATACTATAGCCAAGATCAAACAAGTCGACAGATTCTGGATTTTTTACAATTTCTCGGTGCTTCTTCCATTCTTTAATGTTTAGTGAGGACATGGAAATTTGGCGGCACAGTTTCTCGTTTTCGTGAATCAGGGTATGCCAAAAGGCGTATATACCTAGAAAAGAATCATTAAGGTGAATGTGTGAAACATCCTTGGATAAGAGTAACTCAATCGCTACGCCCGCTCCTCCCGCATAAGGCTCCACATAATGACCATCAATCTGGTTTGCCAACAAGATTTCTTTAATGAATGGAGCTAACCTCTGTTTTCCACCAGGATATCTTAAAGGTGTCTTAAATAATGCCATACTAGTTCATAGCTTTCAGAAGTGGGAAAATATTACTAAACAACATAGAGATATCGCTGGGAGAAATTATGAATGATTTATTATGAACCAACTGATTCATTGATGTCACAGATAACAGGCCAGAAGGCTTGGTAATTTCCGTGCCTGCACCATGAAGTGCTTGAACAAACGCTCTGTCTGTACTTCCCTTTGTCAAATGGATCTGAATTTCAGATAACAACTCTTTGAGGCTCTTACTTACGGGGTCTTTGTTAGGTTTCGGCTTCTTATATAGGTCAATAGAGTGGTCGTTACAATACGCCTGAGCCGAAATTTCAAACATGCTGCGGAGAAGGAAACAAAATGCGATTGGATGATCTGGTATTTTAAGTTTTTTGATTTCGTTATTTATGGTTACTACTTTTTCGCGATTCAACCCCCTTGGTACAAAGGATTTCAGATGTTGGGCTACGGATCTCGGGTCACCAACTGCATAAGCTTTCGTAGCAGACGTCACCTCTAAACTAGCCCGGTTCGTTGTTGGAGATACAAGATTTACCGGGTTTGTCGGGGTTGCCGGTGTCTGAGGGCTAATTAGGAAGGATGGTGAAGCGGTCATAACCGGCGTTGATGTGCCACTAGGCGAAGTAGGAGTAATCGGAGGTACAAGTTCTGGAATTCCAAATGGGGTAGCAAAGTCGGGTTTTTTTCTCATTTGAGGAAAACCAAATTCTTTGTTCCCTATTGCGGTAATAATCTTATCCAATGATTTCTTAAGTTTTATTTTGGGATAGACTTCTACTAGGGAAGTAATGGTTGAGTAACCGATCCTCTCACTTAGGAGCCGAATAGCTTCGTGAAGTACCGTAAGTGGATAGTCTCCGCTCCATCTTTCTTTTTGAAAAGTGTTATCATTGTCACCATGAATTAAATATTTTTCTAAAATATCGAGCGCGGGCTCTTGCGCCTTATTGTGATCACGATTATGCCGAGCTCGCGCGACAGACGACCAGTCATCTCGACTAGCCTTTTCACCTTTACCATGTGTTAAATTTATTTCGCGATCGACCTTATCGCGTTCGTCAACGCTGAAAATTTGACACGGTATCTTTCTGTTCAACTCCTTCCATTCGTCACTCAAATCATTTATTCGTTCCTTCAAGTCATAGGAAAAGGAAAATTGTTCTGGAGACAATTGACCAAAAATAATCTTCATGCATGCAAGTCTCCTATTTCCTTCCTTTACGATCAGGTGCAATCCATCATTCAATACAATAAGATTCTCCCTTAGGAGATATCCTTCATCTAAAATGCTTTCCATTACGGCAATAAAATTTTCCGATCTAATAGACAACATCCTGTGAATAGCTTCAATTTCGTTTTTTTGAGGAGTCGTTCTGTAATTTTGTAGATCAAGGCTCAAGTCTTTGATGTCAACAAATTTTATGATAGGCATAACGATATTTTTGAAGGGTTGACATTCCTTATTCCTATAAGTTCAGGAAAATTTTGCATGATAAGAATATTTTTCATATCAAACAATTTAAATTTTATCAAGAATTTCTCCTACAATATTCCAATCTGTTATAACTGAATTTGCCTTGGTGATGTGGTACAATTCCTATCATATTCTTTCGTTTTCTTCTCGTCCTCTACTGGTCCGAGGTCTGTGGTTACAAAATTAGTTCGATTCCAGTCTGTTTCTTCACCGCACTTGTGTGTGATGCAACTAGCGAGCATTTACAAAAAAGTTAAACTGTTGATGCTAATCAGGAAAGAAAATCTCCAAATAGTCTCTGCTCAATTATAAAATCCCGGAGATGGCCAGCGACACATTTCCGGCAGCGCACCCAGGTTCCAACGCTCTTGCAGATTATAATTAACAGGTTTTCAAGAACCCCAATTGCTTGCAGTGTTCATTGAGGTCTGTATAGTCCAGGACCTATTGATATAAAATTAATACAGCTTCAATTATCGTTTAAATTACAAAAATCCTTGGTCCTCTAGATCCTCTAATTTGACGTACTGATTCTTTTTAGCAGCCTTCTGCCATTCCTTCGACACCAATATTTTTATTCTTCCTAGCTTTTTTTGCGAATGATTCGTTTCTCCAATGGCTACCCCGTTTTGAGTAGAGAGAGTACCTATTATATCCAAGAGCTCTTTCTTTTCCGATGGTTTTTTTACGAGTATGACAATTTTGCTGAACTGACATTCTTTTGGAGCATGGGAGATACAGAAAGGTAGTCCTTGAATATTTTCCTCTTCCAGCCACATAAAATTATCCACCCATCTCCATTCTCGCTCATGAGTCCAGTCAATCTTTTTTGTTTTAAAACTAGTCGCCACATATCGATATTGCTCATTTAGACCCAAGTTATTATTAGAAGATAAATTCCTAAAACCTTTTTGGTAAAATGGGTCCGGATATCTTGCTTCTTCAACTTTCGATGTCAACCCATAAATGACAGGGCGCGCTCCCGCTTCAAATAGCTCTTCTTTCAACAAAGCAATTCCATAGCCACTCGCATAACTACTTCTGGTGTTCACATAGGCATATAACGCCGCCAAAGGCATTTCTGTGAAACATACTGCTGGTTTCGGGCCATAGATTGTTCTTTTGCCCTTCCGTAGAGACCAGTTGCACAGAAGCATGCCATCTTGCAAAATTTTCTTCAGCACCTCAAATGATCTACTTTTTCCTTTTATAATTGATCGGATTTCACCAATTGATAAGTCACTCGGTGAATGTGTGGGATGAACAAAATGTGTTAGCCAACGTGTGTTATCGTAACGTATCATATTCATTTAGCGTAAATTAAAAAAATGGGCAATTTTGGGGAAATCAAAATATGCATTGTTGGCTCCATGCGCTGCGCGAACAAATCCGTCCAGGATGTGCAAATCAATCCGATTCCATGGTCGTTTCCTTGACAGGACAATTTCTAAATGCTCCTCCCCACGCCGTTTCTAATCACCCAAACCTAAGATGCCTCCCAAAAAAACCCTTCACCTGTTCCCACATAACCTCCGAAAGCACGTGTTTTTTCCGGGGTTCCTGCTTTCTAGAGTATACCTCACAGAACTCATCCAATACAATCACGACGCTCTACGCCTATCAAACTACTCAAAATCAACCCCCCAATTCCCAACCAACTAATCAACCCGCAACGCCTTCTCAATCAAAAGAGGAACCTGCTTTTTTGGATTGGGGTAATCGTGCATACCCATTTTGTTGCCCTGGCTTACTACCTCCATGATCTTTTTACCATCGAGGGGATCGTGAAAGGAAATTTTCAGCACATGCATGTACTTTTTAAAATCCCAGGCCCAGTAATCCTGGTAGGTCACATAGTTGGATCCCTGCGCAAAAGCGGTGCCCTTGTCGACAATACGCGCTGTGAATCCTTTTTTAGTCAATTCAGTGTAAATCAAAGAATCTATTGGTTGAATAGCCGACCGTTTGCGAATGACGTAGCGTTCAATGTTTTTCTGGTCAGGATAAACCCCAGCAGGAATAATCTTGGAAATATCGTTGTTGACTATTAAAAAATCGGCTTTCTGATCCGGACGTGCAGATGAGGAAACGAATTGTTTGGTGCTGCAAGAATAAAAGAAGAATACGGCAGCAAGGAATGCGAAAATTCTGAATTTCATAAGCGTTGAGTGGTGTAAAATCCAAAACTAGCAAAAGTAAAGGCTAAACAATGATTTTTGACTTGTGTGATTGATTCTTTTGTTCAATTTTTTTGACCGTAAACCAGCTACTATAAACTGCGGCGCTAAGGAACACAAGGTGAACAAAGAATACTTTGGTGATCAGTAAGGACGGGGAAGTGTTGGCGATTTCCTCCCATTTCACTTGAGTGATCATTTTAAGCATTGCCACAAACATGGTAGACCATATCAACAGCAGCATCATTCGCTTCATGGTATTGCCGGTCCGGGAGAACCGTGCGGTGAGGAATGCAACCAATAAGCTACTCACGACGGTACATGCAATCTGAAATGAAAGGCTATTTTCTATCCCTGTCTCTCCTTTGAGATCCACCATCAGGTCGATCACGGTATGGCAAAAGGTAAGCGTGATGGCCATTTGCCAGGCAAAACCACTTGCCCGATAACCCACCAGCAGCATGAGCAGGCCAATAAATGCATAGTTGGTCAATATCCGCAAGAGGTCATGTCCAATACCACTTGCAAGCCCTTGGGCATAACCGGTGGACTCGAGCAGGGGGCCAAGTAGAATGGGGAAAAGCCAGAAGATTGCCAAAGACATGATTGAGGCGACAACCAGTTCGGTCCAAAGTGGCCTGCTATAGTCTCTTTCAGCGGTTTGGGTAACGGCCTGTAAATACGCCCGGTTTAACCAGGTCGCCCACCCCAGTGAAATTCCCAAAATCATCCCAAACGAAAACTCCATCATTTTCCACCAGCTGGTAAACCCGGCAAGTTTGAGCTGTGCACCCAAAAAAATCCATAAGCCTCCAAGTCCAAAGCCCAAACCGCCTCCCAGGGTACCCCACAGCACAAAACTCAAGACAACCTTAAAATCGCGTGCGGGCAATTTTATTCTTAACCAGGCCAAAAAAAGCATCGAGCCAAAAGCTATGGCGGCCCAAGATTCAGCCCGGGGTTTGTTGATCCGATCTGAAAAGTAAATCAATTTCGGGTCGTTGATCAATTTGAATCCCAACAGCATCCCGGCAAAAAGAAGTACCATACCAACAGCCACAATACGCTTTTCGATACGCGGGTGAAGCAGGCCAATGGCCAGGAACAGCCCACTGGACAACCCCCATACGGCACCTTTTACCGTAGTACCGGTAGTTCCGAACCCTACCGTATCAACGTCACGGAGAAAACGCAAGGTTTGTCCGTAGGTCATTTCGCCACCTAAACCTACACCTGCAACCGCAAACACAGTGACCATTGCGGCATACCTGGCAGGTAAGCCAAGTAACAAGCAAACGGCCAAACCGATCATTGCGCCGGGTATCATCGCGCCAAATGGCCCGCCACCAATGTATCCACGCAGCCCCCAACCCAGCAACATGGTGATGCCAGGGAAAAGAATGTAAGCCAGCTTCGCCTGTTTTTTGTCCATCGAATTCATCAAGGATAAGTACTTTAAAAAGGACTGTCTATCCAATACATGTTTTTGTAGAAGGAAGGCTATGTGACGCTCAGA
This sequence comes from Dyadobacter sp., assembly GCA_965279265.1. Taxonomy (GTDB): domain Bacteria; phylum Bacteroidota; class Bacteroidia; order Cytophagales; family Spirosomataceae; genus Dyadobacter. Next base: position 3,318,957 of record OZ257152.1, read on the forward strand.
TTTTGATAACAGAGCCGACTGCGTGGTAAGCTTACGTAAGATGACTACCCAGAATAATTTATGGACGAGACTACTGCAAAATGCTGCTTCACATTTTGTTTAATCACCCAAACCTAAGATGCCGCCCAAAAACCTCCTTCACCCGCTCCCACATGGCCTCCGAAAGCTCATGCCCTTTCCCGGGTTCTATAAAAGAAGTAAAGTGCTGTGGTACACCGGCATTTTTGTACGCCTGTTCAATGCGCGGTAAAGCTTTTTGAACGAAATTAATTGGGGAACCCCCATCCAGTTCACCAAAGTTGAGGTGCAGTGCCCGGGGAGCAATCAATGCCGCTATGTCTGGAGTATCGCCGTATTGAAGCCAGCCCGGTACAAAATTGGGAAAGCAATGCAGTAAATGTTCATCTTCTATTGCCGCGTAGGAAGGCAGGCAGCAGTTTCCGACGATACATTTCAATCGATTTTCCAGAGGGCCAACCAGCCAGGCATGCGTTGAACCCATCGAATGCCCGTAACAACCGAGCTGATCGGCAAGTACTTCCGGACGTGCGCACAGGTAATCAACGGCGCGACGCATTTCCAGGACGTTTTTCCAGGCCAGACTGCGCCCGCGAACCACCTGACGAAGAAACTCGAAACGCTCATAATCGCCCTTTTTTAATTTTCCGGTGGGATCCTGTCGCTCTTCAAAACAAAGCGCATCGGGACAAAGTACCACATATCCTTCCCGCACGAGCGCGACTGCGGTATGGTGCATGGGATTACCCGCCAGTCCGGCTGGTTCGGATTTGCCCAGGTGATATTCGCCGTTATGCTGGTGCCAGACTGCAATACCAGGGGCAGGGCGCTGGGCCGTTGCCAAGTCCGGAATCAGCAACAGCGCCGGAACGCGGTCGTTCACCTCGACTTCATAGGTGATGGATTCAATGCGATAACCGTCTTTTTTGATGGTTTCCTTTATTCCAGGAAGCAAAGGTGCGGGTTTGGGAAATGCGCCGCCCAGACAGGTTTGATACTGTTTGCGCAGAGCCTCCGGCGAGCTGGGTTTAGGCCCTGCCTCGAAGTCCGGCTTGTGAGGATCAATCGCCATGCCGGTAGTGGAAATTGCACCAAGCCCCGCCATCAGTTGTGACTTCATGAATCTGCGCCTGTCGTGTTTCATCGATGCTGGGAATGAGGATGTTTGTAATGGTTTACAATTTAGGAAGAAAGCGCCTGATGCCTGGTTTTCGAGGAAGTTAATGTTGCTTAGTGGCATTTCTTCGCAAATACTGTACATTACTGACTTTAAACTCAAAAACTTTTTGGGATAAGCCTTGTAAAAAATCAGGATCCGGAAAGATAAACACCGACGTTTCATCAGAGTTTCTGAGTACTTTTTTGAAAACATTCTTGGACTTTAAACCCAGGTGGTTTGCGCAGCACAGAACCGCTAAACTCAGTGACCAGATTTTCAACTATAATCATCTTCTCTTTTTTTGAAGGTGCAAAGCTACGATCATCTCTGTTGAAAGAAATGAAAGAAGGTCATTGAACCAATTGTTAATTGGGGGCGTATAAAAGTGAGGACACTTTGTTATACTTAACTGCCTTACAAGCGGATAACCAACTAAAAAATATGGACTTACGTAAGACATTGTCAGTGAATGAGAGCTTTATGGAAATGCTGATCGATTGCAAAAACCGTGGAGCGAAAGCGGAAATGATTCTGGATATCAACGGACTGGAACGGGCGGAGGGAGTAATACAGCAAATTTACCCTGACGATCCAAACCCTTATCTGGAACTACAGGACGGCAGAAAGATTGTAGAAAAAACAGTCATCGCCCTAAATGGCATTTTTCGCCCTGAATATTCCGGATGTTAATTGCTGTTTTGCCTGTCGCGCAGCGTGGCAATTGATAGACAGAATATTGTGATCTACATCTGAATGCAAATGGACAAATCAAACGGATACGAGGACCACGCGGAGACATTCATTCGCTCTCGCGCTAAAGGTATTGATGGAATAGGCGCGGTGTCAGTTCGGCGCTGGGCAAAATCACTACCTTCAGATGCGACGGTTCTGGATATAGGTTGCGGTACAGGCCTGCCCATTTCGAAGGCGTTGGCAGATGAAGGTTTGACCGTTTATGGGATTGATGCGTCACCTTCAATGATTCAGGTCTTCAAGCAGAACTTCCCAGATAGTCCCGTTGCCTGTGAAGCCGTTGAAGATTCCTCGTTTTTCAACCGGCAGTTCGATGCCATAATTGCCTGGGGGCTGCTATTCCTTTTGCCGGAAGGAACACAGGAAGTCGTGATTAAAAAAATGGCAAATGCGCTGTATGCTGGCGCAAAGTTGTTATTTACGGCTCCTTCTCAACAATTGAGATGGGACGATGCCATTACAGAAATAGAATCAATATCACTTGGAGCGGAGAAATACAGAGCATTGCTGGCGGCATCTGGCTTGTTGCTGATTGAGGAATTTGAGGATGAGGGAGGAAACCATTATTATGCTGCGGTGAAGCGTTGAAAAATGCTTCTTAAATTTGAAATTGTGTTGAATCAAAGCACGAGCAAAATTTTTGTATTTGGCAAATGGAGAAGCAACAACGAAGGTTTGAAATCAGGTTCATTTAGTAGCGTACTCACTAACCCTGATCGGGTATAGAATGTTCAAGATATTAAAATTTATACCCGATGTGGTATAATTTGATGTATTTTGTTATATTTATACCATAAAGGGTATAATATGTCAAATTTCTCAATTTTCTTAAAGGAACGGCGCAAGGCTATCGGATTGACGCAGGAAGAGCTGGCTTCCAAAGCCGGCGTCGGTTTGCGATTTGTCCGCGATCTCGAACAAGGTAAGAAAACGCTTCGATTGGACAAGGTCAATCAGGTTCTGTCATTGTTCGGTAAAGAGGTGGGGGTTGTTGATTTCAAGTCTTAAAGCTATTGCCAAGAGCTGTTTGCATCTTACCTCAGAAGGAGGTCGTTGATGTCTAAATGTTTTTTTGCTGTGAAAAATTGGAACATGCCCGCGAGTATCACGCACTGTGCTGCAAAAAGTTCTTTGGTACCAATAATCTGCCGGAAAAAGCAGTTTCCAATAGCTATGCGAAGTTTGCGGGTGCGAAGGAGAAAGTGATACGATCCTCCTTTTTGCCTGAGGATTGGAAGGGAAGGTATATGGAAATTTGGGGTAGCAGATCTAAAATTTTGAAGTCTGATCATTAAAGAATCCAGCCTCAGTTCCTACGTAACCGCCCAGGTGCTCAAAACGTCTAACCTTCTTAAAATACACCGCTACTTCCATTTAAGAATATTAAACTTATGCCCATCGGGATCTGCGAAGGCACAGCCGTACATACCTTGAAATGCTTCTGGTGGGCTAAATACAACGCCGCCTGCGTCTTTTACTTTTACAGCCCAGTCGTTAACTTACGCTTCTGTTTCGGCCGATATTGAAAAGATGATCTCGTTGCCTTGACTCAGATCAGACAGCTCTCCTTTCATTGCTTTCTTTAAAAATTCATCCTTAAAAAAATGGATGACGAAGCCTTCATCGCCAAATATAAAACTGGCTAACTCACTGCTCTCGTGCCCTGCGTTTTTTTGAAAACCCAGTTTCGTGTAGAAGGCTCTGGTTCGCTCCACATCCTTAACGCCCAAATTCCCCCATATCTGTACTTTCATCACGCATATGTTTAATTTATTTCAAATTGCCTCATAACTTCTTACAAAACAGACACTGAACGCTATTATACTGTGGTAAAAAGCAGCAATCTTATTCTATCAGGAAAGTTTCATCAGCACAGTTCGTTCCTGCAGTCTGACATGTTTGGAAAAGTATCCGTTTTCTGGTAAAATTTAATATATAAATAAATTATATATATTAAATTAAAAATCCTTCATTTTATTATAAATTTGTGCTTTCCAATAAACTGTAAAAGCCGTGAAAATAATGCTGATATCCAGATATTTATTGCTGATTTTAACACTACTTTACGTACCTGCAACCTTGATGGCATGTGTGTGTGTAAACGATTTTAAGCGCATTAAATCGTTGGAGGATCTGAAAAGCTACGAATTCGTCGCATTTGTGAAGGTTACCTCGGAGACTATCAATCCTCCTTCTGCTTCAACCCCTTTTCGTGACGCAACGCTGGGTTTCAAAATCATCGAAAAGTTTAAGGGAAAAGACATTGGCGAAATAATCGAACTAGACGTAAAATCTTCTTGTGACATGGGGATCAATGTCGGGGATGAATGGATATTGTTTGCTACCACTTACGACGGAAAGCTAAACATCTCCGCATGTAACAGGGATGTCCTTTACCGGGACAAGGATGGCGTCCGCGACTGGCATTTTAAGCGCGGCATTCAGGAACTGGAAGATTTAAGGATGTTGTACGGGCGCAACCAGAAGCAGCCACATGACGGTGTTGACCGACAGTACTATCCCGATGGCAAAATCGAAATTGAAGGGACTTATCATCATGGTCTCAGAAATGGGATCCGGACGGTGTACCATCGGAACGGAAAGGTTTGGGGTAAGCAAATGTTTGTGAACGATTCGCTACAGGGAAAATCGGAATGGTTCTTTCCATCCGGTCAGTTGTACGATCAGAAATTTTACCGGAAAGGTATTTTAATCAATATGTCGAGGGTTTATCATGACACGACATTTACCGACAGGCAGAAGCAATTTCTCGTCAGAGATTTTTATCTTACTGAAGATTCGCTCCGCAAAACTTACAGTCGCATCCAGGTTCGTCTGGAAGCGCTTTACGATTACAACGGAAAAATCATCTTCTCAAGGGAATATTCACGGTGGGGCAAAATAGAGCATGAATACGTTCATCAACCCGATGAGAACTCTTTTACTTCCGTTCATTACCATGATAACGGGCAGGTTGAGGTTGTCCAGCATCTTAAAAATAATAAAGACACTGGCCATTATCAGGAGTACGACCCTGAAGGGAACCCTACTAAATCCTGGGATTGTGATGCCAATGGAAAACAAATTAACCTGCACATTCCCAAGCGATAAGGTCTCGCCGAAATGTTGGAGCGTAACAAAAAAGTCACAGTGATTTGCGAGTGGGACTTTCCGCATTAACGGAAAACTGTGGTTGTCACAATTATTCAAAACACACCTCTGACCCTGCTCAGTGTCTCTGGAGTCATGTTAAGGTATGAAGCGATGAGCTTTAATGGAAACATTTGCAGCACCAACGGCCGGGCATTAATCAGGTCTTTATACCTTTCGGAAGGCGACATTGAATTATCCAGATAATGCGTTCTCGAAATAGCTCCTTCCAGAATTTTTCCCAGTTGCAGATATACCGGTGACAGTGCGATCAGTTCATGCATGGCGTGCAAACTCAGTTCGAGCACATTCGTTTCTGAATTTGCTTTGATGCTGTTTTGTGACGGAACCTGCGAAATGAAACTTGAATAACTCAGACACCACTCGTTTTGAACATGAAGATCCGTCACCTTTTCTTCGATGTCATGATGCCGAAATTGATAAGCAGAACCGGATGAAATAAAATAAACAGACTGGCAAATTTGGTTATGACTGAGCAGTAGTTCATTTTTTCTCAGCTGTTTCGGGATAAGATATTTTAACAGACGTTCGAAATCAGTCTCTGAAAACCTGCCGATTTTATCAAGATCAGTTTTTAACATTTGGTCAAATTAACTTACTAAAATGTTGTAAGTATATGCCATTTGTCTAAAAAACAGAATTATATCTTCAACTTACTTATTTGAAAATTTGCCGATATGCCAGAGAATTCCGGACGGATCATGCAAAAAACACTCTTTGCCCCAATCTTCAACCCGGATTGGAGATAGTTTCACTCCCGCATATTTGCTACTCAAATTCAGAGCCGACAGGTCTTCATAATATCGCTCAACATTGTCGACTTCCAGGAAGATCATTGTATTGTCGATCCAGTCCTTTACACAAGCACGCTGAAGATAAAATGCCAATTGGTCAATCTTAAATACGGAAAGATCCGGCGACAGCACAGTTTCCTGAAAGCCCCAATCCTGGTAGAAATGCCTTGATACTTCAAAATCTTTGGCTCCGATGAAAGGCCGGATCGATGTAGCTTTATGTTCCATACGTCTTTATTGTTTTTATCCTGATTAGAGACAAAAGTATAAAAGCACAGTCTTTTAATCACTTGATTGAAATCAAGAACTGGCCCAGATGCAAAATAATTTAGATATCCCAAATCTGAGGCTTTTTGCGATAAGGTTATCCATTTGGATTGCAGTACCGATCAAATACCTTGTAAGAATTCGAATAATTTCTGTTTACTGCCGAGCTTCAATTTTGCATTGATGTTTTTTTGGTGTGTTTCAACGGTCAGATAACTCAATGTTCTGAAAACCTGCACTTTTTCTGATTCTTATCCGCTTGCAGGTCAAAATCTGTACCTCCTCAAGATGGTCGCCGGCGCGGCAGATCGTCATAATGCCAGTATTACAACAAGGCGATCATATCAATGCTCAATAAACCGCCTCATGTATTTAAAATTCCATTATGTTTGTTCATCATTGCTATTCCCCCCGCAAACTCTTCACCGGATCGAGAAGCGCAGCGCGGATAGCCTGATAACTCACAGTTGAGAGCGTAATCGCAAGCGTACCGAGGCTGGCAATTGCAAAAATCCACCAGGAGATTTGGGTATGATAGGTGTATTTTTCCAGCCAGTGGTCCATGATATACCAGGCAATCGGGGTTGCCGCCAGGCAGGAAATGAGGACCAGCATTACAAAATCGCCTGAGAGTAACTGCCATAGGTTGGTGACGGAAGCTCCCAGCACTTTGCGGATTCCTATTTCTTTTGTCCGCTGTTCCGCCATGAAGGATGCCATCCCAAAAAGTCCAAGACAGCTGATGAAAATGGCCAGACACGTAAATACTGCTGCCAGTTTGCTGATCCTTTCTTCGGCAGCAAACTTCATTGCATATTCCTGATCCGCAAACTGGTAGGTGAACGGAGAATCGGGGCTGTATTTTTTGAAGACTCTTTCAATGTTCTTTAACGCTGCACTGGCATCACCATCCGGATTGAGCCGCGCCGTTATAAAGCGGCCGCCTTTCGGATGAATGAAAAAGATTGATTTCTTTACCGGGTCATACGGTGACTCCATGATCATGTCTTTGATCACGCCGATGATTTTAAAAGGTCTGCCTTCCCAGGTCACTGTTTCTCCGATGGCATCAGTCAGGTCCTGCTTGCCAAGGCCCATAAACTTTATGGCCGCTTCGTTGACTACAAATCCTGCGGAATCGGAGGATAAATTTTTGGTAAAATCACGCCCTGTGACAAAAGTCCAGCCGACCGTTTTGCCAAAATCATGCGAGACGCCAATGGTCGCGAACTCGGCGTTGAGGCCAGGATCTTTGCCTTTCCAGTTGAAACCTACATTTGCTGAAAAAACCTCGGTTGGCGGCGCGACTGACTCGGCTATGGATGTCACACTTCCTGTTTTTGCAAGATCGTCGAGCATGGCATCAAAATGTTTGTGCATGTCGGGTGTGTTAACCAGCATGCTTACAAGGCCCTTCCGGTTGTAGCCAATAGGCCGGTTTTTGGCATGCAGGATCTGTTTGTAAACTACAACAGTTCCAATAATCAGCGTGATAGAAACGGTGAATTGCAGGACAACCAAAATTTTCCGAGGTAGGGTCGCGCGCAACCCCATCGGCGTCCATTTGCCTTTCAATGCTTTGACAGGCTGAAATGAGGATAAATAAAATGCAGGGTAGCTTCCGGCAATAAGTCCGGTAATCAGTGCGAACAGGATGCCGCTTGCAAGGAAAAGTGGGTCGGACCAGGGAATGAGCATCTGCTTGTCGGCAATTTCATTGAAGGTTGGCAAAACAAGCAGGGCAAGTACAAGCGAGAGGAAGAAGGCGAAAAATACAACCAGAAAAGATTCACTGAAAAACTGGCTGATTAATTGCCCTCGCAACGAACCAACCGCTTTCCGGATTCCCACCTCCCTGGCGCGTTTTTCCGACCGCGCAGTACTTAGATTCATGAAATTGATACACGCCAGCAGCAACACAAATAACCCGATAATCCCAAAAAGCCACACGAACTGGATGCGGCCTCCGACGTTTTTGCCGTTATCCCATTCGGAATACAAATGCCAGCGACTCATCGGATGCAACAGGATTTGTGGATGGAATTTCAACTCATTTCCCGTCGCTTTTCGCAATTTTATGTCTTTGATCTTTTGAGAAACTACTCCCAAATCACTGTTGTCTGCGAGCTGTACCAGGATTTGAAATGAACTGTTCTCCCACTCATTATTTGCTACTGCCTCTTTCACCCATTCGTTTGAGGATGCAAACAGGTCAAATGGTGCGATGAAACCCAATTCGTGAAATTCAGAATTGTAAGGAATATCTTCATAAACGCCGGCCACTCTGACGTCCAGATCCTTATTAAGCTTCATCATTTTATCTACCGGATCGGCATGCTTGAAAATTGCTTTTGCCACCGATTCGGAGAGCAGTATTGTGGCAGGATCATTGAGCCCGGAAGCACTTCCGCTGATCATTTTCAGAGAAAGCATTTCTGCTGCACCGGCCGACATGAAATTTCCTGGTTTTGTAAAACTCAATTCGCCAAACGAAAGGACATGTCTTTGCAGCCAGGAGGAAATCACAACCTGTCCAAAATCTGCACCAAAAGTGGTTTGAAGTTCCTTGAACAATGGAGCAGGGACATTGTTGCCCGTATTGACTTCTCCATCCAGGGTCTGCTGCTGCATGACCTGCGCAATGCGGGTGTAGTTTTTATGGTATTTGTTGAAAGACAGTTCATCATAAATCCAGAGGCCGATCAACATCGCGACAGACATCCCCACAGCGAGCCCGCCGATGTTGATTGCTGAATAACTTTTGTTCCGGGCAAGATTGCGCCACGCTATTTTCAGGTAGTTACGAAACACGCTTGTTTATAGTTAATTTGAATGCAAAAGCCGATAATAAAAAGTTGTTACTGGTCTGTGTTTATTTTAAATAGAAATGAAAACTGGAAGCTGACCGTATTATTGCCGTTCACAAAAGAAAATCAAAATTTGAACAAACCTACAATACAAGGTAATGGAGAATACGGGGCTGGTAACTGAACAATTGATACGGAAGCCGCTGGTTGCAACGCTGGCAATCACGGCAAGTGCGCAGAATTATTTTAACCAGCTGCGCAGGGAACATTTTCCCGCAGAACGTAATTATCTGGATGCTCACTTAACCCTTTTTCATGCCTTGCCGGATGAACCCTGGATTGTTGAGGATATTCAAAAGTTGGCACAAAACCAGCAACAATTTGACGTAACTGCGCAGAATATCGTGTCGCTGGGGAATGGAACTGCCTTTAAAATCGTCTCGCCGGAGCTGCCGTCATTGCATCAGAAGCTTCAAAAAAAGTGGTTTGCCTCTTTAACAAACCTGGATCGGCAAAAGAGAAATTTTCATATTACAATACAAAATAAAGTTGAGTCTGAGCTCGCCAAAAGGCTACAGGCCGAGCTGATGCCAGGTTTTGAACCATTTAATTTTCAGGTTTTGGGTATACAGTTGTGGCGGTACCACAACGGTCCCTGGGAGTATTTGATGAAAATAGATTTCGACAAAGACTTGCCAGCATAGTGATAACGTATTAACGCCTCTTTCCGCTTGATCCGACAAGTTGTCGCATTTGCCCCTGAAAGAGCCGGATTTACACCCGTTTTGTTGGTAATGCTTTCCCTAAACTTGTATCATAAATAAAACAAGTCAAACCTTTATTTTGGAACTTATGAGAAAAATCATCACAACGGCGTTTATGTCTCTGGACGGCGTAATACAAGGTCCGGGCGGGCCCGAAGAGGACACAACGGGGGGATTTGAGTTAGGTGGCTGGTCTGCGACGCAGTGGGACGAGCGCATGCAGCAGATCATGGGTGAGCGCATACAGGAGCCGTATGATTTGTTGCTGGGACGTTTTACTTATGGCATTTGGGCACCGTACTGGCCGACGATCAAAAGCGGCCCGATTGCGCAGAAATTCAATCAGGTCAAAAAATATGTAGCTACGCAAACGCTGGAAGAGGGTAGCTGGGATGAAACCATTTTGTTGAATGGCGATACAATCGAACAGGTAAAAGCATTAAAAGCCACCGATGGGATCAATTTACAAATGTGGGGCAGTGCTGATTTTATCCAGTCTTTGCTCCGGCATGGCCTCATTGATGAAATGAACATCTGGATTTTTCCGGTGGTATTGGGCAAAGGGAAAAGACTTTTTCACGAAGGAACTGTGCCAGGAAACTTTAAATTGACCAAACATGCGGTTTCCACTACTGGCGTGATTATCGCCACCTACCAACCGGACGGTGAAGTACCGATCGGCCGCGCCGGGCAAAGCGAAACAGCTTAATTGCCAACGATTGGCTTACTGTTGAATGTGTGATAGTCTTTGGGAATGATGCGGCGACTTGGTAATATATTCTCAATATTTACTGTGATTGGAAAGTATTGAAAGACTTTAAACGGACCACTCAGTAGGTGTTTTGCCGAATTTTTTCTTGAACGAATGTGAAAAGTGCGAGAGGCTTTCAAATCCCAGATCGAGGTAAATGGCAGATGGTTTCCTGTTTTTGCTTTCTATCAAATGCCGGGCTTCCGATAACCTCCGCTCTTGAAGCCAGTGCCGTGGAGCCATACCAAAAGTCTTTTGGAAATCACGCTTGAATCCTGCCAGGCTTCTTCCTGTAAGGATTGCGAATTTTTCAACAGGGACATTGTAATGAAAATTGCTCTGCATAAATTTTTCCAGATCCATTTTATAGGGTTCCGAAAAGTCAAACAGGAAACTGGCTAGTTCAGGCATGGTGTAAAGGAGGAGGTGTACCGCCTCCTTTACTTTTAACATGGCCATTGTATGGGTTATTTTTTCGTCATGACGACGAACGTATGGAATAATGGACTGAAAGAACGCACGCAGAAAGTCATTTCCGGGAATAAGCACGTTGGGTGGCCCGGTGTATTTCTGATTCGTTGCTATCTGTTCGTCCAGGACTATTTTTCTGAGAATATCTTCTTTCAGGCTTATGACAATCGTTTGATAATCTTCGCATTCGAGAGGAGTTTTGGTGATTTCTCCCAACTGATTTTTTTGTATCAGCAACATCTCTCCGGCGCCCATTGAAATCTTTTGGGTGGCGGTTTCCAATGAAAACCGGCCCGCGACCTGCAATATCAAAGTGTTATGCGCCACGAAAGCAACCTTCTCCTTTCTCATCGCCGCAGAATAAGAGAAAAATATGACTCCCGGTAATATTTCAGTTGGATTGGTCATTTTGGAAAGATATCAAATGCGAAGCTAACACACGCCTGTTAACGTTGTAAGTATGTGCCGCCCAGAATCGCACCGGGTGAAAAATGCGCGTTCAGTGTGTTCATCTCGTCAGCAGTGAAAGTAATTTCCATTGCCTGCGTATTTTCCGGCAGTCGCGATCTCCGGCTCATACTCACCAAAGGCATGACGTGATCACCTTGCACGTTTACCCAGGCGATTGCAATCTGAGTCGGCGTGTATCCTTTTTCTACCGCGATTTTTTTCAAAATTTCAACTTTCTCGAGATTTTTCGTCAAGTTTTCTCCCTGAAAACGCGAAAAGTGCTGATGGTAGTCGTTGGCTGGAAGCGGGGATTTCATTTCGCCGGTGAGTAATCCTTCCGCCGTATTGGCAAATGCCACAACGCCGATGCCCAATTCTTTGGCCGTTGGCAGCAGGTTGCTTTCGATCTGACGATCCGCCAGCGAATATCCGATTTCCAAAGCAGATACAGGGTGAACATTGTTCGCTTCGCGCAGTTGATCCGCCGTTATTTCTGAGACACCAAGATAGCGAACTTTCCCTTCTTTGATCAGATCAGCAACGGTCCCGATGACATCTTCCACCGGAACACTTCCGTCGAGTCTGCATGGCTGGTAAAGATCAATGGTATCTGTTCCAAGGCGTACCAGAGAATAGTTGATAAAGTTTTTTATGGCTATGGGGCGCAGATCCATTCCGATCGGCCGGCCATTGTAGAAAATCGCTCCGAATTTGACACTTATGAAAGCGTCGTCGCGCCGGCCTTTTATTGCTTTACCTACCAATATCTCATTATGACCGCTGCCATAAAAATCTCCGGTATTCAAAAAATTGATACCATTATCCAATGCCGCCTGGATGGTCGCGACGCTTTCGCTTTCGTTGTTTGTAAGCCCTCCCCAAATGGAAGACATACGCATACAGCCGAGCCCCAGTTTAGAAACAAGCGGCCCATTTTTCCCTAAGTTTATTTTTTTAATCGTTGTCATCCTTGTTGCCGTTTTAATTTAACGATACAAAGATGGCGGTTGTTTTTCTAGGCCAATTTCTTCCACGGCTCAAATAACTTGCTTGTATGGCTCAGCGCTCCAACCCGGATTGAGAAAGTCTGTTGAACAATATTGTATTACAATACTGTTTGTATGAATCCGGAGATTTCCGTAATCCTTCAACCGGGGAATATTTACTTTTTAGGAAAGCGCGCGGGCACGTTGTAGCGGACGGCAACTGCGTGTCCGTTCTGTTTGCCGGGAATCCAGGCAGGCATGTTCTCCAGTACCCGGACCACCTCGGCATCCACTGCGTCATTAACCGGTTTCAGGATATGAACACTATCAATCGCTCCAGTTTCAGTTACGATGAAATTCGCGAATAGGGTCATATTTCTGAACTTATCGTCTGCTCCATCGGGAAACCGGAGATGATCAGACAGGTATTTTTCCAGCGCACCACTTCCGCCCGGGAAAGTGGGTGGCTGCTCCACAACAGTAAAAATAAGTCTGCGGGGCGAGGTAGTTTGGGCAGATGCGGAAATGGCCGAAACAAGTATCAAAAGACAAATGATGTGTGTCCACAGGTTTGAACCAATCTGGAACAATTTTCTGGTTTTAAACATAATTCGTGTTGGGATATCATTAAGGTTTATACAGCACTCGGAAACAAAGTTTTCCTGGTTAATCGCACTGATTGTCAGGATTGTACATAAATATACTTTTCCAAATCATTTGAATGAAATAATTTGACGAAAAATTGTAATCTTCAAAATGGATGTTAATGCTGATTTTTCATCAGTTTAGATTAAAATCTGTCTTTCCCCGGTTTGAGATACAAACTTGTAATGGACCCCTCCGCATTCAGCAATTCTTTCGGGGTACCTTCAAATACCACTTTCCCGCCTTTCGTGCCGCCATCGGGCCCCATGTCAATGATCCAGTCGGCATTCCGGATCACATCCAGATTGTGCTCAATGACGATCATTGTGTTCCCTGCGTCAACGAGCCTGTTCATAATTGAAAGCAGGTGACTGATGTCCGACATGTGCAAACCGGTTGTGGGCTCATCCAGGACATACACTCCGCTCTTTTTATGTAATTCGCTTGCCAGTTTTATACGCTGGCATTCTCCGCCGGATAAGGTACTAAGCGGTTGGCCGAGTGTGAGATAGTCTAGTCCAACGTCGCTCATCGCTTCCAGTTTTTGCCTGATTTCTTTTTGATTAAAATAATCCAGCGATTGTTGAACGGTCAGTTCCAGCACATCCGAAATTGATTTCCCGTCGAGTTTATATGCGAGAACTTCCTCTTTGAAGCGCTTCCCCTCACAAATTTCGCAGGGAGATTTTATTCCATCAAGAAATGCCAGATCTGTATAAATCACGCCAAGTCCCTGGCAGTTTTCGCAGGCGCCTTTTGAATTAAAACTAAATAAAGAAGCGCTGACGTCGTTGGCCTTCGCGAATGCCTTCCGCACATCGTCCATCACACCTGTGTAGGTGGCAGGGTTGGAACGCGTAGAAGTGCCGACAGCCGCCTGGTCTATCACAATTGCCTTTGGATGCTGTTTCAGAAAAACCTGGTTGATCAGCGAACTCTTACCGGAACCTGCTACACCTGTGACAACCGTAAGAACGCCCACAGGTATGTCAACACTGATGTTATGCAGATTATTTACTTTTGCATTTTTGACTGAAAGTTGTCCTTTTGCCTTCCTGGTTTTTTCTTTAAGCGGTAATGTTTGTTTGATATGGCGCCCGGTAAGCGTGTCTGCCTGCAACAATTCGGCGAAACTGCCCTCAAAAACGATTTCTCCTCCTTTCGTTCCTGCATGAGGCCCAACATCAACAACATGGTCTGCCACCTTGATCACATCCGGATCGTGTTCGACAACGATAACGGTATTTCCTTTGTCGCGGAGTTTTCCAAGCAGCTCGTTCAGCCGGTGCACGTCCCGGGGATGCAGTCCTACGCTGGGCTCGTCAAAAATATACATGACGTCAATCAGGCTACTGCTGAGATGCTTAACCATTTTCACACGCTGGGACTCTCCACCAGACAAAGTGCTCGTTTCCCGGTCCAAACTCAGATATTCGAGGCCTATGTCGACCAGGTGTTGTATGCGTTCGGATAGTGTTGAAACCATAGAAGCAGCTACGGGATCTTTAATTTTTTTGATCAGTAAAAGCAATTCAGAAACTTCCATTGCGGCCATTTCTGCGATGTTTTTACCATCAATTTTACAACCGAGTGCAGCCTGGCTAAGTCGTGCTCCTTTGCAGGAGGGGCAGGGGCCGAGCGCAATGTATGGAGCGACCATCTTCTGAGTCCGTTCCGATAATGTCTTGATGTCCCTTTTAATATATGATTTCTCGAATTTTTCGATGACACCCAGATAGGTGGCATTCATGGTTCCGCCACCGATTTGTAACTTATATTTCAGGTTTTTTCCATACAAAAGAAGCTCCATTTCTTCGGCCGTGAAGTCTGAGAGCTTTTTGTCATTGTCGAAAAACCCGGAACTTGCGTAGCTGGTTTTTTCCCAGGTCGCAAATACCGGAACCTGAACTGCACCTTCATTCAGCGATTTATCCATATCCAGGAAAGTGTCCGCCACAACCCCCATTTTTTTTCCGATACCATTGCATTCCGGGCACATTCCCTGCGGATCATTGAATGAAAATGCGTTAGAATTACCAATGTTTGGCTGGCCGATACGCGAATAGAGTAACCTCAATACAGGCGAAATGTCTGTGATAGTACCCAATGTTGAATGCGAGTTTCCACCCAGTCGTCTCTGGTCCACGACGATAGCCATACTCAGATTTTCAATGGCATCTGCGTGCGGCTGCGCATATTTCGGCAGGAAATTGCGGATGAACATGCTGAAATTTTCATTGAGCTGTCGCTGCGCTTCGGTGGCGATTGTGTCAAAAACAATTGAAGATTTCCCCGAACCCGATACGCCGGTGAAGATCGTTATTTTCCGTTTTGGGATGCTGAGAGATACGTTTTTAAGATTATTTTCACGAGCCCCGCGAATTTCTATGTATTCCTGAAACATGTTTGGATGTGTATGGTACTGTTTATGATAACTCAGCCTCAATGGTATTGAAAGACAAAGCGTGTAGCAGAAACCGGACGAATTTGGAATAAATGTTTCTGTAATTCTTGCCTGAAATCTTGGGGCTGTGCTGTAAACTGTAAAAATCAATGCCGAATTCCTCAATCTGGGCCATTGATATACGGACGCAATATGCACAAAATAATACTCCTCGTCAATTGTTCAGAGTAGCAGTACCATAAGCCGGAAGGCCATTTAATCCTTTAAAAATTTTAACGTTGAATCGCTGCTTTTGGATTTTAAATTCAGAAAGTAAGTACCTGTTGCCAGGTCACTTATTTTTACTTCAAAATGTGGATCACCTGATTTTCCTGATAAGGAAGGGCGGCCCGTATTGTCGACGATCTGCCAGTTTATTTCGGAAGCAGCCTCTGCATCTTCTGCATTTACCATCAACAGATTTTTTGCGGGATTTGGATATATTGTAGCAATCGCTGCTGATCCATTTGCTGAAAGTGACACCATTCTCGACAAACTGAATGTTCCATCTTTATCGACCATTTTCAGTCTGTAGTAGACAAATTTGGCATTGTAATTAGAAAAGGAAGGGTCAGCATATGCGTAATTATTCTGGTTGGCTCCGTCAACTTTACCTATCGTTGTAAAATCCTTTCCGTTGAAGCTCCGTTCAATCAGATAATGTGAAAAGTTCTCTTCGCCGGCGGTTTGCCAATGAAGGATATTTGCCTGATTTTCAGCAGTTGCGGTAAACGAGATGAGTTTTACAGGAAGTGGAGCACTAAGTTTTGATGAAATGTAGAATGTCGCCAGCGAGTTGACATTCGTGGTCAACACGAAATCGGCACCTTGCTGCTCGTTGGTTGAGGATAAATTGGAAGTTGGTTCGTCCGATATTTCACCGCAAACATTGACGTTACTTTTTAAAACTGTCACATCAGAAATCTTTTTAACCCCGGAAGATTCTCCCTGAGAATTGCTCGCAGATGCCAGGGATTCGAACTCGTCCTTACTGATATAAAGCCTCAGATTTATTGGAGTAGTTGCTGAAGGAGCGTTTTCTGTCGTGATGGTGACATCCCTGTTTAAAAATAGCCGGCCCTGGTTGTCCTCCCGCACTGGTCCTTCATGAATGTAGGAAAAAGCCTGTATCGTTCCCAGCGCATTTCCGTTTGCTTTGATATCGGCAACTTTCACGCCATCTGCATTTTGCAGCGACACCCATTGGTTGGAATTACTCGCATCAATGTACGTTGGAATTAATATAACCGGAGTTGCTTCCGAAGTACAAAAGAATTCGTAAGCGCCCATATCCGGCGCCTTGCCGATAAACGGCAAGCCAACGTTCTTTCCTGTATTCACGCATGGGGAAGATTCCCTGAGGTGTAAATTGGATGTACTCACAAAAAGAGGATTGACTGAAATCGAGTGCGTACCCTTCCCTGTGCTTGTTTTGTATTGATCAAGTGTTCTTTGCGCGTGGGTACCTCTTTCGGAATAGATGTCGTTCCTGCCGTTGTTGTAAAAACAATTGTAATCATCTTCGGCAAGAATGTTCAGATCATTGGTGCTAAAATTTATCATCGCGTACCATGACGGTGTTTCGATGGTGCTGAATACATTATTAACCAGTTTGATCATCGGAACTTCCGAGGGGAGCTGTAATCCAGATCGAAAAATCTGCTTTTGAAATTGTAAATCGAGTTGTTGTACACATTGATTCCGCCAGCCTTATGAATCCCGATGGCCACGCTTGCATAATCAATTCCTCCGCCGATCATCACATTGCCGGAAATGGTGGTATTCAATATGGCACCGAGACCGTTTGTAGCTCCGTGCCCGTCCATGATCTCACATTTTTCGTAATTTATAGCGTAAATGTAAGCGTGGCCACCGCCGTACATATAGTTTCCTGAAATGGTGCAGTCAAAAGCGTTTTCAAGCTCGATTGCATCCGTTGCGATATTGTAAATTTTGTTGTTTCTAATCGCATGTCCGTACACTACATAAAATGCGCCATCCAAATCAATCCCGCATAACTTACAGTCATGTATGACGTTATCTTCGAATACAGAATCATGCGTCCAAATCATTGACCAGATCCCTCTCAGCGTAAAATTACTTATGTTATTGCCAGCGTAACGATTGTGGTGTGAATATTCGTGGTGTTCCCAGATGCCATTGCCGTTCCCGTCGTTGGTTGCTCCATCAATCGTATTCTCTTTAAACAGGTTATAGGATCCCTGAATGGTAAGTCCGCCAGCAAATGAGCATCTTGTTACCTTTGAATGTGTTAAACCCGGATAGGTCTGAGACCAAGCGTTTCCAAGTAAGGCAACGATGTCCCTGGCGCCACTTCTCTTAAATGATATGTTGTCAATTGTAATGTTTTTTTGATAGGTGGAGGCTATACTTAATGCCAGATTTTTGTCTCCGTCAATGATCGGCAGATCACCGCTGCCATAGCTACTGAAAATAATGCCGTTACACCTCGGATCCAATGTGCTGCCAACCCAAACATCTCCCTTCCGGAACAATATTGAGTCGCCGGGAAGTAAATTTACATACAAACCGGTCAGTTTCTGCAGAGTTTTCCAAGGTGTTGAAGCGTTCTGGGCTTGAATCCCTGTTCGGGAATCGTCTCCTGACGAGCTCGAAAAATAGTAGTTTTTGCTGCTGGATAACTGTGGATAAAGCAGGAACGCAAATGCGAACGCTCCCGGTCTTGTTAAGCGAAATAATTTTCTCATTACACTGGATGACATGGATGTCAGTATAATTAAATTGTGAGGTATCTGAGTAAAATTTGATGTAACGCGCCGGTCTATACGGGCACCTGCTCAATGTTTGATCTTGATTTATTGCTGTTTATGGATGGAATATTACATATATCCGTAAAACTTTACAATATAAGCAAGTATTATAGAACTAGTTATTATTTTATGTAATAATAATTCTATGTTAATTTTTTCCTAGCTCATTTGTGGCGCGCCAGGCTGATTTCTGCAGGTAAATTATAAACCTCACGCCTCATTACATCATGCTGTTTCAAGTGAGATGCAACTTTGGATGTTTGTACGCTTACCGCATTTCATGCCCGCTAAATTTACCAACTACTAAAATCAGCAGTTTTTTGAGCTAGTCACTGCTTCGTTTTGTTCCGCCTATCAGTACACGCCCGTCGGGTTCTGAAAACGACTCGCGAACTTCATAAACTTCCATACCGACAAATAAAACTAGTTATATGTAAATGTAAAATTTGAGGCGATTTATGAATTTGTAACGTCTATCTATTTCTACAATTTTCTTTTGTGAAGAAACATATTAATTAGATGTCTAAATTAATTCTGCGTCTTCTTTTATTTTACCCCTGACAATTACCCTGATTACCCCATAATTGCCATCAGATACCCCAAAATTTTTCTAGCTAAAATTCGATTTGCTTGTTTTAAGAAGTCAATAATTTGAACTTTATAAAACAAGGAAAACAGATATTCCAGAATAAAAATTGAAAAAAATAAGTATTCTATGCTGAATCGAAATAATTCGTATTCGTTAAAAAAATATTTTTATTTTCATCGAAAAGGTCTGTCTATTTCCAAAAAATCAGTTTCCACTCAACGTAAGAAAATCATGAAAAACGTATTAAACCATCCTCAACCAAAAGAAAAATGTTGTCAAGTGTCAAATTTCAGGAGTATTCACTTTCTACATCTCCGATTCCGCTAATTCTCCAAAAGGACCGTAAAATCACCATTAATACTTTAAATCAATACTCGTTTTGCATTGCAGAAAATGATTCGGCATTTAAAAGTGCACTAGTTGAATCCGATATTCTTCTTGCGGACGGTGTTGGTATCGTCAAAGCATGTTCATATTTAACCGGACAATCGGTTAAAAAAATTGCGGGTGCCGACATGCATGAATATTTGCTGAATTATCTCAGTAAATCCGGAGGGAAGTGCTTTTATCTTGGATCATCTAACGCAACTTTGGATAAAATAAAGAAGCGTTTAAACAGAGAATTTCCGAATATAAAGGCCGAATTCTATTCGCCTCCATTTAAAAGTAATTTTGAAATAAATGATCTGAATGAAATGACAAAACGGGTGAATGAATTTCAGCCGGATGTAGTTTTTTTAGGTCTCACCGCACCTAAGCAGGAGAAATTATCAGTTCTTTTAAAAGACAAATTGGATACCAAGGCAATTTGTTCAATTGGTGCTGTGTTCGACTTTTATGCTGAAACCATCAAGAGGCCAAGTCAGTTCTGGATTGATCTGAATCTGGAATGGTTCATTCGGTTAGTTAAAGAGCCAAGAAGAATGTGGAAGAGATATATCAATTTTGGTTTCGTTTTTGTATACCTTATTTTGAGCTCCAAGTTGATGACCAGCAGAATCATTAGAACACGATTTGGATTCAAAAAGCGGCCACAGCTTGCTTAGTCGTTTGTATCAATTCTGATCGTCAATAAGCATATTAAAAATATAATGCTTTAAAATCCTGATGGAACTGTATGATGTGGTAAAATAAATATTGGTTGGAACTGGGGCAGTGAAAGTGTATTTTCAATCAGCAGAATATTTTACCAACATATTATCAGTTCAGTCAGATGTTTGATTTATTTCAAACAATATTATACTCAATGTTATGAATATTCAAAATAGACAATTTACCGCACGCGGAGCTGTTCAGAATAGGAATCATTTGATCCGGTTTAAGAAAGGTGTCTCCAATTACATTTATCATTGGCCGCTTTTCTTATTGTGTATCGTTATAGCCACTGTTGCAGCGATTATTTTTGTTAAAATAACTCCGCCGGTTTATGAAATAAAATCCACACTGCTGATTAAGGACTCCAAAAAAACCTACGACCGGCAATCTGCTCTTCAGGAAATCGATCTTACGGCCACGTCCAAAACAATAGAAAATGAAATTGAGCTTCTTAAATCAAAGCAGCTGTTAGCACGTGTGATAGAGGATCTTGATCTCGGGATTGATTACAACCTGGTGAAGAGATTTCAGGACATTCCGATGTATAAGGACAGTCCCGTTAAATTGGTCTTGAAATCCGCTCCGGATTTCACGGGGCAGGTAAAACTTAAAATCCGTCTGACTTCTAAGACTTCTTTTGCTTTAATCGACGAATCGGGACAAGCTTCCGAATTTTCTTACGGTGATCTTGTAAGAAACAAGGCGGTTGCATGGCAATTGATTGCCAATGAACAGCTGCCAAAATATATCGGAAGCGAAATAGAGATACATTTATCTGATAAAGACAAGACAATCACGCGGTTTCAACGTGCGTTGGAAGTAACTCAGGTAAATAAGCTGGCATCTGCCATTCTCCTGAAAATTGACGATCAGGTCCCTCAAAGAGGAAGGGACATACTTAATAATCTGGTGAGGTTGTACAATTTCACTGGCAAGGAACAGCAGAATAAGGAGGTCCAAAATACATTGACATTCTTGGACAGACGAATTGATTCGCTGAATACCGAGCTCACGAGTCTGGAAACACAAATTGCGGGATTCAAGAGTAGTAAGGGATTAACCGATTTGAACTCAAATTCACGTATCAGTCTTGAAAATATGCAGGGCAATGATGTACGATTGAATGCAGTGAATGTGCAGATCAGTCAGATCGAGGACATTTCACGTAATATTAATTCCGGCCGGGTCCCAACGACCTCGGGTATTTCTGATCCTGTGCTAAGTAGTTTGATTGAGAAGCTTAATCAATTGGAATTAAAGCGTGAGAGTCTGTTAGCAACTACACCGGAGTCAAATCCGGTTTTTGAACCAATTGCCCGTCAAATCCGGAGTACGCGCATTGGGATCAAAGAGAATGTGGAGGGAATAAGGTCGGCATTAATTATGACCAGGCAGAAACTACAGTCGTTCAACAATCAGTTCGAGGCGACAATTAAGGATATTCCAAGCCAGGAAAGAGAGTACATCAGCAAAAAAAGGCAGCAGGCAATTAAGGAGAATTTATATACTTATTTGTTGCAGAAACGGGAGGAGCTGGCTGTTGATTACGCGTCAACATTGTCGGATGATCGGTTAATTGATGAAGCATACGTCGAACCAGCGAAAATTCCGAATAAAAAGCTGATTTACGCGATCGCATTATTGTTTGGTTTGTGTATTCCTGCGCTTATTATCTTTATCAGGGAGAATTTCAGTGACAAAGTGAAGGATCTTGATGAGATCAGAGATGGCCTGCAGGCTCCGGTGCTTGTCGAGATCCCTCTTGAAATGAGTCAAAAAGCAATTTTGGTACATGAGAAAACTTTTAGCGCCGCAAGCGAACAGTTTCGCCTGTTACGCTCAAAACTTTATCATTTGCTGGACACAACCGGTGGCGGAAAGGTAACCCTGCTGACTTCAAGCCTTCCCGGCGAGGGCAAAACCTTCGTTTGTTCGAATTTGGGCGTGTCCCTGGCCTATATGGAAAAAAGAACGATTGTTCTGGAGTTGGATTTAAGGATGCCAAAAGTAGCCAAAGCTTTCGGATTGATTGCCGGCCCCCCGGGAGTGAGTGATTATCTGAAAGGTGATGCGCGGTTGAGTGACATTATTCAGTCATCCGGTCTGCTTCCGAATCTGGATGTGATTGGTAGTGGTACTGCCACCTCGAATCCGGCAGAATTGTTCGAGAAGGCGAAATTCTCAGATCTGATCACAAGTCTGAGAGAAATGTATGACCATATAATCATAGACAGCCCGCCGGTTCACCTGGTTCCCGAAGCACTGATTCTGTCGCGTTTCGCGGATCTCACATTGTACATAATCAGACAGGGTGTGACTGACAAACGAGAGTTATCGTTTATCAACGAGCTCTTTATTGAAAATCAGTTGAACAACATGCATGTTGTATTCAACGGCGTTGATCGGAAAAGATACGGGTATGGCTATGAATATAACTTTGAATACTACGGTAATCAGCCAAAACTCCCTACTGGCCATTCGCTTAGACAATTTTTAACCAGATTGTAGGGCATCACGGGATAAAATTAACCCGGGCCCGGATTTGAAAAAAGAAATGAGCGAAAAACTGATATACATCTTACCCGTTCTTGCACTGGCGCTTTTTTTTGCAAATATAATTCGCCAGGGAAGTTCCGCGCGGGGATCATTACTGTTTATCCTTTACTTTCTTCCAGTAATGAATCTTAAAGTTACTCCGGAATCTTTGGGAGGATTTACCGTGTTTGACGTGATTGTGATTTACAGTGTCGTTTTCCTGTTTAAGGATTTTATCTATTTTGATGCCCAGAATAGCAGTCCAATATTTTTATGGCTTTTCATTTTATTAATCATCGTTGTTCTTCTTGGGGGATTAAATTCTGAGTTCTCAGGAAACACATTTTTGAGACTTTTCAAGATCCTACCTATTTTTATTTTTGGCAGATTTGCAATTCTGGAGTGTCGTAAGGATCCGGAGTTTCATTCGGAAATTATTAAATCGTTAAAAATAAGTTATTTGATTTCGCTGTCATTTGTGTTTATTCAGTTATTAGTTGGGATAAAATTTAGATTTTATCCGGATCTGGCTCCTAATACATTAGATCCTGTGCTGAATATAATCCGATATCCCGGCGTGTTCTATGATTCGCAGGCGAGCGGCCAATTCCTTGCAATTGGGAGTTTTCTTTTTTTGTATAATTTTAATCAGGATCTCAACAGCAAGGTTTTAAATTATGCTGTCTTTTTGGCTGCGATCTGGGGTATACTTTTGGCAGGAAGCCGGGCAGCATTCGGTGGCTTCGCTGTTGGTTTGCTGGTAGTTTTGCTTATGGCGGGAAGGGCCTATCGCCTTTATGGAGGAATCTTGCTTATTCTGGCGCTATTCTCGTATTGGGTATTTGCACCTCAGATCGGATTGTTTAATCGTGCGGATAATTTGTCGGATGACTATTTATTCCGGAAAAACATCTGGAATAAAGCAATAGATATCGCTGTCGAAAATCCAGTACTTGGAATAGGTCTGGGAAATTATCAGGATTATGTGACCCGTCATGCCCAGGATCAGTATCTTGAATTGGAAGATGGAAAGTTCGTATATTTCGATCAGCCCGAAAATGGTTATTTGAAGGTTCTTGTAGAATTGGGTTTCCTGGGATTTGCTGTCTTTTTGCTATTCATATTATTAACTCTTTGCAAAGGATTTTATAATCAGATTGCAGGAGAGGTTGATAGTCAGATTTATTTTCTTATTGGAGCACTCATCAGTTGGTTGGTCGCTTTTAATACCGTTTACTCACTCTATGATGTTCGGATTTTGATTATGATAACAACGTTAATTTGTTTAATATCGGTCTATCCGAAAAAGGAAAACGCAACATATGAAGTCGTTATTTAACTTGAAATTTTTTCAATCGGATTTATTCAGGAACGGAGTGTGGGGAATCGTTGCAAATGTTTTGCAAACGATTTTCGTAAGTGCATTTTTCGTGATTCTGGCCCGCAATTTCAGCCGCGAGGATTTCGCCGAGTTTCTGGTGGCGTCAACAATTTATCAGATCATTGTAGCTTTCTCGTCAATGGGTCTGGGACAATGGTTCATCAGAGAATATGCACTGACACAGGATAAATCAAATTTAACAAATAAATTTATAAAGATTCAAACATCCCTCGGGCTGGTTTTTTACTTCGTAAATATTGTTTTGTCCTTTGTTGTATACCCGGATGGGCAAACCCGGCTGCTTTGTATTATTTTAGGTTCAAACATCATTTTTGATAACATTATTTACGCGATAAAGAATCTGAATATCGCAGATTTTAGCCAAAAAAGAACGTTTATTGTTCTTTCAATTGACGGGTTTTTAAGAGTAATTCTTGGATGCATTTTAATTGTATTTCCATTCTCAGTCGTTGTCATGTCATCAATGCTTATTGTACTTCGATTTCTGACGGCTAATATGTTTCTTAGAATGGCATCTGATAATTCAATTAGTTTGTGGGATGTGTTCCAAACTCCCGTATCGTGGCATGATGTTAAGATTCAGCTTTTGAGAAACTGGCAGTTTGTCGTGATCGGAAGTGTAACAATTGTTTATTGGAGAACTGCAAATGTGATCATCGCCAAAGTTCTCACCCTGCACGATGTTGCAAATTATGAAATATCATTCCGGATTTTGTCGATTCTGATGATTTTACCTTCGGTTGCGTCAGCGACAATTTATGCTCAGTTTATAAAGCTGTTTAATACAAAGGGAATAGCGGACCAGGTCAGATTTTATAACATGTTATTTCTGATCTATGTCCTTTATTCTTTCTTATCATACGGCATGATTTTCCTGTTTTCCGATCTGATTCTGCCTAATATTTTTGGGGCCGGTTACGCGGATGCCACTGACGTACTCCGACAAATGTTTCTGACAATGCTCATCTTCCCTACGGTGCTGTTGCAGGCCAACATAATCGTAGCGATGAAATACGAGAAGGTTGATATGTGGCTAAATATCACCAGTCTGGCAGTATACCTCCTGGGTTGTCTTATCGGATTTTATTTCCAACGTTCCATTTTGGTGATCAACATTTCAATTTTTGTTTCCTTCCTTATTTTTCATGTTCTGCAGAACGTCTTTTTAATTTCGAAGAAAATTGTTTCCTGGAAAGAGGCAGTGGCATTTTACATTATTCTGGCGGTTTTGGTTTACGCGTTCCAGTCGGGAGGACTTACCTATAACAGGTATGTCACGGGAGTTCTGTTTCTGATAGGCTCACTTTCAGTGTTCGGTTATTTGTTTGTAAGGTCGCAAAAGTCCAATAGAAGGATCTCAGAGGAGGTTCTTGAAGTTTCAATTCTCTAAATCTGCAATGTCATTTCTTTCAATTATCGTCCCGGTTTACAATAAGGCAAAGTACATTGATAATTGTATTTTGTCAATTCTGGATCAAGATTTCGAGGATTTCGAACTTATTCTGGTCAATGACGGATCTTCCGATGACAGCGGAAACATCTGCGACAGATATGCGACAACAGATCCTCGGATTAAAACCATTCATCAGGTCAATCAGGGAGTGTCTCAGGCAAGAAATGCCGGAATTTCCGTTGCAGTAGGAGAATTTATTGGTTTTGTAGATGCGGACGACACAATCGACGAAAGAATGTATGAAGTCCTTGTTAGACACGCAATACAAAACGATTCGGAAATTTCTATCTGCAGGTTACGGGAAGATGCCGCCATCCTGGTGGATCCTGACACACTTGATTCCGTATCTGTTCTGGATCCTGATGAATCATTACGATGGTTTTTTGAAGGAAAGCTGGACTTTTCGGCCTGCAATAAGATATTCTCAAGGCGGGTTGCAAAGTCAGTCAGATTTGAAGGCAGGATGTTCGAGGATACATTTTACACATTTCAGGCCTTCTTGCTATCGAACAGGGCTGTTGTGATTCCCAGTCCGCTTTACAACTATTTTAATAGTGATAATTCAGCAAGTGTTTCGGAATTCGGGCCTAAGTATTTCGATGTGATCCGTGTTACCGGTGCGATGGTGCAAATGACAAAGGCCCGGGCAATCATGCACGTATCGGCGGCGATGGCAATGGATCTGGTGATGAATTTGTCGATGGTTAATCTCATTCTGTTTTCCGGAAAGAAGAAATACAATGCGCAGTATGAGGAGATAATCAAATGTCTCAGATCTTACAAGGAATTCGTTACAAAACACAGCACGTTAAGCGCCAAACATAGGGCCGCCTACTATC
Source organism: Dyadobacter sp. (assembly GCA_965279265.1). Classification (GTDB taxonomy): domain Bacteria; phylum Bacteroidota; class Bacteroidia; order Cytophagales; family Spirosomataceae; genus Dyadobacter. The sequence goes on from OZ257152.1 coordinate 3,345,141, forward strand.
TGGTGATGGCCAGTGAACGTATATACTTCGCCGCGTTGAAAATTTACTGTCTGCTGTTTCCAAGTCACGTGGGTCAACGAATCTGAGGACCAACAAAAATCAAGTTAGAAAATCAATAAAGATATGTCGGTGAAATTGAATAAGAGAATTCTAATCGGAGCAGGGCCCAAGAATCACGTTCGGCTGGCCCTGGACGAAAGCGAAGGTTTAGAAAACGAGGGATTCGATAGTAAAATAATTGTTTATGGCAGGAACAGGGATGGCATCGGATTCATAAATAGATTGTATGGCGTTATAGTCAATGCTGTATTGCTGATTTTTAGTCTATATCGCTATTCTCCGGATTTTTTATACCTCAATTCCAGATTTGAGCCGGTGGGCAGTGCCCGGGATTTTGTTTCACTTTTTTTGGTGAAGGCATTTTATTACAAAAAACTAAACATACTAATCAAGTCGCACGGGTCAGATCTTTCCATCCTGACGAACAATTCGCTGTTTTACAAATACCTCGTATTACCTTTTTTAACATCCGTTGTTGATAAGTGGTTTTTTCTTTCTCAGGAGGAAAAGGATGTGATCACCAGGCATCATGCGCAATTAGGAAAAAAAGTAGCTGTTACGGTGAATATTATAGATCCGTCACGATCCGTTTCATCTGCTGAGTTCAGGCATCGTTACGAAATTGATGAAAATAAATTCAGTTTTTTATTCGTCGGTAGGATGGTCAGAGTGAAGGGAATATTCAGCATAATCCGAAGTATTCCGGAATTGCCTTTTCGAGATAACTGTCATTTCCTGTTTGTCGGCTCAGGGTTGGATATGAAAGAATCGGAAAGATTGGTAAATGAGCTGGGAGTACAGGAATATGTCAAATTTTGTGGATATATCACGGACGAGGAGTGTGATCATTTTTATGCAAACACGGATGCGTTAGTATATCCGACATTTGATACAGAGGGATTTCCAATGGCCCTGTTTAAGTCAGTTTCAGCAGGATTGCCTGTTATAACAACGCAGATCAGATCTTCCAAAGATCATTTAAAGAGTCCCGACAATACGCTGTGGGTTGATGGAGAATCGGAGGCGAGTGTAGGAGCAGCAATGGCTGAGATTTACTATAACCAGAATTTGCGGGCAAGAATGACGGCAAATAACAAAGCGTTGGGAAGAAAGTTTTCACAGCAACTGGTTTGTTCCGAAATGAGCGCAGAAATTTTATCGTGTAGTTAATTACTACAAAAATTATCCCACAATCGGCTTCGATGATTTTATTTCGAATGTCTAACTAAATCATCTTGGTAAACAGAATAATTCTGATAACCAAGACTTTCAAAATATATGAGAAGGCTTAATATTCTTGTTTCGGCTTATTACTGTGATCCCAAAAAGGGATCAGAGAGTTCAGTAGGATGGAATTTCTCGAAGTGTCTTGCTGTACATCACAATGTCTATGTCTTCACCAAGGCTAGTAATCGTGATTCCATCGAGACGGAACTGGCGGACCGCCCGGTTAAGGGTATTCACTTCGTTTATTACGATTTCCCCAATTTTAAATTTTTCAATGAAAATATTCTCGGCGAACAGATAGCCTATCTGGTCTGGCAGCTCCTGTTGTTTTCGACGTACCGGCGAGTGGCCGGGGAGGTGCAATTTGATCTTGTACACCACCTTACATTTAATCAATATCGTACACCTTCAATCGGTTTTTTTATAAAAAAGCCGTTTGTAATGGGACCAATCGGCGGTGCGGAAATGATCAATCCGGTTTTTTTTCCTGATCTGAGCCTGAAGACGAGCTTAAAGGAAAGATGGAGAAGTTTGGGTCTGGACAGATATCTTTTTGGATTGCTTGTGCGGCTAAGGCCAAACCGAAAGATTTTCATATTCTCGTCAAATGAAAATAAAGCGAATCTTTCAGGTTATCTGTTGAAGGAGAACAAGGCCGTTGTTATTCCCGCCATTGGGATCAACAGGGTAGACTTTAAGCAGTACCCGAAAGACAATATTGCCGCGACTGAGGATAGCAAGCCATTTGTGATGATTTATGCAGGTATCGCCAAAGATTGGAAAGGAATAAAGATTTTTCTGAGGGCAGTTGAAAAGGCGTTCATCTGCAATGAATCTATATCCGTTAAATTGATCGGAATCAGGGATGAATCAGAGCGGGAACAGGTCATTAGCTGGATAAAAGAATTCAATTTGACAGACATTGTTGAAGTGGTTTCCTTTATGCCCAGGCAAAACCTGATAGAAGAACTCCGGGCCGTGGACCTTTGTATTTATCCTGCCTTTAGAGATTCGGGCTCTATGTCCGTTCTTGAAGGCTGTGCGCTCGGATGCGCAGTATTGTGTTTTGATGTTGGCGGCCAGGACGCATTCGCAGAAGATATATTGTTGAAGGTGCCCGTGTCAGGTCAGTCTTATGAAAGCAATGTAGTTAACCTGGCGGATAAATTATTGTGGTCGTTCAATAATCGGTCTGAACTTTCCCGAATCGGGAGTCTGGCCAGTGCTTACGTATTTGAACAATTTGGCTGGGAGAAAAAAGTAGAATCCTTTTGCGAATTGTACGACGAAGTGCTGGATATAAAACGAAGCCTACAGCCTGAACGATTGTGAATATAAACCAAGACATTACAACCTTGAAAACGCAACAACGAATTGGAATTACTTCCACCAATTATGCTTCCAGGAGACTGATATTAAATAAAATCGAAGGGGCGAAATATATTGATGTCCGTTTCTTTAATCTATTTTTCTGGAAGAACATAAATTTATGGTTTCTCCGCTACTTTAAGATTTTGCGTTTGAGCCCGGAAGATATATTTATAAGACTGTTCCTGAAATTCAAGTTGCTATTTCCGGGCTTTTTCAGGCTTTCACTTCTTCATCTTTTTAATACAATAAATTTTTCGACACGAGTCCCATGGGTAATTTCAATAGAAACTTGTATACCCTTCAATCGTGAAATTGTTAACGCCATTCAACAGAAGAATCCCGACTTCTCTTTTTTGAGGAAAGACGAGTCTGTCAGATCGGTGATGGAATATCTTGTCTCAGATTCATGTAAAGGGTTATTGGCGCTATCCGATTGTTCCAGAAACATTCAAACGGAGATTTTGAACATATTTCCTGAATATGGAGAACGGATAAAAAGAAAGCTTATCACACTCCATCCTCCTCAGGCGCTGCTTATAAATGATTTGGAGGATAAGTGTCTCTCCTACGAGCTGGATAGTACGATCCGGTTTATTTTCGTAGGCCGTGATTTCTTTAGAAAAGGAGGAAAACAGATGCTTGAAGCATTTGACAAATTTAAAAGCCGGAAGGATTTCGAACTTGTAATCATTTCTGATCTTGAGTCCGGAGAGGAGAATTTTTCATTTTTTACAGAATCAGATCGGAGTGAGTGCTTGAAATATATTTTGGATAATAGCAGTTGGATAAAATACCATTCGGCCAAACCAAACAATGAAGTACTTCAACTGATGAAAGATTCTCATGTAGCGCTTCTTCCTACCTGGATGGATACTTACGGCTATTCTGTGCTGGAATGTCAGGCTTCGGGTTGCCCGGTTATAACCACAGATTTACGAGCATTAAAAGAAGTTAATAACGACGATGCAGGCTGGCTCATAAAGGTTCCGACAAATGCGCTGAATCATCCGATGTATTCTGATGTGGCGGACTTCAATGTATTCGGAGAAACGCTTCGTGATGGATTGGTTCATGCGCTCGGATCAATCTTTGACGACAAAAATACGATTGTTATAAAGGCAGGTAACAGCATGAAACGAATCCGGACAAATCACAGTATAGCTGATTACGCCAAGGTATTAGGAAATATATACAACGGCGCAGTCACCCAAAATTGATTGGGAATTATCTGGAAACTGCTTAGGAGCAGCTCTTTTCAGAGATGGGGGTATGATGATAGGATAAATAAAACGCCGTAGTAGTTTGCTCCATCCACCTGATTTATTTGGAGCAATCTGCTACGGCGTTACAATGTTAAAGGAGGTAGATAAATGCGTATTCAGACTCAGTTTTACCTCCCCTTCCCAAGTAAAATCACCTGAACAGTAAGCAGTATTAAATACATGTCGCTTACCATGCTGTAACTCCTTAAATACAGCAAGTCATATCGTAATCTTTTTAAATTTTCCTTTGAAGTGGTTGCATATCCAACCTTGATCTGACCAATTGACGTTATGCCGGGACGTATGCGGAGGGTTTTTTGAAAATCTTCTTTCGCATCATTCATTAACATCTCCACATCAAATTTGTGTAGTGGGCGGGGACCCACCACCGACATGTCGCCCTTAAGTACGTTTAAAAACTGGGGAAGTTCGTCGAGTCTGGTGCGCCTGAGAAAATGTCCTACCGCGGTGATCCGCGGATCAGTTACCCCTAATGAATGTTTGAGGCCATACTTGTGCGCGTCAGCATACATGGTTCGAAACTTGAGTATTTTGAATTTCCCGCCCCACCGACCTGTGCGCTCCTGCGTAAAGAATATTGGGCCGTCCGAGGACAATTTGACGAGAATTATTACAAGTAGGAAGAGGGGCGCTCCCAGAATCATAACAATGCAGGAGAACACCACATCGAAAACTCGTTTGGTCAGTTCGTCGTCAGAATTCAAAAATGGGGTCTCACTTTTCCAGTGATCAAATTTTTTTTGCTCGTAAAGGCATGGCTTTACGAAAGGAGATTTTTTCATAACGTTCATAATTATAAAGAGGAGGTTTTGGATTTAGATTATTGTTAAAATCTAACAGTAATCTGAACACGTTTTTGGAATTTGTATTCCGAACTTGTCTGAGAACTTTATTGGAAATGCGTAATTCTTATTTAATGTCTTTTTTTGACTTTTTAAATTGAACAAAATTCTTTTAAACGAACAATTCGAGAAAAGGCGATTGGAATTCGATATTTAGGTAGAAAATTAAATAAATCCAGGATAGATACTTTTCATCACTATATCAACTAAAAATAGAATTAAAACGATAATTGATTGCGTTTTGTAACTGGAAGACAAATCTAATCAAAAATGCGGTTATTTGGACCAAAAACAGGCTTCTATTTTAACAAAAATTAATTGTTAATTGTTTAATTATCAGCTAAATGTAGTTTTTTGAGTTACGTACCCGCAGATTGAATTTATTTCTACGGGGATGCAGAATAACGGGCAAAAAAATGAAATTAAGTCGGCTTTGTGTACTAGAAATAGCTGCTCAAATAAATCAAATGATTTGTAGAAATATTTTGTCAAATTTTGAGATTTCTAATTTGATAAGTGAGAGCGATTCTCTGGCGACAGATTTGCCACTAAAATATTTCCGGTTAAATATTTCGAGACGATACGGATGGAGCGGCCGGTTAAAAGTGAAGATAGGAATGTAACATTTTACAAATGACAAATTGTAAAATGTTATTTTTAGTATTTCAATTAATTGAAGTATTGAATAATTATTCAAAAATTAATTGTCTTTTCACAAATACTTCCGATACAGATTAAACAAAACCATCAGATCCGTTTCTGTTAAAATCGGCGAAATGTCTGTCTGAATAAAGTGACGTTTGAAAGCGATAATTGCGGCGTCCGGATTGTGTATGTCGTAGCCGATTATTCTTAAAGCTGTGAGGTAATCGAAATCTGCGGGAGCAGGAATCAGCAATTCATCGTACCACAGACCGAAGCCTTTTTCGGCGAGTATCTGCCATGGAAAATTACTGGGATCGGGTTTGCGGGTGGGAGCAATGTCCGCATGGCCAATAATGTTGGCTGTGGGAATGTTGTATCTCTTTTTTAAAGTGGCCAGGAGATTTAACAAGCTTGTGATTTGCTGATCCGGGTAAGGTTCGTTGCCATTATTGTCGAGTTCAATCCCGAGAGAAGATGAGTTTAGGTCAGTATTGTTGCCCCAGCGAGAAACACCTGCATGCTGCGCCCGAAGGTAATCATTTACCATATGATAAACGTGGCCGTCTCTTCCGATCACGTAGTGAGCACTTACCTGGGTTCGGGCCAGGGTAAATGTTTTTAGTGTTTGTGGCGTAGAATCCTGGGCAGTGTGATGAATGATCACATAATTTGGTCTTCTGATCCCCAGATTCACGGAGCCGACCCAGTCTGCCTGTACCAATCCCATCGAATCTATGGATTGATTTACAGGAGGGGCCGCGCTGATAATTTCACCATAACCTGTGGCCAGTTGCTTGTATATCTTGTCTGTTTTATGATACGGCGATCTGTGGCAGCTGGTTACCAGTGCCGTAGCGAGCAGGCAGCAATACAGAGCAGTGGTGTTTTTCAGGTACATAATCAGCTTTTCTAATATTTACTTTTCAAAAACCAACGCATCAGCCTGCGCGCCGAGTTCTTTCAGTGCGTCCAGAACAGAAGCGGTAAAGGCATCGGGTCCGCAAACGTAAAATGGTTGGGTGAAATCTGTAATCTGGCTTTCAAGGAAACTTTTGTCTATTCTGCCATGATGAAATCCTGAGGCATTTTCCGACGAAATGAGATTGATGAATTGCGCTCCCAGCATGTTCTCAAATTCCTCTTTCAGGATAATATCCGCGACCGTTTTATTTGAAAAAAAGAGTCTGTTAGTTCCTATTTGATTTTTTGCGTGCAGAGCACGAAAGATGGCTATGAATGGGGTAATCCCTGCACCACCGGCCAGAAACACCCCTTCTCCCTTGTATTCAATTGTACCCCATGCATCGCTTATTTCAAAAAAGTCCCCGGGTTGTACTTTTGTGAGTTCATTGGTAACACCGTCGTGGTCTGTATACGATTTGATGGTGAATTCAAGCGTTTCCTGATCGGGGAGAGAGGTGAAAGTAAAAGGACGTTTCTCGGTTTGCCACTTGTCTTTGAAAATGGAAAGATCGGTAGCTTGTCCGGGTGTGTATTCAAAACCCTCGGTTTTTCAATGGTAAAGGCGTGTACGTTGTGCGTTACGTTTTTAACAGCGAGCACTTTTACGCGATAATCTGCCATAATTTAGTTGTTTGAATGGATTAAGCTTTGAATTTTGTCAATTTCTGAGTCGCTATAAAAAGTCGGTTGGGACTGTGCATAAGACAATAATGACTGTTGTCAAAAGCCATTAAAGAAACAAGAGCGGAAATATTGTCCGATACACAATCTCGCTTTTTTTTGCTACTTTTCAATATCGAAGAAATTATAATTTTTATTTGTACCAATCTGTTATGAAACGTTCATTTTTTCTGATCCTTTCTTTCTGTTTGATTATATCAAAGGGTTTTGTTGCGCAGTCTCTCGGAAAATCGAACGATCTGGGCGGGAAAGATCCACAGCCTCGATCATCGGAAATTAAAGCTCTTCCACGAATTGCTATCACAGGATTGGGCATAGAATCAAGTACATTTTCACCTGCCCGCACAAACGAGGAAGCGTTTCACGCCAAGTACGGAGCGGATGTATTTACTTCCTATCCTTTTTTTGCAAAAGATTCAGTAACGCGTGGTCGCGCTACGTGGTTTCCGGCTTTGGTGGGGAAATCACTTCCCGGCGGCGCCGTAACCCGTGAAGCATATGAATCCCTGGTGAAGCAAACGCTCGATCTGCTGAAAAAGAATCTGCCGTACGATGGTCTGTATTTTGACATTCATGGAGCAATGAGCGTAGTTGGGCTTGACGACCCCGAAGGTGATCTGATTGTGCGTATCCGTGAAGTGGTTGGGAAAAAAACGCTGATTTCCACATCTATGGATTTACATGGCAACGTTTCATGGCGGCTCGCGCAGAACTCAGACCTCATCACCTGCTACCGTATGGCGCCGCATGAGGACGCAATGCAAACCAAAAAACGTGCAGTAGATAATTTGTTGTCCCGCATTGAAACGGGGAAGGGTAAACCTGCTTACAAAGCTTGGATCGCAGTACCTATATTATTGCCTGGGGAAAAAACCAGCACGCGCATTGAACCTGGGAAAACGCTCTACGCGGGAGTTGCGCCTGCTTCTTTGCAAAAGGGAATTGTTGATGCGGCGATCTGGATCGGATATGCCTGGGCCGATGAGCCGCGTAATCATGCTGTTGTGATGGTTACCGGCGATGACAAAGAACAGGTGACTAAAACGGCAGAAAAACTCGCGCAGGATTTTTGGAAAGTCAGGTCAGAATTTGAGTTTGTAGCGCCGACCGGTTCCTTAAAAGAGGCGCTTGACAAAGCTGTAGCCAGTCAGAAGCATCCATTTTTTATCAGTGATTCCGGTGATAATCCAACGGCCGGAGGAGCAGGTGATGTGACCTGGACATTAACGGAAATTCTTGCACGTCCTGAATTCAAAACTGAAAATGGCCCTTCGCTTATTTATGCTTCTATTCCCGGGCCTGAATTTGTGAAGGCTGCAATTGCCGCGGGTGTGGGCGGGAAGGTAGACGCATTTGCAGGTGCAAAAGTGGATGCCCGGTTTGCGCCGCCAATCCGCCTGGCTGGTACGGTGGAGTCAATCGAATATGGCGACAGGAATGCTGAAACAGAGGTTGTTGTGAAAGTTGGTAGTGTGCATGTGATTGTAACGCAAAAACGAAAACCTTATCACAAAGAGGCAGACTTTACAAGACTTGGCCTGAATCCCCGTAAATCTGATATTGTGGTGGTCAAAATCGGTTATCTCGAACCGGAGCTTTATAACATGCGTGCAGACTGGATTTTATCACTTACGCCAGGCGGTGTTGATCAAAATCTGGAAAGATTGGGCTACAAAAGGATTGTACGGCCTATGTTTCCGTTGGACAAAAATATGAAAGATCCTGACCTGAAAGCCAGGCTTGTTCCGTTGTCGGACAGTAAATAATTGTTTTGTAGCAACGTGGGTATCAGTATCTCGGATAGCTTTTGAGAATTACTAAACTTTGCGTTTTGGCACTGTACATCAAGTAGCGAATGAAATCGAATACCAGATCCGGAAAGAGTCATCCTGTTAAAAATATAAAGGAAGCATCTGACGAAAAAACAAATCTTCACCCAAGAAATCCGCATCGTTTTCAGTACGATTTTGATGCGTTAATCAAAAGTTGCCGCGAACTCGCGCCTTTTGTTTTGATCAATAAATTTGGAAACAGGTCGGTCGATTTTTCCAGTCCGGAGGCGGTAGAGGTGCTGAATAAGGCAATTCTTAAACACTTTTACAACATTCAGGACTGGGACATTCCTTCCGGTTACCTGTGCCCACCCATTCCAGGACGAGCAGACTACATACACTATCTGGCTGATTTGCTTTACGATAACGTAAAGGAAAAGCCCGATGGGAAAAAATTGAGAGGTTTTGATGTGGGGATGGGGGCAAACTGCGTTTATCCGCTTATCGGGCACCAAAGTTACGGCTGGAGTTTTGTTGGTTCTGACATTGATCCTATTGCTGTAAAATCAGCCAGGCGAATTATAGACGCCAATCCAACGATTATTCCTTTTGTCGAATGTCGGTTACAAACTGCCGCTGCTAACATTTTTCAGGGCGTTGTTCAGGTGGGGGAAAAGTTTGACTTCTCCATGTGTAATCCCCCTTTTCACGGCTCTCTGGCCGAAGCAAGAGCTGGTAGTTTACGCAAATGGCAGAATTTGGGACATCAGCAAGCGCGTCAAAAAGAAGCACTTAATTTTGGCGGGCAACATGCTGAATTGTGGTGTAAGGGCGGAGAGTCGGCATTTCTTTCCAAAATGGTTGACGAGAGCACAGCAATTGCCAAACAATGCTTGTGGTTCACTTCGCTGGTTTCAAAAAAGACAACGTTGCCAGCTTTGTACCAGTTGCTGAAAAAAGCCGCAGTTACAGACGTACGGACAATTGCAATGTCGCAAGGGCAAAAGGTGAGCCGCATCGTTGCCTGGACTTTTCTCGATAAAGATGAGCAGGAACGCTGGAAAAAGAGCCGGTGGTGACGACTTCTGTCTTCTGAATCAATTCGACTTTCTTTGGTACGAATAAATTCTGCGCCATAAATGGGGTAGCGAGCCCTGCCCTGCACTTTCAAATTTCTTTTTCGCAACCCATTCTAAGTTTTATTCAGGCTTTTTGCTGACCCTACGTGTTTCCGACTTGAAAATGCCTCAAATTATTGGGAATCGGGCAGATTCTTCTCAAGCTTAAAGTTCTGCTGCTAAAAGTAAAAATAGATTTTTAAATATGAATATTTCTTTATTTCTGTTTGTGTTGGATGTGATAAACTTTGGAGTAGCCAGGGTATGAAATTGAATTAATCTTCATATTTATGCTACTCAAATTGTACTATACAAATAAGAAGTGTCAAAGTTTTAACTAAATTACGCAGATGCTATTTTAATCTTTTAGTTTTGTAAACTATTGGAAGACAATATATGTTGTCTTTTTATAGGAGAGAATTACGAGATATTTATTTTCTTTTTATTTGGTTAAATTACATCACTATTTTAATAACATCATTTTGGATTTGGTTAATGGATTGGTATAAGATTTGATGGTTGCTATGTCTGAATCATATTTTTAATTTTGGATTATAGCAATAATTAGGGCCAGTTCGAAGCGCATTCAAAAAACAATTAAGCGTATGACACAGTTACAAAAATATACAGGCAAATCAGCATTGACAGATCTTCGGGCTTCTCTTCAACAGTTTTTTTCGGGAGGCGCTAATAAGTACTCGGAGGTTTTTGAAACCTTGTCGCGCCAGGCGGTGCCTTTCGGTGGGAATTGGATTGAGAGAGAACATTCAGTAAGCAGCAGCTTCAAAAAACAAAACACAGATAGAAATACAAACGGTGAATTTTCTGAAAACCGATACTCGGTTCTTTATTTGCGCAACGATCAATATCACCATGTCGGGTGCTCCACACAAGCTGAGGCACAATCAGTGTTAGGCCGGATGATGACCGACGAAGATCGGATCCCAGTCGGTATTTACGACCAGAAAACGGACACTTTTGAATGGGAGATTATCGGGCAGTATTTTCACAGCAAGGATTCGGAAGCAGATCAGCAGGAAAGATATCAACATATTTTGACCATCGCCCGTGCGCTCCGTCGGAGAGACGGCAGCTGGCAACCGGGTTATCTTCAGAGACCCAGCTTTTTCGCATAAAGCCAGGTTTGTATCGGCATTATTCTGGGCTTTTGTAGGTTCAAGCGTGCTCAAACCTACAAAAGCCCAAACGAGAAAACGGATGGAAGCCCAAAGCTGCTGCAATGCAGCAAAGCTTAGTTTCCTTTCTTTTTCTTTGAGTTGTCAACAATGGCACCAGTTCCAGCTCCCACACCGGCTCCGATGAGCGTTCCAACAATAGCACCTTCTGCGCGATTTTTATTGATCAACGCGCCAGTCACTGCGCCTGTACCTGCACCTACAACGGCACCTTTGGCCGTATGACTCCATTTTTTCTTTTTAGTAGTTTGCGGAGCCGCATTATTTTGTACAACTGCGCGATTTGCCTCAGTTTGTCTCTTTTCTGCCTCGTTTTGCTCACGAGCTTCTTCCTCACGTTTGGCCATTACGGCATTCATTGAGTCAACAACCGCCTTCTTTACCATAACCGCTTTCATTGAGTCTATGGTAACCTGTTTTGCTTTTAATGCGGTTTCTTCCTTTTCTGAGTTGCTGTTACACCCGGTAAACAATAGACCAGCGCAAAGCGTTGAAACTAATAACTTCATAATTTAGATAGGATGTTTCTAAAAACACATCTAAAATCATGCCATGCTGAAATTTGAATATTCCAACAATATTATATCCTTATACTTTCCTGAAGAGTTGAGGAGGTTGTTTTACTTTCAAAAAGGAAAACCGTGCTACCAGCAGTTCAGGTTGCCTTTATCTTGAAAAACCTTTCGGCATTTTTTCTGAAAATCATATCCACCGCCGTTTTAGGGAGTTTTAGTCCGGTCACTTGTTTTTGTGTATTTCCAATTTTCAGGTTTTCAATAATTACATTATCAGTACTGATATAACCCCAGTCATCCAGCCATTTTTTGTGCAAAATCTTTAAAGTATTTGGATCTGCGTTATTTAGGGTGTCTATCGTTGTGTCTGATCCATACATGACCCGATCCTGATATTTTAAAAGGAAATTTCTTACGCGCTCCCGGTCTTGCGCCGACTGGTATTGCAGGTGGTCCATACGTGCGGCCACATCGAGCATCATATTGGGGTATTTGTCCAGATGTTTTGCCATTTCATCCACACTCCATTCCAGACTAGCCAGGTGCGTGCCCACATATTTCATCCCGGGATGACGTTTTAGCAGATTTTCTGTGGCCGTTATAAGCGCTTCATATGTAGGGCATTCAGGATGCTGATACATGTGATATTCTGGATGCCGGGAATAGTACCTGAGGTCTGAAGCGAGGGTTATCTGGTCGAGCGGAAGCCAGCAGTTTTTAGGCTCACCAAGATGTCCCATAACCGGAATACTATGTTGCTCAAAATAGTCGAAAATCGGTTGCAATGCCGGGTCGTCGACCATAACATATTTCCCCTGAGCGTCTTTTAGTACCATTCCTATGTTTTTCCACACCTTAAACCCACGCGCACCAGTTGCTACATTCATTTTGATGTAGGCAATCACATTTTTTGTAAAATCCGGTTTATCAAATTCTTTGACAGAAAATGAGCCTAAAAAGTCCATCGATCGCGGAAACCGCTTTTTCATCGTTTTGGCTATTTCAAATTGATCTTCCAGCGAACGGGTTGCGGCTACGTTGACAGTGACGAGATGAAAATTCAGGGACCGGCCAAATTCGGGAAAGGTATTGCTGAGCACATTCTGATGAAAATGAATGTCGATTTTCGGCACTTTTGTGAAATCGTCCAGACTGTAATATTCTGCCGCTCCGGCAGGGATATCATCCAAGCCAAGCAAAACCAAACCAGATGTTGCTGTTTTTATAAATTTCCTTCTGGATACTTCCATACTTTTCTTCTGCATTCAACAAGACAGCCAATTTACAATGCTTAAACGACTGTAAATAGTACGGTGAAATTCTGAAAAGTACGCCTCCGGGAATAATTTAAAAAGAGTTTAGGTAAATAGGGTTAGGTAAAATGGCTTTTTGATAAGATTTTAAGATGATTAAGCCCTCTGTTTACCACTACCAACGAAACTGACTCACCGAAGTTGAAATACGGGCCACCGTTGAGACCCATCCCTTTGTATCGGTTCAGTTCAAATGTAACGACCATGGCGTATCGTCTGCGATTTTTGAATTTTTGAAAACGGAGCAATAGAAGTCTGCGGCTGATTTCGCGTTACCGCCAAACCATCAACATCGGACAAATTGGATTGTTCATGGCACAGTGAGGTTCATGTTTTTAAAAAGACCCTTCTTTATATATTTTCCGGGCACAAAGGTATTTCTGTTAAGATAAAATCTGTCTGTAAATCCGTACATTGAGGGGTGCATTTTTTCAAAAGACGATTGTAGTATTTATCCATATTTTTAATTTTTATCATACGGATATGCCCAAAATCTATTTATTGGCAGTTTTAATGTTTAGTTGTAGACAGCTCCACGCACAAGCCATATCAGATCAATCTGTAAGGATTAAAAGTATCTCTGAGCGCTGGGAGCTTGCTGACTCAACCCGTAAAGGCACTTTTTTGCTGACCTCGTACAAGCCTTTTTATTTTTCGCTGGGTCGCTGGTCGAGTAACCCCAACAATCAGCCATACAGTGAGAATCCTGCTTACAGTGTTCCGGTACCAACAAATTACAATAATTATGAAGCGCGGTTTCACATTAGTTTTAAAGTAAAACTGCTTCAAAAGATTTTCTGGGGAAAGGGTGACTTGTGGGCTGGTTACACGCAAAAAGCGCATTGGCAGATTTATAATACCGGTGTTTCCCGCCCTTTCCGCGAGCTAAATTATGAACCTGAACTGATACTGAATTTTCCGGTGCGTTATCACTTTCTGGGATTTGATGGCCGAACCTTTGGGGTGGCATTTAACCATCAATCCAATGGGCGGGAGCTGCCACACTCCCGAAGCTGGAACCGGATTATGTTCCACACGAGTATGGAAAGGAAACACTGGCAGATTACGCTGCGCCCTTGGGTCAGGCTGAGAGACGCGGATGATGAAAATCCTCTGATTCTGGACTATATAGGAAGAGGGGAAATTACGGTTGTTTATGGACGTTCAAAGCAACAGGTTTATCTTGTTGCGACGCATCCATTTAATTCCTTAAACAAAGGCAGCGCCCAGTTGAACTGGGTTTTTCAGGTCCGTGGTCACTTGAAAGGACATGTGCAGCTCTCGTCTGGCTATGGAGAAACCCTGATCGATTACAATCACTTCCAAAATACCGTCGGGCTTGGGATCAGCTTTATCGACTGGTAACACTAGCTATCGCGCCGATTTGTAATCGGTGCGGTATTGGCTCCGCGTTTGCAACGCGCTTTGAACTTTCATTGGCGCTGATAAACGCTTAGCAATTCAAGCGCGTTGCAAACGCGAGACCAGGCGACACCGATTGTAAATCGGTGGCAGCAGGGCAGCAGGGCAAGCTCGCACCGATTTGTAATCGGTGCGTTAATTGCTCCGCGCGTTTGTAACGCGTTTTCAACTTTCATTGGCGCTGATAAACGCTTAGCAATTCAAGCGCGTTGCAAACGCGAGACCAGGCGACACCGATTGCAAATCGGTGTCAACGGCCGCGGCCCGACTTATTTTATTCCTTTCCCGGTCGCTGCCCAGAATATACCGCCGTATAGATGGTCAAGAAATGATTGGTCAGAATAAACCAGGCCAATATGACCCAGTCCGGTGTAAAATGCCCGGCCTCCGTCATAATTATGATACCACGCCATGGGATGTTCTGCGCCCATACCCGTCCCTTTACTCGTTTTCGGATCGTACGTCTTTTCATCCAGCGTGATCAGCATTTTCAGATCATTAGATTTATAAGGCTTCTGATACTCATACCATTCGTCGGTCCAGATCATCCGCTTTGGGAAACGTTCCAAGCCTGGGAAATTGCTGTTGACTACATCCAGATATGCAGTCTGCTGGGCGGGATGCGTGTTGAACATCATACCGACCAATTTGGTATACCATGCCCAATCGTATTCAGTATCAGCTGCTGCGTGAATCCCAACCCATCCTTTTCCGCTCTGGATGTATTTTTCAAAAGCCGTTTGCTGTGTGTCGTTCAGGATGTCGCCGGTTGTATTCAGAAAGATGACAACGTCATAGTTTTTGAGCGACTTTTCATTAAAAACATCCGCGTTTTCCTGCCAGTCTACCGAGAAATTGTGCCTTAAACCTAGATTTCTTACGCCCGCAACGCCCTCATGGATAGATACATGGTGAAAACCGGCAGTTTTGGTAAATAACAACGCTTTGAACTGTTGCGCGTAACAGGACGCTGCGCTCATGAAAACGGCGGATAAGATCAGTAATTTTTTTAACATGATGATTTTGAATTCGGTATGGTTTAAATCAATACAATTTGTGCACCTGTATCGTGATTAATTATACTCAACAGGCTGTAAACAGTAGTAAGACAAAAACCAAGTCAAATTACTTTCTTCAGCACTGAATCAGTTTACTGAAGTTTAATGAGCGGTAACTTAAAGATGTATGAATTCTACTGGGTTGAGAGGCGTGAGCTGCGAATTAGTAAAGCGATTGATTCAGCGGGAGGATTTCATGGCTTTCACAATTTTGACACTATCGTCTTTTGTGAATTTTTCATATTCTGGTGTTCCATAAGCGTACAAAGCGATTTTGCCTTCGTCGTTGTTGTGGACTCCCCAGCCATAGCGTTTTGTCAGCGGCGAAGCCCGCATACATGCCTGTCCTTTTGAGAAAAACTGATTTCTTGCTTCTGTCAATTCGTCTTCTGTCAGATCATTGCGTTCGGCATGTACTTTGAAAAGCACATCGTCCGAGGTGAATTTGTACGGATTTCTGGTAACGAGGTCGAACTGAATATTTGCCACAGTTCTAACTTCGCCTTTTACGGGTGGAATTTCTCCACCAGTCGTCTTGCTATCCTCCGCAATTTCTATAAAGGTATTTTCGTAGTTTGTCGTGTGCGTTTTCATGATAGCTTTGTTTTTGATGCTAAAATAATAATGTCATTGACAACAGTGTGTCAGCAGTGTTTTAATTTATTTTAGTTGTTTTTCTATGAATCATTTCGACGTTCACTGTCAAATTTGACGGCTCATCAAACGCAGGTCGTAACCTGCGAGCGTTCCATATCTCTGAAAGCCCAGGCAGCCATTGCATCAATCACTGTTTCCAGCTCTTTACCAGATTCCGTTAGTGTGTAAGTAACAAACGGAGGAACAACAGGTTTTGCCTCACGGCTCAGCAACTTGTCGGTTTCCAATTGTTTCAAGTGCTGAATAAGCATTTTTTCAGTGATGTGGGGCATGGCGCGCTTTATTTCACTGTAGCGCTTTGGGCCGGCAAGTAAATGATAAAGAATAATTGGTTTCCAGTGCCCGCCAATTTTCTGCATTACATAAGTGACAGGACATTCCTGTATCACGATTTCCCTGTTCAGATTGTAGGTGGAAGCTTCTTTAATTTTTGTCATGATACATACTTTGGGGTAAGTACTTGTCTAAAAGTATGTACAAATATAACTTTGTCCCAACAAAAAACAACTATAAAAATGAAATATATCATCACAGGTTCATTGGGAAATATAAGTCTTCCCGTTACAAAAAATTTGCTTGCAGCCGGGCATCAGGTAACCGTTATTAGTAGTAGTGAAGGTAAAAAAGTTGAAATTGAGGGTCTAGGTGCCACTGCCGCAATTGGTTCTGTAAAAGATGCCGCTTTTTTGAGCAGCGTATTCGCAGGAGCAGATGTAGCTTATCTGATGATACCCAGCGATTTCAGCATAGCGGATTATCCTGGATTTCAACGGGAAGTAGCTGACGCCTACGTAGAGGCGATTTCCGCCGGGCAGATCAAAAAAGTGGTTTTGCTAAGCAGCATTGGTGCGCATTTACGAAAAGGTGCCGGGCCAATTGATGCATTGGGTTATCTGGAGGGTAAATTGCTGGAATTCAGTGATGTGAAAGTCAAGTTTTTGCGCCCCTCATATTTCTTTACCAATTTGTTCAGCCTCACCGGAATGATCAAATATGCGGGCATAGCAGGAAATAATTTTGGCGACACAGAAGAAAAACTGGTACTGGTCTATACGAGCGACATCGCAGAGGAAGCGACAAAACAACTGCTCTCGTCTTTTGAGGAAAACAGTATCACGTACATTGCCAGCGATGAAAGACATCCTTCGGAAATTGCAGCTGTTCTGGGCAAAGCGGTTGGTAAGGAAGGGACGCCATGGATCACTTTTACAGATGAACAGGCGGAAAAAGGCATGCTAGAAAATGGATTAAATCGTAGTTTTACAGATAGTTACCTCGCAATGGGGCAGGCGATCAGAAGCGGGAAGTTACAGGAGGATTATTGGAAAAATCATCCAAAAAGTTTGGGTAAATATAAATTGGAAGATTTTGCAAAAGAATTCGCCGGAGCCTATGCGGGTGCTTGACGCCGATTTGTCATGAATTTCGGAACGTCGTTCTCTGACGATTTCATTTTCAGGCGTGACTTATCATCACGCCTGAAATTTTATAATTCAGTAATTCCCCCATCATTTGCCTCAAACGGATGTTGCTCTTTTTTTCTGAAACGTGATGTGAATGTTTCAAACCAGGTTTCTTTCTTTAACTCTTCCGGCTCATAGGGCGTAATCGTTTTTTTACCAATCTGTTTGTGAAACGGTTTTGTACGCAATTTTTTTTCAAAAACCACTACCGAGTCGTAAAACGAAATGCAGTTGATGTGGTTGGTGATCTCGTCAATCCTGATTTTGGTCTTGTCGATCACATGGTTGTCGTAAAGAGAATCTACCAGATCTTTTGATTTTTCCACAAATGACCCGGGATTTTTCAACCCTCCGTGAAATTCTTCCCAATATGAAGTGTGTGTGTCTTCAACGAAATACAAGCCATCTTCCTTCACTTTTAAAAATAACGTTTCGAATGAAATCAGCTGTTGCTGCATTGTGTGCCCGCCGTCGTCGATGACGAAATCGAGGTCAGGGAGTTGACTCGCCACATTTTCCAAAAAAGATTTATCGCTCTGGGATCCTATAAAAATGGTGATATTTTCTTCCTGTAATTTTTTGCACTCCGGATTGATATCAATGGCGTAGATGTGCACATTTTCACCAAAATACTTTTTCCAGAGTTGCAGCGAACCGCCATGGGAAATGCCGATTTCAAGCATGTTGATTTTGCGACCCCGGAACTTTGAAAAGTATTTCTCATAAATGTCAAAATAATGATCCCATTTATGAATCAGGTTACCCTCATGTTTGTAAAATATGTCTCTTAGCGTTTCATTTTCCATGGCTGTGATTTGATCTTACTTGAATTTTACATCTTCTGTAAGTCCTTTCCAGGAGTCTGTACGGAAAGGGACTGCGGGTAAATTGTCACCATTGAAGAGATTGGCTTCGGAATTGTCATCGGCCCAGCCATATCTGACTGCCACCGGATTCGCTACCTGATCACTACGCAATATTACCTTATCTCCCTGAATCTCTGCCTTTGCCCAATGAAATTTCTGATCGTTTCCTGCGACTTCAAATCCGGTTAAATATCCGTATTTCCCCACAGAATGCATCCCGCCTGCCGTATTTAGAAATGTCAGCGTTATCTGATCGCCAGCCTTTTCCATACGCTGATAAATCGGGCCGCTGCATACGGCGTCTTGTCCGTATGTGTTTTTGAGTGCAATTAAAGCGAGCCTTTTGCCAACATCCTGCTTGTTACGTGGATGTATGTCGGTTGGGTTTCCGATATCGGTTGCCACGGCCATGCCCGTGTTTGGTAATGCGCTTAGGGTCAATGTCTGCGCTTCACGTAGTTCGGCCCATTTGCTTCCTTTTTGGCTGTTCCCTTTGGCATCATCGAAACTTGCTAGTTGTACAAAATAGAATGGGAAATGCTCGCCACCCCACTTTTTCCGCCAGTCGGTTATCAGCAGCGGAAACGACTTACGATACTGATAGGCTCTTCCTGCATTGGATTCGCCCTGATACCAGATCGCCCCTGCGATGGCGTAGGGGACAAGCGGTGCAATCATGGAATTATACAGCAGTGTGCCGGTAGTATTGGGCCCGGCAAACTGACTGTTATTGACTGATGTCTCGATCCGATATTTCCAGGGGCCGGCCAGATCTAAATTGAAATCATCCCTCCCGATATAAATCTGCTCTGCTTTCCCCCTTATGCCACCGTCGCCGCTTTTATTTTCAAGGCGTACGGAAATACTGTTTGAACCTGCTTTTAAAACGCCTGCCGGAACGATGTATTGCCGGTTTTTACCCTTCAAATTACTGGAACCGACTTTTAGGCCATTGATATAAGTATTGTCAAAATCATAAACAACTCCCAGGCTGAGTATCAAGCTCTGACCGGCCATGTCGGCGGGAAGTGTAAATTGTCTCCTGAACCAGATGGTTCCGTCAAAATGTGGCAGCATTTCACGGTCGAACGCTTTTGGTAAATCCATGGAAGGCCATTTGGTATCATTGAAAATTTCCGCAGACCACTTTTCCATTTCCTGGCCGTTCGGAAAACCACCATGATTTTGTTCGATCAGCACATCCAGTTCGTTTTTTTTAATGGTATTGTATTCTTCGATTGTGGCAGGGATTTTTGAGGCTATCCCGGCAAACTCATCGAAACTGTTCAGGCCCTCCTTGCTGATCCAGGTTTCAACGTGCGTTCCACCCCAGGAACTATGAATCAGGCCAATGGGTATGTTCAGTTTGTTAAAAAGATCACGCGCGAAAAAATAGCCGACAGCAGTAAATTTCGGAACGTTTTCATGGGTCGTGGTTTTCCAGTCGCCCGTTTTTATGTCTTCATTTGGAGAAAAGCTGATCGATTTTGGCACTTCGAAATGTCTTATCTGGGGATAAATTGCATTTTTTATTTCTTCCTCAGCATTTTGCGTCAGCGATACAGGCCATTCCATATTCGATTGACCGGAACATATCCACACCTCGCCGATCAGCACATCTGTGTAGGTGATTGCATTCTTTTTTCCTTTTAGTGTCAGATCGTAAGGTCC
Organism: Dyadobacter sp.; assembly: GCA_965279265.1. Classification (GTDB taxonomy): domain Bacteria; phylum Bacteroidota; class Bacteroidia; order Cytophagales; family Spirosomataceae; genus Dyadobacter. The sequence continues at coordinate 3,365,264 of OZ257152.1, forward strand.
TCCTGCTTCCAGGGCATCAAGACGCAGCATCCACTTCCCATCACTTGCGGTCTTGTGGGTTTTTGTCTGAACGACTTTCCCGGCGGACAAAAGTTGCAGCGTTACTTTCTCTCCCGGGTCGGCCCAGCCCCATACAGGAACGGGTTTTCGGCGTTGCAGAACCATGCCGGAACCGAAGATTCGAGGAAGTCGAAGTTCTGCAAAAGCCTGAACTGTAAGCAGAATGAGAAAGATGATCGAAAATGATTTTTTCATGAAGGGTTTAGGTGAAATTCTAAGTGTCGAATTTGTGGTTTTTTGTGTTAAACAGAATAAAAAATACGCTACTATCCGGAAATAATAGCGTATTCGCTTTTCATATCTATTTCATTTTATCTGCCCATACGTAATCTTGTCTGTGCTGAGGCGCCTTCTGCATCCAGAAGTTGAATTCCAAACAACGGATCTTTAAATGCGTTGCGGTCAAGTGCGAGCGTTATTGTATGAATGCCCTGGGCAAGATCGGTTGCTATGCCTTTGTCGGTCAATTTCAGAGGCTTTTGCCCGTCCCAGGCAGTGATGCCCGCAGTTGAATTCAGGCCAAGGTTCACGTTACCCTTTGTGAGAATTTCGATTTCAAACCGCACAAAACTGTAACGCTTTCCGGCGCCTGCTTCAATGGTGGGGAGTTCCTCAACAGGCAAATCTCCGGCCACTTTACTGTACGCAGCCTGGAAAGGAATCTTCGCATTTGGTTTAACAATGTATCCCAAGCCTTCGCCTGCAAGTTTTTTGGTCAGTGCAGCATTCGGAAAAACGGTTTCCCAACGACGTACGAACCGGGTGTTTGGTACCCTGAATTTTCCGGATTCTCCCATTTTGGAAAGAAAGGCGACCAAGTCAACAAATTCCTGCTTATCGAGTCCGGCGGTGAGTCCGGGAGGCATCAGTGAGCCCGGAATTTTTTCCATCACGCTGATCTGGCTTTTCGGGACGGAAACTTCCAGTCCGCTTACGTCCCGCATAATAATTTCAGATGAACCGCTACTCACCAGATAACCCATAATTTCGCTACCGTCTTTTTTGGCAATTCGCTGTAATTCGTAACCCTCTTTGATGGAAATCGTTGGGTAAAGAATTGATTTGATGATTGTTTCAACGGGTGAACTCGTTCCCAGGCTACTCAGGTCCGGCCCGATCAGGCCACCTGCTCCGCCCACGGCATGGCAGGTAAAACAGGTATTTTTCCTGAAAACCATTTCGCCACGTTCCGGATCAGCAGCTGATCCTTTTACTTCTGTTGCAATACCTGCAATTTCCTGATCACTAAGCTGCTGCGGCATACGTTCAACCGGCAGCGTTCCGCCAGATGCTTCCAATGCTTTCTTCAGGAGTACTACGTCTTCATCTTTCTGCCTGTTCTGGCGAACCTGAAGCTGGACAGCCTGTCTGGCCGCCTTTGCAATATTTTCAGGAATCTTTTTTGTGCTCAAAGCTTCCGCCAGCGACCTGATTCCATCTTTTGTTGTGAAAAATGCCTGGAATAATGGTGAAGCATCCGTGTTCTCCGGAAGACTAGCCAATAATCCCACACCAATTCGCGCAGCTTCCTTTACATTAATGGAAGTCAGTTGTGCGGCGGCCAGCAGTTTCAGATCTACGGGGTTTTTACCGGTTGCTATGCCTGTGAGCAATTTTTCCGCGTTGGTTTTGTCCATGGACGCAAGGGCAGAAAGAGCGGCTTTTTTTACGTTTTTGTCTCCTGTTTTAGTAAGGTCGACGAGTTGTCCATTCAGGTTTTCGAGCTGCCATAGCCCGATCAGGCGAATGGCTGTGGTTGCCGTAGTTTCATCATCGTTTGCAATAAACGCTCCAATACGTCCTAAATCACGATCGGGTTTTACATTTCGCTGGCGTGCCGCTTCTTCAAGTGCAGCAAATTGTGCGCCACTTTTACCGTTGCCTTTTACTGCAATGTCCAACAGGGTATTCAGATCTGCTGTTTTTCCATTTCTTGCAATCGATGCCAAGACGTCTTTTTCATAGGTATCAGGAACCTGACCTTTCTGATAGAGCTGCGCAAGTTGGGAAACAGCGTCGGGCGTGTTTACAGATTTTAAAGCAAAGACTGTTTTTTTAGGATCGCCAAAGAAATCCGGTTCAGTTTTCAGACGTTTGGTCCAGATTGGTTCCAGATCACGGACAGTCTGCCAAAGTGCATAATCCAGGAATTCATCCATTGGCTGCTCAACAACAGACAAAGCTGTACGGGCTGCTTCGGGAGTATGGATTTTACGTAACGCAATGACCGCTTCCAGTCTTACCTGCGGATGTACGTCCGTTACCGCTTTTGTCAGCAGCGCGGGTACATTTTTAATCTGATCGTTCCAGAGATGAAGGGCACGCAGTGCTGCCGCTCGGGCATTGTGGCTTTTGGCGCTCAGAAGAGCAAGCAAAATGGGTTCATTTACGGTATCCAGAGACTGGTATACCCACAATGCTTCCAACAAATTGTGTTCATAATCCTTATCATTTTTATCCAGTGCGCTCACCCATTTCTGAAGAGCCGGAATGACTTCCGCAGCGCCCTTGTCTTTCAATACCTGTTTTGCCTGCAGGCGGGTCCAGTCTTCCGGTAACTTCAACGATTCAAGCAATTCGCTAACCGTGGCTTTCGTGAGTTTCGGCGTTTTTACCAGGGGACGATTTTTGGCGACAATACGCCAGATACGGCCATGTTCCTGATCGCGGCGGGGATCATAAAAATCCACCTCGCCGTGCTGAATGATCGGGTTATACCAGTCTGCGACATAAATCGCGCCATCGGGACCTTGGTTGATATCCACCGGACGGAACGCCACATGACTGGTCCACATCAGGTCTTCCACTTGTTTGGACGCATAACCGCTGCCTTGTTCTTCCAGTTTAAAGCGGTTTATCCTGTTCGCCCGGAAGTCATTGGTGATTACACTACCCAGCCAGGATTCGGGTAAGTGTCTGCCCGAAATCACTTCAAGTCCGCTGTGTTTCGGCTGGCCCGGATTCAAACCCCGTATAATTCTCTCCGCACCCGGGGCGGTAACAAACGTTGCGCCTGGAAATGCGTAGTTGATACCTTCTCCGCCTGCGCCGTCCGTCAGGAATGTTTGTCCCCATTTATCAAATTGTAAGCCCCATGGGTTGACAAGACCTTTTGCATACACATCCAATTGCAGACTTTTCGGGCGAAGTTCCCAGACGCCGCCGCCTTCCAGCCTTCTGATTCCAAAGGGGGTTTCGACGTGGCTATAGATGTAAATGGATTGGTTGAAGTAAAGCGAGCCTTCCGGTCCCCAGCGAAATGTGTGGATAAGATGGTGCGTATCCGCTGTTCCGAAGCCGGTCAGTATTTTCCGTCTTTTGTCCGCTTTTCCGTCACCGTCCGTATCCATAAAGTGCAGGACTTCTGTGGAATTGGCCACGTAAACCCCGCCATCTCCCGGCAAAATACCAGTCGGCGTAAGAAGTCCTTCCGCGAAAATGGTAGATTTGTCCGCTTTTCCATCACCGTCTGTGTCCTCAATTACGAAGATTTTGTCATTGGCAGTTTCACCGGTTTTTACGTGTGGATAAGCTGTGCTGCTAACAACCCACAAACGTCCGTCGGCATCCCAGTTCATTTGAATCGGTTTCACGACAAGCGGTTCAGCAGCCCAGAGCTGTACTTCAAACCCATCAGCAATTTTGAATGATTCGAGCTCCTTCTGAACACTCGGATCCGGATTCTCCTTTCTGTCGTCCTGGTTCACTGATGCGGTAAACAACAGCATGGCCGGGATCAGCAAAGCGGGGTAAATGAGTTTTTTGTATTTGAATGCTTTCATATTCTGGGAGCTTTTAGCGACTGGCTATCAGCTGTTAGCTTTGTTATATTCTTTTAATATTTCTTTTCGATGTCAGCCTAAGCGATTCCGTCAGCCTGAGCGATTCTGTCGGCCTGAGCGATTCCGTCAGCCTGAGCGGAGTCGAAGGCCGCTCGGTGTGAGGGTTATCACTTCAATGCTGTAAGCTTGTAAATATGAGGCTGTGGAGTACGGTTCAAGGCAATCTGCCCTTCAAGCCATTTTACGATCAGCCCCAATTCTTCCAGACCTTTTGAGTGCCGTCCTTGTTCATAGGCACGCATACCCAGGATGTACGTTCTGTTTTGTGGCCGGTACTGCGAGAAAAAAACTTCATTTTTTCTCAATATCATATCACGCAATTCTTTCACCTGAAAAAACGCTGCATCCTGCCTGATCTGAACACCTGCTGACCATTCTTTTGCAGAAGCCGAAACGAGCTGGCGGTCATCAGTGGCTAGGGTATAGAAACCTTTTTTCAGCCCGGATATTTTTACAACCTGAAACTGGTCGCTCACTTTCTCTGGTACAGGCAGTGGGAGGTAGCTTTGCTCGGTTTTAAATTGTAGCACTGCTCCATCCTCCGGCGAAATTATTTTTACGGAAGCGGGAGCTTCGGCGCCTGTTTTTGAAAAACCAATCTCCAAAGCTTTGTTTTCTTCTTTCAGCCCAAGTCCTTTTTCTATTGTTTTAGCCAGATAATAATAGCCGGTTTCGTTCAGGTGCACGCCGTCTTCTGTGATATTTAATTTTTTACTAATCTCCTGTATTGGTTTAAATACGTCCAAAAACTGTTTCCCGCGCTCGGTTGCTATTTTGGTAATAGCTGAACTGTACAGTTCCAGATCGGCATTACGTTTAGCAATATGCGTTAGCGAGTCACCGGATATCACCGGAACGGGGGAAAGTAAAATTGATTTTGCGCCGATCTCATCGATTTTGTCAAGCAGTTTATTGTAACCGTCCTTGAAATGAGCGAGTCCTGCTTCTCCTTCCTGGGCTTCCACGCCCCCGTAAGCCACAAAAACAACCGTTGGCTGAAACTTTGTGATGTTTTCGATCAGCAGTTCGTACGCAGTTGGCGGTTGTGAAATATAGCTTCGGGCATCTCCCCAGACATTGTCTCCCGACCAGCCTACGTTTCGGAATGTGACATCGCTGTGTGGAAAACGAGTCGTAAGGGCAAGTTCCAGGTAGCCAAACTGCATGTCATCCTCTATGAGCGCATTGCCGACAAACACGACACGATCACCGTTTTTAAGCTCAAATTGCCCCGGTGACGATTGTGCTGTCACCGTTTTGGTCTGGGCAAATGCGCTGCCGCCGGAAGAGATGATGAATGCCAAAAAAATGTAAAAAAATGCGGCTGTTCCCTTAATCTTTCTCATGCACTGGATTTAAAGTTTTTACTCCGCTGGGCCCGGCACAGGGATGAGGTTATATACCCACACTGGATCAGGCCCGCCGATATTATATAAAGGCTAATTTTTGAATAAATTAACCTTAGTACTGGCTAAAAAATATTAAGACCATCGTCTGAGATATATTTTGAATTAATGCAGTGACATTTTCAATTGCTTCGGGTTTTGTCACCGGGTATGCTTTTGGCTGACTTTTATAGAAAAAAGTTGATAATCTTTTTCAAGGAGAGTTCTTCGGATCGTGAAAAATGACGTATTTAGGGATGTAAACCCCTTATCTCCTTCTTCATGAATACAGAATTATATGCGCAGGCAGATTCGTTCTTTAAAGATTTCAACAATATTTCCCGACGGCTCGACAAACATTTCCCTCCTCCGGAAAAATCCGGAGACTCGGTTGAGCTAGATAAAAATGAATTCGAATTTGTTTGTATCACCACCAGGGAAGAACTCCGGCAACATGAGAAATTGACTGACAATTTTTTTATCAATTTGTGGCAAAAGGACAGGTGTTTTTTTAGTGGCGTTAAAAACGGAAGAAAATTAAAGGAGGAAATACTGAGCCAGATTCCAGAGGAGGGTAGCTCTGCTCCGGTTTGCACGTTTCTGATCATAGGATTCAGGCCGTCCGGAGCTATTGACATTGACAAGGAAATCCCCTTAGTGGGAAGTATTGTGCATTATTTTACAGCTAGCCGTACGATGCTGGTGGAGTCAATCTGGATGGCGACGCAGTTTCCCGATATTGAGCGGGAGCCGAATGGGGAGAAAGAGAATGAAAAGGAACCGGCTGAGGCTCCAAAAATGAAGAAGTGTACGCAGGAAATTGTACTCAGCTGGCTCCTGACCTACAATGGTCCATTAAGTGTCAGATTGGAGGACGTTTACAGTAGTTCGGGAAAAAAGCTTCCACGTAAACGCACCTCGGGGCTACACCGGCTTGTTGACAAAATTGAGGGTGGGACAATTCATGCACCCGGTGCTATGCTGATCAGACAAGAAGTCAGGAATGAAAAACTTTTTCTGAAAGAGGTTACGACGAAAAACAGGATCGTGGGAATTTTTCATGAAACTACCGATCCGATGTACTTGAGTGTTGAAAAAGGAAAGGATGGAGAATCGGAAGCGATATATCAGTCCAATATCCTGCGTAAATTTCATCGGGCTCAGGCACGTTACATCAAGTTCAATTACCAGCAACCGTGGAATGAAGAGATAAAAAAGTACCTGCTGTTCACTTTCCCGCAAGTGGTTAAATGGCCTGATTACATTACCATCGAGTCCGGGATCGTAATGTCATTCATTGTGGATTATGCAAGATATCTCAATCCAGAATATGACAGTGATCTTGTCAAAGAAATTAGGATAAATGCTCGCGAAGGTAAACTGGAAAGGGAATCCAGATACCTGAGAGATCTGAACGATTGCAAAAAGTTTGAAACCAGCCTGCCACCGTCTCTGACTGGATTTTCGGGAAATAGGAAGGACTTTATCCCCGAGAATTCGGCGTCTTTGTATGAAAATCGTGAGACCGATCATGATACTGTTACATATTTGTATAGTGTGCCACGGATCGAGCAGCCCCGTTTCTCGTACAAGCGGGCAAGTATCAGCTTTGAGATCGTGGTGGATGAAGACTATTTCAAGCCGGTCGGTTTACATTTCGATCACCTTGAAAAGAACCACGACACTTTCGGTAGCAAACTTGATGATGACAAGGAAAGAAAGGACGGGCCGTTTTTTTGTCCATTGATACATTCTACAGAAACGGATCTGTTTGCCTACAAGTACCAATCGTCTCCCCCTTTTGTTTCCCGAAATTACAGTTCGCGGTTGCAGCCGATCATTGTAAGTTTCCCATCAAGGTCAAAATTTATTTCGGAGGGAAGAAAGGAAAGTTACTTCAGGTTACCGGAATCCCGGCGAGCCGGTTCTCATCAGACAGAAGTGCAGCAAAAGCCCTGGGATCAGTATTATCACGTTAAAATGCTGGCCGGTGTAAGCTACACCTATTTTTCAAAAAGCTCGGTGCGGGTTTGGCATATTGTTGTCAGACCGTACGATGATACAGCAGCAATGGACTGCCAGATCAGTGAATTGGAGATAATAAAACTGATGCGGTTTTTCAGCGGATCCCAGGAATTTATTGATGAAGATGACCGGAGGGAGACGATGAGTAAGATAAAGTTTGATGTCATTACCGATAAAAAAACCGAGGATGAAACCGCGTCTTTTTCGGAAGCGACAGAAAATAAAGAAAGGGACAATCTGATTGGCTTGCTTACCAAACTGACCGGAGTGTATTATAACGATGCTGAAAGTGGTAAAAAGGAAATTGATCTTCTGCCGCAGGCTGACAGGAAAGTAACGCTGAGGAACGTGACTTCGGGTGTAATTGAAATTGATACGGGCGGCGTTACACCGATTCCGCACAACTACAGTGACAAAGGTAAGTCGGGGGAGGAACGCTACGACGCGGATGATTTTTTGGGCTTTTATGACAGTTCTGAAAGCAGGAACCTTGGTCCGAATGAACGGAACGATATCCGTGAAATGGTCAGAAAATTTTACGAAAATCTAAACGAAAATAAGATTAAATCCGGGCCGGAGGGTGAAGATTTCAGCGTAGAGGATTATGCAGACTATGTATTCAAAGCTTACTGTGGGATGAGTTTAGGCATATTCGACTACGATCGGATGGGTATTCAGGAAATTGATGACACCCTGGTGCCTTTACCAAACAGTCAGACAGAAGAGTCTTTTTTGGTAATTCACAGAGGAGTACTGGCTATGTTCGGTTATGAAGATGATGTACTTGAATCGTTCTGGCAAACATTGGCGATGAACCCATATGTATTGATCCCAAGCGCCGTTCTCGCACACAACGATATTGTGAGCAGGGATGTTGAGACCAGACTTGACGTGCTACTCCAGGAGGCAAATAAGGACAAGCCCATGTTCTCTATCACCAGGATCATTGAGGATCGGAATTATGCCGATAACCTGATCAATGACAACATACTCGGAAATGTCTTTCAGTATAAAACAGAGCAGGAGCTATACGAAGAAGGAATGAACCGGCGCGGAATTGATCAGCGTATCAAAGATTGTCGCTTGAAACTGGATCAGTTGGACAAACTGATAGAGAACTTACACCAGAAAAGAACAAAAAGGTACCAGCGAGGCGTTCAGGTCCTGCTGACTATTGTAGGTGTGTTTAATGTCATCCCTAATTTCGATAAATTTAACCTGGCACTGCTTTCTGATCCCAAGCTGTATGTGGTTTTGGGAAGTGTCGCACTTTACCTGATTGTTGATTATTATCGAGATCCGAGCAGAAAAACACGCCACTCCAGTAAATAAAATCAGCGGAAAGAGTGGTACTTTTTGTCGGACGGGAAACTGCTCCGGAAAAAGGAAATGACGGAGACCGGAGTACAAACCGATCTCTGTTCAGATTCTAGGCACTTCACCTTTGTCATTCACTCCGCAGACTTTTGATCGGATTTGCCAGGGCAGCTTTAATTGCCTGGAAACTGACAGTCAGCAAAGTTACCATCATCGTTCCAAGACCTGTGACCATAAAAATCCACCAGGAAACATCTGTTCGGTACTGGTATTTTTGCAGCCAGCCTTCGAGAAAATAATAAGAAACGGGCGTAGCAATGAGAAAAGCGATACCAACCAGCATCACAAAATCTTGCGAAAGCAGGCCCCACACGCTCACCACGGAAGCTCCCAAAACTTTGCGGACACCGATTTCTTTTGTTCGTTGCTCCGCTAAAAAAGATGCTACACCAAACAATCCGAGGCAGCTGATCAGTACGGCGAGTATGGAGAAAAATGTGGTTAGGCGGGCTATCCGCACTTCATCATAGAATTTACCGGCATATTCTTCGTCCACAAAATAAAACTGGAAGGGAACTCCCGGGTCATATTTTTTGAAAACGATCTCAATTTTTTTCAGGGCCTCGCTTGCATTCATCGCCGGATTTATTTTCAGGTTAACAATTCCGCCCTGTTCTTTTGCAAGATTATATATCTGTGGCCTTGGTGCTTCGTAAGGAGAGTCAATCACCATGTCTTTGATAACGCCGATTATTTTAACCTGACTTTTGAACCAGGTCAGATTCTCGCCCACGGGATTTTTTAACCCCATAAATTTTGCCGCAGTTTCGTTTACAACCAAACCCGTTGAGTCGCTTGCAAAGTCTTTTGAAAAATCCCGTCCGTCGATAAACTTCCATCCGACTGTTTCTCCATATCCGTATGAAATTTCATTGTAATGGAAGTCGACGGATTGGGCGGGATCTTTGCCGGTCCATTCGAGTCCGCTTGTCGACGACCATGAATTGGTAGTCGGGCTGCTGGATTCCGCCATCTCCGCTATTGCACCCAAACTTTTCAATTCATTCCGAACCACGTCAAAATGCGTGTGAATGTCGGGCGTTGAAAGATAAATCGTCAGCAGGCCGTCCCTGTTGTAGCCTACCGGACGGTTTTTTGCAAACTGAATCTGGCGGTAAACTACGATTGTCCCGACGATCAGGATAATGGAAACTGTGAACTGAACCACCACCAGTGTTTTTCGGGGAAGCGCTGAGAACCGGCCAGCTTTGTATGCTCCCTTCAGCACTTTTACCGGCTGAAACGATGAAAGGTAAAGCGCAGGATAGCTTCCTGCGATGACTGCAGTGAGCAAACTGAAGCATGCCGCAACCAGCCAGAAAACCGGATTGGTCCAGAGCATTTCAAGCTTTTTGTCTGCAACTTCATTGAAATACGGCAGAATGAGCAATACCAGAAGAATGGATACCACGAACGCGAAGGCAACGACCAGAAATGATTCGCTGAAAAACTGTGTGATCAATTGACTTCGCACCGACCCCACAGCCTTGCGGATGCCAACTTCTTTTGCTCTTTTTTCTGATCTGGCTGTGCTCAGATTCATGAAATTGATACATGCAAGCAGCAGCACAAATGCGCCGATCATGCCAAAAAGCCATACGTTTTCGATTCTTCCGCCAACGCGCTGGCCGTTTTTAAATGTTGAATACAGATACCATTTGCTCATCGGATTCAGGAAAACATCCGGCTTGAATTTGAGCTGTTCCTTGCGGATATTTTTCTTTTTTACATCTCTGATTTTTGCAGAAACGTTGTCGAAGTCGGCATTGTCGGCCAGTTGTACGAAAATCGGGTAATTATTTGGCCGCCACGGATCCTCCATTGTTTTCAGGGAAGGGTTCAAAATTTCGTGCAAAGACCAGGGAGCAATAAATTCCATTTTCCTGAACGTGGAGTTGTAGGGCAAATCTTCATAAACACCGGTAACTCTCACATTCTGGCTGTTGTCCATTTTAATGACTTTGTCCATCGGGTCGGCGTCGCCGAAAAATGTTTTGGCGGCCGATTCCGACAACATGATCGAGTAGGGTTCTTTCAGTCCCGCCCAAGTGCCTTTCCGCATGTTTAAAGTCAGCATTTCAGGCGCGGCAGGTTCAATGTACATGCCTCTTTTACTAATTTTTTTGTCGCCGTAATTCAGTATATGCGGACTGTTCCAGCTGGCCGTCAGTACGTGTTTGAAGTCGCTTCCGTAGTTCCGGCGCAGTTCTTCACCCAGCGGATACGGATTTGAGTCTTGCGTGCCGATCTCGCCATTTCGGGTCTGGTGCTGCATCACCTGTGCAATCCTGTCGTAGTTTTTGTGATACCGATCGTAGGATAATTCGTCGTATGCCCACATCCCGATCAGCGTAGCAACTGCCATTCCCATTGCCAGCCCGGTGATATTAATAAAACTGTAAGCCTTATTCTTGACCAGTGTTCTGAGTGCAATCTTGAAATAATTTTTAATCATGGCGTAGCTGAATGTGGGAGATGGAGAATAATTTGATGCTTTTCGTTTCAGGAAATAGGGGGTGATGTGTAACAGGGCGGCCATGACATAGGCCCGTTTTGCCTTTTCTGTTGTGGTTGTTTTCAGGCTTTTGTAAAAAACTTCATGTAAATCGCCCTGCAAGTCTTCCAGCAGATGCGGGGCAATACATTTCTCTAAAATATAATCTGCCCATTTTGGCGGACGTGGCAGGTTGTCATTTGGATTCATAGTCAGATTTTGGTTTTCAGGAGTGGCTCAGATTCAATTTGTCCAGCGGAATTGCCTGCCATATTTCCTTTCTGATCTGATGAATTTCCAGTAAGGCTTTGTTTCCATAAGCCGTAACTTTGAAGAATCGCTTTCTACGGCCACCTCTTTCGGCAGTTGCCCCTCCGAGCTCAGAAGTGAGAAATCCTTTGTCCTCCAATCTGTAAAGTGTCGCGTGAACTGCACTCATGGTAATGGAGCGGCCGGTATATTGCTGGATGCTTTCCCAGATTGTGACACCGTACGCCTGTTCCATGCACGCTGCAACGACCAGGAGTACGATCTCTTCAAATTCTCCCAGAAAAGTTCGTTTCATTGCAAATCGCATTTGTTGTAATAATGCAGAACAAATACCTTGCCAATTTCTGAAAATGGGTTTTTGAGCTTGAAACGGCAATTTCATCGTTTTTCATTGTCCGGTTCCGCACGTTTTATGTTCGCTGATGGACGTTACTTTTGGTGTACACTCTCAAAAAAGAGCGGCCTGTCCGACAACGAAAATTTCGTTATCAGACAGGCCGCAAGTATTTCATTTTAAACCGAAACGTTATTTCGCAGGCGTAATTACAATGTTACGGTACTCCACGGGTCCGTGGTCTCCCTGGATATAAAGTGGACCAGGCTCGCCTTCGTTGCTGTCCAAGGCACCTCCGGTAATTCCCGGAATTTCCTGGTTGGTGATCACAGTTTTGCCGTTGGCAACAAGAGTCAGCATTCTTCCGATCAGAGTAATATCGTACGTATTCCACTCTCCGGCATTTTTTGCAACCATTTCGCTTGGCAGAATAAAACCATAAATGGCGCCCATCTGGTCCAAAGCCGGTTCCATACCTTTGCTGTCTGTTACCTGAACTTCGTAGCGGCCGCGCAGGTAAACACCGCTGTTGCTTCCTTTTGGAATGCGAAATTCCACATGTAATTTGAAGTCATTGAATTTGTCGTTCGTTATCAGGTTTGCGCCTGATTTGGGGCTTTTCAAAATCCCGTTTTCAGCAATCCATTGGTTTGTGCCTTCTGCATGCCATGCCTTCATTTCATTGCCACCTGTAAGCTGAATTGGTTTTCCCCAGACAGGAGCGGTCGTTTTGCGCAAGGCAGGCGCGCGAACGCCTGTCCAGTTGTATGTTTTTCCTTCGGGCGTTGTAAGGGTTCCTTTTAATTTGTTTCCTTCCAATGCGCCTTCAACCTTCAGATCTTTGTCGCCCTTTTCCCATTGCGGTGGAATGGCGAAACTGAATTTTGCCTCGTTGATATGTACTTCTGAAATAGGTCGTGCGCTGCCTGAAAATCCGGTGAACTGGCCAACAAGCGTATGGGTGCCAGAGTGGCGTACTTCAAGCCAGGATGGAGACGGTTTGCCGGCAACATCCACGGTAATATCCCAGCGGCCTTCCAAGGGAGAAGCCAGTGGTTTTGCATTGAGATTACCACCGGATGCAATGGCAAAAATGGTCAGGAAAAATGAAAGGGCCGGGGTAATGAAACGCCGGGAAAATTGAAGTCGGTTGGTTTGGAATATGTGGTTCATGTTATTTATGATATTAGAAAGGCGACAATTTACCCATAATATTTAAATAAACCTTTCCCTGTTGCTTGTGGCATAGAAACGCCACAAATTTATGTCCGTAATAATGAGTTCAATTGCGGTTTGGAATGCAGACTTTCCGAATCGGTTTTACTCAAATGGAAGATCTGAGTGTCAGATAAAAAGGGTTTTCCACATGCATGCGTGAACCCGTCAGAACAAGCTGGGCGGCAGTGACACCCATCGCCCGAAAGTCTGTGGAGATTGTGGTTATGCCATTCATTATCAATTTTTTACTTTTATTTTCATTGTAAGAGATTACACCTACATCTTTTCCTGGTGTGAGATTCTGTTCCGAAATTTCATTTAGTAACGTCATCATCTGATCATCCGGGATCACAATATAGGCATCACCTTTTCGGATCTTACCAGGCGTAATTGTGTTCAATACCAGATAATTTAAGCCGGCTTCTTTACAAAACCGGGTGAAACCGGCAACAATTTTTTCGGGAAAATAACTTTGCTCCGGAAAGATTAATTTGATGGTATCGTACTTTTTTAGCCGGTCTTTTGCCCCTGAAAGTGCGTTGAAAATATCTGCACCAAAATTTTCATAAACCGCTCCGAATTTACCCGAAATGCCCGGGACGTAGTGGTCAAGCAAAATCAGCTTGTTTTTGGGCAAAGCGTCGATCAACCGGTATGCGCTTGTAGCATCTCCAATGAAATGGGGCAAAATAACGTAATGTGAGTACATGCCTGCTTTCTCTTCCAGCGAGCGTTTGAAGTGTTCTGTATTGTTATTGTAAATCACCAGATCAGTATCCGCCTCAGCACCGATGGTTTCAACGAAGGCATCATAAATCGCTTTTTTATAAGAACTCAGTTTGTTAAATAACAACAGAATTTTCAATTCCGGGCAAGCGTCAGTTTCATTGATATAAAAACCTTTTCCCTGAAACGAACCCATGATCCCCATATCACGAAGCTCGTTGTATCCTTTTTCGATTGTGCTGCGGGTTACCTGATAATGGTTGCTTAATTCATTAATTGAAGGCATTTTGTCTCCTTTTTTGAGCACATTTTCTTTTACCGCATAAACGACAGCACGTACTACCTGAAGATAAATTGGAGTGGGTAAATTTTTGTCTACAATGAAGTTGTCAGGAAACTGGGTGTTTTTCATTTGTTTCGGAAATGGCAGGCAGCTATACCATGGGGCAGAAGACCGATCTGAAAGAATCTCTGCCATATGTTCTCTGACAAGAATGTTATAAATGGTGACATTTGAAAACAGATTGGACAGAGAGGAAGAAAACCTAGACGGAGAGTTAAATTTTACCTGTTAATCTCAATAACACGCCGTTAAATAACGTAAGCTTCATGCTTTAACGGTTTGGAGGTAAATATTTGCCGCCCACCGTCAAAAAACGTCCTTGCGTCGAACTGTTTTTGAAGGCAATCTTTTTCTATCCATCTTGTGGGCTAATCCATGCGCATGCAACCAGAAAAATCAAAAAAAGGGCTGACTATTTTTCTGCACATAGCGGCATGGATTCTGCTTGGATTTATTGTGCTTTTTTATCCGCCGCTAAGCTGGAGTTTTGATGTTCCTTCATCATTTTGGTTAAAGCAGCTCATCAATCTTTTTATTCTGGTAGGTGCGTTTTACCTCAATGCGAGAGTGATCACGCCACGCCTGCTGCTGAATGGAAAAATAGCGCTCTTCGCGGCCTGGAGCGTTACCTGGGTTGTTTTGATTCTGGTTTTAGCCAGGATTATAGAAGTCCAACTTCAGGTGAATGAAGCATTTGCTGTGTCAGCTCCCGGTAAAAATCACAAGAGCGTTTTCTCGCTTGATGTCTATCTGTTTATGGTGATTCTGCTGGTCTTGATGATCAGTACGAGTCTTGCCGTGATTGAACGCTGGCAGGCTGATTCACGTAAAAAGGAATTGATTGAAAAGCAGCATATTTCTTCTGAACTATCGCTTCTAAAAGCACAGATAAATCCGCATTTCTTTTTCAATACACTTAACAACATTTATGCGCTTACCTATTCGGATGTTCCCGTTTCTCGCGAAGCGATCCTGAAGCTTTCCCGGATGATGCGATACGTATTGTACGAAACGATCCAGGATACTGCGTTTTTGAGCAAAGAGATTTCGTTTATCAAAGATTACATCGAACTGATGAAGCTTAGGTTGCATGGCTGCACAACCGTGTCGTTTACTGAACCTCAGCCGGATTACGAATACGAAGTGGCGCCGATGCTGTTGCTTCCGTTCATTGAAAATGCGTTCAAACACGGAAGAAGTGGGATGGAAAAGGCTGAAATTCGCATTGATTTAGGGGTGGAAAACGGAATCCTGTTGCTTACTGTTGTTAATGACATACATCAGGACAAGGACGTTCTGACCACGGAAAGCGGCGGCATAGGGTTGATCAATACGCAACGGAGGCTAAATTTGCTGTATCCAGGAAAACACAGTTTGGTAGTTGATGAAGACAGGGCTGCAAATACGTACAGTGTTGTTTTGGAAATAGATCTTGATAAGTCTCGTCGGAACGCTTTGGAGCATGGCGCGCCGACTATTAAAAATACAAACGCATGATTCTCAATTGTATCACTGTTGACGATGAGCCGCTTGCGCTGGGGCTGATCAGTGCGTTTGTTGAGCAGACCCCTTTTCTTCATTTGGCAGGCAGATTCGGAAATGGAGTGGAGGCGCTTCAGGCAATTCACAAAGAAGTCATTCACCTGGTATTTCTCGATATTCAAATGCCTGACCTTAACGGAATGGAATTGGCAAAAGTGCTCAGTCAGATGGATGTTTCGCTGCAAACAAGAATCATTTTTACTACGGCATACAACCAGTTTGCTTTGGAAGGATATAAAGTTGACGCGATGGATTATTTGCTGAAGCCTTTTGGTTACGACGAATTTTTACGAGCCGCAACAAAAGCAAAGAAGCATTTTGAGCTTCTGGCCGAGAATCATTTGGCCGATGAACCGATCGTAAAGGAAAATTATATTTTTGTCAAAGCGGATTACAAACTGGTACGAATTGACCTGGATTCCATTTTGTATGTCGAATCGCTCAAAGACTACATCCGGATACATTTGATACCTCCATTACAGCCTGTTGTGTCACTGAGCAGCCTTAAAGCCATTGAGGAGAAGTTGCCCGTTTCCCGGTTTTTGCGAATTCACCGCTCTTTTATAGTAGCAATAAATAAAGTGGATTCGATCACAAAAAATGCTGTTCATATCGGTAACATGGATATTTCTGTGGGAGACCTTTACCGGGATTCATTCAAAGAATTATTGCTTCGGTGGAGTTGAAATTTGGGTAAAGCGGAAACCCATACTTACCGGATTTCCGCTTTCAATAGAGTCAATTCACCACATTTACCACATTCCCACTGCTGAATGCTTTGAGATTATCAGCTACCATTTGCAGCAATCTTTTTCTTGCTTCAAATGAGGCCCAGGCAATGTGTGGCGTAATGATGCAGTTTGGCGCGGATAATAATGGGTTGTCTGCTTTTGGAGGCTCTACGGATAAAACGTCCAGGCCAGCGCCGGCGATTACCTTGTTTTTTAACGCCGTGGCGAGATCCTGCTCGTTGATCAGCGGACCGCGGCCGGTGTTCAAAATAACAGCGTTGGGCTTCATCCAGGATAGTCTTTCGGTATTGATCAGCTCCTTAGTTTCTTCGGTTAACGGACAATGCAGGCTGATCACGTCGCTTTTTCGGAATACTTCTTCCAGTTCAACCATTTCAATTCCTGTGTCCTGTGTTTTGGAAGGATTTTTACGGTAGGCAATCACTTTCATGTCAAAGGCAAGGGCTATTCTGGCAACGTGCGAGCCTATATCTCCGAGACCGATGAGTCCCATGGTTTTTCCTGCCAGTTCGGTCAGTGGCGTTTTCCAGTAACAAAAGTCTTCGGAAGCAACCCATTCGCCGTTAAATACGCTTTGGCTGTGCAGCTCCAGGTGATTTGTGAGCGCCAGAAGCAACCCAAATGTATGCTGCGCCACAGAGGCCGGACCGTACGCTTTCACATTGGTTACAGGAACTCCGTTTTTTCGTGCGGCTACGGCATCCACGTTATTGAAACCCGTTGCCATGACACCAACGTATTTCAGATTTGGAAGCTGGCCGAGCGTTTCGGCTGTTAATACGACTTTATTCACCAAAACAATTTCGGCATCTTTGGCTCTTTCAACAATTTCATCCTGCCTTGAACGGTCATAAATTGTTAACGCACCAAGCTCCTCCAACGGAGCCCAGTGAAGGTCACCGGGGTTTAATGTATATCCGTCGAGTATGACAATTTTCATCGATTATGGGTTTAGATTTTGAGTTAAATTATTGATTGATTTCAGATGTTTTGCCATCCGGTGACGGTACGTAAACTTCTTTGCTGGTTATCACTGCCGCCATAAATGAGCGTCATTTTATTTATTTTGTTCTCGGCGAGCGTACTGAAATAGTTCATCCCTTTGAATTGCTCGGTCATGATCGTCTGACTGGATTTTATCTCAAAAATATCGAAATCGTTGCCATTATGCGTTAATAAATCAACTTCATGTCCGTTCGAATCTCGCCAGAACCAGTAATCCTTGTGCAGATAACGGTGTTCATTTGAGCAGATTAGAGTCGCAATAATACAAATTGGGGGCTTTTACGATACGCTGGATTTATGGATCAAAATTACCCCGAACTTTGAAATTACATAACATCAACTTTGAAATTACATAGTTTCAATTTTGAAATTGCATAAAAAAGGCCTTCTGTTTTTTACGACAGAAGGCCTTTTTACTATTCTTTTTACCGATAGCTAGTTTTTGGGATCGCTTCCGACTTTACCGGCCCCGGCTCCTTCCATCTGCATCGGATTTTGTGTTTTGGGTCGCAGCTGTTGCTGTTTGAAAATCTGGAAACGGGTGGGTTTTGCAACACGTGGAAACGAATTGTTTTCAGTGTCAATATCGGCAATCTGGAAATAAGGATCCAGTGTCCATTGAACCACTTTTTTCTTCGTCGAAATAACCTTGCTGATCTGCTGATCATTGAATCGCCAGATTTCAGCCGGGAAAGTCGCCACAGAATCCGTACCGTCTTCAAATTGCATTTTCACGATGACAGGCATCACAAGACCGCCTTTATTTTTAAGCGACAAAGTGTAAAAATTGGTGTTGTTCTGAACCAGATCACGCTCACTTTGTGACAATCCGGCCAGATACTGATCATATTTCTGACGGTCAGCAGCAGTCACTTTAAACGGATCGTAACGGTTGTAGAAATCTGCCATTGTAGAATCCTGCGCTACAACGGTTTGCCCTTTTGAAGCAGCATCGCGCTCTTTGCTGATCGTTGATTTTTTCTTTGCATCCTCTTTCCGCGCAAGTTCTTTTTCAATTTCCGGGTTTTGTGTATCTATGCTGAACCAGTCAACACTTACAATATCCTGGTCAACAGGCTCAACGCCATAGAACCAGCCTTTCCAGAACCAGTCCAGATCAACGCCGGAGGCGTCCTCCATGGTACGGAAAAAGTCGGAAGGAGTAGGACTTTTGAATCTCCACCGGTTTGCATATTCCTTGAATGCGTGATCAAAAAGTTCACGGCCCATAATGGTTTCACGCAAAATGTTCAAGGCTGTCGCCGGTTTGGCATACGCATTAGGCCCAAGCCCGATCACGTTTTCGGCGGAGGACATAATCGGTGACAGTACAGATTTGTCGGACGACATATAATCTGTGATCTGGTTTGGCTCTCCGCGGCGGGTCGGGTAATTAAAATCCCACTCTTTTTCAGCCAGATATTGGCAAAATGTGTTCAAACCTTCGTCCATCCATGCCCATTGACGTTCGTCGGAATTGACGATCATCGGGAAAAAATTGTGTCCTACTTCGTGAATGATCACGCCGATCATGCCATATTTTGTAGCTTCTGAGTAAGTTCCGTCTTCCTCCGGGCGGCCACCGTTGAAACTGATCATCGGATATTCCATACCGCCGCCCGCTGTTGAATGGCAGGAAATGGCAACAGGATAAGGATATTCGAAAGTGCGGTTACCGTAAGATTTTAGAGTATGCTCAATGGTGCGGGTAGAATATTGCTCCCAAAGCGGGTTTCCTTCTTTTGGATAAACCGACATGCACCAGATTTTTTTACCGCTTTTGTAAACATCACTCAACATCGCATCCCAGATAAATTTACGGCTGCTCGCAAACGCAAAATCACGTACATTATCTGCTTTGTAAACCCATGTCTTTTTGCCTGGATTTTTGTTCTCACGTTTTTCTGCCTTTTCCGCTTCGGCCTGCGTCACGATCATCACAGGTGTTTTTGATGTTTCGGCCTTTTTAAGTCTCTGTTTTTGCGTCGCAGACAATACCGAAGCATAGTTCTGGCATTCACCACTTGCTACCACCACATGATCGGACGGTACTGTGATCGCAACCTTATAATTTCCAAAGATCAGCGCGAACTCTCCCTGGCCGAGAAACTGCTTGTGATTCCAGCCATTTACATCATCGTAAGGGGCAAGGCGTGGAAACCAGTGTGCAATAAAGTAGTTGGTGTTGCCGTCTTTGGCAAAAAACTCATATCCGCTGCGGCCATAATATTCAGTGATGTTGTAATTCCATTCCACAGAGAAGACGATATTCGTTGCTGGCTTCATGGAAGCCGGGAGATCAATCCGCATCATGGTGTTCACGATCGTAAATGGCAAAGCTTTACCTGCTTTGTCTTTTACGGCAGTGATATTGTAACCAAATTCCTTAGCAGGGTCCAGTGAAGATCCGCGTCCGTTGTTCAATGCCTGGAGCTGCGCAGGGCTCATTCCTTTTTCACTGATCGTTCCCGTGCGTGAAGCGCCGGCCATTCCGCCTTTTTTGAAAAGATTCTGGTCCAGCTGCATCCATATATAACGCAGTTCGTCGGGAGAATTGTTGAAAAATGTGATCGTCTCCGAACCTGTAATACGGCGGTTCTCGTCATCCAACTCGGCTTTTATATCATAGTCGGCACGCTGTTGCCAGTATTCCCTGCCCGGTGCACCGGAAGCAGCTCTGTAGTTGTTGGGCGTTGGCAGTGCGGTCCCTAATTGCTCAAAGCGGTCGTTTGCTTTATAATTTGGTGAGGCGGGCAATTGCTGCGCTTCCGCAGAAAATGCGAACAGCAGAAGTAGTAGGGGGAAAATTACAGGTTTCATTCTTATCAGTGGTTGAAATATTATTGGTATCAGGATATTTGTTTTAAAAAATTTGGTATGCTTTTAACGCTCTGTAAGGCTTTGGAACAACGGATTATTAAGAATTAATGACAGTGCCATTCCGAAAATAATCCCGGAAAGTACCAGATTCCAGGAGAGTTTCGATACTTTCAAAAGCTCAGTTGCAGCAAAAGCAATCAGCAGAAAAATGAAAACGATGATCAGCTGGCCTAGTTCGAGACCTATGTTAAAACCGAGAAGCGGTTTCCATATTTCAGCCTGTTTTCCCAGAAGAGCTCTCAGGTAATTTGAAAAACCCAACCCGTGAATGAACCCGAAGACGAGTGCAATCGGATAGCGTGAGCTCGTTTTTCTTTCAGAAGCGCCAAAACTGTTTTTCGAGGATTTGTTGAAAAAATTAATGACTGCCGTAAAAAGAATGGTAATCGGTATTAAAAGTTCAATGATATCCGGGCGGATTGAAACAATACCCAAAGTGGCAAGCGCAAGTGTAACAGAGTGACCGAGCGTAAATGCGGTAACCAGAATCAGCACCTTTCTCCAGTCGACCAGTGTGTAGATTGTACAAAGCGCAATGATGAACAAAATATGATCATATCCGTTAGAATCGGTAATATGTTCAAAACCGAGTTGTAGGTAGGCTTGGAATTCGGACATTCAGATTATTAAGATACTATAACGTTAGGCGGCCAACAATTGTCAGGACAAAGAAATACAGTTTCGAAGTTATTCTTTTCCATTCATAATTGCAATCTTGTCAACGATTTTGTGTTTTTGCACAATTTTAAATGGGAATTCTTTCATTGGTTGGTTTAAAATTTGGTATAGCTTAAATATTTTGAAATTGAGTCTTGACTGGCCTTACGACCTATTGCAGCGCCATATTCCTTCTGTTTTGAAAAGTACTTTAAACAAAAAAAAACCGGAAGCATGTGCTCCCGGCCTTTCGAAATTCTGACACCAATTATATAAGAATTATTATTACAAAATTAATTGTAAGGAGTATTCTGAGGATCAAAGTTTGTCCAGCCTGTTGTCCAGTCTGTTGTTCCAAATGCTCCTCTGAAAAGTTCTTTTGTGAAGAAAGCATCAGCTCCTTTACCTTCCCAAACAGCATCTTTCAGCAACGGAGACGTTGCTTGTGGTAAAAATTTCGGAGCTGTAAGTTTGAAGTTATCAGCATTCAAAAGCAGTGTAGAAGCGTCTGTAAGAATCGTATTTTTACGAGTAGCCGCGCTGAAATAAGCGAGTGCCTGCGCATCTGATACTCCGGTTGCAGCACGGTCGCCGCGAACAGGGATTGTTGTATTTGCAAGAACGATTCCTTTAAGATCCAGTGTTCCGGCAGTTGCGTGAGCCAATGTGTTGGCACCGTCCAAACGAAGTCCTTCAGGATATCCTGCAAAAACCGTGTTAAGAATTGTAATGTCTGTGTTACGACGTAAGTGCATTGCTGACTGGTAGGGTCCGCTTCCTGACGCAGTTACGTTACTTGGCGTTCCGGAGAAAGCAAAATTACTAACGTTAGCAAAAACAGGAGCAGTTAAAGGAAATCCATCGTTAGGGCCGTTAGTCGGTTCGCCGCTTCCTGCGAAGTTGTCAGATTCAAATCCGTTTGATCCCGAAACATCCGCAAACTGAGGATCCCGCAAAGATACTGCATATTGAACTTTACCAACAAAACCCCAATCCGTATCCCAGTCATCATCAAATCCACGGAAAGCGACCAGATTTTTAGCATTCACTGTTCCACCAAACCATTCGAATGAATCATCACCACTGTATGAAACCTGGATATGATCAACCGTTGTTCCGGAACCTACTGCGTAAAATGTGATTCCATTGATCTCATTACCTGCACTTAACGCAATGCCCGGGAATTCGATACGTATATATTGCAATTTTCCTGAGTTATCATCAGCGATATTATCCGAACCCAATGGTGAGGTGATTCCACCTTCAGGACCTTTGCTTGCAAGTTGATTGTGCGGTGCTTTTCCAATAATTACTATTCCACCCCAATCACCATAATTACGTGCTCCTGGTGCTGCGTTTGATGTAAACACAATTGGTTCAGTTGCGGTGCCGACCGCCATGATTTTTGCTCCCGCCATAATGATCAGCGTTCCTCCTTTTCCTTGTCCGGATGGATCAAGTGAAATGCCGCCGCCCTTGATAATCGTTCCCGGCTCAATCGTAAGGGTTGCGCCGCTTCTTACATAAACCAATCCTTTAAGCAGATAAATCTTATCCTTTGTCCAGGTTTCGCTTGCAGTAATGTTTCCCTGTTTTTCTACAACCGCACGTGCTGCTGGTTCAAAATTAGAGGCACTTTTTACAGTTTTTCCGCCTACCGTTACAGACACCGGTCCACTTGTAGCACCCGCAGGGACTGTAACTTCCAATGTTGTAGTGGTTGCCGCAGATACAACTGCCGGAGTTGTGTTAAACAAAACGGTGTTATTGGCAGGAGTCGCGTCGAATTTCGTACCTGTAATGACCACCTTTGTACCAACTGGTCCCGATGAAGGCGCTATTGTTTTCACTGCTAACACTTCCTCAATGGCAGTAGGCTCGTCATCGTTTTTACAAGATGTAGTTGCTGCAAACAATCCTCCCAGAAGAAAAAGAAAGTACAACGGTTTTTTGATAATATTCATAGCGAATTGAAATTGGTTTGCAAAAGGATTATTATTTGATTGTTTTGTTTGGATCTTCGATGGTAATCTGTTTATCATGGAATGACCGTTCTCTTTCCGAAAGTGTATGCAGCTGTAAGTGTGAAGTAGCTGCCGCGTTTAAACTTCCGGATGTCCTGATCGGCATTGGCTGACATTGATGTGACGTCTTTGCCAATTTTCCCGTCACGGTTGAAGTCCTGTGCAAAGCGAACCGGCTGGTTCAGGATATCCTGAATACCCAATCTGATTTCCAGGTTTTGTTTGATTTTCTTGCTGATGTTCAGGTCGATAACGTTTCTTGGCGTTTCGTAAACGGTCGGGTTATTCTGGTTACCCACTGTAAAAATTCTCTGTCCGAATACGTTGTAAAGCACGTTCCATTGCCATCCCGAAACCGGATCAGCGTAGTAGAGTCCGGCATTAATCAGGTAAGGGGACTGGTTGGCCATTGGGCGTTTTTTGTCAGTCAGGCCAGCAAGGTCATAGTTTTGGATTTCTCCGCCCAAATCAGGTCCCTGAACAAAATCTCCCAATTTAACTGTACTTTTTATTAGAGAAACATTTCCAACCACGGTCAGATTTTGAATAAACGGACTTACAGCATTTGCAAAACCTTTGCGTATTTCCATTTCTACACCATAGTTTTCGGCGGAACCTGCGTTGATAAACGTATAGGCAAGTCCATTGCCACCCATCGGAAGAAGGAAAGATTCAATAGGATCTTTGAAATGCTTGTAAAACGCAGTTACTGAAATCAGCTCATTAGCCGTTGGGTAGAATTCCCATTTCGCATCAAGGTTTTGAATTTTTGCAGTTTTCAGCGTTGTGTTACCGCGAATATCAGCCTGCAGGTTAAAATCATAATAAGCATAAGGAGCAAGTTCGCGGAACTCGGGACGGTTTAGCGTTGAAGAGAAAGCCAGTCTCAGGTTTTGCTTTTCAGAAACCTTGTATGTGAAGTTCAGAGATGGAAGGGGGATAAATATTTTATTATTTACAAGTTCCTTTTTCTCATTCACAATGAATGAATGTAACTGCTGATTGTTGTATTCACCGCGGAAACCAATTGTCAGAATCGCTTTGCTTCCAAAATTAACGTCACCGCTTAAATACGCAGCTGCGTAGTTGTTAATTCCCTCATAAGAGTCGAGGTCTTTTGTTCCGTCCTTTATGGTGAGCCCTGCGGTTTGCCCGTTCACATTTTCAGGTGAGAAGATGGAGCCGATTCCCTGTGTCAGTATGGCACTCGCATTTCCAATGTTGTTATAGCCATAGAAATGATTCGCATAGTCTCTGTCTTTTCTTTCTCCGTAAACTCCAAAACGGATGCGATTTGGCTCGCGATCGGTTGGGTTTCCAAAAGCATGTTCCCCATTTACCGAAAGCGTTAGTACGCGCTCTCCGAGCTTGGAGAAGAAATGTCCTACTTCATTAGCGGTTGGGTCATTGGGTGTTACTGCTGTGAAAGGAGCAGGTTGTCCATCAGATCCTGTTGCTCCTGTAATCCGTTGGAAGCGAATTCTTTTCCAATCCGGCTCCCAGCGACCTGTGTATCCGAAGCCGGTAATCCAGTTTAGTTTTGTAAGATCACCGAATTTATGATCTCCGGAAACCTGGGTGGTAACGATACTTCTGTTCTCGAATTTTTCAGAGTAGTTTAATGCATCGTATCCATCAATTACTTTTTGTCCGTTACGAATAACGGTTTCTGTGTTGCCTAACTGATTAAATAATGTTTTCCATTCCAGTGTAAAAACTGGCGAAAAGCGGAAAGTCCAGTTGTGAAGCAAACCTATACGTGACTGACGGGCATAATTTGAATCGGTATATTTTTCAAAAATCTCATTTGCTACCAATCCGTTCTGATACAGATTCAGGCTGACATCTGCACGCTGATTGGTTAGAGAGTAATTGATATTGGTGATATTACTCACATCTACATTTCCGATTTCAAAACGCTTGCCCATGTTAAAGGCAAGACGCAGATCCGGAGCGATATTAACATTTTTAAGCGCCCAGGTATTAGGGAAAAGTCTCGCAAAAGAAGCTCTTTCCTGATTGCTCAATATGTTGAAATCCGCAGATCTTTTAGGGAATGCCGTAGACAAGCTTTGATCTTTGTCCCAAAGTCCAAGGAAATTTAAGCCGCTTCGGCTTTGTGTTTGTGCATTCTGGAAAGTTGTGTTTCCTCTGTAACCAATTGTCGCAGCACCATCAATGAAATTCTGGTCAGGACGTTTTTTGGTATAAATCTTGATAATCCCGCCAGCAAAGTCACCGGGCGATTCAGCAGATCCGGATTTGTAAACAATCATCCGGTCAATGATATTACTTGGAACAAGGTCAAACGAGAATGAGCGCGTGTCAACTTCTGACGAAGGTGTGATTACATCATTGATCAAAACTGCATTATAACGTGAACCCAGGCCACGTATCATCACAAAACGGTTGTCGACAATACTTACTCCTGGAACGCGGCGAATTGCAGCTGCGGCGTCTCTGTCCTGTGATTTTTGAATTTGCTGCGCCGAGATTCCAACGGCAATCGGTTTTAATTGTTTGATCTCGCTGATCACCGCAACTTCCGTATTGGTAGCCCTGGCGCCTCTTACAACCACTTCCTGCAACGCAGTGCCCTCCTCATCCATTTCGGTATCAATTACCGTCGTGTTGCCGGATTCAACTCTTACGTTTGGGATTTCTTTGGTTTTGTAGGAAACAAAGGAGATGATAATCTTGTGGTTGCCGACCGGCACATTGTTCAGGACGAAATTTCCGTCAACATCGGCAGCGGCACCGATTTGTGTGCCTTCAATGAGGACGGTGGCTCCTATGAGCGCGTCTTTTGTTTTTGCATCTTTGATCGAGCCTCTGATCGAACCAGGATCGGCGATGGCTGCCGTGACGGCACTAATAAACAGGAGAATTGTAAACAGTTTGGTTTTCATACTTAGGTGTCAATTTTCGACAGCAAAAGTAGAGCGCCAATGTTACCCCAACGTTAAGCCAATATTATGGCTTGGTTATTTAAAATTGTGCAGTGTATCTGTAAATCAATATATTAGGTTTTCTGGCTGACCTCATCCGGAACGCAATTTTGCGTATTAGGGAGTTTGCCAAATATAATCTCACTCAACAATGCCATTGCCCAATAATTGATATCCTTTTGTGACATCGTAGACAAATCCGTTCACGACTGCGTATTTGATAACGCCATTTTTTTTAAGAACAAACGTTGCCGGATCATCGAGAGCGGGTGTGTTTGTGAATGCTTTTCCGGATTTAACGACGGTCAACGGCAGCCTGACCGATTTTTTTCCAGACATTCCGGAGGTAATTTTCACATAAGTGAATCCCTGTTTTAACATTGACCAGGCCTCGGCTTCGCTGATAGCAGAAAGGGTTTTAAATGCAGTAGGGAAAAGTTTGCCATGCTCAATTACGTATCCTTCGGCATCCAGTTGTTCTGTTCCTGAAAAAATGGACAAGTCGCCGTATTCTTCGATTGTACTTTTGTAATAAAATGCTGTGGCCTGCTTTTGATTCACTTCCTGGCGGTCAATGCCCAGATCTGTCCTGAATTCCTGACCTTTCATTTTTACGGTTGCATTTTTAATCAGCAGGTCATAAATGTAACGGCTGTTTTCTTTCAGTTTATTGTAATCGGCGCTTGTTTCGCCTGCGAAGGAATTGTCGGCAATTGCATGCAAGCCGGTAAGCAGCGCTACAAAATTCAATTTGCGGATGTACTGTTTTTCAGGATCTCCGGCAAATCCGCCCGACTCAATGAGGATCAACGTGGTACCCCACTTTTGAATATTGTCTCCAAATGCCCGGGGTTCAAAATCATCATTCCACCTGCCTACCTGTTCAGGAATATACTTTTGCATTGCCCTGTTCATAACCGAAATCAGTTTCATGGATTTTTCACGGACTTCGTTCACGCTTTTTTCTTCATCATAAGCAGTGGCGAGGAACGAAATTGTTGCCAGTTTCGGAGTCTTTCCGACCGAATATCTGGGATTTTTGTCATGCAGATTGAATCCAAATTCGGGCAGCAGTGTTTGCTGAAGCGTTTTAAGAATTCGTGACTCCGGTGCCTGAAGTGCGAGCGCATCCCGGTTGATGTCGATTTCCTGGGCATTGCGGCGCTGGTGCCTTTCTGCCCCGTCAGGATTGAGCATCGGAATGAAATACAGTGTCGTATTAGACAAAATCGATTTCCTTAAATCATCAAATCCATCATTTTTAGCTTCGAAAAAATTGAGGATATCAAAACTGGCCATGGTGGCAGTGGGTTCGTCACCATGCATTTGTGTCCAAAGCAACACTTTTCGCGGGCCGTTCCCAATTCTGATCATTTGTATAGGCCTCCCTTCGAAAGAACTCCCAACGGTCTGGATTTCAAATGTTTTATTGCCTTCTCTTTTCGCAATGAGTGGCATGATATCCTTCTGTTTAAAACGGCGCTGAGTAAGTGCTGTTTCTTTGTATTTCGGGTGTGCTTCAAAAAGCCTGTCGGCCAGGTCATCCTGTTGAGCCATAGATTGAAAATTTGACAAAATAATCGCAAAAAGAATAAGTCCGGGAATGAAAGCCTGCCTATTTTTCGTTCCGTTAACCATGTGATTTTTTTCGTTAAAAGATGTTTTTCGCCGATTTTAGACGAAGTTGCCTTGGTTTTACGCCAAAACTAAAACGGTGGCAAGATACAAATAGAATAGTTTTGATATGAATCCGGCAGTATTTTGCCAAGTCAGTAATTTTAGAGATTGTAGTCGAAATTTATGATTATGGAAATTTTTAAGGAAATTTTAATCAGTTATTTGAGCTATTTCTTGTCATAATTAACATTTTTATATTAGATTTGCAGCATGTTAATAGTTGAAACATATCATCGTTTACATCAAAGCCATCTGGCTTTCGGACGTCTTGGGTGATGTGTTTTTGCAAGTAGTGTTGTAATAAGGTTGAATACATAGTATCCCAGAGGCCCGATTCCCAAAAAGAATCGGGCTTTTCTTTTGTTCCGGATCCGTCCAGTTAATTCGAACCTGAACCCGTCGGCTAATGCCGCCTAAAAGTCGAAGACAATGAAAACCGTTATTATCAAATACAATGCAGGAAATGTTCAGTCGGTGATGTATGCACTGGACAGGATCGGAGCGAGTTATCTTTATACCGACTCTGAGGAGGAGATCAGATCTGCTGATAAAGTGATTTTTCCGGGTGTTGGCGAAGCAAGTACCACCATGGCCTATTTGCGGGAAAAAGGGCTGGACAAAATCATTCCTACTCTTAAACAACCATTTTTTGGCACCTGTATCGGTATGCAGCTTATGTGCCGGTATTCCGAGGAACATGACACCACTTGTATGGGCATCTTCGATGTGGATGTGAAACGTTTCCCATCAACGCCTGGCTTCAAAGTGCCTCACATGGGCTGGAATAATGTATATGACTACAAAACGTCTTTGACAACCGACCTGGAAAACGACGCCTATCTATATTTTGTCCATAGCTATGCTGCACCAGTTTGCGAATACACCGTGGCTACGTGTGAATACATCCAGCCTTTCAGCGCCATGCTTCAGAAGGATAATTTCTATGCAGCCCAGTTTCACTGTGAAATCAGCGGAAACGCCGGGCAGCGTATTATAGAAAACTTTCTCAAAATTTAGTTAAATCAGCAACTCAACAGAGCCTAAGCCACTTTTCAATAGCCAATAGCCAATAGCCAATAGCCAATAGCCATAAACACCCCCAGATATGATTCAAATTATTCCAGCCATAGACATGATCGACGGAAAGTGTGTTCGCCTGACGCAGGGCGACTACGGTAAAAAGACGATTTACAATGAAAACCCACTGGAAGTTGCGCTTGAATTTCAGGATGCAGGATTAACACGCTTGCATCTGGTCGATCTGGATGGTGCCAAAGCGAAAAAAGTGATCAATTGGAAAGTGCTTGAAAAAATTGCGTCAAAAACAACGCTTCATATTGATTTTGGTGGCGGTGTGCAGTCTGAGGACGACATCAATATTGTATTTGAAAGTGGTGCAAAACAAGTCACAGGCGGAAGCGTAGCCGTGAAGCAGCCCGAATTGTTTGAGCATTGGTTGTCCGTTTTCGGGGGCGAAAAAATTATCCTTGGGGCGGATGCCAAAAACGAGAAAGTAGCAGTAAGTGGTTGGGAAGAAGGAACTGAGCTCTGGGTTTATGATTTTGTTGAAAAGTATGTCGACAAAGGGATTCGTTACGCGATCAGTACGGATGTGGCAAAAGATGGGCTGCTTCAGGGGCCTTCATTTGATCTTTACAAAAATTTGCAGGATAAATGCCCGGATTTGCAGATTATCGCCAGCGGAGGTGTGAGCGGAATTGAAGACATCGAAAAATTGGATGAAATGAAAATTTACGGAGTCATTATAGGAAAAGCCATTTACGAGGGACGTATCAAACTGGCCGATCTGAACCGTTTTTTTTAATGAAAATATTTGAAATAAAGAATGGACTGTACCGGATCAGCACTGACAAAGAGCTGCTGGATTTTGATGTGATCCATCAGTTTTTGACAGGCAGTTACTGGTCGCCTGGCGTGCCAATGGAAATTGTGAAGCGGGCCGCAGAAAATTCGCTGACCTTTGGGATTTATAAGGAAGAGGAGCAGGTTGGTTATGCCCGCCTGATCACCGATGAAGCTACATTTGCTTATCTTGCTGATGTCTTTGTCATTGAAAGTGAACGAGGGGAAGGGTTGTCGAAATGGCTTGTGGAGTCAATTTTGAGCGTGCCGGAATTGCAAGGTTTGCGCAGATGGATGCTGGCAACAAAAGACGCGCACAGACTTTACGAAAAATACGGATTTGTGCCGCTGGCAAATCCAGACCTGTTTTTAGAAATAAACCGCCCGAATATTTATCAGGAATCAAAGAAATAATATGCTGACCAAACGAATTATTCCGTGCCTGGATGTGAAAGATGGCCGGACCGTAAAGGGGATTAATTTTGTCAATCTGCGTGATGCCGGAGATGCCGTCGAACTCGGTGCGTTGTACGCGGCGCACGGTGCCGATGAGCTCGTTTATCTGGATATCACGGCAACAGTTGACGGCCGTTCCACTTTTATTGAGTTGGTTCGAAAAGTAGCGCAAAGTATTAACATTCCTTTTACGGTGGGTGGCGGGATATCTTCGATTGCGGATGTTTCGGCACTTTTGCATGCCGGAGCCGACAAGGTTTCGATTAACTCAGCGGCGGTGAAGAATCCTGATCTGATCAATGAACTCTCTCTCGAATTTGGCAGCCAGTGTATCGTCGTTGCGATTGATACGCGGTTTGTGCCGACTGATTCCGGGCAGGAGCATATTGTTCATACGCACGGCGGAAGAAAACCAACGGAGCTGAGAACGATTCCCTGGGCCAAAGAGGTGGAAGATCGGGGAGCGGGAGAAATTCTGCTGACATCAATGGATACGGATGGAACAAAAAACGGATTTGCTCTGGAACTAACGGCAACGATCTCCGGGAGCGCAAATATTCCTGTGATCGCATCAGGCGGTGCTGGAAATATGGAACATTTTTATGATGTTTTTACAACCGGAAAAGCGGATGCCGGGCTCGCTGCGAGTATTTTCCACTTTCGGGAAATCGATATTCCGGATTTGAAGCAATATTTGAATGACAAAAATATCCCGATGCGGATGTCCCGTTAAATTATTAAGAAAACCGGATACCTTTGCGCCTTTACAAGTTTTAGACTAAAAACGACTGTTGTACGACAATAATATTTCCAGATGACCCATCTTATGTCAGATATTAACTTTAACAAATCTGCCGACGGCCTGATCCCTGCGGTGATCCAGGATAGCAAAACCGGCGTAGTGCTCATGCTTGGATACATGAACGCTGATGCGCTGGAAGCGACGCGAAAAGAAGGGAAAGTGACCTTTTTCAGCAGAAGCAAACAGCGTCTTTGGACAAAGGGTGAAACTTCGAACAATTTTCTTTTCGTTGAGAGCATACTGGCAGACTGCGACGGCGATACGATTCTGATCAAAGCAATCCCCGCCGGACCTACCTGTCACACAGGGGACGATACCTGTTTTGGGGAAAAAAATAGTCAGGATACCCGAATCGGGGAAGCTGCGTTTCTGAATTATCTTCAAAAATCGGTGATCCGGGAGCGTAAACTTAATCCTTCGGCCAAGTCATATACAAGCAGCCTGTTTGATAGCGGGATCAACAAAATTGCCCAGAAAGTAGGGGAAGAGGCCATTGAGGTGGTCATTGAAGCAAAAGATGACAACGCGGGCCTTTTCAAAAATGAGGTATCCGATCTGTTATTTCACCTTTTGGTGCTATTGGAACAGAAAAATATTGACTTAGATGACGTAATTAACGTACTTCGTAGTCGTCACCAATAAACACTAAAACCATATGAAATTACTCATACGCCTTGTAATCAGTACTTTGGCAATAATTGTAGCGGCTCACCTTATTCCCGGTGTTGAGCTACGAGGTGGAATTACCACGGCCATTATCGTCGCCATCGTGTTGGGTATTCTAAACACTTTTCTCAAACCGATATTGCAGATTCTGGCGCTGCCAATTACCATTTTGACGCTTGGGCTTTTCTATTTCGTTGTAAATGTGTTTGTTATCTATATCGCCAGCTATCTGGTAGATGGATTTTATATTACCAGTTTCATCCCTGCTTTACTCTTCGGTCTCGTTGTTTCGGTGGTTTCCGGGATTCTTGGTATGTTTTTAGATTAGTTAAAACTGCCCTTAACGGGATTTTTAAAATCAATGAACATGACTTGAAAATTACCTACTATGTTGACCCAGCTGGAAGAAATCAAGGAAACCCTCTTTAAATATTTCGAAACCCGTATCGATCTTTTTAAAATTGAGACCCGGGACAGAATTGAGCGTGCTGTTGTAATGGCTGTTTACGCAGCGCTTACACTGAGTATTGCGCTCGTGATATTTATCCTGGCAATAATATTGCTTGGCACATTCCTAAATAAATGGCTGAACAGTGATTATCTGGGCTATCTGATCTTATTCGGCTTTTTTGTGTTGAAACTGATTCTCTGGATTGTGTTCAGGGAAAAATTCATTAATTTAATCCGTTCGCTGATCGTAAGGTTTGTGAAAATTAAAGAAGACTGATCGGACGGGCATTCAAAGTCCGGCTGCCGATTGGCACAGACTTAATATTTAATATTTTTTGATTTTTCTGCACACATCTAAAATTAGGTTTTTGAAATGGGAACTTCGAACGACTCCACCGTTAAATTGTCAAAACCGTTTTCTTCGGATACTACCGAAGAAAAAGAAGATTTACTCCGTGAAGCGGGGATTTATCGCGACAAACTGGAAAATCAGTGGAAAGGCCTTAAAACTGACGCCTCGGAGTACGGAAAGCGTGCGCTGATTATTGGTGGCGTGGTTACCACTGCCTTTCTGGTCATGAAAGCGTTTTTGCCAAAGGAAAAAAAGACCAAGGTGATATACGAAGAAACTGAAAAACCGGTTTTAAAACAAAAAGTTTATAAAAAGAAAAGTAGCTTTGCAGTAGGAAGTGCCGTGCAGAGCCTGGCGTGGACGCTTGCCGTGGGGTGGGCGCGCAAAAAGCTACAGAATTATATTGCAGATGACCAAGAACCGGATGAAAATAGCAAACCATAAGATAGCAGAACTCCTTTTATCCAGAAAAGCAGAAAAGAGGAAATCGTTTGCTGTTCTTCTGGACCCGGACAAAGTTGATCTGAATACCTTTCCTGACTTTTTAGAACAGGCTGTTGGCCAGGGTGTAGATTTCTTTTTTGTGGGCGGGAGTTTAATCACTGACTACGCGATTGACCTCCTTGTTTCTGCTATCCATCTACACACCAATGTTCCAGCAATACTATTTCCCGGCAGCAGTCTGCATATCGATCCTTCGGCCGACGCTATTTTGCTGTTATCTCTTATTTCGGGCAGAAACGCAGACATGTTGATTGGTCAGCATGTAATTGCTGCACCGCTTCTCAAAAAAAGTGGAATTGAAGTTCTTTCGACGGGGTACATGCTGATCGAAAGTGGCAGACAAACAACGGTTTCCTATATCAGCAACACCACACCAATTCCCCGGGACAAGCCATCTATCGCTGCGTGTACGGCAATGGCGGGGGAGCTGCTTGGATTAAAAAATATGTTTTTGGATGCGGGCAGCGGTGCACTTTATCCCGTTCCTGCTGAAACAATTTCTGCCGTGAGCAGATCCGTTGACACCCCTATCATTGTTGGCGGGGGAATCAATTCCTTTGAAAAAGCACATGCAGCGCTGAGCGCAGGTGCTGATGTGATCGTTGTTGGGAATGGAATAGAACAAAATCCGGGACTTCTCCCTGAAATTGCGGCCTGCGTAAAGGCATTTAACGCAACATTGGAAAATGCGTACTAGATTATTTTGACAATAGTTTGGATAAAATAAAGGGATTTGGGCTTTTTCTAAGGAAATTTTAAGTTCTTGGAAAAATACAATCCAAAACATTGGGATAATTAAAACATATCGTGTTACCTTTGCATCGAACCTTAATTACACCCAAAGAATGAAAAAAATATTTGCACTTGCGTTTGTTGCCGGGATGGTAGCTTTCGCTTCATGTACTAGCAAACCTTCTGAAGAAGGAGCAACTGATTCTGCTGCTGTTGTTGAAACACCTGCAGTTGACACGTTGGCTGTTGATTCAACTGTTGTTGATTCAACTGTTGCTGATACAACTAAGAAATAATCAACTTCGGTTGACTAATCTTTGAAAAGCCTTATTTATAAGGCTTTTCTTTTTTTTATAAAGGGTAGAAAAAAAATGTCCTTTGAGCCTCATGTTCCGCAGCTGGCATATAGCTACTGCAAACAGCTTCATCAGATTTACAAATTTGATTTTTTTCTTTCACGGCCACGACGAAGCCGCCTGGGAGACTTTACTACAAAACCGGGATTTGCGCCACGTATCACTGTTAACGTCAATCTCAATCCCTACAATTTCCTGATTACATACTTACATGAAGTAGCGCACTGTGTCGTTTACCGGGAGTATAAAACGCGTGGAAGGAAACGCATTTCACCGCACGGGCAGGAATGGAAGCATGAGTTTACCAAGTTGCTTTTGCCGGTAATGAATGAGCAAATTTTCCCGACAGATATCCTGAAACCGCTTTTGCTCTATGCAAAGAGCCCCAAAGCTTCAACAGGTGCAGATCAGATCCTATACAATGCCATTAAAAAATATGACGACCAGGCACTTTCGGACAATAAAATTGCGCTGGTGCACCTTACGGAAGGAGCAAACTTCGTTTTCCATAACAGGGTTTTTGTCAGAGGTTCTTTAAGGCGTACCAGAGTGCTTTGCACTGATAAAGTTTCCCAGCGTCGTTACACAATCCCAGCCCATGCATTGGTTGAAGTATGTTAACAATAGTAAATCCGGTTTTTGCTCAGTAATTTTCTGCTGGTGCATCTCTCTGTTTTGCTTTGAAATATACGGCCAGGAATCTTCAGTACTTTCTTCCGGGGTTTGGTACAAACTGGCTGTAACGAAGACCGGCATTTACCAGGTTGATGCTGCACAGTTAAGGACGATGGGTCTGACGCTATCAGATGTGGCTCCGGAGCGCGTTCAGATCTATGGAAACGGAGGCAGAATGCTTCCGCAGCGCAACAATGTTTTAAGGACAAATGACCTAACCCAAAATGCAATTTTAGTAAAAGGGCAGGAAGATGGCCGTTTCGATGCGGGCGATGCAATTTATTTTTACGCCGAGGGGCCACGGACCGTAGCCTATGATTCTGTAAAATCCACTTTGTTTCATGAGATCAATATTTACGCTGATACAGCATATTACTATCTCACAATTGGCGAAGCCCCGGGCTTGCGCATCAAAAGCCAGCCAAGTCTGGCGGGCAGCAAAACGACTCCCATTGAACAATTTGATGATTACTGGTTCCACGAAATGGAATCTGTAAACCTACTCCGTTCGGGACGGGACTGGTGGGGAGAATATCTGGGATCGTCTTCTTCGTTCAACATTCAGGCGCAGCTTCCGGGTTTAATTCCTTCATCGGATATCACATTGCTCACCTCCGGAATCGCCGCGGCGCAGGTTAATACGCGTATGATGTGGCAACTGAACGGGCAACTTGCAGGAGAGTCGGCATTTGGCACAATTACCGGCCAGCAATATGACATCAAGGCCATCAGAGCGGACGGGAAGTTTGTGGCCAGATTATCCGATAAACCGGCTCCTGTCATTTCACTTACTGCCATTTACGATAAAAATGGTCAGACTTCCGCGCAGGCCTATTTGAATTATTTTGCATTGCAGGTTAAGAGGGAACTTCGGCCTTATGACGACCAGCTCGCCTACTATTTTGTGCCAAATCAGTCAGATACGATTTCTTTTAAGGTAAGGAATGTCACCCCTGACTGGTATTTCTGGAACGTGACAAATCCCGGTGCTCCTTACAGTGCGTCTCTGAGCGCGGATGGAACCTATGCGCAGCGTGGAGGGAAGAATCTACAAAACTATGTGGGTTTCACACTGTCTCAGGCATTTAAAACCGATAATTGGCATAGAATAACCAATCAGAATATCAGGAAAAACAGTACACCAGATCTGTTGATCATCACTGCTTCGGCCTGGAAAACGGAGGCACAGCGGCTTGCGGAATTCAGGGAACAAAACGACGCACTCGAGACAGTAACAGTCACAGTCGAAGAAATTTACAACGAGTTCTCATCAGGGAAGCCGGATATAACTGCGCTTCGGGATTATATCCGGCATTTATATAAAAAAAATCCTGCGAAATTAAAATATGTACTGCTGTTTGGTGACGCCACTTACGATTACCGAAATAGTTTACAGAATCAGTCGCCTTCGCAGCGAAATTCCTGGATTCCGGTTTACGAAAGCCGGGAATCGCTCAATCCTATTTACACCTATTCTTCTGATGACTATTTCGGATTCCTGAAAGATTCTGACGGCGAGTGGCTGGAAACCTTTGCCGGCGACCATACCATGGATATCGGTGTGGGCAGGCTGCCCGTGAAGAATGTTTCCGAGGCGAGAGTCGTGGTGGATAAGCTGATTCATTATGCTTCTGAAAAAACGGATCACGGCATCTGGCGAAATAAGGTTTCCTTTGTTGCGGACGATGGTGACGGCGGGATACATCAGGAACATGCAGATTTGCTCGCCAAAATAGTCCAAACCAAACTAATGCCTTCCCGGATATTCTTGGACGCTTATCCGCAAACTACTACCGCACTGGGTCAGAAGTCTCCGGGCGTCAATGCTGCGATCAAGCGGAGCGTTCAGGAGGGAGCGTTGATACTTAACTACACCGGCCATGGCGGGACTTCCGGTTGGGCAGAAGAACAGATATGGACTTTGACCGAAATGCAGGCTGTACGGGGTTATAATAATCTGCCACTGTTGATAACCGCTACCTGTGATTTTGGCCGATACGATGACGCAGGTTTGGTTTCAGGCGGGGAACAAATGGTGCTAAGCCCGAGAGGTGCGGCGATTGCGGCGGTGAGTACAACGAGGCCAGTCTATTCAAGTACCAATTTTTTGATCAATCGAGCCTTTTATGAGGCACTTATTTCCGGCGGCCCTCAAACAAGGATGGGTGATATTTTCAGACTCACAAAAAACAATAGTCTGGTCGGCAGCCTTAACAGAAACTTTGCACTGCTGGGAGATCCGTCGATGAAACTGGCCCGTGGACAGCAACAGATCCGCTGGCGGGAAAAACCGGATACGCTTCGCGCTTTACAGAAGGTAAAATTGAGGGGTGGCGTATATAAGGAAGGTGAAACCCGTCCGGATGAGAAATTTAATGGTACAGCTCGTGTCACTATTTACGACAAGCAGGTTAGTTTCAGAACACTAGGCAACGAAGGAGATGCTAAGAGTTACAGCGAATTCAGAAGCAAATTATTTGACGGAAATGTAGTGGTGACAGCCGGCGTATTCACCTGTGAGTTCGTCATGCCAAAGGATATAGATTACCGCCTCGGAACAGGCAGAGTCTCGGTTTACGCAGTAAGTTCAGATAGCCTGAGCGACGCTGCCGGGCAGCTTGATGTAACAGTCGGCGGGAGCGCAGAAGTGTCGGTGGATAATGAACCTCCGAAGATCAATGGTTACATGAATTCCGTCTCTTTTAAAAGCGGGGATAAGATTCCTGCATCGTCAATACTGTTCTTAAAACTGCGTGATGAAAATGGAATTAACATATCCACAGCAGGAATAGGACATGGTATATTGTTGATAATCAATGATTCGTTGCAAATTGGTTTAAATGATTACTATACAGCAGACCAGGATCGCTTCGATTCCGGTACCGTTCGGTATCCGTTTGACAATCTGCCTTCAGGAGATTACACAATTCGAATAAAAGTATGGGATACATATAATAACTCTTCGGAATTAACGTTCGGATTTCAAGTAGGCCTTACGCAGGGAATTTCGTTTAATGCGTTCAAGGTTTATCCTAACCCTTTTGATCAGGAACTTTCGTTTGAATTTAACCATACCAGAGGTGATGAAGACATCGAGGTTACTTTTAGTTTGTACCTTCAAACGGGCAGGCAGCTCTCAACTTTTAAATGGCAGTATTATAACAGTGAGCCGATTATCAGAGAAACAATCCCATCTTTGCGGTTAAATTTGTTAAATACCATCCTGAATCCATATATATATTCTCTACAGATCCGTTCATTAAAGGACAATTCCGTGGACAGGAAATCGGGGATTTTGTCGCGTTCACCTTAGTATAGTAATAATTGTTGTAAATTTTTTTAGTAATAAATATCTTTCATTGTATTTTTGACCCTTTAAAAGAAGCAGAGTAATCTCTTCCTATCGCAAATCCAATTTATATGAGACTATTTTTTGTTGGTTTATCCTCTTTACTTCTTCTATCAAATTCTGACTTACTTGCTCAGGTTGTGACAGCAGACTCAGCAAGAATACCAAGCACACCTATCTCTTTTTTAACTTTTGCTCCCGATGCCAGAAGTGCAGGTATGGGTGAAGCAGGAGTTGCGCTAAGCGCCGATGCAAATTCTACCTACTGGAACGCCTCCAAACTTCCGTTCGCAGAAAAGGATTTTGGCGCATCCATTTCATACACACCATGGCTTCGTAATCTGGTTGACGACATGTGGCTGGGTTATGCTAGTGCTTACAAAAAATTAGGCAAGGGTGACGCAATCGCTGCATCGGTTAACTATTTCAGTAATGGTGAACTTGATTTGCGTGATGCAACCGGAAACCAGAATGGTTATTTCAGGTCGACTGAATTTGCCTTCAACGCAACTTATGCACGTCAGCTGAGTAAAAACTTTTCCATGGGTTTGACACTGAAATATATTTCGTCAAACCTTGCCGGAAATGCAGTCGCAAACGGTGTTTCTCTGAAGCCCGGACGTGTTGCAGCGGGTGACATCAGTGCTTATTACAAGAAACAACTTAAAAACGAAGATACCGGCAGCGACCTGACTTGGTCATTCGGAGCCGTTCTTTCTAATCTGG
This sequence comes from Dyadobacter sp., assembly GCA_965279265.1. Lineage (GTDB taxonomy): Bacteria > Bacteroidota > Bacteroidia > Cytophagales > Spirosomataceae > Dyadobacter. The sequence goes on from OZ257152.1 coordinate 3,403,754, forward strand.
GTGGTAAAATCAGCTACGGATCAGGTGCAGAGGAAAGCTTTATACCTACAACATTGAAACTGGGTGGTGGTCTGTCATTCACAGGCGATGGCCGCAACAGATTCAATTTTATTCTGGATGCAAGTAAACTGATGGTACCTACACCACTTCCTGGGACAAACGTAAATACGAAACCATTGCTGAAAGGTGTATTCGGGTCATTCTCAGATGCGCCGGACGGATTTAAAGAGGAAGTACAGGAAGTAGCTCTTTCTGTGGGTGCTGAATATTGGTACAATGGTGTTTTTGCACTGCGCGGCGGTTATTTTGGAGAAAACAAAAACAAGGGAAACCGCAAATTCTTCACTGCAGGTGCAGGTGCACGTTTCATGAAGAACTATGGCGTTGATTTTGCTTACCTCTTCCCGGTAACACAGGGCAGCCCGATTGCACAAACGCTACGAATTTCTCTCTCCATGTATCTGAACAAGAAAGAAAAACTGGACGTTGGTGACGAAAACTAGATCAACCAAATATCATTAATTTACGGCGAATGACATTTTAACAGATGTCATTCGCTTTTTTATATAACCACATTTATGCTTCTGGACCGTACGATTGCTCCCGATTTTAAGATTATTAATGAAATAAATCTGCCACAGGCAAAATCTCATTTGCTGGACAACGGTATTCCGCTGCATGTGATCAATATCGGTGATCAGCCGGTGATCCGGCTGGAAGTTATTTTTGAAGCCGGTAATTGGTACGAAAGGAAAAAGGGGGCGTCATTTTTTGCGATCAAGATGCTCAGTGAAGGCACATCGAACCTTACGTCGTCTGAAATCAGCGAAGCTTTTGACCGCATCGGTGCTTTCATTGATATGACTCATTCATCTGATCGTGCCGTAATCGTGGTTTACTGCTTGTCCAGGTTCCTGCCTGAGGTGCTGAGTTTGGTTGGCGGACTGATACAGGACTCTGTTTTTCCAGAAAAGGAACTGAATGACCTGCGTAACATTACTCTGCAAAATCTGAAAGTCAACAAAGAAAAGACAGCATACCTAGCTTCTACGGCTATGAGAGCGGCACTTTTCGGCGAAAATCATCCTTACGGACAAAACCAGGAAGAAGAGACCATCCAGACTTTGCCGGAAGCGGATATCAAAGCCCATTTCAATCATTTTATAAAAAATGGAAAAAAAACGATCGTACTGGCCGGGCAGGTGGGAGAGGCAGATGTTCTGTCCGTAAATGCATTTTTTGGTCAGGTTCAACACGCGGATCAGCCGGAAGAAGTAGCCCACCCAATCGAAATGGAATATGCAGGAAAGCAGATTTTGGTTGAGAAAGAAGATAGCGTGCAGTCTTCGATCCGGATCGGGCGCCGGTTGTTTACCCGTCATCACCCCGACTATTTCCGAATGCTTGTTACAAATGAAATTCTGGGAGGTTATTTCGGATCACGTCTGATGAAGAATATTCGTGAAGAAAAAGGACTGACTTACGGGATCTCATCAAATGTGATCACACTCGGCAAGGAAGGTTATTTTATGATCGGGACGGACGTTAAAAAAGAGTTCACGCAGCAGACAATTGATGAAATAAAAAAGGAAATTTACCGCCTGCAAACCGAGCCTGTTGGCGAAGAGGAGCTTACGACAGTCAAAAACTTTATGGCAGGCGAATTTGCCGGATCACTAAACACAGCATTTGAAGTTGCTGACCGGCAGAAAATTTTGTTGCTGGACAATCTTCCGTCCGACTTCTTTAACCGCTACATCGATAACATTCACGCCACAACGGCTGAGGATATTATCTATGTAGCGAATACCTATTTGCAACCTGCCGATATGGTTGAAGTCGTGGTAGGAGGGAAATGACCAGCTATGATTTGTTAAGTGCTTCTTTATAAGCTTTAAGGCATCTTTCGCGGGCCATTTTATGGTCCACAATGGGTTCAGGATATTCAAGTGTGTTGAGTTCCGGGACCCATTTTTTGATATACTCACCTTTCCCGTCAAACTTTTCTGCCTGCGCTGTCGGGTTAAAAATCCTGAAATAGGGTGCCGCATCTGTTCCGGATCCTGCTGCCCATTGCCATCCGCCGTTGTTTGCAGCAAGGTCGAAATCAAGTAATTTCTCCGCAAAATAAGCCTCTCCCCACCGCCAGTCGATCAGCAAATGTTTTGAAAGGAAGCTAGCAACGACCATGCGTACGCGGTTGTGCATAAAACCAGTCGCGTTGATTTCGTGCATACCGGCATCTACAAGCGGGTAACCAGTTTTTCCCTCACACCATAATTTAAACTCACGCTCATTATTCCGCCATTTGATCCGGTCATATTCCGGTCGAAATGCTTTCCCATTTCCAACATGAGGGAAATTCCATAAAATTTGCTGGTAAAAATCCCGCCAGATGAGCTCATTAAGCCAGGTGTTACTCGTCTCAAAAGCTCTTCTCGCCAACTCACGAATGCTTACTGTTCCGAAACGGAGGTGTATGCCCAGATGTGTGGTTCCCGGAATGGCCGGGTAATTGCGGCGTTCGGAATAGTTTTCGAGCACCTCTGTTTTCACTTTTTGGGAAGGAAACGACTCTTCTGTCTTTTCAAAACCCATTTCTGCCAGAGATGGTATGTAGGTATTTTTTATCTTCAAAAATTGGGAATCATATTTTTCAGTTGGGTAGGACGAGAGAAAAAAGTCGTTGCACTTTGCCTTCCACGCTCTGCTGTATGGAGTAAAAACGGTATAAACTGTATTCTGTCCGGTTAGGATTTCACCCTTTTCAAAAATGACCTGGTCTTTATATGTTTTGAGCGGGATCTCGTTTTTCTTCAAAAATGCTGCAATTCCTTCGTCGCGTTCTCTGGCATATGGCTCGTAATCGTGGTTTGTGTAGACCTCGCCAACTTCATAATTTTCGAGTAGCTTTATCCAAACCTGTTCAGGTGATCCGTATTCAATCAACAGATCCGAGCCTTTTTGGTTTAACTCCTTTTTTAATCCGGAGACCGTGTCGTATATGAAAGTGACCCTTTTGTCCTGCTTGTTGCCAAGTTGATCCAGAATATTTTTATCAAAAATAAAGAGGCATAAAACTGGCAAACCGGAGCGTAAAGCACGATACAAACCCGCATTGTCATGAATTCTAAGGTCACGGCGATACCAGAAGATCGCAACTTTCTCTTTTGATTTTACAGTCATAAACGCTTTACAATGGTTTGGTTCCAGAAATTACATACATCATCGCGCCCCCGGCTGAGTGATATTTATTGGCATCAATATTTCGGAGCATGCGTTCTCCCAGATGCGCGTATTTCCTTTTATAATTTTCAAAAAATTCAAGACTGTCTTTTCCGATCGCCCTGAAATAGTCATAATCGGTAAACTGGTCATTACTCCAGGTGTTCCCGTTTTGCCATTGTTTCATGGTAGCAACCTGTTCGTCGGTATTGTAAGGCGGGTACATCGCAATGGCCTTGTCCGATAAACGCACTTCCACATTGTCGAAGCCTGCCTGCGACAAAAAGCCCGGCACCAGATCTCCCAGTGAATTGTCGCCCAGACCGAGTTTTTTCTTCCCTCTTTCGAATATGAGCGCATATTTAACATGGTCAAGCACTTCTTCAATCGGATCGTCCATAGATACAGAACTCTGGGTCAGGCTTTGAACGAGGTTATTGGGTTCAACGCAAAGAATTGTGCCACCAGGTTTCAATACACGTTTCATTTCACTGATGACCTTATTCGGATTCTGAACGTGTATCAGCAACGTCTGGCAGGTGACCAGGTCAAACTGACAATCGTCATAGGGCAACTGGTGCGCATCTCCCTTTTTAAGTTCAAAATCAACACCGGCTTCGTCAAAAAACGCGCTTATTTCATCTTCACCTTTCGACCATTTTCGGTCATTGTCTACACCGTATACTTTTGCGGGACTTCCCAGATAAGTTGCCAGAAGCCGGCTCCAGTGACACTGGCCGCATCCTACATCCAGTAAATTGTGATGATTATTGAGTTGTAACCTACGCGCCAGCAGATTTAAGAAACTTTCGTTCCACCAAAAGTCGCGATATGTACCAAAAAAATCTTCTGAGTGTCCTTTCCGCTTTGTATTTTTAGTTCTCATAGTATATTTACATCGCCGGAGACTTAGACGATGGACTCTAAAACATGTTTTAAAACAACACCATTGCCGGCAGTAAAATTCGTTGCGGCAAAAGTATCCATTTCGTCCGGCGGATCACGACTATTTTCAAACCATTTTTATCAATTCATTCATGAAAATTCGATTGAGTATCCTGTTATGCTTTATTTGTCTTGCGTCATTTGCGCAAAAAAAGACCGATAAGGAAGAATGGAAGCAACTTTTTAATGGCAAAAATCTCGACGGCTGGGATCTGAAAATAAGGGGCTATGAGCTGAACGACAATTACAAAAATACCTTTCGGGTTGAAGACGGGAAAATGGTGGTGAGGTATGACGGATACGATGATTTTGCGCAAAAGTATGGCCATATTTTCTACAAGCAGGATTTTTCATACTACCGGATCGCCGTTGAATATCGTTTTGTAGGCGAGCAGGCACCAAAAGGAGAAGGATGGGCATGGCGAAACAGCGGCGTAATGATTCATGGCCAGCCAGCAGCTACAATGGGCAAAGACCAGGATTTTCCTGCTTCGATTGAAGTTCAGCTGTTAGGTGGCAATGATAAAAAACGTACGACCTGCAATTTGTGCACACCGGGAACGAACGTAGTAATGGACGGAAAACTGATTACCCAGCACTGTATCAATTCAACTTCACAAACCTACAATGGTGATCAGTGGGTGAGGGCGGAAATTTTGGTTTTGGGAGATTCGCTGGTGCGTCATTTTGCAAATGGTGAAAAAGTTTTGGAATACAACAAACCGCAGCTGGGTGGCGGAAATGTGAGCGGAGGGCCGGCCGGCCTTATTGTAGATGGGAAATTGCTGGACCACGGGTCAATTTCACTGCAAAGCGAAAGTCATCCTGTTGAATTCAGGAAAGTTGAAATCCTGGATTTGAAAGGATGTATGGATCCCAAGGCAACGAATTATAAATCCTACTTTGTTAAGGCAGACAATTCAGCTTGCACTTATGGTAAGAAGAAAGTCGCAGGTAAATAAAATTGCTTGCGAATTCAAATATTGTACAAAAAGGAAGGCGCCATCACCGGCGCCTTCCTTTTTGTACAATAGCAATTTACATCAAATTAAAGTCTCACGATCTCTGCGCCGATCGCGTTTAATCTTTTGTCTATATTCTGATATCCGCGATCAATTTGTTCAATATTGTCAATAATACTTACACCCTTTGCAGAAAGCGCAGCGATAAGCAAAGCCACTCCTGCACGAATGTCAGGTGATGTCATCCGGATTCCGCGTAGCTGCGTTTCTCTGTTGTGACCGATTACTGTTGCTCTGTGCGGATCACAAAGTATGATCTGAGCACCCATTTCAATCAATTTGTCAACGAAAAACAAGCGGCTTTCAAACATTTTCTGATGCACAAGTACAGTTCCCTGCGCCTGAGTAGCTGTCACCAGAATAATACTCAGCAAATCAGGTGTGAAGCCAGGCCAAGGTGCGTCGGAAACCGATAACGTTGAGCCATCCAGATAATTTTCAATACGGTAATGGTCCTGTGCAGGGATGAAAATATCATCTCCGCGGAATTCCATTTGAATACCCAATCTTTGAAAAACATCAGGAATGATGCCTAATTCAGCGATCTGGCAGTTTTTGATCGTAATCTCCGACTTTGTCATCGCCGCCAGTCCGATAAAACTTCCGATTTCAATCATGTCCGGCAGCATGGTATGCTCTGTTCCATGCAATTCGGTTACCCCTTCGACGGTCAGCAAATTGGAAGCAATCCCGGAAATTTTGGCCCCCATTCTGTTCAGCATTTTACAAAGCTGTTGCAAATACGGTTCGCAGGCGGCGTTGTAAATTGTAGTAGTGCCTTCCGCCATTACAGCGGCCATCAGCACATTGGCAGTACCTGTAACGGATGCTTCATCCAGGAGCATGAAAGCGCCTTTCAGATTCGCGGCATCTACTTTATAAAATCCGCCATCTTCTTCATCGTAACTGAAAGTAGCACCTAGCTTCTCAAAGCCTAAAAAGTGTGTATCCAGCCTTCTGCGGCCTATTTTGTCGCCTCCCGGCCGGGGAATCCGTCCTTTTCTAAAACGTGCAAGCATGGGGCCAAGAAGCATTACCGAGCCACGTAGCGCAGCAGCTTTTTGCTTGAACGATTCGGATTCCAGATAATCGAGATTGATGTCGCTGGCTTCAAAACGAACGGACGATTCGCTCAGACGTGTCGTGTGTACGCCCAGATCTCCCAGCAGATCAATCAATTGGTTTACGTCACGAATGTTTGGAATATTATGAATTGTAACCGGTTCCTTCGTAAGCAATACTGCGCAAATAATTTGTAATGCCTCGTTTTTTGCGCCCTGAGGTATAATTTCTCCTTTCAGACGCCTGTCTCCCGTTATTTTAAATGAAGCCATATTCAGTAGTTGGGCAGCAAAACGCTGCGAGGTTAGTAAGCAATTTCAGGACTGCGCCATGAACGGACCTGCAAGCCGAAATCACAGAGGCTCGTCCGCCATGTTCGGATATAATTTCTCAGAAGCCGGGAAAATCAGATACCCGGTTTCTTACGGTTCCGATTTTGGTTGTTATTATTGTTGTTGTTATTTCTGCCTCCAAACTTATTGTTGTTGTTTGGGCGGTTACGGTTGGGATTATTTCCCTGATTATTGGGTCCCTGACGCTCCTGATTGTGCGTTGATTGTGCCTTGAAACCTCCCTGGTGATTGTTACCGCGGTTTCGTTCCTGATTGCTGTTACGATCTTTCGGTGCTGCATCCACAGGGCCATTTGCACGAATGTAGTCGATCTCCGTTTTTAGTTTGCCTTTGGAAAGCAATTCGAGCTGCCCTAGTAGTACGTGGTCCTCGGGATTATCTTTATTCCAGGTGTTGAAAAAAGAACGCATAAGGCGAAAAATATAAGAGACGAAAGCAAGTCTGTCTTCTTCATTTTCGGTCTGAACGGCCTTTTCAAGTAGCAGATCAATATTGCGGCCGTAATGGCGGTACATCAGATTTCTCTGATTGTAACCAACGGTCAAGGGTTTTTTGCCAAGAGATTCTTTTGAAGGCGGCGGAAAAGGGCTGTCAACATCCAGTTCAAACCCAGACATGATGTACAAATCGTCCCAGAGTTTATTGGTGTAATCCTGGTTGTCTCTCATGTTTGGATGAATCTGACGCATCAGTTCCACCAATATATTTGCGTACAGATTACGTTTTGTCTTGTCCTCGATCTTTACGATGTGATCGGCAAGTTTTTGTACGTTACTACCGTATTCTTTCAAGTGTTTGAATATTTGATATAATTACAAAAATACGAAGTTTTTACCGAAAGAAAAGCGGTTGTTCGGAGAAAAGGATTTGTGAATAACATGCAGTCAAAGCCTAGGGCATCCAGACTAACTTGCCTTCTTTAATGATCCTGTCGATTGAATCTTCATTTGCTGTCAGTGACATACGATAAATGTACACGCCGGGAGGAAGATTTACGGGTTGCCAGAACGCTTCATTTTTGCCGGGAAGAATCGTTTCTTCGATTTTTTTTACAAATCTTCCCGCCAGATCACTAACCACGATCTGCCATACGCCAGCGTTTTGACTGCCTTTTTCGAGATAAAACCGGAACCAGAAACGGGAAGGATTTGGTGCAGCTCCGGTATCCACAACATCATCTCCATCCTGCACACGGAAGCGTATTTTGTAGGGTGTCGCTGCATTGTTACTCAGGTCGTTCGCTTTAACCGTAAGCATATATTGTCCGTTTTTTAAAGCAATTTCTGGTTGCAGATTTAATTGAAAATTGTTGGCCGGTAGACTTTTGGTTTTCGCGGACCGGAGGCTCATTCTTTGCTCGGGACAGGTTGCACAATTTTCCCTGATCCTAATCTCAATTCCAATGGTGTCAGAGCGAACAATCCATTTATTTTCATCCTTGATCTGAATGCCGATGGAGGGTTTTTTACTCACTAAATCGTTGTCCGTCAAATATCTGTTATCGATGGTAATAGTCAGAATAGGCGGTAGGATATCCGGGAGGACGGTATAGGCAGAGGTTGCGTTATTATTGATGTGGAGTTCCTCAGGTAGCTCGCCGTGATTGAAATAAAGGGAAACCTGTTGGTCGCCAACCTGGCCTAAGCTGCCAATCTGATGTACAATCGTTCGAGTTTCGTAAGCTTTTAAAGGCGCTATTCTGATGATTTCCTCTTTCGTTTTGAACATGTAGGAATGTATTATCCGAATCAATATCGAATCTCTGAATCCTGTGCCGGTAATATTTTGCAGGTTGAATTTTGCATTGAAAACTTCCCCTTCCTCTATTTCTGCGAGATTTGACGCGTCCGCTAAAACAACGACCTCCGGTAGCACAACATCGCCATCTGTTTCCGGATCGTAATTGACGTTCCGTGTTTTCGACGGCCGTAGGCTGTCTGCTTCAAGAAATACACGCCAGTAAAGTTTTGTCGAAACGTTTTTTTGTATTGTAATTTTCTGACCGGCAATCCGGTTCCGGGCCTGCTTTGAGGCTTTAAATGAAGTAGTGAAATTTGGATTTGTATCCCATTCGAAAATGATGGCCGCGTTTTCACTACCCAAGGGCGTCTGTGCAACAAACTCTATTTCATTGATGTTGGTTATGTCCCCGTTTTTTGGCAGCAGTGGAACTGCGCCATGCTCCGGAACAAGCACATTTGTTGTGACAACATTGTTGGATTCATCTTCCTCCGAAATTAGATTTTCGGGATCCAGCTCAAAACGCCATTCTTCCCGGCCAGAAGCACGGGAACTGTTTTGAAACCGGAACTCAAATGTTTCGGAATTGGCAATAACTGGGAATTGATATCTGAATATTTCGGTTGAATTATCTTCTTTTTTTCGTGTAAAAAGTAAGGTGCAATTCGGGGGTGTTACGCGTCCGTTATTTTGTATATTAATTTGGACTTCTATACTGTCGCTGAGAGATGTTTTTGTGGCCCCATTTATAATGGAAAAATTAAATCCCGAAAGGTCTGTTGTGTAATCCGGCAGAGATGCGGGGAAGATGCGGACGGCAGGGTCACCGTGGAGGTTCATCTGTTGCAGATTTGCCAGATCCGAAATTCCATGGCTTTTCGATAAATTCCTGCGGATCGCTTCCCTTTGAATTGTCCCGAAAGGCTCGCTTGTGAATGCGCTATCTGCAAAAACTTCATAGATTGATTCGGTATAGCGTTGCAATGAGGTGGAAACACCGTTAGATGTGTGGGCAAGAAACAATATTGCGCCACTTTTAGGCGCAAAAATCCAGTCGCTGCTGATTGTGTTTGGGGTAAAAAAAATACTGCCTGTTGCGCAACCGTTTACGATCACAGCCGGATACATCGGACCATTGTGGTAATTCCTTTCCGGATCACTTGCATAGCCAATGTCCAAATCTGTCACATTGATTTCAGAATGACCGAATAACGTCATCAGTGAAACACCTTGATTGACGGCAATGTCCAAAGGAAATTGTTCAACCGGATCGGTTGTTCTTTTTGAAATGGTTGTTACCGAAGCGCCCAGCGAGGAATTTTTTAGTTTTTTTTCAAATCCATTGATGTATTCCCGAAACAGCAGCAGCTCTTCTTCGGATCGTCCGCCGCTTAGATGGAGCACATTTTTACGCCAGCGTGCCGCCTTCGGCTCAGCTTCAAAATCCTTTACTTTTTGTAAATATATTCGTACCTGCTCCGCATTTTCCGCATTAATTCTTCCAACTGCGACAGAAGGAATATAGGAATCTGCTGTTTCACCAGGCTCCGTGGCGAGGGAGAGGTCGGAACCCGGCCAGCCTGCATTTGGGATCATGTCTGCGGTACGCGGCGATTTTTGTTTTCTGGCAGTCTGCGGATCTATCGATTTGCCAACCAGGAAAACAAAACGAAGTTTCCCATTCATATTAAGCCATTTTATTGCATTTCTGATTCCGGCAGGACCGGGATCGCCATAATTGAAACGGTCAAAAATTTCTTGTATGTTCATAATCAACGGATTGTAACTACCTCCTTCCGAAGAGGACCGATACGCTGCGTAAGCTGCAACAGGATCCGCTGTGGTGGATTCCCGGACAATCGGGTGGCTGATGAAAAGATAATCCGTAGTTAACTCAATGCCTGGGAACTTAACGATCCGCAGGCTTTCCGCCTTCAAATGGTCTTTTACAGCTATGACTCTTGAAGTTTTATAAATGTTAAGTCCTGAATCTCCGATGGGCATTTCTTTCAGGTCATAAGGATCAGTACAATCAAAAAAGCGAAGGTTGGCCTGGCCGGAAAACTTCCATATTTTGTCTTGCATCGACGAGTCAAACGTAAACTCTTTTTGAGACTTGATTTTTGATAGACTTGTTTTTTGAGCGTAGTGCCAATCAATGGCTGAGACAGATACGGACCCGGTAATGTTCAAAACCGCGACGGAAATTTGTAGTTTTCCTGCGGCATCCAGATTCTCACGTTCCAAAGGAATTTTGATAGTTACAGCCTGATAGTCCTCTAAAACGAAACTGTGGGGTTTTTTAGCAGGAATAGTGCTTCGTATTTCGACTTCATGCTTCCCTGCTGACCTGCCTACAATTGTAACTTCGGAAAAGGAATTGCTGAAATTTTCCCGAAATGGGTTTTCAGTTGAGATTGAAAATGTAGCAGGAGTTTCATTTTTTATTTCCCTTCCAGTCCATCCTTCACCTGTGTCATAAGTTGAAAGCGCGATTCCTGTGTCAAAACTACTTCCCGGCGGATAAAAATTGCCAGCCGAATAAAATGTGTTATAGAGCTGTAAAGATCTTTCGATGTGATAAATAAGCGTGTCCGTTGACAGCTTTATCGCTGCCGTTTTTATTCGTTTTCCTGTTACATTACGCGGTCCCCAGGTAAGGAAATAGGATGCAGTATCGGAATACAGGCTGTAGTGCGGGTGCGGCATCGCTCCGGAGCGGATGTATAGCAAAGAGTCCGCATTTCCATCATTTTTCTGACCGTAAAAATCAATGTATCCGTTGTTTCCGAGGATGTTGAAGTTGTCGTTTTTTACTTCAATACTTACCTCTTTTCCCCGCCTGAATAATTGAAGCGTAGTAGAAAAGATGGAGTCGGGCGAAATGCCGGCTGCGGACAGTTCGCTTGCAGAAATCCTGTAAAAACCTGTCTGAGATACAGGAATTCGTAAATAAGTTTGCTCCGGACGAATCCATTCGTTGCCAAAAGTTGTCTGACATTTGACTTTTTGGATACCCGCGCATTGCGCAATAACGATCAATAGTATGTGACAAATCCGCTTCATTTCCAAGGACAGTAATGGTACCTTTAACCGGAATCTGAAGTTTTTCTTACGTATTGGTTCATTGAGAAAGCGTACGCGTGCTCGGGATCGATGCCATGATATTCGGAGCTGGTCAGTTCCCAGTCCTGTAAACTGACGGTCGGGAAAAAGGCGTCGCCTTCGACATGTGCGTGTACAATCGTGAGAAATAATTTACCGACAATTGATATTGCCTGTTCGAAAACAGAGGCGCCCCCGAGTATAAATACTTCGCTTTCAGTATTAAGTAACGCCAAAGCTTCACTTAAATCTTTTGCATACTCGGTCTCCGCGGCGCCATCATGTGTTTTAGCGCTAATGACGACATTTCTGTATGAGGAATGGAGCGCATCAGGGGCCTCAAAACTCTTTCTCCCCATTAGAAAAGGCTTACCATCGGTTAACCGTTTGAAATTCTTCCATTCGTCGGGAAGGTGCCAGGGCAAACGATTATTTATACCGATGACGTTGTTTTCGCTCATGGCAGCGATGATGTAAAGATTTGGTGTGTGATTACTCATATCAGATCGTTATGCTTTCTGTCAGATTTTTTCAATGATATTATACATGGTGTTCCGTAAATTATATCAATAGTTTTTTTCTTCCAAAATCGGGCCAGTAACATGGTTTGGAAATCGGCATTTGCGGCTTTTGTCGAGCAATCCGGCCGGGGAAATTAATATTACTATACGTTATACTTCAAAGTATATGTTAACGTGCAGTTTTTCAGTATTTTGACTGATATTTCGCCCTGAAAAAGTGACTTCCGGTTTACTATTTTGTCTAACATTGAAAACTAACCTTCTTTTTTCTCAATTATGGATCTCGAAATTTACAAATCGCAAATTGTTGCTGCTGTCACCCAGTATGGTGGTAAGATCGTTCTGGCAGTAATTGCCCTGATTATTGGACGTATTATTATTGGTAAAATTACTGCGTTGATTGGGCGCATGATGGATAAAAGGCAAATTGATCGCGATGTTCAGCCCTTTTTAAATTCTCTGATCAGTGTATTGCTGAATGTTATGCTATTGCTGAGCATTGCCGGCATTGTTGGGATTCAGACATCCTCTTTTGTGGCTGTACTTGGTGCCGCGAGTTTGGCAGTTGGGTTTGCTCTTCAGGGCAGCCTTGCCAATTTTGCCGGTGGTGTACTGATCCTGATCTTTAAGCCATACCGTGTTGGCGACCTGATCAATGCGCAGGGTTTCACAGGTGTTGTGGAAGGAGTTCAGATATTTAATACGGTTCTTGTCACACCTGATAACAAGACAATTATTCTTCCGAACGGCGCGCTGTCGACTTCTCCGATCACGAATATTTCAGGAAAAGGCAAAATTCGGGTAGACATGGTATTTGCGGCGGGAAGTCAGAACGGCGTGGATAAGATCCGGACTTCGCTCAAAAAAGTCACCGACACGTGTCCGACTGCGCTGAAAAATGTTGAACATGATTTGCTTGTTACTAAAATTACCGAAAATGCAATCTTTTTTGATGTGCGGGTCTGGACGCCGAGTGAAAATTATTGGGACACTTATTACAGTGTAACGGAAGGAATCAGCAGGCAATTTGCTGCGGATGGCATTCAGGCACCGCAACCTGCCCAGTTGAGCGTGGCATTGAAGCAATAACAATTTAAAGGGATTAATGCCAAAAGGCACCGGGTGTTATCCGGTGCCTTTTGGCATTAATAAATACTGACTTATGAAATGCAAAATGGATTCAAAAGGTTTCCGGCACCAATTTCAGTAGCAAATTTTTGTAAGGAAAGCGTTCTTGGTCAAATCAGGAATCGAAAATCCGCTGTGTATTTATACCTTTGTGAATTATTTCAGTCCAGATTCCGAATAATACATACATTTCCATGTTTGAAAACTTACAGGATAAGCTTAATAATGCCTTTCGTACCTTAAAAGGGAAGGATCGTATTTCAGATATAAACGTTGCTGCTACCACCAAAGAAGTGCGCAAGGCGCTTGTTGATGCGGACGTTAACTTCAAGATAGCAAAAGATATAACCGACCGGATAAGAGACAAAGCACTGGATCGTAAGATTTTGATATCTGTCGAGCCCGGCCAAATGTTTGTGAAAATCGTTCAGGAGGAACTTACTGAACTAATGGGCGGCCAGGCCGAGGGCATTAATATAAAAGGTGACCCCGCGGTGATTCTGATAGCTGGTTTACAGGGATCAGGTAAAACGACCTTTACCGGAAAACTTGCTTATCTATTAAAAAAGCAGGGTCGGCAGGTTTTACTTACCGCCTGTGATGTTTATCGCCCGGCTGCGATAGATCAGCTCAAAGTACTTGGTGAGCAGGTTGGGGTGGAAGTGTATTCCGAACCGGACAATAAAAACCCGGTAAGCATCGCTCAGAATGCGATTGCACACGCGAGAAAAATCGGAAAGAAAATTGTGATCGTCGATACGGCGGGTCGTTTGGCAGTGGATGAGGTGATGATGCAGGAAGTTGCGGACATCAAGGCAGCTATCAAACCGTCGGAAATTCTGTTCGTAGTGGATTCGATGACCGGGCAGGATGCGGTAAATACAGCCAAAACTTTCAATGAACGTCTCAATTTTGATGGTGTCGTTTTGACCAAACTGGATGGTGATGCCCGAGGTGGTGCTGCGCTTTCCATTCGGCAGATCGTCGACAAGCCGATAAAGTACATCAGTACAGGCGAAAAGATGGAAGCACTTGATTCCTTTTATCCTGATCGTATGGCGAGCAGGATTTTGGGGATGGGTGACGTAATCTCCCTGGTTGAGCGTGCTCAGCAGGCATTTGATGAAGATGAAGCGAAGCGTATCAACGCTAAAATGCGTCAGAATAAGTTTGATTTTGACGACTTTCTTGGCCAGCTTCAGCAAATCAAAAAGATGGGTAACGTCAAAGATCTGATTGGAATGATACCCGGGATGGGCAGCGCGATGAAAGACATGGACATTGACAATGAGTCGTTTAAGCCTATTGAAGCGATCATCCAATCTATGACCAAAAAGGAAAGAGAAAATCCGGACATGATCGACGGTAGCAGAAAGAAAAGAATTGCAAATGGTAGCGGCACATCTATTTTACAAGTCAACAATCTGATCAAGCAGTTTGACGAAATGCGTAAAATGATGAAAAAAATGAACACCATGCAGGCAGCAGGGAAACTTGGAAAGGCGTTGAGGAAATAATAACCGGTTGAAAATCTGAGCCAATCCAAATACGTTTTACCTAATCGCATTTCATGAAGCGAACCTTTCTGTTGACTTTTATATTTTTAGTTTTGACAAAAAGCCTGCTTTTTGCTCAGGCGTCTGTCGGCTATTACCCATGGAGCAATCTGTTATCCGTCAGCACAAATCCACGCAAGGTAGTTTGGGTAGATACGCGCTTTCAGACCAATTCGCTTTTTAGTAGTTTGAGCGTGGATATTTTGCCGATGATCAATTTGAAAAGAGGTGAAGTGGTGCAGTGGTATGTTGGCGGAGGATTACGGTTAAATCCACTTTACCGTATCGCAGATGCCAAGGCAGATCTTGTTACCATTGATGGTTATTCGATTAACGTGGGCGTAAGAATAGCGCCGATTCCGCAGAACAGGCAGATACAACTTGCGCTGGAACTGAATCCATATGTAAAGGATGATTTTGCCAGCGGCGTTTTGAAAAGCCACTTTGGTGTAGTTTATGTTTTTAAGAAAAAAAATAAAGACAAACCTCTGGAAAATTAATTTTTTAAGCATCTGTCTTCATACGGCACACGCTGATATTAAAAACTAAAAAAGGCCTGAACGATTCTTTAACCATCGTTCAGGCCTTTTGGATATTGCTTTCAGCAGAAAAAACTAATGCTCCCGCATCTATCGCGCAGCGATATCAGTTTCCTCCGCGACCGGCTTTGTAAGAATCGTATTCCTGTAAAAGGCTGATCAGGTCGTCTTCGGCGGCGAAATCCAGTTGCTGCTCTTTGATGACGTACAGCATTTTGTTTTTCTCATCAGGCAGCAATTTTAAAAAACTATTTTTATCGCTCAGTTTTACCAGCGATAATTTGTCGTCTTTCAAAATATAAATCTTCGCATCGGGGTCCATTTCTCTGGTCGCACTCGCTTTTTCCTGTGTAATCTGACTCTTGTATTTTTTAAGCAGTTTGGTATTTCCGTCATACATGACACGGTAAAAGCTTTTGTCCGTGTTTCCGTCAACCGATGGGAACCCGTTTTTAAAAGTATAAAGATCTGTTCCGGTTGGAATTGTAAATTCTTTCACGCCTGTGGAAAGCCGGTAAAGTGCTGATCCCAGTTGATATTCCACCTCGTCTTTTTTCAGGTCGTAGCGAATTTTTATTCCATCATGAATCTGCTCGTCACTTGTACGTATTGTTCCTGAATACCATTCTTCGAATAAATAAGGAGAACTCTTCGAATCGGTGTATTTGATCTCCTGGAAAGGAGTGCCTGAAAGCCCTGTCGAATCCTGGGCAACTATGATGTCAGTGATGCAGAGGATCAAAAGCAGACTGGTGAGACCTGAGTATTTCATAAGTAAATTTGATTAAATTATAAGTTCGATTGGTACTAAAATGCTATTTTGGTAAAAAGTTAGGGAAATTGAATCTGATAACGGCTTAATTCCTGTCGTTGTCTTAGATTCCCTACCATCTTTATGTACTTTTGCCAAAAAAATTGTACCCGCATAATTGGACATTAACGAACAGCTCTTTCATATCCGCCAAAGTTTGGGAGGAATAGTACCTGAAATCTTTTTAGGCCTTTTTTTCTGTTTATTTCTTTTTTTTGAATTGCTCTTTGTCAAACAGCTCGGAAAGGAACGAGCAGCGAATTGGTTACAGAATATTGCCTTTTTGGGGAGTTTGGTGACCTTATTGCTTGTTCTGGGACAGTGGAATGCCGAGCCCTCATACCGGTTTCACCCGCTTCTTTTTCTGGACAGACAGGCAGTTTTTTTTAAATTACTCATCGTAATTGCCTGGATGTTCACGCTTGTTCATGTACGTATCCTAAAATACGACTTTCCCCATGAGTTTAATGCCTTGCTGATTGCCTCCGTTGCCGGTCTCCATTTGCTTACAATGTCCACGCATTTGCTGACGATTTATATTTCTCTAGAACTTATTTCAATCAGCTCATACCTGCTTGTGGCAATTTCTCCATACAAAAAGGCGGCAGAAGGAGGGATTAAATATTTACTTTTCGGTGCTGCAAGTTCAGCGGTCATGCTGTACGGCATCTCTCTGATTTACGGTATTTCGGGCACAATGGATATTACCAGTAACGTCATGACGGAGGGGTTGATGAACAATTCGGCGCTTGTCATCATTGTTTCAATCGTACTGATGCTTGCGGGTTTACTTTTCAAATTGTCACTCGTTCCTTTTCATGTCTGGACGCCTGATGTTTATGAGGCCGCTCCCACGCCTTTGGTTTCGTTTTTATCTGTTGCGCCAAAAGTGGCAGTTGTTTTGGTTTTGATGCGGCTGGCGGGTGTTTTGCCCGCACAGTATTTTCCTGTTTTGGGTGGAATCGCGCTGATTAGCATTACTGTCGGAAATGTGGCCGCGCTTTGGCAAAGCAACGCGCGTCGTTTACTTGCCTATTCTTCAATTGCCCAGGCTGGCTATTTATTGGTAGGAGTGGTGGCTTACAGTAAATTTGGTTTTGAGACAGCGGTTTTTTACACTGCTGTTTATTTGATCATCAACATGGCAGCTTTCTTTTTGATTGACCTTTTGCAACCACAATCGTCAACAGATCTGGCATCGTTCGCAGGCTTGGGTAAGAAGCAGATTTGGATAGCAGGCGTGCTGACTGTGGTGATGGTTGCGCTGGCGGGTTTACCGCCAACGGCAGGATTTTCCTCCAAATTATTGATTTTTTCCTCACTTTGGGATAGTTACCATCAACAGGGATTGCCATGGATGTTGTGGCTGCTGATAGGCGGGATACTGAATGCGGCCATTTCTCTGGGTTATTATCTGAGGCTTCCGTATCTGTTGTTTTTTAAAGAAACCGGAGCGCTAGCAATATCATCAGACAATGGTGTATCGGGTAAAGTTATTGCCGGTGTATTATTGCTGATTATACTCGCACTGTTCTTTAATCCGGAGTTGCTGATGTCCTGGGTAACTTCGTTTTAAATGAAGTTACTTTAAGATGGGCCTGACCTTGTAGCCTGCCTTGCGAAGCAGTGCGATCACTCCCCGTTCACCGCCCAAATGTGCCGCTCCGACAGCAATGAGCGTTGGTTTCTGATCGATAATTCCTGCAATCCGGCCAATCCAGTTCTGGTTACGTTTGAAAAGCATTACCTCATCCTGCCCATCCATGCCAAATTCACTTTTCATAGTCATCTCATACAATCCTGGTAAATCCTGCTTTTTGTACAAATTGACCAGACTCTGAAATTCGGCTCTTGCATGCGGAAGGCTATCAATCATATTCAATAACATTTTCACCTGCTGTTTGTAGGGAATGGTATCGAAAATTGCCATTTGCTCCTCAATGGTTTCAAGTCCGATTACCTCCGATTTTTTGTTTTCGGCCAACTTCACCAGCGTCATTTCATAAGATTCTGGCTGACAGGAAAGTATTTTGTTAAAAAGTGGCCCCATCATTACGAATGGTTTCGCGCGATCGAACGTCGCTATTTCCATTCCAACTGAATCTTTGTAAAACTGATTCAGGCGGGTATAATCACCGGCATCCAGAATTCCTTTCAGGGTTTTACCATCTGCCATAAACATGGTTTTTGTCATAGCAGCCATAAGGCCCGGATCATCCATGTCAATTTCAAGGGCAATTTGCTGTGTTCTGGAGACCGCATTTTTGAGCGAATCCGTTATCTCGAAGTCAGCCGGGCAGATCAGATGTATTGTGCCAAATAAATAGGAGGGTGCGGGCAATCCTTTTCCTGAAATCTCCCAGAGCAACGATTTTTCAACCGGCGTTTGTGCTTTCGATAATTGAGAAAGAAGCAAAGTGAAAATTAGCAACAACATCTTCTTCATATAAAAGCTCTGGTTTCGTATCCCTAAAAGTATGCAAACGCAAAACCTGAACAAAGGAGGGTCTTGTTTTAGTTTTTCAATCTTTATTTATGACTGTATATAATTTATGACTGCATATACAAAGATTTTTGGTCCATAAGCTCAGGAAAGAGATTGAATTGCTCCTGAAGAATATCCATAACTTCCGGAACATTCGCATTCAAGTCTGCTGAAATCTCATCCTTCATAAGCGGTCCGCCTCCTGCGTATGCGAATCCCCAACCATGAAACTGAATTTCAATTGAACCGGATTCATCAATTCTACAATCAATAAAATAGTCGATGTGACCCTTCGCATCAGAGCAGTACCAGGGAGTGCGGTATTGAAAATCGAAAGTCATCTTAAGAAACAGATCCGTTCTGCCGGCACGCGACTGGTATGGAAGTTTTGCACCCGGCACCCATTTCAGACACAGGCTGGTAGTGCGGTTGATTTTGTCAAAAAACAAGTCAACGAGGCTCAAAATTACAGGACGATTCAGCAATGCGGCCAGATCGTAGCCAATTTCGGCCTCTCCCCTTTGCCAGTCCAAAGTAGTACCTCCGCAGTTCGACCACTGTATGCGCGTCCATCCGTCACCTGGATGATACGTGCTCAGGATGGTCGTTTGCTCTTTGAAACCGGAGCATCCTGAAAAAGAATTTGATTGTGATTTCATAAAGGGCTGGGGTTAAATACACTTCAGATTGCCTTCAATACCGGAACATGGCGCATGGACATGGCGTCTCTGTAATCAATCAGCTGCCTGTCGCCAGGCTGAGTGAACAGGTAAAGTTTTCCGGTGACAGGCCCGGTCACCGTAAGTGTTTTCTGCCCGGTGTATTCAAACCTGACGTCTCTCCATAATTGAGGGAGCGGGGCGTTGTGTGGAGTGGCTATCTGATTTTTGCCCGACTCCTGTTTGTATTCATTTCGTTTTTGTCCACAGCACGACATAATGGTGAATTTTTAATCTTCTGAATAAAAAGGTTTTTTTAAATCCGTATTCTTCCGTGAAGTTGCTTTTTCCAGCAAACAGGCCGCGCCGGAAAAGGCAAGCCACAACAGCGTTATTTGTTTCCAGCCAAAACCTCCGGAATATGCAAATGGAATAGATATCCACAGACTCAGGCAGTAGAAGCAGTCGAGCAGGTTTCCGAAGAAACCCGCCCCTGCTTTTTTTCGAATCAGGAAAATGATATCAAAAGGACCATCTTCCTTGCTGAGCAAATGGGTGATCCTCCATACTGCCAGGACTACCAGTGAAAAATCAATCAATTGCATGTCGGTCCAGATTAAAAGGCTACTTGTCGCCCAGTGGCTTGTCACGTAGACAGAATCCCTGCAGGTCACCGGCCGGGAGGCCAATTGTGTGGGAATTAACAATGGTTCTGTCGGTGGCATCTATTCTCACATTGTAGCCACAGCGCACCATTGCAGATGTGTCAATTGTAAATGTTCCGCTGGTGCTGCCGTCGGGCAAAGTGCCCGCATAGTAGCTTCTCACGTGCGCACTGGTTGCATCGAGCTGAACAACTGCGCCGTTGGCAGGTGTTACAGTGACATTAAGTGATCCGGCGTGGCTGTCTGTGTAACTGTATGTTCCCGTAATGCTTTGACCAATTGTAATATCTCCGCAATTGCCACCTGCAACAGGATCAATATCAATCTGAACCACAGGCGCTTTGTCGTCCACGAGGATTGTTACGGCACCGTTCGGGTCATTGTAAATCACATTCGTGCTGTCTTTCGCCTGAATTCTGATTATATGTTTTCCCGGCGTCGTTGCCATGTATCTGCCTAGTAAATCGCCAACGATTTTTGTTGAGGCTGTTTCGAAATATGGAATCCAGCCATCGGAAGCAGGGTTAAATGTTTCATCATCAAAAACGCCTGAGGTATCCGTCGTAATGATCTGCTGATCAGTTAGCGGCAGTTCGGTGCCTCCGGGTTTGGTGACAAGGAACCGATACTGCATACCGGATGTGGCAAAGAAGATATTGCCGATCAACTCCATGGTGCCGTAAAATGGACTGTGTAGCGCGCCTCCGAGTGATCCTGTCAGGCCTGTCGTAGCCAATCCGGTTGCGTTATCAATATCGGCTACGACCATGCCGCCTACCTTTTCCAGGATAATGGTTTGTTTTCCCGGAACGACGCTGTCGGGCAAAGGTTTGATTTCGACTGTGCATTCTTCCCAGTCGCCGTAAGCAGCTATGTAGTTGGGATTGTTAACGGGCGGCGCCACGTTCCAGGATAGAATGGCTTTCAATTTTGCTTTGCCAGCATTACACCAGGCTTTCTGATGGGGCTGTAAATCAACAGGTAACGCCAGATTATACCATAAACCGTCTCTTGGGATCGTGTTGATGTCATGAACGCTGGTGGATGAAGTTCCCATGTATTTATAACCTGCGCCGAAATCCATGTAAAATGCCACATATTCTTTGGTGCCTGCCTGACAAAGATTACCCAGATAGCCACTAGGCTTTTTAATAATTACGCTTGCATGTAAGCTGTTCAGCTCGCGGTTGAGCGCCACACATTTCACTTCTTCGAAAGTTGTATCGAATTTGAGCAGTGGTATTTTTGATATGATGTCATGCCAGTCAAAATCGATCGGGAGCGTGAATTCCGGATGCGTTGAAATGGCTGAGTATTTTTTTAGCTCGGCAACGTGCTTCACTACCAGGCGGGTATCTTCTATTTTCCCCTGATACAATTTTTTGAAATAGGATGGATCAGCGACGATAGGTTCCGGCTGGGGAGGAACTGGTGGCAAGGTAAGTTGCAATTTATCCAGATTGAGCAACAGCTGATTCTTAATCTTATCGTCAATAAAGATATCTTTTTTCAGCAGGCACCAGATGCTTTTACTTGGAGCGATCTGGATATTGGTCTGCATCGTATTTCCCCATACCGGATTCCAATTGACATGGTTGGCGGGAGGTGCGCTGTTCCATGACAAAATAGCTTTCACCCTTGGCAGTATGGCGGGATCGTCACAGCAACTTTGTTTTTTTGCATTAAGTTTAAGCTGTACGTTGTAGCACAAATCTTCCTGAAAAGGCAAATCGTGCACATTGGTACTGGCTAAACCCTCGTCGATCCAATTCCCGTCACGCAGATAATCTACATAAAAACGAACGTATTCCAGGCTGCCGTTGGTGCAGGAATTGCCTCCATATCCTCCATTCTGCTTAATTGAAATCGCCGCATTCAGCATCTTGGTAAAAGGATTGTAACTGACACACTTCAATTCTTCGTAAAAGACATTTCCTGCGATTACCTGGATTGCCTTGAACTTGCTTTCGTTCAGGTTGCCAAAATAATTAGGATTTGTTAACTGCAACAATTTGAAATCGGAACGTAGATTGATGTGTTCCAGCTTTTCGGTCGAATCTGGTTTTGACATGGTGGTAAGGTGAAAAGGTTGAGAAATAGGAAATTTTGAGCACAAGAATTCTCTTTCCGGGTACTCTCCGGAATTTTCCTTTTATTGTAAACACTTGCGTTTCTTTTAGAAGCCGTTGTTCAGCGAAACTGCTTTTAGTATACGTTCGAAGCAGTTTTTATTCAGCGATTCAAATTTCTGGAATCGTGCCTTTATCAATTCTGCTTCAAAACCGGGGTGCCATTTTCAGGGAAATTTGATCGACTGCCTACTCATGGATACCCTTTTCTCTGTTTACGGGCTGTTGCTTGAACAGCTATTATTTTATGCGAAATCAACCTGGTTTTTTTAAGACTCATCCGGGTGAATTGTTAGTCGGATTTTGGCCTGGCGTGGAAACAATTTCGGGGATAATTTTTAGTGATTTTTTTGAATGTCATCTGAAAGTGATTTTGAAGCTATTTTGACGGGATGTAAGGACAAAAAAATCCCCGGCCGAAAAGCCGGGGATGTCTCTTTTAAACAAATATTCAAATATCAGGTCATTCCTTATGACTATCAACAACAATTCTCGCGTCACGGTTAACAAGTTCCCAGGCGGTATAAAACACAAGTTTCACAATTGGTGCCTGCTTGTCGAACATGATCTTTTCGACGTCGTCGCCCGGACGGTGGTAGTCTTCATGAACGCCGGTGAAATAAAAGATTACCGGTACGCCCATTTTAGCAAAATTATAATGGTCTGAACGGTAGTAGAACCGGTTCGGATCTTTCGGGTCATTGAAAGTATAGTCCAGCTTATAATTGATGTATTTTTTGTTCGCTGCTTCGCTGATGTTGTGAAGTTCCGATGAGAGTTTGTCAGCCCCGATCACGTACACATATTTCGGGTCCTTTTCATGCGCAGCGTCAACCCGTCCGATCATGTCGATGTTCAAATCAGCAATTGTATTTTTTAACGGAAGCAGCGGATGTTCCGAATAATATTCAGAACCAAACAGTCCTTTCTCTTCGCCGGTTACATTCAAAAACAGAATGCTTCTTCTTGGTCCCTTGCCTTCTGCTTTTGCCTTACTGAACGCTTCTGCCAATTCGAGCAATGACACAGTTCCTGAGCCGTCATCATCTGCACCGTTGTTGATTTCCCCGTTGGGAGAAATCCCGATATGATCCAAATGAGCGCTTATCACCAGAACTTCGTCTTTTTTATCCGAGCCTTCAAGGAATGCGGCCACATTCTCGGTTTCGATGGTTTCATTTTTTCGCTCCGCTTTGAAACTGACCTCTCCCTTAATCGTGCCGGAAACAGGCTTTCCCGTGTTGTCAATATCGCTTTTGTATTTCTCAATTTTGGTGGTCGTGGTTCCCAGTATCTGGGCGGCCATAGCAGGGGTGATCACAAATGAAGCAACATTGTTAGGTGCTTCCTGAACAGGTTTTAGTGTAGGAGCGCTAAATCTGCGGGCCATCACTGCGCGTTGCCGAATTTCCTTGTCCAGATCTTCGCCGGTTTTTGTGGTGATAATGAATACATATCTGGCACCTTTTTCCAAAGCAAGTTTTACCTTGGGCTGCCATGAAACAGGGCCGCTCCATTTGGATTTCTCACTGTTTCCGCTGAGCAGAAATTGATCAGTGCCGCTGGTGGGTTCTCCTTCAAAAATTAGAACGGATTTCTCTTTAACGTCCAGTTTGGCGTAATCGTTGTAGTTTTTTTCCTCGATGCCATAACCGGCAAAAACCACTTGGGTTTCGATTTCCTGCGGTTCACTAAGCAGACCGTTGAGGTAAAAATCTTTATTGAATTCATATTTTTTTCCCCGGCTTTTGGCATAAACCTCGCCCCAGCTGCGCTTGTATAAATTGTATTTTTGAAGAAAGGATTTGGTGCCATCGCCATTGTCAGCAATCGGTTGTAAACCGTATTCCTTGAAATACTTCGTTACATAGTCAGCAGCCATTTTCTGCCCTTTTGAGCCAGTGTCTCTACCTTCCAGGCTATCGGATGAAATAATCACCAGGTGCTTTTTAAGGTCTTCCGGCGTAATGGTGTTGGCGTATTTGGTAGCGTCATCCTGTGCATAAGCCGCAGTTGAGAGTGTCAGGAATATTCCGGCCAGCAGGTTTTTGTTCATTGCGAAGTTTTAAAAGATTTAACACAAAGAAAGGAAATGATCATAATAAAATAAAGTCAAAGTTTTGGCTATCGGATAAAGGTGTTTTGCCACGGATACACGAATGGACACGAATTTGTGGTTCGGTAAAGGAAAAGGGCGTTAGTGTTTTTGGAGCTTGAAAGAATTTTAAGTGTTCTCTATACGATCAAAAAAGAACGTACACGTCAGGTTTTTAAATTCGTGTTTATTCGTGCATCGGTGGCAATTGAGTTTGAAAGAATCACAAACTTGGCTTCGATCTCAAAACTGATGGGACTCGTCTGATATCAAAATAAATTCGTGTTTATTCGTGCATCGGTGGCAATTGAGTTTGAAGGAATCACAAACTTGGCTTCGATCTCAAAACTGATGGGACTCGTCTGATATCAAAATAAATTCGTGTTTATTCGTGCATCGGTGGCAATTGAGTTTGAAGGAATCACAAACTTGGCTTCGATCTCAAAACTGATGGGAATCGTCTGATATCAAAATAAATTCGTGTTTATTCGTGCATCGGTGGCAATTGAGTTTGAAAGAATCACAAACTTGGCTTCGATCTCAAAACTGATGGGACTCGTCTGATAAAATAAATTCGTGTTTATTCGTGCATCGGTGGCAATTGAGTTTGAAGGAATCACAAACTTGGCTTCGATCTAAAACTGATGGGACTCGTCTGATATCAAAATAAATTCGTGTTTATTCGTGCATCGGTGGCAATTGAGTTTGAAAGAATCACAAACTTGGCTTCGATCTCAAAACTGATGGGACTCGTCTGATATCAAAATAAATTCGTGTTTATTCGTGCATCCGTGGCAATTAAGCCATCTACAAAAAATTCAAAACAGGTTTTTATTAACAAACTGGCACGAAAGTCTATGAATTTTAGTTTCAACAAAAGAAGAGCAAATTGCACGGTTGTGGGCAAAAACTTAAAATTGTAACCATTCAATAATTTTCTTCACTATTTGCACTTCTCTCAGTCTAAACACTGTTTTTAGTTTGATAACATTAAAATAATTGTAAAATACTGTTATTCAGCGAAAAAACTCCGTACATTTGCACCCTATTTGACGAAGTTCAATAAGAATTAAGCTCACGGCGGCTCAGAGCACAATTCAGAAAAATCAACAGGCCCGCCGTAAACAACTGATCCATAAAACAATGCAAGCCATTCGTAACATCGCAATCATTGCGCACGTTGACCACGGTAAAACAACATTGGTTGACAAAATTATTCACGCTTCAAAGTTATTTCGCGATAACCAGGAGTTTGATGACCTTATCCTTGATAATAATGACCTTGAACGGGAACGTGGTATAACCATCACTTCCAAAAACGTATCTGTACGTTATAAAGATGTAAAAATCAATGTGATTGATACACCTGGTCACGCCGACTTTGGTGGTGAAGTGGAGCGTGTACTTAAAATGGCGGATGGTGTATTGCTTCTGGTAGATGCTTTCGAAGGGCCAATGCCTCAGACGCGTTTCGTATTGGGCAAAGCAATAGACCTGGGTTTGAAACCAATCGTTGTTGTTAATAAAGTTGACAAAGAAAACTGTCGTCCGGAAGAAGTTCAGGAAAGCGTTTTTGATTTGATGTTCAACCTCGGAGCAACCGAAGACCAGCTTGATTTCGTAACTGTTTACGGTTCGTCAAAACAAGGCTGGATGGGTCCGGATTGGCAACATCCTACCGACAACATTACTTATTTGCTTGATACGATCATTGAATCAATTCCAGCTCCGGTAATTAAAGAAGGTACTCCGCAGATGCAGATTACTTCACTTGACTACAACGCATTCGTAGGCCGTATCGCGATTGGTCGTCTTAAACGCGGAACGTTGAAAGAAGGCGGAACTTACACTTTGTGCAAAGCAGATGGTGTAATGAAAAAGGTTAAAATTAAAGAACTTCAGATTTTTGAAGGACTTGGAAGAGTAAAAGTAGCCGAAGTAATTGCCGGAGATATCTGCGCGGTAACTGGTATTGAAGATTTCGAAATTGGTGATACAATTGCTGATCTTGAAAATCCGGAACCAATCGAGCGTATCGAAGTGGATGAGCCAACGATGAACATGTTGTTCACGATAAATAACTCACCATTTTTTGGTAAAGAAGGTAAATTCGTTACATCACGTCACTTGCGTGACCGTCTGTTGAAAGAAACAGAAAAGAACCTTGCACTTCGTGTAGAACCAACGGACACAGAAGATAAATTCTTGGTATTCGGCCGTGGTATCCTTCACTTGTCAGTTTTGATCGAAACGATGCGTCGCGAAGGTTATGAACTGCAACTGGGTCAGCCACAGGTTTTGTTCAAAGAAGATGAAAAAGGACAGCGTTTGGAACCAATCGAAACATTGGTAGTTGATGTTCCTGAATCTACTGCCGGAAAAGTAATCGAATTGGCTACACAAAGAAGAGGTGAGCTTTTGATCATGGAACCAAAAGGAGATTTGCAGCATCTTGAATTCGAAATTCCTTCACGTGGATTGATCGGTCTCCGCTCTAACGTGCTTACTGCAACGCAGGGTGAAGCTGTGATGACACATCGTTTCAAATCTTTCGAAACTTACCGTGGAGCAATTCCTGGCCGTTTGAGTGGTTCTATCATCTCAAAAGGAACGGGTATGGCAACAGGTTATACTATTGATAAATTGCAGGATCGCGGTCGTTTCTTCGTAGAGCCGGGTGATGAAATTTACGGTGGACAAGTTATCGGTGAACACAATCGCCCTAACGATATCGTTGTAAACTTGCAGGAAGCGAAAAAATTGACCAACATGCGTGCTTCCGGTACGGACGATGGTTTGAGAATCGCTCCGAAAATCAACTTCTCTCTTGAAGAATCAATGGAATACATCCAGAAGGATGAGTATCTTGAAGTAACGCCGCAAAGCATGCGTATGCGTAAAATATATCTTGAAGAAAACGATCGTAAACGTTATGCTTCAAAAGTTGAAATGGCTTAATTCTCATTTCAAACTAGTACAACAAAAAAGGAGTTGCAATTTGCAACTCCTTTTTTGTTGTCGGTAATTTCACTTATTTAATTTCTACCAACTTTTCGGGTACATTCCATCCTTCAATGGAGACAAGCGGATTTACAGATGTTGTCTCCGTAAATTCAAGAGTTACCTTTTTGTTTTCACCTGGTAAAACAGACACATAGTTGTCATCGTAAAAAACAGGGAGGATTCTCTTTTTCGTTTTGGGATCAATTAAAGCGAGTCGGTTGAAAAAGGCAACCGGATTTGCAGATGGATTTGTCATCGTAACCTCAACTTTTCCAGAGCCGATCTTTCGGGCTTTGATATTCACCGGTGCGGCCGCCATTTGCTGCAAACCGCTGTGATTTCCGTTCTTATCAGCCAGCCAATACAGGTTATCGCTGACAATTTCCTTGTTCAGGTTCAAGAGGCGAAGTGAGAGAAACATACCTTCTTTTTGTGCCATTTCCTGAATGTCTTTTTTGATACTGAGAATGCTACGCGTAGTGGACGGACCGATCTCTATAAACACCTGGCCAAGGCTTTTCTCTTTTCCGTTCATGTCAATGGCCTTAATAGAGAGCATCAGGTCATATTGATGTTTAAATGTATTATTCACAACGGCAATCGCTGTATCTGCGGGATTGTACATGACATGCAAAGGTTCGCTGCCGCTGTGCAGGCCGTACAAACAAGCATTTGGGTCGAGGTAATAATCGTACATCTGTCCGCGCAATGACGTCCATGGATTTTGTGTTTTCCAGATGATTACGCCTGTGTACCAGTCCCACATGTGCGCGCTGAAACCTTCCATCAGTGCACGATACTGGTCAAAATTGACTAGCTGCGCTTTCCTGCCAAAATCCTTGGCGCCCATTGGCTTACCATACAAATCAATGTATTTGTCGTAGCCAATATACTTATGGTAATTCCAGACGGAATCTACTTTTTCCTTGCCCGTCTTGTCATTATATGCAGGCGGTGTGAGGTTCTCTTTTGGAATAAAACGTTCCAGTGATTCGATGTCGCCAACGCCAACTGAGCCAATTTCTGAGTTGAAGGGCCAGGTTCTGTAATTCCAGAAATAAGGGAGCGACTGGACGCCATACGGCCCGTCACCGTTCCCGCCAAGAGAATTGAAAGACATGTCGTCGGAATTGGAGTAGTCAACAAACCAGCGCGTGCCATCCAGTTTTGTTAAAATTGAATCCCGTAACGGTAGCATAATATCCTGTGGCAACGTAATTTCGTTTCCGCCACACCAGATTGCCAGTGAAGGAAAATTGCGAATCATTTTGATCTGGTCAGCGGCTGATTTGAGGAACAGTCCGTGGTCATCCGGATATTTCCGGCGTGTCCATTGATCTTCTTTTTTCATCGGATCCACCCAGCGCCCGTTGCAGTCGCCTGAGCCCCAGAAGTCCTGCATGACCAGAATTCCGTATTTATCGCAGGCATTATAAAACTCCGGACGTTCGGTCAATGCACCCCCCCAGATACGTAAAAGATTCAGGTTCATGTCGCGGTGAAAACGTACTTCTGCATCGTATCGTGAATCAGAAAAGCGTAGCATTGCATCGGAGATGATCCAGTTTCCGCCTTTGATAAACACACGCTGGCCGTTTACATTGATTTGTTTGCTTCGGGTAGTTGTGTTCCATTCGGATGTTATTTCACGGATTCCAACGTTTATTTCTTCGTGATCGGATTCTTTTCCGTTGACGGTAAAAATTACTTTGGAAGGGTACAAGTTCTGTTTGCCGTATCCATTTGGCCACCAGAGTTTCGGATTATTTACCGTCAGGTCGGGTAAAGCAATTTCGGTCGTTGATTTTGCTTTGACCACAACTTCTTTCGATACTTTTTGTCCGTTCAAAACAAAACTGAGTGTTCCTTTCACAGGCGTTGCGGCAGGATTTTCGATTTCGGAAGTCACCTTTACTACGGCAGGCGCCTGTTGTCCTTCAGGATTTCTTTTTCCGGGAACCACTGTCACTACATGCGGATTTTTGATCAGAACGTTTCCGGTTTTTTCAATGATCACTTTGTCCCAGATACCTGTGTTCCGGTCGCGGATGGGCTGAATCCAGTCCCAGCCAGCTACATACTGGTGCGCCACATTTTTAGCAATGGTGCCATCGCCACCTTGTCCGCCATTGGGATTGCCCACCGGATCAGGCGGATAAACGATTACCGCTAAACGATTATCTCCACCCTTGCTCATTTGATCGGTGATATTGTAGGACTGGCGCAGGAACATACCATAATGTGTTTCCTTATTTAACTTTACGCCGTTTAAAAACACATCGCTGCTGTAATTGACACCCCTTAAATGCAGCCAAACATTTTCTCCGGCGCCGGCGGTTTCTTTAAATTCTTTTACGAACCAATACGTGTAGTAGTCGCGGCCGGTATGAAAAATATCCTTGATGGCTTCATTGTTCATGCCATAAAACGGATCGGGTATTTCTTTGTTTTCGAGCATCGTGGTCAGTACAGTGCCCGGAACAACTGCCGGCTTCCAATTTTTGAGATCAAAAGCGCTCTTGGATATTTCGCTACCCTTTGCCGTGACTCCGGAAATGGGCGCACATTTCCAGCCTGAGTTTAGTTCATACTGTGCCTGTCCGTAACAATGCGGGTTGATTGATGCCAGAAAAACGAAAATTGAGCAGAATAATATTTTCATTAAATCAATAGGAGTAAATGATATTTTGACAAATATACCCTTGCGATTGGCAGGTAATCAAGAACTACTTTTGGTATAATGGGAATAACAACGAACATTCTTTTTATTATTAAATTATTTTAAGAAATATCTCTTAGTCCCGTTGCAGGTTTTGCATGTTTTGGCACAGTAATTGGAAATTTGAGATCTATCAGAATATAATTTGGGAAATAATATGTTTTTCTAAAATTTCCACATTCTAAAATTAAGGGAAAATCATAGTTTTAATTTTGCTTAATCCAGCAAAACAAACACTTCATTTCAAGCTTATCAAGTAGCATGAAACAATCTATGCTAGGCTGATTTTTATACTATTCCAAGAATTTTTAAGTTTTTGTAATTATCGGATTAAATGCATTAAGTTTGTGTTGTTATTCATTATATGTTCATTAACATACTTATTATCAATAGTTTAAAACTGAATAAAAATGTCTTATATAGAACCGGCACCAATTAAGGATAAGGAAAATCCATTGGAGTCTATGATGCAGCGATTCGATAAAGCGGTGGATCTTCTGGGGATCTCGGAGGAGATGTATCACATATTAAAGGTGCCCAGAAAACAGGTGATCGTTGGAATTCCGGTAACAATGGATTCCGGTAAAATCAGAACATTTGAGGGTTACCGGGTAATTCACTCAACAATTCTTGGGCCAAGTAAAGGAGGCATTCGATTTGATCCGGATGTGAATCTGGATGAGGTAAGGGCCCTTGCTGCCTGGATGACCTGGAAATGCGCGGTTGTGGATATCCCATACGGAGGTGCAAAAGGGGGAGTTGCCTGCAACCCGCGTGAGATGTCGGCAGGAGAGATGGAAAGACTGATGCGCGCTTACACAACTGCTTTGCTGGATGTTTTTGGCCCGGACCAGGACATTCCTGCGCCTGACATGGGAACAGGTCCGAGGGAAATGGCCTGGTTGATGGACGAATATTCAAAAGCAAAAGGAATGACGGTGCCAGCCGTTGTGACGGGAAAGCCGCTTGTGCTCGGCGGATCGTTGGGCCGCACGGAGGCGACCGGCCGTGGTGTGATGGTTTCCGCTTTGGCTGGTATGGAAAAATTGCGGATCAATCCGTATCGTGCAACTGCGGTAGTTCAGGGTTTTGGAAACGTTGGGTCTCATGCGGCTTTGCTGCTGCGTGAACGAGGTGTTGCGATTCATGCAATCAGCGATATTTCGGGGGCTTATTATAATGACAAAGGGATTGATGTAGCTGCCGCCGTTGCCTATCGCGATAATAACAAAGGTTCTTTGGAAGGTTTTTCAGGTGCGGAACTGATTCCGGGCGACGATCTGCTGACATTGCCGGTAGATGTGCTTGTTCCGGCTGCCAAGGAAGATGTGATCACACGCAAAAATGTTTCGGGAATTCAGGCGAAAATGATCGTGGAAGGTGCAAACGGGCCAACGTCATCAAAAGCGGATGATATCATCAATGAAAAAGGGATCATGGTGGTTCCTGATATTCTGGCAAATGCCGGCGGAGTCACGGTGTCTTATTTTGAATGGGTTCAAAACCGGATCGGTTACAAATGGACCCTGGAAAGGGTAAATCGCCGTACGGATCGGATCATGAAAGATTCGTTTGACAAAGTCTATGAAACGTCACTTAAGTATAAAGTTTCTTTGCGGATTGCCGCGTACATTGTTGCGATTGACAAAGTGTCGAGCACTTACAAATATCGCGGAGGATTCTGATTACGGTATTTTAAGTTAGAGAGGAGAAGGCCGCCGGGCTTTCTCCTTTTTTTTAAGATGGTGGACTCTCATATTACCAAAACATTAACAAAGGCCAAGGCTTAGCAATAAAAACGATTTTCCTGGAAACAGAATGTTAACTTTATGGGATATTTGTAAATCACAATCCGGTTCATGTTAAGACGCCCACCATGTCATTGAGTCCTCGCTTTATTGCAATTATTCTGGCATTTCTCATCTCGCTGATCACGACATCCTTTTTGGCATTTGTCGATGGAGTTACAAAGAGTATGCTTTTTGTGGCCTCCATTTCGGCTTTTATTGCTTCATTTTTTTTGGTGCTTTACACGGTTGACATTCTCGTGTTCCGGGAAGTAAACAAAATGTACCGGACGATTCACAAACTTAAAATGAAGGATTTTAACATGACTCCGCGTAAAAAGCTGATCATTGAGTCGAATCCGCTGAAAACCATCAATGACGAAATCTTCGTGTATGTTTCAAAAAAGCAGAAGGAAATTGATGAACTGAAAAAGCTCGAGTTGTTCAGGAGGGAATTTCTCGCGGACGTATCTCACGAATTCAAAACGCCGATTTTTGCTGCTCAGGGATTTATCCACACTTTGCTGGATGGTGCGATGGACGATGAAAATGTTCGTGAGCGTTTTCTGAAAAAGGCGGCGAAAAATCTGGATAGTCTGGATGTTCTGGTAAAGGATCTTCTGGTCCTTTCCCAAATGGAAACGGGCGATATTAAAATGAATCTCGCGCAGGTCGACATCAGACTTTTGACGCTGGGGATTTTCAGCCGACTTGAAAACATTGCAGCTGACCGCAATATCTCGTTAAAAGTAAAACCCGACGAGGTGAAGCAGGTTTGGGTAAAAGCAGACAAAGACCGCCTTGAGCAGGTTATGCTGAATCTTGTGGAAAACGCCATAAAATATGGAAATGAGGGAGGCAAGGTGATCGTTCATTTCAACGAGGGGAAAAAATACATTGAAATTTCGGTGCGTGACAACGGTCCGGGTATTCCGCAGGAACATTTGAATCGTATCTTTGAACGTTTCTATCGGGTCGACAAAAGCCGTTCAAAAGACAGAGGTGGGACAGGTCTGGGATTGGCGATAGTGAAGCACATCATCAATGCGCATGACACCAAAATAGCGGTGATGTCCAAACCCGAAAAAGGGACTACATTTTCATTCAAACTTGAAAAGTTTTTTCCCGCATCAGGGTTAGATATTACGCCAGCCCAATCTTTTGAAGAAATTAATTCTTAATCAATTTACCAATCCATAAATCTGTATCCATGTTTGTACATAACGTATTTTTTTGGCTGAAAGAAAAAGACAACGAGGAAGCTCAAAAAGAACTTCTGGCTGGAATCAAAAGTCTTGAAGCAATAGAATCCATCGAATCCGTGTACATCGGAACACCCGCTTCGACGCGCCGTCCCGTAATTGACGCTACCTACGATTTTGCTGAAATTCTTGTCTTTGCTGACGAGGCTGCACATGATGTTTATCAGGTGCACCCACTGCATACCAAGTTCGTTGCTGACTGTGCTCACCTTTGGGAGAAGGTGCTTATCTATGATGTAGAAGCCTGATTACGTATCCATGAGTTATCCACATCAGGTGTGTGGATAACCTGTGGATAAATCTGCAAATTGTGCCATTACAGCGTGTTGTATGTGGTTTACTACTTGTTTTGAGTGTGGATAACGCAAGATAGAGCGGTTGTTAACACTTGTTAAGGTCAATTATTTTGCACTAATCATGTCTTGAAAACGTTATGTATACATAACAATGAATAGAAAAGTCATGAATAGATCCAGAATAATTTTGACAATTGCCGGGATGCTGATTATTGCTTTAAGCTTTTCATCCTGCGTGTATCACTCCCGTGGTCCTGGCTATGATTATGGTTACAGGAACGGGTACGGCAATGGAGGTTATGGTTATCGCCACAGGCCACCGAGACCGGTAGTCGTGGTGCCTGCTCCGCCGCCGCGTGTGGTTTATAGGGACAGAGGCCGGCACAGTCACGGACGAAGTAACAGAAATTACAATCGACAGAATTATAGGCAGTATGGACACAACGGCAGGCCCGGTCCAAGATAATTTATTGGTTTAAGTAAAAGCCGGGAATTTGAGTCAAACTCATTTCCTGGCTTTTTTTAATATAGATGGTCGGGAAATAGTCTTAATTGTTGTGTTACAAGATGGGTTGTTTAGCTCAGAAAAACTCATTTCCTTCTATCTGGGTTATTTTCAAAGGAATAAGTTTATACTCTTCGGCTAATGAATTAAGTTTGGACAAAAAATATCCCAATTTCATCACATATGACTAATTACGCCGATTACGCTTTTGAAATTATCCGTATTACGAAGTCCGAAGATCTGGACGAATATCCCGAATTAATAGATTCCTTTTTTGCTCTTTATGAAGATCCTTCAAACTTCCCTGACCCGGACGAAAGAGAGGATCCCGCTTTTATCAAAGAGCGCATTTCAGAAGGTACTGATAATCCACACACGCACTTGCTGGCCTATCAACTTGTGAGTCCCATCGGGGAAAAAAAGTTTGCGGCAGGCTGTATTGTCGAATTTTATCCGGACTGTGCCTGTGGTCTGGTTACCTATCTTTTTGTAGACCAAAGGTTTCGTGGGGTGAAAATTGGGGCCGGGCAGCAGAAAATTGCTGAGTCATTGATCAAGAGCGATCAAGGATTGAAAGGATTGGTGGTATTTTTTGAAAAGGAGTATAAAAAACCAGTAAACGCGGTACTTTTTGAATCAAATAACCCCTTTGACACGTTGCCAGAGCAGGACTCTATGCCACCTGCCAAAAGGCTCAAATTTTTTAGCAGAATGGGAGCGAAACGAATTGATTTCAACTACATTCAGCCACCTTTGGGAGATGACAAGGGAATTGTCACAAATCTTTACCTGCTGTCATTTCCGGAGCTTACCGGACTAAAAGATGAAATCCCTGTGAACACTGTGATCCGGTTTGTCATGGAGCTGGCTAAAAGTCTTGATGCTAACAAGGAGCCCGGCTCGGCAACGCGTTATGGTTATGAAAACTACCTGAAAGACCTCGCCTTTATCAACCAATACGAAAGTGCTTCGGGAGCTGAATTTCCGGCTAATAAATTGATTGGGTTGAATGCGGATGGTAGAAATATAATCCAAGAAATGTTTCAAAATTTGATTGGTCAAAGTATTGATTCACAATCCGTAGCACTAACAACAATACCTGGAATAGAAATCTAATTAATTCTAGAATTTTATTGCGGTTACAAAGCTTGCTGATTAAATTACGAAGAAGTACTCAACCCTACCTCTTCGTAATTTATGAAATCTTCTATTAAACGGCAGCTCAAAACTTTTTTTGATCAATTCTCAGTATTTTCTGAAAGGGCTGCGAGGCATTGGCCTATTCCGGAGAAGGCGAACAATCCTTATGAAGATGATGAAATCAAATACCAATTTGAATTAATCCTTACAGATTCTCATTGGAGCGATGATAGTAATATTCAAATCATAAAATCATTTTTTGAACTATATAATAAATCGCCGGAAGCTGTATTTAGCAGAGGCGCCCGAATGATTTCGGAAGATGAGATAAGGGGTCAAATCAGGAATTTAAATACCCTTGCTCAGTGTTTGCATAATCCGACAGAGAAACCATTTACCTTTTTGATAATTGGTTTTGTCCCGAAAGAAATTGAGGTAAGAGTAGGTTGTGTAGGCCATTACTTACCGGGTTCAAGGTCTGTATTCATCGAGTCGGTTTTAATCAATGATGATCTTCTCGGAACTTCCAGACGGCCTTTGTCAGATAACGCAGTTTCTGACGACTTCAAGAAGGCGTTAGAATTTGAAATTAGTCAGCAAAAGGTCCTGGGATGGCTTTTAACTCATATTCCCAGACATCAGGACGGACAGAAGGGAGCCTTGTATAGCCTGGTCAATTTTTTGGAAGAAAATGTTGCGTGGATTCCAATTATCTCCTCCGAAAAGAAGTCTCCGAATTTTGCCAATAAGGTTGTACTGGGTGTCTTTCATGAAGCGGTTAATCCCATCATGATAAAGAAAGTGAATCACGATGCGGCAAGTGCAACTTTGCCTTCTCCAAAGTTCCGAGAGAGATTGGCGGTCAAAACGCTTTCCGCATTTCACGGAATAGATGCGCGCTTTCTGAGATTCGCGTACAGGCATCCGTCATTTGATTCAAAATTGAATGATGACCGCAATTACTTTTTACTGACTTTTCCTCAGGCTTTAAAAGTTCCGGATTGGCTTGCTGTCGAGTCAGGAATAATTATGGCCTTTATTGTAAATCATAGTTATGCTTTGCAAAATTCATATATACATTTTCAAACAGATTTGAATCGTTGCTGGAATTTTGTGCCGGCAAAACGAACGCCTTTAAGAGGCTTTAAGGACGGGAGTAACAACGATTCGATAAGCCTGAATTCGAAATCATTATTTGAAAACAGATTTACAGAGCATTCGACAGTTCTATATTTACATAAGGTTCCAAGCCTCGAAGAGCCACGTTTTCTGTACAAACGCGCTAGCATCGGTTTTGAAATAATTATAGATGAAGACTACTTCGAGCCAACAGGGATTGATCCATATCATGATATGGCACCTCGGAAACCTGTCAGAACAAGGCTGGGCCGTATTGTAGACATGGTGAAAAAAGAGCTGCGGTTGACATCATCAGTTAAGCCGGTCGCATTGTATTGCCCGGTAGCCCATTCTGGCGAAAGTGATCTCTTTGCTTACAAGTATCAGTCAGAGCCTCCCTATTTCACTCGCTATTATGGTTTGCGGTCCAATAAAGTAACTGTGCACTTTCCTTCGCATTTCGAGTTCACTTCGGAGGGACGGGTAGAAACATTTTACCGGTTACCGCACAATGACGCAATTGAACCGGTTTTGTTCAATATGGAAACGGGACAAGATAACGCCCTGCCGTCATTCATGTATCAGGTCGAAATGACAGCCTGTGTCAGCTATACTTATTTTTTGAAGAGCGCAATCAGGGTGTGGCATCTTGTTTTAAAACCCAACGAGGACCAGAATGGCATTACAGAATTGGAAACAATCAAGTTGATGCGTTTTTTTAGCGGATCTCAGGAGCACGAAAGTGAGGAAGACAGGCGTAAGGTAATGCGGGAAGTTAAATTTGTGGTTGGGGACAACAAGTTTAATAAAGAAACTCAGATTGAAGACAAAAAGTCTGATTCGGGTGGGCTGTTTTTTTTCGACCGGGACTGGTGTTTTCCAAAAAGACATTTTATAGAAAATATATCCGAGGAAGCGCTTGAAAAAGGTATTCGCAAGATATTATGGTGGGTAAAAACTATTCCATGGTTTCTGAGAGGAATTGAAAGGAGCTGCATAGAAATTGTGGAAATTCTTAGGAGGATTTTTTACAGTTTTTTTAATATCGAAAGGTTGGAAGTAGACATGCCCTGGCTTACTAAACCAGATAATTTGGTAGAGCTGCTCACACAACTGACGGGAGTGAAATACTCTCAGAATCAAGATGGGAAAATTGAGCGGCTTATGGATAAGGCTGACTTAGCGGTCTCACTTCGCAATGTACGTTCCGGGGTAGTGGAGATAGATACCGGTGATATTACCCCGAAACCGACAAATCCCGGGGAAGTTGATGAGGAAAAATTAGATTTTAATAATTTTCTTCGTTTTGAGAAAAATCCCGATGCGCCAACCCTGACTCTTGATGAAAAAAATACAATACGGGAAAAGGTGAGGGCGCTGTATAAAAGCCTGCACGATGATGATGTTGAAATGCCGAAAAAGCCTGAGGACTTTTCGGCAGAAGAATACGCAGATTATGTATTCAAATCCTATTGCGGGATTTGTTTGGGAATTTTCGATTACGATCGCATGGGTTTTCAGGAAATTGATGACACACTTGTGCCATTGCCGGATAGCAAGACTGAAACATCTTTTATGGTGATCCATCGTGGTGTGTTAGCAATGCTTGGTTATGAAGACGATGTGATGGATACTTTCTGGAA
The DNA here is from genome assembly GCA_965279265.1 of Dyadobacter sp. Classification (GTDB taxonomy): domain Bacteria; phylum Bacteroidota; class Bacteroidia; order Cytophagales; family Spirosomataceae; genus Dyadobacter. The sequence continues at coordinate 3,441,268 of OZ257152.1, forward strand.
TACACTCGGTATTAATGCGTATTTGCTTATTCCAAGTGCAGTGCTTGCAAATAACGATTACATTTCCCGTGATGCAGAAGGACGCCTTAATCAATTGTTGGACGAGCTTCGCAATGGGAAGTCTAAAAGATCGATTCCTGAGCTAATTGGTCAGCGTAATACAATTGACGATTTGTTGAATGACGACATTTTGGGAAATGTTTTTCAATACAAAACGGAAACAGAGCTGTTTACCCAGGGGATGGAGAGAAGAGGTATCTCTGAACGGATAAAGGATTCTGTGCTTAAGTTAGAGCAGCTGGATAAACTTATAAGTGCAAAGCAGGAGGAGCTTTCAAGCAAGTATCAACGTCGCATTCAAAATCTGGTTACTATTGTGGGTGCATTTAGTTTTTACCAAATAATTCGTGATTTCTTTAAAGACGAGCTTTCTAAGAAAGTGCCTGGAAATGAGAACGTGGTGGTATGTCTGGAAGATGTTCCGGTTTGGTTTAAGGTGCCACTTCAGGCCTTGGACAGGATCTCGCCCATTCGGATTTTCTCATTGAAAGAAAGTTATGATCCGTTAGATCTTGCGCACTTATCCATTCAAATTGTATTTGCTGTTCTGATTATCTATCTGCTGATTACAAATCTTTTTGATCCAAATCGAAGCCGTAAATATTTTTGGCAGCGAAAGCGCAGCGCCAAAAGAATCCTTCCGCAGATGAGGCCAAAAACCGGAAAGGCAGCTCAGTAAAAGGCATTCCTATCCGCCCGTACCAAACTCATAATCCCGTTCAACTTTGGCGATACGAACTTTAAATTCCTGAAACCATTTTTTACGTCCCAAGTCTCTGGCGATCACATGTGCTGCTACATGGCGCCAGTTACTTATGGACTCCAGGCTGTCCCAATACGAAATTGTCAGTTCTGCCTCCCCACCGCCATACTCCATACCCAGGAAACCGGGTTGCTGATAGGCAAGTTCGACCATTTGGCCTCCCATTTCCTCGTAACCTTCCAGGTCGTTTGTTAGGACAATTGTAAATACCACCACATAGTAGGGCGGCGCGGGTGTGTTGGCGATCAGTTGGCTCATAAAATAGAATTTTTCGAATATATTTATTTTGTATGCAGATATTTTACACCGGACTTTTTAAGAATTTGTTGTGCGGCCTGTCTGCCGGTTTCTGCTGCTCCGTTCATGAAGCCCTGGAAATTGTTGCTGCAATGCTCTCCTGCAAAAAACATGTTGCCGACTGGCTCACTTTCTGCGCCACCCAAACTGGCCACCTGCCCAACTTTATAGCAGGCATAAGCACCGCGGGTCATCGGGTTATTGTTCCAATTGTAAAGATTTTTACGCCCGTTAGCTGCTTTTTTTATGCCGGGAAATATCTGCTCACATGAGTCCAGATAAGAATCATATTGAGAGATGGTCAGATTCTTGCCTTTGTCAGCTCCTAAAAAAAGACTGTAAGCTCCAGGGCCTGTGTTTGATTTTTGCATTTGACTGCTATCCCAGCCATTGTGAATTGTGTCGCTGAGGGCATAGCCGGAATATCCCTGATGGCGCCAAATGCGCTGGTTTACCCCAATGAATAATTTGGACTGCATACCGTACCCAAGTTCATTGATACACTTTCGTTTTCGTTCGGGTAAGGGGATGTTGAGCTCAACTTCTCGCAAAACTGAGAACGGAAGCGTGACAATCAGCACGTCCGCATTTACCTCCTCACCATTGTCAAAGGCCAGTTTGTATCCAGTGCCGTTGGGGTTGATTCGTTTCAGATGATATCCTGTCCTGACAATGCTCTTAAGCCCTCTTCTCAGCTCTGAAATGATGCGTTCGTTGCCACCTAAAACCTTGTAGCGTTCGTCGCTGTCACCATATATTTCAAAGCCTTTTGTAGTATCGGTGTTTAGCGAAACAAGCATATTAAGGCTCGACTGTTCGTCGGCTGGAATTCCCAGTTCACTTGTGAAGGAAGTACTGATGATGTCAAACAGCCAGCCTGTCATTCCGATTTTACGCAGATATGCGTCAACGGATAGGCGGTCCAGCTCAATAACCTTCGGATGAGTGGGATCAAGAGATTCCGGCAGAGCATCTATGTCCTTTTTCATAAGAGGTGAAAACAGCTTAAATTCATGGATGATCTGCTGCTCGCTGATTCTTTTACCTCCAAAGTAATAGTCTGTCCCGATGAGCTTTTTTTCCGAAGCAGCCCGCATGTCAAGCAGTGGTAATTTAAATTCGCGACAGAAATTAAGGATGTCGGTGTGTGTCGAATCTATAAACTCTCCACCCAATTCAGTGGTGATGTTATCAGCAACAAGACCATTTGCCGAAATGATTCTGCCTCCTATTCTGCTTTGTGATTCGAAGATCTGGGCTTGTAATCCTGCCTTTTCAAGATGATAAGCCGCAGTAAGTCCCGATAACCCGCCACCAATAATGACGATTTTAGGGAGATTGCGAGACTGATACGCGGACAGCATCTGAAACGCACTTCCTGCTGCGAGTATTCTGGAACTCTCGCGAATAAACGAGCGTCGCGAAAAAGAAGATAAATTCTCTGAAAGAGATTCTGTCCTGAATTTTTTTATAATATCCGGTATACGAGACATTGGCCTGCTTTAAAAAATCGGAGGTAGTTATTAGTAATAATACCTGGTTTTTTCGAAATATTTATTGACAAAAGTTAAAAAGAAATCTAAACTTTTCTTTTAATAAGTGCTTTATACGATGAAGCACGTATTTTTATCTCAATCTTGGCACTTGCCTGCCAATAAACTTAACAGGTAAAGGAGTTTTTTACTTGTTTTCTATCATTTTTCATACAAAACCCTTTCGGAAAGGAATGCTGGCTTTTTCCATCATTTTGTATTTGTGTCTCAATCTTTGCATAGGCGTGTGGGCCTCCAAAAGAATCGCGAGCACTACTGATTTCGTATTGGCCGGGAGGCGTTTGCCACTTATTTTGGTGGCGTCGATCACATTCGCAACCTGGTTTGGTTCGGAAACCATTATGGGAGCGCCCACAGAATTCATCAAAAACGGACTGCTAGGCGTTATCGAGGATCCATTCGGTGCAGCTTTGTGCCTTTTTCTTGTCGGAATGTTTTTTGCCAGGCATTTCTATAGAATGAATGTGATCACTTTCTGTGATTTCTTCAGAATTCGCTATGGGAGGCAGGCCGAACTACTATCAGCTATTCTGATCATTCCGTCGTATTTCAGCTGGATCGCCGCGCAGTTATTGGCAATGGGTATCGTTCTGAAAGTTGTTCTGGGCTGGCAGCTCACAGAATGCATTTTACTAAGTTCCATCGTTGTCACGTTGTACACCATCTGGGGCGGTATGTGGTCCATTTCAATCACTGATTTTGTTCAGACTATTACAATCATAATTGGTCTGTTGATTGTCAGCGTAATTCTTTATTTAAAAGTTGGGGGCTTTTCTCCGCTGATCAATTCGGCGCCCAAAGACTTTTTTAGATTTTATCCTAAACCTGATTTTAAAAGTTATGTAGCCTACTTCGCAGCCTGGATCACAATCGGGCTTGGATCCATTCCGCAGCAGGATGTTTTTCAAAGAGTAATGTCAGCGGAGTCAGCCGACGTATCCGTAAAGGCTACCCTGCTATCGTCGCTGATGTATGTTACCGTTGCCTTGCTTCCATTGTTTATCGGGCTCTGTGGGCATCATTTATATCCGGAAGAATCTAAGGCAGCCGGGCAGATGATCATTCCCAACATGGTGCTGAAACACATGTCATTACCGCTTCAGATACTTTTCTTCGGCGCGTTGGTATCTGCAATATTGAGCACAACCAGCAGTGCCATTATGGCTCCTGCCACGGTTTTGGGAGAGAATATTATTAAATTTTTCAAGCCGGAACTTACCGACAAGCAGTTACTTGCAACCATACGCTGGGGAATCCTCGGGATTACTGCAGTTTGCATTTACATGGCAGCAACGCGGGAAAGTATTTTTGAACTTGTGGCGGAATCCTCCGCTTTCAGTCTCGTGTCGCTTTTTGTGCCGCTGGCAGCCGGGCTCTATTGGAGAAATTCGAATCAGGCAGGCTGCCTTGTTTCTATGCTTATGGGGCTGGTAGTATGGCTTACCTGTGTGTTCATTGAAACAGAGTATCCCGCCACAATTTATGGACTAATCGCCGGGTTTCTCGGGATGTGGATTGGCTCACAATTTGCAAAAAAAGCAGAGGTCCTGATAATAAAATAATCCAGGACCGGCGGTAAGGATATGCTAAAATCAATAAACGCAACCTCGCCACCGGTTCCAAATCTTCAATCAAATTATAAATTTCGCCACGCCACCATCTACTTTCAATGCCGATCCGTTTGTTGCAGAGGACAATGGGCTCGATACATAAGCGATCAAATTGGCTATTTCGTCCACAGAAGCAAAACGTTGCAGCAATGAAGTCGGCCGCGCTGTTTTGAAAAAATCATTCTCTGCGTCTTCCTGCGTTACGTTTCCGGCAGCTGCCAGCTGTTTTACAAATTCGTCGACACCTTCTGAGCGGGTCGGGCCGGGCAGCACCGAATTAACTGTAACTCCCGTTCCTTTTGTCAGCTCGGCAAGTCCGCGGCTGACAGCAAGCTGAGCCGTTTTGGTCATACCATAATGGATCATTTCCTCCGGAATATTTACTCCGGATTCGCTGGAAATGAATATAATTCTGCCCCAGTTTTTATCGAGCATTTTCGGAAAAAGTGCTCTTGATAACCGGACACCGCTCATGACGTTCACTTCAAAAAACCGGAACCAATCTTCGTCGGAAATTTCGGCGAAGGGTTTTGGCTCAAATATCCCGGCGTTATTAATTAATATATCTACGTCGGGCAATTTCTCCAGCAACGCGTTTACTTCTTCCACTTTGGAAAAGTCGGCTGCAATACCGGAAATGTGTACATCAGGACTGTTGTTCCTCAACTTTTCGATTGCCTCCACTACCCGTTCTTCTGACCTGCCGTTGATAATGACTGTCGCTCCCTCTCCCAACAAACGTTTCGCAGTAGCAAGTCCTATACCTTGGGTAGAACCCGTAATAAATGCAGTTTTTCCTTTTAATTGTAAATCCATTATAAAGCCATTTACTTGTTTCAAAACATTTCAACAATAGTTTGAGCGAAAACAATCCGCAAAACCAACCATGCGGAAGATTACTGACAAAGCATTACATTTATAACTCACATGCGAAATTCATTTCTATGAAAATTTTCGTTTACGTCCTGGTCATTCTTCCAATGATCACATTTGCACAAAGTCCACGTGTACTGATCGTTACAGCGCATCCGGATGATGAAACAATGTTTCCTGTAACAATTTTCAAGATTACACATGAACTGAAAGGTTCGGCGGATCTTGCCCTCATCACAGATGCATCGGGCGGCTACAATGGACTGGTTGCATCCAGTTACTATGGCATGAATATGGTCGATTCCGTGGTTGGACGGAAACATTTACCATTGATACGCAAAAAGGAAATGATGGCTTCAGGAGAGATTTTGGGAATCGGGAATTTTTTCTTTTTGGACCAAAAGGATGACTATTACAGCAGAGACGAACGGCCATATCTTGAAGGGACGAATTGGGATATTGATTTCGTGAACCGACGTCTGGACGAAATTTTAGCGCGGGGTCAATACGATTTTGTATTCTGTTTATTGCCGCATGAGGGCCAGCACGGACATCACAAAACAGCCTCGCTTAGTGCACTTCGTGCTGTGCAACGGATGAAAACCGGTAAAAAACCGATTGTTCTCGGTGCGCAATCACAAAATAGGGATTCGGGGTTTGAATTTACATCGCTGAAAAATTATCCTGAAACCAGGGTAACCAGTCCTGCTCCTTCGTTTGTATTTGACCGTTCTTATAGTTTTGGAGAAGAGAAAAAACACAGTTATATGATCGTTGCGGATTGGGTCAAAGCCGCACATAAATCGCAAAGCGGTGATATGAATCAGGCCATGCACCGTGGTGAACTGGAAGCATTCTGGTATTTTGATATAAATGGAAAGGACAAGATCAATGAGGTCAGAAACTTGTTTGATGCATTAAAAAAGACAGGGTTTTCATCAACGGAGTAATCTCTGTATTTTCAGAAAAGTAAAGGAAGCACGAAACGCACCTTGGTTTCCAGTTCAGTTTCGCTGATCGTAACGGCTGTTTTCATATTGTGCAAATCACCGAAAGAAGCGATCCTTTTCACTGTTTCGTCCATGCCCATGGATTTGTGAAAACCAGTCTTTCCGTCGTTAAACCTGAAACCATTGCCATTGTCGGAGATTTCAACCAGCAATTTCTTTTTATCTGCTTTGAGCGAGATCTTGAGGAAGCCCTTTTCACTTTTAGGATTTCGGAGGCCGTGTTCAATGGCATTTTCAATAAATGATTGCAGCAGGAGCGGAGGAATTTGATTCCGGTTTTCAATTAATGCCGGATCCACGTCAAATTCTGTAACAAACAAATTTCCGTAACGCTCTTCTTCCAGCCTGGTAAAAAGCCGAAGTGTTTCAAGATCATCTTCAATTGAGATTAGCTCGTACTTGCTGTTCTCCAACATTTTCCGCATCATTCTTGAAAATATCTGCAGGAAATTTGAAGCATCTTTTCGTTTGTTGATTAAAATGTACGCGTCGACCGAATTCAGGCTATTGTATATAATCTGGGGACTGATCTGCGCCCGCAGCGACAACATTTCTGCCTCCGAACGGATTCTTTGAATCTCGGCCTTTTGCCTTTCCTCTTCCCTGATCCTGGCTGCACGATTGCGAAAAGCAATGTAAATGACCCCTGCGATCGCCAGGGATATCAGCGATCGGAACCACCAGGTCTGCCAGTAGGGAGGGTTGATGTGTATTTCCAGATTTGTTTCTAAAGGATTTTCGATGCCGTCGTCATTTGCGCCCCGCACGCTGAAAACGTAATTCCCGGGAGGTAAATTGGTGTATTTTGCAACGTGCTGATAGCCTGCTTTAACCCAGTTTTCCTGGATTCCTTCCAGTTTGTACTGATAAGTATTTTTTTCAGAATTGGAGAGGTTGAATGCCGAGAATTCAATTGAAATGAAGTTCTGATCGTATGGCAGCTTTATTGATTTCAGATAAGGTGTTGCGATGCTATCCTTAAACACTTCGTCCATCACCTCGATAGCTGTAATTTTTACAGGTGGTACAAATGAATTTGTAACTATGTCGGCCGGATTGAAATAGCTGATTCCTTTCACACCCCCGAAATAGAGCAATCCGGCACTGTCGGCGAGCGCGCAATTGGTGTTGAATTCGTTACTCTGTAAACCGTCAGAAGCGGTGTACGTTTTAAAGCTTTTTTTAATTGGATTGTAATGGGTAATCCCGTTATTGGTTGACAACCAATAGCTGCCGCTGCGGTCCTTTAAAATGGCATAAACCACATTATTCGGCAATCCGTTTGATTCTGTAAAGTGACTGGAAACTCCATTTTTTTTATTGAGAACAAAAGCGCCGCAGTCGGTTCCGATCCAAAAGCTTTTTTCGTCTTCGAAGACGGACCTGATATTGGCACAATCAATTCCTTTTTTTTGATCCAGATGAGAGACTATTTTTGTTTTTTTTGAATATTTAAACAATCCGTGGCCAATGGTCCCGATCCAGATATTGGTTTCGGAATCTTCAAAAATTAACCTGATCACATATTTTGAAATGGCTTTAATCTGCGGCAAATCGCCCCAGGTTTTCCATTTGTTTTCTTTCGTGTCAAAACGGTGCAGTCCCCGTTGGCCGCCTGTCCATACTTCATTTTGGCCTCTGATTGCCTGGGCAGCAAATAAATAAACCAGGCCCGGTTCTTCCTTTTCCGTGAAAGATTCAAAACGTTGCGTTTTTGTATCAAATCTGCACAATCCTTTTCCGGTGGCCACCCATAATTTCCCCGCGTCGTCGGCAGATATATCATAAACCTCGTTATGCAGCAAGCTGGTGGGGTTTCCGGGGATGTTTTTGTAAGTCTTGAATTCTCTTTTGTTAGGATCATAGGTGGTAATTCCGCCAGACTGCGTGCCGATGTATAAATAATGCTGATGTTGGAAAATTTTAAAAACCATGTTGTCGGAGAGAGATTCTGCTAGATTCGGTTCATTTTTCCGAATCAGGTTAAACTGGTATTTTCGAGGGTCGTACTTGTCAAAACCACCGCCACTTAATCCAACCCAGACATTCTTTTGCCGGTCCTCCGAAAAAGAAAGTACGAAGTTTTCAGCCAGGCTGTTTATTTTATTTTCCGCGTGTAAAGCTTGTTTGAAGTGCTGATTGTCAGGGTTATAAACTGATATTCCGCCAGTTCTTGTTCCGATCCAGATCTGATTTTTGGAATCTTCCATTAACCGTGTGATCTCGTTGCTGCTGATGTTTTGAGGGGAGTTACCCTTTACGATGTGTCGGCTCACATTTAATATTTTTCCATTTTGCTGCAACGTAAAAAGACCATTTTCATAGGTGCCGACCCAGAGCTGATTCAGATGATCGGAAAGGATCGCGCGTATGATTGCGTTTTCATTCAGGCCAAGTATTGATTTGATGCGAAGTGCTGAAAAACTTTTTTTATCGGCGTCGAGCCGGAATACATCTTCGTCCGTCGCGACAAAAATACTTCCATTGGCACCCTCCGAAATGTCAATTAATTTATTTGAAAAATCAGGGAAGCTTTGGGTAGTTTTGTTTTTGAAATTGTAATGAAAAGCCCCGTCCTTATCGGTTAAGATCCAGATATTTCCTGACTTGTCGCGTTGGAGTTGCCTGACAGAAGCAGTTTGCAGCGGATGTTCGTGACCGATAAATTTTTCAAATGTGAGAAAACCATCCGTTTTCGGGTCATAAATTGCGAGTCCACGACTGGTTCCACCCACAGATGACCATGGAGGTCATTCAGTAACGCGGCAACAAAATTTGAGACAGGAAGATTTTTGTAAATCTTAAATCCATAACCGTCAAACCGATTCAGGCCATCCTGAGTACCAAGCCATACAAAATCATCGAACTGAACGGAGGTATAACCACTTCCCTGCGAAAGTCCGTTTTCCTGTGCGTAATGTTCGAAATAGTAGGGTTTGGGATTTTGACCGAAGGCCTGATTTTTCGTCAACAAGCTTAACATGAGGAAAATACCCATGCATGTGAATGAAGTATGCCTGCGAGTGAAACAAATCATGACGATGTTGGTTCGACAAATTAAATGATCAGAAGTGCTTATTTGGCATTCCTTAGCGGGTTGTACTGCAAATAACGGTTTTATTTTTATATAATTTTATAGTAAAACTACCCGATTTTACCTGTCATTTTGAAAGATTATTTTTCTGTTGAGATAACCGCATTTCACTGCAATAATGACAAAATAACGAAGTCGCAACGCATAGGAGGGGTCGTCAATGCTTCGCAACAAATGCTGAGCGTGTTATATTTCGTAGCGGCAACGGAAACCCAGCGAAACTTTTACCTATATACGTAATCTGGTGAGCGGCCGGACTGGTTATTGAAATGTCATAAAAAGAGAACTGCCAAAAGGGGATCTGGGGAGCAATTTTTCTTCGACTTTGAGGATTTTTAGTAGCAGATTATTGATAGTATCGCCGGGATAACTCACATCGGACTCTGTATGTTCAGTGGTTATTCCGTCTTTTTTGATCTTGTATCGTTGCCATTGGCGAACCGCCAAAATTGGCAAAGAAAGTGCAAATGGCCAGTAGGTATTGTGGGTTATTTTCAAATCCGATGAAAATGCGTAGCCAAAAAAATCTTTTAATTCGAACCTGCGCGAACTGCCAACTGCTATATCGTGCGTGCCTGAAAAGGCTTCAAAAGCGTGGATATTGACAATAACAAGGCCGTTTGGATTCAATCGCTTGCGAAAGCTTTTCAATGCGGATATGATTTCAGCATCCGTTAAAAAATACAGCGCGTCGTTGCAGATAATTACGTCAAATTTTTCCGTGGGACGGAAGGAGTCGACGTTGCGCAAATCTCCGAAGCTTACATCCAGGTTCCGTTCCGCGGATAAAGAAATGGCATGCTCCGAATAGTCGAAGCCGGTAAGATTTTGATAGCCTTTTTCTCTCAGAAATGTCAGCAAACCACCCGTTCCGCAAGCTGCATCCAGAATACGCACTTCCGGTTTGAAGCCTGAAAAGTGTTTGGTTAGCTGCGACAATACTTTTCCGTGGAGCGTTTTGTACCACCATAATTTTTGCTCGACCTCAAACATGCGCTGAAACTCCTTCCGGTTGTTGATCATGATTCGGAGCTGTTATACTTGATTACGTATTGAGGCTGCCCGCTTTGTGCCATAAAACTTTTCCCAATGTACTCGCCCAAAACGCTGAGTAATGTGCATTGGATACCGCCGATAAACATGATCGCAGCGGTCATAACCTGCCATCCTTTCGGATCAGGGCCAATGATCCACTGAACGAACATCAGTAACAACAATGCAAAACCGGTTGCAAACAGGCCAAGCCCAATTGGCATAAACAGACGTATAGGCAACGAAGAATAGCAGAATAATATATTGAGAAACAATGAAATCAGTTTCCGCCAGGTGTAATTGGACATTCCTTCCTTTCTTTTCAGGTGTGCCACCTGAACCGTACCGATGTTTCTCGTAATCCGGAAAATCAGTCCGTCTATATATGGATAAGGTCCCTGGTATTTGATGATCTCCTTAACGACCTCCATTCGGATCAGTTTAAAACTTGACAGATATAAGTCTTTTGGTTTATTCAAAAGATAACTTGTGATCCAGTTCACGAATTTACTTCCCGCATTCCGGTACAGCGCGTGCTCTTTTTTGCTGTAATAAGTATAGACAACATCATAAGCACCGGTTTCAGCGATGGCCATGAGTTTTAAAATTTCTTCCGGGGGATTTTGGAAGTCATCATCAATCATCACACAGTAGTCTCCCTTCGCCCAGTTGAGACCGCACATGACAGCATTAAATTCTCCGTAATTTCTTCTAAGCGAGATGAAACGTACATTTTCGTGTAATGCAGCCAACTCTTTACAAATCTTCTCGGACTGGTCCGGGCTGCAATCATTGACCAGAATAATCTCAAAATCAATGGAAGAAAGTGCAAGCCACAACCGTTCCACGAGCAGGGCGATCGTATGTTGGCTGTTGTAAACAGGTATGATAACGGATAACTTCATTTTTTTACCTCAAATTGATTGACTGCACGAATAATAAATGAAACGTCCTCGTCAGAAAGTACCGGATTCAAAGGTAAGCTAATTACCTGATTATGAATTTGCTCCGTAATTGGCAAATGCAGGTCGTTCAGATGGGCAAAGGCCTTTTGTTTGTGAATGGGCAACGGATAATGCACGTTTGTCTGCACGCCTGATTTTTCCAGAAAGTCAATAAGGTCGGCGCGGTTTGGATGCCTTACCACAAAAAGGTGCCAAACGTCCTCATCGATACGGTCGTCCGGTGGCAAAACAAGTTCCGCCAAATTGATTTCGGTCAAATATCGCCTGGCAATTGTACGTCGTCTCTTGTTTTCAGCATCCAAAAAAGGCAACTTCACCGACAGTATAGCGGCCTGTATTTCGTCAAGTCTGCTGTTTACACCCTTATAATCGTTTTTGTATTTTTCCAGCGAGCCGTAGTTTCTCAGATAGCGGAGTTTGTCCGCCAGTTGATCGTCCGAGGTGGTAATGGCGCCGGCATCGCCGAGTGCGCCGAGGTTTTTGGTCGGGTAAAAACTGAAAGCGGTGGCATCGGCAATACTACCGGTTTTTTGTCCTGCGTAAATAGCTCCGTGCGCCTGCGCTGCATCGGTGACCACTTTGAGGTCATATTTTTTGGCCAGGTCCAGAATCGGACCCATCTCACAGCTTCTTCCGTATAAATCGGCAGTCAGAATTGCCCTTGTACGGGGTGTAATTTCAGCCTCAATTTTCGTTGGGTCAAGCAGCATCGAAACTGGATCCGGTTCGACCATTACCAATTTAAAACCAAGAAAATTTACAGGTAAAACTGTGGCTATGTATGTGTTTGCGGGAACAATGATTTCGCTTCCCTCAGGAAATTCGAACGCCATGATGATCAGGGAAATTGCATCCAATCCATTAGCAACGCCCACACAATGCTTCGCATCACAATATTCGGCAAAGGCGCTTTCGAATTTTTTAAGCTCTGTTCCCAGAATGTACCATCCCGAATTCACCACACGAAGTGTAGCTTCTTCAATAGCAGCTAAATGCGGCTTGTTGATTTGATTTAAGTCAAGAAATGGAATCATACTGATAATTTCTGCTGAGCAAGATATGGCTCATCAATATAATCGGATTGGTCATAGAATTCATTCGAAAGTACGAGAAGAATCGCATCAGGCGAAAATGTATCCATAATATGCCAGTCTTTTGGTTCAAGGACCAGGCAGGTTTTGGGATTATCCAAAACGAATGTATCTTCTTTTTCCCCGTCGTTTGAGTAAACCCGGCAGCTGCCATGGAGGCAAATCAGTGCATTCCATGATTTGTGGTGCCTGTGACCGCCCCTTTGTGAATGGCTCGTACCGTATATGTAGAAAACCCGTTTGATATTCCCTGGAATAATCTTTTCAAACACGGTCAGATTTCCGGCATCGGAGTGGAATGTATCTAACTCAATAATTTGGGGCATAAAAATTTATCAACGTTAGGGATGTAGTGAGCAGTTTTTATCAATATACGGCGGAAGTGTTGATAAAGTGCCTCCGAAAATTAAATATTTTTTATAATAATTCAGGAGTAATAGAATTCTCTCTATGTTTTATTTTTTTAAAAGTGATGCTGTAACTCACAGGTTAAGAAAATTATCTGATTCACAGTCTGATTTTCAATCATATTATTCCCTTCTGATCATGTCCAGTATCAGGTTGAAATGTTAAGTGTCATTCAGCTTTTGGAGTTACATTTTTGCGTTGCAACTGTTTGGTCGCCAATCAACCCGAAATACAACCATTCATCATTACTACGAATAAATTTCTGCCTAGTACCTTGCATCACAAAGTACCTGTGTATACCTTTGTTGTGTAGAAAGTGAGAATCTTATCTATTAGCCATGAACTTATTTCATTTTAAAAACACATGAAACCCGTATGAATATCGAAAATGCCCAAGTGCAGATGCGGAAAGGAATTTTGGAATTCTGTATCCTGCACATCATATCCCGGGGCGAGGTTTACGCTTCAGATATGCTGGATGAACTTACATCAGCCAGGATAATGGTGGTGGAAGGCACGCTTTATCCGCTTTTGACAAGACTAAAAAATTCAGGCTGGCTCGACTATAAATGGGTGGAGTCTTCTTCCGGGCCTCCAAGAAAATATTATGTGTTGACCGAGGAGGGGAAAATATTTCTGGATGCAATGCAGGCAACCTGGTTCGAACTGGCAGACTCCGTGCAAACGGTCATCAACCGGTCGGGGGAACTTAGTAAAGCCGCAGACTCAAAAAATTCCTGACCCTAACTGATCAATTTAAGACCTTCGATTATTACAATCATGAAAAAAACAATCAGCATAAATATAGGTGGCATCATCTTTCATATTGAGGAGGACGGCTACGAAAAGCTTAAAGGCTACCTTTCGTCAATACAGAAATATTTTTCATCTTTTGCCGACAGCAAAGAGATACTCTCTGATATAGAAGGAAGAATTGCAGAACGCTTTTTGAATAAACAAAAAGTGGAAGCAAAACAGGTTATATCCCTTGCCGATGTAGATGAACTCATCGCAGCAATGGGAACCGTTGCCGATTTCGAAGCCATTGAGCAGGCAGAAGATATTTTGGCAGACCCGTTGGAATCCGCTACCGCTGCCGGGTTCACGCCTAAGGAAGAAACTGGATTTGACCAGCCAGCATATATCCCTGAAAATCCGTCTGTTGCGAATGAAAAAACTTTTGTTCCCAGAAAACTGGTTCGCGATCTTAAAAGAAAACTTCTGGGTGGCGTGGCATCCGGGTTGGCGCACTATTTCACTATTGATCCTTTGTGGGTTCGGATCGCGTTTTTAGCCGCTGTTTTCAGTTTGCCTGCGGGAGCCGGGATGTGGGGTGCCGAAGATCTTTTTGGCCCTGTTGCGGGATTTAGTATTTTGGTTTACATCGCCATGTGGATCGCATTTCCGGGATCATCCACGCTTGAAGAAGATACCAAGATCAAGAAATTTTATCGTAATCCCGATCGCAAAGTGGTTGGCGGTGTTGCGGCAGGAGTTGCATCTTATTTCGGTGTAGATCTGGGCGTGGTTCGTTTTCTTTGGGTATTGTCCATCATGCTTTTCGGAACCGGGTTCATTGTATACATCGTGTTGTGGATCATCGCCCCGTCGGCCAATACACTTACTGAAAAAATGGAAATGCAGGGAGAGCCAATTACGCTGTCAAATATTGAAACCAATATCAAACAAAGCCTGAATCTGGATGAGAAAACAGGTGAGGAACACGTGGTTACAAAGATTTTACTCTTTCCATTTCGCGCCATCGCACTGGTGATCGGGGCGTTGGGGAAGTTGCTTAAAAGTCTTGGGCCGGTTGTGCGCATTCTCATAGGTGTAATCCTGATCGGGTTCTCAGTTGTAGCACTTTTTGGTCTTATCGTTGGCGGAAGTGTAGGTTTTGGATTGAGCAATTTTGTTCCCTGGGGAGATATTCCGCCGATGCTGATCATCCGTGAAGTTCCGTCGACAATGATATTTTCCGCAGTATTGCTTTGTGCCATTCCTTTCGTAATCGTGCTCATCCTTGGCCTGACATTAATTGCCAATCGCCGTGTGGTAAGCGCAAGCGTTTGGCTTACACTTGCAGGTTTGTGGATCGTAGGGATTATCGGCTCCGCTATCACCGGAGGTATTTATCAAAAGAATTTTACCAAACGCGGCGAATTCAAGGTTACAGACACTTACGTTATTCCTGCCGGTACGCTGTTGCTCGATGAAGAAGATAACGATGATCTGGATGAATACCACTGGGAATCACATTTGTCATTGGAAGGTTATGCTGGAGACAGCATCCGCCTTGAAAAAGAATTTTCGGCCCGTGGCAAAGACAGGGATGATGCGAAAAGAAATGCGCAGGACATTACATACCGTGTCGTGCAAAAGGATTCGATACTTATTTTCGATGAGAATCCTGTTTTTGTAGAAAAGGGCAAGTTTCGTGACCAGAGACTGCGGATGACCCTCCAGATTCCATACGAACGTCAGTTCGCAATGACCAGCTCTTTTTATCATGAAAAAATCAATCACTGGGATTACAATCATAAATATAATCTTAACGATGATGATGTGAATTGGGACAAACTGAGATGGGTGATGCGTCGCGATTCCGGACTGATTTGTGTCAATATCCCAGCCAAATTCATTGCTCACGATGATCGTGAAGAAGATAATGACGACGGTGACTATGATTTTGATGATGATAACAGTGCCGTTGATATTGGAGAACGTGGAAATTTTATCAAACAATTTACAGTATCCGACTTCAAAAAAGTGAGTATCGGAGGTGCATATTCGATTGTGATACGCCAGGGAGCTGAGTTGAACGTTGCAGCTGATGGTAATGAGGATGATGTGGATGATCTGAAAATTTCAGTAGAAGACGGTGTTCTGAAAGTGAAGCGTACCGGTGATTTCAATCTTTTGGATTTCAAAGATCATGAACGCATTGGCCTGGTGATTACGATGCCTACGATTGAAGGGCTGGATTTGTCGGGTGTCAACAAAACCCGTGTTGTTGGTTTTGCCAACCTGCAAAAATTGGACGTGGATATTTCGGGTGCTTCCAAAACAGAGATTGATGTGCAGGCAGATCAACTGACTCTTGGGCTTTCGGGAGCTTCGAAAGCAACGCTGAAAGGATCTGCAAAATCTGCCAGAATAGATTTGACCGGTGCATGTAAACTGGATGCGGTTCAGATGAACATCCAGTCGGCGGAAGTTGACGCAACCGGAGCTTCCAAAGCAGATTTTGGAAGAATCGTGAATATCAGAAAAAGTACCAGCGGTGTAAGCAAAATAAATGTTCAGCCTTGAAAATTTGCAGTTATGCAACTTTTGAATCGTAAAGAACATCCTTATAAAAATTATAAACGAACCTGTTCCTGATCATGAAAAAAATATTCTTTTTCAGTATTGTTTGCCTCGTGGCTTCACTGACCCCATATTCCGTTCTTGCACAAAACACAAGAAATTTTTCTGTCTCCGGATTTAACCGGCTTGATCTGGGAAGTGCCTTTAAAATTGACGTGAAGCAGGGAAGCAAGTACAGCGTCGTTGCCGAAGGGCGTAGTGAAGATCTTGATGAGCTTGAATCCAATGTTTCGGGCGGCGTTTTCAAATTGAAATATAAAAGCAACGGCTGGAACAAAAACCGTAAAACGGTAAATGTGAGTATCACAATGCCAAATCTTCAGGGGGTTGACTTTTCTGGTGCAAGCAAAGCCACAGTCGGTACCTTTACCGGGGTTAAAAACATGGATATTGAAGTTTCCGGTGCATCTTCGGTAACAATGGATTTCAACGCCTCCAAAGTTACTTTCGACCTTTCAGGAGCATCTGCACTAACACTTACCGGCCAGAGCGACATCATCAACGGAGAAGTTTCGGGCGCATCGACTTTTAGAGGGAAAGATTTTCCTGCAAAAGAAGTAAGCATTGACGCTTCGGGTGCAAGCAGTGCATCCATTGTTGCCAGTTCCGTGATTCACGCAGAGGCCAGCGGGGCGAGCAGCATTCGCTATTCAGGCAACGTAAAAGACATCCATTCGAGCAGTTCCGGTGCCAGTTCAATAAAGCGCCAGTAACAGCCCAAAATATTTGCCAAAAAATGAGCCGGTTTATGCCGGCTTTTTTTTGTGCCAAATATTTGCGGGAAGCCAACATTACATTATAAATGATATATTTACCGACTGGTTACCTTTTCTATTATTTCCTTCGTTATTGAAAAATCGACTTCTTGCCAGGTTGTGAGAATCCATTTTAATAAACATTTATTGCTTTTTTTGAGGAAATGAGACCGCTATTTATGAAGCATGCGTTAGTTATATCTGTTTTTATTTCTTGTTTGACACTTTCAATTTTTGATGCCCGGGCGCAGAACCGCTCTAAATTTGGCACAAAATATGTTTCCCCTTTTGGTGTGGTTAGCCTGACCGCAGGCTTGGGCGTAGCCTATTATGGCGGCGACCTCAATGATGGATTGAACATGAAACACCTCGGGCTGGGCCCTGCAATTTCTCTGGGCGGTTTGTACAGGCTCACGGAAAATATAAGCGCGAGAGGTGAAATCCGGTTTTATCAGGTTTCGGCCGATCAAAAATATTCGAAAAATAATCAGCACAATCTTTCCTTCCGTACGCGTAATCCGGATGTGAATCTGGGACTTCAGTTTGACCTTTTTTCTTTCAACAGACAATCGAAAATCAATCCGTATCTTTTCGGCGGACTTGGTTTTACCCTGTTAAACCCCAAAGCAAAATTAGAAGGTGAATGGTACAGCCTTGCGCCGCTGACCACAGAAGGTATAAAGTACAGCAGAGTTCCGCTCGTTCTGACCGGTGGCATTGGTGTTTCTTTCAAAACAACCGAACGGTTGAGTCTGGGTCTGGAGCTGAACAACAACTTTGTACGCTCCGATTATCTGGATGATGTAAGTACGGTTTACCCGAATCCCGACAATTTACCAAGTGACCTCTCGCGGCAATTGTCCGACCGTTCCGGTGAAATCGGTTTGACTCCGCAACAGCCGGGCTGGATCCGGGGAAATGCGAAGAACAAAGACAGCTATCTGTTTTTTCAGGTTCGGGCCACCTATCTGATCGGAAACCGGATGCAGGCATTGGAACGAAGGAAAACCAGATGCCCGAAGTTTTGAAGTTTTGAGCAAATTGTCGTAAGTCACGGTCAATGCTGATTAAATTGATTATTCTTGCAAAATATTAAGCACTAAGAAAAAAATCTGAGTACTATTTCCTATGTTGAAAGCAAAAAATCCGCATCAGTCAGAAGTGATCATGACCGAGATGGTCCTGCCGAATGACACCAATACACTGAATAACCTGATGGGAGGAAGGCTGCTGCACTGGATGGACATTTGTGCCGCAATTTCTGCTCAGAAACATTCTAACAGAATCGTTGTGACGGCCTCTGTGGATAACGTTTCCTTTACGGAACCGATCAGGCTTGGAAATATTGTGACTATGCATGCGAAGGTAACCCGCGCTTTCAACTCTTCCATGGAAGTTTTTCTGGAAGTTTGGGCCGAAGATATTCCTGCCGGGCTGCGGATAAGTACCAATCGTGCCTTCTATACCTTTGTCGCCGTTGACCAGAACGGTCGGCCCATTGAAGTTCCGCCGCTTGAAGCAGAGACGGATGAAGAAAAGGAGCTCTTTGTGAGTGCATTGCGCCGCCGCCAGCTTCGCCTTGTTTTGGCAGGAAGAATGAAACCATCTGATGCAACGGAATTAAAAGCGCTCTTCGAAGTGTAATAAGCTACCCCTCATGCCATTATTTTTGATACTTTTGCAGGATTAATTTACTGCTGAGAATGAAGTGTGTATCAGGTTCAGCCTGTTTCATTACATTCTGTTATTCATCATTTATTTTATATGGCAAAAGAAATCATTTTTTCAGATAAAGCGCCTGCACCAATCGGGCCATACAGCCAGGCTGTAAAAGTTAAAGGAACATTGTATGTTTCAGGACAAATTGCTGCTGAACTGGCGAAATCCGGAGATATCAAGGCAGAAGCCGGCGTAGTCATGCAGAATATCGGCCATATTTTAGGAGCCGCAGGTCTTGGGTTTTCCCATGTGGTTAAATCCACAATCTTTCTGAAAGATATGAACGACTTCGCATCTGTCAATGAGATTTACGGCACTTATTTCAAAAGCGAACCTCCTGCACGTGAAACAGTTCAGGTTGCACGTCTTCCAAAAGATGTCAATGTTGAAATTTCGGTGATTGCAGTAGAATTATAAGTCAGGGGATTGTCAGGAAGTGGTCATGAAATAGTCAGGGATCGTCACTAAGTGGTCAGGGATGGTTAAAGAAAATGACAATTGCTGACAATAAATGGCCAGGCCTGACTTAATTCCCATGGCTAAGAATATATTTTAATGTTAAAATAATAATGAATAAGTTACCAGTAAGGGTAAGATTTGCCCCTAGTCCAACCGGCCCGCTGCATGCAGGAGGAGTTCGTACGGCTTTATATAATTACCTTTTTGCTCGTCAGCAAGGCGGTCAGATGCTGCTGCGCATTGAAGACACAGATCAGAACCGTTATGTCCCCGGCGCAGAAGCATACATTCTGGAAGCATTGGAATGGTTGGGGATTTCTATTGATGAAGGCCCGTTGAACGGGGGGCCTCATGCGCCCTACCGCCAGTCGGAGCGGAAGCCAATGTACCTGGAATATGCGGAAAGGCTTGTAAAAGAAGGGAAAGCATACTACGCGTTTGACACGGCAGAGGAACTTGATGTAATGCGCAAGCGGCTTGAAGAAGCAAAAGTAGCGGCAGTTCAATACAATGCGATCACAAGGCTGGAAATGTCAAATTCACTGACACTTTCACCAGAAGAAACCAAAGCACGGATTGACAGTGGTGATCCTTACGTGATCAGAATGAAGATCATGCCGAAGGAAGACATTCGTTTTAATGACCTGATCCGCGGCTGGGTTGTGGTACATTCATCGCAGATTGACGACAAAGTGTTATTGAAGTCCGATGGTATGCCAACGTACCATCTGGCCAATATAGTGGATGATCATTTGATGGGAATTACCCATGTAATCCGTGGCGAAGAATGGCTGCCTTCTGCGCCTTTACACGTGCTGCTTTATCGGTACCTTGGCTGGGAGAGCACGATGCCGCAATTTGCCCACCTGCCCTTGTTGTTAAAACCTGATGGAAACGGTAAATTGTCTAAAAGAGACGCGGATCTTGGCGGGTTTCCGATCTTCCCGCTCGAATGGACCGATCCTGTTACTGGCGACAAAGCGAAGGGTTTCAGAGAGGAAGGCTATTCTCCGGAAGCTACTGCGAATTTCCTGGCATTGCTGGGGTGGAATGCAGGAACAGAGCAGGAGCTTTTTGATATGGATGAGCTGATTAAGTCTTTCAGCTTTGAAAGGGTGCATAAAGCAGGTGCCAGATTTGACATACAAAAGGCCAACTGGTTCAATCAGCAATATCTCAAACAGCGGAGTGATGCATCAATTGCGGAAGAAATTAAACCGCTTTTCGGGAAAAAAGGAGTTCAGGTAACGGATGGGCAGATTGCTCAGATTATTCATTTATTGAAAGACCGCGTTCATTTTCTCAAAGAAATTGTAGAAGAATCGAGCTTTTTGTTTCACCAACCTGAAACCTATGATCAGGACGTGGTTATGAAAAAATGGAATGAAGAGGCCGTTAACGCGATATCGGGGTTCCGGGATGCGCTAGGAGGATATGAAGGAAATTTTGTTGCGGACGAAATCAAACACCTGCTCTCAGGTACCATGGAAGCGCTCGGAATCAAAATGGGAAAAATCATGCAGCCGCTTCGCCTGGCCGTTACCGGTGCAGGCGCAGGACCGGATCTGATGATCACCATGGAGATTTTAGGTAGGGAAGAGGTAATTTCCCGGCTAGCCAATGCCATTGACCGTTTGCCCGCTCAAATTCGCCTGGCATAAGGTTTTTGTACCATTCGATCAAATTGTTTTGCCAATTCAGTTTTGCCCGGTTATTTTCGTAAAGTCAGACAGTGAAAACGTGTTTCATTCAGTGGTTTTGCAGCGTATCCGGGCAAACTGTTATTTCATAAAATAGATTTTTCACAGGCACATGCGCTGAGCGTAACGAGCCAATAGCTAAAACGAATATGGCTAAGAAAAAACCGGGGGACGCGTCGAAACCTACGAATGAAAAACCGAGGGTACATAAAGATCTGGATGGATTCGATATTAAAATCAATTCATTCGGTGAAATTACTACCAGCTTTGACATGGATCGGATCAATGCATTTTTGAACAAAAATGTGGATGATAAAAAACTCCGTGACCGGGAAGATATTACGGGCAGAAAGTTGCCAAAAGGCAAAAAGAAAACTGGTGAAGAGGAGGAGGAAGAAGAATAGTTTTCCCTTACGCAACGATGTTATCAAGCAAAACCGGCTCTTTTCCGCAGCAAACAGTTTAAACCTATAAATATTAGACGTTAGATGATCTCACACGAAATTGATTACAAAATTATTGGCGATGATATCCAGATCGTTGAAATCGAGCTTGATCCAAACGAAACTGTAATTGCTGAGGCGGGAGCCATGTTGTATATGGAAGACGGAATCCAGTTCCAGACCAAAATGGGTGACGGATCGGAGGCCAATCAAAGTATCATGGGCAAAATATTTCAGGCGGGAACGCGCGTGCTGACCGGCGAATCCCTGTTTATGACGCACTTTACCAACCTGGGCGTAGGCAAAAGAAAGGTGGCGTTTTCTGCCCCTTATCCCGGAACAGTAATGCCTATTGACCTTTCCAAAATATACGGCAATGAACTGATTGTCCAAAAGGATGGATTTTTGTGTGCCGCAATGGGGACGAGCATGAAGATACATTTCAACCAGCGGTTCGGGTCAGGGCTTTTTGGAGGAGAAGGTTTCATTCTTCAGAAGTTGCGGGGAGATGGTATGGCATTTGTGCATGCCGGCGGAGTGGTAATCGAACGGCAGTTGAATAATGAGATGCTGCGTGTTGATACAGGCTGCGTAGTTGCTTTTGAACAATCATTGAGTTTTGATATCCAACGTTCAGGAGGTTTAAAATCCATGGTGTTTGGTGGTGAGGGAATGTTTCTTGCAACGTTACGCGGAACGGGACGTGTCTGGATACAGTCGATGCCAATTTCCAAACTGATTCAGCGACTTTCAGTTGGCGGTCCAAATGCCAAAAAAGAGAGCGGCTCGATCATCGGTGGATTAGGTAATCTGTTTGAGGGTTAGACAAATGAGTTTATCGGTATTTGATGAGGTATGGATTCGTTCATACCTTTTTTGTTTACAAATGTTTTACGTTTCACTTGGGTAATGCGGGCGAATACCAAATTCTATCTCCTGGCGGCCGGGTTATCTGAAAATAAGTTTTTGTCTGGAAACAACACCGGCTTGCTCAATATGGAGAATGTAAATACCAGGCACAAGAGGGAGCATTGTTCTTAAAAGCGTAAGCCCCTGGATGTCACTTGCGGGAGTAACCAATGCATGGTTACGGCCGTGCATGTCATAAAGTGTGCAGGTAAAAACCTCTGTGGCTTCCGAACGAACATAGAACCCCTGTCCCGAAACAGGATTTGGGAAAGCTATAAACTTCGGAGGTGCATTTTTTCCAAACACAACGACTGCAGACGAATAGCTGTTTGTGCCGTCCAGATAATTAAATTTAATGCGGTAAAAAACTGTTTCTTCGTCCGAATAGTTGTCGGTGGCCGTGTACAAATGTGATGCGGAAGCGTTCTTGATCGCTGGTAACACGCCTGCGTCGGTATATAAATCATGGTTAAAACTTTTCTGCAGAACCATATTGTCAAGATTTGCCACTGCCGAAACAAGCCACGAAAGCATGATTTTCTGATTTTTAATTGCCGTGGTGAATGGATGTGAAAAAATAATTTTTTCATTGCTGCCCGCTATGTGAATTTGTTCAGAAGCACTTCCCGGTAAAATTGGATTTTGAGAAACGATACGCAACCTGTAAAACCCATCCGGCAGCGAAGCCGGAACTTTTATGCTGACCGGGCTTTGTTTGCCCGAACCGGCAATGGCGACGAACCGACCTTTTGAATCCAAGAGTTCAGCCTGTATGGTGAATGAACCATGAACAGTGCCGTCGATTCGGTAAGGAAGGTCAAACGCTGCTCCGGGGTGGGCTGCTGCTGGTACTACTCCGGTATGTATAAAATTTTCGGGCTGCAGTGGGGTTATTCGTTTCAGGAGCGAATCAGAGAGGCCGCGATTCCATGCCTTTGCAGCTTCGGACAAACCTTGGATACCGCCTGCAACATTTTCGAAATGACCATGCGACGGCCTGGGTATCTGAATCGTATCCATATCGGGCCCGGGCCAAACATTAAACTTCGGGATTTTGGTGAGTGCTGTTTGTGCATTTACAACTGGAAGATATGGCTTTGCAGAAGCATTACTTGCGGAGTTGCGTGCGATCAGCCAAGGAACGTTTTGACCAATATCTTCTCTCGTCCGGCGGATCAGGTATTGAATGTTATTGAAATAATTTTCCTGTGTAATTTGCAAATGAACAGCATCATTTTCCCCATGCGACCATAAAATCCCTCTGATTCCGAGCCAGGAATTAAAATATTTCAATGTGTTGACAATGTTGCTGTAAGGCTGCAGATTCGGCCAGTTTTTACCTACATACATGTTGTAGGCATTTTTACCTGATGCGGCGTCACGATAGTTTTCCGAATTCGCTGCTGCCCATGCGGCATTCAGGATCAGTACAGGCACCTGTAAACGGTCGTGAAGCAGATCTCCGAATTCACCCCAGTACCAGGAAGTTTCTCCTGATGGAAAGAGGAAGCCTGCACTTTTCATCGGGCTGAATGCAGGAAGCGGCATAGGCTCATTTGGGGCAACTGTAATATCCTCTGAATTCAGAAATTTGTTAACAGCATTAAAACTGATGACATCGCCCTTCGGATCTTTGGCGCCGAGTTTGGGTAGGCCCATGGCATTGGAATTGCCCGCTACCAGAAAAACTTCACCAATACCGACCCTGCCAACCGATATTGAATCAATATTTTCTTCCAAGGTCGTCCCTTCGGCGCGCATATTGTACCAGCCGGTTTTTGCTTTAATGATGAGGCTAAAAAATCCCTGGTCGAGCTGTTCCTGATCAGGAAAGAAAATTTGTGAAGGTGATTTACCCGGGACGAGGGGTGTCAGGCTTACAGAGAAGTTTTTGTAGGGCTGATGAATGTAGCCGGAAACTGAAATAGTCGCAGAATCTTGCTGGCTGCGCTGAAGTACCTGGTTATGTAGCGGTGAGGTGATCACAATCTGTGCATATACCAAAGGAGCGGAGATACTCAGTCCGAAGGAAATTAATCCTGTTTGTAAATTTCCCCAAAAATTATCGTAGTGTGCTTCCATTCCTTTACCCGCATACGCTGTTGATGGAGAGCCAATTTAACACCTTACGGATAACGGAACAAAAAAACCGCTCCGGAATCCGGAACGGCTCTTTACTGGTATTTGGAGATTTTAGATTAATATCCCGGATTCTGTGTTTTCAGGCCAGGATTGTTATTCATTTCCTGAATACCCAATGGGAAAAGTAAATGCTTCGCCTTTAAGGTTGCGCCTGTGCTGATGTTCAGGTTAACGTGACCTTCGAAGTTATCAAAACCTTTTGTTGTTTCATTGAACACCTTCCGAAGACGAACCATGTCGAACCAGGTAATACCTTCGTAAGCGAACTCATACCAGCGTTCCCGCCAAACCGCTTCGCGGAAAGTTGCCGTACTGAACGTCCCCAGGGCAGGTGTAGCGAGTTTCGCACGGTCACGAATTTTCTTGTAAGCATCGTAAGCTTCCTGATTAGGTCCACCTACTTCATTTTGTGCTTCCGCATAGGTTAAAAGCACTTCCGCATAACGGATCATGTTTACGTTCAGGTTGTTCAGTTTAGTTGCCGTAACACCTGGTCCACCCAACGCAGCAATATTAAAGTACTTGAAAACATAAGGAGCTCCTAATTCAAATTTCGCCCCATTCCCATTTTCGTAATAGGTGGTATAAAACCAACCTTCCTGATCTTTCGTACGAAGATCTCCTGTTTCATACGAATTATAGAAGGAAAGTGTTGGCACAGTGCTACCCGTTCCACCCGGACCTGCAAAAGTTACTGCCTTGAAGTTGGGAAAGTAATCGTTCAAAGGGAAAGCTGCAACCACAGAATTATACTGAATCTGAAACAAATGCTCAACTCTATTCTTAAGGTTTTCCTGATGCAGCTCTTTGTAAGTTGGAAACAGGCCTACTGCTGTCGGATTTGCTTTTGCGTAGGTAATTACCTCAAAAGCTTTATCCGCAGCCAGCTTGTAGTAGGCTGCGCCCTTGCTGAGTGGGAAACCAGCCATGGTCAGGTAAACTTTTGAAAGCAATGCCTTCACCGCCATTTGACTGGCACGACCGCTAACATCCGTTAAAGGCAAACCAGCTGCCTCTGCTACCTGTAAGTCCGCTACGATCAGTTTGTAAACTTCCTCCTGTGGCGCTCTTGCTGCGAAGAAATCCTCAGAGGTAGCTGTCTGTGGTTTGGTGATCAAAGGAACATCTCCCCAAAGCCTGACTGTATAGAAATAGCCTAATGCGCGCAGAAAGGATGCTTCTCCGATGAGCTTCGTTTTTTGAGCTTCCGTTGCAGGCGCATTGAAAGGGATCGTTGGGATCTTGTCCAATGCCAGGTTTGCATTGGCGATAAGACGATAAAGTCCGTTCCACCAGTTTATGATATGGCCTGTATTTCCGTCGTAGGTAAGAGAATACAGGTTGTTCAAATCCGAATTTTGTCCTGTTTGCGTTGTAGCGGTTCCCGTCACAGCTTCAAGCATCTGCCAGTTGGCTGAGAAAATACCTGCTCCATCTCCGTAAAATCTCAAGTTTGAATAAGTTGCAGCAACGGCCGCTTCGGCATGATCAGGAATTGTGTAAAAAATATCGGGTGTAAGGTTTGCCGGATCCTGTTCGTCCAGGAAGTCGGAACAACTCGTTGGGCCAAGTAAGATAGCACCGCAGAGCATGATCTTCCCTATGTTTTTCAAATTATATAACTTCATAATAAATGTCTTTTTAAGTTATTATATTGTTCTGTTTTCAGAATGCGATCTGTAGACCAGCCAGGTAAGTAGTTGGTTTTGGATAGCTATGCCATATCATACCTTGCGAAAACACGTTGTCTCCATCTCCGCCGCGAATAGGAGTTTGCTCCGGATCGCCGTGAGGATATTTTGTCAACAAGAAGAAGTTCTGTGCTGACACATACAGCCGTAGTTTGCTCAGCTTGATTTTGCTGACGATTTCAGACGGGAAGTTGTATCCAAGCAAAAGATTACGTCCACGGACGAAAGATCCGTCAAAAATCCAGTGCGTATCCACGTTGGTAACATAACCTGCCTTGGTATCACGTAACTGGGCAATCGGCGTATTCTGATTGGTAGGTGTCCAGGCATTCAACACGGTTGTGTAGCTGTTGGCCAGAGAAACCCGGTCTTCACTGGCGTGCAGGTTCATGTCCATTAGATCATTACCATATGAGAACTGCAAATCAAGGGTAAGGTCAAAATTGCCGTAACGTACCGTGTTTGCCAGTGTTCCCCATCCTTTTGGACTACCGTTTCCGATTATACTGCGGTCTGCATCGGTAATAGCGTTGTCGCCGTTAACATCTTTATACTTGATATCGCCAGGAAGCATTTTAAAGGCTCCGCGATAGGTAGTAAATTTCGCGGCTTCATCTCTCTCAGACTCGCTCCATGTTCCAAGGCGTGTAAGTCCCCAGAAAGCACCTGCTGGCTGTCCGATACGGATGATGCTGGTTGCATTTGTGATACTTGGTCCGCCCACATTAAAGATGTCAGAGGGTGTTGCAAGTGACAATACCTTACTTCTGTTAAAAGAAATATTAAAGGTTGTATTCCAGCTAAAATTGCCTCTTTCTATGTTCGTTGTGTTCAACGCTAATTCGACCCCTTTGTTCTCCATAGCTCCAACGTTTTTACGGATCACAGCATAACCGCTTGTACGTGGAACAGGTGCATCAAGAAGCATGTCTGTGGTTTTTCTGTAATAGTAGTCCGCCTCAAGCGATATCCTGCCTTTAAGGAAGCTGATCTCGAGACCTGCATCTGTTTGAGCCGTTTTTTCCCATCTCAAATCCGGGTTGGCAAGCCTGTTGATACCCGTTCCGCCTATTCTGGTGTCGCTGTAAACCGCGGCGTAGGTCGAGCTCAAAAGAGATAACGACGAATAAGCAGGAATTTCAGAGTTACCAGTTAAGCCATAGCTTGTTCTGATTTTCAGATTGGAAATAATCGGGTTTGCTTTAAGGAACTCTTCATCGGACACTTTCCAGGCAAGTGCGGCTGAAGGGAAGAATGCAAATTTGTGGTTTTCCCCAAATTTAGAAGAACCATCTGCCCGACCCGTTACTGTGAATAGATATTTGTCTTTCAAAGTATAGTTGATCCGTCCAAAGTATGAGTTAAACGCGAAACGGGAAGCACCTGACCCTACGCCCGGTAACGTGGCTCCTGCACCCAGGTTATTAAAGCTGAAATAATCCGTAGAGAAATTACGTACACTCGCGCCAGCAGTTTCGATCTGAGTTTCCTGCCAGGAGATACCTAGCAGCGCATTGATTGCGTGGATACCGCCAAAGTTTTTGTTATAGGTCAGATAGTTTTCAAATGACCAGAATAATTCCTTGCGGTTATCTTTGCTCGCAGTACCTGATTCGCCAATACGAAGCGTACGTGTTTCCGACTGGTTAATTTCGCGGTTAAGTACATTGATACCCAGTACCGAACGCATTTCCAAGCCAGGAGCAAGCGTTATGTTTGAGTACAAACTACCGAGGGTAGTCTGCGTATTCTGAACATACCGACGGCCCATTAACCGGTGTACCGAGCTGAATGCACCTTCTGCACCCGGATAGTCACGGTTATTGGCAAAGGTACCATCCTTGTATTTAACCGGAAGGAAAGGGAAATCTTCAACCATCTGACGGGGAACAGCATCATTGATATCAACAAGATTCTCCGTCTGATAGTTGTAACTCAGGGTGGCGCCGATTTTGAGCCACTTTTTAACCTGGTCGTCTATGCTGAATCGGGTTGAGTAGCGTTTCAGAAATGACGTTTTTATCAAACCCTGATCGTCGCGATAGTTCAGGGAAAGCGCGTAGGTTGTTTTGTTGTTACCACCGCTGAAACCTAGCTGATGGTTTTGAGACAATGTGCTTTGTGTCGATTCCTTGAACCAGTCTGTGTCGTAGTTCGGCGCAAATGTGCCGTCTGGACGAACAGTGAAAATCTCTGGGTATTTCGCCTGCAAAGCTGCACGACGCACCTGCGGATTGTGGGTTGCATAACTTCCTGCTGCCCATCCGATAGGATCGTAAATTGCCATGTTTTTATAGGAAAGATCTTCTACGTCCAGATACTGCTGTGCGTTCAATACCTTGGCTCTCTTCGGGCCTGCAGTAGGTACGCTCAAATCCAGATTGTATGTAATCTGACCTTCACCTGCTTTTCCTTTTTTGGTTGTGACAAGGATCACCCCGTTTGCGCCTCTCGCACCGTAAATCGCTGTCGAAGACGCATCTTTCAGCACTTCAACCGATACAATGTCATTCGGGTTGATGTAGTCGATTGCCTGGCTTTGCTGATTTTGGTTACCTTGTGGAAGCATAACACCATCCACTACGTAAAGAGGATTATTGGATGCGTTGATGGAACTGAAACCACGGATACGAACGTTACCGCGTCCACCGGGACGACCTGAGTTAATATTCACCTGTACACCGGAGACTTTTCCCTGTAAGGCTTGGTTCAATGACGGGGCAGGGCGCTCTTTCAGCTGTTCTTCTTTAACTGAACCTACTGAACCCGTCAAATCGGATTTTTTAGCAGTACCGTAACCGATAACTACTACTTCGCTCAGCGCTTTAGAGTCTGATTCGATTGCAACATCCAGCATGGAGCGGTTTCCTACTGCGATTTCCTGGCTCACATACCCTACAAAACTGAATACAAGTACAGCACCTTCATTGGCAACGTCAAGCGTGTAATTTCCATTTCCGTCTGTTGTTGTTCCAGTGCTTGTTCCCTTCACTACCACGTTTACTCCTGGTAGTCCGTCACCTTTTTCTTTGTCAGTAACTTTTCCTTTGATCGTCCTATCGGCAGTTTTGGAGATCAGAATGCCTGCCGTGCTATTGTTTGCATATGCCCCGAATGAACAGGAAAAGGCCAGCAAAAGCAGCATGCATTTATTAAAACTGTTCCGCGATTGGAGCAGCCATAGTCTGGTGTTTTGTTTCATAAGTTAGGTAGTATTATTGTATAATAGGTCTCAATTTTAAAGGTTTAACATTTCTTAGTTAGGCTATACCTGGAACATTCAGCGTGGGTTTTTCGTCATAAGTCTAATTTTTGGTGAACAATGGATTTCAGAACAATTTAATATATCTTCTAAGTGCAGTTCTTTATTGGATTAATGCACTTGCGAAAATCTGGCGGGTACAGAATTGATGCAATCGGTATGCAAAATTTTACTGTTGATAAATAAATTGAGGCATGCTAAACCGGTAGTCGGTTTGGCTCTGTTATGGTGTCGTAGAATTGTGCTTTATTTTTGGTTTCAAAAAGTTCCTTTGGAAACTCATCTTAATCTGCCGGATTTATTTAAAAGTTTTAATAAAGCATGTTGCAATATTAGAATATTTAACAATAATATTTAAATAGAATTAAGATTAAAAATTGAATTTTTTATGCAAACGTTTGCATAAATGCCAAGAAATCAGCGGATTTAGCGGTCGATTCATGTAAAAAGTGTCCGATTGACAGTATAAAGTAGCGTTAAGTAACCGATTGTCAGTCAAGTGTTTATTAAGCGAAAGTCGTCGCAAAATTGCAAACGCATGGCGCCATTTTAATTTCTGTTTAACAACAAGATTAATAAAAAGGAAAACCGCCCCCGAAAATGAATCGGAAGCGGTTTTCTGTTGCCGGATTATGAGATCCGGCAAAGTCGTTAAGTCTTACAACACCACCGTATGGCCTGTCCTGACAGATTCATCACATGCAAATGCGATCTGTAAACTGGTCACAGCATCCGTCAGGTGATCGGTAAGATCAACGTCTTCCCGTATTGCTTTTAGGAAATAGCGTTGCTCACGGTTGCAAAGCTCCTGGTGATCGGGTTCGTCTGTCAGATTGATCCAGGTATCTTCCTGTTCAAACTCATCATTTCCATTCAATGCCGCATGATGTATGCGAATGGATTCGGTTTTGGTATGTGCTTCCACGGACGACGACTTGCCTGTTCCGCCTGCATCTTTTGCTACTATCGAAGCCGATCCTTTCGGTCCGATCACATCTTTTACAAAGAAAGCGGTTTCACTGATCATCGGTCCCCAGCCCGCTTCGTACCAGCCAACAGACCCGTCCTCAAACCAGATCTGCAATTGCCCATAGTTGTAATTGCCAGCCGGGATTTCTTCGGTCAGGCGCGCTCCGATTGCGTTTACACGTAAGGGTTTGGAACGTGTCATCTGGCACATGACGTCAATGTAATGCACGCCACAATCTACAATCGGGCTTAAACTGTTCATCAGATTTTTATGCACACCCCACATGTAGCCATGGCTTTGCTGGTTCAGGTTCATGCGCATAACCAACGGTTTTCCAAGATTTTGTGCCTCTGCGACAAAGCGCTCCCATGAAGGATGAACACGCAGAATGTATCCTACGACCACTTTTTTACCAGCTGTTTTGGCGGCAGCGACAACCCGCTTGGCCCCGTCTACGGAATCAGCAAGTGGTTTTTCGATGAACACGTGCGCGCCATGTTCCAGCGCAAGGATGGCGAATTTTTCGTGTGTATCGGGATATGTGGAAATACAGACCGCGTCAGGTTTGGTTTCTTTCAAGGCAGTTTCATAATCATTATACAACGTGTAACCGCCTCCCAGTTTTTCATTTAAAACCTCTTTACTTTTTCCGGTAGAAACGATACCGCAAATTTCGAAACCGTCGAGCAACTGATACGCAACAGCATGGGAAGCGCCCATATTGCCACAGCCGACGACCAGGACGCGGAGTGGACTTTCATTTTGTGAAGATGACATAGTTCGTGTTTAATTTTAATGATTTTGGGTTTTCAGGAATATTATTGTCTAACAGATAAAAAACGCAGATTGTCCCAAAAATAGGTATTTAATCTGTTTTTTGATGGAAGCGGCTGTTTTAACCAGGATTTGACAAAGTTAGACGGATACGATGCGATTGCGTACAAACAAGCCTGAGAAAAATGTACCGTAAAAATTGGGACGCGACAAAAAACAATTTATCATTAACCGAAGAAATAATTGAAGGACTGCGTCAAATTATTTTGTTTTGTAAACTAAAGGTTGCAACTATGTGAAAATTACCCTCACCTAACAGCATGTTTAAGATGAAGCACAGCAATTTCTCTGTGAAAACGTGTACCGTATTTTCGTCCGTACTATTTTTTCTGACAGTTTTATCTGCGTCGGCGCAGGAAGATTTTAAGCCTAAACTAGGATTAATCGACCGCCTTTCCGTGGAAATGAAGGCATATCCGAACGACAGCACAGCCGATGCAGTGGTGCTGTACGACTATGGGAAAGTGAATTTTCTATACGACGAACGCCGTGGATTTTACATGGAGATGGATTGCTGGATGCGTATTAAAATACTCAAAGAGTCAGCGCTGGACAGGGCATCTGTGTCGCTCAGTTTTTATGATGCCAATGTTTTTGATAAAAGTGAGGTGATCCAGGAGATTTCCGGTTACACGTATAACCTCAACGGTAATCAGGTAGAAACTACGCAAATGGATAAGAAGTCCATTAAGCGGGAAAAGCTGGCAGAAAATATTTCGTCTGTCAAATTCAACCTGCCTAATGTGAAGAAAGGCTCTGTTATTGAGTACCGTTACACCAAAATAACGCCGTTTAAAGTTCAGGATAAACCGGATACCTGGAGATTTCAATCTGCTATTCCTGTTAAATGGAGCGAATTCAATATCATTATTCCGCAGTTCCTGAACTATCAGATCATCATGGGTGGTTATCTCCCGCTATTCAAAAGTCTTAGAGAAGGGGTAAATGTAACTACGGGCAACAGCAGACTGGACGGAGCCGGCCTGAGTTACAGGTTTGTCATGAAGGATGCGCCTGCATTTACAAACGAACCTTTCATAACCACAGCCAACGATTATCTTTCCAAGATCAGTTTTGAACTTGCCAGTATTGCCGTGCCGGGCGAGATCATAAAACAGTATTCTCAGACATGGGAACAGGTGGACGAGACATTCACGCAGGCGACCTGGTTCGGTGCTGAGTTGAAAAAGAATGTTTTCAGCAAAGATATTAAAGACGCCATTCTGAAAGGAGCAACAGACTCAACAGAAAAGATGAATCTGGGATACGCCTACATTCAGAAAAATATGAAGTGGGACGACACGAAAAGTACGAGCGCACGCGGAGGAATTAAAAAAGCATTTGACAACAAAAAAGGAAATGCTTCGGAGATCAACCTGCTGCTGACCAATTTGCTACGGGAACTTAATCTGGATTGCGACCCGGTGGTGTTGAGTACACGTTCGAATGGTCAGGTTTTGGAGCATTTACCCTCGCTCGAAGTATTTAATTATGTGGTTTGCAGGGTGCATATCGGGAACAACGAATATTTGCTTGACGCAACTCAGGTAAATTCTAAACCTGGCCTTTTGCCGGAACATGCTTTAAATGGAAGAGGCCGGGTTATCCCCAAAAAAGGAACGGGATACTTCGTGAATCTTGCGTCGAAGGATACAAAAAACAAACTGGAAATGATCACGGCGGATATTCTGCCCGATGAGGGTGCGATGAAGGGCAATTACAGTGTCTCATTGGGCGGTTACGAAGCATTGAACTGGCGTAATCAATATGGCTACGAATCGGATCAGGTATATACAGAAGACTTCAAAAAGCTGGTTCCCGAATGGAAAGTACAGGCTGTTTCCATTGAAAACAAGACTAAACAACTGAGTGGTGCAGTAAATATTCAGTGTAACTTTGAAGTTGAGAGTGAAAGTGATACGCCGGGACTTTTCTATTTTAATCCGATGCTTGTCGCCAGGATGCATGAGAATCCCCTCAAATCGCCGGACCGGATTTACCCTCTTGATTTAACCAGCGGCATATCTTCATCGTTTATAGGAAAATTCAAATTACCCGAAGGCTATACTTTGGAAGAAACCCCAAAAGGAGAAGTCATCACACTACCCGACAAGGCGGGGCGGTTTTTGTTTCAGGTAAAACAGACGGGCAACGTGATTCAGGTGAATAGCACGATGATTGTTAACAAAATTCAGTTTTTGCCCGAAGAATACGCCGATTTACGGGAGTTTTTTGAAAGGGTTGTACAGAAACATGCACAACCGTTGGTCATTAAGAAAAAATAGTTCGCTGAACATCCGACTGTAATGAAAATTAATAATTCTTATCGAAGATTTTTTTCTCCGGTGATTTTGCTCGCATTTCATTTTGGAACCTGCCTTGCTCAACAGGACTATGCTGTGAGCAAAATCAGCGCTTCGTTGCTTGCGGATGCCAATGCGGTCGTTCGCTGGGATGAATCCTTTTTTGAAATTAAGTCGAAAAGTGAAGCAAGGCAAACCCATAAATATGCAGTAACGATCCTTAATGAAAAAGGGGAGGAGGAACACAGTCAAACGGTAGTCAGTTATGATAAATTCACTAAAATTGCTGACCTGAGCGGCGCTGTTTATGATGCGGACGGAAAATTGTTGAGGAGACTGAAAGCTGCGGACATCAGCGATTACAGCTACGGGATTTCAGGAGATGATATCAGTGATGCAAGATTTAAAGTAGCGAATTTTGGTAAGAAAAGTTATCCATATCCTTACACCATTGAATTCAGCAGCGAAATCAGGGATAGGAATATGATGTTCTACCCAAGATGGATGCCTGAGACAGACAATAAAACATCGGTTGAACAATCATCTTTCCGAATTAAGGCGCCGGCGGGATTTAAATTCAGATATAAGGAATACAACGGTGCTCCTGCCGCAATAAAAACAACAGATGCTGACGGATCCGGGGTTTTTGTTTGGACAATTCAAAATCTCCCTGTCTCAAAGCCAGACAACTATCCTTTGCCGGGAATCGAATCAGAGATGATGGTACTCGCTGCGCCTTCCGACTTTGAAATTCAGGATTACTCCGGAAATTTTAATAGCTGGTCGGACCTCAGTAAATTCTATTACACGCTCAATGCAGGCCGCGATGTGTTGCCGCCAGCAACTATTGCGGAAATAAAGTCATTGGTAAGAAATGCGAAATCCGATAAAGAAAAGATCATGCTGATCTACAAATGGGTGCAGGCACGATCGCGGTACGTAAGCATTCAGCTGGGTATTGGCGGGTGGCAAACAATTGACGCACTCACGGTGGCAGCCAAGGGTTACGGCGATTGTAAAGCATTGACAAATTTTACCCTTGCGTCGCTCAGAGAGGCGGGCGTTACCTGTTATCCGGCACTGATCCGTGCAGGAGAGGAAGCCCGGATCAAATTTGACTTCCCCAGTTCCCAGTTCAACCACGTGATTGCATGTGCAATTGCGTCAAAAGACACGATCTGGCTTGAATGCACCAGCCAGACGTCCGCTCCCAACTTCATGGGGACTTTTACAGGTGGCCGTCATGCGCTGTTGGTGATGCCGGATGGAGGGAAACTGGTTACGACGCCAACTTACAAATCCGCTGATAATGTGCGCCGGAGCAGCAGCGTTGTTAATCTTGAGGCAAACGGAAACGGGATCATTGAAGTTCGCACGATTTATTCAGGTTTGCAGCAAGAGTCGAGAAAAGGGGTTATACATAGTTATTCCAGTGAAGAACAGAAAAAATGGCTTTTGAGCCATATCAACCTTCCAAGTATGGATTTAAAACAATTTGAATTATCGGAGGGAAAGGGACAGGAGCCATCAGTTACCGAAATATTGAGCCTGAATGTAAGAAACTGTGCTACAAAAACCGGATCGCGATTGTTTGTGAAAACCAGTTTATTGAGTAGGCCGTTCGAGCTTCCCGCAGCAAATGAACGCAATAGTGATTTTTACCTTCCCTTTTCTGATTATGATTTTACAGATCTTGACACAGTTGCCTATCAGGTTCCTGCCGGCTACAAACTCGAAACAACATTGCCTTCATTTCAGATCAGCTCGCAGTTTGGAGTGTACGAAACCAAAACCCGTTTCGAAAATAGCAGGCTGATTTGTTCGAGAAAAGTGGTCTTAAATGGTGGCCGTTACGCGGCAGCAGATTACGCCGCCTGGATCGATTTTCTCAAAAAAGTCCGCAAGGCAGACCGCGCTCAGGTGGTTTTTGTCGAAAACAAGGAATAGAGCTCCGATACAAATTCCGGTTCCGGTATATTATTATTAACTTCATTGTCCGCAAATCTTAAAGAAGTACTTCGCTTCTTTAAGATTTGCCTGTATTTTATGGAATTCAATACAAATTCGGTTAAAATTCGCAAAGAATTGATTGAAACCTGAAATGTTTCCCATTAACTGATCAATTAATTTTGATAAAAAACATGGATACGTTACTTAACTAGAATTGATATATGGACAAAGAATTATGGCAGGGAATATTTCCTGCACTCGTAACACCCTTCACTGCTGATGACGCCGTTGATTTTGATCTTTTCGAGAAAAACCTCCATGCGCAGGTGGAAGCCGGAATCACTGGTGTAATTGTTGCAGGATCCCTGGGAGAGGCCAGCACGCTTACAAAATCAGAAAAGTATGAATTGGTAAAATTTGCTAAAAAAGCGCTGCCCGTAGGCATGCCGGTTGTTTTGTGTATTGCCGAGCAGTCTACTGCTGAGGCTGTCAGTATCGCGAAAGAAGCGGAAGCCGTTGGGGCTGATGGACTGATGGTGCTACCTCCGATGCGTTACAAAGCGGACGACGATGAAACAGTAGCCTACTTTACTACCATTGCAAACAGTACAAAATTACCTTTGATGATCTACAACAATCCTGTGGATTATAAAATTGAAGTGACGCTGGAGATGTTCGAAGAACTTGCAAAAGTCCCGAATATCCATGCGATTAAAGAATCCACCCGCGACGTGAGTAACGTGACCCGTATTTTTAACCATTTTGGCGACCGTTTTAAAGTTTTCTGTGGCGTGGATACGCTCATCATGGAAGAGGTAATGCTGGGTGCTGATGGCGTAGTGGGCGGATTGGTAGATGCCTTTCCAAAAGAAACAGTCGCGATTTTTAATCTGGTGAAAGCCGGGCAATATAAAGAGGCACTTGCAATTTACCGTTGGTATCTGCCGCTTCTGGAACTGGATATTCATCCAAAACTTGTTCAGAATATCAAACTGGCAGCTGCTCAGGTGGGTATCGGTTCTGAATATGTGAGAGCACCCCGTTTGGTATTGAAGGGTTCAGAAAGAGAAAAAGTTTTAACGATCATTAACAAAGCAATTGAAACGCAACCTGAACTGCCGGAATATCTGAATCTGGTATCGGATGCGTCGGTTGCTTAATATTTATTTATGCAAAAGGGAAATTCAAAGGAAGAACTGGAAAAAACCATTCAGAAAGCGCAATCTGCTTTTTTGGAAATCGGCAAACTGAGTATTGAGAAACGCGTGGCATTCATGCGTGCCGTGGCAGACGAAATTGACGCACTCGGGCCAGAATTGATTGCAACTGCTCAGGTAGAATCTCACTTGCCCGAGGGAAGGCTCGTTGGTGAAAAAGGACGCACGATTTTTCAATGGCGTAGTTATGCGGATGCATTGGAACGAGGCGATTCACTTGACGCCAGTATCGATACTGCCAATACAGAACGCACTCCGCCGAAACCGGATATCAGAAAAACGAACGTCGGACTTGGTCCCGTTACGGTTTTTGGCGCCAGTAATTTCCCGTTTGCATTTTCTACTGCTGGGGGTGATACAGCGAGCGCCATTGCTGCCGGTTGCCCGGTGATTGTGAAGGCGCATCCGGGTCATCCCGAAACATCACAAATGATGGCCGACGCGATAACCAGCGCGGTAGAGAAAAGCGGTTTTCCAACTGGTACATTTTCACATGTATTTTGTGACACTTACGAGGAAGCTCAGCTTTTGGTAAGTCATCCATTGATAAAAGCTGTTGGTTTTACGGGCTCCTACCGCGGCGGAATGGCATTGGTAGAAGTAGCAAACAAGCGTTTTGAACCAATTCCGGTTTATGCAGAAATGGGCAGCATTAACCCGGTTTTCCTATTGTCGGGCAAGCTGCAAACTTCTGCACAGGAGCTTGCCAAGCAGTATGCGGCATCGCTCACACTTGGTGTCGGGCAGTTTTGTACCAATCCAGGTTTGGTAATTGGTGTACAGGGTGCTGGCTTTGATCAGTTTGTGGACACGCTGAAACAGGAGATTGATGGCGCAGTACCCGCTTTTATGCTGAATGACGGAATTGCAAAAGGATACTCTGAAAACCGTAAAAAAGTGCTCGGGCAGGATGGAGTCGATGTGCTTGCTGCCGCAACAACGGAGGCTCAGGAAGGGCAGGGCGGTGCAACGGTTGCTGCGGTTTCAGGGGTTGATTTTTTGGTCAATGATGAATTGCAGCTTGAAGTTTTTGGGCCGTTCGGTTTGATAATCAGATGCAAAGATGCAGGTGAAGTATTATCCGTAACAGATAAAATCCACGGGCAGCTCACGGCGACCTTGCTGGCAACGAATGAAGATCTGGCCCAGAATCCTGAACTGGTCCATGCGATTCAAAATAAATGCGGAAGGATTATCTTCAACAATTTTCCAACAGGTGTTGAAGTTTGCAAATCCATGCATCACGGAGGT
Source organism: Dyadobacter sp. (assembly GCA_965279265.1). GTDB lineage: Bacteria > Bacteroidota > Bacteroidia > Cytophagales > Spirosomataceae > Dyadobacter. The sequence goes on from OZ257152.1 coordinate 3,478,998, forward strand.
CCGTTCCCTTCTTCAAGCAACAGCCAATACACTTCGGTTGGTGCGGATTCAATTAAACGTTTTGTTCGCCCGCTTAGCTTCCAGAACTGGCCAAATGAATTTTTGCCTGAGGAGCTAAAAAATGAAAATCCGCTGAAAATCTGGCGGACAGTTAATAATGAAAAAATAAAAGAAGCCATAAGCAACTAGCTTCTGATAAAAACATACTGGCAATTGGCTGTTAAAAGCCAATTGCTAAAAGCTAATAGCTAAAAAATGCGTAAGACTTTTTTCTGTATAGATGCCCACACTTGCGGTAACCCGGTACGGGTTGTTGCGGGTGGAGGGCCATTGCTCAACGGCAACAGCATGATGGAGCGCAGGCTTCATTTTCTTAAAGAATTTGACTGGATACGAAAAGGCCTGATGTTTGAGCCCCGCGGCCACGACATGATGAGCGGGAGTATCTTATACCCGCCGATTGATCCTGTCAATGACATCGGCGTGTTGTACATAGAAACGAGCGGATGCCTGCCTATGTGCGGCCATGGAACAATCGGAACTGTTACGATTGCGATCGAAGAGGGGTTGGTTACACCGAAAGTTCCCGGCAAATTACGTCTTGAAACACCGGCCGGGCTGGTGTTGGTGGAATACAAACAGGAAGGTAAAAAAGTGAAGTCTGTCAAACTGGTGAATGTGAAGTCATTCCTGGCAGCAGAAAAGCTGACTGTTGAATGCCCTGATCTCGGAACTTTAACTGTGGACGTTTCATACGGAGGTAATTTTTACGCCATTGTGGATCCTCAGGAGAATTTTAAAGGACTGGAAAACTACACGGCTGATCAGCTGATCAGTTGGAGCCGGGTTTGCCGGAAGCGGATGAATGAACAATACACTTTTGTCCATCCTGAAAACGAGCACATCAACGGACTGAGCCATTTTTTATGGGCTGGTGCGGTACTGGATCCTGAATCGACGGCAAGAAATGCAGTCTTTTATGGTGATAAAGCGATTGACCGCTCACCCTGCGGTACTGGAACGTCTGCCCGTATGGCGCAATGGCATGCAAAAGGCAAATTGAAAAAGGGCGACAAATTCATTCACGAAAGTATCATCGGATCCAAATTCAACGGAACTGTGGAGGATGAAGTGATGATTGGAGACAAACCCGCCATTGTTCCGGGCATTGAAGGCTGGGCTGTTGTAACGGGCTATAATACGATTTTTATAGACGACGAGGAGGATCCGTATGCGTATGGATTTCAGGTAATTTAAGGAGCTTTTAGCGATAAGTTGTTAGCAATTAGCCAAACGTTATATCAGAAATAGCCCCGAAAGGGCGAAATGCAAAGCCGGGGGGGTAGCCCCCGGAACCAAATCAAAAGATATCCAGATTAAAAATCCTTAAAGGGTTAAATACAGATTTAGGAGCGTTCTGTCCAGCAGCCAATCGCTAACAGCAAATGGCTATCAGCTAAAAACAATATGAATTCAAACAAAGGCAAGGCCGTTATTATCGGAGGAGGAATTATGGGGTTGGCTTCGGCCTATTACCTGATTAAAAGTGGTTGGAAAGTGACACTGCTTGATAAAGGAGACTTGTCGGACAACTGTTCCCAGGGTAATGCGGGCATGATTGTACCAAGTCACTTTATTCCTTTAGCGGCACCGGGAATGATTTCAAAAGGAATCAAATGGATGTTCAATAGCAGGAGTCCTTTTTATGTAAAACCTTCCCTCGACTTTTCGCTGATTTCGTGGGGTTTGAAATTCATGAAAAGTGCGACACAAGCCCAGGTAGAACGGGTCGCGCCATTTTTGAGAGATTATCACCTCCTGAGTAAACAGTTGTACGAGGAGTTAGCCAAAGAAGAAGGATTTAGTTTCGGTTTGGAAGAAAAAGGCATTCTTATGCTTTACAAAACCGAAAAGGCAGGCGAGGAAGAAATTCATGTGGGGAAGGATGCGCAAAAGCTTGGCCTGGATGTTGAAATGCTGACGAAGGAACAGGTTCAGGCAATTGAGCCGGAGATTAAACTGGACGTTGCCGGTGCGGTTCACTATCATTGTGATGCACATTTATATCCGACTGCGCTTTTCACCCAGCTTTTAAAATACATAAAAGGCAAAGGAGCGGAGGTAATCACGAATGCTTCGGTTACAGGTTATCATATTCAGGGTGGCCAGGTAAAATCTGTTCAAACTGTGCAGGGTGATATTGAGGGCGATCTGATTATCATGACGGGTGGTTCCTGGTTGCCTCAGCTTGCCAAATTGGCCGGGTTGTCGATTCCGGTAATGCCGGGTAAAGGATATTCTTTCATGGAATCAAATTCCGTACATCCGATCAAACATCCCGCATTGCTGATTGAAGCGCGGGTTGCCGTAACACCGATGAATGGCCAGGTTAGATTTGGCGGAACGATGGAACTGGCGGCAGTGAATGACAAAATAAACATGAACCGTGTGGAAGGAATTGTAAATTCAATTCCAAAATACTACCCAGAACTAAACGTGGAAATGCCGCAGCCAGACAAAATCTGGTACGGTTTCAGACCTTGCTCGCCGGATGGTTTGCCGTATCTGGGTTACAGTCAGAAACTAAAAAATCTGATTATCGCCGGTGGTCACGGTATGATGGGAATAAGCCTGGGGCCTGCTACCGGCAAACTTGTAGCCGAGCTTGCAGACCGGACAAATCTTTCAACCGATATCAGCATTTACAATCCTGAAAGATATAATTGACAGCGTTTGTCATCCTGAGCGTTTGTCAGGCTGAGTGTTTGTCAGGCCGAGTGTTGTTTGTCAGCCTGAGCGGAGTCGAAGGCCGGCAGCCCGTTGCGCTGAACGTGACAACCACGTTTCGACTCCGCTCAACGTGAAAGCGTTTGTAAGCCAGATCGTTTGTCATCATGAACGCTTTGTCAGCCTGAGCGGAGTCGAAGGCCGGTGGCCCGGTACGCTCAACGTGACAACCGCGTTTCGACTCCGCTCAACGTGACAGCGTTTTATATAATTTCCAGCAATCCTGTAACTGCTCACCTAATGAAAAAAGTCACTTCTAAATTCAAATTCCTTGTCTGTGTCTGGATGTCGTCTCTCAGCTTTTTGACACCAGGTTTCACACAGAACAAAGACAAATTTAACCTCTATGAACAAACGAGTGAAGTAGCAGGAACTGTTATTCAGTATCAGCAGGATAGCCGGGCGGTGCGCTACTTTTATTCGCCGATGATTCCGAATAAAGGATTTGGAGGGACATTCAACGGACTGAATTCCCCTGAGCAGAGGAAGCGGCTTGTGGAGGTGGACAAATCTTATCTGAAAAAACTCGCAGAAATGAATTTTGACGGCATGAGTGTTTACGGAAAGGTAGATTACATTTTGCTAAAACGAAACATCGACGACCACCTGCTCACACTGGAACAGGAAGAACAGCAATACCGACAGATTGAAAAACATATCCCTTTCGCAGCCAAAATATATCAGTTGGAACAGGCAAGGCGGAGAGGGACAAAAATGGATGGGCAGGCGGTTGCAGGCAATTTGAATGAGGTTGTGAAGGCCGTGCAGGTGGCGGCAGAATCTGTCAAAAAAATAGAGTCATTTGACATGACGTTGGCGATTATGGGAGAAAGTGCAGTAGCTGGACTTGCCACAAGGCTGAAAAGTACTTATGAATTTTACAACGGTTATGACCCGCTGTTCACCTGGTGGGTTCCAAAGCCTTACAAATTGCTGGACAGCACTTTGACAGCTTACGCCAAGCTGATAAAAAGTAAAGGCAAACTCAACACGACCCAGAAAGATGATATCAGTGGAATCAAGGGCGTTCCGATCGGTAGGGAAGAGCTAATTCGCCAGCTTGGAACAGAAATGATCAGTTATTCTCCTGACGAACTGATTGAACTGGCAAACAAAGAATTTGCCTGGTGCGATAAGGAATTGCTGAAAGCATCTGCCGAAATGGGTTTTGGTAAAGAATGGAAAAAGGCGCAGGAAAAGGTGAAAAACAGCTACGTGGCTGCCGGAGCACAGCCCGAACTGATCATGAAACTGTACAATGATGCCAAGGATTTTATCACTAAATACAACCTGCTGGATTACCCGGAAATTGCAGATGAAACCTGGGGAATGCAGATGATGACGCCCGAAAGGCAACTGGTGAATCCGTTTTTTCTGGGCGGGAGAGACATCATCATTTCTTATCCAACCAATACCATGGCACATGAGGACAAGCTGATGAGCATGCGTGGCAACAATCCTTATTTCTCAAGATCAACTGTACATCATGAGCTAGTTCCCGGGCACCATCTGCAATATTACATGAGCAGCCGCTACAAACCTTACCGCAATGAATTCCGGACACCATTCTGGACGGAAGGCTGGGCATTGTACTGGGAATTGCTGCTTTATGACAAAGGTTTTGCCAAAACACCAGAGGAACGGATCGGGATGCTTTTCTGGCGGATGCACCGATGTGCGCGTATCATTTTTTCTCTCAATTATCATCTTGGAAAATGGACACCACAGGAATGTATTGACTTTCTCGTCGACCGTGTCGGGCATGAACGGGCAAATGCAGAAGGCGAAGTCCGCCGATCCTTCGAGGGTGGGTACAGCCCGCTGTATCAGGTAGCGTACCTGATCGGAGGCTTGCAGATTTTTAGTCTGAAAAAAGAACTGGTCGACAGCGGGAAAATGACATTCAAACAGTTTCACGAAGCGGTGATGAAGGAAAACAACATGCCGATCGAAATGGTAAGGGCGACATTGACAAATCAAGCTTTGAAACCGGACTTCAAAACCAAATGGAAGTTTTACAGTTTGAAATAATGTTTGTAGCTTACAAGACTAAAACCTAGCCTATTTAACTCCATTTGCAATATGTCACAAGAAAGTTCTGTTCAAGCTTCGCCGGAGGCCACGTCATTTAAACCCACACTTGGACTTGTCGATGCAACAATGCTCGTAGCCGGAAGTATGATCGGTTCGGGGATATTTATTGTCAGTGCCGATATTACCAGAAATACAGGGAGTGTTGGCTGGCTGATGTTCGTTTGGCTGATCACCGGTTTCATGACCCTCACAGCGGCATTGAGTTATGGCGAATTAAGTGCGATGTTTCCCAAAGCCGGCGGGCAGTATGTATATCTGAAAGAAGCCTATAATCCACTCATCAGCTTTTTGTATGGATGGAGCTTTTTTACTGTAATTCAAACCGCTACGATTGCGGCAGTTGCAGTCGCTTTTGCGAAATTTACGGCATATCTGTTACCCATGTTCAGTGAAGATCTTGTCGCGCTCAATTTAGGATTTCTCAAAATATCTCCCGCCCAGCTTCTTTCTTTGGTGCTGATTATACTGCTGACGTTTATTAATACACGTGGTGTAAACAGCGGCAAAATTATCCAGACTACCTTTACTTTAACGAAGCTGCTGAGTTTGCTTGGACTGATCGTTTTTGGCCTGTTGTTTATGGTGCCTGAAATCTGGAATACCAACTGGGATCCGGCAACGATGTGGGATCTGCACAAATTAAATATTGACGGGAGTATTGAATCATATACGACAATCGCCGCTTTTGGAGCAATTGCGGCTTCCATGGTGGGCTCAATATTCAGTAGCGATTCCTGGAATAATGTAACTTTCATTGCCGGGGAGATCAAAAACCCGCAGCGTAATATCGGATTGAGCCTGGCACTTGGGACTATCATCGTAACGATAATCTATCTGTTGACCAACGTGATGTATACAGGCGTGTTGTCGTTACAGGAAATTGCATCTGCCGACAAAGACCGTGTTGCCGTAACGGCGTCGCACGTTATTTTTGGAAGTGCAGGAACTATCATAATCGCTGTAATGATCATGATTTCGACTTTTGGATGTAATAATGGCTTGATCATGTCAGGCGCCAGGGTATATTATTCAATGGCAAAAGATGGTTTGTTTTTCAAAAAAGTAGGTGAGCTTAATAAAAATGCAGTGCCGGAATTTGGGTTGTGGGTACAGTGTGTGATCGCCTGTTTGTGGAGCCTCAGCGGAAAATACGGCAATTTGCTCGACATGATCTCATTTGTAGTTGTGGTGTTTTATATGCTGACGATCATCGGAATTTTCATACTTCGCAGGCAACGTCCCGATGCGCCGCGTCCTTACAAGGCATTCGGTTATCCGTTTTTACCAATCATTTACATCATCATGGGTGTGGCGTTTTGTGTGCTGCTGATTATTTACAAACCCGAATACACCTGGCCCGGACTGATCATCGTATTGCTGGGAATACCGGTCTATTATCTTATTGCCAAAAAGGAAATTGTGGCTTAGTTGTTGTTCACAATACCGCGCAGCCGGGCTAAAAGTTCTAGGGCTTAAACGCAATAGGCGCAATGGATTTTCGCAATGGACGCGATTGGACTTTGCGCCTTTTGATATTAATGGCAGCTGATATTTTTCCGGGTAGTTATATTTTTAATCATTTCATTGCTTCATTCGTAGCCTCAATTCCAGATCGTATTGCCGCTTCAAGTACATCAGTATTTATGTCTTTCAAAGTTTTAAACTTGATGCAATACCCGGTCACACTTGCCTTGCCAATCTGTTTGCCATACGTTTGGGCTAAGTAAGTCTTGTCTTTAATACCAAGGATGTAAACAGAGATTCCGGATGTGTTTGCGCTTAAACCAATCTGATAAAACGGTCTGGTTTTTCCACCAGCATATTGCATGGTGTAAGATCCATATCCTATATTAGGGTTAGAAACAATTTTATTTTCACTGTCTCTGCCATCCAGAAACCACAATTTGCATTCCGGCATCACTTGCAGAATGATGCGGTGCAATGCTTGCATGTCAGCCCGTTTTGGTTCGGGCTGACTAGTAATATAGTCTTCGATTTGTTCTTGTAAGTCCATTCTTATCCCAGTTGTTTGAAATGAGACTTCTGAATATTTTGCAATCCTATCATTTTTGTGATAATGTTGCCAACAGTTCTTTCAGACTGTTCAATGTCATCGTGAATCCTTCTTTGAAACCCATTTCAATCATTTTCTCCATACGTTCAAGTGATTCATTGTAAATAGAAACACGCACTTTTGTCCTTCCGTTTTCTTCGCTGAAATTCAGGTCCCACTCTGAACCCGGCAATTCAGGATTTTCATTTTCGTCTGCAAAAGCATTCAAAAATTTGAAATTGGTTTTCGGGCTAATGGAAGTGTATTGCTGAACGGACCAGTGTTCCTGTCCTTCTGGGCTTACCATAGCATAAAATCTTCTCCCACCCGGTTCAAAATTCATCACTTTTGTTTTTGAGGACCAGGGTTTAGGTGCCCACCATTGATCGAGGATTTCCTGTTTCGTGTAAGCATCCCATACCAATGAAAGATCAGCATCAAATTCTCTGATTATGGACACCGTTTTTGCTGGTTTGTCAACGGTGAAATCGAAAAGCAAGTCGTTTTTCATTTTTTCTGGTTTTTAATGGTTAGTAATAAATCGTCAAGTTGATTGTACCTGGTTTCCCAAATTTTCCTGAACTGGTTTAACCATTCATCAACCTCTTTCATTTTTTCAATTTCGAGCGAATAGTAAATTTCTCTGCCTTGTTGTTCCTGCTTTATCAGTTCGCACTCTGTGAGGATGCGAAGATGTTTGGAGATAGATTGCCTGGTTGTATCGAAATTGTCGGCAATGGCGTTTGGTGTCATGGCCTGCATTGCAATTAAGGCAATTATTGCCCGCCTCGTCGGATCGGCTATTGCCTGAAAAATGTCTCTTCTCATATTGTGTATATTTGTATTGCGAAGCTGATTGGTTGCAAATATATGTGCAACTGATTGGTTTCGCAAATTTTTTGAATTTTTTTTGTGGGGAACGTGGTGGAGGTTAAAATCGGCGGGTGTAAGAAGCCTAAGGAAAGACTAAATTTAACGCAATAGGCGCAATCGATTTTCGCAATGGACGCGATTGATTGTTGAATCCATTGCATTTTCTTTTGCGCCTATTTCTATGGTTTTAAGTTCGTCTTCTGTCGCGGTTGGGCCATTCAAAAGCAAAATTTCAAGATCGATCTTCGATTTATCATTACGACTTTCCTTTTCAATTTCGGCTTTAAGTTGTTGCAATCGCCCCTTAGGCAATGCTTTACTTGCATAAATCAAGTTTAAGCAATTTTAATTAACCTGGTAGTTTATAAAATGTTAAGAGTGATCACTAAATTCAAATAATGATCCTCACCGCATACCCTCAATTCCCTCAACCTCCTTCACCAATTCCTTCCCCAAAACCCGGTTCCCACTTTCCGTAATCACCAAATCATCCTCAATGCGAATGCCGGTGAAATCGCGGAATTTTTCAAGTTGATGGTAATCAATAAATTGAGAAAGTTTGTTTTCGGCTTTCCAGCGGTCTATTAAAGTCGGGATTAAATATAATCCTGGTTCTACTGTTACTACGAAATCTGGTTCCAATGCGCGGCCTAACCGCAGAGATTTCCAGCCAAATGTTGTTCCCTTTTTTAAATCATCTGTGTAGCCCACATATTGTTCGCCAAGGTTTTCCATATCGTGCACGTCCAGTCCCATCATGTGGCCAAGCCCGCATTGGAAGAAAAGTGTGTGCACATCATTTGCAAATGCTTCTGCCGGATCTCCCTTGATTATGCCTACGGATTTGAGGCCTTCTAATAATTTTGTAGAAGCCAGCGCATGAACGTCTTTGAACAAAATTCCTGGTTTGCAGGCTGCAACGGCTGAAACCTGCGCATTCAGCACAATTTCATACATTTCTTTCTGTATGGTCGTAAAGCGTTTTCCGGTCGGGATCGTCCGCGTAAGATCTCCGCAATAATGCATGGCTGTTTCCGCACCGGCGTCGCATAAACTCATTTGTCCATCCAGCATCACCAGATCGCGGGTATGTGTGTGCAGAATTTCGCCGTTTACTGTCAGGATAATCGGGTAGGAAATATCGCCGCCTTGCCCGATGGCAATGCTTTGCAACCTCCCGGCAACTTCTTTTTCGGTCATTCCCGGCCGTGTAATACGCATAAATTCCAGATGCATATCCACCGACGTATCGACCGCTTTTTCTATTTCAATAATTTCCTCCTGCGATTTGTAAGAGCGCATGGAAACAATGGCTTTAATCAGTTTCACAGATGCATTTTGCGCTGCTTCGTTTGGAGATATATTGAGCCAGTCGAGCAACTTCAGTGAATGTTCACCGCGATAAGGCGGTAGGAAATGAATCTGCTGTTTTCTGCTCTGGATATTTTTTAAATACCCGGAGATTGCAGAATTGGGTTTAACCACTTGAATTCCGACTTTCGCTGCTTTATCTACGAGTGCCTCTTTGGGGCCGGTCCAGACGATATCGTCGATCGTCAACTCATCACCAAAAATGATTTCTTCATCGTTGTCAACATCTATAATTGCGTGAAGCGAAGCGGCGTCCACTCCAAAATAATACAGAAAACAGCTGTCCTGTCGGAAGGAATACAAGTTGTCGCGGTAACTCATTCCGGTTTCCTCATTTCCAAGGAAAAGTAGTAAGCCGCTCCCAACGTTTTTTTTTAGTTCCTGGCGTCTTTTTATATAGGTTTCTTTTGAAAACATGCTGATCAATTTGTTAAATGTAAATGCATTTTTTTAAAAACTTAAAACAGTCTCACGCTCATTCCTATGAGAACCAAAACCACCGCCCAGCCCGCAAATTGTAACAAAACCGGATGCCTGTAGTTTCCCATTAAACGTGTCTTACGGCTCGCAAGCAATAAAATTGAAAGTGCTATCGGCAAAACGAAGCCGTTCAAAGTACCTACAAAAACGAGTATTTTGACCGGTTTTCCTACCAAAAGAAAGACAATTGTTGAAAGGAGGATGAATAATATCGTGAGATACGTATGGTATTTTTCCAGAAGTGGGTGAAAGGATCTCAGAAAGGATATGGATGTGTAAGCAGCGCCGACAACAGAGGTAATTGCCGCTGACCATATCATCAGGCCGAACATTTGCCTGCCCAAAGTGCCGGCTGCATTTTCAAAAACTGAGGCTGTGGGGTTATCAGGATTAATTGTTGCGCCTGTAATGACGATGCCCAACGTGGCCAGAAAAAGTAGATAGCGAATGACAGCTGTAAGCAGTATTCCTGTTGAAGCACTTCGGTTTACTTTTGGCAGCGCATTTTCTCCGCGTAATCCGGAGTCAAGCAAACGATGTGCGCCGGCGAAAGAAATGTAACCGCCTACCGTGCCGCCAACGAGGGTTAGCGTAGCGATGGGGTCAAATTTTTCAGGAATAAAAGTATGCTGAATTGCGGCGGCAAGGGGTGGCTGCGAGGTGAAGGCCACATAAAGAATAAGCACGATCATCAGCAGTCCGAGGATTTTGGAGAACGTGTCCATCGCTTTCCCTGCTTCTTTAAACAGAAAAATGCCAGTTGCTATTCCAGCGCTTCCGATTGCACCGACATATACAGGGATTCCCGTTAATGCTTCAATGCCAAGCCCGGCTCCGGCTACATTACCGATGTTAAAAGCGAGTCCACCGACAACGATCAGAAAGGCCAGTAGGTAGCCAAGTCCGGGAAAAAGATCATTCGCAAGATCCTGAGCATGTTTGCCAGATACAATGATGATTTGCCAGATATTGTATTGGACGCAAAGATCAATGACCACGGAGATCAGTATGATAAAACCAAAACTCGTTGTCAACTGACTGGTAAACACTGTGGTTTGGGTAAGAAAGCCGGGGCCAACCGCGGAAGTTGCCATCAGAAATGCAGCGCCCAGCAGCGCCTTGGAAGTGTTGTTTGTTTTTTTAGCCACGAATTTCAGGTTTAGCCACGAATGCATGAATTGCCACGAATTTCAGGTTTTAGCCACGAATGCACGAATTGCCACGAATTTCAGGTTTTAGCCACGAATGCACGAATTTCCACGAATTTCAGGTTTAGCCACGAATGCACGAATTGACACGAATTTCAGGTTTAGCCACGAATGCATGAATTTCCACGAATTTCAGGTTTTAGCCACGAATGCACGCGAATTTTTAAAGTACTAACCTTTTATATTCCAATTTTCCACGACCGAAATTGACAAGTAATCCCAAACGATTTCCTGAAACTTTTAGATAATTAATTGTTTGCGCGATGTGTTCGTCGTTGAGTTCCTTGCAACATTTTATTTCCAAAATGATTTTGTTCAACACAACAAAGTCGGCCCAAAACTGGTGTGGAAGCATTTTTCCCAAAAAGAAGACAGGATACGCTTTTTCTCTTTCGTAAAAAATGTCATCACGCTTCAATAGAACTTCGAGAGCGTCCTTATAAACAATCTCCAAAAATCCGTGGCCGAGCTCGTTATGAGCTTCCATGCACTTACCAATAATTTGATAAGATTCTTCTTTAAACATTAAGTCCATGTTGTTGATGAGTTTGAACTGTTCTGATATTCCTATTAAATTACTTTTGATTCGTGTCCATTCGTGTATCCGTGGCAATGAAAAATAAGTCACTAAGACTCTTCTTTAAACATTATGTCCGTTGTTGGCGAGTTTTGATCTGTCCCGATAGTCCTATGACATTACCCTTTATTCGTGTCCATTCGTGTATCCGTGGCAATGAAAAATAAGTCACTAAGATTCTTCTTTAAACATTATGTCCGTTGTTGGCGAGTTTTGATCTGTCCCGATAGTCCTATGACATTACCCTTTATTCGTGTCCATTCGTGTATCCGTGGCAATGAAAAATAAGTCACTAAGATTCTTCTTTACACATCATTTCCGTTGTTGGCGAGTTTTGATCTGTCCTGATACTCCTACGACATTACCCTTTATTCGTATCCATTCGTGTATCCGTGGCAATGAAAAATAAGTCACTAAGATTCTTCTTTACAGATCATTTCCGTTGTTGGCGAGTTTTGATCTGTCCTGATACTCCTATGACATTACCCTTTATTCGTGTCCATTCGTGTATCCGTGGCAATGAAAAATAAGTCACTAAGATTCTTCTTTAAATATTATGTCCATATGGTTGATGAGTTTAGACTATACTGATATTCCTTAAATTTAATTTTTATTCGTGTATCTGTGGCGTAAAAAAACTAGCAAGGCGCTCCATACCCACCTCCTCCCGGGGTTTCTATCTTCAGTATATCTCCACTAATGACCTCCAAACTGCAAATTCCTGGCAACTCTGTGATGATATTTCCGGACGTTAAAACATGTTCTCCGCATTTGCCTTCCTCACCACCATTCAAGCCATACGGAGCATACGTCCGGTGTTGGCCAAGCAGCGTTACCTGTAAAGGTTTAAGAAACTGTATCTTGCGGACAATGCCGTCTCCACCTCGGAATCTGCCTTTTCCGCCTGAATCTTTCCTTATTCCGAATTCGAGGAGCCGCACAGGATATTTACGTTCCAGATGTTCCGGATCTGTGATTCTGGTATTGGTCATATGCTGGTGAACCGCCGATCTTCCGTTGAAACCATTACCGGCTCCCGTACCACCGCCAATCGTTTCATAGTAACCAAATTCCTTGTTGCCGAACAGGAAATTATTCATTGTTCCCTGACTACATGCAGCCAGTCCGAAGGCTTTCAGCAGGGTGTCGACCAGCCGCTGACTCACCTCTGTATTGCCGCCAACCACTGCCGGACATTCGCGCGGATCGTCCGAAAATTCGGGGTGAAGAAAGCTGTTGTCTGGCAAGATGATCTCCACGTTTTTCATCAAACCATCATTCAAGGGTATTTCTTTATTTACCAACAGGCGCAAAGCATACAAAATGGCACTGTAAAGTATTGAAATATTGGCGTTTAAATTGTTGGGGTGTACGCCAGAAGTTCCTGTAAAATCAAAGATCTGTTTCGTTGCGCTGATCGAGATAGCAACCTGTATACGGTGGCCGTCGTCCAGATATTCGGTTGCCTCAAAGCTTTTTCCATACAAAGGGAGCAGGGTTTTTTCCAGTTGCTTGATGGTGCTTGTTTTTAGCAAGTTCATGTACTTTTTAATTGTTTCAATGCCATGAACGTCTGCCAAAGTCAGCAATTGCTCACTTCCTTTTCTAAGAGCCGACAAGGCCGACACGATATCAGCCTCATTTGACATGAAATTCCGTGTCGGGTAATCACTTTCAGTAAAGAGTTTACGGATCGTATTCCACTGAAAAACATGATTTTTTATCAGATATTGAGGCAGTATCACCACACCTTCCTCTGCCAGACAGGTTGCGTCGGGTGGCATTGAGCCGGGTGTTTTTCCCCCAATTTCAGCGTGATGCGCCCTGTTGATCACATAACCCAGGCATTCTGACGCTTCGGAGAACACACCTGAAACAAGGGTAATGTCAGGCAAATGTGAGCCACCATATTTTGGATGATTGGTAATGACCACATCGCCCGGTCCGATGTGGATGGCGTCCCGCACGAGTTTGCCACAAATACCCATGCTTCCCAGATGCACAGGAATGTGTTGCGCGTTGACGAGTAAATCTCCGTCGGCATCCAGCAAAGCGCAGGAAAAGTCAAGTCGCTCTTTAATATTGACTGAAAACGCCGTGCGCTGCAACTGTACACCCATTTCTTCGGCAATTGCTCTAAATCGGTTGGTGAAAAGTTGTAGTGCTACTTCTTCGCTATTTTCCGTTTCTGCAATTTCCGTCACAGTTGATTTAAAGGCAATTGCGTCTTTGTTTTGTTGAATTACCAATCGCCACCCATTGGGAATGTATGTGGTTGAAGTTTCATTGAGCAAGATTGACGGGCCTGAAATCTCATCGCCTGCCATTAATAAATCCCATTCATAAACGTCAGGTAGCGGCTTTTTTTCCTGCAAATCATCTCCGAATTGCAGACTCACTTTGCGTTGCGGACTGACCTTGTTCCCCTCTTTGATAATGGCATATTTTGTTTTCGGAGAAACAGTTTCCTCTACCTTCATTTTTAAACTCTCTACTTCAACAGTCAGATTTTCAGGGTAGTATCCAAATTGTGACGTATACGATTTTTTGAAACCGGCTAGCGTATTGGCTTTGTCATAAGCGATCTCTATTGTGTTTTCCTGTCCCGCAAACCGGAGAAAAATAGAACAAAAAGCAATGGTGTGTGCCGTAATTCCCTGGCTGGTCAATTCTTCACTTGCAATTTGCAACAGGTCAGTTATCCAGTAATCAAAATTGTCTACGGATTTTTCCCAGGGAAGCAGAATTTGTTTCGAAACAATGGTGCTGATCAGCGCCTGACCGATTCCTGCCGCACTGAAAAGTCCGGCATCGTATGGAATGACGACGCTTTCAATTTTTAACAAATCCGCGAGTTGGCAGCTGTGTAAACCTCCGGCACCCCCGAAAGTGATCAATGCATACGCATCAGGACTAATGCCTTTCTCAACAGATATCTTCCGGACTGCGTCTGCCATTTTTTCATTAGTAATACGCTCAAACCCGTGCAAAATTTCCAGCTTTGACAACAAATTGCCGGTTTGCTGATGTATGTTTTCCCGAAGTTTGGACAAGGCAGCAACCGCTGCCTCGGGTCGGATCGGAATTCCGAATTTTGCCGGATCAAGTTTGCCGAGCAACAGATTTACGTCTGTGATTGTAAGAGGCCCGCCGGCTCCGTAACAGGCAGGTCCCGGGGCGGCTCCGGCACTGACAGGCCCAACTTGTAAGGTAAATCCGTCGAACCAGCAGATGGAGCCGCCACCTGCCGCGACAGTTTCTATCGCCAGCGTTGGGTTATGAAATTCAATTCCGTCAATTTCTGTAATGTATTTTAATTCCGGTTGGCCATCAATCCGTGCAACATCGGTGCTGGTCCCCCCCATGTCGAAGGTGAGCACTTTGGAGAAACCGTGCTCACGCGCGGTGTTTGCGGCCGCAACCATTCCGCCGGCAGGGCCGCTGAGCAGGCTGTCTTTTGCACGAAAACCGCGCGGTTCGGAAAGGCTGCCTGTACTGGTCATTATTTTTAGGCTACCGCCAGGAAGCATCTTTTTGATGTTATGCAGATAATTGTCCAGTACCGGCTCCAGGTATGCATTTACAACGGCTGTCCGGGTACGTCTCAAATAGTGAGAGAAAGGAAAGAGCTCAGCCGATGCAGAAATGTACCGGGTCCCGTTCTCTTTGAATATAGATGTAATCCGGTTCTCATGCCGATTATTCTGATAAGAATGAAGCAGGGAAACAGCGACCGACTCAAATTTTGTCGCCGTAAAGAAATCCGGATCCATGTCAACTGGTTCCGTGATTACTTCACCATTTGCACTCATCCTTTCATCGATTTCCAACACATCGGAATACAACAATGCCGGCTCGGGAATATCAAGTTGAAACAATGAGGGCCGCTGCTGATCACCAATATACAGTAAGTCCTTGAAACCTTTTGTAACCACCAAAAGCGTTTTCGCACCCTTTCGTTCCAGCAGGGCATTTGTGCCTTTTGTGGTGCCCAGCCTCATTTCTATTGGCGGTAACGGGCTGGTCAGGCTGGTTTTTGTAAGCAATCGGGCAGCAAGAATGGGGGCTTCTTCTCCGCCATAAAGTTCAAAATCCACGTTGGAAACATCCTCCAAATCCGCACTGACCGTTAAGGTATTTTGATCATAATCCAGTGAAACGAGCATTGTCAATTGATCAATACCCTCAATTTTTAAAGTGTAAGCTTGCAGCAGATCAGTTTCATGTTTCCACGGTGAGTTAAACTCGTATTGACATGGAGCTATTTTGCGCAAGATACGGCCCCTTAGCCGTGATGAGCTCAAAACTTTTATTCTGCTTTTGATGCCATCGGGATCAATGGCAAGACAGTCCGTGAACGTGCCGCCGGTATCAATGCTGATCTTCCAGGTTTTGGTTGTTGGGGTATTCAAAAGAAGGAGTTTGGAATGTGAATAACGAGATAGCAAATTAAGTGGATATCGTGCAAAAAAGCGTTTCAACGACAATTTTGTACTCATTAAATTACACCCCGGGGCTGACAGGGCTCAATTCAACCGTTCCCGTATTTCCCGCTGATATTCCCGTGGTGATTTACCCATGGTCTTCTTGAATACTCTGTTAAAATTACTCACATGATCAAATCCGGTTTGGTAAGAGACGTCGGAAAAACTTTCAAATTTTCCGTTCACAATGATCTTGCAAGCTTCGTTTACCCTGATTTCATTTAAAAAACCAACGAATGTTTTGTCCGTATGCTTTTTGAAATATCGGCAGAATGCCTGAGGGGTAAGGCTTGCAACAGAGGATATTTCGGTCAGGGAGATGTGTTTTTTATAATTGCTTACCACATACTGGAAAATCTGATCCATGCGAATACCTTCAACATCGGAAATTATCTGTTCGTTATTATTTGTCGAAAGCGGCGTAATATTCCTTGCATTGGCAAAAAGGTGCAGCAGTGAAATAAATGATGCCACGCGAAGACTTTCCTTGTTACGGACAATCTCCATAATGTTTTGCTTGATCTGATCAGATTCCGGCAGCTGTAATCCGTTGTGGAGGCTGTCTACAAATTTCCTGACTCCAGACATTTCCGGTAGCGAAAGTAAATTTTCAGAAAGCTGTTTTGGGTCAAAAAAGATCGATATAGAATGGATTTTCTTGCCATTTTCAGGATGAAAATAGGTCTCATCGCTTTTAAAAATGTGCGACTGATTTGCTCCGATAATGTATACGTCACCGGACTCAAAACGCTGCATGTAATTACCGGCGATCAAAATTCCGGTTCCCTCTACAACCCATTCAATCTGGATCTCCCGATGCCGGTGCAGGTGGCTGTAATAATGAGGCAATATTTCATCCTGGACCACAATGGTATGTTCTTTGGAAACCGGGATTGTAAATTGTACGACTTTCATACGGTTGCTGAGAACTGAAATTCTTGTACGGAATTATTGGTATTCAAGTTAACGAAGCGGCAGAAAACTTCATAACCGCATACACAGCGGATTTGTTGCTAAATAAAAATCCCGGGGCAGAGATTTTGCACCCGGGATCAATGTTAAATTCGGACAAATGGCCTGAACATTTATTCTTTTACTACTTTCATTATTCCCGTCATCAGGCGCCAGTGACCTGGGAAAGTACAAACGAAAGGATAATCGCCTGGTTGGTCAGGAACCACAAATTTTAAGCGGTAGGTCTGGCCTGGATTCACGAGCGGCGTCGCTGCGATGATCTGAGGGATATTTGGTACGTAATTTTTCTCTGCACCGTCTTTTGCCGTAATCATTTTGTCAGCCGCAGCTCCGATTATCGCCGTAGTTTTAGGTTTTCCAACCACAATGTTATGCTGCATTGCATCCGGATTCTCAAAAACGATCTCAACCGTTTTTCCTGCTTTCGCTGTGAATTCCGTCAGACTGAACTTCATTTCTTCGCGAAGTGCCTTGATCTGAACAATCTGTACATTCGGGTCTGCTGGAGTCTCATCTTTTACACCGTAAGATTCAAGAAGCGTGGTGAATTTTGCATTGAGGTCGTCCGGAATTTCATTTTTCAACGAAGCAAGCAGTGTACGGCTCGCATCGGAAGCCGTTTCTTTTCTTTTTGGATTCCACGTTCCAAGTACGCCCTTGAAAATCGCATTTTTTCCCTGCGGATCCAGCGATTTTGCGGTATTTAAAAGGCCGAGAACTTCGTCTCCCTTTGCATAGGAAGTGTAGCCACGCGCTGCACGTTCAAGCGCAAAGTCCGATAGGCGATCAAGGCGTTTTACTTCAAATGTTTTCGAAAACGTATTGTTTTTATTGTCATCTTTTTCGGGAACCACATTATCCTGGTCAATGATCGCCGTTATGTTCACCTTACCCGCTTCGTCAGAAGTGAAATTGAATCCACTTTTCCATGGGCCATTATTTCCTTCTGTTAGTTTAATGGTTTGGCCCGGGGCAATTCCATTGGAAAGCTGCTTACTGATGTAATTGGTGTTCAAGGAACGGCTTCTGATCGCAACTGTTACAACAGGAACAAGTTCCTTCGGCACAGCTACACTTCCCTGGTTTGTTATTTCAATTGCCACCCGCGCGTTTTCTCTCACATAGGGTATTGCAGGTTCTATTGTGATATTTGTGATCGCGAGTTCCGCTGTTCCCTGCGCTGTCACTTTGTTCGCACCATGATTTTCATGATTCATTGCCGAGTGATCCACAACTGCTTCTTTTTTTGTTGAGGACGATTGTACAGAGCCAGCTTTGCTGATTCTTTGCGCCAGATATTTTTCACGTAACTGACCGTCGTGCGAATTCAGAATGGCAGCAAACGCGTCGGGCATCCAGCGATCATCTACTTTGGAATAGGTGTCCAGAAGGTTTAATACGGCCGTTTCAATTTCCGGTGTGAAGGGAATTTCTGAAAAAGCTAACAGCGAATTCAACACCACAAGCGGCTCTTTGTCATGCAGGGCGTCAACAGTCAGCAACGATTTTGCAGTTTCGGCAGACCGTGGTAAAACCTGTACTGCCGTCTTGCGGACATCTCCCGAAGGATGTTTCAATGCGTCAACAACTGCTGTCAGCACCTGCGGATCGCTTATTGCGCCAAGGCCGTGAAGTGTCCACAATGCATGAATTGCAGCGGTATTTAACCCGATTTGGTCAACAGATTTATCTTTAACCAAATCCACCAGTTTACTTACAACATCCTTGTTTCCACGCTCCACCAAAAGCCGCTGGGCATGACTGCGCCAAAGCATATTGGTGTTTTTCAATGTCGCTACCAATTCCTCGGGACGTTCTTTACTTAATGAAAGCGGGGTGTAAGCAGGAGCGTTTTTCCACCCAATACGATACAGACGGCCATGTGTAAAATCCCTCAGCGGCGTTTCATAGGCGTTTCCTTTTCCGTTTTCAGATCCTTTCGGTGTAGGATTGTGCTGGATAATGTAGCTATACCAGTCGGCCACCCAAACGGCGCCATCAGGACCCACTTCGGCAAAAACGGGAGCAACCCATTCATCTGCGCCGGCGAGTAGGTTAAATCCAAGTACATCTTCAAAATCAGTGCCTTTTTTAGCCATGATATTCTGGTGCAGAATGTGGCCTGTAGGTTCAGAAACAAATGCTACCCGGTTCCAGTATTTTTTAGGATAGGCGCGGGCAGTATAAAAATTGTGTCCGGCTGCGGCTGTAAAACCTCCAAACACATCAACCTGACGTACTTTTGGCGTAATTGGCTGCATGTCTTTATGCGTATCCGTGCTGCGGCTGCCATTGTCTACCTTACTTTTTCCAAAATAACGGTTAGGAATGGCGCTGTACCAGCCATGCGAGTTATTGGCCGTTGAGCCAAACAGATCACCAGCCTCATTGAAACCCAATCCCCAGGTGTTGTTTGAAGTTTTGGCAACAATCTCCATGTCGGTCGCATCCGGTTTAAAACGGAAAAGAGCTTGTCCGAAATCCAGGGAATCACTTTTGCCAACTTTTCCTTTGAAACCTGAATAACCAACTGAACCATAAATCCAGTTGTCGAAGCCATAGTGCAGATTGGAAGGACCGGCGTGCGTGTCACCAGTTCCGAATCCGCTGAAAAGTATTTTTTTCACATCTGCCTTATCGTCACCATTGGTGTCCTGAAGGAAAAGCATGTGCGGAGCTTGTGAAACGATGATACCGCCATTTGCGAAAACGAGGCCAGTCGGGATACTCAGATCGTCCGCAAATTTGGTGAATTTGTCGGCTTTGCCATCCTTATTAGTGTCTTCGCAGATCAGTATGTAATCGCTTCCGCCCGTGTCTTTGCGCTCATTCGGATAATCTTTTGTGATCAGGACAAATAATCTTCCTTTTTCATCCCAGGTCATTGCGATCGGGTGCATCACATCCGGCTCATGCGCAAAAACGTCCAATGTGAAATCAACAGGAATCTGAATGTGTTTAACCGATTCTTCCGGAGAAAGTGGAAGCTGTTCCATTTGAGGACCAGGGCGTTGTTCATAATTTGGCAGTTTGGCCTCTCTGTATTCAAAAGGTTTCGGGTTCAGAGAAGCGAGTGCTTTTCTTGCCTCATCATTTACAGCCCAGCGAATTCCCTTTTCAAGAAGATCCTGAAAACCAGGCGTTCCCCAGGTGCGTTCGTCGTGACCGTAGGCGGTGTAAAAAACACGTCCTTTTCCGTGCGTACGAACCCATGTGTAAGGCTCATTCGCGCGGCCTGGCTTGTCTTTTTCCTGATCAGGCTGAACAAGTCGTTCCGTTAATACGATGTTATCCGGCTGCAATAATTTGTGCAGATATGTTTCATCAACGGTTTTGAAAGGTTTCACACCGGCAATGGCAGGATGATCAGGTTTTGCCCAGACTGGCTGAATGGTATCCCAGGTATGTCTCCAGAATTGCCCGCCGATCAGTTTGACAACGTCCGGATTATTTCTGAAACAATAGGAAGCACAGTGAACCGGAATAAAGCCTTTGCCACTTGCTACGAAATCAAGCAGAGATTTGGCCTGTTGCGGTGCAATAGAATCCCAGTTTGCGAACAGCATCAACGCATCATATTTTGCCAGCGTTTCAGGATTGAGATCTTCCAGGTCGTCGGTGTAAGTAAAGTTAAAGCCTTTTGGACCCAGTGCCGCCATAATCTGCGGAACACGCTCCGCCGGCTTGTGATGACCTACCTTATCACCCATGAAAAGAATTTCCAGGCGGCGTGCCTTCTGTAAATCTTTCGACGATCCGGAAGTCAATGAAGCCTTTTTGGAAGATTGTTGCGTAGCACAGCCAAGCAGGACAATCCCAAATAAAAATGATAGTATCTTGGTTTTCATTGGGTTGGTTTAAATCGTTCTTTTATTCGCTTTGTATTATTGATTTTCAAACATTCTTGAAATCAGGTAGTTGGATCAACGCCCCACCCTGCAAAGCAGATTCATGTGCCAGAATACCAACGCTTGTCCAGTTTGCCGATTGCGCAGCATTCGGGAATGGTTCGCGGTTTTCAATGAGTGCGCTGATAAATTCGTTTGCCAAATGCGGGTGAGAACCTCCATGGCCACCGCCCTGTACAAAAGACAAGTGTGAATTGTCGTCCAGATCATAAACTCCCTTTCCTGTAAAATGCTGAATTTCTTTTGGAAGCAGATGTGCATAATCTGGTGTTTTTACACGTTCTGCAATCTCATGTTCCGGCTTTTTTGCTGTGTGAATCACAGGATCTTCTCCTTCGATCAAAGGCCATTCAAATGATTTTTTGCTGCCATAAACCTCAAAACTTTCACGATACTGGCGCGCAACATCGAAAAGTGAGCGGTATACATAGGCGGATAAATCGCTGTCTTTGAATTTGATATGAGCCGATTCTACCGCAAACGGAGAATTGTGTATTTTGATAAGATCCTCACTGATCGTTCCTGAGCCGAAACATGAAACGTACTCAGCTTCCAGTTTCAGCAAACCTGCAACCGGGCCTACGCAGTGGGTGGCATAATGCATGGGAGGCAACCCGGGCCAGTAATCCGGCCAGCCTTCCATATCCTGCTGATGGCTCGCTTTCAGAAACTGAACTTTTCCGAGCTCGCCATTTTCATATAATTCTTTTGCAAAAAGGAATTCCCGGGCATAAACCACGGTTTCCATCATCATATATTTTTTGCCAGTTTCTTTAACAGCTTTTACGATTTCGATACAATCTTCCACACTGGTTGCCATAGGAACAGTGCAGGCAACGTGTTTTCCGGCGCGCAATGCTTTCAGGGTTTGCTCAGCATGATTTGGTATTGGCGAGTTAATATGAACGGCATCAACCAGCGGATCGGCCAGCAAATCCTCGTAGCTCGTGTACCTCACTTCGATGCCATACTGGTCACCGACTGCATTTAATTTTGACTCTGTACGCTGGCAAATTGCGTACATATTTGCATCAGGATGTTGCTGATAAATGGGGATAAATTCGGCTCCAAAGCCAAGACCAACGATTGCAACATTAATTTTTTTTGACATACAAATAATTGAGAATGATGAACATTAAGCGCAGATCCTGATCGCAACGCGAGTAAAGCAGGTTTCTGCAAAATTTGTTTAGAAGACATCAGTTTGACAATACAATTTTAAAGCAAAATAATACTAAAAACTTTACGTCATTTGATTAGTAATGACTCAATTTTGACCTGTTTTTTCTTTCACGGAATATTTCTGTTAAAATAATGCCAATTTTTAGAAAGTATTCTGTTTGTAGCTCTATGATAAGTGTCAAATTTTGCTGTTACGGAAACACCGCTTTCGTAAAATATACGCTCACCTATGCCTTCCAAGAGAGTCTGTTTCCTCAGTTTGTTATGGTGGGGCTGGAATTTTAACCACGTCTTCCGCCGGGATAGAGAATTTGCTACGTGTATAATCGAAGCATTTGACCTTATAATCTGTCTTTGAGGTAGAAATTATTGCACATTAATAATTTTAGCTATCTTCGAGTATGCATCCCATCACCAATCAATTTCCAGTATGAAAATAAGTTTACACTACATCTTCATGATTCTGTTATGTGCATCAGCGGCTGTGGCCCAAGGTGTTGTGCAGGACCAGGTTACCGCATTCGCTGCTAAAACGGGGGCTGTTCCAACAGTAAGCAAAATCACCAATTCAATTAGTTTTTTACGGTTTCCAGCCGCGCGCCCATACAGTGTATCTGGAGAAAATGTTCAGCAAAAATCATTGAATTTCCTGAACGAGAATGCGGGGCTTTTTGCCATCAGAAAAAATCTGGATGCATTTTCCCCTAAGGAAGAAATTGCCGACAATTATGGTCTCCGGCACGTTACGGTCCAGCAGACTTACAACGGCGTTCCGGTTTATTCAGGCGTTCTGAAATTTCACTACAATAAAGATGCCAATATTTCTTCGCTGAACGGCAATTTTATTCCCGGAATCAAAGTGAGTACAGTGGCTGATATTTCTCAGGAAAGAGCAGGCCAGATTGCCGTGAAACTCGTAACTGGTCAAAAGTTGAATCTGCTTAGCCAGCCATCCAAAGCAGGTTCACCGCCCCTCAAAATTGCTAAAAACGCGCTCTGGATTTTTCAGAAAGGTCTGGCGCAGGGCACGCCGCAAGGTGCCAAATATCTCGTTTATGAAGTAGAGGTACGAAACGATGCAAATGTACGCGAGTTCGTTTTTGTAGACGCACATTCAGGAGCGATTATTGAGCAATTTACGGGTATTCACGAGCTCGACCGGGTTTTGCATGAGGGCTCCATTAATTCAACACCGATCTGGGTCGAGACAGATTTAACAACAAGTGCCAAATTTAATGGGCTTGATAAGTGGCAGAAATCGGAGATCGAAACGGCCGGGCAAATATCCAATCTGATGAAAAATGCATTTGGACGTTTGTCGTACAACGGAGGAGCTAATACAACCATGATTACAGTCAATAATGATCCCGGTATCAATTGCCCCAATGCGAACTGGAACGGAGTTTCTGCAAACTATTGTACAGATATCGCTGCTGATGATGTTGTGGCACATGAGTGGGGCCATGCTTACACGGAATACACCAGTGGTTTGATTTATGCCTGGCAGTCGGGAGCGATCAATGAAGCTTATTCTGATATCTGGGGAGAAACGGTTGACCAGCTAAACAATTATTTTGACGCAGGCGAAACCAATACGCCAAATACCGGTTGTGGTACAACTGCGCGCTGGCAACTTGGAGAGGGCACAACTATTGGTGCGCTCCGCGACATGTGGGACCCAAATTGTAAAGGAAATCCGGGGAGAGTGCAAGACCCGTTGTTCTGGTGTTCGTCAGATGATAACGGCGGCGTTCACATCAATTCCGGCGTTGTAAATCATACTTATGCGTTGCTCGTTGACGGTGGAACTTACAACAACCAGACGATCACCGGTATCAACTTTACCAAGGCGGCTCACATTTTCTGGAGAGCTCAAAGTATGTATCTGACAAATACTTCAAATTTTGCCTCACTGGCTGACGCTTTGGAACAAGCTTGCCAGGATCTGATTGGGTTGGGAACCAATTTGGAAGGCCTGTCAACAACTGAAACTCCTGCAGGACCCTCAGGACAGATTATGACCGCAAACGATGCGGCTCAGCTTGCAAAAGTTATTCTGGCGACGGAATTGCGCAAGGAGAATTTTTGTGGATTTATGCCAATTCTGAAACCTGTTACTGCTCTATGTGAGGGAGCAAATCCAAACCTGGCATTATTCAGCGAGAATTTTGAAGCAGGGCTGGGTGCATTCATCGCGACGGAAGTAACGTCATCCGGCAACTGGGTGACAAGGCACTGGGTGCAGTCCAATGCACCGGGAGGAAGGTCCGGAAAAGTTGCTTACGCAATAGATTATGCCGGCGACAATTGCGTGACAAATCAGACCGGTATTCTGAGGCTGGAAAGTCCTTTAATAAATATTCCTGTCGGTACGCCAGGAAACCTCAATATGGCTTTTGATCATTACATCGCCATTGAGGAAGCATATGACGGGGGTAATATTAAATATTCTCTGAATGGCGGCGCGTGGACAATTTTACCCCAGAGCGCATTTACAGCAAATGGCTACAACGCTGTGCTGGCATCGGCTAATGCGCAAAATACAAACCCTTTGCGTGGAACGCCGGCATTTACAGGAACAGACGGCGGCACAATTTTTGGATCCTGGGGACAAAGTCAGATAGATCTCACTTCTATTGGTCTGGCTGCCGGGGGAAATATCAAATTCAGGTGGGAATTGGGAACGGATGGATGTGGCGGAATAGATGGCTGGTATATTGATGATATCAAAGTTTTCACCTGTGCAATTACACCAACTGTTCATTTCGCGCTGGAAACGGATCACATCAACGAAGGTTTGGCAACGACACCTGGTGTGGGATGCCTGCCGTACATTGATAAAATCGTAACCGTTCAGATAGACAAGGCACCGACGCAACCTGTAACCGTCACGCTGAAAACGCCAACCGGTACTGCAAAGTCAGGTGCAACAGCCGATTACACGATATCACCGGCCAGCGTGACACTGCAAAGTGGCAATTTAAGCCAGAATTTTACCGTCAGGATTTACAACGATGCTTATGTTGAAGGTTCAGAAACGATAATTCTTGCCTATGATCTTAACGCAAACGGCGGAAACGGGCATGCTGCACCTGCTTTCCAGACGCAGACAATCACAATTGACGATGATGATCTGACGCCCGGCAATTATACAGACGTGCTGTTGAGCTCTGGCTTCAATACGGGTCCAGGGGGGTGGATAATAAAAAATGAGGGCAATAGCTTCGATAGCTGGAAATTGGCTAATTATAATAATGCTGCGCTTGATCCTGATGGCCGGCCCTTTTTGTTTGCCAATAGCGATGCGGCGGGTAGCGGTATTTTAATGGATGAAAGTGCAGAATCTCCTGTGTTGAACACCTCCGGCAGAAAAAACATGGTACTTACTTTTGCGCAGGATTTTAATCCTTACAACGGCGGATATGCAGAAACCGGAAATGTCGATATATGGGATGGTACCACCTGGCAAACTGTCCTGAGTCAGACCCAAACTATTCCACGAAGGGGAAGTATTTTCGGAACAGCAGACATTCAGACAATCAATATTCCGGATGCATACGCCAATGCAAACATGAAAATACGCTTTCATTATCAGGCGTTGTGGGATAACTGGTGGGCAATTGATAACGTGGTTCTGACCAGTTCAAATTCTACCGGAATACAGTCGGCGGTCAACACAGGGACGGCTGCGCAACAGTATCTTGGACCAAATGAAACAGCAGTTTTCTATGATCCTGCGTCAGGAAATCTGATTGCTCAAATTAAAAACCTGACAAATCACGATTATGGCTGCACCACAGTCGAGATTGATCGCGCAGGGAATAATGAAACGACCTGGTTTGGAAATTACAAGATCACAAACAAAACGGTGAAAGTGACCCCGACAAATAACAATACGGCGGGTGAATACGAAATCACATTGTATTACAAATCGACTGAACTGGGGACTTTTACTGGAAATAGTATCAAGTCAATGGGTAAAAGTACGGGCGGAATCGGCGCAGGAAACGTTGCAACCAGTTCATGGGCGGAAGTTCAGGTAAAAGAAGCTTTTTCTACTGACCTGGCCTACACTGCAAAATTCAAATCCGGGTTCTCAGGATTCGGACTTTCAGATGCGCCACCACAAGGTGCTTTGCCGGTTACGTTGCTGAGTTTTACGGGAAAGCATAGTGCTGAGGGTAATTTGCTTTCATGGGCAACTACGAGTGAGGTCAATAACGATTATTTTGTGGTGGAACATTCGACCAACGCAAGGACGTTTGACGCCTTGGGGACGGTATCCGGGATAGGTAATTCCAAAGTGACGAATTCTTACAAATTCCTGGATAACAAATTCAGCAAAGGAGTAAACTATTACCGTTTGAAACAGGTCGATAAGGATGGAACAACGAGCTACAGTAAAATGATCTCTGTGGATGCGCTGAATGAAAAGGCGCTCAAATTTTTCCCTAACCCAGTTTTATCTGTATTGAGTATGGAATTGCCGGATCTGACCAGCGAAACCGTGAATCTTAGAATCATCAATACAGCCGGACAGGAAATTATCCGGAAGGACAAAATTCAGACAAGGAATGGCGTGCTAACCTACGACGTGAGCAAGTTGTCGACAGGAATTTACCAGGTTGTGCTGAGTGGCGCGAATTCGAGCTATAATTTCTCGGTGATTAAGCAGTAATGAAATTGACCGCTTTCTTCAATATAAAAATGGAGTTGCCATCACCTGGCAACTCCATTTTTGTGATCCACTAAAAACTAATGAGCTGAAAATGGGAACTAGCATCGGTAAAACTTATTTGTAAACCAGATCAAGAACCGTTTTCAGCCACGCAGAAACTGCTATCGCCGAGCTGTCGGTATTGTGTGATTCGGTATCGCCGGTGTAGGAAAGTAATACTGGTTTATAAATCAGATCGTTGGCTTCAAACTGGTAAGCGTAGTATGATGTTGTGCCCATATCTGCACCAACTCTGATCGGTTTGCTGAATTCGGCTCCTTTGATCGCGTTCACTTTTGCCACATTATCACTCAGGTCCTGCCTGGAAACAGTTTTGTCGGAAAGCGTTGTGTAAGTTATATTTTCTTTCATCTGCGTCTCGGAAATGCCGGCTTTCCCGTCCGTGATATTCCATTTAGCGGGCTTGTCGTAAGTGTGCAGTTTGCCTTCTTTATCAATCAATAGACCTTTAAATTGTTTTCCCCATGCCGAGTTGGTGTAAACGACTTCAAAATAAATTTCCTGACCTTTTGGTTCCTGGACAGTCGTATCATCGCTGCAACCAGCCAACATGATCATCAGGATTAGTTGAAATAGCGAAATTGAATATTTGGGCTTCATTTTGTTATCGAATTAGGTATTGAAGTTAGTAAAAATCAGGAAAACATGAAATACATTTGAAACATAGATTGATATACTAATCAGCGATTTATGATCAGACAAGCCACTCCCGCAGATGCCGGGCAAGTTGCCCCTCTTTTTATCCTGGCCATGGGGCACATTGCAGGCATCTTTGCCAATTCAGAACGATATGAGGACGCAATTCCTTTTTTTAAGCATTTTTTTGAAGAGAAGGATAATCAGTACAGTCATGTTTTTACGCTCGTTTTTGAAGACAATACGCAGATACTCGGCTCCGTAACAGGCTATGATGGCGCAAAATTACAGATGTTACGTCAACCTGTTCTGGATCAGCTACGAAAAACAAAGCCGGACTTTACGCCCGACGATGAAACCGGGCCGGGTGAATATTATCTTGATTGCATCAATGTCGGCATGCACCATCAGGGGCGGGGAATTGGTAAAAAACTGATCAACGCATTTTGTGAAAAAGCGGCTTCGCTGGGATTTGATCGGGTCGGTCTGATTGTCGATCTGGGTAATCCGGATGCAAAACGATTTTATGAGCGGTTAGGATTTGAAGAAGCCGGGCAGAAGAACTTTATGGGGCATCGCTATTTCCATATGGTAAAAAAGGTTTAGCTTTAATTCAATCTTATTGTGCAATAGAAACTTATGAAATCACGACTGGTTTCGCTGGATGTCCTTCGCGGACTGACGATCATACTCATGACCATCGTTAACAATCCCGGTGATTGGGGCCACGTTTATCCGCCTCTGTTGCATGCCGAATGGCACGGATGTACGTTAACGGATCTTGTTTTTCCTACCTTTCTGTTTATAGTTGGAATTTCCGTCGTGCTGGCGGCTCCGCAAAAATTACAGGATACAGAGACCCTGCAAAAGATATTAACGCGAACGCTGCGGATTTTTTGTCTCGGATTATTCCTTAACTTTTTCTCTAAAATTCACTTTTTTGATCTGGAAGGTCTGCCGTTACTGGGTTTAAGATTGGCCATTACCGCCGTTATAGCCGTAGCATTGTTTTCAGATTATGAGAAAAGAGCACAGTTTTTTGTAGCGCTCCTGATTTTTACCGCGATGTTGATACTGGCCTTTGGTGGATTTAGTGACTTTTCTGCCGTTAGAATTCCGGGCGTTCTTCAGCGCATTGCCATCGTTTATCTGATCGTTTCAGTTTTATATCTCAAAACGGACTGGGTAACCCAAAGTTATGTTGGTCTGGGATTGCTGCTAATTTACTGGGGTTTGATGACACTCATTCCCGTTCCCGGATTTGGCGCAGCAAATCTGTATAAAGGGACCAATCTGGCAGCCTGGCTTGATAACTATTTGCTTGCAGGGCACTTATGGGCCACCTCCAAAACCTGGGATCCCGAAGGGATTTTAAGCACAATTCCGGCCATCTCTACCGGAATTGCCGGCCTGTTGACGGGAACGCTGTTAAGCGCTCGTTTTACGAAATTAAAAAAATACGCTTACATGCTCGTCGGGGCTGCTACTTCCATTGCTGTGAGCCTGATATGGAGTGCAGTGTTTCCGATGAACAAAGCACTTTGGACAAGCTCCTATGTATTGTATGCAGCTGGCCTGGCGCTCGCCCTGCTGGCATTACTGTATTATGTTATCGATGTCAGGAAACTATCCGGCTGGACCAGCCCTTTTGTGATATTTGGGGTGAATCCAATGTTCATTTTTTTCTTTTCCGGAATCATACCGAGAGTTTTGAGTACGATAAAAATTGAAGTGCCGGATTCAGCAGGGCAAAAGGTGGTTGGTTTGCAGGGATATTTATACGATTTTCAGCTTGTTCCACATTTTTCGGATCTCCGGAATGCATCCCTTTCTTACGCGTTGATCTATCTGCTTTTCTGGTTTTTTATTTTATACATCCTATACCGGAAAAAGTGGATATTTAAAGTGTAAATATTGACCTGAAACTTGAAATATTCGCGCGGCAAGTTTGCAACAGATTTGATCGAAAGCATAAAAGGAACCGCAAACCATTTCTGTAATTTTTGCAATTGCGAATCCTAAAAGAGCGCAATTCTAAGAATAGGAGAAGTGTTACTCTTGGTTAGTTTATATTTTCGACCGGTATTCATATTTGTAACTTAACAGTTCAAATGTTGAAAATCCTGATTTTAATGTGTTTAACTGCCGTTTTTTCATGATATTCGGGAAAAAATTGGAGTGGATTAAAATCCAACTTTCATTACTCAACGTTTATGCGATTTACTTTTCAGCAGCAGGTCTTCACAGGCATTGCCGTATCCATACTTTTGGTACTACTCGTAGGTGGTTCTTCTTACCAGGCTTTGGTTATTCAGCATGAAAATGCGGCCATGGTGAACCACACCCGAGAGGTGATCAACTCTTCCAGCAACGTCAAAAATTTGCTGTTGACTGCCGAGACCAATATCCGTGGACTGATCATTACCAACAATCAAAGTTTCGAGACTTCCTACCAAACGGCAAATCAGAAAATCCTGACGGAATTCAATGTGCTGAAAAATCTGGTAAGGGACAATCCTGTGCAATTGCGCAGGCTGGATACGCTGAGTGTGTTTCTTGAAACCAAATTGGAAATTATGGGTAACCAGCTTGATTTCATCAAGTCCCGCGAGTATAATCCGGATTCTTTGCGCCGGCTGATTTTGCAGGGTAAAAATCTTTCTTCCAAAATTGATTTCAACTTCAACCGCGTAGTCAATACTGAGCAGGCCTTGTTGACTGAGAGAGAGCAAAACGCGCTCGAAAGCTCTTCCAGAGCGAGAATGTTTATCGTCTTCGGAACGGCAATTTTCATGCTCGTAATTTTTGTTCTTTTCTATTTTATCAGGAAAACCTACAACGCGCAGATCGCTTCGGAAGAAGAAACAAACAAAGCAAACAGTCAGCTTGAAAAAATTTCAATCGCCGATCAGGAAAAAAACTGGATACTGACCGCCGCCTCTAATGTAAGTGTTGCGATCCGCGGCGAACCTTCAAAACAAGAACTGGCCTACAATCTGATTCACAAACTTGCTGAAATAACAGGAGCATCTGTTGCTGTGATGTACATCAAAGCACAAAACGGGAACCATCTTGAACTTGCCGTTTCTTATGGCGTCAACGATGTGGATCAGGTGCCTCAGGCAGTTTTGCCGGGACAGGGAATTCTGGGTCAGATTATAGCTGACAAAACCACATTCAAAAGACTGGACGTTTCTCCAGAATATTTCAATATAGTCAGTGGCGCAGGTAGCGATAAACCAGGTGCTGTTCTCATTAAGACTCTTGTTTTAGAGGACAATGTGCTGGCTATTCTGGAACTGGCTTTTCTGAGTGAGCCACTCCCTGCAACAAAACTTTTACTGGACACAATCTCCGAGAATGTGGCTGTCGCGATTGTGGCTGCACAGGCCAGGCTGATCATGCAGGAACTTCTTGACAAAACGCAGAAACAGGCCGAGGAGCTGGAAACGCAGCAGGAGGAATTGAGCGCTACAAACGAGGACTTGACCAGGCATACGGCGCTTCTTCAGGTTTCGGAAGAAGAACTCAGGGTGCAACAGGAAGAATTGAGGCAGATCAATACGGAACTGGAAGAAAAAGCTTTCATGCTGGAGGAGCAGAAAAGTACGCTCGAAGAAGCGCGGGATCAGTTGCAGATTAAAGCCGATGAACTTGAAAGAAGCGGGAAATTTAAAAGCGAGTTCCTGGCAAATATGAGCCATGAACTCCGGACGCCACTCAACAGTATTCTCATACTTTCGCGGATTCTGGAAGAAAACAAAGCATCCAGATTGAGTGATGAGGAGCAGAGATACGCTTCTGTCATTCACAATTCGGGTAGCGATCTGCTGACACTGATCAACGATATTCTCGATCTGGCCAAGGTGGAATCAGGTAAGGTTGAGCTGCATCATGAAAATATCGTTACTGAGTCTTTACTCTCTGAAATCAGAAATACCTTCCATAAAGTGGCTGAGAACAAAGGTCTCACGCTGAGTATCGAAAAAGAAGATTCATGTCCGCCGGCATTGTTCCTGGACCACGTCAGGCTGATGCAGATATTGAGAAATCTGTTGTCGAACGCGATTAAATTTACCTCTGGCCCGGGTAAAGTTTCCCTCCATATTTCCCAGGAAAATGAACAGTGGCATTTTGCCGTCAGTGATACCGGAATTGGCATTCCGGTTGAAAAACAGCATGCGATATTCGAGGCGTTTCAGCAGGCGGATGGTTCCATCAGTCGGAAATACGGCGGAACCGGACTTGGGCTTTCCATTACAAAGGAGCTGACCAGTTTGTTCAGAGGCAAAATTACATTGAAAAGCGAACCTGGCGTTGGGTCAGTTTTCACGCTCAGCATTCCGGTACAAATTGATGCAGTCTCATCTGAAAAGGCGGAGCGGGCCATTGATAAAATATCGTTTGTTAAAAAAACGACAGAGGAAATACCACAGGAAAATCGGTTGCTTTTAATTGAGGATGATCCGTTTTTTGCTGCCGACATGGCAAATAAAGCGCGAAACAGCGGATTTGAAGTTTTGATTGCAGAAAATGGAGAAATCGGTCTGGAACTTGTGGAATCATTCAGGCCGACTGCGATTATTCTGGATATGCATCTTCCCGACATTTCCGGCGAGGAGTTGATGGTTAAATTAAAATCAGATCCTAAAAACCGGTTGATTCCGGTGCATACAGTTTCTGCCGGAGATGAGAGCACGGTCAATGCGGCAGGTTCTGTCGGTTTTATGCAGAAACCGGTTGACAGAAAATCAGCAGAAGGAATATTTGACCTACTTAAATTTGAAGGAAAAAATCTGTCGAAACAGCGCATATTGCTCGTTGAGGACGATACGCTACAAAGCAAATATCTGGGCGACTTCCTGACCGAAAATAACATTTTTGTACTTTATGCATTCACTGCCACTGAGGCCCGTGCAATCCTGGCGAGAGATCTGGTTGACGGCATTATTCTCGATATCAGGCTTACGGATGCAAACGGACTTGATTTTCTGGATGAGATAAAGACAAACCCGGCAACTGCATCAATACCGGTTGTGATCAACACCGCGGAAGATCTGTCGCAGACTGACCTGGCGCGGGTAATGAAGTACGCGCACCCGGTGGTCATGAAAACACGGAAATCCAATGAGAGGCTTCTGGATGAGGTCAAATTGTTCCTAAAAAAGCTTCGTCCCAAAGCGGCTGAGTTGCCGACTTTGCATAAAGAACTGAGCAATCCGGTTGTCAATTCCGAACGGGTATTTATGGGCAGGAAAGTGTTGCTTGCCGACGATGATATGCGTAACATTTTTGCATTGAGTGCGGTGCTGGAAGAAGCAGGTTTTTCTATTTCCATTGCTGCGAACGGGAATGAGGCAATTAAAAAACTCGAAGAAACGGACGGAATAGAATTGGTGCTGATGGATGTGATGATGCCCGAAATGGATGGAATTGAAGCCACGCGGGTGATCAGGAAAAACCCTAAATGGGCCGACCTGCCGATCATTGCAGTTACTGCCAAAGCCATGCAAGGCGACCGGGAACAATGTCTTGCGGCAGGCGCAAACGACTATATTTCAAAACCAATTGACATTGATAAACTGCTTTCTCTTATCAAGGTTTGGATTCATGCGGCTTAAATATGAAAACTGTTGACCGTTCCGAGATGGAATCGCTTATCGTCAGGATCCGGGAAACGTCCGGTTTCGATTTTTCCGGCTATACCCGTCCTTCTCTGATGCGGCGTGCGGCGCGGTATCTGGAAAAACATGAGATCAGTTTTCCCAAATTGATGACAGACCTCAACCAGGGAGGATATGTTACATACGACCTGATCCAGGATCTTACAGTCAATTATTCTGAGATGTTCCGCGATCCGGATTTTTTTGCCAGCCTCAGGTCGGAGGTGCTTTCCTATCTTGAATCTTATGCATCGCTGCGTTTTTGGATAGCCGGGTGTGCGTCCGGAGAAGAGGCATTTTCACTTTCAATTTTGCTTCGTGAAGCGGGCCTTTTCGGAAAGTCGACCATTTATGCAACGGATCTCAATCAAAAAGTGCTTACATCGGCGAAGGAAGGTGTTTTCTCTCTGTCGGCGATGCGTAGTTTTTCTGAGAATTACCATTTGTCTGGCGGAAAGTATT
This sequence comes from Dyadobacter sp., assembly GCA_965279265.1. Classification (GTDB taxonomy): domain Bacteria; phylum Bacteroidota; class Bacteroidia; order Cytophagales; family Spirosomataceae; genus Dyadobacter. Next base: position 3,512,489 of record OZ257152.1, read on the forward strand.
CATTGTCAGATTATTATAGTGTCTCTTATGGCAAGGCAATTATGGAGCCGGCTTTAAGAAGAAATACTGTTTTTTCCCTGCATGACCTTACGGGAGACGGCGTTTTTAATGAATTTCAGATGATCAGTTGCAGAAATGTCATGATCTACTTTACCCTCGAACAAAGAAGAAAAGTATTTAAGTTGCTTTACGACAGCCTGGGCATGTTTGGTTTTTTATGTCTGGGAAAACGGGAATCATTGCGTTATTCCGGACTGGAAGAAAATTTCAGGATCGTCAGCTTTCCGTTAAATATTTATCAAAAAATCAGATGACGAAAGTTTATTCCCGGCGTCAGGGCATCATTTGTTAAGTCAAGGGAAAGTATTTTAGGGTTACTCAACGTGAATGATGGATAAAACAAAAATATTGCTGCTGGATGACAGGGAGGAAAATCTGATCGCGCTCAAAGCCGTTCTCAACAGGGATGATATTGAGATTTACGATACGACCTCACCTAACGAAGCGCTCAGGATTGTCTGGGAAAACGAGATTGCAGTTGCACTGGTAGACGTTCAGATGCCTGGAATGGATGGGTTCGAATTTGCAGAAACGCTCGCTTCGAATCCCAAGACGAGGGAAATTCTTATCGTATTCGTGACGGCGATTTCCAAGGAAACAACCTACGCGGTGCGCGGGCTGAAATCCGGCGCGATCGACTATTTATACAAACCTCTGGATCCATATATCACCAATGCGAAAGTGGACGCACTGGTGCGGCTTGCCCGAAGCCAGCGTGAAATACGTGAAAAAAACAAACTGCTGGAAAATTACGCGACGATCATTACCAACTCGCCCGATATCATCGCAACGGTCGACCCCGAAACCGCAAGAATTTTGTCTATCAACCCATCGGTGGAGACCATTTTAGGTGTTTCGCCTAATGTGCTGATCAACAATTCGATGCTGGATCTGCTGGTGGAACCTGTTACTTCCAAGCTTAAAGAAGTGTTGATTGAACGCTCCTATATTCACGGCGAAACAATCGTGATTGAAGATCAATTTTTTGGTCGGCTCAGACAGCCTCTCTGGCTTGAATTGCGGATTATGTTCAAGAATAAATTACTTTTCATTAATCTTCACGACATAGAAGTAAGAAAGGCGCACGAGCAGGAACTGGTGGAAGCGCAGGCTTTTGCCGAGCGAGCGCGTAAAGTTAAAGAATCTTTTCTGGCCAATATGAGCCATGAGATACGTACGCCGCTAAACGGGATTCTTGGTCTGGCCAATTTGCTGGAGGCAACGGAACTGAATTCCGCACAATCGGAATTGCTGAACATGCTTACCCAGTCGTCCGGTTCACTTTTGAACATCCTGAATGACATCCTGGATATCTCCAAAATGGATGAAGGTAAATTCTCAATTTTGCCGAAACCATCGAATTTAAGGCAGTTGGGTAAGGAAGTTGTAGATTTGATGAAGTTCAAAGCGGATGAAAAACAGATTGCACTTGAAATATCAGTAGATGCTAACGTGCCTGAGTGTGTAATTGTGGATGGCCTGCGATTGAATCAGATTTTGATGAATTTGATCGGAAATGCGTTGAAATTCACGCCTACAGGTTCGGTAAAATTGAAAATCGAACACCAGGGAACCGTAAATGAACTTCATCGAATCAGATTCTCTGTTACGGATACGGGTATTGGTATCTCAAAGGAGAATATCGCCAATATTTTTGCTGAATATGGCCAGGCTTCGGAAGACACTTTTTACCAGTATGGCGGAACAGGTTTGGGACTGACAATTTCCAAAAAACTCGTTCACCTCATGAAAGGTGAGCTGAAAGTGCAAAGCGAGCTGCAAAAAGGGAGTGAGTTTTATTTTGTAATTCATCTGGAAGCAGAAAAAGAGAAGGTGGTTGAAAAGCCGGTCAATATTTCATTCAATTCCTTGTCTGCTTTTACAGGTAAAAAAATACTGGTTGCGGAAGATAACCATATAAATTCTCTGCTGATCAATAAATATTTGACGACCTGGGCAGTTGAAACCAGGATGGTTGAAAACGGACAGGAAGCAATTGACGCGCTGCATCAGGATAAATTTGACCTGATTATTCTGGACACAAGAATGCCGGTTATGGACGGTTTTGAAACAGCCAGGTACATCCGGGAAACGCTCAACCTCCAAACGCCAATATTATCGCTTTCGGCAACGGTGATGGTAGAAGAGGTTGAAAAAGCGATACAGGCCGGAATGAACGATTCGCTTTCGAAGCCTTTTCAACCGGTGAAACTGCACGAGAAAATTGATGCATTGATGAATCCGGTTAATCAGGACAACTGACGGCACGGGGATTTTTTTCTAAATTGCTTCTTTAATTTTAAAAGAATTACAATTTACAATCTGATCCTATGTTGAAACGCAGAGAGTTTATAAAATCGGGTGCACTGGCGGTTGCCGGAATTGCCATAACCAACCGGTCTTTTGCCAGAAATGCTGCCGATTTTCCTATCGTGAGAGTTCCTGCAGACAAACGAAGTTTTACCAGCGCTGCGGTGGAGGCCACAATTACCCGAATGAAAAAGGTAATTAAAGATCCCGAACTCGCCTGGCTTTTTGAAAACTGCTTCCCGAATACAATCGATACCACTGTACATTTTAAACCGGTTAACGGGAAACCTGATACATTCGTCATTACCGGAGATATCGACGCCATGTGGCTGCGCGACAGTACTGCGCAGGTTTGGCCGTATCTGCCATTACTTAAAGAAGATGCGCATTTGAAAGATATGGTGGCCGGGCTGATCAATCGCCAGACAAGGTGCATCATTATCGACCCGTACGCAAACGCATTTTACGATCGTCCGAAGGAAAGTGAATGGACCAAAGATGCCACGGCCATGAAACCCATGTTGCATGAGCGCAAATGGGAGCTTGATTCGCTTTGTTATACCATAAGGCTTGCTTACAATTATTGGAAAACCACCGGGGATACAAAACCTTTTGACGCCGATTGGCTTAAAGCAATGCGCCTGATTCTGCAAACCTGCAAAGAGCAACAACGCAAGGAAAATCGCGGACCATACACGTTTGGCCGTAGCACTTCCTGGTCGACAGATACTGTTCCCGGCAATGGTTATGGCAATCCGATCAAGCCGAACGGGTTGATCGCCAGTACTTTCCGGCCTTCTGACGATGCCGCCGTATATCCATTTTTTATTCCTTCCAATTTCTTTGCTGTTGTGTCGTTTCGGGAAGTTGCCGAGATGCTGGAAAAAACCGGCCAGGATTCAAAACTTGCCGCTGATTTTAAAGCGCTGGCCTCCGAAGTTGAAACTGCGCTCAAAAAATATGCAATTTACAATCATCCGGAATTTGGTAAAATTTACGCTTTTGAAGTGGACGGATTTGGGAATTATCTGCTCATGGACGATGCCGGTATTCCGGGGCTTATCAGCATGCCGTATCTGGGAGCCATGTCAGTGAAGGATCCGGTTTATATCAATACCAGAAAATTTGTACTAAGTGGATCAAATCCTTATTTTTTCAAAGGTAAAGCTGGCGAAGGACTTGGGAGCCCGCATACACTTATTGATCAGATCTGGCCGATGGGAATTATTGCCCGCGCAATTACCTCTACCAATGACAAGGAAATTGAAGACCAGTTGAGGTTGCTGAAAACGACACACAATCATACCGGTTTCATGCATGAATCGTTCGACAAGGATGACCAGTCGAAATTTACCAGAAAATGGTTTGCATGGGTTAATACACTTTTCGGTGAGTTGATTTTGAAACTGGAAAAGGAACGTCCGCACTTGTTGGCGAAGGTTTATTAAGGGGTAGTAGATTTTAGAATTTAAAAAATTATTTTAGTTATTCTAAAATTGTATCTTTGGCTTTAATCTCGATATGCTTGTAATTGCATATAAGATTATTCGTGAATTTTCAATGAAGTATCCGATCTCTCGCGCCTCACTGGAAAAGTGGTATCATGAAGTACTTGAAGCCGACTGGAATTCAGTTCCTGATATAAAATCTACGTTTCCTTCTGCCGATTATGTTGGAAACGAAAGGTATGTTTTTAATGTGGGAGGAAATAATTTTCGATTGGTAGCGGCAATCCACTTCAACATAAGAACTGTTTACATTAAATTCATCGGTACGCATGCCGAGTACGACAAAATAGACCCGGCTAAGGCAAGATATAAAAAATAAGCGTTATGAAAACGATTGACTTCGAAATCAAAACTGAGGAAGAATTTGAAGATATAATGGCTCGCATCGAACAGCTGATGGATAAGGGCGAAACAAATCTTTCAACGCTGGAAGCGGCCTCAGTTAGGAAGATGGCTGAGGCTGCTCAGGAATTTGAGCAACGTAATTACAGAGTGGCAATGCCGGATACGCTGCCAGAAATGATTTCTTTGAGAATGTATGAAATGAAGATCAGGCAAAAAGAAGCAGCCAAAAGATTGGGAATCAGTGATGCGAAGCTCTCTTTGATTTTAAGCGGTAAACAAAAGCCTGACGTTCACTTTATACGTGAGATATATCTGAAGTTAAATATCCCTGCAGATTTCATTCTGACACATATTTAGTTTATGGATTTACAAAAAAATACCAGGCTGACTCACCGGCCCGGTATTTCTGAAACAATTTCAGTATTTCCAGCTTCCAAATTTTCCTTCCTGGTATTCTGGATAAGAAGGTTTTCGGCTAAATAAAAGTTTAAATTGCCACTATTCAAAAGTATAGTGGACTCATGCGCAACGAAAACAGCGTTTTGCAGGAACAGTGAAAGTGCCTGTAAAACGCTGTGGGACCTTTTGAATATTAGGCCTTAATATTCGATTTGATGAACGATAGTCCGTCACGCATCAGTTGTTCTTCGGATTCGAACATTTTCCGCCAGATGTTGGCGACCGGTAATTTAGGGCTGAAAGCTTCCATACTGATCCAACCGTCGTATCGAATATCTTTGATGGCCGTAAAGACGCCATCCCAGTCCACATTTCCCTTCCCAGGCGTAGAACGGTCGTTTTCCGAAAGTTGAATAAATGATATCCGGTCACCAGCTTTCCGGATGGTATCTCCGATGTTTTTTTCCTCAATATTGGCGTGAAACGTATCGAACATAATGGTGCAGTTCGGGCGATTTACTTCATCTACAAAACGGATGAGCTCGTCGCCGCAGCTTGTCAGGTACAATTCGAAACGGTTCAGGTATTCGAGCCCTAATGTGATATCCAGCGATTCTGCGTAATCGGCCACTTCCCGGATTCCTTCCAGGCCCCATTGCCACTCATTTTCGGTTGCAGGCTGTCCGGTAAATACTCCAAGAGCGGAATGAAAAGGGCCCATGAGCTTGGTTGCGCCCAGTACCAGTGAACAGTCCAGTACGCTTTTCAGATGGTCTACCGTTTTGCGGCGCATCGCCGGATCAGCGCTGATCAAATGCAGGTCAGGGCCGCAAATGGTATCAGTTTCGCAGGCAAGGCCAAGGTCATCTAGCTTTTTTCTGAACTTAAACCAGTGTTCAGGGTTCGCGTTGAAAATTGGGACTTCGACACCGTCAAACCCGATTTCTTTAATTAATTCTAGTGTCGGGAATAATGTGTCGTCGATTTGATTTCCCCATAGGAGAAGATTCATGCTATATTTCATGCGGAAGAAATTAGTTCAAAATACAATTTTACACTAATAAAATACCAACTACTTTACGGCATTTGATTAGTAATGGTTGTATTTTGATTTTCCTGAAACTTTGCGTGATTTTTTTGAAGTGATAAGAATAGTAATGCTTATCGGGAAGCTGTCAATCTTTGATCGCCCGTGTTCATTCGGGTAAACACAAGCTGACTGTTATCTTCATAATACAAAGTGAGCCTGTTGGGTTTTAAATCGTAAAGATTCACTTTTGGCAGCGCATTCACAAACAGATTTCCCCAGGCAGAGTCCTGTCTGTCCGTACCATCTCCATCCATTTGAATACTGTTCTGCTGTGCAGTTTCGTAAAAACCGGTCAGATAGTTGTGGGCAGTGGTAATCTCGAGTTCTCCTTTTTCTTTAAGCAGTAAATTGATATCTCCTGAATTTTTTTCCGGCGTGTAAATTTTCCCATTTTCCTGAACGACCTTTTCCAGTTTCCAGCTTCCCGTCAATTCAGGAAGGGTACTGATCGTGGCAGTTTTTCCACAACCGGTTAAAAGCGGGAAGGCGATGATCGCAATGGCGAGGGTTTTAAATTGGAACATGGTCGTAAAAAAGGTTCAGGTTGATGATAGAGAGACTTACTTTTTCGTAAAACAGTTGTAATAACTTCGGTAAAAAATGTCAGGTAAATTGTAACATCATTGCTAATAAAATAATGCCAAACTTTTAATAAAATTCGATTAATACCAAAGTATGAACGTAGAAAAATCAACTTTCATTTTACCTGAAAGAAAACATTTTCTGAAAGTTATTTTACGGTAGGCATATCGTTTTTTCGGAAAACATTGTGTTCTGACTAAATATGGAAACAGCGGTAGTTGGCTGTATTTTGATTGTTGTAATGTTATTTTTTATACATTTGGGTCAAAATAAGGTTATAACATGAAGGCCCCGATTCATAAAAACATTGAAAGCCAGGTTCGGTCTGTCACGGTCCAGGAGTTGATCGAGCCGCATTTTGACGCCAACTGGCATTTTCATCCGCATTACCAATTGTTCACGGTGCTGGCAGGAACCGGCAAAAGGCTGATTGGAGATTCGATACACACTTTTGAACCAGGTGATACGGTATTTTTGGGCCCAGACGTTCCACATCTCTGGCGCAGCGATGCCATTTATTTCGACAACAATTCCGGAGTTCAAACGCATGGTATTGTACTCTATTTTCAGGAAGATTTTCTGGGGAAAGACTTTTTAGAGCGAAATGAGATGCTTGCAATCCGTCAGTTATTGGCTGATTCCAAGCGCGGAATCGAATACAAAGGCCCGTTGCGGGAGCACATTCGCGCAGAACTCAGCGAGATAAAAAATCTGGAAGGTTTTCAAAGTGTGCTGAGGCTGCTTGCATTATTAAACCGTTTGGCGCATGAAACTGGCGGGTCTCCCATTGCGAGTTACGGTTATGTAAATACATACAAAGTGTCTGAGACCGAGCGTATGCAAAAAGTCCATAGCTACGTGTTGCAGCATTTTGCTCAGGAAATCCGGCTGGGCGATGTAGCTTCGCTTGCTGGAATGAGCGAGGCGGCATTTTGCCGTTATTTTAAGGCAAGAGCGAACAAAACTTTTATCGATTTTGTGAACGAGATCCGGATTGGTCACGCTTGTAAATTATTGCTGGAAGATAAATGGACCATTGCCCAAATCGCCTATGACAGTGGATTTGATTCGTTGTCAAATTTCAACAGAAATTTTAAAAAATACATCGGGCACACACCACGGGAGTACAAAGGAAATTATTAGTAAATGCTTATCTTTTGACAACACCTTTATACCCGGGGCCCTTTACAAATCTGCCGGGTTTTGCATTCGTATGTGCTCCATTTTTCAGTACGCCAATCCCGTTTACAAACACATCTGAAATACCTGTGGCAAACTGCTGAGGTTTGTCGTAGGTCGCATTGTCTTTCACTTTTTCAGGGTCAAAGATGACAACATCTGCATAATAACCTACTTTTAACTCACCACGTTTGTTCAGTTTCAGATTGTTCGCCGGTAATTTGGACAGCTTGTATATTGCCTTTTGAAGTGGAAGAACTTTTTCATCCCGACTGTAATGACCCAGTACCCGAATAAAATTACCGTAGGATCTCGGATGTGGCTGAAATTTTAAGAAAGCCCCCTCAGGAGTGTAACTGCCAGCATCGGAACCGAAACTGACCCAGGGTAATGCAATCTCTTTTTTTAGATTGTCTTCAGTCATAAAAAAATAGGCGACGTCAATTCTCGTACTATCCTGAACGATCAGATCTATGGCAGTTTCTTCCGGAGAAGTGCCTCTCATTTTGGCGACTGCTGCCAGCGATTTGCCGGTATACTTTTTCAGCGAGTCCTGTTTAAATCCCAGAAGCAACACATTTTCCGGTGAGCCTGCACCGTAATACAGATTTTCCCATTCGCGTGGATTGCTGTTCATGACCTTTTTCATCTCAGATCTGATGGCGGGGGATTGTAAACGCTGCCACAATTTCCCAAATCCACCGTCCTGCAACGAAGGTGGAAACGCAGCCGTGAGCCCGGTTGCTCCTGCGGTATACGTGTACATGTTCGCCGTAATGTGAAGGCCGTCCGCTCTGGCTTTTTCGATCCGTTTGATTACGCGATCCATCTTATTCCAGTTGTCTTTTCCAACGGCTTTGATGTGGTAAATTTCGGCAGGGATTTTGGCTTCCTTTGAAATGGTGATCAATTCTTCGACAGCCTCATCCAACTTGTTCCCTTCACTGCGGATGTGGGAAATGTACATGCCGCCATGTTTTGCTGCTTCTTTGCAGAGCATAATTAATTCCTGGGTGTTTGCGAAAAAGTCGGGTGGATAGATCAGTGACGAACCAACACCCAGCGCACCTTCTTCCATCGCCTGCCCGACAAGCCGTTGCATGCTGTCGAGTTCAATTGGAGTGGCCGCCCGGTTTTCCTCTCCAACTACAAAAGTTCTCAGCGTTCCGGCGCCTACAAAAGAACCTACGTTGCAGCTGATGCCTTTCTTTTCAAGGAAGTTTAAGTATTCGCCCAGCGTATTCCAGGCAACCTTATATTTGATGTCTTTTTGGCCATTCAAAAGTGCGTTTTTCATCTGTGCATTCAGAGGCCCCATGCTTGATCCTTCTCCAAATACTTCCATAGTCACACCCTGCCGTATGTCGCTTTGGCCACGGCCATCTTCAATGAGCGATTCATCAGCCCAGCTCAGCATGTTGATAAAACCAGGAGTAACCGCCTTGCCTTTGGCATCTATCTCATTTTCGCCCTCTGCATTTTTCAGATCACCAATGAAGGCAATCGTATCGCCATTGATGCCGACATCACCAGTATAGGGTTTTTCGCCATTTCCATCATAAATTAATCCGTTACGAATAATTGTTTCGTACCTGGTTTGAGGTTTGCATGACAGGATTACAAGAAATAGTGTAAGAAACAGGAGTGGGTGTTTCATAGAATTTGGATCATATTCGGTCAGAGTTACTCATTATCCAGTTCAAAATTAATCCGATCTTGCTCAATCAGTTGTTTTAATTCCTCTTCTTTTGGCAGATAGAGCCGGTATTTTGTAGCAAAAAGCTGTTCGTTTTCTGCGAGTATACTGTATTTTATAATGGTTTCGTCTTTTTCCGTGCAAAGGACAATGCCCAGTGTCGGATTGTCGTCTTCACCTTTTTTCAGATCGTTGTACATGCGCACATACATGTCCATTTGCCCAATGTCTGCGTGTGTGAGTTTGCTTGTTTTCAGGTCAATCAGTACAAAACATTTGAGGTAGTAATTGTAAAAAACCAGGTCAATATAAAAGTCGGAGGTGTCCGTTACGATGTGTTGCTGCCTTCCCACAAATGCAAAACCTTTACCCAACTCCATCAAAAACTTTTGCAAATGATTGATCAGCGCTGTTTCGATGTTGTTTTCTGTATGCGTTGTATCAGAGGGTAATCCTAAAAATTCAAAAATATACGGATCCTTGATGAAATTGACGGCCGTCTGTTTTTGGTTTTCAACAGGCAATACCAGTGCGCGATCAAGGTAATGTGAGTTGACATTCCGCTGCAAAGTGCGGGTATCCCAATTACCCTCTACGCTGTGGGTGACATATTGTGATCTTAAAGTTTCATTTTCAATGCGGCTGATGATCCGGTAATGTGTCCAGCTCAATTCGGTACGCACTGCGTTCCAAATTAGAAAGGATCTGTAAAATGCACGCATATTGTTCAGGTTCCGTTCGTCAAAACCCTTTCCAAACTCTTGTGTAAGTTGCAGGCTGAGGTTTTTCAAAACAGCTTTTCCGTATACAGCTTTTTCTTTTCCCCCCTGTTCATCTTCAATAATCAGCCGGCCAATTTGCCAGTACATGTGAAGCAAAATGCTGTTGCTGTTCCGGTAAGCCTGCTGCCTGGCGCTGACGATGATGTCCTTTACGGAGGCAAAAAGCGCATGTTGCGATTCGATATTACTCATAGCCCAATTTTACTAAAAATGAATTAACAATTCCGTTTCGTTTTCATTTTAGTTGAGTATATCTTGTAAAGTCTTCATGCAGGTGAAAATCTTTGATAAACAAAGGTACGACTTATGTAAAAAGCAAGGTTAGTTCAAATTAAACAAAAAAACCTCCAGGCTGCTGAGCGAGGAGGTCTTTTGTTTAAGGATTTTTTTAACCCTTCACCTTTGTAGTTCCATAAATTCCACGCTGCGGTCTCGACAAAGTTGCACTGGCTTCTTTGTCGCCGATGAAATCTTCTTTTTTAGGATCCCATTTCAATTTTCTGCCGAGTTTCATGGCCGTATGTGCCAGCAAACAGGCCGTGCATGAGCGTTGTGCAATTTCGGCGTGACTAATTGTCTGTTTGCCACTTTGAATACTTTCAATCCAGTTCTGATGCTGTTCCGGACTTTCGTACAAATGCACCTCATTTTTTCCGATCACAGATCCAAGAATTTTCGGGTCGCTGGCGTAGAAAGCTTTGTTTTCTTTGGCCGCAGCCGCAGCTCCGGGATCTGAGGCGGTTACGCCAACATTTCCGCGTGAAACAAATATCCAGCCTTCGGTTCCTTCAAATTTTACGCCGTTCGGATTGGTGCCGCCAATTTCCATCTCCACTCCATTGGCATATTTTGAGTTAACCAGGAAATCACCATGAACGTCCCAGAGACCTGACCCCGCGGCAGGAAATGAAGCTTTTCCTTCAATTTCTATTGGGCCTGTTAATTCCGTGTCCATTCCCCAATGTGCAATGTCAATGTGGTGTGATCCCCAGCCGGTAATCATACCCGCGCCAAACTGCTCCAGCCGCAACCATCCCGGGCGTTCGTTGAGCATGTCGGTTTGTGAGTGAACGCGATCCAAAGTGTAATAAATGTCAGGAGTGGAGCCCAGCCACATATCGTAATTCAAATTGGAAGGAACAGGCATTTTTGCAGGATTTCCACCAGCAGGATCGCCTGGTAATCCTACGTATACTTTTTTCAGTTTGCCAATTCTTCCGTTACGAACCAGCTCACAGGTTCTTTTGAACTGTGGCCACGGATTCATCGAACGTTGCTGGCTTCCAAGCTGAAAAATGACCTTCTTTTTAATTACCATATCAGCCATTTGTCTTCCTTCCCGGATCGTTAAGGAAGTAGGTTTTTGCATGTAAATGTGCTTTCCGGCCACCGCAGCTTCCATAGCCGGCTGTGCGTGCCAGTGATCGGGCGTGCTGATGATGACCGCATCAATATCTTTTCTTGCAAGAATTTCATGATAATCATCGTATGTTTTTACGTCCAGGTATTTTTCCTTTCCGGTACGTTCCGCATATTTCTTTTCAATCCAGATTTTTCCTTGTGCCAGGCGGTTTTTGTCCAGATCAGCAACTGCGATCACATGTGCTGCCTCGTTTTTGATGACTTCCGGCAAGTCGTGTGATGAACCGATACGCCCGAAACCGATCTGGCCGATGTTGATTTTGTTGCTCGGGGCATTTTTACCAAAAACGCTGGCCGGAACAATGGTCGGGAACATAGATGCTGCTATGATTCCGGCAGTGCCGGTTCCCGCAGTTTTAAGGAACGATCTCCTGCTTTGATTTTTTTCGTCTGAGGTTGTCATTGGATTCAGGATTGGTAGTGATAGAATGTTGTCGCTAAATAGGGCACTGCCCTATGTTGAGGTATGCGGTCTTTGAAGGCTTATTTTGTCCGGACTTCGTCGACTGGCGTTTTTGCGTAGGCTTTGCTATAATTCCGTTGTTTTTGCAATCCGATTGCCCACTCAATTCCTCCGAGAATGTGTTTTTGAAGGTCCTCTTTAAGATAATCTTCTTTCTCATGTCCCAGGGAAGTATAAAAAGCTCTTCCTCCATCGTATTCATGCCACCAAACGGATGGAAAAACGGTGCCGAAAGTGTCCAGCGCCTTTCCTCCGGGCTTCTGAATTGTGGTGTGATCGTTTACCGCAAGCACGTTTAAATTCACGCTCATTTCTTTCAGAAAATAAAACTCATCTTTATCGCGTGGCCATTTTTGTTGCAAATGAGCGAGTGCAGGATTTTTAGCGTCAAGAATGTTCACAGTGAAACTCTGACCCGGCTCATGCCAGAAAAACGTTCCACCCAGCAAACCTTTAAACCATTTCCAGCTTCGTTCCGTACCGCATGCCGAATGCAGACCGACAAAATTGCCCCCTGCCTGAATGTACCGCATCAAAGCGACGCGTTGGGCGTCGGTGTCGAATACGTCGTTGTTAGTATTGGAAAATACCAGGGCGTCATATTGTTTCAGATTTTCGTCTGTGAACTTTGCCGGGTCTTCACTTACGTCCACGGCAAATCCATGTTGTTTCGCCAATGTCTGAATCGCGACTACGGAATTGGTAATATTGTCATGGACATAGCCTTTGCCATTTTTAGTGTAAAGGAGAATCCTGACCTTATTCCATTTTATTTTTTGACCAAATGTATTGCCAAAAGAAATGGCCGATAACAGAATGGTCAGACAGAAAAGCCTGGCAGTTAATTTCATCATATATTGTTCTGTAAAATGAGTTTAAGAATTTGCTAAATAATTTCAAGAAAGGCTAAAATCCGATGGAATTACCGCCGTCCACAGGCAATGTAACTCCGGTAATAAATTTCGAAGCGGCGGAAGCCAGAAAAACAGCGGCCCAACCAACATCGTCGGGTTTTCCCCAGGTTCCCATGGGCGTACGGTCCATGGCTTTATCACGTCGTGCCGGGTCGCCGTTCATTGCCGTGAGCATCATCGGGGTTTCAATAAAACCGGGAGCGATCGCATTCACACGAACATTGTATGGTGAAAACTCAGTAGTCAGCGCTTTTACCATACCACCAACTGCGGATTTTGAGGCTGAATAAGCTACGACGCGGTCAATTCCATAAAGCGCCGCCATTGACGTGATCATGATTATTGAGCCTTGTTTTCTTTCGATCATCCGTTTTCCGCATTCCCTGGTCATGGAAAAAACAGCATGCAGGTTTGTTTGAATAATTTTGTCAAAATCAGCATCTGTAACTTCCACTGCATGTTTTTTCATATTAATGCCTGCATTATTGACAAGGATATCAATAGGTCCGGCCGCGTTTTCTATGTCTGCCACCAGCCCGGGAATCGTGCTCAATTCCGTGATGTCATTTACAAAATAGCTGGCGTTCGGTCCAAGTGCTGCAACTGCTTCCTGCAATACGTGCTCGCGCCTGCCTGTAAGGATTACGCTCGCACCGGCTTGGGTAAAGCAACGGGCGATGTCCAGGCCGATCCCACTTCCGCCACCGGTTATAAGCGCCCGTTTGCCTGCTAATGAAAACGGTTTGATTGTCGTAGGAGACTCTTTTTGAATTGTATCGGGCATTTTACTATTAATTGTGATTCATTATTTACCAATTTCTTTAATTCCGTCATGTCATCAACCCGGCGACCATCTACAGAACTCCCGAACGTTTGATGCTCATTTCAAGGCCACGTAATTCTGCAAGTGCCTTCAGTCGGCCGATTGCTGAGTAGCCCGGATAAGTTTTTTTATGCAGGTCATCCAGCATCTGAAATCCATGATCAGGACGCATCGGCAGCTCTTTGTTATTTTCACCGCTTGCCTTACGCCGGGCTTCTTCTTTTAACAAAGCCTTCACAACTTCATACATATCCACATCCCCGTTCAGGTGTGGTGCTTCATGGAAATTCCGTGTTCCGGATTCCCTTTTTGTGGTTCTGAGGTGGACAAAATGAATTCTGTTGCCAAACCTTTCTACAATTTTGACCAGATCATTGTCGGCTCTAACGCCCAAAGAGCCTGTACAAAAAGTGATGCCGTTTGCACGTACATCGCTCGCATGCATCAGTTGCGCAAAATCCTTTTCCGTGCTCACCACTCTTGGCAATCCAAGTAGTGAACGCGGCGGATCGTCAGGGTGAATGCAAAGACCAATACCGAGTTCTTCGGCCAAAGGCGCAATCTGCGAAACGAAATAGTACAGGTTTTCTCTTAGTTTTTGATCGTCAATGTCGGAATATGCATCCAACAGATCCTGAAAGACTGTAAGATCAAACGCTTGCTCAGAGCCTGGCAATCCGAGCAGTACGGTGTTTGTGAGTACCGCCAGCTCTTCCTTTGACAAATTTTGAAATCTTAATTTCGCCGATTCCTGGATTTCCGGTTCGTAGTCTAATGCGGCGTTTGGCCGTTTGAGGATAAAGAGATCAAACAGCGCAAAATCTTCCCAGACAAACCGAAGCGTTTTATGTCCCTCCGGAAAAGTGTAATTCAGGGAAGTTCTGGACCAGTCCAATACCGGCATGAAATTATAGCAAACTGTTTTTACACCGCATTTTGCCAAGTTTTTCAGAGATGCTTTGTAGTTTTCAATATATATCGCACGCGAAGGAAGCCCTTTTTTTATATCCTCATGAACAGGCAGACTTTCCACCACGATCCAGTGTAAAGGCGTGTAAATATCGTTATTGGTTTCAATCATTTTCTGCCTCTCTTCAATTGCCTCAACCGACCAAACATTTCCGACGGGAATCTGATGTAGGGCGCTGACAATTCCGCTGCATCCGGCCTGGCGGATATCCATCAGCGAAACAGGGTCATTCGGCCCAAACCAGCGCATTGTATGTATCATAGGGGCATTAAAAGTTTGGTAAACGTCAACTTTATAGTTTCAAACATTGAAAAAAATCAAATTTTGAAGTTATAAATATCTCAACATATTTTTGTATTGCAACCGATTGCACAAATTATTGTTATTTTTGTTTGTGAGCTTTATTGTAAGTCGTGTTTTGGCATAACATAATTGACGAAAACGAAGCAAATTGCCCCTACATTTTCTCCAAATTTTAAGTATGACATTGGTTTATGGATAAGGAAATTACCATTTACGATATTGCGAAAATTCTGGGGAAATCGCCTGCAACCATTAGCCGCGCGCTGAATGATCATCCTGCAATCAATATAAAAACCAAGAGTCTGATCGTCGGAACTGCTCATGAGCTCGGTTACAGATCCAATACTTTTGCGAGTAATTTGAGGCGTAAAAATACCAACACGCTGGGAGTAATTGTACCACGGCTGAACAGTACGTTCATGTCTTCGGTTCTGGCAGGAATGGAATCTGTTGCCAACCTGGCAGGATACAATCTGCTGATAAGCCAGTCGCTTGAATCAGCAGGGAAAGAAAAGGCTAACGCCGTCACCATGTATAATAGCCGCGTCGACGGGCTGCTGGTTTCACTTGCCTATGATACTGAGGATTTTAGTCATTTTGAAAATTTTATCAAAAAGAAAATTCCGGTGTTATTTTTTGACCGGGTAATGGAACACGAGAAATGCACCCGTGTCGTCATAGACAACATTTCGGCAGGTTATGATGCAACTTCACACCTGATCAGCCAGGGCTGTGAACGCATCATGCATGTTACCGGTAATTTGAAAAGAAACGTTTATGCAGGAAGATTTGACGGATACCGGAATGCATTGATCAACCACGGCCTTAATTATGACGACTCGCTGCTCATGGTAACCGACCTTTCTCAGGAAGCAGGCGTTGCTGCTGCTGAAAAGTTAAGGTCAATGAAAGCACGTCCCGACGGGATTTTTATTTCAAGTGACCTTTGTGCTGTCAGTTGTATCAAAGCGTTGAAATACAATGGATTCAATATCCCACAGGACATTGCCGTTGTCGGTTTTAATAATGATCCGGTATCGGAAGTAATCGAACCGAATCTCACAACAGTGTATTATCCCGGGAGGCAGATGGGAGAAATTGCGGTAAAAACAATGATCATGCAACTGAAAGGTTTGGATAATATACCGCCGAGTAACACAATCACACTTACTTCGGAACTTTTGATGAGGGCATCTTCGACCAAACGAGATGGGTAATGTAGCGGTGACATCTGCTTTTAAAACTATATACGATGTCTCTAAATTATTTTCAAATGAACCCGGCCACTTTCCGTTTAGTATTGTTATTATTTGTTTCCGTTTCCTCACTTAAAGCCCAAACCCCAAAGACGATCGAAGAATCGCTGATCCCATTCTGGGAGGGGAATATCATGCGGAATGAATCCGTGATGATGATTTCCAGAGATGGGAAACCTGCCGAGGCACGCCTCCTTTTTAAGCCAAAAAAGATCATTTCTGTTAAAAACTCCGGACAAAATATTGAGTATAAAGAGGGCATTGACTGGGAGTATAAAAATGGTGCGTTACGATTGCTTTCAGGTTCGAAGGCGGTGTTTATGACGGATAACCAATTGTATCCCCATGACTCCGTTAAGAGGGCTTTTCCAAAACAGGGCGGGGGAAAAATTTTGTTCAACGAGGGTTCATTTTTCCATGAAAGGCAGCTGGCAGTAACTTACAAACACAAACGAAATGCCTGGAAAGGCGTTGTGCCGGATTTTCAGGGCGAAAATTTGCCGCACACCACGGATCTGTTAAAGAAAAAACAATCTGTGCACATCCTGCTGAATGGTGACAGCATTGCATCAGGTGCAAATGCAAGCGGAGTTTCAAAAGCAGATCCTCAGTTGCCGGACTGGGGTACGTTGATCGTAGCAGATCTGAAAAAACATTATCAGACGGAAATTAAATTTACCAATACCGCTGTGGGCGGAATGGATTCCAAATGGGGGAGGAAAAATGTCAAAACGCTGGTGACTGATCACCATCCGGATCTGGTCATCATTGCCTTCGGTATGAACGATGGAACAGGAAAGGTGCCTGCCGAAACTTTTAAAGAAAATGTGTCGGAAATGATCAAAAGTGTGCGGCAGGATAATGAAAATGCAGAGTTTATACTGGTGTCGACCATGCTGCCTAACCCGGAATCGAGATTTACTGGTACACAGCCGGATTTCAAAAAAGTACTGGAAGAACTGACCGGCAAGGGAATCGTGCTGGTGGATATGACGGATGTGCACCGCGAGTTGCTGAAACACAAATCTTACCAGGACATGACCGGGAATAATATCAATCACCCGAATGATTTTCTGATCCGTTGGTACGCACAGGAAATTGCCGGCGTTTTGCTGCCGTAATATCCCAATGATTTTCAATTCAGTGGGATAGCGTGCGTTGACAGAATTAGTATTTAATATGTAAATTGTTATTTTTGAAGAAAAGTAAATGCCGATGGAAGCTGTTGCCGAAAAACTTTATACTCTGGAAGAATATTTTGCCTTCTGCGAAATGCATGAGGGACGTTACGAATTTGTAAACGGAGAAATTATAGAGATGTCGGGAGAATCAGTAACTGCTAATCAGATAGCCGGAAATATCCACTTCTACATGAGGGGATTGTTGGAAGATGAACCCTATATCTTCGTGCAAAACGCGGTGAAATTGCAGGTTAAGGAAGGGAAAATTTTTCGCATTCCTGACTTTTTAATCTTTAAAGAGTCAGGAAATCAGGTAAAATACGCCACGGAGCCGATCCTGATTGTTGAAGTGTTGTCAGATAGTTCTGCAAAAACCGACCGCACCACCAAACTCAATGAATACCGGCTGATTCCTTCGCTAAAATATTACGTCATTGTGGAGCAGGACAGTTGTTTTGTAGAAATTTACATTCGTGATGGCGACCGCTGGTATGTTGAGTTATACGACCAGTTGAGCGACAAAATCATGCTCGAACATTTTGGCCTCGAAATGTCATTGGATACAATCTACAAAAAGATAACATTTCAACCCGGAAAGTAACCTCCCCGGGTCTGTTTTACCTCACTTTTCTTAAAAATATCTGCTGCGTCGAATCCTTTCCGTTTTCGGATTTTACCAATCTGTTGAAGGCGACCGTTTTGCCATCCGGCGACCACACTGCATTGGTCGGTGCAGGGTTTGAAGGCGTAGTCAACACAGCAAAGCTTTCAGAAAAAGGCGTGTTTCCTGGTTTACACAAAATCAGACTGCCATTCCATGTGTAGCTTAAATGTGTTCCATCCGGGTGCCAGCGCAAATTTCCGGATACGTCGCTGTCATGTTGGGTGACTTGTTCGGGCTCTCCGCCGTTAGGAGATATGGTAAATACCTGCCTGATGCCTTTACTGTCATAAGCCAGAAAAGCAAGGTGATTGCCGTCTTGGGAAGATCTTACAATTCCGGAACATCCCGGTTTTTCGGCGTCAGCTGTAAAGGTTAGTCGCCGTTGAACCGTGCCTTTTGGCGGTGCCGGAAAGGTCGTTTTTGTTCCTTCCAATGGTCCGGATTCTCCTGGTTTCGTGATGTCGTCGGGTATGTCCACGATAAAAACCTCAGGAACGCTTTTCCCTTTCTTGTTCACCACAGTACCAAGAAATGCACGTGCGATCTGCCTTTTGCCATCCTTACGAAGGTAGCCGTTGGAACCTACCCAACTATCGCTTACTGCGTGGCTGATCTCATCGGTTCCGGGTGCTGGTTCAGGTACAACGCGGACCACCAGTACACTGAACCACTCACCTGAAACATTTTCAGGATTTTTGTCCACGGCAACCCGACCGATATTTTTTGAGACGCCTATTGTCCGCAAATTCATTTTTTTTCCTGTGGAATCTTCCAGTGCTTTCAGTATGGCGTCGTTGTAAGTATATCCGATCCACTGGCCATCTGCGCTCCATTCGTGACGGTGTGTGCCACCGCGAAGTGCGCCCGGCGTGAAGGGAAAGGTCACATCACGTGCATCCATATAGATGGGTACGTTCGGATTTTTGTCTTCAACAATTACGCCTGTGCGCCTCCATTGCTGGTAAGGATTTTCCTTTGTACTTTCCAGGCCATGAATAAAAACGACGGAATTTACCTTTGGATTGTAGCTGACAGCTCCGGCGCCTGGGCCCCAATCTTGGTTGTTTTTTATCCCGAACAGAATTTTTTTGTCCCCGGTCGAAACGTTTACCTTTTCTATTTTTGAAGATGCAGCAATTCCGCCGTCGTCTGTACGGGTATCGTAAACGAGCCAGTTTCCATCAGGAGAAAAATTATCATTGTTGTCCAGATCGTGGTGATACGACAGGTCGCTGGTAATCTGTTTTTCTTCCAGGCCGGTTTCAGTCTGACAGGAATTCATCATCATGGTAAAAAAGGTTGCAGTCAGGGTTAAAAATCTCTTTGTCATTTTTAGAATATTCACAAGTTTATTGTGTAATGCTATTTTGCCGGTGGCGTGATCACACCAAGGTATCTGCCCATCCAGTATGGAAGCAGCCAGATATCTCCTGCACTGTGTTCGGATTTTCCACTATTGTGTTTTCTGTCGAGATTGAACATATTGCCATTGTGACGCTGTATCGGGCGCTCGTCCGGCGGCAGCACTTCTTTAGTCGTTTGTTTTCTGAAATTGGGCTCCAATAAATCGATATCTTTTCTCTGACTGTTTTCAATTCGCCAGTCGATGAGGTCCATCGGATGTTCCTGCAAGTACCATACTGCCTCTTTCAGATCAAATTGCGATGTTCCGGTAAGCGCGGTGAAAATATTCCAGGCACCTTCTTTTTCGGGTCTTTCGGCCTGCCAGTGGTCAATGATCGACGCCTTGTATTTAGCCTTCAGGGTATCGTTAAATGCGTAGCGGTAAAGTCCCCAGTAACCAACAAAATACATTTCATCATCCGAGTGATTCCATCCGTCGGACATGTGTTTGGCATGATCATCGGCGTCTTCGGGTGCTTTTCCTATGACACTCATTGGGCGCATCATGTTTTCCAGATAACCGTATTTTGTCATCAGTTCAAATGCTTTCTTCTTGTACTTCTCCTTTTTTGTAAAATGATATGCCGTTTGAAGCATGCCGATGATATTGGAAGAATTTAGTTTCCGGTCTCCGACATTAGTAGGAAATGAATTCACATAATCCGGATGCCATTTGCCCCACAGGGTCGGTTTGCCGTCAAAATCAATCAGGTACATATCATTTTTTACAATGTGTGACATGACCGTATCAATCAGCGCAATTGATCTTTTTTTCAGATCAGGATCATCGACAAGTTCCGCCATGGCGCCAAAGGCGAAAATGTGACCGATTACTTCATCGCTGCTTGTTGTTGATTTCCAGTCCCATTCTTTTTCCGGTGAAGGCTGCCAGCGATCGGTGTCCGACAATTCCTTGATGTGTCCGCTTCTCTCAAACGATCTTGCGGGAAAACCTGGAACCGGGTTGACCGTGTACAGTCGTTCCATTGCGTCCAGCGACTCGCGACAGTTTTGAAGTGCAGCTGGGTCTTTTGTTGCCGCATATCTGAAAATTTCTCCACCGAGATACATCGACGTCCAAAGTCCGTCATTGTCCGAATCTTCCATGAATCCGGTTGACAAATTGCCTTTGGTCATCCCGGTCAAAGTAGCGTTAAATCCGTTGCGAATGTGTCTGCTGCGTACCTGTTCTTCGTAGTATAACGCTTTTTCTTCGAGTGTCATGGCTTTGAAAACGATCTGGCTCACACCGGCGTTCGTCAGGATGAGCACCGATTTGCCAGGTCCTTCTGAAATGCTTGTCACACGGTTTCCCGGAAGCCATCTTTCGCCGTTGTAATAATCAAATTTACCATCAGGCCGCAAAGCGAATGCTCCGTCGTTTGAGCCGAACCACACTTTTTTGGCGACCGTTTCCACGGCAGTTATGTTGGTTACCGGCAGCTTTTTGTGAATTTCTCCTTTTTGTTTTTTGTCAGCAATTCCCAGTTCAATATAGCCATTGGTTGTTCCGATAAACACGCTTTTGTCAGTCAGGTCGAAAGCGGTGAAGTTACTTCCTTCAAAGACCTTCGTCAGGCGATAATCGGTTGCGGTCAGCGTGTACAATGACTTTTTCCCTAATATCCAGAACTGATTTGCCGTTTCCTGAAAACGAATTTCAATTATTTCGTCATCAGCCAATTTGCCGTTCCAAAGCTGTTTTGAGTTCTTGACGAGTTCCAGCGCTTTGCCGTCCGATACCAGAAAAGTAAAGTCCTTTCCGCCTCTAAAAACGTTTGCTTTGGAAAGGCTGTGCGAAGAAAATAACGTACCTGCCCAGGCATTGCTGAAAACGACGGAATTGGTAAGATAAACGAATTGATTTTGATAGGTTCCGATCGCAGCGATCTTTTTGTCCTTCATAAACCTGTAAGTATTGTCAGGCTCAATGCTGCCGTGGTACAGAAAACGGCCGTCGAATGTATGCTGTAAACCTTTGTCAGATAAAAGTTGTATGTTCTGATTCCGGTCGGAGACAGCATGGCTGAGTTTTAATTTTGTTGTGTCGGAATAATATTTGATACTATAATCCTGCGTAAAAGGCTTGTCCTGGTGAACGGGTTGTTTCATGGTTTTCTGTCCGTAAGAAATTAACGGAAAGGTGAACGCAAGCAGGAGTGAAAGGGCGGTAATTTTATACATAATTTAAGGGTTAATTTTTTCTGAAAGCACGGATTGCGATTTGCCTGCCATTATTTCGTAATAGTTTTCGGGTCGACGACAGCATACTTAATTGACTTTTTTCCTTTTTCGGGATGGAAAGAATATGTCATGTGCAGTAGGCCGTCTTTTGTCTGAACGAGAGAAGGGTAGGAGTATCCGGCTTTTTTGTTCAAATCGTTCTCAATAGGGCTGCTCCATTTCCATGATTTTCCCTCGTCATCTGATATACGGAGATTCAGCTGATAACGGCCATCGTCAATATCATTTCCCAGAAAAGCCCATTTGCCATCCTGCAACACAAGTAACTCTACGCTTGCTGTATTCGGGATGTCGCTTTTCGTTGTTGCCGTCCAGCTTTCTCCTCCATCCGACGACTCGCTGACGTGTACACGGGTAGGTTTGTCGCCGCTGTCGCGCATGTAGGCGATCAGGTTTCCATTTTTCTTTTTAACCACAGCTGGCTGAATGGGGCCTCGGCCCACTACGGGGAGGCTCGGCCGCCAGGTTTCACCATGGTCTTCGGAAATAGCCATGAGCGAGAGATTGAAACCGTCAGAATACAAGGGCAGTACGATTTTACCGTTTTCCATCAAGAGCGGTTTGATACGGGTCATCCAGCCGAGGCTTCTTTTGGGGACATCCTTGCTGGCCTGTAAAATCATGTCATCATATTTGGCTGCATAACCAGCCCAGCCAGCATTACTTTCGGGTAAGTCTTTAAATTTCTGCTCAATTTCCGTAGCAAAACTTTCATCTGGTTTTAACAAAATATTGTCCTGCCAGTTCCAGACCGGAGCACCTGCTTTCAGGTAATCCGTTGCTGTGCGGAAACGGAGAATAGATTGCTCCCAAACGTTAGCCTGCACTGCAATCCATACCAGGAACAATTTTCCTTTTTCATTCAAAAACAGCACCGGGTTGCAATCGGGAAGGTGCGGCGTATCGGCCATCGGGAAAGGTGCGGACCAGTTCTGTTCGCCTTTTTTTAATCTTGCCCCCATGATACGGACATCATCTTCTTTTCGCTCACCACTTCCCTGGAACCATGCAACCAAAAAGTCGCCGTTTGGAAGGACGACCAGGCTGCTTCCGTGAACGTGTTGGGGTTGTTGCGGGAAAATCAGCGTCTGAGATTTAACCGGAGGGTTTTGTGCAAAAGTCAGTTGTAACGATATGAAAAACAGAACTAATGGGTAATATTTTTTCATTCTAAAATGTTGTCGGTCAAATTGATTGTTGCCGCGTGCACTGATGAGAGAAATTGGATTATTTTATTTTCTGGCGGCGTTCCATCAGCTCTTTCCAGGTTGTGAGTATAATTCCTTCTTTTTTGACGTATGCTTTCAGATCCGGATCCAGCATCGAAAGCATGTCTGCATAACGTGAACTACCCGATGCGCTGATGTGTTTGAACTCGTCGGTAACATCGCTGCTGTGTACAATCAGCATCGCAACGCCGGGCTGCATATTTCCCAGTGCTTCGATCCACTTTTTGGCTTTGAATTTCCCCCAATCTGCGGCAGAAACATTTTCGCCTTCGGGTTTCCAGTTTCCGCTGATAGTGTGCAGATCGTCCAGCACGGGTAAGCCTGCCTGCCAGATTTTTTCACCAATCGCCGTAGTTTGTTTGCTCAGGTCTGATTCCGGCAATTTCATTCCTTCTTTCCATTTACCTTCGGCTTTCAGTTTTTTGATTACGGGTGCATTCTGCGATTCGGTCAGGAGTTTGTTATTTCCTCCGGGAAACATCACCGGAATTTTATATTCAACGCCGACTTTAATGTACCTTTCTAAAAATGGCATGTGCGCAAACAACGTTCCCATATGCGAATCCAGGTGCGTAGGTTTCAACCCCAATTTTAGTGCCCGTTCCACCTGTGCCCTAATTTCAGTTTCCACGATGTCGGCACCTGCATTTTTAACAACCTGCGCGACTTCATGCCACATGCATCCTTCGTCGTCTACCAGGCCATGAGAATGACTGATCCCGTTCAGTGGTGGCCAGCGATAATCCTGCCATTCCGAGGTGAGCGTAAGGTGCAAACCGGCATCTACATCACCTTTTTTCAAGGCATACTTTACATAACTTGCTGCCCAGGGACAGGGCATCATGATGCTGGTCGAAGTAGCGATGCCTTCTTCCATGGATCTGATGGCTCCGCGGTTTGAAGAATAGGACATGCCTGCGTCATCAACATGAAAAATAACTACTTTGGCACCTTTGGGCCAGCCTAGTTTTTCCGCATAAGTTTGTGCCATAACATTGCCGTTGAGGAAAATTAATACGGCGAAAATAAGGAAATTTAATCCGGACCGGGTTTTCATAAAACAGATTGTTTTGTTCAGAGTGAATACGCTTTATTCAATCATTTTTAAATAACGTCCCATCCAATACGGCAATAGCCAGAAAACGGGCTCCCTTTCGGTATGTGGATCTCCGCCGGCGATGGTCCACGGATTCTTGTCCCACCTTACGGTCAGTCTGATCCCCGCAGGCTGCAATTCACTTACCTGTTCATCGTCAAGCACCGGGCTTCTCACAACTTGAACATCCTCGCGTTTCCGGTGATCAATTGGCCAGTCGACCAGATCGAGTGGTGTATCGACGAGAAAATTAACTGAATTTTTGAGTTCTGTTTTGCGGTTCGCGGAGTAACAATAAATGAAATTGATCAGCGGATTGTGATCACCTTTGCGTTTTTCATACCACCTTTCAAGATGGTTTTGATAGAATTTCAAAAGCTCCGGATCCTTTTCACAATTGATCAGAATCGGATACAGATACGCCTGCAAAACAAGGTCAAAATAGATCAGCCACGCCGGATTCTGATTCGTAACGCCCGACATGTTTTTTCCGTAACCCTGTTTTTCGATCAGTCTCTTGTATTCCCTCTGATACTTTTCATTGGATGTCATGTGGTACGCCAGTTTGAGGAATGCCAGCATTTCCATCGAATTCTGGTTTCTGTCGGGAAGCCATTCCGGATCGCGGTTTAGTTTGTCGGGCGACCACACCGACCACCGCGTATGGGATCCGTCGACGTCGATCAGATTGTAATTGTTTTTAATCAAATGATCCACAATGTTCGCCACATGTTTGCCAATGCGCTTTTTTTCGGTTTCATCGGCAACAAGCGTATAGTAAAAATAGTAACCAAACATGTGTCCGCACATTTCGTCACTGCTCGTGTCGCCTTTCCAAAGCCATTTGCCATCGGCAGATTTGTGCCATCTTACCTCCACCGGTTTGTTTCGCGGTTCTTTTACAAGTTCCTCAGCCAGCTCCCGGTCTGTATAAGTGCGGTTTACGTCATGCATCCTGGTCCAGTCAGCAGGGATGATTGTCCGTGCGAAAAATCCTTCAGTTCCGGTAATTGTCTGCAATTGTCTCAGAAATTCGAAAGACTTTCTTGCGTTCTCTTTTGCCTCAGGGTTTTTCGTGGCTGCATACCTGAAACTTTCCATAGCCAGATAATTGCCTGTAAACTCACCATCATTGTCGTCGTCTTCGGGCAGCCATTTTGTTGTATCTCCGACAGTTTCCAGGTAACAGTGTCCGGCGATCCACGGTGCGCGGATGTGCCGTTTCATCAAAACATCATAAAAAAAGTCTTGTTTTTGGGCGAGGTTCATACTTCGCTTCATAATCGCGCTGACGCCTTTCGGTGTTGCAATCCAGGCGTTCCCGGCTTTGTCGAAAGCAATGTCGTTTACCTGGTCGTCCAGTAGCCAGCGTTTTGATAAAAGCAGAGAATGTTTGCCATTTTCCTGATAACGAACCACTCCGTTCTGCGTGCCTATCCACATAACGCTTTCGGGAGAGTAGGCCGCAGCAGTAACGTAGACTGACGGAATGCCGTCGGCAGGTTTCAGCAGCCGTTGTTTCTCCTCATTGTAGCGTATCGTGACGCCGCCGAGGCCACCTACCCACAATTTTTTGTTTTTGTCAAAAGCCAAACCCTTTGCATAGCCGCTGACCAGGTCGTTTGTGTTATAGTAATGATCTGTTTTCTTCTCACTCCAATGATACAGCCCAACGTCGGAGGCAATGTATAATCCTTTATTCCCATCAGAAATTACATCCCGGATCGCACGAGAAATGGCAGCAGTTTTTTTGACAAATCCATTTCCATTGCCAAGCCAAAGTCCGTTCGGTCCCGATGCGTATACTCCTTCCGGTGTGGTACAAACGGCAGAAACCGGGCCTTGCGGTCCGGTCACTTTTTCAATCTGATCATTTGTGACTTTGTACAGGCCGTTCCAGGCACCAATCCAGACAGTCGATTTGTCGTCAATACTTATGGAATAAGCCGGACCGTTGTCGGTTTCAGACAATAAACTGGTCCAGGCTTTTGAATTCTTTTCTTTTTTAAAAACTCCTGCCGCGGTGGCAATCCATACACGGGAGTGATCGTCAACCGCTATGCTCCTGACTTCGTTTGAACCCGGCGAAAGATTTACCGGGAAAGCATCGTGATATTCCTGATTAAAGGAGATATCACGATGAGCTGTGTCCTCTGTTTTGATGCTTTTTCTACATGAGAAAAGACAGGCCATTACAGAAACCCCAATGTACACCGCCAGCTGCTTCCGGATCTTTAAATTCATGCTTCCGCGTAGTCAGCGTTTTCCTGAAACAATAGGGAAACCAGTTTTTTGTGCTGAGAGAAATCAGGTATCAATAGCTGTGCTCCTGCTTTTACCAGTCTTGGGCGTTTCGCTCCGTTGTGGCCAAAACGCTGTAATTCGTTACTCGTAATTCCGACTGAAATTCCGCCGGCACGACGTCCTTCGCGGATTTCGTCAGGACCATCTCCAAATACAGCTAATTCGTTTCCATTCAAATTGTTGTCCCGGATGATCTTTTCAATGATCATCTTTTTGGAGAACTTGGTATAGTCTTTCAATGCACCATAAATTCCTCCGTTGAAAAGTTCGGCATAGCCCAGCATTTCTGCTTCGTTGCGCACATCTTCGGCGTCCGTTCCGCTTGCGAGGTACATGGTCACGCCACGTTCCCGCAATGCGTAAAGGAAAGCAACCGCACCTTTCATCGTGTAGTCGTCCTGACCCAATTCGCCGGCAAGTAGCTTGTCGGTACGCTTGTTGACCATTTCCATCAGGCCGTTGTTGTAAATCTCCTTGTACTGGAATTTGTCCAGTATTTTATCCTCCGGTACGTAGCCAAATTCACGCACCAGATTCACCAGACCTTCCATCTGATAGATCGTCTGGATACCCGTTGTTTTATGGATAAATTCTTTGCAAACCAGTAATAATTTGTTGTAGGTTGTGGTATCGATGGTTTCGTAATGATCTCCCAAAATGGATTTCATCATCACTGGCTCCATAATTTCTTCCCAGCCCTGGCGTAGCGAGCTGATTGTTCCGTCATGGTCAAAAACAGCATATTTGATATGGCCGAGTCTTTCCAGCGTATCAGGTTCGCATACTTCGAAATCCGTGTCGGCATAGTAAACTGCACTGCGCTCATTTTCTGCCAGATCGGCATTGAAAATAAGATCCGGTTCGTGACTGATTTTCAAGATTTCTTCCCCTGACGCGGTGCCGGTTGTATACAGTTTCTGAACAGTTACGGCCGCTGCCAAATTTCCAAATGATGCCGCATCTCCGGAAGAGAAACCTGCTGCGAGGCACAATGCAAGGGCACTTAGCGTGGTATCACCCGCGCCAACAGTATCCAGTTTTGTTTTGAGCTGAAGACCATGGATTTCGTACGTTCCATTTTTGTCAAAAGCAATAATTCCCCTTTCACCACAGGTTACGAACACAGGTTTGCCGGATTGTTCAAAAACAGTTTTACCATGTTTTTTGACGTCGCTGATCGTAACAGATTCGCCCGGGTTTACTGAAATTCCCACCAGTGAAGCTACTTCACGGTCATTCACTTTACGGAAAGTGTTTTCGAAACGGTCATTGAAATGACGGGAATCCAGAATGACGATTTTGTCAGGATATTTCGCAAAAAGCGCGTTTGCGCCACTGATGAAGGCCTCGTTGTTCAAACTTCCCGTCACCTGCTGATTGAAAATCAGGGCGTCGTATGTCTGTAAAGTTTCTTCCAGCGCCTTAAGAATTTTGTCGTCTGTTTCGGAGCTGCGTTCGTTATAAACACCGAAGTCGATCCGGGGTTCTTCCTTGCCATCTACATGGCGTTTCAGATAGCTATATGTATCGAAATGTTCTTTTTGTATAAAAAGAGAGGAGGTGTCTCCCCCAAGAGATTGCAATTGTGTAGTAAGTTCACGTCCGTGGATGTCATCTCCGACAACACCTATTACTTTGATCGCCGCGGGGTGAAGTGCCGAAAGGTTTGCAACAACATTTGCGGCTCCGCCGGGTGAATAATAGTGTTTGGCTACCGCCTGTGCTTTGAGGCCGGTTTCAATCGATACCTCTGAACCGCGTGGATCCATGAGCCAATATGAATCCAGACAAAAATCACCATAAACGGCAATTTTAACGGATGTGATTTTTTCTAAAATAAGGCTAATCTGCTGTTGATCCATCGAAATTTGTGAGTCTTTTATGGGTTTAGAAATTTAGTTTTTTATCGCATTACAAACAGGCAACGCTT
This sequence comes from Dyadobacter sp., assembly GCA_965279265.1. Lineage (GTDB taxonomy): Bacteria > Bacteroidota > Bacteroidia > Cytophagales > Spirosomataceae > Dyadobacter. Next base: position 3,540,643 of record OZ257152.1, read on the forward strand.
TCAACTATATACTCGGATTCATCGCGGGCGGACTATCCTATAAAATTTGGTGTGAACCGTTTTCCAAGCCTAAAACAATGAACTTTCATTTCAGAATTGACATAATATAATTATAAAGTTTCCCAATAGAACGCTGAAAATGTGCATTTAAGCCCCAGAATGACTGTTTTGAAAAAAAATCGTTACCATATTGTTAATTGTTCTTCATTTGCGCAAAATGAAGATATTTTTACGCAAGTTGCGTAACATTAATAAAAGCGATTCTGTACTTTTATCGTCACAATTCTACGGCACCACACAGAAGGAAACATTATTTAATTTTTGAGCAGCAGAATTTACGATTGTGCTATCAATATTTTAGAGAATTTTATTTCAAAAAAGGACGATTATGGCATTGAATTCCTGACAGCAAGCACCATTAAATCGCAGATATAGAATAATTGTATTGAGAATATAATAAATAGTACGATTCTGAAATAGATTAACGCTGATTGCTTTGTATTCGTTAACCCAACCCTATTGACAAAACCCTTACTACTGTGGCATTACCAGACGAACAAATTCTATTAAAGGTAACTCAGGGAGATGAAGCTGCCTTTGAAGTGCTGTATAATTACTATAAAGCACCAGCTCTCCGGTTTTCCATGTCGCTTCTCAAGGATGAGGAGGAGGCAGAAAATATGATGCAGGATGTTTTTATCAAGATATGGATAAAACGGACGCACATCAAACCGGATCACAATTTTACATCTTATCTGTTCACCTGCCTGCGCAATATGGCTTTTGATCACTTCAAAAAGATGGAAAAAAGTGAGCATCTCCGGAAGCAGTATATGGATGCCATCTTCGCAGCGTCAGAAGAAGAAAGGGAAGAAAAGGAACGCAGGATCAGCATTTTACAAGGTGCGGTGGAATCTCTTTCACTGAAACGGAAATTGATTCTGAAGCTCAATATTGAAGACGGTAAATCTTATCAGGAAATTGCTGAGTTCCTGCGGATTTCAAAAAACACGGTAAAAAACCAATTGGTAAAAGCGAAACAGATTCTGAGAGAAAAAGTGGATTTCGCGACGATTTAAAATTCGTATTGATAGATGGTTGCACAGGATTCCTGTGGCGCAGAAGAGGGGCTTTCGGGCTCCTTTTTTTGTACAGTTATTTCGATAATAATGAACGGTTTGTCGAAGAGATTTGAAGCGTAATGGGTTTTCTCAGAAACTCAGCATTCCGTTAAATAACTTTGGCTGTATTTTAACGATGACTAGAACAAATTCGATTAAATTGCCGTCTCTATTTTTATGTTATTCAAGATGTTGTATCCGAAAACTTCCAGCCCTTCCGGATCGGGGATTGCCCGTCCGTCCGTACTCGCAATTGCAGTACTTTTGCTCTTTTGCTTCACTTCCGTCTGTTTTGGTCAAAACGCGATTACGTCCAATCTGCCAATTCTCGTCATTAACTCAGGAGGCGTCGTGATTCCAAATGCAGACAAAATACCTGCAAAATTGCAGATCGTAAAAAGTGATGTCAACGGCAATTACAGTTATGATATCAGCAATCCGCCAACTTCGTTCGATGTGGAAACCGATATTGGTATTGAAATAAGAGGAAACTCTTCGATTTTCTGGGACAAAAAAGCTTGGGGAGTTGAAATCCGCGTCTCACCAACGGGCGACAGTAAAGACCTTGCTTTGCTTGGCATGGCAGCCGAATCCGACTGGGTACTGAATGCCTCTTACGGAGACAAATCTTTTATGCGTGATGCGCTTGCGCATGAAATGTACCGAAAAACGGGAAGGTATTCGCCTAGATCCAAATATGTCGAGCTTTTTGTAAAACAGGATGGCGCCATGACCTACGTTGGCGTGTACATGTTAATGGAAAAAATTAAAAAGGCGGATGCGAGGATCAATGTTAAAAAACTTTCTGAGACTGACTCGGATCCTGCCAAAATTACGGGCGGATATATTTTACAGATCGGCGAAGATGAAGATGTAAAATGGTCATCGACCTTTCCTCCATCAGATTCGCCCACAAAACCAAGTCCGATTTTTCATGTAGAGTATCCTAAACTTCATAAATACACCAATCAGGCAAACAAAACTTTACAGCTCAATTACATCAAAGGCTTTATCACATCTTTCGAGACGGCATTGTACGGAAATGACTACAAAAGCGCGACCTTGGGTTACCGAAAATACATCGATGTAGACGCCATGGTCGACTATTTGCTACACGAAGAATTTACCAAAAATGTTGACAACTGGCGCATCAGTACATTTTTATACAAAAACAGAGACAGTGACGGCGGCCTGCTCACCATGGGAGCACCCTGGGATTTTGACCGGTCTATGGGGAATCAGCAATGGTGTTTTGAGCCATCGGTGTTACCTACCGGAACGTGGTCGTGGCAATACAATCTCAATTGTCCTGACCGGCCTGCAATGACCGTATCCTGGCCAAAACGCCTGTTGTCTGACTGTTATTTTAAGGAAAAACTGATGCAACGCTACATTTCCCTGCGTCAGAACGAGTGGAGCGATCAGAGTATCATCAATTTCATTGCTGCGCAAAAGACAATCCTTACAACCGAAATCAATGCGCAGCAAACAGGTGTCGACAAAAGTCCGATGCAACGGAACTTTAAAAAATGGAATATTCTTTCCACGGCTGTAATGAACAACGATCATTATACGCTTGCGGGAAATACATACGATAAAGAAGTGCAGTATCTTCAGGAATGGCTGATCGCGCACCTTGCCTGGATGGATCAAAATATCCAGTCGATCTCTTCCACGAGCTGCGCGGCGCTGCCGGTCACGTTCAGCAATTTTGACGTGAAGCTTCAGGAGTCAGGTGTGCTGGTTTCCTGGTCCACTGCATCCGAACAAAATAATGATCATTTTGAAGTAGAGCGGAGCGGAGAAGCAAAAACTTTCAGCAGTTTGGGCGTTGTGAAAGGCAACGGTAATTCGAATGCGATTTCAAAATACCAGTTTACGGATAACGCTCCGTTGCCCGGCATGAACTATTACAGAATTCGTCAGGTTGATCTGGATGGCTCGGTCAGTTATTCGACCATGCGCGCCATAGAAAACCGCAACGCCGTTTCAGTTTTGTACCCAAACCCGGGGAAAGATGAAGTGAATATCCGCAATGTCGTTTCAGGTTCGGTGATCACAATTGCCGACAAAAACGGAAGAACCATTAAGACCTTAAAAGCGACACAAAAAGAGATTAATATTCCGGTTGCAGAGTTTGGAAGCGGAATATACGAAGTATCCGTTTTCGATAACGCGAGCGGATTTTTGTCGCGGCATAAGTTGGTGATTGCGAAGTAGGGTAGACGGACAGGAATATTATACACAAAAATGAGGCGCCCGATTATAAATTGGACGCCTCATTTTTTAACCGGATTAACTATCTCCTACTTCAAATCCTTTAATTTCCCAAGATCAATATCCGCCACAACTTCCTTCATCTGGTCGGCGGTAACGCTGTTGGCGTGTACGTTTACGATGTACCTATCGGCGACGAGCACATTCACTTCTCCGTATTTGCCCTGGTTGTCGTATTTTTCAAAGGCTTTGTAACCTTCAATTTTTGTCGTTTTTTCGTAACCTGTCGCGGTTTCCTTGTCAATATCGGCCATTGTCCAGGCTGCCATGGCCATGGTAGCAACCCCGGCAATACCACCCGTATCGATGATCTCAATGTCAACTGTGGCATCCTGGCCATTGCTATACTTTCCTTTTGCGGTTGAAACGGTAAAGCCCATCGCTCCGGTTTTTTCACCGGTTGCTTCCGTTCTGGCCAATCCTGCCGTTTTCTCAGGAAGCAGTGCTTTCAGTTCCCGGAAATCAACGGGATCCACGGCCTCTTTGTTACCCATTTCCTTCGCCTTGTCGGTAAACTGCTGGATTGCGTCAGCGGCAGTTTTTGGTTCTTCCGCTGCTTCTTCTTCCGATTTTTTTCCGCCGCAGCTGCTTAATAAAATTACCGTGGCCAATGATAGAGATAGCATGAATCCTTTTTTCATCGAAGTAGTTTAGTTAAATGTTTGTAACACTGCAATTTAAATAAAATCAGTTGGCTGTCAATTGTATAACTGCCGGAAGTCAGTATTTATCACGCAACGCCGGAAGCCTTATTTTTCGTCGACTGCCAAATGAAGTAAATACCAAGCAGCACTGCCGGAATACTCAGGATTTGCCCCATGTTGAGTGCATAATTTGCTTCAAAACTTTCCTGATTTTCTTTCACAAATTCGTAAAGAAAACGTAGTGTAAACACCCAAACGAAAAAGATTCCCACCAGTAGTCCATGGGGCGTTTTTTCCTTGAAGCGGTTCCACAGCCACAGCAGCACGAAGAAAAGCACCAGGCAGGAAATGGATTCATAAAGTTGCGCCGGATGCCTTGGCACTTGTCTGAATTCGGTATTTTGTACAAAAATAAAGCCCCAGGGCACGTCCGTTTCTGTTCCCACGATCTCTGAATTCATCAGGTTTCCGAAACGGATGAAGGAGCCCGCCAGTGCAACAAGAATCACAATACGGTCGGCGACCCAGGCAAACGTTTGCCCGGTGGCTTTCCGGGAGCGGGAATACAGATATAGCCCTGTTACGATCCCGATAATTGCGCCATGACTGGCCAGCCCTGCATAGGGAGGTAGAATCACATCGAGCGGTCTTTTGAAAAGTGTTTCAGGTTCATAGAATAAAAAATGCCCGATCCGCGCTCCGATAACGGTTGCGAGCACCATGTATAGCGTGAGGGCATCAATGTCTTCGAGCGGTTTATGTTCCTTTTTAAAAATGTGGATCATAATTTGTTGCCCGATCAGAAAGCCGGCAGCAAAAAATAGGCCATACCACCGTACCGGGAAAGGACCAAATCCAAAGAATTCGGGTATTGTAAAGATTTCGGGATTTACGTCCCACATTATATAGGAAATCATGCTTTTATGATGTTAATTGTCGTAGCGAAATTAGATTTTAATTTACTTGATTTATCAGATCCGGGAAAATTTAGTCGAAGCCGGAGTCGTTTATTTACCAGGCTCGCTGTCAATTACACAAGAGATTAAATGAAATTTTTACTCATCGGTCTGGTTCGTATTTATCAGGGAGTGTTGTCTCCATATCTGCCGAATTCATGCCGTTACACGCCCACCTGTTCTCAATATATGATCGAGGCCGTTCAAAAGCACGGTGCATTCAAGGGCGGCTGGATGGGAATGAAGCGTTTCGGAAGGTGCCATCCATGGGGAGGCCACGGGCATGACCCTGTTCCCTGAGCCGCTATCCGATCGCCACCTTCCGCAGTATTGAATCGATAATCGTCGTGGTTTTTACGTTGTCAGCTTCGGCTTCATAATTCAGCAAAATCCGGTGGTTCATGATGTCGGGCGCGAGCTCTTTGATATCTTCGGGCAAAACGTAATCGCGGCCTTCCAGATATGCAAGTGCCTTTGCTGCACGGTTCAGATAAATTGTCGCACGCGGGGAAACACCAAACTGGATGTAGCGGGCCTCATCTCTCAAACCATAGTCAAGTGGCCGCCTGGTAGCGAAAACCAGCTCAATGATGTATTTTTCGAGTGTTTCCGAAATATTTACCTTGTTGACACTGTCCCGGATTGCGAAGATATCTTCCTTGTTCAGTATCGGCCGGATTTTGTACTCAAACGAAATGTCCGACATGCGTCGCATCACTTCCAGCTCCTCCTGTTTATTGAGATAATCTACATAAACCTTCATCATAAACCGGTCTATCTGCGCTTCCGGTAACGGGTAGGTTCCTTCCTGTTCAACGGGATTCTGCGTGGCGAGTACAATAAAAGGCTTGTCGAGCAGATAAGTTTCATCACCTATAGTAACCTGTTTTTCCTGCATGGCTTCAAGTAAGGCCGACTGCACCTTTGCCGGTGAGCGGTTTACTTCATCTGCCAGAATGATGTTCGAAAAGATCGGCCCTTTTTTTACCTCATAATCCCCGATCTTTGGCTTGTAGATCATCGTTCCGATCAAATCAGCGGGGAGCAGGTCGGGGGTGAATTGTATACGGCGAAAGTCCAGTTGCAGCACTTTGGCCATCACATTGATGGTAAGGGTTTTGGCCAACCCCGGAACACCTTCCAATAGTACGTGCCCGCCGGTAAACAGGCCGATGAGCAACCGGTTGAGCAGCCGGTCCTGGCCGACAACCACCTTTCCCATTTCGTCCAGTACTTCCTTTATTTTTTCTAAATACATGTTTACATTTTACGTTTTTCAAATACGCCTTCTGCCAATTTGAAGGAAGTTGAGGAAGTTTGTTCTTACGGCATTATTCGCGTTATTTTTTCCAGATTGCTCTTACAAATCGATCTTTGCCGTTTATATCGCGCAGTATTTCCACGTTTTTGTAATCTCTCTCTTCGAAAACTTTCTTGGTTTCCAATCCGAAATGCTCGTTGATTTCAACATAACATTTGCCATCTGTTTTGAGATGGTATATACCAAAATCCGCAATGGCCTTGTAGAACAACAACGGATCACTATCCTCCACAAACAACGCTTCATGTGGCTCGAACCGCAGCACATTTGGCCGCATGTGTTCTGCTTCTGAGTAAGTTACGTAAGGCGGGTTGCTCACCAGGCAGTCAAATTTGATAATATTGCCAGGCAGAGGAAAGGTGACATTCAGCATGTCCTGTTTCGCAAACTGCACATCAGCAATCAACTGGCGTGCATTTTCACGGGCAACAGAAAGCGCCTCATCGGATACGTCCCAGGCATGAACCGAAACATGTGGCAGAAAACGGGCGAGAACAATGGCGATACAGCCACTGCCGGTACCGATGTCCAATATGGATATGCCCTTATCAGGCTCGGCATAATCGCGGGTTACCATTCTTACAAGTTCTTCTGTTTCAGGCCTTGGTATTAGTACTGATGAAGAAACCTGGAATTCGAGTCCGCAGAATTCGGTAGAGCCGATGATGTGCTGGACGGGTTCATTGTTATTCAGACGCTGGATAATTGTTGCCCAGTCCGGTTGTGTGGAAGTATCGGCGATTGGCCTGTCAACCAAAACGTCGATGTTCCTGATGCGCATGTAATGTTCAAGTAACATGAAGCTGATTGCCTGCGCTTCTTTTTCCGGATACACATTTATTCCACGAAAAATATATTGATATAGCTGACGTGCCGAAGTCATTTTTTAATTGAAGTTTATTCTGATGTCGGAAAGTTAGCAAATTATAAGAACACCCGAAAGCTGAGTTTGAAAGGAGGTTTGTATTTTTGTACTATGAACCACGATGAACAATGGATGCGGCGAGCTCTGATGCTCGCGGAATACGGCCGCGGAAATGTAAGTCCGAACCCGATGGTAGGCTGCGTCATTGTCCATCAGGACGTGCTCATCGGCGAGGGCTGGCACCGTCAATATGGCGGACCGCATGCGGAAGTTTGGGCCGTTGAGGACGCAAAGCAGCGTGGAAACGCAGATATGCTCGGTGAGTCAACGGTGTATGTGACGCTCGAACCCTGCTCACACACCGGGAAAACTCCCCCGTGTGCGGATTTGCTTGTTCGTCATGCGGTAAAACGGGTGGTGATCTGTAATGTGGATCCTAATCCGCTGGTTTCCGGGCGGGGAATTGCGAAATTGAAAGATGCAGGAATTGAAGTAGAATCCGGAATTTTGAAAGAAAATGGTTTGGAGTTGAACAAACGGTTCTTTCTGAATATTTCTTCCGGGCGTCCTTATGTTATTTTGAAATGGGCGGAAACTGCCAACAGTTTTTTATCAGGAAAAGATGGCGAACAGATTTCTATCAGCGGAGCGCTCTCCAATATGCGTGTACATCAATGGAGGTCAGAAGAAGATGCGATTTTGGTGGGATTTAACACAGCACGAACAGATAATCCCCGTTTGAACGTCAGAAACTGGAAAGGCAGAAACCCGGTACGGATTGTCATTGACAGGCATTCCCGGCTTGCAGACGATATTCATTTTTTTGATAAAAGTCAGCCAACAATCGTGGTGAACTATGACAAGCAGACCAGCGTTCCCAAATATCCTGAACGTTACGCAAACGAAAATCAAATTGCTTACATCAGAATCGAATCGGCCGGAAACCAAATTGCAGACCTGCTTTCGCAACTTTCAAAACGCGGGATACAATCGGTATTTGTTGAGGGCGGAGCCACAGTGCTTCGGGCATTTCTTGAAACCGGTTTGTGGGACGAGGTCAGGCGTTGCCAAAGTATGGTCGCCGTACCGGAAGGAGTGCAGGCACCCGAATTTAAGGGACGGCTGACGCATTCTGAAAAAGTGGAAGATGACTTGTGGACTTTTTACAAAAAATAGGATCAAGTTAGATGCAATATGGCAACCATTACTTTTTTTAAGTAATTGATAGTAAGATAAAAAATGCCTGTTTGCTTTCGATTTTTTACGTTTAACGTAATACTAGTTACTCTGAACTATTCTTCGCTTGTCCAGATATCCCAGGCTTTTTCGGCCTGCAATTCAAGCATTTTTAATCCGTTCTGAAGTACCGCACCTTTTGCGGCGCCATTTTTAAGGAAAGCAGTTTCTGCGGGATTGTAAACCAGATCATACAAATAGTGCTTTTTGGTCACCCATTCGAAGGGTACTGAGGGGCAGCCTTCAACATTCGGGAAAGTTCCGAGCGGCGTTGTGTTGATGATCAGCAAATATTCGCTCATGACCTCTTCTGTCAAATCTTCGTACAGGAACGAATCGTCACTTTTCTGACGGGAAACCAATTTGAATTCAATACGCAGATCCTGCAACGCAACCTGAACCGCCTTTGCAGCGCCTCCATTACCGAGTACGAGTGCTTTAAAATGGTGATAAGTTTCGCCGCGTCTGTCGAGCCATTCGGTCAACGACTGGCGAAAACCGTAATAGTCCGTATTAAATCCTTTGGTGCTGCCATCTGCGTAAACTTTGATTGTATTTACCGCGCCTATACGTTCTGCCGACGCTTCATCCAGATCGTCCAGAAAAGGGAGGACTTCTTTTTTGAATGGGATTGTCACATTCAGGCCCACCAAACCGGATTTGTTCAATAACTCAGGAAGATTTTCAAGGCTCTTCATTTCGTACAGATCGTAGCTGCTCTCCTTTATATTTTCCCGCTGAAACTTGTCGGTAAAAAAACGTTTGGAAAATGAATGTGTGAGAGGGAAACCGATTAAGCCGTAGAAATTCATAGATATTTTATTGGTACTAAAAGAAATCGGCACAAAATTAAAAAGTCTTGCCGGCTAATGGTATTTTATTTTTGCAGTCTTTTTTGGAAAAGATCACAAATGACGTTTTTTTTAAACTCACGTGTATTTTGACCGTTCATGGCCTACAACGATTTCAGTTGCGGTTGAGATTTAGCTAACAAAATTAGTTTTACTGATTTATGTCGAATAAATTGGTATTTATTATTGAAGTGATTGAAATAATCATTTATACCGTGGATCCCTTTCTATGAAATTAGCTCTATCTCGTATCTTTTTGATAGTTAACGTATTATCTGCCTGCATTTCATTCGCTCAGGAATCGGAATACCAGCTGCATCTCAGATCGGGCGTTTTTGTCCCTGAACAGAATATTACCGAAAGTGCAATAAACGCTTTCAACAAGAAAACCATTTCAAGTGGCCATAAATCGCTGGTTATCATTCAATTTACCAATATTCCGGATGCTGCTGAACAAGCTGACCTCAAAGCAAAGGGGATAGAGCTTCTGGATTATATTCCCAATAAAGCGTACACAGCGACGGTCATCGGTGATGTTGATTTCGATGCGCTCACCAAAGCACAGGCAAGAGCAATCATTCCGATCAAACCAGGACAGAAGATGCACCCGGGCCTTGCTTCCGGCATAATCCCTCCGCAAGCGGAAAATGAGCGGGGTATGATTGATGTATTGATCAAATATCCAAAGTCATATTCATTCGATGAGATAAAAACGGAGCTCGATGCGCGTGACCTGAGAATACTTTCTGACCGGTTCGTAAACTATCAGGTAATTGAGATACGTATTCCGATCAAACAATTGATGGACATAGCCGAGCTTCCATTTATACAGTACATTGAGGCGATCCCAAACGAAACAAAGCCCATAAATGACAAAAGCAAGGCGAATTCAAGAGCCAGCTTGCTAGGCTCCCCGATCGGTGGATTTAATCTTCAGGGGAGCGGCGTAGTGATCGGTATTGGCGACGAGTCCAACCCGATGCGGCATATTGATTTCACCAACCGACTGATCAACCGCACAGCGCAGAAGACCGGGTCGCACGGATTGCACGTTACGGGGACTGCGGCAGGAGGAGGAATTGTGAACGAAAAATATACCGGATATGCGCCAAAAGCCACCATTTTGTCGCAATATTTTTCCAATATTCTTAACAGCGCACCTGCTTATGTGCAGGATTTTGGGATGGTTATCACCAATAATTCATACGGAACTGATCCGCTCACCTGTTATGATTTTGGCGAATATATTCTCTATTCTTCCATCGTTGATCAGCAGGCTTTGGACATGCCATTTCTGCAAAGTGTTTTTGCAGCAGGAAACAGTGGGGTCAATACAATTTGCGCATCTCCACAGCCGGGATTTGCAAATATTCTGAGCGGTTTCCAGAGTGCCAAAAATGTGATCACGGTAGGGAACACATCGGCAACCGGCATAATTGACCCGGGATCCAGCAAAGGTCCGGTGAAAGACGGACGGATAAAACCGGAGGTCGTGGCGCAGGGAACTTTGGTTACTTCTACCATTGCCAATGATGCATACGGATTGGGAACCGGAACAAGCATGGCTTCTCCTACGGTTTCCGGTGGATTGGCACTATTGTATGAGCGTTACAGAAACGGGCACGGTCAGGCCAACCCAAAAAATGCATTGATGAAGGCGTTGATATGCAACGGAGCCACGGATCTGGGGCAGGCGGGTCCCGATTATAGCTATGGTTTCGGTTGGCTGAATTTGCTCAGATCTGTTAAAATGCTCGATAACAACAATTATCTGAGTAGTTCTGTGACTGCGAATGTGACGAAGGAACATCTGATAACCGTTCCCGCAAACACGGCTCAGCTCAAAGTGATGCTTTACTGGAACGATCCGGCATCTTCGGTTTACACCGGAAAAGTTTTGGTAAATGATTTAAACCTGACGGTCAGTTCAACAGGGGGAAGTCCGGTGGTTACTTTGCCAAAAGTGCTCAATCCTGCTAATGCCGGTGGCGCTGCCATAAACGGAACAGATAATACCAATAATGTTGAACAGGTCGTGATCGACAATCCCGCCGGTGGAACTTACAAAGTTTCTGTTTTTGGAAAAACAATACCACAGAACAGCCAGGAGTATTTTGTCGTCTATGACACCATACAGGTGTCAACCACGCTTACTTATCCTACCGGAGGGGAACGTCTGGTAGCAGGGGACGAAATTTATATCGGCTGGGACTCATTCGGAAACCCGGGGAGTACTTTCAGCGTGCAGTACACAACCGACAACGGGGTTTCATGGGTTGATATCAATACAGCGGTAGCGGCAAATCAGCGACAGTTGCAGTGGATAATACCGGCAGTTGTTACAAGTACTGCCAAAGTCAGAATTACACAAAGTGGCACGAACGCGGTGCGTGAAAGTCAGGTTTTTACAATTGCCGGTGTTCCGGCAGTGCGTTTGTCGCCAGTCCAGTGCGAAGGATCTATCGGCCTTCAGTGGGATCCGGTAGATGGTGTTACGAATTATGAGGTATTGATCCTGAAAGGTTCGGAAATGAAATCGGAGGCTTTCACCGGTTCAACTTCCTACAATATCGCCGGTCTTTCGAAGGACTCAACCTACTACGTTACTGTCAGAGCAATTGTAAACGGCAGTCCCGGGAGGCGTGGGCTTGCTATCAGCAGGATACCCAATACAGGAAATTGTGAGGGAAACATTTCCGACAATGATCTGAAAATTGATGCAATTGTGTCGCCGGCACAATCCGGGAGAAAATTCACTTCTTTTGAACTGGGAGGGGAAACGAAAATTACGATTCGTATCAAAAATCTGGACAATACTGTTTCGAATCAAACGATCAACCTCGGGTATTCCGTGAATGGTGGCAGCATTTTCAGTGAAGCCATTACGCCTGAGATTCCCGCAGGCGGAACGTATGATCATGAATTTACCCAAAAGAGTAACTTCCTTAGCACCGGGTCCTACAAACTGAGCGTTTTTGCAAATGGCGTAAATGACATTGTTTTGTCAAACAATAAATTTGAAAAAACTTTCAGGCAACTGGAGAACAATGCAGTCGCACTGCCTTTTTCTGATCTGCTTGAATCCCTGCCCGCACAGGACATCACTGCAAATCAGATGGGCTTGAACGGATCAGACCGTTATGATTTTGCCAATTCGACTCCGTTTGGGAGAGTCAGGACTTTTGTGAATACGGGCATGGCTTTCTCGGGAAGCAAGGCTTTCACACTTGATACCGACCGTTATTTTGCAGCGGGCAATTCAAATTATCTGACAGGAACCTATAATTTGGCGCAATACAACAACCCGATGGACGACATCCGGTTAACGTTTCGGTACAAAAATCACGGGCAGAGCGTGCATCCTGATAACCGCGTGTGGATACGTGCTTCTGAAACTGATTCCTGGATTGAAGTGTATGATTTGTTTGCAAACCAGAATACGCCCCAGGGGACTTACAAACTGACGAGTAGTATTGAGATCAGCAACACCCTGCGTGCTTTAAACAAACCGCTGACATCGGGCTTTCAGGTGCGCTGGGGCCAATGGGGCGATATTATTACGGCCGACAATTCAAACGGGGCGGGTTATACCATTGATGATATAAAGCTTTTTGCCCCGACAGATGATATTCAGTTGGTTCGTATCGATAATCCGGTACTGATCAATAATGGGCTTGGAACAACGGAACGCGTAAGAGTTACTGTCAGAAACACGACGCCCCACGCTATTTCCAATATTCCGGTAAAAATGCAGATTGACCAGGGAAATGTAATCCAGTATAACATCTCTTCAATTGATGCCACTACCAATTTGATTTATGAGTTTCCGCAGAATGTGAATCTGTCGGCGATAGGGAACCATGTCGTTAAGGTTTGGGTAGATCTTGCAACCGACAATTATCCTGACAACAACACCGTGGAATTGAAGTTTTACAATTCCGGTGCGATTTCCTCGTATCCGTATTTGCAAACTTTTGATACCGACAACGATTATTATCACAGTGAGGGTAAGAACAATTCCTGGACTTACGGTATCGTGGCGTCAACGAAAATAAACAAAGCTGCCAGCGGCCGGAGAGCATGGAAAACAAACCTTACGGGCAATTACAAAGACAACGAAATTTCTTATCTGTACACACCTACCTTTTCCCTCAACGGACTTCAAAATCCGACACTGAGTTTTAGCGCAGCGCTGGATATTGAAGATTGTCCGGACCAAACCTGTGACGTGGCTTTTGTTGAGTATTCTACCAATGGAAACACCTGGTCGCTGCTGGGAGCAAAAGGGCTGGGGACAAACTGGTACGATGAGACAAATAATGGAAAGGATGCATGGAGTGCTGAGGATTATACAAGATGGCACGTCAGCACGATTCCAATTCCAACTGGCAGCAGCAATATACGGTTCAGATTTGTTTTCCAAAGTAACGGGCAAAATACCCGGGAGGGAGTGGCAATTGATGACATTCACGTTTATGACCTGAAAAACGGAATTTATTCTGCGACAGCAAACTCATCTACAGTCACGAAGACTGGCGTAAGCGGGACGAACTGGATCAATTTTACAGACAATAACAAGATCATCGCGTCCATCATGCCAAATAGCCTGAACCTGGGCAGCACGGATGTGAAAACGTATATCAATACAGGTAATGTCCGGTCGAACAGCGGACAATATTATCTCGACAGGAATTTCACAATTAAACCTTCAAATACCAATTTTGGAGACTATGCAACGGTACGTTTGTATTTTACCGACGCGGAATCTGAGAGGCTGCTGGCCGCCACCGGTTGTGCACTTTGTGATAAACCAACTTCGGCCTATGGTTTTTCCATTTCAAAATACAGCAGTTCAAATACTTCCACGGAAGATGGGGACATTTCAAACGATATAAATCAGGGTTGGACGTCCTTTGCGGAGCAGGAGGTTGTAAAAGTGCCATATGATAATGGTTACTATGCCGAATTTCTGATCAAAACATTTTCTGAGTTCTGGCTTGCCAAAGGAAGTCTGGGTGCGTCCATTCCACTACCGGTAGAACTGATTAGTTTCAAAGCCAGCAAAAAAACAAATTCAGAATCAAAACAGGATGTATTGCTGGAATGGGCAACCTCGGAAGAGAAGAAATTCAGTCATTTTGAAGCGGAAGTAGCCATCGGTACTGATCAGCTTCGCCAGAATATTTTCACCAAAATTGGTGAGGTGACGGGGAGTGGTAATTCGGCTTCTGAGCTGAAATATACCTATACTGACTACACAGTGAACACTACCGAAACGAGATACTATCGGTTGAAAATGGTCGATCTGGATGGAACCTACAAGTATTCTACGATCCGTTCGGTAACTTTTGATGAAAAAACCGCCGCGCGTTTGTATCCAAATCCGTCGACTGGAATTTTTAATCTTGAATTGAGTTCAGACAAGACCAGGAATTCCGTTTACAGCATTTATGACCTGAATGGCAGACTGATGAAAAGAAGTGTGCTTTCACCAACGGGTACATTACAGAAACAAAAAATTGATCTGACCTCCTCCGATTTTGCATCGGGGTTGTATATGCTGGAATTGGTAACGGGGCAGGAAAAGCAAGTTTTCAAAGTAATGAAAAACTGAAAAATCGGAGTGATGATTTGTTTCGAGTAAAATGGGGACACGCCATCGGTAATTCAGCTCCGGTTGAACCTCAGCCTATTAAAAAGCTGACCTGATTTTTGACGTTAATATTGTCTTTTTTTGTTTTCATTCGGCGTACTTTGCAGCAAATCAGAAATATTTGACGTAGATCATAGCGGGTATGATCACGTCTTTCCATGCTGTTATACTAATTACCGCTTACCATGATCTATAAAGCTGTCGTCGCTGCATTTTTTTTAGGAATTTCAACTGTTTTCGGTCAAACGAGTGGGAGGCAAGCCGTTCCCATCATTCTGGATACGGACATTGGTCCCGACTACGATGATGTTGGCGCAATGGCAGTGTTACATGCCCTGGCCGATCGCGGGGAGGCCAAACCTTTGGCTGTGATCTCTTCCAATAAAAATGAGCTGACGGTTCCGACGATAGAGATTTTGAACACCTATTTCGCTCGCCCGACTTTGCCGGTAGCTGCGCCGAAAGGTACCGCACCGGATTTTGGTGCGACACAAAAATGGCCGGAAATGCTGATAGCGAAGTATCCCCATAAAATTGAAAAGTCATCGGATGCGCCAGATGCAGTTGAAACCTATCGGAAAATTCTGTCGAAACAGCCGGATCAAAGCGTTACCATTGTCACGATCGGTTTTCTGACGAATCTTGCCAAACTCCTGGAATCGGAGCCGGATCAGATATCGCCGCTATCGGGAGAAATTCTCGTCAGAAGGAAAGTGAAACAGTTGGTTTCCATGGCCGGGATGTTTCCACAAGGTCGTGAATACAACGTGCTTGTCGATTCTGTTGCCTCTGAGAAAGTGTTTTCAAGCTGGCCTACACAGATTGTTCTGAGCGGTTTCGAGATTGGCAACAAAATAAAAACGGGTTTACGGATTGTAGCGAATGACAAACTTACCGGCCCGGTAAAAGATGTTTTTGCCATGGCCATGCCGCTCAGCAAAGGCGATGCGGAAGGGCGTATGAGTTGGGATCAGACAGCCGTACTCGTGGCGATAAGAGGAAATTTACCTTATTTTGGTTTGAAAAGAGGCAAAATAATCGTCGAGGGAGGAAACAATAAATGGCAGGATGACCCAATGGGCCAACATGCTTACCTCACAGAATTGATGCCTGTGCCACAGGTAACCATGCTGATCGAGGCATTGATGCAGGAAGGGGGAAGATAATTTCCCCCTGATTAAACGATAAGTGCTTCTCCGTCCGATACATTTGAGACGTCTCCGGCGGCAGCCTTGATGATTTCAAAATCATGTTTCAGACGCTGGCTGAACAGGGCGACGTCAAAACTGTGCACGACAATATTTGCACCTTCCTTCATCCATTGTATCTGGCGCTCCGGTTCGAGCGAAAAGTGAATTCCGATCGCCAGGCCATGTGCCCGTGTTTTGTGAATAATGGTTTTAACAGCTTCCTCAAAAACAGGATGGTCATATTGTTCAGGAATGCCAAGGCTGACGGACAGGTCATGCGGACCGATGAAAACGGCATCCAGCCCTTTTATGGATAACATCTCGTCAAGCCGTTCCATTGCCGGAACACTCTCGATATTGGCAATACAGATGTTCGCTGCATTTACCTGATCCACATACTGCTTCACGTTCGCGGGAATTTCTGTCGTCCCGTCCAGATAACTTTGCAACAATTCACCTTTCAGCGGACGGTATTTGGTGGCGCCCACCAGTTCCAGAATTTGTTCGCGGGATTCCAGATACGGAGCAACGATGCCCAACGCGCCAGCGTCGATAGCCTGGCAGGCCAGAAAAGGATCCGGGCAGGGAATACGTACGATGGGCGTAATGCCGAGCGCACGAAACTGCTGACAGAGCGCTGCCATTTCATTACGACCCAGAGGAATATGCTCGGTATCAATAAAAACAAAATCCACTCCTGTTTTTTTTATTGCGGCAGGCCACATCGGACCTGTTGAAGTAATACAGGTGCCGTATACATTTTCTCCGTTTTTTAATCTTGCTAAAAGTCCCGTGTTTTGAGATGCAGTCATTTTTATATTCAAGTATTTTTTGTCAATAAATCATTTCCTGATGAGCCATATTTCGGTCACCTGCGACCCACGTTCTCCCTCGCCGCACGACCAGACAAAAGTCACCTTTCCATTTTTAATTGCTTCTTTTGGCAGGTCAAATTCGTACAATGGCTGTTCGCCTGTCTTGATAAAATCATGGATGACAGTACCATCCTCTGTGGTCATTTTCATTCGTGAACGGAACCTGCCGGTGTAGGAAATCCGTATCCGGTAGTCTGCATTCGGATCAAGTTCGTCGTAATGTATTTTCAGGGGTTCGTCGTAAAGCGTTTTTGCCTGCTTCATCCAAACCTTCGGCGTGACCTGTCCTTTAAAACCGGTTGCTTTAATTTCGTCAACCCATTCCTCACCAACAAGCCCCACACCAAAGCTGACTCTCGCTGACTGCAGGCTTCCCGGATCTTTGTCCCAACCCAATCCCGGGCTGACACGATGCCAGCTTTCCGGCGCCCCGAAATGGTCGTAAAATCCGCCTGGTCCAGGGTCTGTTCTGTGCAGCATGGCGTCGATTTCTTTGAGTCTTTCAGGTTCACTGTTCAGTTTCAGAATTTGTTCAAACTGATCCAGTAACCAGGGCGCATCGTTCAGCGGCATGTTGATCAAATCAATGAAATTTCCTCTTCCGGACATCGCATGATGCCTTTTCATTGTCAATTGCGCACCAATGCTTTTGAAAAGGGAATCTGCAAGTGACTGAC
This sequence comes from Dyadobacter sp., assembly GCA_965279265.1. Taxonomy (GTDB): domain Bacteria; phylum Bacteroidota; class Bacteroidia; order Cytophagales; family Spirosomataceae; genus Dyadobacter. Next base: position 3,558,309 of record OZ257152.1, read on the forward strand.
ACTTGGCCTGATAATCCGGCAAAATTGTTTCCTTCCATGCTTTTTCCAGAATCGTCCGGGCCTTGTTAATTGACTCCGTGCTGCCATTTTTTTGTGCATGGGAGAGCACTTCCCTGGCCTGCTGTTCAAGTGCAGTTTCATAGATCAGCCGCTGACGAATGTAATAGTCAAAATAGGCACGGATCAGCCCCATTTGGAAGCGGGCAGTTTGCAGTACTTTTAAAGGAGCATTTTTTTCAAGGTGCTGCCATTGCATCATGGTCCGGTCGATACTTTCGTTGGTAAGTACTTCTCCGCGCCAGTTGTTTTCCAGCGCGAGCAATCCCTGTGACACCGTTTCTGTATAATCAGGACCGATAAAAAGCCTTGAAAAATCGCGCAGGGTTTCCATAACAGGCGTTTCCGGATCCCAATCCTGATCGCTCCACACAAATTTGTTCACATCGTCGTTGGTCCCTTCCGAGTAGCTGATACTGCCCACACCATATTCGTCCAGCGCGTTGTGTATCGCTTTTTCATCATGCGGACGAGGATTAATACTTTCCCTTCCCTCAGTCATCGCCCAGGCGAGGTCCCAGTTTGGTACCGGATATTGGGAGCTGTAATTATGGGTAATGTCAGGATAATGTCTTATCGGTATGGATGGCTTTACCAATTGTCTCACTTTTTGGACCGGAAGCTTTACCCAAGGCCCAAAAACAACACCTCCAAACCATGGGTATTCCTTATTTACATGTCCAAAAAATGTGTCATACCAGGATTGTGTCGGCCTGAAAACCTGTGGAGAAACCCATATTTTTGCGTTCGGATGGTATTTCTTCAATAATGCAGCTTCCTTTTCCAGCCAGGCAAAAAGAACATCCGGTTCAAGGTCACCAGGGTCGCCGGCCGGAACGAAAACAGCATCCAGTTTTGGCAAAATAGAAAAAATTTCCTCCCGTTCTTTCAGTTCATTTTTGATGGAATCCGGATGCGTATAATCCTTTCCAAGATTTGGGTACCACACTGAAACGTCCAGACCGTATTCCTTACAGATTCTGGATTGCTCCACAATCATTTGAATGGCAGGGATTTTCATGTTTGGACTGGTGAAATCGTCGTCCGTGCGCGGCGGCATGATCTCAATATGATTCGCGCCAAACAAAGCAAGATCGCGAATATACTGGTCAAATTGTTTTACGGTAAAGGCATCATAGGCGTTCGTTTTGGGTCTATAACCAAGCTGATGCCCTCGTATCGGATATTTTGGGCTTGTTGAGATGGCCAGGTCCGACCGAACTTTTAAATTTCCTTCTTTTATTTCCGCTTTACGTAGAAAACGGCCAATGCCGTAAAGGATTCCCCGCGCGTCAGAACCCGCGATTACGACTGCTTGTGAGGCTGGAATAGCAACAATTTTAAATCCCTCCTTTTGGATCGGAGCCATTTTGCTCACCGCCGAGCGAAAGTTTTCAGGCAACTTTGACAGGTCATTTTCAAGTACGATCAAAATGACCGGCTGTCCCGGTTTTGGGATTTTTTTGGCAACCGGAAGTTTGATTCCTGATCTTTTATCCACTTCCTGCTGGAGAACTTCAATACTTCTCAGCAACACATTTTTGTCGGATATGGTAGTGAAAATCTGCGCTTTGGATAGATCGGTATTCTGGGCATAAATCTTTGTTTTTACTCCGCAGAAAGTCAGCAAAAAAAAGACAGAGAACACTTTAAAAAGGTAATTCATAGAAATGGGTATTGCGCACTAAAGTTTAATAAAGATTTTTTTGCGGTAAAGCAGATATGCCGGGATGAAATTGAGGCAAACGAATAACACCGCGTAGGTCATACTGGCCAGTTCAGGGAGTACGCCATTTGTGATAAGGCCATCGACAAAATGCTGGTTGAGCGTCTTTGTGCCAAAAATGGAAATGTAAAAAATGAGTGCAAAAATATCTGCAAGAACATAAACCGTGATGGAATTGGCTCCAAAAATAATCCCGGGTTTTGTTCCTTTTTTTCTTCCCAAAATGTCAATAACAAAGTAAAGGACTCCCAACAGCATAGCAGCAAAACCGGATGTCACCATGACAAACGAGCTCGTCCAAATATTTTCATTTACCGGAAAAATCAAGCCCCAGAAATAACCGATTGCGATTGCAAAAAAGCCGGCGGTCGTCAGGTAGTTCACTTTTTCGTTTGGAGGGAAACGGCTCAGCATCAATTTGCCGGCAAGCATACCCGTTATTCCCGTGACGATCGATGGAAATGTGCTCAGAATTCCTTCGGGATCCCAGGTGCCTTGCCACATTTTGCCGGGCATCCATTGCTGATCCACCCAGGCTGCAAGGTTCACACCGCGTTCCAGCACTACTTTCCCCATTCCGGGTGTGGGAATCAACGTCATTGCAAGCCAGTATAAAACAAGAATCACGGCACCCAGAATAGTCTGTTGTTTCCAGGTGGTATTCAAAAATAACATCGCACAAACCAGAAACACAATCGCGATCCGGTGCAGTGTACCTGTGTAACGCAGGTTAGAAAAATCAAAATCCGGGAGCATGTTCAGGAACATACCAACAGCAAAGATTTTTAAAGAACGGATTATTATTTTTTTGTACAGATCAGTTTTCGGGCCGTGATCGTTCAGTCTTTTTGAATATGCGAATGCGATGGAAACCCCGACAATGAAAAGAAAAGTAGGTGCAATGAGATCGGTAAAGGTGAGGCCGTTCCATTTTGAATGCCGTAACGTGGGAAAGACGTATTCTTCGCTACCTGGGAAATTGACCATAATCATGGCCGCGATCGTGAATCCACGCATCGCATCCAGCGAAATAAGCCTGGAAACTCCCGTTGTTTGCTCTTGCATATCAGCCATTTTTAGGTTTAATACGAAGGCTATGGTATTAAAGGCTATCGGAAGAGGCAATTATAACGCTGGCCAAAACTAATATTCCTGAGCCATATTATGTCGCTGCGTTCATCATTCAAAATAATCAGATGGTATGATTTGACCGAACGACAGTAGTATGATTGCGAGACATGAGGCTGGTTTTGCACCGATGCCAGTACTATCCGCTCTCAGAAACGATCAATTACCGAAGCTATCAAAACGAATTATGACAAAATTATTTCTTTCTGCTGTCGTCTGCATGTTGTTTATGCTGGCGGCTTGTAAGCAACCAGGGAAAATTTCAAAGGAGCAAGCTGAAAAAATCGGAATTTCCTGGAAACTGGTCAGCAATTTTATTGAACCGGAAGGAAGTTTTGAAGCGAAATTCGTGATAAAAAACGGTAGCGATTTTGAATTAAACGGAAGCAACTGGGCCCTGTTCTTCAATATGTCGCCCAGACCAATTCATTCAAATAAAACACCACAGCCAGCTATTCTGGAACATATCAATGGCGACTGGTACAAAATGGTGGCAGCGAAGGATTTTAAGCTGGCTCCGGGAGATTCAATCGCGATAAGTTACACCGGCACTGAGGGTGTGATTAAGGAAACCGATGCACCAATGGGTTTGTATTTTGTATTCTACGACGAAAAAGGTGAGGAAAAAGATATCGTTCAGGTAGCTGATTTTAAGGTTGAACACTTTACAACCCGAGAACAGATTTTACGGGGCAAAATGGATTTGAAACAGGTGCCGACCTCGGCAACCCGTTATCAGGAAAATCTCGGATTTTCATTGGTTGCACCTGAGCAGTTGCTGAAAATAATTCCTACGCCTGTAAAAATGACGGCTGGAACTGGTGTATTTACAATGACTAATAAAGCCCAGATCTATTACCAGACGGGGTTGGAAAACGAGGCCAGATATTTGAGTGAAAAACTAAAAACAATTACCGGAACCGCCTTTTCAATTAAACCGGGTTTGCCTGTGATGCAGTCGCAGGAGGAACCAGCAATTGTATTGAAATCCGGCAAACTGGTTATCAATGGAACTGACAAGGAAGCTTACAAACTGGACATCAATGCGGAAGGAGTCGCCATTACAGGTAGCGATGCAGCAGGCGTGTTTTATGGTGTACAGAGCTTATTGCAACTTGCCCCGACTGCTGTTTATCAGAAACCTGCTGCATCTTTTGCACTCGGATTCGCGCAGGTGGAAGATGCGCCGAGGTTTCATTTCCGGAGTTTGCATCTGGACGTTGCACGGAATTTTCAAACCAAAGAATCCCTCAAACGGGTACTTGATTTGCTGGCGTCTTACAAGGTCAATCATTTTCTTTTTTACACAACGGAAGATGAAGGCTTCAGGGTAGAAATAGATGGTCTGCCGGAATTGACCAAAGTAGGCGCGCAGCGGCAGCATACATCTGGAATGAATTCGCTTGAAATGCAGCCCTCGTATGGTTCAGGTCCTGTTGCGTATGATGAGGGCAAAAACGGGAGCGGGTTTTATACCAAATCAGATTTTGTTGAAATACTGAAATATGCGAATGAGCGCCATATCAAGGTTATACCGGAACTGAATTTTCCCGGCCATGCGCTGGCAGCCATCAAATCAATGGAGGCACGTTATGACCGTTTAATGAAGGAAGGAAAAGAAAAAGAAGCAAATGAATACAGGCTGATCGATCCGGACGACAAATCGGTATACATATCCGCGCAGGGTTACAAAAACAATGTGGTGAGCGTGGCCCGGGAATCGACCTATCATTTTTTTGAAAAAGTCGTTGATGAAATGGCTAAAATGTATAAGGATGCGGGCCTTGTGATGGATACTTTTCATACCGGCGGCGACGAGGTCGCGGAGGGAGTGTGGACAAAATCACCGATGGCGGCCAAGCTTTTGAAAGAAAATCCCGAGATCAAAGATGTGAGAAATCTTCAGGCTTATTTTTTCAGAAAGCTTTTGCCAAGACTTGAAAAGCGAAATCTTAAAGTACATGGCTGGGAGGAAGTGGCGCTTACAAAAACACTGGACGGAAAATATCTGGCGAATCCCGAATTTGTCGGGCATCCGGTGGTTCCTTACATCTGGAATAACGTTTATGATGTCGATTTGGGCAACAGACTCGCCAACGCGGGTTATGAAGTGGTGCTTTGTAATGTGACTAATTTCTATTTCGATATGTCCTACAACAATGATCCCAAGGAGCCGGGTTTGTACTGGGCGGGTTTTGTCGACACACGCGACAACTGGCTTTTTGCTCCTTTCAATATGTTCAGAACGACGGAAGAAACGGCAATGGGAAAACCGATGAAGCAAGAGTTTGTCGGAAAGGAACTTTTGAAACCCGCAGCCAGAAAAAATATCCTCGGTATTGAAGCGCAGCTGTGGAGTGAAACCATAAAAGGACGCGGCATGATGGAATATTCTATTTTACCAAAACTAATGGGATTTGCAGAAAGTGCCTGGGGCGCTGAACGTTCCTGGGAAAATGTCACCGACCCTGTTTCAAGGAACAAAATGGCGCAGGAAGGCTGGAATGTTTTTGCCAATTCAATTGCCAGAAAAGATTTGCCAAGAATGAGATATCTCAACGGCGGCTACAATTATCGGTTGCCGATGCCGGGTGCAATCATTGAACAGGGAATGCTGAAAGCCAATTCCGAGCTTCCGGGTCTAGAAATCCGATATACGACAGACGGATCAGAGCCAACAATCAGTTCAGCCTTATACACGGCTCCGGTTAAGGTTTCCGGAACGGTCAAGGTGAAGAGTTTTGACCTGGCCGGCAGTTCAAGTCGTAGTGATATTGTAATTACCAAATAAAACTCATCGCGTTTTTCCTCCTCCGCGACCGCAGAAGGGAACCGTTTTAATTATTAAATACTCAATCTTTTTATTTTTAATGAATATAGGTGTCGACATCGGTGGTACCAACATACGTGCCGGGATAGAATTGGGCGGTTCGATCACAAGACAGCACAAAAGGCTGCTGGAAAACAAAGAGTCATTATCATCAACCTTATCTCAGCTGGTGGAACTGATCCGGCCACTCACCAAATTTCCGGTGAAGGGAATTGGAATAGGCGTTCCTTCGGTAGTGAATGTGGATAAAGGTATTGTTTACAATGTTATGAATATTCCGTCCTGGGAAGAGGTTGCCCTGCGTGACATTATTCAGGATGAGTTCAATCTGCCTGTTTCGATCAACAACGATGTGAACTGTTTCATCCTGGGAGAGCACCGTTTTGGATTGGCCAAAAAATACAAATCGGTAATCGGAATGGCGATCGGTACGGGTCTCGGTTCGGGAATAATCATCGATAATCAGCTTTATACGGGAAATAATTGTGGTGCGGGAGAAATTGGCATGCTTCCCTATAAGGATTCAATTCTCGAAAACTACGTTTGTAACCGGTTTTTTGAAGATACTTTCCATTCCGACGCAAGAACTGCACATGAAGCAGCAGTGTCCGGAGATCGGCAGGCAATCAGTATCTGGGAAGAATTCGGGACGCATCTTGGCGCGGTGATCAAGACGGTGATGTATACCTATGATCCGGAAGCAATCGTGTTGGGTGGTTCAATCGCAAAGGCGCACCCATTTTTCAAAAATTCCATGCTCGACAGTCTCAAAGATTTTGCTTATCCCGAATCGGTTAGGCGCCTTACTGTATTGCTTTCTGAAAACGAAAATATTGCATTGCTGGGTGCTGCGGCGCTCATGGATGTATAAACGTTTTATGATTACATTGCAGCTTGTTCATTAAATCTCTCCCTATGCCACGAAACACCTTTATTGTTTTACTGATACTGGTTATATTTTTCGTCATCTCTTTTCTGACGAATATCCTGGGCCCCATTATTCCGGATATCGTTCAGAGTTTTGATCTGAGCATTGGGCTTGCAGGCTTCCTTCCATTTGCTTTTTTTGTTGCCTATGGAGTCATGTCTATTCCGGCGGGTTTGATGGTGGAAAAATACGGAGAGAAGCCGATTTTGCTAAGTGCGTTCTTTCTGGCGTTTTTCGGAGCGCTCCTTTTTGCTGTTATACCCGGTTTTTCAGTCGCATTGTTCTCTTTATTTCTGATCGGCGTAGGTATGGCGATGCTTCAGGTAGTGATCAACCCGTTGCTTCGTGTTGCAGGTGGCGAAGAGAAATTTGCCTTCAATTCTGTTCTTGCACAATTGTTTTTTGGAGCGGCATCTTTCCTGAGCCCGCTTTTATACAGTTATTTGGTACAGTCGGTTCATTCCGGGAAATCAGGTTTTTTGATTGAAATATTGAATAAACTGGTCCCCGGAAATCTGAAATGGGTCTCACTTTACTGGGTTTTCGCTGTCATTGCGTTGGCAATGGTCGTGGTGATCTGGCTGGTTAAGTTCCCGAAAGTGGAACTGAAAGAAGATGAGAAAATAGACATCGGAAAGGCATTTACGGAACTGTCGGCCAATAAATCCGTTTGGCTGTTTTTTCTTGGTATTTTCGCCTACGTTGGTACAGAACAGGGTATCGCCAACTGGATATCGAAGTTTTTGCAGACCTATCACGGAATTGATCCGGCGACAACGGGTGCATCTGTCATCTCCAATTTCTGGGGTTTACTGACCGTCGGCTGTTTTCTGGGCTTGTTGTTGCTCAAAATTTTCGACAGTCGCAAAGTCCTGATCATTTTCACTACCGGCGCAATTTTGTCTCTGCTGGCGGCTCTTTTCGGATCAGGTGAAATGGCTTTGTATGCGTTTCCGCTCACGGGCTTTTTCGCTTCGGTGATGTATTCGGTGATTTTTTCCCTGGCGCTCAATTCGGTTCCGCATCATCACGGAACTTTCTCTGGTATCTTATGCGCCGGAATTGCGGGGGGAGCAGTGGTGCCGCTGATTGTTGGCGGACTAGCCGAGTTGGTCGGGTTGCGGTTTTCCATGCTTTTCATGCTGATCACGCTCGGATATATCCTCAGCATCGGAATCTGGGCAAAACCATTGGTGAATAATGTGACCGTGAAAAGCGTTAAAGAATTGTTCTGAAAACCGGTTCACAAATCGCTGAGGATTATTTGCGATGTATAAAATCATATTACTAATCGATTTTGCGGAAGAATACAGCAAGAGTCTGCTGAAAGGAGTCAACACCTATTCACGGGAAGTCGGACCCTGGATTTTTTGTCGTATGCCACTTTTTCACAGAGAAACGGTAGGTATTGGCGGCATTCTGAACTGGGCACTCGAATGGGGTGCGGATGGCATCATCGGTCAGCTTTACAATGATAAGGATATTGAAAAAATAGTTCAGGCGGGAATTCCTGTTATCGCGCAGGATTTCAAGGAACGTTTTGGCAATATTCCCAACATCACCGGCGCTTATCACGAAACGGGCATTTTGGGGGCGGACTACTTTCTGAAAAAAGGATTTAAAAATTTTGCTTTTTACGGCTTCAAAGATATCGTCTGGTCGAGGGAAAGAGCTGAGGGTTACGAAGAAAGACTTGGCAGGGCGGGGCATAAGGTGCATTATTTTGAGCACAAAAAGGCAAGATCCAGTGAGTTGTGGTATTACAAACCCAGTTCACTCAGCCGTTGGCTAAAATCGCTGCCAAAACCGGTTGCACTCATGACCTGCGACGACAACCAGGGGCAGCATATCACCGAAGCCTGCCGGCACGCCGGAATCCGTATACCGGAAGAAGTGGCTGTGCTCGGTGTCGACAATGACGTGATGATCTGTGACTTGTCCGATCCTCCGCTTTCGAGTATCGCACTGGATGTGGAGAAAGGCGGCTACGATGCGGCCAAACTATTGCATCGCATGATGAAACACGGTGTGGCGAACCATTATGATATTGTAGTGAAACCCACACAGGTGATTACGCGCCATTCCACGGATATCTACGCAACGGGTGACGACCACATTGCCTCCACATTAAAGTATATCCACCAGAATATTGAGAAAAACCTGCATGTAGATGAAGTGGTGAAGCAGGTGCCATTGTCTCGCAGAGCTCTGGAAAAGCGGTTTTTGGAAATCACCGGTTATCCGATCTACAAGTATATTTTCAATCTGCGCATCGAGAAATTTACCAAAAAATTGCTGGATACAGATATGTCTGTTTTTGAAATTGCTTTGGATATGGGACTTACGGACAGTAAAAATATTGCCCGGCAGTTTAAGCAGGTCAAAGGATGCAAGCCCAGCGAATACAGGCACCGTTATCTGGCAGGGAAGTGAGGAAGGAAGTTGTCGTCAGTTTTTAGTTTAAAGTAAAAAAGTCAGTAGCGAAAGATGAACTTTCCACCACTGACTTTCATTTTTTAAAAGCTAAAAGCTAAAAGCTAAAAGCTAAAAGCTAAAAGCTAAAAGCTAAAAGCTAAAAGCTAAAAGCTACCAAATCACCACCCGTTGGGCATCCGGCAAAGCCATTTTGCTTCCTGGCGCACATTTATAAGCATCCTGGAATTCTTTCAGGTGCGGAAGCGGACCGTTAATTCTGTCTTTTGCAGGCGAATGCGGATCAGTTTGTACCTGATTTTGTAATGCCTCGTTGGTAGTATTCATGTGCCAAACCTGCGCCCATCCCAGAAAAAATCGTTGTTTCCAGTCAAATCCGTCGATTAGGGCCGGCGCTTCTTTTCCTTTTAGTGATTTTTCCAAAGCATAATAGGCTAGCGTAAGTCCGCCAAGATCCGCCACGTTTTCCCCGATCGTCAATGCACCGTTGATTTTGAATCCCGGTAACGCTTCAATTCCGCTGAAATAATCAATGTAACGTTTTGTCAGTTTGTCAAAATTGGTACGATCTGTCGCTGTCCACCAGTTTTTCAGGTTTCCTTCATCATCAAACTGCGAGCCCTGATCATCAAAGCCGTGCGTAAATTCATGACCGATCACCGCGATGATACCGCCATAATTGATTGCGTCGTCTGCGTTGCGGTTGTAGAATGGCGGCTGCAAAATTCCGGCAGGAAATACAACTTCATTGTTCAGTGGATTGTAATAGGCGTTCACCGTCTGCGGCGTCATTCCCCATTCCGATTTGTCAACCGGTTTTCCTATTTTACTGACAGCCTCTTTGTGTTCAAAAAGCGATGCCGAAATTACATTCTCAATAAGCTTGTCTGCTGTGATCTCAATAGAAGAATAATCTTTCCATTTGTCAGGATAGCCGATTTTGTAGGTAAACGCTTTGAGCTTTTTGTGTGCCATTTTCTTGGTGGAATCGCTCATCCACGTCAGTTTGTCAATGCGTTCACCATAAACAGTGCGCACATTTTCGATCATTTCCGATACTTTTTTCTTGTCGTCCTCGGGGAAATATTTCTTTGAGAAAAGTTTCCCGAGCGGCATTCCCAGCAGGCCATCTGTTGAGCGGATCGCTCTGTCAACCCTTGCTTTCTGCTGTTTTGTTCCGCGCATTACCGTGCTGAAAAACCGGAAATTTTCTTTGTCAAATCCTTTTGGCAGATAGCCCGCAAACTGAGATATCAGGTTCCATCTTGCGTAGAGCTTCAGAGTCGGCAACGGAGTCGCTTTTAACAAGGTGTTCAGATTTTTCAGATACAATTTGTTCTGAACAATAATGGTGTCGGATTTTACATCCTGCTTCGCCGCAAAAGTGTCCCAGTTGAAATCCGGTGTTAGGCCTTTCAATTCGGTGAAAGCCATTTTGTTGTACGTTTTCACGGGATCGCGGAGCTCCACATTGGTCAGCTGAATTTTGGCCAGCTTGGACTCGAAATCCAGAATGGTTTTGCCTGGATTAACATCCTTAAATGCTGCGAGAGAAAATATATTGTCGACGTGCTTCACAAACTCCTGACGCACTTTTACCGTACTGGAATCAGTCCGTTCATAGTAGCTTTTTTCGCCCAGACTCAGTCCGTCCTGTCCCTGATAAAGTGCATTAACCTTGCTGTTTCTAAGATCACCTTCCACCCCGAAACCAACCACATTCGAAACACCAATTTTTTGAAGCTCTCCTGCCACGACAGCGTAGTCGGCCAGTGACTGAACTCCCTCAATTTTATCGAGATAAGGTTTTAGTGGTTCCAGACCCCGTTTTTCGATTGTTGCCGTATCCAGAAATGATTGGTAATAGTCGGCAATCTGCTGCTCCTCACTTCCTTTTTTACGATCTTTCTGATTAGTAATTTCTTCAATAATTCCTTTCAACCGTACTTCTTTGTTCTCCTTGTCCAGAATCCCGAATGCGCCCCAACGGCTCTCGGTCCCCGGAATCGGGTTCTTTTTTTTCCAGCCTCCGTTGGCATAACTATCGAAGTCGGTACAAGCCTGGGCGGTGGAGTCGAGCGAACTGAGATCGAATCCCGGAACTTTCTCGGTTGAAGCTTCTTCTTCCTTTTCTTTTTTGTTGCAACCTGTTACCATGATCGACATGACAAATAACGCGCAACTTAATTTGGCTAATTTCATTTTTCGTGGTTTGGTTTAAATGCTGTAAACTCCTTTGGTTAGTTTCGGCAGCAATTTAGGAATAACCATGAAATTATACTCAAGCGGAGTTTTTACTTGCGACGACCATATTTTAAAATTATCTTCAAATCGGAGCAATTTTGTTGTTAATTAATGCAGTACGGTTATAATGCCAGCTCGACCTGAGATAGATTTTGGTCAAATTAGGCCACCTGAAATAATGTCGTAAATCCAAAAATAACAATAGCCAATGAAACTAAACCTGTTCAATACCTATGGCCTTCTGGCTTCTACAATTATTTGCGTTATAAGTTTAGCCGGTTGTGCAAAGAAGGAAAAGATGGCAGAGAAAGAAGATTCCGTCAGCGTGATTGATGGGAAAACTTTTGCAAAACATATTGCAGTTTTGGCCGCAGATTCTCTGGAAGGAAGAAAGCCGTTCACGGTGGGAGAAGAAAAAACCCTGCGATACCTGAAAAATGAGTTTGAAAAACTTGGACTAAAACCAGGAAACGGGGACAGTTATTTTCAGGAAGTACCAATGGTAGAAATTAAATCACAGCCGACCGGTCCTCTGGTTTTACAAGGGAAAACCGACAAAATTTCGTTGAATTATCTCGACGATTTTGTCATTGCTTCCAGGCATATTCAAAATCAGGTTCAGCTGCTCAATTCTGAACTGGTATTTGCAGGTTACGGCATTGTTGCGCCGGAATATGGCTGGAATGACTACAAAAATCTGAACGTAAAAGGCAAAACGGTGGTGGTACTTGTTAACGATCCCGGCTTTGCGGACAGCACTTTGTTTAAGGGCAAAACAATGACTTACTACGGCAGGTGGACGTATAAGTTTGAAGAGGCGGCACGGCAGGGAGCAGCCGGTGTGATCATTATTCACGATACCAAACCGGCGAGTTATGCCTGGACGGTAGTACGCAGCGGGTGGTCAAAATCTAAACTTTATCTCGAAGCCGAAGATAACAACCGTTCAAGAGCGCTTGTTGAAGGCTGGATCACGATGGACTCTGCCAAAAAGCTGTTCAAGCTAGCCGGTGTGTCTGATACACTTTTGGTTTTGGCAGGCAAAAAGGGATTCAAACCTGTTAATCTGGGCGTCAGGACTTCCGCGACCATCAATAATGAAATCAAGAAATCGGTTTCAAATAATGTGCTGGCGGTCTGGCCAGGAACCGACCGGAAAGATGAGTACATTATTTATACTGCCCACTGGGATCATTTGGGCAAGGGTGAAGCGGTGAACGGCGATTCGATATATAACGGTGGAGCAGATAATGCATCGGGAGTTTCCGCTTTGCTTGAAATTGCACGGGCCTTTACACTGGAAAAGAAAAAGCAGTCGCGGTCTGTTTTATTTCTTGCTGTTACTGCCGAAGAGCAAGGTTTGCTTGGATCGGAATATTATACAACCCATCCCGTTTATCCGGTCAACAAAACCGTGGCAGACATCAATATGGACGTATTGCAGCCGTTTGGCCGCATGAAGGATATTATTTTAGTAGGGAAAGGACAATCCGAACTGGACGCTTATGCGGACGAAGCAGCGGGCAAACAAGGCCGTGTAACGCGCGGTGAACCGGATCCGTCCGGAGGTTGGTACTTTCGTTCGGATCACTTCAATTTTGCCAAAACGGGAATTCCGGCACTGTACATTGAGAACGGATCCGATGCCAGAGCGCATGATGAATCCTGGGGCGAAGCACAGAAAAAAGATTATAACGACAACAGATATCATGCGCCGGCTGACGAATATTCCGCATCCTGGGATTTGTCGGGGATTATTGAAGACATGCAGCTGCTGTTTGATATCGGATACAAGCTCAGTAATGAGCGCACATTCCCGGGATGGAAAGCAGGCTCTGAGTTTAAGTCGATCAGAGATAAATCGATGAAAAAATAATTTGTCAAAGTTTTCAGCTTGGCTGCCAGAATCCTGTAGTAAAGCTGACTGTAAATAGCTAAGGGAGAAGAAACGGCAATTTTAAGTCTTTTATTCTCCCTTAATTATAATTAAATCATGATGCTAAACTTCTAGCTTATACCTCCCATCCAACGTTTTACGGGTTTCCAGAAAACAAGAAGTAAAAGCCCAAATCCGAGCGATATAAACGCAACCTGATTGAACAGGGCAGGCATCTGCATCACATTTTCTTTGTCAAAATTTCCGGCAAAGAGCCCGGCGATTAAATTACCCAAAGCGGCACCTACAAACCAGATCCCCATCAATTGACTCACGTAACGCTTCGGCGCAAGCTTGGTGTAAGAACTCAACCCAACCGGGCTCAGGCACAGCTCACCGATGGTATGTAAAAAGTAGGTAAAGGTCAGAAAGAATGGAGAGGCCATGGCACCTGTAACCGCGATATTGGCGGCCAGAACCATGACGAAAAAGCTAAGACCGAGCAGAATCATCCCAAACGCGAACTTAACAGGTATGCTCGGATTGAGATTCCGGGACGAAAGCCATATCCAGAGACTCGCCAGAACGGGTGCGAAAAGCAATACAAAAGTCGGTTGGAAGTTTTGAAACCAACTGGATGGCACTTCCCATCCGGCAACCGTTCTTTGTGTATGTCGTTCTGCGAAAATCTGTAATGAGGTTCCAGCTTGCTCGTAACCAGCCCAGAATAAGGCAGCAGCCAGGAAGAGGATTATTAAAACAAACACCCGTTTTTTCTCTACTGGTGTGAGTCCGCCGGCGATTAGAATAAAAAGGAAATAAGATGCGGAGATGGTGACAATAATTACTCCCGCGCCTTGAGCAAGTCCCTGCGCGGTGGTGAAATCGACTGTACCAGTCAACTGTAATGTGGCCAAAAATACAACGAGCAGTGCGACCAGCCCGTAACCTAATTTTTTGTTGGTGCTGGCTTCGGCAACGGATTCGGGTGTTGCTATGCGGGCCATTGGTACTTCTCCAAGCCCTTTCAGATATTTTGCACTTCCAGCCCTGAATACGATCAGGCCGAGTAGCATACCCACGGCAGCTGCACCAAATCCAAGGTGCCAGTTCATTTTTTCACCCAAATACCCTACAATCAGAATTCCTAAAAATGACCCAAGGTTTATACCCATATAGAATATGGAGAACGCGGCGTCTCTCCGTGCTCCGCCTTCGGGGTACAATTCCCCAACAATTGAACTGATATTAGGCTTTAAAAGACCGGTCCCCAGTGCAACAGTGGTTAGTCCCAGGAAAAAGATGCCGGATCCGCCAGGAATTGCGAGGACAATGTGGCCAAGCATGATGATGATTCCACCATAGAAAATTGCTTTTTTCTGTCCAAAAATATTGTCGGCCAGCCATCCTCCCGGTAAACTCAGCAGATATACGGAAGCAGTATAAATTCCATAAATCGCTGCACCTTCGGATGCGCTTAATCCCATGCCGCCCCGAACGTTGTCAATGAGAAAGAGAAGCAGGATTGCCCGCATTCCGTAATAACTGAACCGTTCCCACATTTCTGCAAAAAATAGGACGTACAGCCCTTTCGGATGTTTTTGGGATATCGTATCAGACATATTTCAAAAGTTATTTATTTGGTAAATGTGGGCTTATTCATATTATTTTATTGGCGCAAGATAGGAATTATGCATAAATATCAAATACAAGTTTGTTTAAACAAACGATTACCGAAGTCTGTCAAAATAAAAAGAGGAGCCAGGTTTGCACCTAACTCCTCTTGTATCAAACAAATAAACTGGTTATTTAACCGAGAACGATCCTTCACCGATTGAAAACCCTTCGGAGTACAATTCGATGGTGTATTTTCCGGAAGTGAACGGTGTAGCCCGGTCGTAAAGGATACTTACATCCTGATTGTTATTACTGTAAGTGATGTCTTTACTTAGTGTGTAACCCTGTTTTGAGCCGTTGAAATCAAATTCACCGGATCCTGTGGCGGCATCTGAAATCGTTGCACCTGTTGGATCAATTATACGCATGTAAACGGTTTTGTTGTCGTTCAGCGTTAATGAATTTTTTTCGAGGATAAAATCTACCCGAACTTTATCAACCCTTTTGGCTTTCACGTTTTCACCTTCACGCACTTTCCCTTTAGACGATATGGCATATACTTTCACATTCCTTGCACGCAATGCAGCTGCCATTGTCACTTTTGATTCCAGTTCAGTGTTTTTACTGATTACGCCGGTAAGTGAATCACTCACTGCTTTTTTACTCGTTTCAAGTTGTGTTTTTTCCTGTGCAAGTGTTTCGTTCTGGCTGATTAATTGCTGGTTTTCTTCCCGTAACTGCGCAATCTCAACATCTTTTTGGGTCAGGAAAGCTTCATATTCCTTCACTTTTTTACCCATTGTCATGTTGCCTTTGCGGAGAGAAGCGCGGTCTTTTTCAAGATCTGCTTTCACTTTTTCAAGCTCGGCAACGTCTCCGCCAAGACCTTGTACTTCTGCAATTCTTGCATCTAATTGTTTGGCTATCGAATCCAGTTTTATCTCAGCCGTGGCCAGTTCACTTACTCTTGCTTCCAGGTCTCCTTCTTGTTTTGTGGTGATTCCCCGCTCCTGATAATATAGGTATCCGAATACTGCTGCAATAACAGTCATAAGAACAAGCCCGATAACAAGGCCGGTATTATTACGATTTTCCATAAAGTATAATTTAGGTTAAATGTTTTAATCAAAAAGTGATATTAAAAAAGCGTGCCAGGAGTATACGTTGTTTTTTCGATTTATATAGAATTTTTTCTAATGTAAGAAAGGCTGCTCCGATCAGAAGCAGCCTTTCCTGTAAAATTGAAATAATATTTTCTTAATTAATTCGATTAATAATCTCCACCTGCGCCCCCGCCTCCGAAACTTCCTCCGCCAAATCCACCGAACCCGCCGCCGTCGCCGCCACCCCAGCTACCTGACGAACTGCCACCGCTTGAATGCGTCGTGTAGGGGAAGAAAATTGGCCCACCCATATTTCTGTAACCGCCACCTCCTCCGCCGCCACCGCGATTATTACGGTTTAAGAACATGATTACCAGGAATATACCGAATATGACCAGGAATATTATGAAAGGTGACAACGAGCCACCGCCATTATCTTCCTCGGGGTCAGCTTTGTATTCTCCAGTGGCATATTTGAAAATTGTATCTACACCGCGATCAAGGCCGCGATAAAACATGCCGTTTTTGAAATCCGGCGTGATGACCGTGGAGATAATGCGTTTTGCAACCGCATCGGGAATTGCTCCCTCCATGCCGTAGCCTGTACTGATGTATATTTTGCGGTCTGTCGATGCCCAGAGCAACACGATTCCGTTGTCTTTCCCTTTCTGGCCCACGCCCCATTCTCTCCCCAATTTGAAGGCATAGTCCGCAATTGGATAATCTCCCGTGGTTGGAACGACCACAATTACGATTTGCGAAGAAGTGGAATCATTGTAGGCGACAAGCTTTTGTTCCAACTGGGCAACTTCGGTTGCATTCAGCTGATTTGCAAAATCGTTTACAAGCCTGGGGGGATTTGGTTTAGCGGGAATGTCCTGAGCCAAAATCCGGCCAGACAAGAATAACAGTAAAAGAGAAAAAATCAGGTATTTTTTCATAGTGATCATGATCCGAATGAAATATCATCGGGCAGTTCATTGATGTCGCCTTTCTGGTATGGAAAGTGCGTTTTTAATTGAAGGCCGGCTTCTTTAATTCCCGCACAGAGACCTTTAGTAAACTGATGCGATACAAAATGACTTCTCAGCAAATCCTTTGTGCTATCCCAGAAATCAGGCGATACTTTTTCATAAATTCCTTTATCTCCGATTACCGCAAATTTCCGGTCTTCATAGGCCAGGTAAAAAAGTACTCCGTTGTGTGCTTCTGTAAGATGCATATTCAGCATGCCAAAAACCTCTTTCGCCCTTTCTATCACATCCGGATTCTCGCATTTCTTTTCAATGTGGACTTTCACCTCACCGGAAGTTTGCTTTTCAGCTTCCCGTATAGCCTCAATGATCAATTGCTGTTCATCTGCTCCAAAAAAAAGTGATTCAGCGGGCATGGGTTTGACTTTAATTGTGATAGACTGCGAAGTTACAGGCAAATTAAAGCGTAACGACCAAACAGCCGTTACGCTTCGAAATCTGATTTGTTCCTAGAATTTGACAGTTGGCGCTTTGTCAGAACCGGCTGCTGCTGTGAAGTATCCTTTTTGAGAGAATCCGAATATTCCGGCGAACAGGTTGGTCGGGAATGTACGAACCTCCTGATTATAGTCTTTTACAACCGTGTTAAAGTCATTACGCGCAACAGTAATACGGTTTTCCGTTCCTTCCAACTGTGCCTGAAGTTCAAGAAAATTCTGGTTGGCTTTCAATTGAGGATATTGTTCAACCGAAACGAGCAGCCGTGAAAGGGAACTGCTCAACTGATCTTGTGCACCCTGAAATTTGGCAATATTTTCAGGAGTTAACTGGTCAGCGTTGATGGTTGTCTGAGTAGCTTTCGCACGGGCTTCTATCACCGCTGTCAATGTGCTTTTTTCAAAATCTGCTGCTCCTTTTACTGTACTTACCAGGTTAGGAATAAGGTCAGCTCTGCGTTGATACTGACTTTCTACTTTTGCCCATGATTCCTTCACTACTTCGTCCTTGCTTACAAGGCCGTTATATTTTCCGCATCCTACAAATCCGAAAATCAGGAGAATGGCGACAACTGCGATGAGTCCTTTTGACATCTTACTTTAGTTTAGAGTTAATGATTACTTCCCAAAATTGTCCAAAGCTAGCAAAATCTTTAAGAAAAACTACATGCGCGGTACGCAGCCCTTATGTAACGCAAACGGCCATGATGGCTGGATTTCCGGTATTTTAACGGACCTGTAGTTCGACCGGGTCGCCGGCAACTCCGGCAACGAAATTCCAGTTACACCAGCTGTTCGAAACATTATAGTCGATAAGCAGGCTTTCAAAGTACATGGCTCCCCATGTCCAGTTTATGTTCAGTTTATTTGCGAGGTAGTCGGAAGCTATTATTCGCTCCTCAAAGGTTAGATAACCGGTTGCGTTTAGTTTTAATATTAAATCATTGACATCGGCATCTTCTGTCTGTGCATTTTTCCACTGATCAAAAGCTGCGATATCATTAGTCCATCTTTTGGTAAGATTGTGGTTAATTCCGCTCGGCTTAAAAAGTCTGGATCCGTAACGGAGTAAAGTCCAGTGAAAATAATCACGTTTGAGCAGTGCACGGGCTACAATTGATTCAATCTTGCTTCCCTTTACATTATTCAATATGTAACGTGCAGATAAACAGCCCGATGAAATCCATTTGGATATCTGTGCCTGCATCAGCAAATCCGAAGTTTCCGGAAGAACAGTCTCCCCGTTGCACATGGAGACAAATTCTTTCAATTTTTCATGGGCTTTTGTTTCCCCAAACGGACCTGCGGTACCTGCATCGCTGTCTCCAAGCTCTTTCGGATCAATTCCAAGCATGGGTAAAGATGGCATTATACCGGCTGCGTAGTCTACCGGGAATGAAATCTGGTCCGGTTCAGGAAAAAGAGGCACCTGTGCAAATCCATCTTTCAACAAATCATAAAATTGATCGAAGGTTTTAGGAAGCTTGGAAATCGGGAACGGCAACTCTGAGGCATTTCCCAACGTATTCATCCAGAATAACTTGATGTCTATATTGCTGACTTTGAGATTTTTGCTCAATGATGACTCAACCTGGGTTTCATCCGGGGCGATTTCCTTGCTTGTGTAAACGAATTCGGCACCCGAATCTTCGGCCAGTTCTGCGATGATTTTCTCCGGTTCTCCGATGCGTATTAAAAGATCGCTTCCCTTTTCTCTGAGTCTGTTGCGCAGTTCAGAGACCGATTCGAGCAAAAAACGTGCACGTAACGCTCCGGATCTCCTGAAATCAAAACGCGTTTTGTTGAATTGACGCGGATCGAAAACATAAACCGGTATTACTTCATCTGCTTTTTTTGTGGCGGTATAAAAACCTTCGTTATCATGAAGACGTAGGTCGTTTCGAAACCAATAAATGATGCGCTGGGACATTGGGCAGACTGAAATTTTTACCTTAAAATTGAAAATAAGCTGCAAATGTAGAAAAAATGGTTTGCTCCAGCGCAACAAAACCTGCCATCAGGAGTAAATCCGGCCGGCAGGTTTCACGGTTTTTCGAGGCAAATCCCTAGTAACTGAGGATCGTAAATTCGGTTCTTCTATTCCGTTGATGTTCTTCTTCTGTTTTTGCATCCGGTACGATCAGCTGGCGTTCTCCATAACCCTTGGCCGTCATACGGTCGGCATCTATCCCTTTCAGATTAAGGTAATTAACGGCCGATTCAGCTCTGTTTTGCGACAATGTCATGTTGTAAGCATCGGTAGCACGGGCATCTGTATGCGAGCTTAATTCGATTTTCACCGTCGGATTGTCTTTCAGGATCTGAACCAGCTTGTCCAGTTCAAATGCTGCGTCAGGACGGATGTTATATTTGTTCAAATCGTAGTAAATATTTTCAAGAACAAAGGTTTTATTCAGTTCAAGTTTGTCAAGTTTAATATTGACTAGGAACGTTGTGTCGGTCAATTCTTTGGTCAGGAAAATAGGAGGAATAGTACGGCCATTCATTGAGAACGGCTCTCTTTTGCTGATATATCCTTTTTTCTCGATCAGCAGCACATAAGATTTTCCTGCTTCGAGCGGTTGTTTGCCAAATTTTCCTGAACGGTCAGTAACCAGTTTACTAATCTCCGCGTCGGCTGTATCCGCCAGAACGTGTACGATAGCCGAGTCGATCGGCGCGGACGGGCTGACATTGACTTCCACGTTGCCAGCCAGAAAATAACGGACTACTTTGAGCTTACCCTGAATGTAATTTGGGTTTTTTGGACTTAAAGGATCAGTGGGGTCATCCTGTTTGGCAATTGTAGTCGTATCAGGTTCCTCCGGTGCGGCAAAATAATAGATGTCGTCATCTCCTTTTCCTCCTTCACGATTTGAAGAGAAGAATCCTTTTTTCTGACCCGGATAAAAAATCAATCCGAAGTCGTCCTGCGGACTGTTAAAAGGAAGCCCCATATTTTCGATGGTAATCACGCCCTGCGTTCTGGTTGCCGAAAAGAGATCCAGTTTTCCTAAACCGGGATGGCCGTCGGATGCAAAGTATAACTTGCCACCTTCTGCAACGTATGGGAACATTTCGTCACCGGCAGTATTGATGTCCCGCCCCATATTTACAGGTTTGCTGAAACGGCCGGAGGCATCCATATTTGTTCTATACAAGTCAATTCCGCCCGCTCCGCCGGCACGGTTAGATGCAAAATACAGCGTTTTACCGTCACGCGAAAACGCCGGAGAGCCATCCCAGGAGAGAGAATCGTTTATTGGCAGCATGGCAGGGTCTGTCCAGGTACCGTTCAGATTCTTGCTCATATACAAATCTACATCCACAGTGCCTTTTCGTTTTCCGGTATTGCCACGTGCGAATACGAGCGTTTTGCCGTCCGGCGAAAATGCAGGTGAGCCTTCATTTGCTTCCGGTGCGAAAATTTCGTTGCTGAACAGAACAGGAGTTCCCGAAGTTTCTCCCCCGTCTTTTGCCAGCGGCACCTTATACAGACCAAGCATTGGCTGACCGTTATTTTTGTAGACTTTCTCTTTTTTAGAGGAAGAAAACACGAGTTCATTGCCCAAAATTGCAGGAGAGAATTCGGCTCCCCCTGTATTAAACGGTATATCTTTAAGCGAAACCTCCATTTTTTCTGTACGAAGGCGGTCAGCGATTCTTAGAATTTCTACTTCCCTTAATGCGCGTTCCTGTAAATTTTTCGGACAGTTGGGTGCTTTTGCAAAAAGTGCAAACTGATTCGCAGCTTCTTCGTACTGCCCGGTGGTTTTTAGGGCGTATGCATACTGAAATTGAGCCTCGGGGTTAGTCACTCCACCGTCTATTGCCTTTTTATAAAAAGGAATCGCTTCTTTAAAACGGTTTGAGAGCCGGTAGGATTCTGCGATAAGGAAACTGGTCTGGGTGGGTTCGTAATTTTCGGCTGCCGCTTTCTGAAATCCCTTAATTGCCAGGTCGTACTCGCCGTTTTCAAATTTCTTTACTCCATCTTTATAAGCCTGCATGGAGGAATTGCAGCTTATTATCATTGTAGTCAGTAGCAAAATACTAATAAAGAAAGGGAATTGAAACCGCAAAATTTTCATAAGATGATGTATAAATGCAACGATTCGGTACAGGATTTGGGTTCAAAAAGACAATAGTACTAAAACAACGTTTGGAAATAAAATTCTTGGATATGAGTAACGATTATTTTCTTTAAAATTGTGCAGGTACCCAGATACAGTCAATTTTGCCATTGCGCTTTCAGGAAGCAATTTTTGTAATTCAGTAACGGGATAGTCTTGCTTCAAATTCGTCAGTTCCCGTTGCGATGGAGCTACCTGCTTCCAATATACAATTCCTTTACGCAAAACTTGGTAACAATGTGTGTGACAAGCGTGTGTTTGTGCTACAAAATCACAAATTATAGTGCTTGTTCTTTATGATGACGTTGATCTGGAGTATTTCTTTCATAAAAAAGGGACTAACTTTTTGTAAATCAATTAAACTATTCTAATTTTGCAGTCCGATTTTTCGGGAAAAGTGTTTTCAAAACAATCGGCCTGACTAATAACCAGGTCAAAATCAATTTGTTAAATGCCAACTATTTCACAGTTAGTCCGTAAAGGTAGAGAGACCATTACATGGAAATCAAAGTCACCGGCTTTGGATTCCTGCCCCCAGCGTAGGGGAGTGTGCACACGTGTGTACACCACAACGCCAAAAAAACCGAACTCAGCACTTCGTAAAGTTGCGCGTGTTCGTCTTTCCAACAACAAGGAAGTGAATGCTTACATTCCTGGAGAAGGTCACAACTTGCAAGAGCACTCGATCGTATTGATCCGTGGTGGTCGTGTGAAGGATTTGCCAGGTGTGCGTTACCACATTATCCGTGGTGCTTTGGATACTGCCGGCGTAAACGGTCGTAAACAACGTCGTTCTAAATATGGTGCTAAACGTCCAAAACCAGGTCAGGTTGCAGCAGCACCAACAAAAGGTAAGAAAAAATAAAAAGTAACTCTCTCTGCTTTTATTGAAGAAATATTCTGATAAAAGGGAAGTAATCCACGCCTAGGCGGGGGTGAATAAGTTGCAAAACGAAACCTCGTGTAAACATTAAGTACAAAAATGAGAAAGTCCAAACCAAAGAAAAGATATATCCTGCCTGATCCTAAGTTCAGAGATGTGCAGGTTACAAAATTTGTAAATAACCTGATGCTTCAGGGAAAGAAAAGTATTGCTTTTACAATTTTCTACGATGCTCTTGAGCTGGTTGAGAAAAAAACAAGTGAAAGTGGTCTTGAAACCTGGAAAAAAGCATTGAACAACGTAACTCCATCTGTGGAAGTAAAAAGCCGCCGCGTTGGTGGTGCTACTTTTCAGGTGCCTACCGAAGTTCGTCCTGAGCGTAAACAAGCACTTGGTATGAAATGGTTGATCAACTACGCTCGTAAGCGTGGAGAAAAAACAATGGTAGACCGTCTTGCGGGTGAAATTGTTGCTGCTGCAAAAGGCGAAGGAGCTGCTGTTAAAAAGAAAGATGATACGCACCGTATGGCTGATGCGAACAAAGCATTCTCGCATTTCCGTTTCTAGGAAGCGTTTTTAACGAACCTGATTATCCGGGTGCTGCATTTGTGTGGCACCCGGATTTTTTTGTCCCATTTGCTTTTTTGTTTAAACTATTTTCGTCGCGCCCCCACCTCCGTTTTGGTCTTGAAAGTGCCTTCACGATACATGGAAGGTATATTGACAAAGTATTCTCTCTTGCTCATTAAAGGAGAATAAACTGCCGAGTTTAATTGGATTTGCAAATCCATCTCCTATTTCCGAACTTCATTAAACAGGTCTGCAACGTTTTTGATATTTCACCATCCATGAGGCAATTTCTGGTTATGTCGTGTTTTCTGTTCCTTTTCGCCGCGTGCAAAAAGGAGACGGAAATGCAAACAGGGCTTTACCCGGATTCGCTGATCATCAAAATTACGGATCCAGCTTTTGAAAAAGCACTTGCCAGGTACGACTCGGACCACAGCATCGATGGAAAGGTAATATACGGAGATGTTAAAAACATTGACACCTTAACGGTTCACCCAGGATATAAATCGGGCAACAGTGGGGTACTGGCCGACAAGACGCTCAGCGCGAGATCGCTGGACGGTATTGAATATCTAACCAACCTTAAATACCTGAAAGTTGATACAAGCCTGATGCCCGAGCTGGATCTGCGTAAAAATCCCGGGCTGGAATATCTTGATTGCAGCGGATATTATGAAACAGAAAGTGTGAAAAGCGGGCTTAAAGCCCTGTATTTTGGAGCTAACAATGTGCTTTCAACACTAATCTGTAATTATACCTTGCTGACCGAACTGCCGACCGGTAAATTTTTGCACCTCACCAAACTGGACTGTGGTGCCAGTTCGATTGAAAGCCTGGATCTGACGAAAAATACAAACCTCGAATTTCTCGCAACGTCACTTAGTAAAATCAAAACACTGGACATCAGTAAAAATCCGAAGCTGGTCAGTCTGAAATGTATGGGAATTGAGTCTCTGGATTTGTCTCAAAATGTAGAGCTTACCTATCTGAATGCCTGGTATTATGGATCGAAGACACTTGACTTATGCGACAATGAAAAACTGGCTGACCTGTTTATAGGCGGTGATATTGTAGAGAACATTGTCATACCGTCGGGGTTACAACTTGGCCGGATAAATAAAAACACACCCAACGCGACGGTCATTAGGTGCCCTTAATATTGATTTTATTTTTGTCGTAAGTTGTCAGCGTTATCGGGCGTTTCTTCATTTAAAATACATGGCCGTTACCCAGTGCGCCTCTGTTTTGTTTCTAATTCAAAAAAAATATTAAAATAACTTTCTCCTTCATTGTTTTTATAATCAACATTTTATACTTTTGCGCTCTGAATTTTTGAAAGTACTGCGAAATTTGCTGCTGAAAAGTTCAAAATTGCTTCGGAATAGAATTGCACATCGAATATAAAATAACACATTACCATTTGTCATGGCACGTGATCTAAGATTAACAAGAAACATTGGTATTGCCGCGCACATTGATGCCGGTAAGACGACTACAACAGAACGTATTCTTTACTACGCTGGGGTTAGCCACAAAATTGGAGAAGTACATGATGGTGCTGCTACAATGGACTGGATGGAGCAGGAGCAGGAGCGTGGAATTACGATCACTTCGGCTGCTACAACAGTTGACTGGAACTACCGCAATGAAAAATACCACATTAACATTATCGATACTCCGGGACACGTTGACTTCACAGTTGAAGTAAACCGTTCTCTTCGCGTATTGGATGGTCTTGTGTTTTTGTTCAGTGCAGTTGACGGTGTTGAGCCTCAGTCTGAAACTAACTGGCGTCTGGCTAACAATTACAATGTAGCCCGTATCGGTTTTGTAAATAAAATGGACCGTTCAGGTGCTGACTTTTTGAAAGTTTGTGCACAGGTTAAAGAAATGCTTGGAAGCTATGCTGTACCTCTTCAGTTGCCGATCGGTGCGGAAGATACGTTCAGAGGTGTAGTTGACCTTGTAAACTTCCGTGGTATCGAATGGAATGAAGAAGATAAAGGAATGACTTTTAAAGAAGTTCCGATTCCTGAAGATATGCTTGAAGAAGCAACTGAGTGGAGAGAAAAATTGCTTGAAGCTGTTGCCGAATTCGACGACACTTTGATGGAAAAATATTTTGAAGATCCTGCTTCGATCTCAGAAGACGAAATTCTTGCAGCTTTGCGTGCAGCAACGATCAGCATGAAAATCGTTCCGATGGTTTGCGGTTCTTCATTCAAAAATAAGGGTGTACAAACGATGCTTGATTACGTGATGGCAATTTTGCCTTCTCCACAAGATCGTGAAAGCATCATCGGAACTGATCCACGTACTGGTCTTGAAATTTCACGCCAGCCAACGGATGCAGATCCATTCTGTGCATTGGCGTTTAAAATCGCAACGGATCCTTATGTAGGACGTCTTTGTTTTATCCGTTCTTATTCAGGATATCTGGATTCAGGTTCTTACATTTTGAACAATCGTTCAGGAAATAAGGAACGTATCTCCCGTATTTTCCAGATGCACGCAAACAAGCAGAATCAAATTGATCGTCTTGAAGCGGGTGATATTGGAGCGGTAGTAGGTTTCAAGGATATTAAAACCGGCGACACTTTGTCTGATGAAAAGAATCCAATCGTTCTTGAATCAATGGTATTCCCTGAGCCTGTAATCGGTTACGCAATTGAGCCTAAGAAAGCGGCCGATAGCGATAACTTCTCTAAGGCTATTACGAAACTGATCGAAGAAGATCCTACGTTGCAAGTGGAAAGCAACGAAGAAACTGGTCAGACGATCATAAAAGGAATGGGTGAACTTCACCTTGAAATCATCATCGACCGTATGCGTCGCGAATTCAAAGTGGAAGTAAATCAGGGAGCGCCTCAGGTCGCTTACAAAGAGATTCTTACAAAGAACTTTGAACACCGTGAAGTTTACAAGAAACAAACGGGTGGTCGTGGTAAATTTGCCGATATCGTTTTCGAAATCGGACCGAGAGATGATAACGAAGAAGGAAAAGAGCCAAAAACGGGTTTGCAGTTTGTTAACCAGATTGTAGGTGGTACAATTCCTCGGGAATTTATCGCTCCGATTCAGAAAGGTTTTGAAGCTTCGATGTCAAATGGTGCCCTTGCCGGATATCCGTTGGATTCCATGAGAGTTCGGTTGTACCACGGTTCATTCCATGATGTCGATTCAGATGCACTATCTTTTGAACTTGCTGCAAAAATTGGTTTCAAAGAAGCTGCACGTCATGCAGGTTCAAAATTGATGGAACCTATTATGCACGTTGAAGTTCTTACTCCTGATGAGTACACAGGACCTATCACTGGTGACCTTAACCGTCGTCGTGGTATCATGAGAGGTATGGATTCACGTAATGGTGCGCAGGTTATCAAATGTGATGTCCCTTTGTCTGAATTGTTCGGATATGTAACGGATCTTCGTACGATGTCATCAGGCCGTGCAACTGCATCGTTGACATTCGCTTACTACGAGATCGTTCCTAACAACATCGCAGAAGCTGTTATTGAAAAGGCAAAAGGCCTTGTTAAAGCATAAATGAAACGGTCCGTTGGCAATGTGAACTGTTAACGGACTTTTTTATATAAGGAAAATAAACCAGTGAAGTAAATGGTTCTTTCGCTGGCGGATTGAGGGAGGTTTGCTCCCGGCTAATTTTTCAGAACCGGTACAAAAAAATAAGATGAATCAAAAAATTCGTATCAAACTTCGGTCATTTGACCACAATCTGGTTGACAAGTCGGCTGAGAAGATTGTAAAGGCTGTAAAAGCAACAGGAGCAGTAGTAAGCGGTCCAATTCCTTTGCCAACAAAGACAGAGAAATTTACTGTGTTACGTTCTCCACACGTTAACAAAAAGTCACGTGAGCAATTCCAGCTTTGTACTTACAAACGTTTGGTAGATATTTTCTCTACAAGTGCAAAAACTGTTGATGCGTTAATGAAGCTTGAATTACCAAGCGGTGTTGATGTAGAGATCAAAGTATAGTGAAGCCGGCTTTTTAACTAAAGCCAAACGACATAATTGGATGAAGGTCCGGAATATTGGAAACCACATCTGAGCTCAACGAAGAAAGAGAATCACTGCGTTTTTAACGTAATTATTCGAATCTAACGAAAACGAGGTCAGATGTATCAAACATCTGACCTTTTTTGCTGATTATCAGTGAGAAATAATAAAATACTGCTTGGATTTTGAAATTTGATTTTCTACCTTTGCAGTCCGTTTTAAAGATTAAGGGGTTTTACCTGCTAATTTAAATTAATTTACATGTCTGGTTTAATAGGTAAAAAAATCGGAATGACTAGTTTGTACAACGCTGACGGGCAGGCTCTGGCGTGTACGGTTATCCAAGCTGGTCCTTGTGTTGTTACACAAGTTAGGTCCGAAGAAAAGGATGGTTATAAAGCTATCCAGTTAGGTTTTGGTGAGAAAAAGGAGAAAAATTCTACCAGACCATTGATTGGCCACTTCAAGAAAGCCAACACGACTCCAAAGCAAAAGCTTGTTGAGTTCAAGGAATTTGAAGTGGAACATGAACTTGGAACTTCACTGTCAGTGCAAGATATCTTTGCAGAAGGTGAATTCATTGACGTTGTTGGAAACGCCAAAGGCCGCGGTTTTCAGGGTGTTGTAAAGCGCCATGGTTTCGCAGGGGTTGGAGGTCAGACTCACGGTCAGCACAACCGTGCGCGTCACCCAGGTTCGATTGGTGCCTGTTCATTCCCATCACGCGTATTCAAAGGCATTCGTATGGGTGGACGCATGGGTAACAATCGTGTAAAGATTCAGAATTTGCGTATTCTGAAAGTGATACCTGAGCAAAACCTTCTGGTTGTAAGTGGCTCAGTACCGGGTTCAAAGAATTCATTTCTAATCATTGAGAAGTAGTACCTATGGAACTGTCCGTATTTAACATAAAAGGAGAAGATACCGGGAAAAAGGTAAGTGTGTCTGAAGAGATCTTCGGCATTGAACCGAACACCCATGCTATCTATCTTGACGTGAAATTGTACTTGGCCAATCAGCGCCAGGGAACTCACAAATCAAAAGAACGTGCAGAGATTAATCACTCAACACGTAAAATCAAAAAGCAAAAAGGAACTGGTGGAGCACGTGCTGGTAGCATCAAGTCTCCAGTGTTCGTAGGTGGTGGTCGTATATTCGGACCAAGACCCCGCGATTACGGTTTCAAAATCAATAAGAAAGTAAAAGCTTTGGCGCGTAAGTCAGCTTTTTCTGCCAAAGCACAATCCGCTGCAATTTCAGTTCTTGAAGCATTCTCTTTTGACGCTCCGAAAACAAAATCGTATCTGAATGTTCTTAGCTCACTTTCATTAGTGAATACAAAGACATTATTGATCCTTCCGGCAATCGACAACAATGTATATCTGTCGAGCCGTAACGTTCCGAAAGCGAAAGTTACGACGGTTGATTCGATCAATACTTATGACCTGATGAATGCAGACCGTCTTTTGATAAGTGAATCTGCTCTGTCTATTTTGGAAACCCAATTGAACAAATAATCATGAGTGTACTGAAACGTCCGATAATAACCGAAAAGGTAACGGCTCAGGGTGGTCAAGGAAAATATGCCTTTGAAGTGTCCCTTACTTCAAATAAAGTAGAGATCAAAAAGGCTATTGAAAAACTATTTGGGGTTACCGTAGAAAGCGTTCACACAATGCGCAGCATTGGAAAGAGCAAGTCCCGCACCTCGGGAGGTAAGTTTGTAAGTGGAAAAACATCAACTATCAAGAAGGCGATCATAACAGTTGCCGAAGGTGAGATCATCGATATTTACGGTGAAGCATAAGAAATAGTTGATCGATAAATCTTTGACGAGTTTATAGCAATGGCAGTTAAAAAATTAAAACCCACAAGTGCCGGACAGCGTTTTCGCTCAGCTCCGACCTTTGAAGAGGTAACGGCAGCGAAGCCTGAAAAAAGTCTGTTAGAGGTCGTAAAAAGAACAGGCGGTCGTAACAGCGCAGGACGTCGTACCATGCGTCATATAGGTGGTGGTCACAAACGGAAGTACCGTTTGATCGATTTCAAAAGAAATCGTTTTGATGCACCCGCAACAGTTCTTACAATTGAGTATGATCCGAACCGCTCTGCACGTATCGCTCTGGTACAATATGCAGATGACGAGAAGAGATATATCATTGCACCGAACGGTCTGAAAGTTGGACAAGTGATTGTATCAGGAAGTTCAGTAGCACCAGAAATGGGAAATGCACTTCCGCTTGGTTCTATGCCAATCGGTACAATTGTTCACAACATCGAATTAACTCCTGGTAAAGGAGGTCAGTTTGCAAGAAGTGCAGGAGCTTACGCTCAGCTTGTAGCTCGTGAAGGTAAATACGCGGTAATTAAAATGCCATCCGGCGAGATGCGTATGATCCTTTCAACATGTATCGCTACTGTAGGAACGGTTTCTAACTCAAGCCACATGAATGTGAGCATTGGTAAAGCCGGTCGTAAACGTTGGTTAGGTCGTCGTCCCCGCGTTCGTGGTGTTGCCATGAACCCAGTCGATCACCCAATGGGTGGTGGTGAAGGCCGCTCATCCGGTGGCCAGCCGAGATCTAGAAACGGACAGTTCTCAAAAGGACTTAAGACTCGTGATCGCAACAAGCATTCTGAGAAATTGATTATCAGCCGTCGTAAAAAATAATATAATAACATGGCACGCTCATTAAAAAAAGGACCATATATAGACTTTCGCCTGGACAACAAGATTCAGGTGATGAACAGCGCAGCTCGTAAGTCAGTAATTAAAACATGGTCAAGACGCTCAATGATATCTCCTGATTTTATCGGGCATACATTTGCGGTTCATAACGGAAACAAGTTTATTCCTGTTTATGTAACTGAAAACATGGTAGGACACAAATTGGGAGAGTTTTCTCCTACACGTAACTTCCGTGGTCATACAGCGAAAAAAGATAAAGGTAGAAAATAATTAGTCGACGATAGCTGGTTTCATGAATGTGGAACGAGCCTATATCTGAAAGAACATGGAAGCAAGAGCAATATTAAGAAATGTGCCTACCTCTCCCCGCAAGATGAGATTGGTGGCCGACATGATTCGCGGACAAAAGGTCAGCAAAGCGTTGGCACTGTTAAAGTTTCAACCAAGAGCTTCTTCACCGGTTTTGCATAAAGTTTTACTTTCTGCAGTTGCTAACTGGCAACAACTGAATGAAGATACAAAGCTTGAAGATGCAGATCTTGTTGTAAAAACCGTATTTATCGATGGTGGGCGTATGTTAAAGCGTTTGCGCCCTGCACCTCAAGGAAGAGCACACAGAATCCGTAAGCGTTCGAACCATATCACAATCGTGATTGACGAAGCGAAGGTTTCTGTCGCAAGCGCAGACAAACAAGTAATCACCGAATCATAAGTAAAACGATCTATATCGAATGGGACAAAAGGTTAATCCTATAGGTCTGAGACTAGGAATTGTCAGAGGATGGGACTCGAGTTGGTACGGAGGAAAAGACTTTTCTGACAAACTTGTTGAAGACGAAAAAATTCGTAACTACATCAAAGCACGTATCCCAAAAGGATCCATCTCGAAAGTAGTTATTGAGCGCACATTGAAGCGCATTACATTGACAATCCATACTGCTCGTCCGGGTATTGTAATCGGTAAAGGTGGTAGTGAAGTTGATAAAATCAAAGAAGAGCTTAAAAAGATCACAGGAAAGGATGTTCAGATTAACATCTACGAAATCAAACGTCCTGAGATTGATGCAAAACTGGTTGGTGAAGCAATTGCACAACAACTACAGGCTCGTATCTCTTACCGTCGTGCAATGAAGCAATCTATCGCTTCTGCAATGCGTGTAGGAACGCAAGGAATTAAAATCCGTCTGGCAGGACGCTTGGGTGGCGCTGAAATGGCTCGTACCGAAGAATACAAAGAGGGACGTATTCCATTGCACACTTTGAGAGCGGATATTGACTATGCAATCTCGGAAGCACAAACAATCTATGGTAAAATAGGTATCAAAGTTTGGATCTTCAAAGGTGAATTGTACGGAAAGCGTGACTTGACTCCAAGTGCAGCAACAGCGGCTTCTGACAGAGCTGACAGAAGTGCAGGCGGCGGAAGCGATCGTGGTGGAAATGACCGTGGCGGAAGAGGTGACAGAAGAGGCGGACGTGACGGAGCTCCACGTGGTGGCAGCGAAGGTGGCGGCGGTGATGCTGATCGTCGTAAACGCAGCAACAACAACAGCAATACAAATAAGAAGAAGAAGTAATCAGACATTTTCCGGTCTGTATGGGCCGGTTCAAATAGATTGAAATCATGTTACAGCCGAAAAGAACAAAATTTCGCAAGCAACAAAAAAACAAAGGAGCTGAAAAAGGCCTTGCCACTCGTGGTGCTGAAATCGCTTTCGGATCTTTTGCTATCAAGTCGCTTGAACCAGGCTGGCTAACAGCACGTCAGATAGAAGCAGCGCGTATCTCAGTAACGCGTGCAATGAAACGTGAAGGCCAGGTTTGGATTCGTGTTTTCCCTGACAAACCAATTACGAAAAAACCTGCTGAGGTTCGTATGGGTAAAGGAAAAGGTGCTCCTGAGTATTGGGTAGCTCCAATCAAGCCGGGAACAATTATCTTCGAAGCAACCGGTGTTACACTGGAAACTGCTAACGAAGCATTGCGTTTGGCTGCACAAAAGTTGCCAATTAAAACAAAGTTCGTGGTACGTCGGGATTATCAGGAATAGGACTAACCCCGAATGTATTAAGAACGCTAATTATTTAAAGCAATGACTAGTAAAGAAATTAAGGATTTATCGCCGGATCAGCTTAAAGAGCAGGTCGCCCAGGAGAGAGAGCGCTTACTACGGTTGAAATTTGCTCACGCGATTTCTCCTATCGAAAACCCTTTGCGTATTCGCGCCTCACGTAAGGAAATTGCAAGGTTATTGACCGAACAGTCAGCGAAAAGTAACCAATAGAAAACAGCTAAGAAATTATGGAGGCAACAGAAAGAAATTTACGTAAAGAAAGAGTAGGCAAAGTAGTGAGCAACAAAATGGAGAAATCCTGCGTGATCACTGTTGAACGTAAAGTGAAACACCCGATGTACGGTAAGTTTATGACTAAAACTACCAAATTGATGGTGCATGACGAAAACAATCAGGTTGGTATCGGTGATACCATCAAAGTTATGGAAACCCGTCCGCTTAGTAAGAACAAGCGTTGGAGATTAATTGAAATCCTTGAAAAAGCTAAGTAACAAATGGTACAGCAAGAATCAAGACTGTCGGTAGCAGACAACAGTGGAGCGAAGGAAGTACTCGTTATTCGGGTACTTGGCGGAACTGGCAAACGCTATGCCTCAGTAGGCGATAAGATCGTCGTAACAGTAAAATCTGCTCTGTCTTCGAGCAATATGAAAAAAGGAACGGTTTCAAAAGCCGTGGTTGTACGGACCAAAAAGGAAGTACGACGTAAGGATGGTACATACATTCGCTTTGAAGATAATGCAGCCGTTTTGCTAAACAATAACGATGAGCCGCGTGGCACTCGTATCTTTGGGCCAGTAGCCCGTGAATTGCGTGAGAAACAATTCATGAAGATCGTTTCCCTGGCACCGGAAGTGTTGTAAAAAGTAAGAACAAACGTGTTTCTTTGAACCGAAAAGAGAATACCTCAAATGGAAAGTAAAAGCAAAAAAGGGCCAGCTAAATTGCACGTTCGCAGTGGTGACACTGTGAAGGTGATCGCAGGAAATGCGAAAGGCGAAACAGGCCGTATAAAAACAATAATCGTAGACAAGTCAAGAGCTACTGTGGAAGGCGTGAACATGATCACAAAACATGTGAAACCAAATGCACAAAATCCACAAGGCAGCATCGAAAAACTTGAAGGAACTATCCACATCAGTAATCTGATGGTTGTAGATCCTAAAACAGGCGAAGCGACCCGCACGGGACGTAAAGCTGATGACAAAGGAAAGTTACAGCGGTTCTCTAAAAAAACTGGAAAATTCTTGTAAGAATTACCGGTTCAGATACCAGTTGTTAGTTTTATAAACAAGCGCGTGGGTCGGCAATCCACAATAACTATTTTACAAAAATGGCACAGCCGAGACTAAAAGAAAAGTATGTTGGTGAAGTAGTAGACCAACTGAAAACAAAATTCGAGTACAAGTCTGTTATGCAGGTACCTCGTTTGACAAAGATTGTAATCAACAAAGGAATCGGAGCAGCTGTTGCTGACAAGAAACTGGTTGACACAGGAGTTGAAGAACTTGGACTGATCACAGGACAGAAAGCAATAGCTACCTTATCCAAAAAAGCAGTTTCCAACTTCAAGTTGCGCGAAAACATGCCTATTGGAGCGAAAGTTACGTTGCGCGGAGACCGCATGTATGAATTCCTTGACCGTTTGACTTCAATTGCGATGCCTCGTGTACGTGATTTCAAGGGTATCAGCGATAAAGGATTTGACGGACGCGGAAATTACACTTTCGGGGTGAAGGAACAAATCATTTTTCCTGAGATCAGCATCGAAAAGGTAAACAAGATCACAGGGATGGATATCACGTTTGTAACTTCAACCAATTCTGACGAAGAAAGTTATGAATTGCTGAAAGCACTCGGAATGCCTTTCGCTAATGCAAACAAACAAGGATAATTCTTAAGAATAAGATATATACCGATAATGGCAAAAGAATCAGTAAAAGCTCGCGATAGAAAAAAAGAAGCTCTGGTAGCACGTTATGCTGAAAAGCGTAAAGCGTTGAAGGCTGCTGAGGATTGGGTTGGCCTTGACAAGCTTCCACGTAACTCGTCACCTGTTCGTCTGCACAATCGTTGCAAAATTACAGGAAGACCTCGGGGATACATGCGTAAGTTTGGAATTTCAAGAGTTCTTTTCCGGGATATGGCCTCAGAAGGTAAAATTCCGGGTGTTACAAAATCAAGTTGGTAGTAATACTTTCAATTCTGATTTCAATTACTTAACTTTGCACTCCCGTTTAAAAGGGGTGTATAAAACCAGGCATAAAAATGTTAACGGATCCAATAGCAGATTATCTAACCAGACTCAGAAACGCCATTAAAGCGAAACACAGGGTTGTAGAGATACCTGCATCCAACATAAAGAAAGAGATAACGAAGGTACTTTTTGATAAAGGGTATATCCAGAGTTATAAATTTGACGAAATCGGACCTCAAGGTGTGATCAAGATTGCTTTGAAGTACAATCCTGTCACGAAACAGTCTGCAATTGTTAAATTGGAGAGAGTTAGTAAACCTGGATTACGCAAGTACTCGGGTTCATCAACACTTCCACGCGTATTGGGAGGTTTAGGTACTGTTATCATCTCTACATCGAAAGGTGTAATGACTGATAAAGAGGCCAAAACACTGAATGTAGGTGGTGAGGTGTTATGTTTCGTGTATTAATATTTTAAATTATTCAGGAAATGTCACGAATAGGAAATAAATTAATCGTTGTACCTGCCGGTGTTACAGTATCCGTAGCAGAAGACAATGTGGTTTCGGTAAAAGGACCAAAAGGAACGCTTACTCAATCTGTTGATACGGACATGATCGTAGAGATAGAAGGCAATGAGATTAAAGTAAAACGTCCTACGGAACAAAAACGTCATAAAGCGCTTCACGGTTTGTACCGTTCTTTGATCAATAACATGATCATTGGTGTTGATGCAGGTTATAAGAAAGAATTGGAAATCATTGGTGTGGGTTACAAAGCCACAGCTGCCAATAACGTTCTTGAATTGCAATTGGGATATTCGCACAATATATTTATGGCGATTCCTGAGGAGATCAAGTTAACCACAACCTCAGAAAAAGGTCAAAACCCAAAGGTAATTCTGGAAGGAATTGATAAAGAATTGATAGGTTCTGTTGCTGCTAAAATTAAGTCCCTACGTAAAGTAGAGCCTTACAAAGGTAAAGGTATCCGTTTTGTTGGCGAAATCGTTCGTCGTAAAGCTGGTAAGTCTGCCTCTAAAAAATAGTGCGTAGCCACGGGATAATGTTATAAACTGTTAGATAAGATTAAAAATGGCTACCGCAAAAGTAGATAGAAGACAACGCCTTAAATACCACATTCGTAAGAAAGTGAAAGGTAGTGCAGAACGTCCGAGACTATCGGTTTTTCGTTCAAATACCAGTATTTATGCTCAGATCATAGATGACATCCAGGGTATTACACTGGTAAGTGCATCATCCGCTGAACTTGGAGAAAGAAAAGAAAACTCAAATGTTGAGGTTGCGCTTCAGGTTGGAAAGAAAATTGCCGCTAAGGCGCAGGAAGCAGGTATTCAGGCGGTGGTATTTGACCGTAACGGATATTTGTACCATGGTAAAGTTAAAGCATTGGCCGAAGGAGCTCGTGAGGGTGGCCTGAAATTCTAAGAATTAAGAAAGACTATGTCTACAAATACAAAACCTTCAAAGGTTAACGAATCCGAGCTGAAAGAACGCGTTGTAGCGATCAATCGTGTAGCAAAAGTTGTAAAGGGTGGTCGTCGTTTCAGTTTTTCTGCTATTGTTGTAGTAGGTGACGGAAAAGGTGTAGTGGGTTATGGTTTGGGAAAAGCAAATGAGGTAACTGATGCAATCGCAAAAGGTATCGACGATGCTAAGAAAAACCTGATCACGATCCCGATGCTGAAACATACTGTTCCTCATGCCATGGAAGGCAAGTTTAGCGGTGGTTTCGTTTTGATCAAACCTGCGGCTCCTGGTACAGGTGTTCTTGCCGGTGGTCCAATGCGTGCCGTACTTGAGAGTGCCGGTATCAAGGATGTACTTGCAAAATCAAAAGGATCTTCCAATCCGCACAACGTGATCAAGGCAACAATTGATGCGCTTTTGAAAATGAGAGCACCACACGAAGTTGCTTTCCAACGCGGAGTAAAACTGGATAAAGTATTCAACGGATAATCCTTGACGGGATATCCTATACCTCAGAGTAATCATGTCACGAGTACGTATTACACAAGTAAAAAGCACGATCGATCGTCCCGAAAGACAAAAGCTTACAATAAAAGCTTTGGGTCTGGGTAAATTGAACCGATCTGTAGAGAAAGAAAATAGCGATGCCATTGCGGGGATGATCCGTAAGGTGAGCCACCTGGTTATAGTTGAAGAAATTTAATAAATAAGAATAGTATGAATCTTAGTTCTTTAAAGCCGGCAGCTGGATCCGTTAAAACCGGAAAGCGTGTTGGACGTGGTCAGGGATCCGGATTAGGTGGAACTTCTGCACGTGGACATAAAGGAGCGCAGTCACGTTCAGGTTACAGCCGTAAACCAGGTTTTGAGGGTGGCCAGATGCCCCTTCAGAGACGTTTACCGAAGTTTGGTTTCAACAATATCAACAGAGTTGAATACAAAGCTTTGAATCTTGATGCAATTCAAGCATTGGTTGATAAAACAAATGCTACTGTTGTAACGTTAGATTTGATTCGTGAGAATGGTTTGTGTGCAAAGAAAGATCTTGTGAAAATCCTTAGCCGTGGTGCAATATCATCTGCTGTTGAAGTTCAGGCAAATGGTTTTTCTGCATCGGCAATCGAGGCGATCGAAAAGGCAGGTGGTAAAGCAGTGAAATTGTAACCTGGTTGGTTCAATTTATAGAACGTCTATGTTTAATTATCGTTTAGATAAGTAAGCCCGATAACATGAAAAGATTTTTTGAGACGATAAAACATATATTTGCAATTGAGGAGTTGAGAACACGTATTCTCAACACTCTTTTGTTTATAACAATCTTCCGTTTAGGGTCTTATGTAGCTTTGCCAGGTGTTGAACCAGACCAAATGAATGTTTCAACACAGGGTTTGTTAGGTTTGTTAGATACTTTCCTGGGAGGAGCCTTCAGTAAGGCTTCTATTTTTGCGTTGGGTATCATGCCTTACATTTCCGCTTCCATCGCAATCCAGCTTCTGACTATGGCACTGCCATATTTCCAGAAAATGCAGAAAGAAGGAGAGTCAGGGCGTAAGAAATTGAATCAGATTACAAGAGTTTTAACCATCGTTGTAACACTTGTACAGGGTACAGCCTATCTGAACACTACTGTGCCTGATGAGGCTTTGCTTGTTTCACGCAGCATGTTTTCAATATCATCAGTGTTTGTTTTGACAGCAGGTACTATGTTCTGCATGTGGCTGGGAGAGCGTATTACTGATAAAGGAATTGGTAATGGTATTTCTATGCTGATCATGATCGGTATTGTGTCGCGATTCCCTGGTGCGATTTACAAAGAGTTCGTTTCAAGAGGTAGCGGTCAGATACTGCTTTTCGTACTTGAAATTGTAGCGTTGTATTTTGTGATTATGGGTGCTGTTATGTTAACACAGGCGGTACGCAAGATTCCTATACAATATGCGAAACAGGTTGTAGGTAATCGGGTAATGGGCGGGCAGCGTCAGTATCTTCCTTTGAAGCTGAATGCAGCAGGTGTCATGCCGATCATCTTTGCTCAGGCTTTGATGTTTATACCATCACTTGGAGCGTCGTATTTTGCCGAGAAAAGCGATTTTGCAGCTGACGTCGCGACGATCTTTGCGAATTATGCTACCTGGCAGTACAATTTGTTGTTTGCATTTCTAATCATTGTCTTCACCTTTTTCTACACTGCAATTTCAGTTAACCCTGTTCAGATTGCAGATGATATGAAAAGAGGGGGCGGATTTATACCCGGTGTTAAACCTGGTCAGCAGACTTCGGAATATATCAGCTCCATTTTGGACCGGATTACATTTCCAGGCTCATTGATGTTAGCGATTGTAGCTATTTTACCTGCATTTGCAAGTCTTTTGGGTATTTCGAATGACTTCGGTCACTTTTTCGGTGGAACTTCCCTTCTTATTATGGTAGGTGTTGTTTTGGATACATTGCAGCAAGTAGAAAGTTATTTGCTGATGCGCAGATATGAAGGATTGATGAAGTCGGGACGGGTAACCGGAAGGACGGAAAGCGTTGCTATTTAATTGTAATGATATACCTTAAAACGGAAGAGGAAATAAACCTCATTAAAGTAAGTGCCCAGGTATTGGGGAAGGCGCATGCCGAGGTTGCACAATGGGTTAAACCAGGTGTAACTACCAAAAAACTGGATACAATTGCTGAGGATTATATCAGGTCTTACGGCGGTATCCCATCATTTAAAGGCTTCAATAATTTTCCGGCATCTCTTTGTATTTCAGTGAACGAAGTTGTTGTTCACGGTTTTCCAAGCAATTACGAGTTGAAGGATGGAGACATAATTTCTGTTGATTGCGGAGTAAAGTTGAACGGATTTCATAGCGATAGTGCATACACATATCCTGTTGGAGAAGTATCGCAGCAAGTCATGAATTTGTTGACTGCGACAAAGAAATCGCTCTATAAAGGCATTGAACAGGCATTTGACGGAAACAGAACAGGGGATATTGGTTTTGCTGTTCAAAACTACGTTGAGGGTAAAGGATATACAGTTGTAAGAGAACTGGTCGGACATGGAGTTGGAAGAGAGCTTCATGAAAGTCCGGAAGTTCCCAATTACGGGAAACGAGGAAAAGGAATTCGATTGAAAGAAGGGATGGTTATTGCGATTGAACCCATGATTAATTTGGGTACCAAGGCAGTGTTACAGGAAAGAGATGGATGGACAATTCGTACTACAGACCGCAAACCATCTGCTCATTTTGAACACACAGTTGTGGTTCGTAAGGGAAAAGCAGAAATCCTTACCACTTTTGACTACATCGAACAAGTAACAGCGAATACCAGCCTAATGGTTGAAGTTTAAGTAATAAAACTACGAATGGCCAAACAAGCATCAATCGAACAAGACGGAGTAATTTTAGAAGCACTCTCCAATGCCATGTTTCGTGTAGTATTGGAAAATAAGCATGAAGTGATTGCCCATATTTCGGGTAAAATGCGGATGCACTACATAAAGATATTACCGGGCGACCGTGTTAAGTTGGAAATGTCTCCTTACGACTTATCAAAGGCAAGAATTACTTACCGGTACAAATAAGGAGTTGATCACCTGATTAGTAAACAAAAAGTTAACATTCAAGATGAAAGTCAAAGCATCAGTTAAAAAGCGCAGTGTAGACTGCAAGGTTATACGCCGAAAGGGGAAGGTATACGTAATTAACAAGAAGAACCCACGGTATAAACAAAGACAAGGTTAATCATATGGCACGTATTTCAGGAGTAGATATCCCCGATCGTAAAAGAGGCGAAATTTCACTTACTTACATCTTTGGAATCGGTCGCAGTTCTGCGATCAAAATTCTAAATAAAGCAGGAGTTGACATCAATAAAAAGGTAGTTGACTGGAATGATGAAGAGTCTGGTGCAGTTCGTGCGGTAATCGCAGGAGAATATAAAGTTGAAGGCGCTCTTAAGTCGGAAGTTCAATTGAGCATCAAACGACTTATGGACATTGCTTGTTATCGTGGTCTTCGTCATCGTAAGGGATTGCCATTGCGTGGACAAAGAACGAAGAATAACTCTCGTACTCGTAAGGGTAAACGCAAAACAATCGCGAACAAGAAAAAGGCTACTAAATAAACAATGAGCGGTGCGTAGGCACAACTTATTTCCCGAGCAATGGCACAAAATAAAAGAAAAGATAAAGCAAAAAAGAGAGTTGTTGTAGTGGAGTCGGTGGGTCAGGTACACATCAGAGCTTCTTTCAACAACATTATTATCTCTATAACCAATAACAACGGACAGGTTATCTCATGGGCTTCGGCTGGTAAGATGGGCTTCCGCGGTTCTAAAAAGAACACGCCGTATGCAGCTCAGACTGCTGCACAAAATTGCGCACAGGTCGCTTTTGACCTGGGAATGCGTAAGGCAGAGGTTTTTGTTAAAGGACCGGGATCAGGACGTGAGTCTGCGATCCGTACCATTCAGAATGCAGGAATTGAAGTAACAACCATCCAGGATATTACGCCACTTCCACACAACGGATGCCGTCCTCCAAAACGTCGCAGAGTTTAGTATTCTAAATAATAGTACCCATTCGTAATTTGGACACTGGGGTTACAGAATGGTTTTATAATTAATTCGAAAAAACAAAAAGTTTAAAATGGCTCGTTACACAGGTCCCAAATCAAAGATTGCAAGACGTTACGGAGAACCCATTCTGGGCCCGAGCAAAGCGCTTGCCAAGAAAAATTACCCTCCCGGAGTACACGGAAAGGGTCGCCGGTCAAAGAAATCGGAGTATGCTTTGCAGTTGATGGAAAAGCAAAAGGTTAAGTTTATCTATGGTATCCTTGAAAGACAATTTCGTAATCTGTTCGAAAAAGCTTCTGTAAAGGATGGTATCACAGGTGAAAACTTGCTGAAATATTGCGAAGCCCGTCTTGACAACACAGTTTACCGCCTTGGTATAGCTCCAACAAGACGTGCAGCACGTCAATTGGTTTCTCACAAACACATTCTTGTAGATGGTGAAATCGTAAATATTCCTTCTTACTCACTTCGTCCTGGACAAATTGTTACAGTTCGCGAGAAATCAAAATCTCTTGAAACAGTAACTGAAAGTTTGGCAGGACACAGTTCCAAAGGCTTTAACTGGCTTGAATGGGACGGTCAGCAATTGTCAGGAAAGTTTGTTACTTTCCCTGATCGTGAGTCAATCCCGGAAAACATCAACGAGCAACTTATCGTTGAATTGTATTCTAAATAATCTTCATATTACTGGCACTCCCCGTTATGCGGGGACGTGCTTTTTAGCCGGAAACGGCAATTTTGCGATCGCAAAGGTAACGGTAGCGTGATCAACTATCATTTACTACTA
Source organism: Dyadobacter sp. (assembly GCA_965279265.1). Taxonomy (GTDB): domain Bacteria; phylum Bacteroidota; class Bacteroidia; order Cytophagales; family Spirosomataceae; genus Dyadobacter. The sequence continues at coordinate 3,599,135 of OZ257152.1, forward strand.
TAAAAGGAGCAAGGACTATGTCAATATTAGCTTTCCAAATGCCTGATAAGGTCGTCATGGAAAAAGCAGACGACTTTCACGGGTTGTTTGAGTTTAAGCCTTTAGAGAAAGGATACGGCGTGACCATTGGTAATGCGTTACGCAGAATACTTCTTTCATCTTTGGAAGGTTACGCCATTACGAGTGTGAAGTTCCCGGGTGTGCTTCACGAGTTTTCTTCTATCGAAGGTATCGTTGAGGATGTTACGGAAATCATCCTGAACCTGAAAATGGTTCGTTTTAAAAAAGTTTCTGATCTGAACGAAAGCAGAATCGTTGTAAACCTTAAAAATGTATCTGAAATTACAGCAGGTGACATTGGTAAGTTTACCAACGCGTTTGAAGTTTTGAACCCGGATCAGATAATTTGCCACATTGACGACAACAAAGAGTTCGAAATGGAGCTTTTGTTGGATAAAGGTAGAGGATATGTACCTGCTGATGAGCCAAGAGCAAACGAATTGCCTTTCGGATACATCGCGGTAGATTCTATTTACACACCGATTAAGAACGTAAAATACAGTGTTGAAAATACACGTGTTGAACAACGTACGGATTACGAACGTCTGTTGATCGATATTCAGACTGACGGGTCAATCCACCCTGAAGATGCTTTGAAAGGAGCCGCGAATATTTTGATTCAACACTTTATGCTATTCTCGGATCAGACGATGACGTTTGAAAAACAGAAAGCAGAAGAAGATAATCAGGTTGATGAAGAAATGCTGCGTATGAGAAAATTGCTCAAAACGTCGCTTTCTGAATTGGATCTTTCAGTACGTGCCTATAACTGTTTGAAATCAGCGGATGTTAAATCCCTTGGTGATCTTGTAAGGCTTGAAATTTCGGACATGATGAAGTTCCGTAATTTTGGTAAAAAATCTCTTACAGAGCTTGAACAGCTTGTTGCAGACAAACAATTGGTATTCGGCATGGATGTTGCCAAGTATCGTTTGGATGAGGATTAATTTAATAATTCCCTAATAAGTATGTATTCTGTAGCGCGTCTGACGCAGCTCGAAGCAACTAAACAAAACAATAATGAGACACGGAAAGAAAGGTAATCACTTAGGAAGAACAGCATCTCACCGCAAGGCTATGCTGTCAAACATGGCTTCTTCTTTGATTATTCACAAGAGAATTGAAACAACACTGGCGAAAGCGAAAGAATTAAGAACTTACGTTGAACCTTTGTTAACACGTGCAAAAGATGATTCTACGCACAACAGAAGGATTGTATTTTCTTATTTGAATGACAAAGAATCTACAAAAGAACTTTTTGGCGTAGTTTCAGATAAAATCGCAGACCGTCCGGGTGGATATACACGTATCATCAAATTGGGTAACCGTTTGGGTGATGCTGCTGAAACTTGTCTGATCGAGCTGGTTGATTTCAACGATGCATTGTTACTTGCTAATGCTGACAAGCCTGCCAAGACTCGTCGTAGCCGTCGCGGTGGCAAAAAAGAAGGATCTGAGGCAACTGCGGTTGCAGCACCTGCGGCTGAAATAGCTGCACCTGTGGTGGTTGCGGAAGGTGACGACCTGAAAATTATTGAAGGAATCGGTCCTAAAATTGCTGATCTTTTGGTTGAAGCCGGAATCGCGACTTTCGCGCAACTTGCAGCATCTACACCAGAAGCGATTAAGGAAATTTTGGAAAATGCTGGTTCTCAATACAACATTCACAACCCGGCAACATGGCCTGCACAAGCACAATTGGCAGCAGATGGAAAGTGGGATGAGCTGAAAACATTACAGGACGAACTAATCGGTGGTAAGGACAGTGAGTAAGAAATCGTTCATACTGTATTATTGATATTGCAAAAAGGGGTTAAACGTTTTCGTTTAACCCCTTTTTATTGGCTGTAATTTTCTAATTTTGCAGCGCGAAAAATTTTCAAGAACTGAAAGGCGGGATAATGAGTTCTAATAAAGACTCATTGAAAAGCCGGAAAAAGAGCAAATCGAAATTTACCATAATGAATCAGAAAAAAGAAGCCCTGTTATTACTGGAAGACGGTACTGCTTACCGCGGATTGGCACTGGGAATTGACGGTACAACCGGTGGAGAAATTTGTTTCAATACGGGTATGACGGGATATCAGGAGATTTACACCGACCCTTCTTATTACGGGCAAATTGTCGTAAACACAACTTCTCACATCGGGAATTATGGTGTGCAATTGGAAGATGAGGAGGAATCTAATTCAGTGAAGATCAAAGGAATGGTGTGCAACACTTTCTCGGCGATTTATTCAAGGAGTACCGCTGATTTTTCATTGCAGGAATATTTTGAACGTGCGAAGATAGTCGGTATCAGTAATGTAGATACACGCCATATTGTACGGCATGTAAGGGAAAAAGGCGTGATGAATGCGATTATTTCTTCTCAGATTCTGGATGAAAAGGAGTTGATGGAAGAGTTACATAAGGTGCCTTCCATGGATGGACTTGAGCTTTCTTCGGTCGTGACTACATCCTCTCCCTATTTTGTAGGTGCTGAAACTGGTGCAAAATGGCGTATTGCGGTGATGGACTACGGAATTAAGAAAAGTATTCTTGAAAATCTGACCGCCCGGGGATGTTATTGCAAAGTGTTTCCGGCAAAAACCTCGTTCAGCGAAGTAATGCAGTGGAACCCGGATGGGTTTTTTATATCCAACGGACCTGGTGATCCTGCTGCAATGCCCTACGCGGTGGAGAATGTGAATCAAATGATCACTACCGGGAAGCCTCTTTTTGGGATATGTCTCGGTCACCAGTTGCTGGCGCTTTCGAGTGGTATCAACACTTATAAAATGCATCATGGTCACAGGGGTTTAAACCACCCGGTGAAGAACCTGATCACAGGAATGTGTGAAGTTACCTCGCAAAATCACGGGTTTGCGGTAAATCCGGATGAGATTGCCGGCCACCCTGATGTGGAAATTACGCACATCAACCTCAATGATAAAACGATAGAAGGTATCAGAAGAAAAGACTATCCGGCATTCTCGGTGCAATATCACCCTGAAGCTTCGCCAGGTCCGCACGATTCGCGTTACCTGTTCGACGAGTTCGCGCGATTATTGTCGGAAGCATAGTATGAGCATTAAAAAATCCTTCGAGTCATTCGAAGGATTTTTTAATTTCAGGACCAGAGAGCATTGGGTTTCCAACAGCGCATCATTTTCCGTCCAAAATTTTCCGGAACTCTGATTCAGTCAATAAACCGGATTTTCTATTTACAAGGACGCCATTTTTATAAACGAGAAAAGCAGGTATTTCTTCGATTTTCAATTCTTTTGCCAGCGCTTTGTTATCGTCATACAAGATAGTCTCAATTTGAGCCTTGGATTTATATTCTTCTTTCAATTTGTTGATGGTTGGAAGCATTTTGATGCACGGTCCGCACCATGGCGCATAGAAGTCAACGAGCACGATCTTATTTGTACTGATGAGCTTTTTAAAATCACTTCCCGTCAAACCCTTTGATACAGAAATTGCGCCGGCTCCCGCAATGGGTTTTTCCGCAGCGGTCCACTTCATGTAGCCCCCTTTCAGATCGTAAATCTCTTTGAATCCTGCTTCATGAAGGATTCCGGCAGCCGCAGCGCTCCTGCTTCCTGCAAGGCAGTACACAAATACCGGTTTGTTTTTGTCCAGTGATTTGATCTGCTCTTTAAATGCAGAACTTTTATAATCGATATTGGTCGCGTTGGTTAAATGCCCCTGACTGAACTCCCCGGGCGTACGAACATCTACCAGTTGCGCACCTTTTTTAGCCCTGAGCGCGGACTGAAATTCGTCGGCAGAAATGACAGTTTGCGCCACCACATCGGTACGGGACAGGAATATGCAGATAATTAATATGAGAATATTTTTCATTAGATAAAATTTGGTTTCGTGCACCCTGTAAATTTACGTTAAAATGAATAGTCGTTTATGGATGACAATTTTTTTGTGTTATTTTGTACCGTTAACATAGTCCATTTCAAATCAAAACCCAAGCTGCAAATGAGTACGATTCAATCAGTACATGCAAGACAAATTCTTGATTCAAGAGGAAACCCAACAGTAGAAGTAGATATTCGTACCGAAAATGGTTATTTAGGACGTGCTGCGGTGCCTTCTGGTGCTTCCACAGGAAAGCATGAAGCAGTAGAGCTTCGTGACGACGACAAGAGTGTATATGTCGGAAAAGGTGTTTTGAAAGCGGTTGAAAACGTAAATGATATCATCTTCCCTGAATTGATCGGTTGCTCCATTTTTGAGCAGAACCTGATTGATAAAATAATGCTTGAACTTGATGGCACGCCTAACAAAAGCAAATTGGGGGCAAATGCTATTCTTGGCGTTTCCCTGGCAGTTGCGAAGGCCGCCGCACAGGAAGCAGGTCTTCCGTTATACCGTTACATCGGTGGTGTTAACGCGAACACTCTTCCGGTTCCGATGATGAATATTCTGAATGGTGGAAGCCATGCAGATAATTCAATCGATTTCCAGGAATTCATGATTCTTCCTGCAAAAGCGGATACTTTCAGCGAATCACTTCGTATGGGAGTTGAAGTTTTTCATACGCTTAAAACCGTATTGAAAAGCAAAGGATATTCGACTAACGTGGGTGATGAAGGTGGTTTTGCGCCAAACATTAAATCGAATGAGGAAGCGATTGAAATCGTTATTCAGGCGATTGAAAAAGCAGGTTACAAGCCAGGTGAAGATATCTTCATTGCGATGGATGCGGCTGTTTCTGAATTCTACGAAGATGGTTTCTACCATTTTAAAAAATCAGACGGTCGTAAATTGACATCTCCTGAAATGGCTGACTACTGGACTCAGTGGGTTGCTAAATATCCGATTATCTCTATCGAAGATGGTATGGACGAAGATGACTGGGCTGGCTGGAAAACACTTACTGAATCAGTTGGTTCTAAATGTCAGCTGGTAGGAGATGACTTGTTCGTAACCAATGTAACGCGTTTACAGCAGGGAATCGAATCGCAGATCGCCAACGCGATTCTTGTGAAGGTAAACCAGATTGGTTCTTTGACAGAAACAATTGACACAGTTAATCTTGCCAAAAGAAACAGCTACAAAACGATCATGTCGCACCGTTCAGGTGAAACTGAGGATTCAACTATCGCGGATCTTGCAGTAGCATTGAACACAGGCCAGATCAAAACCGGCTCTGCATCACGTTCTGACCGTATGGCGAAATACAATCAATTGCTTCGTATCGAAGAAGAATTGGGCGAAAGCGCATATTTCCCAGGATTGAAATTCTAATTATCCAGCAACCGGACCGGGGCTTATTGCTCCGGTCTTTTTGCTTTTATCATTTCAGATATGAAAAAGCACAAACATTGGCTTTTTAGTTTGTTCGGAGAGTTTTATACCTGGACACTCGTAGCCTGGATATTCTGGGTGGTATTTCTGGACAATAATAATGTCAAGGTTGTTTTTAACAACCGCATGGAAATGAAGAAACTGGAGAAGGAGAGAGATATCCTTCTTGAAAAGATTGTGCTGAAAAAAAAGGAGCGTAGTGAGGTATTCGGTAACTCCAAGCTACTTGAAAAATGGGCCCGTGAAAAATATTTTATGAGGCGTCCGAATGAAGAAGTGTACGTTATCGTGGACGAAAATAATAACCTTGTGGAAAGCACGAAGGAAGAATAAAATACAGGTTCGTTAATTTAATTGATTCGTCGGCTGAACTTTAAATTAATATCGACTTGTTCCTAATCACTAAAAAATTGATCAAAGTACTTTTTGTTTGCCTTGGCAACATTTGCCGCTCTCCGATCGCGGAGGGCGTTTTTCGCGAGCTGGTTAAAGAAAAGGGATTGGAAAACATAATCCAATGCGATTCAGCCGGAACGGCAGCATATCACACAGGAAGCCTTCCTGACAAACGGATGCGGAAGGTGGCCCAGGAAAACGGCATTAAACTAACTCACCAGGCCCGTCAGCTTTCGTTCGAAGACTTTATCACCTACGATTATCTGATGGCCATGGATGAATCTAATTTTGAAAATATCCGCAAAGAAAGTGTACGGGTCAACGGGCATTATTTGCCAGAAAATCAGTTGTACTTATATAGAATGTTTGATCCGGAAAGAGGCAATTCGCTGATGGTTCCGGACCCTTACTACAAAGAAATGGATGCTTTTGAAGATGTCTACCAAATTGTGTTGCGAAGCGGTACTCATTTTTTGAACTGGCTGATTGAAAAACACGGACTGGTTCCCTTGTCAGCATGATTTCGGTAGTGTGATCTAAATCTGATGCTAAAAGACAGTTACAAAATTTTAAACAGGAATTGAATTGGACAAGAAAGTAATTTTAATCATCATGGACGGCTGGGGAATTGCCAAAGCCGGAGAAGAGGACCGTTCCGCAGTCCTGGCCGCAAATACACCGTTTTACGACAGCATACTGAAACAATACCCGCACAGCAAACTTCAGGCAAGTGGTCTGGCGGTTGGTCTTCCGGACGGGCAAATGGGAAATTCCGAGGTAGGTCATACCAATCTGGGTGCAGGGCGTGTTGTTTATCAGGATCTTGTTAAAATAAATCTGGCGGTATCAGAAGGTACGCTTGGAAAAGAAAAAGTTTTGACTGACGCGCTGGATTATGCCACCGCGAACAATAAAAATGTACATTTTATCGGGCTTGTTTCCGACGGCGGCGTGCATTCACATATAGATCACCTGAAAGGATTGTGCAAAATTGCAGCCGAAAGAGGTTTGAAAAATGTTTTTGTGCATGCTTTCACGGACGGCCGTGATTGTGATCCGAAAAGTGGATTGGGATTTCTCAGCGAACTGACGAATTCGATGCAACACTCAACGGGGCAAATCGCAAGCGTTACCGGCCGCTATTATGCAATGGATCGGGACAAGCGCTGGGAGCGGGTAAAATTGGCCTACGACGCCATGGTACTTGGCGAAGGTAAACATGTCCCTGCCAATGGCATTTTGAAAGCAGTTGAAGAATCATACGAAGAAAATATTACAGACGAATTCATCCATCCGATCGTGGCGACAAAGGAGGATGGGGCGCCGCTTGCAGTAATCGCGGATGGTGATGTAGTGTTGTGTTTTAATTTCCGTACGGATCGCGGAAGGGAAATTACAGAAGTGCTCACGCAACAGGATTTTCATGAGCAGAACATGCATAAGCTGAACCTGCGTTATGTGACGATGACCAATTATGATGACACATTTAAGGGAGTAGACGTCATCTTTGATAAGGACAACCTGAATAACACTTTGGGAGAAGTGTTGGAATCTGCCGGCAAAAAGCAAATCCGGATTGCTGAGACCGAGAAGTATCCGCATGTGACATTCTTCTTTTCTGGCGGCAGGGAAAAACCGTTTGATGGCGAAAGCCGTTTGTTGTGTGCATCGCCAAAAGTTGCCACATATGATTTACAGCCTGAAATGTCTGCTTTTGGAATTCGCGATGCAATTGTGCCTGAACTGATAAAGGGCGAAGTGGACTTTGTTTGTCTCAACTTTGCCAATGCCGACATGGTTGGCCATACCGGTGTTTTTGAAGCAGCTGTGAAAGCTTGCGAAACCGTAGATCAATGCGTGCAGGCAGTGGTAACGACGGGCCTTGAACATGGTTACGCGTCGATCATCATAGCCGACCACGGGAATTCGGATTATATGAGAAACGATGATGGATCGCCGAATACAGCGCATTCGTTGAATCTGGTGCCTTGTATACTCGTTTCTAATTCTTTTAAAAATCCGATTAAAGACGGAAAGCTTGCGGATATGGCGCCGACGATACTTGAAATTATTGGCATACCAAAACCTGAGGAAATGACCGGGGTGAGTATTTTGTAAACGATCTCAGTTTGAAATTTGTTCTATCGGAGAGCCTTTTCAGGCTCTCCGATTTTTTTATAAATAAGAAGCAATTTTCTATTTTGTACTTTTGCAACAGAAACTAATTCCCGGCTTTCCATTGAATTCTTCTATTAAATTAGCATTCCCGAAAATCTTATTTTTCTTCCTGATAACATTCACGTTGTATTCCTGCAACTCCGCGGAAGAAAAAATAGACAAAGTTAAAGTCTATTATGACATGAAAGGTTTCGCAGAAACGCAGATACGCCTTTTGCAGGCAAAAAAGCCGGTCGTAAATAAGGAATTACGGACAAATGATCAAAGTGAAACAAGGTCGTCCAAGGAAATCGACTGGAAAAAGGAACTGGAGTTGTTTGTACAGGCAGACATTAATAAGCCGGCTTATCGCCAGAGCTACGAAATCAAACAACCGGATTCCCTGACTTATGAGTATCGCTTAAAGCCAGGTGAAACGTTGACAGTTCAACAGCTCACCGTAAAACTGGATCCCATAACCGGAAAGCCTTCGAAAATTCATGCCTTGCTGATTTCTAAAAATAAACTTTACGAATCACGAAAGGACATTGAAATGACGTGCGGATTTTATGGCGGAGAATGGTTGGTCAGTACCTATCATGTCAAGGGGTTTCAGAAGCTTTCCATTCTTTCGGCCAGAACGTTTGATGTTACGGGCAAAGTCCAATTTTAACTCCTGTTTTTAACTCAATTTCCTGTCCAAATATACCATAAGTTGGGTAAAGATTACCCGTTTTGAATGCTCCATAGCTGCGGAGCTACGGCGATATTTACATTTTTGGTGGTACTGATCCATGCTTCGGATAGTGCAAAAAGGCCTTTTTTTACCCACTTTTCTTGATATAACAGCATTTCCCAGAGCACGTCCTCTCACATTCCCATGATGCATTTGAAACGCGGTACGGTTTTGGCTGGTATAATCTCGTAGTCTGGCCTGAAAGGGTCTGAATAATCAGACGAAAAGGTTTCTTTTCAACTGACGTTCACCGGACACAACAAAACTAAATCACGTAAATTTAAATTCTTATTCAATGCAGCAAGAACAGAAAAGCAAGCAAAGCATAGCGTGGGCAATGGTAGTTGTCCTGGGACTAGCAACAGCCATGTTTGGCTATTTGTTTACCACTCAGAAAAGTGAGCTTACCAATCAGGAAGCCATGGTTGTGGAAAAGGCAAAGGAATTGGCTGTAACTAAAACGAAACTTGATTCGATTTCGACAGTACTTGACGCTAAGATCGCTGAAATTGAAAAATTGGGAGGCGACATTACCGAGTTGACGAAAATGAAGGATCAGCTTACTGCGGACAAACTGGCTTTCAGCCGCAGCAAAAAAGTTGAAACCGGCAAATACCTTACGAAAATTAAGGAGTACGAAAAATTCTTAACAGAAAAGGACGAAGTGATCGCCCAACTGAGAGCTGAAAATGAGCATTTGGTTGCCAGTAATGACTCCCTGAGCACGCATGTTGGTACGCTTACAAGCGAGCGTGAAAGATTGGTACAACGCCAGACGGAATTACAGGATTCTGTTGTGACTTTCACAGCTACTAACAAAGACCTTTCAGAAAAAGTGAGCAGAGCCGCTGCACTTAAAGCACAAAATGTAAAAGTGTTGACAGTAAATTCCAGAGGTAAAGTGAAGGACAAGGAAGAGTATAAAGCTGGTCGTGTTGATAAAATAAAACTGGTATTCAATCTTCCTGAAAATACTTTGACCGCACAGGAATCTAAAGATATTTATGTGCGTGTCCTTGATCCCGAAGGTGCTATCGTAGCAGATGATGCGACAGGCTCAGGAGAATTTGAAATTGACGGTGCACCATCTAAATTCACCACACGTGAATCAGTGGCTTACCAGAACAACAATCAGAAAGTTGAAATGTTGTATGACAATACCGGCAAATTTCGTCCCGGAAAATACAATGTTGAACTTTACTCGGAAGGATATAAAATTGGTGGTACTAACTTCACCATCAAGAAGTAATTTAAAGCATTAACACTATACAATACCTAGCAGGCGGCAACGTAAAGTTGACCGCCTGTTTTTTATTTATGGTTTAGTCGGCTGTTTGATTATTGATCACATCAATAAAATGATGCAGTTCCTCAGTTCGTTCAGGGGCAGATTCCGGGTAGGACATCTTCATTTTCTTCAATTCCTCTACGATAATTTTTCCAACTGTCAGCCTCAGATTCTTTTTGTCGTCGGCCGGCACGACAAACCACGGAGATTTGTCGGTTCCGGTAGCATTGATACAATCCTCGTAGGCCTGCATATATTCGTCCCACTTGTCACGAACTTTAACATCCTGCTCTTCAAACTTCCAATTTTTTGAAGGGTCTTCAATTCGTTCTATCAAACGTTTTGCCTGCTCTTCCTTGGAAACATTAAGGAAAAACTTGATCACCCGGATGCCATTTCGGTACAAATACTTTTCAAGATTTTTAATGTCCGAATAACGGTGTTTCCAGACCTTATCCAGATCTTCCGTAAGTTCAGCCGGCAAGCGCTGTGATTTTGTCAGTATTTCAGGTTCAACTTTTACCACCAAAACTTCCTCATAATAACTTCTGTTGAAGATCGTGATGGTGCCCCGTTGTGGCAGAACCTGGCTCGTCCGCCATAAAAAGTCATGTTCCAGTTCGGTTTCTGTTGGCCTTTTAAAAGAATGAATTTTGACGCCAACCGGGTTAACACCTGAAAGCACATGTTTGATAGTCCCGTCTTTTCCTGCTGCGTCCATTGCCTGGAAAATCACAAGCAACCCATAACGATTGTGGGCGTACATCATGCTTTGCAATTCGTCCATTTCTTTTGCCGAATCTGCTATCATTTCCTCATACTCCTCTTTGCTGTCATAAATATCTTTAAAGCGTGTCTGCGCCTTTTTGATCTCAAATTTTTTGGTCCCATCCACCCGATACTGATCCGACTTGAACTTTGACATTGCGCTGTGTTTTAAATGATGAAATGATTCTGCAAAAGCAAAAAGTAATTTACAACTCTTTAAGATATTTTTCCAATTTGGCGAAAGCTCTCGCCCTATGGCTGATCCTGCTTTTTTCCTCCATGTCCATTTGAGCAAAAGTTTTTTCAAGGTTTTCAGGGATAAAAATCGGATCATAACCAAACCCAAGCTGCCCGCGTTTGTCAGGGATAATCTCACCGTTGACAACGCCTTCAAATTCTTGGTAAACGCCGTCAATGACCAGCGTGATAACAGTAATAAACCGCGCGCTCCGATCTTCTTTCGAGGATAATTTTGATAGCAGCAGATCCATATTGTCGTCTGCATTTCGTTGCGGGCCGGCATACCGCGCGGATTTAACACCCGGTTCTCCATTGAGCGCCGCTACCTCAAGTCCGGTATCATCCGCAAAACAATTGACGCCAAAGTTCTCCCAGACATAGCGCGCTTTTTCATGTGAATTTTCCCTGATTGTGTCAAAAGGTTCAGGAATATCCACCGTACATCCTATTTCTTCCAGGGTGATGAGTTCAAAGGTATTTCCCAGTAGCGCCTGTATTTCGGCCAGCTTGTTGGTATTGTTGGTGGCAAAACAAAGCTTCATCAATATTGTGTTTTTTTGAAAGTTTAAGTTTAACAAAAAAATGGCTACTCCTTTCGAAGCAGCCATTTTTCATTGCAATATTTTTAAAATTTTATCTCGTTGGCGGTGCCAGTTGAGGACCCGCAGGCTGTGCAGCACCTTTGCTGAAATCAACCAGTTCCACATCAAAAAGCAACACTGAATTTCCAGGAATCGCTCCCGGCTGGCCGTCCGGGCCGTATGCAAGACCTGATGGAATGATCAAAGTACGCTTTCCTCCTTTTTTCATCATCAGCAAGCCTTCTTCCCAGCCTGGAATAACCATTCCAACGCCAACCTGGAAATCGATTGGTTTACCGGAATTTTTTGAGCTGTCGAAGACTTTTCCATCCATCAATTTCCCTGTGTAATGTACTTTTACATTGTCGCCAGCAGCAGGAGTTGTTCCAACGCCCTCAGTTTCCTGCACGAAGTACAACCCGGATGCAGTTTTCTGCGCTTTTGCTTTCAGGTTGTTTTTAGCAAGGTAATCTTCAATTACTTTTGCATCAATTTCCTTTTGCTTGATAACCGCTTCCGACTGTTGTTTCTGGAATTCCTCAGGTGTTGATACGCTCAGGATTTTTACGATAAAATTAAGTTCTGAACCTTTTTTGATCATCGGAGGCATTGGCTGCATCATTTTTGCAAACAAAGTATCGGCACTGATCATGAATTTTGCACTGTCGCCAGCAGATAGCATGGCTAGCCCTTCTTCGAAACTTCCTTTAAACTGGGAAGCCTGGAGTGGCATTTTTACCGGAACACCTTCTTTATAAGTATCGCGCAAAGTAGAATCTGTACCATTTTTCAAAACCAGATGGAAAGAAATTATGTCTCCGACTTTGGCTTTACGGGCATCATCTTTGTGCTCGAAAATTTGATATTTTAGGCCATTTTCATTCACCTGCGTCTTATACTTGTTACACGCGGTGGCAAGGAAGGTTATGCCGAACGCATAACAAAGTGTTCTAAGATTCATTGGATTGTGATTATTATACGTATTTATTTAAAATGATCAGGTTATTACTAGTCAACGTTTATAAGAGATTCTTTGTATTCCGGCAGTACGGATAAAAATTTTTGTACGGTTTCAGTTATGGATAAATCGGAACGTCCGCCAGACGCATTTTTATGGCCGCCTCCTGAAAAATAGCTGCTCGCCAAATCCCTGACCGAAAATGTTCCGACAGAACGGAAAGATATTTTCACTTCACCTCTGCGCTCGATAAAAAGTGCCGACATGACAACATTTTCTACCTGCAAACCATAGTTTACAATTCCTTCCGTTTCACCCGTACTGGAATTGAAGCGCGTCAGTTCAGCATCTGTGAGCACCATGTACGCCGTCCGGAATTCCGGTAGAACTACAAGCTTCTGTGACAGGACGTATCCTAGAAATTGCAAACGGGAAAGTGGCGCGTTGTCATAAATCAGCCGATGAATGCGGCTCGTATCCATTCCCGTCAGCATCAGGTCGGCAACTGCAAGATGGACCTGCGGGGTAACATTGGCATGGCGAAACGACCCGGTGTCCGTCATAATTCCTGCATACAAGCATTCTGCTTGCTGAACCGTAAAAAGTTCAGCGGTCGGAGTGCCCGGTTCAAGTTCTTTTACCAGCGAATACACCAGTTGTGCCGTAGCCGCTGCACCGGTATCCCAGATCATCCATTTGGCAAAATGTTCGGGTTCAAGATGATGATCGATCATCATTTTTATCGCAGAAGCTTCCTGAACTACTTTACCAAGGTCTTTTAACCTTGACAAAGCGGAAAAATCAAGACAGCAGATCAATGTGGCTTCGGCAATCTTTTGTTTGCAATTTGCCTGCTCAGTGGCACTTTCGTATACCAGAACATTTTCCATTCCCGGAAGCCATCTCAGGTTGGCCGAATAATCCGTAGGACTGATTACAGTTACTTCGTGCCCCTTCTTTAGCAAATAACCGCCCCATCCAAGTGACGAACCCAACGCATCTGCGTCAGGATCCCGGTGCATCGTGATGATGATTTTTTGTGGAGTGGAAAGAAAAGTAGCTAACTCTTCAACGGTTTGATTCACAGTGTATTATTTCGAATAAGGAACTTTGAAAAGTCAATTTGCCCACAAAATTAATAAAACTGTTCGTATTTGCCGAATTATAAGGGACAAAGGCATGAAACAGTTGGCATTGTTTTTCGCCGAACACATGCTTGGCGAGATTATTGTGGAGGATTAAAACGAAAATGGTAATTTCGCAACAAATTAATTTAAGCCAATAGTATGCCAACGAATAAAACCTTTACAATGATTAAACCGGATGCCGTTGAGGACGGAAATTCTGGTTCAATCATTAAAATGATCGAGGAGGCCGGTTTCCGAATCGTGGCCGTTAAGAAAACGCAGCTTACCGCTGAGCGTGCCGGAGAGTTTTACGCAGTACACAGCGAACGCCCATTTTACAGCGATTTGTGTAAATACATGTCGTCAGGAGCAATTATCCCGATGATTTTGGAAAAGGAAAATGCTGTTGCCGATTTTCGTAAATTGATTGGTGCCACAAATCCTGCAAATGCAGAGGACGGTACCATCCGTAAATTATTTGCCAGGTCGCTTGAAGCAAATGCAATTCACGGCTCCGATTCAGATGAAAACGCTGCAATAGAAGGAAGCTTCTTTTTTGCACATACAGAACAGTTCTGATATGCACCAGCCAAAATAAAAGGGTCTCAAAATTAAAATTTGAGACCCTTTTATTTTGGCTGGATATTTTATCGTTTCAATGTCAGCGTTCTGTCCACAACGTGAATTACTCCGTTTGCGGCGTTAACATTTTTCAGGATCACAATAGCCTGGTTAATTCTTAGCGTTGTGTCTATTGCGCTGGCAGGTGCAATATTGATAGCAAATCCATTCACTGACTTTTGCTCTCCTTTTGGGAGATCTTTGTAAAAATAAACCCTCTTTTTATCAGCCAGAACGTGTTTGTTTACAAATGCGACCGCCGAATCAATGGGCTGCGATGTAAAAGCACCTGAGCTCGTAATGTTTGAAGATCTGAAAGCTGCGTTATTCGGTAAAAAGAGCGTTATATTGCTTGATCTCAGTCCGTCGCTCATTTTGGCATACTGCACGATTTCTCTGAAAATAGAAAAGTCTTCGTTCCTCAAAATAATATCGGCCACGCTATCTGGTTTCGGGATGTCCGAATCCTTTTCCTTACAGGATAACATGGTACCACTCAAAAGCGCTGCAAACAAAAAAAATGATCTGTAACGCCCTATAAAACTGTTTTTTTTCATAGCTTTCGAATCGGATAATTTCTGTAAAACTAATGCAAAAGTAGTTGGTAGAATTCCAAAGCTAATATTTTTTTAATCCTAACCCCAGAATCCAATGTTAAAATTAAAGCAGCTGGCAGTGGTTTGCGCTGCCATTCTTTTCGTTAATTCGGCATTTTTGGCCGTGAGAGAAAACGAAACTGACGCAAAAAAGAAGCCGGTGAAATTATTCAACGGAAAGGATTTGTCAGGATGGAAGATCAACGGTACCGAGAAATGGTATGTAGAAAAAGGTGAACTTGTTTGCGAAAGTGGTCCAGACAAAAAGTACGGCTATCTCACCACCGACAAATTCTACAAAAATTTTGATCTCACCCTGCAGTTCAAGCAGGAGTCCAATGGCAACAGCGGTGTATTTTTCAGATCTACCGTGGATGGAACAAAGGTTTCTGGCTGGCAGGTTGAAGTAGCACCACCAAACCATGACACGGGTGGCGTTTACGAATCATATGGCCGCGAATGGCTGGTAAAAATTCCTGACGAAAAAGAGGGCTTCCTGAAAATGGGTGAATGGAATACACTGCGCATCCGCGTGGTTGGGCCAAAAGTGCAAACTTGGCTCAATGGAAATGCAATGGTCGATTTTGACGATGAAAAGATCGGTGCCGCAGATGGTTCAATCGCTTTACAGATCCATGACGGAGGCGGAATCAAGGTTCGATGGAAAAATATAATGCTTGAACAATTGTAGTTGTAAGCTGATCCGCCAAAAGATATTCATGCTGAATGTCGGGATGTTCATGCTTTGATTACATGTAGTTCGTCTAAAATCATTTAGAGAAAGGCTTCACGGCTGATAGTTTTGTGTCCATAGAAAACACGAGAACTATTGGCCATGAAGCTTTTTTATTTTCCGGTTTATTCCATAACAGCCTGTCAGGCCGGATAGAATTGATTGGGGAAGATATGATTGGCCACAATTAAAAATAAAATCAAATGGAAGGAGTATTCGCATTCGCGGTCACGATGTTATTTTCCGGAAGCTTTCTGTATGCACAGAATGAAAAATATGTGCAGACAATGAGCACGTCCATCGATGAACTAAACCAGATTGACAAGGCAAAACCTGATCTGAAATTGTTACAAAACATTGCGGATCGTTTTGAAGTTATCGCCGCTGCGGAACCTAAGCAATGGCTTTCGGGCTACTATGCGGCATACTGCTATGTCATTATCGCCCTTCATCGTAGCGATCTGATGGAGAAAGATCAGTATCTCGACAAAGCAGAAGCCGATTTGAAGGCCGCTCAGCAAATTGCTGGAAATCCAACGGATGAAATTTTGGTGTTGAAAGCATACATTGCGCTTGGGCGGCTGGCTACGGATCCGGTGAACCGTTGGCAACAGTACGGGCCTGAATTTTCAGAAAATCTGGCTGCTGCCAAATTGCTTAATCCAGACAATCCGCGTATCTATTATCTTGAAGGGGCAAATATTTTGTATACACCCGACGAATACGGAGGTGGAAAGACTGCGGCGAAGCCAGTTTTACAAAAAGCTTTAGAAAAGTTTTCCATCTTTAAGCCGGAAAGCGTAATCTCTCCGGGATGGGGAAAAATGGAAGCGGACTGGATGTTGTCACAAACCAATTGAACCTGATTTCGTGAATTAAAGGTAAAAAGAATGGTAAACGCCCTCTTTAAGAATAGTGCATTATGAACAGTACGCGGGAGATGAAAAATGACAAAACGAAGCCGTTGCGAATGATGGCCTCGTCGCTCGACGGCAGGGATTTCAGCAATATGGATCTGGAAAATTCTGATTTCAGCTTTTCCAGCCTCAACGGATTGAACTTTGACGGGGCCAATCTCCGTAATGCAAAGTTGCGTTTTTCGTCGCTGGACCGGACGACTTTCAGAAACGCAGATCTTTCCAATGCGGATCTGAGTTTTAGCAGCATGACCGATGTGGATCTGACTGGCGCAAGGGTCGATGGTGCAAATTTCAGTTTCACTTCGCAGGATAGATCTTTCAAATGGCAGGATTTCAGTCTCATCGGCCTGATCAAAAATCAGGGTTGGATCGGCACATTGGTAGCTATCATTCTGGGTGCCATCATCCTGTATGGAATTAATGCTATTGCCTATTTTACAGCGGAGATTTACTTCACAAACGACGCGGTTCGTGTCAAGCTTTATCAGTTCCTCATTTTTCAGAATGTAGCGATCGGCATTGTGACCATTCTTGTCACGCAGCAGCTAGCAACGGGCCTGGACTACGGCATCAAGCGTCAGTTCATCAAGCATATCGTGCTTTCCGTAATCGTCTTCATTGTGGACAATTTGCTTGGTGTGGCCAGTTATTACATTTTTGGAACTGATATTGTGGTAAAATATGCTGCAACTTATCCCAACGAACCTGCTCAGAATGCGCCATGGTACTGGTACGCCTGCGGGCCCATTGTGGTGGCGAATATTTTTTATTTTCTGATCCGTCAGGGAAAACAAATTTCACGAAAAATTTCTGATCAGGAATACCAGTTGCTAAATCTGGAAAAACTAAAAACAAGGGCAGAACTGGACGCACTTCAGGCCAGAATCAATCCGCATTTTCTTTACAATTCTTTAAACAGCATAGCCAGCCTCGTTCACGAAGATCCGGACAAAGCAGAGGAAATGACTTTGTTGCTTTCCAAGTTGTTCAGGTATACGACGGGACGAAAAACGAATGACTATTTTGATACAATAGAAAATGAACTGGAAATGGTGCAAACTTATCTTCAGGTAGAAAAGGTCCGTTTCGGTGACCGTCTTCAATTCTCAACGGAGGTAACGGATGAGGCACTCAACGAATTGCCGGTTCCTAAATTTATACTGCAACCGATTGTAGAGAACGCGATCAAACATGGTGTCGCCAGAATGGCTGACCAGGGGAAAATTTTGGTTAAAATTTTTGAAAAAGATGGGTGGCTGAATCTGTGTGTTCACGACAACGGCCCTTCATTTCCCGAAACGATGGGCGCCGGTTACGGAATAAAGAGTATACAAGACAAGCTTAAATTGCTTTACGGAGACGATGCGAAACTTGAACTTTTGAACGAACCGCTTAAATCGGTCAGCATTGCTATCCGCAGATCCGCGATCGCAAGCCAGAAATAATAAAAAGCTACACAAAATTTGAAAGCATATGCAATTCCCGTTAAAAACGATCCTGATAGATGACGAATCACTGGCATTGAGCCGCCTGCGCAGGTTGCTCGAAAAGCATACTGATATTTTCAATATCGTTTCTGAGGCAAAAAATGGCGCGGAAGGTTTGGTAGCAATCGACAAACATGGTCCGGATATCATTTTCCTGGACATTGAAATGCCTTTGCTTAATGGCTTCGAAATGCTTTCAAAACTGGCGAAAATGCCGTTGGTAGTTTTTTCCACTGCCTACGATCAATATGCCATACGCGCGTTTGAAGAGAATTCCGTGGATTATCTGCTCAAACCTGTTGAGAACGACCGTTTACTAAAGACAATTGATAAAATAAAAAACATCATTGAAGCTGGTTCGGGCAGCGGCGGGCATAATCCCTACAATGAAAATCTGATGCGTTTGCTCGAAGAAATGAAGCCTAAAAAAGAGGTATTTTCACTTTCCGTAAAGTCCGGTGATCGCATCCTTTTGATTCCTCTCACAGAAATTACCCATTTTGAAGCCGAGGAAAAATACGTTTTTCTCAATACGCTGGACGGGCAGAAATATTTGCTCAGTTACACCCTGACCTCCCTGGAAGAAAAACTACCTGCGCATTACCTCCGCATCAGCCGGGCCGGTATCGTCAATTCCCACCACATCAAGGAAATCCAGAAACACTTTAACGGCAAATTTATGATCCTGATGCGCGATCGCAAAGCATCGCAACTTTCAAGCGGAAGCACTTATGGCGAGGTAATTCGCCATCTTCTTGATAATTAATCGGGTTAGCGTGGGAGCGGTCGATGAAATATTGATTTTGAACACGCCATACTTATTCCTAAATTGCGCCCTTGTTCAAATTCAACGCTTAGTCGAATAATAGTCAATATTCTGACGGTCAGATTGTTGGTGCTGGTTTTTAATATTTATTTGTGTCTGATTATGATTTTTTTGACACAGTATTCTTTGAAACTGCGTATCATAATCAACAGATCGGGAGTATTGGAAGTCGGACTTGAAAAAAACTTCATTAAGAAATTGTTAGATCGACTCGCAATGGTTCATTTGGTTTTGTTAAAAAAGGTTAAAAGGGTTCAGCGATAATGAAGGAACTCATAGATTCGGGCAATCTGCCAAAGCACATCGCCGTTATCATGGATGGCAATGGGCGTTGGGCTCAGAACCAGGGTGCGGCACGTGTATTCGGTCACCGGAATGCAATAAAGGCTGTAAGAGAAGTGACAGAGGGTTGCGCAGAATTGGGCGTATCGTATCTTACACTCTATGCCTTTTCAACTGAAAACTGGGCCAGGCCTCAATTTGAAGTGCGGGCATTAATGGAGCTTCTGGTGCAATCAATCCGGAATGAACTGCCAACAATGCTTAAAAACAATGTTCGTCTGGATACGATCGGAGACATGGAGAGCCTGCCAAAAAGCTGTCAGGATCAACTTCAGGAGGCAAAAGAAAGTACAAAAGACAACGATGGGCTGAATCTCATTCTTGCGCTAGGCTACAGTGGTAAATGGGATATCGTGCAGGCTGCCAAAAAACTGGCGGTAGAAGTTCAGAAAGGGGTTTTGAAACCTGATGATATTGACGAAAAGATTCTGGCTCAGAATCTTTCAACACAGGATCGTCCGGAGGTGGATCTGATGTTGAGAACCGGAGGAGATCACCGGATCAGTAATTTTCTTTTATGGCAGCTAGCCTATGCGGAATTGCACTTTTACGAAGATTTGTTCTGGCCGGATTTCAGAAGGGAACACCTCTATGAGGCAATTTTAGCATATCAGAAGAAGGAAAGACGTTTTGGGAAGACAGGTGATCAAGTAAAAGCGAATGTGGCTAAGTAGAACAATATGAATCTTGTGAAAAATTTTATTAAACCATTAGCGCATCGTAACGGATTATTGGCGGCAATTTTGCTTTGCTGGTGTTTTTCGGCAAATGCCCAGAGAGTGGGACTAGGTGGTGCAGCTGCGAAGCCCGCCGGGCCTGTTGTGAATATGGGGATTGATCCTGAAAATCCAAAGGAATACACAATAGCGGAGATTACGGCATCCGGCACCCAGTTTCTGGACCCTAATTCGATGATCTCTATTTCGGGAATGAAGCCCGGAGACAAGATTCGTGTGCCGGGACCTGCGTTTCCATCATCGATCAAAAAAATGATGGATTTTGGTACGTTGGATGATGTCGAAATTCTGGCAACGAAAGTTGAAGGTGACAAAATCTGGCTGAATATTCACATCAAGGAA
The DNA here is from genome assembly GCA_965279265.1 of Dyadobacter sp. Taxonomy (GTDB): domain Bacteria; phylum Bacteroidota; class Bacteroidia; order Cytophagales; family Spirosomataceae; genus Dyadobacter. The sequence goes on from OZ257152.1 coordinate 3,619,360, forward strand.
CGTCCGAGGCTTTATAAAGTATCGTTTTCCGGCATACGCAAAGGCGAACGGGAAACGCTGAACGACAAGGTGAAACTGATTAAAGGCCGTGTAATCACGCCTACTGTGATCAAGAATACACAGTTGATCATCAAAAAATATTACATGGATAAAGGTTTTTACAATACCAAAGTAAAGGTGTTGCAAATTCCTGATTCTACCCGTGGACAGGCTACGCTAAACTTTACCATTACAAAAGGTAAGAAAGTTAAGATCGAGAAGATTGACATTCAGGGCAATACGGCGATCAGTGATGCGAAACTGAAAAAGAAGATGAAAGGCACCAAGCAAAAAATGCTTGGACGTCTTTTCAATCCTTCAAAATACATTCCTAAAAAATACGACGAGGATAAGGAAAAGCTGATTGCCTATTATCGTAAAAACGGTTACCGCGACGCTACCATCGAATTTGACACCATTCGGAATAACGGAGAAACGATCAGCATCGACCTTAAAATTGATGAAGGGACGAAATATTATTACCGTGATATTACTTGGTCGGGTAATTACCTGTATCCGTCAAAATATCTGGGAGATCGTTTAGGCGTTAAAAAAGGTGACGTGTACAATCCGGAGGACCTTGAAAAGAAAATCAATGGTATTCCGGGTGCGGATATCAGCTCCATTTACATGGATGACGGTTACCTGTACTTCCGGGTGGATGCGACTGAAAAGGCAGTTGAGGGAGATTCGATTGATATAGAAATGCGGATGGTGGAAGGTAAGCAGGCGACGATCAACCGGATCCTGCTGAACGGAAATACCAGAACGAGTGACAAGGTGGTGCTTCGTGAGCTATTCACTCTGCCGGGTCAGAAATTCAGTAAAACGGAGATTATCAATACCCAGCGTCAATTGTCGCAGATGGGGTACTTTAACCCAGAAAAAATTCAGATTAATCCGATTCCGAACCAGTCGGATGGAACCGTAGATATTGAATATACCGTGGAAGAAAAGCCGTCCGATCAGATTGAATTGTCAGGGGGTTGGGGTGGATACATCGGTTTCGTAGGAACCTTGGGTCTTGTGTTCAATAACTTTTCGTTAAAAAATATTCCAAACAGAGAAACCTGGCATCCATTACCTTCTGGTGACGGACAAAAATTGTCGCTTCGTTTTCAGGCAAACGGAAAGCAGTATCAGACTTATTCGATGTCGTTCAGCGAACCCTGGCTTGGCGGAAGAAAACCGATCAATTTCGGAGTTTCCCTGCAGCGCACAGTCTATCGTATGACTGATTACCGGTCGCTTTACGGAAACGTTGGCGGTTCATCCGGGCAGTTAAGCTACCGCGGCGGTTACTACAACAATGGTATTACAGTCTCGCTTGGACGCAGGCTGAAAGAGCCGGATCGTTTTCTGGTGATGACGCACTCGCTTTCTTATCAGCGATACAGACTGGACAGTCTTGATATTTTCAGGATCGGCTATTACAAGGGAACTTCAAATAACGTGTCCTTCAATACGACCATATCAAGAAACACCCTGACTGACATGCAATTCCCAAGGAACGGGAGCAATATCTCATTGAGCGCAACTTTCACACCGCCTTATTCAGCATTGAGAAAGAAGGACTTTAAAGATGTAACTGATACTTATAAATGGGTTGAATACCATAAGTGGATGTTTGACGCAAGTTATTATGTGACCATTACCGGCAAGCTCGTCATGAGTGCAAGAACGCACATGGGATATCTCGGCAAATATGGAGACAAAGTTGGTTTTAGTCCTTTCGGTCGCTTTATCGTAGGTGGCTCGGGTCTTGCCGGGCAGGGATCATTCTCGCTGGCTGATCAGGATATTATCGGTCTTCGTGGTTACAAAGATCAACAGGTCGGTCCGCTGAACCAATCGGGTTACCCGGCTTCAGGTGGAGGTATTGTGTACAACAAGTATGTCATGGAACTTCGCTACCCGGTATCTCTGAATCCTCAGGCAACGATTTTCGTGCTTACCTTCGCAGAAGGCGGGAACAACTGGGGTACTTACAAAGAGTTCAATCCGTTTGATCTGAAACGCTCAGCAGGAGTTGGCGCACGTATTTTCATGCCGGCGTTCGGGCTTCTTGGAATTGACTGGGCCTATGGGTTCGATAAGATTCAGGGCTCTCCAAACAGAAGCGGTGCACAGTTCCACTTTACCATCGGTCAGCAGCTCAGATAATATTATAGATTGCATTTCGTTAAAACAGTGCAAATTATTAGCCCTCAGGCATGAAGAAGTTTTTAATTTTACTAGTTTTGTCCTTTATCTCGGTTTCTACGGGGTGGGCCCAAAAGTTCGGTTACACGGATATGGAGTTCATAACGAGTAAAATGCCTGAATATCAGCTGGCTCAGGCTGAAATGAAGAAATTTTCAGAAAAGTGGGCGAAGGAGATCGACGACAAGTTTACCGAGATCGGAAGAATGCAGCGGGCCTACATGGCGGAAGAAGTGTTACTGACGGATGATCTGAAAAGGAAAAGGCAGACGGAAATCAAGGAGAAAGAACTCGAGGCGAGAGAATACAACAGCAAGATCTTTGGCATGGAGGGATTAATGTTCCAGAAAAAGAAAGAGCTAATGAAGCCGGTACTCGAAAAAGTGCAGCGGGCCATGACGAAAGTGTGCAGTCAGAGAAGGCTGGATTTTATGTTTGACAAATCCAGTGACGCAGGAATGGTTTTCACCAATCCAAAACATGATTACACGGACTACATTATGGACGAACTTGGCCTGAATGACAAACAGGTGAAAGAGGCCACATTGCCGGATATTACATCTAAGAAAAGTAAGGCAAGTGCTGAGGCAGATGTTCAGCCGAAAGATAACCCAAAAGGAAAAACGAGTACAACCATTAAACCAAAATAAGTAACAACGCAATGAAACAAAAATTAATAGCCTTTATGGTCGTTATGGCCATGATCAGTACCCCTCTGTTGGCTCAAACAACCCCTACAAGCGGAACAGGAAAAATCGTTTACACAAGTGTAGATTTTCTTCTTCAAAGAATACCAGAGGGAAAAGTGGTACAAAATCAGCTGGAAGTGACCAAAGCGCAATTGGATAAAGCGTTGCAGGAAACTTATAAAGAAGCACAGGAAAAGTACGAGGCATACCAAAAGAACGGATCCAGCATGACTGACGTGATCCGTGCCGATAAAGAAAAAGAATTGTCAAATCTGCAGGCACGTATTCAGGAAATGCAGACGAACGCACAGCAGTCGCTTGCTACTAAGCAACAGCAGCTTATGGAGCCATTGATCACGAAGGTGAACGATGCGATCCAGGCGGTGGGTAAAGAGCAAGGATTTCTTTACATCATCAACATGGATGGTGGCCAGGGAAACCCAACGATTTTGTATACTTCTTCGGAAGACAACAACGCAACCAACCTCATCTTGCGGAAATTGGGAGTTGATCCTGACAAAGTTGAAACTGCTCCTGCTGCGAAACCGGCAACTGCTGCACCAGCAACCACTGCTCCTGCAAAAAGTGCTACACCAGCTGCGACGCCTAAAAAGAAATAATTAAGATCTGAATAGTCTTTTAATACCGGAGGGAAGTCTACCATGGACAGCCCTCCGGTTTTTGCTTTAAACAGGTTTGAAAATATTTATCAGCGAACCTTTTGATTAAAAATGACATTATAAAAAAAATACAAAACAGCATTCTTGTTAAGGGGCTGAAATTGTACGTAGCAAAAAAACAGAACTAATCCCTGTGTTAACCATACGGGATTTCGTAGTTTTACGTTAAGATCAAGTATTACTGAACCCATGAATAAATTATATTTCTGACGTTATGGCAGATAAAAATATATCGCTTACCCTAACAATTTTACTCGCTGTTTTCTTTTCAAATCAGTTATTTGCGCAGGACAATACAACTAGTACAAACAATGGACCCTTACAAATCGTATTTCCTAACGCGTCGGAATGGAATAATCTGGAAGAGGGTAAAGAACTGAATTTCCACTTACAGACAAAAGGTGGTAAGAGTGATTCAATCAGATACAGCATTTCGAGTGGTCTGAGAAAAGAGATGAAATTTGACTCCACAGGGCACTTTGTATGGACTCCCGGATACGATATCGCTGACCGTATCAATACCGTGAAGATGTTTCCGATCGTTTTCGAAGCGGTCGGTCTAACGGGCGAAACGGCAACCAGAGAAGTTGTGTTGAAGGTAAACCACGTCAACCGCGCGCCTGTAATTGATGAATTGAAGCCGTTTTACGTGCAGTACAAAACTCAGAACACGTACCAGATTGATATGAATTCCGTTCGCGATCCGGACGGTGACCCGATCGTATTTATACCAATTCTGGATGAGATGATGGAAGGTATGAAACTGACTGCCGCCGGAGAAATCATCTGGGATCCTTCAACCAAGCAGTTCCAGGCGCTCAAATCAGCGCCAAAGTATCTGGAATTCTTTGTGGAAGACCAGCCGTCAAAAACGAGAACGAAAGGGCGTTTGAAGCTGGATGTAACGCAGATGGATCTTGCGCCGGATTTTACGATCATTCCGCAGAGTACCGTCGTCAGAAGTCCTGAAAATAACCGGATCAACCTTCGGTTTTCGCTGTCAGATCCAAACGGCGATGATGATCTTTCGACATTTAACTTTATTTCGGAAAATAAAAATGTTCCGGCATCAGCATTAGTAAAGAACACACCGACAAACTACGAGTTCATCTGGGAACCCGGTTATGAATTTGTGAAGGATCCGTTTGATACGCTGGCATTTAATATTACGTTTTATGCGTTGGACAAATCGCAAAACAAAAAGGAAAAAACACTGCGCTTTGTCATTAAAAATGCCATCGACGAAAGTCAGCGAGATGCCTATGTCTACGGACTGTATAAAGGCGCCTTGGTGAACGCGTGGGGCCTGCTGGAACAAATGCAGGAAAAAGAAACTTATTTAAAAAAGGCATACTCAAAAGCAAAAAAGGGGAAACGAAGTCGGTCACTACTTAACGCGTCGCTAGGGGCTACGACGGGACTTGCGCCACAATTTACCAAGCCCGATCAGCCTGTGAGGGGCTATATCACGACTATTGGTGGAACGACGGTTGCAACTGTGGGAACTCTGGAAGCAACGGAAGTAATAGGGAAATCAACAAACGGCTTGTTGGAACGATTCAATTATGTGTTGCAAAAGAAAAATGAACTTCAAAATAAGGGTGATGTATTTGCACGGGAATATGCACAGAAATCAGCCAGACGAATGCCGGAATTCATAAGGAAATTGGATGAGTTTAAAGCATTAATGAATCTAAGTGGATTGGTGGCGCTGGAATTGGATGCGAACTGGGAGAGTAAAAAGGCAGCAACCGATGTAGCAATTAAGAAGGCATTCAAAGATTTTGTGCCCTTGACCAAAGACGAAAACTGAGACAATATTATTTTATAATAAAACAGGGCAGATTCCGGTATCGGATTCTGCCCTGTTTTATTGGGTACTTCTGCTGATTTCTCAGGGACTAAATTTCTTCTTTTTTATCCTCCTTGTCTAACGGATAAGATTTGTGATCCTCAGTGGTGGTCGGCTCGTCCTGATGCAATTCATTAGCAGGCCGATAGTCCTCGTGTTCGGCACTAATTGCATCCACAAGCTCAGATTTAGGCTCCGAATCAGTTTCTTCGGGCTGAGCCGGATGGAACTGACTTTGAAATATGAGAATACTACACACACCAAGAAAAATACATGAGTCGGCGATGTTGAAAATCGGCGTGGAATAATACTGTCCGCCCCATACCGGCACCCAGTCCGGAACAAAACCTTCCCAGAAATCAACAAAAATCATATCGATCACCTGACCATGAAACCAGGGTGTTGGCGCACCGTATGGAGCGTTATCGAAAAGCACACCATAAAAAGTACTGTCGATTACATTACCAACAGCTCCGGCTAAAATCATGGATAATGCCCAGAGTAAACCCTTCGCGGCACCTGAGCGAGCAAGATGGACAAGATACCAACCGATGGCACACATGGCCACGAGGCGAAACAAGGTAAGGAATAACTTGCCGTATTCATGCCCGAGCTGCATACCGAAAGCCATGCCGGGATTGAGCACATAATGCAGTTTAAGCCAGCTTCCGATTAACAGAATTTGCCCCGAAAAACCGGGTTCCATGTACTTGTAAACCAATATCTTGGAGATCTGGTCAATAAGGATGAGCAGCAAACTGAAAAGTAAATATCTGGCAGGATTTTTTGGTTGATTCATTCCGGGTACAAACAATTGGAAACTTTTAGAGACTACAAAAATAGTAAGTTACTTATAAAGAACTGATTCCTCTTCTTTTCAATTCACTTTTAATCAATAAATACTCCCGGCTGCTTTGGCCTGCGATGGAAGTGTTTTCAGCGGCCCTGCGAATGAGGTAAGGCAGAACTGCATCAATCGGCCCGTATGGGACGTATTTAGCCACGTTGTAGCCAGCTTTGGCCAGGTTGTAAGAGATGTTGTCGCTCATTCCCAAAAGTTGTGCAAACCAAATGCGCTCATCTGTATTGGGAAGCCCAAGTTTCTTCATTTTTGCAGCACAGTATTGTGAACTGTATTCGTTATGGGTACCAAGGCATATCGAAACATGTTCCAGGTGTTCCAGACAAAAATCAATGGAAGCATTATAATCCTGATCCGTTGCTTCTTTCGATGTATGAATCGGGTTGAAGTATTCGTTTTCACGTGCTCTGAATCGCTCTTTCTCAATGTAGGCACCACGCACAAGTTTTCCTCCAAGTATGTAGCCCCTTTGTCTCGCTTTCAGATAAGCTGTTTTTAAGGCGTCAAGTGTTTCATGGCGATATAATTGATACGTATTGTAAACGATCGGTTTTTCCCGGTTATACTTTTCCATCATTTCATAAGTGAGATCGTCAATGATACCTTGAATCCAACTTTCTTCAGCATCCACAAAAATCCTTACATTTTGATCGTGTGCATGGCTACACAATTTTTCCAGCCGTACTTTAAGGCGTACATACTCCGTATTCTCATCAGCGGTAAGTGAATCTTTGCGTTGAATTTTTTCAAGCAAGTCGGATGACCCGATTCCGGTGACTTTAAAAACTGAAAACGGGATGTGCTTGGAAGTAGCAGCTTTATCGATCGTGCGAAGAATTTCCGCAGTAGTGGATTCAAAACTGGACTCGTTACCTTCTCCTTCCACGGAGTAATCAAGAATGGTTCCTACGCCTGACTGTCCGAGAGACGAAATTGTAGCGTCGCAATCAGTAATTGTCTCACCTCCACAGAATTGTTCAAAAATGGTGACGCGAATAAGATTTTTTATAGGTAAGTTAAGTTTTAGTGCAAGCTTTATAAAAAAAGTGCCTAAATTTACCACTCGAGCCTGGTTCATAAGGCTAAATAACCAGTAGGTTTTCCGTAATTGCGCATCTGATTTTGAGGCAAACGCTACGGAAGTATCTTCAAAAAATACAGGTATTTGGTCTTTTGGAGTGAGATATGCCATTTTATGGTACAAATTTTTCATTAGTGAGCATTACACGAAACGGCAGTAATTGACTAGTAAAAGTGTTGCCTATCATGCTGATCCATTTACTTTTGGAGCATCAAATGTACGGCAATCCATGAAATGCGCATAACAACAGATCAAAATATTACAATTATCTAATTTTTATTAAGGACAGTTTTTGAATATGAATGCTTCTTTAGATATCCTACCGCTTAGCAGTTGGATCAATACCGAAGGAAAACCTTTGGTAATCGCCGGGCCTTGCAGCGCAGAGACCGAGGAACAAATGTTAGAAACCGCAATCCAGATCAAGAAGGAAGGATTTGCGCACATCATCCGTGCGGGAATTTGGAAGCCAAGGACTCGTCCAGGAAGTTTTGAAGGAATGGGAGAGGCAGCTCTGCCATGGTTACAACAAGTCAAAAAAGAAACGGGCATGCCTGTTGCCGTTGAGGTTGCTACGCCTCAGCATATTGAACTTGCTTTAAAATATGGAGTTGATATCCTGTGGATTGGTGCAAGAACGACTGTTAACCCATTCAATGTTCAGGAATTGGCTGATGCTTTGAAAGGAATTGACGTGCCTGTTCTTGTGAAAAACCCGGTTAATCCTGACTTGCAGCTTTGGATTGGTGCGCTCGAACGTTTGAATCAGGCTGGTGTTAAGAAAATCGGTGCAATTCACCGTGGATTTTCCAACGCACAGGAAACCAAGTTCCGTAATTCTCCGATGTGGAACATTGCGATTGAACTGAAAACATTGTTCCCTGAACTTCCCGTAATCGGCGATCCTAGTCACATGGCTGGAAAGCGTGCTTACTTGTACGAACTTTCACAGCGCGCATTGGATTTGCATTATGATGGTTTGATCATCGAGTCGCACCGTGATCCTGATGCCGCGTGGTCTGATGCTTCACAACAGCTTACACCAGCTGCTTTGGGTCAGATGTTGCACGATCTGCATGTTCGCAAAGAATCTTACGGCAGCGATTACCAATCCCAACTGGAAGTGGTTCGTGGCAAAATTGACCACCTGGATCGTGAACTTTTGGAAAATCTGGCACAACGTATGTCTCTGGTTGAAAAACTTGCTGAATACAAACGTGACAACAACGTTGCAGCTTATCAGGTTGACCGCTTCCGTGAAGTGCTGGAAACGCGAGCAGGATGGGGCAAGAGCCTGAACCTGTATCCTAATCTGGTCGATGAACTTTTTAAATTGGTACACATGGAATCTATCCGTAAGCAAACTGAGGTGATGAACCAGGTAAGTGCTTAATGCTTTATTCCTACTGATATAAGAAACGGTCTGCTTTTTGAGCAGACCGTTTTGTTTGTTGGTATCTAAATAGCGAAAAAATTGGCAATAAATGTTTATACAATTAGCCATCTATTATCTAGTACAGAGCTAATCGCTTACCACTAATGGCCAATAGCTACACAATAGAAATCGGATCACCTTTTACTGGCCGTAACTATAATCGAATTCACTTTTGTATATCCTGCCACTTGCCGTATGCCGGAATGTGGCCGTCTTTTTGATGACTTCTGCGTATTCGTTGTACTCGTATGTGTACTCTGTGGTACCGGAGTGCAACCTGCCAGGGTGAGAGCATGAAAAGGCTGATACACCGTTTCCATAGGTCAAATTCTTACTTTCGTTCGAAGTGGTTGTTTTCCTGATCAACTCATCTTTTTCACTGTAAAGATTGACAGCCCGATTTGTGTAAACAAAACGGGGCGGAATTTTCTGCACGACCGTATTTCCTTTTGGAATGTCATGCGTCAGAAAAACAGAATCTGTTTCTGAGGCAATCCGGTTTTTGCTATCGTATTGCAAAAACTTCCTGGTTATCCAGAGTGGATAATTGAAAAGAACGGTCCCGTCAGCATTGAAAATGTAATTTCTGCTCTCTTTTCTCACCAATTTATCGCCATCATAAACGGATGTATCAGAAACAGACATTGCTCTTTTCCCATACTGTGATCCAAATTGGGAGAGTTTGATCAATTGATTGAATTCATTATAAGTAAAAAGACGATAGTGAATCCAGCCCTCCGTTAATTTGGTGTTCTCTTTGTCATCGCGGACACCGATGATCGAGAAATTGCGTGAATTTTTTTCTAGAACAAGTAGGCCATCACGGTCGTAATTGTACTGGATTGTGACGCTGTCGTCGGGTGAGAACTGCCGTTCGGTAATGGTTTTAAGATAGGGGATTTCCGGGCGGGGATCCAACTTTTTATGGCAGGATATCCATAAAAACGAAATAAATATCAAAACGAATTTAGCGGCTAATTTCATGTTGAGAGAGTAACAGACCTGATAAAGAAGTTTTCATTTCAAAAATACCAATAAATAGCATTTTTTAGTACAACGTATATTGTCGATTTTCAGATACCCCTTCGTTCCAGAATTTTATTGATTTCTCTTGCCCATATTTTGTATGCATTTTCATTCAAGTGTGTTTTGTCGATGGCGAATTCTGAGCGAAGACCTGTTGAGTCAGAAATAAAGGCATTCAGATCCAGATATTCTATTTTATTTGCGGTACAATAGCGCACCAGAAATTCGTTCAGCCGGGAAACTTCCATTTTGCTGACAGGGTCGTTTTGTTCATACAATGTGAGTGTAACAACAGGCAAAATTTTGTTTTTTACAATTGTCTCAAGTATCTGCTGATAATTGGCCTGCGTTTTTTCCGGAACGACGCCCACCGTAATGTCATTGATTCCGCCCATAACGAAACACACTTCCGGATTCAGGTCCGTAATCATGGGTTTTACCTGGCTTAGAAAGTGATAAGTACAAAGGCCCGGAAGTCCGCTGTTTACAACATCCGTACGGCCTAGCAGCTCTGCCCATTTTCCTTGTGCCGTTATGGAGTTGCCGAACATGACAATTTTTGCATCACCCATGGTTTTGATGTAACGCTGGACTAGTTTGTCACGGTAAACAACCGCCACGGAAAGACAGGATACTAGGAGTAATACATTCAAAGCGATTGAAAAAGGAAGCAATAATTTCATTTTCATCCTGATTGATCGGCGTGGGCAAGTTATTTTACAACGCTTATTGCGGGTGCCAATTCTGATTAATTACATCCCTTGCTGATTCTCCAAGATTAAAACATCTTCTGCATCGGGCTTCATACAGGTCAGTTTCTCCAAGAAGTACGAGGCTTTCCTCTGCGGCCGAAAGCCGGTATGAATGCGACGCAACCTCTCCGCAAACCATGCAAATGGCATGTACTTTCGTGACAAATTCTGCGATCGACATCAATTGAGGCATCGATCCGAAAGGCTTGCCAAGATAATCCATGTCCAGGCCAGCCACGATTACGCGCTTGCCGGAATTGGCCAGCTGATCACATACATCCACTACCGCTGCGTCGAAAAATTGAGCTTCGTCGAGTCCTACAACCTCACAATTTGTTGCAAAATCAAGTATATCCAAAGCATTGTTAACCGGCTTGGAGAGAATCGAATTATCATTATGCGAAACAATGTTCTCATGATGATAGCGTTTATCCAAAGCAGGTTTGAAAATTTGTATTCTTTGGCGGGCTATTTTGGCGCGATTCAGTCTACGGATCAGTTCTTCCGTCTTGCCTGAGAACATGGATCCGCAAATTACTTCGATCCATCCGGTTCTTGGATTCTGATTTTCTTTTCGGTGAGATGGCTCGATGAACATGGGGAATGATTATTTGACTGCCAGTGCAGGCTATTTTTTATTTACCTTTACAAATCAAACACATTTTTTTTAAACACTTTCGTTAAAAAGCTCTTATTCGTCATGTCGGGTAATTTGGATATAAATAAGCTCAATCGTTACACAGATCGCTTCACAACTCAGGTTTTGAACGACACCTATATTTCAAGGGATTCAATCGGAGGTGCCGACCTGCTGAAACTGACACCGGTACGGCAGGTAAATCTGGGAATTTTGAACCGATTGTTTGAACAATGGAAAAATAATGCACTCGCTTTTCGCAGTGTTTTCTTTGACTTTGAAAACGAAGAAGTAAAAAAGGCGCTGGAAACTTTTATGAACATTGCGTCGCAGCATATTTCTGTAAGGCGGACGGACCTTGAACCATTGCTGAAACAGTCGGTGAAAGACGCTTTGACCTTGCTTTATACCCCTGAAAACTATTTTGAGGAAAAACTAAAATCACTGCCCGAGGCCCTTTACGATATTGAAAAAGCGGAACAGTTGGTCAAATATACCCATATTCACAACGGCATAGCCAAGGGGCTGGAAGTACATCTTCTGGAGAGTAACGCTGAATCGGTTTCTGTTGCCCGTGCTATTAACTGGCTGGAAGGACTTGCCAACGATGCTGCACTGATCGATGACAAAGCAGATTTTGAACAACAGTTTTCCAGAATAATTCCGCTCGACGCCTCGGATTTGCTTGTGCCAACAAACGAGCCAGTCGTTTACGCCAACAAAAAAGAAGAGCCCAGGTCATTTTTTGACTCTGCGCTATCAGAAATTGAAAATGTGAAAAGTCCTGCTCCGTCTGTTCAAAGAAATGAACCAAACGTAGCAATTTTGTCGGAAATTGTTTCCAAAAATGCTTCACCGGAAAACGAGTCGCTGAATAATCGTTTTAAAGTTGAAGTTCCCAAACCGACAGACGACAAGGCATATGGTAATGTTCAGGTAAAAGTTGAAAGCATAGCGGGCTCCATTCCGTTGGGACAACGTTTTATGTTTATCAATCAGTTGTTCAGTAAAAACAGCGAACATTTTGACAAAGCTGTGTATGAATTGGATATGGTCAAGAGTTATGCGGAAGCTGAGAATTTGATCTGGCACAGATATGCCTCCAAACATGCGTGGGATGTCAATGGTGAGGCGGTCGCTGCTTTGCTTGCAATCGTTAAAAGAAAATTCAGTAACTAAATCAGTTGCTCCGGAAAACTTAAATTACATAGTCCCAATTCAGCGGTGATCTCAAAGGTGACCGCTGAATTTTTATAAACGACGATCTGAAAACGTTCAGATTTTAAACTTTGACTTCCCTCTGTAACCAGCCGAGTAAATATGAAAGAGCGATCCGGATATTTATCCCGATTGGAAAACTTCATTTTTGTACTCGTTATTTTCATTTCTAATTCTTTCAGCGTTCTGGCACAAAATGGCCCGGCCGCTATTGGAGCAAGATCCTGGGGAATTGCCAACGCCACGGTTTCTGAATCTGACGTTAATGCTATTTTTAACAATGTGGCAGGCTTGGGTGGAAACCGGGAGAATGCGATTTTAACTTCCTACGATTCCCATTTTGGATTCTCCGGGCTTAATACCATGTCCTTTGCCGGAGTACTTCCGTTGTCAAATGATTTGACATCCGGATTTTCCGTCCAGCGTTTTGGTGACAAGCTTTACAATGAACTTGCAATGGGCGTCGGCGCAGGCCATCAGATAGGCAGGTTTTCGATTGGGTTGAAAATTAATTATCTTCAGACTTCAGTCACCGCGCCATCTTTATTTTTCAGTAGTAAAGCGCTTGTTGCAGAATTTGGAGGAATCGCCCGGTTTTCTTCAAATTTGTCATTCGGAGCGCATTTGTATAATCTTACCCAGTCTTCTTATTCTGGAATTTATGGCAGCAAAGTGCCAACAGTGCTGCGTGCAGGAATGCTTTATTTACCGGTGAAGAAATTGCAGTGGGGCGCTGAAATAAACAAAAATACCGACCTTCCACTTTCATTTAAAACCGGGCTTCAATATGAGATCGCTGAGAAAGTGTGGCTGAGAACGGGAATCGCGACAAGGCCTTTGACAAACCATTTCGGAGCCGGATTCGTTGCGGCCAAATTTTGCTTTGACTATGCAGTTCATACCCATTCCCAACTCGGTTGGTCGCATCATTTATCCCTTGCATACTGCTTTTGGAAAAAGGAGAAAAAATGAATTATGCGTTGATCAATCTCAAAAAACGTGTTCGGGCCTGATCAAACAGCTCGATATTCACTGATAGTGATTCGTTGTTTTCTTTTGCAAATCCCAATAGATTTTCGGTAGGCATGTTGCCAACCAGATCGTCCTGCGCCATCGGGCATCCTCCATAACCCAGTATTGCGCCGTCAAATCTACGGCAGCCTGCAAGGTAAGCCGCGTCAACTTTTGTCCGCCAGTCCTGAGGTTTTGTGTGAAAATGAGCACCGAATTCCAGGTCAGGCCTGGAAACGATGAGTTCTTCAAAAAGTGAACTGATGTCTTCCTCCCGGGCAACACCGACCGTGTCGGCCAGTGAAAAAATACCAATTCCTAATCCCGATAACTTTTCTACCCAACGCAATACAATTTCCGGATCCCACACGTCTCCGTATGGATTTCCGAAACCCATGGAAATGTAGATCACCAACTGTTTACTATTGTTTTGACAAATATCCGCAATTGAAGCTACCCGGGAAAAGGATTCTTCAATTGTCGATTTTGTATTACGAATTTGAAATGTTTCAGAAATTGAAAACGGATACCCCAGGCAATTGATCTTGTCGAAAGAACATGCTTCTCTTGCACCGCGCTCGTTGGCAACAATTGCCAACAGTTTTGTTCCGGTTTGGGAAATGTCCAGCCCGTCAATCACTCCGGCTGTATCGCGTACCTGCGGCATTGCAGTTGCCGATACAAAGCTGCCAAAATCGATTGTGTCAAATCCGACACGAAGCAGTTGATTGAAATACGCAATCTTGACCTCAGTTGGAATAAATGAATGATGACCTTGCCAGGCGTCGCGGGGGCATTCAATAATTTTCATATTGATGAAGAAAAGTATTGCTGTAAATTGAAAAAAGCGGCGTTAACAACCGCCGCTTTTTTCGAAATTATTTTAGAATCGGTGCCAGATCTTCTTCATTCTCGGCGAGCCAGGCAGTTATTTCTTCCACAATCTGCCGAATCCCAATTTCTGGTTTCCACCCGGTGAGGTTGGTGACTTTGGTATTGTCTGTCAGGTACAGCCGAATATCAGCAGTTCTGGTTTCTGGGACTACCTTTATCGGAATCGTTTTTCCCGTTACCTCCTGACAGATTTTCGTGAGTTCCTGTAAAGATGCGCTGCTTTGTAATCCACCACCTGCGTTCAGGATTTCTCCATTTACTTTATCAATGTTGTGGAGCTGCCAGTCAACCAGTCGGTAGAGATCAGCAACGTGCAGCATATCGCGCATTTGTTTGCCGGTACCTCCGTAACCAAAGTAGCCAAGTTGCTGGTCAAAATAGTGTTTGGCGATCCAGAGAACCATCACACCCTGATCCACTTTCCCCATTTGCCACGGACCGGTAATTACACCGCAGCGGTTGATCACTGTTTTTAAATTATAGAATTCGTTGTATTCCTGGATGATCAGCTCCGACGCCAGCTTGGTAGTACCATAAAGGGAGCGTGCGCCATTTAGAGGGAAATCTTCCGCAATTCCTTTCGATGAAACACCTGGTACGGGTTGTTCATCCGCGAGAGAGAACCGCGTTTCCTCTTCAATAAAATTCAGCGTTTCAATCGTTTTGATCGGATAAACGCGGCTGGTCGACAGAAATATAAAATTGGCTTTGTGTTTTAAGGCATAGTTGAGGCAGTTGACCGTGCCGACCAGATTTGTATTGATCAGATAATCCGGCGTACCATCAAGACCGGCCAGAACAGATGGCTCCGCAGATGCTTCGATAACCACATCCACTGCCGGAAATGCATCAAAATCTTCTTTGTTACGGATGTCGCCGTGTACAAATTCAACACCGCTTTTTTTTAGACGGCTAAGGTTTAATTCAGAGCCGCGTCGCTTTAAATTGTCAAGCGCAAAAATCTGATAGTCAGGATATTTTAGTTTTAAAGATATGCCCAGAGCAGACCCAACGAAACCGGCCCCTCCCGTTATTAAAATTTTCATTTGAGAACGTTTGTGTGAAAATGAGTTTTTGAGTGAATGGATCAGAACACCAAAGTTAGGATCATTCGATAAGATTGGGTAGTTAACTGCCGAATTTTTATATTGCTGATCGTTAAATACTTCTGAATATTACATTTACAAAATAAACCTCTTACAACTAAAAGTAAGTAACTTGTGTCAACTTCTTTAAGTAGTAGTGTAATTGCCACAAAATGTATTTTGTTGAAGTAATTAGTATTACGATCTCCTAAACTCCATGCGTTATATAAAAAATTTACTTTTCTACATTTTGTTTCCTGTTTCAGTTTCCTTTGGGCAGACGGCCGATTCCAGCCTGATAGCAAAAGAAACCATGGAATACCCTGTTTCTCTTTACAAAGAGGCAACTTCTTTATCTCAAAATCTTTATAACGGAAGGTTGTATTTTCCATACGATTCCCGGCAGGAGGAACATCAGTTTTTTGAGACCCGCAAATGGAACAAAGGCGTTGTTTTTTACGATGGGCAGCAGTTTGACAGCATTTCAATGATGTATGACATCGTAAGGGATGAGCTGATAATCAAGCATTTTTATGGAGATTATATGCTTTTACAATCTCATAAAGTAAGCTATTTCAGTTATCTGAATCACAACTACCAACGCCTTGTAAGCGGCATCGATATCGAACCCGGGATGCGCACAGGCTTTTATGACCTCATATACAATGGAAAAACCAGGGCGGTGGTAAGACGGACCAAACAGCGGCAGGAAAAAATCCAGGACAAAAGAGTAATTACACTCTTCCCGCAAAAAAATTTCTATTACATCCTGAAAGATGGACATTATCATTCGGTACACTCCAAAAAGTCGGTCTTTTCCTTGTTTCCGGAGAATCAGAAGATTTTGAAAAAATCATTGCGTGACAAAAAAATCAAGTTCAGGCAGGATCGCGAAGGTTCTATTGCCAGTATTGTAGCATTATACGACCAACTAGCCGAAAAATGAAGATAATTCTACAACTAGCCATTCTGATTTGCCTGGTTTTCTGTGCTCAGCTCTCAAAAGCTCAGAACGTTCCGGAGAAAAAGATTACCATGAAGCTGGATTCAGCCAAGTTTGGTGATTTTGTAAAACAGGTCGAGAGCCAAACCGGTTACTACTTTTATTACGATGCGGTTCGTTTTGACAGCCTTGCACTCGACCTTAATGTTAAAGACCAGTCGATCCGAGAGGTGCTTGACCAGGTTTTCAAAGGGTCCGATTTTGCATATTCGATCGATGTTAAAAAGCGCATCTATATCACCGAAGGCAAGGCAATCATTACACAGCTTCAACCGAGGCTTTTTTATCCCGAAGAAGTTGTAGGTGCACCCACTGCTTTTTATGAGGGGCCAGAAAGCGATGCCAAGGAAAAACTGCTGTCCACCGCCGAAAGTAAACTGCATGAGATTGGTATAAGAAGTTACAAAATATCGTCAGGCAACGCGACACTCACGGGCTACGTAAGAAATGCCGTAACCGGAGAACCTGTTATAGGTGCGGCTGTTTTTATTTCCAAACCGACTACGATTGGCGTTACAACAGATGCTTTGGGATTATACGTTCTGAATATTCCAAAAGGAAAACACATCATCAGGATCAAAAGCCAGGGGATGCGGGAGACGCAGCGTCAGATCATTTTGTATTCCGATGGAAAACTGGATATTGAAATGCGTGAAAGTGTAATCGCGCTGAAAGAAGTTTCAGTAAAAGCAGGAATGGACAAAAACGTGGTGGGAACCCAGATGGGAACTGTAAAGCTGACGATAAAAAATCTGAAACAGGTGCCAACAGTTTTTGGTGAGACTGATTTATTGCGTACCGTACTGACCTTGCCGGGTATCAAGTCGGTGGGAGAAAACAGTACCGGCCTTAATGTCCGTGGCGGGTCCACGGACCAGAATCTGATCCAGTTTAATGATGCGGTCATTTATAATCCCTCGCACCTATTCGGGTTTTTCTCTGCTTTCAACCCGGACGTTTTAAAGGATGTAGAACTGTACAAGAGTACGATACCAGCCAAATTCGGCGGCAGGCTTGCTTCTGTTCTGGATATCAACGGCCGGGATGGCAACAAAAAGAAATATGTTGCATCTGGCGGGATAGGATTGGTTACAGGCCGGCTTACGGTGGAAGGGCCTATCATTAAAGACAAAACTTCGTTCATTCTCGGAGGGCGTTCTACATATTCCAACTGGCTGATCAAAAGACTGGACAATCCGGAATACAACAAAAGTTCGGCCTCATTTTACGATGTCAATCTACACATCAGCCACGAGATCAACGAAAAAAATAGTATTCTTTTGACGGGGTATATGAGTCATGATCGGTTCCGCTTGTATGGCGATACGACGTATTCATATCAAAATCAACTGGGCTCACTTAAATGGAAACACACTTTTAACTCCCGGCTTTACGGAGAATTTACAGCCGCACAAAGTAAATATCAGTATGCGATGGGCGCGTCGGGCCTTCCACTGAACTCTTTTGATTTGAAATTTGACATCAATCAATCCAATTTTAAAGCAGATTTCAATTACGTATTGCACCCGAAACATACGCTTGATTTTGGTTTGAGTACAATTTATTACAAACTGCATCCGGGAAAATTCACGCCGCGCGGAGAGCAATCGCTCATTATAGCGGATGATCTGGGTTCGGAACAGGCAACTGAAAGTGCTCTATATCTGGAAGATAAATTTGAGGTGAGTCCGAAAATGTCCATCACTGCCGGTTTGCGCTATTCCTTTTATCAATATTTAGGACCGAAAACGATCAATAAATACGTTGCCGGTTACCCGATTGAAAAAATCTATGAGGATGGGACCGAGACATTTGCCAAAGGAAAAAAGATAAAGGGCTACGGAGGTCCGGAATACCGGCTTTCGATGCGTTACACATTGTTCGACAACCTTGCAGTGAAGCTGAGTTACAACACCTTGAGGCAGTATATTCACTTGTTGACCAACACCATGACCGTTTCCCCGACCGATATCTGGAAACTGAGCGACTCTTACATCAAGCCGCAAATCGGGGATCAGATATCGCTCGGATTATACAAGAATTTCAGGGGGAATAAAATCGAAGTTTCTCTGGAAGGCTATTATAAAAACATTCAGAATTTCCTGGACTACAAAGGCGGAGATTCTCTGATTATGAATCACAATCTTGAGGCGGCCGTGCTGAATACAAAAGCGAAAGCGTACGGTATTGAATTCATGATCAAAAAGATGACCGGTAAACTGAACGGCTGGATTGGGTACACCTACGCAAGAACACTGCTTCGTGCGGTAGACCGCGAATCGCCGGATGCGCCAAACGGAGGTAATTTCTATCCGAGCAACTACGACAAACCCCACGATTTTACGCTCATTTCGAATTACCGGTTTTCACACAGATTCAGCGTGTCATATAATTTTACTTACAGCACGGGTCGGCCTTACACGCCTCCGATCGGTAAGTATTTTATTGACGGCGCGCAGCGGGTTTACTACGCGGACCGTAATCAGTTCCGGATTCCGGATTATTACCGGATGGACGTTGCGATGAATATTGAGGGGAATCACAAGATCAAAAAACTGGCGCATAGCTCCTGGACGCTGTCAGTATATAATCTTTTAGGCAGAAAAAATCCTACGTCGGTTTATTTTCAAACAAAAAATGGGCAGGTCAATGGTTATCAGCTGTCGATTTTCGGCCAGCCAATTCCGACCATTACCTATAATTTTAGATTCTGAGCGGTTTGATATGAGACATTATGTATTGAAAGTCGGTTTGTTACTGCTGGTTGTTGTGCTTTATTGCTGCGTCGAGCCGTTTTCTCCGCCGGAAATTAATTCTGACGAGAAGTATCTGGTTGTAGACGGATTTTTGAACATGGGCGGCGATACAACAAAAATTCAGCTGAGGAGAACTCAAAATGCTACTGAAAAAACCAGCCCTGTTGTTGAGTTAAGAGCCAAATTGTGGATAGAGGGAGAAAAAGGAGAAAAATACGAGTTTACGGATCGCGGAAATGGACTTTACACAGTTTTTCCAGGTAATCTCGATGCATCTCAGAAATACAGACTGAACATCGTTACGGCGGATGGAAAGGAATATCTTTCGGATTTTGTAGCAACCAGCAAAACGCCTCCGATTGACAGTATCACCTACACCCATGACAAATTTACGAATTCGGTTGTTTTCAAAGTGAACACACATGACGCTACGAATAATACCAGATATTACAAATGGAAGTTTGAGGAGACGTATGAGCAGTACGCGCCTTACTATTCCAGCCTTATTGTAAAAGGGAAGGAAGTGGTAACGCGACAGGAAGATATCAATCATTGCTGGAAATACGGAAGCTCTTCAAATATCATTTTGGGGTCGACGATTAAGCTCTCAAAAGACGAAATTCAGCAGTTACCGATCAATATTATTCCCGTTGAGAGCAACAAGTTACTGCTCAAATACAGTACGCTGGTCAAACAGTATGGCCTGACACAGGAGGCATTTGAATATTGGACAAGCCTTTCCAAAACCACACAGGGAACCGGCAGTTTGTTCGATCCGCAGCCATCTCAGGTGACGGGAAATATCAAAAATAAAAGTAATCCCAAAGAGCTGGTTTTTGGATATTTCAGTGCAACAGTAGAAACGCAAAAGCGGATTTTCGTCGACCTGAGATTAGGCTATTTTGAGAAATGCGACGTGGATACCTTGCCGCTTGCCTGCTCTACACCTGACATTGAGTGCGTTTTTAACACCCAGAAACTTTTGATTTCCTATTACGGGCAAACAGCAATACTGGCAACCATTCCGTCATGCGCGGATTGCAGGTTGAAGGGAGGGATTAATAAAAGACCAATATTCTGGGAATAGACAGTTTTCGAGTAGAGATAACTATCCATTCCAAAGATTTTGACACCCCAAAAAGTGATCTTGATACCAAACGAGTTATGAAGGATTTTTTGAGAAAATATGGCTTGTTTGTTTTATCAATCATTTTAAATGGTTGCGTAGAGCCTTTTTCGCCGCCGGAAGTAAACTCCGACGCCAGTTACCTTGTCGTAGACGGGTTTTTAAATGTCGGCCTGGATTCCAGTCGGATTATTCTCAGCAGAACGCAGAATACCAGCGAAAAAACGGTCTCATTAAAGGAATTGGGAGCGAAGATTTCTGTTGAGGGAGAATCGGGCGAAACTTACAATTTTGAAGAAAAAGGGAAGGGATTGTATGTGCTGTCTCCAAAAAACTATTTGTCTTCGTCAAAGTACAGATTGAAGATAAAAACCTTGAACAACAGCGAATATCTTTCTGGCTATGTTACCATAAAACGGACACCACCAATAGACAGCATTACCTACAAAGTAGATAAAGGTCGAAATGCTGTTGTCGTATATGCGAATACCCATGACCCCAAAAATGATACGCGATTTTATCGCTGGAAATTTGAGCAAACCTATGAGTACCGGACCGCGTTTTTTTCTGGTTTGGATCGTGATTTTGACACCAAAACGATTGTTACCCGTAACGGAGATATCAGCCATTGCTGGCGTACACTAAATTCCACCAATATTACATTGGGTTCGACTATCAAATTGTCGCAGGATGTGATTAAGGACCTGCCCATTAATGTAGTGCCAATTGAAACCAACTGGTTTTACATCAAATACAGTATTCTGGTGAGGCAATATGCGTTGAGCCAGGACGAGTTTGAATACTGGACGAGCCTTGCCAAAACCACGCAGGGAACCGGCAGTCTTTTTGATCCGCAGCCCTCACAGGTGACGGGGAACATTACGAACACAGCAAATCCCAAAGAGCTTGTGTTTGGATATTTTAGTGTTTTGACCGAAGAAACCCAGCGGATATTTATTGAGCCGGGTTTAGGAACATATCCTACATGCGAAGCACCGGACACCCTGACATTGGTAGAGGGTTTCAAAGGAGGAGGATTGCTTCTGAACTATCATGGCATACGTTCTGACTCTGTTTTGATGACCAATCCTTTTTGCGCCGATTGTCGTTTGCAGGGCGGAACGGTTACGAAGCCAACCTTTTGGAAATAATTATTTATCATAACCGAATTTGCGGTGAAATATAAAGCCATCATCTTTACTTTTTTTCTTTCCCTGGTTGTCTCATTCACAAGCTTTGGGCAGGATGATCCCTGGATAACTTCTGTCCGGCAGCGTTTTCAATTACACGCCAAAAGGGCATTACAGGAAAAAATCTACCTGCATCTCGACAGGCCATTTTATCTCGTTGGAGAAAGCATCTGGTTTAAGGCTTATAATCTCGAAGGTACAAATAACAGCCTTTTGGGGATGAGTAAGGTCGGATATGTAGAGGTCCTGGATAAAGAAAATAATACGGTGTCACAAACTAAATTTTCACTTTTGGGTGGAAAAGGAAACGGTGCGCTGGTTATTCCTTCAACGATTTCAAGCGGTGTTTACAAAGTGCGTTGTTATACCAATTGGATGAAAAATTTTGGCCCGGATTATTATTTTGAATCTTCAATCAGCGTAGTGAATCCGTTCGTGAAATTTGAGCCGAATCCGGATGGTAAAAAGGAGGTTGTTTATGATGCGGCCTTTTTTCCTGAGGGCGGTTATCTCGTTCAGGATCTGGAAAGCAAAGTGGCTTTCCGTGTTATTGATCAAAATGGGAAAGGGATTAATTTTAAGGGGACCGTCGTTAATCAGAATAATGAAACGGTAATTGAATTTGAACCAAAAAAATTCGGGATCGGTAATTTCAAATTTACTCCACGCGCGGACAACACATATAAAATAACAATCCGGGATGTTGCCGGCAAGTCGTTCTCCTATCCTTTGGCGGAAGTCAAAAAAGAGGGTTATGTCATGCAAGTCAAAGATTCTACGGAAAAACTTGTAAAAGTGAAGGTAAACTACCGTTCCGAAGAGGCAGAGTCGGGAGCAGTTTTTTTGCTGACTCATACGCGGCAAGGGAATTTGGTTGTGGAAAGGAAGGTGCTCGCTAAAAATCAGGTGATTTTTCTGATTGATAAGGACAAATTGGGAGCCGGAATTTCACACATCACTTTGCTGAACGAAAAACTCAAACCACTTTGCGAACGGTTGTACTTTAAAAATACCGACAAGCAGCTTGCTATTGATGCAAAGGTGGCCAAAAATACATTTGGAACAAGAGAGAAAGTCACGCTGGATTTGTCTGCAAGTGCCAGTGCGACACCTGCCAATCTATCTGTTTCGGTTTATCTTGAAGATTCCATACAGGCGCCCGATCCGCAAAATATTCACAGCTATTTGTGGCTGACATCCGATCTTGCCGGCACTGTGGAATCTCCTGAATATTATTTGCAAAAAGAAAATAAGGATGCCGCCTCAGATATAGATAATCTGATGATCACGCACGGATGGAGAAGATTTGCCTGGACTGACGTCTTTGGCAACAAAACCGAAGCATATCCGAATTTGCCCGAGTATGACGGTCACTTTATTTATGGGAAGCTGATCAATACCGAAACGGGCCAGCCGGCGAAAGGGATCGAGTCTTTTTTGGCTGCGTTGGATTTTCCGGCACGTCTTTACGCGACCATGAGTGATGACAAAGGCGGTGTACAGTTTGAAGTCCGGGAATTCTACGGAACAAAAGAAGTGACAGTACAAACGAATTTGAGTCGCGACAGCACTTATCGGTTTGAAATGGCCAGTCCTTTTTCAAAACAATTTGGATCAAAATCGTCCGGAGGTTTTTTCTTTGATAAAACACTTGAAAATCCGCTTCTGACCAGAGCGATCAACATGCAGACTTACAATGCATTCCTGCCGAAATCGTTCGCCGACCCGAAAGCTGTAATCAAAGATTCAACAGCATTTTTCGGCCCTCCGGATGAGAAATATTTTCTGGATGATTTCACCAGGTTTCCTACGTTGGAGGAGGTTTTACGTGAATACGTACGCGGTATTTCGGTGCGGAGGAGGCAAAAAGAGTTTCAGTTCAGAATGGTAGATAAGCTGGTTCCAAATATGTTTTACAGCAGTGATCCGCTCACGTTGCTTGACGGGATACCTATTTTTAACATTGACAAACTGATGGACATTGATCCGTTGAAAATAAAGAAAATAGAAACGCTCAACGGGAAATACTTTTTAGGCGCACTCACTTTCACAGGTATTGCCAGTTTCTCGACCTATCAGAATGACCTGGCCGGTTTTGAACTGAGTCCGAAAGTATTGGTGATGTCTTACGAAGGTGTTCAGGCTCCAAGAACGTTTTACGAGCCAAAATATGACACAAAAGTCAATCTGGAAAGTCGTGTGCCTGATTTCCGGAACCTGCTGCATTGGTCGCCGGATGTGACTACGGATGCCGCCGGGAAAGCGCAAATCCAGTTTTATACTTCGGACCAGACAGGGAAATACAGGGTTGTGGTGCAGGGAATGACGGGAAATGGCGTTGCCGGAAGCGGGACAATGCATTTTGAAGTGGCAAAACCTAATTTCTGAGGAAGAGCTGATTTTTTAGATATTCAATAAAGCGGCTGGGAACAGATCATTTTCCAGCCGCTTTATTGCGGTTATTTTATCAAATTAAATGTAAAATTCAGAGGTATGTTTAATCTCTTTCAAAACAAAAGTGCTGTTCAGTACGCCGATGTTATCAATTTTTGACAACTTGTATTTGACAAAATCATGGTACTCGTCGAGGCTGCCGACATTAATTTTTAGCAGAAAATCAACCTGCCCGGCCATGTGGTAACATTCCTGGACTTCTTCCAGATTCTGTATTTCCTGCTCAAACTTTTCTATAAATGCTTCATTGTGATAGCGCATGGAAACCTGGCATATTGTGGTGACCGAACGGTTGATCAATTTTTTGTCCAGTATGGCCACGTACTGTTTTATGAAACCCATACTTTCCAGCCGTCGGATTCGCTCATAAACCGGCGAAATCGTCAGATTTAGCATATTTGCAATTTCTTTTGTTGTTTTTTTTGCATCTTTTTGTAGAATGCGCAATATTCTGGTATCAATTTTGTCCAGCTGTTCCATGGTGCAATAAATTTTCCTGCGGCAAGTGAAAGGAATATGGGTAAAAAGTAAAATTTTCTTGTAATATTCAAAAGTGCAGCAATATTAATTGAGTTTTAGGTTAAACTGTAAATATTTTATTCAAAAAAGCCAAATTGCAAGTGATTTATACTTAACAAAGCTTTTGTGATATGAAGACGGAACGTATCCTGGTGATTGGTTCAAACGGACAAATTGGGTCGGTACTTGTGGAATATCTGCGCGGCATTTACGGAGAAAATAAAGTAATTGCCTGCGACCTGCGTGAACCACTTCTTCCGGATGATCATTTTGAGAAGCTGGATGCGACAGATGCTTTGGCCTTGTCGAAAACCGTCAAAAATTATGGTATTACCCAAATCTATCACCTCGCTGCAATACTCTCCGCAAAGGGAGAACAGGATCCGCTGAAAACCTGGCATATCAACATGCAGACCTATTTCAATGTGCTTGAAGCAGCGCGTGAAAATGGTGTACGTAAAATATTCTATCCAAGTTCTATTGCCGTTTTTGGTGAAGCCGTTGACAAGAAAGCGCATCAGGATTCTTATCTTGATCCTTCAACCGTATACGGGATTAGCAAGGCGGCGGGTGAAAACTGGTCGAACTATTACTTTAAGAGATATGGACTTGATATACGTTCGCTGCGTTATCCGGGAATTATCAGTTACCAGTCGCTTCCCGGCGGCGGCACGACCGATTATGCGGTAGATATTTATCACAAAGCTATAAAAGGAGAACATTTCGAGTGTTTCCTGAAAGCGGATACGTCTCTGCCCATGATCTACATGAGCGATGCCATAGACGCTACCGTCCGTCTGATGGAAGCTGCTGCAAGTAAGATAAAAGTACGAACGGGATATAATCTGGCAGGAATGACCTTCTCTCCTGAGGAAATCGCGGCAAGTATTCAAAAGATTATTCCGGAATTTTCGATCAGTTACAAACCAGACTTTCGTCAGGCAATAGCAGATTCCTGGCCACAGCAGATTGATGACAGAGAGGCGAGGAAAGACTGGGGATGGAGACCGGCTTACACCCTTGATAAAATGACGGCGGAAATGATCAGCGAGCTCCGCAAGAAATCGCCGGTCCGCATTTAATTAATCAATCATTTTTATTCAATATTGAGATTATGTACGGTACCATAAAAGAAGAACTTCAGAAAGAGCTGGATGCTATTACGGCGGCAGGTCTTTACAAAAAGGAAAGGATCATTACTACACCACAGGCTGCGAAAATCGCAACGGATAACGGGGTTGAAGTACTGAATTTTTGCGCCAATAATTATCTGGGCTTGTCGTCGCATCCCGAAGTGGTTAAGGCGGGAATCGAGGCAATTGAGACACATGGTTTTGGTATGTCGTCGGTTCGGTTTATTTGTGGCACACAGGACATTCATAAGGAACTTGAAAAGAAGACGGCTGAATTTTTAGGTACCGAAGATTGCATCTTGTACGCAGCTGCTTTTGACGCAAACGGTGGTCTTTTTGAGCCGCTGTTAGGTGATCAGGATGCGATCATTTCGGACGAACTAAATCATGCCTCGCTGATTGATGGCATTCGTTTATGCAAAGCCAAGCGGTTCCGTTACAAACACAATAACCTTGAAGATCTTGAACAACAGTTGAAAGATGCGCAGGGTAGCCGTAGAATTCTGGTGGTGACAGATGGCGTTTTTTCTATGGACGGAACGATCGCCCAACTGGATAAAATTTGTGACCTGGCGGAAAAATACGGCGCAATGGTCATGATAGATGAATGTCATTCAACGGGGTTTATGGGTAAAACCGGACGTGGTACACACGAGTTCCGGAACGTAATGGGCAGGATTGACATCATTACCGGGACTTATGGCAAAGCTCTTGGCGGAGCCTCCGGCGGATTTACCGCAGCAAAAAAAGAGATTGTTGAAATTCTTCGTCAGCGTTCGCGTCCTTATCTTTTTTCGAATACGCTGGCGCCATCTATCGTCGGTGCATCAATAAAAGTGCTTGATTTACTATCGTCTTCGACAGCCTTACGAGACAAACTTGAAAAAAATACGAGCTATTTCAGAAAGGCAATGACGGATGCCGGGTTCGATATCCTTCCCGGAGAACATCCGATCGTTCCTATCATGTTATACGACGCAAAACTTGCACAGGAATTCGCCGCCAAATTGCTCAACGAGGGTGTATACGTAGTTGGGTTTTTCTATCCGGTAGTGCCCCAGGGGAAGGCACGGATACGGGTTCAAATCTCAGCGGGCCATGAGCAGGAACATCTTGAAAAAGCCGTTGAAGCATTCATTAAGGTTGGGAAATCTTTGTCCGTTATTGACTGAGAATTTACTGCCGGCAATTCACTACTATTCCATCCTGAAAACCGAAACAGCCGGAGGCTCATGCCTTCGGCTGCATAGTTTATTATTGAAATATTATTGATTTTGCTGCTGTCTCTGTTGATCCTCAGGCTCTAACAAGTGCACTTCCACGTGCAGTGATTGCAAAGTTGCGTTCCCATATTGAGTAACCATTGCCACATCGGCAGCGTCGCGGCCATGTGCAATCTCGATCCGATAACCTTCTGTTTTTTCCTGTACTGCATCGAAGGGATACCAGTCGCCGCCAATGTAAACCTCGAACCAGGCATGCAGATCTATGTCTTTTAGTTTGTCGAGATAACCGACGGTCATACGGGTGGGAATGCACAGGTTACGGCATAATGCTATCGCCAGGTGTGTGAAGTCACGGCAAACGCCAATCCGGTTTCTGGCAAGATCCAGTGCTGTGGTACTCGCGTCCGTTACGCCATACTGGTAAGTCACATTCTGATGTATCCAGGTTCGAATCGCCTCAACCTGCTCATACCCAGGAACCAAATTCCCCGCTATTTCCATGGCCAGCATGTTAATCTCATGCAAATCGGATTCGCAATACCGGCTCGGAAGAATGTAGTGCATCACGTCATCCGGTAGGTCGCCTACAAGCATAAACTTTGGCAGCGGATTTGGTATCGGTTTGGTCTCATTCACCTGCGCCTGAACCTCTGTCGTGATGGTAACCTGCCCTACGGGAAGAATGGCACGCTGACATGGATTTCCATAGATGTCGGTGTACTCCGAAAATGGAACGGGCGGGTTAATGTCAAAGCCTTCCATGATGATTGACTGCCCTTCCTGACGCCTCGGACGGAGCATGGTTGTAACTGTAGTAGGAGCATAAACATCGTACGTGAATACGCTTCTTCCCTGCATTTTCATTTATTCGCTGATTAAGTAAAGTTCGGTAAATATATAAGCTTTGCGAGGTTAAAATTGTGTGCCAGAAATTTTTATTAAACGGGATTTTCCGGGTGCAAATTGGATTCACGGATAAGCCATAATTAATCATGCTTACACAACAGTCACTTTCGAAAAGCCGGCAATTGGGCAATAGTTTATGAGCAAAAAGCCCATCGGCCAATAGTCTGTCCGGTAGAAGTTAACTGTCTTTGGGCTGGATTAAAGAAAAAAAAATCCCTAAATTCCCCCATTCAATTCATAACAACGACAATCCTATGGCAACTACAAAATGGATCGTTGATCCGGTCCACTCGGACGTTCAGTTCAAGATCAAGCACCTTGTCATTTCAAGCATAACCGGATCTTTTAATAATTTCCAGGGAGGAGCTACTTCCGATACAAATAATTTTGAAGGTGCTGAAATTCATTTTTCGCTGGACGTAAACAGTATCGACACGAATCAGGACATGCGTGACACGCACCTGAAGTCGGCAGATTTTTTTGATGCAGATCAGTTTCCGCATATTACATTTCAATCGAATTATTTCCATAAAGTCAAAGGTGATCTGTTCAAACTTTCCGGTCTGCTGACACTGAAAGGTGTTACCAAGCCGATTGAGCTGGATGCTGAATATGGTGGAACTGACATAGACAGCCAGGGAAAAACGCGTATCGGTTTTGAGGTTCAGGGGCGAATCAGCAGGCAGGAATTTGGCCTTAATTACAACCAGCTTACAGATGCGGGCGGGCTCGTCGTGGGGGAGGATGTGAAACTCATTGCCAATATCCAATTGGTTCAGGAGAATTAGTCACAAAAAAACCAGCCTTTCAGGGTCGAAAATCGAATGATTTTCGACCCTTTTTATTTATTTTAATAAACGACTTGTTTTTAATAAACACTGTTTAGTATATTTGTGATGTAATTATTTTGAGATATGGGAATTCTGGAAAGGAAAGAGCGTGAGCGCGAAGAAATGAGGGAATTAATTCTGAGAGGAGCTCAAAAGATTTTTTTAGAAAACGGATACGAAAAAACGAGTATCCGGAGCATTGCAGACGCAATTGAGTACAGTCCGGCGACAATTTATTTGTATTACAAAGATAAAAATGAATTGCTTTTTGCTTTGCAGGCGCTCGCGTTTGATAAAATGATGCAGGAGTTCCGGGTCGTAATTTCTGTTGCTGATCCGATGGAACGTTTAATAGACCTGGGACAACAGTATATTAAATTTGCGATTGATAATCCTGAACTGTACGATTTAATGTTCATCATGCAGGCTCCGATGGATGCGCAGGCATGCAGGGATGAAAACTGGGAAGACGGCCTCAAAACGTTTGATTTTTTAAAGCTCATTGTTTCAGATTGTATGAAGGCGGGTTATATCAAAAGTGACCGTGATCTGGAAACGGTTTGTCTCACCATATGGAGTTTTATGCACGGTTTAATCACGATTTATCTTAAAAAACGGATGGAAATGTTTGAGGATGACCGTGAGCTGGAAAGGATGAGAGATTCTTTTACCCTCTTTGTAGAAATGATAAAAACCTCGCTGTAATCGCTTTTGGTCGTGAAAATATCTTTGAAACCGGAAAATGAAATGGAATTATGCTTCTGGTTTTGTCATGCTGACGGCCTCAGTTTTGGATCGGATTTTCGGCTAAGGCCTCAAATACAATGACAATTTCAGGGATCGGGGCTGGATCTGTAACGAAAATAGAACATCACTTCATGAACGTTAATTAATAGAGCAATGATTTACAGAGCGCTACTACTTTCAGGTCTTATTTTTACAATCCTCAGTGCGCATGCACAGCGCTCAGGTATTCTGGAATCCTATGTTCAGGAAGGGTTGAATAATAATCTTTCCATCAAACAGGAGTCACTGGAAATCAGAAAGGCAGCGGAAGCAATTAATCAGGCAAAGGCTTTGTTTTATCCGCAGGCAACCTTTTCACCTACATATTCCTATGCTGCTGGTGGGCGCCGGCTTAATTTCCCTATTGGCGATCTTTTGAATCCAGTTTATAAGTCGTTAAACGAACTGTCCGGAAATAGCAAATTCCCGACAAACCTTGAAAACGTCGATGTGCTTTTGGCACCCACGAATTTTCACGATACGAAGGTTGCTATTCAGTATTCGATTTACAATCCTGAAATCAAGTACAATTATCTGATTCAGAAAAACTTACTATCAGCACAGGAAGCAAAGAAACGGGTTGTGGAAAACGAGCTGCGATATTCAATTGAAACAGCCTATTTTCAGTATCTCCAGACACTCGAGGCGGTACGAATTCTGGAGAGCAGCAGAAATGTACTTGACGAGCTGGTGAGGCTTAATAAAAAGCTGGTGTCAAACAACACGATGACGAAGGATGTGGTTTTTTCGTCGGAATATGAGGTGAGCAAACTTGCCCAGCAACGTGCTGAAATGAATAAAAACAGCAAAATAGCTGCCGCCTATTTTAATTTTTTGCTTAATAAACCGCTTTCTGAGGCAATCATCGCGGATACGAACCTTGTCAAAGCGGAAACTTTCAATTATGACGGGATGGTGGCGCTTTCCGAACTAACCGGAAAGGCGGTTGCCAACAGACAGGAATTAAAGCAACTGGATCTATCCATTGAAGCATCCGAAAATTCGGTGCGGCTGAATCAGATGGCTGCTGCCCGGCCAAGTTTGTTTGTAGGTGGCAATGTTGGTTTTCAGGGGTATGGGTACACATTTAAGGATCAGGCTTATATGGTGGGCCAGGTGGGGTTGCAGTGGAATCTTTTCAAAGGTTTCGAAAGAAAATCGAAAATTCAGGCGGCAAAAATCCAGACAGATTTGCTTAAAACGAAGCAAACGGAAATAGAAAAGCAGATTGAATTACAGACAACACAGGCTTTCTACGATCTGGCGGCCACGCGGGAAGCGCAGCAGGCTGCAATGGATGGCTCGTTGAAAGCAGGGCAGTATTTCCGGGTGATCGACAGTAAATACCGGAACGGAAGCGTACTTATGATTGAATACATAAAAGCCCAGAATGATGTGATGACGGCTCAGTTGCAGCAATCGGTCACAAAATACGATGTGCTGATTAAGAAAGCGATGCTGGATAAAATAACAGCTGAGCCCTGAGATACAGGCGATCTCTACGTTGAAACGATTTAATTTGAAATAATTTATCCAAACTGACATTTAAACAGAGCTCAAATGAAGCCGACGTTAATTATCTCACTCATGCTGCTGCTGGTTGTCCAGGCGGGTTGTGAAAAGGAAAAGAAAGAGCAGAAGGCAGTGACGCTTGGCGAGGATACGATCCCGGTACATCTTGCAAAAGTGGAAACATCGGTTCGTTCGGAACCTGTTCGTGTATCGGGTACCGTTGCTTCTGTGGAAGAAGCCAGGCTTTCTTTCAAAATTGGTGGAATGATCAGCAGGGTTTTTGTGAAAGAGGGACAAAGTGTGCGAAAAGGGCAGTTGCTGGCTATTTTGGATCAGACGGAAATTGATGCACAGGTGAGTCAGGCAAAGTATGCTTTTGACAAATCGGGCAGGGATATGCAGCGTATTGAGAACATGTTGAAAGACACAGCCGCTACACTGGAACAGTTTCAAAACGCGACGACTGCAAATGATGTATCTCAACAGAACCTCAATATTGCACGTTTTAACCAGGTTTATTCTAAGATTATATCACCCTTGGATGGTACCGTAACGCAAAAAATGATCAACGAAGGCGAACTGACCGGGCCCGGTACGCCGGCTTTGATCATTACATCCAGCCGGAAAAATGACTGGGTAGTTCGTGCAGGCGTATCTGACAAAGATTGGGCTCGCATCAAACTGGGTGACAAGGCTTTTGTGAAACTGGACGCTTACCCGGCCGAAACATTTCCCGCAACAATCACCAACCTGGCGCAGTCGGCCGACCCGGTGAGTAAATTGTATGAGATTGAAGTAAAAATTGATCCGTCGGGAAAGCGACTTGCGGCTGGCTTGTATGCGCGTGTTGAACTTACGCCGTCGCAAAGCAGGAATTATGCTGTTGTTCCCGTTGAATCCGTTGTGGAAGGTAATGGAAATGAGGGATTTGTATATGTAAATGAACAGGGTAGAGCGAAAAGAATTCCGATTACAATTGGCTATCTCGATGGAGACAAGGTATTGATCACCGCTGGTTTGGAAGGGGTTACGGAGGTAATAACATCGGGTTCGGCCTTTCTGACTGATCGCTCCGGAATTCAGGTAGTGCCCTGAAAATTTGATCAATTAATGGTCACAAGTTCGCTGTTTTATCAGATACGCTCGTCGATGTTTTTACTGATTTTCAGGGTCTTATAAGTTCCGTACAAATCGGAAGGTCATTTCAGAATATTATAAATACGCTTGCAAATGAATATTTCAGAATTCAGTGTTAAAAACTGGCAGTTCATGCTGGTCATGTTTATTGGCGTGGTCGCGTTGGGATTGAACTCCCTATTTAACATGCCCAGAGGAGAAGATCCTGAGTTTTTTGCGCCCTCTTTCGCGATTGTGTATGTGTATCCGGGTACTGATGCGCTGGATATGGAAGAGCTGGTTGTGGATAAAGTTGAGGAGAAACTGACCGCCCTTGAAAATGTCAATAACATCAAAACAAATGTGGACGACGGGCTTGCAGTTGTCGTTATTGAATACGATTACAGTGAAGATCCCGACGAAAAATATCAGGAACTGATCCGTGAAGTTGGTGCGCTTCAGAAGGAATTGCCACAGGATATTTTCAGCACCGAAATCCGCAGGTTTTCTCCAACTGATGTGAATATTGTGCAGATCGCGTTGGTTTCAGAAACTGTCTCAAACCGTGAAATGGGTGAGCATGCGGATCGGTTAAAAGATGAACTGACTAAAATCAAGAGCCTGAAAACGGTAGATAACTGGGGCTTTCCGGAAAATACCGTGCGTGTTTCGCTGAACCTTGAAAAAATGGCCCAGGAAAAGGTGCCGGTGAATCAGGTATTAAATGCCTTGCAGGCAGAAAATCTCAATATTCCGGGTGGAAGCATTCAGGCTGGTACGCGCAAATTCAACGTCAAAACGTCGGGAGATTATCAGTCTTTGGAAGAGATTCGAAATACCGTTGTAGCATCAACAGGATTCGGGGCATCGTCGCAAAAAATGATTTACCTGAAAGACATCGCGATGGTCGATTTGGATTACACGGAGGAGTCGCACATTACACGGTTGAACGGGCATCGGGCCGTGCTGGTTACAGCCGCACAGAAGGAAGGCCAGAATATAGAAAAAGTTGGAAAAATGCTTAGCCCCGTGGTTGAACAGTTCGAAAAAACTTTACCTTCTAATATCAAGCTTGTCAAGAACTTCGATCAGGCGGAAAGTGTAAGCAAAAGGTTGAGTCGTTTTTCCAAAGATTTTGCCATCGCTATTTTTCTTGTTTCCCTCACGCTGCTTCCACTTGGCTTCAGGGCTGCACTTGTTGTCATGATATCAATTCCGCTGTCACTGGCCATGGGTTTGTCGGCGATCGATTTTCTCGGTTTCAGTATCAATCAGCTCAGTATCGTGGGGTTAATTGTGGCACTTGGGATCCTGGTCGACGACTCCATTGTTGTGGTAGAAAATATTGAGCGCTGGATGCGCAACGGATATCCTAAACGAGAAGCGGCGGTAAAAGCAACCCGACAGATCACCCTGGCGGTGGTTGGCTGTACGGTAACGTTGATACTTGCATTTCTACCTCTGAACTTTTTACCTGAGGCCTCGGGCGATTTTATACGCAGTTTACCCATGGCGGTTACGATGACCATCCTTGCGTCTATGATCGTTTCTTTGACCATTGTTCCATTTTTAAGCAGTCGGCTGCTGAAGGAGTCACATAACCCCGAAGGTAATTTTTTTCTGCGGGGACTTAAAAAGCTCATCAGCGGTTCTTACAGCCGATTGCTGCACTGGGGTTTACTTCATCCGATCCCGACGCTGGGTGTTGCTGTTTTGATTTTTGCGTCTTCGCTGTTCATTCCCAAAAGTATCGGATTTGCACTTTTTCCCAAATCAGAAAAACCAATGTTTCTGATCACCGTGGAAACTCCGGATGGGACGGCATTGACGGAAACGGACCGGGTTGCACGATTTGTTGAGGGTGAGTTGAAACAGGTTCCTGAGGTTTTGTATAGCACAGCCAATGTCGGAAAAGGAAATCCAAGGATTTATTACAATGTAATCCAACGCTCTGAGGCGAGTAATTACGCCGAGTTTTTTGTGCAGCTCAAAGATATGAAGCCATCTCAGAAGGAGCTTATCATCGAAGATTTCCGGAAACGTTTCGCACGTGTGCCGAATGCAAAAGTGGAAGTAAAGGATTTTGAACAGGGGCCAAACACCGAGGCACCGATTGCAATACGGATTTTTGGAGAAGATCTTGACCAGTTGCGCAGCCTTGCTTCCGATGTTGAGAAAAAACTGAAAACGACCGCCGGTACGATCTATGTAAACAATCCTCTGGCCAACCGTAAAACGGATTTGCGTGTTAAAATCAATAAGGAAAAGGCTGGGATGCTGGGTATTTCAGTGCTCGAAGTAAACAGGACGATTCGCCTGGCCGTTGCAGGTTTGAACGTAGGGATTTATAAGGATGAAAAGGGAGACGATTATGTGATCAACGTAACGATGCCGAAAGGTAAAATAGCCGATCAGAGCGTGCTGAATAATCTGTACGTAAATACGCTTACGGGGACATCCGTCCCCTTGCGGCAAATCGCTGACCTGCAATTTGAAAGTGCGGTGAACCAGATCAGGCACTATGACCAGAATCGTTATGTAACCGTTACCGCCTATGTTAAAAAGGGATTTCTGGTGGACGATGTTTATAACCAAGTTATAGCAAAACTTGACAAGCAGCAGTTTCCGAAGGGTTTCTATTACAAAGCCGCCGGAGAACTGGAAGCCAGAGAAAAGTCATTTGGCGGTCTTGGAACAATCATTCTCATCACAGCTTTCGGATTTTTGGGCGTACTTATTTTAGAGTTCGGGACTTTCAAAAGTTCGCTGATCGTTCTTTCTGTGATTCCTTTGGGCATTATCGGCGCTTTATGCGCACTTTACCTGGTGGGGTATCCGTTGTCATTTGTTGCGATTATCGGCTTCATAGCGCTTATTGGAATTGAAGTGAAAAACTCAATTCTGCTTGTGGATTTTACAAATCAGCTTCGATCTGAGGGGATTCCTTTAATCGAGGCCATTCAACAGGCCGGGGACATTCGGTTTGTGCCCATCGTGCTTACTTCTTTCACCGCCATTGGCGGGTTGATCCCACTGGCAATTGAAGGAAACCCACTGTATTCGCCGCTCGCCTGGGTATTGATTGGTGGCTTGATCAGCTCTACGCTTTTGTCAAGAATTGTGACACCGGTACTTTATAAACTGCTTCCACCACACGTGGAAATCGTAAAGTAGCGGTTATGTAATTTTTGTTTTTTCTGTCGAAATCCCGTTACTCTGTGATCATCAGCGAGTCTGATGCTTAAAAGGTAACGGAATTTTAACGTGAGGAGAAAAAACGACATCTTATTGAAAAGCGCATTCGAAGAAGCATTTGCAGACCTCTTACGCTTCTATTTCCAAAATGCACAGGAAATTTTTGACCTGGATCGTGGTTTTGAATTTATGGATAAGGAGTTAAGCGAAATTTTCCCGGAACTCGAAAAAAAAGGAGGGACGCGCTTTGTGGATATGCTTGTTAAGACTTATTTGAAAACAGGGTCAGAAGAGTGGATATTGGTGCACATCGAGATCCAGGGTGAGAATACAAGGGCTTTTGCCAGGCGCATGTTTACATATTACTATCGCATTTTTGACCGCTTTAATGTCGCTGTTTCAGCGCTGGCCGTTTTTACCGGCGGAGAAAGACAGGACACCCCGGATCATTTTCATAGCAAGTTCCTTGGGACTGAAATATACTATCGGTTCAACACATACCACATTCTTGCTCATACCGAAGCACAGTTGATTGCCATGCAAAATCCTTTTGCACTAATCATCCTCGCGGCTCAAAAAGCGCTTCTTACAGGTAAAATATCAGAGTTGGAACTTGGCCGACAGCGGCTTCTGATAGCGCGGGCTTTAATAGCAAGCAACCAATATAACAGCGAACAGATCAGACGGTTTCTGTTTTTCCTGAAGACTTTCATTTACATTGAAAGTGAAGAAATAAATCGTATTTTTGATCAAGAGGTCGGTGTATTAACAGGTAATGAAAATGCTATGGGAATAATTGAAACCATCAAAATGCTCACCAGAGAGGAAGCTCTTGAAGAAGGGGTGGAAAAAGGCGAGGAGAAGAAAGGTCTCGAAGTAGTGAGTAATCTTCTACTTTCCGGAAAATTTTCTGTTTCAGAAATTGCCAATTTTGCGAATGTGACAGAAGACTTTGTGTTGTCAGTTCAAAATGACTTGAAACTGTAACTTTTTTGACAATTAACTTGTAGCTTTTGTTGCTGCTAAGTTGTTTCGGAAGTAGCGTAAAATTGATAATCACTCACAATTTTTCTTAGAAATTCTTCCGGAATATCCAGGCTGTGCACACCAATCAAGGTTTCTATTTTATGGACAGCCGCCTGTTGCACGTCCGGGTTGTGCGACGCAATTACTTTCCTGAGTGTACTAATGTCTTTATCGGTTAGTTGTATAACAGCTGGAAATGACGGTTTGTAATCAGGATCCAGGCCCGAATGCATCAGATTTTCCAGACGTATAGCCGGCTGTGTTTTGATAACGGCAGTTCCTGCGGCAATGTCACCAATTCGCTGGCCTTTCCCATTGATTGCAATAGTGAGTACTGCAACCAGTCCCGAAAAAAAAGTAATATCCAAAATAGACAGCATCCACCTCATCAGGTAAGCACTTAATGTTGCTTTGGACCCATCCAGTTTGATTACCCTGATTTTTAAAGCCATTTTTCCAACGGTCTGTCCGTTTAGGAAGTATTCGCAAAGGAGCGGGTAGAGCATCAGCGGCAGAATCATACCAACCATCGCCACCCACATAGACGAATCTCCCTTGCCGTTCAGGTTTGTGGCCGCCATGAAACCTGCTGCGGATAATATCCACACAAAGTAAACCACATAATCAATGAGTTGTGCCAGTATCCTGTCACCAACGCTGGCCACTTCATAATCCACACCAACATTTTGAGCAGTTTCAATTTGTAAACTCATTAATTACTAAAAGTTTATCAGGCAAAAAATTAATTTATATTGCAGGAAAAATAACGGAAATAAGGTAATATTCCTATTGGCTCATGAAAGAAGCAGTTTTTGTAAAACGCAATTCTGAACGCTGGAAACTGTATGAGGAAATCCCTGCCGTCGACCCGGACGAGCTGACTGCACGCTTTATCACCTTGACGGATGACCTTTCCTACGCCAGAACCTTCTATCCGGGCTCCACTGTTTTACGCTATCTCAATGGTTTGACGTCGCAAACGCATGGTAAACTGTACAGCAATAAAAGCGAGGACCGTGGGCGCGTAAGGACTTTTTGGATGTTCGAATTGCCATACGTTTTTTTTAAGGCAAGGTTTCAGTTGCTTTATGCTTTTTTGTTTTTTTTTGTCGCGTTTTTAATTGGAGGCTTGTCGGCAGCACATGATGAAACTTTTGTACGGCTCATTTTGGGAGATGGTTACGTAAACCAAACCCTGGAAAATATTAAGTCTGGAGATCCGCTTGCAATTTATAAGTCTCAATCATCGGCAGATATGTTTCTGACCATTACCGTCAATAACATTCGCGTATCATTTCTGGCTTTTGTGCTCGGCATTCTGTTCTCCGTAGGCACTCTTTTCATTATGATCCAAAATGGTGTCATGCTGGGCGCTTTTCAATATTTTTTTTATCAGCAGGGGCTTCTTGCAGTGTCTGTCCTCAAAATATGGATTCATGGAACACTGGAAATATCCTCGATCGTAATTGCAGGAGCTGCGGGTCTCGTTATTGGTAACAGTCTGATTTTTCCGGGAACATATTCCAGGCTTGAATCTTTTAAAGGCGGCGCAAAACAGGGACTGAAAATGGTAATCGGGTTAGTGCCTTTGTTTATTGCTGCCGGTTTTCTTGAGAGTTTTGTTACACGCCTCACGTTACCTGTTTGGACGAGCATCAGTATCATTGCTGTTTCTGCTGCTTTTGTGATCTGGTATTTCGTAATTTATCCACGCAGACGCTTCGGTTCCAACTGAGCAAAAACTACCTTCTACATAAACTCACCTGATCTTCATGGACAACAAACCGATTGTATTGTTACAGCAACGGGATTTTGGGCAAAAAATGAATGCCTCTTTCGATTTCGTTGGAAAAAATTTCAAACCACTGTTCAAAGCACTGCTCTTTATTGCAGGCCCTTCGGCGCTTTTAACCGGGATTGCGCAGGGTATTTTTCAATCGCGGATACTGGCTATTAATGCAAATTCCTTCGCGCCATCTCCATTCCGCCAGTACTGGGCCGTCGAGTATCTTTTCGTTATCATTTTTAGTTCAATTACGTATTTTTTGTCCTATGCAACAGTAAGTGCGTTTATTTCTTTATATGAAGAGAATGGCTCTTCGGAGCAAATTACACCAGGAGTTGTATGGAATAAAATGGCAGAAAATATCGGCGCGAGTTTGGGAGCCAGCTTTCTGTACTTTTTGCTGGTGCTGATCGGCATTTTCTTCTTTTTTATTCCCGGAATCTACCTGAGCGTTGCGTTGCAATTTTTTATGATCATAACGATTCGCGAAAAATTGGGTGCGGTTGATGCGCTTAAAAAAAGCAGGCAATTGATAAAAGATAAATGGTGGTCCACCTTCGGGCTTATCGTAATTATGTCTTTTGTTGCCGGGATTATTTCAATTGTTTTTCAGCTTCCGGTATTCATCACGACCATTTTTAGCGCCCTTGGCTTGGCGAAAGAATGGGGCAGTATGAAGGGTTGGCTCATTTTCGGAAGCGCACTATCTATCCTGGGGACTTCCATCGTACAGGGGCTGGTCTGGATTGCGCTCGCGTTTCAATATTATAACCTGGAAGAAATAAACAGCGGATCAGGTTTGCTTTCAGATATTGAATCGCTGGGCAATGGAGATTGGGAGAGGCCTAAGGGAGAAGACCAGTATTGAAATATTTCTGTGATGCACAAATTAAAAGGAAAGGTATTCAACTTCGCGAGTGGGAACATATTAAAGGCTGCTGGTCAGATTATACTCCTGGCAACTTTTATTTTTACTCCTGTTGCCAAAATTTTTGCTCAGAACGATAGTCTGAAACTGGTACAAAAGGATAGCAGGGTTATTGTGCCGCGGTATCCTTCAAAAGCCCATCTGGAAGAATTTTTAAACGATCGTGATTTTCAGTATAAAGACGATCCTACGCCTCCGGGAAATCCACTGGCAAAATGGATGGACTGGATTATGCGAAAAATCAGCGCATTTTTCAATGGCGAAGCTTATGTTAATTTCTGGCAGTATGTGATCATGGCTTCGGTCGCGATACTGGTTGTGTATCTGCTTTACAAAGCAGGTGTTCTCAAATACATTTTCCCTTCAAAAGAAAAGAGCGACCCGAACGATTACGTTGTCGGCCAGGAAAATATCCACGAGATCAATTTTGAGCAGGCAGTTTCAGACGCGCTCTCATCCGGGGATTACCGGCTGGCTATCCGGATGCGCTATCTTCAAATACTCAAAAGTTTGTCGACCAGAGCGTTGATCCATTGGCAGCCTAACCGAACGAACCACAGTTTTATTCAGGAACTTGAAAAATACCCGGACCAGAAAGCATTTATTCAAATTACACGTTACTTCGAATTTGCATGGTACGGCGACTTCCCGATCAGCGCAGGCGAATACCAGGAAATGAAAGATTTGTCCGATTCTTTTCACGCTAAACTGAACCGGAAATCCTATGTTTAATATTAATAAATACTGGACATTCCTTTGTCTGATCATACTGGGCTATGGTCTGTTTGAGTATTACAGGCCTAAACCGCTGGACTGGCGGGAAAGCTATTCGAATAAGGATAACGTTCCATTTGGTGCGGAAATGTTGTTCGAATTACTTCCTGATCTGACAGGTAGCCAAAAAGTTACAAGCCTGAGAGTTCCGCCGTACAACCATCTTGCAGATTCGCTTTTGCCCTCAAAAAGTAGTTACATCTTTATCAAT
The DNA here is from genome assembly GCA_965279265.1 of Dyadobacter sp. Classification (GTDB taxonomy): domain Bacteria; phylum Bacteroidota; class Bacteroidia; order Cytophagales; family Spirosomataceae; genus Dyadobacter. The sequence goes on from OZ257152.1 coordinate 3,659,300, forward strand.
GATGAATTTGACGCAGACGAAAATGACCAGAAAGCACTGCTCGGATATGTCAAAAAAGGGAATAGCGTTTTCATTTCCGCATACGATTTCCCTGACTCCCTGATGCGGGTTTTGGGCGTTACCGCGATGCTCCACGAACCGTCGGTAAAGGATACAGCAAAATATGTAAACTATCTGAATCCGCTTTTGAGACAAAAAAAAGGATACATTTTTCCAAAAGATGATGGGCGCAATTATTTCAGAATCAATAAGTTTTCAAATGTCATACTGCTTGCATCGAATGAATTGAATGAGCCGGTTTTTGTCCAGGTAAATTATGGTCAAGGTCAGTTTTATCTGCATAATCTTCCTTTGGCGTTTACCAATTATTTTGTGGCTGACACCGTGGCCAATAAACATGCGTTTCAGGCGATTTCCTACCTTCCGAAGCAACCGGTTTTCTGGGACGAATATCAAAAGCAGGGAAGATTTGGAGCGAATGAAAATTCTGTGTTCAGGTATATTGTGAGTCAGCCCGCTTTATATGCAGCTTACCTGTTGGCCATTATCGGGTTGCTGTTGTTTGCAGTTTTCTCCGGAAAAAGACGGCAGCGGATTATTCCTGTTATTGATCCGCCTAAAAATGTTTCGCTGGAATTCGTGAAAACCATTGGAAATATGTATTACCGGAAAGGAGACCACGCGAACATGGCTGAAAAGCTGATCCATCATTTCTGGTTTTACGTTCGTGAACGATTTGGGATATCTGCAAGCCAGCATCAAAATGATGAATTGTTTGCGCTGGTGGCAATTAAAGGCGGGCTTTCCGACGAGGAAATGCTCAATTTGCAACAGGATATTTTTGAAACCGATGGCAAATGGACAGGAGACAGGTTGATGGAACTAAATAAAAAACTGGAAGATTTTTACGAAAGGACCCGGTGAAAACCGAATGCTTTGGTAAATCAAGATATATCAAACCGCGTAAACATCACAAAATGGATTTTACAAACAGAATTGAACTTACAGATTTACAACAAACTGTCGGAAAGATAAAAGACGAAATCGGGCAGATTGTAATTGGCCAGAATAAGACAATTGAGTACATTTTGGCAGCCTTGCTGGCCGATGGACACATTTTATTGGAAGGTGTACCAGGCGTAGCGAAAACGTTGCTCGCAAAGGTACTTGCTAAAACCATTGATGTTGATTTTGGCAGGATTCAGTTTACGCCTGACCTGATGCCGACGGATGTTTTGGGGACTTCTTTATATAATTCAAAAAACACAGATTTTGAGTTTAAAAAAGGACCGGTTTTTGCTAACATCGTGTTGGTAGACGAAGTAAACAGGGCACCTGCCAAAACACAGTCTGCGCTTTTTGAAGTGATGGAGGAAAGGCAGGTTACCGTGGACGGGGCTACCTATCCGATGTCCGAGCCATTTTTGATCATTGCCACACAAAATCCTGTTGAGCACGAAGGCACCTACCGGCTGCCGGAAGCGCAGCTGGACCGTTTTATCTTTAAACTGAACGTAGATTACCCGTCCGCGGCTGATGAGGTCGGGATACTCAAAGGGCATCATGAGCGGCGTACATTGGGAGAAGCAGTGAACGAATTGAAATCAGTAATTAACGCGAAGCAGTTGTCTGATTTGCGCGATAAAGTTCGCCAGGTGCATGTGGAAGAGAAATTGATGGAATACATTGTGTCCGTTGTGGCGACTACCCGTTCTCATCCCGCATTATTCTTAGGAGCTTCTCCAAGAGCTTCTGTTGCACTTCTGAACAGCAGCAAAGCTCTTGCTGCATTACGTAGCAGGGATTTTATCACACCCGATGACGTACAGGAACTGGCTTATCCCGTGTTGCGCCACAGAATAATTCTCACCCCGGAAAGAGAAATGGAAGGCGCTACCGCTGATGACATCATCAAGTTGATTCTGGAAAAAACCGAGGTGCCACGCTGATTTTAACAGGTTTCAAATTGTAAGTTCAGATAAATCTGATTGCATGAATTTAATACGCTCACTTTATTTTTCGGGTAAGTTCTGGCTGATGGGGTGTATTCTCATCGCCGGTTTTGTGCTTGCGTATGTTTTTCCACCGTTGCTGGTCATTTTTCGCGTGTTGCTTGCAGTTTCATTCCTGCTGAGCGTAACTGAAATTTTTGTTTTGTTTCGCCTCAAAAATGGCTTTTTTGCGCGGAGAAGTGCGCCTGAAAGACTTTCGAATGGAGACGAAAATCCGATTACATTATTTATTGAAAACCGGTATTCCTTCAAAGCAGGAGTGGAAATTATTGACGAAATTCCATTTCAGTTTCAAAGGCGGGATTTGCTTTTCGAGGCTAAAATGGATGCGCGTTCCGAGCAGCAGGTTCATTACAATCTCCGGCCGGTAAGTCGCGGCGTTTATGAATTCGGGCAGATCAACGTTTTTGTTTCCACACCGCTCAGACTTGTCAAACGCCGGTTCCGGTTTGAAGGTAAAAAGGAAGTTGCAGTGTATCCTTCGTTTTTGCAAATGCGACAATTTGCTTTACTCGCAGTGGCCAATCGTTTAAGTGAGGCAGGGATCAGGAAAATCAGGCGGGTAGGCCATTCGATGGAATTTGAGCAGGTCAGGAGCTATGTCCCGGGCGATGACCGCCGGTCGGTAAACTGGAAAGCCACAGCCAGAAAAGGGGATGTGATGGTCAATTCGTTTGTTGATGAAAAACAGCAGGCCGTTTATTGCCTGATTGACAAAGGGCGCGTAATGCAGTCGCCTTTTGACGGACTGACATTGCTCGATTATGCCATCAACGCATCACTCGTGATGAGTAATATCGCCATTTTGAAGGAGGATAAGGCGGGGCTGATCACCTTTTCGGATACACCCGGGCAGATCGTTCCGGCAGACAAGCGTACAGGACACATGCAGAAAATGCTGGAAGTGCTCTATCGGCAAAAGACCCGTTTTATGGAGACTGATTTCGAAAGATTATGTATTGTCGTACGGAATCAGGTTCGCCAGCGCAGCTTGTTGCTATTGTTCACCAATTTTGAAACCGCGGAAGGCATGCAACGGCAATTGCCGTACTTGCGAAGATTAGCGAAAGATCATTTGCTGGTGGTTATTTTGTTCGAAAACACGGAGACCAAACATCTGATAGATAAACCTGCCGTGACCGTGGAGGAAGTCTACCTCAAAACAATTGCACAGCGTTTTTACTACGAAAAAAAAAGAATCACTTCCGAATTGAGGCAATATGGAATACAAACAATCCTGACGCCTCCACAACAATTGTCGGCAAATACCATCAATAAATATCTGGAATTGAAGGCGAGAGGTTCCATTTAAGAAGTACCTGGGAAAGTTTATTTTTGAGTAAAGTAAAGCTGCGCTTCCTGACGATCCATTGAGATTTTCAGCATTTATTCTTTTCCTTCCATATCTTTACAGAAACGGACCTAGCTTGCAAACCTCTCATGAAATTCGTAAAAATCCTGCTCAAAATCATTGGTTATTTTTTTCTTATAATCCTGCTTGCGGTAGCCACCATGATCACCACCATGGACACGACGCCGTACAAGGAAATGGCTTATTATAAAGAATGGAAAGGACTTATTGCCAACGTCAAGGCCGACACGGTTGTCGCAGCCGACACTTTTAAAGTAGGCTGGGCCAAGGTTAATATTACTCCTGCCGCACCAACACCAATGGCAGGTTATGGCAATCGGCGCGGGCGTCCATATGTAGCTGTCCATGACTCATTGTTTATCCGCGCCATGGTAATCGACAATGGGGGCGTGCAGGCGGCGATTATTGCGGCAGATCTTTTGATAATTCCGCCGACTGTTACAAAACTGGTTCAGGGAAAACTGACAGCTAAGCAAATTCCATTCGATCAGGTGTTTTTTGGCGCTACGCATAGTCATAACAGTGTAGGCGGCTGGGGTACCGGCATATCAGGTCTTTTCTTTTCGGGGAAATACAATCAGGCGACGGTGGACAGGCTGGCGGAGGCCATTTTTCAGGCAATCGTTAACGCGAAAGCAAAACTTGAACCTGCGCAACTTACTTATATGGAGGCGCAGGATTCAACCGATATCAGAAACCGGCTGGTTGGGGAGGAGGGAGGAATTGATCCGGAAATACGTTCCATAGCATTTGTAAAAGCAAATGGGGAAAAAGCAATATTAAGTTCGTACGCAGCGCATTCGACGATTATTGATTCCAAAAACATGAAATTGTCGCGTGATTATCCCGGTGTGCTTGTGGATTCTCTTGAAAATAAGCATTATAATTTTGCGATGTATATGGCTGGTGCAGTAGGCAGCATGGGGCCGATAGAGAAAGGGAGCGATGATTTTGATGAAATGAAAAACCAGGCGAATGGAGTCAAAAATGCAATTTTGGCATCTACGGTAAAGGAGGCGGAAACGAAACCCATTCTACAAGCCATTACTATACCGCTTCCGCTTCGTGATCCTTCACCTAGATTAACAATGAGCATTGTTTTACGCTCCTGGGCCTTTAAAAAAGCATTCGGGGAATTTCCGGTTTACGTGAAAGCGCTTCGTATTGGTAACATTCTGATGGTAGGTATGCCCTGTGATTTTTCGGGGGAATTGGTTGGTGGGCTGGACGCCTATGCCAAAACGAAAGGACTTAATCTGATGGTGACGAGCTTCAATGGCGGTTATATCGGTTACATCACCCACGACAAATACTTCGACCGCGATTTGTACGAAACGAAAACGATGAGTTGGTACGGACCTTACAATGGTGCTTATCTGCAGGAAGTGATTAAAGATATTATTGATAAATTGTCCTGAAGAATTCCTTTCTATTATTCTTAAATCCAATTTTCGCAGCATAAGGAGGTCGGATGATAAATGTGCTTTTCATAGATACAGATTCAGTTTTGATCAATTTAAATATCCGGAACATTATGAAAGCCGTATTCTTTTTTCTTTTTATTCTGATCGCTGGTCAGCTGGCAGCGCAAAAACCCGTTAAACTGGCTGTTGCCGGCTTGAGTCACGGGCACGTTGGTTGGGTTTTTAATCGCTCTGAGAAAAAGGATACAGAACTCGTTGGAATTTATGAGCCGAATCAGGAATTGGTCAATAAGTTTGCGGAAAAATATAAGATTGATAAAAAGCTCTTTTTTAGCGATCTGAACAAAATGCTGGACGAGGTGAAGCCCGAAGCCGTTTCTGCATTTGGTCCGATCAATGAGCATATAATGGTTGTACGTGCGTGTGCGCCAAGGAAAATCCATGTCATGGTGGAAAAGCCACTGGCTACAACTTTTGCGGATGCCAAGGAGATTCAGTCATTGGCAACAAAAAATGGCGTTCATGTATTGACAAATTTCGAAACATCCTGGTACGCAAGCAATCAGTATGTGAACAATTTGGTGGAGCAGGGTAAAATCGGGGAGATCAGGAAAGTGATGGTAAATGACGGGCACGAAGGCCCAAGAGAAATAGGAGTCAGCAAGGAATTCTTTTCGTTTTTGACAGATCCCGTTCAGAATGGTGCGGGCGCGCTGACCGATTTTGGCTGTTATGGTGCAAACCTAATGACCTGGCTTTTGAAAGGAGAAAGGCCCCTTTCGGTCACTGCCGTTACACATCAGAACAAGCCCGAAATTTATCCGAAAGTGGAAGATGAGGCAACGATTGTTCTGCAATATCCGAAGGCCCAATGTATTATTCAGGGTTCCTGGAACTGGTCATTTGCCCGAAAAGATATGGAGGTATATGGAAATAAAGGTTACGCAATTGCAGTAAATCCCACTACGATCCGGGAGCGTTTTGACTCAAAATCTCCGGAGGAAACAAAGAAAATCGAGCCGCGGCCTGCACCTTATCAGGATCCTTTTTCGGTGCTTGCAGATGTCGTGCAGGGCAGGCTCAAACTCGACAAAAACGACTTGTACGGTTTGCCGGTGAATGTGACTGTGGTCGAAATTCTCGAAGCAGCAAAAATGTCGGCAAAGCAAGGAAAAACGATTAACTTAAAATAACCGATTTGCAATCCTGAATTAGTTGCAGATCGCATCAGTCCACAAATATTAAAGTATGTCTCAGGAGCCTCGTTCGGTCAAATTTTCGCAAACCACTTTAACAGAGCTGATGATTCCGGCCTATGCCAATTTTGGAGGCAAAATCCACGGTGGAATTCTATTGTCCCTGATCGACAAAGTCGCTTACGCTTGTGCGTCGCGCCATGCGGGTACTTATTGCGTTACGGTGTCCGTGGACGGCGTTGATTTTTTGAAGCCGATCGAGGTAGGGGACCTTGTTTCATTGCTGGCTTCTGTCAATTATGTCGGCAGAACATCACTCGTGATCGGAATTCGGGTAATCGCGGAAAATGTACGGAACGGGATTCAACGCCACACCAATACTTCCTACGTCACGATGGTAGCCAAAGGCGACGATGATCTGCCGGCGGTAGTTCCTCCGTTGTTGCTTGAATCAGAAGAAGATGCGCGGCGATTTCTGGAGGCAATGAAAAGACGTGAGTTGAAAGAGACGTACCGGCACGCTTTTGATAATGCTAAAACACGTATGGAAGTAAGTGATAATCTCGAAAAACTTTCACAACAGCGTTGCGTGCTGGCCTGGGATTATTGAGATGACGTTAAAATCTAAAAAACGAGTTTATGCATACGTTGATATTGACACTTCTAAGTCTGTTTATTTCTACGGATGAGGCACCCGTGACGAAACTGAACGTAGAAATTACCAATCTAAAAAGTGCAAAGGGCAAGCTTTGGATTGCAATGTTCAGGCCGGATGAGAAATTCGGAGGGGATAAGCCAAGTATTTTTAAGATAATTCCGGTACAATCTGCAAGTAACCAAACTGTCGATTTCGAACTAGAACCCGGAAAATACGCGTTGGCTGTGTACCATGACCTGAATAACAACAGCGTGTTGGATAAAAATTTCGTAGGGATTCCTAAAGAGCCGTACGGATTCAGCAATGATTTTCGCCCACGTTTTTCACCACCGACTTTTGAAGACTGCGCATTTGAGTTGTCCGCGTCAGGTAAGAAAATTGTCGTTAAGCTGACAAATTGAATTTAGACTTGCCAGGTCTTCAAAACCTGGCAAGTCCAAAGCCAGGTTTATCAAAAGCCAAAAAAACCACCCGTCTTCTTTCTGCTGCTGGTACTTTTCCCAAACAGCATTCCAAAAACACCACGAACTACCTCACGGCCGATCTGTTTGGCAAGGGGAGAAGACAGAGCCTCGGAGATCATTCCCTTTTCTTCCTTTTGCTGTTTAGTCTGCTGAACTTCCTCCTTTGCCTGTGCCTCAACTCTCGAATGCTCCTCCATGCGCTTTGTCAGCATTTCGTAAGCACTTTGCGGGTCAATCGGATCTTTGTATTTCAAATAAACATCGGAACTGGTAACATGGCTTTCATAGTCGGATTGAGTCATCGGCCCCATAATGGAATTTGGCGGAAGCAAATGCGTAGCCGCTACTTCGGTAGGAATTCCTTTTTCGTTCAAAACAGTGATCAAAGCCTGCCCGATCCCCAGAGTTGTCAATATCTGATCAATTGCATAATAATCTGAACGCGGGTAAGTTTTGACGGTCTGTTTCAAAGCGTCGGCGTCCTGAGGCGTGAATGCCCGCAAAACGTGTTGGACACGATTTCCCAGTTGGGATAATACAGATACCGGAATATCCTGTGCCATTTGGGTACAAAAGAAAATTCCCACGCCTTTGGATCTGATCAAGCGAATGACCTGTTCAATTTGATCCAAAAACGCTTTGGGCGCACCATTGAAAAGTAAATGTGCTTCATCCAGAAAAAACACCAGCTTTGGTTTATCCAAATCTCCCGCTTCCGGCAGTTTTTGGTATAATTCCGCAAGAATGCTGAGCATGAAAGTGGAGAACAAGGCGGGCTTGTCCTGCACATCGGAAACGTTCAATAAACTGATTACACCCTGTCCGTCAACCTTATTGAGCAGATCAGATATGTCAAAAGATTTTTCACCAAATATTGTCCCCACACCCTGCTGTTCCAGCGCGACAATTTTTCGTAGAATCGTACCCGCAGTAGAACTCGAAATGGTACCATAGTCGGATTTGATCTCTGCGGCCCCCGGTCCGTCCGATAAATATGCAAGCACCTTTTTAAGGTCATTCAGATCCACCATCGGCAGATCCTGATCGTCGGCATATTTGAACAATATCGCAAGAACACCGGACTGCGTATCATTCAGTTCAAATATTTTCGAAAGCAATATCGGGCCAAATTCCAGAACCGTAGCGCGCATTTGTGCCCCTTTTTGACCGCTTAGTGAGTAGAGTTCAACCGGGTAACCGGTTGGCTGAAAGGTAGTTCCAAGTATTTTTGAGCGTTCTTCCAGTGCGGGATTCGATTTTCCTGGTTGTGCAATCCCGGAAAGGTCTCCTTTTATATCCGACATAAAAACCGGAACACCTGCGGCAGAAAGCTGCTCGGCAAGTACCTGAAGTGTCCGGGTTTTCCCTGAACCGGTTGCTCCGGCAACCAGTCCGTGGCGGTTCATCATTTTTAGGGGAAGATTAACCTGTGCCTCGGTAATAATCTCACCGTCAAGAATCGCTGATCCCAGATGAATGGACGGCTGGCTGGTCTGATATGATTTCTGAATTGCTGCTACGAATTGGTCTCTTTTTGACACAGAAGTATGTGATTATTGTTAATGATGATCTAATTTATCAAATTTAAATGTTTTCGGAACATTCTATACGTTTGACAAGAAATTACGGAGCGAATTACACTATGGCAAGAAGATTTGTTATTTTTCGTAGTCGCTTGTTATTGCAAAATATTATTAGGTATTTTAGCAAATCCACCATGTATTTATTTCGATAAAATTTACAAAACCACAATACCTGCCGCTTATGCTTAGTCGTGTTGCCAATTCAATTTACTGGATGAATCGTTATATGGAGCGGGTTGAGAATTACGCCCGTTTCGTGGGAGTTAACTTTAACCTGGCCTTAGATCTCCCGCCCGACATCGACGAGCAGTGGGAGCCGCTACTGATTGCGACAGCCGACAACTATCTCTTTTCCAAATATTATGAAAAGGCGACAAAGGAAGATGTTATCCATTTTATGACATTCGACAAGCGTAATCCTAACTCGATTATCAGCTGTTTGTATGAGGCACGTGAAAATGCGAGGACGATCAGAGAGACCATATCGAAGGAAATGTGGGAGAGTATCAACACATTTTACCTGACAATTCGCGAAACTTCTCCCGATGATTTCCGGAATATGGACCATATGCAGACCTATTTCACGGATATCCGTAAAAGCTGCCAGCAATTTCACGGTGTTGTGGACGCGTCCATCACCAGAAATGAGGCCTGGCATTTTGGCCGGCTCGGGCGCCATATTGAACGTGCTGACAAATGTTCCCGCTTTCTGGATGTAAAATATTTTACGCTTTTGCAGGATAGTGGTACATCCGGATCCACATTGGATCTGATGATGTGGACAGCTGTATTGAAATCGGTAAGTGCTTACAATATGTACAGACAGACACACCGTGCGCTGACTCCGATGAACATTGTTGCGTTTTTGATTCTTGACAAATTATTCCCTCGCTCAATTGCTTACTGCGTTCGGCAGGCAGAGCTTTCGCTATACGCCATTGCCGGTTCGATACCTGAAAGGGGATATTCAAATCCGGCCGAGAGGACAATTAGTAAAATACGGAGTGAACTGGAATTCACAGAAGTGGAGGATGTCTTCAAAATGGGCCTGCACGAATATCTGGATCAGTTCCAAACCAAAAATAACGAGGTGGACAACGCGATTTTCGATATGTATTTTGGACTTGAACAACCACAGGTTCAATCCATGGTGCAGACTTCGGGCAGAACCCAGGGGCAATGGATGAACTAGCGAAACTTTTATAACTTAGCGCCGAAAATTAATTTTAAGCGCCGCACGCATGACATATTGTTTGGGTATAAAAGTTGCATCCGGCCTGGTCGGAATTGCAGATACGCGACTTACTTCCGGGACAGAAGTATCAACAAATAAGAAAGTTTCGGTCCACCAGATGGAAAAACATTCCCTGTTTATCATGACTTCGGGTCTGAGATCTGTCAGGGATAAAGCGATCACCTATTTCAAAGAAGTACTTGAAGAGCAGGATGCGTCGTTCAATAAACTGTATAAAGCTGTTAACGCTTTTGGAGCGCAGGTGCGCCGGGTTGCCGAAGAGGACCGGAGGTCACTTTCAGAAGCTGGCCTGGCTTTCAATCTTTTTGCAATTGTCGGAGGTCAGCTGGAAAATGACGAGGAACATAAATTATTTCTGCTTTATCCCGAAGGCAATTGGGTAGAAGTTGGCGACGGTTCTCCATTTATTATTATTGGTAACTCAGGATACGGAAAGCCATTGCTTTACAGGAGTTTGCGTTACGATTCAGCCATGCAGGATGCGCTCAAAATTGGCTTCCTTTCCTTCGATTCCACACGTGTCAGTTCCAATGATGTGGACTACCCGATTGATGTTGTGATGTATGAAAAGGACTCTTTTCAAATTGCTGAGCACCGCTTTGAAAAAGACGACCTGGATTATGTTGCCAAACAATGGAGTGCACTGCTAAATAATTCGGTTCAGAAACTTCCCGTAGAATGGATGGATCCGATTTTCACCAAAATTGAGGAAACTTCATGAATCTGAAAGTACATCATTCTTTGAGCTACACATATAGCGTTCCTGTGGTGCTCGATCCTCACACGCTATATATTTATCCCAAACCTTATCCCCACCAGCGGGTAATAGCATACTCGCTTTTCATTGATCCGCAGCCTTCCAAAATAGTCTGGAATGTGGATGCGGAGGGAAATTCACAGCAGGTTGCCTATTTTTTTAAAGGACCTGTTACCAGGCTCACGGTGGATGCGGTAATCACGGTGAGTTCTGACCCTGTCAATGTTTTCGACTTTGTGCTTTTTCCGTTTGCTACACAAAACTTTCCTTTTTTGTATGAGGACAGGATTTACAAATATCTGGTTCCTTATTTGAGCCGTGGCGATGTGACACCATATGTAGAACAGTTTGCGAGGAAGATCGCAGCGGAGGCTAAGTGGGCCACAGTTCCGTTCCTTGTGCAATTGAGCCAGTATATCGCTGAAAATTTCAGTTATCAAAACCGTGAATTTGGCATGGCTTATCCGCCGGATGATACATTACGAAATCGCACGGGTTCCTGCCGGGATTATTCGCGCCTGTTTATAAGTGCCTGCCGGAGCCTGGGAATTGCTGCCAGGTTTGTAAGTGGTTATTTGTACGGAAATCCTCTGCAAGCCCATGAACTTCATGCCTGGGTGGAAGTTTATCTGCCCGGTGCCGGATGGCGGGGATTTGATCCAACGGAGGGTAAAGCCATCATAAACAACCACATAAGCATGGGTGGGTCTGCGGATTTCGATCAGTTGGCTCCGCTGAGCGGCTCTTTCAGAGGAAGTGCTTATAGTTCGCTGATCACGCAGGTTGATATTGAAGTGGTATAGTATTTGTTCAGGCCTTTTAATCAATAACTTCTTTTTGTAAAAGAAAAACAAGTTAGAGCAGGGGAAATTTAGTATTTTTGCAGCCAAACAAACAGAGGAATTTAAGATCGTGACGTTAATAAAATCTATATCAGGGATCAGAGGAATTGTTGGAGGTAAATCCGGCGAAGCGCTGACCCCGATTGATGTTGTCAAATTTGCAGCGGCGTATGGAACATGGCTTCGACGCACTAATCCGCAAAATTTAAAAGTTGTCATTGGTCGTGATGCCCGTCTTTCGGGAGAAATGGTAAGCAAATTGGTTGCTGCAACTTTGCAGGGCGTAGGGCTTCATGTCATTGATCTGGGCCTGTCTACAACGCCAACTGTTGAAATGGCAGTTGCGGCAGAAAATGCCGGAGGCGGTGTTATTTTAACAGCAAGTCACAATCCGGTTCAGTGGAATGCACTGAAACTGTTGAACAATCTTGGAGAATTCATTTCAGAAGAGGAAGGAGCGGAGGTTTTGCGGATTGCGGACGAAGAGGATTTTATTTTTGTCGATGTAAAAAAGCTGGGAAGTTATATAAAAGATGATTCCTGGCTGCAAAAACACATAGACCTGGTTCTGGCATTGCCGCTCGTCGATATTGACGTCATCAGAGCTGCCAATTTCAGGATAGTCGTTGATGCAGTGAATTCGACTGGTGGAATCGCGGTTCCGATGTTGCTGGAAGCACTTGGCGTGCCTGCAAAAAACATCAAAAAACTGAATTGTGAACCAACAGGAAATTTTGCCCACAATCCTGAGCCACTACCCGAACACCTCAGGGAGATCAGTAAAGAACTAAACGATGGTTCATATAATCTGGGGATTGTGGTGGATCCCGATGTGGACCGGCTTGCTCTCATGTGTGAAGATGGTAGCCCATTTGGAGAAGAATATACGCTTGTCGCAGTTGCTGATTACGTACTAAAAAATACACCAGGTAACACAGTTTCGAACTTGTCCTCTACCGCTGCCCTGCGTGATGTAACCATAAAAGCAGGAGGAAGCTATTTTGCCTCAGCAGTTGGTGAAGTGAACGTGGTGACCAAAATGAAGGAACAGAATGCAGTCATAGGCGGTGAAGGTAATGGAGGAGTAATTTATCCGGAAAGCCATTACGGGCGGGACGCATTGGTTGGGATTGCGCTGTTTTTAACGCATCTTGCCAAATTTGGTAAAACAGCCTCGGTTTTGCGAAGATCTTATCCTTCTTATTATATCTCAAAAAACAAGATTGAGCTTACACCTGATATCGACGTTGACAACATTCTGAAACGAATTCAAACCAAATACTCCAAACAACCGTTGAGTACTATTGACGGGGTAAGAATTGAATTTGACCGGGAATGGGTGCATTTGAGAAAGTCGAACACAGAGCCGATTATCAGAATTTATTCGGAGTCGGAAACGCAGACGACCGCTACCAATCTGGCCAACAAAATTATCTCTGATATTAAAGAGATCATATCAGAACCAAAGAAATAAAGAAATGAAGGTTTATCTGGACAATGCCGCAACTACCCGCCTCGACCCTGAGGTACTGGATGCGATGATTCCCGTTATGGCGGAGCAGTTCGGTAATCCGTCTTCCATACATTCCTATGGTCGCGCCTCGAGGTCATTAATTGAGCGGGCTAGAAAGAGTATAGCTGGTATTTTGAACGCTGCTCCGGCAGAGATTTTCTTTACATCGGGCGGTACCGAGGCGGACAACACTGCTATTAAATCAAGCATTGAAACGCTGGGATTGAAACACGCAATCACTTCCAGAATTGAGCATCATGCGGTTTTGCACACCCTGGAACATTTGCAAAAAACCAGTAAGATCGAGCTGAGTTTTGTGAATCTGGATGAGAATGGAATTGTGGATCTTGAACATCTGGAAACTTTACTGCAATCGAAGCCCCGATCACTGGTTTCGTTGATGCATGGTAATAACGAGATTGGAAATCTGCTGAATCTGGATCTGGTCGGTGATTTGTGTCAAAAATATGACGCCATATTCCATTGTGATACCGTGCAGACGATGGGTCATTACAAGCATGATTTGCAACAGATGAAGGCAAATTTCATTGTAGGTGCAGCACATAAATTCCACGGCCCGAAAGGAATTGGCTTTCTTTATGTGTGCCCCGGGACGAAAATTTATCCTTATCTTCACGGTGGTGCGCAGGAACGGAACATGCGGGGAGGAACAGAAAATGTGTACGGAATCGTCGGCTTAGCCCGGGCGCTGGAAATTGCATATCGCGATATGGACGAGCACCGCAATCATATAGAAAAATTAAAAAGCAGAATGATTTCTGGTCTGAACGAGGCGATTGACGGAATTCTGTTTAATGGGCAATCGGCAGACATTGGAAACAGCCTTTATACGGTGTTGAACGTAAGTTTACCGCCATCGGAGATCAGCGACATGCTCCTGTTTAATCTTGATATTGCCGGAATTGCCGTGTCAGGAGGGAGTGCCTGTTCTAGTGGAACTGAGATCGGATCCCATGTTTTGAACGAACTTCAGATAGATCCTGAACGCGCGAACGTGCGGTTTTCTTTTGGGAAATACAATACGGAGGAGGAAGTGGATTACGCAATAAAAACGCTTGCCGGACTTTACAAAAATGAGTCGGTGATGCTCTAAAAAGGTGACAAAATATAAGTTTATAAACAAAAGGAAGTCAAACCTAAAATAGTTGACTTCCTTTTGTTTATAAACTGTTCTCTTTAAAATTCCTAAAATTTGCTCTTCAACTGTTGTGAACCAAAGCTTGACCACTCATGACCACACATGACAATTTCCTGACCATGTCTTGACAAAACCTGACCAGAAAACTATGCCTTCCTGACCATATCTTCCAACGCCTCAATCCAGATATCACTGTCATTCAGGCTTTCCACAAGTTGCCAGTGTTCTCCGCCTTCTTTCTCGAAAATCTCTTTGTATTCTTCCCCAACTTCTATGGTTGTTTCGAGACAATCGGCTACGAAAGCAGGTGAGAAGGCCAATACAGACTTTACTCCTTTTTTGGCAAGTTCAGGAATTAATTCGTCCGTGTAAGGTTTGATCCAGGGCGTTTTGCCTAATCGGGACTGGAAAGCAACTGTGTATTTGCCTTCGGGAATTCCCATTCCTTTGACAAAAAGCCGTGTTGTTTCATAACATTGAGCGCGGTAGCAATGCTGATTTTTTGCGGTTAGAGAATCACAGCAGCTCCCAAACTTGCAATAATTGGCAACGTCCCCTTTTGTGATCTGACGTTCGGGAATTCCATGGTAACTGAAAACGAAATGGTCGTATTCACGTTGCGCCATGTATTTTTTACCAAGATTTACAAACCCTTCAACAAACTTAGGATGATCAAGAAACCGGTTAATAAATTTGATTTCCGGCAAAACTTCCCAGTCCTTCACCGTATCCATTACTTTCTTGTAAACAGAACCTGTCGACGCAGAAGCGTACTGCGGAAAGAATGGAACCACAACAATCTCCGAAAGGCATTCTTTCCTGAGCTCCTTCAAGCCGTTTTCAATGCTGGGACTTTGGTAGCGCATCGCCAGTTTGACCACGTAATCATCACCCAGAACTTTCTGGAGTTTTTTCTCAACAGACTGGCCGTAAATTTTAAGCGGAGATCCCGCAGGTGTCCAAAGCTGCTGGTAAATTTTGGCAGATTTTGGAGCTCTGAAAGGTGCTATGATGAGATTGATCAGCAGCCATCGATTCAAATAAGGAATATCAATGACCCTTTCGTCCATCAAAAATTCTCTCAAATATTTCCTCACATCCGGCACGGACGGACTATTCGGAGTGCCCAGGTTAACGATTAAAACGCCGGTCTTTTTTATTGATCTCTCTGCAGTTACAGACAAATCGCTCAATGTATCAGTACGCATTACAATACTTTAAATTCAAATTCATGGTGAAGTCTTCCTTTTACATTCCAATCAATATTTCGCGTAACACCGCCTGTGCAGACCATTCACGATTTGCGGCCTGTTCTATTACGAGTGATCTCGGCCCGTCCAAAACGTCATCGGCGACCTTCATATTTCTTCTGAGCGGAAGGCAATGCATAAATTTGCCGTTGTCTGTCAGCCCCATTTTTGCTTCGTTAATCATCCACGACGGATCGCTGTTAAGTACCTGTCCGTAGTGGGTGTATGATGACCAGTTTTTTCCATAAACAAAGTCAGCTCCTTCAAGGGCTTTATTCTGATCGTAAATTACCTGTCCTTTTCCAACAAATTCCGGTGCAAGGTCATATCCTTCGGGATGGGTAATCACCAATTCAACGTTCATTGGGTTCATCCACTCACAAAAAGAATTCGCTACGGCCTGCGGCAGAGCTTTGAAATGCGGCAACCAGGTGAGAACAACTTTTGGCCGTTCTTTCAAACGAAATTCTTCAATCGTAATGCAGTCGGCCAGCGACTGCAATGGATGGCGTGTTGCTGATTCCAGATTGACAATGGGTACCTCAGCATATTTTTTGAACTGCTGAAAAACGATCTCCTGGTAATCTTTCTCCCGGTCCTGTAAGCCCGCAAAGGAACGGATTCCGATAATATCACAATACCGGCCAATCACCGCAGCGGCTTCCTTCACATGTTCGGCTTTGTCGCCATTCATGATCACACCTTCTTCCATTTCCAATCCCCAGCCATCCTGGCCCACATTCATCATGATCACATTCAGCCCCAGATTTTGAGCTGCTTTCTGCGTACTGATCCTGGTGCGCAGGCTTGAATTAAAAAACAAGAGGCCAATGGTTTTGTTCTTCCCCAGATCAGCATCACCAAATGGATTCCTTTTGGAAACAATACCGCTGGTAATAAGCTGGTTAAGGTCTGTTACGTCGTTTATGGAAAGAAAATGTTTCATTTATTATGTTGTTGTATTTAAACGCAGAGTTAATGAGTAACCGCAGTGTTTCGCAGCGTTAAAAATTGTTTACAATTCTGCGAATACCATCTTTCAGTGAAACCACGTTAAAATTTATTAGCAATCCAACTTTACATTTAGATAAGCGAAGATACGTGAGAGTTTGAGCAAAATGAACTTCATTTAAAGCTTCGACTGCTTTTAATTCTACAATCACCTTATTTTCGATGATCAGGTCAAGTCTGAAACCTGATTCGAGTGTAATGGTTTCATAAATTACTGGTACAACCTTTTGTTTCTCAACCACAAGCCCGGCTTTTGATATTTCGAAAAACAAACACTCCGCATAAACCGATTCCAGAAGGCCCGGACCAAGAGCCGTGTGAACTTTAAAAGAAGACTTTAAAATAATGCCAGTAATGTCATTCTCTGATAATTCCATGGTGAGGCAATCTTTTTAATGATGCTAATCCTATTTTCCATGAAGTTTTTCGTTGAATGAAGTATTCTAACTTACTTTAAAACTCTGTGAACTCAGTGTCAAACTCCCTTCAACTCTGCGTTTAAACAGAATCGTAATGCTCCTAGGAACGCATCCGCCTCCTCCTTGCCCAAGGCCAGGGAAGGCAATAATCTGATTGTATTTGCCCCTGCAACACCGGTAAACATTTTGTGCTCAAACAGTAATTTGTTCCGCAGATCTTTTACCGGAAAATCAAACTCAATTCCGATCATCAACCCACGTCCCCGTAATTCTTTATAGCCACCGATTTCCTCAATTCCCTTCATCAGATATTCGCCAATTTCAGCAGCGTTATCAAGCAGGTTTTCATTTTGCATGATATCAAGCACAGCAATCCCGGCAGCACACGCCATATGATTTCCACCAAATGTTGTGCCCAGCAGACCATAGCTCGCTTTGAATTTTGGTGAAATCAATACACCACCGATAGGAAACCCATTGCCCATACCTTTCGCCATAGTCATCAGATCCGGATGGATACCACTGAACTGGTGTGAGAAAAATTTTCCGGTACGGCCATAGCCACATTGCACGCTATCCAGAATTAAAACGGCTCCGGTTTCATCACAACGCTTACGTAAAGCCTGAAGAAACGCATCACTGCTCACCTGGATTCCACCAACACCCTGAATTCCTTCAACGATTACCGCACAAACTTCATCTGTTATACCTTCCTGAAGTGCGTCAATGTCATTGAAAGGCAGGAAAGTAACATGTTTATTGTAGTTGACAGGCGCAACAATAGACGGATTGTCTGTCGCTGCAACCGCTCCGGCAGTACGCCCGTGAAATGCCTTTGTAAACGCAACAACTTTGGAGCGGCCTGTATGAAATGAGGCAAGTTTTAAAGCATTTTCATTTGCTTCTGCGCCAGAATTTACCAGAAAAAGTTTGTAATCAGGGTAACCTGAAAGATCTCCAAGTTTCTCAGCCAATTCTTCCTGCAAAGATATTTTTACTGAATTGGAGTAAAAGTTAATCGCATGAAGCTGCTTGCTTAACATATCGACATAATACGGATGACAATGTCCAACGGAGATCACCGCATGACCGCCATAAAGATCCAGGTATTTAGTACCATTCGTATCCCATAAATAGCTGCCCTCAGCCTTTACAGGTTCTATATCGTAAAGTGGATAAACATCAAATAAATGTGACATAGTAATATTTTTTAAACGCAGAGGAAATGAGTTTTTACGCGGAGTGCCGCAGAGAATAAGTTTCAGCGTCCTCTGCGCTTAACTCCTTAACTCTGCGTTTAAACAAAAATCAGAATGACGGTGCTTTTAACCTTAATCCAGCATCTTCCGGTAATCCGAAGATCAGGTTTAGGTTTTGAACGGCTTGTCCCGAAGCACCTTTTGTTAAATTATCAATGATACTGCTGATCAACAATTGACCATCATGAACTTCCAAATGAATGAAACATTTATTGGTATTAACCACTTGTTTCACATCAATAGGCGAATCACTTACATGCGTGAATGGATGTTCAGCATAATAATTTTTATAAAGTGCCTTCGCTTCCTCAATTGTTCCTGAAAACGACGTGTAAACATTGGCCATAATTCCACGGGTAAAATCGCCTCGATATGGAACAAAATTCACTGCCTTGTTAAAACCAGCCTGCAATTTCTTCAGGCTCATTTTTATTTCTGTCAAATGCTGGTGACTGAAAGCCTTGTAAATCGACAGGTTATTGTTTCTCCATGAAAAATGTGTCGTTGCGCTCAGCGATTGTCCAGCACCAGTACTTCCCGTCACTGCGCTTACATGAACATCGTCCTTCAACAAACCAGCATTCGCCAACGGTAAAATCGCCAGTTCAATACTCGTCGCAAAACAACCTGGATTAGCTATTTTGGTCGCAGTCTTTATTTTTTCTTTTTGTAGTTCAGGTAAACCATACGTGAAACCATATGATTCATCACGGAAATCAGTACTCAAATCAATGATTTTAACAGTTTCAGGAACATTATATTCATTCAGAAACTTCTTCGATTCTCCGTGACCTGAGCATAGGAAAATGGCATTTAAACTTTCCTGGTTCAATAAGGTTTGAATATCATCTCCCGAAAAAATCAGTTCCGTATCACCCAATAAATCAGTATGCGTAGCATAAACCGGTTTCCCGATCTGGCTTTTACTATGTGCAAAGGCAATAGTTACGTTTGGATGGTTAATGACAATTCTCAATAATTCTCCACCTGTATAACCCGCCGCACCGATGATGCCTATATTTATTTTTGTGTCCATAATTTGTTCATTTCCAGATTGTTTCTACAAATGTCGATTTTTCAATTTTAGGATCATTTGTTAACAGCAGGCAATTAAATGTATATGCCGTTCCGGCAATCAGCCGATCGTGCAGTTCCGGAATATCTTTTATTTCAAAAGATTTGAGAATAATTTCATTTGTTAGATTAGCTACTTTAAAGCTATTGCAAGACTCTATTAGCGACTGGACATCTTTGAGCGAAGTTTCAATTCTCTTCTTTTCAAACAAATATCCAATTTCTGCCAAGACAATAGCAGGAATCCAAATTGATATGTTACTATCAATATGATTTGACCTTTCAAATATTTCGTTAACTGTAAGCGGTAATTTTCTTTGCTCTAACCAAATTACTACCGCCATAGTATCAGCAACATATTGCAGAGGAATGTCAGTCATTTATTTTGGGATAAGCTAATTTATATCCAGTGAATTCTTCTTCTAAGTGAGAGATTTCAGATTGAGACAAGCTGTCTAGTTCCAATCTTATTTGTTCATTAGACGATTTTGCTTGCTTGTTTATCAAGAATTCTGCAAAATCAAGAATTTCCTTTACCAGCGATTCCGGTAATTCTTCGGTTGCTTTTACAATTTCATTTTGAAGTTCGCTCTTACTCATCTTAAAAGTATTTAGAAAATATTACTGAAGTGCGTTTCAATCCATTATGGAAATTGCTTTCCAGCAATACTTGATTTTTTCACTTTCCAATCATTTCAATTAACTCCTAACCCTTAACCATTGCTCTCGCTTACTTTCTGATAAATCATCACCTGATTAGAAGCAACTTTCGAGAATCCTCTCACATCATCACCGGTCCAGGCATTGTTCATTTCGCCATAACTTCCAAATTTGGATGACATCAGATCAAATGGAGATTCAATTCCTTCTATGTAGAAACGGTATGGCGCAAGATGTACGTGAACTTTTCCTGTCACATGTGGTTGTGTATCAGTAAGAAACGCTTCGATGTTACGCATGACAGGTTCAGTGAACTGACCTTTGTGAAGAAGCGTCCCGTACGTATTAGAAAGTTGTTCTTTCCAGTAAAGCTGTTGCTCGCTCAAAACATGTTTTTCGAGCGTGTGATGCGCTTTGATGATGATCAAGGGAGCTGCAGCTTCGAAACCAACGCGTCCTTTGATACCGATAATCGTATCACCCACGTGAATATCACGTCCAATTCCGAAAGGTTGCGCAATCGCTGCTAATTTCTGGATTGCCTGAACCGGATTTTCGAAACTTTCTCCTGCTACACCTTTCAATTCACCTTCAACAAATTCCAGCGTAATAGTTTCAGGTTCAGTTTTAGAAACCTGAGTTGGCCATGCTTCTTCCGGAAGATATTTTTCAGAAGTCAACGTTTCTTTTCCTCCAACTGAAGTTCCCCAAAGTCCTTTGTTGATGCTGTATGCTGCTTTGGCCCACTCGCGACCAACGCCTTTTTTAGTCAGGTATTCAATTTCAGCCTCACGTGAAAGCTTTAAGTCACGGATTGGTGTTATAATTTCAGCTTCCGGAATGATAATCCGGAATGCCATATCAAAACGAACCTGGTCGTTTCCGGCACCCGTACTTCCATGCGCGATTGCAGTTGCACCAATTTCTTTCGCATATTCAGCAACGGCAACGGCCTGAAAAACGCGCTCTGCACTTACAGACAGTGGGTACGTATTGTTTTTCAGAACATTACCAAAAATCAGATATTTGATACAGTCGTTGTAATAATCTGTTGTTTTGGAAATGGTCGCATGTTTTTTCACGCCAAGTGCATAGGCATTGGTCTCAATGGTTTTCAGATCTTCATCAGAAAATCCGCCTGTATCCACCAGAACTGAATATACTTCGTAGCCCTTATCTTCGGCTAAATATTTTACACAAAATGAGGTATCCAATCCTCCGCTAAACGCTAATACTACTTTGGGCTGTGACATTATGGAAATATATGTGATTCTTACTGCTTTATATCGAACTGCAAAAGTAACAAAAAATACCTCGCATCGGGCTTGTAAAGGCTGCCGGGCGAGGTATTTAAAAGATATTATAATCTGTAAATCAACTGCGATACACTAATGTACAAGCACAGCCTCGGCGTTTTTCTTTTTGGCACGTTCTTCCCTTCGCAACAATATGCGTTGTTTGATACGCATCCAGCGCTCATAAAGGCTTGATTCTTTAAGGAAATCCCAGGAATCTTTTTCAGGCTGGGCCTCCGTTTTCTTATGTTCTTCCGGATTGTACATCATTCCGGTGCACAGGCAATGTTTTCTGCCGGTACGGGTTAGTACATCATAATTTACGCAGCTGGCACACCCTTTCCAGAATGCATCATCAGCAGGTAATTCGCTAAAAGTAACCGGTTCGTAACCCAGATCAGAGTTGATCTTCATAACCGGCAAACTTGTTGTGATCCCGATGATTTTCGCATCCGGATATTTCTTGCGCGATAACTCAAATGCTTTTTGTTTGATGGCTTTGGCCATACCGCTATTACGGAAATCAGGATGTACGATGAGTCCTGAGTTGGCTACAAATTTTCCATGTTCCCATGTTTCAATGTAACAGAAACCCACCCATACTCCGTCATTTGTAGTTGCTATAATCGCTTTCCCTTCTACCATTTTTTCCATGATATAAACAGGAGAACGCTTCGCTATACCCGTACCACGTTTTTTGGCACTCTCTTCCATTTCTGCGCAAATTGTTTCGGCAAAATGGAGATGATTTTCATTGGCAGTTTGTACAATAAACTTACTGCCTACTACTTCGGTATTTTTCATTGATGGCTTTACTGACGAAAAATTGTTCGAAACAAAAATTAAATTCCCAGAAAACTACGATGGGACGTTTCAAAAATTTAAAGAAAATGGCGGGGAAAAAGTTTTACCACGTAGGCAAAATAGAGTTAGACGGTCCTGGGGGACCTAAACCTGAAAGGTGTAGTATGAAGAACAGTATGTATTCCGTTGCTATTCATTGACTTTGTTGGTCGTCTAAGAGGATGCAAATTTTGCAAAAATAATTAGTACTCCAAAGAAACAGCAGATATATTTTTATGGTTCGTTTTGAGTTAAAAATAAATATACGTCATCCTCGGCACCGCAGGAGGTTGTTTGGAGGCTAATTTGCCGAACATTGTCCTCACGTGTTTGATAAATATATACTTTTGAGAACCCAATATTCCACCTGATGTCCGATTTTACCGCCGAAGACCTGCTCAATGGCTATATAAATGGCATATTTCCCATGGCAGAAACCAACGGAGCCATCTACTGGTATTCGCCTGATCCCCGTGCCATTATTCCGATTGATACTTATAAACCCTCCAGATCATTGCGCCCGGTTTTAAACAAAAAAACCTTTGAAATTCGGGTCGATTACAATTTTGAAGGTACAATGAGGGGTTGTGCAGCGCCCAGGGCAGGTGAAGACGGAACCTGGATTTCGGAAGAGATCATCAGTACATACACTGCTCTGCACAAACTTGGGTATGCGCACAGTGTAGAAGCGTACCGGAATGATCGTTTGGTTGGGGGATTGTATGGTGTATCCATTAATGCGGTTTTTTTTGGGGAGTCGATGTTTTCAAAAGAAAGTAATGCTTCAAAAGTAGCATTTCATTACCTGATTGAAATTCTGCGGGCCAATGATTTTAAATTGCTCGATACACAATTTATCAACGATAATGTGCTGCGCTATGGTGCTATTGAGATACCCAAAGACGAATACATGAAAATGCTTAAATCTGGATTGAAAACCAAGCGAAGATTTGATGGGAGTGTGTTATTTCGAATGTCCGGGCCAAATACCAGCGATCAATAATTTCTCAGAAAGCCCTTATTCAGTTTAAATCGATTATTTTTGCAGGAAAATTACCGCCGCGTTGAAACACGTGCTTCAGATCCAGCGTTCAAGTGTCAAAGCCAATACTAGTTATCAAGTTCGGAACCGCCTCAATTACTTTGCCATCCGGCGAGCCTGACGTCAGGATCATCTCGGAAATTGCGAGGCAGGTTTCGGAAATCCATTCCAGGTACCGCATCATCATTGTTTCCTCCGGCGCAGTGGGAGCGGGAAAAGCTTACATCCAGGATTACAAAGGAACCATGACGCAGAGGAAGGCAGCTGCTTCGGTTGGAAATCCGTTGCTTGTAGGATTGTATTCGACCTATTTTGCTCCGAATAAAATTTTTATTGCACAAAGTCTTTGCGAACGGCAGCACTTCGCCAATCGCAACAAATTTTTGCAACTGAAAGAGACTTTCGAAGAACTCTGGACAAACGGAATCATTCCGATCGTAAACGAAAATGATGTTGTGAGCGATCGGGAACTGAAATTCTCAGATAATGACGAGCTGGCAACCTTGCTTGCAGTTGGTTTCGGAGCTGAATCGCTTATGTTTTGTACGTCAGTAGGAGGTTTGCTGGACGGCAACGGGAAGATTTTGGGGAACGTATCGAACGTGAATGAGGTTTTTAAATTCGTACGTACTGATAAATCCTTTCTAGGTTTAGGCGGGATGGCCTCCAAGCTAACCTTCGCAAAACTTGCCGCACGCATGGCAATCCGTGTTGTGATATTTGGAATGAACCAGCAGGATGAGCTGCTGAAAGCATTGGAAGGCAAAGCGGGGACGGTGATCAGTGCTGGAAAAAGTACCTTGTCGGCAAGAAACAGATGGTTGGGAAGCGGTGGATTGGTTTCGGGCCGATTGCAGATTGATGAAGGTGCAAGCAAAGCACTTCTGAAACGTAAGAGTTTACTTGCGGTAGGTGTCACTGACGTAAATGGGGAATTTGAAGCAGGAGAAATTATTGAAATATACACTGCCGATCAGGAAATGGTTGCCGTAGCGCGGGCAAGAGAGACTTCCGGGGCAATCCGGGAAAATTTGAAAACAATGAATTTTGAAGTGGCACATGCCAACGATATCGTATTACTTTAATGGAATCAATTTCACCTCTTTTAAAAGCAGCGCAGCAGGCAGCGATCGGAGTTCGTAAACTTTCGGATCGTCAGCGTGCCGACTTATTAAATTCATTGGCTGAGAAGGTATTGGCCAATACCGCCCAGATTATTTCGGAAAACCGGAAGGATCTGGACTTGATGGATGATGCCGATCCCAAAAAAGATCGTCTGCTTTTGAATGAAAACCGGATCAAAGGTTTAGCTCAAAGTCTGAGAGATGTAGCTGCTCTCCCGGACCCGACAGGTGAAATATTGGTTGACAGAACGATTGAGCAAGGTTTGTCTTTGCGCAAAATCGCAGTTCCGCTGGGCGTTGTTGGCGTGATCTACGAATCCAGACCGAACGTAACGCTTGACGTTGCATCTTTATGTCTTCGTTCTGCGAACGCCTGCGTTTTGAAGGGAGGTAAGGAAGCACATTTCTCCAATACATTTTTGGTTGGATTAATTCACGAATCTCTGGCCGAAGCAGGGGTTGACAAGGGTGCTGTGACGTTACTTCCCACCGGCCGCGAATTTGTGATGGAATTGCTGACTGCGACAAAATACGTAGACATTATCATTCCGCGCGGTTCTGAGGGGCTGATTAAATATGTGCGGGAAAATTCAAGTGTCCCAACAATCGAAACCGGGGCAGGTGTGTGTCATACTTACATAGAGAAAACAGGTGATCTGGACAATGGCGCTGAAATTGTCGTGAATGCGAAGGTTTCGCGTCCATCGGTTTGCAATTCACTCGATACTGTATTGGTAGATAAGGAGATTGCCGCTGAATTTTTGCCAAAACTGAAACAGGGATTTGTGAAGTGGAATGTAGAAATTTTCGCAGATGAGACGTCTCACGCCATACTATTAGAAGCTGGATATCCATATTTACAAAAAGCGGAGCCGGAGGATTTTGGACGCGAATTTCTTGACTACAAGTGTTCAGTGAAGGTTTTGGACGGACTGGATGACGCTCTGGATCATATTCGGGAACATTCGTCGCGCCATTCGGAAGCGATCATTTCCAAAGATGCTGAAAAAATAGAACGTTTTTTAAATGAGGTGGATGCTGCCGCTGTTTATGCCAATGCTTCTACCCGTTTTACAGATGGTGCCGTTTTTGGTCTCGGTGCCGAAATTGGAATCTCGACACAGAAACTACATGCACGCGGTCCATTTGCGCTTGAAAAACTGGTTACAGAAAAGTGGGTGGTTAGAGGTGAAGGACAGGTAAGATGGTAACCGTACAGATGTTTCAAGGCGCAGGAAATTATTTCTAATCGAATTCTAAGGGACTGGTGCTAGTAAGTGCTAGTCCCTTTTTTTATACCTTTGCCAAATAAAATTTTGAATTTTACCACCCGACTATGGTTACTTCAACCGCACTTGAAACGATACAAGTTCTATCTCAGCAAGCGATCAGTCTTCTAAAAAAGCTAATCAGTACGCCTTCGCTGAGCCGGGAAGAAGATAAAACGGCATTGATACTGGAAGGTTTTTTTTACGAAAAAAATATCCCCTTCCAACGCAAGAAGAATAATCTTTGGGCCTACAACAAATATTTCGATCCAGCGAAACCAACCGTTCTCCTAAATTCCCATCATGACACCGTAAAGCCTAATAAATCCTGGACGCTGGATCCGTTTGAACCGTTGGTATTTGATGGCAAACTGTATGGCCTTGGTAGCAATGATGCAGGCGGTTGTCTGGTTTCCCTGATCGCTACTTTTTGTTATTTCTATGATCGCCAGGATCTGACCTACAACGTGGCGATTGCGACAACGTCCGAGGAGGAAATTTCCGGTAAAGAGGGATTGGAGATTGTTGTTCCGGAGTTGCCTGAAATCTCGTTTGCTATTGTTGGTGAGCCAACGGAAATGCACCTTGCAGTAGCTGAAAAAGGTCTGTTGGTGCTGGATTGTACTGCTAAAGGCGTTTCTGGTCATGCTGCGAGAGAGGAGGGTGAGAATGCGATTTACAAGGCGATCCAGGATATTCAGTGGATCAACAGTTATAAATTCCCCAAAGTGTCGCCGACGCTTGGACCAGTGAAAATGTCAGTTACGATTATTCAGGCGGGTACACAGCACAATGTCGTGCCGGACACCTGTACTTTTACGATTGATGTCCGAGCCACGGATCAGTACACATTGGAAGAATTGATCGAAGAAATTCAGGCAAATATACAGTCTGAGGTTAGTGCGCGCTCAATCCGTCTGCGGCCTTCCAGCATTCCCATGGATCATCCGATCGTACAAGCGGGTTTAAAAATGGGGCGCAATGCATACGGATCACCGACGACATCTGATCAGGCGCTGCTGGATTGTCCATCTCTGAAAATGGGGCCAGGGCACTCGGCACGCTCGCATAGCGCTGACGAGTTTATCTATCTCCGTGAAATTGAAGATGGAATTACGCAGTACATTTCAATGCTTGAAGAAGTCATTACTAAATGAGTTCGTTCCACCGTTAAAAGTGCGTTTGAATGCGATTTTACACTAAGGAAGCAACACAGAACTTCAGTTCCATCCATCTGAATTACCTTCTGACGGAACTGGAAAATCACGTCTTCACAATTACCTTAAACCGACCGGAAAAGCGAAACGCGTTCACGCCGGAAATGGCTTCTGAGATCGCTTTCTCGCTGGCTTTCGCCCATTACAATGATGACGTGAGATGTGTAATTTTGAAAGCAAATGGGCCCATTTTTTGTGCCGGAGCAGATTTAAACGCTTTTCAAGATCCGTGTGCAGATCAGAAGAATGCCCAGCTTCCGGATCCACAAGAGGGCATTTTGCTGGGAGATGTTTTTAATGAATTGCATAAACCTTGTATCGCTCAGGTCGAAGGTTCGGTTTTTGCAGGCGGATTTTTACTGATTTGCGGTGCAGGTTTCGTGATTTGTAATCGTGAAGTGACTTTCAGTTTGCCGGAAGTGAAAAGAGGAATCTGGCCGATGCAGGTCATGGCGTCTCTGGCTCGTGTAGTTTCACCAAGAAAAGTTTTGGAAATGTCGGTGACAGGTCAAACGTATTCGGCAAATGAGGCGCTGGCAATGGGTTTGGTAACGAAGATTGCTGAGAATGACGATGTGGTCGGCGAAGTTCAAAAGATGGCAGAGCAGATCTGTGACAATGCACCTTACGCGATAAAACTGGGAATGCAATCCTTTGAAGCACTTTCCGGTCTACCGAAACATGAGCAGCACGCATACCTCAAAGATCAGCTTGATATGATTCTTCGTTCAGAAGACGCGGCGGAAGGAATCGCAGCTTTTCGAGAAAAACGAACTCCTGTTTGGAAAGGAAAATAATCTCGGTGAGACGATTTGTGACCGGCCAGAGTAAAGGTGAATGAAGATTTGACCGCCGAAAAGCTAAAAGCCAATAGCCCAAAGCTATCAGCTACTCGTCAATTTCCCGGAACTATCTCAATTTCCTCTCCGTAACGATTGTGGAATTTGAATTCGGTCACACCCAGCGAAGAATCCTTGATCAGTTTTACCCACGTCTTGTATTGGAAGAACCATTTAATCTGTTCCGACATAATTCCTTTTGTGAAATAGGAATGCAGGAAAGGGTGTAGGACAATCGTGATACCACGTTCATTCTGCTTGGAAAGCATATAATCCAGATTGTTCGCAATCACGTCCGAGACTAGAATACTCGCCTGGATCGTTCCGGTACCGCCGCAGGTAGGGCAGGTTTCACGGGTCACGATGTTCATTTCAGGACGAACACGCTGACGGGTAATCTGAAGAAGTCCGAATTTTGAAAGTGGCAAAACCGTATATTTTGAACGGTCACCTTTCATTTCATCGCGCATGGTATCAAAAAGAACGCGTTTGTTCTCCGCCTTCTTCATGTCGATAAAATCGACAACGATGATTCCACCCATGTCGCGCAACCGCAACTGACGGGCAACTTCTTTGGCAGCTTCCAGGTTTACGCTCAGCGCGGTCGCCTCCTGATCCTCTTCGGAATTTGATTTATTCCCGCTGTTTACGTCGATTACATGAAGTGCTTCGGTATGCTCAATGATCAGATAACCACCGTTCGGTAAACTTACGGAGCGACCAAAAAGGGATTTGATCTGTTTTTCAAGACCGAATTGTTCAAAGATCTTATTCTTACCGTTGTGCAACTTTAGAATATTCTCTTTGTCGGGGGCAATGTTGTGGATGTAAGCCTTAATGTCATCATAAACCTCTTTGGAATCAACCGTAATGCTGTCGAATGACTCATTCAGCATATCGCGGATGATTGATGAAGCACGGTTCATTTCTCCTATGACGCGGTCACGAGGCTTTGCATCACGCAGTGCCTTGATCCCATTTTCCCATTTCTCAAGACAGTCTTTCAGATCTTTATTCAGCTCATCAACGTCTTTTCCTGTGGCAACTGTACGGATGATCACACCAAAATTGGCTGGTTTGATCGAAGACATGAGGCGTTGAAGACGAGTCCTTTCCTGCTTGTCTGTAATCTTTTTTGATAGATTGACAGAGTTTGAAAAAGGGACGAGGACGATGTATCTGCCCGCAATGGATATATCGCAGGACAAGCGAGGGCCTTTTGTAGAGATTGGTTCTTTAACAATCTGAACCAAAATTGGCTGATTCTTTGAGAGAACCTTGTCAATTTTTCCAAGCTTTTCAATTTCAGGCTCCATCTTGAAATTATTCAATTTGCCTGACTGAGCCCGCTTGGAAATTACATCCTTGGTAAGTTTATTAAGAGAGTTGATATTGGGACCAAGATCCAGGTAATGCAGAAATGCATCCTTTTCAAACCCGACGTCTACAAAGGCAGCATTGAGCCCTGCAACCAATTTCCGAACAGTACCGAGGTAAATATCCCCAACGGTAAAGCTCTGATCTGGTGTTTCGACGTGGTATTCTAACAGACGTTTATCCTGCAAAAGGGCAATACGTTCTCCCTTTTGAGTAGAATTGATTAATAACTCGTTACTCAATGTTCAACCAACCAAATGGCTATAAAAAAGTTAATACTTAACATCCCGTTTTCGAAGTAAAGCGGGCAACACAACTAGCATGAAGAATATATAACCGGATTCACAGTAATTGTGAAATCCGGTTAATGCTATTTATTTCTTCTTGTGTCTGTTTTTTCTTAGACGTTTTTTTCTCTTGTGTGTAGAAATCTTATGTCTCTTTCTTTTTTTTCCGCAAGGCATAAATCTATGTCGTTTATAATATAAATAATTGTTTTGTACTATTTGAAACCTTCTCTGTATGGTAAATAGCTGTCGCCATCTATCTATCAAAAACGGCTATTTTCAGATGTTCGTCAATTATTAAGACGTGTCTCCAACTCCCCGATTGCCTGTTGGATAACCGGGTCTTTTTCTTCTTTTTTCACCTCAGATAAAACTCTCCGGGCTTCTTCTTTATTTCCCAATTCCACCAATGTCAGTCCTAAATAGAATTTAGCTTTCGTGTTGGCAGGGTTGTTGGTAAGTATCTGCTTAAATCTGTCCGCCGCTTTTGAGTACTGGTTCGACCGCATGGATAAAATCCCAAGATTAAACAAAGCCAGTTCATTTGTAGGGTCCGTATCCAGCACCTCCCGCAACATTAAAATCCCTTGCATCGGATTTTCAGTGTTTACGTAAGTCATAGCCATATTTGCCTTGGCAGCAAGCAGGTTAGGATTCTGATCAATTGCTTTTTGATAAAACTCTCGCGTTTTTGAACCCAACGCCTTCGCCTTCTGATCATCTACTGCAAAACCATACGCCTCATAGTAACGATCCCCCGTTTTCACAAGATGCTCAACAGTCGGTGCCAAGGTAGCCACTTTTTCAGCATAAAATGCAGCACTGTCAAATTTCTGCAGCGTGGCAAATTTGTCTGATAGTTTAAGACCTGCTGCGGCTTTATCTTTTTCACCAGCCTGATTGAAGCCGCTCCTGAGCTGGTCAACTATTTTTTGCTGTTCAGGTGTAAAAGCGGCTCCATCGTGCGAGTTCACGGGTGCAGCGGCAGCATTGCCGGGTGCTTTATCACCAGCGGGCGCAGCAGCCTGCTCACTCCCTTTGTCCATTTCTTTGGCCTTGGTGTTCACCACAACTTTTGGAAGACTGAATAAAGTCCCCACCAAAGCAACGGCAAGTACACAGGAAAGAATGATAGACTTTGTCATAAAATGGATAAAAAACCTATGAGAGGCAAATTATTTTTCAGCGACCAATTTCAATTTGTCACTTACTTTAACCTGCTCAACAAAAACTTTAGCGGGTTTGAAGCTTGGAACAAAATGCTCGTCAATGATCATCGAAGTACCCTTCGAGATGTTGCGGGCAACTTTACGGGCACGCTTTTTATTAATAAAGCTGCCAAAACCTCTTACATAAAGGTTTTCACCCTCAGAGAGAGAGTCCTTTACCACGGTGAAAAACGATTCTAGCGTTTGTTGAACATCGCCCTTGTCTACACCTGTTTTCTCAGAAATCTGTGCGATTACGTCTGCCTTAGTCACTTTGATAGTTTACTTTAAGTGGATATTATTTCGTTTATTTATTCGCTCCTCTAAAATTTGGGAACACAAAGGTAGGGTAATTTTACCATAATTTAAAAGGTAAAGGTTTTCATTTTTTTGTAAACCATTAAAAAACAGAGTACATAGGTTAAAACAGCATGCTTATCGACGATTTGGAACTACTTGAATTCAATGCAAAACTAAAATCCTGGTATCTGGCGCACCATCGCCCTTTGCTTTGGAGAAATACAACGGATCCTTACAAAATCTGGCTTTCAGAAATTATACTGCAGCAAACCCGTGTGGCTCAGGGGACACCGTATTATGTAAAATTCCTTGAAAATTATCCCACTGTTTTCGACCTGGCCATGGCTGAGGAAAAAGATGTTCTTCGTCTCTGGCAGGGGCTTGGCTATTATTCAAGGGCGCGCAATATGCATTTTACTGCCCGGCAAATTGTAGGAGAATTTGAAGGGAAATTTCCGGATAAAGCTGTTCAGCTTGCTAAATTAAAAGGACTTGGAAACTACACGGCGGCGGCCATTGCATCTTTTTCTTTTAACGAAATTGTACCCGCTGTTGATGGGAATGTGTATCGGGTTCTGGCTCGTTTGTTTGGAATATTTACCGACATTCTGAGCAATGAGGGTAAAAAGGAGTTTATCGAAGTAGCCCGGCAGTTGATTTCAAAGGTAGATCCTGCTACATATAATCAGGCCATGATTGAGTTCGGCGCTTTGCAGTGCATCCCCGTAGCGCCGGATTGCTCCGTATGCCCGTTTTCCGGGATGTGTTATGCATTCAAGTTTCAAATGCAGCCACAATTGCCGGTGAAAATGAAAAAAGCGGCTGTGCGCAAGCGCTATCTGAATTACATTATTTTGGAAAAACAGGGAGCACTGGCGATGCGGGAGCGGCCCGGTAAAGATATATGGCAGGGACTCTATGATTTTTATCTGATAGAGTCAAAATTTGAGAACGCTGAGCCGGATGAACTTGCTGGTAACTCCAATGTAGCGGATTGGCTAAAAAATGGGGAACTGATCGAAATTCCAAAGACTTATACACACCTGCTCACGCATCAGAAACTAAACGTGAAATTCTGGTGGATAAAACTTAATGAAGCGGCAATGGTAAATCTGCCGGACGATCTTCTTTTTTACAGCAGAGCGGAAATTGAAGTACTTCCAAAGCCGATTTTGATGGATATGTTGCTGCGGGATGAAAAGTTTTTATAGATCCGGACCGGCGAGGAAATATGTCAGAAGTAATATAAATTTGTATTGGACATGTAAATTACAAACGGATGAACACTATGGAATTGACAGCCGAGCAAAAAACCAGTTATGAGCAGGATGGTTATCTGGTTGTAAAGGGCCTTTTTAATCAGGAAGAGATTGGTAAATTATATGACACAGCTATTCAGAATTCTGTTATGCAGAAAAATGCAATGGATCTCAACGATCAGTCTGGCAAAAAAACCAAACTGTCGCTCTGGTTTACGCCTGGTGACGACGTCTTTGGTTATCTGATCAGGAGTGAGCGTATGGTGAATTCAGTAGCGCAGCTGCTTGATGCGAATAGCCCTGTTTGTCATTTCCATACCAAACTGATGCAAAAGGAGCCAAAGGTTGGTGGCGCCTGGGAGTGGCATCAGGATTATGGTTATTGGTACAAAAATCAGTTTATTTATCCGGACCAGCTTATGAGTGTAATGGTCGCTCTCACGGCCGCTAGTAAGGAAAATGGCTGCCTGCAGGTGATCAAAGGTTCTCACAAAATGGGACGTGTAAATCATGGTTTTGCAGGTGAACAGGTAGGGGCGGATATGGAGATGGTAAATCACGCGCTTAAAACAATGGAGCTGGTTTATTGTGAGATAGAACCGGGCGATGCATTGTTTTTTCATAGTAACCTGATGCACAGATCAGAAGCCAATCTATCAGAACGTCCGCGCTGGTCACTGATTTCATGTTACAATTCCCAATCGAATATTGCGTACAGCGAAACATCCAGTTCCTGGCGTGTGCCGGTTTCCATTGTGCCGAACCGTGCGCTTCTGGAATGGAATGCAGCCTCATTTGAAAACGCGGATTTTCTAAAAAAAGAGGATGATCCTGCTTTAAAGACTACGGGCTGGGAGAGCGAAGTTAAGACGGCTTAGTTCAGGGTCGGGAGTTGGTGAGGGATGTCAAGTAATTGTCAGCGATAGTCATGAACGGTCATTTGTTGTCAGGAATGGTCATTGATCGTTGCAACAGCAATTGGCTTTCTATAAAAACTAGTCACAGTTTTTGACAAAACTCAAAGACGCCAAACAATTCTGACTACAAATGACGATTCCTGACCAAACCTGTCCAATCCTGACAACAAATGACAATTCCTGACTAAACCTGTCCCATCCTGACTACAAATGACAATTCCTGACTAAACCTGTCCAATCCTGACAACAAATGACAATTCCTGACTAAACCTGTCCAATCCTGACTACAAATGACAATTCCTGACTAAATCTTACAATACTATTATGCAGAAAATTGCAATGCTGGGTTCCGGCTTTATCGGGCGTTTTTATGCCGAATCAATTCATGGTCAGCGCGGGCGGGATCAGGTTGTGGCCATTTATGCGCGGCGGGAAGAAAGTGCAAAAAAATTCGCTGCGGATTACGGCTGCTCATTCTGGTCGTCGGACATGGAAGCGGTGATTGCGCATCCTGATGTAAATATGGTCTGTATTGCATTGCCCAACAACATTCACGAACAGGCAGTGATGCTTTGTGCAAAACATAAAAAGGCGGTGGTATCAACCAAGCCGCTTGGCCGCAACGGCGAGGAGGCATTGCGGATGATGAAAGCGGTAGAAGATGCCGGTATTTTTGCCGGTTATCTTGAAGACCTCTGCTACACGCCTAAATTTTTAAAATCGATGGAAAGCGTCAAAAATGGCGCTTTGGGTAGAATTATCTGGGCTAAATCCAGGGAAGCGCATCCCGGCCCGCACAGTGAATGGTTCTGGGATATTGAGCAGGCCGGGGGTGGATGTATCCTGGACCTGGGTTGTCATTGTATAGAAATATCGCGAAATTTTATCGGCAAGGATATCAGGCCAGTGGAGGTGATGTGCTGGGCTGATACGCAGGTAAAACCCATTGACGCGGAAGACCACGCGATTGCCCTGGTTAAATACGAAAATGGTGCGATCGGACAATTTGAGGTAAGCTGGACATTCCGCGGAGGAATGGACCTGAGAGATGAAGTGATGGGAACGGAGGGGACGATCTGGATCAATAATTTCCTCAGAACGGGTTTTGAAATGTTTACAACTGGCGAAGGAGAAAAAAAAGGGGAGGATTATGTAGCTGAAAAAGCAGAGATCAAAAACGGCTGGTTGTTCCCGGTTGGTGACGAGGTGAATGAGCTCGGATACAATCACATGTTTACGGACATGTTCAATTCTGCTGAAAATGGAACAGAAGCCGCAGAAACTTTTTATGACGGCTACGTAGTAAATGCAGTAATCGATGCAGCTTACAAATCAGCGAAAACGAAATTGTGGGAGAAAGTGGAACTGCCCGTCTGGCGGGGAAGGGAAGGTGTTGTCAAGCCGTCAAATTATGTTGATTACGATGATCAGTATTATCTCATTAAAAAGGAATTGACGCACGACGGGCGTAACAAATTGATTTTGAAGGATAAAATGACAGGAAAAATAAGTGAACAGGATGTTTAAGGATAATCAGGATTCAGATTTTACATAAATACAGTTATCTTTAAACCTACAATAATAAAAACATCAACACGCAGAAATCATGGCAGCAAGTGTTAACAAAGTAATTTTGATTGGAAATTTGGGGAGCGATCCGGAAGTCAGGTATCTGGAAAGTGGATCCGCAGTGGCCAAATTTAGCATTGCCACAACGGAAAGCTACACCAATAAAAGCGGGGAACGTGTTGACAACACGGAGTGGCACCGCATTGAACTTTGGGAAGGGTTGGCAAAAGTGGCAGAAAAATATCTTAAAAAAGGTAATCAGGTTTACATCGAAGGAAGAATCCGGACGGATAACTGGACGGACAAGGAAGGTCAGCAGCGTACAGGTGTAACGATCAGGGCCAACAGCATGACCCTGTTAGGCGGGCCTTCGGGGTCAAACGCCGGTGGTGGCGAAAACCAGGGTTACGCACAGCAATCCTCTGCTCCGAGAAACAATCAGGCGCCCAGGCCGGCCGATCCGGTTCCGCCATCCATGGCTGCCGGAGGTGACGATGATGATTTGCCGTTCTGATACAAAAATAGAAAGTAGTATTTCTGCATTGAATCGCTACTTTCTATTTACACAAACCACTTAAATCAGCTCAAATCTTTTCTGGAATTTGATTGGAAAAACGGAATGTAGGTCGATAAAGTTCAGGTGGTCAGCTTGTTACTTTCTATGGAATCTATTCGATCTTTTAAATAAAATAATAGTAGCGCCTTGCTTTTCGAAAGTTTTTGACGAACTTTCATCTGACCTCTTGAAATCTGAATGTAAATTTTGGATTTTTCTTCCCTGAAATAAGGATTTCCTGTAAGGCTTAATGACAACTTTCTGAATATTTGTGAAAGAAACAGACGATAGTGACGATCCCCTGTCCCGAACGAGCTTGGGGATTGAACCTCCCCTTCGAACAATTTTTGTACTTCGCGGTTTTCCGCTTGTAGCGGGGCTTACTTTTTCGGCAGATCCATCGACCATCTACGAACTGATTATTGCAGTCCTTCTTTTTGCAGTTTCACTTTATCTTTCGGGCATACGGGCTGCATATGCAGCGGCCGGGGCCCTTGAAAATCCCTGGGAACGCAAAAGTGCTTCTGAAAATCACCTCCCGACGCGCATTCAACAACTTGCTTTGTCCATTATTCAGCGGGCGGTAACGTTACTGGCACTGCTTGTGGGCGCTTCCCTGATATGGAAGGAACTCCAGATTAGTACTTACACATCTTTTACGTGGATTTCTGTCGGTATACTTGCATTGTGGATTTGGCTTGATGCTGTTACTCGTTTTTACAGTGCAAGAAACGCAATTGAGCTTATACCAAAAATATCTGCTGTTACGCAGCTTATCATTAAAGTTTGTGAACCCCTTACCAGGCCAATCATGCGTCTGGGCTATGCCTTTGGCATTCTGAATCCGGAAGGCACCGAAATATCAACCGAGCGACTCGAAGCAAAAGCAGAAAGTGAAGAGGAAACGGATCTGTTGCGCGGACTTGCGAATTTCCGGCAGACGAATGCCAGGAAGGCAATGCAGGCACGTTTGCATATCACTGCTTTTGATATTGAACTTGATTTTCACGAATTGATGGATAAAATAAATAAGTCGGGCTATTCTCGTGTCCCTGTTTTTCGGGAGGATCTCGACCATGTTGAAGGGATTTTGAACGTAAAGGATTTGCTTCCGCATTTGCATCACAACGAGCATTTCAACTGGCAGAAATTATTAAGACCCGCCTATTTCATTCCTGAAAGCAAACACCTCGATGATTTGATGAAGGAGTTCCAGAACCGGCGCGTTCATTTGGCAATGGTTGTTGACGAATATGGTGGTACGAGCGGATTGATCACATTGGAAGACATTATTGAAGAGATTTTTGGCGATATCAACGACGAATACGACGAGGAGGATGAGGTAAATTACACCAAGGTTGATGAGAATACTTATGTTTTTGAAGGCAAGGTTTTGATCAATGATCTCTGCCGTTTGCTGGATCTGGAAACCGATTATTTTCACGAGGTCAGAGGAAACAGTGAGTCGCTGGCTGGACTTCTTTTAGAGCTGTTTTCAAGAATGCCCCGTACCGGTGAAATCGCCACACACAGGGGGATTACTTTCAAAGTGCAGTCTGCCGACAAAAAACGGATCAAAAAAGTACGTGTGCTCGTTGGATAGGATTTACTTTTTCCATCTTAACAGGCGCTTGTTTCCTTTAAAGTCAGCAGTCTGAACAGTTATTAACTTGTTGGTTGAGAATGACGCTTCACGCGTGGATTGGGATAAATATCCGTTCCCGTAATTGAATTCATGCCTGATTTTCCGGCCGTT
Source organism: Dyadobacter sp. (assembly GCA_965279265.1). Classification (GTDB taxonomy): domain Bacteria; phylum Bacteroidota; class Bacteroidia; order Cytophagales; family Spirosomataceae; genus Dyadobacter. The sequence continues at coordinate 3,696,065 of OZ257152.1, forward strand.
TGCATAAACCAGTTCAGCCCATGCGTCGGTTGTCAGCGGTTTAATCTGGATCTGCTTTGTAAGAGATCTTACCACAAAAGTTTTCAGGAACTCATTGTTTTGCGCTGCAAGTATTTGCGTGTCGCCATTTGCCAGTTTCAGGCTTGCAAGTCCTTTTCCGTCTCCTTCTACCAAAAAGCCGCTTTCTGTCGCTGAAACCGGGGAGAAATTGCCTTTCCCATCACCGGTCAAAAAGAGCCCGTTGAATGCATCAAGTCTTCCGCTGATCGATTCCGGTGCATAGGAATTCCCGGTTAAGAGCAAATCCAGATGGCCATCCTGATTGTAATCACCAGTCACGATTCCATAAACATCGCCAAGTTGTACAGCCATTGGGAGCATTTTGAGGACAAATTTTCCCTTGCCCCTGTTCTCAATAAAAACACTTTCCATCATTTCACAGGTCAGTCGTTTGGCGTCATTGAGCTCTTCTTTGGTGAATATGGTTGAGAGAGAAGCCTTCGCATAATCGCCATAATAGACAAACCGTTTTTTAAGAAAATTCATCTGGCTCGTCATTTCGTCGCGCGGGTGAACCGGAAAAAGGACATCACCCAGGTACCGGCAAAGAACGGGGTCTATGCTTCCGTTTTTATCAAAATCTTTGGCAAGAAGCGTTAAAGGCTTGCTTGCAGACGGGTTGCCTTCTGAATTGAGGCCTAAATTCCCGGCAACGTAATCTACATCACCATCTTCGTCGAAATCACCGGAAACGAGGCTGTTCCACCAGCCTGTAGTATTTGTCAATCCCGTAGTGCCGGTGATGTTCGAGAGTTTTCCGCTCTGGTTTTGAAAAAATGTCAAGGGCATCCATTCTCCCGCGACGATCAGATCAACCCAGCCGTCCTGGTTGAAATCTGTCCAGATCGCCGTTGTGACCATGCCGATATTGCCAAGAGCGGGCGCAGACTGTGCTGTAATGTCTGTGAATTTACCATGATCGTTTCGTAATAAATAGCTTTGGCCGGGGAGTGGATACTGGCCGGGGGCAAGTCGTCCGCCGACAAAAAGATCCAGGTCGCCGTCCCGGTCAAAGTCTGCGGCATTCACGGTGGAGCCACTTCCGGCGGTATTTGGCAATGCAGAAATATCAAGCGTAAAGCGGCCGGCGCCATCATTTTTATATAATCTATCCTGATAATATTTCGAACCGGATTCGAATTCGCTACTCCCGCTGACTACATAAAGATCCTGGTCTCCGTCCATATCTGCATCGAAAAAGAGGCAACCCATGTCTTCCTCAAATTTCTGATCGGTTGTCAGCAATTGTTTCCGGAATTTCTGATTTTTGGCCTGAATAAAAATTGCTCCGGAATGATTGAATGGACCACCGACATAAAAGTCTTCCCGACCGTCGCCGTTGACATCCGCGACTGCCACCCCGGGGCCGTTTTGGGAAAGTAAGTGTGGAAGCAATGGCTGCACTTTGAAGTCGATATACAATTCTTCCTCATGTCTGAAATTGAGATCCGGGCGCTTCGAATCATGGAATATGGTTGCATCGAACGGCGTTGAAAATGCTTCTTCGGGCATCGCATTGGTGTGGTCAACCTTTAAAACCTGATCTGCTTTCACATTTTTTAGAATTTGGATTTTAGAATCGGGCCATTCAATCCGAACCGAATCAGCGATTTGCTCTTTTCCCAAGCCAAAGTGAAGTGTGTTTTCAACGGTCGACTGATAACCGCGATAAGGAGAATGTTCGATGAACTGCTTGCCGGTTTTGGTATAAACTGTCACCTTTGCGCCAAAACCACCGGCGTTGCGACTAGTCCCATGCAAGGCGATGCGCAGATAATGCTTTTGCTCTGAACGATTGCCCTTGTTTTCGTAAAGAAAAGCCTCCCGATTGATGTTATTGATGACCAGATCAAGGTCTCCGTCATTATCCAGATCTGCATATGCGGCGCCATTGGAATAGGATGCAAGGTCAAAACCCCAGGCAGCCGATTTGTCTTTAAACGTCAGATCGCCGTTATTGTGAAATAGATAGTTAGGAATATGGGCTCCTTCTACTTCTTTTAGCGCGTTCAGTGTTGCGCTGTTATCCGCTCTGCCCGTCTGCATCTGTTGCTGATACTGAGCCATCCGGTACACGATGAAATCGCGGTTCGTGATGTCTTTTGGGTATCCGTTGGTGATCATCAGATCACGCAGGCCGTCATTGTCGTAATCGGCCAGTAGTGCGCTCCAGCTCCAGTCCGTCGACTCAATCCCCGAATACCTTCCAATCTCGCTGAAAAACGGATGCCTGGTTCCTGGCCGGTTGCCGTTGTTGTGTTGTAAGGTATTACGCATGAATTCTGGTTCGTATCCCATCCGAAGCTCAGATAGATGACGTTCATAATTCATCAATCCGAACATATTCTTACGCCGCTCGTTTCCTTCCGGCAGCATGTCTACGGTAATGAAATCGACCAGTCCGTCATTGTCGATATCAGCGGCGTCATTTCCCATTGCCGAATAACTCTGATGTCTGAAGTAATCTGCTATCTCATTTTTGAAAGTTCCGTTTTTCTGGTTGATGTAAAGCAGGTCATTGGAAAGATAATCGTTTGATACGTAAACATCCTGCCAACCGTCGTCATTGATGTCCACAATCGAAACGCCTAACCCGAAACCTTCAATCAGGATATTTGCTTCTTTGGACACATCCGTGAAAGTGTCATTGCCATTGTTGCGATATAACCGGTCAGTACTCAGTGCTGATCCGTCGGTACGCTTCGGCCGGATGACGTTCGGGCCCTTTTTTTCCATGACGTTGGTCAGCAGAAAAACATCCAGATCGCCATCTTTGTCGTAGTCGAAAAAGGCAGCCTGGGTAGTGTTTCCGGCATAATCAAGGCCGTAAGTTTGCGCCTGTTCTTTAAATGTACTGTTTTTCTGATTGATGTACAGCAGGTTAGGCCGAACTATACCAGGGTCAGGACCTGCGCGGCAAATGTAGATGTCGAGATATCCGTCGGCATTGATATCGACCAAGGAAATGCCCCTGGCCCACGAATCTGCACTTTCCAGGCCGCTGCTGCCTGTTATGTCTTCGAAACGCAGATTGCCTTTATTGAGATACAATTTGCTGGATGACATATTTCCGGCAAAAATGATGTCCTGTAAACCGTCATTGTTGATGTCGCCGACACCGACTCCGCCGCCATTGTAAAAATATTCGTAAGTGAGGATGTTTAGTTTTTCATCCTCCTTTAAATCGTTCGAGAAATCAATGCCAGTTTGGCTTGCAGGAAGTAATTCAAATAATGGGTTTTCTTTCCCGGATTTACATCCGGCGATGAGCAGGCAAAACGAAAGTAGCCGGACTAATTTTAAAATCATTTCAATGCAGTGACGCTGTCGGAAGGCATTCTTGAAAAATAACGGATCTCATATAATTCCTGGTTTTTGCCTGCAAGGTATGGGCTCCGGTTTTTTTTAAGCACGAGCTGTTTCGAATCGAGACGTAGAATCTGATATTTACTGAGGGTTTGTCCCGTTGAATCAGCATAGACCAACGAGTCCGGTTGTACTATTTTGTAATACGATTTTCTGAATTCGTCTTTTCTCCGCTCAAAAAGAGAGCCGTCCGGTTTGTATTCAAAATACGACCAGTGCGCGTCGAAAGTATCATTCGTAAAACTGAATCCATTTACATAGTTCGTGATGGAATCAGTTCGCCACAGACCCTGAATGTTTTTTTCATTTGACTTGCATCCGGCAAGTAAAGTGGTTAGGATCATTGCAACGAACATTTTTTTCACAAGCAGAAAGGATGTTTTTGGCTAAATTGGTGAATTTGATAGGTCAGGATTCAACACGTTAAGCGCGCTGAACCCTGACTTTACCTTTTGGTTAGAATCAATAATTGCTGTTCTGAATCAGCACACCGTTGCTCAAATCTACTTCACGCTGAGGTAGCGGGAAATAATAATGTTTCGGCTTGACAAAATTACGACTTGGCTTGAAAGGTCCGCGCGCAATTTTATAATGTGCTGCGATATCGATCAGCCCTGACTTATCCCAGCGCATCAGATCCTGGTGTCTTTCGTTTTCTCCGGCAAGCTCAACCCGCCTTTCGTGCATGATATTTTTCATTGTCGCGTTGCTTACGGCAGCTAATCCCGCTCGTTTCCTGACTGCGTTCAATTCGGTATCGCCATTTTGTCCTGAACGGATTTTCGCCTCGGCAGCAAGCAAATAAACATCAGCTGTTCTTAGTAACGGCGCATTCAGGCTCTGACTCATATCGCCGTTTTCGGCAAACTGCGTATATTTCTTGAAAGCATAGCCAGTCACACGCGCCATATCCTTGGCGAATTTTTCTTTTCCAAGCGCTCCCCGGTCAACATCGTCGCCCGGGCTGAAAATAGAATATGCTTTTCTTGGATCTCCTTTTTCAAATTCCTGAACCAGGTCATCGATCGGCTCGTGAAATCCCCAGCCACCGAACGCTTGCGGCGTATGGTAAAATGTTGGAGAATTGTCGGTAGTCCAGCCGGTTTCGTATTGAAGGGAGAATAATATTTCAGGATTATTTTCAGTCGCCAGTTCAAAGTTTTGGTTAAATCCTGTAGCCAGTTTGTATGCAGCGTTGGAGGTTACCTTTGTGCTGGCATCAATGGCCTTGGCCCATTCTTCACCGTATACGTACAGTTTTGTAAGAAAACCGTTGGCGGAGCCCTGCGTCACGCGTCCTGCATCCCCATCGCCGTAGGAAACTGGCAGCAAAGCAGCTGCTTTTTTGAAATCGGCTTCTGCCTGTGCACGGACTTCTGCGAGCGTAGACTTTGGTTTATTAAAATTCAGGGCAATCGCATCGGCTTCCAAAAGTATCGGAACTTCGCCGTAGATCAGCGACAGACGCCAGTATACGAACCCTCTTAAAAAGTAAGCTTCTCCCATGCTGCGGTTGCGCAGTGTTTCGTCCATCGTCACCTTCGGTGCGTTGATAAGCACAGCATTTGCCCGGGAAATGACTTCATATTTGGTTTTCCAGGTAGCCAGAATGTGCGAATTGGATGCATCGAATGTGAACATTTCCAATGCAGTTTCATCCGAGTGATCACCTGCACGGTTCATGTCATCGGAGCAGTTATCAAATGTATATTCCGTGTGCGCAAAACCATCTTCGTCGAGCAGCGGTGCATAAATCGCGTTTGTTGCTGCCACAACATCGTCGCCGTTGCGCCAGTATTGCTGCGAGGTCACCTGGCCGTAAGGTGTAGTTTTAAGTAGATCATCCTGGCAACCTGTAAACGTTGCGAGCATGATATATCCGGCGAGTATCGTTATTTTTTTCATAGTAATAATTTCGGCTGGTATAAATCTGAACGTTTAGGATTAGAATGAGATCGTTGCTCCGATTGTCCAGGTTCTGGCAAGCGGATATTGAGCATAATCCACATTCAGCTGTCCGCTGACATAACCCAATTCCGGGTTCAGACCGGAATATTTGGTAAATGTCAGGAGGTTCTGACCTGTAACATAAATCCTGGCTTGCGACATTTTTAGTTTGCTGATGGCCGTTTTCGGAACCGTGTATCCTAGCGTTAAGTTTTTTAACCGCAGGAAGTCACCTTTTTCCACGAACAGATCAGAAGGGCGGAAATTCCTGTTTGCGTTATCCATACTGACACGCGGAATTGTATTACTTGATCCTTCACCATTCCAGCGTTTGAGTTCATCGGCGTAAAGGTTAAACGAGTAACTCGCGTCTAATCCCTGCATACGATCTGCATTGTAGATTTTTGAACCGCCCACGCCAACAAAAAACAAGGTCAGATCAAAGCCTTTGTAATTGGCACCAGCCGAAAATCCGTAGTTGATCTTGGGTTGCGGGCTGCCAATAATGGTTCTGTCCTGATCATCCACGACACCGTCCTTGTTCAAATCCACGAACCGAACGTCACCAGGTTTGATCTGTCCGTCGGTTCTGCGGGAGTCATTGGCCAGGTTTGGATCAGAATCAATCTGGCTCTGATTCTGATAAATTCCGTCTGTTTTATAACCGTAGAACGTTCCGTAAGGATGGCCTTCATATGTTCTTACAATCTCCTGCTGCCCTCTTCCGTAAAGCTGGGTTGCCAAAAATCCACCTGGTGTAGCCAGTCTGGTAATTTTGTTTTGGATAAAAGTAGCATTGCCACTTAAATTAAAAGTAACCTGGCCGACAGTGCGTCGGTAAGATGCTTCAAGTTCAAGCCCTTTGTTTCTTAACTGGCCAATGTTCTGGTCGGGAATCGTTGCTGTTCCAATGGTTCCGACCGACGGAGGGGCGAGCAGCATTTTCTTTGTGTCCTTGATGAAATAATTTGCCGATAAATAAAGGCTGTTTTTCAACAGGCCGGCTTCCAGTCCGAAGTTGCTCATCTCAGCAGTTTCCCACCCGATATTGATATTTGCAAGTCTGCTCTGAGCTGCACCCGAAACCTGATTCTGTACGCCTCCGTTGCCAAATGCATACCGGTAAGAAGCGTTAATCAAAGCCAGATATTGCAGTGAGGATACGTTCTGATTACCCAGCTGTCCCCAGCCGCCGGTAATTTTGAAATTGCTGAACATTGGTAAAGCATTTTTGAAGAACGACTCTTCAGAAATTCGCCATCCCGCCGAAAACGCTGGAAAATAGCCCCATTGATTGCCCGGTGCAAATTTGGAGGAACCATCGCTGCGCACAGTTGCAGTCAGGAGGTAACGATCTTTGAAAGAATAGTTGACCCGCCCAAACCAGGAAGCCAGTGCATCATATGCGCGACTGCCATTTCCGCCGTTGTTCAGAGGAACAGATACAATCGTCCCGGCATATTGCATGTAACGCAGGGATGGGTCTTCGCTTGAAAAATCCCGGCCCCACTGATTGGAGTAAATATCATTGAATGTCTGGGAAGTATAACCACCTACCAGATTCAGTGCATGCTGACCAAATTTCTTGTCGTATGAAAGGAAGTATTCCTGCAAAAATGACCAGTTTTTGTCATGTCCCAGGCTCAGTTGATTGTATGAATTTGTCCGGAACTGATCATTGATTTTGATGTCGAAATTGTAGGTTTCACTGAAAGTGGCATCCATAGCCAGATTTGCACGGAATTTCAAACCAGGCAAAATTTCATACTCTCCATAGACGCTTCCCAGAAAACGGTTGCGTACGTTATCTTTGTCTTGTGTGTCAACCGTGAAAATCGGGTTGTTGATGTCGCCGAACGCCCCGATTCCTTGCGTTGAGCTGTATGAGCCATCTGCGTTTTTTACTGGCAAGCCAGGATGAAAGCGAATGGCGCTCCACAACAAACCGGTTTGCGAAGATTGCGTGTCAGGCCCTGTATTGTGTGTGTTGGTAAATTGCAAATTTTGCCCGATCTTAATTTTTGAGCCGATTTTATGGTCCGAGTTGATGCGGAACGTAAATCGTTTATAGTTGGATTTTCCTATAATCCCTGACTCGTTGTAATAACCGCCTGAAATTGCAAATGTTGAGTATTTGCCGCCTCCGCGAATGGATGCGTCATAGTTTCTTGTCACGCCTTGTGTCAGCAGTTCGTCCTGCCAGTTGGTTAATTGGGTCTGGTATCTTGCGTCCTGCCAGATCTCCGGAACTGGTAATCCATCATTGGTATACGCTTCCCGTTTCAGCTCAGCTAGCTGGGGAGCAGTGAGAACATCCAGTGTTTTGATGCGGTTCGTAACCCCTATGTATCCGTTTACGGTCAGTGCAATCGGGTTGTCGAACTTTCCTCGTTTGGTCGTGATAATAATCACGCCATTCGCAGCACGTGTTCCATAGATGGCGGAAGCAGATGCGTCTTTCAGAATTTCAATGGACTCAATGTCATTCGGATTGACGTCATTCATCGTTCCGGCCGGAACGCCGTCGATCACCACAAGCGGAGATGAATTGTTCACGGTTCCGTATCCGCGAATCTGAATGGAGCCTGCATCTCCCGGGGCGCCGCCATTACGCACAATATTCACACCTGCCGCACGTCCCTGCAAAGCCTGCTGTGCACCTCCCGAAGGCAAATTCTGGAAATCTGCTCCTTTGATGGAAGATACTGCACCGGTCACATCCTTCTTTTCCTGCGTTCCATAACCAACGACCACAACTTCCTTCAGCGCACTCACATCCGGCACAAGACTGATGTTGATGATGCTTTTATCGGCGGCAACTTCCTGGCTTACGTAACCAATGAATGAAAATTTCAGTTGCGTATTCCCATCCGGAACCGTCAGTGAGTAACTTCCTGTTTCGTTGGTAGATGTTCCCTGCTGGCTTCCAACTACAAGGATGTTCACTCCGGGCAAGCCTTCACCTTTTTCATCTGTTACTTTCCCTGTAATGGTGCGGTCGGCGGGTGGGCTGACCTCAGTATCAGTTTGTCCGACTGTTTGCAGTAATTTTTTTCGCAGCAGAATCCGGTTGCCAACTACCTCAAAAGAGACGTTGATTGGTGTAAAAAGTTGATCGAGGACCTGAGACAACGGACCTTTGATTTCTTTGATCGTCATGTTCTGAGTGCCCTGAAAACTACCTGTGCTGTAAACGAATTTGACGTCCGCCTGCTTTTCGATCAGTTTCAGAATCTTTTTTATTTCCATCGATTCCACTTTAAGTGAAATCTCTTTTTTTAGCAATTCCTGACCGTACATCGTGTGTGCCATCGAGATGGAACAGCAGATCAGGGCAAGGAACAGTTGTTTAGCCGTAATACTCATGACGTTGTAAACAACCCTTTTGAGGGGTATTTTTTTATGCATAATTTTAAAAGGTTTTTGAGGTTAACCGAATCACAAAAGCTGATTAAATCTGCTGATTTTCAGCAGGCTTGTTCAGGTGGTGGTAATGTTCGAGCATTGCCGCCACCGTTTTTATTTATTATTAATTCACTTCAATCTGAAAAACGGTGAAGCATACACCGCGGCCCTAGGGTGTACATCCCGCCCCTTGTACAAACACAGTCGTTCCACGGCGCTCATACGTTGCATTCACTGATTTGCAGATCAGGTCAAGCTGTTCAAACATAGCAAGATCAGTAAGATCGCCGTTGAAAAGACAGGTGTCCGGTATATTGCTTTCAATTACAATATCGATACCGTAAGCCTTTTCAAGGACCGCCAATGCATCTTTAAAAGGAACTTCGGAGAACACAAAAGGCGTCTCTGTCAGGCTTCGTTTTGAAATCACGGCTGGCTGCTCAACGATGGATAACTCCATTTTCCTGCTTCTCTTGTCAAACACGATCCGCTGGTTGGGTGTCAGAATTACCCCGTTGCTGTTTCTGGCACTTTTTTCGCTTTTTTCATAGACCGAAACTCGCCCGGAAGCCACGCGGACCTCGATCGAACGTGCGTCGTCATAGGATTTAACCGTAAAACTGGTCCCCAGAACCTGTGTCACCAAATTGCCCGTTGATACAATAAACGGCTTGTCAGGATTTCGTTTGATTTTAAAAAAAGCCTCGCCGTGCAGGTAAACAAGTCTGTTCTTTGCACCAAAATGGTCCGGGAAGCTCAGACTGCTGTTTTTCTTAAGAATGACCACGCTACCGTCTTCAAGGGGAATATGCTGCGGTTTGTCAGACGTATTTTTAACTTCAACAACCCCCGGATTAGTGATCAGATTTTCTTCAAACAGATGAGCCCCGGATTCGGGACCGGATAAAAAATACCAGCAGCCGATAATCAGAAGCACCGAAGCCGCAATTGTGCTGTACCAGGGTTTTAGCCGTACTTGTAACGGAGTGCTGATTGTGTTTTGATACAATTTCCTTTGAATGCGTTTGCCGATCTGCTCTTTTTCATCTTCAAGAACCGGTGTATCGTTCATCGGATTGTTTTCCAGGTATTCCTGAATATACCTCTCTTCTTCCGGCGTTTGTTCGCCTGAGATGTATTTTTGTAGTACCTGTTCAAAGTCATATTGGTTCATAGCTCCTCCGTGTATTTCTCTGCTCAATTGTTGCTGTGATAGATCCAAAGTTGGTCCCTCAGCGTTTTCAAAGACTTTGTGATGTGATATTCGACGGCTTTTTCCGACAAATGCAGTTCCCGGGCGATGTCTTTGACAGACAAATTGTCGAATCTGCTCATCTGAAAAACCTTGCTGGTCTTCTCCGGCAGCATTTTCAGGGCCTTGTCAATTGCCTCCGACAAATCGTTGAACTGAATGCTGTCGTCTGTCGTGGATATTTCCTGAATTTTGTGCAGTACCATATATTCTTTGTATTTCCGCCATGTGATCTGGGACCTGATGTGGTTTGAGATCAGATATTTTATGGAAATAACCAGGTATGAGCTCAGGTGACCGATGTTGCTGGTTTCTCTTCTATTCCACAAGCTTTCAAACAGATCATGTACGAGCTCCTCCGCCTCTTCACGGTTGCCGGTTTCATGATAGGAAATACAAAACAATTTGTACCAATAACGGTTATATATCTCCTCGAAAGCGCGTTTGCTGCCTTCGCTGAGTTGGTCAACCAGATGTTTATCGGTTAAAAACTGTTTCATCGGCTTCCTTCAAATGGAATGTAAATGTATAGTCAATCATCACAGGTAAACCCCTAAATCATTTTAAGAATTTTTTAAATTATTTTAAAAATACTACGAAAACACATTGGTCGTGATGTTTTTTTTAATGTTACTAAAATATGAATTGGCAATCCGGCCAAGCTTTCGGCAGGGTAAAGTACCATAGTTTAATTTGGCGTTTATAACTTTTTCAATCTTTATTGACTGTATTTGAGAGAGAAATGTTTCTGGCTTTTGAAGGATTCTTTAAAAAATAATATTTGTTAGTAATGCAAATCATTTTGCCGACTGCAAGATTATACCTAATTTTGCCCGGCAAATAACAATAGATTATTTGCTATGAGCACAGACCCATCCAAAGTCCTCTTCGAGGCACTCACGTACGACGACGTTCTTCTAATACCAGGTTATTCAGAGATTCTGCCTCGCGACACAACAACTAAGACTAAGCTTACACGTAACATTGAACTGAACATTCCGCTGGTTTCGGCTGCGATGGATACGGTTACAGAATTTGATCTGGCCATTGCGATGGCTCAGGAAGGTGGGATTGGAATTATTCATAAAAACATGAGCCTGGAAGCGCAAGCGGAGCAGGTACGTAAAGTAAAGCGTTCGGAAAGCGGGATGATACTCGACCCGATCACGCTTTCGGATACAGCAACTTTGGGTGACGCACATCAGATCATGCGCGAATTCAAAATTGGTGGTATTCCGGTGATTGACGAAAACCATAAACTGATTGGAATTCTAACCAACCGCGACCTGCGGTTCGAACGGGAAATGTCCAAGCCGGTTACGGATATCATGACCAAAGAAAACCTGATTACCGCTTCTGATGGTTTATCTCTTGATGATGCTGAGAAAATTCTTCAGGAGTACAAGATCGAAAAATTGCCGATTGTAGATTCTGAGTACCGCCTCACCGGATTAATAACATACAAAGACATACTGAAACGCAAATCGCACCCGAACGCCTGCAAAGACGAATATGGCAGGTTACGCGTTGGAGCTGCTGTTGGCGTTACCGCTGATTTACTGAAAAGAGTAGAAGCATTGGTAAAGGCCGGAGTTGATGTGATCAGTCTGGATACCGCTCATGGCCACAGCAAAGGAGTAATTGATGCCTTAAAATCGGTGAAAGCACAGTTTCCTAAGCTGGATGTAATCGCAGGGAATGTGGCAACGGGTGAAGCAGCTAAAGCCCTCGCGGAAGCAGGGGCGGATGCAGTGAAAGTTGGGGTAGGTCCTGGCAGTATCTGTACCACGCGTATCATTGCAGGAATCGGTGTTCCACAACTTACTGCGGTGATGTGGGCGGCCGAAGCACTTAAAGGAACAGATGTTCCCGTGATAGCAGATGGTGGAATCCGTTTTTCAGGAGATATGACAAAAGCCCTTGCAGGTGGTGCAAGTACGATTATGATCGGCTCAATGTTGGCAGGAAGTGATGAAGCTCCCGGGGAAATTGTAATTTACGAAGGGCGGAAATTTAAAGCATACCGTGGAATGGGATCGGTTGAGGCGATGGAAGACGGCTCTAAAGACCGTTACTTTCAGGATGCTGAGGATGACGTAAAAAAACTGGTGCCGGAAGGTATTGTGGGTCGTGTTCCTTTTAAAGGCAAGGTTTCTGAAATCGTTTACCAGATGGTGGGCGGCCTGAAAGCTGGAATGGGCTATTGCGGTGCAGGTAATATTGAATCATTGCAAAAGGCACAATTTGTAAAGATTACATCCGCAGGCGTTAAAGAAAGTCACCCACACGATGTGATGATCCAGAAGGAAGCACCAAATTATTCGTCGAAGTCTTAGGGAGCTGTTAGCTTTTGGCTATTAGTTCTCTGCCCTCAGCGTGTCAATATTGAGTTATTCAAAACAAAAAATGCCTCACTTGTGAGGCATTTTTTGTTTTGAATAACAGCCAACAGCCAACTAAGCTGCAGTTGGCTTTGAAAAGCGGCTTTTCAAGAATTGGTAGATCATTGGCAAAATAGAGAAGCCAATAATTGCGAACACAACGAGTTCGAAATTCTTTTTCACAATTTCGAAGTTCCCAAAAAAGTACCCTAGCAGCGTCAAAGAAGGAACCCACAAAATGGCGCCAACAACGCAAAAAAGAATATATCTGGAATAGTTCATGCTACCGGCTCCCGCAACGAAAGGTGCGACAGTACGAACGATTGGAATAAAACGTGCCATGATCACGGTGCTGCCACCATGTTTTTCATAAAATGCTTCTGTTTTTTCGAGATATTCCCGTTTGAGGAATAAAATCCTTTCGCGTTTCCTGATTTCGCCGCCAAATTTTGAACCAATAAAATAATTCACATTGTCGCCCAGTAACGCGGCAATAATAAGAATAATGATGATCAGCCATACGTTCAGGCCGGTGTCCGGATTTGCGGCCAGGGCACCTGCTGCAAAGAGGAGGGAATCACCCGGCAATAGTGGCATGATTACCAAACCCGTTTCGGTGAATACGATCAGGAAAAGGATAACATAAGTGAGTGTACCATATTCCTGTACGATGTCAAACAGATGTTTATCCAGGTGAAGGAAAATATCAATAAACTGCTTTATTAATTCCATGACTAATTTTACGGTGAGCTAAAAAGATTTTGAATATTTTACAGATAATCAAGAATACTACTTGGAATCAATTTTCCATTTCTGTTTCGTTTTAGCATTCAGGAAATGATTGAATGTATCTCCCCTGAGTCCCAAACGAATCGTTTCCAGTGGAATAAGCTCATTTGGTGCGATGTTTCCCAAATTAACATTAGTCCCCAGTAGTTTAACGAACCAAACTTGTTGCGATTTTTGCGGAGCTTCCCAAAGCATGTCTTCGAACGCAATTTCCGTCAGAATTTCTTCAACCAATCCCTGGCGCACCTCACCGCTTGCACGGAACAAGCCGACATTTCCGGATTCGCGTGCTTCACCAATCACCTTCCAGGCTCCCGCCTGCAATTCTGATTTGATGAGCTGGATCCATTTGTACGGAGGAATAATTTTATTTTCGTCTTTTGATCCAACCTCCGACAAAACGGTAACCTGCTTAGCGAGCGTATGAATATATTCACATTTCAAGTCCTGCGGCATTTCAATGGATCCATCAGAAACCTCAGCATATTTCAGATCATATTTGTCGAGTAGCTTGCGATAGTCATCAAATTGATTTCTAACTACAAAAGCTTCGAATAGGGTGCCGCCAAAATAGACAGGAATGCCTGCACTTTTGTACACAGCAAGCTTTTCATCGAGGTTCTGGCTTACAAAGGATGTTGCCCATCCAAGCTTTACGATATCAATAAACGGACCTGCACTTGAAATCATGTCCTCTGTTTCCCTGACACTTAGTCCCTTATCCATCACCATAGTTATTCCCTTTTCCCGGGGTTTCTGAGAGCGATTGGGTACTTGTGATAACGTAAAATTCATATATGCGTAAGCGTTTTAGTCTGGCAAAAACTTCGGGCAAAGGTAGCAATTACCTTTGAATGATAACAATTAAATCCACATAATCCGGTGGTATCTATGCTTATATCTACGATAATTACTATTTTCCGGGGCTCATGGGTTTATTATTTACAATGATCGATTTTAAATATGGATAAAGCCGCAGACGGTTCAGTAGGGGACGAAAATAAGCGTCTCGTCTTTTTACAAACATACGTTGGCAGAAGTTTCGGTGACGGTGTGTCGCCTGTGGCGCAATGGCTGAACGGGAAGTTGCTGGAAATTACGGAAGTATTTCTGAAAATGGAGTATTTCGTAAGGGAAGATATGTGCAATCCCATGCAGATTTTACATGGTGGAATTGCAGCGACCATACTGGATGATGTGGTTGGTACGGTGGTTTACGCGATGGGTAGGGAATTTGCTTACACTTCGGTAAATCTCAATTGTGATTACCTGCACGCCGGCAGAATCGGAGACATACTTATTGTGGAGGCAAGGGTCATTCGTGCAGGAAAAAACATCGTGCATACAGAAGGAGTCATCATCGGCCCGGACGGAAAGGTTATTGCCAAATGCACCAGCAATCTCATCCAGACCAGCCTCAGATTGCCGTTCTGACTACAGATAACCTTGTGCCTGTAACCGAAAAAGTTCAGCGTATTTTCCTTCGTAAGCTAATAGTTCATTATGTGTTCCGTACTCAATCATGCGCCCTTTTTCAAGGAACAAAATGCGGTCGGCCATTCGTACAGTGGAAAAACGATGAGAGATCAGTACGGCCATTTTTCCCTCAATCAGATTGGTGAAACGTTTGAAAACCTCATGTTCGGCCCGGGCGTCCAAGGCGGACGTTGGTTCGTCCAGAACGATCAGCTGCGCGTCACGCATATATGCACGGGCCAGGGCAATCTTTTGCCATTGCCCGCCTGACAATTCGGTGCCATCTTTAAATCTTTTACCCAAAACCTGGTCAAATTTATTGGGTAGCTGGGAGACAACTTCGTGCGCCATACTCATGTTTGCAGCATTGGTAATTGCCTCGTTATCATGGATATGTGCGATGTCACCCACTGCGATGTTATCCGATACGGTCATTTCATAACGAATGTAATCCTGAAAAATAATACCAATATTGGCACGCAAGTCGGCGAGTTGGTAATCCAGCAGATCCACGCCGTCAATCAATATTCTTCCCTCGTTTGGTTTGTAAAGACAGGCCAGAAGTTTGACCAGCGTAGTTTTTCCTGCGCCATTTTCTCCGACAAGCGCCAGTCTTTCACCTGGTTTTATAGTAAAAGAGAGATTGCGAATGGCCCAGAAATCGTTATCAGGATATTTAAAACCCACATTTTCGAAAGTAATGCCACGCAAGATTGGTTTAGGAATTGTCCCGCCTGAGTCGTTGGCGAGAATGGTTGGTTCGATTGCGAAGAAATCAAAAAGATCCTGTAAATAAAGGGCATTTTCGGCAATACCTGAAAACCGGCTCATTATCATCTGCAACATGCCATGCATCCTTTGAAATGATCCGGAAAGGAAAGTCATGGTGCCGATGGTAATGATCCCGCCAAGCGTCTGCATCAGTATAAAAACATAGGCCCCGTAATAGGCCAACGTGCCAATCGCGGAAAGTAAATAGCCCCATCCGGCGCGACTTATTGCTATTTTTTTATTTGCTTTGAAATATTCGTCGGAGAGTGTTTTGAAGCGATTCGCCAGGTAATTTTCAAGCCCAAAAACTTTCACTTCCTTGGCTGTTTCCGCACTGGAACCCAGGTAGCGCAGGTAATCAAGCTCACGTCTTTCCGGTGTCCAGCTTCGTGTCAGCGAATAAGTTCGTTCGTTGAAATGCGTTTCTCCCAAAAATGAAGGAATAACGGCCACGATCAGAATGAGGATCAACCAGGGGTTGAAAACGATGAGTCCTGCTGCCAGAGAAACCAGTGTGATGATGTCCTGAACTTGTGAAAATATTTGAGACAGCAACACCGTGCGTCCGGAAGTTTGCCGGCGAGCGCGTTCAAGCTTGTCGTAAAATACGGGATTTTCGAATTGGTAAAGGTCGAGTTTGGCCGCATGGTGTACAAGATCCACGGAGGTCTTGTTTGCCACGAGATCTCCCAGCAAGCTATCAAATAAGCTGATACAGCGATTCAGTAAATCAGAAGCAATTGTCAGCCCCAGTTCAGCGCCGATCAAAATCCACAAATATTGTTGCGAAGCGTTCCGGTGATCAATGAGATTAATAATTTCGTCAATAATCTCCTTCCCTACATAAAGCATCAGCAACGGAATGACCGATTTGACGAGACGGAAAAACATATTCCCGATGGTCAGCGGCTTGTTGGTACTCCAAACCAGTGAAAAGAACGGCGGGAGATTTTGAAGTGCAGATAACCTTTTTTTGAATGATTGCCCGCTGGCATTAGCAGGGTTAATAGATTGTTTTACAGGAGGTTTTCTCAATATTAAAAAGTGAAGTTGTTGATATAGTTGTTAAATGATTCCGGCGTGTAAAAAGTTCGTTTCCTGACCAACCAGCCATGACAACTTATCATACATACCTTACGAAGTTTTAGCCTCGTATGCTTTACCTTTGCAGGATGGAAAAAACATTTGAAGAGCTGCCCGAAAGCCGGCAGAAACAATTGATGGCGTTTGATCGCTTGCTCACCATAATGGACGAATTGCGTGAGCAATGTCCCTGGGACCGCAAACAAACCATGGATACTTTGCGGCATTTGACTATTGAAGAAACCTACGAATTGTCCGATGCAATCATTGAGAATGATCTTCCCGAAATAAAAAAGGAGCTTGGAGACGTGTTGCTTCACATTGTTTTTTATGCCAAAATAGCGTCGGAAAAGGCAGTGGATGATAAATTTAGGTTTGATATTGAGGATGTCCTGAACGGGATTTGCGACAAATTAATTTCCCGGCATCCGCATATTTACGGCAATGTAGTGGCCGATACGGAAGAAGCTGTCAAACAGAATTGGGAAAAGCTAAAATTGAAGGAAGGAAACAAATCAGTGTTGTCGGGGGTTCCTGCTTCGCTTCCCGCTCTGGTAAAAGCCATGCGCATACAGGAAAAGGCGCGGGGCGCGGGTTTTGACTGGGACGAAAAACAGCAGGTTTGGGAAAAGGTTGAGGAAGAGTTGCAGGAATTTAAGGCACATTTTGACATTGCTACTGCCGAGGTAATTGATCAGAAAGAAGCAGAAGGAGAATTCGGTGATTTAATTTTTTCACTGGTCAACTATTCGAGATTTGTAAACATAAATCCGGAAACGGCATTAGAACGAACGAATAAGAAATTTATCAAACGTTTTCAGTATCTGGAAGAAGCTTCCAAAATGGATGGAAAGGTGCTCGGTGAAATGACTCTTGCGGAAATGGATAATTACTGGAATCGTGCAAAAGAGTTGAAAATTGGCTGAAATATCGCTGACGGCGTATATAGATAAAAGAGCGAAAATTGTTGTGGGTTTTTAGAGAATTTCTTTTGATCTTCACATCTGAGTTTAAAGGTTATATACCGATAAACCGCTTCATCAACATATAGAATACGTCGTCATGAATTTGGAAAAACGCGTAACCCAATTGGAAAATTTAGCAGTGAATCAGGGACGGCAGATAGAGATCGTAGCGAATGGGCTCGCCGCATTAACGGTTGAAGTAAGGAATGGCTTCGCTTCTTCCCGCGAATTGCAGAAGGAAATGAAGCAGGAGCAGTCCGTGATAAAAAACGAACTTGCTAAACTGGTTGACTTACCGGAACAGGTAGCTGACATCCTGATAATGATCGCTGATATTCAAGGTCAGCAGTCTGAAATGAAACTTGAACTTACCAAACTGGTTGACTTGCCGGAGCAGATGACAGATGTTAAGGTTGAGCTCGCAAAACTTGTTGATTTGCCGAATCGGATGACAGGTGTTGAAACTGAACTGGCCAAACTTGTTGATTTGCCGAATCGGATGACAGGTGTTGAAACTGAACTGGCCAAACTGGTAGATTTGCCGAATCGGATGACAGGTGTTGAAACTGAACTGGCCAAACTGGTAGATTTGCCGGATCGGATGGCAGGTGTTGAAAGTGAACTCGCCAAACTGGTTGATTTGCCGGACCGGATGGCAGGTGTTGAGACTGAACTCGCCAAACTGGTTAACTTGCCAGGTGAGATGACTGAAATGAGATCAGAAATGAATCATTTGGGGAACCGGTTCGATAACTTAGAAAGGAAAATGGATGAAAGATTTGATGAAATCCTTACCTTGATAAAAAGTAAATAGGATTTAATGTCTTCGCATCACATCGTAAAGGAAAAGCAGGAGCCAGCACTGATTATCGCAAATGGAGAGGCTTGCAGTGAAGAACTCCTGGGCCAACTACTGGAATGGAGTCCGTTTATCGTGGTACTGGATCATGCAATTTACAGGGTTCTGGATCTGGGTATCAAAGTCGATGTATGGATGGGAGATTTTGACCATGACCATGATTTTGATCTGATAAGGGCAAAACAAGAACCCATCGAAATTATCAGCACACCTGATCAGGAAAAAACAGACCTTGAAAAAGCAATTGATTTTCTTATTCAACGGGGATTTCCAGCGGCAAATATCGTATGGGCAACCGGTCGCAGAGCAGATCATGCAATCACAAATATTACGAATCTGGTTCGCTACAAAAATCAGATACGCCTGGTTTTGTTTGATGATTATTCCAAAATTTTCCCTTTGACAGGCACCTTCGAAAAATGGTATGTTGCTGGAACACCTGTTTCGCTCATTCCGGTGGGGGTGGTGAGCGGAATTGAAACGAGTGGTTTGAAATACAACCTCAAAAATGAAACCCTGACACTTGGTCATCGAACAGGCAACAGCAACGAAGCCTACAAAGATGGGCTGGTAAAAATTTCAGCAAGTTCAGGTGATTTGTTGATTATGGAATGCTGGGACTTATAACGCCTGTTTTGATTCTACGTAAAAGTTTCTGTCAACCACCAACGAATTCCCTGCCTTCGCTTTCATCGTTTTCCAGGATGTCGTCGGATAAATAAATGCTTCCTTTCCACCCACAGTAACTTTGACGGGCATGTCAAAGCCGTCTACCACATTAGTCCAGCGGTACGCCAGTTTACTTCCTGCGAATTTATACTCAAGAACCGGAATGCGGATATCCCGCAGATATTGGTCAAAAACTTTGGTCATGTCCCTTCCTGCATGGGTACTCACATAGGATTCGATCTCCGAGCCATCAACCGTTTTATGGTAAAATGTCTTGTTGAGGCCGCGAAGGATATTTCTCCATTTTTCGTCATCGTTAACGACCTGACGAATTGTGTGCAGCATATTTCCTCCCTTGTAATACATATCCTTCGAGCCTTCCTGATTAACACCAAAAGTGCCAATGATTGGAATGTCGTTGGCTATCAATGCCCGCGTGCCGATCACATAATCCGAACCTGCCTCCTTCCCATAGTAAAACTCGGTGTATAGATTTTCTGAATAATTGGTAAAACTCTCATGTACCCACATGTCAGCAACATCCTTGTAAGTGATATTATTTGCAAACCATTCATGCCCGCTCTCGTGAATAATGATAAAATCCCACCTCAGTCCCCAACCCGTATTTGACAAATCCCTGCCTAAATATCCGTTCTGAAATTTGTTGCCATACGTAACCGAGCTCTGGTGTTCCATGCCCAGATAGGGAACCTGCACCAGCTTATAACCATCTTCGTAAAACGGATAAGGTCCAAACCAGTGCTCGAAAGCTTTGAGCATCATCGGAACCTGTTTGAACTGCTCCTTTGCTTTTTCCAAATCCTGTTTTAACGCATAATAACTCAGATCAAGATCACCTTTTTCGCCTTTGTAAACTTCTTTCCAACTCTCATAATCACCGATGTTCATATTGACACCGTAATTGTTAATCGGATTTTTGACCACCCAGTTGAACGTTTTCGTACCATCGTTGTGATCCATTACACTTCTGAGTTTTCCATTGGATACGTCGGAAAGGTTTTTGGGAACTGTAATGCTGATCTGCATACTGTCAGGTTCATCGTACATGTGATCCTTGCAGGGCCACCACACGCTTGATCCAAGGCCCTGACAGGAAGTAGAAATCCATGAATTACCTTTCGCATCCCGAACCCACTGCACGCCGCCGTCCCATGGCGGACGTTTTGCGAGTTTTGGCCGTCCGTAATAATTAACCGTTAAATTCTCCAGTTTCCCGGTTTCCTGAACTTTTTCCAGTGTGATAAAAAATGCATTCCCGTCCCTTTTAAATGCCAATTCTTTTCCGTCCTGCGTTACAGACGCGATCATCATCGGTTCCTGGAGATCAACCTGGATGATTTGAGAGGGTTTTAAAACTTTGTATCCGATCAAGGTGCTTCCCGATATTGTGCTGTCGTTGGCGTTGGGACGGACGCTTAAATGATAATAAGTAAGATCCCACCAAACGCGTTCAGGGGTGATGGATCCTCGCAGCGTATCCGCGTGCGTGAAATTATTGCCATGTTTGGAGAGAAGTTGTCCGAAAGACTGAAAGGTAATAAATAGTAAACCGAACAATAAAAACCTTCTGAGCATGCTGAGTGAATAGATTAAAACGATGATTTATTTTCCAGAACCTCCATATCATTCAGTTCCGGACCGCCGCCACGGGTGGCTGAACCTGCGGATATGTACAGTTTTTTGTTTAAAATCACAGCCTGCGTGCCGTGTCTGCCCTGGAAAAGAGACGGGAATTTCTCCCACTTCTGGGTTTTTATATTGAATGCTTCCACCTCACTGTGAGCCGCTTCCTGTTTGTCGCTTTCTCCACCAATCACAAGCACTTTATCGCCAAAGGCCACTGTCGTATTTCCGGCCCTTAAAGTTGGAAGGTCATTTGATGATTCAAGTGTTGTCCACTTTACGCTTTTGAAGTCATAAACGTCAACTTCTTTCACGGTACGGTTCAGAACCTGATCAATCCGCGCAGTGGAAAGCCGGCCGCCGGCAACATAGAGTTTATTATCAGCTACGGCAACCTGCACGTGGTCTCTCGGTCTGGGGGCATCTGCCAGTGTCTCCCATTTGTCAGTTTGGGGATTGTAAACATCAAACCAGGTTACATGCCCGTCCCAATGGCCGTCCTGTATGCCACATACCATATAAATTTTGTCATTCAAAACGAAAGCACCGGCTGCACCTCTTCTGCGATTCTCCGGAATTTCCGGACCTTTTCGCCATTCGTTTTTGGCAGGATTGTAAATGTAGATGTTCGGAATTGGGATTTCGTGCGGATAACCGCCCGTGAAAGCGCCTAAAACGTATATTTCATCCTTAAATGTAACAGCTTGAAAATGACTCATTTCGATTGGAGACTTTACAAGCGTCGTCCAGGAGTCTTTTTTGGGATCATATTCGTCGACGGACTTTACTCCACGGCCACCAAGCAAATACAATTTGCCATTTGCCGCTGCCATCCCGTTTTCACATCTTTTTTCAGGAAGATTATTAGGTTCAATCGCTTTCCAGATTTGTGCTGAAACAGATTGCAGGGATGCTGAGAAAGCGATCAGGAACAGTCCGGATTTTAGATTGATATTCATGATGAATGTTGTCTTGGTGATTGGCCGGAAACATGTTTTGGTTCTGCTTTTGGCAAAAACTGCATTAAGTTACAATTATATTCCATAAAACCGAAAGACCAGCGCGTGGCCGGTCTTTCGGTGAAAATCTGAGAAGTAATTGTTAATTTTTAAAGACTATTTAATGGCCGCACTCTCGAATCCCAGTTTTTTCAAGCCATTTTTTATTTCGGGATCTTTCATAAATAATTTCCAGAGCAAACCCGTCCGGTAGTTCTCGATCATCACGATGATTGGCCCCTGGTCAATGGCTAGATGTGAGGTTGCGTACCAGTTTTGCGACTCGTTGAACGCATCCGTAAAGCCATATTCACTCCATATTTTATCGCCAAGATCATCATAGAAATGTCTTAACGCTTTCATCGATTGCTCCGGTGTGTAAGGAAACGAAGACAGTGCTGCGGTAGGTGTTATTGTACCAAAGTCATTGGTTGGTGAATGTGCGTTGTAACCATTGTAGGTATCACTCGCC
Source organism: Dyadobacter sp. (assembly GCA_965279265.1). Classification (GTDB taxonomy): domain Bacteria; phylum Bacteroidota; class Bacteroidia; order Cytophagales; family Spirosomataceae; genus Dyadobacter. The sequence continues at coordinate 3,718,202 of OZ257152.1, forward strand.
GTCAGCCCCCAGCTGTTTTCTCCATAACCTTTGAATTTCCCTGGATTGGCAACGCAATATTTGTAGTTGATCAGCGAATGGTTCACATTTTGCTCCCAGTAGTTGGCATACTGGTCTTTCAGATTTCGCGGATCAAGACCGAGAAAAGAGTAATGCGTGAAAAATAACGGACCGCCATATTCGAAACCTAAGGGAAGTTTCAGTCCGTAATATTCTTTGCCGTTAACGAAATGATCACTTTGCGACCAGCATTTTTGATATACCTGTGCGCTGATGGGATAGCGCGGTGACGACGCTGCCAGAATGTAAGTAATCAGCGTTTCATTGTAACCCCTTAATTCGAAGTTCATTGCCCAGCCGTTGTTCGGGCTCCAGTGCCAGTAAAGCTGATTTGGATTTCCGCGGGTGTACCAGTCCCACTCCAGCTCGTTCCAGATCCAGGTAATACGGTTTCTCAAATCCTGCTCCACCGGCGTATCCCGGTCGAAATATTGCCTTACACACAAGAGTCCCTGAAAAAGAAAGGCAGATTCTACCAGATCGCCACCGTCGTCTTTTCTGCCAAATGGGATAATTTTGCCGGTTTCTCCATTGAGCCAGTGCGGGAAAGCGCCGTGGTAATTGTCGGCCTTGGATAAAAATTTGACCATTTTTAGCAATCGGGCGGCAACGGAATCCCTCGGCTGCCATTTTCTTTCTGCGGCAACGATCATCGCCATCACGCCAAAGCCTGTCCCACCAGTGGTAACAACTTCATGACCGTAATCGTAAGCCACGTTACTGCGTTCCCTTGACAGGCCGCTTACCGGATGCCCGAATTCCCAGAAATAACGAAAGGTCTGTTTTTGTACCAATTCGAGCAAAGCCGAATCCGACAGGTTTTTGGGTCTCTCTGCTGTGTTGAAAACGACGGGTTTCGCGGCAGTAACTTTTTTCTTTTGAGCATGGCTGTCTACGTTCAGGAACAGAACGGCCAGCATAAGATAACAGGCAATATTTTTCATCGCTAATGATTGTGTATGGGTAAATAAATATTTGACCTAGTTCAGGTCAGGACTTGAAAAGCCAAGATTTTTTATTCCCGTCTTAACTTCGGGACAGCTCATGAAAAGTTTCCAGGGCAATCCGCTGCGGTGGTTTTCAATCATAATAACAATTGGCCCCTGATCGATAGCCAGTGTGGATGAGGCAAACCAGATTTGATCGATAGAAAATGCATCATAAAACCCGTAATTGCCCCAGAGTTTATCTCCTAATTTGTAATAGAAAAACTTCAACGCACGCATCGACTCTTCCGGCGTGTATGGGAATGCCGATAACGCAGCTGTTGGCGTGATAACCCCTTTGTCGTTGGCGGGAGAATTTGCATTGTATCCGTCCGGAACATCACTGGCCGTTAAACCCCAGCACTGGTCGCTGTATCCGTCATAATTCAACGGATTAGATTTGCAATAACTGTAGTTGATCAGCGTATGGTTTTTATTTTGGGTAAAATAATTTGCGTAACTGTCGCTTAGCGAAGTCGGATTAAGTCCAAGGAACGAATAGTGTGAAAAGAACAGTGGGCCTCCGTTTGGTTCTCCAAGCAGAAGTTTGTATCCATAGTACGAATTTCCGTTTTTGAAACTCCCGTTGCTGGCCCATCCATTGTCATATGCAATTTTAGGAACGGAATGAGTAGGAGAGGAGGCAGCGAGCGCATAGGTGATCAGGCATTCGTTCCATCCTTTAATCTGATGATTCATTTCCCAATTGTAATTCGGACTCCAGTGCCAGTAAAGTACATTTTGATTTCCCTGCCTGAACCAATCCCATTCCACACCCTGCCAAATTTGATTGATATCAGATCGTAATGCTGTCTCGGCTGCATCGTTGGTGTTGAAATATTGCCGGGCCGTAAGTAATCCCTGAATGAGATAGGAAGTTTCGACCAAATCCGCTCCGTTGTCTTTTGTGCTGAAAGGCACCACTTCGCCGGTTGAGCCATTAAGCCAGTGCGGAAAAGCCCCGTGGAATTTTTGAGTTTTATCTTTCAGAAAGCTGACGATTCTCTGCATTCTTTCCATTCCCTGCGCTCTTGTTATGAATTTTCTTTCAATTGCAACCGGAATCGTCATGATACCGAAACCGCTTCCGCCGGAGGTTACGACATCGCCGGAGGTATTTCGTTCTCTCGCCAGTCCGCTCACGGGATGGCCAAAATCCCAGAAATATTTAAAGGTTTGTTTTTGAACAAGTGTCAATAATTCGTCATCGGATATTCTCGGGAACTTATCGGTTGAGTCAAGTGCAGTGGTCAAATTGACGGATACCTCGCTCAAAAGCGATCCCCTTGCTTTGGATTTTAAGTTTTTTGAAACCGTAACAACATATTTTGTCAAATATGCCAGAGCAACATTCGGCTGAATCACAAAACCACTGTCTGCATTTGTCGACGTGACAGCGTACGGAATGGTTTCTCCCGCAGCCGATTTGATGTTCACACCACTTGTAATTGTTGCCTTGTCTAACGGAGCCGAAAACGTAAATTTAATAATAGGTTTCGCGGTGACGTTTTTGTAAGTGTACCCGTCAAAACCCCCGTCCACTCTTAAACTGCTGAAATTGAAAGACGATGGCGTGACAGGGCCGGGAATTACGGGATCGGTTTGCTTTTTGCAACCGATCCCGTAAACAGCCAGAGACAGAAAAAGTATCAGATTCTTTTGGAACATCATTTACCTCTTGATTCCAGCTTAACCAATGCGTCTATTTCGTTGTCTTTCAAAGCAACGTTGTAGATCCGGACTTCATCGAGAGATCCCGTCAGATAACTAGCCCAGCTTTGCGCGGTCGCAGCGTTGGTCTGGCTCGGATCAGTCTGAAACTGATTTGCTCCAAAAACAATTTTCCCCGGGTTCTTCCATTTCAGATTACCGAATTTGGCAACCGTTGTAGTGGCGGATTTTGACCCATTGACATAAATGCTGAATGTTGAGGTCGTGGCATCGTACGAAATGGCGAGGTGGTTCCAGGAATTGTACAGATTTACAATGCCTTCTTTTGAGACCCAGGTATCCAAAGTGTCATTTTGAATGTGCGCTTTGAAAATTCCGTCGGTCTCGGTTCCTCCGTTTTCGAAAAAGGTTTCCATATTTCCCCAGAACGCTTTTGTCTGCGATAGGCTCACAAGTCCAACGATACCATTTGATGCGGTCGTGGATTTATTGTTGACCCAGTAACCGATTGTGAAACTCTGCAACTTTAAAATGGCGTCAGTCGGCGTGAAAAGCACATAACTTTTAAGTGCGCCTTTCATCGCCTGTCCTTTGATTCCATTTGTGAAAGTGGTGCCCGTGTTGACTCCGGCCGTTTTCGAAACTGCATCGGAATAATCGCCGTCGAAAGGCCAATAAGCAACCAGATTTGTCGTAGCAATTTCACCCGAAGAAGTGAAACCTCCAATGGAAACTTCCGGGGCATAACTTTCCGGGTCAAATTTTTCGTAACAGGATGCGAGCCCTCCGATTAAAAATGCGGCTACCGCCACAAGTGTTATATTTTGTCTTTTTTTCATGATTCGGGAAGATTGATGTTAATAGCCTGGATTCTGTGTCAATACGCCGGCACTCAGATCCAGCTCGGTTTGCGGAACTGGCCAGACTTCATTTTTGCCTGCTTTCCATCCCTTTGGTCCAAAAACAGCAGTTCCTCTTCCCTGACGGATCACGTCGAAATACCGGTCAAATTCCATTGCGAACTCCACCTGCCGTTCGTGCCAGATCGCTTCCTGTAATTTGGCTTTGTCTGTTGTGGTCACTTTCGGAAGAATAGTGGTGCTCGCGCCCCTTGCTCTCGCACGTACCAATTCCAGTGAAGCCAGCGCCTGTGTTGTGTTTCCCAATTGATTGGCTGCCTCCGCATTCATCAGCAACACATCCGAATAGCGCAGCACACGTACATTTTGCTGGGCACCTTCATTGAAACCACTTACGAAAAGACTGAAAGGAACGTAAGATTTTTGATTATACATCGGATTGTCGCCCACCGCCGGAATCGCATCGCCGGAAGGCGTTGTTTCTCCCCTGAAAATGATGGTTGCATCACGTCTTGGATCGCCGGTTTCATAGGCTGCGGCCAGTGCCGAAGTAGGTACATGAAAGCCCCATCCGCCTCCTGTTACTCCGCGAACTCCCTGTACCTGAGAGTATTGTGAGTTCGAAGCGGCTGCATTTCCCGTGATCAGGGCATTTTGAAGCTCGAAAATTGATTCTGTTGAATTTTCGTTGGCAATCCGGAACAGCTGTTCATAATTTTTGAAAAGCGAATACTGGCCGGACGATATCACCTGTGTTGTAAGATCGAAAACCTGCTGCCATTTTTGCTGGTACATCGATACTTTTGCAAGCAGCGAAAGTGCTGCTCCTTTTGTCACGCGGCCCACATCGGCGGAACCGTAAGTAAGCGGTAAAATGGCGGCTGCATCCGTCAGGTCTTTTTCAATTGCTGCGTAAACTTCGGCTTTTGGTGTGCGTGGCAAATTGTATTCATCTGCTCCGGCAGGCAATTTAAGCCGCAACGGCACATCACCAAAAGCGCGTACCAGTCGGAAATAAGAATACGCCCGAATGAATTTAGCTTCTGCAAAATACCGTGCTTTCAGGTTTTCGTCCATCTGGATTGCTCCAACATTGTCCAAAACCTGATTGGCAAAATTGATGTTCTGATACTGTCCGGACCAGAATCCACCCAATTGACCATCGCTTGAACCAACGGAAAAATTATCGTAGTCGTTGAAAAAAGTAGCGTCCGTTGGAGAACTTCCTTTTTCCGTTTCGTCTGAACCAATGCTTTCCAGGGCAATCGCAGCGAAGGCGGTGTTGTTCCAGCCTCTGAGATTTGCATACATTGCATTTACAGCTTTCGTTGCATCTCCTTCATTGGCCCAGAAAACCAAGTCTGCCTGTTTGCCCTGAGGATCTGTATCTAAAAAGCTTTGTTCACAGGAGGAAGGCACAAGCATAAGACCAGTCAAAACGGCATACAATCCGATTTTCCCTAATAGAGATTTATATATTATATTTTTCATTTCTGATGCGATATTAGAAAGTAACATTAATACCAAAGTTGTATGTCGCAGACAGCGGATACACGTTCGCGTCAATTCCCGACTGTGTTGGCTTATTTTCATTGGCTCTTACCTCCGGCGAAAGCCCTTTGTATTTGAAGAAGTTCAGTGCATTCTGAGCATTGGCATAAACACGCAGTTTACTCAGTTTGAGTTTTTCAGTCAATGCTTTCGGGAGTGTAAATCCGAGCTGTGCATTTCTTACCCTGAAATAACTACCGCTTTGGACATAGAATGAATTGGGGGAATAATTTGTGCCGCCGCCAATATTCGCAGACGGATACGTATTTGAAGTACCTTCTCCGTGCCAGCGATTGTCATAAAAGTCCTTTGTGAAGTTTTCGTTTCCATATCTCCACCCCAGATTCGCATTGTAAATATCAACTTTCGCTACACCCTGAAAGTCAAGCATTAAATCAAACGCCTTGTAATTCCAGGACGTGTTGATACCGTACGTCAGCTTTGGGTTGGGGTTTCCAATCACCTGTCTGTCCAGGCCGCTGATTGTACCATCCGGTTTTCCATCCGTTCCGCTGATGTCCCTGTATTTAAAGTCGCCAGGTTTTGCGTTGGGCTGTGCTGAATTTTTGATTTCGTCCTGGTTCTGGAAAATACCGTCTACAACGTAACCGTAAAATGAACCGATCGGATCGCCAACTTTGGTACGTGTTGCAAGCGCGCCACTCGTAAGTCCTACGCCACCATCATAAATCGGATTTGCGCCAGAGGTAACCGAAAGCACCTTATTGTCATTCAAGCCTGCATTGACGCTGATGGAGTATGAAAGATCCTTGGTGAGGCCGTCCCTCCAGCTCAATGCCGCTTCAAATCCCTGGTTCTGGAAATCCGCCTGGTTTCCGATAATCCTGCTTGACGAAGTACCGATTGAGCTCAGTACAGGAATGTCGAAAATAGCTCTCTCTGTTTTCTTCATGTAATAATCGAGTTCCAGAGTCAGTCGGGAATTGAGCAACGAAGCCTCAATACCAATATCCGTTCCTACGCCACGTTCCCAGTAGGTTACAGGTGGAATGATAGAATTGATGCTTGCTCCTGTATTGAGTTGCCCGCCAAAAATTGCAGCCAGGTCGCCACCGTTGGCCACTGTCAGGGTCGACAAGTTAGATGGTACCGACGCGTTTCCGATTTTACCCCAGCTGGCTCTGAATTTAAGGTTATCAAATACATGCTGGCTCTTCATGAAATTTTCGTTGCTGATAACCCAGCCGATACCTACCGAAGGGAAATAACCCCACGCATTACCACCCTGATAGAACTTGGAAGAACCATCGGCACGTAAAGATGCGTTGATCAGGTAACGGTCATTGAATGAATAGTTTACCCTGCCAAAGTATGATGCGTAAGTAGCAAGGTCACCTTCGTCGGTTACGTTTCTGCCATCGGCATTTCCGAGAGCCAGATACAAATCGCCTTCACGGGAGTAAGGTACATTCAGCGCAGAGGCTGTCAACTTGTACGATTGATCCCGCTGAGCAGATTGCCCAACAAGCGCCGTGAAATTGTGATTGCCAATTGTCTTGTTGTAAGTCAGCGTATTTTCAATGATCCAGTACCTTGCCTGCGGACGTGTAAATTCCAGTTTACTGGTCGTGTTACGTTGTTTGAAAGTAGCAACGTATTGCGGGGTATAACTGCGGGTTTCGTCTTGTCCGTAACGACCTCCCAAACTTGTTTTGAACGTAAAATCTTTCAGGAAATTCAGTTCCGCGTAGGCATTGGCTGTCAATAATGTTTTGCGGGTATTCTGATTGAAATAGTCTACGGATACCTGCGGATTAAAGTTATTGCCATCTCCAAGATTGTAGTCGGTCGGGTCTCCATAGGTTCCATCTGCATAGTAAACCGGGACAACCGGTCCAGCTGCATACAATTGCCGGAAAATTCCTCCTGCTTCATCTTTGGATTTGCTGAATGAACCGGTAGCAGTATATCCCATTTTTAGATTTTTCAACACCTGAAAATCATTTTGCAGACGTGCCGTGTACCTTTTAAAATTGTTTTTCTCAACAATCCCATCCTGGTTCAGATAACCGAGCGAGAAATTATAAGTAGTTTTTTCTCCTCCACCACTGATCGAAACCTGATGATTGGTCACCATTGCGTTACGCAGAATCTGGTGATACCAGTCTGTGCCTTCACCGTACTGTGTCGGATCCAGTATTTGTCCTTTTCCGTTGATTGCGCTCAATTCATTGATCATCGTGGCATACTCATTCGCATTGGCCATTTTGATCTGGTTCGTTACTTTTTGATAGCCAACAAAACCATTGTAATTGATGACGGCCTTGCCTGACTTTCCTTTTTTCGTTGTGATCAGTACCACACCATTTGCGGCGCGAACGCCGTAAATGGACTGACTTGATGCATCTTTAAGTACATTCATGCTCTCAATATCACCCGAATTTAAAAAGCTTATATCGTCGAACCACACACCGTCGACTACATACAAAGGATTTGGACTGCCGTATGCTGTTCCCACACCACGAATACGTATTTGAGGAGCCTCACCGGGTTTACCGGAATTGCTGATCTGGACACCGGCCACTTTTCCCTGCAGGCCACTCACCGCATTCATCGAAGGTTGTTTGGAAATTTCCTCTCCTTTTATTGAAACAACAGAACCGGTTACATCGAGCTTGCGCTGGGTTCCGTAGCCTACCACAACCACTTCGTTAAGGGAGCGCGCATCGTCTTTCAGCGTTACATTAATGGTAGCCTGGGTTCCCACAGTAATCTCCTGTGAAGTCATTCCTATCATGGAAAAAACCAGAATTGAAGATTGAGAAGGAGCTTTGATTGAGAAATTTCCCTCTACGTCGGTCGGTACACCTGTTGTTGTTCCTTTTATGAGAACACTTGCTCCCGGGAGGCCTGATCCGTCAGAAGAAGTTACCTTCCCCGACACACTTACCTCCTGAGCATAGGAAGCAGTATACCCAATCAGAAAAACCAGCAAGTACAGTAGTCGTACAATAGTTTTCATTGATGATAAATTAGTTATTGAATTATTAGAAGAATTAATTGTCTCAAATGTAACGCGCTATTCCCGCCAAAGTCAAAAATGACAGTACATCACTACTACATCAATAAGAATAATACAATGATTTTTGGTATTCTGAGAAGTTTCGGATTGGAAAAGTGAAAGTGCGTTTTACACCTCCATCATGTATTCAACAAGATTGGCCTCGTTATCCAACCCTAGTTTTTTTCGCAGGCGGTAACGTTTGATCTCAACACCACGTATTGAAATTCCCAGGGCAGGTGCCATTTCCTTTGTGGATAAATTCATTCTGAGACAAGCAGCCAGCCGTAGTTCGGAAGGAGAAACGGAGGGGCAGATTATGCGTAATTTCTTGAAGAATTCATCGTGGACTTCATTAAAGTTTTCTTCAAATAGCAGCCAATCTTCTTTGCCTGCAACGTTTCTCTCAATACTGTTCAGTAGTTTTTGATAATGAATATTTGGAAGCTGTTGCCCCATTTCCTGCTTGACCTGTTTTAGTTCGTCGCGTATTTCTTCCAAAATTTCGTTTTTACGCACCACATTGATCGCAACATTACTTATTTGCTGGCTTTTGTTTTTGATCTCACTCTGTAGCTTTTCATTTTGAATTTCAATGATCTTCCTTTCGCTGATCAGGCGTTGCTGACGAAGTTGTTCTTCCTGCTCTGCCATCATCTTTTTCCGATGCCTGGCCAATCTTTTTTCCTGATACAGAACCAGCCCTACGAGAGTGGCGGCAACTAAAATTCCGAAAAGTGACTTAGCCCAAACCGTTTCATACCAGTAGGGTTTTATCACAAAGTTGTAAGTAGTCATCAACTCATTTGAGCTCGTTTTCAACTCAAATGAATAATTCGCCGACTCCAAATTTGTATATTCCACAAAGGTCTGGTCTGTCCATTCGGACCATTGGTCGGAGAGTCCTTTAAGTCGGTATTTGAATTGTACATTTTGCCCATAAACCGGTAAGGCGTACATGATTCGGATTGCTCTTACATCAGGTCTGAGGACAGGGCTTTCTACCAAATTGAAGTTCTCGGCAAGATTACGCAGATTCGCAACTTTCCGCACCATCGGACTGACGGCCTCAGAAATAGAGTCTTCAACACGCGATCGATTGTATAATGCATAGCCATCCTCTAAGCCAAAAAAGTAATCGTTTTCAGAAATTGGCAGAATCGTTTCGCTGCTTCTGATCAGTTTGATATCAAAAGTTCGTGATTTTCCTGTTACGGAATGATAGATAACGCGGTTCATGTAAACACTGAACCAATCACCTTTTATTCCTGACCTGATCTTGTATCCATCGTCATCCGTTACCGGCAGATCTTTGTCAGAGATTAGTTTCCCTGCTTTCGTAGCCTGAAAAAAATGATTTCCAGATTTTATATGTGTTTTGTTTTTCCAGGCAGTTAGATCAATCAAATATTCACTGGGAATATCTTTTGGAGACTGGTACTCTTTCCAGCTTATCGCGGAATCCAGCGAAGTCGTGAGTCTGGTATGATACAGGCCCTTATACGCATGGCCCAGCCAGAACGAACCGTCCGGGTCCTGAACAATCTGTTTTATAGGAAGTGGAAGAATTCCTTTGACGCGATAACCGTACGTCCAGGTGCGTTGATTGTTTCGTTTATACACATGAACGCCATTGTACGCTCCCTGGAGTAACAACGTATCGTTTCCGCTTTTGACCGGCAACATCACCCAGCCGCCTGTTACGTCAGATATTTTGTGAATGCCATTTTCTTCAATTCTGAAAGTTGCGTCATTATGGCCGCAAAGGAGCTGGTCATTGATGACAATCAGATTCCACGTTTGTCCTCCGAGTCCGGGAATTGCCTTAAAAGGTTCAACGGAATTCCATCTTTTTACGAAAACACCGTTGTTTGATCCCACGTATAATTTTCCCCGCCAGCGCGCTGCGGCGTAAGTCGAGCCAAGCGGATTGTCACTTGTCTGGAAAGAAATAAAGGGAGAGGAAATTTTGATCAGATCAATTCCCTGATCCAATCCGATCCATAGATTTCGGTTCTGGTCTTCTCGCAACGCAAGGACAGTGTTATTTTGAAGTCCGTTTTCTTTATTAAAACGATATTTAAGTTGTCCATCCTGAGAAACGATGTAAATTCCCTTTTGAATTGTTCCAAACACAAAAGTGCTGTCCTGCGTCAAAATGGTGGCTTGGTTAAGGATATTGCGTTTCAATTCGTCCGAAACGGGAATATTCCAGGGTGATAACCCGTCTTTATCTAAAATAAACAATCCATGCTTAGATGTAGTCACCAAAAACCGGTCGCCAGGAAAGGGCAGGATGGAAGAGACGTTGGTTTGAGAAAGCATTTCGGTACCGGGCAATGGCAAGAATTTTTCATCCCTGAGTTCGTACAGGCCTTTGCCGATCAGCTGTATAAGCAGACGTTTGTTGACATAACGGAGAAACATGAAATTTCCGCTGGCGGTAATTTCAGTAAGTTTTTTTCCATCGTAACGGTAGATGCTGGAAAATGACTGGAAATAAATGTATCGGGGTGTCTTGACAATGTGCCATATCTCCTCGGTTTTCAAACTTTTAAAATTGGCATTTTTGCTTAGTGAGTGATAGTTCAATTGTCCGTCAGGCCCATTTTCCCAATAACCGAATTCTGAAAAACCACCAACATAAATTCTGCGTTCACTCGACATATTTCCAATTTTCGGAAAGCTGTTTCTTGAAAAATTATCACATAAAACCGAACGGACGATTTGCCGGTCAGGGAACGGATAGAGCTTCCAGGTCGCACCATCGTATTCCAGCAAACCGTCAGAATTGGCCGCATACATCAAATGATTTTTGCTTTGAGCTATTGCCCAGTTCTGACTGTGCGCATTGTAGATAGCGCTGGTGTAATTGACCAGTGGAGGAGTTTCCTGAGCGAGGCAAAATCGGGAAAAAAGTAAAAAAAAGAGTATGGTAGTATACAATTGAGGCTTATGTCTGTTGCCAGCAGATTTTATGCCCCCTGTGTAAACTGGTGAAACTATCATTTTAACTGCCTTTAAATTTGTTTTTATTCATTCTTAGGAGTGGAATACGCTGTCTGCTCCTGAACTCATCTAACGTTTACAAATGAAAAAAATCCTTGCATTATTAATCCTGACCACTTCGGTAGCCACAGCGCAGGTTAAACCGACGGATGACAACGTAAAAAATGATATCCGGTACAATCTTAACACTTCCGGGTCACATTACGTAAAAGTTACGTTTACGAACCAAACGTGGTTACGTCTCAATGAAAACAATCCCGGTACGACTGTTCTAAGCGATCCTGCATCAAATACTTTCGATATAGGGCTGAGGCGCACCCGTATGCAATTGTTTGGCCAGATCACTGACAGGATATTTTTCTACACACAATTTGGTATGAACAATTTTAATAAGACAAACGGTTTCCCGGGCTATAATGTGGCAGGAACTCCAAGTAACAGGAAGGTTGCCGCATTTTTTCATGACGCACTGGGTGAATTTGAAGTGCAGCGAAAAGGAAACAGTTTTGTCCGGTTTGGGGGCGGTCTGACAATCGTAAATGGTCTTTCCCGTTTTTCACAGCCCAGTATCGGGACGATCATGACCATGGATGTGCCACTTTTTGCACAAGCAACAGTGGATCAGACTGATCAGTTTTCGCGTAAACTTGCTGTTTACAGCCGCGGCCAGGTTGGAAAAATAAATTACCGGATTGCCGTAGCTGATCCATTTCCGATCGAGACAAACGGATCGGTTCCTCCGGCTTTGAATACAAATTCGGTATTGGCCCAGAAAAAACATAAAATGCAGTTTGACGGCTTATTGATCTACAATATTTTCGATACAGAAGACAATACCACGCCTGGTTATATGACCGGAACCTACCTTGGAAAACGCAAGGTGCTCAATATTGAAGCCGGTTTTATTGCTCAAAAAAACGCAACGTGGAGAAAGGAAGGGGCTGATACCGCATATTCCAATATGAATCTTTGGTCAGTTGCCGCTTACACGGATATGCCGGTCAACAAAGAGAAAGGAACTGCTGTTTCAGGATATCTGGGTTATTTCCGTACCGATTACGGAAAAGGCTATTTGCGTTACAATGGCAGTATGAACCCGGCAACCGGAACGACTTTGCCAATCGCCGGCGTTGGTGGTGTGCACGGCAATGCTTATCCTATGTTTGGTACGGGAAACGTGATTTATGCGCAAGCTGGCTATAAAATGAAAGAGGGGTTGCTTGGAAACCAGGGAACATTGATGCCATTCGCGTCTGTGCAGCATTCGGACTACGAGCGTTTGAAGGATCCGATGAATCTGTACAATTTGGGCATCAACTGGCTGATCAGGGGCAATAACGGAAAGCTCACGCTGAACTATGAAAACAGGCCCATTTACAAGGCGGGCTCAGCAGATCCAAATGTACTTACCGGCGACGGAAGAAAGGGGGCCTGGATTTTGCAATACCAGGTTTCGATCTGATGTCGTATTCAAATGAAAGGCAAAGGCAGTAGTTCGATCGCCTTTGCCTTTCATTTGAATAAACACTTACCCAAAAAACGTAGCTGCAGAGATGCGCTCTGAAAACCGTGCTCACCGAAGCATTTAGTGCGATCCGATCGGTAGTTTGATGAATTGTTTTAACACTGAACAGGAATTCAAAAAAATCACGTCCGTGGATTTTGTCTAAAACCTAATTGCCAAATAATCCTTATGGATACAAACGTTCTATTTGAATAATGTACTTTGTTGGCAGTCAGTGTCATAATCCGACGGTTTTGTGCTCAATCTGTTTCCCGGATATTTTTGGTTATAATCTGTCTGTCGGAAGATGGAAGTGTGTAACTATTTCTAGAATTGGGTAACTGGGTTATGAAGGAGAAATGCTCAATTTCATTGCTCTGGAGGGCTAACAACAAAAAAGCCGGCTTCTGGAAAAAGCCGGCTTTCAGCAAAAAAATATACTTTCAGGAAAGCGTCAAAGCCGCGTTCATAGAACGGACAGCTTCTGCGGATTTTTCGAACGCCGCTTTTTCCGCGTCGCTCAATCGTAGGTTGACTATTTTTTCCCATCCGCTGCGGCCAAGTACAACCGGCACACCCATGCAAATATCTTTCTGGCCATATTCGCCGTTCAAATAAACGCTGCAGGGAACAATTCTTTTCTGGTTACGAACAATGCTTTCAACCAGTAAAAGCGTTGCTGCTCCCGGCGCGTACCATGCCGAAGTTCCGATCAGTTTGGTCAGCGTTGCACCGCCCACCATTGTATCCGCAGCCACCTTTTCAAGCTTATCCGGTGAAAGGAATCTGCTGACGGGGATACCATTGTAAGTAGCCAGACGGGTAAGCGGGATCATCGTTGTGTCACCGTGGCCACCGATTACCATACCGTGAATATCAAGCGGCGAAACATCCATTTCAAGCGCCAGATACGTTTTAAACCGGGCGCTGTCGAGCGCGCCACCCATACCGATCAGGCGTTTCTTTGGGATGCCTGATTCTTTAAGCGCCAGGTAAGTCATCGTATCCATCGGGTTTGATACCACAATGATGATTGCTTTGGGCGAATATTTTAGAATGTTTTCTGTAACTCCTTTTACGATACCGGCGTTAATTCCGATTAATTCTTCCCGCGTCATACCGGGTTTCCGTGGAAGGCCGGATGTGATTACAACCACATCGGATCCCTTCGTTTTTTCGTAATCATTGGTTGAACCAACTGGTTTTGTATTGAATCCCAGCAATGCTGCTGTCTGATACATATCCAAAGATTTGCCTTCGCTTACTCCTTCTTTAATATCCAGTAGTACGACCTCTTCGGCCAGTTCGCGACGAATAATATTATCGGCAGTGGTTGCGCCTACGGCACCCGCGCCAACGACAGTAATCTTCATAAAGAAATCTGTTAAATGGTATGGAAGTAATTTTTTTAAATAATTCCTTAAAATTAGAATACATTATTTGTTTAAACCACAATGAATTTAATTTTTTGTATGAAAAGTAATATGGTGCGATCCAAAGTGCAATTTTTTACGTAATTTGATAGTTATATTGGCATTATGAACCACTTTTTCTTCAAGAAGGAATGAATAACGAGTCACTTTTAAGCAGAATTTTGCAGTCAGTTTTTTTTAAAAAGGCAACAGGAAAAGCAGGGAGGTATGCCGGAAATACGGCAAGTTTGATCGAGTTGGTAAAGGAGGCTGTTGCTAAGTTGCAGTCCGTGGGTATTAAAGATAATCTGGCCGAATTTCAGACTAGTATTCAGTTGCTGATCAGAATGGTAAGGGCTTACGCTTCTGGAGAATATCGGGTGCTGCCTTGGAAAAGTCTGGTATCAATCGTAGCGGTTCTGATCTATTTTGTGTCGCCAATAGATTTAATACCTGATTTTTTGCCGATCATTGGGCTCACAGATGACGTAGCGCTGGTCGTATGGCTGGTGAAAACGCTGAGTGACGAAATCAGGAAGTTTGGCGAGTGGGAGAAACGGGAGAAAACAGTTAATATCGGATAAAAGTCAGAATTTAATTGTAGTTCTTTAAAAAGAATAAGTATTTTTGTAAACAAAATAAATAGAACAGATATGGAATCAGGAATCATTTTGGGATTTATGGGATTGGGTGGTCAGGAGATATTTTTAGTAGCCCTTTTCGTACTACTTTTCTTCGGTGCGAAGAAAATCCCTGAACTGATGCGCGGTTTGGGTCAGGGTATCAATGAGTTCAAAAACGCTACCAAAGACGTAAAAGAAAATATCGAAAAGAGCATGGAGGATCCTAAGTAATCCTTTTTCTTGTATCGAAAGTTATAGCAGAGCCATTTAGTGGAGACTTTATGGCTCTGATTCTTTGTTTATAACCCCACAAAAATAAATAAGTTGAAAGAATATCAAACGCTGAGCGACATTCAGAGTGATATACGCGGAGGGGCGTTGACCTGTGTGCGCTTGGTTGAACATTATCTTGAACGAATTGCTTCCAATAGTCATCTCAATGCTTTTGTAGAGATTTATGGTAATGAAGCACTAAGTCGTGCCAAAGAGGTTGATGTGAGGATACGGAATGGGGTTGCCGGCAGGCTTGCCGGTCTCGTTATCGGTCTTAAAGATGTCCTTTCGCACCAGGGACATGGTCTTCAGGCTGGCAGCAAGATACTCAATTCATACGTTGCTCCATACAATGCCACTGCAGTTCAGCGCTTGCTGGACGAGGATGTTATTGTTATCGGTCGGCAGAACTGCGATGAATTTGCAATGGGTTCTTCCAACGAAAATTCATCTTTTGGTCCCGTTCTGAATGCAGCTGATAATTCAAAGGTGCCTGGCGGTTCTTCGGGAGGCTCGGCAGTTGCCGTGCAGGCAGGTTTATGCCACGCATCCATCGGCAGTGATACCGGCGGATCGGTTCGTCAGCCGGCAGCATTTTGTGGTGTCGTAGGAGCAAAACCGTCTTATGGGCGGATTTCCCGCTGGGGGCTGATCGCCTACGCGTCTTCATTTGATTGCATCGGCCCAATTACTAAAAGCGTTGAAGATGCCGCCTTGTTACTTGAGATTATGGCTGGTGCAGATGACAATGACAGCACAGTATCTTCCAGGCCCGTACCGTCCTACACGGACAATTTGAAATGGAGTGCCAAGTCGAAGATTGGTTACATACGAGATACGATCGAAAATGAGGCGATTGCACCTGAAATAAGAAGACAAACACTGGACGCAATAGGTCGTTTGAAGGCTGACGGCCATGAAGTAACTGCGATTGAAATGCCGTCTCTGGCTTCGTTGCTCCCCACCTATTATATACTAACAACAGCGGAAGCGAGTTCGAACTTATCCAGATTCGACGGCGTCCGCTACGGGCACCGGACTTCGGTTGCAGGAGATTTGGAAACGTTATACAAAAAATCTAGAACCGAAGGTTTTGGAGAAGAGGTGAGGAGAAGAATCCTGCTCGGCACATTTGTTCTCAGTGCAAATTATTATGACGCATACTATACAAAGGCGCAACGCGTTAGAAGACTGGTGCGGGACGAAACAGAACGCTTTTTCAACGAGTTTGATTTTTTGATTTCTCCTGTTACGCCTACCACGGCTTTTACGATCGGCGAGAAGACAGAAGATCCGCTTCAAATGTACCTTGCTGATATTTTTACAGTTCAGGCCAATGTAGTGGGTAATCCTGCAATCGCAATTCCAAACGGTGTGGACCAAGAAGGAATGCCCATCGGAATACAGGTTATGGCAGCCAATTTTGAAGAGGAAAAAATGTTGGGATTTGCTCAGTATCTTTCTGTGTTGATCGGGGAAAAAGCTGAGGCAGTGTAATTTTTTGGTTAACCGGCAAGGATTGAGCCGGAAATAGTTGTAGTTTTAGTTTTTGCTGGCTTGTTTTTGAGAAATTCCAAGACAACAAATTGTTGCTTTCCAAATCTCAGAGTGCCTGTAAGATAATCTTTTGTTAAAAATTAGGCCACGAATAAAATCCCCCCTTTTTGGGATGGCATAATACCTTATTTTGACAAAAAAGTCGTGCCAGCTGTCAATATCATTAATAAATTGACGCCAGGCGAAAATCAATGGATTACGATTGATTAAATCAATCAGGAAAATTTTCATCACGTTGAAAATTAAAAATCATACAAATGGCCAATTCAATCAGAATAACGGCATTTGTACTTGACTACCGGGAATTGATCAACCATTAAAACATTAATTAATGAGGATTTCAAAAAGAGTATTATGGCTCGGAGCCATGTGTGTAGGGTTGTGGAATACCCAGGTAATTGCAGCTAGTATTGTTCAGGCGGTTCCACAGGTGAGTTCGGATTTCGAGTCAGATACATTGGGAATCGCAGCGCAGGCAGATGACAATGCGTTGCCCTACTTACCTGAAGTTGAAGAAATTGGTGTGAATCCGGCCATCCCGGAACAGCTTTTAAGGAACCGGTTTGCAAAACTGGAAAAGTCGATTCCGCTGACCTATCACAAATCTTCTCATGAATTTGTTGAATACTTTATCTACAAAAAGACAAAGTTTACCAAGACAATGATGGAGAAAATGCCGTTATTTTTCCCCCTTTTTGAGAAAACCCTTCAAAAATACGGCCTGCCAACAGAATTGAAATATTTGTCGATGATTGAATCCGGTCTTAATCCGACTGCGATCTCACGGGCTCGTGCCGGAGGACTTTGGCAATTTATGCCTGCAACGGGGAGAGAATTTGGCCTTTATCAGGACAGTTACATCGATGAGCGTTTTGAGCCGGTAAAAGCAACGGAAGCTGCTTGTCGTTATCTGAAACAACTTTATACTATTTTTGGAGATTGGGAGCTTGCTCTCGCTTCTTATAACACCGGCCCGGGAAATGTAAAACGTGCAATGCGCCGTTCTCACGGAACCACTTTCTGGACAATTTTCAACGTATTGCCAAAAGAAACCCGTTCTTACGTTCCGCAGTATGTAGCTATGAACTACATGATGAACTACGGAAATGACCATGGAATTTTTGCCGAAAGTCCTGAATATATTATCCCCAACGATACGATTCATATAAATGGTTATATAAATCTTGTGACTTTTTGTGAAACCAGCGGTATAGACTTCGAGGAGTTGTCAAAATTGAATCCACAATTGACCAAAAAGATACTTCCGGACCAGACGAGAGATTTCGTTATGCGGGTACCGAGCGTGAAATACACGTATCTGGTAAGCAACCGGGATGTAATCATGGATTCATGTACGCGAAGGCTGTTGCCAGGGGTTATGGTGGCACGCGCAGACAGTACAGGTGTGGATTCGCTTGGAAACCGAACTGCATTTCCATACGCAACACTACGTAATGACAGTGAGGAAAATGAGTTTACGGATGAAGACGATTCTCCGGCATCGTACAGCAAAATTGTTTCAAAAAAATCTTCTCATACAGTCAGAAAAGGGGAAACATTGCTTTCCATTTCGAAAAAGCTGAGAGTCGAGGTAGCTGAATTGAAACGATGGAATCATTTACGGAAGAGTAACATCAGAAAAGGACAGAAACTGATTGTTTACAAAGAGGTAAAGCAGGTTGTAAAACGTGAGGAAACAAGGGTTGCTTCTGTCAAAAACGACCGCCAAGAGCCCAAGCCGAAAGCGCGTCATGCTAAAATGCGCTACCATACAGTGCAGCATGGAGACACATTGTGGACGATTTCACAACGTTACGGCCTGCCGCTGGACCATTTGAAAAAGGCAAACCGGATTAGAGGAAATGAAATTAAGCCTGGACAGAAGCTGATAATCACCAGTTAAGATCTGGTTAAAGACATACATTATTTTTATGATTGCTTACGTAGACGGGAAAGTTGCTTACAAAGATCCTGCATTTGCCATAATCGATGTAAACGGCCTGGGTTACGAAGTCCGGATTTCATTACAGACTTATACGTCTTTACCAGAAGAGGGTAGCCGGTGCAAACTGGTTACCTATCTGAATATACGGGAAGATGCGCACGTACTCTATGGTTTTTGGAGTTCGGATGAAAAGAAACTTTTTTTGGACTTGACCGGAATTTCCGGCATAGGACCATCGACCGCCCTGGTGATGTTGTCCTCACTGTCGTCTTCCGAAATCAGGCAGGGAATTGCGGACGAAGATCTTCGCCTGATACAGTCAATTAAGGGAATAGGTGCAAAAACCGCCCAAAGGGTTATACTGGAATTGAAGGACAAAATGCGCAAAGATTCCATGTTATCCACAGGCGTCAGAACTGCGGAAACTACATCCGGAGCGTTGAGAAGTGAAGCGATTGCGGCTTTGGTTACATTGGGCATACCCAAGGCTACAGCGGAGAAAAGCGTTGACATAATCATCAAACGTGAAGGGAGTAACTTAACAGTTGAACAATTGATTAAACTGGCATTGCGCTAACCGGATTAAAAATGGTTGATCATAGAATATTGGAAGGACTGTAACCGTTTCCATGAATATAGTGAATACGACAATCACACAAACCTTCCCTAAAAAAGTATATTAGCTTTGTCATCAACGGTTTACTCATTCCTTTTTAAGGCTTTTACAATCTCCACGGGGGCGGTGCTTTTAGCAACTGTTTCGGTGAATCAGGATGCCCTTTCCCCTCAGGTGCTAAGTGACTGGGAATTCATTGCCGACACACTCAGAGACGATACAACCAAAAAGAATATTGACAAGTCGGGTGCTCAGCTGAATACGCGCTGGAAAGACTATTACAACAACCGTTTTGCCCAGCCACGTCCCCGTTCTCCGTTTTATCTGAAAGAACCGGGAAATATTTCCACTACGATTTTACGAGACAGTACCGGGAAAATTTCCATTTCGGAAAAGATTCAGACTCCGACCGGCAACCTGGATTTCCGTGCACCTGAAAGCATGGATATGGAAACGTATAACAAAACAATGGAGGACCGCGCTTTCAAGAGTTTGCTACGTGAATATGCAGGCAGGCAGGATGGAAAGAGTGCGATGGGGGCCAGAGGATTATTGCCAAAGCTGGATGTTCCACCGGCACTTTCTAAACTTCTGGGAGATGATTTCCTTAATTTTAAGCCAACCGGGTTTGTATCGCTTGACCTTGGTGTACGAAACCAGTTCAATGATGATCCGACCAAGCCGATCAGGCAAAGACATGTAACCAATTTTATTTTTGACGAACAGATCAGCGTCAATTTTGATGCAAAAATGGGAGATCAGCTTGGTTTTTTAACAAATTTTGACACCAAAGCAAACTTCAATTTTGAGAACGCCTTAAAACTGAACTATAAAAATCCGGAAGAGAGCTTTATCCGGAAAATACAGGCAGGAAATATCAACTGGGCTATCAACAGCCAGTTAATTCCGGGCGTCCAGAATCTGTTCGGACTTAAAACAGATTTTCAGTTTGGTAAACTGAGCGCGACTTTTGTTGCCTCCGAACAGAAATCAAGTAAAGAACGGATCGTTTTAAGAGGTGGCGCGCAAAGCCGGGATTTCGAACTTCGGGCAGATACATACGATGAAAACCGAAACTTCTTCCTTTCCCAGTATTTCCGTAATGTGTATGAAAGTGCACTCACAACGACACCAACGATTCTCTCCGGAATTCAGGTAACACGGATGGAGGTTTATGTGACCAATCGTACCACGACGACCGAAACCTTGCGAAACGTAGTCGGTTTTGCAGATTTGGGTGAACCGAAGCCGTATAAGCCAACGAGTCCTAATCTTCAGCCGGTATTATCCAACCAGCCCGCCGGAAATGCGACGAATGGTTTGTATAAAACATTGACGAACAACGCCAGTTTTCGCCAGGTTGATAACACCAATTCGGCACTGACCAATATCGGTCTGGAAAAAACGATTGATTATGAACTGTTAAGAGGAGCCAAAAAGTTAGTTGCTGACCGGGACTATACGTTTCATCCACAGCTGGGTTACATTTCCCTTACCAATACCCTACGTAACGATGAGATTCTGGCGGTTGCATACGAATACACGCTGAACGGTAGATCTTACAAAGTTGGAGAGCTTACGGAAGACTATTTGTCGCGTAAAGATGATGAGGTAATTGCGCTGAAATTGTTGAAAACATCGACCATCCGGAACAATACAAAGTTGCCGATGTGGGACCTGATGATGAAGAACGTATATGCTCTGGGAACAAACCAGATTGACAAACAGGGTTTTCAACTTAGAATTATATACAAAGATGATGCAACGGGAATCGATAATCCTACTTTGCAGACCAGCAATCTTCGTGATATTCCGTTAATCAGGCTGATGGGGCTCGACAGGCTTAATCCCGTAAACGACCCGCAGCCAGATGGCAATTTTGACTTTGTTGAAGGAATAACAATTGACTCTAAAACGGGACGGATTATATTTCCTGTTCTTGAACCATTTGGCGCTACGCTTTCTGCCAAATTTGATTCAGATGGCGACCGGAGCAAATACGTTTTCAGCGAACTCTATCGTACCACGATGATAGATGCGCAACAGGTTACTGAGAAAAATAAGTTTTTTATCAAAGGTTCGTACCAATCGAGCGGTGGCGCGGAAGTACAACTGCCATATGGCGTTTTGGAATCATCGGTGACTGTAACATCAGGTGGTGTTCCGTTGTCGCCGGGGTCGGATTACCTGGTTGAAGCGCAGATTGGCCGGGTTCGTTTGCTCAACAACAGTGTCCTCAATTCGGGACGTGAGATTGTGATCGAATTTGAAAGGCCCGACATGTTTCAAAACCAGCGCAGATCGTTGCTTGGTACGCGCCTGGATTATGTGGCAAACCGCAATCTGAGCCTGGGTTTTACCGCGATGAAATATCGTGAGAGAACAGCTGGATATCTTACCCGGGTTTCCATCGGCAATGAACCGGTAAACAATACCATGCTGGGATTTGACATCAATTTCCGTAAAGATGTGCCCTGGCTGACCAAGTTGCTGGATAAACTTCCGTTACTCCAGACGAAGGAAATGTCATCGATTCAGTTCAAGGCCGAGGTTGCGAAATTGTTGCCTGGTGTGACGAAAGACGTGAACAACCGCTCATTGGTAGACGATTTCGAATCTGCCCGGACTGTCTATGATTTGGCACGCCAGCCTCAGAAATGGCGATTGGGAGCCGTCCCGAAACGTATTGAAGATGAGCGCGGGTTGAATCGGCGTTTACTTTCGCATGGTTTTAACCGGGGGAAAATCTCAGCCTACACGGTCGACAATATTTTTGGTGGCGCACAAGGGTTGGGCGGGAGTTACCAGCCTCCGGGCAATATCACGGATGCTGACAGAAAAAACTTTTATGAAAAGCTTTTTCTCCCAACAGAAATATTCCCGAACAGGTCGGTTTCCGGGCTGATCAATTATCCGCAGAACATTCTGGATATCGCGTATTATCCGAAGGAACGCGGGATGTACAATTACAATACCGACCTGGAATCAGATGGTCGTCTTAAAAATCCGAAGCTGAATTTTGGCGCGCTGAGCCGTGCGATTTCGTCTGACAATGATTTTGACAATGCCAATATTGAAAGTATAGAGTTCTGGATGCTTGACCCTTTTATAGAAGGCGAAAATGGTAAAATCCATGACGGTTACGGCGATGACAATCTTCCAGACAGGAAAACCCGGGGTGGGGGTAAATTGTATTTCAATCTTGGGGACATTTCCGAAGACGTCGTTCCTGACGAGCGTTACAACTTTGAAAACGGATTGCCAATTGTAGAGAAAAGAATTGGTGAAAACATAGAAGCAACTATTTGGGGGCATGTTACCAAAACGCAATATCTGATCAACGCTTTCAGTAATGAAACAGGCGCCAGGGCGAAGCAGGATGTTGGTTTGGACGGATTAAGCAATATTGAAGAACAAGCATTTTTTAAAGATTATCTGGATAGGCTTCCGCCGATGAGCGCTGAGGCAAGAGCTGCGATTGAACAGGACCCTTCGGGCGATGACTTTAAGTTCTTTTTGGGACAGGAACTGGACGACGCAAATCTGAAAGTTTTGCAGCGCTACAAGAATTATGTTGGTATGGAAGGGAATTCCCCGGAAAGCCTGGGTAATGCCAACGCGATCACACCGGCATCTACCAACGTGCCGGATGGAGAAGACATGAATGTTGACAATACGATCAACGATAACGAGGCGTATTATGAATATCAGGTGGATTTGCAACCGGGCGGACTAGAAATCGGCAAGGGGTATGTTGTTGATAAAACTGTCTCCGCTGATGGCCAGAACTGGTATTTGTTCAGAATTCCGGTGAAGGATCCTAACCGCAAAACGGTTGGAGCGATCGACGGGTTTAAATCAATCCGTTTCATGCGGATGTACATGACAGACTTTGAACGGCCGGTTGTGCTGCGTTTCGCGCAGTTGCAAATGGTTGGCCAGCAGTATCGTAAATACACAGCCAATCTGGATGCCGCGGGGTTACAGGAAGTTCCGGAACCTTATGATGCCAAATTTACCGTCGGTACGGTCAGTATAGAAGAAAACAGTCAGGTCAATGGTGATGCTGACAAATACACCTATGACTTGCCGCCAGGATGGGAGCGGGACAATGACAATACACAGCGTCCTCCCTTGAAGCTGAATGAACAATCGATGAGTTTGTGCGTTACAGAGCTACGTCATGGTGATTCACGCGCTGTTTTCAAGAATGTAAATCTGGACCTTTTGTTCCGTAAAAGGCTGCGCATGTACATTCACATGCAAAGCCAGAACGCGGACAATAATGAACAGGTTGGCGCATTTATGCGGATCGGAACAGACGTTACCCAAAACTATTACGAAATCGACATCAGTAAACTTCTTGCAACAAGGCCTGCGCAAAGAGACCGCCGCGAAATCTGGCCCGAGGGCAACGAACTCAATATTGCCCTGGCTGACCTGATTCGCGTGAAATCGTTGCGGAACCAGCAGATTGATGTAAACCAAAGTATTCCATACAGCATTACCACTACGGATGGAAGAAATCTGAGCGTAGTCGGAAATCCGGATTTGAGTTCGGTACGGGTGATCATGATCGGTGTTCGCAATCCAAAGTCGAGCCAGGAACGTGCCAAAACTTTCTGTATCTGGGTGGATGAAATGCACGTAGAAGGGTTTGACCAGACGGGCGGTATTGCTGCCATTGCGCAACTGAACGCCAAACTGGCTGACTTTGCAACCGTTACAGCTTCCGGGCGGATTGAAACATTTGGCTTTGGAACTGTTCAGCAGCGAATTGGTGAAAGGTCAAGAAGCTTCACATCGGATTATGGATTTGCGTCAAACATTGTTCTGGATAAACTTTTGCCTCAAAACTGGGGTTTCAGTATTCCTGTTTTTGTAAGTTACGACCAGCACCACGTCAAGCCACATTTTGACCCGCTCAACCCGGATACGCCCTTAGGCACCACGCTCGATAATCTGCGTTCACCCGAGGAGCGGGACGGTTACAGGCGTCTGGTGGAAGAAAATGCAGTCAAACGGGGAATCAATTTTTCCAATGTCAGGAAAGTAAAAATGAAGCCGGGTGCAAAAAATCACTTTTATGATTTTGAAAACCTTTCCTTTACTTATGCATTTAGTGATGAGAACAGGCGGAATATCCTCACCCAGCAATATGCGCAACGCATGTACAAAGGTGGAATTTCATACATTTACAACAGTCAGCCGAAGGCGTTGGAGCCATTCAAAAAATGGAAATCAACGAGCCGCTGGACTGAATTGATCAGAGATTTCAACGTAACATTACTCCCGAATCTTGTTTCGGTCAGGGCGGATGTCGACCGCCGTTTTACCAAAACACAATTGCGGAATTCAGAATTGACTACCGAGGGAATTCAACCCTTGTACGAAAAATATTTCTGGTTCAATCGTTACTATGACCTGAACTGGAACCTGACGCGCAACAGCACCTTGTCGTACGGATCAGCAGTAAATTCGATCGTTGACGAGCCGACAGGAGATATCAACTCGACAGAAAAGAAAGATTCTCTCTGGGCTAATTTCAAAAAACTGGGCCGGATCAAGAACTTTGACCAAAAAATCAAACTCACTTACCGTTTGCCTTTGGACAAAACGCCATTGACAGACTGGATGAAGGCGGATTATTCTCATGCCGTTGGTTATAATTATCAGGCAAATGCACTTGGACTGAGAGATACAACCGGAATGCTTTTCGGGGATATTATCAGGAATAGCCGTGAAATGGGTATCACAGGTCAGATCGATTTTGTACTGCTTTATAACAAATTACGCTACCTGAGATTTGCCAATACGCCATCTGCTGTACGTAAGAATTTTGCGAGAAGTCCGGGAGATATTGAGGATATTGATCTGAGATCAACAAACTTGCTTAAAACGGTTACCCGCATGCTGATGACGGTTCGCGGGATCAATGTGAGTTATTCGCAGCTGGAAACAACTGCTCTTCCCGGTTATATCGGAGGGGCACCGGATTATTTTGGAGTAAACAAATCCAATATGTCGGAATTGCTGCCTTTTGTTTTGGGTAAACAGGACCGGAATTTTCAAAGAACGGCGGAAAAGAACGACTGGATCACGAGAAGTGTACAGCAGAATCAGCCATTCCAGCAAACGATCCAGCGTATTTTCTCAGCAAATACAACCCTCGAACCGTTAAAGGATCTGCGGATACAAATTGAAATCCGTAAAACAAGGCAGGATGCTTATCAGGAATTCTATCGTCCGGATTCAACCGGGCGTCCGTTCCAGAGCCAGAACTCACTGCGAAACGGTCAGTTCAGCATGTCGTTCATGTCGTTCAGAACGGCGTTTGCCAAAGCCAGGCATGACAACTCTTCTCCTGTTTTTGATAAATTCAAGGAGTATCGGGAAGCAATGGTCCGCAGGCTGACGCGTGACAATCCGGACAAAACGGGATATTATAATGTGAATTCCCAGGATGTGCTGATCGCATCGTTTTTTGCTGCCTATACCGGAAAAGATACGGCGACGGTAAGTACCAATCCATTCCTGAAATTCCCGATGCCCAACTGGCAGATCGACTATAACGGTTTGGCGCAGCTGCCAATGTTCAAAAGAGTTTTCAGTTCATTCTCGATTTCACATAAATATACTTCCACGTACAGTGTTGGTAATTACACTTCTTCTTTGGGTTTCGAAGCAGATTATGTGAACCTCTCCGTCATGAATTATCCGCTGTCCAAGGTGTTGGAAAACTCCGTTTACAAGCTGCAATATGTACCGGTGTTTTCAATGAGTACGATCACGATGGTAGAAAAATTCTCGCCGTTGATCGGGGTGAAATTCCGTACACAAAGCCGCATCACCGGTAGTATCGATTACAACCGCGACAGATCGATTGCGATGAATTTATCGAATGCGCTCGTGGCTGAGCTGTTTAATCAGGACTTGACGGTCAGTGTAGGTTTTACAAAAAATAACGTTCCGTTGCCGTTTAAGATCAATGGAGTTAAGAAAAAGCTTAAAAATGACATGACCTTCCAGCTCGGTATGACCTTCCGTGATACCCGCGATATCCGCCGGAAATTTGGATCGACGAGCGCGCTGGACGTAGATTCGCCACAGGAGAATATCATCACGGCTGGTGCTATCAATTTCCAGCTTCATCCGACTGTGAATTACGTTGTTAACAACCGTCTGAGCTGTCAATTCTATTTTGATCGTAGCTTTTTTGACCCTTTTGTTTCAAATCAATTTTATCGAAAAACAACGGCAGGCGGTGTTCAGTTGAAATTCAATCTGGCAGAATAGCATTTGTATTTGGAAAATACATCTTACATCGTGTAATTTGCGACCGCAAACTTTTCAGAACATACCTCAATTATAACATGAATTTTCCATCAGAACTGAAGTACACAGAAGATCACGAATGGGTACGTATAGAAGGCGATACGGCATTTGTTGGAATTACAGATCATGCCCAGAGAGAATTGGGTGATATCGTGTACGTGGATATCAACACGGTAGGGGATTCACTCGAGAAAGGGGAGGTATTTGGCTCTGTTGAGGCTGTGAAAACTGTTTCAGATCTTTTTATTCCTGTAACGGGGACAGTTGAAGAAGTTAATGATGAACTGGATGCAGAACCGGAACTGGTTAATTCGGATCCGTATGGCAGAGGCTGGATGGTGAAAATTACTTTGTCAAATCCTGGTGATACAGATGGATTGCTCTCCGCCGAAGAATATGAAAAATTTATTGGTGCCTGATAAAAGCATTTAAGCTCCGAAGGGAGCTTTTTTTTTGGAAAACTAAAATGAAAAACACAGCCGGTACCCAGGACCGGTACATTACAAATGAAAGTATTAATTCGCTCGGTCCGGATCATTGATAAAAAATCGCCATTCAACGGTATTGTGAAAGATATATTGATTGATGGAGGAATTATAGAAGAGATTGGTGACAATCTGGATCCAAATGGTGCCGATATTATAGTAGGTAACAATCTGTCAGTTTCTGCCGGCTGGCTGGATATGCGTGTTGCGTCAAGAGATCCTGGTTTTGAGCATAAAGAGGATATTGAATCTGTGCGCCGCGCCGCTGCGCACGGTGGTTTTACAGAGATTGTTCTGTTGCCCAACACGGAACCCGTAGTACATAGCAAGGATACGCTGAATTATATCAAGAATTCCGGAGCCGGCGGTTTGGTAAAACTCCATGTGACAGCTTCTGTAACCCGAAAGGCAGAAGGTGTTGATTTTACTGAAATGATTGATTTACACCAGGCCGGCGCAGTAGCTTTTACAGACGGAGATCATCCCGTGCAAAATGCTGACCTTTTTTTGAAAACGATACTTTATCTGCAACCGCTCGACGCATTGCTGATGAACCGGCCGGAAGATCGCCAGCTTACAGTTTACGGGCAGATGCATGAGGGAATTACAAGCACGCTGACAGGCATGAAAGGAATGCCGTCTTTGGCAGAGGAAATGATGCTGAGCCGGGACCTGAAATTACTGGAGTATGCGCTGGAAAAAAGTGACTATGCTTCTTTCTCCAAACCTTTGCTTCACGTGTCGCTGGTTTCAACCGCTCAGAGTGTTGCCTTGCTACGGGAAGCCAAGGCCAAGGGGTTGCCGGTTTCCTGCGATGTGGCGGCACATCAGCTTGCATTTACGGATGAAGATTTGATGGATTTTGATACCAATCTAAAAGTGAATCCGCCTTTCCGTGCCGAATCCGACCATGCTGCAATACGGGAAGGATTGGCAGACGGCACCATTGATGCAATTGTATCAGATCATAATCCCCACGATGAGGAAAGTAAAAATCTGGAATTCGATCATGCCGATTTTGGTATAACCGGGCTTGAAACTGCTTTTTCTCTCGCTGTCGGAAATACAGGATTGCAGATTGAGGAAATTGTGGAGAAACTAACGACCATGCCCCGCCATATTCTGGGTTTGCAGGAAGTGGCTGTGACACAGGGAAATGCGGCGAATCTCACTTTCTTCGAAGCCGATACGGATTGGGAGTTTAACAAATCTCATTCAAAATCAAAAAATACACCATTTTTAGGCAAGGTGCTGAAAGGGAAAGTTATAGGGGTGATAAATAATGGACAAGCTGAATGGTTTGCCTGAATACCTGTTCGTTTTCGCGGATAGTTTTTGAATTATGTGATACCAAATTATGCAGTCAATAATAGATTATTTTAACAAACCTCTTTTAAAAGTGTCGCTCATTTTCGGTCTGATTACCGGACTGCTGGCGTTTATATTTTTTCTTGGATTATACTTTGTAGGCGTGATTCCCCTGGGAAATCACAAGGTTCTCGATTTCGGTATACATGTCATCCTCATTGCAGGCGCATGCTGGTACTACCGGAAATATGTCGGAAATGGGTTTCTACATTTATGGGAAGCGCTGACACTCGGTTATGTAGTGAATTGCATTGGAGCACTTATCAACGGGTGGCTGATCTATCTTTTTATTACTTATATTGATCCAAGTATTTTTACTTCTTACGTAACTGAGATGATCCAGTTACTTGATACAGGAAAAGATCAGCTGATCAAGGATATCAAAGAGCCGGAGTATCTGAAAATGTACAGGGACGTACAATCCATGAAACCTTCGGTTGTGATAACAGATGAATTAAGCAAGAAAATGGCGCTGGGAATTATTCCAATTCTGATTATTTCTCTGATTTTCAGGAGACAGGACTATGGAGTATTTCAGAAGAAGTAATTGAAAAGGGATTTTTTATCACCCAAAATAAAATATTACCATGGAAGAAAAAGTATCCTCTGCACGCATAGCGCTCAAATATGGTGTTCTGACATCAGTCGTGATGATGGTTATCACAACAATAATCAACGTTACGGGCCAGTCTCAGAACAAGTGGCTTACTTCTCTATCCTTCCTGATCCTGATCGGCGGAATTGTTTATGCCATGAAGGCATTCCGGGAAGAAAACAAGGGTTTCATGTCTTACGGTGAAGGACTGGGACTGGGGAGTCTGGTTTCAGCCATAACGGGTTTGCTTGGGTCTACTTTCAATATGTTTTACAACAAATTTATCGATCCCACCATCATGAGCCAGGCTCTGGACAAAGTCCGTTCGGATATGGAGGCAAAGGGAATGGACGATACACAAATCGATAATGCGATGAAATTTTCCCAGATGTTTATGTCTCCCGGCGTTTTGTTCGTTATTGGAGTCATCGGCTCACTTATCATGGGTTTTTTGTTGTCACTCGTTATTTCAGCCATTCTGCGCAGAGATAAGCCGGTTTTCGATTAAGGTAATCTGTATACATCGTGTTCGCTATTTTTCAAAAAGAGATCGGTAGTTTTTTTAATTCCCTGATTGCCTACATTGTAATGGCAGTCTTTTTGATTACGATCGGCCTCATCGTCTGGGTCTTTCCCGAATCGAATGTACTGGATTACGGTTATGCGGATCTCAATGCGTTTTTCAGTCTGGCTCCGTATGTCCTTATTTTCTTAATTCCAGCGGTCACCATGCGTTCGCTGGCGGAAGAAAGCCGCAACGGAACGCTTGAACTTTTACTCACCAAGCCGTTGCGTAACCTGGATCTGATTCTGGGTAAATTTTTAGCGAACTGGATTCTGGTACTTATCACCATTTTTCCTACTGTGCTGTATTACATCAGTGTATATAAGCTTGGTAATCCCGTCGGGAACGTTGACTCCGCGGCTGTTTTTGGTTCCTATACGGGCCTGCTTCTTTTGAGCGGAGTTTTGGTTGCGATGGGAATCTGGTCATCGTCTCTTAATGACAATCAGATTGTAGCATTCGTTTTAGGTGTTTTTCTTGCTTTTATCTGGTATATCGGTTTCGGTTCTCTGTCTTCGCTTTTTGAAAACAGTACAGTTTCTTCACTCTTTTCATGGCTGGCGCTTGATGAACAATATCGTGCTTTGGGTAAAGGATTGATCGATTCCAGAAACGTAATCTATTTGCTGAGCCTGATCCTTTTCTTTCTTTTTCTCACCTATCAGAGGGTGGAAATGCTGAAAAAATGATATCGAAATTCATCCTGAAAAACGCCACTACAAAACAACCTGCCGCTACTCTATTGAATATTATTTTTCCTGAATAATCTCTGTTGATCCAATTTTGTGCATTCGTCGTATATGAGTAAAAGCACACTAAAATGATGAACTATTCAGGCACTCCTGGTATTGTGGTCCTACGGCCGCCGGAGGCACTTTTACGAGCGGTATATACCTATACAATAATTTCGAGGTTACGTATTCAGTTCTTCGGAAATTTTGGTAGCTTGCCAATAAGAATTTTACAATTAACTGTTAAGCGACTCTTGGCGACTAGCAAATTAAAGTTTTCAGAAGATGAACTGGTGGCAGCTCTAAAGAGAAATGAGCGAACTGCCTTTGATTTTCTTTACGATCATTATTCGGGTGCACTGTTTAATATTATCACAAAAACACTGCGCGACGAAGAACGGGCTGCTGATGTTTTGCAGGAATCTTTTCTAAAGATCTGGAAAAATATCGCTTCTTATAATCCGGAAAAGGGGAGACTTTTTACATGGATTTTGAATATAGCCCGTAATGGTGCCATCGATGCCGTCCGGATGGAGGGCAGGAAACCGGCGATGGACGATATTGATGACAGGTCGGTTCAAAATGAGCCGGATGCTGGTCAGGATTCAATGGTTAATAGTTCGGAAATGAAAGCAATCGTGAATATGCTGCGTCCGGAAAGGAAAATTTTGATTGATATGGCCTATTTTCAGGGTTATACACACGAAGAGATTTCCGAGGAACTCAGTATACCGTTAGGAACGGTTAAGTCAAGAATCCGAACAGCTTTACAAGAGTTAAAACAATACTTTGCAGTATGAATATCCAAGCCTACATAGAGTCCGGTATATTAGAGGAATATGTATTGGGCACTGTTTCTCCCCAGGAGAAGCAGGAGGTTGAATGTATGTCACACATTTATCCGGAAATTAAAGAGGAGCTTTTACGCACGGAAGATGCGCTGGAACAGTATGCACTTAAATATCAGACCGCTCCGCCTGCTTCTTTAAAAGAATCTCTTTTTGCTCAGATGACTTTTGATGAAATTAAAGAGGATTCAGAAGAGAAAATCAGTATTGCATCGTCTGAAACCAATGAGGTTATTTTGCCGGTTGAAGCGCAGATTCTTGCTGAGAAAAATGAAGAGCCGACTGTAATTCCAAATGTTTTTGACAGGGTGGAAACGAAAATTGTGACACCAGCATGGGCAAGGCTGGCAATTGCTGCGTCGGTGCTTTTAGCAATATTTGCCGGTTGGTCCGCAATGCAGGTTTCAGACCTTAAAAAGAATAACCAGGAACTTGCCTTCGAAATGGAGACAGTGAAAAAGGTGTATGCTTACAAAGAGTCTTTAGCAACGCTTTACAGAAATCCTGAATATAAGGTTGTGAAGATGTCAGGAATTCCTGAGAAATCTCCTAACAGCGCAGTAGCGGCGTTCTGGAACCAGCAGACAAACGAGGTTTTGCTTGATGTACAAAGTTTGCCAGCCGCGCCGGAAGGCAAACAGTATCAGCTTTGGAGTATTGTGGATGGGGTTCCTGTCGATATTGGTATGCTGGATTCCGAATTTCAAGGAAAGGTTTTGAAAATGAAACCAACAAAAACAGGTTCTGTCGCATTTGCCATCACACTTGAAAAAACTGGTGGTAGCCCAAGCCCGACAATGACAGAAATGTATGTAATGGGTAAGGTCTAACCCCAACCTATATAGATTTTAAGCGCTTACAATTGAGAAATCTTTTGTAAGCGCTTTTTTATTTTACTCAACTCCTCAATGGTTTTCAAAATTGAAACATGAAGGAGTTAAGAAAGGTGAAGCTGTTTTTGTGGGATGTATTGTGCCTATACCCGAAGACCGCGGGGAGGCGAGGTGCTTTCACTACTACCGATATTTCATCGCTCCGCGATTTCGGTTTTTTACAGAGCTTAATTTTCTTAACTCCTCAATGGTTTTCAAAATTGAAACATGAAGGAGTTAAGAAAGGTGAAGCTGTTTTTGTGGGATGTATTGTGCCTATACCCGAAGACCGCGGGGAGGCGAGGTGCTTTCACTACTACCGATATTTCATCGCTCCGCGATTTCGGTTTTTTACAGAGCTTAATTTTCTTAACTCCTCAATGGTTTTCAAAATTGAAACATGAAGGAGTTAAGAAAGGTGAAGCTGTTTTTGTGGGATGTATTGTGCCTATACCCGAAGACCGCGGGGAGGCGAGGTGCTTTCACTACTACCGATATTTCATCGCTCCGCGATTTCGGTTTTTTACAGAGCTTAATTTTCTTAACTCCTCAATGGTTTTCAAATTGAACCATGAAGGAGTTAAGAAAGGTGAAGCTGTTTAGATTGCAGGATGCCCGTACGCATGTGACAGATGAGGGCGCGTAATTTTTAACTATTTTTTCTCTTTTGCCTGTTTCAAAGCAAGTGTCGTCGTGTAATATTTGGCGATCATATTCGGAACTTCCCATTCTGGCAATTTACCGGCTTTAAGATATTCCATGTACTTGTTGGCTACCTGAGCAAAATGAGATTCATGACCCGTGTCATATTTGGCAGGAATCGTAATTTCCCATCCGGCAGCATTCTTTTTCAGCTCAATTCCCGGAAATTTATCCTGAACGGTTTTGAAGCTTTTAGCCAGCGCCTCTTCGTATCCCTTTGTCTTATCAGTAGATTCAATGTAAAGAACCGGCTTGAATTTCTGATCTTTACCCTGGCGTACGATCAGGTTTGCCTTGGAGCCTTTCATGATCGAATAGTGCGTGTCACCAGTTCCTTCCGGCGCCTGGAAATTCCAGATCACGGAGACTTTCGCATGCACGCCTTTCAAAGTATAATTCATCTCGCCATTTGAGTATACATTCAGCGTGGTGTCTGTGACATCTTTTTTCAAAAAGTCAGGGAATTTGTCGCTCTTGGTAACGAGCTTAAATTGTGATGGAGTAAGTTTCGTCGAAGAACGTTTTGTTGAAAGTAACTGAATATCTTTATTGTAGTCCAATGTCACATTCGGGAAACAGCTCCACTGTACCAGGTCAACAAGGTGCGTAGTCACGTCGACCATGCCTTCCCCCTGCTGATTTACGTCAAAAAACCAGGTCGGACGCACAAGTGCTTCTCCCGAAATATATTTGAAAAAATGATGCACACTTTCCTTGACTACCGCAGGATTCTCCGGGGTGCCCTTTTGCAATTCTCCGAAAACATCAGGCAACAACGCCAGTTCGCGCTGCAAGGCGTTGGTGATCTCATAACGTTCAGTCATGATATCGTAAAGAAGTACTTTGTTTTTGTCGGCACTGGCGAATGCTTCTTTCAATAACTCAAAACCGGGAGAATCTATCGCCATCGGTTTGTCGGCAAGGACGTTGAGGCCAGCATCAACGGATTTTTTAATAAAATCAGTCTTTTTCTGGTTATTACCTGCCAGAACCACCACATTTCCTTTTTTCTCTGAAATCATTTTTTCAAGGAAATCGGTTCCTGTGTATACCTCTTCCTTCCAGTGCGTCGGATCGTCGGTACGTGTGTTGTATTTTTCGACTTTATCCAGATATGCTTTTACATCAGGCCCTTCGCTTGCGTAAACGTGAACAACCGAGTCCACATCCGCGTACATGGATTTTTGAACCAAAGCAGCGTGAAAATGGCCTGGTTCAACTACAATCAGTTTCAAAGGTTTTTCTTCCTTTTTCTCTTCCTCTTTTTTTGAATTACATCCCTGATTCAACGCCAGCAAACCTGTTAAAGCAATTGTTAATAATTTACCCTTCATATTTTTGTTTAGCTATTGGCCTTCGCAAAGCGCTACGGCGAATGATTTGATCACTATATTTATAAACATCATCGCATTAAACGATTATGCTTGCATATAAGACGCAGTTTTGGATAATCTCCCCGCACTTTCCTTATCAATAAAAAGGGTGGCATTCGGATGGGTACGTAAAATTGTTGATGGATACGTTTCCTGCACCTCGTCTTCAAGGGTATGTTTAATTGCCTCAGCCTTTTTTGACCCGGGGACGATGGCATACGCAAATTTGGATTTCAATAAGGACGGAATTGTAATGGTGAGCGCGGTTTTGGGAACTTCCTCCAGCGCCTCAAAACAAGCATCATTTAC
The DNA here is from genome assembly GCA_965279265.1 of Dyadobacter sp. Taxonomy (GTDB): domain Bacteria; phylum Bacteroidota; class Bacteroidia; order Cytophagales; family Spirosomataceae; genus Dyadobacter. The sequence continues at coordinate 3,752,474 of OZ257152.1, forward strand.
CTGTTGCTGGCGGCAGGCATCATCAAGCTCAACTTGTTTGACGATCAGCGCGTCATCAAAAAAGGCAACGTGCGGGTCATTAAAAGCGAGATGGCAATTTTCACCGATTCCCAGGCAGACTATGTCTGTCGGATATGCTGTAAGCAAAGATGCGTATCGCTGGCATTCTGCATCAATATCCGGTGCGTTTCCGTCCAGATAGTGTATGGATTTTAAAGCGATTTTGTCGAATAATCTCACCTTTAAAAAATATCCGAAACTTTGCGGAGCATCACCCGGCAGGTTTACGTACTCGTCCATATGAAACGCATTAACTTTGTTCCATGCAATATTTTTTTCTTCAAGCAAGGCTGAGAGAAATTCGTTCTGAGAGGGAGCAGACGCGAAAATAATGTTGATTTCCGACTGACTTTCCTGCAGTTCTCTGATTTTTTCTGCAACTTCTATCGCCGCCGCTGAACCCATATCAGTTCGGGTTGCGAAAATTTCGACGTTTAAATTATCAATTTTCATGAGTTGTGTTGGGAATGTAAACGCGGAGCCCGCTAAGCTTGGCAGCGAATTCCGCGGGGTTTTTGTAATGTAATAAACAGTTGTTTTATAGAATATTATGAACCACCCGGCCCTGCACCAGGGTAAATTTGACGTTGATATTTTCGTCGAATATGACGATGTCTGCATCCTTTCCAGTCACAAGGGATCCTTTTTTGTCGTCTGCATTCATGATTCGTGCAGGTGTAACGGTAATCATTCTAACTGCCTCCAATAACGAAATGTCCGCTTTTTGTATCATCGTTCTCACCAGTCTGTCGGCAGTGGAAACACTTCCGGCAAACGATGTCCGGTCCGGTAATTTGGCGACACCATCTTCAACAATGACTTTTAATCCCGTTTTGAGTGGACCGAGCACGCTCTCGCCTTCCGGCATTCCCGCCGCCCGCATGGCATCTGTAATCAACGCGGTTTTATCGGCTCCTTTGATTTTGTAAATCAGTTTCAACAAGGGCGCAGGAAGGTGGACCCCATCTGCGATTATTTCCACATCCATGTCCAGTAAAAAGGCGCTTTCAATGGTGCCTGCATAACGGAAAGCATTTCTTCTGGTAACGCCCGACATGGCTGAGTATAGGTGTGTTGCCAGCGAATACCCGTTTTCGTAAGCTTCCAACACTTCTTCATAAATGGCATCCGTATGCGCAACGGCTGCTAAAATTCCCTTTTCACGCAGCCTTTTCCCAAATTCAATTGCGCCGGGAAGTTCCGGCGCGGCGCTCCACCTGGCAATTGAGGACGAGTATGCGAGCACTTCTTCGTATTCTTTCGGATCAGGATTTCGAATGTATCTGGGATCCTGCGCACCACGCTGGCTCAAAGCAAAATAAGGACCTTCGAGGTGCATACCCAGAAATTGAGATCCTTTGAGATTATTTCTGTTTGCGGATTCGTATATGTCGAGGGTTTTTAACAAATCCTCTTTTTCGCTGGTAAGTGTCGTCGGAACCATTGACGTGGTGCCATACTTCGCATGAATTTCTGCGATTTTGAGAAATGCTTCCTCGGTTCCGTCCATAAAATCATAGCCGCCACCGCCATGAATGTGGATGTCGATAAAACCGGGAGAAATGTAATTACCTTTTGCATCGATTTCAACGGCATCCGGCGCTTCAATATCTCCCGCACTTACCTCAGAAATCTGCCCATCGGTAACTATAATTGTACCATTTTTGATGATCCGGTATGGCGTCAGGATGTTACCGTTAAAAATCTTTATTCTCATTATTTTCGATCTGAATTCAAATATTTACGCCTGCGCTACACCGGCAACAGGTACCGGGTAATTGCCATGCTGGTCGGGCATAACGGGCGGCTGAGCATCCCAGGCCAGTTTTTCGGGGACAATGCTGATGTCCGATTTCAATGCTGCATCCCATTCGATAATTTGTCCGGAATGAGCGGCCATCCGGCCCATAATAGAAGTCATCGTGCTTTTTGCTCCCCATTCCGTGTCGTTAATCGGCTTGCCATTGAATATGCTTTCGAACAATTTGTCGTGTTCAATCTGGTACGGATTGTGCACGATTTTGTCATTCTTTTTCCAAATCACATTGCCCTTGTAATCTTTTAGGCCCGAGCTCAAATCACCGGATCCCTTCGTGCCCAGGAAAGAAAACCCGTTTCGTTTTTCCGTGCCGTCAATATGCCTGATTTCACTATGCAACTTGCTGCCGTCGGCATATTCGTATTCAATGTAAAAATGATCGTACACATCACCGTTATCAGGTCCTTTGAATGCCTGGCGACCACCGATTCCCTGTGCTTTTACCGGGTACCCGTTTTTAACCCAGTTCACCACATCATCGTTGTGTATCTGTAATCCAGCCGGTGAACCTGCCCAAAGCCAGTTGAAATAACGCCAATTCCGAACCTGATATTCCATTTCCGTCCAACCTGGTTTGCGGGGAACCAGATTAATGTTGCCGATCATGTAGTACGTTGAAGAGGAAATTACGTCTCCGATTGCTCCCTGTTTGATCAGATTGACAAATTCCTGATGCGTAGGGTCGTAGCGGTTCTGCAGGCCTACTACAACCGACAATTTCTTTTTTGTTGCCAGTTCGCCGGTTGCCAGTATTTTGCGGATACCCGGTGCATCCGATGCAAGCGGTTTTTCCATGAAAACGTGTTTTGAAGCCTGTATGGCCGCTTCAAAATGCGCCGGACGAAACGGCGCAGGCGTTGCCAGCAGTACTACGTCTGCCATTTCTATTGCTTTTTTGTAAGCATCAAAACCGACAAACTTTGCCGTTTCGGGCACATCAATCTGGTCTTTTATTTTTGGTATTTTATTTAAATGAAAGAACGTTTCGTCCAGCTGATCACGGAATACATCGGCAAGCGCAACGAGCCGGATATTTTTGGAGGCTGCCAACGCTTGTGCTGCTGCTCCGGCTCCTCTTTTGCCGCAACCCACCAATGCGATTTTGAGCACATCATTGTTGGAGTTATTGACAAATAATTGCGACGGTTTGGGTGTAACCAGGATACCGCCCAATGCAAGCGAAGAGCTTTTGAGGAAATCCCGGCGGTTAGGCTGAGCGTCGTTGACCGGATTGATATCTTCTTTCATGATGACCTAACGGTTTGGATTAGAATGATTTTTACCCTGAATTTCTTGCGTTTCGTTGCGTTTTTGGCATTCAGGCTTTTGCAGCTGATATTTTTCCCGAATCAGCACTTGCCTTCCAACTCCTGATTTTATGTCCGTAAAAGGCATAAAAAACCAGATACAAATAGCAAGGAACCAACACCCAGTATGCATGGCGAACATCGTAAAGATCAGCAAAATGGCCATAAAAAAGCGGCATAATCGCATTTCCTGAAAGCCCCATGATCATCAGCGAGGCGCCCAGCTTCGTAAATCTGCCGAGGCCATCCAGCGCGAGCGGCCAGATTCCTGCCCAGACAAGCGAATTTGCCAATCCGAGCAATACTACAAACCAGATTGAAATGTCTGTTTTATGACCTAGAAGCGTGATTCCACCTGTGGCGTAAATTATCAGCAAAGTGAAAATTGTGCCCAGAATGGTGCAGATTCGCAGCGTATTCACCTGTCTGATGAACCTGGGAATGGTAATAATCCCGATCAGGTAACCACAAATCGTCAAGAACAGGGTGTAGGATGGAAAAACTTTTGCTTCAAGTAGGCTGATTCCCATAGAATTAGCGTATCCAATGATCGTGTCAATCGCGATAACCTGCGTTCCCACATGCAGAAATATAGCTACCGCGCCAAGAATAAGATGGGGAAACTGGAAAATGCTCGTCTTTCCGGAATTGGCCACTGCCAGATCCTCACTTTCATGTTCGGTGTCAATCTCCGGTAAAGGGGAGCGATAAACCAGAAAACCGAGCACAAAAAGAAATGTTCCAAGTCCGATATAAGGATTGATTACCCTGCGAATTAATTCGTCCAGCGCTACGCTTCTGTCCAGATCAGTCATGGATGAGAGTTGCGCAAAAAGTGCTGTGTCGGTAGGCCGGAGAATGACAGCCGCGAAAATAAGCGGCGACAAAATTCCTGCTGCTTTGTTGCAGATCCCCATCATGCTGATGCGCTGTGCCGCTCTCTCTTTTGCTCCGAGTATTGTAATATAAGGGTTCGCCGCGGTCTGGAGTATGGCAAGTCCGATACCGATCGTGAAAAGCCCCATGAGAAATATTTCATACGTACGGGTCATTGCTGCCGGGACAAAAATGAAAGCACCTGCCGCCATTGCCCAAAAACCGAACATCATTCCTTTTTTGAATCCAACCGCTTTTAATAAGTAGGAAGCGGGGACCGACATGACGAAATAGGCGATGTAAAAGGCGAAAGCGACCAGATAAGCCTGGAAACTGGTCAGTTCACATGCGATTTTAAAATAAGGAATCAGGATGGAATTTACCCAGGAAACAAATCCGAAAATAAAAAACATCAAACCGATCAGAAATATCGACAGCGTCGTTTGTCTTTTCGTCAGATTTTCAACTTTGATAGCAACAGTTGCTGTACTCATTTATGTAAGGGTTTTGGACTGATTTTTGGCTGTTCGCTTTTATCCCGGTCATTATATTTTGTTACACAGTTGGTTCCCAGCCCTTTTGATATTCGCGCTTCCAGAGTTTTTCCGCTTCCTTGTTATTTTTAATGTGTCCGTTTGATGGGTCAATATTCAGGGTCTCGCCGCAACGGATGGCAATGTTGCCAAGTTGTGCCAGTAGCGTACTCTGATGGCCACCAACGATGTCGGATTTCAACGGTGTTCCCTTTTTAATACTGTCAAAAAAGTTTTGAATATGCAGCGCATCAAGTGCCTGCGAAGGATTCATTTTATTTCTCGGGTCAATAGCCATGTCATTTTTTACATGTTTAACCAGTTTATTTTCAAGGTCATAAACCATGTACTCATTTCCTGATTCGATCTGTATTGAGCCCGACTCTCCATAAAAAACAACACCAACGCTGCTGCCTTCAATCGTTCTGCCGTTGCAACTTCTGCCTTCCCAGGTCATGCCGGTATTATTAGCAAATTCAAGATTAATCACCTGCGTATCTGGGGTCTGCCAGTCGTCCTTGTAACGGTAGCGGCCTCCCGACGACGTTACCCGGGTAGGGAAGTCGACCTGTAATCCCCAGCGCATCAGATCAAGCATGTGCGTACCATTGTTCAAAGCTTCACCCGTTCCCCAGTTCCAGAACCAGTGCCAGTTGTAGTGCAGATAATTGTCTTTATATGCAGTGCGCGGCGCCGGTCCCTGCCACAAATCGTAATTCAGCCAGGAAGGGACCGCAGTTTCTTTTCCTATTCCAATTGAAGCACGGTTGTTGGTGTACCAGCCTTTGGCAAAATATGCGCGGCCGATCGCTCCATTGTGAACTTCTTTAATGGCGGCGGCAACGTTCGGCCAGGAGCGGCGTTGGTTACCCATCTGAATCACATTTTTGTATTTTTTTGCTACCGCAACAAGAATTTCCCCTTCATTGGGGTTGTGGCTGCAAGGTTTTTCAAGATACACATGTTTGCCTGCCTTGGAAGCAAGAATGGCAGCGGGCGCGTGCCAGTGATCCGGCGCTGCTATGACCAGCGCGTCCATATCCTTATTTTCAAGTGCTTTTCTGAAATCCGGAACATTGGCAGGTTTCGATTTTTGAATACCTTCTACAATCCCGAGACACTTTTCAGCGGCACGCGTATCCACATCGGAAATTGAAACAACCTCACAGTTTGGCTGCAAAGCATAGTTGCTTGCCAGCGCCAGTCCGCGGCTGTTTACGCCCATCATTCCAATCCTTACTTTCTCATTTGCCCCAAGGATTTTTGCATAACTTTTTGGGCTGAAACCCGGCAAAATTCCCCCAAAGGTCAAAAGTGCGCCTCCGGCAATCGTCTTTTTTATAAAATTGCGTCTCGTGTTTTCAGATTCTGAATTGATGGAATGATCAGATGTTGTCATATTGTTTTCAGGTTTAGTATTTTAATAGTAAATGATTGTCACTCGTACATGGCCGGGAGGCGCGCATTGCCGCTCCGAAAAATATTTATTAAAAGAGCCATCTGCTCTGAAAATTTACCTGTCAACCTATCCATGAACGGACGTGATCCGGGTCTCTTGTCGGGAAATGCGGCGTAATTGTTTTATCGCGTTATGCATCACATTTTCATGGTCGCAAGAATTTCCGTGTACGTACCCGAAAGTACAGGAAACTATTCCGCATTTTCAATATTTAACCGTATATTTTTTGGAAAAATTCGCTTAATCTGTAAAATCAGAATGGTAATTTGTGCCCTGATGAAATTTTCGTGGGAATTAAGGACGACATGTTCCAAATTATTGCGCGAAGGTAAGCTGGAATTCAATGCCTTCGTTTGGTCTCGATTTGAACGTAACGCTGCATGAGATAGCATTGGCCAAATCCCGTATGAGATGCATTCCGAATCCCGTTTTCCCACCGGTGATTTCGTTACTGCTATAAAGCGCATTCAACTGCTCAGCCGATGCTCCGGGTCCATTGTCTGTAATTGACAGGATTATCTGTCCGTTTTCAAGCCTGGCCTCCCAACGGATCCGTGCATCAGGCGTTTTTTTCAAAGCCTTAACTGCGTTTCCGGTCAGATTTTGCATGATTGTTTTCAGATAATCCTCGTCAGTGGTAACGGTAAGCGATTGCGGGTTATCAAAAGAAAATTGAACATCTGAGACACCTGAGAAAAACTTCCGGATGTAAGAAAACAGCGTCTCGACCTCAATGGTTTTTGTCTGTGGTCTGAAATTTTGCATCTGTCCTTTACTCCAGAGCAACATCGATTCCATATTTTCCAGCAAACTTTCAGCGGATTCACTAATGCGTTTTTGATGCATTTCGGCTATTTGCGGTGAAAGTAAGTCAGGTTCTTCCTTTTGTAAATGAAGAAAATTGATCAGATTAGAAACCGGACTGCGCAGGTCGTGGCTCAGAATGGCGAAAAATCTGGCCTTTATTTTGTTGGCTTCATCCAGTTCGGCATTGAGATGTAGTAAAGTTGTGTTGGTTCGCTTTCTCGTTCGATTTTGCCACAAGAGCAAACCTCCGATTACAGATAGGAGAATGACGCCAAAAATCAGCCCTAATCTTTGTTTTTTCTGACTTTCGAGCGCAAGCTCGTTCAGCTCAATTTGTTTGTCACGCAACGCAATTTCTCGTTTTCCTTCCTGTTCGGCGATTTCATTTTTTCTTTCCTGCGAAAATATGGAGTCTTGAACAGTCTGAAATTCCCTGAAATTAAAATAGGCGTTTTTGTAGTCACCACGCAGTGCCTGGAGTTCCGACAGTACGCCTGTGTAATACGACCGCCGGTTTAAATCTCCTTTTTGATGACTCAATTCGACAGCCTTTCTTAAATATTTTTCTGCAATGAGCAGTAATGCTTCCGTGGATTGAGGTACTATGTCGCCTCTTCTTACCTTATTCAGGCTGTCGTAACGGGCAACGTTGAGGTAGGAGATGCCCAGATTTCCTAAGTTGTCAACGGCAATCGGGTGAATTGGATTCACCTGTTCCCAGAGTGCTTTCGATTTCGTTCCATATTCAATTTTGCTCCGATAATCAAGGCCCGGAAGTGACGCCATTCCATAATAGCCAGTAGCAATACCTTCCTGATTTTGACTTTTATCGTACATGGAAATGGCTTTTTTAAAATGTGTTTCTGCAAGAGCAGAATTTTTCAGCGCCAGGTGAGCATTGGCCATATTGATCAGTGAAATACCCCATTCATTCAGAAAGTTTGGATCCTGCCCATCCTGTTTTTGACAAATACCAAGTGCTTTGGTCGCATAGGAAAGCGCTTTGCCGTTATTATTCTGTGCGAGATAGATTACTGAAAGATTGTTATTCGCGGAGGCGATCATATAAGGAGATTTCTCCTTTTCAGCATACTGAAGGCCTTCAAAATAGTACTCGGTGGCTTTTGGATAGTTGGAACGTATGTTTTGCTCGGCGGTTCCCATGTTGATCAGCGTCGTGGCAATGTTTCGGTTGTCTCCTGCTTTCTTTTGAAGAACAAGCGCTTTGTTGTAGTAATGCATACAGGAGTCAATGTTGCCTTTGTCGCTATATCCGCGGCCGATCATCATCAGAAATATTGAAATTGCACGGTTCCAGGAAATTTTTTTTGCAAGAGAAAGTCCTGTCCGGCTAAATTGAAATGCTTTTTCAGTATCAATAAAAAAATAGCCGTCCGCAACTTGCTTGTAAAGTCTTACCCGGATGGAATCATTGGGCGCTTTCGGAATTTCGCTTAGGAGTGAATCCATGAGTTCCTGCCCCTGCTTTTGGCAGAAACCGCTATTGCAGGCCAGAAAAAATAAAATGACGATCGTCAGGGCCTTCATCTTTGGTTTACTTTAAATGTATCAGTGCATCTTTGTAGCTGCGCCCGACCGGCAAAGAAAGATTTTGAACAAAAACCTCCTGTGCGGTAATCCGGTCGATGTAGTGGCGCTGAACTGCATAAGAGCGGTGAATTCGAAGAAAAGACTGAAAGGCGGTTTCCAGTAAAAGATTGCCGATGGATGACAAAACTGAATATTTCTTCGTCGTGGTAACAATTCTCGTATAATCCTTGAGTGCTTCCAGATACACGATCTCATGCAGATTAACCTTGATCTGTTCGTGACCATCTTTAATGAAGACCGTATCTCCTCCCAGGCTCAGATCGAACAATCCCGCCTTGTGTTTCAACTCAAAATAGTTTTGCAGCCGGGTCATGCAATGTTCAAATCGTTCTCTTTTCACGGGCTTTACCAAAAAATCAAAAGCATCGGTTTCAAAACTTTCAGCAGCATAATCGGGATAGGCTGTTACAAAAATGCATACCGGAATGTGCATCATTTTTGCCCGTAAATCGAGCCCGTTCAGTTCCGGCATATCTATGTCTGTAATAAGGACATCCAATGATTTGTCACCCATAGCGGCAAATGCTTCGGTTGCAGAGGAATATATTCCTGTGACATTCAGGAAGGGATATTTTTTGACAAAAGAAAAAGTCGTTAGGCGATCAATTTCGTCATCGTCAATGACCACACAATTGTAAACCGGAGCATTCATAGTTGAGATATACCGACAGGCTAGTTCAAAAATAAGCCATTTTTTCTCAAAATGAAGGCAATCGAAAACACAATTGTGTTACCGGTCTATTTAAAACGTCGTTCGTCTATTGGCAATTGAAGCAGTCAGGTTGTATGAATAGCTTTGGTTTATTCAAAATGCTAAATAGCAAACGGTTATGAAAAAGTTTTTTCTGCTCACACTATTATTTGGATTGCTGGCATGCTCCAAATCAGCGGAAGATCCTGACCCGCTGGAACCGGGAAACGGGAATCCTGATCCAAGCAATCCGGGAAGTGGAAGTGTTTTTGGCAAGGGTCAGCCAGGCGTCGTAGGTTTGGCTGGAATTGACGCCTGGGACAAACTTTCCGCATCTGAAAAAGCCAGGATCAAAAACTGGAACACCATCTTTATGCACCAGTCTGTCGGTGGTGACCTGGAAGACGGCGCAAATGCAAACGGCTTCAAATTTGAATATTTTGACCTCAATCAAAAACCGAACGGTTTGAGCGGTAACGTGTTCAGTGTTTCAAACGGTGACCCGGTTGGGAAAATGGAAGAGTTTAAAAAGAATGCACTGGAGCATAAGTCACTGGTCAAAATCGCCATTTTCAAATTCGGTTATGCGGATATCAATGATGATAACATAGAAACTGTGAAAACGGCGTACAAAAAAATGATTGACGACCTGAGAAGTCAGATTCCCGAGCTGCGGTTTGTCCATGTTGCTCCGCCTTTGATATACATTGTGACAAAGGATGATGGAAATGCAGCCAAAATGAAAATGACACAATGGATGAAGGACACATTTAAAGAGAAAGATGTGATTTATGATCTGGAAGAAATTGAATCAAATAACGGAGCGTGCAAGCTCGGCAGCGTTTGGACGATCTGTAACGATTACCGTTCTACGGCGAGTTGTGCAAGTAAAAGCCAGGGTGTGGATGCGCCGGAAGGGCAGGGGCATCTTTGTGAAAAAGAGGCGACGCGTATCAGCAAGGCATTTCTAATGAGTATTTATAATTCGGGAAAATAAACATTTAGTTTTATGAAAAAGATAATTTCTTTCGCACTCCTGATCAGTATTTTCGTACTTAATTCAGGAGCAGGATGTAGCACTGAAAAGGATGAGCCCAAACCGGATAACTTCTCCTCTATGGTTGGAAAGTGGAAACTGCATAGTTACATTTTGACAAAAGTACTGAACGACGGGCGGGTAGAAAGTGCTAAATGGTTTGCTCAGGAGCATAATGTGAATGTGTCCTGGGATTTTCAAAGTAATGGAGTTTTCATAGCAAGTACGGACACCTCCAAGGCGCAGGGAACCTGGGAACTTAAAGTGTTGAAGGCAAATGGTGGACTTATTGATGAAGGCATTTTGACACTTACCGGCGCGGGAACCGAGCAGACAGCCGCAGCGCTGACTGGCCAGCCCAAGTTAAGTGGCGTCATATATACCGTGCAGGGTGCGGGGGAAAATTCTTTTACAATAACTTTTGAAGTAGATGTGGCGCTGGGCTATTACCCGGAAACCAGGCGCGTTTCAATCATGTATACATATCGAAAAATATAAAGCATCCAAAATGTCTGCACTTCAAAGTAAAAAACGGAGTTTACTGTTTCTTCTTTTGATTGGGATTCTAATCAGCTGGGGAGTTTATGAGTGTAAACATTATTACAGCAAATGGTCCGATTATCGCAACAGCCCATGGGCTTACAGTCAGCACGAAAATACCAAATTGCTGGTTGGCAAATGGCAGGGCGTATATAAAGATCCGGACCAGGTACAGAAGACAATTACCCTGGAAATATTTGTCCCGCGAACCGACGAAGAGCGAAGGTCCAAAGCGTCCAAAAGATGGAAACGCAGTTCATATTCCAGTCGCTATAAAAATTCCTTTGACGGGCGGGCAACGGTGAACAGCCGTTTGGGGCGTGAGGAATATGAAATTTACGGTGCTGTGGAAAAAGACGATTTTCATAAACTACATTTCAATTTCCGGACGGCGGACGGCAAAAAGCCCGTATTGCCAAATTTTGGATTGCTATTTGCCAAAAATGGAAGCTGGGCAGACGATACACTTACAATCAGTTTCAGGTTTGCTTATTATAAAACAGACGGTTCCAGTTATTCAAGCAGCGCCGATCCGCGATTTGAGAAAGTCGTGACTACTAATTTAAAGCGCACGATGTAATTCCTTTTTCATTTGGTAAAACTTTCCTGCAAATCTCAAATTTGCTGGGTGGAAACGGTATGCTTTTATCTCAAAGAGATGAGATTTTCCCAATTTTTTCAAATCAGATTTTCACTACTTTTTATTGTTAAAAGATGAAACCCGGACACTTTTTTGGATTGATACTGCTGTTTGCTTTTTTACAGAGTTGTAAAAGCAAGGAAGTCGAAACAGATGAATGTGTGTCGAATCCGACTTCCTGCGGATGTCCGCAAGCACCAGCCAGCTGCGAAATCAGCGAAAATCCTGACGGGGTTAAAATTTCCGGGAAGGTGTATGTGGCAACAAATGGAAGCGATAACAATGAGGGAAGTGAAGCAAAACCATTTAGAACCATCCAAAAAGCGGCTGATGCTGCGGATCCCGAAGGCGTGGAAATTATTTTGAGAGGCGGGACCTACGATAGCAAGGAGATCAGATTCCGCACTTCAAATTTGAAAATTCATTCCTATCCCGGAGAATGGGCCATTATCAAAGCTGTTGACAATGTTGAGGATATTGCAAGCTGTCTTTGGTTCAGAGAGCCGGAGATAAAAAATGTAATCCTCGAAAACCTGGAAATTATTGGGGGTTATTATTATGGAATAAAACTGGAAAGCAATTGGGATGATGACCGTTCTGTTCCTTTCGATAAGCGTTCCGGCGTGTCGGGTGTGACGATCCGTAATTGTAAAATTCACGACACCGGCCGGGATTGCATCAAAATTACGCCTGGTTGCAGGGACATCAAAATAATCAATTGTGAAATTTACCGTTCCGGTGTTGGTCCGGCTAATATTGAGGCACAAAATGCGGAAGGAATAGACAATGTAAATGCCGACAATATGCTTGTTCAGGGTTGCTATTTTCATGACATCGCGACGAACGGCATGTATGCCAAAGGAGGTGCGCGCAACTGCATTTTTGAAAATAATCTGATCATGAATTGTGGCGAGTTCGGGATGGCAGCCGGTTTTCTGGATACTGATTCGGAGTGGTTCAATCTGGCCACAAATCCTGGTTATCAGGAAAGTTTTGATATCATCATCCGGAACAACATTGTCGTCAATGCGAAATGGGGAGGCGTGGGATTGTTTGCAGCTGTGGGTTCGCAGGTTTACAATAATACGTTTATCAATGTGGGATCAGAAACGATGGCTGCGTTGCACATAAGCGCTGGTGAAACATACACGGGTAGCGGCCCAGCATTGAGTCCGCCCTGTAAAGACCTGAAAATTATGAATAATGTATTTGTTCAACCATCCAATTCGGATCGGCCGATGATTTATTTGCGGGCGATGAATGATGATACTGCGCCGCCGCTTGCGGGAAATAATGTCATCGACTACAATGCGTATTTCAAATCGGGCAAAACGCCGCTGTTTCAGAATCGGGATGATGGTGATCTTACATGGTCTGCCTGGAAGTTGGTCACCAAGTTTGACCTGCACAGCATGGAAACTGACCCGAAAATAGAAAACAATTTTCATCTCAAATCAGGAAGTCCCTTGATCAAAAAGGGATTCGCGGTTGCGATTGTCCCAAAGGATTTTGATGGGAATTCACGTAACGGTAATCCCGATATTGGCGCTGACGAATATGGTGACAATGCCCTGCAAACGCCGCCGCCGGTTGGGATTGTTGGGACGGGTTTGAAGTGAAATTTGGGTATTTAAACGCGGAGTTAAAGGAGTTTAAGCGCTGAGTTCGCTGAGTTTTCTTTGCGGTCTTTGCGATAATCTTAAATTCTTTGCGTGAGAAATTCCTTTTTTTTCACGCAAAGCAGGTAAGTTAAGATCACGCAAAGTGTTTAAGTTTTCTTTGTGGTCTTTGCGATAACTTTAAATTCTTTGCGTGAGAAATTCCTGTTTTTCCACGCAAAGCAGGAAAGTTAAGATCACGCAAAGTGTTTAAGTTTTCGTTGTGGTCTTTGCGATAATCTTAAATTCTTTGCGTGAGAAATTTCTGTTTTTTCACGCAAAGCAGGTAAGTTAAGATCACGCAAAGTGTTTAAGTTTTTTTTTAATCTTTGCGATAATCTTAAATTCTTTGCGTGAAACGTTTTATTTTATCCTGCCATTTGAGGAGCCCAGTAGGTACAGTAGGCGTCCACGAGAACTGGACCTTTGAACAATTGACATTTTCCACAGGCGGGAGAATCCTTCAAAGGCAAAAACAGCTGGCAGTTCTTACATTTGGATTCAGCTATCGGGGACTGTTTTACATAACCCATTTTTTGCCGGGCTTTCAGGTCTGCTTCAGTCACCTGCGAGAAGTCCTCACATGCATCGACAGCCTTAGCAGGTTTGTCCTCTTTGGGCTTATCCGCGTTTTTGTTACAGGCACTCAGGCCCAGCGAAATTGCCGGTAACGCTAGCGCAGGGAAGATTGTTTTTTTGAAAAAATTCCTTCTTGAATAAATTCTGATCGCCATTTCTTTACTTTTGTATTGTTCCTGATTCTTATATTACTTCGAGGTTCAGGAGTTGCTTTCTATAAATCAATAAGTTCTTCAATCGCCGCGTGCACTTCTTTTCCTGAGCCCGGCAGCATTGCAAGCAGCAGTTTTTTCTCTGTATGCCCCGGTTTGCTTTTTTCTTTCGACGCTTTTAATCCTCTTGCTAAACCTTCCAGCGCCGCTAATTTCCATTTTTCCTCCCTCGTGTGGCCTGTAAATAATTTGAGCAAATTTTGTTCATGATCCGCCTTGTTACCCGCTCCCACGATGTAGGCATAATCTTCAATAAAACTGATTTTACCCGGCTGAGCTTCTTTAAAAAATGAACCGTTTTCTGCAAGTAATTTGAGGATTTCCGGAGATGATCCCGCCTTGGAACTTAGCACTGCCATTCTGAACCAGGGATCGTCAAAATGTTTTTCCATAACCCTTGCCATAGCAGGTGCAACTAGTTTTACTTCAAATTGTCCTAAACTGAGCGTGGCCTGAAAAGCAACTCTGGCGGAGGAATCAGCGGTCAGAGCCGTCAATTCTGTAATCAGTTCCGGATGTTTTTCAGACAGCATTGCGCCATATTCCCTAACACCGGAATTGGGATCCTTCATTGCCAGTTTCACCAAATCGACGTTCAGTGCATTCAAACCTTCCAGAACAAAAAATGCATGTAGTCGTGTTTTCGAATCGGTACTGGTCGTGAATAATTCAGTTACAGCCGGAATGACCGATTTGTCCTGGCGATCCAGTAACAAACGCTGTGCCTGCAAACGCCACCATTGGCCCGGATGAGAAAGTAGTTTTACATATTCGGCAGCGCTCAATTTCGATAATTTTGGCTTTGCATTGTCCTTTGATACCGGGCTTTTAGGTGTAATCCGGTAGATACGTCCCTTGTCCGAACCTGCCATAAAATCCATATCCGTTTTAAGGTCTTCCGGAATAGAAACCGGCGTTTCGATATGCTGACGGTAAAAGTCGACTACATAGAGCGCACCGTCGGGGCCGATCGTGAAATTGTCCGGCCGGAACCACGGATCGGTCGATGCCATAAATTCTTTCGTGTTTTCAGCGGAGGTGCTGTCTTTTCCCGCGAAGAAAGTCGGGCTGTCGGAAAGCGGCCTCAATACATCGCGGTGCACCAGATTTCCGGCTACATCACCGATAAAAATACTGCCTGCATATTTTGCAGGAAAAGTCTGCCCTCCGTACATGGTAGCTCCTGACGCACCGGTAAAATGATCTTCCGCATATTCCTTTCGATCCAGATTCTGCTCTGCGTACTCTTTCACCCGCCTTGCAGTACGTTCGGCCCGCCAGTAAGGTGGAGGTGTAACCTGAAACATGGTCAGGTCTCCGTTTGTGATGTCCTTCACTCCTTTTTTTGAGGGCAAATTTTCATGACGATGTGCGTAACGCCAGGGCATCACCATGTGCTGCAACCGGAGCGTATTCTGGGTTATAAACCGATGACCGTACGCATCAAATGTTTGCCCGAATTGCCCAGGTCCGCTTTCCTGTTCAAATTCTTTCGTATCCGGACGAAAACGGAAGTCTGCACTTTTCATTGACATCGGTGCAGCTCCGGGTTTGAGGGGAGAAGTTACATTTCCATCCTGCCCGTGATTGCTCGCATAAATCCAGTTGTCGATTCCAAAACGCAGGCTGGTGATCTGTGCTTCCGAATTTGTCTCAAAAAATCCACTGAAAAGCAATTCCTTTTTGTCTGCCATGAAGTCGCCGGTAGTGTCTTTCATGAACCAGATATTCGGTGCCGCGGCAACCAGTAATCCGCCTTTCCATGGCAATATGCTTGTCGCCTCCGCAATACTGTCGGCAAAGATCGTCGCCCTGTCAACGCGTCCGTCACCATCTGTGTCAGTCAGGAATTTGATTTTTCCACGTCCTTTTCCAGGCTCCGGTTTGTACGGATAATCGGGCATTTCAACTGCAAAGGCATTTCCGTCTTCATCAAATGCCAGGTCAACAGGATCAACGATGAATGGTTCAGCGGCGAAAATCTCAATATTGAAATCTGGATTCAGATCAAAACTTTTCAAGGCTTCTTCCGGCGTAAGCGGATCCGCATAGCGTTTTTTAGAGCAGGAGAAACCAATTACCAATAGCGCCAGAAACAGAAAATGTGTACGTTTCATTAATCCTGTTGATTTAAAATGGATTTGATATTTTTATGAGATCCTGTATAATTCTTTCTTCATGTGTGACTCTCGCCAATGCATAAACCGCCCCGTCCTTTCCGACTGCAATTGAATTGACATAAGTGGGACGTTCGCCATCGGTAAAAAATATCGGCCCATGGTCCTTATAATTTCTTTTTTTAATATTGTAAGTGATCAAATGCAGATTTTCCAATCCCTTCGCGGCACCCTTTGCAATTTCTGATTTTCCTTTCAACCGCTTGCCATCGACATAAATCGGGCCGCCTGTGAGGTAGTAAATTGTTTCCTGATCAGGTCCGAGCTGAAAACCAAGATAACCGTAACTGAACTGGTCAAACATGCCGCTTTTCTGAGAAGGAAGCGAGGTGATACGCTGCACAAGTTCGATTGTCTGTGCTTTTGGATCAAAGCGAAAAAGATACCCTGAATTGCCGTGAACGCCGTAAGCGACCTGTTCAGGTTCGTACCAGAAAATTTTCCGCCAGTTGTAGCACATACTGCCCGGACGGGTAAAATCATATTTGCCAAAATAATCGAGTCGAAGATCAACGTTCTCCAGTTTTTTTACCAAACCATCCTTCGGATTGTATGTGTAGATATTGCCTTCTGCAGTAGAAAAGTAAGCAGAACCACTTTCCGGAACGACGAAAAGCGACCGGCAGAGTGAACGAAAATCATCACCCGGCGTTCCGGCTTCGCCTTTTGCGGCTACGGAATCAAAAGTTGTCAATTGATTTTGATCCAGATCATAATGCAGAAACCGGCCGGTTGGCCAGCTGATTCCATATAAATGACCACGCTCGAGATCCATGGTCATACTTACCACACCTTCTCCGTTCGGGACAGTGGCGAGGTCTTCAAACTTTTCCGTTGCCAGGTCGTACGATAAAAAATGCCCGCCCGCATACAATCCGTAATTTTCCGGCGCCGCGACCGGCAGCCGGTCCATCCCTTCAATTAGCTGGTAAAAACCGACGTGTGTTGAAAAATAGAGCTTCCCGTTTCTTTCATAAAACCGAACATGGCTTTTGCCTTGTGCGATCAGGTTCAAACCTTTTTCTCCACAGATTTCCGTTAAATCTCCAAGGAATTTGATCTGTTCATTTTCAGGATTGTAAACAAACATCTGCCCTCCGATATTGAACTGGTCCGACGAAAGTATGTAATAGATTTTCCCGTCACTCGCCATGGACAATCCATTGTACGTGTCATGTGCCTGCGCAAAACCCGAATAATGCGTATCCGCCGTCAGCGTTTTAGTGGGGCAATATATAAGGTGATCCGTTTCGCTCATTTTAAGAAATAGTAGCTTTTATTCTATATTTTAAATAACTTCTTTGCGTTGTAATACAGTAGCTTACGTTCAATTTGTTTATTGGGGGCCAGTTTTCGTATTTCCGCAATTGTCTGCGATCCCTGGCATTTTTCACCGTGCCCTTCCGAATCATCGCAGTCGCTTCCATACAACAATTTGTCCTGATGTCGTGCCAAAAATTGCCTGGATTGTTCCTCATCACGGGTCATGGAAAGCAATCCGGATCCGGCCGACAAATCCCCATACATATTTGCATAATCACGCAAAAGCCTGTCGGTTATCCCGCCAGGAGTAACTTTGGTTGTCGGGTAAAGCACTTTCTGGTCCGTATGATTTTTGTCGATATTGGCCCACCAGGTTTGTGCGTGGCCGATGAAATTTACTTTGGGATATTTTTCAAGCATTTTATGAAAATTCTCGAAATTGTAATTAAACATTTCGAACTGCCAGTGCATCAGTACAGGAACTTCGTACGCCTGCGCAAGCTGATATATTTTTTGCATTTCCTTCGAATCGCAGGCAACACCAAATTTGAGCTCGCCGATGACCGGTGCGCCCAGTTTCAGGTATTTTTCAATCTCCTTCACTGCATCCGGCAGATCGGGTACTTCGTTGGCACCGTAGGTAAATTCTTTCGGATGTTGTTTTGCGAAATCGTAACAAACGGCGTTTACGCCACATTTAGCCTGTAACCCGTTTGTAGTTCCATTGTGTGTTGACAAGCCAAAAGACGGCGTACCCGCAGGAAGCAGAATGGTGGTGCTGATGCCCATTTTACGTTGATGCGCCAGCAATTGTTCGTTCGTTCTTCCGGCATAATTGGTATGCTGGTGGATGTCAATGATCGGCTCGTTTTCCTGAAAACTGTTCCCGGACACAAAACCTGAAGACAACAAAATAGCACCCGTACCTGCCAGGAAATCGCGCCGTGAAATAGATTGCAAAGGTACCGTCATGATCTGTCCTTTTTACTTTTTGAAAAGTCTTGATTCCGGTTTGCTTAAACCTGTTTTTGCTGCCAGTTTGACCATTCCGTCAATAATTGCCGTTTCCACGCCCGACGCCCACGTACTCGGCAAACCGTAAACAATTGCCGCAATCTCGCCCTCATACTGGCCTTCACGGAGTATTGTTTCTGAGGGAATGTACGTCATGACATCATTGGAATAACCCATCACGAAAATGTTCTGGCCGAAAATCTTCTTTAAATCAATTGCATACTGTACGACCAATTCACCACCCAGGGCCATAACTGGTTGTTCGCCCAATGTCCAGACCTGCAATGGATAAGGGTACGTTTTTTCAAAGACTTCACCACGACTTACTTTTTCAAGCATTCTTATGCCCCAACGTTTCTGATAGCTGGTCGCAGTTTCAAGAAATTTAGTGAGTTCTTCTTTTGTCGGTGGAGCGGTAAACGGAAGTGCAATCTCCGTGTAATTGCTCATTATTTTTGGAGACAGTGTAGTCATCTCTTCGCTCAAAATTCGCTCAACTGCCGCCGCGAGCGTTTTTCCATATTGGATAGCAAGAGGAACTGTATGTCGCGGCAATGGATTCTGATCTGCGCCTGCGCCCTGGAAAAACAGCGCTGTTGCCCCGGGATAGAGTTTTTCAAGTTCGATCTGGGCAAAACCGGGATAATCCCCGGACCATTTGTAACTGTCCAGAACGGTCGGATGGCACGCATAACCAAAGGTAATTGCCATCAATTTGCCAGCGGCATCATTAACCCTGATCACCGGAACTGCGAAATCGTTGGGGCCCTGCAATTCAGTGAGACGATCCAGTGTTGCCGCATCGTTGTTGCGCCTGTTTACCTGAAAACGGGTTACGCCGTTTGCTGATGCCAGTTGGGCGGGCTGTAACTTTTTCAGCGCATCGCCGACGACATCCACCAGCTTTTCTGCCAATTTATCAGAATAGGTGTCAACCAGTTTAATTTCCGCATCGTCGAGCGGATAGATGTCAAAAAGTCCTTCTTTCAAAACCGGGCCGGAATGCGTATGCGAGCTGTTAAGTAAAATCTGGTCGCGATTCAATCCATATTTTGTTTTGATCTGATCACGAATTTTGTCGGATAGTTTTTTTGGTAAACCCAACAAATCGGTCGTCACCAAAACGACTTTTTTGCCATCGGCATCTTCAAGTGCCAGCGCTTTTGCCCAGAGATCATGCAGTTTCCCGTCCGATTGATGCGTGCGGCTTGCGAAACCGGCCATCCACATGTTCTGGTCGGGTGTGATCACAATTCTGGCCACGCCCGCTTTCCAACCGGTTTTTTGTGCCATGGCAATAGTGGCCGACCAAGATATAGTCAGGAAAATAATCCAATAGATCAACAGCAGCGTTTTTTTCATTTCTGGCCCACCAATTTAATTTTCTCGGCGTTTTTCTGAATTTTTTCTATTGCAGAAGCGATGTCAGTCATGTCCTGTTTTGTTCCCAAAAGCATGTTTTGCGTAAACCAGACCGCCTCATTGCAGAGCTGGTCATTTTGCGGGCACTTGTTCTGCTCGTTATACTTATTAATGTCGAGCAGCTCCTTCGGATACATTTTCCTGTAATTTTTTGATTGAAATGTATCATTCAGGTACGGCTGCGTATTGAGGGTCGTGTATCCGCTCGAACAGGGTACGCCCTCGGCGGTCAGCGCTTTTAGAAATGCTTCACGCGAAAGACCTTTAAATCCTTCACTTTTGTAACGGAACGGAAAAAGATGGAAAGCGCCCCGAGTTACTTTGTCGTATAATTTGTAAGGGATGATACCCGGAATGTCTTTGATCTGTGATTTTAAAAATGCCGCGTTTTCGTTCCGCGTCGTGGTCTGGCTGTCGAGTCTTTTTAATTGTGCAATTCCGATTGCTGCCTGATATTCTGTGAACCGAAGTTTGGTTCCCTGGATAAGACAACCACTACCAACTGTCCCGACCGCTGAACCGTAGGCGTAACCAAAGTTATGGTATGAAAAACAGCGATCCATAAATTTGTCGTTGTTACTTACAACCGCACCACCTTCGCCAATGGGAAGGTTTTTTGAATTCTGGAAACTGAAACAACCTGCATCGCCGATTGTTCCAACTTTTTTATGGTCATATTCTGCCAAATGTGCCTGACAGGAATCTTCAATCACCAGCAGATTGTGTTTTTTTGCAATCGCCATAATTTTATCCATATCAACGGGCAGACCGAGGATATGTACAGCCATGATCGCCTTCGTTCTGGATGTTATTTTTGCCTCAATTTTGGCAGGGTCAATCTGAAAAGTTTCAGGATCCACATCAACAAAAACCGGCATGGCTCCGTTGGTCAGGATTGACGAAACGCTGGCAATAAACGTATAGGGAGGAACCAGTACTTCATCACCTGCTTTGATATCGAGTTGGTTAATTGCAATTACCAAAGCGTTAGTTCCATTTACCGTGGACAGGCACCTTCTTACATCCAGCGCCGCAGCCCACTCTTTTTCAAACTGAGTGACCACACCCGCACGCGACCAGACGCCGCTGCGCATCACTTCGAGGAGTTGTTTTTCATCCGTTTCAGGGTTCCACATGGGCCATACAGGCCATTTGTCTTTGGCCCAGGCTGCGGCTCCGCCTAAAATCGCAGGGCTGGAAACAGAGCTAATCTGCCCGGCGAACAGCGTAGCTGGTGCCGCAGCAGCCAACACGGCGCCGGTGACGGCCAGTGTATTTTGTTTGAGAAAGTCTCTTCTGGATGTATTCGCTTCTGACATAATATACAGGTTTAGAATAGACAGCTTGTATTTTGTGGGTACGTACCCGAGTCGGTATCTTCGTTAAACTCCATGGGTGTTACCCATAGTTAAATTATCTCACCCTTTCATGGTTTCGTCATGGTGTTGAGATATGTAATCTTCTCGTGTTTTGCTGTGTCCTTTATTTATGCAAAACCCCGAATGGGGTTCAATTTCAATAACCGCCGGTTCAACCGGTGGTTGAAAGAGGCGATTGTAACCTGCAACGCGGAACAGGTTGAACCTCTATTCACAAATATAATTTTTTTGACGATAAATTCGTTGCCGGTCTAACCAATTTATTGTCAAACTTTTACCCTGGTGTTTCCACCGGTTTCCATTAAAATATCAACGGGTTTATTTGTTTTCCAGGCTCCGTTAGTGAAATCCGGTACATCAACCGAATTGGAACGATGCGCAACCGACCATTCGCTCAGCGGACCGATCGCACTCCATAGCGCAGCATCGTACACATCCTGATCAAGTGGTAGCCCGTTTCGAAGGCAATCGACTGTGCGCCAGTCCATCAGGAAATCCATGCCGCCGTGTCCGCCGACCTGTTTGGCCATTTCTCCGATTTTCTTTACAATAGGCGGTGTGTATTTTTCTTCAATGGTTTTGTATTCTGCATCCGTCAGCCACTCATGGCCCTGCGAATACTTTGCCGGGAGCGGGTATTTAAGCGCACTTCCTTTTGTCCCCACCACCGTCTGAATTCGTGAGTAGGGGCGGGGCGAGCTTACATCAAACTGCACCATGATCGTTCGGCCTTTGCTGGTCCGGATCGTGGAGGTGTTCATGGTGCCGTTGAATGGCTTGTTGACGTACGGCTTGAAAAAAGCATCAGTTCCCGCCAATTTTTTGGCGTTATTGTTCATGACAAAATCTTTTGACGACATTGAAACCAGATAATCCATTTTATCTCCCCGGTTGATATCCATCACCTGGCATATCGGCCCAAGGCCATGGGTAGGATACAGATTTCCCGTTCTCTGCGACAATTCGTTCAGCTCCCACATCTGGTAGAAACGATCTTTGGAAAAAACGTATTCCTGCAAATTGTGAATGTACGCGCCTTCACCATGAACGATTTCTCCAAAAAAGCCTTGGCGGGCCATGTTCAACGTCAATAGTTCGGAAAAATCATAGCAGCAGTTTTCGGTCATCATGCAATGCTTTCTGGTTTTTTCGGAAGTTTCTACCAATTGCCAGCATTCATCAATTGTTTTTGCCGCCGGTACTTCCACACAAACGTGTTTGCCATGATTCATCGAAAATACGGCCATAGGCGTATGCAGTGCCCAGGGCGTAACGATGTAAATCAGGTCCAGGTCGTCCCGTTCACAAAGTTTTTTCCAGGCCTCCGGATTTGTATCATATCCAGCTGGTTGGTGACCCGAATTTTCAACCATCTTTTTTGCTTCAAGTACCTTTTCAGAACGAAGGTCACACAATGCTTTTATCTCAACGCCCTCGATTTTATTCATCCGTTCCACCGCAGCCATACCACGGTTGCCCAGGCCGATAAATCCAACGCGGATTACATCCAGTTTTGGTGCGGCGAAACCACTCATATTAAACTTTTGAATTCTCGGAATGAGCGCCTGTTCCTCAATCGTTTTGTCCGGTTTTGCCGCAAATCCCGCGAACGGTCCACTTGCCGCGAGGGTAAGTCCGGTTAATTTCAAAAAGTCTCTGCGATTTTTTATCATCTTAAAACTGATTTTTCCTGTTTTTGAAATGAAGGATCCCGGTTACTTATTTTTTAGAATTCCGTCTATAAATGCGTATGCTGCTGCACGTGCTTCGTTAGGGAAGTCATGGCCGGAGTCGGGATAACGAACCTCCAAATTTTGCGTTACCTGCAGAAACCGATAAACAGCCGAAGCATTTTCGATTCCTTTTTTGACTCCCTTTACGTCAAAATTTCCGTCTTTTAGAGGCGAGCTGGAAAAGACGGCCCTTGGCGCTGTTGCAGCAATTACTTCGTCAAAATCAAAGGGCATTTTTGCTGCATCAAGCTTATATTTTTCTTTTAAAAGCGGCATGTAGCGGTTTTGTGCCCAAGGGCCAAGTCTGCCTCCGTATTTTGCCGCCGCGCTCTCGCCAATGTTGTAAAAATCAAATAGCGTCCATCCGCAACTGGCAACAACCACTTTAATTCTTGTGTCAAATGCGCCGACGAAAAGTGCGTTGTGCCCGCCAAGAGAATGTCCGATTGCGCCAATTTTATCCGGATCAACTTCTTTTCTCGAGACCAGGTAGTCGATACAGCGCATGTGGTTGAAAATTCCCTTTATCGTTCCCGATGCATACCTTGTGTTTGTGAAATCTTCCTCTGTTGCATCACCAAAACTTGGATAGTCCGGCGCAATTACCACGTAGCCTTTTTCCGCAAGCTCCCGTGCATACGCCAGATTTTTGTTTTTTCCCTGTCCGTCTACGCTCCCTTTTCCCAATACATCGGTTTCATGAAGTGCGAGTATCGCAGGTAATTTTTCCGAAATTTTTCCTGTTTTTGGGATATACAGGTATGCAAAGCAATCTTCTGAATCTGCGACAGTCAGGTTTATTTTAAACCTTGTAAAACCAATTTCGGGCAAACTATCAAGAACCTGTACCGGTGGGATCCTTCTATGGTCAATGGAAGGTAATTTTCCCATAACGGCCTGCATGCTGTCCAAAATCTGATTACGTTTCAAGTACCATTCCTTCTTCGTTTTAACTGGTAACACGGAATCGGAACGGTTTTTGTAATTCAGCAAATCCTGGCCCGCAGCCACATTCCAAAGGCCGGAATACAGCATCAGCAAAACCATTTTGAGCTTCAATTTTAACATCCCATATTCGAAAAATAAATCATCTAACTCCGCGCCCAACTCCGCTAACTCCGCGTTTAAAAAAAACTAACCCAGTACGCAATCCCCCAAAAACGCCGGCTCGTACCCATTTTCAACAGCCCATTTCACGGCAGCAAGAATTTTTTCGCGGTAATCAGGCTGGTAGTTGAAATAGAAAGGGTAGAAATATTGCTCGTGGACGAGCAGATCCAGATAGGGTGGTTTGGTCTCGTAACTTTCCAGATGCGGCACAATTTCGTCCAGTTTTTTCGCGTCCAGCACAATGCTTGTTTTTATAAAAATAACGTCTTCCGAAGTGTCCTTCCACACAAACCGCTTTTTGATATGCCGCCTTTCGTCTTCAGACAAATAATAGGAAGCCGAATATTGATCATCATCAACATTGAAATAACCGAGTTGAGCTTTGTATCCGGCATCTCTCAAAACACGGGATGCCTCGCGGGTAGCCTCTCCCCAGTGAATCGTGGTGACATCCGTCATTACTTCCTGGCCTGCAAAACGGAGGATTTCACTTATGACAAGATCACAATCCTTTTTTACCTCTTCGTAAGTGGCGCTGATATATGGTTTGTCGGGAAATTCGCCCAAAGCGTGAAAACTGAGCGTCAACCAGTCCGAATTAGTTTTCCACTCACTTTTAAACTTATCGGTAAATTTTGAAAGGTTAAATCCGTCGGTCTGGTAAATGCCGTCCGTTTTGTAAAAAAGATTCAGATGGATTTTTGTACCGTAGGTATCATTTACTTCCTTCAAAAATGAAAGATAAGGATTGTCGAACAACGACTGGTAGGTATCAATGTGATCCTGAATGTCGCGCAAAAACCAGATATTGTCATCAATCGAAAGACGATATTTTCCGGCGAAATTTTTCAATTGGTACACGCGTATACTTTCGCTTTCACCAGTCGTATTGTTCAGAACCTCAATTTGGTTTTCGTAATTGAAAAGCCTGGCATCTGCTGAAAAATAGCCATCTTTTGCGTCAGCCTCGACGCCATTGATGCTGATACTACTGCCGGCAGGAGCGGATATTTTTACGGGAATCTGCAAATAGCGATCCGTCAGAACGCCGTCATGTGCGTGGAGCATATCGCCTTCAACCGGGCTGATGAATTTTATGTCAGATGCCATACCTTTTCTGTTAATAAGTTGCCCGGCCGCCGGATAGGTCGAATGTGAAACCGGTCGTGAAACTGTTCTGCGGTGAAATGATGTACGCAGCCAGATTCGCCGCTTCGTCCAGTGTGCCGCAGCGTTTCATTGGAATTTTGTCGGTCATGTATTTTACCTGCGCTTCGGGCATTGCATCTACCAACGGCGTTTGGATCACTGCCGGAGCCAGTGCATTTACGGTAATTCCTTTCTCTGCGTATTCCTTTCCCTGCACTTTCGTCATGCCGATAACAGCTGCTTTGGATGCGGAATACGCCAGCATTCCCGCGTTGCCTTCCTTGCCTGCAATACTGGCAACGTGTAAAATCCTGCCATAGTTGTTGGCAATCATGTTTGGCAACACGGCTTTTGCAGTGTAAAAGCTGCCCATGAAATTGAGGTCAAAAACCTTCTGGAGATTCTCTGTGCTCACCTCGTGGCTCTGCACATTTGTAATTCCTGTAATGCCTGCACAGTTAACGAGGATGTCAATTTTGCCAAACCGATCCAAAACCTGCTGAATCGCCTGATCGACAAGTTCCTGTTTGGTAATGTCCAGTGTGACAAGTTCTGCTTCTTCCGGAAAATGATCAAATTCATTGTGCAAAGCCAGTTCGTTGAAATCCAGCAAGCCCACTTTTGCACCCTCCGCGAGTAGTTTCCGTGCAATGACCAGTCCCAAACCCGATGCGGCGCCTGTAATAATGGCGACCTGTCCTTCAAAATTACGCATGTAAAATACCGTTATGTTAACCTTCGTTTCAGATTGTTTTGAATATGAAAAGACGTGAGTAATCAGGATTTAACTAAAATAGTTTCTAGCGGCCTGATTTCCCAGGTTTCGTCTTCCAGTAATTCAATGATTCGCTGGTTTAATTCTTTGATATAAGCAATCGAGGATGCGTCCGGAATGTAGGCTGCCTTTCTGGCGATGCTGTTGGATAAAATTCCCCTGGCAATGAGCAATTCCTTTTCAGCATAATGGAAGAGTTCCATGTTTTGAAGCGAGAAAAATATCTGCGGCATCACTTTTTCGAACAGGTCAAATGCTCTTGCGTGTTCTCCGTTGCTGCGTAAACTGAATACTTTCTGCAAAATATCCGCAACCGCCAGTCCCGGCATCACGCCGCGGATTCCGATTGGAATGAGTTCAAGCATGTAAAGTCCACCCCAGCCTTCAAAAAGGCCGATTTTATCTTCCGTTGTTTTGATAATATCTTCGAATTTTGGAGCGCACAGCGGCTCTTCCAGTTTGAGATATTTGAAATTGGGATTTTCATCCATCAGGTTTTTAATGAAGGAAACACTGATCGACGAGCCGCCCGGATTGAAGTCCTGGATCAGGACGGGTGTGTTAGGAATTGATTGCAAAAACTCGGATAAGTATGCTTTTAGGGAGTTTTCAGGCAATGAAAAAATCCGGGGTACTGCCAGAGAAATGACATCCGCTCCCGCCGCCACATTCGCCTGTGCCAGTTTGATGGCCACCTTTAATGAAGGGTGATTCGACTGGGCAACAATTTTAATCCTGCCCGCTGCATGCTCAACAGCAACGCGCACTACGAGCAGCTTTTCTTCGTCGGTCAATTTATAAAACTCGCTTGCGTATGCTGGCAGACATACGGCCTGAATGCCTCCGGCAATCGCAAAATCGATCAACCGGCGTAGTGCATCCTGGTCAATTTCCTCATCGGCAGTGAATGGCGTCGGGATAATCGGTACGACACCCAACAGTTCGTTTTCTGTATTTATCATGATTCTGTTATTTACATATTAATGTTGACCAATTTTTTTTGCGCCTTGTTGTCGACAATCGTCAAAATCAGAGTCGACGCTAAAACCAGTATTCCGCCGATAATGGCCTGGCTTTTAAGGGTTTCTCCAAGCCAGATTGCCGCAATGGGCAGCCCGATAAAAGTGATCATGTAATTGGAAAGTGCAACCTGAGTCGCATCCAGATTTTTGAGCGCTTTGAAAAACAACAGCATCGAAAGGAAGTTGTGAAACAAAGTGAGCGAGATCATTCCGATCCAGGTTTGTGTGGTGTAATTCGGGATGTTTTTGTACATATCCGGCTCGTAGTACCAAACCAGCGGGGCCAGCATGAACACCATCACCAGGTAGGTGTAAAATACCATTTCCATCTCCGTATATTTCTCAGATATCTTCTTGCAACCCACATTGTAATAGGCATTTCCAATAATTGCCAGGAAAATAAGCAGGTTGCCCAGTGCGTATTTTGAACTGAGATCCATCTTTTTGACATCATCCATCGAGCAAAGTGCAACACCGATTATTGCAATCGCAAAGCTGATCCAGCGGATTCGGTTCATTTTTTCTTTTAATATCAGAAAAGCGAAAACGGCTGTGATAATTGGCAGCGTCAGCACCAGAATGGCGGAGTTGCTGGCCAGTGAGTACTGTGTCCCGTAAGTCATGAGAACCTGCGATGGAAAAGCACCAAGCGCAGCGAGCTGTACGAATATCAGTACGTCCTTGATTTTTTTGCCGCCTTTTTTGAAGTCTTTTAAAACGAATGGGCCCAGAAAAATGGTGGCCAGCAACATGGGTGCCCAAACCGTAAAGTACGGACCAACCTGATCCTGTACCAATTTGATACTGGTAAAATGAAAGGCCCAGATCAGGTTACAGAAAAATAGGATCAGCCAGGAAAATACGGATTTGCTCATATGCGGGTTTCCAGAATTTGATTCGTTTTATATTTTTCAATAGCGGCTTCGTCAATGCTGATACCGAGCCCGTTGCCCTGCGGTACTTTCGCCGCTCCGTTTTCAAAATGAATTCCTTCGCTGATCAGGTCATCGGTCCGGACCAGTTCGCCAAAAATGTCAGACGGAATCGTGCAGTTGATACTCGCTGCGGCGATGTGTAAGCCCATTGTTTCCGAAATTCCCAGATCAACTTCCGATCCCCGCCAGCAGGATTTGCCTTCCAGATGTGCGATTTCCGCCAGTAATACGCAATTGTATGCAGAGCCGTTAAAATTGTATCCGTCGGCCGCGTTTGCTCTCACAAAACCGATGATGTCGCGTATGTCCTGTGTGTATGGCAATGAAATATGGCGGTAAATCGGCATAGCGAGGTGTTTTTGCAAATATTTAAATCCGGCAATATCTGCATGCAGAATCGGGTCTTCCAGTCCAAGCATAATTTCCTTGTCGACGCCGTCCATCAGCTGCATGGTGGTTTGCACGTCGGTCCAGCGCTGGTTTGGGTCAAGCAGGATTTTGATGCCATCTCCACACTTTTTCCGAATTTCATCCGTCCACAAACGAACCGGATCTTCATCTGAGCACTTGAATTTGAACACCTTATGGCCTTTTTGCATGGCGTTGTAGGCCAGTTGGGCGGCGTCCTCGGGTGTTCTTCTTCCTGTCCAGCCCATACAGTCTACCCATTCCCGGTATCCGCCGCCAAGTATCTGATAAACAGGTACCTGTAAAATTTTTCCAAGCGAATCCAGAACAGCAGATTCAAATGCTTCGTAAATCCGCTGGTCAGCGACCGGCAATCTGCGCCAGTTCAGCTTCAAAATATTTTTGCCGGTAAATTCACGCATGGCTTCATAAAGCAGTTCTTTTGACGCGCTCCTGTACGTTTCACCAATGCCGGTCAGGCCGTTTTGTAATTTTATCTCAATGATCCATTTCGGCTGGTCGGCAAAGGAAGTCCAGCTTTCACCCGTCATGAATTTTTTGGCAAATTCAGTGTCTTTGTCCAATACCTGCTCGGAATTAAGGCTTCCTGGTTTGGCAGGAACAATAACCTCAGTTGCTCTGATTGACTGTATAATGCTCATTCTGATTTTTTCTGAAGGTGTTCGTACTTCTCTGCCAGTTTTCTGATGTCGAAGCTGAATTCAATAAATTTTTCCTCCCATTCTGAGGCACTTTCCTTTGTATATGGGTAAAATCCCTTGGCGTTGCTGACGCCTTTCGCACCACTTTCAACGAGTTTCTGCATCATTTCGGGTGCTTTTGTTGTATTGTCAAGTTCCGGAAAAAGATCCTTCATTACTGTCAGGTAAGCCGGAATTCCGGTCAGATCCATAAACCGGAAAGGCCCTGCAAATGTGATCCAGTAGCCGAGATCGTTGCGAAGTGAACGATCGACATCTTCCGGAGTAGCATAGCCATTTTCGACCAGGTTAAAAGCTTCCCGTAACATGGCATACATGATGCGGTTGGTGATAAAACCCCGAATGTCTTTTTTCAGCAGCGAAGGCTCTTTGCCCCAGGTTTCGGCCAGTTTTATGATCTGTTTCGCATATTTTTCATCTGAATCCTTTCCGCAGATCACCTCCATAAAACGTGTGATATGCGCTGGTTCTGCCCAATGGATTCCCAGTAACCTTTCGGGGTTTTTCATCCCTTCCTGCAAAATGGTAACCGGAATTGCAGAGGTATTGCTTCCAATAATGGCCGTTGACGAAAGAACGTTTTCCAGATTCCCGTACACACTTTTTTTTGCCTCGACGCTTTCTGTGATTGATTCAATAACGACTTCAATGCCCGCAAGCGCAGCCACATCTTCTGTGATTGTAATCCTGCCG
Source organism: Dyadobacter sp. (assembly GCA_965279265.1). GTDB lineage: Bacteria > Bacteroidota > Bacteroidia > Cytophagales > Spirosomataceae > Dyadobacter. The sequence goes on from OZ257152.1 coordinate 3,782,104, forward strand.
AGCACCGTTTCGGGACGTTCTGTCAGAAGTCCTTCATTTTTAAGCTCCGTGAGAAAATTAGAAATACGGTTTCTCGCCGGCACGGCTTCGTCCAAATTGAGCACAAGCGAGGTAACTTCATGCCCTGCTGCCAGAATGCAGGTGGCAATGCTGCTTCCCATGAGCCCAAGCCCGACTGTTCCGATTTTTATTTTTTCACTCATACATTATTGACAGATTCGGCCCAGAAAAGTTTGGACTAAAAACGATGGTTTTATTTGATTTTCGCAATGGCGTCAATTTCCACTTTTATGCCGTCCCCTAATACCGATTGTACCGTTGTTCTGGCTGGTTTTATTCCTTGGAAAAATGAAGCATAAACCGTGTTGTATCTGTCAAATTCATTGATGTCGCTCAGGTGTGCAGTGCATTTGACAATGTCTGCCATCGTTCCACCGGCCGCTTCAACAATTTTTTTGATGTGGTTCAATGTATTGGTCGTCTCTTCTTCGATCGTACCGTGAATTACTTCCCCGGTTGCCAGGTCAACAGAGCCTTGTCCGCTGATAAAAAGCCAGCCATCTGCGAGTACACCGGCAGAATATGCGCCGGTATCAACTTGTTTTTCTGGGTGTTTTATTTCAATTTGATTCATTTCGAGAGGTCAGGCAGTAACGGCCAGGTTTTAAAAGATTCTAGAAAATTGGCAACTGATTTTACCGCGCTGTCGAACAGGTATGCTCCTTTTTCGGAAGTCGCAAGTTGCGGTTCTCCACTGCTGCCGTTGGATGATATAAATTGCGTTTGTTTGAAAATCGTCACTCCTCTATATTGTTCATCGTCTTCGAAAGGAATGAAACCATTGCTTTCCGGGCGGGTCGAACGGTCAGCCCGATTCATCCACACTTTTTCCGGGAAAAGATGCAACATCATACTGGTTTCGTATTCGCAAGCGTGGCTAAGTGCGGGACTTTCCATCGGTGCAGCGCCTGCAAAAGCTTTTCCCGCTGTTTCCCAGTATGTTACCAGGGCAATATTTGGCGAAAGTGTTGAATCGTATTTGTAGCTCAAAACTGCCAGTGCCTGTTTCACCGGCGTAATATTGCCGCCGTGGCCGTTTAGTAGAACAATCCGTCGAAAGCCGTTTTGTAAAAGAGATTCTACCAGTTCCACAACAAGCTGTGTATACGTGGAGATAGAAACACTGATTGTGCCGCCAAAAGGCAAATGGTGATGACTGGATCCGAAGGGAAGGGTAGGGCAAAGAAGTATATTGTCTGTAAGCAATTCCTCAACTTTGATGGCAATACCTGTCACAATATCGGTGTCGGTCGAAACGGCTAACTGCGGGCCATGTTGTTCAATTGCTCCCAGTGGAAGCATTACGACCTTGTCTTTTATTTGTGCGTTGATCGCTGAATATGTAAGCTTTGAAAAGAGCATTGCAGTTATTTGCGGCTTGTGAATGATCTTGATTCAAATGTATTAATTTAAATTTTGTTTACAAAAACAATTGAAAATAGTTTACAAAAAATTGTTTCAAATTTGTGACCTTGTTCGGGATGGGAATCTTGTTACCGTAAGTTTACCTCGATTTTTGTTACTCAGATAGTAATTTAAAGGCTGATTTTGAATCTATAATTAATTGTTAATCAGATTTTTGTGATCTTTTAGCTGAGATTTCAAAAAAACATAACCCGATTTTCAAAGACTTTTTGCGCTGTTTTTTTCGTAGCCCTGAATTTGATTCATTGTGTACCATGCTTCCGTCGTCCACAGATTCGCTCCGCGTTTTGAAAGCACTGTTTTTTTGTTGAGGTGAACGTAAATTACATGTTCTGCCTTGATGCCCGGAATTTTGAGATAAACCTTTTTCCGGTCTGCTGACACGACAATATTTTTCACTGTCAGCGTTTCCTCATTCATCTTTGGCCCGCCGTAGTCCTTTGTAGGCAGATACCACCATTGTTTAATCTGGTAGTCTTCTAATTTGTTTCCGCAATCTGCTTTTAGGGGCTCAGTCATCTCAATTTCAATTCCTCCCGGTTTTGCCCGAACAGCCAGTATTTCAAAAGCGTTTTTCTCATTAAAAGTAAGTCTTTGCAGGCCATACAACAATTTCCCCTGCTGCCCCCAGCTCCAGTTAAGTCCGACACCACCTACGTATAATGCGCTGTCCGGTCCCCACACGACTCTGTTTATTCCGGCTTCAAGTCCCTGGCTGAAACGGAAAACGGCTCCCTGGTACTGTCCGTTGATTTTTTCAAGAAATGCCCGTTGTAAGCCGCCATAGGAAACGTCACCGAACAGCAACTGATTTTGATAAATGCCTTGATTTAGTAAAATTGGCTGACTTGGCGAATTGGCTATATCTCCCTGAGGTAACCACACAGCCGGCGGGACCGGTTTTTTGTTTTTGGTGCCGTCAAAATCTACCGCACGTGACCCATACCAGGCGCCGTTCTGCAAATGAATAATTTTGTTGGAAGGAAGCCAGTCGCCCTGATTGTCGGCAATGAATAACGCTCCATCGGGGCCTTCTCCAATGCCATTTGGTGTTCTCAGGCCGGTTGCGATGAAAGTCATGGTGCCATCAATTTTGCTGACCTTGATCACTTTTCCCCGATCCGGAATTTGCGGATCGGTGCTTGTGCCGCCGTTGTTGATATCCGTCGCCAGGGTTCCGTAGAAATAGCCCGATTTATAAACAAGACCAAAGGCGAATTCATGGAAATTGTCGGAGACTTTCCAGCTGTTGCAAACGGTCTGGTATTCGTCTATGATCTCGTCACCGTCCAGGTCAACCAACTTTGTCAGTTCCTGTTTCTGCATGATAAATATCTGTCCGTCAACGATCTTTAAGCCCAGCGGCTCAGCCAGTCCGGTTGCAATCTGTTTTACTTTTATCTTTTCCGGATCATTTCCCTGCACGCCTTCGAGTAGATATACGGCTCCGAGCGAATCCCAGGTGCATATTGCAAGTCGGCCATCAGGCAAAAAATCCATTCCACCAATTCTCGGTTTGAACCAGGCTGGACGCGCCTGCGTGAGCGTCAGACCTGGATGAACAGATTTTAGAGGAAAACCATCGCCGGGAATGGTGTCTTTTAAAATAACGGTTTGCGCTGATTTTGATATTGGAGTCTTTTTCTTTGGCGGAACTGAAAGAATGTAGTTAACCAATGTCGTCGCTTTTGCAAACGAAAGATCGGGATGCGGCGGCATCAATATGCTTCCCCAGTTGCCCGCGCCGCCGTTGATCACCTTCAACGCGAGGCGATTGGCGAACTCCTCCTCCACACCTTTGTATCTTGCAGAAATCTCTGAAAATGACGGGCCAACTGTTTTAATTTCTTTATTGTGACAACTGTAACAATCACTTTTTTCAATTAGCGTCGTTACATTTTCGTTTTGTTCAGCACTTTTTTCACTGTGATTGCCTGGCGTTTCGAATGTCCAGAAGCAGGTAGTTGTGGCGTTGTTTTTCAAAGCAATCACAACGTTGCGATCGCCGGTCTTTTGATCAGATGGAATCTGTATACCGTTCGTTTTGAAATCACTTTGTTTTTTTTCTGCAACAGAATTTGTCTTTAATAAAACGGCTACATCACTGCCTGCTCCGGACATTTCGAAGGTTCTCAGAAAATTTGTAAACAATTTACCTTCGCCGGAAGGAACGCAGGAAGGAGTTTCTTCAATTCTTATTTTGTTCGATTCAAATTCCAGTTCATAAATTAACGTGATTTTTCCCATCAAAAGCCTGTGGCCTTTGTATGCTACGGCCGGTTTAAAAGTTTTTCCCTTTGATTTTATCTGCCAGAGATCTGTGTCAGTTTCCTGTAAATAGGTAAAACCCTGGCTCGTTGGCTGGAAACCGTGGACACCATTGTAAACTGAGCCATCGTAGTTGATCCTGCCTTTCCAGAATTTGTACAAAGTGCCCGACTCCGTGTTGTAAGCAGCGAAATTGTCTTGCCCCAGCCGGATGCTCAGCATTCTGGGAATTTTGTCAAGTACGGAGCGCCGCGCCCAGACTTTTTGCGAGTCTGCGTGCATGACCGCGTCAGGCGTTTTCAAGGCAGCCGTATTTTGTTTAAATGTCAGAAACAGCGAAAAGAAAATAATGGCGTAAGTCTGTAAATAATTCATTGGATTTTCCTTTTTAGCTCGGGCACATTCGTGATCAATTTACAATTCTGCCTACTCAGAAATCCGGTTTGAAAATCTCCTCAAAAGTCTGTTTTGCTACATGTTCAGGCTTGTTCTGAATCCGGTAATCGATCACTTTCAGAAATAGTTTTTGCCAGAGCCCGTATTCGACATCGAATCTGCCAAGTATCGTATTCATTCGGTAGGGCATGTTTTCAGTGAGCCATGCCTCGTTGTAGGCCGTTTTCAATTCACCGTTTTCGTCCATAACATCAATGAGCAGGCCATGGCAAAGATGCGTGATGTCATATACAACGAAGTCATTCTTTTTCTTGCCCAGCATGGATTCGTTCCAGCGGTCGCAAATGGTTTTTGCCCAAATGAAACGTGTAGCGGAATAAGTCATCAAACGGGCGGTCACAAGCATGGAATTGATAAAGGCGCTGTCTTTTTTGTCGCACTTTGCCAGAGCTGTGATCAGCATTCCCTGCGCTTCCTCGCTCGTTTTTCGTGCATTTCGGAAATCAGCAATATGGTCGGTCGTGTTTTTTAAATAATATGCAGAAAATGGATTCGACCAGCTTTCGATGATCGTTCCGCGGGGCATCCCGTTGGTGTTTGCGCCCAGACACTTGTTGAGGTAACTGCCGGAAAGGGCCATGTAATCCAACGCTTTGGTCATTTCATCAGCGACTTTTGGAAAGGCAATGGCGCTGTATTCTTTCGCAAAGGTATTTTTATCCGGAACAATTCCCTGCCACGCGCCGATACATCCATAGGCCATAAACATCCAGGATGGACGAATAAACGGTTCGACCGGGTCCGTCCAGACGGAATTGATAAAACCAAGCGTTTTGTTTTTCATGCCAGCTTTCAGGCAAAGTTCAATGTTGACATACGTGTAGTCGGCGTCGGGATAAATATGTCCCCAACCGGATACGGCAGGCTGTATGAAAAACTGTTTCTTTTCTTTCAAAACGGGATTCAGGTAACGGTTAATTTCCACTGTATCAGGCTTGTATTCCCAGATAACAGGAATTACATCCTTCGGTAATTTTTGCATGATGTCGGGATAATAGTTGTTCATATCCGTCCAGGCCATGACAGTTTTACCGTACTTTTTCAGTTCGTCCTGCACGAAAGTCAGCTGCTGAAGCCACAGTTGCTCCGAGTTGATTTTCCCGTCCTGATCATCCGCAATGCGCTTCGTTTCCCAGGTTTCGTCAAATCCGACGTGTATAAAAGGACTCGGGAAAAGATCGGTATACTGCCGGATCCAGTTTGTCAGCAGCTCATTGGCGCCCGGCTTGCGCGGATCAAGTTCGTGACCGTAAGTGCCGATGGAGAGCTCTGCATATTTTTCATTTCTCAGCAGTTCATGCAAATGGCCGTACAGATTCAAAAACGGGATGACATCCATGTGCCGCTCTTTTCCATAGGCAATGATGTTTTTGATTTCCTGCTGGGAATATCCGGCCTTGAAACCTACTGTTGGAAACCCTTTTAACTCGATACTTACCTCGTTATAAAAATAATATTGATTGGTTTTCCAAAGCGCCAGGAAATCGATTTGTTTTTTTATCTCGGCAACAGTTGGCAAGCCGCCATGAGCGAAGTCCATCATTACGCCGCGGTAGGGCAGTTTTGGAGAATCTTTTATTTCCGCAACCGGAAAGTAATGGTTGCCGTTTGAATTAACTACCAACTGTTTTAAGGTCTGTATTGCATAATAAAGACCGGTCGAGGTGTTTGCAGTAATCTGTAATTTTTGAGGCGTAACGCTGATCTGGTATTCTTCACGCGTGTTTTTTGAATTGATCTCAGTGGTCCCCGGAAGTTCGGAGCCCTTTTCCTTGATGCTGTAAACGAGCGTGGCTGCTCCGGCTGGCATGGCTTTTTTGACAGGTTTTCCGGTTTTGTATTCAATGTTTTGTTTCAATTCGTTGAGTGCGAAGGTAACATCAGTACCCGCGGCAGCCGGAATGAAAATGGAAAGATTTTGTAAAGGAAAATTTCCCTGGCCATATTTAATTGTTTCCGGAGCGGGAAACAAAATTGGTTTTTGCGCAAAAGCAGGTGCCGCGAGCAAGCAGGTTAGTAAAAAATAATGAAGCAGGCGTTTCATGAGTAATGGGTTAATGGCAAAATTTATGGTCGTTTTGGTTCGTCGTTACCTCCCTGACGGGATTTTGTGTTCGGTTTTACGTCTTGTTTTCTACCGATATTTCCTCGCTAGGTGATTTTTTAATTCGTTTGTTTTTTCAATGCCTTTAAGCATGTAATACCACCCCGGACAATATCGGTTTTTATTCAATCTTTTGCCCATTCATGCAAAGGTTTAATAAATGACTTTGTATTGATTTTAACACCGCCCGGAATCAGCATTACGTTCCATGCCCGATTTGACGACGCCGGAATTTTTGCTTCAAAACCAATTAATGTTGTTCCCGGATTCGGATCATCATATTCCTGTGGTGGTGTTGTACTCCATGTTTTTAGCTGAAATCCTGATGGAATCTGTAACGTGAGTTTCTTGGAATGACTGGTAAGTAGCGCTGTTGAATCGTTCAAAATCTGAACATCTGCTGCTGTGAGCATTGTCCATCTTACATTTGCTTCTTTTGAAGATGCACTGACTTCATCGCGAATTACCACATATTTTCCGTCGCGAATTGCAACGCCTCTTTCTGCTTTTTTGACCTGATATTTGTACAATTCGGAAATGTCAGTGACGGCGCTCATGAAGTCCGGGGTAGATGAGGTGCTTTTTATCGCTGCATTTCCTTCTACGTTCTGGAGTGCGTTGTTCATTGTGAGCGTGTTGTGAGAGAAATTGTTGTACCGGAAAATTTCCCAGCGCTGTCCATGCTGTTTGTTTGCCCACAAGTCTATGTTTTTTAATTCCAGTGGTGTGTAATCCTGAAAACCGAAATCCATGGCCCAGCGAACGCCGTCGGATTCCATGACAAAAGAACCAGCATCCATGTGGCCATGCGTAACGAGCGGCGAACCACCTTTTAACGCGGCAAAAATCGCGTTGGGGTCGGTCCAGGAAGACCGCATGAAGGCAACCGGATTTTTGCCCTGTCCCGACCAGGTTTTTGTTTTTGGCGGGACAATTCTAGTAATGTCAATACCGTTTCCCCAAATCATCAGAGCAGGAAGCAGACGCTCGGAAACCTGTTTGATTTCTTTCGGAGATAAATAAAAGCGTTCATTCCAAAGTAAAGACGGGTCCTTCAATTTGTTGGCAAACCAGAACATGGCTGGCTGCAAGGTGGATTTTTCGGAAGCATCGGAATAATTGAAATTTTTACCGGTCGGGCCGACGATATTTTCAAGATAGCTGGCAGTTTTGAGAAAACCTTCGTTTTTACTCAAACCAAAATCAGTTTTGAAAACCTTTTCAATGGCGCTCAAAAACATGATGTTAAATGTCGTTCCGTATCCCCAATAGGTGTAGCCTTCGGCAAATGCGCCGTCCGGACCAAAATCCTTCATCGGAATTTCGATACTGGCGATAGAACGGTTGAGCACTTTTTGGGCAAGCGCTGTGTCGGTTTCATAAGTGGCCAGCGCTCCGTAAGAAATGCCGGCATTGCAAACCTGATTCCAGTTGTTGGTCACCGAAAGCCATTTTCGGTAATTGGGATATGCGCTGTCAAACGACGTTGCTATTCCTTTTCTGACAATTGCATCGTGAATTTGTTTTCGTGAATTTTCTGACAAATCATTGTAAAGCCAGTCGTATCCGATTGCAACAGCCATTGTCATTTCGCCTACATCCAGATAATGACTTGGATTCCAGTCACTGAAATTGGCTACGGCAAGCAATTCCTTTTCAGCCCGGTCAAAATACTTTTTGTCACGGGTCATGCGCCAGGCGTAACTAAGGCTGAAAACCCGGAACAGGCAGTCGCGTGATTTGGCCAGCAGCCGAACGCCGTACAGAATTCTTTCAACCGGTGGCAAGGGGAGCAGGCTGTCGGACTGATGCAAAATATGCAAATGAACCTCATGCAATAAACGTTGAGATTTTATGGACTGTTTGATCTGATTTTCTTCACCTGCCAAAAGCAAAATCCGGGGATGATCCGGAATTTGCACTGTTGGATTAATAAACTTCACGGTGTCCATGTAATGCACCTGCGCATCGACTTGGCAAAATCCAACCAGTAAAAAACATATTAGTCCGACAATCCGCATTGATTTAACATTTTATTTTAAATGACCGGCACTTCATAGCGAAGCGCCGGTCAAGGAAACAGCTAGTTTTTATCCCACCAGAGTGGCGTTGCAGCGTTATCGGGGCCGCCTAACATTTTAACTGCTTTTGCAACAGCGTCAGAATTTGTTTGCTTTTCGGTGTCCAAAAACGGAATTCGGCGAATTCTCTTACCTTCCGGCAGATCCGCGTTCTCGCTGTGAACGATTGTATATAACTCAGGCAGACCTGACCGGCGTACTTCCGCCCATCCTTCCATACCGTCCGGGAATAGCGCGAGCCACTTTTGCTGTGCTACCTGCTTGCGCTGCATATCGGCTGATGCAGCCCATTTTGCCGGATAATTGTTTACCGGTGGAGAACTTTGTCCGTCCTGAGGTGCAATCGGTACAGCGGGGTTGGCTATGTATTTGGCAATTGCGGCCTGGTCTGTAATTCCCCATTGCGCCATCGACATTTTAATTCCCGTCTCATAGAGATTTTGTGCGTTGTCTCCCATGTTCCATCCGTTCAATGCACCCTCAGCTCTCAGGAAATAAGCCTCCGCTGCGTGCATGATGTTTTGTGGTACTGCAAAATTGGCTGTGAAATTGCCATTGCCAACGTTTGTCGCCCAGCGGGACCCGAGGTTCGAATTGAATTTCCTTGAATTGATATCCATTTGTTTCTCAACGACGAGTAAACCGTTTCTTACGCCGTCATATTTTCCTGTAAATGTTGCAGGCTGGAAATAAATTGGCATGCGCGGATCCTCATAACCTTTCATGATGGATTCCATAGAAGAGCTCATTCTGAGTTCGTCCCAGGCCACAATCTGCGAAAGACCGTTTCGCTCAGCATAAACCGAAGTTGATTTTGGCATGTATGCGTCATCTGTAATGGCAGTCATAACGCCCGCAGCAACGGCAGCCTCTGCTTGTTGTTTTGCCAGTGTCGGGTTCACTTTTGAAATGCGCAATGCGAGGCGCAGACGTAAGGTGTTTGCGAATTTTGCCCAAGCCGCCGGAGACTGATTGCCTTTTGTATTGTAAACCAGGTCAAATTTGTCGTAAGGCGTTGCTGTTCCAGCTGCTTTCAAAACCGTTGAAGCGGCGTCCAGTTTCTTGAAAAAATCATAATATATGGAATCCTGTGGCGTAAAGGCAACTGCGTCTTTTCCGTTGGCTGCATCGAAGTAGGGAACCGGTCCGAAATAGTCCGTTACACGGTGAAACATCCACACCCACCATACTTTTGCAATCGCGTTTTCAGCCAGTTTTTCATCCGTTTTTTCCATAATCGTTTTCAGCTGCGGTGCTGCCGAAATGTAAACCGGATTCCATGCGGCCGGCATCCATTCCTGCTTGATCACGTAACGGTCTGTCGGGAACGACATTGCTGCCTGCGAGTAAAACTGAGAGTAAACCCCTGCAACCGTTCCTTCACCAATTTCAAAGTCATTGGGAGCCAGGGTGGTAGTCATCAGCGCATTGGCAAACATGTATGGATATTCTGTTGCACTTACCGAGCCCAGCTTGGTATTGTCCGTATTGATCGAGTCGAAGTCGTTTGTACAACCAGCCAGCCCGATCATGATCAGCAGCACCGATGCAAGCGATATATTTTGATATTTTTTAAATTTGTAATGCATGACGATCATTGATTTAATTAAAATGAAAGTTTAAGATTCAATCCCATGCTCCTGGTCGAAGGCAGGTTGTTGTACTCGATACCCTGGTAGTTGCTGTTACCAATGCTGACCTCAGGATCAAAGTCAATTTTCCGTTTGCCAATCCCGGGAATATCCAGAATCGCATTGCCCCGGTAAATGAAGAACAGGTTGCGTGCTACGAATGAAATCTTTGCTGCCTTGATAAACTTGGGAAGTCCCTTAAACTCATAACCGAATGTCAGCTCACGTACACGTACGGCTGTGGCGTCGTAGGTGAAAAACTCAGCCCATGAATAATTGTTCTGCGAAACGGTTGTCCAGAATTTCTCCGCGTTAATGGCCTTGGTATTAGCAGTTCCTTCCGCAGTTACACCCGGTAAAACCCATGAAGCTGCGTCCCGGTACTGCGTCGTATAATCTGCATTTCCGAAATAGGCGTTCTGCGCTGCGGTTCCGGAAGTAACTATTCCGCCAAATTTGCCGTCGATCAACAGACCGAGCGTGAAGTTTTTATATGTGAAATTGTTGCTGAAACCGGCAGTGTATTTCGGGTTGTAATTTCCAACTCTTTCGATGGCGTCCGTCTTAACCGGGACACCGTTTGCATCGATCAGATATTGACCATTCACCTGTTTCCATTTGTAACCGTACATATCTCCGTAGCTTTGACCTTCCACAACCAGTGGCGTAGCTGTACGGACATTGGTGCCTGAACCCAGGTAAACGCGCGGAACTCTTGGGTCCAGTTCAATAACCTTATTGCGGTTAAGCGCATAGTTCAGCCCCATATTCCAGGTGAAATCATTTCCCTGCAAAATTTTGGCGGTCAGCACAATTTCCACCCCGGTGTTCTGAATATTTCCGGCGTTGAAATACCGTGATGCATATCCAGAAGAGGCTGGTGCGCTCACCGTAAGCAGCTGATTTTTAGAATTTGTTTTATAATAAGTAACGTCAATTCCAAACCGGTTTTCCATGAAACGCCAGTCAGTACCGAATTCCAGCGATTGTGTTAGTTCCGGTTTCAGGTTGCCGATAGATTTCGTAGGGCTGCTTGAAACGAAGCCTCCGAATGTTCCACGGCTATATGTATACGTCTGGTTGATCAGGTACGGATCTGCGTCATTACCCACTTTTGTCAGCGATGCCCGAACTTTTGCCAGACTTATCCAATTCGGTAAATGCACCATTTCCGACAAAATTCCTGAAAGGCCAACGGATGGATAAAAATAGGAGTAAGGCTCAGGAAGCGTGCTGGACCAGTCGTTTCGGGCTGTAAGGTCAAGAAACAAATAATCTTTGAATGCAAACTGCGCCGTTCCGTAAACGGAATGAAGATCTCTTTTGCTGGTTGCCGAAGTTACGCCGAGATTGGTTGCAAAGCCAAGATCGAATTTGTTTGGAATGCCCAGCCCGTCTGCGTAATTCACTCTTCTTCTCAAACTTCTCAATAACATCGATCCGCCGACGTTGTAGTTGATCTTGAAATCCTTTGTGATATTGTTGGTACCGTTAAGCAGCACATCTATATTCCGTTCCGTAACCAGAGCGTTTTCCTCGGCATAATAACCTCCCGGAAGCCGGGCGTAATTAGCCGTGTTGTTGGCATAGCTGTGGGTGTTGAAATCATTGTAACTGTCTGAGCTGATGCGTCCCTGTAGATTAAGCCAGTCGGTGAACTTGTATTTGAGGGCAACCAGTGAGGTAACCCGGCTCCTGTTTTCCCGGTGTTTGGTATTGTAAATGGTCCAGTACGGATTCATGTAAACCGGGTCGGGGTTAGTCCAATAGCGCTGCGTTTCAATACCGGTAGAGCTTACCGTTTTATAGTCTTTCAGATCTTCCAGATTTACCGACCGTGGGATGTGCGCGAGGTTGGCGACCACAAATCCGTCTCCACCGACTCCCGGCTTGTTTTTGATGGTCTGAAGTGTGTAGGTGATTTTTGCGTCAACAGATAATTTGCTCGTTAAATTAATGCCGATCCTCCCGTTGAAGGTATTTCTCGTCAAGCTGTTTGTAGGCACAATGCCGTTTGCGTTGTTGTTGGCATAGGAGAAATAAGTCGTCATTTTTTCGGTACCACCGCTTACGCCGATTGCATTGTTGGTTGAAATGCCCGTCCTGTAAAAATCCGACTGGTTATTTGGAAATGCTTGTAACGGAACGCTCTTGCCCGCCCAGTCTGTCACGGTTTGCCCGGTGATGGCAGCGCCCCAGCTTCCTGTTCCCAAAGCTGAGTAGATTCCACCCGCGCCCTGGCTGTACTGGTTTTGCAGTGCAGGCGTTGTAAAGGCTTTATCGAAAGAAACGCCGGAGTTTACATTCACACTCAGACCGCCACTTTTACCTCTTTTTGTCGTGATCATCATGACACCGTTCGCGGCGCGACTTCCGTATAAGGCAGCTCCTGCTGCGCCCTTGAGAATGTTTATCGACTCAATGTCATCGGGATTGATGTTGGCCACGCCATCGCTTCCGCTCGTTCCCCGGTTGTCGTCTCCGGAGTCATTTCTTACCTGGCCTGAAATCGTCGAGTTGTCTATCGGAACACCATCCACCACAATCAGCGCGTTGTTGGTGCCCTGTATGGAACGGTTACCCCTCAAAATAATTCGAGTAGCACTACCTGGTCCGCTTGACGATGGTGTGATCGTGAGACCGGCAACTTTACCAGACAAAGTATTGGTGAAATTCGCATCGCGTACTTCGTTAATCTGCTCACTTCCAATTTTTTGTGTAGCGTATGTCAGTGTTCTTGCTGACCGTTCAATACCGAGCGCAGTAACGACGACCTCCTGTAGGCCCAGACTTTCGTCCATAAGTTTAATGTCGTCGATGTTTGTTCTGTTTCCTATTTCTATTTCCTGGGATTTCATACCAATGTAGGAAACAACCAGCGTGTTCGCTTCGGTCGGGACAGATATAGCGAACTTCCCCGCTTCATCAGTAATGACGCCAAGCGTAGATTGTTTTACGATAATGGATGCGCCGGGAACCGGAGCCCCTTTCTGGTCAGATACTTTACCTGTTATTTTTTTGACCTGTTGCCCGATTGCAACGTTGACGAAACCAGTTGCCAGCATAATCAGCAGGCAAAAGCCAGCATAATTTCCCGGCGCACGGTTAAAGAAAAAGGTTTTGACTAATGAGGCTTTCAGTAAAGATGCCTTCACTGGTGTTAGAATTTTTTTCATAATCTAAGTTTTTCTGCTCATGAATTTTGGGTGGAAATAGAATTCATTGGGAACGGCATCGTGCTACTAAAATTTGGAAGCAATCGTTGGCCGCTGGTGCGTGGTGCTCAGGTGGCGTCGTTGGTATTTCTCATAAACGTTTCAGATTTAGATGGGCTAGAATAATATTAATTCATTTAGTAAACCAAGCGCGATGGATTCTGAAAAGAACGTTGAGTTTCAATATTGTTTACAAATATATTTTTATTTTGTTTACAAAAAAAGCAAAATATTGTTTTTTTTAAACTGATTTTGGAAATACGAATTATGGTAATCGGCGGATTAGGCGATCTTTTATTTTGGCAGGAAGCTTTGTAGAATTGTAGTTATGGTGTGCAACGATGCGATTGGTAAAAAAAGCGCCTTCGCCGGATATTTTGGCGAAGGCGTGTGCGCGTTACGGGTATCCGTATGTTGCGTGATTATAAAAGATCGAGAGATGCAACCTCTCCGCGTATCAAATGTTTGGAAAGTGCTTCTTCTGCGGCTTTGGTGTCCTGTTGTTTTATTGCGTTCAATATGGATCGGTGCTCCTGGTCTGTCAGCTCATAGTCGTCCATGTGTGTTTGGGTTTTGCCGAGTTTCTGATGGAACAAAGGAATGTTACTGGCTCGGTAAAGATGAATAAGTTTCTCGTTGCCAGAGCTTTCGATCAAAATTTCGTGAAATTTAACGTCGGCTTCACAGGCGCCGCCAAAATATCCGCGTTCTACCATGGACGTGAAGTCGTCGCAAATGTGCTCCAGTTCCCTGATGTATTCGGGATTGTTTTTTTGTATGGAAAGCCTTACGGCGCCGAGTTCAAGTATCTCGCGGAGTTCGCGAATCTGTCGGCTGTCTTCAATGGTCAGGCTTTTTACAAAGAAGCCGCCTTTTTCTCCCTGTACGATCAGCTGTTCGCCAAGCAGGCGGGTGAGTGCTTCACGGAGAGCCATTCTGTTCACTTCCAATTTTTTTGACCACTCGTCTTCTTTGAGCCGTGAGCCTGAGGTAAGCTGACTGGAAAGTATTTTACTACGTAATTCAGTATATGCTTTATTTGATAAAGAGTCTTCTTTCATTACTTATGTAAACAAATAAGTTATTTTTTTGTTAACTGATTCTCGTTTCACAAAGGTAGGTAATAATTGTGAGGCAATGATACGAGAAGAAGTTACGAAAAATTATTTGAAAGAGACTCCGTTTTGAAGCGTCGCGTTTAGTGCGTACCCGGTGCGATAGCTGCTTTGTTTTTGAGAAAATTTGCAACAAATTCGTCGTCAGTCAGATGTGTATAAGCAGCACTTACCCTGCTGATTTCTTCGTATTGGCCAGGAGAAAGTTTTTCGTCAGGGTTCAATGTCCAGATTCCTTCCATGAGTCCTTGCCTGCGTAAGACTTCATGTACGCCTGTAATGCATCCGTGAAAAGCGTGTGACGGATCAAAAATTGCCGCATTCATATCTGTCACTTCAATATTTCTGGTAAGCATTTTTTCAAGGTTGGGGGTATCTGTTTGCAGTGTTTCCTTTATTTCGCTTAGCAGCGCAACGGCTCTTTCGGTCCATACAGCCCAATGGCCCAGTAGTCCGCCTACAAACCTTTTTTCCTGCACAATTCCGTCAACCTCAAAACAATAAGGCGTCAGCAGATCTGCGACGATGTTATCGTCATTTCCGGTATACAGCGCGATCTCGTTTTTTCTGGGGGAATTGCAAACGGCGCGCACAACGTCCAGTGTTTGATAGCGGTTGAAGGCCGCTACTTTAATGCCAAATACGTTGTGGATACTGGCGAACTTTGTCCAAAAGTCATAACTGAAAACCCGCCCGCCGATGGCGGCCTGCAGATAAAAGCCAAAAACCGGGATGATTTCAGAAACAGTCGTAACGTGATCAATTACCTCGTCTTCAGTCAGATCCGACAACGCAGCCATGCTGACCAATCCCAGGTCGTATCCATGTTTGACAGCTAACTTTGCCTCTTTTACTGCCTGTGAAGTTACCCCGCACACGCCTGCAATAAGGAGGAAAGGTCTGGTTAATCCTGCATTTTTGACTTCCTGAGCGGCCAGCGCCAAAACGGGTTCCAGCAGGTCAATGCCCGGATTCCTGATCTCGAACTGAGTGGTGTGAACCGCCACAGCCACGCCTCCCGCACCGCTGGCGATGTAGTATTGTGTTAGCCTGCGTTGCCGCTGCTCGTCAAGCTGCAACTGGGAATTTAGTACCAATGGGTGTGCCGGAATTACGGTTCCGGCATATAAAAGTTGTTTTTTTTCTTCGGTAAGCATGGTCAGTTTATTTTAAACGCAGAGGGAAAAGGAATTTTCCGCTGGGTTCGCTGTTTCTTTGGGTGGCAGAGACGTCTGTTGTAGCTGGCCGTCTGTTCTACATTTTAATATTGTCCTTTACGTTCTTGAAAATGGGTAGGTTTGTTGATCGTTTCACCGCCCTGCATCAGCCAGTCTGCTGTGATTTCAATCATTTGTTTCAATGAAACCTGAGGATAACCGAAAAGCCTGAAAGATTCTGCTGCGTTACTCAGCAGGGCAGTCGGCTGTTCTTCATTGATGAACTCCGGTTTGGTGTTAAAATGTTTACCAAATTCTTCCGCCAGCCAGCGTACCGAAACGGTTTCGGGGCCTGTTATGTTTAAAATTTTCGAAGGAGATTCACAATGAAGTAATGATCTGATCGCCATTTCGTTGGCATCACTTTGCCAGATCACATTGACGTGTCCCGCTGCCAGATTTACGGGTTTGTTGGCAAGAACTGTTTTCGCAATTTCGAGCAGAACACCGTAACGAAAATCGATTGCGTAATTGAGACGGTAAATGAGAATAGGTGTTCCGTACTGATTTGAAAAGTATTGAAACAATCTTTCCCGGCCCAAACAGGATTGTCCATATTCTCCAACCGGCTCCGTCGGCGTTTCTTCGGTTGCGCCACCTGAACCTACTTTGGTATACGGATAAACATTACCGGTTGAATAAACGACGATTTTTGAATGCTTATATTTTTCAGCAACACGGCCCGGCAGGTAACTGTTCATTGCCCATGTATACGGCTGATTGCTGCTGGTGCCAAATTTTGTTCCTGCCAGATAAAGCACGTTTGGTGCGTCGGGAAGCGCCTGCAGTTGCGCATCGTCGAGAATATCTGCAGCGATTGTCTCAATCCCATCTTTGTTCAATTCCTCCTGCAAACCAGCTTCGCTGAATCGGGAAACGCCGATAATCCTGTTACTTTTCCCGGCAATATCCAGTGCCTGACGCGTCAGCCGGGCAATACTCGGACCAATTTTCCCACCTGCGCCGAGGATCAGAATATCGCCTTCAATTTGAGCAACATCGGAAACAAGCGCGGGTGATGGCTTTAAAAACTGTTCTTTAAATGAAAGTGCGGTCATTTTGATTAATGAAAAAGCGGATTATTAACGAGTTCCCTGCAATTGATGATGGCCAGCGAAATGATGATGAGCAGGCCGAGTCCGCCAAAAAATTTGACAGCCGGACTGTTAACCTTATCACCCATAATCTCCTTGTCGTTCCCGACCTGATACATTGCAATGCCGATAAACGGAACAATGAGAATAGTAACACTTTGTGCGAAAACGATCAGTTCAAGAGGTAATTTACCGAACCGGATTGCGATCGACGCGCCAATTACCATCACTGTTGCGACAAGGTATCGAACGGGTTTTGAATTAAAATTACTTCCAAATCCGAGTGCATCTCCCAACAAAGTTCCGCCGACGGATGCGTTCCCGATCAGTGAAGAAAATGCGGCGCCGAACAAGCCGATCAAGAACACGACCGATGCGTTACTTCCGAAAATAGGTTCGAGCGCTTTTGCCATATCCGTTGCAGAATTAACCGGAATACCCTTTGGGTGCAAAACGGCAGCGGCGCAAATGATCACAATGCTACACATAAAACCGAGCAGAATGATGCCGGTAATGCTGTCGTTTTTACCTTTGCGCAATTCCGGATTTATACGGATACGCTCCTGGATCAGATAAGATTGGTATAATGCACCAACGATAGAAAAGCAGGAAGCAACGAACGCGATGATCAGCCCTTGAGATCCTTCCGGAATGGTTGGCATTGTGTAGCCTTTCGCTACTTCCACGATGTCAGGCTTGGCGTAAAAAAGTGTCGTAAAAAACGAGAACAACTTGACGAAAATGAGGATGATCATCGTCTTTTCCAACACTGAGTAAAAGCTCCTGAAAAAAAGCAGACTGATCCCAAAAATGTTGAAAAACAAAATCCAGGGCACAGGTGAAGTGTGAAATAACTCTCCGGCAGCTATTCCGACACCGATCGAGTTTCCTGCCTGAAACGAAGTGGTTACCAGAAAAACGCCGATTCCCATCGCAACGGATGCGGGTTTGCCCCACTTTTGTTTCACCGAAGAAAGCAGAGATTGCTGGGTTGCAACACCGATCCTGGTGGACATGGAAACGAAAATGATCATAAAGAAAATCGCTACAACAACTACCCAAAGCAGGGAGTAGCCATAAACGGCGCCAAGCTTGGAAGTGATGGTCAGCTTGCTGGGGCCGAAAACCAAAGCCGCAGTGATCAGGCCGGGACCGAGCGATTTCAGCCAGCGCAGCAGGAAATTTTTGTTGTTTTCCAAGAGGTAGGTTATTGAAAGAGAATTGAAATTAATTCTGTTATTTCTTCACTTTTGCCAACACACTTTCCAGCGTAACATTTTTTCCTCCCTGACGTTTGCTTTCGTCAGCGGCTTCCATAAACGCGAATATTTCTATTGTTTCTTCTGGTGTTACAGGTACTTCGCCGGTTTTGAAATACTTGATAATGTCAACCAGCAGCGGCTCATAACCTGCGTAGGGGCCGAGAATTTTGTTGCCATCCTGGGTAAATACCGTGCCGCCGTAATCGTGCTTTCCGGTACGCGTGCCCCGGAAAGTTCCGGTCCGTCCATCAGCCCATATTCCCACAACAATGTCCGTGTCGGGCGTGCTTACACGCGTAACGCTTTTACAACCTGTGCCCATTACCGTGTAAAGGGTTTCTACGCCATGTATCCCGTACCAGAAAAAATCCGGATGTGTTTTTTCGAGTACAGCCGGGCTGTAGGTGTCCGCGCCAAGCACTTTCTTTTTATCAATGCTCTCGATTCCTTTGATGTAGCGAAGAGAAGAAGCAGAAAAAACAGGAATTTTATATTTTTTTGATGCTTCATAAATGGCCAGTGTATCAGCCAGAGAAGCCGCAACGGGTTTGTCGATAAACACGCGCTTGCCGGCTTTTAAAACTTCCAGGGCCTGTTCCAGATGCAGACGTCCATCGTTGGTTTCCAGTAATACTACGTCCACTTTTGTCAGCAGCTCCTTAATGGAGCCAACGATTTCAACACCCAGTTTTTTTACTTCCTCAGTGTACGCAGGAACTCTTTTTGTGCTCGATTCAATGTCTTTGCTTCCCTGCGGGTAAGCTGCGACTACTCTGTAGCCGTCATAAACAGGGTTAGGTGATGCCGCATTCAAGGCTTTTGCAAAAGCAGTGCTGTGTGACGTGTCCAGTCCAATTATTCCGACCCGCTTTCCGTCTGCATTCGTCGCAAATACGGACATGTTGTCCAGCATGCTGATGCCCACTCCGGTGGCAACGGCGGTCCTGATAAATTTTCTGCGGTTGAGATAATTCATGGATTAAAGCAATATAAAAGTTTAGGAATAGTCCGTGTGGAACAAACTTTGAATATCAATTCCGGGTACGTACCCGTAAATTTACCATAATATTTTTAATTCCACCATTTTTGATAAAATGTTTTGTAAAATTTTGTTGAATCCATTTTTTGACAACATTTATTGCACTGTTATCATTCCTCGCACTATAAACTGAGCGTTTAAAAGATTGAATAAATCCGTATTTATGCTCATATAGCGAAAAAAATTTCCGTGCTTAGTTCTGATAAAACGCTTCGTTTTCTTTTGTTATAATATCAATAGGCATGAAGTGCATTTTTTCAACAGAAGCTCCAATTACCAGCGTTTGGTACAAACTCATAATTCCACGGTAACCCTGTTCTTCTGGTTTGTGGCAGATCAGAAAGTCAATAACACCTTTTTTCAGGTACTCAATATTCTCTCTCAGATAATCGTAGCCAACCAGTGGAATATTGATTCTATGGCTGTTTTGTAAAAACGAAGCCACCGATGAAACGCGGGAGTTGGTCACAAAAACAGCTTCTATATCCTTGTTCAAATGAAAAACATAAGTCAGGTGACGGGCGACGGAAAGGTAGTCGGTATCCTTAATGTCCACCCGGATAATCTCGTTGGTTTGGTTGTGATCTTTGAAATAGGTTCGGAAGCCATCTTCAATTTCCGTGTAATTGAAATTGTCTGTTTCAGTGGAAATGTTGACGACGAGCACTTTTCTATTCTCTTTTAATCTGTAAGTGAGGAGTTTGGCGCCAACATAACCGCTTTGAAACAAATGCGGTCCAATATAGGAGAGGTTGTCCTGGCCCGGTATATTGCTGTCTATGAAAATACAGGGAATCTTTTTTTTGTGGCAGGCTTTGACAAATGCCTTCGCTTCCTCTATAAAGGAAGGCGACAATAAGATGCCCTGCACGTCGGCAGCCAAAATGGCATTTGCCTGGCTATGAAAGGATTCTTTATCGTTCAGATCAAAATAGTAAGTGACCAGATGTACACCATATTTTTTGACCTCGCTCTCGGCGCGAAGAATTCCTTTTATCGGTGCTTCCCAGAAATCCGTTTCCTCCGATACCCGCGGCAGCAAAATAGCGAGGGTGATGATCTTCCGGGAGGCAAGCCGGCTTGCCAGTATGTTAGGCTGATAATCAAGTTCTTTGATTATTTCGTTTATTTTCTTCTTCGTTTTTTCTGAAACACCCGTACGATTGTGAATGACACGGTCAACAGTAGCAATGGATACATTGGCCCGTCGTGCGATTTCTTTTACTCCAAAGTAAGGATTTTCGTCTTTTTCCATTCAGATAACGTTTGCCGGGAATGCTTGATTTTAGGATTATTTGCCCAGATACTCAGTTAGCAAAGTCCGAAAGTAAATAGGCTGAGTGGAATAACAAAGCAACAGATTGTAGTAGCGCTTTCAAAGAGTGAAATGTAAGCAGCCGAATAAAATTTTGAATGATGAAATTGTGACAGAAAAGTCTTCGTGTAAATTTTTATATTGTTTATTGTCAGTGTCTTACGGGTTTTGACTAGTCGTGGACTGTTTTCCGTAGTAATTTGACGGGTCCGACTTTTCCGGATAATCATTTTCTATAATTTTGAATAGAATTCTGGCCAGGATTTAAAATCCGGAAACGAGTAATAACTGATTTTTAGTAATTTTTTCTATCAGTCTTGTTACTTTGATTTTTTAATCCTTACTTTGTCCATCAAACAAGTAGACTAGTTTTTGAGCTATTAAAATTAGCCGAATGATTTTGCTTAACAAACACTCCTGATACCCGGGAGACAGCGCTTACCGGAACAGAAAGGATTTTCGGTGGTTGTCAATTCTAGCTAGTCCAGTAGGGCTGTCGCAGGGTGTCAGGAGTGTTTTTCATGCCAGTTGGAAATCAAACTTTTTTCGAGGGGATCACGTTTTGGCTTAAATTTAAACCAAGATCCAGAATCCGATCTACATGAGCCTCAATTGTCTGGCGACTTTTCTAATCGCAAATATAATAAAACACAGCCGGTATTTTCCGCCAGTGTTTACGACTAATCATTTAAATGCGGAACAGTAAATAGGGCGGAGCATTTTCCTTTTTATATGATGCCCACATACAGGTTACAGTATATTCCACAGGTTTCAGATGTTGCTTCATATCATATCGTGCGTGCGAAATTTTCTGCTTCGCAACCGTATGTAATGCTATTGCCGCGTATCTTGGGAAGATAAATCGGTAAAGAAATTATGGTGCGGAGTGCGTTTAACAGATGAAAACAATATGCCTGCAATTGCCTGGATCAGGGAATAACTGAAAGCAATAAGCGTTATTATTGTAACATGATACTTGCCAGAGCATCGTAGTCGTGAAGATTAATCCAACGAAAAACGGACGCCGTTGAAAATCAAAATGTTGCGTTCGGAATTTAAATGATTTTGTAAAATATGGGTTACAAAAGTGTAAAATTAGATGAAAAATGGTGGTGGTAAGTGGACGTAATTTTTTAACTTTTGGTTCTTTTTATCAATGTTCGGCTTTACTCAGTCAATGAAATTTAAATAATGAAGAAATTCCTGTCGCTTGCTATTTTACTTACTGCGGTAATTCAACATACTTCTGCCCAAAATGCCAAAACTCCACGACCTAATATCGTTTTTATTCTGGCTGATGATCTGGGTTACGGAGACGTAGGTTTTAATGGACAAAAACTGATCAAAACGCCAAATATTGACCGGCTTGCCCGGGAAGGCGTAAAGTTCAACCAGTTTTATGCCGGTACGAGTGTTTGTGCACCTTCGCGCTCATCGCTGCTGAGCGGGCAGCACACAGGACATACGTACATTAGAGGAAACAAGGGAGTTGAGCCCGAAGGACAGCAACCCATCGCCGATTCAGTGGTTACGATTGCGGAAATACTAAAACAGGCGGGTTACATCACAGGCGCATTTGGTAAATGGGGCCTCGGTCCGGTCGATTCGGAAGGAGATCCTAACAAACAAGGTTTTGATCGGTTTTATGGCTACAACTGCCAGAGCCTGGCGCATCGTTATTATCCGGATCACCTTTGGGATAATAATAAAAAAATTGTGTTGGAAGAGAATCAGAACCTCCGTTACGAAAAACAATACGCGCCTGACCTGATCCAAAAGCAGGCTCTTCAGTTTATTGATTCAAGAGATGATAAACCATTCTTTTTGTTTCTGCCGTACATTCTCCCTCATGCCGAGCTGGTCGTTCCCGAGGACAGTATATTCCAGTATTATAAAGGCAAATTTCCCGAAAAACCGCACAGAGGCATGGATTATGGCTACAAAGCTGCAAGCGGAGGATATGCTTCACAGGAATTCCCGCACGCTGCTTTTGCTGCAATGGTTTCGAGGCTGGATCTGTATGTAGGTCAGGTGGTGGCTAAACTTAAGGAGAAAGGTCTTGATAAAAATACCCTGATTATTTTCACAAGTGACAACGGCCCGCATGTAGAAGGTGGGGCAGATCCCAAATTCTTTAACAGCAGTGGTGGTTTTCGCGGGGTAAAGCGCGACTTGTACGAGGGTGGCATCAGAGAGCCTTTTGTGGCGCGCTGGCCCGGTGTGGTTAAGCCCGGAACAACGAGTGATTATGTTGGAGCGTTTTGGGATGTTCTGCCCACTTTTGCAGAATTGGCAGGAGCAAAGTCAGTGGCAAATGTTGATGGAATTTCATTTGTACCAGCATTGACCGGAAAAAGTACGCAGAAAAAACATGATTATTTGTATTGGGAATTTCATGAGCAAGGAGGCAGGCAGGCCGTTCGCCAGGACAACTGGAAGGCTGTACGGCTAAAAGCTGCCGGAAATCCGGACGGTTTGGTCGAACTCTACGATCTCTCCAAAGATCCTGGCGAAACGACCAATGTAACACCTCAATTTCCTGACAAAGCCAGAGAACTCGGACGAATCATGAATAAGGCGCACGTATCTTCGGCCTTGTTTCCATTCGGGAGTCTGGTTACCAACTAAAGATTCTGCAATTTTAGATACTGCCGGATTCATTGTGAAAACATTGGGTCCGGTATTCTTTTATAAGATGATCACGAATCTGGTGGTCATCAGCTGCTAAACTTCATCAGGTCTTACAACTTCAATCGTGGTATAAAAAATTCTTAAAAAAAAACGCGATAGAAATTTGTGTATCTCAAAATTAAAAATTTACTTTGTCTATAAGTTAAATAGACTTTAAGGCTTTCGATCCACCCGGAGCTAAGTATTTATCCTGAACATCATTGATATGAAGGCGGTTAATTTACTTTACTCAACTAATTCTTCTCAGAGTTTAGTGGTGGAAAACAATCACATGCATCTGCAAAACACGTACTGTTGTTGCTAACCCCGCAAGGGCAGATGATAACACTGCCTGCATCTCTGATTATTAACACAGATATCCCATTCGGCAGCTTGGTTGGGTAAACCGAGTTTTCGGTGGTTGGAAATGATGTTTGTCCTTGCAAATTGTCGTGGGATATCTGTGAATATTTTGTCATCGTTTTCTTATTATCTCTTGCTTATATGACCGCAGTAGACTTCATTCTCCTGACCAAAAAAATTGCTGTCGGAATATTCCTGACCGTGGCGCCTTTTGTGCTGATAGGTGGCGGAATCTGGCTTTTTCTTCATTTTTTCAAATAGTTTTCATTCCTAAAAATTACTCATTATGAATGCGGAAGTACCCCAGAAAATTCAGCGGGATGCACTGATCAGTATTTTGTTGTATGTCACGCCGTTGGTGCTGATGTTTGGCACTTTTTACATAACCGATTACAGACCTTGGGATGGGAGTAATCAACTACCTTTCAAGGTACCGCAATTTCTGGAATCGGTTTTCAAAAATTTGAGCAGTTGGGGTTTACCTGCTATCGTCCTCGGATTAGGTGTGATAGAATTTGCAGCCGGCCTCTACGAAAACAAGTGGACAAAAAATGAGCGTACACTTGATATCGTTTGTTTTGTCGTTCCGAAACTGGTTATCAAGCCATTTGTTGCGTATTTCGGGTTGAAATTTTTGCCGCAAATATTGCCACATGCCAAAGATATTTTTTCCTGGGTACCTTTTTGGTGGGCTTTTCTGATTATCGCCGTTGCAGATGATCTGACGCAGTACTGGTATCACCGCCTGCATCACCAGCTTCCCTGGTTGTGGCGTTTTCACCGGACGCACCATTCGGCACCATATATGGGAATGGCTATGGCAGGGCGGCAGAACATCATTTATAGTATCTTCTTTTCTCAAACTTACCTTACCGTTGGCCTAACCTATCTGGGTCTGGGTTATGCCACTTTGTTTGTAAAAGTCATCAAGTCGCTGATTACAACAGGTGCGCATTCAAGTATTCCCTGGGACAAGCCTTTGTATACGATCAAATGGCTCAACCCAATTGGCTGGGTCCTGGAACGCCTTATCTCCACGCCCGCTACGCATTACGCACATCATGCGGATACGACGGATGACGGAATCGGACATTATAAAGGGAATTTCGGCAATATGTTCTTCATTTGGGACATCATTTTCGGTACGGGAATTATTACGAGAAAATACCCAACTTCGTTCGGTATCAAACATTACAAAGAAGAGGAATGGTATGCCCAGTTTTTGTGGCCGATATTTAAATCGAAAAAAGAAGGTAGTGAACTGGCTGCCGGCGGCCCAATGGTTGGTGATGAACTCCCTTTGCCGGTGGTGGAAAATATCCAGCTGAAATCCAGCGTGGCGGCCTGATCAAACGTTCTGTAGCGTATATCTGAAACCGTTTTGTTTAGTAGAGCGTGTAACGGCGGGTTGTTCGTTTCTGACATTCTGACAAACAACGCAACTGTTTGCGAAAAAAAAGCAGCTGCGTTGTTTGTCAGAGTGAGTCTTAAATTACGTCGGTTTGGTCTTTTTTAGTTTGGTTTTTTCAGCGTCTTCCTCTACCCGAAACCGGACAATTTTTTTAACGAGCTCAACGGGGATTCCATTTTCTATTGGAAACTGGATTGCACCCTTCGAAGTTTTGTAGCCGTCAAGCTCCTTTTTAAAAAACAGAATGGGACTTGGGCATGGGTAAAAACCAATATGCGTTTTTGCCGCTGCGTAATACACCAACACCTTGTTTTGCTGAAATGCAGGCATATTGTAGCTGATTACTTCTTTTGCTTCAGGCGCAGCTTCATGGATGATTTGTCGGAGCGTTTCCAGCAAAGGCCTTACATCCTCAGAGACGCTTGCGTGGTATGCATCTATTGACTCGTATTTAGTATTCATACAAAGCCTTGTTTAAAAAATGAAATTATTGTATTGATTGTCAGGTATTTAATTCGTAATTTAATCTGTCTAATTTAAATATACGTCGGGCAAATGACAAATAATTTGTCGCAATCCGGACAAGGACAGCGATGTTTTTTTCTAAATCACGATGGAATCGAGGCTGATGCTGATTCCGTTGCGCAAAGTAGTATGAATTTCCGCAATCCGGTCGGTATCGCGTATCAGGTCCCTGATCACCTCATCGGATGCGTCAGAAGTTACATGTGCTTTATACCTGAAATTGGAGCCTGATTCTCCAGGCGCACCAAATTCACCGGTGAAAACAACCTCTACACCTGAAACCGGAATATTACGCAACTCTGCTTCCCGGTAAATGTCATTACAAAAACAGGTCGCAAGCGAGAGAAGCAGTAATTCTCCGCCGTTGATAGAGGAACCATAGCCCGAAGATTTCACTGCAATGTTCATGCTTTTGGCCACATCATTGGTACTGATCACCGTTTCCTGATGATTAAACATGCTTTTAATACTTGCAGAGATTTGCATAAAATAGTCTTGAGAATTTGTTTGGTCTCAAATGTATTCTTTTTTCCATTTAAAATTGAAGCGTTTTAGTGGATTCCGGGTATTACAGACTGGAAGCGGCAGCGCGGTCATTTGCTGCTGGTGCCAGCGGGACAGTTGGCATGTAACCCTTTTTTCCGTCCTGAGTTTCCACCCGATATCCTTTTGCTATTTCGCCTGTTATTTTCAAATTGGTGTCAACTGGCAATGCATCAATTTTAGTCAGGTTATCAAATGAAGCTGAACTGAATAAATTTGATTTTCTTTTGATTCTTACCCAACTACCGAGCCATTTTGAAGTTTCGGGCTGGCCGGATTTTTTTTCCGGACGGTCGTTGATAAATGGAAGCGGGTTCACGGCGCCACTTCCTCTGGCATAAATGCCAAAGTGCAAATGCGGGACGGTGGTGATTGCGTTGCCCGTATTTCCTACGAGCCCGAGTGTATCACCACGAACAACCCGCGCCCCGGAGACAACAAACTGACTGTCCAGGTGCGCATAATATAGTGCATAGGGACTTGACTCTGCTGAAAGAAATACGACCTTTCCCCCGAGATTATTTGTTCCTGATTGCGTAATATAACCGTCCGTGGACGCAACGACCGGTGTTCCGCGTTTGGCCTTGATATCAATTCCCTCATGCGACCGTGCGCCTCCGTCTCGTTCAGCACCCCAGGCGCTTATTACGCTGTTCATGCCGTGACCGGCTACCGGAAAAGACAAAGTTGGCCGTGTTGTGAGCGAAATCATAACGGTCAGTCGCTCATTGAGGCCTGTCTGCAAACGGAGCAAAAGCGTGTCGTCATCCTTATTTTCGTAATATATGTTTTCGGTTCCTTCTTTCAGGTACTCCACCCGCTGGTGTTTTCCGTTGGCTTTGACCCGATATAATTCCAGAAATAGCCGTGAGAGCGAGTCACCTTTATTTCGAATTGTACTAATCGCAAGACTACGGCCTTCGGGGATTTTCAGCCTGATTGCCTGCGCAGGAGTGGAATCACCAAGGAAAAATCTTTCCTGATTAGGGACAATTGTAAAAAGGGAATCGTTGAACACCGATTTTCCTGCATTAAACCA
This sequence comes from Dyadobacter sp., assembly GCA_965279265.1. Classification (GTDB taxonomy): domain Bacteria; phylum Bacteroidota; class Bacteroidia; order Cytophagales; family Spirosomataceae; genus Dyadobacter. The sequence goes on from OZ257152.1 coordinate 3,808,937, forward strand.
GGTTTGTCCGGCCGCCGTTTTATCCAGCTTTTCTTTTAATAAATCCTTCTCGTAAAATTCCTGAGGTGTTACGGGAAACCAGTGCGAAACCGGCACAGGTTTACAGGAAAAAATAAAAATGACAACGCTGGTAAAGATTAAAATCCGGCTGAATAGTCTCATTTGGTTGAAGTTTCTGCTTTGAAACAACCAATAACAAATTCATGCCATTGTTTCCAAATGTTTGAGAATCTGACCGAAATGCGGTTAATGGGTGCGGGTATAGACCGTTTCCGTAGCCTTGTCTTCCTGTCCTTCGGGGGAGATATTATAGGCAGTGATCACAAGCTCGTTCGGATTTGTCAGCTCCACCGTTGTTCTCCAGCCCCAGGGTTCGGGATATTCGGGACTTCCGTAACTGCCGAGGACGGAAAAACCCAAAGGTGAAGAAGTTCCTTTCGAGAGCATCATGCCCGTTCCCATGTGGAAGGAGTCGATCCAGGCGGATTCAAATCTGTTGTTGGCAAGGTCGAAACCAAAAATAGCAAGACCATCGAACGGTTCCCCGTTTAAGCTTCCCTGGTATTCGTGTAGCAGAAATCGGCCACCAAGTGTTGGCCTGATCGTTCCCTGCATCGGCGACTCATCCGCAACGACATTTGGTTCGAACCAGGTTTTGGTAACGCCTTTCCAGCTCCCGGTCAGCGCTTCAAGCTGCTTATGCACACCTTCGGTTTTCGAAGTTTCAAATTTACTTTTGCCCATGTCAGTTTTTGGTGTTTTGTCCTGATTTTTCCTTTCCTTTTTCGGATAATGCGTGCAGCGAATTCCTTTTCATCGTTTTAATGTAATCAACTTTTTTAAATCGCAATGCACTCCAGTCTTCGTCAATGGCAACCATACGAACAGGTTCGAGGTCAAATTGGCCCATGATTGCCCAGCCGGTATCACGGTTGAAATCGCATTTATATTTTTTAGAAGTGCCTTTTGGGTAACACATCCAGAGGATCGCATCACCTTTCAGTTTGTTTCCGATCTGCGGAATCAGTTCGTCAATTTCTTTTTGTGTTTTTACGAAAAGCATTGCGAAAGTTATTTCAGTTGTGTTGGCCAGCGAAGTCAATACAGTCGCAACCGGGCGTATACTTTCCAGATTCTCTTCAAATGAATCGGGACTGTTCGCGACCACAATTTCCTTTTGATCTTTGTAATTGAGTTTTTTGAAAACTGCGTCCATCGTTTGCTCGTTGTGGTTTTTAATACAATACCTTCTTACTTCGGCAGAAACTGGCCATTCAATGAGCCGGTTAGAGTTTGAAAGTTATACTATTTTGGATAGATATTTTTTGCGGAAGTAAGATTGTATGTTTCAATTTTATCCAAATATTCGTTTGACTGAAACGATAAAGGTGATCAGGCCTGAGCGTAAGATTGACATAGCGGCGATAACGACCTTGACCAGCAAATTCATGAAGACTCGTCATTCATATATATTGGTGCTGATCATCCAGCTTTTGCCAAATTTATCAGTGACTTGTCCCAGCCACGCGCCCCAGAATTGTTGCTCGAACGGCATTGTTACTGTTCCGTCCTGTGCCAATTTGGAAAAAATAGCGGTCGCCTCTGTTTCAAGATCAAATCCCACGGACAGAACAATGCCGTCTCCGTTACTGACCGTTTGCCCCGGAAAAGCATCACACGCCATGAGCACATTTTCTCCAAAATCGAGCTGGCAGTGCAGCACTTTGTCTTTATGCGATTCGGGAACATCCATTGGTGCCGCCTTGTAATAATCTTTATAAACGATTTTGCCATTGAAAACGGAGGCGTAGTAATCCATCGCTTCCTCGCACGTACCTTCGAAATTTAGATAGGGAACCAGTTTCATAGTAGTATTTTGTTTTTGGGTTGCATAAAAGTATGGAGTCGCTGAATAAATTATGCATGCTTTAAAAGTCAATCATGAGGGGTATTTGAGACAAAAATACTATCTTGGAATTCGCTCAAATACCGGATTGGAAAGTAGGGCGGGAGTGAATGTGCTATTAACCTTGTCTGCAATGATAAAACTGGCTCTTGTAATTACCAATAAACACCGTCTGCTAAGCGTGGCAGCAATTCTGGATGTTTTCGAGTCTGTCAACCGGTTTCAAGAATCGGATGGACAGACTGCTGCTTTCAAAATTGAACTGGTAGGGCCAAATGCAAACGAAGGCGGATCCTTTGCTTCTTATGTAATAAAGCCTTTTCATGAAACCGGAACTCAGGATCTGATATTTATTCCGGCTTTCATTTCCGACGACATGAAGACGGCGATCACCGAAAACCATCTTTGTATTCCCTGGCTCCGAAGTCAGTTTGAGCAGGGAGCCAAACTCGCCAGTTTCTGCACGGGTGCGTTTCTGCTTGCGGCAACGGGATTATTAAACGGAAAAAGAGCCACAACGCACATTGATGCGGCCACTGCATTTACGGCCGCGTTTCCTGAAATACTGGTGAAAAGCCACGCGGTTATTACCGACGACGGCGGTGTGTATACCAGCGGCGGAGCAACCAGCAGTTTTCATTTGATGCTACACATTATTCAGGAATTTTGCGGCAAGGAAATGGCGTTGCGCATCGCTAAAATGTTTGCGATTGATATGGACCGAGATCAGCAAGCATATTTTGGTACTTTTACTCCCTTCAAAAATAATAGTGATGCGCTCGTAAATATGGCGCGTCAAAAAATTGAAGGAGCTTATCAGGAAGGCAGCACGATTGAAAAACTCATACACGATATTCCCGCCAGCCGCCGGAATGTGGTGCGCCGTTTTAAACAGGCAACGGGCGTCACGCCGATAGAATATTTGCAGCGGACACGTATTGAGGCCGCCAAAAAACTGCTCGAATTAACCGGGCAGAGCGTTCTGGAAGTGATGCTTAATTCCGGTTACAATGACCTCAAATCTTTCAGGCAATTGTTTAAAAAAAGTGCGGGTGTTACGCCCAAGGAATACCGCGACAAATTTAACATTAGCCGAATGGATAATGGGAGAATTGACAAGACGATAAAAAGGAGCGATGTTCAGCGTATTTGATGCTGGTCAGTTTGTGTAGCCAATTTGGTGATTTTCAAACAGAGCGATATTCCGGCGACTAAAACCTATCTTTGCAGATAAGTTAGAACTGATTAATCGGCATGTTATTTAAAAATAAAGATCTGGAAGGAATCAAGGCGGGCAAAATTACGCTATCCTTCCGCAACTGGAAAAAACTCTCTGTGCACGTAGGCAGCGAGATCAAAACCGGTATGGGTGTCATCAAAGTTGGTGCAATTCGTGAAGTGCAATTTGATGATGTTACAGATGAAGACGCCATCGCAGCAGGTTTTTCAGGAGCAGGCTCTCTGGTAGGCCTCTTGAAAAGCCAGAAGGAAGGTACGATTTACAAGATCGCAGTTTCATTTGAACGGGAAATTCAAAAAGTAGATCTGGGTGAACTGGAAAAAATTGAGGATGAGGAGTTTGAAGCGCTGAAACTGACGCTTGACAACCTGGACAAATTCAGTAAGGTTGGGAAATGGACAACCAAAACGCTTGTTGGTATCAGGGAAAATCCAAAACTGAAAGCAGCTGACCTTGCAATCAAACTGAAAAAAGAGAAGGAATGGCTGAAATTGAATGTACGGAAACTTAAAAGTCTGGAGCTGACAATCAGCCATGAGCCGGGTTACACACTTTCACCGAAAGGGGAAGTTTACCTGAAAATGATAGGAGCCTAATTTGCATCAGAAATAAAAAGCGGGTCGGCAATTCAAACTGCCGACCCGCTTTTTTATCCTCTTAGTTTCAATTTCCCTTCACAACTTTCCTGAAAACACTCGTATTTCCCTGCTTGATTTCCAGAATATAAGTTCCGGTTGGCAGCGATGAAATGCTGAGTTTTTTGTGAGATGCGTTTGACGTTTTGTTAAAATGCTGTTGCTTGTACAACCTTCCCAGGCTGGCGTCAATCAGACGAATTTCCGTATCTCCGTTTTTGAAATCGTCCAGATCAATCATAATGTAATCTTGAGATGGATTTGGATAGACGTTAATTGTATTATTGTAAACCTTATTTTCCGAAGGGACGGTCCGAGCGGTTTCTGTCGCCGCCATTCTAGCGTTTGACGGAGCGGAAGCAATTACGAAAACAGGCGTTTCCGTTGCAGTAACTGTCACTTTGTGATCATTGATCGTCAGCTCCTGTACATCCATATTTGCACTTCCTGCGACCGGCGTGTAAACTTTTGCAACACCTGATTCGCGAAGGTCCAGCGAATACGGTGCTGTACGGCCAATCTCGTCGGGAACGGTTAGGATGAAAACGGACTTGCCGTCCAGTTCATAGCGATCCACAATCGGATCATCGTTTAAAGTTTCTTTGTAGACATAATTTCCGAACAATTTGTTGGCCTGCAGGAAATAGTCCGCTGAGGGCCTGCGCGACTGATCGTTGTTCAAAAGTCCGGATGAGCCAAACATACCTCCCGAGCCATTGTCGTCGTACATCTGAAAATAAAACATTTTTTCAATACCGTTTCTGGCGGAAAACAGCGAGGTCCGCAACAGCCAGTCTGCCTGCGTTTGCAAAGCAGATTTGTTACCGATCGGAATTGCTTTCAACGGGCTCGACTGGTTCACGTCGTAACCCGCTTCTGTGATCCACACAGGCATTCCTTTGGAATATTCGCGCGAAACACTGACAAAATTTTGCAGGATTTCCTCCGCATTGGTAACCTCGGGAGCTGCTCCGCGGGTTGAAGTTCCGCTCTGATTAGAAGAGGCGTCGTCCGTATAGAGGTGAAAATTGACAATATCCCAGCACAGATTTACCGTTCCGTCGGGGTTGTAGCCACGGAATTCCTTGCACCAGTCGACCATCCCTTTGATGTAGTCTGCACCGGTTACCAGGCCGGCAATAACTACTTTCATATTGGGATCAGCATTTTTTACGCCAATGGCCGCGCCCATTGTATTTTTGTGGCCATCGTAGAATGCGGATAAATTTGCCGCATACTCGCGTGCAGTCTGGTAGCCCTTGCGGCCTTTCCACCATTTATCACGCTCGTTGTCACACTCAATGTATTTGATCAGATCCAGTCCGATACGTATTGTGTTCGGATAATCGCCATACCAACGCGGTGTCGTGGAAACGCTCAGTAACTCCGGATTGACATTCACGTTACTTCCATAACGCGCCGCGTATTGAAATGCAACTCTGGCCTGTTCAATGTATGAAAGGGGATCAGCAAAGTTTTTCCCATAACGAACAGGAACGTTTTCTGCATCTCTCTCGGATTCCGGATAGGTATTCTGCATCCATACCGGCTGTGTTTTAAGGCATGCGAGCACTTCCATACCGGCAGCTTTACACCTTTCGTAAATCAGGTCATAATTCCAGCTGCCGCTCAATGTAGGATTATAGGAAAACACACCTTCGGTAGATTCCAGTTTTTCCCAATCCATGTAATGGCGGATTCCGGTAAAACTTTGTGCGGCAGTCATTTTGGTTTCGTCCAACGCTTCCGCGTGTGCGCCGTCCTGGAAATTCCATTCATAGGCGTTCACTCCAAGCATGTCACGAAGCCTGATATTTTTGACACGTGGCACAGCACCCGAAGGATCGGGCGCCTTGTATGTTCCATAAAATTCAATTTCAGTGGGAGGCGTGTTTGGAATTGTCAGAATAAGATAGCGCGCATTTGAAATCGCAGCATCAAGCTTAAACTGATTGCTTCCGGTCAAATGCCTGTCGGGATAAGGACCAACCCATCCGTTGTAAATCTCGCCCGTGAAGGTAGCAACCGGAATGCGTTGCCATTGATCGGTGATGACAGATAAAACCATCGGCTGATCGGCTGTCGAGCCGGTATAGTCAAAGAATCTGATGCTTTCCAAGGTCATTTCTTCTCCTTCTTTCAACGGATACCAGGCTTCGTAATAATTGATTACTTTGCCCCAGCCCGTTTGCACGTTCACCTGCGTTTCGCCATCGAAAAACCCATCCAGACCGTTTGCGGCATTCGTAAGCTGATACCAGCGTTTTGGGTCAATGGGGATTTTGGTGCCAATTGTCGGATTTGTAGGAACGGCGCTCTGGGTAATAGTCACCTGCCTGACTACATTTGTTGCCGCTATAAAGTTGTTATTTCCTGCCTGGGACGCCGTTATCGAAACCTGGCCTGCTGCCAGAATCGTTGCCTTCCAGATGCCGGTCGCGTTGGAAACGGAAACGATTGCTGAATTCGATGAAGAAAAGGTAACCGGCGTTTCAAGATTGGTACTCGTTGCGACAAGGTCAAATGAATTGTCAGCAGTATTTTTTGGCGTAATTTCCGCAAAAGTAATCAATGACTGCCCCTGAACGGAGCCCTCAATTACTTCAAACCAATTGAAATTAAATGAACCTCTAACAGCAAAAAATCTCAAACGCTGGCTTCCGGCCGGAAGTGTTGCCGTTGTACGTACCGTTGCCCAGTTCTGCCAGCCACCAGTTTGTGGTATGTCAATGACGCCAAGCACGGCGCCATTCATTCCCTGAATTTCAATATGTCCGTTACCATAACTGTTGGACACCCGGAAATTGAATGTGTAAATTCCCGCCGTGCCTACTTTGACATTGTAATCCAGATAATCACCATCGTCGATATAACTTACCGTTTCACCTGGTTCAACGTCGGTGATAGACTCAATCCTTACATCGCTGGCAACATCAAAAGTTTCAGCTTCTGTTTTTCCTAATAGAGGTCTGGAAGCCACCACTTCAAACCAGTTAAAATTGAAACCACCCTTTTCGGCAAAAACACGTAAAGTCTGATTTCCTGACGGCATGGACGCGATCATGTTCACGGTACGCCAGCCCTGCCATCCGCCTGTTTGGGGCAGTACAATTTTTCCGAAGACTGTTCCTGCCGTATCCTGTAAAACCAGCGTTGCCTCAGGACTGCAAGAATTTGCAATCCGGTATTTGAAAGTATAAACACCAGCTGTCGCAAAATGAACCTTATAGTCCATCCAGCTTCCATCCTGAATGTTTGAAACATTTTGCCCTCCACCTGCATCCTGCGCAGTTTCTGTTCCCACGCTGCGCATTGCATCGAAGTTTTCGGCCTCGATTTTTCCGGGCAAAATGACGCCGGAAATCCTGCTCGCTTCATGCGAAATCGCCTCGAACCAGTTCAAATTATATGCGCCACGATTGGCATAAAGCCGGATCACCTGGCTGCCGATCGGAAGTTCAACCTCAGTAGATATGGTCGTGTAGGTTTGCCATCCACCGGTTTGTGGCACATTTACATGTCCCAGAATGGCACCAGAAGCAGATTTTATTTCGATCAATCCGTTGCCATAAGCATTTGACACACGGAAATTAAAGGTGTAGGTGCCCGGAAAAAGGGTTTTGATATTGTAGTCCAACCAGTCGCCGTCGTCAATGTATCCCACATTTTCACCACCTCCTGTATCTCCCGTTGCTTCTTTCCGAACCTCAAACATACTATCGTACGATTCCGCTTCGGTTAAACGGGTCAGAGTCCGGGAGGCCGCGACTTCAAACCAGTTGAAATTGAAAACTCCTTTTTGAACAAAAACGCGCAGAGTCTGATCTCCTGCAGGTAACCTGGCAATCATATTTACGGTTTGCCATCCCTGCATCCCGCCGGTTTGCGGAAGGACAATGTTTCCAAGTACCGTCCCGTCGGCAGTTTTAAGCGATATGGAGGCTTCCGGACTATAAGCGTTGGCAATCCTGAATTTGAATGTATAATATCCGGCAGACGGTGCGTGGACCTGATAATCCATCCAGTCACCGTCGTCAATCCAGCCTACGTTTTGGCCGCCACCTTCATCGGCTGTATTTTCAGTACCAATTCCCTGGCTGGCGGTATAGCTTTCTGCTTCAATTTTTCCTGGAATGGACTGGGGATTTTGTGCAAAAATGTTAAAAGGGAGGAGTAATAAACAGTAGAGGATAAGTTTTTTCATATGTGTTGTGTTGAATAATGGGACGAATATAGTACTATGCTACAAGTATTTAGCACATTAATTTCAATTCGGTGCTGCGATCTCTTGTAGAATTAGTTTTGGGAAATAATTATTGTGCATTTTCAAGATTCGATAATATCATTACATGAAAATTTCTAAAACTCTTGCGCAAATACGATTGGGCATGAGTTTAGGAAAAAGTTTTTTTTGTCGGATAAATTATTCGATTATTTCAAGCAAATAGAATTTATAAGGTTCCAGAATCACGAATGTGATCGGAGACACAAAACAGGCCTTCGTCTTTTCCGTCTCTTAGAAATCCGGCAGCATGTATGTTATGTTTCGGGCGGTTTGTTGCTGTTTCTTTTTGAAAAAATGCGCCGGATAAAAATGGTCTGGTGAAAATCAAAAGCAGTATCGCAAATGGTGGTATACTTATTTACTGAGATAAAAGGATCTAGCGCGACGAGAGGAGGTTTTTCTGCGTAGAAATTTTTCGAAAATTATATTCGATAGTAAATGAATAAAATAGAACTAATCGAGGGAGATATCACCACGTTAAATGTGGATGCCATTGTGAACGCAGCGAACAGTTCGCTGATGGGTGGAGGAGGCGTCGACGGAGCAATTCACCGAGCAGGAGGACCAGAAATTTTGGAAGCATGCAGAAAAATAGTTGCGCGGCAGGGTGGCTGTAAAACCGGTGAGGCGGTGATCACGCAGGCTGGAAGATTACCGGCCCGGTTTGTAATTCATACAGTAGGGCCTGTTTGGCAGGGTGGTGGAAAAAATGAGGAACAACTTCTGCGAAATTGTTATCGCAACTCACTGGATCTTGCGTTGGTAAATCATTGCAAAACGATTGCATTCCCCAATATTAGTACAGGAATTTATGGTTACCCCAAAGATTTGGCTGCGAAAACAGCTTTCGGAACCGTCAAAAAATACCTCTCTGCAAACGATGAAATCGAGCAGGTAATTTTTGTGTGTTTCGACCGCGAGAATTATCTCTATATGGCTAACTTGTTATCAGAAAGGTAGTTAATTGGAAAATATATTCAAATGCAATGATTCAGATTAGAAAATAGTTTAAAGAAAAGCCGGAATTTCCGGCTCTCCTCCTGGTTGTGGTAATGGGTCCACTTCCGGAACTACCGGTTCAACCGGGGGTAATTCTGGTTGTGGCTCGATCGGAGGTTTTTCCGGCTTTCTTTCAAAAGGGGGATTTTCTTCCGGAACGTTCGGCACCGGCACTTCCGGGCGGGGATCAAAAGGAGGTGTTTCCCTCGGATCAATTGTGTTGGCGCTACCGGAAGCCTGGTCCCAATATGCAGTTGCTATTTGATAAATGTCCATGGCGTTGAGACGTATGGTTATAGAAAAAGTTACATGTTGATTATAAAATAATTATGCCTCGACCAAAGGTGTTTATTTTATACGTAAAAATCGGGATTCCAGATTGTTTCCAGTTTTGTTGGGCATTTTTGTAACCGGTGGGAATTGCAAAAAAAATAAAATGAAAATATTGATCATAGAGGACGAAACGGAGTTGTCAGACACCATGCGGCAATCGTTGCAAAAGGAGAATTTTCTCGTGGAAACGGCGGAGGATTATCCCTCGGCTTTGGACAAAATTATTTCTTTTGAATACAATTGCATTTTGCTCGACATCATGCTGCCGGGCGGGAACGGTCTGGATTTACTGCAGGAACTAAAAAATCTGGATAAGTCTGATAATGTAATTATTATCTCGGCTAAGGATTCTATTGACGATAAAGTAAAGGGGCTTAATCTGGGTGCGGATGATTATCTTACCAAGCCATTTCACATTGCCGAACTCACCGCCAGAGTGAAATCTGTACTCAGAAGAAAGTCTTTTGAAGGCAAAAATTTGATCTTGCTGGCCAATACAAGCCTGGATCCGGATGATCGCGTTTTTACCATCGATGGCAAACCGCTGCCACTGAACCGAAAGGAATTTGATATTCTGACTTACATGGTTGTCAATAAAAACCGGTTGGTTAACAAGACTTCGCTTGCTGAACATGTATGGGGAGATCACATGGATGAAGCCGATGACTTTGAATTTATTTATTCCCAGATCAAAAATTTGAGAAAAAAACTGAAAGATAACGGTGCCGGATTTGAAATTCAGGCGGTCTATGGTATTGGTTATAAAATCACGGCTCCATGAATCTGCTCAATTACACCCTTAAATATCTGGCTATTGCCATGCTGGTGATGATCAGTGTGTGGGCGGTAATATTCTATGTTAATATGCTCGACGAAGTATATGATAGTCTGGACGACGGCTTGGAGAATTACAAAATACTGGTTATTGATAAGGTTGAAAAAGATTCAACAACACTGACCAAAACCGAATTCGGAGAGGCAAATTATGAAATCAGAGAACTCTCCGGCCCGGCCGCGCTGAAAGTGAAAGATGTGTACAAAGACACGCTGATGTACATGCTCAATGAGGAAGATCTTGAACCGGTCCGGATGTTGACAACGGCTTTTAGTCACAAGGAACGATTCTATGAACTCAAAGTAATTTCCTCCATGGTGGAGGAGGACGATCTGATCGAAGATCTGGTTTATTCTCTGATCTGGCTGTATGTGGCATTGTTGGCTGGTGTGCTCATTATCAATAACTTTCTACTGAAAAAAGTTTGGAAACCGTTTTACAGTCTGGTTGATCAACTCAAAAAATTCCGTTTGGGAAAAGATCAGAAAATTGTGCCGGTTGAGACGAATGTAAAGGAATTTAAAGTTTTGAATGAAACCGTTGGCGGACTGCTGAAACATACAATTGAGATTTATAGCAGCCAGAAACAATTTATTGAAAACGCCTCGCATGAATTGCAAACGCCGATTGCGATCAGTATCAACAAACTGGAGTTGCTTGCTGAGAAAAGCGAACTGACGGAAGAGAATCTTGAAACGATCGGCCAGGTAATTCAGACTTTGGAACGCATGACGCGGCTAAACAAATCCCTGCTTTTGCTGTCCAAAATTGAAAACCGTCAGTTTGAAGATACGCAGGACATCTCGCTCAACGAGGTTTTTTTAAGCGTAAAGGAAGAATTTGCAGACTTTGCAGACTATAAAGACATCGAAATTTCGATCCATGAGGGTGGACAGTTGCGTGCGCAGATGCAGAAAGATCTTGCGACAATACTGGTTTCGAATCTGATGAAAAACGCCATTGTGCACAATCATTCTTCGGGCGTTTTGCAAATTGAAATCAATGCTTCCTATTTTGAAGTAGCAAATACAGGCAGCAATTCGGGCCTGAATCCTGACAAAATATTCCGCAGGTTTCACAAAGAGTCGGGTAATAAGCATAACACCGGGCTTGGACTGGCGATCGTGAAGGCCATTGCAGATCTGTATGGCTTTTCTGTTAGCTATTCTTTTGATGGAATGCACCGGATGAAAATCTCTTTTTAAAATAATTCAAATCTGGTAAATATTCCCAATTCCTTCCGGTTTTGACTTCTAACATTGCATAACAAAATGTCAGAAGTTATGAAAAAGATCATCATTTTACTCCTTATTACGGCGGCCGGTCTGCCGTCATTTGCACAGCAGGATTCTTCAAAAACCAGGAAGCCCATCAAGATCCGCCATGCAGAACCGCTTTATATGGACTTGATCCGTGATCTTGGAGCCCGCAAAGGTGAAAAGGAATGGAATGTCGGTTACGGCGTGGAGGGACATAAGGATTACACCGTAAATACCACATTCGTCGAGTACGAATTTTCGCCGGTGAACAGGCTTGGGCTAGAAGTGGAAGTGCCATTTGCTTTTTACAGGACACCGGCCGGACAGGAGGGAATTGAGATTCCCAGAAACCGGATGGAGGGGATTAAAGTAGCATCGCAATACACTTTTCTGGTAGCGCCAAAACACCAGCTGTCCATGGCGGCCGGCTACATTCATGAGTTTCGCACGCATTCGTTCTACTCGATTGACCACGGGCGCGGCATGTTGAAAGGGCACAGTTCAAGTCCGTTTCTGATTGTTGCTAAAAAATGGGGCAAAAGGATTAATTCAATGCTTTACACCGGGCCCGAGTGGGAATTTACGCCTCAGGAATCGAAGAAAAGTCTTTATTATCAGGTCAATGCGAGTATGCATTACGTGCTGCCGTCGGGAAATTTCATAGGGCTGGAAGTAAATGATGAATTTTCGGGAGCAGGAAATCAGGCTGTGTTGCGGCCACAAATGAAACTGGTCTTGAATTCCCATCTGGCGCTTGGTTTGCTGACCGGCATCCCGACAAATTTTAGGAACAACGGAATGAGTTTTATGGCCAGAGTTATTTTTGAACCATAACCCGATGGGAGAAAAAATTCCAGTTTTTTTCCGGTTTTGAGTATTCACTTTGTATCATAATCAACAATTAGTTTTCCAACAATATATTAAACCAATATGAAAAAGCTCATTTTTTTATCCACTTGCCTGTTTTTATCTGTCGCAGCATTCGCTCAGAAAATCCACGCGGATGAGGTTCCGTCAGTCATTCTGAATACATTCAAACAAAAATTCCCAAAAGCAGTTGACGTCGAATGGGAAATAAAAGACAAGCTTTACAACGTCGAGTTTGAAATTGGCCGGGCTGATCACGAAGCCTGGATCAACGATGCAGGGAAAGTGGTGAAACATAAATTTGATATAACAGCTAGTCAGTTGCCGAAAGAAGTAACTGCCGGGGTAAATACCCTTTATAAAGGTTACCGGATTGACGACGCGGAGAAAATTGAAACGGCAGAAGGCGTTTTGTATAAACTTGAATTAAAAACACTTACAAAAGAAGAGGACGTTGTTTTCGACAGCCAGGGAAAAGTGGTGCCGGAGCAGTATTAAGAAATGTTTCATGTGCAAAGAGGTCGTTTCCAGTCGGGATCGACCTTTTTCTTTTGCGCATTTTGCCAAATTTTTCTAATGGTTAATTGAATTTGCAGGCTTTTCAGATTGGGTTGAAAAAATATTTTAGCCTTCATGGAATTATTTTACAATGAAACGTGTCTACCATCCAGAATACATATCAATACATTCGCATTTATCAATATATCGGGAATCATGGAAATCAGGAAAGCGGAGCGGATCTCAAAGGCATTGAGCGACCAAAGCAGGATTACCATTTTACAGCAACTACGCGAAAAAGAAAACTGTTTGTACTGTCACGAGATTCATGATTTTATCGATCTTGCACAGCCATCCATTTCTCACCACGTAAAACAACTGGCAGACGCAGATTTGATCATTGTTGAAAAAGAGGGGAGAAACGTGAAGTATCGGCTGAACAAAACAATGCTTGACGAATACATCCAGTTTCTGGGATTGCTTAAAAGTTAACTTTTTTTGCATCTATATATTGAAATATTTAAATATATAGATTTATGTAACCGTCGGTTTTCTTTGTAACCTTTTTGTCTATAAGAGAAACCGGTACAAATTTCTGAATCAACCTACATGATTCAGGTTAAAAGAGCAAACCATCAAACTGTTGGTTTGTAACTCATTGAAGTATTCAAATATTTAAATTTATCAATAATGGAAAAAACAATTCAATCAGCAAAAATTGTATCTGGTCTTATTTTAACGGGACTGATCGTGGTGTTTGTGTTTCTGAAAGGATACACATCTGAGGAAAAGCCAAATGCACAAGTTACCGCTCAAAAAAAGGCGGAGGGAATTCCGGTTGACGGACAAATTATCAGATCGGAAACGCTTGGAGAAGATCTGACAGTTTCAGGGACATTGATGGCGGCCCAGGAAGTAAGTATTATGAGTGAACTGAACCGGAAAGTGGTTTCTGTGTTCGCAAAAGAGGGTAAATATGTGAATGCGGGTGCGGTGTTATTTAAACTCGACGATGCGGATCTGCTCGCAGAATTGGAACAGTTGAAACAACAGGAAAAGCTGGTTACGCTGAATGAACGACGGCTGAAAGAACTTACGGATAACGAAGCTGCCGTGCAACAGGATTACGATCAGGCGTTTACAAATCTGAAAGTGATTCAGTCTAAAATTGACCAGTTGAAAGTGATGATTGCCAAAACCAGTATTCGAGCACCTTTCAGCGGGAATCTGGGAATTGTAAATGTTTATCCGGGAGCGTACGTTTCACCGGGAACTGCGCTGGCTTTGTTAACAGACAACAGTCAGTTGAAAATTGATTTCGCCGTTCCTGAAAAACATGCGGCAACTTTAAAGACCGGCGATCAGGTTGTCTATCATGTTGAATCCGACGAGAAAATACACACAGCCAGGATTATCGCACACGAATCGCGCCTGGATCCTGACACCAGAACGTTGTTGATGCGTGCGATTGGCAACAATGCGGGGCATGAACTACTGCCCGGCCAAAGTGCCCGGCTGACTATACGTTTAAATACATCCGGTAGTGCGCTCATGGTACCCAACCAGGCATTGATTCCGTCCTCTCAGGGATACAGCGTGTATGTCGTAAACGGCAACAAAGCTGGATTTAAAAACATAGAAATCGGGCAACGTAACGCATTTTCGGTGCACGTTACCAAGGGATTAACCAGCGGAGATACAGTAATTACCAGCAACATGCTCCGTTTGAGCGCCAATACGCCTATCCAGATCGTCTCAGTAAAATGAGGCAACTTTTACAACCTATACTGATTGATTTCAGACATTATTAAAAATTAACACCATGAGTTCTATTTCACAAGCAAGCATTTCCCGGCCGGTTCTGGCCGGGGTAATGTCGGTACTGCTTATCCTTTTCGGGATTGTAGGGTACACATTTCTGGGAACGCGGGAATACCCGGTTACAGATTCACCAATCGTCATGGTTACAACGGTTTATCCCGGGGCCAGTGCCGATATCATCGCGTCACAAGTTACAAAACCTTTGGAAGAAGCCATCGCCGAGGCAAACGGAATACGTTCAGTATCATCTACTTCCAGGGAACAGGTTAGTATCATTACGGTAGAATTTGAACTGAATGCAGATCTGGAAGCAGCCGCAAATGATGTGCGTGACAAGGTTTCCAAATCGCGCCAGCAGTTGCCGACGGACATTGAACCGACCATTGTAGAAAAAGCCGGACCGGCTGATTTTCTGGTTTTCCTGACTGTTCAAAGTAAAACGAAAGGTTTAGAAGATGTAACGGATTTCGTGAACATCAACATCAAGGAGAAACTGCAATCCATTCCCGGTGTTCGTCTGGTGGACTCTTATGCCGGTAAAAAACGTGCGATGCGCTTACGGCTTGATCCCGTGAAAATGGCTTCATACGGACTTACGCCTGCGGACATTCAATCTGCGCTTCAACGCGAAAATGTCGATCTGCCGAGTGGACGTATAGAAGGTGAAAATACAGAAGTTACGCTGCGGACGCAGGGCAGACTGGTTACGGAAGAAGAATTCAATAACATGATCATCCGTGAAAATCAGGGTGCGATTGTACGTTTGAAAGACATTGGAACTGCCATCATGTCGTCACAGAATGAACGCACTGCGATGATCATTTATAATGGGAAAACAGCTCAATATGGCGTAGGAACGGGCGTAAGTCCGCAACGAGGAGCCAATTCGCTGGCCATTGTGGACGAATTTAAAAAGCGTTTTGAAGAGATTAAAAAATCAGCGCCGAAGGAATATGAAATTGCGCTGGGAAAAGATTTTACCGTGCCTGTAAGAAACTCGCTTTCGGAAGTTGAAGAAACACTTTTGCTTGCTTTCGGACTTGTTTCGTTGATTATTTTCATTTTTCTGAGAGACTGGCGCAGTACGATTATTCCACTGCTGGCGATTCCGGTTTCGATTATTTCTGCCTTTTTTATTATGTATGTGGCAGGATTTTCTATCAATGTACTCACGCTACTTGGACTTGTACTTGCGATTGGGCTCGTCGTCGATGACGCCATCATTGTGCTCGAAAATATATACAGCAAGGTAGAGCAGGGCATGTCGCCCATTATGGCCGCGCGGCAGGGATCTTCTGAGATTTATTTTGCAGTAATTTCCACCACCGTTACACTGGTCGCGGTATTCCTCCCGATTCTGTTTTTAGGTGGGCTCACAGGTCGCTTGTTTAAGGAATTTGCCATTGTAGTAGCGGGATCAGTAACGGTATCAGCATTTGTCGCGCTGACGCTGACGCCCATGATGAGTGCCTATTTGCTGAAATCGGGTACGTCCCACAACTGGCTTTACAAAAAAACAGAGCCTTGGTTTGTTGGCATGAACAACGCGTACGCCCGTTCGCTCGCTGCGTTTATGAAAGTCCGTTGGCTTGGGTTTGTGTTACTGGCAGTTTCGTTTGGTATTGCTTACTGGCTTGCTCCAAAATTACCCTCAGAACTGGCGCCGCTTGAAGATCGCTCGATGATCGGCCTGGCCGTAATGGCGCCTGAGGGTACTTCATACGAAAGTATGGAACAAAGTATGAAGGAAATCGGGAATTATGTAAGCGATTCCATTCCCGATCTGAACGCGGAAAGGACTTATACAGCAATTGCGGCGGCAGGGGGTACTTTGGCACAGCCTGTAAACGGCGGTTTTCAATGGATATTCCTGAACGAACCAAAGGATCGTAAAAGCGGCCTGACCCAGCAGCAGATTTTCATGAAGCTTGTTGCCGCTTCGCAAAAATTCAGGAATGTACTGATCATTCCTGTTCAAACACCTACCATCGGTGGTTATGGCAATACGCAGCCGGTGCAATACGTAATTCAGGCGCCGAGTCTGAAAGGATTAATTGACGTAATGCCGAAGTTGATGACAAAGGTGAACGGGAACAAAAAGCTGAATTTTGCCGATGCTGATTTCAAGATTAACCGTCCGGAAATAAGCATCTCAATCGACCGTCAGCGTGCGGCACAGCTGGGGATTTCCACGCAGTCCATCGGACAAACTTTGCAGCTGGCTTTAAGCAGCAGAAGATATGGGTATTTTATTTTCAATGACCGTCAGTATGAAGTGATCGGCCAGCTGGAACGTAAAGACCGTTCGGCCCCGTATGACCTGAGGTCGTTGTATCTCAAATCCGGGAACGGAGAAATGGTTTCACTTGATAACCTTACAAAGCTCAATGAAGGCATCAGTCCGCCGGCTATTTACCGATACAATCAATCGTATAGTGCCACAATTTCAGCCACGCCGGCTGCGGGAGTGAGTTTGGGAGAGGCGATAAAGGAACTGGATCAGATTACGGCATCGGAACTTCCGAAAGGTTTCAGTACTGCATTGGCAGGGCAAAGCCGGGATTACTCAGAAAGTAGCGACAGTTTGATCTTTGCGTTCATTTTTGCTATCGTGCTGATTTATCTGGTGCTGGCGGCACAGTTCGAAAGTCTGGTGGATCCGTTCATTATTTTGCTGACAGTTCCGATGGCGCTTACAGGTGCACTTTTAAGTCTCTGGTTCACAGAGCAGACGATCAATATTTTTAGCCAGATCGGTATCATTATGCTGATAGGTCTGATCACGAAAAATGGTATTCTGATTGTTGAATTTGCGAACCAGAGTAAGGAAGAGGGTAAAAGTCCGTTTGAGGCGGTCCGGCTTGCAGCAGTGTCCCGTTTTCGCCCAATTTTAATGACAACGCTGGCGATGATTTTCGGTACACTACCCATCGCTTTGTCGCTGGGAACGTCCTCAGGAAGCAGACAGTCGCTCGGAATTGTGGTTGTAGGCGGGTTGATTTTTGCAGGTATTCTGACGCTCTACGTCATCCCTGCTGTTTACTCGTACTTCTCACGCCCATTCAAAGGCCATGCAAAACCTGAAACTGCGGATCAATTGACTGCGGAACTCGCCGATCATTAAAACAAAAAACCATACTTACCGGATCCAGACTTACCAGGTCTTGAAGACCTGGCAAGTCTAAAAACATGACAATTATGAAAAATCATAAACAAAACAGAACTACGGCGATCATTTGGATTGCCATGTTGTTTGCCTCATTCATTCCTTTGGAAGGACTTGCCCAAAATAAAACGTTGTCACTGAAAGACGCGATTGAGCAGGCCAAAATTCACAACCGCGAACTGCGTATAGATTCCCTCAATATTTCGAAATCGATTCAGCAGACTGCTATTACGAAAAGTTTTCTTTTGCCAAATGTGAGTCTAACAGGCCAGTTTCAGCATTATTTTCAACGACCGGTTTTCTTTGGACTGAACGGCGCATCTTCTTCATCTGAGAAAATAGATTATGCACGAATTGGGGGAGAAGATCTCGCTGGCGCGCAGGTATCATTGGTGCAGCCGCTGTACAATGCAGGTGTGCGGCATGAATTGCAACGCAAAAAATTGTTGGAGAAACAAAGCAAACTTTCCTATCTGGACCGGGAGGTGGATGTTGTTGCACGGGTCAAACAAAACTATGTGCAGCTTTTGGTGCTGAAAGAAAGATTGAAATTGCAAAATGAAAGTATCGTAAGAAACAAAAGAGCCCTTGCTGATTCAAAATCGCTACTGGCGCAGGGCCGCGGTTTACGGGTGGATACGCTGCGTGCATACACAACTGTGAAGAACCTGGAACCTGATGTGCTGCGACTGACTTATGCCATCCAGATCAGTGGCCAGCAATTGAGTGTGCTCTTGGGAGATGATTCAAAAACGGACTATGTTTTGTCGGAATCATTGCAGTATCAACCTTCGGATTCGATTCCCACCGAGACGGGAACCTTTGATATTTCTCTCCAAAACAGACCGGACTTTAAGTTGTTGGCATTGGATAAGGAGCTGACAGATAAGCAAATACTTCTAGCAAAAACAGGGCGGTTGCCGGTGGTGAATTTTGTAAGCCAATATCAATTGAATACGCAGACCAACCAGTTTCGGTTTGGCAATGCGGGATATCCTCCTGTATTCTTTGCCGGAATCCAGTTTTCCATTCCCTTGTTTAGCGGAATGCAGCATGTTTCCAGGGTTAGTCTGGCCAAAATTGAGAGGCAACAAGCAGATATTGCATATGTGAACGCGCAGGAACAACTTAAAACGGAGGTTAAACAGGTTCTGGCCGGATTGTATGAAGCTTCTGAAAGAATAAAAACCCAGGAAAACGTGTCTGAAACGGCAGCATTGAGTTATTCCATTACCAAATATCGTTATGAAAAGGGAGTTGCATCGCGGCTGGAACTAATCGACTCTGAATTCTCGCTTACAACTGCAAAATCTAATTATCTTGAAGCCGTTTATGACTATTTGTCGGCAAAAATCGAGCTCGATAGAACAATGGGCAGGAACGAAACGGAATTCTAAAATCAACTTATTTCTCTTGCCTGTGATCAATTCCTTTGCGGGATTTGTCGCAGGTATCAGGATTTTCATCCAAAATAAAATGAAAAACACATCAGAAACATTTTCTCTCGATACGATTGTGGAGCAGTGTATTGGCAAAATAGGGACGCCAAAACGAAACGATTTTGAAAACAAACTAAAAATGGAATTGCTTGGCCCTGCCATTCGACAGGCTCGTTACAGGAGTGCAGAAGAATCTGGAAATTAACAGCAACAAGAAT
This sequence comes from Dyadobacter sp., assembly GCA_965279265.1. Classification (GTDB taxonomy): domain Bacteria; phylum Bacteroidota; class Bacteroidia; order Cytophagales; family Spirosomataceae; genus Dyadobacter. The sequence goes on from OZ257152.1 coordinate 3,828,438, forward strand.
CTGAAAAAACTGTACTGAATATTTGAATAGCGGGTTTTCAACACAGAGTATTTCGCTGAGTTACACTGTTATTTATTCTTCGCCAATTGACCGATAAAAAATTTGACGGCTGAGATGGCATTGTTTTTGTTACGTTTGCTGATTAACAGTATTTTATAACGAAGAATCAGAATACAGGTCATATGAAAGCACTTACAAAAGAAGGTCAGCAGCTCATTGAAGGCATTGCTCAGCGATACGAATTGAAAAGCCAAAGTGTAGAAGCGATGGTAAAAGCGGTTGTTCAGGGCAATGGCAGCATGGCACAGTTTAATATTCCTGAACTGGGTGGTAACGGACAATGGATGCGGGGCGGCATGACAATGGTGGGCGATATGTTCAATAATTCCATGAAAGCTAAGGTTGATAAACTATGCACTGAGTTGTCGGAACTCGTATCATCTAAAGTTATTTTTGAAGAGCCGACAGAATCGGTTAAATCTGCTGGAATTTCTTCCAATACCTGGCCATCGGTTTTTGGCAGCCCTACTTCCAGCGGATCACAGAACAATTTCCGGTATGCCTATTTTGGACCGGTGAGGCGTTTGGTGATTGAAGAGAATGGAAAAAGATCCATTTACGACACCAAACATCACAACATTTCGGGTATTTCGCAGCAGCAGGGATCGGGTAATTCGTACCTGTTTACAAGTCAGGATGGTCCGGTTGATATTTCAAGCCTTACCTTAATTTCCGAACCTTCTGAACAAACACAGGAATTACCGGAAGTGCCTTACGATGTAACGCATTCTCATCTGCAATCGAAAAGTGGCGAAGACGACGTATTTGCGGCGATTGAAAAAGTCAACAAACTTTACGAGCGGGGGCTGATTACGGAAACTGAATTTAATGACAAAAAGAAGGAGCTGCTTGCGCGGCTTTGATGTAGCTCATAAGGGTAAAAAACACAGGGTCTGACGAAAGTCAGACCCTTTTCTTTTATGCGTATTTTTTACTAACCATTAATAGCATGTTGCGTATCTCTGATTTTTTTGATCAGATTGTGAGATTCCAGCAGCGAAGCTTTCTGGCTGGTGATAATTTGTCTGATATCCACCGGAAGATCGGTGTCCGTTGCAAGTGCGTCATCATAGGCTTCCTGTGCGGCGTCTTCACCATATTCGCAGCTTTCCAGAACAGATTCGCGATCATGACCTGTAAACGTGGCCTTGATGTCCATCCACACCCGGTAAATTTTACCTGAACCTGTTGTGCCTGTTGCGATTTCCCCGCCCAGCTTTGCAATTTCGCCGCTCAGTTCTGCAACATGGCCGCGGCTTTCGTTAGCCATTTTTTGGAAAATACCTTTCAGGTCAATATCGATATCTTCAACTTCATTAATCGCTTTTTCATAACCATCGATACGGTCGTTATTAATTTTAATCAGATCGTTGAGTACCTCGGTCAAATTCTCGTTCATTTCCATAATGCTGATATTTATGTTTTCAATAAGTCAAGTGAACTTAGAATGATAAAATTAGCATGCCATCAATCCCACCAATTCATGAGCACTTTTGACGGCGAAGTGTTGCAGTTTTTGCCCGCTAAGGTGGGGCCGTTATGATAATTTTTTACGTATATGTTTCGCGAATTCTGCACTTTGAAACGTATAATAAGGTCACCCCTTCACATCCTTGTTGTCGGGAAAGTTACTTATGATGAATTTAAAAAATGGATTTTCAGATCAGAATGCGTATCCCATTTTCACTCCACCCCAGCCATGTTTGTTTCCTGGCTTGAATTCTTTGGAAATAAATGTCCGGTAATATTCAAGATAAATCTTCCAGACGTGAGCAACAACGCCATAATTATTCCTGAATACAACTCGGTTAATCTGATCAGGTTGTAATGTATATGGGCTTGTTTTGTTAAAAAGTCCTCCCTGCATCGTTGCATCATACCCAACAAAACCCAGCAGCGGCTGAGAATAAGCGTAAAGTTGAAAATTTCGGGAGTGCGTTTTGTCGCTCTCATGGAATGGCGAGTCAAACCTGCCGAGTGTGACGGTAAATCCCGCCTGTATTTTGTCGGAAAAGGTCCCAAGTCTGAGCTGCGCATTCGTATTGACCGAAACAATATTGGGAATATTTACCAGCTCTTTTTCATGATTCAGTTCGTAGTTGAGAATCACGTCGTTTCTGATCTGGTACTGCCAGCCATGCGGCTCAGCATCTCCTGACCAACGGTGAATTGTAGCCTGCATTTTGCCCGCAAAAGCAGCTGGGCCAACCATTCCTGCGCTCAGCATTGCTGTCAACCTTTCTTTACGGACAGGGTTCACAGAAATTGCAAAAGATTTCAGCATGATGACTCCGGCAAAAGGTCTGTCGTTTTTCAGGATGGCGTCGCTACGAATACTTGTTGGTGTGAAACCAAAATGTTCAAATGAAAGACCGTATTTGGTGCGGCTGTCGTTCAGTCTTAGCAGCAACCTGCTCGCCGGATTATTTTTAAGGAAAGGCTGAACCAATTCAAATTGATAACCCTGAGTATAGTAATAGTCTGTTTTGGTAAAAAAATCATTGTCGTAATGAAGACGAAAATATTTGTCGCCTGTAACATTTCGGTAAGAAGCTGAATTGTCGATACGCTGGCAAAACGAGAGAGCGGGGACGAAACAGCATAGTAGAATTAAAAACCGGGCGAATTTTAGCATAGTGTCTCATATACGCTTTTTGAGCCTATGCGGATGACCCGAACGGTTTTTCACAGATCAGATCTGATTCGAAAGCAATGATTTTACATGCTGCTCGTGCGGCGACAAATAGTCGTTTTCGGTTACTGGTTTATTTAGAAAACGCTGGATTTTTCCATTTTCATAAGACATAAAAACAGCCGGATGAACGTAGTATTTTTTACAGACGGTCCGGGTATTTCCAAGATGAGATGCAACCACATCCAGGCAGGAATTTATCGTTCTGGTCAGCTGTCGTTTCGTTTCGGATTTTTCCTGCGTGCTCAGGTAATCAAACGCCGTTACCGTCCCCATCCAGGTTCTGAAATCTTTCGCTGAAAAATTAGCACCTGTATTTTCACGAATGTATTCGTTGACCTGTCCTGCATTTAGTGAACACCGGCAGCCCCCTTCGTTAATATATTGAAAAAGCCTTTTACCTGGCATTTCCTTGCACTGAAGTACCAATCGTGCCAGTTGCGCGTCCTTAAAAGTAATATCCTGTTTTACGCCTTTTTTGCCCTTGAACATAAAGCGGACTGTTTTGCCTTTCACAGTGGCGGCGCGAGCATCGAGTGTTGTAATGCCTGAGGAACCATGTTTAACCTTATATCTCTCATTTCCAACCCGTATACAGGTCTTGTCCATGATTCTGATCACCAATGCAATGGCCTTTTGGAGATCCAGATTTTGCTTGCGCAAATCATGTGCAACCTTTTCCCTCAGGAGTGGAAGCGCGTCTGAAAATGTAAGCAGGCGGTAATATTTGGATTGATTACGGATGAGGTTCCAATGCGGATGGTATCGATATTGTTTCCTTCCCGCTTCGTCGATACCCGTTGCCTGCAAATGCCCGAGCGGATCCTTACTGATCCAGACGTCTTTCCAGGCTGGCGGCAAAACCAGCGATTTGATCCGATGAACGTCCGCTTTGTCTTTGCAACGATTCCCGTTTTCATCGGTGTAATAAAAACGGGTCGGTTTACCCTTTCTGAAATATCCTGGTGCCTGTCCCGAACCGATATAATGAAGACCTGCCGCCGCAGCTGTGAGAGCCGGGTCCTTACGAAGTTTCTTGAATTGTTTGGCAGAAATTACCGGTGCTTCCGTTATCATTCCAACCGCCGCTACTGACATATCAAATTAGATTTAAATGTAAGCAGTCGCATACCAAATCAATACCAGCAAAACTCAAATCTCTGTTTGGTGTTTGATTGTGTTGATTTACAATGATTTAGGTTCTGAAATAAAATGGGTAACCATGGGGAAATGTGGGATCACCGTTTAGTTGCGGAAGGATATACTCACGCCTGCGGACTAAAACTGTGATCGGGCCGGGTGTTTGCCGGAAGGTAAATGGTGAATTTCGCTCCTTCTCCGTAAACTGAGTCTGCACTGATACTGCCTTTGTGGTTCTCAATAATTTTCTTGCAAATCGCAAGCCCTATTCCAGTGCCGGGATATTTGTGAGCAGTATGCAGTCGCTGGAAAACGTCAAAAATTTTCTGTCGGTATTCGTTGTCAAAGCCAATTCCGTTGTCTGAAAACGATATTTTATAATATTTTTCGCCAGCTTCAGGTTTTAGTTCGGGAATCTCTTCACCGGAGATTTGAGCCAAACGAATCTCAATGTGGGGCGTCACTCCGGCCCGTATGAATTTCAGCGAATTGCTGATCAGGTTTACGAAAAGCTGGTTGATTTGAAATGGAATTACCTGTAAAACGGGAAGTTTATCAAATTGTATGGTCGCGTTTTTTTCATCGGTTTCTTCTTTCATTTCTGCTAACACGTCGTGCAGCACCATGTCAAGATCCGTTTCCTCAAACACCTTCTCCAGGTTGCCTGCACGGGAATAATTGAGAATGTCTTCAATGAGTTGCTGCATTTTCTCCGCGGCGAAGCGCATCCTGCCCACTGAATCGCGAATGGTCACGGAAAGATCCGTATTTGCAGGATCCAGTATTTTTGAAGCGAAAATCTGTATCTTTCTCAAAGGCTCTTTGAGGTCATGCGTGCTGATCCAGTTCAGGTTGGCAAGCTCCTTATTCGCCGTTATGAGCTCTTCACTCAAAATTCGGTACTGCTCTTCCTGGCTTCTGACAAAATGAAGGTTAATGTGTCTTTGCAGCGCATATGCAAAGCCAGAAGTCGCATTCAGCTCAGATTTCCGCCACTCAAGACTTTTATTTTTAACTTCTTCCATCCAAAGTTCGAAGGATTTTCGTGGCGAAAGCCTGACGCCGGTTTCGTTTACATGCACTGCTTTGTGAGGATTGCCGGCCCAATTGATTGTTTGCACCAACTCGGGCCTGATCCAGAGAATACAGTCGGAGTTTCCCATTGAATGATAGGTCACCCCGGCCGCATATTTCGATAAATTTTCTCCGTTCGGATAAATATCGATCAGGCATGAGGTGTGTACATGATTGTTTACATGATTTTGAGAAAGCCAGTCGGTCAGCGTAATGATTTCGCTGTCTTCCGGCGTTATGCCGTTTTTATAAATTTCCCCATTGTATAAAATAATGACTCCTGACGCATTTCCAATTTTAAGAAGCAAAGGCGAATTGAAAAAATCTCCGATGAAATTGTCATTATCCTGTAATAAAATAAGCAATTCATGCAGGGTGTTTTCCGCCTTTTGAGCAATTTCAAATTCTTCAGCTACTTCCCGAACAGTAATCTGGGAAGCTAAAAAATGGCCCTGAAGCAGAGCGGATAGCCGGGTGTAATGCGGCAGGATTTTCGCTGAATAATGATGGCAGGCAATGAGTCCCCAGAGTTTGCCATCTCTAATGAGAGAGATGGTCAACGTAGCACCAACCCCCATATTTTTTAGATACTCAATGTGTATCGGTGATACGCTGCGAAGTATTGAAAGACTTAAATCCAGCGATTTGTTGTCTTTTGCTTCTTGTCCTTCCAAGGTAAGCAACGGAACTGGTTCGTAGTTAATATCGGCAATCATTCTGATCTGATTACGGATATACAGCTCTCTTGCCTGTGGGGGAATATCGGTATGCGGATATTTTTGGCCTGAGAATGAAGTTAAATCCTCCCGCTTGCTTTCTGCAATCACTTCTCCGTTGTACTGTGCATCAAACCTGTAGACCATTACCCGATCATACCCGGTGATTGACCTCGTTTCTTCGGCGATAGACTGGCACAATTCGAAAAGCCGATGACTTCCCTCCATGAGTGAAACGAACTTTCGGGTCTGATTGTATAGGTTTGGCAGATCAAGTGTCCCGTCGGGAAACGGTTCCAGTTCAAGCAAAAATACTTCGCCAGTTTTGTGTACAGTTGTATTGTAGGGAATTTCATCAAAAGTAAGCACCAATGGCTGAGCAGTATCGATGATATCCTGTTTTATATAAATTTCAAGTCGTTGCTGTTGCGCGTCAGAAAAAATATCTGAAAACTGTCTCCCAAGAATTAAGTTTGGAGTAAGTCCGATAAAAACTTCAGAGTTAGCGCTGCAATAGTCGACACTAAAGGATCTGGCATCTACTGCAAGTAAAAATCCGTGCGGCTGTATGGAACCGGGAACGTGAATCGGTTCACTTTCGCAGTTTGTGAGATTAACAAGATCCCTGTTCAGAATGTCCTTAATTTTCATGAGCGGGGGTGACTTCGGCTTCGGCCAGCAGATTGTCAATCAATTTAAAAGTTTCTTCCGCATTGCGAATAATTTCATCCTCACATTTTTTTTCAACGGCTGTATGAGTGAGCGTCGACAGAAATATTTTCCACATAATTCCTGTTTCTGCACCATATCCCCAAAAATAGGACGCCCCGCTTTCCTGATTTAGTCCAAGCGTTTCGTTGATGTGTCTATAGAGAATTCTTCCACCAAGTGTAGCGCCTTCAAGAACATACATGGCTCCCATTGCCTGCGCGATGCTCATTTCCTGAAAGTGATGAACAGGCAATCCGGCAATGTCTTTTTGGGACATGCCTGTTGCGATAAGGTCGTTAAAAATCAGCTCGGCCTTCTGACGCCGGGGCAGGTCTTTTAATAAATGAGATAGCAACGGGAAAACCTGAGCTTCGCAGGCGCGCACTACGCGGTACAATTTGGATAGATATAACTGGTAGGTGAACGACGAAAGCGAGGGGTCCAGAAGCAATCTGGATAGCTGTCTGTCTTCTAACGATTTGTGACTTGCCCCTGTTTTACTTCTCAGATCTCGTAAAAAGGCATCGAACCTTTGATTTGCATTTTCATCCATATATGTAACAGCTCGTTTACTTGCTACTGCTGTTTTTGATCAAAAATTGTTCCAAGTCGCGTCCGGGAAGCAGTTCTTCACGCTGTAATATGCATTTTTGTATGATGCTGATCAAACTGGAAAAACTTGTCGGTTTCTGGATGTACAAATTTGCACCGCCTCTGAAGGCTGACTCCAATAAATTTTCCGCAATTGACGTGGAAAGTATTACAACGGGAGTTTGACTGAACCTGGCGGTGTCGCGGATTTCAGCCAGGCACTCCAGTCCGTTTTTAACAGGCATGTTCACATCAAGAAAAATAAGATCGGGAATATCTGTAGCGCCGGATAGTTTTTTCATTAACTCCATTCCGTTATCCGCAGTAGTGAGGTCTGTCGTTACCGGAATCTGTGCAAGCGCTTCCTGAAACAGGAAAGTGTCATCCTCATCATCATCAGCGAGTAAAATTTGAAATGACTGTATTGGGCTCATTGTTCTGCTAATCTTTCTTATTTCAGTGAGGGTAAAGTATACAACTCGCCTGGTGGATATTCAACGGGCAGCTAAATTAATAAGCTTTTGTCAAAACACAGTTCTACGTAACGTCTATTCCATTTTTTTATAGGCATTGTCGTCGGCTGATTACTGCTGATAGAAAAGATTTATTAGTCAGTGCCCATGGATCAAATCGAAAGTATCGAATTATTTCTGGCATGTTTTTTTAATAGGAAGAGCATAAGATACAACAAAAAATATTAATTTTTATGAAAAAGATCACATTAAGTGCATTCCTGATTGCGTCGTTACTTTCATTTTCTGCCTGCAACAGCAATAAATCAGAGGATAGCAAAGAAGTTGCCGAAGAGCAAAATGAAAGCAAAATGGATGATACCCCTATGGAGGCGTTGGAAGACGACAGTAAATTTGCGGTCGATGTTGCCGATGGGGGAATGATTGAAGTAAAACTTGCAGAACTTGCCGCGACAAATGCATCTTCGCAGGTTGTTAAAGATTTTGCTAAAAGCATGATTACCGACCACTCAAAGGCAAATGAGGAGTTGAAAGCACTTGCACAACAGAAAAACATCACGCTGCCAATGGCATTGAGCGATGACAAACAAAAGGACTACGATGATATGGCCAAGAAACAGGGAAAGGATTTCGATAAGGCATATGCGTCATACATGGTTGATGATCACGACGAGGATGTAAAGGAGTTTGAGAAAGCAGCAAAAGATTGTAAAGATGCAGATCTGAAAGCCTGGGCTGGTGGAAAAGTTCCTACGTTGCAGCATCATTTGGAAATGGCCAAAAAAATGAAGGATGCTACGAAATAAAAAGTAGTACAATACAAAAGATAAATCGGATTAACGGCGGAACCATGTCAACATGGTTCCGCTTTTTTATTTCCCTCATCTATCCGGAAGATGATTGCAGCATGTAACGCATAATACCAAATAATGCTTGCTATTTTAATGTATAAATCTTTACTTTGTCTATCAAATTTATAGACTATTAGATAAAGTCTGTTTCCTGCTTTTCAGTCAGTAAATAGAATTCAATCCAACTTATGAAAATACAGCTTTTACGTTCCCTTGCGTTTTTTGGCCTTTTTTTTGTTGTTGATTTTTTAGCGAAAGGACAAGCTGCCAGGCCAAACATCATATTTATTTTTTCCGACGATCATGCTTATCAATCCATAGGTGCCTACGGTAATAAGTACGCAAAAACGCCAAATATTGACAGACTTGCCAGAGAAGGCGCTTTATTAACCAATAATCTGGTTACAAATTCTATCTGCGGGCCCAGCCGTGCAACTTTGCTGACCGGAAAATTCAGTCACATGAATGGTTACAGGAATAATGACAACACCAGATTTAACACCAATCAGACTTTGTTTTCGGAAGAACTCAGAAAAAGTGGATACCAAACTGCCTGGGTAGGGAAAATGCACCTCAATAGTCTACCTGCCGGTTTCGACTATTGGAATATTTTACCCGGTCAGGGGCACTATTACAATCCTGATTTTATCAGCCAGCCAAATGATACCACCAGATACAACGGTTATGTATCTGATTTTATAACCAAATTTTCAACTGATTTTATTGAGAAGAGGGATAAGGCGAAGCCATTTTTCCTGATTGTGGGTCACAAGGCAACGCACCGTGAATGGCAGCCGGATTTGCAGGATCTAGGCGCATATGACGACATTGATTTCCCGATACCAGCCACTTTTTATGACGATTACAAGGGACGCGAGGCAGCGCTGAAACAGGATATGTCTATCGACAAAACGATGCGGCTCAAGTTGGATCTCAAAGTGGGCATTGACTATGAAAAAGACGGACTTTACAAACGTCTCAACACAGATCAGCGTAAGGTATTTAAAGCATATTATGATAAAATCACAAAAGAATTTGAAGATAAAAAGCTGACAGGGAAAGCCTTGGCAGAATGGAAATACCAGAGATACATCAGAGATTATTTATCGACCGCTAATTCACTGGATCGGAATATCGGTAAGTTGCTTGATTATCTGGACGAAACCGGCCTGGCCAAAAACACGGTGGTGATCTATGCATCGGATCAGGGTTTTTACATGGGAGAACATGGCTGGTTTGATAAACGGTTTATTTATGAAGAATCGCTCAAAACGCCTTTTGTTATTCGTTATCCAGGCGTGGTGAAACCGGGTTCCAGGGTAAATCAGCTGGTAATGAACATCGACTGGGCACCCACGGTACTGAACATTGCAGGGGCGAAAATTCCCTCCGACATTCAGGGAAAATCATTTCTTCCGTTGCTTTCTTCGCCACAAACTGCAAAAGTGCCCTGGCGGAAAGAGGCTTACTACCATTACTATGAATTCCCTGAGCCACATCATGTTTATCCGCATTTTGGGGTGAGAACAGACCGTTACAAGCTGGCTTATTTTTACAATGGGATTTCTTCGTGGGAATTATATGATCTTCAAAAAGACCCGACCGAAGTTTCCAATATTTACGGGAAACAGGAAAATGCCGTAATTACGGCAGATCTGAAAAAGAAACTGAAAGCTTTGATGGTAGAATACAAGGATACGGAGGCGCTCAAAATACTTGACGAAGCTAAATAAAGTGTCGAAAACGGAGTATGATGTAGTTGTGGTGGGTTCTGGCCCAAATGGTTTTGCAGCGGCGATAACAATGCGGCAGGAAGGATTGTCGGTACTTTTGATAGAAGGAAATGAAGAAGTTGGCGGTGGTATGCGTTCCGCTGCCCTTACTTTGCCGGGGTATTTGCATGACGTATGTTCTGCGATTCATCCGATGGCTACTTTGTCCCCTTTTTTTAAAAGTATTCCGCTTCAAAAACATGGACTTGAATTTGTCAACCCGCCGATTGCAGCCGCGCATCCATTTGATAATGGGAGTGCCGCAATACTGGATCATTCTCTGAAAGACACCGCTTCCGGTCTTGGCAGTGATTCAGGCGCTTATATGAACTTAATGAGCTCATTGGTAGAGGATCTGCCGGAATTGCTTCCGGAGCTTCTGGGCCCATTCCCTTTGCCAAAAAAACCTGTTGCGCTTGCCCGGTTCGGATTGAAAGCGATCACATCTGCAAGCTGGTTGAGTCGCAAATTTAATACACCTGAAGCGCGTGGACTTTGGGCGGGAATGGCGGCGCACAGCATGCAGCCACTCACGAACCTGACCACTTCTGCCATCGGTCTTGTACTGATGGCAGCAGCGCATGTAGGTAATTGGCCGGTTCCAAAAGGAGGATCACGTTCCATTGCCAATGCTTTGCAGTCGTATTTTTTGTCTCTGGGCGGAAAGATTGAAACAGGGTTTTATGTCAAAAATGTAGATGAATTGCCCGCATCAAAAGTTGTTCTTTTCGATGTGACGCCAAAACAGCTGTTGGAAATAGCCGGAGAAAAGCTGAGCAGTTCATACAAGGCAAAATTGCGGAAGTATCGATACGGAATGGGTATTTTCAAAATTGATTGGGCACTGGATGAGCCTGTTCCTTTTAAAGCGGTTTCCTGCAAGTCTGCCGGAACGCTGCATTTGGGTAATACAATCCAGGAAATTGTTACTGCTGAGGGGCTTACTGCCGAAGGAGTGCATGTTCAGAATCCTTTTGTGTTGTTTGCACAGCCTAGTATTTTCGATGCAACCAGAGCTCCCGAGGGAAAACATACTGCCTGGGCATATTGCCACGTTCCGAACGGATCAACGAAAGACATGACCGAGGCGATTGAAAATCAGGTTGCACGCTTTGCCCCGGGGTTTCAGGACGTAATCAAAGCCCGGCACACAATGAATACGCACGAAATGGAAGCATACAATCCAAATTATGTTGGGGGAGACATCAATGGTGGGGTTCAGGATATATGGCAATTGTATACACGGCCGGTACTGAGCCGGTCTCCGTACCGGACTTCGGCCAAAGGACTTTACATTTGCTCTTCGTCAACTCCGCCCGGCGGTGGTGTACATGGAATGAGCGGTTATCATGCTGCGAAAACAGCGCTTAAAGACGTTTTTAACATAAGTTGAAAAGGGAGTTAGTTTAAAACTGGTTATGAAAATGATTCAATTGAGAAGCGGGAAAATGGCCTTGTCGGGCTTATTTTTAATCGTGATAGCGATCGGAGTGGGCTGTAAAAGCAAGCAGACAGCAGAGCAAAAAACAGCGGATAGTCTTGCCAAATGTATTGCAGACGGCATGCCGTCACGTGCTTCTGCAATTCTAGCCTCTCAAAACGGAATAAAAGAGGGCGCAGGAGACACCACCGGAATGGTTCTGATCGGTGGAGGGAAATTTTTGATGGGAGCAGACGAATTCCCTGATTCCCGTCCGATGCACGAGGTGACAGTCAATGGCTTTTATATGGACGAGCACGAGGTGACCAACCTGGAATACGCCCGTTTTGTAGCAGAGACCAACTATAAAACGGTGGCGGAAAGGCCATTAAATCCTGCCGACTATCCGGGAGTTCCCGCCGATAAGCTGGTCCCGGGGTCGGCAGTATTTACACAGACTGCCACAAAAGTGTCTCTGGATAATCCTTTGCAGTGGTGGAATTATGTGCCTGGTGCAAGTTGGGCGCACCCGGAAGGAGCAGGTAGTTCAATCAAGGGAAAGGAAAACCTTCCCGCTGTTCATATTTCGTATGAAGACGCTGTCGCTTATGCAAAATGGGCGGGAAAGCGCCTGCCTACAGAAGCAGAATGGGAGTTCGCAGCGCAGGGAGGAAAAGGAAATCACACTTACTACTGGGGTGATCAGTTAAAACCTGGTAATAAATGGGTTGCGAATATTTATCAGGGGAGTTTTCCTGATCACAATACGAAGGAAGATGGCTACATTACAGCGGCTCCCGTGAAAACATTTCCGCCAAATGCTTACGGGCTGTATGATATGGATGGAAATGTGTGGGAATGGTGTCATGATCTTTACCGCCCGGATTACTATCAAACCGGCCCGAAAAACAACCCGAAAGGTCCGTCGGACAGCTACGATCCGGATGAGCCTGGTGCAGAGAAACACGTGCAGCGGGGGGGGAGTTTTCTTTGCAGCGATGACTACTGTATCCGGTACAAAGCGGGAAGCAGAGGGAAAGGGGAAACGACCAGCGGAAGTAACAACCTAGGATTTCGCTGTGTACGGGACCTGGAAAAAGTGAAACGGTGAGATTGGAATATTTTATTGAAATCTATTTCCTTGAAATCTCAGTTAGTTTAAGATAATAATTGGTACTTCCCCCGAACGCACCGGGTAAGGGATGTTTCCTGTATTCACCGCTGAATTCCACCTTTAAACCTGCCTCTTTCATGTTGTCCGGAAGATTACAAACATAGCCGAAATCCACGGAATCATAAGTCCCCGGCTCGTGGTACGAGATGATGTAGGTGCTGTCAGCAGGATTGGCTAAAACTGTTCCTACCCGGTTTTTTGCCTTTTTTAAAACATCACCGGAGCCACAGTCTCCTGTTATTGGTTTCAGCGCTTCCTCCTTATTACAGGATAATGTAAGGACGAAAACCAGCAGGATTATTAAAATTAAATTCGTTTTCATGAGAGTGGACTAAGGTCTAACTCTAAGACACTTCGTCTCAGGATTTGGTTGGGTTGTCAGGTCATTATTTATGTTTGATCGAATTCATTACTCTATAAAATAAATATATTAAGTAGACTATTGCTTTCGACAATTATTAAACTTTACTTTGTGACATGATGATTAATGGTTAAAATTAGGCAGACAAACGCAGAGACATCATAATGAGTACAAATATAAATTTCCTTACCGTACCAGGACTGGCAAGTTCGGGGCCGCAGCACTGGCAGACTATCTGGGAAAACCAGCACCCTGACCGTTTCAGGCGAGTTGAACAGGTAAATTGGGACTGGCCCATAAAAGGAGAATGGGTAGGGAAATTGCAAAAGGAAATCAGTAACCTGGCAGAGCCCACGATATTGGTTGCACATAGTCTGGGTTGCATTACGGTGGCGCATTGGGCGGCAGAATATCAGTCTCCGTGGATTAAAGGTGCGTTACTGGTAGCACCGGCAGATGCAGAGTTGTCAAAACGACTGGCATTTGTGATTGGTTTTACGCCAATTCCGGTCACGAAATTACCATTTCCAAGCATTGTCATTGCAAGTACGAACGACATATACGCCTCCATAAAACGGTCGGAGAAATTTGCCGCCAATTGGGGAAGCAGGTTTGTCAATATTGGAGAGCAGGGGCACATTAATGCAGTTTCGGGGCTTAACGATTGGCAGGAAGGAAAAGATATCCTGCAAACACTCAGTAATTTCGAGTTGATTACGGCTCAGAATCCGGAATCGGTTAACAAATAATATCAAATAGTAATTGGGCGGGTACGGCGTAATGGGTGCCGGTTTTGAGCACTCGTTTACCTTTTTCAGATTAACACAATTTTATAAATCAATATCTGTTTATCTTAGTAAAAAAAACTCGCTACATTTTAACTAAATTGAAAGTAACTATGAAAAAGATTTTTGTATTCGCACTCGCTGGATTGCTAATGAACTCAGCGGTAATGGCAGGTCCCGGAAAGGCACGTGTAGCCGACAAAACCCTTGCCGTTGATGCGAAAAGCAGCAAAATTGTTTGGGGAGCTAAGAAGGTAACCGGTACGCATGCAGGAAATATTCCTTTGACCAGCGGTTCCCTAATCGTTGACGGCGACAAGCTGAAAGGTGGAAGTTTTGTTTTTGACGTGAAAAATTTGACGGTGACCGATGTGACTGATGCATCCATGAATGGAAAACTTACAACTCACTTAAAAAGTCCCGACTTCTTCTCGGTAGAATCGCACCCGGAAGCGAAATTTGTGATTTCAACGGTTACACCAAAGGGAGCAAATGCATATGAGGTGACTGGTAAACTGACGATCAAGGGAATTACAAATGATGTCAAATTCCCTGCAACGGTAAAGTCCGATGGAAAAAAGATAACTGCCGATGCAAAAATTGCGGTTGACAGAACTAAATACGATATCAAATTCCGTTCTACCAATTTCTTTGAAAACCTTGGGGACAAAGCTATTGAGAACGATTTTACGCTGGATGTGAGTCTGGTTGCGAATAAATAAGATGTTGAGATTTTGTTTACTGGTCCTGCCTGGTCTTATCAGGCGGGACTTTTTGTTTTATGCCAGTTAACGTTCAAATGATTTATCTTTGGTAATTATCAGATAACTCAAAAAAATCTATGAAAAGTATTATCCGTGGCGTTTTGTTGATCGCTAATCTTTCGTTCGGAAACGCATATGCACAGAAGGCCAACACGCTGCCGGACTGGGCTTTTGGCGGCTTTACACGTCCAGAGGGTGTTAATCCTGTTATTTCGCCGGACAGTACCACGCGCTTTCAGGATCCGATGACCAACAAGATGGTTGATTGGGAGTCGAATGATACTTTCAATCCGGCTGCAACGATCAAAGACGGCAAAATTGTGGTATTGTACCGCGCCGAGGATAAAGCGGGAAGGGCAATCGGAAAACGTACTTCCAGGATCGGATATGCAGAAAGCGCTGACGGAACGACCTTCAAACGACGAAAAACACCTGTGCTGTTTCCTGCTGACGACAGTCAAAAAAAGAACGAATGGCCGGGGGGATGCGAAGATCCACGTGTTGCAGTTACGGAAGACGGACTTTACGTCATATTTTATACACAGTGGAATCAGGATAAAGCGCGCGTTGGTGTGGCCACTTCCCGAGACCTGATCGAGTGGCAGAAACATGGTCCCGCCTTTAAAACGGCTTACAATGGGAAGTTTAACGAAATATGGTCTAAGTCCGCTTCAATTCTCACAAAGCTCGTCGGGGATAAGCAGGTGATCACAAAGGTGAACGGTAAATACTGGCTGTATTTTGGCGAAGCAAATGTAAATGTGGCCACTTCTACTGACCTTATCAACTGGGAACCTGTTGTGGACAAAAGTGAAAATCTTGTCAATTTAATCTCTCCCAGAAAAGGCTTTTTTGATAGTAATCTGACTGAATGCGGCCCTCCGGCAATCCTGACAGAAAAGGGAATCGTTCTTTTATACAATGGGAAAAACGACAAAGGTGCTGACGGAGACTTACGATTTACGCCCAACAGCTATTGCGCAGGACAAGTTTTGTTGGATAAAAATGATCCGACAAAAGTGCTGGCAAGATTGGACGTGCCATTTTTCAGACCCATGGAATCCTTTGAAAAAAGTGGTCAGTACGTAGCCGGAACGGTGTTTATAGAAGGAATGGTATATTTCAAAAAGAAATGGTTGCTGTATTACGGATGTGCTGATTCGAGAGTTGGCGTAGCTGTTTTTGATCCAAAAGTAAAATTGCCGGGTGATCCGTTGCCTGTTAAATAGCTTTGGCAAGATTCCTGAAATTGGCGCCACAGCGTTACAACACACACTTCATCAATAAAAATTTAAATGAAAACGGACGACCGCCTCTGGAAAGGTATTCTTGAGAATGTATTTGACGACTTTTTGAAATTCTTTTTCCCGGAGTCCGTTGATCTGTTTGATTTAGGGAAAGGATTTGAATTTCTGGACAAAGAATTAGATCAGCTATTTCCCGTTCAGGAAAGTAGGGCGCCGAAATTTGTCGATAAACTGGTGAAGGTTTTTACCAAACATGGGAGGGAAGAATGGATTTTGGTACATGTTGAGGTGCAGGGATACCACGACAAAAATTTTGCAAAGAGAATGTTTACTTATTTTTATCGCATTCTTGACCGCTATGGCAAACCTGTTACCGCGATCGCAATTTTTACTGATAAAGACCGTAAATATCATCCGCGCCAGTATGCCTATGAATTTCTGGGAACGAAAACGACTTTTCAGTTCAATACTTATAAAATTCTCGAACAGGATGAAGTCTCGCTTGCCGAAAATGACAATCCGTTCGCACTCATCGTCCTGACAGTCCTTCTGTCGATCAACAGTAAAAAAGCAGGTGATGAGAATTTATTCCAATTAAAATATTCGCTTGCTAAAAATTTACTTGAAAGGAATTTCCCAAAGAAAAAAATTGATGATCTGCTTGTGTTTTTACAACGGTATGTCAGCTTTGAAGATTCGGTTTATAATGCTAAATTTGATAAGGCAATTGAAGTTTTAAGTAATTCTCAAAAGACGATGGGTATCAAAGAACTGGTAATTGAGCTGGCCAAAAAGGATGGTAAAGCGGCTGGATTGAAAGCAGGCCTACAAGAAGGAATTGAAAGAGGTTTGGAAAAAGGCCGGAATGAAACCAAAGTGGAGATTGTTAAAAACCTGTTGGCAACCAATCGGTTTAGTATCGAAGAAATAGCGAATTTCGCGAGTGTCGACAGGAAATTTGTGGCCGATGTAAAAGAATTAATGTGATAATAGCATTTGATAATACGATTGAAAGGCTCCTTACGGGAGCCTTTTTTGATTAATAACAATATTTTTTATCTCCATGTCAATCTATTGTTTTAGTAAGCCCGTATATCGAACAAATTAAAACGAACTATTTTCAATTATGAAAACGATGAAAATGAAAATCACACTTTTGGCAGTGGCAATGTTCACTACGTTCGGTGCTTTTGCTCAAAAGGAAAAGACAGTAATGGTTGGCGGAGCGGAAATGTATCCATCCAAAAACATTATTGAGAATGCTGTTAATTCCAAAGAACACACAACATTGGTAGCAGCTGTAAAAGCCGCTGGCCTGGTTGAAACACTTTCGGGTACGGGTCCATTTACCGTTTTCGCCCCCGTAAATGCGGCTTTCGCAGCTTTGCCAGCAGGAACTGTTGATAATCTTTTGAAACCTGAAAACAAAGCGACCCTGACGTCAATACTGACGTATCACGTAATTCCTGGTAAAGTCGATTCAAAAGCAGTAATGCAGATGATAAAAGATGGTGGTGGAAAAACAATGGCGAAAACAGTTCAGGGTGAAGAACTTACTTTCTCCATGAAAGGTAAAAATCTGATCGTAACAGATTCAAAAGGAAACGCTGCCATGGTAACCACAAAAGATGTGTACCAGTCGAACGGCGTAATTCATGTGATTGATAAAGTGCTGATGCCTTAACGAAAAGTGAATGTGGTGAGTGAATACGGTGTTGACACAGCGGGGGAGCCTTTTAGGTTTCCCCGCTTTTGTTATACTGTTATCAAATTTATTCCGGCGGATGATCCAAAGCCAAATCGACAACTGAACCAGTTGGGGTTATTGATTTGCTACAACTGGTAAAAAGTAGATTGGAATCATCAAACAGGGCAGGTTTTCCAATAACCGGAGGCCCGATTCGGGATTCATGCGTATGTAAAGGGTGAAACTGCCTTTGTTAAGAGAAACGTGAACCTTCGCCCGCCAATTCAAACTGCTTTATGAAAAAAATCATTTGCATTTTTTCCTTTTTAATCCCGCTCTCTTTCGCTGTTTCAGGCCAGAAAACCACGAAAAATAAAGAACGTTTTGCCGGCCTTCATCTGGATTTTCACGCAATGCTGGAAGATACAACGATCGGAAAAACTTTCACCTACGGGCTTATCGATTCATTGATGTCTATCACAAAACCAGACTTTATTCAGGTTGACTGCAAGGGACACCCCGGAATTTCAAGTTATCCTACCAAGGTCGGAAATGCACCGGCAGCTTTTAGTAAAGACATTATGAAAATCTGGCGGGAAGTGACCGCAAAATATGGCGTTCCATTATATGTACATTACTCGGGAGTCTGGGATTCGAGGGCGATTCAATTGCATCCCGAATGGGCCAGGATCAATGCGGACAGTGCGAAGGATCGGAACGCGGTTTCCTTACTTGGAGATTATCCTGCCAAATTAATGAACCCGCAAATTGCTGAACTGGCTACTGATTATCAGCTAGATGGCGCATGGATCGACGGAGATTGCTGGATGCTGGGCAACGATTATTCGCCATCCGTAATTGAAGCTTTTAAGAAGGAAACGGGAATTGCTATTGTGCCGAGAAAGAAAACCGATCCGCACTATTTCGAATGGATGGAGTTTAACAGGACCTTGTTTCGCAAATACATTGGTAACTATGTCGACGCCGCGCACGCAGCGAATCCGAAATTCAAGATCACCAGCAACTGGTCTTTTTCCTCCATGATGCCCGAGAAAGTGGATGTGCCCGTAGACTTTCTTTCCGGCGATGTTTCTGGTACAAATAGTTTGTATAGTTCCGCTTTCGAGAGCCGGTGTCTGGCGCTTCAGGGAAAACCCTGGGACCTAATGTCATGGTCCTTTGCATGGAGAAATAATTTGAAAGCGACAAAATCGGTTCCTCAAATGCAACAGGAAGCAGCAGAAGTGCTGGCCATGGGTGGCGGCTTTCAAACCTACTGGCAGCAAAACCGTGACGGATCACCGGAACCCTATTTGTTTAAAAAAATGGCGGATGTTATCAAATTTACGAATGAACGAAAGGAATTCTGTTTTGAAGGAAATGTTGTTCCGCAGGTTGGACTCTTGTATTCTACCTACGCCTGGAAGCGTGTCCCGGTGTCCAACTTGTATTCAGCAAATTCTCAGGAGGCTATCAAGGGAAATCTGAACATGCTTCTGGACAGCCAGTTACCTGTCGACATTTTGATGGATCACCAGTTGGATGGACGTATGGAAGATTATCCCGTTTTGGTTTTGCCTGAATGGGAGCATATTGATCCTGCCATACACAAACGCCTGATTCAATATGTTGAAAATGGGGGAAATCTTATCGTGGTGGGCGCGCAGGCGACAAGCGATTTTTCGGCATCGCTTGGCGTCACGTTCAACGGAAAACCGCAAAAGGATACTGCATTTTTTGCAGGATTTGACAATCAAACGGTCATCGTCAAAACAGATTTCCAACGCGTAAAACCATCAGGCAATACCAAAATGAATGGAATTCAGCTCGCAGCAGATGACTGGCGCTTCCAGACTCAGCAACCTTTGGCAACGATCCGCGCTTTGGGTAAAGGTAAAATTGCCGGAGTTTATCTCAATTCCGGAAGTTTCTATATTAAAAATAAGAATCCTTTGATGCCTGCGTTATTGAAATCGCTGGTCGAAACGATGGACCCCAGGCTGATGTCGAAAGTTGCTGGCTCGTCCAATGTGCATCAGGTTCTGAGCCGGAAAAATGGGAAACTTTATGTCCATTTGATCAATACGTCCGGCCCGCACGACAACCCTACTGTGATGGTGTATGAGGAAGTTCCTGCCTTATCGAATATCAATGTTTCAGTAAAACTGGCAAAAATTCCCAAAAGCGTGAAGTTGCAGCCAGGCAATTCCAAGATACCTTTTACCTACAAAAATGGAAATTTGCTGGTGAAAATTCCTTCATTGAAAGTGCACAGCATGATCGAAATCGAGTAGGCGAGCCAACAAGAAAGCTTTTATTTTCCAAGTAACTCTTTTTAGACTTAACGCACTAAAATGTTGTAGGTCTTCTGATTAATCTGCATTTAAAACTACTCAAACGTAAATCATGTTAAGGTCCGCAACGCAAATCGTTTGTTTAATTATCTGTCTGTCCTTCCAGGTTTTCGGGCAAAATGTCAACAAATTCAATCCCGAAAAAGGCGCGCACATCGTATTTCTGGGCAATACCTTTGCGGACCGAATGCGGCATTTTGGCTACTTTGAAACACTGCTTCAAAAAAACTTTCCTGGCAAAGAACTGACCGTGAGAAATATGGGATGGAGCGCAGATGAAGTTGGTTTGCAGCCACGGCCTCTCAATTTTCCGGGATTCAGGAACAGTGATGCCGTACAAAGCGAAGCATCCAAGGAGGTTTCATTTAAAAATTACAAATTTGAAGGAGAACGGATTGTGATGCCAATTCCATTGAATTTTGCCGGATTACACCAGGATCTGACGGAACAAAAAGCGGATATCATTTTTCTCTGTTTCGGGATGAACGAATCTTTCAAAGGTGCAGCCGGGCTTCCTCAGTTTGAAAAAGATCTGAAATCTTTTACGAATGCACTTTTGGCGCAAAAATACAACGGACGTTCAGCTCCGCAACTCATTCTCGTTTCGCCAATTGCACATGAGCATTTGGGTGGTTATTTGCCAAAACCGGACGAGCATAATAAAAACCTGCAATTGTATTCGAAAGCAATGCAGCAATATGCAGTGGCAAACGGGTTGATTTTTATCGATCTTTTTACACCATCGCAAGCGCGGATGAAAGCAAATCCCAAGGCGCCGCTGACAATAAACGGGATTCATTTAACGGGTGCGGGTTATGGAGAAGCGGCGAGGTGGATGGCAAATCAGTTGGGTTTTGCTACAAAAAACGTGTCACTTGATTTTGCTTCTGCCAATGCTACGAAACTGAGGGAAGTGATTAAAATGAAAGATGATCACTTTTTCTACAGATGGCGCGCAGTGAACGGAGAATATATTTACGGCCGTCGCCGTGAACCGTTTGGCGTACTTTCGTTTCCCCCGGAATTGAAAAAGCTTACAAAAATGGCCGCCTCACTGGATTCTGTGATATGGCAGCTTGGAAAGAATTCAGGTACCGAAGGGTTCAAAAAAGCAAAGGAAATTGTTGACGAACGCGGAAAGCCTGCTACGCTTGCCAGCGTGCCCGATGTGGTAATGACCGGCCGGCAGGGCGCCACGCATACCATGGGCGACCACGCTGCACATCAACCAAAGATCTGGCCGGCAACAACCGAAAAATTCACAGTGCCCGCCGGATATGAAATCAATCTTTTTGCATCGGAAAAAGATTTCCCTGTTGAAAAGCCTGTGGCCATGAATTTTGATGCGAAAGGCCGTTTGTGGGTTGCGACCATGCCAACTTACCCGCAATATTTTCCAGGTATTCCGGTACATGACCGCATCGTGATTTTGGAGGATACCGACGGAGATGGAAAAGCTGATAAGCACACCGTTTTTGCCGACGATCTTTATTTGCCGCTTGGTTTTGAATTTTACGATGGCGGTATTCTCGTTTCGCAGGAACCGGATATTGTATTTCTGAAAGATACGGATGGCGATGACAAAGCAGATATCAGAGAGGTAATTCTGACTGGTTTTGGATCTGAAGACAGTCACCATGCCACGCATGCTTTTACCTTCGGGCAGGACGGCGCACTTTATTTTAATGAAGGAACATTCCTCAATTCCCAGGTCGAAACGCCTTACGGCCCAATTCATTCGTACAGCGGAGCAACCTATCGCTTTGAACCCAGAACAGGCAAATTAGAGCATTACATTTCTTATCCTTACTACAATCCTTGGGGCAGCGTTTTCGACAAATGGGGAATGCATCTGATCGGAGATGCTTCCGATGGGTCAAATTATTTTGCTCCGCCAATGACCGGGAAAATTACTTATCCCGACAAGCATCCGAGGATCAATATGTTCACTACCACCCGCGTACGTCCAACTGCCGGGATTGAAATTATTTCCAGCCGGCAGTTTCCAGATGAGGCTCAGGGCGATTTTCTGGTCAATAATAACATTGGTTTTCAGGGGACAAAACAGCACAAAATAATCGTCAACGGATCTGGTATTACCAGCAAGGAAGTTGAGCCGATTCTGCAATCTTCCGATCCGAATTTCCGACCAATTGACCTCAAATTTGGCCCGGACGGAGCACTTTATGTGGTGGACTGGTACAATCCACTCGTTTCGCACGGCGAGAATCCACCGCGCGACCCCATGCGTGATAAGCTTCACGGTCGTATCTGGAGAATCACCTATAAAGACAAACCGATACTCAAAAAGACGGATGTTTCGACCCAAAGTATTGCGCAGCTACTGGACAATTTAAAGGAGCCCGAAGATCGTTTCAGATATCGTTCACGCGCTCAGATCAGAGAGCAACCCGCTGCTAAAGTCTTGCCCGAGTTACAAAAATGGACCAAAATGCAGTCGCCTGCTGACCCGCAATATGAGCATAATTTGCTGGAAGCACTTTGGCTGTATCAGGATTTCGATGTGATTGAACCTGCTTTGCTACGTAAGCTGCTTGCCTCCAAAGATGATCGTGCAAGAACTGCTGCTACACGTGTGCTTCGTTACTGGCAAAACAGGATTACTGATGCTGTTGAATTGTTTGGGAAAAGTATTAATGACAGTTCACCGCGCGTTCGTTTGGAAGCGGTTGTGGCCCTGAGTTATTCAAGATCGGGGAAAATCGTCGAAACTGCGGCCGACGTGTTCAAATATCCGACCGACTATTACCTGGATTACGCAATTAATGAAACCTTTTCTTATCTGAAACCAGTCTGGCTGGCAGGTTTGGGGTCACAGAATTTTTTGGCAGGAAACCCCAAAGCGGTGTCATATCTGCTCAACCTTGCATCTGCTGACGAATTAAAAAAACTTCCGCAAACGCCCGTCGTTTTGGAAGCATTACTCGAACGAAAAGATCTTACGGCGGAGGCTAAAAACCAGGTCGTGCAGGAGCTGGCAAAACAAACAAAAAAATCCGGGGTAGAAATTCTGGTCACCGCAATCAGGAAATCTGAAAGCAACAATGATCTGATTCCGCTTTTACTCAGCGACAAAAAGTCGCTCGTTTCGAATTGGGAATGGCTGTATACGATGATTGGGAAAAATGAAAGTAACCGGATGAAAGCCGTGGGTTATGCGGCACTGTTGACGGCAGACGAGACGGAGGAATCAGTGATCAAAACTGCCAGGGAAAACAGCCACAATACGATTGCTTATCTGAATGGAATAGCGCTCCTGACGGACAAATCTTTGCAGGCTTCGTTTTATGAAAAGGTCAAAACACTAACTAAACAAGTTTCAGCCGAGTCAAAATCGGGAACCGAGGCTGATTCACTTCGCGCAACTGCTTATAAAGTGTTTTCCGTGGTACCCGGAAACGAGGCTGAGAAAGCGCAGGAAATTGCCGGACTTATCCAGGCAAACGGGAAAAATACAGGGCTGGCTGCTGAAATTATTGCATCTAAAACTGATGCAGAATTAAAGGCCAATTATGCCAAACCTGCGGTTATCCGCATTGTCGATTATGTAAAGGAAGTTCCTGAAAACCAGCGTGCTGAGCCGCAATACAATAGTGTAATTGCTTTGGGTAAAAGGTTGGCTTCATTTCTCCCAAAAACCGATTCGGAAAAGATTCTGGAAGTTTTAAATAATTCGGGCACGCTGGAAATACAGATCGCGGCAATTCCTGCAAAAATGCTTTTCGACAAAGAAATAATTCCTGTAAAGTCCGGCCGTCTTATTTCGCTTACTTTCACAAACCCGGATATGATGCCGCATAATGTGGTGATTTTGAAACCCGGAACTGCACAAAAAGTGGGCGAAGCGGCAGATGCAATGGCAGGTCTGAAAGATGGATTTGAGAAAAATTTCATACCTGATCTTCCTGAAATTTTGTTTTCGACACCGTTGGTCAATAGCGGCGGCCAGTTTGTGCTCAATTTTAAAGCGCCTCAGATTCCCGGCGATTACCCTTTTATATGTTCATTTCCGGGGCACTGGCGCGTAATGAAAGGCGTATTAAAGGTTGAGTAGACTTTCGAAGTAATTTTTGAATTATAAAAAATGAATTTCCGGGATCCAGATTCGAAACCTTTTTTTTTATTATCACGACGTAAATTTCTGGTTTCCGGATTATTCCTTGGCGCCGGATTGCTGCTAAGTCCCAAAGTAACTTTTGGCAATAAAAGACCGTTAAAGCTGGCGGTAGAAATGCCTCATTTCCCATCACGTCTTCATGCTTTTATCTGGAGAAACTGGTTTCTTGTTCCGTTGAGGCGCATTGCTCTCGTTGCAGATACGGAACCCGCAAGAATCCTGGAAATTGGAAGAAATATGGGTTTGCCTGCACCGAAGGAAATTCCTGAGGATCAGCACCTCCGAAGTTATCTGACTATCATCCGAAGCAACTGGCATTTGCTGCCTCGCGAGCAACTTCTGCAATTACTGGACTGGACTGATGAAAAATTGACGTTCACATTACAGGAGGATGATTTTTTCTTCATCAAACTCGGCAGCATCAAACCGGAATGTGCTCAAATTAAATACAAAGAAGTAAGCGGGGAGCAGAAAGTCGCGGAAAAGGGCATCTCGCAAATCATAAAACAGGAATTCCCAAACGGATTTCCGAAAGTAAAACAACCTCTTTTTGATTTTGTCAGGACGCTTTCAGCGCCATTGGAAGATAGACCGGTTCCTGTTACTTCGGGCTTTTCGAACCGCTTTGGTTATGCATATTTTGCCCTGTTTGGAGATCCATTGCTCGAACCCGAAATTGATCCTTATCCCGATGCATATCTGGATCGGATGGTCGCTTCGGGAATGGGAGGAACCTGGCTGCATATTGTTTTGAGTAAAATTACGCCATTTCCCTGGGATCCTGCATTGAGCGAACATTGGGAGGAACGTCTGGGAAATCTGCGAAAACTGACAGTCCGGGCTCAAAAACATGGTATTGGAATTTATCTTTATCTAAACGAACCAAGGTTTTTACCGTTAAAATTTTTTGACAAACATCCTGACCTGAAAGGTGTTACGATTGGTGATCAGGCTGCGCTTTGTACGAGTAATCCGGAAGTTCAGCAATACCTGACCGATTCAATTGCGCTTATCTCAAAACGTATTCCTGAGCTCGCCGGATTTTTCTCGATTACCGCTTCTGAAAATCACACAAATTGCTGGTCTCATTTTCTGGGAGCGAACTGTCCGCGATGTGGAAAACGCAGCCCGGCTGCTGTCATCGCTGAATTGAACGGAATTTACGACAAGGGAATTAAAAAAGGACTGAGGGAATCAGGTCAAAAGTCTGCCAAAACAGAACTGATCGTCTGGGACTGGGGATGGCGGAACGGCTGGGCAGAAGAAATAATTCCAATGCTTCCGAAAAGCGCTGCGCTGATGAGTGTGAGTGAATGGGATACTGAAACCAACCGTGGAGGCGTGAAAGGGAAAGTGGGAGAGTACTCAATTTCCACCATCGGACCCGGCCCGAGAGCAATAAGGCATTGGGAAATTGCGAAAAAAAACGGGTTGAAAACCATTGCGAAGATCCAGGCAGGAAATACCTGGGAAATTGCCGCTGTTCCTTACATTCCTGCATTGGAAAATGTAGCGCAGCACGCAGCAAATTTGAGAGATGCAAAAGTAGATGGCCTGATGCTGGGCTGGACCCTGGGTGGTTATCCTTCACCCAATCTGGAGGTGGTTGCAGTTATTGGAAGTAATCCGGAAATGTCTCCTTTGCAGGCAATGCAAAAAGTGGCTCAAAATCGGTATGGTGAGGCTGCTGTTGAGGTTGTTCGGGCCTGGATTGCGTTTAGTCAGGCTTTCCGGGAATTCCCATACGATGGAAGTGTGGTCTACAATGCACCTTTGCAAGTTGGGCCTGCGAATCCGCTTTGGGAGAAACCGACCGGATATGCTGCCGCCATGGTGGGGATTCCCTATGATGATCTGAAAGCTTGGCGCAACATTTATCCCGCTGAAATATTTATTGGCCAGTTGCGGAAAGTGTCCAGTGGATTTACAAACGCTTTGAAAATATTGCGGACAAAAACGAAAAATCTAAAACTTAACGATGTCCAGCGCGCTGCGTTGTACGAAGAATGCACGGTCGCAGAAACGGTGGCGATTCATTACGGAAGCATTGTGAACCAGGCGGAATTTATTCTTTTACGTGATGGATTTCAAAGCAAAAAAAATGCTACGGAGCGACAAGCATCAATAAATAAAATACGCGAAATACTCAAAGCGGAGATTGTGATGGCAAAACGGATGAATGTACTTCAGAATGAAAACTCGAAACTCGGATTTGAGGCAACGAACCACTATTTCTACACACCTGGCGACCTGATAGAAAAAGTAATTAACTGCCGGGACCTGCTTGACAGATGGCTTCCACAACTTCAAAAATCCTGAATCTGAAATGAGAAAATGGCTGTTGTTTATTGCAGTATTATCATGGCAAAACAGTATTGCGCAGCGTACAATTCCGCTTTATGAAGGACAGATACCTAATTCAAAAGCGAGCACAAACAAGGAAGAGCAGCGACCGAATCCGGATGTAGATACGCTTACGCTCCACGTTTCGGTTCCAACGCTTTCTGTTTTTTTACCTCCGCCGGGAAAAGCAAACGGGACCGCGGTCATTATTTGTCCGGGAGGTGGATATGGGATGTTGTTAACCAAACGCGAAGGCAGCGATGTTGCCCGGGCTTTTAACACTTTGGGCATCACTGCATTCGTGCTCAAATACAGAATTCCCAGTGACGAAACCATGGCTGACAGGTCAATCGGACCGTTGCAGGATGCACAGCAGGCTATCAAAATTGTGAGAGAACGAGCGGCTGAATGGGAAATTGACCCTCAGAAAATAGGAATCATGGGCTTTTCAGCGGGAGGCCATCTGGCTTCGTCCGCGGGAACACATTTTCAGAAATCGTACCTGTCCGAGAAACATTCCGTCAATCTGCGTCCGGATTTTATGTTGCTGATCAACCCGGTGATTAGCTTTTCAGAAAGTATCGGTCATTTAGGTTCGCGGGATAATTTGCTTGGTAGAAATGCCGCAAAAGAAGGAATAAAGCTTTTTTCAAATGAATTACAGATTGACAAATCCACGCCACCAACTTTTTTGATTCACGCCGGAACAGACGTTGTGGTTCCAGTGGCCAACAGCCTGGAATTCTATAAAAACCTGAAAGATAACGGTGTTTCAGGCGAATTGCACATTTACTCCTCCGGCGAACACGGGTTTTTAACGTATCCCACTTTCAATGAATGGTTTGAACGTTGCGTGAGCTGGA
This sequence comes from Dyadobacter sp., assembly GCA_965279265.1. Lineage (GTDB taxonomy): Bacteria > Bacteroidota > Bacteroidia > Cytophagales > Spirosomataceae > Dyadobacter. The sequence continues at coordinate 3,855,654 of OZ257152.1, forward strand.
TGGGAAGAATGAAATTAATGAACTGAGCAAAGTTGTAACCTTTCTGCGCTAGCGTTTTTGGCCTGAGCGGTGTAACATTTAGCATCATAATCAATTTTTGAATCACCGCATACAGGTTAGTACAGGATAGTCGCATCAATATTTTTAGGAATTTTTGGATATAATTTTCTTCTTTTTTAAGAGTAAGATATCTTTAAATACCTCTTGTTGTAAGGGAAAGTTGTAAATCAGAAGTCTCTAAACCTATAAAATTAGATTAAAATGAATTCCAGATTTATGAAAGCCGGAGTTATGCTGGCTGTTGTTTTAACCATTGCGGGCCAGATTTCTTGTGTCGCCCAGAAAAAAGAAAAAGGATTTGTCAAAATTTTCGATGGTAAAACTTTAAAAGGCTGGGAGGGAGATACAAAATACTGGAAAGTTGAAGAAGGCAATCTGGTTGGCGAAATCACGCCGGAAACACTTTTGAAGACAAATTCTTTCCTCATCTGGAAGGGCGGGGAACCGGGAGATTTTGAACTGAGAGGAGAATTTAACATTACTGAAAAAGGAAATTCAGGGATCAATTACCGTAGCGACCAGTTGACGGACATTCCAAATGCACTGCGTGGTTATCAGGCAGACATTGACGGCGCAAACCGCTACACAGGCCAGAATTATGAAGAACGTAAAAGAACTACGCTGGCATATCGCGGCGAGATTGTTACTATAAACGAACCAACAGACAAATCGCCGGAGGCTTTTAAGGCAAATTTGAAAAATAACGCCTGGCTTGGCAGAACGGTAACCGGTTCATTGGGGACGTCGGACGAATTGAAAACCAAGATCAAAGGAGAAGAATGGAACGAATTTCACATTGTTGCCAAAGGCAATCGCCTGCAACATTACATCAACGGCGTTTTGATGAGCGACGTGACGGACAAAGATACTGTGAACGGCAAGGCTAAAGGGCTTTTGGGTGTGCAGGTACATGTTGGCCCGCCAATGAAAGTCCAATACCGCAACATTCGAATCAAACAATAATCAAACGTGATCGATAAGCTGATTGCCATGATCAACCTGTATTTCGGTTGGTCATGGCAATCAGCCAATTTATTAACAGCCTGAAAACCATGAATAAAATAGGATTTAATTTGCTCGCGTGGTCGGCAGCGGTTTCCGACGATCTGTTTCCGACAATTGAAAGACTGAAAAAAATTGGATACGATGGTATAGAGCTTTATCTGGGAACCGAAGATCCTGCCGCGTACCAGCGAATGGGCGCTTTCACAAAAGAGCTCGGGTTGGAAACGACGACAGTAGTGACTTTGGGGGCGGACACCAATCCAATCAGCGAATCATCACAAATTCGTGCCCAGGCGCTTGATAAAATCAAATGGGCTGTTGACAGGGCTCATGAATTAAATGCGAAAATTATTTGCGGACCTTTCCATTCGGCACACACCGTTTTTGTGAACCGTCCGGCGGAGGAATATGAATACGCGCTGGCTGGCGAAGTGTTAAACGCAGCAGGAGATTACGCAGCGCAGGCGAACATCGTTTTTGCGATGGAAGCGTTAAACAGATTTGAATGCTATTTGTGTAATACGATGGAGCAGTTGCTGAAACTCGTAAAGGCAGCAAATCATCCGAATGTTCAGGCGATGTTTGATACGCATCATGCCAATGTGGAAGAGAAAAAATATCCGGCTGCTGTGGAAACAATTGCACCGGCGCTTGTCCATGTGCATATCAGTGAAAATGACCGTGGAACGCCGGGAGATGGGCAGGTTCAGTGGGATGACGCTTTTGCTGCTTTGGCAAAAATAGGTTACAAAGAATGGCTCACGATCGAAGCATTTTCGCGTAACGACCCAGGCTTCGCTAACGCGATTGGCGTTTGGCGTGAATTTTCTGATCCCTGGGATATTGCCGAAAAGGGCTATCAGTTTATTCGTGAAATGACTGCCAAATACGGAATGATTTAAAAGAATAACACAAGGAAAGAATTAGTCCGAAGGACTCTTATACATCAACCCGGCGGCATCGCCCCGGAGATTTAAGCATCGAAAGCAATGTCAGAAAAATTACCGTTCCGCTTTGGTTCAGAGGTCTATACCTGGTTCATGAGCAACAGCGGACAAACGCATCAGGGCCGTTTAGGTCACATGATCGAAGTGATATCGAAAGCTGGTTTTACCGGAATACAACCCATTTTTACCTGGATGGGCGATTTGATTGATCCCGATCTCTTGGAAGCCAAATTGAAGGAGCAGGGCATTGAACTCGCCGCTTTGGCTTTGGCGCTTGACTGGAATGAACCAGAAGAAACAGAACGTGAACGCGAAGTGGCAGATCATGCAATCCGTGTTTTGCAGCGTTTTCCGGGAGCTGTTTTAAATACAGTTCAGATACCAACGGGACGCCATGATCTGGCAGCACGTCAGAAAAGTCTGGTAGGAATTGTCAACCGCGTTTCGGCTCGTGCAGCAGAAAAAGGCGTTCCTTGCAGCTACCACCCGAATTCGCCTCATTCATCCATTATCCGTACCGAAGAGGATTATAAAATCGTACTTGAATCACTCGATTCGTCGGTAACGGGCTGGACGCCGGATGTGGGCCATATTATCAACGGTGGAATGGATCCGCTTGCAAAAATGAAGGAGTATCAGTCACTGATCAACCACGTGCATTTCAAAGACTGGAACGGCGATCCGGAATTTGCTTTGATGGGCAAAGGGAAAGTCGATCTTCTGGGTGTAACGCAATGGCTGAAAGATATCAATTATAGTGGCTGGATCATTTGCGAAGATGAAGGCGAAGAAGCACTTGAAGATCCGGACTTTGTAACACTTCACGATGGAAAATGGATTCAGGATGAATTGATTCCTGGTTTGAGGTAGCTTTTGGCTGTTAGCTTTTAGCCATTAGCTATTGGCTTTTAGTTTAGAAAGGCAGACTGGTTTGGAGGGGTGTCATCTGGTTTTTCAGTTAGTAGTTTTGAGTTTGTATAAAAATCAAAAAAATATAGCATTTATCTGGTTTTGGAATTTCTAGTCAAAAGTTAAGAATATCCGTTCCACAACCGCAACAAAGTGAATAGCAAACAGCTATTAGCTAAAAGCTCAAAAACATGCCAATAATCAAGACCAACGGAATTCACTTGCATTATGAAGAACGCGGAAGTGGCGTAGCGCCTTATGACGTACCACTGCTGCTGATTATGGGAATCACGGCGCCGGGTTCTGTTTGGAATGTGCATGTGGCCGACTGGCAGCATCATTTCAAATGTATACTTGGCGATAATCGTGGGGTCGGATTGAGTGACAAACCATCCGGTCCATATTCTTCCGAACAAATGGCGGATGACTACGCCGGTTTGCTTGATGTTTTGCAGATAAAAAAGGTAAAAGTCGTAGGCTGTTCCATGGGTAGCACCATTGCACAGCAACTGGCCATTCGTCACCCCGACAAAGTGCAATCATTGGTTTTAATGTGTCCATGGGCGCGTTGCGACAATTATGCAAAAGGCCTTTTTCAGCATATTATGAACAGCAAGGCAAGGTTCAGGCCTGAGGAGTTTAGCTTGTACATTCAGTTACTGATCTTTTCAAAATCGTCCTGGGACAATCCTGAAAAGCATGCGGAACTGGAAACTGGTCGTAAGCAGGATGCGGTTAATCCATTTCCACAACCTTTACATGGATTGGAAGGACAGGCTGCCGCTTGTATCAATCATAATGCCTTGAATGATCTGTCGAAAATCACCCAGCCGACGTTGGTGATCGGAGGAAGGGAGGATATTTTCACGCCGGTTTGGATGGCCGAGGAAGTTGCTGCCGCGATTCCGGGTGCTGAACTGTTTCTGTATGAGAAACTTGGGCACGCATTTCATTTTGAGAATACGCCGGATTTTAATGAGCGTGTCAGAAACTGGTTGCTTGAAAACTAAGGCTTTTTTAATCGATGAAACGGTTAAATAAGTCAATTTGAAGCCTTTTCAATTTAAACATAACACATTACCACATAACAATGGAGAGTGCCGGTTCGATAAATCAAAGTTGGAAAGATAAAGTATCCAATCATTTTCAGTTGGGTGGAATCGAAACTTCGGTTTTGGATAACGGCGCAGGGCGTGGGACAAGAATTGCATGGATCAATACAGGGACCGGGCTGCGTTTTAAAGTTGTGATTGACCGGGCGATGGACATTGCTGATGCTTTTTTTAACGAACACAGTCTGGCATGGCTGAGCCATGGCGGGATCACTTATCCGCAGCCATTTTCGGACAAAGGAATTGACTGGCTGAGAACTTTTGGTGGTGGCTTATTGACAACATGCGGTTTGTCGCACGTCGGCGGACCGGAATCGGATGCTTTTGGAGATCGCGGTTTGCATGGATTGATCAGCAACACGCCGGCGGAAATTGTTTCTATCCAGCAACCGGATCCGAGAACTGGTGACCTGGAAATGAGCATTACCGGAATAATTCGTGAAACGAAGCCTTTTGGCCCGAGTCTAGAACTGAAACGGACTATTTCCGCAACGCTTGGAAAAGCCACAATCCGGATTCATGATGAAGTGATCAATAAAGCGAATACAGCAGCTCCGCACATGCTGCTTTACCATTTCAATTTCGGTTACCCGTTGATCGATGAAGGTACGGACTTGCTATGGAAAGGGAAATGGTTTCCACGTCATGGCGAAGAAAATGCTAAAATCTTTAAGGAAGGGAACGACTTTAAAAAATGTCCGGGACCAATTGATAGTCATTTGGGTTCAGGCGAGGAAGTGGTTCTGGTTGACACCGAAGCGGATATTTTTGGAACAAGCACATGCGGAATTCACAATGCAAAGCTTGGTATTGCCGTTGCCATGCGTTTCAAAAAGGAGCAATTGCCATGGTTTGCCAACTGGCAGCATTGGGGAAAAGGCGAGTATGTGACTGGTTTGGAGCCGAGCACGCATCCGCTGTCCGGGCAGGCCAAGGCACGGGAGGACGGCACCCTGATTTTTATTGAACCCGGAGAAAGCCGAATTTATGATGTAGAACTGGAAGTATTGAACAATGAAAATGCGATTTCTGAATTTTTAATAGATTACAACTAAACCAACTTTTTTAGATCAAACAATGGGACTTTCAAGTATAGCTGAAAAGGCACTAGAGCAGGGAAAGGGAATATTGCGTTTGGCTCCGACCTGGGTGCCACGTTCGTTTTGTGTGCCTGGCAGAAGAATTAAACTTCATCCTGACGATTATTATGTTTTGGGTGGCGTGCGTGGTGGTATTGATGAACGCTGGTTGTCATCGACAACGCCTGCGAAAAATGGCCCGTTAACGGGTGAAAACGAAGGCCTTAGTGCTGTTGTTTATAACGATGGAAACAGTGAGGAACAAATTTTGCTAAAAGATGCTGTTGAAGAGCTGAAAGGCGAACTGATCGGTGACCGTTTATGGGACGAGTATAAGAGCTGGCCGATGTATTCGAAATTTTTCGATAACATGGGACCGCTTCCGCATCACATTCACCACAATGACGAACATGCTGCGCTGATCGGGCAGAATGGCAAGCCGGAAGCATATTATTTTCCACCACAACTGAATAACCACGGGGGGGATTTTCCTTATACTTTCTTCGGTATCACGCCGGGAACAACAAAGGAGCAGATCAAGGAATGCCTGATGAATTTCAACAAAGGGGACAACAAAATCACCAACTATTCATCCGCTTTCCGTCTGGAACCCGGTACTGGTTGGGACGTTCCTCCTGGCATGTTGCACGCACCAGGTAGCTTGTGTACCTATGAACCACAAAAAGCATCTGACGTTTTTGCGATGTATCAATCGCTTGTAAACGAGGCAATTGTTCCGGAAGAGTTGCTTTGGAACGGAACGCCGGAAGACCGCAAAGGTGATTACGACCAATTGATGGAAGTGATTGACTGGGAATTGAATACAAATCCGAATCTGTTAGAAACCCGCTTTATGCGTCCGAAACCTGTGAAAGCGGTAGAAGAAATGGAAGCGGAAGGTTATATCGAAAACTGGGTTTGTTATCGTAACGAGGCTTTCAGCGCGAAAGAGCTGACTGTTTTGCCAGGACAAACTGTAACAATTAAAGACGCAGCAGCTTACGGGATTATCGTGATGCAGGGCCATGGTAAATTTGGCGTTTGGGATATCGAAACACCAGCGCTTATTCGTTACGGGCAACTGACAAACGACGAATTTTTCGTGAGTGAGAAGGCTGCAAAAGAGGGCGTTGTGATCAGCAATCCTTCTGCAAATGACCCAATTGTCATTCTGAAACACTTCGGACCGCTTAACCCGGATCTGGATTTGAGTAGCATATAGCCATTAGCTTTTGGCTATTAGCATCGGTCTGTTAATAGCCAAAAGTTGTTTGCAAGATTCAAAATTAATAAATCACTTTCGAGCTGGCAGCCAGCTAATGGCTAACAGCTAATCGCTAAAATCCATAAACCATGCCTGAAAATAATTTTCCCAAGCTCCACAATGCCACATGGCCTGGTATTGTAGGGAAAGGTTCCGATTCGGAGCCGATTATTTCTTTTGATACGATGCTTGAAAAAACGGCCGCCGCAGAAGTAAATGGCGTCAAATTTGATGGTGTCGATATTGGCCTTTTTGATCCGCACGTCGGCATTTATCTGAACGATGAAAACGGAGCTGAACGTCTTGCTGAAAAGCTTCGGAGCCTGAATCTTGAGGCCGGAAGTCTGGTAGCTAATGTCTGGGCCGGCTCCGCTCTCGGAAGCGAAGATGCACGGGATGAGTTTGTGGAGCAGGTTCGTATAGCAGCCAAATTTGGTCAAAAACTTCGGGAGCTTGGCGTTCGTCCCAGCGGCGTGATCCGTATTGATTCTGCCGTTTCGCCGGAAGTCTGGGAAACTGATCCTGTTGGAAATACGAAGCAAATTGCGGAAACTTTCCGACGTGCCTGTGATGTTGCCGCCGAATATGGCGAGAGCCTCGCCGCAGAAGGGGAAATTTGCTGGGGCGGAATGCAAAGCTGGAAAACCATGATCGATACCATGGAAGCCGTTGACCGTCCTAACATAGGTTTCCAGGCAGATATGTCGCATACTTTGCTTTACCTTTTGGGATACAACCACCCTGAGGATAGAATTCTTCCTGTTGATTTTGAGTGGGGTGACCGCGCCGCATTGGAAGCAGGATTGGAAAAAATGACTGCTGCGTTGCGTCCATGGACGCTGGATTTTCACGTTGCACAAAACGACGGTACTGTTCACGGAACCGGGTCACACGATAAAACAGGTCGTCACTGTCTGGCAACGGATCCGAATGGCAAACTGGATATTACCCATGATGCGGGTTATTGGCTGCGTGACGAAAACGGAGCGCTTACCAAAAGATTCAGACACATTTGCTGGGATGGCTGTATGTTTCCGAACTCGGTGATGGAAAGTCAGCAAACATGGAACGACATTCTGGCTGCGTTGGTAAAGGTGCGTGAAGCACACGGCTGGCACGAAGCTTGAAAAAGCTTTTGGCTTACAGCTTTGGCCACTGATATTGAATTTCTTTTTAAGCAGAGTGGAAATGCACAGAAATAATTTGCTGATCGCTCATAAAATTCATCAAATAAAATGTCAAAAAAGAAAGAATTAAGAATTGGATTGATCGGAACGGGACTTATGGGCCGTACGCACTCCAACGGATATAACAGAATTGACAACTTTTTTCCGGAACTGGAATACACGCCAGTATTGAAGGCGGTGTGTTCGCGGAACGCGGTAAAGGTTCAGGAGTTTGCTGATCAATGGGGTTTTGAGTCCATTGAAACAGATTGGCGCGCACTTGTGGCGCGTGATGATATTGATGCCATAGACATTTGTACGCCCAACGACACACACGCTGAGATCGCGATTGCTGCGGCTGCGGCTGGCAAAATGATTCTTTGCGAGAAACCGCTGGCCCGTACTTTGGCAGAAGCACAAACAATGGTGGATGCCATTGAGAAAGCAGGTGTTAAGAATACGGTTTGGTATAACTACCGGCGTGTTCCTGCGGTGACTCTGGCAAAACAAATTGTTGATTCTGGCAAGCTTGGACGTATTTTCCATTATCGCGCCAATTTCTTACAGGACTGGACGATCAGTCCGGATTTACCGCAAGGCGGAGCTGGAACCTGGCGGCTGGACGCCGACTCTGCCGGATCAGGTGTAACAGGTGATTTGCTTGCGCACTGTATTGATACGGCCATGTGGATCAATGGTGGTATTAAGGATGTTTCGGCTATGACCGAGACATTTATTAAAGAACGTGTTCATACAGACAGCGGTCAGGTTCAGAAAGTGGGCATTGATGATGCTTGTATCTTCCATTGCCACTTTGACAACGGATCGCTTGGTCTTTTTGAGTCAACACGTTATGCACGTGGTCACAAGGCTTTGTATACTTTTGAAATCAATGGCGAACATGCTTCCATTCGCTGGGATTTGCATGATTTGAACCGCCTTGAATATTTTGACCATTCTGATGAGTCGATTGTTCGTGGGTGGAGGTCAATCCTGGTAACGGATGCAGATCAGCCATATATGAAAAGATGGTGGATTCCGGGAACGAGCATCGGTTATGAGCATTCGTTTATACATCAGGTTGCAGATTTCTTTGCAAGTCTTGAAACTGGAAAAGATTGCAGCCCGACTTTCCGTGACGCGCTCGAAACGCAGAAGGTTTGTGAGGCTGTTCTTGACTCTGCTGCTTCCAGAAGCTGGAAAGATACCGGCGTGGAGTGGTTGGGATCCTGAATCTGAGCTAATCGAAAACGAAGGGCGATGCCCTTCGCGGAGATATTTTGCCCTTTCAGGGCGGGGCTGTTATACGTGCCGCCCTGAAAGGGCAAAATATTTTTCAATAGGGCATCGCCCTATTCTTTCATCAACACACTATAAATCATCTTAAAAAATGCCACAATCATTAGCAAAAGTATGCACACACATCGTCTTCAGTACCAAGCATCGCCAGCCTTTGATCGATGAAAAAATCGAAAATGAGCTTTGGAGTTACATGGGCGGAATATGCAACAGCCTTGAATGTCTTCCTATTAAAATAGGAGGTTACGTTGATCACATACATATACTATGTGCATTGTCGCGTAAAGTAGCGATCATGAAACTTTTAGAAGAAGTGAAACGAAGCTCTTCTAAGTGGATCAAATCAAAAGGAAAGGAATATGAGGATTTTTACTGGCAGGATGGATACGGGATATTCTCTGTGAATCCGTACGAACTGGAAGTGGTGGTCAGGTACATTGCGAATCAAAAACCGCATCATGAAAAAAAGGACTTCAAGCAGGAATACCGTGGCTTTCTTAAAAAATATAATGTAGAATATGACGAAAGATATGTTTGGGATTAATCGAATAAGCCCTAAAGTCCATTCAGCCCTGAAAGGGCATCATTCCTCAACACAGGGCATCGCCCTGTGTCTGTAAGATACTCGCCATGCCAGCCCCCATCCTCCAGATAAAAAACCTCACCAAATCCTTCTCCGGCATAAAAGCGCTGGACGGGGTCGAACTGACCCTTCAAAAAGGAGAAGTGCATGCCTTAATGGGAGAAAACGGAGCCGGCAAATCGACCTTCATGAAAATCCTGATTGGGCTGCTTCAACCCGATTCTGGTGAAATTATATTTGAAGGGAGTAGTCTTCGGAACACTAGCGTATCCGAAACGATCAAAAAAGGTATTTCCATGATTCACCAGGAAATTCTGATCGTTCCGGAATTGACAGTGGCTCAGAATATATTTTTGGGCAGAGAAAAGGAAATTACCGGCGCTTACTTTGGCTGGATTAAGGACAAAATAATCACAGCAAAAGCAACAGAATTACTTGCTCTGATGGGCGTTGAAATTGACGCCCGGATGAAAATGAAATATCTGAGCGTAGCTGAAATGCAAATGGTGGAAATTGCGAAGGCAATTTCAAACAATGCCAAAGTGATCATCATGGATGAACCCACTTCCGCGATTTCCGACAAAGAAGTTGCCACGCTTTTCAGGATCATCCGCGATTTGAAACAAAAGGGCGTCGCTGTTATTTACATCTCGCATAAAATGGATGAAATATTCGAAATCTCCGATACGATTACAGTGCTTCGGGATGGCAAATATATTGCCACAAAATCGGCATCTGCCCTGGACCGAAATGCGCTTATTTCATTGATGGTCGGCAGAGAAATTTCCAATATGTTTCCTGAACCTATTCAACAAAAGGGCGAACTTATTTTGTCGGTCAGGAAACTGGGCAGAAGAGGCAAGTTTTCCGATATCAGTTTTGATGTACATGCCGGTGAAATTCTTGGGATAGCAGGATTAATGGGAGCAGGGCGTACTGAAATCGCTCGGGTAATCTCTGGTTTGGATCAGCCGGATGAAGGGAGGATATTTATCAGGAACAGTGAAATAGCCGTGAAATCTCCGAGCAGAGCGATTAAAAACGGTATTGGTTATGTAAGTGAGGATAGAAAAGGACTCGGATTTATTCCCGGAATGTCGGTAAAAGAGAATATCACGCTGGCCAGCATGTCAAATCACCGGAAAGGGATATTTATCAATAACGAAAGTGAAGAAAGTGAAGCACTCCGGATGATCTCTGATTTAAGAATCAAATGTGCAGATATGGATCAAAAAGTCACTTTTCTGAGCGGAGGCAATCAGCAAAAAGTTGTAATCGGGAAGGTCCTCCTGGCTTCGCCGGGAATCATTATCCTGGATGAACCGACACGAGGCGTGGACGTAGGAGCCAAATTTGAAATATATAAACTGATTAATAAACTGGCCGCGCGTGGCATTGCGATCATCATGATATCGTCCGAACTACCGGAAATCATAGGTATGAGCGACCGGATTATAGTTTTATCAAAAGGAAGACAAACGGCGATTCTTCCCCGAGAGGAAGCAACGCAGGAGCTGATTATGAAACATGCGGTTCATTAGAACTGAACATAGAATTGTATAGAAGACAAAATTTAATAAAACGGAGTGGGAACAGTAAATACGCGCTTTCGAAATATCGGCCAGTACGGAATCTTTCTTGCATTTGGCATTCTTTGCTTGGTTTTAGCGCTGAGTACGCCTAAATTTTTTACCCTACCCAACCTGATGATCATCGGAACGCAGGTTTCGATTAATGCCCTCCTTGCGTTTGGAGTAACTTTTGTGATCATCACGGGAGGAATTGACCTTTCGCTCGGTTCGATGGTTGCGGTGACCGGCGTTGTGGCCGCCACGTTCGCACATCCGGATACTTATCCTGTTTTGGTTCCTATTCTTGCAGGTGTGCTGGCAGGCGTTGCAATCGGCGCTTTCAACGGTTTTGTGGTTACAAAAAGTAAAGTGCCCCCGTTCATCGTTACACTTGGAACCATGACAATCGGGCGCGGATTGGCATTGATTTTGAGTAAAGGACGACCCATTTCAAACCTTTCGAACGAATTTAATTTCATTGGCGGTGGCAATATTGCCGGTATTCCATTTCCAATTATCATCCTGATCGTTGCTTTTGTAATCTGTTCAGTTTTGTTGAACAAGACCGTTCTGGGTAGATATATGTACGCTGTAGGTGGAAATGAGCCTGCTGCAAGAGCGTCGGGCATCAAGGTCAATAATGTAAAAATGTGGGTATATACGATTTGTGGTCTGCTTTCTGCAATGGGCGGTATTTTGCTTACTTCCAGAATTACGACAGGCCAGCCGAATGCCGGAACGGGTTTTGAACTGGATGCAATTGCTGCCGCCATCATAGGCGGAACAAGTACATCCGGCGGGACGGGTACCATCACGGGCACGTTGATTGGCGCACTGTTGATTGGCGTGATCAGCAATAGTCTGGATTTGTTAAATGTAACCTCATACTACCAGCAGGTCGTTATGGGCGTGATTATCATCGGTGCAGTTGTGCTGGATAGCAGGGGCAGAAAAGGAAATTAGTTTTGAAGCGATCATTTAATCTGACGAGATAAATTTTGAATTTGAACAAAAAATGAAATTGAAAACGGTTTATACATTACTTTTTTCGGCCCTGTGCCTTGCTGGTTGCAATCAATCCAAAAATAACGAAGGCGAAAAAGCAGGCGACGGAAAAAAAATCGTGATTGGCGCGACGATGCTGAGCATGCAGAATGAGTTTGTGGTCAACGTTGCCGACGCCATGGAAGCCAGAGCAAAAGAGCTGGGTGCAGAATTAATCGTTGTCGATGCGGAACGTTCTGCGTTGAAGCAGGTCGAGCAGGTAGAAAGTTTTATTGCACAGGGCGTAGATGCTATTATTTTGAACCCATGTGAAGTGGAAGCAAGTTCTCCGGCCGTTAAACTGGCGCTTGCCGCCAAGATTCCGATTATTAATGTCAATTCTGAAACCAGTATTACACCCACTGCTTTTGTTGGTTCGGACGATGAAGAATCGGCGCGCATCGCGATGAAATTCATTTCGGAAAAATTAGGTGGAAAAGGAAATATCCTGATGATGCACGGATTTATGGGGCAGGCAGCTCAGATCAAAAGAGACAAAGGGGCGAAAGAAATTTTAAAAGCCAATCCAGGATTGGCTTTGCTTGCTGAACAAACAGGCGAATGGGACAGAGCAAAGGCCATGTCACTGACCGAAAACTGGATACAATCATACGGTTCAAAGATCAATGCCATATTTGCCCAAAACGACGAAATGGGAATGGGCGCGGTGAAGGCGCTTGAAGCGGCTGGATTGAAGAACAAAGTCATTGTGGTGAGCATTGACGCAATCCCGGATGGTTTGCAGGCGGTAAAAAAAGGTACATTGGACGCAACCGTTTTTCAGGATGCAAAACAGCAGGGTGGGCAGGCGGTTGAAGCGGCGGTTAAGGCTGCAAAAGGAGAGAAATTTGATAAGCAGGTTATGATTCCGTTTAAGCTCGTGACGAAGGAAAATGTAGCTGAGTACTTAAAATAGTCACGTCGTTGCGATATCTACGAAAAAGAGAGTCGTTGTTAATTCTCAATATAACAAACGGTAAGGTTAAGATTAGGAGTTAGGAAAAACTTGTTGTCTCGTGGTATCGCTCTTAGGGCATGGATAAACTGGCTATTTGAAATCAATTTTTGATTTGCAAATTGCAAATCGTAAATTGAGCATTAAATTGATCGATCATGAGAGACCATAAGGGTATGAGACCCCAAGACATTGTCATTTTACTGGCAATACTATCTTTCCAAAGAAGAAATAGGGGTAATTTGGGTAATAAATTTATTTTTCCTCTTCAAAATAAATATTTGGCAGATTCACTTAAAATTAGCGGAGGTGAGATATCGTCTTCTATTGTCAGGTCTTCATACGCTGGTCTGATTGATGATAGTCCTTTTAAGACAATATTTGTCCAGTCGCTTTTTGATTTTTTACGATATGGGCTTAGATATGTTTTCCCTACGAAACCTGGTGCATTGGTTCGAGGAGTTCCCACAGCCCATTCCACAGAACCACTTAGAAGTAAGTTTTCCTTTCAAGAAGAAATTGTTTGGGAGCATCCAGAGGGATCAGTGAGAGGTCAAGCAATACTACCTTTATATGCAACAGTTCCCGAAATTATTAATAATGATCCAATACTATACGAACTATTAGCCCTAACAGATTCAATAAGAATTGGGGGGGCCAGGGAAAGGGAGCTGGCAACTGCTGAACTTGAAAAACGCTTATTTTTATGATTTACAATAAGCACCTATATCTTAAAAGAATAAAAGAAGTCGCTGTGAGACTAGACTATTTATTAAAGGATGTAGTTTTTGTCGGCGGCTCTGTGGTAGCGCTTTACGCTGACGATCCTGCTGCCAGCGAGGTACGCCTACTGACGATATTGATATTGTTGTAGGGGTCTCAACAAGGGCTGCTTTTTCAGCATTTGAAGCACAAATCCGTCAATTAGGCTTCAAGAATGTGACCGACTCTACATTTATTGGGCGATACAAAATCAATGAAATCATTGTAGATGTAATGCCGATAGATGCGAATATTTTAGGGTTTAGTAACAAATGGTACCAGGAAGGAATTGAAAACAGTTTCTTATATAAGATAGATGAAGATATCTCCATTCGCCTGATGCCGTTCCACTACTTTATTGCATCAAAAATTGAAGCGCATAATTCCAGAAATAGCGGGGACCTACGTCAGAGCAAGGATTTTGAAGACATTGTCTACTCATTCGACAACAGACTTGATCCCTTGACAAATTTACAGGAGGCTGCTGGACAAGTAAAAACCTATCTAAAAGATGAAATGAATAACCTATTTGAAGATTTTAATTTTCATGAGGGAGTTTACCATAACATGGACTCCGCAAATGCTTCTTCAAGAACGACTCGGCTTAAACGGATTTGGTCAGCTTTCCTGGCTGATTGAAGACAGATAATATAGTCATAAATAGTAAACCCTGCCCCAAAAATCCTTTTATCCACAAATAAATTCTCGCTCACATTTTTTATCCTGAAACCAACCAATATTGCTACATGAACAATTTCAATATCAACCGTCGCCAGTTTTTGTATGGCGCGACGGCTTCGCTGGCTTTATCCACATTTGGGGCGCGCGGAATGGATCTGATCAATCCGGCTAAAACACTTCGCGTTGCGTTGATTGGAACGGGTTGGTATGGAAAAAGTGACTTGTTTCGTTTGATCCAGGTTGCGCCGGTCGAGGTAATTGCGCTTTGTGATGTCGATAAAAATCAGTTGAACGAAGCAGCCAAACTGGTGACGCAACGTCAGAAATCCGGCAAAACACCAAAGCTGTACGGAGATTATAACAAGCTACTTTCAGAAAATGAACTGGATATTGTTCTGATCGGAACGCCGGACCACTGGCACGCTTTGCAGATGATCGATGCTGTAAAAGCCGGTGCGCACGTTTATGTTCAAAAACCGATCAGCGTGGATGTAATGGAGGGAGAGGCCATGGTGGCCGCGGCACGAAAGTACAAGAAGGTGGTGCAGGTAGGAACGCAGCGTAAAAGCACCCCGCACCTGATCGACGCAAAGAAAAATATTGTCGACGCGGGTTTACTAGGTAAAATATCACATGTTGAAATGTGCTGTTATTATCACATGCGCAACAACGGTAACCCGCCTGTTGAGCCAGTTCCTGCATTTTTGGATTATGAAAAATGGACCGGCCCTGCGCCGTTGCGTCCTTATGATGGCCTGCCTCACGTACGTTGGTGGAGAACATTCATGGAATATGGTAACGGGATCACCGGCGATATGTGCGTGCATATGTTTGACACAGTGCGATGGATGCTCAAACTAGGCTGGCCCACAAAGATCAGTTCAACTGGTGGGATTTATGTTCAGAAAGAAGGGAAGTCTAATATTTCTGACACGCAGTCGGCCATTTTCGAATATCCTGAATTGAATTGCGTATGGCAACACCGTACTTGGGGAACGCCAAATAATCCGGATTATCCATGGTCATTTACGCTATACGGTGAAAAAGGCACGCTTTGGGCAAGCACAATGGCTTACGATTTCATTCCGGATGGAAAGGGCGAAAAGATTCATAAAGATGTGGTTTATGAAAAAGAGAAGTATCCCGAAGATCTGAAAGAAGATAAAATTGAGTTGAATGCCGCACCAGCGACAAGGTTGCACATGCTGGATTTCCTGAGTGCAATCGACAACAGCAGCAGACCGGTTGCTGATATTGAAGAGGGTCATATTTCCACGGCAAGCTGTATTCTGGCGAATCTTTCCATGAAGACAGGTCGTCCAATTGTTTACGATCCTATCAAAAAGGAAGTTGTTGGCGACAGAGAAGCGAACGCTTTGCTTACGCGTGCATACAGGGAACCCTATAAACATCCGAGTTACAAAACTGTCTAGGTCTTATTTTAACTGCAATGGACGCAAGGGTTTTGTCGCAAATTCTCTGATAGCGTCCATTGCGTTTTTTCTTTGCGTCTATTGCGTTTAAATTTAACCTTGAACTGTAAACATGGATTTTAACCGCAATTCAAGCGAAGATTTTCGCCAGCAACGCAAGGGTTTTGTCGCAAATTCTCTGATAGCGCCCATTGCGTTTTGCCATTGCGTCTATTGCGTTTAAATTTAACCTTTAACCCTTAACCCCAAAACCCAAATCACAAATTAGTTATGAAGTTCCTATCCTTTACATTTTTATTGATCTTCTCCTGGGCCAATCTGCACGCCCAAAAAAACATCTACCTTTTTTCATATTTCGTTGATAACGGACAAGACGGACTGCATTTTCTTTCCAGCAGGGACGGTTTAAAATGGGACATTGTAAACGGAGGTAAATCTTTTCTTAAGCCCGTGACAGGGAAAGATAAGCTCATGCGGGATCCCTGTATTATCAAAGGACCGGATGGGGTTTTTCACATGGTTTTTACAACTGGCTGGTTTGATCAGATCGTTGGCTATGCGTCCTCCAAAGACTTGATACACTGGTCGGAACAAAAAGCGATTCCTGTTATGGAGCACGAACCCGATGCGAAAAACACCTGGGCACCGGAAGTTTTTTATGACGATAAGGAGAAAAATTTTATCATCTATTGGGCCACGTTCATTCCCGGGCGGCACTCGGATATCCTGAATTCTGAGCCTGAAAAAGCGATGAACCACCGCACCTACTATTGCACCACGCCCGACTTCAAGACTTTCAGTAAAACGAAAATGCTGTTTAACCCTGATTTTAGCGTGATCGATGCAACGATACTCAAAAAAGACGCGTATTACTATATGTTCGTGAAGAATGAAAACGAAAAGCCGGCCGAGAAGAATATCCGGATCACGAAATCAGAACATGCGGCAGGTCCGTACCCGGCAAAGGCGTCGGCTCCGATAACTGGAAAATACTGGGCGGAAGGGCCCACAGCGATCAAGATAGGGGAATACGTTTATGTATATTTCGACAAATACATGGACCACAAATATGGGGCCGTGCGATCGAAAGATATGACCAACTGGGAAGATGTTTCCGACAAGGTTTCATTCCCGGAAGGAGTACGGCATGGAACTGTGTTACAGGTGTCTGAGAAGGTTTTTAAAGCATTGGAAACGGCACCTTAAAGTAAATTTTTGAACCTGTATACCAACAGTAATTGTTTATTAGTTTTATAGATATTGTTATCCGATGATTAAACTTCAACCCTCGGTAACTGTCAGAAATGTATAAACTTAATGTTCAAACTAAAATGAAAAACATAGTGAAGTTGATTAAACCCATCCTCGTGATGGCTGTGACGGGGATATTGATGATGGCGTGTAGCCAGGCATTGCAGGTTAGTTACGATTATGATTCCTCTGTGAACCTGAAACAATTCAAAACTTTTAAAGTAGAGGCAGAGCGTAAAATCGACGAGGATCCGTTGTTAGGTAGTGAGCTCAACAGAAGAAGACTTGGAGATGCTGTGGTGGAAGTGATGCAGGCCAAAGGTTACAAGCTGGATGTCAATAGTCCTGACATTATTGTAAGGTTTATGACCGATGTGAAAGACCGCCAGCAGGTGCGTTCGAACAACATGTATTCGCCATATATGTGGTGGTATGGGGGCGGAAATAACGTTTCTACTTACAATTATCAGGAAAGTCGGTTTATCCTGAACATTTACCAAAACAACAGAGATCGTATGATCTGGCAGGGTTGGGCGTCTGGAAAAGTGAAGGCACCCACCAAAAGAGACGACCGTGATTCAATGGTGAAAAATACCATGACCGATATTCTGAGAACATTTCCTCAGGCAACGTTGGATACTTACAGCAGTAAATAACGTCAATCAAATATTTGGGAAAGGGTGGCAGGTTATTTCCTGTCACCCTTTTTTGTGCCAATTCCGACCCGCGCGAGGTCACGACTATATTTTTCACGAAACAACTCAAAGAGAAATGTGTTGAGCAGTAACATCAGCATGCCGTAAAAGATGTCTTCTGCCGGAATTGTCAGCAGCCTGATTCCCATGTTTTCATTGTCGTTGTACCAGACAATTGGTTTTTCCAATCCTGTACCAGTAAGAATTCCGTTGACGATGAAAAATGGGATGAGCAAAAACATGTGTGAAAAGTAGAACAAACTGAGCCATTTTACCTTTGCAACGAATTCCAGAACAATGAGGAAAATCCCTAAACCAACGCAGGTATAAAGCGTATACAATTTGTCATTAAATAGAAAAATCCCTGCTGTAACAAAAGCCAGAATGATGAGTGTAATACGCTTCTGGTGTTTCAATTTAAAATTTTCGTCTTTGAAAATACCGAAACAAAAGTAGGTGAAAAGGCATGCGTATGGGATACAGATGAAGAACAGTATTTCCTCAATCGGTAAATGAAAAAAGGAAACGCCTGTCAGATAATCCGGAGTGAAACCCCACACACCGATCTGTGTAAAATAACTGTCCCAAATAACAAAAAGAACCGTAGCCAGTAAAATGGCTGGCCAGGCAAATTGCCACTGTTTGTAAAATTGTATTTTGGGATAAAATGAAAATAGGAATGGAACTGAAATGGCGGCCAGATCAACAATCAGATACAGATAATTCATTTTGCTGAGGCATTTTTTGCTTCCCTGAAATATTTTATGGGTACCCAAAGCATGCCAAAACATTCTCCCTGATATTTTCCCAGGTGTTTGTGGTGCATTTTGTGTGCTCTTCGGATCGCTTTCAGATACACCGAATCCGTATTACGGAATATTCTGAAACGCTGGTGAATGAATATATCGTGTACGACAAAATAGGTAAAGCCATATAACGTAATTCCAAGACCAATCCAGAAAAACGCGTTGAAACCGGCATTCAGCCCAACTAAAAGACATAGAATACCCGGAATGGCAAAAATGATAAAAAAGTAGTCGTTTTTCTCGAAAAAATCACCATCGTCGCGTTGGTGATGGTCGTGATGGAGAGACCACAAGAGTCCGTGCATCAGGTATTTATGAGCCAGCCAGGCCACGCATTCCATGCCGACGAAGGCGGCCAGAACGATCAGTATGTTTATAATTACCAAATTCATAACAAAAAATTAGAGTTCAATTTTTGACGCGACCCCGTCAAAACAAATTTTCAACCACTCGGTGTATGCATGCGGATTTTGCTGCATATCGCTTTTGAGGTCAGAAATTGAAATGTATTTAAAATCACTCACTTCCGATGTGTCAATGAGCGGTAACTCGTCTGAAACTCCCCAAAAGATATGATCCAGTTCGTGTTCCGTAAGACCGTTGCCGAGTTCTGCATTGTAAATGAACGAATACAAAAATGTCAAAGGAGCGGAAATGCCCATCTCTTCCATCAGGCGCCGGTCAGCCGCATCGAATGTATCTTCATCCGGGTAAGGGTGGCTGCAACATGTGTTGGACCACAAACCCTCTGAGTGGTATTTCCCCAACGCCCTTTGCTGCATAAGCAATTCCCCTTTGGAATTAAAAATGAATACAGAAAACGCACGGTGCAGAAAGCCTTTCTGGTGTACTTCCAATTTCGGCATCAGGCCAATCGCATCGTCGTTTTCATTAACAAGCACCACTTGGTCACGCATACTATCAGGATTTAGGTTTTCAGTTGACTTAAAAAACGAATTCGTTTTTCCGTACGTCTTTTTACAACAAAAAAATATTATAAAAGATCAAACTGATGCCGTAACAACGACTGAAACATTAATCCTACTTTATCATAATTGGAGATCCTGATGCGACTATCCATCACTTTCTCGGGCGGTGTTTTTTTGATCAGTTTGAAAAGCCTGGTATAATAAAAGTAAGCCAGATAAACCCCACGTCTTGACGAGGTTGGTAATTTTTTGATACCGACCAGTGCCTGATCAAAATCATATTCAATTTCGCGTTGAATAATCTCTTTTTCAGGCGATGAGAAGTGTTTGAAGTTTACGCCGGGAAAATAAGTTCTACCCAGATATTCATAATCTGCTTTCAGATCGCGGAGGAAGTTTACTTTTTGAAATGCCGCTCCCAGCTTCATCGCGAAAGGTTTCAGGTCGTTGTACATGGTGGCGTCGCCTTCCGTAAAAACGCGAAGGCACATCAATCCTACGACTTCCGCCGAACCGAGAATATATTTGCTGTAGGTGTCAGCCGTATATTCTGTTTTGCTCAAATCCATTTCCATACTTTTCAGGAACGTGTCAATCAGTTCCCACTCAATATCGTAGTTGTGCACCACCTCCTGAAAACTGTTCAGAATGGGATTGATACTGATGCGGTCTTTAATGGCCTCCACAGTGTCCGCCCGGATTTTAGCCATTAGATAATGCTTGTCATAATCGTGAAAACTGTCCACAATCTCATCGGCAAGACGCACAAATCCATAAATTCCATATATCGGAGCATGGAATTTCGTACTAAGAAAATGAATACCTAATGAAAACGAAGTACTGTACAGCTTCGTGGTCATTTTACTGCATGATGCCGATAAATCATCGAAAAGCACTTTCATAACTTACCTTTTTAGGAATTTGAGTAATTCGTTTGCTGCTATTCTACCCGATATGATGGACGGAGGAACTCCGGGCCCAGGCACAGTAAGTTGACCTGCAAAAAACAGATTACTTACATTTTTACTTTTTAGTTTTGGTTTAAAAATGGCCGTTTGCATCAGTGTATTCGCAAGGCCGTAAGCATTCCCTTTGTACGCGTTGTAATCCTTTATGAAATTGTCGCCTGCGTAACTTTGTTTGTACACAACATGATTCTTTATGTCTTCTCCGGCAAACTTTTCCAGCCTTTCCATAAGAATCCCGTAATATTTTTCGCGTATTTCGGTAGTGTCTGCCAACCCGATGGCAATTGGCATCAATATAAATAAATTTTCACTGCCTTCCGGCGCTACGCTGTCATCTGTTTTTGAAGGGCAGCAAACATAAAAAAGCGGGTTGGATGGCCATTTTTTGTCTTTATATATTTCTATGGCATGTTGTTCAAAATCTTCGTCAAAAAACAGATTGTGATGCCTCAATTTATCTATTTTTTTGTCGATTCCCAGATAAAATAACAGAGAGGAAGGCGCGAACGTCCGGCTTTCCCAATAGGATTCGGAGTAGGAGCGTTCACTTTCCTGCATCAAACTGTTTTCGATGTGATGGTAATCTGCCGTTGCAATGACGGCGTCCACCTTTTTGCTTCCTTTTGCCGTGTGAACATGATTGACGGCACCTGACAGAATTTCAAACTTGTTGACTGGTTCCGCCACACGAAATTCAACACCGGCGTTTTCTGCAATTTTACGAAATGCGTCGGCAACCTTTCCGAAACCTCCCATTGGATAAAAGGTGCCCTGTTTCAGTCCGGAATAATTCATCAGACTGTAAAGTGCAGGTGTATCTTTTGGCATTGCGCCTAAAAATAAAACGGGGAATTCGAGAATGGCGAGTAACCTCGGATCTTTAAAGTATTGCCGTACGTGTTTGCTGAATGAAGAGAACAATTGCAGTTTCAGTGCATCTTTAAATAATTTGAAGCTTAAAAACTCAGTGATCGAATGCCCGGGTTTATACACCATGTCGCCCATTCCAACGTTGTATTTAAACTCGCCCTCGGCTATAAACTTGCGGAGTTTTGAAGCGCTGCCCGGTTCAATTTGTTCGAAAAGTGCGCACACATCATCAAAATCGGCCGGAATGTCAACAACTTCTGAGCCACCAAAAATGACGGCAAAGCCGGGTTCCAGCTGTTTCAGTTCGTAAAAATCAGCAGTGACGTTCCCGAAAAGACTGTAAAAACTCTCATAGACATCAGGCATCCAGTACCAGCTTGGCCCCATATCGAAAGTGAATCCATCACTTTTGAAAGCTCTGGCCCTGCCTCCGGTATCCTTATTTTTTTCAAAAACCGTTACCTTGCTGCCATTCATTGCCATCACAGCAGAAGCGGCCATTCCGGCAAATCCGGAACCAATGACCGCCACCGTTGGCGCCTTGTCAGCAGGTTTATTTTTATAGGTCATTTTTTGCGTTGATCACATGAAGTAAACCTTCGATTGTTGAAATTGGTATTATGCCTTTATTAAGCGCAGAATGCATCAGTTTTTCGTCACCACCGGAAAAGCAGATCGTAGTTTTGCCAAAATCTACGGACAGATTAGAGAGCAAAAGTTCCACATTCTGTTCAGGTTGACCACCCACCAAAAACGTGTAAATGTGGGTGGGATTGGCATTTGTAATGACATTTGACAAGTTGGAATACGGCACTCTGGCGCCAAGATAAATTACCTTTTTACCGTTTTGTCGAAGTAAATAGTTTGCAAAGAGCAGGCCAATTTCATGGTCTTCCTGTTCGTTTAAAAATAACAACCACGTTTGGTCGGCAGTAACGGGAAATGGAATTTGATTGATTGCAGCGAATAACTTTTGCCTTACCAGATTGGATAAAAAATGCTCCTGGGCAGGCAAAAGAGAGTCTCTGGTCCACATTAATCCGGTTCTGACCAGCAAAGGGTAAATCACCTTGATGTAAGTAGATTGCAAACCTAGAATGCCGACAGAGGCCGAAAACATTTCGCTGAAAAGCAGTTCATCGTAAGTCGCTGTGGCTGCAAGTGCCTGACTGATAATTGTCTCTGTTTGGTTGTCTGCCTGGTGCGACCCCGCAATGATTTTTTCAATTTCGTCCTGAATTTCCGTTTTGCTGAGTTTGCTGATATGCGAGATTTTCATTCCCCTTTCGAGCAGTGCACACACATTCAGCAGTTTTTTGAGCTGATCGTCATTGTACACCCTGATATTGGTTTCTGTTCTCTCAGGTTCAAGCAAAGCGTAGCGCTGCTCCCATATTCGTATGGTGTGCGCTTTCTGACTGCTCAGCCGTTCAAGATCCTTTATCGTGTAAAATGACATTTTGTTTAACGTTTATCAAAAATAGTTAAACAAAATAGATATTTAAGCTTTTGGTATATAAATTATTTACGCAAAAAAAGAGGCAGTCGAAAAAAACTGCCTCCGTAAATTTGAAATGATGTTTCTGCCGGAATCTCCTAACTGATGACAGAAAATTCAATGCGCTTTTACTGCAACATGACCTTCACTTTCAATGGGTTGTCCGTTTCTGTACTCCTCAGACGCTTTTTTTACAATCTGTTCTCCGTCATGAATATCGCCAAATACTTCCACCAGCGAATCCACAACTGTTCCTTTTTTAACCGTAACCCATTGTGCTTTACCATCTTTACGCCTGATCACAAAAACCTGTTCACTTGAACTCACAACGGCCGTTGTCGGCACGAAAAGAGTTTTTGAGGTACGTTCCGTATTGATCTTTACCTGTGCGTACATACCCGCCTTCAGATCACGGGAATGGTTGTCGACGTCAAATTCTGTCATCATCGAGCGGTTTGCCTCGGAAAGGCTTCTGGAACTTCTGGCAAAAATGGCTTTATATTGTTTCTCCGGATTTGCCGAAACAGTAAAAGTTACGTTCCCTTTTTCCGGAACCGCACCCGTTAAATTCTCGGGAATGGCCAGTGTAAGCCGTAGTTTGGTGTTGTCTTCCAGAACGAACAAGGGCTTGGAAGTACTTTCTCCCGGGCCCACCAGCGCGCCGGGGCTGATGTTTCGTTCGGTAATTGTGCCATCAAAAGGCGCAGTTACGGTCAAATATCTGGCCAGCTCCGATTTTGTTTCAATATTCGATTTTGCTGCCTGGACATTTCCTCTTGCCACGCCTGAAAGAGAACTGTCGGTAAGGACGCGCGCATGCGCAACGTCGAGCTCATTTATTGACACAGCTCCTTTGGTCCTGGCGGTACGGAGCATTCGGTGATAAGTGTTGCTGCTGATATTGTATCGTGTTTGAACTTCGCTCAACGTTGCCTCGGCTGCTGTAAGTTGTGCCTTCGCCAGGCTCAGTTCCGAAAGTACTTCCGGTGCTTCCAATACTGCCAGCACTTGTCCTTTCCGCACGAACGATCCGCGGTCTACCTGTACATTTTTTACAAAACCCTTGATTTTCGGGTGAATGCTGACCTTGTTCCACGGTAACAATTCTCCTGGTAATGCCATCTGTTTTGATGGCTGAAGACTTTGCACACTTGCCATTTCCACTGCCTGGCTTTCGGCTGGTTTTTCTACTTGTTTTTTGTCAGATTCTGCTTCTGAACTGCATGAAGCCAGTGCAGCCGAGCTTATGAAAAGTATAAGAAATGTTTTGATCGTATTCATGGAAATAGACGGTTGAAGGTTTCTGCGGAAAAAATTACTTTGCGGATCTTCCGGATCCATTGATACGGAATGCACACTGGCTTTTCTTTGGACGAGTGTAAAAACAGCCGGGAGAATCAACAGCGAGGCCAGTGTGGAGGCAATCAATCCTCCGATTACGGCCTGCCCAAGCGGAGCGATCTGATCA
Organism: Dyadobacter sp.; assembly: GCA_965279265.1. Classification (GTDB taxonomy): domain Bacteria; phylum Bacteroidota; class Bacteroidia; order Cytophagales; family Spirosomataceae; genus Dyadobacter. Next base: position 3,880,009 of record OZ257152.1, read on the forward strand.
CCTCCTTCTCCCAATCCTGAGGCCATCGGAACCATACCGGCGATCATCGCGATACTCGTCATCAGGATCGGGCGAATCCGGCTTCCGGCAGCGAGCGTTACGGCTTTTCGTGCGTCACCGACTTCAAGCCGCAGATTTTCCGCATTGGTAACCATCAGAATTGCATTGGCTACGGACACGCCGACGGACATGATCAATCCCATATAAGATTGCAGATTCAGCGTTGCGCCGGTGAGTAGCAACAAACCAATTGACCCAACCACAACAGCCGGAATTGTGGAAAGCACGACCAGAGAAAGTTTAAACGACTGGTACGTCGCAGCCAAAAGCAGGAACATAATGACAATGGCGATCATCAGACCGGTTTGCAAACTGCTCAGGGTGTCGGTGAGTAGGTTTGACTGCCCTTGCAATTCCACAAGAACACCGCGGGGCGGCTCGCCGGCATTTTTGATCGCCTTGGTAACTGCTTTTGTAGCAGTTCCCAAATCCACCTTGTGCAGGTTGGCAGTAACGGTCACAAGCCGGTTTGGGCCTGCACGGTCATATTCTCCCGGTGTTGTTTTTTCTGCGAAAGTCGCAACATCGGCGAGCAACGGATTGCTTGCACCTGTTTTCAACGGAATTGTGCCAATGTCATCCACTGAGGTCATCTGATATTCGGGGATTTGTACCTGAACCTGATAGGCCAATCCTTTTGCATCGTCCAGCCAAAGATTTTTGTCGGTAAAGCGGCTTGACGATGTTGCCGCGACCATAGATCTCGCTACCTGCGATGAGGTAATACCCAATTGGCCCGCTCTTTCCCGGTCAATTGTCACGTCCAGGATCGGGTATTCCAAAGGCTGGGCGATCTGTACATCTCGTAAAAAAGGAATGTGCGCCATTTCTGCCTGAATTTTTTTGGCAAATTTCCCTGCCTCCTTCACGTCCTTCGCTGCCACACTCACCTCAATCGGCGTCGAAGCGCCCTGGCTCATGATCTTGTCTACCAGCTCAATCGGTTCAAATGAAATTCTGAGTTTGGGTAATTCCTTCCCGATTCTCTCACGCAGCTTTTCTTTGAGCGCATCCATACGGACAGGGAAATCTTCATGCAGTGAAACCTGGAGAACTGCCTCATGGGGTCCGCTGTTGAAAACAAAAATATTGGATGTGCCATAACTCGAAGGAACCGTTCCCACGTAGGCAGAGGATATTTCCACATGCTCTTTCCCTACTTCTGATTTGATCAGATCCAACACCTTCAGCGTAGCTTCTTCGGTACGTTCGACCCTTGTTCCGTCAGCAATTCTAAGCCGCATCTGAAACTGATGACTGTTTGCTTTCGGTAAAATGTCCGTTCCGATCAGTAAAAAACCGCCCATAATCAGTAACACCGAGCCAACTACATAAACAGGAACTACGAGCGATCCCTTGTTAATTATGCCTGACAAGGCTTTCAGGTACCGCAACTTGAACTTTTCAAAACCTTTTGCCGGAAGTGACGGATGTACTCCTTCTTCGATTACGTCATGTATTTCGCGGGCATCCAGTGCCAGCGTCGGAGCCTCGTGCTTTGGATGGTCTTTCAACAACCAGTTTGCAAGAACGGGAACCAGGGTCTGTGAGAGTAAAAACGACGCGATCATTGCAAATCCGACAGCAAGGGAAAGTGGCAGGAACATGGATCTTGGAATACCGCTCATGACAAATGAAGGAGCAAATACGGCCAGGATTGCGAGTAAAATCAGAAACTCAGGAAAGGCAATTTCTTTACATGCATCCCAGATCGCCTGTTCCTTGGGTTTACCCATTTCCTGATGCTGGTGTATGTTTTCGATCGTTACCGTTGCCTGATCTACCAATACTCCGATGGCAAGAGCTAGCCCGCTCAAAGTCATGATATTGATCGTCTGGCCAAACAGGTTCATCAAGATGACGGCCGACAAAATGGAAATAGGAATGGTGACGATCACAATGATTACGCTTCGCCAGTCGCGGAGGAAAAGTAACACCATTAGTCCTGTAAGTAACGCCCCCAGAATTCCTTCCGTGATCAGGCTTTTGAGGGAGTTTGTCACATATACAGACTGGTCAAATTCGTAGGATATTTTTACATCTTCCGGCACCGCGTTTCTTAGCTGAGGCAGCGCTGTACGGATGTTGTTCACCACGTCGAGCGTAGAAGCATCGGATTTTTTTACAACAGGAATATATACTGCCCGGCGGCCATTGATCAAAGCGTAACTTACTGTAACGTCGGCGCCGTCTTCAACCACGCCGACATCCCTGATGAATACAGTGGGCCCGGCACCAATACGGATCGGAATGTTTAGAAAATCTTCAGGCTTTTTGATCAGCGAATTTACCGGTGTCATCAATGTGCGGTCGCCCATACGGATATTCCCTGCCGGCGACGGCTGGTTGTTGGTGACAATGGATTTGATCACTTCCTCGGGTGTCAGGTGGTAACTTCTGATCCGCTCCGGATCCACACGAATGACAATCGTGCGCTGGTTTCCGCCAAAAGGAGGGGGACTCGAAACACCTTCAATCCGTGAAAACATCGGGCGCACCCTGGAAGAAGCAAAGTCCTGAATTTCATTGAGAGATCTGGATTTGCTTTCAAAAACCATTTGTCCGATCGGGACAGAACTCGCATCAAAACGAACAACCTGCGGCGGAACGGTGCCTTCAGGCATGTAGGCCTTGGCACGCGAAACATTGTTAGCCACTTCTGCCGCCGCCTGAGCCATGTCCGTGCCGGGATAAAAAGAAAGTTTGATCAGCGACAATCCCTGAATGGTCTTTACATCAACATCGCGGATACCGGATACATAAAGAAAGTGATCCTGGTAACGGGTTGCAATGAAACCGTCCATCTGGTCAGGTGCCATACCGCCGTAAGGCTGAACCACATAAATTGTCGGCAGGTCGAGATTTGGGAAAATGTCTACCGGAATGCTCCGGATGGAGAGGATGGAAAAGAAAAGGATGCCGATTACGACTACCACAATGGAGATGGGTTGTCGCAGGGCAGTTCGGATGAGTTGATACATAATTTTATGATACTAACTTTGATGAAAAGCAGATTAATTTAACTGGTTCAGGAACAGCGAAAGATCGCCCGAGGCAGCAGCTTTCATGAGTAGCGCCCGCCATACATTTCCGTTGGCAATGTACCGGTCCACTTCTGCACGGTTGAGGGTCGTGAAGCTTTGCGCAAGTGTGAAAAGATCGGTCAGGCCGCTTTCGTAACGCGCTTCTGCCTGGTCAAACGCACTCCTCGCGGCGTTCAGTTGTACAGGAGTGAGCCGGGATTGTTCGAGAGAAAGCTGAAACTGCATTTCGGCTTCTCTGGTTTGCCTGTCAAGCTGAATTTTTTGCGTATTGTAAACTTCTTTGAAGCGCTCGACCTGAAATTGTTCCGCTTTGTAATCGTTCCTGACACGCAGAATGCCTGTCAGATTCCAGCGGGTTGAAACGCCAAACAAATAATTGAAAACCTGATAATTGACTCCGCTGCTGAGGTCCGTCCGGTAGGCGTCATTTTTGTTGGATACACCGGAACCTCTTCCCCAGCCGGCTGCCGTGAGGGAAATTGAGGGTAAAAAAGATTTCTGAACAGCTGCGCTACGTGCATGTGAGGCATCAATCTGAGCTTGTGAAAAGAGTAATGCAGGGTTTTTTAAAAAGCCGTTCTGTGCATTTTCGATCACCGGAACTTGGGAATAAAACCGCATGGTGTCTACCTGGATGCTGTCCTGGAGATTGCCACTCAGTTCAGAAAGCCTGAGACGTTGCGTTTTCTCTGCCCGGATACTTTCCAATAGCAACAGTCGCGCCTTGGCAAACTCCGCACTCGCCAGTGAACTGTCAACGCCGGGACGCATCCCCGAACTCACCGCTGAATCGGTTATTTCTTTAAAAATCCTGGCCCTTTCCAGATTCTGGCGCTGTGCGTCCACCAGTTTTTGGTTAATCAGCAGCACAAGATATGAATCGGCAATTCTGACCTGATGCTGGAAAATCTCGTTTTCATAATCGGCGCGACTGCGGTTAATTTCCGCCTTCGCGGCTTTAACATTTGCCTTTACCTTTCCGAAATTGAAAACACGCCAGTCGACCAACGCAGTGGTGAAGCTGCCAAAAACACCCTGGTAAATATTTTCCGGACGAATTCCCCCTGAGGGAGAAAGCGCGCTTCCTTCATTTGGTAAAAACGCACCGTTAACACTGTTGTTTGTGGCAAAGGTATATTGGTCCTGGATGATAAATGAGGGGAGATAATCCGTTTTGACAGATTTTATTCTACTCTCTGCGCCGCTTATTTCTGCTAATTTGGCTTTCAGAAAAGGGTAATTTTGTTTGCCTTCCTCTAAAATCTGCGGGAGTGTGACTTTTTGAGCAAATGCATTTAAAGAGGAAAGTGATGCAAACAGGACCAGAAAAAAAGCAATGTATTGCCTTTTGCTCTTTCTTATCCGAATGTCGGGATCATAATGCGGGAGGGGGATTTTTTGTGAACCTTGATAAAACATGGGGATTAGGAATAGTGGTTAACCTCGAATTTTGGAACGAAACTAGAAGTCAATTCTGGAAACATTTGGGAAAATGGAGCTACCCGGCGAATATGTTCCAGAAAAAAAACCGTTTCCCAAATTTTTCCAATATCCTGATCTAGATTTGCCCTCAAAAATGAAGCTTAATGAAAATTCTGATCATTGAAGACGAGAAAGGTTTGGCCGAAAGTATTGTAGACTATCTTAGTAAAGAGGGGTTTACATGCGAGGTAGCGAACTCGTTCTGGCAGGCTGACGAGAAAATCAGCTTGTATAAATACGATTGCACGATTGTCGATCTCACGCTACCCGACGGAGACGGATTTGATATTATTCAGGCGTTGAAAAAAATAGCCGCAACGACCGGGATCATCATTATTTCGGCGCGGAATACGCTGGAAGACAAAATCAGAGGTCTGGAAATTGGCTCGGATGATTATATGACCAAGCCCTTTCACCTTTCCGAACTGAATGCGCGGGTGAAATCGCTGATCCGCCGGCGGAATTTCGGGGGCACTAACGACATGGTTTGGCAGGAAATTCGGGTGCAGTTGCAGGGGAGGAAAGTTTTTGTTCTCGAACGGGAAACCTTATTGTCCAGAAAAGAATATGATCTGCTGCTTTACTTTCTGTCAAATATTGATGTCGCACTTACCAAGGAGTCCATCGCCGAGCATCTTTGGGGCGATCATATCGATTCTGCGGATTCGCTGGATATGGTCTATTCACATATCAAAAACCTGCGGAGGAAAATTCTCGAGAAAGGCGGCAAAGATTACATTCAGTCAATTTACGGCATCGGTTATAAATTCGCAGTTTCTTGAAATTACTTGAAAAAACAAGCCGGATCTATCTGCTGGTCTCCCTGATCAGTTACCTGGCTGTGGGAATTGGTTTTTACTGGATCGTCAAACTGATGATTTACGACGAAGTTGAAACGCGTTTAAAAGTTGAAATGCGCGATTTTGAAGACTTCGTTCACACGCATGATACGTGGGTAAGTAATTCCTATTTTGTTGAAAATAAAATCGAAGTATTGCCGGTTTACGGGAAATTCAAGAGATCGGTGGTTTTCAAGGACACGCTGATTCTGAACCGGTATGACGACAACCTGAGCCCGTTCCGGCAGCTGACATTTTATACCATGATCGGCGCAGTGCCGCACCGGGTTGCGATCCGGAAATCAATGATCGAATCTTACAAATTAATTGAAGCTGTTTCGGGCGCAATGGTTAGTTTTTTGGGATTGCTGATGATCAGTATGTTCCTGTTTCAGAGGAGATTATCGGGGAAATTGTGGAAGCCCTTTTACGATACACTGGCAAGGATCAAGGAATTTGACCTTACAAAAAAGGAAAAATTGCAATTGCCTCAAAGCGAAGTCACCGAGTTTATCGAGCTGGAAGATGTATTGAAAAAAATGGCCGACAAAATGCAGCATGATTACACCAGTCTGAAAGAATTTACTGAAAATGCTTCGCACGAGATTCAAACGCCGCTCGCACTGATCAATGCCCGTGTCGAGCAGTTTATTCAATCAAAAGATTTAAGTGAAAACCATACTTATTGGATTGAAGAAATTTATCATGCGTCACGGAGAATGTCGCGGCTGAACCAGGGATTGCTGTTGCTCGCCAAAATTGAGAACCAGCAGTTTACGGAATCGGACGAAATCGATCTTGTCGAACTGATTAGAGCTAAACTTCCTGATTTTGAGGATATTCTGAGCCACAAAAACATCAGCGTCGATCTGGATTTTGCGTCTCCTTTTGAAGTGAGCATGTCGCCTTTGCTGGCGGATATTTTGCTGAACAACATTATTAGCAACGCTATTCGCCACAATTTCACTAACGGAACGCTGTTTGCAGGCTCCGACGGGAATTTTTTGCGGATCAGTAATACGGGTAATGAATTGAAAACGGACCCGGAAAGACTTTTTGAGCGTTTTAAGAAGGAGTCCTCAGGAGCTGACTCAGTAGGGTTGGGGTTGGCAATTGTAAAGCAGATCTGCGATAATTACGATCTTGCAATTGAATACAATTACCAGCAGACAATTCACACCATATTGATCCGGCGAAACGAAAAATAACAGAAACCGGATTTATATTTTAAGAATCCGGTTTCTGTTATCATATTATTTGCCAACTGCTTTCGATATGTCCGCGTCCAATGTCTCGTTATTAGGAAATTCCTGCGGGATCCACCGGTTCACGATTTTTCCGGACGCATCCGTAACCAGGAAAGGATAGCGGATGTCAATTGCGTACTTATCTTTTAATACGTCAATATTTTCATCAGAAGCCCAATAGTGTTTTACGCCCGGGCGGTCAGCCGCATATTTTTTCCAGGTGCCAAAAGGAATACCAGGAGCAACCGAAATGTAGGCAAATGTTACTTTGTTACCATATTTTGTTTCCATTGCTTTCAGGCTTGGTTCATGCTGGCCAATGCTGAATGCAAAAACCATCACCACTGGTTTTCCTTTTAAGGAACTGAGCGCCACCGCGACACTGTCTTTATCCAGTAAACTTACCTCTGCAATTGCTGAACCCGGACTGAGCGTTTCTTTCGTGGCAATGAGTTTTGAGAGGTATACGGTATTTTCAGATTGCGGGTAAATGCCTTTATAATCAGCCAACAAAGTCTTCGCGGTTTCCAATGTTGGAATGGCTGTTGCTGCATAATTGAGCCAGTATGTCAGCAGATATTCTTTTTGTCTGGGATAATTCTGCAGCTTTTCTTTACTGAATGCATAAACATCTTTCAATGCTTCCGGGCTGATTTCGTACCTGTTTTCCTCTTTAACCGGGAATTTTCTCGTACTTGGAATCAGCGCCCAGTTTCTTAGTTCGTCACGATACGACTGACTTAATAATGCATCGTCCGCCAGTATTTTAAAGTCTGAAAGCGTGTAATCTTCCAGTTCTTTCCGTTGCGCAGGATCCAGCGTTTTAACTCGGTTGCGTCGCATGAGTTTTTCCTGGATCATCCGGCGGATGAGCGAAGGCTCGGTTGTAGTCGTTGCCATTACATACGCATCAAACGCAGGCGCTGGCGGATTTGCAGCTTTGAAAGCCTCATATCCTGACGTGCGTAATTTTTTGAGACTGTCGCTTTGCTGAACTACGCTCTTGTTCTCAATCTGCGCTGGTTTGTAGCCAAAAACAGGTAGGTATTGATATTGATTTTCAAGAAAATGTGTTTTCAGGAAAGTCTGGTAAGCAGCGTTTTTGCCAGTGAAAACGACATCCGCATTTCCCGGAAAAGTAGCAGTCAGGTCATCGCCCGGCTGTATGAACAGCATCCAGGTTTTGTTCACACCATTTCCGGTATACTGCAAACGCATCATTTTGGGTTCTTTCAGTGCAACGGCAGTTTTTTCAGTGGTTTTGTCTTTAAAATCAACCATCGCAACTGGTTTAAGCTCGATATCTGCAAGGCCGGTTCCCAGATTGGGGTGAAAATGAACATCTTCCAAAACCAGCGTTACTGTAATGGCTTCGCTTTTTGGCGTCGTGAGCGTAATGTTGGCCGGGTTTTGAGCAAAAGCAAACGTGCTGAATAAAGTAAGGAGAAGTATATTGATTTTTCTCATGATGTAATACGTCCTGAAATTTAAGTTATACGTAATATCTGTAAAAATTGTGCCAATATACGCAAGCCTTTACAGGAGAAAGCTCCCGGCATTAGATTTGAATTTTCAATTCCTATGAGTATGCAGCACGGTTTGATACTTTTCTTTTAGAACAAGACGCTGATCCGGTGGTAAAAAAGAACTGTGTTATTGCAAATAAATGCCCTGATTTAGCCTGGTTTCAGCGATTGTTCCATTAAATTAGCTTTTCAAAATTCTTTGCCGCTTCCGAATGAACCGTGTTTCCTTATTTAATTTCAATACACTTCGCAACCAATTCGAGGGAGAACTTTATTTTGATGATTCCACGCTGCATGCTGCACAACGAAGCATTTATGCCACAGACGCGTCGGTGTATCAGGAAATGCCGTTGGCGGTAGCTTTGCCCAAGACAGCGGAGGATATCAAAAGACTGATCCGCTTTGCCAATGAATTTAAAACGACGCTCATTCCGCGTGCGGCAGGAACGTCGCTTGCAGGACAGGTAGTAGGAAATGGAATCGTCGTTGATATTTCGAAACATTTTGGGGCTATTCTGGAAGTCAATGCAAAAGAAAAATGGGTACGGGTGCAGCCGGGTGTCATACGTGACGATCTGAATAAACATCTGGCGCCGTTCGGACTGCTGTTTGGTCCGGAGACTTCTACCGCCAGCAGGGCGATGATCGGCGGAATGATCGGCAACAATTCATGTGGTTTGCATTCGATAACCTGGGGCAGTACGCGGGATCATTTGCTGGAAGTGAAAGCGTTGCTTTCTGACGGATCTGAGGTCACATTTAAAAATGATTCCAAAGACGATTACATTCAAAAGGTAGCAAACAGAAATGCGCCCAACAAAAAGGAGCATGGAATATATGCGGGGATGTGGGGTATTTTGTCCAATCCGGTGGATCAGGAACTGATCAGAAAACAATTTGCTAAGCCGACCGTTACGCGGCGAAACTCCGGTTACGCACTTGATGCACTGGCTGATAATTTTGATAAAAACAACATCAATCTGTGCAATCTCATTGCTGGATCGGAAGGTACGCTTTGTTTTATAACAGAGGCTAAAATTGCCCTGGTTGATATGCCACCCGCCTCAGTAGGTGTTGTTTGTGTGCATGCCAATTCAATCGGTGAATCGTTGCACGCGAACCGGGTGGCAATGCTGCACCATCCAAAAGCATCTGAGTTGGTGGATAAGTACATCATGGATTTTACGAAAAACCATACCGTATACTCTCAGAACCGGTTTTTTATGGAAGGAGATCCGGCTGCCTTGCTCATGGTTGAGTTCTGGGGAGATTCGGATGCCGAAGTACTGGTTCAGGCAAATGGCCTGATCGCTGATCTGCGAAAAGAAAATCTTGGTTATGCATACCCGGTTCTGTTCGGGAGCGACGCCAACAAAGCCTGGGATATCCGCAAGGCCGGATTGGGCCTGATAAGAAATTTGCCCGGAGATACGCAGCCGGTAAATCTGATTGAGGATTGCGCCGTTGCGGTTGATGATCTTCCGGCATACATCGAAGATCTTGAAAATTTGCTTGCTTCACATGGGCTCAATGCGTCGTACTATGCACATGCGGGGGCGGGAGAGTTGCATGTTGAACCGATGATCAACCTGAAAACTTCCGAAGGGAAACAGAAATTCCGTGCCGTTCTGGCGGATACTGCGAAGCTCGTCAAAAAATACAATGGCGCGCTTTCCGGCGAGCATGGTGACGGGCGGTTGCGCGGTGAATTTATCCCGTTTATGATGGGGGAGGAAGTGTATGAAATGTTCAGGCAGGTGAAGCGTATCTGGGATCCGAATGGGATTTTCAATGCGAACAAAATTGTGGATACGCCGCCCATGAACGAATTTCTGCGTTACGGGCAGGATAAGCCCAATCCTGTGATCTCAACGATTTTCGATTTTTCCGGCAGTGAAGGGATGCTCCGGATGGCGGAAAAATGCAGCGGCTCGGGAGATTGCCGGAAAACCGAACTGACCGGTGGAACCATGTGCCCCAGTTACATGGCAACCCGGAGCGAAAGGGATACAACACGTGCGAGAGCGAACATTCTGAGGCGATATCTTACACCGGCAACAACCGCTGATGACGAACCCACTTCATCTGAAATGGTGAAGGAAGTGCTGGATCTGTGTCTTTCCTGCAAAGGCTGTAAATCCGAATGTCCGTCCAGTGTGGATGTCGGGAGGATGAAAGCGGAATTTACGCAGCAATACTACGAATCTAACGGCATTCCGATGCGGAGTAAATTGATCGCAAATTTTTCAAAACAGATGAAACTTGCCTCAATCGCTCCCTGGGCGTTTAATGGCGTTTTTGGAACAACCGCACTCAGAAAAGTAGCCAATAAAATGGTTGGTTTTCATCCTGAACGTAGCATGCCTAAGCTTGCGGCTATAACATTCAGGAATTGGTTCAAAAACAGGAAGCAAGGTGTAATTCCAACAGGCAAAAAAGTATATATTTTTTGTGATGAATTTACGAATTACAATGATGCTGAAATCGGAAAAACGGCGGTCCTGCTTCTTGAAAAACTAGGTTATGAGGTTGGAATGCCTGAGCATGTTGAATCTGGAAGGTCATATCTGTCAAAAGGATTTGTAAAGGAGGCACAACAACTGGCAATAAAAAATGTTGCGCTGTTGCGTGATTTAATCACGCATGAAGCGCCTCTAATTGGTATAGAACCTTCTGCTATACTCTCGTTCCGGGATGAATATATTGATCTGGTGCCAGAAAGTCAAAAGGATGATGCACGCAAAATTTCAGCAAACGCCCTTTTGTTCGAGGAATTCATTGCGAGAGAAATTGAGGAAAAAAGAATTGATAAAACGATATTCAGCACAGACAAGAAACTGATCAAATTACACGGTCATTGCCATCAAAAAGCGCTTTCTTCTATGGTAGCGCCCAAGAAAATGTTGTCATTGCCGGAAAATTATACGGTGCAATTGATTCCCTCAGGCTGCTGCGGGATGGCGGGTTCTTTCGGCTATGAAGCGGAGCACTATGATGTTTCGATGAAAATCGGTGAGCTGGTGCTTTTTCCAACGGTTCGCCAGCAACCTGAGGAGGTCATTATTGCAGCCGCGGGTACCAGCTGTCGCCATCAGATCAAAGATGGCACCGGACGAATAGCCCGGCACCCGATTGAGATTCTATATGAAGCTTTGCGTGTGTAAAATTCTTATTCAGTACCTCGTACACTCTTCATGATGGTGTCCGGATGTACTTCCATTGTTGTGTCGCTCGCAGTTTCTGTCGAGTCAGCAACAGTCGCGGAGGGTGTTTCAGCCTCGCTGAAACTCTTCTTTTGAGTGAAAAAGCCACCCCAAAATGCGATAAGCATCAGAACGATACCTACCCCTAAGATCCATTTCCAAACATTTTTCGTGTTTTTGGTGGCCTTGGTTTCATCTTCTGTTTCTTTTCTGTTCATGGTATTTATCAATGTGGTTATGTCAACGTTTATACCATTTTCGTACCACCCATTATTTTCATGGATTAAGACAATAATCCGGAAATTGTGTTGACAAAATTTCCCTAAAATGCCACTGACGAATAAAAATGTAATAAAATGATTGGGTTTGTTGTTAAGGTAAATGATATTCACTCCCAAAATGAAGACAAATGACATTTAGCATTAAATCAGTTTTACCGAATATGAAGTTTCCTGCTTACGCTTGTATTCCTGCTTACGCTTGTATTTTCCTTATTACCTCATTAACAGCGATTACCAAAGAAGCCCACGCGCAACTTGACTCCAGAAGTTTTTTGTCCGTAACAGCCGGATACAGTTTGCCGGTAGGTGAGCTGGCCAGAGAAAAAATAGACGATCCCTTTGCAGGTCTGACAGGTTCGGGCAGATACATACAGGCAAATTATGATTTCAGGATCGCGAGATGGATTGGTCTGCGGGTGACAGGAAATATGAATATCAACACAACCCGGCCACAGCCAATCGTAGACCGGGCAAATGAAAAGGTGGATGAGATCAAACCTTTGATCAACGAAACCACGGCCCAAAGCTGGGATACGAATGTTTCCAAATGGAAATTTAACTCCCTCATGATTGGTCCCGCAATTTATATCAATATGGGCCGTGTGCAGCTGGAAGGTCACGTGATGGGCGGATATGTGCATGTGAGTTCGCCTACTGTTCACATGGTGGGACGATTTGAGTCTGGCAAAAATGCAATGGATGTGCGGCTTAACGAGGCTTCTACGAAGGATTTTGGCGTAGGTGCAGGTGCAAGTCTCCGAATTCCGGTGTTCAGGGCACTTTACATTCACTTGTCGGGAGATTTCCTCGCCACCGAAGCGGAACTTAAAGATGTTGCCTTGCGCGTCAATATTCAGGGTTATCCTGAGGTGGGAATTCCGATTAATGAAAAACGTTTTGTCGGTGTTGCCAATGTTGGCTTCGGCTTGGGGCTTGCGTTCTAATCGGTTTTTCAAATATTAAAAAAGGGAAAAGCTGATCGCTTTTCCCTTTTTTTTTGGTTCAAAATGATCCGCTTATTTGGCGAACCAAAGTTTCAGTTTCATATCATTTTTACCTCCCATACTTTTGAGTGCCGCATCGAAATTATCGAAGTTCAGGGCCTCTTCGGAGCTCGGATAAGGCATTCTGGTTGGAATTACGTTTTGATTGGTATTCAGCAGTGGTGCTTTGAGCGCCGGTATTCCTGTTCTGCGGAACTCTGTCCAGGCTTCCAATCCCTGCCCGTAAAGGGCAATCCATTTTTGTTCCATAATCTGCGTGTAACCATCAGCGCCATCTTTCAGCGCATTTGCACTCAGGTATGCAGCGGGAGTTTCCAGCTTGTACTGAGCATGAGAAGCGGTAATTGCCGCAGCATAATTCGTTGCCGCAGTACCTGCGGACGCTACGCCTTTGTATGCAAACTCAGCCTTTAAAAACAATAGCTCTGCATAAGACATGATGACGCCGGGTGCTGTTGGGCCTACAAAAAAACTACCTACTCTGGACGTATTTTCCAGTCCTAACTTACCTGCTTCGGACGACGACAAGCCATTGGGAACACCGACATAGGCCGGGTTGAGTACCGATTTGTTTGCATAGATTGGAAGTCTGGCATCATTCAGTGCCAGTAATTTATTCACCAACGTCGCGCTGACGCGGTGGTCATCGCGTGTCTTACGATTTACGTTGACGGGGTTCTGGTTGTTGGTCGCATCCAGATAGTTGAGCTGAACATTGTCGGCAACAGAGGCCAGGACAGGATATTTCGCAGGGTCGCCCAGAATTCTCGCAATCTCGGATTTTACGTCAACAGGCGAATCTGCCTTGTCTATCATTCTGCTCAGTAACCGAAGACTTAATGAATTTGCGAATTTTTTCCATTTTGTCAGGTCGCCGTTAAAGAGAATATCGCCTGCGATCGGGTTTGTTTTGTCGGCTGCATTAATCGATTCGCCGGCAGTTTTTAGCTCGGCGATCAATCCTGCGTAAACTTCTTTTTGCGCGTTGTATTTGGGAAGTAATGTTCCTTCCAGTCCTTGCAGCGCATCTTTGTAAGGGATGTCTCCATAGGTGTCAGTCAAGATAGAAAATACCCAGGAGCGTAAAATCACCGCAACAGCCTGATAATTTGGATTATTGGTTTCCACGCCAATCTTGTAAATGCGCTGATAATCCGCAAGCGACTCAATGTAAAATCCCTGCCAGCCAGCGGTGTAAACGTCGCTTGAAACGGTGTATTGATCAATGTCCGTATACTGAATCCTCGCCCAATGCTGTGAAAAACCGTCACCGACGTCCATACCCAGAGAACCGCCCCAGTACAAGTCTACCGCGCTCTGGATGCCGTGTGGCATAAACAAGTCTGCGGTGGCAGTTGCCGCGCTGTTGTTGTTGGTGTTTATTTTGTCAAAGTCGTCGGTACAGCCAGAGGCACAGAACAGCGAAGCGGCCAAGAAGACTTTGAGACTGAATGAATTTTTTATGTTTTTCATCTTTAAAATCGTTTGGAAAATGGCTTACAAATTAAAACTGATGTTGAAACCAACTGTTTTGGTTGTCGGAATTTGTCCGTTTTCAATTCCCTGAAGGTTGCCATCATTATAGTAGCTTGTTTCCGGGTCTATGTGCGGCAAATTGCTTTTCAACAGCGCCAGGTTGCGGCCAACAATAGAGACGGCAATGTCACGGAAAGGCAGTTTCTTGAACGCCTTGCCCGAAAGCATGTAGGTCAGTTTCACCTCGCGCAGTTTCACATAGCTCGCATCGAAAATCGTGTTCTCGTTGTTTGTAAGCAGGTAATATTTGTGGTGATATTCTTCGGAAGAAATCTTCTTGGTATTCGGTGTGTATTCCGGATTTGCGGCTGTTCCGGTATTCACTACGCCCTGACCGATTACACCGTCTTCACGCCCGAATGTAGTCTCCTTCAAAACCCCGGTATAGCGGCCAACGTTGATTGACTGGGAGAAAATATCCCCGCCTTGTTTGATGTCAATCAGCGTGCTTAGTGAGAAGTTTTTGTATTTAAATGTGTTGGAAATACCGCCAATCCAGTCAGGTGTGAAGCTTCCCAGCACGCGGCTCACAGGGTCGATCATTGGATAGCCCTGCGCGTCGTACACAATGTCACCTTCCGGGCTGCGGAGGAATCCTTTTCCAAAGAATGTTCCGTATGGTTGCCCAACGCGTGCTTCAACTGACAGACCGCGGAAACTGCTCGTCGACGTTGCCTGGGTGAGTGAATTGTAGCTTGTGTTCAGCTGATAGGTAGTCAACCCGCCATCCAGCGACACCACCCTGTTTTTGTTTTTTGCCCAGTTTACGGCAATATCCCATTGAAATGCCCCAACTTTGACGGGCGTTGCCGATAGCTGGATTTCAAGTCCTTCGTTTTTGATTTTTCCCGCATTCAACAATTTTGAGAGGTAACCGGTTGCATTTGAGATATTTACATCCAGAATCTGGTTTTTAGAAACTTTGCTATAATATGTGATGTCCAATCCTACGCGATTTTGCCAAAGTCTGATATCTGTACCAATCTCATACGACGACGTGATCTCAGGTTTCAGATTGGCATTCAACATGGCGTTGTTTTCCGACAAGCTTGGCGTGCTTCCCCATGCGTTTTCATATTTGTAAGTACTTGCCAGCCGGTACGGATCCGTGTCATTTCCAACCTGTGCGACACCTGCTCTCAGTTTTGCAAAAGACAAAACGGAAGATTTGATGTTGAACATATCAGTAATAATCGCGCTCACCGCAGCGGATGGATAGAAGTAGGATCTGTTGTCGGAAGGAAGCGTGCTCGACCAGTCGTTTCGGGCAGTCAGATCCACAAAAAGATAATTTCTAAATCCAAGGTTTGCTGACGCGTAAAGGCTGTTCACAGTTTTCTGAATATAGCTGTTTTCGGCAACCGGCTTCTGGCGTGAATTTCCCATGTTGTAAACTCTTGGAATAGCCAATTCAGTCGCGCCCATGTAATTCCGTTGCGCATAATTGGTACGGTGGTTTCCGCCAATGTTTGCAGTAATGTCAAATTCACCAAATTTTCGCGTTGCGTTCAACAGGAAATCTGAGTTGGATTCGCGAACAAAAATCTGCTCTTCGTTGTAGGCGTCGTAGAGTGCGGAAGTTCCGATAATCGCCTGACGCGCAGCAGTTTTTGACTTGCGGCGGTCTTCGTAAAAGTCTGTTCCACTCCTGGCGGTCAATGAAATCCAGTCAGCAAATTTGTATGTGGCAGAAAAGTTACCATACAAACGATCCTTTTCGTTTGCTTTGGTGCTTTCATTGAGCAGGTAATAGGGGTTGGTCCAGTAGTTGTCGTTCCAGTTGTTCTGATAAATACTGCCCGGTTTTTTGTAAGTTGTCAGTTTGTCCATATCCACCTGGCGACCAAACCATATAAAGTAAAGGCCGAAGTTATTGCGGTTATCGCTGCCATCTTTGACATAATTTCCGGTTGCGCGGATGCTCAGTTTTTTGGTCAGATTCCAGCCCGCATTCAGGGAAATCGTACGGCGTTTGTAATCTGTGTTTGGTAAAATCCCACTTTGGCTCAGATTCGTGAAAGACAAACGGAAATCGGCAGTTTCGTTACCCCCGGTTACTGCAACGCTATTGGTATACGTTTTACCAGTCTGGTAGAATTTGTCGACATTATCGGGATGTGCAACCCATGGTGTTGCTGTCCTTACGCCATCAGCACCAATCGGAGAGTCAAATTGTGGTAGCAATCTGCCATCCAGCTTAGGTCCCCAGCTTTCATCGACACCGTCTCCTTTTCCACCACCTTTTCCATCAACATAGGAAAAAATCCCTCCTGCGCCCTGGCCATACTCATTTTGCCATTCAGGCAGACGGAACGGGCTTTCAAAGGCAGTATTGGTGTTAAAAGAAACACCAATTCCCTTTGATCCTTTCCCGCTTTTGGTGGTGATCAAAACTACGCCGTTTGCACCGCGCGAACCGTACAATGCCGCTGCACTTGGCCCTTTCAAAACATTAATGGATTCAACATCGTCCGGATTGATGGATGCTGCTGCATTTCCATAATCCACACCTGTACCTGAACCGAAATTGCTGTTATCCACAGGTACGCCGTCAACCACAAAAAGCGGCTGGTTGTTGCTGCCAATTGAGCTGGCTCCACGAATGATCATTCTTGACGATGATCCCGGGGCGCCATTGGAATTCGTAACCTGAACACCGGCTAAACGTCCTGATAATGAGTTTACCAGGTTTGTTTCCCGTGCCTGCGTCAGTGTTTTTCCGCTTACTTCCTGAACGGAATAACCAAGTGCTTTTTTCTCACGCGCAATACCCAGGGCCGTCACGACGATCTCGCTGAATTGCGTCGCGTCTTCTTCCAGTGTAATGTCAAAAACGGTCTTATTTGCAACAGGAACTTCGAGCGTTTTGAAGCCAATAAATGAAACAACAAGGGTAGCCCCTGATGGCGCGCTCATGGAAAATGCTCCGTTTACATCTGTAGTGCTTCCCCGGCTGCTTCCCTTTACGAGGATACTGGCTCCCGGAAGCATGCTGCCCTGGGCAGACACTTTCCCTTTGATTTCGAGGTCCTGCCCATAACCTGCCTTTGCAAGGAGGAGTAATAAGGACAAACAGCCCATTGTAAACATTTTTTTCATACCGCTTTTTTTAAGGAGTGACAGGATAAATAGATGTATTAAATTAAGTTAGGTTTATTAAAAGCGGTGCTGCCTGATAAGCTTTAACTGTTATCAAACAGATACTGTAATGCGGTCACAGTAATGGAATCGTGGAAGACCCTTTTGCTAAATTATAGCTTGTTAATTTTTAAACAAAATAAAATTTTACAATAATTTAAAATACAATAATAAAAATTTATAAAATTATGTTTTTGTAATATAAAAAACTACAAATAGGCAATTGTGGCGAATATTGTATTTTTTATATAAAAATTATTGGGAAAACAATTAGCTGTTTTGGATAAAACGATGATTTGGGCTTCATCCCAACTTGTACATGGCGTTTTCAATACACAAATAAGGTGTTCTCAGGATTTGCTATAACTTATTGTTGTTTAATGCTTTAAATGGTTTAATGCTGGACAGGAGTCACCTGTAAGCAGGCATTTCTAGATGACCTGGCGGCAATCATTTTGATACCAAAGCTTTTGTCTGGCCAGCTAAACGGCTGAGAACATGGCGTCAAAACCGGAATGTGTTGACGGATTTAGTCCCTTGTGGCATTTGAATTGCTATATTTGCACCTTCAAATAAACGCAGGAGTTCAGTTTCGCTGTTGCGTGGTGTCAGTATCGGTATTCGTATAAATTTCATTAATGAAGGTTCTCAAATTTGGTGGCACGTCGGTGGGTACTGTGGACAGCATCGGGCAGGTAATCAGTATCATTGAAAATAATCTGGCAAACGGTGAGCATATCGCTGTTGTCTTTTCCGCAATGGGTGGCGTCACAAACCGGCTTATTGAGATCGGGAAAATGGCTGCGACCGGAAATAATGAATACATCGAATTTCTGAAAGTAGTCGAGGAACGCCATTTTGCGATTGTCCGAGGCCTCATCAACGTGAAAAACCAGGGAAGTACGGTAGCGGCCGTTCGTGGATTGTTCAATGAGCTTGGCGACATTCTCAGAGGTGTTTCCTGGATTAAAGAACTTTCGGAACGGACCCTGGACCTGATCATGTCTTTCGGCGAGCGGCTTTCAACGCTGGTGATTGCCGAAATTCTGAAAAGTAAAGGTGTCGCCGCAGAATTTTGCGACGCCCGCCAGATCATTCACACCAACGCAACGTACGGCATGGGTGATGTGGATTTTGAAGTTACAAATCATCAGATACTGGAATATTTTGCAAAAACTTCGGCACTTCAATGTGTAACTGGTTTTATAGCTTCTACAAAAGAAGGTATAACGACGACATTAGGAAGAGGCGGCTCGGATTATACCGCGTCCATCATAGGTGCGGCACTGGATGCCAGCGTAATCGAGATTTGGACGGATGTGGACGGCATGATGACTGCAGATCCGCGTAAAGTGACAAATGCTTTTACAATCCCTTCGATTTCGTATGCAGAAGCCATGGAGCTTTCGCATTTTGGCGCGAAGGTGATTTATCCGCCGAGCTTGCAGCCCGCTTTTGCAAAAAATATTACCTTAAAAGTTCTGAACACTTTTAACACAGATTTCGAGGGCACATTCGTACAGAAAGCTGCCAATAAAAAGGACTACGCAATTACCGGGATTTCGTCCATTGATGAAATTGCGCTGGTCAATATTCAGGGAAGCGGAATGATCGGTGTGGCAGGGATTTCGGGGAGGTTGTTTACTGCATTGTCGGTGAATGATATCAGCGTAATTTTGATTTCGCAGGCTTCTTCTGAGCATTCTATCTGTTTTTCTATCGACCCTAAAAATGCCAACAAGGCCAGCAGTGTGCTGGAAAAGGAATTTTCGCATGAAATCGCGCTGGGATATATTGACGGTATTTCCATTGAAAAGAACCTGTCGATCATTGCCATTGTAGGTGAGGGGATGAAAAAAAGCACCGGAGTTTCGGGTAAGCTTTTTTCTGTTTTGGGTAAAAATGGTATCAATATTGTCGCAACTGCTCAGGGATCTTCGGAGCTGAACATTTCGGTCGTGATTGCTAAAAGCGATTTGTCGAAAGCACTCAATTCCATACACGGCGTGTTCTTCCAGTCTGAAACACGTTCACTGAATTTATTTATTGTTGGCGTTGGGCTGATCGGCAGCACGCTGCTGGAACAGATCAAAAACCAAACCACGTATCTGCGGGAGGAAAAACTGTTGAATCTCAATATAGCGGGTCTTTCCAATACAAAAAAAATGCTGCTTGATCCGGACGGAATCAGTTCGGAGTTCTGGCGAGATCGTGTTAATGACGAAGGGGTCAAAACAAGTTTGCCGGCTTTTGTACAGCGCATGATTGAACTGAATTTGCCGAACAGCGTTTTCGTTGATTGTACCTCTGATAAGGATATCGTGCAGTATTACAACATGTTACTGGATGCAAGCATATCGGTAGTAACGCCGAATAAGGTGGCAAATTCAGGATCTTATGCCGAATATCTGGCTTTACAACGGACCGCGCTCAAACGTGGCGTCAAGTTCCTTTACGAAACGAATGTAGGTGCCGGGCTTCCCATCATCAATACCATTCAGGGGCTGATGGCGAGCGGGGATAAATTTCTGAAAATTGAAGCAATTCTGTCGGGGACGCTGTCTTACATTTTCAACTCTTTCGGGCCGGGCATTCGGTTTGTGGACGTCGTGAAAGAAGCAAAGGCGAAAGGTTTTACCGAACCAGATCCAAGAGATGACCTGAGTGGTGCAGATGTTGCCCGTAAAATACTGATCCTGGCCAGAGAAGTGGGCGTTCCATTGGAAGCGGCAGATGTAACGATTGCAAAACTTTTACCTGAAAACTGCCTGGCTGCGGCTAACGTTGAATCCTTTTTCGACGAACTGGTCATATCTGACGGGTATTTTGCGAAACTGCAGGCGGATGCAGAAGCGGATGGAGAAAAGCTCCGTTACATTGCAACCCTTGAAAACGGAAAAGCGTTTGTAGAATTAAGAACTGTAAATGCGCAGCATCCATTTTATACATTATCAGGAAGTGATAACATCGTTTCGTTTACCACAGAAAGATATAAGGACAGGCCATTGGTGATCAAAGGCCCAGGCGCCGGCGCGGAGGTGACTGCTTCCGGTGTATTTGCCGATATCATGAGTATCAGCAGTTATTTGGGATAGGTATTTTATTTGTTGGTTAATTTGTTTTCAAACGATATAGACCATGAGCAACAGAAAGGTGCCGGAGTCGGTTGCGTCTCTGACTGAGGAGTTTGTAAGGGAAATGGAATTGTTATATCAGGAACGACTCGATAAAGTCATTTTATTCGGGTCGTACGCAAGAGGCGAGGAGCACGGTGACTCGGATGTAGATTATTTAGTGGTGCTGAATGATCCGGAAATTAAAACATTTTCGGAAATAAGCAGACTTTCGCCAGTGACAGCAAATCTTGGGTTAAAATATGGCGTCTGGGTTTCCGCAATACCGATGGCGAAACTCGAACCCGGTCCCGCGGCATCGCGATTGAATCTTAATGTGTTTGAGGAAGGCATTATCGTATGAGCGAACTGACACCGGTCAAAATAATCAAAAAAGCGGAAGTTTGCCTGGATGATGCGCGGTCATCATACCTGGATTCCTCGTTAGAGGCTTGTGTGAACCGGGCGTATTACTCAATTTTTCATTGTATCCAGGCGCTACTTTTAGTAAGTGAAATTGAAACAAAAACACACGTTGGTTCGCATAATAAATTCAGAGAATTGTTTTTAAAAACAGGTCTTTGGGATAGAGAATTTAATACAATCCTGCAAAGATCTTTCGAAAAACGGCAATTCAGCGATTATGATTATGACGAAGTTTTACAAGAAGATGCCAAAGAATCGGTCGAAGATGCGGAGCATTTTTTTGAGGCAACGGTCCTCTATTTGAAGCAAAACAATTTTTTACAGTGAATTATATAAAAGCTTTTGCCCCGGCTACTGTTGCCAATGTTGCCTGCGGGTTTGATATTTTTGGTTTTGCCATTCAGGAGCCAGGCGATATTGTAGAAGTACGGCGGCGTGAAGAGCCGGGAATCGTCATTTCGAATATTACAGGTGATGAGGGGCGTTTACCTCGCGCGGCCGAGAAGAATGCGGTAACGGTCGTGATGCTGCATCTGCTGAAACATTTAGGTATTCCTGATTTTGGCTGTGAGGTAATTTTGCATAAAAATATGCCGCTCGGTAGCGGAATGGGTTCAAGTGCTGCCAGCGCAGTTGCCGGCGTCGTAGCCATGAATGAACTGCTCGACTGCCCGTTATCCCGAAGGGAGTTGCTCCCTTTTGCGATGGAAGGAGAGCGAATCGCTTCCGGTTCTGCACATGCCGACAATGTGGGGCCGTCTTTACTGGGTGGTTTTGTGGTGATACGCAGTTACACACCGCTGGATATTTTTTCCATTCCCGTTCCTGAAGATTTGTACTGCACATTGGTGCATCCGGACATTGAGATTAATACAAAAGATGCCAGGTACATTTTGAGAAATGAGGTGTCTCTGAAAAATACCATCGCGCAAATGGGGAATGTGGCAGGACTTGTTGCCGGGCTGATGAAGTCGGATTACGACCTGATCAGCCGCTCCATGGTGGATGTGATTATTGAGCCGGTTCGTTCTATTCTGATTCCTGAATTTAATGAAGTGAAGCGGGCGGCGATTTCAAACGGAGCGCTTGGGTGTAGTATTTCCGGCGCCGGGCCTTCCATGTTTGCACTAAGCCGGGGTATTGAAACCGCTCAAAAAGTGGGAAACGCGATGCAGGAAACTTTCAAAAATGCAGGAATAGACGCCAACGCGCACATTTCCGGGATTAATCAGGGTGGCCCGGTTGTGCTGGAAAAGCGATAAGCATTTGGTGCCGAATTAAATTAGCGTATCTTTTTTGAACTAGAATCAAAGAGATTAAAACATTG
This sequence comes from Dyadobacter sp., assembly GCA_965279265.1. Lineage (GTDB taxonomy): Bacteria > Bacteroidota > Bacteroidia > Cytophagales > Spirosomataceae > Dyadobacter. The sequence continues at coordinate 3,902,235 of OZ257152.1, forward strand.
CTGAACTTTCAGGTTCGGTTCAAATGTTATAGAAACCGAAGCATAAACATTTCAAAATATGGTTACTGTAAGCGACACCGCAAAGGATAAAATTATAGAACTCCGCAAAGCAGACGGACACGAGGATGACTACCAGATTCGCGTTGGTGTTTTAGGCGGCGGATGTTCCGGCTTGACTTACAATCTGGAATTTAATTCGGATACAAAGCCTACCGATATGATTTTTGAAGATAAAGGTGTGAAGATCATCGTCGACAAAAAAAGCCTGTTGTATCTGGCCGGTACCATCCTGGAATTCTCGGATGGCCTGAATGGAAAAGGTTTTCAGTTTGTCAATCCGAATGCAACACGTACCTGCGGTTGCGGCGAAAGCTTCGCAGTGTAGGTTAATTAAAATATTTTATTTTCGAAAACGCGACGTGAATTGCACGCCGCGTTTTTTTTTAGATTAAATATGGATTTATTTTGTCGCATCAAAGTCGGGCAAAAAGTCTGCTGACAGCGGGAAACTTTAATTTATTAAAGATCAGGGCCTTCACAAACCGGGCTCTTTTCTTGCAAACACATTTTGAATGAAACCAACTCTTTTGATTTTAGCTGCCGGAATCGGGAGCCGTTACGGAGGTATTAAGCAATTGGACCAATTTGGGCCCAATGGTGAAACAATTATAGATTACTCGCTGTACGATGCCATTCGAAGTGGGTTTGGTAAAGTCGTTTTCATTGTTCGTCAGGAAATTAAGGATAGTGCAGAGGAGTTATTCGCGCCAAAACTGAAAGGAAAAATTGAGTATGATTTTGCGATACAAGGCGTACAATCTTATGTTCCAGCAGATTTGGGAGTTGTTGAGCGGCAGAAACCGTGGGGAACCGGACATGCTACATTATGTGCCTGGGAGCAGACTGACACGCCTTTTGCTGTAATTAACGCCGACGATTTTTATGGTCACGACGCTTTTGTTACCATGGCAGAATTCCTGCGAACAGATACCAACGACAAGCAACATGCCATGATCGGTTACGAGCTAAAACGCACATTGTCGGAAAATGGAACCGTTTCCCGCGGTGTGTGCGTGGAAAGGGACGACCACAATCTGGAATCGGTTGTGGAAAGGACGAAGATTTTTGAAGATGCAGGAAAGATCTATTTCGAAGAGGAAGGCGAACGTACCGAACTGGCTCCGGAAACGCCGGTTTCAATGAATTTCTGGGGTTTTAAACCTTCCATGTTCCCGATCACAAGAGATCTGTTTGAAGAATATGCACGGAAGAATCTGGACTCTCCGAAGGCGGAATTTTACATTCCGACTGTCATGTCGCATATCATCAAAAATGATTTGGGCGACTGCCGGGTTTTCAGAATCGCATCTAACTGGTTTGGTGTAACTTATCCGGAAGACAAGCCAACAGTGCAGGCTTCTCTGCTCGCTCTACATGAGAAAGGGCTATATCCTGAGAAACTCTGGTAATTGATATAAAAACAAATGAGTCAGCTTTCGAAAGGCTGACTTATTTGTTTCGAGAAGATTTTATTATTTCTGTACCAATGCTTCCAGCATTTTTTCGGCCAGGAATTTATTTCCAGCCTCGGTTAAATGAACGCGGTCGCTGGTCAAAACACCTTTTTCTTTGTTTTCAGGATTGTTCTGCATCAGGTAATCACCAAAAGCCTTTCTAAGATCAAGCAATTGTAAGTTGTTCCGTGTTGCGATTTCACGGATCAGTTTGGAATATTGATTCAGATCTCCATCCTGCGAATTAGAATTGTCATTCCTTTCTCCGATCACAGTTGGCGTGCACACAATTACCCGAATGTTCTGCGCCTTCATTTTTTTGATCAGCGCTTCATAAAATTTCACATACTTATCCGCATCCGTGCCCGTTCCGGATGAAGATTTATGCCATACATCGTTGATTCCCACATATATAAATACAACGTCCGGTTTTTTAGAAAGAACGTCATCTTCCAGTCTCAGGTACAGATCATATACTTTATTGCCACCAATTCCGGCGCCGATCAGCTCATATTGCCCTTCTTTACCTGCCGCTTTCAGCATTTCGCCCACCTGGGTGATATAACCCGTTGGCCCTACGCCGGCCTGCGTGATCGAATCACCAAAAAATATGACGCGAAGCGGTTTGTCCTGGCGCATTGCCAGCATGGGAATGGTAATCAGCACTATTTGTAAAATTCGTAATAAAGAACGCATAGCATTAATGGTTAGTTTTTAGATTTTAAAGACAGTTTGAAATGATAATTACCCTTACCTGAAAATTATTCAGAGCCGAAACTCAGGAATTCCAGGGACGGATTGTCCAGTCCATAATTAATCACAAAAGAACGCCCGGGAATCAATTCGGGTAGTTTTTCGATGGGAACCTGGAGTTGGTAGACCGACTGCCGGATCAAAACCTGTACACGAATATGCTCTGAACCGGGCTCAACTGACAGGACCTGACCAAAAACTGCAACTTTATCGGCTTGCCCGGGATTTTGTAAATAAACCTCAGAAGGTGTGCCCAGCTTTTTTATTTTACCCTCTTCCATTACCGCAACGCGATCGGCAAGACCGAAAATTTCGGCAAGGTCATGGGTTACGATCAAAATCGTGAGGTTAAACCTTCTTTTGAAAGCGCCCAGATATTCCTGCAATTTCCCACGCATCTCCTGATCCAGCGCAGCGAGTGGTTCGTCAAGCAGCAACAATTTAGGGCGAAGCACCAGTGCCCTTGCCAAAGCCACCCGTTGCTGTTGACCACCTGAAAGTTGAAAAGGTTTCCGATCTGCCAGAGCAGTCAATTCCACCGCTTCCAGAAGTTCATTTAGCCAGGCATCCTCTTTACTGGTCAGCGCGAATCTTAAATTTTCCCGCACTGAAAAATGAGGAAACAGCGCATAATCCTGAAATACAAAACCAAGATTTCGATTTTGGGGCTTAACGTTTATTTTTAAAGCCGAGTCAAGCCAGACTGTATCGTTGTAGCTGATCTTGCCGGAAAGCGGTTCATTCAGGCCGGCAATCAGTTTCAAAAGCGTTGTTTTTCCGGCCCCTGATGCGCCCGTGATAGCCAGCGTTTCTCCTTTAAACACACAGAAAGCAACTTCCAGCGGTATGAGTCCGCCAGCGCTTCGCAATAGCTGTGTGAGTTGTATGTCAAGCAGGATATCGGACACGATGCAGGCGGTTATTGATGGAATAAACCAAAAGTAAAATTATGAAGGTGATGGCAAACAAGACCAGCGCGTATTGATTTGCGGCACCGTAATTCAACGCTTCCACTTCATTGTAAATCGCTACGGATGCCACTTTCGTGACCCCAGGAATATTTCCGCCAATCATCAGTACGACGCCAAACTCACCGACCGTATGTGCAAATGTGAGTACGAAAGCTGTTAGTATTGCCGATTTGCAATTGGGTAACAGAATTTTGAAAAAGGTTTCAAGAGGACTTTTGCCCAAAATATACGAAGCTTCCCTGAGCGAGCCTGGTAAAGACTGAAGCCCGGCCCGGATTGGGTAAACCATAAAAGGCAGGCTGTACAGTATGGATGCAAAAACGAGCCCGGGAAAAGAAAATACGAGCCGAAGTCCGAAAACATGTTCAATCCAGGCGCCAAACCAGTTTGACGGACTGAATGCAAGCAGCAAATAAAAACCGATTACGGAAGGCGGCAGCACCAGCGGCATGCCGATGAGGGCTTCGACGACGCCCCGTGCCCTGAACTTTCCGAACGCCAGCCAATAGGCCAAAGGCAATGCGAAGGCCAGCAAGAGAACAGACGTGATCGTTGCAAGTTTAAAGGTAAGCCAGAGCGGTTGCCAATCCATTAACAGATTATTCGGGAATCGGTTTTAAATTTATTTTAACAGCGACCTGATGAAAAATTGAATGCATACAGAATCGCTGCACATCTGAGAACCAAAAGTCACGGCTTCGTTTTATAGCCGTACTTATTGAAAATTTCTTTTGCTTTTTTAGAATACAAAAAGTCATAGAATAGGCGGCTCGTGGCTTTTTTAGGCGAATCCTCGCTATGACGCAAAAGAACGGCCGCTTGCTCAATCGGCTTATAAAAGGTTGAATCAACCAAAACCCAGTTTCCCTTTCCCTTCATTTCCGGCGACATCACAATTGAAAGCGCATTGAAACCGGCTTCCACGGAGCCTGTTGTCACATATTGGGCGGTTTGTGCAATACTTTCGCCGAAAACCAGTTTCGGCTGAATAGCTTTCATCAGGTTTTCTTTTTCAAGTGCCTGAATCGCGGCCTCTCCATAAGGTGCTGTGCGTGGATTCGGAATGGCTATTTTTTTAATTTTCGCGTCTTTCAGATAGCTTAGCTTTAAGTCGGTTAGAGGAATTTTCATCGACCACAACACCAGGGAGCCCAATGCATATACACGAGGTTTTTCTTCTGATCCTCCTTTCTCAAAAATTTCCTGCGGGTAACGCATATCGGCCGAAACAAAAACGTCGAACGGAGCACCTTCACGTATTTGTGAGGTCAGTTTTCCGGAAGAACTTACTACAATCTGGATTTCTTTGCCAGACTCTTTTTCAAATGCCGTCTTCAAATCCTTCATGACATATTGTACGTTGGCAGCAGTGGCAACGGTAATTTTTTCAGATGGTTTGTCGCAGCCTGAAAGCAATATCACAAAAAGCAGAAGGAGATGTTTGGCGTTCATGTTGCTAATTTAATGGAATAACCGGAACCAATATCATACAAATCGGTAAGGTGTTGCTGTTGGTTTCAGAGGAATGGCTTTTTTAGCGGCTGACGACTGTGCGAATCTTTGCGTCCATTGTTGTAAAAGTCGTAAATTGCGCGCCGTTTCCATTGCCTGAAACAATGAAAACGTTTAAAAGCTGAGTGCTGGTGGCTCTTGGCAATAATTAATCGATTTGAATAATGATAATTGAGACAGCTCAGCGAACCAGGCAAACTTCCGAATATTACTTTTCGGTAAAACTGGCAGAGGTTCGCAAACTGGTTGCAGAAGGGTATGACGTGATCAATCTGGGAATTGGAAATCCGGATATGATGCCTTCCGAAGAAACTTTGAACACTTTGTCGGAAGCGGCAAAAAAACCGTTGGCGCATGGTTATCAACCCTATGTAGGAACACCGGGTTTTAGAAATGCGATCGCGGAATATTATAGCCATACTTACGGCGTAACGTTAAATCCTGTTTCCGAGATTTTGCCCTTGATTGGTTCAAAAGAAGGTATCACACATATCTCGCTGACATTTCTTGATCCGGGAGATGAAGTGCTGGTGCCTGAACTTGGTTATCCTGCCTACCGCGCCGTGAGCCAGATGGTGGGCGCAGTGGTTAAGGAGTATCCGCTTCGGGAAGATTTTGGCTGGCAGCCTGATTGGGAAGTGCTTGCGAGCCTCGTCACTTCCAAAACCAAGCTGATGTGGCTCAATTATCCGCACATGCCAACGGGAGCTCCTGCAACAAGAGAACTTTTTGAACAAGCCGTCGCGTTTGCCAAAAAACATAAAATTCTCTTGTGCCATGACAATCCGTATAGTCTCATTCTGAACAAAAAGGCGCCAATCAGTTTGTTGTCTGTTGACGGTGCAAAAGATGTTGCGATTGAGTTAAATTCGATGAGCAAGTCGCACAATATGGCAGGCTGGAGGCTCGGCTGGATGGCCGGAGCAAAGGCTTACATTGACGCAGTACTGACTATAAAAAGCAATGTGGATTCGGGGATGTTCTGGGCATTGCAGGAAGCCGCAGTGGCTGCATTGCATAATTCCGATCAATGGCACGCCGACAGAAATGCGGTATATCAGGGAAGGCTGGAAGCATCTGAGGCATTTTTGAATGCAGTGGGTTGTACCTGGGATCCGGCGCAGGAAGGAATGTTTTTGTGGGGCAAATTGCCGGAATCTGTCGAATCAGCTGAGCATCTTGTGAATTCACTACTTGTTGAAAAACACATATTTATAGCGCCCGGATTTATATTTGGCCCGAAAGGTCAGCGTTATATCCGATTGTCTTTGTGTATGCCAAAGAAGCGGATCTGGGAGGCTGTGGAAAGATTAAAAGTTTAATTGTGGAAGGCGGTGCCTGACGTGCCGCCTGACGGTTTTTAGTTGAAATTTTGTTCAAAAATAGAAAATGGTAATCAGCATCATTGGCGTCGGTTTGCTTGGCGGATCGTTTGCTTTAAGTCTGCGTGAAAAATATCCCAATATTCGGTTTGTTGGCGTTGATAATTCTGTTGTAAATCAGAAAATAGCGCTTGCGAAGGGGATTGTGGACGAAATAATGACGTTGGAAGAAGCCCTGGAGGTTGCGGAACTCAGTGTTGTGGCAACGCCCGTAGATGCGGTAATCAAATTGCTGCCATACATTCTGGATCGGATTCCTGAGGGAAAAACCGTAATGGATCTGGGATCAACAAAAGAACTGATTTGCGGCATTGTGGCTTCGCATTCGAAAAGAGAACAATTTGTGGCCGTTCATCCGATGGCTGGAACTGAAAATTCGGGTCCGGGAGCAGCATTTAAAGAATTGCTTTTCAACAAAAATGTCATCATTTGTGACCGCGAAAAAAGTCAGGCAGATTCTTTGGGGCTTGTTGAAACGTTCCTACGCGATGTGGGAATGCGTATCCATTACATGACGCCTGTTGAGCATGACCTGCATCTGGCGTATGTTTCCCACCTGAGCCACATCAGTTCTTTCGCGCTTGGGCTTACCGTGCTGGATAAGGAACGTGATGAAAAAGCGATTTTTGATATGGCAAGTACCGGGTTTTCGTCAACCGTACGTTTAGCCAAAAGTTCGCCGCAAATGTGGGCTCCGATTTTTGACCAGAATAAAGAAAATGTGTCGAAAGCTTTGGGCGACTACATTGAATTGTTGAAGAAATTCAAGCTGGCTATTGATAACGAAGACCTGGAAACGAGTTTTCAGTTTATGAACAGAGCCAACGATATCGGCCGAATTCTGAACGGAATTGAAAAGAAGTAGCTGGCTGGCGGCAATGAAATTTACTTGTCCCGCGTTAGAATCATTTAAATTACGAACACTTACCAATCAGTAATATAAAGCGAAAAAATGACCCTAAAACGATTTGTACCTCTCTTTGCCATGCTTTTGCTGGCAGGATTTTCACAGGCGCAGACTGCCAAAAAAATAGCGCCGTTCCAGATTTTACTTACAAACAGCCAGCCTTATGCCGCAACACAACTTGCTGCCGGCGCGGCCATTCTGATCTATTTCTCTCCTGATTGCGAGCACTGCCAGAATTTTACAAAAGACATGATTAAAAATTTCAGCGTGGTGGGTAATAAGCAGGTTGTGATGATCACCCCGCAATCAATGGAAATGTTGAAGCCATTCGCAGCAAAATATAATCTGGGCGCTTATCCCAACATCAAAGTGGGCACGGAAGGAACGTCGAGACTGGTGCAGCGGTATTACAATATCATGCATTATCCGTTCATAGCCTTGTACGACAAAAAAGGGAATCTGGTAAAAACTTTTGAAGGAGAACAGCCTCATGCCGATATTTTTAAGGCAATGAAAGCCATGTAATATTGCAGCTAATTCAAACGAAAAAGACCGGTTACTGGCCGGTCTTTTTCGTTTATGATTTTGCCGTAATTTTATTTACCCGGCGTAAGTATATATTCTTTACCGGTTTCTGTTGCCAGATCATAGATTACCACATCCTTATCAGCAGGAACTGTCGTTCCGTCAGAAATTGCCGCCTTTGTGAAAAACGGGTTTGTGTTTTCTCCTTTCGCAATTTTCAAAACGGACTTTGCAGTTGTTTTCAAAGGTGTCTGTACGCGAAGGCGACAGTTTCCACCCTGTTGAGAGCGGACTGTCAGTTTGGTGATTTTGCCCTTGCTCCATTCCACATCCACTTCAAAGCCACCTCTGGTTTTCAATCCTTTCACACTTCCGGCCGCCCATTGGTCCGGAATTGCAGGCAAAACATTCACAAGCCCGTCGTGACTTTGTACGAGCATTTCCACCATTCCGGAGGTGCCTCCAAAATTGCCGTCAATCTGGAAAGGAGGGTGAGCATCGAACAAATTTGGATAGGTTCCTCCGCCATTTGCATAGTCGGTTCCTTCCATGCCGGTTAATTTCAACTGCTCCCGGATCAATTTGTATGCATGGTTTCCGTCCAGTAGCCGGGCCCAGACGTTTATTTTCCAGCCTTTGCTCCAGCCTGTTCCGCCGTCGCCACGCAACTCCATCGATTTTCGTACAGCCCCGGCGTAGGCAGGGGTGAACAGCGGAGAAATTTGCCGGCCAGGGAACAACCCGAATAAATGTGAAATATGGCGATGTTGTGGATCCTCATCTTCCCAATCCTTGTACCACTCCTGCAAATTCCCCTTCTTTCCGATCTGTAACGGAAATAATTTGCTCCGTTTTTCAATCAGTAATTTTCGGAAATCCGGATCAGTTTGCAGCTGTTCCGAAGCCTGGATCAGGTTTGTGAACAAATCCCAGATTGTCGACATATCCATTGTTGTAGCCACAGAAACAGTTCCTTTTTGGCCTTTGTCCGTGATAAACACATTTTCGGGGGAGGTAGAAGGAGCAGTAACCAGGCGACCCTGACTGTCTTCTACAAGCCAGCTCAGGCAGAACATCGCCGCAGATTTCATCAGTGGATAGGCCGTGCCCGACAGGTACGTTTTGTCTCCCGTGAACTGATAATGTTCCCACAAATGCTGACTGAGCCATGCGCCACCGACCGGCCAGTTTGCCCAGCTCGGACTTCCGCTGACCGGATTTGTCGTAGCCCAGATGTCAGAATTGTGGTGCACGGTCCACCCGGGAGCATTGTAAAAATTCCGGGTTGTTTCCTTGCCGGTTTCTGCCAGCTGTCCGATCAGTTCGATTAATGGATTGTGTAACTCAGATAAGTTTGCGGACTCGACCATCCAGTAATTCATCTGCGTGTTGATATTGGTCGTGAAATTGCTGCTCCACGGCGGGCGTACGTGATGGTTCCATATTCCCTGAAGATTGGCCGGAATACCACCGGGACGGGAACTGGAGATTAATAAATAGCGGCCAAACTGGAAATAAAGTGCTTCCAGGCCAGAATCCTGTCCTCCTTTGGAATAGGCAAGCAAACGCTCGTCCATTGGAATTTCCAATTTCGGATTTCCGTTGATGACCAGGCTTACTCTATCGAAATATTTTTTAAAGTCGTTAATATGTGCCTGTTTCAGGCTCTCGAAATTTTTTCCCGCTGCGCCCGAAAGATACTGTTCCGCAAGTTTTGTCTCATTTTTGCCATCTTTATCCGGGCATTTATCAAAACCATTAAAGCTGGTGGCAGCAGAAACGAGCATAACCACTTCTGTCGCATCCTGAATCTGTATTCCGGTGCTGTCGGATTTTAGTTTCCCATCCTGACTCGCTACTTTCAAACGCAATTCGAACCGCATGCCACGACATTTCGCAGGATCGCTGTACACAACCGGCGGCTCCATCGTGTTGGAGTAATTCGGGTCAACGTGGGAGGGCGCAACGCCTTTCATAGCAATTTCGTCATTTGAGATAGCTGCGTTGGCGTAGAAAAGCTGACTCTGTGTTGAGACTGAAAATTTAAGCGCACCTTTTTCACTCGCTTTCAATTTGATAACAATAACCTGATCCGGTGCGGAAACGAAAATTTCTCTGGTGTAAGTGACATTACCAACGGAAAACCGGGTAGTGGAAATGGCGTTGGAAATATCGAGTTCTCTTCTGTAATCTTTTACGTCACCCTGCAATTCCTGTTTCAGGAGCAGATCGCCCAATGGCTCATAGGATTCAGTAAAAAGCCCTTGTACTTTTTTGGTCAGGTCTTCGGCAAGTTTGTAATTTTCGCCCGCCAATGCTTTTCTGATATCCGGAAGATACCTGGCGACTCCTGGGTTCGGATTGGTATTTGTAGGCCCGCCCGACCACAAAGTCTCTTCGTTGAGCTGAATCAGTTCCTCATTCACTTTACCGAAAACCATGGCGCCCAGTCTGCCGTTGCCAACCGGAAGTGCCTCGTTCCAGTTTCTTGCAGGTTGTTTATACCAGAGTTTCAGATCGTTTTGCGCAAATAAACTTTGTGAGCTAAGCGTGAAGGCAAAAATGGAAAGAAGCAGTATTCTCATAGACAATATAATTTGTTTGTGTTGAAATGACACAGTTTCTCAAATAAACGGAATATTGAACAAAATCTACTAAAAATGTGCGCCGTCAATGCAATATCAGGTTCATTTATTGACTAAGTAGCTACATGGTTTTAATCTGTTTCTCTTTGAATTTAATCAGCAGCTGTTCCAGTAGATTACTTTTAAAAACAGGTTCAAGATAGACGTTCTCAAGCCAGACCATCACCTTTATCTCCACGCTGTCAGCGGTTACCGAGTTGATCAGAATCTGCTTTGGTGCTTTTTTTATGATGCCGTCAGATTTTTCAACGGTTTCGGTGATCAACTGTTTTAATTGTTGCAGATCAGTGTCCAAATTTACCTTAAAAGTAAGTTCACTTTTCAGGTGGGCGTTTTTCTGAGTGTAATTCACCAGCCGCCCTGAAAGCAGGTCTCCGTTTGGAATGATGACTCTGGATCCTTGCGGTGTCAGCATTTTACTGGATCTTATTCCAATGTCTAGCACCTTTCCTTTCTTATCTGCCAGTTCAATGTAGTCGCCGATGTTAAATGGTTTTTCGAATATCAGAATAATGCCGGAGACGAAATTATTGATGATGTTCTGCAAACCCAACCCAATTCCGACTCCCAGTGCACCCAGCAAAACGGTGACTTTGTCCAACGGAACACCTGAGGCCATGACGGCAAAAAGAAACCCTACAACGATAACGACCAGTCTTATAAGTGTCAGTTTGGAGTCTTTCGGAACGTTGTTGCTGGTGAAATTTACATCGGCCTCCCCGAAAAATATGCCGATGTTTTTCTGAATTTTATTCGAGAAGTAAATAATAACTGAAAAGAAAAGAATGTTGCCCAGTGTGAAACTGATGCTGCCAAAGGTCCGTGGTTTGCTGAGAATATGACCAATGAGCCCATAGATCCAGTTGACAATATTCAGATTGATCGCGAAAACCAAAATCCACAGAAAAACAGAGATGAAGACAATCCCTTTTCTGAACGACTCCCGGCTGGTAGCGACATTGATCTTCGAAAACAGACGTTTTGAGGCAATACTGACCTGAATGTGAAGTTCCATTGCCTCCATCATAATCCGGATTAGTATGGAAAGGCTGATAAGCTGTGTCAGTCCGCTAATTGCCGTAACCGAGAACGTTTTAGCCAGGCTGAGCCGGCCAATAACGTTGAGTATTATAGTTATCAGATTAAACAGCGTGAAAATGAAAACGACCGGTTTTACAAAACGTACCTCCATTCCGGTACTGGCAGCTTTGCGATAAAACCGGAATCCGATGTACAACGAAGCAATGTTTAGCAAAATGAAGATACTCCGTAAGTAAAAACGCTCATTGACGATCGCGTTGCAGGCAATGAAAGCAATATAAAGTACGAAAATCAGCAGCCACCATCTCAACTGTTCTTTTTCCAGTTTTCTGAAAAGTAAAATTGTCATCACGATCAGAAGAATAAACTGGTTCAGCTCCATGTAAATCGAAGGCGAATCGGGCTCAAAAAGTGGTGAAATGCTAAACAAAACGACGAGTGTTGACAATACCGGAATGGGCCTGATGTATTTGAAATCAGGTACAGGAGCAATTGCTGTCAATTTGTGCTGGTGCATGAGCCTGAAATTGACATAAATCCACGCGAAAAAGCCAAGAGCGACAATTAACAATAAAATTCTGCTGTCCCAGGTGGAATTAAAAAAGTAGCGCAATATTTTATCCTGACCGGAATAGGATCCTTTGACCAGCGACGTAAGTTTTTCCGGGTTCTGCTTTTTCTCTGTATTCCATAAATAGCTGGCTTCCCGGTTAAGTACATTATTTCCGGATTCCCTGATGTATTCGTTGATCAGTGTACGCAGGTCATTTGCCTGAAAATTGACAGCAGAAACGTCGGCCAGTAGCCGGCTCACAGTATCAAGATCTGCAACGGTGATTTTGCCAGCCTGCTGCAGTCTGTCTTTCAGGTCTGAAATCTGGCCGGCATACAATTTTTTTTGACCAGCATCTTTTCCGTTAATCTGTAACAGAGAATCTCTCGAAAAGCTGATAATCAGCTCCGATGTGTTTTGCAGCTGCGCATTGCTGACCGATAAGTTTTTGCGCCAAACGTCTGTATTTTTGCTGATGTCGGAAAGAATCATCCGGTAATTGAGCAGGTCTTTTACATCAGGAAGATTATTTTCAACCTTCATGGCGTCATTAATTTCTGCCAAACTCGCTTTCACCGTTCTCAGATTCTTGCTAATACCGGTTAAGTTGTATCCTTTTTTGTTGTCAGCATTGACCTGGTTTATCGCAGCCTGGACTTTTTCAAGCCTGAAAAGCAGCGTATCGGGAATGATGTCAGTGGAATCTGGAATTGTTTGAGGTTTTTGGGCAGGCAAATCTGTGAAAATCAACGAGCAGGCAAAACAGAACAGTAATGTGAAATTATGGAGGCTGAATAAGATTGTTGTATTGCTATTTTTAGTCATCGGGAACTGTCAAAGTTTGGAAATAACAGTTCGAAAAAATAGTGCCAGTAACACTAACAACAATTAACTGTAACGCAAATGGCTGTCGAAGCAAGCAGATTTATGCGGGCAATCTGCTTGTTAGCGAATAGGCGGTAAGAAAGGCATGATGGAGGATAATATAATTCCTTTACGGAAATGGACGTTTTTACTACTTAAATTCAGGAAATTGAAGTTTTCTGAAAAAGATAGAAATTCAGACACAGCCGCATTTGACTTTTGTAGTATTTGTACTACATTTCGACCTGATTTAATAAACGCTCCTCCCCTTTGCAAAAATGAAAACGATAATCAAAACAACCTTGAAGGTTCTGCTGCTGCATGTAACGGTACCGTTTTATTTACTTACCTATTTACTTCTTGTTTTGCTTGCAGCTTTGGCTGTTTTTTCATCCTGGCTTTATGATCGCAATGATCTACAGGAAACGTTGCTTGAATTAAAATGGGCAGCATCGGATAATCCGTTCAAGAAAATCTGGTTAGGGCTAAAATAGCAGTCAAGGCTTTTAGGAATAATCCCGGAAGAATTTGCTGTTCAAAGAGTTTTCCGACTGGCGCAAACCGTTTTTAATATCATGTATTCAACCACAGAATGTCTGATGCTATTTATTTATGAAGATGAAATTCTTCTGGACGATTTGCCCGAAGGTCACCGGGCGCACGCTGCTTTAAAAATCAATCACCTCAAAGACCTGGGGCTGGTTACTATTACCTACCTTCCAGGCGCAACATCTCCCCATGGTGCTTCCCTCACAGACAAGGCACTGAACCTGATTGCCGAATTCCGGGCGCGGTAGGATTAACGTCCATACAAGTCATTTCCCATTATAATTTGAAATCCAGGATAATATACCGGAATATCATAAAAGCAGATATTTCTGACTGATCCATATTCCGGCGTCCCCTGGCGCATTAATTTTCACCCAGGGAATTACTTATTTACCTCGGTACGGTAAAGGTGATTTTCCAGATATCGGCTTGTCCGCCAAGTGGGTCTGTGCCGACGGGAAATCCAACGAACATTTGTTTGACAACGACAGTGCCTTTTGTTTTTGCATCGGTGGAGGGAGTCATGGTAAGCTCCAGTCTGTCGGCAGTCAAATCGGCGTATTCCTTCAAAAAATAGTAACCTTTTAAATTTGGCAATTCCCCGGTTGCAGGTCGTACAGGGTACGCATTAAAGCGCAAGGTCAAAGTATCAAGCGATTTGGCCAGGTTGAGCGAAAATTCCTTTTCCCCTGAGATCATTTCTTTTGAATTTCTAGACTTTTCAAAATACTCAATTTTTGGGTCGACGTTGTTCAAATCCTGCTGAGCCCATTTACTGACCCATTTTTTCACAAGTGTTATGCGTTCATCTTCCTGCTGCGCGGGCTCAGGGGTTTCACTGTTGTTCTTGCAGGAAAAAAACAGAAAGGATGCACAAAATAGGACAGATAATGTCCAATGGTGGAAGAAAGTAGTTTTTGTCATAAAATAAGTGGTGGACTGCAAAGCAATCCATTAAAGGTTGAGAATTAAGAAGATTCGGGTTTTAAGCAAAGTCATGAATGCGATCAATTCACAACATATTTTGCGGGGTTACTGAATCCATATAACAATTAAAGTAACCGAACTGGCCTGATCTCAAAAAACCAGTTCTCCTGAACATTCCGTTTTTTCTAATGAAAAGACAGAATTTTCTAACGAAAGAACTGGCGACATTATGAATCCCTAACTGATGTGTATTTTTTTAGCTTTCGAGCTCTTTTTTAAAATATGACAACTGGAAATACGTACGGCTATTCATGAGAAAATTAAATGGTTTGGTGAGAAAAACTAGGCGGTTGGTTAGAACTGCGTGGTTTCAGAACATCTCTGTGCTGAAATTGTGACTGCATGGTTATTCAGCAAACCGGGGCTACTCAATTTATTTAGGTCCTTATGCACACAAAATCTCCTTATTCCAGCAAACCATATTGTAGCTATGAACTTCAAATTTACTCTTTTACTTGCCCTGATATTATCCGGATTTGATGGACTCAGCCAGGCGCCTCCTGCAAATGATGACTATAGCGCAGCCGTAGAACTTACCGTTAATCCGGGTTATGTGAATACCAGTTTTGTTTCCGGTACAACGGTAGGGGCAACCGAAAGCCCACAGGAATTTTGCAGCAATCTGTCTGACTACAATGGGGATGTATGGTTCAAGTTTTTGGCCACGAACACCAATCTCATTATTAATTGGTCCGAGATAACGCTGGGTGATGGCTCGGGAAGTCCTGAGTTATCCTATGAAATCTTCAAAACACAAAATGCGGCACCCGGAGCGCTTATTTTGTGCCGCAGTACATCCGCTGGATTTGGTTCTTTTGTCATACCAGGACTAACTTCAGGAGAAACGATTTTTATAAGGGCCTATTCAAAAACGCCCGCTGCAAGAGCTAAATTTAAATTATCGCTGCTAACCCCCGACAGCCCGCCCGTCAACGACAATCCGTCGGACGCGGTGTTGCTCAGTGTAAATCCAAATGGTGATTGTGCGACTAAAGCATCAGGAAATACGCTGGGAGCCACCTTAACTAGCTCCGTTTCCAACAACTATGGGTATGACGACGTTTGGTACAAGTTTACAGCCACCAAGGCTTATCATTCCATCAATCTGTCCAATTTTGAGACAGTCTATGGCACTTCTTTCGGGCATTGGGTAAATATTTACAGCAATCAGGCAGGAGCACCCGGAACGAGACTTGTCTTTAATAATACGTCGAACAGCGTGACAATTGGTGACCTCGTTGTTGGAGATACTTACTTTGTTCAGTACAATTCGCTAGGGAACACAAACGTCACCGCTATGAAATTCGATATTTGTGTTAACGATATTCTTCCGCCTGTCTACGATGAATACGGGGGAGCAACGGTGATTCCTGTTGCTAATACCTCATACTGCGCAAATCAGGTTCCATTGTATACCTTCGGCGCTACGGCCAGCAATCCACAGTCTTGCAATGATGGAAATGACGATGATATCTGGGCTAAATTTACAACTTTTCAGGGCGTTCAAACGCTCAGTTTATCGGCCATTACACGGGTGGCTGGTACTTATCCGGTCATTGGCGTCGAAGTATTTGAAACGCAGAATAACGCTCCCGGTTCAAGGGTTTTCTGCGGAACTTTGACTACACTAAACGGGGAGGTTAGCTCCAACCTGACAAATCTGGCTGCAAACACCATCTATTACATCCGATTTTATACAATAGGCACACAGGGACGAACGGCGTTTAATGTGTGTATGTCATCGCCTGCCAAGCCTGCTAATGATGAATACGGGACTGCCACTGTGCTCTATCCGAATGTAGAGAATACCTGTAATCTGACCGTCCCGGGAAATACCAACGGTGCTTCATTCTCAACTGTCGAATCCTGTAATACGGGAGATTTTGCCGACGTTTGGTATCGGTTTACTGCTCAGAAAATATCTCAGGTCGTACGGCTTAACAATCTTTTCGGCATGGCAGGCGCTATTTATGCCAAAGCAAACATAGAAGTTTTTACCAATGTTAACAACGTTCCTGGTAGTCGGGTTTTCTGTGGTGAATTTCAAACATTCAGCACATCCACCTTCGACGCGGTGCTGTCGGATCTGGCAGTTGATGCCAATTATTTTATCCGCGTTTATGCTTCCGGAACCAACAGACCTCAGGTCAGCTTTAATATTTGTATCCTTCCTACCAATACGCCCGCTAATGATGAGGCTGTTAATGCCATTGTTTTAGCAGTAAATACTACGGACAATTGCGGAGAAAGTACACCTTTCACTACGATGGGCGCCACAACCAGTGCGGCTCCGGCGTGTCATGCTGATAATAACGATGATGTTTGGTTCAATTTCACGGCCACGAGAACGGCTCATATCCTGTCTGTTCCACGGCTGTCGTCAGCGAACGGGATCTCAACAGTGCGTTACGTAGAAGTTTTTTCAACTTTAACTGCTGATCCTGGCAGCAGAATATTTTGTGCGTCAGAAAATTTTACTGAGACGATACTTTCGGGATTAATAATCGGAAAAGCTTATCTGGTAAGGGTTTACACGATCGGCACCAACAACCGGATTAATTTTAACATCTGCGTGCGATTACTTCCGAAGCCAGTGAATGACGAATGTGTTGCGGCAATCAATATTTCTGACGCAAAGCAGGAAATTGGCACGACCGAAAGTGCAACGGAAAGCCTGCCTGCCGGGAGCTGTGCCAGCGGGGCGGTTTCCGATGTATGGTATAAACTGACTGCTGCCAGAAGCGGATCATTTACCGTGCAGGCCAGCACAGTTGAGTTCGATTTGGTACTTGAAGCATTTTCGGGTTCCTGCGGTTCGCTTTTATCCATCAGTTGTTCGAATAACGGCATTGGAAATGAAACAATAACGATCAGCAACGCGGAGCAGGACAATATTTACTATTTCAGAGTGTACAGCAACGCTCCGGCCAATGGACGCATCGCAGCAGATGCCGGCGCGTTTGCCATACAAGTATTCGGAAGCGCCCTGCCGGTTACGCTGACGTCGTTTAAGGCGCAACCGGGGGAAAACAACGCTGCTATGCTGGAATGGAATACAACCCGGGAAACAAACAGCAGCCACTTTGATGTAGAGCACAGCAAGGAGGGCAAAGCCTGGACCAGTATTGGAAACGTGACAGCAGCAGGGGAGAGTGCAGATCTCAAACGTTACACTTTTGTACACTACACACCATCCTTCGGTATCAATTATTATCGCCTGAGATCAGTCGACATGGACGGCACTTATAGTGTAAGTCAAATCCGTAGTGTTGATCTGGGCGATAGCCGCAGGATCGGGTCCGTGTATCCCAACCCTGCCAGTGGAACGTTGTTCCTTCAAAATGTTGATTATGCTTCAATCAAATCGGCTCGTCTTTTCAATGCACTTGGGATTCAGATTCCGGTAAAGCAAACACCGTTAACAGGGGCTTTTAACATTGATGGTCTCTCTTCCGGGATGTATCACTTCATTATCGACTATAAAAATGGCAGCGTTGAAAATCATAAAGTGGTAATATTCAAATAGTCATTCAATTTAAATGCTTTCAAGTTTTTGTGTCAGTTTAAACCTGCCCGGTTTGATAAACACAAAGAATCAGGCAGTAGAACCGGGTGCACAGCCAGCGTACGCGCGGCAACTGTGCACCCGGATTTGGTAAATATATATATGATTTCCAGGGACTTAGCTCAAAAATGAAACTTTTATGGGACAAAAAATAGCGCTGACTTAGTAGGGCCAGATCAGGTTAAGTTGTCCTGGAATAAATTCATTTTCCACAACCTATGCTGTACCTGAGCGGAATCGTCATCACATTTTTCCTTGCAGCCGTCCTGATTGGTAAACCAGGCAAGACAAAATCAGATTATTTGCTGACAATCTGGCTACTCGTGATTGGTGTTCACCTGGTGCTTTATTACTTGGTAATAAGCGGCTACTACCTCCGCTTCCCGTATCTGCTCGGTGTTGAAATACCGCTCCCACTCGTTTACGGGCCTATGCTTTATTTGTATGCATGCGAACTCACGCGGGAGGAACCAGTCTCAAAGGGCCGGTTTGTTCATTTCGTGCCACTTCTACTGTCATATTTATACGTATTGCCATTTTACACACTGTCAACTGATCAAAAGATATGGGTATATCAGCACGAAGGTGCGGGGTTCCGGGAGCGACAGTTTTTTCTGCTGGTCGCGATCATGCTTTCAGGTACGCTGTATCCTCTTTTTGCGTTCCTCAGGTTACGTAGGCACAGGAAAAGTATTGATGCGCAATTTTCCAATACCGAGAAAATTAACCTGACCTGGCTACAGTGTCTGATTTTAGGGATGACGCTGATTTGGGCGACGGTATTTATAGGTAGCGAAGCATATATTTTCGCTACGGTGGTTGGGTTCGTATTCTTCATCGGATATTTCGGGATCAGGCAGACGTCGATTTTCAGGGACCAGCCCGCATTTTCCAATGCCATTGAACATGAATACAATATTCAAACTGAAATGATACCTGTCAATTCTGAGAATGCTTTCGATGCTTTTGAGTCAGTTGTCGGGGGAAAGGTAGTTGCTGAAATCTCAGTAAGACAGAATAAGTATGCAAAGTCGGGAATGAATCCCGAAATGGCTCTTTTGATATATCAAAAACTCCAGAATCTGATGCAGACCGAGCGGCTCTTTACCGATCCTCAGATCACTCTGGCAGCGTTGTCAGAAAAGTTGGGAACGAACACAAACCATCTCTCGCAAGTCATTAATACCATTGAAAGCAAGAATTTTTACGATTACATCAATGCCCTCCGAACTGCTGAATTTATCAGAATCTCGTTTTTGCCGGAGAATCAGCGATACAATTTGCTTCACCTGGCCCTTGAATGCGGGTTTAATTCCAAAACATCTTTTAACCGTAATTTCAAAAGACACACCGGTTTCTCGCCCAGCGATTTTCTGGTACGGCAAAATATTAGTTTGAAATGAAAATTCTCTGCCTAAAGATTGTGCCATCCTACACGCCGGAGCGACACGTTTAATCTCACATTTCATCTTTGTGAAAACTTTAAATCAGAAAAGATGAAACTCCATTTTATGCATCAGCCAGTCTTATTATTTCAACTCAAAACGTTGGTTGGTATAAGCCTGAAATTCACTGCGAAAGCTTCGACTATTGCCTTTTTGGCCATTTTGAGCATTTCTTGTATTAAAGACCATGTCCCTCCGGGTAACCATCCTGATGCCGAAAAGTACCAGCGGATCGTCAGTAAATTTATGTCGGCGGGAGCCTCCGGAGTCAGTGTTACGGTGTTGTCGCCCAAGGGTGCCTGGCATGGTACGGGTGGGAAAGCCGATGTGCAAAAGAGCATAGAAATGACCCCGGAGCACACGCTTCGCATTGGCAGCATTTCGAAAGTGTTTACTGCTGTTGCCATCCTTAAAGTACAGGAGGATGGCAAATTGAGCACTACCGACAAGGTTGGCAAGCATCTTCCGGCAGCGATGACCAACCGAATTGCCAACGCGAAGGAGGCGACCATCGAGCAGTGCCTGAACCATACCTCGGGCATCAGGGAGTATCTAGAGGAATCGACCATTGAGGGTATTGCCAACGGAAGTATCGTGAAGTATTCCGCCGCACAGAACCTTGCCCTGATCTATGACAAACCGGCAGATTTTCCACCGGGGAAAGTAAATTACTCGAATACAAACTACCTGCTGCTTTCTGAGATTATCAAAAATGTAACCGGAAAGAGCGCGTATCAGTTTGTTCGGGAAAGGCTTATTGAGCCACTGGGTTTACGTCATACTTTTGCGAGCGTTGATCTGCCTGCGTCACTTAGCCAATCCTACTTTGAAATAGACGGGACCATGCAGGATGTCAGCTGGATCGACAACAACGCGGTAGGCGGCGAAGGCCAGCTTGATGGCGGGATGATCGCGACCGCGCACGATGTGGCCTCGTTTCTGGAAGCATTATTAACCGGAAAGGTACTTTCACCGGCATCTTTGGAGCGCATGCATTCTTATCAGGACATTGACCCCAACACGCTTCCCGACGAGTTGAAATATTACAAACAATACGGGCTGGGACTGATGAAGATTGAAACGGACCATGGTGCTGCCATTGGGCATGACGGACACGTTTACGGGTTTGTCGGCAAAGTTTTTTATCTCCCGGAGCACAAATTGACCGTCGCGATTTTGCTCAATGGCTGGTCGCGGGAAAGTGTGGCAGTGCTCAATGCGAAAGAAACATTTAATCTCCTGTTCTAAATAATTATCAACGGCTCGCCGGTGGGTAGGACCGTCGCTGCATTTCCTTTTATAACAGACATTTAGCCATCTTATAAATCAAAATCATTATGCAACGGAGGAAATTTATTCAATCTTCGCTGGCGGTAAGCGCAGGCACAGTAGCAACCATCAACTCTACAACTGAGGCGCCAAAAATTCAGGCGCAAAAAGAGGTTTACGAATGGCGTGAATATGAAATGCGCTTCGGTTCAGACAAGAGTCAGCTGGAAAATTATTTTAAGACGGCCCTTATTCCTGCTCTCAACAAACATGGCGTAAAAACGGTTGGAGTATTCAAAGATTTAAATCCGTCGGAACCAGCTAAATTTTATTTACTAACACCTTTTTCATCTCTTGAACACTATTTTTTAGTCAACACAAAAGTAAAAGCCGACGCAGATTACATTAAGAACAGCGCAGCATACAACGCTTTACCGGCAGACAAACCCATTTACAGCCGCTTTGTCTCATCACTGATGATCGCTTTTGACGGTTTTCCTGCGATAGTTGTCCCGTCAGCCGCATCGCGGATATTTGAATTAAGAACCTATGAAGGGAATAGTGAAGATGCTGTAAGAAGAAAAATTAAAATGTTCAATGACGGAGAATTCCCCATTTTCGACAGAGCGAAATTGAATACGGTGTTCTGTGGTGAAGTGATTGCCGGCGACAAGCTGCCGCGTCTTACTTATATGATCACATGCAGCAACATGGAAGAACGTAACAAGGGATGGGCTGCTTTCATCGCTGACCCGGCATGGAAAACCTTGGTAGCGGATCCCCAGTATGCAAATACCATATCTAAAATCAGTAACACGTTTTTAGTCCCCACAGCATACTCCCAGGTGTAAGGCAGAGGAAGTGAATAACCGGGCGGCAATTTCGAAGGCTGGTTAAATGTTAGTATCGGGCAGCTGCGTTATTGTATTTAATTATGTCAGATTTTGAAACACTTTGCCTTTCAGACATTTTTGTCATATTGTCAGCAATCCAGGAGATACACCGATGAGGTATTTTTGGTCAGTATCTTAAATGTTTATCCGCAGTTACGGTATTCATTTTTCCCGGGCATGTTAATTTGGATACCGTATTTTATTTTTAGGCTCGTGACGCCTGGCACGTTTTTGGTTTGTCTTTTATCAAACTTAAAATGTGAAGCGATGAGATCAAAACACCAGGATTACGAAGATAACGATTCCAGCGGAGCAGGGTTTGCTACCGGCTTACTTTTAGGGGCAATTGTAGGGGCTTGTGCCGCACTTTTATATGCGCCAAAATCCGGCGATGAAACGCGGCAGGAACTGAAAGATCTGGCAGATAAACAAAAGGAAAACCTGAAATTCCAGTGGGAACTGACCAAAGAGAAGGCTACCGAAGCAGTTAATACTGCAAAAGAAAAAGTGAACGCATTTGGTGACCAGGCAAAAAACACGGTGGATGCATATGCCGACAAAGCGAAAGCAAAGGTAGATCATCTGGCAGATAATGCTAAGTCCACCGTAGATAATCTACAAAAACGCAGTGACCACTTGGGAGAAGAAAATGATCCTTTTACGGTCTGATTTGAGACGTACTCAATTTGTCGGTTAAAGCAGATCGTGCAGATGTTGATCTGTTTTTCGGGTGCAAGGCTTTCGGCAACGCGTCATGTCGGCAAAACTTGAGATATAAACATATCGGAGAGGCAACAAACGCGAACGTATACATGTCTGCGGGCGGGAGGATGCACGTACATAGCATCGTGCAAAGTATGTCTGCGTCTTCCTGCCCGGACGCCGGAGGGGCAATCAGGCCTAACTTGTCCGTTGAGATAATGTTTTATCCGCTGCTTCCTGAAACCTGTGTTACAAAGCGAAACAGGCAACTTCGTCTGCACAGGCAATCCTTCTCATGACCAGAATAATAATTGCATATCGGGCCTTTCGGGTCAAAAAATTCACGTATGGATATCAAATTGTTGGAAGCCCTTGTAGAGCAGATCCGCGCACATGCGTCAAAAAGCGATCAGGACGACAGTTTTCCTGAACTTGAATTTACGTTGATAAAGCGTGTAGGACTGATGCAAATGCCGCTGAGGGAAAACCCATTCCGATTCGAAACGTGTCAAAACAAGGCATTGTTGGACATCTTAAAGCTGATCGGCAGTGCCAGCCTACCGGTCGGCAGAATTTACGAAGGCCATGTGAATGCGTTGCAACTGATTGGCTTGTACGGAACTCCCGCACAAAAGGAAAAATACTTCCACGAGGTTTTTAGTGGCCAGCAATTGTTTGGGGTGTGGAATACCCAGGGTAATGATGGTGTAAAAATAGTAAAAACTGGTGCTGGAAAGTATGTGCTCGAAGGATCCAAGACTTTCTGCTCAGGAGGGAGCTGGGTTCAGCGGCCATTGATTACAGCGGAATCCGTTTCAGAATCCCTAAAAGGCTGGCAAATGTGCATTATTCCAACGGAACAAGCCGGAAAGCTCGTTGCTGACCGCAGCTTTTGGAAACCGCTTGGAATGCGTGCTTCGGCAAGCTATAAAATGGATTTTTCAGGTGTGGTTATTGACGAATCCGATTTGCTGGGACCTTTGGATGCGTATTACCAGCAGCCTTATTTTTCTGCCGGAGCGGCTCGTTTTGCGGCAGTTCAAATGGGTGGCGTGCATGCAGTTATGGAAGAGACCCATCGTTTTCTACGGGAATTAAAAAGGACCGACGATCCCTTTCAAAAAGCGAGGATGGCCGAGATGGCATATTTGGTAGAGACTGGTGATTTGTGGGTGAATCGTGCAGCTTTCAAATGTGATCATTGGGAATCTTTAGGAAATAATCAGGAAGAACTTGTCGCATACATTAACATGGCCCGGAGTGTAATTAACGAAATTTGTTTGCGCTGTTTGCAATTATCGGAACGCAGCGTGGGTGCCCGGGGTTTGATGCGGCCATACGTTTTAGAAAGGTTACACCGAGACCTTACAATGTACTTAAAACAGCCCGCTCCGGATGCTGTACTTACTTCTATCGGTGACCATGTGTTTAGAAAAGAGCATGTTGCCAAATTATGGCAATGAGCCAGATGTAATTTTGGTTAGTTGCTTTTTCGTATAGCCAGGGCCATATTGCCTGTTGGCATGTTGAAAGGAATTACCAAATCTGACGATTGTTTTTCTACCAGCACGCGCTGTTCAAAGCCGGATATTGTGTTCCAGAAAATGACGGTGTATATCCCGTTGGTAAGGCCGGGTATCGTTAGCGTAGCACTGGAATCTTTACTTTTCGCCGTCTTTGCTTTCTGATTTGAAGCTTTTACACGGAGCAGCCAAATTAAGGCCTGATGCTCGTCGGCACATCCGAAACAATGAATATGATTATCGCTTGCGTTCAGCAAATCGCTCAAATTGGTCCTTCTGAAATTTTGCCAGTCAATTAATTTTACAAATTCTGATAGATTTAACTGCGCTCTTCGCATGCCGTGTGTTAGTACGTGCGGGTGTCTGTAAGGCCAGCGCATACCGCCTCCCGCCGCGCCGGAGGACACATGAGCCCATTGCATGTGAAGAAAATATGCATCATCAAAAGTTTCAGGCAGTCCGCGTTTGTGCTTTTTGAAATAGGTGATTGGGCCATGTTCACTATCTATAAACGGGCGGCTGGCCGGTATTTTTGCCAGGGAATCTTTAACCATATCCGCCGTTATCTGAGCGGCAGCGTTTACGTTATTTGGGTTGTCTATAGATGGGTGATAAAAATGCGTAGTGGCAAAATCGAGCATAGTATGCTCAAAGGTGATGTAATTCATATCAAATTTTGAGAGTGTCGGCGCAAATACCGACACAGTCTGCAGATGGGACTGTTTGTAAAGCGCGATTTCTTTTTCGCGGATGTGCCGGCTGATTTCCGTTACGTACCGGATCATCAGATCCGTACTTTTGCCGGCGTGTACCGGGCTGATTTCGTTCCACAGGTCCCAACCAAAAAGTGTTCCGCTTGCTCCCCATCTTTCAATGAAAAAGTCGAAACGGTTTTTGATGGCCTCGCGCATTTCGTCGGATTTTAGCCACTGCCATTTGCTGCTGCACGGCCCCGAATTTTGTTTGTTATAGGGGTGAAACTTCCACCTTCTTGCCATCCAGAATGTATCGAAAGGCGTTATAAGAATCCTGATTTTATACTTTTCGCAGAGCACAAAAAGATCATCCCAAAACTGAACCATGTTCGGTTGGAATTTACCCACCGGCTTTTCCAGATACCGGTTGTCGGTTTGGCAATATTCCATCATCATGCGAATGCAATTAACGCCATGTGCCGCCAAAAAAGCCAGGTGTGCGTCTACTGCATAAATGTCTTTTCTACGAAACAGTGACTGAAAATCCGGCCAGGTTATTGCGTCGTTTTGACCAATTGGGGTGAAGTTTTCTCCGTTCTCATCCTCAAAGTACGGCGCATTTCTGCACACTTTAATCCAGGGTACCTCATGGGAGAAAAGACTTTTTTGTGAAATTGATTTAGTTATTGCAGACATGACAAAGATTTAAATATTGCCGCTGAACCTTGAAATGATGAATGGGAACACTTTTTTAATGGAATGGTTAGTCGTAGGTAATCTGCTAATATCGGGCCACACTTAAATTATGATTTTCATGAATAAAAGTCAGCAGAATTTAATCGGAGGTTTCGCAGGAGCCATAGCTCTGAACATCATCCACGAAGTGGTACGAAGATTGTATCCGGATGCTCCCAGAATTGATCTGATTGGAAAACAGGCACTTTCGAAACTCATCAGCGTTGCAGGAGGTACAGTACCGGATGAAAAAACGTTGTACGCTTCTACGCTTGGCGCAGATTTGATGAGCAATGCAGCGTATTTTGCCATGGTTGGTGCCGGGGATACAGAAAGTATTGTTTCAAGGGGATTAGGCCTCGGACTTGCAGCAGGAGTCGGTGCTGTGGGATTGACTGGTTCGCTCGGGCTTGACGATGAGCCTGTTACCAAAACAAATAGCACCAAATTACTGACCTGCGCCTATTACGCCGTAGGAGGATTGATCAGTGCTATGGTAATTAAAAACATCCGATCTTCTCAAATTGTTTAGAAATTCACGAGCCGGTTGTAGGGAATCAGCAGCTTCGGATGGAGATTGGGCCACAATCTTTTTAGCCTTAAAGTCCAATCGTATAATTGTTTGAATACTTAGAATAGCTATGACGATGAAAGATAACAACCTTGTAATTATGATTGATGATGACACAGATGATCAGGAGATTTTTCAACTCGCAGTTTCTAAGGTAAAAGCGCCAGTGGCCTGTTTATTTTTCCCGGATTGTGAACATGCTCTGGAACATTTCCGACAGCCCGATGTAACTGCTCCACGCCTTGTTTTTATTGACATTAATCTGCCTATCATCAGTGGCCTCGAATGCCTGGTCGAATTGCAAAAACTGAGTGAATTTGATCATCCCCGTATAGTAATTTACTCGACTTTTATCCCCGTTGAATGGCACGAGCGCTTTGAAGCAATGGGCGTTGATGAGTTTATGGAGAAATCCGTTTCAATAACGGTTCTGGCAGAGAAGTTGGAGCAATTACTCGCATAATGTGTTGAAACTTTAAGTTTATACTATAAAAATGATTGTGAATTATACGGAACGCGGATGGTCGATTGTCTTGCAGCGCGCACATGGGTTGCTTGCGGCTCAAATTTGCGGGCAGTGGAAAAGGGACAATCAGCCGGAAAGATGGGTCGAGACGCTGATTGCCACCGCTGAACATGACGACGGGAAAGACGAGATGCAGGATTCGGATCTGATTCAGGAAAATGGCGGCCCGAAGAATTTTAAAATGAATCCGTTTCAAAAAGATTCTTGTGAAAGTCTAATCGAACGAGCTATGTTGAAAAGTAGGTACATTGGAATTCTGACCTCGATGCATATGCGTTTTCTATATCAAAGCGATGTTTCTGCGAAGCAATATTGCCGATCATTGGCAGTTAAAGAAAAACGCTGGATTTCAGAGGCGGATACGACAGCCGAACAGGTATCAGCCAGTTATGAACTTCTTGAATTTTGTGACTCTTTTTCGCTTCTGATTTGTCAGGACCTCATTCAGCCGGAGCAACGCAAGATGGAGATCAGTAATGGGCCTGACGGGAAAGTGTATCAATTAAGTATGGCAGAAAACGGGAATATGATTGTTGACCCGTGGCCATTCCAAAACGATTCTTTCACGGTTGGTTATGAACGTCGGGAAATGAGCCAGCTCGCTTTTTCCAGTAACGCGGAATTTATAGCAAAACTCAAATCAGTTAAAGTCATTATGCAAATGGTGACCATTTCCCGTAACTAGTTATAAATTCAAATTTCAGGTAAAATGTCGCAGAAATTGAAGAAAAGTTATCAGTTGTTGATCAACTGGAACAAATACAGATTGAAGCAGAATAATGAATCTCTCAAAAAATTGAATGTGTTGCTCGCCGCACTCGACCGTGACGGGCACGCAGATCCGTCCTACCAAAAAGATATTGTTGATCTTGATTCATTAAAAATTATATATGAAACCAGTTTCCGAAATTTCGATGGCCAGATTAAAAAGTATTCTGATCTGATTGCAGAGATGTCCAAAAATGGAAATTGATAACATTTGAAGCATTGCAAAACTTTATGTTTAATTGAAACACACTGAATCTTTGCTCATTTGCCAACCTTGAACAGCCAGTACAGCTATTACTAATGAATAGCGATTTCCACTGGGAAATTAGGCCTGTATTGATCGTTTACAATAATTTAGCTGATTTTGCTTCATTTTTTAAAGGGTTGGGTGTGGTTTTCCCCATCCTTTTGAACTTAACAGCAACAGGACCTTACGGCATTTTTTGCGATCAATTCTCCAAAAGTCTTCTATTTTAAATTGTTGATACAATTTATAAACACCTTGTTGTAATTGGCTGACTTTTAGGTACAGTTCTTATACTGCTGTTACAAAATTCATCGATTAAACAATTAACCAACAACGTTATGAAGGCAGCAGTATTTCACAAACCAGGGGACATCAGCGTCGACAATGTGCCCGACCCTCAGATTCTGGATTCAAGAGACATTATCCTGCGCGTTACGTCGACCGCCATCTGCGGATCCGACTTACATATTCTCAATGGTGCTGTGCCTCAGAAAGAAGACCTGATTATGGGACATGAATTTATGGGAATTGTAGAAGAAGTGGGGTCTGCGATAACCAATCTTAAAAAGGGGGATCGCGTTGTGGTACCCTTTCCGATAGCATGTGGCAAATGTTTCTTTTGCACCCATGAAGCTTCACCAGCCTGTGAAAATTCCAATTACAAACACTACGGCCCGAATGGTGATCTGCTAGATCAGAAAGGGGCCGGTTTGTTTGGCTATACTGATTTGTATGGCGGATACTCAGGTGGACAAGCCCAGTATGTACGGGTCCCCTATGCAGATGTAAGTCCACGGATTGTGCCCGACAACATGAGCGATGAGCAGGTACTTTTTCTGACCGACATTTTTCCTACGGGATGGTCTGCGATTGATTGGGCACAATTAAAAGGAGGGGAAGTTGTAGCAATTTTTGGTAGCGGACCAGTGGGGCTGATGGCTCAAAAGGCAGCATGGATCAAAGGAGCCAGTCGTGTAATTGCGATTGATCCCCTCAATTATCGTTTGGAAAAAGCCAGGCGCGTTAACAACGTAGACACATTAAATCCTCACGAAGTCGACGTGGTGCAGGCAATTCGCGACATGACAGACGGCCGGGGAGCCGATGTTTGTGTTGATGCTGTCGGTTTTGAGCCAGAACGCACATTGCTTGATAAAGCGAAGGCGATGATCAATTTTGAAACAGGTTCAATGAAAGTGTTGGATGTGTGTTTTGAAGCGGTCAGGCGTATGGGTACAGTTTCCATTATGGGCGTGTATGGCTCACCGTATGACAATTTTCCAATGCATCGGATTTTTGACAAGGGTATAACGATCAAACAAGGTCAGGCGCCAGTGCTTAATTACATCGATCATTTGATTGAGCTCGTTAAAGATGAAAAAGTGGTTCTCGACGACATCATCACGCATACATTGCCCCTGGAAGAAGCAGCACGCGGTTATAAAATATTTGACGAAAAGCAGGAAGATTGTGTTAAGGTGGTTTTAAAACCTTGATGTCAGTAAGCGTTGAATTCAATATCTAAAAACCAACTGTGTAAGATTGCGACGGTAAGTTAAGAGAGAGGCGGGGAATTTCGTCTCTCTTAGTTTTTTGACCGCTGCTATTTCCCGGGTCGTTTTTTGAATGAATATCAACGAATGTAACGAACAAAATTTCCAGCGTCACCGGAATTGTTCGGAAGGAATGGTTAAATCCACATTATCAAATTATTGAAATGAATAGTCAAACAAAGGAAGTCTCGGGGTCGGGGCAAAGAATTGCCCTGATGGCAGTTGCCGGCATTGGGTTGGGGATGCTGGCGAAGGCAGTTTACAAAAAGCTGAAACGGTATGAGCTGTCGGGGAAGGTTGTGCTCATTACCGGAGGATCGCGTGGTCTTGGGCTTGAAATGGCAAGAGTTCTTGCTTCAAAAGGCGCCCGGATTGCCATTTGTGCCAGAACGGAAGACCAGCTCAAAAAAGCGGAATCCGAGTTGCAGGTGATTGGAGCTCAGGTGCTTGCGATCATTGTAGATCTTCGTGATCAAAATCAAGCTGTCGAAATGATCAAAACCGTTGAAAGTCATTTTGGCGGAATCGATGTAGTCATTAACAACGCTGGCGTTATGGTGGTTGGACCGGAAAATGTGATGGAGGTGTCGGATTACCGGCAGGTGATGGAGAGTAATTTATGGTCGGCACTTTATACCGTCAAAGCGGTGGTTCCCTATTTCAAAATGCAGGGCCATGGCAGGATCGTAAATATTTGCTCCATTGGCGGAAAAATTGCGGTGCCGCACATGTTGCCTTACAGTGTGAGCAAGTTTGCGATGGTCGGACTTTCGCAAGGACTTTCCGCGGAATTAAGAAAGGACAATATTCATGTAACGACGGTAATTCCAAATCTGATGCGCACAGGAAGTCCTAGAAATGTGTCTGTCAAAGGAGATCACGAAGGTGAATACGCATGGTTCAAAATTGCTGACTCTTTGCCATTTGTTTCTCAGGATTCGAGGCAGGCCGCTGAACAGATCATCGCAGCGCTGGAAAATGGCGACCGTCAGCTGACTTTGACCTGGACTGCTCAGTTGATTTCGGCAATCAATGGAGTTACGCCGGGGGCAATAACTTTGCTCGCCGAGGTAGCAAACCGATTTCTGCCTGAAAGCGACAACAAGACGACTAAAAAAGGATTTGAGAGTGAGTCAGACGCCACAATGGGCAAAATTGGTGCATTGACCGACGCGGCAGCAGAAAATAACAATCAGTTTTAATCTTCGAAGTACCTGTCGTTAATTCGTTTTATAGCCAGGACATTGCGTTTAATCATCAATGTCCTGACTATAAAACAAAAAACGCGGGCGCTATTCCATAATCAGTTCGGCCAACGCTTCTTTTCTGAATCCTTTCAATTCGCCGTTACGATTATTTTTAATCTTGGTTACCCAGTTCGGATCTGCAAGAATAGGGCGGCCAACTGCTACCAGGTCAAAATCTCCGCGATCCATACGCCGGTTGAGTTCATCCAATGTACTGGGTTCTGAACTTTCTCCTGCGAAAGAACCAAAAAAGTCACCCGAAAGACCAACGGATCCTACCGTAATTGTTGTTTTTCCGGTCAGTTTTTTTGCCCATCCCGCAAAGTTTAAATCCGATCCTTCAAATTCAGGCTCCCAGAAACGGCGTTGGGAACAGTGCAGAATGTCCACGCCCGCATCGATCAGCGGTGTAAGCCAGGCCTCCATTTCGCCCGGAGTTTTTGCGAGTTGATTGGTGTACGCAGAGGGTTTGAATTGTGATAACCTGATGATGATCGCAAAGTCTTCTCCAACCTGCTTTCTTATTTCCCGGATCACGTCGGTGGCAAATTTCGTGCGTTCCGGCAAAGTCTTTCCACCATACACGTCCGTGCGTAAATTTGTCGCTTCCCAGAAAAACTGATCGATAAGATAACCATGCGCACCGTGTATTTCAATACAGTCAAAACCCGCGGCTTTGGCATCTGCTGCCGCCCTGCCAAAAGCCAGGATGGTGTCTTCGATATCCTGTTCAGTCATGGTAGTCCCATTATTGGATCCGGGGCGGTTCAAACCCGACGGGCCTTCAAAAGGAACCGGTGGCACCCAGCCCGAATGATGGTTGTCCATGATGCCCATGTGCCAGATCTGCGGACCCATTTGGCCGCCTTTTGCGTGAACAGATTCAATCACATTTTGCCATCCGGCCAGTGCTTCCGCACCATAGAAATGCGGAATGTTGGGGTCATTGGAAGATGACGGGCGGTTTATCACCGTGCCTTCGGACAAAATCAGTCCCACTTCACCTTCTGCTCTTTTTTGATAATATGCTGCTACATCTGATGTAGGAACGCCATTCGGCGAAAATGAACGGGTCATTGGTGCCATAACGACACGGTTTTTTAAGTCCAGTGATTTCAACTGGAAGGGCAAAAACAAACTTTTAGTACTCATATTGATAAATTTAAAGAAATTACAGAGAATCGGTAATGATCTTACCGAGCCTTTCAAATGCCGCTTCATCGCGTTTGTAATAGGTCCATTGACCCAAACGGGTTGCCTGAACAAAACCTGCCCGCTGCAAAATCGACAAATATTCAGAAATTGTAGACTGTGTAAGACCGGCTTTTGCCTGTAACTGTCCTACACATACGCCGTGTGCATATCCAGACTCTTTTTGTCCGGGAAAGTACATTTCAGGCTCTTTGAGCCATTCCAGAATCTCTAACCGCGTTTTGTTCGACAGCGCTTTGAAAATATCGACTTTGTTCATATTACTACCATATCGATTTTTCCCGATATGTAGAAATAACCAAAAACGGGTTCAAGAAAGTTCCGTGCGTTTGTGGTATTGGAGAAAAATTTGGTTGGCGGGATTGGGGGAATGGGTTTTTCTTGGAATATCATGAAACCATAGCGCCCCGATCCTTGCATTTAACTAAGCTTTCCGAATTATTAATACAAGGTCATTCAACTTGGCCGAGAATAGGGTGGGGAATTTATTCGAAAATTGAGAAAGTAGTTGGTGACCCTATGGCGCAGATCTCTAACACTTTGCTTGGAGATTTGACGGAGTTAGATAACTCGTAATTGGCATAATCGGCATAGTACACGCAGAAACAGCCATAAACCGGAACTATGGCTCTGATTCGGCGCCCTATGGTTGATAAATTATCCCTTCTTACTCATACTGTACTTGCACGCTCACCGGCCACCGCAATCGACAAAGCTGTGCAGTAACAACGAGACTCAAACCAATCAACTCTGGAAACTATTGGTAGTCATAATACAGCAAAAATGAAAATAGTATTGATCGTGAAGACGTGTAACGCAACAGTTTGTTGATGTCACCGAAAAAATTTATTTGGCCTACGATAGTAATTTTTTGAAAATAGTAATAGATTTATTGGCATATGTAAATCTATTACTCCTCAATCAACTGAATGGCATAAACTATTACTACAACATTATTCTTTTCAATATCGAATGACCGGCTGACCAAAAAGACAGCTAGCATCTTTGCAGAGGGTAGCCCACTTCATTTTCTCAACACTTTTGAAAAACTTCTTCTTGCAGTGGCCTTAACAGGCCTTGATATTTGTTGCTGCCCTTTTGCGCTGCAACGCCCTACTTTTTGTGCCCATGATTGTTTCAAATGGTTGTGACGGTATAAACTTGTCTTAAATCATTGCAAAAGGCAATCGCTGTTTAGAGTACTAAAAGGTAGTGTTATGAATTGTTAGTCAGTAAATCTATGTTTCACTTTTAACAATAACATGAAGATGTTAACTGAAAACCAGAAACGCCTTGGGAGGCTAACGACCGAGGAATTCGCCCTGATTTCGGGTTATTTTCAACCCATGAATTTTTCTGCAAAAGCAGTCCTTTTAGAACCGGGTTCGATTAGTCGGACAGCTTGGTTTGTTGAGCGAGGTATTCTAAGGACGTATACTATGTGCGAAGAGAAAAAGCGATCCGTCAGTTCTGAGGATAGCAGGCGACCAAATAGAGAAATTACAAATTGGATCGTGCAAGAAGGTGGCTTTCTGACTGATGTACGGAGTTTCTTATACCAGAGTCCTGCAACCTGTTATATTGAAACGCTTGAACCTTGTCGACTTTATAAGCTCACTTACGATAACTATTTGATCATCCAACATAATTACCCTGATTTATCCAGGGTAATTTTTGAGAATACACTTATCATGGCAGATTTGCGAGTCCAAATGTGCTCACTGCGAAACCCCGCAGATCGCTTGAATTTGTTTGAACGAATGTATCCAGAAATGTTGGGGCGTTTATCAGTCAACATTCAAGCGTCTTATTTGAATGTGGATCCTGCGACCCTCAGCAGGTTGCGTGGAAGAAAAAGCAGCGCAGACGAAAAGCCATTTGAAAACAAACTTAATTTTCTGATTTGAGTCAGATTATTTTATGATTTGGATCAAACTAGGTACATTTTTTTATTGTCTATCTTTGACAGGATAACAATAAGGATTCTAATAAAGTTCATTCACAATAGATGTAATTTTTAATCGAATGGCTCAAATCTACAAGGATTATATTGAATCATCAACACTGCCTTCCTCGGTTAAGGCAGTATATAAGATAGATAAATCTATAAAAGAAAAACATACATTTTACCTTAACCTCATTTCATTCTTGTCGCCATTATATCCTAAGATAAAAGCTGAGGATATAGAAATCGTATCATCAGGAGCGTATCTCTATTTTCGATTCTTATTGGATTTGGACAAACTTTTGGATGAAAAAAATGAGGTATCCGCACTTCAATTATTTCGGCGCGCCAGTATAACTTTTGAAGTTTACGAGGAATCACTGAAAACATTGTCAGCAGTTTTTGATATTCAATCTCCGTTTTGGGAAAGGTTTCGTTATTTCAAAACCGAATATGCTAATGCAGTTTTCTCAGAAAAACAGTTCTCAAAAGGTCAGCTATCATTTACAGAGGAATCTTTCGAGGAAATCGCTGCGGGCAAATCAGCAATATGTTATGCTTCAATTTCCGCATTGTCAACCCTCAATGGAGCTATCGATTGTGAAGCTAAATTAGAAAAGTGTTTACGGCATATTCATATTGCATTTCAATACCTCGACGACATAGAAGATTTCAAGAAAGATGTTGAGCAAGACCAATGGTCATATCCTCAATATCTCGTTTCAAGATATCTTGAAGGCAAATCCAAAATAATTTCAGATTCAACGTTGGCTTACAAATACTTATTTGTTTCTGGTATTGCTAATTCAATGCTTGATAAAGCAATATTACACTATCAGTTGGCTATACAGATTAGTTGCGATCTGGGTCTTACCAATCTCAATGAATTTCTACAAAAGCAACTAAGTTTCGTTGATTTTTTTAAGAAAGAAATTGGTTTATTGATCGAGAAAACGGTCAGCAAAGTAGGGAAAAGTCAAAAAATAGAAGCATCTTTTGACATTTTGAGCACACTTTCCAAAGGTCAAACGTTCCTGACTAATAATCATCATAACGGTGTATGGTCGGACTTTATTACCAGTACTGGAAAAGGCGATGTATGGATTACAGGATTTGTTGGATTGATGCTTTCGGAAACTAACTATGATCAAAAAATCCTAAAAGACGCTTTACTCCCCATTTCTAAAACCGGTGCTTTTAACTCGTCCATGATCGAGGACGCGGATTCTACAAATTTCATAGCAGGTTTCCATTGGCGCATGAATCAATCCATTCCTAATGAATTATTGACCAACTGGCTCAGTTTTATGAATCCTGATGGCAGCTTTTCAACCTATCGCGACGCACAGAAACTACGGAAAGCTTTGGAGTTACGCGAAGACGCTGACGTTGGAGGGTGGGCATCCGCACATGGCTGTGTTACGGCAGTGGCAGCCTACATTATGTCGGAGATTCCTGCACTGAAAAAAGAGTATGTGCTTTCTTTAAATTATCTATCCAATTGCCTGCAAGCTAATGCTAACATTAGAGCTTATTGGTGGACGAATGATCTGTATGCAATATCCTTCGCATTGCTTGGCCTCGCCAAAGATCACACAAAAATGGAAGAGTGTGGAATGTTAGCCGGGATGATATTAGAACAACAGGACAAAAATGGATGCTGGCACAACCCTGCTGATAGCAATCCAAATGCATTTTACACTGCCCTTGCGCTGAAAGCTTTGCTTGCGTTTAAGCCTCAGTATCAAAGCCTTCAAATTCAGCAGGGAATAAACTGGTTATTAAATAACCAAACAACGGATGGCAGTTGGCTTGTTGGTAGAATTTTGCGCATTCCGGCTACGGACGTCATGGAATCCCAGTCGGTTTCCCGGTGGCGTAATAGTTCATTTGGTGTAAATACGCTGGTCGACGATCATAATCGTGTCTTTACAACCGCGATGGTTGTTAATGCCTTATATTCATACTCTGTCAGCCGGTTAAATTTTCCTGCAAATTGAAATAGGTATGATAGCAGAAGGAATAACAATCCATTCGTTTGATTCAGATAATTGGGTTATCAATACAGGACAGGGGCGTAATCTTCTCGTAAACAGAAATGTCAAAAAACTGTTTGAAATCCTGGTGCATTCCCCGAACGAAGATAACGCCAGAGTCGCTTTTAACCAGGAATTTGGCATTGCGCTGAATGGCGAACAATTCAGTTCTTTGATATCGGAAAAATTGGGCGGTTACTCTATTCTACTAAATGACAATAATATTGAAAAACCCACATTAAAAAATCAGTATCTCAAATTAAAAATTCAGTTAATCAGTCCAAAGGTGGCGGGATATCTTGCAAGGCCATTCATGTCATTTTTTGCACCAAAGATTTTCTGGTGGAGCCTGATACTTTGCGTCATCACGATATTTTCCATCGGGTATCTAAGGAATACTGAATTACTGTTGGGGAATGTGAATTATACGAAATTGCTTTTGTTGGTATATGCAACGATGCTCATTCACGAACTGGGACACATAGGGGCTTGTGCTAAATATGGACTGAAACATGGCGGGATCGGGTTTGGTTTTTATTTTATATTACCGGTAATGTATGCTGACATTACAAACATATGGTTGGCGGGGAAAGAGAAAAGGATTATAGCCAATCTGGCAGGAATATTCACTGAACTACTATATGCAGCGGTGCTTGGAATAGTTTATTTAACGACAAACGATTATACCTTTTTAGTGGCCTCAATAGCAATAGCTTCATTTGTGTTATGGGAGTTTAATCCATTTGTTAGGTTTGACGGATATTGGGTGTTGTCGGATTTGACTGGCACACCAAACCTTCTTACAAAGGCAAATAAACAGTTCATGGAGTCAATGAATTATTCAACCATAACGGCATTCTTGAAGTCACCGATCCGGAGGTTAAAAAAATCAGGTTGGCGGGAGCAACTACTTTTTATATATGGGCTTTTGAATACCTTTTTTCTGATTGCAGTCATGGCCTATACACTCTTGATGCATTGGACAATTGTCAAGGATTTTCCTATCATAATATTGGATATGATTCAAAAGGTATTTCAAGGGAAAATACCGTGGAATGTAATTGAGAAAAATGGAGTGCGAAATCTAATTGTCGTATTAACATTCTACATGTTGGCTACCCGTTGGTTTTGGACCCAAAGTAAATTGTTATTTCAGAAAATAAATTCCAAAAACATATACTTTGCCAGTGAGAATTCTGGCAAATGAAAAAATTGCCAACCGTTCCGGACACGTTGGTGATACTTGGTTTAATTAATAATTTACCTTAAACTTAAAAAAACAATGCAAGATTTAATTCAAAGCAACGAAGTCGAATTTGTAGAAATGTTTCAAGTTGAGGAGTTGGAAGAGAGACTTGAGAACAAGTGGGAGGCTGAAGCTGGGACTTCAACAAATTCTGGTGGAACAACCGTCAATACCAAAGTAAAATGGAGTCAGTAGTCTTTTATTTGTGGCGTATTTAATTTGACAGTAAATTTTCACTATTAAGTTGAGCATGATGAAAACAGATAATGATAATGAATTTTTAGAACTCTTTGAAGTTGAAGAACTTGAGGAGCGACTTGAGAATAAATGGGAAGCCGAAGCCGGTACTTCAACTAATTCACAGGGAACAACAGTGCAAGGTACCGTAAGGTATACATTTTAAAATTAAATTTAACAAGATCAGGGAGGGTGAGCAATCGCCTTTCCTGTATAATTCCCCAGCTTTAATGCAGATAACTTCATCAAAAGGAACCTCATCCATAATTCTTATAATAATTTTTTTAGGGCTTCCAGTCTTCGTGAATGCGCAAAAGGTTGTGCAAGGTATAATAACTGACAAAATCACACACAAGCCTATCCCATACGTTAGCATTTTGAACGGCGCGAACGGTACTATTACCAATAGCGATGGCGAATTTATAATCACTGTCAGCCAGTTGCCGGCGAACCTAAGTGTCACCCACCTCAACTATCAGGACACGACGATTGCTATTAACAGCAATGAGATCAAATTGGAGTTATCGGAAACACCAAGGCTTTTACAAGAGATAATAATTAGTGATCTTGGACTCAGGGTAATGCAAAGCCTGTATAAGAAGTTAATCGCAGATAAATCTTCATTGTCTGCGTCTGGTTTTTATCGTCAAACCATTGTAAACAACAAGACCTGTACCGAAATCATAGAGACGTTTAATGATCTAACCTTTTCAAAGCGGAGCATTTCAAAATACAAGATAACGAACGGCAGGTTCGGAGTAATGAAGGAAGAAGGAAATGAAGCTTTCCTGAGATACGCTAATTTTTCTTATCTAGTATTTGGTTTCAAACCGTTCAGCTTTTCTCGCTATAAAGATGATGGTAAGTCGATTGGGATTCCTTTGATGCCCAACGCTGATCAGTTTTATACCTATCAAGTGGTAAGTAAAATAGTGAAGGGAAGCGACGAAATTTTGGAGGTTTATTGCACACCTAACAACCCTGCACATCCCTGTTTTGAAGGCAGTTATTTTGTGAACCGATCCAGTTTGGAAATTTTGAAGATCGACGGTTTTATAAAAAATGACCTCGGTTCAGGCATCGATAACCTGACTGCTAAAATCCAGAATGTCAATTATACGATTGATATGAACTTCATGAAAATTGACAAAGAAACGTCGCCTAATTACATAAAGATCGTTATGAACTCGGATCTCACCAATAAGAAAACAGGAGAAACTTATCCGACGGAGATCAAAGGGGTTCTTTCCGTATACAATTACAAAGAAAAGAAAAAGACAAAAGGTGAAAAGAGTGTATCCATAAAAACCAATGATCTTAAACATGTCAAAAATAGTAAGTATGACCCTCAGTTTTGGATAAACAATCCGGTGATCAAACGCTCACCGCTGGAAGAAAACATAATCGCAAATTTTGAGAAGAATAAATATTTTGGAACGTTTTCAGGAGCACAACAGGATTGATGATGCTAATTTAGTAAAGGCTTTACTGTCCTTCTGTTGCGACCAGAGAGTAAATTTCTCGTATCATAACCGCAAGCCCTTTGCTGATCACATGTATTTTTCAATACAAGTGGCTTTTAGCATGTGACGACGAAATCAATTAAATGCATGACCAACTAATAAACAAAATAATCCGGCATGAATTTCAATGCGACGGACTAGTTCCGGGACAGAAGTAGCTTATGAGGTCGTCGGATTTTTAAGGTGGAATTTCCGGAAAGAAGCTTACGTGCAGTTTTCAATAAGGTTGTCATATTTAAGGAAGGTCAGATAATTCACCTAAATAGCAAATTAGTTCGTAGTCGCAGCGCGCAGGAGAGTTTTTACCATTAGAAGATAGCCAGCGGCAAAATGAGGTGTGCCTTTTGTGACCCCGCTGAGGTTCGAACTCAGGACCCACAGATTAAGAGTCTGTTGCTCTACCAGCTGAGCTACGGAGTCTGGTGTATTTTAAATAGAAGCCACGGAAATTGAAAAGATACTTACTTTGAACGCTTTGTTTTTCGGCAGGAAGCAGATGCGTGCCTTTCGCGTGAAATAGACTTAGAAGCGGGACATCCTGATTTTGTCAATGGATCAAAAAGACAGCCTCATATAAACGACTAACGCCGGCTTCGTGGGCCGGCGTTGTTCGTTTAATCCCGCTTTCTCAAATACACATTATTGCTGATTGATTCGAGGTGGACTTCGGGGCCGCCGCCGTTTACTGCTCCTTGCAACAGGTAGCCGACGATCGGATTTTTATCTTTTTTGTTTTTGAAGTCGATGTTCAGATCTGAATAAACTTCGCCGGTTATGGTTTTCATGGCAAGATTAGCTCCTTTCGTCTTTGGCCAGTTCATATCAACATATCCGCTGATTGTCTTTGCAAAAACTCCGGCAACTGCTCCGTCAATGTCAATATTACCATTGATGGTTTCCAGTTTCAATTTGGCCTGTCGGGGAAGAAAAACCTGATAATTGATTTCACTGCACACAAAATACCTGGCTCCGTCGCCGTTACGTTTATTGATCGACGTGCTTTTTTCTGCTGCGCAATCTTCCTGTTTTCCCTGTTTTATCATTTCGTCATCCAGATTTGTCTTCAGAATAACCTCTTCTGCGGTGTTGCTGCTCGTTACAAGCAACGCATCATTGAGTTTTCCACTGTTGATCGTGACGGCGATCCGGACAGAAACTTCCGCCTTATCCCAGTATCGGACACGGATGCTGTCTCCGAATTTCAGATGCAGATTTACGATTTGGCCCTGTGACCACGACAATTTTTTGTCGATTATTTTCTGGGAAAATGCGGGGCTTACGAGCAAGGTAAGAATGAATAAGAATGGAAAATTTTTCATTGGCTAATAGATTAAAATGTTTATAATCAGAGCTTAACTTAAAAATTTCGTCGGGCAGGTTTATTCCTGCTGTTCAGAAAAGCGTCTTATTTTTGTTTGCGGATGTAAATATCGCTGCTCACGGTATGAAGGACCATTTCCACGCCACCGCCGTTTATCGCGCTCTCGATATTGTTGCCCGTGCCCACTCTCGAAAGGCCATCTTTTGTGTTTTTGATTCCCAGGTCAAAATCGGTATACATTTCGCCATTGATGGAGCGCAGTTTCAAGTTTGACTTGGTAACTGCCGGCATTGTGATATCAATTACACCTGAAACTGTGGAAATAGCGGTCGGTTTTTCCTGACTGAGGCCTGAAAATGCCACTTTTATCTCGCCACTGATGCTATTCGCAACCACAGGCCCCATCACATTGACCAGGTTTATGCCTGAATTATTGGTTTTAATTTCCAGGTCGCCTTCCATATTGCTGATCGTGATGTCGGAGCCGCCCTGCCAGTTGGTTTGGTTGTAAAGCAGCGCTACCTTTTTTGGTAATTTTACGGTGTATTTCATGGCTTTCCGCGTCGCTTTTTCAATTTTCAAGCCACCTCCTTCCGTAGTAACCGCCAGGCCGATACCGGAATTGTCAACTGCATTGTAATAAATTGGTTTCAATCCTTTTGCGCGTTCAGGCACCACCTCCATCGCAGACGTCGTCTGGATCACTACTTCATCACTGTTGTGCCCTTCAATTTTCACTTCACTGGACGACATCTCGATCGTCACTTTTTTGTCCTTCGTGTTTCCAAGTTTGACCTTGTACTCCTGAGCGCTGGCGAGGGTAACGCTGTACAGTATACCGATGCCTAACATGACTAAATTTTTCATGGTTTTGATTTATAAAATAAATGGTAAATAATTGATGCAATTCATTTTTGGACATACCCTTCCCGCTCAATCTGGTTGAGTTTTCATTTTCGGACCAGCTTGATTTCAGGTTGCGGGCGTGCCTTCTTTGACCAGACGGTCGAGTCCTTCTTTTGCTTTAAGCCGTACCACATCCATCACTTCCTGATCCCGCGCAAGTTGTTCAATCTGGTCGTAGGCCCTTTTCTCTTTTATCGCCACCAAAGCTTCGATCAGCGTAATCTGCAAATTGGGGTCGGTTTGGATGCCGAGCGACTGTATCAATGCCTCACTCACACCGGGTTCACCCTGAAACCGCAGCAAAGCCTGGCAGGCAGCAAGCCTGACATTTACATTCGGATCAAAATTGAGCGTGTTAACGAGCAACTGCGTAATATCCTGATTGACGTTTGCGAGCGAATAACTTTGGTTTACAGCCTGAATGCGCTCACTGGCCGATGTGCTCGGTGTTTGTTCAAAAGCCAGCACTTTTTTTATTTCAACAACCGAGGCTGCATCGCTTTCAGATCCTGTAACGGATGTGTCTGAATGGTTTTTAAAATAAGTCATTCCACCTGAAAATCCGATCAGCAGTAATGCCAGTCCGGCGGCAATACGTACAAGCCAGCCTGTTAGTCTGCGCACAGGAGTCTGTTTGGGAGGATCCATCATCGCAGCCAGCTGGCTGTTAAATTTCACCGAAGGTTGTTCCTCTTTTGCCTCGGAAAAATATTGAAACTGCGCCGCATGTGCCTGCAAATGAGCAGGAAAGTCGCTTTTTTGGAAAAATCGTTTCAGTTGCTTTTCTTCTTCCAATGACGTTTCTCCGTTATAATATTTTTCTAGTAATTTATCAATATCCTGATCCATAGTCGTTTGTTTTAGTATAATTTTCTCTCAGCTTCTGCCTCGCACGGGAGAGAATTACCCGGATGTTGCTTGCACTTAATCCTGTTACCTCCTCAATTTCCTCAAAACTATATTCTTCCACATCCCGTAGATGAAGTACCAGTTTTTGCTGTTCCGGCAATTCATTAATCAGCCGGTGAATCAATACATTGCTGTCGTTCACTTCGAGCTGCCGGTACGGTGACGCCTCATCTGCCTGTACGGAAAGTATGTCCGGCTCACCGGTCACTTTTTGCTTGCTGTGTGATTTGATTCTGTCGAGACAAATATTCTTGGTCATCTGGACTGCAAGCGCTTCAATGCTGTTGTAATCTTCCAGTTGCTGTCTGTTTGTCCAAAGCCTCAAAAGTACGTCCTGTATGGCATCTTCTGCTTCTTCGCGACTACGCAGAAACAGTTGCGCCATCCTGAAAAGGCGACCTTGTACCGGAAGAATGCGTGCGTTGAAAGCTTGTAAATCCATATCAATGACAAAGACGACTGAGACAGGAATTTGTTACAGCTGATTTGAAAAAACGTTGTTTTGTATTTTAATTTAAAGTGTAAGTGTTTGAATATCAGTGTGTTTTTTATTTTAAAATATTGTACGACCTCACAGATTTGCAGTAATGTCAATTGTTTAGAAATCCTTTAACATGCTGGTATACCCGTTCTTGGTTCAGATAAATTGATTTATAATATTCAACTCAGAATACGCCGGATGATTCTTTTACCGTTCGGAATTCAGTCTGTTTGGCGCGCCAGTACGGGACGGAATGAACAAATAAGCTGATTGCTGCCAGCCCGATTGGGACGAGGAGCAGCCATATATTTTCGTGGTAAAAACCAGAGCTGATTAAAAATGTGAAGAAATAAATGTGACAAAATAATGGAACGAGCCAGGTGATGTAGGGCGGCCGGTAAGGTGACGGTTTACGGTTCATCAGCCCGTAAGTCAAAGTGATGGAAAGTGCGATCAGTGAAAAAATGAACCGGTGGCGGGACGTTACCCCAAACTGTTCTTTTAGGAAACCATCTATATAAACCAGTGTAACGTATAGAAAAACCTGTGAAATGAGCACCGAAATCAGTGGGATCAGCGATTGTTTTACAGGAGAAACGGCGCCTTTTTTCAGTAACTTTTTTTCAAGTAGGCGATTGACGGACGAATAGAAAAACACGACGCAGATCCAGCCAAAAAAATTGCCGTAAGGAATTCCAAACCAGTCTGCCGTTAACGGATCTTTTCCGGTTCCTACCCAATTCCAGTGCCACATGTGCAGCCGGTAAGCCACAGTGTCCATGCTCAGATCGATACTGATCGCCAGTAACGCGTCCAGAGCAACGCTCGCCCAAAGACTCATTCGCAACGAATCGGAAAAAAGGCGGCTGCTATACATGATGATGCCCCAGCCAACACCGATACAAAGCGGGATGTCTTTCGGTGCAGTTCCGAACATGATTGTGAATTTTCCATACACATAACCCATGTTGGTCACTACGTTGACGTATTCAAGCAACAGACCAAAGAGTAAACCGCCCGTGAGGTACGCTACGTGACTGGTGCCTTTGCGGACAGCGTGAACAAGACAAAGCACAAAAAGCAAATACATAAGTCCTTCGAAAAGCGGAAAAGCATAGCTTGGTGCCGGGCCGTAGGGAATGTCTGAAAAAGGAAGCATGCGATAAGATTTGCGTTTGTTGTGCTAAAATAAATAAAAACCTGCGTCCTCAGCATTGCCATTCAATAAACTGCCTGACGATTTGGTCATTGAACGTCAAATTGGTCATGGACGACTCCAAATCTGCGCGTGTCTTTTAAGAATGGGTATCTCAAAGGACTAATAGTCCGCTTTGTTTAGCCGTGCTGTTTCAGCTTTGGCACGAAATCTGTACAGGAAATGACAACTGAACAATTATCAGCAACTAAAACTACACACAGATGGAAACGCTTGAAAAAAATACGCAAAGAAATGGAATTCCACCGGCGGAACAACTCAGACAACTGGACATATTTGTCGGTAAATGGAGTGTGGAAGGTCAGAATCTCAAAGGCGCTCCAAGTGGTGCAGGTGCTATGCTGACGGGTATCGAAACTTATGACTGGCTCACAGGAGGGCATTTTTTGATAAATCGCTGGTCACGCAAATTTTCAGACTCCTCACATATCGGAATCGGTATCATTGGACTGGATAAATCGACTGGCCAGCTCAGCGCAAATCATTTTGATAACATTGGTTTTGCGCGTACATACTGGCTTACCAACAGTCGGCTTACCTGGAAATACACCGGAGAAAAGGAGCGGGCTGCAATCACTTTTACGCCCGATGGCAGAAGTTTTGAGCAATACTGGGAAGTTACCGAAAATGGCTCAGTCTGGTTACCACTGTGCCGGATTCATGGAAGTAAAGTAAATTAGTTTTTTTGAAATTTATATAGAATGTGGCCAAATCTGAGGGATTTGGCCATTTTTTTACAATCTGAATGACTTTTTTATTGATCCGATATTCCTCCGGCCGCTACGTAAAATACTTCTCGGGACTTGATTCTCTTAAAGGAAATTTGACACTAAAAAGCTTCTCCTGTAAAAAGGTAAAACCCAGGTCCTTCTTTAGTGAAACCCAGGTCAAGACGCAGGAATATGTCTTTTTTTGGAAATAAAAGATAACGTAATCCCACACCGCCTGATGGCCTGATGTGCTTCCAGGTGAACTCGTTGACTCGTGGCGCAACAACTGCTGCCGCCGCGAAAACGGTTCCGCCAAAACGCTTGCTGAATTTGAAAGGAAGCCAGCGGTGTTCAGCCTGTGCAGCGATCATATTTTTGTCGCGGTAACGCCCGGAATAATAACCCCGCATGATCATTTCGCCACCCATGAGCGCAAGCTGGTTGAATGGAACATCTCCGGAAAGGAAATTTCCGTAAACCTGCCATGCCAGCACGTTCCGGTTTCCGGTTTTATGCGATGAAC
The DNA here is from genome assembly GCA_965279265.1 of Dyadobacter sp. Taxonomy (GTDB): domain Bacteria; phylum Bacteroidota; class Bacteroidia; order Cytophagales; family Spirosomataceae; genus Dyadobacter. The sequence continues at coordinate 3,946,442 of OZ257152.1, forward strand.
GAACGTCCAGATTCAGGCCATAAAAATTGTAATCACTACCAATTTTTTTGCCATAATTCAGAAATGAGATTTCCCCGAAAAAGCCCTTCCGCACATTGAGTACATTGTGCCGGTTGTCGTAAACAAGCGCTGCGCCGAGCCCCAGGTTCGTCGTACCGTTGCTGCCCGTCGGCGGCTCATACACATCGTGGCCTTCCGGCTGGTTGAACTTTGTGTTGTATAATTGCTGGTAATCTACTTCCGGCCCGATGAACAGATTGGGTACGATTTTTCGCAATACACGCTGGCGGAGCAGCAGGTAATTGGCATCGATCAGCGCGGGTTCGCTGCCTGGCGTTTCTGGTCCTATACCGTAATATAGCAGCGGGAAACGTTGAAAGCGCGTCCTTCCGAGAAAAAACCATTTGTCTTTATCACCATAAATTGCATTGTCGAGCCAGATCCCGTACTGAGCTTCCAGCGTGATAAATGTAAATGCCTGCACCTCGCTGAGGCGGTTGAGCGTATCGTTTTTTGCCTGAAAAAGCAAGAGCGACGAAAAGCCGAATTCGAAACTGGTTTCGGGAGAATAGGCCAGGGTAGGGTAGATCCTGAAACTGGGCTTGCCGGGCGAGGTCGTATCGGACACCGCCTTCTGCACGATTCGTCTAAAAAGTCCGGGTTTTTCCTGCGCGAAAGTCTCTTCGGCGGGACCGATGGATAGGATAAAAATTACCAGATGCTTTAATCTCAAAATGTTCTTTTTTTCATGCGTGGATCAGAATTTCAAAATAATATAAAAATTGAGCCAATTTGAAAAAACGCAACTTGAAATCATTTCTCTGATAGCGATTTTGTTCCGTCCCACAGGGCAACCGGTTTTTGCAACGCATAAATATAGTCGGAATACTTTCAAAATTAATACCATCGGTTACAACCTAAACGGGTTTGTATGCGTCATCAGATTAGAACAAACCTTATTTGTCTGATGAAAAATATTACAACCCTAGCCCTTTTTGCACTTGTATTTACCTCATTTGGTTGCCTTACGGATCCTGCAACCGATCCCGGAATCATTATCGTTGAGCCACCTGTGCAAACGCTGATCGGGACAGACTCCATTTTTACAGGGGATTATCTGGGCATGGAAATTAACCGGAATGCGGACGTGGTTTACACCGCTGTTCAGAAAATCCCGGAAGCCAGACTGAGCGTGGTGCGTAATTTTTCAACCAATATGGCTGAACTGCGTACAAGGATTCCGTTGTATGATTATTTTTTGCTGGACGAGGCCAAGGGCACCGATTCCGGTGTGCAGGTTACGCTTGAAAATGAACGCGTAAAAAGCATTTATCTCAACAGTGGCAAAGCGCTCACCCAATGGCCTGTGAATTTAGGTATTGGCGCCTCCATACGCCTGGGCGACAGTGTGGGTTCGTTGTATGCCAAACTTGTGCAAATTCGCGCAACCGGGAGTTATGACCGTAAGTTTGAAAGGCTATTGCTGCTGACCAAAAACATGTCAACGTCATTCGATCCGGAAATGGCGAAATCTCCGCAGTGGTATTTCTCTCAAACGACTGCGCCGGGTCTCTGGGAAACAGTTACAATGAATTTCACAGAGGGGAAACTGACGTATATTCTGGTAAGGCGGTATAAATCATAGGGTTTGTTACTAAAGGAGATTTGTTGGAACGTTAGATTTATTAAGCATTTTGTTTAAAAATAATGCTGTTGTGCGTTCGCTGACATAGATAATTACGACATTTGCTATATTGCTTTCCTGGTGGTCAGAATACCGGACTTTCACCCGGTTTGTTGTCTGGTTATCTTTTAAAACATCTAGCAAAATGTTATCGACAAAACAGCTTTCCCTCAGTTTACTGGCCGTGATTTTGTTTTCTCAGACGATTTACGGCCAGGTTTTGAAACCCGGTTTTGACAAAGCAGAATACATTGAGACGCTCAAAATCAACCAGAAGGCGCATATTGCTGTAAATAAATGGGCGGAGTCGACCACCATGCCTGAACCGGAAAAGTACAAATTTGTTTATCGGTCTCCGGTTGTGGCCTTTGATAATATATGGGATTTGTGGGTGCACGCCGACAAGCGTATTGCGATGATCGCCGTGCAGGGGAGCGTTCCCACGGAGGCCAGTTTTCTGGCCAATCTGTACGCGGCAATGATCCCGGCAAAGGGTGCACTTCAGCTCGACAAAAGTTTTAAATTTACCTACAATCTTTCCAACGATCCTGGCGCGGCGGTGCATGTAGGCTGGTTTGTGGCGATGGCTTATTTGTCGCGCACCATTGAGCATAAAATTGATTCCTGTTACAAATCAGGCATCAGGGATTTTATTCTCACCGGTCACAGCCAGGGGGGAGGGATTACTTTTTTGCTTAATTCGCATCTGAACAACCTGAAAGCGGAAGGCAGGCTTCCTGCTGATATCGTTTTTAAAACATATTGCAGCGCAGGCCCCAAGCCGGGCAATCTGCGTTATGCCTATGACTATGAAAATATGACCCGCGACGGCTGGGCGTACAATGTGGTGAACACAGCAGATTGGGTCCCTGATGTGCCGTTTACAGTGCAAACCGTCGGTGACTTCACGGCTGTAAACCCATTCCGTGGGGCAAAGGCGATGATCAAAAAGCAGAAGTTTCCACAAAATCTGGCACTCAAACACGTATACAACCGGATGAGCAAACCCAGTGAAAAGGCACAAAAAAACTATCAGAAGTTTTTAGGTAAAATGGTTTCGCAAGCTGTTAAAAAACAAATCCCGGATTTCAACACCCCGGCCTATTTCAATAGCAATTATTACGTGAGGGTCGGTAACACCATCGTTTTGAAAGCAGACGAGGCCTATTTCAAATTATACAGCAACGCACCGGATAATCCGAACATCTGGCAGCACCATTTACCGGTGCAGTATTTGTTTTTGGCGGAGAGGTTTTAGGGAGGATCAAACTCGATTGATGGAGAGGTTTCTATTCTTGGGGAAAAAATAGGGGTCTTCTTTTTCAACTACTAATTTTGGAATCGCCTGATTTCCTGTCTGTCACAAAGGATGATCAAAAGACGGAAAATAGATCTCTTGACCTCGTTGGGATTTCGCCCAGATGTTTCTGAGGAAATGGCTTCAGGAACAGGTGAAGCTTGTTGGCAGGTATTCTGCGATCTGCGATCATTTTCAATTGTTCTGGTGTTGCATAGAAAAAATAGGACCAGCCATCACCTGTACCAATAAACAATGCCTGATGCTTTTTGTTGTAATTTGCGAACAAACGCCCCCAGCTTGTCGTTTCAAAAGCGCTGGCTTCATAATAACTTCGATCAAGAAAGTTTCCTTCGACAAGTTCGTTCAGCTTGCATATAGCTGGGATGGCTCCGTCGTTGCCACCAACACTGTCGGCTTTCACAAATGTGTAATCTACTTCTTCCCAATTACTTTTTGTAAGTCTGGATAGCAGCAAAACAAACAGAAGAAACGAGCAGATGTAAAATGGCGTCTTTAAACTTCCCGTAACTATTTTGTCGAACCTTTCCATTTTCAAGTTTGCGATTAGTGTGGTCGTGTTTTGGTGCAATTTATATAATCGCATCGATACAACGATAATTTCGCTTATTACGGGGCCGGCTGCATGCTGATGTCCATAAAATTGAATTTCTTTTGCCTACTGACCGAGGTGAGCTCCATCGATTGGAAAGATGATATCTGGGATACGAGGTTATGATAATCTGTGGGCGACGTAAAATTCTTTACAGCGACAACGAGTTTGCCCGTAATCAAATTTTTGTTAGCAATCAACCAGGTGAGACAACAAGGTTAATGAATACTTTAAGAGGTTGTTCCTGTTCTCTTTATCCAAAGACCATTTTAACGGATTTAGGTAAAAGTCAATGAATTAAATTCTGCATGGCATAAGCAAAAAAGTCCGAAAATACTTGATCTACAAAATTTTAGAAAAAGTTCTGTGGTCGAGACGGCAATCGACCGGCACCGGCCGCCCGGCATATCTAGCGTTTATGAAACTCCTATTATATCTCAGAATTGTAAAAACAAAAAAGGACACAAATCCTTGATTTGCATCCTTCTCGCCAAATTTCTGTGACCGCGACGGGAATACGTATGTAACTAACTAAAAACACATTACACAAGATTAGCACAGCGAAGTATCATAACGGTATCAAAACAGTTATATTCGTATGTTTACACCTTTCTTCAATCCCTCTCAAAAATCAAGATGAAAGAAAAATACACCTTTATTGGGAACCAGCCACTTGGTAAAGACTTGTTCAAAAATCAGTCTCAAGAAAAAATTGCTGCGGTTATCACTGAACATATAATTAGCAATGAAAAATTTAAGATTATCGGAGTTGATGGCGCATGGGGTTCGGGGAAAAGTAATCTTGTTCAGATAATTGAGAAAAAGCTAGGTGATAAATATAAGTTTTTCATCTACGACGTCTGGGGTCATCAGGAAGATGAACAGCGCAAAGCAATACTTGTTGAACTTACGGAATTTATCAAGTCGGACAAAAACAATCTAGTATCTAATAAAAAAATATGGGAGGATAAACTCACGGGTCTTTTAGCAAATAGAAAACAGACTAAGACCATCAATCAGCCTTATCTGAGTATTGGGTTTATTTTTGCTCTGTTATCAATAATTTATGTTCCTCTGGTAAATGTTTTTAAGGATGTGAGCTTTTTTGGTATTCGGGACAATATCTGGAGGTTTGTACTAGTTACTGCACCGGTCTTACTGGTGGTGGCAATATATTTTTGGAACGTAATATGTAATTTACGTAAGAAGGAACGAATTTCAAAAAGTTTTAAACTGGCGGCCGAGGAAACTTTTCAGGTATATACCAATAAACAAAAGGAAGAGACTAAAATTGAAACAATCTCAGAAAATCAACCATCTGTTAGAGATTTTCAGAACTGGATGTCTGACATAGATCACGATTTAAAAAAATCTGTTGTAATTGTTTTCGACAACTTCGATAGACTCCCGAAAAAACATATCCTCAGTATATGGTCTTCAATTCATATTTTCTTTGCGGAAAAAAAGTATGAAAAAATCAAAATTATTATTCCATTCGATAGAGAGCATTTGCAAAATGCATTTAAGGAATTGAATCGAGATACTGTCGATAAGGTGTATTCGGACGACTATATCAATAAAACTTTCGATATAGTATTTAGAGTTTCTCCCCCACTTATGTCAGATTGGAAAAAATTTCTTCGAGATAATTGGGAGACTGCTTTTGCTGCTAATGATAATCAAGGAGAACTTGATAAGGCTATTCAAGCATATGAGTATTTGAACAAGAGAACTACTCCGAGAGAAATTATCGCGTTTATTAATGAAATTATCGCAGTGAAGTATATTGATGATAATTTTAAAGAACGATACATAGCTATTTTTATCTTATGTAGGGAGCACATTTTAGATAATCCGTTGAAGGGGATTACTGACCTGTCTTATCTAAATGGCCTGGAGTCTCTGTACAAAAATGACCTTGTTTTTGCTCAGCAAATCACGGGGATTGTTTATCATGTTTCTCCGGAAGGGGCACTAGAGTTAATCTACACCGAAGAGTTACGCAAAGCTCTTTATCAGCGGAATGTAGCTAGATTTAATGAGATATGCCGTGCAGACTTTGTTGATGACATATTCTTTAGTGTAATTAATAATTTTACTGAGTTTTCAAATTTGATCTTAACTCTAAATCAATTAGATGATAATACCAAAGTGTCGAAAGCGAGAGTTTCTGAGGCATGGAGTTTAATATATGAGAAGCTGTTGAGTGATGAGCGCAAGTCTACAACTATGACAGTAGATGATTGGCAAATTACATTGGTGGCTAGGTGTGAAGATAATCAATATCTACAAAATTTGATTGATAACATTTATGAACTTTGGATAGAGGAGAACGTCGATGTATTTGTATCTACAATAGATAAATTATTGCTGATGCTTGATAAGGAGAGGGTTCTTTCTGTCTTAATTCCTCAGGATATTCAACCAAATAGATTGATTGATCTGATCAAGTTAAAGAGTGATTCATTTGCCGACTATAAGTTGAGATGCGATTCTGCACGGCTTGATGATTATTTTGCTGCGCTTCCTATTGATGAGCTATTGGCTTCAACTTATACGGATATTCTGGTTAGAAATTATCATTTACCAAAGTATGAGTTTTTATTGCGTCGGGATATTGGCGTATTTGCTGATGGTAATCAAGTTGCCAGAGTTGGTGATGCGATTATGAAATTAAAGGAGTTCGTTGTTGACAATGGAGATATAAAGGAGATACTTTCTGATAGTCATATTTATAATTTGCATGTTAATTATCGAGAGAGCTATGTCTTGGTTGCTGTCGAGTTACTCGCAATGAGGTTGGGGCGTGGTGCAGATTTTTTTAGTTCATATGTTAGTTATTTTGACACTTTTTTAAGTTCAGATAGTTTAGATTCAGCGAGAATAATCTCTAATACTATCTTAAATTATCAATCATATGGAACTTTGCTATCCTATGCAGATATGTTTCAAAATAGCTCCTTGTATAGGAACGTTATTGCTATTCTAATGGATAGTTACGATTTAGATAAGGATTGGGATGAGGTTAAAATGATTGAAAAATATGACTCTATAAAGCTATCTTTAGATTTTTTAGGTGATCGGCTTTTGCGCGAATTTGATCAGCATCCTATCAATTTTTTAGATATTCATTTTGAGGGCTTATCAAAAGAATTTGTCGAAGATTGTATCAGGTATACTAGTTACACTATTTCAAGCGGATTTAAATCAGAACTGAATAGGAGATTCTTATTGCTGAATCAATTTTCCATGAAGGAGATATTTGAAAATTGTGATAATGTTTTTGTTTGGGGTTTTGATAAGATCAGCGCGTCGTCACTAAGTCAGATTTCGTTAAATATTTTCTCGGAATTACTGGTGGATAAATTAAGAGCTTCTGAGGTTCCAACAAGTTATTGGCGTATCCTAAGTGTATACGATGCTAGTTCTTTATCGATTACTAATGTTTTAAAAGACATTCGAAATGAGATTGTGAACGGAAAGGTCGTAATTGACCTTCTATCATTCTCTGAACTTTGCCCGCATTTTTTTAATCATGGGTTGTTGGACCCAAAGTTGGATATCTTCAGGACAATATTTAGGATGGATTTTGTTGATAGCGAGTCTTTTATAGAGATTTTGATAAAATATTATGAGCCGTTTGAAAAACTGTTTCAATTGGCTGCTCCTGATGATAAAGTGACATTTGTTAATACGGTAAGAGAAAAAGAGAGTTTGGAGTTTGTAAGGACTTTCGCGAAACGGTTAGGGATTTAGCGTCAATGTGTATGTTCGTGACTGATAATTATTATTTTAGTAAGTATGCAGACTTATTTCATCTGGTCTTTTTTCGTGAGTTTGATAACTTTAGGGGGAACATTTCTTGTGTTGAGGTTTCAATACAAGAAAGACAATGCTACTACGAGCACACAGCGCGAGAAATCACGGACTCGGAATGCGTTTGTAATTGGTTCTATCTTGATTTTTGTCACATTCGCCGGGTCTTTAGTTACATTGTTAAGAGAAATCGCTGACAAAGAGAAAGGTGAGTTAGAAAAGCAGGAGCAGTACAAAAAATCTCTAAGGATAGAAAGACGCCGATTGAAGGAGTATCAAATACTACTTGACAGGAATAACAGCCTTTTGCTGAACATGAGGTCTTCAATGAGTACAGCTAATAGAATTTTACAAACGCAGAATTTGGCTCTTATGAAACAGTCGGAACTTGTGGACCGCCAAATTAGCTTCGGGAATAATCTTATCGGTGCTGACGGAAACCCTAAGTTGATTGTGAAGGTGTCGGATATTGAATCCATCTCAACATACAAGATTGAAATAGCTGTCACTAATGTCCAAGATTATCCTTATCATAATGTCCATGCCTATCTCGGGGAGTGGGAAGATGACGATGAATTTTTAAAAGTTGTGGAGCAGCCATTTGATAGTATAGCGATTTGGGCGGATAGGCGAGAAGGTGAGTACAAAAGCATTCCCGTGGGGATTTTGGGACCGAAGACAACTAAACTTGTATCTACAAAGTATTGGAAAATCTCGGAAAAGTCTAACCGGTTTAGAGTTCAACTAGACTGGTCGACCGGTTCTTGCCAGATATATTTTTTTATTACAAGTAGAGACTATAAGCCCGTCATATATGGTACACGTGTAACGCAAATTAGACCTAAGGTTGATTTAAAGGAGGGTAGCGAGTTAAAGCGATATTTCGAGGTTATGAATTGGGTCACGGATGATACAATTGACAGTTTGAAAGCGAGATTAGTTCAATTTAAGGAACTCGATATTAGAAAGAAATTGCACCTAAATTCAAAGCCATAGTTTAACTTTTTAAACTATGGCTTTTCTGAACGTTGTTGTCAGAATTTATTTCAAGTTTACTAAAAGAATCTTTTATAGTACGTTAGAGTGTATACAGTCCGGAAATCTTAACTAATGAAAATATAAAATATCAATCTAAGTGAGACTATCAATGCCCGTTATTCGCGATTGCCTGTTTTTCCAACTAGAATTGGGGATTAAATAAACTGTTAGTTTTTGTTGAACACAGTTTATAAAATATCTAAAACCTTTAAACGTACTCTGAGATAGAAATCAATTCTAAGTATTATACACCTTTATATACCTTAAACGCGTCAAGAACAACGGATTGAATTTCAATTTGAAACAAGGGCAAAACTGCTTCCTGGAAATTTGAAGTGGATCGGCAAATATATTCACTAACAAAAGTATATTCTTTTTCGCTGTCAATTGCATCCTCCTCTAACTGTTGAAAAATTATATTTAAAGCTGCCTGAAGTTTGTGAGATTCAACTATATTCATACTCAACATTAGAAAAATTCCTTTAATCCCATTCAAAAAGGAGTCTATAACTTTTAATCGAGCAATATTTAAATCAGTTCTATTCAAGTTGCATATCAGTATGGTTTTTTTTCCTCTTTCATCTGTATCAATTCCTTCCAAGCATATTCCTCTTTTAGAAGCATCAATTTTAATCGACAAGTAGTTCTTAGGTATATCCAATTCTGGATGCAAAAGGTATGGTTTTTCGTCAACTAAAATATTTTCGCTTGCAGCAAATCCTAATAGCGGTAGGCTTCCGTCGGCGTTAAGAGTTGGAGCAGTTGCTCTTGTACCAATAATCGGGAATTGATTAACTTTTCCACCAGAAGTATTGCATTCGTGACAAGAAGGTACCAAATTACTCCATTCATAGCATAGCCAGAAATAACCAAGTTCTACTTTTGTTTTATTACCTGATGTGGCTCTAGCTTTTGGGCGATAATGCTCTATCTCCGCTTTGCACCATTTTTCACAATAACCACATTTTGAGTGATAATATATATTCAATGCTTCTCTGACTCTGGATTGTGTCCGGCCATCAGCGTCCTTATATGTGTCTTGATAATTGTTAGTGATAATAAGACCAGGATTAGAATCACGAATTACTTCCTTCAAGTTGTCGATTGTATCCGCATTTTCTAGTATGACAGGCTTTATATTCAGATTTTTGTTTACTTGCCGCATATTACTTCTTAATAATTTCCAAAAGTTTCTGTTGGTTTTCTAAGGTTAAATAATTTTTAAGTTGATCGTCAAGGATAGTTTGTTTTTCAATATCACCAAAATCGTCCTCGGTTCTTATCATCAAATTGTCAGGTTTACTTTCAGGTATGAGATCACTAAATCCAAAAATTGGAGAGGTAAGAATTGCATTTGGAGTCAACACAGAAAAATCTACGTCCAACAGTTTTAATTCGATTCCCATTTCACTGGATCGGGATACTTGTAAAATTTGGACACCGGCGTTTTTGGGAATACCAAGTAGCGGGATAGGGCTATGGGTCGAAACAATAAATTGCAGGTTCGGGAACTGATTGGATAGTACCTCTGGAAGCAACTTTTGGTAAATTGGGTGAAGATGAAGCTCTATTTCATCAATTATAACAATTCCCTCTAATTCATTTAAATTTTTAACTTGCTGCTTCATCGAAAGCCTGTAAACAAGATCTCCAATCATAGCAATAATATTTTTAAAGCCTGTGGCAAGATTAGTGAACTTTAAACTACCTTCGATTGGTACGTTTTCATTATCCTTCTCGATGTAAAATACCTCGCTAAGTTTGTTTACAACATCTATTTTGATATCATGTAAAGAAGGTATCAATTCTTTAAACAATGTTACCAATTGATTGTAAAATGATTTATCCCCGATATACGACTCTTTTAGAAGCTGTTCAATATTGAGAAGAACCCCTCCGTCATTAAAAAGGCTATACGTAGCAGGTATCTGTTCATCTATTTGTTCATTTGTCGTAAAGGCAGACATTTGTAATCGAGAAGAGCCATAAGTAGCCAAGTATGAGTTTAATTTTTTGCCACTAGCGTCTACTCTTGCCAATCTTGAATTTATTTCTATTATTTCATTATTATTCGAATATTCTACTCCAACATAGGACGAAGGTGGTACTAGTTGACGTCCACTTTCATCATAATTTCCGTATATGCCAGCAGCAATCGCCTGAAGTATTGATGTTTTTCCATACCCATTTTCACCAGTTAGCACTATCCAGCGGGCTGAAACAGAAATATCTTTTATAGAAATTTGTTTAATCCCTTGAAAGTCTAAAACTCTTAGAGCTACTAAACGCAAGTTTTTCTTTAATTTTTCAACCGTAAATTCGAAATAATTTGGTTCTCGTTTTAAATACTCTTCGAATTGGGCTTGGTTGAAAAAATAATAACTCAATTGGGCTCTAATTCCTTGAAAGAAACTGTCGATTGAGGGCTTTAAGTCGTGAATAAAATATTTTATATTATCTTGATAATCAGACGGTTCTATAAATTGATAGGTATATATAAATTGGTTAAATTTTTCTATTCCATCCTTTTGCGTCAATCTTTTGTCATGTAACAAGCTCTGGGAGAAATATAGATTTAGGTTCATGTCGGCCTTTTGAATTGATACATCCCCCCTACTTTCCGAATTAAAGGTGCCAGTTAGATATGTTTTTCCCTCTTCATCTATTGTTAGATAGGCAACTTCAGACCCTTTCCAATTGCCATAGAATAATATAGCTATTGATTCTTTGTTTCCAATATCTTCATAAATGCCACTGCTTTGTAAAAAACTTTGGCCTCGCTCAATAGTAAAAAAGAACTCCTGTTTTTTTTCTTTTTCACTTTCGTGAATCTCGTTTAGGTAATGAAAAACTTTTTTCCTTATTCCTTCGATTTTTGTCATTTTTGATAAATTTCACAGAATATTCTGAATTTGTAATTGGCAAGTAATGTACATTTAAATAGCCTGAGGGGGATGGTCACATGCGTCAGAGATGGATTAAAATATGTCATTAATCACAACTAAATAAATTTTCGGACGATTGATCCATTAATGTAGATTGGAAGGTATTAACCGTGCCCAAATTCTCCGATATTCCAATCAATCACTAATTTTATTGCAATTTGATAGTTCTTGTGGATTTCTCTGTTTGATTTATATATCATTGTTAATATTTTTCACTGTTGTATACCGCTGCTAAATCGTTAAGTTCATTGCAGATTGATCGGGCATTTTGAATTGCGGAAATCAGCAATTCTTCATCGAAATGCATTTTTTTGGTTAGACTGTAGTTGATTATGTTTATCACCCTTGAAAGCAAAGTTCCTGCATTTAGGAAAAGTCCTAGCGTATGGGGATCAGCATGAAAGTCTGAATAAGGCTGTTTCCGTTTAGCGCCCTCAATTGGGAATGACTTAGCAAACCAAACTGAATCCCCCATAGGGGAGGCATTGCCATGGATAATGCTATTTCGGCAGCTCATGTAGATGAAGGCGGCTGTACACCACAAATCAATTGCTTTACAATATTGGGAAGGTTTAGACTCATTTAGTTTCCGAAACATGAAAATAAGCCTACTTGCACCTGGCAAGTCACCTTCAACCTTACCTCCTGAAAGCGTCACGAAAGCCTGTTCAAGGATGTATTCAATATTCCCACCGACTACAACAATGCCACCGATTTTATCTAGCATATTAGGTAAAACCCCTTTGCTAAGTAGAAAAAGGTTCGGGTCACCTAAATCTTCGACTGTTTGAAACATGGAGATTTCTGGTCTAATATTCTGATATGCTTTTACATGCAAAGATATCATTTTTATATTGTTTAATCTTGACTGGATTACCAGGGGCGAAGCGAGTTTTATAGAGCTTTACAAGTGTGATCTGCTGGCACCCTTTGACTATCTCGTCGTGCAACAATGCTATAAGTGGTTAATTTAATTGATTTATTGAGTTTAGTACTATTTAAGCCAATATTGGACATTCGTCAGTGGAATGAAAATGTTGGAGAGGGCTTCCTCTGTAACTGCTTCAGGATTGTCCATCGGAATAAGTATCGATTATTTGTATGGTCAAGGACAGTCAAATTACAAATTTGGAACTTTTGGCGAATTGTAGCCGCTGACGAAATATCCGTGCCCAACTTTGGTTATACCTAAGTTCTACATTTCTCAGCCCTTTAGGGTTTTGAAATTGAGAATTCTTCATATTAAACTTGTAATTCGCACATTTTCATTGGATTACCTCCTGTTTGTTGCTCTTTCGTTTCGTAACCAAGGTTGAAAAACAAGTAATAAAATATCGAAAAACGACAATGTCGCAAACATTTGTTCGTAATACTGAGTTTTGCCAACAGATGAAAGGTCACCCATTCTGGTGATTTCACTCAAATTGACCAGGTCAATCCGTTGTGGGGCTGAACCTGGTCATTTCGGTTGAGATTGATCACCTTGGTCCTCTTTTCTGCAACGAGTTACTCTTAAGATTTTAAATATGGATTGTGGTTAATTTGTTCCGAAATTAGGCGGTCTGAGGCAGTGAATTCTCCATCTTTGATTACAAGCTTGTTGAAGAAAGCTATGTAGCTCGACTAAAACCTAACAGTCCGTTGCTTCAACTGCCCTTTCTCATCATGATACCACTCAGTCACGGAAAAGGTGAAGCTGCTTTTAACCTCCCGATCTGGGTCTTCCAAATGATTCTCTTGGAACCCGTTACAAGAGAACTCAACAGCTCAATGAGCACCTAAGAAAATTCCGATTAGACCTGTAAATAATAACAGACCTCCGAATACCATAAGTACCATTTGCCTGGTGCTCAAAGAATTCTTTTGAACTGCGTTTACGCCTGGGGTGTTCATTTTAGCAAAGTTAAATGCTTCAAACGGCTGAATGAAAGCTACAAAACTCAATATGGAAAGTAACAGGTATGGCTCAGGGGTATAGCTGAGCAAAGCGATTGCAATGTATGCGACATGTAATACTACAGGATAGAAAGTTTTTGTATATCCTCTGTTCCGGGCAAACTCTAGAATCTTTTTAAAAAGACTTGATAAGAAAATAAAGCCTAATAATATTGCGGGGCGGCTGGCGGTACCTTGACCATCCCGGGGCTTGGAACCGTTACAGGAGCAATTGGGCGAGCCGTTTTCGGTTGTGTTGCTACAATTGCGGGTAGTGCAGTAAAAAATGTTGTATCTCAACTTATACAAGAAACATCCAGTTTGCAGACCTTTCATGTGTTTTAAGCCAAACGTTGGGAATTATGAAGTTATTTGTGAATTCAAAGATTCGAAATATTACGCTACTGGTAGGACTAGCGCAATTTCTAGTGATGATTTTTACTCCCGGTCTCGAATGGAGTAGCGATCCAAAAGAGTATACTTTCTGGAAGGCTTTTTTCAGCGTCATTATAAATATACTATTTTTAAATTTTTGCTTTTCTTTCTTTTCAAAGAAAAAGGAAGGAAAAGGTTGATTTTTCCTGTGCATTAAATTATGTCACCACGCCTTTGGTGTAACGATTTGCCTAAATTTTTGCTAGTCTTTCTAACCTAATTATTTCATTTTTAGAAGGCAGTCATAAAATTCGCAGCCTACATCTGAAATTCTGTGGGCTTTTATTTGTTTACATAGTCGACTTAACAGACACCCTGCCCAGTACCTGCAAAATATAGGAGGTTGTTTCTGATCTCTGTATCCAAAGACCAATTTATCGGATTTAGGTAAAAGTCAACGGATTAAGTTTTACCTTCTAGAACGAAATAAAGGTACAACTTCTTGATTTTTATCCTTTTAGCTAAAATTTCTGTGAGCGCGACAAGAAGATCGAAATTGCTAATCACTGACCTTTTGACTTGGTCAAGAATAGTAAAGCAATATCAAAATTCCATGTATTTAAGCAAATAGCACGTCAGGCACTTTGTTTTCAGTCGCTATTTACAGCCGATAAACTCTGGTGAGATGTAATGTAAGGATGGAGATTCTCAATATGATCCTAGTAAGTCGTCTAATTCATCACTATCTATCTCATTTTCTTGAGATTGTGCGGAATTCATTGGGTGGAGAGGCGTGGGATTTGAATTAGATACCGCGGGCGGTTCTCCAAACATTTTACTCCGTAAATCGTAAATTTTCACAACAAGTCGTGATGACAAAACAAAAAAGAACACAAAATACGTGCAAAGCCAGTATATGGCCTGACTTATTGTAAGATAAGTATTCCAGGTAAGTAAAAGTGCCGATGACAATGGATAAACAACGATCGAGACAAAAACCATCCCTTGGCTGACCTTGTCGGGAAATAACCCCAGCCATGGAAATGTGTATACAATAGAATCATCTTCAACAAAGATAATTGTGATATGCTTCACAAGTCTAGTTAGATATAGAATTAGTATAAACATTATAAAGGGGCCTACAAGAAACATATATTTACCTGCAACTCTAAACCCTGATAAATCAACATCATTTTGAGATAACATTGCAAATTCATTCGATTTTTCGATTAGGACGCTTTTGGCGGAATCTAATCGGCACATTTTGACCTCCTTCCAAATGTCTCTTAATCTGGGAAGGAAAGAAGCCGCATGAAAAGAACTATCTACCAAGCCATCTTTTTTTAGTCGCATGTGGTAACTACTGGTTGGGTCAAATATTCTTCGCGTCGAAACGGGGTTTTCACCATAGGGAATCGGACTAGCATTCTCTGGAAACTTTCGTACAATCGTTAACAAGAAGGTCACTGTGGAATAATTTTTTGAAAATTCCTGGCTCCTCACATCGTAAATCTCAAGGCTATCCATCTTTTCCCAATTGCGTAAAAAAACGGCATGAATATCCTCAATAGTTAAATTTTTTATCTTTACGCCTCGTCCGTTTTCTGAAGTCAAAGAGTCTAAGTTACTTAAATTTATTTGCTCTCCTTGGGTCAGTCCATTCAAAATTACATCTATTCTGTTATCAGAAATTTCTTTCAAAACAATTTCAAGCTTGACAACCTCCTCTAAGGCGAAGTCGTATTTATTAGGCGAATGGTTTATTGAGACCGCAAAAATTCCCACTATTGTACAGACGACAATCAGTATCTGATGAATATTGCGCACGGCCTCTAATGATTCTTTCATATATAATCTGTATAGGATGAGCAAACATATAAAAAGGCCAAGTTCTTAGCAAAAAATTATTGCTTAATTCATCCTCTCTGTATGTAATATATGGGTTGCTTGGTTAATTCGTCTATTTCACCTTAAAATTCGTCTAATCATCAATACTATTATTATAAAAGGGACTTTTATTTGGAGTAGGCGGACCTTCTGAATCCTTCAAGAGTGGGAACTGCATAATGAGGTATCTATTTCCAGGCCTGTGTCTCCACTGACGGATTTAGGTAAATGTCAATGTATTTTGTTCTACATTCTGGAAATGAAAAAAGGATGCAAATCAGTGATTTGTATCCCCTCAACCAAATTTCTGGTGACAACGACGGAATTGCTAATCAAAAACTACTTATATGTTTGTTTATCAGTAATTTACTCCAATTTTAATTTGGTTACCTGAAACATTTCCAAAATATATAGTTATTTACACTTACAGTTAAACGGGTTTCTGTTGCGGATCTTCTGAATCTGGCCCCTCGGTTAATTGTTTAATTTCACTTCCCTTCAGAAAGCAAGGTCCTGAAGTTTATTCTTGATTTAGCTCGATGATTTTTTTTGGAGCGACTTTCAGCCCAATAAGCTTGTTTGTTCTTGTCTTTATTGAATGCATGTATTCCTTATCCTCCTCTTCTGTGATTGATCCTTTTCAATAGCTTTCTTAATTTTATCTCTTGCGGTTTTGCTGTCGATGATTGCTTGGTTTTGCTGTTCGAAATTCAAAAACTTTCTTTTAGCGAAATAGTTCAAAACTTCTTTAAATATTTGAACGGTTGTTTTGGCAGTTTCAACTCCGGTTTTAATCGCCAAATTTGTGTTACTTCCACTGTCTAGCAATACTAATTTAGTTATCTCGTCACCTTCATCTTCGATTTTACCTATTGTTTCGATAAGTTCAGACAGAATGGTTAGTATCCGAGCATATATGTTTGGACTCAGCGCATTTTCACCTATGATAACCTCAAATACTATTATACCATTTTCAGAGATGAGACTATCTTCAACATCCTGATAAATTAGAATTTTTTGTGCGAAAACCAGTGTCTGTACCAAAGAATTATGGAAGTCAAAAAACTCGGCAAAGTTAGATGATCCGAAAACCCTTACTGCGGTGAAGGTCCGTCTTAGTTGTATTACAATATCTGGCAATCGGTCATTATCCATTACGTTTGGGTAAAGCAATTTCAAAATGTCAGGGTATTTCTTTTCCTTCCCTAATAATTCATAACTCATCTTAATTGTAAATAAATCAGCTGCTAGATCGTCAGCGGTAAATCCAGCGTTAGGGTTTTTAACTGCTTTGATCAACAGGTCAACCACTTTACGCGACATCAACTGTTCAACAATTATCTCTAAATTTCTAACAAAGTCAAGTTTCTACATGCTGATAAATGTAAGAGTTCTTAATCTATATAAGCCTTTTGGATTGTTTCAAATTACAATACTCCCTAATATCTGGACAGCTACTTAAATTTTTTAATTTAGTAGTTGACTATGAAAAAGGGACGCAGAAAATTCGGCGCGAGCTTCAACCGGGTTGCCGGAGCGAGCCAAAGTGGCCATTGAAGCCATTAAAGAGATTAGCACCTCACAAGAACTTGCTTCTAAGTATTCAAATTCATCCGACGCAAATAGCTGCCTGGAAACGGGAGTTCTTGGAGAATGCGGAGTTGGTATTCAGCAAGGAAGCTCCGACAACAAAAGAAGCGGAAAATCCCCGGAAGAAAGAGCTGTAAACCAAGATTGGGGAGCTTCAGGTGCAGCTGGATTTCTTAAAAAAAGTCTTGGGGAAATGACGGCCATGGAGAAACGCGAACTCATTTCCCCGGAATATAGCGATCTGAGCGTTTCAGCCCAATGTAAACTGGTTGGTTTACAAAGGAGCAGCTATTATCGGGCGGCGGGCCGCTTCAAGCCGAAAGGGGAACCTATTCTCAATCAAAAGATTATGAAAGCCATAGATCGAAAATTCATGGATTGTCCATTTTATGGCGTCGAACGTGTGGCCGATCATTTATGCAGTTTAGGGTATCATGTAGGGTTAAAACGGGTACGAAGGCTTTCCAAGATCATTAATTTGCGCACGATTTATCGGCACGGGCCGCCCCGCAAAGCGCAACCTAAGTAAGGCCGGAGCGACCGATTACAAATATCCATATTTGTTGAAAGGCTTGAAAATAGAGCGACCTAATCAGGTATGGCAGGCCGATATTACCGCGAATTCTAAGCGAAAAACAAGGAAATACATATAAAATTATCAAGATGCTACTTGCAGGTATTCTGCTTGGAGTTTGACATAAGGAGTAAGTCTTTGAACAACGGCGAACACTTGGCTTAGTATTTTGTTACGAACGCCATTGAATGCAACTAACTTGGGCTTTCCTTCGGCTATTTTTCGATTGTAATCAATCAAGAACTCATTGGGAGATTGAATGGCAGCATTTGCACCGTTGCTTAGCAGAGACTTCAATTTCATATTTCTTATTTTGCTTAATCTACTCCGGCCACATACACTGCTTCCTGAGGTATGATCAAATGGGGCTGTTCCTGCAAAACACGCGGGCTTTCGCCAGTTATCAAATCCACTAAAACATTTCGTATGCACTATTAGATAAGCTGCTGTTTGCAGACCAATGCCCGTCACAGAGGTAGCTAACTTATAAACCTGATGTACCTGCTGATCTTCGGCAATGATCGTTTGAAGTTGCTTATCAACCAGCACAATGCTGGCACTGAGCTGACTTATATGTTTCTGGCTATCCCTCAAAATTGTGGAATTGAATTGCTTATCAGTAAAAGAAGCTAATTCCTGGGCTGCTACTTGCAAGGCTACCTTGCTTTTTACCAACCTCTGGCGGTAGGCAAGCAAGTGCTGGATTTTAAGCAGTGTCTGCGATGGAAGTTCAGACAACTTGATCTCATCACGGTACAAATAAGCGAACCGGGCCAGCATATGCGCATCTGCTTTGTCATTTTTCGACCTTTGAATACCCATAGATCTGTGACATGAAGTGCCGACTGGAGAGAATACTTAAGCTTGTGCTGCGCAAAGCAACAACATAAGGGAAGAGCATAAATGCCGGTATGCTCTAAACAGAATAATATACTATCACTACTTTTTCGTTGGTTAATCCAAGTCAAAAGCTTTTTAAAGCCCGAAGGTCTATTCTCAAATTGCTGATGAAAAACAGGCTCGATTGCTGACGTATAAAGTACAGCATCAATTGTCAATTTGGATATATCAATACCAACAAAAGAAGTAAATGTCATAGCTCTTTTTAAATTAAAGTGAGTTTACCTTGATTGGAGTTAGCTAATAACCTTATTAGGCCTTGATGCCTATAATTCTAATTGGCTCATATCCAACTTTCAGCTCTGGTACTAATTCGCGGGAGAGGTCATTAACCTAGCGGCGGCCAGAGTTCACCAGAGCTGTTGGTAAGGTGTGGCAATTTATCATTTTGATTATAAATCAAAGCTAAAGGCGGCGGCCGCTTATATCCCTATGTTCCGAGGCTTCATGTACATGTTCGCAATTATTGATGTATATAGCCGTAGGATTGTTGGATGGAGTATATCTAATACTATGAGTATGGAATGGTGCAGAGAAACACTGTCGGACACAATTCGAACCGAAGGGCAACCGGAAATCTTCAATACAGATCAGGGTAGTCAGTTCACAAGCCCAAATTTTATTAATCCGCTGCTCGATAGAGGTATAAAGATATCAATGCGGACGCCGCGCGGGACGGAAAAGGAAGAGCACTTGATAATGTTTTTCGGGGTCGCCCGGCGATAGAGCGTTTTTGGAGGTCATTAAAACAAGAAAACGTATATATTAATCCTCCAAATGGTGGTATGGATTTGTATCGTGGAATAAAAACATACGTGGAATTTTACCGTTATCGGCGCAAACACACAGGCACGGGATATATCCCACATGACCGATTTTTTGAAGCGAAAGCATCTTAAAACGTAATATTAATCGCTGGCTGTCCAGTGAATGGGGAGTATTTCAAATCATATTGCTTTAATTTCGCACTTCACAAAAGCCTCCCGTGACCGTGCTAATTGTCACAGAACATAAACCACTCAATCATTTCTGACCTGATCAAGCTGTTTTTGTAGCTCTTATCTCTCTTCCTGTTCCCGGCGAAGGGCCATTTGTTGAAGTTTTGATTGGTGATCTGCTTATCCACAGACCCATCAAGCTGGATGCTTAGGTACAAATCTATATACGTAATAAAAAAAGGACACCAATCCATGATTCGTGCCCTTTTATCGAAAATTTCTGTGACCGCGACGGGAATCGAACCCATATCTAGAGTTTAGGAAACTCCTATTCTATCCGTTGAACTACGCAGTCTTTCAACTCAAAAGGGTGAAGATGTCACCCAATCGGGGTGCAAAAATGATGAAAAAGAGTTTAAATAACAAACACTTATTCTTCATTTTCAACGGGTGTATAACCCAGATCCAGCCAGTTGGGGTAAATGGCGAAGTGCTTTTCTTTTACCATGCTGAATAATTTGTTCCGCAATTCGAGCATGTTCTCTTTTTTCTGCGCAGATACGAACACAACCTGATCAGCCTTGTGGGCGATGTAGCTCTTTTTCAGTTGCTCCAGAGTAGTTTCCGAACTCTGTTCCTCTACTTCGTTCTCCAACGGATCTTCCTCTGTATTAAACGAAGGCTTGTAAAGGTCAATTTTGTTGAATACCAGAATGGTCGGCTTGTCGGCCGCACCGATTTCCACCAGCGTTTTGTTCACCACTTCCAGATGTTCTTCAAAAGACGCGTGTGAAATGTCGACTACATGCAGCAGAATATCCGCCTCGCGTACTTCATCCAGCGTCGATTTGAAGGATTCGATCAGGGTTGTCGGCAATTTGCGGATAAATCCTACGGTGTCGGTCAGCAAAAACGGAATGTTCTCCATGTTCACTTTCCGCACTGTGGAATCGACTGTTGCGAAAAGCTTGTTTTCGGCAAATACATCAGCCTTGGAAAGCCCCTGCATCAGCGTCGATTTACCAACGTTCGTATAACCAACAATAGCGACACGAACCAGCCTGTCGCGTTCTTTGCGGCGGGTTGTACTCTGGCGATCGACCTTCTCAAGTTTGTCTTTCAGGAATGCAATACGTTCCTTAATGATACGCCTGTCCGTTTCCAATTCCGTTTCACCTGGTCCGCGCATCCCCACGCCCACACCGGATTGTCGGCTTAAGTGCGTCCAGAGACGGGTAAGTCGTGGGTACATATATTGGTACTGGGCCAGCTCAACCTGCAATTTAGACTGCGCAGTCTGCGCGCGCATAGCAAATATGTCCAGAATCAACAAGCTTCTGTCAATTACTTTCACGTCTTTAAAAACACCTTCCAGGTTACGTACCTGTGATGGCGTCAGATCATCATCATAGATGACCATATCAACGGGATTGGCCGTGATGTAGATCTGTATTTCTTCAAGTTTACCTTTACCTGTGTATGTCTTGATATCTGTTTTTTCAAGATTTTGCGTAAAAGTTTTTACTGTATTAATTCCCAGCGTTGTAGCCAGAAATGCAAGTTCTTCAAGGTATTCCTTTGTTTGTTCCGCCGTTTGCTTTTGTGTGCTTACAGCAACCAAAACAGCCGTTTCCGGCTCCACAGCGGTAGAATATGATTTCTTTTTATCTATCATTCAATCTTTCTTTATGATCAGTTGAGGCTGGATTCTGTTCTTCAAAATTGCCCGCGTTTTACCAAAATGGTAGTTTTTCAACGGTTTGTTTACAGCAAAAGTTCACCAGGCCGAATCGTGAAGTTACATTTTCCTTTTCTATAAATCCATTTTTATGTTTGAATATTAAAAAAAGAGTTTTGTATCTTTGCCAAAATTCCAAGTCTATGTTTGTGCTCCTCGGATAATTTTATCCATTCCATTTTTTGGATCCGTTTTCCCGGATCGCGTTAAAGCAATCTCCCGCGGTTGCTGTTCAAATTATACATTTCAATTTTAGTTTCATACATGAAAAAGTGGTTTAAGCTACTTGGTCAGGCTATTCGTGGCTCCGAGGAAAGCTTCACAGAAGGCAGCATCAATCGTGCTATATTTTTATTATCGGTTCCAATGATCCTTGAAATGGTCATGGAGTCATTATTTGCCGTTGTTGATATCTTTTTTGTTTCAAAAGTCAGCATAGAAGCAGTGGCGACTGTCGGTTTGACTGAATCGGTTATCACATTGGTTTATTCTGTTGCGATCGGACTCAGCACCGCTGCAACGGCAACCATCGCAAGGCGTATCGGCGAGGGTAACACTTCGCAGGCAAAACGTGCAATCGGACAGGTTATCCTGATTTCGCTTGCTGTTTCGGCGGTCGTGGCAACAATCGGTACCATTTTTGCCGGAGATATTTTACGTGTCATGGGCGCAGATCCGAAAGTGATCGAAACCGGTACCAACTTTGCGCGGATACAGTTTCTGAGCAGCCCGGCAGTAGTTTTACTTTATTCACTCAGCGGAGCGTTACGTGGTGCGGGTGCCGCTTCAACGGCGATGAGATCGCTGATTATCGCCAATTGTTTCAATATGGCTCTTGGCCCTTTACTGATTTTTGGCATCGGTCCGTTTCCCGAGCTTGGTGTTACCGGCGCGGCGCTGGCCACTGCACTGGGCCGGTCTATCGGTGTGGGATATCAACTCTATTCATTGGCAAAAACAAATAAAACCTTGGCACTCGTTTGGGAAGATCTGCGTCCGCACCGGGAGACGATCGTCTCCATGGTGAAAGTGGCAGCCGGCGGAACCGGCCAGTTTCTGGTATCGTCGGCCAGCTGGATTTTCCTGACACGTATACTTGCCGAGTTCGGGAGTGACGTGGTGGCCGGTTACACGATTTCTATCCGCGTCATCATGTTTACATTGTTACCCGCCTGGGGGCTTGCCAATGCTGCGGCAACGCTCGTCGGGCAGAATCTTGGTGCGGACAAACCAGACAGGGCAGAAGTTTCTGTGTGGCGTTGTGCGCTTTTTAACCTCATTTTCCTGGTCGGGCTCGCGCTGTTTATGTTTATCTGGGCAGAAACGTTGATCGGATGGTTTACTTCGGAAGCACAGGTCATTGAAACAGGAGCACTGGCGTTGCGCGCATTTTGTCTTGGCTATGGATTTTATGCTTACAGTATGGTTATTGTCCAATCGCTCAACGGAGCTGGCGACACAAAAACGCCGACCGTACTGAACCTGATCTGTTTTTGGCTGGTTCAGATTCCGACGGCCTACATTCTGGCAATCGTTCTGGAACTTGGTCCGATCGGCGTTTTTGCCGCGGTACCTACTGCCGAAGCGTTGCTGGCGGTATTGGGAATCTGGCGTTTCAGGTTGGGTGGATGGAAGCTGGTGAAGGTCTAGCGTTAAATTTGATGTCGGGATTTACGAAACTTTAAGTGACGCATCGGTGGTTTAACTTACAGGAAAACGTTTCATGTGAGTTGCATAGCGACATAGCGCCGGCAGAAATTCAGAATCGCGGTCAGTCGCGCAGCGACGTAATATCGGTAGAAAGGGGAATGTCAAACACAGACAAAAAATCCCGTCAGGGATGTAACAAATACGAGTAACAATTTTAAAAAGCAGTAAATGAAAATTGAACAGATATATACCGGTTGTCTCGCACAAGGTGCTTATTTCATCGTTTCCGATGGGGAAGCAGCTGTAATTGATCCTTTACGCGAAGTAGAACCATATATTAAGAAGGCAGAGAAAATAAACGCGAAGATCAAATACGTATTTGAAACGCATTTTCATGCCGATTTTGTTTCCGGACACATTGATCTTGCTGAAAAAACCGGCTCAGAAATCGTGTACGGGCCTGGTGCAAAAACCGGCTTTAAAGCGTACAATGCAATTGATGAGGAAGAATTTAAAGTTGGAGACATCATAATTAAAGCGCTGCACACGCCAGGCCATACCTTGGAATCAACCAGTTATCTTTTGCTTGATGAAAACAGAAAACCTACCGCTTTATTCAGCGGAGACACGCTTTTTATCGGGGATGTGGGCAGACCTGACCTGGCGCAGAAGGGTGATTTGACGATGGATGACCTTGCGGGAATCCTGTTCGACAGCCTCAGAAACAAGATCATGATTTTGCCTGACGATGTGATCGTATACCCTGCACATGGCGCCGGTTCTGCCTGCGGAAAAAACATGAGTAAAGAAACTTCCGATACGCTGGGGAATCAAAAACGGTTCAACTATGCATTGCGTGCTGATATGACCAAAGCGGAATTTATAAAAGAAGTAACGGCCGGTTTGGCTGAGCCACCTCAATATTTTCCTGAAAACGTTCGGATGAACCAGCAAGGTTACGAAAGTATTGATGATGTGCTTGAAAGGGGCGATCAGGCGCTGTCGGCAGAAGCGTTTGAGGCAAAAGCAAATAATACGGGATCCTTGATTCTGGACACCCGGAAGCCGGCAGATTTTGCCAGGGGTTTTATTCCAAATTCAGTGAACATCGGGATTGATGGCGGTTTTGCTCCCTGGGTAGGTACGCTCATTCCTGACCTGAAACAAAATCTGCTGATCGTAACCGATCCCGGGAGGGAAGAAGAGGTTGTAACCCGTCTCGCCCGGGTTGGTTACGATTTTACGATTGGTTTTCTGAATGGCGGTTTTGCTACCTGGGAAAAATCCGGAAAAGAAACAGACGAAATTAAATCCATCAATGCGAAGGAATTTGCAGACAAATACAAATCAGAAAAACTCAGAATTATCGACGTTCGTAAACCAGATGAGTTTGAAAGCGGGCATATTGTGCAGGCTGAAAATCTGCCTCTGGACAACATCAATGACCTCATGGCGGAATTTTCAAAGAATGAAACACTCTACATTCACTGTGCAGGGGGCTATCGTTCGATGGTCGCCTCTTCGATTTTGAAATCCAGAGGGTTCGACAACGTGGTAAATATTGAAGGCGGTTATGATGCGGTGGCTAAGACTGACGTACCTGTAAGCAGGTGATAATAGCAGGCGTAACGTGCTAATTTTAAAGCCTGTCCGGGTTTTGAAACCAATTATGTGAGAAACGGGTTTCTTTTTAGTCTACTGTATTTGTATACTTAAAATTCATGGAATTAATAGAATTGATCCGTAAACCCTGGCCCTGGTATGTTGCCGGGCCGCTCATTGGGCTGACTGTTCCGATTTTGCTCTTGTTGGGGAATAAATCTTTCGGGATTTCTTCCTCTCTGCGCCATATCTGCGCTGCCGTTATTCCGGCAAATATTTCATTTTTCAAATATGACTGGCGCAAAGAGGCCTGGAATTTGTTTTTTGTAGCTGGCATCACAATTGGTGGTTTTGTTGGTGTTTATCTGCTTGCGAATCCAGATGCAATTGTGATCTCCAAGTCAACTCAAACGGCCCTTGCGTCGTTGGGAGTGACCAATTTTACCGGATTAATGCCCAATGAGATTTTTGGCGAGTCTCAGATCTTTACGCTAAAAGGGTTGATTTTTCTTGTTCTCGGTGGCTTTTTAGTTGGCTTTGGTACCAGGTATGCAGGTGGTTGTACGTCAGGCCATGCCATTATGGGGCTTTCCAATTTGCAATGGCCATCGCTGGTTGCAACCATCAGTTTTATGGTCGGCGGATTTGCTTGTACGCATTTGCTGTTTCCATTGTTGTTTCAATTAGTCAGATGATATTCAGTTATGGCATATAATATTAACCCCGATACGAAAACTGATATTTTGGAAAACGAAAATATCGGCATACGGGAAGATGGTTTTGACGGGGCAAATCAGCAGAAACACAGTGAGCATTTTGCTTCAAATTTAAAATATCTGGTGGTTGGCATCTTGTTTGGGATTGTATTTGTCAAAGCCGAAATCGTTTCCTGGTTTCGTATTCAGGAAATGTTCAGGCTTGATTCCTTCCACATGTATGGTGTAATCGGCTCCGCAGTTTTGGTCGGATTAATTTCTGTTCAAATTATAAAACGCTTCAATTTGCGTACGATCCAGGGTGAAGAAGTATCAATTCCCGGCAAAACTTTTAATAAGGGACAAATTTTCGGCGGACTGCTTTTTGGACTGGGGTGGGCCATTACCGGCGCTTGCCCGGGGCCGTTGTTTGCGCAGATCGGTGGCGGTTTTCTGGCTGTGATCGTCACTTTGTTAAGTGCAATAGCCGGGACCTGGACTTACGGAGCCATACGCTCAAAGTTGCCTCACTAAAGTTTAGCCTTTTTTTGCTACCAGATAAAGCTGTTCGTCGCCCAGCACAAAAGGATCTGCTTCCAGGTTTCCGAATGTAGCAACAACTTTTAAGCCCGCAGTTTCAAACATGAAACAAAGTTCTGACAGTGTGTAAATGTGCTGGCGGACAATGTGCGTTACCTTTTCTGAACCGGAGATAAAAGTTTGTTCAGCTTCAATGTAGCCACCTTCGGGATGGTATTCATTTTGTGCCAGATAAATAATGTCTTCATCGACAGGCATCCAGTTGCGCATCTGAAAGTGGGGGAGAATACTTTCGGCAATGTTCTCGGTATGAATGGAGAAATGCGCGCCTGGTTTCAAAGCATTTGCCACGTTTTGAATCAACCTTTGCATATCCGGCCTGGGGAAAAAGCTGAAACTGTTTCCAAAACAATATGCCGCGTCGTAGAAATCTGGCCGGAATGTATGTTGAAGCACATCTCCGCAAATTACTTCAACCGGCAGTTTCTCTTTTGCAACAGCACTGCTCAGTTCATCACAATACTCCTTTGAAAGGTCGATACAGGTCAGTTTGCTGCCTTCACGTGCAATGGGCAATGCGTGCCGGCCATAGCCGCAAAGCACGTCGAGTACCTGGCTTCCTTCTCCGATTTCCAGAACATCGCGGATAAAATCAACTTCATACTCCGTCGTTTCTTCGTCCTGATGTGATTTCCAGGCACGTTGCGGCAAACCTTCAAAATAAGTATGGTACCAGGCCAATGTATTGGGATTTGATAAATAATGGCCAAAGGTAATCAGAAAGATTTTACATCTTCATCAGCGATGGGGTCAGGCGTAAATACACTTGTCCGGAGACAGGGTTTTTACCATAATAATCTTGCAGGGTTTGGTTGATCCCGTACAGGCTCACTTGCGCGCCTGCTTGCAGCAAAGTGTTGGAAAACGATGCAATCTCGCGATTTAAACCAACTGAAACCACGGAAACTGGGAAAACCTTATCGTCGAAAGTGGCGTTCGTATTTATATCAAAAACTTCGTGAACTCCTTTTTGCACCCACTCGTACCGCCCGTAAACAGCCCATTTATCCAATTGCAGATTGGTTTCAGCCAAAACGGCATTTTCCTTATGATGGTCACCCGATTGATTCAGGCCCCACACCAGCGATGAAGATATCCAGCGGTTTGTTCCGTTCAGATTGATCGAATGCTGGACGGAAGCGGTGGTACGGTTTACATTTTCGTGTGCCTCACCAGCCTCAGGACTTTTGATAAATCCACGGGAAACTTGCAGGGCCCAGTTGGCTGACGGGTTGAACAGCAGCCGGTAACTGTAAGAATCGAAACGGGGTTTGTCAAAATTGAAACGGTTTTCGTCAGGTTCCCTTCCCGTAAAACCTGATCCCTCTAATTTGAATTTTCCATAGCGTACCCCGGCCGTCACCACACCGAAGGCAATGTGTGTTGCGTCTTGCCAATGATGCCCCAAAACCGCGTCGGGATTGTTGAACGCCGACATTCTGTGCATGAACGCAGTCGGTCCCAGCGCAGGCTCGCCAGGATATCCTGCATAAATTGTCAGATCTATTTTGTCGTTCAAACGCTGGGTATAACCTACGGAAAGTTCCGAAAACAGATCATGCGGGTGCTGGCGGTCAATCAGTGGTCTGCCGTTCCAGGTTTCTCCGGATTGCAAAAGCAACGGATAACCTGCGCCACCATCCGTAAGCCTGTCCAGTGAAATCATCGCTCTGAAAGCCAGCAAGCCATTTTTGCCAACCTGCCGCTGGGCCATACCCATTACCCAGTTTGGAAAACTGAATTTTGTATCCTGTCCTTTTTTATTTTTATTATTAAAATTCTGCGTCGTGTAACGCATGAAAATGCTGCCGTGGGCCATGTAATTCCACTTTTTGCCGTGTTTCATGTAGGCGTACATGGGCATTGCGTCCGGTTGCCAGCCCGTTCCGGAACCGTTTCGCGTCATGGGCAGGCTCAGGGAAAAGTTGTGGGTCATGTGCGTTCCCGTGTTTTCCATTTTATGATCCTCGCCCATGTTTTTCATGTCGTGGCCGTCAATTTGATGCGTTTCCTTGTTGATGGAATCTTTGGCGGGCTGCATCTGATGGTGCTCATGCTGTGCAAAAACGGGCAAAGCAGTGGCTAGGATACCGGCCAGAGCCAGTAAGCTGAATTGGTTTTTCATCTTGATTTTGTTTTGGCTAAAAGCTGCCGTTACGTCTGATTAATGAGGAGCAACTGTTTTTTTGCAGCAATCCGGTAATTTGTCATGCGCCTTCATATTGGCAAGTTGGCCGTCTGCGTCATAACCGGTGTTGATGATCGTCGCTCTGATTGCTTCCGGGGTCGTTTTTTTAGGATTATATTTTACCGTCACAACTTTGTCTTTCAGATCCAGGTTGGATTCCTTTACACCTTTGGACAGGCCGAGTGTACGTTCAATCCGTGCCTTACACATTTCACAAACGGCGGTTGTTTTTATTTTAACTTCTTTGTCGTCCTCTGCCTGGGCTACATGGAATACCAAAAAAAGCGCTGCCAGTAATGGGAACAATATCTTTTTCATTTTGATGATTTTTAGATTTGGAATGATTAATGTGCATGTGATGCGGAATCTGTTTCTGCCATAGCCACCTCCTGCAAATCCATCTTGCATACAGGACATTTGCCTGCTTCGGCGTAGGTTTTTGTTCCTTCGCATTGCATCGGACATGCGTATTTTTTTGCATCGGCCACTTCGGTTGTTGCAGGAACATTTTCCTGTTCGGTTGCGGATTTTTTATCACTTCCCGAGCAAGCGAAAAACAAAACGGATAATGCTGTAAAAAGTAATTTTTTCATGTTCTGTAAATATTTTTTTGTTAAAATGTTCTGATTTTGATGAGCTATACTCCCTGAGGGCTTCCCACCTCATCCAGGTTTTTTCGGGCCGGGCCGGCGTTTTTCCTGAATTCCCCGGGTGTCATGCCGGTCATTTTTTTAAACTGATTGCTCAGATGCGCAGTGCTGCTGTATGATAACCGCCATGCCATTTCGCTCAAAGTCAGTTCGTTGTACGACAGCCACTCTTTGATTTTCTCCGTTTTCTGTGCAATGATATAATGTTCGATCGTATTTCCTGTCTCTGCCGAAAAAAGATTACTCAGGTAGGAGTATTCGTAACCGGCTTTCCCTGCCAGGTAATCGGAAAAATTCATCGCTGCCGGTTTGTGTCCTTTGAGGTACTGCACCTCCTCAATTACCAGCGTTTTGATCAATTCAACGAGCGCTTCTTTGCGGTCGTCTAAAAGCTCAAAACCATTTGTTTCTAAAACTGTTTTAATCGCTTTTAGCTGTGCGTCCGTAGGTTCATTTTGCGTTTCGACTTTCCCCAGCTCAATGGAAATAACGGGTAAGCCAAGATTTTCGAGTTCCTCTTTAACCACCTTTTTACAGCGGTCGCAAACCATATTTTTGATCAGAAGTTTCATTTTCCTGCCGTTTCCGGATTTAACTTTTACCTTATAATCTTAAACCGCATTCCTGCATAAATCATTCTGCCAACAACCGGTCCCCACACCATTCCGGCGTCAAAATGCTGTCCGAATGGATCGGAAGATCCCATTACAGGATTTTTCTGACGGAAATTGTTGAGGTTTTCGCCACCCAGATATACGTCCCATTTTGGAAATGTACGCGTAATCTGCGCATTTAAGTTGAAAAATGACGGTGCCATTGTAGAAATCAGCTCGGTCACCGCGCCATGTTCCGTATGTGCGCTGATTGGCCCCATGTAAGGCAATCTTCGCTTTCCATTCCATTGAACAGTCGCATCGAATTTCCACTTGTCGTAAGGCAACGCATATCCGGCATTAAAAAGAACACGATCGCGGCTCACCATCATTCTCGGCAGCAGCTGGTTTTTATCGTTCAGGTCCGTCAGCGTTTGTTTGACATCAAAAAGACGGTAGGCCAGTTTTAATTCAAATCTTTTAAGCGGAGTTGCATTTACCTCAGCCTGGAAACTGTTGGCATACGCCTTTCCGTTCAGATTGTAAAAACGAATGTAACGTGGGTCTTCCAGGTCGGCCACCAATTGATTCTGAAACCTCGTCTGATAAAAATCCACGATCAGATTTCCCTTCATATTACCGATATTCCATTCTCTGGTTACGCTTGCACCATAATTCCAGGAAACTTCCGGCCGGATCTGCTCACGGAAGGAAACCGTTCTCGTGCTCACGAGATTGCCATAATATTCGGCCAGCGGATTTGAAACTCTGAAACCTTTTCCGGCAGATGCACGCAGCGTAGTCTGGTTGTTCAGGCTGTATTTTAAATGTAATCGCGGTGTCCATTGTGTACCATACAAATTATGAAAATCTACCCGACCACCTGCAACCATCACGAATTTGTCGAGTTTGTTGTAGGTGTATTCTACAAAAGCACCCGGGACGGATTCTTTACGTTGAAGTCGGATGTCTTTGTATAACTCGTTGTAATTGTCAAGCAAATAGCTGAAACCCGCTTTGTAAGAATGGTTTGTGTTTCCCAAAATCGACTGATAGATCAGGTTTCCATAAAGTGTTTCCTGTTTTCCGTCATAATTTGCCAGGCCGAAGTACGATTTTGAGTCGTGAACCGATGCATTTAAAATTAACCCAAGTCCCTTGTAAGGCTTTTCGGGAAAGAGTCGTGCGATTTTTGAGAAAAACTCGTATCTGTTGATGTTCGCACCAAACCCGTAAGCCTGCGTTGTGCCTTTCATTTCCGGCCGGAAACTGGTTTGGCCACCGGTACGATCCTCATGAAGTGCTTTCACGCCAAACTGAACCATGAGTTTTTCTCCTTGATATTTCCATCGGTTAATTGCATTGAACTGCGTGTAAAGTGGCATGTCCAGGAAGCCATCCTTGTTCTGATCCACCCGATTTCGGAGTGAGCTGGCATGCGTCAGCAAGCCCGTACTCCATTTTTTATTAAGCTGGTGAGCCAGATTCAGATTTAGTTCAGCCCGGCCGAAATTGTTTACATAAGTATTAAAATACAGTTTTTCGCGGGTATCGGGTTTTTGTAATTCTACGTTAATCTGACCGGTCATGGATTCGTAGCCATTCACAACGGAACCTGCTCCTTTGCCCACATCAATGGATTGTACCCAGGTTCCGGGGACAAAATTGAGTCCAAAAGTAGAAGCGAGTCCCCGAATGGTCGGAATGTTCTCGACGTTGGTCTGTATGTAAGTGCCGCTCAGGCCAAGCATTTGAATCTGTTTGGCGCCTGTAACCGCATCGCTATACGAAACGGAAACGGATGCGTTGGTTTCAAAACTTTCAGACAAATTACAGCAGGCAGCTTTTGCCAGTGCACGAGTCGTAATAATTTCTGTCTGATGTGGAGAAAGCATATCAATGTTTCCCGAACCAGCAGTCACCACCACTTCATTGAGCGTCTGATCGCTTTTTAAAACAACCTGGAGATCGTTTTCGGATCCTATTTTAACAGTATCATTTTGAAATCCTACAAAACTGATAACAAGTCTATTGGATTGCGTAACGCGCGGAATGGTGAATTTGCCGGCGCTGTCTGTTGCGGTGGCCTGGTTCGTTCCCGTCCAATATACATTTGCTCCGGTGAGCGGTTTGAGCGATTTGGTAGTGGTAATTTGTTCATAAACCGAGCCGCTAATGCGTTGCGCATTGCCGGGAAGGGTTAATATGAAAAAGATTCCGCCGATGATGTACCGAGTCATGAATTTGAATTTTCGCTGATAAATAAAACGGGTCCTGCTTTTTTGACAGGCTAGGTCAAAAAGGAAAATCTGCTTATTATGAACGATCTATATCAAAAAGGACTGGACAAATGAGCGCATACTTCGCCCATGAAGACGTGAAGAGAAAGATATTGTTTCCTTAGAAATTGCTGAATCAGGCGACAGGCGTTCTGCGTACAGCAATTTAAAACCGATAAGTGCCGGGAAAAGGTCGCCGGTCTGGGCTTTAAGTAATTTGACCAGCAGTGCAGTTTGGGAAGAAACAGCGTCTACTTTTTCAAATTTTTGGTTTTCCTTGCAGCAATCTGTTTTTTTGAAAAAACTACCGGATTGTATTTTGGGAGCTCTGCTTTTTGCGCAACAGGATGAAACTACCTTTGCTTTGCAGGAATCGGATTTTTTTTCGGACACAAACTGTACCGATTTTCCCCGCATCATGCACTGATGCTCTATGAACGCGAAGCCAGTACTGCTGAGCAGCACCAGAACGGCCATAAAAAGGGTGATTGATCGTTTGAGTCCTTGTTTCATCTTTATTTTAAAGTACGAATTGCCTTGAATTTACAGCCACGACAATTCGATTTGATACAAAAGTATTTATAATCAGGCGATTTCCTGCGCTGCGTATCCGGCTTTTTTTACCAGGTCTGCGATCTCTGTTGCCGGCTGATCTGTTTCAACGGTCAGGATGCGGTCTGCGCTTTCGAGGTCAACCTGCCAGTTTTTAATGTTTTCGTCGCCATTCAGAAATGGCGTCACCGTAGCAATGCAGCCACCACATTTTATATTTGTCTTGAATTTGAGCGTTTCCATTTGAATGTTCTGATAGCTGTCATGCAGCCTGATTTGTTTAACTGGCTACAAAGGTAGTTTCCATAGAGGCATCAGCATTACACAATTCAGGGAATGGCTTGCAAAGTTTTTGGTTTTGTCTCAACAATCAGAAATCAGGACTTCTTTTCGGCATCTGCGGGTTTTACGCTGTTTCGGATATTTACCAGTTTTACCAAAAGATCAAACCAAAATGGTGCTCCGAAAGACAGGGCCGCAGCCGTTAAAAGCAAACCTGCCAGTTTCCATAAATAAAATTTCCATTCTTCCATTGGTGGCAAAGTTTCGCTTTTCCAGCCCATTGGAATGCCCAATGTTTTAAGATTGCTTTGCAGGAAGAGACTATATTGTTCCTTTACTTTTAAGAGATCACCCGCGGTTTCGGCAGCAATCCGCACCGCAGGTTCACCTTTTGAGGAGTCGGGCCCGTATGACAGAAGTTCAGGGGCATTTGTTTTTATATAATCCAGAAATTCCTTCTCCCTGCCTGCATTCAAAGAATCGTAGTTCAAACTTTTTGCAGTTTCTATGGCACGGTCCACCATTTCCTTACGCAAAGTGGGATCGGTATAGAGTTTTTTCGAAATCAGTATTGAGTCAAGATTCAGGCTGGCGGTGACGGCAAGGGCGACGATCCACACCACGATTCTGGTGTAGCGCTTGTACCAATCCGTCACCTGAACCATGTA
The DNA here is from genome assembly GCA_965279265.1 of Dyadobacter sp. Classification (GTDB taxonomy): domain Bacteria; phylum Bacteroidota; class Bacteroidia; order Cytophagales; family Spirosomataceae; genus Dyadobacter. Next base: position 3,979,531 of record OZ257152.1, read on the forward strand.
TTGATCAAACCATTCTGCCAGTTTCTTTTTGAAATCTTCAAGGTCTTTTGAATCGTGGCTGAGCGCTGTGACAATTGTTTGGAAATCTCCTTTTGCGAGCGTTGATGCCCAGGTGTTGAGACCTGCCAGATTGTGACTTTTTCCGTAGCTTGAAATTTCACTGAGTATGATTGAAACAAAAGTTTTGGCGCTGATGTATGAAACTGACTGATCCCAGATTTTCCATTGTTTATTTTTGTAAGGCCTGATAAACGGATGATCCATGACTGAGCCATTGCCGTTCAGCCAATTTATATTCAAACGATCGACGGCTTCTTTTAATAGTGAAGCGCGGCGTTCCATAATCGTGTTAATGAATTCGGTGATACCCGAAACAAACATACTGGTAACCAGATAGAAAAATGTCAGCGACAAGGCTACATCCAGGAATACGGAGAGGTTATTCATGTTCATGATTTTGAGGGGATTAGAGGTAAGTACTTCCAAAGTTTGGAAATCAGCCTCACTAAATCAAGCGCATTTTCACCTATTTATTTACCGTACATTTCCGGTTCAAAATAAATTTCATAAGTTATTTCAGGTCCAAAAAAATTCAAGATTTGGAGTGAATTGTACATGCTAAGAGCCGTGCTGATTAAACTACGTACTAAAAAACGACCGACTGGTAAAACTACGGACAGCGCTACGCCAGTCGCGTTCCGTTTTCGACTGGCATGTCCGGTACGGCAAGAATTACCTCTCCGTCGGGCAGAATAAAGCCGGTGGTGAGGACTTCTGATCTAAAATCCGCGATCTGTTTGACCGGAAAATTAACAACACATAACACCTGTTTGTTTAGCAGCTCATCTTTTTTATATCTTTTGGTAATTTGTGCGGAGCTTTGTTTTATGCCAATTTCCGCGCCCAGGTCAATCCAGAGTTTGAATGCCGGCTTTTTTGCTTTGGGGAAATCTTCAATTCTTACGATGGTCCCAACGCGAAGGTCAATCGCCTCAAAGTCTTGCCAGGTAATAGTATCCATGTTTCGAAGTCGTTTGGTTTAGCCCGATTTCAACAATCTATTCAGCTGATTTACATTATAAAGCACACGGTGACTGCTTTAATCAGAGTTCAATTATTCCGTAAGTTAATCTTCGCAAATGAAAAAGTTCAGCGCCGCTATTGTTTTCGCTTCTTTGATGTCAATTTCTGCATACAGTCAAAAAACGGTTCCTTTTTATATCGGAACAGGGGATAAGGCGGAAACTTCTGTGATTTCGCTTTGTGAACTAAATCTGGCGGATGGGAAAATTACCAGAATAGACTCATTTATCAGTCCGATGGGACCGGGTTACCTGGCTATTTCCCCCAATAAAAAAAATCTTTATGCTGTTTCAGGGGCTAACAAGATCATAGCATATTCTATTGGAAAGGATAAAAAATTGAAGGAAATCAATTCTCAGTCTTCTGAGGGGCTAAATCCATGTCATGTGTCTGTGCACCCATCCGGAAAAATGGCGTTCGCCGCAAACTACACCGGGGGAAGCTTCACTGCATACAATCTGAAACCGGATGGGAGCGTTTCAGCGCCTGCTTACACCGAGCAGTATGTAGGAACAGGCCCGAACGCAAAACGCCAGGAAAAAGCCCATGCACACTATGCGGCCGCAGGACCGGATGGGAAGTATGTATATGCGGTTGATTTGGGAAGTGATAAAATCATGAATTACGCGGTAGATATCAAAAGTGGAAAACTCACTCCCAATCCTGCACAACCATTTTTTGCTGCAAAACCCGGTTCCGGTCCGAGACATTTCGTGATCAGCGCTTCCGGGAAATCCCTTTTTCTCCTGAACGAACTGGAAGCGACATTGACATCCTGCACGATTGACAGCAAAGGCATCATCACAGAACTAAAAACCTACGCTACAGTTCCGGACGGAATTACAGGAAACACCAGCGCAGCGATTCACCTGCATCCAAACGGAAAATTTGTTTATGTTTCAAATCGGGGACACAATTCCATTAGCGCTTTCAAAATCAATACGGACGGCACGCTGGAAAAAATAGATGAGATTAAAAGATCAATCTCCATCCCGCGCGACTTCAATTTTGATCCGTCAGGAAAATACATGGTGATCGGAAACCAGGATAAAAACAATCTTACCGTTTATAATGTGGATGGCCAGACAGGCAAATTGACCTACAACAGTGAAAGTATTTCTGTAAAGGCACCGATCTGTGTTACATTTTTTTAGCTTAAAATTCGGTAAAATTCTATATAAAATTTTATTAGATAAATAGTAAAACTTTATATTGCATTTGAAACTGTCGGTTACCAGCTGTTTCATTTTCTGAACAGGTGATCGCAAAATTCTGATCGTATGAATTTTCAGATGCAAAAAACTACTTTTCACTTACTTTTTGGCAAAATCGGGTGCTTACCGATTTTGCTTACGATCCTGTCGCTGCCCGCTCTTGCACAAAATCCGGCCAATCTGGTTCAATCCTTAAATCGGGCGGCGATTGGCATCAGTTCCGAGAACTTGCTCGAAAATAATGGAGATCCCGGCGAGCTCCGTAAAAAAATCGATTTTGGAAATTTCAAAGTGCTTGGTTTGGGCGAACAATCGCATGGCACAGCCGAGTTTTTCAAAGCCCGCACCACATTAATAACCTTGCTGGCAGTGCGTCATCCGGTTATTAAAATTGGCCTGGAAGCGCCAATGGCGGAAACGGAAAGGCTGAATGAATTTCTAACGGGCAACTCCGGCAATTTGACTGAAATTTTGAAGAGTTTTCGTTTGTACAACTATGAATGCGACGAATTCGTGGCGCTGGTAAATGCGGTCAAAGCAATAAATTTAAACCGTAAAAACAAGGTGTTATTTTTCGGTTTTGATGTTCAAAGTCCGTACGGAGCATTAGATAACATGCTGTCATTCAGTGTTGAAGATGGTTTAAATAATACCGATTCTCTGAAACAACTTGTAAATTATTACAGGATGCTGGATGGACAGGTTTATTCACATTCCTTTGAAGCAAACGATTTTGGTGATCTCGAAAAACTGAGTGAATATGTAATTGCCGCATATGAGACGACGAATAAAAATCTGGCATCCCAAAGCGTGTTGCTGAACAAGAGCATTGAAAATTACCGGCAATTTTTGTTTTTCAACAATCCGTATAATTCCCGGCAGGACATGCATTTGATGTCGACCATCCGGGATTCGCTGATGGCCGCAAATGTGTTGAAAGAGGTGACTGGAAATGGAAAAATAGTGCTGCTCGCTCATAATGCGCATGTTCAGAAAACGGCAAATACTTATTCCAAAAGTATGGGGCAGTTTTTATTTCAAAAACTGGGTGATGCGTACAAGACTCTGGGCATGTCTACTGCTACGGGATTTTATACTGCATTTAATCAACAGGACGGTAAAATTGTGAATTCCAATATCGTGATCAAGCCCGACGCCGATGCATTTGAATATTATTTTTCCAAAACAGCCAATCCAGTTTTCTTTTTAACAACTGCTTTGGTCAAATTAAAAGGCAATGAAAAGCTGCCGGCACGGTATCGTTTGTTGCCGTTTTCCTACACCGATCAGCAATTTGTAGCCGGCAATATATTCGTTGATTTCGACTTTGTACTGCACATCAACACCACGAGCGGCAATAAAAGTTTTTATCTGAAATGACGGGGTGTTGTTAATTATGTCAGCCAACAAAAAAGACCCCAAACGAGCGCGTCCGGAGTCTTTTTTGTTATAAATTGATGTTGCCCTACATTTTCTTCTCCATCCTGTTTTTGTAATAATTCAGAAAATCGTCCAGTTGTTCAACCGGCATTTTGCGGGCAATGATCTTCTTATTTTTATCAAGAACATACACTGTTGGCGTTGTAACAACATCGAATTTTTTGATGAAATCAATCTGGTGCAGCGAGTCAAAGCCATTGACCATTTCACCAAGATTGTATTTTGTGATAAAAGCCTTCCATTCATCCTGATTGTGTTCAGTTGAAATGGCCATTACCTTAACTCCTGACGCTTTATTTTTATCATAAAAAGTTTTCAAAACCGGCGACGCTTCTTTGCAATGTCCGCAGGTTGGCGCGTAAAAAAACAAAACCGTGTAATTGGCAGTCAGGGTCTGTGGACTCACTTTTTTACCAGTCGGATCAGTGAGGCTCAGGGTTGGAAACGTTTTATTTACAAGCAAATATTTGAGCGTCGATACTTTTTCCGCAACCCGCTTTTTGACGTCCTCGGAAATGTCCATGTCGCCTCCCAAATAGTACTTTTCAGCAATATGTACCCAAAGATCTTCCGTTCCGACTGTCTTGGGCGTTTCGTACTGGCTGGCCAGGTAATAGACAACAAAAGACTTCACTTCCGGATTTGCAGACGCTTTACCAATTATCAAGTCCGCGTCTTTGATCAGTGAATCCGGTGTCTGCACCACAAGATTTTTGATGTAGCGGTCCAGTTTTGGTTCAAAAAACGGTGTTTTTAAAATGCGGGGATCGGAGAAATTGAAAGAATCCCAGTAATGTGATTTGTAATAGTTAAATACCCAGGTCGAATCCGTTTTGCCGTTCGCCAGTTTCGGAGCTGTAGGAATTTCCGGTTCTGATGACATTTTAAAAAGCTGAATCGTGAAAGTGTCGTCGTTGTCTTTGAAAAATTTCTGGCGGAAAAGCTTGAATTCTTCCTGATCTGCCTTGATTTTCGCTGCCGAAGCATCACTTTTTATTTTAGTCAGTTCAGTAATTTCTTTTTCCTTTTTGATGATCTCATTCTGGTAAAGATAAAAGAGCTCATTTTCCCTGGAATTTTGTACCTGCATGTGACCAATTATGTCGAGCGTATCGGTGGACATAGAGAAGCGCTTTTCCTTGCCTGAGTAAACCAGCTCTACCCATCTGCCATTTCCCGGAAAAAGAATCACGTATAACCCGCCTGGCAAATCTGTATTTCCCTCAAAAACCATACGTCCGTTGGCGTCAGCCCGGGCAGTATCTTTTGGTATGAACTGAGAACGGTTTCTGTTGTAGTGGCCGATGATAAAGGTGGAATCTCTTACGCCTTTGATCGTCGTTTCAATATGATATGCCTGAGAAAATCCGGCCGTTGCGAAGCAGGAGGTCAGGAATACTGTGAAACAAAATATACGGATACAATTTTTCATTGGAAAAATAACGGTTTACCTGTGTGCTGTTAAATTTATTATCAGACCTTTACCTGATCAGCAAAATTAAACTGAAAACGAATATATCTATCAGCTCTTATTCAAATGTTTTATTTTCTTTCCAAAACCATCGCCGTTCTGGCAATGCCTTTCAGCATTACCGTTATTTTACTGGTGTATGCCATGGCTGCTAAAAGCAGAACCCGGAAGCGCAACGCATTGATCACTTCTTTTGTAATTCTGTTTCTGATCTCTAATTCGTTTCTGGTCAACCGTGCTTTCCTCTGGTGGGAGTATGAATATAAAAACCTGAATGAGGTCAATCAGGTTTACGATGTTGGCGTGGTACTTTCCGGCGGTTTGATGTCTTCATTCGGAGAAGGAAGCGACCATCCCGAGCTCGGACGACATGCAGACAGGTTTTTTCAGGCCTATGAACTCTACAAAGCCGGGAAAATAAAAAAGATTTTAATAACCGGAAAGGACTTTTCCTCGGCCATGCGTTACGGAAAAGGGGAGTCCCGGCAAGCTGCGCAGACGCTCGTTAAATGGGGTGTTCCGGCTGAAAATATTCTTTTTGAAGAACGCGCCCGCAATACCAGAGAAAATGCAGTAAATTCTGCTCAGATTATCAATGCCAGATTTCCGGGAGCGAAAGTCATTGTGATCACGTCGTCTTTTCACATGCGCAGATCGGTGGGCTGTTTTGCCAAAGTAGGAATGGTTGTCAATACTTTTCCGGCAAACTTTTACGGTGCTGCCCAAAATACGTCACTCAAAGATATTCTTGTACCTGATACAGCCACGATAGGAGAGTTCGATCTGCTCTGGCACGAATGGCTGGGGTATGTTGCTTATAAAATAATGGGCTATTGCTAGCTTAGCCCCGGGAAGTTTGCCGCCGGTTCGTGATGGACATTCATAATCAATAAAGGAAAATTTTCCAGATTACAAATGACCATCTTATTACTAGCTTTTAACTTAGGGATACTTCGGAATTGAGCGGATCAGACTAAACGCTCAATATTTTAACCATTCTCAAAAGGTCCTCGTTGATTGGTTTTGGAAGGCGGATCGTGTCTTCGAAAGGGGTGTAAACCAACTCATTGTTAATAATTCCCGCCATTACATTTTTTTGTCCTGCGATCAATCCTTCCAGTGCGCCGAGACCAAGGCGACTTGCCAGAATTCTGTCGTATGCGGATGGAGGACCTCCTCGTTGCGTATGTCCGAGTGTTGTTACCCGTATGTCCGCGTTTTCATCCACCTGCGCTTTAATTTTTTCGGATATTTCCAACGCACTTCCTTCGCCTTCACCTTCGGCAACAACAATGATTGACGAAGACTTTGAACGGCTCCAGCCTTGTTTAAGCGTCTCTACGACTTCTGAAATCGGAGTAAGTACTTCCGGCACCATTACCAGTTCCGCACCGCCTGCAATACCGGACTGCACGGCAATGTATCCGGAGTCGCGGCCCATTACTTCAATGAAAAATATCCTGTCGTGAGAGCTTGCAGTGTCACGGATACGGTCGATCGCATCCAAAGCCGTATTTACCGCAGTATCAAACCCGATGGTATAATCTGTTCCGTAAAGATCATTATCAATTGTCCCGGGTGCACCGACGGTCGGGATTCCGTATTCATTTCCAAATATCATGGCACCCGTAAAGGTTCCGTTTCCTCCGATGGCCACCAGCCCTTCAATGCCAAGCTCCATCAAATTATCGTATGCTTTCTTGCGTCCTTCGGGTGTGATGAATTCTTTGCTACGGGCCGACTTCAAAATCGTTCCGCCTCTTTGTACAATGTTGCTCACCGAGTAGGATTCCATTTTATAAACATCCCCCGCGATCATTCCGCTATATCCTCTTCTTATTCCAAAAACTTCAATACCATGGTAAACTGCCCCACGCACTACCGCCCTGATACAGGCGTTCATGCCCGGCGCATCTCCTCCTGAGGTGAATACTCCAATTCTTTTCATTTATTTATCGGGTTACTAAAAATCAAATTCTGCTACAGTTCCATTTTATGCTTCAAGGCACAATTTCTGCAAATTTATTGGGTATTTTCTTAAATTTTATGACCTATTTCTCAATTCTATCAAAAAAATACCAAAAGAAGATTCAAATTTTACACTCCAAACATATATCAATACTTCTATATTTGCGCTTGTTAATGAAAATTTAATCTTTGGAATCCACGCCGTTATTTCACCATTGTGATTGAAAAGTGATATTTGTGGTTAATTTCTGAAACCAAAACGAACTCAAATCTGAAAGCCGACGGCTTAACATTAAAAAAATGAAAAATCTGATTTCCTGGCAACGTCTCTGGCCTCATCTAGTCGCAGTAATTGGTTTTATGGTTTTGTCGATCGTGTATGTATCTCCGGTTTTGCAGGGCAGGAAATTAGTCATGGGGGACGATCAGCAGGCCAAAGCTGCCGCCAAAGAGGTTGTAACTTTTCATGATAAAACGGGCGAATGGTCGCACTGGACCAACGGTATGTTTGCTGGTATGCCAGCCTATCTGATCGCCGCCGATTATCCCACGAGCCTGGCTACAAAGATCGGGCAGGGCATCAACAAAATTCTACCCGCACCGGCCAATTATCTGCTGACCGGGATGGTGAGTGCCTACATTCTTTTTCTTGTGCTTGGTGCCGGCGGCTGGCTGGCTGCGCTCGGTGCTATCGGTTTTGCTTTTTCGTCTTTTAATATCATTAATCTGGAAGCCGGGCACGTTTCTCAGGTCATCGCGATCATGTACGCGCCGGGTGTTCTGGCCGGCGTTTTTCTGGCTTTCCGGAAACACTGGCTGGCGGGTTCCGCACTTACGGCGCTTTTCCTGTCTCTTGAACTTTACGCCAATCACGTTCAGATTACCTATTATCTCGGTATCAGTATCGTGATTCTGGTGATCGTAGAGAGTGTAACATTGCTCAAAAAAGGAGAAATTAAAAATCTTTCCTTTATTCTGGCAGGCCTGGCTTTTGCCGCGTTTGTAGCGATAGGCTCGCATACGACGCGCTTGTGGAATGCCTACGATTACACAAAGGAAACCATACGCGGCAAGTCGGAATTGAGCCCGGTGAGCACACCTGGCACCGCACCAAAGCAGGACGGTCTCGACAAAGAATATGCGTTTACTTACAGTTACGGAATTGGCGAGGTGCTGACGCTGGTTATTCCCAATGCGTATGGAGGTGTTTCTTATGGCCCTCTGACAACTTCTTCTGAAACATACAAAGTGCTCACCAGCAAGGGTGTAGAGCAAGGTATGGCGCAAAATGTGATACAGCAACTACCGCTGTACTGGGGCGAGCAACCGATTATGGGCGGGCCAAATTATGTAGGTACACTGGTTTTTTTCTTTTTTATTCTCGGGTTGTTTATTGTCAAAAACCCTTTGAAATCGTGGGCGCTGGGCGTAACGCTTTTGTATATTGTATGGGCAATGGGTAAGAGTTTGTCGGGAATCAACTATCTGTTTTTCGATTATTTTCCGATGTTCAACAAATTCCGTGCAATGACCATGGCGGTCTCTCTGGCGCAAATGACCATGGTACTGCTTGGAATTCTGGCTTTGTCAACGATATTGCGGAGGAATATAAGCTGGAAAGACTTGCAGCGCCCGTTTCTGATTTCGCTGGGTATTACGGGCGGACTGATGCTCCTGATGGCCATCATGCCCGGTGTATTTTTTAGTTTTCAATCCGCAAAAGATCTTCAGACGGTCCAGTCGATGATGGTGCAGGATCCTGTTTTTGCTCAGGAAATTGTCAATGCATTGGTCAAAGATCGGTCGGGAATGATGCAAAGCGATGCATTCAGAGGCCTGATCTTCGTCTTGCTGACAGGTGCAGTCGTATGGCTTTGGATGAAGGAGAAAATAAAACCCGTATTTTTCAGCATCACACTGATCCTGCTGATGATATTTGACTTGTTTGGTGTGGATAAAAGGTATCTCAGCAATGAGGATTTTGTAAGTAGTTTTGCAGCGCAGGGCGATGTTACACCGTCTGCTGCCGATGAGCAGATTCTACGTGATACCGATCCCGATTTCAAAGTGCTCGATCTTTCTGCACAACAGGGGCCGTTTAACAGCGCGGCTGCGTCGTACCACCACAAATCGCTGGGTGGCTATCACGGAGCCAAATTGCGCAGGTATCAGGAGCTTTTTGAGCGGCAGATTGCCAAACAAAATGCCAATCCGGGAATCCTCGCGATGCTAAACACCAAATATTTTATCTCGGCAGATGAAAAAGGCAATAAAATTGCGATTCCGCAGCCTGTTGCTTACGGTCATGCCTGGTTTGTAGATAGTTACAAAATTGTTCCAAATGCGGATTCAGAAATGGCGGCGCTGGATTCTTTGAAACCACGGCAGGAAGCGGTCGTTGATCAAAAGTTTGCCGACAAATTAACCGGACTGAAAATCCAGCCTGATTCGACGGCGAAAATCAATCTGATTACCTACAAACCGAACGAACTGACATACGAAAGCGACTCGAAAACGGAGGGACTTGCGGTATTTTCAGAGATTTATTACAACGTCCGCAATGAATGGAAAGTGACAATTGATGGGAAACCAGCCGATATGTTACGTGCCAATTATGTACTACGCGCGCTGCGGGTGCCGGCTGGAAAACATACAATTAATTTTAAATTCGAACCTGTTTCTGTGGCTGTTGGCAGCAAGATCGATTTGGTCAGTTCCTTGCTACTTGTCGCCCTGATTGCCGGCGCGATTTTCGTGGAAAGCAGAAAAAAGACCATCTAGTATTCTCAAAGAGTTGATGCCGGATAATTCTTTACAAGGGTTGTCCGGCATTTTTATGTGGTCACATCAGTATTCGAATGAAGTGTTTCGAGAAAATGTTTTGCCTCGCGCATTGCTTTTTCTGAAATTTCTCTGACTTGCCCGATTATGTTTTTCAACTCATTTTTATCTCCTGTTTCACTTTCCATCACGTCCAGATAATCGTCAAGGGCATGATTGAGGCCCATAATTGAGATCGTAGTTTTCAGGTTGTGAGCGATTCGCCGGCGCTCCGAATCCAGATTTGCGTCTATTGCCTTTTCAAGAAGCTCCATCTGTTGCGGGAATAACTCCAGAAATTGGCCTGTGACAAGTCGTTCATAATTTTTATCCCCCCGGCTTATTTCCCGGAGGTAATTCAGGTCAATAGTTTTATATTTTTCGACCGTTGGTTTGAATTGAAGCGATGTAGAATCTTTGCGCGGAGCTGCATATTTTGCAATCACCCGCCACAACACATCCTCCCTGATTGGCTTGGAAATATGGTCGTTCATGCCATAACGGATACATTTTTCCCGCTGACCCGGCATCGCGTGTGCTGTCATCGCGACAATGGGAATGTCCATTTTTAATTTTTCCCGAATCTCGCGGGTTGCTGTAAAACCATCCATATCCGGCATTTGGATGTCCATCAAAATCATGTCAAATTTTTCCTCTGACAAAGCATTCAGCACCTCAGATCCGTTCTTTACAATCCTGTATGCCACCTGTCTGTCGCCCAGGATATGCGCAATAAGCCCCTGGTTGATCTCATTGTCTTCGGCTACCAGAATGCGCAAGTCGCCGGCCAGACTGTCTGGAATCATGGGTTTGTCTGACGGATCGGCTAATATTTCGGTCTGCGCAATTTTATACGGAATGGAAAAAGTAACGGTTGTTCCCATACCGGAACCACTTTCTACCAAAATGGTGCCATTTTGTAGCTGAATCAGATCCCTGACAATAGACAAGCCGAGTCCTGTTCCGCCGTATTTTCTGGTCGTGGCATCTTCGGCCTGATTGAATCGTTCGAAGATACTTTCCAGCTTTTTCTTTTCAATGCCTATTCCCGTGTCTGTAATTCTGAAGACAATTGTGCTAATCAGATTTGCAGGCTGAGACTGGCCTGTCAGCTCCAAAGCAATTTTCCCTTTATTGGTAAATTTGACTGCATTGCCGATTAAATTTACCAGAATTTGGGTCAATCTTGTCGGGTCGCCCAGTAATGTATCCGGAATTTCAGAGTCAATATTAGTTTGGAATTTCAGTCCTTTTTCATTGATTTTGTTGACGAACATGGTTTCGACTGAATGCAGCAGACTGCGCAGGCTGAAAGCCGTTTCCTCGATCCGCATCATGCCGGCTTCAATTTTGGAAAGATCCAGAATGTCGTTGACAATGGAAAGCAGATTTTCGCCCGACTTTTGAACCGTTGAAACGTACAATCTGGCATCGGGATCGAGCTGTTTTCTTTCTAATAAATTGGTATAACCAATGATGGCGTTCAACGGCGTTCTGATTTCATGGCTCATGTTGGCAAGAAAGTTCTCCTTTACGAGCGCCGCTTCTTTCAGTTTTTTTTCGCTTGTATTGAGCTGACCGATCAGTTCTCCCTGTTTTTTCATCCTGTTCAGCACGATCAGAAATACGAAAGCAAAGATGAGCAGGACCAGAATGATGATGAAGTAATTCCAGGTGACGACTTTTCTGCCGGTTTTGTCGATGGCCATGATGTTTTGCGAAAGACGAACCTGGCCGCTCGTATCTATTTTTTGAGAGAGAAAAGTGATGCTGTCAGAAAGCCTGTTTCCAAGCTTTGTTGCGATGAGGTTTTCCGCAGCCTTTTTATTGTTGTGGTATAAACTCTCGGCTATTTGATTATTGAAATGAAGTTTTTGATCCACAAGCTCGTCAAGATGAGCGATCAATGCTTTCGTCGTATCGCTGGCTCCAACGCTCCTCAGATTTTTTACATCCTGCTGCACCTTCGAAATATCCTTCTGGAATTCTGACATTTTTCCCGAATCGCCCGTAATGACAGCGTTTTTTAAGGTGTTATCTGATACGAGCAGGTCTTTTTGCAGATCGATGAGTCCATTCGTCAGATTGAATTCTCTCAACAGTTTTTCATTTCCAGAAATAAGCTCGCGTACGTGAGCGGTTGTTACGTACTGTATGGCCAGGAGAATCATCGTACCTAACGCAAATCCACCAACAATGTAAGAAACCAGATTCCGGGCCTTCATGACTTTCTGTTTGTCAAAATTGTTACTTCAATTAAACGCGTGCTTTTCGAAAGTGTATAAAGTTAAACCGTGTAATATTCTTTGGCAAGAACTTGTCGGTGAGTAGCGGTTAAGAGTCGGCAGGAAACGGGAAATATGGGTTGGTTTTTATAAAATATTCAATCGTTTGTTCAGTGACGACCGGTACGAATCAGCAACCGGAACAAACTGTTTATGGATAACCAAAGTGCTTCCTTCGATGGAATCGATTTTGTTGATCTGCACGATAAATGAACGGTGTACCCTGAGGAATCTGGACGCAGGCAATTTTTCCTCAACAGCCTTTAATGTGCTATGCACAGCGTGAACCTTGTCGGTCGTGTACAGCCTGACGTAATCGCCCTTTGCTTCCGCAAAAAGTATTTCGTCGGTCTTAATGCGCCTGATAATGCTTGAATCTCTGAAAAACAGCACTTCGGCCTCGTTCATTTCAACGGCCTGCGTCTGTGTTCTGCTCTTGTAAATGTCTTTTGCGATGGCAATGGACTGCAAAAAACGAACAGGCATTACGGGTTTGGTGATAAAATCAACTACATGCAGATCAAATGCTTCCGCGGCATAGTCTTTCTTCGAAGTGGTGAATATAATCAGGGGCGTTTTACTTCCAAGACTTTTTGCCAGATCAATTCCGCTCATACCCGGCATTTCAATATCCAGCAGCAGCAGATCAATATCATGGGACAAAATCTCGCGGTACGCCTCGGTCGCATCCGGGCATTCTGCTATCAGATTCAGGCTCTCATCCTGGCTAACCAGCTGTTTGAGTGTTGTTCTTGCAATAATATTGTCGTCAATGATCAGGCAATTCATCTGGGTCCGGGGATTTAGAAAGGCAATCAGCAAAACAAAAATAGCATAAACTGCGAAAGCAAGTCAGCTTCTGAAATTTTAATAAAACGGAGAATCTTTGATCAATTTTTTTGGTAAGAAAACAAGGCCTTAAAGCCCGGTTCCGGTCATTCAACGACTGCTCCTGCCTTTCTGTCGTTTGCTTGTTTCCGGTGGGGAGGAACGAACTTAGTTTTGACAAGAAATTCATTTACCACCTTAAAATATCACTGAAATGAAAAAGCTGATCGCAACCGCAATGTTTGTTCTGATGACCTTAACCGCATGGCAATCAAATGCACAGACTACCGCAAGTAATCAAAAAGCAGAAAGAAAAGCCGCCGCCAGGCTGGATGGTGACAAAGTAAGTTCGATGGCAAAAGACCATTTTTTGTCTGACTTTGGCAACGTGGACAATGTAAAATGGAAAAGGGGACAGCAGTTCGATGAGGCCACTTTTACCAAAAACGGTCAGCAGATGACGGCGTATTACGATTATCAGTTCAACCTGGTCGGAACTACTGCACCCTCAAAATTTAGTGCGCTGCCTGCAAATGCACAAAAAGAAATTGCCAAAATGTACAAAGGCTATACAACAGGAGCCGTGATCCTGTTCGACGACAATGACGTCAACGACACCAACATGCTGATTTACGGCCGTGAATTTGATGACAATGATAACTATTTTGTAGAGCTGTCAAAAGATAATAAACAAATTGTCGTCCAGGTTAAAATGGATGGTGAGGTGTCCTATTTCAAAGAACTTTAGTACCCGATTGCTGTGAGTCCGGCCCTGCTTCGTTTTTGACGTCGCAGGGCTTTTTGTTATTTGGTGATTCGCTAAAATCCGGATTTTTAAACGCACAAGGTTTATGTATTTTTGTGAAGTAACTGAACCCAACTTTGTCGCCCATGAAAAACAGTCTGATCCGGATTGTATTTACTGTTGCTCTGCTTTTGTGTAACGCGCTGGCTTTTGCACAACAAACAAGTCCCCAATTCAAAGTAATTGCTTTTTTTACCGGTAAAAATGACAAGGCACACATCAGTTTTGTAGGTGAGGCCAATAAATGGTTTCCCGAAATGGCGCGCAAATACAATTTTTCATTTGACTCAACCAGCAACTGGGACAACATGAACGCGGCGTTTCTGGCCAAATATCAGATTGTTATCTTTCTTGATACCCGTCCTGAAAAACCGGAACAGCGTGCCGCATTTCAAGGATTTATGGAAAAAGGAGGGGCGTGGATGGGGTTTCATTTTTCAGCGTTTGCACTCACTCCTTCGCAATACCCACAGGATTGGGACTGGTACCACAACCAGTTTTTAGGTTCGGGCCAATATGCGAGCAATACCTGGCGGCCAACGTCAGCCGTGCTTCGTGTTGAAGATGCGAAAAGTCCTGTGACGAAAAATTTACCGCAAACTTTTAAATCCGCTCCCAATGAATGGTACAAATGGGAACATGATCTGACAAAGAACCCTGACATTAAAGTGCTCGTTTCAATAGATCCGGCCAGTTTTCCGCTAGGCACCGGGCCGAAGGCGCATGAGATCTGGCATAGCGGGTATTATCCGGTGGTTTGGACCAACACAAAATATAAAATGCTGTATCTCAACATGGGGCACAATGATATTGATTACGAAAACAAGACAAACAAGGAATTGTCGTTTACGCTTTCGAATGAAATGCAGAACAGAATAATCCTCAATGGGCTTTTCTGGATGGCAGGCAGGAAAAATTAGTGGTTATCTTGAGCGTGTTTCATTTATTGGGGTGAAGGCAGCTCTCCCAGTAAGCGAGAATGAGCTTAATTTGGTCCCGATAGCCATCGAAACTGTTCTCTTTTTTGAAGAATCCCTGGATTGTAGCATCATAAGCCGTCCTCACAATTTCTTTGCCACCGGAGGTGCTCAGAAAAACAAAAGGAATTGACTTCTTCTTCAGATACTCATTCTGGTCAATTTTTATCCGCAGTTCCAATCCGTTCATCACGGGCATGTTGACGTCGCAGAGTATCAAAAATGGTTGTTCTCGCGTCACTCCAAGGAAGTTTAATGCATCAAGACCATTATCAAATATGATCAACCTGTTGTCCACATTGAGCTCCTCCAAAACACTTTTAAGCAAAAACTGATCATCTTCATCATCATCAATCATTATGATGGGCCCTTGCACAGACATATTTACTTATAGTTTGATGGGAATTGACGGCACTATTTCATACCGATAAATGCATTTTAGATTAGAAAGTTAAACACTTTTTTACAAAACGGGTAATAATTTATTGTATTTGAAAGATGTTTCATGAAAAGGAAAAGCGACATTACTCTCCACTTAGGAAAACCCGGGCTTGTTCAATATTTTCCCCAACAGGGTCTGCTTGTACATTTCGAACGCGATTAAAATCGCACATGAGTTTACTTGTCTGATTTTATTGTTGAAACAAACTATTTGATAAACAGCAGATTTGGACTCTGCGAGGCCAATCGCTTTTTTTATTTTCAGAAGCCAGTCAGATTGACACCGGCAAAAGTACCGTTATTTGCTTAGCACAACAATTGTATAGTGCTGGTAAAGGAAAACTAAAATCTCAGACATGCAATTTTTAAATAATCGTATTTTTAGCAGGCATTTTGTAATAATCATGTTATTGAGCCTCGCGATCATGCAGGCCTGTAAAAAAAAGCCGGAAAGTATGTCCCGGGAGGAAATTGTGAAGGAACTGAGCAGCCAGAAGACTTATGAAAAAATGCTCGGTTATGCAAAAACCAGCGGGATTGACACGGATAAATTTGCGTACAAGGAAAATGACTCTCCTGTTTTCGGTTTGCTGGAAGACATCGGGTATGGGCATAAGCCAAATCTGAGGTACACCGAAAAGAAAATGCTTGCCGATACTGCATTTCTGCGTTCCGTTGCGGAAGAGCTCGTTGGCGGAGTTTCTGCGGAAAAGGCGATTGAAAAGCTGGAACCGGTTTATCCTGTTTACAGGAATTTGAAAAAGCATTACGTTCGCCTTGTTGGCGAGAACAAAAACGACAGTGCCCGGATAGTGGCAGAGTCATTGAACGCATACCGCTGGATGCATCGCCAGGCCAGAAATGCGCCGCGTTTGGTGATGGTCAATATTCGTGGGGCTTACCTGACAGGGATGGATTCTGTGGGGCAGAATATCATTACAATGCGTACGGTAGTGGGGAAAGCGGATACGCCTACCCCGACGCTGGACAGCTACGCTACAAGCATTGTGACGCATCCATACTGGAATGTTCCCAAGAGCATTGCGATAAAAGAAATTCTTCCAAAGGCGAAAGAGAGCAAAGATTATCTGATCAGAAATAAAATTGAACTGATTGATAAAAAGGGAGAGGCCGTAAATCCGGACGACATTGATTGGGAGGAATTATCAGCTGAGAATTTTCCTTATCGTTTTAGACAGGAGACCGGTGAAGATAACTCGCTGGGTTTGCTTAAAGTTGAAATCAAGAACCCGCTCGCAATTTATTTGCATGATACCAACGCGAGATATTTGTTTAATACCAATCAGCGATGGAGAAGTCACGGCTGTGTTCGTGTGCAACATCCAACGGAACTTGCCAATTACATGGCGGGCACCAAATTGCTTGATAATGACTTCCTGACTGAACCTGACACAACCTCGGTTCCGCCGAAATGGCATAAACTGAAACAACGTATCCCGGTTTTTCTATTGTATCTCGGCGCAGATTGCAACGAAAAAGGGCAGCTGGTTTATTTTGAAGACGTGTATAAGGCGGGGTCACCCAAAGTTTGACTTTCCTCTTTTGGGGAAAGCCCTGCCAGTAAACCGGATTTTTTGAAGTATTTCTGATCCAGCGAATAGATAAACAGGCCGGCTCCGTTGTAAAGCATTTCAATCAGCTTTTTGGAGTCGGCTATAGAAACTGCCGGGCACCCGAGGCTGCGTCCCAAACGGCCGGTATTTTTGATGAAATCTTCACTCACATAGTCTGCACCGTGCATCACAATCGCCCGTTCCAATGCGCGATCGTTAATTCCTTTCTCTACTCCTTCCAGTTGTAAAGACAATCCGTGCTTGCCCTGATAAGTGCCCAGCGTTCTGTAAAAACCGAGACTGGACTGAAAAGAAGAATTGTCGTTAGAGAAACTTTTGGCATATTCCTGACCGGAATTTCTGCCGTGGGCAACGTATGTATGAAAAATCAATTTCTTTTTGAGAAAGTCTATCACGTAAAGTCTTTTTTTACAGGACGACTGGCTGAAATCAGCAATTGCCATAACAGGGTTTTGTAGTTTCATTTTCTGAAAACCAAACCAGGCGTACCTAAATGCACTTTGGGACAAGCCTTCCTTTTTCAACTGCAACGAATCATACATGGAAACCCATTCTTCTTTTACACCCAATGAGGCGTTCTCTGAGGTTGTATCGGCATAAATGCCAGATTCATGTTCAGAAAAGGTATTGATATTTTGAAAGCCAAGGGACACGCTCAATGCACAAACCACTGCTACTAAAACCGATTGAAACTTTGTCATCTGAGTTTATTTTGTTGTCAATTTCATCAGGGAGGACTGCCAAAACCCGACTTCCAAAACGTGACCGGAAGATTAAAAGTTGTGTGCAGCCCGGAGAAATTCCTCCGATAGGTTGTACTGGTTAACAGGAGCTTACGGAAAAATGGTTCCAAACATGTTTTCACGTGGCTTACATTGCGGAATTCCGTTTTCTCGTATATTTGTAAAAAACATGGCCAAGAGCCTCTGTGGACAGGATTCGGGAAAGAGATTAAATGTTGGTTAAAATAGAAAAAACCGGGAGACTTTTTTTTGGGAAACTTTGAATTGACACTGTCAGTTTACGAAATTCCGTTGCGGAGTATGGTCAGTTAGCGTTATAAATCACTTCGTTTCAAGCATAAAATTATTGAGTTGATATGGGAACTAATCAGAAAGGGAAAGACGACCTGCCCAAGGAAGAGGTGGAATCACCGGAAGAAAAAAAGGTGGTGTTGGAAACCATGCTTGAAGTAGAAGAAAAAGTACTGCACAAGCTTGAAAAATCGAAATTTCCGAATTCAGTTCATGAAAACGCCCAGAGGACTGAGATCATTATTGCAAAAAAAATGAAAGTTGACGTTATTAAGGACACTATCGAAGAAATTAACACAGATCAGAAATAATCAAAATTTGGCGCTTTCAGGCATAAAAAATCGCCACGGGAATATATCCTGTGGCGATTTTTTATGCCTGATTTTTTGGATATTACTGAATGTGCGCACGCAGCATCCATGCGATTTTTTCATGCTGTTCCATCAGTCCGGTTACGTAGTCGCTCGTACCTGCGTCTTTGTGCGCATCAGCAAAGCTGTTAATATTTCCGCGGATGAATTCGATGATGCTTTCGTGGTCTTCCAGAAGATGTTTAATCCAGCTCAGACTATCATTGCCACCTTCGTACTGTTCTGTAAGATGGCTCATCTGAATGTAGTTTTTCAACTTTGCAGGCGCATAATGACCCAGCTGACGTATGCGCTCTGCAACGCTGTCAAGGATCTCTGCCGACTGACCGTAGAGTTCTTCAAAATACAAATGCACCGAGTGGAAATCAGGTCCTACGAGGTTCCAGTGGGCGTTCAAGGTCTTTGTATACAATATGAATTCGTCAGCAAGTAATATGGCAAGCTGGTCAGAAACTACTTTTCTGTTTTCATCAGAAATTCCGATACCTGGTTTCATTGGAATATGATTTTGATTATTACGTAAATTATTATTTTATAAGGACTAAATGAAGAGCTTATATATCGTAAAGTCAAATTTTTCGATTTAAATTCCCGTTAAAGTTTGGGGAAATACCGATCATGGACGTACCATAATGCATTTTTGTAGTAAATTCAATGTGAACTTACCAACAAGAAAATCGCTGGAAAGACCCGGCCAATCGCGTTTTCTACGGATTTTCTTATTTTAGCAATTCAATTAATTCTTAGACGTGGCTTTTTTGAGGCGAAATTCAAGCGCAGTTAGGTTTTTGACCGCGCGAAAAGAAGGAGCTAACACAGCATCATGAAATCAAACCGAAGCCGGATCAGCAGAAAAAAAGGAGGCTTTGGGTTTGGGATTTAAGTTTGAAGTATCTGATAAATAAATTAAGGTTGTGGAGTTTGCATTCCGGACTCAGTCGCGACTTTGATCCCAAAAGGTATTAGTAGCCGTGTATTTTCTAGTGCTTTTTCTTCTGTTTCTCGTGCGCAATGCAGCCTGGAAGCTGTGGAGCTTGTCTAATAAAAGCATAGTCTTCTGGACTGAACCAGGCCATGATTTTATATTCTTTTCCCATTTTTACTTGTAAAATAGTTTACTTTTGATATAAAAAGTCCCGGACACAGCTGTCCGGGACTTGAATTTCTGAGGGTATAGGTCTAGTCCTTTGGGTGGTCTGAATTTCCGTATTTTTGTCTCAATTTTGCCATAACAAAATCACCCGAAAGTCCCATTACCAGCGCCCCAACGATTGCCAACCAAAATCCATAATGACTAGGATTAAAACTGCCAAATGGCATTGACCACATAAATACTATACACAGCGGAATTATTGAGACAAGCGAGATGAATCGATGCTTTTTATTTACGTATAGCTTCATATTTTCAAATTGGGTTATAACTACTTACTCAAAACTAACTTCGATATTACTGGTACAGTCACGCGGGATATCGGCAGCAGTAATTTCGCCATTTCTAAAACGATCGAAAAAACGGCCACACCATACATCCACATTCATTATGTTTCTAAAACATGTTCCTAGTAAATCAGCAGCTACTCCCAATGCTGCTCCTTCAACAAAACCAATTGCCCCGTTTGCCATTGCCCCGGCGACGGCACCTGTTACCGTCCCAGTCTCTCTCTACAAATATATGGTAAGGTTCACTCTGAGAAGTGAGGGAATTGTATTTGACAGCTACGTAATCAAATTGAATATTATTTTTTTGAATTAGGTATTTGATAAAGATTGTAAAATACTTAACTCGTTTGTAAATAAGCAAGTTATATGGATAAAAGATTCAAAAGCCTGTTGTTATTTAAGTCTCAGGCGCAGTTTTCTGATGAAATAAATGTAAAGAATATCTGGCCAATTTAAAGTGGCAAAACGGATTTAAATGATCTAAATGCGGACATGGATGGTATTGGGGTAAATTCAGTTTGATGAATCAGTAAGAAAATTGGAAGAAGTACTTGAGCAAATGTGTTTCCCGCGGATTTTCTTATTTTAGCAATTCAATCCATAAAATATGATCACCGAAGCAACCGACCGTAAGTTCCCCATTGGACCATTGATTCTTCAGAACGACTATTCTAAAGAAGAAATGAATCGGATAATTGATATCATTCAAACCATTCCTGCTGATTACCGGAAAGCAACTGAAAATTTGTCTGAATCAGACCTTGCGAAAACATACCGCGACGGAAGCTGGAACGTGCGCCAGATCATTCACCATGTCGCGGACATCCAGTATTTGCACTATTTTAGATTGAAAAAGGCGATTACTGAGCCGGACTACGAATCACCTACTTTGATCGATATGGATGCCTGGGCTGCAACGCCCGACTCGCTCACAGCGCCGATTGAGTGGTCGCTCAGAACAATAGAATCTGTCCATGACCGGTATGCATTTCTGGCTAGTGTTTTGACGGAAGAACAATTGAACATCGCATATTTTCACCCGATACGGAAAATCTGGTTTACGCAGAAACAGGCATTGGCTATGTCAGTATGGCACGCCACGCACCATTTGGCGCATATCAGGCTTGCAGTTGGTTCGCATCAATAAGCTGTGTTTCATGAAGGTGTGGGTTATCCGTCATACTTTCCCGGTTTGCTGATACAAAATTCTTTGCCCAGAATATTCCGGATAAATTTTTGGGGCGTAGTTCCCAGATACATCCGGAAATCTTTGATGAGGTGACTCTGGTCGTGATAGCCATGCCGCGTCACAAGATCGTACCAGTCTACCTCGGTGTTTTCTTGTTTTTGCAAATCATTGATAACCTGTTTAAATCGTAAAAAGCGGAGGAGTTCTTTTGGCGAAAATCCCATATATTTTTGAAACCGAAGCTGAATGGTCCTTTCAGATAGATCAGATTCCATCGCAATCGTTCTGACGGGTTGTATGGCAGGATTGTGAAAGTGGGGAATGCCGTCGATCAGAGCTTCGGTGGCTTCGTCCGCGTCTTGCATAAATGTTCGGGTGTATTCTTTCAACATCTGAATCCGGTCGGTCAGCGAAGTGAGGCCTTTGAGCATTTTCCACAATTCATCGAATCTCGAAATATTGAGCAGACTGTCGGGGTCAATAATTTCGTCGTTCCCGATATCGTCTACCGGTTTTTGAAATAACCTGTAAAAGCCATTTGGATTGAATACTGCGATGATCAGGTCCGTGTTAGGCAGCACTTCGTAATTCAGCATTTTTCTCAACGGTCCTATAATTCCTACCCGTTCAAGCTTCAAATCCTGAAAAGGTTCGTCAGCAAATGAGGCGCGCACCTGCGCTCCAAAATTGAAGATCAGCATCATTTCCAGATTGGGTGCGAGGTGCTGATTTTTGGTTACAAAATCCGCAGGCGTTTGAATACAATACAGATATTTAATAACCCCGTTAAGCGGCTCCTCCATTTCATAATGCGCCTCTGTACTGTTTGCCATCTGGGAATGAGATTTTGATCAGACCAAATTTAGCCACAAAATGATCATCAATGGATTGGCGCCGTTCGTTTTCTTACAATTTCGGCACCTCGCGGTGATCTAATTTTGACATAGAAATTAAATAATCACCAAACGATTTACAACATGTCAGATTCCAAATCACCCAAAATTCTGATCACTGGCGCCACAGGAAATATTGGTACAGAACTTACGAGATATTTGTCATCCCGCCAGGTCCCTTTTACTGCCATGATACGTTCCCGCAAGGATGCCGTGCTGTTTGCAGATATGCCAACGGCTACTGTAATTGTCGGGGATTTTAATGACGAGAAATCGCTGTTTGCAGCATTGACAGGAATTGACCGTGCTTTTTTGCTCACAAATTCCTCCGCAGAGGCGGAGGCGCAGCAGTGCAATTTCGTGAAAGCGGCGTCAAAAGCGGGCGTCGGGCATATTGTTAAACTGTCGCAGTGGGCTGCCGATGTTCATTCGCCGGTTCGGTTTCTCCGGTATCATGCGGTGGTAGAAAACCTGATCCGGGAATCTGGAATGGCTTATACATTTTTGAGGCCTAATTTATTTATGCAGGGTTTGCTGGGGTTCCGGGATACGATCATTCATCAAAACAAATTTTTCGGGGCAATAGGTGAAGCGAAAATCAGTCTGGTTGACATACGGGATATAGCTGCTGTCGCTGCTGCCGCACTAACCGGAACTGGGCATGAAAACAAAATTTACAACATTACCGGTCCCGAAGCATTGTCACATCAGGAGCTTGCGGACAAATTCTCAAATGTGCTGGGCCGTCATATAGAGTTTGTCGATCTTCCGTCGGAAACTTTACTTGCAATGCTACTGGGAGTGGGTTTTCCGCAGTGGCAGGCGGAAGGTCTGGTTGAAGATTATGCACATTACAAACGTGGCGAAGCGCAGGCGATAGCGGATGGGGTATTCGAGGCGACAGGTTTGTTACCACGAAGTTTTGATCTTTTCGCCGGGGATTATGCGGCGTTGTTTTCTTGAAAGGTCAGAAATCTGACAGCGAGCAGGTGGCAGCAGGCTGTGGCAGGGAGGCTGGGAATCCACTTATTACCTCACGTCTCTTTTCCGGAAGTGGTGAGAAGCCTTCCTGAAAATCTAAATTGATCAATTTCCCGGCCCCTGAACAACATAAATATCTGCCTGCGATAGAAACTAGGTTATTAGTTCTATCTTTATAGGGGTCAAGGGTTATTCTATGCGAAATTGGAGACTTTTTGTTTTTTTGATACACTGGTTCTTTTTTGTGGGTTGCGCCTCTTATAGCCAGAATTTGTCAATGGATGGGGTAATGACGATTCAGTTCTCTTACGATAAGGCCTCATCGTCTTTGCCGGTAACGGCTTACATCGTTCACTCTTTTCCGGCTTTCAGTGATTCCCAGGTAACGGATACGCTTTCGGCTACCAGGCCAAAGCTTTCGTTGTCTTGTCCGGTGCATGTGGCTCAGGAGGGCTTTGTTTACATTGGTGAAAAAAAAATCCATTTATTTATGATCCCTTCGGACACCATTATTATCAGAATTTCTGGCTCGGAAGGGAATTTGACACATCAGATAGAAGGGAGCAGTAAGCAGATACAACGTTATTATCAAGCCAAGTCGGCAAGGTTTCCGGTATCAATTGGCCAACAAATCATGAATAATTGGGATACAGCCTCCTATCTGTGGCAATTTAAATTGCGTGCGGATTCTCTGTACGCCCTGGACCTGGCATTTTGGGATGGATACGAGGATAAAAATATCCTTCCGACTTCATTTATACGATATGAATCAGATGCCATCCGGTACGCAAATGCCTGGCTGCGACTAAAAGTAATCGGTTATCGGAAACAGGTGAAACGGGTTGCCGAGAAAGAGCCGGAAGGATATTTTGGTTTTTTAAAAACATTGCCTATCAGGAACATAGCCGCATTATATGATTACGAATACCTGACTTTTCTCCGGGAATATGTGAGTTACAAGTACCTGCGGAAAGAACCTGTGCACAAAGCTACAACCGATAGATTCCCTGATCAGGAAAAAGCCATAGAGCTGTTAGGGAAACGAATTGGAGAATTTTATAATGTTTTTTCGATTAGCGAGGCACTGAATGATAATCCAAAGGAGGTCAAAATGGTTTTAGCAAAAGCTTCGTTTTCCAAATCCAATAACTCGCTGATCGACTATCTGAATCAGGAAGCATCCAGAAGGATCAGCATTTTAAGTGCAGGAAAGGATAGCCCTAATTTTTATTTGCAAGATAGTCGTGACACACTTGTATCGCTGCGCCAGTTTAGGGGGCAGGTCGTTTACCTGAGTTTTTGGTTTGCAGGCTGTAAAGGCTGCATTGAAGAGTTTCCTTTTGAAAACGATCTGGTGAAAAGCTTCAACGAAAAGCCGGTCAAAGTAATCAGTATATGCACACGTACTTCCAAAGAAAAATGGCTTAAAGCAATTGATAACTTTGATCTTAAAACGCTTAACCTTTATGCCAATTCGGCTTGGACAACTAAGCTTGAAGAGCGATTCGGAATCAACGTTTATCCTCACTATGTGCTTGTAGGGGCTGATGGCACGATCGTCGAAAATTTTACCAGCCGACCCAGTCAGGGCGCTTCTGCTAAAATACAAAAAGTATTATCTGATACGAAGTTCGACTAAATCCGGTTCTGAAATGTATGACAATTTTCGGAGGGATTGCAATTCAGCCGAAGTCGGTCACCCTAGCTCCCGGCTTGTCAGGTTTTTCAACATAACAACTTGGTAGTGCCGCTATATGGCTGGATGCCATGATAAAAATGATCTTACTGTAAATTGTCAACCTGAAATCTCCACAAAATTTGATAAACAGGCGTAAGTAGAAACAGGCTTGAAATTTATTTGTTAATGCATGGGTAATAGGAATAATGCAATAGATGTACTAAAAGGGATGTTGCTGGTCATCATCACAATCAATCATATCGGCGGTCCGCTTTGCCTGTTAACCTTTCAGCCGCTGGGGTTCGTTTCTAGTGCAGAAGGCTTTGTATTCCTTTCCGGTTTCATTTTTGGGCTGGTTAATTGGCGAAAATCTCAAAATGGCAATAGGCCAGCATTCTCGGTCACAGCCAAACGTGTAGTAAAAATTTACACTTATCACATCGTCCTGTTGCTGATTCTGCTGATACCAGCCGTTACCAGCTATTCGGCGCTTGCCAAGTGGCGGTTTCCGGAGTTGGATAATATTGTGACTCATCCGGGTAAATTTGCAATAGAATATTTACTATTGCTTAACAGACCATTTCACCTTGATATTTTGCCAATGTACATCGTTTTTATGCCAATGGGTTTTTTGGTTATAAAAGCGTTCACTCATCACAGTCAGGTGTTCGCGATGGTCATCAGTATAACACTTTGGGGTTTAACTCAATTTGATCAGGTTGCTTCGTGGATACCTGCGGAAATTCGTTCCGATTTTGGTTATTTTAACTTTTTCAGTTGGCAGATACTCTTTTTTGCAGGTTGTTTTTGCGGATATTACCGCTCGCAGATAAATGGTGCGATAGCGCGGTTCAGATGGTTGCCCTATGTGGCGGTGATTCTCTTTTGCTGCCTTGCTTATCTGCGATATTTTGGTTCAAATTATCGAGACCTTTTTCTCATTATCGAAAATCTGACCACCCGTCCAACTCTTGGAATACTTCGTTTGTTAAGCTTTTCTGTTACAGCCTACCTGGTCAGCCAGATAATAAGAGCGGGATATTTTCCGCGATCTGGT
Organism: Dyadobacter sp.; assembly: GCA_965279265.1. Taxonomy (GTDB): domain Bacteria; phylum Bacteroidota; class Bacteroidia; order Cytophagales; family Spirosomataceae; genus Dyadobacter. Next base: position 4,005,101 of record OZ257152.1, read on the forward strand.
AAGCTGGCTTTGCTGGGCAAGCATTCGTTGCAGGTCTTTGCTTTTCAGATCGTGCTTGTTTATGCTTATTTGCCCTTCTTTCCTCAGGTACATTCCATGCATGTTTTGTTGAGAATCGTGCCGCAGCTGGGAGCTGTGTTGCTCCTTTTTGTTCCTGCAATGATAAAAGGTAATATCAGTGAGAAAGCACTTAATGACCGGAACCTGTTTCCTGAAAACGTGGAAAACCTGGAATGCAATTATATTCTTCAGAAGTGATCCCAATCATTTTCGGTACACTTGCCAGGCTTTTATAGCCTGTTAAAAGTAATCCCGGATCAGGCAGGAATACGTTTTCGGAGCACTTTTGCAAATTCTTTGATCGTTCCTTTGCGGTCTTTTTTCACTTGTTTCAGCAGCTCCTTATTCACTCCCTCTGGGCTGTAATCGGATCCCCATAAAATGATTTCCATAATTATAGGAAGTAAAGAAATTCCCTTTTCTGTAAGCGTATAAACGAATTTGGACCTGTTAACAGCGGAAACGCTTTTTGATACAAATTCCTGTGATTCAAGTGTGGAGAGCCGGTCGGCGAGTATGTTCGTAGCGATTCCTTCGGATGATTGAAGGAATTCTCCATAGGACGATTTGCCTTCAAAAATCATATCACGTAAAATGAGCAGCGTCCACTTGTCACCCAGTAAATCCAGGGTATAGCTGATCGGGCATTCGGACCTTTTGATGATTTCTTTCATAGAATAAAAGTAGCACTTGCAACATGCAAGCTGTCAAATTAAGCATTCTACTTGTATTTTGAAAGTGCACATTAAAATAAAGCTGAATCATCCGGAGCCGACTTCGGAACGAGCGGTACGAAATAACGAAATTATCCGCAGGGAGAGGAGCAAATGCAGCTCCGCTTCTGCGGATAATGACCGGATTTTTGTTTTTCTTCTATTTGACCGGAGTCAGTTTAATTTCTTTCAGATCCAGCAAAGCGCCTGACTGGAATTTGGAATCGGGTCTGAAAACCATTTTTTGTTTTCCTGCCGAAAGCTGAATGCGGCCAGCCTGTTTTGTCTTGAAAGTTTCCCATGAGCCACTTTTGTCCACTTTTCCTTTCAGATTTTTGCCAGACGCTTCGAAAACAAACGGTTTACCAGCTTCTTCATTGGCAACCGACCATTCCAGAGACACATCATATTGCCCTGCCTTTTCAACGACCACGTCCCACTCAACCTGATCATCTGCTGTGAACCAGCCGAAGGCTTTCCACTGCGGCATGTATTTAATTTTCGGGCCAATCCCTTTGCCTGCATTGGCAGTCAGCACAACGCTTCCGTTCTTTTCTGCAAGTACGGTTTGGGGAATGTTGATGGTATCTCTGGCGGCATTTACATATTTGGCAACCTCTCCAACCGGTGCGATCCAGATTCCATTGGCAGGATCTTTGGCGTATGCGCACAATTTTCGGAGCATGGCAAGCCGACTGGTCTGGCCACCTGAATCAGCCATTTCGTGCCCTGCGAGCACAAGCCACTGGCCGTTTTTTCTTGCTTCTTCAATAATTGGCAAAATCTGTTCGTAATCTTTGCCATCCATCTCAATTCCCGTAAGCTGCGCCATGTCACAATATGAAGGATCAACGGGAGCTTCGGCCAGCCATCCACGCCCGGTTTCAAAAAGATCGGCAATCAGCGGGACAAAACTCTGGGCACTTCTCCCGCGGCCGATAAATGTATGTCCGCACGGATAAGCGTAAGAAACCGGCGTAACACCAAGTAATTCCTGGATTTGCTTATTGGTTTCTGTAAGTTCTGCCCGCATTTTTTCAATGGTATAATTTTCCAGTGGGTTAGCTCTTGCCCATACGAAATTGCCACTGCACGCATGTTGCAGTGAATGATTGCCCATTTCATGACCGTTTGCCACCGCTTTTTTCCATCCTGCCAATTGCTTTTTGGCCGCCGAAGGTACCAGGTAAAACGTCGCTTTTACGCCATATTCATCCAATAGCGGAGCGCCGGTTGTTGCCTGGCTTCCACGGGCGTCATCAAAAGACAGGCTGATTGCCATTTTTTTACCTTCCGGCCATGCGAATTTTCCGTTTTGTGCGAACGAATCTGCGAGCGGGAGAACTGAAAAAAGGAAAAAATAAAGATAATTACGACTCATTTTAATCTTTGTTTTGTATTCAAAAAATAAAGGAACAGCAGCGGTAAATGCGGCTCCTGTTCTGTAAATGCTTATTTTGGACTTCTCATTTCGCCTTGAATGTGATTGATCACGGCTTCGGTCAACCCTTTTGCTGCGCCGGGCGCATAAGGCGAAACTGTGGTTTCATAGCCGCCAAATTTGATCTCTTCTTCCGCCAGTAAATAGCCCAGCCAACCATTGGTATAGCCAAAATAGAAAGTGTATGGAAAGGGAGATCGGTCGCGAACTTCGTTGGAAATCTCACAGAATAGTTCAAGCGGTGCACTCCAGATCGCTACGTCGTCATTAATTTTCAGGAAACGTATCGGCAATTTGATCATATTTACGCCCGCCTTGGTCGTACGGGTGTAGTTATCCAGATCAGCAGCCCAGCCCAATCCTTCCTTCCTCGGTAGTTCGACCAGCGTTGCGCTGGATTTGAGGGAAACGATGTTGGAAGTTGTCGTTATGGTTTTGCTGGCCTCCACGATTTTTTGTCCTAACATCACTTTGTACTGGCTCAATCTGCCTGTCGTTGGATTTTGGCTGTAAATTGGCGCAATATTTCCTGCCGCACCGTTGATATACAGCAGCGGCACGCCGGTTTGTTCTTCCACATATTCAGCCACAATTCCGGGTGCATCCCCGCTGATTTTCAGGTTTTCGCCACCCATCACGGTTCCGTGCATCGCATAATTTGCGATGAGTGCGAGTAAACTTCCATCCGCTTTTTCCAGGCGCATCATCCCGATCCTGCGGTCGACCGGTGCGTCCGGATTCATGCCGAGGCGGGTCGTGCCATCAATATCTCTTGCACGGCGGTTGATATTGGCATAAGAAAGTCCCCAGCCCATTCCAAGTTTTGCCGGAGCCAGATTCTTTTTTGCTTCAATGATCGCGTCAATCAGTTTTTGTTCGACCATATCCGTGTATTTTACATCAAACTGGTGCTGATAACGGTCGCCAAGAAAAATAATCGGGAGGCCGGGAGGGCCATATTCCGGAGCTGAATGGGTATGTGTCAAAGTCCACCAGACATTCAGCGGATTGATTTTCAACTGGCTTTGTAATTTTGCAGTAAGCTTGTCGTACTGAGAAGGAGACATCACGGCGAGGTCAGTTGAAATGAGGAAAAATTGCGTTTTGCCGTCATCCATAGCAACAACTTTGTGATAAATCCGGTCGTGAATCCCGTCCGATTTTCTTGCTCCATAACCCAGCAACATTTGCGGATTATCTGGTGTAATGTCCACCTTCACAACGGATGCCCTGAAATTCTGGGCCGCAGTCTTTTGAGAAAGCAGCAAGCTGGATAATAAAAACACACAAAGAACGAATGCGGTTTTGACGCCCGATTTGCTTTTCTGTATTATATTGATTGAAACCTTCATGTTAAATCCGTTTGATTGTTTGAAATTATTTGGGCTGTTTGATGAAAGCGAGCAGGTCCGCCATTTGTTGCTGGCTGATCTCTTTTTCCAATCCTGCCGGCATACTTGAGATTCCCAGCGTTTTGAGCGATTTGATATCTTTACGGGCAACGATCGTTTTTTGTCCACCGTAGTTATTGAGCGTCAATGCAGTGGGTGTTTCCGAGGAAATTAAACCTTGCAGAGATTCCCCGTTTTTCAGTTCGATCACCCAGATGTCAAAATTGTCGGCAATTGACAGGTTTGGATCCAGAATATCTCCCATGATCGATTCTGGTCGGCGGTTCCTGATCGTTCCCAGATCGGGACCGAACGCAACGCCTCCGCTACCGCCCACCTGGTGACAAATCGAGCAGTTTTTTTGGTAAACCAATTTTCCAGCCTCGCTATTTCCGGTTAACGTTAGCGCCTGACTGTACTCTTTGATAATGGATTGACGCTTGTCGTCTTTTTTGGTAAGTAATTCTCTCGAACGGTTTCTCAACGCCTCATTAGATTGGGCCATTAATCCAACGCTCCTCGGCCAGCCTATGCTCGTTTGATCAATTTTCCCCTCTTCAAGTCCGTCAAGGAGCAATTTGATGCGTTTCTCATTCACCATAAAAGTATTTACCGCCGCGTCGCGAAGATCTCTGGTAAGCGAAGGCCATTTTTCAAGAAGGTAGTGACTGACTGTTTCGTCGGGAATTGCACTGAGGGTTTTGAGAGCCGCGAGCTGAACTGATTTTGGTTCGTTTGGAGCGATCAGTTTTTTCATTACGGCTTCATGGTCCTTCGGATTTCCGAAAGAAAGGAAATTGATTGCCTCAGTCCTTTTTTCCAGTTGCGCATTTGGGTCGACTGCTACACGCAGCGATTTTTGCAGTGCCGCTTTTGATTCTGTACTTTCGGGCAGTCCGGTGATTTTGAGCAGTTGCAAGCTTCCCATCCGCACGGAGGGTGACGGATTGTTGAAGGCAGCAGTCAAAAGCAGCTTTTTCTCAACCAGCAGATTTTCCGGTAGTTTTTTCTTGTTAATACTTTCTGCCAATCCCTGTAACGCTGCGCCCTGCCAGTCCATACCCTTTACGGAAGCTGTTGCCTTGGAAATATTTGGTGCAACTGCTTTGCGGATCAGCGATTTTATGGCGGCGGAATCACCGCTTTTGCCGGTCATTGTGCTCAATTTTTCTACCAGCGAAGCATAAGCGGGCACGTTTGCTTTGTAACGTTTTAGTACTGCATCCATTAACCCTTTTTGGGATGTTGCGGTCAGCGCCGCAATTTGCACCCACGAGTCATCAAGATCACGGAACAAAATGTTTTCCCGGGCGCTGGTAGCCTGGGGCGTGTCAATATAGCCCAGCGTACACAGGAGCTGAAATCTAACTTTGGTATTGGTGTCGTTTTGAAGCGAAAGCAGGGAGCTGGTAAGTTCAGGAAAATCTTTAAGATGCAGTTCTGCCAGCTTGACGGCATTTTCGCGAACACCCGGTTCACTGTCCTGCAATGCGGCGGCGATGGTTTTGCTTTTGAGCTGGTCCATTCCTTCCAGTGTCCACAATGCATGTAAACGGCCGGTTGGGGAGTTTTTGTTCACCACCATTGCTTCCAGCGCGGGCACTACCGACAGATCTTTTCTGTCAAGGAGCAGGCGCTGGGCATTCCGGCGCCACCAGATATTGGCATCGGCCAGTTTGGCGACGAGTTGTTCACCCGTGGCATCACCCAGTTTCAAATTTTTAGTCCAATTGACTGGTTTCGTCCCTTTTGGTGTAATCCTGTAAATTCTGCCTTTGTCTATACCATTGTACAATGCGCCGGATTTGATCACGTCGTCCGCCATCCATTCGGGATGTTCAATGATTTGTCTGTAATAATCAACAACATACAACGCACCATCGGGGCCGGTGTACATATTTACAGGCCGGAACCAGGAATCGGTGGAGGCGAGAAATTCTTTGGTTGACTGCGTGCGGCTTGTGGTGAAACTTGCTCCTTTATCGCGCACGATATCGGCGTGAACAATGTTGCTTACCGGCTCCGCTACAAAAGTCACGCTGTCGTACGGAGCAGGGAAGAGGCCACCCTGATAACTCGTGATTCCGCAGGCTGATGTGAAAACGCCAACGTCCGTCAACAACTGGTGCAGGGGATTTTTTGTAATCGGAAAAACTTCTCCCGAGTGATCGGACATCGTTTGTGTCACCTTGGAAATCAGCAGATCAGGATTCCGGTTCAGGTATCTGTTGGCAATCACTTCGTGGTAGCCGGGATTTGCGTTACTTACCAAAAGGTAGCGGCCCCATTTGTCGAAAGTATGTCCAAACTGCGTGTAGCTGCTGAGCACTTCCAGGCCCAGATTATCAGGCCGGAAACGAACACCGCGGCCAAGGCCGTTTTCGGGTAAACGCGGGCTGTTGGCCTTGCCGGGGTAGATAATTTCACCACCACGATCGCCGAATTCCTTCTGGAAAGTTTTGGTTGTAACGGCAGGTTCATGACCAAGGTAAATCCAGTTGTCGATTCCCAGGATCGGATTGTTGAAATTGTGTTGTGGATTCGACATCGCAAATCCTGTCAGAAGCGTGTCTCGTTTGTCGGCCTTTCCGTCGCCGTCCGTATCTTCAAGATAGAGCACATTTGGTGGATCTGTTACCATGACGCCTTTTTTCCAGCGCATAATACCAGTCGGCAGCACAAGTCCTTCTGCGAAAATGGTGGTTTTGTCCATTTTGCCATCGCCATCAGAATCGCTGAGAAGTCTCACTTTACCTGTTCCGCTTTTATCCAGCGGATAGCCGTGCATTTCAACGACATACATTCGGCCAAATTCATCGATTTCCATCGCAACCGGATCGGAGATCAGCGGTTCACTGGCGATCTGTTCAATCTGAAATCCAGGCGCAACTTCGAAAGTAGCCAATGCCTCTTCCGGCGGAACTTCGTAGGTTTTGTGGGCTAGTCGCAGACCGGAAATCAGCAGAATGGCAGGTAAAAGAAAGTATTTGGACAGACGCGAAATAGCCATTATAGCTTTATGTTTTAATTATTTACTCGTATCGTTTTAAGCCTGAAAGTTCGTTTTGTCATCCTGAGCTATTGTCACCCTGAGCGAGCTGTAACCCTGAGTGAGCTGTCACCCTGAGCGTAGTCGAAGGGCCCTTCGACTACGCTCAGGGTGACAGGCCTTCGACTGCCCGGCCGTTACGCTCAGCTCTTCGACCGCCCGGCGGCCCGGTACGCTCAGCCCTTCGACTCCGCTCAGGGTGACAATTAATAATTCGGGTTTTGAACGAGTTTTGGATTCCTGTCAATTGCAGATTGTGGAATTGGCAGAACGTAGTTTTTGTTGGCATAAAAAGTTCTGTCTCCCGCAGGTGCTGGAATTACCGTGTAATTCCATTTATCACCATCTTTATCAATGCGTATCCCTTTCAAAACGCCATTCAGATTTTTCTCGGCCAATTTAAGGCGCATCAGGTCTGGCCAGCGTTTTTCTTCAAATGCGAGTTCCACACGTCTCTCCCGGTAAATTGCCGTTCTCATTTCATCCTGTGTTAGTCCTTTTTTCAAAGCCGGCAATTCCGAGCGGGCTCGTACTTTATTGACCGCGTCATAAACCGATTCATCAGGACCTACCGCTTCATTCTGCGCTTCCGCATAGCTCAGTAAAACTTCGGCATAACGGAACAAAACAAAGTTGGCACTGCTCAATTTGTTGTCACCATTTACAGCAAATTTCGGGTTCATTCCCTTCTTGAGGTAGTATCCGGTGTTGGTCGACTCATTTGTATTACTCAAATCCGTCGCATTTCGGCTACCGACACCCTGGCGCATGATCATTTCGTAACCCAACCAGGTTGACCCATCGTATATGATCGTCTGGTAAAAACGCTTCTCCCGGTTTACATAAGGATTTTTCGGGTCGTAACCTGAGGCAGGGTCCGTGATTGATAATCCGTTGGCCATCTGATATTCGTCAACCAGATTTTGCGTCGGATCCACACCACCGTAAGCACGCTGAACGCCGCCCACAACCCATGCGCCCTGTAAACCCTCCTTGCTGCTTCCCAACGCCGTTCCGCCCAGGAATTGCTTTGAGAAAATAACCTCAGCGTTGTTGTTGTTGTCTTCAAGAAGCATTGTTTCATAGTTTGGAAACAATGTGTAAGCTGCCAGATCGATCACTTTTTTGTTCGTTTCCGCGGCAGCCTTCCATTTGGTTTTGTCATTGGTCGGATTGTACAACGGACTTGCCTGAAAAAGTTCGCACCAGCCTTTCAATGTAAGCGCTGCACCTTTTGAAGCGCGTCCGGCTTCTGCTGCTTTCGGTAAATTGTCTGCGATCGCGGCACATTCATCGATGATAAATTTGGCTGTTTCTGCCGCTGTGTTACGCGCCCGGAAAATCGCCTCACCCTGCTCGTTCTGGTTCAATACATCGGTGATAATCGGTACACCGCCATGATACATCAATAGCAGCATGTAGTAATATGCCCGTACGAAACGCGCTTCCGATAAACGAAGTTTTTTCCAGGTGTCATCCAGTTTTGAAGCTTCAACATTGGTGATGAAAACATTACATTTTCTGATGTTGGCATATTGATCCCAGTAGCTTGGCGCATTGCTGGGCGTGTAAGAGGAATTGAAATAGAGCGTCCTGCTCACTACACCGTTGACCCCGTTCATGGCATTGTCCGAGAAGTTCTCAAACGGATCAAACTGACTGTAAGAATCTGGCAGTCCGGAGTAGACATTGTTCAGAAAAAGGTCCGCATTGCCGGTCGTTTCCCAGAGTGCAACGTCAGAAACCTGCTCTCTGGAAGTAACTTCCAGGAAATCGGAGCATGAGAAAATACTTGCCGAAACAAAAAGCAGGATGGCCTTGCCACGAATTTTACTGCTGATATTTTTAAAATATGTCATGATGAATGGGCTAGAATGTAATGTTAAGACCAAGGGAGGATACCTTTTGCTGCGGATAGTTACGTCCGTACTGATTGCTGGTTTCAGGATCATAATTGCGCATTTTGGTCCAGGTCAGCAAGTTTTGTCCAGACAGGTAAATCCGCGCGCTTCTGATCTTGATTTTCGAGGTAAGACCGGCCGGGATCGTGTACGAAAGAACCGCGCTTTTTAATCTGAGGTAATCGGCATCACCCATCCAGAATGTTGATCTCTGGATATTGTTTGTGGTTGGTGCTGATGTGATTCTAGGATTTTTGGCGTTTGGATTTTCAGGAGTCCAGTAATTCATGTTCTCTTCCAACGCGCCCATTCCATTTGTAAACGCCCATGCCATTTCCCATTGGTAGTAAAAGTTGGTTTTGGCGGCACCTTGAAATAACAGATCAAGAGAAAATCCTTTGTACCGGATGCTCGGCGAAATGCCATACATAATGCGCGGGCTGGCAACTGCATCGCCGATGGCCGTAATGTCGTTATCGTTGATCACGCCGTCACCGTTCTGATCCTGATAACGGATATCTCCGGCTTGTACAGGACCCCATGGTTGCACAGCAATACCTGGTTTGAGCGCTCCTTTGTCGTCAAAATCGGCGAGCTGGAAGAAACCAAGTGCATTAAACCCAAACTGAGTCCCCAGCGGACGGCCGGTTACGCGGCGATTTGGATTGTTATAGGTCGTTGGAGTTTCAAATACCTGAAGAACCTTGTTTTTGGCAAATGTGAAATTACCACCAAGTGATATCTGAAGATCGCTGTTGACACGGTAAGTGGAGCTTGCAGAAAATTCAATCCCGCGATTCTGCATGATCCCGGCATTGACCTGACTAAGTCCGATACCATATTCCGAAGGAAGCACAACATCCGGATTTACCAGCATATTGGAACGTTTCTCGCGGAAATAATCGATCTCGAAATTCAGCAAACCTTTCCATAAAGTACCTTCAAAACCAATGTCGGTCTTTTTGGCGCGTTCCCAGGTAATAAATGGATTGGATTGATTCCGTTCGCGAACAGCCTGTACAGCGCTTCCGCCAATCACGTAGGCCGGACCTGCAACACTGTATGTACTGATGTACTGGAACGGACTACCTGCCAAAGCACCTACTTCACCATAAGATGCGCGAAGTTTCAAATTATCAATCCAGCGAAAGTTGTCTTTGATAAATGATTCTTCGGATAAGCGCCATCCAACCGAATATGCAGGGAAAAAGCCCCATCTGTTTTCCGGAGCGAAGTAGTAACTTCCGTCGTAACGACCACTTACTTCAAGCAAATATTTGTCAGCGTAGTCGTAAGTAACACGATACACAAGACCCATTTGACGGGCTGTGCTTGATGTGCCACCCGTTGTCATGTCCGCGTTGCTGGAACTTCCCATATTGATTTCGTCAATGGTCAGGTTGTAGTTCCGGCGGGATGCAGCAAGTCGAAGTGAATCATTGGATTTTGCTTCAAATACACCAAGCGCCGTAATGCCATGTTTGCCAAAAGTACGTGAGTAGTTCAGACTAGCCTGGTAAGTGAGCTGGTAACTTTGTCCGACTGTCTGGCTCAGGGATGGTTTTGCCTGACCAAAAATACCGTCCGTGATTACATATGGTTTTACGGCCGTATTGATCGTAGCAAGGTGAACCGGAGCGATCCACAATTTATTCATGGTTGTTGTAGGATCGTAGGCAAGCGTACCTTTGAGATTCAGTCCAGGAATAAATGGAATTGCCTGTTCAACTGAAAATTGCGTGTAAATTGATGTAGAATTGTTTCTTTCATAACCGCTGTTAAAAATACTTCCCATGACGTGTTTTCCATACATTCCGTTGCTGAAAACGAGCGGTCCGTATTCGGGTGTGGCATAACCGATAAGCTCAAAAATACGCTGGGTGTTGATCGAGGGATAAAGCGATTTTTGAATGCGGCCGTTCAGATTCATCGACAATTTGGTTGTCTTCGTAACCTGCGCATCGATGTTCATTGCCAGGTTGAAACGGTTATTGCTCGTAGAAGGCCACATCCCCGCCTGATACTGGTAACCTACGCTTCCGTAATATTTTACACGGTCTGTTCCGCCGGAAACCTCGATATTATGTGAAGTAATGGTGGCGTTTTTTGTCACCAGTTTATCCAGTACATCGTCGTTTGGATATGCATCCGGGTCCGAACCGTCCTGAAATTTTTGAAGTGCTTCTGCTGAATAGGGCAGCGGCAGGCCGGAGCTCTGCGCAACCGCATTTTTCAGGGTAGCGAACTGAAATGCACTCGCGTATTTTGGCAGGGCCGTCGGGTTTTGAAATCCTACGTATCCGTTGTAGGACAAAGTCGGAGCACCTGTTTTGCCTCTTTTGGTAGTTACCAAAACCACGCCGTTGGCACCTGCAACACCGTAAGGCGCAACAGCAGCCGCATCTTTCAGAACGGTAAAAGTTTCAATCGTGTTCGGGTCAAGTTGCTGAAAACTGCGCGGAATATTGTCAACGATCAGCAACGGTTGATTGCCGCCGGTAGAGGAAATACCACGGATGTATATGCTTGAACCGTCACGACCTGGTTCCCCCGATCCCTGTTTTACGATCACACCCGACAGCCTGCCTCCCAGACCGTTACTCAGGTTTGTTACCGGGATGGAGGAAACCTGGTCGCCTTTCATAGTAGAAACAGCCGCAGTTACCGAGGTCTTTTTCTGGGTTCCGTAGCCGATCACCACCAGTTCTCCAAGCGCCTTGATATCAGCGCCAAGCGTCACATTCAGGTTGGATTCGGTGCTTACCGTAACTTCTTTGCTCTGATAGCCAACGAAACTGAAAATAAGCGTTGAAGGGCCGTCAGGCAGTGAAATGCTGTAATTCCCGTCGCCGGATGAAATGACACCCTGCGTGGTTCCTTTGATCATGATACTCACACCTGGCAGACTTTCGCCTTTTTCATCCGAAACTTTCCCTGTCAGCGTTTTGTCGACGATCTCCTCATTTGACGAGACCTTGTTGAGTATCGGTTTGATGGCTGGTTTAGGCGGATTACTCAGAATGATTTGCCTCCCCGAAATGTCAAATGTGATCTGCAATGGTTTAAGCAACTGGTTCAGTACATCACCCAATGTTGCGTTGCGGACGGAGATGGTTACCGGGCGGCTTGACTGGATAACCTGAGGACTATACGAAAACCGTACATCCGTGGCACTTTCAATTTCTTTTAACACCGATTTGATCTTCTTTTCAGATACGTTCAGCGTGAGCCGACGGTTAAGCAATTCCTGAGCTGAAAGGTCATTGGCCCAGGAGACGCCTATAAATACGCAGAAAAGTAAGATTTGAACCAACGATATTTTCATACATTGGAATAGTAAAATTCTTGCTTGTTTCATACTTTTGATCGTTTTGTTCGTAATGGTTGAAAATTCGGGCAAAAAAATCCCGTTCAGTCCGTGAGAAGACTGTCGAATCGGGGAAGAACCGGCCAACGATGGAGCAAGCATCGTTGGCTTCGTTTTGTAAATTTGGGAGGCAGGTATCTATCTATTCATACGCTGATTTTGTTAAAAGTGGCCAATTTATTTATTCCGACTTGCAGCCTTTTGAATTAATGATGATCTGGGCGTCGACTGTTTCATAAGTTGCGCCGATTGATCTGCAAATAATATCCAGTTTTTCAAGTAAAGATTCGTCCATCAGACTTGCCGTGAGTTCGCAATTTTTGAGCATCTCATTGTTGTACACCAGGTCAACGCCGTAGGATTTTTCAATATCTTCCAAAACCTGCACTACGGGGGTTTCTTCATACGCAAACGGCTGCTGTTCGAAGGCCGGTAAAATAGATGGTTTCTCGATCAGATTTTTGTTAAACTGTTCGGTCTGTCTCTTAAAAACGACCTGCTGATTAGGAAGCAGCAGCACGCCGGATCGCTCTGAATTTACATCCGCAACTTCTGAGGATTCTTTATTGCGATAAACCGAAACCTGTCCGCTTTGTACTTTGACGATCACATCACGATCTTCCTCGAAGGCACTGACCTCAAACTGAGTGCCCAGTACTTTGGTCACGATTTCATTGGCATACACAAAAAACGGCTTTAGTGGGTCTTTCGAAACATCAAAAACAGCTTTTCCGGATAAATAAACAGTACGGTTTTCTTTGCCGTAATCCCTTGTGAAGCTGAGCCGGCTGGCGGGATAAAGCACGACTCTGGTACTGTCAGACAGGTAATAAATTTCCGTTTTATCTGACTTGTTGACCCGTTCGAAAACCTCACTTTTTAGAGTCGAAAGATGTTGGGTATATGGCGAATTGACGGGATTGGCATCCTTTAAAATCCAAAGGCCTCCCACGCATAACATGAGCACGATACAGGCAGCGGCAATAACGCGTGCCGGAGAATGTTTCCAAAATGATGCCGTGTTTTCAGACGTGAGTTTTAGAATGTGATTTGTATTGATAATTCTCTCCAAAAGGGCAGCTTCAGCTTCCTCCGACAAAAAAGTGCGGGCGTAGTCACTTAGTCCGAGCTGTACTGCTTCAATCAGTTTTCTGGCTTCTTCCCATTCTGCACTTTTAGAAGGGTTGGTTGAAAGCCAATTTTTCCAGAAATCCGAAGATTTTGTTGAGGGAAACAGATAGTGTTGTATAAATGCTTCATCGACTGCAAAGTCAATTGTGCCAAATTGGTCGTAGTTCATATCCACGGAACAGGTCGTTTATCAATAGATACCATTGTCCGTTCATTCATACTCAGTCGGAGTAGAATATTTTTTCAAAAATAAAAATGGCAGGTAGAAAATGTGGTCAAGTGAGCCATCCACGCAATTTTTGCATAGCGCGGAAAACCAGATTCTGTGCAGATTGTTTGTTTACCGAGAGGACATCGCCGATTTCTTCGTAGTCCATATTTTCAGTAAATCTCAGCCGTATTGCTTCCTGCTGGCGGTGTGGGAGCATCCGGATCAGTTTTGTGATGAGCTCCTGACGATTTTCGGATTCTTCTTTCTGGGTCAGCACTTCTTCGAACGAAGGTTCCGGCCAAAGATCTTCAAATTCTTCCTGACCCAGGGACTGATGTGGCCGTTCCTGGCGTTTGAGCAGGTGCAGTATTCTTACTTTGAGTGATTTTAATAAATAATACCGCGTATTGTCCGGCACGGTTAAACGGCTGCGTTTCACCCAGATTTCTGTGAAAACATCATGAATACAATCAAATACGAATGCTTCCGAAACAGGAACGAGGCTCATTCCATAGCGGTACATCGCCTTGACATGCAGGCGGTAAAGGCTTGTGTACGCGTCTTCATCTCCTGTTTGAAATGCCTGCCATAATTGTTGTTCATTCTGTGGGCCGCCACTCATTTGTCAGGAATTTGATAGCAATGGATTCGTAATTTTGATTAAAAGCCTGCAAGCGTAATTTTCTGCCCTTTTTTGTTTCGTTTTTTTATGTTTTTAAATGATTTTGTTCTGTGTGATGGAATGCATGTGAAAGATAGAATTAAATGAGAAGGCAAGCAAGCAGTACCGCCGGGGCGTATGTGAAAAGGCCGGACGTGAGATTTTTCGTCCGGCCTTGTTTTGCAACAATGAAATTTTACAAACCCGCGGTTTTCAATTCATCCAAAGTCCAGGCTCTTTCCCGGTTACCGGCTTTCGCCCTGATCGCTCTGATCTCTTTTTCTGTAATAACACTGGCGTTGTTTCCCAGGCTGTTTCTGATATAACTCGCTACCGAAGCAATGTATTCGTCATCATTGGATCCCTGCGGCGCCATCATGCCGGGGTAAGTATTGTTGTCAACCGGGCCGGTTAAGCCGTGTAAAATGATTCGCGCCAGGATATCTTTGCTTCCGTTCACGCGCGGTGAACCTGAGAGAGGCGGCGCAACTTGTGTCGCCAAGCCTTTTCCATCACTTCCATGACAAATTGCGCAGGATTGCCTGAAAATATTTGCACCCTCAAAAATTAGTTCTTTCTCGTTTTCGCTCATTTTAGCCGTACGGGCCATCAGCGCTTTCCAGGCGGGATCCCCGCCTTCCTGCTGGCTTTTGGTAATCGTTCTGACCAGCATTTCATTGCCGGCGTTTGCTTCAAGCATTTCTTTTAAAATTGCTCTGGATTTGTCTGTTTTCAAATATCGGAGTGATGCGGCAAGCTGAATTTTGACATCAGCATTTGCATCATTTTTGAACGTTTCCAATGACGCAAGGAGCACTTCGTCATTTTGTTTCAGATACATTTCACTGATCCTGATCACCGTTCGGCGCACCTGCGGGTCTGTGTCAGTTAAAGCTTTTTGCAGCATGGTTTTGTCCATGGCGTTCAACCCTTCCAGTGTCCACAGCGCGTGAATCCGTGACAGCGCGGATGGTTTTTCTTTCCAGAAAGCCAGTTTTTGAAAAAAGCCGGTTTTGCCCAGAGCAAGATCTTTCAGTGCCGGCACAACGGATTGCGCGTTTCTGAGGATCAGAAGTTTTTGTGCGTTATCCCGCCACCAGCCATTCGGATGAGAAAGATATGAAACAAGTTGCTCATTGCTTGCATCGAGTAATTTGGGCGCCGGGCCAGGTTTGAAGCCGTCGTGAACGAGCCTGTAAATTCTGCCCCGCCCAATGTTTTTGTCCATTTTCTTCTGTAATATTTTACCACGCAGATAACTGCCTTCTTTTGTCCAGTTTCCTTCCTGAATAATTCCGTGATACATGTCCACGATATACATACTGCCGTCCGGGCCGGTGTACATGTTTACAGGCCGGAAATTCATGTCCGTTGAGGCCAGAAACTCAGCTTTATCATAAGCGTTTTTCAGGATCGTTTTTCCATCCACATTGGACACTTTCGCGCGCCGGATCAGCCTGCCAACCGGCTCAGGAATAAAAAGATCGCCGCGCATGTCAGCAGGTAATTTGTCTCCACGGAAAACAACCTGTCCGCAGGAAGCAGTAAAATGGTTCAGCGTGCTGTCGGGACGAAGTCGTTTTAGTCCGCCTTCCACGTCGGAAGTGGCGATGATGGGCCAGACTGCGTCAAAATCTCCTTCTTTTTGCCCGTTCAGATCCATCCACCCATATTCCGGATTTTGCTGGAATCCGGTTGCTGCGTTTTCACAGCCCGCGCAGGAATAGTAAAGTCTGCCATAATTGTCGTGTGTCAAACCCCATTGTCCTCCGTTTCCGGATACAGAATCTGCCAACATTTTGCCATCACGATAACGAAAACGTGCCGGGCTGCTGGTCATGTAAATCCGGTTGTCGATATTCCAAACCAGGCCGCTTCGCTGATGTTCCAGATTGGCATTGTCCCGTTTGTCGTTTTTGTACATCAGTTTTTTCTCATCCGCCACGCCGTCACCGTTTGTATCGCGATAACTGTGAAGAGAATAGGTGTATGTCTCGTTCACGACCAGGCGGTCGTCCAGCGCCAGCATCATGCGTGGCAGAACCAGATTGTCGATAAAAACGGTATGCTTGTCCATCTTGCCGTCGCCATCGGTATCTTCCAGCCTTGTGATCCGGCAGGTGGGCAATTCCTCTCCTGTTCCGTTGATATCCTGCATGTAACTGCGCATTTCGGCCACATACATTCTGCCGTTGCCATCCCACACAATCGCAACAGGTTCCTGGATAACTGGTTCGCTGACTACCAGTTCCAAATGATAACCTGCCGGAAGTCGCATGGTTTTCATGCTTTCCTGGGGAGAAAGTACAGCCGATGACGGTGCGGGAATTACACTTTGGGTTGTGATCGCCTGCGTTTGATTTGCCGGCTTTTGGCACGTGAAAAAGTATAGCGAGGAGAAAAGGACGGTTAGCCGCAGCAGATTATGTTTCATCTTGGGTCTGGTATTTGACGGTATACCTTTGAAAGGCATTAATGTACGTCTCTGGCTCCGAGTTTTGTTTGTTTTCAAAACGGAACTGAAAGAGAATTGTCTTTAAAAAGGTCAGTTTGGATTCGTGCTACTTACGGACGGGTTTAAAACCACTCATCTTTTTTGTTCCAATTGCGGGCAATTGTGGAATTGTAAGCAGCGTAGATTTTTCTTCGTGGGCAGGTTCTGGTTCCTGATATCCAGCCAGATACCGTTCAATGATAAAGTCAACTTCCGGCACGAAAGCGATCGCTGACTGACCTTCATAGGCAGAAATGTCGTACAGTTTTTTTCTGCGGATGGTGTAATCGAGGTTGCCGTTCAGTACATACAAATTCTCAAAACCACGGTCAAATTTAAAATGTATTCCTTTTTCCGCATTGGCAATCAGGCTTTCCGGAAAACCGGTCAACGTAATGGGCATGTAGGTATTTTTTTCGTAAACAAATCCGCCATGACTTGCTTTGATGTACTCCCGCATGGGTCGTGGCGCATCGCCAACGTGCAGAACATCTACCAGTAAAATTTGCGTAGCAGCGTGAAATTGTTCACGATTTTCGATCAGGGGCAGGGAAGAAATTTGTATCATTTTAATCTAAAATCGGGTTCATCAATTCGTGGTGCTTAATCATGTTCTGTTTGTTTCAAGTTAACAAATCTGGCTGGCGCTGGTTCAAATTGCACTCAAAAAGCCATCGATGCCGTCAATGATGAATTTGGATCTTTTTCGTTCTGTAAATTCCAAATTAGAGCTAATCCATTCTTCGAGATATTTATTCTTAAACAATGAGGTAAATTCTGTTTTTAGATAGGATTTTACCGCTTGATCTGACTCATGGAATTCTTTCCATATTGCCGATCGGTTATTAAGAATATAAATGATATCTTCAAAATCGGTACTTGTTCGCCCGTCATTATTGCCCCGGTTTTTAAATGCTTCTAATTTTGAGGCAAGAAAATATTCCGGTTTAAATATTTTAATTACTATTTTTTCAGCGAGTTGATAACGAACAGCCTTTTTGTAGCCATGCGGGTACCAGAGATTTGAAAAACCCAGAATTTTTTCATCTGTTGGCATTACGTCAACGGTTATCCCCTGGATTTTATACCTGCAAATTACCTTTGAATTGACATCGTTTACAAATCCTTTAATCCTTAATTTTTCTTCAACTTTAGTGTATCCCTGGTAATTCAGTAATTCGACGAGTATGTCAATATCATCTGTTGGTCGTAATTCTTCTGCCATCCTATCGGAGTATAATGAAACGGTGGCGCCGCCAACAAAAACCACTTCCTGCGCCAGCTCTTCAAGCGCGTTATACACAACCTTAATTCGCAGGACGTTTTGAGTGTGGCTCATAGAATCAATTTTTGGAGCTCATTGATTGCGAATTTTATTTCCCTGTTCTGGCCCACACGTAGAATATCTATGCTGGCTAGTGCTTTATAAAGTGCTTCATCTTGTTGAGCGGCTTTAACCGCTCCTTTGTAAAGAGGCTCAATTGAAAGGCCACGCATGATTCCGTTTTCATCCGGCCATACGTAATTTACCTCGGACGAAAACTGCTCCTTAAAAAAATGATGAGAGTGGGCAGTTGCTGTACCGATAACCATCGTGCCGGGAGATTGAGGGAAAACATAATGCAGGCCATATTGAACAAATTCCATCATGTTATTTCGGTAAACATTTCTCTTGCTATCACCAATTAAACCGGCGATATGACTGCGGTTCAAGGATTCCGAAATTTCCGAAACGCTGATCTGCAATGATAATGCCAGGTCCCGGTATTGCCAGTCGACTTTTTCAAGTAGAAGGATTTTTAACAAAATCACGATGTCCTGCGGACGCATGCCGTTGTGAGCTTTCATAGCTATAAATATAGCAAACTCGTTCGCTGTTTGCAAATCGCGAACAGCGAACGAGGTAAGGAGTTGTGACTTAAAGCACTTTCCAGGTCCTCAAAACCTGGAAAGTGCTACAAAAACTTTTCTCGAAAAATCAATGATTCACCATCTTCATGGCACCTTCACTGTATCGTTCGCCGGTGTGCGGATATTTTTTGATCAATTCGCTGATGGCATTTAAATCAGACGCAGACAGAACAACATCAATTGCGCCGGCGTTTTCTTCGAGATATTTTCTCTTTTTTGTGCCGGGAATGGGAATGATGTCGTCGCCTTGCGCCAAAACCCAGGCCAGTGCCAATTGTGCAGGTGAGCAAGATTTTCCTGCTGCAATTTCGGCAAATCCCTGTACCAGTTTACTATTGTTGTCTGCATACTCTTGCTGATATCGTGGCAAAGTTTTTCGGAAATCGTCGTCTGCCAGTGTTTCAAGATTCAGGTTGTTGGTCACCAATCCTCTTGCGAGCGGCGAATAAGGAACCAGCGAAATTCCCAGCTCCCGAACGGTTTTCAGGATATCTCCTTCAACATCCCTGCTCAGTAAAGAATATTCACTCTGTAATGCGGCGATCGGGTGTATCGCATTTGCCTTTCTTATCGAAGCGGCAGAAGCTTCGCTTAATCCCAGATAGCGCACTTTTCCTTCTTTAACCAGTTCAGCCATCGCGCCGACCATTTCTTCAACAGGTACTTTCGGGTCTACACGGTGCGCATAATAGAGATCAATCGTGTCAATTTTCAGGCGTTTCAGGCTGTTTTCAACCGCTACTTTCATCCATGCCGGCGAGCCATCAAAATACGCCCCGGCTGAATTGCGCGGACCTTTAACATTTTCTCCGTAACGAAAACCGAATTTGGTGGCGATGAAGATTTTGTCCCGGTTTGGAGCAAGTACTTTGGATATCAGCGCTTCATTCTCCCCGTTCGCATACATGTCGGCAGTGTCCCAGAAATTGATTCCGAGATCTAGTGCCTTGTGTAGGGTAGCAATGCTTTCGTCGTCGTCCGTTGGGCCATAAGCAAAACTCATTCCCATGCAGCCCAAACCAAGTGCAGACAATTTTTCCGTTGTTCTTCCTAAGTTTCTGTATTTCATCTTTTTAGTAGCGGTAAGATTTTTAGTATAAATGATGCGTTTTGCGGTCGAAATGAAAATCAATTCGATCTTCATTTGGTCCTAAGCACATTGCAAACTTACAGCGCTGATCTCGGCCATGGACTATAAAGATCAAACGGATGATTATAATTATCAAACAGAAAGGTTGCGCGAAGCGCCGGGCGTAAGGCCGGTCTGTTTTTTGAAGAAAATGTTAAAATATGCCGGATATTCGAAGCCGAGACTATATGCTATTTCTGTTACATTCCAGTCTGTGTGGGCCAGTAATGCGCGTGCTTCTTTTGTTATTCTGGCCGAAATATGTTCCGTAGTGGTTTTGCCAGTGATTTCTTTAACGGAGCGATTCAGATGATTTACGTGCACCGAAAGGTTGCTGGCGAAATCATTGGGCGTTTTAAGTTTTAAGGCATTTTCAGGTGTGTCAATGGGGAACTGTCTTTCCAGTAACTCTATGAATAATGAAGTGATTCTTGTTGATGCATTTGCTTGTTTTTCAAAAGTTTCGGCGGGCTGCATTTTCATCGCCTCATGAATGACCAGATGCAGGTAGTTTCTAAGTACGTCGTATTTGTGTGCGTAATCGGACTCGATTTCGTTCGCCATTTTTTGAAAAATCGAAGACAGTTCGTCGAGTTGTTTGTCATTTACGAAGAAAACCGGATTGCCTCCAATTTTAAATAAGGGAGAATCCTGCAACGTTTCTTTACGCTCGTTTGGATAAATAAATGCCTCCGTGAATAAGGAAAACCAGCCGAGCTGCTCCTCTGAAGTCGCTTCCCAGGAATAGGGCACAAAGGGGTTTGAAAACAACAGGGCCGGACGATCAATAGCAATCCATTTGTCTGCATAATAAAGGTTCCCGGTTCCGATGATGAGGGAAACCTTATAAAAATCCCGACGGCTGTAAGGTGTTTTACGATAGCAAGAGCTACGCTCAAACACATTGAAATGACCGGCGCCCGCATTGTTTAATGACAGGCCGGATGGATTTGCAGTTGGTACACGCTTGTAAAATTCCTGGACGCTTTCGGTAGTTTTCATTTCGTAAAGTTATAAAAATCAAATAAGAGCGTATGGATTTGCGCCGGTTTTTGTTATTGATGTCTATCGAATTTTTGTCCATTCCTACGGAACTTGGTTTCCATATTCAATTCTCTTTTCTACCGATATTTCATTGCTACGCGACTGGCGTGAATATCCGAAATCCCTGTTTTGACAAAATGCCGTCAGGCATGTAACCGAATCCGTAAGCGCGCAATCCTATTCAATTTCCGTTAAATAAGTTTTAGAACGACTATTACTCCAGCCTGGTTATTTTTATCCTAAGATGACAGTATGTCAGTTGGTTAAGTCGCAATTTATACTCACCTAAAATTGAAATCTCATGAACGCGATGAATAAAAATGTCAGTGGATTTAAATATGTATTGTACTGTTTTTTGGTATTGGCGCTGTCCTGTACGGATCACGAGATTGAAGGCAATTTACCCGAATCACAATGTAAAGCGACCGACGGATCCGACAGGCTCTATCCGTGTGAATTTGTCATTGAAAAAATTACTTTTTTGGCCAAAGATGGCACCGATCTGGGTTCGGTAACGGGGTCTTCTCAAACCACATCGCTCTCACGGTTCCAGGCAAAGACCAACAGTTACGCCGGCAATGTCGTAGGGCAAACCGGTTCCGCTGTGTTTGACGTAAAAATGACTCTGAAACGTATTGCAAGTCCGTCCTTTTCTGTGCGTGATGGTTACCTGATCGGGCTCACTCACAATACTGCGGGCAAACAGGTGCTGCATACGCCAAGTTTTGCGGGAGACACTTATGGTGAAAGAAGTAAAATTGGCGCGCCAATCGCTCTGGATATGGCGATTGGGGAAAGCCGGGATGTAGTTTTTGAAACGTCAGTCCCGTACAGCATTGTCGATGCGGGTTCTGCGGGAATTGTGCCAAATGCTTTATTTACTTCAACTTCCTTTTTTGTTGACAATGATGTTACCACACTCATGTTCAACAGGGATGTAGATCCGTATCGTTATGTAGGAAGTGTTGTTGAAGCTTATTATGAAAAGCTACGTGTGAATATTACCAACTAGCTTATTGTATTTCATCCAGTTCTTCCAGGTTAAAATAAACCGTTCTGTCTTCGTCGATCCGGCTCATTTTGTCCAGAATGTCCTGTGTTGTTGATTCACTGAACTGTATCTTGTAAGCATAATCATCATTATCTTCATCCAGCTCATTTGCCTCGACATCCTCGCCATATTCTTCCAGTTCATCAAATGTGATTCCGAGCCAGGCTGCGAGTTTTGCTCTGAACTGATCTTCTGCGCTTTTGTATTCCATGTTTTTGTTACGTAGCAATTGATGCAAAGCTAGGCTTTTTACATCGGAAAGAATAAAACAAGGCCGGATCGTCTGATCCGGCCTTGTTTTATTCTTTTAGAATTCATGTTAGTTGTAACCTGGATTTTGTTTCAACATCGGTGCGCCGTTCACTTCGCTCAGGTCAATTTGATATTGTGGGATCGGATAATAGCTGTTTTTTGCAGCCGTAAATTTCCCGCCGTTCAAATCACTGGTAATTTTGGATTCGTAAGAGAAAAAAGCATTCAACGTTTTTTCAGCAGTCGACCATCTTACAAGATCGAAAAACCGGTGGCCTTCCATAGCAAGTTCAATACCGCGCTCGTAATAAATTGCCTTCAATACGCCATCTTTGCCTTTTGCTGCCAAAGAGCCGGCAGGATAAGGTTTGATCAGATAGTTTGCGGCTGGCGTTGCAGAAAAGCCGCTCAGAGGAACTGCATTATTCATGTATTTATTCAGCCAGCCCGATTTGTCCGCGGCTCTGTTTCTGACACGATTCAGATATTCTTCCGCCTTCGCCAGGCTTCCCGCATTTGCCTCCGCTTCGGCAGCCATTAGTAGAACATCGGCAAATCTGATTACCAATACGTTGATCGCATTACCAGGTGCCCACGAACTCAGATCAGCATACAAATCCTGATTTTTTTGACGGTGAATGTTCTTCTTCGGCGCATAAGGTCCTCCGTATTCCTGAAGACGAACCCAATCCATGCCTGGGTACAGCCCCCAGTCGTGGTAAGGAATATCACGGCGGCCAACCGTCCAGTCCAGACGGGGATCCAGCGTTCCTGCATCAGGTGTGAAGGCCGTTGTGGAATTGATGCCCATATCACTTTTAACGGCATGATTGTTGAAGTCCTCGAGATACGGCAGTCCGTTTGCATCGGTGCGAAATGTGTTTACCAATTCCTGAGTCGGTTGGAAAAACCCGCAGCAACTGAACGGCGCTCCCGTGCCATAAGGAAAATTGAGCATGCTTCCCGCATTTGCGTTCAAAATGTCAAGTGTTCCGTCATTAGCCACCATTTGTATTGCAAAAACGGACTCGGCGTTATTTTTTGTCGCAGCGTCAAAATTGTCTTTGAAGGCAACCAGGTTGTATTTCAATCCGTTTGAGGTAACGCCGTTGGTGATCACATCGGTAAAAACCGGAATTGCCAGCGCGTCTTTGTGTTCATACAAGTAGGTTTTTCCCAGATAAGCTCCCGCGGCCCATTTGTTCGCGCGCCCAACCAGCGGCTGTGTGGCTGGCAAATTCTCATAAGCCATTTTGAGATCGGCTTCGATCATCGGCCATATATCCTTGTCGTTTGGCTGATTAAAATCTGTCGTGGTTTCGTCGATCCACGGCACCATATTCCACATTTTTTTGAGCTCGAAATAGTAATGACCTCTTAAAAAACGCGCTTGTGCCTCTATCGCGGTTTTGCTTTCAGGCGCCAGCGTTTTCACCAAACCCATTACTTTCAAAACTGTGTTTGCACGGGAAACTCCTTCGTAAAGGGCCCTCCATTTGGTGTTATAAAAGCCGTTGTCCGCACCGGAACTGAATGTTGCAATGGCGTTGATCGGCGTTTGGTCACCGCCGTCGCTTCCCTTGTGCGCGTCGCCGCCGGCAATAGCGCCGTAGGTCCAGTTGTCCGGCGGCGCTTCCCAGCTGCTTCCACCGTTAAAGTCACCCTGGCCGTCCAGCGCTGCATAAGCGCCGACAAGTAAAGCTTCAAGGCCTTTTTCGTTCGCCAGAACGTCGTCACCCAGTGCGCCTTGTGCGGGGACATCCAGAAATTTATCCTTACATCCTTCTGCAAAAAATAGCGTAGTCATCATGCCAACAACGACCGCAAACTGAAATATCTTTTTCATATCGTGTCTCTTTGATAAATTAAAAAGTAAGATTAAGACCAACCGTGTACTGGCGGGAAGAAGGATAAGAACCTTCGTCAATGCCGAATACCGTCGGGTTGTTGTTGGCATTTCTGCTGATCTCCGGATCGAGGCCGGAATAGCCTGTGATCGTGAAAAGATTTGTTGCCTGCACATAAACCCGCAGCTGTTGTGTCCTAATTTTCTTAAGAAGCGTTGAAGGGAAATTGTAGCCTATCTGCACATTTTTTGCGCGCAGATAGGAGCCATCTTCGACAAAATACGAGTTGGGGACGTTGATTGTGCTAAACGAACTTACGTTTTCCTGAATCGGGGCTTTCGCATTGTGGTTTTCAGGAGTCCAGGAATCGTAGAGCGCCGTGTAACTTTTTGCTCCGGATCTGGATGAATTGAAGTCTGTCCACCAGCGAACCTGGTTCCAAACCTGATTTCCCTGAACGCCATAAAGGAACATGCTGAAATCGAATTGTTTGTAGGTGAATGCAAGGTTCAATCCATAACTGAAATCAGGATTCGGGTTTCCGAGCATGGTGCGGTCCGCCGCGGTAATCTGCCCGTCGCCATTGGTATTTGCATAGCGGAAACGACCGAGCGCGGCACCGTCCTGATACACCGCTTCTGCATCGCCGGTTTGTTTTACAGCTTCTGCATTTGCCGCGTTGATCTCTTCCTGCGAATTCCAGAAGCCGACAACTTTGTATCCAAAAAATTGTCCGATCGAATTTCCAACACGATTTCTTACAATCGATGCGCCGTCAAAACCACGTCCCTCGAGGTCAAAATAATTGGCACTATTTGTAACCTTGACAATCTTGTTGTTGTAGCTCGTGAATGTGAGCGTGGCGTTCAGTTTCAGATCTTTGGCAATGTCGAATCGTGAATTGATTTGTAGATCAATTCCCTTGTTTTTCATTTGCCCGATGTTTACAAACGGAACCAGGCCTCCGCCCGCAGTGGCTATCAACGCCGGATTAAACAACAGATCCTTGATTTCTTTCACATAATAATCGGCGATGATATCCAGTTTGCCCTTGAAGAATGTGGCGTCGATGCCAATGTTTGTGCTGACGTTTTTCTCCCATATCGCATCCGGACTTCCGATCTGGTTTTTCTCAAAACCTTCAACTGCACCTGTACCGCCGGTTCCGGCTAAATCATAGTATGAACTGTTTCTGTTGGATCCGTAAGTTGTAAATCCGTTGCCGGTCCCAACATTGATCTGATTGCCCATGATGCCGTAATTGGCTCTGATTTTCAGGTCATCAATCCAGAATACGTTTTTGAGGAAATTTTCCTGAGAAATCCGCCATCCTGCGCTGATCGCCGGGAAAACCCCGTAACGCTCATTGATAAATTTGGAGGAGCCATCTCTGCGGATAACGCCACCAAAAAGGTATTTGTCGTTATAAATGTAATCGACACGGCCGATCAGCGAGAACAACGTCGATGCGTTTCGGTTGCTGTAATTGCTGCGGGTTCCCGAGCCGGTCGACAAATTCATGTAGTTTGGGTCGAATGAGAAATAACCCTGCGTGCTGCCGCCCAGGTAATACTCTTTGCTCTGGAATGCTTCTGTACCTGCAATTACCGTCAATTCATGTTTGCCAAATGTCTTGTGGAAATTGGCCAGGTTGGTCCATGTCCAGTTGAAGTTGGAATACGAATCTTCTGTATATGTGTTGGTGTTGCTGTTTTCCTTGTTTTCATATTGTGGAAAAGAGAAGGCGCTGAAACGTCCCGACGCAGATTCTCCGCCGAAACTGCTGCGCAGCGTCACATATTTAAACAGGTCAAATTCTGCAAAAACATTACCGAAAAGTCGGTTTTCCTGCCCTTTGTTATAACGTGTCCCTTCCCGCATGGAAACAGGATTGAAGGCGTCGCCCATGCCAGGCGCACGACTCCCGGCATAGTTTCCCATGATGTCGTGAACAGGAACAATGGGCTGCAAACGGAAGGAAAATGCAATTGCAGAGCCGCCGTCGGACAAGCTCGTTTTTGGGTTGTCCGAAATGGTATAGGCCAGGTTTTCGCCGATTCTAATGTGTTTTCCAATGTTGTACTGGCTGTTTGAGCGCAGTGTATATCGTTTCAGGTAAGTGTTTGTTAAAGCTCCTTTCTGGTTGAAATAATTCATTGAAAATAAGTAGCTTCCCTGGTCACTGCCACCGCTTACCGACACGTTGTGACTTGTTGAAGGTGCCTTTTTGAATATCTCGTGAAACCAGTCTGTGCCGGCCTTATTTGCTTTTACGATCTGGTTGAAACTATTGAAATCATCAACCGAAGTGTAGTTGGGGTTGACGTAATACAGGTCTGGGTTTGTTCGCGGATCGCCTTCTTTGGCTCCTGCAGGCAGAATATAATCAGGTAACACCGGTGTGGCGCCAGAGCCGTACTGATCGTCATTGATTGCACTTCCGGAGTTTTTTAAAACGTTGAATTTCAATTGCGCCTGTTCCTGCGGATTCAGGGTCTTCCATACATTTCCGTTGGGCGGCGTCTGCATACCATACCAGGCACTATACGAGACTTTTACTTTTTCCTTACCCTTTTTGGTTGTAATAATAATCACGCCATTTGCGGCCCGTGAGCCATAAATTGAGGCGGATCCGGCGTCTTTCAGAACCTGCATCGAAGCGATATCGTTGCTGTTAAGATCAGCAATCGTTGTGGTTGGTACACCGTCGACCACGTAAAGCGGCGCATTGTTCCCGAAAGTATTCAGTCCGCGGATGCGTACCTGCGGCGCTTCGCCGGGTTGCCCGGAGCTGATGATGGTTACGCCTGATGCGCGCCCCTGAAGCTGATTGGCTACCTGGCCGTCCGGCGTTTGTTTCATCTGATCCACATCCACTACGGAAACTGCGCCAATCAAATCCTTTTTGCGTTGCGCACTGTAACCTGTCACGACAAGTTCCGATAATGTAGAAACGTCGGGTTTCAACTGGACATCCACGACAGATCGTGAACCTACCATAATTTCCTGAGCGGTGAAGCCAATGAAGCTGAACACGAGAATGGACGCATCGCCTGCGACATCTATTGCGTAATTCCCCTCAAGATCAGTCATGGTCCCTTCGGTTGTTCCTTTGGCGCGTATGGCAACGGATGGCAACGCTTCTCCCTTTTCATCCGTCACTTTTCCTTTCACCGGACGAGCCGCAGCAATGTTGATGTATTCCAGTTTTTCCTGCGCTTTTTCTTCCCGGGTTTTCTCTGTAATGCCAATCATGTTACCAACCTGCCTGAATTCAAGCGAGGTTTGTTTTTCTATCAGCTTCAATACCTGCGGAATTGGTAATCCTGTGGCATAAAGGCTGATCTGTGGCGCATTGCGGATCAGTTTCTCGTCAAATGCGAAAGTTACACCTGCCTGCTGCTCGATCTGGCGGAGCACACTTTTAACTTTAACCTGCTTTACATCCACGCTGATGTGCTGAGCCTCTGTCGGACCGGCCACCAATAACGCTGCACTAAGCAGGTTTATGCCCATAATTAGCGTAGAAATGCGCATACATTTTTTGAATAAGGGGAATCCCTTATGGTAATTATTCACCATATTTGTCTGATGTTTAATGGTTAACCTGTTAAACTTTATCCTTCCTGTCTATTCATGGTTCGAAGCATCGCATAGCAGGGGAAATTTTCCGGCCGGGGACATTTGCCGTGTTCCCGGCTTTTTTTGGACTCGCCTTCCTGGAAAACGATCCGTCTTTTTTGCTTTTCTATCTGATCACAATGGTGCTGTCATTTAGTTGGGAATAATTGAATTTTTTGGAAAAACTTAACACTTTCAGCACGTCGGCAAGTGGCTGGTTGTCCAGGGTCAGAGAGATTTTTTCGGACGCGAGCGCTTCTTTTTCTACCAGAATATGCTGATTGTATTGTCTTTCCAGAACATGAAAAACTGCCGGCAGAAATTCATCTTCGAATATCAGCTTATTGTCTTTCCAGGGTGCTATGGCCGGTTGGCTTATTTTATTTACCTCTATTTCAGCCTTTTTTGGTTGAAGCACTGCCTGTTCTTTTGGTAGTAAAAACAACGCCGGACGTTCCGGTTTTTCGCGGAGCGTTACGCCCACTTTGCCTGTTTTTACCGTCACCTTAATTTCCGGATCATTGTTGTATGCTTTGACATCGAATGAAGTACCCAGAACGGTTACGTCCAGGGTTTTTGCATGAACAACAAATGGCCGTTGCGTCTGGTGAACGACGTCGAAAAAGGCCTGGCCTTCTTTTAGAATTATCTCACGGGTTTTTCCTGAAAAATCACTTTTGAAAGAAATTGTGGAACCCGCATTCAGCCAGACTGCTGAACCATCCGGAAGAGCCACTTTCAGCGTTTTTCCAAAAGGAGCGCTGATGGTTGTTGTCTCAGGCGCCTGATGACTGATTTTGTTTGTGTAGATCAGGAAGCCGATCAGTGTGGCTGCCGCGACAGCAGATGACCAGGTTGCCAGCCTGCGGATGATCGTGAATTTAGGTTTGTCGGAGTTGGTTTGGTTTTCCTGCCAGGATTTTAGGCGATCCAGTGTTCTGTTCTTCACGTCATCTGCCGAAACCTCCTCGGAAACCAAAATGATTTCCGGATTGCTTTCGTCGGTATTTTTTTTGTCATACCATTCGTTCAGCAACCGTTTTTCCTCTTCGGTGGCAGTTCCGTCAAGGAACTTTTGCGCAAGCTTTTTTAAATACTCCTGAGTCATCACAATCTGGGATTTGCCCTTTGGGGATGATAGAGTATGAAATTTGCGAAAACCCCTTAGTAGCTATGCAATATTTTTTATTTTTTCAGAAATGCCTTTTAATGTTTGGCGGAATATAGGAAGAGCAGGAGGAACTGAGATATGCCGCTAAGGTTCGCCCTAACAATTTTCAGTGCCTTGGTAAGATGAGCCTCAGCAGTTTTTGGGGAAATTTTAAGCTCTTCGCAGATGTCGGATAGTGGGCGATCCTGTAATTTGTTGTATTGAAACACCAACCTGCATTTTTCAGGAAGCGTGTTCGATAAATTGGTGATGATCTCTAAAAGCAATTTGTTTTCAATTTCCTGATCCATTGAAACCGAAAAAACAGATTCTTCGCGAAAGGCCTTTTCAAATTCCAGCGTTTGCTTTGATTTGGCCAGATAGCGAAACACTTCATAGCGAAGCATCGCGGCGAGGTAAGGTTTTAGCGCCTGAATCTGAAGGGTTTCTCTTTTAATCCAGAAAAGCATGAAAGTGTCCTGCGTGATTTCTTCTGCAATTTCCGCAGATTTCACCATCCGGTGCGCCGTATAGAAAAGTTTGTCCCAATAGCGGTTGTAGATTTCATCAAACGCAGCATTTTCTCCGCTCCGTACCTGGCGGGCAAGCTCCTCGTCGGAAAGGCTGCTGTGGTTTGACATCATTTATAAAACTATTAGGTCAGGCAATATTCAAATATAAAATAAATAAGCTTTGAATACGTGCTGTATTTTGGAAATGCAATATTATAGTTTGTGCTTATATTGTATTTTGTCGGATTGTACTATAAATGCTAAATATTACAATATTTTATTTTGGTGCTGGTAGTTTGACGAAATGTATTGTAGCGAATCGACAGCCTGCAAATCTTTCACAAACTGACAATTAATTGGAGAAATGGTGCAAAGTAAAAGGAATGCGAGGGGTATGGGTAAGTAAAAAAAAATTACCTTGTACAGTTAATCAGCGCTCACCAACTGTTGCCATTTTTATGCAGGAAGATATTTTACTTCAGATCAGTAACAAATTAAAAGATGTTCGTAAACAAAAAGGTGTAACGTTGCAGCACATCGCGGACAACGCCGGGGTGACCAAAAGTCTCGTATCGCAGATTGAAAACAGTCGCACCATTCCCTCGCTCCCTGTGATGCTGGGATTGATTCGTGCACTTGATATTGACCTGAATGTTTTTTTTAAAGATATTATTTCTTCCGGTGCCGGGGAAAGCGTAATGATCCGGAAAAAGGAAGATTATCAATCTTTTACAAAAGAAGACGCAAAAGGTTTTTTCTATCAGCGCATCTTTAGCAAGCAGTTTAAGGATACGCATATTGATGTCGTTTTGCTTCGGCTGACAAAGGATGCGCGGCGGGCGTCAGTAAAAACCAATGCTTTCGAATTCAAGTATGTGCTTCAGGGGACGGTTGAATACACGATCGGGAAAAATAAGTACATTCTCAATCAGGGTGACTCCATGTTTTTTGACGCCAATGAGCAACACAATCCCAAATGTATAGAAGGAGATGAAGCGCTGTTGCTGGTGATCTATTTTTTCAATGAAATGGAATAAGCCCGCAGGCTTTTTAATATTTTATTGGAAATCAGAATTTGTTTAATATTAATTAACATTTACATAATCTTCATTGCGCCTGATTGGCTTACATTTGCCTTTGTAATGGTCAATTCAGAGTGAATATTTAATATTAGTAAACTTTTATTTGGTATTTCGGGAAATTGCGGCTAGTTTTAAGTCATCAATTTTCAATTAGTAAAGTTCGTAACGCGCTGGTAAAGTTTAACAGCGCTTTACAATTCAGGTATGCAGGGTAAGTCCGCATCATGGAGATTTTACAAAGATTGACCCGGTTTAGTATTCGTTCACTTTATTATCGAAAAATAGAAATGTCAGTAAAACTTGTAGTGTTTGATATGGCAGGCACCACTGTGAAGGACAAAAATTTCGTGGGGCTGGCCTTTCAGAAGGCGATGGAGTCATATGGGTATGAGATTGCGGTTGAAGAGGTGAATCCGATCATGGGTTATGAAAAACCTGTGGCCATTAAAATGATGCTGGAAGGTCATGAGCCCGACCGTTCCAAAATAACCGAAAAGCTGATTGCTGATATTCATACCAATTTTGTTAGTGGTATGATTGAATTTTATTCTACCTCACGGGATATTCAGCCGTTACCGCATGTAGAGGAGACGTTTCAGGAGTTGCGAAACAATGGTATCAAAATTGCTTTGAATACGGGTTTTTCAAGAGATATTGCAGATGTGATCATTGGCAGGCTGGCCTGGGAAAACAAAATAGACATGCTTGTGGCGAGTGATGAGGTGGTGAACGGGCGCCCTTACCCCGATATGATCAATAAAATCAAAGCGGAGTTGGGAATCGAATCTTCGGAAGATGTTGCGAAAGTCGGTGATACGGAAGTGGATGTAAATGAGGGTATTAATGCAGGTTGTAAATATGTGATAGGAGTCACAACCGGCGCTTTTACCAGAGAGGCACTTTTGCCGTACAGTCCCACTCACGTGATCGATGACATTTCGGAAGTCCTTGAAATCTTGTCTGTCGGACAGGAATTGTTTACAGAGAAAGTAAATAAAGCTTAAATTATATCAGTATCAATGAGCAAGTCGGCAATTGTAATCGGTGCGGGAATTGTTGGATTGGCCACTTCAAGGGCATTGGCAACGCGTGGATATCAGGTAACGGTGATTGAAAGATCGGAAAAGGCCGTTGGTGCGTCAATCCGTAATTTTGGGATGGTCTGGCCAATCGGTCAGCCTGAGGGGAAATTGTACGAAAGAGCCCTTCACGCCAAAAGCATCTGGAAAGAAGTTTTGGCCGGTGCAAAATGCTGGCATCACGAAGGCGGAAGCCTGCACATGGCTTATGAACAGGATGAACTTGAAGTGTTACAGCAATTTGTTGACATCAGTGGTTACAGGCCGGTTAGTTTTTTGTCGCCTGAAAAGACCCTGGAAAGATCTCCGGCTGTTAATCCAAGTGGATTGCTTGGTTCGTTACTCTCTGAGGATGAAATGATTGTAGATCCCCGGGAAGCGATTGCCGCCATTCCTGGTTATCTGAATACGAAATATGGCATAGAATTTGTCTGGAATACCGCTATTCATAAAGTAGCATATCCAACTGTTTATGGCGGTGGAAAAAGATGGGATGCGGACGAGATATTTGTTTGCAGCGGACAGGATTTTGAGACACTTTACCCGGAACATTTTTCAGCAGCTCCGCTTACAAAATGTAAGCTCCAGATGCTTCGGCTGGAAGCGCAGCCGGATAACTGGAAAATCGGACCGGCGCTGTGTGGCGGGCTGTCGCTGATACATTATCATGGCTTTAAGGCGGCTTCGTCTTTAGCGAAACTAAAAGACAGATACGAAGCACAATATAGCGAACACCTGGCATGGGGAATTCATGTGATGGCTTCTCAAAACGGCCTTGGGGAGATCACAGTAGGGGATTCACATGAATATGCACTTACTTTTGACCCATTCGACAGGGAATTTATCAATAAAATGATTCTGGATTATCTAGCCACTTTTGCGCAATTCAAGTCGCCAAAAGTGTTTCAGACCTGGCATGGAATTTATCCAAAATTGACAAACGGAAATACCGAGATTGTAATAAAACCGGAACCTGGTGTAACGATCATCAACGGACTGGGAGGAAATGGAATGACGCTGTCCTTTGGTCTTTGTGATGAAGTAGTCGGCGGAACGTATTCAGCGTAAAATTGAAAGGCGGAAGAATTGGAGCAATGCGAGCGGATTGGAATTCTGTTGGCAGTTGATTGAGCATGTCCGGTCCATTCGTTCGGACTGGTTTACGAAGCGAATACACAATAAACCCAATACATCATGAAGCCCATTTCTATTAAACTCATTTTACAGCTGAGGTACGGACTATGCGCGTTAGGCATTTTAGTCGTCAGTCAGGAAGCGCTGTTCGCGGAGAAAATCACGACCGATATCCCACCTCTTGTAAAAGAAAATACGAAGAATTTTCGAGAGAAAGCTGTAACGTATAATAATGTTCGGTCAGGTGAATTTTCGGAAAAAGCAGGGACACTTACAGTTGCCTCCGACGTAAAAGGCAGGGTGACAGACAGCAAGGGACAAGTATTGCCAGGGGTCAATATTGTGGTGAAAAACAGTCAGAAGGGAACGTCGACCAATGCCGCAGGTGAGTTTCAGATCGCCGTGGATTCTGATACCGACGTACTTGTGTTTTCCTTTATTGGGTATAAAACACAGTTGGTTACAGTTGGCAACAAAAAGGATTTCTCCATTACTCTGGAAGACGATACAAACGTACTCGACGAGGTGGTGGTCACCGCGCTCGGTATTTCCCGTGAAAAAAAATCGCTGGGTTACTCTACCCAGCAGGTTAAAGGAGAAGTGCTGAACGAATCGCCTGCTTCCAATTTTGTGAATAACCTCTCAGGCAAAATTGCCGGCGTAAATATCAGTGGAGCGGGAGGCGTTGGTTCATCTGCCCGGATTGTCATTCGTGGTGAATCTTCTCTGTCAATGCAAAGTCAGCCGCTTTTCATTATTGACGGTGTTCCTGTTGGGAATGACGGGACCAACAACAGCGGGTCGGCGGACTACGGAAACAGTGCTTCCGAAATTAATCCAGCTGATATTGAATCTGTTAACGTTTTGAAAGGGCCAGCCGCGGCAGCTTTGTACGGCTCGCGGGCGGCTAGAGGAGCCATTGTAATCACCACCAAAAAAGGAACAAACAGGAAGGGCGTTGGTGTAAGTTTTAACTCGTATCTGTTTGTCACCAAAGTAGGCCGTTTACCAAAATTCCAGAACAAATTCGGTCAGGGAAGCAACGGACAATACGAAGGATCCAACTTCGGTGCAAGCTGGTCGGCGTACCCGAACGGGAACAATGATGACTATGACGAAAGCTGGGGGCCGAGAATGGATATCGGTACAACCAGAGCGCAGTTTGACTCACCAACTACCAACGGATTTCGTGGCGGAGATGTGGCGATCAATAACCGTGGAGACGTACTTCAGACCCCCTGGGTTTCGCAGCCGAATAACATCAAAGATTTCTTTACAAGCGGAAAAAAATACTTTAACAATGTTGCCTTTGCTGGTGGAAATGAGCACGGAGATTATCGCCTTTCGCTTACTTCTCTGAATGAAAAAGGGGTTATACCAAACAACAACCTCGACCGATATCAGGTGAATTTGAACAGCACCTACCATTTGTCTAAAAAACTGACATCTTCGATCAACATCAATTATGTCAAACAAACGAGCGACAACCGGCCCGACAATGGCTATGGCCGTAATACTTTCATGTACTTTTTTACCTGGATGGGTCGGAATGTAAACATCAATAGCCTCAAAAATTACTGGCAGCCGGGTCTGGAAGGACTACGTCAGTATCAGTACAACTACGGCGAAAATCACAATAACCCGTTTTTTATTCAATATCAGAATACCAAAGGACAGAGCAAAGATCGTGTTTATGGTAACATCGCGCTTGAATATGCATTTTCCGATCACCTGAAATTGAAGGCACGTGTTGCTGACGATTTTTACAACGATTTCCGGCCGATGCAATGGGCTGTAAGTACAGTCGACAATGAGAGTGGGCGCTATGAAATTGTACAGATCAAAAACGAAGAGCGGAATGCAGATTTCCTGTTGACCTATAATAACACGACAAAAAGTGGTGATTTTGGGTTGAATGTTTCAGTTGGGGGCAACCGGTTTGATAACTCGGGGCACAGTGAAGATGTAGCAGCACCGCAATTGTTGATTCCCGGGGTTTACAGTATCGGCAATACCGGAACGGCGCTGACGGGAGGTTCGAGTATGTTTAAAAAACGAATCAACAGCCTTTACGGAACGGCGAATCTGAATTACAAGGACTATGTATATCTGGATGTTACGGCGCGGAACGACTGGTCAAGTACGCTGCCCAAGGGAAATAATTCGTACTTCTATCCCTCGGTTAGTATCAACGGAAACCTGAAAAGTATTCTGCATTTGCCGGACGTTTTCAGTCAGGTTCAGCTGCGGGGAAGCTGGGCAAAAGTTGGTAATGATACGGGACCTTATGCTTTGAAAAATACCTACAATTATGCTGCGCCATGGGGTAACAATTATGCATTGGTTGGTACCGGATCATTGCTCAACCCGAATTTAAAACCTGAAATTATTTCTACCTACGAAATCGGAACGGCCATCAGTTTTTTCAATAGTCGTCTGGGATTTGATGTAACGTATTATAATGCGCTTTCTAAAAACCAGATCATCAGCCTTCCAACCGTACAGAGTTCGGGAGCGGGCAGCAAGCAGATCAATGCAGGTGAGATCAGAAACAAAGGAGTTGAAGTGGTCGTGAATATTGTTCCCGTCAGAACAGCTGATTTTAAATGGAATGTAACCGTGAACTGGTCGCACAATACCGGTCGATTGATTTCATTGACCGACGATGTGAAAAAGATTGTCCAGGCTGCTCCGGGAGAAGATGCTTCGATTCAGGCGAGGGTTGGTGAACGCATGGGTGCCATCTGGGGGCCGGGTTATCAGCGTGTTCCGGATGGAGCCATGAAGGGAAACGTGATCATTTTTAATGATGCTTACCCAAGAGGAACCAGTGAAGATATTTATCTTGGTAACTATCATCCCGACTGGACTGCGGGTATCTATAACCAGCTTACTTACAAAGGGCTGAGCCTGAATTTCATGTTCGGCGGGCAGTATGGGGGTAAATTTGTTTCCCGCTTTTACAACAAAGCCGCTGGTGCGGGACAACTGGAGGAAAGTGCGATGGGACGTGAAGCCCGTGCACCTGGTAAAGAATATGACGCGCCATACTTTATTCCCGGCGCTGCAAAAATGGCGGATGGAACTTACCAGCCAAACAATACAAGTACGGACGGAACATACAGCACTGGTGTTTATGGAACCAACGCACGTTATTTTATCAAAAAACCGCTTGATCATATTTCAGAAGCACAGCTGTTCAGTTCCACTTATTTCAAGCTGCGTGAGGTTTCGATCGGTTATGCTTTGCCGTCAAAATGGATTGCAGGTAGCAAGTTCATCAAGAACGCGAGAATTGCTGTAACGGGTCGGAATCTTTTTCTGATCACGCCAAAAAGCAACAAACATTTCGATCCGGAAGTGACAACTGCGACGGACGGCAGTGGTCTGATCCCAGGATTTGAGAACATGAGCACGCCTTCCACAAGGGAGATGGGAATCAGTCTGAATCTGAATTTTTAACCGGCAAAAACTGAAATCATGAAAAAGCTAAAATATATATCATTGCTGTTGCTGCTGTTTGCAGTCGGCTGTACCAATGATTTTGAGAAGATCAATACGAATCCCAACTCACCGGATGAAGTGACGAACGTGGGTTTACTTTTACCAAATGTAATCCGCTCGTCAGTGAACCGGAATTATGTCGCATCTTACGATCGGGGCGGCATCGCGGCAAATTTGCTGGCTTCTGACTATGCAAGTAATTTTAGTAACTGGGCGCGGTCAGACGCAAGCGGTTATTTTCTGTGGAGCAATTACGATTACATCCGGGATTTGAATGAAGTGATCCAGTTGTCAGAGGCACAGAATCTAAAAAACTACAAAGGTATTGCACTTGTGCTTCGTGCCTGGATGTTTCAGAATCTGACGGATATCTATGGCCCGATTCCTTTTCGTGAGGCGGCAAGCGCCAAGCTTACCGGGATCAGTACACCAAAATATGAATCTCA
Organism: Dyadobacter sp.; assembly: GCA_965279265.1. Lineage (GTDB taxonomy): Bacteria > Bacteroidota > Bacteroidia > Cytophagales > Spirosomataceae > Dyadobacter. Next base: position 4,041,282 of record OZ257152.1, read on the forward strand.
GGAGGCTGTTTACGCCGGCTTACTGGCCGATCTGGAAGAAGCAAATGGTCTGCTGGGAACCGGCACAGAATCTGTAACCGGCGATATTCTCTATGCGGGAAATCTGGTAAACTGGAAAAAATTTGCAAACGGGCTTCGTCTCCGTTTGCTGCTGCGCCAGTCAAAAAGAGTGGATCCGACAGCGGCCATGAAAAAAATCGTCGACGACCCGGCCGGAAATCCGTTGTTCACTTCGAATGCAGATCAGGCCTCTTTGAAATACATTGCTGATATCAATGCCAATGAATCTCCATTTTACAGATCGGGAAATGGCGGCACCAGTACAAAAGTGACGAAACAACTGGTAAATTATCTGACTGAAATGAAAGATAAAAGGCTGTATGTTTACGCACTTCCTACGCCGGCAAGCAGCGAGATTGACGCCAGCGGAAACCGTCCGGATCCCTCCAAATTTGTTTATGCCGGTGACCTGAACGGAATCGGAATGTTTCCGAATGTCAACCTTAGTTCTCCATCGGGGATGTTGTGGATGTCGATCCAATACAGCCCGGATCTGGCAAATTCCAAAGCGGGAGAGGGTGTGCTGCTAAACTATTCCGAAGTACAGTTTACCCTGGCAGAAGCGGCAGAAAAAGGCTATATTTCAGGAGGAACAGCAGCAGCCGAGAAGTATTATCTGAATGCGATCAAAGACCAGTTTACCTATCTTTCTTCACGGATACCGGCAAATTACGCGACGTCCTATTTGAAATTGACGCCTGCGAGCATCACAGCAGACGATAGTTATTTTAAACAGGATGCGGTTGCTTACACGGGAACGACAGCTAAAAAACTGGAAAAGATTGCCATTCAAAAATGGATCGCGCTGTATCTGGTTGGCTATGAAGCATGGTCGGAGTGGAGAAGAACGGGAATTCCAAATATTCCGGTTGGGCCTGTTGGTCCGGGATACGTACCCCGAAGAATGTTTTATCCAGCCGATGAGTTGCGTATCAACGAAGCAAATTACCAGCAGGGGCTTACGTTGCTGGGTGGAGCAGATGATTTGAAAACCCATGTTTGGTGGGATAAATAAGCTGAAGAAAAACGTTACTGATAACCCGTTAATTTAAATTTTATGTTTGCAAGAACCCTGTCCATGTTGTCAGTAGCCAGTATTTTTCTGGCAGCATGGACAAAAAGTTCAGAAGAATTTCCCGCCGGAATCGAGCATGTGATCGTGATCGGTGTGGACGGATTGAGCCCGGATGGAATCAAAAAAGCGAAAACGCCTGTTTTGCACAAAATGATTGCCGAAGGTAGCGTCAAATGGAATGTGCGCACGGTACTCACTTCCAGCAGCAGCCAGAACTGGGCTTCCATGATTATGGGTGCCGGACCGGAGCAACACGGGATTATCGACAATGACTGGGAAATGGATGACCACTCATTACCACCGATCGTGCAGGAAGCGGACGGTCGTTTTCCCACCATTTTTAGTGTTTTGCACAAACAGCAACCGAAAGCTGAAATCGGTGCGGTGTATCACTGGGACGGGTTCGGCAGGTTATTTCAGAAAAATGCTGTAAACTACGACCGACGTTTCGGAACAGAAGATTCAACCGCAGCTGATTTTATTAAATACATCAAAGATAAAAAGCCAACACTGGGTTTTGTTCATTTTGATCATGTGGATCATGCCGGACATCATGGGGGACACGGCTCTCCGGAATATTACTCCGCTGTTGAAAAAACGGATTCGCTTGTGGGTAAAATTCTGGAAGGGATTAAAGCTGCGGGAATTGAAAAAAATACGCTGGTAATTATCTGGGCGGATCACGGCGGTATAGGCAAAGGTCATGGAGGAGCGACACCCCAGGAAGCTGAGATTACCGGAATTTTTTATGGAAAGGATGTGAAAAAAGGATATCAGTTGCAGCAGCAGGTTTATACCTATGACCTTGCCGCGACAATCGCCTTTGCGCTTCATGTAACACCCCCATATGCCTGGACAGGACGACCTGTAAAAGCAGCGTTTGAAGGATTTAAAGAGCCAGAAAACCTTTGGTTAGGTCAGCCTACGGTGGCTTTACCTGTCATTTACCCGGAACGGAAACTTTACCAACATGCAGGCGGACTGTATGTTGATAAGTCGGCGACTGTTAAAATAAGCGGTGAAGGAAAAAATATCGTCAGGTACACGACAGATGGGAAGGATCCCGACAAAACTTCCCCTGTTTACAAACAGCCTTTTAATATTGAAAAGACAACTGTTTTAAAAGCGCGATCTTTCGATCTAGAAGGCAATGAAAGTCTGGTTGCGAAGGCGTATTTTCGATTGGTGAAATCAGGAATGGGAAATGGTTTGAAAACTTCTTTTTATCAGGGAAAAGAACTTGTTAAGATTCCTGTTTATGATGAAATGAAGAAGGGTTCTGAATGGACGAGCAATGAATTCAATGTCAATCCCGACGAATTGGATAAAATGCTTGAAAAAGGGAATTCCAGTTTTGCTTTAAAATATGAAGGTTTCATTCAGATTGACGAGGCTGGTAAATACACTTTTTCAACACAGTCGGATGATGGGAGCAAGCTTTATGTAGACGGGAAACAGGTGGTCAATAATGATGGCAATCATGGGGTGCTTGAAAAGGCAGGAACTGTTGAACTGACCGCCGGTAGGCATCCGATCCGCGTTGAATTCTACAACAATGGCGGCGGCTACTGGCTGGATGCATTTTACAAAGGACCGGGTGTGACCAAGCAAATCATCCCTGCGAATAAATTGTATTTGAAATAACTTACTATTCCTAAACACTTTAATAAATTGCTGAAAGCGACAGGTGAAGTTGCTGAATTTTGGAAAATTGGAATGAAAATAGGCATGTAATGGCGGAAGCAAATAAAGGAACGGAAGGAGATGTTAATTTGTCATCGGCACGAAATGCCTGGTATTCTGTGATCAGCGATCCGGAAACAATGACCTGTTTGGACGAAGATTCGAAGTATTTTCTGCACCAGGCATTGTCAACGCCGTGCCTGGATGTGCTGGCTTCCTGTGATGGCATTTACCTGACCGACATTCAGGGGAAAAGGTACATGGATTTTCATGGAAATAATGTGCATCAGCTTGGTTACCGGCATCCTTATGTTGTTGAGAAAGTAAAAGAGCAACTGGATATTTTGCCGTTTTCGCCACGGCGGTATACCAATGTTCCTGCAATTGAACTGGCTAAAAAACTGGGGTCGTTGCTGCCGGGAGATTTGAAGCGTGTCCTTTTTGCACCCGGTGGCACCTCTGCCATTAGTATGGCGCTGAAACTGGCGCGCATTGTAACTGGAAAACATAAAATTATTTCTCTTTGGGATTCATTTCATGGAGCATCGCTGGACGCGATTTCAGCGGGCGGTGAGCTGGATTTCCGGAAAGACATGGGCCCGTTGATGCCTGGCGTAGAAAGGATTCCGCCGCCGATGACTTACCGTGGGCCGTTTTTTTCGGCAGGTAACGGAGATCTGGCATACGCGGATTATCTGGAATATGTGATTGAAAAAGAAGGTGATATCGGGGCATTTATCATTGAAACGATTCGGAATACCGATGTTCAGATTCCCTCGAAAGCTTACTGGAAAAGGGTGCGTGAAATTTGCAACAAACACAAAGTGCTGCTCATTCTGGACGAAATTCCGATTGCTTTCGGGCGTACGGGCAAAATGTTTGCTTTTGAAAATTACGACATTGAACCTGACATCATTTGTCTTGGAAAGGGATTGGGAGGCGGCGTGATGCCGATAGCCGCAATCGTGGCCAGAGATAGCTACAACGTGGCGGGAAATATTTCGCTGGGACATTTTACCCATGAAAAAAGTCCATTAGGAAGCGTAGCCGCGCTGGCGATGATTGAGTTCATGGAAGAAACGAATCTGCTCAGCAAGGTACAGGGGGATGCGCGCTTTATGGAAATTGAATTGGATAAACTGAAAGACAAATACCCGATTATCGGAGATGTGCGCGGAATCGGGCTGCTTTGGGGAATTGAACTGGTTGCCAATCGGGAAACCAGGGAAAAAGCCGGAAAGCAAGCGGAAATTGTGATGTATGAATGCCTTAAAAATGGGGTTAGTTTCAAAGTCTCACAAGGAAACGTACTGCAATTGTCGCCGCCGCTGATCATTACCCGAGAAGAATTAACGCAGGCTTTAAAGATTGTGGAGCAGGCCATCGCAACCGCCTCGGCGGTTTAAGCATAAAAACTCAACCATGCGTTTGAAACAGGCACTTTTGCGTTCAAATTTCTTCTTCATCACATGGGCGATCATCGCCTCATTCGGTGCTTATTTCTGCATGTATGCGTTCCGCAAACCTTTCAACGCTGGCCTCTATCGCGGGCTGGAATTGTGGGATATCGGCTTTAAAACGATCCTGATCATTTCTCAGGTTGCAGGTTACACACTGTCAAAATTTGCCGGGATTAAAGTAATTTCAGAACTTCAAAAGGGTTCGCGAATCAAATTGATCATCGCCCTGATTCTCGTTGCAGAGCTCGCCCTGTTGGGTTTTGGTCTTGTTCCGTATCCTTATAATTTTGTTTTTCTGTTCATAAACGGCTTGCCGCTGGGCATGGTTTACGGCGTTGTTTTCAGTTTTCTGGAAGGCCGGCGATTTACCGAAATGCTCGCGATGGGGCTCAATATCAGCGTGGTCATCGCCTCCGGCATACTCAAAACGACTTATATTGAAGTTCATTTATTATTCCCGGGCATCTCAGAATTTTGGATGCCTTTTTTTATGGGTATACTTTTTCTGCCGTTATTTTTAATGTTTGTCTGGATGTTATCGGTGATTCCGGCGCCATCCCAGGAGGACATCGACCTGCGTACAGAACGTGAACCGATGACCGGATCGGACAAAAAACTGGTGATGCGGCAAATCGGTTTTCCGGTCGTTTGCCTGGTAATCTGTTATGCAACGCTGGTCGTAGTAAGGGATTTCCGGGATAATTTTACGATTGAGATCTGGAACGAAATTGACTCAAACTGGTCGAGCAGTGTATTGTCGACTACCGAAATGATCACCGGGCTGATCGTGCTGGTCGTGGTGGGAAGCCTGGCGCTGGTTCGCGACAATCTGATCGGATTCAGAATCACCAATACGATTCTGATGACGGGCATGCTGATGACAGGATTTGCTACGTTTTTATTTGAACACCATCTTATCAGCGGATTTTACTGGATGCTGCTGATCGGCCTGGGTATGTTCCTGGCATACACCGTTTTGCAGACAGTTGTCTTTGAAAGAATGATTGCCCTATTGAGAGTTAAGGCCAATGCCGGCTATTTCGTGTATATCTGCGAAAGTATTGGTTATCTGGGAAGTGCTTGTCTGTTGCTTTATAAAGAATTTTTTATGAAGAATCTCAGATGGTCAAAAGTATTGATGCAATTCTCTTACATTCAGTTTTTTGTTGCACTCATTTTGTTGACGATCAGTATCTTATATTTTGAGAGGTACAGGCGTAAAAATGCAGATTCCGAAGTGAAATCACATTTAGCAACCCTGAACTAGCCGTAATCTGATTCTATGTGACATGGATTAGAACTTCTTTACCTTAAATTTGTCGAATGGCGAAACTCTTCAATTTAAGACCGTTTAAAGAATTTGTAAAATCGGGCTCTGCCGGCGGAATGATTCTGATTGCCTGTGTGGTAGTATCGTTAATTATTGCCAACAGCCCTTTGGGTCACGCTTTTGAAAACCTGCTCGGAACTGAGCTCGGCTTCAACACTGAAAGTATTCATTTGCGATATCCCGCATTGCTGTGGATCAACGATGGTCTTATGGCTATCTTTTTTCTTCTGGTGGGTTTGGAAATAAAGCGTGAACTCGTGGAAGGGGAGCTCTCGTCTTTCAAAAAAGCATCTTTGCCGATCTTTGCCGCGTTGGGCGGCGTCCTTGTGCCCGCTACTATTTTTTATCTGTTCAATAAGGGAACAGCAACAGCAGCAGGCTGGGGGATTCCAATGGCGACTGACATTGCATTTGCCATTGCGATCATTACCATGCTTGGCAAAAAAGTGCCTGCCTCACTGAAAATTTTCCTGGCTGCACTCGCAATCGTTGACGATTTAATAGCCATTCTGGTGATCGCCGTGTTTTACTCTTCCGATCTGCATTACACCTACCTGATGTATGCGGGTGGTATTTTTGTCTTTTTGTTGATCCTGAACAAATTGGGTGTAAAAAATCTGGCTGCCTATGTCATTCCGGGCGTTTTTATCTGGTATTTTGTGCATCATTCCGGGGTTCATGCCACCATTGCGGGTGTGCTCACTGCCTTTGCAATTCCAACAAATCCTGTTGCGACTGAATCTCCCCTTGAAAAACTGGAACATATACTGGTCAATCCGGTCAATTTTTTAATCATGCCACTCTTCGCACTGGCTAATACCAACATTGAATTTGAACCGGAAATGATTGGTGGATTAACAACGGTTCTGGGATTGGGAATTATTTGCGGTTTGGTAATTGGTAAGCCGCTGGGTATTTTTCTGCTGACCTGGCTTTCTGTTAAATCCGGTATTTGTTCTATGCCAAACGGTGCACGCTGGAGTCATATCGCTGGCGTGGGTATGTTGGGCGGAATTGGTTTTACGATGTCCGTATTTATCGCATTGCTGTCATTTCCGGGCATGCAGCTCATCTTATCGGAGGCAAAGTTTTCGATCCTGACCGGCTCAATTTTGTCGGGAGTCTTTGGCTTTTGGTTGCTCAGCAGGCTTAGTAAAAGGTCGGTTTCAAGCAAAGAAATTAACCTGTAATTGCTTCGGTCAGAGCTTTCTTCCGGTTACCCATTTATTGGAATTTGCTATCGCAATAGCATCCGCTTTACTGCTTACTTCCAGTTTTCTGTAAATGTTTTTGATGTGACTGCGTACCGTTTCTTTACTGACAAACAGGTCCAGTGCAATTTTTGAATAACTTTTGCCTTCGGCTATGCTTTGTAAAACCTCCGTTTCCCGCTCGGTCAACGGTGTATCCTGATGTTGTTGAAATGACTGAACCACCATTTTGGCGATTGACAGGCTCATGGGTGCTCCGCCGGCCAAAGCCTCGTCAATATTCTGGACGATGCTCAAAAGATTGGAGTTTTTAACAATATAGCCCCCGGCTCCGGCGCAGAGTGAGCGAAAAACCTTTTCGCTGTCTTCCAAAACGGTGATGATGAGGATTATACAAAACGGACGAAGTTTTTTTATTCGTAAAGTTCCTGCAATCCCATCCATTCCCGGCAACTCAATGTCCATCAGTACAATATCCGGCCGGTCAACATCCAGATTATGGAGGGCATCTTCGCAGTTACCATATAAATTGATGACCTCGTACTTATTAATCGTACTGAGAACGGCGCTGAATCCTTCCCGTATTGATGAATTATCTTCAATAATAATGATCCTTTTCTTTGTGTCTTCCATTGGTTTAAGTGCGGCAAAGTGTTGTTGATTGTGATTCGAAAATTATGCTTCGAATGTATTGATACGGACCGGTGCATCAAGTTGAAGTCTTGTACCTTTCATGCTGCCGTAAACATTTAACCTGAAGTTGTTTTCGTTACTTCTTTTTTCCATATTGAGCAATCCCGAATGTGGCGTATCCGGTTGGGGTTCTTTCCAGCAGCCGTCGTCCTGCAAAGCGATGCAGATGTATTTGGGATACAACGCCATTTCCAGAATTACTTCCCGGGCGCCTGCGTGCCGGGCCACATTCGTCATTGCTTCCTTGAAAATGAATATGATATGGCGGGACGCAAACGGGAACAGTTTTGCGGTAGTGAGGGAAGAATTTGTCGTTGTATTTACAGAAAATGCGATATCAAACTGATTGTAGAAAACTTGCCCGAAGGAGGTGAGATAACTAAATAGTTCCCCCGGATCGTCGCTGTTGTTATTCATGCTCCACAGGAAATCTTTGCTTGAAGAATACAATTGTTCACTGTTGAGAATAATGTTGTCGACCAGGGAAGAAAGCGAGGGATCTTCGCCGGTTTTGAGTTTCAAAATACCAGCTTGCCTTGTGATGGCCGAAAGTATGTTTCCGGTTTCGTCATGAAAGTCCGTCGCAAGATTCTGGCGCATGGTCAGGAGCTGATCTGTGCGTTCTTTGACTGCATGGTTCAGATTGTCGATTTTAAAATGCTGCTGTTCGCGGATCTGCTGCCTGGCCAGGTCGTGCTGTTGCTGAACGAGCCAGAAGAATGAACCGAAAAATACCGTGAGGCATAAGTGGAAAACAAGTGTATAAACTGAGTAATCTTTCGTTTGCGGCGAAATGTAATAAACCATTGTCAGGGCGATCATATTTCCAAAGATCATTCCGACGCCGATTTTCCTGTTCGCCCAAAAGCCGGTCAATAGCAACATGTACAGCGCTGTTACATTAGGAGATGCCATTCCGCCTGTCCTGAGCGCATAGCCGGTGACTACGAAATAGCCAATCAGCAAAGTCACCATGACTGGTATCCAGTAGATTCCATAACCTTTGAGTACTAAAAGCGTCAGGATACATGAAGCGGCCATCAGGTAGTAACCTGCGACGGGATGCGGAAAAAAGAACAATGGTACCGGTAAAATGGTCAGCAGAATGATGCAGGTAAGCATGCCCGTTACGACCGTACGAACCTGATCATATTCCGGATGCAGGCGGTCTCGGAATTCGGCAGGAAAGAAATAATGGATCAGCTGTTCGAGTTGCATTCAGGGTAAAATTTCATTACCAAATTACATACTTTACCTTGACGATTGCCGATTTATAAATATTCTTAAACAAAAATCCCCCATTTTGGGTGATTGGATCCTCGTTAGAATCATGCTAATTTTGAAACATCAAATTGAGAAACGGACAAAAATACCAGTTCTTAAACTTTGCTCGACGTTAAACACGAAACCCTCCTTTAATCGTGTAAATCATTCACCAGATCCGCACCCGCTTGACGGTTTTTGCAGATCTGGTTTTTTCGTGCCGATATTTTTAGTTTTATTAACATATTGAGGATCTAATGATTACCGGACGGTTTTTTTGAATTTTACATCAGGCGTGAATGCAGGTTGCCAGTGGCATGATATTTCGTATATGGGTTAAAAAACGAAACCTGTCCTATGGAAAGTACAACCGCAAAAAAGAAATGGTATAATTGGAAATTGATTGCGATCGTGATCATTGCTGCGGCGATATTTGTCAAATTCTTTGTTCTGGAAAGAAAGGAAGAAAATAAGGCGCCGATGATCGTAGAGCTTGACCTGGATAAGGTAGCCTTCAAAAGCGAGAAAGAAGTAGAGGCGTTGCTTGGAAAAGGCAAACTCGACAGCTATTACAGAGATGAACAGGCCGGATGTGAGAAATGTCCCAAAATGACTTATAAGCAGGGTAAAATTGAGATCATCTTCATCAGCGACCTTTCTGATAAAATTTTGTTGAAAGATTTATCGGAGTTTGATTTTGACGACCGCACAATTCTTGGCCTTTTGAATTTCAAAGAATCCGAAAAGCCAAAAAGTGAGGATGAAAACGTCAAGCGCTGGAAAAACTATAACAAATTCAGTCAGATCGCCGCTTTCTCAAAAGAAGGAAAGCTCGATTATATTCTGGTCAATTGCAAAAGTCACTGACGCGGCCGGTTACAGAACCTGGCTGATCTGTAATTCAGGAATTACCCCGGTGAAATTCGGAATGTCGCTGATGAGTTCCATTCCGTTTTTGTCCATCGCATTTTGAAGCGTTTCCAGGTCAGGAAAGAAGATGCCGCAGATGATCACAAAAGCTGCATCTGTTCCGGGTGCACCGCCAGCAACACCTTGCTCAATCTCAACCTTAATGAGGCCTTCAGGCTCCCAGAGTGATTTTAGGAGTGGGGTATGCGTATTGATGTAGTAGTCGAGATCGAAATTGTCTCCCGCGGTTTTTGGATATAAAACAGTGATTTTGAACATAGAGTCGGATGTTTTTTAGTGAGCAAAAAATGAGCTATAAAGCTACTTTATTTTTGATGATTTACAGCTCAGTCGGCCGGTTAGCTTGGCTTGTTGTTGTAAATAATTACTGATTTTAATGAATCATTCCTGCCTCAACACCTTCTGAAACTTCGATTTGTTGTTTAATTGTGCGTTTCCCGATCAGGAAGACAGATAGGGCAAGGATGGAAGAACCTGCCATGGCAGCGATCATTGGAACTGCCGACGGAATTTCAAACAGGCTGATAATGACCGAAATCGCGGCGCCAATTCCCATTTGTAATGCACCCATCATCGCAGACGCACTACCGGCATTTTTGGAAAAGGGTGCCAGCGAAAGCGCGGCTGCATTGGGATTCACAAAACCAATGCAACAAAGAAATAGAAAAATCATTACGATGGTGGTCGTAAGCGTTAAGAGACCATTCAGCGCAGCAAACAAAAATGCTAAACTAACGATCACCTCAGCAATCAGCGCCATGTGTACAAGTTGTTCACTTCTGAATTTTCTTAAAAAAAGCGTATTTAACTGACTTGAACCAATGAAGCCCACGGACAAGAAAGCGAATATCCAGCCATACACTTCGCCATTGACATGAAATACTTCCATGAAAACAAGGGGTGACCCGGACACATAAGCGAATAATCCTGAAAACGCGATGGCTCCCGTGAATGAATAGGTATAGAATTGTGGTTCCCGAATCACACCAACAAAATTGAGAATGATCGGCTTTGGTTTCAAAGAAAGTGTTGTGTCTGGTTTGTAACTGTCAGGAAGCCAGAGCCAGGTGGCGGCTAGAATAGCGACACCCATTGCTGTGAGGATCAGAAACACGGCATGCCAGCCAAATGCAGCCGTGACATAACCGCCAACAGTTGGCGCAATCATGGGTGAGGCGCCTACAACCAGCAATAATAACGAGAAAACTTTGGCGCTGTCTTTTACCGGAAACAGGTCACGGACCATTGCGACCGAGGCCACCGCCGCCGCGCAGCTGCCTATCGCTTGAATGAAACGCATCAAAATTAACGTATTGATGCTGGTCGCCATGGCGCAGCCTGCAGACGCGAGAATGTAGACGATAAGTCCGATGTAAAGTGGTTTTTTCCTTCCGAAGCGATCCAATAGCGGCCCGTACAACAACTGCCCAGCCGAAATTCCGATGAAGAAGCCTGAAAGCGAAAGGGAGACTTTTGCTGCCGTCGTGTGCAGGTCCTCAGCAATCGCGGGAAAACCGGGCAAATACATATCAATCGAAAATGGTCCGAGCGCAGTAAGGCTTCCCAATATAAGAATCAGGAAAATGTAAGTTTTATTAGACATGATGTGGTGATGAATTCCAGATTTCGATAACAGGGATTTAGCCGGCCGCGTTCGTTACGGCCGGTAAATTCATGATCATTTAACACCTGGTAATATTAATTCAATTTCACTTTCGGGCCGTTGAGGCTGGATAGCAAAATTTTGAAGCGTGCATTATCCTCCTCGGTGAAGGCTCTTTTGGGAAGTATATTGGCAATTCCGTCCGATGCTTTGAGTAGAAAAAACTCTTTGGTTTCGACAATTTCAGCAAATTTGTCCCATTTGATTTGAGAGTCGGAAGTTTCGCCGGTAATCCGGAATGCTGATTTATCTATTTTCACCCGAACCTGCTCCGTGAACGCATTTTTGGTTTTGATGATGTTCGGAACCTGAAATTTCGCCGTAATTTCGGAAAGGAAAAGTAGGTAAATTCCCAGGAATAGCGGGAAAACGGAAGTGACGCTGAACGCAAATCCGCCGTTTGCAAGTCTGTTTGAAACAATAAAAAGCATAGCCGCGGCCATAACCAGGCCAAAGCCAGTCATCAATTTTGTAACAAAACGGGATTTTGATGTTGCCACCAAACCACGGTAAATCTCTTCTTTTGTAAGCTTATAGCTTATCTGGATCATGCGCTTTTGCAATTAAAAATATAACCGTGCAAGATAGAATGAGTTGCCAGTATGTCAATCACATTTAACTGACAAATTGCGTGTTGGGTTAAAATTTCGTTGAAATAGAGTACAACCCAGATGTTATTGCTTTTTTAATTACCTCAAACTTATTGAATCACCAATTGGATCAGAATTCCGGTTTGCCATGAGATATTTTTTCCTGATCGCATATCTATTGCTCAACCTGGCAGTATTCCGTGTGCATGCGCAGGCCGGCTCGTATCCTTCTCCAAACGAAGTTTCCCGGGAATTCAGGCAGCTTCTTGAACGGCCACAAACGCAGCCACGCCCCAAATTCAGGACGATCAACACTGATTCGGTTTCAATCGAAAGAGGGTATTTCTATTCTGAGGCTACGGAGAAAGTTCCGGTTTTGATTTACACACCCCTTTTAAAAAATAAAAATCTACCTGTAGTTATTTGTCTGCACGGTACAGGTGGAAGCAAGGACGATCCGGACATGAAAGAGCTGTTGTATCAGTTTGCAAAACTCGGATTTATGGCAGTTGCAATCGATGCGCGCTTTCACGGCGAAAGAATTCCGGTTTCAGGAACTTACGTGGATGCGATAACAATGGCATGGAGAAACAAAAATGCTACGCAACAGACTCATCCGTTTTTTTACGACACGGTTTATGATCTCTGGCGGTTGACAGACTATTTGGTTTCAAGAAAGGATGTTGATGCATCCCGCATCGGAATGATGGGGATTTCCATGGGCGGAATTGAAACCTGGATGGCGGCGGCGGTCGACAAGAGAATAAAAGTGGCTGTGCCAGTTATTGCAGCGCAAAGCTTCAGATGGTCGCTGGAAAATGATCGCTGGCAGGGAAGGGTGGGGACCATTCGCGCGGCACATCAGGCAGCAGCAACGGATTTGGGTGATGCAGCTTTAAAAAGAGAAAATGTGGAAGCCCTGTGGAATAAATTGCTGCCGGGGATTTTGGATAAATTCGACTGCCCGTCAATGGTTCGTCTTTTCGCTCCGCGACCTCTGCTTCTACTCAACAACGGCGCGGATCAGAATTGCCCTTTACCTGGAGCTGAGATTGCATTTGAATCGGCCAGGAAAGCCTACGTGGAGATCGGAGCATCTGATAAGTTAAAGGTGCATGTCAGCCCTGATCAGCCACACCGATTTCTTCCTGAACATCTGGAACTGACTCTGGACTGGTTTCATAAATGGTTGTAATGGCCTGTTTAATTCGATATTTAAAAACGACAGACTGAGTTTTGACAGGTTTTGAACACAAAAAAACAGACCCTGTGTTTTCAGAGTCTGTTATCTTATTTTTCGTTGGCAATAAATATTTTACGCCGACATCAGGTTTAGTTTTCTATACACTTCCCGCTTGCTCTCACTGACCTGATACGGAACTTTATTTTTGAGATGTATAACACAACCCCGGCCTTTTTTAATTGGTGAAATCTTCAATACATCTTCTCTATGAATAATTATATTGATTAGATTTTGTCCCCAAAGTTTGAATGTTCCCGACTGGACCATATTGTATGAAATGTAATTTTAAACGTTACTTACGCCGCACCCTGCAATGACTCTCCCGGCTTGGCGTAAACTAAAAAGTAATTTTTTGAGATCAGAAAATAATCCAGATCCTGGCGTTTGTTCAGCTCTAAAAAGTCTTCCACCTCCTGTTGCGCATCCATTGCCGACTCAGCACCTGTAACTGCCAAAACTGAACCTGGCTTTAAATTATTGATCGTGTTATTTCCAATTGTAGCTATCATAGTGGTTGATTAATTAGAGTTGTTCAGGTTTATTTTGATGAATTTGAGATGATTTATATAAATAGTGTGCCAGCATGGTTTTGGTTGGATTCGAATGTCGCTCTTGGATGATTTTTTAAAAGATAATATGTTGATAATCAATTCGTAAAATTTTGAATATTTTAGAAAAATAAAAATTTCTGATGGGGAATTGTACTCGTCGCCTGGCTTTTAAAGATGGTGTTATTCAAACGCTGTTCAATTTTTTGTTCATTTTTGTGAAACTGAGAATGCAACTATTTTCAACGCTGAGAAGTCCTACAAAAAACCTGTCTTTATGAAAAGAATAAGTTTACTTCTGTGGGTTGTATGCGGGCTGATTTTGATTTCGGGCTGTGCTAAAAATGACAAGCTCGAAAAAGGATGCGTGAAGGCCAGATATTTGCGAGTCTCGGATTCTCCCTGTGGAGGCACAGACAAAATTGAGATCATTCAAGGCGGAGAAACTATTCTCTCGCTGTTTCCAAATCTTGAGTCAGCGGACAGTCTGATCATTACGGCAAATGTGCCTGAGAATCTCAAAGCGAAAAATACCGTCTTTTACTTCACAGCGAAAATTGCTGCTCCTAAAATTTGTAACGCAATGGTGGCCTGGTACCCCGAAATCGAACTGATCGGAATCTCTGAAAAAGCCTGTTTCTGAGGATTTAGCTAGAAAATAAATAATTTGAAAAAACATTTTGTCCATCATTTGATGAACTTCATCCCCCTGCCTCTGCACTTCGGTTAAGCCTTTTTTCTGCTCTTTTTGATTCTGCTCAAATTTGAAGCAAATATCAGGCAGAATGAAAATTTTATTTACTTCCTTATTACTTCTCGTGTCTTCGGTTCTTTCGGCACAAACAGTCGTTTCCGGACTCATCTCCGATCAGAAAGGTGTAGCGCTTCCGGGTGCGAATGTGTATTTCAAAGGGAGTTACGACGGCACCACTTCCGACGCAGCCGGGAACTTCCGACTTGAAACGAAAGAGTCCGGCAGGCAAATTTTGGTTGTGCAGGCGCTGGGTTTCGAAACACAGGAAACGGATATAGGCTCAGGTCAGTCGCTTTTCTTGAAAATCTCTTTGAATGAGCGCATCAATCTGCTCACAGCTGTCACGATTACAGCGGGAGCGATGGAGGCCGGTGATGAGAGAAAGGCTGTTGTACTGAAAGCAATTGATATTGTCACGACTTCGGGCGCTATGGGCGACATCACCGGGGCATTTCTTACGCTTCCGGGCACGTCCACTGTCGGCAATGATGGACGGCTGTTTGTCAGAGGCGGCGATGCTTCGGAAACTGCCATTTATATTGACGGCATGCTGGTGGGAAATGCATTTGGGACCACGGCTACAAATGTACCGACCAGAACACGGTTTAGTGCCAATTTATTCAAAGGTTCGTTTTTTAGCACAGGTGGTTATTCGGCGGAATATGGGCAGGCGCTTTCGTCGGCGCTGTCGCTCAATACGGTCGATTTGCCTTTGAGAAACCAATCGGATATCAGTGTGATGTCGCTCGGTGGCGGAATCACACAAACTTTGGTCGGGGCAAAAAATGCGGTAACTACGTCAGCCAATTATTACAACCTCGCACCTTATTACGGTTTAATTAAACAGCTTTTTGACTGGGAAAAAAGTCCGTCAAGCTGGGATACGGAAATTTCTCTCCGGCAAAAATGGGGTAAAAATGGTTTCATTAAAGCGTATGCGCACACCGAAGGAAACACCATGACGATCTGGCAAAAACTTCCGGGTGTAGACGGAAGGGGTCAGCGGATTGCGATCAGTAACGGTTATTCTCATGCAAATCTTTCGTTTCGTCAGTCGGGAAAAAATGACTGGTTTTTCAGCGGGGGATTTTCGTTTTCTCACAATAATGAAAGTTTCAATCTGGACAAGAAAATAGTGAGCCGGATCAGTGATTTATCACATTCCAAGCTGGTGGCGACGAAACAGTTCAGTCCGCGCTTTTCTTTGAAAAACGGATTGGAATGGTATGTGAAAGCGTACTCGGAAGCATTACCGGACGATCACGTGAAGAGAAGTTTTACGGATCATCAGCTCAATCATTTTGTAGAAGCGGATTATTATTTTAGTAATCAGCTGATTGCGCGTGTCGGAGTGAGGAGCGGATACAGTTCGCTGGCAAAACAGCCATGGATTACCCCGCGGATTTCAATTGCCTACAAGCTGGAAAATCAGGCCCAGTTCTCCTTCGCTGCCGGAAACTTCAAACAGTTACCCGACGAGAAACTACGGGTTTTGAACAACGATCTGAAAAATACAGAAGCCACACATTACATCCTCAATTATTTTCTGGTAAATAACAACCGGACTTTCCGTGCCGAATCTTTTTATAAAACATATGATCGTCTGGCCACATTCAAAGGTACAGTGGCAAATCCGGAAGTGATACAAACTGATGGCGCAGGTTACGCACGTGGGTTTGATTTCTTTTACCGGGACAAAAAGTCCATTAAAGGAACCGATTTCTGGGTTACTTACAGTTTTATAGACAGCCGTAGAAGGTTCTCGGTTTATGAAACAAAAGTACAGCCTTCATTTGCCCCAAAACACAACGGATCGGTCGTAGTGAAGCATTTTGTGTCAGCACTTAAATCGCAGTTGGGCGGCTCCTGGTCATGGAACAGCGGTTATCCGTTTAATGATCCGAATTTACCGGGCGAAATGCAGGGAAAAACGAAAGCGTATAGTGACCTGAGTGTTAGCTGGAGCTATTTGCCAAGGCCGAATGTGATCATCCACGCCGCATGCTCAAATGTTCTGGGTCGTTCGAATGTGTTCGGTTATCAATACGCAACCAGCAGGGATGAAACCGGAATGTTTGCAAGTTTGCCTGTAAACCAGGGCGCCAAACGCTTTGCATTTCTGGCTGTTTTTATCACGCTATCGAAAGACAAAAATGCCAACAATCTGAATAATCTTTAGCCGGTTTAGACTTACAAGGCCTTGAAGGCCTGGCAAGTCTTTACGAGACCGGTCGGACTTACAAGGTCTGAAAGACCTGGCAAGTCTTACGCGACAGGTCATACTTACAAGTCTGTTCTGTCTGGCAAATCTGTCAATTCTAATTTTTTACTATAAACCTTTTACTATCATGAAAAGTATTTCATTTACCATCGTCGTTTTATGTTTCGCCTTTGTCGCTGCATTTGGTCAGGACTCACCTTATCAAAAAGCTATGAAAAAGGAGATTGCCAAAGTGATTGAAACAGATTCTCTGAACGAATTGCAACAATCCGCCAACGCTTTTGCGCGTATTTCTGAACTGAATCCGAAGGAATGGCTGCCAGTTTATTACAATGCACTTGCTTATACTTTTCAGGGTTTTAACAAAAATTTATCTTTGGATAAAAAGGATGAGGCTTTGGCAAAGGCATCGGAACTTGTCAAAAAAGCAGGGACATTGTCAGCCGGAAACGCGGAAATTGTAACGCTGGAAGGTTTCATACTTATGGCCAAACTGAGTGCAGACCCGGCAAATCGTGGGCAGAGCATGTCCGGGCAAGTATTGGCAGCATACGGAATGGCTCTTGGCATTGACGGGAAAAATCCGCGTGCGCTGGCCGCGCTTGCGCAAATGGAGTTTGGTATGGCGCAGTTTTTCGGATCAGGAACCGAGAAAGCGTGCGGACTTGCAAAACAGAGTGCCGCGATTTATGCTGCACAGGACGAACAGGCCTTAAAAGCGGCGATGTTGCCAACCTGGGGAAGAAGTATGGCAAATGGGCTGATTAAGAGTTGTAAGTAAAATTCGTTTTCTTTAACGAAAAATGCGGAACGCTATCCGGAAAAGTGAGGTAATTTAACCGAAAATGGAAAAAGTAGTTACATGTGAGAAGAAAGCAAGTTTCTGGAATTTCTCGCCAGGCTTTCTTGGTGTAAATCTGCTGATTGCATTTGCAATTACGTTCTTTTCTTGCCCTTCGTGTTATACGAGTGTAGCCGGTTTGAAGCAGATCTGGGACAGTTTTCTGATTTCCTTCCTGATATCCGCTGCGCTTAGCTATGGAAGTGCACAATTTGAGCGATATTTTAATGAACGTATTCCATGGATAAAGTATCCCGCAAAACGTTTTATTTTCGAAACGGTCGCCTACATGACTTATGCTTTTTGCACAAGTTATATCCTGATCGTTTTGTTCATTCTTTTTGTCAGGCGTTCGCAAACATTCGATTCCATGCCATGGAAATTGATTTTGTTCGATACCAAGATGCCGATGATTCTCGCGTTTTTTATCACTGCGTCAATAGTCAGCCGCTCGTTTTTACTTGAATGGCGTAAGGCGGCAATTGAAGCTGAACAACTCAAAACGGAACGTTTTGCCCAACAATACCAGTCGCTAAAAGATCAGTTGAATCCGCATTTTTTGTTCAATTCGCTGAATGTGCTGAGCAATCTGGTGTATGATAATCCGGATACAGCCTCCCGGTTTATCAGGCAGCTATCTAAAATTTACAGGTATGTGCTGGATGTTCAGCATGAAGAACTTGTCCCGCTAGACCGTGAACTGGAATTTGCGGAAAACTATTTATCGCTGCAAAAAATCAGGTTTGAGGAAGGTTTGCAATACAAGATCAATGTCGGAAAAAATACTGACGGTCATCTGCCGCCGCTTTCTTTACAGCTTCTGCTGGAAAACGCGATCAAACACAATGTGGCTTCCATGGCTAATCCGCTGCACATTGATATTGATTTGGAGGGCAACAATTTATCGGTGAAAAACAACCTGCAGTTAAAATCCAGCCTTCCGGAGGAATCGGCTGGAATCGGTCTCTCCAACATTCGTAAGCGGTATGACTTGCTGAGCAGCGATGCTATATCAGTTACCAGTGAAAATGGTGTCTTCGCGGTCAAATTGCCGCTACTTAGGTTGACTGAAAATCAAACAAAGCTATGAGAATTCTGATCATTGAGGATGAAAATCTGGCAGCGAAAAGGCTTGTCAAACTTATTAAAGAGCATTTACCTGACAGCGAAATTTTTGGTAATCTGGACACCGTTAAGGCTTCGGTAAATTGGTTACAGACAAATCAGGAACCGGATCTTATTTTCCTGGACATTCAACTGGCGGATGGGATCAGCTTTGAAATATTTGAAAAAATCAAGGTAACGGCTCCCATTATCTTTTGTACCGCTTACGATCAGTACGCAATCAAAGCTTTTAAGGTAAACAGTGTCGATTATTTATTGAAACCGATTGATCCGGAGGAGTTAAAAAATGCACTGACTAAGTTTGAGGCGGGAAGGAAGTCGTCTGGAATTACACTGGAACAAATTAGAAATATGATTTTGCCCGCTCAGAAAATCTACAAAAACAGATTTCTGGTAAAGTCCGGAGACAGGATACAAACCGTTCCAACCGACGAGATTCGTTTCTTTTACAGTGAAGATAAAGTTACACTCCTGCAAACTGCCACCGGGAAAAAGTTCATCATTGACTATACGCTTGATGAAATTGAGGACATGGTAGATCCCGTTCATTTTTTCAGGCTAAACAGGAAATATATCAGCGCGCTTTCGGCAATCAAATCAATTCATACTTACTCCAACAGTCGCCTGAAAATCCTGCTCGAAAACAGCGATGACAATGATATTCTGGTGAGTCGTGAGAAAATCACCACTTTTAAAAGCTGGCTTGGTCAGTAATCCTGTACATTACCCTGGGCTTTTTTTAGGAATATATCAAATTTCAATGTGTCCGGTTTTTAATTTATTTTTACCCTGAGGCAACCTGTCTGCGGGTATTTTCATCTGCCTTGTATCGACAAACTTTTAAATCTCCGGCTTCCCGGTTGGCGTAATTTTTGATCTCTATGGCATTACGATACCTTTTTGCATTTATTATTTTTTGCAGTGTATGTTTCCAGTCTTTTGGGCAGTCCGGCTTGAAGGGGTCAATCAAAACGAAAAATGGTGAGCCATTGCCTTTTGCTGCAATTTCCGTCAAAGGAACCAGTGTGGGCACAATTTCGAATGCGGAAGGCAATTATCAACTGGACCTGAAACCCGGATACTACGAGATCGTCTTTCAGTTTTTAGGTTTCAAAACTGGCCTGAAACCGGTCACCATCGAGAACCGGATGGAAACTTTCAATCTCACGATGGAAGAGCAGGCACTCACTTTGGGAGAAGCGCGTGTGGGAGCCAAAGATGAAAATCCTGCGTACACGATCATGCGGAAAGCAATTGCAAAGAGTCGTTATCATTTGCTTCAGGTGGAAAGTTACACAGCCAAGGCCTACACCAAATCGTCGTTTGTGGTTACGGATATGCCGATGGAATTTTTGTATAAAAAAGAATTGAAAGAGGCAGAAAAGGAATCCAACTTCAAAAAGGGCGTTCCGATTTTGAACGAAACCGTGTCGGAGGTTACGTTCCGCCAGCCGAATTCTTACAAACAGCGGGTTATTGCTTCCCGTAACAGCCAGGACAAAAATTTTGCGAATGCCAACGCCTATCTGCTGACCAGTTTCTATCAGCCGGAAGTAGTGAAAGCCGTTTCGCCGTTGTCGCCCAGGGCGTTTGCGTATTACAAATTTGAATACGAAGGCAGTTTCAGGGAAAATGGTGTGGAGATTAATAAAATTAAGGTGACGCCAAGATCTTACGGAGAAGGTGTTTACCGAGGGACGATTTTCATCGCCGAAAATTTATGGAGTATTTATAGTCTGGATCTGCATACGGTGAATACCGGAATCAACATTGATATAAGACAGGTTTATGGCGCAGTGCAAGGTGTCTGGCTCCCGATCAACCAGCAATTTCATGTAGAAGGAGGGTTGTACGGTTTTAAGGCAAAAGGCGATTTTGTCATTTCTCAGACGTTTTCCAGCCTCAAAATCAATCCCGCATTTCAAAGTGACATTGTTGTGGTGGATGGAAAAAGGGAACAGGAAGATGCAAAAAGAGTCGGTCTTTCAAACCGGGAGATCAAAACGAAGAAAATGGAGGAACTCGTGACGAAACAGAAGGAGTTTTCTGCCAAAAATCTGCGAAAGCTGATGAAGGAATATGAAAAACAGGATTTGAAGGAAAAGGAAGAAAAAGGGGAAGATGTTGACCTGGCGTTCAGCCGTGAAGATTCCACGCAAATCGATTCACTTGCCAATCAGCGTACGACGGCATTTTGGGATTCGATAAGAAGTGTGCCGCTGACAAAGGCAGAAGTGAAGAGTTATGTCCGGCTGGACAGTATCATTGTGGTGAAGGAAGGGACGCAACAGCAGCGCGACAGCCTCAAAACTGCTCATGCCGATTCGACCAAAAAACAAGGAAAGAGCGGCGCGTCCTTCGGAGATATTTTTACCGGACATACGTTTCGATTTGGCAAGAAGAGTCCCTGGCGGCTCGATTATGTGAGTCCGCTTTTAGGCTTACAGGTAAATACCGTTGAGGGACTTGTGCTGAATGGCGGAGGTATTAAGCTCAGATATAAGCGCGGTAGTGGCGCAGACCGGAATCAGGATGTTGTTCAGCTCGGATCGGACGGAATGAAAGTGTACTCTGAACGAAAGCAATCGGAATTGTCGCTCAATGCGCTGACACGATATTCATTTGCACGTAATAAACTCATGTTTTACGGCGGAGCGGATTACAACTGGAAACGAAGCGCTCTTCATCTGAGCGGGGGGAGAACGGTGTCGCAATACAATGGTGAAAACCCGATGCATCCGCTGTTGAACACAATTTCGACGCTGCTTTTTGAGCAAAATTTTATTAAAATTTATCAGAAGGATTTCGTGCGGCTGGATTTTAAGACCGACCGGGAAAATGAACATTTTGAACTGAAAGCAAATATTGAATTTGCAGACCGGGCTCCGCTAAACAACGTTGAAAATGAAAACCGCTACCGCTGGATCGACTGGCGGAAACGCGCTTTTACCGGCAATATTCCGTATAATTCGGAAGTAAGCTACGCTGGATTTGGTGGTTATCCGTTACCATTTGAGTCACATCAGGCATTGACAATCGGCGTGAGTGCGTCTTACAAGCCTTGGCAGAAATACAAAACCAAGGGCGGTAAAACTTCCTACTACGAAGATGAAAGTCCAAGGATTTTTGCCAGTTACCGGAAAGGAATTGATAATTTGTTTGGAAGCGATGTCGATTTTGATTTTGCCCAGATTGGAATCGCTCACGGTTTTGACACTGGTGTAAGGAGTAAATTGCGTTACAAACTTGCTGCTGGTGGTTTTTTTAACAACAAATCAGTCATGTTTCCCGATTTCCAGCATTTTGCCGGTAATCAGTTCTTTTTCCAACTCGGTGATCCTGTGGGAACATTCCGGATGCTGGATTATTATCGTTTCAGTACTGCGAAACGTTTTGCAGAAGCACATGTGCTTAGTGAGTTTCGTAAACTTCTTTTGACTCAGATTACCTGGTTTCGCATTCTTGGGATCAAAGAAAATATCTTTGCGCATTATCTGGCGACACCAAATTCCGAAAACTATACGGAACTTGGATACGGCCTGGACGTAGGGATTCGTTTTCCGTTCCGGGTAGAAGTGGTTAACAGTTTTGAAAACGCAAAATACAAGCATACCGTTTTCAGAATCGGGACTACGATGAATTTTTCATTCGGGAAGAAGTGACAAACCTGAAATTGCTTTACCTTTAAGGCATTAAAATCTCTTTGTAAAATATAGCAATCGAAAATTGCAGTTTGCGGATGCATCTGTAAAACCTGCTTTTCACAGTGAATGGCAGGTGGGTTTCATGTATTTTATATTTTACAAATCAGAGAATGAAAAATATTGCTAAAATCGCCGTTATAGGTGGCGGAGGAAGAACAGGAAAATATCTCGTTAATCAATTATTGCATCAGGGATTTGCAGTCCGCCTGCTTCTCAGAAACCCTGAAAATTTCGCTCATAATTTTCCGGAAGAGAATTCACCCGTTGAAATCGTTCAGGGTGATGTGGTTGATCCCAAAGCCGTGAAAGAAGTCTTGTCCGGGTGTAGCGGGGTGATCAGTACAGTTGGTCAGCGTCCCGGCGAGCCGTTGGTGGCCAGTGCGGCGACGGCGAATATTTTAAATGCGATGGAAAAAAGCGCCGACAGCTTACCAACACGGCGGTACATCCTCGTAGCCGGGCTAAATGTTGATACGCCGTTTGATAAAAAAGGAGCTGAAACACTTGCTGCGACTGAATGGATGAAGACCAGCTTTCCGGAGATTCACGAAGACCGCCAAAAAGCGTATCAGATGCTTGCGAAAAGTGAAACTGACTGGACGCTAGTACGCGTACCCTTCATTGAATTTACCGATAAACGGGGGAATGTTGCCGTCAGCCTGGAAGATAATCCAGGACCAAAAATCAGTGCTGCGGACATTGCCGGGTTTTTGATCACCCAGCTTCACGACAGGCAATTCATCAAACAAGCGCCTTTTATCGCAAATAGCTAGTTACGCCTTTTGTTAGACTTGCCAAGTCTTCAAGACTTGGTAAGTCTGATCTGGTTTTTCATCCTATTTCAAAAAAATAATCTTATCCGGAGTCGGATAATCGATCAGTCTCGAAAAGTCTATTTTCCAGAAATCCAGATCTAACAAATGATCGTTCACATCTTTGGTTAATGTAATGACCACAGCCGTTTCGTCAGTGTCAATATATTCAACCTGAATCAGGTCGCTGTCGTAGGCATCCACATCGCCACCAAGGCTGATGCTTCCCATTTTTCCGCCTTCATACTCGTCAACCAGTTCGTCGATTGGATAATTTTTTGGATCAAGGTCGATATGTTTTAATAAATAATGAATCAATTCCTTTTCATTATCCCGTATCGGTCTTTTTTCGTTCATGGTAAATTTGATTTTACATATTGCGGGAAATAGGCTTAACTCCATACAAACTGGTCAAGGGCCCAATTTGGTGCCTTTTTCGCTTGAACAAACCATTATTTCTGGCTTTTTACAGCCTTTTCTTTGTTGCGCCACTGTTCAGCTTTCCTGCCCGCAAACCAAAAAGAAAGTGCCAGAATCGCAAAGAAAATACCTTTGTTGGTACGATCCCAAAAGTATTCAAAATAGCGTGTGTAGATATTGAGAAGAAAGAAAACAAGCGCAAGATCCCGCAACATGTCCTTTTTGTTCTGAAACGCGTACGCAATCATCCCTGACAACATGATGGTGAATCCAACTGCCCAATACCAGAACTGTCCTTGTTTGATCGTTTGCCATCTGGCAAAATCATCATAATTGCCAAAAATCGAAAGTGTCCAAGCCGCGAGAAGGAACAGAAATAAGCCGATTGTATACGTGGTAGAAGTAAAGTATCGCAAAGATTGTATACGGTCGATCGCCCAGGCAGCAACCCAGACTGCCAGCCCGAAAACGGTCATACGCAGGGGGTAGTTCATGCCGGCAAACCGGAAATTCCCTCCTGACCAAAAGTGTGTCTGGGCTCCCCACCAGCCGGCCAGCGCCACCAACATCACCACCCAAAGTAATTTGGATTCAAGCAGGATGGCAGTCGCACCGTAGCTGATGGCGGCGATAAGAAGCGGCAACGCGTAATTTCCTTCAAAATTGGCAAAACTTCGCGTCCAGTAAGTGATCGCAATCCCGACCGTCAGAATGATGGTAATGTTGTAAGTCTCGTTGCTCGAAACCGATTTTGGGAATTTGGTTTTTCGTCTTTTGGCTAGTGCGATGAAGAGCAGCGCGAGCATCGTGAAACCAATACCAACGATTGTTTCCGAAAACCCCCATTTCTTTCGTAGCAGTTCAATCCATTTTTCATCAATAACCAGTGCGCCGAATGCAAGTAATCCACAAGAAATGGCTGAAATCAACGCATACGAAGTAATTGCATCGACATTTGCATTTCTAATCTCATAACTCTCTCTTAATTCCCTGGCAAGTTGGGGAGAGATTTTCTGGCTTTCTTCCCAAAATGTGATTGCGTTCTCTACAACTGACGCGTCTTTTTTGTCTAATTCCATTCAATAGTTTGGTAGCCCGAAGTGTGTCTGAAAAACTTGTGCCTTATATCTTTTAGATAGCAATTTAGGAGTTAAGTAACCAAAAGCAGTTAAAATCAATTCAAATTAGTTTCAAAAAGAAGGGATGGTCATCAAACAGGACAAGGCAGAAATCAAAAACGGGAACAAGTCCAAGACCCATTCCCGTTTTGATCAATGATTTAAAAACTATTTTTTCAATCCTGCCAGGAATTCAACCACATCTCTGATCTCTCTCTTTGTCATGATTGTTCCCATCGGCGGCATGCTGGAAGGCACGTTCTCACGTTTTGCAATTCTGGACGAAGCAATTTTGAGTGGTTCTGCTTCTGAGGTTTTCAAGATCAATTCGTGATCCGTTTCAGAAGTGAGCACGCCGGCTGCTGTTTGTCCGTCTTTTAGTGTCAGAATCACCATTCCGTAGCCAGGCGAAAGACGTGCGCTCGGTTCGATCATGGCTTGCAGAATCTGTTCACGGCTGAGTACGTTGCCAATGTTTGATAAATTCGGTCCAACTTCACCGCCTTGCCCACCAACCGAGTGGCAACGGATACATTCTGTCGCTGAATTGGTCATGAAAAATCTTCTTCCCGCCTGCGCATTTCCACCAAAAAGTGCATCCTGATAATCAGAAAGCCCATTTTCTCCTGATTTAAGGGTGGCTAATTTTGCGATCAAAGTTGCAGATTTGGTTGAATCAACTGCTTCTCCCAATTCCAGCGCCAAGCTTTTAGGCAATTCTTTATTGGCCATTTTTGTGATCAATCCATCCAGAATCGCTTCTGTCTTCGCCGCAGGCGCTCCGCTTAAAACACGTAGCATTTGTTGTTGTTCTTTGATACTTCCCTTGTCAAATATAGCCTTGGAAATATCGCCCAATGTTTCTTTTGATAACGCGGCGCCATCCACCAATCCAAGTGCAGTTGTTCTCACATCCGCATTTGAGTCGCTCATTCCTTTTTTAATGATGCTTTCAATACCGTTATATTTAAGTTGGTTCAGCGCAGTCAACATGGCCGACCTCACTTCGGGAGATTTGTTGGCATCGAAAATTTGGGCCAGGGCAGCATTGTTTTCCGATATCCCAAGTTCTGCAAGCATTTTTGATGTTGCGATCAATACTCCCGCATCGTCGTCCTGCAACAAACCAGCAATAACAGGCTCAATTTTCGATTTGACAGCGGCAGGGTTGCGCGTAATTACACCCCTGTAACGTCCATCCACACGATCCAGAACAGACGGATTAGCCCAGCTTCCCAGCGTTGCCAAAGCTTCTGCACGAATTCCTTTATCCACGTCTTTACGTTTTGCAAAAGCAATCAAATTATCCAGTTCCGCATCACCGCCAACTCTGAGAGACGCGTTGATTGCTCTTCTCAAAAGTGGTTCGGAAGTGAAGCGGGTTTCTTTCAAAGTTGCAGCAAGCGCAGGTAATGCTGTCGGAATTGAATAATCGTCGTTGATGGCCCGCGCCGCTTCTGTTGCAATGTACTCGTCTTTATCGTTGAGGAACAAGCTCACTTTATCGCTGGCCATTCTGCGGAGTACCAGCACCGCCGCAATCCGCAAGGACTTTTCCGGACTGTTGGACAGCGCCACGATGGGTTCAGCAACACCGATCTTCGATAGTGCAAAAACAGCCGCGTGGCGTAGATAAACATCTTTGTCGTTATTTTCCCGGATCATGTCAAGCAGTGGCTGAACCGCAGATTTGTCATGAATACGTCCCAAAGCCTGAGCACCAAAAAACTGAACACGTGGGTTTTTGCTTGCAAGCATGGGTATCAACAACGGACCTGCTTCTGCGATGTTTGCATCGCCAAGCACTTTTGCAGCCTGGGCTGTAATTTCCTGGTCAGAATCTTTCAGCAACGCAAGCATGGTGTTGGCGTATGATTTATCCTGGCGGGCAAGTTGTCCCAATCCCCAGATTCCATGGATCCTGGCCAGTTGATTGCCGGTTTGTGCAATGGCTTTGCTCAAAACTGCCGCACCTTTCTGGCCTCTTGACGCAAGTTCGAACTGCGCTTTCTGGCGTATGCGCATGTCAGGATTTGAAAGCAGAGACAGCAGCATATCATCAGTTTGTGCAGGATAATTAAGCTGGATCAGCCTTTTGGTTTCAGCACGGAGTGCTTTGAGATCATTTTTGTCGTCGCTTACATCCAGCCTCCAAACGCGTCCGTAATTTTTAGTATCCCAGCCATTGATCCAGTCGGCTACATACAAGGCGCCATCCGGACCGAAACGAATTCCGGTTGGCAGAATGCCGCTCAGAATATTTTTTTCACCATCCAATTCAAATGAAGCTCCCTTTGGTTTTAGTCCAAAAGACCAGATGGGCGAACGTGCCGGATTTCCCACGAATTCTACCAGGAAAAATTTGTTCTTCCAGGCAGATCCCAATGCCGTTCCCGGGTTGTATTGCATTCCCGTAGGCCCGTTATGAAAATTCATGATTGGCGGAATGATGTACGCTGCCTGTCCTTCCCACCGCGGTTTGAAAAGCTTTTCATCCATCCAGACCTTGTACAAATTATTTTTCGGATCTGTGTATTTCCCGTATTGCCAGTTTGATCTCCAACCGGCGTCAGAGCCTTCCACAACGTGGACAAGTCGTTCACTTTCACCAGCATGGTCTCCATCGTTGTCGGAGCTGATCAGATTTCCGTATTCGTCAAAAACGAATTCATGGGTATTTCTCAAACCACCCGCGAAAATTTCAAAATCGCTGCCGTCGGGATTTGCACGGGCAATAATTCCTTCATTGGATCGCCTGTGATTTACGCCTTCGTTTGTTGTAATGTTGGCACCAATATCCCCGATGTTCCAGTATATTTTTCCATCAGGGCCTTCGATCGGGTTAGACATTCCGTGACCACCAAAACCAATGTGTACGCCGTAACCGTGGCTGATTGAAGTTTTTTTGTCCCAGATTCCGTCATTATTTGTATCCTGAAAACGCCAAACATCCGGTGCAATGGCGACAAAAGCGTCTTTTGCCCGTATCAACAAACCGCCTGCCACGTCAGAAACTTCTTCAAAGAAATCGCTCAGAATTCTGGTAGAAACGTCTGCGAGTCCGTCATTATCTGTATCCTCAATTCTCCATATCTCATCTTTTTCAACGGTAAGATCTTTCCAGTCATGGCTTCCGTCGCCATTTAAATCTTTCAACCATTCATTTTCCTTGCTTTTTTCAGGGGCAAAAGTGCTGCGAAGAAATGCCCGACGGTCTTCAACGGTCTGGAGGCCGATCGATGCAGTCATCCAGTTCCGGTGACCACGTATGTCAAATTCCGAGTTTTTCTGACGATTGGTACGGTTCAGATAAACCCGTCCCTGATCATCAATTGCAATTGCGACCGGATCAGGAGCCAGTGAATCAGTTGCCCACAAATCCAGTTTTAATCCATCGGCAAGTTTAACGGCAATTTTTTCACGTATTTCTTTTGCTCGCGCTTTGCCGGTTGCAGCGTCTTCTTTGATGACCAGCAATGAGCTGGCGATTTTGGACGAGCCATTTGGCGACATTTTCATACAGGAAACCACCACAAGTGCGGTGAGCGCCAATATACCAATCGGTTTTGGGTAGAAGTTTTTAAAATTCATTTGGTGAAATTCTTAAATGCGGATTTTATTTTTGTGCTTTTGACACTTAAAATAGTAAGAGGATGGAACACTGGCTTTTTACTGCCTCAAATAGGGATGAAAAAGGATTTCCGGGCTTAACATCATGCTATACCGGCGGGCAATGAGAAAAGCTCAGACGTAATAATTTCAAAGTCGGGGAGGACGGGAGACGCTGAGCAAATGTCCTGATCAGTGCATATTTTAACTGATTTCCTGGAAGTGTACACATATACAACTTCATTTTCCGGGTAAATATGCCAAACCACTTTAACGCTTGATTTGAAATACTCCGCCAGTTTTTCTTCTACTTTTACTGCATCATCTGTCGGAGAAATCACTTCAATAATAAATTCCGGAATAGGTTCAGGACCCGGAGCTGCGCTTTTGTCAATCTGTGTGCCGCTGAAATAAGCCAGATCGGGGCGACGCATTTGTATGCCGCTGATCATGACGTCCTGTTCCATAATCAGAGCACTTCCATTCGAAAAAGATGTAGTGCCAAAAAATACCTGTTGTAACCTTCTGATAATGACCAAATGCTTTTTCTTCATTTTCTCGAACCTGATAACTTCTCCATCGTTCCATTCATATTTGAAACCGTCGACAGGCTCCCAAAGAAGAAACTCTTCAAAGGTGCTCGGTAAAATGGTGGACGGCTGCTGAAGTATCATAATCCGGTTTTCTAAAAACGATATTAAATTTAAGGAATATAAATGCAATATAAAATTGGCAACTTCAAAACGAAGTTTAAAATAATTCGAGTTGTCCGTTAAAACCGCCCGGTTTTCTCGACTTGCCCATCACGGTCCGGCCTTCGTATTTCCAGGCGTTTTCGCGTTCCTCCTGAATGATATCGTCAAAACGATTATTTGGAACAAATTCTTTTTCAAGTTGAGCAGAAACCCTGGATAGATTTTTCAAAGCATCCGATTTGTCTTTTTCGCCAAGTCGGGATTTTTGAACAGCCTGATCCAGAATTTTGATGGACTCATCGTAAACAGTAATGGGGACCGGGAACGGATGCCCGTCCTTTCCGCCGTGTGCAAAGGAGAATCGGGCAGGATCCGAAAATCGGGAAGGCGTTCCATGGATAATTTCACTGACCAGCGTCAGCGACTGTACTGTTCTGGGACCAACTCCTTCAAGCAACAACAGCGACTCCATATTCTCAACTGGATTGTCGTGCGCCAGTGCCAGAACAGCACCAAGTCGTTTCAGATTTACATCTGCTGCACGCACATCGTGATGGCCTGGCATAACCAGTTTACGCACTTCACGCATGATTTTATCCGGATTTTCGTGTGTCAGTTCCAAAATTCCGGTACGCGTTGGTGCCGCGTGCTTATCAGTAAGATTCAGGATTCTCCCCTGATTTTGACCATAAATAAAAGTATGCGGCTCCTCGATGAAGGATTTAATCGTGGGTGAGTGCCAGTGATACCGTCGGGCCAGGCGTTCGTCGGTGTTCATTCCCTGCTGAACTACCGCCCATTCGCCCTCCTGGGATAAAATAAAAGAATGCAGATAGAGTTGAAATCCGTCCTGAATGGCAGTGTTGTCGATTTTCGCGGAAAGCCTGCTGTTGTGTACCAGGAGATTGCCGTCGAGGCCAGTCTTATTTGCAATCAGCATCAATTCGGCCGGTGTCTGCCGGGAGTGTTTGCCTCTGCCTCCGCAAATGTAAATGCCAAGGTCAGCGGATTTTTTGTTCACAGCTCCTTTTAGCGCCCCCATCACAGATGTGGTTATTCCTGAAGAGTGCCAATCCATACCCAAAACGCAGCCAAGCGATTGAAACCAGAAAGGATCACTCATTTTTTGAAGCAACGTACTCCGGCCATATTCGATTACGATCGATTCTACGATGGCACCTCCAAGCGCGCTCATGCGTTGTGCAAGCCAGGGAGGCACCTTTCCGTAATGCAATGGCAAATCAGCGTGGCCGCTTTTCATTTGTTTTGTTGTTAACAGTTGGTTTACAGGTAACAGCTTTTTAACAAAAAATGTTGCGGTTTATGTTTCGTCTATACCCTACTTACCATCATTTGTTGCTTAACTAGGAAAGCCAATAATTGGATTTCTTACCATATAATGGCAGCTTGCAGAAAAATGACGAAAAATGACCAATAACGATATACTAAAAAAGCTCCGGGTTGCACTTCATCTCCGGAATGACGAAATTATTCACATCCTGAGTCTGGTGGATTTTAAAGTTACAGCAAGCGAATTAGGTGCACTTTTCAGGAAAGAGGGCCACGAGCATTACAAACCCTGCGGTGATCAGTTGTTACGGAATTTTTTAAACGGGCTGATCATACACCTTCGTGGGCCAATGGAAGACAACCGGAAACATGATGGTGATGCCGAATAAGTGAGTTAAGTTACCTTCGGTATCTTAAACTGGCAAAATACAATTTCATTGCCTCCTTTTTATTTATCTTTGATTTTATGGATTGTAACGAATGAAAAATGTTTGTTATCGGTTCCTAAATTAAACATAACTCACTCACCACGATAAAATGCTTACTCAGGTTATTATCACGCTGGTACTGGTCTTTTTAAACGGATTTTTTGTAGCAGCTGAATTTGCCATCGTTAAAATCCGCGCTTCACAGCTGGAACAGAAGGCACAGGATGGCAACCAGATGGCTATTTTGTCAAAGAAAATTGTTGCCAACCTGGATGGTTATCTTGCTGCGACCCAGTTTGGTATCACGCTCGCCAGCCTTGGGCTGGGTTGGATCGGAGAGCCGGTTGTTTCAAAAATCCTGATCGGCGGCATGGAACTGGTCGGTTTGAGTCTGGATCCTGAACTTGCGCACCAGATAGCGCTACCCGCAGCATTTGCCATCATCACTGTTCTGCATATTGTTTTTGGAGAATTGGCACCAAAATCCATTGCGATTCAGCGACCCGAAGCTACTACATTATTTTTGTCCTATCCGCTACATGGCTTTTATCTGGTTTTTCGGCCTGTCGTCTGGATATTGAACGGGATTGCAAATTTTATTCTAAAAGGCGTCGGAATAACGCCTTCTCATGGCAGTGAAGTGCATAGCAGCGATGAGCTCCGTTATCTGGTTCAGCAACAGAAGGAGAGTGGAATGATCGAAGCCGCAGATTACGATCTGATAAAAAATGCTTTTAATTTTTCAGAACGCATCGCCAAGCAGGTGATGATTCCGCGGCCGCAGATTGTTGGGGTTGACATAAACGATTTCAACGAAACGAAACTGGAAAAGATTATCGAGGAAGGTTATTCCAGAATCCCGGTTTATGAAGATACCCTGGATCAGATCATCGGCGTACTGCATTTAAAGGATTTGCTATTAAAAATGAGAAAGAATGAAGAAATCGTTCTTTCGGAGCTGATAAGGCCCGTCTCGACGGTTCATGAGTCTAAGCCAATCGGTGCCTTGCTACGGGATTTTCAGGTAAATCACCAGCAGATGGCGGTGATTATTGATGAATACGGCGGAGTTGACGGCATTGTAACCATGGAAGATATTCTAGAAGAACTGGTTGGTGAAATTCAGGATGAATACGACAACGAAGTGCCGATCGTGAAAAACGAAACTGACAATACTTATACGGTTCTTGGCTCTGCTTCCATTTCCGATATCAATGATAAACTGCCGCATGATATTTCCAAAGAGAGCGATTACGAAACACTGGCCGGCTACCTGATCTGGAAATTTGGAAGAATTCCCGCTGTTGGTGAAAAACTCAAAACCAAACATTATGAATATACCATTTTGAAAAAACAGCGTAGTACGATCTCTCAGGTAAAGATCACATCTACCGGAAGTAGTGATTTGTTTTAACTTGAATGAATAGTGCTTACTGATTTTGGAAGCAATTGAATTTTATTTCAATTTGAGTTCAAAATTCATCATTTTCTGGTTTCGCATTACTTCAACTGCCAATTTGCCGGTCCAGTTAACTTTCTGCTGTACTGCTTCCAATTGTACCACGTTATCAATTTTTTCAGCATTGGCTTTCACAATCACGTCGCCAGGTTGCAAACCACTGTCCGCAATGACGCTGTTTGACGGAATCTCCACAACGATCACGCCTTTTTCATCGGGCAATCCATAAGCAGAGCGATCGCCCAACCCGTTTACATTCCTGATTTTGGCTTTCAGCCAGATCATTTCCGTTATCTGCTTTTCGGCGGCGGAGTTCAATAATTTTGGAATGGAAACTTTCTCAGCTATCTTTTTAAGGCTCTGGTTTTGAACACCGAATTCGTTCATTGGAAAATTTTTGAAGCCAATTTTCAAAGCGGGACTCGAATTGCTAACCTGATAATCACCCACGTTAGCATCGACAAATTGCGGGTCACCAAATGCGCCGTGTTGATCCAGATTTAATTCCTGTGCGCTTTTGAGCGCATTTTCATCAGGGAAAAAATTGTAATCGATTTCCTTTCCCCAGAATTTAACGGCAATCGGAAAATAGGGTCGCATGACGATGTTTCTTTTGAAAATATCGCCACTGTTTTGAAACCATACATGAGGATGAAAAGAGTTATTGACCAGAATGTTATTCTCAGCAGTTCTCTGAAAACCCTCCCGGAATTTCAGGCCTCCGTTCAGGCATACATTGTTGTAAATGTGGTAATTACTGCTTCCGTCGTCGAGGTCAATATCCCAGCCATGATCACAACGAAAACGATTATTTCGAATCACTACGGTTTTTTGCGCATCAAGTAAAATCAGCTCCGGATGTGCCGCAACCAGACTCTCCATTGTTTTTCTGTTGGGATGCCAGAAACGGTCGCGTCCCCATGAATTGAATGCCCCATGATCGCCGGTTTCCATAACGGTTTCAAACACATCATTAAACTCGATCAGGTGTCCTCCCCAAGCTCCATCGCCAATGTTAATTCCAGCCCGGGGAACACGGTAAATCGTATTATGACTAACATGAATTTCGGATGCCATTTCAATTTGCACGCCCGTCGACTGTTTTTCGATCTGGCCGATGTCGTGAATCAAATTGTTTTCGGCAAAACATTTGTCGGGATAATGGTTGTTTTTCGGTCCTGGGTGTTTGTCCATTTTGTCATACGCAACAAAATTGTCGTAGCCAAAAGCGGGTGATCTTACCGCGGAGCTATCGCCCACAAAGCAAATTGCACTGGAACCGATATCGTGTATGTGCGAGTCTGTCACGCCGGAAGAGAAATTGTAGCCTGTAAGCATCAGCGCGTTTCCTCCAAGATTGCTGAATTCTGAATCTTTGATCCGGCAATTTTTAGTGTTTTCAAAAACCACGGCACCACCCCTGTAAATCATCCAGTCGCTGCGGAGTAAAGGTTCATAGTGCTCCATTATCGTGCGTTCAGTGTGTTGGAACTGAATGCCTTCGATCGATACATTGTGTAAGGGCAGTGTGGACGTGCCACGTAATTCAATGATGTGTTTGAGATTGGAAACTTCTACTGTTGACCGTAAGAGGTCAGTTCCGGTTGCCGGATATACAAATAGTGTCCGGCTTTTTTTGTCATAAAACCATTCCCCAGGTGCATCAAGTTCTTCAAAAATATTCTCAACAAACCGCTCTTTTGCATGAAGCGGAGCGGGTCTGTTATTTTGCCAGCCACCTTCGAGTATTGGTTTTTCGTCAACTATATCTTTAATCCGGTAATGAAAACTTCCCCATTCACCCTGATGCAGCGCGTGCAGATAACCACCTTCCGGCGTTTTCCAGCGCCCTGTCCGTTCACTTGAAATGGCATCGCTGGCGGTTCCGTTAAACACGCTGGCTGTCGAATCGTAATTGGGATAGCGCGCCAGAGGCTGTTTTCTGCCGTTGATGAAAAGCATCTCAAAAGGGCGCCCTTCCAGTTTTGTTTTCCAGATTTTATCGTTGTGCTTCTCCCATTTAACAGCGAGTTTTCTCCCGCCACTGAGCGTTACTTTTTCATTTGAATAGGAAGTGATCAGCACTGTTTTGTTTTTTAACTCGGCGGATTTTAGTAGGATCGGTTGGTCGAGATAATATGTTCCTTCTCTGAAATGAAGTGATACTGATCGCTGTTTCGACCGGATCAATGCTGCTATACCCGCTTTTGGCGTTTTTAACGGACGGTCGATACTGCCATTATTTTCATCATTTCCGATCGGAGAAATGTAAATGGCAGTTTGTGCCGCAGCATTGTAAGCAAAGACAGATATCAGCAAAAAGCGGAGCAAATGTGATTTCAACGTAATTGATTTTTTAAAATGTCAGTAAAATTCTACGCACTGACTGGTCGCCAGCAAGCGTGAATGACTCTTTATTTTTAAAAGAACCGACTCGAGTTTCCTACTTAACAGACGCCGTTTCAAAGACTGACAATACCTGAATCTGGCCCATTACCAAAGATTTCGGAAACGCACAAAAACATATTGATAAAATAATATTTGCGGGAGCATAGCCGGAAATAGCGGCTTCTAGTACTTATATCATTGAATATGAAGAGATACTAAACCCCTGAAACAAAATGGAGGAATTTCGTGATTCATCAAGAAGGAATTTTTTACTGCAGGCGGCAACAGGCGTTGTTGGTTTGACGCTTACGTCCGCTTTTGGAGAGGCGTTGGGGAATCCGGAAACTATGTTCGGTTCGGATGGGAGATCAGAGGCACCTCTTGCGCCCAGTGAAAAGAAACTTGTTCCGGTGATGATTACGCCGTTCAAAACGGATGGTAAGATTGATTTTGACGGAGTTTCCCGTCTGACAGATTTCTATTTGGCTGCCGGTGCAAAAGGTTTTTTTGCCAATTGCCTGAGCAGTGAAATGTATTTCATTGATGAGCGTGAGCGCGTTGCCCTCACGCAACATGTCACGAAATACGTAAACAATAAAGTGTCAGTCGTTTCAACCGGTTCTTTCGGAGACAACCTGGTGAAGCAGTCGGAATGTACCAAGGAGATTTACGGAACGGGTGTGGATGCGGTCATTCTGATAACAAGCCACTTTGCCTCAAAAGGCGATAGCGATGATGTACTGATCGGCAATTTTGAAAAGTTTTTTGGTTTGACAGGAAATATTCCACTTGGTACTTACGAGTGCCCGTCGCCCTATAAAAGACTTGTCACTTCAAAGGTATTCCAGGCACTGCTGTCAAGCAATCGCCTGATCTATCACAAAGATACTTCTGAGGATATCAATAAAATAAAGGAGAATCTGTCGATGCTGAAAGGAAGCAAACTGGCATTTTTCAATGCGCACACCGCCACAGCGTTGCCATCCTTACAACTGGGCGGCGCCGGGTTGTCGCCGATCTCGGCCAATTTCTATCCGGAAATTATGGCTTGGTTATGCGCTAATGCGAATAATCCCGCCAAGTCGGAAGATGCACGATGGATTCAGGATGAGCTAAAAAAAATGGAGCCGGTTATTTCGAAAGGTTACCCGGTCAGCTCGAAATACTTTCTGATTAAAAGAGGAATGAAGATGGAGATGTTGGTACGGTCCAAGAGAACATTGACGCCTGAGCAAATGGCGGGCCTGGATGATGCTCACAAAGTATTTCTAGGCTGGTGCGACAGGCTGGCCATCAAACCGGTCCGTTTCTAATGTAAAAAAGTCATCCGGAACCTACCCGGATGACTTTTTTGCCTGCATAAAGTTCAGAAACGAGGAAACTATTTAGCCAGAATTTCCTCTAAAAACTTCCGGAAAGGTTCTGCAAATTCTTTTCTTTTTAGTGCAAATTCTACCGTAGTTTTCAGGTAATCCAGTTTGTCGCCAATATCATGACGTTTCCCTTCAATATGGTGGGCGTAAATATTCTCACGTTTTAGAAGTAACAACAGAGAATCCGTCAGCTGAATTTCGTTGTTCTTTCCTTTCGGTGTTTGCTCAATGGTGCGGAATATCTCGGGCGTCAGAATGTAGCGTCCCGCAATCGCCAGATTGGAAGGAGCGAGTTCAATCGCAGGTTTTTCTACCAGCGTCGTCAATTCCAGAATAATGTCGCTCAACGTGTTTCCGCCAACAATTCCGTAACGATTTACTTTATTAGTCGGCACTTCCTCAACCGCAATCACAGACCCGCCGTATTGTTCATAGGTGTCCATCAACTGCTGGGTAACAGGGATTACAGAGTCCATGATTGTGTCGCCCAGCAAAACAGCAAATGGTTCATTACCAACATGATGTCTCGCATAATAAATGGCGTCACCCAGTCCATTGGCTTCTTTTTGACGAACAAAGTGTACGTTGGCCATATCTGCCAGCCGTCGCATTTCATTGAACCAAAGCAAATCTTCTTTTTCTTCCAGGCGTGTTTCGAGTTCTATATTCCGGTCAAAATGGTCCTCAATGGCACGTTTCCCTTTTCCGGAAATGATCAGAATGTCCTCAATACCAGAATCAACAGCTTCCTGCACAACATATTGGATGGTAGGAATGTCAATAATTGGTAACATTTCCTTCGGCATTGATTTAGTTGCCGGTAAAAAACGGGTTCCAAGTCCGGCAGCAGGAATTACAGCTTTACGAATCATAAGTTTTGTTTTTGGCTGTTAGCTATTGGCGATAAGCCCAATAATTAAAGTATTTGAATTTTATAAATGAATTATTATTCAGACGAGCGAGTTTCCCCTAAAAGCTAAAAGCTAAAAGCTAAAAGCTAAAAGCTAAAAGCTAAAAGCTAAAAGCTAAAAGCTAAAAGCTAAAAGCTAAAAGCTAAAAGCTAAAAGCTAAACAACAAACGGCCGGATCACCCGCGCATTGTGTTTTTTTAGTTCTACAAAAAGCTGGTTGAGCATATCATCGTCACGGTAAGTTCCGATAATTGTGCCCCCGGAACCGGCGAATTTCGCAGAAGCTCCGCATGCCCGTGCCGCATTGATTAATCTTTTATTGGATTCCGGCACGTTGTAAATTTTGCATCTCAAGTCGAAATTCTCGTTCATCAGCGCGTGCAGATCATCGGGTCGGCCACTGACGAGCGCTTCCCTTGCTAATTCAGCTTTGTCGGCAATTTTTCCGAGGGTGTCAATTACGTCTTGCTCGCCACGATCGAATCTTGCACGCACATCACTATGAACCTTTCCGGAAACCTTACTCAGGTTCGTGTTGTAGGCCACGTACAATTTTGGCAAAAGCGCCGGATCAATGCGTTCATATTTCCCAAATCCCTGCTTTTCGATCAGTGACTTGTCAAAATCCATATAGACGCAGCCCTCAAAGCACTGAATGACACGATCCTGTAAACCGGCTGTAATGCCGAGTTCTTCCGTTTCCGTCACCATAACCAGTTGGGGAAGGTATTCAAGCGGGATTTCTACTTTGTAAAACTGCATAAGCGCCCGGAAAAGGGCAACCACAATGGCGCTTGATCCCGACATGCCCACCTGACGCGGAATGGACGAGCGATAACGGACAGTAAAGTTTTTGTTGGGTAGTTTGATCTGATTTTCCTCGCAATAATCGCCGAATTTTTTGATACCAGCTTTAATCAGCGGAATCCCTCCATTATAGCCCAGCATACTAACTGAGTCGCGAAGGTGGTAAATGCTGCGGAAAGTGCTGCCATCCTGTGGTTCCGGCTCAATATGCAGGTCAGGAGATTCGTACAGGGAAATGGAGGCTCCGAAATTTCTGACAGAAATGGAGATTGTTTTTCCAAAAAAACCATCTGAGGGATTTCCTAGTAACCCAGCACGGGCATAGGCGCGCGTTTCAATTATCAAAGCGAATTTTTTTTGTCAAATGTAATAACTTATTGACGACGCTTTGGATTTTTTGCCCTGAAATTGAAGTTGCTGCTTGCAGATATAGAAGAAATTTATGCATTTTAAGCAAAAACAGCATCGTAACTAAATTTACGATGCTGTTTTGTCCGGTATGTTCCGGTCATCAATTATTGTTTTACAACCTGAACGTTGGCAATCAGTTTCACTTCGTCTCCCACTACCACACCACCTGCCTCAGTCACGGCGCTCCACTCAAGACCAAATTCTTTACGGTTAATTTTACCTGTAATCTCAAAACCTGACTTGTTGTTGCCGTAAAAATCGGTCATATTTCCACCGTATTCAGCTTTGAATTCGAATGGCTTTGTTACATCCTTTACGCTCAATTCCCCTTTGAGTGAAAAACTGTCATCACCGGTGCTTTTCAAAGTCCCTGTAAAAGAGATTTTCGGATGCGTTGCGGCATCGAAAAAATCAGCTGATTTAAGGTGCTCGTCACGTTGCGCCTGATTGGTATCAATGCTGTCCGTATCAGCAGAGAATTTAACAGTCGCTCCTTCGAAACTGTCATTTTCTGTTTCAACTGAACCTTCAAAACTTTTGAAAGAACCTGTTACAGTTGAGATTACAAGGTGTTTAACTTTGAATTGAATTTCGGAATGTGTCGGGTCAATAACCCATGTTGCAGTTGCCATATGATTGATAAAATAAGTATGTATTTACATTTAATGTATATACATGTAAATGTAGAAAATAGTTTCATTATTGAAAAAAAAATCCTGATTCTTTTTGAACCAGGATTTTGAAGAAAATTAGTTTAACAAATTTTTAGTTAGGCATTGCGAAAATGGTATCGTCGATTTTCGGATTGACCTCCACTGCGGTAATTTTATTAACCATTTTCATTCCTGGCATTGCCGACGTAGAAACTTCTGACGAGAACGGGAAAGTTATCCCATCCACCTGTTTAAAATCCGACTGGACATTATCCGTGGTAACATTCTGGCCATTTACCGGGACGCTGGCTTCGATTTTTAAAATGTAATAGGTATCCTTTGAAATATAGTTTACCTGTTTTACGCCATTTTTGAGCGTCATGGTCACCTTATAAACTTTTGCTCCTGCCAGATCAGCTTCGCCGTCCATTGATAGTACGTAGCCCTTTGCTTTGTAGTTATAGAGCCCTGTTAGGTCAGTTTGCGACGAAAGAGATTGAACTTGTTCATCCGGCAAAGCAGTCGCTTTATTCTGGCCGGTCATAGGATTGATCATCCAGCCCTTCTTTCCATCAATTGCCTGTACAATCGTCATTCCCTGTGCAGTCGTTTCAGTTCGGAAACCGCGGTCCTGAACAATGGTCGTCGTTACGGGCATCTGCATATTCATTACTTCCATATTCGCCGTTACTTTCACACTTTTGAGCTTGGAGAGCTTGTCGGCGCCTCCCATAGCAGTGATGTGTTTGTCGACAATTTCGTCCGCTGTCTGGGCGGAAAGTGTAACAGAATACCCGATGAGAATTGCAGAAATTAAAAATTTAAAATGAGTGTAGGTAAGCATGGTTTTATGTTTATTGGTTTGAAGTGATTTTAATTTAAGACTTCTATTTTATCCTGAAAGACCGTCACAAGTTTGTTGGTGTTACTAAGCTCCGTAATTGTGTTCCAGTTCTGATTCAAAAGCTTAAAAAAGTCAGCGGCTTTGATGTTTCCCAAGCGGAAATGAATAACCCGGGGTGGAGGTATTCCCGCGGATATTCTAACAGAGAAATCAGCATCCCGTGTAAGGATTGTCAGATTATGAAGTTTGCCGTAATCCCAAATCTGAGAATCCAACCATTCGTCGTTAATATCTTTTTGATGAATAAAATCAGGAGAGTTCCATAAAGCGAACCTATATGGCAGATTTACATCAATAAGGTATTTTAGCATGTTGTCAGGCGGCAACGGGGTAGTAGGCAAAATTCCTTCCAGCCATCTGAGCAGCGAAATTCAGGCAAGCGCTAATGTCTTGTGGTTCCAGAGAGGGATATTGCAATAGAATTTCATCCCGGGTATCGCCTGCCGCAAGGTGTTCCAAGATTGTTTGAACGGAAATTCGTTTTCCTCTTATTGTAGGTTTTCCGCTACACAAGTCAGGATCCAGCGTGATCCTTTCCATAATATAAACCATATCAGAGTCAATTTGATTAAAAAGAGTAAGTCAATTTCTGCTTGATTTATTCAAAGTTAACAATAAAAAGCCAGCGAATTAAAGTAATTCGCTGGCTTCATCCAAGTATTGAATCTCTTATTTAATTCTTTAAAGCTTCTGCACCACCTACAATTTCGAGGATTTCCGTCGTAATTGCGGCCTGGCGAGTCCGGTTGTAGACCAGTTTCAATGCTTTCAAAAGATCCTGTGCATTTTCAGTTGCTTTATCCATCGCTGTCATCCTGGCACCTTGTTCGGAGGCATTGGATTCAAGTACTGATCTGTACAAAGCAATTTTAAGTGATTTGGGGATCAGTTCTTTCATGATCTCTTCCTCACTTGGTTCAAAAATGTAGTTCGTTTCGGCAGCCTTTGTTTTTTGCTTCGAAGAATCAGTCGCAATCGGCAGATATTGATCCGTGTGGATAATCTGTGTTGCCACGTTTTTAAACTCATTGAAAACCAAGTCAACGGCGTCGTAACGTCCTTCCGAGAAAGAAGTCATGATCACCTCAGCTGCCTGTTTTACCGCGACAAAATTCAGTCTGGTGAAAAGGTCAGCGAATGCGGTGTTTACCACAAAACCTCTGCGGGTAAATGCTTCGGCTCCTTTTTTCCCAATCGCGAAAATTTCTACGTTTCCTTTTGCAGCCTGCGTCGAATATTTTTCTTCGATCAGGGCCAGCGTAGCTTTTACAATATTGGTATTGAATGCGCCACACAGACCACGGTCAGATGTAACCACAACAATCAAAACCTTTTCAACCGGGCGCACAGTCTTCAACGGGCTGTCCGCAGAACTTTCAGTTCCCGCAGAAACAGTGGAAAGCATCTGGCCAAGCTTTTGTGCATAAGGACGCATCTGAATGATGTTGTCCTGAGCTCTGCGCAGTTTTGCCGCCGCCACCATTTTCATGGCTTTGGTAATTTGCTGGGTTGAATTAACCGAAACGATCCGGTTACGTACTTCTTTTAAGCTTGCCATATCGGTAAGTCAAAAGTTAAAAGATATTGATCGAAAACACACGTCTTTGATCAATATCTGATAACCGTTAGTTAATCGCTTAGTATTTTAATGCTATCTCTTTTGCAACACGGTCAATTACGTCAGTAACGCTGTTGTCCAGTTTACCTGCACGCAACGCAGCAAGTGTATCGCTGTGCTGAGCTGAAAGAACTGTCAGGAATTCTGTATCGAAATCTTTCACTTTTTCAACAGGAACACGGTCGAGCAAACCTTTTGTTGACGCATAAACCGTCGCCACCTGGTGCTCGATAGATACAGGAGCATATTGAGGTTGTTTCAATACTTCCTGGTTACGGCGTCCGCGGTCAATAGCAAGTTTCGTTGCAGCATCAAGGTCAGAACCGAATTTTGCAAAGGCTTCGAGTTCACGGAACTGAGCCTGATCCAGTTTAAGCGTACCGGATACTTTTTTCATTGATTTGATCTGCGCGTTACCACCCACACGTGATACCGAAATACCTACGTTAATCGCAGGACGGATACCAGAGTTAAACAGGTTGGATTCAAGGAATATCTGTCCGTCAGTAATAGAAATTACGTTCGTCGGAATATAAGCAGAAACGTCACCAGCTTGTGTTTCGATAATAGGAAGGGCTGTCAGAGAACCGCCGCCTTTCACTTTTCCTACCAAAGAAGGTGGAAGGTCATTCATCGTTGCAGCAATCGCATCATCATTGATGATTTTGGCAGCACGCTCCAATAAACGGCTGTGCAGATAGAATACGTCACCCGGATAAGCTTCACGGCCTGGAGGACGACGAAGTAGCAGGGAAACTTCACGGTAAGAAACCGCTTGTTTTGAAAGGTCATCATAAATTACCAAAGCAGGACGGCCGGTATCACGGAAATATTCACCAATCGCAGCACCTGTAAAAGGAGCATAAAACTGCATTGGCGAAGGATCCGAAGCTCCAGCTGCCACGATTACTGTATAATCCATAGCACCGTAACGGCGAAGTGTTGCTTCAATACCTTTAATGGTGGAAGCTTTCTGACCGCAGGCTACGTAGATACAGAATACAGGTTCGCCCTTATCAAAATATTCACGCTGATTGATAATGGTATCAATCGCAACCGCAGTTTTACCTGTCTGGCGGTCACCAATGATCAATTCGCGTTGTCCACGACCGATCGGGATCATCGCATCGATTGATTTGATACCTGTTTGCAAAGGCTCGGTTACCGGCTGGCGGAAAATTACACCCGGTGCTTTACGTTCAAGCGGCATTTCAAAAAGCTCACCTGTAAGGGGGCCGTTGCCATCAATAGGCTCAGCCAGAGTGTTGACAACACGGCCAACAATTCCGTCTCCAACTTTTACAGAAGCAATTTCTTTTGTACGCTTCACAGTGTCACCTTCCTTAATTTCACTTGAATCACCAAGCAAAACGGCGCCGACATTGTCTTCCTCAAGATTAAGGGCGAGGGCCTTTAAGCCGTTCTCGAAAACAAGCAGCTCACCTGCCTGAACCTGGGAAAGCCCATAAATGCGGGCAACACCGTCACCAACCTGAAGGACGGTTCCTACTTCTTCGAGTTCTGCTTCAGATTTAGCACCTGCAAGCTGTTCGCGCAGGATTGCCGAGACTTCGTCCGGTCTAACAGATACCATAGTATAATTGACTTATTTAGAGTATAGTAGTAAGTTTTTGAAAACTTGCGCAAAGGTAGGGTTTTATTTTGGGAAAAATATAATACTTAGGTTAAAACCTGAGAGATAAAATTAGATTTTTCCAAGGAGCCTCATCGCATAGGTAGCAAAGGATTAAAATTACCGTTTATCCTCTATTTAATACGTTTTTAAAACTTTTTTAGGTAGTAATTGTGTTTTTGTTGTAATTGAATTCGTTAATAACAATTATATTCCCAAAATCAAATTTACCGACCATCTTAAATTCGAATGCAGAAGTTAGAAAAAACCATTTTGCCTGTTGTGTTATCTGTTATTCTGGCGACAACACAAGGGTTTGCGCAAACCCCCAAAAAAGTAGTAAAACCTGCGGTTACAACTAAAAAAGCTCCCACCACTGCTGTGAAAACGGCAACATCTGCAAGTGCTCCGAAAAGTCAGCTTGATTCGTTATCTGCGGCCATCGGTGTGAGTTTTTCAAATTCATTGTCGTCACAGGGAATCAAGGATATCAATACCGACATTCTGACCAAGACGATCGTTGCTTCCCTGAAAGGTGAGAAAACGACGTTCACATCAGAAGAGGCGAATCAGTTCATAGGAAGTTATTTTCAAAAAATCATGGAAGAAAAAGGTGCAGTGGTGAAGGTAGAAGGAGAAAAATTCTTGGAAGAAAACAAGAAAAAGCCAGGTATAATTACCACTGAAAGTGGATTACAGTATCAGGTGATCAAAATGGGTGAGGGAGCCAAACCGACAGCAACTGACAAAGTAAAAACACATTACCACGGTACTTTAACCAATGGAACGGTTTTTGACAGTTCTGTTGATCGTGGCGAACCAATTGAGTTTCCCGTTAACGGTGTAATCAAAGGCTGGACAGAAGCTTTGCAGCTGATGCCGGTTGGTTCAAAATGGAAATTGTTTATTCCCTACCAGCTTGCCTATGGCGAGCGCGCAGCAGGCCCGCAAATACCGGCATATTCGGCATTGGTATTTGATGTGGAATTATTGGACATTGTAAAATAGATAATCAACGATGAAAAAGTATCTTATCACGCTTATTCCGGTTGTTTTGCTGAGCTGGCAACGTGGTCCCGTTAAGGAAGGAGGAGTTGTAGTTGTGCCGACGGAGAACTCATTGCAGGAAGATATCAAGCCTACGGCATCCCAGTATAAGGCTGAGGAGCTTTCGACCCGTATTCTATCGAGTTATCATTATCGCAAACTCAAATTGAGCGACTCATTGTCATCCGCGATGTTTGATAAGTATATCGACGGAATAGATCATGGGCGCCTGCATTACCTGGCCTCCGACATCGCGGAATTTGAACAGTACAGAAACTCTTTCGACGATTATC
Source organism: Dyadobacter sp. (assembly GCA_965279265.1). Taxonomy (GTDB): domain Bacteria; phylum Bacteroidota; class Bacteroidia; order Cytophagales; family Spirosomataceae; genus Dyadobacter. The sequence continues at coordinate 4,085,545 of OZ257152.1, forward strand.
TGCAAAAAAGAGAGCTGGATGTTCCTTTCGCCATGTATAATGTTTTCAGAAAACGTTATCAGGAAAGAAGCGCATACATTCAGACGCTTTTGAAGGACCCAAAACCTTTCGATTACAACACGGATGAGTCTATCAACACGGATCGGGACAAGGCACCTTGGGCAAAAACAGCGGACGAGCTGAACGACACCTGGCGTAAGTACTTGAAAAGTGAAGCGTTGGACCTTAAGCTTTCGGGGAAAGCGGATACAGCAGTTGTAACCACATTGCGCGACCGTTACAAAAACCGCGACAGAGCGCTGGGGCGTATTCGCACCGAGCAGGTTTTCCAGATGTTTATGAATTCTTATGCTGAATCTTTGGATCCGCACACGAGTTACATGGCACCAACGGCAGCTGATCGTTTCAAGCAGGATATGAGCCAGTCGCTGGAAGGAATTGGCGCACTACTCCGCGAAGAGGACAATTATGTCAAGATCGTGGAAGTAATTCCTGGCGGACCTGCATTTAAAGGAAAACAACTCAAAAAGGAAGATAAGATTATAGGAGTCGCTCAGGGCGATGAGGGTAAAATTGTGGATATAGTGGGTTGGTTTGTGGACGATGCGGTCAAATTGATCAAAGGGCCAAAGGGCACCGTGGTAAGGCTTCAGATAATTTCTGCTGATGCACTTCCGGGGACACCGCCAAAAGAATATCGTCTGGTTCGCGAGAAAATCAAATTGGAGGAGCAACGAGCCAAAAAGGAAATTGTATCCATCAACTCCGGCAAAAAGGACTATAAGGTGGGTGTAATTGATATTCCGTTGTTCTACCGTGATTTTGAAGGTGCGCAACATAAAGAGAAAGAATTTTCAAGCACAACACGTGACGTTCAGAAACTGATCACAGAATTGCAGGCTCAGAACGTAGATGGTATTGTCATCGATTTGCGGAATAACGGTGGTGGTTCTTTAACGGAAGCGGTATCGTTAACCGGTTTGTTTATCAGTAAAGGACCGGTTGTTCAGGTGAAAGAAGGACAAGGTGAAATTGATGTGCAACCCGATACAGACCCGTCCATCGCTTATGACGGTCCGATGGCCGTGATGGTGAACCGTTTCAGCGCCTCCGCTTCGGAGATTTTCGCTGCGGCAATCCAGGATTACAAACGTGGGGTTATCGTAGGCGAGCAGACTTACGGAAAAGGAACGGTGCAGACATTGATCAACCTCAACGAATGGGTGCCGAAAGAAACGGAACAATTGGGGCAGGTAAAGTTGACTGTGGCTAAATTCTACCGGATCAACGGAAGCAGCACGCAGCTGAAAGGTGTAATGCCCGATCTTGAATTGCCGACAGCGTTTAAAACCAATGAATATGGAGAGGGCTCGCAACCTGCTGCCTTGCCATGGGATCAGATCGCATCTTCTAAATATGAAATAACGAGCAACATCAACGACAAAATCGTTGGTCAGTTGAAAGACAAGTACAATCAACGTCTGAAGTCAGATGAAGAATTGAAAAATCTTGTTAAAACACTGGATGAGTTCAAAAAAGCCCGGGAGAATAAAATTGTCTCTTTGCAGGAATCAAAACGCAAAATAGAGCGTGATGAAGCGGAAAAGAAAAGGGCGGCAATGAAACAAATGGGCGAGGATGCGGATGAAGATGAGGACGAAGATGCGCCGAAAACAGCGGATGCAACCAAAGAAGTAAAGAAGAAAAAAGATATTTATCTCAATGAAACCGGGCGTATTCTGGTGGATTTAATTCAAATTTCTAAAGAGCCGAGTCTGGCCGGAGCGAAGAAAAAGTAAGCTTTTGGTGCCATTTAAGAAACCCCGGATGAAATTTAATTTCGTCCGGGGTTTCTTTTAGGTTATCATCTGATCTTCTATTATAAAAAACGAATCCTGTATTGGATAAATCAGCAGAGAATTATTTAGTAAGAGACCAAAGCGCTAGTTTACACATTGATCACTATTAATTCTTTCCAAAATATTGATGATAGTTTCATCCCGAATTTTATTGGACTGGGAATCATGATAATGGAATTCTTCCCATTTTCTTTCCCTTTTTGTATCACTTATTCCTCTACTGATCTTCTCTTTAAATTCCTCCCTTGATCTGCAGTAATAGTGGTTCAGTTGAATTTTTTCGACACTATTTTCTGAGAACGAGTCTAAAATGGGTTCGAAATTTTCGTTGACACAGAACATCCCCTTTAAATATCTGAAACAATGGGATTTTAATGCGGATTCAACATATTGAGGCTGAACAATACTTTTAATATGTTTGTTGGGCAGGAAGTCGGGCTCAGACCGTAGGACAAAGGTTTTAAGTTGCGATACAGGTTTTTTCAAAAGACCACCAGACCCAAATATCAACCAATTTACTCCCAGGCCAGCAAAGTTCTCGTATTGCCTTAATAACGAGGGCAGCGAATAAGAATCCGCATTTTTGGGAACAATAAATTCATCAACATCAATAAAAGCGATCCATTGCGAAGTTTTTCCATAGTTTTTCAGACAATGATTATATGCTTTAACGTGCTGGTTTCTACCCGGAAAATTAGTGACGGAAGCATATTTTAAAAGACCTAATTCTTTCAAGGTAGTTTTAATGTCTGTTTTACTACCATTGTCGTAGATAAAGAAATGCTCGATACCAATTGCTAAGTGATAGCGTATCCACTCTTCGATATAATCATTTTCATCCTTGACAATACAACACATTGACAAGTATCGTTTTTCAACAGAAATACTTTCAGGTTCTGATTTCTTGAAGAGTTTATTAGTAATATAATTTAAGAAATTCATGACTTTACGACACAACAACCTTGTCAAAGGTTGTAACACTAATAATGGAATTTTTGCCAACTAAGAATTTTGTATTGATCGGGCTCTTAGGCGCAGAAATTACTCCCATCCTCCGCCCAAATTTCTGTATAGCTGAATCAATGCAAGCCGCTGCTCCTTCTGCACGTTAATCAAAGTCAGTTCGGCTTCCAGTACACTTTTTTGAGCCGTAATAATTTCCAGATAGGTGGCGTAACCGCCTGCGAAAAGATCCTGTGAAGTGGCAACAGCCTGTTGCAAAACGGCAACTTCCTGATTTTTAAAGTCGACAATCAATTTCGTGTTTTCGATTTTTTTGAGACTGGTACTTACTTCCTGAAATCCGTTCAACACGGATTTGTTATAGGCATACAGACTTTCCATACTTGCCGCTTCTGATCTTTTCTGCTCTGCTTTCAAAGCTTTTCTGTTCAATAAAGGGGCTGTCAGTCCGCCTAATGCACTGTACGCCAGGGAACCCGGGTTGAATAACAAAGTGCTCCGAAAAGCATTGTAGCCTAAAAAAGCCGTGATATTTAATGATGGCAAAAATGCCAGTTGTGCTGCTTGTTGGTCAGAGTAATTCGCCAATAAATCCAGTTCGGCCTGTTGAATATCGGGACGGCGGCGAAGCATCTGACTTGGAATGCCCGCACTCAATTGTTCCGGAATTGGCTGATCAAGCGTCGCGTTCCTCTGAATATTTTGGGGAAATCTACCCAGAAGCATATTCAGCTCATTTTCTTTCTCCACAATTTTTTGACGAATGTCAATTTCCAGACTTTTTGTATTGAGCAGTTGCGCGTTAAATTGTCGGACACCGAGCTCGTTTGCCCGTCCAGCTTCTTTTTGAACGGTAATTGTGGAAACAGCTTTTTCCTGAAGTGAAATGTTTTTCCTGATAATGCCAAGCTCAGCATCGAGCGTCGTCAATTCGTAATACAATCCTGCTACTTGCGCAATGAGACCTGTAACGATGGCATGTCTCGCTTTTTGTGAAGCCAGAAACCGCGTGTATGCCGCTTTCTTTTGCGTTTTCAATTTGCCCCAAATGTCAATTTCCCAAGAACTTCTCAATCCAAGAAAATAGTCGGGCATAAATGGCGCCGGTAATTTCCGGTCGGTATCCAGATTACTGGAAAAATTGGTGTCGTAATTTCCTACGCCATCCATGGTATAATCACTGAATTTTCGGCCACCAGCTGAAACGTCAGCCCCTACAGAGGGTAATAACGAACCTTGTCTGAACAGAACAGATGAGCTCGCAATTTGAATCCGCTGAACGGCCATTTTAAGATCCAGATTATTTTGCAGCGCAGTATCAATCAGCGCAACGAGTTTTTTATCTGCAAAAAAGACATCCCATTTTAAGGCGCTAATGCCTAGTGAATCTGTCGAAGCCCCAAATGCAACCGGTGCTTTGATCGTCGGAATTTGTTCTTTCGGCTTCAATAATTTACAACCTGAAATTGACAGCAGCAGTATGGTCAGGGCAAAGCCATTGATATATTTTAAAATTTTCATCGATTTTGAAATAGAATGAATTCAGGCTGGCAACCGCGTTTACCATTCGGTACCAACCTGAAAAATGCGATTTAATGATCCAGAAGCATCTCCTGATTTTGAGGAACTTCCTGTGCGATCGTTTTCTTTTTAGCCATGCTCGCGAATAGCACGTACAGGCCGGGAATGATGATCACGCCAAAAAGCGTCCCGATGAGCATACCGCCCGCTGCCGCTGTCCCGATGGAACGGTTTCCAATTGCTCCTGCTCCGGAAGCCATAACCAGCGGAATCAAACCGGCAATGAAAGCGAAAGAAGTCATCAGGATAGGGCGAAGGCGTTCAGTGGCACCTTCCAAAACAGCGTCTACAACACTTCGGCCCTCCTTTTGCCTGATAATCGCATATTCTACGATCAAAATTGCATTTTTACCCAAAAGGCCAATGAGCATGACCAGCGAAACCTGCGCATAAATGTTGTTTTCCAGGCCCATGAGTTTTAGTGATAGGAAAGCACCGAAAATGCCGGTAGGCAATGAGAGGATTACCGGGAGCGGGAGCAGGAAACTTTCGTACTGGGCAGCAAGCAGCAGATAAACGAAGAGCAGACATATTCCAAAAATATACATCGCCTGGTTGCCTGAAAGGATTTCTTCGCGTGTCATACCGGACCATTCGTAGGAAAATCCCTTTGGTAATTTTTCTTTCGCCACACGCTCCACGGCTTTGATCGCATCTCCACTACTGAATCCTGCTGCGGCATCTCCGTTGATCATTGCAGAAGTGTACATATTGTAGCGCGTGAGCAGTTCTGGTCCGTAAACACGTTCTAATCTGATGAAGGTCGAAAACGGAACCATTTCGCCGCGGTTGTTTTTGACATACAACTTCAAAATATCCTCCGGAGTCCTTCGGAAGCTTGGATCCGCCTGAACCATTACTTTGTACATCTGCCCAAACCTGATGAAATTGGAAGCGTACAAACTTCCGATCAAAGTCTGAAGCGTGCTCATGGCTTTATCCACCGAAACTCCCTTTTTGGAAGCGATATCGGCATCTACGTGGATCATGTATTGTGGAAAACTGGCATCGAAGCTACTGAACGCAGTTGCAATCTCGGGAGTTGCCATCAATTCCTTAACAAATTGATTCGTCACATCAGCCGTTTTTTGAAGATCATCACTACCCGTCCTGTCCTGAACCCGAAGTTCAAACCCACTTGAGTTACCAAAACCGGGTACAGTCGGCGGAGGGAAAAATTGAATGTCTGCATCGGTGATATGCTTCGTTTTCAGTTCCATTTCGGCAATGATGTCTTTCACTGATGCCGTTCGCTGATCCCATGGTTTGAGGTTGATCATCGCCATACCATAAGATGAACCTGCTGATTCTGTGATCAAACTATATCCGGAAAGAGAAGATACGGATTCCACAGGCTCCAGAGATTTAGCGACCTTTTGGATTTCGTCCAGTACCGCCTCTGTTCTTTCCACTGTAGCGGCAACGGGCGTGGTAACATTTACGTTAATCACACCCTGATCCTCCGTAGGTATGAAGCCGCTCGGGAGAATGGCACTGATGCCGTAGGTGCCGATACAAAATGCGATCAGTAGACCAATTGTGACCATTCTCCGGCTGACAATCATCGAAAGCAGTTTCCGGTATTTGTTGGAAATGCCGTTGTAGCCGTTATTGAATCCATTGAAAAAGCGATCGAGCAGCGTGTTCTTTGACGGCTGCCCGTGGGTATTTTTGAGCATCAATGCACAAAGTGCAGGTGTCAAGGTCAATGCATTTACACCCGAAATCACGATTGAAATGGCCAGCGTGATGGAAAACTGCCGGTAGAATATTCCTACCGGACCCGACATAAATGCCACAGGAACAAAAACCGCGGACATAACAAGCGTAATCGCGATAATCGCACCACTCATTTCTTTCATCGACTCAATGGTTGCTTCCCGGGCGTTCAGATGCTTTTCCGCCATTTTTGCGTGCACGGCCTCGACGACGACAATGGCATTATCGACCACAATACCAATCGCCAGAACAAGAGCAAAGAGTGTCAGCAAATTGATCGAAAACCCGAAAAGTTGCATGAAAGCAAACGTGCCGACCAGGGCTACTGGTACCGCAAGTGCGGGAATGAGCGTTGAGCGGAAATCCTGAAGGAAGAGGTAAACAATAATGATCACCAGAATAAATGCCTCGATCAATGTACGAACCACCTCATGAATAGATGCATCCAGAAAACGTGAAACGTCGTAGGAAACAAAGTAGTCCATTCCGGGAGGAAAACTTGTGCCTTTCAGTTCGGCGACCTTGGCTTTAATATTTTTAATTACCTCCTGCGCATTAGAACCCGGACGCTGCTTGATCATGATCGATGCAGACGGTTTACCGTTGGATTTGGAAGCCATGTCGTATTCCAATGTACCGAACTCAACGTCCGCGACATCTTTCAGTTTCAGCATTGAACCGTCCGGATTGGAACGTAGTACAATGTTTTCGTACTGACCAGGTTCAAACAATTTACCCGTATATTTCAAAACATACTGCAAAACCTGCGTTTCGCGGCCGGACGCTACACCCGTTTTTCCGGGTGCAGCAACCACATTCTGATCGCGGATAGCCTGCACAACTTCGTCCGCAGATACATTGTAATTATTCATCCGGTCGGGTTTTAGCCAAACGCGCATGGAATAATCCTTACTTCCCATGATTTGCGCGCGGCCAACGCCGTCAATCCTTTTTAACTCTTTTAAAATGTTGATATCAGCGAAGTTATAAACAAAGTCTTCACCAACAGTTGTATCTGAACTCATGATATCCAGATACATCAGCATGCTGTTCACCTCTTTTTCAGTGGTAACACCAGCCTTGATTACTTCTTCCGGAAGTTCGTCAATCACCGTTTGGACACGGTTTTGTACATTCACCGCTGCCAGATCCGGGTCTACGCCGACATTGAAGGAAATGGTGATGGTCGTAACACCATCATTGCCGGATACACTGGTCATGTAAGTCATGCCGGGTACACCATTGATCGCTTTTTCAAGCGGAACAGCAACGGCGTCAACACATACTTCCGAGTTGGCGCCTGTATAAGTGGCAGTTACCACTACGGAAGGGGGTACGATGTCGGGGAATTGGGAGACTGGCAAACCGGTGAATGCCAAGATCCCCATGAGGGTTATGAAAATGGAAATGACCAGCGACAAGACCGGTCGCTCTATAAATTTTTGAAACATGATTTGAAATTCAGGTGAGGATTAGATTTTATCGGGCTGTAAGCTCGATTTTGCCCGTTTCTGTTTTAACAGAATCCAGAGAGATCGTCTTTGGATTGATCGTAACGCCATCCTTCAATCCCTGAAGTCCTTCGTACACGATCGTTTCTCCCGGCTCTAATCCAGACTTAACAATATAATAGCCCGAGAGTCTTGATTTTGGTACGAAACTTCGGGTTCTGATCTTGTTATCCTTTCCTAATACATATACAAAGTTTTTATCCTGAATTTCAAATGCTGCTTTTTGCGGGATTAGCAGTGCGTTTTCAACCGTATTCGTCAATCTGATCGTACCGGTAGAGCCATGTTTGAGTAGTTTTTCAGGGTTCGAAAAACGTGCCCTGAAAGCGATGGAGCCAGTTCCCTCGTCAAAAGCGCCTTCCATTGTTTCAATTGTCCCTTTATGTTTAAAAAAGGAACCATCAGCAAGTTCAAGTTCTACGATCGCATTTTTATTGGATGCAGCGCCTCTTGCCCTCGTATATTCCAGGTATTCATTTTCGGAAACATTGAAATAGGCAAATATATTTTTGGTGTCGGAAAGCGTAGTCAGCAGAGTCCCTTCGTTGATCAGACTTCCTGTTTTATACGGGAGTCTGTCAATTACCCCATCGAAAGGCGCTTTTATCTGTGTCTGCGCCAGGTGTATGGCTGCACTGGATCGCTCAGATTTCGCCTCTTCTATTTTTGCATTTGCAGCGGCGAGTTTGGAATCAGCAACCTCTACTTCAGTTTTTGAAATTACATTTTTTTCGACAAGTAATTTAACCCGTTTCAATTCAAGTTCGGCACCTTTTGCTTCGGCAATCGCACTCTGGAGATTCGCTTTTGCCTTTGCCAGATTTGCCTCATATTCCTCGTTATTGATCCGGAAAAGCGTTTGTCCTTTTTTTACTTCCTTCCCTTCATCCACATACACTTCTTCCAGATAACCCTTTACGCGGGCATAAATTTCCACGTTTTTCACTGCGTGAATATCACCTACATATTCACGGTGAAGTTCGGTTTTTTGCGTTTTTAATTCTGTGACGGGGATAGTCGGGATGCTGTCCTGCTTTTCCGAAGTGTCCTGGCTTTGGGTGGCACATCCGGCTGAAAACAGACATAAAATGACGAATGCGGGCCAGTTATAGTTTTTCATAATGGTAGGTGAATGATGAATAATTTGTAGAAGGATAGGAATAGTGAGTACTCAGTCGACCTAGCGTCGGCTGAAACAGAATTCAGATAAGTGAGCATGAAACGCAGGTCTTAGTCCACTTGATAAAGTGGATAAAGCTGGTTTTCAGGCAATTGTTATTGAAAAAAATACGTGCGGCGTACTAGAACGGACAAAGACGATGAAGAAAGCTGTAATAATCCGGAAGGATGACTATACCTTTGAAAAATGCAAAAGGTTGTAAAAGCTTGAAAATGGTTCTGAAACCTACTGCAAAATGAAAGCTTGTGGTTGGAACAGATTCAAAAGTCGTAAAACGGTAACTTGAGTGCCTGTGGCGTAGCAGGTCAGACAAGTTTTCCTTCCATTCGGCCTTGTCTTCCCGTATAATCGGTCCGTTTTCACAAAAGTTATCGGCACAGACGTCAAATGCTTCGGGAAGCAGCGAGGTGGAAGTGATGTAGGGAGTGAAACCGTCGGCATCAAAATCACGCTTGTACGAAGCAGCAGACTGTTGCGATAACAGCGAAAATGCCAGCGTTTGAAAGAGGCAAAAAAACAATACAAAAGTTCTTTTTATCATGATGCTGATTGAGATCAGAACATTAAAAAATTTATACTTTTATAATGAATTCAAGATTGATTGGAATTATCAGAACGGAATCTTGATACAACAAAGGAATAGTTCAAATATAATAATTCATATGTAGAAACCAAATTCTTTTGGTTGTTAACGGATGTTAACAAAAATATTGCCGGATGATTTCAGGTTCTTCCCGAGTTGCGGCAAGATATTGAAAATTGCCTTCAATTGATGGGAAACCACAAATCGCAATAACTTGTAGTCCGCTTTTGTTTTACAAAAAACCGAAACAAAAACGTTAAATTTTAAACTCGGTTTATCTTTACAAAAATAACGAACCTTTTTTGTGCGCATGAAGCTTTTGCTTATCGAAGATGAACCCAGCGTTTTGTCTCTTATACAGAGAAGTCTTTCCTCGTCGGGGCATGAGGTTACGATTGCGATGGATGGGCAGTCGGGATTGCAAATGGCTTTGCAACATGAGTTTGACATGATCATTCTGGATCTGATGATACCGGTAATGAACGGCATGGAGGTTTGTCGCAAAATTCGCGACACTGGTTCAAAGGTTCCGATTCTGATGCTGACGGCATTGGGAACAACAGAGAACATCGTTTCGGGGCTGGATGCCGGGGCTGACGATTACATGACGAAGCCGTTTAAGCTCGCCGAACTGGAGGCGAGAATGCGCACGCTGACACGGAGAGGAAAGCAGCCCGAAAGCCAGGTTAGTAGTGATATGCTCAAAATGTCTGATCTGGTTTTGGACAAAATAACCAAGACGGTGAAGAGAGGGGGTGCCGCTATCGACCTCACAGCTACGGAGTTTCGCTTGCTTGAATATTTGCTTTCCAACCAGAACCGGGTATTGAACCGAATGGAAATTCTCGAAAATGTATGGGATATTAATTTTAATCTTGGAACCAACGTGGTTGACGTTTATATCAATTATTTGCGAAAAAAAATTGACAAAGATAACCCCGTTAAATTAATTCATACCGTATTCGGAATGGGTTATGTAATGCGGCAGACTTATGAAAATCCAAAATAAAATAACGCTGCTATTTACAATTCTTACTGCTGCGATTATCTTCTCGCTGAGCATTTTTGTATATATTTTTGCGGCGGAAAGTACATCCCGCAGTTTCTTTCACAGGCTGGAAGTAAGGTCGGGTATTGTTGGGCAGGCTTCGCTGCATGAAGACAAAACCAAAACATCAATTTACTACGATATCAAGGAACGCTACCTCGGAGATCTCCCGCACGAAAAACACAGGATCGTAAAGAACGGAGATCGGCGGAAAATGGACTCACTTCGCAGGCAATTACCGATGTCTGAGGATTTTTATGTACAGATTTCAGACCAAAAACCGTCCCTTTTTTTTCAAAGTGACACCTCCTATGTAGGGCTTCAGATCAAAGAGAATGGTGAAGTGGTAACAATCATTTCATCCGCTGTCGATTTATATGGTCTCGAAGAGATGAGTACATTAAAGACGCTTTTGGTTACCGGCTTTCTCATCGCCATGGTGTTTGTTTTTACTTTCGGCAGGATATTTTCGGTGCAAATATTTCTGCCAATCAGGAGAATTATTAAAAATGTCAAAGGGATCAGTGCGCATAACCTCAACCAGCGACTGGTTATTGATGACAATAAAGATGACATCACAGACCTCGCCGCCACATTCAATGAGATGCTGGACCGACTGGAGATTACTTTCGAGATCCAGAATAATTTTGTGAGTAACGCTTCACATGAATTCAAAACACCTCTGACCGTGATCAGCGGAGAAGCGCAGCTGGGGCTGTCACTTCCGAATCTGGATACGGTTGCAAAAGAATCGTTCAGAACAATTATACGCGAGTCGGAAAAGATGGAGTCGCTTACCAACAGTATGCTCAGTCTGGCTCAAACCGGCTTTGATGGCAAAAAGGAACAATGGGAACCGGTTCGTATCGATGAATTGATGCTGGATGTAAAAGCAACAGCTGACCAGATCATGCGAGGCAACAACATTGAAATTAATTTTGACGATTTACCCGACGACGAAAGCAAGCTGACAGTAAGCGGAAATGAAACCTTGCTTAAAGCGGCAATTACCAACATTGTCCTGAACAGCTGTAAATATTCGGACAACAAGGCGGTAAATCTGATCATCAGTGCCAACGAAACGCACGTGACCCTGGAAGTCGTTGACAGGGGGATTGGTATTCCTGACCGGGAAATTGCCCAGATTTATGTCCCTTTTTTCAGAGCCTCAAACACCAGTAATTACAAAGGGTACGGGGTGGGGCTTCCTTTGGCAAATAACATCATCAGACTGCACCAGGGGAAGATCGTTGTAAAAAGCCAGGTTGGTGTGGGCACCCGTTTTATTATCTCTCTTCCGTTTAAACATTAAGCCTCTCACCCGATTTTAATATTCTTATTCTTTTCTAATAACTTCCTTAACGTATTATAATCCGGCCTTTAACTGGTCCTAATCTTCCGGCTGTAACATTGTAATATCAAAATTCAGAGAATTACATTGTCAATCAAAGCTTTAAGATTATGAAAACGATCGTGATACCAAGTGATTTCAGTGCGGATTCCATTCAGGTTGCCGAGCTGCTGGTTAGAAATTCCAATGAGGAGCTGCATCTTATCTTTACGCATCTCTTTCATGTTGCAGATGACATTCAGGATCTGCTTTTCTCGAATTACAGGAAAAAAGAATATGAGTTTGTGCCGGAGTCATTCTGGGATGAATGTAAAATAATGAAGAATATCTACGGAAACATCCGCAGTATTAAAATCGAGTTTTTCTATGGAAGTAAGCTCGCAGTCTTCAAAAATTTCCTTGAATTCAACGATGCCGATTACATTGCGTATTCCGAGAGTTACGGAATTCCGAAAATCAGCAAAAGCAGTATCGACGCGTTGCCGGTGATCAGAAAGTGCGGACTTCCCTTGCTGGACGTAGACCAGATGAAAGAATCTGTTTTTTCAGAGTCAGGCCATGTTCTTTAAAATGGGCAGGAATACATTCCATTTCGAAAAGTAAAAGCTTAAAATTATGCTGTTAAAAAAGAACATTCCGATTGGTTATGTTTTTGGCAAAATAAAATACGAAGTTATGCTCGTGACAGTTTACGGGCTTACCATCGAAGTTATTTACCAGAATTTCCATATTACCAATATTTCAATTCCAATGACCGTACCTACGGTTTTGGGAACAATCATATCACTTTTACTGGCGTTTCGTTCCAATCAGGCCTATGATCGATGGTGGGAAGCCCGCATCATCTGGGGAGCAATCGTGAACGACAGCCGCACGCTGGCGCGGCAAATACTATCATTGATGGACGAGCCATATGAAGCTGATGCCATTCAACCTTTCAAACACCGCATGATCAACCGGCAGATTGCCTGGTGTTATGCCCTTGGAAAGGGTTTGCGAAAAGACGATCCGATGCCGCTGATCTCCAAATTTGTTTCAGAAGAAGAACAGGAATATGTCCGTGGTTACGATAACAAACACATCGGTCTTTTGCAACTGCATGCCCGTGATCTGAAAAATGCGTTGAAGCAGGGTTGGCTGAATCCTTATCAACAGATCGAAATTGACAATACGCTGACGCGGCTATGTGATTCCATGGGTAAAAGTGAGCGGATTAAGAATACGGTTTTCCCATCAACTTACAGCCTGTATATTCATCTTGCGCTGCACTTCTTTATCCTGTTATTGCCATTCGGGCTTGTAGATCTGTTTGGTTTTCTGATGGTTCCTGTACTGGTTGTGATCACAGCCTGCTTCTTTCTGATCGAAAAAATGGCGATTCATTTGCAGGATCCTTTTGAAAACAAACCTACCGATACGCCGGTTTTGACCATTTCGAGGGGAATTGAAAGAGATCTCAAACAAATGATGAGCGACCAGCGCGTTCCTCAGACCTTTGAGCCTGGTAAATTCTACATTCTGTAATTACTGTTTGCCGATGACTTATTTGGGGAAAATGGTCAGTTTGTATTTTCGGTAAAAACGAATGGTCAGTAGTAAAGCGGAAACGGTCAGGCCAGCCATGAGTCCGATCCAAACGCCAACTACATTCAGACTGGTGTGAAAAGCAAGCAGATAACTGAGCGGTAGCGCCAGTACCCAATAGGCAAACAAGGTGATGAGCGTTGGGACATTTACGTCGGCAATACCGCGAAGTGTTCCCAGCGCCGTTACCTGAATACCATCGGAAAACTGAAAAAATCCAGCGATAATGATCAAGCTTGTCGCAATGCGTGTTACCTCGGCATTGTCACGAATGTAAAGTCCAACCAGCCATTCATTGGCGGTCAAAAATAAAAGACAACTCGCTCCCATTAAAATGATGGAAGTAGCAAAGGCTGCCGTCCCCGCTCTTCGAACTGCCTCAATACTACGCTGGCCTAGCGCCATTCCTACCCGAATGCTTCCTGCAGAGGCTGTTCCGGTGGCCATCATGTAAGTTGTTGAGGCCAGATTGATGGCGATCTGATGCGCAGCAAGTTGCGCTTCGCCGAGCCATCCGATCATGACAACCGCCAGGGCAAAAGCGGCAATTTCGAAAAAGAACTGAAACCCTCCCGGGACACCAAGTCTCAAAATTTTGGTGATCAGTTTCTTTTCTACATCAGCCATTTTTTCAAAAAGGAGATATTGCTTGAAAAACGTGGCATTATGAATGTAAAACCACATGGCGGCTGCCATGAAAACCCGGGCAACAAGCGTGGCAACTGCTGAGCCATTCAGTCCTATCAGTTTTATGAAAACAATATTGAGTAAAAAATTCAGTATTAACGCCGATACAGTAATATACATCGCCACTTTGGGATTAGACAATCCGTCGCAAAGCTGGCGTTGCGCGATAAAAAGGAAGAGTGGAATGTTTGACAAAATCATGATAACCATGAATGGCTGAGCCAGTTCAGCGATCTGCGCCGTTTGCTGAAAGATCGAGAATTTCCAGGTGACGATCAGACTGATTGTTCCAAGAATAACACCCAGGAGCAAGGCTGTGCGGATTCCGGCATAGTACAAACTTTTAATTTCAGCATTGTCATCCCTTCCTTTGGCCTGTGACACAAGGGCAGAAACGATTGACAACGAACCAATACCGATCGATCCGATCATGTAGGTGATGGAATATCCGAGTCCCGCGGCCCCGAGCGGAACGGCACCCAGCATTCTACCCACCATCATGTTATCTGTTACACCCATCAAAACAACCCCGAGTTGCGCAACGACAATGGGGAAACTCAGGCGGATCGTTTCTGTGAGATCCTGTTTGCTAAGTAATTTTGACATGAATCTGAGCATTCAATTCTTGTAACCCGCCCGTTCAGGCAAATTGTCCGGTATAAAGCTGATAATATTTTCCTTTTTTCAACATCAGATCAGCGTGATTTCCCCGTTCGATAATTTTACCAAGTTCCAGAACAATGATCTCATCCGCATTTCTAACTGTGGACAACCGGTGGGCGATCACAAAAGTGGTACGTCCTTTCATCAGCGTATCCATGCCCTGCTCTATGTACCTCTCCGTTCTGGTATCAATGGAACTTGTTGCTTCATCGAGGATCAATATCGGTGCGTCGGCCACGGCTGCTCTGGCGATGTTCAGCAATTGTCGCTGGCCCTGGCTCAGATTACTTCCGTCACCTTCCAGGACGGTCTGGTAACCTTGTGGCATACGCGTTATAAACGAATGTGCATTCGCAAGTTCTGCGGCTTTTATCACTTCGTCGTCGCTGGCGTTCAGGCGGCCGTAACGGATATTTTCCATCACCGTACCCGAGAATAGATGCGTGTCCTGTAAGACCATCGAAATTGATTGCCGTAAACTGTCCCGGGTGACGTCTCGGATGTCAATTCCATCAATGGTTATTTTGCCCGATTGTATGTCGTAAAATCGTGGAAGGAGATTGATAATCGTGGTTTTTCCTGCTCCGGTTGATCCTACAAAGGCAATTTTGTGATCCGGTTTGGCACAAAGGCTGATATTATGAAGCGTTATTTTATCAGGCGTATAACCGAATGTCACGTTTTCAAGCCTGATTTCACCTTCTACATTTTTCAATGTAACTGCGCCTTCTTTGTCTGCGGCTTCCGGAGACTGATCCATCATATCAAAAACCCTTTCAGCGCCTGCCAGCGCTGCCTGCAAACTGTTGATCTGGCTTGATAATTCGTTGATCGGCCTACCGAACTGCCGGGAATATTGCAGAAATGACGCTAATCCCCCAATATCAAGGCCGCGTGTTACAGCCAGAATTCCACCGATTGTAGCGGTCAGCGCGTAATTTATTGTGCTCATATTGATCATGATAGGCATCATCAAGCCGGAGTACATTTGTGCCTTCGTTGCTTTATCACGCAGGTCGTCGTTCAGTTTTTCAAAGTCGTTTTCTGCTTTTTGTTCATGACCAAAAACTTTGACTACCTTAATTCCACTGATCATTTCCTCAATATAACCGTTGGTCATCCCCACTGCTTTCTGCTGCGCAATAAAGTAGTTTTTACTTCTTTTAATCACCTGAGAAGCCAGCCAGAGCATGAGGGGCACCATTACCAGAGTGACCAGCGTAAGTAGCGGACTGATGTACAACATCAGCAAAAAAGTGCCTGTAAGGGTAATGATGCTGGTGAAAATCTGTGTAATACTGTTGTTCAGAGATTCACTGATCAGATCCACGTCATTCGTGAACCGGCTCATCAGTTCGCCATGGCTGTTGGTATCAAAATAGGGGAGCGGCAGCGACTGTAATTTAGAAAACAGATCATTTCTGATCTTATTCACTGTTTTTTGAGAAACAATGATCATCATCCGGCTCTGGAGATAAGCAGCAGTCGCGCCGGTGCAATAGATGATCAGCATAACGCTCAGAATATGAATAAGGCCATCAGAGTTTCTGGGAATGAGGTAATCGTTGATGACGGGCCGCAGCAGATAAGAGCCAGTCAGTGATGCCGCTGTATTGATTAGTATCAACACGATCACGATGATCAGTTGAGTCCTGTTCTCTTGCAGATACCCCCAAAGTCTGCGCATGGTTCCGTTTGGATTCTTCGGTTTTTCGGCAGAAAACCTCCTGGCAGATCCGCCACCAGGCATCCCACCGGGAGCGGCCCCTTGCGTTGTCTTTTGTTCGCTCATGACGTGATCACTTCGTTTTGCTGCTGCGACTGATAAATTTCCTGGTATACCGTGTTTGTTTTGAGCAGCTCTTCGTGCGTTCCGATACCTATAATCCGTCCATCGTCCAGTATCACAATTCTGTCAACCGATTCGATGGAACTGATTCGTTGCGCAATGATAAAGGTTGTTGTCTGGCTGTGGTTCTGCTGAAGTGCTTCCCGTATTTTTGCTTCAGTTGCCGTATCTACGGCGCTGGTGCTGTCATCAAGTATCAGAATGGTCGGTTTTTTTAGTAACGCACGGGCAATGCAGAGCCGCTGCTGTTGTCCCCCGGAAAGGTTCACGCCTCCTTGTCCCAGAACTGTATTGTATTGTAACGGAAACGACATGATGAAATCATGCGCCTGTGCATCCTTTGCAGCGCTGACCATTTCTTCGTCTGAAGCTTCCGGATCGCCCCATTTCAGATTGCTTTTTATTGTGCCGGAGAAAAGTACGTTTTTCTGAAGTACGGTAGCCGTTGCCTCACGAAGATGATGTAATGTGTAGTTTTTTACATTTTGGCCGTCAATCAATATTTCCCCTTCAGTTGCGTCGTACAACCTTGGAATCAATTGCACCAGACTTGTTTTAGCCGATCCTGTGGCACCTACTATGGCGATCAGTTCTCCTGGTGACACCTTAAAATTAATATCCTTCAATACGAAAGTTTCGCTTGCCGGGTTGTATTTGAAACAGACGTTGCGAAATTCAACAGCCCCAGTGCGCACACGCAAATCCAGACTTTCCGAACCTGGCTGATCTCGAATATCAACCTCGGTGTTCAACACTTCCAGGATACGTTTTGATGATGCACTGGCCCTTGAAAACATCATGATTGTCATCGAAAGAAGCATGAGTGCAATCAATATCTGGGTAATGTAACTGATAAATGACATCAATTGCCCGACCTGAATATCGCCACGCATCACCTTATTGCCTCCAAACCAGACAACCGCGACAATGGATATGTTCATGATCAGCATCATTACAGGCATGATCAGCACGACAATCGTGGAGGCTTTGACGGACATATCCATCAGATCCTTGTTTGCAACGGCAAATTTTTGTTTTTCAAAATCACTTCTTACAAATGATTTCACCACGCGAATGTTGGTCAGGTTTTCCTGAATTGCAGCGTTGACGCGATCCAGTTTTTGCTGCATTTTGGTAAAATATGGAATGCCTTTTTTTAAAATAATAAAAATGGCGAAGCTTAGGGCAGGAATCGCTACTGCAATAATGATTGTCAGTTCCCGGTTGATCTGCAGTGCGAAAATGACTGCGCAAATCAGCATCAGAGGTGCGCGGATCAGTAATCTGAGGGACATCATCACAACTTGCTGCAACGTATTAATGTCGTTGGTCAGTCTCGTGACAAGCGATGCACTGCTAAAGGTATCAATGTTGGCGAATGAGAATTCCTGAATTTTTTTGAATAAGCCTTTTCTCAGCTCACTTGCAAAACCAACCGACGATTGGGAGGAATAATACACATTGCCAACGCCACCGATAATGGCTACCAACGACAATCCGATCATGGTTGCGCCCATTTTCAGGATGTAATGCACATCTCCGTTTTTTATGCCGACATCCACAATATCTGACATGAGCATGGGCTGGACGATCTCACCAAAAACGTCGATAATTGCCAGCAGCGGGCCGAGCATGACAGCTGTTTTGTATCGGGCAATAAATGGGAAATATTTTTTCATTTCAAGATGACTTCTGGCGACTCAGGAAAGCTTCATTACAGTTTGCAAAGTAGCCAATATATTCGTGATGTGGGATAAAATCGTGCCTGAACAACCATCCCACACTTAACTTGTACGAAGATTTGCACGACTTTCGATTGAACAATGCACATTTTGAATTGGATTTTTATTTACTTTATAGGAAAGATCCAAAGTTTGCAAAGCGTTCATATAGTCACCTGCGTGACACATAAAAGCAATCCATGCGTACATTGAAAATCAGGACGAAACGTTTTGTTTTGACAAAAATTACTGCTGAGGATGGCGACAAATATTATAGCCTGAGCAACAACCCGAATGTGATGAAGTATGTAACGGGTTTTGCGCTTACCCGTGAAGAATCCGATGCGATGCTGCTTGAGTACGTAAAGGAAAACGAAACCACAACGACTTTTGGCAAATATCTGGTTGAGGAAAGGAAAACGGGAGCACTCGTGGGCATAGCCAAACTGGATCGGTATGGATCCGAAATTGAGATAGGTTATCGAATTATGGAATCGTTTTGGGGCAAAGGCGTGGCTACCGAAATCGCGTTATCATTAATCCGGTTTTCATTGGCGTATAGGCCTTCCGCGGTAATCGCTTTTGTAAATGTCACAAATCATGCCTCCATCCGTGTGCTCGAAAAGGCGGGTATGACAAATATCGAAAGAATTGAAGATCTTGATGAAGTAAAATTTAAGTTCAGTTATTCACCTCAAACCAACTCGAAAATGAAAAAAGTGTTGTACGTAATTCTCGGTTTAATTGCCCTTGTGCTCATCGCTGCGCTCATTATGCCAAAAGATTATGCCGTCGAACGGGAAGTTGTAATCAGTAAACCAAAGGCGGAGGTATATGATTACCTGGAGTCGCTGCAAAACCAGAATAAATGGAGTGTATGGTCAAAAAAGGACCCCAATATCAAGATGAATTTTAAAGGCACGGATCGTACTGTAGGTTATACTTACTTCTGGGAAGGCAATGATGAGATCGGTAAAGGTGAGCAGGAAATTACTAAGATTACGAAAGGGGAACGTATTGATACGCAGCTACGCTTTTTGAAACCTTTTGAATCGACCAGCGAGGCATACCTGATCACTGAACCTTTGGGTGAAAATCAAACCAAAGTGAAATGGGGATTTACAGGTGTGATGCCTTATCCAATGAACGCGATGCTGCCTTTCATGGGCATGGATAAAACCGTCGGAAAGGATTTTGCAGACGGATTGGCGAACCTGAAAGCGATAATGGAGAAGTAGTTTTTGGGAAAGACTTACCGGAGTTAGACTTACCAAGTCTTCAAGACTTGGTAAGTCTAAAAGATTGATAATCTTCAGAATTTTCCGTTTTCGTCGGCCAGGGCGTAACGAAAGGTGAAATAGCTGGACTCTTCTGTCGGCACATCTTCCGGCGCGCCTTTGTAATAACTTATAATTTCAATTTTCGCGAATTTTCCTTCTGCGGTCCTTAATAGTATGGTCCGGCCCACGATCGGAAGTATTGCGTGAACGCCCATATCGTATTTGTACCAGGAATTTCCGCTGCCGCCCGGAATCGCGTATCCGGCATCTCCGTCTGTTTTATAACCGTCTTTTGGCGCTTCCGTGATCTGGTCAAACGGCTTCTCAATTACCAGTGCGCCACCTTTCCCAGGTCCGCTCGTGCCGCCGTTAACAGCAATGGTTGTTTTGCTGAACGCCACATCCCAGTTTGCAGTTTTGGCATCTGCGGCAGGCACATCCTTGCCCGAAACCAGGCTGAAATAAATGTATGGTTTCGTATTTCCATTTAAATCCTTTACCACTACAATCTCAGATTTTGTCGGTATTTCTGCTTCTGTATGGCGCACAGTACTGAAAATGGCTAAAATTGTTGCAAAAATTGTCGCTAACATAACAATGCTTTTTTAAAATGAAGGAAGTCAGCTTTCGACTGACTTCCCTGAAATAAGATTATGCTCCTTTTTTTACCAGTTCGTATTCAAGTGTTGGCTTTCCTCGTTCGCCTCCATCCGTGCTTGTGTAGCTTGTGAAGCGGAGTTTGTACACGTTGCCGGCAGCATCTTTCACCACATAGAATCTGTCTGTCCGTACGCCCGCTGGTGTTGTAGTGCCCGGAACTGCTGCCGCACGCCATTTGGTACCGATTACGTCATTCGTTTTCAGGAATGTAATTGCGGCAATATTAGCTTCCTTAAAATCAGCATAAGCGACGCTTGATGTCAGTATCTGCGCAGCCTGTGCTCCGCCAAGATAGTTTAGCGCAACGAAATCCTGAGTCCAGTAAGGCGTGTTCAGGCCTGAATTGTTGGTGCTGTAACTCCATGAAAAGTCCCAGCTTTTGGCTCTTGGCTCAACCGAAACAACTTTGTCTGTTTCCAATGAAGCGAAAACGAAGTTAAAATCAGCGTTTTTAGGAACTTCAAGCGTTTTGATGCTAGCTGATCCAAGACGCGCATACTGAATCTTGTAGCCTGTTCCGCTTCGTGTAATTTTAAATTTGAACCATTTGTCAGCAGATTTATTGTCTTCAAAAGAGTATACATAAACCTTGTTATCAGCATCATTTGCCGAAACCGACGCGATTGCAGTTTTTGTCAGGTCGCCGGTCCAGTCGTCGGCGATGTGGATGGAAGAAGTATCTGATGGATCGTGGTTTAGTACAATATTCGCTGAATCAGCAAGGGTTACCGTCGTAATATCCGTTTTGGTAGTAGCTTTTGCCGTGGATTGGTAAGCAGGATTTAGAATCACCCTGAAATCGGCTCCGCTGTAAAATCCGAGATTCCAGCTTTTTCGATCTACACCGGTCTGGCTGTTTCCGCTCAGGTCAAAAAATACGGTATTTGCATACACAACCTGGCCAACTTTGCCGTTCAGGGTAACTTTGCTTCCTGTGGAAGTAATCGCAGAAAACGAAAGTTTCAGATCTGTATTTGCGCCTGCAAGAGCCGGAGTTCCCACTGACGAGATTTTGAGCGCGATGCTTTCATCACCGTTCAAAGAAATTCCGTCCGCTTTTTTCACTTTTATTGATGCCGAAGTTTGTCCGGCCGGAATGCTCACAGTAAGGCTGTTTGCAGTTGCCGCAGGATCTGTTGTGAAGTCGGTGCCGTAAGTAAGTTTGGTTGGCGTCAGATCAACCTTGATCGTAATTGCAGCTGTTTCCACACGGCTCAGCACAATTTTTACTTCCGCTTCTGTTTTGGTATTGTCAAATCCGAGTTCTTTTGTTTCAAAACCCGCAGTATTGTCCGGCAACGGTGGCTCGTCGTCCTTACAAGCGTTGAAAGAGATCAGAAATGCGATGATTAACAGATACTTAACTAATTTATTCATAATTGTTTTTTGTTTGAAAGGGTATTGATTAATTTTTTGACCATTGAACATTTACGCCAAGAAAATACGAACGGCCATAGGCCATGGGCACTGCGCCAGCCGTGCTATGGGCAGCTCTCGTATCCGTGGCGCTGTTTCTGAGGTTTCTCACGTTGAATATGTTTTTTGCACCGCCTATCAGGCTGACGTATTTGCTGAGGGATTTGGTTGCGGTAAGATCAGCAGTATGAAATCCGCTCGTCTCAACCAGCCTGGCCGACACCGCGCTTGTTGTTGAGTTCACCAGTTCATAGGTTGGTTTCTTACCTGTGAATTTGTAAAAGAGGTTTAGGCTTGCTCCGAGCTTCGGAAATGTGTAAAGTATATTGGCGTTGATTTCAGGCGACCAGACAAATTCGGGCAGGTTGACGTTTACATCCGAATTCTCCGCGAACTGGTTGTAACGACCAATGTAGGACGCTCCCAGCGTGGCCTGGAGGTTCTTGTAGAAAATTTTATTATCAAGCGTAAAACCGGTCGTTTTGAATAAATTGATATTCAGATAGGTAGTTTGTGTACGGTCAGCAGGATCCACTGCGGTGTCAATCAGATCATGAAAGATGTTGTAAAATGCCCCGATTGTGGTATTAACACTCAATGCCGATTTGTTGACAGCCTGCCACACAAAAAATGTGTTGAAACTGTTGGAATATTCCGCTTTCAGGTTCACGTTTCCATGGATGGAGTGGGAGGCGTCGTAAAAATTGAAATACAATTCCCGAAGTGCGGGTGACCGGAATCCGCGCGCATACCCGAACCGAACGTCAAGCGTTTTAGTAAGCGCAATTTTCCCGTTCAAAGATGGAATTACAGGCGGTGCATCGTAAACTGAATTTTTCAAAAACCGGAGTCCGGGACTTAATTTAAAACCTGGCATCAGTTTCAGCTCAGGCGACAGAAAAAGTGCGTATTCATTGATAGTCGGGGAGCCTGTGATACGTTGTCCCGAGCTGCTGTTGTTCATAATGTCAATTCCCGCCAGGATAAATATGTTTTTGGACAGTTTGTATTGCGTCGTTCCTCTGAAAAAAGTGGTTCCAAAAAAAGATTTGTCCTGGGCTGACGCATCCAGCGACAACGTTCTTTTTCCTGTGTTAAAATCGAAGTTTGTGCTCAGTGTCTTGCGGCTGTAATCTGTGTAGGAAAGCGCTCCTACGAAACTGAGTTTGTCACTCTGGCGGAATTCCCCCTGTGCCTGATGAAACCAGCGATAAGTCGTGTAATCCTTGTCGCCCGCCAGATTTAAAGAATTGATATTGCCCAGTGAGTGAATCGTTTCATCTGTGCCGTTGAATTGGTACCATGCGTTCCATCTGTTTTTCCGGTATCTCAATGAGGCAGTATAGAGCAGCTGATCTTTCGGCATCCAGGCTTTTGCGCGGCCGGCGGAAGTGCCTTGCCAGCCGCCAAAATTATTGCGGCTCACGTTCCCGGCGATTTGAAATCCTTTATTTTGCCAGCTCAGGCCCATATTCTGGTTGTGCGCTCCATCTCCTTTGAGCGCGTCATATTCTTTCCCGATAACCTCTTCCTGTAATCTTGCTGAGACAGTGAAATTATTGCCGTCGGTCCCTTTTTTCGAAATGATATTAATTACGCCGGCGAGTGCGTCTGTTCCGTAAATGACCGACATCGGGCCTTCAACAATCTCTATCCGTTCGATGGTATTTATATCAATTTGTCCAATGCTTTCTCTCGTCCCGCCACGATCTACCATCGGGATGCCGTCCATAAGAATCTTGACATTCTGCCCGGACATTCCCATCAGTTGGATATCGCTCGTTCCCAAAGTCAGATCGTTGGAAAACCGCATACCCAATTCCGTACTTAAAATCGTCTGTACATTGGTTGCCCCGCGTAAGCGTATACGTTCGCTGTCAATTGTGCGAATCTGATAAACTGAATTTTTGAGTGATTGGGCTTCAAATTGCCCGGTAACTACCACATCGTCCAGCGCATGAACGGATTCGTTCAACGTGACCGGGTCTATTGTAACAATTTCGCCGGATTTTATAGTTACGGCGGTTTCGTGCTTAGAACTTCCTAGGTTGCTTATAATCAATACATAACTACCAGATGGTGCTTTGATAGAAAAGCTCCCGTCGGATTTTGTGATCTGTCCGTAATTGGGTGATTTGAGCAGAACGGTCGCGCCCTCAAATGGTTTTCCATCTTGAGTCAGAACATTTCCCTTAACTACCCCAAAACCATCCTGAGCCACCGACCTGGTAAAGAAGCAACCCAAAAAAAGCATGGTCAGGCAAAGATGTTTCATAGAGGTTATCACAATTTAGACTAATTATAATCACAAAGGAATAGTTATTTAGACTAACTACAAATAAAATTGCAATTATTTTTATCTGACTGGTAGAATCAGAAAACAGAACCGGCTTAAACCGGAAGTTTCATGCCCGGGAAGTAGGGTTCTGGATGTAGCGCTGGTATGTGAAAAGGAGATTTATTTAATGCTGGCTTTCAGATTCACCGTGACGATGTCTTTCAATTTCCAGTCTTTTTCACCCACTTTGTAATCCAGTCGGTTGATGTCAAAGGTGCTCGATAATGAATAACCCCCGTCGGAATTCTTTTTTGCATCAAAAGGAAGGGAAACCGTTTTGGTTACATCACGTATGGTAAGCGAGCCTGTAGCCTGGTAAGCGTTCCCCTTTTTCTCTATTTTTGATGATTTAAAATGAATTGAAGGATATTTTGTGACAAAGAAATATTTCTCACTTTTCATGTCTTTGTCGCGGCTGCCGTTTCCCGTATTAAACGTTGCAGTAGAGATTGTGATGTTAAAGGATGCGGTGGCGGGATTTTTTTCATCAAATTCGGCCTCACCTTTTGGCGCATCAAAAGTACCCCGGCAAGTTCCCATGATAAACTTTACGCTGAAATCGGTTGAGCCGGAAACGATTTTTGATGTCTGGGCAAAAATGTTTTCAGTCGACGAAACCAGCGTCAGAAGCAGCAAAAAATTAGCTAGTATATTTTTCATTTTTTGGAAGTATCGTTTAAGTCTGATCTGGTTACGTGCAAAGGCGCATTTTGGTTGCTTACTGTTCTTCCAAAATAGACTCACCTTCTGAAAAATCGCCGGTTGTCCATTTCCATTTCTCGTATAAACGTATTTTTCCGTTCGGCAATATTTCAGGTGTGGATTTGCAGACACCGGTCATGATTTCTCCCTGTGTATTAATTTGGTGATAACGCATATCCAGGCCGCCTGTTTCATCGACAATGGCGATCAGATGGCCGTAGCGGATACGCCCGCCGGAGTAGGAGCTGGTCAGGATATTTCCGGCTTGCCTGTAAACAAATTGCATGCTGAGGTCTACCTCTCCATTTTCTGAATTGGAGATCGGGTTGAATATTTTGTTGTCGTAGTTAATCATCGGGCGAAATGAGTTTGTCTGGTCGGTTTTAAGATTTTCCTTCATTTTTGTCGCACAAAAAGGTCACCTTCTCGTTCAGTTGTTTCAGCATTTCTACCTGCTTTGCCTGAATTTCGAAAAGTGTTTTGATCTGTTCCTGTAAAAGCAGATCCACCTTCTGGTGCAAACCTCTCACTTCCAGCTCTGCTTTCAGGTTGACCATATAATCGTTTTCTGCACGCATTCTGTCTTTTTCTTCCTGTCGGTTCTGGCTCATCATAATGATCGGAGCTTGTAATGCTGCGACACAGGAAAGGATCAGGTTCATCAGAATGAACGGATAAGGATCAAACCGGCCCTTCTGGGGAATGATGGAATTGTAAATAATCCAGGCAAAAAGGATCGCCATGAAGGTGACAATGAAAGTCCAGCTTCCTCCGAATTTGGCAACGTGGTCGGATATTTTCTGACCTGTTGTGGATGTTTCAGCCGGTGGATGAAGCAGGTTACTCACCAGGATGTCCTCCTCACGAATGGACTGCAAAACAATCTCATGAAGCTTTTTCAACTGGTTATTCTGAACATTCAGAATTTCGTCAATTTCATCCTTATCAATATTCATCTGGACTGCCTTTTTGCCTGTGAAGGTACAAATTTACAATTCTCTTTGATCAGGAAATTGATGTAATCCACCAAACGTTACCGCACGGATCAGTTACACCGCAACTTCTGCCATAATCCTGATCGGCCGGTTCCATGACGCTTGCTGCCCCTTGTTCCAATGCTGTGGCGTAGGTTTCATCCGCATTGTGAACATACACGAACATGTTTGCAGGATGGGCAGGCCAGTCTTTCTGACTCTCGCAAAACATGATGGTACTGCCGCTGATTTCTACTTCGGCGTGTTTAATGTTTTCAGAATCAGGCTGTTTGTGCTCGCTGGTTATTTTCCCTTTAAATACGGCGATCACAAAGCTTTTAAATTTGTCGGCACCTTCCAGCATCAGATACGGCATTACAGCCTGCTGGCCATTCGGTATTTTTACTTCGCTCATAAAAATTATTGTTTAGTTTCAGACAAATGTATCAGTGCCTTTTAAGTTGAAATTGGAAAAACGCGACATGATTCGGTCAGACGTCCATAAAAGAAGATCCCTCGCCTTTTCCTGAAAAGAAAACACCCGGATGCTGTCCTGAAAATGTTTTGAAGTCGTGTATAAAGTGAGACTGGTCATAGTAACCGCATGCGTATGCAATCTCGGTGAGCGACATATTTTTGTCGCCGTATGCGGCAAGCGCGGCCTGAAACCGGGTAATTCTTGAAAACAACTTGGGGCTGAATCCTGAAAAAGCCTTGAACTTACGCTCAAATTGCCGGGTTGAAAGATTGGCATAATCAGCCAGTTCAGTCACGCTGGCAGTACCGCGATTTTCAATCAGATATCCGATCGTTTTGAAAACAGCAGGTTCCGGTCCTGTACTCTTTTGTAGCCGGGAAATCAGGAATTCAGAGATGATCTCCGTTCTGGCTTCATTGTCCTTTGCTAACATCATTCGTTCTTCCAGGTATTTTCCGTCGTTTCCTAACAGCATTTGCATGTCGGGCATCTGATCGCTGAGTTCGCTGGCAGGGACAGCAAATAATACAGGTATCGCAAATGGATAAAGATAAACGCCAAAAATCCCGAAGTTTTCCTGGATACTGAACCGCCTGTAGTTTTGTGACTGTCCGTGAATCCCGGAAAAGAAAGAGGGACTCCCGGAGCCGGAGTTGCTTATTTCGTCAAATCGGCCTTTGTAATGAAATATCAGCTCAGCGCAACCGTCGGCCATGGTACGCTGTATGTATGGCTCGGTAGCGGTAACATCATGTTCCAGAACCCAGTAAAATCGTACATAACGTTTGAGCAAAGGTGGCGGCGCCATTGTTAAATATTTCATCGCAGTCTCTGTCGGTATTTTCTGGTTTCAACCTCAAATCAGTACTGGAATTTATCTCTATTTGTTTAATATTCTGATGTGTAAATAAAATTTCAATAAAAATACTTAGTCTATAAATTAAAAAGACAAAAGAAGGTTTATATTTGAAAAGTTATAAACTTTTTCGAATCTCTTTAATAAATTTGAGGGAGAATTGAGATTTAGAAAAGTTGACGAACTATTCCGCAAACGAAGGATGTTATGTTCACCAACAAGAACGCGTTCAGCTAAAGACTTTTTTTTAAAGTTTGAATTTGTAAATTCCGTTCTTCTAAAATTGATATTCTGTTATTAATCAGTAGCTTACCATTACTTAGTTTCGTCATGAAGTTAGTACCCATAGAGAAGCGAAGCGGACTTACCCGTGAAGAATTCATCGAAAATTATTTGAAACCAAGTCGTCCTGTTGTTTTTACCGATTTGATGCAGGATTGGCCGGCAATGAAAAAATGGACTTTTGAGTGGTTGCGCGAAAATCATGGCCAGATTGATGTTCCGCTGGTCGACAATCATGTCCATGACGCCGACAAATATTTTCAGATCGCTAAGACGATGAAATTCGGAGATTATCTTTCTCTGATTGAGGCAGGACCAACTGATTTGAGGCTTTTTTTATTCGATATTTTCAAGAAAGCGCCTTCGCTTGCCGACGATATTCGTTTTCCAACGATCATGGACGGATTTTTGAAATCATATAAATTTGTGTTTTTCGGTGGCCAGGGTTCTATCACGAACCTCCACTACGACATGGATTGCTCCAATGTGTTTCTTACACAATTCCACACCCGTAAACAGGTAATTCTATTCTCTCCGGAAGATAGTGCCCGTTTGTATCATCACCCGTTTACGGTGATGAGCAAGGTGGATCCGATCCATCCGGATTATGAAAAATTCCCTGCTTTGAAGGGACTGGTTGGGCATGAAACAACACTTTTGCATGGTGAAACTATTTTTATTCCTTCGCTCTGGTGGCATTATATCCGTTACATCGATGGTGGTTTTAGTCTCGCGCTCAGGGCCAATAATTCCATTTTTACAGCCGTTCGTGGCGGTATGAACATCGTGCGTCATACATTGGTCGACAAAAGTATGACCAAACTGATGGGTATTGAATGGCAGCATTGGAAGGAAAAAAAGGCGGTTGAAAAAGCGGAGACCGTGCTTGCGGAAGAGGCATAAAATATTGGAGACGCATTTCAGGGAAACTATTATATCTTTGAAATGCGTTACTTCTTTCGGCCTGCGAAAGAAACCAACTATGCCTAGTTATGGAATTTGAATTAACTTCTGAATACCAGCCGACGGGCGATCAGCCCGAGGCAATTCGTCAACTTTTAGAGGGCATCAACGCCGGAGAACCGGCTCAAACGCTGCTTGGTGTAACCGGGTCGGGAAAGACTTTCACCGTAGCCAATGTGGTAGCTGAACTCAACAGACCTACGCTCGTTCTTAGTCATAATAAAACACTTGCGGCACAGCTTTACGGAGAATTTAAGCAGTTTTTTCCTAATAATGCTGTTGAGTATTTTATCAGTTACTACGATTATTACCAGCCTGAGGCTTTCATATCCAGTACCAATACCTACATTGAAAAGGACCTGATGATCAATCAGGAAATCGACAAGCTGCGGCTTCATACAGTTTCTTCATTGATGAGCGGGCGCCGCGATGTGCTTGTAGTTGCCTCTGTATCTTGCATTTACGGTGCGGGAAATCCAAATGAATATAAAAAAAGCATTGTAAGCGTCAAACTTGGGGATATCGTTACCCGTAATCAATTTTTGTTCAGACTGGTAGAGATACTTTACAGCCGGACGGAGCTCGAATTCAACCGTGGTACATTTCGTGTCAAAGGAGATACTGTCGATATTTTTCCAGGTTATGCAGACTTCGCTTACCGGGTTATTTTCTTTGGAGATGAAATTGAAGAAATCCAGCGCATTGAACCTGAAACAGGTAAGAAAATTTCTTCTGAAAAAGCAGTTGCCATTTTTCCTGCCAATCTTTTTGTGACCGGTCGGGATGTGCTCAACCAGTCCATCAAGGAAATTCAGGATGATCTGGTTCAGCAGATTGATTATTTCAAAGCCGAAGGGCGACTGGCAGAGGCGGAACGTATCAAAGAGCGAACGGAGTTTGATATGGAGATGATGCGTGAGCTGGGCTATTGCTCCGGTATTGAAAACTATTCACGTTATTTTGACCGCCGTTTGGCAGGTCAGCGTCCGTTCTGTCTTCTGGACTATTTTCCCGAAGATTTCCTGATGGTCGTCGATGAAAGCCACGTGACGATGCCTCAGATTCGTGCGATGTGGGGCGGCGACCGTTCGCGGAAGGAAGCGCTGGTCGAATACGGTTTCAGGCTACCGTCGGCAATGGACAACCGTCCGCTTACATTTCAGGAATTTGAGGATATGACACCGCAGACAATTTTTGTCAGTGCAACGCCGTCGGATTATGAATTGAGAAGAACGGATGGTGTTGTTGTTGAACAGATTATACGTCCTACCGGTCTGCTTGATCCCGAAATTGAAGTGCGTCCGAGTCTGAACCAGATCGATGATCTGCTTGAAGAAGTAAACGAGCGTATTGAAATGGGAGACAGGGTTTTGATCACGACCCTGACCAAACGAATGGCTGAAGAACTGAGCAAATACATGGAAAGGGTAGGTGTGAAATGCCGTTACATACATTCCGAAGTGAAAACGCTGGACCGCGTTGAGATTTTGAGGGAGTTGCGTTTGGGTGTTTTCGATGTCCTGGTGGGCGTCAATCTGCTCCGTGAAGGACTTGATCTACCGGAAGTGTCACTTGTAGCCATTATGGATGCCGACAAGGAAGGTTTTCTGAGAGATACCAGATCAATGATCCAGACCATCGGCCGGGCGGCCAGGAATGATCGGGGCAAAGTGATTATGTATGCCGATGTAATCACGGGATCAATGGAAAAAGCAATCGATGAAACCACGCGTCGCCGTGCCATTCAAATTGAGTACAATCTTGACCATGGAATTACGCCAAAAACCATTCTGAAATCGAAAGAGGCGATTATGGAGCAAACTTCGGTGGCAGATTCCAAAGTACGGAAAATATATGTTGAGCCGTCGGAAGTGCGTATCGCCGCAGATCCGGTGGTGCAGTACATGGGCAAAACCGACCTGCAAAAACTGATTGCGGAAACGCAACGGAAAATGGAGTCTGCGGCCCGTGATCTTGATTTTCTTGAAGCAGCCAGATTACGCGATGAGCTGATGCAGTTGAAAGAACGGATAAAGGATAAATTAAATCAATCGTGAATAAAAAAGCCGGGTCTGAGTCTCAGATCCGGCTTTTTTGATATTTAGTCGGGTTTGTCTTCCCTTTGTTCTATTTTGAAGAATGTATCATCCACGGTTTTTGTATCGCCCATGATCGCATTGGAAAAACCAAGCATAAATGCAAGCGCAAACCGGGCCAGCCATTTTTTAATATGGCCAAATATATAATTGGTTTTCATCGTCTCTGTTTTGTTTCCAGACGCACGGACACATCAGGCTGTTTGCACAGATGATCGCAAGAACGACAGCATGTGTCGCGGTCATTTACAATAAATGTGTAAAAAAGAAGAGCTTTAACTGCTCAGGAGAGGAAAACAAAAACGGCTGGCAGACAGCGGGGACGAAGGTTGCCTGCACAAAGAAAATGAGAAAGTGATATTAGAGAATTATCAGAAGTGCTTAATTCTGAGGAAAAAATGACGTTGATCCGCTGCGTCAATTTTTCCGATAAATGTCTGATCGCAATTGCAGATTCTGTTCGATCAGCGTGTGGTGTTTTTTGGGATTGGTTTGCGTGCCATAAATTAACAACCGCTTTGCGAACGGACACCGGAGCTGCCGTTTCAATTCTGTTTTGGCGACCTCCAAATGCAAAGTAATCATGGGCACCGGAAATACCAGTAGAAAGAAACAGCAGCAACAGCCATTGCAAAAGCCCGAATTTGAAATTTCCTTTTTCCACTGATTTATGTGGCTTTTGATTTTTTATAAAAGTGAAAACCCGTAATTTATTTTGGGCCCATTCGAATTGCTCCGTCCAAACGTATGACCTCACCATTCAACATCGGATTTTCGACAATTGATTTCGCAAGTAACGCATACTCAGCCGGTTTTCCCAATCGGGATGGAAAAGGAATTTGTTGTCCAAGAGAAATTCGCGCTTCTTCCGGGAGTCCGAGCATCAACGGAGTTTCAAATAAGCCCGGTGCAATAGTCATCACGCGTATGCCCGACCTGGCCAGATCACGCGCAATGGGCAGCGTCATGCTCACAATACCTCCTTTGCTTGCAGCGTAAGCGACCTGTCCCATTTGCCCGTCAAATGCGGAAATTGATGCGGTATTGATGATTACACCACGT
Organism: Dyadobacter sp.; assembly: GCA_965279265.1. Taxonomy (GTDB): domain Bacteria; phylum Bacteroidota; class Bacteroidia; order Cytophagales; family Spirosomataceae; genus Dyadobacter. The sequence goes on from OZ257152.1 coordinate 4,116,951, forward strand.
TCACCTTCTGCATTGGGTTCATTTTTTTCCATTACAAATGCAGCCAGCCGGATGACATTAAACGTGCCAATCAGGTTAATGCGTATCGTTTTTTCAAAAGTTGCCAGTGAATGTGGTCCGTAAATTCCATCGGTTTTGCCCACAGTTTTTCCAACCGGAGCAATCCCGGCACAATTCACTACGATGTGAAAATCGCCGAACGTTTGTTTAGTGATTTCAATCGCTGACTGAACGCTCTCCGCATCGGCAACATCGGTTTTGATGAATTTTACACGATCAGGGAATTCATTTTCGAGTTGCATCCCGGCAATTTCATTCAAATCCAAAATGGAAATTTTTGCACCGGATGCAATAAATAGGCGTGCTGTTGCTTCACCCAGACCCGAAGCTCCGCCTGTAATGATGGCTGTGGAATTTTCTAGCTGCATGACAATTGATTATAATCCTCCTGCCGAATATCACCAATTTTTCGGGACAAACACGTAGGCGAGAGCATTTTTCAGCAAATTTCCCGCCTTTGGTCATTTTGAGCCAAAAGCGGGAAATTAGTTATTTAGATACTAATATTTGTCTTGCAATCACTACGAAACCACCTCAATCTTTACTTTCAATAAAAATTCGTCCATTTCAATCTCAATCGCCGAGCCGTTCAGGTCATTTACCAGACTTAAATCCAGGGCCTGTACTTCCTGGCAAATGTATTCTCGGTTGGCTGTTACGGCATTTGCCAGCAATTCGTCGTTGTTTTGTAGGGTGATCCGGATTTTGTCAGTTACCTCAAAACCGCTGTCTTTACGCAGATTCTGAACCCGGTTTACGAAATCACGGGCGATACCTTCCAGGCGCAATTCATCTGTTACCGTTATATCAAGTGCAACCGTCAGTCCGTTTTCGCTTGCAACGAGCCATCCAGGGATGTCTTCGGTGTAGATTTCCACTTCTTCCGGTACAATTTCTCCAAGCGTTACACCATTGTCTGTCAGCAGGTATTTACCTTCTTTTTCAAGTTCGCTGATCTCTGCGTTTTCCCAATTCTTGATCAGTTCGCCGACTTTTTGCATGTCCTTGCCAAATTTCTTGCCCAGAAGTTTGAAGTTTGGTTTCGCTTTTTTATGGAAAAATCCATCGTTGTCGTTGATTGCATGTACTTCTTTCACGTTCACTTCGGACAAAATGATCGAAGCAACCTGATTTATCTGCCGGTCTGTTTTCTCATTCAGCGCCGGTATCAACACTTTCGATAGTGGCTGACGCACTTTGAGTTTATGCTTTTTCCTGATCGAATGCACGAGCGAACTGACCGACTGAGCCAATTCCATCGCTTCTTCCAGATCAGGATCGACAACATCTGCCTCAATTTTTGGCCAGTAACTCAGGTGAACTGAATCATATTTGTAGCTTGTATTGTTCTTTACAGAAGCCTCACGATCGCCGTCCGTCAGGTTTTTATACAGCCATTCTCCAAAGAAAGGAGCGATTGGTGACATCAGTTGCGACACTGTGACAAGACAATGCTGCAACGTTTCATACGCAGCCTGTTTGTCCTCTGTCAAACCGGCGCCACCCTGTTCCTGCGAAGGATTCCAGAATCGGCGACGATTCAGACGGATGTACCAGTTGGAAAGTTGGTCAGTTACAAAATCCTGAATTAAACGTCCCGCTTTTGTCGGGTTGTAGTCATCAAATTGTGTAGCTACTTCTTTTACCAATGTATTCAGTTTTGACAAAATCCACCGGTCCAGTTCGGTACGTTTTTCAATCGCAACAGATTTGGCCTCATGAAACTCATAACCGTCCAGATTGGCATACAAAGCGAAGAAATTATAGGTATTCACCAACGTTCCGAAAAACTTCCGTTGCACTTCCTGGATACCGTCAATATTGAATTTCAGGTTATCCCAGGGTTCTGCATTCGTGATCAGATACCAACGCGTTGCATCCGGGCCATATTTTCCGATTGTCTCAAAAGGGTCCACCGCGTTGCCCAGGCGCTTCGACATTTTGTTGCCGTTTTTGTCAAGAACCAAGCCAGTTGAAACCACATTTTTGAATGCAACCGAATCGAACAGCATTCCCGCAATGGCATGGAGTGTAAAAAACCAGCCACGTGTCTGATCAACACCCTCTGAAATAAAATCGGCCGGGAAACTCTGGCTGAATGTTTCCTGATTTTCAAATGGATAATGCCACTGTGCGTAAGGCATTGCACCTGAGTCAAACCAAACGTCGATCAGATCGGGCTCGCGGAACATGACGTGACCTTTTGGCGAAACCAGGTAGATATTATCAACATAAGGACGATGAAGATCGAAATCACCTTTATCCAGTTTGGTAACGTAGTCTGAATTGCGGGCTGCTTGCTCCCTTGTCAAATGACCGGAAATGATGGCATCTTCGAGTTGATCCTTCAATTGCTCAATGGATCCAATGCAGATTTCCTCTCCATGTTCCGTCCGCCAGATCGGCAGGGGGGTGCCCCAATAACGGGAACGTGACAAATTCCAGTCGACCAGGTTTTCAAGCCAGTTGCCAAAACGGCCCGTGCCGGTACTTTCAGGTTTCCAGTTGATGGTTTTATTCAATTCCACCAGCTTGTCTTTCACAGCCGTCGTTTTGATAAACCAGCTGTCGAGCGGATAATACAATACCGGCTTGTCCGTACGCCAGCAATGTGGGTAAGGGTGTTCATACTTTTCAACTTTGAACGCCTTTCCTTCTTCTTTCAATTTGATTGCGATCAGAACGTCAGTAGCTCTGAACTCAGGATCCTCCTGCTCGGCAGCAGAATAATATTCAGGCTTGACATAACGACCCGCATAATCTGTTATTTCTTTTACAAAACGGCCCTGGCGATCAACAATTGGTACTTCTTTTCCCGTTTCGTCTTTCACCATAATTGATGGAATACCACTCGCCTGGGCGACCCGGAAGTCGTCTGCACCAAAAGTAGGAGAGGTATGCACCACACCGGTACCGTCCTCTGTCGTCACAAAATCTCCCAGAATGACCCGGAATGCAGGAGTTGCCGGCTGCACATAAGGCATCAGCTGTTCGTATTCAACGCCTTCCAGATCTTTTCCTTTGAACTCAGAAACGATTGACCAGGGTAATATTTTTTTATCTCCCGCTTCATATCCTTCAAAATCACCGTCATGACCTTTTTCTGAAAAATATTTTCCGGTTAAATCTTTTGCAAGCACCACATGAACGGGCTGGTGCGTATACGGATTGAATGTTTTAACCAGTACATATTTAATATTGGCTCCAACAGTCAAAGCAGAGTTTGCCGGTAATGTCCAGGGTGTGGTCGTCCACGCCAGTATACGGATATCCAGACTTGGTAAGTCTGAAAAGACTCCCCATGTCTGCGGCGCCTTCACTTTGAACATCGCAACAATGGTTGTGTCCTTCACATCCTTGTAGGTTCCGGGCATGTTCAGTTCATGCGACGAGAGTCCCGTTCCGGCTGCTGGTGAGTATGGCTGAATTGTGTATCCTTTGTAAAGCAAACCCTTGTCGTACAGCTTTTTAAGCAGGTTCCAGAGGCTTTCAATGTATTCGTTTTTGTAGGTGATGTATGGATTTTCCAGATCGACCCAATAACCCATTTTTTCGGTCAGGTCGTTCCATTGATCTGTAAATTTCATCACCGTCTGTCGGCATTTTTCGTTGTACTCAGCAACAGAAATCGTTTTGCCGATGTCTTCTTTGGTAATGCCCAATTCCTTTTCAACCTGCAATTCAACCGGCAGCCCGTGGGTATCCCAGCCCCCTTTTCGCTTCACCTGAAACCCCTGAAGTGTTTTGTAACGGCAAAAAATGTCCTTCATGGAGCGGGCCATGACGTGGTGAATACCGGGAGTGCCGTTCGCTGACGGCGGTCCTTCATAAAAGGTGAATGTCGGAGATCCCTCACGTGTATCGATCGAGGCCTGGAATATCTGGTTGTCTTTCCAAAACTTTAATACGTCATCTCCGACTTGCGGGTAGCTCAGGTTTTTATACTCTTTGTATTTCATATTTCGCTTTTGGCGCTGGCAACCTGCCCTGGCCCTTATACTGAAACAAATTAATTTGCCTTTTCGGTTTTTCGGAGTGCAAAATTACAGATTTTTTCCGTGAAAGGGAGATGATTGTAGGATGGATTAGCGTACGCATTTTGTACTATTGTATCCATTGACATTAAAACGGTATCAGAGTTGCCTTTACGCAGCCAATTTTACCGCGTTGAAAGCGTCACCGATATACCTATATGAAAGTACCCTCTCTTCACTTCAGATACATCCGCGAGGATTTTCTGGCTGGCATTTCCGTGTTTCTGATCACAATACCACTTTGTCTGGGCATTGCGCTGGCTTCTGGTGCACCGTTGTTTTCTGGCGTTATTTCAGGGATTATCGGAGGGCTTTTTGTCGGATACTGGTCGGGCAGTGAAGTGAGCGTGAGCGGACCCGCGGCAGGACTTACTTTAATTGTACTCCAGGCAATTCAGTCGCTCGGATACAGCTCATTTCTGGTAGCGGTGATACTGGCGGGTGTCATTCAGTTTTGTCTGGGTCATCTCAAAGCGGGCCGTTTGAGTGGTTTTTTTCCAAATTCTACAATTCGCGGAATGATGTTTGCGATTGGTCTCGTGATCATTTTAAAACAGATTCCGCATGCGCTAGGCTGGGATGTAGATTATGGAGGTGGATTTCAGTTTAGCCAGTCTTCTGATGGAGAGAACACGTTGACGGAGATTTTTGAAGCAATCACCCATTTCAATCCAGGTGCGCTGGTAATTAGCTCTTTATGTATAATTGTTATGCTGATATGGGACAAAATGACTTCCCGATATGGCGGGTTTTTTAGGTTTTTCCCATCGGCCCTCGCCGTCATATTGCTCGGTATAGGCCTCAACGAATCTTTTGCATTGTTCATACCGGAATGGTATCTGGGCAGGTCACAACAGCACATGGTTTCGTTCCCTTCTTTCCGAAATTGGGAAGAAATTAGGGCTGCGTTCAAATTTCCGGATTTCAATGCGCTGACCAATGGTTCTGTTTACATTTCCGCTATTACAATCGCGCTTGTCGCATCCCTGGAGGCATTGATTTCGCTTGAAGCAACTGATCGGATCGACAAAGACAGGCGTTTTTCGTCTCCCAATCAGGAATTGAGGGCGCAGGGAATGGGCAACATATTGTGTGGATTGCTGGGCGCTTTACCCATCACGGCGGTTATTGTCCGCACATCTACCAACGTGTTTTCTGGTGCAAGAACGAGGCTGTCGACCATGTTTCATGGCTTGCTTTTACTGATCGGCCTGCTTACGGCGTCCTCACTTCTGAGACATATACCGCTCGCCTGCCTCGCCGCTCTGCTGATTGTGGTAGGTTTCAGGTTGGCCAATTTCAAGATTTTCAGAAAAATATACCATGAGGGGTTAGATCAGTTTATTCCTTTTCTGATCACTGTTCTGGCCATCATTTTCACTGATCTGCTGATCGGCATTGCGGTTGGTCTGGCGGTGGGAATCAATTATGTGTTGTACTTTAATTTCAAATCCGCGATCAAAGCGGTTCGGGATGGGAAAAATGTGCTGGTTGTTTTTAGTAAGGATGTTTCTTTTTTAAATAAAGCACATTTGAAACAAATATTAACAGAGGTAAAAGAAGGAGATTCCGTGCTGTTTGATGGAGCCCGCGCACAATTTATTGATAAGGACATTTTCATGACTTTACAGGAATTTAAAGACGACGGGGTCAAACGAAATATCGAGGTGGAGTTCAGATATATTGTGCAAAGAAAAATGTCAAAACAGAAATCAAATGGAATTATATAAAAGACTTTTACTGGCTAACAAGGCCTGGGCGGCTGAGAAACTGGATCTTGACGAAGAATATTTCCACAATCTGGCTGCTGATCAAAAACCTGATTTTCTGTGGATCGGTTGCTCCGACAGCCGGGTGCCGGCAAACGAACTGACGGGTACACACCCCGGCGAAATGTTTGTACACCGCAACGTTGCAAATCTGGTGGTACACACCGATATGAATATGCTCAGTGTATTGCAATATGCGGTTGAAGTACTTAAAGTGAAACAAATTCTGGTAGTGGGGCATTATCAGTGTGGCGGGGTAAAAGCATCAATGGGTAACAAAGACCTGGGGCTGATCAATAAATGGCTGCGTAATATTAAGGACGTTTATGACAAACATTCAGTTGAACTGGACGCCATCACAGACGACAAAAAACGCTTTGACCGTTTGGTAGAGCTCAATGTTGTAGAACAGGTCAAAAATTTGTCTAAAACGACAATCATCCAGAAGGCCTGGCACAGGGGCGAACAGGTCCATTTGCATGGCTGGGTTTTCGGGCTGAACGATGGGATTATTAAGCCGATCATTGAAATGCCTCCTGGCAGTGAAGTAGAGGGTGTCTATAAATACGATTTTGACTAAACCCAAATGCCACTTATCCAGAGTGAGTTGGTATTGGTATTTAGACTGTTTAGTAATTGGTAAGCAAATTTTGCGCAATTTTGCACCGTTGCTCAATTGTGATATTTATGCTGAAAAAATGGATAGGCCGGCTGCATCTCTGGCTTGGTCTCTTGTCGGGGTCGGTTATTGTGGTGGTAGCATTGACAGGTTGTATACTTGTTTTTGAACAGGAGATAAAGTCAGTTGCATGGTCGTTTAGAAACATTGAGGTTCCGGAAAACGGGAAAATTCTGCCTCCCTCTGTTTTAAAACGGCATGCCGAATCTGTCATGCAGGGCAAGAAGGCGAATGGTGCTCTTTATAACCGGGCCGGTCGAGCTGCGGAGGTCGGTTTTTACAACGCCGATCCTGAATATTATTACGTGGTTTATGTAAATCCTTACAGCGGCAAAGTGCTGAAAGTGTGGAATGAGGATGAAGATTTTTTTCATTTTATTCTGCATGGGCATTATTACTTGTGGTTGCCGGAGGAAATTGGAAAACCTGTTGTTGCCTCAGCGACATTGATTTTTGTGGTCATGCTGCTGAGTGGGTTGGTGCTGTGGTGGCCGAGAAGTAAAAATGCTGCGAAGCAGCGGTTCTCAATAAAATGGACGGCCTCGTGGCGCAGAAAAAATTACGATCTGCATAACGTTTTCGGGTTCTACATGTTCTCGATCGGGCTTATTTTGGCGACTACCGGTTTGGTTTGGGGTTTTGCCTGGTTCTCACAGTCTTTTTACGTCGTTACAGGCGGTAAGGGAAATGCTGAATTTGTAATTCCTCCTTCTGACACGGTTGCTATTTCTCGTATTTCTGCGCCGATGCAAGCTGTGGATCTCGCGTGGAACAAATTAATGAAGGAAAATCCACAGTATGAAAGTGTCAATATTTCGTTCCCGGATTCCCGCTCCGCTTCAATTTTTTCTTACGTTAATTTCAGGCAGGGGACTTATTATGACGTTGATTACTATTATTTTGATCAGCATAATTTGAAAGAACTCAAGGCGGATGGGCCATATACCGGAATGTATGCGGACGCTTCTTTTGCCAACAAATTGAGGCGCATGAATTACGATATACATGTGGGTGCCATACTCGGATTGCCGGGAAAATTACTCGCTTTTTTCGCAAGCCTGATCTGCGCAAGCCTGCCCGTTACGGGCGTCGTGATCTGGTGGGGAAGGAGGAAAAAGAAAAAATCCGTCAAAAAGAGTTACCGTGCTCTGAAGCCAGACCTGGTAAACAGGGCGCTTCGCGATTAAATTTGCGCAAGGTTAGTTTTTATTGTTTCTGATAAACACGCACATAATCCACTTCAAATTTTGCAGGGAATTTGGTTTCAGAGGGATCTCCACCGTTGTCTCCACCAATTGCCATCGTTAACAAAATATGATGGGGTTGCCTGAAAGGGTTGTTTTTTGGCTCTTTTTCATTGTAGGTTTTTTCGAGATCGACGGTGCTTAGCAAAAGATCATCTACATATAATTTGATGCTTTTTTCGTCCCAGTCCATACGCCAGATGTGAAACTTGTCTGCCCAGCCCGGATCGTTGAATTCGCTTACGGGCTTTTTGGTCGTGCTCCATATCCCTTTATATCTTTCCATTGAACCCCAAACTGCATTAGCCAAAATAGTACCCCGGTAAAACTCCATGATGTCAATTTCTCCGTTTGACGGCCATTCCCCGGAATCTCCAAGTGTCCAGAACGCAGGCCAGAGGCCAAGCCGTGTGTTAATTTTTGCTTTCATTTCAAACCGGCCGTATTGCCAGCTTTGTTTCCCCGCCGTGATGATACTGGCTGAAGTGTACTCCGCGTATTCGCGGCTTTCTTTCCAATTTTTACTATCTGCTTTGTATTTCGGATTTTTAATTTTTTCTTTTTTTGCTTCAATAATCAGCAGACCATCTTTACAATATGCATTTTCCCCCTGAAACCATTGTGCTTCATGATTTCTCGTAAAACCGATTTCCGGTTTCCAGTTGTCGGGATTAGGCTTCCCTGCAACGTTAAACTCATCCGCCCAGATCAGTTTCCACTGCGCCTCGGACCGGACGCCGGTCTTGAGAAAGATAGCCAACAGCAAGATAATCCTGATTGAAAGTGACATTTCGAATGACATACAACTGTAATATTTGATCAAGAAAATTTTAAAAAGGAAAGCAGTCCATGTAATTGTTCTACCTGACTGATAGATTTCATTACTTGCTCAGCCCTGCTAAAAACCGCTGAATGCGGTTTTATTTCCCAGACTTTTAACTTTCTTTTGTAACAAAGGGTTAACCGTTTTTATGCGCATGCCCACTGTTAAATTATGAAAAGAGTTCTGGAGATAGCTGAACGGGCTGGATTGGACGCGTTTTTGCTTGGGTTGCTGAGTATGATCGGATTGGCTTATTTGTGGCCATATCCGGGAATGAAGGAGAGTCCGGTTCCACTCGCGGAAATTTCCACTTACGCTGTGTCGGTAATTTTCTTTTTCTACGGTTTACGTTTGAGTCAAGAAAAACTGCGGGCAGGATTGGTTAACTGGAAGTTGCACGGGATCGTACACATTTCCACATTTGTGTTATTTCCCTTGCTTGCGCTGGCGTTCAGGCCTTTGTTCAAAGAAGAGGAAAGTAAAACGCTCTGGCTGGCGGTTTTTTTTCTGACCGCGTTACCTTCAACGGTTTCATCGTCAGTAGTGATGGTGTCCATAGCAAAAGGTAATATTCCCGCCGCAATATTCAATTCATCAGTTTCAAGTTTGATGGGTGTGTTCATAACTCCCTTGTGGATGGGACTCGTTTTGGAAGGAGGTTCCGGAAGTTTTGATCTCGGCTCAGTAGTCGGAAAACTGGCTTTGCAAGTATTGCTACCGGTTACGGCGGGTATTTCGCTAAACAAACGATGGGGGTATTTCGCTGAAAAGAACAAAAAATATATACGATATTTTGATCAGTCCTCGATCCTGCTGATCGTTTATACCTCATTTTGTGAGTCATTCGGTGAGCATCTTTTCAGTGGTTTTGAGCCAAAAGACATTTTATTTTTAGGTTTGGGAATGCTTTCTCTGTTCTTTGCAATCTATTTTTTGTTAACATTGATATGCCGACTACTTGGTTTCAGCAGGGAGGACAGAATCACGGCCGTATTCTGCGGATCAAAAAAATCGCTGGTACAGGGGGCTGTGATGTCGAAAGTGCTTTTTTCAGGAGCGCACGCCGGAATTATGTTGCTGCCGATTATGCTTTACCACGCTTTGCAGCTGATTGCAGCCAGCATTTTAGCTCAAAAAATGGCCAGGGAGTTGGATGATGAAAACAGATGATCTGTACAAGATAGGGCACAGATTTCGTTACAAATGGGTTTAATGAAGTGTTGATGATCAGTTTGTTGGCTTTCATTGAGTCAGTCATTTTATAAAATTCTTATGCGGTTGATGTCGTGGGTGATTCGTTTCTTTGTGTTCGTTGTCCTGCTTGTGGGATTAAAAACGCTTTGGGGGAATTTCAGTAACGGTGACTGGTTTCCTGACTGGATCTCCGGAGAAGACAAAACGGAAAGCGTTCACACCATTGTGTTGCAGGAAATGACGGCAATGGGCAAGCTGGAATTGGTGAAGTATAATTTTAAAGATGTGGTGGAGCAGGAAGTGGTAAAAACGTGGCTGCCCAATGCGAAAGCTGTTTTGATTGTTCAGGGAGAGGCGATAGGTTGTGTGGATCTGACCAAAATGCAGATAGCGGACATTACTTCCGAAGCTGAAACGCTTGTCGTGAATATGCCGGAACCTGAGTTGTGTGTTTTCAAAATTGATCATGAAAAGTCGCGGATCTATAATACCGAATATGCGTTTAATGATGAAGGGAAACTGGTGCAGGAGGCGTATAAACAGGCCGAAAAACAAATTCAGAAATCGGCGCTTGATATGGGCATTATAGACCAGACCAAGGAAAATGCGCGCAAAATATTGACACCAATGCTTGAAAAGGCCTCGGGCCGAAAGGTGGTGATCAAATTTCCGATGAATGCCAAAATAGATAAATTACGCTGATCCGATACGGACGAAACCGCACCTTGTGCTTTTAAAAAAATATGCTGACACTAGAGAAATTTGCAGAGCTTGTAAAAGACGAATCGATTGAAACCGTCGTGGTTGCCTTCACCGATCATTATGGGCGGCTCATGGGCAAACGGGTGGATGCGGAGTATTTTCTCGATAGCGTGGTGGAATCGGGGACGCATGGTTGTAATTATCTTTTGACTACAGACATGGCAATGGATCCCGTGCCTGGATACAATTATGCAAACTGGGAACTTGGCTACGGCGATTTTCACATGGTACCGGATTTGGCCACACTGCGCATTGCGGACTGGCTGGAAAAAACGGCCATGATTATTTGTGATCTGCACAATGAAAAAACGCACAAGCCCGAGTCAATCGCTCCGCGTTCGATACTTAAAAAGCAGCTGGATATATTGGCAAAGGACGAGCTGAGATGTTTTGCTGCTTCGGAACTCGAATATTATTTACTTGAAAATACGTACAAACAGGCTTTTGAACAAAATTACCAAAACCTGACGCCAGCCGGCTATTATCTGGAAGATTACCATATTCTGCAAGGCACCAGAAACGAAAAATTTACATCCGCTGTTCGCCGTCATCTAAAAAAATCAGGTATTCCGGTTGAAACCTCCAAAGGCGAGTGGGGATTGGGCCAACATGAATTAAACGTTCGTTACTCCGAAGTACTGCCCATGGCCGACAATCATGTTATTTATAAACAATGCATGAAAGAAGTGGCTGACGCAATGGGTTTGTCAGTCACGTTTATGGCCAAATTTGTCACTGATCAGGCGGGCTCAAGTAGTCACATTCACATGAGTTTGTGGAAGGATGGAAAAAATGCATTTGCTGGTGATACCGAATTTGGTCCTGTAAAAGGTTCAGATTTATTCAGATGGTTTCTCGGTGGCTGGATTAAACATGTGCCTGATGTGATGCCATTTTACGCGCCAACGATTAATTCCTACAAACGTTTTGTCGATGGTTCGTGGGCTCCTACAAGACTGGCATGGAGTTATGACAACCGTACAGCTGGCTTCCGTGTCGTAGGCAGCGGTTCAAGTTTACGGATTGAGTGCCGGATCCCAGGGGCGGATTGCAACCCCTATCTCGCTTTCGCGGCTTCACTGGCGTCTGGTCTGGATGGAATTAAAAATCAGATTGAGCCGCCGGAAATTTTTATCGGCGATATTTATGCTGCTGCGCATCTACCGAGAGTTCCTTATACGCTTGCGGAGGCGACAGCCCTTTTTGAAAATAGCGAATTCGCGAAAAATGCTTTTGGCCCCGAAGTGGTTGCGCATTACACGCATTTCTTCAAAACCGAACAAAGCGCGTACGATAAATCTGTTACGGATTGGGAAAGAAGGCGGTATTTTGAACAGATTTGAAATGAATTTCCAGCTTTACCTTTGAAAAAACATACATATTAACACAAAACAAAAAATGCGTTTAGAAAATAAAGTTGCCCTCATCACTGGCGGAAGCGGTGGAATTGGTCGGGAAACGGCCTTATTGTTTGCCAAAGAAGGCGCCAAAATTGTTGTAACCGATGTCAACGATGTAGCCGGACAGGAGACAGCGGATGAAGTCAACGCCCAGGGTGGTGAAGCTTATTTCCTGCATTCGGATGTATCCAAGGCTGCTGATAACGAGGCGGCAGTGGCTTTTACGGAAGAAAAATTCGGGAAACTGAATATCATCTTCAACAATGCCGGTATTATGCACAGTGATGACGACAATGCCATGACGACCGAAGAGGCAATATGGGATCTGACGATGAATATCAATGCAAAGGGCGTGTTTTTGGGTTGTAAATATGGTATTCCGGCTTTGCAGCGCGCAGGTGGCGGGTCCATTATCAATACCGCTTCTTTTGTGGCTATTCTTGGTGCGGCTACACCGCAGGTTGCCTACACGGCGAGTAAAGGTGCCGTTCTGGCGCTGACGCGTGAGCTGGCGATCATTCACGCAAGAGAAAATATCCGTGTAAATGCACTTTGTCCCGGACCATTGCGCACCGAATTGCTCATGAAATTTTTGAATACCGAGGAGAAAAAACAACGCCGCTTGGTACACATTCCAATGGGCCGGTTTGGCGAGGCGAAAGAGATGGCCTATGCCGCATTGTTCTTGGCTTCCGACGAATCTTCGTTTGTAACCGGAACAGATTTTCTGGTCGACGGAGGAATTACTTCGGCATACGTAACACCTTTATAAAACGGAGGAAAGTCCAAATGGAGGGAGAGTGATGAGGTTTGCCCTTCCTTCTTCCTCCATTTTCTTCTTGCTCCAATTCCAAAAACAGCATGTCTATACAAAAAACAATTAGCCCGATCGACGGGTCGGTGTATGTTGAACGTACTTTGGCGTATGCCTCTGCGGTGGAGCAGGCTTTGACTAAGGCTACATCGGCACAGAAAGAATGGCGTAAAACTTCCCTGGCTGAAAGAGAACAGATTTGCCGAAAAGCGGTTGAATACTTTCTCAACAATGCCGATGAAATAGGATTGGAACTAACCTGGCAGATGGGCCGTCCGGTACGCTACACGGCAAACGAAATCCGCAAAGGTTTTCAGGAAAGAGCCAATTACATGATTTCGGTTGCCGGGAAAGCACTTGCTGATGTTGAAGTCGAAGAAATTCAGGGTTTCAAACGCTTTATTCGCCGTGATCCTCTGGGTGTTGTATTTGTTGTTGCACCCTGGAATTACCCATATCTGACGTCAGTAAATTCTGTTATTCCCGCAATTATGGCAGGCAATGCAGTCATTCTGAAACACGCGCAGCAAACGCCGCTTTGTGCAGAACGTTATGCAGCCGCTTTTGAATATGCAGGTCTGCCGGAAGGAGTATTCCAATATCTGCATCTCAGCCACGAACAAGTCGCCGGAATTATTGGTGACGAACGGGTTGATTATGTTGCGTTTACGGGATCAGTTGAGGGTGGTCACGCAGTGCAGGAGGCAATTAATAAAAGATTCATCGTGGGTGGACTGGAACTGGGAGGGAAAGATCCTGCCTATGTCCGGGCGGATGCGGACCTCGCTGACGCCGTTGAAAACCTGGTGGACGGATCATTCTTTAATTCTGGACAATCCTGTTGCGGGATCGAACGTATTTATGTTCATGAAGATGTCTACGATAAATTTGTGAATGGTTTTGTGGCACTAACCAAAACCTATACGCTAGGTGATCCTTTGAACGCAGATACGACGCTTGGACCAATGGTGCGAATTTCGGCGGCCAATTTTGCCCAAAAACAAATTGACGACGCGGTTCGCAGTGGAGCCAAAGCGCTGATAGATCCGGATCTTTTCCCTGCCAACAAACCAGGTACGCCGTATCTCGCGCCGCAGGTTTTGGTCAATGTGGATCACAGTATGGAAATTATGACGGAGGAAACTTTCGCACCGGTTGTGGGAATCATGGCCGTAAAGAATGATGAAGAAGCCATTCGTTTGATGAATGACAGCCAGTACGGACTTACTGCCTCAATCTGGACTTCGGACATTGATGCCGCTCTGGAAATAGGTGAACAGGTTGAAACAGGAACCTGGTTTATGAATCGTTGCGATTACCTGGATCCGGCTCTGGCCTGGACGGGTGTGAAGAATTCAGGTCGCGGATGTACGCTTTCCACCGTGGGCTATGAAGTTTTGACCCGGCCGAAATCCTTTCACCTGAAAATTAAGTCTTGATTACTGACGGATAAAAACAGCAAAAATGAAAATTGGTCTGCTGGAATGTGATCATGTAAGAGCGGAACTGGCACACATAGCCGGCGATTACCGGCAGATGTTCCCTGCATTGTTTGAGAAAGTTGCACCCGAATGGGAATTTGAGTTTTTCGATGTTTGCAACGGTCATTTTCCCGAATCTGTCACGCAATGTGAAGCATACATTTGCACCGGATCGAAGTCATCCGTTTATGATGGTGATGCATGGATTTCGCAGTTGAAAGATTTTGTCGTGGACATATCCAATTCGCGAAGCGTGTTTGTCGGGGTTTGTTTCGGGCATCAGATTTTAGGGGAAGCACTAGGCGGAAAAGTTGAGAAGTCGCCACGTGGCTGGTGCGTGGGTGCGCACAATTTTCAAGTGAAAGAAACTGAGAGATGGATGGATCCGGCTTTGCCTTCTTTTAATCTCTTGATGATGTGTCAGGATCAGGTTGTAAAATTACCTGAGCGAGCCAAATTGCTCGCCTTCACACCAGCTTGTGCCCATGGGATGTTCACCGTCGGGAATAACATGCTTGGCATTCAGGCACATCCGGAATTTTCGAAAGCATACGACCGGGCATTGATGGAATTGCGCGTCGAACGTATTGGCGCAAAAGTCGTTGAAAACGGGATTGCAAGTCTCAGCAATACACTGCACTCCGGGATTGTTGCAGGTTGGATTTGTAACTTTATTGAATCAGAGCGGTAGTTTGTCGCAGGTATTTTTAATTTTACGGCAGAAAGAATTCTAGTAATAAAAATGACTGAAAACAATCCACCAATGCCACGACAGATTTTGAGCCCGCTGCAGACAAGTCAGAAAATCCGTCGTATTGCATTTGAGATATATGAACAAAATTTTCTTGAAGCTGGTGTGATCATTGCCGGAATTGAAGGTGAAGGTTATGCCTTTGCGGGCAAACTGGCGAGTGAGCTGATCGATATCTCCCCACTTCAGGTGCAGTTGATTGAGCTGCGTTTTGACAAGCACATTCACCATCAGAGTCCGATTTTATTCGACGACGATTCTATTGAAATTGAAAACAAAGTCATTGTAATTGCTGACGATGTACTAAATACCGGACGCACTCTGGCTTTCGCGCTCGAACCTTTTTTGAAAGTCCGCATGAAAAAGGTACAGGTTGCTGTGATGGTCGACAGGGGGCATCATTTGTTTCCTGTTCATGCCGACTATGTGGGTTATTCGCTGAGTACAACCATCAGCGAGCACGTTGAAGTGATTCTCAGCCGGGAAGAGGAAGAGGGAGTTTATATTAAATAAGAAAGGCAGGTTGTTTTCTATTCTCAGATAAAATCCTGCTCCTGCGATTGAACCAAAAAAGGATCAAAACACCAATTATTTCCTGGCGCTTTGATCCTTTTTTGCCGCCAAATGCGGTGTATTCAGTTAAATTCTTCTCAGCTTCACATTCTCGACTGGTCGGATGATCAGCGGGACTTTTTCGACTTTCACAGAGCTGCTGTCCAATCCGAACCATTTATCTTCCGGTGTGGTAAAATCTTTCACGAAGAAATATGTCTTCATAACAAGCTGTTCGAAAAGTGGCAGGTCATTTTCGAAAGAAAGAAAACGTTCCAGTACCACAAAACGGAAATCACCGGTAATATTCTGGCGGTTTAGTGACTCGTAGCGGCTCGTTATATCCACTTCTTTGTTCATCACCATATCTTCAACCACTTTCCTGAAAAACAGGTTGATCCGTTGTTCCACACGGAAACCAAGCCGGAAATTAATTTTGATCACATTGTCGTCGTCTTCATCATCGGCCATTACCTTGTACTCCATTGTATATGGATCATCTGTCGTGTCCACGTGCAGAAACCAATAGATATCTGCACGTTTAGGGCGTTTCTGGAAGATAGAATAAATCACTTTCGTCTCAATTTCCGAAGCACGTGAAGCGTTGGTCATGAAGACAAGGTGTGTGGAATATTTTGGAATGCTGATGTCACGGCTTAATTCATGCAATGCCGGCAGATATTTTTCAAGCTTGGTATATTCCGTCAAACGTAATTTGATATAAAATGCACGCAGCCAAACCGACATCAGGCCTGCGACAAGCACGCCAATCAGGATTGTGAACCAACCGCCGTGGGTGAATTTAAGCAGATTGGCTCCGAGGAACATTCCTTCTATAAACAGATAAAGAAGCATGAATCCGATCACGATGTACAAATTGACCCGCTTCATGTAAAGATAATACGAGAAAAGAATCGTGGTCATGATCATTGTCAGCGTAATGGCGAGGCCATAAGCCGCTTCCATATTAGAAGACTGGCGGAAGTACAAAACCACTCCCGTGCAACCCAGCCAAAGCAACCAGTTGATACTTGGTACATACAATTGTCCTTTCTGATCACTCGGATAAACGAGACGTACTTTTGGCCAGAAATTGAGTCGTATCGCTTCGGAAATGAGAGTAAATGAGCCTGATATAACGGCCTGGCTGGCAATAATTGCTGCCAGCGTTGCAATAACGACACCCGGAAGCAGCCACCACTCCGGCATGATTTCATAAAAAGGTTTACGGGAATTCAGCAGATTGCCCAACTCGGAAAGCAACCAGGCACCCTGACCAAAATAATTAAGAAGAAGGCATATTTTAACGAATATCCAACTGATTCGAATGTTTTCCCGGCCGCAGTGACCTAGATCGGAATACAGCGCTTCTGCTCCCGTTGTACAAAGAAAAACAGCGCCAAGCATCCAGAATCCACCAGGATGATTGGTCAGCAGATCGAAACCGTATTTTGGATTAAATGCTTTCAGAATCTCGGGATGTTCAAGAATTTGAAACAGTCCGAGCGTACCCAGCATCACAAACCAAGTGACCATAATTGGCCCGAAAGCACGCCCAACAACTTTTGTCCCAAATGCCTGAATAATGAAAATCAGTGTCAAAATACCGATTACAATGGGGATCGTCTGGATGTTGGGATAGATCAACTGTAATCCTTCAACCGCAGAAGATATAGAAATGGGCGGTGTGATGATACCGTCGGCAAGCAACGTGCTACCACCGATCACCGCCGGGACCGTCAGCCATTTTGCATGCTTTCTCACCAACGCATATAACGCGAAAATCCCGCCCTCACCGCGGTTGTCCGCTCTGAGGATCAGGTACACATATTTGATGGTTGTCTGTAAAGTAAGCGTCCATAAAATACAGGAAATGGAACCGTAAATAATCTCTTCTGTAATTCTCTCGTGAAGGATAATGGCCTGCATTACATACAGAGGCGAGGTTCCGATATCTCCATAAATAATGCCGAATGCAACTAGAATACCGGCGGCGGAGAGTTTGTCAATATGATGCTTGGATTCCATTCAATTGGTCTAAAAACAGCGAAAGTTAGGAAACCGCTGTCAAAGAAGATACAGGAATGCCAAAAATTAATTTGAACTGAGGTAGGTGTTTCAGGAAAGTGTCCTGAATAAAAGATAAACATTCAGCGAGATGATGATGCCGCTGACAACCCAGGCGAGCAAAGTTATGGTTTTGGAATTAACAAATTTCCCCATAATGAGCTTGTTAGACGTAAAAATCACCAACGGTACAACGGCAAAGCTTAATTGCAGGGACAGAATAACCTGGCTGAATACCAGCAATTCTGCTGTTCCTCTTTCTCCGTAAAGTGAAGCCACAATCAATGCAGGAATAATGGCAATGCCACGTGTGATCAACCGGCGAATCCAGGGTTTTAGTCTGATATTCAGAAAACCTTCCATAACGATCTGTCCGGCAAGTGTACCCGTTAGCGTAGAACTCTGCCCGGAAGCAAGTAGAGCCAGCGCAAAGAAAATACCTGCCAAATTTACACCAAGCAGTGGGTCCAGCAGGTGATAAGCATCGGTGATATCGGCGATTTCAAAATGACCACTGCTGTGAAATGTTGCTGCGGCAAGAATTAAAATAGAAGCATTAATAAAAAATGCCAGCCCAAGGGAGACAGTTGAATCGATTGTCGCAAATTTAATTGCGCTCTTTTTCCCGATGTCGTCTTTTTTAAATGCACGGGTTTGGATAATCCCTGAATGCAGGTACAAATTGTGCGGCATCACGGTTGCGCCCAGTATTCCGATGGCAATGTACAGCATGCCAGGATCCGTTATAATTTCTTTTTTTGGTAAAATTCCGCCCAAAATACCTGCTACTGAAGGCTGGGAAACGATCATTTCATACATGAAACTGAAGAGGATCAGCCCCATCAGACCAGCGACAATACTTTCAATCAGCCGGAAACCTTTCTGCTGAAAATAAAGAATGATCAGTACGTCAAATGCTGTCAGAACTACACCTACAGGCAGCGGCAGGCCGAAAAGTAAATTTAGTGCAATCGCTGACCCAATCACTTCTGCGAGATCAGTGGCCGCAATTGCAATTTCGCAAAGCACCCAAAGCACCATGGAAACGGGCTTGGAATAATAGTCCCGGCAGGCCTGCGCCAAGTCCCGCCCTGAGGCAATCCCCAGCTTCAGTGCAAGATGCTGCAGGAGCATTGCAAAAAGATTGGAGATCAGGATCACGGATAGCAACGCATACCCAAAGCGGGACCCACCTTCAATATCAGTTGCCCAGTTTCCCGGATCGATATATCCGACCGCTACCATTAGCCCCGGACCGGTAAACGCCATTAATTTTTTCCAAAATCCTGCGCCCTCCGGAACAGCAATGGAGGAATGCACCTCGGAAAGAGAAGCAAGTTTATTACTGTCGTCTGTCAGGTTTTTGCGTAGGTTCTCTTTTGAAATTAAGTTGCTCAGCATTTCGGAATGGCTACAATAATAATTCGGAATTTGGAAAACAAAGATATATATTATTTTAAATATATTTTTAGGTCAGTCTAAATTTTTTTTAATTTGGTTAGTAAATTGTACTTTTGGCAAATCGTTCGGTAATTCGTGATAATCAGTGTGTTGAAACCTGTCTTTCGCTGTTTGCAGACGTTTTAAAGCATTTTTTAAAGTTAATAGCGCTCTGCCACCGCACGCGGCTAATGAATATGCAGAATTCCTTCACAGAAGAAAACTATTTAAAAATTATTCATGCACTTTCCGGCCGCGAGGGTCTGGAGGTGAGTACCAACGCATTGGCAGAAAGTACTGCTACCAGAGCAGCGTCGGTGACAGATATGTTACGTAAACTGGCGGAAAAAGGATTAATACATTATAAAAAATACCAGGGCGTCCGGCTTACCGAAGTGGGTGAGAAAGTAGCAATCAACGTCATTCGCAAGCACAGACTTTGGGAAGTTTTTTTGGTTGAAAAGCTGGGTTTCGGTTGGGATGAGGTGCACGATATTGCCGAAGAGCTGGAACACATCCCGTCGGAAATACTGGTGGAAAAGCTGGATGCATTTTTGGGGCATCCGCGTTTCGATCCGCACGGGGATCCTATTCCGGATGCGAAAGGGAATCTGACAGAGCCTGATTATCTGATTCTTACGGATGTTGAAATTGGTGAAAAAGTACTGATGATGGGTGTTCTGGATCATGCGCCTTCTTTTTTGCAGCATCTGGACCGGTCGGGTATTACGCTTGGCTGCGTGATTGAAATAAATGAAATAAACGAATACGACAAGTCAGCTTCTGTACAGATTGACGGCAACCGTAGGTTGTTTATCAGTCTCGAGGTATCTAAAAATTTATTAGTCCAGCGCCGATGAGACCAAACCAGCCATGAGATTAAAAATACTGGATCGTTACCTGATCAAGAATTTCCTGATCACCTACGTATTTGTTGCTTTCGTAATTGTGCTGATCATCTGCATGATCGACTATACCGAGAAGGTGGATGATTTTCTTGACAAAAAAGCGCCGATCAATGCCATTCTGATTGATTATTACCTCAATCTGATTCCCTACTGGATCAATTACATCAGCCCGCTGATGGTGTTTATCGCAACGGTTTTCTTTACTTCAAGAATAGCAGCCCGTACCGAAATTATTGCGATTCTGAGTAGTGGGATAAGTTTTGGGCGTTTGCTGCTGCCTTACATGGTCGGGGCGATTATTTTGGGATCAATCACGTTTCTGCAGGTCGGCTGGATTTTGCCAAAAGCAAACAAAATCCGTAATGCTTTCGAAAAAAAGTACGTAAAGTCAGAGTTTTATTACGGTAACCGGAATGTCCACATCACCATTGCGCCGGACGTCTACGCCTATCTTGAGAGCTACAACCTGAGTTCACAGACAGGAAACAAATTCACCATGGAAACGGTGAAAGGCAATAAACTTCTGCAAAAATTTTCAGCAGATAAAATTGTATGGCAGCCTAAAAAGAACAAATGGGCGTTGCAGAATTACGTAGTACGCACATTGGACAGCCTGGGCGAGAAAATCACACACGGCACCGAAATTGATACAACGATCAATCTTTATCCAAAAGATTTTGAAAGTGATTACAATCTTTTCGAAACCTTCACACTCCCGGAATTAAACACCTACATTGCCTTGCTGCGCAGCCGTGGGGCTGACGGTCTGGAAGTTTATCTGATCGAAAAATACATCCGTTTTACGCAACCTTTCGCCATTTTGATCCTGACTGCGATCGGTGTGATCGTATCAGCGCGGAAAAGTCGTAAAGGTGTTGGCTGGCAAATTGCACTCGGATTTATGCTTGCATTTATCTACATCCTTTTCTTTTTGCTGTCAAAAGGAGTTGCTGAGGCCGGCACGATCAATACGCTTTTTGCCGTCTGGTTACCGAACATTGTGTTTTCGTTTGTCGGTTTTGTCCTTTATAAAACATTGCCACGTTAATTCATGTTTTCAGCTACCACATTTCGCTCCTATCTGCATCTGCACTTTCTGGTTTTGATCTGGGGATTCACAGCGATTGTGGGGTTAATGGTTTCAATTTCTCCGGTTGCGCTTGTCTTTTACAGGACTTCCCTTGCGGCTCTGGGCCTTGCCCTGCTGATATTTGTCAAAGGAAAAGGCTTTAAAGCGACGTCCAGGGATATATTACGCATGTTGGCTGTAGGCCTCGTTTTGTCGTCACACTGGATATTGTTTTTTGCTTCGGCCAGGGTTTCAACAGCCTCGGTATGCCTGGCCGGGATGGCGACCACCTCACTCTGGACAAGCCTGATCGAGCCGCTGGTGAACAAGCGGCCGGTACGTCTGCTGGAAGTCGGACTGGGTATTCTTGCTTTTGCAGGTCTCTACGTAGTTTTTCGTTTCGAATTTGACCATGCGCTCGGTCTCTTTCTGGCTTTGGTTTCAGCAATGCTTGCCGCTGTTTTTACCGTTGCAAACAGTCGTCTGGTGCAGCGTATTGATGCTTACATCATTACCTTTTACGAAATGGTCGGAGCTAGTATTTTTTCCCTGCTGTTTTTAGGGCTTGCGGAATGGCGGGGTTGGACGGCTCCGGCGCCTGTTTGGCCAAAAGGGCAGGATTGGTTGTGGATACTGTTTCTTGCGTGGATTTGTACGGTATACGCAAGTACGATGGCGACACAACTGATGAAGCACTTTTCGGCTTATCTCATTAATCTGACTATCAATTTGGAGCCGGTTTACGGCATTGCGCTGGCCTTCTTCTTTTTTGGAGAAAAGGAGCGGATGACGGACGGATTCTATTTGGGAACAATCCTGATTTTACTGGCCGTTTTGCTATACCCATTTTTAAATAACAGGAAATTTTTAAAGCGGAGTCCGCAGGTGTAAATTTTACGGAAATGTCAGGTAGCCTGGTTTGACGACTTGCTTTGTGGGTCTGTACCATCCCGCCGGATAATAAGTTAATCTGTTATCTTTCAGTCCTAAGACTTGCTAATCGTGGCAAAAGGCGCTGAAATCAAATATTACCACTATTTTTGTCGATTAAACCAACCAGAATTTAAATGAAGTCTTCCCGCTTGCTATTGGTAGTACCATGTTACAATGAGGAAGCGATATTGCATCTTACGTATTCTACACTCAAAGCATATTACACGGATATCAAGGGTCGCGGCCTGATTGCTGCCGACAGCAAAATATGTTTTATCAATGACGGAAGCCGGGACAAAACCTGGGATATTATTGAAAGCCTTTGCGAACAGGATGATACAATAATTGGCGTCAAACTTTCCAGAAACTTCGGACACCAGAGCGCGATCATGGCAGGTTTGGAAAAACATGTCGATGATTTTGACTGCTTTATCACCATAGACGCCGATCTTCAGGATGACATCAACGCCATCACCTCCATGATCGAAAGACATGCAGAAGGCGCTATGGTTGTTTACGGTGTACGCGGCGACCGCAGTTCGGATACCTGGTTTAAACGCACCACAGCGGAAGGTTTCTACGTTTTGATGCAAAAAATGGGTGTTCCGGTTGTTTTTAATCACGCGGATTTTCGTTTGATGGACAGGCGCGTTCTTCAGGAACTGGGTAATTTCAGGGAAATCAATTTATTTTTGCGGGGCGTTGTTCCGCTGATCGGCTTCAGGAGCGACAAAGTTTTTTACAACAGGCTGGAAAGAGTTGCCGGCGAGTCGAAATATCCGCTTAGTAAAATGCTGCTTTTTGCATGGAACGGCATTACGTCATTTTCTACTTTTCCGATGCGCCTCGTTTTGTACTTCGGCGTTTTGAATTTTTTAATCGCGATGTCCATCGTATTTTACATTTTGTTCTCCTATCTCTTTGGCTACACGGTTCCCGGCTGGACCTCAACCATGCTGCCGCTTACCTTTTTCAGCGGATCCAATATGATGGCACTTGGACTGATCGGAGAATACATCGGCAAGATTTATGAGGAAGTAAAAGGGCGGCCACGTTACATTATTGAAAAAATTATTAATGAATAACTTTTATAAAAAATATCGGGTTGTAGGCAATTGGATCAACATCCTGTTGTTGGCTACTGTATTGACTCCTTTACTGGCGCTTTCCTATTACAATCACCCTTCCCCCGCCGATGATTTCTGCTATATCTGGACAGATTTCAACATCGGGTGGTTTGAGGCAATGAAGCTATATTACACTACCTGGACCGGCCGCTACTTCGGGATTTTTATGAACCACTCGAATCCGCTTTTCTGGCATTCGTTTGTGGGTTTCAAGATTTTGCCTGTCGTCCTGATTTCGGCGATGATATTTGGATTGTACAGCCTGTTCCGCCATCTGACGCCCACATTGTCGCGGTTGGCGCATTTTGGTTTTGCGGGCATTGTGTTTTTTCTGTACATACTCAAAATCGCCAGTATTGCGGAAGCTTTTTACTGGATGGCTGCTTTTGTCTCCTACACGGTTCCTAACATTTTAACACTTTTGCTGATCGTTCTTGTGCTGAGATGGTATCGACAGGATACCCAGGGTGCCAAATTACTGATCTCTGTTCTGGCGGGATTTTTAATATTTGCTATCGTGGGATGTAGTGAAACCAATCTGATCATTGCGCTCTTGCTGGTTGCAGCATGGTGGTTTTACAGGCTCGTTTTTCATCGTAAGGCGGACATGTTCATGATCGCAATGCTGGTCGTCTCAGTATTTTCGGCTTACTTGTTCTTTTCGTCGCCGGGCAACGCACAGCGTATGGGAGGTAATCCACTGAGTGGCAATTTCATGTTTTCATTCACTTCTTCGTTTCTTAAACTGGCATTGCTCAGCCTGGACTGGATTCTCCGTACGCCGCTTATATTTTTCACTTTTGCATGGATGGTGGTACTCTCGCGCCTGTCGACAGGAGCGCGGAATTATTTTTCCGTTCCGGTATGGTTTGCGGTATTGCTCTTCGTCGGTATTTTGGCGGCGCAGCTGTTTCCGTCCTATTATGGTGTTGGAATTGAACCTACTGCCAGGGTGATCAATTGCGTTTACCTGTATTTTCTAATCGGCTGGTTTTATGTTGTTGGCGTTGTGTTTCACTATTTACAGCGGCAGTATGCATCTCAGTTCAATATCAAACTGGTGCGTTATGGATTGCTGTATTTTGTCCTGGTAGTATCGATTTGCGTAGGTTTTGTGAGAAGTGTCAATGTAAAAATGCTTTACCGCGATTTGTATAGTGGTACGGCAGCAGCATTTGATAAAGAATCTTTTCAGCGTTACGCTTTGATTCAGGCTTCAAAAGAGCCGATTGTATATGTGCCGCTGATCAAAAACCGGCCGCTTTCGTTATATATTGATGACATCAGCGACAATCAGGAGTTTTTGTGGAACAGATGCCTTGCCGGATACTTCGGTAAAGAGGCAATTCATATGAAAGAAGATCGTAGTGAGCAAAAATAAAAGATTGATTTTGACAGGTGTCATGATTTTACCCATTTTGCTTTGGGTATTTGTCATTTTTCGTTACGCAGTCAACGTGCCCTGGTTTGATGATTTTGACCCTTTTCCTGATTTTCTCCGGCACTGGCTCGCGGAAGCTTCTGCCAGCGGCAAGTTAAAATTGCTTTTTCAGCCCAACAATGAGCATAGGATGGTTTTCGGGAAACTGTCTGTTCTTGTGTATTACTGGGTAACAGGTCATCTCAATTTTACATTTTTACAAATAGCAGGCGCTTGCTTTACATTGGGAACCTGCGGCTTGTTCTGGATTTCATTCCGGGGAAGCAAGATAAACTGGTGGTACTTTTTGCCGGTTCCGTTCCTGCTGTTTCAATTACAATATCACCTGATTTTTCTCTGGTCCATTTGCAGTCTGCAACACCAGCCGGTTATTTTCTTCATCTGTCTTTCCATGTTTCTGCTCTCCCGGAAGCAGTTTGTCTGGGCGGTTTTGGCCGGAGTTTGCGCCACTTTTGCAATGAGTAACGGAATTTTTGTCTGGGCTGGCGGCGCGGTTGTTCTGCTTTGGAGAGCGAATTTTAAGCTTCTTGCAATTTGGTGTGGCGCGGGCGTTCTGGCTGTTGGATGCTATTTTTATGGCATGTCTGCGCAGGGAAATGAGTCGAGTGTGGACTTTCTGATGAAATATCCGCATTTGTCAGTACTGGGTTTTCTTACATTTCTGGGCGGGTTGTTCGATTTTTTTCCGTGGATACGTGTCGAATTCCGGTCCGTTTTACCAGTGATTACCAGCTGTTTTGTTCTGGTTTGGGTCGTGATCTGGCTTCTTTCACTTTTAACCCCCTGGACCAAACGCTTTTGGGGAATTCCGAAAAAGTTTCCTGCTCTTGTCCGGCGATTTATTCCGGAACGTAAGGATGGTGACGAACTGACGGCATTTATGCTCGGGGTGATGGTTTTTCTGGTCTCTAATGCGCTGATAATCGGTTTATTACGGCCACGGTTCGGCTTTTTTGTGATGCTTGTCAGTAATTACAAGCTTTACCCTGCCGTATTTCTATCTGTTTGTTATCTTACTTTTCTTGCCGCTACCGTGGGCAGCGGAGTGCAAAAAAAAGGATTCAGAATTGTTTTGTATACCAGCATTTTTATCTGGCTGATTTCATTTTATAATTATTTGCCAGCAATTTCGGAACGTCGAAAGTATTTGCTGGTAAGTGCTTACAATCAGGAACACGATGCGTTCGGGTTGGGGCATATTCCATTTTCAAAAGGTGCCGGGTATGTCGACGATCTGATGAAAGAAATGGTCAGTTCAGGTATTTATCAATATCCTGCTGAAACCTCAATGCTGATCCCTGAAATTGACAAGGTGAAGGGTTTACCAGCAGGTGAAATGGGCGTTTCTATCGAGGAAAAGTCCGGTGCAATTCAGATAACCGACTCGGAAGGTAATTTTAGTTTTGGGGTTAATGATGGTAAATATCCATTTATCGTGAATGGAGACAGAACCTATTTGTTTAAAATGAATCAAAACTTATACACCGGAAGGAACCCTTTGATTCAGTTTGATAAGGGCGCAAATATTGAAATTGCCTTATCCTCTCTCGTGCCTGGAACTTATAAACTTGGACTGATCAAAATCAACGGAAATAAAGTACAGGCGGGAATATTGCGTACCCTTACCATTCCATAATGCCGGACTTTTTGATAATAATAATTGCAAATATGTAAATTTGCCCAATTCTGTTACAGATAAAACGAATCCATTGGAAAGTCCTCAGATATCAATTGTTGCACCGCTATATAATGAATCGGAAACATTTCCGCTACTGATACAGCGCCTGAATGCCGTAATGGATTCAAGTCCGTTGCACATAGAAGTGGTGCTGATTGACGATGGTAGTAAAGATGACACTGCGTTGAAAATCAGGCAAATGGCTCTGACTGATGCACGTTATCACGGCGTTTTTTTATCCCGGAACCATGGTCATCAGCTTGCACTTACAGCAGGTATTGCTGCTGCGAGAGGTACCGAGGGGCTTTTTGTAATTGATGGAGATTTACAGGATCCGCCTGAGCTTTTACCCGAATTTTACAGATTGTTGAAAGAAGGCAACGACGTGGTATATGCGGTCAGGAAAAAGAGAAAAGAAGGCGTTGTTAAAAGAACTGGATATCATCTGTTTTACAGGTTTTTGAAGTCCATTTCCTACATTGAAATTCCGCTTGACAGCGGCGATTTTGCACTCATGAGCCGACGGGTTGTAGATGTGTTAAATAAAATGCCGGAAGAAAGTCGTTACCTGCGCGGCATGCGTTCCTGGATCGGTTTCAATCAGGTCGGGTATGAATACGAGCGCGATGAGCGTGCGGCGGGCGAATCAAAGTATTCTTTCAAACAGCTGTTTCAGCTTGCTTATAACGGGATTTTCAATTTCAGTGAGTTTCCAATCAAATTTATGAGCCGGGTTGGCGTTTTTGCAATCACACTTTCCCTGGTTTACTTTTTCATCGTCGTCGCAAAAAAGTTGTTTTTTGCGCAGGTAATTGAAGGTTTCACAGCTTTGCTTTTTGTAATTATCCTGTTTAGCGGGGTGCAGTTGCTTGCCTTGGGGATTATTGGCGAATATGTGCTGCGCATATTTTTTCAGTCCAAAAACCGGCCTTTATACATCATAAAAGAAGAAATAGTCAATCGCGAGTATATTTGATCTGATGCTTTTTAATACCATACAGTTTTTATTGTTCTTCATTGTAGTCACGCTGGCTTATTTCAGTTTGTCGTTGCGTGGCCGTTGGATGCTTTTGCTGGGAGCAAGCTGCTACTTTTACATGGTTTTCAAGCCGGTCTTTATTTTGATCCTGTTTGGAACGATTGTGATCGATTATTATGCAGGAATATGGATTGCGCAGGCTGAAAACCAGAAGCAAAAGAAGCTGTTGCTGATCATCAGCCTGATCTCAAACATTGGAATTCTGTGCTTTTTCAAATACTATGATTTTTTAGAAACTTCTGTAAACCACGTTTTGCAGACCATCGGTTTCAGGCCGGTGATCCCGCATTTGGAAAGGGTAATCCCGCCGGTAATTCTGAACTGGTTTGTTGACAACGCCAACCATATTTTGCTCCCGATCGGCCTGTCATTTCATACCTTTCAGGCGATGAGTTACACGATTGAAGTGTACCGTGGCAACCAGCAACCTGAGCGGCATTTTGGCATTTATGCGTTGTACGTGATGTTTTATCCGCAGCTTGTTGCCGGCCCGATTGAACGCCCGCAGAATATGTTGTATCAGTTTCATACCTATTTCAAGTATGATTTTGAGAATGTGAAATCAGGGTTGATTCAAATGGCTTTCGGGTTTTTCAAGAAAATAGTTGTCGCGGACCGGCTTTCCCAGGTTGCCGATTTTGCTTACGCGGCGCCTGCCGAACACAACGGAATGACTTTACTTGTTGCAACGGTTTTTTATTCCTTCCAAATTTACTGCGATTTTTCCGGCTATTCCGATATCGCAATTGGCGCCGCCAGGGTGATGGGATTTACATTGATGGACAATTTTCGGTCGCCCTACGAGTCCGGGTCTGTATCAGAATTTTGGGGAAGATGGCATATTTCCTTGTCGACATGGTTTCGGGATTATCTCTATATTCCGCTTGGCGGCAACAGGAAAGGGGAATTTCACAAATATAAAAACCAGTTTATTGTATTTCTCGTCAGCGGATTGTGGCATGGGGCTTCCTGGCATTTTGTGGTTTGGGGAGCGCTCCACGGGTTTTATCAGGTGACTGCCGCTTTACGCGATAAGTGGCTAAAAAATGCAGGAATGTCATTGCCAAAACATGGCATCTTCCGGTTATTCAGTATCTTGATCACATTTGCCTTGGTTACGCTGGCCTGGGTATTTTTCCGTAACCCGGTTGCGGAATCAGTTGTGATCCTTAAAAAAATTATGACACTATCTTTAACTGATAAAATACAGTCGCCATTTAATATCGTAGAAATGTGGTTCTGTGTTTTACTCATCGTATTTCTTTTGCTCAAAGAGCACTATTTTGAGAAAATTCCTACCAAAAGTACGAGCCTGTTTTTTCTGATATTTTTTGGCATTTGCTCAGCTACTTACTTTCTGGGTGTGGTGGTGGAAAACCAGTTCATTTACTTCCAGTTTTAAAAACTGAAAATTTTAAAAAACATTTCGTCTCAAATTTTTGTTGACCAGAAGCCGATAAATTGCGGCCTCTAGTTTATAGAATTTCAAAAAAAGCCAACAGCTATCTGCGAATAGCTTATACCCCATCAATATCATTTATATGTTTGAAGTCACATCTGACAATCGTTTAAGAAGTCTAATTGTAGTAGGAGACCGCGTGTTAATTCGCCCGAAAAGTCCGAGTGACCGAACCAACAGCGGTTTGTATTTACCTCCTACTATCACTGAAAAAGAACAGGTACAAAGTGGATATGTGATCAAGGTAGGACCAGGATACCCGATTCCAGTAGCCACCGAAGATGAGCCCTGGAAAGAAACAGAAGAAAAGGTGAAATATATGCCATTGCAGGCAAAGGAAGGCGATATTGCAATCTATTTACAGCGGAGTGCAATTGATCTGGAATATGACGGAGAAAAATACGTGATCGTACCGCAGGCCTCGATACTGATGCTTGAACGCTCCGAGGACCTTTTTGAGTGATTGGTAATTTTTTTCAAAACCCCGGAATCCACTGTTATGAAATACAAATTTTTAGGAAACACAGGCGTATTGGTTTCTGAATTATGTTTCGGAACCATGACTTTTGGCGGCGACGGTTATTGGGAAGCGATTGGTAAATTACAACAGGAAGAAGGAAACGCACTTGTCAAAACAGCATGGGAAAGCGGGATCAATTTTTTTGACACGGCAAATGTTTATTCTTATGGAAAATCTGAGGAGATTTTAGGAAGAGCTTTCAAAGATCTGGGAATCAACCGGAATGATGTTGTTGTAGCTACCAAGGCGAGAGGCAGAATGGCGGCCGGTGCCAATCAGATCGGCTTATCACGTTTACACCTGATGGCGTCCGCAGAGGACAGCCTGCGCAGGCTGGGCACGGACCATATTGACATTTTTTACATTCATGGTGTCGACAGTTTTACTTCGCTGGAAGAAACCATGCGGGGTCTGGAAGACCTGGTGCGTTCCGGCAAGGTACGTTATCTGGGTGTGAGCAATCATACCGCCTGGCAAATTATGAAAGCCAACGGTATTGCCGACAAAAATAACTGGACCAAATTTGTTGCCTGTCAGCATTATTATTCCATTGCCGGTCGTGATCTGGAAAGAGAACTTGTACCGATGATGGAGGATCAGAATCTGGCACTGATGCCCTGGAGCCCGCTTGCAGGTGGATTTTTGTCAGGAAAATATACACGTAATAATGAAACATCCGGTGATAACCGCCGCGATTCGTTTGATTTTCCGCCCGTTGAGCGGGAGAAAGCATACGACATCATTGAGGCGATGGAACCCATTGCTAGAAATCACGGGGTGTCTGTCGCACAGATCGCGCTGGCGTGGCTTTTACATCAAAAAGCGGTTACCAGCGTTATTATCGGGGCCAAAAAACCTGAGCAACTCGACGATAATATTGGTGCAACCAAAGTAGTTCTCTCTCAGGATGATCTGTTGGTATTGGACACCGTGAGTGCACTCACGACCGAATATCCGGCTTGGATGCTTGCCAGGCAGGCCAGAGATCGCGTTCCGGAAAATTAGAAATCCGGTTTGTAATCATTGGATTATAGTCAAAACCCTGTCTCCCTTGCCGGAATGCGGGGTTTTGTATTTTAACAAGTTAGCTGACGCATTACTGCTACAAAGGAATTACCTTTGCTGTATGTCAAATCAGGATAACCTCACAACAATACTTTCAGGGCTGGGAATTACTGCATTAAATGAAATGCAGCAACAGGCCAACACAGCGGTACAGGAGAACCCGGAAGTGCTCTTGCTTGCACCGACAGGATCTGGGAAGACACTTGCTTTTCTTCTGCCCGTGTTGTCTCTGCTTAAACAGGAAATTGACCAGGTTCAGTGTCTGGTAATTGTACCCACCCGTGAACTGGCACTACAAATCGAGCAGGTTTGGCGCAAAATAGCCACCGGTTTTAAGGTTACTTGTTGCTACGGAGGGCATGATATGCAAACGGAGGTAAGAAGCCTTACGGAACCGCCTGCATTGCTGATCGGTACGCCCGGGCGTTTACTGGATCACATGCACAGGCAATCGTTTTCCTATCGGTCGATCGCTACATTGGTGCTGGATGAGTTTGATAAATCGCTGGAATTGGGTTTTCAGGAAGAGATGGGAGAAATTGTGAAGAATCTCCGGAATCTGAAAAAGAAAGTGCTCGTTTCTGCAACCGAAGGGAAAAAAATACCCTCTTTTGTCAATGTGAAAACACCGGTTGAAATTGATTTTATCACCAACCAAAACCAAAAAAGTGGCCTGACATTGGTACAGGTTTTGTCGGAAAAGGGGGAAAAGCTGGATAGTCTGCTCAAATTGCTGGGAACACTTGGTTCCGAATCGGCCATGATTTTTTGTAATCAGCGCGACTCAGTGGAACGTATTAGCACGCTTTTGAAAGAAGAGGGAATAGAATGCGCATTTTTTCATGGTAAACTTGAACAGGAAGACCGCGAAAGAACATTGATTCGGTTTCGGAATGGGTCGGTTTTGTATCTGGCGGCAACGGACCTGGCTGCACGCGGCCTGGATATTCCGGATGTCAAACATGTCATTCATGTCGAAATGCCAATGAAGGGCGACGAATTTACGCATCGAAACGGACGCACCGCACGGATGCAGTCGGAGGGAACAGCATATATTTTATTAAGCAAAGAAGAAAAATTACCGGAATATATTATTTACCCACCCAAAGTATTGAGCTTGCCGTCGAAATCAACAGTCCCGCCTGCTCCTGAGTGGACCACAGTTTACATCAGTGGCGGTAAGAAAAACAAGCTGAACAAGATGGATATCGTAGGTTTTCTGTTGCAAAAAGGAAAGCTGGAAAAGACGGATCTCGGACTTATCGAGGTGAAGGACACGATATCATTTGCCGCTGTGCGAAAAAACAAAGTAAAAACAATGCTTGGGTTAATTGCCGAAGAAAAAATGAAAGGCAAAAAATTCAAAATAGAAATAGCCCGGTAAGTGTCAATCTTATTTCTGCAACTATGAATCGCTGACGTTCCTGAGAATCGTGAAACCAATTACTAAAAGGAGTGTCGATATCTGGACACTCCTTTTTTGTAAAAAATAATATGGTTTGCTCCTATGAGAAAGCTCGGATACAATGATGTACCCAAAAAGCATCAATACAGGAAATATGAGCGCGTTCAGGCGAAATGCTTCCTGTATATTTCCATGCAGAATCTGATGAAAAGCGCGTTGTCCGCCGCATCCCCAGCATTTCCACCCGGTGTATGTTTGTATCAGACAAGGCATTCCAACCGGCTTTCCGGCAGGGTCGTTCAGAAAATAAAATGCGGTTAAACCAGCTACGGCAGACAGAAGCACTATATTTTTGACCATCCTCAATTTATTCACGTATCACAAAGTCTTTTACAACCAGGTCATGTAAAGCCTGTTCTGTATTGTTGAACAACGGCCAAAGCCAGAGCAGAATACAAAGATTTGAAGTAACATATTTTATGAGCGCTCTGCCAAGTGCGGCGCCAAAGGTAAGCCGAAGTCCCTGCTCATCCACTACCTTAATTTTCATGACAATTTTACCAATTGTCGCCTGTTTAGCAGAACTGATCATAAATGCTTCATAAAGCACCGGAGCACCAATTCCTAACAAAATGATGGGTAAAATTGCGAGCCCGGCGAGTGCGGCAGCTGCGCCTACGTCATCGGTGTTGCCCATTGAAGAGGTAAAAAAGCCGATTCCAAATATGGGAACGAGCAATAATGAGATGACGAAACCAAGAATAAGTCCATCGATGATCTGTGCAACGAGACGATTTCCAACGCCAGCAAAAATAAAATTCTGCATTGTTTAAGGGTTTTGGTTCAAAAAATGGTAGGTAAATATTTGAAAGTCATTCAAGTAAGTATAAAGAATTTGTATTTCCAATAGGGCGGGTACTGCCAGGATTCAGGAAGTCAAAATAATTTTGCACGAATGTGGTTAACGAGAGCTTTTATTAATTTACTTTGCAAAACAAAGTACTTTTGATAATGTAAACTATGACAAAGAAATTGACCTATTTACTTTGGTTAACCCTCGTGGTGGTTCACACCTGGCTTTTCTTTAACCATGATTCGGGATTGAACGCGCTGGTTTTTTCTCTGATTATGGTGCCTCTGACTACCTGGTGCCATCATTTACAAAAGGAAAAGATATGGTGGCTTGGTGCTGGTGGGCATCTTTTGTCGGCTGGCGGAGTTTATTTACATGGATCCTGGCCTGCGTATCCACTTTACAATCTGACTTCATTTCTTCTTGCAGGATTGGTTTTTTCGGTTCGGAGCGGTTTGCTCGCAGGTTTTGTAAATGGCATAATGGCCAGCGCCTTCGTAGGTTTTATTAATGCAGTTCCAGTTTTTCTTTCGGACTTGACAGTGTTTTTTTCATCCGGATCACTTTTTAAAATTTTTACCAAAAGAAAAGCATACTTGTACGTTGCACCTGCCAGCGTCACCGTTGTGTTCTATTTGCTGTACAGTCTCGCCAATCCGGATTTTTTCCCAACTCTAAAGTTTCCTGACTTCAATTTTGACTTCCCGCTTATATTCTACGTTTTGTTTTCCGGCATTATGCTTTCTCCGCTGGTTTTTCCCTGGGGCCTTTTCAAAACAGAGACGGGGCGGTTGGATACAGTCGTGAGAACGCGGGATTCAAAGGGGAGCGAAGGCATGCTCGGGTTACGGAGAGAAAACCACCAGGCTGTGGTGATGTTCTCAATGCTCAATATGTTGATCGTAGCGTTCCTGGTTTTTAATATTTTGCAGATTTTCTTTCCGTCGCTAAATCACGCGCAGGGCAGTCATTCCGATCAGGTACATCAGGGGTTTGGTACGCTGATCATGAGCATCGTAGCGGCAATTGGCCTGATCATGTTTTATTTTCGCGCAAACCAGAATTTCTATTCAGGAAAAACGCGTCTGGTGCAGCTTGCCGTTATCTGGATTATTTTAAACGGAATGCTGGCTCTTTTTACGTGTTACAAAAATATGCTTTATGTAGATGCGTGCGGACTGACTTACAAGCGAATATGGGTGTTTATCAGTATTTTGCTGACAGGCGCAGGTCTGTCTCTGACCATCGTCAAAATTAAAAATCTGAAAACGAACCGGTATCTGATAAATCAAAATGCGTGGTTGCTCTATTTTGTGATTACATCCTATACCCTGGTAGATTGGGATCGCCTGATTACCTGGTATAATACAAATTACGCGCAGGAGCTTGATATGGAGTATATTATGGCACTGGGAGTTACCAAATTGCCATACCTGAAAACACTGTCAGATCAACATGACAGTAGATTGGTGCCATATACAAAGCATATTGACGAACAGATTAATTATATGATTCCGAGAGCAAAGGGTTGGCAATCTGAGACTTATGATGCGGTATGGTTAAGGAGCAAGTTAAAAAAATAGTCGGGCTATAAAAAAAGCATCCTGAGGTGAATCAGGATGCTTTCCAAATGCTTTTATGAGTAAACTTAGATAACTTTTACGTTAACCGCGTTTAAACCTTTCTTGCCATTTTCCACGTCGTAAGTCACTTTGTCGTTTTCACGGATATCATCCTGAAGACCAGATACGTGAACGAAAATGTCTTTGTCACCATTTGATGGTTGAATGAATCCAAATCCTTTGGAGTCATTGAAAAATTTAACTGTACCTTCTGCCATTAGTATTGTTTCTTATAAGTATTGAAAACCAAATGTATATAGAAATAATAAATAAACAAGTGAATTACGAAAAAAGATTAGAAGTGTTCCAGGTAGCATTAGAAGGGTCAATACCAGATAATTATCGATGACATAATTGAGACGCAGGATTTTAGTGCGGAAAACCGTCTTTGAAATAGATTATTTTCTAATGGAAACGTTTTATTTACTTTGTGGCCGTTATTTTAAATTACAAAAGTGCATTCCGGCAAATTGATTCTTGTTTTATTTGCAGGGAATTTTAAACGAGAATATGCCAGTTTGCCAAAGTACAGATCATTCGCCTCCATTCTGGCTTCCCAACGGGCATTTTCAAAGCATATACCCATCATTGTTCCGTGTAATCCGGGATGTGACCTACCAGCGCGAGCGAATTGTAACCGAGGACTCAGATTTTCTGGATCTGGACTGGACTTATTGTTGTGAGCAAAATCAATCCGGAGACGTGCCTTTGGTAATACTATCGCATGGATTGGAAGGAAGTAGCTCCAGTCAGTATATAAGAGGAATGGTTCGGTTGTTGACCGTAAACGGATTTGATTGTCTTTCGTGGAATTTCCGAAGCTGTGGAGGCGAAATGAACAAAACATCGCGGTTCTACCACAGCGGTGCAACGGAAGATCTTGATTTCGTTGTTCAGCACGCTATGGCAAAAGGGTATAGCGAAATTCACATGATAGGGTTCAGTCTGGGAGGGAATCTCACCTTGAAATATGCAGGAGAGCAGGGTGAATTGATTCATCCTGCCGTTAAAAGTGCTATCGTTTTCAGCGTTCCGATGAATTTGAAGGCGTGCAGCCTCGAAATAATTAAACCCGGAAACAGGGTATACATGCAGCGGTTTTTGAAAACACTGAAACCAAAGGTTCAGGCGAAATCCGTACTCTTCCCGGAAATGATCAGCATGAGGGACTACCGGCATGTACATACCCTTTACGATTTTGACCACATTTACACCGCTTCCATTCACGGGTTTGAAAGCGCTGATGACTACTATGAAAAGTGCAGTTCCATGCATTTCGTTGGCAGCATCAGGATACCTACTTTGATCGTCCACGCAGACAACGATCCGATCGTGCCCTACGACAGCCTGCCTGTTGATCTCATAAAAACACTAGATCTGGTTTGGCTGGAAAAGACATCTGCGGGAGGGCACTGTGGATTTCGGCCGGCATCCCTGTCGGATGGTATCTATTGGTCGGAAAACAGGGCTTTGGCGTTTTTGAAAAACAGATATATTTAGTTCGGTCGAACGGGTAAATCCGGGGGCTAAAAATTTGTCTGGTCCTGGGAGGGACGTATATTGTTTTTTTGCCAATTGAAATATGTTCAGTCCGCTGTGCTGACCGGTCCCAAGAAGTGTCAATAATAAAACTCATCCGATCAATATTTTGTTAGCGTCCTATATAACAGATTCGTAATTTTGTGGCCTGATCCATAAATCATCGGATTGACATAGTCTGTAATAGATACTTTTAATTTGATTATTACTTAGTTATTTTTCCGCTTCATGTCCACATTAACACTCAATCCCCCGTACATCATTATTGATTTCGACAGCACTTTTACCAAGGTTGAAGGGCTAGACGAACTGGCAGCAATTGCGCTAAACGGGCATCCGGAACGCGATTCGATTGTGCAGCAAATAACAGATCTTACCAATAAGGGTATGAACGGGGAAATGTCTTTTGCTCAGGGGCTCCGGGAAAGGATCAGTCTGCTGAAAGCCAATATTTCTCATATTGATGAATTGGTAGCGTTTTTGAAGACCAAAGTTTCAGATTCTTTTTTGCGCAACAAACAATTCCTTACCGAGAATACGGATCAGATATTTATCGTTTCGAGTGGTTTTAAGGAGTTTATCGTGCCTGTGGCAACCGGGTTGGGAATTCGTGCGGACCATGTTTTCGCAAACGAATTCCGGTTTGATGCAAACGGAAATATTACAGGAATTGATGAAGATAATGTGCTGTCAATGGACGGTGGAAAAATAAAATTGCTCTCTTCTCTGAATCTGGATGGCGAAATATATGCCATCGGTGACGGTTACACGGATTATGAGCTGAAAGCGTCAGGATTAGCAAGTCGTTTTTACGCTTTCACAGAAAATGTAGAACGTCCACGGGTTACAGCAGTTGCGGATCATATTGCAACTTCTTTCGATGACTTTTTATATGACAATAAATTGAGCCGTAGCCAGTCTTATCCGAAAAGCCGGATCAAGGTATTGCTGCTTGAAAATGTGCATCCGGCTGCTTTGCGTGCTTTTGAAGAGCAGGGCTTCAATGTCGAATTCGTCAAAGGCGCTATGGACGAAGACGAGCTTTGCGAACGTATCAAAGATGTTTCGATTATTGGTATTCGCTCCAAAACGAATGTTACCAAGCGCGTCCTAGACAATGCGAACCGGCTCATGGCGATTGGAGCATTCTGTATCGGAACCAACCAGATTGATCTTGAAGAAGCGGCGAAACGCGGAATTGCGGTTTTCAACGCGCCATACAGCAACACCCGTTCCGTTGTGGAGCTGGCCGTTGGCGAAATGATTACTTTGATTCGTAATACCGTTACCAAAAGCAATCAGATGCATGCTGGAATCTGGGACAAATCGGCAATCGGAAGTTTTGAAGTGCGCGGTAAAAAATTGGGAATGGTTGGGTACGGAAGTATCGGAACCCAGCTTTCCGTTGTTGCCGAGGCCTTGGGAATGCAGGTCTATTTTTACGATGAAATTGAAAAACTTTCACTGGGAAATGCCCGTAAACTGAACACACTGGATGAGCTGCTTGCCATTTCCGACGTGATCAGTCTGCACGTTGACGGCCGTAAGGAAAATAGCAACCTGATCGGAAAACGCGAATTCGATCTGATGAAACAGGGTGTGATTTTCCTGAATCTTTCAAGAGGGCACGTTGTCGATATTCCGGCTTTGGCCGATGCCGTAAAAAGCGGTAAAGTAGCCGGTGCAGGTGTTGATGTTTTCCCTTACGAACCGAAAACCAACGCGGAGTCTTTTGAAAGCCCGTTGAGAGGATTGCCAAATGTCATTCTGACTCCGCACATCGGTGGCAGCACTGAGGAAGCGCAGGAAAATATCGGGCATTTTGTTCCTGGAAAACTGCTTGAATTTATGAACAATGGCAGCTCTTACGGAAGCGTTAACTTCCCCGAAGTACAATTACCAAAGTTGAAAGATTCGCACCGTTTGCTTCACATTCACGCAAATGTTCCTGGCGTTCTGGCCAAATTGAACCAGATCTTCGCCAAAAATAATATCAACATTACAGGGCAGTACCTGAAAACAAATGAGCATATCGGATATGTAATCGTGGATATTGACAAGAATTATACGGAGGAATTTATTCAGGAAGTGAAGGACGTGGAAGGTACGATTCGGTTCAGGATGCTGTATTGACAAATCCTGACGATAAATGACAACGCCTGACTACCTCTGACAACGAATGAAAAACCCTCACGATAAGTGAAAACTTGTGACAATGGCTTACCGCAAATGACTATTTCTTATTTAATAAATGCTTTCAAATTATAGCCAAAGATGTCATTAACTTTTTTCACTCCCGGCCCGGCTCAGCTTTACCCAACATTTGAAAAGCACCTGCAAACTTTTGTGACCGATCAGCTTGGTTCGATATCTCACCGTGGCCAGCAGTACAGAGACTTACATAAGTTCACTGTTGACCAGCTCAGAATATTGCTCAATGTTCCGGATACACACGCAATTCTGTTTCTTGGATCCGCGTCGGAAGCCTGGGAGCGTATTCTGTTCAGCTGTGTGGAATTGGAGAGTTTCCACCTGGTCAATGGTTCATTCTCGAAAAAGTTTTATGATTATTCCAATGCCCTGAATAAATATGCACACAAGCTGGAAAAGCCAATGGGCGAAGGTTTTGTGGCGTCGGAAATTGTAATACCTGAATACGCGGAGCTGATCTGCACGACACATAATGAAACCAGCTCAGGTGTGCAAATGAGCGTTTCGGAAATCCACAAACTGAAACAAAAGCATCCTGACAAACTCATCGCCGTGGACATGGTGTCATCTGCACCTTACCCGGATCTGGATTTCAGTGTTGTTGATACCGCATTTTTTTCTGTCCAAAAAGCATTTGGTATGCCGGCAGGCTTGGGCGTATGGATCGTGAATGAGAAATGTCTTGCAAAAGCCGAGCAGATCAAAAATCAGTATTCCATTGGTGCTCACAATGATTTGCCGACACTCTGGAAGAACGGTTTGAAAAATGAAACACCTGCGACGCCAAACGTAATGGCGATTTACATATTGGGTAAAATTGCGGAAGATTTTAACCGCATTGGTGTAGCAACAATACGTAAGCAAACTGAGGAAAAAGCAGCGTTGATTTATAAATTTATAGAAAAACAAGCTGGATTTTCAGCTTTTGTGAATAACAAACCGCAACGTTCGCAAACGGTTGTGGTGGCAAATACTGAATTGCCTTCCGCAGAAATAATCAAAGCAGTGAAGGCAAAAGGAATGGTGATTGGAAGCGGGTACGGGGAGTTTAAATCGTCGCAGTTGCGGATTGCCAATTTTCCGGCAACATCTGCTGAGCAGGTAGAAGCATTGATCGGAGAATTGGGGAAATTATAAACTTTGAAACTGACGAGGACTAAAAACCCCTCATAGATCTTGAAATTAATGACGTTTTAAAGCGCAGAGTCTCCGGATTCTGCGCTTTGTTTTTGTAATGCGGTAATTCTTCAAAATTGAATAGTCATATTGAATTATTCCGACGTATAACATGGGACAGCGAAGTTCTCCGTTTCAACTCTAAACTTTTTTCCATGATCAACGATCCACAAAACCCTGGCACAGATTCTACCCGCCGGGATTTTATGAAAACATCTTCATTGGCAGCATCTGCCTTTTTTATTGTTCCCCGCCATGTTCTCGGCAAAGGATTCATAGCGCCAAGTGATAAGTTGAATATTGCCGGAATTGGTGTGGGAGGTAAAGGAAAAAGTGACCTTCAAAGTTTTGCCAAAAGTCCGAATGTCAATATTGTAGCACTTTGCGACGTGGACGATCGTCAATCGGGCCCTTCCCGTGAAAAATTTCCGAAGGCAACTTATTATAAAGATTTCCGGGAAATGCTCAAAAAAGAACATAAATCGATTGATGCGGTTTCTATTTCTACACCGGACAATACGCATGCAGTAGCAACGCTGGCGGCGATGCAGCTGGGGAAGCACGTTTACACACAGAAACCCCTTACACATGACATTTATGAAGCAAGGATACTGACTCAGGCTGCTAAAAAATACAAGGTAATTACACAGATGGGAAACCAGGGCGGCTCGGGAAACGGGGTACGCCGGATGAAAGAAATTTATGATTCCGGAATCATTGGAGAAGTACATAAAGTGCTCGCCTGGACCAACCGCCCGGTTTGGCCGCAGGCAAATCCGACGGACACCATTGACCCTGTTCCAAAGGAACTGGATTTTGACCTTTGGCTGGGACCTGCGGCGAAAGTGGGTTACAACAAGGAATATTTACCCTGGAACTGGCGCGGCTGGTGGCCGTATGGAACAGGCGCTCTGGGCGACATGGCCTGCCATATTATGGACCCTGTTTATCGGATCTTGCCAATTCTGTATCCGGTTTCGGTGGAATGCAGCGTGGCTGGTACCTGGACTTTTACGCTCAGAGAAAAAGATCACAATCCTGACTGGACCCCATTTTCATCGTCGATTCACCTGGATTACCCACGTAACGATGGCAAGGGAAATATTAAAGTAAGCTGGTACGATGGTGGAATATTGCCTGAACTGCCGGAAGAATTGCTGCCCGGCGAGGCATTCGGTAATTCAGACGGAGGCGTTT
The DNA here is from genome assembly GCA_965279265.1 of Dyadobacter sp. Classification (GTDB taxonomy): domain Bacteria; phylum Bacteroidota; class Bacteroidia; order Cytophagales; family Spirosomataceae; genus Dyadobacter. Next base: position 4,157,263 of record OZ257152.1, read on the forward strand.
TGTTCATTGGCGACAAAGGCAAACTGATGGCTGATTGCTACGGCGCAAATCCGAGACTGCTTCCGTTGAAGAAAAATGAAACGCTGAATATTCCGGAAACGATCAAACGAGTGCCTAATGAAGATCATTATCTTAACTGGGTTGACGCATGTATCGCGGGTTACGGCAAAGGCGTAACAAGTTCTCCATTTGAGTATGCCGGTCCGTTTACAGAAAGTATCCTGATCGGAAATCTTGCGTTACGCAGCTGGATGTTACGCGACAAGCCGGATGCAAAACGTACCGCTGACAAGTACAATGGACGTAAGAAACTGGATTGGGACGCAGCGAATATGAAAGTAACCAATTACGATCTGGCCAACCAATTTGTGAAAAGAGAATACAGAGAAGGCTGGGAGTTGAAATTGTAACGATAAATGTTGCTTGAAAAATCCGGAACAAATCAAAAGGTTCCGGATTTTTTGTGCTCAACTGGCAGGTAAACATTTTGCCAAACACCTGCGAAGATCCGCTTTTACGAATGACCGATGGTTACTTAGTTGAAAATACAAATGCGCTGAATTTATTCTAAGAATTTGTTTGATGCGATAAATGGGATTTTAAGGATATATATTTAGCTTTATGCCTTGTTATCAAAACAGACAGATCGGTGATCAATTTAGATACCTTGAACGGGGATAGGACTGACCAGGAGTTGTGGGAGGAAATACGCGGGGGAGATGAACTGGCTTTCACCGTTCTCTTTGGGAAATATCACGCCACCTTATTTAACTACGGAAGCAAACTCACTTCTAATTCTGCCATTGTCGAGGATGCAGTGCAGGATGTCTTCATTGATATTTGGCGCCTGCGTCAGAATCTGACCGACAATGTAGCTTCCGTCAAATTTTATCTTTATCGGGCATTGCGCAGGAGAATTCACCTTGCACATGGCAAATTCCCACTGACAGAACAGCTCGCTTTTTTGGACGATCAAAACACGCCAGCGAGCTTTTCTGATTCTGAATCCATTCTCATCGCCCATGAGTCGTCAACAATCCGTACAAAAAGAGTTCAGGAGTTGCTTTCGCAGCTTCCTGAGCGCCAGGTTGAAGCGTTGACGCTGCGCTATTTTGATGAATTCAGTACAGCAGAAATTGCGCTCATTATGGGTGTGAGCGAAAAATCTGTCCGTAATTTCATGTATAAAGCGCTGACTTCCCTGCGCCAAAACCGCCTGGTTTTGAACATTCCCACGCTGATTTTCTGGCTGTTACTAATCTTTTAGAATTTTTCTTAAAAAAACTTTCATTTTAAAGGGGTCAAATTTCTGATTCCTCACTCTTTCTATTTGAATGACCGAATTACAGTATTATGAAGCACGATCCTTACTCGCTCACTGAACTCATTCGCAACGACGAATTTATCGCCTGGGTTATGCATCCGGATGCAATGAGCGACGTGCGATGGAACCTGTTTTTGGAAAATTATCCCGAAAAAAAGGCGACCGTTGAATCGGCAAGAGAATATGTAATTCTGCTCGCAAAAGACACTGGTAAGCAATTGCCAACAGCCAGGCAAAGTGACAAAATGTGGCGCGTAGTGGAAAGTCAGATGCATGAGGAAGTTGCTGAAATTGCGCCTCAGGGTAAGGTCGTTTCTGGATGGAGATGGATACGGGTGGCTGCTTCGGCGGCATTGATTTTAAGCATCGGATCTGTTAGTTACTGGTTTTATTATAAAGAAATAAAAAAAGGAAGTGTTGCGGCGGTTGAAGCATCTGAACCTGCTCGCGACATAATCCAAAAACACAATGAAACGGGCAAACCGATGATGATCCTGCTTCAGGACGGAAGTTCGGTGGTACTGCAACCAGGAGGATATTTGAGTTACACCGAGAAACCGGACCAGAAAAGAAGAGAGGTAACGCTGCGGGGACAGGCATTTTTTGAGATTGTAAAAAACAAGGAAAAGCCGTTTTTGGTATACAGTTACGGATTGGCGACAAAAGTGTTGGGGACAAGCTTTTTAATTGACGCGTCGGAGGGAAGCAAGGAGATCAAGGTTGAGGTGAAGACCGGGACGGTTGCGGTTTTTTCAATGAAGGATCTTTCGGGAGAAAGTAAAGCAGAAATGATCGACAGGCCGGAGTTGACGGGCGTGACGCTTAATCATAATCAGCGAATTGCATTTTCGAGAGAAAGCGGGAAAATCAGTAAGATCATTGACCAAAAGGTAGTTTTGAAAGATTTAAATGATATTTCGAAGCAACAGTTTTTCTTTGATGAAACGCCGGTATCTCAGGTTTTTCTCGCTTTGGAAAAAGCCTACAATGTCCGGATCAGATATGACGAAGTTTTAATGGGAAATTGTCCGTTGAACGCAACGCTGGTCGGTCAACCATTCAGAGAAAAAATGGAGGTCATCTGCAACGCACTTGACGCTCAATTTACGATTGATGAAAATGAAGTCACGATAGTAGGAAAGGGCTGCCGGTAAATCAGCGTCTTCTTTTAAACCATTAAAAGTTAATGAATTGAAGAGAAGAATCTCAATTTTCTTAATTCCTTAATGGTTGAAAAATTAAACCATTGAGACGTTACGGAACAAAAGGAAAAACTCAACTCTCTTAATTTCTTAGTGGTTAAAATGAGCAGAGACGAATAACTAAAATCTTCAAACCTAAACACCCATTTATGACATAGAAAATTACAGAAAGCCGGATAAAAAAAGACCAGCCATGTTCCAGCATGACTGATCCCATAAGTTTCCCCATTTACAGCGACAAGACTGCACATCCTTTCGAAAAGGGATGAAGGGGAAGATTTCGTTGAATAATCTCGTTAACCAACAAATCCGATCAAAAATATGAAAAAAAATCGTCCTATTGATGACTTACTTTTTACACTCATGCGTATAACAGTCATTCAATGTTTTCTGGCTGCCCTGTTCGCTGGTTTTTCCTTGGCGCATGATGGGAGGGCGCAGTCTGCGTGGAGCCAGAAAGTTACTATCGACATTCAGAACCAGGATGTAAAGAAGATTTTGCGCCAGATCGAAAGACAGACCAGTGTGAAATTTGTATTCAGTTCAAAACTGATTCAATCTGGCAGAAAAGCTTCTGTGTCAGCCAATAATGGAGCGCTTCCGGCCGTGCTAGATGCGTTGCTAAAACCGTTACGGCTCCACTACAAGATAAGTAATGATGTCATTGTGATCAAACCGGATGCAATTGCGGAAGGAATTGTTGCTCCTGCCGAACAAGCAATAGTAACCGAAGAAACACGGGTGGTGGAAAAAACGATTTCCGGGACTGTGAAAGAAAACGGCGGCTCCGCATTGCCTGGTGTAAGCGTGGTTTTGAAGGGCACGCAGACAGGAACTTTGACCGATGAAAAGGGGAAATTTTCCGTCACTGTCCCCAATGGCGAAGCCATTCTGATATTCTCTTTCGTGGGCTTTTTATCACAGGAAATCACTGTTCCGGGCAATCAGACAGATGTTGACATTGCATTGAAAGTGGATGACAAAGCACTTGAAGAGGTGGTTGTGGTAGGTTATGGAACACAGAAGAAAGAGTCATTGACAGGCGCTATTGCCACAGTTACCAGTAAAGATCTGGAACGGGTACATGGCGGATCAACGGTGAGTTCGGGTCTTGCAGGTAAAATTCCCGGCGTAACTTTTCGTATGGCCGACGGACGCCCCGGAGCAAGCGCAAATATCCAGATCCGGAATATGGGAAATCCGCTTTATGTTATTGACGGTATTCAGCAGGATGCCGGTCAGTTTAACAACATTTCACCTAATGACATTGAAAGCATCACTGTGCTGAAAGATGCATCAGCCGCCATTTATGGTGTTCGTGCTGCGAACGGTGTGGTGGTGGTTACAACGAAAAGAGGAAAAAATGGAACGAAAAATACGGTAAATCTGGATGCATATACAGGCGTTCAGAACTGGTCAAGATTTCCAAATGTAGTTAATGATTCTTACCAATGGATGGCCGGCAGAGCAGAAGCTGAGATGAATCAATACGGGAAAACGTCAATCACGCCGGCTGAACTAGAAAAATACAGAGTTGGTACAGAACCTGGTTATCAGACGTTTAACTGGAAGGATTTTATCGTAAAGAAAAATTCACCCTTGTACTCGGTTAATCTGAACATGACCGGCGGTTCGGATAAAATCACCTATTACATCTCCGCCACGCGTTTAAGCCAGAACTCAGTACTGGGTCGGGAATTCACCTTCAACAGAAGTAACATTCAAAGTAACGTTGATGCCAAGATTACCGATAATCTGAAAATTGGCGTACAGATAAACGGCCGGATTGAGATTCGCGACAATCCAGGTATTCCGGGAGGTGACGATTACTGGCTGCCACGATTTGCCATTCTTCGAAACCGTCCTTTTGAACGGCCCTACGCGAACGACAATCCGTTGTATCTCAATGACATCAAGCACAACGAAACCAACTGGGCGTACAACAACAAAAAACTGGGCGGTTACCAGACGGACATCTGGCGTGTGTTGCAAAGCAATATGAATGCGGAATACAACATTCCGGGCGTTAAGGGTTTGGTAGCCAAAGGTATGTACTCGTACTATATCGCTGACCGGGTGCTTAATGGACATGAATACACGTATCAGGCATACACCTACAATCCGCAGGATGAAAGTTATAAGGTTACCGGAGGTAGTACAAATCCATGGCGTGAGCGCCGTACGCAGAAAATTATCCGGAATGTGTACCAGGGACAGTTGAACTACAACAATACTTTCGGTAAAAATACCTTCGGAGCCACATTTGTAGCAGAACGCCAGGAAGAGAGAAACCAGGAACAATGGGTGCATTCGGTGCCATCTACAAACGTGCTGCCACTGATGTACTTTGCCAATGCGGATGCCTACGATGACCGCGATGATCAATTGGCACGTATAGGCTATATCGGTAGAGTGAATTACAATTATGGAGGTAAATATTATGTGGAGCTTTCGGCACGTCGTGATGCCTCATGGAAATTCGCTCCAGACCGTCGCGTTGGTTATTTTCCGTCCGCTTCTGCGGGCTGGCGTATATCTGAGGAGCGTTTTATCAAGAATATTATTGGCGAACGCAGCATTCTGGACGATCTGAAAATCCGTGCATCGTACGGAATTTTAGGTGATGACAACATTTTGTTTAACAATGATCCTAATCAGCCTTTAAGTCCGTATGCATACCTGCCGGGTTACAATTACAATCAGGGAAATGCGATTTTGAGTGGAAATGCAGTGGTTACTTCACGAGATAAGGGGCAGATTATCAATAATATATCCTGGTTCAAAAGTAAAATATTCGACATTGGTGCCGACTTTTCATTGTTGGGAACAAAGCTCACCGGTAGTGTGGATTACTTCTACCGCCTAAGGACAGGGCTGCTGGGGCGCAAATATGACATTCAGGTTCCGAGTGAATTGGGTTACAGCCTGCCGGATGAAAACGTAAACAGCGACTCACAGCGTGGATGGGAAGGCGCATTGACATACAATGGTAAGTCGGGTGACATCAGCTATTCCTTTGGTGGTAATGTTTCATTTTCAAGAAGCAAATTTGTGGCATCATACAAGCCGATCTTCAACAATTCTCTGGACCAGTACCGGAGTTCGTCCGAAGGGCGTTACAACAACATTTTCTGGGGATTTGAAACTGTTGGCCAGTTCCAGTCGCAGGAGCAAATCAACGAATATCCGGTGAATGTAGATGGTCAGGGTAACAGAACCTTATTGCCCGGAGATTTGATTTACAAAGATATAAACGGCGATAATGTCATCAATGACTATGATGTGAGGCCAATCGGATACACCGAAAGCGGTCAGCCAAACCTCAATTACGGGCTCAATTTCTCTGTGAGCTGGAAAGGAATCTCCTTCAATGCGGACTTTTCCGGTGGTGCCATGTATTCCTGGAACCAGAACTGGGAACAGCGCTGGGCTTACCAGAACGACGGCGCATTGAACAGTATTTTTCTGGACAGATGGCATCGGGCCGATCCTTATGATCTGAACAGTGCGTGGATTCCCGGTAAATATCCGGCACTGCGTTACAACGACGGAGGGCACAGCAACTACAACAAAAACTCTACTTTCTGGCTGCACAATGTGAAGTATCTGCGCGCAAGGACAATTGAGCTGGGTTATTCACTGCCAAAATCGGTTTTGAAAAAAATCAAAATGCAACGTGCGAGGGTTTACATTAACGGGTACAATTTGTTCTCAATTGATAACCTGAAAAAATTTGGAGTCGATCCCGAAATTGCGGATGGGAATGGATTGCAATATCCTCAGAATAAGTTTGTTAACGTAGGTGTGAGCCTGTCAATCTAAAATATTAAAGACACGATAATGAAAAAGATATTTTATATACTGATGACCGCCTTGCTTACCCTGAGCTACGGCTGCAATGACGACGCCTTTCTGGATCGTCCGCCAACGGGCATTCTTTCCGAAGAGCAGGTCTGGGGCGACGAAGGGCAGGTCCTGTCTTTATTAGGCAATTTGTACAACCGTTATTATGACATCGGGAGTGTGAAAGATTGGGTTGCTCTGGGTGGTTTTAACGAGGCGTTTTTCTCAAATGCCGGTAATTATGGCGACTTCCAAAACAGCGGTTGGGCGACAAATTCCTGGTTCACCTGGGACTACGGGTACATCCGGGAAATCAACATGTTCATTCAGAAATGCGAAAAAGCCGACAAACTGAGCGTGGATGTCAGGGACAGATTCCTCGCAGAAGCCAGGTTTTTACGCGCTTCCTATTATTTTGAATTGGTTAAACGGGTTGGTGGTGTGCCATTAATTCTGGAACCACTCACTTACGATTTCAGTGGTGATCCAAGTTATTTACAGCAACCTCGGGCGAAGGAGTCGGAAATATATGATTTTGTGATCAGTGAAGCTGAGGCGATCAAAGCAAAGCTGCCTGCTAATGCAGCAGAAAAATCGAGAGCGACAAAAGCGGCTGTACTAGCCATGGAATCGCGGGCGGCGTTGTATGCGGCATCTGTTGCAAAATATGGTGTAAATACGCCACTCGTAGCGCTGACCGGTGGTGAAGTTGGGATTCCTGCGAATCTGGCAACAGGGTATTATACGAAAGCGCTCGCGGCAGCAAAGGAAATTATCAGCGGAAGTGCGGGGGCCTATGCGCTTTACACGAAAAAACCTGATTTGTCGGAAAACTTTTCGAGCATATTTTATGACAAGGCAAATAATTCCGAGGTAATTTTTGTAGATGATTTCAAATTGAAAAGCGGTAAGGTGCATGGATTCACCATTTCCAACCAGCCACGTTACGGAGCGGAAGAAGAGGAGGGTGGTAGGATAAATCCTTCACTGAATTTCGTCGAGGCGTTTGAAAAGCTGGACAATACTTTTGCGCCGATTCCGACTGTCAATGCTGCCGGAGCACCGCTTTATTATACCAATCAGGCCGATATTTTTGCAGGAAGAGACGCTCGCCTTGGCGGAACAGTGATGTTGCCGGGAACGACTTTCAAAGGAAGGGCCGTGGATATCTGGGCAGGGTTTCAGCTCTCCAACGGCACAATCCTCAGCGGAGATGACCGCGGCGCGCAGAAAACACTTCCAGGAAAAACGGTTCCCGAGCAGGTAGTTGGTTTTGATGGGCCGATAGACGGATTTGAATTCACAGCGCAAAGCGGTTTTTATCTGCGCAAATACCTGGATCCGGTTGTTGGTTCTGGTCAGCGCGGCGTGCAGAGTGAAGTCTGGTTTGTGAGGTACCGCTACGCCGAAGTTTTGTTAAACGCTGCCGAGGCTGCTTTTGAACTTGGAAACGCGGTGGATGCAGCTGGTTATATGAATCAGGTTCGCGTCAGAGCCGGTCTCATCGTTCCGCTTAAAGCATCTGAAATCACATTTGACCGCATCGTGCATGAGCGACGAGTGGAACTCGCTTTTGAGGGACACTATTTGTACGACATGAAAAGATGGCGGATCGCCCACCAGATTATGGACGGAAATGCGATTACAGCCGCTGATCTTGAAAAGGATCTGGGAAAAGCGACCAAACGTAATACGCAACCCTGGGGATTATGGTCTTACAAATTATTCGATCCGGCATCTGCCAACAACGGGAAATGGTTGTATAAAGTGGTGAAACTGTCGCGGGTTACCGGCGCTGACCGCTTCCAGCTGGGGAATTACTATTCCTATATCGCTGACGATGTAGTGAACAATAATCCTAAAATCGTAAGAAATCCTAATCACTGATGATCACTTTCAAAAGACACGATATTATGAAGATCAGGTACAATTTTCTTTATCTCCTCGCGCTCGCAGCTGTTTTCGGTTCCTGTGCAAAGGATAATTTTACGGAACCCAAATCGGTTCTTTCCGGGCAGATCCTCTATAAAGGAGAGCCTGTCGGCGTGGAATACAATCAGGTGAGAATTCAGTTGTGGCAACCTGGTTTTGGTAAGCTGGCCGCCATTGATGCGCAGGTTTCGCAGGAAGGTGCTTACTCCGCCATGCTTTTTGACGGAAGTTACAAAATGGTTTTTCCCAAAGGTCGGGGACCATTCAAAACGCTGGAAAAAGACGCGGCAAAAAAGGACACGATTTTCGTGCAGGTAAGCGGCAGTCAGAAACTGGACGTTGAGGTAATGCCTTATTATATGATACGTACGCCAAAGTTTAATGGCGGAGAAAATAAGGTTTCTGCGTCATTAAAACTGGAAAAAATCATTACGGACTTATCAGCCAAGGATGTCGAACGAATAACACTATTTGTTAATAAAACCCAACTCGTTTCCAGGGCAACCAATATTGCCTTAAAGGACCTCGCGGGAACGGACATCAAAGACCTCAATTCGATCAGCATCACGACGGACGTTCCGGCAATGTCACCAGCTCAGAATTATGTTTTTGCAAGAGTCGGCGTAAAAATCAAGGATGTTGAGGACATGGTTTTTTCCCCGGTTCAGAAGGTACAGTTGTAATTTCCAATGTAAAAATGAATCATGTTACAGGTCGGGAATAAGTTTTCCCTGCTTGTAACATGTTTATGGTAAGGGAGAAATTGTAAGTATAAGGACGATTTCGTCCACTTTGTACTGTGTAGCGGATTGAAAATGGATCAGGTACCGCAATAATTCCTTTCAATTGATGAGGAGGAAGTTTTAAAGTGAATAGTTTGTTTAAATGAATGTTGTAATGAGGAAATACATCACCGTATTAATTGCTGGGTTACTCGCACTGGGTTGTGCACATCAAAAAATGAATTCGTCCGGCAGCGCCACCGCGACAGGAAAAACTGCCGGAAAACGGGCGGAAGTGCTTTTTCTGGGACATAACAGCAAACACCATGATTCGGGAAAATATGCTCCCTGGCTGGCCATTAAATTGTTTCACAGCGGGGTGAACATGTCTTACACTGTTGATTTGAATGACCTCAATGCTGAAAATCTCAATAAATATGATGGCTTAATTATTTACGCAAACCATGATTCACTTGCTCCTTCGCAGGAAGCAGCGATGAAGGCATTTGTGGAAGGTGGAAAAGGGCTAATTCCGCTGCATTCCGCCTCGGGTTGTTTCAAAAATTCTGAGTGGTATATCAAAACAATCGGCGGACAGTTTGCATCACACAAGGTCGAGAGCTTCAAAAATATCATTTTGAAACCAGAACATCCGGTTATGAAGGGCATTACTGACTTTACGACCTGGGATGAAACCTACGTACATAAAAATCTGAATCCTGACAAAATCGTATTGGGAGAACGGGTGGAGGGCGATCATCATGAACCTTATACCTGGGTAAGAAATCAGGGTAAAGGGCGTGTATTTTATACCGCATACGGTCATGAGGACAGTACCTGGACAAACAAAGGATTTTTGGATCTTGTAAGAAATGGCGTCCTGTGGGCAGTCGGCGACAAAGTGCAGGCGCAGATCGCAGCCTTGAATATTCCCAATCCTGACATTTATAATTCAGATACAATTTCGCATTATACAAAACGCCATGTTGTGCAGAAAATGCAGGAATCACTTTCTCCTGCCGAATCCAACAAACTGACGAGTGTTCCTGCCGATTTTGAAATAAAACTTTTTGCCGCTGAGCCGGATATTACCAATCCCATTGCGATGTCGTGGGATGAACGCGGGCGCTTGTGGGTCGTGGAGTCGGTGGATTATCCAAACACATTTAAGGAAACAGACGGCGCTGCCAATGACCGTATCAAAATTTGTGAAGATACAAATGGCGACGGAGTTGCAGATAAATTCACGGTTTTTGCGGACAAGCTCAACATCCCGACCAGTATGGTTTTTTCAAATGGTGGCATTATTGTCTCCATGGCTCCGGATTTTGTTTTCATGAAAGATACAAACGGAGATGATGTAGCAGATGTACGTGAAGTGATCATGACGGGCTGGGGCAAAAACGATACGCATGCAGGACCTTCCAATTTGCTCTACGGGTTCGATAACAAGATCTGGGGCGTGAACGGTTACTCCGGATTTAACGGAACGATCAATGGTAAAAAATGGAATTTCCCGCAAGGCGTTTACCATTTCAGTCCGGACGGAAAAGATTTCGCCTACCTGGGCGGAAGCAGCAACAACACCTGGGGGCTCGGGGTAACAGAGGACAACAACATATTCCTGTCCACAGCTAACAATACGCATAGTGCATATTATTCATTTCCTGCACGTTACATGCAGCGCACGGTTGGCGGTGATGAACCTTCGGTGCAGTCGATTCAGAAAATCGACGGACATTATGATGCGCATTCTATGACGCCTAATTTGCGCCAGGTTGACGTGGTGGGTGGATTTACTTCCGCTGCCGGACATCATTTTTACACAGCGCGGAATTTTCCGAAGCAATATTGGAACAAAGTAGCCTTCGTCAGCGAGCCAACGATCCGGCTTGTTCATAAAGCGCTTATTGAAGCAGATGGCGCTGGTTTTAAAGAAAAGGATGGTTGGAATTTTATGGCCAGTTCAGACGAATGGTTTGGGCCGGTGCAGGCGGAAGTGGGGCCTGATGGAGCCGTTTGGATCGCCGACTGGTATAATTTCATCATTCAGCACAATGTGTTCGTGCCGGCGCAATCTCCTGCCGAGTTTATCATTCCTTTTAAAGAACAGCCACACGGTCCGGGAAATGCATTCAGCAGTCCGATGCGTGATTTAAATCATGGGCGCGTTTATCGTGTGGTGTATAAAAAAGGTAAAAATGTGCCGGCAATGAAATTGTCAAAAGATGACTTGCCCGGACTGGTTGCTGCATTGGAAAACGACAACATGTTCTGGCGTATGACAGCGCAGCGTTTGCTGGTGGAATCGAAAAAATTATCTGTGGTTCCTGATCTGTATAAAATTATAAACAATCCAAAGGTTGACGAAATCGGGTTGAATAGTCCTGCTGTTCACGCCTTGTGGACGTTGCACGGCCTGGGCGTTTTGGACGGTTCCAATGCGGAGGCGCTGGCTGTGGTGAACAAAGCGCTGACCCATCCTGCTGCCGGAGTAAGAAAAGCTGCTGCAAGTGTTTTGCCAAAAAATGAACAGAGTTTTGAGTCAATTCAAAAACTTTTGAAAGATCCTGCACTGAACACCCGCCTCGCTGCTTTTGTTGCGCTGATTGAACTTCCTGCGTCAGACAAGGCGGGAGAGGCAGTGTATCAGGCGGCGCTGGATGAACAAAATGCCAAAGATCCGTGGCTGTCAAAAGCGCTTCTTGCGGCCGCAATCACACATCAAAAGGGTTTTCAGGCTGCTGCGTCGACGCAGACATTGAAATCAAATTTTAGCGAGCGGATTACAGAGGCGTTGAAAAAAGAAGTTTATCCTTTGGGTAGAAGAAATACGCTTCAATTTCCGCCGGATGTTACCGGGAAGGAAATCACGCTCAAAGCCAGTGTGACCAAGGCAAAAGACAAAGCTTTGCAGGGTTTCATCGCCGGGCAGGGCGGCAAAGATGGCGGATACGCCTTATATATTCAGGATGGAAAAGTGATCATGTATGTTAAACAGCATGGTGCCGTGAGCCAGGCTGCTACAAGCGGAGAGTTGCCTGAAAAATTCGATATCGTTGCAAAACTGTCAAAAGGCGGTGAAATAACCATTGAAATTGACGGAAAACCAGCTGCAAAAGGAAAGGCGCATATGCTGTTTATGCAGCCGCTTGGCAATAGTTTGAGAACCGGAGAAGACGTGGAAGGCGAAGACAAATTGGGAATTTACGATGGTCGCTTTGGTTTTGCAGGTAATTTTCAGAAGGCTTCGCTCGAATTGAATGTGCCGTCGGAAGGAACAAATGTCACCACGACAGAAGGGTCGGCCAACAAATCTGCCGTTTCAGCTAAAACATCCAACGCTACGATTATCGATCTCAAAGTAGAGAAAGAAATTATGCAGTACGACAAAAAGCTGTTTACTGTGAAAGCGGGTCAGAAAATTGTGATCAATCTTGAAAACCCGGACGGCATGCAACATAATTTTTTGATCATCAAGCCAGGTACACTGCAAAAAGTAGGCAAAGCCGCCGATGAAATGCTGAGCGATCCAAAGGCAGCCGAAAAACAATATGTGCCAAAAATTGCTGAGGTGCTGTATTCAACAAAACTGGTAAGCACTGGTGAAACCGTCACGCTGGAATTCACCGTGCCGAATGTGCCCGGCGATTATCCCTATGTATGTACTTTTCCGGGGCACTGGCGTGGCATGAACGGGATTATGCGGGTGACCAAATAGGCAAAGCAATTAAATCATAACTCTTTAATTTATTAACAATCTGTTCAATGATCAATTCATTTTTAAAGACAGGACTTGCCGTTTTGATGTTGCTGCTGGTGACGGTTTCTGTACAAAGTAACTCGCTTCGCCCTCACAAAAAAGCGATTCGGGTATTGATGGTGGGAGGCGGTTCATCCCATGATTTTAACAAATGGTATAAAGGAGAGGACGTGACAACACTTCAGAAGGACGGCCTGGCGACAGTGGAGTACACGGATGATCCGACGACGATACTTTCCAAATTACCAAACATCGATGTCCTGTATCTCGCCAATAATCAGCCGATTAAGGATGACGCCACTCGTAAAGCAATTTTCGCTTTTGCTGATGCGGGAAAAGGCCTGGTACTCGCGCATCCTGCACTTTGGTATAATTGGAACGACTGGCCGGAATACAATCAGAAACTTGTGGGAGGTGGTTCGAAAGGGCATAACAAATATGGTCCTTTTGACGTAACGATCACCAACACAAAACACCCCGTTACCAAAGGCGTTCCTGCTACTTTTCATCTGAATGACGAACTGTACTATTTTATAGCTGATCCTTCCGGAACACCGATTGAAGTGCTGGCAACGGCCAAAGCGGCAGATTCAGATAAAGTTTTTCCAAGTCTTGTGATCGTAAAGTATCCGAAAGGAAGAATTGTAGGCATCTGTCTGGGACATGACGCGGATTCTCACACCATTGAGCCGTATAAAACAATTCTGCGGAATGCCGTAAAATGGGCAGCCGGAAAGTAACTAGCAGTTTTTAGTCAGACCCAAAAAATTGCGCAAACTACCCTGAAAGGGTAAAAGTATCATAGCCGCGGGTAACACCCGTGGAGGAGGTGGTAACACCCGTGGAGGAGGTGGTAACACCCGTGGAGAAGGTGGTAACAACCCGTGGGCGTGGGTAAGACCCGTGGACGGATGAAACCCGTGAAAATCAATTACCAATAAAAAATAAAAAACATGAGTCAGAAGCAAATCACAGTAGTTATCGTAGGAATGGGTTTCGGAAAAGAATTTATCCCCATCTACCAAAGTCACCCGAATATTAAGGCTGTCGGGATATGTACCCGCAGCAAGGAAACGCGTGACGAGTTGACTGCTAAATTCAATCTGGATAAAAATCTGGTTTTTGAAAATTTCGAGGACGTTCCTCTGAGAGATGATGTGGACGCTATTCATATTGTCACACCCGTTCCGGAGCATGCAAAAATGACGTTGGCATCGTTGAATGCAGGAAAACATACTGCGTGTACGATTCCAATGGCGATGACCAAAGAGGATTGTATTGCGATTGTAGACGCAAAACGCAGGGCGAATAAGGTATATATGATGATGGAAACCGCGCTATACACACGTGAGTTCTTGTACGGTCTGGAATTAGCGAAAAGCGGTCAGTTGGGACGAATTCAGTTTGTACGTGGTTCGCATATCCAGGATATGAGCATGGAAGGCTGGGGTGAATACTGGAAAGGTTACCCGCCGATGCTGAACGGAACCCACGCGATTTCGCCGCTATTGAAAATCAATAATACAAAAGCTGAAACAGTGGTTTGCCACGGATCCGGTCGTCTTTCGGAGGATCTGGCCAGCCGTTACGGTTCGCCTTTCGCTGTTGAAACTGCCACATTTACACTAAAGAACTCTGACGTCGTAGCTGAGGCGACGCGTTCACTGTTTGATGTTGTCCGCCAGTATCGGGAAAGTTACGATGTGTATGGAACAAAAATGTCTTTTGAGTGGGAACAGTTGCAGGATGAAAGTCATGTAATATTTGATGGAGGAGAGAATGCGAGACGTATTGATGTTCCTGATACGGATGAGTTGCTGATCGAGCCGATCAAACATTTTACAAAGCGTGAAAAAATAGATGACCCGAATCACGTTTCCTTTTTACAGGGAGCTGGTCATGGCGGTTCGCACCCACATTTGGTTCAGGAATTTGTGGCGGCAATTGTTGAAGGAAGAGATTCTGCCGTTGATGCTGCATTGGCCGCAAACTATACCTGCGCCGGAATTTGTGCACATGAATCAGCAATGAACGGCGGAATCCGCGTGGATGTCCCCACTTTTGACTAAGTAATTTTCACTGCTGTCATTTTTCACCCCGGGCCACTTCTGCCCGGGGATTTATCATTCAATGATCCATTATGCTATTCGGAGCAAGTACGTTCATCTGGGTATCTCCATTCTCAACGCAGAATATTGACCTGCTGACAAAGGTTAAAAACATGGGCTACGACATTATAGAAATAGCCGTTGAAGACAAAAATACAATTGATTGGAAAGTCATAAAGGAAGTTGCCAGTGATCTGGATCTCAAAATCACGATCAGCGGCGCTTTTGGGCCGGAACGTGATATTTCCAGTACTGAGCCTGAATACCGTAAACTTGGACGGGAATACATAATCGATTGCATCAAAATCGCGGCAGATACAGGAAGTCCCATTTTTGGCGGACCTGTTTATTCGGCGGTTGGTAAAACAAGGATCGTGTCCGAGGAACAAAAGAAACAGGAACGTGCCTGGTGTGTTGAAACACTGTATGAAATTGGCCAAATTGCGGTTGATCATGGTATTGTTGTGGGCTTGGAGCCGCTGAATCGTTTTGAAACGGATATGATCAATACGGTTGATCAGGCGCTGTCAATTGTCAGTGAAGTGGGAAGTCCGGGGCTGAAAATCGTTCTGGATACGTTTCATTCCAACATTGAGGAAAAAGATATTCCGTCGTCCGTACGGAAAATTGGCAAGGACCTGCTTTGTCATGTGCAGGGAAACGAAAGTGATCGTGGAACGCCCGGTACAGGACATCTGGAGTGGCAGGGAATCCGTGATGCACTCGTCGAAATCGGTTACGATGGCGCGGTGGTGATCGAAACATTCGGGCAACCTTCCAAAGAACTGGCGCATGCTGCATGCATCTGGCGGCCTCTGGCCAATAGTGCGGATGAGTTGGCGAGTGAAGGACTTGCTTTTTACAAGCAGTTGTTTTCCTGATTATTCCCTTGATTTCAATCTGCTGCTAGGTGGTTGATATTGTTCCGTACCAGGCCGTAAAAAATAACGCACCAATGAAATACTTCGCGCTGATTTTCCTTATTTCTGTATGTAGTTTTGCCGGGGCTCAGGTTCCTGTTGACCTGAAAGCCTTCGACAAAAAATCCGGTGTTCAGGCGACGGTTCAGGGTTCTCTGTTAAATATCGAATGGCCTTCGGGAGAATCGGAATCGGGAAGACTGGTCATGGATCTCAGAAAAGATCAGCCGCTGATCAGCAGCCTGCAAATTGGTCAGAAAGAAAAATACAAAACGATTGCCACCAATCTGGAACCTGCGGTAATCCTGACAGTCGGGAAAAGAGATCTGATTTCTCAGAATGGCTGGAACATATTCTTTGACAAAACAGCCTATTTAAAGTATACCGCTTATCCGGTAAAACTGGAAAAGTCGGGCGTGAGTGTAGTGACTTCCGGTGCGCAGACTGAGATTATTGTTTCGGGTGCAACCAGCGGACCATTTTCTGGATCATACAATTTTACAGTTTACAATGGAAGTCCGTTGATGAATGTTGCTGCTGTAATGAGTACAACGGTTGATTCGCTGGCGGTACTTTACGATGCCGCGCTTGTTGGCGATCAATCCACATGGAAGAAAATATTCTGGTCCGATACCGAGAATTTCGTCCGTAACACAGATGTTGTCAAGATGGATACCGTCAAGATGATGGCGGTGAAATACCGGACCATTATCGGCGAAGGCAAGGAAGGAAGTCTGGCGGTTTTTCCTGCACCGCACCAGTTTTTTTATCCGCTCGACAACTGTTACAATCTTGAACATGTTTGGTACGGTGAAAATTACCGGAAGCTAATTCCCGGGTTCGGGCTCGGGATCAGGCATGATCTGCTCGGCGATCGCCGCTGGGTTCCCTGGTTCAACGCGCCGCCAAATACAAAGCAACGATTCAATTTCTTTTGCCTTTTGAGTGGAGAAAAGGATGGGAAAGTATTGGAAAAAGTAAAAGCATTTACCCACAACGATCAATACGAACCGCTGCCTGGTTACTATACGATGTCAAGCCATTTTCACCAGGAACATGTGGACGATGTGTTGACAAAAAAACCGATGCCGGACATGCCGGGTTTTGTGAAAGCTTTGAGAAGTACAGGCGTAAACATCGTTCACATGGCCGAGTTTCACGGGCCGGGAAGTCCGCGCGGGCCGGAAGTAAAGCGATGGCCGGAACTGAAAACGATGTTCAGTGAATTTGAGCGACTCTCCGGAGGGAATTTTTTATTACTACCTGGGGAAGAACCGAATAATTTTTTCGGCGGGCACTGGATGAATATTTTTCCAAAACCTGTTTACTGGCTGATGTCCAGGGAAAAGGATCAGCCGTTTGTGGAAGAAAGCAAAGAGTACGGCAAATTGTACCGAATCGGAAATAAGGAGGAAATGCTCAAACTGCTGGAACTTGAAAAAGGACTGGCCTGGACCGCACACGCGCGTACCAAAGGCTCAACCGGATTTCCTGACAAGTACAAGGATGAGGCTTTTTATAAATCTGATCGTTTTATGGGTGCAGCCTGGAAGGCGATGCCCGCTGATCTTTCGCAACCGAAGCTGGGGAAACGTATTCTTGATCTGATGGATGATATGGCAAATTGGGGGCAAAAGAAATATGTGATCGCCGAGGCTGATTTGTTCCGGATTGAACCAAACTATGAATTGTACGGCCATTTGAACGTAAACTATCTTCAACTGGATGCATTGCCCCGTTTTCGGGATGGCTGGCAGCCTGTTCTTGATGTGATGGAAAAGGGGAGATTTTTTGTGTCAACTGGAGAAATATTACTTCCGTCATTTAAAGTGAATAATGTTGGTGCGGGAGAAACGGCCCGTGTGGATGCCAAAGGCAACGTTGAAATTAGTATTGATGCGAAATGGACATTTCCTCTGAACAGAGCTGAGATTATCTCAGGGGATGGAAACGCTGTTTTTCATGATGTAATTAATCTGAATGATACACAGGCTTTTGGTCAAAAAACGTTTCATTTTACCAAAAACATGAAGAACAGAAAATGGCTGCGAATTGAATTATGGGATGTCGCCGCAAATGGGGCATTTACTCAGATTGTGTGGTTGGAATAAAAGAAGAGTTTCACGCAAATTACAGAGGGAGTTTTGTTTTACATTGGCGGTCTTTGCGTTTAAAACTTAAAACCTTTGCGTGGGAAAAAATAAAGGGTTTCACGCAAATCAGGGAAGCACTGCAATTACCTTCCACGCAAAGCAGAGAAGGAATTTTGTTTTGAATTTGGCGGTCTTTGCGTTTTTAACTTAAAGTCTTTGCGTGAAAAAAATAGAAAATACAATAACCAATAAACCTTAATCAATGAGAATTCTAAAATTAACCATCTGGGCTTTTGTGATCGGTCTTACCTTTCAAAACTGCGCCAAAAAAGGAGAAGAGAAGAAGGAAGAAAATACAGCTGCTGCTGAACAAAGCGCTGGAAGGGAAATCTGGACAAAACAGCAGGCAAAAGACTGGTACGCCAAACAAGGCTGGCTGGTAGGAGCAGATTTTTTGCCGAGCACAGCCATCAATCAGCTTGAAATGTTTCAGGAAGCATCTTTTGACACTGCAACCATTGACCGGGAACTTGGCTGGGCGGAAGGCATAGGAATGAACACCATGCGCGTTTACCTGCACGATCTTTTGTACAAACAGGATTCTGTGGGTTTCTTCAAACGCCTGGATGTTTTTTTAGACATTGCTGCAAAACACAAGATCAAACCCGTTTTGGTTTTGTTCGATTCCTGCTGGGATCCATTTCCAAAATTGGGAACGCAGCGTGCGCCGAAGCCCGGTGTACACAATTCCGGTTGGGTGCAGAGCCCTGGTTTTGAAGCTTTGAAAGACAGTACCCAATATCCAAGGTTGGAGCAATATGTAAAAGGCACGGTTGGAAGGTTCGCGGACGACGACCGCGTGCTTGCCTGGGATATCTGGAACGAACCGGACAACACCAACGACAGTTCTTACGGAAAAATAGAATTGCCGAATAAAGTGGATTATGTGTTGCCGCTGATGAAGAATGCATTCGAATGGGCGCGTTCAGTAAACCCGTCTCAACCGTTAACAGCCGGGGTTTGGGCAGGAGACTGGACTTCGCATGAGACATTGAAGCCGATTGAAAAGGCAAGTATTGATGAATCTGACGTGATTTCCTTCCATAATTACGACAACGCCCAGGAGTTCGAAAAACGTATCAAACAATTGCAGCAGTACGACCGTCCGATGATCTGCACGGAGTACATGTCGCGTGGCAATGGTAGTTTCTTCGCGGGCTCGCTGCCAATCGCCAAGAAATACAATGTCGGTGCGATTAACTGGGGCCTGGTTGATGGAAAATCGCAGACGATTTATCCATGGGACAGTTGGAAAAAAACCTATACAAAAGAGCCGGATTTGTGGTTCCACGATATTTTCCGGAAAGACGGAACACCTTACAAAAAGGCTGAAACAGATCTGATCAAAAGCCTGACTGCTTCGAAATAATTTTTTTCAAACCGGCCTTCAAGAGCAACTCTCCTGAAGGCCGGTTTGTTTTGAGAAAATATTATTCATCATTCCCCACCCGGAAAGTTTCAAAGTACATAGTCGGTGTGTTGCTGCTTTTTAAGACGGTAAATGGTTCCTCCGGCGTTTTTCGAATGTAAGTATAGCCGTCTTTGTTGGATAGGGATAAAGTCAGCATGTAACTTTCGCCGGATGTATTTTTGGCGCTAACCCAGGAATCCACCCATTCGGCAGCTACAATTATTCCTTTTGAAATAACAATATTGAAAGGTTTCAAGTCAACGTACACCCATTTTTGGTCCTTTTTGCAGGTTACAAAAATGTTCTCTTTCAAAATTTCATCGTCCGTTGGTAACATTGAATTCGGGTCAAGCGGAAGAATGTGTATGCGGATGCGAACACTGTCAAAAGTATTATCGTGCAGCCGCATCACGAATCTCGAAAGTCGTAGCGGAACTGAAACGGATTTGATGGCGGCTCCTCTCAGTCGGCCTTTTCCACTGCTGTAATCGCCCCAGCCGGTGTAACGGTTGCCATTACTTTTATTGCCGATGACGATGACTTTTCGTTTTGCATAGGCGACAACTTCATCCAATTGATAAGCCACCGGCGTCAATTTTACTTCATAAAGCTTATCGGTAATTTCATTTTTGATAAAAATTTTGTCCTGATAACCTATGTAGCTGATCACGACGGAATCATTTTCGGACGCATTCGAAAGATCAATTTTAAAATGACCAGCAGCGTCTGAAATGCCTCCAATACTTTTTCCTCGAACGCCGATGTTTGCGTACGGAAGTGCATCGGATTTTTTCGCGTCCAGAATCGTACCCTGAAAAACCTGTCCAAATGACATTAACGGCAAAAAGGTCAATCCGAGGAAGGAAATAAAACGAAGATAATGAAGGCAAAAAGTCATGTTTTTTTGAGGTTGGGGAGAACTTGAATCAATTACAAAATATGCTTACTGGCGCAGCTTTACTCTATTTGCGTGACGGAACGCCGACGGATTTATCTGTTTTTTGTTTTTGAAAACCTGGTTAAAATAAGGGACATCCTGAAAACCACACTCATAAGCAATCTGGCTGATATCTTTACCCGAATCTATGAGCAATCTGCATGCGGATTGTATTCGAATCTCATTCAAAACATCGACAAATGTCTTGTTGGTCTGTTGTTTGAAATAACGGCAAAATGCGGTTTTGTTCATATTGGCCAGGGACGCAATATCTGCCAGATTAATGTGTTCGGCCAGATGTGCCTGTACATAAGCAAGGACGGTGTCAATGCGGGAAGAATCTTCGCGCGGGTTTAATCCGCTAAAAGATTTTTGAGAAAGAAGCCGAAACACTTTTGCGTCAGCCAGGATTTCGAACACCTGCATCCAGAATATCAACCGCGCGGGTCCTGTGCTTTTCAAAGTTTTGAGGAGTAGCGGCATCACAAGGTCCGACGTTTCATCCTGATAATGAATTCCCAGCTCTGCTCGCTGAAATAATGCAAGCATTGCCTGCATTTCCGGTTTTTTCATCAGCTCATTTCCCCAAAGATCCTGCCGGAAGCGCATTACAATGGCCTCGGCATGAATTTGTCCGTCATTGCTATAGTAGCTTTCACTGTTTCTCCAGTAATGCGGCAAATTTGCGCCCAGTAAAACCAGGTCACCTGCATCGAAGGGTTCGATACTGTCGCCGATAAACCTGATCCCGTTGCTTTTTGTAACGAGCGTCAACTCAATTTCGGGATGATAATGCCACGGGTTATCAAAATAAGGCACTTTTTCGTATCTAATGTCAAAGGAAGAGGACGTACTTTCCTGAACTTTTAACAATAAAGGTTTCATGATATTTGCCGGTGATTCTATTGATGGGCAAATATAACAAAAGCAAAAGCAAATTTTTTACTAGTAAGATGCTTATTTTAATCTTACTTTTGATGGTGATAGTACAATTAAATTTCGCTTTATGATCTTACGCATTCTGCTCATTTTTTTCATTTCATCTAGTCTGACCGGTTTTGCACAGACAGCATCTACGGGTAAATCATCGAAAGACAAAGGTTGGGTTTCGCTTTTTGATGGAAAAACAACGAAGGGCTGGCGCAGCGCATACGGTACGGCTTTCCCAAAAAATGGCTGGGTTGTGAAGGACGGTGAGCTGAGAGGGGAATTGACCGCCGGTGCCGAATCCGGTGATGCAGGCGACATTGTCACGCTGAAAAAGTACCGGAATTTTGAATTGGTTTTTGACTGGAAAATAGGAAAAGGAGGGAACAGTGGCGTCAAATATTTCATCGAGGAACGACTTCCTAAACCGGAAAAAGGTTCGCAGGCAGGTTATGAATATCAGCTGATTGACGATGCTGACTATATTTATATGGATAAAAAACTTCCTCAGGATCTCAAAACCGCTTCAATTTATGACGTGATCCCGGCCAAGAAGCCCGATGTGAAAATGGAAGAATGGCATTCGTCAAAAATTATTGTCAACAACGATCACATTGAGCACTGGCTCGATGGAGCCAAGGTGCTGGATACAAACCGCAAAACACAAACATTTAAAGACGGTGTAAAGGATAGTAAATTCAAAGATTATCCTGGTTTTGACCGTATCCCCGAAGGTTACATTCTATTGCAGGATCATGGGCACAGCGTGGCGTTCAAAAACATTAAAATCAAAGAGCTATGAATAGAAGAAATTTTATAGAAAAGTCATCCCTCGCGGTAGCAGCGATGGGTATTCCAACCATTGTGCCGGCTTCGGTTTTTGGAAAAAATGCACCTTCCAACCGCATCACAGTTGGCGTGATCGGCACGGGAAGGCAGGGTTTTGGCCAGAATTTACATGGGTCTGAATTGAAAACGATTGGTGCAAGAATACCCGGTTTGCTGGATGTTGCTGAGGCGCAGGTAGTGGCTGTAAGCGATGTTGATTCCTGGCGGATGGGCAAGGCCAAACAAGCAGTTGATACATTTTATTCAAAAAATGCGCCCAACGGAAACTACAAGGGATGCAGCGCGCATACTGACTTTCGAGAAATTATTGCCCGTAAGGATATTGATGCGGTCATGATTTCCACGCCCGATTTCTGGCATGTGCCGATGGGAATTCTGGCTGCAAAAGCGAAGAAACATGTCAGCTGCGAGAAGCCGTTAAGTATGAGCGTTCACCAGGGCCGGGAATTGGTCGACGCCCTTAAAAAATATGGTGTAGTAAACCGTACGGACAGTGAGTTTCGTTCCGTTCGCCCTCAGAATCTTGCTGTTGAGCTGGTACGCAACGGGCGTATCGGGAAATTGCAAAAAATAGAAATCACCTTTCCATCTGACCCGACGCCGGTTGCACCACAGGCGGATATGGCGGTGCCGAAAGAGTTGAATTATGATCTTTGGCTGGGGCCGATGCCATTCGTGCCATACACGGATATGCGCGTACACACACCGATGGACATGCAAAAAAGGCCGAACTGGATGCGGGTCGACACCTATGCCCAGGGAATGATCTCCAACTGGGGAGCACATTATTTTGATATGGCGCAATGGGCTAACAATTCGGAATACGACGGGCCGGTTGAGGTGGAAGGTAAGGGGGAATTTCCTAAAAGTCTGTGGAATTCGCTGATCAATTTTGAAGTGACTTACCGCTATGCAAATGGCGTGGAGATGGTTTGCCGGCAAACCCCTGACAGCAAACCGGGAATCAGATATACGGGCTCGGAAGGTTGGGTTTTTGTTGACAATTACCCGGGCACGGTCACTGCTTCCAATCCGAAAATACTGGACTCAAAACCAACGGGCTCAGAGCTTGATCTGTCCAAAACGCTTTGGGATAAAACGGACTTTATTCAGGCGGTGAAAGCCAATCGGAAAACGCTGGAACCAATCGAAGTAGGGCATCGCACAATTTCTATTTCTCAGATAGGACTGATCGCCTGCCAGACGGGTGAAAAATTGAAATGGAACCCGGCAAAAGAACTTTTTGAAGGGAATAATGCAGCCAACGCACTGCTTGCTTCACCGCTTGCCCGGAAGGAATGGATCATGTGATTTTCGACAGGTGTGTTGGGCGTAACGTTGCGGATTTGTCATCAAAATACGGATATGGGAACAGTTAAGTTTTGTCTTTCAAAGATCAGATTGCGGATGGGTGTCGTGCTCAGTTTTGTGCTTTTGTGCAATATTTCATTTGCACAGATTAAAAATGAGTTTTTTACGCTGCACAATATCATTCGTGGCGATTCAGTCTACAAAACTTTCGATTCGCAGGTGGCGCTGATCAAATCTGCGGGATTTGACGGAATTGAAATTAACCAGCTTGAAAGTTTTGACGGGATGAAGGCGGCGCTTGATAAGCATCAGTTTAAGGGCGCATATTTTTATGTTAAACTAAAACTTGAAGAACCTTACATAGACAGCCGGCTGGAAGGTGACATTGCACAATTGAAGAATTCAGGGACGATTATCGCGCCATTTATCATCAGCGAATCCAAACGCTTCAAGCCTTCCGACGGAGCCGCAGATACGTTGGTAATTCGCCTTGTTAAAAAAATTGCCGACTGGGCAAAATCCGCCAACCTGGACGTAGCACTGTACCCGCACCTTGGTTTTTACGTGGAGCGGACAGGTCACGCGCTTGACCTCGTCAAAAAAATTGATCGTAAAAATGTGGGCCTTACTTTTAACTTATGTCACTGGCTCGCAACGACGCCGGAGACGGAAAGAAGAAGTCTGAAATCACAGCTAAAAGAACTGCGTCCTCATTTGAAAATGATCACAGTTTCGGGCGCAAATAATGTGTTGTCGACACAAAAAAATGTGTGGGACGACTACATTCTGCCGCTTGGTACAGGAACGTTTGACACTTACGGACTTATAAAATACACAGTCAAGGACTTGAAATTTACCGGGCCTATTGGTGTCCAGTGCTACAATATCAAGGGCGATAAATCGGCGCTTGTCAGGAATACGATTGATGCGTGGAAGATTTATAAATCACGTTTGACCGCCGAAAAATGAAAAATACTGTCGAATTAGCGCCGGAAATTGAAACGGAAAAACCCAGTTCCATGCGTTGGGTGGTTTGTGCACTGTTGTTTTTCGCTACCACGATCAATTATGTTGACCGCCAGGTTTTGGCAATTCTCGCGCCCGATCTTCAGAGTGAAATCGGATGGTCGGAGATCGAGTATGGCTATATCGTTACAGCATTCCAGTTTTCTTACGCAATCGGCCTGCTTTTTGCCGGTAAAATAATTGACTTTTTAGGGACAAAAAAGGGTTACATCATTTCAATTCTGGTTTGGTCACTTGCTGCAATGAGCCATGCATTCGCACGAACTGCCATGGGTTTCGGTTTTGCGCGGCTGGCGCTGGGTGTAGGAGAATCAGGTAATTTCCCTGCGGCTATCAAGACAATTGCTGAATGGTTTCCCAGAAAAGAACGTGCTTTTGCCACCGGTATTTTCAATTCGGGTTCCAATATAGGCGCGATCGCCGCACCGCTGATGGTTCCTTTTATTGCCTTGCAATTTGGCTGGCAATGGGCATTTTTAGGGACAGGTTTGCTCGGGTTCATCTGGCTTTTTTTCTGGGTCAGGATCATGCGCACTCCCGGTTCGCATCCGAGAGTGAACGCGGCTGAAAGGGCGCTCATCGAATCAGACGGAGTGGAATCTGTCGGCAACCGCGCATCACTCTGGCAAATTATACGCACCCGAAAAGTGTGGTCAATAGCGATCGGGAAATTTCTGACTGATCCAATCTGGTGGTTTTTTCTGTACTGGCTGCCCAAATTTTTAAACACCACATACGGCCTGAAACTTGACAAAATCGGTTTGCCGCTCATCACCGCCTATCTGATTGCCGACGTGGGCAGCATTGGCGGAGGATGGATTTCCTCGCAGTTCCTGAAAATGGGCTGGTCGATTAATTCGGCAAGAAAAACGACGCTTTTGATCTGTGCGGTTATCGTAACACCGATCTATTTCGTGTCGGGAATTTCGGATCTCTGGCCTGCCATTTTACTGATCGGTCTGGGAATGGCAGCGCACACGGCGTGGTCGGCGAACATGTACACCCTTGCCACCGACATGTTTCCGAAGCAGGATGTCGGTACCGTAGTTGGTTTCATAGGTATGGCCGGTGCAGTTGGCGGAATGCTTATGGCGTCGGCAACAGGTCATTTGCTGGAAGCGACCGGGAGTTATAAAAGCATATTTCTAGTGGCAGCATCCATGTATGGTGTTGCGTTGATCTTCATTCATTTGCTCGTACCCAATATCGACGCCGTTAAATCTTAACTGATAAATCAAATGATTTTTACACAAGAACACCTGGCTGCGTATAACCGTGACGGATACGTGGTTGTACGCAATTTCTTCTCAAAAGAAGAGGTTGACCTGCTATATAAAATTGCCATAGATGATGACGTGATGAGTCAGAAAAGTTATGACCGGGTTGATGCCTCCGGACTTAAAACGAAACTTGCACTGTGGTATGCACTGGACGAAAGTCTGTACAGTAAATTTGCCCGTTCGGAGCGTATCGTAAGTGGCGTAGAGCAGATTTTAGGCGGTCCGGCTGCACATTATCATTCCAAACTGATGCAGAAAGAACCCCGGAAAGGGGGCGCCTGGGAGTGGCATCAGGACTATGGTTATTGGTATAAAAACAATGGATTTTTGTTGCCTGAAATGTTAAGTGTGCTTACTGCGCTGACACCTGCGACCAGAGAGAACGGTTGTTTGCAGATGATCCGTGGATCGCACAAAATGGGTCGTGTGGAGCATGGTTTTTCAGGGGAACAGGTGGGTGCGGATATGGAAAAAGTCGATGAAGCGCTCAAAATTATGGAGCTTGATTTCCTGGAAATGGAAGCTGGCGATACCGCATTTTTTCACTGTAACACCCTACACGCCTCCGCAGCAAATTTGTCGGACAAGCCGCGCTGGTCAATCATTACGGCCTATAATCTGGCCAGTAACAAACCTTATAAAGATGTGCATGTGAGCAGTTACACGCCCATAGAAACGTTCAGCGGAAATTTGTTGCAGGAGGAGAAAGTGAGCATTTCAGACCGTGCAGATTTTCTCATTAAATAATATCCGGCGGAGTTTTGTAATTTTAGTTTGTGCGAAATATTGAATAAAAAGCCCTGATCCAAGCTCTGGACAGGGCTTTTGTACGATTTTATCAAAGTAATATTTTTCTATGGTATTATTTAGATAAATTTGTCTTTAATAAGGAGCGGAATTTTATTATGGTCATGGACCAGCGGTACTCATCGGATCAATCAGGAACGGATATTATTTGGCGACGGTTTTTGACCGGCGACAAGGAGGCTTTTGACCTGTTAATGACCTCACACTTTCGCGCACTGTTTCAATATGGCAGCAAATTTTCCAAAGACAAAGAACTGGTCAAGGATTGTATTCAGGATCTGTTTTTGGTGCTTTGGGAAAAGCGTGACAATCTGAACAAGGACGCTGCCGTAAAGCCTTATCTGCTCGCATCGTTACGCAGGTTGATGCACCGGAACACGTCTTCAAAATCGTGGGTGGGAGATGAGTCGCTTGAAGATGCGGAAGGATCTTTCGAGATTGAATTTTCTGTCGAACAGCAATACATTGAAAATGAATCCACGCTTTTTCAAACACAGCATCTGAAGCAGCTCCTGGACGAGCTACCCAAGAGACAAAAGGAGGTAATTTATCTGAAATATTTCCAGGAAATGGATCGCAACCAAATTTCAGAAGTAATGGAAGTAACTCCCCAAACCGTATCCAATCTTCTTCAGATTGCCATAAAGCAACTCAAAACCCACTGGAAATCAGCGCTTCTCACGCTCCTTTTGATTCATTTATTTATATAAAAATAGGTCAAACTACCATTTGAATTTCCGGAATAATAACTTTTTCAGAAATAATTAAATTATTGTTGGTATCTGGTGCCTGTTTGTGTCTATCCTATATTGGACGCATCTATTAGCTATGGATCAATACAATTATTCTGGGATTGAGGATTTCGTTTGGGATAATTCCTTTCGGCAATGGGTGCTGCTGCCCGACCGTGAAAGTGACGCCGTGTGGAGTAAATGGCTTAGTGAAAATCCGCAGATGGCGGAGACAGTAGCCCAGGCTAAGGAAATCGTTTTTGCGCTCAAAGTAAGCGAGCCGGAACTGACCGATGAAGAGATCAGGCAAACGGTGAACCAGACAATCTCCCAGGCCAATCAACCTGCAACCAGCCAAAATTCAGAACATGAAACGCGGGTCATACCACTTTACAGAACAGTCTGGTTTCGTGTTGCCGCTTTCATAGTACTTCTGGCCGGCATCGGCTGGTTGTCGAAAACAATGATGGCGGACGATGTACTTCATTCCGGTTCATCGATTTCGGCGAAAAGTGCGGAGCCAGAAAAAGGATTCGTGAAAAACGTTAACGATACGAAAAATCCCATGCGCGTTGTTTTGCGGGATCACAGTAGCGTTGTGCTTACACCAGGCAGTTACATCACTTATAAGGATCAATTTATCGGAGACAAACGGGAAGTTTTCCTTGTTGGCGAGGCGTTTTTCGAAGTAACGAAGGACCCGGACCATCCGTTTTTTGTTTATGCCAATGAACTGGTAACGAAAGTGCTTGGAACCAGTTTTACAGTGCGTGCCCTGGAATCTTCGAGAGAAATTACTGTGGAAGTAAAAACAGGAAGGGTTTCGGTGTTTGCAAAATCGGACCGCGGCGCGAAAGAGAAGTTAGAAAACAACGAATTGGTGGGCCTGGTTTTGTCTCCAAATCAAAAGATTATCTACAAACGTGACGAGGTCAGACTGGTGCGTGCACTCGTTGAAAAACCCGAAATGATCCTGCCGGAAGGGCAAAGGCCTCAGTTTGAATTTGAAGATACACCGGTTACGGAAGTTTTTCAGATTATTCAAAAGGCATATGGGGTGGAAATCCTTTACGATGCTGAATTACTGAAAGATTGCCCGCTTACAGCCACACTTGACAATCAGCCGCTTAATGAGAAACTGAGCATTATTTGCAAGGCGATCGAAGCAAATTATGAAATCCTGGATGGTCAGATCGTGATTCACGGAAAGGGATGCAAGAACTAAGAAGTTGCTAATTAATGATTTAATGAACCCTTAACTTTCTATTATTTGACACCACTCAGCCCAATCAGATAACAAAAGAGCCGGCAATGTTCCCGCATTACCGACTCCCTAATGTATTCCCCCAGGTTGTCACCAGTATACCTCCGAAAGCGGAGGAGGGGATCGTTTTGCCAAATTTTCCAGCTTAACAAAACAATCAAATTTATGAAAAAACAAGTACAATACCATCAGGTATTTCTTTGGACTATGCGAATAACGGCTACACAATTCTTTTTTGCACTCATGTTTATTGGCTACGGCTATGCCCACGAAAGTAATGGGCAGTCGTTGCTGAGCCAGAAAATTTCCATAAATGTTAATGGAAGTGAAGTAAAAAAAGTTTTGAATCAGGTTGAAAAACAGGTCGATGTACGCTTTGTATTTAGTTCTAAACTCATTCAATCCAAGCGGAAAGTTAACGTTTCAGCGCAAAACAAACCGCTCTACGAAGTTCTGGATGATATTTTGACCCCTTTGGGCTTGCAATACGAAATATCAGGAAAGATCATTATTCTGAAACGTCTGGATAGTTTGCCGGAAATGAGTGTTCCGGCAAAAAATGATTCGCCTCGAAAGGGTATTTCCGGGAAAGTTGTGGATGAGGCAGGTACCGGATTGCCGGGTGTCAGCGTAGTTGTCAAGGGTACCCAGACAGGTACTACAACGGATACCGGGGGTGCTTTTAGGCTTGATTTGCCTGAAAATGCAACCCAGATCCTGATATTCAGTTTCGTAGGATACACTACAAAAGAAGTAAATGTTGGCAGCCAAAGTGTGCTGACAGTCAATATGGTTCCGGAAGATAAGTCTTTGCAGGAGATCGTTGTGGTCGGGTATGGTCAGGTCAAAAAAACGGATTTAACCGGTTCGGTTACGACTATTCCTGTGGATGAAATTAAGAAGGTAGCGGTTACTTCACTTGACCAGGCGTTGCAGGGTCGTGCGGCTGGTGTGCAGATCACGCAAAATTCAGGTGCACCCGGAGGTGCTACAACGATTCGTATCCGGGGAGGAAATTCGATCCAGGGAGATAACGAACCTTTGTACGTAATTGACGGCATTCCCTTTAAAAACGAAACGTCGAACAGTGGTTCCAGCTTTAACGTTTTAAGCACGCTTAATCCGAGTGATATCGAATCCATGGCGATATTGAAAGATGCATCTTCGACTGCCATTTATGGTTCAAGAGGAGCAAACGGTGTTGTAATTATCACAACTAAACGTGGAAAAGCAGGAAAATCTACAATCAATTTTGACTCATATTACGGCGTGCAGCAGGTACGCCGCAAATATCCGCTAATGAATGCGCGCGAATATGCGGCTTTCGTAAATGACGCCAATACAAATGAAGGTCGGAATGCGGTCTATACGCCACAGCAGGTAGAGGCTTTTGGAAAAGGAACAGACTGGCAGGATGAAATATTCCGCACGGCTCCGATGTACAATTATCAGTTGTCAATGAGCGGGGGAGATGAGAAAACACAGTATGCCATTTCCGGAGGTTATTACAAGCAAAACGGTATCGTGACCAATTCAGATTTTGACCGCTATTCGTTTCGGGTCAATCTGGATAGAAAGCTGACGAACAAAATCAAAATTGGAAATAGTCTGACCGTAAACCGCACACTGACCAATCAGTCGCGTACCGATGGAACTGTGGGAAGCGCAGGTTTGGTTACCAGCGCGGCCCTGCAATTTCCTTCAATCCTGCCAGTTTATAATCAGGATGGAACCTATCTGATGAACAGTCCGGAGCTAAACTTCACCGCCGATAATCCGGCAGCACTGGCAAGAGACAGCAAAAATAAAAATACTGCCTACCGTGTTTTTGGGAATGTTTTCGGGGAATATCAGATTCTGGACGGTCTTAGTTTTAAAGTCGTGCTGGGTATTGACGGAATAATTCAGAAACAGGCCAGTTACCTGCCAAGAAGTGTTTCCAGCGGACTTTCGCAGGGCGGTGTCGGAAGCATCAGTAACGGACAATCCATTACATGGCTTAACGAAAATCTTTTAACCTATACCAAAACCTTTAATAAAATTCACAATCTGACGGCACTTGTGGGATATACCCAGCAAGTAAATAAC
This sequence comes from Dyadobacter sp., assembly GCA_965279265.1. Taxonomy (GTDB): domain Bacteria; phylum Bacteroidota; class Bacteroidia; order Cytophagales; family Spirosomataceae; genus Dyadobacter. The sequence continues at coordinate 4,187,861 of OZ257152.1, forward strand.
TCGGAAAGCAGCTATGCCGCGTCGCGTAATTTTGTGAATGACAACCTGGGAACGGGTAATCTCGGTTCGGGCTCCGTGGCTTTGGTGCCGTCTTCGGGAATTGGGACATGGGGACTTGAATCATATCTGGGACGGATAAATTACGGATTCAACGAAAAATATCTTCTGACAGCGTCCTTTCGTGCGGATGGTTCTTCACGTTTTGGTGCGAACAAACGTTACGGGTTTTTCCCGTCGATGGCATTGGCATGGCGTGCCTCGGAAGAGAATTTTATCAGAAACATAAAATCAATCAGCGACCTGAAAGTAAGAGCAACGATTGGTTCAACAGGAAACCAGGACGGAATTGGTAATTTTCCGGCCTATTCATTGCTCGGTACGCAGAATTATGTTTTAGGAAACGTTGTTTCAACAGGTATTGGTCCGAATCAGATTGCGAACCCGGACTTATCCTGGGAAACCACGACACAGTCAGATGTTGGAATCGATCTGGGATTATTTGGAAACCGAATCACCGTAACGGCTGATGCTTATCTGAAACGTACCAAAGATCTTCTGCTTGCCGTCACCATTCCAAGCTCATCCGGTTTTTCAAGCGCCATCAAAAACCTAGGTAAAGTAGAAAACAAAGGATTTGAATTGAGTATTTCCTCACACAATCTTGATGGTGCTTTTAAATGGAACACAGATTTCAATTATGCGATTAATCGCAATAAAATATTGGATATCGGTGGTGCTCCTCAAATTTTTGCGGGTGATGTTGCCAATATTGCGCAAAGCGTAAATTCTGGAATTATCCGCGTTGGCGAACCTCTGGGTTCATTTTACGGATATGTGACAGACGGACTTTACCAGTCCGCGGATGAGTTGACTGCCTTGGTTGATGCAAGTGCGAGAAAACCCGGTGATCGCCGCTACAAGGATTTAAACGGAGATAAGAAAATTGACGATAACGACCGGATGATAATCGGTCGTGCCCAGCCTAAATTTATTGGCGGTATCAGCAACACTTTTTCTTACAAAGGACTGGATCTGACTGTTTTCTTTCAAGGGGTTTATGGTAATAAAATCCTGAATGCAAACAGATTTGAGCTGGAATATCTGAACGGAACTACCAATCAGGATCGTGATATGCTGAACCGCTGGACGCCGACGAATACGAACACGGATATTCCGCGTGCGTCAACAACCCGTCCCGCGAACAGAATTTCGACACGTCAGATCGAAGACGGATCTTATCTGAGGCTGAAAAACGTGCAACTTGCTTACAACCTGCCGGCATCTGTGACAAAATCAATCCATGTGCAGGGAATCAGATTCTATGTGACCGCCCAAAATTATCTTACCTGGACAAAATATTCGGGATATGATCCGGAAGTTAACCGTTTTGGACAGGAAAGCCGCAGCCAGGGTTTCGACTACGCGAGTTATCCGGCCGCTAAAACACTGATTTTTGGTTTAAATGTAAATTTCTAAGGCTGTCTTAAAACATCCGTAAGATCAGATAACCTCAATTTTAACACTAATATGACTTTGTTAACAGTAAGTGTCTTTTAATAAGGTCGTTATAAAATACTTGGATAATGAAAAAGATAATAACATTTTTCTTCGTCTTGTTTTGGGCGAGCTCCTGTGACGTGCTGGACCAGGTTCCCCAGTCCAGTTTTACTCCCGATAATTTTTACAAAAATACAGATGACGCGAAAGCCGCGGTGAACGCTGTGTACGACGCACTGATTTCGCCCGACTTGTACAGTCAGGTGATGTGGATTATTCAGGATCAGGCAACGGACGACTCTGAATGGGGCGGAGGCCGCTCCACGTCAAATCAGGCGAAAAACGATTTGGATAAGTATACCTTTACGCCAGCCACAAGTACTTTTCAATCTGTTTGGTCTACGACTTTCAGAGCCATAAACCGGGCGAATGCGGTAGTGGAACGAGTTCCTCTGATTTCAATGGAAGCGGCTCTTCAGGCTAGGCTGGTGGCCGAAGCCAAGTTTATGCGTGGTTTTTATTATTTTACTTTGGTCAGGTTATTTGGTGATGTACCGCTCATGTTAACCGAAACCACGTCTCTAAATAATCTGCAGGTTTCAAGGGCATCAGCAGAACAGGTTTATGCTCAGGTGATCAAGGATTTCTCCGAAGCGGAAGCCGTTCTTCCTGCCACATACACAGGCGCGGATAAAGGACGGGCGACAAAAGGAGCCGCTACCGCTTTTTTGGCAAAAGTGTATTTAACGAGGCAGGATTGGGCAAAAGCAGCTCAAAAAGCGAAGGAGGTAATGGATTCCGGTGTCTACGATTTATGGGCTAATTATTCCGAGGTATTTTTAATAGCTAATAAAAATGGCAAGGAAGCAGTTTTTGAAATACAGGCGTTGGGTGGAGGTTTTAATGAAGGAAGCTGGATGCAGGGTTACATGCGGCCAAATTTTGACCGGGTTAATAACGTCGGAGGATTTGGCGATGATCCGGTCACTAAGAATTTATACGAAACATATTCAGCGGCTGATAAGCGAAGAAATATCAATATCAGACTTTATTCTGCAACAAGTACGCCTGCTGCCCCTGCAAGTGTAGATTTCCCCGGTTATGTTTACAAATACCTCGATCCGTCCGCTACGGCAAATGCTGAGGGAAGCAATAATTTTCCGATTATTCGATACGCAGATGTTTTGCTGATGTATGCTGAGGCACTGAATGAGCAGGGAGCAGGAAATGCAGAGGCTTTTAAGGCAGTGAACCGGATCAGATTGCGGGCGGGTTTGGAAGAGTTGCCAACATCACTCAGTCAGGCTGGGTTCCGAGATGCGATATTGTTGGAACGCCGATTGGAGCTGGCTTTTGAAGGGCACCGCTGGTATGACCTTGTGCGTACCAAAAAACTTGTCAGTGCGATGAAGGCGCAGAACCCGACAATTGCTGTTGCAGAGAAAAACCTTCTGTTCCCGATTCCACAAACAGAGCGGGATGTAAATACAAGTCTCACGCAAAATCCCGGATTCTGATTTCAAACTCAGACTTAAACACATCGGACATATGCAAAGAAGGCAATTTTTGCAGACAACGTTAGCCGCAACATCACTTGCTTTTCCGGAAACAACTGTTTCCGGAAAACAAACAGATGATGAAAAACCATTTATTATTAACGCAGGAATAGGCGGTAATAATACGATCGATTTGCTGGCCAGAATTGAGAAGGATTGCCTCAGCCACAAGCCGGACTTGACCATATTGATGATTGGTACGAATGATATGAACAGCAAAAAGTACATCCCCCTGCCAGAGTATGAGAGGAATCTCAGAAAGATCATCGAAATGATTCAGGCAGCGAAAAGCCAGATTATGCTGATGACCATTCTGCCTGTTTATGAGCCGCATTTATACACCCGACATGAAAGGAATTTTTATGGAGAAGAGGGGCATAAAGGGCGCAAGGAAAAGGTTAATGAAACAATCAGGAAACTGGCTGACGAGTACAAGCTCCATTTTCTGGATATGCACCGGGTGTTTGATAAAGTCGGAAATATCGGTGAAGAGAGTAGCAGTTTGCTTCAGAACACTTTAAACAGTCAGAAGACGGATGGCGTTCACCCCACGTCGGACGGTTACCGGGTTATGGCTGTCGCTGTGTATGAAGCGTTGATACGTACAGGCGTTTCTTATAATCGGCTTGTTTGTTTTGGAGACAGCATTACCCACGGCGGCGGAGGCGTGGAAGGTAACAGTTACCCGGGGTTTCTGAGAAAATTACTGGGCTATTAGCGTTCCTTAATTACGAAATGAAAATATTCCATCACCCTAATTTAAATAGCTTGATATGCACTTTAAATATTTGACAAAGAAATTTTTACTTTTCATTTTCCTGGCAGTTTGTATCCTTGAAACTTCCGTTTCAAAAGCCCAGAATAAGACCTACGTCGCAGATGTAATCATTTATGGAGGAACATCGGCTGCTGTTACGGCGGCAGTGCAAGTGGTGAAACAGGGTAAAACGGTTCTGGTTGTTTCACCTGACAAACATTTGGGGGGACTCTCTTCCGGTGGATTAGGATTCACCGATACCGGAGATAAATCTGTCATAGGCGGTCTGGCGCGTGAGTTTTACCACCGGGTTTTTATGCATTACGACAAAGCTGAGGCCTGGAAGTGGCAGAAAAAAGAGGAGTATGGCAACAAGGGCCAGGGAACACCGGCAATGGACGGTGCAGATCGGACCATGTGGATTTTTGAGCCACACGTAGCAGAGCAGGTTTTTGAAGATTTTGCAAAAGAAAACAACCTCAAAATTTACCGCGACGAATGGCTGGACCGCGCAAACGGTGTGGAAAAGAAAAATGGAAGTATCGTTTCGATCAAAACACTTTCCGGTAAAACATTTCGGGGTAAAATGTTTATAGATGCAACATACGAGGGTGATTTAATGGCGTCTGCGGGTGTGAAATATCATGTTGGTCGTGAGGCAAACAGTGTTTACAATGAAGAATGGAATGGAATCCAGGCTGAAGTATTTCAGCATGGACATTATTTCAAGAAAAACGTGAGCCCTTACAAAATTGAGGGCGACCCGAAAAGTGGTTTGCTGCCTTACATTTCTGCTGAAAAAATTGGTAAAAACGGTGAAGGCGATAACAAAATACAAGCCTACTGTTTCCGTATGTGTTTGTCGGCAAATCCGGATAATCGCATTCCTTTCGTCAAACCTGAGGGCTATGACCCTGCAAAATACGAGTTGCTGGCCAGGGTTTACAAAGCAGGCTGGACGGAGACTTTTGATAAATATGATCCGATTCCGAATAAAAAGACCGACACCAACAACCATGGACCGTTCAGCACTGATTTTATCGGCATGAACTATGATTACCCGGAAGCAACCTACGAAAAAAGAAAACAGATTATCAAAGATCACGAGTTGTATCAGAAAGGGCTGATGTACTATCTCTCAAATGACAGCAACGTTCCGGAAGATGTGAGAACTGAGATGAAAAAATGGGGTTTACCAAAAGATGAGTTCAAGGACAACGGCGGCTGGCCGCACCAGATCTATGTTCGGGAAGCGCGCCGCATGATCGGGCAGGAGGTTATGACCGAAAACGAAACGCTGGGTAAAAAAGCAGTTGCTCAATCCGTGGGAATGGGGTCTTATTCGCTGGATGCACACAATGCGCAACGGTATGTAAAAGCGGATGGATTTGTTCAGAATGAAGGCGATATTGGCGTCCATCCCAAAACACCTTACCGCATTTCCTATGCTTCAATCATTCCCAAAAAGGAGGAATGCAGAAATTTGCTGGTACCTGTATGTATTTCAAGCTCGCACATCGCTTACGGATCGATTAGAATGGAGCCGGTTTTTATGATTCTTGGACAGAGCGCCGCGTCTGCTGCCGTACAGGCTATCGACTCAAAAGTAAGTGTTCAGGAGATAAATTTTGAAAAGTTGAAGGGCCAATTGCTCAAAGACAAGCAAAAACTGGAATTGTGACCGATTGACCTTAATCCTGTGAAAAGAATTTTTTAACTTATGACCTGGATAGCCGGACTAATATCCGGCTATTTATATAATATTGCATTTATTCCTGAAAAACGCCATAAAATTAATGACCACCCTTTCTACACCACGTTCCAATTTTTCACACCTTTTCAGCGCACCTGTCATCGTAGCAGCCCTTGGCTATTTCGTTGACATTTATGACTTGCTGCTTTTCGGCATTGTACGTATTCCGAGCCTTGTTTCTCTCGGTCTTTCCGAAGAAGATATTTCCTCCGTTGGAGCAAGTATTCTCAATTGGCAAATGACCGGACTTTTGATCGGAGGCATTCTTTGGGGTGTCTTGGGGGACAAAAAAGGGCGCTTGTCTGTACTTTTCGGTTCGATCATCACGTATTCACTTGCCAATATCGCCTGCGGTTTTGTGCAGGATGCGGATACATACAAAATATTGCGTTTCATTGCGGGAGTAGGCCTGGCCGGAGAATTGGGAGCGGGGATCACACTTGTTTCTGAAATTCTTCCCAAAGAATTGCGCGCAATCGGGACTTCTCTGGTAGCCGGAATCGGACTTCTGGGTGCGGTAGTCGCCTATTTTACGGTTGAATTTTTTGACTGGCGGTATGCGTATTTTATTGGCGGTGGTTTGGGCGTATCGCTTCTGCTCCTCCGTATCGGGGTTTTTGAGTCTGGAATTTTTGCAGATATTCAAAAGCAGAAGCATGTGCAGAAGGGAAACTTTTTCTCTCTTTTTACCAATGCCGACCGGTTGAAAAGGTATCTAAAATGTATCGGAATCGGCTTGCCAACCTGGTTTGTGATTGCTATTCTGGCAACATTCAGTAACGAATTCGGTAAAGCGTTCGGAATTGCAGAACCGATAAAACCGGGCTTGTCGATCATGTGGTGTTATGTTGGTTTGTCCGTAGGAGACCTTTGCAGCGGTTTTTTAAGTCACTATCTCGAGTCGCGGAAAAAGGCAGTGTTTTATCTCATGATTTTTACACTGGTATGCAGCTGCTATTATTTATTCTCAGGAATTAAAACTGCCGGTATGCTTTATACGGTTGCCGGATTCCTTGGTTTTGGAATCGGATACTGGGCTATGTTTGTCACGATTGGTGCTGAGCAATTTGGTACAAATCTACGTGCAACCGCCGCAACGACCGTGCCGAATATGGTGCGTGGAACGGTAGTGCTGATGACTACATTGTTCTCCGCCTTCAAAGGTCCGTTCAGCGTGGTGCAATCCGGAGCTTTGGTCGGCGTAATCTGCTTTGCGATCGGATTGTATTCCATTCTCACAATCCCTGAAACGCACGGAAGAGATCTGGATTTTCTGGAAGAATAAAAAAATGGATTAAGATCAGACAAATTTGTTGTCTGATCTTAATGCGGAAATCATTTATTCAGACCTTTTTTGGCAGGTAAAAAAAGCATTACAACGGCAGTTAGTTCGGTTACTATGCCGATTGCGGCAATGATCGATCCCACCAGTTTGTTTGGCTTTTCAATCAGGAAAAATTGGACGCCAATCAAGGTTATTACTATTCCTGTAACAAAAATTCGGAGAATGGATTTTGTTGTCATGAGATTAGCTGGTTAATGAAAATAACGTTGAAAGATAATCATAATATTTTATAATTTAATTGGGGACGAATGTTAAATTGAAGCTATCGATGTCAATTGGAGTGAACTGTGGCAATTCCGTACCTCCTTGTGTCTGAGCTCCTAAAACACATCTCCAACAATGTCTTGCTGCATTGAAGACGTGATTTAATGCGCAGGGTTGAAAACTGCATAGTAAGTCGCACTGCCATGAATCCTCGCAATTTTTTTTCTCCAATTTATAGAGCTTGTTGAAGGTGGCCTCGGAGCAGACCCATTTGCATTGGATGCTCGGGCCACCAGTTGTTGTTCTGGAAGATGCGGCAGCGTGTCTTGCGGCGACATCAGTTAGTTTAAAATTTGTGACCTGATTATTTATGAACTCCATTTCGTTTAGATCTTCGCCGTATGCTGTGTACCACTTCACCTTCCCAGAATTTGTTATTGCGTTTCCATTTGAAACAGACGATATATTGTTGAGCCTGATAAATGGGATGATTGTATTGCCGTTTATAATAACCATAATATCGCGCTTAATTCCTTTGATGGGGTTAACTTTAATTATTAGGCCGGTAATATTGTCAGGGTATTTTACCATTTCAATATCCTCGATTTTAATCTGTCCGAGACTTCCTTTTACCAGACCAAATTCTTCAGATTCAAAAAACATTTTGGCATAGGGATTAAGGCTACTCACTTTCTCCGGTTGGGCTTGGTCAATTTGCTCTACTTTTTTGGTGATAGGAGTCAAGTCTTTTGGAGGGGTGTCGGAGCAGCTTGTGTAAAAGCAACTCGAAATCAGCATCAAAGCGACAAATAATTTTGTTGAAATTGTTTTCATTTTGAAAGCTCCGGAAGGGCTTATCCTTGCTGAGGTGCAAAAGAGATTTTCCAGAGGTCAAATTTTTAAAGAATGGACTAGTTTGTAGAATGAATATATGATTAAGATTATGTAAATTTTGATAAATTTGATCACTTATTCATCCACACTAGATACTGATATGACACTAGGAACCAAACTAATTCTTCTTAGAAGAAAGAAAAAAATTTCTCAGAAAGAGGTTGCCGACTATCTTGAAATTAATCAGAGTACTTACAGCCAATGGGAAAGCGATCTACGTACGTGTAAGGCTGAGTTTATACCATTATTGGCAAGGTTTTTTGAAGTAGATATCAGTGAGTTTTTCACCGTAGCTGAAATAGCTCGGGTTCGAAACGAAGTAAATAACGAGTTTTTGTCATCAAACGAATTGATAGTGAGATTGTTGGAGAGTAAAGACGAAGTGATTCGTCTCCTAAAAGAGGACAATGAAAGGCTGAGATTACTGCCTTAATTATTCAGTTAACGGCATCAGCATTCTAATATTTCTACGGAAGATGCTCTTTCAACTATCGTTTTAACACTACAAAATGATATTTTTGTGTTATTTAATCACACGATTATTTTAGATTTTTGCAACAGAATCCTACACACCTGTTTTAGTAGCGGCGAAGCACTGGCCTCGTCAGTATTATTTGAAACCTTACAATTATTCACTTTTTTTAAATACTGAGAAATGGAAAGACGCGTAGCGCTTAAAAGTATGGCTTTGGCTATGGGTGCAATGGCGGGCTTGCCTGCATGGGCATCCGGCTGGAACAAGTCAGCGCTGACCGAAGGGAAATTACTTTCTGCGGATCAGTCCGGCGTGCTGGCGGTAGTGGTGGAAACCATCATTCCCAAAACGGATACACCCGGTGCCGGAGAACTGGGCGTGGACAAATTTGTGCAAAGAATGGTGACGGATTGTTACGACAAAAAAGCACAGGACAATCTTGCCAAGGGCCTTGACGCTTTGGAAACGCAAAGCAAAAAGTCGTTCGGTAAATCTTATGCCGAAGCTACGAAAGATCAGAAAATGCAGCTCCTTTCCGAAATGGAAAAAAGCAGCGACGCCAGCCAAAAGGGATTTTTTACGCTTGTGAAAAACCTGACCATACAAGGCTACATGAATTCAGAGTACGTGATGACCAACATTACGCATTACGAAATGATCCCGGCGCGTTATCACGGTTGTGTTCCCGTAAAAAAATAAAAGCAGGTTGAGGCAAAAAGTGTGGCACTTAAACCTTCCACATGCCCTATAACCAATTCCCCAAGCAAATGTCAAATTTCAACATAGATAGTAAAAAAGCCCGCACCTATGATGCCATCGTAATTGGCTCAGGAATCAGCGGCGGCTGGTCGGCAAAAGAATTGACCGAAAGAGGATTGAAAACCCTCGTACTGGAACGTGGCCGAGACGTGCAGCACATCAAGGATTACCCCACAACCAACATGATGCCCTGGGAATTTGAGCACCGCGAACGCTTGCCGCTGGCGATCACGGAAGCAAACCCGATTGCAAGCAGGTGTTATAATTTTAAAGAATCATCGGCGCATTTTTTTGCCAAAGACAACGAGCATCCATACATTCAGGAAAAACCTTTTGACTGGATTCGGGGCTATCAGGTAGGAGGGAAATCGTTGTTGTGGGCACGGCAGACGCAGCGCTGGAGCAAGTACGATTTTGAAGGCCCGGCGCGTGACAAATTTGCCGTGGAATGGCCGATTGGCTACGACGACATCGCGCCCTGGTATAGTCACGTTGAAAAATTTGCCGGAATTACGGGAAACAAAGATGGTATTGATACGCTGCCTGATGGGGAATTTCTTGTTCCGCATGATCTGAATTGCGTCGAAAAATATTTTAAGGAATCCGTTGGCAAGCAATACAAGGACCGGCATATTATCATTGGCCGCGCCGCACACATTACAGATCCGCAACAGATACATCTGGATCAGGGTCGTGCCAAATGCCAGAACAGGACGATGTGTGAAAGAGGTTGTCCCTTCGGCGGATATTTTAGCAGTAATGCATCTACGCTTCCGTGGGCAATGAAAACCGGTAACATGACCTTGCGTCCGCATTCTGTGGTGCATTCGATTATCTATGATGACAAAAAGAAAAAGGCGACTGGTGTGCGTGTCATTGATGCCAATACGAAGGAAATGACGGAGTTTTATGCCAATATTATTTTTGTAAATGCCGCGGCACTGAACACCAATTTGATCCTGCTGAATTCTATTTCTTCCCGTTTCCCAAATGGTCTGGGTAATGACAGCGGCGTGCTGGGGAAATATGTTGCCTTTCACAATTACCGAGCGAGCGTTTCAGGTGAGTACGAAGGTTTTCTGGATTCGACCACGGATGGTCGCAGGCCGAACGGCGGTTACATCCCACGTTTCCGCAATGTTTACAAACAGGAAACGGATTTTCTAAGAGGTTATGCGGCTGGTTTTAGTGCCAATCGTAACACGTACACGGACCGTAACGGAATTGGGGAATCATTGAAAGGAAATTTGCACGAGACCAAATATGGTAACTGGAGTGTAGGATCGCACATGATGGGCGAAACCATTCCAAAGGAAAGTAATTACGTGGCGCTGGATAAAGATCAGAAAGATCCGTTTGGCATTCCGATGCTGAAAATCAACGTGGATTACGACGACAACGACGAGAAAATGATCAAGGATTATGTGGAACAGATCTCGGAAATGTTTACAAAAGCAGGGTTCAAAAACATCCGTTCGCATGACGGGCACAGAAACCCGGGCAACGACATTCACGAAATGGGCGGCGTGCGTATGGGAAAAGATCCCAAAACATCGCTATTGAATGAATGGAGCCAGTTACATGCTGTTAAAAATGTTTTCGTAACAGATGGCGCATCAATGACTTCAACTTCAACTCAGAATCCGTCGCTAACCTACATGGCGCTTTCTGCCCGTGCAGCGGATTACGCCGTGAAGCAGATGAAGGCGAAGAATTTGTAGTTTTCTAAAAAATAAATGCAACGCAGCCGGACAAATTGTTTGGCTGCGTTTTTTTGTGGCAAAGCCTCCTAATCCTGTCATCTCCAACAATGTTTTTAATGCCAGTATCATCGCTCGGCCGCAAAACAGTAGACATCATAATTGGTTGACGCGAACATCTAACCTTTTCTTTAGATTTTTTGCAGGCGTTTCTGTGACAAATCCAGTAAACCAGTAAACATCCAGACCATCCCGGAAGCGCCGGTTAAATTTGCAGGTTCAAGATGTAAAATGAAAATTATTTCGGTAGTCAATTGTAGATTTATTTTTTCACGTTTGTGTCGGGCGAGGATGTTATGTAGTAACGCAATAGGTTTACCGGTGTTTTCTCTCACGGTTAGTGAATTACCTGAACTTTGTAACCACAAATATTTTATATAACAAAAAAAAGTTTTACTTTTTTCTAAGCAAGACTAAGGGATAACAAGTACAAAAAAGTCTTTACATTATTATAAAACAAAAGACTCAATGTACGATCCTTTGATCAACAACGACCCGAAGCCTGTTAACCCGTTTGTGTCACCTGCGCACAATGGAAAGACGGATCCGAAAGAGATTGATTCTGCGCTGTTTTTAAAAGCTGCATTCGAGCAAAATCCAGCCAAAGGGCTCGAATTGCTGTTCCGAAGGTTTTATAATCCGTTGTGCAGCCACGCGGTTAGGTTCGTTTATTCGAAGCAAACTGCCGAAGATCTGGTCAGTGAAGTCTTTTTTCAGTTTTACAGAACAAAGGCTTACGAAAATATCACGAGCTCCTACACCAGCTATCTATTCCGGGCGGTGCGTAATGAATGTTATACGTATATGCGTCGGGAGTTTGGCAAGACGGACTCATTGGAAATGTCTGCAGAAAGCAACATGTCAACCGATCATCAGCAGCCGGATGCGGAAATTCATTACAATCATTTATTTATGAAGGTGAACGAGGTCATTGCCCAGCTGCCAATGCAATGTCAGCGTGTGTTTTTGATGAGCCGTTTTGAAAGCAAAAAGTACAATGAAATTGCGGACGAGCTTCACATTTCTCCCAAAACAGTTGAAGTGCACATTTCAAAAGCACTCAAATATCTGCGGACTGCGCTTCACGGCGAATGGATGATGCCATGCCTGGTGATTGCCGTGAATGCTTTCGATCTATAATACCCAGCCTACCGACACGGACCTTCGAACCATAATTAACATGGAATCAACTATATCAAAATACGCACTCTTCGAATATCTGGCTGGGCGCTCAAATCCGCTTGAACGAAAACTCATGGAAGAGTGGTTGCGAAATCCTGCAAATCACGAGTCATTTTATCAATGGCTGCTGGAATGGGAAAATCGTTCGCCACAGTTTATGCCCGATCAGGAGCAGGCTATAAAATTGCTTTTGGCAAGACTGGATACTGATGTTTACGAGGAGGAAAACCAGGATGACGCCGTGCAAAATGAGACCGGCAAGGGCCGTCAGCTACGGAAATTCTGGCTTATTGCTGCCTCAATTGTTTTGCTTACAAGTTGTGGCTGGTGGTTTCGGGAGTCGATCCAGTACAAAACCTACCAGACTGCATACGGCAAAACGGCAAATGTGTATCTGGAAGACGGGACGCGCGTCAGTCTGAATTCCAACTCGCTGCTGATCGTTCCCCGATTTGGTTTTGAAGGCAAGGTAAGGGAGGTTTTTCTTAAAGGGGAGGCAGAATTTGCTGTAAAACATACGCCGGATCACCAGCGATTTGTGGTCAAAACGTCAGACACATTTCAGGTAGAAGTTTTAGGCACCGAATTTTCCGTTTTTTCCCGTCCGCGGGGAACGAAGGTCGCGCTTAAAAGTGGCAGCGTTCGCATCGATTACTCAGAAGGGAGTGAAAATAAGGAAATGGTTATGGAGCCGGGCGATTTTGCTTCCGTACAGCATGGCGGAGCTATTCAACTGGCAAAAAAGCAAAATATTGCCAATATCGCTGCCTGGAAAGAGCAACGATACGTGTTCAACGGGACCTCACTTCGTGAGATCTGCGTGATGATCGAAGAAAATTTCGGAGAAAAAGTAACGTTGGCAACCCCTGAAATAGCCGACCGCACAATCACCGGGAATTTTAAAACGAAGAATGCGGACGATCTGCTCAAAGCAATTTCGGAAGCATTGGATTTACGGATCAGATCATCCGGAGATTCCACGATCATATCTACTCATTAATCTATCTCTAAATCTTTTACCTATGCATTTAAAACTATCCGGAAAGCAATGGGTGGGAATGGGGCTTGTATTCGCTACGAGCCTTTCACAGGTGGCCACTTCCCAGAGCATCGCGTTTGTGTCTGCGCCCGCGAAGCAGTATTCCTCCGTGCGGCAGGAGATGAAATTAAAGAACGCGTTGCTGGATCTACAAAAGTATTATAAGGTTGAAATCGTGTTCGAAGACCGGTTGGTTGGCTCCGGGAAAATTTTTCCGGAATTACTGGATATGAATCGTTCTATCGAAAAAAACCTGGATGCGATTCTGGGTCAGAACGGTTTGAAATATAAAAAAATACGCAAAAACACGTATGTAATTACTGAAACACGAGACAAAATAGCAGAAATAACCAAGAGCGAGAAAAAACAGGAAATTCCAGCGATGGAAATGAATCCGGTCGAAATTACGGGACTGAAAGCTGAAAAGCGGATTCCTATGGCCGACAAAAGCGTCAGTGGTAAAGTAACTGATGAAACTGGAGCGGCCCTCCCGGGTGTGAGTGTGGTGGTGAAAGGCACGCAACGAGGTACTTCAACTGGCGCTGACGGCGCTTATCAGATTGACGTCCAGGATGACCGCAGTACGCTGATTTTCAGTTTTGTAGGGTATAGATCAAAAGAAATTCCGGTCGGTGCGCAGTCGCAGCTGAATGTGAGCCTGGAACCGGATGAAAACAAACTCGATGAAATTGTCGTGGTTGGTTACGGAGCAGTGAAAAAATCGGATTTAACCGGAGCTGTGGGAACGGTTAAAGCGGAAGCCTTGCAGGAACGTCCGGCGTCCTCTCTGAATCAGGGGCTTTCGGGCCGGGTCACAGGTGTCAATGTGTCTTCCAATTCAGGCCGGCCGGGAGGTAGAGCCAACATCCGGATTCGGGGAGCGAGCTCGCTGAGTGTATCCAATAACCCTTTGTATGTAATTGATGGGGTGATTTTGAATGCTGTCGATCTGCAAAACGGAAGTACACCGATTGACTACATCAACCCAAATGATATCGCATCGATAGAGGTTTTGAAAGACGCTTCATCCACAGCAATTTACGGTGCACGTGGAGCAAACGGTGTAATTCTTGTTACGACAAAACGCGGAACATCAGGCGGTGGAAGAGTCACATATGATACCGATTTCAGTGTCAGTGTTGCGCCTAAAAAACTGGCGCTGCTGAATTCAAAGGAGTTTTTGGCGACCGAAGATCTTGCTTATGCGAACGCGGCAAAATATGATCCGGTTGGCTGGGCTACCGGTACCAAGTATACGGACCCGAAAACGAAGCGCACAAATCCTAAACTTTTCGATCCACAGGGAAATCCGTTGTACGATACGGATTGGCAGGACGAAGCTTTCCAAAAAGCATTTGCGCAAAATCACCAGCTTGGCGTGACCAACGGAAATGAAAAAGGCAGCTATGGCGCATTTTTGAACTATCGCAACATGGACGGAATTGCAGTAGGTTCATGGCAAAAAAGATTTTCAGGCCGTTTTGTGTTTGACAGTCAGATCAAAAGCTGGTTAAAAGTAGGAGGTACGCTCGGCTATACGGACCAGAACGAGAAGCAGGTAGATCAGCTTGATGGCGGTGGTATCACGATGATGCGCCAGGTTTTGGAAGAATTGCCAATTATTCCTGTGAAATACGCGGACGGATCATGGGCCAGCAACAGGGATTATCCAGGGATGGAAGGTGGCGATAACCCGCTCCGTGTTTCTGCTGACAGATTGTATTACCTGCGTACGCAGACAATGCTGGGTAGTATGTACGCAACCATTCGTCTTGCCGACGGTCTGGAGCTGAAATCGACGATAGGTACAAACGTGATCAATCAGCGTAATGACTATTTTGCGGCGAAGGGAATGCAATATATTTCCGATAACGGAGATGCGTATGTCCGAAACAACCGCTACAATTCCTGGCAGTTCGAAAACTACCTGACCTATACAAAAGAGTTTGCCAAAATACACTCGGTAAATGCAATGGCAGGTTTGTCGTGGCAGCACGTGGATCGTTTTGAAAATCAAGCAACTACACAAGGTTTTACAGATACCTATTTCCAGTTTTACAACCTTGGCGCGGGATCAAGCCCGCAGGCGCCGTCTTCAAACGGACAGGCTTATGGCTTGAACTCTTATTTTGCCCGGGTAAATTACGGTTTGCTCAACAAATATCTGGTTACTTTCACTGGTCGTCTGGATGGGTCTTCCAAATTTGGTACCGCCAATCAGTATGCGTTTTTCCCGTCGGCGGCATTGGCGTGGAGAGTGACGGAAGAAGATTTTATGAAGAACGTTCCGGTCATTTCAAACCTGAAACTGCGTACAAGTTACGGAGCTACCGGAAACTCTGAAATTCCCGCTTACCGAGCACTTGCCGGAATGGGTAACTACAACGTGATTTTCAATGGGGTACGTAATATCGGGATTGGAATTGCCCGTATGTCGAACCCGAATTTGCAGTGGGAGAAAACGCGCCAGTTTGACGTCGGCGTAGAATTGGGTCTGTTCTCAAACAGGTTGAATTTTGAACTGGATCTGTATCACAGAAAAGTGAATGACATGTTGCTGGACGCGCCATTGCCACTCAGCAGCGGATACACTAGCATTTTCTCTAACATCGGAAGCATGGAGAACAAAGGCGTTGAGTTCGCGATAAATTCTACCAACATAAAAATGGGGGATTTTTCCTGGAACACGACTTTTAATATTTCAATCAACAAAAATAAAGTGTTGGCTCTCTCAGGAGGAAGTGATATTTATTCAGGTAACGGGGTAATTCGTGTAGGGGAGCCTGTTGGTTCTTTCTTTGGGAGAGATCACCTCGGAACCTGGGGCAGCAGTGAGGCAGAGCAGGCAAAGCGGTACAATATGTTGCCTGGTGACGTGAAATACAAAGATTTGAACAACGATGGAACGATCAATGACAATGATAGAACAATAATCGGAAAAGGTATTCCTGACGGATTCGGAACCTTTTTGAACACATTTCAATACAAGGGTTGGTCGCTTACTGTTGACTTGCAATACATGTACGGCAATGATGTGCTCGACAGAAGCATCCACTCGGCTGAAGACAGACAAGGTATTGCGAATAGTTACAAAACGGTGCTAAATGCCTGGACAGAAACAAACCAGAATACGCCAATCGCTCAGATTCGCCCGATCAACGCATATTATACAACAAACAACGACAGCCACAAAGTAACCGATGGTTCCTTCATCCGCGGACGCAATCTGCTGCTGGCCTACTCATTTCCAGCCTCGATCGCTTCCAAGCTTAAACTGGATCGTTTGCGGGTATACGGTTCGATCCAAAACTTCTTTGTAGTGACCAAATACAAAGGTTACGACCCGGAAGTTTCCAACTCGAGTGCGCCGTTCGATCAGGGGCTGACTTTGTACGATTACCCGAAACCAAGGGTGTTTATGATGGGTCTTAATATCGGGTTGTAATTTAATGTTGACTTTTTAAAGACGAAACAATGAAAGGAATAACAAAAAAATATAGAATGCTGGCCATGATCGCCGGTACTTTGTGTCTGGCAGGCTGCTCCGATTTTCTCGACGAATCCGATCCGAGTAATTTCACGGTAGAGAATTATTTTACCAAACCGGATCACGCCAGAAGTTCAGTTAATGCAATTTACCTGGCCATGCGCGACCCCATTATGAACAGCGGATTTGGTGGTGCCGACTGGTCCATGACTGAATTTGCGACTGGACTCGCTTCCACGGATTTGGGACAGGCTGTAAACAGTTATTTTGTAAAAGATCTGCGCAATACGTCAGACAACGGTTATAGCCGCGATTACTGGGCTTCTTATTACAAAGGAATTGCCAATGCGAACTTGTCGATTACCAAAATACCGACCATTGCGATGGATGCCAACGAGGCTAAAAAGCTGATGGGAGAGGCCTACTTTCTGAGGGCCTGGTACTATTTCAATCTGGTACAATTATTCGGCAATATTCCGTTGGTTACGGAGCCGACTTCTCTGCAATCAACGCAACTGCGACCTATGCAGGCTAAACCAGAGGATGTTTACAAATTGATTGTAGACGATTTGAAACTTGCCGAAGCAGCCGGATTACCATGGGCAGATGCGACCGGGAAAGTCAGTTTGGGTGCAGTGAAATCGCTGATGGCGAAAGTCTACCTCACAATGGCGGGTTTTCCATTACAAAAAGGTGCAGAATACTATGACCTCGCCGCGAAAAAAGCAGAGGAGGTAATTCTTTCAAATCAGTTCAAATTGTTCTCGACCTATGATGATCTGCACAATCCGGGCAAAAAGAATATCGAAGAGAACATTTTCATGATCCAATTCAAAACCCAGATCATTCCGGGAACCTGGCAGGGGTTTATCATTCCCTACAACAAGAATATCTCAGCTTACTCCGATGAAACTGGCGGAATCTATGCCACGGCGGATTTTGTTAAATCTTACGAAACAGGTGATTTGAGAGCAAAAGAGAAGCAGTTCTTCTTTACAAAATTCACCAATCAGTCGGACCGTAATCTGGAGGTGAATCTGGGAGGATATTTTATTTACAAACATTTTGACGTTGTTGCTCAGACGAGCACGGCAAACAGTGATCTGAACTGGCCTGTTATTCGTTACGCCGACGTATTGCTGATGTATGCGGAAGCTTCCAATGAAGTGGCTGGGCCGGCTGCAAAAGCGTATGACGCTGTAAACGCGATCAGAACAAGAGCGCAGCTGCCAAGTCTGGCGGGACTTTCAAAAGACAAGTTCAGAGAGGCTGTCTGGGCGGAACGCTGGCATGAGCTGTGTTTCGAAAATATCACCTGGTTCGATATGGTTCGTTTGCGTAAAGCTTACAACGTCACAACAAAACAGTTTGATAATTACGTTGGGCACAAATTCTCGTACGGGCCGGTATTGACAGAAAGA
Organism: Dyadobacter sp.; assembly: GCA_965279265.1. Lineage (GTDB taxonomy): Bacteria > Bacteroidota > Bacteroidia > Cytophagales > Spirosomataceae > Dyadobacter. The sequence goes on from OZ257152.1 coordinate 4,205,990, forward strand.
GAACTTTTATTCCCGATTCCAACTGCTGAGCTACGTAACAACACCAATCTTGTTCCGACAAAAGGATACTAAAATCAGTTGTTAGTTTATAAAAACGGATTACTTGATCTTGTTTGAATCAAAACGGCTACCTCAAAAGGGTGGCCGTTTTGATATGTAAAACCAGTTTAGAAGCTCGTTATTTATGATGCATGTCTTCAAAACAGGCCGCGATTACTAAATCGAATTAAATATTATAGCCAGGTTCAGTATGTGAAAACGTCTTTGCAAAAGACAATGCGATTTACTTTTCATGAGTTCATAATGCAAAAACCGTTGCTGGAAATTCAATCCGGCAACGGTTTTATGGTTATGCTCTCTCTGCTTTATTTATGAATCAGGATTTTACCGATGAGATTTATATTTGAAAACAGAAGTAAGTAATTAAGTAGACTTTTTTGTAGTTTTCTTTGTTAATTAATCTTTCTGAGGAACGAAAACCGAACCAATCCCTGCCAATAAAAATGTACTTTTAAATTGCAAACGAACTGTCAAGGTGTATAAAGAAACCTGCATACTTCCTTTAAAATACTATCTCACTTTGATGAATTTGTATTTTGTATGAGTTCCGTTGCTGCGGATTATGTCAACCACATTTACTCCGATCGGGAAGCGGGATGTATCAATAGTACCACGAAAACCGGCTGCATTAGATTCATAAAGTAACTTTCCTTCCGGAGTGTGAACGCTTATTTTTATAATTTTCTGCCAACCCGATGTTTTAATGGTCAGCCAGTCTGAGGCAGGATTTGGGTACAAGTAAGCTTCTGCGGCTCTGTTTTGACCGACTACGATAATTCGGCTATACGCAAAGGTCTCATCCTGATCAATCATTTTGAGTCGGTAATACGCGTTGCCCGCAACTGAATTGTAATTGTCCTCAAAAAGGTAAGTTGCGCCGTTGTCTGAATGAGCGGAATTTTTGCTGCCAATTCGAATGAAGCCGGAGACAGGGTTTTCGCTTCTCTCAATTTCAAAGCGATCTGAATTTTTTTCACTGGTTGTTTGCCAGGTGAGCAATACAACACTCTCTATATTTTTTGCATAGAACTGAACCAGTTTGACCGGTAGCACCGAACAATTTTCTAAAACATTTACGACAATCAGGCTCCGGTCGCTTTCGCAGTTTTCAATGGTTTGAGAAACAAAATAATTAAAAGAGGCTGCCTGATTTGTCGGCGGAGTAGGTGCAGTGCTTTCTCCCGTTCCTCCTGTTTCTGAATCATACCAAAGCAGATTTGTTCCTTCTGCGGTCAATTGATTTGGAGTTGAATTGAGGCAGACTTGTATGGGCGATGATGTTACAGGGGGCGCTGGCTTGCTTCTTGGCGCGGCTACGACCGAACCAACCTCGCTGGTACAGTCGTCGATGGTCTGGGTTACTGAAAATTCACTGGGCAAATTGACGATTATCGAAGCGGTTGTTTCGCCAGTCGACCATTGTAGCATGCCCGAATAATTGGCAGCCGTGAGTGTAGATGTGCCGTCGCAATGATTTTCAACAGTAATAGTTGGCGCTGCAGGTTTTGCTTTTACCGTTACAACTGTGGTTCCGCCGAGATCGTTTGCGGCTGCATTGCAGCTGGATCCCGTCAATGAAGCGATTGTGTAAATACTGGTTGCAGAGGGGGACACCGGGATACTGAATGGGCTGTTGCCACTTCCACTGGCAGTAGAACCATCATTCAGTTGGATTGACCAGTCGCCGGATGCTGTAACATTTCCTGTAATTGAAGTACTTGCACCCTCACAGATCGAAATGTCTGCCGAGTTTATCGCGGCAGCAGGTTTGGAATTAACAATTACCGTGCTTGTGGAATTTGTACATCTGGGTGTCGTGTTGCTGGTAAAAGTGAATGTTACCGTTCCTGACGACAAACCAGTTACTAATCCTGCCGAAGTTACCGAGGCAACGGCGGGGTTGTTACTCGTCCAACTGCCTCCGGTAGCCGGTGAAAGATTGTAACCGCTACCAATACAGACTGATGGTTGCGTGGTCAAAATGGGTAAGGTAACGACTGTTATCGTTTTATTGACTGCCCGGGAACATCCATACGCGTCCGTGACGGTGTATCTGATGTTGGAGCTACTCTGAGCAGCGGCGGAAATGCCTGTCACCAATCCGGTTAAACTGATGCTCACATTGGCCGCGTTGTTGACGGACCAGACTCCACCAGGCGTAGCGTTGGACACTTGTATTGTTGCTCCTTCGCATATACTTACAGAGCCGGATGGGGTAATCGGGCTGACAGTCGGCAATGGATTTACTTCATACGTAAGTTGATTTGAAACGGCCTGGCATTGCACCGAATTCTGGGTAGAAATTGCTACTCTCCGAAAACTGGTTGTTACTGTTAAAGGACCGGGGTTAAACTGGGAATTTGTGTTGGTGGTTTCCGGAGAAGTGACTGTCGCGCTATTCCATGTTACGCCATCGGTGCTTTGTTGCCATAAATAGGTAATCGTGCCACTGCCGGTGGCAGCCTGGCTTGTAGTTCCGTTTGCTACAAGCGTAATGTTAGGATCTAAGGAAGCACATGCAGGACCTTGATTCTGAGCTCCTTTTGCGATCACCCCTGGCTGTACACCATTAATGGCAAGGGGTACCGGGGCGCTGGTACTTGCTGAGAAATCGGGATTGCCACTGAAAACTGCAGTGACGGCATGAGAACCGGCAGCCAACGGAGAAGGAGGGGTGTAGGCAAGTTCAAAGTAACCGGCCGATCCGGTTACGGCCGATCCCACATCAAGGCCATCAATCCGGAACTGAACCGTGCCTCCTGTTGGTGCGGGCGTTACGACGGCAGAAAGGTTGATTGGACTGTCAGATGCACAGATTGTAGTTAAGGGATTTACCGTGATGACAGTACTTTCGGCCGCAATGTCAAGATCGGTCGCCCCGATGGTATCAGGGAGGCAGATTGTGCAGAAGAGAATGAAGAAAATACAGGTGTGACCCACCTGTAATCGTAGAAATCGATTCATGGTTTTTTAGTTTGGATGAATTAACTGCCGGGTTTAGACATCACAAAAGCACAAAAGGCCACGGGATTTCCGTAGTATGCAATGATGCCTGCGAAGTGGTTGAGTATTGAAAACTAAGCTTTGTGAATGAGCTTATCGTTGAGAAAGAAAGAATCCGGATGTGAAGTCAAACGAAATATACAAATTACCAACAAAAAACAGAAATCAGGCTAGTAATTTTTAAGATGTATCAGAAGCAACTGGTTTGGTGCCTGCACCCTAAAAAAAAGAGGTTCCGGCATGAACCGGAACCTCTCAAAATATATTAAGTGACTTAATATCAGATAAATCTGTTGATCAGATTTTCAAGATACTCCTGGCGACCTGAAATAATAGCAGGTTCACCTTTGGCAGCCGCAAGATCAAAAAGGTCTTCCAGTTTCAATTTACCAGCTTCGTAATCTGCTCCTTTTCCTGAGTCAAAACTTGCATAACGATCCGTGCGTATTTTGTCATACTCGCCATTCTGACGGATTTTGTCCGCAATCACCAGTGCTCTTGCAACCACATCCATTCCGCCGATATGCGCATGGAAAACGTCGGCTACGTCCGTAGAGTTACGGCGGCGCTTGGCGTCAAAATTGATACCACCACCCTTTAAACCATCAGCCTGCAAAATAACAAGTAACGCTTTTGTCCATTCAGCAAGGTCGTTCGGGAACTGGTCCGTATCCCATCCGTTTTGGTAGTCTCCACGATTGGCATCAATAGAACCAAGGATGCCTGCGTCTGCTGCTACCTGAAGTTCATGTTCAAAAGTATGACCCGCCAATGTTGCGTGATTTACTTCCAGGTTCAGTGCAAAATCTTCTAAGAGATCGTGCTGACGAAGGAAACCGATTACCGTTGCAGCATCGTAGTCGTACTGATGTTTCGTTGGCTCGCAAGGTTTAGGCTCGATAAAGAATTTACCTTTAAAACCATTGGCACGTGCGTAAGAAACCGACATTTTAAGCATTTGGGCGAAGTGCTCCTGCTCGCGTTTCATATCTGTGTTCAGCAGCGTCATGTACCCTTCACGACCTCCCCAGAATACATAATTTTCACCGCCAAGGGCAATTGTCGCGTCCAAAGCCATCTTGATTTGAGCGCCCGCATGTGACACAACCTCAAAATCAGGATTGGTTGACGCCCCGTTCATGTAACGATGGTGGCCAAAAAGATTGGCAGTTCCCCAAAGCAGTTTAACGCCTGAATCCTTTTGCTTTTGCGCAAGGTATTCTGTTAAAGTCTGGATACGCTTTTCGTTTGTTTTTACGTCATCCGCATAATCCACCACGTCCACATCATGGAAGCAGTAATACGGAGCACCCAGTTTTGTAATCAATTCAAACGCTGCATCAGCTTTGTCTTTAGCACGGTCCACTGCATCACTTTTCTTGTCCCAGGGATAGAAAAGAGTAGGGCCTCCGAACGGATCAAGACCAGATCCGCAGAATGTATGCCAGTATGCAATTGCAAAGCGAAGATGATCTTTCATGCTTTTTCCCGCTATGATACGGTTTTCATCGTACCAGCGGTATGCAAGCGGATTGTCAGACTCAGGGCCTTCATATCCGATTTTTCCAATTCCTTTAAAATACTCCTGATCGCCAAGTAGTATGCTCATTGTGCTTGTCTGTTAATCGTTTGGTAAAAGATAAAACTGAAAACCTGATCGGAAGAAACCGTAAGCGCATTTTCAGGTGCTATGTTTGCTTCGTTTTCCGGCTCATATTATTAATAAGTGTAACATTGACATTTCATACTGCAATAGTATCACTTTTTTTTGAAAATTTTGCAATACAAACAAAAAGAGGAGCAGAAATAAATTCTGCTCCTCTTTTTGAAATTATTTTTAAGATTCTTTTATCAGAAGAATTTGGCGCGACGATCTTCGATTTTGGCATTCTCGCGAATTGCCTCATTTACCAGATAAGAAGTCCTTCCTTCAAGTGATTGTGTCAATTGCGTTTTGTATTGTGTGAAATCGGCAATTTTAGGAGCGTCGGTTTTGTTGATCATTTCCACAATAAATACACCGTTTTCACCCGTGAATACACCTGATTTCTGACCTGCTTTCAAACCGAATGCTTTTCCAAGCGCGATCGGATCGAAACCTGCGCTGGTTAAGAAGCCAGTTGCAAGAGAAATATCCGAAGCGGATTCAACCAGGGCACCTGCACCGTATTTCTTGGCAATTGCATCCAGGTCGCCGGTAGCTCCTTTAAGTTTGGCAGTAATTTGTTCAGATTTCATTTCGTTACGAACCTTCGTAGTAAGTTCGTCACGGAAGTCATCCACTTTCACATCATTTTTGTCCGATTTTCCGGTAAGAACAGCTACGATATACTGCTCATCTGTTTCAAATACCTGTGAGACGGCATTGATTTTTGAATCATCTTTGAATGCCCAGCGAACAATTTCACGTCCGTTTTGAATGGCATTAATATTGGTTGCACTTTCAGGAATGCGGTTGGCGTTTGCTACAACCAGCGCCTTGTTCTTCTTAACAGCCTCGTCAAATTGTTCCTTCGTTTTTACAGAGTTAGCAAACTCGTCGGCTTTGCGATAAGCCTCGTCACGCGTCGACTGGCTTGGTGCAATCGTTTTTCCAATCGCAGCTATGCGGTAAAGCGTATTCGATTTTGTGTCAGTTACTTTGATGATATGGAAACCGAACTGGCTTTCAACCAGTTTGTTGATCAGGCCTGTTGTAGTCGCAGAAAAAACTGCATCTTCGAAAGGTTTCACCATTGCTCCGTTATTCTGGAAGTAGTTCAAATCTCCACCACGTTGTGCAGAACCCGGATCAGCGCTGGTTTGTGAAGCAAGTGCTTCAAAGTTGGCACCGGCGCGAATTTGAGCAAGAATTCCTTCTGCTTTAACCCGTGCAGCAGCTTTTGCAGAATCTGACTGGTTTTCCGCGCGGATCAGAATGTGGCTTGCTCTTGCTGAAGAAACTGTATCTGCGCGCGTTCCACCGTATTTATATATGTAGTAAGTGTTTCCTTCACGGTATGGTCCGTAAACGCCACCCGGTACGAAAGTCTTCACTGCTTCTTTCAACTGGTCCGACATATTAGCCAGCGACATATTGATTGGCAACGGAATATCCGAATTCATGCTTGCGAAAGATGAATCGTTTTGTGCGGTGGCAAGTCCGCGTGCCAGTTCTTTAATTTCAGTGTAAAGGGCAGCGCTGTCATCTTTTGCAGGCTGAACAGGGAAAGTTACGTATTCAATAGAACGCGTGTCTGTTCCTTTGTATTCCTGGCGGTGTGCGCTCAGGTATGATTCCAGTTGAGAGTCCGTTACTTTCAGCGTCGTGTCAACAATTGAAAAATAAGGAACATACAGGTAGCGTAATGTTGCTTTCGCAGTTTGTGCCACATATTCTTTTTCCGCCTGCGCTTTTGGAATGTACGTCGACAATTTCAGCAGATTTTCATATTTGCTACGCAGACGTTCTTCACGCAGACTGTTCTCGAAGTTTGTCCATGATTTTTGTTGTTCAACAGGAAGCGTAGTCAGATTTTTAAGATAGTTAACTACTGCATTTTTATCAAAACGACCTGTTGTAGGATCAGAAAAAGCCTGGAGAATAGACGGAGATATGTGTGTACCCTGTACCATATCCATCAATTCGTCGTCTGTAACGGTAAGGCCTATTTTATCAAATTGTTTTTTATAAGCGATGTCAACAACAAACTGGTTCCATGCCTGATCACGTAGTGAACCCAATTCATTTTCATTCAGAGAACGGCCGGATTGTGCCTCATAATTCTGGCGAAACCCGTCCACGCGACTTTGGAAGTCCTTGATATTTATCTCTTTACCGGCAATCTCGCCCACAACCTGATTGTTGTTTCCGCCGAGCATAGAATTGGGCCCCATAAGGTCACCCCCAACCATAAAAAGTATTAAACTTATAGCAATTACCGTAACCGCAATTCCCGATTTTTCCCTGATCTTGTTAATTAAAGCCATTTCTTATTTTCAAATTAGACCCGCAAAATAAAATCTTTTCTTTGTGTAATGCAAGGGGTGCGTTTATATATTACCTAATTAGATGTGAGTCGTTTAGATTTCGGACGGCACAACTTCGGGTATTTTTCTAAACATTGGCTGAAAGCGTAACCTGAGCTTGCAGTGAATTTTCTTCCAAACTCATCTTTTTAATGCATGTATTTTAAATTGAGCGCATAAAAAATGCACATGAAGAAGCTGAAAAATACGCCACCCAGTGCCATGATCATTCCGAGCATACCACCGACTGCAAGCATTGGTACAATTAAGCCAAAAGCTGTCGCGCCGAGATACAGGTAGAATCCGCGTTTGTCAAGATTCCACATCAGATAAGCAGCAAAAAGTGTCATGGATTCGAAAATAACCATGATGAGCGAAATTTTCCTTACTGTTTCCGCACTGGTTCGTGATATAACGGATGTAAACATCTGGTCTACAATCTGCGTTTCCTGTGTGGTTGGGCGTTGCTCAATTCGTTCGTAAAGTGTTTCGAATTTTTCTTTGAGCTGATCCGCTACAATGGCTGGGCTCCAGAGACCTTCCGACTGGCTCCACAATCCGGATAGGGAACTCATAAATGTCAGAAAACAAAGTATTGTCAGGAAAGTTGGACGAGTAATTGGAGAATCCATTGGCGGTCGTAAGGGTGACGAAGTTTATTACCTCAAAAAGAGGGCGTAAAATTTGTCGATTTCCCTGAGAACACCAAAGGCAAATGAATATTCTTGAAAGTGAATATACATTTACGGGTAGAATGCAATAAATAGAAAAGACTTGGGTAATCATTGCGGATGTCCGTTACAGGTTTTGAGTAAATAGTTTGCAGTTAGTAGTTTATAGTGTAAATAATCCCGAACGAATTAATTTGTTTGGATATCATGAATATGCTCCTTCCCGGATTTTGATCGTTCGTTGCTTTATCTAAACAAAAGCCTGTACAAAATGGAAGATTTAATAAAAAAATCAGGAGTTGAACTGGAACGCAGGGATTTTCTGAAAGCTGGTGCGCTTGCTGCCGGAAGTTTTATGATTGTTCCGCGGCATGTATTGGGGAAGGGATTCATCCCGCCAAGTGACAAACTGAATCTGGCTGCTGTGGGGTGTGGCGGAAAGGCTGACGTAAATATCCGGCAGGCCTTCAACAGCGGGAAGGAAAATTTTGTGACACTTTGTGATGTCGATGACCGGCAGTCCGAAAAGTACCGCAAGCAATTTCCTGGCGCAACCTATTACAACGACTACCGGAAGATGCTTGACAAAGAGGCCAAAAATATTGACGCCGTTTTTGTCACAACTCCTGATCACATGCATTATCCCATTGCCATTGCGGCGATGGAACTGGGCAAGCATGTATATGTGGAAAAACCGCTGGCCAAGGATATTTGGGAAGCGAGAAAACTTACCGAAGCAGCTGCTAAATATAAGGTTGTGACCCAGATGGGTAACCAGGGAAGCAGCACGGATGGAACAAGAAAAACAGAAGCGATCGTACAATCCGGGGTGTTGGGCGATGTTCATACGATTGAAGTCTGGACGAACCGTCCGGTTTGGCCGCAAGGTGTGAAGTCTCCGAAAGACAGAGGAGAGTCCCAGCCAATTCCTGCCGGTGTAAATTGGGATCTCTGGCTCGGAACTGCACCGAAACGTGACTACCACGAAGCATACATGCCATTCAGATGGAGAGGTTACTGGGATTTTGGAACAGGTGCTTTGGGAGATATGGGCTGCCACTTTCTGGATGTTCCTTTTCGCGCGATGAAACTTGGTTATCCCACTTCTGTGGAATGTAGTGTGGGGTCGGTTTATGCGGACTTTTTTCAGGAAGCTTTTTTTGACGATGTCTGCCCGCCGTCGTCTTCAATCCATTTGAAATTTCCTTCAAAGACTAAAAAAGGCGAAGAGATCAGTCTTTCGTGGTACGACGGAGGAATACGTCCGAAATTGCCCGACGGCTGTGATTATGAAACAGTATTCGGCGATGTCGACGGTGGTATTTTGTTCATCGGTACCAATGGAATACTGAGTGCAGAAATGTTTGGAAACAACCCAAGACTTTGGCCGGAAAAGAAATTTGCAGGTTCCAAACTCGCCAAGCCCACGAGGCCGCTCGTCAAAGGTGATCATGAAGGTCATCAGCAGCAATTTGTTCAGGCTTGTAAAGAGGGATTCGGCGCTTACACGAGCTCGTCATTCAGTGAATCAGGGCCGTTGACAGAAATCGTGTTAATGGGAAATCTGGCAGTGCGGTCTTTTCTTTACAGGGAATCCAAATCCAATGGTAAACTCAAATTTCCTGGTCGTCAGAAATTGCTTTGGGATGGCGCCAATATGAAGATAACCAACTTCGATGAAGCGAACCAATTTGTAAAAAGAGAATACAGAACAGGTTGGTAAAACAAGGAATGGATCATTGTTCAAAAACGGGCCGCCGCAATTATTTAACTGACGGCCCGTTTTTTCACAAATCCAATTCGCGCAAATACATTTGAATTGTGTTTTCAAGGCCCAGATAAAGGGCGTCGGAAATGAGCGCATGTCCGATCGAAACTTCGTCCAGCCAGGGAATGCTCTGTTTCATAAAGCGGAGATTGTCGAGACTCAGGTCGTGTCCGGCGTTCAGTCCCAAACCCACTTCACGCGCTTTTTCCGCAGCTTGTATAAATGGAAGAATGGCTTTCTGGCGATTCTCAAAATAATGGGTTGCATATGGTTCCGTATATAATTCGACGCGATCGGCTCCGCATAATTTTGCTCCTTCCACCATCGCTTCGTCAGGGTCAACAAAAACAGAAACCCGGATATTCGCGTTTTTAAATTCCTGAATCAATTCGGTCAGGTGGCTGCGGTTGGTGATCGTATCCCATCCTGCATTAGAAGTAATGGCATTTAATGCATCAGGAACCAGTGTTACCTGGTCGGGTTTGGTGGCCAGAACCAAATCAATAAATTTTCGCTCAGACGGATTTCCTTCAATATTAAACTCTGTGGTTACCACTTCTTTCAGGTCATAAACATCCTGATAACGAATATGACGTTCATCGGGGCGGGGATGCACGGTAATGCCCTGCGCTCCAAAACGTTCACAATCCAGCGCCACTTTCAGTACGTTTGGATTATCACCTCCACGGGAATTTCTGAGGGTAGCAATTTTGTTGATGTTTACGCTAAGTCGAGTCATGGAGTGCTGCTAAATGAGTGGATGAAAGTATGAGCGGATCGCAGAATTACAGACTAATGTATGCAAGCCGGTCATCAATTTATTACGATTCGTGTAACTTTGTGGCCTAAACGACAAATTTAACATTCGCACAATCTAAAATCACTCATTCATTCATTTAATTATAGGATATGTCACTTAAAAGTCAGGTTGAATCAGGAATAAAAGACGCAATGCGCGCAAAACAAACCGATACCTTGCGTGCATTGCGGGCAATAAAATCGTTGATCCTGCTGGAAGAAACAAAACCAGGTAGCACCGGTGGCGAGCTTTCTGCTGACGATGAACTGAAGCTGCTGACAAAGGCTGCAAAACAACGCAGGGAATCCGCAGATATATACAGAACGCAGGGACGGGAAGATCTGCTTGGCGTCGAAGAGGCTGAACTTGCCATCATTGAACAATTCCTGCCAAAACAATTGACAGAAGAGGAAATCAAGCTCAAATTGCAGGAGATAATTGCACGCGTTGGCGCTTCCGCTCCTTCTGATATGGGCAAAGTAATGGGCGTTGCTACAAAGGAACTGGCCGGTCAGGCGGATGGACGTGTTGTTTCTACTTTGGTAAAGAGTCTGCTCGCATGAAGTTATTGGATGTTCTCATCCTTCTGCCACTACTTTGGGGCGCATTGCATGGTTACAGAAAAGGTTTGCTGGTAGAAATCATCGGTATTCTGGGTTTGGTGGTAGCCATGGTTTTAGGATTTAAATTTCTGGGCTTGGGAATGGAAATTCTCACGCCCTATTTCAGCGATAGTGTGGCCCGGAAAATCTTACCTTATGTAGGTTTTTCGGCCATTTTTTTTCCGACGATATTTCTGCTCAATCAATTTGGATATACAATCCGCAGATCTCTCAGATATTCTATTCTTGGAACGTTTGATAGTTTTGCAGGAGCAATGGTTGGTGTTTTTACATGGGTGTTCGGTATGAGCGTTTTCTTTTGGCTGGTCAATGCGATTGGTGTCAAAATTCCGGAGCACCGCACGAGTGATACCATTTTGTATCCCTACATCGTTCCGGTAGCGCCAAATCTGATTACTAAAGCCTTGCAATTGATGCCAAAAGGTACAGATTTGATTAAGGAATGGAAACGGGATTACCTGGATGATGAAACGAAAAGTTAAACGACAGTACTTAAAAGTTAAACGCGGAGTAATGTGAGTTAAACCGCAAGGTAACGCAGCGTTTAATATTAAAAAGGTGTCCTCCGTGTAACGCTGCGTAAAACTCCCTTTTCCTCTGTATTAAATTGCAGTATATAAGAGTTGCAAAGCAGCGTAACGCGATACGCGATATTTGCCAATAATGAATATTCTCAGCGTAACACAGTGTAAAACTCCCCGTCCTCTGCGTTTAAACAACAGTATTTCAGTACCTTTGCATAAATTTAGCCTGTGTCAGGCAATAGAAATAAGTATTAATGGCAGGATTACAAGACAAACAGGATATCAGAAAGCTGAGTTTAGAGCAACTCAAAAGCTGGATGACGGAGCATGGAGAAAAGGGTTTTCGTGCCAAACAGATATATGAATGGATCTGGAAAAAATCAGCAAATTCATTTACTGAAATGACCAATCTGTCTCTCGCCACGCGGGAGGTAATGGATCAGCATTTTGTAATAAATCAAATGGCTGTCGCCAAACAGCAGCAAAGCAACGATGGGACGATCAAATCTGCATTTCGATTGTTTGACGGCAATGTGGTGGAGGGGGTGTTGATTCCGGCTACGGACCGCATGACGGCCTGTGTGAGCAGCCAGGTGGGATGCTCTTTAACCTGCAAATTTTGTGCAACGGGCTATATGGACCGGAAACGTAATCTGGATGCAGCTGAAATGTACGATCAGGTGGTTGCGATAGCGCGCCAGGCGGAGGGGAGTTTTAAGGCTCCGCTGACGAATATCGTATATATGGGCATGGGTGAGCCGTTGCTGAATTATGTAAACGTGCTAAAATCTATCGAGCACATTACCTCTCCGGAAGGGCTTAATATGTCACCAAAACGCATTACTGTATCTACTGCCGGTATTGCTAAAATGATCAAAAAACTGGGTGACGATGAGGTTCGGTTTCGTCTGGCGCTTTCATTACACGCCGCTAATGATGAAAAACGAAACCAGATCATGCCCATCAACGAGTCCAATTCGCTTGATAATCTGGCGGAGGCGCTCAACTATTTTTACAAAAAAACAGGTAACCGGATTACTTTTGAGTACATCGTTTTCAATAATTTTAACGATACCTTACAGGATGCAAAAGAGTTGTGGGAATTCACAAAACGCGTTCCTGCCCGTGTAAATATTATTGAATACAATCCGATTGCAGAAGCTGATTTCAAAAACGCAGATGCAGACCGGCTTGATAAATTTGCCGCCTTCCTGGAAGACCGAGGTGTTTCTGTGCACGTGCGACGCAGCAGAGGCAAGGATATTGATGCAGCTTGCGGACAGTTGGCTAATAAGGAAACAACAGTTTAAAAACAAGGATTCCCGGAAATCCGGCATTGATTATATGGTAATACTGACGTTTGCTGAATGGTGAAAGTTTTAAAATCTGAAACCGCCAAATAATCAGGTGCATAGAACCAATATGATAAACTTTTTTTGATTGTTTAATTAACAATTTGGTAACATTGCATCGGTAAAGAATAGCTAGTTTTGGCCAAAATTTGGTTCGGGCAGTTAACGTGCTTTCGTAAAACACTGATTTGTAGTGTGTATCAACCAAAAGTGAAAATTATACAGTAAACTTATACATTTCTTATGTTTGGTCTCGAAACCGACATTTTCCTTCTCCTCGCTTTCAGTCTTTTAGCGGCTTGTGCTTTCGAATTTGTTAATGGTTTTCACGATACCGCGAACGCGGTTGCAACCGTGATCTATACCAATTCACTGAAACCCAACATTGCTGTTGTCTGGTCGGGGTTCTGTAACTTCCTGGGCGTGTTTTTTGGGGGAATTGCAGTTGCAATGGGTATCGTCAATTTGCTACCTGTTGAGCTATTGATTGATCAGAACGTTTACCATAGCGTCGCAATGGTATTTTCGCTTCTTTTCAGCGCAATTATCTGGAATCTGGGTACCTGGTATTTCGGACTTCCCAGTTCAAGCTCACATACATTAATCGGTTCTATTCTCGGCGTGGGGCTTGCCTTCACTTTTATGCCGGAAAATACTCACGGCGCGGGCGTAAACTGGTCCAAGGCGCAGGAGCTTTTTACTTCATTGCTTACTTCCCCGATTTTTGGTTTTGCGCTGGCAATCATCATCATGTTTCTGTTGCGCAGGGCTTTGCCAAAGCCATTACGTGAAGTGGTCTTCAGTGAGCCCAAAAAGAATACACCACCTCCGATCTGGATCAGGGCCATTTTGATCACAACCTGTACGCTTGTAAGTTTTTTCCATGGATCAAATGATGGCCAGAAAGGGGTAGGTTTGGTTATGCTTATTCTGATCGGAATTGTTCCTGCTCATTTCGCCCTTGATAACAGTCTTGATCCGGTAGGATTGAAAAAAGATCTGATAAAAATTGAGGAAACTGTCGGTCGGATCGATTCATTGCGGCTTTCGGCATCAGACCGGTACAATCTGAATACCATCAAGTCTGAAATCGGTTCGCTCAATGTACAGATCGACAGACCTTTGGTTGATAACAAGCTTCCCCTTGAAGGAAGAATGAACGCACGTCGCTCACTTTTACTGATCAGCCGCAACACAAAAACAATACTGGATAATGGAGATACCAATCTGAGCAATTCCGACAAAGCCTATCTCAAGATGCAGTCTGGCAGTGAAGGCGGCATTCGCAGATTTACGGATTACGCGCCTGACTGGGTGATTCTGATGATCTCGCTGTCCCTTGGGCTTGGTACCATGGTTGGCTGGAAACGTATTGTGGTTACGATTGGAGAAAAAATTGGTAAACAACATTTAACCTACGCACAGGGAGCCTCTGCCGAGCTTGTGGCTGCAAGTACAATTGGTGTTTCGTCATATCTGGGTTTGCCGGTAAGTACAACGCATGTACTGTCATCCGGTATTGCGGGTTCCATGGTCGCCAGTAAAGGCGTGAAGAATCTGCAGGCAGGAACGATCCGGAATATCGTAATCGCATGGGTGCTTACGTTGCCTGTGACGATGGTTTTGTCCGGCTCGCTTTATGCACTTTTCCGTTGGATTCTGTAATGGTATTAACCAGTTGGTCTTTCATCGCTACGCGATTTTAAGATTAATGATGTCGATTTTTCTGCCGATATTACATCGTTACGCGATTCGAACTTTTGAGATTCAATTCCAAATTACTTTCCCTGGATCGCTAAGTTTGCGACCTAATGCCGTTGGAATGGAATTTCGGTTGTATCGTTATGTCGGATATGTAATCAATGCCGTCAGGCATGGAATAATGTTCCAATAGTATTGCCACAGTTTCAACGCGTCCACGATTTTCGGAATCTTGTAACAAAACCCTTCACCGCTAATTCTTGGAAATGCCCGGCGGAAGATGCTTCTTCTGAATAAACGGTCTATCGGCCAATGAAAACTTCTTTGCTTTTCAAAACTATATTATCGTAATTCGGCATGGATTTTTCATAATAAACAAAAAGCCACCAATTCACCATAATGAATAGTATTGAAGAACAAATTGGGCGTTACGGATATGTTACCGAAGCGATTGCTGATGATATTGATTTGGTAGCGGAAATTACCCGCTTAAAAAAGGAGAAAAACGCTGTAATTTTAGCTCACTATTATGTGGACGCAGCGATTCAGGACATAGCTGATTACATCGGAGACAGCTTGGGCTTGTCACAACAGGCCGCTGCCACAGAAGCTGATATGATCGTTTTTTGCGGAGTACACTTTATGGGCGAAACTGCCAAGGTGCTCAGTCCAAACAAAAAGGTGGTCATTCCTGACCTGAATGCAGGCTGCTCTCTGGCTGATTCGGCTCCCGCAGATAAATTTGCTGCTTTTAAAGCCCAATACCCCGATCACATCGTAATTAGTTACATCAACTGTTCTGCGGAAATTAAAGCGTTGACGGACATCGTCTGTACGTCGTCCAATGCGCTGCAAATTGTAAACAGTTTACCCAAGGATCAGAAAATTATTTTTGCTCCGGATGCAAATCTCGGAAGATATGTTGCACATAAAACCGGGCGGGAGATGGTTTTGTGGGATGGCGCTTGTATTGTCCACATAGATATTTCACGAGAAAAGCTGAAACAATTGCGGGAGGAACACCCTGATGCGCTGTTGATCGCTCATCCTGAATGTAAAGAGGATATTTTGCTGCAATCAGACTTTGTAAGTTCAACAACGGGACTGCTCAAATTTGTACAGGAATCGCCGCATGACAAATTTATTGTTGCTACCGAAGCGGGTATTCTTCATAAAATGAAGCAATCAGTTCCTGATAAAAAATTGATTCCCGCGCCGGGTTCTGATAACAATACCTGCGCCTGCTCAGAATGCCCGTATATGAAAATGAATACGATGGAGAAAGTATATAACGCCCTTTATTACGAGCAGCCGGAGATTTTTGTACCCGAAGATATTCGTGTAAAAGCATACGAGTCAGTGGCCAGAATGCTGGAATTGAGTAAAGGGATTTGATCCTAATGATTTAATAGAAGGCTGTTTGCCGATGGATAGCAGATGATCGCATACTGACATCGGTCAATGAAAAAGGTTGTTGCTCACGAGACAATAGCCAATATTAACTAAAAACCCGAATTACAAATGCCGCAGTTCGATTTTCTGATTATTGGTTCCGGTATTGCCGGTTTGAGTTATGCTGCCAAACTTGCCAGGCATTTTGAGTCACTAAAAGAAGATATTTCCATCGCGGTGATCACAAAGGTACAGGCGGATGAAACCAATACGAAGTACGCACAGGGGGGAATTGCGGTCGTTTGGGCGGAATCGGATTCCTTTGAAAAACACATTCAGGATACGATGGACGCGGGCGATGAAGTAAACAAACGGAACATCGTTGAGATCGTGGTTCGGGAAGCTCCGGAAAGAATTCAGGAGCTCATTGACTATGGAACCAGATTTGATAAAGAATTGGGTGGGGAATATGATCTTGCCAAAGAAGGCGGCCATTCCGATCACAGGATTTTACATTTTAAAGACATCACTGGAGCTGAGATTGAGCGGGCGCTTCTTGAAGAGGTGAACCGTCATAAAAGTATACAGGTTTTTACGCACTATTATGCCGTGGAACTTATTACACAGCATCATTTGGGAGAAACCGTGTACCGCTACCGGGAGGATATCAAATGCTTTGGCGCTTATGTACTCAACAGACGCACGGGGCAGGTTGAAAAATTTCTGGCAAAAACGACCATGCTGGCCACTGGCGGTATCGGGAATATTTACCAGAGTACCACCAATCCCACGATCGCAACAGGCGACGGGATAGCCATGGCTTACCGTGCAAAGGGGATTTGTGATAATATGGAATTTATACAGTTCCATCCGACGAGCTTTTATCAGCCGGGTAAAAAACCTTCATTTCTTATTTCCGAGGCTGTTCGGGGTTTTGGAGGGGTATTGAAAAGAGAGGATGGGAGTACTTTCATGGAAAATTATGACAGCCGGCTTTCCCTCGCTCCGCGCGACATTGTTGCCCGTGCGATTGATAGTGAAATGAAAAAGAACGGTGTCGATCATGTATATCTTGATGTGCGTCATTGTGATTACGAGAAATTTCTGGAGCATTTCCCCAACATCACGCAGTACTGTCTGGATGCCGGAATTGATGTGAGAACGGAAATGATACCGGTTGTACCTGCTCAGCATTACATGTGCGGAGGAATCAAAGTAAATGAGTGGGGGCGGACCAATATAAACTTCTTGTACGCGGTGGGAGAGTGCTCCTGCACAGGGTTGCATGGCTCTAATCGTCTGGCATCCAACTCGTTACTTGAAGCTGTTGTTTTTGGTCACAGGGCTTACGAGAGTACGGTGGAAAGTTTCAATGCTGCGATCACGCCGGAAAATATTCCGGAATGGGATGATTCCGGTACAACGCATCCGGAGGAAAATGTTCTGGTAACAGAAATGACAAGAGAGCTTAACAGCATTATGTCCAATTACGTTGGTATTGTCCGGACCAACCGGCGTATGAAACGGGCCTATGACCGACTTCAGTTATTACACCAGGAGCATGAAGAGCTGTATCGTGAGTCGAAGGTTTCAGTTGCGATCTGCGAACTCAGAAATATGATTTCGGTATCCTATCTCATTATTAAAATGGCGATGGCCCGGCGAGAAAATATAGGTCTGCACTACAACGCAGACCACGTGAAGAATTAACTTGGAGAGATGTTCAGACTTACCAAGTCTCTAATACTTGGTAAGTCTGGAGGATGCTCAATTCGCTGACGCGAGCGCCGGCTTCCTATCCTTTCTGGTAAGCGCCCTGTTCCATACGTTCTGGCCTATCTTTTCACCCAGATGCGTTCCTTCTTCAACACCGTCGCGGTAATGAATTCCGCCAAACATTCTGCTGTATGAAGCATCCCAGTATGCTTCTTTGAAAGATTTGAAAGACCTCACTCCATGTCCGTATTTCTTCTCGGTTGTGTCCGTAAAAGCGACAGCATTTCCAAGTAGATTCGATAATATGGTCCCACAGGCAGCGGAAATGGTGCTGTGCCCACTCACATATTCGGGAAAGGCCGGTGTTTCCAGAAAAGGCCGCCAGTTTGGATCCCAGTTGTTGTTGATAACAGTTTCCGGGCGGATACGAACGCTACGGTATTTTTCGTCCCAACAGGAAACAAATCCATCATAAAGCGCTAGGGCTCCCAGTGTATACGCCTCAACAGCCTGCATCAGATCAAGCTTTTTGTCTGTTGAAACCGTTCTGACAATTGCGAGCCAGTGGCCGGCGGGTGTCATTTTTTTGTTTGCAAACATCGCGTGACCGACAACATTTGTTACAAAAGCATTGTCGTCCCAGAAATAAGCAATTTCTTTTTCGTTGTCCGTTAGTTTGTTGCCGGTGTCATAAACTTCCATGGCCAGTTTCATAAAGGCACTTCCTTTTGTAAGGTCATATGCTGCTGGCGGTGGGCAACGGTACTGTGTCGCCGAGTCCAGCGTGAAGGTCCTAACGGTATTCCACATCGGTTCGCAGGCATCCGCGTATGCGGGTGGAGTAGGGACCCAGGTACCGGGTTTATTTGTCACAGTATATCTAAATCCTCTGATTTCCTTATAATGATCTTTCGAAGAGTATTTCAACACATCCTTGGCGACCGAATCTCCAAAGGCAACGGAGCGCTCGTAAACGTCGTCAGGAATGCCCATGTCCTTGTATTTCTGAAAGAGCTCCTTTTCGTAATCATCCCACATATTTCCCGAAAAAGTAAGCATGCGGCCAACGGCTGTAAACGCTTTGATGCTCGCTAGCGGGAAACAATACTCCAGGCCAGCTTCTGGTTGTCGCGGTTTTACAAATTGGTTAAGCTGTCCGCCTAATGACTGATAATCTTTATTTCCCGGAACCAGTGCCTCGTAAGCGGCCAGGTAGGAATAACTGTATATGCGTGATGCAACAGGTGGTTTAAAGATATCATGAATAATGACATCGGTAAGATGGGTTGTCGCCTGATGGAAAAGCACGGGATCGGAAGCTTTGGCATTGTATTCCTCAGGGGTACTTTTCTTGCAGCTAACTATACAGATTGTGACTAAAAAGAGGATAATACGGAATTTCATTATTTGAATGCCGGTTTGTACGAATTGAATGGAAAACAGGTTACGAATATAGCGAAGAATTTATCAATCCTGCTAAGCCTGGTCCTTGAAAGGTAACCAAACCGGAGAATTAAAATTGAATTATTCCTAGAATAGCTTATAAGGTATACGTTTAGTAGTTCTTCTATACGTATACAAGGTTTTTCCGTGTAACGTGAAAACCTCTCAAAAATTGTACCATAGTAAGTAACCGAAGTCCGGTTACTTGTAGAAGATAAAATAAATCATGTCTTTTTGACACTTACTTTTTGATTTATTTTAAGAAAATTTTGAGGGTAAGAAAGAATTTGTCAATTTCATTTAAAATTAGCTTCGATTTTATTGAAGTATACAAGTATAAATTGTCATTAATGGCTTAATAGGAGCATATTAGCGTATTTTGTATCTGTTAGTTGCATTTCGTATTCCCGAAGTTAAGGTCAGTTATTTCTCACATTTAATCTCAAATCATTTTAAAACCAATCCATAATGCATTAAAAAAATAAATATTTTCCTGGGTCGGCCTAATGCGAATAAATTCGAGTTTACTAAAAATAATTTCGAATTAGTTTTGAAATTTTTGTCTGATCTACGATCCGTTTTAAGACGGTTTTCGGTGTTTTTACAATTGTAACTTTTTATCAACTAATTTATTAATCTATGAGAATTTCTAGAATCAGGAGATATCGTGATTTAACATGGTATGCACTTTCATTGTTTCTCGCAATGTGCACTTTGACCGGTGCGTTTGCGCAGAACACAATTAAAGGACAGGTTAAAGACGATAAGGGCATGGGATTGCCGGGTGTCAGTGTTGTTATTAAAGGTACTACTGCGGGAACGGTTACAGATGGGGATGGGGCGTACACAGTAAACAATGCAACCGGAGCAACTACGTTGGTTTTTTCTTACATCGGGTTCATCACCCAGGAAATTCCTGTTGGAAACAAGTCTTCTCTTGATGTTACTTTATTGTCGGATGTGAAGGCTTTAAACGAGGTGATCGTGGTAGGTTACGGAACCGCAAAAAAGGCTACCCTGACCGGTTCGGTTACAGCGGTTAAAGGAACGGAACTTCAAAAGGCGCCGGCCGCCAACCTTTCCAATACACTTGGAGGGCGTTTGCCAGGGGTTTCTGCCGTTCAGGCAAGTGGTGAGCCGGGCGCAGACGGTTCAGCAATCCGTATCCGTGGTACCAACTCCCTTGGTAACAGCAGCGCATTGATCGTTGTGGATGGTGTACCCAACCGTAGTGGCGGTCTGGACCGCATCAATCCTGCCGACATTGAAAGCATTTCGGTATTGAAAGATGCTGCGGCTGCGATTTACGGTTCGCGTGCAGGTAACGGTGTGATCCTGATCACGACAAAACGTGGCAAAACGGGAAAGCCTCAATTGTCTTACGATATGAATTTTGGTATGTCACAGCCTACGCGTACACCAAAAATGTCGAACGGTGCTGAGTATGCCAAGATCAGAAACGAACTGCAGATTTATGACAATCTGCCCGTTGCCCAGTGGACTGGAGCTTTACAGGGCTTTAACACAACCGGTAAGTATAACAGAACAGATAATACAGATGTACTGAATGCGGTATTTACTCCTGATGATATCCAAAAGTTCGGCGACGGATCAGATCCGCTCCTGCACCCGAATACGGATTGGTACGGTGCGGTAATTCGCAACTGGTCGCCTCAGCAGCGTCACAATCTGCAGCTCACAGGCGGTAGCGACAATACCAAATATCTGGCTTCGCTGGGATACATCAATCAGGATGGAAACTATGTGAATTCGGCAACAGGTTACAAGCAGTATGACATGCGCGTGAATCTGGATTCGAAAATCAACAAATATGTAAGTGCAAATATCGGTTTAAATTTACGTGAAGAATTTCGTCACTATCCAAACGGAGGTGGCGCCGGTGATATTTTCCGTATGCTGATGCGCGGAAAACCAACTGAAATTGCGCTCTGGCCTGATGGCCGTCCGGGACCGGATATTGAAAATGGACAAAATCCTGCCATTATCACAACCAATCAAACGGGTTACAACAATGACAAAACGGACTACGTACAAACAAATGGCTCGCTTGATATCTTGATTCCGGGAGTACCAGGTTTAAAAGTAATGGCGATGGCCGCAATTGATAAAAAGATGCGCCGTCAAAAATCGTTTGCCAAACCATGGACACTTTACTATTGGGACAAAACATCCTACGAAGCAGATAAAACCACACCGGTTTTGACTGGAACTGTTCGTTCTACTTTTAATGACGCCCGTCTAACGGAAACGGCTTCGCAGGAATTGTCGGTTCAGTTGACAGGGCAGGTTTCCTATGAAAAGAGTATCGGTTCGCACAATTTCAACGTGATGGCTGGTATTCAGCGGGAAAGAGTTGAAGCCGACGGATTTTTTGCATATCGCCGCTACTTCATTTCTCCGCTCGTTGATCAGCTTTTTGCGGGTGGTACGCCTGAGCAGAACATCGGCAATTCCGGTACTGTGACGTTGAACGGTGTTACCATTCCGAATGCAGACTTGTACCAGCGCTCCCGTTTAAGTTATCTGGGACGTGCCGGATACAATTATAAAGAGAAATATCTTGCGGAGTTTTTGTGGCGGGTTGACGGTTCCTACGTTTTTCCAAAGAACGGGCGTTTCGGATTTTTCCCCGGAGTTTCTGCCGGATGGAGGATTTCGGAAGAGGGATTCTGGAAAAACAGTTTGAGCAAAATTGTAAACAATGTTAAAATCCGTGGTTCATGGGGCCAGATGGGTGCTGAACCATACTATTTGGGAACAGAAATTCTGGCTGAATACCAATATCTGTCTACTGCCGGATTTGGCAGCTACGTGATCGACGACCAGGTTGCGAAAACTTTGATCGAACAACGGGTAGCTAATAGCAATTTTACCTGGGAAGTTGCTAACAACAGCAATTTTGGTATCGAAGGAACGTTATTTCAGGATAAACTGGCTTTTGAATTTGACTATTTCGTGAATAATCGTTCGAATATTCTGATCCCGAAAATTGGCTCTACACCCTCGACCGCAGGTATGGACGGGAAATTACCGCCTCAAAATCTTGGTAAGCTGCAAAACAAGGGTTGGGAATTTAAGCTGAGCTACGATGGAAGTATCAAAGACTTTACCTATTCAGTAAGCGTGAATGGCGGTTATGCCAGAAACCAGATCAAATACTGGGATGAGACACCGGGTGCGCCTGCATATCAGAGATCAACAGGTAAACCATATGGCTCATATCTGGTGTACCAGTACGACGGGGTATTCAAAGATCAGAACGAGATTACTGAAAATGCGCTGGATTATTCGGGAATTACCGGGGATATCAGACCGGGTGATATGAAGTTTAAAGATGTGAACGGAGACGGTAAAATCACTGCGGATGATAAAATCCGTACTGATAAAGTGCAGCGTCCTTGGTTTACAGGTGGTGCTTCAATTAATCTGGGATATAAAGCATTCGATCTTTCTATTCTGTTTCAGGGTGCGTTGGGCGGTCTGCAGGTTGTGGGCCTTACTGAATCCGGCGATATCGGTAACTATTTGAAATATGACTACGACCACCGCTGGACGATAGACAATCCAAGTGACAAATATCCGCGCCTCACGAACAGAGGAAATCGGTACTATACCAACACGGATATTGCCGGAATTAACAGTTATTTCCTCAAAAGCAACAACTACCTGCGCTTGAAGAACATCGAATTTGGATATAATCTGCCTTCTGAACTTGGGTCAAAACTGGGACTTAGCCGTTTCCGGGTTTATGTGAATGCGTTGAATTTGTTTACGTTCGATAAGATTAAGGTTTGGGATCCGGAATCGACGAACCAGTCGGGTAATTATTATCCACAGTCGAGAATTGTTAATGCAGGTATCCGTGTATCATTTTAAGGACAAAAAATATGAAATTGAACTATAAAAATATAATTGTAATTGCGCTGTTGGCAGTGGGGGGATTGTCGGCATGTAAAACAGATTTCCTGGACGTAACGCCTCCGAGCGAAATTCCCAGCGAAGAGGTTTGGAAAGATGCTGCCCTATCCGAAGCATTTGTTACCGGTATTTATACCAACGGATTGCAGCAAGGTGGATTTAGTGAGCAGATGCTTGCTTCGTTGACCGATGAGGCAGTTTTTACGCATACTGGTCGTAGCATCAATACGATAAATGAGGGTAGTCTGAGCCCATCTAATTTGGGTTGGGTGGATCCAACGTATGCATGGAGCCAGATGTACATTCAGATACGGGCGGCAAATATTGCGTTGGCAAATCTGAAAACGGCAACTTTCACTGATGAGGTTTTGAAAAGCCGCTTGCAGGGAGAAACCTACTTTTTGAGGGCATATTATTATCAGCAGTTACTTCGCTATTATGGTTCTGTTCCGCTGATCAAAAGAGTATACAACCTGAACGAAGACTACTCCGTTGCCCGGAATACTTACGACGAATGCGTTAAATTTATCGTGAGCGACTGCGACAGTGCAGCGTTACTTCTGGATGGGAAGACGCTACAAAAAGGACGTGCTACAAAAGTTGCTGCATTGGCCCTTAAATCGCGCGTGTTGGTTTACGCAGCAAGTGATCTGCATGATATTCCAACAGCCAAGACCAAATCTACGCTGATTGCAGGTTTTGCCAATCCAGAGTTTTTAGGATATGTTTCGGGTGACCGGAAAGCGCGCTGGCAGGCAGCACTCGATGCTTCGAAGGCGGTGATAGCAGCTGGTGATGGTGGCTATAAACTGAATCTGACAGCTCCGGTAACTGCTGAGCAAGGCAGGTTGAACTACATTTCTATTGCAATGGGTGGTGCGAGTGCCGACAAAACCCTTGATGCCTCTGCCGGAAATGAGATTATTTTTGGGAAGTATTTCACGCCAAGTTTGAGTGAAGGTGCACGTCAGACGGGCTTGAACAATGGCCCGAATGGTTACCACAACTGGGCTGGAAATACACCGATCGGTCTGCTGGTAGATGATTATGAAATGATGGACGGAACTGCATTCAAATGGACCAATCCGGTTCACAAAGCGGCTCCTTATGTGAATCGTGATCCACGTTTTTATGCAACTGTTATGTATGATGGAGCAGCCTGGAAACCACGTCCTTCTGATGCAAAAGATCCTGCAAACCAGATCCAGACAGGTGCTTATGATCTTTTGGACGAGAAAGGCACGTTGATCAACCGCAAAGGACTCGATACCCGCAGTAGCTCAATCGAAGACTGGAATGGCAGCCGTACCGGTTATTACATGCGTAAATTCATTGACCCGAATCCAGCTTTGTATGACAATACAGACCGTCAGAATATTCCATGGCCATTCTTCCGATTCACTGAGGCTGTATTCAATGCAATTGAAGCCAACATAGAACTTGGTAACGATGCAGAAGCGCTGTTGTGGCTGAACAGAATCCGTTTCCGTGCTGGTATGCCAGCATTGAAAGTAACCGGAGCTGATCTGAAAGAAGCGTATCGTCATGAGAAAAGAATTGAAATGGCTTATGAGGAACAGCGTTACAGTGATGCACGCCGTTGGATGATTGCACCAACCACTTTGGGAAGACCGTTGCAGTACATTACCGTACTTGGAAAATTCAAAGCGGGTAAATCCATGAAAGAGCCTTATCACTATGACACAACTGTGTACGATTATACGTACACGCCAGTTGAAGAAAAGGCGCATGAGAATCGTACCTGGCTGGACAAAATGTATTTCCGTCCGTTCAGTCGCGATGAAATAAACCGTAACGCCAAGCTTGTTCAGAATCCTGGTTACGATAAATAGATTACTTTAATAACAGTTTCTGCATTACCGAACCGCGTCACTTTTGACGCGGTTTTTTCGTGTCCTGGCAAACTGCTTTCTCTCAGATTCAGTACGGTCAAAAAAATTTAATCAACGTATTATTAAAACTGATAGAAATTACTCGATTTCTGTGTAGCCAATAGTTACAACCGTTCAAGGATTATATGTGCCCGACAGATACTTTTTTAGAACTTATGCTATTACGTTAATTTAACAATAGAAGCAGAAATGGTCATATATAGGTTACATTTATATTAATATTCGTACAAAACACATAAAAATACCTTTTTGTGTATAAACGACACTTTTAGTTATTGTTATTTTTTAAGAATGCATATTGCTATACTAAGAAAGTTTTTTTTTGTGAAATATTTGATATCTTTTTGTACAATCAAACGAGTAAATAGAATTTTAGCGAAGCTTCTGATAGAAGTTTAACTAAGCTTCTGGAAGAGAATAAGTGTTGAAAAGCTTAAAATTTTAATTGTGTAATATTTACACCTATCGTAAAACACGCGAAGCTTATTTGATCCGATAAAATACCTTTTCACCCCTAAACGAAATCTATGTAAGAACTTTCCAATCCCTTATTTTCTGTTATCTCGCAATTTCCTTCTTCAAGGAGTGTGACTTTTTTTGCCCCGCTTACACGATTAAGCATTACAGCGTATTACCATTTTTTACTTATCTAACTATAATCTATGAGAATTTCTACCGGATTGAACTATCGGCGCCAAGCACGATATGTTTTTTCTCTTTTTCTAAGCCTGATCGCCACGATCGGAGCATTCGCACAGGATGCCGTAAAAGGTAAAGTTAAAGATGAGCAGGGACAAGGTCTCCCTGGCGTGAGTGTGGTTGTTAAAGGAACAACAGCAGGTACCGTTACCGACAATGCAGGCGCTTACACGCTGAACGCGCAGGGAAATAGTACACTTGTGTTTTCTTACATCGGTTACATTACCCAGGAGATCGCGCTGGGCAACAAATCTACTTTGGATGTTGCACTTGTATCTGACACGAAAGCACTTACAGAAGTGGTGGTGGTGGGTTATGGTACTGCCAAAAAAGCAACTTTAACCGGATCGGTTACAGCCGTTAAAGGAACTGAATTGCAGAAAGCACCTGCTGCCAACTTGTCAAACACACTTGGCGGTCGTCTTCCTGGTGTATCTGCTGTTCAATCCAGCGGTGAACCTGGTTATGATGGTTCTGCAATCCGTATCCGTGGTACCAACTCTTTAGGTAACAGCAATGCCCTGATCGTAGTGGATGGTGTTCCCAACCGTAGTGGCGGTTTGGATCGTATCAATCCTGCCGATATTGAAAGTATTTCGGTATTGAAGGATGCTGCTGCGGCGATCTACGGATCACGTGCAGGTAACGGTGTAATCCTTATCACGACAAAACGCGGTAAAACAGGTAAGCCTCAATTGTCTTATGACATGAATTTTGGTGTCTCGCAGCCTACACGCACGCCAAAGATGTCAAACGCCTCCGAATACGCGACGATCAGAAACGAGTTGCAGATCTATGACAACTTGCCGGTTGCTCAGTGGTCTGGTGCTTTAACAGGCTTTAACAGCGCAGGGAAATATACAAGAACTGACAACGGAAACGTGCTTAATGCAGTTTTCTCGCCGGATGATATGAAGAAATTTGCCGACGGTTCTGACCCGCTTCTTCACCCAAATACAGACTGGTACAAATCTGTGATCAGAGAATGGGCTCCTCAGCAGCGTCACAACGTACAGTTGACAGGCGGTAGCGACAACATCAAGTATCTTGCTTCGCTGGGGTACATCAATCAGGACGGCTACTACGTCAATTCCGCAACGGGTTACAAGCAGTATGACATGCGCGTGAACCTGGATACAAAGATAAACAAGTACATCTCTGCCAACCTGGGCATAACACTACGTGAAGAATTCCGTCATTTCCCGAGTGGGGGTAACGGCGCCGGCGCAATCTTCCGGATGTTGATGCGCGGTAAACCAACCGAAATCGCCATCTGGCCTAACGGAAAGCCGGGTCCTGATATCGAAAATGGACAAAATCCAGCCGTAATCACTACAAACACAACCGGTTACAACAACGACGTGCGGGATTACGTACAAACCAACGGTGGTCTGGAAATCCTTATCCCGGGTGTAACAGGTTTGAAAGTGAATGTAATGGCGGCCCTGGATAAGTATCAGCAACGTACCAAAAACTGGGAAACGCCCTGGACGCTTTACTTTTGGGATAAAAAATCTTTCGAAGCAGACGGAACAAGTCCATTGTTGACAGGAACAGTTCGTTCCACTTTCAGTGATCCTCGTTTGAACCAGGGTTCTTCTCAGGAATTATCGATTCAGTTAACTGGTCAGGTTTCTTATGACAAAACTTTTGGTGCGCATAATTTCAATATTATGGGTGGGGTACAAAGAGAAAAAGTGGATGGAGACGGATTCTTCGCTTTCCGCCGCTACTTTATTTCACCAGTGGTCGATCAGCTTTTCGCGGGTGGAACGCCGGAACAGAACTTGGGTAACCTTGGACTTTATACACGTGCACGTCTGAGTACTTTTGGTCGTGTGGGTTATAACTACAAAGAAAAATACATTGCAGAATTTCTATGGCGTCGCGATGGTTCATACGTATTTCCAAAGGATGGCCGTTTCGGGTTCTTCCCGGGTGTATCCGCAGGATGGCGTATATCGGAAGAGGGTTTCTGGAAAAACAACCTGAGCAACATCGTGAACAATGTCAAAATACGTGGTTCATGGGGACAAATGGGTGCTGAGCCTTACTTCCTGGGAACAGAAACTCTGGCAGAATACCAATACCTGTCAACGGTGGGCTTTGGTAGCTATGTAATAAATGATCAGGTTGCCAAAACACTTTTAGAATCCCGCGTTGCAAACCAAAGCTTCACATGGGAAGTTGCAAACAACAGCAACTTTGGTATCGAAGGAACCTTGTTTAAAGATAAAGTTGCTTTTGAATTTGACTATTTCGTGAACAATCGTTCAAGTATTCTTATTCCAAAAGTAGGTTCGACGCCATCATCGGCAGGTATCGACGGCAAGCTTCCGCCTCAAAACCTTGGTAAACTGCAAAACAAAGGATGGGAGTTCAAATTGAGCTATGATGGAAATGCCGGAGACTTTACTTACTCGGTTAGCGTAAACGGTGGTTATGCTAAAAACAAGATCAAGTTCTGGGATGAAACTCCTGGCGCGCCATCTTACCAGAGATCAACAGGAATGCCTTACGGTTCTTTCCTTGTGTACCAATATGACGGCGTTTTCAAAGATCAGGCTTCAATTACAGAAAATACAATTGATTACAAAGCGATCACAGGTGATTTGAGACCTGGTGATATGAAGTTTAAAGACATCGGCGGTCCGGATGGAAAACCAGATGGAAAAATTACGGCTGATGACCGCATTCGCAGTGAAAAAGTACAACGTCCATGGTTTACAGGTGGAGCGTCGGTTAACCTGGGATACAAAGCGTTCGACTTGTCTGTTTTGTTCCAGGGAACACTGGGCGGTCTTCAGATCGTAGGTCTTACTGAATCTGGTGATATTGGTAACTACTTGAAATATGACTACGATCACCGTTGGACCATTGACAACCCAAGCGACAAATATCCACGTCTTACCAACCGTAACAACCGTTATTACACGGGTAATGCTGCAACCAACAACTACTTCCTGAAAAGCAACAACTATCTGCGTATCAAGAACATCGAGTTGGGTTACAACCTGCCATCTGAAATTGGTTCAAAACTTGGACTTAGCAAATTCAGAATTTACGTGAACGGTTTGAACCTGGTTACGTTTGACAAAATAAAGGTTTGGGATCCTGAGGCGACTACGAACAGTGGCCAATACTACCCACAATCTAGAATCGTAAATGCTGGTGTACGTGTATCATTTTAAGGATTAGAAACATGAAATTGAATTATAAAAATATTGCTTTGATGGCTATGCTGGCAACCGGCGCGTTGTCCTCATGTAGCACAGATTTTCTGGATGTAACACCTCCAAGCGAGATTGCCGGAGACCAGGTATGGACTGACGGTGCGCTTTCTGAGGCCTTTGTGACCGGGATTTATACAAACGGACTTCAGCAGGGTGGATTCAGCGAACAAATGTTGGCCTCCTTGACTGACGAAGCGGTGTTTACACACACCGGCCGTAGTATCAATACCGTGAATGAGGGAAGTTTGAGTCCTTCCAATTTAGGTTGGGTAGATGGTACATACGGTTGGAGCCAGATGTACATCCAGATTCGCGCCGCAAACCTTGCGTTGCAAAATCTTAAAATGGCCACATTTACGGATGCAGTACTTAAAGGGCGTTTGCAAGGTGAATCTTACTTCTTACGAGCCTACTATTATCAGCAATTGCTTCGCTACTACGGTTCTGTGCCTTTGATTAAAAAAGTGTACGGCCTCAACGAAGATTATGCGGCTCCGCGTAATACGTATGATGAATGTGTGAAAGCAATCGTGAGCGATCTGGATAGTGCAGCGTTGCTTCTGGATGGAAAAACGATAGCAAAAGGTCGCGCTTCGAAAGTGGCTGCCCTTGCGCTTAAATCACGTGTTTTGCTTTATGCGGCCAGTGATCTCCACGACATGCCAACCGCGAAAACCAAATCAACTGTAATATCCGGATTCGCCAATCCTGAATTTTTGGGATACGTTTCAGGAGATCGCAAGGCACGCTGGCAGGCGGCTCTGGACGCTGCAAAAGCTGCGATGGCTGCTGGCAACGGTGGCTACAAATTGACCTTAACCGCTCCGGTAACTGCTGAAGAAGGTCGTTTGAACTACATTTCAATGGCTATGGCCGGTGCGAGTGCAGACAAAACGCTTGACCCTTCTGCTTCCAGCGAGCTTATCTTCGCTAAATATTTCACGGCAAGTTTGGGTGAAGGTGCACGTCAGACGGGCTTGAACAATGGCCCGAATGGTTACCACAATTGGGCAGGAAATACGCCGATCGGTCTGCTGGTAGATGATTATGAAATGATGGACGGAACTCCTTTCAAATGGACCAATCCGGTTCACAAAGCGGCTCCTTATGTTAATCGTGATCCACGTTTTTATGCAACCGTTATGTATGATGGCGCTACCTGGAAACCACGTCCGTCTGATGCAAAAGATCCTGCAAATCAGATTCAGACAGGTGCTTATGATCTTTTGGACGAAAAAGGCACGTTGATCAACCGTAAGGGACTCGATACCCGCAGCAGTTCAATCGAAGACTGGAATGGCAGCCGTACCGGTTATTACATGCGTAAATTCATCGATCCGAATCCAAGTTTGTATGACAATACGGATCGCCAGAATATTCCATGGCCATTCCTTCGCTTTACGGAAGTTGTTTTCAATGCAATTGAAGCGAACATAGAACTTGGTAACGATGCAGAAGCGCTGTTGTGGCTGAACAGAATCCGTTTCCGTGCTGGTATGCCAGCATTGAAAGTAACCGGAGCAGATCTGAAAGAAGCGTATCGTCACGAGAAAAGAATTGAAATGGTTTACGAAGAACAGCGTTACAGTGATGCACGCCGTTGGATGATCGCGCCAACTACATTGGGAAGACCTTTGCAGTACATTACAGTACTTGGAAAATTCAAAGCGGGTAAATCCATGAAAGAGCCTTATCACTATGACACAACTGTGTACGATTATACGTATACACCAGTTGAAGAAAAGGCGCATGAGAACCGTACCTGGGTGGATAAAATGTATTACCGTCCGTTCAGCCGCGATGAAATCAACCGTAATGCCAAGCTTGTTCAGAATCCTGGTTACGATAAATAGATTGTCGCTTACTTATTGCTAATTTTAGGAAACTATGCCTGATCAGACAGGCGTAGTTTCTTTTATTTTTATTCTATTCAAAATTCTGGTTTCAGTTATGAAACGAATAATATCCTTTGCAAAGGGAATCTTTATTTTATTATCCTGCCTGTATCTTTCAGGTTGCGGGAAAGAGAAAGAAAGCGAAGACAAAAAGATTTCTTCGGGACCGAAGCTTTTTACACTCTTGCCGGCGCAAACCACCGGAATTGCTTTCGAAAATACTTTGACAGAAGGCCTGAATACCAACGTGTTGATGTACGAGTATTTCTATAACGGTGGCGGAGTGGCGGTGGGCGATCTCAATGGCGACGGGCTGGACGATATTTATTTTACCGCCAATATGGTCTCAAATAAATTGTATCTCAATAAAGGAGCAATGAAGTTTGAAGACATTACCACAGTTGCCGGCGTTGCGGGGCGTGAAAAACCATGGAAAACTGGTGTGACCATGGCCGATGTAAACGGTGATGGAAAACTGGATATTTACGTTTGTTATTCAGGTAATGTCTCCCCTGAAAGCCTTAAAAATCAATTGTTTATTAATAAAGGATCCAACGCGCAAGGCATTCCGGTATTTGAAGAAATGGCGGAGCAATATGGTCTGGCGGATCCCAGTACGAGCACACAAGCAGCATTTTTTGACTATGATAAGGATGGTGATCTCGATATGTTTTTGTTGAATCACAGCCCCAAACCATTACCGATTCTGGATGAATCAAGCACGGCGGACCTGTTAAAAAAGGATGATTCCGTTTCGGGAGTGCGGCTTTACCGCAATGATCCGAGGGGGAATGGAATCCCGTTTTTTTCGGACGTCACAAAGAAGTCAGGTATTCACAGCTCTCCGCTGACGTATGGCCTTGGTATCGGGATTTCAGATGTGAATCAGGATGGCTGGCCCGATATGTATATTTCCAATGACTATTCCGTTCCCGATTTTCTATACGTCAACAACAAAAACGGCACATTTACCGACGCCATTCAGGCGGCGATCGGGCATACCTCGCATTCTTCAATGGGCAACGATATCGCTGATTTCAACAACGACGGCTTGCCGGATATTTTTACGCTTGATATGCTCCCGGAGGACAACCGTCGCCAAAAATTACTGGCAGGGCTGGACAACTACGAGCTTTTTGACTTTAATGTGAAGGTCGGTTTTCATCACCAATATATGCGCAACATGCTTCAAATGAACGAAGGCGTTGCGCAACCCGGAAAAGGTTTCGGATCTGCTCCGGTATTCTCTGAAATCGGGCAGTTGTCGGGTGTTTCCAATACCGACTGGAGTTGGGCCTGTTTGTTTGCTGATTACGACAATGACGGCTGGAAAGACCTTTTTATCACAAACGGGTATCTGCGTGACTTCACGAACATGGATTTTTTGAAATTCATGGGTGACCGGATCAAAAGAAATGAGGGTGGTGTTAAGCGGGAAGATGTGCTGGACCTGGTGTATCAGATGCCTTCTTCAAATATCAGAAATTACATTTTTCAGAACAGAAAAGACCTGACATTTTCCAACGTTGGAGCAAATTGGGGAATGGATCAAATTTCTAACAGCGGAGGAGCAGCCTATTCTGACCTTGACAATGACGGCGATCTGGATCTGGTCGTGAATAACATCAATCTGCCGGCCTTTGTGTATCGAAACGAGGGAAACAGCCAGTTGAAAAACAATTACCTGAAAGTGAAATTGGAAGGAGCAGGGAGAAATACGCTTGGAACCGGCACGAAAGTGACAATTTACAACAAAGGCCAACAGCAATATCTGGAACAAATGCCAACGCGGGGTTACCAGTCGAGTGTTTCTCCGGTTCTGCATTTTGGTTTAGGGCAGGCTACAAATATCGACTCGCTTTTAGTTCAATGGCCTTCGGGGAAAACGGAGAAACTACGGAACCCGAAAGTAAATCAGTTGCTGGGTTTGTCTGAGAAAAATGCCAGGGCATCGGGCTCTTCTGTGAAGGCTTTAATCGTCAATCCAATTTACACATCCGTTCCTTCACCCATTACATACACGAGTCCTGGCGTAAAAACCAACGATTTCAAACGTCAGCCGCTTTTGGTGAATCCTGTTTCTTTTGGCGGGCCATGTATGTCCAAGGGCGACGTAAATGGTGACGGGCTGGAAGATGTATTTGTCGGAGGCGGTTCGGGTGTTGCTGGTAAAATTTATTTGCAGCAAAAAAACGGCGGTTTTGTTCCTAAAACGATTCCGGCGTTGGAATCTGACAAGGAAAGCCAGGATACCGATGCGGTATTTTTTGATGCAAACGGCGACAGTTTTACCGATCTTTTTGTAGGTAGTGGCGGTTATGCGAAATTTATGCCCGAGGATCCCTTGTTGCAAAGTCGGCTATATTTCAACGACGGCAAGGGTAATTTTACTAAAAAAGCCGATGCGCTTCCTGCCATGCTGACAAGTGTGGGCTGTGTGAAACCGGCTGATCTGAACGGCGACGGAAAGATGGATATGTTTGTAGGCGGTCGTGTCATTCCGGGGCGTTATCCCGAACCACCGAGAAGTTATGTGCTGATTAACGACGGGAAGGGTAAATTTTCAGACCAAACTAAAACGGTTTCTCCGGAATTGGAACGAATCGGGATGGTTACAGACGCGGTATGGACAGATCTGAACAACGACAAAAAGCCGGATCTGATCCTGGTGGGAGAGTGGATGCCGGTAACGGCAATGCTTAATACCGGAGGTAAATTAGTCAATAAAACAACTGACTATTTTGACAAATCTTACAATGGCTGGTGGAATAAAATTCTCCTTGACGACCTCAATGGAGATGGAAAACAGGACCTGGTCATTGGAAATACCGGGCTTAACACACAATGTAAAGCCAGTGACACCGAGCCTGCGGAAATGATCTACAAAGATTTTGATGATAACGGCTCGGTTGACCCGATCCTCAGTTTTTACATTCAGGGCAAAAGCTATCCTTACATTACCCGCGACGAAATGCTGGACCAGATGAGCATTATGCGCACCCGTTTTCAGGATTATAAAACATATGCAGAGGCTACCGTAAATGATATCTTTACCCCCGAAGAGCTCAAAGGAGCGACAAAATTGAAGGCAACTTATTTGCAAACAGCCTATTTTGAAAATAGCAACGGTAAATTTGTACCGAAAGTATTGCCTCTGGAGGTTCAGTCTTCTCCGGTCTACACCATCACGTCACTGGATTATGATCAGGATGGAAAGAAGGATTTACTACTTTGCGGGAATATCAGCAAAGCTCGCTTGCGGTTTGGAAAATACGACGCCAATTACGGAATCTTATTAAAGGGAGACGGAAAAGGAAACTTTCGGTACATACCGCAGGCGCAGTCGGGGTTTGCATTGAAAGGCGACGTAAGAAGTATTTTGGCTTTCGGGAACAAGTTGCTTTTTGGCATCAATCAGCAGGAAATTAAGGCTTATCAAAACAAAAATTAATGAAGATCAGATTTTTAGTCCCCGTTTTACTCGGTGTTATTCTAATTGGATGTAATAAAACGCAGGAAAAATCGCCTGAACTGGGAGCGGCTGCGGTTGGTAAAATAACTTCGGAAATGACAGACGTCATGGTGCATGATGTGACCAATCCGCCACTGGGTGCTCGTTTTTATTCCTACGCCTGTTTGGCGGGATATGAAATTGTAGCGCAAAATGATTCGGGGTACAAAAGCATGCATGGTGCGCTGAACGGTTTTCCGGAAATCAAACGACCTGATAGTATTGACGCTTATTCCTATCAACTTGCCGCGATTCTGGCGATGCTGGAAACGGCCAAAAAAATGCAGCCTTCTGGAAAAGTAATGCTGGCCAAATACCAGGAGCAGTTTCTTGATTCGTGCAAAACGATCGGTTTCAGTACGGCAGTAATAGCTGGTTCGCAGAAATACGCACTGGGCGTGAGCAAACAGATTCTGAAATATGCCAAGGCAGACAAGTATAATCTGATCAGTAATTTCCCGCGCTACGAGCCAAGGGAAGCAAACGGTAGCTGGTACCCAACTCCGCCGGGCTATTTTCCTCCGGTTGAACCTTATTTTAAAACCGTGCGGCCTTTCACACTGGATTCATCGGGTCAGTTCAAACCGGCTCCGCCAATCGCATTTTCCGAAGAGAAAAATTCAGCGTTCTACAAGCTGATGAAATTAAATTATGACGATAAGCCGGAAGGGGAACACAAATTGACCGCTGCATTTTGGGATTGTAATCCTTTTGCGCTTGAAAATAAGGGTCATCTTTTGGTCGGAATGAAGAAAATATCTCCGGGAGCGCATTGGATGGGAATAACTGATATCGCATGTAAACAAGGCAAGGCGAATTTCTCTAAAACGATGCTCGTAAATACCGCGGTGGCGATCGGATTAATGGACGGATTTATGGCCTGTTGGGATGAAAAGTACAGAAGTAACCGTATCCGTCCGGAAACGGCAATCAGAAAATACATCGATCCGAATTGGAAGCCATTCTTGCAAACACCGCCTTTTCCGGAATATCTGAGCGGACATTCGGTTGTCTCATCAGCTTCCGCCGTAATTCTGACGCATTATTTTGGCGAAAACTTTGCTTATACAGATACGGTTGAAGAGCGTTTTGGTTTAAAAGCCAGGAAGTTTAAGTCGTTTATGGCGGCCGCAGAGGAATCGGGTCTTTCCAGGTTTTACGGTGGAATTCATTTTATGGACGCCATTGAGAATGGTCAGAAACAGGGGGTCAGCGTAGGGAACTGGGTTGTTTCAAAATTGGACAAAAATAAATAGCATCAGCGTGGCTTCACGCCAGAAATTTGTCCAAATTCGGAATTGAACCTATTTTTCTTCGGGACTAAATCCGTATCTCAGTTTTTGCGAGCAGTTCGCTTGTATACCGGTAACCCAGATCAAACAAGCGCTGTGCTTTGCGAAAGTCGAAAACGTTGTAACCGCTCAATTCCGGTGCTTCGATCAACAGGTCGCAACGATCCAGGCTGGCCTTTGCTTTTCCACGCATGGCCAGCTTGATACTGCGGTAGGTAATGCTGTGCATGTTTGCAGATGGTTTTTGCACGGCCAGCGGATTACAGTGGATTCCAATAATGAAATCTGTTTCATCTGCAATCGGAGCGACTGGTAAATTATTAAAAATGGCGCCGTCGATCAGGTCGCGGCCTTCAAAATGCAATGGCTTAAAGATCCCGGGAAGGCAGCAGGAAGCGAGCACAGGCCTGGCTAATTCTCCCTGTCGAAATGAAATCTCCTCCCCCGCGTGCAGATCGGTCGCGGTGACGACCAATGGAATTTTTAAAGCTTCAAATGAATTTTCGGGGATGTGTTTTTTGATGATTTCTTCCGCTGATTCGATGTTCAGCAGGCCACCAAAACTGAATCCAAAACGCAGATGACGGGAGAATTTTGTCTTTAAGATTATTGCGCATATTTCGTCCGGACTGTAACCATAAGCAAGGAACGCACCAAGAAAAGCCCCGGAACTGGTTCCGCTGATGATATCCGGTTTGATGCCATTTTCTGCAAGTGCTTTAATGGCACCGATATGGGAAAATCCACGCGCGCCTCCTCCCGATAATACCAGCCCGATTTTAGTCTTCATGATGAATTAAATGCATTAAATTTCTGCCTGCGTTTCGACCTAATTCAGGTAAAATTAGTAAAATCTCCACGTTCCAGTATTTTGATCCCTTTTTCAGTCTGTTCTACGGTTGCGGCCTCATAACGCGGATCGTGCTCAAATAACAGAATAAAATTTTCTTCAACAGCCTGTTTAAGCACTGTTTCCTTTTCATTCATGGAAATTAGCGGACGTACGTCGTAGCTCATCACCCAGGGTAGCGGCAAATGAAATGACGACGGAATAAGGTCAGCCGCGTAAATTATTTTTTGCGTTCCATGTGTAATGAGCGGCAGCATCATCTGTTCGGTATGGCCATCTACATGAATAAAATCTATATTCGGAAAAGGAGAGCTATCCTTGTCAATGAACTTCAATTGTCCTGATTCCTGTATCGGTAAAATGTTTTCTTTCAGAAAAGACGCTTTTTCCCTTGGATTTGGGTTCGTTGCCCATTCCCAGTGTGCCGCATTGGACCAGTAAGTTGCGTTAGGGAATGTTGGCCTGAGATTTCTGTTTTTATCATACTGCACAGCACCGCCGACATGGTCAAAATGCAGATGCGTGAGTATTACATCAGTGACGTCATTGGGTTCAAAACCAGCTTTTTTAATTGAATTCAGCAAAGTGGCATCTCCATGCAAATCGTAGAAGCTGAAAAATTTTTCATCTTGTTTGTCGCCCAGGCCCGTATCGATCAGAATCAGTTTATCGGCATCTTCGATCAGCAAACAACGCATCGCCCAGCTACACAGATTTTTCTCGTCTGCCGGATTGTGCCGGTTCCAAAGCGTTTTGGGAACCACGCCAAACATGGCGCCGCCGTCGAGTTTGAAATAACCGGTATCAATAATATTAATTTTCATAAAGAAATAAAAAGCCTGTAAAAGATTCCGGTACAAGATAAAACGCTTTGGCGATACTTTGGGAAAAATCAGCCGCTACTGGCAATTACCCGACAAGCCGGAACTGATTTGACCGCATCCGTGACGGAATCGGTAATTTTAGCACAATGAAATGTTTATTTTGGACTAACGCCTATATTGGGAAATTATATTATGAAATTTTTAATTTTGGCAATATAAAATTTGTAATCAATGACAGTGTTCCTTAATTTTCGTTTGAATCCATTTCTTCTCACCAAATTCCGATGAATCGTAGAAACTTTTTCGAAAAGGCTGTTCCGGCCAGTTTTGCCCTGGGAGCAATTGCCAGCTCATGTGTACCCAAAGGCCAGCCTTTGTATTCCGATAAACATTTTCACATCAATAAAGGTTATCATCAGATACCCAAATTAAGACTTTCGCTGGATCGGATTGTGAAGGAAACGGTCGGTCTGCGCCCGTTCCGTCCATCAGGCCCGCGTATTGAAAGTGAACAAATGGGAAGCAAAACGATTGTGCACAATTACGGGCACGGAGGAAGTGGCTGGTCGTTGTCGTGGGGTACCGGAAATATGGCGCGGAAAA
This sequence comes from Dyadobacter sp., assembly GCA_965279265.1. Taxonomy (GTDB): domain Bacteria; phylum Bacteroidota; class Bacteroidia; order Cytophagales; family Spirosomataceae; genus Dyadobacter. Next base: position 4,243,809 of record OZ257152.1, read on the forward strand.
TGGTGCTTGCCACCAATGAGAAAAAGATAGCGATGCTCGGGTGCGGCACAGTCGGGATTGCAACAGCGCGTCTTTTGCAGGAAAGTGGTTGTGAAGTTACGATTTATACGAAAGATGTTCCGCCGAATATAACGAGCAACCTGGCAACTGGCACCTGGTCGCCGGCGTCGCGTGTTTGTGATGTTAAAGTTGCCAAGCCTGAATTTAAGGCTGTATGGGAAGAAGCGACGCGGTATTCTTTCCGTCGTTTTCAGAATCTCCTTGGCATGGGTGATATTGCGGCGTGGGCGGAGGAGTACGGTGTTTTCAACGATGCGCCTGTCTACATTCCGGGTGCGGGTGGCGAAGATTTTGAGATAGAAGGATTGTTGCCCGAGCGGGTAAAGCTGGAACGTAAAGAACACCCGTTCAACGCAAATTATGTTACGAGGCGCGCCAACATGATGTTCAACATTCCGTCCTATCTGCGGCACCACCTGAACGATTTTTTGATGTTTGGTGGTAAAGTGAAGATTCACGAGATAAAAAAGTTGGAAGATATTGATGCGCTGCCGGAGCGGGTTGTTGTCAACTGTATGGGGCTTGGAGCCAAGCCGGTCTTCAATGACACGGAGCTCACGCCGGTTTCGGGCCAGCTTTCTTGTCTGATACCACAGAGTGATGTCAATTATAAGCTATACACAAAGGGGGCCAACTTTATTTCAAGAAAAGATGGCATCTACCTGGGAAGTAACGGTATCGTCGGTAATTGGGACACTACACCGAGCCGGGAACAAACCGAGAAAATATTCACGATTCTTGATAAAGTGATGACCGAAATGAAAGGCTGACCGGCCTTACTTTAAAAAGAGGAAACTTTGGATTTTGTCTCCGGAAATCTGAAGCTTCCTCTTTTCCTCCGCACACGTTGGAAGGCATGCGCGAATGCTTCCTACGCAAGGCTTTTTTTTGCCGTCCATACAAGCGGATTTCAGCAATTGGTTTTTATACGCAATTGATTTAATTTCGAAAACTTCCGGAACCGGAATGAATCTTCATTCAATTAATCAGCATCATAAGAATCATGAACAAAATATGGTATACACTCGGGATTGCCCTCGTATCGTTTTCTTCCCTCGCACAAAATAAACTTTCCCCGGAGCAGCTTTGGAAACTCGGACGTGTTTCCGCGCTTGGCATTTCTAAGGATAAAAAATACGTTGTGTTTGCTGTCAGTACGCCGGACGTGGCCGAAAATAAAAGTACAAGCAAAACCTACCGGGTTCCTGTTTCTGGCGGAGATGCGGTTGAAGTGAAAGATTCCGGAGAACTGATCGCGAATGATAGAATTTCGCCGGATGGAAAATTTATTATTAGCAGCAATCCCGTTCAGGAATCGAAAATCACCGGAGCGGACAAATACTCCGACCTCCAAAAATCGAATGCATACGTTTTCACTTCATTAAACTACCGGCATTGGGATACCTGGGAGGACGGCAAATTTGACCATGTTTTTGTGGCTCCATACGAGAATGGAAAAACGGGCGACGCAAAAGATATTATGGCCGGAGAAAAATTCGATTGCCCGCAAAAACCATTTGGCGGCGATGAAGACTTCATATGGAATCCGGACAGTAAAAAGGTTCTGTACGTAACCAAAAAAAAGTTTGGAACAGACTATACTGTGAGCACAAATACGGATATTTTTGAATACGATGTCGCGCTCGGAACCACTAAAAATTTAACAGAAGAAAACAAAGGTTACGACATTGCGCCGGCGTATAATACCAAAGGGCAACTGGCCTGGTTGCAGATGAAGCGTGATGGTTACGAGGCAGATAAGCAGGATATCGTGGTGATGAATGGAAGTGTGAAAATGAATCTGACCCAGCAGCGTGATGACATTCATGTGGACGGATTTAAGTGGGGAGAGGATGATAAAACGATATTTTTCTGGTCGCCGGTTGACGGAACCATTCAGCTTTTTAAAGTGAATTATCCCGGGCTGACCCGAATGGCACCTGTAATTACGCAAATCACGAAAGGAGATTTTGATATTAACGGTGTTCACGGCCAGATCGGAAACAAGCTGATCGTTTCCCGGACAGATATGAATCATGCTTCTGAGCTTTTTTCTGTGGACATTGATTCCGGAGAAATGAAACAACTCACACATGTCAATGACGACACCTATAAAGGGCTGGCGATGTGTAAGTCAGAGCGTAAATTTGTAACCACAACGGATGGGAAAAAGATGCTTGTCTGGGTCATTTATCCGCCTGATTTTGACCCTGCAAAAAAATACCCAACGTTACTTTATTGCCAGGACGGGCCTCAGGCGGCATTGACCCAGTTCTATTCATATCGCTGGAATTTTCAGTTAATGGCCTCTCAGGGCTATATCGTTGTTGCCCCAAACAGGAGGGGAATGCCTGGCCACGGCACAAAGTGGAATGAGCAGGTGAGTAAGGATTGGGGCGGGCAGGTTATCCGGGATTATCTGAGTGCTATAGACGCAGAGTCAAAACAACCGTATGTGGATAAAGCGCGTTTGGGATGTGTGGGCGCAAGTTTTGGAGGGTTTTCAGTTTTCGCACTTGAATCTCAGCACAACGGCAGGTTTAAATCTTTCGTTTCCCATGATGGCGTTTTCGACTTCCGCAGCATGTACGGAACTACGGATGAAATGTTTTTCGAAAACTGGGAAAAGGGTGGTAATTATTGGGACAAAACCAACGCTGTTGCGCAACGGTCATTCAGCCAGTCGCCAAGTAATTTTGTTGACAAATGGAAAACACCGATTTTTATTATCCAGGGAGGAAAAGATTACCGCGTCCCGATTGAGCAAGGATTGCAGGCTTTTCAGGCCGTTCAGTTGAAGGGGATTAAGAGCAAATTGTTGTATTTGCCCGACGAAAATCACTGGGTGTTAAGTGCACAGAATGCATTGGTCTGGCAGCGTGAGTTTTTCAGCTGGTTAAAGGAGACTTTGTAATTTTAGTCAAAATCATCATTTCAGGTTCTTCCCGATCCGTAGCAGGGTCGGGAATTGAACCTGTTTTTTTTGTTCATCACCCCAGGAATCGCTTAGCTTTACGGCTATAAGATCAAGGGGGTTTTTACCATGAATTTTTATGTAATGTTGCACTGACGACCATGTGTTGAGATATCCGGTCAACTCTTCAAGTGACCATTCTACTTTCTGCGAAAACGAGTGATTTACCGGAATCTCGTCAAAGGGAAAAGGTATTGTTTCATATCGTTCATCAATGTACCGGCGTTCCGCGTCCCAATATTTGCCGAGAATATCTGAATACAAATTCCGGATAACGGCATCCGTTTTTTCATCCGTTTCCGGCAAGTGGTAACCTATTATTGCAATAATACCGCCTGGTTTCAAAGTTTTCCTGACCTGCGCATAAAATTCATCGAACCGAAACCAATGAATGGCTTGGGCTACCGTGATGAGGTCAAATTGATTTGATTCAAAACCGGGCTCTTCGGCACTGGCAACTTTGTAGTGAAGGTTAGGAGCCCTTACCGCATTAGCAAGTTGGTTTTCACTGATATCTGTCGCGTGCACTACCTCAAAATGTTCTGCAAGTTTTGCCGCCAATTGGCCGTTTCCGGTTCCGCAATCCCAGGCCGATTTTTTGTCCCTGACAAAAGACATAATACAATCGAATGCTTCCTGCGGATAGGAAGGGCGAAATATTGAATAGGCTTTTGATTGCTTAGAGAAATTGTCTTTCATGAGTTTGGTAAAGAATTGTAGACTTACCAGGTTTTCAAAACCTGGCAAGTCTATTGAACTACTACCTTTCAAAACTTTTGCCAACAAATTTTAGTACTTCCGGCAAAGCAGTTCGCCAGTAAGTCCAGGTGTGTGCTCCGTCGCGAATGCGGAATTCGTGTGGAACAGCTTTATCAATCATCGCTGCGTGGAGTGTCATATTTCCTTTGATCAGAAAATCATCATCACCACAATCAATGTAATATTTGACCGATTTGAGCTTTTCTAATGGTGTTGTCTCCACAATTTTCAAGATGGAATTTTTGTACCAATGATCGTTCAGGCGACTTTTCCCAGGCGCAGATTTTCCGAATAATCCAGCCAGGAGACCATCCCAGCGTTCAGCAGGCATATTGGATATTTCGTCGTCTGTCCAGAATACGGCACTCAATGGAGCCGCGGCGGCAAACAAATCCGGATGTTTGGTGGCAAGCAGCATCGTTCCATATCCGCCCATTGACAAACCTGCTACCGCACGGAATTCTTTTTTAGCCCGGACTCTGTAAGTACTTTCAATGTGTGGAATGAGCTCTGTGACAAAGTAGTCTTCGTATTTTTCCTTGCCGTCGAAGTTGTTGATGTAAAAAGTTACGCCTGCATCCGGCATAACGATGATCATCGCAGGCGCGTCTCCGTTATTAATGCTCTGATCGGCAATGCGCTGTGCGGCACCAAACTGAGTCCAGCCCGTTTCATCGTCGGAATAACCGTGGAGCAGATACAGTACCGGATAACTTCGGTTCGTTTTGTCATAGTCTGCGGGCAGGTAAATGTTGTATTTCATTTCCTTGCCCATCAAAGCGCTTTTGATCTTAACACTTTCCTTGATCGAGCCGGTTTGCGCGAAACTGCCGGTCGAAATTGCAAGAAAAAGAAGGATTGTAAATGTTCTCATTTGAATATACATTCTGAATTAAGGTTTGATTTGTCGCAGTACACGTTTTCTCAATCCTGTATTTTAAATTGAGCGTCGTGATTTTGACATAATTAAGAAGCAGTTTCTTCTCTGTTCATACTTTACTCAATTGGACAATACCTTCCATCCGGCTATTTTAATAACCAAACTCGTACATTTGTGTTGCAGGCAAATTGCCATTCCAAAATTTATGAAGCGATATCTGGTCAACCTGACTTTTGATCTTGAAGAATTTGACATTCCTGAAGAATACGGTGAAAAGGTTTCGCATCAGGATCAGATGGAAATTACAAGTAGCGGGACATTGCGTCTGTTAAGGCTTTTGGACAAACATGAGGTTAGCGCGACGTTTTTCACAACCGGAAATTATGCCAGACAAAATCCTGAACTTGTACGGTTGGTGGCGTCAAAGCACGAAATTGCCTCGCATGCCTTGTATCATGATCCATTTTATGTCTTCCAGGATTCGGATATGGGGGAGTCGAAACGCATTCTCGAAGAGGTTTCCGGGCAAAAGATTACAGGCTTCAGAATGCCCCGTCTGAAACCTTTCAGCATGGACAAGCTTCGGCTCGCCGGTTACGAATATGATTCTTCACTGAACCCGACGTTTCTTCCGGGGAGATATAATCTGCTGCACGAAAATCCGCTTCCAAACAAGCGAAATGGGTTAATCGAGCTTCCCTGCTCGTGTACGCCCATCATTCGGTTTCCATTATTCTGGCTTGCTTTCAAAAATTTACCGATAACGCTTTACGCCTGGCTCTGTGGCTGGACGCTCAGGGAGCGGCACAATCTGATGTTGTATTTTCATCCCTGGGAATTTGCAGATATCCAACGTTTTAAACTGCCCGGATACGTGAAGAAACCAGATGATGAGAAATTAGTCGGCAAGCTGGAAACACTCATTGTATCTTTGAAAAAAAATGGCGGAGAATTCGTGACCTGCCAGGCGTTATGTGAAGAACTGAAATTTTGAAAAATATGATTATCGATCTGCGAAGTGATACTGTTACAAAGCCAACCAAGGGTATGCGCGAAGCCATGTGGGCCGCCGAAGTAGGGGATGATGTGCTTGGCGACGATCCTACCGTAAATGCTTTGCAGGATAAGGCTGCGGCTATGTTTGGTATGGAGGATGCACTTTTTTGCCCTTCAGGCACCATGACCAACCAGCTCGCAATTCGTGTACATACGCAGCCGGGAAGTGATGTGATTTGTGACAAAACATCCCACATTTATCTTTATGAGGGTGGTGGTATCATGCTCAATTCCTTCTCATCTGTGAAATTGCTTGACGGCGATCGCGGCCGGCTTTCGGCGCGACAAATTGAGGAAGCCGTTAGCCCGGTCAATGACATTCACTCCACTGTGACCCGTCTGGTGTCTCTTGAAAATACGATGAACAAGGGAGGCGGAAGCTATTATGATTTTGAGGAATTGAAGTCGATCAGAAACGTTTGTACAGGACACGGTATTCCGTTACACCTGGATGGTGCCCGGCTTTTCAATGCGCTGGTTGAAACCGGCGAAACTACCTTGCAATTTGGTCAGATTTTCGATAGTATCAGCATCTGTCTCTCCAAGGGACTGGGCTGCCCTGTCGGGTCTCTATTGATCGGAACAAAGGAAGCTATTACGAAGGCCCGTCGTTTCCGAAAAGTGATGGGCGGCGGGTGGCGTCAGGCGGGTTTTTTGGCAGCAGCTGGCATTTATGCGCTTGATAACCATGTTGAACGGCTTCGTGAAGATCATCTTCGTGCGCGTGAGATTGGTGACATCATGCGTAACAAGCCCGAAGTAGATGAAGTTTTTCCGGTAGATACAAACATTGTAATCATCCGCCTGAACGCTCGTGTTTCAGAAGCGGAATATGTCAGCAAGCTGGCTGATTCAGGTATACGTGCTGTTACTTTCGGTAAAAATCTGGTACGCTTCGTGACGCACCATGATTTTACAGATACGCATCTTGAAAAAATGAACAGCATCCTGAAAACGACATATTAGAGATCACATTTCCGGGATAATTTCCTCGTATTCATATTCAGAATTCGGACCCTGGTAAATGATTTTCATTCCTTGCAAATCTGCCAGATAAGTGTGAATTCCCGCTGCTGCGATTTCCTTCAAAAATGTAGGATAGTCGGTAAGCCCTTCCTGTGTGCGTTTCAGGGCCGTTTTTACCGCTTCAAGTTCAAAAGTTTCAGCGGGCTCTATCTCGGGGAAATCTCCGGGAATTACCAGCTTGTCACCGTCAATATTGATGTAGGTACGTTTTCTGTTGCGCACTTTGACCTCGTAATTGTCCACCCCGACTTGTTTTAGACTTTTGGCCAAAAACGGATATGGCTGCCCCTCACATCTTTTCTCAACGGATTCGATCAGTTCTTCTGTTAATTCGATGAAGTTCATTTTTCTGCGATTTAGGTTTAAATAAGGGTCTTTAAATTCATTTTTCTCGTTCAATTATTGTGCCCGACAATCCGGTTCACGTCACTCTCAAACTTTGTACAGCCGGAACCCATTCATCTTTTTGGCAAATAGGGCAAATGGCGGTACGGCTCTCCAGTGTTTCCGTATTTCCACAAAACGTACAGGCATGAATTCCTTTGGTTTCAATGATCCTGCTCTTTACGGCGTACAGTCCGGGCATAATCGGAAGGCCGGGTTTTACATCTTTGTCTTCGAAGAAAAATACGCTCACTTCACCCGAAGTTTCGAGATACGCATTCCGGACCTGACCTAGGTGCTCAATATTTTTAAGCCTGAGTTCGGAAAAAAACTCGTCTTGTGCAAGGCTTTCCTTTTTAAATTCTTTAACCGAAAATTTACCTTCATTGATCAGGCAAACCGTTTCACCTTCTATCAGGATTTCAAACCACTTGCTTTTGCCTGTCAGCCAGGTGACAGTCCGATACAGAAAAATCACCGTGACGAAAACAACAATGGCAGGCACTACGCCAACGTCTTCATAAAACATAGGGTCACCTGCGGCAGAACCGAGTGCAATGATGATCACAGTCTCAAAAATAGAAAGCTGTTTAACGCCCCTTTTGCCCGTCACACGCAACGCCACAAGGATGGTTACAAACATGATCACTGACCGGAATATCACTTCCAGTACAAAAACGAAAGGTAGCTCGTTGAACAGTAATCTGTCCCATTCGAAAATTTCCTTCATAAAAACCGAGTTCTGTATCGTGCTAAAAATTAAATTATTGCCTTAAATCGAAGACGATATCTTTTATGGCCCGTTCGCCTTTCATGTCTTTGATGGGTGGTTCAATGTTACGGATGCTTAATTTTTTCGTTTTTTTATCGTTGGTAAATGCGTACAGGATTGCTTCTTTTTTTGAATTTGTAAAGGTAATGCTGTTAGAGATCGGATAAATTTCTCCGACACAATCACCACTGTAACAGATAGAGTAAGTTTCGTAACCATCCATCCCGGTTACAACGCCATCCGGACTTAGTATCACTTTTTGTTCAGTTGGCTTTTCGTTTTTAAACAGTGTGTACGTTCCTGCGATCATCTGCTGGTTGAGATAACTTTCAAAATCCCATTTTTGACTACCGTTGTTCATTGATTTTTTGAATACCGAATTTTGCCTCGCATTATTCCAGCCGCTATCAATGAGCGTAATTGTCTGATCTGCGTTAACACGGAATGGCAAATCTTTGTCCTGCATCGCTTTGGTCACGGCGTAACCTTTTCCATCTTTTTTATAGCCGAATGCTGCTTCCTCAAAACCATAGAGAATTTCAACACTATCGCCGCTGATAAAGTTGATCTCGTAGCAATAAGCAGGAACCAGCCCTGGAATGGAGTCAGGAATAGCTTCCAAAAAGGTCTGGTTCACATATTTTCCCGAAAGTTCGGATTCTCCTTCATTGGTTTTTGCCCGGTCACAGCCGAAAACCAACAAAAGTATTACCGGAAAATATATTTGGCGTTTGTTGAAAAGGGATTTCAGGATGCTTTTTGTCATGAACGGGTATGATTAAAAAGGGTATTTGTAAGTTATAAAGCAGAATCCATAACAAGGCAATCTCTGATGCAATTTGTTGTTATAAAAAAAGATGCTGCCTGCCATTTGCTGGCGGCAACATCCTGTGGTTATTGATTGTATGAAGATGTAGTGTAATTTATAAAGCGTGCATTTTTAATGCGCGATATCGTCTGGGTTGAACCCGATTATAGTACTCCGTGTATCCAGTTTTCTGATCATTTCATTGGACATGGCATCTGAATACATGCCATAACTGCTTATTAATGTTCCTTTTAGTCCGTCTCCGGATTCAATCGCGTAAAGAATTGAACTGTCCGACGGGTTACTCATTCCTTCAAAACGGAAGACATCTACAATTGTGAAATCTTCAGGTGAAAGTGCAAGGTGAACTCCGTCTTCCTTATGAACTTCAAGCGCATGAGCTGTAAGATTAAAATCATAAGTGTATCCTTTTTCTTTCAGCATTTCCAATGTTTCAATAAGCGTATCCGGTTCATTTATGTCCTTATGTTCAGGACTGCTTCCTTGTTGGGTCGTGTCTGTTTCCTGTAAGTCCATAACTTTATTGGTTTAAGAATTAAGATTAATATAAAAGGCAACTTTTTCCAAAGCTCATTTCGTGAACAAAACTCAAAATGGGTTGATAAATTGTCAAAATAATTTTGACTGGTATCGGTCAACTTCACAACAATTCGGAAAAAACTATGCCGCATTGAAGTACATCGGAAATCCGCTTCGGACGACTTAAATCCAAAATATTGATGATTGCTTAATTGATTGGCGTAAAAAGAGGAATCTTATTCTAATGGCCTCAAATTAGCTTTTAACAAAGAATACGCCGTTTTAATGCTAGAATAATTCTATTGAAAATGATAAATTCCAGTGGGAATGTTTAATTGCGTTTTGAGGTGCTTTGACCTCATTTTGGTTGAAAATGTAGAAACGCTGATGCCCGGATGATTTAATAACCATCATGGATTCATGGCCTGTATACGATCTGTTTGCTATTATATGCAGCCAGGCAACCAAGTCCACCGTTTATATTGGTGAAAACAAGTGCAGGCTCAGCGAATGGGTTGTCGGAGTTTCTACTGGTAATAATTGAACGGTGGTAATCGTAATAGGCCTGATCTGTATTGAGTACTTCCATGGTCAGGGAAATAAGTTTAGGCTTTTGTTTTGCATAGTAAGGGCCGTTTTCGGTGTAATAAAGTATGGACGACGGAATAAAAGATTTGCCGAGAGGGGAAGTGAAAGTTTGTCCGTCCAGATTTACGTCATTGCTGTATTCACTACGGCCGGTGTTATCGTCCCAGTCAAAATTGAACCGGCTTCGAACTCTTTTTTCTTTAGCACCCGGTTGGGCACCACCCTCTGTAACCGAATATTCGACCTCGATAAATCCACGGACCCTGTAAAAATTCTTTTCTCCGGCAATGTCTTTCCAGGTCATTTTAATGGTGAGCGCAGTATCTCGGCCATTACTTTGGTTCACATATGCAGTGTCGATTACATACGACTGAATCGCCACCTGGTTAGGCGGAATGGTGCAGGTTGAAGTCACAGAGCGGGTGGGATCTGAGACGGTAATTTTATAAGTTTTGGAGGCCTTTATCGGGAATTGTGTCTGGAGTATGCTGTAAACCTTTCCCGCAGAGTCGTAAGGGATAATCCGTTCCAATACACCGTCAGATATGGTCACGGTTGCATTCGTGATCACTTTGTCAGGCGTCGAAGACTCACCATACAATGGAACGGATTCTGTCACGACGACGATCGTCCTGATTGCCTGCGGGGAAAGAAAGGAATTTACAACCAGTTTTGCCGAAGTTGACGGGAGATCTTCCTGCGGTATTTCGGTAACCAAAGTGTCGCAGGAAGAAAGACCGGCAAATAGAACAATTAGCAAAAAATGGAAAATTTTCATCAGTTTAAAACTTAAAATTATAACTGAACGATGGAATGACAGGGAAAAGCGAATATCTTTTCAAAGTAGTTTTAGTAGTGCCGGCGGCCGTTTTTTCTTCACTCAGATCATAGAAAAACGGATTTCGTCTGTTATATGCATTATAAACACCAAATTCCCAGGTCCTTTCATGTCTTTTCTTTTTCTTGTGAAACTGTATCGCCAGATCAAGCCGGTGAAAGGGTTCGGCCCGGTAGCTGTTTTTGTCGCCATATTCATTCACAGGCCTTCCACGCCAAAGTTGCGACGTTGGAATTCCCTGGTTTGATCTTGTGTAAAAATTGTCAGTAATGCCGGTGTAGCTCGCGAGGGGTAACGTCAGCGCGTTGCCTGTTCCGTAAACCCAGGTCGCCGAAAGCGTAATTCTTTTATTTACTTCATAGATACCAACAACTGATAAATCGTGGCGACGGTCGTATCTGGGATAAAATACTTTTCCAAAGTTGAGTTCAGGAAATTGCCATTTGGTCCAGGAGAGCGTGTAGCCAATCCAGCCTGAAAACCGGCCGGTTTTTTTATGGATCAGAAATTCCGCCCCATATGACCAGCCTTTGCCGCCGGTGACATTGTCTTCCCAACTCAGCTGATTGGCGTTATCGCCGCTGATACTTAAAAATGATGCACCTTCTTTGTAGTTCAGAATGTGGTTCATGCGTTTGTAATAACCTTCCAGCGTAAAAGTCAGGGCGGGATTATCGATGTCTTTTGCAAAACCGATAGCCGCCTGTTTGGACTGTTGCGGCGCTACGCGGTCGGTTGTCGGTACCCACAAGTCAGTTGGCAGACCCAGACCAGTATTGGAAAGTAAATGGACATACTGGTTCATTTGTGCGTAGGATGCCTTGAAAGAGAAGTCCCTGGCCAGCCTCAGTGCCGCCGAAAAACGGGGTTCGGGGCGAATGTAATTTTTGCTCTTTGTCTGAAAAGAACTCAGCCGAAAACCTGCGTTCATTTTCAAGGCATCAAGCACTTGCCAGGTATCTTCAATGTATATTCCGGCTTCGAGCGTGTGTACCGGATCAACCGACCTTTCGATGGGTACGTCAACAAAAGAACCGGCGATGGCGAGTGCCGATGGGACAAATTTGTGAAAAGTACCCTGAAAGCCAAATTTGACAGCGTGTGTCGGTGAAGGATAAAAATCAAAGTCGGACTTGAATCCAAGATCCCGAATGCGTGAATCGTATTTCAAACTGAATTCATCACTGGTTGCACCATCGGTTCCGATGTCTCTGGAATAACTGGAAACGCCGAAATTGAAGTTGCTGAAAATAAATGAGGTGTTTACAAAAAGCTTTTGATTCAAGAGATGGTTCCAGCGAAGTGTTCCGGTGGTATTTCCCCAATCCAGCCCCGCACGGGTCTCGGAAGCGCTGTTTTTTTCATTGGCATAAAACTTATCCCGGCCAAAATAACCGCTGACATATACTTTGTCTTTTGCGCCGAGGTCATAGTTGATCTTCGCATTTAAATCGTAAAAGTAATAACCGGGCTTAACCTGGCTGTCGGCACCTTTTTGTTCACGTGCGATAAGCGGTGCCGCCAGAATATCAATATAAGTTCTGCGTCCGGAAACCAAAAATGAGGATTTGCCTTTGGAAATGGGCCCTTCCAACGTGAGTCGGGAAGAAATGACTCCGATTCCACCTTCACCGTGCAGCTTTTCTTTGCTTCCTTCCTTCATGTTCATTTCCAGCACAGACGAAAGCCGTCCGCCGTATCTGGCCGGAAATCCGCCTTTGGTAAGTTCGACACTTTTAAGCGCGTCGCTGTTGAAAATCGAAAAGAAGCCAAAAAGGTGGTTGGCATTGTAGACTACCGCATCGTCCAGAATGATCAGATTTTGATCGGGACCGCCGCCTCTGACATACAAGCCCGTTTGTCCTTCGGTTCCTTTTTGAACACCCGGCATCAGTTGAAGCACTTTCAAAACGTCTTTTTCTCCAAAAAATGCAGGTATTTTTTTTATCTGCTGAATGGGAATTTCGATCTGGCTCATCTGCGCGCTACGGCTGATATAGTCTTCCTGGCGACGTGCAGAAACAACAACTTCGTCAAGCTGATTGACGGTCGAAAGCATGATGTTCAGCGACAAGTCTTTTTTAAGGCTAATCTGTCTGTCTAATTTTTCATAGCCCACAAAGGAGAATGAAACCAGCGCCGTATCTCCTGCCGGAACCGTGAGCGAATAAAAACCATAGGTGTTCGTGACGGCTCCGTAAGGCGTTCCGGTGAGGAATACATTTACGCCAGGCAACTGTTCCTGGCTTCCCTGCTCCTTGACAAACCCGCTGATGGTGACCCGTTCCTGGCCAAATGTGAGGAGTGGAATGAGCAGTATTAACGTAGTAAAAAGTCTGTGCATAAATGCTCTTGTGGGTTGGTTTTGTAACGCTCACACCATAGATATAGTATAGTTACTAATACATGTATCGCATTTGGTAATCACAATGTTGCAGGTTTTTATGATAATTATGGCAGAGTCGGACAAACAGAGCTTCTCCGCACTGGCGGTGAGTTTTGTTGAATATTTCCCGAACTCGGTAAAAGAGGACAATTTTCGCGCTTCTATTTTTTGTTGATATACATCAACGTCTACCTGTGATGAAAATTCTACCTTTGAACGATCACCAGTTCAACCGCAAGAAGGCCTCTGAGGCTCGTGTTTGCGACTGATTTCAAACAAAAAAAGCAAAACATGGATATCGGGCAAATTAATGATCTACAGGAGGCTCATGTTGCTGCATGGAATGAGCTGGATCGTACATCGCGGGACAGCCTTTTAAAGAAAATCTATGCTGAAGAGATAAGGATGTACGACAAGGACTTTATTCTTCAAGGCATTGCTGAGGTCTCAGACTTTATCGGAAAACTGCAACAGGATGCAGACTTTCATTTCTCTGAGGCAAAACCGATTGAAGTTATTCAAAATGGCGCTCGCTTTTACGGGCACATCCGTACCGGGCAAGGTACGCTTAACAGCATGGATTTTTTTGTGATAGAAAATGGTAAGGTGCTTCATCTTTATGCATTTATGGATGCGGGATGAGAGGTTAGCTGATTAATTATTAATCAGGACCTGAAATTCTTTTGGGAGCAGGCGTGGCGGATTTAATTATCTCAACTACCATAAGAAGTTGGTTACCTACTGACCGATTGACGACGAATACGGCTAAGTGTTTCTTTGGTCATGCCCAGATATGATGCAATGACATGTTGGGGAAAACGCTTGGTAAATTCAGGATACTGACGAATGAATGCATTGTATCTGTATTCTGCAGGATAATTTATCGACGCTTGCAGGCGTTTCTGAGCAGAAATGTGATTATTGTCATCCAGTTTTATCCGCATTTCCTTAAACGCCGGAATATTATTTACACGTTCATAATATCCGTTTGCCTTGGGCAGGAGTAATAACTCTGTTTCTTCCCAGGCATCTATATTATAGATTGAAGGTGTTTCCTTGTGAAAACTCTCACGATCCGACGTCCACCAGTTTTCAATGCATAAGTTCAGAATATTCTCCGATCCTTTTACATCCACGTTGTACTGGCGCGTCGCTCCTTTGACAATAAACGCTATGTATCTGCATACGTCGCCTTCTTTCAGAAAAAACTGTCTTTTCTTCAATTTCTTTGAAATAAATGCTTCTTTTATCAGGCTGACGTCGTTGTCAGTAAGCGGTGTTGAAGCATGCTTGTTAATGTATTCCAGAAGAAATTTATGCATAAAATAGTAACCGGCAAGTCTGATTCAAAGATACTATATTGAAAGATTGCTTAGGAGTAGTCATCGCAAAATTGAACAAACAACAGGCGAAACATAAACAGACTTTTTTAAGTTAATTTATGTTTCGCACAAATCAGTTGTTGCAACGTGGATTTCAGAATCAGTGGAAATGGACTTCCGCACCACGAGACGAAACGCTTCCTTTTATTTCAGGCCACGGTTTTCCAGGAGAAATTTGACATCCGGCTCCTTGCCGCGAAAGGCTTTGTAGAGATCCATTGGTTCGGCTGTGCCACCTTTTTCAAGGATATTTTTCCGAAATGAACTGGCAGTTGCAGAATCAAAAATGCTTCCTGCTTCCTTATAAGCTGCAAACGCATCGCTGTCCAGTACCTCAGACCAGATGTAACTATAATAGCCTGCCGAGTAGCCACCTGAAAAAATATGCTGGAAATAAGTGCTGCGATAACGGGGCGCTATCTGCCTGATCAATCCGATTTCCTGCATTTGTTTTTCTTCAAAATCACCGGCGATAATTTTTTCCCCGGCCGGAAGTGTATGATAACGCATATCCAGAATGGACGCGGCCAGGTATTCTACTGTGGCAAAACCCTGGTTGAAAACAGACGCTTTCTTCATCTTTTGAAGTAAATCGTCCGGCACCGTTTCGCCGGTTTGCCAGTGTCTTGCATAGCCTTTCAACACTTCCGGCTCAAATGCCCAGTGCTCCATAATCTGCGACGGAAGTTCGACAAAATCCCTTGGAACCGAAGTGCCTGCGAGGGATTCATAAGTAACATTGGATAACAAACCATGAAGCGCATGGCCAAATTCGTGAAAAAAAGTTTCAGTTTCGTCCGGCGTCAGCAGCACGGGAGCGTCAGAAACGGGTTTGGAATAATTGCAGACAATGGAAATAACCGGTGAGACTTTTTGCCCGTTCCTGACCGACTGCCTCCGGTATGAGGTCATCCAGGCGCCGCCGCGTTTTGATTTACGTGTGAAAAAATCCATATAAATAATGCCGACGTGCGCACCATCTGCTTCCTTAACCTCATACGCGGTAACGTCGTCGTGATACTTCGGGACATTTTTGAGTTCCGAAAATTCGATTCCGTAGAGATTTTTTGCTACTGTAAAGATCCCGTCGCGTACGTTTTCAAGCTTAAAGTATGGCCGAAGTGCTTCGGCATCATAGTTGTATTTTTCCCTGCGTACCTGATCCGAATAGTAAAACCAGTCCCAGGCTTCCAGCTGATCCTGGTTTCCGTGTTTGTTCATGATTTCCTGCATTTCTTCCGCTTCGTTTTTGGCAACGGGTAAAGCAGCTTTCCACAATCGGTTCAGTAATTCGTATGCTTTGTCAGGAGTTTTTGCCATGCTCTCCTCCAAAACGTAGTCAGCGTGAGATGCATATCCGAGTAAATTAGCCCTGCTGGCTCGTAATCCGACAATTTTCGCAACAACTTCTTTATTGTCCAGCTCGTCGTCGTGATCGCACCGGGTCGTGTAAGCGATGTACATTTTTTCACGTAGCGTCCTGTTGGTGGCATAGTGAAGGAATGGCATCAGACTCGGATTGTGCAGCGTAAATTTCCACTGGTTACTTTTATTTGACTCAACAGCCATTTGCGCAGCAGAAGAAATCACTGAATCAGGCAACCCGGCGAGATCTGCCGGATTGTCTATCAGCAATTCAAACTGGTTTGTTTCCGACAGTAAATTCTGTCCGAACTTAACAGTCAGAATGGAAAGCGCTTTATTGATGGCTCTCATCTTTTCCTGTTTCTCCGCATCAAGATTTGCCCCGCTTCTGACAAAAGCCTTATATGTTTTTTCGAGTAGGCGCTTCTGCTCTGATGTCAGATCAGTTGCTGTTTCATTTACTGTTTTTACCTTTTCAAAAAGTGTCGTGTTCAGATATATATTGTCCCCGTGATGCGAGAGTTTGGGCGCAATTTCCTGTGCGATTTTCTCAATTTCAGGAGAGGTATTTGCCGAGGAAAGATTGAAAAAAACGGAACTGACTCTACTCAGTAATTCGCCACTGAGTTCCAGCGCCTCGATCGTGTTTTCAAATGAGGGAATTGCGGGATTTTTACAGATATCCGTGACTTCCTGAACATGCAAATCCATGCCCGCAGCAAATGCAGGCATGAAGTGTTCCTCTTTGATTGTATTGAATGGTGGCAACTGAAACGGAGTTGCGTAGGTTGCCAACAAAAAGGGATTGTCGTTTTTTATGATCTGATTAGATTCTGCTGTCAATGACTTCATGGTAAGGTCTGATGAACTTCGGAAAACATTTTGAACTGATGATAAAACAAAAGGCAACAGAAATGATTCCGTTGCCTTCTTTATGTTGGATTGCAGACTTATCTGGCTCCTTGTACTTTCATTTTTAATCCAAAAACGGATTCTCCTGCCGTAATAAATAATAAATCCCTGTTTTTACCTCCAAAACAAACATTGGCGGTCCAGCCAGCCGGAACAGGGATCTGGGCGATTAGTTTGCCTGTCGGGTCAAAAACGGTTACGCCATTGCCGGTGAGATAAAGATTGCCTTGCTGGTCGAGCACCATACCGTCGGATCCTTTCTCTGCAAAGAGCTTTTTGTTGCCGAGTGTTCCGTCTTTTTGAATATCGTAAGAAAAAGTTTTGGAGGCGCCGATGTCCGCAACGTATAATTTTTTGCCGTCCGAAGTGCCGATAATGCCATTGGGTTTTTTAATTTCCTCATCAACCCGAATCAGTTTTTTGCGGTCAGGGGACAGATAATAAACAAATTCTCCGTTTTGCTGCATTTCCGGATTGCGTTTCCAGTAATCTCTTTTGTACAAAGGATCTGTCAAATACATGCCGCCTTTCGGATCTATCCAAATGTCGTTGGGGCCGTTCAGCAGCTTGCCCTGGTAGTCTTTTAGCAGAACTGTATGGTTTCCTTTTTTGTCAAATGACCAGACCTGATTTTCTTCGTCTGAGCAGGTAATAAGGTTTCCTTTTTTGTCAAAATACATCCCGTTTGCACGGCCGGCCTGATCCGAAAATGTACTGAAAGTGCCGTTCCGGGCATCCCAGCGAATGATTTTGTTATTTGGCTGATCGGTGAAAAATACGTTTCCGGATTTGTCAGCCACCGGACCTTCTGTGAACTTGTATCCGCCGCCGAGTTTTTCCAGTGTAGCACCGGGAGCAATTATTGAGTTGGAATCTACAATCTGAGCCAAAAGTAAAACCGGTGCACAAATCATAAAAACGATCAGGCCCGAAATGGTATTAGGTATTTTGTTCATCAAGAATGGAATATCTCTGTGAATTATTTCTTGTCCGGGTGTGATTTGATATACTCATCCCGAACCGTCTTGGCCGTGTGAAGTGGTCCGTCCGGCGTCCACCCCGGAGGCATGAAGATATATTTCACCTTGTTGACCCATTTTGGCTCCGCTTTCAGATCTTTCAAAAGCAATCGGATCTCGCCAAAATATACATCCATAAAATCATGTGCATTTATAGGCCTCGTAATACCGTAGTCTACAGGAAACTCTTTACTTTCTTCCTGATAAGTTCCGAATAAACGGTCCCATAGCGGAATGATTGAACTGAAATTTGTATCCATGTACAACGGGTTGCGGCCGTGATGCACTCTGTGGTGTGAAGGAGTCAGAATGATTTTTTCCAGGAAACCCAATCTTCCGTTTTTTAGTGAATCTTCACTGATGTGTACGAAGGCGCCCCAGATGCTGTCCAGAATCATGATTGTAAAGAGCATCAGAGGTTGTACGCCAAGCAACATACACAACGTTGTTGTGAAAAATTCGGTGTAAAGGTTTTCTACATAAAAAGTATTGAGGGTAATGGAGGCATTAATATCCTCTGTGGCATGATGGACAGAGTGGAAACACCACAACAGTCTTACTTTGTGTGTAAGATAATGTCTTGTAAAAGAGCCCAGTTCATAAATGACATAGGAATAAATAAACCAATACCATGTGAATGAAGTGTGTACAATTGCGTATTTCTGAAAGATTCCGATGCATAAAACAACTACTGAAAGACCTACAATTCGTTCGAGAATCCGGTTTGTAAGGATTACGAGGAAGGAAACTTTGTAATTTTCTGTCTTAAACCGGCGTAAAAGCAGCAGGATGGCCACTTCAAACATAATCAGGAATGGCGCTACCGGAGACAAAACTGTAAGAAAGCCATCGAAAGTAAGAAAAGCCCTGTAATTGTGTGCCCTGACAATGTCAATCAATCCTCCAATTCTAAAAAAGCTAATGAATTCGTCAAGGAATCCCGATAACCATTCGTGCATGTAAAATAAATTTATCTTGAAATAACAATAAATAGCCTACACAAATATAACAATTAAAGTATGCAGATTCAATATGTAAATTACCGGGAACTTAGCCAACTTATCCAATGGTCTGTTTTTTGCTTAAATGATGACAAAAGTCATAAAAAATAGTGCACCGGTTGCTAAATAAAATCTCAGATTGTGATCAATTTATTTTCCCGCACCCTGCTACCGGTGCGGGATATTCGTTTAGTCTGAAATAGCTGACTTATCTTTTTATCATAATTTTGGCTCCATTTTTTCTTAGCGATTCGTAAACAGCATCTACAACAATCATATCTTTGAGCCCTTCCTGCCCGGTCACATTTGGGTCCGGTTTGCCGTTCAGAATACATTCCGCAATGCCATCCATCTGATATGCCTGGTGCGTTACGTCGGGCTGGTTGATGGGGCCCAGGTGCGTTACACCGCGTATGGGTCCGTAGCCGAAGGCAGGGTTGAGTTCCGCCCAGCCTTTATCGCCCATTAGTTTGAGGCTTTCCACATGATTAAAATTGTAAGTACAGCCGCAGTTGGCGATAATACCACTGGGGAATCCGAGCTGAAAGGTAATTGTTTCGTCCACATCTGCAAACTTCACGGGGTCGGTTTTACTTTCCTGCGCAGTAACCCAGATCGGCTCCTCGCCGGTGCAATACCGCGCGCCATTGAGTGAATATACGCCTACATCCATCATGGCACCCCCTCCGGCAAGCGCTTTTTTAAGCCGCCATTGTGTGGGGTCGCCAATTTTGAAGCCCGCATAATTGTTGACGTGCATGATTTTGCCAAATTCTCCTGCCTCGCGCATCCGGATTAGTTCGCGGGTATGTGGTTCGAAATGCAGCCTGTATCCAATATAAAATTTAACACCTGCTTTCTCGCAGGCAGCGATCATTTCACGGGCCTGTTTGGCGTTATCCGCTACCGGTTTTTCACAAATTACATGCTTTCCTGCTGCTGCAACCATCAGCACATGTTTGTGATGTAGCGAATTTGGCGTGATCACATAGACAAGATCAATGTCAGGATTGTTCTTGATCTCATGCATGTTTTCATAATTGTAGACATTCTTATCTGCAATGCCATACTTCTGCTTCCAAACGTCAATTTTGGATGGAGTGCCGGTAATTATCCCGGTTAATTTGGCGATTTTGCAGTCGAGCATGCCTTTCGCCACAATGTTGGCATAGCCGCCCAAACCCATCAATGCTACCCTCAGCGGGCGATCGGCACTGGGGGAGGGGTGCATCCGGGAAGCAGTGGCAGAAATGCTGGTTAGCGCTGCCGCTCCGACTCCCAATGAGAACTTCTGAAGAAAATCACGACGAGAATTCATGTGTTTGTGTTGGTTTTCAAGTTACCCTTCAAAGAGTGATCCGTGTGAGATCTCCTTATATAACAGACGAATAACTTGCGGTTCAACGCCGGGGTCGAAATAGTTTGCGCGGCGTTTCGTCTTGATGCAGTTTATAAGGGAAAACCTGCTGCTCACCTTGGATTTCCAACCATTCGGCCTTGCGAGCTGGATAAAGATTTGTTAAAAATATAGGTTTGTTGAAAACCCTCGATGTGTTTACAAAAAATCATATACATACCATCGTTCCTGCTATACACATACTTTTTCAACGTTTCGGAAGCAGAGTCTGCAAGATCTGACGCATTAGTGAATTTCTTTCAGCTGCTGATTCAAGTGTTTGGGATTGAATAAATTAAAGGGGGATTTGGTTTGTTGAGATAGATCGATATATTTGAATGAAATCCTCTAATTCGCTCAGAGTGTGTTAGTTTTGATAAAATACTTCATCGGCTTACTTTTCATTTTCACTGCCTTGCGCAGCTACTCGGATAATGCCCTTACGAGGATTATTATCAATGGGAAAGTGTCAGCTGTATCCGGTACAACCATTCATCTAAAAGCGGCTGACAAAGACCTGATTCTTGAATTTGGAACCAGTAAGGGCGATTCGGTTGCATATCTTTACAAGCTTTCCGGCGTTGACAGCAACTGGATAAAGTCTGCCTTCCCGGCTACCCGTTACCAGAATCTCGACGGTGGAACCTACCTGTTCGAAATTCGCACATTGATCAAAAACAGAGAGTCGGATTCTGTCAGAATTAAGATCATCAAGGATCATGTTTTTTGGAAAGAAGTGTGGTTTATACCGTCCGTAGTTGCTTACGCGCTGATATTGATTGGCGTTGGAATTTATCTTTTCTTCCTGTATGATTTCCGGCAGAAGCTCAAAATGCAAAGCGTCCGAAACCAGATTGCCTCTGACCTTCACGATGAGGTTGGATCTAACCTGAACAGTATAGCGATATTCGTAGAAGTACTGCGAAAAAACGCACCTGCTGACATGTTACCAATTCTTGAAAAAATTATTGCAAATTCAAGAGAATCCGTTTCTCTGATGCAGGATACCGTTTGGACGATCAATCCCAAAAATGACAGTATCGCCAAGCTTTTCGAAAGAATGAATTCCTTTGCTTCACAAGTGCTTAGCAGCAGGGATATTGCCTTTGATTTCAATGTGCAGCCTGATCTCATGAAAGCGAACTTTTCCATGGAACAGCGAAAAAATCTTTACCTCATCTATAAGGAAGCGATTAACAACATCGTGAAACATGCTTATGCCACCAAGGTTACGGTGACGGTAACTTCATCCAAAGATCTGATGGAAATTCTGATAGAAGATAACGGACAGGGATTTGATACGTCGGAAGAATTTCAGGGAAATGGCCTTTACAATTTCAAAGAGCGGGCAGACGAGGCTGAGATAGATTTATTGATAGAGTCCAGATTGAGAACGGGCACAAAGGTGCGTATGAAAATAGCCGGCTGAAAGGGTATCCATACAATTATTGATTTTTCGTAAGCACCGATATACTGATTTTTGTGTCATCAATTACCAAATATTCACAGAAAATGGCCCGTGGGCTTCGCTAATGATCCGTGTTGTATTGTTTGAGGATAACAAAAATCTCCGGGAAAGCCTGGCCTTATACCTTTCCGGTACTGAGGGAATCTGGTTTTCCGGCGCATTCCCTGATACACGGGAGGCAATTTCAGTGATGAAAAAACACAAACCGGACGTGATACTGATGGATATTCAGATGCCACACCAATCCGGCATACAGGCGATGATCGAAATTTTGAAATATTCGCCAAGTGCAAAAGTGCTCATTCAGACCGTTTTTGAAGATGACGATAAGGTTTTTCAGGCCATTTGTTCGGGTGCTTCCGGCTACGTTGTCAAAAACCCGGATCCGGAAGTGTACGTCCAGGCGATACGCGAAGTATATGCCGGTGGGTCGCATTTGTCGCCCAGCATAGCCAAAAAAGTAGTTGAAATGTTCCAGCATCAATTTGTTAAAAGCGAACACACTTTCGTGGAACTAACCAACCGGGAAAAGGAAGTGCTGGGATGCATGGTAAAAGGACTGAGTTACAAAATGATTGCGGATGTGTGCGGTATTTCGTTCAGCACCGTGGCGACACATGTGAACCACATCTACGAAAAATTGCACGTCAATTCAGCTCCGGAAGCGGTTGTGAAGGCGCTGGAGTGGCGGTTGGTTTAAGAGAATACCTTTTCATTTAACAATTAAATATCTATAAAATGGCCTCTAGTTACAGAACGTACGGCTTATGCCGGGAAACCGAAGCAAATACGGATATTGGTCCGTCTGGAAAAGTGTACCAGCTAAAAAATAATTTTGTCAAAAAGAAAAAGGTTTCTAAGGAAAATACCGGTTTTTTTCTAGGTGTAAAGGCACTGAAAAATCTGGTCAAGGAAGTGGAGAATGGCGGATTTGATGGTTTGCGGGTTTGTTTCGGGCAGGGTGATAACGATGACCTGGAAATTGTGGCGCAGCCAGTCAAATTTGATCTTTCAGTTGAGGCTGGTGACTATTCTGATGTTATTTCCAAAAAAGGACATTATTATACGTCGGTAGCGAGCATCCAACCCGAACCTCCGGTAGCGAAATGCCCACCTTTGAAGATCTGTAAGTGAGCGTATGCCTGACCTTTTCTGGGAAATTTTACTAAACTGCTCTTTATTCTCAATACTGATTCCAATTTGTATCGGGGCACTAACCTGGAAAAATCAATCCAGGTTAGTGCGTTATTTCATTATTGGGCAAGTAGCTTATTTTCTTATTTTTCTCGGTTCAATATATTTTAAAACGGGACAGCTGGGTAGCGCGTACAATTTTACAAGCGCATTCACAGACTGCCTTTTTTTATCCAGCGTGTACTATCTCTATCTTAGGCGGCCGCTACATAGAAACTTGGTTTTGGCAGGTTGTGTTGTGTCGTGTTCGTTGCTTGTGCTAGATTATATATTCCTTAACCGAAATGGGATTTTGAATCAGCCATCATTTTTAGTTAAGAATGGTTTTGTTCTCGTATCCTCAATATTTGTTCTTGCACAGATATTGGTGCAGATAAAGATTAAAAGCCTCGGTCGGCACCCTATTTTTTTGATCGCGTTCACAAAAGTATTCTTAGTATGTTACAGCACTATTTTTGAATCCGTTGAAGCGCTGCTACTGGACCAATATCTCAGCATGTTTCTAATACTTTATGCAGCCGATTTGCTGGCTCATTTGCTTGGGCAATTGATTTATGCGAGAGCAATATTTTTAAGTCAGAGATTTAATTTCAAAAACTGAAAAGCGTCATGGGAAATTTGAATATAGTTTTCAAATTCAGAGATGAATTGCTAATACAAACCACAACCTCTCAAAGCAATCTTATAACTCCCGCCGGGTATGATACCGAAGCCCAAAAATGGATTGGTAAAATATTTGACTTTTTTTCTCCTGATCTTCCCCTTAATACGCTCGATCTCGGTTACGGAAATTCGTTTCAATTTGCTGAGAAAGATTTGAGCGACAATGTCCGTGAAAAAATAGTATCGGAATTGAAGACCCAAATTCAGGACTTTCTCCAGCTGTTGTTGAGGTTTAACGTAGAGGCTAGATATCTTTTTGAATTATTGCCTACTGATTCCTTTAATAATTTTGAGGATAGCTACAGAAGTGGGCTAAATCTGCCAACCCAGACAAGCGCCTCGGGCCTGGATAGTGACAGCGGGCGGAATGTTCCTAATTTTTACAACTATTTCATTGTCAGACATGATAAAGACCTGATAAGTTATGAAGACTTTGAAGGATTTCTTGGCGAGCTGGAGCAATTTCTTCCACATGAAAATGACTACGTCTGGCACCTTTTGGAGTTTGCCTATATAAAGCCCGGTGTTATCGCTGCCTCGGATGATGACGGACGGGATATGATATGGCGCGGATCAGAAATGAACCAGCGATATTTCACCGATATGCAAATCAGCAGCAATGAAACAGACAACTATACGGCAAAAGGCAAGGGAGTCAAAATTAGCATTGTGGAGGCAAAGACCTGGAACCTGGGTGTTACCGACATAAAGGATAATCCGTTAAAACCAGTACTTGTTTTTCCTGCCCGGCCGAATTTGTTAATCTACACGTCTGATAATTCTATAAGAGCCCGTCATGGA
The DNA here is from genome assembly GCA_965279265.1 of Dyadobacter sp. Taxonomy (GTDB): domain Bacteria; phylum Bacteroidota; class Bacteroidia; order Cytophagales; family Spirosomataceae; genus Dyadobacter. Next base: position 4,268,081 of record OZ257152.1, read on the forward strand.
AATGGTGTCCTAGGAATATTGATGGCAGGGAGAACCCGCTCGCCCGTCCATTGTTATGGGCTTGCGAGGGAGGCTACTATCCAGTTGTCGTCCTGCTATTTTCCGGGAAATGAAATTAACGGGGTAAATGAAGAGGATATTACTGTAGAGGAAAATGCAGTTTGGGCGGCGATTCGGGCATGTACACGAGGAGATATTTTGTTATTAGAAATAACGAATACCGATTATTCCCCCATACATTACCAGCCCGCGATTTATCAGCTACTAGCGTATGCGAATCAAAGGCAGGTTGTGGTTGTCGAGCCTGCCGGGAATGATGGAAAATATATTGACGATTTAACTATCTGGGGAAATTTGAAGAAAATAGTTAACCCTTTGACTGTGGATTCAGACATAGTCTGGGATCATTATGATGACTATAATCACGAATTTGAACGAGTTTATCCGCTTCTGGAGATCACCAATTTTAGAAACTATTTGCTGAATGTTCCTACCGGCGCTATCTTAATTGGTGCATGTTACAGAGGAAATGGGGCCTGGATTAAGCTGTTTGCTTCCAACTACGGACGAAATGTAGTCATACATGCGCAGGGCGAAAAAATAACTTCTCCCAGCTACCGGCAAAATTATTATTACCCTTTTGGTCATACTTCCGGTGCTGGCGCTATTATTGCCGGTGTTGTTGCATCTATTCAGGGAGAACTGAGGCGTTCAGGTCGTCTGGCGACAGCTGGTAACTTTTCGGATGTTTTCCAAAGGAAATCTATTGGCAGGGTAAAGCATCCAGGGGTAGGATATGTGGGTGTGATTCCCAATTACAAGGATTCGCTCGCGGAGCTCAAAAGGTTACTTCGTTAGTCTCATTATTTTACATTAATATTTGAAGTAATTGGTTCATGCGGGGCCAGAAACGGAAAATGTGTTCTCTTGTTACCAAGAACTTAACCGAATGGGTCTATTATTTGTGTCAATTCGTGTATCCGTGGCAAACCAGAAACGTCATTTGTTTTGCCATAGCTACACAAAGCAGTTGAATTAAAAAGTTTCATTTTTGTCAGCGGAGAAGCGTGACAGTGTCGTCGAACACTTCGTCTAGGGATTTTATATCATTCGTTACTAAATTTTAAGCTGCATTAGACGAATAATCCTTCCTAAACCTACACTGATAAACGGTCAGTTTCGGGGGTTTTACTCCTTGAGTACATATCAGCTTTTTGGCAAACTTTATTTCTACCAGGACAACCAGTCGTTCCCCAACCCTCCACCTCCCCAAAATTGTTGATTTTCTAAAAGATGGTTTACCGCGAAATTTGATTCGTGGAAATTTAACGTGTTTCGTGAACGGGTTTCCCAATCGTGATCAAAAATGTAAACCTCTAAAATGAATTCAACAATGAAAACGATGCTTAACTGGTTTTGCCATGTCGCAATTATATTATGTCTGATATTGCCGGGCTGTAAAAAGAAATCTACTGATGTAATTCCTGCAAGTGGAATCGGGAAGGAAATCAAATCTTTTGAATTTAAAACTTTGAATCCTGGTGTGTCCGCGATCATTGACGCGGCCGCAAGGACAGTGAAGGCGGAGGTGCCGGCCGGTACGGATTTAACCAAACTGACTCCGAACATTACTTTGTCGGACAAGGCGACTGTTTCGCCGGCTTCCGGGACGACGCAGGATTTCTCAAAGCCGGTAACCTATACGGTCACAGCGGGAGATGGAACGTCCACAAGTTACATTGTGACCGTAAGCACTGCCAACAACGGTACGGTGTATTTTGGAAGCCGTGACAAAAAAGTATACGCTTTGGATGCGCTGAACGGCTCGAAAAAATGGGAGTTTGTTACTGGTGGCGAAATTTATTCGTCCCCCGCTGCGGCAAACGGGTTGGTATTCATCGGCAGCGACGACAAAAAACTGTATGCGCTGGATCAAACTACCGGTGTGAAGAAATGGGAGTTTCTGACAGAGGAACCGATGCGTTTCAATTCGCCTGCCGTCGCCGACGGAATTGTCTACATCGCAACGGATAAAGTTTATGCACTTGATGCTGCCACAGGCGCTAAAAAGTGGGAATTTCTGGGAGACGATACCTATGATTTTGAGTCATCCCCGACCGTCGTCAATGGCGTAGTTTACGTGAGTCTGAGGGGTACTTCATTTTCAAAGCAGGGCGTTGGTACGTTTGCACTGGACGCCAAAACGGGAGCCAAAATATGGACAGAGCCAACGCGCGTTTGGGTTACAGAATCTTCTCCAGCCGTACTGAATGACGTTGTATACGCCGGTTCGGAATTGAACGGCCTTGAAGCTTTCGATGCGAAAACCGGTGCAAAAAAATGGTCGTATAAAACCGGTGATTTTATCAATATTTCTTCCCCAAGTGTATCAAATGGTATCGTGTATATAGGCTGCCTGGATAAAAAACTGCATGCCGTTGATGCTGTGACGGGAGCGAAAAAGTGGGAATTTCTTACCGAGGGAGCAGTTAATTCCTCACCTATTGTGAGTGGCGGACTAATATACATTGGAAGCTACGATGCCAAACTCTATGCTTTGGATGCGGCCTCCGGAGTTAAGAAATGGGATTTTCTGACAACAAAATTCAATGAAATCGAATCTTCACCGACCGTTGCGAACGGGTTGGTATACATTGGCAGCAATGACAAGAAACTGTACGCTGTGGATGCATTAACAGGGGCAAAAAAGTGGGAGTTTCTGACTGATGGAGGTGTGCGTTCATCTGCTTGTGTGGTAGCCAAAGACGGGAAAGTTTATTTTGCCGGAATTAGCGGGATGGTGCAATAGGAGATGTTTTATTAGTTTATAATGCTTTGAATATCAATACTATGTGCTGCTTTTATGGAATATTTATCACAAGTTGTTTGCTATTCTGGAATCCTGAGCTGCTGTGGGGGCAAAAGGTTTTTGGTTCGGGTATGATTGAAGGGCATGAACTCAGTCTGCCAGGTATTTCTTTTGATTCCGCATCAGGTGATGTATGGCGTATCCCTTTGAAAAAGTACGGATTGGTAAAGTCTAATTACGCAGTACTTGTGAAGGTTTTTGTTGCCGGGGATTCTTTGCCGTATCATGTTCCGGGGTTAGTTCAGGGCCTTGATTCTTTCGGATTTATATTGAAAGTTGGTAACAAAAAAACAAGTGACACACTTCTGATTATGAGAAGAACCGGCTTCAGACCGGTCTCAATCTCAAAAATCACGATTTTAGCTTTTCGTGGTAAAAGTGGCAACGGTACGATACCGTATGATAGAGGGTTTTCAAAATTCCTTTTGGCCCGGTATTTCATACCTTCCGGAAAAGCAGAAATGGCCTATTTTGATACGGAGTTCTGGTGATTATCGCTTATGTTTTCTACAAGTTGAATCGCTTTTTCTCCCCCAAACTGTTGATTTTTCATGCGATTGATTCTTCTCAAATTGTAAATGGCTGACCCGTATACATTGAAAGCTGTATCGAGGCTTCCCTGACCGTCGCTAACAGGATGTGAATTTAGTAATTCTCATACCTGTGAAGGTCGTGATATATTGATAGTCAAGTGATTATAAGTCCTAATTTTTATCCATTAATATTTAAAAAAACAAAGTTATGAAAATGCAAATCAAATCAATTTTCGCTATTTGCAGTCTTGTGATATTTACCATGACGGGTTGTAGTAAAAACAATGATGACAGTCCGAATCCGGTGACTGGCGCGAAGGCTGCCGAAAGTCCAGTGGCCAGTCTGCTCGCCACGTCCGGATACAAGGTTTCAGAACTGGATTTTACGCCTGAAAAGGGTGGTGAATTCGGATTCCTTTTCAGTCCGAACGTTAACGGGAAAATTTCGCAGCTTGGCTGCAAAATGCCGGAAACTGGTGTCTACACTGTTACACTCTGGGATGACAATACCTCGAAGATCATCAGGCAAAAAACTATTGAACAGACGGCACCCTCCGTTGCGGTGCTGGTTGATATCGAGGCCTTGGCGGTAATCAAGGACAAACGATATGTCGTGAGTGTGAATCTTACTTCTGGTAGCAAAATTAAGAAGACCTACCGACTTGACATTGCCGGAGGCTTTATTCAATTCCCAAAAAACGTTGGTAGCATGCTACTTCTAGCACCAAAGTCAATCTACAAAGTCGCTTCGCCTACTTTTCCCGATGGGGGAGATGCGCTCACAAACCTGTCGATTTTCGGATTGCCGGATGTCACGTTTATTCCTGAATAGTAGCGCGAAGTTTATAAACTTGATTGTTGAATCTTTCGAAATGCTGTTTAAATAAGATTGTACCATTTACCCTCTCAGTCGCAAGCCAATTTTTAAACCATTGGGGCTGATGGGGGGTTGAGTGGTTGAATCCGCAACGTTAGCGGGTGATTATTTGACTGTATGAAGCATTTCCGACCCAAAAACCATGTTGTTGAACCCAGTAATGCGGGCTGAGAAAATTTAAAGTTTATGCTACATTCAGCACTTTATAATGGTGCGCAACGGTAAAAATGTTCATTCAGAGAAGCCCGCTCTTTTTGATAATTACCTAGTGATTTTCAAAGGCAGATCCATCCATGCCAGTCCAATATTTCGGTGCATGTGCGAGGTGCTGTTTCCTTCGGCGGCATCATAGAGCAATGCGAGACGATCGCCTATTTTAATAACCGTGGGCATACCAATGGCGCCTTTGGCCCAGGAGCAATTTTTCCCGTCGAGCGCAATTGCTTTGTCAGCGGGATCCCATTTGTCGAGATTTTTTGTCCAGTAACACCAGATCGCGTCCGTATATTCTTCACGTTTTTCGTTGATACCAATATGATTGGTGAATAAATACCATGTTTTAGTTTTGTCGTCGAAGAAAATGGATGAGTTTTCAACCTGCTCATCCAGCGGGAAAATCGGTTTTGGGTCAATTTTCCATGACTTGTCCAGGTCTTTCGTTCTCGCTATACCGAGTGTCCGTTTTACTATTTTTCCTTCCTGCGTGGCACCACTGAAAAACTGGAGAAATTCGTTTCCGTTTTTGACCACAAATCCCGGACTTGATGTAACCGTGTAGTAGCTGCTGTCTTTTGGCGGTAATGGAATCACGTCATACTGTTTGGTCCAGGGGCCGGCCAGCGATGTAGCTTTTGCCTTCATTGTGAGGTACGGAAAAGCAGGAATACGATAGGGCGGTGGTGTGGTGTTCGGCGTGCCGACGTAGAACATGTGCCAGGTGTCCTCCTCCCTGATAACCCATGGCGAAGACGCGCTTTTTGAATCATTTTTCCCTTCCGGCCCAAGCGTTAAAATGGGTCCGCGTTTGGTCCAGTTTCGCAAATCCTTGCTTTCGGCCAGGCATGCAATCCAGCCATCTTTACCCGCACCATCATAAAACAGATAATAATTATCACCTTCTTTGTTGATCACCGCTTCTCTGGCCCCGTAGGTATCGCAGCTGTCGGGGCCATCACCATGGCGAAGCACGATACCCTCGTCCTTGCAGACAATTCTGGAAGTAGCCAAAGGGCGCCCGTCGATATACGGCGTATTCTGCGCGAAAAACAGATTACTTGCGAAACCAATGGTCATGCAAGTAATCAGAAAGCATTGCGAAATTGACGTGTTCATTTATCCTCTGAGCAATTAGTAAACAGTTCTGTCAAAATGAAGTAGCGGAACTTTGTTTTTTACTTTCCTCAAACAGCCTAAATTATTTCAAAGTACACGGAACGATTTCTAAATAATACATGTATATACATTAAATGTAGCAACATATAAATTTCAAACTCATGAATAATCTGATTAATGGCTTGCACCATATTACTGCACTGGCTAGCGATGCACAAAAAAACGTGGACTTTTATGTGGGTATTTTAGGATTGAGGATGGTAAAAAAGACAATCAATTTCGATGCACCTGACGTGTATCATTTATATTATGGTGACGAAACGGGAACGCCTGGCTCTATCCTGACATTCTTTCCTTATGCGGGTTTGGTGAGAGGTCGCAAGGGTGGAGGCCAGCTGACTTATTCAGCGTTTTCAATCTCATCGGCATCGCTGAATTACTGGACAGATCGGTTGACTCAAAACGGAATCCCTTTTGCCGGACCATATCAGCGGTTTGATGAAACTTATGTGCGTTTCGAAGATTTTGACGGAATGGGCGTAGAGTTGGTTGCGAATGATCTTGATAAAAGGGCCGGCTGGGACAATGGAAAAATCCCTGCGGAATATTCGATCCGTGGATTTTATACAGCAACATTAAATGAATTGAATATTGACCGGACGGTCTCTTTGCTTACTGACGTAATGCAGCACAAACTGGTTGCAGAAGAGCAGGATCTCTTTAGGTTTGAAGTGGGTCATGGTGGCCCGGGATCCTACGTCGACGTATTGCGTTCGGCGAACGATGTGCGTGCTTTACAAGGCGCGGGGTCCGTTCATCACATCGCATTTGCAACAGATTCGCTGGAAAGCCAATTGGAAATCAGAGAGAAGCTGCTTTCTTCGGGCTACCATCCTACGGAAGTCCTGGATCGCAATTATTTTCAAAGTATTTATTACCGCGAACCGGGTGGAATTCTTTTTGAAATCGCAACAAATCCTCCTGGATTCAGTGTTGATGAATCGGTCGCAAAATTAGGTTCAGCATTGAAACTGCCGGAATGGTATGAGCCTAGAAGAGCCAAAATTGAGGCTGGATTGCCGCCAATTGTTGCATTGGCAAGATAATCAAGTTTTTTTTAAATATTAAACAGGAGGAAATAATGCATAATATCAGTCAGTTAGTTACCGTAGGTGCTTCTTTAAAAGAGGCAAAAAAGGTGATGATCATGATCCATGGCCGGGGAGCATCGGCACAAAGTATTTTGTCATTATCACAGTACTTTGATACAACAGATATTGCGTTTGTAGCACCGCAGGCATCAGGGAGCACGTGGTATCCATATTCTTTTCTGGCACCGATGGATCAGAATGAACCGGGTCTTTCATCTGCATTGAAGATGATCGGAGAATTGGTAGAAAAATTGGAAACTGAAAATGGTTTTGCCCGCGAGGATATTTATTTGTTAGGATTTTCGCAGGGGGCTTGTTTGTCACTTGAATTTGCAGCGCGTAATGCAGGACGTTTCGGGGGGGTATTTGGTTTGAGTGGCGGATTGATTGGACCCGAAGGAACTCCCCGAAATTATCCGGGCTCAATGTCAGAAACTCCCGTTTTTTTGGGATGCAGTGATATTGACCACCACATTCCGAAGGAGCGTGTTATTGAGAGTGGCGAAGTTTTTGAAAAGCTGGGTGCAAAGGTAAAAATGCAGTTATTTAAAAATTTCGGTCACAGTGTAAATGAGGAAGAGATTGCGGCTGTGAACCAGATATTGAAGTTTGGTAGCTGGTGAAAAAACAAAAATGGCTTCCGAAATCAGGAAGCCATTTTGCAGTCGTGCTGATGATAATGAATTACTTGATTGTCAGAACACGGTCAGTTTTTTGTTCTGACAACTGGAATGTTTTAGTTTGTGTTTCACCGTTGCTGATCACTTTCAGTTCATATTTTCCCGCTTCCAGTTCATCCAGATTTAAAGAGCGACCGAATTTCTGTTGGCTTTTACCAACCGTTTCGCGGTAAACCGTTTCTCCTTTTTCGTTTTTAAGCAGAATAACCGTAGCAGCATCCTGGCTTGCTTTTTCTATAAGTACATTTACTTTACCAGCTTTGGTTGTATAAACCCCGGTGTTGAATCCGGCAACTTTGGTTGTTTCTTTTTCTCCTGCATTTGCAGCAAAAGTGGTTGCAAAAAGTGCAAAAGCGATAACGATTGTTTTGATTGAATTTTTCATGGCTGTTATTATTTTATGATTGTTTGGCTAATAGAACAAGACAAATGTAGGTGCAGATTCGGTACTGTGTAATACAAAGTACATGAATGGTAAGTTTGGTTACATGAATGGCCTTTTTCGCAGGTGAGCAATTAAACGGTAATAATGCTCCTCGGTCTGATCTGTTAAGTGCTAATAGTCAATTGATTAAACAAATTTACTCAAATAATTAATTGCTTCTCAATACGTTGCGTGACAGTAACTAGTCCGATTGTACCTGGACTACAAAAAAATGGCTCCGTCTGCACGAAGCCATTGACCAAAATCAGCATAAAAATTATTTGATTGCCAAAATGCGTTCTGTTTTTTCTTCGGACAGTTCGAAAGTTTTGGATTGTGACTCGCCTTTGCTTGTAATCACGATTTCGTATTTACCTGCTCCAAGTTCATCTACATTTAAAGTGCGTCCGAATTTCTGTTGGTTCTTCGAAACTGTTTCACGGTAAACTGTTTCACCTTTTTCTGTTTTCAATAACAATGTAGTCGATGCGTCGGCGCTGGCTTTGTCGACCAATACATTTATTTTTCCTTGTTTGGTTGTGTAAATTCCTGTTCCAAAACCGGTTGATTTTTTGGCTTCTTTGTCTTCTGCGTTAGCAGCGAAAGCGGTTGCAACAAGTGCGAAAGCGAATGCGATACTTTTGATTGAGGTTTTCATGGCTTTATATGTTTTAATTTTTTGTGATTTTTTGTCTAATTATTTGATTTCCAAAACGCGTTCTGTTTTTTCTTCGGATAACTCGAAGGATTTGGATTGTGACTCGCCTTTGCTGGTAATTACGATTTCGTATTTTCCTGCTCCGAGTTCATCTACATTTAAAGTGCGTCCGAATTTCTGTTGGTTCTTCGAAACTGTTTCACGGTAAACTGTTTCACCTTTTTCTGTTTTCAATAACAACGTGGTTGATGCATCGGCGCTGGCTTTGTCGACCAATACATTTATTTTTCCTTGTTTGGTTGTGTAAATTCCTGTTCCAAAACCGGTTGATTTTTTGGCTTCTTTGTCTTCTGCGTTAGCAGCGAAAGCGGTTGCAACAAGTGCGAAAGCGAATGCGATACTTTTGATTGAGGTTTTCATGGCTTTAAATGTTTTAATTTTTTGTGATTTTTTGGCTAATTATTTGATTTCCAAAACGCGTTCTGTTTTTTCTTCGGACAGCTCGAAAGTTTTGGATTGTGACTCGCCTTTGCTGGTTATCACGATTTCGTACTTTCCTGCTCCGAGTTCATCTACATTTAAAGTGCGTCCGAATTTCTGTTGATTCTTCGAAACTGTTTCACGGTAAACTGTTTCACCCTTTTCTGTTTTCAATACCAATGTGGTCGATGCATCGGCGCTGGCTTTGTCGACCAGTACGTTAATTTTTCCCTGTTTTGTTGTGTAAATGCCCGTTCCGAAGCCGGTTGACTTTTTGGCTTCTTTGTCGTCTGCGTTAGCGGCGAAAGCGGTTGCAACAAGTGCGAAAGCGAATGCGATACTTTTGATTGAGGTTTTCATGGCTTTATATGTTTTAATTTTTGTGATTGTTTATCTAAAAGAACATGACAAATGTAACGGCTATAAAAGGTACTATGTAATACAAAGTACATGAATGGTAAGATTGGTTACATGAATGGCGGAATGCGTGGTTGGGTTTATGGAAATGGCATAAAAAATGGCCACTGAGCTGCTCAGTGGCCATTTTTATTATAAAATCTGATCCGATTACTCCTTTTCAACAAAATTCATATCCTTTGTAAATGTCTCTTCAAGGAAGAAAAGGGCAATAAGTGCTACAACGCTGGTGGCAACCCCAATCAAAAGACCGCTTTGGATGACGCCGTAGCTGGGTTTCAGCTGTACAAAAATTGCGGCCAGCGGAATCGTTGCACCCCGCACAAAATTTGGAACCGTCGTGGCCACTGTCGCTCTGAGATTGGTTCCGAATAATTCGGCAGCAATGGTGATAAACAGCGTCCAGTATCCGTTGCAAAAGCCGAGCAAAATACACATAACATAAAACGAGAAGAGGTCTAGTGTCGGAATCAGCAGGTAACCGATCACCATGGCAAGGGAAAGCAGAATAAACAGACAGATTACTTTCTTGCGGCTTTTCAGATACTGACTTAATAGTCCACTGACTATGTCGCCCAGAACCTGCCCTGAAAATGCGAGCATCACTGCCTTGCCTGCGTTGATTCCTTCAACGCCCTTTGCAAGCCCAAATTCGGGAGAAAAGGTGATCAGAATTCCTACAACAAACCAGATCGGTAAGCCCACGAGAATTGCCATCAGGTATTTGCCAAATCTTTTGCCGTTGGTCAGTATCATCAGAATATTACCTCTGTCGACAGTTCTTTCTTTCACCTGTTTGAACATTCCGGACTCGAATACATTGAAACGGAGCACCAGTAACAAAAGGCCCATTCCGCCACCAACAAAATAAGATATTCTCCATGCAAAAAGATCAGCTACAAAATAGGCAAGTATAGCGCCCATCACCCCAAGTGTTGCCACCAGCGTGGTTCCGTACCCACGGATTTCCTTCGGTAAAACTTCCGTGACAAGCGTGATACCTGCACCCAGCTCACCTGCGAGCCCAACACCCGCAATAAAACGCAGGATGGCGTACTGGTCGAGGGTCGTCACAAATCCGTTTCCGATATTCGCTAGGGAGTAAAGGATAATTGAACCGAATAAAACCGAAAGCCGTCCTTTTTTGTCAGCGATAATTCCCCAAAGCACGCCGCCGATCAACATTCCGGCCATTTGGTAGTTCAGTAGTTTGATGCCTTCCGTAAGCAGGTTTTCCGTGCCAACATTGAGCGCCTTTAAACTGGGTACCCGCACCACGCTAAACAGAAACAGATCGTACATATCGACCAGATAACCCAGTGCCGCTACAATAACCGGCACTTGTAAAAGCTGCGAAAGCAGGGAAGGACGTGATTCGGAAGTTAACGACATTTTGTTGTGGTTAGCAGTTCACCAAATGGCTCAAACTGCGCGTGATTAGAATTTCTGATCTTCTTTAATTCGAAAAAATTACTACGTTGGCAGAACCAAACTCAACTAGTATGACTTTCCAATAGCCAATAGCCAATAGCCAATAGCCAATAGCCAATAGCCAATAGCCAATAGCCAATAGCCAATGCCTTAAAGCCGGTCTATCAGCATTCCTCCATCCACACCGATTACCTGGCCTGTTGAATAGGGGAAATCTCCTCTCGTCAGTGAAGCTACCGCTTTGCCGACGTCTTCCGGTGTTCCCCATCTTGGTTGCAGTGCAATGCCGTTTTTGAACATGTTGTCATATTTTTCCTGAACTTTTGCCGTCATGTCCGTTGCTATAATCCCGGGCCTGATTTCATAAACCGGAATATTGAACTCGGCCATCCGTACAGCGAATAGCAGGTTGGTCATAGCCAAGCCGGCTTTTGAAATACAATATTCTCCACGGTTAATTGAGGCAACGGTCGCAGATATCGAGGTCACAAAAATGATTGCAGCGTCAAAGGCGTGGTTGTTTTGTTTGGCATGAGCCATTTTTTTTGCAATAGCCTGGGTCAGGAAAAACGGGCCTTCCAGATTGGTTTTCAGAACTTCCTGGTAATTCTCGGGTGTCGTTTCCAGAATGTCCATGCGCACTCGTGGAGCAATTCCTGCGTTATTTACCAGCAAATTAATATTACCAAATACTGCGTATGCTTTTTCGACAATAGCTGCTCTATCCTCTTCAACTGCAACATTTCCCTGGCAATAGAGCACCTCTGCTCCTAGCTGACGTAGTTCTTCAAGCGCTGCCGCCGCGCCTTCTTCATCGCGTACACCATTGATAGCCAGGTTATATCCTTCGTTTGCCAGTGCTTTCGCAATGCCGAAACCGATTCCACGGCTGCCTCCTGTGATAAGTGCTGTTTTTTTCATTTCTAGATTTTAGTAGCCAGGAATTCCTTAATTTTTTGAGCCACGTATTTTATGATGTTGTTTTTGCCACGGATGCACGAATTGGCACGAATAGAATAAAATTAACTTTTAAAAACCTCGTGAATTCGTGGCTAAAATCTGGTTTCTAAATCTTGCCACGGATGCACGAATTGGCACGAATAGAATAATTATTTTCTCTCAATCTTCGTGAACATTCGTGAATTCGTGGCGAAAATCTGGTTTCTAAATCTTGCCACGGATGCACGAATTGGCACGAATAGAATAATTATTTTCTCCCAATCTTCGTGAACATTCGTGAATTCGTGGCTAAAATCTGGTTTCTAAATCTTGCCACGGATGCACGAATTGGCACGGATAGAATAATTATTTTCTCCCAATCTTCGTGAACATTCGTGAATTCGTGGCTAAAATCTGGTTTCTAAATCTTGCCACGGATGCACGAATTGGCACGGATAGAATAATTATTTTCTCTCAATCTTCGTGAACATTCGTGTATTCGTGGCAAGAAACCTTGGATGACAGAGAAATTAGAGAGCTTCAATATTCACCCATTTTCGTTTTTCCCAGCTTTCGATCCCTTTTTCGGCCAACTGCACGCCTCTCGCACCTGCTTTAAGATCCCACGGGAAAGGCGTGTCTTTGACAATGTGTTTTAGGAACAGTTCCCATTGCGCTTTAAAGGCATTGTCGAAATTTTCCTGTTCAGGGACTTTTGACCAACCTTCAAAAAATGGGATAGGCTGGGCGATATCCGGATTCCATACCGGTTTTGGTGTATTTCCGTAATGTTGAATGTAGCAATCGCGCAGACCAGCAACTGCTGATCCCTTGGTTCCGTCAACCTGCAAAGTGAGCAGATCATCGCGGCGAACGCGTACGGTCCAGGATGAATTGAACTGCGCAATCACATCGCCTTCCAGCTCAAAAGTCGCGTAACATGCGTCGTCTGCTGTGCAATGGTATGGTTTGCCGTTTTCATCAATTCGCTCCGGAATGTGCGTTGCACCCAGGCAGGAAACCGCTTTTACATTTCCAAACAAATTGTCCAGAACATAACGCCAGTGACAGAGCATGTCCACAATAATTCCGCCGTCATCTTCCTTGCGATAATTCCACGAAGGACGTTGCGCGGGAATGCTATGTCCTTCAAAAACCCAATATCCAAATTCTCCCCGAACAGAAAGAATCTTGCCGAAGAATCCGCTTTCCATGAGACGCTTTAACTTAAGCATGCCAGGGAGCCATAATTTGTCCTGAACCACCCCGTTTTTCAAGCCAGCAGAGGTAGCGAGGTCATATAATTCAAGCGCCTCTTCCGTTGTTGTTCCAGTAGGTTTTTCGCAATAAATGTGTTTTCCTGCCAGAATCGCCTTTTTTACCGCTGCGGCGCGCCGACCCGTTACCTGGGCATCGAAATAGATCTGATAATGCGGATCGCTCAAAACTGAATCCAGGTCGGTCGTGTATTTTTTTACGCCAGACTGTTTGCAAAGCTGTTGTAATTTACTCTCATTTCTGCCAACCAGCACTGGGTCGGGCATGATCACTTCATCGGCCGAAATTTTAACGCCGCCTTGTTCTATAATCGCTTTGATTGACCGCATCAAATGCTGGTTTGTTCCCATGCGGCCCGTGACGCCGTTCATGATAATCCCAATGGTATGTGTTGTCATTTTTTTTGCTGTTAGCTGTTTGCGTTTGACTTTGGGCTTTTAAAAACAAACGAGATTTACTTCTCCGTTTCTAATTTTAAAAGCTTTTGGTGATGTGTTTTATCGTGTTTAATTCAAACTGTTTTCAAGAATGCGTCGGTGATTTCTTTCAAAAAAAGATGTTGATCTTTGGCCCAATGGATGTCGGAAAATATTTCCACTTCGCAGAAACCGTTGAAACCTGTCGCTTCTACCCAACTTCTTATTTGTTTGAGGTTAATGCACCCTTCACCCATCAGACCTCTATCGTTGAGCAGATCGATTGTGTTTACCTTCCAGTCGCAAACGTGGTAGGCAAAAAGATTGTTGTTTGCTCCACAGCGGGCAATTTCTTTTTCCAGATCGGCGTCCCACCAAAGGTGGTAAACATCCACAGCGACCCCAACGAAATCAGAATTGAAGTACTCAGCCATTTCATTGGCTTGTCCCAAAGTATTGATTGCCGAACGATCGGCTGCATACATCGGATGCAATGGCTCAATGGCCAGTTTAACGTTTAGTTTTTCAGCCAAAGGAAGAATCGCGGCAATTCCCTCCCGGATCTGATCCCTTGATTTTTCAAGTGACTGGTCGGGTGATGCCCCGCAAACAAGTACGATCATTGGAGCTCCCAAAGCTGCGGCTTCTTCGAGTAGCTTTCTGTTGTGATCAATGGCCTGCGCCCTTCCCGAGCTGCTGATACTCGGGAAAAATCCTCCGCGAACGTAAGAGACAATTTCCAATCCTGCACTTCTGATGATTTCACCAGCTCTTCGGGGACCAATTCCTTCGGTTGCGTTTTGCCAGACACTTATGCCCTTCACGCCCGCAGCCGCATAATGTTCGACCGCTTCCGGCAATGTCCAAGGTTTGGTTGTGATCGTGTGTATGCAACAGCGGTCCAGCGATATATCTTTCATTAGTTCAATTTCGGGACAAAAATTTGTGCTCTTTCCATTCTGATTTTTGCACTCTTTCACCGGACAGCGCCGAGATAGGAGTAATAGGGTAAATCTTTGTTGATGCGGTGCAGATACAACGCAACTTCCCTTGCATGGTAATCTCCCCACATGCTCGATTCTCCGTTCGGAATTTTTTGCCCGGCTGGCACATGGTCCCAGCCATTGGGCCTATGATAAATCGAATGCAGAATCAATCCCTGGTGAGTTGGGTCGGTTGACAAATAGGGTTCAGAAAATAGCGTGTCGAGTGCAGTCAAACCAGCCTGCCAGTATCGGTTGCCTTCTTCCGGTTTATTCCGATCTTTCAGATATTTACCCAGGCGTAACAATCCCTGTGCCCCGATTGCAGCTGCGGAACTGTCGATTGGTTCATAATCATTATGTGGCTCCGAAGTTCGGGCAGTATAATCGCCCAGTTTATGAAGCATTGGAGCGCCGGTGTCCCAGTATGGAATGCCGTCCGAAGCAGTATTGTCGATGTAAAAATCACAGGTTGCTTTTGCGGCTTTCAGATAAATTTGCTCGATTTGAGCGCGACCGCCAAGCGGGACCAATTCTTCATCTGAAAAATTTGGAAGTGTTTCAAGCTGTTCAGCAAATCCGGTCATTGCCCATGCTAATCCGCGTGTCCATGTCGTGAAGCCCGAAAATCCTTGCTGTGAATTTGGACAACGGAAATTTCCATCATTTGTGTTAAAAACACTTTCGTGCGCTGTGCGTCCCCAATCGTCGTAACTGTCGCGCCCTTCTCCGTAAAAAACAGAATATTTGGCGGTAGCAATAGAATGCAGCGTGCCACGTTCAAGTAAACTGGTTTTTAAATCGTTTTCGCCCATCAGACTGTGACCCATCAAATGGGAAACCATCAGCGCGCGAACGGAACGGATTGTATCAACAAAAAGTGAATGCGGACCATTGAAGGAATGAATGAAACCCTGGCCGTCTTTAATGTTCGTCCACCTTTTTGCCTGGACAGCTCCTGAAATTTTCAGTGCCAGTTCGTAAAAATTACGTTCCCATTCGTTTTCCTCGATTCGGCCCTCGTTCATCAACCGCAGCAAATTGCCGTAGGTGCTGACATTATTGAACCCGTGGTCATGTACACCGAAATGTCCGACGTGGGAGGCCATAAAATCGACGGTATTTTTACGGGCATTTTGTAAAAACGCCGGATCGCCAGTTGCATCAAATTGAAGCACTTCCGCCCCGTACTGAAAACCCTGCGTCCATTCGGTCCAGCCCCGCAAGGTATATTTTCCGTTTACCGTGAAAACCGGCGTGCCTTTTGAATTATCGTATTCTGTTGAAATCAGATTTATTTTTTCGGCTGAAAGTGCCCACAATCTGTCGATTTTGGATTGTAGTGATGCACCGGTAAGGTCGTTGCGAATCTGCATAAGCTTGTATCGATAGTATTATTTAGCCTTTTTATTTTAGGATAATACAAAGATATTCCCTCGTGATTCGTACTGCAAGGTACATTTTGGTTATTAAATGGTACTTTTCCGAACATGTTCGCGGTATTCTGCTGGCGTTAATCCGGTTTTTCGTTTAAAAATTCTGCCAAAATAGGAGGGGTCGTCTATGTGAATGTGATAGGCAATTTCTTTACTGCTCAAATTGGTGAAAACCAGGAGCCTTTTTGCTTCGAGCAGAAGCTTATCAAGAATGTAATCCTGCGATGAAACTGACAGGTATTTTTTAATAATCTTACTCAGATAATCCGGAGACACATCGAGTTTCGTTGCATATTGTTGCACTTCATGCATTTCCCGAAAGTTTTTTTCAACCAGTTCCTGAAACCGGCCGACGAGTTCAGGAATGCCTGAGGCTGATGCTGCACTTTGTGTCTGATTTTCTTTTTGGCTGATCAGAGCACTTTTTTGAAGCAATAAACCAAGATACGCGCCTGCCAGCGATTGATCTGCGGTGTTGTAAAGATGATCGGCAACCATGTTCTCCAAAATGTTGTGAAAATAATGGCATTCTGAATCATTTAAAGGGACAACTGACTGGCGTTGTACGGGTTGAAAAAACGAAAACTGCGACAAAGGCGCGCCACCCGGATTGTAAAATGTGTAGAAATCCTCGGAAAAAGCTACAATATATCCATTGCATGGTGTCGAAAAAGTAAGCAGATGCACCTGCCCTGGCGTAAGAAAGTGCATCCCGGCGCCCTGAACAGGATAAGAGTGAAAATCAATTTCGTGGAATCCCTGCCCGTTTTCGAAAAATAGAATCTCATAATAGGTGTGCCGGTGCGGAGCATTTGTAGGCAGCGGAGTTGTAGGTAAGGAGACCGGAAGGTCCTGAGAGAAATCCGTGCTATTCTTAAACCTGTATATTTTTAGAGCCGGTATCTGGTTCTGAGACTTTGGTAGGGAATGAACAGGGATAACTTCGGACATGCAAAGGGAATTATGATTTTCTGAAACTGAGCATCTTTTTCAAAAGCCAGAAAACCAGCAAAACTACCACCACAAGTGTAATTACAGGTAGAAAAATAGCCATGCCTGATAATCCGAAAGAGGCTACGTTTTCAGCAGTTGAAACAACCGGATTTCCCAGTCCCGCCGTAGCTTTTGATGAAAACAAGCGAAGCAGCCCCGTTCCTGCCTGGACCAAACCGGCTGTGCCACCGCCTACGATAAGCCCTAATCCCCAATGCAACACCGGACTGTCAATTTGAATGAATGAGGTGGTGAGTAAGGTTCCTGCCACAACTGCGGCGGGCGTTGCAATGGTGTCCAGCAAATTGTCAATAAACGGAATGTAATAACCGCCAATTTCGGCAATTGTTGCGGACAACAATGCAAAGAAAGCCGGCCAGGTCGACAACCACGTAAAACCTTCACCAGGTGAAATCCATCCGTTCATAGCCGCGATGTTGGCGACGAGCATCGGGAGGAAAACCCGGAAACCGCAGCTGGCACTCAGGCCCAATCCCAGACAGATACTCAGAAAAAATTCCATAGGAAGGCGTTGAATGACGGATTAAGAAAACAATGGCAGGACTCGACAAATTAAAACCTTGCAATCTGAGTGAGAAAGTTATGCATTAAACAGATTTCTTTGGTTTTTTTGTGATGATTTTTAGTTTTTAAATGTTGAAATCAAATATGCAGCTAAGATGTTGACAGGATTGTTTTAAAGACTCTGTCAAAATCAAAAATTTAACAACCACCAAAAGCGAGTTTGTGAATCAGGAAACCAAAAGCGGAAAAATATTCGATCTCCCGACGTTAAGACGTTTATACACCTTCGTTAAACCTTATCAGAATCGTTTTTATCTTTTGATAGGAATCATTCTCGTCAATGCGTTACTGGCTCCGTTGACCCCGTTGCTGATCAAATATACGATTGATAACTCGATCGCGCAGGGTAATTATTCGCAGCTTGCGCTGATGCTTTTGGTGATGTTGCTCGTGCTTGTGATTCAGGGTTTTGTGCAGTTCTGGAATACTTATCTGTCGGGCTGGCTTGGGCAGTATATCATCCGCGATATCCGGGTGAAACTGTATGAAAGAATCATCGGTTTGAGGTTGAAATTTTTTGATACAACCCCAATTGGCCGTTTGGTAACCCGAACAATTTCTGATGTGGAAACGCTCTCCAATGTATTCAGTGATGGAATGGCTGCGATTGCGGGCGATATTTTACAGCTGATACTAATCATCGGTGTGATGTTCTACACGGATTGGCGTCTGTCGATTATCAGTTTGTCCATGATTCCGCTGATGCTGTTTTGTACTTATGTTTTCAAGGAAAAGATCAAGGATTCCTTCAATGAAGTGCGTGCAGCAGTCTCCAATCTGAACTCATTTGTGCAGGAGCATCTTACCGGAATGAATATCGTTCAGATTTTCAGCAGTGAAGACATCGAATACAAAAAATTTCAGGAGATCAACAAGGTGCATCGGGATGCCAATATTCGGTCAATTCTTTATTATTCAGTTTATTATCCGGTTGCTGACGTAATTGCGGCAGCTGGAACCGGCCTCGTGGTATGGTATGGTGCCCGGCAGATATTGAATGCCGATCTGACTATCGGTACGGTCACGGCTTTTGTGATTTTCATCAACCTTTTCTTTCGTCCAATCCGTCAGCTCGCCGACCGTTTTAACACCCTTCAAATGGGAATTGTAAGTACGGACCGTATTTTAAAACTGCTCGACAGCGACGAATTTACTGCTAATGAAGGCACGTATGCTCCGGAGCAAATTGGTGGAAAAGTTGAATTCAGGAACGTCTGGTTTGCTTACAATGAAGAGGAATATGTATTAAAAAACATCAATTTCAAAGTTGAAGAAGGCAAAACCATCGCCTTTGTTGGTGCGACCGGAGCAGGAAAATCGTCAATCATCAATTTGCTTACACGGTTTTATGATATCAACAAGGGGAGTATTCTGGTGGATGACGTGGAAGTGCAACACTACGAATTGAATGCTTTGAGAAGGCACGTGGGCGTTGTTTTGCAGGATGTGTTTCTGTTTTCCGACACGATTGAGAACAATATCCGTCTGGGGGATTTTTCCATAACACATGAGAAAATCGTAGAAGCGGCGCAACTGGTCGGCGTGCATGATTTTATTGAAAGGCTTCCTGGCGGTTACACTTACAACGTCATGGAGCGCGGCGCAACACTTTCCGTAGGCCAGCGTCAACTGATTTCATTTGTGCGGGCGATGGTCCACGAGCCAAAGATTATTGTGCTGGATGAAGCAACTTCGTCAGTCGACAGTGAAACCGAAGAGCTGATCCAAAAAGCGATTGAAAAGCTAATGAAAGGCCGTACGGCCATCGTTATCGCACACAGATTGTCGACCATTCAGGAGGCCGACAAAATCATCGTGGTGGATAAGGGTGAGATCATGGAAGAAGGAAACCATGAATCACTCTTAGAAAAAGGAGGTTTTTATGCCAATTTGTACCGGATGCAGTATAAAGAGGTTTTGAAAATTTAGTTTTCTGTTTTCATTAGACTTGCCCAATGATCAGCCTTCTCAGATTATTTCTATGTTTTATAGAATTAACTTTGTTGGCTTTTTATTTTCGAGATTATTTTTAACCTTGCGTTCGCTTCAACGTTGTGAAATTATTTGGGATTAACTGTCTTAATTATTTCGTCAACATCATGGAAAAAGATTTTCTTTTTGCTACTTCACTAACAAATCCCAAGGTTGTCTTGCTCTCCGGGAAAGAGCTGGAAGTATTGCGTTTTATGGTTTAAATGATCACATCTGAGACAGCAATGATCAAAACTTCTATTAGTTTACAATCAATACTTTTGTTACTCTTTTTAAGTTGCGATGGCGCCTCAACACACTCGGAAAGGCGAGTGGTAAGGATCGAGGGTAAGCCTGTGACACTGACCTATATTTACCATATTGACGCCGGGAGCTTAGAATATAGTTATGAGGGTTTGTTAGACGGCAATGTGGGGGTTTGTTATATAACTGACTGCAAAAGGTTAGCGGAAAAAGATTTTGTAAGCACCTGTACAAGGATAGATCGATTGCAGGGAGATTTAAGTAAAATTACTTCCGGTGCCTCTCATGAGGAAGAAATGGATGTTGGTGAACACAGGTGTTTAGTGTTTATTCCTGAGGATCAAGCTACAACGGGCGCAATAACGATTGAGTTTAAAGAAGATCCGATCGGTAGCTGGTAAATATCTGCGGCAACTTTTTGCCCTCTATGGTCTGCTAAACCGACTTGTCTGATTAAAAATTTGAAACTTTGTCTTATGGACCGTCAGCTTATACTTTTTCTCATTGGAATGCTCATACTTGTCTTTGGTCTTTATTTGAGACTGACCGGCAATGTGGAGGACGGTATGGCGTGTGTTACCGTGGCGCTTTATCTGACAATTGTGTGGCTGATTGATGCTTCATTTAGATTAAAAAAGCAGGTTCAGGAATTAAAAAAGGAAGTTGACGAAATGAAAAACAGGAGCAGATGATTACGATGAAAGCCAATTCATTATAAAAGGTAACTCATGCCACCCATTCTGAAAGCTGTCAGATTCATAACAACACTGGTTTTAATCAGATTTTGCTATCTATCGCACCATCAGGATTTTTCATTGGATTTGAGGATACAGATTTTTTTACTGATAGTGATTTTGGCTACACTTTCTGCACTGGACTGGATCGCGCAATCACACAAATTAGTAAAAGCGGGAATAAAATGTTTTGCTTTGATGATCCTGGTGACAGGACTTATTTACCGTATTTCTCTTCATACAACCGAATCTGTCATTGGCGGGCCGGCAAGCCTCACTATGTTTTTGTCCTCAGTTTTGGCAATTATACTTTTGTGGAGTATCGGGTTGATTCCTAAATTAGGAAGGGGAACTGTCGATAAAATGATGGAATGAAAACCTTAATATTGATGAAAAAGAAGTTTCTGGAAAGGTTTAGACTTAATGAATTTAATAACCCTTTCAACCGGTTTATTTTATTTTCATTCCTGTTCATTGTCGAAATCGTTTTATTCACTGCTTGGATTTTCAGGCTTGGCGTTCCGGTAGATTGGGAGACGTTTTTTATGGGACCGATGTTTGGAAACGGACTTCTTGGAATTTCGTTCGCTTTGAATTCATGGCGGGCCTATCAGGATATGAAAAAAGGGGATTTCTAAGCTGTGCTGACAAACTTGAAGAGCCAATTAGTTTAATTCAAACTCAGAATTTTCGCCGGAAATGACATAAAATAGGAGCGGCATTTTTGCCGCTCCTAATAATTATCTCTTCTTGGCCGTATCCAGCGGAATGGGCGGAGGCCCGATTAAGAGGTCATCTTCGTCGCTTCGTTTTGCCGGCGAGGTACTGTCCCCGCCAATGCCTAGCGAGTCGTCATCCATAGATGGTTCGTAATACGTAGGGCAATTGTATTGTTTCGATATTTTGAAATTGGGTTTTGGAAATGGTCCTGGTTGAATACCGATCGATTTATCCTTGTATACTTTTTCGAGAAAACTCCCGACGATTGGCAAGGCGGTTTTTGCTCCTTCCCCAAGGTTCGTCGTTCGAAAGTGAATACTTCTGTCGTCACCCCCGACCCACGCACCCACAACGAGGTCTTTGGTGATACACATAAACCAGCCGTCGGAGTTGTTGGATGTAGTTCCGGTTTTTCCTCCAATTTCATTGTTGTTTTTGGCTACATCAAACCGCCATCTTATACTACCCGATGTTCCTCCCGGTTCTTCGACACCACCTTTGAGCATGTGTACCATCAGGAATGCCGACTCGGGACTGATTGCCTGTCTGTGTTCCGGTTGGAATTCCTGTATTACCTTTCCGTTGCTGTCTTCAATTTTTGTGACCAGAATAGGTTCCGTGTATGTTCCGCTATTTACAAAAACACTGTATGCTGCCACCATGTCATAAAGCGAAACGTCAAACGGCCCGAGGCCGATGGAAGGAAGTGCTCTAAGCGGTGTGGTAATGCCCATTTTTTTCGCATAACGAACTACGTTTGCCGGGCCAACTTCGTCAGTAAGTTCAGCCGTTACGGAGTTTACTGATTGCGCCAACGCACGGCGCAACGTCATGTTTGAATAAGTCCAGTAACCGGTTGCGTTACGCGGCTTCCATTCCTTTTCTTCGCCATCCTCCATGTACTTTTTCGAAAACGGTTTGTCTTCGATCTGGTCGCACGGACTCATGTTAAAAGTGGAATCATCAATTGCCGTTGCATACACAAACGGCTTAAAGGTTGACCCAGGCTGGCGTTTACCTTGTTTTACAGCATCGTATTTGAAATAATTGTAATCCAGTCCGCCCACCCATGCTTTGATTTGACCATCGTAAGGATTCATCGCCATCATTCCCGCGCGTAGTACACGCTTGTAATAATCAAGCGAATCCATCGAACTCCAGTATCGTTTCATTTCGCTGCTGTTTTTCCAGTCGTAAACAGTCATCGTATCTTTTCTATTCAGGTAGTACTTTACACTGTCCGGATTGTTTGGGAATTTGGCCGCCAGCGCACGATAGCCACTCGTTCTTTTGATTACGGTTTCAAGGAAATCCGGAATTTCCTTTCCATCTTCATCCACCCAGGGATTTTGTTTTCCCCAGTGATCCTCAAAAACACGCTGCAATTGTTTCATCTTTTGCGTCATGGCTTCCTCTGCGTCCATCTGCATGCGCGAGTCAATGGTCGTGTAAATTTTCAAACCATCCGTATAGAGGTCATAACCATTTTCATCTTTTGTAGCCCATTTTTTTACAAAATCAACAACTGCATTTTTGAAGTAATTTGCATTCCCGTCGTAAGGCGTTTCAAATTTGGTTTTGAGCTCAATCGGCAGTGCACTGATCGAATCAGCCTGTCTGGCAGTGAGATAGCCATATTTTTGCATTTGAGAAATCACAACATTCCGGCGTTCCAGCGATCGCTTCATATTGCGAACCGGATTGTAGGTCGTCGTAGCTTTCTGGAGACCAACGAGCACTGCAGCTTCCTGGACATTGAGGCTGTCAGGTGCCTTGCTGAAATAAGATTTCGCCGCCGTATTAATCCCATACGTATTGTTCCCATAGTCAACCGTATTGAAATACATTGTCAGGATTTCCTCTTTCGTAAAATTCCTTTCAAGTTTAATCGCCGTCAACCATTCTTTTGTCTTGTAAATCAATGTGCTCAATAGCGGCACATAACCCAGCACTCCTCTGGCGCCACTTCTTCTTGTCTTGAAAAGTTTTTTTGCCAATTGTTGCGTAATTGTACTACCACCTCCGCGGTCCGTCGCGCCGGTTGCAACACCCAGAGCGACGCTCGCCATGGCTTTGTAATCTATACCGGAATGTTTGTAGAATCGTACGTCTTCTGTTGCGATCAATGCTTTTACGAGATATGGCGAAATCTGTTTGGCACTGACAGGTGTTCTATTTTCGGTATAAAATTTACCGATCATCACGCCATCCGAGGTGTAGATTTCCGATGATTGGTTGACTTTCGGGTTTTGAAGGTCCTCGACACTCGGCATGCTGCCCATGAGCCACAGGAAATTTGTCTCCACACAAAAAATGTAAAAGACTCCGGCAAGAAATCCGTAAACAAATGTTTTCCAGATCAGTACGATCGGACGGTAAAATGGAGAATGGACGTCAATTTTTTCCTCCCACCAGTCGTGAAGGGATTTTTTGTTTTTTCTTACAGAATGCAGAAAAGAATCGGTGCGTTCTCTGCCGGCAATGGTGGAGAACAGCTTGTAGAAAATTTTATTAATAAATGTTGTAAGCTGTGTTCCAATGAATTGAAACATCGCGCTGATATTTTTGAAAAACGTTTTAATACTATCCATCAAACGTTAAGGTTCGTAAGGGTCTCAAAGATATGAAAAGCCGGACATTTACAATGATATCCGGCTTTCAAGTGTAAGTTAACTAGGCTGCTTTGTGGAATTCCAGCGCTGAGCCGTTCATGCAATAACGCAGTCCGGTGGGTTTTGGACCATCGTTAAAAACGTGACCCAGATGCCCTCCGCAAGTTGTACAAACTACCTCTGTGCGGACCATGCCATGGCTTTTGTCGGTTATTTCTTCAACATTGGTGGCGTTCACAGGCCTGAAAAAGCTTGGCCAGCCCGACCCGGAATCATATTTGGCTTCGGAATTGAATAGGGGTGTCTTACAGGCAGCACATAAGTAAGTTCCCGCTTCCTTATTATCATTAAGCGGGTGTGAAAATGGCCTGTCTGTCCCTTTCTCAAAAAGAACGAAACATTGCT
The DNA here is from genome assembly GCA_965279265.1 of Dyadobacter sp. Taxonomy (GTDB): domain Bacteria; phylum Bacteroidota; class Bacteroidia; order Cytophagales; family Spirosomataceae; genus Dyadobacter. The sequence goes on from OZ257152.1 coordinate 4,292,269, forward strand.
GTCCGCTTAGTTCCTTCTGCCATTCTTCTTTGGTTTTTTCGATTTGTCTCATTTTTGTATAACTGTTTGATGGCCAATAGTTCGTTGTAAAAAACTGTTCCTGATTGGTCATCACGCCCAAAGCACAGACATTATTTTCGGGTAAAAATTCTCCTGAGCCAGGAATCTTCCGGTGGCCAGCACTTATTTTGAGCACTTGGCGGACGCCTGAACAAGCCTGCTGAAAAGCCGAAATACAGGTTAAAAGCCTTCGGATTTCCTATGTTCAGCAAGCCGGTGATGTGATCTGTGCCAATCCAGAGTGGCCCTGCACGACCGGCCAGTCCAAATGATGGTGATCTGTAACGGTTCATCAGCGTGACGGGTACGGAAATTTCATACCATTTGTGCTCGTACCTTGGTGTCACTGCGATTACGGATTCGGCTTTCATGCCAAAAGCGTTTTGTGAAATTAAATTTTGTACCCACAACCCGCTTACATAAACATTGGGCTTTACGTTGTAGTCGATACTGGCCTGAAATGCCGTAGGTAGTACCGATCGAAAATTTGGCGCAATATTAGGTCCGGCATCCAATGACTGGCTCACCGCATTGAAAAATCCCTCTGAACCTTTTAGTTTTTGAAAATCATCATACCGGAAAGACTTGTCAGTGGTGTGTACCTCATTTTGCAGAATATAATTCGGGTTTTTGAAATGAACGCTGCCAATGTCTGTCAAAGAAACTGCTACCCTGTACAAATATTTGTTTTTACTCGCATCTCTTTTCCTGATCCCTTTTTCCGTGTAGGTATATTTATTGACATCGGGCCGGTATTCATACACTGCGCCAACGTCGAAACCCCAGCCGCTGCCCGGAGGTGCCTGCCCCAGTAGCCAGGAAGGGCTTGGTTTAATGTCCTGAAATCCTTCGTCCCGGGTTATCGCGTAGCGTACGTTGATCTCATTCACATTGATATACTGTCGCTTACTGGCCCATGCCGGATCTGGTAGAAGATTATAGGAGGAGTTGTCAATAATCGCATGCGCATTGTACAATCCAATCAGTCGCTTAACGGTAAAACCGACCTTGATAAAATCAGTCTCGTTATCCACAACAACTCCACCAAGCGTCAACGCCAATTCTCCTACGCCGTTCACATGCATTTGTCCGGACTGATTGTTGAAAGTCGGCCCTTGTAATTCCTCCAGTTTTGTCGTCTTACTGATCAGCCGTGCCAGCGGTTCTGTTACACCCGTTGTGTTGATCATGTATCTTGCACGTGTAGAAATCCCAACCCCGGCGCGCCCCTTGAATAGCCCAAACATAATTGACGGCAGGCGGGTGTCTCCGCCACCGTTCAGATATTTGTTGTTGCCGTTCAGCCTTTCGTCCAAATATCTTCTTGGAAATTGCACAGCGCCCCGCTCGTTCCGGTATTTGTCTGATACAGTATTTGTGATCAAGGCCAGAAATGAATATGGCGCATGATATTTTACGTGGTTGTTGGCGGTGTAAAGTTGTGTTCCCACCACATTTGCGAACACGCTGAAACGACTATCGGCCACAAATGCGGGATTGTGATACAAAGCGTTCGTGCCAGCATAATTTCCCATCGCTACGCCCGGCAGATGCTGCGACACAGCCTGAAAATAGAGGAACATTAAGACTGGAACAAGTAAGTTTTTACCCATAGTCCGATTACAACGCTGATAAAGAAAATTCATTATTCGCATGCAAAGAAAAGAGGAACCGAACTCACTTGCAAACCAAGCGGGGTAATGAAAAGATATAATTGTGTTTTCATCTGAATTTGGATTTTTTAATGTCAAAACGGTTGATTTTCACATCCCGTTTTAATATGTGGTTACAGAAATTTGTTTGTGTTGACATACTATTAAATCTCTCATGGTTATTGAAACAAACGTTTTCGGATTTGGCAAGAATGGCATGCTTTTGTTAGCGGTAATTTTAACCATGAAAATAGCTGGATGAAGCTCGGAAATGGGGAAATTAAATTTCAGAATGCGATAAAGGAATGGATAAAATATGTAGTTTGCAGAATCCGGGTGACTTTGATGGGTTTTTGATATTTTGTAAATTGTGTCAAAGGCCATATATTGTTCTGTAAAATATAGAAATATACTTATTCAAATTTTGTATTGTATGAATTTTTCATTCTCCGATTACCAAAACGAAAATTTCTTTGACGAAATGTTTACTCCGGAAGGTGAAATCCGACCGGGTTACGAACATTTGAAGCATAAATTTGAAAATCTCACCCACGAAGATTTGACGAACCGTCAGCTAGCCACAGAAAGGGCTTTGTTGTCAATGGGAATTACATTTAACGTCTATTCAGAAGGCGAGGGAACTGAGCGGATTATGCCAATTGACATTATTCCGAGGGTGCTTTCCAATTCGGAGTGGGAATGGCTTGAAAAAGGTTTAAAGCAGCGCATTAAGGCGCTTAATATGTTTATTGATGATGTTTACAATGATCAGAACATATTGAATGACGGCGTTGTACCAAGAGAACTGATCGAATCCAGCAAATGTTTTTTGAAACCTTGTATCGGCTTGAAACCGCCTAAGGGAATCTGGTGCCATATTACCGGAACCGATTTGATCAAGGGAGAAGACGGTACATTTATGGTGTTGGAAGACAATCTGCGTTGTCCGTCCGGGGTTTCGTACATGATTGAAAACAGGGAACTGTCGAAGCAGATTTTCCCTGATGTACTTGCACGCACGGGTGTGAGGCCGGTTTCGGATTATCCGACCAGATTGCTGCAAATGCTGCAGCACCTTGCTGACCGGCCAAATCCTACGATCGCAGTTTTGACTCCCGGGATATATAACTCAGCTTATTTTGAGCATTCCTATCTCGCACAGCAAATGGGTGTTGAGTTAGTTGATGCACGGGATCTGGTAGTATCAGACGGTTATGTCAAAATGCGTACGACCAGCGGTTTACAAATTGTTGATGTAATTTATCGCAGAATTGACGACACATTCCTGGACTCGGAAGCATTTAATCCGGATTCACTGATTGGCATTCCCGGCATTTTTGAAGTGTATAAAAAGGGCCGTGTGGCACTTGCAAATGCGCCCGGAACCGGTGTTGCAGATGATAAAGTCGTTTATGCGTACGTTCCCCGCATTATTGAATATTATTTACAGGAGGAGGCAATCATACCAAATGTAAAGACTTACATCTGCGGCGAAGAGGATGACCGGAATTACGTTTTGGAAAACATTTCGCAATTGGTTGTCAAGGAGGCGAATGAAGCAGGTGGTTATGGGATGCTGATCGGCCCGAAAGCAACGCCGGAAGAGCACGAAATATTTAAAGAAAAAATACGGAACAACCCGCGGAACTATGTAGCGCAGCCGACCATTTCTTTGTCAAGAGTTCCCTGTATGGTGGACGGGCACGCGGAAGGCAGGCATGTAGACCTTCGTCCTTACATTTTATATGGCGATGATATCAGTGTTATTCCCGGTGGACTTACTCGTGTTGCCCTCAGAAAGGGATCTCTGGTTGTAAACTCGTCACAAGGCGGTGGCGGCAAAGATACCTGGGTGTTGTACTAAATCATTGTTGACTGTTTTGGCGGGCGGTTGGCATGGTGGAAGTGTTAATGATATCATAACAAATGTCGTTAATATGCGCCCGCTAAAATTTGTTAAATAATGAAGTATCCACCTAAATAGTTTGAGATATGCAACGCGAAGTACAAGGTTGGTTTAGCCCTTCGCTCAATAAGCAAATGGATGTGGCGGTATATGGCCACTACGGTTTTGCATTACTTTTGATTCCTACGGCAGCATCGGATTATCTGGAATACGAGGAAAAAGGACTAATTGAAAGCATCAGGCCGTTTATTGATGCCGGCAAGGTGAAGGTATATTGTATAAATAGCATCAATTCTGAGAGCTGGCTCAATTCCCATATGCATGGGTATGACAAGGCGACGAGGCATCAGGCGTTTAATGATTACGTTTTTAAAGAAGTAATTCCATTTATTAAAGACACAAGCGGCAGTACGACTGAGATTATAGCGGGTGGTGCATCTTTCGGAGCATTGCACGCTGCTAATCTTTTTTTCAAACATCCCGATCTGATCAACGGAATTATCGCCATGAGCGGCTGCTACGACCTGAGCATGTACACGGATGGCTATTACGACGACAACGTTTATTTCAACTCGCCGATACATTATCTGCCTCAGTTGAAGGCAGAATGGCATCTGTCACTTTACCGGGAAAGCCGGCACATTCATTTCATATCAGGCTCAGGAGCGTACGAAATGCCCGAGTGTTCCCGACAGATCTCGGCAATCCTGAATTCCAAAAATGTTCACAACGAACTGGATATCTGGGGTGCCGACATGCCACATGACTGGTGGGTATGGCAAAAAATGCTTCCCTACTATCTGGAAACGAGGTTTTGAAAAGAGTTTAGTAGTTTTTAGTTTATAGTGGGCAGACCTTTACGCGATAACAGGTTCTAAAAACTAAAAACTAAAAACTAAAAACTATGAACTGCTCAGGCTCCTTCAAACTGGCGCAAAAAGCGGACGTCATTTTCTGTGAAAAGACGCAGGTCATTGATTCCATAGCGGAGCATGGTGATCCGTTCAATTCCCATTCCGAAAGCGAACCCTGTGAATTCTTCACTGTCTATCCCGCAATTCGAAAGTACGTTTGGATCAACCATTCCGGAACCGGCGATTTCTACCCACCCGGTGTGTTTACAAATATTACAACCCTTCCCTTTACAGATGAAACAGGTCACATCAATTTCTGCGCTTGGTTCTGTAAACGGAAAATAGGATGGTCTCAAGCGTATTTTTGATTCCTTGCCGAACATCTCTTTGGCAAAATGATAAAGAGTATCCTTTAAATCTTTAAAGCTGACATTTCGATCCACGTAAAGCCCTTCCACCTGATGAAAAACACAGTGGGCACGTGCAGAAATTGCTTCATTTCGAAAAACACGTCCAGGCATAATCGACCTGATCGGTGGTTTTTGACGTTCCATCAAACGAACCTGTACGTTGGATGTATGCGTGCGAAGCAGTACGTCATCTTTTACGGCGTTTTCACTTTTAGAAATGAAAAACGTATCCTGCATTTCCCGGGCGGGGTGATTATCTGCAAAATTAAGTGCGCTGAAATTGTACCAGTCCGTTTCTATTTCCGGCCCGTATGAGACATTAAAACCCATACGTTCAAAAATTTCAATGATTTTCTGGCGAACGATCGTGAGCGGGTGGATGCTTCCATTCAGATTTGGCGCCACAGGAAGAGTCAGGTCGATCTGATTTGTATCACCCGGTTCCTCGGCATTTTCCAAAAACAACGTAAATTCCTGAAACTTGTTCTGTGCCAGATTTTTCAGTGTATTCAATTCCTGGCCAACGGCTCTACGTTCCTCCTGAGCTATATTTTTGAGGCTCTCGAACAATTCAGTTACTGCCCCTTTTTTGCTGATATATTTTAAACGGAATGCTTCAAGCTGCTCTTTATTTAGAACCTGACTTTGTTCAATTTCGGAAACCAGTTCCTTTACACGCGTGGAAATCATAAAAATGTTATTTGATAATATCTGCCCGGGGAGCGGATTGCTTTTATTTTTTGTCCAATTTTTCTTCCGTTACTGCTCAAAATACATAAAGGAACAGCCTTACAAAGATAAATAAAGTTCGCTGTGATGAGATCAGGTTTTGATTTCTTTCTTATATGCAATGCCCAAGTACCTTTTAAGCCTGTTGTGGGTACTACGTAAAATTACGTGTTTTGGTAAGGGCGGTTACGGTATTTGCATTTTAAATATAATTTAATAACCTAATATTCAATTAGTTATCTCTGTATACGTAGTTTTACGTACTTTCCCGGTGTTTTCATTTGCAGTAAATTTGATTCAGAAATTAAGATCAACGTCAGACAAAAATATGCTATGAAAACTTTTGCTTCATTCGCCAGTCACAATATGCCGAACCAATCTTTTGGCACATGCAATACACACATATCGGTTCAGTCTATGGGACGCACCCTTTCCATCACAGCCGATACGATTACATTTCTTGAAGGTGAGGGCAACTACACTTTCATTTACACTAACACCGGGAAGCGTTATCTGGTTTCCAAAACATTAAAGTCACTAGCCGAGCATTTGAATCCCAACTTTATACGTGTTCACAAATCGTATCTGGTAAATTCAGATTACGTTGTTGAACGCCTGGAAGATGACCGCATGCTGAAAATGGCTTGTGGAAAAGAAGTTGTGGTGAGCCGCCGGAAAATCAAAGAGATATCAGGAATTCTGGATCATACAAATCTGCGCATCAGCGCATAAGAACTTATAGGTTAAATTAGTGGGTTATTCATAAATACAGCAGCCATCGCTATGATCGAAGGCTGCTTGTTTTGTTTGAAGGTATCGGCTTAATTGTTTTTTGCAAATAGTTTAATCGTATAATCAAGGAGTTCGGCACCGCCTGTTTTTCCATGCCCCGGAATCACGATCTGCGTTACGGAATACTTGCTTTTTAGTTTAGTGACAGTCGCTGACCAATCGTTTACATTCGCATCAGCCAGGTTTCCCTTCCCGGCACCAACTTCCTTGATCAGACATCCGCCAAAAAGGACCTGCTCGTCCGGGAAATATCCGATCACATTGTCGCGGGTGTGCCCTTCACCGACAAATTCGGCAACCACACTTTTTCTTCCGGCTTTCAGCTCCAGCCGGTCGTCAAAACCGTTTTGCGGCACTGGGTATTTTTGAACTTTGGCTGATGCGATCGTTCTTTTTTCAGCGTAGGAAGGAATCCCGCGGCGGTGAAATTCGGCCAGCCCACCCAGGCAATCCTCATGAAAATGCGTGGGAATGATCGCGATAATTTTACAATGCAGGCTATCCGCTACCCAGTTAATTAATTCGGCCGACATGGCGTCATCAATCGGCGTATCAAAGATAACAGCTTCGTTTTTATCGAATACAATCATACCATTACACGAAACTTTACCAAAAGTTTCACTCTGCAGAAAAGTTGTGTGCCGGTACACATTATCTTTTAGCCTCTCAATGGTGATCTTATCAGAAGCGTAACTTTTGTCCGAAATTTTCGCTGACGTGCAGCTGTCAAGAAAGAACGTAATTGCAAAAAGTACGGAATATCTGATCATGTATTATTGACGGGAAAAGATGATTTTACCTAAAACTATAAAGGAGTCCTGAAACATGAGAAGATTTGGGAAATAAAAAAAACCGGATCTTATTTCGATCCGGTGTCTTTAATAAAATATATCTGTATCAGAACAACTTGATCCCCAACGTAACCTGCCAGGATGTAATTTTTTGTTTGAGCTTGGCATCACCCGACACCGGTGTTCCATTTACCTGGAAGGATGCCACATTGGTAAATGAACCCTCTTTCCGCACATCCAGGCTAAAACTCCCGATGTCCAGTCCGGCCCCAAGCTGATAACCAAAAGTCGCCTGCGCCATTGCATCATTCAAATTTGACGTGTATTGCTGAAAAGCATCCCGCAAACGCTGATTATCACCAATCCGGAAGGAAGTGACAGGCCCGGCAAGAATGCGGAAAGGGCCGCCTTTCAATCCGATCAGTAAAGGCACATCAATGTTGCTGTATTTGACATTAATCGTCTGCGTTACAGGTATTTCCTGATCATTTTTTATGATCTCAAAAGATCCGCCTTTCGTAGAAACCAATACCTCTGGCTGAATAAAAATCACTTTGCCGAAACGCGCATAAACACCACCTACAAATCCTGTCCTCGTGTTGAAGCTTTGCTTTAAATTATCTTTCACCTGTTTGCCGTCATATCCGAGATACGGGTTGCCGTTAGGATCATAACGTGTCGAGAAAACATCTCCCATCGTTAGTCGCGAAAGATTTACACCTCCTTTGATACCGAATGCAAAACCTTTTTGCGCCTTCGCCGCCGTCATGCTCATCATACTCAACAGGCACATCAATGTAATTTTTGTCAGGGTATTCATTCAAAAAATAGTTATTTAGTGAAACCGGGATGATAACGTAGGGAAAATAAAAATCGATACCTGGACCATTCATTTTTTGATTTAAAGGTTAAAACCTCATCATCTTTGGATAATTTTCGGTTCGGTCCTGTTATCTCTTATAATAACCAATTTAATAAAAATTTATGGCCAAAGCCAAATCTGCCTATTTCTGCCAGGAATGTGGTTACAATTCCCCCAAATGGCTGGGAAAATGTCCGTCTTGTGGTGAATGGAATACTTTTGTGCAGGAGATTATTGAAAAGGAGGATAAAAAGACAACGGTGTCCTGGAAATCGGTTAGTCTTACGGGCAAGCCAAAAGCGATCTCGGAGATTATTTATGAAAATGAGCCGAGAGTAGAAACCTCAGATGGAGAACTGAACCGTGTTTTAGGAGGGGGAATTGTGAAAGGATCGCTGGTGTTGATTGGCGGAGAGCCTGGTATAGGCAAATCTACACTGATGCTCCAGATCGCTCTCACGCTGGCTGATAGAAAAGTACTTTATGTGTCCGGAGAAGAATCTGAGCAGCAGATTAAGATGCGTGCAGAGCGGATGGAAACGAAAAGCGACCAATGTTACATTCTGACAGAAACGCATACCGAAAACATATTCCGTCAGATCGAAGAATTTCATCCGGATATCGTGGTGATTGATTCGATACAAACGATGCAATCGGCATATATAGAATCAGGTGCGGGCAGTGTTTCCCAGGTGAGAGAATGTACGGCAGAATTTATGAAATTCGCCAAAGAGACAGGAACGCCGGTATTTCTGATCGGACATATTACTAAGGACGGTTCACTGGCCGGGCCTAAGGTTTTGGAACACATGGTGGATACGGTGCTCCAATTTGAAGGTGACAGACACACCACGTACAGGATTTTGCGTACTGTTAAGAATCGGTTTGGAAATACTTCTGAGTTAGGTATTTATGAAATGCACAGCGCCGGCTTGAGACAGGTAAGCAATCCATCAGAAATTCTGATTTCCCAGCGCGATGAACCGATCAGTGGCATTACCATCGGTTCCATGATGGAAGGGAATCGACCGTTACTTATTGAAATACAATCGCTTGTAAGTGCGGCCACTTACGGAACACCGCAACGAAGCAGTACGGGTTTTGATGCCAAAAGATTGCAGATGCTCTTGGCAGTGCTTGAAAAAAGAGGCGGTTTCAGGTTGGGCGTTCAGGACGTTTTTTTGAACGTTGCCGGCGGATTACGGGTAGAAGATCCGGCAATTGACCTGGCTGTAATTGCTTCGATCGTCTCGTCATACGAAGATTCATTCATTCCTCCTTCTGTGTGTTTTGCCGCTGAGGTCGGTTTGGGAGGTGAAGTGAGGGCCGTCAACCGAATTGAAAGCCGTATCTCGGAAGCTGAGAAACTTGGATTTAAAAAGATTTACATCTCGAAATACAACAGTAAAGGACTGGATCTGAAGAAAGCGAAAATTGAGATCGTTCCGGTCCCACATTTGGATCAGCTCTTTCTGGATTTATTTTTGACGCAATAGTGATGAATCAATACTGCTGAGACAACGAGTTAAAACTTGCAAAGCTCCAGAGTTGGCAGATGAGACCATCAATATTTTGAATAAAAACTCCTCAATTTATTGGTCAATCGTTCATAAATCGGTTTACTAAATTCGATGAAAAGTTGCTGAGGCGCAGGCGGATAAAGTTCCTGGCTCTTGCACATGCGAACCTCCGCGGGCGTCAAAGCGCGTTCGTCGCCGTTGTAGTTTGCCCATTCACATATCCAGTTGTATTCTCCGGGGAATTTTTCCTGATTTACAATGCGTCTGCTCTGATAATCTTCAATTCGCATGTCGAGTAATCCGCTGGAATGTACGGTTTTTCGAATCCGTGTTAATTTTGCAGTCACTTTGCCATAAATGGGCACCTTCATTTTTCCCACAGTTTTTTCGCTGACTTTCACCGAATCCTTGCTGGTAACGGTTTCGGTATTTTTTTCGATGAGCGTTTGGCCTACCACGAAATCATCAAATTGAAGCGTGATTACGTGATCGGGTTTTAGTTTGATACCGGTTGCTTCCTCCGGTGTATAAAAGCGTACAAATTTATTGATCCGTTTGTTCGTCTGTAAAAACTCGTTGATCCTGTCCTGAAAATAGACATTGCTAAGCTGATAATTTTTGGAAGTCACCAAAACCTGCTCAACGACAACGTTAAATGTAGCGATATCGAAAGCGAGATCCAGCTTTTTGTTCACTTCACGGTAATCTGGAAAGAGCGTGCTTACGATTTCGAAGTTTCCGTAGGCCTTCCTGGCGTTATCCCGATCTCCTAAACTAAGCAATTTTTCACCTTCCTGGTACCGAACCAATGCCGCATCCTTGCGCGCACGGAGTTCTTCATTCTGGAAGTTTTGTGCCTTAACCGCTCTGCTGCAAGCCGAACACCCATTTATTGCCTCAAACAATTTGTTCAAAATTCCATAGGATTGTACTTCGGTTTCAAAATGAAAAGGATCCGACGAATTTTTGCTTCGTTCAATCTCATCCAGGTGCTGTTCCAAAGCGCTGGGATAGGCAACTCTGAGAATATCCATTGAAGAAAGATGGTTTGGGGTGTTCTTGAGCTTCTCCGTCGCCCGCAGCACTGAATCATCAAAATCTCCTCGTTTCAGCGATTTTTTTGCAGATTTACAGCTGTCAAGACACAGGATGGGTAGAAGAAAAAGAAATAGTAAATATTTTTTCATAACTGATAGCGCAAGGGAATGTCGGGCAATTTGCGCTCAAATTTCTGAAAAAATTACTTCATTTTGGCGTGTTTTGCCAAATACGACATGAGAATCGGGTCAAAACCTTGTGCGATGTCTGCTTCGATAAAATCGATTTTGTACTGTCCGCATTTCAGTTTCAGATTTTGGTAAAATTCTGAGGCAAATTTCTTGTACGAATCTCGAACCTGATCCGGCTGAACCTTGATTTTTTCACCGGTTTCCAGATCTATAAACTCATAAGGCCTGTTCTCGAAATCAAAATTTTCCTCCGTTTTGCGGTCGGTAACATGAAAAAGTAGTACCTCGTGCAGATTGTGTCTCAAATGCTGCAAGGCAGAAAAGATCAGCTCCGCCTCTTCCAGGTTATCGAACATATCGCTGAAAATGACAACAAGGGAACGTTTATGAATTTTCTCGGCAATGTGGTGCAAAATTGTAGCGACTGACGTTTTAGCCAAAGGTCGCTTTGATTGTAACACCTGTTCCAGTTCTAGCATGATCTTGTGCACGTGCGAGGGCGTGGACTTCACTGCTGTTTGTATTTCGATATGGTCCGAGAAAGTGCACAGACTTACCGCATCTTTCTGACGTTGAAGTAAATAGGTGATACTTGCGGCGGCCATCACGGAGAAAGTTATTTTTCCATAATCAGCCTCCGGATAATACATGGAGGAAGAGGTGTCTACCAGTATGTGACAGCGGAGGTTGGTTTCCTCTTCGTAGCGTTTTACATAAAGACGGTCGGTTTTGGCAAAGACTTTCCAGTCAATGTTTCGGGTCGATTCTCCGGTGTTGTAAAGCTGATGTTCTGCGAACTCTACGGAAAAACCATGGAACGGAGATTTGTGTAAACCCGTTATAAAGCCTTCAACCAGTTGTTTAGCCAGGAATTCCAGGTTTCCAAGTGCTCTTACCTTTGCTAAATCGAGTTGACGGACAGCCATATGATCAGTTAATTCAATCTTTTGTTTTCATTGAAATGATTCTTCCGGATTTGGTGTCAATTTCTTCATCTTTTCCCAACAAAACCATTCCTTCCATCCCTACCACCCGAACCGACACGTTTACAACGCCTTTTGCAAGTATTCCGATCATCTTTGCTGCCTCTTTGCTAACGTCCACCAATCTGCTTTTGGAATATGGTCCCCGGTCATTTACACGTACGATGACTTTTTCCTGGTTGTCAAGATTGGTGATCTCCAGCATTGTATTGTAAGGTAAAGTGCGGTGCGCTGCCGAAAGTTCTGTGCTTTTGTGAACTTCTCCGAAGGAAGTTTTCCGGCCATGAAAGCGGGAAGAATAGTAGGAAGCTCTGCCTTTTTCTGTTTTACCCAACACGGCCTGAGCGAAGGTGTCAGGTTGCCAGGCGTATGCCAGAATGATGAAAATCAGAATCCGATGGTATGTCATATCTGAGGTTTAGGGTGGAACATAAACAGGATTTTTTAACCCTGTCTTATTTCTTAATCAATTGACCTCCAAATGTATTTCGTCTGAATTAATCGGATAATACATTTGAAATATAAGTTATTGCCAAACGCAGGCAGTAACGTATATATTACACGGCATTGGTAAAAATGCCCGGTCAAACTGAAAACTAAAAACGCAAATCCTTCAAATGTAACGGAATAATTGAACAAATGCATGATTTGGCTGTCGAAAAAACCCGGCAGCGTGTCAGGAATCCAATTATGAATCGAATGAAATTCTCATATATATTCTTCTTTTTTTGTTAGCAGCAATAAACTTTATATTTTAGCGTTCGGAAACCTATTTAAAACCAAACATAGTGGAAGACAGAGAGCAAATCTACTCTAAAAGGGTCAGGGCGGGAAAACGGACTTACTTCTTCGATGTACGATCGACGCGATCCAACGATTATTATCTAACGATTACCGAAAGTCGCCGTCATCCGCAGGGAGAAGGATTTACGTACGAAAAGCACAAAATGTTTTTGTACAAAGAGGACTTTGACAAGTTTGTAGATGCATTGAAAGATGCAGTGGATCATGTCAAAACGGAACTAATGCCGGAAGTTGATTTTTCTCAGTACGAAGCCAAAGCGGACGAAGTAGACGTGGTGGGCGAGTCTGATCTTAAGTGGGAATAATCGGGAAACAACATTTCGAAAAGTAAAGCCTTCGCAATCAATTCCGGGGGCTTTTAGTTTTTCTCTTGCCTAAATAGTAATTTCGCACCGAAAATATTATTTAGAATAGTGCGCCGTACCCCGCGTTGAAATAAATGCATCCCGGCCGCTTTAAACTGCATACTTGCCAATATGAGTCTTCAATGTGGAATTGTAGGATTGCCGAACGTAGGGAAATCCACACTTTTTAATGCCATTTCTACGGGTAAAGCCGAAGCTGCAAATTATCCTTTCTGTACTATCGAGCCAAACGTTGGGGTGGTAACCGTTCCCGACGAGCGTTTGGACATCCTGATTGGTCTGGTTAGTCCTCAAAAGACGATCCCCACCATTATTGAGTTCGTGGATATCGCTGGTCTGGTAAAAGGAGCCAGCCAGGGAGCAGGTTTGGGAAACAAGTTTTTGGCCAATATCCGTGAAGTGGATGCCATCGTACATGTAGTGCGTTGCTTTCAGGATGAAAATGTGGTTCACGTGGAAGGACGCGTAGATCCTGTTTTTGATAAGGAAATTATTGATATCGAATTACAACTGAAAGATCTTGAATCGGTTGAAAAGAAAATTCAGAAAACTGAAAAGGGAGCCAGAGCCGGTGATGCAAAAGCCAAAGCGGAACTGGAATGGCTGAAAAAATATAAAGAAACACTCGAAGCAGGTAAAAACGCACGCAGTGTACAAATTGACGAAGAAACGAAAGAGGCCGTAATTGGCGACCTGCAATTGCTGACTGCGAAGCCGGTTCTGTATGTTGCAAACGTGGATGAAGGTTCGATGCTTACGGGTAACGAATTTTCCGAAAAATTGAGAGAAGCTGTAAAACATGAGGGTGCGGAAGTAATTATACTTTGTGCTGCAATTGAGTCACAAATTTCCGAAATTGAAGATCCTGAGGAACATGAGATGTTTCTGGGTGAATATGGTTTGAAGGAATCCGGGCTGGCGAAATTGATCAAAGCATCTTATTCTTTGTTAAATCTGATCACGTATTTTACTGCCGGTGTGAAAGAGGTTCGCGCCTGGACGATCGTGAAAGGTTGGAAAGCACCGCAAGCCGCAGGCGTCATTCACTCGGATTTTGAAAAGGGATTTATTCGTGCTGAGGTGATTAAAATTGCTGATTATCAGCAGTACAAAACCGAAGCAGGTGTGAAAGAAGTTGGTAAAATGGCGGTTGAAGGGAAAGAATATGTAGTTGCTGATGGCGATATTATGCACTTCCGTTTTAATGTGTAACTACCAATAAGCTTTTAGATTTACCAAAATCCCCGAAAATGCCAAACGGCTTTTCGGGGATTTTGATTTTGGGGATGCGTAATTCGCTGGTCTACCTCCTGCGATTCCACTCAACGGTTTTGTACCCAACGAGCAAATCCGCCCTGCTGGCAGGAGGTCGGTGATAAACCAAAATGTCATAATCATTCTCGGTTGCAGAATAGTTACCTTCAATAAATGCCTCGTCGGGTTTTGCACTCACACCCTGCACTACGGTATAATCATAATTAATTACACCTTGTTTTATCAAAATTTCCGCCTCGTATGCTTGCGTATCCGGGTTATATGTCATTTTGTTCCGGTCATTTAACAGCCACATATTAAACGCCCCATTGACGTAAAAAGTCGCATCCGGATCCTCGGCGACTTTCAGTGTAAAAACAACAGGTGTGTAATCCGCTTCAATACTGCCACGTCCGGATTCCCGCTGGTCAACAATATACTGGCCGTTCAGGTCATCCAATTGCAGATAGCCGTTGTCTGTTCTGGGTTTGTCGGGAAAAAGAATCAGTCTGGTGAAATCTGCCTCCCGTTGCAATTCCTCAATTCCAAATCCGCGGGCAGCAAGTGTACGGCTGTCAAAATACCTGAATTCATTGCCACCGGGAAATGTGTTTTCGAGATTGAAAAAAGTATATTCCAGAATCTGGTCGAAGGGACGAACGTTTGTCGGTTTGAAATTGGTTCTCGTCTGATCCCAGCGGAAATTTTTTCGCATGATCACCTTCAGATCAGTTTGGGGTGCAATCAACGGATAGCCGCTGTAATTGATACTGAAGTCAATCTGTTGATCGGCAAATTGTTCCTGAATCCCTTGTGAGAAACGAGCCTGCGCAGATATGTTGATACGCGATTCATAGACCATAAAACGACGGCTCAGAACTGGTTTCCGGTCACGGTCAGAGTAAACAATAATTACATAATTGCCTGAAAGTTTGAGCTTTGGAACTTCGAAACGGTAATGGAAATAGGGCACTTTCGTACTGAATGACTGATCATATTGTGTGATTCGGTAGTCGTTGTATTCAAATGTGAACTCGATGTCGTTAAGATTTGACTTGGTCCAATCTGCGTTGCAGTGCATGATTTTTGCCCGATATCCGTCGTAGACCGCGGTCATGTCATCAAATTCAAGCACCAACGGGGACGGACTTTGGAGCGGTATCAGCGGCGGCGATATGAGTCTTGTGGGATTCTCGGGATTGTCCAGTGCCGGATAAAGCAGCACAGTACGTATTTTTTCGGCATAAATGTGATCTTCCGGCAAAACGGCTACTTGCTGTGCCCGGGAGATGTTGAAAGTGAATATGAGAATTAAAATCAGAATGGATCGCATCATTGGCTTTTGAAAACAAACGTTACCTTTTTATATTATTGCGTAATTAACAAACTGAAACTGCATTTTCACAGAAATAACTATTTTTGTTTTAAAACATCAATTACATGACAGCGCTACCACAGAAATTTTACTCGCAGGAAGAGTACCTGGAAATGGAACGGGAAGCTGATTACAAAAGCGAATATTACCGGGGAGAAATATTTGCGATGGCTGGGGCCGGGCACAATCATAACAGGATTAATGAAAACTTATCCATTGAAATAGGGGGGTTTCTAAAAAGCAAATCCTGCCGTACGTATTCTAATGACATGCGACTCCATATTCCGGAGAACGGGTTGTACACCTATCCTGACTTGTTAATCATTTGCGGGAAAAACGAATACATGGATGATAAAAAGGATACGATCGTAAATCCAGTAGTTATAATCGAGGTTCTTTCGGGAAGTACAGCAGGGTATGATCGTGGTGAGAAATTTCACTTTTATAGAAGCATTTCATCTTTCAGGGAATATGTGCTCATCGATTCTCAGACATTGGCCGCAGAAGTATTCAGGAAAAACGAGGACGGTATTTGGTTTCTTGCGTCCGAGGCTTACGACATAAATTCAACAATTGAATTGGCAAGTGTTGACCTTCATTTAAGTTTAGCTGATATTTACGCAGATACTGAGGATTTGATTCCTGCCTGATGTCAGATGGTTTTCAAACAAAAACGGGAAGCTTTTTGGCTTCCCGTTTTGACAAAATATATTACTTTACCCTGCCAGCTCTTCGACTTCCATCATGGCATTTTCCCAATCGTCGTTTGCTTTTTCCAGTTTTTGCTTAATTTCTGAGTAAAACCGGTTCAAGTCGGCCAGTGCTTTGGTGTCGTTGTAAATGGCAGGTTCCGCCAGTTTCGTTTCTGCTTCTGTCTTTTTAGCTTCCAGGTTATTGATGATCGTTTCCAATTCTTCAACCTGCTTTTGCGCCTTTTTTAATTTTTGAGCGTCTTCGCTGGAAATTGCTTTATTTGTGTTGCTTTTCTGCCCATTATTAGTTGCAGGTTTCGCACTGTTTTTCTGCGGCGGGGCACTGCTCACCACGGCTTTGTCACTCACAGCCGACTGGAGGCCACGCTCTTCAACCCAGACTTCATATTCCTGATAAGTCCCCGGATATTGTTTGATCTCATGATCCTCGATGTACCAGATTTTGTTGGCAATATTTTCAACAAAATACCTGTCGTGGGACACAACGATGTAACTCCCTTCATACTGCTGCAAAGCCTGTATCAAAATATTCACCGATTGCATGTCAAGGTGATTGGTAGGCTCATCGAGTAGCAGGAAGTTGGCCTGTGAAAGTAACACCTTGGCAAGCGCCACACGCGATTTCTCACCACCTGAAAGAACTTTTATCTTTTTGAAAACGTCGTCACCCGAGAATAGAAAACATCCCAAAACAGTACGCAATTCCGTCTCCGTTTTGGTCGAATTGGCGTATTTCAGCTCCTCAATCAAATTGTGATTTACGTTCAGCGATTCAAGCTGATGCTGTGCGTAAAAGGTAAACGAAACATTATGGCCCAATCTTCTTTTTCCTTCAATCGGCTCTGTACCAGCTACAACGCGTAGTACAGTGGATTTTCCGCGTCCGTTGGCACCGATCAACGCAATTTTGTCGCCACGTTCCATGCTGATATTCGTACCGTCCAGAATCACCTTGTCGCCATATGCCTTGGACGCTTCTTCCAATTGAAATACATGCCTTCCGGGTTGCGTAGTGAACTGAAAACGGAAATGTACTTTTGCATTTTCATCAACCACCTGATCCACCACATCCAGTCTGTCAAGCGCTTTTACCCGACTCTGAACCTGCTTGGATTTGGTTGCTTTTGCTTTGAAACGTTCAATAAAACGTTCTGTCTGACGAATTTTGGCCTGTTGATTTTCGTAAGCACCGCGCTGGATTTCGTTGCGCTGTTCTTTTTCTTCTATATAATAAGAGTAATTACCGGAATAATAATTGAGCTTTCCTCCTGAAACTTCCACCGTTGTGTCAATGGTATTGTCAAGGAACGCCCTGTCGTGACTAACAACAATAACGGCTCCTTCATAGCTCTGAACATATTTTTCCACCCACTGAATCGACGGCAAGTCCAAGTGGTTGGTAGGTTCATCGAGCATCAGCAAGGACGGTTTTTGCAGAAGCAATTTGGCAAGCATCACACGCATACGCCATCCCCCGGAAAATAAACGGAGCGGTCGATGCAGGTCATCGGTCACAAATCCAAGACCTTCAAGAATGGCCTCGGCCTTTGATTGAACGGTATATCCGTCCAGGGCTTCAAATTCGTCCTGAACTCTTGCAAGTTTATCGATCAGTTCATCTTTGTAATCGTGCTCCATTTCGTGCAGGATCTTGTCAATCTGAACCTGTAAAAGATTCTGGCGTTCAAAGGCCTGCATCGCAACGGAAAGTATCGAATCGTCACTTTGGTACGATAACAAATCCTGGTTAAGAAATCCGATGGTACAATCTCCGGATTTTGATATATGCCCGCCGTCCGGCTGAAACTCTCCGTTGATCATCCTGAGCAGGGTAGATTTGCCGGTTCCGTTCAACCCGATGAGGCCGATTTTCTGTTTTGGCTTAATATGGAGCGACGCGCTATCGTATAAAGCACGGTCGCCGAGGAAATAACTGAGGTTCGTAATCGCGATCATGCCGCAAAGGTACGGGGAAAGATGGAGATAGTGAAAATGTAATTGTTGGAATAGTTATAAAATGAAATGAACCATAAAAAATGACCGGGAATTTATATGAATCGCGCTGTGGCCGAAGTGACTTGAAGGGGCAAAATCAGATTTTAAAGCAAAACAAAAATCCGGTTGATCAAATACTTGATAATCAACCGGATTTGGCATGTTTTTCGTAAGAGTTATCCCAGCTTACTTTTGAGATAGTTCAGTGTAAGTTTGTAAGCGTCGGCGGTAGCAGCAGCGTCATATTTCGGGTTGCTTGGATTGGCGAAACCGTGTACTGCATCGTACATTTTTACTGTTATTTTTTTGCCGGCAGTTTTCATGTCTTCTTCGAATTTTGCTACTGTTGCGGGCGGAATTCCTGTATCCTGTGTGCCGAAAATCCCAAGAACATCCGTGTTTAGTTTTTTAAGTTTCTCGATATCCTGCTCGGGGCGGCCATAGTACATCACACATCCTGCTACTTGATTTCCCGCTACGATCGCGTTCTGCAACGACAACATCCCGCCAAAACACCAGCCTATGCTGGCAATTTTTGCTTTTTTACCAACATAAGTCAGTGCTCCCTGCGTGATGGCGCCCAAACGTTCTTTCGGAGCAGATTGCATCAGTTTGCCGGCTTCCTGTGGTGTTGTTGCCACTTTGCCATCATACATGTCGAGTGCAATCACGTTCACATCGCCCAGGTCTTTGTAAAGCTTGGCAGATTCCTGTTTAATATGGTCATTTAAGCCCCACCACTCCTGATAAACGATCAGCCATTTGTCTGATTTCTTTGCGGATTTGAGCAAAAAACCGGATGCCGTTTTTCCATCGGAGGTTGGAAAGCTGACCATCTCGCCTTCACCGACATATTTGAATGCCAGCGGAGCGTCATGCAGCATCTGAAACGCAGGATTTGCCGCCATGGCCGACATGTCATTTGCCCTCAGTACGTTCCTTGTGTGACAAACCGGAATGGTTTCAACTTCATTTTTTTTTGGAGTAAAAGCATGCAGCATGATTATGCTGCCAAAAATCAGGATTTTTTTCATGTTGAAATTAGTTAGCTGTTCAGGTTGTTAAGGATGAACGCTGATATAAGGATTTTAATTTCCGGGGAGGTGAATAGAATAACCTGCATGGTGATTTGAATACTTAACTGGTCAAACTTTTGATTAACTTTATACAACAATTGTCGTAAACAGAATATGGATTTACAATATTTATCAGATTCCGATGGTAAGCCCACTGCCGTAGTGATTCCAATAGAAGATTGGCAAAGGCTTACTCATCAACATGAAGATCTGAGGGATTTGGAACAACCTGCCCGCAAAACGATGGCTTCCTACAAAGGCGTTTTGTCACCTGATGAGGCGGAAAACCTGCAAAGTTATGTTACACAATCAAGAGACGAATGGAGCCAGGGTTTTTGATGGATACCAATGTTATCATAGATTTTCTAGGCAACAAACTTACATCGAAAGGAGAGGCTTTTGTTGAAAAACTTGCTCTTGCAATTTCGATCATTACTCGTATAGAGATTCTTGGGTGGTATGGTGTTAGCGTCGGGCAATTGAACAAGCTACTTCCTTTTTTTGATAATTCTATCATTTACGCTTTGGATGAACCAATTGTCGCCAAAACAATTGAGCTTCGTCAAAAACACAAACTCAAGACTCCGGACGCAATCATTGCTTCAACGGCGATTGTCAATAAACAAACGCTCATTACAAGAAACTCGAAGGATTTTGATAAAATTCAGGAATTGACCGTGTTCAATCCTTATGACATCTAACTGGCACGCAAATTGAATAATCTATTTCCCGTATTTTTGAAACTGGAGAATCTGCATACGCTCATCGTGGGCGGCGGTTATGTTGGATTTGAGAAAATTACAGCTGTGCTTAGTACATTTGACCAGAAGATATCGTTAAAAAAAGCGTGTTTGTTGCATTTAAATTAAATAATATCTAAAATGAATTATACATATAAATTGAGGTTAGCGCCTGAACCGGAGGGAGGCTGTACTGTTTTTGTACCAGCTTTGCCAGGATGTATTACTTACGGAGAGAGTGTAGAACAAGCGATTGAGATGGCGAAGGAGGCGATTACACTATACGTGGAGGAGTTAGTAGCGCGAGGCGAAGCAGTACCGGATGACAGCAACACACTCGAATATGCGCTCAATTTAGTCGCATGAATTTAACACCTAAGTTCCTGATTAAGCTATTGAATCAAACGGATTCTTATTTAGAAGAGCCAAAGGTTCTCATCATATCTACTACAACCAGGAATCCGGGAAATTGCTGTTGTTCCTGTTCATGGAGGAAAGGATTTGAAAAAAGGAACCTTTCTGGCGATCCTCAAACAAGCTGGAATTGACATTAACAACCAACCAAATTGAATAATCTATTTCCCGTATTTTTGAAACTCGAAAATCTGCATACGCTCATCGTGGGCGGCGGTTATGTTGGATTTGAGAAAATTACAGCTGTTCTGGACAATTCTCCTGAGGCGATCGTGACGCTTGTCTCGCCTGAAATCAATGACCAAATTCAGGAAATTGCTGCAAGCAATCACCGTGTTTCCTTGATCTTTCGCAAGTTTGAAGATGCTGATTTGTTTGAAAAAGACCTGGTTATTGTCGCTACAAACGATAAGGAAGAAAACAAGCGGATCAAATCAGAGGCGCGTCAAAGACACCTTTTGTGCAATGTGGCAGATACACCGGCATACTGCGATTTCTATCTTTCTTCGGTGGTGCGTAAAGGAAATCTGAAAGTGGCGATCTCAACAAACGGCATGTCACCAACGATGGCCAAGCGGTTAAAAGAAGTCTTAAACGAAGCACTCCCTGACAATCTGGAAACAGCCATGGAACAGCTCAAAGCCGTGCGCGACATGCTCAAAGGGGATTTTGCTTACAAAGTGGATGAGTTAAACAGAATTACCTCGGTGTTGGTAGATAAAAATAATGAATCTAAAAATTGACCTAACAACCCTGCAAACTCAGCGGAAGCTCCCCGTACTCCGCGTTTAAAAAATGCCAAACTCCCGCATTGCAACAGGGAAATTTTTTCCTTCATGGCCCGACCTGCTTAATTTTACCAGCGCGAATCGTTGTAACGTATTCAGCCGGATCCAGTTTTTGATACTGATCCGCGGACATTCCCATTCATTTGCCTTTCTTTGAACTTCCTCAGGCACTTCGAAAATATTATTCCAGCTGTCGTCAACGTAATTTAATACACTGGCTTCGTGACCGGTGTAGGTGAAAACCAGGCTTTTTACAAATTCCTTATAATGGGCAATTTCCTGGTCTGAATAGCAATGCAGGTGCGCCAGCATTTCCTTATGTTTGACACTGAATTTGACCCATTCCGGCAATTTGAGTTTGATTCCGCAGGTGTCCAGTTTGTAACGGACGATCATAGGAACACAGCGAAGTGTGTCAACAAAATCGTTTTCAAATGCGAAAAAATGGGTTTGTACCGCTATTGTTTTCATAAATCGAAACTAGGATAAACTGGCAGTTTGGACAGAAATTTCCCGCATTTGACTTTTCGGAGTGTCGCAGGTAGGGCAGGTGTAATTGTCTGGTAAATCTTCAAAACTGATGCCTGGTTTTATGTTCCTCAAAATATCGCCGAAAGTTTTGTCATAAATGGTGAAGCAATCAGGGCATTGATGAACGACAATCGTACCAGGATTTTGGTTCGCAATTTCGCCGGTATCAATTTTGATTTTATCCTGATTTTCACGCCGACGACTGTTGCTGAATTTCCGGCATAAGCGTTCCAACTGGGCCGGCAGGTGAATACCAAACAAGCCTTTTTCAAACAGAATGTGATTCCTGTTATTAGGATTAAAATTTTCCGTGAAATACAGATCATAAACGCTCCACAATGGCAGATGCGCGATATGAAACAACGGTCGTTTTCGGATCAGAATGGAGCCGAAAACTTCCGATTTGGCTTTTGTCTGAATCCCGAAACACAGGCCAAAAGTTCTCGTATCATTCTTTTCAATGTAGCTTACGAGTTTCTTTTTTAGATTTGAACCCTGATCTGAAAGGTCTTCCGTTTGCCAGGCAAGCTCGTTTGCCGCGTGACGCACGTTAATATTGTGTTTTCCTAAAATTGCGCTCCACTCTGACCGATGCGGATCCTCGATTCCTTTGATAATCAACGATTTCCATGGCGTTGAACAGATTTCTCCAATCCTGCTTTTCAGGCATAAACTGCAAAGGTCGATGAGGAAACTGACCGGAAACTGCTCGTCGCGGCGGTAAAGACCAAGCCAGGTTCTGGATCCGTAACGGTTGAAACCTTCATAATACGGAAGCGAAAACGAGGGCAGTTCCAGTTCGTCACCGACAGGTTGCCTTATGTAAGCGAGTTGATCCTTCACTTTCTCAAACAGTGCTTCGTCATCCGTATCCGCATATGAAAGCAGGTATTCTTCCACTACTTTTGAGATGCGCCCAATTTCATTTGTGTAAATGAGTTCCGGCCATTTGAACAATGTATTCCCTTGTTTTCGACGAATATAGAGGTGCCAAAACTGCGGGGTTTGCGAAGAAATGAAATTCAGATTTCCCGTGAAAAACGGTGTGAAGCTTTGATTGGAATCAGAAATATTTACTTTTAATTCCGGTGCGAAATCAAAACTGTCGAGCACAGTATGGTACTCGTTTGCGCCCAGCCACTGCCCGGTACGGAACACATCTTCGCCACAATAGGAGCTGATAATATTCGGAAAACGTTCTGAATTAACTTCATAGCGTATTCCAAGGTTTTTTAGTTCTTTTTCCAGCATACGCATTTCCTCGTAATGAACAGTCATCAGCAATTGCTGGCGTGCACCAAAACGGACTGTCTGTACGTCCGATTTCAAAGCAGCGTTCAGAATGTCTTTCAGGTATCCCGGTGACATGATGCCTCCCGGAAGGTTGATTTTGATGTGATAGTAGTCGCGCATGTTGAGTTCCTGTAACACACAGGAGTGCTTTATACCAATGTAAGTTGGCTCATTTTATCTAATATGGATCTGACTTCCGGGCGGCAGGATCCGCAGCCTGTTCCTGCTCCTGTTTTTTGGCAGAGTTTATGAAAATCGGTACATCCTTCCTGTATCGCCTTTTCCAGATTTCCCTGTCCCACACTGTTGCATGAACACACCAGTTTTCCTGCCAGCGGATCCGCTTTTTGGCTTGATCGCAGTAATTGTAGTCGTCTTTCGGACAATTCAGTTCCGTTCGCTATCAGATCACGGAATTCAAGAAATTCATTTTTATCGCCAATCAGTATGGCGCCCACCAGTTTGTCGCGATGTACGATGCATTTCTTGTAATAACGTTTCGATTTGTCTACAAACGTGATTTCTTCATAGCTGGGGTCATTGGCGGGCACTTCTGTCATGCCGATGCTGCAAAGGTGTAACCCTTCCATTTTCAAAATGTTCATGGAAGTGCTGCCTTTGTAAGGTTGCGAAATATCTCCAGACAGGAATTTTGCGGCAACTTCGGCCTGTTGTTCTGCGGCCAGCGTTATTCCCCACATTTTGCCTCTCCATTCCGCAATTTCTCCTGCTGTAAAAATATCCGGATCGGAAGTTTGCATGTAGTCATTTACAAGAATTCCGCGTTTGGTATCAATTCCTGCATCCGTTGCCAGTTCTATTGTAGGCACAGTTCCAATTGTGAGAACGACAACCTGACAAGCAATTTTTCTCCCTGATTTTAATCGTATTCCCTCTACTTTTTTTGCACCCGAAAATGTGGAAACTTCATCATTGAAAAATAGCTCTACGCCGCGACCCATCAGATCCTGATATAAAAGTTCGCTCGCAAGCGGATCCAGCTGGCGTTCCATTAGTCGTCCGCTCCGTTGAATTACAGTTACTTTTATGTTCATTTCCCGGAAAGACGCGGCCAGTTCTAAACCCAAAATTCCCCCTCCGACGATGACTGCGTGGGGTTCCGGCTGTTGCAGGAAAGGGAGAAGTGCGTCGGCATCAAGACGCGAACGCATGTTGAAAATCCCCGGTAAACTCGGGACGCCCTTTGGCATAAAGGCCCTGCTTCCCATTCCCAGGATCAGTTTATCATAACTGTGCTCCTGATTTTCTGAGTCTATAATTGTCTTGTTTTTGCGGTCAATATTTACAATGCCAATTCCTTTATGAACTGTAATTTTTTGATCTTCAAATTGTTCTTCGCGTAGTTTGACCAGCTGCTCCCAGGATTGTGCTCCACTAATGTAGTCCGGTAATAAAACGCGATTGTAAAACGGATATATTTCTTTGGAAAAGACATGGATTTCATCTTCCTGATTCAGCAAACGATAAGCGTTTATAAACCCAAGTCCGGCAGAGCCTGCTCCGATTACTACAATTTTTTCGATAGGCTTTTTGTATAAACAGACTTCAACCGCTGAGAATTTGAAATCCGGCTCCTTTGATTTTGGATCGACCAAAGATTGTGTGAGGTTGTTGGCGCGGCCCAGATTGCTGCCCAGGATTTTCCCCCAGTGCATCGGCAGGAAACACAATCCTTTTCTTACGTCCTCGGAAAGTTGTGCCTTTACGCGTACCTCTCCACGGCGGCCTTTTACTTCGACCAGATCGCCTTCCTTAATATTTCTCTTTGCTGCATCAAAGGGATGGATTTGCAAAAATGGCTGTGGTATGTGCTGGTTCAATTTAGCAACGCGCCCCGTTTTGGTCATCGTATGCCACTGGTCACGAATTCTGCCGGTGGTAAGCACCAATGGAAAATCCTCGTCTGTTTTTTCAGAAGTGTTCTCGTCGGGAACGGCAGAGATTTGCGCTCTTTTATTTGCTGTGTAAAACTGGTGATCGGTAAATAATCTTTTTGTGCCAGTGGTGTCGATGTTATCCGAGAGGGCATTGGCCGTTTTACTGTCGTCATTTCCCATGGCAGTGCCATGGATTGAGGTATTAGAGCCTTTCAGGCTGATTTGGTGAAGTTTTTGGTTCCTGCTTTCGAGTTGTTTTGGGCTGAACGGCCATTGTATACTTCTCTCATCTTTTAGCAGCTGGTAGTTTACGCCAGTAATATCAATGCTCGTTCCTGCGGTGATCTTGGCATATTCGTCGTATACCTGGGAAACGTGGGCATAGTCAAATGACGCTCCGAAACCCATTTTATTTGCAAAACGCCAGATAATTTCAGCATCTGGCAAGGCTTCACCGGGAGCTTCAATCACTTTTGGTAAATGCGTGATCCGCCGTTCGGCATTCGTCATGGTACCCTCTTTTTCAAGCCATGCTGCGGCAGGAAGCACAACGTCGGCAAAATGAACAGTGTCCGCCCGATTTGAAATATCTTGTACCACGACGAAGCGCGCATTATTAAGTGCCTTTTCTGTCCTATTCAGGTCGGGCATGCTCACAAGCGGATTTGTGTTGATGATCCAGATTGCCTTCAATCTTTCGTCGGCCAGTGCTTCAAACATTTCCGTTGCTGTGAAACCTGGGTTGCCGGCGATTTTTACCGGCGTTTTCCAGAAAGCTTCCATCTCCTCGCGGTGCGCCTGGTTTGTAACTTCGCGGTGCGCCGGTAAAATGTTTGCCAATCCGCCGGTTTCGCGGCCGCCCATTGCATTTGGCTGGCCTGTAAGAGAAAACGGACCGTTGCCCGGTGAGCCAATTCTTCCGGTAATCAGGTGCAGATTGATGAGCGACAAATTTTTATTCACACCGATCACCGACTGATTTAACCCCATTGTCCAGAGCGACAAAAAGCCTTTTGAGTTTCCGATCAGATCTGCCGCATGTTCAATATCTGCTGCATCAATACCGCAGATTTGGGCGGATTCCGGGAGCGAACGCGCAAATACTTTTTGTCGAAATGCCTCAAATCCGTCTGTATGGTCAGCGATAAATTGCTCGTCGATGTGATTTTTTTCAATCAAAAGCCGGCCGATTGCATTCGTCAGTACTACATCCGTTCCGGGATTGATCTGTAAATGAAGATCCGAGGAGCGCGCCGTATCGGTGCGACGGGGATCCACACAAATTATTTTCACATGTGGATTGGCTGCTTTATGCGCTTCAATTCTTCTCCATAAAATCGGATGGCACCAGGCCGGATTTGCACCAGTCACCAAAAAAACATCAGCTTCCTCAATATCATCATAGCAAACCGGAACACTGTCCTCGCCAAGAGACAATTTGTAACCAACAACAGCGGAGCTCATACAGAGCCTGGAATTTGTATCAATGTTATTGGATCCGATAAAACCTTTGATGAGTTTGTTTACCAGATAATATTCTTCGGTGAGGCACTGTCCGGAAACATAAAATGCTACGGAGTCTGGTCCGAATTTCTTGATAAATGTCTTGAAAACTGCTGCCGTACGCTCCAACGCTTCGTCCCAGGTCACCCGCTGCAAAGGCATTGACCGGTTCAGTCGCATCTGGGGATAGAGCAATCTGTCCGACTGGTCCATGACCGTGTAATGCAGATTCATTCCTTTTGAACAAAGCATGCCTTTGTTGGATGGATGATCTTTGTCACCCTCTAGCGTCAGTTTTCCATTTTCTTCCTTGCCTATCACAACACCACAGCCCACGCCGCAGTAACAGCAGGTCGACTTGAATGAATTTGTTGCGGTTTTCATAGGTAGTTGAATTATTGTATTTGAAATGCTTTATGCTGCCATTCGGTTTTTTTTTTGGATCAGTCCGTTGCAGGGCGCAAATTTCCGCTTCCTGCAACGGATTGAAATTTATGCTTCTGCTACCTCCAGATTTGCCGATTCATTTATCGTCGCGCGGTTTTTGTCAAAGTTGATCAATGCGACAAGCGCTGCAACGCAGGCAATCGCAACACCGATATACATGAATGCCTGTGCGTAGGAAATTGAACTGGATTTGAACAAAAATCCGGCAAGCACTGCGCCAACATTGCCGCCTGCGCCTACAATTCCACTCACAGATCCGATGGCTTTCGGGTTTACAAATGGTACGATCGCATAAGTAACGCCGTTGGCCATTTTCAAAAACATCGCAAAGCACAACATCGTTACTACCGCTGCCACCAGGCTTCCGCTGTTGGCAAAAAGTGCCATTCCAATTCCTTCCAATGCGAGTAATCCGGCAAGTAGCCGCCCTTTTCCAATCATTCCGAATCTGTTCCCGACCTTATCCGCTAAAATTCCGCCGATCGCCCGTGCAAAAAGATTCATGAATCCAAATGCGCCTGCGAGAATCCCGGCCATTGCCAGCGTGGTGTGGAAATTGTCGAAAAAGTAAAGTGCTGCCACGTTATCGAACGTAATCTCTATTCCAAAGCAAGCGCCGTAAGCCAGAAAAAGCCCCCAGGTGCGTGGATCTTTCATCGCGATTGCCAGTGTTCCTTTTGCTTTTACGGTTCCTGTCGCGGCCGTTTCATTCAATTCGTCGAAGTTTCCTGCCGGCGTATCTTTTGTTAACCGGTAATAAAGTATCGAAAACAGTAATAGAGCAACTCCCGGAATGATCATGGCAAGTCTCCACGCAGATTCGGGCAAATAACCAGCGCCGACAAATCCTGCGAAAACCAGCGGCATGACCATGTTCGTAACACCGCCACCCAGGTTTCCCCAGCCTCCGGCAACTGCATTGGCGGTACCCACGATTTTTTTGTCGAACATGACAGAAGTATGGTATTGTGTGATCACGAATGATGCGCCGATCACGCCTATTGCCAGGCGGAACAAAAGAAATCCTTCGTACGAATGCACCAGACCGACAGTCATTACCGGCACGGAACAAATTGCCAAAAGAGCCGTGTAAGTTTTGCGTGGTCCCCAGCTGTCGCAAAGCTTTCCAATAAGAATCCTCGCCACAACAGTGGCCGCAACAGAGGCAATGATAATGTTGCCGATTTGTCCTTTTGTTAGTCCAAGGTCAGCTTTGATCACGGACATCAGCGGAGCCAGTCCGAACCAACCGAAAAAGCAAAGGAAAAATGCCATCCAGGTCAGGTGGAAGGTGCGCATCTGAACACCTTTGAAGCTAAAAATATTCAGTTTTTCAAGTGGCTTATTTGTAGTTTCCATATCGTAACGGAGTTAATTATGATCAAATGAAACATTGGTTTTGATTCGGATTCGGCATATCCGATAGTGGTTCGGGTGGTATTCTCAGACAGATTTAATAGCCAAAAATTCTGATTGTCAACAGCCAAAAGCTATTTCAAAAATTCTGGTTTGATGCTGATCATCAGGTAAGCCCAGTTTGCCATTTTTTGCGGATCTTTAACACTCTTCACCTGCGCCAGGGTATTTGTTGAAAGAAATGTGCAGTAACCACCCTGGAAACTGATCATTTTAGTCAGATTGTAAGTTGCAATGACGTCCAGCTCATTTCCGAAGTTCCCGGAAATTTTCTCATCGTTGCTGTTTCTGAGTTGAGACGCGCTGGAGAATTGGTGCAAATCAGCCTGGATAGACAGTTTTGGGGATGCCTTCGTGACTGTGCTGATAAAGAAGTCGGAAAGGCCGCCTTTGCCAAACCCGTTGGCTGCATAGAAGTAATCCATTTGTCCCCAAAACTTATGTGGTGTTCCGTAAAGCGGATCAAAACTTCTGTTTTTTGACGAGCCGGCTGTGGTTCCTGATGTATAATCAAAACCGGGAATTACCGAGAAATTACGTGTTACCTCATATTGACCCTTCACCGAATACATGTATGAACTCAGGCTGTTTCCATCTTTGTCTTTGCCGTTTTGTAAATAGGCGCTTGCGGTCACATTCCAGCTTTTGCCCAGCTTGGTTTGTAAGTATGGTCCAAGTGTTACCCTGCTCCACGTTCCTCTTTTGAGTGTTTTAGTGCCGGTTTCCGTTAAATTATATTTTTGAAAATCATCTTTAAGTATCAAAAAAGAGATGTTTCCCTGTTTAAGTTTTTTGCCCAGATAGGCAAATTGCATGGATTTGTACATCGTTCCGATGCCGTTTGTACCGGCAGTATATCCGTTTGGAACGCCATCATAGAGTGTTCCTGTTTTTAGCTCACGATTCTGGTTATACGCAAATCCCAGGTGTGCCAAAAATCCCTGATTTGAATATTTGATCAGCGCTGCGTCATGGCGCCGCGCCTGTTGCAGCCAGTCCAGATTTCCAAGCAGCCGGCTGTCATCATAAAGCAATTCCTGGCGACCGATTTTGATGGAAAGATCTTTACCTGTTTTTGTTATTGTTGTGTCGAAAAGGCTGATTTCGCCCCAGGCTTCATGCAGCATAAATCCGTTTAAAGCGGCATTCGTTACCCGGTTATTTGTTGAAGCATCCTGCCCCCAAACGCGCACATCCTGTGCTGAAATATAAAATTGCGTACGGTAGCCCTTGTAACCTGCGTTTAACCTGGTTCTTTGCGATGTGAAAAATGCAGGCCTTTCACCCTGGGAAATGGGTGATCCCTGTCCGCTCAGCAATTCGGTCCGTGTTCTGAGTTGGGCGGATGCGCTGAACTGTGCTGTCGCTTCTCCGGGAATGAACAGTGCCATTGCCAGTATGCTCCATAGTAGAAGGTAAACGGTTGTTTTCATTTTTTAGATTTTTAAAATGGAAAAATAGGTGCGGCCATTTTAATGACTTGCGGAGTGGCGGTGTACATCTATGGCACATTGCCGGCATTTGGTTTATGTGATTTTTTCCATTTTATTTGATCTGTTTGTGTGGAACATGAACAACTCCTTTTGGAGTAATTGTTGACCGGATACGGTGTCCCCACACCGTACCGGTTTTTTTATGAATAGATCTGATTCGTCTTTAAATATTCCAGCGCGTATGATGGATGAAGCGCTACCACCTCGCCCAATATGATAATCGCAGGAGATCCGATTCCGTTTTCTTTTACCAGACTCGGTATCTCCCAAACCTGGCCCATGACGCTTTTTTCGTCGGCCCGTGTTCCGTTTTGAATCACAGCCATTGGCAAATGTCCCCTGCCAAAATATTTGTACATGTTACAAATTTCTTCAAGCTTGTTCATGCCCATCAAAACTACCACCGTTGCCTTGGATTGAACTGCCAGCCGCAGATCATCGGACAGTTCTCCATTCCGGGTTGTTCCGGTAATCACCCAGAAACTTTCACTGACACCGCGACGGGTAACCGGTATCTCCAAGGAGGCGGCAACGGCAATTGAACTTGAAATACCTGGAATGACTTCACAAACAACGTTATGATCGCGGGCATACTCCATTTCTTCATGACCGCGTCCGAAAACAAAAGAATCGCCTCCTTTTAACCGAACTACATGTCCGCGTTTACGCGCCAGCCTTACGATCAGGCCGTTGATTTCCTCCTGCGAAAAGGCAGCACTTCCGGCCTTTTTTCCCACATACATTTTCAGAGCATGCTCAGGTGCAAAGTTTAGCATCTCGGCATTGGCAAGTTCGTCGTAGAGCACCACATCGGCCTTTTGCAAAGCTTTCACTCCTTTTAAAGTAATCAGTTCTGCATCTCCCGGTCCGGCACCGACTAGAGTGAGTTTCGCCTCCATCTCTTATATATATAATATGGTGAATATTAGAAATGTACTATATATAGTAAATTGTAACTATATCGATTTGTTGGTTCAAAATTAAGGTCATAATTTTATAAAACAATACATTTGCCAAAATATATGTTCAAAAATTATCCATTAGGCAAATATAAAATTAGGAAATGGCGAAAACGCGATTTAATTTTGGTGTATAGGATATGTGCTGAAATATATCTTATTATTGAAATATTACAATAAAATAACAATGATGTTCCAAACTAATAGTTACTATTAACTATGAAATCAAACACAAACACCCGTATCGTAGTCATTGGCAATGGTATGGTAGGCTACAAATTCTGTGAGAAATTGCTGGCCAAAGAAAAAAAAGATCAGGAATTTACGTTGACGGTTTTTGGGGAAGAACCGCGTGTAGCATATGATCGGGTCCATTTAAGTGCTTTTTTCGACGGGAAAACTGCTGATGATCTGACGCTTGCGCCGAAGGAATGGTATCTGGAAAATGGGATTGCGCTTTACCTTTCCGATCCTGTTGTAGACATTGACAGAGACGCCAAAACAGTTCGCTCGCATCATGGTGTTGTAGTTTATTATGACTATCTGGTGCTGGCTACCGGCTCAGGTGCCTTTGTTCCCTCGATACCTGGTGTGGAAAAAGACGGCGTGTTTGTTTACCGTACGATCGAGGATCTTGAGATGATCCAGACCTTCGCACGGAAAGCTAAAAAAGGTGCAGTACTGGGTGGTGGTTTGCTGGGTTTGGAAGCCGCAAAAGCATTGCTTGATCTCGGCCTGCAGGAAGCGCATGTTGTTGAATTTGCACCGCGTCTGATGCCAAGACAAATTGACGAGGCTGGTTCGAGAATGCTGCAAAGTCAGCTGGAAAGTCTGGGTTTGCAGATTCATTTAGGCAAAAGCACACAGGAAATTACCGGCGACGATGTGATCAGTGGCATGCAGTTTGGCGACAATTCTTTTCTTGAGGTGGACATGCTGGTTATATCGGCAGGGATTCGGCCGAGAGATGAACTTGCGAAAATTGCAGGTCTTGAAACACATCCGCGCGGCGGCATCGTGGTTGACAATCATTTGAAAACTTCCGACCCTTTTATATTTGCCATCGGTGAATGTGCGCTCGCGCATCACATGATATATGGGTTGATTGCCCCCGGATATGAGATGGCCGAAGTGGTGGTGACTGCTCTGATGGGCGGAACAAAGGAATTTCTGCCGTTCGATATGTCGACGAAGCTCAAACTGATCGGCACGGACGTTGCCAGTTTCGGAGATGCGTTTATTGAAGAACCTGCCTGCAAAACGATCCGGTACGAAAACAAAGCGAAGGGAGTTTATAAAAGGATCAATGTGTCGCTCGATGGGAAATCGCTTTTGGGCGGAATTCTTGTCGGGGATGCTGAGCAATATAATATGTTGCTTCAAACCTGTAAAAGCAAAACAATTCTGCCGCCGGATTCTGAGGATCTGATTCTTGGTTCTCGCGGAGGAGAGGACGCTGGCGCCGGTGTGATGAGTTTTCCCGATGACGCGCTCATTTGTTCCTGCGAGGCTGTAACGAAAGGAATGATTTGCCACGAAGTGGGGGAGAATGGGCATCAGACCGTT
Source organism: Dyadobacter sp. (assembly GCA_965279265.1). Classification (GTDB taxonomy): domain Bacteria; phylum Bacteroidota; class Bacteroidia; order Cytophagales; family Spirosomataceae; genus Dyadobacter. The sequence goes on from OZ257152.1 coordinate 4,324,687, forward strand.
GAAGCAATTAAAAAATGCTGCAAGGCAGGTACGGGATGTGGCGGCTGTGTGCCAATGGTTAAGGATATTATCCAAGGCGTTTTAAAGGAAAAAGGTGTTTATGTTCGAAATGTGGTTTGTGAGCATTTTGATCATTCCCGCCAGGAGCTGCTTGATCTTGTTAAAATGGAGGGGCTGAAAACGTACAGCGCTGTACTTGACCATTTTGGAAAGGGGGATGGATGCGAAGTTTGTAAGCCGCTCGTCGCTTCAGTTCTTGCCAGTCTCTGGAACGAAAGTATTTTGAAAGAAGACCGTGCTCCGGTTCAGGACTCGAACGACAGGTTTTTGGCAAACATTCAAAAAGGCGGCACTTATTCTGTCGTTCCGAGGATTCCCGGCGGAGAAATCACCCCTGAAAAACTGATTGTGATCGGTCAGGTAGCGCAGAAATATGGTATGTATACCAAAATTACCGGAGGACAGCGGATTGATTTATTCGGGGCGCACCTCGGGGATCTTCCGGCAATCTGGGAAGAATTGATCAATGCAGGTTTTGAAAGCGGCCATGCATACGGAAAGTCGTTGCGGACGGTAAAAAGTTGCGTTGGTTCGACCTGGTGCCGTTTTGGTGTTCAGGATTCGGTTTCGTTTGCCATTGAAGTTGAAGACCGGTACAAAGGTCTTCGCTCACCACACAAATTGAAGTCCGCTGTTTCTGGCTGTGTACGTGAATGTGCCGAGGCGCAAAGTAAAGATTTTGGCATCATTGCAACTGAAAAAGGCTGGAATTTGTACGTCTGCGGCAATGGCGGCTCAAAACCACAGCACGCACAGTTGATCGCCACAGATGTTGACAAGGAAACCTGCCTCCGCCTGATCGACCGATTCCTGATGTTTTATATTAAAACCGCTGACCCACTTACCAGAACAGCAACCTGGCTCAATAAAATGGAGGGTGGAATTAATTATCTGAAGGCCGTTGTCGTCGACGATGTTCTTGGAATAGGCGCAGATCTGGAAAAAGATATGCAGGCGCTGATTGACGTATACAAGTGCGAATGGAGAGAGGTGGTTGAAAGTCCGGAATTGCGGAAAAGATTTACACACTTTGTCAATGTGCCGATCAAAGATCCGAGTATAGCCTTTGAGTCAATGCGTGACCAGAAGCGTGTGAAAGAGTGGGTGTGAGGCGTCGCGTTGACGCAGCGAGCATGTCCAAAGGACTTAAATATCTGAAAATGGGGAGCATCCCGATAACACAAAACAAATCCGGTGATTAACCAGAAAAAACATGGAACCTCAAAAAGAAACGAAAGACAGAATAGTTTGGCACAAGGCGTGTCACGTGGAAGATATTCCAGCAGACGGTGGCGGTTGTGCGTTGATTGAAGGCAAACAAATAGCCATTTTTAATTTTGCAAGACGTGGCGAATGGTATGCTACCGACAACGAGTGTCCGCATCGCCAACAGATGGCTGTGTCACGCGGGATGATCGGCAGCCAGGAAGGTGAGCCCAAAGTAGCGTGCCCATTCCATAAGAAAACGTTTTCTTTGCAAAGCGGTCAATGCCTGAACGACGACGCGTATCAGATCAACACTTTCCCGGTAATGGTGAAAGAAAACCAGGTTTACATCGGATTATGATAAATGGAAGGACTCGATAAACGGGTAGCAGGCAGCCTCACACGCTTTTACATTGTTGCTCTGTTTGTTGTGGCGCTCCTGACGATCAGTGGATTATTCCTGATAAGGAGGACAATCAGCAACCTGAATCACGACGGCCGGGTGGTGAATGTGGCCGGTAGGCAGCGCATGCTCAGCCAGCGTCTTACCAAACTTTCTTTGCTGAAAATTGAGAAGATACCCAATCGGGATCCGGCTGACTTTGACTCATTACTGAATTCATGGAAGGCGAGTCACGAACAGCTGGCAAAGCGTAAACTGGCTATCGGAAGCGGCTTTGTGGTTTGGAAAAGTCCTCCCCTGGATAGTATGTTCCAAAGTCTCGATCCTGTTTTTCAGGATATTTACGCCAATTTCAAGCTTATCAATGACAGCACTTCGGCGCTGCCGGAGAAGCTTATTGCACTGAACCGGGTACTGGAAAATGAACCGGTGTTTCTTGCAAAGATGAACCAGATCGTTTTTCAGTTTGACAAAGAAAGCTTTGAAAGACTTGAAAATCTGGAACGAATCGAATGGATACTGGACATTATGACGATTCTGGTGTTGCTTGCCGAAGGCTTGCTGATTTTTCGGCCTGTTGTGAATACGACGCGAAGGGTGGTTCATATGTTAACGGAATCGGAAGAAGCGTTGCGGCTTTCGAACCAAAAATTGAAGGAAACGAATTCACGACTTACCGACGCCCAAAATGATCTGCTGCGGTTGAAAGAAGAAAAATATCAGTTGCAACTGGCCGAGGAACGTGTACGTGCCGCCGGTCTGATTGAGGGACAGGAAGAGGAAAGAAAGCGTTTTGCACTTGAACTCCATGACGGGATCGGCCAAATGCTGACGGGATTGAAGCTACATGCTGAAAAATTGAAACAGGTTCAGTTTGAAGATGAAAAACAACGCCAAAGATTTGACCAGCTGGTGCGCATGATCCAGGATACAATCCAGACCACGCGCCAGATTTCCTTTAACCTCATGCCTTCGGTTTTGAGTGATTTCGGGCTTGGGGCCGCTTTGGCGCTACTGTGTGAGCAGACCTCAGGTGCTTCCGGTGCTACGGTAAGTTTTGAAGGGAACAAAGACCGCATTAAAATGAGCAAAACAATGGAGACGGGACTTTACCGGATAGCGCAGGAGGCTTTGAATAATGCTTTGAAACATGCGGATTCAGACAATATCAGGATTAAATTAGAACAAATTAAGAATCGCCTTGTTTTGGAAGTTGAGGATGACGGAAAAGGATTTTTAATTCGTAATTTGAAAAACAATGGGGAAAGTTTTTTGAACCAAAACGGTATTGAAAACATCCGCACGCGAACCCAGCTTTTGAATGGCGAGATGGAAATTATCTCCGAGGTTGACAAGGGTACGCGGCTGGTAATCAGTGTTGAAATCTGAACTGATAATTTCAATCAGCAAAAATTTTGGCGAATAGCGAAAAAGTAATCTCAGAAATATGCCGATTCGAATCTTAGTCGTGGATGACCATTCAGTTGTGAGGCAGGGCATCATTACCCTGTTGGAAGACGAGGATGATATATTGATCGTCGGTGAGGCAACTGATGGAGATGAGGTGCTGGATCAGGTTACCAAGCTGGCGCCGGAAGTTATTTTGCTCGACCTCACCATGCCCCGTATGTCGGGAATTGAGGTAATTCAGCAAATGGGTACGGCATTTCCGAAGGTGAGAATACTCGTTTTTAGCATGCACAACAACCCGGATTATATATTGTCGGCGGTGCGGCATGGCGCAGCAGGTTATCTGCAAAAAGATACCAGCCGGGAAGAAATTCTCAAGGCGGTAAGGAGCGTCGCTTTGGGAGAATTGTATTATCCGCCAAGTGCATCTTCCATTATTATCCGCAATCTGATCAAAGAAGCGTTTCGAAATCCTGAACCCAAAAAGGAAGAGGGTGAAGTCCCTAAGTCTTCGGTTTGGAAAGCGCTTACGCCCCGTGAGCAACAAATTCTTAAATGTCTTACGGAAGGTCTCAGCAGTAAAGAAATCGGAGAGCGGTTTGAGATTAGCGCGAATACCGTCGCCAATCAGCGGGCGAGTATTATGCGTAAAGCAAATGTCAAAAACACAGCAGAACTGGTCAGCCTGGCTTTAAAAGAACCCCAGAAGCGTAACTGAAGAAAATCTTTCGCTGTCGAAACATTTGATTATCAGCAATAAAGGCTCTTTAGCGAACTAAAATTTCGGAAACACTGCTTTTTGCCATACAGAAAGTATTTATTTTTTCGTTAGACTCCACAAATGCCCCCCATCATGCGTAATTGTCGTTAAGTTCAGATCAAAATTCCGGTCTGACAAATCGTTAAGGGTTCGCCCATTTTACGAACATCCAATCTTTTTGAATAAAGACCCTCAAAAAACTTCTCGTTTTTTGTTTTGTTTATGTGTATTATTGAATTCATGAATAACTAAAGACCGTTACGGCGGCCGGCCATTAATTTATAGTCAGACTTATACTCATTGTATGGAAATTTTTTATCGGAGCAGTGGCCGTGAACGGCTTTTGGTGCGTTTACTGAGTGCAGTTTTCATCGGTTTTTTAATACTAGTCTTCTCTCCTGAACTAAAAGCACAAAATATTGACATCCGAGGAACGGTAAAAAGTGCAACCGGTGAGGCGATGATCGGTTCGACGGTCCGCGTGAAAGGCACTACCAAGGGTACCGTAACCAACGATAAGGGTGAGTTTTCACTGGATGGCGTGAGCAATCAATCTGTCATTGTAGTGACTATGATCGGCTTCATTGCCAAAGAAGTGCCTGCCGCCAGAAATCTCAATATTGTCATCGTAGAAGATGCAGTTGGCTTGCAGGATGTCGTCGTAACTGGTTTCCAACAAATTGATAAAGGAAAATTTACAGGTTCTGCTGTAACATTGAAGGCCGATGACGTCAAAATTGACGGTTTGCCGGACGTGAGCCGATCTCTTGAAGGGCGGGCGGCCGGAGTTTCTGTTCAAAATGTTTCCGGCACATTCGGTGCTGCACCCAAGATCCGGATCAGAGGAGCGACTTCGCTGAATGGGGACAACAAGCCTTTATGGGTTGTGGATGGAGTTGTTCTGGAAGATATCGTCAACATTTCAAATGACCAGCTTTCAAGCGGTGACCCAACGACATTACTAGGATCTGCCGTTGCAGGCCTTAATCCCAATGATATTGAGACCTTTGATATTTTGAAAGATGCCGCTGCAGCTGCCTTGTACGGAGCGCGCGCAATGAACGGCGTGATCGTGATCACTACCAAAAAAGGAAAAAGCGGAAAGCCGGTTATATCTTATTCAGGTAATTTCAGTACACAACTAAAACCTTCCTACCGCAATTTCAACATCATGAACTCTGCCGAACAGATGTCTGTTCTTGGCGAATTAGAGCGAAAAGGTTATCTGAATTCCAATATTTTGGATAAGCCTGATTATGGTGTTTACGGAAAATATTACAGCCTTCTGGTTGGTAAGGACGATGGCACTTTCGGACTTGCCAATACACCCGAAGCCAAGAAAAATTATCTGCTGCGTTATGCCAACGCCAATACCGACTGGTTTGATATTCTGTTTAAAAACAACTTTCTGCAAGAGCATTCCCTGAGTATTTCGTTTGGAACAGATAAAAGCCAGTCTTACTTTTCCACCAGTTTTTTGAGTGACAATGGCTGGACAGTCGCAGACAACGTGAATCGTTACACTCTCAATTTCAGAAACAATTACAAGGTTTCGGATAAAGTTCAGATCGGGTTTTCAACACTTTCTTCATTGAGACGTCAGAAAGCACCAGGTTCCTTAAGTCGGCAGGGTAATCCGGTTGATGGTACCTACGGACGGGATTTTGACATAAACCCTTTCAGTTATGCATTGAACACGAGCAGAACGCTCACTGCGTTCGATGAAAATGGCGACCGCGAATATTTCCGGAGGAATTTTGCGCCTTTTAATATTCTCACAGAACTTGAAAATAACACCATTCAGCTCAATCTGGCCGACATCAGGTTACAAGGCGATTTGACTTACAAAATAACACCTCACATTCAGTATGACTTTGTAGGTGCTTTGCGTTATATCAAAACCGGCCGTGAACACCAGATTACGGAGAATTCCAACATGGCCAATGCCTACCGTGCGGCAGGAACATCGACGATCGCCAAAGCAAACAAATTTCTATATACTGATCCGGAAAATCCCGATGCGCAGCCTGTAATTGTGCTACCACGTGGTGGTTTTTATAACCGGGCAGAGGATGAGATGAGTTTTTATAACGTCAGAAACAACCTGCGTTACAACAGAGTTTTCCAGGACCGTCACAATTTCAACGTGCTCGTCGGTCAGGAGATCAAATTTACAAATCGTCAGAGTTTTAACAATACCGGTTATGGGTATCAATATGATCAGGGCGGCGTACCATTCGTAGATTACCGGATTTTGAAACAAACCATCGAAAGCAACTTCCCTTACTATGAAATGGGAAAAACCTTCGACCGTTTTGCAGCCTTTTATGGTAGCCTTGGATACACGCTTGATGATAAATATAACTTCACAGCATATGCGCGCTATGACGGATCCAACCGGTTTGGAAAGTCGGCAATCGGGCGGTGGCTTCCCACCTGGACTGTTGCAGGTTCCTGGAATATTGACCATGAGAAATTTATCAAAGATCTGACGTGGATCAGTTATGCCAAACTGCGCGGAAGTTACGGGTTGACGGCAAGTACCGGCCCGGCTACCAACTCCGCAGTTCTTTTGCAAAGTATGATCACCAACAGGCCTTACGCCGATGAAAAGGAATCTGCAATCAATCTTGCATCACTGGCAAATCTTGATCTTACCTGGGAAAAGCTGTATAGCGCAAATGTCGGTTTGGATCTTGCTTTTTTTGCGAACCGCCTTTCAATTACCGCGGACGTGTATCTCCGCAACAGCTTTGATCTGATTGACCGGATCAAAACTTCCGGTATCGGTGGACAGACTTTCAAGATTGCGAATTATGCTGATATGCAGTCCAAAGGAATTGATTTATCTATTGAGGGAGTTTTGTTCAAATCGCAGGATGTAACCTGGCGCGCCAGGCTGACTTCGGGTTATGCCAGAACACAAATTACCAATGTTGACAACGTTCCAACAATTTTTGATATGGTGAAAGCGGAAGGTGCCAATGTGCAGGGGCATCCGGTACGTAGCCTGTTCTCTGTTGATTTTCGTGGTCTGAACCCTAAAACGGGCGTTCCAACCTTCATCAATGAAAGCGGGGAAGTTAGCTCGGATGTGTACCTTCAGGATCAAAATACGTCATACCTGAAATACGAAGGCCCGGTGGATCCACCGCTTACCGGTGGTGTCAACAATACGGTTGTTTATAAAAATCTGACCTTTAACCTGTTTCTGACCGGTCAGGCTGGTAATAAAATCCGCCTCAATCCGCTCTATAAAGGAACATCAAATTCACGATTTGCATACAGTGATCTGGATGCCTATCCGAGAGAATTTAACGATCGTTGGGAAATGGCGGGCGACGAGAAAATTACCACCATGCCTTCTATTCCTGATTTGACAACAAACCAACTGTATTTATCGGGTATTTATCCTTATACGGCTTACAACTACTCGTCTGAGCGTGTTGCAAAAGGAGATTTTGTACGTCTGAAATCAATATCACTTGCTTACAAAGTGCCGTTGTTGTTTGCAAAAAGACTGGGAATGAGTGCTGCTTCAATCCAGGTGTCAGCGATTAACGTATGGTTGATTTACGCTGATAAGAAATTGAGAGGACAAGATCCCGAATTCTTCAATACGGGCGGGGTGGCGCAGCCGGTACAGAAGCAGTTCACAGCGTCTTTGAAATTTACTTTGTGACAGGGTGTGGCGAATCTTCGGAATCAAATATTTATACCGCGAAATAAGATAGTGATGATATACAACAAAATTTTACAACGGGTTCTTTTTGCGCTGCCCTTGCTGACAATGGTAAGCTGTGAGCAATTCCTTTCCACTGAGCCCGACAGCACCAGGGCGACGCTGAAAACACCGGAACAGGTATCTCAATTGCTTGTTACGGCCTATCCGCAGGGAAGTTACGTCACATTCAGTGAGTCGATGAGCGATAATGCGGGTGATAAAGGCGTGGGTACGGATGACCGGGTAAACCGGGGCTCTTATCTTTTCAATGTTGTAGATGCTCCTGTAGACAAGGAAGATGCCCCTGACATGTACTGGGCCCAGGCATATCACGCTATTTCCGTAGCAAACCAGGCTTTGTTTGTGATCTCAACATCACCTAATCCGGAAACATTTTCAGCTCAAAAAGGAGAAGCGCTTGTAGCTCGTGCTTATGCGCATTTTATGTTGGTTAGTTTTTACAGCAAATTCTACGATCCTGCAACTGCTTCATCGGATCCGGGCATTCCGTATGTGACAGAACCGGAGAACGAAGTGATCAAAAAGTATGAGCGGAAGACGGTTGCTTATGTTTACGAAATGATAGAAAAAGATCTGTTGGAAGGCTTGCCGCTGATCAGGGACGTGAGCTACACCGTGCCAAAATACCATTTCAATACGGCTGCTGCAAATGCGTTTGCCTGCCGGTTTTATCTGGTAAAAAAGGATTATGCGAAAGTACTTCAGTATGCGAATAATGTTTTTCCCGGAGGAGACATTGCAGCAAACCTGCGCCCCTGGAACACGGTTTACGCACCGCTGACTTACGACGAATTATATAAACGATATACAAGAGCTAGTGAAAATGCCAATTTGTTACTGGTGGAAACAAACTCGCTTTTTGGCCGCTACGCAGCAACTTACCGCTATGGGCTTACCAATGCGAAATGGGATGAGATTTCGGCGGTGAGCGAGCTGACAGGTACCGCTGCTGACTGGATTTTTCCGATTTTTACGCAGGGCGAAGGAAATTTATTGATTCCGAAACTGACAGAGTATTTTGTTAAAGAATCGGTGAATGCAGAAATAGGAACGGTTTATGTGATGGTTCCGCTTTTTACAGCCGAAGAGGTGCTCTTCAACCGTGCCGAAGCAAACCTTGCTCAGGGAAATACCGCAGCAGTACTTGCCGATTTAAATCTTTATACGAGTAAAAGGATCAGGAATTACAATGCCTCCACACAACTGATTACTGCTGCGAAAATCCGGACATTTTATGGCTTGTCCAACACGGCTGCCAACAATAACCTTGGTCTTCTTTACTCGATCATGGACCTGCGCCGGCTTGAATTTACGCAGGAAGGAATGCGCTGGTTTGATGTTCTGCGCTATGGAATAAGCGTAACCCACAATACAAGAGAGGGGCAGACAATTACGGTGCCGCAGGGAGATCCGAGAAGACAATTGCAGTTGCCACAGTCGGCCACATTGTCGGGATTGGAATTGAATAAGAGATAAGTACTGTTAAATGAGACTTTTGGTAATTCTAAAAAATTACAACAATGAATATTAGATCAGTTTCAATACAAATCATGGTCGCGGTCGCAATTTGTGCAGGGTCGTCGGCTTGTAAGGAAGACAAGCTTAGTGATGTTGAAAATATTTCGGGTCTTGGCGGAGATGTCTGGGCTCAGAATACTGTGGACAAATGGATCATGGACAGCCTTACCACGCCGTTCAATATTGGGATGAACTATAAATGGGATCAGTTCCAGTTCAGTGACATTACAAAAACGCTAATTCCTCCGAAGGAAGAACTGGTCATTCCTTTCTCGAAAGCGGTTCGGAAAGCCTGGATCAATCCGTATGTGCAACAGGCCGGCATGACATTCTTCAATAAGTATTCGCCGAAATTATTTGTCCTTTCGGGCAGTGTGCAGTATTTGTCAAATGGTGGTGTGGTTTTAGGCCAGGCAGAAGGCGGAAGGAAAATTGTTGTTTTCGATATCAATAAGTTCAAGGTGAAAGGCATGGAGGGATATGTTGCGGCCACGGACTCAAATAATGTTAAAGAGAATATCCACACCCTGCAACATGAATTCGGGCATATTTTACACCAGAATATCATCTACCCGGTGGAATTCAGGCGGGTTTGTGAAGGATTGTTTCAGGGAGAAAACTGGATCAATGTCAGCGATGCCGAAGCGCGCCGCGACGGCTTTGTCTCAGCTTATTCTTCATCAGGTTATGACGACGATTTTGTGGAAACCATCGCGATCCTGCTGATCGAAGGGAAAGACGGGTACACCAGAATGGTCAATTCCATCCCTGAAGGCACTAGTGTAAATGGCACTAGTAAGGCAGATGCGCAGGCGAAGTTGCGCAGGAAGGAAGCACTGGTGGTAAACTATTACAAAACTGCATGGGGAATTGATTTTTACAGCTTGCAAACAAAATGCCGCGCAGCGCTTATTCAGTTGATATAAAGTCGTGAGGTATTCAAATCAAATGATTATGAAAAATAGGTTACTATTATATCTTTCAATCACGCTGCTAACGGGCCTTTGGTCTTGTAAGAACGAAGAGGCAGTGTTTGAAAAAACCGCCGATGAGCGATTAAATGAAGCGCTTGCTACGTATCAAAAAGATCTGAGTAGCGCCGAGTTTGGCTGGAAAGGGATTATTTATCCTGGTGCAGGAGGCAGTTACAGCTTTTATTTTAAATTTAATGATCAGAACCGGGTAGTTATGTATTCCGATTTTGATAAGACTTCGGCAGTAACTGCGAAGGAAAGCAGCTACCGGTTGAAAGCCATTCAGCAGCCTTCGCTGATCTTTGATACTTATTCTTACCTGCACGTTCTGGCAGATCCGGATGGAAGTGTCAATGGAGGAGCATACGGAGAAGGCTTAAAATCTGATTTTGAATTTACCTTTCAATCGGATTCTACGGGTATCATTACGCTGATCGGGACAAAAAATCAAAGTAAGTTGATACTCACCAGAGCGACTCAGGAAGAGTCTGTCGCATACGGAAACGGTGGTTTGGGTAAGAGCTTACTTTTTAGTAACATTGCAAACTATCTTACTTATTTCAAGCGGATTACAATCGGGGGTGTCACCTATGAAATTTCAGTCAACCAGAATACAAGGAAAATCACACTTAACTGGCTGGTAGGCACAACAGTGAATTCGTTTACAACAGATTACTACTATTCTTCTGTTGGTGTTTCCTTCGTAACTCCATTCGTAAATGGCTCTCAGACGATCAATGGATTTACTAATATTACCTGGGATGCGACAAAACTATCACTGGGATTAACTGCGGCTGGCTCGGCTGTAACCGTAGTTGAAGCAGCAAAACCCTTAAAAATTGATGTTGCCGCACCGAGAAGATGGTTTCAGGCTCCTATTGAGGTTGGTGGATACTGGCAATCCTGGGACGGTTTCCATGCGAATGGTGTTGATGACGCGTTCAAGGTTAATAACATGAAAGTCGGGACGGACTACTATTATTATTATTTCTATTGGCCGCAGTTTGGTTCAAATTACGATGCATTCGGGCCAGCGTTCGTCAGGGACAACTCTCTTGCACTTATTTTTGCAGATGCACCGAACAGTCCTCCTACTTTTACAACAGATGGGCGTGTGGTTTTTAGCAACGCAGGTACACTGGGAACTTACCCGACCGATCAGCCGGCTGCGATCTCTTCCCGAAATCAACTGTATGATACAAGCGGTTACTATCTCGTTCAGATCGGGGAAAATGCGTATGACATGGTCAGTGCCAAGGATGGTAAAACGTGGATAAGCTGGCTCAGATAGTTGGAAGGGCAAGAAGAGCAGAATAAAACCAAAGCACTTTCGAAAGAGAGTGCTTTTTTTGTTAACTGGCGGAAATTTGTTGGAATTTGCTCATTTTGCGTATCCACAGTAAATTGGCAAATAATATTGTATTGGTTGTATTTATTGACGTAGATTGTGTTCTTAATTTTAGCAGGCGAAAATTGCCAATTGAATAATCTTCGCTTTGATATTTCTGCTATTTCTCTATTATTGACATAATATTTTGTTATTATTGCAATCTGTGTAATTTAATTTCACTTACCTAATTAATTTATTTATGAAAAAAATAGTACTATTACTATTTTCTGTCATTTTTACTCAAACCTTGTTGTACGCGCAAAGCAAACAAATTTCGGGTAAAGTGTCGGATGTTGAGGGCAGTATGCTTCCTGCGGTTTCGGTTCAGGTAAAGGGCACTAATATAGGAGCGTTAAGTGATGAAAAAGGAGTATATAAATTCGCCCTTCCTGACAACGCAACGACTCTGGTATTCTCTATGGTTGGATTTGTGACTAAGGAAGTTGCAGTTGGAAACCAGTCTGTTATAGACGTCGTGCTCGCATCTGACGAGAAATTTCTTTCCGAAGTGGTCGTGGTCGGTTTTGGTACAAAAATAAAACGGGATCTTACCGGCAACATCGCAAGTGTAAAAGGCGCTGAAATCGCAAATACGCCTGTTACCAATTTTAACCAGGCACTACAAGGTCGCGCTGCCGGTGTTTTTATTGAATCCAATAACGGTAAAGTGGGTGAAGGAGTAAAGGTTCGTATAAGGGGAACCGGGTCGATCAGCGCGTCGAACGAGCCACTTTATGTCATAGACGGGATTCCTGTGAACTCTTCTGCACAGTCGGGCACGTCTTTGTCGGGAAGCTCCACAATTGCTCCCTCAGGTAATCCGCTGGCAGATATTAACTTTAACGACATCGAGTCATTTGAAATATTGAAAGATGCATCCGCGGCTGCAATATACGGTTCCCGCGCGGCAAACGGAGTCGTTTTAATCACAACTAAAAAAGGAAAATCAGGCAAGACAAATCTGACAGCCAACTTTCAGTACGGTTTCAATAAACCCACAAGGCACCGCAGTTTTCTTGACGCAAAACAGTATGTGGATCTGCTTCGTGAGGCAGCGATAAATTCGGACGCACGAGATGGGATCAATTCAACCGATCCTGCCCAATATCCTGATTCCTGGCTGGAATTTGCTGAGGGAAGACTCGACAGATACTCCGGAGGAACTGACTGGCGTACACAACAAACCAATACAAACTGGGAGAAACTCGCTTACAATGATGAATCCAAAACACGGATCATTGACATCAACGCGTCAGGAGGAAGTGAAAAAACACGGTTCTATATCAGCGGTGGTTACAATGACCAGGATGGGATTTTGTTCGGAAACGATTTCAAAAGATTGTCAGGACGTGTAAATCTGGAGCAGGATGTTTCGTCTCGTTTGAAGCTGGGTTTCAATATGGGTATTTCGAGGACGGTTTCAAATCGTGTTGCGCAGGATAACCAGTTTTCCACGCCGATGCAGATCGTAGCGCTGGCGCCGATCACTCCGGTTTACGACAAAGATGGTGTTGTAAACGACAGGCCGGTGACCACTTATTACAATCCTTTGACTGAGCTTGGAAATTCGCGTTACATCACTACGGCTTTCCGCAACATCGGAAGTACTTACCTGAGTTACAATATCCTGAAGGGATTGACTTTCCGCACCGAACTTGGCTTTGATGTGCTCAACCAGGACGAGGATGTATTTTACGGTATCAAAACAGAAGTGGGGCAGTCTGTGAACGGACAGGGCTCATCTTATTGGTTCCGTACTGTAAATTACAATACGAACAATTATTTCAACTACAACACGACGATCGGTACGCAGCAAATCCTTGATTTTACAGCCGGCATGTCGTTTCAAGATTATAAAGACGACAGAAATTACGTTACCGGCCAGGATTTCCCGGTGGATGCACTTAAAAAAATCGAGAGTGCGGGGAAAATTACTGCGGGCTCATCTTCTTCCTCGGAGTCTTCATTTTTGTCGTATTTCGCAAGAGCCAATTACAAGTTAAAAGATCGTTATCTGTTCTCGTTGAGTGGCCGCGTTGATGGTTCCTCTAAATTTGGTAAGGACAAAAAATATGGATTTTTCCCTGCGGTTTCGGCGGGTTGGGTTTTGTCGGAAGAGTCATTCCTGGTCAATTCCAAGGCAATCAGTTTCCTTAAAATTAGGGGAAGCTGGGGTATTACGGGAAATGCGGACGGTTTCGGTGATTTCAAACAGCTCGGTTTGTGGGGCGCCGGGAAATATGCAGGTTCTGCCGGTCTGGTCCCTACACAACTCGCAAATCCTGATTTGAGATGGGAAAAATCCAATCAAACGGATATTGGAATCGATTTTGGGCTGGTTAATAACCGTATTTCCGGTGAGATCGATTATTACGTCAAAAATACGAACGACCTGATTTACAATGTACCTGTACCCGGAACTTCCGGTTTTTCAACACAAACCGTAAATATCGGTTCGATGCAGAACAAAGGGGTTGAATTTGTGATTAACTCCACCAACCTTGCGGGCAAATCGCTAACCTGGAATACCAGTTTCAATATTTCAAGAAACATCAACAAAGTCACCAAACTTGACGGGGACCAGAATCTTGTACCAAATAACGACGGGCGTTTTTTCAATGCGCTAAAAGTGGGAGAATCAATTGGTGTTTTCTATGGCCCTAAATTCGCAGGTGCTGACCCGGCCAACGGTGACGCGCTTTACGTCATGGAGGATGGTAAAACCACAAATGATTACAACGCGGCAGGAAATTTCGTTGTGGGAAATCCCAATCCGGACTGGATCGGAGGCTTGACCAACACAATTGGCTACAAAGGTTTTGAACTAAGCGTATTGTTTCAGGGCGTTTTCGGAAATCAGGTAATGAATGGTGCTGGTGGCTTTATGAGTGCAAGCTTTGACTGGTTTGATAATCAGACTACTGATCAGCTGGCAAGATGGCAAAAGGAAGGTGATATCACCAACGTTCCCCAGTTGAGGTTATCAGGCGGAAATGGTACCGGCGCTTCGAGCCGTTATGTATATGATGCAACCTACGTGAGGCTGAAAAACATAACCCTGGGTTATCGTATCCCGGCATCTGTAATTCAGAAAATTAAACTGAGCTCGGCGAGAATATATGTGACCGGCCTGAATCTGGCCACTTTTACAAAGTATCCGGGTTGGGATCCTGAGGTAAATACGGATTTTCGGGCAGGTAACAGAAATCAGGGAGGTGATTTTTATGCCGCCCCACAAATCAAATCGGTGACTTTCGGGATTAGTTTAGGATTTTAAAATTAGATGATAACGATCATGAAAAAATATATTCCAATATTCATGGGCTCGGTTTTTATGCTCAGCGCATGTGCCGGCAAGCTGGATTTATTACCACAGCAAAATACGACTTCTGAAATTGCACTCAGCTCGGACGCCAACGTGAAGCGTGTGTTGCGCGGTGCATACGACGAAATGAGCGACGCCTATGTGCTCGGTGGGGACATGCTGCTCTTCTCGGAACTATTGGCTGCTGATGGTGAAATTACCTGGGAAGGTACATATCCTCAGCCTCGTGAAGTTTACAACAAACAAATCCTGGTGACGAATAGCTACGTAACAGAAGGTTGGTTAAGAAGTTTTGAGGCAATTAACGCGGCAAACAATATCCTGTCGGCTATTGACATTGTGGCTGAAGATGATCAGGACCGTGTGAAAGGCGAAGCATTGCTTTTGCGTGCGGTGGTGTATTTTGAACTGGTGCAATTGTACGCCCAGCCATACAGTGCGGGAAATGCGGCAACTGCCGCCGGGATACCGGTCATCCTCACCCCAACAACGGTGATCAGTGACGCCAACAAGTTGCCACGAAACACTTTAGAGGCTACTTACGCACAGATTCTGAAAGATGCGATCGAAGCTGAGGCACTTTTGCCCGAAACAAATGATGTGTTCTTCAATAAAGTGGCTGCATGGGGTTACTTGTCAAGAATTTACCTGCAAATGGGTAACTATCAAAAGGCGTTGGAGGCATCTAATCAGGCTATTACATTGGCAAAAGAAAACGGGTTCGCGCTTACACCAAGCTATGCGGCGGCCTTCAATAATGCTGCAAATTCGACGGAAGATCTTTTTGCGATCCAGGTTTCTGATCAGGACGGAGCGAATGACATGCAATTGTTTTTCTCTATTCCTGACTACGGTGGCCGCGATGGTGACGTATCGATCCAGGACAAACACCTCAATTTGTATGAGACCGGAGATGCACGCAAAGCATTGTTTTATGAAGGCAATGGAGGAATCCGCAGCGGTAAATGGAAATTGCAATACAAAAATCTTCCTTTAATGAGATTGGCGGAAATGTACCTGACCAGGGCAGAAAGTAATTTTCGCTTGGCAACAACCACGGGAGCTACGCCGGCAGAAGACTTAAACCTGATCAGGAAAAGGGTAGGCTTGCCAGCTATTGCGAAGCCGACACTGGCGAACATTCTCAAAGAAAGGAAACTTGAACTTGCTCATGAAGGTCAGGCGATCCAGGATTTGAAACGTTTGAAGGGCAAAACAGATGGGTTGGATTACAATGCACCAAAATTAGTTTTACCAATTCCAAAAAGAGAAATCGATGCATCAAGCGGTAACCTGAAACAGAACGACGGATACTGATATGACGCAGGAATAATTATCGGGGTTGTCGCGGAAGTGGCAACCCCTTTTTTACCAGTATTTTCCATTTTTCCTTACAAACCAAAACCCACGCCAAAAAATACGAATGTGATTCAAACTGGCCGGAATTAGTCCAAAATGCCTGCTCAGGACGGTAAAGCGGTCGGAAAGAGACCGTTTGTGGCTTTGGGTTGACAGGCCGCCCATCAAATATTTGCAGAGAACAAAATCTAGAAAAATGGTTCTCTTTGACCTTTTTAAACAAATTATTTCCCAGTCAATGTCCGCACTCAGATTCTGATCATCGTATTTTGGTGCGATAAAACGTTTTGCGATAAAAGCCTGATGACATACTTTCATTCCAAGTGCAAAGTCCTGCCATTTTAAATTTACCGGAAGTGAATGTGGCGTGAAAATACTCCTCAAACCCACTTCTGTCCCATTTTCCCGCACCAACATGGCATCGCTGTAATAAACGTCATCATCTGTTTTAAAGGCAGCGAGTAATTTGATTAATACATTTTCATCATACATTTCATCTCCTGCATTCAAAAACCAAAGGTACTTTCCTGTGGCCAGAGAAAGCCCTTTATTCATTGCGTCGTAAAGACCATTGTCTTTTTCTGAGACAATTTGTGAAACCAGATTTCCATAATTTGCCGCAATGTCAAGCGTGTTGTCCTTTGAGGCGCCATCAATAATCAGGTATTCAATCTGCGACGGATCGCCTATTTTAGCCATGGCTCTCTCAGCACTAAGCAGCGTTCTGTCAAGAAATTTGCCTGCGTTGAAGGTGATGGTAATGATAGTCAGCAGTGGCATGTCAGAGCGGGTCAGATATCAGAGATTTGTAAATTTGACTGTATTGGTACGCAACAACTTCTTCTGCGTATAAGTCAAGGACTTTTTTTCTTGCGTAATCCGAGAGTTTTCCGTCTTTATTGTTCTCTAAAATCCATTGTATTCCCTCATTAAGAGATTCGGCAGATCGAATTTCGGACAAGTAACCATTTAACTGATGATCGATCATTTCCGGAATGCCTCCCGTTTTGAAACCTGCAACCGGTGTTCCGCATGCCAGTGCCTCCATAATCGTATTCGGTAAATTGTCTTCAAGCGAAGGAACTACGATCAGATCCGCAGCATTGTAGGCGTCAACCATATCCTCCGGTTTCGTAATGGTGCCAAGATAATGCACCGGAACAGGAAATGATCCAAAACTGTCGGGGTTCGATTTTCCGAAGATCAGCACCTCACAGTCTGAACCTGATTCGTTAAGTTGCCGGATTGCCTCCTTAAAATAAGCGAATCCTTTTCGGGGATCCTGTGTGTTGGCACCGGCGAATAAGATCAGTTTTTTGTTCAGGGGAAGACCCGATTTTTTTCTGATTTCTACTTTATCCAATGGCTTGAAAAGAAGCGTGTCTACACAATTTGGAATACTTGCAGATGCCATATGCTTGGTAAGGACAGCTTGTTTTACAATTCCGTCAAGCCATCTGCTGGGCGAAATCAGGAACATATCGGTCTTTTTGTAAATATTCAGTTTCTGCTCAAATTGGGAAAACGAAATGTCGTACTCGTCCGGTTTGTGTAAATATGGGCAATATTGGCAATGACTCAGATAGTGGTCGCATCCACGGCTGTAATGGCATCCGCCCGTGAAAGTCCACATATCATGCAAGGTCCAGACGATCGGTTTTCCGAGTGAAAATAATTTTTCAAGAGAATTCATCGACAGAAATCCAAAATTGATCCAGTGTAAATGAATCACATCTGCTTCCAATACCCAGGGATGGCTGCTGATGTCAGCGCCGACTCCCGCGGGAGAAAAGGCAAATCTGACAGAACTGCCTCTTTCATTTGGCAGAAAAAACAGTCGTTCTCCGGCAAAACGTGCGAAGGCTTTTTTCTTTTCCCATTTGGTTTCCGCCAGCGCCGCAACGCCAGCTTCTGCCGTAAGATTGGCATGAACCAGCATTTTTGAGTCTACTCCATTTTTGAGTAATGCTCTGTGCAGCCGCGTTGCCGCAACGCCGGCGCCGCCTTCCAGATGAAACGTACTCAGGTGTAGAACCATTAAACAGAGCTGCTTTATTTAAATTAAAATGATTGCCGTTGTTTTTCTATCAGGCAATTGACTATGTGTGGGTAAAATTAAATAGTTCTGCCGTTTATTTATTTTATTCGTTAAAACTATCTTTATCGAATGTTAAGTAAAAAAGGAGTCGATGTCTAACGAGAAAAAAAGTCACGAGGCGCATTCAGGTTGGTATGAGGTTCAGTATGCGACGCGGGAAGCGCAGGAAAAGGCGATCGCTGACTGGAAATCGGATCAGGAAAACAACACTATTAACCACTGGATACACAGCCGGTTACTGGCCCTTGTAAATCCATTTGTAAAGGAAAAAAAGAGTTGGCTGACGGTAGGGGACGGATATGGTTTTGATGCAAATTTTTTCTATAAAAAAGGGCTTGAAGTTACAGCGACGGACATTTCTGATACATTTTTGCCTCTTTCGCGACAACACGGGCTTTTTGAAAAATATTCAGTTGAAAATGCTGAAAATTTAACTTTTGCCGACAATAGTTTTGATTACATTTTCTGCAAAGAAGCTTATCATCATTTTCCACGGCCTTACATGGCCGTTTATGAAATGCTCAGAGTTGCCAGGGAAGGCGTAGTATTGGTGGAGCCGCATGATCCGATTTCGAAAATGCCGCTTTTGCTAGCGCTCAGGAATATTTTTGACCGGTTTGATACGAAGTTATTGCAAAAATACTGGAAAAACCGTTACTCATTTGAAGAAGTAGGCAACTACGTTTTCAAATTATCGGAGCGGGAAATTGATAAACTGGCCAACGGTATCGGATTGCCGATGGTGGCATTTAAAGGGATAAATAACAACTATTACAATGCCAGAGCCGGGCACGAAAAGGCCGATGATTCTTCGCCGGCTTTCAAAAAAATAAAAAGCAAACTGGCATTGCACAACTTTCTTACACGATTCTCGCTGATGCCATCACAGGTACTTTGTGCAGTTATTTTTAAACGACGACCTTCGGATGAGGTGATTGAAGCAATGAAAAATGATGGTTTTCAAATTCATGTTTTTCCTCCCAATCCCTACGCGAGGTAATGTCTCACGCTTCTTCATTGGTTTTGAACCCGATAGGTTTTCTATCTGGTTGTGGCGGATTTAGCAGAAAATGGAGCGCCTGATTGATGTCACGGAACTTGATGTTCATTTCAGTTTCCAGTAGTTCAATTCGCTCCTTCAACTCTTTTGAGTCCAGATAATATTGCCTCATTATAACAAAAGCGCGCATAATGGTGATGTTCACCTGTAGTGCCTTTTTACTTTTGAGCACACTTGACAACATCGCAACACCCTGTTCGGTAAATGCAAAAGGGAAAGCCCCTCCAAGCTGTCCTTTTGATGGTATCACATTTTGTGATACCAAGTTTGTGATTTCCATATCTGAAAGTTCAAACATGAAATCATCTGGGAATCGCTCGATGTTTCTACGCACTGCCTGCTTTAATGTCCTTGTCTCTACCTCGTACAATTCTGCAAGGTCGAAATCAAGTAGCACTTTTTGGCCTCGGATTGTAAATACTTTGCTCTGGATTGTTGTAAGTTCCATACATGGTGGTTTAATACAGTACGGCAAAAACTTTTTGTGGTCACAGTTCGGGACAGGCAGAGTTTACTTCAAAATTTTCAGGTGAGGATTAATATGCCTAGTTTTATACTTTGTTATAAAATCTGGTAAGGATGTCGTCTGAAATTGCTGCAAGGAAAATTGCAATTATTGGTCTTGGTTATGTCGGGTTGCCGCTGGCTGTTGAATTTAGCCGTAAGTATCCGGTGCTTGGTTTTGATATCAGCGAGGAGCGGATCAATGAACTTAAATCTGGCTACGACAGGACTCAGGAAATTCCGGAGGAAGACTTGCAACGCGTTCAGGATCTGGTTTTTTCGAGTGAAATTCCGTCGCTGGCTGACTACAATACTTACATTGTCACTGTTCCAACGCCAATTGATAATTACAAAAAACCGGATCTCGTGCCACTTTTGAAGGCAAGTAAGACGGTCGGAAGCGTACTCAAAAAGGGCGATATTGTCATATACGAATCAACGGTTTATCCGGGTTGTACGGAAGAGGATTGTGTGCCTGTTCTGGAACAGGCGAGCGGATTGAAATACAATATTGACTTCTTTTGCGGCTATTCTCCCGAGCGCATCAATCCGGGCGATAAGGTAAATACGCTGACAAAAATCAAAAAGGTTACATCGGGATCCACACCCGAAATCGCGCAGGTTGTTAACGGGTTATACCTTTCGATCATTGATGCCGGGACGCATCTCGCACCTTCAATAAAGGTTGCAGAAGCTTCAAAAGCGATTGAAAATGCGCAGCGTGATGTCAATATTTCCTTCGTAAATGAACTTGCGCTCATCTTTGACCGCATGGATATTGATACGACGGAGGTGCTTGAAGCGGCAGGAACCAAATGGAACTTTCTTAAATATAAGCCCGGGCTCGTAGGCGGTCATTGCATTGGTGTTGATCCATATTACCTGGCTTACAAGGCCGAATCATTGGGCTATTACCCGCAGGTTATTCTATCCGGAAGGCGTGTAAATGATACCATGGGGATTTTTGTGGCAAATAAGCTCATCAAATTACTCATCAAAAAAGGACATAAAATTGAAGGCAGCCGCGTCCTGATTCTGGGTATCACATTTAAAGAAAACTGTCCTGATATCCGTAATACGCGTGTTGTGGATGTTTACAAGGAGCTGAAAGATTTTGGCATGCAGGTGGAAGTCTACGATCCGTGGGCATCTGCCGAGGAAGTTGACGCGGAATATGGGATTAAGCTGATCGATCGTCCGGAGGGGAAATATGAGGCTGTTTTGCTCGCAGTGGCGCACGATTCTTTTAAAGAATTTACGCTGGATGAATTGACCAATCCTGATTCCGTACTTTTCGATTTGAAATCAACACTGCCAAAAGATTCTGTTGATTCCAGGCTCTAATTTTGACATTAAAACTGACTATTCCCGCCAGCCGAAAATATTCAGCTGCAAATCCATCACGTCATTTCCCCTGTAACGGTAGTTTACGAAAGGCCTGAGCCGGTGCTGGTTGGTGTCAATAAAATAACGAAAGCCATTTTCCTCAAAAACCCGGATGACGTCGGCCATTCCCTGCGGGTTGCCAATATATGAATGGAATTCTACAAACAGGTTTTGTACATGACCGAGCGAATCTCTGCAATCGTCAAGCACGGCAGTTTCTGCTCCTTCAATGTCAATTTTTAAAAAGTCAATTTGCTTTTCGGCAACAAGAAAATCTCTCAGTCGGACCGAAGGGACCAGTTTTTTTTCAGCTGTTGAATAAATTGAAGACGAATCGGCTGCCTCGCTCCCAAACCATATTCCGTCATTATCTTTCCAAACAGCCTTCGGTACAATCTCAACGTCGCGGATCTGGTTGGCGCGCAAATTAAAGTCGAGCAATCTGCTTATTTCGGGCTCAGCTTCGAAAGCGATGATCCGGGAATGCGGGTAAAGCTTTTTGAAATACAAAATACTCATCCCAATATTGGCACCACAATCCAGAATGACTGGTTTGGCGGAATCTGTTTTGAATAAATAGTATTCGTCCGCAAAAATTTCCTTGTGTTGCCACAGAAAGGACATCGGGTCAGGCACTTCCAGCTGATAATCCTGAAATGTTACCTTCGTAAGTTGATGACGTTTTGCGTCACCATATTTAAGCAGGAGTTTGAGAAATTCCCGGTTACGGGGAGAGCGAACAGCCTGAAAAGGTTCTTTTAACAGATATCGAAGCCAGTACATCCGACAAGATTAGTAACAAAAAATGAAAAATTACAGGGCGAATATAGGGTAAAGATTGAAGCTCCCCTTAAAATTACTTCCGAATGTGTACTTTTGCGGGAAGTTTCTCATTATTCTCGGTACATGCGCGTTTGTTTTGTGATGGCAGGTTTGCCGCATTATTTTACGTTGATTTTAAACAAAATGGTTTCGGACTTCGGTACCGAGGTCATTTTGATTAAACCTAGCCAGAAAAGCAAGGCGGTAGGGTCGGGAGTGAAAGAAGACATGCGCGATACGAAATTCAGGCTGGTAGAATTGGAAGAGTATCAGACATGGTACGGAAAAGCATTTTTTAAAGACCTGATTCCCGCGCTGCAAGAAATAAAGCCGGATATTATCGTTATGTCCGCCTGGCCGTATTTTCTACAATTTATTCTAAATCCTTTTTTTTACGGACGGCTAAAAAGTGTAGGTGCCAAATTAATTTGCCGGGATATTCCTTTCAATATTTCTTATTGGGGAAAAAGCCGCGAATATTATTTTTCAGGCCAGAATCTGACTGAGGATCTTAACACAGATGGCAAATCCTGGAAGGGCTATCTTTATTTTTGGGCAATTACTGTACTCAGAAGATTGTATTTGCCACTTGCCGATGCCCACATCAATTATTTTGATGAAGCGCGGAATATCACCGGAAGTTATGGTGTTCCGCAGGAGAAGATTTTCATCGCCGCTAATTCACCCGATACGGATGAATTACTTTCAGCATATGAAAAGGTATTGAAAGAACCGGATATTCTGCCGGCTAACCCGCATCGGTTAATTCATGTAGGCAGGCTGGTAAAATGGAAAAGAGTGGATATGTTGATCCGTTCGGTCGTAGACTTGAAAAGATTTTTTCCTGACATTGAACTTGTAATTATCGGTTTTGGGCCCGAAGAAGAGGCTTTGAAAAAACAGGCCGGCGATCTTGGTATCACTGAGCAGGTCAGGTTTGTGGGAGGCGTTTACGATTCAGTAACGCTTGGACGATATTTGCACAATTCTTCGGTTTATGTTTTGGGCGGGATGGGCGGATTGTCGATCAATGATGCCATGTCTTTTGCAAAACCCGTTATTTGTGCTGTGGCGGATGGTACTGAAAAACGGCTCGTACGGGAAGGTTACAATGGCTACTATTTCGAAAACGGCGATCAGCAAAGTCTGAATGCGGCAATTAAGAAACTGCTGCAAGATCCGGATGAAATTGCCAGATTTGGAGCAAATTCGTTGAAAATTATCAAGAATGAAGTGAATATTCACACCGTTCTGAAAGAATATGATACCGCATTTCGATATGTTTTGAAACCAGGATTTAATAAGTAGTTTTTAGTTTTTAAAAAGATAAAATGAAAGTTCTCAGCATTGTTGGTGCCCGTCCTAATTTCATGAAAGTGGCGCCCTTGCACCGGGCGTTTTTGAAGTTTCCGGATATTGACTCAAAAATTATTCACACCGGTCAGCATTACGATGCAAAGATGTCGGATGTGTTTTTCAATCAACTGGAATTACCGAAACCTGACTATTTTCTGGGCGTTGGCGGCGGTTCGCATACACAGCAAACCGCAAAGATTATGATCGAATTTGAGCAGGTAATGAAGGCTGAAAAACCGGATGTTGTGTTGGTTGTAGGTGACGTGAATTCGACGATTGCCTGTGCGATGGTGGCGGTAAAAGAGCATATTCCGGTCGTACACGTGGAAGCGGGCCTGAGAAGCGGTGACCGGAGAATGCCCGAGGAGATTAACAGGATCATGACAGATAGTATCTCGGATCATCTTTTTGTGACCGAAGCTGCGGGAATGGACAATTTGAAAAGAGAAAATATTCCAGACGAAAAGGTTCACTTTGTCGGCAACGTGATGATCGACTCACTGGTGCATTATCGTGAAAAGGCGTCCAAATTGAATTTGCTGGAACAGTATGGACTGGAACCGAAATCGTATGTGCTCATGACCATGCACCGGCCCAGTAACGTGGATAGCGAAGAAGGTTTGAAAAGTATTTTGTCGATTGTAAAAGACACAGCAGCCCAGAAAAAGGTGCTTTTCCCGGTGCATCCGAGAACGTTGAAAAACATGGAAACTTTCGGTTTGCTGGGAGAACTGGAAAGTCTCGAAAATATCATTATTCTTGAACCTCAGGGATATCTCGAATTCCTGTACCTGATGGAAAACGCGGAACTGATCATTACTGATTCAGGCGGAATTCAGGAAGAAACTACCTTTTTGAAAGTGCCATGTCTTACTTTCCGCGAGAGCACGGAGCGTCCGGTAACGGTAGAATTGGGCACAAATTATTTGCTGAGCGATCTCAATCCGGCTTCTGTGAACGAATTGGTGAAGAAAATTCTGAATGGCGGTGCCAAAAAGGGACAAACTCCGGATTTTTGGGATGGTCATGCCGCTGAGCGGATCGTTGCGATATTGAGGGAAAAATATGCTAACTAAGGCGATATTGTGGGTATAGTTGTCAGGCAGAGTCTTAAAGCGGGGTTGGGTTCTTACATCGGTGTCGGCATTGGTGTCGTCAATCAAATGTACGTTTCCACCAAATTCCTTTCGGTGGAGCAACTGTCGCTGTCCCGCCTGCTTTTCGAAAATAGCCTTCTGTTTGCAGCTTTTGCTCATTTAGGGACACCTTTTATTGCGGACAAATTTTTCAGCCGTTTTCGCGATGACGAAGAAGGGCACCGAGGTATACTGCCATTTTTGCTTTTCCTGCCTTTTATCGGCGGTATCCTGTTTACGCTGCTGTATTTTGCATGTTCAGGCGCCATTCATTCATATTTTCAGGAGCAGTCGCCAATGCTGCTCAAATACCATTTTCTGGTTATTCCACTGACCATTTTCTGGATATACATTACGGTTCTTGAATCGTATTGCCGGAACAATGCGCGAATTGCGATCCCGAATTTCATTAGAGAGGTATATCTGAGGCTGGCCAATATGATCCTCATTATCGTATTCGGTTTGGGCTGGCTGAGTTTTGACCTGATGTTGTATCTGGTGATAGCATCTTACGGAATTGCCTGTGTGATCCTTGTTTTATATATTAAAAAACTCGGGAAATGGTACTGGCGCTTTCCCGACAGAAAAGTGTTGACTGCTTCCGTTGTTAAACAAATGCTGGCTTACGGAGGCTTCACTTTGCTGGGGGGAATCGGTGTGAATTTGATGATGTTTATCGACAGATCGATGCTGGCTGGAGAACGTGGACTGATCCAGGCGGGGATTTTTATCATTGCCAACAACATTGCAAATATTATAGAGATACCCAGAAAAGCCATCGCACAGATCTCGATCCCGCTTTTATCCAATGCGCTTGTTAATCAGGATCACGTGCATGTGAGGACAATGAATCAGAAATCTGCCTTAAACCAACTGATTGCAGGCGGTCTGTTTTTTTTGCTTATTTGGGCCAGTATTGACGATATTTTCTTTCTTATTCCAAAAGGGCAGACTTATGGGGAGGGGAAATATGTGGTGTTTTTTCTGGCTTTGGTGAAAGTTTTTGACATCGCAACAGGGTTGAACAATGAAATTATCCTGTATTCCCGTTATTTCAAATTCGCGACATTGTTTATTGTCGTTTCCGCCATTATCGGTATTTTACTGAATTACTGGCTGATTCCTTTATACGGTTTTACAGGCGCAGCTGTGGCGACTGCAATGACAACTTTTCTATATTCAGGCACCAGAATGACATTTGTCTGGATGAAATTCGATGTGCTTCCTTTTACCTCCAAAACCGTTCAGGTCGCTTTTATTCTGATCGTTCTTTATGCCGGCACATTTTTGATCCCGGAATATCAGCGCACCATATTTTCGGCCATGGGCATGCTGATGGCCCGCTCGATTGTGATCGTGCTGTTGTTCGCAGCATTGATACTTAAATTCCACGTTTCGATTGAAATCAACGAACTGGTTGGGAATTTTCGTGATAAGTGGTTTTTGAAAAAGTGAAATTTGAGCTATCAAATCAAATCGTTTCGTAGTTTGATTTTCCGGGCCGTATCAATTCTTTGCTGCACAAAGGCCAGATCGCGGATGTAGATGGTGTTTTCAGGATTAGTGCCTTCAATCTTAACGAGTTTACGCTGCGCGGGCAGGTAGTTGTAGGGAAGAAAACCGATACCGAGCAATTTGTCGTGCAGGTAATTTTGTCCAAATTCGTATTGATCAGAAAGTCCGTTGGTTTCCATGATCACGGCTTTTAATTCGGGTCTCAGTAAAGTTTGGGGAGCACCATTGATGACGTTTGCTTCAAAACCTTCAACATCTATTTTCAAGACATTCACGGGTTTGTCCTGCAAGATTTTATCCAGCGATGTAACAGGTACGCTGGTAGTTGCTCCCTGGAATCCTGAATCGTGAATGACGTGATTAATCGCATCCAGCGAATTTGAAAACGTCAATGTTTCTTCCTTATCACCTACGCCGAGATTATGTAGCTCCGCTCTTTGTAGCAGATTATTGAACTGCATGTTCCGTTTCAAGCTCGCAAATGTGGAAGGGATTGGTTCAAATGCGATGGACTTCGCGCCGGTAATTCCGGAGGCCAAAACAGAATACACACCAATATTGGCGCCTACATCCGCAAATGTATCTTCCGGCCTTAGAAAATGCATGATGAAGAGCATTTCATTGGTATCGTAGAGGGTAGTGTAAATCTGTAATTCAGCGCTCGACATGCCTTTATCCACAACCAAAAACGTGTTTTCAACAAATGGATAAACGATCGGGTGTTTATGTAAACGTATTACCACACCCCGTTTAAAAAAGGTAAGCAGCGCACCAATCTTTCTGTTTTTATTTAAGGGATGGCCTAAAATGGTCTTGATTGTCTTTAATTTCATCACGTTTTGTGAGAGATTCCGGAGTGAATTTCCGGAATGCGTACGAATATTATATTTGATTGCGAATGTAGTATATTTGCACCCCTGTACAAAATGGAGGAGCTTTTCAGATGATATGTTTCGAAAATCGGGGGCAATACGCGCTGGGCAGTATTCATGAATAAAATGTTAAAATGATTCGGTTTTTTAAAAAGATAGTCTGGAATGTACTGAATGCAGTTGGGTTGGGTGGAAGTGTACAGCTTTTTCTAGACAGCGCATTGACACAGTATGGATGGTTTAAAAGTTTTTCTTCAAGACAATCCGTGGACGCTTCGGGAAATCCATTGCCCTGGTATACATATTCTTTTATTTTCTTTCTGGAACCCCGCGTAAAATCCCACTTCAACGTTTTCGAATATGGATCCGGCAACTCTACCCGCTGGTATGCTTCTCGTGTAAGGCGGATTACTGCCGTGGAGCATGATTTTCAATGGGTGAAACAAATTGCACCGAATATTCCTGCCAATGCCGAAGTGCTTCCGCGTGAGCTTGGTGATGGGTACATACAGGCAGTTCGGGAGAAAGGTGAATCCTATCAAATTATCATCGTGGACGGTCGTAACAGGGTAAAATGCACCCGGTTTGCTGTCGATTATTTGTCTTCAGACGGCGTTTTAATCCTTGACAATTCTGAAAGAGAATGGTATCAGCCGGCCAAAGATCTGCTCAATGAAAAAGGATTTAAAAGTATTGATTTCAGAGGCATGCTGCCAATCGTTGGCCATGAGTCCTGTTCAACGGTTTTTTACCGGGAGGGGAATTGCCTGGGGATCTAAGATCTTCTGCCAGGTTATTTTAGTACAAACTTCTGCACCCAGGTTTTCTTTAAATCGAATAAGTTCTGGTTTTTCGTTACCCAGATGGTCCAGCGACGTACCCAGGTCCAGTACGGTAATCTTTTCATTTTGACAATGATCGTACACTGCGCCGGTCAATTGCACCATCGGACTGAAATTGTTATATTCCAAAAGACTGGCTGAAAGGAAATTGTAGAGCGTAGAGGCGTTAACCCTCACGGTTACAGCCACCCCAATAAGTTTATCCTTGTCGGAACAACAGAATACTACAATCTCTTTTTTGCAGAAATTGATCAGCATCTCCAATTCGGGAGCTGTCATAGAAAGCGCATAGCCGGCCTTTTCGCGTACAGTTTTTATAAATGCATGAACCTTTACTGGCGGAGTATCCCCGTTGCAACTGATTTTGAAATCATGTTTGTAACATTTAGCCAGCCGTCGTCGCTCTGCGGGTTTTATCCTTTTTTCGAAACTTGTTTCTGTAACTTTTATGAAGTGATTTTTCAGCTCCCGCACCGGTTCATATCCGGACTGGGTGTAACACAAAAAAAGTTTTTTAGACATTTTCTCGTAATATCCCCACGGCGCCGCCTTAATTCTGATAATTTCACCGGTACGGCCCAGGACAAAAGATTCTACACATTGCATCAGAAACAGGAGATCATTTTCATGGCAGGTATCCGAAAAATCCAGACCGCCAAAAGGCGCGGTTTTGGGAGAGGTCCACTGGTTACCGTCAGCCGAATGGAGACGGAATAGCGCGGAGGCATCGGATTCATCGTTTTGATATAAAAAAAATGAAAACAAGTCATCCGTTCCCTGTGTTTCCAGGTGTTTTGAGGTAAGGTAAAGAGCCGGAATAAAGGAGAATTTTATTTCACTAGACGTTTTCTGAACGAACATGTGTACCTTCGTGTCATTACGTAACCACTCCTCATCTGGTTGTTTGATAATTTGCCTGTTTGGCGCTATGTTGAAACAATTGTTGATGATCTATCGAATTAATTGTTGTTTTACCTGAATATTAGTAGCTATTTTAGCAAAAACTTAATTATATGGCTAAAAATCAATTAGATTGTACTAATTTGTGTCTTTATTTCTATTGACTGTGTAGTATACGTAAAGTTGCAGGAATCTCCGGGATTCATGTGCAACGGAACGTGCCGATAAATTTAATACATACAATCTGAAATTAAACCGTTGACGTCCGACTGACTTTTTAGTGCCTTAAATTTTAGTAATGACACAATATATTTTTTAAATTTACTCATGAAGCACATACTAATTGCCGAGGACCATGCGGTGGTAAGAATTGGTACAAAACATTTACTTAAATCACTTATTCCGGAATCAAACGTCACGGATGTTGATGATTTCGAAAAGATTATTCAGGAGCTTCAAATTAAACCATATGATCTGCTTATCCTGGATATCAATATCCCGGGGGGTAATAATACGAAAATGGTAGAGTCGATAAAAATGGCTTCACCAGGAATACGTATACTCGTGTTTTCAAGTTACGACGAGCAGCAATATGGCTTACTTTATCTTCAGGCTGGTGCTGACGGATATCTTTCCAAAGAAGCGCCCGAAGAAGAGTTCAGATCTGCTGTTCTAAGCGTTTTGGATAACAAGAAATATATGAGCCAGGACATGCAGCAGCTCAATATCAACCGCCTGATCAATCCAAAAGAATATTTGCCGGATCCTGTTGTTGCGTTATCTCCAAGAGAGACCGATGTCCTTAACCTCTTGAAAGAGGGGCTTGGGACAGCAAAAATTGCGGAAAAGCTTAATCTGCAATTGTCGACGGTCAGTACTTACAAAGCACGGATTTTCGAAAAACTCGGGGTTAAAAATATTGTTGAGCTGATCAACAAAATAAAGTAAAACGTATTCATTCTGAATGGGTTGGAGGCTATTTTACTAGCTTTCAACCCATTTGCTTATGTTAACGTTTACTAACTATGGTAAAATGAGAAAGTTGCAGATAGAAGAGATGAACCGGTTGTCGGTCGAGGAGTTTAAAGAGTCGGCCAAGTTTCCTTTTGTGATTGTACTCGATAACATCAGGAGCCTCAACAATGTTGGTTCGTTTTTCAGGACTGCCGATGCTCTTCGCGCGGAAAAGATTATTCTTTGCGGCTATACGCAACATCCGCCACATCGAGAAATTTCCAGAAGTGCGCTCGGTGCAGAACTCTCGGTTAGTTGGGAAAAGGAGGAAAGTGCCGTTGTCGCTGTTCAGAAGTTAAAAGAGCTGGGGTATGAGGTTTTGGCAGTTGAACAGGCGGAAGGCAGCATAATGCTTCAGGATGCCAGTTTCATTAAGGGCGACAAATATGCGTTTGTTTTTGGCAATGAAGTAGAAGGAGTCTCAGAGGATGCCATTGCTGCTTCTGACGGATGTATCGAAATTCCGCAGTTTGGCACCAAACACTCATTCAATGTCTCCGTTTCAGCGGGAATCGTTTTGTGGGATTTTGTGAGGAAAAACTTAACATAAAAATAATGCGAATTATTTTTTATTTCGGATTTATTAGACGGTATTTGCAGGTTATAAGGGAAGTGTTACAAAACGATCTTTTGACCTGTTTATTAACGATTTGAGCTTCATCCTTACCGCATATATCAACTGTATATCCAATCTGAATTTATGAAATCCGAAAAGAAAAAACTCACTAACGAAATCGCTGAGGCAGTTGCCGCAAAGCTTGATTCTATATCGGCGGGTTCTAAAAAAATAAAGAAATCCATCGAAAAAGCAGCAGAAAAGCTTGCTAAGAAAGTGTCCAGGTTCGAGAAGGAGACTTTGAAAAAGAAGGCGAAGGAAGCCAAAAATGCTGAAAAAAAGAGCAAGGGAAAAAAAGAAAGCAAGAAGGAAAAAGCTGCTAAAGTAGCAGCACTTGTTGCATCTGCAACAAAATCTGTAACAGTAGTTACTCCTCCGGTTAAATCTGCACCAGCTCCTGCAAAGCCTGCGAGAGCAGCTGCCAAGGCCACAACGTCAACCGTGAAAAATGCGCCTGCTTCTGCGCCTGCGGAAGAGGCAAAGTGAGCTGCCGGGTTTTGAAGTGAATTGAAAATTTTGATCTATAAAAGGATTCAGTTTCTGCGGAAATTGAATCCTTTTTTGTTACCTGCATAGTGAATGTTCGTCTGTATGGGAATTGATTTCCTATTCGAAGACGAACTTATGGTAACGAAATTTGTGCTCCTGATCCTTGCTGTTAATTTATTTTGTCTGCATGCTCAGGGCCAAAGCTACCATGACGTAATCATCACCGAGATCATGGCGGATCCCTCGCCGGCAAAGGAATTACCGGAAGAGGAGTATCTGGAACTTTTCAACCGTTCGGCCAAAAATATTTCATTAAAGGGCTGGAAATTAACATTAGGCGCACGGTCATCAATTTTGCCAGAGTCAGTTTTACCGGCGAATTCGTATCTCATTGTTTGTAATAAAAATAGTTCTGCTGTGCTTTCTCAATTTGGGAGCGTAATGGGATTAATTAGTTTTTCTCTTCCCAACGATGGTGCCGTTTTGTCTCTCTACAACGCAACCGGCCAATTGATTCAGTCCGTTTCATACAGTAAGTCGTGGTGGCCGGCAGGGAAGAATAGTGGTGGTTATTCACTAGAAATGACGGACACGGATAATCCCTGTGGCGACGGCAACAACTGGGCGGTTGCGACAAATCCGCAAGGTGGTACGCCAGGAAAGGAAAATAGTATCAAAAGGGTGAATCCGGATGTAATTGCTCCTGCTTTGGAAAGAATAAACGTTGCTACGCCACTCGAATTGACCTTGATTTTTAGTGAAGCAATGGACAGTTTGAACGCCGTAAAAGGTGCATCAATACGCATTACAGGGCGTAATATTTTATCGAAAAAACTGGAATCACCTGCCTTTCGTAATTTAAAAATCACCTTGGACGTGGCGATGATTTCAGGGCAAACGTATGGCGTCACGATGGAGAATTTGTCGGACTGTGCAGGGAATATATTGCGAAACGAAAGCAGGCTTGTTGGGCTGCCGGTAAAAGCAGATTCGGGAGACATTATTCTCAACGAAATACTTTTCAATCCACGCGACGGTGGTGTCGATTATATAGAACTTTACAACAGGTCAGGCGCTTATCTGAGCCTGAAAAACTGGGCGTTGGGCAATCTGAAAACTGGGAAGCCGGACGTATCCGTGCCAATTACAAATGAGGATTTGGTTCTGGGGCCACATGATTTTCTCGTCCTGACTATTAATCCCGATATCGTTAAAAAACAATATCCTGTTGACTTTTCCAGAAAGTTTCTGGAAATGATTTCGCTTCCCGGGTTTCCTAATACTACTGGGGGTGTGATTTTGAAAAATAGTTCAGGAAAGATCTGGGACCTGTTTTCTTACACGGAAGAAATGCATGAGGCGCTGATCAACAATCCAAAAGGCGTCGCACTGGAAAAAACCGACCCCGATAAGCCCGGAAATGATCCTGAAAACTGGCATTCGGCAGCGTCGATAGTGGGTTACGGAACCCCGGGTTATGCCAATTCTCAGCGCATCAACCCGGAAGTTGAAGATGGGTTTTTTGTGGAACCAGAGGCATTTTCGCCGGATCAGGACGGTGTTGATGATGTTGCCAATATCAGATACACCCAACAAATTTCTGGTCAGATGACGACCATCCGTGTTTTTGATCTGAATGGAAATCTGGTTAAAAATATTTTGCAAAACAAACTGCCGGGTACAAACGGGAGCCTGTCTTGGGATGGAACTGACGAAACCGGCAATCTGATCAAAACAGGATATTATCTGGTTCTGATTGACACTTTGGATTTGAACGGAAACAAAAAACAGTATCGGAAGCGTGTGGTTGCCGTGGTAAAATAAGCATCAAATTATTCCGATTGACGCGAGCATCCTTCCGGTTAAGCCCTTTTCTGCTCTGTACGAAAAGTAATTGTCATTGTTTAAAACCGTGGAGTATGCAGAGATTCCGATGTGCTCGGGCTTCAAACCAGTTTCAATTAGTTGATCCTTGTTTGCAGATTTCAGATCAACATAAAATTTCTCTTTTTCTGAATTCCAACGCTTGTGAACAGAATCAAAATTTTCGGCCACTTCTGGTCCAACTTCAAATGAACAGTCGTCAATACAAGTGCCAACGTATGCAAAACAATCGGCAGGGTTCGTGTTGTATTCTTTTTGCATGAAGGCGACAGTTTTTTTGACAATCTCCTGCGCCGTTCCCTTCCAGCCGGCATGAATAGCCGCCACGGCTTTTTGAATTCTATCGTAAATTAATATTGGCGTGCAGTCAGCAATCGTTACAGCCAGTTGAATACCCGGGACGTCGGTGATCAAAGCGTCGAACCCTTCATACCTGCCAGGGGCGACCACTTTCAGAACTTCACAGCCATGTACCTGATGGGATTTGGCAACCTGTTCAAAACGGACACCCAATGCGCCGAAGAAAATATGATTGTTCTGCAATACATGATCCGCGTTATCCGATGTTGCGCCGCCAAGATTAAGGCTTTTGTAAGGCGCTTCACTAACTCCGCCATGCCTTGTGCTCTCGCCGGCGATTATATTAGAGAAACCTGAGAAAATTTCCGGGCTAGTAAAAACAGGTTTCTGAATCTGACTCAATTGATGCAATCTTTTAGTTGTTAATGAAGCACAAAAGTAAGTTTTCCACCGGATTAATCGATTACCATGGTTTCCAGGCAGGACTATTTTCTTGGCGGGTTGTGTTTTAAACTACCGTTTAACCGAACTACTTAGCCAACGGCATCGGTGCGGAATGCCAATAAGAGAATAAAATAAATTAAATTTGTGCGTTTTGTGAAGCGGGTATTAAACTGTGAAATTGGAATATGATTAAAGTGAGTGTTTGTGTGGTCACCTACAACCATGAGAAGTTTGTAGCTAAGATGCTGGATTCGATTTTGATGCAGGAGACTACTTTCCCCTTTGAAATTATAGTCGGTGACGACAATTCGAAGGATAATACTGTGGCAATTTTAAAGGAATATCAAAAGCGTTTTCCTGATAAAATCCGGCTGATCCTGCATGACAAGAATCTCGGATTGAATGGTAAATACAATGCGTTATCCACGTTCGCGGCCGCAAAAGGTGAATATACGGCGCAGTTTGACGGCGATGATTATCTGATTTCTCCACATAAGCTTCAAAAACAAGTTGAATTACTTGACGCAAATCCCCACTATTCAGCCTCATATCATAATGCACGCGTTATTTTCGACGACAACGCGGCGCCGCCTTATCTGGTAAACACTTTGAAAAAATCGGAAATCAATGTCGAGGATCTGATTCAGGAAGATGAAGAATGTTATATCGCAACTTCCAGCCTCATGTTTCGCACCAAAGATTTTGCAGAACATCCTGATCCTGAATGGACTAATCAGTCGACAAGCGGTGATATTCCCAGGAACATCATGCTGGCAAGCCGTGGGCCGATCGGCTACATTGACGAAGTGATGTCGGTTTACCGGAAGAACCGGGGAGGCGCAAGTTTTGTCGACAATCATCAGAGTGCTGATTTTCTCTTCAACCGTATTCAGCTCTATTCCAATATCAACAGGCAGTTTAATTACAAATTTGACGAGACACTGCGAAAACTCCTTGCGACATATTATTATAAGTTATTGTTTTCCAGGCAGTTTGAAAATGCATACTGGCCAAGGCTTAAATTCGCCGTCAGATACCTCGCCTGGGGTAAACCTGAGGAAAAAAGGAAAAAAGAGGTCATCAGAGATTTTGTGGTTCCTCCCGTAATTATGCGGATTTATAGTTTTGTAGCACTTTCCCTTTATAATATCAGAGTAAGGGCCAGATAAAAGCAATCAATTTTAAATGCCCCCTCTGCTGAGCAGTCGGGGCATTTTATTTGTCTTCCGGTCGGTTTTTTGTGTTCGGACCGCTGTCTTATTTAAAATAAATCTAAACTAATATTTGCTTTGTAGGCGATCCTGTCAGATATTCGCAAATTAGTTAATATTTAGACTAAATTTAAATAAATGTTCAGGCTTTACTTTTTTATTGTTTGCTGCCTGGTATCATTATCGGCAGCTGCGCAGAACGGCAAAATTTCGGGACAGGTTCTCACATCAGATGGTGATACTGCGGGTTGCTTTTCGATAAGTCTGAAAGAGTTGAAAACAGACACTTTTACGATGCGAACGGCTGACCAGTTCACGAACTGGACGGAGATTTTGTGTCCGGAAGCGCGTATTTCGATCCAAATTTTTTAACAATTCTATTCCAATTCATTTGCACAAACCATTTATGAAACGTTCCCTTTCACTTCTCACCCTACCGTTATTGCTTATTTGTGGCAACGCGTTTGCTCATGCCCTTTGGATAGAAACCAGTACAGCAGGTAAGGCAGGGCAAAAGCAAAGTATAAAAATTGTATATTCTGAACCGGATGATAAGCCTGAAAAGCTGTCGGATTGGTATTCAGACGTAAAAGAGTTTGAGCTATGGCTGACTACTCCGGACAAGCAAAAGATAAAGCTGGCAACAACGCCGGGCGAAGATTATTTTACATCTGAATTTACACCTGAAAAAGATGGCGTATATACTTTATCGATCAGTAAGGCGGCTAAGGAACTTGGCGGAACCACTGTTTATCAGTTCAATGCGAGCGCGGTCGTGAAAGTTGGGAAATCGCTTGCAGGTAATGATGCCACGTTTAATGGCAACGAAATTAAGGTTTTTGTTGATGCCGGTAAAAATTACAAAGTCAATCAGCCAATGAACATCACCGGGATTTTGAAAGACAAAGCTGCTGAAAAACTGCATGTTGGTATTTCGTCGCCAAGTGGCTGGAACAAAAATGTGACCACAGCTGCAAATGGTGTCGCTGAATTTACACCAGTTTGGCCCGGAACTTACAAAATTGAAGCATCTGCAAGTGAAAAAGTTACAGGCGATCATCACGGAAAAACCTACAATGCAATCTGGAGATGTGCAACGTTGCTTGTTGACGTAGCAAAATAATGCTCTTTATACAAGTCGTGTAATGTAACACTGCACGACTTGAAATCTATTTTTAACAATTTTTCTTCATTCGACGATGTATAAATTTTACGTCATTATTTCGCTGATATTTTTGTCGGTGCAGCCTTCATTTGCCCAAACCGGAAGTTTAAAAGGACTTGTCATCACATCGGATGGGCAGCCGGCCGAGTTTGTTACTGTTGGAATTAAAGGCACCCAAATCGGGACAATTACAGACGGTAAAGGTTACTACAAAATAAAAAAGGTACCTGTGGGCCATCAAACACTTTTGATTCAGCTGGTCGGTTACAGCGTCACGGAGCAGGAAGTAGAAGTGAACGGAGAGGTAACAGTTCCGGTGATTTCGCTCAAAGAAAATGCTGAGATTTTGCAGGAGGTATTGGTGAAGGGTAACATCAACCGGTTTGCGCAAAAGGAAAGTGAACACATTGCACGTTTGCCACTTAAAAATCTTGAAAATCCACAAGTTTATAATGTGGTTTCCAAAGAGATTATGCAGGAGCAGATTGTGACCGATTACAAAAGTGCATTCAAAAACATTCCTGGGGCAAATTCCGGTGTTTCGCATTCGAGCAATGGGCGTTACATGAATACAACACGGGGTTTTAATCTGGGCAACAGTGCCCGGAACGGTATCGGAACATCATCTGTGGCGGAAATTGATCCGGCTAATATTGAGCGGATAGAAGCAATAAAAGGTCCGTCCGGAACACTTTATGGCGCAAGTTTGTCCACTTTTGGCGGATTGTTCAACAGAGTCACCAAAAAGCCTTTGGACGTTTTTAAAGGACAGGTCTCCTTTACAACCGGTAGCTGGAACCTTAACCGTCTTACGGCCGACATCAATACACCCCTGAACGATGATAAAACCGTTCTCTTGCGTGTCAATGCTGCATTACATGGTGAAAAAAGCTTCCAGGATGCAGGTTTTTCCAAAACTTATTTATTTGCGCCATCGCTGTCTGTTAAAGTGAATGACCGGTTATCAGTTTTGTTCGACGCAGAATTGTATGGCAGAAAAGGAACGAATATTTACGGAAACAGCATCACGTCGACCAAAGTAACGGCATCAAGCATCGACCAGTTAAAAATTGGCTATAATCAGTCTTTTACCAACAATTCGATCATTGCTACAACGCGTACACAAAACCTGTATTCTCAGGTAAATTATAAAATAAGCAGTCAATGGACCTCACAAACCAACTTTGGGAGCAGTCTGGTGGAATTTGAATTCCCTGCAATTACGCTTAACACCATTACAGACAGCACCGTAACGCGCAATATCTGGGATCAGTACACGCGGCAGGTTGCAACTCAGATTCAGCAGAATTTTATTGGTGATTTCAAGATTGCGAACCTGAGAAACCGGGTTGTGGCCGGGATAGATTACAGTGCTATTAATTTTGATTTTCCCAATACAAGGGGAGCGCTTTATGACACCGTCAATTTTATAAATCCCGGAAAGCGATATACGGCAATCAGCATTAATGAAGTCAAAAACAAGGTTGCAGGCGTAACTGTGAACAGCGGCAGCTCAGCGAAATACAACTATTTGGGCGCTTATGTTTCTGACGTATTTAATCTGGCGGAAAATCTGATGGTGATGCTCAGTTTGCGTGTCGACCGTTTCGATAACAAAGGTTCATATAGTTATAGCGCAAATACCACGACCGGCCTTTTCAAACAAACGGCACTTTCACCGAAACTTGGTGTTGTGTATCAGCCTGTGAAAGAGAAAGTTGCATTGTTTGCGAACTATATGAACGGCTACCAGTTTGTGGCGCCTGTGAACCAGCCCGATGGAAGTATATCCAGTTTCAAGCCACAGTTTGCCAATCAGATGGAAGCTGGACTGAAACTGGATATACTCGAAAACAAGATCAGCGCGACTGTTAGCTATTATGATATAAAAGTGATCAATCAGGTGCGTACGGACATGGAACGGGATCCTGTCAACGGAAACCGTTTCCAGATTCAGGATGGTAACCAGACCAGCAAAGGGTTGGATTTTGAATTGATTATGAATCCCGTGAGCGGATTTAATGTCGTTGCCGGTTATGCCTACAATTCCAGCAAACTGGTCAAAGCGAATGAGAATGTGAACGGACGCCGTCCTACAAATTCCGGTGCGAAAAATACCGCAAATTTGTGGGCAAGTTATCGCCTGACAAACGGACCGGCAAAAGGTTTTGGTATTGGTGCAGGTTTCAACTACAGCGGGGAGCAATATGTGATCAACAACACGGCAAGAGAATTCACAATCCCTGCTTACACAGTGCTTGACGGTACCGTCTTCTATGACCAGCCATCGTATCGTATCGGGCTTAAACTCGACAATGTAATGAACGAAAGGTATTGGAATACATCACTGCAGCCGCAAACACCACGGCGTATCGCAGCAAGTATCACCGTTAAATTCTGACAGGGATGAAACAAATATTTTCATTCAGAAATCTTACTATAAAATTCCAGGTCATGACGGTGAAGAAACTTTTTGGTCTGTTGCACTTCTGGCTCCGACTTTAGTCCGGGCTTGTGGTGTTTATACTCGGTATTACAGGTTGTAGTTATGTTTTT
This sequence comes from Dyadobacter sp., assembly GCA_965279265.1. GTDB lineage: Bacteria > Bacteroidota > Bacteroidia > Cytophagales > Spirosomataceae > Dyadobacter. Next base: position 4,363,007 of record OZ257152.1, read on the forward strand.
GAAGATGAAATTAAAAGAAGTCGTTTATGGTGATCGCTACTATTTCCCGCTACAAACTGTGCCACGGTTACCAGTCACAGCGCTTTTGTCAATCGCGCAGAACGACTTGGGGCAAAATGTCCTGTTAAGATTTTTGAAATCCGACCGACCGTGCGGCGACGTGCAGACGCAAACTTCATAGTTTATGATTATGCTGTCAGATGAGTCAAATGCTGATGACTTATTTGTAATTAGAACAAATAATATGAATATTTGTAAAAAATAGTTTATGCTTTCGTTTTACCTGATCCTGATTGGAATGTATTTGTACTATTCCAAGTCCAAGTATTTTCCAAAAGATATAATTCGTGCCAATTTCCCAGGCGCAGGATGGATTGGTCTGTTGTTTCTGATTTCCGGTACGACGGGTTATATCTGGTCGGACGGCTGGGCAGGCGGGCTTATACTGGCGCTGGTCTGCGGTTCTCTTGCGCTGGGCGCGGTTCAGTTTTTTGCCGTAATGGGTCGTAGCTACTTTTATGCATTGCTGGCGATAGTTCATGGTTTGGTAATTATTGAGCTCATTTCATATGCCGGCTAAAAAAGAATATTTGACCACTGCCAGCCAGCGGGCACTCAAAATTACTGCTGGTATTTTCGGTGGATATTTCCTGGCAGTGGCTTTTCAAATGGCTATCGGAGTATTAATTCCGTATCGCAAAGAGGTAATTCTCACGGGTGCTTTTGCAGTCTTCATCCTGTGGGTCGCATTTATGGTAATTGCATTCCTCGCCAGAAACGGTTGGGTGATCTGGGGGATCTACCTTCTAAGTATTGTTTTTTTTGGCGGTATTGTCTATTTGCTCAAATAGTTATGAAATTAAAGGGCCTTTCCAATCGCTTGTACAACATCACATTCCACACACACACTGTGTCAGGGATTGTGATCAGTTTTGCTTTGTATGTCATATTTTTTGCCGGTGCGTTCACACTTTTTAAAAGTGATTTTTATCAGTGGGAAAATCCGAAGGCACGGCACGCGACGGTCAGGGCAATAGACTATGATGCGGTACTCCGGAAGCTAAAACTTGTCAAACCGGATTTTGATCTTTCTGAGGATATCACAATCAGAACAGCGTCTATGGAGCGGCCATTGGTGAATGTTTACGGACACCTGCTGGTCGGAAAGGGGAAGGCGGAAAAGCATTATTATACGGCCTACGACCCCGCCGACGGAAGTTTTAGTCAGGAAGAAAAAAGCACGATAGGGGAGACGCTCTACCGGTTACATTTCTTTGATCAAATTCCCGTTATCGGCAGATATCTGTCGGGTTTTATAGCCTTATTCTTTGCCTTTGCTGTCGTCACTGGTGTCATGATTCACTGGCAGAACATTTTTACCAAGTTTCACGGCTTCTCACTGAAAGGCTCTTTAAAGCAAATCTGGACAAATTCTCATACTGTTTTCGGCCTGCTTGGGCTTCCATTTCAATTCATGTACGCGATCACGGGCGCTTATTACATGCTGTCGTTTTTGGTGCTTGCGCCGGTAGTGTTTGTCTTTTTTGGCGGAGATCAAGAGAAAGCATTGAAGGTGATTATCCCGGAAAGGTTCTTTGATACCCGGGAAAATGCCGCGTTCACGACAGAAAATCTTAAACTTACGACATTACTCAATGACGTAAAAGCGCAGCATCCGGAGTTGAAACTCAACTACCTTCAGATCAAACACTACGACCGTGAAGATGGAATATTTACTGCCTCGCTGGAAAACAGCAAAACTTTTGCAGGCGACGGTTCCATTGCAATTTTGCTTGGCAATGGAAAAACTGTGGTGGATAATTTGCCCGGTAAAAAGACCTACGCTCAGTCGGTTTTGCCCGGTATGGCGCGGTTACATTTTGCAACTTTCGGAGGATTAACGCTGAAAATAATCTATTTTCTCATGGCACTTTTTACATGCTTTGTGATTATCAGCGGGGTGCTTTTATGGAAAGAAGCCCGTAACAAAAAGAGCTACACGGAAAAACAGAAGCGTTTTCATCACCGTGTTACGATGTTATATCTCGCCATTTGTTTTGGGATGTTCCCGGCTGTTGCGGTATTGTTTTGCGCAGAATTATTAGTTCCTGACGTTAACAAGCATGTTTTTTATGTCAGGATGGCATTTTTCCTGTCATGGCTTATGTTTACAGTGATCGGTTTGTTTGCGAAAACGGAAGCAAAGTCCACGCAACTCTTTTTACTTCTGGGCGGTGGGTTGTCTGCGGCGGTGCCTTTTGTCAATGGCATTGTAACTGGTGACTGGATCTGGATAGCATTTTCCAAAGGAAACTATTACGTCTCCTTTACCGATCTATTCTGGCTGGTCGCAGGCATTTTATCTCTTTTGCTGGCTGTATCAACACGCACCAGGAAAAAAGAGAAACTGGTATTCCAGGCCCACCAGGTCGGTGCTAAATCCCAAATTTACAGTACGGCTGTGCGTGTTGAGCGTATTTGATCTAATGCACTTTAAGCGAATTGCGGGAATTCATAGGGATTATTGACCGGGAAATGCCGGTTTTACACGGCATGGGCCAGCATCAGTTTCGAGCCTTTTATAAATCTCTCACACAGCACTTTATATTGCTTGTGAACTTCGGTACTTGCGTCAAATTCTTGTCCAACCAGATTGAACGCTTTCATTTCCCCGTAGGATTCGTAAATTCCCAGTGCTTTGAGCCCCATCATGGCTGCACCGGCCGCGCCCGTTTCTACCGTTTCGTTGAGCATCACCTTTTTGCCAAAAATATCGGACAACATCTGTACCCAGACAGGACTTCTGGCAAAACCTCCGTTTGCATAAATCGTGTCAATTTTCTGCATTTTCATCAAAACCTGGCCGATACTGCTCAGATTCAGCAGTATTCCTTCCATCACTGAACGTGCAAAATGAGCGCGGGTGTGCTGGATATCCAGTCCTGAAAAGCCACCACGAACGGTCGAGCTCCAGAGCGGAGCCCTTTCGCCAAGCAGGTAGGGATAAAAAAGTAGTCCGTCCGAACCCGGCTTAATTGTTGCGGCTTCTTCAAAAACTGTTTCAAATTCTTGCTTTGAGAAAAATGTGTTCATCAGCCACTCAAAAATAACAGCACCGTTGTTGGACGGCCCGCCGACAATGAACGTATTCTCGTCGAGTATGTAGCAAAATGTTTGCATATCCGGATCAGAAAATGGCATATCGGAACAAATACGTACAGCCGCGCTTGTCCCGATTGTTACCGCCATTGAACCCTTTCTGATCGCGCCGCTGCCAAGATTCGCCAGGCATCCATCACTGGCGCCCATGATCAGTGACGTTCCTTGTGGCAAGTCCGCGTCATTACCGGCAGGAAGTTTTTCGATATGGTAAGGCGATACTGCTTCCGACAGCTTTGAAGCTTTCAATCCCAGCTTCTTCAGTGTATAGGTATCCCATTTTAATTCGCGGATATTGAACATCCCGGTTGCAGAGGCAATGGAATAATCGACCACATACTTTCCGGTAAGCCTGTAAATAATATATTCCTTGATACCCACAAACCGGTTGGTGCTTTTGTAGATATCAGGCTCATTCTCTTTCAGCCACAGCAGTTTGCAAACGGGCGTCATTGCGTGTATGGGCGTGCCATTGTTGTAATAAATCTTCTTGCCAATCCGGGATGCCCGAAGCTTTAATGCAATGTCAGAACTGCGGTTATCTGCCCAGATAATCAATCCGGTAAGATGTTTGCCTTTGTCATCCAGAGCCAAAACGCCGTGCATAGCCGCACTGAAACTGATGCCCAGTAACTCTCCCTTGTCTTTGCAGAATTTGGTTACTTTTTTAATGGTTGTGCATGCAGCCTGAAAGATCTCTTCAGGATCCTGTTCACTCCAGTCTGGTTTAGGGTGCTGCATTTCGTAGCTTTCACTATGGGAAGTCAGGATGTTTCCTGTTTTCGAATCAAAAGCAACCGATTTTACATTTGTTGTGCCAATATCACAACCAATAATATAAGGCATTTCAGTTTGTTTTAGTAAGCATAAAAGCGTCTGTGTTTGACTGCCTTTACCAAAACAAATGTAAGGATTCGAATGAAAAAACACGCTTAACTACCATCAAATTTAGAAGCCTTTGACGGTTACGGAACTGTTGTTCTGTGCGATTGCAGTTCTGATAGTTGTTGTAACGACATCAAATGACTGAACAAACTTGTCGTTCCCGTCAGTGAGTTCAAATGTATACTGGCCGTCATTAAAGCCTGTGAGGTCAAAATATTTCTGGTACTTTTTATAAACCAGTGATTTTTCTACGAATAAAATATTTCTGGCTGCATCAAATATACGCACGGTGACACGGTCAAAAACGGGAGTATTGTAGGTCATTTTAAATTGCATCGATTTTACCTCCATCACGTAAAATTCGGAATAAAATGCTTCGTGGTGTTTTGTTTCAGATTGTTGCGCAAGAGAATCTGATGAATAACAAAGAAGCGCGAAAAAACTAAAAAGTAAAGCTGTCAGGGTAGTGAAATTTTTCATAAAGATTTTGAGTAAGTGCTGTTGTCCGGGGGAAGTACATATGAGGTTTTGCGGGGAAATTAATTATGTGAATATATAACTTATTGAATTGCAAGTCAATAGAAGTAATTGCGTAGTATGAAAAGTTGTTTATATCACAACGGAATGACTTTGAATAGTACAACAATTATTGTTACAATAATGAAGATTGTTTTGAAAATCCAATTTGAAATCAATCAAAATTTTTGACCGGTCCGGCTGGCTTTGATTTCAGTGAAAGAGCTGACAAGTCGACCGACATTTGTAGAACCAGAAAAGCAATAGCAGCTAAATTTGACAAAAATCAGATTTTGATGCGAAAAACCCGAGTCAATTTATTATTTTCGCAGTACCAAATTATTAAGATTTAACTAAGAGCTAACCATGTCAGATACGACCCATAGCGAACCGAAAACTGTTCCATTAGCAGCTTCCATCGCGGTATTCATTATTTTGTTTCTTATTCTGGCCGTTTTTGCAGACACATTTATTTTTGTATTGGGCACAATTGGTCTGGTCGTAACATTTGCATTTTTTGGCGATAAAGCCCATGGTGATGACCACCACTGATTTTAAATAAAACAATATTACTGGCGAAGTCAGCGCTTTTAAACGGCCAATTCCGGAATCATTTCATTGATTTTCCATTCGAGTTGGCCGTTTTCCATGTCCACAGTCCACGTTTCTTCTAATACAAGCCGGTCTTCAAGGTCGTGATATTCCGCAGTTAGATCCTGTTGGTCGAGCTGTAATTTTACGTAACCATTATAACCCAGTTGGTGTCTTTTGATGGTTTTGCGGATCCGACGGTCGTAAAGATGGATTTTTGCAATATCGTTTTCCTTAGCGGGCATTCTGATTTCAACAGGAAGACCGCCATGGCCAAGACATCTTCCGTAAGCAAACGGCCCGTCTCCGTTTCTGCCCGGATTGTAGACTACCATTCTGTGGTCGTGGCCCCAAAACCATACAATGGGGCGTTCCGTCTCTCCCATTAATGCCTGAATTTGCTTTCCGGGCTTCACATATTCTTCCCGAAAAGCGGAAATGTAGGGATGGTGACTCAAAATTACGATGCCACGCTTGTCGTCCGGATTTCCAATACGGACAACGTCCCTAAGCCAGTCGACCTGTTCTTTACGTAAATGACAATCTGGCGGAGACAAGATTTCCATAAAAGGCCTGCCGACCGACGTGTAACCAGTGTCAATGCCGATAATTCGCCAGTGTTCATTTTCCAGACAGAAAAAGCCAGCCTGCTGGGTCCTGGTTATTTCCCCCACTTTGACATACATGGCAGGCAGGAGATGTTGGAAGAAGGCATTTCCATTGGAATACATTTCATGGTTTCCTGACAGGGCCAGGCTTCCGGAGGAACCATAGTACCAGGAGGCGTAAGGAGCCGTAAAGTTTTGCTCCACTTCAAGCGGCGTGCCGACAAAATACACATCACCGAGGTGAATGGTATAGTCCGGTGCATGTTTAGCTACCAGATGCCCAACGGTATCTGACTCTTCGGTATCGCTCGCCCAGTCGGAAAGCAAGGCAATACTGATTTTGGCACGAGATGGTACTGAGGATTGTAACTTGTAGATACCCGTATCGCCGTTTTTGGGGTAGGCCTGATACGGATGCCGTGGCCCAAACCTGCTTTTAAGATAATGCCAGGCAAAACCAAAAAGATTGGTTTTGAAGAATCCGGATATAAGATTGGTGACGTTAGGACTCTCCCTGGCCCTTTTCTCATACAATTCCAATTGGGTTTTTGCATGATTTTCGGCCTCACTATGGCCCAGATCCAGGTATTTTTTTGTTCTTTCCTCAGAGGTTTCCGGCATCGTTGAGCAGATAGGTGATCATTGCGAATATAACAAAGGCAATTACAAATCGATCGCAAAAATCGGTGAATTATCAAGCAGAATCTGGTTTAACTGGCGCGATGTTACCATTTATGCAAATATGTAACCATTTTAAATTTTCCATTTACTAAATACTGAGCCGGTTTTTTGACAATGCCATTTGTAAGATTTACCTTTCGAGCCATTTCATGTTTAACCACCAAACGAACTTTACAAATGAAATCATTCATTACAACCTGCATGTTGCTTTTTACAGCAAATTTATTGTTCGCTCAGGTAGCCACTACCAAACAGATCGCAGACTGGGAAAGGGCAAAAACCTACACAATGGAGTACCTGGACGCAATGCCAGCTGATGGATATGCTTTTAAGCCAACACCCGAAATGCGTACTTTTGCAGGGCAGATGAGCCACCTTGCTGATGCGCAGTTTGCGTTTATCGCTGCTGCTTCCGGAAAAAAGAGTCCTTTTGAAGGTTCTGTTGAAAAAATGGCAGATCAGTCCAAGGCAGCTGTCACCAACGCTGTGATGGAAAGCTACGATTTTGCAATCGCTTCTTTAAAGGGGATGACGGACGCAGATTTGGGTAAACAGGTAAAACTTTTTGGAATGGACGTTACCGCCGGAGCTGCTGTTGAGAAGGGTTTTGAGCATCAGACGCATCACCGTGGTCAGACCACCGTTTATCTTCGTTTAAAAGGGGCAACGCCTCCAAAAGAAAAATTGTTCTAAAACTAGAATGACCGGAGAATAAATTAAGAGAGGCTGTCGAATTCATCGGCAGCCTCTCACTTTTTTGTTGCAAAATTGAATTGTTTATTTTGCTTTTATCGCCTCCACCATTTTTGTGGTAACCATCTTGTTGTCAGACGAATTACCCCAGGAATTTTGAATGTAATTCATCACATTAGCGATTTCGTCATCTGCCAAACCCGGGCTGGGCATTGCATTTTCAAACGCTACACCATTGACCTTAATTTTACCTTCGAGCCCAAATTTGATAGCATGAATGGCCTTTTCGGGTGTCTTCATCAGATAATCTGCTTTTGCCAATGGCGGAAAAGTACCTACTACACCTTCGCCGGCACCCATGTGGCAGGTGATGCAGTTTTCGGAATATATCAATTTGCCTCGTTCAATGCTTTTTGCGAGCTCCTCATCCTGTTTTGGAAAAACTGCCGAACAAAAAATAATCCCCGACAAAAGTATGATAATTGTTTTCATAGCTCTCGAAACGCTGTTATTGGCTTATATTTTTGGGCTGATGCGAACGATTTTACCTGATGTTTCCAAAACAACATAAATGTTCCCGTCTGGTCCCTGGCGCACATCACGCACTCTTCCCAATTTTTCAAACATAATCTCCCTTGCAGTAACCTTATTTCCCTTCACCGTCAAATGCTGTAGGTATTGGAATTTGAGCGATCCCACAAGCAGGTCCCCATTCCAATCCTTGAATTTATCGCTCGTTACGAATGTCATCCCACATGGTGCGATGGACGGTTTCCAGTAAGTCACAGGTTGTTCAAGACCGGCACGTGCAGTGTCTTTTGAAATGATACTGTTGTCGTAATCAATTCCGAAAGTGATCAATGGCCAGCCATAATTTTTTCCTTTTTCAATAATGTTGAGTTCGTCACCACCCTGCGGGCCGTGCTCGTGTTCCCAGATCACGCCAGTAGTAGGGTGAATGGTCATTCCCTGCGGATTGCGGTGGCCGTATGTCCATATTTCAGGGCGTGCGCCGGCAGTTTTTACAAATGGATTGTCAGTCGGAATTTTGCCGTCTTCATGCAGACGAACAACCTTTCCCTGATCTTTTCCCAGATTTTGTGAATTTTCCTTCTGTCCACGTTCACCCAGAGACAGAAATACAAATCCTTTTTTGTCGAAAACAATACGTCCACCAAAATGGACATTCGCTTTCACATTTGGAATTGCCTTAAATAGTGGCTGAATATCTGTCAGGGCGTGGTCTTTCAATTTGGCACGAATCAATGCGGTGTTTGCGCCTTCATCATCGCCTTCTTCACCTGCCGCTTTTGGAGATGAGTAGCTGATGTAAATCCATCCATTTGTTTTGTAGTCCGGGTGCAGCTGAACATCAAGCAATCCTCCCTGCCCTTTTGCATAAACAGTCGGAACTCCGGAAATAGGTGTCGGGTCAAGCACACCATTTTTTACGAGGCGTAATTTGCCGGAACGCTCAGTTACCAGGAAATCTCCGTTTGGCAAAAACGCCATTGCCCATGGACCTGTAAGCCCCTTTGCAACAGTATCCACTTTGAGATCAGCTTCGGTAATTTTTTTAGCAGAATTGGACTCACTGCTCATTCCACTATTGCTCATAAGACCGATGGAAGCAGTTAATAGCAAACTTCCAAGCGCAAGCGGAAGACTTTTTTTAAGAATTGAAGACTTTCTTTTCATACAGTTCAATGTGAGTGAAACAGTTTTTGGGTTAAAATATTTATTCAAAGATAACAAAGAAAGGGTAGCCGAAGCTACCCTTTTTAGTTAACCAATTGCAGGTTGTTTAAATGCCCGGTAATGAAAGCAATGTCCTCCGCGCTCAGCTCAATATCTGCCGCGGCTGCATTTTGAATCGCTTGCCGGGCGTCTCTCGCACCTACCAGTGCGATGCTGATGCCGGGTTGCTGGATGGTCCACTTGAGAACAAGCTGCCCGATCGTCGCACCTTTTTCCTCTGCCAGCGGTTTGATAACATTTAGAAAATCGTCAACTCTTTTCAGATTTTCATCTTTGTAAAAGTGCAGGGAGGAACGGTGATCATCGGCCCCAAATTTGTATCCGGGCTTCATTTTTCCGGTCAATAATCCTCTTTCCATTGGGCTGTATGCAAGAATCGCCTTTTCATGTTCCAGACAATACGGTACCAGTTCGGTTTCGATATCGCGTTTCACCATGCTGTATGGAACCTGATCTGATACAAGATTAATGTATTTGGAAGCCTCCCTCATCAATTGGGAATCATAATTGCAGACACCGGCAAAACGTACTTTTCCAGCCTTGATCAGATCCGCAACCGCTTCCATGGTTTCTTCAATCGGTGTCGTTTTATCGTGCCAATGAATTTGGTAAAGGTCAATATAATCGGTTCCAAGCCTTTTTAGGCTGTCTTCACATTCTTTGATCACGCTTTCTTTACCGGCGTATTTATAAATGTCAATGTCATTACCGTTATTATCCTTGCTGTGCATAGCCAGGTCGCCTTTTGTGAGGTCCCACCGCATTCCATATTTTGTCAGAATCTGGACTTTATCCCGCGAAATACCTTTAATTGCCTCACCAACAATTTCTTCGCTGAGACCCTGGCCGTAAACAGGAGCTGTGTCAATTGAGGTTACGCCGGCGTCGTACGAAGATTGAATTGCCTTTACAGCCTCGCCTCTTTCGGTACCGCCCCACATCCAGCCCCCGGCGGCCCAGGCGCCGAAGGTAATTACGGACAATTCAAGATCAATGTGTTCGGGATTAACTGAGTTTCCTATTTTTCTGTATTCCATCGTTTTTTAAGGGATTAGCTTTTAGCTGTTCGGTTGCGCGATTTTATTCAGGTTGGTAAATAATTATGCCATGGCCTGACTATCGTTTTGGACTTGAATATTCCCCGATATTACATGGGAACCTTTTCAAAAGAAGCCAAAACGAAATCTCCGCCTTGGCTTCTTTTTGCTCAATTAGCTCAATCGTATCTTGCTCCACCTGTAATCAGGCCTAATTTAAAGTGCCTGACTAATCTAATTTCATCCCAATTGCTTATTTCGATAGCGAAAATGGCGCATTTTCGGGCTTCGTTCCCCAGGTTTTGGATGGCTGGCTGCTCAGATTAAATTGTACTGTTCCGCCCTTTTGTATATCGGCATGTTCCAGGAATGTATTGTTCCATGGTTTTCCGTTTAAAGTTGCGGCCTGAATATACATATTCGTGTTACTGCTGGCCGGGGCCTGAACCGTGAATTTTTTGCCATCTTCCATTGTCAGGGTCGCTTTTTTGAAGAGTGGTGAACCAATCACATATTGCGTTGTGCCAGGCGTGACCGGGTAAAAACCAAGTGACGAGAAAACATACCAGGCAGAAGTTTGTCCGTTGTCTTCATCTCCGCAGTAACCATCCGGCGTTGCCTGATACAGTTTTCGCATCACTTCCCGTGTCCAGTATTGCGCTTTCGATGGTGCACCTGCATAATTGTAGAGGTAAATCATATGCTGTATCGGCTGATTTCCGTGCGCATAATTTCCCATATTCATGATCTGCATTTCCCGGATTTCATGAATCGGGAAACCATAGTAGCTGTCGTCAAAAATTGGGGGCAAAGTGAAAACGGTGTCCAGTTTCTGTACGAAAGCCTCTCTGCCACCAAGAAGTCCCATGAGCCCTTTTACATCCTGAAAAACCGACCAGGTGTAATGAATACTGTTTCCTTCGGTAAATGCGTCACCCCATTTGAAAGGGTTGAACGGTTTCTGAAACTGGCCGTCTTTGTTTTTACCACGCATCCATTTCGTTTCAGGGTCAAATACATTTTTATAATTCTGGCTTCGTTTCAGATAAAGATCAATTTCGGTTTGCGGCTTTTTAAGTTGTTTCGCCAATTGTGAAATACAGAAGTCGGCGTATGCATATTCCAGCGTTCTTGCAGCGTTTTCATTGACTTTCACATCGTAAGGAACATAACCGAGTTCGTTGTAATATTCATGTCCGAAACGGCCTACGGAACTTACTGGTCCGGCATTTTCGGTGTTTTTTATAATGGCAGTGTACAGTTTATTGATGTCGTAACCACGTATTCCTTTCACATAAGAATCTGCGATCAGTGAGGCCGAATTGGAACCGATCATACAGTCGCGGTGACCCGGGCTTGCCCATTCGGGAAGATATCCGCTTTCGTCGTAAGCATTGGCAAGGCCCTCCATAATGTGCCCGTTCAGCGTAGGATACATCAAAGTAAAGAATGGGAAAACGGCGCGGAATGTATCCCAGAAGCCATTATCGGTAAACATGTATCCCGGACGCACTTCACCGTTGTACGGGCTGTAATGTACGATCTGGTTTTTAGCGTCGTACTCGTAGAACTTACGTGGGAAAAGTAATACGCGATACAGGCAGGAATAAAAAGTACGTACCTGGTCAATCTGGTCACTTTCTACGGCAATACGGGAAAGCTCGTCGTTCCAGGTTTTTCGGCCTTTTTCTTTTGTTACATCAAATGAATCCTTTCCAAGTTCCCGTGTCAGGTTGAGTTCTGCCTGTTCGTAGCTGATGAACGACGACGCCACTTTCAGTCCTACCTTTTCTCCCTTTTTGGTTTTGAAACCCACAACTGCACCTGCTTGGTTTGCTTTCAGTTCAAGCGTGTCTTTTGCTAATTGTTTGCCGTGAAAGGCCGAAGAAAAAGTGAACGCTTTATCAAAAATAAGCACAAAATAGTTTTTGAAATTGGCAGGTACTCCGCCGCTGTTTTTGGTCGTATATCCGATTATTTTGCGCTCCGAAGGAATGATTTTTACATAAGAGCCTCTGTCGAATGCGTCAAGCAAAACAAAGGAGCTGTCAGACTGCGGGAACGTGAAACGAAACTGAGCCGCGCGTTCAGTAGGTGTAATTTCAGTGGTAACATCATAATCAGCAAGATATACGCTGTAATAGTGTGGCTTCACGATTTCGGCTTTGTGAGAAAACCAGCTTGCGCGCGTTTCTTCGTCAATTTTCAGCTGTCCGGTAACAGGCAAAATGGAAAACTGGCCATAATCATTAATCCATGGACTTGGCTGATGCGTCTGTTTGAAACCACGGATCTTTTCTGCGTCATACATATAGCTCCACCCGTCACCCATTTTTCCGGTTTGCGGCATCCAGAAATTCATTCCCCACGGCATGGCAATGGCAGGATAGGTATTACCTGATGAGAGGCTAAATTTGGACTGAGTTCCCATCAAGGGATTCACGAGGTCGACCGGATTTATAGACTGCGAAAAGAGTGAAATGCTTGTAAATGAGAGTAATAATGCAATCAGATTTTTTTTCATTTTCAGGATTAGTCTTTAAATTGAAAAGGTAAATAATGCAGACGGGTCAATAAAAGCTTTGTGGAGTTTAACGAGAAGGCAAGTTACGAAAAGATTTAATTCTGAAACCTGAACCTGACATTTTGACCCGGCATGGTTCTTTACCGGTCTAAAAAAGGGAAGGAATGTATTGTTTCCGGAAAGGTGGAAAATATGCGACCAGAATGGCATTCGCCCGTCTAATACAACACTTGAATCTATTATTATCAGCAAAGCTTATATATTATCATGACTGAACACTTAAACCGCTTAACACCGCGTCAGATAGTTTTTGAACTTGACCAGTATATTATCGGTCAAAATGACGCCAAACGTAACGTTGCTATTGCATTACGTAACAGGTGGAGGCGCATGAATAGTCCGGAAGATATCCAGAGTGACATCATTCCCAATAACATCCTGATGATTGGCGCAACAGGTGTTGGTAAAACCGAAATTGCACGCCGTCTTGCCAAAATTGCTGATGCTCCTTTTGTAAAAGTGGAGGCATCCAAGTTTACGGAGGTTGGTTATGTGGGCCGGGATGTTGAAAGTATGGTGCGCGATCTGGTCGAACAGGCAGTGGGAATGGTGCGGAATCAGAAAAAAGAAGAAGTAAAATTGAAAGCGGAGCAAGCAGTTGAAGATATCATCCTCGATGCACTCATCCCTCCAATTCACGGAAGTGGAATTAAATTGCGTACTGAAAATACCAACGGCGAAGACACGATGCCGGAAGATGACGGAGAGCTGAATCAGCGGACAAGGGAACGTTTTCGTGAAAAAATCAGAAATGGCGAACTTGATGAGCGAAAGATAGAAATTGAAGTCCAGCAAAATCAGACGCCAAATGTAGGCATGATAGGTGGCGCCATGGACGACGTTTCGATGATGAATATTCAGGAGATGATTGGGAACATGATGCCGAGACGCGGTAAAAAACGCAAAATTACCGTAGGCGAAGCGAAGAAACTATTGCTGGACGAAGAAGCAGGAAAGCTGATCGACATGGATGAGGTGAAGGCCGAGGCGATTCAAAAAGCGGAAAATCTGGGCATTATTTTTATCGATGAAATTGATAAAGTTGCATCCAGCCGGTCCGGCGGAGGCGGTGGTCCTGATGTGAGCCGTGAAGGTGTACAACGTGATTTGCTTCCGATCGTGGAGGGCAGTTCGGTCAATACCAAACATGGCGTGATACAAACTGATCACATTCTGTTTGTAGCGGCGGGAGCATTCCATGTGGCCAAACCTTCGGATCTGATACCTGAATTACAAGGACGTTTCCCCATCCGTGTGGAACTAAACAGTCTGACGGAAGCGGACTTTTATCAGATACTTAAAACGCCTAAAAATGCTTTGACAAAGCAGTATGTGGCCATGATGGAATCGGAAGGGGTGGAATTGCAGTTTGAAGACGGTGCGCTGAAAGAAATAGCCCGCATCGCTTTTGAGGTAAATAGCGAAGTGGAAAACATCGGAGCCCGTCGCCTGCAGACTGTGATGAGTTTGCTGCTGAACGATTTTATGTTTGATATTCCGGATGTAATCGGGGCTGATTCGACGATTGTCGTGACGGCTGATCTGGTCAATGAGAAACTTGCTCATCTGATCAAAAACAGAGATCTGAGTCAGTTTATTCTGTAAGCTGAGATTTAACCGCAATAGACGCGGTGGATTTACGCAAAGGGCGCAACGTGAAATGTGCCTTTTGAATTAAGACATTTTCATTTCAACCAAGATGGAAATGTTCGATACGCAAAGGGCGCAAGGATTTATTCCATTGCGCCCTTTGCGTTTTCCATTGCGCTCTTAGCGGTTAACTTTTGCCGTCCTCGAAGAACAACCACTCCAAAGCGATTGGAAATTCTTTGCTCCAACGCTGTTCGTTATGCTGGCCCTTCGGATCAATTGACGTATTGATTTTAACCCGGCTGTATCCGAATCCCTGAGTATGTAACGTCTCCTGTAGTTTTGTCGTATTCGGGACCATATTGGCACCCTCCTTACCGCCTGCGTAGATGTAAATGCGGGTCTCGAACGGTTCGAAAAAGTGGATGGCATCAAAATAAATTCTCTGTGAGATCCAAAGCGACGGAGAGAAAATCATCAGTCGGCCGAAAACATGCGGGAACATCAGCGCAGCATAAATGCTCAGGAGCCCACCTACTGAGCTGCCTCCCATACCCGTATTGAGGCGATCAGGTTTGGTTCTGTAATTTGCGTCTACGTGCGGTTTCAGCGTTTCTGTCACAAATTTGAGAAACAACGAGCCAAGTCCTTTACCCAGCCTTGGGTTGTCGTAAGGAGAGAACTCCTGTATCCTGTCTTCACCGCCATGATCAATGGCCACAATGATTACGTCCGCTTTATCTTCTCCCGCGAGTTTCGCAAGACTTTTGTCAATTTTCCAGTTTCCATAAGGAGAGCCTTCACCAAACAGATTCTGAGCGTCGGTCATGTACAAAACAGGGTAGTTTTTATCGGGCCGCTCGTAATAATTGTGAGGTAAAAGCACATGAACGCGTCGTTTGCGGTTCAATTGAGGAATCTCAAAAGTTTCCGAAAGTACCTCAATAATCGGCATCAGGTTTGGTTTTTTGGAATTATCCTTTTGCCATCTTGTGACAAAATCCTGAATAACTCCTTCACTTTGCGATGTCACACGGTTGCCATAAGCCTGGCCCCAGCGATCGAGTTCAACCTGATCCCATCCACCTCGCGTGTACTTGTATTCGAGTGGCGACGGGATTTCGAAACCGACCGGAAATTCATAGTAATAATGGCCAGGTTTGGTCTGGGTCATTTTGAATTCCTCCAGATCGGGAAGCCATTTGCAGAAATTTCCAGTCAGATATATCGGTCTTTTATCGGTATCAGGTGTTGTCAACTCAATACTCAGCGTTTCGGTTAACGTTTCAACTTCTGTATGCATGTTACTTGGAGGCACTTTTCTATCTCATAGGTTATTAAGCTCAAATTTAACGCTTTTTAAGCAATTGGGTTAAATATTTATGATGCATACATACCATATCATCCCAATAGATCAATTAGGTTTGTAACGAAAAATGTATATTCTTAGATTCTCGTCAGATCTATGAACTCGAAAGAAAACTGGTGTCGCTCGTCTGACTCATGCGAAATACGCTCAATTTCCTGCCATTTTTCTGGGTCTTGAAGTTCAAAAAACGTATCGCCCTCAATGTTAGCATGTACTTTGGTCAGATATAATTTGTCAGAAAGAGCTAACGCCTGATCATATATATTCCCTCCGCCAATTACAAAGGCTTCGTCAGCTCCTGTTTCCTTTGCTTTTTTGACTGCGTCAGCGAGGTTATGAGCTACAAATACGTTTTCGGCAAAAAAGTCAGGATTTCGTGTGATGACAATAGACGTTCTGCCGGGCAAAGCTTTTCCTATCGAGTCAAAAGTCTTACGACCCATGATTATTGGGTGACCAAGCGTGAGATTTTTGAATCGTTTGAGATCATCCGGGAGCCGCCAGATCAGTTGGTTGTCTTTTCCAATTACCCCGTTCTCAGATACGGCAACAATGATAGAAATCGTCATAACGCAATAGAATTAGCCAATAATTTTTCGGGAAAGTTATTAATTAAATGTGAAAGAACTGATCAGCAGACTATGACTGGTATGGCTTGTAGCAAAATTTGATGCTTTATTGAGGTCGTTTAAAAATGTACAATTCGTCGAATTCCACCTCGAATTTTTCCAGAAACAACTTGTATTCTTCCAGAAAGCTGTTCTTTACATGATGATTTTTCTGATTTTCAATGTATTTGATGACGTCCGGAATTTGTGATTTGGAATAAGAAAATACGCCGTAGCCTTCCTGCCACTCAAACCTCGAATTGCAAAAGCCACTTTTGTTAATCCATTGTGATGAGTCCGCCTTGACATCCTGCATAAATTGTGCGACGGACTGCGTTGTTTTGAATCCGACAAGCATGTGTAAATGATCTGACATTCCATTGATGGATAGCAACTTGTGTCCATTTGTCCTGGTGATCCCTCCGATGTATTTGTACAAGTCTGTTTCCCAGCTGCGGTCAATTAGCGATGCACGAAACTTTGGAGAAAAGATAAAGTGAAGGTGGATTTGCGCGTAGGTATTTGCCATTTTGAAACAGGTGGTTCATGAATTCATGACAGTTTTGACGAAAAAGTTGGGATTTGTAACAATTCAGTATGTTACATCCCTAAGGGATTTCCCGATCGCCGCGTAAAATCATCTTTCTTCCGATCTTTCATCGCTAAACGATTGGTTTTAACGTGATTTTCAGTTCGGCGGGATGCGAAATTCAATGCCTTTAGGCATGAGATATTGGTAGAAAAGGGCACAGGTTTAAGTTTAATAAAATGCCGTCAGGCATGTAACGGATTGTCGTTGTATAGAAATTAATTACATCCCTACGGGATTTCCCGATTTTCGCGGCAAATCATCTTTCTACCGATCTTTCATCGCTACGCGATTGGTTTTAACGTGATTTTCAGTTCGGCGGGATGCGAAATTCAATGCCTTTAGGCATGAGATATTGGTAGAAAAGGGAACAGGTTTAAGTTTAATAAAATGCCGTCAGGCATGTAACGGATTGTCGTTGCATAGAAATTAATTACATCCCTACGGGATTTCCCGATTTTCGCGGCAAATCATCTTTCTACCGATCTTTCATCGCTACGCGATTGGTTTTAACGTGATTTTCAGTTCGGCGGGATGCGAAATTCAATGCCTTTAGGCATGAAATATCGGTAGAAAAAGGAATGGGTTTAAGTTTGGTCAAATGCCGTCAGGCATGTAATTTGGGTAAAACCGGGTGAAACATTGAACCTAACTATAGCCTACAACCTGACACCCCTCAAAAAATCCCCGATATCCATTCGCTTTTTCCCTTCCAGTTGTAAAGACAAAATCGATATCCAATTGTCTTTCGCTTTGAAATACAAATAAGTTTTGTGATCAGTTTTTATTGATCCTGCTGTGGCCGATTCTTCATCTTCGACAATGCAGCTTTTGAATATCTTGCACGATAGCCCGTTCAGCGTCGTCCAGGCGGCGGGATAAGGAGAAAGCCCTCTTACGAAATTATGTATTTTTTCGGCTGGCTGGTTCCAATCAATTTCGCAGGTTTCCCGGAAGATTTTTGGAGCTGTCCTTATTTCTTCCGGGTCGTCTTGTGCCTCTTGCGGATAGTTTCCGTTTTCTATTGCTTCCACCGTTTTTACTACCAGTTTGGCGCCTTTTTCCATCAATCGTTCATAGACTGTTCCGGCATCATCTTCCGGCAGAATTTCTTCGGTATCTTTAAAAATGATTTTCCCGGTATCAATTTCTTTTTCGATAAAAAACGTGGTAACGCCCGTTTCTTTTTCACCGTTGATCACGGCCCAGTTAATCGGAGCCGCACCGCGATACTGCGGGAGAAGAGAGCCATGCAGATTGAAGGTGCCATATTTTGGCATGCTCCAGACCACCTCTGGCAACATTCTGAAAGCCACAACGACTTGAAGGTCGGCGTTCAGCGATTTCAGTGTCTCCAAAAATTCGGGATTTTTTAGTTTTTCCGGTTGCAAAACTGGAATTCCCTGCGCTTCGGCATACATTTTTACGGGAGAAGAGACAAGCTTCTGGCCGCGGCCTGCCGGTTTGTCAGGAACAGTTATTACAGCAATTACATTAGATTTGCTCTCTACCAAACTTTTTAAACTGGCGACCGCAAATTCCGGTGTACCCATGAAAATTATTCGCAATCGTTCTGACATATTTTGTGTCTGCTTTTGGGAAAATGGTTTGTTACCATTTACAAATATTGCTATTTTTGTCGTTCATACTTAAAACTATGGCAAAGAATAAAAGATATTGCAGTCGAAAAATTAAGGCTTTCTAGTCCTCTACTACGGGTTGAAACGAACTCCTGTAGAACGGTCTTAGAGCCGTTCTTTTTTTTTATCCAAATTTTAAAATCGATAATATTTAAACGAAACCGTGTCATGGCCAAGATCTCATACTATACCGAAGAGGGTTTAAACAAGCTTAAAAATGAATTGAATGATATGAAAACCAAGGGCCGCACTGCCATTGCTGCCCAGATTGCGGAGGCGAGAGACAAGGGCGATTTGAGTGAAAATGCGGAGTACGATGCTGCGAAAGATGCGCAGGGCATGCATGAAATGAAAATAGCCAAATTGGAAGAAATTATGTCCAACGCCCGTGTGATCGACGAATCGTCGATCGATAATTCTCAGGTCGCCATATTGTCTGTTGTGAAAATAAAAAACCGTAAGACGGGAATGGAAGTGGCCTATACTTTGGTTTCGGAAGAAGAAGCGGATCTGAAAACAGGCAAAATTTCGGTTGGTTCTCCAATTGGAAAAGGTCTCTTGGGGAAAAAAGTGGGTGAAACTGCTGAGATTAAGGTTCCCGCCGGAATGATGGAATTTGAAGTATTGGATATCAGCAGATTTAGCTGATCAAGCGGAAACGGAATTGATGGAAATGTTGTATTGCTGAATGAGCTGATCATTTCGCAATGCAACATTTTTAGTTTACATTGAATCCAAAACCAAATCCATTTGCGCTCCGCCGCTTCCATGAAATTCAAAGGATTTTTATTGAACGTCTCTTTTCTCTGGGTTGAAGGTATGGCATTGTTTCCCTTTATCTTGTCTAAGAAAAAGTCACCAGGCGGGCGGTTCATCAATCATGAGTGTATCCATCTGAAACAGCAGCTGGAAATGGGGCTGGTTTTTTTCTATATCTGGTATTTGGTAGAATATCTGCTTCGGCTGATCGTATTCCGCAATCACCTCCTGGCCTATTACAACATATCGTTTGAAAGAGAAGCGTACGGGAATGAAGCCAATCCTGAATATCTCAAAAATCGAAGGTTCTGGGCCTTTCTCAAATACCTGTCAATGGAAAAATAGATCAGATTTCCTTCGGGAAAACGAAAACATTTTACAAACTTACAAGGCTAAATTTGATTGAAATAATATGACACAACAAAGCACAGAGTTTCTTTACAAGTATTTAAACAATGCTTCTCCGACTGGTTTCGAAGCGCCGGGGCAGCAGATCTGGCTGGATTATATCAAGCCATATATCGAAGAACAAATTATTGATGTATACGGTACGGCAGTCGGTGTGATCGGCCCTGGCCAAGACTACAAAGTTGTGATTGAGGCGCATTCAGATGAAATTTCCTGGTTTGTAAATTACATTTCGGAAGATGGTTATATCCATGTGCGCAGGAACGGCGGGTCAGATGCTGCCATTGCGCCGTCGATGCGTGTCAATTTACATACTTCGAAAGGCGTGGTGAAAGGTGTTTTTGGTTGGCCGGCCATTCACGTGCGCGATACCGCGAAAGACCAGGTGCCAAAAGTGCACGAATTATTTATAGATGTCGGCGCCACCAAAAAGGACGAGGTGCTGGAAATGGGAATCCATGTAGGCACAGTCGCAACTTTTGCGGATGGGCTGGATGAACTGAACGGTAAATATTATGTTGGCCGCGCCCTGGATAACAGAATGGGAGGTTTTATGATTGCTGAGGTAGCGCGTATGCTGCATGAGAATAACGTGAATCTGCCATTTACACTTTATGTGGTCAATGCTGTTCAGGAAGAGATCGGTTTGCGCGGAGCAGAAATGATTTCGCGCCGTTTGAAGCCTGATCTGGCGATTGTTACAGACGTAACGCACGATACGCAGTCGCCCATGTACAACAAAAAGGAGCAGGGCGACCTCAAAAGTGGCGGCGGTCCTGTGATTTGTTATGGCCCCGCTGTACAAAACAATGTGAGAGCAATGCTGGAACGTATCGCCGACGAAAAGAAAATTCCATTTCAAAGGCAGGCAGTGAGCCGCTCAACGGGAACGGATACCGACTCTTTCGCATATTCTACGGAAGGAGTGGCGTCTGCGTTGATTTCACTTCCACTAAAATATATGCATACCACTGTGGAAATGGTGCACAAGGATGACGTTCAAAATGTGATTCAGCTGATGTACGACGTATTGCTTTCTTTGAAAGGTGATGAAGATTTCAGGTACATCAAATAGCATGGGCCAGAGGACTTGGGGAATGGGTTTTCAGAACCCTTTGCCCTAGTCCTCTGGCCAAAACCAATGAGCTCCATGGATAACAGGTCGAGAGGAAGAGGTGCGGGATTAAATGTCCACAACAGGTTCCTGAAACACGAAATTGAGTACACTTCGGAAGACTGGCAGCGCTGGGAGGATTTTGAAGAGAACGTAAAAACGCAGTTTATTGAGGAGGAATCCAAAACGTTGCTGAGCACCTCTGACAGCCCGGATCTTGCTAATTACAACTCGATAAATCCTTACAGGGGTTGCGAACATGGCTGTATCTATTGCTATGCCCGTAATTCTCATGAATATTGGGGATTCTCGGCAGGACTGGATTTTGAGACCAAAATTATGGTGAAGAAAAATGCATCACAGCTTTTGGAAAAATTGTTCAGTTCAAAAAAGTACGAACCGGTAACGATCATGTTATCGGGAAATACAGATTGCTATCAGCCGGCCGAAAAGAAATTCAGGCTGACGCGTCAGTTGCTGGAAATTTGTCTTCGATACCGCAATCCGGTGAGTATTCTTACCAAAAATGCGCTGATTTTGCGTGATCTTGATATTTTGGAAAAGATGGCGAAGCTGAATCTGGTGCATGGAGCGATTTCGATTACTTCTTTAAATGAAGATTTGAGAGGCAAACTTGAACCAAGAACTGTTACAGGTCAACGGCGTTTACAGGTCGTTAAAAAATTGCATGAGGCTGGAATTCCTGTTGGAATCATGACTGCGCCGATTATTCCTGGCCTGAACGACCACGAGATTCCTGCAATTATTAAAGCAGCGGCTGAAAATGGCGCGGTTTGGGCGGGTTATACGGTTGTACGGTTGAACGGAGCAATTGCCACTTTGTTCGATGAATGGATTCATCACCACTTCCCTGATCGTGCAGGGAAGGTTTTGAACCAAATAAAAGAGTGTCACGGAGGCAAACTGAACGATTCTCGTTTCGGGTTGAGAATGAGTGGTGAAGGTAATTTTGCCGAGAACATAAGGCAGCTGCACAGTTTTGCCTGCAAGAAATATTTTGCCGACAAATCGAGAACAGAGCTTGATACGTCGCAGTTTATGCGGGGTGGTCAAATGAAGTTGTTTTGAGATATTCCTTCATACAACAGGTTAACCCAACTAAAACCTTACTACAATAAACCAGATTCCTTTGATGAAAACCTTGTTTCTGACTTTCAGCTTATTTGCCTCAGCTGGCCTTTTAAATATGAATTGCGTCAGTTCTTCAATGCAAAAAAGACCGGCGCTAAATGATGCCGATTCCCTGCAGGGCGACATGAAAGCTGAAAAACGCGTCAAGGTTTTGAAAACAGGTGCAGACAGAACAGGTGAATATCTGGATTATCTGAAAGGTAAAAGGGTCGCTGTAGTCGTCAATCAGACTTCCGTCATTGGTGGCAAAAAAACACCGATCGTAGACAGTCTGGTTAGTTTGGGTGTTAAAATCGTGAAAATATTTGGACCCGAACATGGTTTCAGGGGAACCGCCAGTAATGGGGATAAAGTCGACGACAGCGTTGATCAGAAAACCGGAATACCGGCAATTTCTCTCTATGGAAAACAAAAAAAGCCGAGTAAGGAACAACTTGCAGATGTGGACCTTGTGATTTTTGACATCCAGGATGTCGGTGCGCGTTTCTATACATACATCAATACGCTTGGACATGTCATGGAGGCGTGTGCTGAAAATGACAAGGAGTTGATGATCCTGGACAGGCCAAATCCGAATGGTTTTATGGTGGACGGGCCAATTCTGGAAGATCATCTGCGTTCTGGCATAGGCATGTACAAAATCCCGATCACGCATGGCCTGACAATGGGTGAATTTGCGAAAATGATCAATGGCGAAGGTTGGCTCCCGGGTAAACTTCAGTGTAAACTGAGGATCATAAAAGTTGAAGATTATAACCACGACGATCCATACATTCTTCCTGTTCTTCCTTCTCCAAATCTGAATACGCAGCAATCAATTATGCTGTATCCGCATATTTGCATGTTTGAAGGTACGATTATTAGCCAGGGGCGGGGAACGTACATGCCATTTACGGTTCTGGGAGCCCCTTTGCTGAAAGGTAAATATGCCTTCTCATTTAAGCCGCAAAGTATCAAGGGAATGAGTGAAACACCTTTGCATCAGGATCAGGATTGCTATGGTATTGATTTGCGGAATTACGATGTCGAAACGCTGCGTAAAAGCAGGCAAGTTAATCTCAAATGGCTGATTGACCTTTACAAGGCTTATCCTGCAAAAGACAAATTTTTCGACATGAGTCAAAGCAAGCAGATCGGTAGTTTTGACAAACTTACCGGAACCGAAAATTTGAAAAAGCAGATTGTTGCCGGTGTCTCCGAGGTCGATATCAGAAAAAGCTGGGAGCCAGGACTTTCAGATTATAAGGTTATGAGAAAGAAATATCTCATATATCCCTGATGCGATATTAGGAGCGAACGCTCTTCGGAATTGTTTAGAATCAATTACTTACTCTGTAAACGGATACTCACATCAAGAGAAAGTCCTTATTTTACTTAACAGCTCCGTACGGTTTTCTGCCGTAATCGGGATCTCAATATTGTCGATCATGACATGAACATAATTAATGGCAGTGATGGCGTTGAGATTAATTATGAAGGATTTATGCACACGAAAAAACGAATTCAATGGCAATTGACCTAAAATGTTTTTTAGTGTTTCCCGAATAGTGAATTTTTTCTTTGTGGTATGTAATTCAAGGTAATTGTCGTCGCTGCGGATGTACAGTATATCGTCAAGCAATATCTTGATAAACATGTGTTTCTCTTTAATAAAAAGTGCATCCTTTATTACAGTGCTTTCAGGTTCATCCTGGCTAACAGCTGCAATATTCGCCGATTCCCTGAAATTTTTGAGCGCGAGCGTAATCGCGGAATAGATACTTACTTTATCGAATGGTTTTGGAAGAAATGCGTAAGGCGAAGTTTTAAGTGCAGCATTGACCACAGCCATATCCTGGTGACCGCTTAAAAAGATGAAAGGAATCTGGAGATTCTCGCGAATATACTCAGCGATATCAATCCCCGTCTGATGGCCTTTCAGGTTGATATCCAGCATAACCAAATGAATCACTTTCTTCTGCAGAATTTTTAAGGCATCATCATAATTTGTTGCAACGTCTTCGGCGTCGTAACCAAATCCTTTAAGAACAAACTGTAAATGTACTGCCAGTATATTCTCGTCTTCAACGATTAAAATATTCATAATATTAATGAGGGCTTCAAAACAAAAACTAACCCAAAGGCACTTAAAATGAGCTCGCTATAATACGAATCTGTGCGAAAATTCTTTTACCTGGCAAGCCCTAACAGTTAAATCTACGAAAACGGTAGAAGTAAAGATCTTTCTACGATATAAGTTTAAATATCGTCTAATTTAGTTTAACAACAAAATTCTACAATTGTTGGTCTTTTTGTACAAATTAGCTTTGCTTGCGTTATCAGAGACGCACATTTGAAGGGGCAGATGGTAATGTACCTTGGTGAACGGGGCGTAAATCAAGATAATTACGGTAAACGTATAATCATTCTAATTAAAACAAAAAGACGGAAAGTAAATTTGTAACTAATTGGATATTTGACTGTTAGTCAATTGTAGGTAATTCTGTATTTGCCGGCACACCGAACAATGGAAATTCCGTTAAAGAGAAATTTCGGAAGTTTATTTGCGGCAGTAGGCTTATTAGTCTTTTGGATAGTCGGAACTGTGATAGTTGAAAATATTCTATTTATTAGTAGTTAAATGAAACTATTTTTTTCTGACAAAACGATCTGCTTTTTATTTGAAAATCACCGATTGCGCGTGATCGTCAAAACTTGTAAAACTATTTCTGCAATCAGCTTGTCTTCACCAGTTTGAGGTGAAGTCAGCACAATGTAAACCAGACTTGTTTCTGAGTATCATATTATTAATCTGACTTTTAGCCAGCACTTTTATGACGGCCCCCAGCCACGAAGACTACCACCAGAAGAGCCAGACCGGCGAAAAACCACAAGCTCAGGACGGGATTGTAATAGACAATTGCTGTGAGACAAACCAAAGAAAGTATGAGAGCTATGGCAGGGAAATATGGATATAGAGGCACTGAAAACGGACGTTCCAGTCCAGGCTCTTTTCGCCGAAGTACAAACAAGGCGGCCATGCTGATGATGTACATAACGACCGCCCCCAAAGCCGCAAGAATAATAATCTGGTCAGTTGTGCCAAGGCTCAGCGCCACGCAGCCAATAATGCCACCCGCAAACAACGCCCAGTGAGGTGTTTGAAAACGGGGATTTACTGTGCCTAAAAATGCAGGAAGGTATCCGCTTCGTGCTAATGCGAAAATTTGGCGGGAATATCCAATAATTGTTCCATGAAAAGAAGCGATCAAACCGAACAATCCCAGGCTTGCGAAAAGGTGGGTCCAGCTGCTGTCCCGGCCCAACACGATTCCCAGAGCTGCCGGGAGCGGATAGTCTATACCGCTCAGCTTACTCCAGTGTGTAATTCCGCCCGTGAAGATCATTACAGAAAGTGCCAGTACTACCAGCGTAAGTATGCCATAAATGTAACCAAGGGAAATCGTGCGTTTGGGATTTTCGACTTCTTCCGCAACCATGGCAACGCCTTCGATAGCCAGGTAAAACCAGATAGCAAAGGGTAAAGCGGCAAATACACCCTGCCAGCCAAAAGGCATCGGGTCTGTGACAAATGTCTCGTAAGAAAAATGAGGAGCAACAATTCCGATGTAAATGAGTAGTTCGACTACGGCGAGTAACGTCACAACCAGCGAAAACATAGCTGATTCTTTTATTCCCAACAAATTGATACCAATGAAGATCACGTAACAGGCAAATGCGACTTCCAGCACCGACAATGACGGGTAAAGAAAATGGGTGTAGCTGCCGAGTGCGAAAGCGATTGCCGGCGGTGTGATCAGGAATTCGACCAGCGTTGCATAACCTGCAATAAGGCCGCCCCACCAACCGAAGGCTCTGTGAGAATAGGCAAACGGCCCCCCGGCTTGTGGTATTGAGGTTGTGAGTTCTGTGAAGCTGAAAATGAAGGTGACGTACATCAGCGTTACCAAAAGCGTTGCAATCAGAAATCCGATTGTTCCGGATACGCCCCAGCCATAGTTCCAGCCGAAATATTCTCCCGAAATAACAAGGCCCACGGCGATGGCCCAGAGGTGAATTGGTTTTAATACTTTTTTAAGTGCAACGGTTTGATCAGCAGACATGAGGCAGGTTTAGGGTATGACATTACGGATCGCCGGAAACCAGCAGTCGGAAAGTCAATTTATAACAAACTTTAAACTTTTCCTTGTCGTGTTGGAAATGTCCGGAAAGTCAGTGGAAATTTAATAATTATCAGCGGGGTGCGGTCCTCAGATAATCCCCTAGCTGAACCACGCGGTCTGTATTAAGATAATCAACTTCAAGAGCCATCATTGTTTTCCAGGTGCGAATGTTGTCAGGCGTGCCCCAAAGTCGCACCTTTTTTCCCTGATTATGCACCTGCTGAATGACTCTGAGAATGCCTTTTTTGTCACGATCCGGAAATTCTCCCTCGCCATTCCATTTGGTATACTTCTGAAAGGACTGGCTGATCAGTCCGATTCGTTGAAGCTGATGATCGGTGTAGGTAACCTCCGGTCTTCCATCAATGTAAATGAAAGAAGGATATTTGTCGAAATTTTCAGGAGCAGGTGTATTTCCGCTGATGACGATCCTTACCGGGCCGTTCGGTGCAAGGATGTCCCTGTACGGTTCCAGTACCTTTACCAAGGCGGGTAAAGTCACATCTGCGGCAGTTTTAAGGTCAATCAGCAATTGCAGCGGCGCATCTTTTTGGGCATAAATTGAGCCGCCATTCTTCTGAACCTGTGAAAGTATCGGTTGCAGGTATAGCTTTGTAAAGGTACGGTCGGGAGCGATGTCCTTTTGGTTGTGGGCAGCGTACAGGGAATCATTTACCAGAAACAAATCGACTTCAATTGACCCGAATTGTTGCTGATAAGCCTCCCAAAACGGTTTGCTCTGTTCATAGTCATTGTGCGAGTGTGCTTGTGCAACAGTATAAGCAGTAGTGCTTTGCGCAAAAGTGATATTTGTACAAAACAGGATTGACGCAAGAATCAGGATTGCAGGTCTCATCATGTTGTGGTGGTTGATGGCTTAGGAAGCGTAAATATAAAGTATAATTTATGACTAAGAAAATCACCGAACTATCTCGCTTTCAGGCGGGTTTTGTTTATTTCTGTAATGGCGGAAGATAATTCCGGGTTAATCTATTTTTGTGAAATTTTATCTTGTATATTGATTAATTGTCAAACAAATTACAATAGTGTACTTTGATGATTGAAGAATATACTTATTTTCGCTGCCATATTGATGATTGAATCCTGCTAACGAAACGCCCTGGATGGAAAAAAATACTTCACTTTTTCGGAAAAAAACAGTTGACCAGATATTGAAAGACGCGCACGCAGGTGGTAGCGACGGGCTAAACAAAATCCTCGGCGTGAGGGATCTGGTTTCTCTGGGAATTGCGGCAATTGTCGGCGCAGGGATATTCAGTACCATCGGATTAGCAAGTTTCAACGGAGGCCCGGCAGTTTCCCTTTTATTCGTTTTTACTGCCATTGCTTGTATTTTCACTGCTTTGTCATACGCTCAGTTCGCAAGTACCGTGCCTGTCTCCGGTAGCGCTTATACGTATGCATATGTTGCTTTCGGTGAATTATTCGCCTGGATTATCGGCTGGGCACTGATTTTGGAATACGCCGTTTCCAATATGGTCGTGGCTATTTCGTGGTCCAAGTATTTTGTCAATATGCTCCGCGGATTTGGAATCACAATTCCGGGATGGCTCACAATTGATCCCGGATCTGCTTCGGATGCATTTGCAAAATTGCAGGCATCGGGTCTTTCTTCTTTAACTGCAACGGAAAAATACGCTGCGGCTGCATACGAGGCTGCACCGAAATTCGGCGATTTCCCCATCATTCTGGACTTGCCGGCCGGGGTCATCACTGCTTTGGTAACCGCATTGGTTTACATTGGAATCAAGGAATCCCGAACAGCCAGTAACCTGATGGTCGTTCTCAAAGTTGGCGTAGTGCTTCTGGTTATTTGCGCGGGTGCCTTTTATGTTAAACCTGAGAACTGGAGTCCTTTTGCACCAAATGGTATGAAGGGTGTTCTGAGCGGAGTAGCAGCAGTTTTCTTTGCTTTCATTGGTTTCGATTCTATTTCTACAACAGCCGAAGAATGTAAAGATCCCCAGCGCGATATGCCCAAAGCGATGATTTACTGCCTGCTGATCTGTACCGTTTTGTATGTGCTGATCACACTTGTGCTTACCGGGATGGTGAATTATAAAGAGCTGAATGTCAACGATCCGCTTGCGTTTGTGTTTGAAAATGTGGGCCTGGATTTCATGGCCGGACTGATCTCGGTAAGTTCTGTCATTGCAATTACCAGTGCATTATTGGTGTATCAGTTGGGCCAGCCAAGGATCTGGATGACGATGAGCAGGGACGGGCTTTTGTGGAAGAGATTTTCTACCATACATCCAAAATTCAAAACACCGTCATTTGCTACCGTGGTAACGGGCCTCGTGGTGGGTATTCCTGCCTTGTTTTTCAAAATGGACTTTTTTGTAGATCTCACCAGCGTAGGGACATTTTTTGCATTTATTCTGGTTTGCGGTGGCGTATTGTATCTGGATTATACCGGCATATCCGAACGATCTAAATTCAGGGTTCCGTATGTCAACGGGAAGTTTTTAGTAGGTGCAGGACTGTTGGCCGCAATTTTTGGCTTATATTTTTACGGAGCAAATGTCATTACAGAGTGGAAAGAACTTACTGTTGCTGAAATTTTTGAACACAAATTGCTGACCATCATTTTCTGGATCACCTGGATTATTCTTTCGGTAATGAGCTACAAGTATAATTTCTCAGTTCTTCCTGTCATGGGGATTCTTACAAATTTGTACCTGATGACAGAACTTGGCGCATCAAACTGGTTCATTTTTGTGATCTGGCTGGCGATCGGTCTGGTAATCTATTTTAGTTACGGATATAGAAAAAGTAAACTTGCAGGTAATTAAAAAGGATCAGGTTTTCTGATAGATTTATATCCAAAACCTGATCCGTTTTTACAGTTTATTGATGTCCAGTGCAATAGAGTAACCCTTTTTTGTTGCCGTACTGTCACTTTTGGGTCGGTTTACGGTTTTTAGAATAAAGCGATATTTTTGCCCGGTGAATTCATAATCAAGCGTATCGGCAGTTTTGTGCGTTTTTTTCTGTCCGGTTGTGCATTCGCCGATACATAAATTCAAATGTTTGGAAGTCCGGCCTTCTGTTGAAGCTCCTTCCAGCAGAAGGTCAACCGAAGCGAAACCCGCCCATATACAGTTTACCCCCTCCGGGCACCGGCTGTCCGACACATCGAAAAAACTGAGCGTCGAACGGGGTACTTCGTTTAGCGCGATAGTTTCCTGGTAGTAGATCAAATCGTCCTTTTTATCCACAGTGGTAGATTTGCAGGCCATAAGGCAAAAAAATAGTACCGGTAAGACAAATATCTTTCTCATCTTTTTTGTCTTTTCTCTTAGACAATGGTTAGTTCGTATTGGTTGTAATGGGCAAATACCGGGCATCTTAATATTAATTTTTTCATTAAAAAACGTTCCTAATCGGAACGAGGGGCCATTTCAAATTAAAAGTCGCGCCTCCGGAAATTCCGAATTAAACCCTCGCTCCTGTAAATACGTCCAATACCAAAAAAAGGATTGTTATGAGAGACCGGGAAACGAACAGAAAACTCCTTCACCTTTACCGACGTGCCGCTTTCGGCGCGATTCCGGCAAAAAATACATCCCCAGGACATGCAGTAAATCTGTTGTTTGAAGACAGCGAAACATTTGTACCTATCTCCTTAGTATCTATTTCAGCGGAAACTACGGAAATCCCGGCCATGGACAAAATGATGCTGCTGTCTGACTCAGAAAAGGGTTTTGCAAAAAAGGAGAAAAACAAAATGGAGCGGGAACGGGTCAAGGATTTGAATATGGCCTGGATGGACCTGATGGCGAATTCAAAAGGAGTTCTCCGGGAACGGATGGCGCTTTTCTGGCACGGGCATTTCGCCTGCCGTTCTCAGAACCCGGTTTTTGTTCAGAATTATATTAATACAATCAGGAAAAATGCTTTGGGGAATTTTGGCCAGATGCTACTGGAAGTTTCCAAAGAACCCGCCATGCTTCAGTTTCTTAACAATCAGCAGAACAAGAAAAGGAGCCCGAACGAGAATTTTGCACGTGAGGTGATGGAGCTTTTTACCATGGGGCGTGGTAACTATTCCGAAGAAGATGTGAAGGAAAGTGCGCGGGCTTTCACCGGCTGGAGCTACAACGCCAGTGGCGAATTTGAGTTCAAAGCAAAAGTCCATGACGGCGAATCCAAAAAGTTTCTGGGCGGGCAGGGTAATTTTGATGGAGCCGATATCATCGCCATTTTATTGAAGCAAAAGCAGACAGCGCTTTTTGTGACGAAAAAAATATATCAGTCGTTTGTCAGCGAAATCCCGGATGTAAATAGAATTCAAAAGCTGGCTGACGATTTTTATGCATCGGATTACGATATCGAAAAGTTGATGCGGACGATTTTTAAAGCAGACTGGTTTTATGATGAGTCACCGCAAAATGTACTGATCAAATCCCCGGTGGAATTAATTGTGGGGATACAGCGTACACTTTTCGCTTCATTTCGCAACAAACAGTCTGCGCTGTACATTCAAAAAGTACTTGGTCAGGTTTTGTTTTATCCTCCAAACGTAGCGGGCTGGCCTGGCGGACGAAACTGGATCGACAGTTCAAGTTTGCTGTTCAGGATGCAACTTCCTGGAATCATGATTGGAAACGCCGAAACAAATGTAAAGGCAAAAGAGAGCGGTGATGTAAATGATCCTGTATTTCGGAAACCCGACAAAAATTTAAAGGCCGAAGTGAATTGGGAAGTCTGGGCGGAAAGATTTGAAAAAACGGAACCCGATAAAGTAACGCAGGAGATTGCAGATCAGTTGCTTGCGCAAAATCCCAACGAAAGTGTTTTCATCCTGCTGGATAAAAGGGTATCCGGCGAAACCGATCTTACGCAAAAGATCAGAAAAATCACACTTGCAATTATGGCTTTGCCGGAGTATCAGGTGAGCTAAACACTAATCAGAAAATCATGAACAGACGCGATTTTATCAGGCATTCTGCACTTGCTACGGCGGGTTCAATGTTTGTGCCACAGTTTTTGAAAGCACAGCAGCACACGGTTGCCAATGGCAACGGGAAAATCCTTGTCGTAATTCAGCTGTCGGGTGGCAACGACGGACTTAACACGGTAATTCCTTTCCGGAATGATATTTATTTTCGTGAGCGGCCTGCTCTGGCGGTGGAAAAGGCCAAAATTCTTTCGTTAAATGACGAAATCGGACTGAATCCTGCACTGGAATCCTTGCGTGATTTGTATGACGACGGGCGGGTGAGAATTCTCAATAACGTTGGTTATCCGAATCCTGACCGCTCTCATTTTCGTTCGATGGATATCTGGCAAACGGCAAGTGGTTCTCAGGATTATCTCAGTACCGGCTGGCTCGGCAGATATCTGGACGCAGAATGTTCCGGGTGCAAGGGAATTCCGCACAAAATGCTGGAAATTGACGACACGCTGAGCCTTGCCATGAAAGGCGATATAGCCAACGGCCTTGCGCTGCTTGACCCGAAGAAGTTATACAATCAGACTAATAGCGGGATGGTGGAGAATCTGGTTAAAACCATTGAGCAAGGGAAAGCCGGACGCGACCCGGTAAGTCGCGACCCGGTCAGTCGTGACCCTGTTAGCTATCTCTACAAAACGCTGGCTGACACAAAATCCAGCGCGGATTACCTTTATGAGCATGCGAAAGTTCAGGCAACTTCCACAACATTTCCCGATAATGAGCTTGGCAAAAGTTTGAAAACCATTGCCGAGCTGATCAATTCAGGCATTGACTCAACGGTTTATTATGTTTCTATCTCGGGTTTCGATACGCATGTTGGCCAACGCGGGCAGCAGGATCGCCTTTTGCGACAGTATGCTGAGGCCGTAAGCGCATTTGTAAATGACCTCAAAAAACAAAGGCAACTTGACAGAACAATGGTGCTGACGTTCAGCGAATTTGGTCGCCGTGTTAAACAGAACGCGAGCAACGGAACGGACCATGGAACGGCCAATAATTTGTTTTTGATCGGTGGGCCGGTAAGAAATTCAGTCGTTTACAATGAAGCTCCAAATCTCACTGACCTGGAAGGCGGCGACCTGCGTTATTCAATTGATTTCAGAAATGTGTACGCGACGCTGCTGCGCGACTGGCTCGGCGCAGATGATAAGCTTGTTTTGGGGGAAGAATTTACCGGTCTGAAAAATCTGGTTTAGAAGTCAGATCACCAAAGTGAAAACTGTCCCCTTGCCAACCCGCGACGACACATTCAATTGGCCGCCGTGTTGCTGGAGTATTTGTCGGGAAAGACTTAAACCAATTCCGGATCCTGTTTTTTTAGTTGTATAAAATGGGATGAAAATATTGTCAAGCGCCTCAGGTTCAATACCGTCTCCATTGTCAATAATCTCGATCATCGTCAAATTGTCGTTGGTGAATGCATTAAGCGTAATGAGCCGGTTGTTTTGTGCCGAAAATGCTTCTGACGCGTTTTTGATGAGATTGATTAATACCTGTTGAATCTGGCTCGCATCTGCTTTGACAATCAGATTCTCCGGTTTTACTGACAATTCCCATAACACATGATTGCTCGTCAGATCGGCCTGAAGCAATTGAATCACTTCGTTCAGTAATTCTTTTACGTTCAAATTGGCAAAAACCGGCTTTGGTAAAGTAGTGAAATCCCGGTATGCGTTTACAAACTGCATCATACCTTTGCTTCGTTTTTCCAGCGTTTGCAAAGCCTCTTTCAGGTCATTCACCGCTTCCTGATCAGTCGTTGATTTTTCAATATCTTCATTCACAATCAGTCGCATCGTGCCGACGAGCGACACAATCGGCGTCATGGAATTCATAATTTCGTGACGCAATACGCGCGTCAGATTCTGCCAGGATTCCACTTCCTGCTGTTGAAGCTCTGTCTGAATGTTTTGTAAAACCACAATCCTCACCCACATTCCACGCAGCTGAATGGCCGCTCCCTGCAAAGCCAAAGGCTGATCCGATGGTGTACGATAAAGTTCACGCACGCCCGTATCCAGATTCGACAGCAATTCGAAAAGACGTGGATGCTTGTCCTGCAATTCACTGAGCTGGTGAAGCCGGTAAATTCCAAGCATTCTGAGCGCAGCGTTGTTGATGATATTGACCTGGCCCGTACTGTCAAAAGTGATCAGCCCTGTACCGATGTGTTGCACGATGGTATTCAGATATTGCAGATTCGCCTCCTTTTCAGCCCGCGCCTGTCGGAAAGCGTGTAACACTTCATTGAACTGCTGGTTGAGTTCCCGGAAGGTATTTCCCATTTTATTGTCCGAACGGAAATTGATCGTAAAGTCGGAATAACGAACGGATTCCAGGAAGTAAGTCAGCTTTCGGTTCACGTTTGTGACATACTGATACAGCAGTGAGGCCTGTACCACAATGAGGATTCCGCCCAGAAA
The DNA here is from genome assembly GCA_965279265.1 of Dyadobacter sp. Lineage (GTDB taxonomy): Bacteria > Bacteroidota > Bacteroidia > Cytophagales > Spirosomataceae > Dyadobacter. The sequence continues at coordinate 4,396,315 of OZ257152.1, forward strand.
ATAAACAAGACCACGATTGGTTTCAAAAGAGGAAAGCCACACCAGTCCGCTGATACTCACGATGATCAGAACGATCCTGAGGGCAATCATTATGCTGAAATGGCGTAGTCCAATCATGAATCTGTAAAGAAAAGTTTAATTGTTTAAAACGGAAACGGGCATTTTTGACATTTCTTCAAAAACGTACTTTTCCAGGGAACTGATTTTATAATGAGCCAGATCAAATTTAGGATCCTCGAAAACCTCCATCGTAGGAACAGAAATCGTGACCATTCCCGCTGCATGTGCCGATCGTAAACCAGCGTAAGAATCTTCGAAAGCGATGCATTCCTCCGGTCTTACGCCCAATTTGGCCGCAGTTGTCAGGTAAACGGCAGGATGCGGTTTCGTAAATTCTTCCAGTTCTCCCGAATGCCAGGTGTCAAAGTAGTCAATTATTTCCATACGTCTCAGTACACCCTCAATGAGGCTCATGTGTGAGGCAGAGGCGACAGCCACTTTCAGGCCACTTTCTTTCAACTTTTTTACCAATTCCACAGCACCCGGCATTGCAACGGCATTTGCAAGAATGTTTTTATGAGCATACGCCAATATTTCCTGTTCAAGTTCCTTAAATGTGGGCGTATGCCAGGGTTGTATTTTGTAACAATATTCAAGGAATAATTTGATGGACAAACCGGTTGTCTGAAGTTTGAGTGCGTGGGTGATCTCAAAATTTACTTTTTGCATCACCTCGGTTGCTGCGTCTGTCCAAATGGGCTCCGAATCGATCAGTAACCCGTCCATATCAAAAATGGCTGCTTTAATCATTGTAATCTGTTCACTTTTAATTTCTGTTCAAAACTACTACATTCGCCAATAAGAATGGCTTTAGGGGTGTCCAAAATACGGACTGAGATTTATACCCTTTGAACCTGACACAGTTGATGCTGTCGTAGGAAAAAGCGTTTATGGGTGATTTAATCACCTTTTCTCTCTTTGGAATCTGAATTAATTTCAGATTATGCCACGCCCTGAATGTCCATTCAATGTTATTTTAACAACAACAAGGACATGAAATTGAATCCAGGAAATAATCTGAATGCTTTGCGGGCACAATCTCCGCTCGTGCACAATATCACCAACTTCGTGGTCATGAATTTCACGGCTAACGCATTGCTGGCTGCAGGTGCTTCGCCGGTGATGGCGCACGCTGCGGAAGAGGTGGAGGATATGGTAAGTATCGCCGGCGCGCTGGTGATTAACATCGGTACGTTGTCCCCAATCTGGGTGGAAGGAATGAAGCTGGCCATGAAAAAGGCATCTGAACTCGGAAAGCCAATTATTCTGGATCCGGTCGGTGCCGGCGCCACACCATACCGCAATCAGGTTTTGTCAGAATTATTAACAATCGCCGCCCCGACAATTATCCGGGGTAACGCATCGGAAATACTGGCACTAGCCGGCGCGAATGTCGTAACCAAGGGCGTGGACAGTACCGCAAGTTCTTCCGACAGTATTGATGCCGCACGGGCGTTGAGTCTGCGTTACGGTTCGGTTGTCAGCGTGAGCGGGGCAACGGATGTCATTGTCAGCGGAGAAAAAACAGCTTTTGTAACCAATGGCGTTGCGCTTATGACCAGGATCACCGGTATGGGCTGCTCCGCATCGGCGATTGCGGGCGCGTACGCTGCCATTGAAAAGGACCCGTTTCTGGCCGCAATTTCAGGTGCCGCTATGATGGGCGTTTGTGGTGAAATCGCTTACGAAAAAGCCTGTTTGCCGGGTTCTTTCCAAATCGCATTTCTGGATGCACTGGCTGAAATTAATTCAGACGTGCTTTCTGAGCGTGCCAAAATCTCTTATGAATAATGGAGCATATCGGGTTGTATCTGGTGACTGACGAGGCTGCCTGCCTTGGGCGTGACTTTTTCTGGGTCGTTGAAGAAGCGGTGAAAGGCGGCGTGACGATGGTCCAGTTGCGGGAGAAAAATTTAGGTACACGCGCGTTTATTGACAAAGCGAAGCGGCTGAAAGATTTGCTTCAAATCTACAATGTTCCATTAATTATCAACGATCGGGTGGATGTAGTGCTGGCCGTTGATGCAGACGGTATTCATGTGGGGCAAAGTGATATGCATTTTTCTGACTTGAAAGAAATCTTGCCCGAGGGGAAAATAATCGGTTTGTCGGCAGAGAAAACTGAGGATGTATTCGAATCGCGGTATTGGCCGATTTCTTACCTCGCAGCAAGTCCGCTGTATGCGACGCCTTCTAAAACAGACACTGAAAAACCCTGGGGAATTGAAGGTTTGGAATGGATACGGAAAAACAGTCCGCATCCGCTGGTCGTCATTGGCGGGCTGAATGAAGAAAACGCTGGTGAAGCCATTCGTCATGGCGCAAATGGTATTGCGGTCATTTCAGCGATTTGCGGTGCCAGATCTCCCAGTGAAGCTGCGGCCAGATTACTTAATTCGATTCAAAATATTTATTGAAATAAATCCTGTATGCTTAGATACCCAACTGTTTTAACGATTGCCGGCTCAGATAGCGGAGGCGGAGCAGGAATCCAGGCGGACCTGAAAACGATTGCCGCCATTGGAGCTTACGGGGCATCGGCCATCACCGCTCTGACTGCACAAAATACGCAGGGGGTAAGCGCCATTCATTCTGTTCCGGCAGCATTTCTCAGACAGCAGCTTGAAGCAGTTTTTGAGGATATTACGGTCGATGCTGTGAAAATCGGTATGATAAACACCATTGAAGTTGCGGCCATTATCGCGGAAATTCTTGATCGGTTTAAGCCTCCATTTGTTGTATTCGATCCGGTTATGGTGTCCACTTCTGGTGCAAAACTGATCCAGGATGAGACGGTTGCATTTTTATGGAATTCTCTTTTTCCAAGAGCGCACCTGATCACGCCAAATCTGGATGAAGGAGAAATACTGATTGGTAGAAAAATTGACAGCAAAGAAGGTATGAAGGACGCCGCAGAAGAAATGATAAACAGAGGCTGTAACTCGGTGTTGCTGAAAGGCGGGCATCTCATCGCGCCAAAACTTTTTGACATATTTTCCCAAAAAGGACAAACGTCGCTGATTCTGGAATCAGACTATATTGAAAGCAACAACGTGCACGGAACCGGATGTACACTTTCTTCTGCTGTTGCTACTTATGTTGCGCTTGGAAATTCGTTACCGGAATCCATTCTCTTTGCAAAGGAATATGTGTCAGAAGCTATTCAGGCAGGCAAAAACGTGAAGACCGGTCAGGGATCAGGCCCGTTAAATCATACCTTTTCTCCACAACCCATGCAAACAAAATCATGAAATTTACAGACGAACTCTGGAATTCGGCTCTACCCGTTTATGAGCAGATTCTGGCCCATCCTTTCAACGAGGAATTGAAAAACGGGACGCTTCATGTTGAAAAATTCAAGTTTTATATTTACCAGGATTCGCTTTATCTGGCTGATTTTGCCAAGGCGCTCGCCACTGCGGGAACAAGAGCATCGACCAGTCAGGAATTGCTTGATTTTCTTCAATTCGCACAGAACGCAATTTTAGTTGAGCGCGCTTTGCACATCGGTTATTTTAAAGAATATGAAATCGGATTCAACTCGGGAAAGGCACCGGGTTGTTTTGCTTACACCAATTATCTGCTGGCAACCAGTGCTTTTGAGTCTTTTGAAGTTTCGGTTGCTGCATTGCTGCCATGCTTCTGGATTTACAAGAAAGTTGGGGATCATATTTATGCAAATCAATCTGCACCAAATCCTTACCAGAACTGGATTGACGCTTATGCAGGAGAAGAATTTGCTGCTTCCGTCCAAAAAGCGCTGGATATCTGTGATTTGCTGGCTGATAACGCTTCGGCCAATGTTCGCAAAAAAATGAAGGAAGCGTATTTGATAGCCACCAGACTTGAGTACGTTTTCTGGGACAGTGCTTATCGGCAGGAACAATGGGATGTCTAATTTTGCGCTGACCGTTAAATTAATCAGACGAAATTTTCTCTTTATATTTTAGGGTAAATCATAGCTAGGTTGTCAGGAATGAAAACAGCAGCTATGAAAAAATTTATCTTAACACTTTTAGCAGGAGCTTATTGCACCCTGCTGCATGCCCAACCCGCACAATTGGTAAAAGGCCGGATCATTGATTCCGAGTCACAACAAGCGGTTATCGGCGCCAATGTTTTGATCACGTCGATAAATCCGGGCATTGGCGGTTCGACGGACACTGAAGGTAATTTCAGAATTGAAAGTGTTCCCGTTGGTCGCCATTCTTTTAAAATCACAAGCGTTGGTTACGATGATGCGTTTCTTCAGGAAGTTACGGTCGGTTCCGGAAAAGAGGTCGAACTGACTATAAAGCTCACCGAATCTTTCAAAAAACTGAACGAAGTCGTTATCAAAGCCCAAAAGGAAAATGGCGCTCCGTTGAATGATATGGTGAGTGTCAGCGGGCGCTCGTTTACGGTAGATCAGACCAAACGTTTCGCAGCAGCAGTGAATGATCCGGCACGTATGGCGCTTTCGTTTGCTGGGGTTGCTACCAATGACGACGGAAGTAATCAGATTATTGTGCGGGGAAATAGCCCGAAAGGAATGTTGTGGCGCATGGAAGGGGTCGAAATTCCGAATCCAAACCATTTTGCAAATGAGGGATCAAGCGGAGGCGGAATCAGCGCACTGAGTGCAAATGTACTGGGTAATTCAGATTTTCTTACCGGCGCTTTCCCGGCAGAATACGGAAATGCAACTTCGGGTGTTTTTGATCTGAAACTCAGAAAGGGGAACAATGAAAAGCGTGAATATGCGATGCAAGCGGGTATTTTGGGTCTGGATTTTGCAGCAGAGGGGCCGATCGGAGAGAAAGGAGGAGCGTCTTACCTGGCCAATTATCGTTATTCGACACTGTCGATATTGAATAAAGTCGGGTTGAATATTCAGGGAGATGCTGTGAATAATTTCCAGGATGGTGCGTTCAAAGTTTATATTCCTTATGGTGACAAAGCGGTGGTTTCGGTCTGGGGAATGGGTGGGTTGAGTACTTCGACTGTCGATAAGGACGACCTCAGGGACAAATTTAAGTCAAACCGCGGCATGGTTGGCGTCAATTATCTGCGCTATCTGAACAGCAAATCGTACATTGAAAATATTGTCTCGTATTGCGCTACAAATCAGACCGATGATTTTTTTGACAAAGAAAAGAACACGACCTTTCAGCAAAATTTTCTGAACCAGGCACTTCGGATTTCATTGCTTTATAACTACAAACTCAACGCAAGAAATACTTTTCGTGTAGGGCTGATCGTGAACCACCTCGACTTCAATTTATTTGACCGAAATAATGAAGACGGACCTTTCAAGATAAACGTCAACAAAAACGGCAATACGCAACTTTTGCAGGCTTACGGGCAGTGGAAATATCGGCTTTCGCCATCATTGACGCTCAATACCGGTGTTCACGGAATGTTACTCGGGTTGAACAACCAATATTCGGTCGAGCCCAGATTCGGAGTGAAATGGTCCGTGGCACCCCGGCATACACTCAGTTTTGGAGCGGGTCTACACAGTAAAACGGAAGCGATCTCCACTTATTTTGCCCAGGTAAATATAGGTGACGGAAAAACAGATCAGCTCAATAAGAATTTGAAACTGATGAAATCGGCACACCTGGTGGCAGGATATGAGTTCCGTCCTGGTGCGAGCTGGCGATTTATGACCGAAGCATACTATCAGCGGCATTACAATATCCCGATCGGCCCGGCAAACACGACTACACCATTCCTGCTTCATAATTCTCAGATCAACGAGATCAGCGGGTTTGTGAATGACACACTTGTCAGCGATGGCAAGGGACGCAGTTATGGTTTGGAATTCACGGTGGAAAAATCGCTCACAAACGGAATTTATTTTATGAGTACCACGTCGATTTATCAGTCAAAATACACAGGCCGCGACGGTGTGGAAAGAGACAGCCGGTTCAATGGCAGATATGTTCAAAATCTGCTTGCGGGTAAGGAATGGAAAGTGGGAAAAAACAAGACGAATATTTTTGCTGCAAATATTAAATTGTTAGCAGCCGGTGGCAACAGGACAACGCCAGTTGATCTTGAAAAATCAAGAACTGAAGGCAAAACAGAACGCGACTGGACGAGAAGTTACTCAGAACAATTGCCGGCGTATTTTCGGACAGATCTTCGGGTAAGCTACACCAAAAACAGACGGAAAACAACCTCAACGATATCGCTTGACATTCAGAATATAACGAACCGATTGAATGCATTTGACCGTTACTATGAGGTGAAAAAAGACAAGGTAACGCTCCTGACACAAACCGGAATGCTACCGATACTGAATTACCGTCTTGAATTTTGACAAATACGTTCGATCCGTTTTTTTTGTCGGCTCTTCCATCTTATTCTGCACTCCGTCGTTTTGGTTTTCAAGGCTATGCTGGAATGAGATAAATTCGTTCATTCTATTGATTTCGTGTTGATAATCAATCATACAAACAGCTTTTACACCAAAAAACCGGACAACATAATGGAAACGAAACGCAATGAATTTCTCTGGAGAATGGCTAAAAAAAGAGCTTGCTTTAAGGGGCATTTACGAACTTATCTTATCGTGATCGGCGGCTTGTGGCTGATTTACCTGCTTGGGGCATTTCCATTCGTGGGAAAAGACTCGTTTCCATGGCCAATATTTCCTATGCTCGGATGGGGAATTGGTTTATTGACGCATTATTTGGGCGCGTACGGAAATCAGGACAGTCAAAAAATGGTGGAAAATGAATATGAAAAACTAGTCAGAAGTCAGGGTTGAAATTATTAAATCCGGTACAGGTTTGCCGTTTTGGAACAGTTGTTTTAGGATTGATCTTTAAATGATTTTCAAATTAAACAAACTGACCATGGAAAAGGACCTGCAGGATATAGAGGCAATTAAAAAAATGAAATCGCTTGCCGAAGACATACGGTTTTGTATGTACACAACTTATAACGACGGCAGAATAGAATCGAGACCAATGACAACGCTGGATGTTGACGGGGATGGAAATGTGTGGTTTTTTACAAGTAAAAATACGGAGATTGGTAAGGAAACAGATTGGAACGAGCCAGTTACCCTGATTTATTCGGAGCCGAAAGACAGTTCATATCTCAGTGTATCCGGCAAGGCGTCTGTGGTGGAAGATGAACAAAAAAAGGACGAGCTGTGGAATGCAATGTCAAAAGCATGGTTTCCTGGCGGGAAAGATGACCCTAATCTGGTGATGATTCGTGTCGAGACAGGTGAAGCTGCTTACTGGGACAATTCCTCATCCAGGATGGTCGTATTTTTTTCAATGATTAAGGCGGCAGTGACCGGCACCACACCTGATGGCGGCGATTATGGAAAACTAGATCTCAATTAAAATTGAGCTACTTTAAAGGCATTAAAAAACCTTCCTGAAATTGCTCAGGAAGGTTTTTTAGTGCCGTGAATAATAAATTATTCAACACTCGCTTCTTCGTTTACATACGCTTCCGCCAATTCAGTAAGCTTATGATCGGTTTCACCTTCCTGATCCAATGTTTGTTGCAACAGATCGGCAACATCCGAATGGCCCAGCGTGCGTGCAATGTTTCTAAGCGTACCGTAGGACGCAATTTCGTAGTGTTCTACTTTTTGGGCGGCCATAATCAACCCGCAGTCACGTACCATCGTTCCTTTGTCTGTGCTTTCAATGATTTCGTCGGCCTCTTCAAGCAGACCTTCCATTGCGGCGCACTTTTTAGCCTGTGCTTTTTCTCCAATCAAACCGAAGATTTCTTCAAGCCTGCTTACATGCTCCTGAGTCTCGGTAGTATGCGTGTCGAAAGCCGTTTTCAATTCTTCGGAAGTTGTATTTTTAGACATTTTCGGCAACGCTTTGGCGAGATGCTTTTCTGCCCAATAGATGTCTTTCAGTCCGTCGATGAACAATTCTTTCAGCTTCTCGGAATCAGCTTCGTTCATTTTCAATGTAGGTTTTTTTGTGTTGGTTTTTGCAGTTTTCATGTGACGAAATTTTATGGTTTATCTGATGCGGAATGTTGGCCCGCGTTACCGTCAATATCAAATTCCATTCCCCGGGCAGCAGGCCGGTAGCGGATGATTCATTGTGAAAATAATCCACGGATTCGACACGATGTGATGATATACGGAGGAATTATGTGCTCATTCACAGATGTATATACGTTTTTTTTATGGAATGGTTTTTTAATGCATCGAGAAACTTCAATATTATAATTATGAAAATTTCCCGTCCGATAAGCATCATATTAATCGTTTTGGCTCTCTTGATTGCGGGAGGAGCAACCTGGTATTTTAAGTATAGGGATAAAAATGAAAATCCTGTTTCAGGCTTGCTTCCAAAAGTTGAAATGGGTTTCGGACACATTACCAATATTACAGATAGTACGATTGACTTGCGGCTGGATTTGCTGGTTCATAATCCGTTGCCTGTTGGACTGGATGTAAAGGGATTCAATTATTTCGTTCAGATGAATGATGTAAAAATCATCGAAAACAATTATACAAAACCTTTAACCGTAAAGGCGCATGACAGTACTTTGGTCGCGTTGCCAAGTCAGCTAAAAATAAAGGAACTCTCAGCAGAAGGTAAAAAGGAGTCTGCGAAAGGTGAGGACAGTGCGGACTACCATTTTGAAGGTGTTTTCCAATTGCAAAAGCCATTTCTGGGTAAAGACTCGATTACCTTATCAATGGACAAACGCCTGCCGCTGTACCGCTTACCGAAGGTCGAAATCGTTGGTTATGACATGGAGAAATTCAGGCTTTCGAAGTCGGAGATTGTGATCAAATTAAAATTCAGCAACCAGAACGCATTTCCGATTGAATTCAAGAATCCTTCCTATGCCGTTGACCTGGGAAAACAGAAACGTTTTGCGGAGGGACACGTGACAACACTGACGAAAGTTCCTGCCAAGAGCAGTCACATGTACGATATTCCGTTAGCGATCAATATGGGCAAATTACTGAAAGCCGCTGGTCAACTGATCGGTCAGGGAAAAAGTCTTCCGTTTACGCTGTATTTCAAAAGCAAGCTTGCGTCGGATAATGCAATTTTCAAGGATTCTGATGTGAACATTGTTGTTGATGGAGAATTAAAGGATCTGGAAACAGTGAAAAAAAATCTCAGCAAATAGCTGTTTCCAATACAGTTCTGCGGATAATCTCTATGGCGTAGGGCGGCGGGCTCTACGCTAGGTAATGATGTGCCCTTCGCTCCCCGTGGAGTGTATTTTCCATTCTGATTCACTTCTTGGAATTGTCTCTTAGACGCTTATTTTTTTAACCCAATTTATGTAACCAATAATTGAGTTAAATGTGTTGATTTTTAGTTAGTTGTACTTTCGGTTACAAATTTTTTTATGCGCCCAATTTTGCGTATATCTTGTATTAGTACAATAATTCTGTATTATATTAATTGAAATAGTGCAAAAAAATATTTGTAAAAATATATATTTAATAATATAAATATATAATGATTAAAAGGTATAATTTTGGAATGAACTTATAATTAACCTAACATAAATATTATGAAAAAACAGTACCTTCTTTACAAAAGGAGTCTCTTCTTTTGTTCTTTTTTGTGTCTTCTAACAACCACACTTTTTGCCCAGGACAGAACGATTACAGGTAAGGTGAGCGACGATGCTTCCGGAACCGGATTGCCAGGTGCTACTGTTGCATTAAAAGGATCGACCGCCATCGGTGGCTCAACTGACTCCGAAGGGAATTTTACACTGAAAGTCCCTGGAAGTGGCGGATCTCTTGTTTTCTCATTTATTGGTTATGTGGCTAAGGAAGTGGTGATAGGGAACCAAAGCGTTGTTAATGTAACGCTTACAAGTGACGTTAGTGCCCTTGAAGAAATCATTGTAACGGGCTATGGCTCGCAATCCAGAAGGGATATTACCGGTTCTGTGACGACCGTTAACGCGAAAGACCTGCAATCCGTACCTGCTACGACATTTGCACAACAGTTACAGGGTAGAGCATCGGGGCTAAACATCGTAAATGATGCAACGCCGGGTGGAAATGCCACCGTACGTATACGGGGATTCGGTACAATCGGGAATAATGATCCGCTGTTTATTATTGACGGTGTGCCGACAGAAAATTCCGGTAACCTTAACCCGAATGACATCGAAACCATTCAGATTCTGAAAGATGCGTCTTCTGCTTCAATTTACGGATCACGCGCTGCAAACGGCGTTGTGATCATCACGACCAAGCGTGGAAAAGTAGGTAAGCCGGTTATTTCTTTCAATGCCTATTATGGAACCCAGAAAGCTTCAAGAAGTGTGGAAGCACTGAATGCAAAAGAATTGGGACAATATCTGTATCTGGCGGATAAATATGCAGGCAAGACACCGACACATGGCCAGTATACCTACGGCGCGAATGGAGAAGTGACAGTTCCCGACTATGTATTCCCAAGTAAAGGCAAGAACGGATCTCCGGATGTGGATCCTGCAAAGTATTCGCTGGCACCCGGTAATATCTACGCCATTACTAAGGCCGCTGATACCGATTGGTGGAGCGAACTTACACAGACAGCTCCGATTATGAATTACCAGGTTTCGGCCTCAGGCGGATCTGAAAACAGTCGTTATGCACTGTCTGTCGGCTACTTTTCTCAGGATGGTGTTGTCAAATTCATCGGTTACGACCGTTACACGATCCGGGCAAACACGGAATTTACAGCTTTGAACAAACGGCTTCGTGTAGGGGAAAATCTTGCGGTTTCATTTGACAACAGAAAAGGTGGATTTGGTAACAATGATGAGCAAAATGCGGTTTCAGGTAGCTACAAGCACCATCCATTACTGCCGGTGTATGACATCGCAGGTAATTTTGCAGGATCAAGAGGAGAGAATCTGGGAAATAACTCCAATCCTTACGCAACGTTGTACAGACAAAAGGATAACATCACTTACCGGCTTCGCGCGTTTGGTAATGTTTATGGAGAGTTTGACATCATTCCCAACCTGACAATCAAGACCAGTCTGGGTATCGACGGAGTTGGTCAGCGAGGCCGCTATATTGGCAGGGCCAACCCCGAATATGTAGAAGGAAGTTTTGTGAATAGTTCAACCTCAACCAATCAGTATTCGTATCAGTGGGTATGGAGTAATACACTGAGCTATTCAAGAAATTTTGGTGCAAAACACAAAGTTGATGCTTATGTGGGTATCGAAGCGATTCGTGAATTTCAGGAAGAGTTTGGTGCTTCTCGCCAGGGATACGCATTTGAAATTCCTTCTGTGATCAACTATCTGAATCTTGGAGATGCCACAAAAGCAACCAATTATGGTGGTGTGAACAGGGATTACAGCCTTTATTCCCAGTTCGGAAAGTTGAACTATGCTTACGACAACAAGTACTTGTTCCAGGTGATTCTTCGGAATGATGCGTCCTCTCGTTTTCAACAAGCGTCGCGGAGTGCAGTTTTCCCGGCTTTCAGTGTGGGATGGCGGATTTCTGATGAACCGTTTATGAAAAGTGTATCGGCCGTCAATGACATGAAAATACGCTATGGCTGGGGTAAAACCGGAAACCAGAAAATTGGTGACTACAACGCATTTACAACCTATCGCGCAGATATATTTCATGCCGGATATCCCATTGACGGATCAGGCAGCCAGCCAACAATTGGTTATGATGCCTCTTCATTCGGTAATCCAAACGCGAAATGGGAGACAACAACATCCAACAATCTGGGTCTGGACGCAACATTCCTGAACAATGCATTAACTGTAGAGATTGATTTCTGGAACAGAAAAACTGCGGATATGCTTTTCTCGACACCGATTACGTTCACTGCCGGTGATGCAGCTGCTCCCTCTTTTAACGTCGGCGCGATGACCAACAAAGGAATTGACCTGGGTGTCAGTTACAGAAACACATTAATGAAGGGAGATCTTCGTTATGGAGCGTCGGTGAATTATTCAATGTACCGGAACAAAGTAAACAAGCTGGATGAAAGTCCGAATACGAAATATTTTGGATCAGGTTCAAGGGTGCCGGCTGTAACGCTAACCCAGGCGGATTTGCCGATATCGTCCTATTTTGGTTACAAAGTTCTGGGTATTTTCCAATCGGACGAAGAGGCAAAAGCATGGGCGCCTTACGAGAATTACAACAAGGCGGGTAAGTTCAAAGTGCAGGATACGAACGGCGATGGTAAAATCACTGATGACGACCGTACGGTTATCGGAAATCCCCACCCTGATTTTGTGTATGGTATGAGTGTTAACGTGGGATACAAAGCATTTGACCTGACAGTTTTCGGTAACGGCGTTGTAGGAAATGAGATATTCAATTACCTGCGTTATTTTACTGATTTCAACACATTCCAGGGCAACCGGGCAAAACGGGCACTTTATGACGCATGGCAGCCAACGAATACAGGCGGAACTGTGCCTATTATGGATGCCGATGACCAGATCAGTAGCCGGCCGTCCAGCTATTTTGTCGAAAAAGGAACCTATTTCCGTATCAAGAACGTGCAGCTGACTTACACTTTGCCAAAAACGATCGCTTCGAAAATTGGTTTCAGCAATGCACAGGTTTACGTTCAGGGACAAAATCTATTCACCGTGACGAAGTATACCGGTTTGAATCCGGAGATTCAGACAGGAGCAGATGCCACGCTTGGTTTTGATGGCGGCTACATGCCGGTGTCACGCAATTTCCTTGTGGGATTAAATGTTTCTTTCTAGGTAAATAGTTCTGAATAAAGATGTTAACTAACAAATATATGAACTCGAAAATTTTTAAATATATACTTGCATTTACGCTGGCGATCGGAATGGTTTCTTCATGTAAAGAATCATTTTTGTCCCGGGATCCGCAGGGGCAATACAGTCCTACTGCGTTGAAAACGCCAAGTGGTGTGGAAGGTCTGTTGATCGGTGCGTATGCCATGATTGATGGGCAGGGGCTGGATGGACAAGATTCGTGGAATAACGACATCCAAAGCTGGGTTTTCGGTGGTCTTGCGTCTGATGATTCTTACAAAGGAACGGATGCCGGTGATCAGCCGGAGCAGTCATTCATTGAAAAATATGACTTCCAGCCAACCAACAACCACATCAAAAACAAATGGAGAGGTCTTTACAAGGGAATAGCCAGAGCGAATGATGTAATCAATACGCTCGCCGATGTTCCTACTGTGACCGATGCCAGAAGAAAGCAAATCATTGCAGAGGCAAGATTCCTTAGAGGCATTTACCATTTTGAAGCGAAGAAAATGTGGAAGACCATTCCCTACATTGACGAAAAGACGTACAAGCTGGACGACCTGGAAAGTACCAAAATTCCCAATGACAAAGACGCATGGCCAATGATCGAAGCCGATTTTCAGGCGGCAATTGATGCGCTTCCTGAAACACAGGCGCAGGTGGGAAGGCCTACAAAATGGGCGGCTACCGCATTTCTGGCAAAGGCGTATATGTACCAGGGCTGGGATAGAAGTACAGGTGCAGCCAATACGGCAGTATTGACAAAAGCCAAAAAATTATTGGAACAGATCGTTGCTTCCGGCAAATTCTCCCTTGTTCCCAGATTCCAGGACAACTTTTTGGTAACAACCCGTAACAATGCAGAGTCAATTTTCGAAGTTCAATATTCTGTTTCCAGTGCTTCCGGTGATGCTGCTTCGGCAGGTGTGGGTCTTGCGCACCCTTATATTGATCCATGGGGATGTTGTGGTTTTTATCAGCCTTCACAAAACCTGGTGAATGCTTTCAAAACGGACGCCAACGGTCTTCCCTTGTTAGATACCTTCAATGACACCGATGTCAAAAATGATCAGGGTTTGAAATACAGTGATCCGTTCGAACCTTATACAGGAACACTCGATCCCCGACTGGATCATACTGTGGGCAGAAGAGGAATTCTGTTCAAGGATTTTAAAATTCACGGAAGTGATTTCATTCGTCTGCAAAGCTACGGAGGGCCCTATTCACCAAAAAAACACATTGCAGAAAAGGCCGGCTTCGGTATCAATGGTTGGGGTAACTTGTCCAGTAACAATTACCGCATGATGCGCTATGATATGGTGCTTCTCTGGCTTGCCGAATGTGATGTAGAACTCGGAAGTCTTGAAGAGGCAAGAAAACTGGTCAATCAGGTTCGGGCCCGGGCGGCTGATCCTACAACTTTTGTGAAGAAAGCTGTTCAGGGAACAAAGTCACGTGACGATTTTACCGTACTCAACGAACCTGCCGCCAATTATCTGATCAAACCTTATGCAACCGCATGGACTGATGTGGCAACGGCGAGAAAAGCGGTTCGTTTTGAGTCCAGGCTGGAGTTCGGGATGGAAGGTCACCGTTTCTTTGACCTGACCCGTTGGGGGATAGCAGCAGAAACGCTGAACAAATACGTGACTGTTGAAGCTACCAAAAGGGTTTATAAAAAAGGAGCCACGTTCACCAAGGGTAAAAACGAGTATTTCCCTATCCCGCAGGAAGCAATTGACAGGTCCTATACAGCAGGAACTCCTACGCTGGTTCAGGATCCTGCCTATAAATAATACAACACGGATACAATCAACGCAAAGGGTGGGGGAATTTCCCTCACTTTTTGCTTAAGAACCCGGCTCGATTTTGTCTTTATCTGTATTTTGGCAGCGTGGAGCAAGCTTTCTGATTCTTTCCGTTTGTATTTAAACTTATTGATATTTTAAATTTCTGATGAAAATGGTCTTGTTAAGGCTGATATTAATTTGTGTAACTGGTTTTGTACTGGTATCCTGTAAAAAAGAAATGAAAAGGTTTAGCAGGCTGGACAGTGCTGAAACCGGTATCAGCTTCTCCAACAGGATTACAGAAAATGACACAATGAACATTCTTGCGTTCGAATATGTCTACAATGGCGGCGGCGTAGCGATGGGGGATTTTAATAACGACAGCCTTGTTGATGTTTATTTTACAGGAAATCAGGTTGATAACAAACTTTATCTGAACAAAGGAGACTTCAAATTTGAAGACATTACAGGTAAAGCCGGCGTTGCAGCTCCTGATAAATGGTCGTCAGGAGTGGCGCTTGTAGATATTAATGCAGACGGGAAACTTGATATCTACGTTTGCAACACAGTAAAAAAAGTAGCCGCTCAGAGGGAAAATCTGCTTTTTGTAAATCAGGGAAACGACAAGGACAATGTCCCCGTTTTTAAAGAAATGGCCAAAGAGTATGGCATTGCAGATACCACGCATACCACCAACGCTGCCTTTCTGGATTACGACAATGACGGAGATCTGGATCTCTTTTTGTTGGTCAATGAGATGGACAACATCTATTATCCCAATAAGTACCATGAAAAAATAAAAGACGGATCGTCCAGAAGAACGGACCGTCTGTATCGGAATGATTGGGATAATGAACAAAATCACCCGGTGTACACCAACGTTTCAAAAGAGGCCGGCATCCTCATCGAAGGTTACGGCCTTGGCGTAAATGTGACGGATATCAATCAGGATGGATGGAAGGATATTTACGTTACAAACGATTACATCACAAACGATTTGATGTATATCAACAACGGGAATGGCACTTTTACCGATCAGGCCGGAAAATACTTCGGGCATACTTCCTATTCCGCGATGGGAAATGATGTGGCGGATATCAATAACGACGGGCTGCCGGATATTGTCGCGCTGGACATGATGCCAGCGACAAACCGCCGAAAAAAAATGATGACCCCGGCCAATAGTTACATTACTTATCAGAACAACGAACGCTGGGGCTACGGGTATCAGGTGGCACGCAACACACTCCAGTTGAATGCTGGAAAGGCAAGGAAAGCGGACGCGCATCCTGCTTTCGGAGAAATCGGTTTGCTGAGCGGAATTGCCCAGACCGACTGGAGCTGGACGCCAATGGTCACGGATTTTGACAATGATGGGTTTCGGGATATCATCATTACCAACGGATTTCCAAAAGACATTACCGACATGGATTTTATGGTGTATCGCGCATCCGTAGAACGCATTATGACACCTGCCATGCTGCTTGAAAAAGTGCCATCCGTCAAGATCAGTAACTTTGCCTTCCGGAATAAGGGGGATCTGCAATTCGATGATGTTACTCAGGACTGGGGCCTCGAATTTCCCGGGTTTTCCAATGGCGCCGCTTACGCAGATCTGGATAATGACGGAGATATGGATTACGTCGTCAACGCGATCAATGACTCAGCCTCGGTTTACAGAAACAACAGCATTCAGTTGCATCCCGCAGAAAGTAATTATCTGAAAATCAATTTTAAGGGTAAAGAGCACAACCCGGGTGGAATCGGGGCCATTGCTGAAATTAGGTATGCCGGCAATGCAACGCAGTTTTCTGAAAACTCTCCCTACCGTGGATATCTTTCGTCCATAGAACCAGGCGTTCATTTTGGACTTGGTAAAATCAGCAAGATTGATGAAGTGAAAATCACCTGGCCAGATGGTAAAATTCAGATAATCAGGAATGTAATGGCGAGCCGGCTTTTAAATGTTTATGAAAATGACGCAAAGCCAGCATCCTCCATCGTCAAGGACACGCCGCAATATTTTGAGGATATTTCGCAAACACTTGCGCTTCCATACAAACATGAAGAGGATGATGTGATTGATTTTAACACCCAAAAACTTTTACCGCACAAATTGTCCCAGTACGGCCCTGCACTCGCAGTCGGTGATATCAACAATGATGGATTGGAGGACGTATTTGTTGGGGGATCGATGGGCCATACCGGCCATTTTATGATTCAGCAGCCGAATGGACAGTTCAAAATTATCGATAAACTTTTAGGCTTAACTGTTGTTGCCAAAAATACCGAAGACATGGGTGTGCTGCTTTTTGATGCAGATCTGGACAATGATCTCGACCTGTATATTGTCAGCGGAAGTTATGAGGCTAATGCCAATACGGATCAGTTGCAGGATCGGTTTTATGAGAATGACGGAAAAGGCAATTTTAGACAGAATTTAACAGCATTGCCTCGTTTCCTCAAAAGTGGATCCTGTGTAAAAGCGGCGGATTTTGACCGAGACGGCGATCTTGATCTTTTCATCGGCGGTCGTGTGGAACCTGCTATGTATCCAAAACCGGTCTCGAGTTATGTATTGAGAAATGACTCAAATAAACAGCGGACGAAGTTTACCGACGTTTCTGCAATGGTTGCGCCGGAATTAAAAGAGATCGGCCTCATTTGTGATGGATTATGGACCGATGTTGACAACGATGGCTGGGTAGATCTGCTCCTGACAGGCGAATGGATGCCGTTAACGCTTCTCAAAAATAACAGCGGAAAGTTGAAAAGGACTGATACCGGCATTGACGATAAGGTGGGATTGTGGGGAGGGATTACTTCCGGGGATTTCGACAACGATGGTGATATGGACTACATCGCGGGGAATCTGGGTGTGAATAATTTTTTGCAGGCCAGCGATGAACGTCCTGCCGGAATGTATGCCGCAGATTTCAACAAGGATGGTTACTACGACGCGATTCCAACTGCATTTTACAGAGCTGACGACGGAAATTTCAGGGAGTTTCCTTACAACAACAGGGATGAGATGGGTAAACAGATTATTCAGGTAAGGCAGCGTTTTCAGGAATATGCCAAGTTTTCAACAGCAGGTATCAACGATATTTTTAAACCTGAGGAGTTAAAAGAAGCCATTATATTAAAAGCAAATTGGACAAAAAGCAGCTACATCGAGAATCTCGGTAGCGGAAAATTTGCGATAAAACCATTGCCAATTGTTGCCCAAATGGCCCCGTTATTCGGTACAGTAGCGGAAGATTTCGACGGAGACGGGAATCTGGACGTGCTGCTTGCAGGAAATGATTATGGGTCCGACCTGGTAGTGGGGCGCTACGATGCCTTTCATGGATTGATGCTCAAAGGTGACGGCAAAGGAAATTTTAAAGCGCTCCCGGCAAGCCAGAGTGGTTATGCTACCAATGGAAATGCAAAAGCATTGGTAAGCCTCGCGTATGGGAAAAACGCGTTATTAACGCTTACATCCCAAAACAGGGATGCACTTTGTATCCATAAATTCGCAAAACCAACACGGCAAATTGATATGAAACCGGCAGAACAGGCTGTGTTGCTCACCTATAAAAATGGCAAAAAACGGAGGCAGGAAATCGGCTACGGCTCATCTTTCTTGTCGCAGTCGTCGCGAAAATTATTTCTTTCCAATGACGTCGTGAGCGTCGATGCAATTGATTTCAAAGGTCTGAAACGCAAAGTGCTTTAAACATTATTTTTTATCAAACCATATTGTCATTTCATTGGCGCCACGGTTTGCCCAGGCATAGTATGGAATGAGTGTTACACTTTTTTCGGCAGATTTAAGGATAGTAAGTCCTCCAAGAAATTCAGGTTTATACTCTGGCTGGAAGTTTTGATCACTGGCAACGGAAATTGACAGCGCTTTTCCCTTATTGTCGTGTCCCTCCGCACAGTAGACGATCGGGCCGCGTTCCACGGCGACCTTTCCCTGATTGGTTTTAATCTTGTCGCTGGAAATAACCTGCCTTACAGGCATGTCAAGCGAGAGCGCTATTTTGTCACCCTTTTTCCACGCGCGTGTAAGTTTCAGATATTCGTTATCGACTGTTGCAGGAAAGTTTTTGCCGTTCACCGTAAGTTTGAGCGCAACTGGTTGTTGATTTTTATACGTGTACAAATTGCCGGGAATCGCCTCGCCCAATGCCCAGCCCGGAATTCTGAGCGATATGGTAAAGTTCGCTTGCTTTTCAGGGCTAATGACGAAATTGACGTTTCCTTCCCACGGATATGCAGTTTTTTGAGAAAGTTTGACACCCGTCCCGGCTATTTTGGAAACAACTTCGCTGTCTGCAAACAAATTTACCATCAGTTCATTTTCACGGGTTGTGTAAATATAGGAAGGCATTGAAGGCAGGAATCTTGACAGATTCGTCGGGCAGCAGGCTGTGCCAAACCACTCATGCCGAACGGTGCCGGATCCGTGTCCGAAATCATTGGTTCCGTTGGACGACATCGGATTTACATAAAAATACTTGTCGCCTTTTACTGACATTCCGCCTAATAGTCCGTTGTAAAGCACGCGTTCAAAAACGTCCATGTATTTGGCTTCGCCTGTGTAAAGAAACATTTTGTGGTTCCAGAAAAGGTTGGCAACGGCTGCGCAGGTTTCTGCATACGCATTGTCGTTCGGAAGTACAAATGCCGCATCAAAGGCTTCGCCGTCTTCCCTTGCGCCAACGCCCCCTGTAATGTATTGCTTGTGTGTAGTAGCGTCGTCCCAGATTGCGTGAATGGCAGAAGCATATTTCGGATCATCCCGGATGGTAAGCATGTCGGCAATTGCTGTGTAAAGATATTGTGCACGCACAGCATGGCCAACGGCTTCTTTCTGACGGATTACAGGGATTTGGTCTTGAAAATAAGACGGACCTAGTTTGTGCCCATCCAAAAATAACGGACGTTTGTCGGAACGGCCACGCATGTCGACAAAAAAGTGGGCAAGGTCCAGATATTCCTTCTTACCGGTGGTTCGGTATAATCTGATCAAAGCGATTTCAATTTCCTCGTGCCCAGGAACGATCACAAGTTGTCCCGGATTTGGTCCGAAAGTTTTCACCAAATGATCTGCATTTTTTACGGCAACATCGAGCAGTGTCCTTTTTCCGGTTGCTTCGAAATGGGCAACGGCTGCTTCATAAAGATGCCCCACATTGTAGAGCTCGTGGCTGCCGTTTTCAAAAGAATAGCGATATGGGCCTGCAATCCAGTCATACGAGCCGGTGGTGTCCTTATTGATTGTTCGGATGGTGTACAAATATCCATCTGGTTCCTGGGCAGCAGCAAACAGTACGATGAGGCTGTCAAGATAATGATCCAGCTTCGCATCATAATGATTTTGAAGCGAATAAGCCGCACCTTCAACGGTTTTGAACACATCGGAATCATCAAAACGTGCACCCTGAAACACGCCTTTTTTTATACCTCCGGCCACGGCAAAATTGTCAATACGCCCTGATTTTTCAATTTCGTCCAATACGTGGGGAATCGTGGTGACACGCGCAGTTTCGACGCGTTCGTGCCAGAATCCCTGCTGGGTTTTTACATTTTTGAGAGGAATGGGCTCAATACGAGTCGATTGTGCAATTGTATATTGATAGAAAAGAGAGAAAATCAGGAGTGAGAAGTATTTTGCCATTATAAAGCTTCGCGAGTTAAAAAATCATATACATCAGCACATTTGCCAAATAAACGTACCAGTTGGCAAAATAAAAGTTTTCTTTACAACTAAATTCCGTCAGTTTGTTTCTTATTGAAGTGTACTAATGTTAAGATACGTTATGATCCGGTATTTAACCTTTGCATTCATTCTCTTTGCCTTCACTGAGTCAACTGCGCAATCTTCCCGGTGGATTTTGGGCGTCAAACCAGGAATTGGCTGGGGTGGAGTTAGTAAAACTGAGGAATTGAACCGATTAGAAACGGATCAGTTCAAAAAGCAATTTGCTTTCAGCGCAGCGATTCGCGTTGGGTACCAGTTTACCCCATTTTTGTCGTTGGTGGCGGATCCGGGCTGGCAATATTCGAGCGACAGGCGCATCAGGACTTACTCCGATACTTATGTAGGGGAAGGGCCTATGGTTATTACTACAAATTATAGGAACAGTTTTCACCAGATTCAGGTGCCGGTGGCAATCCAGATAACACCTTTCCCAAAAGTCACCAAAACCTATTTGAGTATCGGACTGATGCCCACTTTTATCACCCATGGTAGTTTTAATTTTCGTACCACTACGTCTCGGCCTTCCGGCGGCGTGATAGACCGGGGGCGCTGGACAGCGGATTTTGACATTCCTGCCAACAAAGGACTAAATAAGGACCTGATTTTTTTTACAGGGCTTGGGACGGTGATCAGCCGGCATTTGCGTCTTGAGGCAGTATATCAATTCAATAATGAAACGAGGTATTTCTTGTTCGATCCGGGTTCTACCTTTATAGGAGTGCCTCAGTGGAATACCAAGGCGCTCCGTGGTTTGCAAGTTTCTGTGCTTTACAAAATCTGGTGACAATAGCTTTGCAGAATTTAAAGCCCGTATTTCTCCATCCTTCTGTACAACGCCGCGCGGCTCAGGCCCAGTTCGCGCGCCGCGTCAGTAATGTTTCCGTTGAATCGTTTCATTGCTTTTACGATCAAAGTTTTTTCCATGTCTTCCAGGTCGAAGCCGGTTGCGGTTGTGGGTTGTCCGCCTGAGCTTTTGAGGAAAAGATCATCCGGTTGCAGCGTTTTTTCCTGAGACAAAATCACCGCTCGTTCAATAGCGTGCTGCAACTCTCTGATATTTCCCGGCCAGTTATATTGCTGCATTTTTTTGATCAGCGCGCTGCTGATATCCGTCACAGGACGGTTGTATTTTTTGCTGAATTGTTTGAGATAGAAGTCGGCCAGGACAGCAATGTCTTCCGGACGTTCACGAAGCGGAGGCAGGTCTAGCTCAATGGTATTTATCCTGTAAAGTAAATCCTGACGGAAGACTTTTTCCGCCACCATTTTTTCAATGTTCATATTCGTTGCGCATATGAGCCTAACATCCAATGGGATAGGTTTGTTTGAGCCCACACGCGTCACGCGCCTTTCCTGGATCACGGTCAGTAATTTAGCCTGCAACGAAAGCGTCAGGTTACCGATCTCGTCCAGGAAAATTGTTCCTCCTTTTGCTTCCTCGAAACGGCCTGCACGGTCGTCCTTCGCATCCGTGAAAGCGCCTTTAACGTGGCCGAAAAGTTCGCTTTCAAATAATGATTCGCTCAAAGCGCCGAGATCGACAGTAACAAACGGCTTATCGGCTCGTTTTGAATGCTGGTGAATGTGACGTGCAAGCTGCGTTTTTCCCGTTCCGTTCTCTCCTAAAACAAGTACGTTTGCATCCGTAGCCGCCACCCTTTCTGCGGTATGCAAAACCTGCTGCATGGAATCACTGGCAGCAATAATGGTGTCCGCTGAGGTTTTTCCTTTTTTGTCTTCTTTTCCCTTTGTATCAGTTGCAGTAACAGCCGCCGGAATTGTGCTGTTTCCTGTGTCAAGTGCCGCCTGAATAGTCGCAAGTAACCGGTCGTTTTCCCAGGGTTTCAGTACGAAATCAGTTGCGCCTGCCTTGATAGCGCGTATTGCCATTTCAATATCGCCGTAAGCGGTAATCATAATGACCTTGGTGATCGGATTGATATCGAGTATCCTGTCAAGCCAATGGAAGCCTTCCCGTCCGCTGTTTACGTCGCGCGTGAAGTTCATATCCAGCAGAATCAGGTTGTAATCGCCATTTGTCACAAGGAATGGCAATTTTTGCGGGTTTTTTTCAATATCAACCAGTTTCGCGTGCCTTTTCAAAAGAAGTTTGGCAGCACTGAGCACATCGACGTCATCGTCGATAATAAGGATTTTGGCTTCGGATAATTGCATGGTCCTAAATTAGATATTTATCATCGAACAAAAAGGCATTGTTCGTTTAACATGGCTATGAATTCTTTTCTAAAAGTAATGTTTTTGCGGCGTTCTGACCGATTTTTAACATATTCCGGCAATTTAATCTAATTTTCCAAAATGAACGTTTATGCGTTTCGGATCGTGCTAAAAAACCACCGGGTACAGTTGTCCGTACACGTACAGAAATGTCCGATAATGAACAGATTTGTGATTTTGATATTTTGCTAATTATATTGATTAACAGTTGCTTATGTTATTATGCTTTTTGTGGCATAGTGATTGGATATAATCATTAGAATTAGAAACAGATATCAATTATTACAACAATATAATGGAAGTTAAAACACCTAACTCAACAAGCTCCAGTAACGGATTCACAGGTGGATCATCAACAATGGACAAAATTAAACCAAAGAAATTCTGGACCACCCAGCGCATCGGAATTATAGCCGGAAGTCTGCTTCTGGTTAGTTTTCTGGTTTATCAATTTTTCTTTGCTGACAAACGAAGTAAACTAAATGTGGAACAGGATAAACTGACGGTATCAACTGTAAGCCAGGGGAAATTTGACGAGTTTATCGTGGTTACAGGTGTTGTTCAGCCTTTGAAAACAATCCAGCTGGATGCGATCGTGGGTGGTTATGTGACAGAGAAATTGATTGAAGGTGGTAATATGGTAAAACAAGGCGATGTGCTTTTGAAACTGGAAAACCAGAATCTGAAACTGAGCTTTCTCCAGTCTGAAACGGAAGCCAGCCGCCTCGTTAACGATCTGCAAAATACGCGGCAGAGCTTACGTATTGCCAGATTTAACCTGCAAAAGGATTTGAGTGAACTGGATTTTCAGATCGATCAGGCGAGGGACGCACATGAACGTAACTCAAAACTCTACAAAGACAAAGTAATCCCGGACGCAGATTATCTGAAAACGAAACGCGAATTCGAACGTTTGACGAACCAGCGTAACATCGAGGTGGAATCGCAGAAGTATCAGGAAGAAAACTCCAAAATGCAGATCACGCAGTTGGAAGGAACGCTGGCAAGTACGCAGAAAAACGTAAATCTTTGGAGGCAAACGCTCGAAAATCTTTCAGTTAAAGCACCGGTTTCAGGATTGCTCTCATCCATGAACGTAGAAGTGGGTTCCAACATTAACCAAGGCCAGAACATCGGCCAGATCGATGATTTGAACGGCTTTAAAATGCGTGTCAGTGTGGATGAACACTATATTTCGAGAATTTTCGCAGGATTACAAGGCTCTATGGATTTCAACGGTAAGGAATATTGGCTGAAAATTATCAAAATTTATCCTGAGGTTCTGAGCGGAAGGTTTGAGGTGGATATGGCATTCGAGAAGGGTGCGCCTGAACTAATCAAAAGAGGTCAGTCGGCACCAATCCGCCTGCAACTCGGACAGCCTTCGAAAGCTACACTGTTACCTGTCGGCGGATTCTTTTCTGAAACTGGCGGAAACTGGGTATATGTGGTCGGCGCAGATGGCAAACGCGCATCCAAACGTAAAATCACCCTCGGACGTAAAAATCCTGAATATTTCGAAGTATTGGAAGGTTTGAAACCGGGTGAGAAAGTAATCACCAGTTCATACGAAAACTTCGGAGATAATGAGGTTCTTGAGTTCTAGGGCTTAAACGCAATGGACACGAAGTTTTGCGCGAAGTACGCAAGGGGAATTCATAGACATTGCTCCATCTTGGTTGCAAATTAATCTAAGAGGTTCGGAGAAAATGAAGTACTTGAATCTAAACGCAATGGACGCGAAGTTTTACGCGAAGTACGCAAGGGGAATTCATAGACATTGCTCCATCTTGGTTGCAAATTAATCTAAGAGGTTCGGAGAAAATGAAGTACTTGAATCTAAACGCAATGGACGCGAAGTTTTACGCGAAGTACGCAAGGGGAATTCATAGACATTGCTCCATCTTGGTTGCAAATAAATATAAGAGGTTCGGAGAAAATGAAGTACTTGAATTTAAACGCAATGGACGCGAAGTTTTACGCGAAGTACGCAAGGTAGAAAATAGTAAACATTGCGTCCATTGCGAGATCTATTGCGCCAATTGCGGTTCAAAATATTAACATAAAGAAACAACAATACAACCCAATGATTAAAATAGCCAACCTGCACAAAATTTTCTCTACGGAAGAAGTAGAAACTACTGCTCTGAATGGTATCGACATGGATATCAAGGACGGTGAATTTGTTGCCATTATGGGTCCTTCCGGTTGCGGAAAATCCACGCTGCTCAACATCCTCGGATTGCTCGACAACCCCAGCGAAGGTTCCTATGAATTCTACGGAACGGAAGTTGGCAAAATGTCGGAGCGCCAGCGCGCACAGATTCGTAAGGGAAACATCGGTTTTGTATTTCAAAGCTTTAACTTGATTGATGAACTGACTGTTTATGAGAACGTTGAGCTTCCGTTGCTTTACCTTAAAACGCCTCCGGCAGAACGCAAGGAGAAAGTGGAAGCAGCATTGAACCGCATGAATATGATGCACCGCCGGAATCACTTTCCGCAGCAGCTATCAGGTGGACAGCAGCAACGTACGGCCATCGCCAGAGCGGTTGTAGCGAATCCGAAAACGATTCTTGCCGATGAGCCGACGGGTAACCTTGACTCTAAAAATGGAGAAGAAGTGATGAACCTGTTAAGCCAACTGAATAACGCCGGGACTACCATTCTGATGGTGACGCACTCTCCGTACGATGCGGGATTCGCGCACCGTATCGTGAATTTGTTCGATGGGAAAATCGTGACTGAAAAAGTGCACGTATAGAACCATTTGAGTAACAGTTAGCGCTTAGCCTTTGGCTTTCGTTTCATTTTATAATGACGGATGTTGTCGGGTTTTTGTGAGAGTGAGTTGTTAACGTGAGGAAAAGCGAACAATTAAGGGCAAGCAGCCAATTGCCAAAGCAGCCATGAAACAAATTTTGACCATTTTTTTAGCCAGCGTAAGCACGCTGGCATTTGCGCAGAAAAAAACTGACCTGAGCAGAAGCATTGACGATAATGGAGAAAAGTTATCCATTAAAGTCAGCGGAACTGTCGACGGGAAGCCTATCGATTATGACCATACATTTCTGGTCGGCAATCTGAGCAAATCCGAGCGCAAGCAATTATCTGAACATATTCTTGATTCGCTTGGCGTGGGTGGGATCGAGATGATTTTACCCCCTGTGGCGCCAACTGCCCCGGTTCCTCTCAAGGCCCCTGTTCACCTGTCGGCGAATGGTTCGCGTGGTATGACTTCCGCATCTGAGCGTAGCAATTCGAACAATAATGAAGAGACATCAGCTTCAAAAACATTTTCAAAGGAAGTACGGTTTGATGACAAGTCCGGTGAGTTATACATTCATTATCAGTTTATGAAGGGAGACGAGGAGTTTTCCTTTGAAAAAACCGTTGATGCGAGCGACAAAACGGAGAGGCAGCGACAAATTATCATTGAGAATTTTGAACGCGAAATAGAGTTGCCGGTACAATAGATTTTTGCAACCTTAAAGTCCCCATCATGCATCTGATTGATTTCAAAATTGCATTGCGCACATTTTGGCGCAACAGGCTCTACACGTTCCTTAATTTCACGGGACTCAGTGTGGGGCTTTCGGCTTCCGTACTCATTTTGCTTTGGGTTCAGAATGAACGCAGTTTCGATGGTTATCATGAGAAGAGTGAGCAGATTTTCAGAGTCACAAATACACTTGTAAAACAGGATCCGCCATGGATTTGGTCTAACTCACCGTATGTACTGGGTGGCGCTGCGCAACTTGAAATACCTGGTGTTGAAAAAGTGACGCGTTTCTCGCCCTATATACCCACCTCAGTTTTTAAAATAGGGGACAAATATTTTGAGGAGAAGAAGATTGCCCAGGTGGATTCGAATTGGTTCGATTTCTTCAGATACAGTTTTATTGCCGGAAATGAGTCTGCGCTCAGGGAGCCCAACGCCCTGGTGCTTACAGAATCCAAGGCTGAAACCTGGTTCGGTGACGCTGACCCTATCGGAAAAGTGGTGCGTATGGGCAAAACCGATCTTGTTGTCAGGGGCGTTGTGAAGGACAATCCGGCGAATTCGAGCTTTCAATTCAATGTGCTGGTAACCGTTTCCGCGATATTTCAGGATGAAAATTACCGTTCAAATGCAAGCAACTGGCGGAATTTTAACTACCAGCTTTTCCTGCGATTGAAATCGGGCACGTCATTGTCTCAGGTTAAAAGTCAGATCAATCGTTTTTATATAGACAATCGCAAGGATTCCAGCATCGTTGCGAGTTTGATACCGCTGAAAGACATTCATTTTGACAACTCATTCCAGTCAGACCCGCTGGTTAAAGGAAATATGCGGACTGTACTGATTATGGGCGTCATTGGCGTGCTGATTCTGGTGATCGCGAGCATCAATTTCGTAAACCTCACAACGGCACTTGCCAGCAAACGTGCCAGGGAAGTCGGGCTAAAAAAGATGATAGGCGCAGGCCGGGGAACATTATTTGGCCAGTTTCTGGGAGAATCCATGATCCAGATTCTTTTTGCAATACTTGGCGCTCTGCTGATCATCAATCTGGTCCTTCCTGTCTTCAACGATTTTACCGACAAGAAATTTGTCCTGGAATACAATAACAGATTACTCTGGTTGCTGCTTTTGGGAGGTGGTTTTGCGACGCTTCTGTTGGCAGGTGTATATCCTTCCATACTGCTGTCTTCACTTAAACCTGTTAGTCTGGTCAAAAGCAATTCGCCTAAATCCGCAAATTCCTATTTCCGGCAAAGCCTTGTCGTAGTGCAGTTTACGATTTCACTCATTCTTGTAATTGGCACAATATGTATTGACAGGCAGTTGCATTTCATGCAGACTCAGGATCCAGGCTATAAGCGTGAGCATGTTTTTACGTTCTCGGTACCATCGTCGGAAAAACCGGAACAAAGCGCCGGTAGCTTAAAATATATCATTCAGAATATACAAGGGCTGACTGCTGTGAAAGGCGTGGCGACGGCAAATACTTCGATCATCAATATTGGTATCAGCCATAGCGGAAGCCTGAAATGGGCTGGTAAGGCGGACGATTACGTGCCTTCCGTCAACACCATTTCCGCGGGAGAAGAATTGCCCGCTATGTTGGGCATGAAACTGAAAGAAGGCCGCTGGCTGGAAAACAACCGCAAAGCTGATACAGCCAATGTTGTGCTTAACGAAACAGCGGTTAAAACTTTTGGTCTTAAATCTCCTGTGGTAGGGCAATGGTTTGGTTTTCAGGGTAGAAGAGGGCAAATTGTCGGGGTAGCGAAAGATTTTCATTTTAAAAGTTTTCATGAAAAAATTGCGCCGCTGGTCATGGATAATGACGCATACTGGCAAAGGGAAATACTTGTGAAGACCAGTGGTGCCAACGCGTCCGAGGTTTTGGCGGAAGTTGGCAAAATATGGACGGCCCAATTTCCTGACAAACCATTTGCCTATCAGTTTCTTGACGAACAATACAACAAATTGTATAAAAGCGAAGAGCAGGCGGTGCAGCTTTTCAAATCATTTGCGGGTATCGCGATACTGATTTCCTGTCTCGGCTTGTTCGGCCTTGCGACCTTTACGGCTCAAAACCGCATCAGGGAAATCGGGATCAGAAAAGTGCTTGGCGCCACTGTTTACGGAATCGTATCATTGCTTTCTAAGGACTTCCTGAAATTGGTTATGATTTCACTTTTCGTAGCCATTCCCGTCGCTAATTATTTTATGGGTAAATGGCTCCAGGGATTTGAATACAGGATCGAAATTCAATGGTGGATATTTGCGCTTGCCGGGATTCTGGCTGTTGGTATTGCCATGATTACAGTTAGTTTCCAGAGCGTCAAAGCGGCATTGATGAACCCGGTAAAAACATTGCGAAGCGAATAGAGAAATTTGTTCAAGTGCCTGATAAATATTACATCACTTCAAAATAAGCTAGCGGCCAAGGGTTGTTAGCTATGGCAAAATGTTTCAAAATTATCTCAAAATTTCCTGGCGGAATCTGCTGAAAAATAAAGTTTTTTCACTCATCAACATCCTTGGTCTGACCATCGGGATCACATGTTGCATGATGATTTTTATTTACATCTCGAACGAGTTCAGCGTCGATAATTTTCATGATAACAAGAAAAATATCTACCGTGTCATGCGTCAGTTTGATACGAATGGATCCAAAATTTCGGTTCCCTATTTATCAGCACCTTATGCTACGGCGATATTGAATGATTATCCTGACGCCGTTCAAAAAGCAGTACGGGTCATGCCGACAACGGCCCTCGTTACTTTTGGTAATAATGCTTTCAACGAAAAGAAACTTTATGTAACAGACACAGCGTTTTTCAGCTTGTTTTCTTTCCCCTTGCTTCGCGGCAATGCGTCATCTGTTTTGAACGATCCGGAGAGCGTTGTACTCACCGAAAAAACTGCAAAAAAATACTTTGGCAGCCAGGATCCGATTGGTAAAATCATTGAACTGGACAAGCAGCGGAAATTAAAAGTCACCGGAATCGCCCGTGACGTTCCTCCCAATTCACATCTTGATTTTGATCTGGTTATTCCTGTTACGAGTTACCTCAAAGAACAATGGACAACGGAATGGATGAATAACAGTTTTTTCACGTACGTGCTGCTCAACAAACCTGGCGACAGAGCACAAATGGAAAGAACCTTCCCGCAGTTTATGGACAAATACGTTGGCAAGGACATGGCGCGTTTCGGCGCATGGATGAATTTGTCGCTGAGGCCCTTACCTGATATTTATTTCGAAACATATTCGGCATTTGATAATGTCAGACATGGTGATAAAAAAGTAGTCTATATTTTTATCTCCATCGCTGCACTCATTCTGCTCATTGCCTGCATCAATTTCATGAATTTGAGTACGATACGTGCAGTGGAACGTTCGAAGGAAGTGGGGTTGCGTAAGGTGATGGGTGCTCTGAGAAACCACCTTGTATGGCAGTTCATTGGCGAGTCCGTTTTGTTAACGCTCATTTCATGTGTGCTGTCACTGTGTTTGTTACAATTGCTGATGCCCCTGTATAACCAACTGCTTGGTTATAACCTGACCGTTTCCTGGAATACGCCCGTCATCTATCTCTTTCTGACCGGGATTATTCTTGTTGTCGGTTTTCTGGCCGGGAGTTATCCGGCGATTTTTCTATCTGCGTTTACCCCCATTCAGGCGCTGAAAGGTAAGCTGAATATCGGAAGAGGTGGCTCATTTTTCAGGCAGTCGCTGGTGGTGATCCAGTTCAGCATTTCCGTGTTTCTCATTATTGGAACAATCGTGATCATGAAGCAGATGCGCTTTGTGAAAAATATGGAGCTAGGTTATGACAAGGAACATACACTGGTCATTCCACTCAATAACGAATTGTATAACGATAAACAGCTGTTTAAAAGAGAATTGCTTAGCCTTACCGGCGTGGCATCTGTATCGATGATGTCGGGTGAACCTGGTGGTTTTTTTGATATGCACAGCCACAAGGCCGAAGGGCAAAACGAGCGCGTTTGGAAAACGAGAACTGAATTCAGTGACTTTGATTTTGTAAAAACACTGGGACTGAAAATAGTCGCCGGGCGAGATTTTTCGGGACAATTTTCGACCGATACTACCGAGGCAACGATAGTGAACCAGACGGCTGCAAAATCATTGGGATTTACGCCTGAACAGGCGATAGGCAAATGGCTGCAAAACTCGGGAAGGGATAACGTGAAACGGAAAATTGTCGGTGTCGTAGAAGATTTCAATTTCCTGTCGCTCAAAGAAAACATGGATGCGCTCGTGATATCTCCCGGTGACGATAACCGTGTGGCTGTGATCAGGCTAAATTCCGGCAACGTTGAATCGGTGATGGCAGATATCAAAACTATTTTCGGGAAAGTGGCGCCGGCCTATCCATTTGAATACAGTTTCATGGATCAGAAGTTCGACGAGCTTTACAAAACCGATATCCGGCAACAGACTGTTTTGAGCATCTTCGCCGGTCTGGCGATTTTTATCGCATGTCTAGGTCTTTTCGGTCTGGCTTCATTTACGGCTACCAAACGCACGAAGGAAATCGGCGTGCGGAAAGTGCTTGGTTCTTCGGTTCAGAGTATCGTCATTTTATTGTCACGGGAATTGCTGAAACCCGTTTTGCTTGCCACCTGCCTTGCAGTACCGATCGGATATTTATTCATGAACAACTGGTTGCAAAATTTTTCATACAGAACGCCCATGGAGTGGTGGATTTTTCTGGCAGCAGCGGGAGTTACGATTGGCATAGCCTTATTTACCATCAGTTTCAAAGCAGTAAAAGCCGCGCTGATGAATCCGGTAAAGTCACTGAAAAGCGACTGATTGAATAAAATACAAAAAATAAATTTATCATAAAAAACAGCCAGCAGCCAATAGCTAACGGCTGATAGCCATCGCCGACATGTTCAAAAATTACCTTAAAATCGCCTGGAGAAACTTACGGAAACACAAGTTTTACACTTTTCTCAATGTGTTTGGTTTGTCGTTAGGACTGGCCAGCTGTTTGCTGATCACCCTTTATGTGGTCGATGAATTAAGTTATGACAAATCGTTTGGCAACGCGGACAGGATTTACCGGATCAATTCGGATATTAAATTCGGCGGGGCAGAAATGAAGCTGGCAGTAGCTCCTGATCCGATGGCATTTACGTTGCTCAAAGACTATCCACAGGTTGAAGGCGCGGTCAGATTGAGAGAAGATGGGAGTTACCTTGTGCGCCGGACAGGTGCGACGGAAAATTTGAAAGAGGAGCTCGTTGCTTTCGCCGATTCCACATTCTTCAAAGTGTTTTCGACTTCGCTCCTGGCAGGTGATACAAAAAGGGCACTGACTGAGCCGAATACCATGATCATTTCTGAACGAGATGCGAAAAAGTATTTTGGTAACGAAAACCCGCTTGGAAAAACGCTGCTTCTCGACGATTCTCAGACCTACACAGTTACCGGTGTGATGCCGAATATGCCTGCACATTCTCACCTGAGTGGCCTGGATATGCTGTTGTCAATGAGCACCAATCCTGGCAGCAGGGAGGGAAACTGGGGAAGTCACAATTTCATTTCTTATGTGCTGCTGCGAAAAGGGGTCAATGCCCAGGAATTTGAGAAGAATTTTGAAACAATTGTCACAAAATACACCGGAAAGTGGGTTCAGGGCGCCATGGGAGCGACCCTCGAGGATTTGAAGAAATCGGGTAGCTATGTCAGATATAGTTTGATGTCACTTACCGACATTCATCTTCATTCTGACAGAACTGCTGAAATCAGTACGAATGGGAATATCCAGCATGTGTACATATTTGCGATTGTAGCAATTTTCCTTTTGGCAATTGCCTGCGTAAACTTCATGAATCTGGCTACTGCGCGCTCTTCCGGCAGGGCAAAGGAAGTAGGGGTGAGAAAAGCCCTGGGTTCAGAAAGATCGTCACTCATCAATCAATTTTTGACGGAGGCTGTGATGCTCAGCTTTTTATCACTTCTAATGGCCATTGTCCTGGCGTATGTGTTTCTTCCATTTTTCAATAATCTCGCCAGCAAACAAATTGAGTTTCCATTCCTAAATGCCACTTTCTGGTGTACCGCAGTTGCCACCGGAGCTATCGTCGGAGTCATGGCGGGCAGTTATCCGGCATTTTTCCTGTCGGCTTTTCAGCCTCTGAAAGTCTTGAAAAGTGCGGTGGAACTGGGAGGTAAAGGGAGTTATCTGCGTAATTCTCTTGTCGTGTTTCAGTTTGTCATCTCGGTGATGTTGCTCATCGGGACAGGCGTTATTTACAAGCAGCTGAATTACATACAAACCAAAAAGCTGGGGTTCAATAAGGAACAGGTATTAATTGTGAAAAATGCCTACGCTCTTGACAGGCAATCACGTGCGTTCAAGGAAGAGGTTTCGCGGCTGCCCAACGTTGCAGAGAGTACGGTCACGAGTTTTCTGCCAACCGCGTCCTCGCGGACTGATAATACTTTTTTCCCTGAGGGGCCATTGCAGCAGGATAAAGGGGTAAGCATGCAAAACTGGTCCGTAGATTATGACTACGTGAGCACGTTGAATTTTCAAATGAAAGATGGCCGGGCTTTTGATAAAAAGTTTCCATCGGATTCTTCAGGAATCATCATCAACGAAACGGCAGCGAAGATACTTGGTTTCGCAAATCCGATTGGCAAGAAAATATTCAAGATGGAAGATCCGCAGATAGGAGCACCAGAAACGTACACGATCCTGGGTGTTGTAAAGAATTTTCATTTTGAATCGTTGCGGAAAAATATTGGTGCGTTGTGTCTCGTGCTGAAACCCAGTCGTGGACTTGTGGCGATCCGTTTGAAAGGCGGCGATTATGGCCAAACGATATCCCAGGTCGAAGCCCTGTGGAACAAGATGGCTCCGGGACAGCCTTTTAACTATAGGTTTATGGACGAAGATTTTGACGATGAGTACAGAGGTGAGCAGCGTGTAGGGCAGATTTTTATCACATTCGCGGTCATTTCTATTATCATCGGCTGTCTTGGTTTGTTTGGCTTGTCGGCCTATACAGCCGAGCGGCGTACAAAGGAAATCGGTGTGAGAAAGGTATTGGGCGCGAGTGTTTCAAATATCGTTGGGTTGCTTTCAAAAGATTTTATAAAACTCGTACTGCTTGCAATCCTGATCGGTAGCCCGATAGCCTGGTATGCGATGAACAGATGGTTGCAGGATTTTGCCTACCGCATAGATATGGCCTGGTGGATGTTTGCGGTTGCAGGTTTATTGGCGATCGGAATTGCGCTGTTGACTGTGAGTTTTCAGAGTGTTAAAGCAGCGCTCATGAACCCGGTAAAATCGCTTAAAACGGAGTGATGCGGGGTGTTCCGGATTTAACAGATAAGGATTTAAAATGGTAAGGTGGTTTTCAATTACCTGATTATGCTGAAAATCTTCGGAATACAAGAATTCACAATCAGATTCAAGAGCGGAAGCGACAATAATACTATCAAACAGTTGAAAATCATATTGCTTGATTAGAGACAATGCAAGGTTCAATGTGGAATGGCCAACGTTAGTTATTTCGCAATAAATAAGCACACTTGCACATTTGGCCAAAATTTCAGCTTTGGTTAATTTTTGCAGCCGTTTTGTGACATTCAGGAACTCGGAAATTACCTGTGAACAAATCAGAGGGCGGGCTACTAAAAGTGACTCACTAATATGTCTTTTTTCAATGTTAAAAGAATCATATAAATATATGAGAACGTTTGTGTCCAAAGCGATTTTACGATTCGTAATCATTGGCTTCGTTTCGGTCGAATTTAAAACTACTCAAGTCTATAAGATTGTCTTTAAATATTTGTTGAATGTGCGCGATTTTATCACTCCTTTTGATTTCGATATCGGAATCGGGGATTTCATTTTCGAAAGCAAGCATAATCTCAACTTGTTTACCAATAAGCTTGTCAGGCAAATTAAGGAGGTAAGAATTGGTGGTTGGTACTATAATTTCGCGTATTAATTCCATAGTCGTTTCTTTTATTGGTAACCAAATTTAATTAAAAAATAAATACTTCCAGTTATAACGAAGACTGGTTGTGGAATGTTTCCGCAATCCTAAACACCAATTCCAGCAGACATCCAAAACGATTTACAAACAGCCTGAAAAATGTTAAAAAACTATCTGAAAATCGCAGTACGGAATCTGACGAGAAACAAGGTTTTCTCGCTGATCAACATCGCAGGATTGTCGCTGGGACTTACCTGCTGCATGCTTATCGTTTTGTACACGAAAGATGAGATCAGTTTTGACAGATTTCAAAAAAATAAAGACAGGCTGTACCGGGTGCAGGTAACGATGTCGGACGAAAGGGAAACGCGCACGATCGGAAGCACCAACGCGGTTCATGGCCCTGGATTTAAGCAGGAAATTCCTGAAATACAGGAAATTGTGCGGACGCAGGGCAGCTCTTTTGTGGTCAAAAAAGGGCAGGATCTGCTGAATGAAAATGTCCTTTTTGCAGACGATAATTTTTTTGCTGTATTTTCAATGCCGTTGGTGGCCGGAGATCCCGGCACTGTTCTCGATGACATTCATTCATTGGTACTGACGGAAGAGCTTGCACAAAAATATTTCAATACTACTGACGCCGTTGGTAAAACCCTGGATCTGAAAATCGACAATAATTTCGAGACATTTACGGTTTCCGGTGTTGCCAAAAAATGCCCTGAAAATTCATCCATTCAGTTCGGTATGGTTTTGCCGTTTAAATATCAGGAAGCGAAAGGCTGGACGGACAGCGAGTGGCTTGGTTTTTACATGAACACCTTCGTTTTGCTAAATGAAAAAGCGGTGCTCGCAAAGGTGGAGCCGAAACTGGATCAGGTATTTGCGAGAAAAGTTGTGGTTGAAAATAAAGAGTTGAAGCAAACGTATCATTTCGGTCTTCAACCATTTTTGCAAATTCATCTGGACAGCGAAACGGGTGATAATGATCGAAATGGAATTGGCCGGGGAAGCAGTCCGATTTATTCGTATATACTCTCAGGTATCGCAATATTTATCCTCCTGATCGCCTGCATTAATTTTGTAAATCTCACAGTGGCCAGATCGCTGAAAAGGGCGAAGGAAATTGGAATCCGGAAAGTAGTTGGCGGCCAGCGTAAGCAACTGATCTACCAGTTTTTGGGAGAATCCTTTTTGCTGTCTTTTGTCTCATTCAGCTTTGCTGTTTTATTGACCCAACTCGTTTTGCCTTTGTTCAATGATTTGGCAAACAAGCAGCTCTCATTATCTTATCTGCTTGACATCAAGCTTGTTTCAGGGTACATCGGTTTATTTTTACTGACAGGTCTCGTGGCAGGGTTTTACCCCGCTCTGGTTTTGTCGGGATTCAACCCTGCACAGACCCTCTACAACCGTACAAAACTGACGCAGAAAAACTATCTCACCAAAGGCCTTATTGTATTCCAGTTTGCAATTTCCGTGTGCCTCGTAATCGGAACGATCGTAATTTATTCACAGTTTAAATACCTGACCAGCAAAGATTTGGGTTATAGTGACAAGAATTTGCTGAGTTTCAGCCTCGGACGTGGCGGGCCTGGCAAAGAGGCGCTTCAAACCGTAAAACAAGAATTGCAGAATACGATCGGAATAAAATCAGTTGCCGCATTTAACGGCAATTACAACAGTACCGGCGCACAGATCGACGGCAAGGAAATCGGATTCGGCTATATCGGAGTGGACGACGATTTTGTTTCTACACTGAAAATTCCTGTTGTCAACGGGCGTAATTTTTCACGGCGTTTTGGTACAGATCCGTTGGAATCGGTCGTA
This sequence comes from Dyadobacter sp., assembly GCA_965279265.1. GTDB lineage: Bacteria > Bacteroidota > Bacteroidia > Cytophagales > Spirosomataceae > Dyadobacter. Next base: position 4,432,193 of record OZ257152.1, read on the forward strand.
GTCAACGAGGCATTTGTAAAAGAGGCTGGCTGGGAAAATCCTGTCGGCAAAGAGATTGATTTTGTTTGGAAAAAGAGAAAATATAAAGTGGTCGGTGTAATCCGGGATTATCATTTTGCTTCGCTGAAAGAGAAAATAAAGCCATTGTTAATGACTCAGGATCCGGATTATAGTTTGGGAACCCTTTTTGTCAAACTGGATTCAAAGGACATTCCTGCTACAATTAAAAACATAGAAAAGATATTTCGGAGCCATATCAGACTGATGCCGTTCGAATACAAATTTGAGGACGTGACAAATACGCAGCGTTATGAAAAAGAGGCTAAATGGAAGCAGATGATCACTTTGGCAGCAATTTTATCGATTTTTGTCTCATGCATCGGGTTGTTCGGGCTGGCAACTTTTAATGCAGAATCAAGGGTAAAAGAGGTGGGAATCAGGAAAGTGCTTGGTGCTTCAGTAGCAAGTATAGCGGCATTACTCTCAACTGATTTTGTGAAACTGGTGCTGATTGCCGTTGTCTTCGCCCTGCCAATTTCCTACTATGCAATCAATTTGTGGCTTGCCGATTTCCCTTACCGGATATCGCTTTCAGTCTGGTATTTCGCAATCGCCGCTTTTCTGGCAATATCAATTGCGCTGCTCACGGTCGGATTTCAAAGTGTCCGGACTGCGATGACGGACCCTGTTAAATCATTGAAAATGGAATGATCAGGACAAATAAATCTGAAAGTTAAAACCTAACTCAAATGCTCCGAAATTATTTCAAAATCGCTTTCCGTACGCTCTGGAAAAACAGGCTTTTTACGGCTATCAATCTCATTGGTTTGTCGCTCGGCCTGGCCAGTGCGGGTGTCCTGATCCTTTTCGTTCAGCGTGGAATCACTTTTGATACCTTTCATAAAGACAATGACAGGATCTATTTTGTACAGACGGAAAACAGGGAAACACGTCATAACAAAACCGTTTACCCGATCCTGAATCAAATGGTAAAAACATTCCCGGAAATTGAGACCGGGACGCATGTTCAGGGATGGAACAATGTGTGGATCAGTTACAAGGGGAAAAATATCCAGGGTGACACGAAGTATGTTGACAGCACTTTTTTTGACATTTTTTCATTCAAATTAAAATCAGGAAATCCGCAAACTGCACTCAAAAACCGTGAATCTATCCTGATAAACCAGGACATCGCGCATGCATTGTTTGGCGAAAGAGACCCCGTGGGAGAAATCGTTTCAGTAAATGATACTTTGAATTTTACGATTACCGGTGTACTGGATCAGGTCCCTTCCAATTCCTCAATTCAGTTTGAAGTGCTGGTTCCGATTGCCAATCTGGAAGCAAATCAGGGTTTTATGAATAACGCCGATTGGTACAATACTTTTGCAACGGTTTATCTCAAATTGAGAAATGGCTCGGACGTTCAAAAACTGGAAACCAAATTTCCCGCATTTGCCAAAGCGCATTTCAGTTCGTCAGTAAAGGACCGGAAAATTCATGTGGCGCCGCTTAAAGACTACATTCACTACGAAAATCCTTCATTCAAGTGGATGATCAGGGGTTCGGTCACGATTGCTATTTTTATTGTGCTCATTATCAGCATCAATCTGATCAATCTCAATACGGCCATTTCTTTCACCAGAGCAAAAGAAGTAGCCGTCAGGAAAGTGACAGGTTCTACTTTGAGCCAGGTTCTGACACAGTTCTGGACAGAATCTGGAATCGTTCTCGTAAGCGCGCTTTTAATTTCTTTCGTGTTCGGCGTTTCCTATTTAGTGCCAAAATTCAATGAATTCAGAACGGGAAGGATGCAGCTTGAAGTGAGTTGGGAGCAGGATTATCCAACAGTGATTGCGCTTGTTGGCATCATTTGTATGATTGCATTTCTGGCAGGTACTTATCCGGCGATGTACCTCAACAAACTGGATATCCGGGACACGATCAAAGGCAAACTTTCTAACAAACCGCAGTCGACAGGATGGACCCGGGGTACATTGATCGTCGTTCAGTTTGTGATTTCATTTGGTCTCGTGATCGGGGCGATAGCAGTCCGGAAACAGATCATATTTATGCGGGAAGCAGATATGGGTTTTGATAAAACGGGAGTGGTTGTGGTCAAATCTGACATGCAGTACAAAGATGAGACAGTCGCAACGAGCCAATTTCAGGGTATTTTGGATGGTTTGACAAGAAACTCAAAAATTCAGAGCATTTCCACATCCGGAGTAGTACCAACCAAATACTGGTCGAACTACAACAGTTATGTCCCTGATGGAGAGAATAATCAGGAGGTTACTTTCAAGCATGTCGGTACGAGTTCGGGTTATGCCAGAACTTATGGAATCAAAATGTTGGAAGGCAGGGATTTTTCTAATGAACTGGATCAGGATGGCAAGAACAGGCCTGTGGTTATCAATGAGGCGGCAATGAAAGCGCTGGGATGGAAAACAGCCGTTGGGAAGAGGCTGAGACAGAAAAATAATTCAGATGTCTACACGGTCGTCGGTGTAATGAAGGACTTTCATTATCAGGAATTAAAGGAAAAAATTGAACCGTTGCTGCACTGGTACGAAGGGAAAACGGCGTTGAACAGTTATCTGACAATTAAATTTTACGATATAAATCAGGCAAAACCGGTGCTGGCTGACCTGGAACGGGAAATGAAGAAAATCCCTGCCAAAAAGCCGTTTCAGTTTTTTTATCTTTCCGACGAACTCAGCAGACAATATAATCACCTCGACGGAGTTTGGAAAATGCTCAATTTCGTCACGATACTTTCCGTGATTATTGCCATGGCCGGAATCTTCGGATTAATCACATTGGCCTCCAACCAGCGAACCAAGGAAGTTGGGATTAGAAAAGTGCTTGGAGCAAGTGTGAGCGGAATCGCTGTTTTGCTTTCAAAAGATTTCGTCGTGCTGGTGCTGATCTCAATTGTGATCGGCATTCCGATTGGGTACAGTTTTGCTGTAAATTATCTTGGTGGTTTTGAATACAGGGTAAATATGGAATGGTACATTTTCGCGCTTGTGGCGTTATCAGCGTTGGTTCTCACCACATTGACGGTAGGGTTGCAAAGTGTCAGAACGGCTTTGATGGATCCGGTGAAGAGTTTGAGAAATGAATAAGGCGATGACATCAGTGTAACGTAGAGGTGTTTTACTTTCTGTCTAAAACATCTTAAATTGCAGTTAGTATCTTTCGAACAACAGCTAATTGAGATGGAATTAGATCGTATTACATTTGACCCTCATGTTATGGGAGGAAAACCTTGTTTAAGAGGTATGAGAGTGACTGTTGGCACAATAGTAGGTCTGGTCGCCTCATCTCTGAATTTTAACGAGATACTTTCTGCATATCCATATCTGGAAATTGATGATATCCAGCAGGCGCTAACCTATGCAGCTTGGCGGTCGGAAGAGATTGAGATTCCTTTTGTAAGAGTGTGAAGATACTGATAGACATGAATCTGTCTCCTGGCTGGACGGCATTTTTCCTTAGTAACGACATAATTGCCGTTCACTGGTCGAGCGTAGGAAAAGCTACTGATCCGGACAGTTTGATATTTGAATATGCAAGAGATAATCAATTTGTGGTCTTCACAAATGATCTGGATTTTGGAGCTATCCTGGCAGCTACGAATGCTCAATATCCAAGCGTATTTCAAGTTCCTGCCCAGAATTTATTACCTGAGGTAATTGGTAATACCGTAGTTGAATGTCTTCGACAATACAGAAACTATTTGGAGGAAGGTAGCCTGGTTACTCTTTTGGGTGAAAAATCCAAAGTTCGCATTTTGCCGTTACGCGCTTAAAATTAGCTAATTGATCTGATTTGTCGTCTCATTTGAAAACTGCCTTACCCATCTTCAATACCGAACAAAAGTGTCCGAAACCGGACAGTGATCAAGTTGTTGGTTTTTAGTTAATAAATTGATAATAAGCTACTTATTTCGATGGCTAGCGGGCTGGTACAATTATTCAATACTTATGGTTATCTATTAGCCGTGAATTTAAATAAGAAGTACCCGTCATGAATATTCTTGATCTGCTCAGGAAATTAATCATCCCTATCATAGCCGGAATCTGGTCGATAGCTTCGTTTGGTCAGTCTATTGATTTGTCCAAATTAACGGTTGGTAAAACCATAACTGTCCACAACAGGAATGCCACATTGGTTTCTGGGGATTCGGAAAAGCCGCGTCTGCATCTGGATGAAAAGGATGGTGTAGGCCTGGCCTGGCTGGAAAATGTCACCTTTACCAGTGGGACTGTCGAATTTGACGTCAAGGGAAGAAATGTTTTACAGAAGAGTTTTGTAGGGATCGCCTTTCAGGGTTCCAATGACAGCACTTATGATGCAATTTATTTCCGCCCTTTTAATTTCAAATCGCCGGAAGCGGAGCGCAAAAACCATTCAGTCCAGTACATTTCGATGCCAAAATTTGACTGGCCCAAGCTTCGATCCGAGTTTCCGAACCAATATGAAAAGCCACTAAATTCTCCGCCAAACCCGGACGACTGGATTCATTGCCGCGTAGACGTTCAAAACGAGGAAGTTCGTGTATTCGTTAACCGTGAAGAGAAACCAAGCCTCGTTGTGAATCAATTGACAAAACAAAAAGGCAACAAACTAGCCTTTTGGGTAGGACACGGCTCCGACGGCAATTTCGCCAATTTAAGTATCAAATCGAAGTAGCTCGGAAGCACTGCTTCAAGGATCAATATCCACTCTGACTCCCAAAATAATTACAGTATTTCTGAATTAATTCGGAACCCAAACTGCGGAAAGCCAATTTTTAATAGCCAATAGCCAATAGCCAATAGCCAATAGCCAATAGCCAATAGCCAATAGCCAATAGCCAATAGCCAATAGCCAATAGCCAATAGCCAATAGCCAATAGCCAATAGCCAATAGCCAAAAATGATAAAGAACTATCTTAAAATCGCATGGAGGAATTTGATGAAAAGCAAACTTTTCACCTCCATCAACGTATTCGGGCTGTCCGTCGGAATGACGTGCTGCATGTTGCTATTGCTCTACATTTTGAGCGAAGTTTCTTTTGATAAACATCAGGAACATGTCAATGACCTGTATCTGGTGCGCGCTGAAAATGTTCAGTCCAATGGAGAAAAAATGGATAATCCGCGCGCTCCTGCACCCTATGCACAGGCCTTAAAAGCAGAGTTTCCCGAAGTTGTGCAGGTTACCAGGCTTTGGCAAAACTTTCTGGAAGACAAAACACTTTTGAAAATATCGGAAGCTGGTCAGCCTCAAAAGTCTTTTTATGAGACACAAGGTATACACGTCGACTCCACTTTTTTTGACGTATTCAGCTATCATTTTCTGGAAGGAGATGCAAAGACCTCGCTAAATGATCCTCATTCCGTAGTGCTGTCGGAAGATGTTGCGCACAAACTTTTTGGCAACGAGTCCGCATTGAACAAGACGATTCAAATAGGCGGTAAATCGGGAAATAATGAGAATTTTAAGGTTACAGGTGTTTTTAAAGATGAAGGTGCACGTTCGCATATTGATGCCCGTTACTTTGTTTCCATTCATTCCGGATGGGTGGGGAGCTATCTGAGACAGCCGAATCTCGATTTTACAAACAACAATATGTTCTACACCTACATTCGGCTCAAACCGGGTACAAGTGCAGAAAAGTTTGGAAACAAACTGCCGTCATTTATTGAAAAATATGCCCGTAAAGATCTGAAACTGGCCGGATTTGATAAAAAGCTGGTATTGCTTCCGGTTAAAGATATTCATTTGTTTAGTCTCATTGAGAAAATAGTAACACCGACAACGAGTAAAACATATCTCTATGTACTTGCGTCAATCGCACTTTTTACACTGCTGATCGCCTGTATTAATTTCATGAACCTGGCAACTGCGCGTTCTGCAAAACGGGCCGCGGAAGTTGGAATCCGGAAGGTTATGGGCGCTGGTAAAGGTGGGCTTGTGGGGCAGTTTTTGGGTGAGTCTATGGTGCTGACGTTCCTTGCATTGATTATTGCAGTGTTTTCTGTTGTCGTTTTTCTTCCCGTTTTTAATCAGCTGGCTGATAAAACGCTAAGCATTTCGGAATTATTTAAGCCTGAAATTGTGCTCGCATTTATTGTGCTGGCTGTAATGACGGGATTGCTTGCAGGCAGTTATCCGGCTTTCTATTTGTCGGTTTTTAATCCGCTTGATGTGATCAAAGGCAAATTTGTCAATTCAGTTTCTGCTACGACGTTACGGAGGGGACTTGTTGTGTTTCAATTTGTAATTTCGATCGGCTTGGTGGTTGCTACGATGGTAATTCAGGGGCAGATTAAATTCATGCGTGACCAACCGCTTGGGTTTGACAAAGATCAGCAGATCGTGATTCCTTTCCGCAGTATGGAGGCGCGGAAGCAATACATTTCACTGCGCAACGAAATACTGCAGAACAACCAAATTTCAGCTGCGTCAGGTACCTCTTACTATCCGGGAATTCTTAACCCAAGCGACATGTCGGTTTTTCTTCCGGGTCAAAGTGTGAACGAAGACGGCTTGATCAAAACGAACTGGGTTGCTCCAGACTTTATGAAAACAATGGATTTCAAGATGGCCGCCGGCAGGATGTTTTCGGAAGAATATCCGGCAGACACGAACAATAAAATCGTTGTTAATGAGGCAGCTTTAAGGAAGTTTGCAATTCCGCTCAACAAGGCTGTCGGACAGAAATTAAACTTTAATATGGGCGAGAAAGAGATCGGGTCGCTGGAAATTGTGGGTGTCGTAAGGGATTTTCACTTTCAGGACCTTCACAAAGCGATTGAACCTTATGCTTTCTTTTTGAGCGCGGATCGGGATTTTAACTACATCATCGCACATGTAAATTCAAACGATGTTACTAAAGTGCTTCCTTTTCTGGAAACAAAATGGAGATCGCTCATTCCGGATGAGCCATTTTCTTACAGTTTTCTGGATGAAGATTTTCAGAGAAATTATGCTGCCGACGCCAGGACATCACGGATCGTGAACGCATTTACGGTTATCTCCATCCTGATATCCTGCCTGGGTTTGTTCGGTCTGGCTGCTTTTGCTGCCCAGCAACGTATCAAGGAAATTGGCGTCAGGAAGGTATTGGGCGCTTCAATAGGAAGTATTGTAGGCCTGTTGTCGGGCGATTTTATCAAACTTGTCGTGATTTCGATCGTCATCGCAACCCCATTAACCTGGTATCTGATGAACAAATGGTTGCAGGACTTTGCTTACAAAATCAGTATTCAGTGGTGGATGTTTGTGGCAGCGGGAGCTATGTCAGTTTTAATCGCACTGGTTACGGTAAGTACACAGGCTATAAAAGCAGCGGTAACAAATCCGGTGAAATCGTTGAAGAGTGAGTAGACAAAATATGAACTAAGTCTACCAAATTGTAGTCAATTCATAATTTGCGAATTGCGGATCTTTCCCAATAACAACTAGTTTTTCGAATATTGCCTGAGCGATTATAATTCTATCGAAAGGGTCCCGGTGATGAAGTGGAAGATCAATTATTTTTCCAATATGACTAAATGAAATTGGAAGTAATTGAAATCCGTTGTCAAAAACGTGATTCTCGAGATCGTCGAAGGGCATATTGATCTTCAATTTTCCCAATGTTATTTTAATCGCAATTTCCCAAAATGAAGCAGTGCTTACAAGTTTTACATTTTGGGGACTTTCGATTGCTTCTCTTGCGTGCGCGGAAAGTTCCTGGCTACCATCTATGAACCAAAGAAAGGTGTGTGTATCAAGTATATACTCCATTACATATAGTCTTTGAAATCATCTAACGGCTCGTCAAAATCTGCTGACATTTCAATTTTTCCTTCCGCACTACCAAATTTTGGAGCAATTTTTCCTTTGCTATTGTCAGATTTCTGAAGTAATGAGTCAACGAAATTATTAACCTCATTTCTTAACTCTGTTGACAGAGTTTCTATTTTCGTATGAATGTTTAAATCACTCATTGTGTCTGATTTTAAAGAAGTTGAACAAATATACTAAAACCGGTTTTATTTATCGCCTTCAAATTTGCGAAGTACGCTACCGAACAACCGTGTTCAGTTTCGGACATCTTGAGTGCGTAATATGGTATTTGATGTGTTGATTTCCAGTTAGTTAAATTTATTGCTCCATCTGGTACAATTATTCATCTGTAAATGCCGTACAGATGAAAGCCATGCGCCAAAGCCGAAGCCTTCAAAAAGCCATCACGCCATGTTCAAAAATTATATCAAAATTGCTTTCCGTAATATCTGGAAAAGCAAAGGTTATGCCCTCATCAATATAGTCGGACTTTCAGTGGCGTTTTGCGTCAGTGTTTTCCTGTTTCTGACCGCTTACTTCCAGCTCACTTTTGACGATTTTCATCAGGACAGAGACCGGATATTTCAGACTTACTTTTTTGCAAACGAGCCGGACAAGGTTTCAAAAACCAGCTCCATGCCGTTCCCGCTTACCACAGCATTGAAAGCGGAATTTCCGGAAATCGAGGGTATCACCAGGATCGTCAATGGAAGTGATGTGATAGAATACAAGGGGAAATTTTATGACAAGAATGTCAAGTTTACGGATGCTGATTTTCTGAAAATATTCTCATTCCCACTGATTAAAGGAAACAAGGAGGTTGCGCTACGCGATTTGAGCAGCATCATCATCAGTGAAAATACGGCAGAGGCGATATTTGGCGAAGAGGATCCGATGGGAAAACCTTTGCAGCTCGGTATTGGCAGCAATAAAAAACAATACGTCGTGACTGGCGTTTTGGGCGATTTTCCTGACAATTCTTCCATTCAGTTCGACGCCTTTGTGAGGACCGAAAATCTAAACGGATATCAGAGTCAAAAGGATCAGTGGGATGCGATGTCTCACATCGTTTTTCTTAAACTGGTCCCAAATGCTGATCCCGAATCTCTTGAAAAACGAATGAAACCGTTCGCTGCGAAATATTTCGCAAGCACCATTGCGAGCTTGAAAAAACGTGGCGCAAAGCCTGATGAACGGGGTGATCTTTTTGCCGTTCGGTTACAAAACCTAAAAAATGTGCATTTCGACAGAGACATTGCCGGCGGCTCAGGTGCGCCCGTCGCCCTGGTGTACGCACTGATGGGCATTGCGTTCTTCATTCTGCTGATCGCCTGTATCAATTTTATCAACTTAAACGTAGCGAGATCCTTCATTCGTGCCCGGGAGGTCGGTGTAAGAAAATCACTTGGGGCATTAAAAAACCAGCTTTTTGTTCAAATTTGGGGTGAAGCGGCGGTGATCTGTTTTGTCGGCTTTGCTGCCGGCTTAGTGCTGGCCATTTTGTTACTACCCACTTTCAATGCAACATTTCAGGGCAAACTCAATCTGGATTACATGCTTCAGCCAGATAAAATTTCGTTGATATTGGGCATTTTTGTTATGGTTACTTTGATAGCCGGCGGTTATCCAGCCTGGCAAATGTCTAAATTCAATGCGGTAGAAGTGCTGAAAGGCAAAGTGACGCTCAAAAAACCTGGTGTACTCCGGAATTCATTAATCATCACACAGTTTACACTTTCGAGTTTGCTGATCTGCTGCACGATAATCGCCGTTCAGCAGGTGAATCATTTAAGGAAACAACCCCTTGGTTTTCAGAAAGAGCAAGTAATCAGTATCCCCATCGGCAACAAAGTAAACGGACAACAGGCCTTACAAAGAATGCGTAATAAACTTGCCAATGACCCGAATATCGTTTCTTTAACGGGAAGTGGCGTTAATCTGGGAATGGGGCAGGACAGGAGTTCCTCCCGAAGCGTGATGGGATTTACCTATAAAGAAAAAGAAATTTCCACCGATTGGCTCCAAATTGATTATGATTACCTTAAAACTTTGAATATAAAATTGCTGGATGGCCGTGAATTTGATCCGGCTTTCCCCACAGATTCGCTGGACCGGGTTATCATTACGCAAAGTATGGCAAAGGCAATCGGAGAGACTGACCCGGTTGGGAAATATTTTCAAACGGATACGGCGGGCGCAAAAATTCAGATCATCGGACTGGTCCCGGATTTTAATTTGTATTCATCCAAAAACGACAAGAAACCGATCACAATGCATATTTCGCATTCCGACCCGGTCAGCTATATTTTCGTTAGGGTAACACCTCAAAGCCTTTCGGTTGCGATGGATAAATTGAAAGCTGTGTGGAAGGAAGTTACGCCTGAGTCGGAGTTTAAAGCGTCATTCCTTGACGAAAATACGGACAACTGGTATAAAGAAGAACAGCGCCTTTCGCAGGTTTTTAGCCTTGCATCGGGAATAGCGATTCTGTTGTCATGCCTTGGACTTTTTGCCGTCGCGCTGATTGTCATAGAGCAAAGAACGAAGGAAATCGGCGTACGCAAGGTTTTGGGCGCAAGTATATCCAATCTTGTTTTTGTTTTGTCGAGAGATTTTGTCAAACTGGTCGTTGTTGCAATACTGATTTCTTCTCCATTGGCCTGGTTTTTCATGCAAAAATGGCTGGATGGTTATCTGTATCGCATTGAAATAAGTCCATTGATATTTATTGGAGTTGGGGCTGCGGCAGTAGTAATTGCAGTTGTTACGGTTAGTTTTCAAAGTATTAAGGCAGCTTTAATGAATCCTGTGAAAAGTTTGAAATCGGAATAGAACAGAAGCTTTCCAGATTTGCCCCGCTGAACCCGTATTTGGTTATCAATCTCCGGGCCTGAGGCGAATGTCGTTATTTATTTTGATCAAAATCGGAACATACATCTGTTACCAGTTGTGGGAATTGCCGTCAAAGCAATTCCCATAGTTAGTTATATCTTTGCTCTTGCATGTAACAGAAAATGACGAAGCAAATTGTCTACACGGTAGGTCACTCAAATCATTCAATCGACTACTTTGTCGAGTTGCTGAATACTTATTTGGTAACCTGTATAATCGATGTCAGGAGTATTGCCGCCAGCTCCTATAACCCGCAATACAACAAGGATGGACTCTCGGATTTTCTCAAAAAAAGAGGAGTTAACTACATGCACTTTTCGGAGGAGTTTGGAGCCCGGCACGCTGATCCGCAATTGCTGGACTCGGAAGGGAAGGTGGATTTCGGGAAAGTGCGAAGTTCAAAACCTTTTGCTGCTGGAATCGAAAGGCTGAAAAAGGGTTTGGACAAGGGATTTGTAATTGCCCTGATGTGCTCGGAAAGTGAGCCGTTCGATTGTCATAGGTTTTCAATGATTTCGGTTGCTCTTCAGGGGCAGGGATTTGACGTGCGTCATATTATGAAGGACAAAACTTGTAAGACGCAGGCTGAACTCGAAAATGTGCTTTTGAAAAAATACGATAAGAAGGTTCCGAAACCAGATATTTTCAATCCGGAAGTAAGTCTTTCAGAACAACTTGAAGTAGCATACCGCCTGCGTAACAGGGAAATCGCATATTCGCCTTACAGCAACGACACGGAGGAGCGGACCTATGATTAAGCTTTACACAATCGGATTTGCTGGGAAATCCGCAGAAGATTTTTTCTCTCTGCTGCAAAATGCCTCGGTGAAAAAGATTATTGATACGAGGATAAATAATGTTTCCCAATTGGCGGGCTTTGCGAAAGGTGCCGATCTGAAGTATTTCGCCAGAAAAATTGGAGGCATGGATTACGACCATCAACTTGATTTTGCGCCAACGAAAGAATTGCTTCAAGCATATCGGGAAAAGCGAATGAGCTGGGAGCAGTACGAAGTAGCGTATCTCAATCTGCTGGATATAAGGAAAATAGCGTCAAAAATCAATATAGAACAGCTTCACGGTAATTGTCTGCTATGCAGTGAACACGGACCCGAAAAATGTCACCGGAGACTGTTGGCGGAATATCTACAACAGGTTAAAGGAGGCATAGAAATACTCCATCTTCAATAAACTCTGAAATAAAAGTTATTCAACGATGAAAAACATAACGATGAAAAACATGTGGTTTTTAACAAAATCTACCCATGAAAGTAACATTCGTATGTTTGGCAAATTCCAACAAGGAAAAAGGTCGCTGCATTGCTGGCATTGAAATTCAGGATGGAAAACCGCGTTTGGTTGACGGCAAACCGAAATGGATACGACCAGTTTGTAACACGTTGCATGGAGAAATACCTTCCCATTTAGTCTGGTACGTTAAACTTCTGGATATCATAGAGATAAACGTGACGGCGCAGGTACCGGAAGGATTTCAATCTGAAAACAACAGGTTTGATACAGATTCAATACAAGTAATCGGTTCTTATCCAGCGTCCTCTCTACCGGCCCTTAGTTTTTCGACAAATGATTTGATATTTGGCAACAACGGCAGGGCGGTCTCTGACGAGGAGATAATATCGCCGGCACATTCGCTGATGCTGGTTAAAATTACAGCTTTTAAAATTTTCCGGAATACTTATTCTGGAAACCGGAATTCTCAGGTCAGGATGCGGTTCACTTATCGTGATTCTGAATATGATTTTCCGGTGACAGACCCTGTGTTTGTAGATCGCTACCGTCTGGACAAGGATATTTTGGCTAATAAAGACAGTATCTACATTACAGTTTCTCTCGGTATTCTCTTCGAGGGTTTGCATTATAAACTGGTTGCAGCCGTTTTTCATTAGTCAATGGAAATCTCCCGATACAAAACCATCTCTCCATGGTACGTACGCCATAGATAATCACGCCGTCTTTCTATTCAAAAAATTTGGCTAGTGTAAGTTGACTCTAAAATCTGCTTAAACTAGTGCCGTGCGGACTTCTTCCAAAAATACAGGGACTTTGACAAAGGGGTCGCCTGGCCCCAGCGTTTCGATTGGCAGGTAACCCCGATAAGACGAGTTTTTTATGATTTGAAAGAGTTTTTTTAAGTCCGTTTTGATCTCTTTGTCATTAATATACATCAGCTCCTTGATTTGCCAGTTTACCGCATAAGGAATACATCTGGCAATTTCTGCATAGGGATCCGGGGAGCGAAAACTGCCAATGTCCAGAATTTGCCCAAACCAGGGAGAGTTTACTTTTTCAATAATCTTAATGGTTTCTTCGGCTGTCTTCAGGAAATCATTGTGATTTTGTATCGCCACAATGACGCCATTCGCCTTTCCGAAATTCACACATTCCCGGATATCTTTTACCATCCATTCTGCGATTGTGTTCCAGTCGTATTCTTTTGGATTCAGCGTGCCCGAAAATATTCGGATCACAGGAGCGCCAATTTTGGAAGCCGCAACAATCCAGTTTTTGATGTGTTCAATGTCTTTTTTTCTCTTACTTACATCGGGATTTGTAAAATCATTCCGCACGCCGGTCCCGCTGATGTCAATGCCCAGTTTGAAAGCTTTAATTTTTAAATCGTAAAGGAATTCGTCTACTGGAACCGCCGGATAACCGGGAAAATAATAGCTGGTCAGGTCAACGCCATCAATATTGTTTTTGGCGCAAAAATCGAGCAGATCGTTGAGCGTGATTGTCCCATCCATGAGTGGTTTATTGAAAGAATAGGCATTGAGGCTTGTTTTTAACTTCCCCGCAGCCTGGCCCTTTGTATCAGTAATTTCATTTGGCCGGTATCCGAAGCTGAATAGCGGTGGAACTCCCATCAGACTTCTAAGTGCGTTTCTTCTTGTGAAATTTTGTGGCATAGCTCGGGAATCTGACTTATATGATCAATCAAAAACGACCAGTTCGGATTATGAAATGGATTTTCGTTTATTACTTCTTGACGATTTAAATCTCGTTATAACCTGATATTCATGTGTTTGATCAGACAGTTTTTCTGAATATCTACTGAAAATAATATAAAAACGGGCGGTGAAAAGGAAACAATATTATCTTGAGTCGGATTTGGCAGCTAAACAACCCCGCAAGATTTTCGGCTATGGCATTATTGAAGGACCTTTATTCTGAATCATTTTACAAGAAACTTACCGACGCACTTGAAGTTGTATTGCCGGGATTCGACGCCAAATCTTTTACGAAAGAGATTTATTCCGACAGTTTTTATACGATGGAATTGAAACAACGCATGCGCCATACAACCATAGTGATGCATGAATTCTTTCCACCTTTGTTCAGCGATGCTTCAAAAGTTTTGATTCGTCTCGTTACACAATTGCGCAAAAATGAAGTGAGTGAGGACCAGTTGGCATTTATGTTTCTACCGGATTATATCGAATGTTACGGACTGGATGATTACAAGAATGGTGTTAAAATGCTGGAATTTATGACGCAGTTTGTGAGCTGTGAATTTGCTGTCCGTCCCTTTTTGATCAGATACAACGATAAAATGATGGCCCAAATGCTGCAATGGTCCCAGCATGAAAGTTACAAAGTCAGACGTTTCGCGAGCGAAGGTTCACGCCCTGCATTGCCCTGGGCGATGGCCGTGCCATTTCTGAAAAAAGATCCCGCCCTGGTTTTGCCTATATTGGAAAATCTAAAAAACGATCCATCGGAATGGGTGCGCAGGAGCGTGGCGAACAATCTGAATGATATCTCGAAAATAAAGCCGGAAATTGTACTTGAACTTGCAGGACGTTGGAAAGGTATCAGCAAGGAAACTGACGCCATCATCAAACATGGTTGCAGAAGTTTACTGAAACAAGGCCATGCCGACATTCTGCTACACTATGCCCTCGAAAGCAAACACATTGAATTAGATCATTTTCGGATCTCGACGCCGACCGTACAAATCGGGGATAGTCTGGCTTTCTCTTTTTCTGTAAAAAATATTGGGCTCATCGAACAGCCCGTTAGGCTGGAGTATGCAGTTTACTACAAACGGCTCAATGGTTCGGCATCTAAAAAAGTATTCAAGATCAGTGAGCGGATTTTTGAGCCAGGGGAACGCGCTCAAATTGCCCGTAAGCAGAGTTTTAAAATCATCACAACCAGAAAGTTTTATCCTGGAACACATCAACTTTCCATCATATTGAACGGAAAGGAGAGTACTTTACAAGATTTTGAATTGATTGCATAACCTCAGTTCACACCATTTCCTTTTCAAATATTTCCTCTATCTGCCTGATTTCGGCCGCATAAATCGTCCGTTTTCTTGTACCGAAATAGAGCGTATTTTCGATCACATTTTCGCCCTCCCAGATCAGTTTGATGTTTCCGGCGTCCAACTCTCGTTTTGATAAAAAATCCGGCACAACTGCAATGCCCTTTCCGCCACTCAGGCATCGGATGATCGAGCTCATGTTGGGAACAATGTAATTTGGTTTAAAATCCGGCCGCTTACCGAAATTCTTGTGCCAGAAACGCCGCAGATGTTCCATGTCGCCCGTCGTTCCGTACCAGGTCTGGTGTTTTAGCCAACGCTGAATTCCATCTGAATTTTTTTCTTCCAGCAATGGCTGCAATTCTTCCATTGAAGTTTGCGCTCCGCCGATCACAACGATTTTTTCTTTAAAGAATGCTTTGTAAACCAGAGACTTGTAATCTCCCTTCTGCGGTGTAATGATCATGTCCAAAATCCCGTTGTCCAGATCTTTCATCATTTCAGGATAGTCGCCGAATTTGATAATGACGTTAAAGTCCAACGTCGGCAGATATTGTTCAAGTGTAAACTGAAATGTTTCGAAACACATGCCGATGCTGATCGTCGGCCGCTCTTTTTCCGTGCTTTTGTGAAAATGTTGTTCGGCTTCTTCCAGCTTGCAAACAGCCTCCTGGATGTAATTATACAGCACTTTCCCGCGTTCGGTTGATACCATTTTCCGGGAAGTTCTGTCAAATAGTTTGTAACCAACATGTGCTTCCAGTGAGCTGAGATGCAGGCTCACGCCCGGTTGGGAAATGTATAATGATTCTGCTGCACCCGTTAGTGTGCCGGTTTCATAAATCGCCTTAAACGTCCTGAACCATTCCAGATTGACCATTTCTCTGATATTATAATTATGATACAAATGTATAATTTATACTATTTTAATGATAGTATAATGTGTCTTAAATTTGCAGTCAGATAATAAAAACAGCATTAAAATGAAAATGACTAAAATATTTGTGATCAACGGCGGACAGGTTTTCGGGCATTCCGGCGGGCGTTTCAACAGGACAATTTTTGAAGCAACAAAGACCTTTTTTGAAAACAGACCGGATTTTGAAATCAGGTCAACGGATATAAACGAGGATTATGAACCTGCCCAAGAGGTTGAGAATTATGTCTGGGCGGATGTGATTATCTACCATACACCGATCTGGTGGTTTCAGGTACCGCATGGTTTGAAAAAATACATTGACGTGGTTTTCACGGAGGGTCATCAAAAAGGGATTTACAGAAGTGACGGCCGTTCGGCTGCAAATCCGGAAATTAATTATGGCACCGGCGGAATGTTACACGGCCGGAAATATATGATTACATCGTCCTGGAACGCTCCGGCCACCGCTTTTACTTTACCGGGCGAATTCTTCGGCGAACGGAGCGTGGATGCGGGTGTACTTTTTGGCTTCCACAGAATGAATGCATTCACGGGAATGCAGCCACTGGAAGGGATTCATTTTCACGATGTAGAAAAGAACGCGGATATCGTGGCGGATCTGGAATCCTACCTTGCACATTTGACCAAAACTTTTGTGGGCGAGAGAACTGAATCGTCTGTTCTTGTTTAGTGAAAATGCAATGAGCCCGGGACACGGGCCCCAAATTATTGGTTTGATTATTTTTTTGTCTGCATGCGAGCTCCCTGCTACTTGCAGACTTTTTTGTTCCTGTTCGGTTTGGAATGATATTTTGCGGAATGGATTACAAAATAAACCAACCTGCGTTCGGTTCTAAATTCTATATTTCATGAAACTAAAAAATGTATTTCTTATTTCTGTTTTCACAATTTTTTCATTCAACACGATGGCGCAGGATCAGAATAGGGACGCTCCGAGATATACAAGGATCCCGGCTGGGTACCTGATGGTACTTCGGCAGGGTGACAATGTGCTTGAGAGCATTGAAGCGCTAGCTGAAAATGAAAAAATACCCGCTGCGAATTTTACCGGGATGGGCTTTGTCGATGCGAAATTTGGCTTCTTCAATTTCAAAACCAAGACCTACGAGCCTAAGGAATTCAAGAGTGTGGAGCTGGCAAGTATGACCGGATCCATCGCCTGGCAAAACAAAAAGGTTTCCCTGCATACACATGGCGTGGTTACCGACAAAGATTTTAAAGCCTGGGGAGGCCATTTGTTGCAGGCAATTGTGGGAACGGGTTCTGTTGAGATTATGATTACGGTGCACGACAGGCCTCTGGAACGTGTGATGGAAGAACCGTTGGGGGCAAACGTTCTTCATGTGGGGCAATAGCAATTTGTACACGGTTTATTTTTGATGCCCATCTCATGAAAATAGGTTTGACACTTTGCTTAAATTAGTAGGAAAATCAACAATAACAGCGTCGTTGAATCCGCTATGAGCAAAAAACCTCTTCACGAAAATCAGAATAAATCAATTGACAACACCGGCTTTAGCCCTGCTAATGGTGCAGAAGGTGAACGGCTGACCAATAAAGACGGGAGTATTAATCTTCGTAAAATCGGGGTGCCTTTTTATGAGCGTTTCAGTGTTTATCACACATTGCTTGGCATGTCGCGCGGTGTTTTTATACTCACTGTTTTCAGTATTTACACAAGCCTGAATATCGTTTTCGCTATCATCTATTTTCTTCTGGGGCCTGAAAGTCTTGCGGGCACTGTTCCTGCCACGACTTCCCTGGAGCTCTATCAGCAGGCGTTCTTTTTCAGTTCCCAAACGTTGACAACCGTCGGTTATGGCCATATAAGTCCGTCGGGATTTGTAACAAATGTGGTCGCGTCGTTGGAATCCTTTATTGGCATCATGTCCTTTGCCCTGGTGACCGGCATGTTCTATGCCCGTTTTTCGCGGCCGGAAGCGTTTATCCGTTTCAGTCACAATTTTCTGGTTGCTCCGTTCAGAGGTGGCAAGGCGCTTATGTTTCGTCTGGCAACTTTCAAAAACAATCATCTTACAGATGCGGAAGCGCAGATGACCGGAGCTGTTCGTGTGGAGGAAAATGGGAAAATCGTGACTAAGTTTTTTCCGCTTGTGCTGGAAATTAACCGGATTAATTCACTGGCACTAAGCTGGACCATCGTTCATCCGCTCGACGAGAAAAGTCCTTTCGCTGATTATTCAGAGGCGGATTTTTACAACAATAAGATAGAGCTGATGGTCACGATCAAAGCATTTGACGATCATTTTTCCAATACGGTGCAGCAGCGAACTTCCTTTGCTCGTGGGGAAATGATTTACGGTGCCAAATTTATCCCGATGTACGAGCGCGCTGAGAACGGAAAATATACGGAGCTAAGGCTAAATAAAATTAACGCGCATGAGAAAATTTCCTGGGACTAGCTGCATCTGAGCGAATTGCCAAAATCAGCAATTCGCTGGTGTCCACCTCTGAACAGGCATGTCCGGTTACGAACACTTTAAGAAATATATTATCTTTAACATATTGATTGTCAGCTGGTAAAATATTTGGTACAGGTTTTGAACAGTACGGGCAGAAGTTGTACCATTTCTCTAAATCGTTTCATACCAGCCGGCCATGATCAGGAATTATCTCAAAATTGCATTCCGTAACCTTGTTAAACACAAGTCGTTCAGTTTTATCAATATCATTGGTGTTGCAATCGGGCTGGCATGTTTCCTGTTGCTGGCGTTGTATGTTCGCGACGAGCTCAGCTATGACCGGCATCATGCAAACGCCGACCGTATTTATAGATTATCCAGAACGTTTTTGTCAAAAGACGGATCTGTTTCCCTGCGTCTTGGCCATGCGGCTCCGCCTTTCGGACAGCTGATCCGTGAGGATTTCCCGCAGGTTGAAGAGGTTGTGCGTATGCTGGAAACGGATGGGCTTATCCGGTATGGTGAAAAGGTTTTCAATGAAGACAACCTGTTCGCTGCAGAGAAAAATATTTTTAAAGTATTTACATTCAATGTATTAAGCGGGAATCCGGATAAGGCGCTTGAAAATCCGTTCACCATCATGTTTTCCCGCCCGATGGCTGAAAAATATTTTGGTAATGAAAATCCGGTGGGAAAAACGATTCGCATGGACAATCAGTTTGACTATACCGTCACAGGCGTTTTCGAACCTTTACCCGCGCAATCTACTTTTCACCCCAGTTTTCTGATCTCGTTTTCTACGTTAACGGACAACCGTGTTTACGGTGCTGAGGAGCTTCGTACCAATTTTGGCAACAATTCCTTTTCAACTTTTTTATTGCTGCCGAAAAACTATGATCCCAGCCAGCTTGAAAGCGCCTTTCCTGCATTTGTGAACAGACGCGTGGATCCGAACGCGTCAAAATTTACGACGCTCAATCTGATGAAGCTGACGGACATTCACCTGCATTCCCATCTGGATTCAGAGATAGAAGCGAACGGAGATATCAAATACGTTTATCTGTTCTCAGCCATCGCTGTTTTTATTCTAATCATTGCCTGTATCAACTACATGAATCTGGCAACTGCCCGTTCTGCCAAAAGAGCGAAGGAAGTCGGAATGCGGAAGGTGGTAGGCGCGCACCGCAGTCAGCTGATCAACCAGTTTTTAAGTGAGTCAATTTTGCTCGTTTGTATTTCGTTGCTGATCGCCGTGATCATTGTCATGCTCTGCATTCCTTTTATGAACGATTTTACGCAAAAACAACTAACGATTTCATCTTTATTTGACCCTGTCTTTTTAGCTGTTTTAATTTCGATCACGCTTTTTACCGGTTTTGCTGCGGGAAGTTATCCTGCATTTTTTCTAACATCTTTCCAGCCAACAAGTGTTTTGAAAGGGAAAATTGCTTCCGCATTGAAAAACGGAAGACTGAGACAGACGCTCGTTGTAGCACAATTTGCAATTGCAGTAGCGTTGATCATCAGTACCGGCGTAGTTTACAATCAGATGAAATTTGTACAGAATTATAATCTCGGTTATGCAAAAGACCAGATCGTAATACTTCCCTCCATGGCAGATTCGGCTGTGAGCCAGGAAACCGTGCGGCAGCGATTGAAAGAAAATAGTGGCATTACGGAAGTGGGGCGGTCATCAAGAGTGCCGTCTGGCAGGCTGCTGGATTCATGGGACGCGTATGTAATGAAAGGAGATTCAATGGCGTCGACCGATATTACGATCAAATCATTGACGGTCGACGAAGATTTTATCCCCGTCTATCAGATAAAAATGGCAGCCGGTCGTAATTTCTCCAGAGAACACACGACGGATAAAACGGAAGCTTTTATTCTCAATGAAACGGCTGTCAAACTTCTGGGATGGAAAAATCCTGCTGACGCAGTGGGGAATCGGTTTGGTTACGGGCATATCCGCGGTCAGATCGTCGGCGTTACGAAAGATTATCATTTTGAATCTTTGCATCAAAAGGTGGCGCCCATGGTGATGCTCATGAATGCCGGGAACCTGAACAGGCTTTCTATCCACATTGCCGGAAACAATCTCAAATCTGCGCTGAGCCACATTGAATCCGTTTGGAAAAACCGTTTTCCTGACCGGCCGTTTGACTATCAGTTTTTGGATCAGCGGTTTGGTCAGTTGTATGCCCGTGAGCAAACGCAGCAGGTACTTTTCGGGATTTTTGCGGGAATCGCAATTTTTATTTCCTGCCTTGGCCTGCTTGGTCTTTCCATGTTTATGGCTGAGTTACGTATCAAGGAAATTGGTGTCCGCAAAGTATTGGGCGCCTCGGTTTCGAGTATCGTCGTGATGCTTTCGAATGACTTTCTGAAGCTGGTTCTCATTGCGATCGTCATCGCTTCTCCCATTGCGTGGTACGCCATGCATACCTGGTTGCAGGATTTTGCATATCATACAAAAATTGAATGGGGCGTGTTTGTGCTTGCGGGCGGTCTGGCTATCGGCATTGCATTGCTGACGGTAAGTTTCCAGAGCATCAGGGCGGCATTGACCAATCCGGTAAAGTCTCTGAAAAGCGAATAGCCACGACAAGATATTTCGAAAGGTTGCCTCAGGATTTATCCAGATCCCTGTCAATCGTTTGTCCGGATAGATGCAAGAAATAAATGCCAATACTCAAAAGACAAGAAAATGATCCAAAATTATTTCATTACATCTCTCCGGAATCTCCGCAGGAACTGGAATTTTACGCTAATAAACGTGACCGGCCTTACGCTCGGACTGGCATGTTGTCTATTGATTTTCTTCACCGTTCGCTACGAACTTAGCTTCGATACGCACCATAGAAATGCAGATAGTGTGTATCGGTTGCTGCGCTACAATCAAAAACTAGGTGAAAAAGGTTACAGTACCGGAGCACTTCTACCCTCACTTGCCGCACTGAAAAACGACTATCCAGAACTTAAAGATCAGGTGACCTGTACCTATGCAATTCGTGAAACGCTTGTAACGGTGGGGGAAGGGCCTGGTCGCAAGAAATATCTTGATCCCATTTATTCTGTCTCATTTGTTGGGCCGGAGTACTTTAATCTGCTTGACTATAAATGGCTGCGTGGTTCCGCAGCAACTGCCCTTAAAAACCCGGGTGCAGTGGTTTTGACCGAATCACAGGCAAAAAAATATTTTGGAGAAACAGACCCGATCGGCAAGTCGATCCGGGTTGACAATCGAATGAACTTCGCTGTAACAGGCGTAGTTGCCGATCCGGTGTCGACTACCGCTTTCCCTTTTGCCACAATGTTATCTTTTGCATCCTTAAAGGAATACGGAGCATTTACCGGCTGGGAAGATTGGGTATCTTCTTACGGCGGAGCTCAGATTTACCTCAAATTGCCAGAATCTGTAGGACGTGGGCAATTTGAAAAACAGCTTGTCACTTTTAATAAAAAATACAGGTCTCCAAAGGATG
Organism: Dyadobacter sp.; assembly: GCA_965279265.1. Taxonomy (GTDB): domain Bacteria; phylum Bacteroidota; class Bacteroidia; order Cytophagales; family Spirosomataceae; genus Dyadobacter. Next base: position 4,454,048 of record OZ257152.1, read on the forward strand.
CTGCGCAGGAAGCGCTCGTTCTCCAGCCGTTAAAAGACATTCATTTTGCTACAAAAATACAGAACTATGCCGGCCGCAGTATTTCAAAAGGAATGATCTGGGCAATGGTTTTGGTAGGCGTTTTTATCCTCATTACGGCTTGCGTGAATTTTGTCAATCTGGCTACTGCGCAGGCGCTTCGCCGGGCAAAGGAGGTTGGTGTGCGGAAGGTGCTTGGAAGTACGCGTGCTCAGCTGCTCAGACAATATTTTTCCGAAACTGCTGTCATAACAGTTCTGTCAGTTTTGTTGGCGCTTCTGCTTGCACAGCTTGTATTGCCATATGTAGCGAATGCGTTGAATATCAGGTCTGAAGGAGTGGTTTTTGTAAAAGATCCGGCAATTCTGCTTTTTCTGCTGGGGCTTACCATATTCACTACGGTGCTGGCAGGTTTTTATCCTGCTTTGGTTGTTTCCGGTTATCAGCCGATTCTGGCGCTTAAAGGGAAAATGCGTTCGACAGGAAATGGGCAGAATAATCTGAGACGCGGATTAATTGTACTTCAGTTTACCATTTCTCAGGTTGTCCTGATCGGTACAATTGTGGCGTACAGTCAAATGAAATATTTCCGGACACTTGATCTTGGGTTTGTGCGTGACGAGATTATCAATATGCCCATTCCTAACCAGAATCCGGGGCAGCTGGAAACGATTCAGGCACAATTAAAGGCGATACCGGGGATACGATCAATGAGCTACAGTGCTTTTACACCGATGTCGAAAAGTAACTGGCAAACTGCTTTTAAATATGAGAACGATGAGGATTTTCTTGATTTTGAAGTCGTTATGCGTCCTGCGGATACGTCTTACGTGCGTACTTATGGGCTTTCTATGGCGGCCGGACGTATGTATCTGCCTGCCGATACCATGCGGGAGTTTGTGGTAAACGAAGCGTTTGTTGCGAAAATGGGTTTCAAAAGTCCGCAGGAAATTCTGGGCAAACGGCTGATGATTGGAGGATCTGGGGTGAAACTTCCTGTGGTCGGAGTGGTTAAAAACTTCAATACATACAGCCTGCATCGTGAAATTATTCCCTGCGTTTTAACAACTGACCGAGGCAATTATGTCACATTAGGACTAAAACTAGGCGAGGGAGCAGGCAAAAACGAGATTGCGAGGATTGAGAAAATCTGGTCTGCGGCGTTCCCCGATCATTTGTTCAAATACACTTATCTGGACGACACCCTCAATCAGTTTTACGAAAAAGAATCCAAGCTGTTTTCATTGTTCAGAATACTTACATTTATCGCTATTTTTATTGGATGCCTGGGTCTTTACGGCGTGGTTGCATTTATGGCCGAATCCAGAACGAAAGAAATGGGGATACGCAAAGTGGTCGGTGCGTCGGCCGCCAATATCTTCGGACTGTTTTCAATTGATTTTGTAAAGCTGGTAATTGTAGCGCTATTTATTGCATCACCACTGGCATGGTACACGATGAATTTGTGGTTGCAGGACTTTACGTACCGGGTAACGATTGGCTGGTGGATCTTCGTCCTGGCCGGTATTTCGGCTATCATCATAGCCTTGTTTACGATCAGTTTTCAAAGTGTCAGGGCGGCACTTACCAATCCCGTGAAAGCGTTACGCAGCGAATAGAAGATAATTTTGTTTCATAAAATGGCCACTACGATCTGCATCATGGTGGCCATTTTACTGTTGAATTCCTTATTGGTTAACTTGCCCTGCCATATCTCGCCCGGTCCGCTGTCTCAATAAGTAATCAGCAACGGTCAGCAAACCCATTGTGAAAAAAGTTATCGGATAAACCACCGGCAATGTATTTATCTTTTCGTAAACGCCCGACATCGCCAGGTCAGTTGCGGTTGGTGCAGCGGGAGCCGTGCCCGGGGCGAGCAATAGAAAACTGCAAAAAATGATCAGTAAAAGTGAAGCAGCAATCATAAACCATGCTTTTTGGGAAATTATTGCTTCGGCTTTAACGCCTTTCGGGACCAGAATTCTGCCCATAATTGCGGTGTTGAAATCTTTTGAAGGTATTTCGGTCAGCGCAGATGTGTTCAAAAGATGAACCAATTTCATCTCTTCTGCCGCTTCCTGAACAGCCTGGATCTGTACCATTTTCATAACTGAACCTGTAAAATCCGATCCCGGTTTCTCCGGCTCCTGATTCTTTAGCAATTTCCTGAAAAGTGCTTCCTGATTTTCTTCCATGTTACAAATTCGATTTCAACAACAGGGATTAATTTACATTAAAAACCGTAATTGCTCTTCCAATATTTTACGCGCCCGAAATAATTTGACCTTAATATTTGACTCTGATAAGCCGGTAATTGCCTCAATCTCTTTCACCGAACTATCATTCATATAGAACAAGGTGATGAGTAATCCTTCCGTTTCGGGCAATCTCACAATCGCTTCTTTGATGTATTTTTGCTGTTCTGCGAGATTAATATTTTCCAGCTGTGGAACGGCAAAATCGCTGGTATATTCTTCTATGATCGTATCACTCATCTCCACAGCAAGGATACGTTTTTCCTTCAATTTACTAACAGAGACACGGTAAACGATTGTGTATAACCAGGTCGAAAACTTCGATTTTGATTCAAACTGATGAAGTTGCTGATATGCTTTTACAAAACTTTCCTGTGCAGCATCTTCGGCATCCTCCACGTTTCGTAAGATTCTGAGCGCGATCGTGTACGCCATGTTTTTATACCTGTCCACTAGGTAAGCAAAGGAAGCCGGGTCTCCGTTTTTGACTGTGTTGATATAGACCTGGTCTTCCGTTTGTTGCATTTTCAGAGTGTTATGTTGCTTACTTTGTTAGACTCCATTTTCCGGAAACAGGTTACAGCGATATTCGATTTTCTTTTTTATAAATTTAATTTAATAATTCTGTAACCGGCAATCCGGTTCGGTTGTCATATGCAGTATTAAGCAATATTGGAACATAAAAAAGGTAGCTATGAGCGGAGATGATTTGAAACACATTGTGATTACCCTGGCAGCTTTTGCCGGAATATTCGGGATATTTTACGTGTTCATGATGACGCGTTACAGGGAACGTATGGCCATGATCGAACGCGGCGTGGATGCGTCCATTTTTGTAAGCAAGGAGCAATTCGTTTCGCCTACTTTGAAATTCGGGATGCTATTTGTTGGCATCGCAATCGGAATGATCACCGGAGATGTGCTTCATCAGTACTGGGATCTCAGTAAAGGAATTGCCTATATGTCGATGATTCTGCTATTTGGCGGATTGAGTTTAATTATTAACTTTTTGATAGAAAGGTATTTAAGTGAAAAGATTAAACTGCCAAAATCTCAGGACTGAAGTCTGTGCTACAATTAAAAATTGGTGTGCAAACAGTTTGCATACCATGAAATGCCCTGAGTAAATCTCTAATATTTATTTCTCCCTGTTTGCGAAAAGACATTTTGTCTTCAAGGCTGTTTTGTGCCCATATTATCTATTAGCCATAAAATTTAAATTTATGAAAATCATTAAGTTGTTGTTGTTTGGGCTGCTCTTATGCGGCCTTCGGGAAGCCTTTTGCCAATCTGCTGCACAAGGATTCGTCCTGTCCGGAGTAGTCGCTGATTCTGCCAGTAACAAGGTCATGGATTTTATTACGATCAATCTGATGAAGGATCAGAACACGGTTTTAAAAGTAAATTATTCCAAATCAGACGGGACGTTTATTTTCGATAAAATTCCGACCGGAAGGTATTTTATCGCGATCGTCGGTGTAGGTTACAAAACAAAAAAACTGGATCTGATTCTGACAGATTCTTTGACAAAGGAAATTGACCTGGGCGTAATTCAGCTGATTCCGGAAACAGTCGGTTTGAAGGAAGTTACCGTCACGGCGATCAAACCAATTTTAAAACAGGAAGTGGACCGGATTTCCTATGATCTTCAGGCGGATCCGGAAAGCAAGGTGAACAGCGTGCTTGATATGATGCGTAAAATACCGCACTTGTCACTTGATGCAGAGAACAATCTGTACATGAAAGGGAATTCGGATTTTAAGATTTTCATCAATGGCAAACCTTCCAGTATGATGGAACGAAGCTACAAAGAAGTGTTGCGAAGCATGCCCGCATCGTCTATTGAGCGCATTGAAGTCATTACCTCGCCCCCTGCGAAGTACGACGCAGAAGGTTTGGCGGGAATTATCAACATCATTACGAACAAAAAAGTGGATAACGGCTACAACGGAAGCTTGAATATCAGTGAACGTTTTCCCATCGGCGGCCCGGGAGCGGGAGGTTCTGTTTCTGCGAAAATGGGCAAATTTGGTATTTCCGGATTTGGAGGAGCAAGCATTTACAATACACCTGAAACGCGAAACACGACCGCACGCCGGACTTTTGGAGAAGACCAGACAGACCTTCGTCAAGCGGGGGCCAGTAAGTCAAATAACAAAAATGGCTACATCGGCATTGAAATGAGTTATGAAGTAGATAGCCTGAATTTGATCTCCACCCAGTTGAATTTCAATGGAAGTAATTCAAACAATAACGGAAGGCAAATCAGCAATCTGACTGTTTTGTCTGAAACTGTTCAGGGTTTCCAACTTGTGAACCTGAACAAAACCAGTGGTAGCGGGATGGATGCTTCTGTGAATTACCAGAAGGGATTTCGGGCCGATAAAAACCGACTGCTCACACTTTCTTACCGGATGTTCACTTACAGAAATAACCAGAGCGGAGATATAGCTTTTTCGAACCGCGTCAATTCCACAACACCGGATTATCGTCAAATTAATGATCAGGATTTTGCCGAACAGACTTTTCAGGTAGACTATGTTCACCCATGGAAAAAAATCCAGATAGAGGCAGGACTAAAAGGGATTTTGAGAGACAACCGGAGCGATTTTCAATATCTCACAAGAAGGGAAAATGGGAATTACACGTTGCAGGATGGCATGAGCAACAAATTTCGGAATTCACAGAATGTCTTTGGTGCATACAATACCTATCAGTACAACCTGAAAAACTGGGGCTTCAAAGCGGGTGCGCGTGTGGAGCAAACGGTCATTGAAGCAGATTTTGTCTCTACTGAATCAGAAATCAGACGAACCTATTTTAATGTTATTCCTTCAATTTCAGTAAACCGTAAACTGAAAGACAACCGGGCAATTAATATTGCCTACACACAGCGCATTCAACGACCGGGAATTTATCAGCTTAATCCGTTCGTAGACCGTAGCAATCCCAACTTCGAAAGAACAGGAAATCCGGATCTTCGGCCGGCCGTCGTCAACGATATTCAGATCGGTTTCAGCAGTCCCAAAAAATTGTCGCTCAACTTGTATCTGGGATTTAATTTTTTTCGTGACCTGATTTTTCCAGTCTCAGTTTACGATTCTACAACGCGGATCACGCGTACGTCATACGGTAATACGGGGACTGCCAAATTGCCAAATATGGGCGTGAATATCAGTTATCCCATCACAAATAAATGGAATTTAAGCATCAATTCAAGAGTTGCCTATGGTATGGTACAAGGTGTGGTAAATGGTGTTTTGATAAAAAATGAAGGGTTGATGTATAATTTTTCATTTTCAACGGGTTACAAGTTGCCGAAGGAGTGGCGTGTAAATGCGAATTTGAACGGTTCCGGGCCGAACGTCGGCCTCCAGGGAACCGGTAACGCAATGATCAGTACGTCGTTCAGTATTAATAAGGATATTCTAAAGGACAAATTAACCTTTTCCGCCTCGGTCAGCAACCCGTTCACTAAGTTCAGAACGGCTTACAATGAATCCTTCGGACCTGATTTTGAACAGGTAAATCACCGGCGGGATTATTTCCGGTCATTTAATTTTAGTTTGAATTACAAATTTGGAAAGCTAAAAGAAGCAATTAAAAAGAACAAACGAGGGATCAGAAATGACGATGTGCAGGGAGGAAATTAGAATTTCTTATTCTTCAAAATCCCTGGTGTCAAGCCGCATTGTTGTTAGTATTTTTTTGAATCCCACCTTTTCATAAGCACGGATTGCAGGTGTATTTTCGTCATACACCTGCAATCTTATTTCGGTCAGCCCGCGTGCATTGGCCCATTTGAAAAGTTCGTTCATAATCAGTTTATTAATTCCTTTTCCCCTGTGTTCGGGAGATGAATACATAAATCCGAAAAATGCGTATTTCTCGAAATTGTTGTAGTTTTCGCCATCCCTGATCCTTGCATGTCCACTACCCACAATGTTTCCGTCAGTTTCCGCTACGACTACTTCGGTATCAACGTTTTCGATCATTTTTTTTAGATCATAGTAATGAAATTTGCCATCTGTAAATGTAGGTTCGAATGGTCTTTCGGCATTGATCAGATCCTGTTCAAATTCCAATAGCATCGGCAGGTCGTCAATGCTTGCCCGGCGGACGGTGATGTTTTCCATGGTATTCTTTCTTTACGAAGAGTTTAAGTCGCGGGAGTAATGTTTAATGTCTGTGAATGTTACCAGCCAATTCCATAATCCTCTCCGTGGTTACTGGAACCACCCCAGAAACTGCCGTGTTGCCAGTCGAACCAAATTGCGTTAATGGGCCCACTGGTACGCGGTTGATATGATAATTTGTATCCCATTCTGGACAATTCTTTTCTTGACCAGGGTGGCATGGATTCGTTTAGAATGAGTCCGCCAGGATCTTTTTCGTGTGCACCAAAACTGGCGTACATCTGTAAAGTCTTGAAGCTTGGCGCTTCGGTAGCTTCCTGTACAGTCATCCCGAATTCAACAACATTCAGGAAGAATTGCAGTAAAAGCTGATCCTGTTCGTCGCCGGCCTGTTTAGCAAATGACAAAAACGGTTTGCCATCTTTCAGAGCGAGGCTGGGCGTGAGCGTAACGCGAGGCCGTTTTCCGGGCTCAACAACATTGAAAGGATTCTCTTTTGCATCCAAAACGAAGGATTGCATGCGCTGGCTTAATCCAACACCCGTGTTACCGGCAATACAAGCCGGAACCCAGCCGCCGCTCGGTGTAATGCTGACCACCCAGCCTTCTTCATCTGCTGCTTCCACGGAGGTTGTCCCGGCCGTAAATTCCTCCATGAATTTTTCGTTCAACCCATTTTCGTTCCGGTTTACTGCCGCTTGAAAATTACCCCAGGATTTAATTTGGTCCGTATACGGATTTTTTTTGCCTTCGAAAGGGTAGGGGTCTCCGGGCAGTATTTTAGCATCGTTTTTCTCCCAGTCAATTTGCTTGATTCTTTCTTTTGCATATTCTTTGGAAAGCAAGCCTTTCATAGGTTCTTCCGGGCCGAAAGCAGGATCGCCATAGTAGAAATCTCTGTCGGCAAACGCCATGTTCATGGTCTGGTAAAGGGTATGGATGTAGCGTGTCGAATTGTATCCCATACTTTTCAGGTCAAAGTTTTCGAGCATGTTCAAGGTCTGGAGCATCACCGGTCCCTGGGTCCATTGCTGCATTTTATACACGTCAATACCCTTGTAATTGACCATCAGCGGCTCCTCAATTTTGACTTTCCAATTCGCCATATCCTGCTCGGTGATCAATCCACCCTGTTCCTGACAACCACGGGCAATTTCTTTGGCGATATCTCCTTTGTAAAAACGATCATAAGCTGCATAAATCGCCTCTTTCCTTGTTTTTCCTTTTTTCAAACTCTGCTGTTCCGTGTCCACAAGCTTTTGCAACGTTGCCAAAAGATCTTTCTGTACAAAAATTTCCCCTGCATCCGGAGCTTCTCTTTTCTGACCAAGATGTGGTAAAAATACTTTTTTGGAATAAGGCCATTCCTTGATCCGCGCTTTTCCGTTTTCGATAGAGTTGGCAGTTTGGCCTTCAATCGGATAACCGTCAGCCAGTTGCATCGCGGGAGCGAGCACTTCTTTGAGGCTCATTGTTCCATATTCTGCAAGCATGGTCATCAGGCCTCCGGCAGTTCCCGGCGTCGTCGCTGCCAGTGGACCGTATTCCGGAGGGTATTTCATTCCTTTTCCTTTAAAAAAATCGGCTGTTGCACCGGTTGGCGCAACGCCCATAGCATTGAGCGCGATTACTTTTTTTGTTTTTGGATTGTATATCAATGCCTGCGTCTCCCCGCCCCAGCTCAGGACATCCCACATGGTACACGTGGAGGCGAGCATGGCACAGGAAGCGTCGATGGCATTTCCGCCTTTTGCGAAAATCATTGCACCTGCCGTTGCTGCCAATGGTTTCCCGGTTATGCCAATCCAGTGTCTGGCATGAAGCGGCGGTTTCTGGGTAGTAACGGGAAAGTTATTGAACGACTGGCCTTTGGACGCGAAATGAAAAGCTGTTGACAACAGTGAGCATATAAGAATTCTAATCTTCATGTGATTATTGTAAAAATTCTGTGAATTTGTTGAGTTGCAGAATGAAAGAATCAAATTGATGGATTCTTTGATAATAAAAGTAGGTAAAATTGTGGAAACGTTATTGTTTTCTAATCCGCTGAAATCGTAATGATAAATGTTCCTGTGAAAATCCGCTATTTTTTATTGCTGACCATTTTTTCAATGTCATTGTTCCCGGTTCTATGCCTGGCGCAGGCAGTCCGTGTTGTGCTTTTTGAAAAGGGGCTGATGATACAGACGTCAAAACCTGTAACTTATACGCGGTACGCCAGAAGTGAGTTTCCGTATGACCCCGTCGGTTATGGTTTGATTACGGGTGTATTGGCGCAACCCCGGGCGGGCGTAAGCCCTGCCGGTACAGAAACTTCCTGGGAAGACGTTTCGACAGGAGCGGATGGTTATTTCAAGTCTGAACGGTTTAACGGTGGTGGTTTATATCTCGAATACATTAGTCCAAAAGAGCAGGTGCTTGTTCTGCACGCTGCCGGGCACGACAAAGTTTACATCAATGGCATTCCCAGAGAAGGAGATCATTTTGATACGGACCGGGTTGAAATTCCGACCGAGATAAAGAAAGGTAAAAATAGTTTTTACCTTACAGGAGGTATTTCAAATCGTATAAAAGCGGCCCTATTTTTTCCTAAGAAGCCAGTCATGCTTTCAACTGCATTTATGACCAAGCCGGATCTGATCAGTGAAGAGGATGGATTCAAATGGGCTTCCGTCACACTCGTGAACAGCACCCGGCTTCCTTTAACCGGGTTGACTTTGCTATGTGCTGTAAATGGAGGGGCCAGTCTTGAAACACCTTTGGTTCGCGTTGAGAAAATGACTTCCCGTCGGGTTATTTTCAAGATTCCGGAGCTTACAGATGTCAAAACTGACACTGCTGCCGTTGCGCTCAGCCTTTCAAATACAGCCGCTGTTGCCGAGTCGTTTTAATTTTAATACAAGTCCTGACTCCGCAGTTTTATCAGGTACCACGCAAAATGTCAGCGTACTTAGTCTTAATTTAAAATTAATGTCGCTGAAATATCCTGCGACGCTTCATATCGACAGACAGAAAATTACTTTCGAAAAAATGGACGAAGTTTGGCTGGCCAGGAAAAGCGACAGTACCTGGATTCAGGTTTCGGAATCTCCTGATTTCACGCAAAAAGAACCACATCGAAACGGAGGTTTTAAAGATGCGTTCCGGCATCAAATGGTTTTTGTCTACGGAACCAAAGGTTTGCAAGAGGAAAATGAGTGCCTATACGCAAAAGCCAGATATGATGCAGAGACGTTTGCTTACCGGGGAAACGGGTCGATTGAGATCATCCCGGATAAGGATTTCAGTCCGGAAGCGTATTCGGATCGTAATGTGATTCTTTACGGCAATGCGGTCAACAACAGCGCCTGGAAAATATTGCTTTCAAAAAGCCCGATTCAGGTGATGGGGAATAAAATTGTTGTAGGGGAGAAAGAATTTTCAGGCGATGATCTTGCTGCTTACTTTATTTTTCCCCGACAGGACAGCCAGACGGCTTCGATTGGTGTTGTTGCCGGAACAGGTTTAGATGGCTCAAGAGCTACTTATGGGAATTCCTATTTTCAGGCAGGTACAGCGTTTCCGGATTTTACTATATTCAGAAGCGGGGCAGCAGAAAAAGGATATGAATTGGTAGAAGCAGCGGGATGGTTTGGTAACGACTGGGAAATAAGTTTTTAGTTGCTGACAGCGATTTGAGATCGGCGTTGTATGGTTTCGCGTTTGTAACTCGAGAATTAGAATATGATCCTTGGTTGTTAAATCTCCGCTATTAGCTAACACCGATTTGTAATCGGTGTTGCATTGTTCCGCGTTTGTAACGCGAAATGTAAAATATATTCTTTGCCATTAAATCGCGTTACAAACGCGAAGCCACTACCGCACCGATTGCAAATCGGTGCGAGCGCTAAATAAATTCAATTTCTAACATGCCTTTAAAACCGGCATAGTCCCTTGCCGAACTGAATAAGTATTGCTCGGGTTCGTCCACGATCAGGGATCTCACGGGATTTTGGTGTATATAATTGAGTTTTTCTTTTGCGAAATTGTGACTAAAACATTCTTCGGCATGGTTGCCTACTTGCCAGAACTTGTATTCTTTTACATTGGTCGTAAATTTTCCTGCATACTGAAAGCGATATAACATCCATTCCCGCCTGCTTTCAATTTCAAGTTGAATGCCCGCGACGATTTGTTTTGAGGTGAATTTTTTAAAATCACGGAGTATGTCTGACAGGTGAAATCCCTCGTTTGCTGCTGCCAGTAAATGGAGATGATTGGACATTAAACACCAACCGTAAATAATCAGGCCTTTTTGCTGCTGGCAATATCGTAGCGAATCTGTAATTCTGAGTTTATGCTCTTTTCTTGTAAATACATCCACCCAGTCAACCACAGTCATTGTCAAAAAGTGGATTTCATTTTGATTTCTTATAAAGTATTGGTCCGATGCCATATCACAAAAGTTTCTGGTTTGACGTTGTTTTTGCAAAATGTAACTTGTTGGAAGCGCTAACACCGATTTGTAAACCACGCTAGCACCGATTTGTAATCGGTGTTGTGTTGTACCGCGTTTGTAACGCGCTTTGACACGCAACAAAACAGCCAAAATCGATTATTCGCAACATTTCAAATTCAGAGACATTGTCATGTTTCAATCGGTACGTTAGACTTTGAATCGCGTTTTAAACGCGAAGCCATTACCGCACCGATTACGAATCGGTGCGAGCGACGGTGCTAACACCGATTTGTAATCGGTGTTGTGTTGTACCGCGTTTGTAACGCGCTTTGACACGCAACAAAACAGCTATAATCGGGTACGCACAACTTTTCATAATTACAGATTTGTCATGTTTCAATTGATACGTTAGACTTTGAATCGCGTTTTAAACGCGAAGCCATTACCGCACCGATTACAAATCGGTGCGAGCTACGTAATAAAAAACGCTTTTCAATAGCCCAAATAGGTCAGATTTGCCTATATATTGTATCAGCTTTTCAAGCGGGTATCAAAGTTTGATTCAACGCTATTAAAATAATTCAGGATGAAGCGCAGAGATTTTATTCAGACAACCCTTGGGGTATCCTTATTAAATCCGTTGGAGGTACTCGCCGAACCAAAGGTAACACACATTGAAAGTGAAGATCTTACGGGTCGGGAGGCGGTTGCCGATAATTACGCACTGCATTTTATGGCGTTGGGAGACTGGGGGCGTAATGGAGAATATCACCAGCTGGAAGTTGGCAAGCAGATGGGACAGTGGGCTACAACGCACAAAAATAATTTTGTCATTTCAACCGGTGATAACATATACCCACAAGGGGTTATCAGTGAACACGATCCGTTGTGGCATTATTCGTTCGAAAACGTTTACACCGCGCATTCTTTGCAGTGTAATTGGTACGCAATTCTTGGGAATCATGATTACCGAACCGATCCCGACGCGCAAATACGTTACGGAAATATCAGTCAGCGTTGGAAAATGCCGGCGCGTTACTATTCAAAAGAGATCGCACTGGGCAAAGAAAACGGGAAGGTCCTGTTTGTTATGATTGATTCTAACCCAATGATTGATGAGTCGGATAAGGAGTTGGCAGACAAGCAGATCGAATGGATCAACAGCACACTTCGTGGTGCGTCACCAGACGTGAAATGGAAAATTGTTGTAGGTCATCATCCTTTTTACACAGTTGGCCCGAGAATTAAGAATTATGACACTTTGGCGGTACGGGCTGCGCTGAGTAAAACTTTTGAAGAACACAAAGTTGATGTGTATTTGTCCGGTCATGAACATTCTCTGCAACACTTAAAACCGGATGGATTTACGCATCAGTTTATCTCAGGTGCAGGATCTGAGATATCACATGTTACAACCGGCGTGCCCTATTCCCGTTTCCAGGCGGCGGAAAATGGTTTTATGTACTTTTCTATGGATAGTAAACGATTGAACGTGAAAGCCATTGGTCTGACAGGCAATATTTTGTACGAAACAGAACTGACCAAATCCTGATAGAAGGCCCCAAGTAACTTCCTAAATGAGCATTCCTTGCAGATTGAGATCATCTGCAAGTGCCCCCCTTTTTCTCCGTGCGCCAGTATACTCAAATGACTCCGTCCAAAAAAGTCAGCGTTCCGTGTGGTCCGACATTATGGTATGGGCTGGTCGGTCATGTTCTAAACCGGACAAGCCTGTTCGTTTTTGAACAGTATTTGTTTTTGTTTGAAATTAAACAACTGAATATCAGGTCAGTGTAAACTAAAATCTCTTCTGGCAAGCTATTTGAACTTGACCAGCCGAGAGTTAAGCCTACATTTTTTTGCACTGACCGATATGCTCCGAAATTATTTAAAAATTGCTGTACGCAGACTTCGTGCCGACCGCGTAAACACGGGAATTAATATTCTGGGATTGGCTCTCGGTATCACAAGTTGTCTGGTGATCTATATTTTTGTGCGTTATGAGCTCAGTTTTGATGATTTTCATACTGATTCCGCACAAACTTACCGGATCGTGGAGCACAGTGAGAAAGCTAATGGTGTCCAGTACTGGCCAACTACCGCTTATCCGCTTGCAGATGCAATCCGGCAGGAATTTCCCGATGTAAAAGTAACACAGACTGCCGGCCCGGTGAGTCGTGTTATCAGTTCGCAGGAAACGGGTAGTAATGTAAAGCGCTTTGAGGAGAAAAGGCTGCTTTTTGCCGACAAACATTATCTGGAAACATTTGACTTCAGGCGTGCATTTACCAACGGAATCTGGCTCGCAGGTAATGTAAAAACTTGCTTTCAGCAACCCAATGCAATCATACTGACCAGGAAATCTGCGGACCGCTATTTTACAGGATTCGATGGGAAATATGAGCAGATGATCGGGAAAGTATTGATGCTCAATAACAAGGACGTTCTGGTTGTTTCCGGGGTTTTGGAAGATCCGCCACGAAATACCAACCTGCTGTTTGAGATACTGGTGAATTACGAATTTTTCAAAAGTAATAATCAGTATCAGGCAACGAACTGGTCTGGAAACTATCAGGGAATCACATACATTACACTTCCCACGAATGTTTCTCAGCAGAATTTCGAGAACCGGCTTTCGGTAATGAAAAGAAAATATATGAATGCGGAAGACAACCGCCGGATCAGTTATTTTTTGCAGCCCATTACGGATATTCATACCAATTCGCTATATGAAAGTGCAGCCGGTAGTTACGTAGTGAGTCGCCAAATGCTCTGGGGTTTGTCCAGTCTGGCCGTTTTTCTGATTCTGATCGCCGCCTTTAATTTCATAAATCTGACAACAGCACAGGCAAGTCGCAGAAGTAAGGAAGTGGGCGTTCGGAAGGTAGTTGGCAGTACGCAATCCCAATTACTTGGCCAGTTTATTGGCGAAACATTGGTCATTTCAATAGCCGCTGGTATGCTTTCTTTTGGGACGTTGCAGCTTCTATTAAAGTGGCTAAATGCATCGTTGACAATGATTAATCTTGACCTGGGCGCTGATTTCGGCGTTTTTCTATTTGGCGGCGGGCTCATTTTGACCGTTGCTTTGCTGGCGGGTTTCTATCCGGCCGTTATTTTATCAAAGTTTCAACCCATTTTGGCGCTTAAAAATAGGGGTGTACAGCGGCAGCGCTTCTCACTCAGAGAGGGGCTGATCGTTTTTCAGTTTTGTATTACCTACTGTCTCATTGTTGCCATGGTGGTTGCATCGCGGCAGATGAATTTTTTCATGGACAAAGACCTTGGTTTTGAAAAAAATGCCATTGTCACGGTGACCGGGCCACGAAATCAGGGTCCGGGTAAATTGGACGTTTTTCGGCAGGAGTTACTAAGGAATCCGGCGATTAGTGAGGTCAGTTTTGCTTCGGGTGCGCCGGTAACCAGTAATTATTATGGAACAGATTTCAGGTTGAAATCTGAGGATGCAAAAATGAATCGCCAAGCTGAAATGAAACTTGTTGATCCGGAATATCTGTCGCTTTTTGGTTTGCAAACAATTTCCGGGAACTGGTTCACAACGTCCAATATCGTCCCGGCTGGCAAAGGTTTCAACGGTTTCGTGGTGAACGAAAAAATGGTGCATGCGCTTGGACTGAATCCCGAAACCGCGATCGGGGAAATTGTTAAAATCAACGAGGGAGAAGCACCGATTTTGGGTGTTGTTAAAGACTTTCACAACATGTCACTGCAACAGGCGATTACACCTTGTGTGATTATGTGCGGCAACACGGATTATTATGATCAGATACATATCAAATTACGGACAGGTTCCGGAAAATTGATGGATTTGCCGATGGCTTTGAACTCAATTTCGCAAATCTGGAAACAAACTTTTCCGCAGGACGTTTATCAATATACTTTCCTGAACGAATCCCTGGCTAAAAACTACCTCGTTGAAAGCCTCGTTTTTGATGCTTTCAGGATATTTGCCTTCATTTCCATCTTCGTCGCCTGCATGGGTCTGCTGGGTTTGGTCACATTTACTGCCAGTCAACGGACAAAGGAAATTGGTGTAAGAAAGGTTCTTGGCGCCTCGGTGGCCGGTATTGTTGCGCTTCTTTCGAAGGATTTTATCAAACTGATCTTCGTTTCCATAGTCATTTCCAGTCCGCTGGCCTGGTATGGGATGAACAAATGGCTGGGGAATTTCGAGTTTAAAATCGGGATCGAATGGTGGATATTTGTTTTCGCCGGCCTTTTATCTATTGGTATTGCACTTTTGACCATCAGTTTCCAGAGTATAAAGTCGGCACTAATGGATCCGGTAAAATCATTGAAAACCGAATGAAGCGAGCGGGGACCGCAAAGAACTGCGGCGTGGTCGCGTCCCCCGATTGGCCTGAAATTAGCTAAAATGCAGTTTCCCAAACCCCTCATCGATGATAAGAAACTATTTTAAAATAGCATTGAGAAACCTGTTGGCCCACCGGGTTTTCAGTTTGATCAACATATCCGGTCTTGCGCTTGGAATCACAACCTGTGCACTGATTTCATTGTACATTTTCGATGAAGCGAGCTACGATAAACATCATCAGGATGGGGATAGGGTTTATAGGATCGCTTCGGAATCGAAAAGCGAGAAATGGGTTGCTGCGCCCGCACCTATGGCCGCGGCTTTGCAAGAAGATTTCCCGGAAGTCGAGCAGGTAACAAGGCTGCTGAGAATGCCGGGCGTTGATCAGTTTTTACTAAAAAATGAACAGACGAAGCGGCAGTTTTTTAAAACCAACGGCTTCTATGTTGACTCCACATTCTTCCGGATTTTTACTTACAATTTTAAGTTTGGAGATCATAAGACCGCTCTGGATCAGCCCAATTCAATAGTCATATCCGAAGATGTGGCCTTGCAGCTTTTTGGATCCGAGAACCCGGTTGAAAAAAGCATCATGATCGGCCTGCCGTTTGGCAGTGGCGATTATACCGTAAAGGGAGTCTTCAGAAATAAGGGCAACAAATCGCATATTCCGGCAAATTTATTCCTTTCAATGAATAATGGAGATGTTGGAAATTGGGTTAAAATGCAGACCAAATGGAATAACAACAGCATATTTCACACTTATGTAAAACTTAAACCGCATACCGATCCGGGGGGCTTTGAAGCCAAATTAGCGGGTTTTCTGAATCGCCACGGCGGAGCCGATCTTCGCGCTGTTGGTATCAGCAAGATCTTGTTTATCCAATCCATCAAAGATATTTATCTGTATTCGAACTTTGGATTTGAAATTGCACCGAACGGGAATATTAAATATCTCTACGTTTTTTCGGCAATAGCGATTTTTTTGCTGGTGATTGCATGTGTCAATTTTATGAATTTAAGCACAGCGAGGAGCGAGAAGAGAGCAAAGGAAGTGGGAGTTAGAAAAGTCGTCGGAGCTAGTCAAACCACTTTGATTGGTCAGTTTTTAGGAGAGTCTTTGCTACTGAGTTTTCTGGCATTGCTGCTCTCGTTATTAGCCATGCAGCTTCTATTGCCGGTATTTAATGGATTGACCAACAAGCATCTGTCATTTTCTGATCATCCTGTAATCATTGCTGCGCTGTTTTTTCTGACTCTCTTTACAGGTCTTTTGTCGGGAATGTATCCGGCATTTTATCTGTCGTCCTTTACCCCAATTACTGTATTGAAGGGGAAATTGAGGAGCAGCTTTTCCGTCGTTCTTGTTCGTAAAGGATTGGTTGTATTTCAATTCACAATTTCGATCATACTTATTCTGGGAGCAATTCTGACTGGACGTCAAATGAAATATATGACGAGCCGGAATCTGGGTTTTAATCAAAATCAGAAGCTTGTCCTGCCCCTACAGACCATTGAGTCCGGGAAAAATTTCGAGGTCTTAAAAACTAAACTTGCTGCCAAGGCCGGAATCATCTCGTCCACCAAAGCCTCGACCTACCCGGGAATTGAGAATGTCCTGGATATGCTTTTTTATTCAGAAGGGAAGTCTTCAAACGAAAATGTCGATATCAGCACGACTTTCGTAGATCCGGATTATATCAAAACGTTGGGAATCGAAACTTTGCAGGGAAGAAGCTTTTCGCGGGAATTTACCGCAGACTCGAATGCCGTTGTATTGAATGAAACTGCGGTTCGCCAACTCGGTTACACTGTTAATAATGCAGTAGGGAAAAAAATATTCTACGATTTTGCTGGTAAAAGGGTAGACATGAATATTATCGGAGTGGTCAGAAATTATCATTTTGCCGGTTTGCAGCAGGAAATCAAACCATTGGCTCTCACCATACTGCCCTTATTTGGCGGAACAAACAGTTATTTGATTTTGAATATAAAAACCGGCGATTACGCAACAACCATTGCGGAAATTGAAAAATTATGGAAAACAATTAACCCTGATTCGCCTTTTACTTATTCCTTTCTTGATAAAGATTTTCAGAAAAACTATGAAAAAGAGGAACGCATCTTTCAGCTCATTGCATATTTCGCACTAATCGGAATTTTCATTGCCTGTCTGGGATTGTATGGGTTGGCAGCATTTACAGCGGAGCAAAGAACCAAAGAAATTGGCATCCGGAAGGTCCTTGGCGCGTCAACCCTTGGAATTGCCGTGTTGCTGTCTACAGATTTTATGAAGCTGGTGGTCCTCGCTTTGATACTCGCCTCACCGGTTGCATGGTGGGCTATGAAGAGGTGGCTCTCCGAATTTGCCTACAAAACAGAAATTTCCTGGCAGATCTTTGCCGTTGCAGGTTCGCTGGCCGTAATGATTGCCCTTTTTACCATCAGTTTCCAAAGTATAAAATCAGCGCTGATGGATCCTGTAAAATCATTGCAAACAGACTGATGAGCAGATTTATTTATACTCCCTTTGACCAAATCCCATGACGCTTTCCCATACCAACTATTGCCATGTTTAGAAATTATTTGAAAATCGCCTGGCGCAATCTGATCGGGAACAAAGTTTATTCCGCAGTCACAATCCTGGGTCTTGCGTTCGGACTGGCCGTGAGTCTCCTCAGTATTTTGTATGTCACGGACGAGCTCAGTTACGACCATTTTCACGTCAATGCCGAACGTATTTACCGCATCAACACAGACCTCACTTTTGCGCAGAAGGAAATGAAGGGGGCTGCTTCTCCGACGCCCATGGGACAAACGCTTAAACAGGATTTTCAGGAAGTTGAAGCTTTCACCCGGCTAGGAAAAGCGGAAAGTATGCTGGTGAAAAAAGGAGCGGATTTTGTGAGAGAAAATCGGGTGCTTTTTGCTGACTCCACACTTTTCGACGTTTTTACACTGCCGGTACTGGAAGGCAATCCAAAAAAGGCGCTTACTGACCCATTCTCGATTGTCATTACAAAAAGTATAGCGCAGAAATATTTTGGAGCCGGGCCGGCGCTGAATAAAACAATGGTTTTCAGTGATGGGGACGCACGAAAGGTCACGGCTGTGATAGAGAATATCCCGGTCAATTCTCATTTTCAGGCGGATTTTCTGCTGCCCTTGCATGCCACCAAAGATGCGAAAGTCAATAAATGGGGCAATCACATTTTCAATACCTATCTGCTGCTGAAGGCCGGAACGAAGCCGGAATCCGTGGAGGCGAAATTTGAAAAAGTCCTGCAGGTATACCTTGATCCGGCGCTAAAACGATTTTTTAATACCACGCTGGCCGAGACAAGAAAGGCGGGGAACAATTACAAATATTCGTTGATGCCGCTAACGGAAATTCACCTGTATTCTGACCGCGCCGGAGAGCTTTCCGCCAATAGCAGTATTGAATACATTTATCTTTTTTCAATCATTGCTTTTTTCATCCTACTCATTGCTGTTTTCAATTTTATAAACCTTTCTACCGCAAGATCGGCACGGCGTGCGCGAGAAGTTGGGGTTAGAAAAGTGATGGGATCCAATCGCAGTATCCTGGTTTTTCAATTCCTTTCCGAATCCATGCTGACTACCTTTCTGGCCTTAATTTCGGGTTTGATTTTGGTGGTGATTTTGCTTCCTTTTTTCAATCAGGTGTCGGGGAAGAATATTCTTTTCATGCAGATTACTGGTTTGTTGCCTGTGCTGAGTTTGCTGGCCGGAACGTTTCTGGTTGGGCTCGCAGCGGGTTTGTATCCTGCCTTTTATCTCTCCTCATTTCAGCCAATCCAATCGTTGAAGGGGAAGCTCTGGACGCATCCGGAAAAGCAAGGCTTGCGGAATTATCTTGTGGTTTTCCAGTTTTCACTTTCTATTCTGCTTGTAATCAGTACGATACTCGTTAAGCAGCAGCTCAATTTTATTCAGACAAAAAAGATAGGTTTTGACAAAGAACAGGTTTTGATTGTCAAAACATCTCAATCCAATTTGTCTGATGTCGAGACTTTCAAACGCGAAGCACTTCGTAGCCCGGCCGTGCGAATGGCGGCAATCAGTGGTTTTTTGCCGGTGCCTTCGAGTCGCTGGAACGATATGTGGTATCCTGAAAACCAAACGGACCAGAAATATTCTGTCAACATGCAGGAGTGGAAAGTGGACACGGATTACATCCCGACCCTGGGAATGAAACTGGTGCAGGGGCGCAATTTTTCTGCGGAGCGAATCGCCGACAGCACTTCTGTAATCATCAATGAAAGCGGCGCAAAAAGGCTGGGCTACCAGAATCCAATCGGAAAGGTAATTCACAAAACGGGTGGTGAGCAAATGACCATTATCGGTGTCGTTCAGGATTTTCACTATGAATCGCTGCGGTCTGCAATTGAGCCTGTTGTGCTGGCAATTCACGCCGGCGCTTTCGGGCCAAGTGTGGATAAAGCTTTTAAGGAATCCGTTTCGATACGGCTGGCAACGGGGAATGCCCGTTTTTCGCTTTCTGCTCTTGAAAAAATATGGAAAGATGTTTCTCCCGGTCAGCCGTTTGAATACTCATTTTTAAGTGACGATTTTGACACCATGTACCGAACCGAACAGCGGATTGAACAATTATTTTCCGCATTTGCAGGACTTGCCATTCTGATTGCGTCTCTGGGGCTGTTCGGTCTGAGTGCGTTTTCTGCTGAACAACGCACCGGAGAAATTGGCGTGCGTAAAGTGCTGGGCGCTTCCGTTGGAAGTATTGTAATCCTGCTTTCCCGGGATTTCCTGAAACCCGTGTTGATTTCGGTACTGATAGCGTCACCCGTTGCCTGGTACGCATTGAATCTCTGGCTAGAGAACTTTGCCTACAAAACGGCTTTCAGTCTTTGGATTTTTGTTGTGGCTGGTGCACTGGCAGTGACGACAGCCTTACTCACAGTTAGTTTTCAGAGTATCAGGGCGGCGATGGTGAATCCTGTAAAATCATTGAAAATGGATTAAGACATCGGATAGACGGCGTGAATTCGCTTTCGATCTACACGCTGTTTTTTAGTTAAAACACCCAAAACTTTTAACCATGATTCGTAATTATTTCAAAATCGCCTGGCGGAATTTAATCAATGAACGTCAGTTTACACTGCTGAATCTGGTTGGGCTGTCGACCGGGCTGGCCTGCACGCTGCTGATTTACCTTTGGGTAAACGATGAGCTGCACGTGGACCGATACAACGAACGTGACAAGCAGCTCTTTCAGGTGATGGCCAATCACCACGAAGCTGACGGCATCAGAACGATAAATCACACGGCGGGCCTGCTGGCAAATGCAATGGCCTCGGAATTGCCCGAAGTTGAACATGCGGTAACCGTAGTTCCGGCATCCTGGTTCTCCAGCAAGGGAACAATTTCATTTGGTGCAACGCATCTGAAAGCGGGCGGCCAGTTTGTTGGCAAAGATTATTTTAAGGTGTTCACTTGTCCGGTTGTGGCAGGTGATGCGCAAGCCATTTTTCAGGACAATCAAACCATAGCCATTTCAAGCGCGCTTGCCCTGAAACTTTTCCATTCAGCCGACAATGTGATTGGGAAAACGGTAGATTGGGGAAATGGCGAGTTCAGTGGTTCGTATCATATCGGAAGTGTATTCACGGAAAATCCTGCAAATGCTACTGAACACTTCGATATAATCTTCAATTTTGAGCTCTTTGCCACCAAGCGGACGGCAATGAAGTCCTGGGGAAACAGTGATCCGAGTACGTTTCTTATTTTAAAAAAAGGTACCGAAACAGAGCAGTTCAATGCCAAAATAAATAATTTCCTGCGTACCAAGGACAAGGACATGAATGTGCAGCTTT
Organism: Dyadobacter sp.; assembly: GCA_965279265.1. Classification (GTDB taxonomy): domain Bacteria; phylum Bacteroidota; class Bacteroidia; order Cytophagales; family Spirosomataceae; genus Dyadobacter. The sequence goes on from OZ257152.1 coordinate 4,475,089, forward strand.
TTGCGGTGCGTTTTTCTGATAAGTATCTGCATGGGCAATTTGAAAACGGTGTTCAGGCTGGTGGCAGAATCACTTATGTTCGATTGTTTTCGATCATCGCCGTTTTTATCCTGATCATTGCCTGCATTAATTTCATGAATTTGTCAACCGCACGCGCATCGGGTCGAATGAAGGAAGTCGGAATAAAAAAGGCGATCGGTGCGCTTCGTCGTTCACTCGTTTTTCAATATCTGGGCGAATCTGTGATGATGGCATTTCTGGCGCTGATTGTCTCCATTTTACTTTTGTTGATCCTGTTGCCACCATTCAATGAAATTACGGGAAAACAAATCAGCCTCAATTTCGACGCTACAATCATCCTGTCGATACTCGGCATTACGCTGCTCACAGGACTGATTGCGGGTAGCTATCCTGCTCTTTATCTCTCGGGTTTCAACACCGTTTCAGTATTGAAAGGCACACTGAAAACTTCTTTTTCGGAGCTGATGGTACGGAAAGGACTGGTCGTTTTCCAATTTACAGTCTCGGTTATTTTTATTGTTTCGGTACTTGTAGTTTACAAGCAGATCGGTTTCATACAATCGAAAAACCTGGGATACAACCGGGAAAATATTATTCATTTTGAAATACCGATGAAAATGGATTCGGTGAGCCTGAAAGCTTCCGAAGCTTTTTTGAGCGAAATTAAGAACGTTCCCGGGGTCGTATCTGCGTCCAGTTATTCACACAATCTTACTGGTGATCATGGGGGGATTTCGGGTTTTGAATGGCCTGGCAAACCGCCGGGAAAAGATATCAACTTTGCCAATCTGGAAGTTGGTTACAATTTCATTGAAACAGCCGGTATGAAAATCATAGACGGTCGCGGGTTTTCGCAGAATGATAATGCGCAGCATGAGATTGTTTTCAACGAGTCTGCAATAAAAAGTATGGGACTGAAAGATCCGATTGGGAAGACTGTCAAATTCTGGAACACGGAAAGGCAGATCGTGGGTGTTGTGAAGGATTTTAATTTTGAATCCCTGTATGAAAAAGTCAAGCCATGTTTCTTTCAGGTTTATCCGGTGATGCCCAATATTATGGTCAAAGTTCAGGGCGGCACTGAGCAGCAAACCATCGCCAGAGTTGAAAAAACATTTAAGGAATACAACAAGGGAAATGTTTTTGAATACCAGTTTTTAGATGAAAACTATAATGCGCTCTATTCGTCCGAGCAGCGTATCGGGGTACTTTCCGGGTATTTTGCCGGGCTGGTGATACTCATTTCCTGTTTGGGTCTATTCGGTTTGGCGGCGTTTACGGCTCAACGAAGACGAAAAGAAATCGGGATCAGAAAAGTTGTCGGTGCAACAGTGGCAAATGTGACGCTGTTGTTGTCGATGGACTTTCTGAAACTGGTTCTGATTGCGATGCTTATCGCCTTTCCAATAACCGGTTGGGCCATGAATGAATGGCTGCATGCGTTTGCTTTCCGAACTGATATCGGCATGGCTATTTTCGTTATTTCCGGTGTTGGAATCAGCTTGCTGGCCTTGCTGACAGTCGGCTACCAGGCTATCAGAGCCGCATTAACGGATCCCGTAAAATCTCTTAAAACCGAGTAATTGGCAAAGGGCATGAGGATTGAAGCCGTGCCCCACGCCCTTTGCCCCACCTGCAAAACCACATTCAACCACCAGCCATGTTCCAGAATTATTTTAAAATCGCGTTCAGAAGCCTTAAACGCAACAAGACTTACACAATTATCAACATATCCGGGCTTACGCTGGGAATGACTTGTTGTCTGTTGATTTTTATGTTGGTCAAATACCATCTCGGTTTTGATAATTTTCACGCCAATCCGGACCGCATTTACCGGATTGTTACGGAACAACACCGCGATAATATTTCTTACACGCCTGCTGTTCCGGCTCCTCTGGGCAAAGCATTTAGAAACGAGCATACATTTGGCGAAAAAGTAGGAAGGATCGCAACTTTCGGAAATCAACTGATCACGTTGAAAAACGGAAAAGAAATCAGGAAATTCCGGGAAAAGGAAGGTGTAGCGTTCACAGAAAGCGAGTATTTCGACATATTCAATTTTCCGCTCGTTCAGGGGAAGGTGAAAACAGCGCTGGCCGAACCGAATACGGCCATTATCACTGCGCATGTTGCCAAAAAATATTTTGGCAACGAAAGTGCGATCAACAAAACCATTCGTCTGGAAAATAAGATTGACGTTACGGTAACAGGGATTTTGAAGGATTTACCTGAAAACACGGACCAGAAAACTGAGATTTTCATTTCCTATCCCACACTGAAAACCTACAATGAATGGCTGGCCAGTGACGAATCCTGGGGCGGGATCCAGAGTGCAATGCAGTGTTTTGTGCTGCTGCGGCCAGAAGTATCGGTAAGTCGGGTGGAAAAAGTTTTTCCTGCGTATGTGACAAAATATCGGCCGACCAGCAAGAACGTACATCACTACAAATTACAGCCGCTCTCAGACATCCACTTCAACGCGCAATATGGCGGGCCAATGTCCAGGAAAAATTTGTGGGTACTTTCCCTGATCGGAGTTTTCCTGATCATTACGGCTTGTGTTAATTTTGTAAATCTGGCTACTGCACAGGCACTGAAACTTTCACGGGAGGTGGGGGTAAGAAAGGCACTTGGCGGTATGCGGGGACAGCTTTTCTGGCAATTTATGTCGCAAACGCTCTTGATCACTTTGCTTTCAGGTTCGATCGCAATCGTTTTTTCATTGCTGGCACTGCCGTATGTCAATCAATTGTTTAGTTCCAGGATTAGTTTTCACTTACTTTCCGACTGGCAGCTACTGACTTTTATTCCGCTGCTGGTCGTCGTTGTAACTTTTTTCGCTGGTTCATATCCAGGGCTGATTATCGCTCGCTTCCAGCCTGTTCTGGCGCTTAAAGGGAAACTTTCTCAACAGTATATTGGCGGTTTTAATACACGGCGGGTACTGATTATCACCCAGTTTACCATTTCACAGATACTGATTATTGGTATGATTGTGATTGCGAAACAGATGCATTATTCGAAGCAGTCCGACCTTGGATTCAATAAGGACGCCGTTGTGATGATTCCCATTGCATCTTCACCGCAGGAAGCAAAAACGGTGAAGGCGAAATTTCAGCAAATTTCCGGAGTTGAAAATGTTTCACTTTGTTTTTCGGCACCGGCTTCCGAAAATAACTGGGGCGCGACGCCATTTTATGATAACCGGTCAGAGGAAGAGGCTTTTCGTGTCACCATGCGCCCCGCGGATCAGGATTATCTTAAAACTTTTGACCTGAAACTGGTCGCCGGCAGAAATTTATTCCCGTCCGATACAACCAAGGAGTTTTTGGTCAATGAAACATTTGCCAGAAAACTGAATCTCACTTCACCGCAGGAGTTGTTGGGCAAAAACCTGAAAGTAAACGGAAATATGAATGGTCCGATCGTCGGCATCGTGAGGGATTTTCATGATCAATCTTTTCACGAAGATTTTAATGCAGTTTGTATTCCGTCGGCCAGCGAAATTTACAACAGTTATGCAGTCAAAATTAATCTGGGAAATGTGCCTGCAACATTGGCTGCTTTGGAAAAAACATGGTCGGCAATACACCCGGATCAGATTTATGAATACGAATTTCTGGATGAGCAAATAGCTTCGTTTTATAAAACGGAAGCACTGATGCTCCGTCTTATTCAGCTATTTTCCGTAATCGCGATATTTATAGGCTGCCTTGGCTTATACGGTCTGGTGTCGTTTATGGCGGCGCAAAAGACCAAGGAAATCGGGATCAGAAAAGTACTCGGAAGCAGCCTGCGGCAGATTTTATGGATTTTCGGTAAGGAGTTTTCTATATTGATTCTCGTAGCCTTCTTCATTGCTGCACCGATCGCTTTTTGGGTGATGAACAAATGGCTTCAGGATTTCAAATTTCACATCGAAATAGGCGCCTGGATTTTTGTTTCGTCCATTGCCGCCACCTTTTTTATTGCCGCGCTTACAGTCATGTATCAATCGTTCCGGGCGGCGATGCTGGATCCGGTCAAATCTCTAAAATCTGAGTGATGGTTTAGAGGCATAGGGCATTGGTTTCAGCCATTTTCTATGCCTCCTTTCCTCTGTTCGCTTTGGAACAAGTACTGTTCAAAACCGGACATTTGTATTAGCCGTTTTTGAATAAAAACACCCGTTTTAATGTAAAAACCAAGTTCCAAAAATTTGGCACAGCATTTGATCGACATTATCATAACATATAAAACGAAGTTATGAAACGAACCTTTTTAGGAGAGTTTGAGGAAGTTGTGCTGCTAACTGTGGCTATCCTGGGCGACGAAGCTTATGGAGTTACCGTCACGCAGGAACTTGAACAAAAAACCGGCCGTGTGGTGGGTTTCAGTAGTGTGCATACGACATTGCAAAGGCTGGAAGAAAAACGCTTCCTGTCGTCTCAGATGGGAGGGGCAACAGCGGAGCGCGGAGGCAGAAGAAAGCGATTTTTTCTGATAACTGCGGCTGGAAGAAAAGCGCTATTGGAAGTAAAACAAATCCGCGAAGAACTCTGGGAAGCGATGCCGCCTGAAACATTACAGCTCATGGGTATTTAACTATGAAATTCAATCATCCTAAATCAGCAAAAATGAAAGGTCCGCCGGTATGGGCTGTGAAATTGCTTCACTGGCTCGCCGATCCGCGAACACGAGAGGAAACGGAAGGTGATCTGCTCGAAATGTATCATTACTGGACAGCATCATCCGGAGGGCGACAAGCAGATTGGCGCTACATAATGAATGTAGTCAAACTTTTGAGGCCCTTTGCAAAAGAAAAGCGATCCGAAGATTATTCCACCACCTTCTTATTTAGCCCCGTTATGATACGTAATTATTTCAAAATCGCTTTCCGGAATCTTGCGAAAAACAAGGGATTTGCTGCGATCAATATTGCTGGTCTTTCGCTTGGAATGATCTGCTGCCTGTTTATTTTTCTCTGGGTACAGGATGAGAGAAATGTAGACACTTTCCATGAAAACAGTCCTCAGCTATATTCGGTTTACCAAACAATCACGTCCAACGGAAAGGTGGAGGGGAACTATGCCTCCCCACTCAAGGTGGTGGAAGGAAGTTACATCCCAAGGTTTCTGATGGAGGAGGCGAAGGCTGCGGTGCCTGAGATTGAGCGGCAGGTATATTACGCCACAGGTTACGAGCTGCCATGGGGACACCCTGAAACGTTTCAGGTGGGCGACAAAAAGGTAAAGCTTGAAGGTTCTCGTGCGAGTAGTGATTTTTTTAAAATGTTCAGCTATCCAATTATTCAGGGTAATGCCGAAACCGCTTTAAGGGACGTTTCAGGAATAGCCATTTCGCGGAAAATGGCAGAGCTGTTTTTCGGTTCTCCGGAAAAGGCGATGGGTAAAACGATGCGTTACGAAGACAAGCTGAACTTTGTGGTATGTGCGGTATTTGAAAATATTCCGTCCCAAAGCGCCATGAAGTTCGATTTCCTCTTCAACTGGGAGGCCCAAAAAACCAGACTCGAATGGGCCTCCAATGACTTTCGGGCATTTGTTCAGCTTTCAAAGAAAGCAGATGTAACGAAGGTTGAGACGAAAATTAACCGTTTCCTCGCCACACATTTTAACGAGAACAAGGCAGTTAAAACGGAAATCGGTTTACAACCTTTTGCAGATCAATATTTACATGGTGTTTTTGTAAATGGTAAGCCAGAGGGAGGACGCATTGAATACGTTCGGATATTTAGCGGCGTGGCCATTTTCATCCTGATTATTGCCTGTATCAATTTCATGAATCTATCAACGGCGCAGTCGGTGAAACGTGCAAAGGAAGTGGGGCTGAGAAAGGTGGTTGGTTCAACGCGTTCAATGCTGGCAGGCCAGTTTTTTGGTGAATCGCTCCTGTATTCATTTTTTGCCATTTTTCTCGCCGTAGCATTGCTGCTGCTTTTGTTACCTGTTTTCAATGATTTTACGGGAAAACGAATTGCGTCACCGCTTTCGGATACTTCCTTTATTTCATTTCTATTTTTACTTGTGCTGATCACAGGGCTTTTGGCAGGAAGTTATCCGGCACTTTACCTCTCTTCACTAAAACCGGTGCGCGTACTCAAAGGTGTGATCAGTTTTACAAGTGGTGCGCTTTTATTCAGGCGGGGGCTCACGGTCTTTCAATTTGTACTTTCGATCGTACTTTTGATTGCAACGATCGTGATTTCGCGGCAAACCAGTTTTGTCAGGAATGCACATTTGGGCTATGACCAACAAAATCTGCTTTACGTTCGGATTGAGGGTGAGTTGATGAAGAAAAGTAATTATCTGCTTTTCAAAGAGCGGGCTTCGGCACTGCCTGGCATCGACATAATCGACCGGAGCACGGAAGCGCCGCATGAAATGAGTTTTTCCGTTGCCGAAGCAATCAACTGGGAAGGGAAAGAAAAGAATGCGTCAGTTGGCTTTAACCCTGCGTCCGTCGGACTGGATTTTATCAAACTGATGAAGCTGGAAATTGCATCGGGGCGCGGTTTTTCCAGGGAAAATTCAACCGACTCCACCGATGCATTTATGGTCAATGAAGAGGCTGTGAAGCAAATGGGATTAAAGAATCCGATTGGGAAGTGGATTTCTGCCTGGAAAAAGAAGGGGCATATTATCGGTGTTTTGAAGGATTATCACATCCAGTCGATGCATGCACCTATAAGACCGCTGATTGTCGATGTCAAGGAAAACGAATATTTTGGTGTAATCATCATCAGGACAAAGCCGGGAAAATCGGAGGAGGCGCTCGCCGGCCTTGGTGATGTTTACAGGGATATTAACACCAATTACCCTTTTAGCTACCAGTTTCTGGATCAGGAATTTGATAAAATTTACCGGAGTGAAGCGCTTGTGTCAAAACTTTCGAGTGTATTTGCACCATTGGCAATTGTGATATCCTGCCTGGGATTGTTGGGCCTGGTTTTGTTTGCTTCCGAACAGCGGACGAAAGAGATCGGGATTCGTAAGGTGCTCGGCGCATCCGTCGCGAGTGTGATTGCGTTGCTTTCCGGTGATTTTCTGAAACTGGTCATGCTTGCCATCGTGATTGCTTCCCCCGTCGCCTGGTATCTGATGGAGAAGTGGCTCAGTAATTTCGCCTACAAAATCGAGATAGAATGGTGGTTTTTTGCCCTGGCTGGCGTGCTTGCTGCCGGAAATGCGCTTTTGATCGTCAGTTACCAGAGCGTTCGGGCAGCGTTGGCTGACCCCGTGAAAAGTCTGAGAACAGAATAGTGTATACAGCCACGGAGAGAATGTTGTTACCGGTCTTTAAGAACTCGTTCGTTTTTGAACGATATTGGATTAGCAAGAATAGTTAAATGGCTTGTTTTCAGGTTTTTGTGATTCTGGCATGGGTTTGATAAATGCTTCTCAGGTAAATTCATCATGCAGTCTTTTTATTGGCATTTTTTTCAAAATCAACGCAATTATGATCCGGAATTACATCAAAATCGGGTTTAGGAATTTTGTTAAAAACAAAGGTTATTCGGCAATCAATATTGCCGGGCTCGCCGTGGGAATGGCGGTCGCAATGCTGATTGGTTTATGGGTTTATGATGAATTGTCCTTTAACAGCTATCACAAAAACTATAAGAGAATTGGGCGGGTAATGGAAAACGATGTCGTAAATGGCATTATTGAAACTTCCGCAACTGTACCTTTTCCATTTGTTAATGAATTGAAAAGCAATTACGGGGACAACTTCCAATATATTATTGCATCAACCCACACAAAAGAGAACATACTGACTGCCGGGGAAAAGAAATTGACCAGAAAAGGTCAGTTTATGGAGGCTGATGCTCCGGAAATGCTTTCGTTGCAAATGTTGAAGGGTTCTCGTCAGGGACTTTTGGCGCCGCAATCGCTGCTGATCTCGGCTTCTACATCGCTAGCGCTTTTCGGAGAGGCGGATCCGATGGGTAAGACAGTCAGAATAGACACCGACAAGACTGTGACCGTAACGGGTGTTTACCAGGATCTGCCACAGAATACCGAATTTCATGAAGTGCAATTTCTGGCCTCCTGGGATTATTTTCTAGCTACGAACCGTTATATGAGTCAAAAGCAGTGGGATAATCATGCGCTCTGGATTTATGTACAGCTAAAACCGGAAACCACTTTTAAAAGAGCCTCGGCGGACATTTTAGATTCCCAGCTTAAGGCGATCCGGGATATAGACAACATGAAGCATCTGGTTAATATGAACCCGCAAATGTGGGTACTGCCGATGGCCGACTGGCATTTATATGCCAATTTTGAAAATGGAAAGGTGGTAAACGGCCCCGTCCAATACGTTTGGATGGTCAGTCTTATCGGTTCTTTTGTATTGTTGCTTGCTTGCATCAATTTTATCAATCTTAGCACAGCACGGTCTGAAAAGCGCGGACGAGAGGTGGGCGTGAGAAAGGCGATCGGTTCGCTTCGTAGCCAGCTTATCGGCCAGTTTATGGTGGAATCTTTTATGGTCGTGTTGATTGCCTACGGACTGGCGTTGGTGCTCGTTTCTTTATTCCTTCCGGCCTTCAACGATCTGGCTGCAAAACAAATGAGCTTGCCAATTCTTGAGCCCGGCTTCTGGATTTTGAATCTGACATTTATTTTAATAACCGGTTTACTGGCAGGTGCATATCCCGCGTTTTACCTTACATCGTTCCATCCAGTTAGGATGCTGAAAACGGGTATCGGATCAGTTAGCAGGGGTCATTTTAGTTTCATGCCTCGGAAAGTGCTGGTGGTGCTTCAATTTGCCATATCTGTTACGCTCATCACCGGGACGATTATTATATATCAGCAGATCCGGTTTGCAAAAAATCGTCCTGTTGGTTATTCCAGGGAGTCGCTGTTAATGATAGAAATGAAATCCGAAGATTTTTACGGAAAAACCGACATCTTGCGCACAGCATTAAAAAATACCGGCATGGTCTCCGAAATAGCGGAATCGCTAAGTCCGGTAACCGGTGTATGGTCGGCAAATAGCGGTTTAACCTGGAAGGGAAATACTAGTGGGAAAGACAATTTTGCAACACTTACGGTATCGCCTGAATATGCAGAAACGGTGGGCTGGAAATTCATTTCCGGGCGGAATTTCTCGAAAGATCTTGCCACAGATTCGTTGGGTTTTGTGATCAATAAAACGGCGGCCAAACTTCTGGGATTTTCAAATCCGGTTGGAGAAACGATTAGCTGGCGCAGCCAGTGGATGACCAATGACGTGCTCAAACATTTTACCATTCTAGGTGTTGTCGATGACATGGTGATGCAGTCACCATTCGATCCGGTCGCGCCGACTGTTTTCTTTTTGTTTGGCTCACCCAACTGGCTCAACATCCGGATAAATCCCAATATCAGCGCCTCGGTTGCTCTTCCCCGGATTGAATCTGTTTTCAAAAAACTTATCCCATCTGCACCTTTCGATTACAAATTTGCAGATCAGGAATATGCGGCAAAGTTCCGGGTGGAAGAACGTATTTCAAAGCTGACAGGTGTTTTTTCGGTTTTAGCGATACTGATTTCCTGTCTCGGCCTTTTCGGGCTGGCCTCATTTGTTGCCGAACAACGTACTAAGGAAATCGGCATCAGGAAAGTGCTTGGCGCTTCCGTGGCAGGCATTTGGAAAATGCTTTCCAAAGATTTTATTATTCTGGTGGTCGTGGCCTGTTTGGTTTCGGTTCCCATTGCCTGGTACTCGATGAACATCTGGCTTGAGAAGTATAAGTATCACATTGACATTTCGTGGTGGATATTTGCGATCACGTCAGCCGGCGCTTTGCTGATCACACTGCTGACAGTGAGTTATCAGGCGATCAGGGCGGGGTTCATGGATCCGGTAAAAAGTTTAAGGAGTGAGTAGCATTCGGAAACTGCAATTATAGGCATAGTTCAAAAGCGCAGATTGGCACAGTAATTGATAATCTTGGTTTTCTAAACTTAGATATCATGGCTAGAAAAGCAAAACAGGGTTCCAGAAAGAAAAATAAGTTGGGTGTAAAGAATTCGTTGGTCAACAACATCAACGCCCGAAAAAAGAAGGGTATTTCCAAACCTAAAACGAAAAAGACTGTAAGCAAAAAAGCTTACAAGAAAATGAAAAACAAGTGGGGTAAGAAGTGATTCGTTTTGAACGGGTCACTTCTTTTTTTTGTGCCAATTGAAAATTAACCATTCTGAATAACCGGAATCAACCCATTCGTCGATTCTGATTCCCCTTTCGTCTGTTGCCGTGCCCCGCTGGTAGATTGCCCTTTTGTGTGGTTAAACCTGAGTGGAAAAACCCCCTCTAACCATCATTAACGAACAATTTAAACTTTTAGAAACCATGAAAAAGTCAATCTTAGCAATCGCAACAATAGCCATCCTTACAATCGGAAACAGCTTCGCTCAAAACAAATATCAAGGCAAAGCAAACGCATATCCGACAACTTCCTATCGTGCTGACAATGCTTACGAGGAGTACAATATCAATCAGCTCGATAACATTGTAAACCTGTCGCGGAAGCAGGAAAATCAGATTAAAAAAATTGAGAACCAGTATGATAAAATTGCTGTGAATAACAGAAGGTTGCAAAACCTGCAGAGCATCAAACGTCTGGAACTTCAGAAGCAACAAGATATTCTGTCGGTTTTGACACCAATGCAACACCAACGTCTGCTAGCTTACGAGCACGGCATCAAAAACGGACGCAACAATAACCGTTCGAACCGCAGAGGTTAAGTTTTTTCTGGCCGAAAGTCGGCAGACAACGCAAATTTTAGTCATGAAAAATAAATAGTGGATCCCGCAGCGACATCGTTTCTGCGGGATTTTTTTGATCTTGTGTCCTACAACAATCCTGCCTTCGGGCACTGATATGTCTCAAAACTAACAAAACTTGGATATGTGCAACTGGTACGGACAACCAAGAACTTTGTTTGAATTCTAATTCGGTATTTGTTAACTTTGGGTAAACGATTTTACACTTATGTCATCAATAGCAAAAACTCAGTTCTCCAATATTCAGCAAGAATTGCTTCAACTTTACTCACGACAAGTCAGTGAAGAAGATCTTGCGAATATTAAGGAATTAATTGGTCAATACTTTGCTAACAGAGTAACGAGGTTAGCTGACGATGCGTGGGATCGTAATCAATGGACGGACAGCGATATGGAAGATATTCTAAGCGCTCCGAACCAGTAATGGAAAATGAATATTGTTCTTGACACCAACGTTCTTATAGTATCACTTCCGAGCAAATCTTTATATCATCCAATATACAGCGCTTTGCAGAACAAGGTTTTTGACCTGTTTGTTTCAAATGAGATTTTTACTGAATACGAAGAACAGATCAGTATGCGAATTGGGATTAGCCGGACGGATCTGCAACTCACAGAACTCCTCAATTTATCTAACGTTCACAAGATCGAACCTTTTTATTTTTGGCAACTTATTGAAGCAGACAAAGACGACAATAAATTTGCCGATTGTGCCATTAGCTGCAATGCAGATTATCTTGTGACGAATGATAATCATTACAACATTTTAGCTTCCATTGAATTTCCCAGACTCAATGTGATCAATGCGCAGACATTTCTGAAAATGATTCAGAATATTGCCTAATGGGTTTGAACTTCAAGGAAAGCGCAATCAACCCCCACCGTCCAACCCCGAACAAGCCTGTTCAATTTCGGACATTAATTTGCTTGAAATTTATTTAATTTGCTCATAATCAGTAGTTAACTATTTTGGTACAGGATTTTTATATCAGAGTCAAAAGTGCTGTGCCCAAAATTGCAATCCATAACCTGACTGACCATGATCAAGAACTACTTCAAAATTGCCTGGCGGAATCTTTTTCGGAACAAGGTTTATAGTTTTATCAATATTGGCGGTCTTGCAATGGGTATTGCCGCCTTCCTGCTCATTCTTGAATATGTCAGTTTTGAAAAAAGCGTGAATCAGTTTCATACCAATTTGAATCAGATTTACCGGCTGATCAATCTTGGAAAAAATGATGAGACATGGGCCGAAGTTGAACCGGGCTGGGCAGCCAAGGCCAAACAGAGTTTCCCTGAAATCAAGGATTACTGCCGTTTTGCCGAAGGAACGGCAAATGGAATTGTGAAGAAAGATGGTGCTGACAGCGAGTCGTTCAGAGAAAGCAACATTGGATATGCCGAGGGGAATTTCTTTGATTTCTTTACTTTTTCTGTACTGGAAGGAAACAAAACTTCCCTCAGAAAACCCAATGTAGTTTTTGTTTCGAGGACTACGGCCACCAAATATTTCGGTGACGCCAACCCGATTGGTAAGTCCCTGACTCTTTCAAATCAGTTTGGAACTTTAACGTATGCAGTTGAAGGTGTTTACGATATACCGGCCAACTCGGATATCCAGGTTAATATGGTGTTTTCCCTCGCAACGTTAGAAATTCCCGCCAATCTGAACGGGAACGATTGGGCGGATATGGACAACCTTGATTCACAGTCGATCAATACATTTTTTCTGCTGAATAAAGGAGTTGATCCCAAAACTTTGGAAGGCAAGTTGACCAAAATGAGGGACCAGCTTAAAGAGGATAAAGATGGTGTCAGGTTTCGTTTACAGTCTTTTGCACATTTACATCTTGCGGAAAATCTGAGCGACAAATACCAAACCACCGGTAATCTCAAGTACGTGTACATGCTGCTCATCATCGCCGTGCTGATTTTATGCATCGCCTGGTTCAACTACATCAATCTTTCTACCGCCAATTCACTGAAACGTGCCAATGAGGTTGGTGTTCGTAAAGTGATCGGCGCGACACCTGGAAATTTGATCTCCCAGTTTTTAGGGGAATCTGTTTTAGTTAACGTACTGAGCATTTCTTTTGCACTACTGCTGGTCAGTCTGCTCCAACCGCTTTTCAACAAACTGATTGGCCGGGAGCTCTCGCTCGGCACACTGGCCAACTCTTCAATATGGATTGTCGGACTCACTGTGTTGGTTATAGGTACTTTACTTTCCGGCGTTTACACGGCCTATGCTTTGTCGAGGTTCAACCCTGTAAAAATTATGAAGGGTAATCTGACCAAAAGAAGCGGCGGCGCTGTGCTGAGAAAGTCGCTTGTTGTTTCTCAATTTACGATTTCCGTAGTTTTAATTCTGGCAACAATAGTGATTTACAGCCAGCTCAGATTCATGCAAAGCCAGAACCTGGGAATCAATATGGAGCAACTTCTCGTGGTTAGAGGACCCGAAGTGGGTAAAGATAGTTCCTACAAAACCCGTCAGCAAGGATTTTGGAACGAGTTGCAACAGCAGAGTTTTGTAAAAGATTACAGCCTTTCCGGAACAGTGCCCGGAAGCTGGTACAATTTCAAAACGTCCGGCTTCACGCAGGCAGGGTCAAAAGCTGGAGATGAACTGAAGGCTTATGCATTTGCCATCATCGGTGACCGTTATTTGAAAACCTACGGGATAAAGCTAAAAGCGGGCAGAAATTTCACCGAACAGGAGGCAAAAGTGGATTGGAATGCAAACAGCAAAGTACTTCTCAACGAAACGGCGGTACGGCAGTTGGGTTTCAGGTCGACGGAAGAGGCGGTGCTGGCCAAAGTGAAATGGGACGAAAGATATCTCGAAGTAATTGGAGTAGTCAGCGATTACCATCACATGGGCCTGCAACAGGCGACTGAGCCAGTTATTTTTTATCCTCAAAATAGTAATTCCTACATTACGATCAGGCTCACCCCTGATCAGATGAGCAGTAAAATTGAAAAACTTGAAGGACTTTACAAGGCATCATTTGCCGGTAATCCTTTTGAGTACTTTTTCGTGGATGAGAATTTTAACAAACAATATTTTTCAGAAAACCAGTACGGAAAAATATTCACGACCGCGTCGGTATGGGCAATTTTTATCGCCTGCATGGGATTGTTTGGCCTTGCGACTTTCACAGTGGAAACCCGTACAAAAGAAATTGGAATCAGAAAAGTACTTGGTGCATCGGTTGCCAGCATTGTTGGCCTGTTGTCTGCGGATTTTCTGAAACTGGTTTTTGTCGCAATCATCATTGCCTGTCCGCTGGCCTGGTATCTGATGACCGACTGGCTCAAAGATTTTGAGAACAGAATATCAATCAGTTGGTGGATTTTTGCGTCTGGCGGGTTACTTGCGGTTGTCATTGCAGTGATCACAATAAGTTCTCAAAGTATCAGAGCGGCACTGACGAATCCGGTGAAATCGCTCAAATCGGAATAAAGAGATAGGAGCCGGGTGAATAGCTTATTCTCTCAGGTTCCGTTTCGTATTTGTTCGTTGAAAGCGATTGGCTTTTAGCTTTTAGCTATCAAAACATTTTCTCATTTCCATTTCAAAAAATGGAGATGAGAAAATGTTTTGATAGGAATTAATAAATAACAATTGGCTGACTATTTCTTTATCAGCCGGAATAATTACCAAACAATAGCCATGTTAAAAAACTATCTTAAAATCGCTTTTCGGAATCTTTGGAAACACAAGGTTTTTTCGTTCATCAACATCATGGGGCTAACCGTTGGGATGTCGGCTTGTTTCATGATCTTCCTGTACGTCAACTTTGAATTGAAATACGATGCTTTCAATTTGAAAGCGGATCGGATTTACAGGTTGGTGACCGACATCAAAACACCTTCTGAAACCATCAATACCGGCGTAACTTCCTGGGCTTACGGGCCGAACATTAAAAATGATTTTCCCGAGGTAGAGGCCTACACACGTATTAGTGGCGGGAGCTTTCTGGTGCGCAAGGGAGAAATCAAATTTCAGGAAGAAGCAACAGCCTTTGCTGATTCGTCCCTGTTCCGTGTGTTTGATTTTAAACTGATAAAAGGGAACGCCAAAACTGCCTTGAAGGACCAGCTAAGCATTGTTTTTACAGAAAAAGCAGCAAAAAAATACTTTGGAGACACCGACCCGATCGGGCAGACCTTATTGCTTTCAGGTGAAGGCTTGCCCGCCATCGTAACCGGTGTGATGGAAAATATACCGGAAAATTCGCAGATCAAAGCCGATATGTTTGTGTCGATGAGTACGCTCACGCAGCGTTTCAATAAAGGTCTTGATGAGCAGTGGGGTAATTTTGGTGCAAGTACGTATCTGCTTTTGAAGCCCGGAACGACCGGAAAAGCGCTGGAAAAGAAATTTCCGGCATTTATGAAGAACAGAGCAGGCAAATTAATGACCGAGCTCAACATGCATTATACACTTTTGCTGGAACCGCTACGCGACGTCCACTTGCTTTCTACAAGGGGATCCGCCGAGCCGGGGAGTATGAATAATGTATATGTCTTTTCTGTCGTGGCGATTTTTATCCTGCTTATTGCATGCATCAATTTCGTGAACCTGACAACCGCCCGTTCTGTTGAACGTGCCAAGGAAGTGGGTATCAGGAAGGTTGTCGGCGCGCCGAGAGCATTACTGGCCCGGCAGTTTATTAGTGAGTCTATCTTGTTATGTTTGATTGCGTTTGTTTTCGCATTCGTTTTGTCCGCCGCACTGATACCACTTTTCAATAATCTGGCCGGGAAAATCATCAGTGAGGGCATTTTCAGCAACTGGCCGTTTATTGGTCTTTTGTTTGTTTCATCAATTCTGATTGGCATTGTTGCGGGAAGTTACCCTGCCCTGGTACTATCTTCCTTCGAACCGGTTGTCGTGTTGAAAGGCCGGTTCACGACCAGCGTCAAGGGTATTTTGTTGAGAAAAGGTTTGGTGACCGTTCAATTCGGGATTTCAATAGCGCTCATTATTGCAACCATGGTGGTGTATACACAGATGCGCTTCATGCGCAATCGTGACCTTGGTTTTACGAAGGATCAGATGATGGTGGTTAATTCGGAAGGAGATCCAAAAAAGAACGCGTTTAAAGAATCTCTCAACGATTTGAGTGGGGTTAAATCTACTGCTGTATCATCGAGCGTTCCGGGTGGCGGAAATCCGGGTGCATATTCTGAAATAGAAAATAAAAGCGGTGATTTACAGGTCGCCAATCTCGATCTGTACTTTGTCGATTTTGATTACATTCCACAATTTAACCTCAAAATGTTGGCAGGACGCGCGTTTTCGAAGGAATTTGGAACGGATACAACCCAGGCTATGGTCATCAACGAAGCTGCTGCCAAATTGTTTGGATATAGTTCTGCTGATCAGGCCATTGGCAGGAGGTTCAAACAGTGGGGGAGAGAGGGTAAAATCGTCGGTGTTGTAAAAGATTTTCATTTTCGTGCTTTGCAGGAAAAAATCAAACCACTTACAATGCGTATTGAACCCCGACAAAGCGATCTGATTTCAATAAAAATAGATGGCGGAAACATTAAGGAAGCGGTGGCGGCGATTGAAACAAAATGGAAATCTGCAATGCCGGACCGTCCGTTCAGCTACTATTTTATGGATGAGTTTTTTGATCGTCAGTACCGTAGCGAAGAACGTTTCGAAAAGTTATTTTTTAACTTCGCAATTCTGGCAATTTTCATTTCCTGCCTTGGATTGCTTGGTCTTGCTTCTTACAGTACCACGCAGCGCACCAAGGAAATCGGTGTCAGGAAAGTGATGGGTGCGTCGATAGGTAGTATTGTCGGGTTGCTTTCAAAGGATTTCCTTAAACTGGTACTGATTGCATTCCTGATTGCCTCGCCAATTGCCTATTACGGCATGTATCGCTGGTTGGAAAATTTTGCTTACAAAACGGACATTCAGTGGTGGGTGTTTGTCGCCGCGGCTGTGTTGTCTACTGTAATTGCTTTTGCAACAGTCAGTTATCAAAGTATCAAAGCGGCTCTGATGAATCCTGTGAAATCGCTCAGGAGTGAATAGCAAAAAGCTAGTGGCTATTGGCTATCAGCTTTCGCCAATTGGTTAAAGTTGAAAAGAGGAAAACTCGAATAAAAAACAAGCGAAGCTAATGGCTAAAAACCAATAGCTATTCACTCATAAACGAAGCTAACGGCTAACAGCCAATAGCTATCAGCTAATAGAGATGTTCAGAAACTATTTCAAAATTGCCCGACGGAATCTGTGGAGAAACAAGACTTTTTCTGCGATCAATATATTTGGTCTCGCGATCGGTATCGCTGCCTGTTTCTTTGTATTTCAATATGTCTATTTTGAGTCGAGTTACGATCGGTTCAATACCAATGTCGCCAATATTTACCGCGTTCCGATTTCCTATTCGGGAAGTATGCAAAATGTGCCCACGACTGCATCGAATCATCCGGCCGTCGGGCCGGCAATGAAAAAGGATTTTCCGGAAGTGGTTGATTTCGTACGCGTCGTAAGTACATCGTTGTTTATGAATGCTTCGACCATGTCCAATGAGCAGAATAACAGCACGCCGAAGACTTTCAATGAAGGGAACATTTACCTGGCGGACGCGTCGTTTTTTCGTATATTTTCCTATCCGCTTATTGAAGGCGATCGGCAAACTTGCCTGACGGACGAAAACACCATTGTTATATCAGAAACCGAAGCAAAAAAATATTTCGGCAACGAGAGTCCGTTAGGGAAAACGCTCAAAATGAACGGCAGAATGCCCATGAAAGTAACGGGTGTTTTTAAAGATATTCCTGAAAATTCGCATATCAAATTTGATATGCTTATATCCTTTGCCACTGTTGGGCCCAACTGGGGACTAAATGAGTGGACCTGGCCTGAATTCTATAATTACGTCGTTTTGGCACCGGGAACGGATGTTAAAAAACTGGAAGCCAAATTCCCCGCATTTATTGAAAAGTACCTGGGTGCAAAAATGAAGGAGCTGAATTTTAAATCCACTTTTCATTTGCAACCAGTTGCAGACATTCACCTTAAATCGAACTACCTAAAAGAGGTAGAGCCAAACGGAAGCCAGAACGAGATCTATTTTTTGGCGGTGATCGGTGTTTTCATTCTTTTTATTGCCTGGATCAATTATATCAATTTATCGACTGCCAAATCCATGGAGCGTGCCAAGGAAGTTGGTTTACGTAAAGTTGTTGGGGCCGTAAAACAGCAATTGATCACCCAGTTTTTGCTGGAATCGCTGATCATCAACGCGCTTGCACTTTTCGTTGCGACTGCGATAATTTTGTCATGCGTTCCCTTGTTTAACCAGTTTATCGGGAAGGACATCAGCGCCGGGTTCTTCTCAACCGGATTAGGGCATGAACCACTCTTTTATATCTCGGTGGTATTTGTTTTTATTTCGGGAGCGGTTTTGGTTGGCGCCTATCCGGCATTCGTACTGTCATCCTTTTTGCCGGCCAAAGTACTGAAAGGTCTGGTGATGCAATCTGGTACCGGTGTCTCGCTCAGGCGGGTTCTTGTTTCGTTTCAGTTTATTCTTTCGATCATTTTAATAGCATCTACTGTTGTTGTTTTTCGGCAGTTCAATTATATGCGGAACGGAAATCTGGGCTACAAGAAAGACCAGATACTAATCGTGAAATCACCGGCAATTATAGATTCCACGATCGGGAACAAGTATAATTACTTCAAATCCGAGATCAGATCAAATCCATCTGTGGTGAAAGCGGCCGTTTCATCGGATATTCCGGGGAATATGATCCGGTATCGAAACAGCGTAAGGCGGGCCAATCAGGATCAGCAGCACAATTTTACGACTTACCTGTTGGAGATCGACGAGAATTTCGTACCTGCCTATAAAATTGAATTGGTTGCGGGGAAGAATTTCGTTGCCGAGGATACCTCCGGTTTAGGATCGAAAAGTATTACAAAAGTGATTATCAATGAAGAAGTAGTCACCGCACTTGGGTACAAGTCTCCGGATGAAGTGATCGGCCAGAATATCACTTTCAAATTAGGTCAGGATGACGTTCCATCTCGTGTCATCGGAGTACTGAAAAACTTTCACCAGCGCTCATTAAAAGAGAAGTTCGATCCGATATTGTTTTATTATCCATCCTACGCCGGCGGGAAATACATTTCCATCAACCTCAATGTAACCGATGCTGCCAAAAGTATAGCAGATGTAGAGTCGCTTTACAAAAAATCTTTTCCAGGTAATCCTTTTGAATATTTTTTTCTGGACGAGTATTTCAATCGTCAGTATCAGGCCGATAGCAGGCTGGGGAATGTGTTTGGACTTTTTGCTGTTCTCGCCATCATGGTGGCCTGTATGGGCCTGCTGGGGCTTTCCAGTTTTGTGATCAAATTAAGAACAAAGGAAATAGGTATCCGAAAAGTGCTGGGTGCTTCGGTAAGCGGTTTACTTGTATTGATCTCCAAAGACTTTGTGAAGCTGGTTATCTTCGCTTCATTGATTGCTGTCCCGGTAATTTATTTCGTTGCGGAAGCCTGGCTGGACAATTATGCTTTTCACATCAATCTTGGCTGGTCGGTTTTCGTTATTCCACCCGCTTTGCTGCTTACGATCACGTTGATCACAATCTGCCTGCAAAGCCTGAAAACGGCGCTGACGAATCCGGTTAAATCGCTGAGAAGTGAGTAGCTGTTAGCTTTTAGCAAAAAGTAAACAATGTTTGAGAAATTCGATGCAAATGAGTCTAAAAGCCAACAGCTAATTGGCTTAAAATAAATTCAGTTCAACGAAGCAAAAAGCCACTGGCCAACAGCCAATAGCCAAGAAAAAAACAGTTTAAACGAATCCAACAGCCAACAGTTATTAGCTAACAGCCAAAAATCGCCATGTTAAAAAATTATCTCAAAATCGCCTTCCGTAATATCAAAAACAACAAGGTTTTTTCTGCCATCAATATTGTTGGTCTGGCAATTGGTATGGCTTCGTGCATTGTGATTATGCTGTTTGTTTTTTATGAAAACAGCTTTGATAAGATGCATACGAAAAATCTTTACAGGCTCGATGAAGTTCAGCAATTTCCTGGAATGGTAGCGTCTCAAAAAGTTGCCTTATCCATGTATCCGATGGGCCCCAGTTTGAAAAACGACTATCCGGATATCAGAAATTTTGTGCGGGTAAGACGTATGCAAACAATTGGACTGAACCTTGGCGACAAAAGGGTTGAGCTGAAGGAAGCGCTTTGGACTGACGGGAATTTTTTCGAAATGTTTGATTTTAAACTCATTGAGGGAGAAAAATCATCCGTCTTGAAAGAACCAAAAACTGTCGTGCTTTCACAAAAAAGCGCTAAAAGTATCTTTGGTGACCAGGATCCGTTGGGGAAATCAGTGGTCCGCTACGATAGCGATACAGTGACCTACAAAGTGACTGGAATTATGGAAGATGTTCCTTCCAATTCCCATCTGCAGTTCGACGCATTGTTTTCGATGAACACTATTTTCGGACCAGATGCGATGAACAACTGGGGAGGTAACGGTCTGGTGACTTATCTGGAACTGGCCCCGAAAACTGACATTGCAAGTCTGGAAAAGAAGTTTCCGACTTTCCTCAAAAAATACATGAAGGAAGATGGATGGAAATACTATGAGCTGTTTTTGCAGCCGATGGCCGATATTCATGCGAAATCAAATGACATCACGCATGATTATATCAACTTTCAGAAATTCGACCGCAGCTATACCTATATTTTCTCGATCATTGCCGTAATCGTGCTTGTAATCGCCTGTGTTAATTTTATGAACCTTTCTACGGCACGTTCCACAGGTCGTGCCAAAGAAGTAGGCATCAGGAAATCAATCGGAGCACAGCGGTTTCAGTTGGCGAATCAGTTCATAGGAGAATCTGTAATGTTGTCATTTTTTGCGCTGATACTGGCCGTTTTACTGGTAAAAATAGTCTTGCCTTTTATGTCTGATTTCAGCCAGCGTGAACTAGATTTTGCGGTATTTACAAATCCGGCTCTGTTGCTTGGGATATTGTCGGGTACTGTAATCATCGGCGTATTTTCAGGCTTGTATCCTGCGGCATTTTTGTCTGCGTTCGAACCGATCAAGGTACTAAAAGGAACCATCAGAACAGGCAAAAGCAATTTCCGCAGTGCATTGGTTATCGCTCAGTTTACAAGTGCAGTGTTTCTGATCATCGCCACCGGATTTGCAGTGAAACAACTTCAGTACATGAAGGATAAAGATCCGGGATTTGTGAAAGAACAGGTTGTTATTATTCCGCTTGACGCTAAGTCTGAACCAAAATATCAGTCACTTAAACAGGAGTTTCTCACCAGTTCATTTGTCGAAGCCGTAACAGGTTCGCACCAGCGTCTCGGAAATAATTTTCACCAAACCGGCGTGACGTTCCACGGTAGCGGGCCGGAACGGAGCATGGCTTCGTCGCAGGTTGTAGTTGACCCTGATTATCTGAAACTTTATAAGATCAAACTTGTTGCCGGTCGCAACTTTGAAGATTCCCCTGCCGACAACGGCAAAACGTACATCATCAACGAATCTCTCGCGAAAGAGCTTTTGAAAGATGAACCCACGTTGACCATGCAGACACTGATTGGTAAAAGATTTGGTTTTGGCGGCATGGATTCGACCGGTTCAATCGTTGGGATCGCAAAAGATTTCAATTTTAACTCCCTGCATAACAAAATCGAAACACTCTGTATTTTCAATCAGAAAGACTGGGGCTATAGTGAAATGTCCGTGCGGATCAAGGGGAAGGATGCCAAGCAGGCGCTTGCCAGTATGCAGGCAATCTGGAATAAACAGGTTCCGGACAACGCTTTTAATTATTCTTTTCTGGATGAGCATTTCGCGGAACTCTACAAGGCCGATGCCCAGGTGAGCAAGATAGTCGGCATTCTGGCGGGGCTTGCCATTTTCGTTTCCTGCCTCGGGCTGTTTGGTCTGGCATCTTATTCTGCTGAACGGAGGTTGAAAGAAATTGGGGTGCGGAAGGTTTTGGGCGCATCTGTCGCCGGCATCGTAGCACTACTTTCGAAGGATTTTATGAAGCTGGTTCTGGCCTCGATCCTGATCGCCTCGCCGATCGCGTGGTGGGCGGTGAACAGTTGGTTACAGGATTTTGCGTATCGGATCAACATCGAACTTTGGGTTTTCGTGGTGGCCGCAGTTCTGGCTATCGTCGTGGCACTGTTCACGATCAGTTTTCAAAGCATCAAAGCCGCGCTAATGGATCCGGTGGATTCGCTGCGAAGTGAATAGTTGTTGGCTGTTAGCTATTGGCTACGGGCTTTTAGCTTTTGGTGTGGTGCCTGGCAATTTGAGGAAGTATTTGTTATTTCTGAGCGGATATTTTGGAAGTCTTAGCGTCGAGATTTTGTCAGTTTGAGCGTCTTGAGATATTGTCGGTTTAAGCGTCGAGATTTGTTGTCAGTTTAAGCGTCAAGATTTTGTTAGTATGAGCATTGATTTTGTCAGTGTGAGCGAAGATGTTGTCAGTCTGAGCGTAGTCGAAGACCGGGCCGCAATGTTGCGGGTCTCAATCACCCGGCCCGCACTTCGACTCCGCTCAGTGTGACAGCGCTCACGCTTGGTGTGACAACACTTCGACTCCGCTCAGTGTGACAGTGCTCACGCTTGGTGTGACAGCACTTCGACTTCGCTCAGTGTGACAGTGCTCACGCTTGGTGTGACAGCACTTCGACTTCGCTCAGTGTGACAGTGCTTACGCTTGGTGTGACAGCACTTCGACTCCGCTCAGTGTGACAGTGCTCACGCTTGGTGTGAGAGCACTTCGACTCCGCTCAGTGTGACAGTGCTCATGCTCAGTGTGACACCACTTATACCCAATGAAAACGAAGCCAATTTTAATTAACCAATATTCAAGTTTGCAGATTCAATACTTATACCTAAAAGCCAAAAGCTAACAGCTAATCGCCAACAACCATGCTGACAAACTATCTTAAAATCGCTGTACGGAATTTGCTGAATAACAAATTGTTCAGCTTACTGAATCTGACTGGTCTGACGATTGGACTCGCGGTGAGTTCTTTTATTGGTATGTACGTATGGCATGAATTTCACTACGACGAATTTCAGCTTTTGACGGATCGTACTTATCGCATCAATTCTGTTGGTAAAATTGGCGATCAGGAAGTGAATTTTCCCAATTTTCATCAGACGTACGGTAGTGAGATCAAGCGGCAGGTGCCGGAGGTGGAAAAGGTGATGCGTTATAGTGCGGGATTGCGGAACGGCGTTATGCTGCAAACGGACGCCGATCATCGTTTAAAGGAAGATAAAATAGGTTATGCAGACGATCAGGCACTGAAAATTATGGGCTGCCACATGCTCCATGGCGATATTGAAACAGCGCTTTCTGATCCCGGGAAAATAGTCATGACCCGACCATTCGCTGAAAAATACTTCGGAAATGGCAATCCGCTTGGTAAAACCATCATTTTTGATAAAAAATATCCTTTGACCGTTTCGGCTGTTGTGGAAGATTTGCCAACAAACTCGGTGTTTCAGTTCGACGCGCTCATCTCACTGCCCTCCATGTCAGCCCTTGGCGACTATGAGAAAAATTCCTACGAGCGTTCTGGTTTTCTGGAAACCTACCTCGTGTTGTCGCCGACAGCTAGCATTATTACTGTTGAAAAGAAACTCGAAAAGATTAAAAAGGGCATCAGATTCGTGAGCCTGACAGACAGGCATTATCTGGAAAAGCTCTCTTCGCTTCATCTGGGTGGAAAAAACTCTTCTGGTGACGCCGCAAAGCAACTTTATATTTTTCTCACGATCGCAGTTTTAATCCTTGTTCTGGCGGTGATCAATTATGTGAGCCTCACCACAGCACGGGCAACCAAGCGAGCGCGGGAAGTTGGCGTTCGGAAAGCCATCGGCAGCAGACGAGGAGAATTAGTGATCCAGTTTTTTGCTGAATCGCTCCTGTCCACGACCATCAGTTTTATACTGGCCGCGGTCCTTTTAAGACTTACATTTTCCTGGTGCCAACAGCTTTTTGACTTGCAAATGGACGGCAGGGTTTTACAGGATAAATTGTATTGGATCCTGATTTTTGGTTTGTGGGTGATTTGTTCTCTGTTATCCGGTTTGTATCCGGCACTGTTGCTTTCCGGTTTTAAGCCGCAGGAGGTACTCAAAGGTAGTTTTGGCTCAGGGAGGTCGGGTGCTTTGGTACGCCAGGTGTTCACCACATTTCAGTTCACTGCGGCAGTGGGGCTGCTGATCTGCTGTGTGGTACTGATAACCCAGATGCGGTTTTTGCGTACAAAAAATATCGGGATCGATCGGTCGCAGGTACTGGCTATCAAAATTGATGCAGATGAAAGCAGCAGATTTTCTGTCATTCGGGACGAGGTGAGAGCTTGGGCCGGTGCGGGAAATGTAGCCACAACACAAACTGCGATGTTCACTGACCGGATCATGACGTACTTTCTGACCACTCAAAAAACAAAAAAGGATCTGATGGTGAAGACAATGATCGTAGATCGCAGTTTCATGCAAATGATGGGCGTGAAATGGGTGAGCAAACCGGAGGGTTGGGATGAAAATGCACGAGGCGGCGAGATTACAGTTTACAACCAGACTTTGCTCAAAGAAGCCGGAATTAATAAGTATGACCAGACGGAGAATTCGAGACCGTTTAAGGAATTCAAAAATGATGGCGTGTTCCGCGATTTTGAAGTACAAAGCCTGCACGGCGGTACACCTCCGATGATGCTGACGGTAGCTAGCGACACCAGCAGGGAGCTTTTCGGCAACGGTGCATTTTTGCTTGTCCGGCTCAACGCACACAGCGACGTATCCAAATCGCTCAACGAGCTAAAAGCCATTTACAACAAAAACCAACCTTCCGTTCCTTTCGATTATTATTTTCTGGATGAAGCGTACAACCGGCTTTATGCTAAAGAAGAACGTATGTCCCGGTTATTTAATGGATTTGCGGGCCTCACTGTGCTGGTTGCCTGCCTCGGACTGCTCGGTTTTATTACGTTCTCGGTTGAAGTGCGTGAGAAGGAAATCGGCGTGCGTAAGGTCTTGGGTGCAAGTGTGAAAAGTGTGGTGTTTTTATTGTCGAAAGATTTTGTAAAACTCATGGTGCTGGCCATTCTCATAGCCAGCCCGGTTGCCTATTATTTTATGAATAAGTGGCTGCAAAACTTTGCACATAAAATCGAAATCAGTTGGTGGATGTTTGCTCTTTCCGGACTATCGGCGGTCGTAATTGCACTTATCACAATCAGCTTTCAAAGCGTCCGGGCGGCACTCTCGGACCCGGTAAAAGCGCTCAGGAATGAATAGAAATTTTCAGTCCAAAAGGCTGATAGTCAACGGCCATTAGCTAACAGCCACTGTTATCTCAAAACCCGCGGCGGTCTTCCGGCCTATGCCAAAAAACTTCAAAAAGCCATGTTTAAAAATTACCTGAAAATTGCCTACCGAAATCTCCGTCAACACAAAGTTTTTTCGTTCATCAACGTCCTTGGGCTTACGATCGGGCTCACATGCTGTTTTCTTATTCTCGTTTTTGTTCGTCATGAAATCAGCTATGATACCTTTCATGAAAAGCATGACCGGATTTACAGGCTTACTTATCTTCCCAAATTTGCAGGGTTGACCACATTTCTCGGATTAACGCCAACTGTTGCCTCTCCACTTTTGCCCGATAATTTCTCCGAAATTGAAAAGTCAGCCCGCGTTTACAGAAGTAATGCCACCATAGAAATCCCGACTGCCGGCGCCTCCCGCCCTGTCAAATTCGACGAAAACCGATTCTTTTTTGCCGATTCGTCACTACTCGACATTTTTTCATTTCAATTTGTCGAAGGAGATCCTGCAACAGCTTTGAAAAACAGCTATTCGGTTGTCATTTCAGAGAAGATCGCCGCAAAATATTTTGGTAAAAATCCGGCTTTGGGGAAGTCATTGATCTATGAAGGAAAACACCCGCTGAAAATCACCGGCGTCATCAAGGATTTGCCCGACAATTCACATATCCGGATTGAACTGCTGTCGGATTACCAGACCATGTTTGCAACCGAAAGCGAATTGGTTCGCACCAATCTGCCTCAAAACTGGGTGATCACGCATTCCGCAACCTATGTGTTACTACGGCCTGGGAAATCGGCAGAATCGGTGAATGCCCGGTTCCCGAAATTTCTGGCCACGCACGCAGACAAACAAATTGCGAAAGATATAGAATACAAATTACAGCCGCTCACGGATATACATCTGGACAGCAGTGTGGAAGGCAATTTTGAGACATCCGGAAACCGCATGTACCTGTACGTCTTTCTGGCAATTGGATTTATGACTTTGATTATTGCCGGCATTAATTTTATCAATTTGTCAACCGCTCGATCTCTCAAAAGAGCCAGAGAGGTGGGAATTCGTAAGACCCTGGGGAGTGAAAAAGGCCAGATCGTAGTACAGTTTCTTGGTGAATCACTGCTTATCAGCGGAATTGCCCTTCTGTTCGCGATGATTTTTATCGCACTTTTTCTGCCGGTACTCAACGATCTTACAAACAAGCAGTTAACGGTTTTCTATCTGATTTCAAATCCTGTATTGCCCATTGCATTTATTCTTATAGCATTAATTGCCGGACTGCTTTCCGGTAGTTATCCGGCGTTTTTTGTTGCCCGTTATGAGCCGGTCGCGACTTTGAAAGGAAACTTTGTAAGCGGTAAAGCGCGTGGTGGTGTAGTGCGTCAGTTTTTGCTTGGATTTCAGTTTATTGCATCCATCATGCTAATCGTCGGAGCACTGGTGGCGTTCAGGCAGTTGAATTATTTGATGGAACGTCCAATGGGTTTTGAAAAAGACCGGATCATCACAGCCGACATAAGAAACGAGAAAATTACCAATGTTTTCGCAACACGCAGCGACAGTTCTTATCTGCGATTGAAAACTTTTAAAGAAATTCTGCTGACGAATCCAGGTATTCAGGATGTCACTTTCTCGACCCAGCGCATGGCTAATGGTGCGGTACAGCGCAATGTCGTTCCGCAAGGCAGCGCGCCTGAGTCGAACATTTTTATTGGTGCAATCGGTGTGGATTTCAATTTTGTCAAAACATTTGGTCTCAAACTGGCTGCGGGACGCGATTTTTCGGAGCAGTTCTCAACAGACAAAAAAGCGGGCTTTTTGGTAAACGAAACGGGGGTTAAACAACTTGGCTGGAAAACGCCCTCCGAGGCCATTGGTAAATCGGTTGATCTGGAAGGGAAAAAAGGGAAAATTATTGGCGTTTTGAAGGACTTTCACAGTCAGTCGCTGCAAAATCCCATTCAGGGCCTGATGCTTACTATCGATCAGCCAATGTTTACACAGGTGTCAATCAAGCTGTCGCCCCGAAATATGGAAAAAACACTGGCTTATGTCCGTAAGGAGTGGGATCAATATTTTCCGGAAAAAGGATTCGCGTACGAATTTCTTGATCAAAGCATTGCGAATGCTTATGTAAGCGAACAACGCCTCAGTAAATTGATTGGTTATTTTGCAAGCCTTGCAGTGCTTATTTCATGCCTGGGTTTGTACGGGTTGGTTTCGATTGTGACACAACAGCGCGCCAAGGAAATCGGCATCCGGAAAGTACTTGGTGCCTCCGTGCAAAGTATCGTTCAGCTACTATCAAAAGATTTTTTAATACTCGTAATTGTTTCTATGATTATCGCTACGCCTTTATCGTATTATCTGATGGATAAATGGCTGGCCGATTTTGCCTATAAAACCAACATCGCATGGTGGATTTTCGGGCTGGCGGGTTTGTTGGCAATGGGCGTAACGTTGCTTACGGTTAGTTTTCAAAGTGTTAAAGCGGCGCTCATGAATCCGGTAAAATCGCTTAAAACTGACTAGTTAAGCCGTTTGAAACAACAGAAAGCCAGCTTCAAAAGATTGTAGCTGGCTTTCTGTTTTATGTAGCAGGTTATCGGTTTCCCGATCCCGGAACTGAATGTTCGCGCTATTTTTTGCCGTTAAATAAGTTTCGGGAGCTTCGCCGGATTATTCATTGATTTTTTGCTAAGTTTTGAGGTAAAGCGATTCGCGGGTGAAACGTTTTAATTTCCTTCTTCATCACATCATGAAAAAGTACCGAATTTTCTCCCGGCTATCTTTTGTATTTTTTGTTGGGATTTTCTACCCGGTCGTCAGCGTGCCGTTAGATTTGCTGGTAGAAGTTGACGGGCAAACACGTTCTACAAACGAAAAACTGATCTTTAATTCCGAATATCACGACATCGTTTTCTATTTTCCCAAATCACGTTTTGCTCACGCCAACATTCAATTTCGACTTACAGGGCTGGAAACTGGATGGCAAACTGCAAAATATCCGATCGTTCGATATACCAACCTTGATGGTGGGAAATACAATTTTGAAGCCTGGGTCACATCAGACAAAATGCCCCGAGTCCGCTATTCCGTGCCGTTTGAAATAAAAGAGGATTTCTGGGAAAAATGGTGGTTCTGGTCATTTCTTATTACCATAATTGTGTCATTTATTTCCCTGGTCATTTATTTCTGGTTTTTGTACGATTTTCGCCAGCGCATGAGGGTCCAGGATATCAGGCAGCGCATTGCCGCGGACTTGCACGACGAGGTTGGAGCAAATTTGAGCAGCATCACGTTTTTTGTCGAGCTACTCCGGAAAAAACTGGGGAAGTCGGAAATTGAAGTAAATCCGTTGCTGGAAAAGATATCTCGGAATTCGAGAGAATCCGCTTCCCTGATCAGTGACACCATTTGGGCATTGAATCCGGAGTACGATACATTTGAAAAGCTGATTGAAAAAATGAAAAGTTTTGCTGCCGAATTTCTCGCAGCAAGAGATATTGCGCTTGCGTTTGATCCCGTGCCGGATTATAAATTCGAACTCAGTATCGACCAGCGTCGCGACATGTTTTTGATTTTCAAAGAAGCAATTAACAACGCTGCAAAACATTCATCGGCCAGTCTGGTATCGGTGTCTGTCAAAGAAGAAGCTGGTAAACTTGAAATTGCGGTACATGACGACGGTGTTGGGTTTGATACGGCGCAGACTTACGAGGGAAACGGCCTGAAAAATTACAATCACCGTGCGCGCGGAGGCGAAACTGCGGTTGAAATTTACTCAAAACCCGGAAACGGGACGGCGATCCGGATTCGCACCAATCTTGCAAATCACCAGAATTGATGATTTTTTGCTTGGAGTGGATTTAGTTATTTTGATGATGTAGTTTAATAGTCAAAAAGTTGGTATTTGTCGGGTAGGCAAAACTGTTTGTCAGGCTTGTAGTCAGATGTGCGTTATGATCAGGGTATTGATTTTTGAAGACAATCCGAATTTTAGAGAAAGCCTGTCGATGTTCGTTGCTGCATCGGAGGGTATGTGGCTATCAGGTGCCTTTGCAGATGCCCGCGAAAGTGTAGCCCTGGTTCGCAAGCACAAGCCAGACGTAGTACTTATGGACATTCAGATGCCGCATGTTTCAGGAATTGAAGCGCTTCGGAATATCAAAAAAACTTATCCCGAAACGCGGGTACTGATGCAAACTATACATGAGGAGGATGATAAAATTTTCGCTGCAATTTGTGCGGGTGCTTCGGGTTATATTCTTAAAACGAGCAAACCGGACGACTATCTGAAAGCAATTGAGGAAGTAAATTTGGGCGGGTCTCATTTATCACCGGCAATTGCATCGAAGGTGCTGAGAATGTTTCAGAATCAGTTTGTGAAGCAGCAGCCAAATTACGTGGATCTGACCAACCGCGAAAAGGAAATTTTAAATTGTCTGGTAAAGGGAATGAGCTATAAACTGATCGCAGATAAATGTTTCATCAGCATTAACACGGTATGCACACACGTAAAACATATATACGAAAAACTACACGTTAACTCCGCTCCGGAAGCAATTCTGAAAGCGATCGAATTACATTTAATTTAAATTCTCACCTATTTTTAAACTTAGTAATATTATGGCTGATTCTCTCGCTTGGAAACGAATTCTCGCAAATGTTAAAGTCGTCAATTCGGTTGAGGTGCCCGCTTATGAAGGGTTTTACTTATCGAACGAACAAATTATTGAACTTGGAAATGTTTTAAAGAAAAAAAAGGAAAGTAATGGAATTGGTCCTGATGGTATTTACTTTCTTGTCGGGAGGCAAAATTTACAACACACAATTGAGTTGCTCCCTTTTGTAGTGGATGAGAACGATTTGAAGGTGTTTTCAGAGGCAGCTGCTATTGGAAGTTTTACCTTTTCTTTGGCAAATGGTCCGTTAGAAAATGTTCCCTTTAAATACTCTTCTAACCAAGTCTTTGGAATCCCAATTAAATTAGGATCCGGTCAAAAGACGCCGCCTCCAAAAATATAGTAACTGCATATGGATGATTCGTTATTAGTTCCAATCTATCGTGTTTCAGGTTGGAGCATCATTTTGAGTGTTTTTTTTCTTGTAATCTTCGCTGCAAAATCGAAAAATGTTTGGAAGGGCAGATACAAATATCTGGCGTTAAACTTTTGTGCTATATTTTTGTTGGAATTGATTGCGGCCATTACCGCTCTCTTGCTGACAAACAATATGTTTGTAGATTATTTTTATGTAACAATTGAGTTTAGTTTGTTAATGCTCTACCTCAAAGGACAATATAAAGCGAAAGTTGTTCATCTTGCTGTCATATTAATTGTATTTGCATTTATTGCTCTGCAAATATATAAAGCGCTGGATATGAAAATGTACAAATTTTTTGATGCACAAAGTTTGTATATAAACATTGGCATTCTGTTTATATTTTCACTGGTAAATCTGACTGTTTTGATAAGAAATGATATGCCAAATACCAAGCTGCGGAATAGCCCGGATTTTTGGTTTACAGCAACTCTCTTCTGCGCGTGCTTTCTGGATTTTTTTGTCAGTATTCTTGGCGAATCGGTATATGCTTCCGGTAGCGCACTAGTTTTTTATTTGATTTATATATTCAGAAATTTTGTTTATGCCTCTCTGTTCTATGGATATTATCGCGGCATGAAGCAGCTTGGATAGTTTTCTTTCGTAATTTTCCATACGGTCCAAATTTTTCCTTTTTTAAGTCATAAGTCATTCCGAAATATATTTATCCGGCGTCCAAATGCGCCGGCTTTTTTATGCTTAATATCACCATTTTATGTGATTTATCTGTTCGGTGTAATTGTAGAACTTTGATCTAATAAAAATTAAATGTTCAACAATTAAACTTTAACAAAAATGGCAACAAGACTTTCTTTGAGAGTTCACCGGGTAAAATGCCAGGATGAAACTGGTGGCAAATGGGTGGAAAAATTTGGTAATGATGAGATTTATTTAGGCGGTTTTGCAGTTCAGCCAAACGGAGATACAACTCCCATTTCACCCTCTGCGATTTATCCTCATTTTGATGACGGCGATGTAAAAGTATTCAATCCACCACGCGTGTTTTACACTTTTACAGGTTTGCAGGCTTTTCCAAAAGAATTTGGAATTGGGTTGGTACTGATTGAGAAAGATCAGGGTGGAAGTGAAGATGCGGTTAAGAAAATTGCCACAAAGGCGCAAGAGTTGATCAAGGCAAAGCTTGCAGTCGCCGGGGGACTTCTGGGCGTTGCCATCAGCCTGGTGATTGGTCCGTTACTAACATTCATTACGGATAGGATTGTAGCTGGGGTTAGAGATGATCTTTTTCCTGCACAAATCGTGACGTTGCCGTTACCGGGCCCGAATTTTAGTTGGTCCGGGAGTAACAATTCTGCGGAGAAAACCATCCGAATAGTAGGTCATGGAGGAATCTATGAATTGACATACGATTGGGAATTTATCTGACCAGGAAGGAGGCTGCTTAATATTGTGCAGCCCCTTCGTTACTTTTTTAAGTTACAATCATGAAAACGATATCAAATTTTTTCGCTCGATTGAGCATGAGGGACGTCGGCGTCCCCATTATTGCGGCCGTCTTAGGTGCGGCGATCCCGGAGGCTTGTCGGTGGATAGGTCCGGTTCCCAAAAAACCAGTGGCGAATTTTGAATATTACAGTCCGGGTACTGACAAAAAGTATGCGGTTGCCAGGACGTCGGTGAAATTTAAAAATACGTCAACTGATGCAAAAACGATCAGATGGACATTCCCCAGTGGTAACACTTACTCCGAAGATTCGGTGGAGGTGCCGTTTGTTTATAGCGGTCTGCACACCGTAAAACTGGAAGCTTTTTCAGAAGACGGATCTTTAAAAGATGAGAAGATCATCGAGTGCAGGGTTGTATCGGCAGTTCCGGAGAACGCGGCGACAATCAAAATCAAAGTAAAGGATAGTCCGGGAATTTTCACATCAAATCCTGTATTGGAGATTGGTCCAATTAAGGATCATCTTCCCGAAACCTCATCTTTCACCATTTCGGGTGTCCCCAAAGGAAAGCTAAACTATTTTTTCACGGGAAATGCGGCCTATCATGAAAATAATAAAGTCCCTCATTCCTGCGATATCAAAGGTTCGGGCTCTATTACAATCGTTCCCAACGGCACTTACCTGGTCAGTTGGAAGAATGCTGCGGAATGTGAAATGCAAATCGAACAAATTCCTTGAATCCCAAAAGGGTCAATTAATTCAGGGTTTTCCCAAGCCAAACCGATGAACTGTCATTTAGGAAAGGCCAATTTTCCCCGTTAAAATCACCATTAATCTCTATTTTTATGAAGAACATTTATTTAATACTCGCGTTGACCGCGGGTATGACTGGGCAATATGTCTTTGCGCAGACGCTCCGTATCACCAACCCGATAACCGGCTCCGCTGTTTCCGGTCCGTTGAATATCTGTCAGGGAGCCACAGTACAGCTGACCAGTTACATTCCCGGGAGCAGCACGGTTTCCTGGTACCGCTCTGCGGACAACGCAAACTGGACGCTTCTGGCCGAAATTGCCGGGGCGGAGGTGCGCTACTATTCAGTCTCACCAACGGATACGTATTATTATAAAGTGAATAATTCAAATTCTGTTCAGGTGGTTGTGCTTCCGTATCCGCAACCTGCTGGGCCTTTGTTGGCTGGAAATCAGTCTTGTGCAGATGTAACACTTTCTCTCACTACCTCCAGCCAGGGAGTTTCGTGGTACAGCGCCGGCGATTTTGGCGGGTTTGATCTGATGACCGGTAACGGCAATGTGCCACTTTCCGGAAATCAGCTTGTGGTTCCGGGGACGACTGTCAAAAGTTACAAAGCGGTATATACATCAACGGAAGGTTGCGCTGCTTCAAGCAATTCCATCAGCGTAGGCACCTACGGAATTGCACCATTTTACAGTTCGGCCACGTCTCAGGATGTGATTTTCAACTATCCCTCCGGAAATGGCCTTAGGGCGGTGAAAGACAACTGTGGCAAGTTGATGGCGCAATTTGAAGGATCGGGCGCTGGCGGATTTCCGACTTTCCGGATGTCAGGAAAAGTTACGCTTGCAACATCGGTACAGCAATATAACGGCCGTCCCTATCTGACGAGGCATTATGATTTTCAGCCCGCGCCAGACGGAACCTATCCCACTACTCCGTTGAGTTACCGCGTCAGATTGTACTTTACCCAGGCTGAATTCGATGCGTTCAACGCTGCGACGACAGCGGGTACGCAGAAGCTTCCGACAGAACCCATACCTACAGGATTCCTGCCGGATGGCAGTATTAATTACGGACAAACGAATCTTCGGGTTATTCAGGCACATGGAATACCATCCGTTGCTGGTGGCGGCCCGGATACCTATGAATCCGCCGAGCAGCTCGACAATCCCGGAGGTTGTAACGGAGGAACTTGCGACTGGCGCATCAAAACATATTGGAATGCAAATTTCAACGTATGGGAAGTGACGATCAACAACCTCACCAGCTTTTCAGCATTTTTTATCACAACGGACAACGCAGCACCGCTTCCGGTAAAACTTGTTCAGCTTGATGCACGAATGGCTGAACAGTCCGTGGTAATAAATTGGGCAACTTCTGAGGAAACAAACAGTGGTAGTTTTGATATTCAACGAAGCCTGAGTGGAAAATCCTGGGAAACTTTGGGGACGGTTGCTGCGTACGGCGAAAGTACTGGTTTGAAACGATACGAATTTTCTGACCAACAGCCCGTTATAGGGAGCAATTTTTATCGGCTCAGGATGATCGATCGGGATGGAAGTTTTGCTTATTCGCGCCTTCTGAATGTTAAATTTTGGGCTGAAAATGAGGTCAGAGTTTTTCCAAATCCCGCCTCGGGGGAAGTTGTAATTTCAGGCAATGCATCAATTTATGGCTTCCGGCTGGTTTCTCAATTGGGAAAGGTTTTGATGGAAAGTGCACAGAATGCCACAAGTAGGATCAATATGCCGATCACGAATATACCACCCGGCCTATATGTCGTTCAGATTCTGGGGCAGAATAAGCAAATTACTTCTAAAAAGTTGGTAGTTAAGTAGTGCCTGGAAAGTCCTGCCATCTTAGTTTGGCAGGGCTTTCTGATGTTTATGAAGGTGCTGATCCTCATACAGAGATATTTACGGCGCCGATTGTTTTGGGCCAAACAAATCAGGAGGGCAGCGTTCCTTTTTTTACGAAATACATTACCAGTCTCATGCGAAGCTCGCCCATGGACAAATTGTTTACCTAAGACTTTACACTTTTAGGTTACTTTGTAAGAGGACACATTGATATGATAACAAGGCATCTGAGCGTTTCAGGTGCCCTTTTTTGCCTTTCAGGGTAAGCCGAAGGCCATTAAAAAGCCGGAGGGACTTTCCTTATTTCCTCCAACTGAAACTGCCACATATTGTTTTCCATTGACCATATATGTACAGGCCGTTGCGTTGGCAATGCCTGGGAGGGTTGTTTGCCAAAGTAACTTCCCGTTCGTTTTGTCGAAGGCCCACAGTTTCCTGTCGTTGGTTCCGCTGATAAAAAGCAATCCGCCAGCCGTCACAATTGGTCCCGCTGAACCTTCCTGACCTGTTTCAGGGCCATTTTTATCCTGATGTTTTTCACTGTTTCCAAGCGGAATCTGCCATTCGT
The DNA here is from genome assembly GCA_965279265.1 of Dyadobacter sp. GTDB lineage: Bacteria > Bacteroidota > Bacteroidia > Cytophagales > Spirosomataceae > Dyadobacter. The sequence continues at coordinate 4,509,964 of OZ257152.1, forward strand.
AATCACCCGTATTCAGGTTGATGGCGTTCAGTGTGCCCCAGGGTGGTCGCAGGGCAGGGTTGCCGTTCGGGTCACGGAAATGCCCGTATGCTGTCAGATTGAGATACTTGTCCGCGCCGGTCTTGGTTTGTCCGGTTTCCTGTTTTGTGACTTTGTTTGAATCCTGTTCACGTTCGTACAGGAAAGCGATAATTCCTTTTTCCTTTCCTTTAATCACACTCGCAAAAGCAGGCATTTTTCCCCCACCTTTTTTTATTTTGTCCAATGCCGCCTCGCGGGTTAAACGGCTACGCAAGCCCACAAGCGATGGATAATTGGGCTCATCTCCATTTTTGTCCTTTCCATGGCAACTCGCACAATACGTTGTATAAACACTTTTTCCCTGCTGGAATACAGTCAGGTCTTTCGTTTCTTTTTCGGTATCAACTTTTTTCATCGATTGTATTTCGGGAGAGTCGTTAGACTTTATAAAAAGCACACTTGTGGATGGATCGTACGCTGCGCCTCCCCATTCTGCGCCTCCCCGGGAGCCGGGAAGCATCAGCGTTCCTTTGAGGTCGGGTGGTGTAAACAACCCCTCATACCGCACTGAGCGGAATTTTTTAACAATCGAGTCATGTCCGGCTGTGGTATATTTCGTGAGATCCTGCTCTGTCATGAACTGCCTTGCAAACGGTTTGGGTTTCAGTGGGAATGGCTGTGTAGGCCACGCTTCCTCTCCCGGAATTCGGGATCCAGGTACTTTTCGCTCTTCGATGGGAAACAACGGTTCACCGGTTTCTCTGTCGAAAACAAACACAAAACCATGTTTGGTGATCTGCGCTACCGCGTCCACATCCTTACCGTTTCTCTTTACTTTCACCAGATTTGGCGGCGCGGGTAAATCATAATCCCACAGATCATGGTGAACCGTCTGGTAATGCCAGATGTAACGCCCGGTTGCCGCATCGAGCGCTACAACACTGTTTCCGTACAAGTTTTTGCCTTTCCGGTCAGCTCCGTAGAAATCGTATGATGGAGAGCCAAGTGCCAGAAAAACCATTCCGCGCGCAGTGTCCAGGCTCATGCCGGCCCAGTCGTTCACGCCACCTGCATATTTGTACGCATCTTTTGGCCAGGTTTCATAACCAGGCTCGCCGGGTAACGGAATTGTGTGAAAAGTCCAGACCAGTTTTCCTGTTTTGCAATGATAAGCGCGGATGTAACCTGGCTGTGCGCCATACAATTCCGAAACTTCCGCACCCATAATGAGCAGGTCGCCGTATAAAATTCCGGGTGAAGTCGGGATGACGGATATCGTCTCAGGTGCGTCACGAAGTCCGTCGTTCATGCTTACTCGTCCATCGTTGCCGAAACTGGGAATCGGTTTTCCTGTCCGGGCATCCAGCGCAAAAAGCAAGTCGCCGCCTGTAACGAGGATTCTTTTGTCCGTTCCATGTTCCCAGTAAGTTACGCCCCGGCTCACACCGCCTCCTTCGGCACCGTTGAAAGGGTCAAAAGCCCAGATTTCCTTACCATCATCGGCTTTGACGGCATACACCCAATGTTTGGCAGAAGTAATGTACATCACGCCGTCCACAACAATCGGGTTGCATTCGCTGCTTCCTGCCCGGCTGTTTTCCTTCATATCTTTGAAAGTCAGCGTCCATGAAAGCGAGAGTCGTGCGACATTCTCCCGGTTGATCTGGTGCAAAGGGGAATAGCTGCTGCTCGCCGCATCGGCTTTATAAATACTCCAGGTACGGTCGTCGTTTCGGATTTGATACGAAACAAGAAAAATATACGCTGAAAGCACAGCCCAAACTCCTGCATTCTGTTTTTTTAGAAGAAAGAAATTTTTTTCCTTGCCCATTGTAAAGTGTTGGTATTCATTGTGATAGAGACGCCCGCGATCAGAGTTTTCATGATGTCTGTAAAAGTAAATGGTCTTCAAGTTTTACTTTGGCCAAAGCGGCACTGTTAATTAGTGACGGAATTTTTAATTTGCCGGATATTAGCACCGAACAAAATGCTCAGCTTCTATCAAATAAAAGTGATGTCGGTAAATGATTAAATGGTCCCATTTCTGGACAACTTTTAAACTACTTCCTTCTTAATGTGAGGTCTTGATTTTGGGACAGAGAGCCAGAAACACTGCAATGATAAATCAGGGTTTGGTTCAATTTCCAGCGGAAAATTTTGAATTTAACTGACTGGAATTGGCTCAAAATCCGGAGATGTATTTTCTTCATTTTTGGGTGCTTTTCTGTTTCTTTAAGCTGTTGATAATCAGTATTTTGATATCGTTATCTGTGAGGCATGGTATGTGGGTTAACTGATACCATTCGCTGATTTTTTTCTATTTTTTCCCGCTTAATCAATCTGACACATATGTGTTTGTCGTAGATGCTTTAGTTCGAATCTTTTGACCAATTATATTTAATCTATGATTCATACGACAGAGGCTAAGATCAGGTCCGTTGCATCCAATGTTCGAAAAGTGAGGGAGTTCAGGGAATACACGCAGGAATACATGGCAATGAAACTTGGAATTTCACAAAATGCGTATAGCAAGATTGAGTTGGCATATACACGAATAACGCTTGAACGTCTTCTGCAAATTGCGCAAATATTGGAAGTTGAGTTAGTGGATCTGATTAGCGGAGAAAGTGAAGATCTCATTCAGATAAAATCTTCAAAACAAAAATAGGTTCGGCCAAAATGGTTGAAAAAATAATAAAAGAATAATTAACCTGAACTAAATAGACAAAAGTTGTTAGCAGCAAGGTGTCCGGTAACGGACACCTTGCTTTGTTTAGAGCTAAGTAAGTGCTTGATTATGAGTATAATTTAAAATTGGCACATAATTTTTCATCTTAACATGAGAAGTTTTGGTCAAACTATTCAGGTCAATTATCAATGCTGCCGATGCTCAAAAATTACTTTAAAATTGCGATACGCAGTTTGTGGAAACACAAGCTATTTTCACTGATCAATGTAGCCGGACTTGGCTTGGCGCTTGCATTTTGCTTTATGCAGCTGATTCAGGTACAAAGTAGTTTTGAGAAAGATTCCTTTCATCGTTTTCCGGAGCGGACCTACCGGATTTTGACCGATGCAACGGGCAAAGATGGTGAAATATACTCGCTTGCTTCCACACCGATGCCGCTGGCTGAAAAGCTCAGCAGTGAACAGAGTGTTATTGAAAAGTCGGCACGTGTGATCCGGAATTTTAATGGCAATCTCAGTAACGGAATCAAGACATTGCGGGTGAATGGCATGTATGTGGATCCGGCTTATTTTGATGTCTTTGGATTCAGACTTGAAAAAGGAAAGCCCGCTATCGACCCCGGAACTGTGGTGCTGACACACGAAATAGCTGAAAGGTTCTTTGGGAATGCAAACCCGCTTGGGAAAACATTACTGAATAAGGACAAAAAAACCTTAACAATTGTTGGTGTCTTTGCTTCGATCGGAAATTTCCAAACGCACTTGAAGTCGGATATGGTGATTTCCATGGCTACATTCAGCAATCTAAATCCAACTATTTTGACTGATAATTGGCTGGATTACAATGCGTACACGTTTGTGTTGCTTACAAAAGGCGCCAGCAGCGCATCTTTGGAACGAGCGCTGGCAAGTGTTGTGGAAGACAATAAAAAGAACGTGGGTTTCAAAGAAATTAAAGGGCATGAATTTCGTAGCCAAAAGCTCAGCGAAATCTCTCCTGACTTTGAAAATCTGTTGAATAATCCGTATGTGGAGCCGATCTGGAAAATTGGTGTGAGCTTGCTTGTTCCCCTGGTTATCATGCTTCTCGCGGGATTCAATTACATTAATCTGACACTAACTCGGTCGCTAAGCCGGGCACGGGAAGTGGGCGTTCGGAAAGTTGCCGGAGCGAAACGAGGTCAGCTGATAATACAATTCTTGGTAGAAACAGTCGTAATCGCTTTGATCGCTTTGCTGATAGGTTATCTAGGATTGCTGTTTTTGAAAAGTTATATCCATGTAGGCTGGCTGGTGTGGGAGGTGCAGGATTCGAGAATATTGTGGAGTTCGTTTGTCACATTTACGCTTTTGGCAGGTTTTCTTGCCGGAATTCTTCCTGCAAAAATACTGTCTTCCTACCAGCCGGTGCAAATATTGAAAGGAGAAATTGTACCCATTGGCGTGGGTAAGATCGGATTCAGGAAAGTGCTGACTATTGTGCAGTTTGTTGTAGCGCTGGTTTTTATGACATTTATCGGAATCATGAATACGCAATTTGAATTCATGGCAACTGATAATCAAAACTTTAATAGAAAAAATATTCTCAATGTTCCGCTCGTATCCGACAGTGATTTCAAATTACTGTCCAATGAGATGTCGAAACAGGCAGGTGTTGCGCAGGTGGGAGTAACTTCCGGACTTTTTAATGAACCTGCCGGCCAAACCAAAATTAGCAAGTTGGGTGGGGGAGCGGGTCGGCAGATCAGTGATTCCTTTATTTATTCAGTAGATCCTGATTTTATTTCAAACATGAACCTGACTTTTGTTGCAGGTGAAAATATGCCGGCGTCGGTGGACAGTTCAGCTCATTTTGCGGTAATCAATCAAAAGGCGGCACATTTACTCGGGTATAAAAATCCGAAAGACGTGATCGGTCAAAGCATTATGCTTCGGGAGGTGCCTGTCATCGTTTCGGGTGTTGTCAAAGATTTTTGTATCATGCGTTACGAATTACCGGTATCGCCGTTGGTGCTGGCGTTTGATCCGCGCGAAATAAAGGTTTTGTCTTTCAAAATATCGGAGGGAGCGGACCGAGAAAAAACCGTTGCAGGATTGGCCAAAGTCTGGAAAAAACACCACCCCCACGAGTCTTTCGTTTACTCCTGGTACGAAAAACAGCTCTATGATGACTATATTCAGGGTGGCGACAAGCGCGTAACCCAGATCATGGTTTTTATTGTTTTTGTTATTGCCGGCCTTGGTCTTCTGGGCATGGTCAATTATACGACTGAAAAGCGAACCAAAGAGGTGGGCGTGCGCAAAGTTCTTGGAGCGAGTGTGGCTCAGATCGTGAGCCTGCTATCATGGGGTTTTCTTAAAATGATACTGATTGCGGCGGTTATAGCGCTTCCGCTGGGCTATTTTGCAGGTGCTATGTTCCTGAAAATATTTACCTACCATCCCGCATTGGGCCCGGGTGTTTTCCTGACTTGCCTGGGAAGTTTACTTGGAATCGGCCTTTTTACCATTGGCATACAAACCTACAAAACAGCCCAAACCAATCCCGCCGAAACGCTGCGCGCTGAATAAAGAGAAAATACATCTTAAACACCAACCTGATTCGCTCCAATGCTTCTGAATTACCTTAAAATTGCCTGGCGGAATTTGTTGCGTAACAAGGCGTATAGTACCATCAACCTGGTTGGCCTGGCCACGGGAATGTGTGTATGTTTTCTCGCTGTGCATTATGTGCGTTTTGAGCTTAGTTACGATAACTATCATCAAAAGGCTGACCGTATTTACCGGCTCGTTACAGACGTGAAAACGGCCTCCGGAACTGAGTACAAAAGCACCACGGGGGCGATGGCATCAGCGATTCAAAATGCCTTTCCCGAAATAGAAGCAACCGCGCGAATTTTTCCTGATTACCTGATCATTCAAAAAGATCAGGAAACTTACGGCGAGGAGAAAATCGCTTATGCGGATTCAGCACTTTTTTCTGTTTTTACTATTCCTTTGATCAGCGGTAATCCGGCAACGGTTTTGAACGCTCCGCTGACGCTCGTTTTATCTCAAACGGCCGCCCGGAAATATTTTGGGGAGGAGAATCCGATTGGTAAAACTTTGATATTTAACGGAAAAGATCAGGCCACGGTGACGGGAATTATGAAAGATATGCCCGCCAATTCCCATTTTCGCACTGATATTTTTGTGTCGATGAAAACGCTCGGGCCGGATTGGCAAACAAACTGGAAGCGATTTTTCTTCTACACATATCTGGTTTTACCCGACCAAACTGACGCTACGAAATTAGCTTCCAAAATTACGGAATTGGTGAAGCTCCATACCGACCAAAGCCAGTCGCAGTTCACCTTGTCGCTGGAACGTCTGAAAAGTGTTTATCTGGAAGGGAAAGCGCGCGGCACACGTGGAGGCACTTCTTTGTCCGGAAGCTGGGCCAATGTGTACATTTTTTCAGTGATTTCGCTGGTCGTTCTTTTTATTGCGTGTTTTAATTTTGTCAATCTGACGACTGCCTATTCGATGCGCAGAATGAAGGAGATCGGCGTACGGAAGGTGCTTGGCGGTGAACGCAAACAGCTGATCATACAGTTTCTACTTGATGCCATTTTGTTGAGTATGTTCGCATCGTTTGTAGCGGCGCTGATGTCCATCTTGCTAAGGCCTGTTTTCGATGAATTTACAGGGAAACATATAGCTCCGGACACATTTGACTTTTATAAATCGCTACTACTATTTGTTCCGGCGGGGCTGATTATCGGATTCGTGGCAGGTATTTATCCTGCGTTCTTCTTGTCGGGAATGTTGCCGGTAAATGGTTTGAGAGGGAGATTCGTTTCCGGTTTGCAGGGAACTACATTGCGAAAAGCCCTTGTAGTTGGCCAGTTTTCTGTGTCAATTACACTTATCCTGGCGACTATAGTTGTGTATACGCAATTGAACTTCATGAAAAATCACGAGCCGGGCTTTAAAAAGGATCACCGGCTGGTTGTTGATTTTCAGTTTGACGGCCGCGTACCTGAACATAACAGGGTAATCAAACAGCGTTTTTCTATGCTGGCGGAAGGTGCGCAGGTTAGTATGTCTTCCTGTATTCCGGGTAAAGAAAATCATACTTTCCCGACCAGAATTGAGAATAAAGATGAAGATTTCCAGGAAATTCTGGCGGATGCCTATTTTATTGACCATGATTTTTTAAAACAGTATGGAATTGAAATGGTTGCCGGCAGGGCATTTTCAGAAAATCGGGCAACCGATTCAACGGAAGCAATTATTATCAATGAAGCTGCGGTCAGAACATTAGGGTTTGCTGATCCGGAAGCGGCGCTTGGTAAAAAATTCGAACAACTCAATAGAAAAGGCGTGATTATCGGGGTTGCAAAAGACTTTCATTTTCACTCATTTATGGAAAAAGTGCGGCCGCTAACCTTTCGGATTGCGCCCGGATTTTTCACCTATTTATCTATTAATATTCCAACTGAAAATACAGGCGTACATCTTGAAAATTTGAAAAGGAAATGGAATGAAATTATTCCGGGTATGCCATTTGTTTACTCTTTTGCCGACGACGCCTATCATGCGCAGTATGTGGCGGAGGAAAAGTTTGGACGGCTGTTTATCTCTTTCTCGGGTTTGGCGATTTTTTTATCCTGCCTCGGGCTGGTCGGATTGTCCGCTTTGAGTATAACGCAGCGAACCAAAGAAATAGGTGTAAGGAAAATGCTGGGTGCTTCGGTGAGAGAAGTTTTCAATTTGCTCACAGCTGATTTTCTTAAACTGGTATTCTTAGCACTGGTCGTTTCTGTACCTGTTTCCTGGTATTTGATGGAAAAATGGCTCCATGAATTTGCATACAGAATTGATCTGGCATTTTGGATGTTCGGTGCCGCAGGTGCGCTGGTTTTGCTGACGGCATTGGCTACAATTAGTTTTCAGACGGTTCAGGCAGCGCTGATGAACCCGGTCAGGTCGTTGAAGATGGATTGAGGAAGCGTCACGATTTGGAATGACAGGACCGGACAAGATTGCAAATTTTCGTTAAAAAGAGTTAAAGGCTCTGATTCAGCCAACTGGCAGTAAAAATATTAGCTAGTTTTGTTTGGAAGGGAAAATTGATTCTTTGAAAATTCCCGCAAACGATCCGGATCATGCTGCAAAATTACTTCAAAATTGCCTGGCGAAATTTGTTGTTACGTAAGTTTTATTCGATAATCACCATTATCGGATTGGCAGTCGGACTTACGTTTTCTTTTCTGATGATCAGCTACATACGAGGAGAATTGTATGTGAATCGCGACTTCAAAAATGCGGATCGGCAATATCTCGTTCGCAGCAAATGGAAGCAGCCCGAATTGGGGCTGGATATTACCACGCTTGCTCCGCTGGGTAAAACGCTGAAAGAAGAATATCCCAATCTTGTCAGTAATTACTATCGTTACGACGGCATTACGGTGGCCATTTCCCGGGGCGACAGGCATTTTCGTGAAGATGTGCAGTCGGGAGATTCCACGCTGCTTTCGATGTACGGCCTGCCGCTTTTGTATGGAAATCCGGTGACTGCATTAAATCAACCGAACTCAGTTGCCATCACGGAAGACAAGGCCAGGAAGTTTTTTGGTAAAACAGCTGTTTTGGGGGAGTTTCTTACGCTTCACAATTTCCAGGGAGGCAAACAGAATTTTCAGATTACCGCCGTTTTGAAAAATCTGCCCAATAATTCCGTAAACCACCTGCTTGGAAACCAGGCTGAAATTTTCGTTCCTTTCAACAGTATCGACGGACGAAAGGGTTTCGCGGATAACTGGGCATTTCCGTACATGGTCACCTATATTGAACTGCGTGAAGGTGTTACGGCAAAGGATCTGGACAAGCCGTTGCAGCAGATTGTCGCTACAAATGGTAACGACAATGCGAAAGCGAATTTGCAGGTTTACCTTACGCCTTTGCAGGACTATTATCTTGAAGCAAATGACGGATTAGGTCAAAAAATGATTTTCACCCTGAGCGGAGTTACTGTCTTTATTTTGCTGATGGCAGTTGTGAATTTTGTCAATATTTCAATCGGTAAATCATCATCCCGGTTAAAGGAAATAGGAGTGCGAAAAGTTTTAGGAGGTCTCAAAAGGCAATTGATCGCGCAGTTTTTGGCGGAATCAATGCTGTTGTCTATCATTTCAATGTTTTTTTCGCTTAGTTTTTATGAAGTCTGCCGGCCCTTTTTCAGTGGCTTACTCGGGCAGCCGCTTGCCTCCCTGCTGACCTTATTTCCTGCCTCTCTATTTGTTCCTGTTCTGCTTTCGCTGCTCATCGGTTTGCTTGGGGGGATTTATCCTGCATTTATTTTGTCATCATTGCCATCTGTCGATTCAATGAAGGGCAAATTGAAATCTATTAAAGAAAATACGTACTTGCGTCGGCTGCTTGTGGGCGGGCAGTTTGCCGTGGCTGCTTTTGTTTTTGCTGCGGCGTTCATTATTTCTCAGCAGGTCAATTTCTTTTTCAACAAAGATCTGGGTTATCAGAAAGAGTCATTGTTGACCGTTGCCGTGCCACGTGACTGGTCGCCCGAAGGTCTTGTGAAAATGGAGGCAGTAAGGGAGGAAATGTCGCATTTGAAAGAGATAACAGACATCAGTTTGTCGTACGAAATTCCGAACGGAAACAGTGGAGCAAATTTTGGTGTATACCATTTGGGGCAGGATTCGTTGCAGGCAATCCATACCCAATTTTTGGGAACGGACGAAAATTATGCCGATACATATCAGATTCGTTTGAAGGCTGGCAGGTTTTTTCATGAAAAAAATGAAGCTTACAAACCTGATAAAATTGTTTTGAATGAAGCGGCCGCCAGAGCATTGGGTTACCGGAATGTGTCAGATGCTGTGGGCAAGCAGGTTCGGGTGTACAATTTTCCTGCTCCGCTTACCATTGACGGCGTTACAGAAAATTTCCATTTTGAATCTGTTCACCAAACCATCAAGCCGCTGGCTTTTGTTCACATCAATGGCGGTACCATTTACCGTTTTCTCACCATCCGTCTCGCAGCAGGTAACGTGGCAGGTTCCATGAATTCAATTGAGAAGAAATTTCGTGAGCTTATGCCCGATGCTCCTTTTGAGTATAATTTTCTGGACGATACACTTCAAAAATTATATCAATCAGAAATCCAGCTTCGTAGTGCGTCAAAAGTTGCTACGGTTCTGGCCATTGTCATTGTTTTGCTCGGCGTGATGGGTATGGTGTCTCTGAGCGTAGCGCGCAGAACCAAAGAGCTTGGGATTCGTAAGGTGCTTGGAGCATCCTCGTTCAGTATCACAATGATATTTCTGTACGAATTCCTTTTGGTATTTATTTTGGCAGTGATCGTGTCATTTCCGCTCGTTTATATTTTTATGCAGACATGGCTGGAAACTTACGCCTATCATGTTGCATTGGGTTGGCAGGTTTTTGCTTTTACCGGAGTAATTTTCATTACCCTGATAGCAGTTCTTGTTTTTCTTCAAACCTGGAAAGCGGCCAGAATGGATCCTGTGAAAACAATCAGGATGGAGTAGAAGGTTGGGCCATATTCACGCAGCGTTACAAAGTTTTTTTAAAATAAGTGGTAGCGAAAAAATAGTTTATATTTTTGTAATGATCTATTAATCAGTCATTTATTGAGCTATTCGCTAACTAATAATTACCAACAGCTACTTACCTGACTTATGCTGACAAATTACCTGAAAATTGCCGGTAGGAACTTACGTAAGAATTTATCGTATTCAGTAATCAATGTACTCGGCCTTGGGTCAGGTATTGCAGGTGCTGCGCTCATTTTCCTTTTTTTGCAATTTCATTTAAGCACCGACCGTCATCAGCCACATTTTCAGCAGGTCTATCGGGTTGTGCTCAATTTGCTTTTGGATGAAGGAATTGAGTATGAGCCGGGCTCCTCTTTGCCGCTTGCGGCCGCATTGGCAAAGGATTATGCTCAGGTTGAAAAAAGCGGATTTGTTAGAAAACTTCCAAATACAACCATTTCATCTTTGCAAGGAAGCGATGTGCGGCGTTTTTTGGAAAAGGATAATGTGGTGCTTGCCAATCGGGATTTTATGGAAATGTTTTTATTTGAAGGAATCGATAGCAATGTTACCCGGCAAATGAACGAACCCGCGACCGTGATCATTACTGAAAAAGTGGCGCGTAAGTATTTTAAGAATGCCGAAGTAACCGGCAAAGTTTTGCGGCTGGATAATTCCGTCGACCTGAAAATTGTCGGTGTTGTAAAGGACCAAACCCGGCCAACCGACCTCAATTTCGATATTTTTATTTCCCTGCCTACACTCAAAAATATTGAACCGTCTTTCGAAACGGATAATTTCGGATGGCTAAGTGGACGCAATTTGACGTTTGTTCGGCTGAGTGAGGGATCCAATGCAATGACCACGCAAAGATCACTGAATTCAAATGGCAAAAAATATTATGGAGACGTTGCCAAATACTACGATCACAAACTTCAGCCTCTGGCCGACATGCATTTTGATGCCAGGTATGACGGCAAAATTAACCTTTCGGTTTTATGGATTCTGGGAGGTGTGGGTATTTTTCTTGTGGTGATTGCCTGTATTAATTTTGTGAATCTGGCCACGGCGCAGGCACTGAAACGCGGCAAAGAAATCGGAATAAGGAAGGTGCTCGGAAGCACGTATAAGCAGATATTCTGGCAATTTATCAGCGAAACAGCTTTGGTTACATTCGCATCTTCGTTGCTGGCGTTGATGCTGGTGGCTTTGCTTTTGCCCATGCTCAATAACTGGACGCACAGTTACAACTTTCGTTTGGCAATGTTGTTCCAATTGGAATTACTTTACTTCTGGCTCATTGCGGTTGTCGCGGTGGTTTTTTGTGCCGGCTTTTATCCGGCAGTAATTATTTCCGGTTTCAACCCTGTCGTCGCCTTGAAAAGTAAACTGAGTACGCAGCAGGTGGGAGGAATTGGGCTACGTCGTATTCTCATCACCGTTCAATTGGTTATTGCGCAGGTGCTTGTAATTGGAACGCTCGTGCTGATTTTTCAGCTTAGATTCTTCATGAATGCTGATCTGGGTTTTGACAAAAACACGGTGATTACGTTGACGTTGCCGAAAGCTGCTGTCGGTCAGGGTATGACATATTCTTTGAGAACCGAGCTGATGCAATATCCGGAAGTGAAATCGGTGAGTTATCAGTATGAAGCACCAACTTCCAGTATGGGTTATGGCGGATCCGTCCGTTTTGACAACCGTGTAGAATGGGAGAAATTTGTCATTCGTGACCGTTTTGGAGATGCAAATTATTTGAATACTTACAAAATGTCACTTCTCTCCGGGCGTAATTTCTCCGCGCAGGATTCGGTGGTTGAATTCGTGGTCAATGCGGAATTTATGAAAAAACTGGGAATCCGTGAGCCCCACAAAATCCTCGGGCGCCAAATGGAGGATGGCAATTCCGGGCTGAAAGGTGAGATAGTAGGTGTAGTGAAAAATTTCCATTTAAAATCACTTCAGGAAGCAATTGAGCCTTGTGTTATTTTTGCCAAACCAAGCCTGTACAAAGAAGTTGCGGTCAAACTAGAAACAAAGGATCTTCCAAAATCAATCAATCAGATAAGGCGGGCCTGGATGAAACGTTATCCGGAAGAAGTTTTTACCTATCAATTTGTGGATGAGCAGATTGAGAAATTCTATGAGAAAGAACAGGATTTGGCCAGTTTGATCAGGACATTCTCTTTCGCTGGCATTTTCATTTGTTGCCTGGGATTGTTCGGGATGGTGTCTTTTCTGGTTTCGCAAAAGACGAAGGAGATCGGCGTTCGAAAGGTTTTGGGTGCCGGCGTTTTAAACATCGTTTCGCTTTTTAGCAAAGAGTTTTTGGCCCTTGCGTTCACAGCTTTCATCATTGCTTTACCGCTATCCTGGTACCTGATGCGAAACTGGCTTGCCGGTTTTGCTTACCGAATTGAGCTGGATTGGTGGCTGTTTGCCTCCGGTGGTGCATTGATTATGCTGATCACTATGCTCACGGTGGGTTGGAAAGTGGCAAAAGCAGCAATAATGGATCCCGTGAAATCTCTACGGGCAGAATAACCGTATATTACTGTAAGCGGACTCTTACCATAGCAGTTGTAGTTTGCCGGCATTTTGAAAAAAAATGTCTTAGTCAATTGTACTCAGCTGATTTGGAAGGAGATACGCTTTATGGAAAATTTCTATCGAACCGCATTTATCGAATTTCCCAGGTGGTGCTGCGGGCTGTTGTTAAGTACGTTGGGCCTGACGGATGCACTTGGTCAGTCGGCCAATACGCTCGGAATCAAAACTGAACTTGAAGTTGGCACCGTTGTATCGTCCGATTCGACAACGCCGTTCTGGATACGCAGCAATCAGTACGGCGCCGTTCCCGTCGGTTCTCCCGGGGCGATTTTTTTCGGAAAACTGTTGAGAGACTACACCAAATCAGATTCATTGACGTCCAGGCCGAAAAGATTTGATTGGGGTTTTGTATTAAATCCAGTCGCGATGGCAGATCCGCAAAACAAATTTAAAATTGTGTTGCCGGAAGCGCACTTCAAACTGAGATGGAGACGGGCAGAATTTTATGTTGGAAGAAGGCGGGATATAGTCGGAATTGGGGACTCAACGCTCTCATCCGGGTTTTTCATAGGATCAGGAAATTCGATCCCCATTCCAAAGATTCAAATTGCAACCATCGGCTATGTTCCGTTGGGATTTACTAAAAACTTCGTAGCGATCAATGCCGGCTTTGCACATGGTTGGATCAATAATCCTCCCTATATAGAGGACGCCCGGCTGCATCAGAAATACATTTATATTAAATTGGGTAAACCTTCGCATCGAATCAAGACGTATTTTGGCCTCAATCACCAGGTACAGTGGGCTGGTCACTCCGAGTATCTGAAAGGACATCCTGAACTTGCTACGGATGGGCAGTTGGCTTCTTCATGGAGTTTCTATCCAAACGTTGTTTTTGCGTATACCTCGAAGGATTGGTATACGAAGAAGGGATATACCTCTTTTGATAGTTATCGAATGGGGAATCACCTTGGAAGCTATGATGCAGGAGTGGAAGTTTTTGTGCGGGATAGGAGATTTTTAGTATATCATCAACATCCTTTCGAAGATGTGTCAGGCCTTTTGGGGAAAAATTTTCCTGATGGTTTGTGGGGGATTAATTATGCTGTAAATTCGGGTCAGTACAAGCCATGGGGACTTTCTTTGACCAGGCTTACGGCTGAGTTTCTCACAACTGCCAATCAGTCGGGATCTACCTTCTACGTGCCTGGATCAACTTATCAGGGACAGGATAATTATTTCAACCATGGACAATATTCGGAAGGCTGGTCCTATTATGGTAAAACCATAGGAACGCCATTCATTATGCCAAAAAATGACCTGAAAAAAGGGGCATCCGATTTTGTGATGTATTTTCCCAACAACCGGCTAAATGTATGGTATTTGGGTGCGCAAATGGTGTATCGCGAAAATGTTTTGATCACCATGAAGACTTCGTACAGCCGAAATTTTGGGGTGATTGCTTTCCCTTTTTCTTCACCGCTTAGTCAATTTTCCGGGTTAATTTCAGCGCAGTTTCCAATGCCGGCATGGTACAAGACCTACGTTACAGTTAAGCTTTCTTCAGATTTTGGCGGACTACTGGCGCACAACATCGGAGGATACATCGGTATCAAAAAAAACTGGTAGGCTACAAGATTTTCGCTGTAAACTATTCCGTTCAAATGTGGACATATTTGTCCGTTTATGAACAATCAGTAAAATGGGGTTTATCGTAATGGTTTGATAGTCAATGATTTTATAGATGTATTCGCAATGGTATAAGTTTGTTGCTTTGTATTTGTTAATACCTTCTTTTTGATTATTTATCTTCAAAATCAAAATTTATGAGCCACATCGCTATACCCATTCCTGATCTTCCATGGAAACAAGAGATCAAAGTTGAAGTGACGATCAACGGTCTGAAACAGCAACTGCATTACCGGGTCGAATTATTTTACTGGCAGGATTGTAGCAATCCCGTTGCGCATCGTGCGGACTGCATCAGCGAAATGCTGTCACATCAGGATCCGGAGTGGACCGTGTACTACATTGGCGCTCCCAACGATGATTTTGTCCCAATTACTTTTGTAAAAAAGGAAAGCAGGAATTTACTGAGAACAGCCGTCGCCTGATAGGAATGCAGGCAGGTTTTAATTCTATTTTAATCTTTTATGCAACATAGTTGCATAATTAAATTTCGTGTATTTATATTTGCATCATTGTTGCATTTAAATACACGAACATGAGAATCAATTTATTTAAAACACTTTTAGCCGTTTCTGTTATTTCCTTTCTTACCTCCTGCGAAAAAGACAAGGAAGAAACGGTAGCGCCAGTTGAGGAAGGTGAGTACAAATTCATCCGGATTTTGGTTAATGATGAGCTGACAAAGCAGATTTCTCTCATAGATCCGGTAGCCTTATCGGTGTCGTCATTTGAAGCCACGTATCCCAAATCTGCTTTGTACAGCACAGCAGCCGGCCGTTTCGGAGCTTTGGTAAGTACGGCAAACAACAATGTTCAGCTTTTTGACACCGGTTTTGAAGGCCACGGTGATCATGTGGATGTGAAAGGGACAGCGAAATTTGGTGCGCTGATCGGTGACGGAAACAAACCAACGCACTTCAAAGCAAAGGAGATGAAATTATCACTTTCAATGATGGCGACGGAACACTGAGCGTTGCCAAAGATTCGGATTTTCATGTGGCCGGTGCCAGGATGAAACTGATCAATGCTGGAAACACAGCGCACCATGGAGCAATGGCGAAGTTCGATAACGGGACTTATGCGATCACCGAAAAAGATGGTTCTGTTGCGGGGTCATTGCCGGAGCGTGTCAAAATTATTGATGCGACAGGAAAAACGATTGCAGCGTCGACGATCCAAACCAAAGGAATTCATGGCAATGCCGGGAATGGCTCAGTTTCGCTTTTTGGCTCAGCGAGCGGCATTCTCGTTGTGGACCCGTCGGGAGCGCAACGGCTTATTCCACACCCGGAAAAATTTGGCACTGCGTGGTTTAGTTCAATTCTTGAAGCGAAGGGTGCGGGTAAATTTGTCGGATACGCAGCAGCGGTAGGGGCTTATCTGATCGATGTGGAAAATAGCAAGGTGACACCAGTGATTGAAAGTGCAGAGCTTATTCAGGCGAAAATGGATTACGCCGGGAACAATCTCGTGGCATTTCTACATAGCGGTGAGGTGAAAATTTATGATCTGAAAACGAATACACTTAAAAAGAGCGGAATGCTCGTTCCGGCTGTCGCAAAGGACGATACGCAAAAACCGCAACTTGAAGCGACTGCCAGATACATTTATATTACCCAGCCCAAAACCGGAGAGTTGTTGCAGGTTAAAACAGATGATTTTGCCAAAGTGAATAGAATCAAAGTTTCGTCGACGCCTTACCGGCTGAGTATTCTGGGTATTGAGTCAAGCGAGAGTCACTGATATTAGTTTCCTGACGGGCTGCGGCCTGTCAGGATTTTTTAAAACCACCATTTTACGGAATCAGGCAAGGGGTGCCATTTACTTTTTGGCTCAAAATGATTCCAGATGATTTCCGAAATTTTACGGATCAGCACATACCCTTCATTATTACGGTTCCATTGCTGGTCGTCCTGCGCCTTTGTCGTGATACAAAACACATAGTCTCCGTGCGGCGCATGTACGACAATTGCCTCTGATTTTGCCTGATTCACAGCACCACTTTTTGCCGCTGTTTTGATGTAAGGCGGGACTTGCGCAATGGCTTCTCCGTCCCAGAACTGCATGCCGAGATAACGGTACATACGTTCGCTCGCGGCAGGGCTTACCGCTTTTCCGTTGCGTATCATCGTCAAAAGCTCCGCCATTTCTCTCGGTGTGGTTTGTCCCCAGCCATAAACAGCTTGTCCCTGTTTCCTGCCCGGCGTCCGGGAATTAACTCTCGTTGCTGAAAATCCATTGTTGTCAAGCCATTTGTTTATTGCCTCGCCACCACCTGCCATTGCCTGTAACCAAAGACTTCCTGTGTTATCGCTCATTGATATCATCAGGTGAATTACTTTTGGAAGCGAAATTCTGGTGCTGTCACGGAACGAACCAACCACTCCGTTATCATATTTCAATGAGTCGCGGTAGATCAGTTCCTGGTCAAATTTGATTTCTCCTTTGTTTATTTTATCAAACAGGCCGCACAAGATAGTCACTTTGACCATACTTGCAGTGGGGAAGAGCGTGTCAGCATTGACAGCCGCCACCTTATTTGTTTTCAAATTTCGTACGTAAACACCGGCTTGTCCGTGAAAGCCTTTCAGTGCTTCGGTGAGTTTGGCAGTAAGCCTGGAATCGGTCGTGGTTTTGCCAATGTCCGACGGCTGGGCCAGACAAAAACTGCTGACCAAAATGAAAATGACGGGGAAAAAGTGTTTCATAAAATATTTAGGTCATTGCAACGCTTTACTGCTGCTGTTTTTTGCTTCATTTACGGTCAGTTTTCCATGATCGTCTATCAATATGCTGGTATTTGCTGAGGTATTTGATACGGAAACGGTGAAATGATTTCCATCAGAATTCATATCGACAACGTTATTCTTTATCGCTGTTTTAGAATAATCTTCCAGACTGAGCTCTTCCGGATTCGATGCGTAATGCCGGTTTTGTTTGTAGAAAGCTTTCTGGGCTGCGTACACGTTCCAGGCGAGTAGCTTCATTTTTTCTATGGGATTCGGTTTGAAAATTTCTTTTTTCTTTCCGGCTTTCGCGGAACGAAACTGCAAAAACCCCCAGTACTCCGGGCAATGCATGTTGATCACGCCCTGAGGCGACCAAACCCAATTGTATTCCGGAATAAACCGATTGGTTTCCGCATTTTTGCGGCGTAGGTATTTGCCTTCGGTAATTTCATGTTGCCAGTTTACCCGGGAGAAATTGATTCTCCAGATGCTGTTGTTTTTGGGTAAAACTGCTCCGATTTGTTCCGTACGCAATGAGGCCAGCGGAACTGCAATTTCCAGCGTCCATCGTTTATCCTTATCATTCGGCGTGTTTATTGTTCCTTCAATGCTTACCGCTGATTTCAAGCCTTCAATATCCCAGTTCAGCCGGGCGCGGCCACCGCTTCGATATGTTTTGGGTAAAAACAGATCGAAACTGTTATTTGCCGCATTGATTTCAAGCTCGTAATAATTCTCGGTATCACCATCTGGATCAATGAAAACTTCAAAGTCATTTTCGAGATATACAATCTGATCCCTGGTGTGCTGATAGGCCCAAATATCTTCCTCTTCAATTTCAGCGGCGATGTACAAAAAGTTATTGTCCCAAAGCATTTTTGTGCGCGTTTTTTGTAACGGACGCGGTTTTCTATTTCCTTCGATGTCTTCGAATTCGTCTGTCCAAGCCGCCTTTTTCCAGGCACGCTCATCCAGTTTTCCGTCAATTGTAATTCTGGAAGACGGGCGGTAGCAAATGTAGCTTTTTGGAAATTCGGGAGCCTGAGCGAAATTCTTGTTAGTTGCATATGCAACGAGTACCGTCACTATCAGCCCATAGTGCAGGATTTTATTCAGGCGTTTTACAGACAGTTTTGTTTTATTTTGGAGGAAGTTTAAATTTTTCAAGATTGTCATCGGGAGTGAATAAGTTATCTTGAAGGTAATTTAAATCACTGGTTTCCCGAATCTTTTTTTAGCTTAAATTTCTCCCATTTGTCTTTACAAATCCCTTTCAAAATAAAGCACTCCGTCGTAGGGATTGAAATTGTAAGGAGCTGTTTCCCTGAAACCAAACGAAGTGTAAAGCTTTACAGCTGCCGGCATTTTAGGGCCAAGCGTATCCAGTTTTATTTTTTTGTACTGCAATTTTGTCGCGGTTGAAAGGACTTCACCCATGAGCGACCTGCCAATCCCTTTTCCCTGATGTTTGGGCCTGATATACATGCGTTTTACTTCGCAGGTAAAATCGTCCTCAATCCGTCGCAGACCAACCGCGCCAGCGAATTCGCCGTCAATGTCAACCAAAAGTAAAGCGCCGGTGGGAGACCCGTACATTACAGGCAGTATCTTTAGTTCATCTTCAAAACTTTGGAAGGAAAGTGTAAAATCCAGGGAATCGGCATATTCTCCGAATAGGTCCGCACCTGCATTGTAGTGTTCTGCCGTAGTTGCCTGTATAATCGAGATCATTTATTTTCTGTTTTTAAATCGCTTGCTGTAAACTCGCTGGTCAAAAGTTTTTCGAAAACCTGCCATCTTTTTTCAGTTTTGCGCTCGTTTCCCATTTTGTTTTCGACATAATTTCCGACCAGATCCTGGCCATAATTGTAGTTGATCACATAGCTCCGGTATTTTCGGATAAAACGTAAATAATCCGATGCACCTTTTGGCGTGAGCAGGCAATACTCGCTCAGCCATCTGACTGCCTCCTTGTCGTCCATTTTACCACTTGCGATCCCCCGCGCCACTTCATTTCTTGCATAGTTCAATTGTGATTTTAAGGTAAGCGCCTCAAAATAAATTTGAGAGCCTGTCATATCAATCCCGGCAATAGGCATCAGTACTTTTTTGCAAAAATCCTCCTGTTCTTTTTCCGGAAAAGCGACCGTAATTCCATAATTCGCGCTTCCTTCGGCGATAAGCGATTGCGGACTAAATAGCGGATAAAGTGAGATTTCTTCCCATCCTTTGTCGCGATATAAGTTTTTCTCTAATAAAACATTGAAAACGTGGTGCCCTGGATAACCCTCATGGCAAGCCAGATCAATGGCTCGCTCAATGAAAATAGGCTGGCTTGTATTGATCTGAATAATGCTCTTATAATTTCCCTGATACCAGTTGTAACCTGACCACGGTTTGTCTTTTACATACTCCAGTGTAAAAGATTCTTCTTCCGGTAGTTTGTAGTGTTCCAATGTCCTTTTTCGCGCCTCGGCGATTGCTGTGCGAAACACCAGGTCAATTTTGTCTTGAGGCAATAAAAATTGATTGGCAAGCAGCTGAAAACGAACGGGGAGGGCACCTTTTCCTGGTAAAATGTGGTCGAGTCTGGTAATAAGATTTTGAAAATGTGATTCCGGATAAGCAGGGGCCACCGCGTCGAAAAGTTCTTTCGACTCCTGATCAAATCCGACAAATTCACCGGAATATGTGAGAATGCGACGCCTGAAGCTTGTGAGTTGACTGGAAATCCAGTTTGCTCTTTTTTGAATCGTATCGTTGGGCGAAACACTTAACAATTTCAACTCAGTTTGTAGTTGTTCGACCCGCAGCAGAAAACTGTCCTTTGGGAAATCCAGCTGCTTGGTTGGGCTTGGTTTCAAGGTAGAATCGCCGTAAAAGGCGTCTACAAAATCGCCATCATATTGCCCGATCGCAAGACCAAGTCTGACGTATTCTTTTGCCAGCTGGTTGAGCGCCAGTTTTTCGTTAGCGACTGAGTTGAATTTTTGGCAGGAAATCATCAGCAAAAAAGAAAAAATCAGCGTAATTGCTTTCATTATTAGTATACAACCGGTTAGTTATAATCAACTATAAATTAATGCCCGGGATTGGGGAAATTCCCACTTTAACCATTAAAAAGAGCAGCAGGTTGTGACAATTGCCTCGCCGTATCTGGCTGTGCCACAGATTGTCCGTGGAAATACCCAATGTGTTCTTTTTTTGGAATGGAATAATATTTATAACCATATAATTCTACTGGCAATATAATCCGGCAGCGCATCATAAACAAAGCCCTAAACAATAGGATTGATGAACAGAAAATCTACTTACACGGAAGAAGAGCTTATTGTCCAACTTAGGCTCAATCAGCGCGAGGCTTTTGAGTATTTGTATGATCATTATTCCGGGGCATTGTACGGTATTATTTTCAAGATATTAAAAGATGAAGACAAAGCTGCTGACAGTTTGCAGGATGCATTTTTGAAAATCTGGCGTAACATTTCGTCGTACAATAGCGAAAAAGGCACGCTCTTTACATGGATACTTAACATCGCTCGTAACACTGCAATTGATAAATTAAGAAGTGAGGCAAAATCAGAAAATGTGATCAAATGGGATCACGTGAAAGAAATTGATTTGTCCGCAACCGCAGTTTTCAATCCTTCATCGTCTACCCTGGATCTTAGAGCCATAGTAGCCAGCATGCTCCCGGAGAAAAAAGAAATGATTGAAATGGTTTATTTCCAGGGATATACACATGAGGAAGTGTCAGAAAAGCTCAGAATGCCCCTTGGCACTGTAAAGTCACGCGTTCGCAGAGCACTACAGGAACTTCGCGACGTTTTCTCGGTTTCTCATGTTCCAATGGCTCGTTTTGCCTGATTTTTCCTTGCTTTGTTTCTCAAATTGACCGGACCCGGCTTTATTTCAAAATTATTAACGTGATCATTCGTATCTGATAATTCTCGTATATCCGGATGTGTCATTTTTATTAACATTTAATTTTTGGATTTGTCCGGAAATGAAGGAATAGGGGGTACGCCTTTGGGTCCTGGTTCAGTCAGTTTCTTCTTTAATTCTTCAATGGCCCGTTCCAGCTGAGTGTCGTTGCCGATATATTCCTGATGCGGATCGTTGGCCACGTCAATATCGGGCGAAACTCCTTCTCCTTCAATAATGAATTTGGTACCTGCGGCATCGAAATGCGCAAATTCAGGCCTTGTCATCGTGCCGCCATCAATAAAAGGAAGCGAGCCGCGTATACCAACAACGCCTCCCCAGGTTCGCTGGCCAATTAGCGGACCGATTTTGTGGTAACGGAACTGATAAGGGAACAGGTCGCCGTCGGATGCAGAGTACAAATCAATCAAACAAACTTTTGGCCCCACCTGAACGTCTGGTTTTAAACCCGAAGTTTTGCTATTGCGTAGCATTGTGCCCAATGACGGTTCACGGCGCAGTCTTTCAATGATCATCGGTGAAACGTTTCCTCCGCCATTGCCGCGATCATCAATGATCAGCGCTTCCTTGTCGAGTTGGGGGTAAAAATATCGGGCGAACTGGTTGAGGCCATCCACGCCCATATCCGGAATATGCAGGTATCCTATTTTACCGCCCGACGCTTTTGTTACTTTGGCGATGTTTTGCTGCACCCATTCGTGGTAATACAAAGCAGACTCGTCAGCAATTGGCTTCACAAATACCCTTTTGGCTCCGCCCGGAACCGGTTTTCGGTTAACAGTGAGCTCTATAATATGTTCAGCCTGGCCGATCAGGCCTTGATAAATATTGTCGAGTGTTTTGACGTCCTTGCCGTTTATTGAAATAATGTAATCGCCTTTCCGGATATCCGTGCCTGGCGTGCGCAGCGGTGAAACAAGCGTGCGATCCCAACTTTCGCCGGATATAATTGAGTCAATTCTGTAATAACCACTTTGATCCCGACTGAATCTCGCGCCAAGCAAGCCCATCTTTATTCTTTCAACGTCGGGCCTGTCACCACTGCTTACATATGCATGGCCGATATTCAGTTCACCGATCATTTCACCAATCAGATAGGTCAGGTCGTTGCGGTGGCTAACCGAAGGCAAAAGCACCGCATATTTGTCGTGCATTTTTTTCCAGTCCACGCCATGCATATTCGGGTCATAAAAATAATCCCGCATTTGTCGCCAGCTTTCGTCGAAAATCTGTTTCCATTCCGCCCTGAGATCTGTCACGAGTTTCATGGCATCAAGGTCAAGCTTGTTTTTTGTCTCAATTTTGGTTCCGTTCAAATCTTCGATATAGTAATCCTGCCCTTTTTTGATCAGGATTTTACTCTGATCTGCATTGGTCGCAAAGCCGTTGAAATTCCCGATTTCCGTTTCTTTTTTTTCTTTCAGGCTAAAATATTTGAATGTATTCAGTGAGCGGGTTGAAGTGGCATTGTAATAAACGCCGTCGTTCGTAGCGAAAATATGGTCGTAGTTACCTGGGGGGACGGGCAGGCTTTCAATGCGGTCTGTCAGCCCGTCTTCGTCAATTACTACCTTTACTTTTTGCTCAGATTTTTCCTCCTTTTTTTCGTCTTTTTTATCTTTCTTATTTTCTTTCTTTTCCTTTTCGGTTTTGGATGGAATGACCGCAGGATCTTCTTTGCTGTTTACTTCGTCATTTTCTATTTGAAAGGCAGACTTGCCATCTTTTTCAAGTCGCAACATATAGGGTTTTGCCATATCCAAATAGGCGTGATTCCATTCCGTATTGCTGTAAGTGGGGTTGAAATCCCGCTCGGAAATGAAGTAGAGATTTTTGCCATCGGGGCTAAAAACCGGCTGACTACTATTGTACCATTTGTCGGTGACGTTGATTCGTTTTTTGTTCTCTGTCCCAAACAACACGATTACATCAAATTCCCTCGCCTTTCCCGGCTCTGTGTACGCGATCCATTTACCATCCGGCGACCAGTTGTAGTCATGCATCTCACGATTGTCGGAATGAGCCACCAGTTTTTTTTCGGCATTTGTGATGCTTACGTAATACAGGTCCTGATTGCGGTCTGAAATTAAAAGATACTTGCTGTCCGGGCTCCATATCGGATTGAATTTATAACTTCCTCCGCCTTTGGTAATCTGCCTTGCCGCCGCGATGCTATCCTGTCTTTGCACATATACTTCGTCTTCGCCGGTCCTGTCGGATATGAAACTGATCCATTTGCCATCCGGGCTCCACTCCACATTACGGTCATGCGCGTCCGGCGAACCTGTCAGATTCCGGGTGACACCGTTTTTTACAGGAACAGTAAAAACCTCGCCACGGGCCCCGAAAGTTGCGCGTTTCCCATCTGGTGAAACCGCGAAACTGGTGATAAATTTGGAGGCATCAATTTGCTTCTTTCTTCCCGACGAAAGATCTTCTGAAAGCGTAATATTGAGCTGCGTGGATTTTCCCGTGTTCAGATCGTACAGATAAATGTATCCGGCATTTTCAAATGCGATTGCATCGTCACCAAGCGACGGGAACTTACAGTCATATTCGGTGAAATTTGTAACCTTTTTGGTTTCCTTTGTTTGTGTGTCGTACTCGAAAAGATTCATGATCCGGTCGCGGTCGCTCATGAAATAAACCTTCGTTTTATGGTACATTGGAAAAATATCCTGGGCGGGGTTATTGGTGATGTTTTCCGACTGTCCGGTTTTGTTGTCATAGATCCAGATCTCATCCGCCATGCCGCCCTTGTAGTATTTCCAGGTCCGGAACTCCCTGAATACCCGGTTCATTGCCAGCTTGCTGCCGTCCGCGTTATAACTACACCAGCCGGCCACGGCAAAAGGCAATTCCTGGGGGAGGTCTCCGCTCAACGGTGCCTTGTATATTTTTCCTTTAAAGGGATTAAAAGATGTCGCCCTGCTGCGGTACAGAACGTGCTTGTCGTCCGGAGCCCAGCCGAGTACAACATTGTTAGGCCCCATTCGGTCGGCAATATCGTCACGACTTAGTGTGGCTGTATAGCTAATTCGTTTCGGTTCACCACCGGATGCAGGTATTACAAATACTTCCGTATTACCATCGTATTGGCCTGTAAAGGCGATCTGCTTTCCGTCATGGCTGAATTTGGGGAAGACCTCGTAGCCCGGATTACTTGTTATTTTTCTGGCAATTCCTCCTGCGCGGGGCACTATATACAGGTCTCCTGCATAAGAAAACGCAACCTGATTGCCGTGAACAGCCGGGAATCGCAAGAGACGTGCTTCTTGAGCCCGGCATAGCATCGGCAGGCTCATTAGCATGGAGAGAAATAGAAATCTTTTGATCATGGCTTAATTTGAGTGATAAATTCGTAAAGGATCAAAGAGAGAGAAATGACGGATATGGCATCAAAATGCAATATAACCAATGTTAAGCGTTGAGGAAAATTGATTTTCTGCTTAAAAAGCTACATATATAGTTACCATCTGTATATTAGTTAGACGTCATATTGCCACTTGAACACAAATTCTTTCAAAATCAACGACAATAATTTTTGATGTCCGGAATCAGATCTGTTCAGCCGAGGCTCCGCTTTTGGTTGCGGATAGCACAGCGTGATTTGGTTGTGAGGGCAATCAATTTTCCAAAAATTGGAGCATTCTTTCTGGGTATTCTGCCGTCTTTTCATCCCTGCTTTCTAATGATTTGTCCAGGGAAACCTGATAAATCTGGGATTTTAATAAAGACACGTAAAAAAAATTTAAATTTTTTTTAAAATATTTTTTTTCGAATTCCAAATCCAATTTTGGCACTTTCTAATACAGCCAATTGAAATTGAGGTTGTTGAGATTTTGAATTATTTCTACTTCGTAGTAAAACCTTTGGGAAGATATGGAATCTCCCGATTGCAAAAATCAGGGCAGGTTCGGCTATTTCAATGAAATGTTGATATATTTAAAAAGTTATATTTGAGTTTTAGAATTGCTTTGTAGTAGTAAATTGTTAATAGCAAATAAGTGAAGTAATTTATTGCTTAAAATCCTGAATATGGACAAAATTAGTAGAAAAAGTTCTAAATTATGTCGTACAACTATTTTTTAATGACTTGTAAATTTAGTTTTTAAAATTTTGTAATATTAAAAAAGTTATATTTTGGTTGATCTAAATGGTTGAATTCTTCGTAAGTTTATTGTCAGAAATTCACAATTAAACGAAGTTTTATATTCAACACATTTATGAAAAGGACTAGTACTCTTTCTATTTATTTCGCACTCATTCTAGCACTCTTGGGCTTGAATATTAATGCATTTTCACAAGATGCAGTAGGTGCAGAAACACTTACCACCACCACTCCGGATTGCAGCTGCGATGGAGGGAAATTGTCGAATGGCAGTTTTGAAGACGGAACGAAAAACTGGGTGAAGTCACCAAGCGGAACTGATTTCTACACGAGCGATTATTACCGGGTATGCGGTGCAGCGTACGGGGTAATCGAGGGATCGGGAAGTATATACCAGGAAGTGAACCTTGTTCCCGGAAGTGCATTGACGTTTACTGCCTGGGGAGGAACACATGATAAAAGCAAAAATCATCAGTTCAAACTCAGCTTTTATGATTACAACGGTAATTACATGCAAAATAACGCGGCAAACAAGTCGGCTCAGGTCGACTACGTTGTTTCGAGCAACAAGCTGCAACTATACACCTTAACAACAACTGCTCCTGTGGGAGCTGCCAAAGTGCGTGTTGAAGCTGTTTCGGGTGGCGATTTTCTTAAAATGGACGCTATCTGCCTGAAGGTTACGGAACCTTCCTATTGTACTGACTGCGTGGATAACAAGCTGAAAAACCCAAGCTTCGAAGTAAACGGAACTGCCAACTGGTCGTATTCAGGGAAACAATTTGGAACAGATGTTGACTACAAAGTATGCGGCGCAACGGCAGGTGTTTTCGAAGGGCCAGGTTCTTTCTGGCAGGATGTTACTGTTTTTGAAGGCAGCCAGGTTACGCTGAAAATCTGGGGCGCAATTCACGACAGGGCAAATCAGAAATTTCAGTTGGTTTTCCTTGGTCTGGACGGAAAACAGGTTCCGGGAAGCACGATTGCAAGTGTAGATATCAATAAAGTGGTAGACAGCTCTCCGTACGGTCTGAGCCAGTATACGATTTCCGGAAAGGCACCTGAAGGCGCTAAGAAAGTGCGGGTACAAGGTGTTTCAACAGGCAACTGGATCAAAGTTGATGCAGCCTGTCTGACGATTGTTGAGCCGGTTGTTTCTTGTAACTGTGACGGTAACTCACTTGTAAACGGAAGTTTTGAAGACGGTATTAAAAACTGGACCCTCGGCGCCAATACAACACTGGCAGTTGAGGACTTCTATAAAGTTTGTGGCGATCATTTCGGCGTGATCAAAGGAGCAGGAAGTATTTATCAGGAGTTCAAAATTGCGCCAAAAGGGACTGTTAGTCTGTCTATTTATGGCGGTACGCATGACATTACCAAAGATCATAAATTTAAGATAACGTTTTACGGTAGCGACGGAAAACCGCTTGTCAGTGCGAACAACAAAGAAGTGAACATGGATTTCAACGTAGGGGATGATCGCTACCTGAAACAGTATGAACTTTCGGCAGTTGCGCCAGAATCTGCTACGAAAGTAAGAATTGAAGCTACATCGACTGGTGATTACTTCAAAATTGACGCGGGATGTTTGAAAATCGTTTCATCAACGCCGCTTCCCGTTACGCTGGTTGATTTCAATGCGAAAAAAGAAAATACTGCAACTTTGCTAAACTGGTCCACTACTTCTGAAACGAACTCTTCCGTTTTCGAAATTCAGCACAGCCAAAACGGTAAAAATTGGAACAGTGTAGGTTCAGTTGCAGCAAAAGGTGAAAGCTCGGCGCTGGTACGTTACAATTTCGTACACAACACACCTGCCAACGGTAATAATTTCTATCGTCTTAAAATGATTGATGCAGATGCTACTTATGCGTTCAGCAGAATTTTATCGCTGAATGTGGAAATTGCGGACGCGATCCAGATCTTCCCGAACCCGACTGCCGACTTCATGAAAGTGAACGTAGTAAACGATACTGTTCTCAAAGTTCAGTTGTTCAACACGCAGGGTGTAATGATTCTGGATGCAAAACCGGATCTGGTAAATGGAATTGACCTTCGTAATTTAAGACAAGGAAATTATATTGTGAAGATTAGCAGAGTTAGCGGCGTTACAAGCACAGGGAGGATTCAGGTGATACGTTAATCTGAACAAGCCGGCTCTGTAACTTTTCAGAAACTGCCAACACGATTTGCCCTTGACTGCTTCGGCTTTCAGGGGCATTTTTGTTTTACAGAAAATTAAACGAAATACAACTCAACCATTTATGAAAAAATTGTGTCTGTTCAATTATAGTCAGCTCACCTCATAAACTGCGCAAAGCAATTCTGTGTGTATGAAAATCCTTCTTTTGTTTTTTGGTCTTCTGGCCTACGCCGGCTGTCAAAAAGATGACGAAACAGTCAGAGCCGAGTTTGAGTCATACGCAACCTGGCAGAACCAGCTCCAGTTCGATGGCTGTGACTGGCATTTTTCGATACCGTCCGGAAAAATATATTTAAACTACGTTCCCAATGCCGCCTCGCTGAAAAAAGTAGAAGCAGTAACGGCTCCGTCAAAGGACACTTTCGGATCTTATGAAGTTCATTTGAAATACAGTCCTACCGGAGTAAAACGAGAGGTAAAGTGCGGCTGGGGTTACACGGCCAGTTATGAGGAAGTGGAGGTGCTGGAGATCCGGAAAAAATAAATTCCGGGTCTCCGGCTTTTGTTATAGATGCAGAATTTTCTTTGCGTCATCTTCGGAATAATACGGACCAATTTCAGATTCGTCGATGATCTCCTGAACCTGCTCTTCGGTCGCTTCTTCCGGCTCGTCCAATTCTTTGTCGGCCTCCCGAAATTCGAGCACTTTTTGATCCGACAATTCCTGCAATAATTCCGTAAAACGTTTCAGATCAGACTCGGCCAATACTTTCACCAGGAATGTTTTCATATGTTAATTTGATTTAGTGTTTGCGAAGAAATTTACTGTTCGCCAGTTACAAGAGTGCTCAAAAAGTGTACCCGTAACCGGTTTTCGAAAATGATTATGGACACCTGTTGTTCGCAATCGGACGACTAATTGAGTTTAAGTTAGGCTATTTAATTGATAATCAAAAACTTACTTTTTTGGCACATTATTATCTTGTGATGTGATACCGGCGAGACAAATTTATTGGCCTTACTAAATGAAGACAATGCAACTTCCGGTCGCTTTTTCACATCATTACCAAAACTTATCTGATTAGATCATGAAAAAAAGAAATCTATTATTCCTGGTACTGGCGGTGATGGTTTCACTGGCCTCGTATGCGCAATCGTCTGACGACACGCCTTACGTAACGAAAAAATTCACCAGCTCATCCCTGAACGCATTAAAAGTTGAGACATCCGGCGGCTCGATCTCAGTAACCGGCGGACAATCCGACGGATTTAAAGTTGACATGTTTGTGCGTTCCAACTGGAACGGGAAAAATGAGCTGAGTAAAGCCGAAATTGAAGACAGGCTTGAAGACTACGACATTTTGATTGGTACAGAAGGAAACAAAGTGGTGGCTACGGCCAAACGTAAAAACAATAATAGCTGGGATAATAAAAGAAACATTTCAATCGGATTCAAAGTTTACACGCCACGGAAAATCACATCAGATCTTAAAACGAGTGGCGGAAGTATCAAAATTGCGTCGCTTAGCGGAACGCAAACTTTTACTACCAGCGGCGGAAGTCTGAAAATCGATGACCTGGATGGAATTATCCGCGGCCGTACCTCTGGTGGAAGTATAGATGTTGCAAAATGCAGCAAAGAAATCAGTCTTGAGACCAGCGGCGGAAGTATCCGTGCAACGGATCTTCATGGTAGAATTGACCTGAAAACTTCGGGGGGAAGTCTTACGCTCAACAATCTGAATGGGGACATCGTGGCTCATACAAGCGGCGGGAGTGTAAAGGGTGAAGATATTAAGGGTAAACTGAACACGGGAACTTCCGGTGGATCAGTCCGTCTTGCCAATGTATCCGGCAGCCTGAAGGCGAGTACGAGTGCCGGCAGTATTGAGGTCTCACTTTCTTCTCTTGGTGAGTATGTAGATTTGTCGAGTTCTGCTGGCAGTGTTCGTGTTACCATGCCGTTGGACAAAGGGCTTGACCTGAACCTGCGTGGGAATAAGGTTTCTATTCCTTTGAAAAATTTTGATGGAAACGTTGAAAAAGATCGTGTAAGCGGAAAAATGAACGGAGGTGGTGTGCCGGTAACACTGTCTGCAAGCAGCGGAAGTGTTTATGTAAATCAGTAAATTTTTTGAATATCTATTAGCCAAATCTTGATGACGCGCATTAGGCGCGTTGGAAAAGTGTCCCGGAAACAGGACACTTTTCTTGTTTTTTAACTCAGTCGTACCGAGAACAAATCTTTTGAGCGCATGTAAATCCAGCTTACAACGGCAATTGTAACCACGCCACCCATCATGACGGAGGGAACCGTTCCAAAAGTCTTTGCCATCAAACCGGATTCAAAAGCGCCGAGTTCGTTGGATGAGCTTACGAATATTCCGTTGACTGCCGCCACCCGACCGCGCATTTCGTCAGGTGGATAAATCTGGAGAATTGTCTGGCGGATAATTACGCTCACGCTGTCAAAAACACCGGTGGCAAACAGGGCCGCGCAGGACAGAAGGAAATTCGTAGAAAGTGAAAATACAATCGTAAAAACTCCGAATCCGGCAACGGCAATGAGCATATTACGCCATGCCTGATTGGTTGGCGGAAAATAAGCCATGGCAAACATGGTCAGCAGGGAGCCAATTGATGGCGCGGCCCGAAGCAAGCCAAGTCCTTCGGGGCCGACTTTCAGGATGTCTTCTGCGAAAACAGGCAGAATGGCGATTACGCCCCCAAAAAGTACAGAAAAAAGATCTAGTGAAATTGCGTACAGGACAATTCGTGTACGGAATACAAACCGGAATCCCTCTTTGAGGCTTTCGATCAAAGGTGTCACTATTTTTGGGAATTCAGGCCTGGTTTTGATCATGGCAAGCAATCCCCAGCAAACCACAAAGTTGAAAATGACGATCAACAAAGTGTGCGTAAGTCCCATGTAAGCATAAAGAAATCCTGCGATGGCCGGGCCGGTAATGGAACCTGCCTGCCAGAAAGAGCTACTCCATGTAGAGGAATTGTGGTAAAGAGGCCTTGGTACCAGAAAGGGTTTCAGCGAACTTGAGGCTGGCGAATAAAATCCTTTGGCAAAACCAATCAGTGCAAACACGGAGTAGATCACGGCCAGATGTTGTGACTGAGAAAGCGCACCGTAAATAACCGGCTGAAATGCAGTATATAAAATCACTGAACCGAGCAAAATCACAACCAAACTAATGTGCATAATGGTGATCTTGTTTTTCTGATCCGCGATGTATCCGCCAAATAAGGAAGTCACTATAAACGGTACCACCTCCGCCAGACCGATGAGCCCGAGGGCAAGCGGATCATGGGTCATTTTGTACAATTCATAGGCAACGATGACTTCCTGAATCAGGATGGTTGCGGAAAACAAAAAGGTATTTGAGATGTAAAACCGAAAGTCGGAATAACGTAACGCCGCGTAGGGATCCTGGGAAGGTATGGTTTTCAAATTAAATTTTTCCTGATGTTATCTGGCTAACAACATTACAAAGCATTTATGTTCTGCTTTAATTGAAAATTAATGAGACTTGTTTATTAAGTACTGTTTTTCCGGTTTTTGCATGGTTAAATCATCTTTTACAATTCGTTTACAATGTTTTACAGCGATTCTGATCCGATCTTTTGCTTTTGTTTTACTTTTGAATTGCTCGTTGAACCGAGTTTTTAACCAAATCCCGTGTTTTTATTTCTCTCATTTTTTTAAGTTTTAATCGTTTAACAAATGGAAAATAAACTGCTCAAATTCGTGCTTTCATCCGTCCTGCTACTGAACCTGTCCGTGTCGGAATCATTTCCTGAAAATGTTGGTGATATTTCCGGATACAACCCTTTACTGCTGAACGGACAGCCAATAGATACCGAAAGATTTTCGATCAACAGCCAGGGGAAACTTAGTTTGGTAAAAGGAAATCCGGCGGTACCAAACCCGGAGCGACTTGCCTTTTTCGCCTATGTTAAACGAGGGGGAGAAGTCGTAAATGCCGAGGCATACGCGTATAAGCATCCCGTTAAAGAGCTGGAAATTGCAGGTATATTGAGCGCGGCAAAGCCAGGGGATCAACTGATCATAGAGCCGGTAAATAAAGATGATGTAGTGGGAAGGCGCGTTATCAAAGTGAAGCAGCCGGTATATGTTCCGCAGTTCAGGTGGTTTTTTGGTGTAAATAAAAAAAATGATGGTTGCTAAGTAGTGGATCGGAATTGATAAATTTGGTATAAAATAGAATGGAATTTGCTTTCCGCAATGATGTCGAATAATGCACTTAAAAATGATCGTATCGTAATTGCGGGCCGTTTTGCCCTGATCGCGTTTCTGTACAGTTTGCTGTGGATCGGCGGAGCACAGGCAAACAATCAATCCATTCAATTTGTGGAAAAAGTGAACCTGGCAATGCGACGTACAGCGCATCAACTGCTGGTTCACAATGGCGACAGCACTTCCCTAATTCCGCCTGTTCAGCAAATTGACGCGAATACTTTTTCAGTCAAGGTGGACCATCTTTTTGAATACGAGAGACTTCCGGAGCTATTACAGCAGTCTTTTGACGTTCATGGGATAGGGCGGGGGTATTCGGTTGCAGTGCTGAACTGTGAGACGGAGCAAGTGCAGATTGGGTACAGCTATCTGGATTTAAAACAAAAAGACGGAGTTCCTTGCAAGGCACGTCAACAAGAGGCAGGCTGTTACGTTATCAAAGTCAGTTTTGAACCTGATTCAAAAGAAACTGCATCATCAAACTGGTGGGTATTGCCGTTCGCAAGCTTGCTTGCCGCGTTGGGTTTTATTGTCTGGAAGCGAAGCAGGAAGTCGGAATTGGCGGAGGTCCCGGTGAATGTACCAGAAAAACTGATTGACAATGAAGGGATTGCCTTCGGGAATTCGATTTTGAACCTGCCAAATCTCACGCTGTTAAGTGGCAATAAATCTTACAATCTTACTTACCGCGAAGCCAAGCTGTTGAATCTTTTTGCGGGAAACTTAAACCGCGTGCTTGAACGGGATTTTATACTTAAATCAGTTTGGGAAGATGAAGGAATTATCGTTGGCAGAAGCATTGATGTGTTCGTGTCCAGGCTGCGAAAATTGTTGGCAAATGACCCTCAACTGAAAATTACCGCAGTCCACGGAATTGGTTACAGGTTGGACGTTCTCTCATAGTTTATGATCTACACTTATTTCAAAATAGCTTTCCGCCATTTGTGGAAGAGAAGGCTATATGCGTGTATCAACATTGCCGGACTCGCAGCTGGCATTACCTGTGTTTTATTGGCAGTACTTTTTATTTCGGACGAGCAAAGTTTCGACGACTTTCACACAAACAATCCGAATCTGTTTCGGGTCACTACGACGGTGACCGATGGAAAACGAGAACCGAAAGGTGTGACAGGTCAGGTTCAGGGGCCGGTTTTTAAGGCCGAAATTCCGGAGGTAGTTAATTTCAGCCGTATAATGGGCGGAGATATTTATGGTGATATCCGTGATGGTAATAACGCCCTCAGGCTGCAAATGCTGTTTGTGGATCATAGTTTTGCAGATATTTTTTCTTTTAAGTTTACGTCTGGAAATCGCCTTGATATCTTTCCTGAGGTAAATTCCGTCGTCGTTACAGAGAAAACCGCGCTCCGGTTTTTTAAGCGCACGGATGTTATCGGCAAGACCCTCCAAATGGATGCAGATCCTTCCGCAAGGCGCATTGGCAAACCTTTGGTAATTTCCGGAGTAATAGAAAACCCGCCGTTAAATTCCTCCATTCAGTTTGATGTTTTGTTCCCTTTCGAATTTTTGCAGCTTTCCTTTGACGACAAAAGTTGGACAAGCAACTATCTGGGTACGTTTTTGCAATTGCGCCCGGACGCGAATTTGACGCTGGTAAGCAGGAAAATGAATGAACTCTTCCGTATTCATGCAAAACAACAACTTCGCCAAAACGAAGCAGGCCAAAATATTATTTATGGCTTGCAGGCCATAACTGATGTACATCTCAATCCTAACGAAATCTCGGCCTCGAACCGCGAAGGCGGCATTGTGAATGAAAGTAAACCGGTTTATTCTTACCTTTTTCTGGGAATCTCCGGGTTTATTTTACTGATGGCAAGTATCAATTTTGTCAACATCAGCATCTCGAATTCCCTGAAACGAGCAAAGGAAATTGGAATAAAAAAGGTAACGGGCAGCACGCAGGGTCAAATCACGCTGCAATTCCTGGGTGAAGCGGTCTTTGTTTGTCTTATCGCATTTAGCCCTGCTTTGCTCGTAACGGTTATGGTGTTACCATTTTTCAATCAGATTACAGGCAAGCAGATATCAGCAGGAGTCATTTTTAATGGTAAAATGCTTTTTTGGTTTCTATGTATTTTTGTTTTCAATATGCTTGCGGCTGGCCTCTATCCGGCGTTGGTGTTGTCTCGTTTCAACCCCGTCGAGGTGCTTTATGCGCGAAATGAAAAACGTGGTAAAAGGTATCTGAGAAGCAGTCTGGTCGTATTTCAATTTTCAGTGGCTTTGTTTTTGGGAATTGCTTCACTGATCTTTTACCAGCAGATGCGCTTGCTGCGGACAAAGGACCTGGGTTATGATCCTGAGCAGATTGTTGTGCTTAAAATTCCGTCGGTCGACGGATCAGAGTTTATGGGTAATAATTTTAAAAATGAGCTGAGTTTGTATCCAACTGTGGGGATGGCCTCATTTACAGGTTCTTTTGGTTACCGCGACGCAACTGCAAACGACAAAGTAATTCATGCCTACCACCGCACCATTGACGCTGACTATCTGCCAATGATGCAAATGAAAATACTGGAGGGCAGGAATTTTTTTGACGGCGATGCGTACGAAAAGAATGAAGTTTTGGTAAACGAAGCTTTTCTGACCGCAGCAGGATTAAAAAACGCCGTCGATGTCCCGATTTATGTCGATTCAAACTTTGGCAAAAAGCCATTCAGGATCATCGGTGTTGTCCGTGACTTTCATTTTTTGTCACTGCGGGAGCGTATTCAGCCGATGATCATGCTCAATAGCGGACGGTTCGGTGGCGACGCGATGCTTGCAAAAATTGGCATAGACAAACAAAAAGAGGCACTGAGCATACTGGAAAAAACATTCAGGAAATTACTGTATGGTGCTGTTTTTGAATACAATTTTCTCTCTGAGCAAAATGCGAAAGAATATGAACAGGAGCTGAGGTGGCAAAAAATTGTTGGGTTTACGACTCTTCTGTCCATTATGATTTGCTGCATCGGACTTTTTGGTCTGGCGCATTTATCTGTTACACACCGCACCCGGGAGACTGCCATACGGGTGATTATGGGGGCAACGATTGCAAATATCGTGTTTTTATTTTCGCGGGATTTTGTGAAAATGGTACTGATTGCGATTTTAATCGCCGGTCCGGGAGCCTGGTATGTGATGGATATCTGGCTAAGCAGTTTTGCATATCACATCACAATTCCGTGGTGGATCTTTTTTGTAGCATTTGGATTGGCGCTGATTATTACGCTCGTTACGGTAAGTGTACAGGCGGTGCGGGCAGGAATGATGAGCCCGGTAAAAGCTTTCAGAAATGCCGGTGGTTAAATCCACGTGCTCCTGCCATTTCTGAATACCTTTGGGAAAAGCTTTTTGAATCCGATGCTATCTTTTAGACATAAAGTATTTTTTGAAGTAGCCAATTTGCTCAGTTTTACCAAAGCCAGCCAGGTGCTGAATCTCAGCCAGCCCGCTATCAGTAAACACATCAAGGCTTTGGAAGAAGAATACAAAACGAGCCTTTTTGAGCGGACTGGTAATGGAATCCGGCTTACAGAACCCGGACGGATTTTGCTTGTCCACGTCAGGCAGGCAAGGGAAGTGCAGATCCGCCTTGAATACGAACTGAGCACCCATCAGGATGAATACAATGCAAAAGGTGAGCTGCGCCTTGGGGCAAGTACCACCGTTGCGCTGTACATCATTCCTGAGATTTTGTCAGCGTTCAGGAGAAAATATCCGAATGTACACATCACTTTACTCAACCGAAATTCTGAAAATGTACTCAATGCTTTGGGAAACAATGAAATAGACCTGGGTATTATTGAAGGGGAAACCAAAACAACATCAGTTAATTACCGTTATTTTCTGTCCGACGAAGTAATAGCAGTATGTTCTCCAAAAAGTGAACTGTGGTACCGGGAATCCATTTCAGTTGATGAGCTACGGAATTATCCTGTTGCTTTACGGGAAAGGGGGTCCGGAACGCTGGCTTCTGTCAAATCTGCTTTGGAAGAACGAAATTTCAAACTTTCTGATCTCAGAAACAACATTTCCCTTGGCGGAACTGAGGCGCTCAAAAACTTCTTGCTGGTAGATGACTGCCTTGGTTTTCTCCCCCTGAAATCTGTTCTGAAAGAGCTGTCATCAGGAACACTGAAACAGGTGCATGTGGACGGTTTGAATATTAAAAGGCGCTTCTATTTTATTCAACGACACGGCTCCGAAAATGATCCCTTCGGCCAGTCATTTGTTCGCTTTGCGCTGCATTTGCATAACTTAAAGTAATAGCGTATGCCTAAATGGTATTGGGTTCGCTATCGCGATGCCATTATTTTTGTCTGGTAAATCAGACAAATCATGGTTAAAACGGATCTTCTTACTTCTCATATTACACATCTGGAATGCGCTGAGAGCAAGCGGCGGTACAATTTCGGAGAAATACAGACTTTTTGTACTTCGGACGACGGAACGAAATCGCCGCTTTACGCCAAGTATGGCAATCTGGCTGAAATTGATAAAAATATACTCTCCAACAGAGTGGCTTCGCTTTGGCGGTATTTTGAATTTCTACCTGTTCTGAACCCCGAAAATGTAGTCAGTCTGGGAGAAGGAATGACGCCATTTTTAGAACTTGCCAATCTTGGAAAGCAGCTTGATATACCCAATTTGTACCTGAAAGATGAGTCTTTGAATCCAACCGGATCCTTCAAAGCAAGAGGTCAGTCGGTTGCAGTATCAAAGATGAAAGAATTGGGTATCAACCGATGCATTGTGCCTACGGCGGGAAATGCAGGCGGTGCGTTGGCTGCTTATTGTGCGAAAGCGAATATTGACGTTACTGTGGTAATGCCGGCACACACGCCGGAAATTTTCAAGTTGGAATGTCAGTATTTTGGTGCGGAACTGGTTTTGGTGGACGGGCTGATCAGTGATTGCGGAAGAGCTGTTGCTGAAATGAGGAAGAAAAAGGACTATTTTGACGTCTCCACTATGAAGGAACCGTACCGTTTGGAAGGTAAAAAAACGATGGGTTTTGAAATAGCCGAGCAAATGGATTGGCAACTGCCCGACGTTATTTTCTATCCGACAGGTGGCGGAACAGGCCTTATCGGAATCTGGAAGGCTTTTCATGAAATGAAGGAGGCAGGGTGGATCAAGGGTAAACTACCCAAAATGGTTGCGGTTCAGACGGAAAATTGCCAGCCTGTGGTGTGGACTTTCGAAGGTAAACAGCAGAGTTCGGCAGGATATCAGGCAAAACCTTCGGTGGCAAACGGGCTTGCTGTGCCGTTCCCTTTTGCCGAACGACAAATTATGCAGGTTCTGCACGAGTCAGGCGGATTTGCAATCTCTGTTACCGAGCAGGAATTGATGGAAGGCGTTAAATTATTTGCGAAAAAGGAGGGGTTATTTATTGCTCCCGAAGGCGGAGCACTGCTTCCGGCGGTGAATAAAGCGATTGCAAATAAATGGATTAACCCGGAGGATAAGATTCTCTTACTGAACACCGGAAGTGGCTACAAGTATGCGGAAAATTTTGTCTGAAAATAAAAAAATCATGTTAATCTGATCGTAAAACCGCTCGGTAAAAGTCGCTTTGTACAGCGCAGATTTCAGTTAAACAGGCTATTTCAAATCTTTCATTTTTAGTGATTCTGAACCGTTCGATACCGTACACATTTGTACGATTTCGAACGGTTTTTGCTTTTTGCATAAATATTAATTGGCTCAATTTCAGTTATTTAAAATCGTGGCAAGCCTTTTTAAAAGTAATGGCAAAGAGTATTGAAACACAGATTTTTGTTTTTAGCCCTCAGTAACCGTTCTTGTGTGTTCAATCTCGTATACCAAAATTTTATGATCAAACTAGAGAAAATTTCAAAGCATTATCCGGCCGGTTTTGGTAAAACATACGTACTGCGCCACATTGACTTAAATATCAAACAGGGAGAATTTGTGTCGATCATGGGGCCTTCCGGCTCTGGCAAATCTACGCTCCTTCATATTTTAGGATTACTGGAAGAGCCTTCGGAGGGAGAATATTTGTTTCTGGACGAGCCGGTTCAAAAACTGACCGAGAAAAAGAGAACAGAGTTACACCGCCACCACATCGGATTTGTTTTTCAGGCTTATCACCTGATCGACGAACTGACAGTTTATGAAAACATTGAAACACCGTTGCTTTATAAAGGCACGCCGGGTTCGGAACGTAAAAGCAGGGTTGCTGAGTTGCTTGACAGGTTCAACATGGTCGCAAAAAAAGACTTGTTTCCGCATCAGCTTTCTGGCGGACAGCAGCAACTTGTAGGTGTGGCGAGAGCGATTGTGCATAATCCAAAAGTGATTTTTGCAGACGAGCCAACTGGCAATTTACACTCGGAACAGGCAATAGAAATTATGGAATTATTTCAAAAACTTAACCAGGAAGATAAAGTTACCATCGTGCAGGTGACACATTCTGAAACCAACGCGACCTACGGAAATCGTATTGTTCGGTTGAAAGACGGATGGCTTGCGTAAAAGGATGGCAGGGGGGAAAGGGATTAATTACTGATTGTTCAGAAGCTTGTCCCTTTTTCTGCCGCTCATCGCTCAAAGTCCTCAAATCATTATTAGCCATGAAACATTTACTTTTACTACTCAGCCTCACACTGGCAGTTACTTCCCATGCTCAAAAATTACTGGGACTTGCGGAATGTGTTGAACTGTTAAGCAAAAACAACCTGATTTACCGGCAGGGAAGTTTGCAGGCAGAAGCAGCTCAGGCTGTATTGCGCCAAACCAAGTCGCAGATTTTGCCTCAGATCAACATCAGCTCCAACAACAGTATCAATTTAGGACGAAGTATTGACCAGTATACCAATACGTATATTGACCAGGTTTATAATTACAGTTCGGTGGGAGCGGGTTTTCAGATGCCACTTTTTCAGGGATTCAAATTGCAGAATCAGATTCGTCAGAATCAGCTTTTAAAAGAATCTGCGCTTGAAAACAGAACAGCGGTTTTGAACGCACAGACGATTCTGATGGTACAGGGATATGTGTCCGTATTGGCAACAAAGGCACTCTTTGAGGCCGCGGGGCAGCAGGTAGCCTCTTCGCTTTTACAGGTAGACCGCGTTGAAAAGCAGGTAAACGCGGGAACGTTGGGATCGAATTTACTCTATGAAATAAAGGCACAGCTTGCCAATGATAGGTTTGATGAAGTGACTGCTCTCAATAATTACCGAACCGCCCGCCTTGCATTGTTCCAGAGGATCAATATCCAGCCGGATGACGAGATTGAACTGGAAGCGCTTTCGCAGGAAATTGTCAGGCCGGAGGCGCAGAATGCGATGGATATTTATGAGGATGCACAGAAAACATTTCCTGAACTGCAAAGTGCTGAATTGTATCGCAAGAGTTTTGCTTACCAGGTGAAATCCATCAAGGCAGCAAATTATCCGTCGCTGAATTTGGGTGCAAGTTTTGGTGCGTTTTTCGCGTCAACTAATAAGAACCTGGATTATATCAATCAGCTGAATGCGACCAGAAATGGTTCGATGAATATCGGTCTTAACATTCCGATCATGGGTCATTGGGTTACCCGTCCAAGAGTCGAGGCTGCAAAAGTGCAGGAAAGGCTGGCTCAAAACACACTGGACGTAACAAAACAGCAGGTTCGGCAGGCGATAGAATTGGCGGTGCTCAATTTAAGCGCTACGTCCGACCGTTACACAGCCGCGCAGCAACAGGTGGAATCATTGACAGCCAGCTATGCTGTGGTTGAAAGTAAACTGAACGCAGGTATCGCCAATATTTTCGAATATTCGCTGGCAAAAGCCAATCTGGCAAGAGCAAAAGCGAATTCAATTCAGGCGCAATATGAGTTTTTAATGCAGCAAAAATTGATACAATATTACCGTCAGGGTAACTGGACCGGCGTATTTTAAACGATGACTTTCAGTGAAGCCTGGGATTGTCATTCAGAGAAGAATTTTTCATTTGAATAAAAAATATTAAACGTTTTGCATAGTTAGGTTAAATTTTGGTATAAGTAGTTCTTAGAGACAGCTGGCAGGCTGTCTCTTTTTTGTTATTGAAAAACATGAAAATATATAAAAAATGTTAATTAGATTATCGGTTACATATTCTTCCTTATCTTGTTACTGAATCAAATTAATTTGGCTATGAAAAAACTTTTTCTATTCGGGATTACGGCTCTTTTAGGGTTTGTAGTTCCGGCTTATTCTCAGTTGCAAAAGGGAACAACGTACCTTGCGGGAACGGTTACTTTTGACGGGAATAACAGGCATTCCGAATTTGTCAACAATACTTCGAAAAATGCATCAAACAGTCTGCAAATCAACCCCTCAGTGCAGATTGGGAAATTTTTTGGCGAAAACAAAATGATTGGCATCGGGTTGGGCGGGCCGATGTACCTGAACTGGAGTAAGTCCAAGGATTCAAATGGGAATGAATCAAAGTATAGCTCCATGTACGGAATGTATACCTTATCGCCGTACATAAGAAATTATAAGCCGCTGAGTCCTAAATGGGCCTTGTTTTTAACTTCCTTCGTCAATGTTGCCTTTATCAAATCTACCGATAAATATGCGGGTGTGAAGACAAAGCGCGACGGCTTTTCTGCTGGTTTGGGGGTTGTGCCGGGGATCTCTTACTGGATTTCACCGCGTTTCGCCATAGAATCGGATATCAACCTGTTGTCGCTGAGCCTCGGTTACCGGAGCTACCGGGACACAAAATCAGTTTATTTTGATTCAGCAGTGACCACTGGTCTGGACAGCTATTTTTCCGTGAGAGCTTCCTGGTATATTCAAAAAAACTAAACGAATTTGAAAGATGAAAAATATATATTTTGCTATTACGGCTTGTCTGATTTTGTTTGCCGGAACGCCATTATTTGCCCAGTATTCCGGCAGAAAATTCGTTACAGGATCAGCGTCAGTCAATTTTGGTTCTACCAAACAGAAAGAAAGTGACGATTATCGTAATTATAGTTACAATTTCGATGTATAACTCGGAAAATTCAAAACGGAGACGAGGGCTTCTGGCTGGAAACTTAGTTCAGCGCTGGGTGGTGGTAAACGCGTTTATACGACCAGCGCAAACCAGATTATTAATAAATATGAAAGGACGGGGATTGTTGGTGTGGCGTTTGGAGTAGGTCGCTTCTGGCAATATTATAAACATTTCAATGAGAAGTTCGGGATATTCGCCGGTCCGGATGTGAATGTGGGTTATTCTCATGGAAACGAGTATTCCGTCAGTCAGGATAACACGGACCTGATCCGGACAAAAAGTGATAAAATTATGCTGTATGCAGGATTGAGTGCCGGTTTGTATTATCGATTCTCGGAAAGATGGTGGGTGACAGGAAGCCTCGCGTTTGCGTCGCCTGTTTCACTTGACTACGCTTTTGTAGACACGAGTTCTGAGAGGCAGCCGGAAGAATTCAAAAGCCGTGAGTTCAAATATCGTTTTTCACCGGTACTGAATTTACCAAGCGTTGGCCTGGGCGTGCGTTTCTTTCCGGGCGCCAAATAAAGTTCGATCAAATAAATAAACTATTTACATTAAAAAACAGCAGCCGGCGTCTTCTTTCATTATAACAGCTTTTTGATTAATGAAGAAAATCGTTTTTGTTTTAGCATTACTTGGTGTTTTTGGTTGTCACAAACCAAGCTATACCGCACTGGATGCGCCGTGGGAGCCTGATTATAAGGTAGATCGTTCCGAAAACGCGATAATCGATTTTGAAAAACAGGATGCTGAAAAAATGCCTGCGGCTGGTGGAATTGTTTTCACCGGAAGTTCTTCTTTTACCAAATGGCAGAGCGCAGCTGAGGATCTGGCGCCATTGCCGATTATTAATCGTGGCTTCGGCGGATCAACGCTTCCTGAGGTAATTCATTATGCGGACCGGACGATTTTTAAATATCATCCCAAAACCGTTGTTATTTATTGCGAGAATGACATGTTTGGTTCCAAGAAAAAGTCGCCTGAACAAACACGTGATGCATACGTGCAACTCGTTAAAATGATCCATGAAAAGGAACCGAAGGCATTTATATACGGTGTGTCTTTGAAACCATCACCTTCGCGGTGGGCAAAAAGAGCAGATACTGAGAAGGCAAATAAACTGATTCAGGATTTTATCAGGTCCGACA
This sequence comes from Dyadobacter sp., assembly GCA_965279265.1. Lineage (GTDB taxonomy): Bacteria > Bacteroidota > Bacteroidia > Cytophagales > Spirosomataceae > Dyadobacter. The sequence continues at coordinate 4,551,835 of OZ257152.1, forward strand.
AACGACATGAATATATTGACGTTTGGCCGGTTATGATAAAAAATGGAAGGCCGGACGGCAGTATATTTGTGGCTGACAGCCTTCATATGAACAGGGAGGGTTACCTTCGCTGGATAAAAGTATTTAAGCCAATTCTTGAAAAACCTGTATAGCATCAGGTTAGGATAAAATGGCTTGAAAACATTGCAAAAAGTAATTGTAAGGGTATCGGTTTTGAAGTAAAGTCACTATATTAACCGAAAAATGTACTTTAAGATAAAAAGTGATTTAGCATTTAAATAATGAAAGTAACTGCGGTTTTTGATATTGGCCGGACCAATAAAAAATATGTACTGTTTGATGAAAATAATCAGATAGTAGAAGAAGTCAGTGAGTCTCTTCCTGAAACTACGGACGAAGACGGTTTTCCGACAGAGGATATTGCGCTGCTTTCAGAATGGGTTGTTTCCCGCTGGACCGACCTGAAAAATAATCCAAAATACGATATCAAAGCAGTGAATGCGGCGGCTTATGGAGCGAGCCTTGTTCATTTGGATGCAGAGAATAAGCCGGTAACGCCGCTATATTCCTATCTCAAACCTTTTCCTGAGGCATTGCTAAGTCAGTTTTACAGTACCTACGGCGATCCTACCCGGATTGCTTTACAGACCGGCTCGCCGGCCATGGGTATGTTAAATTCCGGTATGCAACTGTATTGGCTTAAACATGCCAAACCGGATGTTTACGCTAAAATAATTTCTTCGCTGCATTTGCCGCAGTATATTCTTTTCCTGCTTACGGGCCGGAAAGTGAGCGACTATACTTCCGTCGGATGCCATACGGCCTTGTGGAGTTTCGAAATGTGGGATTATCACGAGTGGGTAAAAGCCGAAGGAATACAGAAAAAATTACCGCCGATTTTGGCATCATCGTCATTTATTTATCGTAATGGTGACAAAGGTATTCAGTCAGGTTTCGGGTTGCACGACAGCTCATCTGCATTGATACCTTACCGCATGGCGTTGAAAAGGCCTTTTGTGTTACTTTCAACAGGAACCTGGTGTATTAACTTCAACCTTTTCGCGTCAAAGCCACTCACTTCCTACCAGTTAGAAAGAGATTGCCTCAATTACCTGACTCCTGAGGGAAGCGGCGTAACAACGTCCCGTTTGTTTATGGGGCGCGAGCATGATTTTCAAACAGCCCGCATTGCAGAATATTTCAGAGTTGATCCGGATTTTTACAAAAAGGTAGCTTTTGACGAGTCTTTCCTGAAAGCGGATACGCCGCCATTTTATACCGCTACAATGACCGGGAACGGGCCGTTCCCGGAACCTAGCCCACAGGAGTGGCAGGTAAGCGCTTTTGCTTCTGCGGAATCGGCTTACCATCATTTGATAAAAGGTCTTACAGATCTGCTGTCCGTTTCATTGCAGTTGATCGGGATCAATGAAGTTGAAGCGATTTACATTGACGGCGGATTTGCGCGTAACGAAATATTTACAAAACTCGTGGCGAGGAATTTCCCGAATCATGCGGTGTTCGCAACGGAGCTCCCGTACGCGACTTCTCTGGGCGCTGCATTGCATGTAACCCGTCCGCAGTCTTACGTGTTTAAAGATGAAATCATTGAGATAAAACCATAAAACGATCAGCTGATTCTGCTCCAGTTTGTTTCTTCTTTCCGCATATTCGCCAGGTGATTGCGAATGGGGGCATTAACAGGTTGGAGCAGGTCGGGATCATCATTCAGGATCGCCTCTGCCGATATCCTTGCTGCTTTCAATATTTCCGTATCCTGTGAAAGGTTCGAAATCAGAAGATCCATTAATCCGCTTTGCTGTGTGCCCGTAATATCGCCCGGTCCACGAAGCTGCAAATCAACTTCGGCAATTTCAAAACCGTCATTCGTACGGCACATGGTTTCAATTCTCAGTTTGGTTTCTTTGCTGATCTTGTAATCGGTGATCAATATGCAGAAGGATTGCTCGGCACCACGGCCGACCCTGCCGCGCAACTGATGTAGTTGCGACAGGCCAAATCTTTCGGCGTTCTCAATCACCATTACCGATGCATTCGGTACATTTACCCCCACTTCAATAACCGTGGTAGCAACCATAATTTTAGTTTCCCCGCGCACAAAACGTCCCATCTCAAATTCCTTGTCCTGCGATTTCATTTTGCCGTGAAGAATGCTAACAGGGACTTCAGGGAAAGCTCTTGAAATACTTTCATATCCATCCATGAGGTCTTTTAAATCCAGTTTTTCCGACTCTTCGATGAGCGGATACACCATATAGATTTGTCGTCCTTTGGCAATTTCATCTCTTAAAAACCCAAAAACAGAAAGCCGGTGCGCGTCAAACCGATGTACTGTTTTGATGGGTTTTCTGCCGGCGGGAAGTTCTGTGATGGCAGAAATATCGAGATCTCCATAAAGCGTCATCGCCAGCGTACGCGGTATAGGCGTTGCCGTCATCACCAGAATATGTGGATTGATAGCTTCATTTTTGGCCCAAAGCTTCGAGCGCTGCGCTACACCAAAACGGTGCTGCTCATCAATCACGCAAAGTCCCAGATTTTTAAACCGGACAATATCTTCTATCAGGGCATGTGTTCCGACGATGATTTGCATGGAACCGTTTAGCAATTCTTCGTGAATCACTGAACGATCTTTCTTTTTTGTGGATCCGGTGAGTTTACAAATATTAATTCCCAACAGATCTGCATATTTTTTCAGACCCTGATAATGCTGGTCGGCCAGGATTTCCGTTGGCGCCATCAGGCACGCCTGTGCGCCATTGTCAAGCGCAAAAAGCATGGTGATGAAGGCTACAATCGTTTTGCCCGAACCTACGTCGCCATGCAGCAACCGGTTCATTTGCTTGCCGGTTTTCAGGTCATCATGAATCTCCTGTAATACCTTAATCTGCGAGTTTGTAAGAGCAAACGGAATGTGGCTGGCATAAAATTCACGCACTAGTTCAACATGGTCGAAGACGAGCCCGGGGAATTCTGTTTTATGTAAAAGTTTGTTTTTGAGCAGCCGGAACTGGTTGTAAAAAAGCTCCTCAAATTTCAATCGTCGTTGCGACTGGTGTAGCCAGGCCTGATTCTGTGGAATATGGAAGTTCCAGAGTGCATCTGCTTTGGTTACCATCCGGTATTTTTGAACCAGATTATCGGGCAAAGTTTCACGGATGTGTGGCCGTGCAGATTCGAGTAGCGTCCGCATCATTTTGCTGATGACCTTGCTGTCGATAAATTTCCTGCGCAGTTTGTCCGTAAGCGAATAAATAGGAAGCCATGAGCCTACCTGGCTGTTTTCCTGTGTAAGTAGCTCAACCTCGGGATGGGTGATGCTCCAACGGCCGCCAAAATTGACAGGTTTGCCGTACACAATGTACTCCGAATTTTGACGCAGATTTTTCTCGAAATAATTGATACCCTGAAACCAGACCAACTCGAGTATGCCGGTTCCGTCCGAAAAATGAGCCACCATGCGCTTCTTATTTCCCTCGCCCACGATGGTCCATTCGCGCAGCCGCCCTTTGACCTGCGCGGCGTTCATTGTTTCGGATAGCTGGCTGATTCTGTGAAAAACGCTGCGGTCTTCGTGACGGAACGGATAATGCTGCAACAGATCTCCGTAGGTAAATATGCTCAATTCCTGATTCAGAAGTGCGGCTCTCTGTGCACCAACTCCTTTCAGGAATTCGATTTTTGTATCGAAAAAGCGATGATTTTTAGGCTGGTATTCATTACTCATTTTTCAAAAGTACGTGTAATTCACTAATGTGGTGCTATTTTTTGTGCAGCGTCAAAAGATAAGCCACTTAGATATATTTCAACATTTGTAATGAAGGTCTGCGTGTTTTCCAGAAGAAGTTGCAAATCATCTCGGGTTATTTCAAAGTCAACTTCATAGTCGCCTGATTGTCGTTTCGAGAAAGCGTCCGTGAGGATAATCGCCATACTCTTTGGGAAAATACCTCCTTTGATAAAAACCTCATTGAACTTAACATGTGCGCCCTGATGCGTTTTCGCAAAAATATTTTCGGAAAGCAGCACCGCAGTGAGTGCATAGTAAAGGGAGTAATAACAACGATTAACTGAAACCAAGGCAAAAGTTGTCTCTATTAAATAGCGCTGCATTTAAACTGTCCTTGGCTTTTTCCAGATATTCGAATGCTTCTTCGGGATTGTTCATATCTCTATGCCTTCGTTTCTGATATTGACATAAACCGGAATATTGCGAGTCTGATAGCGTTGCGTTGAGACGGGTGTAAAAGAGATTATTTTACCATATTTTAGATTCAAATCTGAAATATAAGGACTCAGATTGGTGATCTCACGAAAAGTATTAACAGATTCATCGTTAAGCAGGAGCATAAAATCAATATCAGAATCATTCCGGAAGTCGCCTCTCGCATACGATCCGTAAAGGATTATCTTGTCCAGCCGGCTGCCGTAAAGATTTTGCAAGATCATCTTCATCTCCACAGCTAGTTGCTCAATTTCCTTTGTAACAGGCATATTTTGAAGTTTCTGTTTAAAGGTAAAACAATGTAGTTTTTTTCAAAAGTACAAAAATTGAACTAATCGCTTTGGTTAACAACTTTTGAATTGCGTATTTCGTTAGTTAAAAAATCAAAACCAATCAAAATCAATTAAAGCAAATTTATGAAAGCAACATTCTTATCCTTATTCCTAACATTAATCAGTTTCACCTTTATCAACGCTCAAACTCCAGCGAGCCCGCATGTAAAAGCGACTGGAAAGGACATCGTTATCTCCTACGGACAACCATCCAAAAAAGGACGGGTATTGTTTGGAGCTCAGAATAGCAGCAGTCTTGAAAAATATGGCAAAGTTTGGCGTATCGGCGCTGACAGCGCAACTGTAATTACATTCAAGAAAAGCGGAACATTCGGAGGAAAACCTGTTAAAGCTGGAACCTATACTTTGTTTGCTATACCAACTGAAAAGGACTGGACGATCATTCTGAACAGTCAACTGGGCCAGTGGGGTGCTTACAAATATGAAGAATTTAAATCCAAAGATGTTTTGAAAGTGACTGTCCCTGCTAAGAAATACAGCACAGTAAGCGAAAAACTGACATTCAACGTAAAAGACACGTCTGTTGATTTTCAGTGGGACAAAGAAGGTTTTTCAGTTCCTGTGAAATTCTGATTCTTATAAAATTACAAAAAACGGCGCTGGTGATTAATTCGCCAGCGCCGTTTTTTATTGAATCTTAAAGTAATCTTTGTCATAAATTCTGCCTGATCATTTTCTCGAGAACTTGTAAATGCTCCGCAAAAGCCTTTTGGCCTGTTTCAGTTGCCTTGTAAGTTGTATGTGGTTTACGGCCAAGAAACTGTTTTTGAACCTGCAAATATTCTGCTTCCTCCATGGCTTTCAGATGAGATGCCAGATTCCCGTCAGTCAGATTCAATAACTCTTTAAGTTCATTAAAACTTACGGCATCATTCACCACCAACACCGACATAAGCCCCAGCCGGATTTTACTTTCAAAAACCTTATTAAATTTCTCTAACCATTCCATTTTATCCGGCAAGTTAAGTCGTCCAAAACAGAACTACTGATTTGATTGCATTAAAATCATTGCATCCCTGTTTCTGAGCCAAACGGCCTGGTCGCGCAAATTATTCGCCTCTGCTGTGATCAGAGATGACGCCAATCCTGTACCTAATGACACCCAAAAGAATTTTTTAAGTGCACTTCTGTTTCCTGAAATCAATGACACAATTGAGCCTGCCGAGCCCGCTACTGACAGTACCAAAGCGAAATTTTTGTAACGGCGGGATTTGAGATAAAGCTGTAAACCACCTTCGGAAATACTCAATTCTTTACGCAACGCACGCATTCCTTCATACTGAATATTGTTTTTGATATACTTGTTCGATCCCTGGAGGTAAATCGTTTCCTTGTCGTACAACTGGCTCGCTTTTATGGCGGGCGTGACCTCGCTGACCTGCGCATTTGCTGCGGGAATTGAAATCAATATCAACAGCAGTGCGGCATACCCTTTTTTTGAAGATGTTCTGTCTGATGGAAGTTCCCGGTCGTATTTGTTGTACATGACGAGGCCGTACAGAATGTGAAGCAGCCCGAATCCCAGTGACCAGAATAGCAGCGAATAACCTGTCAAAAACAATGAAACACAGCCAAGCGCAATTTCTGAAATGCCCAATGAAAATACTTCCGGATACGTAAACCTACTTGCGCTCACAATGGCGAGGCCATAAAATAGTAATGTGGCTGGAAAAACGAGCCAGATGTATCCGTAGTGCAGCATGGCCAGGCAAAAAATCCCACCCGTGCCTAAGGGCACCAGCACACCCAGTAACAGTCGTTTGGAGCTGCTGTTCCAGACCTGAAGTCCTTTTTTGCGGCCTTTCCGGACTGTAAGAATAATGCAGATTGAAAGCGATAGAAGTAAAACAAGAAAACCGTCGGTGACGAGAAAAAGAATAATTTCCTGCCGGTCTTCGGTGTTATACGGGCTGAGCGGTTCGAGAATTCCGGTCATCCAGTTGGTCTTGAAACGCACATAAGCAACACCAGCTCCGATGAGCGCAAAAATACCGGCAAACACACCGCTTAACCCGCTAAGTGAAAGGAATTTCGATGACCGCTCCATCAGGTCGCGGATTTCGTTCAATGTATGTAGAGAATCCTGGTTGGATGTCATGGATAAAACTTTTGAACTTGAAAAGATCAGTACGATGGGCTCAAATGAAGGCGAGAACCTTCGGTACGAAAATAATTCCGCCGACAATTACGGCTGATATCGCCAGAATTAACACGGCTGCGGCGGCCGTATCCTTCACTATTTTGATGCCGGGATGATATTCCGAAGACACCACGTCCGCCAGTTTTTCCAGGGAAGTATTGATCGCCTCCGCCGCCCAAACCAGGCCGACAGAGATCACAATAAAACACCATTCAGTTTGGGAAAGCTGGAACCAGATTCCTGCAATGATAACCAGAATGGCGGCAATCAGGTGGATCCGGGCATTGTTCTCATGACGGAATAAACTGTAAATACCAATTCCTGCAAAACGGAAACTGCGTAGTGCTTTACGAATATTTACGGGCTGGATCATACTGTTTAATTTCTGCGAAGATATGAAATGCAAAATACATTAGCATCAGCACAAACGAAAAGGTCAAAGTGTGTTTGATGGCAAAAGGATCCTGCATACTGTGAAAAATCCCTTTGGCAAGGGCTTTGGGATGGGTGACAATGTCCCAGCTGTTCCATCTTCCGTAACGGCCCAAAAATATCCCGAAGCCGCTTGCAAACATGGCGGCAGCAATACTGAGCCAGGCGAAATACTGATTGTAACGGTTGGTCAGCAGGCGGTGCACAATGCGGATTGAATACAACCCTGTCAGGAAACCGGACAATGCAAAAGTGAAAATCATCAGTGCGTCGTACCAGAGCAATTGATCAGGAACACTTTTTAAATGTTTCAAATCGGTGATCAGGTATGGTGCATTTGGAAAAAACAGCAGCCAGATCGTCATGTATATCAGTAGCAACAAGGCCGGAGCAGGTTTAGCGTTTTCTCTTACTGATACCCATTTAATAAATAAAAGCGGAACCCAGGCCAGAAACAAATTCCAGATCATGAATATAAAGTCAGCATTTTGCGTCGCCCACATGCGAAGTGTCAGGAGTGTGAAGGCCAGCGCGGAAACAAACGCCAGAAGTGCCAGTTTGTGGTGGCTGTGGAGATACCGGAATAGTCTGTCAACTGTCATAATTTCTTAATTGATAAAGTACTTTGAAATACAAAGTAAATTGATAAAAAATTAAGACACGCTATAAGTGTCCAAATTTTTTATCAACCTTGTCTTTTGAATAGGTAAACTTTATTTTTTTGAAGCAAAAACTTTCATCATCAACCACTCCCGTCCGGACGTTTTTGCTTTAAAAGTTTCGAGGCATCCCCTGTCCTGCAAAGTAATGTAAGCAGTCCTTCCGTTTTTTCCGCCAAAGCAGATGTTGGATACTTTTTTACCAATGGTCTTGATCGTATGGATTACTTTTCCTTCCGGCGAAAGCACTGCAACTTCGCCTTTACCATGCCGGGCGATGTAGAGGTTGCCGTGAATATCACAACGCATGCCGTCCATACCGCCGTCGGCGAACTGATGAAGCAGACGCTTGTTGGACAATGTGCCGTCTGGCGCAAGGTCAAACGCCCACACATTTCGCTGCACGCTTTCATTTACATATAAAGTTTTTTCATCCGGACTTACATCAATTCCGTTGGTAGTTCCCATGTTTTCCGCCACCAGCCTGGTTTTGCCTGCCGGCGATACGTGCCAGATCTGGCCTGTACCATCTTTCCAATTCGGATCAGAACAAAAGATGTTTCCTGAGCCGGTAATTGCCAGGTCATTAGGTTGATTCATTCGGTCATCATGCGCGAAAACGGAGATGTCTTTGGTGATCAGATTTACTTTCAGGACATTGTGCCCTGTAAAATCCGCAACATAAAATGTGCTTTTGTCGCCAAACCGAATTCCATTTCCCGTGCTTCCTTTTGGCAAGGTTACGAAGAAACCGGATCTGCCTTTTTTATTCATCAGGGCGATGGTGCCGTCCCGTGCAAAATTTACCGCGTATACGTTCCCTTCCGAATCAACCGCAGGTCCTTCACAATTGTTGGTAAATTCCCCTTCCGCGGAGAAGTTTTTGCTTTGCTGGGCATAGGTTTCAGCAGAAAAGACGATTGTACTAACTAAAAGAAGGAGGCCAAGTTTGCGCATGAAAATAAACGTTCTGGATTTGTTATTAGTTTTTCCATTTAATGACACACCCGATCGGTTTGGTCATTGTAGTTACGACAGGTTTTCCTCCCAAAAGGTTGGTAACAGCTTCGTCAACATAGAATTTTGTAGCTCCTGCCGGATCCTGCGGGTTGTCGTCGATCATTCCGATATATTGAACAATGAATTTTGCGCCGTTTTTAACGAGAACAAAGACCTGTGGCGTGCGTGCTGCGCCAAAAGCTTTTGAGGTCGCCTGGGTTTCATCCACCAGATATGGATAGGTGTAGCCTTTGCCGGATGCGCGCTCTTTCATTTTTTCAAACGAATCGTCCTGGTGTGTTGCCGGATCGCTGGGATTGATGGCGATAACCGGAAATCCCTGTGAAGCATATTTATTATTCAGAGCCAGTATCCGGTCCTCGTAGGCTTTCGCAAACGGGCAGTGATTGCTCGTGAAAATTACAATCAGTCCTTTTCCCCCCGCGTAATCCGTTAGCGAGATCATATTACCGTCAATATTTTTTAGACGGAAGTTCGCAACCGCGTCACCAATTTGATAATTTACTGATTTTGAGGCTGCATCGCTGCTTGATTCGGACTTGAAATCCGGGTTGGTTGTCGCCATCGCTCCGACACTTGAAAAGAGCAGGAAGGAAAGCCACAGATAGATTTTCATTTTTATATTGTTATCGTGCATTTATACCCTAAATACGTTTATTTATGTAAAAGTAACCAAATGTTCTGTTAAGGATTGTTAATAAAATTCTGTACTTCCCGGGGACTGATAACAAGGTCGTTCAAATCTAAAAATGCTACAAAAACACAACGCTGATCTGACTCGGATATCGGTTATGCCCTATGCCCGGGCAAGCCGTTAGATAATATTCCGGCAGCCAATGTGTTTGTTTTTAGCTATTAAGAAAAACCGTAAAGTATAAAATATTATATTCAACCATCCACCTCAAATTAAGAGATTTATGAGAGTATTAACGCTGTTTTTTTTACTCAACTGCTTTGACGCTATCGCTCAGCATGACCATTCCGCGACGTCATCTGCTTCAAATCATCTGAACCACATTCTCGCTTCTCGTAAAGAAACAAAATATATTAATAATTTACCTGCACCTGTACTGTCAAATGGTATCGGAAAATCGGATCTGATGATACAAACGACGTCGGACAGCGCGCAAAAATATTTTTCGCAGGGCATTGCGTTGCTTCATTGCTTTTGGGATTTTGAGGCTTATCGCGCATTTCGGGAAGCCATCCGTCACGATTCGGCCGCCATTATGCCCTATTGGGGGATTGTTGAGACGATCGGACATTTTCGGAATGAGGGATTCACGGCGGACAAGGCAATGGCATTAAAAAAGCTTAAAAGCCTCAAATTTAAAGCAAATGAACACGAAAGACTCTATGTAGATGGTATACTATTGGCCGACTCGCTGAAAGATGAGGGTGAAAAGGCGTATGACAAGAAACTTGAGACCATCGTTGACAAATACCCGAAAGACACGGATGCAAAATTAATTCTTGCGCTTCGCAAAATGGGTGGATACGATCATGAGATGAACCTCAACGAAGGGCAGCTTTACAGTGAATACCTTTTGCTGGATGTGCTGAAAACCAATCCCAAACACCATGCGGTTCAGCATTACTGGATACATCTGAAAGAAAACTGCTGCCCGGAACAGGCGGAAGAAGCTGCCGATGTGCTGGCTTCGCTTGCTCCGGAATCAGGCCACATTGTACACATGCCGGGACATATTTATTACAAGCTTGGTCATTTTAAAAAGGCGCACGATGCTTTTGTAGCGTCTTTAAAAGTAGATTCACTTTACATGAAGAAGCAAGGTATTCTGGAACTGGATACCTGGAATTATCTGCATAATATCAGTTATCTTTTGGCCAGCTGTTCGGAAGATGGACGTTACCGGGAGGGACTGTATTATGCTGAGAAAATTAGAAATATTCCCCTCGATACAGCGCGGAGAGCGGAGTACAACGGCACTTTTTTTCACTTCGGGATTTTGGCTCCGGCGGAAATGGAAATGAGATACGGCTTTTGGGACAACGCATTGAAGGCATTGGAGGGAATTCAAAATCCTGATTCAATTTTTGGTAAAAAGGAAATAAATGAGAGAGACGCCCTGATTCTTTACGCCGGAGCAATGGGTGCATTGCAAAAGAATGATATTTCTGCTGCCAGGGCACGGTCTGTCGAACTGGATGCGTTTTTATACAGGAACGCAAATGACACGGATAAGGAGGCCGTTTTTTCGAAACGAGCCGCTGACTATTTTAATACGATGTCGTCACAGGTGAGAGGATTGTTGTTGGCAGCCGAGGGGAAATACGCCGATGCCGTTGCGTTACTGGAAGATACCCAAAAGAAAGAACTTAAACTCGGGTACAGTGAACCTCCGGTATTTCCGAGTCCATTGTGGCTGAGCCTCGCCAACACGCATATTCGTGAAAAGAAATACGACAAGGCTCTTGAAGCATACGAAAAAATGCTGAAACAGAGGCCGGGAAACGCGAGAACATACTACGGCATGGCAAATGTTTACAGGCTCATGGGAGACAGGGCCAAGGCTGCGGAATTTGATCTCAAATTCCAGGAGGCGACGAAATATGGAGATCCGTCAGTTTACAAAAAAACTCCATTGGTGGGGAATCCGTGGGGCCAAAGGTGAAGAGCAGGAGAGGGGCGACAAAAATATGATTGGGTTGATTAAATTTTTCGGGTAAAGCATTGTGATTCTGTATGGATGTGCATATCTTTGCACCTCGTTTTTGAATCCAGTTTATCATAATTTTTTAACATGTACGCAATCGTAGAAATCGCAGGTCAGCAATTTAAAGTTGAAAAGGGTCGCGCAATCTTCACGCATAGGCTTGAAGGTGACGTGAACGCTGCACTTGTATTTGACAAAGTCCTTTTGGTAGATACCGAAGGAACGGTACAAATTGGTGCCCCGACAGTAGCAGGAGCTTCTGTAAAAGTAACTGTTCTTGAACACCTTAAGGGTGAGAAAGTGATCGTCTTCAAAAAGAAGAGACGTAAAGGTTACAAAGTTAAGAATGGTCACCGTCAGTATCTGACTAAGATCAGCATTGACGAAATTGTAGCTTAATAGCTATCAGGTTTTGGCTGTTAGCAATCAGGTTTCGGCTGCGCGGTCTTTTTTTTAATCATTGGAAAAATATATAAAGTAAGATATCATGGCACATAAGAAAGGTGTAGGTAGCTCGAGAAACGGACGTGAGTCGGAAAGCAAGCGTCTTGGAGTAAAATTATTTGGTGGCGAATTGGCCAAAGCTGGTAACATTCTTGTTCGTCAGCGTGGAACAAAACACAATCCTGGCAAAAATGTAGGTATCGGTCGTGACCATACTTTATTTGCTCTGGTTGCTGGCCATGTTGTTTTCCGTAAGACACGTGAAGACAAATCTTTCGTTCACATTGAACCAATCGCTGCTCCTGTTGCAGAAGTTGCAGAAGCGTAAGATCTCAGTTTTTTTAAGTCAAAAGCCCGATGGGAATTCCGTCGGGCTTTTGTTGTTTCGAGCTGTTACTATTTAATCCGCCATCTGAAAAATATTGATCCACTGAGCGGCTTTACTTTTTGCTCAGCCTTGTTGGTTGTCATGCTGGTAATTGGCGCAATCACTGTTCCGCCGATGCGGAAGTTTTTCCAGGCGTAGAATAGCTCCAGATTACCGGTTATGAAAAACGAATTCAGATATTTGGAATCATTGGCTGTTTGCTTGATCCCATAATAAGACACAGTATCAACGCCGATGCTGTCTTTTTTGAAATTTGTAGTCTCTTTCGCAAGAAGTGCGCGTTGTTGCCATTGCACATCGAATCCGGCACCCACATGCCAGTTCCTGTAAATTTTCTGATTGTAGCGCAAACCAGCATTGAAGCCGCTTGTTTTGATCAGCTTCTTATAGGTAGCGATACTGACGCTATCAGATTTTTTGGTCAGGGTTGTGGCAATCTGCTGAGTGTTGCCAAAATACTGACTGTAAGGACTTACTTTCGCTAAAATCCCATTGCCTCGGTCAAATTGTTTTTCAACCCAGATGCCGGGAATGAGCAGCATGTAAAATTGATTGGTGTTGTTGGTTCCGGTAAAATACCGATCGTAATTTTTGAAAGGTAGAGTTCCTTGCCACTGGAAACCGAAATCGAGCCCGTTGATGTAGTCTTTCCCGGTCAGCTTTTTCTTGCTAATTACCTCAGCAGGTTTTGGCACAAGAACCGCTGTCAATTGTGATGTGTTTCGTCTTTGTGCAAAATTCCCTTGTCTGATTTTCAATAAATTCACTAAAAACGATGGTAATCGCGGCAAATTTTTCAGCTTGCTTCGTACGTCACTGTTTGAGTCAGGATTGATTGATATGCTGTAAGTTTCGACGGTTTCTTTTGGCGCTCTTTCAGGCACATTTCGGTTCTCCCGGGAACTCAGTAAAGATGTATTTTCGGAATTACTTCGGTAATCCGGCTTGTTTTCAGTTGCTACACTACTATTGCTGTTCCGTTTGCTACTATGCTCGGATACTGCTGTTTTTGGTACCGTTTTCTGCTCATTTATTGACTCAAAAGCATTGACGCGACTGGGCGCAAGTCTCTGATTGTTGATCGGGCTGGATTTTTTGTCGTTTTTAATAGTGGATTTTACTTTTGCAAGATCGTCTGGGTTTTGTTTATTTGTCCTGCTTTGAGGACTTTCAGAGCCAGTTTCAAGTGCTGTATCTTTAACAGCAACTTCTGGTTTAACCGGAGCCTTTTCGTTGATCGTAGTGGGAACCACTGACGAATCCGGTTCGCCTTTGCTTTCGGGATTTTGATCCGACAAACCATTTTTTGTCGTTTTGCCGTTGAACAAATTTTGAGCAGTATAGGGCTTTTCTGAGTGTTTTTCAACATTCGGGCCACTGGCAAGCATCATCAATATCCCAACTCCTGTCGCGGTTAAAATTGCGGCCGAAATAATGATCCAAAGTTTGGTCGAAAATATTTTACCCACTGTCTGACCTTGCGGTATCTCCGCATCGAGCATTTTCTGCATATCCGCCCAGGCACTTTCTGCCGGAACCAATGGCTCAGGATAGCGGTCGTCCGGTTTCTGATGGATATTTTTTCCTTTATCTTTCACAGATTATACCTCTTTGCTTTTGATGAAAATCTCACGCAGTTTGTTTCTGCTCTCATTCAGGTGCCATTTCACTGTTCCTTCCCGGATGCCCGTTTCTTTTTCAATTTCCCTGATAGAAAATCCTTCCAGGTAAAACAGACTACACACCGCCCGGGTGGCAGGAGGCAGTTTGGCCAAATGCTCGAATACATCTTCCCAGTCTGAGGTTTTAAAAGGATCATACTGGTACAGATCCGACATGTTTTCTTTCAGTTCTTTTGTCGTATCGGGTTTTTTATCGCGCAGGATGGTCAGGCAGGCGTTACGGACAATGGTGTAAGCCCAATTGAAAAATTCACCTTTCCCGGAATCGTATTGAGCTATATTTTTGAAAACCTTCATCAGGCCATTGTTCAGTGCGGTCTGAATTTCATGATCATCCGAGAAAAATTTCCGGCATAAAGTATAAAGGGCCGGGTAATACAGGACATACAATTTCTCCTGACTTTTTCGGTCGTTGCGCAGGCACCCATTGAAAATCTCCCGAAACTCCTCCATTGATTGTATAAAAGCCATTTGTTGCGGAGTCAAATTGCTTTTATGAAAAATTATTTTTGTTAAGGTAAGCCGGGATCAATTTACCACAGCTTAGTTTGTTCTCTGACCCGGTAAACTACAACGGGGTTGGAAAAGGTTGGGTTGGTTAAACTTTTTATTTTAATAATGGCGAACGCTACGATCCGGTAAACCAAAATCACGTTTTCGGTGTTCTAAAACTGGTTGTCAAAATCCGTTTAAACCGAAGAAATTATATATCATGTTATCACGTCCCATTTTTGTATATACCGAACTAAGTCCCAACCCGAATTCGATGAAATTTGTTTTGAATTTCGAATTGGTTCCTGACGGTCTTTCATTCGATTATCCTTCTCTTGAGTCTGCTTTGATTGAAGGTTCTGCTTCTCCTCTGGCATCGGATCTCTTCCAGTTTCCGCATGTAAAAAGGGTATTCATAGCGAGCAATTTTATAACAATTACCAAAGATGAAGAAATTGCCTGGGAGGAGGTTTTGCGTGATACCAAGCAATTTATCAAAATATACTTTGAAGAAAACCATCCTGTTTTTGAGGAGAAAACGATTGAAAGAAATACGCTCATCGTAGACGAAAGGGACTCTGATACGGTTCAAAAAATAAAGTCGGCGCTCGATACTTACGTGCGGCCGGCTGTTGAGTCTGATGGAGGAGCAATTAACTTCCATTCTTTTGACCAGGAATCCGGTGTGGTGAAGGTGCTTTTGCAGGGATCGTGCAGCGGCTGTCCGTCATCAACTTTAACACTTAAAGCGGGCATCGAAAATTTGCTGACCCGTATGGTGCCTGATGTAAAAGAAGTGGTTGCGGAAGGCGTTTAAAATAGACTATTGACGATTTTGAGGCCCTGTCAAATCATTTTTGGCAGGGCTTTTTTTGTTTTGTCCAAACATGAATTTGGCCGGAATTTTCGTTTTTTGGTGTAATTCGTTAGTTTTCCGTCAATGAACCAGATTCTGAATCATTTTATTGAACGCATTGCGCACCTGCAATCGAAAGGGGATGCGCCCTTCTCGGTCGGTTTGTTTCCAGCTCACAGAGTTAATCCGGTAATTGGATATAAAAGAGCAGATACAACAATGTTCTTTTCTGCCATTATTGCTTTCACATTACAGTCAATCCAATCCGAAAGCGAGCCGGATCAACAGGCTTTGATCGACGGCATTGTTCAGCGGGTGGTAGCAAATTACCCCGATTTCCGAAATAAGGACGGTCTTAAAACTTATAATTTCTGGACAACCAAACCTTCCGGCCATTTCCCGAACGGTCACGTTTTCCGCCATTTTGAGCATTTCAGAATTCCTGACGATATCGATGATACCGCATTCGCCTATCTGACGACTCAGCCGCAAAAAGAGGAACTGCTTTGGCTCAAAAATAAACTGGCCGAACATGCGAATCTTTCGAAACAGCAGATCCGGAATACATATCCGGAATATCAGTCGCTGCAAGCCTATTCGACCTGGTTTGGGAAAAATATGTACATTGAATTTGACGTGAGTGTACTTTGCAATATGCTTTACTGCATTTTTAAGTACAATATGCCAATTAATCAGCATGACGCGGATAGTCTGGAATACGTTCGCTCCGTGATCGAAACGGATCGTTACGTAGACGTTCCTTTTCGTTGCGCACATCAATATCCAAGAACACCGCTGATCATTTACCATGTAGCTCGTTTGATCGCTGCATTCGATCCTGAGCAGCTTCGTGTTGTCCGCAACAAGCTGATTTCCGACACACGCAAAATTTTGTCGCAGACGGAAAGTCCGATGGACCGCGTGATTTTATCCATTTCTCTGTTACGGTTAGGTGAAAAAACGTCCCGGATTCCTGTGGAAAATTTTACTACAAACGAATTCAAAGGTTTTTACTTCTTCATTGCCGGCTTACTGACGGCTTATGAAAATGCATTTTTGTACAAAATTGCATCTTTCCCAATCTTTCATATGCATTGGATCTGTGAAGCTCATAACTGGACATTACTTGCAGAATACGAGGTGTTGTGGAATCTGGCTCAAAATAAATCTGTTTCGGTTTCTTAGACCATTGGCATTTTACCAAAATTGATAATGACTCATTCGGCAATCTCTCTGCGGGTTCGGCAAATAATCATCGAAAGATATGATGTAAAGTCGTTTGTTTTTGAGCGAATCGACGGTCGCGAATTAGCCTATCGTGCCGGGCAGTTCCTCACGTTTCTTATTCCAATGCACGGGCATGAAGTGAGGCGGTCATATTCTATGAGTTCAGCACCTGCCGTTGATCTGTTTCCTGCGATTACGGTCAAAAGAGTCCCGAACGGAGAAGTTTCCCGGTTTTGGATTGATACGGTCAGGGAGGGGGATGTACTACAAGTACTTGAACCTTCGGGCCGTTTTACATTGGATCAGGAAAACGTCTCCAGGGACATTGTCATGATCGGCGGAGGAAGCGGAATAACGCCGTTGTTTTCGTTGCTGAAACAGGCGCTGGCAACAGAAGAGCGAAGTTTTATCACGCTATTTTATGCCAACCGAAATGAACGGAGCACGTTGTTTTCCGATCAGATCCGGCAATTGGAGCAGCGTCATCCGGATAGATTTAAAGTGATTCATCTGCATAGCCAGCCCGATGACGACTGGATAGGGATACGCGGTCGGATAAATAACGCTCGTTTGGAGCAAATGCTATCCAGCACGCTGCATTATGACAAAGGTGACGCCAGGTTTTTCATCTGCGGGCCGCCTGAATTGATGCGTACAGTAGATATTACACTCCATTACCTTGGTTTTGGGAAGGAGCAGATCCGGAAGGAAAATTTTGTTATAGAAAAAATGCCGCCTCCACCGCCTGTCTCATTCCCGCACACTGTGGAAATTGCCTTCCGTGGAAACACTTACAAAATCACTGTGCCTGCTCACACGGCTATTCTGGATGCAGCGCTGTCGAACGGCATTAATTTGCCGTATAGTTGCAAAGGCGGGAGATGTTCCACTTGCGGCGCAATCTGCAAATCAGGAAAGATACACATGAGCGTGAACGAAGTGCTGACAGACCAGGACCTGGCCGAAGGTTGGATTTTAACGTGCTCGGCTTATCCGGACAGCGATGACGTGCGAATTGAGATTTAGTGAGATCACAAAAAAAGCGCACGAAAAGACGTGCGCTCAGGTCAAAGGTTTAGAATTAATGGGTTTAGGAATAAGTCAGTTAAGAATTAAAGTGCGTGCGATATGAGGGTATTTCCAATAAATGGACAAATAATATTCTTATCCGGCATTGCTTTGCAAAATTAATTGTAATCCGTTACTATGCAAGCCTTTTTTGTAAAAAGTGCTCGAACACGCACGGTTTTTTTAATATTGTGTTCGTACACAACAATCTTTGAGTAAATTTGATCTGGTCTCGCGAATGATAAGTAAAGCGATAAAATGGCGCTAATCTTTACTGTTAGGTATTAACATACTACCTTAGCAATTGAAGGAATGGCAGATATTTGGCGAAAGTCTTTTCAAGCACCTTCTTGTGCCGGAATATTACCACCCCTGAATTATCAGAAAGTTTCAAGTATTGTGAAAAAAGGAATTGTAAGAATTAAAGATATAGCCGAAAAGGCAGGTGTTTCAAAAGGAACGGTTGACAGGGTGTTGCACAGTCGCGGACGAGTGGCGGAAGAAGTACGTGAGAAAATTCTTGGTATCATCAAAGAGTTGAATTACGAGCCCAATTTTATCGCTCAATCTTTGAAATCGCAGCGCAAATACAACCTGGTCGCGTTGATCCCGGATCCTGAATCGGATGACTACTGGAAGGCACCAAATGAGGGACTGGAAAAGGCTGAAAAGGAATTGAGACAATATGGTATTTCAATTCAGAGGCTGGTTTTTGTTCCTCATGATGAAAAATCTTTTATCGAAAAGGCCAATCAGGTGATGCTCGAAAAGCCCGACGGTATTTTGATTGCACCCATCTTTTACAAAGAGGTACTTCCATTTTTCAAGCAATGGGAGGAAATGAACATTCCTTACGTACTTTTCAATACGCAGATCGTCGACGCCAAGTCGTTGTGTTATATTGGCCAGGATTCGTATCAGAGCGGGTTCTTAGCTGCCAAAATACTGACTTTTGGTCTGCCCGTCTCAAGCAGTGTACTGATCGTGCATATCAACGAGGACATTTCCAATTCTGCTCACCTTATTACGAAGGAGGCCGGATTCAACGACTACTTCGTTAAAAAAGGACTTAGTGAGAAATTTAAGGTCGTCAGGAAGGAAATTAACTTCACTGAAACAGAAATTTTTGATCAGCAACTGAGCCGGATACTGGGGGAAGAACCGGACCTGACAGGTATTTATGTAACTACTTCAAAAGCTTTTGAAATTGCGGCATATTTGCACAAGAACAACATTACGCACATCAAACTCATCGGATACGACCTGCTGGAACAGAATCTGCATTTCCTGAATCAGGATGTAATTCACTTTCTGATCAATCAGAATCCGCTCGGGCAGGGTTACTGGGGTATCCATCAATTGGCAAACCATCTCATTTTCAAGAAGACAATTGCGCCAATTAAATTTTTACCGCTGGATATTATCACGAGGGAAAATCTGGAATATTATCTGGATCCCGAAGGGCGGTAACCTTTGTTATTCGCCAAACTGGCTGTACATCTCTTTGAGTTTGGGTTCGGTTTCTTTTGCCCGAATGTCTTTCCGAAGTGAAGCAACTCCTTGGATATCAGTTAAAAGTCCCAAGGCCTGAAATGCACCAAAACGAACAAAATAGGCCGGGTTATTTCTGGCAATACCTTCAAGTACCGGGATACTTTTGCGCTGAATATCCTGCTTCGATTTGATCAGATATTTACCAAAAACCTGCAAGAAATTGTATTTTTCTGTTGGTTTCATTTGTTTCATTTTATCCAGAAACCAATCGAATCTTTCAGGTTGTGCGAGGCCGGCGTAATAATTTGCAACAGACGTTACAATTGCATCGTTGGGAGAATTTTCAAACTCGGCTGCAACTTCCTTTGCGTCGGTCGGTTGGTTCATCAGGTATTTTTCCAAAGCAACAGATACAACCTGGTATGAGCTGTCGGCCAATGCTTCCCGGAAAACAGGGTCATTGTTGTTATCTCCAAACGTGGCAAGCGTAATAATTGCTTCTGAACGAACCTGAGGATGCGGATCAAGTTTAGCGCGGCTCTGGATGATCTTTTCAATGTCTGCAAAACCTTCTCCATCAAATTCTGCGAAGTTGGAAATGGCCATTTGTCTCAATTTCCAGAACGGATCCGTCATGGCTTTTACAAGAATGTTTTTAGCTGTTGTATCCGCTAATTTTCCTTCCAAGGTCGCCAATGCTTCATACTTTGGCAAAAAACCGTCGGCATGACCATACTGGAAAACCATTTCGGGCCTAGACTTTTCATGGTCAATTGTGCCGAGTAATTGAGATTCGGCATCGAAAAGTACCAGATCGGGTTTCTTAGCCGCAGGAAATTCCAGCGTTTGATTCACCTTGTCAATCAAAACACTGTAACGGTTTTTTTTGCCGCCTACCCACACGTCAACTTTAAGCGGTAATCGGTATACCGTAGTTGCGAGGGTATCCTGCGTCTGTTTTATTTTTATCTGAACCTTGCCGGTTGTGCTAATGTAATTGTGGTCAATTTTGAGAGACGGATGACCCGGACGGAAGAACCATTGGTCAAAAAACCAGTTTAAGTCTTCCCCGGTTACCTTTTCGAACGCTATCCTGAGATCCGCTACTTCTGCATTGGAGAAAGGGTGCGCTTTTAAATAATATTTGAGACTGGCAAAAAACGCTTCATCTCCAACGTAATTTCTCAGCATATGTAATATTCGTCCGCCTTTTGCATAAGAATGGGAGTCAAACATATTTTCAGCATCCTTATAAAAATATCTGATCAACGGAACCTGCTTGGTTTCTGACTCGGCAAGATACTGTTTCATCTCCTGAAGATTTCCCCAGTCCGCCTCGCTTTTTCCGTCATTGTATTCCGACCAGAGGTATTCTGAATAATTTGCGAACGACTCATTCAACGGTAACTGGCCCCATTCTTCACAGGTCACGTAATCGCCAAACCAGTGGTGGGCCAGTTCATGCGCAATCACCGCGTCCGAGTTTCCGTCTACCAGCGAACGTGTATCGTTCTGAACGGCTTCTTCGTGGACTGTCGCGGTTGTGTTCTCCATTGCGCCTGCAACAAAGTCACGGACGGCGATCTGCGCATACTTCTCCCAAGGGTATTCCATTCCAAAAATGTTGGTAAAAAATGCCATCATTTCCGGCGTTCTTCCGAAAATAGCATGGGCATCCTGGCCATATTTTGGTTCTACGTAATAGCTCAATTCGAGTCCGTTTGGCATCATATCCTTCGCAACGGCAAAGTCACCCACGGCCAGCATGGTCAGATAGGGAGCGTGTGGGAGCGTTTGTTTCCAATGATCGGTACGCATGCCCTTTCCGGCCAAATCACTGGAAATAAGCAAGCCGTTGGAAAGTGTTTCGTAAGTCGTGTCAACGGTGATGAAAACATCCTGGGTGAATTTCTGGTTAGGTGCGTCGATCGTTGGAAACCAACAGGAGCTTCCCTCGGTTTCTCCTTGTGTCCATATTTGCCTTGGCTTGCCTTCTTCCATACCGTCTGCATTGATAAAGTACAGACCTTTGCCCGTTGGCTGGTCGCCTGACTGAGTCAAGGGGAGTTCATTGGGCTTGGCTACATAGTCAACTCTGATCACGACAGTGTCCTTTTTTGAATAGTTTTTGCCAAGTTTTACAATCAGTTTTTTCTTGTCGTACGTGAATTCCAGTTTTTTTCTTACCAGTTTGCCGAGTTCCTTTTCTGATACCGATCCTAAGTCGTGCAACGTGTCCATTTGGGATACGCCCTTTATGTCAAATCCTTTTGCATCAAGTTCAATGGTATTCTGATCGTAGAAATGAGGCTTGAATTTGATTACAGCCGAAGCAGGTACATGCTGACGCATCCAGTCAAACTGAATATCAAGACGTGTGTAAATAATGTTGTTTTTCTGCGTTTTCTCAGGTCTGTACGGGCCTTTTGGCGTAACTGTTCCGGGATTGCGCCGGTAGGTTGTGTCTGAAGAAAATTCGGATACGCCTGCATTTACCGCCAGACCTGCGAATAACAGAGCGATTCCAAAGGATAAACAAAGGCAATTTTTTGTATAATTTTTTCTTCTATTACCCGTCATATTCACTTTAAGTTTGGGCATCAATTTGAAGTTTGTCAAAATTTTAAGTTTTATCGGCACATGAAACCATGCGGCGATATTTAAACACTGAGCGTCTGTCCTGACGCGGCCGCTCTTCTTGCCGGAACGTAGGAAACAGTCAGGGTAATCATAACGATTATGATACCCGTAAAGAATATATCTTCCCAGATTAATTTAACCGGATAAGTATCGACCAATGCCGTGGCCATACCCATAGATACCAGTCCGTACCTGATTTGAAGCCAGCAGAGCGCGACGCCAAACACGATACCAACAATAGCACCAGACAAGGCAACAATGGCGCCCTCGGCCAGAAATATTTTTCGGATCAGCGATGGCGTTGCCCCGAGTGCGTATAGCATGGTAACGTCTTTTTTCTTTTCAATCGCGAGCATGCTCAGAGAGAAAAATATGTTGATGGCAGCAACGAGAATGATGAGAGACAATGTTACGGCCACGAATAATTTTTCAACACGGATAGCCCGGAGTAAATCATAATTCATCGAGTCACGGTCTTTGACAACAAAATCATTACCCAGTTTTTTGCCGATCTTTTCACTGACTGCTTCTTCTGAAAACCCAGGGAGCGTCTTTATTTCAATCGCAGTGACCTGTCCGTTGTATTGTAGCAGAGATTCGATGATTTTCAGCGGTGCAATGACATAATCGTCATAACGTGCCTCAATAAAAAAAACACCGCCCGGGCGCAACGGAACCTGGTTAAATGCCTCACTTGAAGTGAGATTCAGTGTTTTGCCTCCGGACCTTGGATACCACAATTCTAACGGTGTAATAATATCTTCCATGGAGATCTGCAACGCATTTTTGACCCCTGCGGCCATGACAGCGAAAGGTGTACCATTGGCGCCATACAGTTTGAGTGCACCTTCAACCAGGGCTGTGTCTAGCTGGCGACGCCGGAAAAAAGTACTGTCGACGCCCTTGACACGGACAATTGTCTGCTGGTTTCCGTAGCTGGCAATGGCGTTGTCTTCAATCACTTTGGTCAAAAACTGCACGCCGGCAACGGATCCTATGTTTTTGAGTAACGTATCCGACACAGCGAATTTCTTTCCCAGTTTTGCCACGATTTTTACATCCGGATCAAAAGTTCGGAACATGTTTCGGTTCAGATCTTCCATACCGTTGAACACCGAAAGGACCACAACCATCGCCATTGTTCCCACAGCTACCCCAGCCATCGCAATACGGGCGATGACGCTGATAAAGCTGCGTTTGTTTCTGGAAAAAAAATAGCGAATGGCAATCCGGTAAGGAAGATTCATTTTACTCAACTTTTATTTCAGTTCGAACCTTCTGCATCTTCCGGATCAGCGGGAGGAATCACAATGTTTGAAAATAAGAGATCCATTTTAGCCGCATATTCAGCTGTGTCATCAATATAAAATTGCAGATGCGGAACAATTCTGAGCTGATGGCGAACGCGATCGGCCAATTTCTGGCGAATGAATTTGGTGTTCTCCTGGATCGTTTCCAGCAGTATCAATTTATTTTTATCAGGAAGAAAGCTCAGATATGCGCGCGCAATTCCCAGATCCGGTGTAACGCGAACGGCCGTGATCGTCACAAATGATCCATGTATTAAATGGTTGGCATCTTTCTGGAAAATTTCTCCCAGATCTTTCTGAATTTGTCTTCCTACTTTTTGTTGTCTTTTAGATTCCATTTGTCAGTACGGATTTTGGATGTAAAAGTGGACTGGCGCTGCCGCCTTCCTCACCGGTTATCCGTTAAGTCCTTTTTAAAATAACCGCAAATATCCATACTTATTTTGTTTTTGTAGGAACTGCGGTTGTAATTTCGTGAAAGTATTCATGTATATGCCTAATCGTCCGGTTTATTGCTAAGTTTTTTTCGTGTCAATGCGCGCTACCAGACGATCAGTCTGGTGATTTTTTTCCTGCTTCTGCGGCTGCCCTTCTTTTTGGGCGGAGCGCCCTTATTGATACCGGAACTAAGCTGGATGCTCGTAGGAGAGCAAATGAACCGTGGTTTCATGCTCTACCGCGACGTGTGGGACAACGTGAGTCCATTTTCGGGATTGGCTTACTGGCTCCTTGATTCTCTTTTTGGAAGAGCGCAATGGGCATACCAGTTTGCGGCCATGGCGGTTGCCATAATTCAGATACTCTATTTCAACTACGTTATTTATTCGCGCGAAGTTTTTCCGGAAAGAAACTACATTCCCGGGGCTTTGTATGCACTTTTTCTGAATATTTCCTTCGATCTGGGAACACTCTCGCCGATGTTGATGGCGAACACATTTCTGCTCTTTGCCTTCGGATCCATTGTGAAAATGCTCGTACGACGCGAGGTAACCACGCAGGTTTTTGAGATGGGGCTTTACATCGGAATTGCGACGCTTTTTTATCTTCCGGCTTCCCTGTTCATGGCTTGGGCATTTCTGGCATTGCTGTTTTACACCGGTTCTACAATCCGGCATCATTTGCTTGGTGCTTTCGGATCTTTGTTCCCGCTGCTGATGGTTGTATTGTTTTTTTATATGAACAATGGTGTTGAAAGCCTGAACAGGAATCTTCTGACCTCCGTTTTTCAGGTGAAACAATATGTGCTGAACGATTTTTCATCTTTGATCGCATCGCTGCTACTGCCGCTGGGATTTGGCGTGATGGGGTTTATGCGCATTTTCACCACGCTCAGGTTTGTTAATTATCAGACCAGGATTCAGCAGGTTATGGCATTGTGGTTCATCGTTTCTGTGTTCACCATCCCGCTGATGGAGTATCTGGCACCGATGCAATTCGTGATTTTTGTCCCGCCTGCGGCGTTTTTTGCCACGCATTATTTTCAGAGTTTCAAGAAAAAAAGCTGGGCTGATGAATTGCAGTTTATGCTCATGGGGGCTGCAATTATCCTGATACAGTACCAGGGATTGAGGGGTTTCCTGCCAGGCGTTTCCATGGGAAGGCTGGAAAACCTTCGTGCTAAATCCGCTGCTTTGCCGCCTGAAATCAGGGACAAAAGGATTCTTGTGCTGGGTTACAGCGCCGGGGAATATCGTGAGAATTTTACTGCCACGCCCTACCTGAACTGGGATCTTGCGAGCTACGATTTAATGAGCCTCGACAACTACGACAGCGTGATCCATGTTTACGATAATTTCCGAAAAGACCCGCCGGAATATGTGATCGATAAAGTGAACATGATGCCCAAACTGCTTAGCCGTGTTCCCGCGCTTAAAAAACAGTACGAGCCTAGTCCCTGGAAGGGCATTTATCAGAAGGTGGGAATTTAGCAAAGTCTTTTTGAGTATTTTAACTACCTGCGGTTCACGTTGGTTGGGAAATTCCTGTTGTTTATGAGGAAAAAGGTATAGTTGGATGGAATCAGATTGTTGGGAGAAATCAGGTCTGTTAGTTTTGATCGAACGCTAACAACTTAACTCCCCATCTCGAATGAAATTCAAACTAACTAAATCTTCCTGGCTCGGCTTCCTGCTTTTGTTTGTGCTTGTATTTGAAGGTTGCAAAAAGAAAAAAGAGGAGGAAATTGTAAAGATTCAAAACATTGTTCCCCAAACTATTATCGATAATCTGACCAACAAAGGAATGTTGATCAACCAAGGCGCAAAACCGCCAACACTGAACCTGGCGATTCGGGTTTCCCCTTATAAATTATTAGCGCCGTATGGAGATGAGGATAGTTATAAAACAGGGCGGATCATTGATGATTATTTTTATAAATTCTACGGTCAATCAGCTAGTCAGGAAATTACGTACGATTTTTACAATAATGGTAGAAGTGACAAAGGTACCGGCCAGGGCGCATTCATTGTCGGATCGGGAAACAAGTTTACCATCTTTTCGGAAGACATTGGCGTCGGGCAGTCGATACCGTACAAAACCGTTTCTGTAATTTCAGGAGAACTTGCCGGCAACACGATCAAAAACTTTCAATTTGCATTTGTTATAAAGGAAAAAACCGGTGACAAAAACAACAGCGCTCTGATTCCTGTTGAAAAGGGGAGAATTTGGATCGATGGCGACGCGGTTTCTGAAAGCATCAGCAATTTTCGCGTGTCGGCTGTTGTTAACGGTAAGTCAGGAACCGTTCTGTCAGCTCAATAAAGAAAAGACATTCTGGTTGAGAGTTAAAGAGGCTGATCCGGCAATTCCGGGTTCAGCCTCTTTTGATATTTCAGCGCTGTTTCAGCAGGCAATTTTATCAACACGCAGCTGATGTCTTCCTCCCTCGAATTCAGTGTTTAAAAACGCTTGCAAACTGGCGATAGCCGTTTCAAGTTCGATAAACCGTACAGGCATACAGATTACATTGGCATCATTGTGCTGGCGGGCAAGTGCAGCCAGGGGCAAATCCCACACCAATGCCGCGCGTATTCCCTGATGTTTATTAGCAGTGATGCATACACCTTGGCCGCTTCCGCAAAGCAACACACCTTTTTCAAATTCTCCACTTTCGACGGCGCTGGCAACAGGATGTGCAAAATCCGCATAATCCGCAGAGTCTGCGTTGTAAGTACCAAAGTCTTTTACTTCAAAGCCATTCGTTGTAAGCCAGTTAATAAGAGGCTCTTTGTATGGAAAGCCGGCATGATCGGAGCCAATCGCAATTTTTCTCATTACTTTTTTGTTAATTGTATCCCGCCTGACCAACTTGCTCGGGAGGGAAGGCTATATTGATTTAATTTTTATCGATGGTACAAAGGTACTATCTATTCGACAACTAAGTTAATTTTAAAGAGTATGAGTGAAGAAGTTAGGCCAACAAATTCGGA
Source organism: Dyadobacter sp. (assembly GCA_965279265.1). Lineage (GTDB taxonomy): Bacteria > Bacteroidota > Bacteroidia > Cytophagales > Spirosomataceae > Dyadobacter. The sequence goes on from OZ257152.1 coordinate 4,578,392, forward strand.
GCTGATCGATGTATCGCTCCTGAATCCTGCCGTTCCGGAAGATGAAAAAAGAATAAAGGAAGCATTTGAAGACAGGAATTGGAATGAAATAAAAAGCGCGGATTCGTGGGTGATATTCAAGGTGATGGCCGAATTTGTCGAAGGTTTTGACAAACTGGCCAAAATAGGTCCCTGCGTGTCGCTATTCGGTTCTGCGCGCACACTGCCGGACAATCCGCATTACAAGACAGCGGAGGAAATTGCTGCAAAACTGGTACGTCACGGTTATGGAGTAATTACCGGAGGTGGACCGGGCATCATGGAAGCGGGTAACAAGGGTGCTCATGAGCAAGGCGGAAAGTCTGTGGGACTGAACATTAAACTCCCGTTTGAACAGCATAGCAACATCTATATTGATCACGATAAAAGCATCAATTTTGATTTTTTCTTTGTCAGAAAGGTGATGTTTGTGAAATATTCCCAGGGATTTATTGTCATGCCCGGTGGGTTTGGAACTTTGGACGAAATGTTTGAAGCCATGACACTGATCCAGACCAAGAAAATCGGCCGTTTTCCGATCGTGCTGGTAGGGAGCAGTTACTGGACGGGATTGATCGAATGGGTAAAAACGACGATGCTTTCTGAGGGAAATATCAACGCTGAGGATTTGAAGCTGATCAGCATTGTGGATACACCCGACGAAGCGGTAAAGGTGATCGACAACTTCTACAACAAGTATTTGTTGAAACCGAATTTCTAGGAAATAGGAGGAGGGGAAAAGGATCAAATCTTCAATGCCGAATCTGTGAACGCTTTTATCAATTATCTGAATGGTATCGTCAGTTTGCCCTCGGAAGCGGAGAAAGCGATCGGCGAAATCACCGTTTACAAACAACCGTTGCGAAACACGAAACTGCTTCGCAACGGTGAAGTTTGTCATGAATTTCATTTTCTGGCTCGTGGGCTCGCGCGGGTTTATTATTACAAAGACGGTAAGGATGTAACGGCGTGGTTTGCTTCGGAGGGCGCAATAGTGAGCGCAATTGACAGCCTTTTTACAGGGCTGCCCTCGATGTATAATATTGAATTGCTGGAAGATGCCGAAATTTTCAGTCTGCAATACAACAAGCTTGAAAATGTGTTCCATGATTTTCCTGTTGTAGAAAGACTGGGGCGACTAATCGTAACGCACAATTATCTGTTGCTTGACGAGCGTATGAAACTTTTCGCGTTTTGTTCGGCTGAGGAACGTTATGAAAGGCTCGTTGAGCAAATTCCTGATATTTTGCAGCGTGTCAAACTTGGCCATATTGCATCTTATCTCGGAATTTCTCAGGAGCATCTGAGCAGAATTCGGGCTGGTTTTCGTCGATAAATTTTAAACAGGTTTGTCCCGATTTTGATAATTATCAAAGGAATTGGGTTTTGTAAGAGAGAGATTTGAGTGTTCAATCGTAACAACGTAAATCTCTCTTTATGCTTACTATCATTTTTATCGTTTTCGGGTTTTGTTTTATTCTCGAACGTATCATTCCTGGTTGGAAATTACCCGTGGTGCCAACCTGGACCATCAGAGTCCTTGCGATCAACTTTGTGCAGCTAGGAGTGGTGACGCTCGCCGGATTGACGTGGGAGAAATGGTTTTCGAAATTTTCGGTTTTGAATTTTTCAAGTTATGTGAATAATGTTGCAGGCGGAATAATCGCGTACTTTATTGCGACGTTTATTTTTTACTGGTGGCATCGCTGGAGGCATACAATCGATTTTCTCTGGACACATTTTCATCAGATTCATCATAGTCCGCAGCGGCTTGAAGTCATTACTTCATTCTACAAGCATCCGTTAGAAATGACAGTGAATTCAATTATCGGGAGCTTGTTGGTATACACAGTGCTGGGGCTAAATGTCGAGGCAGGAGGGATTTACACGTTATGTACTGCGCTCGGTGAGTTTTTTTACCATACCAATGTGAAGACGCCCCAATGGATTGGTTATATTTTTCAGCGGCCCGAAATGCACCGTATCCACCATGAATACGAAAAACATACCAATAACTATGGTGATATTGTATGGTGGGATATGCTTTTTGGAACCTATGAAAATCCCAAGGAATTCAAAACTTCATGCGGTTTTGACAATGAAAAGGAGCAGAGGCTCATGGACATGCTAAAATTTAAGGATGTGCATAAAAAATGAATCGCCGGCCACCAGCCCAGAAATTGTTACACTTCATCAACACAATTCATGAAAATTAAAATCATTGGCGGTTTTTTAATACTGTTAATTGCAATTTCAAATGTCCCCAAAGTCAGTCTCTCGATTATGATTATGACTGGCGATAATGGCTACAAAAAAGGAAATTATCACTTTTCAGCTGGTGAAAACGCGGAATTTTCGGTATGGTCAAGAAAAGGATTTGATGACGTTCTGGATCAGTTTGAGATTTACAAAAAGCGGCTTCCTTCTGATTCAACGTTGTACAGAAATTTCAAACCTGATTATCGAAAATTCTGGCGCTGGAAAGAATATGCATTGGACGATCGTTATGATCTGCCTTTCAGGGAAATTCCCGCGGATGCGTATTACGTGAACAGAGGTAATAAATGATTAAATATGTCTGATCAATATGAAAACACTCAAAAGATTTTCAAGCCTACTGATGACTGTGGTTTTGTCGTATGGCTGTTTTGCTCAACAAGCCGCTGAATTTGAAAAGGATTTTGAAATTCTTGCCGCCACGAAATTTGACACAGCAGGTGTTAACAGGATTTCACAAAAATACTTTTCTCTCTTGACCCCTTTCAATCAGGTGAATCAGTTGGGAATGAGCATAAAAGGAGAGCAATGGGTTAAATTCCCGTTGGAGCGATTCAGGCAAAAAGCAATTTACAAAAAGGAAATTGCCGGATTGATAAATTCACCTGCACCGGAAAGCCGGTTACTGGGATATCTTACCAGTGTTGCTGCCGGCGACACCAGTCAGAGAAAATTATTGATGAGGCGCCTACAGAGCGAGGAGTCGCCTGCATGTAGCCTCTGGCTGGGAATGGGTCTCATGCATTTAGGTTGGGCAAATACATCTCAGCTGTTTAAGTGGATGGTAAAAAACAATAGTGAGGCTGGTGGACTTTTGTTCCCGATGTTCATGAGCTTACCAGTAGATTCGTTGAGAGAAACTGCCTATCAGTTTTCAGATAGTGACGATTGGAATGAACGTATTTGTGCTATTCAAACATTTATCCGTACAGGCTATACTGTAAGGACAGATTCTATTTTGCGACGCGCAATTGTAGCATGGCCGTTTTCCGCTAAGGGGTACGCAATCGTGCCGGCACAAAGTGTACGCATGACAAACCTTCGTTCGGTGCTAGAGCCTCTGCTGGACAGTACTGCCACCAGAAGGGTTGCTCTGGCGGCTCTGAGCGACAGCCCGACCGATGCTGACAGGGAGCTAGTCCGTGACCTGAGTAACAAAGTTGTTGATGCAGATATACTTGACGCCTGTAAATCGTCTCGTTACAGTGAAATGATCACGCATTGGTTGACACTATTAAACTCTGATAAACTGCCTGAAAATTATTTTTTTTCTGTTCACGAAGATACCCTTTTAAGGTCTGACGAACTGCTGCCTTTTGTTCAGGAAGCTGTACGCACAGACATTCAGCCGAGGGCATTGGCTAGTCTGTTGCCAGTGCTTAGGGGACGGACGGATACCGTTTCTCAGGAAATTTTAATGCGCCTGATTACAAATGATGACGTTTCGGTCAGGGATAATGCCGGGGAAGCTTTGCTCGGAACCTGTCCGCCTAATTTGAGAACACTTTTAACTGCTTCATTTATATCTGTTGGAAAGTATCCTTCAAATGTGTTTCAACTCGCGATCGGGTGCGGGGTCGATTCTTTACAGCAGTCTGCCGAAAATATCTATAATACTCCTGTCCATCATATTATGCAGGTAAACGCCCTAGCTTATCTTGCGGAATATCCCCGTAAGGATTTTTTGGAACTCTTTCGTGAAATAATCAGTCAAAAGGAGCAAGACGTATTGTTGAGCAGGGTGGCAGCAAGCGGCCTTGGGAAGTTAAGAGATAGCCATTCCATTGACAGGATCATAGAAATAAGTGAGTCTGAAAGGACCGGGTCCGACTGGAATTGTATCATGTACGTCAAAGCTCTGGCTGACATAGGCGGAGACATTTGCAAAGAATATGTTTCGTCTTTTTTGAAAAGTGAAAATAAATATGTCGCGGACACTGCATCCGGAATCGTACAAAAGTGGCCGGCAAAATGATTGATTACGATTTCTAAAATTCCAGATAAGGCCTGATCTTTTCCAATGTCTGTGAATCCAGAACCCTCACCTTCTTCAAATCCTCCAGGGACTGAAACGGGCCATGCTGGTCGCGATAGTTGACGATAACGGACGCCAGTTTTTTATTGCGCAAATAGGAGTGGGCACTGAGCTGTTCAGCGGTGGCAGTATTTACATTCAATTTTTTAACAGGTGCAATTACTATTGCGTACTTGTTGAGTTCAGCCAAGGCAAGCGAATCCAAACCAAAAATTTCTGCAAACTGCGCCGTCGAATGAAAACCGCCAAGTCCGTCCCTGAATTTAAGGATACGCAAGGATAATTTTGTGCCAATTCCTTTCAATCTGATCAGTTGGGTGGTGTCTGTTGTGTTGATATCAAATGACGTAATTGCTGGTTTTACGTAAGTTTTACTTTCAGCGTTGTTGGTTTTTGGCGTATACTTTTCCGGGTAATTTTTGTCAGATTTGCCGTAAGATTCATGACTGGTTGAAGAAGCTGGTAAAACAATGAACGGGACGAGTTTCTGATACAGGTCAGAAGGAAAGTCATAAATGTGCAGCAAGTCTTCTTTCTTTCGGAACTGCCCGCCTTTGCTGCGGTATTTGTCAATTCGTTTGGCAAGAAACTTTGGGATGCCCAATTCTTCCAGTTGTTCGACAGTTGCGTGATTGGGGTCAAATTTGAAAAGCCTGGCAGGGCGGTCTGCACTTTTTTTCGAATCAGTATTATCAACAGATCTTGTGAATTCCCGTTCCGGATTTTCTTTGGCAAGTTCTGCCACAATGCTATCCATTTTCAAACTATCAACCGGTGTGGATGAAACCGGAATCAGCGGCAGCAGCCATCTGTGGTAGAAAAACGGTGTCCACAGTAGTAAAAAGCTGATAACCATTAACACCAGTGCGGCACGTGCTTCCTTGCGGGAGATGCCGAAAAAGTCCTGCAAGAGCACAATGAAGTGTCTGATCATGTTTTAAAAGTTCTGTGTGTGAACCTTTGACGCAGGATTTTAATTTGGTTTCCAGATTTTGAGAGAAGAATTTGACGCGATCAGCTCAAAGTCGCTGTCGTTGTGGCAAAGTTCGAAATCAAAATGAATTGCGTGCGCAGCAATGAGACAATCGTTCGCCTTGCGAATCGTTACGCCTTTTTTTCTGAGAGAGCGGTAGAGTTGCGCGGCACTTTCATAGTTTTCGAATTTGGTGGGAGGTAGCATTGGTAACTTACCGAGGTGTTTTTTTACCTCGTTAAAGTGATTATCATTTCTGATACCCTGCAATACCTCCTGTACGATGACACCCACCATACAAACGCGGTCGTTGGCTAAGCATTCGTACAGGAAATTTGTTTCAGGACTGACGATTCCATTGAAAAAATCAATCCATATTGTGCTATCAAATATCTTGAACATCCTGAGTTCGCCATTCTTCAAGATTTCCCTCCCAAGATACCTTTCCGCGCAAATCCATTAATTTTCTTCGATGCGCGGCACCAATAAATTCTTTCAGTGCTGATTCTACCATTTGCTTTTTAGTCCTTATTTGACCAATTTCCATTGCTTCATGCAATAGAGAATCGTCAATGTCGATGTTTGTTCGCATACCATTGTGTTTTATACACCAAATTTACAAATTTTATACACATTAACCTTCATTGCCGTCAAATTCCCTAATTTTGCCGATTCTTTAAGCGCGAGCATTATTTTAGAATTTCTACTGTCTTTTAAATATAAATCAATTTAATAAAGTATAATGAGCCAGGCACCTGCGACCTCTTTACAAGACATTATTGGACATGCAAAAGAGTATGGATTTGTATTCCCTTCTTCCGAAATATATGATGGATTACAAGCTGTTTACGACTATGGCCAGAATGGCGTCGAATTGAAGAATAACCTCAAAGCGGCATGGTGGAAAGCCATGACGCAATTGAATGATAACATAGTCGGTATTGATGCGGCTATTTTCATGCATCCGCTGACCTGGAAAGCTTCCGGTCACGTGGATGGTTTCAACGATCCGATGATCGATAATAAGGATTCTAAAAAGCGTTATCGTGCCGACCAGTTGCTGGAAGGTAAAGCAGAGCAATATGAAGCAGAAGGGCAACCGGAAAAAGCCCAGGCTTTGCTTGCTGAAATGGGACGCCTGCTGAGTGCGGAAGATCTGGCCGGCGTGCGTGAACTGATCATTTCTGAAAACATTAAATGTGCCGTTTCGGGAACCACCAATTGGACGGAAGTGCGTCAGTTTAATCTTATGTTCAGTACGCAGGTTGGTTCTGTTGCAGAGGATTCCACTCAGATATATCTGCGCCCGGAGACGGCTCAGGGCATTTTCGTTAACTTCCTGAATGTGCAGAAAAGCGGAAGGATGAAAATTCCTTTTGGTATTGCTCAGATCGGGAAGGCGTTCCGAAACGAAATCGTAGCGAGGCAGTTTACTTTTCGTATGCGGGAATTTGAACAAATGGAAATGCAGTTTTTCATCCGCCCCGGTACTGAAATGACCTGGTACGAATCCTGGAAGGTTGCACGTATGAAGTTTCACAAGGCAGTGGGCTTGCCCGCGGAAAAACTCAAATTTCATGATCATGAGAAACTGGCACATTACGCCAATGCTGCCGTAGATATTGAGTACCAGTTTCCGTTTGGTTTCCGTGAAATGGAAGGAATTCACTCGCGTACCGATTTTGATTTGCGGAACCATCAGGAGCTTTCTAAAAAGAAACAGCAGTATTTTGACGCTGAACTGGATGAAAACGGCAAGCCTTATGGTAATTACATTCCTTATGTAGTTGAAACCTCGGTAGGGGCCGACCGGTTATTTTTGGCTGTTTTCTGTAATGCATTTACCAAAGAGACAGTTGGAGAAGGAGATCAGGAAAAGGAGCGTACGTATCTGAAACTGCATCCTGCATTGGCACCTTTCAAGGTTGCTGTTCTGCCATTGGTTAAAAAGGACGGTTTGGCAGAAAAAGCACAGACGATTGCTAATTCGTTAAAATCGTCTTTCCGGACGACTTATGACGATGGCGCCGCCATTGGTAAACGTTATACCCGCCAGGATCTGATCGGAACGCCATTCTGCGTCGTTGTCGATTACCAGACGATGGAAGATGACACCGTAACCATCCGTCACCGGGATAGCATGGAACAGGAACGTGTGCATATCAGCGAATTGAAAGAGAAGATTGGTTATCAGGTGGCAATTGAGCGTATTCTGGAAGCAATTTAGTACTTGACAAATGTTGAAACGAAAGGGAGGTGTTTCGCCTCCTTTTTCTATTTTAACGGCTACTGACGCTTTACCGGTTTGACATTTGTGGCAATCATACCTTTTTGGCCCGCCTGTAAATCAAATGTTACCGCATCGTGCTCACGAATCTCACCCATCAGACCTGATGCATGAACAAGATAGTCCAAACCGGTTTCAACATCCTTTATGAACCCAAATCCCTTTACCTGATGGAAAAAAATTACAGTGCCCCGGTTCATCAGATATTGTCGTTTTAAATTTATCAAATATACCAATTAACCAAATCTGCGTGGTTCGGATTTTGTCAACCTTAATTGGTAATTGTAAAAACTTTCATCCTAAAATATCTTACTTAGCATGATTTATTTTTCTTCGTTTCCATCAATCTCCCTACATTTGCGTTTTAGATAGCCTATATGACCGAACAAATTCTGATTTTAGATTTTGGCTCACAATACACCCAATTAATTGCACGCAGGGTTCGTGAGTTGAATGTTTATTGTGAAATCCATCCTTACAATAATATCCCCGAAATTAATTCGAATATCAAGGGAGTAATCCTTTCAGGCAGCCCCTGTTCAGTGCGCGATGCGGATTCTCCGAGGATTGATCTTGACCTTTTCAGGAAACAGATGCCTGTATTGGGTGTCTGCTACGGCGCACAGTTGATGGCGGAAATGCTCGGTGGTGATGTGAAACCTTCACAACACAGGGAGTATGGCCGCGCCCGCCTGGAAATAGATGATAAGGATTCGTCTCTATTAGCGGGATTGTCGTCCTCCTCGCAGGTTTGGATGTCACATGGTGATACGATCGTAAGCACGCCAAATAATTTTCATATCATCGCTTCAACTGAGTCGGTTCGTGTCGCTGCATTCAAAATTGAGGATGAACTTACTTACGGAATCCAGTTTCATCCCGAAGTAACCCATTCCACCGAAGGCAAGCAGCTGATGCACAACTTTGTTGTGAATATCTGCGGTTGCAAACAGAGCTGGACTTCGGAATCTTTCGCTGAGCAAACCATACACAATTTAAGAGTTAAATTAGGCGATGATCGTGTTGTAATGGCACTTTCGGGCGGTGTGGATTCGACCGTTGCGGCGACGCTGGTTCATCAGGCGATCGGAAAAAATCTGTTCTGCATTTTTGTTGACAATGGTCTTTTACGGAAAGATGAATTTGAACAGGTTCTACATTCTTACGAGGATATGGGCTTGAACATCAAGGGTGTAGATGCAAAAGATTTGTTTTACACATCGTTGAACGGTCTTTCTGATCCTGAGGCAAAAAGGAAAGCAATTGGTAAGGCATTTATAGATGTTTTCGATCAGGAATCACATTTGATTCAGGATGTGAAATGGCTGGGACAGGGAACGATTTATCCGGATGTCATTGAATCGGTATCCGTGAAAGGGCCATCTGCAACGATAAAGTCGCACCACAATGTCGGTGGGCTGCCCGATTTTATGAAATTGAAAGTTGTTGAGCCTCTAAATACTTTGTTTAAAGATGAAGTACGCGCGGTTGGCAGGACACTTGGCATATCTGAAAATATTCTGGGACGTCATCCTTTCCCGGGACCTGGTCTTGCGATTCGTATTTTGGGTGAAATCACACCTGAAAAAGTGGCAATTTTGCAAGACGTTGACGCTATCTTTATCGGCGGACTGAAAAAGTGGAATCTGTATCATGAAGTGTGGCAGGCAGGTGTAATGCTTTTACCTGTGAAAAGCGTTGGAGTGATGGGCGATGAACGGACTTATGAAAGTGTTGTGGCGCTTCGGGCGGTAACGTCCGTGGATGGCATGACTGCCGACTGGGCACATTTGCCTTATGACTTTTTAGCGGAGGTTTCAAACGAGATCATAAACCGTGTGAAAGGTGTTAACCGCGTAGTTTACGATATTTCGTCTAAGCCGCCGGCAACAATTGAATGGGAATAACAATTTGAAAATTAAGTTATAAAAAGGAAAAGCGGACACTGGTCCGCTTTTCCTTTTTATAAGCTCTATATCCGCGTCAGGATCGCCCGACTCCACGGCTGATCAGACTTAACACAAATAAAACCAAGAATACGAAGAAAAGTATTTTAGCAATTCCCGCTGCACCAGCAGCTATTCCACCAAATCCAAGTACCCCGGCAATGATGGCAACGATCAGAAATATTACTGTCCATTTAAGCATGATTGACAAAAGTTAAAAAGGTTATTAATAAATATAATTCAATTAATACCAATTATGTGCCATTTAGATTTCTGTGTAAAATTTGTATCCTGAACCTGATTTTCTGACATTTCAATAACAATATGGTTGTTTTTGTGGGGATATTGATTCCCAAATAGCAGATAAAAGAGTTGCGGAAAAGAGTAATCGAAAGCATGAGCTGTCGAAAGCCTGCTCATTGTGGGGATGTCCCATTCATAAAGGCACGAAATGATGACATGTTTTAACACCGGAATATTTCGAGAAAGGCAGCAACAACTGAATAAATGGTAGGTAAATCGAAGAAATGAGCTATTTTGCAGAAGATTATACCATTAAATAACCATTTCTTGATGAAAAGTATATTACCGGTGTTTGTGCTACTCTTGTCTGCAATGACTGTTACCGCACAAAACGACCGTTGGCAGCAGCGAGTTAAATATCAGATGAATGTTGATTTTGATGTAAATGCCCACCAATATAAAGGCACCCAAAAACTTACTTACACCAATAATTCCCCTGACACGCTCAAAAAGGTTTTTTACCATCTTTACCTGAATGCATTCCAGCCTGGCAGCCAGATGGACGTACGTTCACGCACGATAAGCGATCCGGATCCGCGGGTGAAAGACAGAATTTCTAAACTTTCTCCTTCCGAAATTGGGTATGAAAAGATTCTTTCACTTAAACAAAACGGGAAAGCCCTGAAATATAAAGTTGTGGGGACGATACTGGAAGTTACGCTCGCGGAGTCTATTTTACCAAAGACGCAACATATTTTTGATCTTGAATTTGAAGCCCAGGCACCCATTCAAATTCGCAGAACGGGCCGGAATAATAGTGAGGGAATTGATTATTCGATGTCGCAGTGGTATCCTAAAATGGCAGAGTATGACTACGAAGGATGGCATGCAAATCCTTACATTGCCCGGGAATTTTATGGCGTTTGGGGTGATTTTGACGTCAAAATAACGTTGGACGCTTCCTATCTTGTTGCTGCTACCGGATACCTGCAGGAACCGGACAAAATTGGATACGGCTACGGGAAAAAGGAAATAAAACACAAGGCTGGCGACAAGCTCACCTGGCATTTTATCGCACCGGAAGTACACGATTTTATGTGGGCTGCGGATCGCGGTTATCAGCACGACATCGTTAAGGTTGACGATAAGTTGGATCTGCATTTTTTCTACCAGACGGACACGCTTTCGAATGTCTGGAAAGATATGGAACCGATGGCTGTAAGGGCTTTTAAAATCATGAATGAAAAGTTCGGCCGCTATCCTTACAAGCAGTATTCCATTATTCAGGGTGGCGACGGTGGCATGGAATATCCCATGGCGACTCTCATCATGGGGCGTCTTAAATTCGGAGCGCTGGTTGAAGTTGCGGTGCACGAATCCATTCACAGTTGGTTTCAGATGATGCTCGGCTCAAACGAATCAAAATACAGCTGGATGGACGAAGGGTTTACGACCTATGCCGAAAACATCGTGATGGGAGAGTTGTTCCCCTCCAAAAAAGACCCGCAGGGTGCAAGCACCGCCAGTTACAGAAGCCTTGTGAAATCCGGTCTGGAAGAGCCACTGACGACACATGCCGATCATTTCAACACCAATCGTGCTTACAGTGTTGCCAGTTATTCCAAAGGCGCCGTTTTCTTAAATCAGCTTGGTTATGTAATTGGGAAAGAGAAACTTGAAAATGGCTTGAAGCGGTATTTTAACGAGTGGAAATTTAAACACCCCAATCCTACCGACCTGAAACGGATTATGGAAAAAGAATCCGGCCTCGAACTCGACTGGTACTGGGAAGATTTCGTCGGTACCACCAAAACCATCGACTATGCGATCAAGGACGTAATTCCGGGACTAGCGAAAACTGAGGTTGTCAAGGACGTAATTCCGGGACTAGCGAAAACTGAGGTTGTTTTAGGGCGGATAGGTCAAATGGCGATGCCCCTGGACGTTGTGGTGAGTTATAAAGATGGTACCATGGAGAGTTTTTATATTCCGATGGAAATCATGCGGGGAGAGAAGCAGGAGAAGCTATACTCCAAAACCACGCTGCTTGCGGACTGGGGCTGGACATACCCGGAATACTCATTTGAAATAAACCGTGATGCAGCTGACATTCAGCGTATTGTCATTGACCCAAGCGGGAGAATGGCAGATGTGAATCCTGACAATAACATTTACCCTTCTACCGGAACCAGGGAAATTCCAAGATTTAAAGGTGAGCCTGTAAACTAGAGACTATAAACTGCCCGTGGGGAGTACGCGGGCAGTTTATAGTTTTTCAAGTATCAGTCGCGTCATTTTTTTTCGCCGAGTATCAAATTATCGACAAAGCTTTTTTGCGATGCCATTTTTTCCACGTCTTCAACTTTTCTCACTGCAAGTTTTGACAGGATTTCACACTGATTTGTCCCGATCAGCACATCGTCCTCAATGCGAACCGCAATTCCCCACCATTTTTGGTCGCAATCGCTGCCTTCGGGAATGTAAATGCCGGGTTCCACGGTGATAACCATGTCCTTTAAAAGCTTGTCGTAAATTCCTTTATCATGCACATCCAATCCCAGAAAATGTGAGCAGCCGTGCGGATAATACAAGCCATTCAGTTTTTCATCCTTCAAAATTCCCAGTTTGACCAGACCCTTGGTAACAAAATCGCGGGCAGTTTTTTCAATTTCCTGAAAACTCGTTCCTTCATGCGCAACTTTGAACACGGCTTCCTGAGCTTCATACACGATGTTGTAGATCAATTTTTGCTCCGCTGTAAATTTCCCGTTGGCGGGAAAAGTTCGGGTCACATCAGCGGAGTATCCGTGGTACTCTGCGCCTACGTCCATTAAAACCATTTTGTTGCCAACTGCAGTCACGTTGTTTTCAATATAATGAAGCACGCAGCCATTGTTTCCCGCGCCAACAATTGAAGGATAACCTACATATTCAGCACCCATTTTTTTATGTATAAACTCCTGTACACCCTGCAATTCCAGTTCCGACATATTTGGTTTCACCGCCTTCATCGCTTCATTGTGTGCAACAGCCGAAATGTCAATGGCTTTACGCATCAGCACCATTTCTTCCCCAGTTTTTATTTGCCTCAGCTGATCGGTAAATGACTTAAAAAGTGGCGAATTCCATTTCATATCCTTTGTTTCCCGAAGCACTGCGATCAGTTCAGTGGAGTCTTTGACATTGGCCAATTTATTGATTACCTCACTTTTTTTGAAACGCTCATTTTCCTTGACCATGTTTTGGTAATATTTCCCAATTTTAGCCAGTATTGCCGGGCTTGTCACATTTGGGATTTGCCTGATGTATTCTACGCTTGCCATTACCTCGGAATCGTAATTTTCAGGGAAATTTGTTTTTTCTTTAAAAATTTGAATGAGGTCAAACGTATCATCAGACTGATCGGCATGATCGGAAACTTCGTTAGGGAATTCGAATAAAATCTTGTCAAATTTGCTCAGATCAACCTTGAACGAAGCAAAATCTACGGCATTGTAAACGTCTGTAAAACCCAGTTTCTCCTTTACGCCTGCAACGCCCAACCTCTTGCCAGTCCATTGTTCTTTGTCTGCATCCCTTTTTTGAACAAAAAAAACTTCATTGAATTTGTGCTCGGCGGAATCGGTCTGTTCATCTTTGAAAATCAGTAGAATGGCGTTTGGTTCGGTATAACCGCTGAAATAGTACAGGTCGGGATTTGCGTGGTATTTATAATTAACATCATTTGAAAAATTTCTTGTCGGAAAAGCGAAGACAGCCATAACAGAGTTGGCGGGCATCATTTTTCTTAACGCATTGCGGCGTCCTTTATGAAAATCGTTGCTTAGATAGTCGCTGGGAACGGGCAATTGGGCCAAGCCAGGCAAACAATAAATCATTAAGATCGAAAGTACGGAGAATCTTTTCATCAGGCTTTTTTGTTTTTTCGCGTTATAAGGAAATCCTTCAACGAGAAATCCTGTAAATTTTTATCGTAAATGAAGGTAGTCATTTCTTCCAGTAAAAAAGAGTAGTCTGCTTAAATAGCTCATTGACAATTTATTAAACGGCTTGGTCGGCATTTCGAATCATTGTTAATTTACAATTAGCCGCATCTTTTTCTTTTCGAATTTCTCCCCGATGCGTCAAATCACGCGTTTCTGATTCTTAAAATTTCACCTCAATTTCCGTCGACCATGGGAACGTTCAAGTCTGTAAATGAAATCAACTTCAAAACTTTAGTAAAACCGGAATATTTTGCGTCTCCACTGGCCTGGGAAGATCAGGTTTTGTATTTCTTGCTGATCGACCGTTTTTCGGACGGCAACGAGAACAATTTTAAGGACAATGAAGGCAATCTGTTCACAGGTGGAACAACAGCTCAATTTTCGTCTGTCGATGCGGGCAACGCCATCGGTACACCTGCAGAAGGAACGGTTTGGAATGAAGCTGGCCAAAAATTTGTAGGCGGGAATTTAAAAGGTCTTAAAAGTAAAATCGGATATCTAAAACGATTGGGGATTTCCGCAATCTGGATCAGCCCGGTCTTCAAACAGGTAGCATCACAGGAAACTTATCATGGTTACGGAATTCAGGATTTTCTGGATATTGAACCTAGATTTGGGTCGACGAAAGAATTGGTTGAACTCGTTGAAACTGCTCATCAACATGGAATTTACGTCATTCTGGATATTATCATCAACCATTCAGGTGATGTTTTTAAGTACCAAAACGGACAACAGTTTTATCAGAACGGGACGAAATTTCCGGTAGAAGGTTTTAGGAAAACGGACGGAGAAGGCACTGTGCCGTTTTCAGAATTGCCGGAAGCTGAATTCTCAGATGGTGGTATCTGGCCAAAAGAGCTTCAAAGTCCTGGTGCGTTTACTCAAAAAGGGAAAATTACACGCTGGGATGATTATCCTGAATTTCTGGACGGAGATTTTGAATCCCTTAAAGACGTGCATCATGGAACCGGAGATGTGGATAATTTTCACCCGTCATCCGCATTGGCCGCGATTACTCAGGCTTATAAATACTGGATTGCGGTGGCCGACATCGATGGATTCCGGATTGATACGGTTAAACACATGGAGCCCGGCGCGACACGTTATTTCGCATCTGTGATAAAGGAATTTACAATGTCAATTGGAAAGGAGAATTTTTACCTGATTGGCGAAATCACCGGTGGGCGGCAAAGAGCATTTGAGACACTTGAAATCACCGGCCTGGATGCGGCACTTGGTATTGATGACATTCCTGACAAAATGGAATACATGCTGAAAGGATACCGAAATCCGTCAGACTATTTCAGCCTTTTCAGAAATTCAGAACTTGTTCACAAAGAGTCACACATCTGGTTCAGAAATAAAGTTGTTACACTGTTTGACGACCATGATCAGGTAAGGAAAGGAATGAATAAGGCCCGTTATTGCGCCACTGATTCAGGAGCCGTCTCGCTGGTTGCTGTACTTGGTCTAAACCTCACTTCGCTTGGAATTCCCTGTATTTATTACGGTAGCGAACAGGGATTTGATGGAAAAGGCGAGGGCGACCGATATATCCGGGAATCCATGTTTGGCGGAGATTTTGGCGCTTTCCGGAGTAAAAGCAGACATTTTTTTCAGGAGGAAAATCTCTGGTTTCCTGAAATCAGGAAAATTATAGAAGTGCGAAACAGGCAAATTGCGCTTCGTCGGGGCCGGCAATACCTGCGGCCGATTTCGGGTGACGGAGTAAATTTTGGTTTGCCGGTTTTAATGGGAAGCAAAATGAACTCAATTGTGGCCTGGTCGCGGATATTCAATGATCAGGAAATTCTTTGTGCCTTTAATACGGACATTGATAATGAGACGATTGCCTATGTGACCATTGACTCGGAGCTTCATGTAAACGATTCAAAAGTTAAATGTTTGTATGCCTCCGCACCGTGTCCACCGGAAATTAACCTAGAAAACCGAAACGGCAAATCCGTGAGACTCACGGTGCCTGCGGGCGGTTTTGTGATCTACATGTGATTTGGGATGGAAATCCCGTGGCCACAATTGTATATTGCGGAGTAAGAAAAAGCGATTGATCAGAAGTCCGATCAATCGCTTTTAAAATGATAACTAATTGTTTATTTAGTAAGTAAGTTTGGTGATCGTGCCCGCAGCCATTGATACCACATAATATGTTTTGTCGGAGGCTCTTTCGATATCGGTTGGCATCATCAGTCCGTCCAGTATTACTGCTCCTGATTCGTTTCTAACTTTTCCCGTGAAGGGTATAAATCCGGTTGCGTCTGTGTTTGAGAATTGCAGCAGCAACGGTTTGTTGCCAGGTGTCAGCACAACATCGGTCAGCGCGGTGAACCCGGTTTTATAATCCGACGCTTTTCCAGTCAGGTCTACCTGTGTCAGCACGGAGGTTTTTTCGTTAAAAGGATATCCTGTCAAGGCCGAAACCAAGAATTTTGTTCCGTCAAACGCAATTCCGGTCGGAACAAAATCGGTCATAGGAGGGCCGTTCGGCGCAATCGGATTTGGGATTTGGGCGAACTCGGTAAACACGCTCAGATCTCCATTTTGCTTTCTGCGAATGATTGCGTTTGCCGCGGCGTCTACAAAGAAAATATCTCCGTCGGCACCCCAGGTAAGGTTGTACAAATGTGACGCATCGTAATCAACCTTGAATTTATAATCCACTACAAATTTGCCGATGTCCTCACTTTTTAATTTTGTTGCATCAATCGGCGCGTCCGTAGGTTTCCATTTCGATACATCAATTTTGTAGAACAATCCGCCAACGCCTTGCACGACATACAGATAGCCGTCTTTGTAAAGAAGATGACACAAACCGCTCGGCAAATTGTCCTCTTTGCTGATTTCCGATGTAAAATTGATGATCGCAGGATGTGCGACTCCATCCGGGGTGACGGCCGATATCATTCCGTCATTTTTGCCCAGGCCGACCTGCGTAATCCAGAGATAATCGCCTGCGCCCTTGGCCGCAGCGAATGGCGTCACCAGGTTTTTGGTCAGTTCTTCCTTCTGGAAACTCTCAGGCTCCTGGAAAATGTTGTGGTCTGTACATGCGGCTACCGCCACGACCACCAGTGCAGAGGTAAAATAAGAGATAAGTTTTTTCATTTCGTCGAGATTGGTTAGAGGATATTAATTGATTGGAAAATTA
Organism: Dyadobacter sp.; assembly: GCA_965279265.1. Lineage (GTDB taxonomy): Bacteria > Bacteroidota > Bacteroidia > Cytophagales > Spirosomataceae > Dyadobacter. The sequence goes on from OZ257152.1 coordinate 4,595,323, forward strand.
ACGGAGGCCGTGCAGAAAGCTATAAATGGCATTCAGCTCATCTTGAGTATAATTAAAATCTTTCCAGGGCATGGCAGGATTCAGAGCCTTTCCGTTGGGCCTTACACCGGTTTTGAACAATGCTGTAAAGTTTTCGGCGCTCCATTTTCCGACGTTTCCCGTTGCGCTTATGTCAGGAATTGGAGGCTGGCCAGGCTCATGAGGTGCTGACCCTTTAAAATTTGCTGCATGGCAGCCGGTACATGTCACAGCCAGGTACTTCCCATATTCCGGTGTGACAGCAGGTTTAATTTCGTCGACATAGGTAGCATTGTGATCAATTTTTTCAGCAGAGAATAGCGGGAACTGGTCAAAAAAAGTAAGAATTCTTCCGAGCGGTTTCAGAGATTTTTGCCTCGTTTCCTTGTCAACCGGAGGCCGGCTTTTTACGTAACTTAGCAGGCTGGCAACGTCCTGATTTGATAGCTGGTACAGTTCGTGAGATGGCATAAACCACAATGGCTTGTTGTCCTTGCCCAATCCGTGCCGCAAAGCCCGGATCCAGTCTTCATCACTATAATTAATTCCTCCCTTACCGGAGGTGATATTGGAGCTGTACAAAATACCGATAGGTGATTCGTCGTCTGCGAAAGCCCTTCCACCGGCAAGGTTTTGCAAATGACATCCAATACAGCCGCGGTTTACTGCGATATGTTCACCGGTCGCAATCGAAGCGCTGTCTGTCGGGATACTGAGTTTTTGAACTTTGACCTCGTACACTTTATTGGCACGGGACTCAACATTGAGATAAATGTAAGCGTAAAAAGCTGCGAGTAGCAGGACCAGACTTCCCACAAGGATGCCTGTCCATTTAAGGATTTTCTTAAACATAATAGAGTTAAGGTTGGGTTTGGGAATCGCGAATTTTTCCGAGCAGGTGATAAAAGCCCCTGGATGACAGAGAATTCCGCTTTCTATCAACAAATTTATCGAAAATCGAAGTTTTTTTACAACTGCATAGCAAAATTGTGGCCGTTTATTGATTAAACGGAAAAAATGAAGGCATTTTATTGAAAGTCAAGGGATTTCGGGCGCTTGTATTGACAAGTTAAGCGCCTGGAAAGTTATCTTCTTCCATTACCAATTCTGAATGATGTGCCGATACGAAAGCCGAATCCCTGAAAATCCAGATCGTGAAAGCGCCCCACAACTTCAAGCCGAACGAGCCTCACAATGTTGTCGATTCCATAAACAAGTTCTGTGTAATTGCGTAGCGTAGGCACGCTGAGGTAATGCACCTGAAGTGTCTCTTTTATCCCTGTAAGTCTTAACGCAGGAATGCGGGTGACAACAAACCGCTGGAGTGAGAGCAGTGCATGTCCCTGATAAAACCAGGAGGAAGTACTATGCAGATAATATGGCAGCATACGGAAATCGCTGAGCGGACTGCCTGTCAGGATGAAAAACTCTCCACCCATGAAATGCCGGTAATCTGTGAAATAGATTTTTTTCGCACGCACAAATCCGCCGCCACTGACTAAATAATCAAGATCGATCCTGGGCCCCAGATCCATATTCTGCCGGATACTTCCCTGGAGATAGTGGAAGTCTGCGTCGCCGGCGAAGGCAAGCGCGCTTTTGTATTGAAAACCGAAAACCGGATATCTGTTTCTTAGGTAACGTTTTACACCATTGCGGACGGTATATTTTTGCCATGGCCGAATGCTAAGGTTCATATCTAGGAGCACCGCATGATTTGTTGGAAATCCGGTATCGGATATTTCCCTGTTTAGCGGGCGATTGGCCGTGTAAGCGAACTGATCCCAGAACAATACAGGTTTTATGTTTTCAAGATTGTAAAGTTCTTTTCTTCCTTCATATTCCAGGCTCGCTCCGAAGGAAAACATATCAAAAAGATTTTGTCGGGCAAATTCAACTTTCACAAACTGCTTCTGATACAATTTCATCAGATTTCGTTCGAAAAACCGTGTGGCCAGACTGTTCACAAACGGCAGAATGGGTCTGTTCTGATTGATCTGGGTTGCCATTTCACCGCCTGTGAGCGTTACGTTCCAGTCGCGGTTGCCCACGTTTGCTTCCAGTATACCGTACAATTTTTGCCGGCCAAATGAATAACGTGCAAGCGGGCGTATGCTGAAAACATGCGACTTACCCCACCGTTTCTGCCATTCGGCAATGACATTGACTGCATACCCTTCAACAGTATTGAACCCGAGTGCCAGGATCGGGCTCTCTATTGTCAGTGAATTCCGGTTGCCAAGCGCATAGGTATTTCCCAGAAGAAAATGTTTTAATTTGACGTGTGTAGAATCCGGACGTGATTTTTCATTTTTTGCTTCTTTCACGACGATCAGGCTGTCTTGCAGAACATACCCGGCGACCTCTGAGGTTGTAAGTGGAATTGGCCTCAGCGAGGTCCAGTAGGTGGTATCGCGTTTATTGGCCATGGAATCCACCGTAATGGAATCCTGGCGAATCATACGGTCACCCTCTATCGGATTCCGGCGTTCCTTCTTTTGCTGCTTTTCGTAGTCTTTGGTTAATTTCCTGAAGTTTTTGGTAGAAAATTCTTTTTGGTTAGCGATCAGCTTTTCCAGGTTTTCCTTGCGTTGTTTTTCAGGTGCAACTTTCTCGATTTTCGGGTCTTTGATAATGATGTCCTCTTTCAGATTTGGATCGGGATCCAGTTTTTGATAGGTTACAGAAACCAGGTATTTAAATTCACCTGCAAAGCCAAGATAACCGCCCTTAATCCGAAACTGTTGATTTACAGGGAGCCATATATTCTGAACATTACTAAAAAGCTGCTTGACGTTGATGTCCAAGCCCCTTGCCGTAGTTTGCAAATCGAAACTGTGAATAGACCATCGTCCTTCCAGAATGTAAATACTTCCCCTAAAAACACCTTCACCGTACGCTTTCGGAATGATCTTGATTTTGTTGACAATCTCGCCCTGATCTTCGAAATATCCTTCGTATTCAAATTTGTAGAAACTAAAAGCCTTGGGTGACAGCGGCGATACAGTACCGGCCACTTCCGGACTGTAAAAACTGGCAAGAATGTATTCGTTTGGCGAGGGTATGCTATTATCCAGGCTGTTACGCGTTGAAATAATTTTCTGATTAAATGTATTTGGCCTCCGGTATTTTATTTCCGATACGCTTTCATTCAGAATTGCCTTTCCTTCCTGAACGCCTTCCTTTCGCAGCCGTTTTTCAACCAGATAAGGGATTTTGGTCGGAAGTGCGGTGCTTCTCGCGTATACTCTGGCCGTGTAACTTCGTACTTGCAGCTGATGAAAACGGGATTTTGCGATGGCCTTCCGCATGATGGTATAGGCAGCATCTTCTTTGCCTGCGCCGACGTTTGCTTCTTTTAAATTAAGCGCCTGCTCTTCCAGTGTAATGTTCAATTCAGTGAAATCATTACCAACCACGACAGTTTTTGTCAGTGTTTTAAATCCCAGATACTGGAAAATAATTTCGTGAGAACCTGCCGGAAGGGTGAATTCGTAACTGCCTTCTTCATTTGCAATCGTGCCATTGCTGGTGCCCTTCAATCCAATTCCCGTATATGGAAGTGGCTCATCCTTGCTGGTAGTAATACGGCCCCGAATGCCCCCGCCGAAAGTAACGGAGCAAACAGCGCAGAATAAAAAGAAAGTAAAGAAGCTTTTCATCAATAATTTATACGGTAACTTTATTTTCTCACGGAGGTTTATTCGTTGAGTTGATGACCACAATTTCCGCAAAAATTATAGTTTTCGGGCATTGATTTTCCACATGCCAGGCATTCCACCTGATTTGCCTTCTTGCTGATCGGTGCGCTTCTGGACATTTCAACCGTTACAATGCCTGTCGGGACTGCAATTATTGCATAACCCATAATCATTACAACCGATGAAATTACCTGTCCAAGGGGCGTTTGTGGTGTGAGGTCTCCGTAGCCAACAGTGGTTATCGTTACAATTGCCCAGTAAATGCTCTGTGGAATACTGGTAAATCCGTTTTCCTCACCTTCCACTACATACATAATTGTACCAATGATCAGAACCAGGGCAACAATGGTAAGCATGAATACCGTAATTTTCTGTAAACTCGCCACAATTGCTGTTTTCAATACATGCGCGTGATGTACGAAACTGGTCAGTTTAAGAATCCGAAAAACCCTTAAAAGCCGTATGATGCGAATTGTGACCAGATAATGCCCCGACGGAAGCATAAATGTGAGATAAAATGGAACGATTGAGAGAAGATCAATTATTCCGAAAAAGCTGAGAAAATAACGCAGCGGTTTCGGGTGGGTGTACAGTCTCAGGAAGTATTCTATTGTAAAAATTATCGTGAAGAAAATTTCCAGTCCGTGAAGAATGTTATCGTATTTGGTTCGAATGGAGGGAACACTTTCCAGACAGACCGTGGCTACACTTAAAATGATGAACCATAACAGGAAAACATCGAACTGCCTACCGCGGGTTGTATTGGCCCCGAAAATAATAATGAAGAGTTTTCCTCGAAACGAATTCCGGTTGATTGCCATATTTTGTGTTCACAATTCCGGCAATGTAAGAAAAGCCCGGCTATTGCGCAAAACGCAGTAAACCGGGCTTATTGGAGTCGCAGCATAAATGCGCGGGAATCATATGTGTATTGCTGACCGCCGTTCCTTTTAATGAGTCAGGTCACGGCGCTCAATTTTACCTGAATCAGTTGCATTCTCCATCAGGCGTGCATGTTGCACCTTCTGCATACGTGGTCAGAGGTATTGGGTTTACTTTGGACCATTCTCCAAATGATTTTTCCAATGCGCCCAAAAACGTTTCAGGTTGCTGAGCACCAGAAACGGCATATTTGCGATCGAGTACAAAAAACGGAACACCACGTGCGCCAACCTGCTGCGCTTCATAAACATCTTTCCTCACCTGATCACTGAACTGCCCGCTTTCCAAAACGGCCTTCACTTCTCCTGGATCAAGTCCGATTTCTGTTCCAAGTGCAACGAGTGTTTCATGATCAGCTGTGTTTTTTCCGTCAGTAAAATAGGCTTTGAAAAGCTGTTCTTCGGCATAATCGCCTTTACCTTTCGTTTTGGCATACTGAACAAAACGGTGTGCATCAAACGAATTGGCCACTACGGCCTTGTCCATATTATATTCCAAACCTACTTCCGCGGCAATTTGCGTCACATGATTATTCACTTCTTCTGCGTATTCCGGTGCCCAGCCCTTTATCTCAGAAAGATATTCATTAATACTTTTGCCGGGCTCAGTTTTCATGTCAGGATTGAGTTGAAAACTTTTCCATTCAATTTCTATGTGATCTTTCTGTGGAAATTGTTCCAATGCTTTTTCAAATTTTCGTTTGCCAATGTAGCAGAACGGACACATCACATCACTCCATATTTCAACTTTCATATCCTTTGAATTTATTCTGAATCAATCAGTTCAATTTTATGCAACAGTTCAGATAACCTTAAATCTGAATAAATAATTCTTCGTGTGATCGCCTTACTTTTTTGGCCCTTGCCAACACATCGTTTTCCTGATCGCGATAGCCCAGAGTCATGATGACTACAGTACGTAACCCTTTTTCTTTTAAACCAAGTAATTCGTCAAGTTTGGGGCCGTTAAAACCTTCCATTGGCGTCGCATCCACGTTTTCGGTAGCAGCAGCAACCAGCGCATGGCCCAATGCAATGTACGCCTGACGGGCGGCCCATTGAAAGTTGACATCCTCAGTTCTGCTCAGGATGCCACCCGCAATACTTTCCTGGAATTTGGCAAGTGATTCTGTGGAAACGCCACGCGTTGACGCGATCAGATCAATATATTTGGAAATCTGCTCTGACGTAATTTTCTCCCATGCTGCAAACACAAGTAAATGAGATGCCTCCAAAATCTGGGGCTGGGGTGCCGATTGCGCATGAATTTGTTTCAATACGTTTTTGTCACTTATAATCAGCACGTTATATGGTTGCAGGCCCGCGGATGATGGCGAAAGTTGTATTGCTTCAAGAATAGTACTCAGTTTTTCTTCCGGAACTGCCTCTCCGTTCATTCTTTTGGCAGCGTAACGCCAGTTCAGTTTTTCTATCAGATCACTCATTTTTTGTAATTTTAAAGTTGGATATGCAAACTTAAATAAATAAGCTATACATTTGTAAGTACTATACAAAAGGATAGTTAAAATAGTTAGGAACTATGGAAGCAACACAGGAAACAAAGCATACACAGGGCGAGTGTACCAAAAGTATTTTGCCGGTCAGAGACGCACTTGAGGTTTTGTCTGGTAAATGGAAATTGCCCATTATCATTTCGCTGATGTTTGGCAATAAGCGGTTCTCGCAGATCGCGAAGGAAATTCCGGGAATAACCGATAAAATGCTCTCAAAGGAATTGAGAGATCTGGAAGCAAATTGTCTGGTCAAGCGGTCCGTTTATGATTCAATTCCCGTAGTAGTGGAATACACGTTGACAGATTACGGCCATACCTTGCGGCCTGTAATTGAAGTGCTTCGGAAATGGGGCGTTGCGCACCGGAACAGAATTATGGGGAATGAGAAAGCCGGAATAGTTGATGAGATTTTATGAGTATCAACCAACAAGACGTCGATTTATTCAAATCTCTCCTTAAAGTTTTTCAAAGAGACTATCTCGGTGGACGAGTAGTTTTTCATTTCGATCAGGTCAGGATCTCCGGTGATCAGGAAATTTGCTCTCGCATCACGACTCAGGCTTAGTAGAAAATAATCATTCACATCCCGCCCCAGTTTGACTTTTGACGTTACCACAACTTGAAGACCAAGTTGTTGCAAACCTTCAATAAATTCGATGACGATCTCCGACGTAATTTGCTTCTTTTTGAAATATGTGATTTCAGGCAAATGGCGGATTTCCTTTAAAACCGCCTCAGAATAGCAAATTTCAAAGCGATGGAGTTGATCGAGCAACCAAATAAACCTTTGCCTAGTAATGCCACCTAGCAAAACACTTGCATAAACATTTGGGTCAATTACTATTCTGGCTTTCCTACTGGTAGTCATTCTTTTTACGGAAATCCTTCACAGCTTTATTTACATCTTGTACTTTATGCGGCTGATCGGGTAAGCTGGTCAAAAGAGCCTTTATTTTTGCTATCCCGTTTTTCATCGTTGATTCAGTATTTTTAATCGATTTCACCTGCACAAAATCCAGAGACTTAAGGTATTTGATCAAAGCATCTGCCTGCTTGCCATCTTTGGTTTCAATGATATATCTATTCATGAGATTTCGACATCTAAAATTAAATATAAAAACAATAATCTGTTGTAGCAAGCTGAGATGCTGGAGTCCGCCATGTAACATCAGGTTTTGACAAAAACCATTAACCTTGAAGATTCCCAATAAATAAAAGAGCTCCCTGGAATCAAGCGATTCCAGGGAGCTACTTACTTATTAAATTATCGTCAAAAATCAACCCAACTGATTGATGCAGTTCAAATCTTCGAACGCAAGTTTCAAACGGGCAATCATTGTTTCTTCACCTTTGCGTAACCAAACGCGCGGATCGTAGTATTTTTTATTAGGAGAATCAGCACCATCCGGGTTGCCCAGCTGAGTTTGAAGATATCCTTCTTTTTCTTTGTAATATTTAAGAATTCCTTCCCATGTTGACCATTGCATATCTGTATCGATATTCATTTTGATCGCACCATACTCAATTGCTTCGCGGATTTCTTCGCGTGACGAGCCAGATCCTCCGTGGAATACGAAGTTTACAGGAAGCTCGCCTGTACCGAATTTTTCCTGAATGAACTGCTGTGAGTTTCTTAAGATTTTCGGTTCCAGTTTTACATTACCTGGCTTGTACACACCGTGAACATTTCCAAAAGCCGCTGCGATGGTGAAGTTTGGAGAGATTTTAGATAGCTCTTCATACGCATACGCAACTTCTTCAGGTTGCGTGTAAAGCTTAGAGCTGTCAACATCACTGTTGTCAACACCGTCCTCTTCGCCACCCGTTACACCAAGTTCAATTTCAAGAGTCATGCCGATTTTGGCCATACGCTCAAAATACTTTGCTGAAATTTCGATGTTTTCCTCAATCGGTTCTTCGGAAAGGTCGAGCATGTGTGAGCTGTAAAGCGGAACACCGTAGGCATCGAAATGTTTTTCACCGGCTTCAAGAAGGCCGTCGATCCAAGGAAGCAGTTTTTTAGCGCAGTGGTCAGTATGCAAAATAACCGGCACACCATAAAGTGCAGCCATTTGGTGAACGTGCTGAGCGCCAGAGATCCCACCCGCGATTGCAGCCTGCTGATTCGTATTGGAAAGGCTTTTTCCTGCGTAGAAAATTGCACCACCATTTGAAAACTGGATAATAACCGGGCTGTTAACTGCCTTCGCTGTTTCAAGAACGGCGTTTACAGAATTGGTACCAACCACGTTAACTGCCGGAAGGGCATAATTATTTTCGTTGGCATGGCGGAAAATTTCGCTTACTCCGTCACCTGTTACAACCCCAGGTGCAAAGCGTTTTGTGGATTCGCTCATAGTAATTAGGATATTTTTTCAAGAATAAATTTTACGATTCGGATAATTTCCTCCGATTGTGCGGCAATTCGTGCAAGTTAGGTATTTTAAAGAAAATGGCAGAAATATGAGCCGTATATTATGCGCTCCATCAGCTGTTTCTATTTGACGGGATCGTTTTGACGCAATCTGTGTATCTTTGGAATTGAATGGAATCGCCAAATTTTCAACGGTGCTGTTTTTGTTAATATATTGGTTTAAAATATGAATTCGAAACTTGCGCGTACAATATTGCTCGCCAGTGCAATTGGTTTTTTTGTGTTATGGGTGCTGGAATTCCGGCGCGCCGGGTTGCTGGAAAGTTACTGGTTGCTCCTGGTAAGTTTGGTTTGTCTGCTTTTCTTTCAGTTCAACAGGTTGAAAGCTTCTATGAACGTGGAGAAACCGATTGAGAAAAACCCTATTGCTAAAAAAACTTCCGTGGCTAAAAGACTGAAAAAATGAATTTTCTTTTATTTGGCTCAACACTTATTTTCTTCATGCTCGCCGGGTATTTCGGTGCCGTAAGATCGATTCTGCTCGATGTTTCAGTCGACCGTTATTCGCTCCGTCATGAAAAACCGGAACTCGTTCAGGAAACATTATACTGGCGCCGCGTACTCAGAATGATTCGGTTGCTCACAGTGGCACTTGGATGTTTTTATGCAATTGCATTTATTTTTCCTGTACTGCAAACTCATTTCGGCATCGGTGATGCGCCCACACTCGCGTTGCTTTTTGTCGGATTGTCGGCTTTGTGGATGCTCTGTTATACCATTTGGGTTAAAATTGGACGCAGTTACCCGGAAATTCTGGATATAAAAACATATCCTGTGCGCGTTGCTGAGTGGGTAATGACACCGCTGTACTGGTTTGTGGAACCGTTTGTTAAAGAAAATATTCTGTCGCCTTCCTATCGGGACGATGCTGTTTCTGCCGATGACCCCGATTTTGACGATCAAAGTATTGAAGAACGAATGTTTATCAATGCATTGGATTTCAAGGATTTGCGTATAAGAGATTGTATGATTCCGCGTACGGAAATTTCTGCGGTAAGCGTTAACGACAGCATTGAAGACCTCCGCAGGGCGTTTCTCACCAGCGGCCATTCCAAGATCATCGTGCAGCGAGAATCTGCGGATGACGTACTCGGCTATTGCCACGCACTTTCATTATTTCGGAAACCCAAGGACATCAGCAGCATTGTCACGCCGATCCTGATCGTTCCGGAAGCCATGCCGGCCAGTGACCTGATGCTCAGATTCCTGGAAGAAAGAAGGAGTCTTGCACTGGTGGTTGATGAGTTTGGCGGTACTTCCGGACTTGTAAGTATTGAAGATGTTGTAGAACAGATTTTTGGGGAAATTCAGGATGAATATGATTCTACTGAGGACTGGACGGAAAGGAAAGTGGACGACAGTACCTACATCCTCAGTGCCCGGCATGAGGTAGATTATCTGAACGAAAAATATGACTGGCAGTTGCCGGAGGGTGATTACGATACGCTCGCTGGTATGCTTATCCACATACACGGCGACTTGCCCGATGTGAATGATGAAATCAGCATGACGCCCTATTTGTTTCAGGTCGTTTCCATGCAGGATACCCGGATTGAACTCGTTAAGCTGACAATTCAGTCGGAAGAATAATTGCAATTTTCTAATTACCAAGACTTATGATTTTTAAAGCAGGCGGATTTTTGATTAAAACAGCTGTTGTTTCCCTTTTATTTGTTTCCACTTCCTTCGCTCAGCTGAAACCGCAAATCGACGAGATTCTCAAATCGGCAGGAGGGACAGTAGGTGTGGGTATTCTGGGTCTGGAAGACAGGGAGCAATTTCTCTTCAATGAGTCGCAGAAGTCTCCAATGCAAAGTGTTTTCAAATTCCCGCTGGCCATGGCGGTTCTGAATCAGGTGGATCAGGGAAAACTGAAACTGGATCAGATAATTCACGTTACAAAGGAAGACCTGGCGCCAAAAACGTGGAGTCCGTTACGAGAAAAGTATCCGGAGGGTAATATTGACGTGACACTAGCCGAACTGATCGGTTATACGGTGTCTCAAAGTGATAACAATACCTGCGACATGCTTTTCAAGATGGCGGGAGGCCCGGCAGAGGTGAACAAATATATTCATAACCTCGGCGTGAAAAACATCGCAATCGCCGCGACTGAACAGGAGATGACAAAAGGCTGGGAGGTGCAGTTTACGAACTGGTGCCAGCCGTCGGGTATGCTGCAATTGCTTGACATTCTTTACAAGGGCAAAAAACTTTCCAAAAGTAGCAACGATTTTCTTTGGAAAGTAATGACTGAAACGAGCACTGGTCCGAAACAAATTAAAGGATTGTTACCTCCTGGGACAATCGTGGCTCACAAAACGGGGTCTTCGGGTACAAATGATAAGGGGATTTCAGCCGCATTGAACGACGTAGGAATTATCGCCCTTCCCAATGGTAAACACATTGCGGTCGTTGTTTTTGTCACCAATTCACCGGATTCCAAGGATTTACGTGACAGCATAATTGCGCGGATCTCCAAAGCTTCATTTGACTATTTTTCTGCGAAAAAGTAATTTTTGACGCCCGTTTTACATTTAACAGTTAAGATACGTGCAGGTTATTGTCGATCAGATTGGTAAGAAGTTTGTCAGAGAATGGATCATTCGTGGTGCCACTTTCAATCTTCAGCCTGGTCAGAAATATGTTTTTGTTGGGCCAAATGGAAGTGGTAAATCGACTCTTCTACAATTGCTTACGGGTATGTTCCCAGTTTCGGAAGGCACGATAAGATATGTTTCGGAAACAGGAAAAGATGTCGATCCGGACGAATGGTACAAGCATCTTGTCATAGCAGCACCCTATATGGAACTGGTGGAGGAATTTACTCTACGCGAGCATATTGAATTTCATCGCAATTTTAAGGAGTTGAAGAATAATATTTCCAGTGCTGAATTCGAGGAGTTTATACAACTTCCGCATGCCTCGAACAAAGTAATCAGACATTTTTCTTCGGGTATGAAGCAGCGGCTAAAATTAGGCCTGGCTTTTATGTCCGACGTTCCTGTGGTTTTTCTGGACGAGCCAACTTCCAATCTGGATTTGCATGGCATTCAATGGTATCTGGACAATGTGACCAGGTTAACTGACAATCAGGTCGTTTTACTGGGTTCAAATGTTGAGCAGGAATATGAATTTTGTGAAAATATCATTTCTGTTTCTTCGTTCAAGTAGAAACTGCTGAAATCCGAAACGATGGTAAAAACTTTACAGCAAATTTTTCTGGTTTTTGTCATTTATGCCGCTTCTGTTTGTGAAGCCCTCTCATCCGGAATTGTTTTTATTCAGAATAAGGGCCAGTGGAAAGCTGATATTCTGTTCCGCGCTGAACTTCCCGGAGGGTTTTTATTCCTCAAAAATAAATCTCTGGTTTACGTATTGTATGACCGCGCCCAAATTTCGGCAAGACATGCGTTCAAGCCTGTAAAAGGCGTCGTTTCCGACAATATCAGGTCTGCACCACCGGAGCAAATTTCTGCTCAGGGCGTTGAGATACAATTCGAAAATTGCACTAGCGAAATCCGACATATAGCAAAACGTCCTGTTTCTACAAAATTCAACTATTTTCTGGGCAATGAACCTGCTAAGTGGGCAGGCGACGCCGGAGGTTTTGAAGAAATTTTATATGAAAATGTTTACGCGGGAATCGATTTGCGGATTTTCATGTATCAGTCATCGCTCAAATATGAATTCATTGTTCAACCCGGAGCAGATGCGTCTCAAATTGCCTTAAAATATGACGGAGCTTCGGAACTAACGCTTAACAGGGACGGGCAAACAGTTGTCCGGACTTCTGTCGGCGAGTTTAAGGAAGCGCAGCCATATTCGTTTCAGGTGGTCAACAAAACCACAGTTGAAGTACCGTCCCGCTTTGTGATATCAGAGGGGAATCGCGTGAAATTTGATCTGCCAACGGGTTACAACAAAACGCAACAGCTTACAATTGACCCAGAACTTATTTTTTCCACCTATTCCGGTTCAGTTTCTGATAATTGGGGTCATACCGCAACCTATGATGATCTGGGTAATCTGTATTCTGCCGGCACCTGTTTTGGGAAAGATTTTCCGGCCACCACCGGCGCGTTCCAGGTTAAATTTGATTCAATCGTCGATGCTGCTATTTTGAAATACAGTCCTGACGGGACCAAACTGTTGTACGCTACCTATCTGGGCGGATCAAGCACGGATATTCCAAGCAGTTTAATTGTCAATTCCAAAGGAGAATTGCTGATTTACGGCGCGACATCTTCCAAAAACTTTCCTGTAAAAGGTGCCTACCAATCGGTTTTTGGGGGCGGAACTGCTGTTGAGCCAATTTCAGGACTGGATTTACCAAACGGTAGCGATATTTTTGTTTCCAAATTAAGCACAGACGGCAAGCAATTACTGGCATCCACCTTTATCGGCGGAGAAGGAAACGACGGTGTCAGTACGGAGGAAAAAGTGGGAATCAGGAATTACGGAGATAGTTTCCGCGGAGAAATTATTGTCGATCAGAATGATAACGTTCTGGTTGCATCGTCAACAAGTTCGGCCAGATTTCCCGTCAAAAATCCTGCAAAAAGTACATTGTCAGGTCGCCAGGACGGCGTTTTATTCAGATTGTCGGGTGGCTTGAATGAATTGCAATGGAGCACATTCGTAGGTGGTAATCAGTACGATGCCGTTTTTTCAGTGAAATTGGCAAAAAGTGGAGATGCATACATCACAGGAATAACGCAAAGCACAGATCTGAGCACTTCCCAGAATGCATATCAGGCCAAATTGGGCGGAACTGAAGATGGATTTATTCAACATTACAGCGGAGACAAATTGGTTGCTACAACCTACCTGGGAACCGATAAGGAGGATGGTGCTTACTTACTGGACCTGGATCCTGCAGGAAATGTGTACGTGTATGGTTTAACCCATGGCGCTTATCCGGTGAGTTCGGGTGTTTACAGCAACCCAAAGAGTGGTCAATTTATTCATGCGTTGGACGCGAGCTTATCGAAATCCGTTTTTTCTACGATAATCGGGTCGGGGCGCGGGACACCGGATATTTCACCGACCGCATTTTTGGTTAGTGAGTGCGGCAATATTTATCTGGCAGGGTGGGGTGGTGCAGTGAACACCTACACCGACAACAATCTCGAGAGCAGCACAACCGGCCTTAAAATCACCACAGACGCTATTCAGACCAGGACAAATGGTAGTAATTTTTACATTGCAATTCTGGAAGAAGGTGCAAAGTCACTTCTCTACGCAACATATTTTGGAAACCTGAACCAAACTGGTCAGGCCCAGGGTGACCATGTCGACGGCGGAACAAGCCGGTTTGATAAAAACGGAATGATTTACCATGCAACTTGTGCCTGTGGTGATAGCGGATTTCCCGTCACGCCAACAGCCTGGTCTACAACCAATAACAATGACAACTGTAACAACGCCGCATTCAAAATTGACATAGATCGGCTGAAAGCTGATTTCGATGTGTATCAGGGAACTGTGAAGGATGTTATGAAAGGATGCGCGCCACTTTCCCTTTCCTTCGACAACACGAGTCAGGGCGGCGTTGATTATCTGTGGCAAATTAATGGCAATACCATTTCCAGGGAGGGAGAACAGGCTGCTTACGTCTTCAATACGCCCGGAACATACACAGTAACCTTGAAGGCTTATAACCGCTTGTCATGCAAACGTGAGGACATTGCTACAAAAACCATTGTTGTGGAAACCCTCAACACGCAGGTGAAGGCCGACACGGCCGTATGTGAAAATACGCTGGTAAAACTTTGGGCATCAGGCGGAACGCAGTATAAATGGACCCCGGCAACAGGATTGGACAACGCATCCAGTGCTTCACCAGCTGCGAATGTGAAACAAACCACCGAATACATGGTTGAAATCAGCAACGGCGCGGGATGCAAGGTTACAAAAAAAGTGAAAATTACGGTCGAGAAAAAGACCGATTTTGCTGTCATGCCTGATACAGAAATATGTGTGGGAGCATCCACTGTATTGACTGTGACCGGAGACGCCAAAGAATATCATTGGCAGGCGAACGGAAGTTTACCTGCAACAACAGGTAACTCAATCACAGTAAAACCAGCCGAAACAACCACCTACATTGTGGAAGGGATCTATGGTGACGGGTGTCGTCCGCTACGGGAAATAACTGTGAAGGTTGATCGTACGTTTGCTCCCGATTTCGAGATAGTCAGGATGGAGGGTGCTTGCAACGAACCAATAAAATACCTGATGCGGAATCAAACTGCAAACGGGCAGCGCTACGAATGGGATCCTGGTACCGGGAAAATTATCAATACTTCTGATGTTGAGGGGTTTGTGTACGAAAAGGCTGGTGAGTATACCGTTACACTGACGAGTTACAATGCGGCCGGATGTGCTCTTGCCGTTTCCAAAAAGGTGGTTGCTGAGCCAGCCTTTATTCTGTCCAACGTGATCACACCGAATGGCGATGGGAAAAATGACTTTTTCGTAGTCCCGGTTTCGAATGCTCGCCTGGAAGTTTTCAACAGGTGGGGCAAGCAGATTTTCCTTTCAACGGATTACAAGAATGACTGGGGAAAAGGAATAAAAAACGGTACCTTTTACTACGTTGTGGATACACCTGCGGGCAATCATTGCAAGGGTTGGGTGGAAGTTTTGGAGTAACTGAGCTTATATTGGTCCGCATTGCCAATAGTAAGGTTTCAAACGATATTATCTAACAATTCCTTCAAGTCCTTGTCTGTGATACTGGCTTGTTCCGATTTGTCGTATATAAACAATAGATAAACTGTCTGTTGTGAGATGACAAGGTTGGTTATTATTCTTGCACCCCCACTTTTTCCTCTGCCTTTTGAAGAGATGGAGATGCGTAACTTATAGCAGTTTCGGCCAATTGCTTTGCCAAGTTTCGGATTGATTTTGATTTCCTGAACAAGTTGTAACAACTCGTTCCGCAAGGATGCATATTTTTTAATCAGTCTTTTGGCCTGCTTTTCAAAGACCTCTGTTGTTTCAACCTTATAAGTCATTTAAAAAGTCGTCGGCGCTACGTGTTGCTTTCTTCCCTGAACGTATGAGTTTCATTTCGTCAATCCCTTGTTTTATTTCTTCAAGCAGCAAAGCCTTTTCGTCAGTTAGCGTTTTGGCTTTTACGTATGAAATACTGTTCAAAACATCCATAAGCGAGGATGCCTTGTTGTCAGGGATGTCCAATAGTACTTTCATATTTTATTTTTTTAATTCCAGCAGGTTCTGCTAGAATCTTAGCGTAAACGAAGATTAGCAAATTTACCTAAAATATTTATAGATTGAAAATGATAAATTTGTTGTCCGATTTCGCTTTGAAAGCCTTGGATTAGCATACAAATATCAACGCCTGATTTTTGTATATTTGTATCAGTCAGCGTGTGGTTATGTTTATTCGAAGTGCGCTGTTGCCAACATTATAATAATAAATACATGAAAACAATCTTCACATTAGTATTTGTAGCTATCTCGTTCTCATTGCTTGCACAAACCACTTCGCATTTTGGCAAAGAAATTAACGAAAAAAAAGCAATTGCGGCGAGTGCGTTGCCTGAGAAAATGGGTGATAAGGAAACTTTGGAAACAAAAGTGACGGGGACGGTCGAATCTGTTTGTCAGGTAAAAGGATGCTGGATGAAGGTCAAGATGGCTGATGGTGAAACGATGCGTGTCATGTTCAAGGATTACGCATTTTTTGTTCCGAAAGACATCGCAGGGAAAACGGTTGTCTTCGAAGGGGAGGCACAGAAGAAAATCGTTCCGGTTGAACATTTGCAACATTATGCAGCAGATGCCGGAAAGACGAAAGAAGAAATTGCAAAAATTACAGAACCTAAAAGTGAACTTACTTTTATCGCGGACGGGGTCCTTGTAAAATAATCAGCGTGCTGATTTTGAGAATAAGCCCCTCAAATCAAGTAATTTCAGTATAACGGACACTTTTGCAGCTATGCATCTGTGTCCGTTTTTAATTTTATGAAAATAAAAATATCCCTATTCGTCTTCATTTCTTTTTTCGCTGCTCAAGTTTCTTTTGCGCAGACTCCGTCAGTAAAATGGTGGAATCCTGAAACTGCCGAAGTCCCGGTGCTGGAAGGGCAAGGTTGGGCATCCGAACTGCAATCATTTTACGACAGATTTCCAAAGCGTGCCGAAGGGTCGGTTACCAAGGCAGTCTGGGATTTATCGAAGCAATCCGCCGGCTTGATGATTCGTTTTCGCTCAAATGCAGCGGAAATCAAGGTGCGTTACGTCGTAGCCGGAGCCCATGGCTTTCCGCATATGCCGGCTACTGGTGTAAGTGGTGTGGATTTGTACGCCGTGTCCAGTAATGGTGTTGAGCGCTGGTGCTCAGGAAAATATGCTTTCGGTGACACCATTGTGTACAACTACAAGAACATTGAACCCAATGACGAATTTCATAAATCGGGAAGGGAGTACAGGCTTTTTCTGCCGCTTTACAATCAAGTCAAATGGATGGAAATAGGGACGCCGGAGGGAACTGCGTTTACTCCATTACCGGTACGGCCTGATAAGCCCATTGTTGTGTACGGAACTTCAATAGCGCAGGGAGGTTGTGCATCACGACCGGGAATGGCATGGCCAACCATCCTGGAAAGAAAATTGGATGAGCCGCTGATCAATCTGGGTTTTTCAGGAAACGGTCGTTTGGATAAAGAGGTAATTGATTTACTTGCTGAAATTGATGCCAAATTGTATGTGATCGATTGCCTTCCAAACCTGACGATCTGGAATGATCCAAAATTTATGGTTACGCCTGAGGAGATCAAAAAACGACTTGCTTATGCCGTCAAAACACTAAAAGCAAAAAGGCCTGACGTGCCCATCGTTTTTGCTGAGCACGCCGGTTACACGGATGAGGCGCTCAACCCGGTTTCACGCAATTATTCGCAACGTGTGAATGAGGTTTTAAGACAATCTTTCGAAACCATGCTTTCTGATGGTTTTACTAAAATATACTTGATCCCAAAAGAAGATTTCGGTCAGGATATCGAAACGATGGTTGATGGAACACATCCTTCTGACCTGGGAATGATGCGTTATGCTGTTGGTTACGAAAAGCATATCAGAAAAATTTTAAACGAACCTTTGGGGGAAGTTTCTACGACAAAGGCAGTGACACAGCTGAGAGAATTGAACAATTATGACTGGGAAAAACGGCACCGTGAGATATTGGAACTGAATAAAAAAACACCTCCGAAAACCGTTGTGATCGGCAATTCCATTACACATTTCTGGGGCGGGATTCCGAAAGGTCATCGCGTAAGCGGAGCGGCGGCATGGGACAAAACTTTTGGCCCAAACAATGTCAGAAACATGGGTTACGGCTGGGATCGTATTGAAAACGTGCTTTGGCGGGTGTATCACGGAGAGCTTGATGGCTATCAGGCGAAGCAGATTTTTGTGAATATTGGAACCAACAATCTTGATTACAATAGTGATTCCGAAATCCTGGCTGGTTGGAAACAAATGATCGGGGCCATTAAAAGTCGTCAGCCAAATGCAGAATTATTTATGATCGGCATTTATCCGAGAAGAAAGAAAGAAGATCGGGTGAGGAGCCTGAATACAGAAATGGCAAAACTGGCGGCAGAATCGAATGTGAGATACATTGACCCGGGGAAAGTGCTGATGCAGAAGGATGGAATCATTGATGAATCAATGTTTTCCGACGGCTTACACCCAAATGAAAAAGGGTACGAGATACTTGGAGCGGCAATTAAACCTTTTGTAAAATGATGGAAGTTTAACCGTTGCGATTTAAATCTATCCGATCTAAATCGCAGCGGCAACAAATTATAATACCGTTCCGATTCCGAACAGGATCACGAACAGTAAAGTTGACAATGCCATTTGTTTCAGGTAAGGATCAAGTTCGCTTGCCTTTTTAAGACGGGAAACAGCCAGGCCATTTTTGATAAAAAACGGAAAACTGAGCAGAAATATCAGGCTGGTGTAACCATTGAAATGAGAGATCGTGTATATCAATACACAGTTCATTCCTGCGATTAGAATAATCCAGTGGTAGAGTATCGCTTTTTCGCGTCCCAACCGCACCGGGATAGAATTTTTCCCTGTTGCTTTATCCGATTCAATGTCCCTGATGTTGTTGATGTTCAAAACACCGACTGCGAAGAGTCCGCAACTTGTGGCTGGTAACAGAAGTCCCCAGTCCCAGTTTAGCGTATGCAAGTAATTGCTTCCCAGAACGCCGACCCAACCAAAAAATATCAATACTGATAGATCGCCGAGCCCAACGTAACCGTAAGGTCGCTTACCTGCGGTGTAGGTAATTGCTGCGATAATACAGGCAATACCGATTCCCAGAAAGACCAGGAAAGCGCTTGTAGGAGCATTTCTAAGTGCGATGGCCAGAAGACTGATACCAGAGATCAATGCCAGAATAGAGAAAACTATGATGGCTTTGAGCATCGATTCGGAACTGATGCTTCCTGAATGAACCGCTCGTAAAGGGCCCTGGCGAAGTTCAGTGTCTTTTCCATTGACTGCATCGCCGTAATCATTTGCAAAGTTGGATAGCACTTGCAGCAGAATGGTTGTTAAAACACTGAGTGAAGCGACTGTCCAGCTGAAATGACCTGAGCCAAATGCCAGAAAACAACCCATCAAAATACAGGAAAGCGCGAGTGGCAGCGTACGTGGGCGAGCAGCTTCGATCCAGGGAGACATATTTTTCAAACTAAGATTAAAAAAGAATAGCGGATGAAAGTAGTTTTCACCCGCCAGACATTCATATCAGATTACAAAACAATCAAAGTCCAACAGAAGTCAGAAATTCAGTGTCAGTCGGTAAAACTTTTGAAGCAAAGAAATTGGTCAGTTCACCTTTTTCGTTTACAACATATTTGCAAAAATTCCAGGTTGGTTCTTTGTCGTTCCATCCGTTCAAATCTTTGTGTGTCAGCCATTTGTAAATAGGCGCTTGATTTTCACCTTTTACTTCAACCTTTTCAAACATAGGGAAACTTACGCCATAAGTTGCTTTGCAGAATGTCGCAATTTCTTCACTAGTGCCTGGTTCCTGTCCACCGAAATTGTTAGAAGGAAAGCCCAAAACGACTACTTTGTCGCCATGATCCTTGTTGAATTTTTCCCAGTCAGCATACTGTTTGGTATAACCGCATTTAGAGGCGACATTCAAAATCACTACTTTTTTTCCTTTGTACTTCGTCAGATCAACTGTTTCGTTTCCAACAAGAGATTTTACTTTGAAATCGTACAGCGACTGAGGTGCAGAAAGCGCATTTGCAGGTCTGTTTGCAACTTCGCTTTTGTCAGCGAAGATCCCGCTGATCAATGATGTAATCATAATAAAAATGGTTTTCAAGAGATCCATAAATTGCGTTGATTAAAAGTTATAGGTTACAAATTGATCGAGTAATTAGCTGCAAGTTAGCGAATCAGGGTATTCCAAAGTATTTTGTCTCAAAATAAAATCGTGATCTTTGACCGACATTGAGCGCCAAAAAACGACATAGTCTAAAACTCAATCCGGATTCTTTTTACATGCGTTCCGGCACGTCTATTCCCATTAACCCCAAAGCTTTCTGAATGGTTTCCGATACTACTTTCGATATCGCAACACGGAATTTGATCGCTTCCGGATTTGGATCGGCAAAGATGGAAACTTCTGCATAAAACTGGTTGTAAATTTTCGCCAGTTCATAAACATAAAAGGAAATAACAGACGGAGCAAAGTCACTGGCGGCGGTCAGAACGCGAGCCGGGTATTGTGCCAGAACAAATATCAATTCCTTTTCTGCCTGATGCAACGTGTATCCTGCCGCCGGCATTACAGCCGTGATTTCCGCCTGTTCCGCCTTGCGCAGAATGGACCGGATACGCGCATAGGTGTATTGAATGAATGGTCCCGTATGTCCTTGAAAATCAATTGATTCTTCGGGATTGAAAAGCATTCTCTTTTTAGGGTCAACTTTTAACAGATAGTATTTTAATGCGCCAAGTGCCAGCAGATTGTAAAGATTTGTCGCTTCTTCACTCGCGAAATCGTCTAATTTACCAAGCTCCTGCGTCCGGTTGGCGGCGGTTTGTATCATTTGCGCAACCAGGTCATCGGCATCTACAACCGTTCCTTCGCGCGACTTCATTTTTCCTGACGGCAGATCAACCATACCGTAGCTGATATGGTAGCAGCCATCAGCGTAAGGACGGCCAAGCCGTTTGAAAATGGCAAATAAAACCTTAAAGTGATAATCCTGTTCATTTCCTACTACCCACAAATAACGGTCATTGTGAAAATCCTTGTATTTGAGTTCCGTCGTTCCCAGATCCTGAGTAATATAAACTGATGTTCCATCGCCACGGAGTACCAGTTTTTCATCCAACCCTTCTTCCGTCAGGTCAATCCAAACGGAATTGTCGGGTTTTTTGAAAAATACACCTTTTTGCAAACCCTCCTCAATAATGTCTTTTCCCAGCAAGTACGTGTCGGACTCGTAATAGGTTTTGTCAAATGAAACGCCAATCTGGTTGTAAGTTTGGTTGAATCCATCGTAAACCCAGTTGTTCATTTTCTGCCAGAGCGCGATCGTTTCCGGGTCGCCTTTTTCCCATTTCTGAAGTAATTGCTGTGCTTCCAGCATCCACGGTGCTTTTTTGGCTGCTTCGTCTTCGGGCATGCCTTCGGAAATAAGCTGTTTTATCTGGCTTTTATATTCAATATCAAATTTTACATAGTATTTGCCGGCCAGGTGATCACCTTTGAGCTGCGCCGATTCCGGAGTTTCTTCGTTTCCAAGTTGTTGATATGCCAGCATAGACTTACAAATGTGGATACCACGATCGTTTACAAGACAGGTTTTTACAACATCGAAGCCGCTTGATTTGAAAATTCGGGCAAGGGAATCTCCAAGAAAATCGTTTCTCAGGTGACCCAAATGAAGCGGTTTGTTGGTGTTTGGCGAAGAGAATTCCACCATAACGGATTGCCCGTTTGCTGGTGCCTGCCCGAAGTCGTCATCAGTCAGAATGTCATCGAAAAGGCTTAGCCAGGTAGTGTCTTTCAGGCTGATGTTGAGAAAACCTTGTACCACATTACAATTTTCAACCACCTCGGAGTTTGCTTTCAGGTCATCACCGATGATTTGCCCAAGTTCCACAGGCGATTTACGGACAGATTTGGTGAGCGGAAACGTTACAAATGTGTAAAATCCTTCAAATTCCTTTTTTGTCGGCTGAAGTGTGATTTCTTCAATATTGATATCGAAATTCCGCTGGATTGCTTTTTGTATATCCGCTTTTAAAATTGCTTCAAGTGTCATGAAAGTTTTCGGTAATGTTCAGAAATAATATGCAGGGATCTGGTTATACTTCCTTCTGTTTTTATTTGAATAAAAATATTTATAATATTAATTGCTATACTATGCTTTTTGATGCAAAATTAGGGTAAATATTGAACAGACTTGCACCCCCAGGAAAGAAGTTATGAGGAATCATTTGTTATTTACGATTCGAATTGCTCAGGTTTTGCTGCTTTCGCTGGCAGCCACAGGCAGTGTGCAGGCCCAATTACAGCAATCCGACCGTATTGAAATACCTGTCAATCCTTTCAACACGGAGCACTTTGAAGTGTTTCCGCTGGGGGGAGACGGGCTCTTATCGGTGATCCGTAACAATGAATACTCTAATAACAGGAATGAACAATGGAAATTTGTCAAATATGATACGTCGCTTAAAGTAATCTGGCGGACTTCCTATAATGTGGATTCCCGCTATATTCCCGTCATGGCTTATAAAGCTGAACATTATGGTTACTGGCTTTTTGCTGAACCGGATACGGACCATTTTTTATTTTTGCAACTTAATTTTGATGACGGTTCGACGGATATTCACAAGGGGAATCTGCTTTCCGGTGTGGATGTTCAACAGTTCAAGGTAATCGGAAGCAAGGCACTTGTTGCAGGTTATTACAGGTCGCGTCCGGTGGTTCTGGTACATTCACTTTTTGATCACACCACAAAAGTATTACCGGGTTTGTTTGAAAAAAACACAGAGCTCAACAATGTGGATATCAATGAGCAGGACGGATATATCAACGTGATCACTTACGCTTACAGAAAGAAAAACTGCTTTTTTGAGATTAAAACCTTTAATTATGAGGGGAAGCTTTTGAAGAAAACTTCACTGAGTGATCCCAAAAACAGTCTCATTTCCGGCCAGATTGTTCCACTCAATCCCGACGATTCGTACCTTATCGGGAATTATTCTGTCGGTTGTACGCCTTACTCACAAGGGCTGTATGTGACACATATCAGTGATAATGAGCCGGAAAAGCCACAATTTATCGAATTTTCAGAGTTGCAGAATTTTTTCAATTATATGAAACCCAAACGGCGTCAGCGTATGTTGGACAAAATCGGCAAAAGGAAGAGTCTGGGTAAAGAAAATCGTTTCAGATACCGGTTGTTGGTGCATGAACTGATCCAGACAAAAGACGAAATTGTTCTGGTTGCAGAGGTTTATTATCCCAATCAGAGAGCAAGTAATCCGATTATTACCAGTGGAATGTCGAGGCCATACATGTCGCGGGCGCTGGAGGGGTACCGGTACACACATGCAATTGTCTGCGGTTTTGACCGCAACGGGAATTTCAAATGGGATAATTGTATCACCATTAAGGATCTGACCAGTTTTGACCTTCAGGAAATGGTGCAGGTTACACCTGTCGATGATTATTTTATTTTGGCATATCCTCAGGAAGGGGAGATCCACACTGAGGTCATCAGCAGGAACAAGGTGGTAGTGGAAGGTGAGCAGTTTAAAATTAGTCCTACTTCCGGTTCTGAAAAAGTATTGAACAGTGACGACGCATATTTGTCACCCTGGTATGATCAGTATTTTTTAGCGTATGGGATGCAGCGTCTCGGCACCTCGTCAATTGGATCGGGACGGGAAGTATTCTATATTAATAAACTGACTTACAAGACAGAAAATATCGGCAGGGCAGAGGATGCCGAAAATGACGCAAAGCCGAGATAGGTATTTTTTATGATCAGTAAACCGTCTCAGTCGACCATCCAGATGTGGTCAGCTTCAAAACCCTGTTCTTTCCATTCTACTTTCACGCGCTGACTTTCGAGGGTACTTACCTTCATTCCTACGTAATCAGGTTCAATTGGGAGTTCCCGGTTGTATCTACGATCAATGAGTACCATCAATTCAACCATTTTAGGACGGCCAAAGGCTGTCATCGCATCAAGGGCCGCGCGCACCATCCGGCCGCTTGCCAGGACGTCATCAATAAGGATAACTCGTTTCCCTTCAATCAGGAAAGGCACGCTCGTTTTGTTGGGCATTAATGGGGAATCTCTTCGACGAAAATCGTCTCGGTAAAAAGTTGCATCCAAATGGCCCAAAGGAATGTTTTGTCCGGTTTTTTCGCGAAGTTCAGCAATAACTCTCTCAGCAAAATAAATTCCGCGGGGTTGTAATCCCATCACAACGGAATTCGGGAAATCCTGGTGATTTTCAATAAGTTGCTGGCAAAGCCGACTGGTCATTATTTCCAGTAAAGGGCTGCTGAGTATTAATCGTTTTTGGGCCATGTAAATTTATTCCCTGAATTTTAGCCTAAATTAAGTGCTCAAATACGAAATCAAAAACTTTTTTTGGGATTAAAGGTGTTAAATAGCATTATTGATGAAATTTAAAATTGAAAGGATTGGTCGATAAGCCAGTTTTGGCAGGCAATCAGGTAGGCAGAACGGAAAAGTAAACGAAAAAAAGCCAAAGGCGATCGCTAACAGCTATTATAAATGAAGTATTTAATTGCAGGATTGGGGAATATTGGCCCTGAATACGCCTTCACCAGGCATAATATTGGGTTTATGGTTCTGGACAGGCTCGCTGCCCAGAATGATTTTACCTTTTCGTTTGAAAAGCTGGCCTTTGTGGCGCAATGGAAACACAAGGGCCGCCAGTTTTACTTTATCAAGCCGACAACTTTCATGAATTTAAGTGGAAAGGCAATCCGGTACTACATGGATCAGTTCAAAGTGCCTGTGGAAAACCTGCTTGTCGTGACCGATGAACTTCAGCTACCTTTTGGTACCATGCGCCTGAAACCAAAAGGTAGTAGTGGAGGACATAATGGATTGAAAAACATTGAGGAACTGCTGGGAACGTCGGAATATCCACGATTGCGATTCGGAATCGGAAATAATTTTCCAAAAGGAAGGCAAGTAGAATATGTTCTTAAATCATTTTCCAAGGAAGAAATGATAGAACTACCTATATTTTTGGACAAGGCAGGCGATATGGTTACTTCGTTTTGTACTTTGGGAATACAATATGCAATGAATAATTATAACCAATGATTGTATTTTTCAAAGAATATATAAATATTTCAAGAATTGTATAAATTTGGGTTACTCTTAGAAATACAGAATATAATTTGTATTTCTAAGTAAATTTTAAGTTAAAATTGCTCTTGATTGCATTTTTATTCTTTATTATTCCATACAATATTCTGTTTTGTGTTTTTGTCTCGATTTGTAATTTCGAAACTTATGCTGACATTTGTATTGTTAGCGAGTGAAATAAAAATTGAATAAAACCATGAAAACAAGTAAAAAGAGTTTTATATTTGCAATGTTGTTGGGAGTTTTGGTTACAGGCCTCCCAAGTGCGAGCAAAGCGGCAATAGAAGGTAAAGGAGAGAAGAAGCAGGGAACGATTATTGCTAATGAATCTGAAGAGAAATTTGCATCGTATATCATTTCAAATTTGCCTGAATTTACTAAACAGGAAAATTGGAGTATTATTGAACAGATAGTTACTTTGTATAATCAGCAGCCGTCTAAGATTAGATTAGTTACAGCTGAAACAGAAACTCGTTTCGAAAATGCTGTTGCTGAACTTGGTACGAAACTGAAAGCCATGGATAGTGCCGAGGCGATGCAGTGGAAAAGTGATTTGGAAAAAACCGTCGGAGCTGTCCGTTTTATTAGAAATTTTGACATTAATAGCATAACAAATGATCAGGCGGAATTGCCGGCTTTGAAAGCGCCACATTCAGCGATCAGTTTGTAATCATAAAGATAAGAAAAGGTTAAGGGTTTAGGAATAGTCAGTATAAAGCCGTCTTCATGAGATGGCTTTATCTTTTTATAGGCTCTGCCCAAACCTCCACACGCCGGTTTCGTTTCCTTAAACCTTCTGACTGGCTAAACTGGTCTGGCCTTGCTGATCCGTATCCCAATCCTTGAATACGTTCAGGCGGAAGGCCTTTTCCAAGCACGTACGATTTCACAGCTTCCACCCGCTGTTTTGACAGTTCCAGATTTTTGTCAAAATTGCCTACATTATCGGTATGACCTTTTAGTATCATTTTCAGATCATTTCTTTTCAGGAAATAGCTGATCATAGAATCCAGTGTACTTTTCGCGCTATTATCAAGTTCTTCGTTTCCCTGATTAAAAAGGAGCGACGCCAAAGGAATTTCGTAAGTTTCCCTGCTTAGTCCCACCAGGGATTTGATGTCCTGCGACCGGTTACTCGTTTTTACCGCGATTACTTTTGGTTGAAACCCTATGGCTTCCACTGAAATCTTGTAAGCTTGGTAGGGCTGTAACTGAACATTGAATGCACCATTCTCTGTTTTTGTCCTCATGACAAGAGAATCATTGTTCATTCTCCTCACAGAAACATCAGCACTTGCAGCCGCCAGCGTTTTGGCGTCGTAAACTTTTCCGGTAACATTGACCAGATTGGTATTGACTTTTGGTGCTTCTTCTTCACGAGTAACTGCAATTGGCTCAGCAGCTTTTTCTTCTTCCTCCTCAACCGGTTTACTGATCTTGCTGATGGTTTGATAGCTTCGCCGAATGAATACCGGTGTCATTACGCGGTCATACACCCGAATCAGGGCGACAGATCCCGAACTTGCTTCATGGTTGGCAACCAGATCATCCTGGAAAAAATTAAGAACCTGATCCTGATCGAGCATTCCTTCGGTCCCGGGATCTTTAAACTCAACTTTTGAAAGACCATTGACGTACATCCGGATTACTTTGGTGTCAAAATCCCTGGAAAGTACATAGTGAATATATTGGCGCGCTTTCACCGGCGCTTTCTCACTGATTGCATAATCGTAAAAATTCAGCTTGCCGTCGTAAATGTAACTTCCATAGTCACTTTTCCGGTTTTTGAAATCCAGTACGCGTTTCCAGCTGCCGAGCGTATCCAGCTTGAAATAAATTTCAACTGTAAATGATTTGCTGAGAAACCCCTTCGCCTGGCTATTACTGAACTGTAAACCGGTATTGTTTTCAAATTTATAAACCGTCCTTTTAATCTCAGGGACGCCATTTTCACCACTTCCGGGGACAATCTCTTTGATGAACTTGCCTGGTTGTCCAAGCATTTTCAAGGGTATTCCGCCACTTTCAATCGGCATTAGTCCGTTGTTAAAATCATAGGTCCACTGGGTTTGCGAAAATGCGGGAAAGCAAGCTCCAAAAACGAAAAAAAGAGGAAGCCACTTTGTTATTATTTTACAATTCATCTTCAAAAGTATAAAAAACGAGGGCCAAGCTGAAAAGCATCCCTTATTTTTGCCCTATAATTGGTTTTTATTGTGAAAAATATTCTAATCGGTCTGCTGTTTTCAATTCTCTGGGCTTCTGCTTCGGTTGCGACCAAATTTGGCGTTCAGTCTTCACCGCCTTTAATATTAGCAAACGTAAGATTTTTCATTGCAGGTATTATTTTGCTCTCGTTTTCTTACACTTTTGGCAAAGATGACTCTTTCAGGTTGCCTACCCGCCGGGAACTCAGGCAACTTTCGTTATTTGGATTGCTCAATACAACGCTTTATCTGGGGTTGTATGTGTATGCAATGAAATTTACTGCTGCCGGAATCGGCAGTTTGGCCGTCTCGACCAATCCGCTGATCATTGTACTGCTGTCGGCCTATTGGTTGGGTAGAAAGCCGGCAAAAACCGAATGGATAGCGATCATTCTGGGAATGACCGGCATCGCAATCGCTACATTTCCATTGCTTCGCGGAAGCCAGACCACTTTAACGGGTATTGTTATTTTACTTATCAGTATGGTTACTGTTTCTGCGGCGAGCGTGTACTATGCTTCCGTTAAATGGACCTTATCTAACCTCCTGATCAATGGCTGGCAGGTTATGCTGGGGGGGATTTTCCTGCTCCCGGTGACATTGCTTACAAGTGATTATCAGGCAATAAATTTAGATATCCGATTTTGGGGATCGGTATTTTGGCTGAGTCTTGCGGTATCCGTTGCAGGCTTGATCTGTTGGTTTTATCTTTTACGCATCGACACCGTTCGTGCATCTTTATGGCTTTTTCTCTGCCCACTTTTTGGCTTCTTTTTTGCCTGGTGGCTTATGGATGAGTTAATAACGGTTTACACCGTGCTTGGAACGATCCTGGTTTTGATTGGATTGTATGTTGGACAACGGGCGAGATCACTCGCCAAATCGTCGACATAACTTAGTTTAAAAATGAAAAGACTTACCCGATTTTTCATTCAGGTAAGTCTTAGTATATTCATTTTGAATCAAAAATTACTCAATTTCAATTTCGCCTTTGAGATACAGCCGGGCTTGCCCTCCGATTTTTACTCTTTCACCTTCGAGTTCGCATTTTAGGAAGCCACCACGTTTTGAAAGCTGCCTGGCGGTCAATTCAGTTTTTCCAAGCTTTTCAGCCCAATACGGAATCAATGTTGTGTGTGCCGAACCTGTGACCGGATCTTCGTCAATACCCGACTGAGGCGCAAAAAACCGGGAAACAAAATCCACTTCATCGCCGGGAGCTGTGATAATTATTCCCCTTGCCGGGATTGTAGAAAGCACAATGATATCGTATTCAAGGTTCACTACCTCTGCTTCCGTGTCCAGCACAACCAGGTAATCGGTTTTTCCCTTATACACTTCCAGCATGGTCGTCGTACTCAGGCTCTCAACAAGCGCAGGAGGCGGTACCGCTACCTGATAAGGATCCACCGGGAAATTCAGCGTAAGCCAATCCTCTTTGTACTCCACAATCAACTCTCCGCTCTTTGAATCGAACCGTACTGAGTCGCCTTCGTAATTCTGTATCTTAAAAACAACGTAAGCTGCTGCCAGTGTCGCGTGACCGCACAGGTCTACCTCAACTGTTGGCGTGAACCAGCGAATGTGAAAACCGTTGTCATTGGGCACATAAAATGCGGTTTCAGCCAGGTTATTCTCGGCTGCTATGTTGCGCATCGTCTCATCGGGAAGCCAGTTGTCAAGAGGAACAACCGCTGCCGGGTTTCCTGAAAAAAGTCTGTCGGTGAAAGCGTCTATCTGGTAAATTGCTAGTTTCATTGAATGGGCCGTCGGAGTTAATTTACCCCAAGGTATTAAATTTTTTTTCGATTAAAATAAGTTCGTGATGTAATTTTTCAAGATTTATGCTGAATCGCGAGAAAAGTGCATTTGCCGATTGTCGGGCCTGTTTCCCAAAATGATATCTGTACTTTTCTTTGTTGTTGCCAATTTTGTATGGTTTTGCCAATTGCGCGTATTATCCTGCGCTAATTATTATTTCACTTCCGTAAATGTTAATTTGCCCGACTTCATTGCATTTTCAATAAGCCGGATCTCGATGCCCAGAATACCTGCCTCATTTTTGACGTCTATTTTCTGCGGATCATCGCCTGGTTTGTGATAATCATCATGGCCGCCAGTGTGGAAAAATAGAACCGGAATCTGTTTTGAGTAAAATGATCCGTGATCCGACCCGCCACTACCAGCACGATCCGTGAAAAATTTAGTGTCTGATTTGACGTCTTTGAATATTTCGGGCCATTGATCGCTGGTTCCGTATCCGCCGATGCCTACGCCCCGCTCCGGATTGTATCGTCCGATCATGTCCATGTTACACATGAAGTTAATTTTGGCCAATGGCAATGTCGGGTTGGTGACAAAATGCCGTGAACCCTGCAGACCAAGCTCTTCTGCTCCAAAAGCAATGAAAAGGAAATTGTAAGGTTCCTTTTCATTATTGGATGTGAAATATCGCGCAAGTTCCAGAAGCCCCGCTACGCCGGACGCATTGTCGTCGGCACCATTGTGAATTTGTCCCTCCGGTTTTTCCGCTTTTGAGCTGCCTTGTCTACCCATTCCCAGATGGTCGAAATGTGCACCTACGACGATGGTGAATTCGGCGCCATTGTCAAGAAATCCGATCACATTTTTTGTAGGTCTGAGGCTATCCGGTACCACAACGCGCCGTACCCGGGCAGTAAAAGGTTGGTAAAATCCATCAGTTCCTTTTTGGGCAAGACCATATTTTTTAAAAAATCCGGCTACGTATTTTGCAGCTTTTTCGTTTTCTCTGCTGCCGGTACCGCGTCCCTTCATTTTGTCAGACGCGAGATATTTGATGTGTTTCGCAATATTCTTTTCAGATATATCGGTTGTTTGAGAGAACGAATTGCTAAAAGTGAAAAGCAGTAATATGATTAAATGGAATTTCATTGATTTTTAATTTGCGCAAAATTGTTAAAGGCAGCTTATCGCAATCAATTGTGACAAGCTGATGTGAAAAAATGCTTTACTTTTTGAGTAGTGCTTCATAAACCACATCCATAATCGCCGTCCTGATGTTCATTTGTGATATTTTATTGTTTTCTCTGGTTGGGTAAACACGGTTTGAAAGAAACACATAACTGAGCTTCCAGGCCGGGTCGTCCCAGGTCATGATTCCGGTGTAACCCGTATGGCCAAAACTTGAAGGACTTGCATAGCGTGGCGAATTTCCGGTGTATTTAAATGAAGGTTTGTCAAAACCGAGTCCGCGACGGCTGCCGAGTTCCGGAAATTGGTAGCGTGTAAATTCAAACAAAGCGTCTTTTGTAAGCAATTGTTCCCCGCCATAATAACCATTCTGAAGATACATTTGCCACACTTTCATTACATCATTCGCATCACCGAACAAACCTGCATGACCACTTAAACCACCGAGCATCGCAGCGCCTTCGTCGTGAACCTGGCCATGAACGAGCGTCTGCCGAAAGAATGTATCTCTTTCCGTGGGTACGATGTCATCTAGTTTGTAAAATCTTTTGGGATTGAAAGTCAATGTATTCGCTCCCAATTTGTGGTAATAATGGTTTTTGAGGTAACTTTCAAAATCTTCCTTTGCCAGCCGCTGGACGATCTGCGGGTAAAGAATGAATGATAAATCACTGTAAACGTACCCTTCATCAGCGTTTAATGGTGAATTTTTGATGGAATCAAAAATCTTCTTCGCGTATTTTTTGTGAATAAAAAGACTGTCACCAACCACAGAAGTTGGGTATTTTGCCGACTGCTTGGTGCTGAAAGTGTTCTTTTTCCAGCTTCCATCCGGATTACGAGCCTCCCGCCAAAACTGTATCCAGGCTTTTAATCTCGCGCTGTGTGTCAGTACTTTACGCCAGTTCAGATCTGCTTTGTTTGACTTTTTGAAATCAGGCAGATAATCTTTCATCGTTCCGTCCGGATCAAATTTTTTCTGGTCGTAAAGGCTCATCAGTGCCAATGTTGACGCTGTCAGTTTTGTTACCGAGGCCAGGTCATACAGATCGGTCAGCTCTACTACCTCTTTTCCTTCGTAGGTATGTTTTCCATATGCTTTCCTGAAAAACACTTTTCCGTCTTTTGCCAGCTGAACCACACAGCCAGGCGTTGCTTTCTGGTTGACAGCCATATTGGCAATTGAGTCAATTTTGAAATTAATCAGCTTTGAATCAAGGCCAATTTCTTCCGGAATCGTGTATTTTAGTCTGCCAATTGCCGGCGTTTCAATGCCGGAGTGGTAGGGGAAATCCTTGTTTACGGTAACGGGCAATTTGCCGAGTGCGGGAATTGCTCCAAAAATAAGCTGAGCGGACAGGTCCTGCGTAAAGGGCGTCAATTGGTAAGCCATGACTAGTGCCTTTGCCGCTGATGTATTCTCAATTTTATTCAATGAATAAGGATTCCCAAATATGGAGACAACCGCTTTGTTGGTGGCGATAAGTTCTTTCAAAACAGCATTCATTTGGTCGGTCAGCCCATAATTGACTTTTGGAGAAATACTGCCGAGATGCACGCCCACAATCAAAAGATTGTATGATGCCAGCTTATCGCGAAGATCCGCAATTTGTGCTTCGGTAGCTTTTGCGGGAATGGTGTAGTGATCAACCGTGGTGTATAGTTCCAGCGTTTTCTGAAATGTAGTAATGGTGTCGGCTCCAAGTGATACGGAAGCAATTTTGAGCGTATCCAGACTTCTCAATGGAAGTAAGTTGTTGTCATTTTTGAGGACAGTCAAGGCTTTTTCTGTAAGCAGCCGATTCACAAGTTCGGCTGCTTTGGGATTCAGATCCTGATACAAATTGGTTAAATCAACCGGTTTGTAATTGTTCAGTCCGGCCCATGCTTTTGCTTCCAGAACTTTGCGGCAACGGAAATCAATCTCAGCCTGTGTAATTCTCCCTTCTGCGATGCTCTTTTTGATTTCTGAGATTGATTTGTTCACATCTTCGGTGAATTCCAGCAAATCCATACCTGCTTCGAGGCCCATTGCATCAGCCTTCCCATTAGGAAAATATTTGGTGACGCCTTTCATATTCATTGCGTCGGAGTAGACAAGTCCTTCAAATCCGAGTTTTGTACGCAGCAAGTCTGTCACGATGGGTTTTGAAAGCGTAGAAGGTAAATTCGGAGTTTTGTCCAGTGCCGGTATGCTCAGATGCGCAATCATTACACCGCTCAAACCGTTTCTGATCAATTCTTTGAACGGGTATAATTCCAGCGTATCCAGTCGGTTTACGTCATGCGAGATCAATGGCAGGTCAAAATGCGAGTCAACGCCTGTATCGCCGTGGCCCGGAAAATGTTTGGCAGACGTGAGTAATCCATGGTCCTGCATGCCCCGCATGTACGCAACAGCTTTTTCAGCCACCTGATATTTGTTTTCACCAAATGACCTGAAACTAATCACAGGATTGTTCGGATTATTATTTACATCGGCAACAGGTGCGAAATTGATATGCATTCCCAGTCGCCTCGCCTGTCTTGCCAGTTGGGAACCCATCTCGTAAATTAAATCATTATTGCCCTGTATTGCACCCAAAGTCATCTGATAAGGATACCGTACCGTACTGTCGATGCGCATGGCCAACCCGAATTCCGCGTCCATGGCAATCAGTAAGGGAACTTTTGACGCGGATTGAAACCGGTTTGTCAGTTGCGCCTGTGGCACGGGGGCACCCTGGAAAAACACGATTCCGCCTATTTTATTCTCCCGTATCAGTTTCTCAACAAACTCAGGATTACTGGTTTTTGGATCAATCACAGCACGTTTCACATCCGAAACCGCCGCGACCATGATCAGTTGTGCGATTCGTTCATCCGGAGAAAGTGTTGTAAAAACAGAGTCAACCCATTGCTTGTTTTTATGCAAAAACGACGGAGGCGCGTTAAACTGAGCAAGTGAAAAATGCGAGTAGCATAGTAAAAGGTTGAATACGAAGAATAATAAGGATTTTTTCATGTAATTGGGTTGTCATGGGAACCAGTGTCCAAAGTTTGAAAAACATCAGGAATAATGCAATTCCGGTTTTGAATAAGAAGGGTCTCGTGAAAGGATGGCAAACCTTTGTTTATCAACAATACGGGAGGAGTTCAAAGAAACAAACCAAGCACAAGTCCGCCCAGAATGATGATGTAAGAAGGGATTTTTGTAAAGGCTAAAATCAGCAGTGTACCCAAAACGGTCAGGACAGGCTGCCAGGAAGTAGCCATGGGTTCGAACATCGATACCGCGGCTGCGATAGTCAGTCCGCAACTTGCCGCATGGATTCCGTTCAACGAAGCACGTATTCCGCGGTACTTTCTCAATTGGTCCCAAAATGGATAAGCGAAGAAAATGAAAAATGTACCAGGAAGAAATATACCAGCAGTAGCAACAAAGCCGCCGACGATCTGACCGGTTATCCCGCCCGACTGCATGGACATGCTTCCTACAAAAGTGGCAATGGAGAATACCGGTCCGGGCACAATTTGGGTCAAAGCCATTCCGGACAAAAATTCCTGCTCGGTAAGATAATGCTTGAACTCTACAAATTCATTGTAAAGAATGGGAATGAGCACCTGGCCACCACCAAAAACGAGGCTTCCGTTACGGTAAAAGTTCTCAAAAAGACGAACGGGGAGTGATTTGGTAATGTTCCCGATAATTGCTGCTGCGATGAGTACGGAGATCCAGAAAATAATAGGACGCCATGCGATTTTGATCGGATTCCTTTCCATTTTTTCCTGCTTCCCAAAATTGAGATAGGATGCGGCCACACCAGCGGAAACGATCAGGATTGGCGTCATGTACGGCGACGGGTAAAGATATGCCAGCACAACGGAGATCAGTAAAAATGACCAGTCCTGGGCATTATGAATCACTTTTCTGGCAATGGAATATGCTCCGAACATCAGGAATGCAACTGCCATCGGCCCGACAAACCGGGTAAAAGAAAGCGAAATCTGGTTGTTTTCAAGGTAGTGTATCCCAATAGCGGCGAAGGTCATCAGCAGCATCGCGGGCAGCGACCAAACGAGCAGACCAAGATAGGCGAGGGGCTGTCCTCCTATTTTGAGGCTGATTGCAGTGATGGTTTGTGTGGAACTAGGGCCTGGCAAAACCTGGCACAGCGCCTGCAATTCAAGTAATTCTTCCTCTGTCAGATACCGGCGTTTCGTAACCAGCCTTTCGATCATCATCATCAAGTGCACCTGAGGACCTCCAAATGCCGTGAAAGACAACAGGAGAATATCCATCAGGTAGATGAAATACCGAAAGCGCCGGATTGGGTATGACAAAGGACTTTTTTAATAAATGATTTACGAATCTGGTAAATTGTGAAAAGCAAGGTAGATGAATTAAATCAATATTCACCTGCTTATTTTGAACAACTTACCTCTGGTTTTTGAACAAATTTATTTTTTCAGTCCCAGTTCTCTCAGGCGTTCATCCAGAAATTCGCCTGACGTCATATTGGTGTAAAGCTTTGGGAATTCTGCGCTCACGCAACTATCAAGGCAGGTAAGGTCCATGTCGGCACGTGGGTGCATAAAAAACGGAATGGAATAACGTGAAGTCCCCATTTTTTCCCGCGGCGGGTTCACAACCCGATGTATCGTAGATTTTAGTTTATGATTGGTGAGCCGGTCAAGCATGTCGCCCACATTCACCACAATCTGGTCGGGAAGAGCAGTTATTGCAATCCAGGCTCCGTCACGGCGCAGTACTTCAAGCCCTTCCGCGCTTGCACCCATAAGCAGGGTAATCAGATTGATGTCTCCGTGCGCCGCGGCCCTCACAGCTCCTTCGGGAACCAGATCAGGATTTTCTATCGGAAAATAGTGCAACGCACGTAACAGGCTGTCGCCGTTTTTTACTTTTTCTTCAAAATAATTTTCAGGCAGTTTCAGGTAAATCGCAATGGCACGAAGCAAGGTTTTACCTGCGTTTTCAAAGGTTTTATATACTTCAAGTGTGTATTCTTTAAATTCAGGAAGTTCGTCCGGGAAAATATTGGAAGGCATCGTTCCGATTGGCTCGGGTTGTCCGACGTGGTAAAATTCCTTCAAATCTGCCACTTTAAATCCTTTCGCGGTTTCTTTTCCTTTGCCAATATAACCACGTTGTCCGGACAATTCCGGAAATTCATATTGCTTCTTTTCGTCCGAAGACATGGAGAAAAAGCGTTGAACCGCATCGTAGAGTTTGACACGAAGGTCATCGCTCAGACCATGATTTTTGATTGCTACAAAACCGATATTCGTAAAGGCAGAACCTAGTGCTGCTACGAAATTCTGTTTTCTTACGGGGTCGCCGGATGTGAAATCTGCGAGATCAAGTGAGGGGACTTCATTCAATAATGCCTGTTCCATAGTCTATTTTTTTGCAATTTAGGTAAGAATATGTTGTTGTTGCAACTATTTTCCTTCGAGATCCTGCGGCTGCAAATCAAATAAATCCGTATTTCTTAAATCGGTGCAGGTCAAAATCAATTGCTTCAAGTGGCGTTTTTGTGCCGTAATCTTCCTGTTCAATCACCCAGTACTGTATTGGCGTGTTTCTTCTTGCGAAAGATAAAATTTCATCCATTTTCAATGAACCTTCTCCAAGGTGTGTGCTCAGCTTGGTTTTGGGGTCAAAATCTTTGACGTGAATTGATTCGTAATGCTTGGGATATTTTCTCAGAAAAACCATCGGATCCACGCCTGCGACAGACATATTTTCAATGTCAAGCTGCTGACACACATAATTGGAATCCCATTCCCGAAGCATGAAATCGTATAGGCACTCGTCGCCGTACTTTTCTTCAAATTCCTGATGATGATTGTGAAAGCCGATCCGCAAGCCGGACTTTGAAGCGATTTCTCCGAGTCGGTTAAACGCTTCAATTCCTTTTTTTACGTCGTCAATATTTTTTTTATCCCAGTCGAAACTGGGTACGATCATGATTTTTTGACCCGTAACGACAGCATCTTCAATCGTATTTTTATAGGAGTCAGTAATGTCGTTTTTTGTAATATCCCAATGCGTTTTTTTGAAGCCGGTATGCGAAGTCGGCATGCTTAGTCCGAGATCATCCAGAATTTTTTTAAACTCCGCTGCGCTGTATCCGTAAATTTTTCTGTCAACGTAATTAGCAGGTTCCACTTCTCTGTAACCCATTGCTGCCACTTTTGCCAAAGTATCCAACGGGTCTTTCTTCATATCCTCCCTTACAGAAAATAATTGAACGCCAATGTGGTACTTTTTTATCGCGGGTTTTGCCAATGCGGAGAGGCCCGTCAGCACTGCGGCTCCGGCAGCCAAAACTTCTCTCCTGCTGAGCGTATTTTTCATTTTTATGAATTGTTGATGAAGATTATTTTTAGTTCTGAGTCGGGAGTTTGAAATTTAATAACTTCCAACTCCCGACTAAAAACTAAATCAATATTTAACGCTCTTGATAAACGCAATTGTCTGTGGAATCTGCGCCAGATACGACGGACTTTCGTCTTCAATAAAATAATGTTCCACGCCTGCTTTTTTTGCCGCTTTTAAAATACCGGGAATGTCAATGGAACCTGTTCCCAAAGCAACGTCGTTGGTTTTTGGCGTGCCGCCAGAAAGGTCGCCTTTCACGCCTTTTTTCAGGTCTTTCAGGTGCATCAGTTTCCATCGACTTCCGTATTTATTCAGCAATTTGACAGGATCTTGTCCCGGAAATGCGGTCCACAAAATGTCCATTTCAAAAGAAACGTACTTAGGATCGGTATTTTTTACAATGTAATCAAAGAGCGTTCCGTCTTCATAAGGGACAAATTCGTAGCCATGATTGTGGTATGTGAGCGTGATACCGTTTTCTTTCAAAGTCTTACCTGCTTTGTTAAAATCTACAACCGCTTTTTTTGCGTCATCCAGGGTAAATCCACCTTTATCATGCGGTATCCAGGCAACCATGACGAATTTTGCACCCAAAATTTTGGCGTTTTTGATCGTTTCCTCGGCACTTTCGGAGAGCAGTTTGTAGTCCGCACCGATTGAAACCATTTTGATATTCCTTTTGTCAAGTTGTTTACGAAGTTCTTCGGTAGTCATGCCTTTGATCGGGCCGCCCTCCATTTCTGTTACGCCCAGTCTCTGGATTGTGTCAAGTGTAGCCTCGATCCCGTTAGGCCAGCTGCCCCGGAATGTATAGGCCTGCATGCCAATCGGATTGGTATAAACGGGCTTGCCCGACTGTGCAAAAAGCATTTGCTGACTTGCCAGAAGTACGAGACATAACTTCAATAAATATGATGTTCTGAGCATAACTTAATTCTTTTGAAAAGATGAAAATTGGTTTTAAAGTAAAGAATAATCCTGACAAAACTTACTATTGTGCATTTTAAAAGCCTTCTGCCTTAATTTGCTTTTCCGTCAGCTCACCATATTTTTTCACCTGGTCACGTATTTCGTCGGCTTTTCCGATCAGTACAAACTGTAAATTGTCTTTTGGGAAATAGGTAGCTATTATTTCTTTTGCCCGTGCTGTTGTCAATCCATCTACTTTTGCTTGAAAGGTATTGATATAACTTTCGTCAAAACCATATACAAACATGTCCGTTAACAGCCCTGCCAGTTCTGCTGCCGATTCATAACGTGGCGGAAAATCACCTTTGACATAGGCTTTCGCGGAGGATAGTGTCGTCTCGTCAATTCCTGTTTTGTGCAGGCTGTCCAATACATCCAGCGCCATGTCGATAGCAGGGGCAGTTGTAGCATTTTTTGTAAATGTGCTGATGGAAAAGGTACCGGCAAATTTATAGCGCGAAAAATTGCTTCTCGCCCCATAGGTGAGTCCTGAGTTAACCCGTAGCGCATCGTTGAGCCATGATGTGAACCGCCCGCCCAGAATGGTGTTGATCACCATAACCGGCACATAGTCAGGTGAATTATAGTCAATTCCTTTTCCGCCGATCAGGAAAGTGGTTTCCCGCGCATCCTCTTTGTTTACAAGCAAAACCCGGCTTTTGTCAAATTCCAGGTCTGGTGCCACACGTTTCACCATTCTTGATTCCGCGGTTTTCCAGTTTTGAAACAGCGCAGTAATCTTCTTTTTCATCTCTGCCGTTTTGAAATCGCCAACAACTGCTATTGCTCCGCGTCCGGTCGTATAATTGTTTTTAAAAAACTGCGTCACGTCACCATCGCTCACCTTTTCAACCGTCGATTTAATTCCGTCGCCTGGTGTTGCGTAGGGAAAGGTTTTAAACAAAAACGCATTGTAGTAGTTTCCGATCACCGTTCTCGGACTTTCCTTCTGCTGATCCAGTTGCAGGAGTGTCCGTTGTTTGTGTTTTTCAAATTCTTTTGCATCAAAGACAGGGTATAGCAATACCTGCTGGATAATATCCCATAACTTTTCCTGATCTTTTGCCGCAAACGACGCATGAATCCCCGCACTTTCCTTTCCAGCGAAAGTGGACAGGCTGGCGCCGACAAAGTCAGTCATTTCTTCGATCTGTTCCTTTGAATATTTTTGAGTGCCAAAAAGCAATGCATCGGCAGTTAAACCTGCCAATCCATATTTATTGCCATCGTTAATTGAACCGGCATCGAAAACAGCCGATACATTGACAAGCGGGACCTCGTGCTGCTCCATCAGGTACACGGTCAGTCCGTTTTTTAGCTTGAACTTTTCAAATGGCGGAACCTTAAAATTATTTTGTGCCGATGCAGCAATCGGTGCCAAAGCAAGCAGGCTGAGAAAAATATTTTTTATTATTTTCATTTTCTAATCAGTTCATTGTCAGTTTTTTATTGAATTTAACCAGACGGAGAAAATTCTGCTGTCTAGTTCTTTTTCTCCGGCAGTAAATAGCCGACCGTTCTGTTTCTCTCAGTGAAATATTTTGCAGCCACGCGCTTGATGTCGTTTACAGTAACCTTCCGATATGCTTCCGGAGCGTCAAACATCTTTTGATAGCCGCCAAAAAACACCTCATATGTTCCCAGGCTGTTTGCCTTTCCATTTATGCTTTCGAGCGTGTGGTACAGGTCTACCAGTTTCTGATTTTTCACTTTTTCAAGCTCTTTGTCCGTAACGCCATCACGAATTATTTTGTCAATCTGACCCAGAATTGCTTTTTCCAGTTCCATAGCTGAAATTTTGTCTCCGGCAATCGCGTAAATATTAAACAGATAAGGGTTAAAACTTTCTCCGAATGAGGTAAACACGCTTGAAGCAATGGTGGTGTCCATCACAAGCGATTTTGTCAGGCGCGAGGAGTTTCCGGACGAAAGCAGGCTGCTCAAAATATCAATTGCATAATAATCCTCGTGTTTGGCGTCCGGGGTGTGGTATGCAAGAAGTACATTTGGCGTGGTTATGTCCTTATAAGTGGTTACCCGTTTTTCGCCATTTTGTTCTGGTTCTATCGTACGAATTTTCGGAGGAAGTCCTCGCGCAGGAATAGGAGCAATGTACTGATCGGCGAGTTTGCGTACCTGCTCAAAAGTGACGTCACCCACAATCACCGCCGTGGCGTTATTTGGAGAATAATACGTCTTGAAATAATTTTCCAAATCCTGCTGCGTCCAGTTTTTGATGTCGGATTCAAAACCGATTACCGGAAACATATAAGGATGTTCCTGAAAAGCAATGGATTGTACCAGTTCTCCCAACACCCGGTAATTGCTGTTTTCGAGTCCTGTGCTCCTTTCCGACAAAACCACCCCTCTTTCACTCTCTACCATTTTTGGGTCGATCGTCAAGTCTGCGATGCGGTCTGCTTCCAGTTTGAAGATCGTTTCCAGTGCATCTTTTTGGAACCAATCTGTGTAAACGGTCACGTTTTCTGAAGTGTAAGCATTGTTAGAACCGCCGTTTGCTTCCATTACACGGTCAAATTGTTTTGGGCCGTAATTCTTTGATCCGTTGAACATCATGTGTTCAAAAAAATGAGAGAGGCCGGTAATCCCGTGCACTTCGTTGCGGGAACCCACTTTCCAGAACAGATACATATTGGCTGTCGGAATAGAATGGTCTTCGAGAACCAGAAATTTCATACCGTTCTTCAGCGTGAAAGTCTTGACGTCTTCTTGTTTATTTTGGGCATGAGCTATTCCAATTCCAGCCATTAAAGCTGCCCCAAGCAGATATTTTCGTAACCTCATTTGATTTGTCTTGTAAATTGAAGCTGTAATAATAGCAAAAATAAGGAAGTATAACGGTTAATATTTTACGAATGGGAAAGCAGTTTTCGTGCGTACGATCACCAATGCGTGGGTTGCTTTTTTGACTTTGAGCAAAAGGTTTTTGGTATAAATCGGTGTGGCAGACCTTTTAGGCATGGTTGTTATATTTAACAGAAATTTGTAATAAAGATAATTATGAAGTTAGCAGTGTTATTTTCCGGGCTCGTAGTTTTATCGTTTTCATATGCCGGTAATTGTCAAAAGGTTAAAGCAAAAATCCCGGCCGGTAAAAATGAATTGATCGTGATGACTTACAATGTGCACCACTGCAACCCGCCGTCTGCCGGTGATAAAATAGATGTTGAGGCGATTGCGAAAGTGATTCTGGCCGAAAAGCCGGATTTTGTTGCCTTACAGGAAATTGATGTAAATACGGAGCGGTCCGGCAAAGGAAATAACCAGGCCAAAATGTTGGCTGAGCTGACCGGGATGAAATGGTTTTTTTCGAAAGCGATAGATCATCAGGGCGGCGAATACGGAGTTGCAGTACTTTCGCGATTTGCCATTCTGGATTCAGCAAAATACGCTTTGCCGATTCATGCAGACAAACCGGAAGAGCTTCGTACAGTTGCGGCCGTTACCGTTAAATTGCCATCGGGAAAAACAATCATTTTCGCCAGCACGCACCTTGGCTTAAAAGAGCCAAACAGGTTGTTGCAGGCAAAGAAAATCATGGAAAATCTAGGTAAGACGGACACGCCCACAATCCTCGCCGGAGATTTTAATGCCGTTCCTGAAAGTGCCGTCGTTCAGTATTTTGATCAGTTTTTTACACGAACCTGTATAGAAAACTGTGCACCAACGATTCCGGTAGAAAAGCCAGATAAGACCATTGATTACATTATGTTCAAAAATAAAAATGCCTTTCAAACCAGAGAGCTGCGCGTAATTGACGAGAAATATGCTTCCGATCATTTGCCCGTTGTTGTCAGGTTAAAACTGAGCAAATGAGACATGGGTGTAATCGATGGTTTTGTTAATGCGTAACGCCGCATTTACGTATTTTCCGTTGCCGTAGCCTCCAAGTAAGTTTTTTCATGAAATAATTGTTTTGGTGTGTGACCAATCGAATGTTTGTACGTCAGTACTTCCGGTGAACTAGGCTTAATACTGTCATTAGTTCATTTTTAGCACATTACCCACACTTATCTCATTGTTTTATGAAAAAACAAATTTTACCAAAGACGCTTCTTGGTGCCCTTCTCTTTTTATTATCCTTTTTATCTTCTCATGCTCAGGATGCAGCCACTTCAAACTGCCCCAACCCGGCGGGAGGTTGTGACACAATCGGCATTGAACGGAAAATAAGCCCATGGCGGGTAGGTGGTTTTCTCGGTCCGGCAGTTGCTTTTTGCGGGAGTTGGGCAGGAACATTCAATTCCGACAAATATCGGGACAAAGCACTTTTTAACGGAATCGGCTTCAATGCGGCATTGAATGCTGACTATTTTTTTAACCCTGAAAAAAAGAAACAGCTAAAATTCGGTGTCGGTGCAGTAGCAGGTTTACAGAACTTTTTTTTCAGGAAAGACATCAACACTTTCATTGACAAAATCGTGGCAGAATCCGGTTCAAGCCAGGCTGTGATTCGGAAAGGATCTTCCGAGGATCATTATTTTGCAGTTGGCCCGGTGCTTAATTACGCTTTCGGGAAAAAACCGAGGTCGCCTTTTATTGAAGCATCGGTAAGAGGAGGGATTTTCAGATCAACACCGGCCGCGATTTTTATT
This sequence comes from Dyadobacter sp., assembly GCA_965279265.1. Lineage (GTDB taxonomy): Bacteria > Bacteroidota > Bacteroidia > Cytophagales > Spirosomataceae > Dyadobacter. Next base: position 4,637,502 of record OZ257152.1, read on the forward strand.
TATGACAAAACAACGGGAAATAATATTTATTCGGTAACTGCTTCCGACAAGCGCTATCATGCCGGATTACTGGCAACGCTCGGTTTCTTCGTACCAAGTAAAAACGGCCTGTGGGCCTGGGGTGTTGAAGCGATTGGGTTCAGAACCAAAATGGATTATATTTTTCCCGGCGCGACAGTTTATCCTTTTGAAAGAAAACATGGCGGGTTCAGTGCCGGTATAGCCATGCGCAGAAGCTTTGCAAAGGATGTTCCGGTTAAAAAAGATCCTACTCCTCCGCTGATCTGCTACGCGCCTGAGCTTGAATTGAAAATGGGAAATAGTTCTATTAAAGGACTCATGTTCAATACGTCGAAAGACACAACAGCAGCCGAGCCGATCATGCTGACCTGGAAGAGCAGAACTACACCGGATACCACAAAAACGGAAACCTTCACTGCCCGGATTCACCAATTGAATGAAGGTATGGATAAAGTGATCGCGTCTGTGGTTTGTCAGGAAGGAAATCAGCTTGCTTTTCCGGCCGCATATCTTGGTCCAAACGGGCGGCCGGTTGCCGGGCAATATTATGCAACGGTTCACAGCCAGCAAATTTCATCCTGCGCCTCTTGTGTAAGCGAAGCGAGTACAACCGGCTTTGCAGTTGTTAGCGTGAAGGACAGTATTGTGCCACCAATAAATCCATGTATTTGCCTGCAAAAAGTGGACATATTTGCCTACAAAAAGGTAACGAAGAAAATCAAGGTTTGGGCTAAGAGTGCGAATTGCGAAAACTGTATTTGTCCGAAAGACAAGATCACAGATATATCTCAAAAAATATATCTGCACCGACAAGAAAATAAAGCGGAAGGAGATCAATGTGATGAAACGAAGACGATTGAGGCAATCCTTGCTAATCTGACAGCGCCGAAGTGGGCTAAAAATGCGACGATCAGCATTGAAACGACTTCTCTTGGCAAAGAATGCAAAGAGCAGGGGCACAAAAAGAATACTTACAAAGTGAAAGTTGGCAAAAACGGTAAACTGATTTTTCCAAACAAAGTAAAATAAACATTGATTGCATTGGAACCGAAACCCCGGACAGGAAGCTGCCACGGGGTTTCGGTTTTTTAGTATTGGTAAAAATCTGATTTTGGATTTCTGGTCGTATTTATTTTAACCAGTTCACCCGGACAATACGGCTTTGAACGCCATGCTCTGCAAAAAAATGCTGCCAGTGTAGCTGCCTTGACGACAAATGATCCGTTGGGGATTTGATCTCGATAAATGCATATTCGTCTTCGTTCCAAACCAGCAGATCAGGGAAACCTCTCGTGTTTTCCCTTAAATTATAGGCGATTTCAAGCAAAATGGCGTGTATCTGAACGGGCGTGAGCAAAGAAACCAGCGTGAGCACTTTTTCCAAAGAGCCGTCATACCAGGAAACAAGTACATTGGTGGTACCAAATTTTTCCTCATAGGTTTTCCTCACAATTTTCTCAATTGCTTCCCTGGAATCGGCACTTTCCATCCGCTCCTTCAACTGCACCGATCTTTTGTAATAAAAATCTGGCAAAAAGAAATCCGAAGGAATGCGTTGGAGCGGATTGTGTATTGTTTTTACATTTGTGTCATAAATAATATCCCAAAACAATAGCCCGAATAAAGAGCGCCAAGGCTCATTTTCACTAAAAAATGCCTGAAAACCTTGCTCCCGATAAAAGTGGATCGCGCCTAGTTCGACCTGATAACGATATGTAAGCGGTACTTCAATCGCATGGGCAGATTTCAGAGCCTGCGTGGTTCGTTTGATTGTTCGCTTTTTCTTATTGATGATCCGCTCATGAAAATCCTGCCAGAAATAACGCTCATCTGCATTTTTTGGGTTCTCGGAAATTTCTTCACAAAGTGCCAGCGCTTCGTCTGTTTCTCCCAAATTATATAGTAGCCGAACCCGCCGCTCCCTTGAAGGCGGATCGTTTGTCAACTGATATGCAGTGAGTGCCTGTGAAGTCAGTTTTTTTCTTTCCAGCCAGGCACCTACACGTAGAACAAAAAGATGATAGGAGGGAAGCGCTTTCGGACTTAAATTTCCTGAAACACCTGCTTCCCAATTCATGAACCAGTCATACACTTCTTCGGGTGGCAGCTCGTGTTTGATGTAATCGAAAGTCTCCTTCATCAAAGAAATCATCAACGTGTCGTCCACATCCTTCCGCGTTTCGAACTGGATCGCCAGGTGTTCCACATCAAACGACTGAAAGCGAACATGGCCCAGATCCCGGATCACGAATTCGGTCATGTCGGCGTTTCTGTTTCCGAAAAACAAAAACTTCATCATCATAACTTCCACTTCATAACGCACCTTCACAACCTGCTCAGTCTCGCAGATAATTTCAAGTAACGTTTTAAAGTCATACTCAAAAAGAAGCCACCGCACCAGGTCCGGCTTTTTAATATTTTTAGAAGGCATTACTTCCGGTTGAAGTAATCTTGTGAAATACAGGTGCTCGGGTTTGGTGAACAAATCCATGATTTCACCGGCGCGCGGGGTATGAGAATCGCAAAGTGACTCGATAAATTCTTTTTCCAGAAGCTCTTCCAGTACAGCAGGTATGTCACCGATCTCTGAGTAGGATAGTGATTGAATTCGGAAAAACGATTTGCTGCGATTGCTGAACCGGATGAAAAGACACTGCGCATCTTCTGAAAGATCGCTGTATTTTTCAAGGAAAAGCAGTTCCTGTTCGTTCAGAACGCCGCTGTACATTTTACGTACAAAATCCAGAACATACCCAAAGTAGTCGTGATAATATTTTGGGGGAAGGTCCTGAGGGAACTCAATGGTTTGCACGATATGAAAAAAGAAGCTTAAATATGATCAAATATAGCGGTTGATATTCGGAATGTCAGCCTGCGGTTTGGGTGATTGTTCAATTGGAAGTCAAAGTCACTTACTTGTTTTAACACCTTTTCAAATTATTCAGTTTCAAGTAGTTCAATAGGTTGTTTTTGGAATGATACATTGTAAAAATTGTATTATTTCATTGTGAACTTGCGCGATTTTGTAGTAACGTAGTATTTAATAAAGAATTGACTTACATTTGCTTTCAGTGAAAAACAATTATATCTGCCCATGACAACATTAGATTCGTACAATTTTTCCGGCAAAAAAGCCTTGGTTCGTGTTGATTTCAATGTACCTCTTAACGATAAGTTCGAGATTACGGATGATACGCGTATTCGTGCTACGATTCCAACCATCAGTAAGATTCTTAACGATGGCGGTTCAGTAATTCTTATGTCTCACCTGGGGCGTCCGAAGGATGGGCCAACTGAAAAGTATTCTCTGAAGCATCTGGTTAACCCACTTTCATTGATATTGGGCAAAACTGTGAAATTTGCTGATGATGCAATCGGTGCAAGTGCGACGGAACTGGCCGGCTCCCTGCAACCTGGTGAAGTGCTTTTACTGGAAAATCTGCGTTTTTATAAGGAAGAGGAAAAAGGAGACGAGGCATTTGCAGAAAAACTTTCCAAATTAGGAGATGTTTGGGTGATGGATGCTTTCGGTACTGCGCACCGCGCACATGCATCAACGGCTGTAATTGGAAAATTCTTTACAGACAAAGTGTCCGGATATGTAATGCAGGCGGAACTTGACAATGCGCAAAGACTTTTGGAACAATCGGAACGCCCGTTCACAGCGATTATGGGCGGCGCTAAAATTTCGGATAAAATACTGATCATAGAACGTTTACTTGACAAAGTTGATAACCTCATTATTGGTGGGGGAATGTCATATACATTTACAAAAGCGGCTGGTGGTAAAATCGGCAAATCGCTTCTGGAAGCTGATAAACTTGATCTGACACTGGAACTGGTAGCAAAAGCCAAAGCGAAAGGGGTCAATCTGGTTTTGCCGGTTGATACTGTTATTGCTAATAAATTCAGCAATGATGCTGAGCGCCAGATTGTTCCAGCCGGAAATATTCCTGATGACTGGGAAGGGCTGGACATTGGACCTGAATCGATCAAATTGTTTTCGGACATTGTAGGAGAATCTAAAACAATACTTTGGAACGGACCGATGGGCGTATTTGAATTCCCCAATTTTGCCATCGGAACTGATGCAATCGCGAAAGCGGTAGTTGCTGCAACGGAAGATAACGATGCATTTTCGTTGATAGGTGGAGGAGATTCTGCGTCCGCTGTCAACAATGCTGGTTATGGAGATCGCGTAAGTTATGTGTCAACAGGCGGCGGGGCGTTGCTGGAATATATGGAAGGAAAAGTACTTCCTGGTGTTGCGGCTTTGGAAGCTTAAACATTTACATATCGCTTTGTTTGAAAGCAAGGTCAATAAATAAGAAATCCATCCGGCAAGTCGCGGGATGGATTTTCTGCATTATTAACCTAACTAATTTATGAATAAAGCCTCGTTTGGCCGTTATTCCTTCTTTTAACTCCCACCTTTAACCCGCTGTTGCAGGTCGTCAGAGCCGGTGTTTCTCTGACGTGCGCCCTTCACGTTCTGATTTCCAAAGCTGTATGACAGCGAAATCCTGAACTGACGGCTTGGCCACTGCGACCGGACATTGAAATCAATATCCTTGTAGATGGCCACCCCCCGGAACCTGTTGGTCCAGAAAATATCATCCACGTTGAGCCGAACGGTCAATTTCTTTGAGAGCAGGGTTTTCTGAACTCCCGCATTGATCATACCCATGGGTTTGGCTGCGTAAAGACCATAGAATGCCCTGCTATTGTACCAGCCGGATATTTCAGCCGACCAGCCTTTTTTCAATGTGAATTGATTAGCTCCATAAAAATTCCAGGACGCTTGTTTGATTTCCAGCGGCTGATCCAGATAAACTGACTGATAATGATTGTAAACGCCTGTGACATTGGTTTGAAGATTCCACCACTTACGGATCGGAATTGGCATAGAAACAGTTAAGCTCACATTGTCCTGGTTGTCAAGATTATCGGATGTGACAAAGGTTTTGTTTTCGGATGCGATTTGCTGCGGCAGTTCTTCTGCGATCATATCTTTCACACGGCTGTAAGCAAGGGTTGTACTCAGATAACCTTTGTAAACGTGAACCAGCTGAAATGAATTTGTATACTGGGGTTTCAGGTTCGGATTGCCGCGCTGAAATGTGTAAGGGTCAAGATAAAATTCGAAGGGATTCAATGACTGGTAATTCGGTCTGTCGATTCTGCGGCTGTATGAAATATTCAGCACATTGTTGGTATCCAGTTGATTAGAAAGGAATACGCTCGGGAAAAGATTCACGTAATTACGATCCCGAACCTGGTTCAGCGTTACAGAATTGCCGACAGAATGCGTATGTTCTCCTCTTAATCCAAGCTGATATTTGATCTTTTTTGTCAGACTCCCGTTGTAATTCAGGTAGGCGGCGTTTACATTTTCGGTGTACTTAAATTGATTTGACCGGGTTGGGTCAAGCGTCCAGTCATCCTGTTTTGTTTCAAAAACCATGTTATTGTCCGAACTGACATAACTTGATTTCAGCCCTGTTTCAAATTTTCCTTTCCACAATGGTTGCGCATAATCAATTTTAGCCACGCCGATGTTGATTCCTGATGGCATGTTATTTCTAACCAGTTCAGGTGTTCCGTCCGGCAAGCCGGCGGGTGTGGCGTAACGGGTGTCGAGATTGCTGTTGTTTCTTCCCTTGTATTTTACGTAGTCTGCGTCAAAGGTCAGTTCCTTACCTTTGTCGTCAAACTGATGTTTTAGATTGAAATTCAGCGTGACGTTGTTCATCTTGCCTCCATTGAAAACATTTGTTCTGAACGTTCTTTGCAGTACCAGATCCTGATTCAAAATTCGCGTATTTGTTTGTCCGAACGGATTGCTCCAGTTGTTGTAAAACCCGGAAGCCAGAATGCCAAGGGTAGTTTTGCTCGTAGCAAAATAATCCAGGCCGGCACGAACGTTGTAGTATTGCGACTGATTAATACGTTCCGTTTTCTGGTCAAAAATTGTTACTTTATCTTCGTAAGGGATTTTGCGGTAGATCTGATTGTTGTTGAATCCCTTGTTTAGAAAGGTGCCTGCATTGATAAACGTATTGATTTTTCCTTCGCGGTGGTTGACATTGACGGATGCGTTTCCTCGTCCGTAGCGGGCGTACCCGGCTCCCAGATTGACGTTCCCGTTGGTGCCGTAATTTTTATTCTTTTTCATTTTAATATTGATAATCCCGGAGTTGCCGGCCGCATCATATTTCGCAGATGGGTTCGTGATGAGCTCCATTTTTTCAATGTTGTCGCTTGGCGTGTTACGAAGCAGCGTCATCAGCTCTTGCTGGGAGAGGAAGGTCTGTTTGCCGTCAATCTGAACAATCACGCCTGCCTTTCCTCTTAGTTTTAGCTGATTATTCTGTTGGTCAACCACAACACCCGGAGCTCGTTCCAAGACTTCGAGTGCAGTTGCTCCGGCTGAAACAATACTGTTTTCGACGTTGACAATAGTGCGGTCAATTTGCTGTTCGATGAAGGGCTTTTTGGCGATTACCGTTACCTCATTAAGTGAGGAAGCGTCGGCCTGCATTTGCAAGACCGGCATCACTTTACTGGCGGTGGAAATTGAAAAGACCTCGCTGTACGCTTTTTTGTAACCAACCATTGAAACCAGTGTCAGATACTTCCCCGGCTCAACCTGTTCGAAAATATATTTACCGGATTCGTCGGCAGCCAGTCCTTTTACGAGTGTGGAGTCTTTTGATTGAAGTAATAAGACATTTACAAACGGGAGTGGTTGTGCTTTTTCGTCAAGCACTGAGCCGGAGACCCTGGCTTTGGATCCGGAATCAGGAATTGTTTGAGCGGGCAAAATGCTGACGCTCAGTAGCGAAGCTACCGTTAGGTTAATTAAGAATTTCATGGCTAATAGATTATTATTTCAAAAACAGTTTTGAGTTGAGCTAAACTTCGGCCTTCCAAATATCTGTTTTTGTTTTACTCTTCAAATATAGGTACTGTGTATAACATAGAACCTTTTATTACATCAATGGTTCAAATATTATATGAATGGAAGTGTGTGATGAAAAATGCCACTCAGCACATAGATGCGATGTATGTATCTGAAGTTGCATAAACGGTTAAAAAAATTTGCACTTCCAATTTTGAGATAAATAATTTCACGAATCAGAATATTGATGATAAAAGAAACCCATCCCACAAAGGCAGAATGGGTTATCCGTGTATATTAACCTAACTATTTTCTGAAAAGGAAACTAACTTTGATGTCCTAATTGCTGCTATTCACACGTTTTTGAATGTCGTCAGAACCTGTATTTCGCTGACGCGCTCCCTTTACATTCTGATTCCCAAAACGATAGGTGAAAGTCAGACGGACCTGGCGACTCGGCCATAAGCTTCTTACTTTTAAATGAATGTCTTCAAATTCGGTACTACCTCTGAATTTGTTTGTCCAGAAAAGGTCCTGAACATTCAGGCGAATAGTCGCCTTTTTGTCCATAATTGTTTTTTGCAAACCCAGATTCACCATGCCTTGCGGTTTGGCTACGAGCAACCCATAGATGGTCGGGCTGTTGTACCATCCTGAAAGTTCAACCGTCCAGTTTTTGGGTAAAGTGAAAGTGTTGTTTGCGAAAACATTGTAACTGAATTGATTAACGTCGTACGTCGCGTTCCGGTAAAAGGTCTTGTATTGGTTGTACGTAGCGGAAAAATTCGTTTGCAGATTCCACCATTTTTTAACCGGTATCGGTGCTGAAACGGTAAGGCTCAGGTAATTCTGGGAATCAAGATTGTCGGACGTGATGTACGTTTTGTTTTCAGAGGCGATAATTTGTGGTAAATCGCTTACAATCATATCCTTCGTCCGGCTGTACGCCAATGTCGTATTCAGGAAGCTTTTGAACACATGCACTGCCTGAAACGAATGCGTATACTGTGGTTTCAGATAGGGATTTCCTTTCTGAAAAGTGTATGGATCAAGATAATACTCGAACGGATTCAGTGACTGATAATTCGGACGATCTATTCGGTAGCTGTAAGATAGGTTCAGTACATTACTGGAATCCAGATTTCTGGAAAGAAAAACGCTTGGAAAAACATTCAGATAGTTCCTGTCGCGCTTGTCGTTCAACGTAACCGAGTTCCCTATGGAATGTGTATGTTCCGCCCTCAGACCAAGCTGGAATTTTGTTTTGGCATTGATCTGACCGCTGTAATTGGCGTAAGCTGCATTGATATTTTCGGTATACTTGAAGCGGTTTGTCCGCGAAGGGTCCAGCTGCCAGTCGTCCGAGAATTTTTCAAAAGTCATATTGTTGTCAGATGACACATAACTGGCTTTCAGTCCTGTTTCAAATTTTCCTTTGCCGATCGATTGAGTATAGTCCAGTTTGGTGACGCCAATATTGATCAACGCTGGTGTGTTATTGCGGATGATGTCCGGGTTCCCGTCCGGCTCTCCGGTTGGAGTGAAATATCTGGTATCCAAACCGTTAAAACCTTTACTGTCGTAACGAACATAATCTACATCGAAAGTCAGTTCTTTTCCTTTATCGTCAAACTGGTGTTTCAAATTTACATTTGCGCTGATGTTATTCATCCGGTTGGACGAGACGTTATTGGTTTTATATGTTTGTTTGAGGGTCAGATCTTCATTCAAAATCCGGGTGTCTGTCACGCGGAGCGGGTTTTTCCAGTTATTATAAAACCCTGAAAACAAGACCCCTATCGTGGTTTTGTCCGTTGCGAAATAATCCAGACCTGCCCGATAACTGTAATTTCTTGAACGCCAGTCACTCTTTGAGACCTGATTGAAATAGGTGGTTTTTCCCTCGTAAGGTATGGCGCGGTCAATATTTTGTTGGTTGAAACCTTCTCCTTCGAAACCGCTTCCGGTGCCGAACAGGCTTATTTTGCCTTCCCTGTGATTGAGTGTAAGAGAGGCATTTCCTCTGCCATAACCGCGTGAAGCAATCCCGCCACCCAAAGTCAGATTTCCGTTTGTGCCGTAGTTTTTATTTTTTTTGAATTTAATATTGATGATTCCAGAATTCCCGGCCGCATCATATTTGGCAGATGGATTTGTAATTAATTCGATCTTTTCAATGTTGTCGCTTGGCGTATTTCGAAGTAAATTGATGAGTTCGGTTTGTGACAAATAAGTCTGTTTGCCATCAATCTGAACAATTACCCCTTGTTTTCCGCGCAATTGTAGACGGTCATTTTGCTGGTCTACAGTAATGCCCGGAGAACGTTCCAACACTTCGAGCGCCGTGGCTCCTGCTGAAACAATGCTGTTTTCAACATTGATAACCGTTCGGTCAATCTGTTGTTCAATGAATGGTTTTTTAGCTACAACAGTAACTTCGTTCAATGACTGAATGTCCGTCAGAAGTTTCGTTTCGGGTAAAATAAGGTCCGCTCCATTGACTGTAAATGTTTTGCTGTATCCTTTCTGATAACCGACCATTGAAACCAGGGTGAGGTATTTGCCTGGTTTCACCTGTTCAAAAGTAAATTTTCCGTTATCGTCAGCGACAAGTCCTTTGGCCAGAACGGAGTCTTTGGCTGAAAGTAGCAGTACGTTGACGAAAGGAAAAGGCTGTTGCTTCTCGTCAAGTACGGCGCCGGACACTTTCGCCGCTAACGAATTCTCCTGCGCTTTTGCGGCAGGTACAAACATAATGCTTCCAACCAGCAATAAAGCTGCGGTGAGTTTAATAAAGATTTTCATGGCTAATAGATTTTGTCAATGCGCCTGGTTAAGCAGCTGTTTGTTCAGATATTCAACCCGGTCAACATTGGTACAATGCAAATATAGGTACTTTGTATAACATAGAACCTTTGATTACATAAGTGGTTTAAATTTTGGATGAGTGGAAACGGCGAAGGGCTACGCGTCAAGAGGATGTAAAGTGAGCAAGTAATATTGCACAAAGCGAGAGAAAAAGGTTGAATGGCGCAAACCAATGTATAAAGGGTTGATGATTATCAGTCGGGCTATCAAATTCATTTGAGATAAATGCTTTTATTTAAATCAAAATTTTTGGATTGGCATAGGGTCGGATTTAATTATCTTGTCTTTAATTGCACAAACCCTTTAATATTTTGTCTGGTGAACCAAAAGCTAACAAATAATTCTTCGGACAATGCCGGTGACAACGGTTTGGCAGGGATAAGGGCTGATCACGACGCAACTGAAAAAGGTGCAAGAGAGCGCGACAAGGAGTTTTTTATCCGTAAAACTTTTGAGACGGATTCTGCAAAAGGCTACGAGTTGCTCTTTCGTAACTACTACCAGCCACTTTGTAGTCATGCGGTTCGCTTTGTATACAATAAGGAAGTGGCGGAGGATCTGGTGGCGGATGTATTTTACGCGCTTTGGAATAAGAAACTCCACGATCATATTGAAACGTCTTTCAGGGCATACCTCTTTACGGCGGTCAGAAATAAATGTCTGACCTATCTGAAATGGGAATTTGAAAAGGAAACAAACGAAGAACTGACTGACGATTCGGTTTCTACTTCGATGCTCCCCGACGATATGATGGAACTGGATGAACTTTATCTTTTTGTAGAAAAAACCATAGCCGGATTTCCGCCCCAATGTCAGAAAGTATTTCTGATGAGTCGTTTCGAAGGGAAATCCTATCAGGAAATTGCTACTAAATTAAATGTTTCTGTTAAAGCCGTTGAGGCCCAGGTCAGCAAAGCACTGACCTTGTTGCGAAAGGCGCTTCAACACATACTTCTGCTTACTTTGGCCATTTTTGGCAATTTGATCTGCTGACGCCGAACCAGGCTCAGCGTTTTAATATTTAAATTTTATTTCCGGTACCTAGGGTCGCGAATGCGAAACTGGTCTCTATTTGTGACAGGCAGAATTTTAAGCAACATGAAAACCGAACTACCAAAGGAGATTGTTTTTAGCTACTTCGCGGGACATGCATCAGTTTTACAAAAGAAATTGATTGAACAATGGCTTGCTGAGCCAGGGAATGCCGAAATCTACTTTGAATGGTTGCAGGAGTGGGAAACTAGCCAGCCGCAGTTTCTGGCAGATTCAGACGTGGCTTTTGAAAAATTCAATGAACGCACCAGGAGAACATCTGAAAACGTGCCTAACGAAATTGGCGACAAAACCATTGAAAAATGGCATGCTACCCGTATTGGCTTTCAATGGAAATGGGTGGCATTGGTAATCCTGTCGCTCGGGATTGGTCTGTATTCTGCAAGGGATTTTGTCTTCAATAAAACCTATTACGCGGGTTACCGGGAAACCAAAACGATATTACTTAGTGATAGCAGCAGAGTAATACTTAATTCCAATTCAAGTCTGCGCGTTCCGAGATGGGGATTCGGGTTGTATTCCAGGGAAGTTTTTTTAAAAGGAGAAGCAGAATTTACTGTTACCCATACGGTTGACAATACAAAATTTGTGGTTTTCACCGCTGATCAGAGCAGGGTTACGGTGTTGGGAACTGAATTTGTCGTGTATGCAAGAAACAAAGGTACCCGCGTGGTTCTAAACAAAGGGAAAGTCGAGCTCGCCACAAGCAAAGATCCGGAACCGCATCCGATGCGGCCGGGTGAAAAAGCGATCATAAGCACCTCCGGAAAGATAGAGGTCCGGAGATTGCAAAAAACAGAAGTCGAGGAAACATCGGTTTGGCAGCTTCATGAATTCAATTTTCATCAGACAAAACTTGGTGCAGCTGCAAAGGAAATGAATGACGTTTTCGGCGTGAACATTGTCGTGGCGGATCAGAATCTGGCAGCCAGGGAACTGTCCGGAACCTTCAAAGCGCAGAGCGCAGATGAACTGCTTAATGCACTCGCACAAATGCTTGATATGAAAATTGATCTCAAAGACGATAAACTTTATCTGACACCAAATTTGTAACAAACAATTGCCAAAATCCAAATTAACATAACTCACATGATTCTAAAATTACCTTCGCCAAGAGCGCTGTGCCTCTTTTTTCTGGTCAGTATTTTTCCTGATCTGACGTTCTCGCAGATTCTCGCCTATGCACCGCAAACTACCGGACAACGTGAAAATTCATTGCTCAAAGAAGTGAAGTTACGCGACGTCCTTATGAAACTTAAAGAAACCTACGGTGTAGACATTCTTTTTGAAGATAAATTACTTCAGGAATTTAGGGTGTCGCCGGATGTGGTGATGGCCAGCGGGACTCTGGAACAAAATCTGGACGCAATTTTACAGTCAACAGGTTTGACCTATAAAAAGATAAAAGACAAAACCTATGTCTTGCTTGCTGCAAAAAAGGCAAAGCGTAATGAAACGCCGACGGCAGGAAGTGAACTGAAAAACGCACACGTGTCGGTGCAGAACGTCATTTCAAATTCCGTTGCTCCATTGGTAACAAATAGTATCACCCGTCAGGAGGAACATGCTGAAACAACCGTAAAAGGTGCGGTAGTTGATTCCAAAGGAGAGGCTCTGATCGGGGTGAGCGTATTAGTGAAAGGAACAACACGGGGGACAGCGACGGACGTCGCAGGCAAGTACGAAATCGCTGCTGATGATGCCGGCACAACGCTCGTTTTCTCTTTCGTGGGTTATGTCCGTAAGGAAGTTGTTGTGGGAGCGCAATCAGAAATTAATATAACGCTTGTCGAAGACACCCAGAATCTGTCGGAAGTGGTTGTTACGGCTCTGGGCATCAAGCGCGACAAACGTGCGCTGGGTTATTCGGTTCAGGAAATCGGAGGGGAGGCGATCTCGACGGCAAAAGAAGCCAATCTCGCAACAACACTCGCTGGTAAAATGGCAGGTGTACAGGTAACGCGGTCGGCGAATGGAGCCGGCGGGTCATCGCGGGTGGTGATCAGAGGAACGAATTCGCTTGTTGGGAACAGTCAGCCTCTGTACGTGATCGACGGAATTCCAATGGACAACAGCAATCCCAATTCCCCGGGCAGCTCTGGTGGAATCGACTACGGCGACGGGATTTCAAACATTAATCCGGAAGATGTAGAATCAATGTCGGTTTTGAAAGGCCCCAATGCGGCGGCGCTCTACGGGCAACGCGGGAGCAACGGTGTAATCCTGATCACGACAAAATCGGGGAAGTCGCGTAAAGGAATCGGGATCAAATATGGTGTTGATTATTCTTCGGGAAATGCATTGGTTTTACCGGATTTTCAGGACGAGTATGGCCAGGGGCTGGATGGTAACTTCACTCATTTTCGCGGAACGGACGGCAAAATTTATACCTGGGCAGCGGCTCAGGCAGGAAAAATTCAGGGCATGCCAAAAACCAGCGGAGGACGTGATCGTTTCACCCGTTCGAGCTGGGGGCCGAAAATGGAGGGGCAGCAATACGAAGACCAGTGGGGGAATGTGCTGAATTTTACGCCGCAGCCCAACACCTTTCAGAAATTTTTCAAGAGAGAATCGCAGGTGATCAATAATTTGAGCCTGGAAGGTGGAAATGACAAAATTAACTACCGCCTGTCGTACGGAAATACGAACATAGATGGTTACACGCCAAAAAATACGCTAAAACGTAACAACGTCAATTTGCGAACAGTGGCAAAGCTGACGTCCAAACTGGAACTGGACGTGAAGGCCAATTACATCAGTCAGAAGGGTCAGAACCGTCCGACGGTTTCCGATGCGAGTGACAATCCTTCGTATTTGTTTATCAGCCAGCCCAGAAGTATTCCGATGAGTATACTTGCCAATTCGGCCTGGACGGCGGCGGACATCAGCAAACAACTTGGTTACGGAACGGTTCCTTATGTGGGAATGGAAAAAACTTATGCAACGAATTCGTCTACCGCAAATCCTTACTGGACGGTAGATCACACTTTGAATTCTGATGATCGCCAGCGTCTGCTTGGGCTCATCCGGTTGAGCTATCAATTTAATGACTGGATTAGACTTACCGCCAAAACAGGGACAGATTTCTACACGGATCAACGCTTCCGTTATCGTGAAAAAGGTACCTATCAGAGCGCAAACCGAAATGGAGATATATCCGAGCAGGTGACCCGCGTTCGGGAAGACAACAGTGACGTGCTGCTTTCGTTAACACCTCAACTTTCCAAAGATGTTTCGTTTGCTCTGAATCTGGGTGCAAATCACCAGAAATTCTATTCCCGCACCACAGGAAATACGGGTAGCGAATTTATCGTTCCGGGGCTGTACGCGATCAACAACACATTGACCAACTCCTACGTGTTCGGGTTGACGGAGTCGTCAATCAATTCGGTATATCTTTCCGGTCAGGTTGGATTCCGGGAGTTTTTGTTTCTTGACTTTTCTGCCAGAAACGACTGGTCTTCGACACTTTCGCCAGCTAATAATTCATTCTTTTACCCTGCTGTAAGTGCCAGTTTTGTTATTACCGACGCATTTAAAATTCAAAGTGATGTGCTGAGTTTTTTAAAATTGAGAGGGTCCGTTGCGCAGGCGGGAAGCTCAGGCTCACCATACCAGCTGACCGGAACCTATTCGCTTGACCAGAATGCACACGGTGGGGTTCCACTTGCCTCGTTTTCTTCCACAATTCCTGACCCTAATCTGAAAAACGAGCTGACAACTTCCATTGAGGTAGGTGTTGAGGCACGTTTTTTCAAAAACCGGGCCGGACTTGCGGTTGCTTATTACGACGCTGCAACGAGAAATCAAATTCTGGATGTGCCTTTGCCGCCTTCCAGCACATTTGCTTCACGCCGTATCAACGCGGGGGAAATCAGGAATAAGGGTATTGAACTCACTTTAAATGGAACGCCTGTCAAAACCGAGTCGGGTTTTAGCTGGGATGCAACTTTTAATTTTTCGCGGAACCGAAATAAGGTCATTTCACTGGCTGATGGTGTTGATACTTATGTGTTGGGTACTGACCGTGGCGTTAATGTGGTGGCAGAACCCGGAAAAGCTTTCGGAACAATAGTCGGAAACGGATTTCAATGGCTTCGCGACAACAATGGAAATCGCCTGATCGATCCAACGACCGGGCTTCCTCTGAAATCCAATGCAAAGATTTTGTACGGACTTGGCAACGCACTGCCAAACTGGATCGGCGGATTTAACAACAGTTTCCGATACAAAGGAATTGCACTTTCAGGACTGATTGACATCAGCCAGGGTGGTAAAATATACTCCCAGAGTATGCGGGAGGAACTTGTTTATGGCACGATCAAAAAAACGTTACCCGGACGTGACGGCACCTACATCGCAGAAGGTGTGGTAGCACAAAAAGGAGGTGATGGAACATGGACAGGCACGGGCCAGGCAAATACGAAACAGGTTCGGGCACAGGATTACTGGAACGTGGTGGCGCCGGATAAAGACAACGTGATTCCTGAAGAAATGCTAAATGACGCAAGTTATGTGATGTTCCGCGAAATGACGCTCAATTACCAGCTGCCATCTAAACTGGTAAATCGCACACCATTCAAAGGAATCCGCGCCGGAGTTTATGGAAGAAATCTGTTTTACCTGCAAAGGAAAACGGAAGGATTCGCACCGGAAGCTTCATCTTTTAATGTGAACAATTCATCGCTCGGTCTGGAATCGACTGCGCTGCCTTTGTTGCGTTATTTTGGGGTTAGCCTGAACGTGGAGTTGTAAATTTGATCAACAGAAATCTCTGAAAGAAATGAAAAATATATTCAAAACAATGACAATAACCGGGCTTGTTTGTCTCTTGCAGGCTTGTACCGGCGACTTTGAAAAGATTAATACACCACCCACTTCGGTCACGACGATTGATCCGGGGTTGGTTTTGTCAAAAGTTCAGAAAGACGCAGCTTTTGCGGAAGGTTATGAATACCCCAACAACCAGTATGGCTCCTGGGTGCAACAGTGGGCCGGTGGCGTACTGATTTCCAGTTCAAGATACGTTGAACAAAGCGACAATAGTGTCTGGGATGCGCATTACACTTTGATCAGAAATATCAGTCAAATTCGTAATGAGGTATTGAAAGGATTGGAAAATGACCCATCCGGAAGGACCAAACTTGCTATTGCCAGAATTGTGGAGATTTCGGTATGGCAGCGGCTTACAGATTTGTTTGGTGACGTTCCGTATTCGCAAACTGCCCTTGGCGTTGCGGCAGTAAATACCAAACCGGTTTTTGACACGCAGGAATCTATTTACAAGTCACTAATCCAGGAACTTGATGCGGCGACCGCGCAGCTTAATGCTTCAGATATGAGCTATGGTAGTGCTGATTTTTATTACAAAGGAGACGTCGCAAAATGGAAAAAGTACGCAAATTCATTGAAATTGAGGTTGGGTATGCGTATCCGTTATGCTGACGCCGCTTTGGCACAAAAAACTGTAACCGAGGCCATGGGGCAACCATTATTGGAAAGCAATGCTGACAATGCCGTGATCCCGACCTACAACAATGCAACAAATGCCAACGTACATCCGCTGCTGAATCATTTTTTGGCGGGAAGTCCTGATCTTAAATATTTGGCGGATGCTTTTGTGACCCAGCTTGTGACAAGCAATGATCCCCGCCTGCCGCGCATTGCGCAGCCAAGTGTGAATTCCGTAAAAACGGGAACGCCTGCATACAAAGGAATTGGCGTCGCCCTTACAGACGAAATTCTGAAATCAATTATCAAAGACGATTATTCTACGGCTTCAACGGCGACTTTTTTCAACCGCGATTTTAGTCCTGCGATTCCATGTATAGCCATGTCATTTTCCGATGTGGCCTTTTACAAGGCCGAAGCAGCATTGGAAGGTTGGGGGGCTTCGGTTGATCAGGCGGAGGCATTTTACCAGGCAGGTGTAAAAGCAGCATTGTCTCAATCGCCGTATAACGTGACGACTGTCCCGGTAAATTTCGAATCGCAATTATCGTTCACCGGCTTGACAAAGGAGCAAAAATTGAACAAGATAGGTACTCAAAAATGGATACAGTTGTTCGGGCGTTCTTATGAGGCTTTTATTGAGTGGAGACGAATGGGTTACCCGGCGCTAAAACCCGGACCGTTTGCAGGATCAACGAACGGCACCATTCCGCGAAGAACCATTTACTCATCGCGCGAGGCGCTTTTGAACGAAACAAATTACAAAGCCGCTGTGGCACGTCTGTCCAACGGAGATTCCTATGTGTCCAAAGTCTGGTGGGACAAAAGGTAAGGTTTATTTAGTACCAAAAAAGAAAGGTCTTCATCACGAAGACCTTTCTTTTTACTGATAGATTTATTTTTTTCAAAACTTCCAGCTACTGGCTGGCGTTCATGACTAAAAGAATAATCGAGGTTCTACAAATACTTTCAACGTTCACTTTCAGATGCGACTCCGCGAGGGAGTCACCTTTTTGGTAAATAAAAGTGTGTGTATAGTGTTTGTATAATTTAGTGTGTGTAATTGTTTAGTGTCGTTTTGCAGGCCTGGGCCTGCACAGCTAAATATACGTCCTAAGATGTCGTTAAGATCGATCAGGAATGAATATTATTTCATTTTTTTTGAGTTTTCATTTCAGAAAATTTTATGATTTTCTTATCCGTGTACGCAATTATTTGATTTTTAGCTTGTTATGATTATATCTTTTGCCTCGACAGTAGGATTTTTTATAAAATAATTTTCGTTTTGACACAAATTAATTTTTTATATGGACGGTTATTTATCACGTTAATGGAGGTAGAATGAAAAAGAGGCAAAAATTTTATTAATTGTCCCTTCATTCAAAAAGCACCTCTCAAATGATAAACCGCCTTTACGACACTTCCCTTGGACTACTGACAGACCTGTATCAATTGACAATGGCATACGGTTACTGGAAGGCAGGCAAAGCAGAACAGGAAGCGGTTTTCAATTTGTATTTCAGAAAACATCCTTTTCAGGGTGGTTATACCATTGCCTGCGGGCTGAGCAGCGTTATTGATTACCTGAAGGAATACCGGTTTGACGAGGAAGATCTGGCATACATACGGTCACTGGAAGGAAGCGATGGTAAGCCGCTATTTGAGCCGGAATTCTTGGATTACCTGCGTTCCATGGAGTTGAAAGTAAGCGTAGATGCCGTTCCCGAGGGAACGGTAGTATTTCCAAATGAGCCACTCGTGAGAGTTCAGGGGCCGATTTTGCAATGCCAGCTTCTGGAAACTCCGTTGTTAAATCTGATCAATTTTCAGTCCCTGGTCGCCACAAAGGCATCAAGAATGCGACTTGTTGCAAAAGACGATATTTTGCTTGAATTCGGCCTCAGACGGGCGCAAGGTCCTGACGGCGGAATGACGGCCAGCAGGGCCGCTTATATTGGCGGGGTAGACGCAACTTCAAACATACTGGCCGGTAAACTGTATGGTATCCCGATCAAAGGCACCCACGCGCACAGTTGGGTAATGTCGTTTGACAGCGAGCTGGAATCTTTTGAAACCTACGCGAAGTTTATGCCAAATAATGTGACGCTACTGGTTGATACATACAATTCGCTCCACGGTGTTCAGAACGCGATAAAAGTAGGAATTCAGTTGCGGGAAAAAGGGTATGATCTGGCGGGAATTCGTCTGGATTCGGGCGATTTGGCCTATCTGAGCATCGAGGCCAGAAAGCTTCTTGACGATGCAGGATTTGAAAAAACAAACATTGTTGCCAGCAATGATCTGGATGAATATATCATGGACAGTTTAAAAATCCAGGGAGCGCGCATCAATGTCTGGGGAATTGGCACAAAACTGGTCACAGCTTTCGACCAGCCTGCATTGGGAGGCGTTTTCAAACTGGCGGCAATACGGAACGAAACAGGCGAATGGGATTATAAATTGAAATTGTCCGAGCAGGCAATCAAAGTGTCAACGCCCGGAATACAGCAGGTTCGCCGGTTTAGTGATGCCAAGGGATTTATGTCGGACATGATCTTCAATATTGAAACGCCGCTGATGGGGAAGGCAACGATGGTCGATCCATACGATTTTACCAGAAACCGCTCATTTTCGGAAACGATTTCGTATGAAGATTTACTTGTTCCGGTATTTGCGGACGGTCAGCTTATTTATTCCCTGCCTTCCATTCATGAAACAAGAGCCAGGGTCCAGGATCAGCTTTCACATTTTCACAAGGGAATCAAGCGATTTGTAAATCCGCATACGTATCCGGTCGGCTTGGAAAAGGAACTGTTTGACATGAAAACGGAATTGATTGTGAAGCTGAGAGCGGGAGAGGCGGAGTGAGGGGTTTTTTGTGAAAGGAAATCAACAGCATTTTAAATCTAAAATCATCGAATTTGAATAACGCTCAACCCAACCACGAAATCCTGAAAGAGCTGATCAGCTACAAAATGCCGTTCGGAAAACACAAGGGAAAGCTGATTTCAGAGTTACCCGTGTCGTATCTGGAATGGTTTGAGCGGGAAGGATTGCCGAAAGGAAAATTGGGTATTATGCTCAATACCATGTATGTAATTAAGCTGAACGGATTGGAATATTTGCTGGACGGTTTACGAAAACTGGGATAAAAAAAAGACTTCCCGCCACAGCATGCAGCAGGAAGTCTTTTCTTACTTAAACTATTTTTTCTCAGGCATCAAGACAGCTTTGACGTAATTATCGTCGCTGAAATATTTGTTTGCCGCGGCTTTCGTGCTTGCAACAGTGATTGATTTGAGCAACTCGTCCTGCCTGAAAATCTCATCCAGATCGTCTCCCAGAAAGGTGTTGTCATCCAGATAATCCAGCCAGAAATTATTAGTTTTCAGCGCCGTCTCCATTTTACGGTTGGTTTCAGCGACAAATTTCTCAATGTCTTTCGGATCCGCGCCATTCTGTTTGATTTTGTTGACCTCTTCCTGCGTGCGTTTCACGAGCTTATCAACATTTTCAGGAGCGCAGCCGAAGCCTATCGAAAAACGGTAATGTCCCGTAGGGAATTTGTCGGTGCTTTCAGAAACCCCAACTCCATACACGCCGCTTTCTTCTTCCCGCAGTGCCTCAATCAGTTTAATTTGCAACACTTCCTGCAAGGCCTCAATCTGCATGTTGTTTTCGGGATTATAATCATATTCTCCACTTGAAATCAGAGAAACGCGGCTTTTCGGTTCCAGGCCTTTGTATACAATTTTTTCGATTTTCCCTTTTGGCGGAAATATATTCGGATGTTTGAACGTGTCGTCACGATCTGTTGATGGAAGGCCGCCCAGGTATTTTTCCAGCAGCGGCTTAATTTCATCAATTTTAAATGCCCCTACGAATGTGAACACGAAATCGGATGCGTCGGAGAAACGGTTTTTGTAAATCTCCACAGCTTTGTCCAGATTCACTTTGTCAATACTTTCCGGCGTTAACGGTTTGCGCAAAGGATTGTTGCTGGTCAATATCGCATTCAAAGTGTCCGAGAACATTTTCTCCGGCGTAACCGTTTTTTTCATGTTTTCGAGATAGGCTTTCTGGTTGGACAACATCCCTGCGACCACTTCTGCGTCCTTTCTTGGCTCAGTGAAATAGGCGTAAATCAGCTGTAATGTTGTTTCAAGATCTTTCGGGCTTGTGCTGCCACCGATTCCTTCGGTTAGTTCGCTGACGTAAGGCCCGGCGTTGGCCGTTTTCCCTGCCAGGTATTTTTGGAGCTGCGTTTGGTTATATGGCCCCACACCGCCAGACTGAACCAGATAGCTTGTAAATAATCCTGTTTCATGCTGGTCAGGAAACAATGAATATCCGCCTTTTCCGGTTGCTTTTAAGAGAATTTCATCATTCTTGAAGTCCGTTGGTTTCAGCATGACTTTCACGCCGTTTGAAAGCGTCAGTTCGGTCATGCCAAGTTTAGGGAAAGCCTGTTCCTTCACCACTTTGCCGGCTTTTGGTTCGCTGCTCAAAAGTGGCGTATCCAGTACATCATCCACATAGGCGGTAACATCCTTGCCGGTCTCTGCCAGCAATTTGCGGATCTGCGCTTCTGTCAGCATGGCGTCTTTGCTTTTTTCAGGCCCCATCACCACTACTGAGCGGTTTTTGTCTGAAATATATTTTTTTGCGAGCGCGTTAACTTCGCTCAGCGACACGCCATCCAGGTTTTTCTTCACAAGATCAAAATACCCCTCTGCGCCCATAAAAGGCTTCTCGTGCAAAAAGTGTCCAAGGTATTCCTGAACATGATTGCCTGATTTCGTTTTGTCGCGTTCTTTGTAATACTGCTCAATCGACGTGAAGAAATCCTTTTTCGCGCGGTCCAGTTCGGGTTGGGTAAAACCAAATTTCTGTACCCTTGCGTTTTCTTCCAGTAATGCTTTTAGCGCAGTTTCCATGGAGCCTGCATCTTTGGCGAGCGCTACTGAGGTGTAGGATTCAAGGTTGCCAAGAAAGTCTCCATACTGGCTTCCTCCGTACAGAAATGGCGGGTTGGCTTTTTGGGTAAGTTCCTGCATGCGCTGGCCCATCATGGCATTGTACAGCTGTTGACCAATGTTGTTACGAACATCCATCAGGGTTTTTTCTTTGCTACCAGGCTGCTTGTATATCAGCTGGATCACATTTTGCGGATATTCCGGGTCGGTCACAATGGCCACATTGGTCGATCCATCCAGCGGAATTGTATATTCTGTACGCTTTTTTGGTTTTACGGGCACAGGAATTGATCCAAATTTTTTGATGATCGATGCCTCAACTTTTGCTACGTCAAAATCTCCAACTGCAATAACAGCCATCAGGTCCGGACGGTACCAGTCTTTATAAAAAGCCTTGATCGTTTCAGGTTTGAAGGTTTTGAGAATGCTGTCTTTTCCGATCGGAAGACGTTCCGCATAGCGCGAATTGTTCAGGATCATTTTCAGATATTTGTCGCGCATGCGCTGTTGCGCGCCGCGCCCCATACGCGATTCTTCCAAAACCACACCGCGTTCCTTTTCAATTTCGGCAGGATCGAGTAATGCGCCATGCGCCCAGTCTTCCAGTACCTGCAAACCTTTGTCCAGCAAGCCTGCGGAGTCCGTAGGAATTGGCAGCATGTATATCGTTTCGTCGAAACTGGTTGAAGCATTCAGGTCAGCGCCAAACCGCACGCCCGTTTTTTGAAGAAAATTAACGAGCTCATTTTTCGGGAAATTGGTTGTTCCGTTGAAGTTCATGTGCTCCATGAAATGTGCCAGACCCTGTTGTGCATCCGTTTCCAGAACGGAACCTGCTTTCACTGCCAACCTCAGTTCGGCGCGATTTTTAGGTTCGGTATTTTTTTTGATGTAATAGGTGATGCCATTTTTAAGTTTGCCGATTTTGACAGAAGGGTCCAGCGGAACTTTTTGTTTGGACAAATCCTGAGCTGAAAGTGGGGGTAGTGTAGAGATTCCAATGCCGATGAGGCATGAAAACAGAAACGTCTTTTTCATTATTTCTAGTTAAATTGATAAAATGTGTGGAAAAACGAAAGATATAGTTAAAGATTGCGATTCCAAAGAAGATGAAAAAATGTTTTAACAAAAAATAACAGGAACGGCCCGGATTTTACCCGAACCGTTCCCGAATCTGTTTCCCAACGCTGTATCTTTATTTCAGCGCAATTTTATTTACGTTCAGCAAACCGCTGATGAGTCCCTGGACTTTCCCGGATGATGGTCTTGATGCATGTGTCTGCACGATTTCCCCTTTCTGATTAATCAATACGTATCTCGGAATACCCCAGATGTGGTAAGATTCCCATATGGCATCAGGTTGTTTTTTCTGCTGCTGGTTGATGTGCACACCTTTTGGCACTTTGCTGTCCGTTGCTACCATTTTCTTCCAGGCTTCAATATTCTGGTCAATGGAAACATATAAAAAGACCACATTTTCATTTCCTTCAAATGACTTTTTAACGGTTTTTGAATGTGGGAATTCGGCTTTACATGGGCCGCACCAGGTAGCCCATACGTCCATATAAACTACTTTTCCTTTCAAATCGGAAAGCGCAATTTTCTTGCCATCCGCCGTGACACCGGTGAAGTCAGGCGCAGGTTTACCAGGCTCGATAGTCAGCCATTTGTCGTGGCTTTTTTGTACGGTTGGAAGGAATAATGAGGTTTTTGCTTCTGCGATATATCGCTTGTAGATCGTGTCCAATGCAGGTGAAATGCCTTCCTGATTTACCCAATAGTCGATATTTTTGGCAATGAAGAAATCTTTAAAAGCTGGCGGATAGCTATTTTCTCTGATTTTTTTGTCGGATTGGCTGATCACGATTTCCGTCAGAGAATCTGCGTCCAAACCTTCATATTTTTTGTAAATGTCCGCATAGATTTTCGACTGCAGATAGCGTGCCCAAAGAAAACCGTACTCGAACATATTTGATCTCAAACAAATTGTGTCATAAGGAATCTCTGCGACTGCCTTTTTGATGGAAACTGGTATATCCGGGTTTTCAATTTCGCCGCTGAAATGCCCGTCAACGTAATTTTGTTGAAAAAGGCGCAGACTCATTTCGTTCTTTTTTGTGAGTAGCTGCTGTTCTGCCGGGGTTATTTTGTTAGAGGAAATCAGTTTTTGCAACAGCGAAGTTGATGCGGTTTCCAGTGAATCTTTTATTTTTGAAAATGTAGCAGGATCATACTGAGCGGGGTTTTTGCTGCCGAACTGATTACGAATGGCGTCGGATTTTTGGAGATATTCATCAATGACTGCACCGGCGCCGGAGAATCTGGCCGAATCCATCGAGATTTTCAGGTCATCTCCGGGCGTGAGGTACAGCGGGGCGAATTTTTCACCACATTTCAGATAGCCAAATAGCGGACGATCCAGATCAAATTCAAGCAGGGCATTTCCTGCGCCGTCTGTTTTTGCTTCCGAAAATTTAATCTCACCAAAATTTAGTAAATCGGAGGTCTGAACTGAAACATTTGTGCCGGAAGATCCACCAGCCTGAACAGAAATTTTTACCCGATTACCGGCCTTTTTTTCGGCGCAGCCTAACACGAAAATAATCACAAGCACCAGTAGTGCCAATGGTGTGGTTTTTTGAATCATGAGCTAATAGATGAGTTTATGATATAGAAACATGCGTAACACATGTCTGATTAGGCATACGCACACCGGATTAACTTCGTTGAATTTTTTCTAAAAATAACAGCATCACTTTTCACCGCAGACAGGATAGGTTTTGTCGCGCTTCAATTTCAGTAACTCAGCTTTTGGTGTATGCTGGGAGGGCTACTTCATCAGTTTGTGTTTAAACTGGTAGCTCGCGGTTTGATACCAGGTAATTGCCTCATTTGTAAGCGATTTGTTTTCAGGAGATAGCGCTACGGAGCCGTCCTGAAAATTCGGTACGAACGATTCAGATAAACGTTGGGGGCGCAAAACGATTAAGGTATCATTTCTGATATAGCCCAGATTTTGGTAGGTACTTACGAAAGCACGCTCGCGACCCGGTTCCAGCTTGAAAATATCGTAGCCAAAAAACTTGCTCGTATAAGAGAAATGAAGCAATCCCAAAATAGTCGGACCAAGATCGATCTGGCTCATCAGCCGGTCCATCTTTGCTGGCTGAATGTTTCCGGGTGAGTAGATCAGTAAAGGAATGTGATATTTATTGACCGGCAGATCAGTTTTTCCGGCGCTGGACGCGCAATGATCAGCGACGATCACAAAAATCGTGTTTTTAAACCAAGGCTTTTTGCTGGCGTTTTTAATAAACTGGCCGATGGAATAATCGGTATATTTTACGGCACCTTCCCGGCTCGTATGCGATGGGACGTCAATTCTGCCGCTAGGGTAAGTGTAAGGTCTGTGATTGGACGTCGTCATGACATGCGCAAAAACAGGTTTCCCCGTGCTGATGGTTTTTTCAATCTCCCGTGTTGCGAGGGTGAACAGGTTTTCGTCCGCCACTCCCCAGATGTTTTCGTAATCAATATCCTTTTTCGCGATCTTTTTTCTGTCATCCACTTCATAATGGTTGTGGTCGAAAAAATAGCCCATGTTGTCAAAATAGCCGTAGCCGCCGTAAATGAATTTGCTTTGATAACCTTTTTGTTCAAAAACCTTTCCCATTGAAAAAAGGTCCTCATTTTTTGGCCGACGAACAATAGACTGGCCCGGCGTTGGTGGCGTACAGATGGATAAGGCTTCCAGGCCACGTACTGTGCGGGTGCCGGTGGCGTATAGATTTGTGAAAAAGAGGCTGTGCTGCGCCAGAGAATCCAGATTGGGTGTAATATGTGTTGTGTTTCCAAAGGAAGCAAGGAAGTCTGCACTTAAACTTTCAACACTTATTAATACTACATTCATCCGGCTTTCCTTTCCCGAATTCGTGATTTTACGTTCTATGCTAAATGGGTCGTTGTTGACAAATCTGCTTTCCGGAGTCTGGATCTGCTTTCTTATATTTCTGAACGCAACCTCATTCGGGATTTTCTGGTAGAATTGCTCGTAATCCAGCTCATTGTTGAAATATGCTGCAAAGAGCTCGTAAAGTCCATTACCTGAAAGCTCATTCACGTACGTATTTTCGCTAAACTGGCGCAGTTTATTTCCGGTCGTGAAATAGATCAATACCAAGGTGAGCACATACGGAAAGAATAAAAGTGAACGCTTCTTAAATCGCGCTGTGTCGGCGGTCGTTTTTCTTATTGCCGGCCGCAAAAAATAAACAATTCCCAGGGTTGTGCAGAACAGTATACCGATGATGATTTCGACCGGATATGATTGGCGAATGTTTCCGATCACTTCGTTGGTGTAAACCAGGTAATCAACCGCGATGAAGTTAAACCTAGAGCTGAATTCATCCCAGAAAAACCATTCGGAAATACAATTGAAAAGCAACCCAAAAGTAAATAGAAAGAAAATTCCGTAAAGGATAAACCGATGCCAGCGTTTTGTGAAAATTTTGGACGGAATGAGCCACAAATACAATGAGACTGGCAGTACCACCCATGCCGCGTTCAGCAGGTCGTAAAAAAGGCCGATTGTAAAAATTCCGAGCAGGTTCGGCAATGTGAAATCTATCGTTGCGGCAGATTTGATCAGCAAAGCAATTCTGGTCAGAAAGGAAAGTGTGAGTGCCAGGCTGCCAAGCAAAAGAACCAGTCCCGTTCTCCGGGCCTTCACACTTTTAAATCCGTTCAATCGGATGGTATTCATTTTAAGATGTTAGGGGGTGACTGAGGTCGAAAAAACAGGTATAGTTGGTTTGCCATTCTGCACGATTCACAACAGCATACCTATCCCAATACTTTCTGCAAAAGTATGCTCTTTTTTAGTAATTCAGCAGCGTGTTTTATGAATAAACGTAAGGGTGCATCACTCAAACCGGGTCGTCGAATCCATACGGGTCATCGCGTCCACTTCTATGCTCAAAAAGCCGAATTCGTCAATCACTTTCCCGGAGATTTTGTAAACTCCTTTTCCTGAAAAACGATATTGTGAAGCGATCGGCGGAAAATGTACTGTGTCGATGAAATGTCCTTCCTGATCAAGAAAAGTGCCAAATTGCATCGTTTCGCCTTTCGATGTACGTGTGTTTTTTATAGTAATCAGATATCCATACTGAATAACCTGTTTGCCAATATGCCGATGCAGCTCTTTGGACATGACACTTTTGGGTAGGCCGTATTTGACAAGATCAAAAGGACTGCACAAGGGAAAACCGAGCAACTCAATCTGGTCATACGCGTCGTCGATGGGGGAAGAATCAAAAACCGGTAATACGAAATCCTTTACCTCGCTCTGGAAAAGCTGCTTCTGCGGAATTTTTTCGGGCGTTTTGTCAAGCCTGAAATGGGCTTTCCAGAGCAATGTTTTCTTGTCGATTCCGGTGAACCGAAATGCGTTGATACGGATCAGTATGGTAATCTGTTCTATCGATACATTTACGCGGTCCAGAAAATCGGTCAGTGATGTAAAAATGCCATCCTGCTGCCTGGCGGCCAAAATTCTCGCAATGGTTTTTTCTTCAATTTCATTCAGGAACGACATACCCAGATAAATGTCTTTCCCTTCAATGATTGTTTCTGATTTGCTATGGTTTACACAGGGAGCCAGCACATTGGCTCCCTGCATCCGTGCCTCGTGTACGTATAGTTCCGGTCCATAAAATCCTCCCCCGTTATTGAGGACTGCAACCATATATTCCAGCGGGAAATACGCTTTCAAGAAAAGTGTCTGGTAACTTTCCACGGCGTAAGACGCTGAATGACCTTTTGCAAAAGCGTATCCGGCGAAACTCGCGATCTGATCCCAGATATCATTGGTCATTTTTTCATCATATCCTTTCGCCCGGCAGTTGATAAAGTACTTTTTTTTAACACGTTCAAATTCGTCCCGGCCGCGGAATTTCCCGCTCATGCCGCGCCTGATCACGTCTGCTTCCCCAAGAGTCAGTCCGGCAAAATAATGGGCGACTTTGATGACATCTTCCTGATACACCATGATGCCGTAGGTTTCCTTCATCAGATCCAGCAACACCGGATGGGCATCTTTTGCTCTTTCCGGGTCCTGATGCCGTAAAATATATTCACGCATCATGCCGCTTTTCGCTACACCCGGCCGGATGATGGAACTCGCAGCGACCAGACCCAGATAATTGTCTACTTCCAGCTTTTTAAGCAGCATGCGCATGGCTGGCGACTCAACATAAAAACACCCGATACATTGCGCTTCTTTGATCAGATTGTTGATATTGGGATCGGTCTTAAATTTTTTAACATCATCAATATCAAATTCCGGAACCTCCGGGCGGTTGTACCTGATCACTTCAAGCGTCTCTTTAATTTTGGCCAGGCCGCGTTGTCCCAGAATATCGTACTTGTTCAATCCCACATCTTCCGCAATAACCATGTCAAACTGCGTTGTCGGAAAGCCTTTTGGTGGTAAATCGGTAGCGGTGAAATAATTAACTGATTTCTCAGTGATGAGAATTCCGCCTGCATGAATACTCAAATGATTGGGCTGATTGTTATTTTGAAGGTATTTTGCATAATTGATCACAAGTCCCGACAGCTTATCGAGTTTTGCTGGATCAAACTTGCCGTTGCTCAGGGCCTCTATTTCGTGGCCGGGTAATCCGAAAACCTTTCCCAGTTCACGAACGGCGGCACTATGCTGGAAAGTGCTGTAAGTGGCCAGCAGTGAAGCCTGGCCATTTTTCCCGTAGGTGTCAAAAATATACTGCGTCACATCTTCACGGTCTCGCCATGAAAAATCAATATCGAAATCGGGCGGATTTTTTCGGTACAAATTCATGAAACGTTCAAAATACAGATCGAGCTCGATCGGATCAACATTTGTGATGTTCAATAAATAGGCAACAATGCTGTTGGCACCGCTGCCGCGACCGACGTGGTAGTAACCTTTCCTTCGCGCATAACGCGTAATGTCATGATTGACGAGGAAAAACGGAATGTAATTCTGCTTTTCAATCAGGTCTAGCTCCATCGCGATCCGGTCAAAAATGCTGTCGTTGACCGAATCCGCATAACGGTAGCCGATTCCCTCATAGGTCAGTTTTGAGATCAGCCGGTAGTCGTCTTCCTTGCTTTTACCAAACACACGCAAATTGTGATTTTCCCTGTCATCTCCAAAGCTGAAATGAATATGGCATTCATCCATCAATTTTTCAGTGTTTTGGATGATATTCTTGAAGTTTCTGAAATGGTATTTAAGGACATCCATCCTCAGAATTTGCTCCGTTTCCACCCCGGTTTCAGACGGCAGCAGTTTACTGAGCATCGTATTCTCGTCCACTGCCCGCAAAAGTCTGTGCGCATTGAAGTCCTTTTTGTTACGAAAACTCACCGGATTCATAATAACCAGTTTGTCTGCCAGTTTTGATAACGGCGAGAAATCAACCCGGGTAAGATCGCTGATCGAGACGCCGATGAATTCGTTGGGAAGTAATGTTGTTTTTCCGCTTCGCGACACGCTGTCAAATGGATAGATGAATACAGCATTTTCCAGCTGAGGAGCCTGATCTGGAAATGCCTCTTTCAGGTGTAAATGTTTTGATAAATATGTGTTGAGTTCCTGAAATCCGGCGTTGTTTCTGGCTATGCCAACAAACTGTTGTCTGATGCCGTTACGAAAATCGATACCGACAATGGGTTTAATGTCATACTTGGGTGCCATTCGTATGAAATTCAGGCAGCCCGACGTATTGTTGATATCCGTCAGCGCGATGCATCCGTATTGATTCTCCCGGCTTAATTTGAGCAATTCTTCTTCCGGGATCATTCCGTATCGAAGGCTGAAGAAGGAGTGGCAGTTGAGTAACATGTTGTTGAATCGAATAAACTTTGTCTTTGATATATTTGTACATCAGGCGTTGCGGTGTGCAGGTATGACCGGCGGTTCGCCGTTAAACGGATTACCCATGCTCGAGATACTCGGAATCCCCAGTGTTGTGCCCCAGCTGATGATCGAATTCCCGCGCTTGTCAGTTCCGTATCGGTTGCGGATGTAATCCATGGCCATATACAGGTTCAGTTTCTCTTCGGAATCGTCAAACATATTGATCTGATAATTGCCGCCCACGAGATCGCTGAAATTGACTCCAACAAGCCGCACCATCATGCGCCGGTTGTAGAGCTGTTCAAACAGGCGTTCAATTTGCGGGATGAGTACGTGATCTGCCGAAGTGTATGGTATTTTAAGTTGTTTTGAAAAAGTATTGAAATCGGAGTAACGTATTTTGACTGAAATGCAGGAAGTCAGTTTGTTGCCGGTTCGGAGCTGGTAGGCCAGATTTTCTGCCATTGCTCTGATCATTTCCCGCATTCTCTTTACGTCGCCGGTATCCTTTCCAAAAGTTCTTTCGTTTGAAATTGACTTTCTTTCGTGAAACGGAATGATCGGGGAGTCATCTCTTCCGTTCGCGCGGTTCCACAACGCGATACCGTTTTTCCCGAGTACTTTTCCCATCATTTCCACAGGCATTTCCTGAATCGTTTTGACGTATTTTATTCCCAGATTATTAAGTAGTTGCGTCGTTTTGTCACCCACCATCGGTATTTTCTGAATCGGCATCGGAGCGAGAAAACTCTTTTCCTCTCCCAGATAAATCCGTTTTTCATTATCGGGTTTTGCCACGCCGGTTGCAACTTTGGAAACCAGTTTATTGGCCGACAGCCCGAATGAAATGGGTAATCCTGTCTCGCGTTTTATGCGCTGGCGGAGCTCAGAAGCCATTTTATGACAGCTAAAAAACTTATCCATTCCTGAAAGATCTGCATAGAATTCGTCAATGCTGGCTTTCTCAAAAACCGGAACGGCTTCGCGGATGATTTCCGTGACTGCCTTGGATTCTTTTGAGTAGACGCCGGCCTCACCCCGTATCACCACCGCCTCCGGGCAAAGGTTTCTAGCCATCTTCATCGGCATGCCCGAATGCACGCCATAATTTCGCGTCTCGTAACTACAAGCCGCCACCACACCGCGGTCGCCAACGCCGCCTACCAGTACGGGCTTGTTATTAAGGCGGTTATCTATCTTTCGTTCCACGGAAACGAAAAATGTGTCAAGGTCAAAATGCAAAATAGTGCGATCCATGATGTTTTGGAATTTTTACAAATTTATGGATTATGTCCAAATTTATGGAAATGTTCCGTGATATAAAAGGGAAATATTCCAAAAATTCATATCTTTGAGATTATTAGGCATTTAATTTGATCTGCAACGCAATCATGTCAATTGACGAAGAATTCAGACGATTCAAACAAGTCCGTGAAGAACTTAAGCTAACTCAGGCCGGGTTCGCGGAGGAATTGGGAATTGGCGCCACTACCGCGGATATCGAGCGGGGCAGAACGCGTATTCCCGGCTATGCTGTGAAGGAACTGTTGAAAAAATATCACATCAATCCATTGTGGCTCTTTGGCGAAAGCGGCCAGAAATATCTGCGCGCCGAGGAGATTGCGATGAGTCCGCAGGTGATTACCATTGATAATACAGGAAAAGAAAATATCGTGTTGGTCAATGCAAAGGCAGCTGCCGGTTATCCGCTCAATATCGGGGATGCCCAGTGGTTTGAAACGCTTCCGGCGTTCAGCATTCCGTTACCCGAATACCGTAACGCAACTTTTCGTGGTTTTCAGGTTGATGGTGACAGCATGTTGCCGGTGTTGCATTCGGGTGAGTGGATCGTGGCGAAGGCGGTTGATGACTGGGACAATCTGAATACCAACAGGATGTACGTAGTCGTGACGGTGGACAGTATTCTGGTAAAGAAGGTCCAAAAGGAAAATAAGACGACATTCATAAATTTAATTTCCCTCAATCCGGAATACAGTCCCATACGCATTGATCGTGGTGAAATTCGGGAGCTCTGGCAGGTCAACAGCAAGTTGTCGTTCGATTTAACGACGGACGCGCAAAATGTCACCTTGCAGAATCTGCATCAGGAAATGAAAGAGTTAAAAGAAGAGGTTAGGAAAATTCGGGTTGGTAACTGAAGCACTAGGCTTCCTCTGCCATCAACTGTTTCTCGTAGAGCTCTTTATAGGCACCGTTTTTCGCCATGAGTTCAGCGTGTGTTCCTCTTTCTACAATCCGCCCTTCATCCAGTACCACAATTTTATCTGCCAGTTTTGCGGACGAAACGCGGTGTGAAATAATCACCGACGTGCGCTGGTCCATAATCCTTTTAAGATTGTTGAGGATAATGTTCTCGGTATTGGTATCCACTGCTGACAGGCAATCATCCAGAATCAGGATTCTCGGATCTCTGGCAATCGCGCGGGCAATAGACAAGCGCTGTTTCTGCCCGCCGGATAGCGTGATTCCCCGCTCGCCAAGCATCGTATGGTAACCTTGCGGAAAATCAATAATGTTGTTGTACAAGTCAGCGTCTTTTACGGCTTGCTCAATTCGCTCGAAAGGCATCTCCGTTGTTCCGAATCGTACATTGTTCTCGATTGAATCAGAAAAGAGAAATACATCCTGCGGGACGTAGCCAATCTGCCGGCGATACGCATGCACGTCATAATCTTTCAAAGGAATATTGTCGATCAGAATACTGCCCTCGGTGGGATCGTACAGCCGGCAAAGTAAATGAGCAAGTGTGCTTTTTCCGGATCCTGTTGTGCCCAGAATTGCCACCGATTCCCCATGATTGACATGCAGATCAAAATTTTCCAAAGCCTGAATTCCCGAATCCGGGTAGTTAAAACCTACATTATCGAATGTAATGGAGCCTTTGAGCGGTTGTTCCAGATTTTTTTCTGAAACCAGCGTGGTTTTTTCGTTCAAAAATTCATTGATTCTTGTCTGCGAGGAAGCCGCCCTTTGTATCTGACTGGTCGTCCAGCCCAACGCCATAACTGGCCAGGTCAGCATATTCACATATAGAATAAATTCTGTAATATTTCCCGGTGTGAGATTTCCGTTAATGATTTCCCGCCCACCAACATATATAATCAGAATGTTGCTGATGCCGACAAGCAGCAAAATGATCGGGTAAAAGAAGGAATCTACTTTGGTCAGTTTCAGAGATTTGTTTTTGAAATCCTCAGCTTCTTTTTCAAAGTTATTGAAAGAGTGTTTTTCCTGAACAAAAGATTTGATCACTCTGATTCCGGAAAATGCTTCCTGAACATAAGTCGAAAGGCCGGACAACTGCTTCTGGATTTCCTGGGATCGTTTCATCATCAGACTGTTCACGACATAAATGCTCACAGAAAGCAAAGGAAGTGGTAAAAGTACCCAGATTGTCAACCGTGCATTCACCGAGAGCATGTAAGAAATGACAAGGAAAAAGAGTACGATCAGGTTAATGCCGTACATGAGCGCAGGGCCAACATAGATACGCACGTTGCTGACGTCTTCCGAAATTCGGGCCATAAGATCGCCTGTGTTGTGCTTCCTGAAAAAACTTAGCGGTAAAGTCTGATAATGTTGGTAAACGTCGTTTTTTAGGTCAAACTCAATGTGACGCGACATGACAATGATCGTTTGCCTCACCAGAAACAAAAATATCCCTTTTAGCAGAGCCATGGCGAGAATGAGCAAACCGTAAAAAAGTATGCTGAAAGCAAACAGATCATACATGCTGCTTTGCAGTTTCGAGCCGTCGAAAAGGTAGTAAACGTCAAGCGTTTCGATCACCAGGTCAAGCGCATAACGCACAAGCTGGGCAGGTATGATGCCAAAAAGATTAGAAATAATTGTAAAAAGGGTTCCCAGGATGAGATACCATTTATATTTCCATAAGTACTGATTGAGGTACTTGAGTGCTTTCACAGAACTGAGGTATTGATTTGGTAAACAGGCAGAAACGACATACTAAATTCTGTTATTCCGGCCCGGTAAGATGAACATTTCTCTTTGGGTTCTAACTGCAAAATATCTTCTTTCTCAAATGGAGTTGCCAGAAACGGTGGCATACAGCTAAAATAGCCCGTTTATAGCCAACATTCAATTCTTTTAAAACGTTGCAAAATTAAAAGGCTGCGGTTCATTTTTCGGTTTCTTAACAAAATAGTCTAATTTTGCGGTCAATTTTAATAGAAACGCGGGGTGTTGCGAATTGAAAAACCTTGCCGAAACATGCAGATACGTTCTTTGATTTACTGTACCTTTTTATCCAATTAGTATTCCGGCTTATGCTGAATAGAAGATTATTAAGAACAAAGGCTGTTCAGGCGCTTTATGCGCGAAAATTAACTGCTGACGCCAATCGTTTGCTGGCTCTGGATCATATTGATGAAGCTTTTGCTCCGGATTTGAACTCAATGGAATTTCAGGACAAAACCAAATTGTCCGGAATGAAACGTCTGGCAGGAATTACGCTGGACGAATTTATCAAAAACGGAAAACCAGGTGAAGGCGAGGAGCTGCCTTTACAGGTGATCAACGTTGCCAGAAGTGCTTTTGAAGCATATCAGAGACAGACAGATACAGATGGCCAGAAGGTAGTAAGACGGGTACTAAATGAGACGGAATCGATCTACGTAGATTTTATCAGGATCCTGTCAATGCTCATCGAACTCTCACATCAGGCGAAAATCGACAGAGAAAGGCGATACGATGATCCTGAATCACCTTTTCCAAAAGAAGGTGGGTTAAATACAAACCGGGTGATTCTTGTTCTTGAGGCCGATAAAAACCTGGAACAGGAGATTATCAGAAATGGGATCAACTGGAGTAATGAAATGGGCATTATCCGGAAAATCTACCGGGAAGCACTTCGGAAGGATGCAGAGTACGAAGCATATTGCAACAAAAAAGAACACACTCCGGAAGAGGATCAGCTGATTATTCAGTATATTCTAAGGCAGGTAATCCTTAAACATGAGGTGCCGCTTGATTTTCTGGAACAACGTGATCTTTATTGGGTTGACCACAGTGAACTGATCAGAGGATTGGCAATAAAAACCCTGAAAACTGCGGATCTGAGTGAGACTTTTGAGCTGGCTCCGTTAACAAAAGATTGGGAAGAAGACCGTTTTTTTGTGGAGGAATTGTTCAGGATTGTTTTGGAAGAGGGCGATAAATATGATGTTTATCTGGAAGAACAGCTTAAAAACTGGGAATTGGAACGGGTTGCGCTGGTGGATCTGATCATTTTGAAAACTGCGCTTGCTGAGCTGATTCATTTTCCCGGTATCCCGGTGAAAGTGACTATTAATGAGTTCATCGAAATAGCAAAAAGGTATAGTACGCCCAAAAGCGGTAAGTTTGTAAACGGAGTCCTGGACGTTCTTTCTGTCAAATTGGCGAGCGAAGGCGTGATCAGGAAAAGCGGGCGGGGATTAATTGACAATAAATAAGACAAACTGATTGCTGGTTCGATATTTGTAATTTAATATTGAAAAAGTTTTCAAAAATTTTGTCAGTCACCTGCATCAATCAGAAGTAAAAGCTAAAATTATATTGCCATGAGTAAAGCAACCAATGGTTTAATCGCATTTTTAACGGGCTGTGCCACCGGCGCGGCGCTTGGTATCCTGTATGCTCCGGATAAGGGGGAAGTGCTCAGAACACAGTTGACATACCGGTTATCCAAGTACAAAGAAAAACTGGAAGGCGTTATCGAAGATATGGTTCAAAGAAAAGACCAGCCCGATAGTTTTGCGCGGACTGAAAGTGAGCGTGTTGTGAGCGACGCGCGTGAGAAGGCGGAAAAGCTGCTGGAAGATGTGGACCGTTTGATGGCCCAGATAAAAGGACAGGCCAACTGAGTTAAGACTTATGAAAAAAATATCTGCCGCAGTTTTTGTCATCTTCGCAGCCATTTTTTTTGGTAGCTGTTCAGGTGGGAAAAAAGAGGAGGGCTCTGCCGCAGCGACGTCCAGATTGCCCACGATGACACTGCTTGACAGTGCAACTTTCGATTTTGGTACAATAACCGAAGGGGCAGTTGTGGAACATACTTTTCGTTTCAAAAATGATGGTGCTTATCCATTGATAATCAACAACATTTCGTCGTCCTGCGGATGTACTACTCCTGAATGGCCGAAAGAGCCCGTTGGTCCCGGGACTTCATCGAATATTAAAGTTCGGTTTGATAGTAAGCATAAGGCTGGTCCGCAATCTAAAACAATAACAGTCTATGCTAACACGGAGCCGTCGGTTTCGGAACTCAGGCTGAAAGGTATAGTCAATGCTGTTGCCAAAGCCGATTCGGTGAAGTAACATTTTTATAATTATTTTAATCTTTAATTTTACCCTTTTTCATGAATATTTCTCTTTTAGGACAAGCGGCAGCGGGTGGCAATCAAGCCATGATTTACCAGGTTGTAATGTGGGTTGGTATCATTGGCGTATTTTACTTTTTTATGATCCGTCCGCAGCAAAAAAAGCAAAAGGATCTGAAAAATTTGCTGACAAACCTTAAAAAAGGAGATCAGGTTGTGACTATCGGAGGCATTCATGCCAAAATATACACAGTTGACGAATTGACGATCACGCTTGAACTGGATAAAGGTGTTAAGTTAACTGTTGACAAATCGGCGGTAGCCCGCACGCTATCGGAATAGTCGGTTGGTGAATTCTGGCAGATTGGCGGTAATTCCTTACATAAAAATAGGTTTTGCTGGTTGTATGTCAATCAATCGTTTGTGAGTATCAATAAAATAATGCGCTGTGAACGACATTCCATCAGGCAAGAGTAAAATAAAGACTTTTTTGGGGTGCTTTTTGGCGGCTGCATTTTTCTGGTTGATGAATGTGCTCAATAAGGATAACTATTCGATCAAGTTGAGCTATCCATTAGCCATTGAATATGATTACGCAGCTTTTGTACCGGTTCAGCCGCTCCCAAAGCGAATTTCAGTGAATGTGTCAGGAGACGGATGGAATCTTTTGCAGAAAACATGGCTGAATTTCAATGCACTTCCTGTCGTTTATAAAGTGTTGAATCCTACCAAGGCCAGTTTTATAAACTCCACGACGCTTACTGACCAGATTACTGAACTGTTTCCGGATCTGAAAGTGAACTACGTAGTTGCCGATACTTTCGAGTTGAGTTTTGAAAGGAAGATCCGTAAAATTATCCCTATCCGGATTGACAGTGTTGGGATTAATATGCAGGATGGTTATGTAATTTCCAGTATCATCAACGTTTCGCCTTCGCTGATTTCCGTTGATGGTCCCGTGTCATTGATTCAGGCCTATCCGGATACGATACGGGTGAAAATTCCCACACCGCGAATACAGAATAATTTCGATGAAACACTTCCGATTCCTTTACAGGTTTCGCCGCTGGTGGAGGTCAGTCATCGGGACGTGACCATCAGTTTTGAAGTAGCACAATATCTGAATCAGACTCCGTAAATTACGGAGTCTTTTTTATGCTGAGCTGGCAGAATATGGGTAAAAAACTTCCTCTTCAAGTTGGTGTCACCGGTGGAATCGGTTCCGGTAAAAGTATGGTTTGCAGGCTTTTCGCATGCTTGGGTATACCGGTTTATGATGCGGATTCAAAGGCAAAACTAATCACAACAACAAACCCTGAAATCAGGCAAAAAATTACCGGTCTGCTTGGAGAAAATGCGTATCTGCCTGACGGTAGCTATAATCGCGCTTACGTTTCTTCAAAAGTATTCAAGGATACTGAGTTGCTCACAAGCCTGAATGCGATCATTCATCCCGCGGTACTCCGCGACACCGAACAATGGGTCAATAACCATATTTGTTTTCCCTACTTGATCAAGGAAGCAGCACTTATGAACAAAGCGGGGCAGGGAAATTCTTTGGATTTTGTTGTCGTTGTGGATGCGCCTGCGGAATTGCGGGTCAAGCGAATTTTGGAACGAGATAAGCGCGCTGAATCTGAAATTAAAGCAATTATAGCCAGGCAGGTATCCGACGCGGATCGGAAACAGATCGCAGATTTTCTTGTTCACAATGATCAAAATTCTGCCCTGATTCCTCAGGTTTTAGAACTGCACGCAAGATTTATCTCAACAACGAGGTAACTTAAAAATCAACATCAAGTCCCAATGCTTGTTTTAATTCAAGCAAATGCGGATTTTTTTCAGCCAGATAATTGAATTTTTCAGCAGGGGTGTAGGGTAGCCGGCTTACCTCCAAAGGTGCTACGCGCGGATTAATATCCAACTTCGGCGCATTTAGCCTCGCTTTTAAAAATCCCATCAAATCGTAGCGCATCGACTGAATTGCTTCCAGTTGATGATCGTTGTCGAGCGCAATTTCAATTGAATGCTCCGCCAGCTTGAAATCTCTCCTCAACGCAATTTCCTCTGTGGTGGAGTTTTTCTGAATTTTTCTCAGATCGGCGAATTCGTACCAGGCATGTTGCAGATTTTCCAAAGTCAGCTCCCGCATTGTCACCTTTGTCGTTACTTCAGGTGCCTGCGGCAACGTGGCGACACTTTCATGCTGCTGATTTGAATTCGTGGCAGAAGGAGTTAACAATTCGGTGGTGCTACGGAGCCGGGAAGGTTTAGCTGTAACAACAGGAATGGCAATCGCGGGTCTCTCTCCAATTGACACAGGAGCGCTGTGGTTTGGCTGGTTGGGGGCAGAAACTGGCTGCTGAACCTCGGAAATCAGAGGCTGTTGTTGTGGCTCAACTTTTTTTTTTGCCGTCTCATCAACGGCCGCAAGTGAATTTAGTTGAAGAACATGAGGCAGATTGGCGAGCTTCATCAGACAAAGTTCCACATGTAAACGTTGATTTTTTGCTGCCTTGTAATTGATATCGCATTGACTTGCGACGCTTAACGCAGAAAGTAGAAAGCTCATATCTGCCTTTTGTGACTGATCCAGATACTTCCTTTCCGCTGATTCTGAAACCAGCAAAAGCGTTACCGTGGCAGGATCTTTACAAACCAGCAAATTCCTGAAATGTTCAAGCAATCCGACAACGAACAAATGTCCGTCAAAACCTTTACGCAAAATTTCATCAAACAAAATCAGCGCACGGGCAACGCTGCCTGCGGTGAACGCGTCGGTTATTTTGAAATAATAATCATAATCCAGAATGTGCAGGTTTTCAAGAACGGCTTCGTAAGTAAGCCGGTTGTCCGTTGAAAACGTAACATTGAGGTCAAACATGGAAAGTGCATCGCGCAATCCGCCGTCTGCTTTTTGTCCGATTAACTCCAGAGCCTCTTTCTCTGTTTCGATTCCCTCTTTTTGAGCGATATCCGCGAGATGGTAAGCGATATCTTTTGGCTGAATACGATTGAAATCGAAAATCTGGCAACGCGACAAAATGGTTGGCAGAATCTTATGTTTTTCAGTCGTCGCAAGAATGAAAATCGCATAACCGGGCGGTTCTTCAAGTGTCTTCAAAAAGGCATTGAAGGCAGCCTGAGACAGCATGTGAACCTCATCAATAATATAAATTTTGTATTTCCCCGTCTGCGGCGGATAGCGCACCTGATCAATCAGATTACGGATATCTTCGACAGAGTTGTTGGAAGCGGCATCAAGTTCGTGAATATTAAAGGAAGCATTGTTCTGAAAGCTTACGCAGGATTCGCACTCTCCGCACGCCTCTACATCATCACCCAGGTTTGTACAGTTGATTGTTTTTGCAAGAATCCGCGCACATGTTGTTTTTCCAACACCACGTGGACCGCAAAACAGAAATGCCTGCGCCAAATGATTGGTGCGGATTGCATTTTTCAGCGTGGTAGTAATATGTGATTGGCCAACCACCGAGTCGAAAGTGACGGGACGGTACTTCCTGGCCGATACAACGAAATGATCCATGGTGCAAGTTAGCTCCATGCACCGGAATTTCAAATTACTTTTTCTTGACTAAGCCATAAACCCGTACATAATCAACCTCCATTTTTTGAGGGAAAATGCTGTCATCCAAGCCTTTCTGTCCGCCCCAATTGCCTCCAATGGCCACGTTTAAAAGTAAATGAAAAGGTTTATCAAATGGCCACTGTTCCCAGGAAAAGCCGGTTTCTTTCCTGAATCTGAAATATTCCCTGCCATCAACCAGCATGGAAACGTATTCAGGCGTCCATTCGCATGCGTAAATATGAAATGCAGTTGACGCGTTTTTCACTACGATTTCATCGCCTTTATTGGTGTGAATTACATGATTAAACGCCTTGGTATGGACATTTCCGTGCACCTTGTCCTGGTCAAATCCTACGTGTTCCATGATGTCGATCTCACCATTATCCGGCCAGCCTTTGTTGCCGTAAGTTTCATTCGTTCCCAGCATCCATATTGCAGGCCACGTCCCTTTTCCCTCAGGCAGTTTTGCACGGATTTGGAACTTGCCATACAAAAAATCACCTTTTCCCTTCGTGACCAATCGGGCCGAACTATAATTCTGTTTTCCGGATTTTTCATTTCTTGCCTCAATGATGAGGTTGCCATTCTCAATACGCGCATTTTCCGGTTTGTCGGTATAGTTTTCGAGCTCATTATTTCCCCATCCGTCTCCGCCCAGATCGTAGCTCCATTTCTTTGGGTCCGGTTTGCCAGAATATTCAAATTCGTCCTGCCAGACAGGTTTTTCCGTAAAAACATACGAAACTGGCACCTGCGGTTTTTGAGCAGGCTGCGTACAGGCAGAGAATGCGACGAGATTTGCGGCCAGAAAAAATGAGACTTGGAGAATATGGGTTGTCATATGATTAAGAGAGTCTTACACCCGAAACAGATTTTTATGTGCTGTTTATTTCAAAATTAATACTTCCGCATGAATTATTACAATAGTATACGAATGCTCGATTGTGCACCGTTAACGAATTCAGATTAATTTTACAGAATCTTAGTTTTCAATATAATGAAGTCATCAAAACTGATAACGGAGGTTGTTGTAAAACCTTCCGGATGGAAGATCAATCACCATGCGCATGTTCTCACGCTCGGGTCGTGTTTCGCTGAGGTG
Source organism: Dyadobacter sp. (assembly GCA_965279265.1). GTDB lineage: Bacteria > Bacteroidota > Bacteroidia > Cytophagales > Spirosomataceae > Dyadobacter. The sequence goes on from OZ257152.1 coordinate 4,677,710, forward strand.
TTGGGACAGCAATTGAAAGACTACAAATATCCTGTTCTGAACAACCCTTTTGGTACGGTTTTTAATCCGCTGACGATCACCAAAATATTGGATATGGCGCTTGAAGGAAAATCGCCTGATCCCGCCTTATACATTACAAACACAGATGGAATCCAGCTGCACCATGACTTTCATTCGTCGCAATGGGGCGTGGAGCATAAGGTTTTCGATGCAGAACTGACTGCAAAGCTGGGTAAACTAAAGGGATTTCTGAGAAGTGCGAATGTGCTCGTTATCACGTTGGGAACTGCGTATGCGTACCGCCACAGAGCGCTAAATGCGGTGGTTGGGAATTGCCACAAAATACCAGCTGATAAATTTGTGAAAGAGTTGCTTCACCAGGATCAAATCCTGATGAGTTTCGAGCAGATTCTGTTCAAACTTCAGACTTTTAACCGTAATCTGAAAATTATCTTAACCGTAAGCCCGGTCCGGCACACAAAGGATACGCTGATTTTGAATCAGGTAAGCAAATCCATATTGCGGATTGTGTGCCATCGTCTTTCGGAAAAATTCAAGCAGGTCGAATATTTCCCGTCTTATGAAATTATGGTAGATGAGTTGCGCGACTACCGATACTTTGAGGAGGATCTGATTCATCCCAATAAAATCGCGGAGGATTATATTTTCAATACTTTCGTGAATTCCTTTGTTGATACACCGTCTCAGGATTTCATGAAAGAATGGCTTTCCGTGAGGCAGGCACTCAATCACAAACCGCAGCATGGGTTTACCATCAGCCATCTTCATTTGCTTCAATCATTGCATGAAAAGCTTTCAGAAATGGATGGCCGGGCAGACGTTACGCAGGAGCTGGAAGAAGTGAAAAGAAGAATTGCTGAATTTCCCGACTTTTAGCAAACTCATTACAGACAATCGGTGTTGTCAGTAATCAGCAACTTGTCAAAACAAGGATTGCTCTAGATGGTCGAAATAATTAGAGAAATTAATTGAATACGTATTCCGTCAGATGGGAGAATTTACAGTAAATAAGGAGAAAGTATTAATGGCCTTGAGTACGGTGCAGGAGCCGGATCTTAAAAAGGATCTTGTTACGCTTGGAATGATTCAGGATATCGAGATCGGGATTGACCAGGTTAAATTTACCGTAGTGCTCACCACACCAGCCTGCCCGTTAAAAGAACTGATCCGAAGAAACTGTACCGACGCAATTCATGAACATGTGAGCCCGGATGTGGAGGTGATCATTAATCTGACGGCAAATGTGACGACTGCGCGCCAATCCGGCCCGCTTTTGCCGGGTGTCAAAAATATTATTGCTGTTGCTTCCGGAAAGGGAGGGGTCGGGAAATCAACTGTGACGGCGAACCTGGCGATGGCTTTGCACCGTTCCGGAGCTTCCGTGGGAATCATTGATGCGGATATATTTGGCCCGTCAATCCCTGTGATGTTTGGAGCTGAAAATATGCAGCCGACAATTACGCCAAAAGACGGAAAGAATTACATAAATCCGATCAGGCAGTATGGAATTAAGCTAATTTCAATCGGATTTTTAACCCCTGCCGATAGCGCAATCGTATGGCGTGGGCCGATGGCGAGCCAGGCATTGAAGCAGTTTTTTGCCGATACGGATTGGGGAACGTTAGATTATCTGCTGATTGATTTGCCGCCAGGCACCAGTGATATACATATTACATTGGTACAAACAGTGCCGGTTACAGGTGCCATCATAGTTACAACACCTCAAAAAGTTGCCCTTGCCGATGCAATCAAAGGTTTGGCAATGTTCAAGCAGCCTCAGATCAATGTGCCGGTTTTGGGCATTGTTGAGAATATGGCGTGGTTTACACCAGAAGAATTGCCGGACCATAAGTACCATATTTTTGGTTCCGGTGGAGGTCAAAAACTGGCCGATAAGTTTGATGTTCCGTTGTTGGGTCAGATTCCGCTTGTCCAGGGAATACGTGAAGCAGGTGATGACGGCCGTCCTGCTGTAATGGATGTGAATCCAATTGTAAATGAGGCATTTAAGGCAACTGCAGAGGCCTTGGCTCAACAGGTTGCCATTCGAAATGCGGCAAAAGATAAAACACAGGTCGTAGAAATGCAGGTCTAGCCGAATCCCGGTTATATTTGATTTTACGAATAAATTCTTGCATATTAGCGAATAGATTATTTTACAATGGAGTCGAAAGAAAAAACAATTGAGCTTATTGAGCAAGCGCTCGAATCGGTACGCCCTTATCTTCTTGCTGATGGTGGAGACGTTAAATTAGTAGAACTGACTGATGATCTGATCGTGAAACTTGAGTTACAGGGATCATGCCAGAGCTGCCCGATGAGTGCAATGACATTCCGAGCCGGTTTGGAAGAGTCGATCAGGAAAGCTGTGCCTGGAGTTACGCGAGTGGTTGCTGTTAATGTGCCTGCTCTCGCCTGATAGCCGGCTGACAAATCCCTGGTTGCCGGTTAATTGAATTCAGGAAGTCCTTTCTGATATAAATATTTTGTGCGCATTTCGTATTGGAATTGATTCATCTCGAATAGAGCCTTATATTGCAGGCAGGATTTGAATGCATTAATCAGTAAAAACATGCGCGTTGGAGTTTTTTTTGGGGGCCCTTCCCGTGAAAGGGAAATTTCGTTTGCAGGCGGCAAAACAGCTTTTGAATATTTGGATAAACAATTATTCGAACCTGTGCCGGTTTTTGTAGACAGTTTCGGGCGCTTTATCAAAATACAGCATCATTTAATGTATGAAGCGCAGATCAGGGATTTCTATCCTTCAAAAGATTTGCAAACCGGTGGATTCAGCGCCTACATTGAATCATTTCCACACCTCGCCTCAGAACCCGTTCCGCAAAACATCGGAACATTGTTAGATCCTTCCCACTTTAAAGAACATTTTGACTTCGCTTTTCTGGCCATGCATGGTCCGGATTGCGAGGATGGTGCAATTCAGGGTCTTCTGGAATGGCATCGTATTCCATACAGTGGCCCTGGTGTGATGGGTTCGGCAGTTGGCATTGATAAAATATTACAAAATGAAATGATCGCGCTCGTAAATGGCCAGCAGAAAAAGAGCTGGACGTTACGATATGACCAATGGGTTGAGCGTGAATATGGGATTCTTTTTCAGGTCTTAAAAAAACATCTTGGTTTGCCATTGGTGATCAAGGCGCCGCATCAGGGGTCATCAATAGGTGTGGCCATTGTAAAGGAAGACTCGCTTGACGCGTTTGTTTCGGCAATTAACCAATGTTTTTTCCAACTTCCGGTGCGCAAAAATGAGTGGGAGACTCTCGATGTAACAGCAAAACAGCAGTGGGCTCAGCGCATTGCCAATCTGGATGAAGGCATCGGTTTCCCGCTTGCAGTAAACGGAGCCAAAACGATCAGCCATCCGCAGGAACTGATTGAAGAACTCGAGACAACGTTCGCGTCAAATGAAGGTTCTGTAATGTTGAGCAGTACCAACGGAGAGGATCAGGTACTGATTGAGGAATTTATAAATGGTCAGGAATTTTCCTGCGGATGTATCCAGTTTGACGATGGGAAACCACTTGCTCTTCCACCAAGCGAGGTTATCAAAATGGTTGAGGTTTTTGATTTTAATGCCAAATATAAGCCTGGCGCGAGTCGCAAGAGAATTCCGGTAGACGCGACACTGGAAAAAAACCAGGAAATTCAAAAAGTAATAGCCGAGGTTTTTGAGCAGTTAGGAATCAACGTTTGCGTCCGCATCGACGGTTTTCTGACAGCAGACGGCACGATACTACTACACGATCCCAACACCATTCCGGGTATGTCACCGACTTCGTTCATTTTCAAACAAATGGCGGAAATCGGCCTTACCGTTACGCAGGCACTCACTTATTTCATTCGGCAGTCAATCAGGGAGCGGATTCGATCAGGGAAAAATACCTGGGTTCTTCGCCATCAGTTAACCGCTTTGGATGAGAAAATAAGCCTCGCCAAAGCGATCAGACGACCTTACAAAGGAATTCTTTTTGAAGCGAACGATACCGAATACGCTTTGGCGCGTCTGAAATATGGCAAAATAAATGCTGCCGGGAAATATCTCGCTGTGCCGGTGCTTCACGGTGCCGACGGCAAATACTATCAGTTGCCGAATCCGTTGATGTTTAAAGAATACATTACTGATGTAGAGCCTTTATTGTCCGGAGAGCGTCATCCGTTGTTGACAGAAACCGCGGCCAGAGCCGCAGCAACTACGGCATTTTATGCAGGGCATATACAGGATAAAGTTATTGTATTTGCTGATTTTGAATCCATTTCACATGTGATGGAATGGGAAGATATAAAATGTTAAGAATATTAACTTTGACGAAAATGAAACAGGGAAAAAGGGATTTTAAACCTCTTTTTTCTTAAATTTCATTTTCAGCATTACCGAATGGGTTTTTTAAGCCTGATTTTGTTGTTGTGCGACTTTTATTAGCAGTTAAGATTATCTTGAAAATATATAATTAATGGCAAACGGTGCGGAAAAAGTAAGGTTAAGCCTTCAAACTGAAAATAAAGGCTGGAAAAAATGGGGGCCTTATTTGTCCGAGCGTCAATGGGGTACCGTCCGTGAAGATTACAGTGGTAATGGTGACGCCTGGAATTACATCACCTATGAAATGGCGCTGGCAAAAACCTATCGCTGGGGAGAGGATGGAATCGGCGGATTTTCCGACAATAAACAACACATTTGCTTCTCTTTCGGTTTTTGGAATCACCGGGATAAAATCATCAAGGAAAGAATTTTTGGGTTGACCAACCGGGAATCGAATCACGGTGAGGATGTTAAGGAAATGTACTATTATCTTGATAGTACACCTACGCATTCATACACCAAAATGCTTTATAAATACCCGCAACAGGCCTTTCCTTATGAGAAACTGCGGCAGGAAAACGGCAGGAGAGGAAAAGCAGATCCGGAATACGAGATCATGGATACGGGTGTATTCGACAATGATGAGTATTTTGATATTTTTATTGAGCACGCCAAGGCCGATGAAGAAGATATCATGATGAAGGTTACGGTTCACAACCGCGGCCCGAAAGATGCACCTATCACGGTTTTGCCTACCATTATGTTCAGGAATACCTGGGCGTGGGGATATGAGGCGTTTAATTACAAACCGATGATGAACGGAATTTCGAACCGTTTGATTGAGGTAACGCACCGTAAACACGGCAAGTACAATTTGTACCTGGATGGCGCCGATGAACTGCTCTTCTGCGAAAATGAGACCAACCACAAGAAGCTTTATGGTACGCCTAACAGCACTGCCTATCCGAAAGACGGGATCAATGACTACATCGTCAGCGGGAAGAAGACTGCCACGGTAAACCCGAACAGCATTGGTACAAAAGCTTCGGCCCGATTTACGAAAACAGTAAAGGCCGGCGAAAGTGTTACTTTTCGCATGCGGTTTGTAAACCATACCATTTCGGAGCCTTTTGGCGGATTTGAGGATTCATTCAGCAAACGCATTCGCGAAGCAGATGAATTTTACGACGATATCCAAAAGGATGTAACTGACGCTGATCTGAAATCAATTCAGCGGCAGGCCTATGCCGGGATGCTTTGGAGCAAACAGTTTTATTACTACAATGTATACGAATGGCTGAAAGGTGATCCGGCGCGACCCGAACCGAATCAGGGAAGGAAGTATGGAAGAAACGCAGGTTGGAAACACTTATATGCTGCGAACATTATTTCAATGCCGGATAAATGGGAGTACCCCTGGTTTGCTGCATGGGACCTGGCTTTCCATTGTGTGCCGCTGGCTCGGGTAGATGCGGATTTCGCCAAACGCCAGCTGGAAATTCTGCTTCGGGAATATTACATGCATCCGAATGGTCAGATTCCCGCTTATGAATGGAATTTCTCTGATGTAAATCCGCCCGTTCATGGGTGGGCTACATGGAAGGTGTACGAAATTGACCGCGAACAGAATAACGGTGTCGGGGACATCGAATTCCTCGAAAAAATATTCCACAAATTGTTGCTAAACTTTACCTGGTGGGTCAATCAGAAAGATGATACCGGGAATAATATTTTCAGTGGCGGATTTTTGGGACTTGATAACATTGGCGTTTTTGACCGCTCTACGCCGATGCCGTTCGGGGGCAAATTGCAACAGGCAGATGCAACGGGATGGATGGCCATGTTCACGCTGAATATGCTGCGCATTTCTGTGGAAATTGCTTTGGTGCATCCGGTTTACCAGGATATGGCTTCGAAGTTTTTCGAGCATTTTCTGCACATTGCCGGTGCTATGGAATCGATCGGTGGAAGTAGCTCTTCGATCAGTTTGTGGGATGAAGAGGATCAGTTTTACTACGACGTCATTCACATCCCTAATGGACAGAGCATTTTGCTGAAAGTTCGTTCTATTGTCGGGCTTATACCGCTGTTTGCTGTTGAGCTGCTTGATCCGCAAAATCTGGACAAAATGCCTGTGTTCAAGCGGCGTGTGGAATGGGTGCTGGCCAACCGTCCGGATCTGGCCCGGCTGATTTCACGTTGGTTTGAGTCGGGCAAAGGAGAAAATCGCCTGCTGTCAATTCTGCGTGGTCACCGTATGAAAATGATCATGAAGCGAATGCTGGACGAAGGCGAATTTTTATCGGATTATGGTGTCAGGGCGTTGTCCAAATACCACGAAGAAAATCCATACAAATTCTACATCAACGGAGAGGTGTTACAGGTAGATTACACCCCAGCAGAAGCGCTTACTGATATTATGGGCGGCAATTCCAACTGGCGTGGGCCCATCTGGTTGCCGCTGAATTATCTTATTTTCGATTCGTTGATGAAATTTCATGCCTATTACGGCGAAGACTTTATGGTGGAGTATCCGACTAATTCCGGAGATCTTGCCACAATAAAAGACGCTGCGCTTGGCATCGCTGGCAGGCTTATTGATATATTCCGAAAAGATGCGGACGGGAATCGTGCCGTGAACGGAACGGATGAAAAGATGCAGAAAGATCCACATTTCAGCGACCACATTCTGTTCTATGAATATTTTCACGGAGACAATGGGCGCGGGTGCGGCGCAAGCCACCAAACTGGCTGGACAGGTCTTATCGCAGAATTGATTCTTAAGACGTCGCAGGAAACAGTTAAAGAAATTAAGAAAGAAGAACTGGTAATAAGTAAAGAATAACTTTATATTTTTACATTTATAGTTCTATGAGTTCATTCATATGATTTTGTCCCTTTTTGATATCATAGCTTTTTGGGCGATTGTATATTGGAAAGGGATTTATTTTACAGCTTAAATATTTTTTATTTTAATTCTATTCGAACCATCTATGACCTCTCAACTCGAACCGAATGTAATGGCCAAAATAAACAGCTGGCTCAACGGTGATTATGATATTGAAACAAAGCAAACCATTCAGCAGCTGATAGATGAAGGCAATGACACAGAGCTGACTGATGCATTTTATAAGGATCTTGAGTTTGGTACAGGCGGTCTTCGCGGTCTGATCGGAATCGGCTCGAACAGGATGAACCGTTATACAGTAGGAACAGCGACCCAGGGACTGGCGAATTACCTCAATAAGGCTTTTCCCAATCAGGAGAAAAGTGTTGCCATCGCATATGACAGCCGGATCAAATCGGATGAGTTTGCGCAAATTATTGCAGACATTTTTTCGGCAAACGGAATTTCGGTTTATCTTTTTGAAGCATTGCGGCCAACCCCGGAGCTATCGTTTGCAATCCGTGAACTGGGTTGTAAAAGTGGCGTCGTCGTGACGGCTTCGCACAATCCAAAGGAATATAATGGTTATAAGGCGTATTGGGACGATGGATCGCAGGTTGTGGCGCCACATGATTCCAATATCATCGATGAGGTAAACGCAATCCAGTCGATTGATGATGTCAAATTTGAGGGAGATCCAGCTAGAATTTCCAAAATAGGAGCGGCGATTGACGAAAAATATCTGGCTCATATACTCTCGCTGTCAATCTCAAAGGATGCGATTGCACGTCAGAAAGACCTCAAAATTGTATATACCCCTTTGCACGGAACAGGCGTTACGCTGGTACCGTCATTGTTGTCAAAGATGGGTTTTACGGCGGTAACGGTTATTGAAGAACAGGCTGAACCAAACGGTAACGGTCAGTTCCCAACGGTAGTTTATCCAAATCCGGAGGAAAGTGAGGCGATGTCCAAGGCTGTTGAACGTGCAAAAGAAATTGACGCGGACCTGGTTTTAGGAACAGATCCGGATGCCGACAGAGTTGGTATTGCTGTGAAAAATCATCACGGTGAAATTCAGCTTTTGAATGGAAATCAAACTGCGAGTGTACTGATTTATTACCTGCTGAACGCCTGGAAAGATGCCGGTAAATTGACAGGAACCCAGTTCGTTTGTAAAACCATTGTGACGACCGACCTGATCGACAAAATGGCAGCGGCGTATGATGTGAAATGCTACAATACGCTCACAGGCTTTAAATACATTGCGCAGGTTATTCGTGAAAAAGAAGGAATTGAGCAATTTATAGGTGGTGGCGAAGAGAGTTACGGTTACCTGATCGGTGACGCTGTGAGAGACAAGGATGCCATTGCTTCCTGCGCAATGATCGCTGAGCTGACCGCTTACGCCAAGGATAAAGGTTTGAGCCTGTTCGACATGCTCATGGAAATTTATAAACAATTCGGATTCTATTATGAAGGATTGATTTCCCTGACTAAAAAAGGCAAAGCGGGTGCCGATGAGATTCAGCAAATGATGGCTGATTTCCGGGCAAATCCGCCAAAGACGCTCGCTGGGTCAATCGTGACACGTATGGATGATTACAAAGCATTGACCACCACTGATTTTCTGGCAGGCACAACCAATACGATTCCTTCCGGTGAAATGGGTATCGAATCGTCTAATGTGCTGCAATTCTTTACCGAGGACGGAACTAAGTTCACTTGCAGACCTTCCGGTACTGAGCCAAAAATTAAGTTCTACGTAGGCGTGCGGGCTGAATTGGTAAATAATGAGGACTTTGATAGCGTATATGCAAGCCTCAAAGAAAAGGTGAAATCGATTGGAGAGGAACTTGGGTTGAAATAAAAAAAGTTTGAGAGAAAGCGTGGTGCGGACCTTAAATCTGCGCCACGCTTTTTTTTATTTTGTATAAACGATAATGTACCTTTTCTTTTCTGAATCTTCCAAAATGCTTACCCTCACCACCTTTTCAAAAGATAAATTGTTAAGTTCCTCAAAACTGGAAAGACCGGTGTTCAGGTAGCATTCAGCTTCCTTATTCATTTCCGATATTTTCAGGTTGGTTCCCGATCTGCCGATGCCCTGATCCTGAAGAATTTTCTCTGAATCGGGCCCGGCCAGGGAAGTTGCCGGATACCATGCCGACTTATGGTTCAGCTTCTTTTCAGCAAAACCTTCCGTTAATTTGTCCTCAAAGTAATCAGTTTCATGCGCTTTTTTGAGGAGTAATGCTGTTTGATAATCTCTCTCTAAAGCTTTTTGAAGTGGTTCCGGAGGGGTCTGCCCCATTCCGAGCCCGGACTCCCCCAAATAGCCGGACAGACTTTTCATAGGTGTGTAACGATCCTCTTTCTGATAACCGCGGCCTTTTGAACCTTTCTTTTTTACTTCAACAGTCATTGACGTGATAAATGATTGTAATGGATCATAAACAACTGAATTGACGCTTAAATCACCTCCAAAAGTTTTAAGTTCTTGCTTGATCGCATTGATATCCTCCCAGGTGGCAAGCGGTGAAATTGCCCAGTACAGGGTTCCGTCCTTTACCAGCACCCATTTACTGGTCCTTACTTTGGCGGAAGGAGCGGATTCGACAGATGCCTTCTGCCTGGCGTTCGGATCTTCCGCAATGTTGGTTTTGCTTTTAGTCAGTTTATCCGCAACGGGTTTAACGACTGACGGAACGAAACTTGTCATCCGTTCCCTGTATGGGGCTACAAAGGCCGAGGATACATAGATCAGAGAGATAAAAAGGGTGTATTTTCCAATAACCCATGAGCCGGATGGTTTTCTGTTCATCATTTTGATTCGTTTTTTTAGTAATGATTGTGCAAATGAATTGGTTACCGGGAGCTGGTTTGTTTGCAAAGCACTCCTCAATAAACTGAATTGATATTCTTTCCTGTAAAAGCCATTTTCGAGAACCGACCGGTCGGCCAGATATTCAAGGTTTTCCTGAACCAGATTGCGGTGAAACCAGGCGGCCGGATTGATCCAAAGGAGTGTTTTCTGTATTTCTGCCAACATTAGGTCAAAACTGTGATGTCTTAAAACGTGCTCTGTTTCATGTGCCATGATGTGTCTCATTTCCTGCTCACTATGACCGTCGGGATTACAAACGATCCGGTTGAAAAATGAATAGGGAGAAACGCAGGCTTCGTCAATAATGAGGAGAACTCCGTTGTCAAGTCTTTGAACCGGTAGCCTTCCAAGCCTGTACATGAGCCCGCCTATCTGATACAATAGCCGCGCTGCCAGCAATACTGCCACCAGAAAATAAGCAAAGGTAATCCAGTCAGTAGCTCCCAGGCTTTGAGAGGGTAAATTTTGTGGCGAAACAATTTGCGAACTTACCTGATACCGGACCTCAGAAACAGTTTTAAGAACAACTGGTATCTTTTGATGAAATTCGGTTTGAACGCTTTCCGGGCCCCAGTTTGCGATAGGTAAAAGAGGGAGTGTCCATGCGGCCAAAACATTGAGCCAAAGCAAAGTTCGGTTCGTTCCGGAAAAGGTTTCAAATCGTAGAAGCCAGCGATATCCCAGTGTCAGGACAATCAATAGCAGGCTGACTTTGAGCAGATAAGCAATGAGCATAAACGGTTTGTTTAATTTTATGACTTCATTTTGTTATTCTTTTTCCTCTTCGATCATTCTGATAATTTCTCGTAGCTCGTCCGAACTTACTTTTTCGTTTTTTGCGAAATAAGCTACCAGATCTTTATAAGAATCATTAAAATAATTGCCGACTACCTTATTGAGTACAAAATTATTCTGGTAATCCTCTTTGCTGATCGCAGCGGAGTATTCATGGGTATTGCCGAATTGCCGGTGCTGTACGTAACCTTTTTCTTCCAGATTCCGGATAATCGTGGACAGTGTATTATAGTGCAGTTTGGGCTCAGTGAAAAATGGAAGCATATCTTTTACGAATGCACTTTGCAGGTTCCATAGCACCTGCATTACTTGTTCTTCCTTATTTGTAAGTTTCTCTGGCTCCATAGGACAAACTTATAAACTATTTTTATAGTTAACAAACTATTTTTCTAGTAGTATAAATATTTTTCTGATTTATTGTGATGTAAGACGGTTAGGATTTGATTTTTCAACCTGCCGGTCATCGCCGGAATAAACCATTTAGTAACTTAGTTTATATTTAATCTAAAAATCTTTATCTTTATTTGAAATCGATTTAAGCTTAACAATCATCTCATGACAAAAAAACTACTAAAAAATCCGTTCTGGTCGGTCTTTATCCTGGCAATCATGTGCTCGTTTCGGCTTCTTGCTCAGAATAATCTGGTTACAGGAATTGTAACAGACGAGACGGGATCCGCTATTCCCGGCGCCAGCGTTTCGCTAAAAGGAACCACGCAGGGTACGACGACTGATTCTCAGGGCATGTACAGCATTGCCGCTACTTCTGGTAATGTATTGGTATTCAGTTTTATTGGCTTCAAGAAGGTTGAAATCAATGTTTCAAATGCGCGGAAAATTGATGTAAAACTGGAATCAGAGGCATCTGTTTTAAATGAAGTTGTTGTAACTGCATTGGGACAGACACAGGAAAAAAGAGCGCTTGGTTATTCGGTACAATCCGTAAAAGCCGACGAGATAAAAAACTCGGGAGACCCAAACGTTATCGGTGCTTTGCAGGGGAAAATTGCGGGAGCGATCATTACCGGCTCGGGAGGAGCGCCGGGTGCCGGTGTAAATATTATTTTGCGAGGCATCACGTCATTGAGCGGAGGTGCTGATAATCAGCCACTTTTTGTCATAGACGGCATTATCATCAGCAACACCACGAGCGCGGGGAATCCGTTGCCGAGCGCGGGCAGTAATTCGCCGGGCGCCTCAGAACAATTTGCAAACACGAACCGCGCTGCGGATATTAATCCGGACGATATCGAAAATATTTCTGTGTTGAAGGGGCCAGCAGCTACCGCATTGTATGGCCTTCGCGCTTCAAACGGAGCAATTATCATTACAACAAAACGTGGCAAATCCGGAAAGCTGAGTATCTCTGTTTCTTCGTCGGTTGGTGTGGATGTTTTGGGGAAATCTCCTTCCATACAAACTACCTTTCTTCAAGGCCGATTGGGGGAGTTTATTCCGCTTGGGCCGGGTAGAACGCCTTATCAGTCATTTGGGCCCGTTATTGATCCGCAGAATACAACCGATAAAATCTACGACAATTTTCGTGGTTTTTACAAAACCGGAATCAGAAATAATAACAATATTACACTAACGAAGGGCAACGATAAGGGCAATATTTACTTGTCTCTGGGAAGAAACTCGCAGAGCGGCATTATTCCGAATACCAACTTCCAGCGTACATCGGCCAAAATTGCCGGGGCCTACAATATTACGCAGGCCTTATCGGTGTCCGGGTCATTCAACTATATTAATTCTGGCGGAAAGCGGCCGCCGGCTGGCGACAAGTCGGTTTTCAGCGCGCTGAGTTATTGGCCAAATACCTACGATGTCAATGATTATCTGAACGCCGATGGCACGCAGAAAAATATTTTGCCCGGCTTCACAGATAATCCAAGATATCTGGTTGAGAAAAGTCCGCGTATCGACAAAGTGAACCGATACATCTCCGACATTACGTTAAACTACAAAATCGCAAGCTGGTTATCCGCCAAATATCAGCTCACTTATGATACTTTTCATGAAACCCGCAGCCGCCAGGTCGACAGCACTTTTGATGTCGGGATTCAGGTTAAAGGATTTATGGTCAACGAAACCCTGAATTTCCGGGAGCTGAATTCTAATTTGTACGTAACGGCTCAAAAAGATTTCAATAAGGATTGGGGTGGGTCAATCCTTGTTGGCAACTCTGTAGTCGACAGCAAGCGACCAAACAGCTATTATATCCGTGGAGAGGGATTTACAGCGCCTTATTCCAGTGATATTTCAAGTTACAGGAATCAGCAAAAGCGTTTTTATTCGCCCGGGCAATTCCGGATCGTCAGTTTCTTCGCCGATGCCAAACTGAATTTCAGAGAAATACTTTACCTGAATGCAACTGTACGAAATGATATCGTTTCAACCTTACCCAAGGCGAACAATTCGTTCGTGTATCCGTCTTTCAATCTGGGTTACGTTTTTACAGAACATCTTCCCAAAAATAATTTCTTCACTTACGGCAAACTGCGCGCCTCCTGGGCTCAGGTGGGAAAAGGAACTGACCCTTACGTGACCGGATCCTATTTTGACATCACTGACAATTTTCCCTACAACAACAATACGCCTGGCTACTTTCGTAGACTGACCACAGCCGATCCTAATTTGAAACCGGAAAGAACGACCTCCATTGAGTTTGGAACTGAACTTCGTTTCCTGAAAAACAGACTGATGATCGATGCGACGTATTTTACGATGGACAGCAAAGATCAGATTGTCCGAGCACCGGTGTCGAACGTTTCCGGCTACTTGTATTATTACACCAACATTGGCTTGATTCGCAACAAAGGAGTTGAATTGCTTGTCAATCTCAAACCAGTGCAGACGAAGGATTTCATTTGGGACGTAGCCGTAAACTGGGCAAAAATGTCGGGTCGGGTAATTGAAATGCCAGCGGAACTTCAGGAAATTTCTTACTACGATAACACTGTCGGTTCGCTGAAAGTGAGACAGGGAAGCAAGGTGGGGGATTTGTGGGGATATGATTATCTGCGTGCTCCTGACGGACAAATGCTCATCAATGCATCCACCGGCTTTCCACAAACGAGCACCGTGCTGACGCAATATGGCAATGCACAGCCAGACTGGATCGGCGGACTGACCAATACATTCAAATACAAAGGATTATCACTTTCTGTGCTGATGGAATGGCGGCAGGGAGGGGACGTAATTGACCTGGGTGAAAGAAATGCGTTGCGCAGTGGTTCCATCAAACTTACGGAACGACGCTATGAACAGGTTGTTTTCAACGGCGTGGTAAAACAAAGTGACGGATCTTTTGCGCCAAATACCAAAGCAGTATATCTGGACGATCTGCTCTACAATCCATCGACTTCGACGCGCTTTAACGGGTGGTCGCAACTTAACATTCAGGATGCTTCCTGGTTTCGTATCAGAACGGTCAACATCAATTACGCTTTGTCGAAAAAGGTTTTGGGGAATTCTGTATTCAAAAATGGAGTACGTTTTAGTCTGACGGGTACGAATTTGTTTTTGAACACACCTTTCCGCGGATACGATCCTGAGGCGCTGACCTTTGGTTCGGGCACGAATCTCATCGGATTTGTGGGCCGTAACAATCCGTCGACCAGAAGTTTCCAATTTGGCGTGACCGCTAATTTTTAATCGGCGGATTTAACCGCATTAATTCAATAACTCATGAATCAGATACGAAAGATATATATCTTATTAATTGCAGCGACGCTGGTCTTCAATTCGGGTTGCGATAATTACCTGGATGTCAATGTGGACAAGACTTTGAAGCCGGACGCGACCGTGCAGGAATTGTTGCCTACTGCTCAGTTTTACACAAGCGATGCCAGTTATCAGCAAGCATATTTTGCCTGTCAGTATGCCCAGCAAATCGGGAGCAATCTGGGCACAAACGGAGCGGATTCCTACGTGGAGTCGGAAAACGCCACAGGCTGGTCAAACCTTTATTTGTATGTGCTACCGCAGTTGAACACGATCGTAAAAAAAGGAGCGGCGGGCGACATTCCGGGTTACGTCGGCATTGCGAAAACCCTACTGGCTTACAATCTGGGCATTGCAACTTCCAGCTGGGAAAATGTTCCGTTTTCAAAAGCAGATCAGGAACCCAAGAATTTTCAGCCGACTTACGATCCGCAACAGGAAATTTATATTTCGATTCAGAAACTCCTGGACGAAGCTATTGTGGAGCTTGCCAAAAATTCCGGTACGAAACCGGGAACGGACGACCTGTTTTATGGTGGAGATCTGGCAAAATGGACACGGCTTGCCTATTCGCTGAAAGCGCGTTATTTCATGCATTTGTCAAACAAAAATACGAAACAGGCGGCGCAGGATGCACTGAGCGCATTGCAAAATGGCATGAAAGCAAATGATGATGATTTTCAATTGAGATATAATTCCAAAAATCTTGGCCCGTGGTATAGCCGAGTTGCGCTCGCAAACAGCACCGGTAACTTGTCTGTCACTTTCGGGAGCACATTCGTTGACCTTCTGAACGGTAAAATACAGGGTGTTGTTGATCCGCGTTTACCAAAAGTGGTGAGCCTCAGAAATGGGCAAACAGTTTACACCGGTGTGGTACCAGGCTCAGGTGCCGGTTCGACTGTTGATTTTACCATCAATTCGTTTTATTCAGGAATCAACTCACCTGTTGTTTTGGTATCGTACAGCGAGGTAAAGGCGATTGAGGCTGAGGCCCGGTTTTTATTGAACGGCGGGACAATTTCAAGCAAAGGCAGTACGGAGGACGGTTACAAGGCTTATCTGGAAATTGCTGCTGCGAACATGCGTAAAATTGGGATTGCAGAGGCCGACATTACCAAATACCAGGCGGCGACCACGGTTGGTGTCGGTGCTACGGAATTGACCTTGGTTCACATTCTGCGCGAGAAATACAAATCCATGTTTCTGGTTGGCGATATCTGGACCGACGTCAGGAAATACGATTACTGGGATTTGCCATTGCCGCTGAATCTCAATCCGGATCTGGAAGGAAAGCGAATACAACGCATGAAATATCCTTCATCGGAATTGACAAGAAACACGGTCAATGCAGAGGCCAACCAAAAGACACCCGCAACAGTGATGTGGATGTTTGCAAAATAGAACAACATTTTTTAGCCGTTTTTTAATTGAACTGAGATGAAAAAATATATAAAATTAATCACTTTTGCCGGCCTCCTTTGCCAGGTCGCATTTTTGAGTTCCTGTTACAAAGAGCCGGATCTGATCAGTGATATTACAGTGAGCCTTGGGAAAGTGGCGCAGGTTTCTGTCGTTTGGCTTGGCCCAACCCGGCTTACTACGGCAAATACATCCGTTATAACGGGTATTAAAGTTGATCCAAAAAGCACGACAAATTTTAATATTGAATACACTTCGGAATTGCCTGTGAAAGAATTCAGGGTGTACTGGGCGGCATCGGCTACGGGAACCCAGACTTTGGTTGCGACGGTACCTGCGGGAGGCCAGAAATACGACGCCGTTTTGCGGAATTACGTGTTGGTTGTGCCCGTACAGGCGCAGGATACCAAGGGCACGACCCGAACATTTTTTGCTGAAATTATTACTGAAAACGGATTGGCTTCTGCGCAGAAATCGGCTGTTTTAACTACAAATTAGTTTTTAACGAAATATCAGCAGCGGTTTTGAAATATTGAATTTGTCATTTTGTAATCTGATAAAGTACTTTCCTGCCGGAACGTTGGGCAGTTTGATCAGTATTTTCTGGTTCGATAAATAAGTCATTTGCAGGGGAGAGGTACGGCCTTCAATGTCGCAAAGCGTCACTTTGTCTCTTCCCTGCATCGTGATCTGCGATTCCATGGTCACTTCGCCGCTCGCCGGATTGGGATAAACATTTACAAGATCAACGGAATTGGGTTCCACACCCAGAATGGTTTCACGGAAAATCGGGAGGTTTGCGAATGACTTATCAAACATCACTTTTTTGGCCGTGTCAGCGGAAGCACCTAGCCAATCGGTTAGTACGCTCGCATAAACCTGCCGGAAATCATGCTGCATTTTGATATTATTACCGTCCAGATCTTTAAGGTTCGGATTTTTACCAATGACCTGGGTTTTGACAGCATTGCCGAACACAAACATTGGTGAAGCCCATCCGTGGTCAGTTCCCCTGCTTCCGTTGGAAATAGCCCGGCGGCCGAATTCAGAGAAAGTCATCCCCGCCACGCGGTCGTCTTTCCCGTTTGCTTTCAGGTCGTCCATGAAAATTTTAATGCCGTCAGAAAGATATTTCAGTAGCGTAGCGTGTGCGCCTTTCGTTGTGTCCGAGGTATCAACCTGTTGGGAATGTGTGTCAAATCCGCCCAATGTGACATAATAGATTTTGGTCTGCAATCCACCCGAAATGAGCCGCGCAACAATTTTCAACTGATCAAACAGCGAGTTGTCGGTTGGGTACGTAACAAGATTTTTGCCTTTGTCTGCGGCGGTTTTCAACTGTCCTGCGTAGGCAACAGATGACGTTTGTTGTTGACGGATGAAGGCTGTGTATTTTCCGGCGACCGTATTTGGCAATTCTCCTGGCGTAACCACTGGTTTGTCTCCAACGATTCTGGCAAAAGTATCCGGATTTTGGATAGACAGCGCGCCGGAAACGGTGCTGGTGTTGAAACTTGTGGAAGATATGGATGAAATCTGAATGGCTAGCGGATCCCGAAAATTAACGTTTGGATAAGCGCCGGGAAAACCTTCGTAACTGTTTTCAAGATAACGACCCAGCCAGCCGGTTGTGGCCAGTTTGTCGGAATCAACAGCGGTATACCAGATGTCGTTAGACCGGAAATGCGAAAAACTTGGATTGGGATAGCCGGTTGCATGCACGATTGACAGTTTTCCTTCATTGAATAAGGTTTGTAATCCTGTCATGGAAGGATGCAGGCCGGTTTGTGTTAGCCCTTTCAATTTCAGTACTTTATTTTCCGGAATTGCAATATTGGCCCGGAATCCGCTGCCCATATAGGTGCTGTATTGGTCAAGAGGCAGCACCATATTGAGGCCATCATTACCACCGTTCAACTGAATCACTACCAATATTTTATCATTTACGTCTGCCAGTTCCAGCAACGTTTTCATAAACGGAGAGCCGATCGTATTCTCGGCTTTCGCTCCGTAGCCGTCCAGTACGAGTGGGAGAAAAAATGAAGACGATGCATATTGAAGAAAATCACGACGTTTCATAAGCTGAGGAGTATTGGGTGTGAAAAGAAAATTGAACGTAATCTGAACTATGTTACCCCATCTGGTATTCCGCCAATCGGAGCAAATATTGATAGAGGCTGTCAATTTTCATCTTGATTGCATTTTCTTTCGCAGTATTTCCCGGATCGAGCATGTAATTATTCCATTCCAGGCCCCATTCGTACCGCGGCAAACCAGGAATGAGGATTTCGTCGATCAGGTAATCCTTCTGACTTTGGCTCAGATCAATCGCGAAAAGACTGGAAGTGAGTTCGTTCACCAGGACAACCGGATCAGACGGATTGGAGGTTTTTCGAGCCTGATCAAGTGCGTTGATATTGATTTTCAGCCTTGCAGTTCCTTTTACAAGTGTGTCCGTGAAGGAGCCTCTGAGTGCAAGCGTGGTAGAATTAATCCAGAGCTCATAAAAATCGGTGTCGTAATATGGTCGCCAGCCAAAGACTGTTGCCTGATCAAAAACTTCCATCTGTTGTTCCTTCGCACGTGCCGCCATGTATTGCGTAAAAAGATCATACGTTACACGGTCTTCGTCTGCGCCCGGAACGGCCTGATCAAAAAGTGATAAAGTACCAATAATAAAATCCAGTGGAGATTTGATCTGGGAACCGATTAGTGCCTCATCGAAAAAATGGTTTGATGTGAGGAGCTGTGCGACGACCGGCCTGATCTCATAATCCTTTCTGAATCCAGCTGCCAGGGGTTTTATAATCTCGTTCTCAACCGTGGCGGAGATTTCTGCCTGAACAAGCCAACGGTACAGTTTGCGAACAATAAACAAGGCCACTGCATCCTGCCGTAGAATCATGTCGACGAGCTGACCAAGTTCGCCATCACCTGATGCCGATCCTGTCTGCCCTTTAATCACTGTATTCTGATATTGTGCTGAAAATGTTTTATCACCGCTGTCATGCTGCCCTGGCCTGAACTCGACACTAATATCTGCCGAAGACGTATTCCGAAAACCGAGCGGTCTCCAGCCGGTCAATACGCGGGCTGCATTTTTGACATCATCTTCCGAATAATTTCCCCGGCCAATTGTAAAGAGCTCCTGCAACTCACGGCCATAATTCTCATTGGGTTTTCCCACAACATTCAGGTTTCCGTCCAGATAGAGCAGCATGGCCGGATCCTTGGTTATTTCGACTACAAAGGTCCGGAAGTTGCCCAGTGCATGTTTCCGCAGCAATTGATATTGCCTGTAAATGAACCGTGAATCCGAAATGTCAGTGGCCGTGGAAACGAAATGATTTTGCCAGAAAAGGGTCATTTTTTCGATAATATTTTCCTGTTGGCTCAACATGTGCGACAGCCACCAGCCTTTCAAGAGCGCTCGTCTCGAGCCGTCATTTTTGTTTTGAGTGGCGGCATCAGTTGCCGGATATCCCCAGGGAAGATCCAGAAAAGTTTTGTTATCCTGGTCTTTTGGTTGAGCGGGAGCGTCGGTGGCTGTAAGAAAAGAATTGACGATCACTTCCGGCGTCTTACCGGACAAGGCTTTGATCCTCTCACTGGCACCGCCAAAGGTGATTCTTCTTAATAAATGGGCCACCTGACGAAAGGTCAGCGGTTTCTCATACTTGTCAAGCGCGGCCATATTTGTTCAGTATAAAATTGAAGCAACTGCTTGGTGAGATGTGATTAACAGTCAAAGGTTTAATGCCAGTTTGTCTTTTAATTTTATCTTAATCAGATATTTTTTTGTGCAACATAATCTGAACAATCCCGGTAAAGGAATGAAGAATACAAGCGGCTCATTTATCTTTGGGTTGAAAAACTTCTTATCTTTTGGGTTACGTTATTTTATGTCAATACTTCGGTTCGTTACTGTGTTTTGGAGAGTTTTTTTTATCGTTAATTTTTTAATATTTAACTGCTGCTTTTCTTATGGCCAGCAGGGCGGTTCGGTAATTTTATCCGGCACGGTGACCGATGACAGAACGGGAAAGCCACTTCCATTTGCGAACGTTTTTATCAATAATTCCACCATCGGTACTACCGCCGACGAAAACGGAAAGTACCGGCTGCCTAATCTTCAGATTGGTACTCTCGACATAGGCGTTTCTTTTCTGGGTTATGAAACCATCAGGCAGACCCTTCGTTTTGAGCAGCCGGGAATCAAGTTGGTATTGTTCAAAATGAAAGAGGGTTCTGAGTTGAAAGGCGTAACGATCTATGCGCGAAAAAACAAAAGGCGTGAGAAATATCTGAAAATAATTTCACGTGAATTGCTTGGAAACAGCCCTTTCAGTAAATTTTGTTCGATTAAAAATACAGAAGTGCTTCGCATTTCGATGGGTGATGACGGCCATTTGAGTGCGCAGACGACCGCCCCTTTGATCATCGAAAACAATGCACTTGGCTATCGTATTTTTCAGGATCTCGACGATTTTGATTTTTTTGAAGGCAAAGTTTATTACGGTGGAAGCACCCGTTTTGAACTGCTTGCGCCCAAGGATAACACACAAAAAGCATTGTGGCGCGCCAATCAGAAAATTGCATACAAAGGATCGCTCAAACATCTGCTGGCGAGCATGGTCGCCGACAGCCTGATTGAGCAGGGTTTTAAGGTGTATCAGGTTATCCCAGATTCCTTGCGGAGGTTCAATTCGGTTCGGAATGTGAATGGTTATAATATGCTTTCCAATCATCTGCACAATCGCATTGAGGCGATTCGCGGCGCAAGGCTCGTTCAGCCCGGTCCGCTTGTTACTGAGCGTCTCATCGTTTCGGGTACACAACTGGAAGTTTTCAATGTCAACAAACGAGGTCGGTCACCTTACAATGATATGGGATTTGCCTACACACAAATTACCATGCCTCAGGGTTACATTGTCGTTACGCCCCAGGGTTGGGTGGTAATGCCAATGGGTTTTGAAATTGCCGGTGATCTTGGTAATGACAGGTTTTCGTCTCTATTGCCAGCTGACTGGAAACGGGACGACTAACGTCATTTTGTCTTGTTCGTTAGGACAATAAATGGGAGGTTCAGATTCCAGTCCGGCTTGAAATTCTCCTGATTCAAAAAACCTTTGGCATAATTTCCCAAGACAATATCAGGATCACCGTCTCCGTCAAGGTCATTTACGTCCATACAAATCCACCTGCCAAGCTTGTGAACGGGAACCGTATAGGGTTTGAAAGCACTTATTTTGTTTTGCACGTCAGCTTGCTCAAAATACATAAAGGTTTCAGCAGGGTTACCAGCGAGGTCGGCGAAGAAAGCGATTGAGGCAATATCAATATCTCCATCCAGGTCAAAATCCGCGGCAAGTGCCTTCGTTGCACCGTTTATCGGATAAAAGTAAGTTTGCTGAAATTTGTCCAAACGCTTATCAGCACCGGTATTGGTGAAAATATACAATCCGTGATAGGGTTTCAAAATTCTGGAATAGTCACTATTATCCCCGGCTGTGTAAATGATATCCGTTTTTCCATCCTGATTTATATCTGCGAGCTGAAAACTGCTTGAACCGTAAACCGGCGGAAACCGAAGCAGATTTTTTTCAGAAAACCCTCCTTTTTGGTTATTTGTAAAAAGCCAAATCCCTTCATCTCCATGAGCGAAAAGTGCAACGATATCAGGCCAGCCATCCTGGTTGAAATCTCCGGTAACGGCCTGGGTAGCACCCGCGACTTCACGGATGGGAATCGTTTGGAATGTTTTATCCGGTTGCTGTTTCAGCCAGTATAAGCCGCCTTGCTCATGCCCGAAACTGCAAACGACATAATCACTCAATCCATCCGCGTTAAAATCCGCTACTTGCGTGTGGATTGGGCGTATCAAATTTTTAGCCATGATTTCAGGTTTGGATTTTGTAACTGGATTGAGTTTTAATATTTCGCCTGATTTTACATCAATGGCTTTCATGTCGCCAATGCACGTAATAATGTCGGCCCTGCCGGAATCTGACAGCAGATGTACGGCCGGAGAGGGAAGTATTGTGGAGTTTATGCGTTTTAACTCAGAACTCCATTTCTGGAAATCTGCGTTTTCGGCAGAAGATGTGGAGATCTGGTTTGTTTTTACATCAATACTTACCAGTGTTGTTGTTGCAATAAAGTCAGGATTTCGGGCTGGCTTTTTTACTTCAAAATAAAGCAGATCCGTCGTTGGTGTAACCGTCACTTTTGATTGTACTAATTTATCCGGAGCAAGAGAATCGTAGAATGCGACAATTTCCATCCAGTCGCCGTATGAGATGGCAGATTGTTTGTTCTGGAAATACTGGTGGTTTTGAAATACCTCCAGGCCAAGTTTTTTTGCCATGGCCGGCAACACGCGTTCCCGCCAGGTTTCTTTATCCAGTAGGGCGGGATCAACCGGCAAATGGCAGGAACCGCAATATTTTTGAGCAAGATTTTTTCGGTTGGCGGCTATCTCAACGTCTTCCTCAGCATTTTTTCGGTTTGTTTTTTCACAGGAAAACACAATGAAACCAGTGATGGTAAAAATCAATAACCGGAAATAGCGGTGAAAAAGCCTGCCGAAATGCATGAAATTTTATTTGTTCAATTATAAGCAAAACGAGGCAGTTTTAGGGCTGCCTCGTTTTTAATTTTATCAGGAAATATTATTGGTATCCCGGATTTTGTTTCAGGGAAGATTTTCCATTTTTTGTGCTCAGGTCAATCTGGCGCTGCGGTATCGGGAAGTATTCGTTCACACCTTTGATGAACTTTCCACCGTTTACATCAGGAGTCACTTTGCTTTCATTTGCCACGTAGGTATTCAGCACCTGATCGGCGATGCCCCAGCGGGAAAGGTCGAAGAAACGGTGACCTTCCATTGCGAATTCCAGTTTTCTTTCGAAATAAATCGCTTTAAGCGCGCCATCCTTGCCTTTTGCAGCAAAAGCACCTGCCGGATAGGCAGCGATTTTGTAATTCGCAGCCGGTGTGGTCGTAAAGCCTGTCAATGGTTTGGTTGGGTCTTTATAAGTGTAAACCATACTCTCAGGATTGGCTGCACGGGTGCGAACAAGATTCACGTATTCCTGTGCTTTGGCCAGATTGTTCAGTTGTGCTTCCGCTTCGGCTGCCATCAGCAACACGTCCGCGTAACGGATGATCTGGACATTGATCGCCGTTCCGGGAGCCCAAGAATGCTGATCGGAATATTTGTCCTGCGTTGACTGCCAGTACATGTTTTTCTTGGGAGAATAAGGTCCTGCGTAAGTCTGATCACGAATCCAGGCCTGGCCGGGATGGTTTCCCCAGTCAAGAAAAGGAACACCACGACGACCAACTGTCCAGTCGATCCGCGGATCCAGAGGTGTGGTTACATCGGGTGCATATGCAGCATCAGATTTAACTCCCATATCGTTTTTTAACGGTTTTGCATTGTAGGTATCGATCAACGGAAGTCCGGCTGCATCTGTCTGGAACGAGTTTGCAAGGTCAAGACTTGGCTGGAAAAATCCGCAGCAACGGAAAGGAGAGTTGTAGGGAAAATTCAGCATTCCGCCGGTGTTGGCATTGTCGATGGTATTGGTTCCGTCATTGGCGGCCATCTGAACTGCAAATATCGACTCAGACATATTCTTTTTTGCCGCGTCAAAATTGTCCTGATACTTTGGCATCAGCGCATATTTTGTGCCGCTTGCAGTCACGCCCTGGGCAATTACGATGTCAAATGTTGCTTTTGCCTCAGTATACTTTTTCTCGTACAGATAGGTTTTTGCCAGATATGCAGCTGCTGCCCATTTATTCGCCCGGCCAATTTCGCTTTGCGTTGCCGGTAAATTGTCCATTGCAAATTTGAAATCCGCTTCGATGTTGGGCCAAATATCGGCTTCATTGGTTACCGATGCTGGATCCTCAGTTTTTTCATCTACCCAGGGAACCATGTTGAACATCTTCTTCAATTCTGAATAGTAATGTCCACGCAGAAATCTCGCCTCTGCTTCGAAAGTTTTTTTCTCAACATCCGACATATTTGTGGTTACCAGCGGAATGAATTTCAGAACCGTATTGGCGCGGTTTATCCCTTCGTAAACTGCCTTCCATTTACTGTTGAAAAATCCGTTACTTGGTCCGGCACTGTAAATCATAATCGAATTGATACCCGGCTGATCCGCTCCATCGCTGCCTTTTTTTGCATCACCTCCGGCGATACTACCGTAAATCCAGTTGTCGGCTGCTGCGTCCCAGGCGCTCGCCGCACCTACACCGTTGC
The DNA here is from genome assembly GCA_965279265.1 of Dyadobacter sp. GTDB lineage: Bacteria > Bacteroidota > Bacteroidia > Cytophagales > Spirosomataceae > Dyadobacter. The sequence continues at coordinate 4,702,044 of OZ257152.1, forward strand.
CATCAAGCGCAGCATAAGCGCCGATCAGCAAATTCTGAACGCCGGATTTGGTACTAAGCTGCGCATCACTTAAAGAACCAAGCGCGGGTTTATCTAAAAAATCATCTTTGCAAGCGTAAGAAACTAACCCGAATGCGATGATGATCGCTATTTTGGAAAAACGAAATGTTTTCATCTTTTTCTGTTTTAAGGATACAGGTTATTAGAATGTCAGATTTAAGCCGATCAGGAATTGACGTGTGTTCGGATACACGCCTTCGTCCAATCCGAAAGCCGTTGAACCGTCAACCTGGCTTTGTCCTACTTCCGGGTCTGGTCCTGAGTACTTTGTGATCGTGAACAGGTTGGCAGACTGGATGTAAATCCTCGCTTTTTCAATGTGTAGTTTCGTCAGCACACTTTTTGGCAAAGTATAACCGATTTGCGCGTTCTTGGCACGCAGGTATGAGCCGTTCTCAACATAGTAAGAATTCGGTACGTTCGTGGTGCTGAACGATCCTGTGTTTTCCTGAATCGGTGCAGTTGCGTTCTGGTTGGTTGGTGTCCACGAGTCATACAAAGCTGTGTTGCTTTTCGCGCCCTGGAAGTTGGTGTAGAAATCGTGCCACCATTTCAGGTTGTTCCAAATCTGATTTCCCTGTACACCGTAAAAGAAGATACCGAAGTCAAAGCCTTTGAAAGTTGCGCCGATGTTCAGACCGTAACTGAATTTAGGACTTGGATTTCCCAAAAATGCGCGGTCATCTGCCGTGATAATTCCATCACCGTTTGTATCGGCATAACGGAAACGACCCACTTTTACTTCGCTCTGGTACACCGCATTGGTATTTCCTGAAATCTCTTTTGCTTTTGCATCAGCCTGATCGATTTCCTGCTGAGAGTTCCAGAATCCATTGATCTGGTAGCCATAGAACTGGCCGATCGAATGATCAACTGCGTTACGAACAATCGTGCTGCCATTGAAACGGCGACCTTCCTGATCAAAATAAGTTACACCGTCCGTGATCTTTACAATCTTGTTGTTGTAGGTAGTCAGTGTTGCCGTTGCGTTCAGTTTAAGTTCCTTCGTTACATTCTTTTCAGCATAGATGGACATGTCAATACCATGGTTTTTCATTTGACCAATGTTCACTGCTGGCGCCGTTCCCTGGCCAACTGTACCAGCCAGTTCAGGCGAGAACAATAGATCCTCTATGTTTTTTTTGTAATAATCGATTGTGAAATCGATCGCTCCTTTGAACAACTGCGCGTCAAGACCAATGTTGGAGTTGATGTTGCGTTCCCATTTCGCAGCCGGATTTCCTACACGTGTCCGCTGAAAACCCAAAACGGTGCTGTTTCCAGTTCCTTTAATGTCATAGAAAGAGTGGCTTCTGTTTTGACCGTAAGTCGTAAATGCGTTTGCAGTTGAGATGTTAAACTGGTTTCCCATAATTCCGTATCCGCCGCGAATTTTGAGATCGGATATCCAGCTTACGCCTTTCATGAATTCTTCCTCAGACACGCGCCATCCTGCACTCACAGCAGGAAACACGCCATATTGTGAAACAAATTTGGAAGAACCGTCACGACGTACAGTCGCACTCAGCAAATACCGGTCTTTGAAACTATAGTCGATACGGCCAATGTAAGAAAACAATGCCTCAGCGAATCTGTTGCTGTAATTTGTAGGTGTTCCTGAACCCGTTGAAAGATTCGTAAAGTTTGGATCAAACGAGAAGTATCCTTGTGTAGATCCGCCTACTTCGCCGCCTGACGCACTGAAAGCCTCAGTTCCAACCAGCACTTTTACATTGTGTAAATCCTTGAAATTGTGTTCGTAAGTTAGCGTGTTCGTCCAGGTCCAGTTATAACCACGGTTCGCATATTCCGAGTACGAATTTGTTGTCGTATTTTCCGCATTTTCCCATTCAGGGTAACCAAAAGAGTGTCCGGCAGATGAATAAAGCGCACCACCAAAGCTGGAACGGGCAGTGAAATCTTTAAGGAAGTCAAATTCTGCATACATGTTTCCCAAAATGCCGTTGCTAAGCCCGGTGTTGTTTCTGGCGCGGTCACGAATGGCTACCGGATTTTTTGCGTTACCCAAACCGCTACCAAATGAACCTGCATAATTCCCTTGAACGTCATAAACCGGCACAATCGGCTGCATACGATATGCCATACCAATTGCTCCGCCTTCTTCAAGAATTGTACTTCTCGGATTGTCTACCAAAGAAACAGCAATATTTTCACCGATCCGGAGGTGCTTGCCTACATTATACTGGCTGTTTGCACGGATGGTATAGCGTTTCAGATATGTGTTCATCAGGTTTCCCTGCTGATTAAAGTGGTTAAACGAAAACAGGTAATTGCCTTGTGTTCCGCCGCCACTCACCGAAAGGTTATGACTCTGGATCGGTGCGTTTTTAAATACCTCGTGAAACCAGTCTGTACCTTGTTTGTTGGATTTTACAATTCTGTAAAAAGAATCCATATCCGCCTTATCCGTGTAATTCGGATTTACGTAATATTTGGATAGGTCAACTTCTCCTTCTTTAGCGGCAGTCGGTACGATGTAATCCGGTAATACGGCAGTTGCACCGTTACCATATTGGGGATCATTGATTGTAACTCCTGAATTTTTAAGTGCAAGAAATTTAAGGTCAGCAGTTCCCTGTGAACCAAGCAAGTCATAAACGTTGCCTTTTTTTACAGTTTGTGTTCCATAATAGGTGTCATAATTAACTCTCACTTTCCCTGAGCCGCGTTTTGTGGTGATGATCACAACGCCATTTGAAGCACGCGAACCATAAATTGAGGCAGATCCAGCATCCTTCAATACTTGCATTGTGGCAACGTCGTTCGGGTTCAAATTGTTGATGTCCTGCGTAGGGACGCCGTCAACAACAAAAAGCGGCGTGTTGTTTCCAAATGAGTTGATACCACGGATACGGATCTGTGGCGCCTGTCCCGGTTGTCCTGAGGTAAGAACAGTCACACCCGAAGCGCGTCCCTGAAGCTGGTTGCTCAGGTTGGAGTTTGGCTGTTCTGTCAGTTCGCTTACTTTCACCACCGAAACTGCACCGGTAAGATCTTTTCTTTTGGCTGTTCCATAACCTACCACAATTACCTCACTAAGTAGTTTTTCGTCCTGCGACAGCACTACGTTAGCCGTGGTCTGATTGGCCGCAACCTCCACATCCTTTGGCGAAAAACCTACAAAACTGAATGTAAGTGTAAAATTTCCATCAGGACCTTCAATTTTGTATTTACCATCCACATCCGCACTTGTTCCGCGCTGTGTTCCTTTCACTACTACGGAAACTCCAGGAATCGGAGAACCGCTGTTGTCGGTGATCACACCGGAAATTGAACGATCCAGCATCCCGTTTTCAATAAAGGAGGTGGGTTTCAGGCTTCCGGTTTCTGTTTTCAGTCTTTTCAAAATGATTTGTTTTCCTGATACTTCATAGCTGATATTCAGTGGATCAAGAATTGTTTTCAAGGCTTCGCCGAGCTGGCCCTGCTGTACGTTCACCGAAATTTTCCGTTCGCTTTTGATGAGGCTGGAACTGTACAGGAATTTTACATTGGCCTGGGTCTCGATCGCTGCCAGAATTTTGCCAACGTGCTGTTGCTGCATCTTCAGGGTGATCCGGTTTTTAAGTACCTCCTGCGCCTCTGTGACGTGAGCCATCGCAAAAGTCGACAGTACAGCCGCAATGATAAGTTGAGTAAAACTAAATCTCATAATGGTTTGCCAATGAGCATAGTTAGGATACAATTTCTTCATAACTTTACAAAAGTTTTGTTAACAATGAAAAATGGGACAAAACAAACCCGCCATCCGTTTGCAGCGGATGTGTTCGCAGGGGAGATTAATTGACAGGTTGGTGATGGTGCAAACATCATCAACCTTTTTTGATGGTTTTCAGGTCATATTTTTTCGTTTAAGGATTCAATTAAATTGGTTAGATTAATAATGCGCTAATGACAGCCTCGTCCTGAAATGAGGATTTTGCCATCTTCCACCTTGAATTCAGCTTCGATACCTTTACAGATCAGATCTATTTTGTCGTATATCGACTCGTTTGTAAATGAGGCTGTTAACAGACAGCTTCCGAGCTTTTCCTTATCATAGATGATCTCTATTTCGTAGGATTTTTCAAGATTTGAAAATATGTCGGAGACCTTCGCATCTTCAAAATTCAGGATTGGCGGAGCGGCAAAATCAGAAGCGATCATTTCAGGTGCCTCTACCAGATATTTTCTGATACTTTCGCGTGTTCTGGAATACAGAATCTTCTGGTTGGGCGTTACAATAATTGCGGAGGCGGAGGGGAAATCTTCATCGACTTGAGAATCAGGACGCACCGCGAAAACGGATACTTTGCCTGTCCTTACTTCCACTTCAACATTTGGCGCATGTTCAAATGCTTTTATCAGAAAACTTGTCCCCAAAACTTTCGTCACCACTTCATTTGCATAGACAATAAATGGCCTTTCCGGATTTTTAGTGACTTTGAAAAAACCTTGTCCGGAGAGATAAACCTCTCTGTTTTTCTTTTTGTTAAAATTCTCAGGATAACTTACGCTGCTGCAAGGGTGGAGAAGGATCGTACTTTTATCTGGCAATGTGACCAGAACAGGCGCATTGGTGGAGTTTTTTGTTTCAGTTAATTCGACCTTGCTGTTGCTTACCCGGGCGTGGTAGGTAACGGGCGTCAATTTACTTTCAGGTTTGTAATTCCAGCCTATCGCAACCAGGAAAGCGGCGGCAACCGCACTCAAAGCGGAAAACCATACGCGGTAAGACTTCTTATTTTCGAGTTTTATTTCTGATTTCCTGTCCATAATATTTCCCCACATATTTTCCACCACGTCCGGTTGAGGGAATTGCGACTCAAAATCTTCGGCAAGTAAGGTAAGTATGGCACGCGCGTTACTTACGATTTCGGCTTTCTCAGGGTGTGCTTCCAGAAATTCAGCCCAAAATGCATCGGATTCTCTGTTAGGCGTGTATACCCAGCTTTTGAACCGGGAATCTTCCAGAAAATCAGACAACTCAAAGTAAACGTAATCCATACAATAGAACTATTTCCTGCTAAAATAAGATATACCTTATATTGACAAGAGGAAAGAGTTTCCTGATTTAACTCACTTTTCGTAAAGTTTTTTTAAAAAATAAGCAACAGGCTGATTAACAGGGTAGGAATGGTAAGCTGACGCAGCTTCAATACTGCTCTTTGGGCGAGATTACGAACGGACTGCTCATTAATAGACAGTAATTCCGAAATTTCAGCGTAACTAAAATCCTGATAATACCGCAGTGTAAGTACTTCATATTGGCGGGGAGGTAAACTTTTGAGCCAGGTCTCAAGGTCGTCTTTTTGTTTTTGAAAATTTTCTGCCTCAATGATTTCAAATTCTTTTGGCAAAGCGACAGGTAGGACTCTTTCGTCAGCGAATTCCCAGTTCTGACCTGAGAGCGCTATGTGATTTACATTTTTGTAGATTTTCCTTCTTAGTGATCTGAATAAATAGAATTTGGGCGACTCTACATCGGCAAGCCGTGCTCTGGTCTGCCATAATTCTATAAAGAGATCCTGAACAAGGTCTTCAACTGTTCCGTCAGAAACCATCAGCTTTTTTCCATAACTGTAAAGAACTCTGACGTAGCGCTGATAAAGTGTGGTGAACGCAATTTCGTCCCCACGCTTAAACGCCTGCCACAGAATTTTATCTTCAATTGGTGTAGAAACTGATGTCAAGGAATCAAAAGTTGTTTCAACAAAAGTATTAAAATTTCTATGAATAGAACAATTGAAAATCAGAAGTTTGCGGATATTGACATTTTTGTGTCATATTTTGATAAATTGAGTTTGGGCCGGTTTCCTTGTGCTAACAAGGTCAAGGTTGAATGTCTGCTTGATAATGAAAATCAAGCAGGTGAATGAATTAGACATTCCGGTTCTATATTCTGAAAATGTTGCTATCCGGCATTGTCGATTACCTTTCCATTGATCAAGCGGAAGAATTTCACATGGGTTTTACCCGAAGTCGCTGAGGACTATTCCCTGTCTGCAGCTTCTCGTGCAGTTGCAGATGCCTGCCGTACAAAGTTGGGTGTCCAAGATATCTGAACCCGCGGTCATGAAAACGCTGACCGATGTTCACGTGCAGGCTTACGGTTGTGATCAGCGCTATGGTTGCGCCCAATGTGAATTTAACAAGTTTTCTCATAGCTTAGATATTTTGTTGCCTTTTTTGGAAATAATCGTAGCGCTTGTATTCAACTGGAATTCCTCCCGATGTAAATCAGGCACATAAAGGCAGACGGATGAACTTGAAAATTACTTTAAGCAAACAGGGAAAATAAAAAAAAGCCCGGCCAGGTGGCCGGGTGAAGTCACTAAGCTATTGTTTTTCAGGAGGCTTCCCGCATCGCTTCCGCATTTCATCACGAAATTTGACCCGTTCTTCTCTTGTCATACGCATCCATCTGTTACGCCACGGCGGCCCGCCAGACTGGCGTTCTTCTTCTGCTTCCTCTGTTGCTGCTCCTTCATTCCAATTCTGGCTCCAACGTTCCTTGTGCGCCTGCATCCTGCCTCCAAAATTTCCTACAAGAATTCTGCACAAGGCCAGCAAGCCAACCGACTGCCAGAACGAAATTCTATTTGTACCTAGCAGGGAGGGTAAAATGGCATTCCAGAGATACATTACGGCTCCGCCTAATATCAGGCCGGCTATGGCAATGAAAAAAGGAAATGGCCAGAAACGTTTCTTGTATTTGAATTGCTGATTCATGTCTCACAAAGTTAATAATTTACAAATTCATCGTATAATGTTTCCAGTCTGGCTCGCAAGTGTTGCACTGCGTAACGTTTACGGGAAATAAGTGTCTTGATATTTTCTCCGGTGCGGTCAGAAATCTCCTGGAAAGTCTGGTCTTCCAACTCGTTCCAGATAAAAACCTGTCTTTGATTCTCAGGGAGTTCTGCCAGGGCTGTTGTCAGCTGCTCCCAGACCAGCTCGCGCATGTAAACGGTTTCCGGTGTACCGTCGTCGGCAAGCAGAATTTCTTTAAAGAACATTTCGCCGTCTTCATCCTCGTACCCGTAGTCTTCGAGAGAATCCGGTTTTTGTTTGCGGTATTTGTCAATAATCCGGTTTCGGGCTACGCGGTAAAGCCAGCTTCCAACCTGCTCAATGGCCTCAAGTTCTGGTACGCTGCTAAGCTGATACCATACGTCCTGCAGGATATCCTCCGCATCTTCATCAGATTTTACCCTTTGACGGATAAATCCAAGCAGCTGCTTGCCATACGCTGTAACGGTTTGAACTATATTTGGCCTTTTTTGTGACAAAATCGAAGGATAAAATTGGTCTTGTACTTGCAGACGAATGAATGAATAAAATACTTTAAAACAAACCGAAAAATATTTTAGAGGATTGATTTTCAATGTATGCGGACACGCATGAGTGAGGTCTGAAGTAGTATGTTAACTCTTTGGTAACAGAATATTTGTAAAAACGAAATGAATTGAAGAATAAGTTTTCTGACCCGGGATGCAATAACCAATCAATTTATTAGAAAAATGCAATTTAGGTATAAATGTGCTGAATAAATTACCTATCAAATTTTAAACGACTTGTTGTATTATTTGTATAATCATAGGATTATTTTAATATTAATATAGGACTGCAAAAAGAACTTTTCCTCGGCCAAAGCTCGTCTATTGATTTATAATGAATAACATGCAAGCTTTGTCATGTCGAAAGCGCTGAAACGAAGGCAATTGAGACAAGAAGTTTAAATTTTTTAGATTTTAAATTCAATATCTGAAAAATACAATTTTGATCATCCTATTACTAAATATTAAAAACATCATGAAAAAAACAATCTTAGCAATTGCAGTTTTGGTGGGAGTATCAGCTGCTAATCTTTCTTACGCTGGTGAAGTAGTTGCAAAAAACAACGCAACAATTGAATTGATCGCAAACAGCGACCTGAAATTCAAACTGGCTCTTGAAAATGTTAAAGAAAAATCATCAGTAACTATCAAAGATCAGTTTGGTGAAGTTCTTTACAGCGCTTCTCTTCCAAAATCAGAAAGTTATACAAAGATCTTCGATCTTTCCAGTCTTGCTGATGGTAGCTATTCATTCGTGATCAGCAATGGCAACGATGTGACTGTGAAACCTTTCGAGATCGCAACAGAAACAAAACGTCTGGTTACGGCTGTAAAATAATCTTTCTGACAGATGGACTGTTAAAAGACAATAACGAAAAAAGAGGACAGGCGGCTGTCCTCTTTTTTGCGTTCTGATCTGAGATTGTAGGATTAGAATTTAAATATTACGCCAAAGTTGGTATTGCCCTGTAGAAAGAAAAAGTGCTGACTCGCATGATCCGGGGCAAAATTGGTCGTTAGAATATTTGGCATATTGATAAATCCGCCCTTTGCCTCTCCCTGTATAAAAAAGTGTTTGAAAAAAGTAATGTTCAAACCCGCAACGACACTCATTCCGTATCCGGCAACATGCCACTGATCGTTTTCGTCGAAATTGAGCAAGGTCACGTCTGTTTTTGGATAAAGAATTCCTGCGCCCACACCTTCAAAAATATTAACATCGATAGTTTTGATCTTCAGTTTGTTGCGATCTAGCAAATTGTCCATTCTGCGCACTTCAACATTGAGGTAATTGAGCCCGTTGGTATGCTCAAATTTTAAAAAATTTCCTGTCAGTTTAATGGCTTCGTTGTTATAGTTCCTGTCGTATTCAGAGTTTGATCCTGAAATGGATCCATTTATCAGAACCGTCTGATCCTGTTTCATCACATATTTCATGTGATCGAACCCGAATGAAATACTGTATTTTGGTTTGAAGAAATATCCGATCCGAAAATTGTATTGCGGAATTGTAATTTTTGTAGGATTAAAATAACGCGCCGTGAACGGAGTCTGACGATCCTTAGCGATCACATTTTTCAAAGTGAAATCGTACTCCTGGCCTTTAAAATGAATGTCGGACTGCGTATACGCACTGCGATTCCATCCCCAATAAACAAATATTTTCCCTTTTTGATTGTGCGAGTCAATGGCTGGATAAGACTGGGAGTGGCTGATCAAGCTGTTTGCAAGTAACAAGCCTGCAATAATAAATCGTGTCATTTTTAGAATCGGGCTAATCTGAGACTGGCAGAATTTGGATACAAGATCACATTTCTGTCAATTTTCGTATATCGGTTTGTGTAAATTCAATAACTGCTCCTGATTGTAATTTTTCAGGGTCGGCAAAGGTAGAAAAGATTGAATTCAGTTGGTGCCCGACAGTATACGTATTTCGACTAAAAAGTGAAATTAGTCGAAATTTTAATTTTTTTTTAATTCTTATTCAGTAATTGGGTCAGAAATTAGCTGGTCTTAACAAAAAAATGCGCCGGAAAGCAATCAGCTCCCCGGCGCGTTTGGCAATAATATTCTGGCTAACCTCTTATCAGTATTTCATGACCTGCTTCTGCTCGCTGCTGGCGATTGCAAGGTCAATCACCCTGGAGGTCCTCAGGATTTCCGATGGTTTCACTGCGAGTTCTGCACCTTCAACAATTGCTTCGTAAACATTATCGTAAAAAGGCGTATAATCGCCTGGTTCACTTTTGACTACACCGTTGAAGTCGCCGCTGTAAAGTTTGCCCCATCGATCCTCTGGTTCTTCGCCCCAGGGTTGGGTCGTTGGAAGTACATTTTTGCGTAAAGTCTCTTCCTGCGGATCAAGCCCTCCTTTTATAAAGGAACCCTTCGTGCCGTGCAGATTGTACCTCAGAAAGTTCTCATAAACCATCAGGCTTGACTTCACGATCACCAGTTTGTCGGCATAGCCCAAGCGGACGTCGAAATAGTCATCAATTTCGCTGCCCGGACGCACGTTTCTGATTTCGGCCGTAACGGTTTCAGGTTCGCCGAAAAGCACCAGCGCCTGGTCGATCAGGTGTGGTCCAAGATTGTACAGATTTCCGCCTACCGGTACTTTTTTTTCCTTCCATGATTCTGTTGGAACCACCGGACGAAAACGGTCATAACGGCATTCATATTCAATGATATCGCCAAGTTTGTCTTCGGCGAGTAGTTTTTTTATTGTAAGAAAATCGGAGTCCCACCGCCTGTTTTGATAAGCTGTAAGAATAAGTCCCTTCGTCTCTGCCAGTTCTACCAGCTGCCTTGCTTCTGCTTCAGTACTTGCAAATGGCTTTTCGATGACCACGTGTTTTCCGTTTTCCAGCGCGTCCATTGCGTAAGGGAAGTGAGTTTCATTTGGTGTACAAATAAAGACCAGATCAATGGATTCGTCACTCAGTAACTCATCTGTCGAACGCGCGTTCTCTATATTCGGATCAAATTCCTGGGCTTCGTTTTTACTTCTTTCTACAACAGTTTTTAGATGGAACCGCGGATTTGTAGTTAAAAAAGGGGAATGGAAATAACGGCCGGATAGCCCGAAACCAATTAATCCAACGTTAAGAATTCTGGTAGACATGATATTAAATTGTTTGAAAATTTAAACAGGTGCTAACTTGCTGGCGCAAATGTAATGGATATGCGCTTACCTTGTGTTTGACTTAGTCTTCGGTAATTCCCCATTACAGGCGCGCAAAATAAACCGGGGAAAGTTGCCAACGCGGAAACTTCGCCGCACAAAACATTGTCGTTACCTTGCATACATATTAATTCAGATCAGGTCCAGTGCTTCAAATGAACAGAAAAGTAATATTCAGCCAGCCGTATTTTATTTTATGGGTGGCCGTTCCCGTCATCTTGATCATTGCTTATTTTCGTAAATCTTTTGTGCTTGATATTCAATTATCCGATACTTATTATGTGATCCCCATCGGTGTTCTCGGGGGATTCTTTTCGATTATGGCTGGTTTTAACGGATTGGTTTACTGGTTGTTTAAAACCAAAAACCTAGTTGAAACAGCTACCTGGATTCAGGTAATTGGCTCCATTCTGACAGCATTATTTCTGGTAGTTTTAGCCGGCAGCGTCGAAAAACCAAATTTAGCCGGCACCTTTCTATCCGCCGCAGACTTCAAGCGTGATCAGGATCACAACACACAGGTTTTGTTTGGGATGTTAATCTGGATTGTATCGCAGATTCTGTTTTTGCTCAATGTGACTGTCGGGCTGGTTCGCAGCACCTGGTTTCAGAAATAGCGCTCAAATTGGTTATCATGCCTGCCGCCAGAGTTCCTTCACTTTTGCGAGATCTCGTTTCATTGCTTCAAAAACGACCTTTTTATCGACGGTAATCTTGTCCGCTCCCTGGTCCGCGCCGCCAAGCGGATATTCAAGGTGCAGGCACATGGGAGCATCTATTTTATTTTCTTTCAAAAGTTTAAAATACGTCACGAAATCGACCATTCCTTCTCCCAGAGGAACACTTTTGGGAGCCCATTTTCCTTTGGTTTTCTCCCACATAAAGTCCTTTACAACCACCGTTTTAATGTTCGGTTTGATTAGCTGAAAACCGGTCTGCCAGGATAAGCCGCCTTCAAGTGTGGCATGGCGTATGTCGTACTGAGCACCAATGTATTTCTGGTCGGCATTTTGTAACATTTGTTTAATTTCGAACATGGAAGCACCAACCATCCTGCCAGCATGATTCTGATAGCAGCCGGTCAGGTTCAATTTTGTATTTAAAATACTGAGTTCGGCCATTTTCTTTCCAAAACCTTCCAGGGATTGAGGTATCGTATTTTGGTCAGGATATTTGTACCAGTTCATGCGGTAATACTTAAAACCAAGGCCAGAGGCAGTTTCAAGCACTTTTTTGTCAGTCGTATTTCCGGCGTCTTCCACCGCAGTACAAAAGAGGGACGGTGAGAATCCTGCTTTTTTCATGGCCGCCACAGCCTTTGGTAAGTCCGTTTCCACGTTTTCGGGAAGTACGTGTCCTTTGGGTCTTACGGTGAGATCAATTCCGTCAAAACCCAACTCACGTGCTGCCGCCGCCATATCCTGATAGTCAAGAAATTGAAGGTGTTTCGAGAAAATGTGAATTTTGGGAAGCGTATCCTGTGCTGATTTTGGCTTAGAAAAAACGTCCTGTGCAATGGCCGGCGCGATGACGCCCGTTGCAATTGATTTGATCAAAAATTCTCGTCTTGAAAATGAACTGTGCATGGCGTCAATAAAATTGGTTAGCTGATCAATACCATTTAAACATTTAATAATACCTGAATGGGTAAGAATTCCAGTAATATCCTTTATTAGTAATGCCGGAATTATACCAAAACTACTGTCTCTATGACCACAGAATCTGCTAAAAATTTAAACCGCCGGGACTTCCTGAAAGCCGGAGCCGTCATCGGTTCCTTTATGATTGTGCCCCGTCACGTGCTGGGAGGAGCCGGATTCATGGCTCCGAGTGACAAAATCAATCTCGGATTCATTGGTTGTGGCCGCCAGAGCGGAGGACTTCGGGGCCGGTTCCTTGACACAGGCGAAACGCAGGTTGTTGCGGCGTCGGATGTTTATGCAGTAAAGCAGGAAACTTTTGTGGGTGCGGTAAACAAATGGTACGCCGATAAATCAGGAAAAAGTGATTACAAATCGGCGGTCGGGATTACGGATTTTCGGGAACTGCTTGCCAGAAAAGATATTGATGCGGTTGTGATCGCTTCGCCGGATCATTGGCATGCGGCCATGGCGGTACGTGCAGCGGAAGCCGGAAAAGATATTTATTGTGAAAAACCCTTGTCGCTTACTGTCAAAGAAGGCAGGGCCATGGTAAATGCTACCAGAAAACACAACCGTGTGTTTCAGACTGGCAGTATGCAACGGTCTTCAAAAGAATTTATTCAGGCCGTGCAACTGGTGCGGAGCGGTGCAATTGGAACGATAAAAACAGTTTATGTAAATGTTGGTGGCCCGCCAAAAGTTTGGGATCTGAACCCGGAAACACTGCCGGCGGGTTTGAACTGGGATTTGTGGATGGGCCCTAACGCCATTGAAAGGCCTTACAACAACGAACTTGCACCTGCAATGGATGCCAAATTCTGGCCAAAATGGCGTGATTATCGTGAATTTGGCGGCGGCGGTATGACCGACTGGGGCGCGCACATGTTTGACATAGCACAGTGGGGGCTGAACATGGATGAAAGCGGTCCGAAAGAAATGATTTATTCTGAGCCCGGAAAAGGTTTGGTGTATAAATATGCAAACGGCACCGAAATGATTCACCGGCCGGTGGAAGGGAAAAATTACTGCCATTTTATTGGCACGGATGGTGAAGTCTGGGTAACAAGAGGAGAACTGAAGACTACACCGGAGACTTTAAAGGAAAAGGTTTTTAAGGAGGATGAGTATAAAATTTATGTGAGTGATAACCATTATAAAGATTTTCTGAATGCAATCCGGAAAAGAAGCAAGCCAGTATGCGATGTAGAGACCGGACACAGAACGGCGTCAATCTGTAATCTCGGTAACATCAGTTATCAGCTGCAACGCTCGCTGAAATGGGATCCGGTTAAAGAAGAATTTGAAAAAGATAAGGAGGCAAATGAATTGCTTGGCCGGAAAATGCGGAAGGAATGGAAAGTTTAACGAGGCATTTTAACAGGTACAGATTTTGAGGTGAATAGCGGTGGAGGAGCTCTGCCGCTATTTTTATGCCCTCAGTCGCCGTTTCATTTATTTGTGAGGATGAAAATGCATTTACTGTTTCCAAAATGGGTAATTTTACGCCATGAACGCGAGTCCTTACATTTTTCATTTTAAAGAGCTGTCAGACCTGGACGCAGTAGCAACCGGACTCATTGATATTGGCCGTGATGCGCCGGTTTGGCTTTTTAACGGGCACATGGGAGCAGGCAAGACCACGCTGATTAAGGCCATTTGTAAAAATTTAGGCGTTCAATCGGTGGTTCAAAGTCCCACGTTCGCATTAGTGAACGAATATATCAGTGACACAAACGAGGTTATTTATCACTTTGATTTTTACAGGATAAGGCAGGAAACAGAAGCGCTGGACATGGGCATTGAAGAGTATTTTGACTCTGGAAATTTTTGTTTCGTTGAATGGCCGGACCAAATCGAATCTTTGTGGCCACAAAATTATATGCATCTCGACCTGAGTTTGCAGGAAGACGGGCAGCGTATTTTGAAAGTAACGGAGGTAAATGCCGGAACGGTAATTTCGTAAGTGTTTTTAAACTCAGGAAGTTCTCAGATTAAATGAGAATGGCACCAATATTAGAAGAAAGTCTATCATATTCACCTATTTTATTTAATGGTTCAGCCTCAAATTACCGGTTTCGAAGAATTAGCCAAACAGTCGGTGCTATATCCGCAGGAGTCAATGGTTGCCGTGCGAAAGGACCAGAATGCATTGCTGATCGGTTTGCCAAAAGAGGTTTCATTGCAGGAAAACCGGATTGCGCTGACACCTGATGCGGTGCGTATTCTGGTAAGAAACGGACATGAAGTCTGGGTGGAAAAAGATGCGGGAAAGGGATCGAATTTCACAGACCACGAATACAGCGAAGCAGGTGCAAGAATCGTGCAGTCAGCCAAGGAAGTGTACCAGGCCAACCTGATCTTGAAAGTAGAGCCTCTGGTCGAAGAAGAATTTGGCTTTATCAAAGCCGGCACAACGCTCATCTCTGCACTAAATCTGCCGACGCTTCAAAAGCAATATTTTGAAAAGTTGAATCAGTCGAAAATAACCGGAATTGGTTATGAACTGATTGAGGATCAGGTAGGAGGGAAGCCGATAATCCGCGCTATGGGCGAAATTGCCGGCAGTACAGTACTCCTTATTGCCGCCGAATATTTATCGACGCCAAACGGTGGACGCGGCATTATTCTTGGCGGTATTACAGGCGTGCCTCCAACAAAAATTGTGATTCTCGGTGCCGGGACGGTCTCTGAGTACGCGACTCGTGCAGGTATCAGTATGGGGGCGGATATCAAGGTATTTGATAAACACATTTATCGTCTGCAAAGGCTGAAATATTCAATCGGACAGAACTTATATACTTCTATTATCGATTCTGACACACTGTCAGAAGCCATCAGCCGGGCGGACGTGGTGATAGGAACCATGCGTGCGGAGAATGGACTGAGCCCAATGGTGGTGACCAAGGAAATGGTGATGGAGATGAAGCCAGGTTCGGTGATCATTGATGTGAGTATTGACCAGGGAGGTTCTTTTGAAACTTCCCGCATGACAACCCACAAAGATCCGACTTTCAAAGTCAATGAAGTGATCCATTATTGTGTTCCCAACATTCCTTCACGCGTTGCCAATACAGCAAGTACCGCTTTGAGCAATGTTTTTCTGCCTTTTTTATTACAAACAGGAACAATCGGTGGAATTGAGGAAATGATTTATGCCAACAGATGGTTTATGAAAGGGGTGTATTGCCATAAAGGTACATTGACAAATTCATACATTGCCCGCACCTACAATATGCGTTACAAGGATCTGACGCTTTTGCTGGCGGCACGAATGTGAGAAGCCGGTAGCCTTTGGCTATTAGCTATTGGCTTTTAGCCAATCGTATTTTGAAAACATCTTAAAGCCCTCAGCCATAAAACATCTTTTAACTAAACGCTAGCAGCTAACAGCCAACAGCTAACATATGATTAATAACAGTAATGAAAATTCCCTGATGGACGATGCCAACTCTCCTGAGTTGAATCGGAAACTGATGGGTGTCGTGTCCGAGGATTTTATAAGAGTTTCGGATCAGTTGAAAGAAGCTTCTTATCAGATACGTAAGCGTGGATTTTCAGAATATCCGATCTTTATCATAACAAGTACCGATGTAGAATTAGGCGCCCTGTTGATTGGATCCACTGAAATGACCAACAGGTACAATTACCGGGCGTCGTTTATGCAGGAGTTTATTGACCGCAAACTGATCGGCGAAGAATCCGCCGAGGCTTTTGTGGAAAATTATAAAGATGCCGACGAGTATTGCTGCCTTTTCGCGCTTATCGGTGATTTTTCCGGATTTATCTACGTGCCTTATCCGGAAGATTAGGGGCTTATTTTAGACGGGAAAATACCAAAGACTTCTAGCTGATTGTCGGGCGCCAACGTTTAATAATTTACCGGACACGTTTAATAACTAATAAGTTAACGGATGATTGAATTCAGAAAGGATTTGTTTAGCTTTCGATTATAAACTATCCCCATCATAATTAACTTACGTTTATGGAACCTAAACTCGTACTGGAAAAAGAATTAGAACCTGTTTTTCTTGAGAAATTTCCTGCATTCCCAGAGGGCCTGAAAGAGGGCATCGCTCAATATGGCCCATACGTTATACTTGTTCTTTCGATAATTGGGATTTTTAGTCTTCTGACTGCATTTGGTATTGGTACTGCTGTTGGAATCGGATCGGTAGGGTATGGCGTAGGTTTTAGCTTTTACGTCGGAATCGTCTTTTCAGTTCTTACACTGATCATATATCTGATGGCATTTAACTCGTTAAAGGCAAGAAAACGGGCTGGTTGGAATCTGATGTATTATGCTTTATTGCTCAGTTTGGTCGGTAGTCTTATTCAGTTAAATATAATTGGTGCGATAATCAGTGGTCTTATCGGTTTTTGGGTGCTTTTTCAGGTACGGGAAAAATACATTTGAATTTACTTACTCTTCTTATTTAAAAAGCGAACGGCTCTCCGCTCGCTTTTTTGTTTTTACCGTTGATCATTCCCAATACGCTTTTGTAATTCTGACTTTGTAATCCTTGCCAGACTTTGCATATTTGATGTCGGGATTGGTATCCTAGGTTTATCAGTCCCGACGTCAGGGTGCTATAATAAGATAAAATTTATGAATATTATTGAAGTTCAGAACGTTACCAAGGATTATTCCAATCACCGTGCTTTGGACGACGTAAGTATTCAAATTCCGAGAGGCTGTATTTTCGGTCTGCTCGGTCCCAATGGAGCGGGTAAAACTTCGCTGATCCGTATCATCAACCAGATTACCGGGCCGGACAAAGGTTTGATTCTTTTTGACGGAGAGCCGCTGGGCGACAAACATATCGGGCGGATCGGGTATTTGCCGGAGGAACGCGGATTGTACAAAAAAATGAAAGTGGGGGAGCAGCTGTTGTACCTTGCCCAGCTAAAAGGACTGTCCAAAAAGGAAGCCATGGAGAAACTGAAAACGTGGTTTGTAAAGTTCGATATTAAAACCTGGTGGGATAAAAGTGTTTCGGATCTTTCGAAAGGCATGCAGCAGAAGGTGCAATTTGTGTCCACTGTACTGCATGAGCCAGCTCTGATCATTCTTGATGAGCCGTTTTCAGGGTTTGACCCAATTAATGCCAATCTGATACGTGACGAAATTCTGGAATTAAAGCAAAAGGGAAGTACAATTATTTTTTCAACCCACAGGATGGAAACAGTGGAAGAGCTTTGTGACAACATCGCGCTGATCCATAAGGCAAAAAAAGTCCTGGACGGTCCAAAACTTGCTATCAAAGAGCAGTTTAAAACCAATACTTATTTTGTTGAGTACAGGGGTTTTTTGGACGGAATTGACGAAAAATACAATTTAAGTGCGATTAAGGAGGTTGAATCCGGTTATTTGAGAACGAGTGTTCATCTACCGGACGGTATGAGCCCGAACGATCTACTCCGTGATTTACTGACAAGGGTGGAGATCCGTGCTTTCGGAGAAAATATCCCGACGATGAGCGACATTTTTATGAAGGCTGTAAATGAAGTGCCTGAGGCATGACATTCGATTTAATCTGAATTATTAATAACCAACTAATCAATGCGGAATATATTTTTGGTTTTAAGGCGGGAGTACCTTGTTCGTGTCAAAAAGAAATCTTTTTTGATCATGACCATTCTGGGGCCGTTACTTTTCGTAGGAGGATACGCCGCTGTATTTTGGGTGGCACTGGGGTCAATCGACTTGAAAACAGTGCAGGTGCTGGATGAAAGCGGTCTTTTTAAAAATGAGTTTAAGGACAGTAAAACGATCAAATTCAACTACATTTCCACGTCTGTCGATTCAGCGAAAGCGCAATTTAAAAAAGGCTCCAACAATGCGTTGGTTTACATACCGGCCAATGTAATTGCAGAGCCTAAAAGTGTACGTATCTATGCAGCAAAGAACGTCAGCCTTGAACTCAAGTCGGAAATTGAGGGTGTTATTGAGAAAGAAATTGAAGAAATTAAACTCTCGCGTGCCGGGATTACGCACAAAATTCTGGAAGATTCCCGTGTTAATGTTGATTCTGAGACCATTAGTTTAAATGACGAAGGTGAAAAGACCAGCAGTTCCGGCGCGGCCACGATTATTGGCGGTATCTGTGCTTTTCTAATCTACATGTCCGTCTTTATTTATGGTACGCAAGTGATGCGTGGCATTACGGAAGAAAAGACAAGCCGTATTGTTGAGGTGATTATTTCTTCCGTTAAGCCATTTCAGCTGATGATGGGGAAGATCATCGGCGTCGCGCTTGTCGGGCTCACGCAATTTGTACTTTGGATTTTGCTTACAATTTCGCTCACCAGTGCGGCCACTGCCATTCTGAACAGACAACTGCCTGAGGATGCGAAAGAAATTACGCAGGAAATGGGTAAAGTGCAAGGTCAGATGCCGAATGGCAATATGGGCGGCAGCAACGTTGCCAATCCGGTAGAAGAAGTTCTGGGAGCTGTCGGCAGTCTCAATATTCCACTGATATTGGGCTGTTTTCTATTTTATTATCTGGGAGGTTATCTGCTTTACAGTGCACTTTTCGGAGCAGTCGGAGCGGCGGTCGACAATGATGCTGACACGCAACAATTTATGCTTCCCATTACATTGCCGATTATATTTTCATTTGTATTTGCCCAGTTTGTTTTGCGTGACCCCGACGGCAGCCTGGCCTTCTGGACTTCCATTATCCCATTCACGTCGCCCATTATCATGATGGTAAGGATTCCATTTGGTGTCCCTGCCTGGGAGTTGGCATTGTCGATGACGCTGCTGGTTCTGGGTTTTATGGGCACAACCTGGCTTGCCGCAAGGATTTACCGTGTAGGTATTCTGATGTACGGGAAAAAGGTTAGCTATAAAGAACTGGCGAAATGGATCTTTTATAAGTGAGGATGGAAGGCTCGAAAAAGTTTGAGACAAGAAAGTCGGGTGCTGATAAGTGCCCGGCTTTTGAATTTTTAGCCCCTTGCCGTTTTCGCTTTAACACTTTTTAAGACTCTTTAATCCTTGCCGTTGCGGTTATTTTGCTAATTTTGGGCGGCCAATGGTAAATCCATTCGAAAGTGTGCCTGTTCATGCCCAATTTGCATTTCATATTTTATCATTTACATTTTAAAAAATGACCCGTTTCAATCGTTCCAACAACCTTACGGGTTGGATTGTCTTTGCCATTGCACTCATTACATATGCACTCACCGTTGAAAGGACGGCCAGTTTTTGGGATTGCGGTGAATTTATCGCCTGCGCCTTCAAACTTCAGGTGCCACACCCTCCGGGCGCTCCTTTTTTCCTTCTGATTGGCAGGTTGTTTTCTCTCTTTGCATTCGGGGACCTTACCAATGTTGCCTATTGGGTTAATATGGTGTCAGTTCTAAGTAGTGCGCTGACCATCCTTTTCCTTTTCTGGACAATCACGCTGCTTGCCCGTAAATTTATCGGAAAAGCCGATCAGGATTTAACTACGGGTGATATCATTCTACTCATGGGTGCTGGTGTTGTTGGTTCTCTGGCTTATACATGGTCCGATTCATTTTGGTTTTCAGCCGTTGAGGCTGAGGTTTACGGGATGTCATCTTTCTTTACTGCCATAGTAATCTGGGCGGTTTTCAAATGGGAGCGCATTGAAGATCCTGCTGCTGAGAACCGTTGGTTAATATTTATCGCTTATCTGGTTGGGCTTTCTATCGGTGTCCATTTGCTGAATCTGGTTACAATACCGGCTTTGGCGCTCGTTTATTATTTTAAGAAATTCCCAAAACCAAGCGTTTTCGGCGGTATTCTTGCTTTCATAGGCGGTCTTGTTATTTTGGGTATTATCAATTCAGGTATCATTCCGGGCTTGCCGAGTATGGCTGGTAAATTTGAGATTTTCTTTGTCAATTCGTTGGGATTGCCTTATAAATCGGGGGTGATATTTTTCATTGTTTTGTTTCTTGGCGCTTTGGTGTGGGGAATTCGCTATTCGCACCAGAAAGAGAAGGTTTTGCTGAACACCGGATTGCTTTCACTTGCCTTTGTGCTGGTTGGTTATGCAAGTTATCTTATGGTTTTGGTTCGTGCTGAATATAACCCGCCGATCAATGAAAATAATCCTAACGATGTATTGAGTTTTGTATCGTACCTGAAAAGAGAGCAATATGGCAGTCGCCCTTTGCTTTACGGGCCAACCTTTGTGTCTCGCCCGGTAAGTCAGCAGCGTGGTGCGCCTATGTACCGCAAGCAAGACGGAAAATATACCATTTACGATTACCGTCCGGAGTACGAGTATGAGCCTGGTACAAGTATGCTGCTGCCGCGTATGTATAGCACCCAGGATGGTCATCCGCAGCTATACCGCCAGATGACCGGCCTGGCCGAAGGCCAGAAACCCTCAATGGGCAACAACCTATCGTTTATGTTCTCCTACCAGATTGGTCACATGTACTGGCGTTATTTCCTATGGAATTTCGTGGGTCGTGAAAGTGATGAAGAGGGAGCGGGAAATATGCTTCCCTGGGATATTTCTAAAAAATATCCTTCGTCCATCGCCAATAACAAGGCGCATGACAACTACTTTATGCTGCCGTTTCTGTTGGGTTTGTTTGGTGTGGTAATCATGTATTTCCGCCAGAAACGGGACATGCTGGTGCTCAGTTTACTATTCCTGTTAACCGGTGTGGCATTGGTTGTGTACCTCAATTCGCCTCCCACGGAGCCTCGCGAGCGTGATTATATTTATGTTGGTTCATTCTATATCTTCTGCATGTGGATCGGGATTGGCGTCATTGCGGTTGCGGACGGGATCAGTAAGTTTATTAAAGATAGTTCAACCAGAGCAGGTATCGCAACCGCCGCTTGTCTGGTCGTTCCGGTTATAATGGGGACAAAAGGATGGGATAATCACAACCGTGATCACCGTTACCATTCCGTTGATTTTGCGAAAAATTTATTGAACTCCTGCGCACCGAATGCGATTCTTTTCACAGGTGGTGATAACGATACGTTCCCGCTTTGGTATGTCCAGGAAGTGGAAGGATTCAGAACGGATGTCCGCGTTTGTAACCTGAGTTTGCTGGGTACCGATTGGTATATTGATCAGATGAAACGTAAAACTTATCTGTCGGAAGCACTCCCGATTTCTCTGGATAAAAATAATTATGCTTTTGGGAAAAATGACATTGTGCCATTTTATGAAATTCCAAGTGTTAAAGAAGGAATTGATTTGAAAGAATACCTTGGCCTGGTAAAACAGGAGAACAAGGCCATTCAGGTGCCTTTGACAAGTGGCGACATGACTTCGATTTTGCCTTCTTCGGTGTTGTTCCTGCCTGTAAACGCGGAAGCTGTTAAGAAGATGAACATCATAAAGAGCGATTTGCTTCCATTTGTTAGTGATTCTATCAGCTGGACCATCGGTAAAGGTGATTTGTACAAATCGGAACTGATTATGCTGGATATCATCGCAACCAATGACTGGAAACGTCCGATATACTTCTCTTCTACATTGGGTGGATCCAGTTATCTAAGCATGAAGGAATACATGCAGCTTGAAGGTTATGCGTATCGTTTGCTGCCCGTAAAAGTGCCGGGTGCTTCGGATGGTTATGTGAACGCGGATCTGATGTACAAAAACCTGATGACGAAAATGTTCTGGAGAGATCTGGACAATCCCAAAACCTACTACGACAATACCTACCTTGGTTCTCCTGTATTCTCGGCCCGCATCGCTTTTCTTCGTTTGATAGGTCAGTTGATTCAGGATGGCAGAACAGAAGAAGCGAAGAAGGCAGTCAACGAGATTCTGAAAGTGATGCCGGATAAAAGCATTCCATACGATCAGATTTCAACTTACTATATTGGTTCGCTGTTTGACCTTGGCGAAACAAAAAGGGCTTTGGAGATATCAGAAACGATGGCAAACAGGTCGGATGAAAACCTGACCTGGGCGAAGGAAAACGGCACTACAAAACGCAGGGATTCAAATCTTGATCTCGGTATTCTGCAGACGATCGTTCACGAATGTCGCGAAGCCAAACAAGAGGCCGCCGCCAAGAAGTATGAGGTGATCTTCCAGAAACATCTGGCGGCATTCAACATGTATCCTGGTCAGCAATAAGAAAATCTTACGGTTATAAAAATGGAAAATGCCTGGACTCGTCAGAATCCAGGCATTTTCTTTGCCGCTCGCACCGATTTGTAATCGGTGCGGACATGGCTTCGCGTTTTTAACGCGCTTTGAAATCGGTGCGGACATGGCTTCGCGTTTTTAACGCGCTTACAATCAAAACAAATGTTTGCTCAAACTTGTAGCTCTATAATAAGCAGGTTAATCTCAACGAAGATATGGCCGTTTAAAAGGTGAAATTCAAACGGCTATTCCAATCCTACTTTCATCCAAACCAAGCGGTGATCTGAACTGGATTCTCTTTTCTCAACAAGCTCTGATAATGGCTCGCCTTTTGCCGGCCAAAACACACCGCCGTTCAAAACTTTGAATCCAACCTTGGAGGGCAAAACATAGTCAGCCCGCATACGCCAAAACGCGGTGTGGTTTTTCGCGTTTGGGTTGTTAGGAGAATGTTCAGCGCCGCCTTTGCTTTCCGGTACGATCGCCCCATTCACCTTCGGATCGGCTAACAGGGAGGCAATTCCATCGACTATTCCATTCCCTTCCACGGGGCTTGCATTTTGATCCCCCATAATCACGAATGGGACATTAGCTGGCAACCCGCCCTTAACACCCTTGTCATCTACCGCATAGCTATTTCCGGCGTCATTGATGTAATCCTTCCAAAATCGGATCTCATCATGATTTCGTTTCTTATTCCGTCCTTCCGCGCCGTCAAAGGCAGGAGGCGTTGGGTGGCTGACAAGCACATGAATGGTTTTGTTGCCGACTTTGACAGGAACGTCCCAGTGCGATTTGGATGAAAGAGGAAACTGAGCCCAGGCGTCTGCCGTGTACCAATCGCTTCCGTCAGCCTTAACCGGTTTCAAAGCGCCCGGCATGTCTTTCCATTTAAAATGTTGGAATGTACGAATGCCAGTAGTTTCAATCGGGTATTTGGAAAGCAACATCATGCCGTACTGTCCGGGATACATACCAAAACCCCATGCATCGTTGCCAATCTGTTCTGTTTTACCATTGTTATCCAGGTCGTATGGAGACGGCTGCCCGGTATTAACAGTTGAATAATAGAAGTAGGGATAATCAATGGCCTTTGAACCATCCTGATCCTTGTTCAGATACGCTTTGATAAATTGACGAACACCGGCATCAGCATCTTTGATATAGTCAAATTCGTTCAACAAAATCACGTCAGGTCCGACCGTCTGAATTATTTTCGCAATATTCCGGATTTGTTGATTGCTGCCCCCGGCTAATTCCCGAACCAGAATTTGTTCTGAGTTTCCAGGCGTTCCACGTTTCGAATAATTTTCACTTTCCATGCTGACATTGTAAGTAGCAAAAGTGATTTCAGACGGATTACCCTGGGCAAAAAGCATGGATGAAATTAAAGAGGCAAATGCTGTAATAAGTAATTTTTTCATTGGAGTGACATATTTGTTGATTCAAGGTTCACATAAAGTTTGCGAAGATTTACACGAAGTTACAAAGTGATCACAATTTACTTTACTTCCCTTGCGCTATTCCTTGTTGTCTTTGTGTGAATTTTTTAGCTGTTCGAAGGAGTAGTTTTGTTGTCGATATTTAGTATTTCACGCGAAATTTTTTAGTGTGGAACTTTGCGTGAAAATTTGGTGCAGGCATTTCACGCAAAGCAGGTAAGCTATCGCAAAGGTCGGGAAGATTTACACGACTTGGAAGCGCTCATGGTTTTGCTTTCCTTCCTTTGCGCTGTCCTTATCGTCTTTGCGTGAAAATTTGGTGCAGGCATTTCACGCAAAGCAGGTAAGCTATCGCAAAGGTCGGGAAGATTTACACGACTTGGAAGCGCTCATGGTTTTGCTTTCCTTCCTTTGCGCTGTCCTTATCGTCTTTGCGTGAAAATTTGGTGCAGGCATTTCACGCAAAGCAGGTAAGCTATCGCAAAGGTCGGGAAGATTTACACGACTTGGAAGCGCTCATGGTTTTGCTTTCCTTCCTTTGCGCTGTCCTTATCGTCTTTGCGTGAAAATTTGGTGCAGGCATTTCACGCAAAGCAGGTAAGCTATCGCAAAGTTCGCGAAGATTTACACGACTTGGAAGCGCTCATGGTTTTGCTTTCCTTCCTTTGCGCTGTCCTTATCGACTTTGCGTGAAAATTTGGTGCAGGCATTTCACGCAAAGCAGGTAAGCTATCGCAAAGTTCGCGAAGATTTACACGACTTGGAAGCGCTCATGGTTTTGCTTTCCTTCCTTTGCGCTGTCCTTATCGTCTTTGCGTGAAAATTTGGTGCAGGCATTTCACGCAAAGCAGGTAAGCTATCGCAAAGGTCGGGAAGATTTACACGACTTGGAAGCGCTCGTGGTTTTGCTTTCCTTCCTTTGCGCTGTCCTTATCGTCTTTGCGTGAAAATTTGGTGCAGGCATTTCACGCAAAGCAGGTAAGCTATCGCAAAGGTCGCGAAGATTTACACGACTTGGAAGCGCTCATGGTTTTGCTTTCCTTCCTTTGCGCTGTCCTTATCGTCTTTGCGTGAAAATTTGGTGCAGGCATTTCACGCAAAGCAGGTAAGCTATCGCAAAGGTCGCGAAGATTTACACGACTTGGAAGCGCTCGTGTTTTTGCTTTCCTTCCTTTGCGCTGTCCTTATCGTCTTTGCGTGAAAATTGGTTGCAGAGATCTCAGGCAAAGCCGGAAAGCATCCGCAAAGTTCGCCAAGTAGCATTTCATAACAAAGAGACTCCCTTTCACCTTGCGTTTTGACTCGGCGGATGCTGCGTTTAATAAAAAAACCGCCTCCATAAGAAGCGGTTTCGTTAAAATCTATCCTCAGAATTTTCAATGAAAGAAATCCTTCATTTTGTCGAAAAATCCTTTTTCATTTTTTCCGGGTTTCGGCTGGAAATTAGGAGAATGACGCAATGATTCAAGTGTTTCGCGCTCATCGGAAGAAAGCTGTTGTGGTGTCCAAACATTGATATGAACCAGCTGATCTCCTTTTCCGTAACCATTCAGGTCTTTGATTCCTTTGCCTTTCAAGCGAAGAATCTTACCAGCCTGTGTTCCTGCTTCAACATTAATTCTTGCTTTGCCATCGATAGTCGGAATTTCGGTTGAAGTGCCAAGTGCAGCATCAACGAAGCTCAGGTGCATGTCGAATACAATGTTGTTTCCGTCTCTTTTAAGAAACGCATCTTCTTCTTCTTCGATCACGATCAGCAAATCACCGGCAACGCCGCCTCGGGAAGGTACATTACCTTTTCCAGACATTGAAAGCTGCATGCCTTCGGCAACACCACCAGGAATATTGAGGGTAATAAGATCATCCTGCAATAAACGCCCTTCGCCTGCACAGGCATCACAGCGTTCACTGATGATTTTTCCGTCACCATTACAGGTGGGGCAAGTGCTGGTCGACACCATTTGACCAAGCATTGTACTAACTACTTTCCTTACCTGGCCTGTTCCGTTACATGATCCGCAGTTTGTAAGGGATGTGCCGTTTTTAGCGCCATTGCCTCCACAAGTGGTGCAACTCACATGCCGTTTTACTTTTATTTTTTTCTCAACACCGTTTGCAACTTCTTCCAGATTGAGCTTCAATTTAATGCGCAGATCGGATCCTTTACGAACCCGGCGTCCGCCACCACCGCCCTGGCGGCCAAAAATGTCACCAAACGGACTACTGTCGCCACCAAATATGTCGCCGAACTGAGAGAAAATGTCATCCATCGTGAAACCACCGGCACCATATCCGGCACCACCGCCACCGGACGCGCCACCAACACCCGCATGACCAAACTGGTCGTAACGCTGGCGTTTGGTTTCGTCGCTCAGAACGCTGTAGGCTTCCGCTGCTTCTTTAAATTTATCTTCTGCAGTTGGATCATCCGGATTTTTATCGGGGTGAAACTTAATTGCCAGCTTGCGATAAGCCTTTTTAATATCATCAGCAGCAGCTCCGCGCTCGACGCCAAGTATCTCGTAAAAATCTCTTTTCTTTGCCATTTTGACTGTTTCAATGATGGTTTATGCGCCTACAATTACTTTTGCATACCTGATCACTTTGTCGTTCAGGTAATAACCTTTTTCAATTTCGTCAATTACTTTTCCTTTCAGATCATCGGAAGGAGCAGGGAACTGCGCGATAGACTCATGGATTTCTACATCAAAAGGCTCTCCTTTGGAAACCATTGGCTTTAAACCTTTTCCTTCAAGCGTTTTGTAAAGTTTTGTGTATATCAGGTCCACGCCCTCTTTAAGCGCTTCGATTTCGGTAGAAGAATCGAAAGAAACTTTGGCACGTTCAAAATCGTCAACCACAGGAAGAATAGATTTTAACATGTCTGCGCTTGCACCTGAAATCATTTCCAGTTTTTCCTTAGCAGTACGTCTCCGGAAATTCTCGAAATCGGCATATAGACGAAGGTATTTATCTTTCAGCTCGGCAATTTCAGTTTTGTAACCTTCAATGGGGTCCTTTTCTCCTGTAATCGCGCCGTCAGGGTTAATTTCTTGTCCTGCATTATCAATTGGGACGGAATTAGATGCGTCGCCTTCAACATCATTAACCAGATTGTCAGTCTCCTTTGGGATATTTTCCTCGTTCATTTCGCTATTATTGTCTTGATCTATGTTGTAATCGGTATTTTTCGGCATAGTTGTCCTGAAATGTTATCGCTGTTTATTCGTTAAATTACTGCTAAATTACTTTGCCAGAGCCAAAATACTGACAAGATGGCATTTGTCTTTCAATTTGTACCTTTGCAATATGACTACAGATGATTTCATCAGACAGGAAAGGAGCTTACTCATTAAATCGAAAGCGACTGAAATTGGTTTCGATTTTTGTGGCATTTCCCAAGCCGGTTTTCTTGAAAAAGAAGCTCCCAGGCTTGAAAACTGGCTGAGTCAGAATCGAAATGGTCAAATGGGCTACATGGCCAATCACTTTGACAAAAGACTTGATCCCCGCAAACTTGTAGATGGCGCAAAAAGCGTGATATCTGTATTGCTCAATTATTATCCGGAAAAAATGCTTCCCGCCGGAACCGACGATCTTAAATTGTCGAAATACGCCTATGGAAAAGACTACCACTTTGTACTTAAAGATAAACTGAAACTGCTGCTTGAAGCGATTCAGGAAAGTATCGGAGAGGTGAGTGGAAGGATTTTTGTGGACTCAGCGCCTGTCATGGACAAGGCCTGGGCAGAGAAAAGCGGTCTGGGCTGGGTTGGCCGGCATTCCAATTTACTGAACAGAGAGATGGGCAGCTTCTTTTTTATCGGGGAAATAATTTGTGATCTGGATCTTGCATATGACGGCGCAGTAAAAGACTACTGCGGCACATGCACACGTTGTATTGACGCCTGCCCGACTGACGCCATCACGGAACCATACGTAGTGGATGGCAGCAAATGCATCAGTTATTATACCATAGAGTTGAAGGAGGCAATTCCCGAAGAGGTCAGAGGTCAGTTTGATAACTGGATTTTTGGGTGTGACGTCTGCCAGGATGTTTGCCCCTGGAATCGTTTTTCGAAGCCAACCAATATACCTGAATTTGCACTTTCTCCGGAGCTCAATGCGCTGACAAAGAGTGACTGGGAGGAAATTACAGAAGAAGTTTTTACTGAACTCTTTCGTAAGTCTGCCTTGAAAAGGGCTAAATATGAGGGTTTGAAAAGGAATATCGAATTTGTTAAACCGCGGCTGTAAAGGACAAATAATTCATAAACCTGTTATATTTGGCCTTTGACATGCTTTGATGACCGGGAAAATACTCTTTTTATGAGAAAACAATCTGTCAATCTATGGGCCGTGCTTACATGTGTAGTAATCGGGCAAATCATTCCAGCCTTGTGGTACACATTGTTTTCTGAACAATGGATGGCCCTTAATGGGTTTACAATGGATCAGATCAAAGCCGCTACAAGTCCTGCTCCTTATCTTGCAAGCATTGTTTCCACAGCATTTTCCGCTTATACAACTGCCTGGATCTTCACTAAGATCCCCGTTAAGTCTTTATTGGCAGGTTTGCTGACAGGGCTACTGTTTGGTGTTGTTTTTGTCCTTTTTGAGATCATTGTAAAGGACATGTTTGCGATGAAGCCATTGTTGTTGTCGCTCATTGACGGCGGCGCCAGTGTGATTGTCTATGCGATCACCGGCTCTATTCTTGGTGTTTGGCGAAAGTACGAGTAACGTTTTTGTATCTCATTTACTTCGAAATGATGACATTCCCGGCTTTGTGATCATGACTCCGGGTTCAGTTAATCTTGTAATAAGTCAATTCTGAATTTAGAAATTTTACTATTGGCTGATCGTTCAACGTTTCATTCCTTTCGCTTTTTCCCCTTACTTTATCGCTGTCGGCAGTGCCTTAAATGGTTTTTCAACCAGTGGTAATCGCCCAAATTTGGACTCGGATTTTTTAGTGTACAAGTGACACCAATTTTGGTGTGTGCTCGATAACTATTGCAAAATTATAGTTGGTTTCACAACAAATTAAAATTGTTCAAATTATTTTAATTTGTGTTTATCTGATAGTTTAATGGATTACTTTTTGGCAGTATGGCAAAATATTATTTCCAACAAATTAATTTGAACGAAATATTTGGACTGTATTATTAAAAAAATTAAATTTCATGAAAAATCAAATAAGCCAATTTAACCTATGCTTAAAAAATTACGAATCGGACTGCTTTCATTATTTGGAGTGGTTCTCTTTTTATCACAAATCCAAGCCCAGGACCGGCAGGTTACCGGCAAGGTAAGTGATGAAAACGGCGCAGGATTGCCGGGGGCAAATATCCTTGTAAAGGGTACAACGAGAGGTACCAACACGGACGCAGAGGGAGCGTTCTCAATAGGTATTCCATCGGGAGGTACCCTTATTATCTCTACGGTGGGTTATATCTCAAAGGAGATTTCGGTTTCAAGTGCAATGACCACAGTAAATGTGAGTCTGGAACCCGATGTGCGTAGTTTGGGAGAGGTGGTCGTAACTGCGCTTGGTATCGAACGAAATGCCAAAACGCTTACCTACGCAACGCAGAAAATTGACGGGAAACAACTTACCGATGTCCGTGATGCCAACTTTGTCAACACGCTTTCAGGTAAAGTTGCAGGTTTGGTAATTACGCAAGGTTCCAGCGGTCCAGGTTCTGCCGCTCGCGTAACACTTCGTGGAAACCGCTCTATTTCCGGAAACAACAATGCACTTTTTGTAGTGGATGGTGTGCCTGTGGACAACACGGTTCAGGGCCAGGTGGGTAGCGATTTTGGTGGTACCAACGGCAGCGACGGTGCATCAAACATCAACCCGGATGACATTGAGTCGATGAACGTGCTTAAAGGAGCAGCTGCCTCTGCTTTGTATGGTAGCCGCGCTGCGAATGGTGTCATCATGATCACGACTAAAAAAGGTAAGGCCGGAGCTGTTTCTGCCAGTATCAATTCGGGTGTGGTAATGGAAAACCCTTTTCTGCTTCCCAAGTTT
Organism: Dyadobacter sp.; assembly: GCA_965279265.1. GTDB lineage: Bacteria > Bacteroidota > Bacteroidia > Cytophagales > Spirosomataceae > Dyadobacter. Next base: position 4,731,856 of record OZ257152.1, read on the forward strand.
CAAAACACTTATGGACAAGGTAATGGTGGCGTAGTTTCTGATAAGGCGGGTGCAAGCTGGGGTGCGCCGGGTACAACCTATCCGGATAACGTAAAAGATTTTTTCCGGACCGGTGTTTCTACCAACAACTCATTTGGCATATCGGCGGGTTCTGAGAAAGTTCAGACTTATGCTTCGTATACCAACAATTACAATCAGGGAATTATTCCAAATAACTCGTTGATGCGGCACACACTCAACCTGAGACTGAGTACCCAAATCACTAAAAAGTTTTCGACAGACGCCAAAATCACCTACGTAAATCAGACAATCAACAACAAACCGCGTTCGGGGGAAGAAAGCGGTCTGGTAATGAATGCGTACAAAGTTCCGCGTAGTGTTGATTTGAACAAATACAAAGAGTACGAGGATGCGAACGGAGAGCCAACTTACTGGACTACTTCTTCAATCTACATGAACCCGTACTGGTCAATGAACAAAACATCTGACCTGGAAAAAAGAAACCGGACCACCGTTCTGGGATCGGCAAAGTATCAGCTGACCGACTGGCTGAACGTGCAGGGTCGGATAAGTCTTGACCGTTATGATGACCGCGTTTCACGCAGTTGGTCAAACCGCACGTTGTTGTTTGCAGGGCCTGGTGGTTCTTTTGAAGACTACACAGTCGCAATTTCCGAGCGCAACCTGGACGTAATTTTTTCAGGAAATAATAATCTGGGAAAAGATCTGGCACTGACCTACAACTTTGGTGCGGGGCAGACCTACAAGCGCTACTCCCAAAACGGAGCGCTGGCCAATGGTCTTTTGGTTCCTAACAAATTCGATTTGTCTTTCGCGGCTTCTCTTAATCCACGTGCGGATTTTTCAGAGAAAATGCTTCAATATGTTTTTGGAACTGCTTCTTTGTCGTACAAGGATATGTTAACCGTTGATTTCGCAGCGCGTAATGACTGGTCTTCAACACTGCCTAAGCCATATTCCTATTTCTATCCTTCTTTTGGTGCAAACCTGATTCTTTCGGAAGCGATCAGCATGCCTGACTGGATTAGTTTTGCCAAAATCCGGGGTTCATGGGCACAGGTTGGTAATGATACCGATCCTTACCAGCTGAAACAGGCTTATAGCTTTTCGCAAGGCGGAACGGGCGGGTTTATTTCCCGTGACGACACTCAGCCGGCTTCGAATCTGAAACCTGAAATTTCATCTTCAACAGAATTTGGTATTGATTTACGCACTTTCGACGGACGGTTAGGCTTGGATGTGACGTATTACAATTCTAATACTGTGAACCAGTTGCTGAAACTTGCGCTGGCCCCGGGAACAGGTTTTGCAAACCAGTTTATCAATGCCGGTAAAATCAATAACAAAGGGATCGAAGTCTCTTTGACTGCTAAACCGATCAAAGCAGAAGGCTTTACCTGGGATATGACCTTGAATTTTGCGCGTAACAAAAACACAATCGTAAAACTTGACCCGAACATCAAAGAGGCTGCACTTGCAGGCGGATACGGACGTACCGCTAGCCCGGTTGTACGCGAAGGTGGTTCATACGGAGACCTTGTAGCACAGGTCTGGGCGAGAGATTCGACGACAGGCCAGTTCATCGTGACTGCGCCGGATGTAGACGGTAAAAATGGGGGTAAACCTGTAGTTGCTGATGGTCTGCATAAGATTGGGAATTTCAATCCGAAATTCACTCTTGGTTTCAATAACCAGTTTTCTTACAAGGCATTTACACTTAGCTTCCTTATTGACGGCCGTTTCGGTGGAACAATGACGTCAGGAACTGAGGCAAATCTTGCCTCTGACGGAACTGCGGAATACACAACTGATCACCGCGACGGTGGCTGGATTTTGCCGGGGGTAACTTCAAAGGGAGAAGCGAATACAACGCCAATTAATGCAGAGGCTTTCTGGACAACAGTTTCTGGAGGTCGCTATTCTTGGGGTGAGTTTTTTAGCTATTCCACCACCAATGTTCGTTTGAGGGAAGTTTCGCTGGGATACAACATTCCGGTAAGAAATTCCTTCATCAAAAATGCGCGGGTTTCATTTATCGCCAGAAACCTTTTGTTTCTGTACCGAGGTTATGCGAAACTGGATATCCCCGGAGTTGACAAGCGCAAGCTGCCATTTGATCCGGATGTGAATTTGGGCGCTGGAAACTTCCAGGGTGTTGAGTACGGCAACTTGCCTTCTACCAGAACAATAGGTTTAAATGTTAAACTTGGTTTCTGATCTAATTAACCACTTTTCTGAATTCAAGAGAAATGAAAATACAATTTAAATATAAAAAGATTGCCATCGCCGGGTTGATGCTCAGCTCAGTCGGACTTTGGCAGGGATGTACCGGAGATTTTGAAGAAATGAATACCAGTAAGACCAAGCTAACAGTTTTGGGCCCTGATGAGCTGCCTTTCCTCTTTTCCCGTGCTGAACAGCAGGCCTCCTATTCGAGTGGAACGTACCAGATCGCACAAAACCTGTTCGCGGATTTGTACGCGCAGTATTTTGCTACTTCTGCTACATATTTTCCGTCGGATCGTTTGGTAATGCGTTTCGACTGGTTGACAGGTCACTGGAATCCGCTCTACACGCAGGTCGTGCCGCAACTAAAAACCTTGTTCGAACAGACGGATCCTGCATCTGCTGAATATGCTTTGGCGAACATCATGTGGGTTTTTGCTTTTCACAGAGTGACAGATTATTATGGACCAATTCCTTACTCTGCTGCCGGAACACCTGCATTGTCGGTAAAGTATGATGCGCAAGCGGATATTTACAAAGATTTTTTTGTAAGACTGGATGCAGCTACAACTGCTTTGAAAGCAAAGACCGGCGAAACACCATATGGAAACTTTGACCTTATTTACAAAGGCGATGTTAACAAATGGATCAAATTTGCTAATACATTACGTCTGCGTCTTGCTTTGCGTATCTCAAAAGTAGATCCTGCGGAAGCCAAAAAACAAGCTGAGGCGGCAGTAGCTGGTGGTGTTTTGACAGATATCGCTGATGACGCTTACATGGTAAAAAACCTTGCTGGTGATGACGCGAACGGTTTGAGTCGGATCGCAGTTTGGAACGAGTTTCGTATGAGTGCTTCCATGGAGTCCGTGTTGAAAGGTTATGCGGATCCGCGGATCGGTATTTACTACCAACCTGCAACAGGGACAAAGGGTTTTGACGGATTACGTAACGGTTTGTTACCTGCTGAGCTGGCATTGGCGAAAAATGGTAACGACGACAATTCCAATGTTGGAACGAGATGGGCAACCGGCTCGGGTGCTGCCTGGACTACCAATTTTACAACGCCTCAGAATATTCTGCATACGGCGGAAGCTTTCTTTTTGCGTGCCGAAGGTGCGTTGAACGGTTGGGCAATGGGCGGAACGCCAAAGGAACTGTATGAAAAGGGAATTACGGCTTCTATGGGACAATGGGGTGTGACCGGAGCAAGTGTAACGGCATATATCGCGAGCTCCGCGAAACCGGTAGCTCCTGGTGACCAGCAGAACTCTGCTCCTTTGTCAAACATTTCTATTAAATGGGACGAAGCTGCCACTGAGGCAGTTAAAAGGGAACAGATTGGAACGCAAAAGTGGATCGGATTATATCCGGATGGTTTGGAAGCCTGGGCTGAATACAGAAGAACACGTTTCCCAAAACTATATCCGGTTGTGAATTCTGAAAACGAAGATGTGCCGAAAGGGTCTGTTCTTCGTAGAATTCCGTTCCTGACAACTGAAAAACAAACCAACGCTGCTGCCGTGAAAGACGCGGAAAAGTTGTTGGGTGGACCTGATAAAGCAAGTACACCATTGTGGTGGGATAAGAACTAAGAACGTTTTTGTACTTTTGAAGATACCAGAAAGGCGGACGATTGTCTGCCTTTCTGGTATAATTACAGATTGAAAAAATTGGCCGGTGTGTACCCCAATACTGCTGAGTGAATTGATGATTATTGTTTTGAAATTTAATCCCCGAAATGAAAAATATCTGCATTCCGATCTTTTTGTCGCTATCCCTGCTTGGCTGCCAAACGAAAGACACACTTTTTACGCTGCTAAAACCAGGAGATTCGGGCGTAGACTTCAACAATTTTATTGATGAGGATGCGGAAAATAATGTATTGGACTACGGTTATTTTTACAATGGTGGCGGTGTTGCAGCTGCTGATTTTAACAATGATGGACTTGTTGACCTCTATTTTACAGGCAATATGGTTGCCAATAAATTGTATCTCAATAAAGGTGAAATGTCATTTGAAGATGTTTCAGCCAAATCCGGAACTGCGTTGAATGAAGGCTGGAAAACGGGTGTTTCGGTTGTAGATATCAACGACGATGGATGGATCGATATTTACGTATGCAGGGCAGGAGCTCAGGACCCGAATCTGCGTCGGAATCTGCTTTATGTCAACAACGGTAAAACTGCGGATGGCATTCCGACGTTTACCGAAAAGGCAGCTCAGTACGGTCTTGACGATAGGTCTTATACCACACAAGCCGTTTTTTTTGATTATGACAAGGATGGAGATACGGATTGCTTTTTGCTCAATCATTCGATACAGAAATATGCAGGGTTCAGTAATTTGTTAGGCAGTTATCGGCAGCAAAAAAATGAAGCATATGGCAGTAAATTGCTACGGAATGACGTAGGCAGGTATACCAATGTAAGTGATTCTGCCGGGATTGTTTCCAATGTGCTGAGTTTTGGATTGGGTGTAAATATCAATGATTTTAACAATGATGGCTGGCAGGATATTTACGTTTCCAATGATTACAACGAGAACGATTACTTCTACATCAATCAGAAAAATGGCAGGTTTAAAGAAGTGATACGCGATGCAACCGGTCACGTTTCGCTGTATTCCATGGGGACTGATGCGGCAGATCTGAACAATGACGGCCTGATGGACATCTTGACGCTGGATATGCTCCCGGCAGCAAACGAACGGATTAAACTCACTGCCGGTGATGACAATTACGACAAATATCAGCAACTGTTGCGCTCGGGTTTTCATGAACAAACCATGCGAAACATGCTCCAATTGAACAGTGGCGTCAACAAGGATGGCGTGCCGGTTTTTAGTGAGATAGGCCAGTTGGCAGGAATTTCAAATACAGACTGGAGTTGGTCGGCGCTCATGGCCGACTTTGACAATGACGGTTGGAACGACATTTTCGTTACAAATGGCTATGCCCGGGATTACACCAATATGGAGTTTCTCAAATATTCTACCGACGTGCAGGTAAAAGCCGGCCAAGGTGGTAAGGCGCCTTCGCAAATGGAAATCATTAAGGAAATGCCGCCCATTAACGAGCCGAACTACATTTTCCAAAATCAGAAAAATCTGACCTTTAAAAAGAAAATGGAGGATTGGGGTTTCACGGATAAAAGCCAGTCAAACGGTGCGATTTATGCCGATCTTGACAATGACGGAGATCTGGATCTGGTAACCAATAATGTCAATCAGAAAGCATCTGTTTATAGAAACAACGCTGAGACGAAACTCACGAACGGTTTTCTTAAAATAAAACTTGACGCACCAAAATATGCACTCTTGGCTGGGGCAAAAGTGACTTTATATGGCGGTGACTCACTGACACAAACACAAAATTTTATTCCGGTGCGTGGTTTCCAGTCGGCGCAATGGGATGTGCTTCATTTTGGTTTAAGCAATTTGAAGGAAATTGATTCTCTGTCAATACGCTGGTCCGATGATCGGATGCAGACTATCAAAAAAGTGAAAGGGAATCAGCAGATTACGCTGGCTTATAAAAATGCTGCCGGAAAACCCGGAGAGATTTCTGCCGTTTCGACGATGTGGGAATCGGTTTCTATGCTCAATTTCACGCATCGTGAGGATGTTCGGAATGATTTCAGAATTCAGACACTGTTACCTAACATGCTCACTTATCAGGGACCTCACATTGCGCGCGCAGACCTGAATAAGGACGAAACGGATGATTTTTACATTGGCGGTGGCAGAGGACAGGGAGGCGGACTCTTTTTGGGTAATAAAAATGGTGGTTGGCAACTTTCCGCACAAGCCGTTTTTACTGCCGATTCTGCTTACGAAGACACAGATGCATCGTTTTTTGACGCAGATGGTGACGGCGATTTTGACTTGATCGTGACCAGCGAAGGTTACGAATTGCTGCCAACGGATCCTCTGTCACTCCCGCGTTTATACATCAACGACAACGGAAAATGGCGTAAGTCTGTTTTGCCGGCGAGTGGGGGGAATGCTTCCACGGTTTCGACAGCTGACTTTGATCATGATGGCGATCAGGATGTGTTTTTGGGGCAACGCGTTACGCCGGGTCGTTTTCCGGAAAGCGGGGGAGGATTCTTGTTGACCAATAATGGTAAAGGTGTATTCACGGACGCTACAAAATCGCTTGCGCCGCAACTCGCATCCGCAGGAATGATCACGGATGCAACCTGGCAGGATCTCAACAAAGATGGTTATCCGGAACTGTTGTTAACGACCGATTGGAACTCAGTCAAAATTTTCGCTAACACGGGTGGAAAGCTCAGCGACGCAAGTACGGCCTGGGGAACTGCCGATCTGAAAGGTTGCTGGAATGTAATTAAATCAGCTGATTTGGATGGCGACGGCGATCTGGATTTTATAGTAGGAAACATGGGAGCAAACTGGCAATGGAACGTTACTTCACCCGCCGGGCTTTCACTCTATGCTGCGGATTTCGATAATCTGGGCCGGATTGTGCCTGTGATATCTGTCACGGAAGACGGGAAAGAATATCCTTTTGCGAGCAGAGACGAGCTCCTGGATCAAATTCCTTCCCTGAAAAAAAAGTACACCAATTACGTTTTATATTCAAAAGCGTCGTTGGCGGAAATGTTGCCTGCCAAAAAGCGCAAAGCAGCGCAGCACCTGGATGCCAAAGAATGGCGAAGCGGAATTCTGGAAAACGCCAACGGGAAATTCATTTTTCATCCTTTGCCGGTACAGGCCCAGTTTGCACCGGTGTATGCCATCTCGCTTGCTGATGTAAACGGCGATGGGAGAACCGATATCATTCTCGGCGGTAATCTGAAACAAACAAGGGTGCGTTTGGGAAGAAATGATGCCAGTCTGGTCCAGGTTTTTATAAATAAACAAAACATGAAATTCGAATACATTCCGCAATATCTATCGGGGCTTTTCGTCAAAAACGATGTACGTGAACTGATTACAGTAAATCATTTCGGAAAACAGATATTGATTGTGGGAGCTAATAATTCGGACGTTGCTGCTTTTACGTTAAACAAAGGCGGTATTCCAATTCAGTAAGATGCTTGTTTTGTAGGACTTAAATAAAATTAAGGAGGTAAGAAATGTAAATTTTCTTACCTCTTTTTCTAAAATGACTGGACTAAGTTTTAACTTCAACCTGCCGTTGAAGTTTTTTTATTTTTTGCATGAGCCTTCCGGTTTTATTTGTTGATGATAATTAAATTAATGACTACAAAAGTACCTTTCCAAATTCTTTCGTCGCTGTTTTTTCTGACGCTGCTAAGTAATGTTGTCAGCGGTCAGCAGCCTCTTTTCGAACTACTTAACTCGACGCAAACCGGTATTGATTTTAGTAATCCGATCAGCGAGGATGAGGATCAGAACGTGATGTCTTACGAATATTTTTACAATGGCGGAGGCGTGGCCGTTGGTGATGTAAACAACGATGGCTGGGACGATCTGTTCTTTACTGCCAATATGGGCTCAAATCGTTTGTACCTTAATTTAGGCAAAACGAAAGGAATGTCTCTCCGTTTTAAAGACGTTACCGGCTCGGCAGGAAAAGGTCTGGAGGGTAGAAAAGGAGGCTGGAAAACAGGCGTAACCATGGCAGATGTGAATGGAGATGGTTTTCTGGATATTTACATTTGCTACTCAGGAAAGGGTGATGATGAAAAGCGTCGTAATCAACTGTTTATCAATCAAGGGATTAAATCAGGTTCTCAGGTTGCGTTTTTGGAACAGGCAAAAGAGTACGGCCTCGATAATTTTAGTTACAGCACGCAGGCCGCTTTTTTCGATTATGACAATGACGGCGATCTGGACATGATGCTGCTGAACCACAGCGTCAAAAAAATTGACAACATGGAGCTGGCCAAGTTCAGACTGGAAACGGATGATCTGGCGGGAAATAAGCTTTTTGAAAATCAGGGAAATCATTTTGTCGAGGTGACAAAAAAGGCTGGAATTACACAGTTCCCTTTAACCTTCGGGTTGGGTATTGCGATTGCCGATGTGAATCAGGATGGCTGGCAGGATATCTACGTCACCAACGACTACAATGAACCTGACTACATGTACATCAATAACGGAAACGGTACTTTTCGGGAGGAATCTAAGAACTATTTCCGGCACCTGGCTCAGTTCTCAATGGGCCTGGATATTGCAGATTTTAACAATGACGGCCTTCCGGATATTATGTCGCTGGATATGCTACCCGAAGACAATGAACGCCAGAAACTGTTACAACTTCAGGAGAATTATGAGTCGTTTGAATTGATGCAAAAGCAGAATTTGCACAAACAATACATGCGTAATATGCTGCAATTGAACAACGGCGACGGAACTTTCAGTGAGATCGCGCAAGTAGCAGGCGTTTCCAATACAGATTGGAGCTGGAGTCCGCTATTCGCCGATTTTGACAACGATGGCTTCAAGGATCTTTTTGTAAGCAACGGCTATCTCCGCGATTATACAAACAAAGATTTTCTCAAATACTGGGGCAATTACAAGATCAGGCGGGCCGTGGACAAGCAACCTTTTCAGTTAATGGATCTGGTGAAAGCGATGCCTTCAACCAAATTGGCCAACTATATTTTTCGAAATAACCATGATCTGACATTTACGAAGATGCAGGATACCTGGGGCCTCCAGATGCCAACCATTTCCAGCGGGGCGGTTTATGCCGATCTTGACAATGACGGTGATCTGGAACTGGTGGTCAATAACATCAATGAACAGGCGTTTGTTTACCGCAATAATGGTAGTGAACAATCAAAGAAATCCTGGTTGCAGGTCAAATTAAAACAGCCTGGAAAGAATTCATATGCAGTTGGAGCGAAGGTTTATGTGTATGCAAAAGACAGTCTGCAATATCAGGAAGTGAATCCGGCCCGGGGATATTTATCTTGTCTGCCGCTAAAACTTCATTTTGGCACGGGAGCGCTTTCAAAAGTTGATTCGCTCAAAATTGTGTGGCCGGACGGCAGTTTTCAGGTCCTATCCGGGATCAGGACGAATCAGTTGCTCCTGGTAGAAAAGGCGGCTACGAAACCGGCCAAAACGGAATCTGTTGCCAATAAACCCACCATATTCAGTAAGTCGGAAAAATTGATCGTTTCTCAGCATGAAGGTTTTAACGAAAACGATTTCAAACGCCAGCCTCTGATGCTGACCATGTATTCGCAAACCGGGCCGGTGATTGCAAAAGGGGATGTGAATAAAGATGGGTTGGAGGATGTTTTCGTCTGCGGTGATCAAAATAAACAGGCGAAAATCTGGCTCCAAACTAAATCAGGTTCGTTTACAGAGATGCCAGGGTTTGCGATTGGCGACGAAAATTTATCAGGAACCTCTGCCGCTATATTTTTTGATGCAAATGGCGATGGATTTGACGATCTCTATGTTGCCAAAGGAGGCTATTCTCTTTTTGAGCCCAATACATTTTCTTTACAGGACGAACTTTATCTGAATGATAAAAAGGGGAAGCTGAGCCTTTCTGTTCTTTCATTGCCAAATTTGAAAGAGAGTAGTAAATCCTGCGTCCGGCCGGCCGATTATGATGGTGACGGCGATCTGGATTTGTTTATTGGCGGAAGAATTATTCCGGGTAAGTATCCTGAAACGCCGGTTTCTTATTTGCTTAATAATGATGGGAAAGGAAATTTTGCCGTATCAGTAATACCGTTTTCCAAACTGGGAATGGTTACGGATGCGCGCTGGAACGACTGGAATGGCGACGGCCGACCCGATCTGACCATCTGTGGTGAGATGATGGCTGTCAAAATATTCTTGAATACAAAAGAAGGTTTCGTTGACGGGACTGCCGGTTTTTTCAAAACGGAGCAATCTGGATTTTGGAACACAATGCGTATTGCGGATCTGGATGAGGATGGGAAAATGGACATTGTCGCGGGAAATTTTGGACTCAATTCTCAGATCAAAGTGTCGGACCAGGAGCCAGCTGAATTGTACTTTGCCGACTTCGATAAAAATGGCTCTATTGACCCGTTCTTTTGCTTTTACGTACAGGGTAAACCTTACCCGTTTGTAAGCCGTGATGAGCTGAATGATCAGATTTATCCGATGCGGAAAAAATTCGCGTTTTACAAGGATTATGCGAATGCAGGAATTAAGGAGATATTTTCGGCAGAAGACATTGCAAAAGCATCTAAGCGTTCGATGAACGAAGCCAGGTCGGTATGCTTCATGAACCGGAACGGGAAATTTGAAAAAGTGGCGCTACCCGTTCAGGCGCAGTTTGCTCCCGTTACGGAAATTATCTATGAAGATTTTGATAAAGATGGCAGCAAAGATTTGTTGTTGTTGGGAAATAAATCCGACAACAGACTCAAACTGGGCAGTATGGATGCCAATTACGGCTGCCTGCTGCGTGGTAGCAGTTCCGGTAAATTTGACTATGTTCCGCAATTTGTGTCCGGAATGACCGTAGTCGGGGATGTAAAATCGGTCGTTGAATTGCAGATTGGAAATCAGACGCAGATTGTCATTGGGGCATTTAATCAGGCGCTGGAATTTTATAAAGTAAATCTTAAGAAATGAAAAAAGTTTTGTTGGCTCTGCTGATTTTCTCTTTCATAAAGTCAGCAGCAGAAACAATGCCTGATAAGCTGGATGGTCATTTGCAGCCTTCCGTTTTCGCCGTTACGATGGTCATGATCCATGACGTGGTTAACCCACCAGCAGCAAGCAGGTTTTATACCTATTGCATGATGGGCGCTTACGAAATTGTGGCAATGAATAATACCGCGATTGTTTCACCGCGCAATTTCGTGAAGAATTTTCCGGCCGTGAAAATCGAAAATGCCAAACCTTACGATTATCGGATTGCGGCATTGTATTCAATTTTGGAAACAGGACGCGTCATTCTGCCATCAGGTTATCTCTTGGAGGAGGATCAAAAAAAGCTGATCATCGCGCTGTTAAGGGAAGGCCATAAACAGGAGGTAATTGATCAGTCCATACTTGTAGCCCAGGAAATCGCGAAGAAAATGGCTGTTTATGCGTCTACGGATGGCTACCTGAAACTGAGTACGCGGCTTCGTTACAGGCCTCTAAAAGGAGAAGGAAACTGGTACCCCACGCCGCCAGGTTACATGGAGGGAATCGAGCCGCATTGGAAGACGATCCGCACCGTAATGATCGACACCTGCAATCAATTTGTTCCAAAACCTGCGGTTGTTTTCAGTAAAGACACGGCCAGTGATTTTTACAAACTGGCGTATGAAGTGTATCTGGAGGGAAAAAACCTGAACGAAAAAACCCGGTTCATCGCATCTTATTGGGACTGTAATCCTTTTGCAATTAATACGTCAGGGCACATGTCTATCGGGTTTAAGAAAATAAGTCCGGGTGGGCATTGGATGAATATCACGGGCATCGCCACCACCAAGGCCAAACTCAATCTGGATCAGGGGATTATGGTTCATGCGATAACGGCCGCAACGCTTATGGACAGTTTTATAAGTTGTTGGGATGAAAAATACCGTAGTAGCCGGATTCGCCCCGAAACCGTGATTACAAGATACATTGATCCAAAATGGCAGCCATTATTGCAAACTCCTCCGTTTCCCGAATATACCAGCGGGCACAGTGTAATTTCCACGGCAGTTGCTGAAACGCTCTCATTCCTGTTGGGCGACAATTTGTCTTTTACCGATGATACCGAAGTGATTTTTGATCTGCCAGCGAGAGAATTCAAATCATTCAGGCAAGCGGCGGAAGAAGCGGCAATTTCCAGGCTTTATGGCGGTATCCATTATCGGGATGCGATTGAAAATGGCCAGGATCAGGGAAGAAGACTTGGACAATTTGTGGTTGAAAAGTTAAAAACTGCGGGAGTGAAACCTTTATGAACCTGTTGTGCCGAAGAATCGCCATTTAAGAAACCAGCGTTTTCTGAACGGATATGTGGTATATTTGTAACCGGATATTGATTCGTATTGCGGGTTTGGTTGAACAGATAACGTGCTGTCAAGGATAATTTTAATGAATAAATTCTTTATTTTTTTACTGTTTTTATCAGGTTTTGTTTTCACTTCCCAGGCTCAGGATCTGATCGTCTCTCTGGAAGGTGATTCGCTCAACTGTACAGTCGTTACTCAGAATCTCGAATCTGTCCATTTCTTTTACACGGAAGATGACGAAATCATTACCCGCGAACTTTCAAAGGAACTTTTTAAATCCATTGTAATCGGATTCTATAAAAACGCAAAGACCAATACTGTTTCAACCGAACAGATCATCAGAAAAGATTCGATCGCAATGCCGGATATGGGTGACGAATTGGAAGCCAGCGGTGACACAATGCCTCAGTTGCCCGTCGCGATAGTCCAAATCAACGTGGACGACACGGCCGGGCCGCCAGCGAAAGACAGTGTTGCAATGTTTTCTAAATTGAGCTTTGGATTTCGCGGTGGATATGCCAATCGTTTATTCAGACTTGGAAACAGGTATACGCCTGTAATGCAGGAATACTTGAAAGAGCTGAAATCGGGATATTCGATCGGGGCGGACGGGACTTACTTCGTATGGAAAAACGTGGGTCTCGGACTTAATGCAGACCTTTATAAAAGCGTGGCCCGAATGCGTGATGACAGCAGGCAGGACGCAATAAGCATCAAATATATCGGGCCGGCCGTTGTTTACCGAAAGGCCTTGGATAACCCCAAAAGCAGCATTTTTACAGGCTTCACAATGGGATATCAAACTTTCTCAAATCACGGGAAGGAAGCAGGTAATTCTTTTTTGTTGAAAGCAAAAGCAGTAGGATGGGGTGTGAATGTAGGTTTTGCATACAAAATAAGTCCACACGTCGCATTGAATTTCGCAGCCTCATCCCTGATCGGAACTGCATACGAATTCACAAAAGAGGAAGGAAATAAGAAGCAAACGATCAAATTGTCCCAAGACAGATTTGAAGATTTGTCCAGATTTTCGCTCACGGTTGGGCTGAAATTTCTCTGATGTTATCGTCGCAAATTTTAAATTCTTCCGCGTCTTCAAAGTTTCACAAAATCATTTTTATAAAAAAGTAAGGGAAAAGTTGGATTAAATAGTCTTCTTTGAGGATATCCGAATGTAATTTTGCTTGTAAGTATAGCGCTGATATGCAGCGCAATCAGATAAGTTAATAATCAACAAATTACGGACGTTTTCACGATCTTCATAATCACCATTAACCAATATTTTCTTTTATGGGCAAGAACCATGTTCACTTATTCCTGTACCTGATTGCGACCTTTGTTCTCTATGCTTCGTCCCCGGCGTTTTCACAAGCAGTAAAATCGTCCAGGCCGCTTGTTGTGTTTGTTACCGGTGACCATGAATATAGCGGCGAGGAAACGCTTCCAATTATTGCCGCCGAACTGGAAAAAAACTACGGGATGCGCACGATTGTTCTCAAAGCCTATCCGGATCACAATTCAGAAAAAAATATCCCCGGACTTGAAGCGTTAAAAGACGCCGACCTCGCCGTATTCTATCTTCGCTGGCGACAATTGCCTCCTGATCAACTCGCGTTAATTGAGGCATATTTAAAAACAGGGAAACCGGTAATGGGTTTCAGGACATCGACACATGCCTTTAATTTTCCAAAGGGCCATGAAAGTGAAAAATGGAATGCCTTTGGAGAATTTGCGCTCAACGCACCTCCGGGCTGGGGTGGGGTAGCAAAGCACACCCACTACGGACACAAGAGCAGCACTGATGTTACCGTAATTCCTGCGGAAGCTAAAAATCCGATACTTACCGGCGTGGCTCCTTCATTTCATGTCCGTTCGTGGCTTTACAGGGTTTTGCCGGATTATCCTGTCAAGGGATCAACCTGGCTCCTGATGGGTAAATCTGTTGACCCAGACAAGGAAGCGGTGGAAAATCCGGTTGCCTGGACCGGTACCAACTCTTTCGGGGGAAAAGTATTCATGACCACGCTGGGACATCCGGAGGATTTTCGCCTGGAACCATTTCAACGCCTCGTAGTTAACGCAATTCACTGGGAGCTTGGGAAAAAAATTCCAAAGACCTGGAAAGGCAAGCTTGATATTCAGGTGCCTTACAGAGAAGCAAAGTAGTATTGATCAGGTTTTGAACCTGCGAATTTTTGAACCAAAACAATGATTTGGATACAATTACCAAAAAACAAAAATGACTAAACCCAAAAAAATCAGAATTAGCATTTCACTGTTGCTGTTCGGAATGGCAGTAATTGCTGTCACCGCTTTTCAAACAGCTGAAACAGAGGTGATCAAAATTAAAAAGGGAAGCCATATTTCCCTCATTGGCGGCAATCTGGGCTCGCGTATGATGAACTACGGTCAGTTCGAAACAGAGATGCAGGTTCGTTATCCTGACAGCCTTTTGTTTATCCGCAATATGTGTGATGGTGGCGATACGCCTGGATTCCGGCCGCACGCGAGCCGCAACTTGCCGTGGGCATTTCCCGGAGCTGAAAAATTCCAAAGCGAATATGCCAAAAATTCGGGAAGTGAAGGGCATTTTGACTCGCCGGACCAATGGCTCACCCGCCTGAAAACGGATGTGATCGTAGCATTCTTCGGTTACAGTGAGTCATTCCAGGGAAAAGCCGGGCTTGAAAATTACAAAGCCGAGCTCGATGCGTTTATAAAATATACATTGAGTCAGAAATACAACGGAATCAGTGCGCCGCAACTGGCCATCGTTTCGCCAATTGCTTTCGAAGATTTATCGGGCAAATTTGACCTTCCCAACGGAAAGAAGGAAAACGAAAATCTTTCGATGTATGCCAAAGCCATGAAGGAAGTTGTGGATCAAAACAGCAAGAGTGGGGCAAGTGTGCTTTTTGTAGATGCTTTCACGCCATCTCAGAAATGGTATGAAACGACAAAGGAAGATTTGACTATTGACGGCTCGCAGCTGAATGAGGAAGGTTATAAAAAACTTGGCTTATTACTGACCGATCAGATTTTTGGCAAAGCTGCTCCAAAAGCGGAAAAAAACAGAATGCTGATTCACGACGCGGTAGCTGAAAAAAACTGGATGTGGCATAACGACTACAAAATCCCGAATGGTGTCCATGTTTATGGGCGGCGTTATAATCCTTTTGGCCAGGATAATTACCCGGCTGAAATCGAGAAAATCCGTGAGCTGACTGATATCCGCGACAAGGCCGTTTGGCTTGCTGCTTCAAAAGGGGAGAAAATGGACCTTGCGGCGGCTGATAAGAACACCAGGCAACTGCCGGCAGTGAAAACGAATTTCAATCCCGAGAAAAACGGGAGTCTGGAATATCTCTATGGGGAGGATGCAGTCAAAAAACTTAAAGTGCCGGCAGGATACAAGATAGAGCTTTTTGCTTCGGAAGAGCAGTTTCCGGATCTGGCGAAGCCGATGCAGATGTCGTTCGACAATAAAGGCAGGCTTTGGGTTGCCACCATGCCAAGTTATCCGCATTACAAACCCGGTGATTCTAAACCTAATGACAAGATCATCATCCTGGAAGATACCAATAATGATGGCAAGGCTGACAAGCAGACTGTTTTCGCAGATGGCCTTCATTTACCTGTTGGATTCGAAATCGCACCGGAAGGCGTTTATATTTCGCAGGGTACCAATTTGAAACTTTATTCGGACACAGATGGTGACGACAAAGCTGATAAAAAGGAAATTCTGTTGAGTGGGTTTGACGACCATGACACGCATCACAACAGTCATGCATTTACTGTTGATCCGTCAGGAGCAATTTATTCAGGAGAGGGCGTATTTCTGCATACCAATGTTGAAACATCTTATGGCACGGTACGCGCTACAAACGGTGGTTTTTATCGTTACAGCCCACAACTTCGCAAATTGGAACGCACTGCTCAGTTATCGATTCCAAATCCATGGGGTATTGCATTTGACGAATGGGGGCAGCCATTTTTCGCGGAAACTTCTAGTCCTGATGTACGTTGGATGATGCCGGGGACGGTTTTGCCAAGATATGGTGAAGCAACGCACAAGTCAGTCCAGCTGATCGAAAAAGCACATTTGGTACGCCCCACTTCCGGTCTTGAATTTATTTCAAGCCGTCATTTTCCGGACGACATACAGGGGGATTTACTTATCAACAATACCATCGGTTTTTTGGGAATGAAAGATCATACCTTGAAAGACGACGGAACAGGTTATAAAAGTAACTGGCGTCAGGATCTGGTGGTCAGCGAAGATCGTAATTTCCGCCCGGTTGATATGGAATTTGCGCCTGACGGCTCACTTTACCTGATCGACTGGCACAACATCCTGATCGGTCACATGCAGCACAACGCGCGCGATCCGTTGCGTGACCACTCGCATGGCCGCGTTTACCGCATTACCTATCCGTCACGACCGTTGGTGACACCTGCAAAAGTAGCGGGGGCGACAGTGGAGCAATTGCTGGAAAACCTGAAATTGCCCGAATACCGTACCCGTTACAGAACCCGGCGTGAACTGAGAGGCCGTAATGCAAACGAGGTTTTGACTAAAATGAATAAATGGATTGCAGGACTGGACAAAAATGATCCGCGTTACGAACACCATCAGCTTGAAGGGCTTTGGGTAAGTTGGGGATTGGATAAAGTGGATCAGAAACTGCTCAGGCAAATGCTGAAGGCCAAGGATTATCACGTACGCGCCGCTGCGGTGAACGTGGTTCGTTATACCGGCCATCAGGTCATGGATCAGGCCGCTTTGCTCATGCAGGCTGCAAAAGACGAAAACAGCAGAGTTCGTCTTGAGGCGATTGTCTCTGCCTCCTGGTTGCCAAAGGAAAAGGGGCTGCCAATTCTTGCGGAAGCTGCCAAAAAACCACTGGACGAATGGATGATCCATGCGCAGGATGCAGCGGTTGCCCATATCAGCGGTCTTCCTGTTAAAAAGGAAAAAGAGGTTGTTGCCAAAACAGGCCTGAAAGGAAAAGAACTGGAATTGTTTACTTTGGGCAAAGAGATATACGCAAAAGAAGGTTATTGCTCAACTTGTCACCAGCCAGACGGTAAAGGGTTGTCATCTTCCGGCTTTCCGCCGCTTACCGGAACAAACTGGGTTTCAGGAAGCGACGAACGTCTGATTAAGGTGGTTTTGAAAGGGTTGCTTGGACCTTTGGAAGTGAACGGTAAAAAATATCCGGGTCAGGTACCTATGACTCCATTCGGAGGATTGCTTAAAGACGAAGAGGTAGCGGCTGTTTTGACCTATGTCAGAAATTCTTTTGGAAATCAGGGTGCAGCCGTGTCACCGGCGAAAGTGAAGCAGATCAGAGCGTCAACTGAAGACAAAAAAGATTTCTATTCGCCGGATCAGTTACTGAAAGAACATCCGCTTGAAAAGTAATAATTCAAAGAATGTTTAGATTGAGAAATAGCGGACTTTGTTCGCTATTTTTTTTGTTTCAGGCCAAAGATTTAACCGGTAAATTAAAATTCTACTGACGGGAATACAAATCATTTGTAAATTTGAGGCCTAACAGCAACGCCATATCTGGTGCGTGCAATCATGGTCAGTTATCCAAGCAAAATCCGGTATGTCCAAAATAGGGAAATCCTTCGTTCCATTAATCATTATACTCATACCTGTTTGCATTTATCTGATTTATGCCTTTTCAAACTCAGGGTCATTGTTTTTTGCGGATGATTTCCATTTGCTTAAAACTGTCGTGTGGATGCAGGAGGTTGACAGCCCATTAGAAAAGTTCAAATTACTTATTCAGCAACACAATGAGCACCGAATCATCGTACCGCGCCTGCTTACATGGCTGGACTACCAGATAGAGGGCAAGATCAACTGGCCTACGCTGATCATGATTGGTAATTTACTTTGGGTTTCGGTACTGTGGTTTTTCTGGAAAGGTTTTAAGAGTCGCAATGCGCCGATTTGGATGTTCATTCCCGTTCCCTGGATACTTCTGCAGCCGCAATATTATGACAATGTAACCTGGTCGATCAGCATATTACAACAGTCCGTGATCATATTCTGGTACGGGCTATTTTGTTATCTCTGCGCGAAAAAGCAGTTTCGCTGGGCGTTGGTAATCGCTATAATTGCCACATTTACCCACGGAAACGGCATTTTTAGTTTTCTGATCGGTATTGTATTTCTGGCAATTGACCGGAACTGGAAAGGTGTTCTAAGCTGGGTGCTGGTACTGGCGCTCGTTGCAATTATTTATTTCTGGGGTTTCGAAAAAGGACAAAATGCGGACTTTCAAAACAGTCTCTCTGATCCACTTCGTCTGGTAATGGCGTTTTTTGCATTTTTCGGAGCACTTACAAAAGTTCAGTTTGTAAATAACGCGCTTGCTGTTGCCTGCGGAGGTATGTTCGTATTGGTGCTCGCAGTGTATCTTCTGCCCAGGATTACAGCCAAATTTTCTACAGGTAAAGAGCTGACTTTTTTTGACAGGCTTCTACTGGGGAATGTGCTTTTTCTGGGAATTACGGCCGCTTTGGTTTGCGTATCCCGAAGCTGGGCTGGCATCGAAAATGTACTTGCGCCGCGATATCAGCACTATTCCCCGTTTGTTGCGTGCTGGGCTTACCTGGTACTTTTGTCTTTTCTAAATGGAAGGGCTAAAAACGTACTGGCGGCTGTGTTTGTGGGTGGTGCTTTTGTGTTCAACGGACTTTGTTATTTTGTGTATAACGAGGATGTAATGTTGCGAAAAAACTGGCTGACTGCTGATGCAAAGAACTGGCAGCAAAATGGAGTGTTCCTGAACTATGCGGCCTCATTCAACAACAATATAGCCGATCCATATTCAAAGGCAGTGCAGCGTGGGATTTGCTCCCCGGAAATAACTCAGAAGTTGATGTCTTCGCCGATAACAAGCGTAGATTCGACGATAAGTGTGACGGTGGAAAAGCGGATCGTCGCAGACAGGGATGCGAGTGGCACTTATCCGCGTGAGTATATGACGATCAGCAACAAATTAATAGCAGGGGCCACTTACCTTTATCTGGAATCGGGCGCAAAAGGCTACTGGCTTCCCACACGTTTGGCCAATACCGGGATAAGAAAACTGCTCGCAACAAGGGAAATATATCAGCCCGGTTTCTCGATTGAATTTATGACAGAAAATCTCCCCGAAGGCAGATACAGGGTTGGCTTGCACAATGAAGACCGATTTTTCTGGATCAATAATACGATCGAAATCACGAGATAAATCAAGAATAAATCGGGTTAACGGCGTTCAACTTATTAACCGACAAATATTTGTACAAACGTCGCCGGACCGGCCGTTTTTATTCTTTTTCGGGTAGGTTAACACGCGGTAAATTCGTACCTTTACATGTTTAAAAAGCCCTTTTGAGGGCTCTTTTTAATTTTGAGTAAAACAAACTATATGGCAAACACAACAGAGATTGAAGTAAGTAATTATTCAGCTGATAATATCCAGGTTCTTGAAGGTTTGGAAGCCGTTCGTAAACGTCCGGCGATGTACATTGGTGATACTGGTTTTAAAGGAGTCCATCACTTGATTTGGGAGGTTGTTGATAACTCCATTGATGAGGCGATGGCTGGCTACTGCGACACCATCAATGTTACCATAGAAAAGAATAACTCCATTACCGTACAGGATAATGGCCGCGGTATCCCGACAGGGCTTATGGCGAAAGAGAAAAAATCTGCACTCGAAGTGGTTTTAACTGTACTTCACGCAGGTGGTAAATTTGATAAAGACACTTATAAAGTTTCAGGTGGTTTGCATGGTGTGGGTGTATCCTGCGTAAATGCCCTGTCTATACACCTTCGGGTTGAGATTCACCGGGAAGGCAAAATATTTGAACAGGAATATAGCGAGGGGAAACCGTTGTACCCGGTTCGTGTTATCGGAGATTCTGAAAAAACGGGAACGTTTATCCATTTCAAGCCCGATGCGACGATTTTTACGGTTACTGAATACAAATATGAGACTGTTGCAACGAGGCTTCGGGAGCTTTCATTTTTGAACAAAGGCATCAGGATTACCCTGGAAGACAAACGCGAGGAGGATGAAAACGGCGTTTTCCGTGGGGAAGAGTTCCATTCCGAAATCGGTTTGAACGAATTTGTGCTCTACCTGGAAGGTACACGTACAGCATTGATTCCTGTGCCGATTTACATGGAGAACACAAAGGGATCGGTTCCGGTTGAGATTGCGATGATGTACAATACGTCTTATGGAGAGAATGTCTTTTCTTATGTCAACAACATCAACACCATCGAAGGTGGTACGCACGTTCAGGGCTTCCGCGCAGCATTGACAAGAACTTTGAAAAATTATGCCGAGAAATCCGGCGTTTTGGCCAAAGAAAAAATTGAGATCAGTGGTGATGACTTTCGTGAAGGTTTGACTGCTGTTATTTCTGTGAAAGTAGCTGAGCCGCAGTTTGAAGGGCAAACCAAGACCAAACTGGGTAACTCCGAGGTGGTGAGTGTAGTGAGCCAGGTCGTTGCGGAAATGCTTGATAACTATCTTGCCGAACATCCAAAGGAAGCGCGTGTGATTATTGACAAAGTAATCCTCGCTGCAAAAGCACGGATTGCTGCAAAAAAAGCACGTGAAATGGTGCAGCGTAAAAACATTCTGACTGGAACGGGTTTGCCAGGTAAGCTGTCCGATTGTTCTGAAACTGATCCGGCTGTTTGCGAGTTGTACCTGGTCGAAGGGGACTCAGCGGGTGGAACTGCCAAGCAAGGCCGTAACCGTGCGTTTCAGGCTATTTTGCCATTGAGAGGTAAAATTCTCAACGTTGAAAAAGCGCAGGAATACCGTATTTACGAAAACGAAGAGATCAAAAACATGTTCACCGCAATGGGCGTTCAGATCGGTAAAGATGGAGATGAACGTGCGTTGAATATCGACAAACTGAGATATCACAAAATCGTGATCATGACGGATGCGGATATTGACGGTAGTCACATTCGTACGCTGATTCTGACTTTCTTCTTCCGTTATATGAAGATTCTGATCGATCACGGGTATATATACATTGCGCAGCCACCTTTGTACTTGATCAAAAAAGGTCGCGAAGAACGTTATTGCTGGACGGAAGAGCAGCGTGAAATTGCGATCAGGGAAGTTGGAAATGGAAAAGAGGATTCTGTAAATGTGCAGCGTTATAAAGGTTTGGGTGAGATGAACGCCGAACAACTTTGGGAAACGACTATGAATCCGGACGGAAGAAGTCTTAAACAAGTTTCTATCGAATCAGCAGCGGAAGCAGATCACTTGTTTTCTATGCTGATGGGAGACGAAGTTGCTCCGAGGCGCGATTTTATTGAGAAGAATGCCAAGTACGCTCGTGTAGACGTGTAGAGGTTAGTTCCAGGATTATCAAATATGAACGGATAGCTGGCCTCGTGCAGCTATCCGTTTCTTTTTTACTTAATGAAACCTTAATCTATTTAAAAACAATAAATAAACTGATTCGTTGTAAATTGTAATACCGTAGTAGTTCATCAACGAAATAGTGTTTTTTAATTTTTGTGCTTATGCCTGAGACCGATTCTTTTTCCACAAATGAAAGAAGGGGAAGATTGTCAAATATATTTTCTTTCTTTAAAGCCCCCAAAGAAGCAGCTATGGACGAAACAAAGCTGGTTACCGCTACTGAAAAGGCCAATACACTGGTTCAGCAAAGTGACTTTATAAGTCGTGATCTTAGCTGGCTGAAATTCAATGACCGGGTGCTGGATCAGGCTACAAATGAGGACCGAAACCTTTTCGACCGGCTGAAATTTCTTGCCATTACATCCTCCAATCTGGACGAGTTTTTTTCTATACGGGTCGGGAGTTTATACAATTATCTTGATTTTGGTAAAGAGCGGATGGACTATTCCGGTCTTCGGGAAATTCCGTTTAGGAAGTTGCTGATGAAAGAATCGCAGGAGTTTGTGAAACGGCAAAATCAATGCTACAACGCTCTGCTTCCTCATTTTGCAAAGCACGGTTTCCGGATTGTCAATCTGGGCGACCTTGACAAAAAGGAGCTGGACAATGTAGAAGAATATTTTGAGCGGACCGTATACCCGATGCTCACCCCGATGCTTTTTGATTATACACATGCGTTTCCGGTTTTACTTGCAAAAGTATTGGTTCTCGGTGTGATCACACAGGTAAAGGGGACCACTTCCGAAGAAGATCGTAAATTGTCTTTCGTGCAGTTACCACTTAATTTGCCACGCTTTTATGTGGTGGAAAGAGAGGAAGAAACGCTTTTTCTGCCAATTGAAATAATTGTGAGAGGCCACATCGACAAGCTCTACCGGAATGTCGATATTGTGTCTACGGATCTGTTTAGGATCATCCGTAACGGAGATTTTTCTCTGGAAGACAGTGATGACATGGAGTCTGATTTTATAGATGAAATTAAGCAAAAAATAAAAAACCGGCGTCTTGGCAGGGTTGTTCAGCTTGCGATTGAACCTGGTGCAAACCACGACTTGCTGAATCTGATTAAAAAACGCTGGGAAATCGATGATTACAATATTTTCGAAATCGAAGGCATAATCGATTACACGGCTTTCTGGAATATTATAAAACATCCTGATTTTAAGGATCAGATTCCGCCGATACATCCGCCGGTGATTCCGCTTGGACTTGAAAGGGAAAGGATCCCGGATATTTTCGAGGCTATGAAGGAACGCGATATTCTTCTGCATCATCCATACAATAATTTCGAGCCGGTCCTCCAACTTTTGGAGCAGGCTTCGGAAGATCCCAAGGTATTGTCGATCAAATTGACAATTTACAGGCTCGCCAAAAATTCAAGAGTTACCGAAGCATTGCTTCACGCCGCAGAAAACGGTAAGCACGTTGCCGTGTTGTTTGAAGTAAAAGCGAGATTTGACGAAGAAAACAACATCAAGGAAGCGCAGCGTCTGCAGAAAGCAGGATGTTTTGTGATTTATGGAATTGGCCAGTTGAAAACGCATACAAAACTATTGCTCATTGTCAGAAATGAGGGTAATCGTGTATTGCGCTATGCGCATTTATCCAGTGGAAATTACAATGAAGATACGTCGCGATTATATACCGATACCGGCCTTTTGACGACGAACGAAGAATATACGCATGACATTTCTGAATTTTTCAATGTCATAACCGGTCATTCCAATCCCGAAGAATATCAGAATCTGATTACCGCTCCGCGATACATGCGCAAAAAGCTGATTGAACTGATTCAAAAAGAAGCGGAGAATGCGAAAGCCGGGCTGGCAAGTGGAATCTGTATTAAAATCAATTCTCTCGAAGACCGTGAAACGATTCAGGAACTGTATCTGGCTTCCCAGGCAGGTGTTCCGGTCAAACTGATCGTACGCGGAATGTGCTGTTTACGACCTGGCAGGGCGGGCCTCAGTGAAAATATTACTGTTCGTTCCGTGGTGGGGGATTTTCTTGAACATTCAAGAATTTTCTATTTTCATCAAAACGGAGATCCGCTTGTTTACGGTGGCAGTGCTGATGCAATGGTTCGCAGTTTCGACAGGCGAATCGAATCGCTCTTTAAGTTGGTTGATGTTCGCGTGAGACAGGAGGCAATTCATATTCTGGCTTACAGTTTGCAGGATAATGTCAATTCATACGAGATGCAGGAAGATGGCTCATACGTAAAATGTGAGATTGAACCAGGAGATGAGCCCCTGGATATTCACAAAGCATTTTTCACGGTGAAGCTTGAAGATGTCCTTGCAGTCAAACTTTTTGATGACCAGCCGATAACAACTCCCGATAAAGTTGAGTTGGAAAATCCCGCTAACGATGAAATGATTATTATAAATGACGACGGGAAAGGAGTGGACGTTGTTCCCTCTGAGCCTATCATAAAATAACAGAAAATCCCCGGTTCGTGCGCCGGGGATTTTTTTATTCCTTGTAGAAAACCCTTTTAACCCGCTCTCCGATTCCGGTTAGAATCTCATAAGGAATGGTGTTGATTTTCCTGGCCAAATCGGAAATGCCGATTTCTTTGCCGAAAACGATCACTTCGTCCCCTTCTTCGACAGTTGCACCGGAAACATCCACCATTGTCATATCCATACAGATATTTCCGATTGTGGGGCATAAAACTCCATTTACGAGAACCTGACCATTGCCATTTCCAAGCCCTCTGTCGTAACCGTCCGCATATCCGATCGCCAGCGTCGCGATTGCAGCGTTGTGATCAAGCTGACCCTTTCTGCTGTAACCTACCGTTTCTCCGGCATTCAGATATTTGATCTGTGAGACGACCGTTTTCAATGTGCCAACAGTCTGGAGAAATTTTTGTTCCTGTCCGGTCGCTTCGACACCGTACAGGCCAATACCCAGGCGCACCATATCGAGCTTGTATTCCGGAAAACGAACGATTCCAGCCGAGTTCAGAATGTGTTTGAAGACAGCATAACCGAGCGTTTGTTCTATGATTGCCGCTCCCTGAACGAATCGTTCATACTGCTGTTTTGAAAAATCATTGTGCTCACCCTCGTCGGCTCCAACCAGATGGCTAAAAACCGTCGCAACTTTGAGTGAAGTATTTTGATTCAGTTGCGCGCACAACCACGCGTAGTCACTCTCCACAAAACCCAGCCGATGCATACCTGTGTCAAGTTTTAAATGCACCTTTGGCGCTTCGGAAACGTTATTTCTTCTGGCGGTATAATCGATCCAGCTCGTAAGAATACTCCTGCTGTAAAGTTCGGGTTCCAGATCATATTGCCAAAGCAGATCAAATGTCGCTTCGTTGGCGTTCATCACCATAATTGGCAGGGTAACGCCATTTTGACGTAAGGAAACACCCTCGTCTGTATAGGCGACACCAAGATAGTCGACGCGATGATATTGCAGCAAGCCGGCAACTTCGGCGCTGCCGCTTCCATAGGCAAAGGCTTTCACCATGGCCATTATTTTTGTTCCCGAACCAACCTTCATCCGGTAGTAGTTCAGGTTGTTGGTGAGCGCATCCAGATTTATTTCAAGCACTGTGCCGTGTACCTTTTGCTGTAAACGGTGTACAATTTTTTCGAAAGAAAATGGCCTGGCACCTTTGACGAGGACGAGACTGTCGGTAAGTGAGGAGAACGGAAACTCTTTCAGAAATTCTTCGGGACTCTTGAAAAATGATTGCTGCGGGATCTCGAATTGTTCCGCATATGTATAAATTTCCGGTCCGATGCCAATCAGCCTGTTGACTCCTTTTTCCCGCAGTAATTTTGATATTGAGGAATAAAGGTCTCCCGGAGCCTGGCCTGTCTGAAGTATATCTGAAAAAATGACGGCCTTTTGGTTGCGCTGTTCCTGCTGACCCAGAAAATCCAGAGCCATCGTTAAGCCTTGTACGTCGTTGTTGTACGTGTCGTCAATGATGTAGCAGTGGTTTATTCCTTCTTTCAGTTCCAGACGCATGGCAACCTGCCTCAGGAGCAAAATGCGCTCCTGAATGATGGCATCGGAAAGGCCAAGATCAAGCAGAAAAAGAATGCAATGCGTTAAATTTTCAAGCGAAGCTTCGTCTCTGAATTCCGTTTCAAATGAATGATTCCCCAATGATCCGGCAAACGTAATCCGCGTTTTTTTGTTCTCTTGTTCAAATTTTACCTGTACATTGGATCCAGGCTTTGTCGTAGACCATGTGATTGTTTGCAAAAATGGGTTGACGGGTCTCAGAATCAGGCTTATTTCTTCGTCCAGCTCAGTGTAATCCTGCCGATAGATCAACTTTTTTACCTTCGTAAACAGACGAAGTTTTTCAGTTATTTTCTGTTTCCTACTTCGGAATCCGTGATCATGAGCGGAACCTATATTGGTAAAAATTCCGGTAGTCGGCTGTATAACAGGCTGTAAATACTCCATTTCGTGCGCCTGTGAAATACCCGCCTCAAAAATGGCAATCGTATGCTCTTTCTTTAGATTCCATACAGATAATGGTGCACCGATCTGGGAATTATAGCTTTTTGGACTCGACACAACGAGTTGCCCCGGAGAAAGCAGCTGAGTCAACCATTCTTTTACAATCGTTTTTCCGTTACTTCCAACAATGCCTACAACCGGGATCGTAAACTGGCTGCGGTGACGCGCAACTACCTTTTGCAGCGCACGGATGCTCGAATGAACAACCCAGATTTGCGCATCCTTCCACTCCTTTACGTCCTTTTGCAATGCCTGCGAAAAAGAACCTTCTTCGACTACAAATTCGCGTACTCCCTTATCATACAGGTCATTGATGAATTTGTGTCCATCGTGGCGTATGCCTTTAATTGCAAAAAAAATGCTCTGTTCCGGAAAAGAAATCTGGCGGCTGTCGGTAAGCAGGTATGCGGCTTTGGTATTGATCCGTTCAGGATGATACGCGATATGGTTCATTCGAAATTAATTATCAGGCCACAAAGGTATCAAAACAAAATAATCTGCAAGTCAACTTACATCCATTTTCTCCGCCTGAAATAAAAGACCATCCCGAGTGTCACAAATACCATTACGCCCCAGACGTAGTAATAGCCATACCTGGTTTTGAGTTCCGGCATGTTTTCAAAATTCATTCCGTATACGCCCACAATGAAAGTTAACGGCATGAAAATCGCGGAAAATATGGTCAACGTTTTCATCACCGAGTTCATTCGGTTACTAATCGTTGAAAGATGCACATCCGCCAAACTTGCAAGGAGTTCCCGATAGGAATCAATGGTGTCGATTACCTGCATCACATGATCGTACAAGTCTCTGTAATACGGAATTACTTCTTTGCTGACCAACGGATTATCCTCGCGGATCAACTGATTGATCATGTCACGAAGCGGCCAAACGGAACGTCTCGCCCAGGAAAGTTCTCTCTTTAATGCATACAATTCTGGTAGAGAAAGCGTGTCTGTTCCGCGGATGACCATGTCTTCTACGTTTTCCAGATTTTCGCCAAATTTTTCCAGCACAAAAAAATAGTTGTCGACAATGACATCCATCAGCGCGAAAAGCAGGTAGTCTGCACCATTACGCCTGGTCTTTCCTACCGAGGTTTGCAGTCTTTGAAGAACAGGACTAAATATGTCTTCGTTACGTTCTTCCTGAAAAGACAACAAATAGTTTTGCCCCAAAACAAAACTAACGTGCTCAGATGAAATGTCCAGCGGAGAGTCTGATTCTACATGCAACATTTTCAGCGTTAAAAACAGGTGCCCGCTGTCATAAATTTCCAGCTTAGGCTTGTGTTCGGTATTCACAATGTCTTCCAGCAGTAGTGCGTGAAGATTATATAAACCTCCAATTTTTTCTATTACGTCCGTGTTGTGGATACCATCTACATCCAGCCATGTGACCGAGGCCTGGTCATCTGATTCCGGAGAACAGTCAACCAAAGTTTTGACCTGCTGGTCTTTATAGAACTCGTCGTGATACTGAATTTTTCTAACTTTTGTCTTAAGCTCAATCTCGGGACCAATGTACATGATCGTTCCCGGAGACGTCATCAGGTTTCCGCCTTTGTATTTATGTCTTTTTTTTGCAGAAATTGTTTTGGTATGACCCTGAGTGCTCTTTTTATGCAAGTTTATTTTTCGTTAAGATGAAAGACGAGTAAAGGAACGTGTGTATCAACGATCAGTTTTTTTGCAACACTTGGATTGATAATGAATTCTTCAAGAAAAGACCGTTCTCTGGCAGAAACGATGATCAGGTCGGCACCAATTTCATCAGCATATTCTTCAATCCCATCCAGCACATGTCTTGATTTTCTGATCACGATGTCCTGCTCAGGGATATCAAACATACTTTTAATCTCGGCCAGGTACTGTCCGTCAGCCTGAATGTCTGGTTGGGAGTCAGAATTTATTTTCAACAAACTAAGCCTGCCGCCCAAATGGTTCATCAAAATGAAAACTTCTTTAAGAATGTCAAGCTCTGAATATTCAAGTTGCGTTGCATAAACAACTTCTTTAAATTTCTTAGGCTCAATTTGCGGAGGTATCACCATCACCGGGCAAGCAGAATGTAGCGCAATACCTGTTGCTGTGCTTCCTATTAATTTGTCGAGGAAGCCGCCGGACCCCGTTCTTCCCAAAACAATCAGGTCGGGGTTATGTGCTTCCACAGCTTCTTTTATCGAAGATTCTATTCCACCCAAAACCCAGAGTGAGGTGGCCTGATAACCCTCTGCTTTGATCGTGTCCACATACTTATTTAGCCTATCACGAAACTGGTCTTCAAGCTCGGAGGTAAGGCTTAGAAAATCAGGTGATCCTACGCCGGGCAACACACTGCCTGGCATCACATTGGCATCAGCAATATATGGCTGGTAAGCATGCAGAATAAGCAGTGTTGTATTGTCTTTATCTGCCATGATCTTGGCTGCACTCAGTGCATGATCGGCGTTCTCCGAAAAGTCGATTGGAATCAGGATCTTCCTCATGGTTGGGGAATTTGGGGTTAATATTCTCAAATTTACTCTAAAAATCCGGTCCGGTACATGAACAAATTTTAAATTATCTGAGAAGAAGTTAATGTTTTGGCCACGCTTTGCCGGTTCTTTTACTGTTACGTTATGATCAGGCGGAAACTATTGTGCCAGTTCGCGGTTTTTGCTCGAATAGCTGTAACTTTTGCGTCGTAAATTCTTCCAACCAACACACAATGATACAATTTTCATTGCTTTTTAAATTTTGCGTTAGCCATTGATTATTTTAATTTAATGACAAAAAATAGTACAAACAATAAATATAATCTTCCAATACGTATCAAAAATTTTGTACAATCCTTAAAATGCTTCCCTTCGTGTGGCAACTGTTAATTGGATTTTTCATATGTTTACTGTTACAAACTAATTCCTCATTCAAATCTTGTTTATGAAGAACAGAATTACCATTATAAATCTTGTATTAATAACCATAGCCGCAATTGCCACGGTTCTGAATGCATACGGCATCATTTCTCTTGGAACGGATGTACTGATTATTCTTCGCTGGCTGGCACTCACAGGGCTGATCGTCTTTGCGGTAGTCAAAAAAAATCTGACTACTTCAATCCTGATTTCCATGCTGGTTGGCACTGAAATCGGATATGACTTCCCGGATCTTGGAACGAGTCTGCATTTTTTACGACAGATTTTCCTGCAAATGATCAAAACGGTAATCGCGCCGCTTCTGTTCGCAACGCTCGTTACGGGAATTGCCGGGCATTCCGATTTAAAACAGGTTGGCCGTATGGGATGGAAGTCTCTGCTATATTTCGAAGTCGTCACCACTTTCGCACTTTTGATAGGCTTATTTTTCGCGAACTGGTTCAAACCTGGTGAAGGGATTTTACCACCCGAAACTTTGAACGCAGTTTTGCCAAAAGTAAATCAGCAAACCTGGCAGGATATTGTGGTGCATTCATTTCCTGAAAACATCGCCAAATCAATTTACCACGGTGAGGTATTGCAGATTGTCGTTTTCAGCGTGCTTTTCGGCATTAGCCTCGCACTAATACCTGCTGTGAAAAAGGAAAAATTTGTTTCGGGAGTAGAGCTTTTGGCGGAAGTGATGTTCAAACTCACCAAAATAATTATGCTTTTTGCACCGATTGGCGTGGGAGCTGCTATTGCCGAAACGGTTGGTCATATGGGCATTGATGTTTTGAAAAACCTCGCTTTGCTTCTCGCAACCTTATATTGTGCCCTGATTGTTTTTATCCTGATCGTTTTTGTACCCATCGCACTGATTTGCCGCATTCCGGTCATCAAATTTGCCAAGGCGATTTTTGAGCCCGTTTCTATTGCTTTTGCCACAACGAGTTCTGAATCTGCTTTGCCAAAGGCTATGGAAAAAATGGAGAAATTCGGCGTTCCACGCCAAATTGTTTCTTTCGTCATGCCCACGGGATACAGTTTTAACCTCGACGGCTCGACGCTATATCTGGCCCTGGCTACTGTTTTTGTAGCGCAGGCCACCGGCACCGAGATGTCGTTCGGGCAACAGTTAACCATGGTTTTGCTTCTCATGCTCACCAGTAAAGGCGTTGCAGGAATTCCGCGCGCAACGCTGGTAATTCTTTTGGGTGCGATCGCTAATTTCGGTATGCCGGAATGGCCCGTGCTCCTCATTATGGGTATTGATGAGTTGATGGATATGGCCAGAACCTCTGTTAATGTGACCGGTAACTGTCTGGCAACGGCAGTAATAGCGCGTTGGGAAGGAGAGTTGGATGATGACAAAATGAATAAATCAGATCAGATTACAGAAGAAGTAATTCTGGAAGAAGCTTAGTAAGTTTGCGCTAATTAACGCTGACAGAAAATTTTGCTAACCGGATTACAAAAAATGCTTACTCTTTACGGAATACCCAATTGCAATACAGTTAAAAAAGCGCGTACCTGGCTGGATGATCATGGAATTCAATATACGTTTCATGATTACAAGAAAAAGGGGATATCCCCTGAAAAAATCCGGGACTGGTATCAGAAGTTTCCCTGGGGAAAATTGGTGAACAAGGCTGGTACAACCTGGAAAGCGCTTTCTGACGATGAGAAAAATGCGGTGTCAGATGGGCAATCCGCAATCGAGTTGATGGTGGAGAAAACCTCGGTAATCAAACGGCCGTTAATAGAGGATGAATCGGGAAAGGCAATTGTACTCGGCTTTGACGAAAAAGAATACGAAAGAACTTTTTTGTAAATATGGTAAATTCAAACTGCCCGGGATTTCCGGGCCGTTTGAATTTACAAAGTTCCTATTTTTGAACGGGAAGCCGTCCTTTGACAATTTCAAGGGCCTTTTGTTTGTTTTGAAGATCAACAAGTGAATTGTCTGCTTCCTGTTTCTTTTTCACAAGTTCGCTGCGCAGCTCGGCCAGTTTTTTTTCTGTCTTTTCAATGTCTTTGGCCATATTGTCGTTTTCTTTTGTTAATTTTTGATAGCTCTTTTCCGCGGTCGTAAACGACTCGTCTGCAACCCTGATTTCTTCCCGCAATCCCGCGTAAGATGAAAAGTCTTTGAGAACGGTTTCTGCATTTTTGTAAGTTTCATCGCTATAATTAGCAATGTACTGCCCACCTACGTTTAGCGCCATGAACACCTGCGACTGGTCTTTTGACGAGGAGACCTGGCTTATTACTTGTACGGGGCCGGTCGAAACGGACGGTATGGATGCCTTCTCAATCGTGTAAACGGAGCGCTTGCCTTTCACTTTTCCAAACTTCTCAAGATAAGAAGCCCAATAGTTGCTCAGGTATTTTTCGGGAATGTTCTGATTCAGGTTTAATCCGAGATATTCTGTCTTATCAATGGTTTGCTTGCCGGGTGACACAGTTTGTGCGTGTAGTGAAAAAGAAACAAGTACGGCACCCAGTACCGAAATTGTCATCAGAATTTTAGTTTTCATTATAATTGTCAATTATCTGAGATGAATTTTCAGCGTCAGATTTTGACCTTTTTTGTAACGATAACCACTTTTTTGGAATCTTCCAGTGTTGTTGCAAACAGGTAAAAATCGCCGCCTTCTTTAAGACGCCATTTTTTTCGCAGGTCTTGAATTTTTCCAGGAAAATTTCTCAGGGTCAGATTTGCCTTATCCTGATCCAGAAATTTATTAATTTCCTTTGCATCCGGTTTACAGACTGCAACAATCTCAAAAATTCTTCCAGGGAAATTGTCGACAGAATTTTCAGAGGTGTACAGGTGACTGCTCGCTGCCAGTTTATTTACGTTAAAAAACTTGCAAAGGATTTTAAAGGCCCCGGATTTTAACACGGCAGCATGTGGTTCGTAGAGAAAGCGGAGGGGGTGCGAGAATTTGTGAGGGCTTTCGTTTTCCTCTCTCCGTGTAAAACTGACTTGATATGCCGGTTTTCCAGACGAGTCGAGCACAACACTTTTAAGCAACGCGGGCTGGTTTAATTTTTCCCGATTCAGGACAAAAAGCAATTCTTTGCATTCCTGCTCGTAGCCAACAATGTGAACTTCCCGCACGTAACCCAATTGACTGACAGCGAGATCAATGTCAAGAAGGGGTGATGTTTTAATCAGAATGTTTGGAGCATTTGTAAACAAAAGTAGGAGATTATTGACCACATCCGGAGTGCAGTCGGAAAGCAAAACTACTTTTTCCTGATTTGAGCCACGACGGGCAGGATCCGAGTAAATCCAGTCAGATGGTAAGGGATTTCGGGAAAGAAATTCGAGAGAATTTTCACTATGAAAGGTAACGCCGGACCTGCCCAGTAAGCTAAAGTTGTATGCAGCAGTTTTTGTAACTTCCTCCTGTTGTTCAAAATAATCGGTTTGCGCAAAATTCTGACTCATATAAAAGCAATCCACACCCATTCCACCAGTAATATCTGTGAGTTGTTTGCCCGAAACAAGGCTGGCTTTGTAACGTGCAGTCGCTTCGGATGAACATTGCTCCACCGAAAGAACAGGCGGGAAGATCAGTTTTTCATTGGCAGACCATTCCGGCAGTTTTTTAATCGCTTTCTGCCGTGCGAGAATCTGGGCAGCCATTTTTTTAATATTTACTCCGGGATTTTTACCGGACTTCAGAATGAGCTGGTTTACATCCTCATTCCGATTTTGGTTGATAAACCGGATTTCATTTTCTGTAAATCCAATTTCGTCGGTTAAGGAAATATCATTCATGTCAGAAGCAAATTTGGTCGCGTTTAGTAAGAACGTTAATTCGAAATTACCGTTTTTCCAAGAAATCTGAGACGAGCACAAAACAACATATGGGATTTTCTTCAATTTTAGGTGCAATCTCCTCAGTTCCAATGCGGGAGTTTCTGGATTGAAACAATCTGTTTTTGTTTGAGTAGGACGAACCAAATGAAAATTATAAATTGTCTGCCAATATCCTATTTCCCTTAGTTAACCATAATTTATCATGAAAATTAAGACCTTTGAAGAGTATCAGGTTACCTACAAACAAAGCGTAGACGATCCCGAAGGTTTCTGGGCAGAGATTGCCCAACAATTTCAATGGCGCAAACCATGGAAAAAAGTCCTTAGCTGGGACTTCAATGAAGCAAATATTAAATGGTTTGAAGGTGGTGAAATGAACATCACCGAAAATGCACTGGATCGCCATCTGGCAGAAAAAGGTGATCAGCCTGCCATTATCTGGGAACCGAACGATCCGGATGATGCTTCTGTAACGATCACATACCATGTTTTGTATGATCAGGTTTGCAGGTTCGCCAATGTTCTCAAAAAACATGGAATCAAAAAAGGAGACCGCGTATGCATTTACCTGCCGATGGTTCCGGAGCTTACGGTTGCAGTGCTCGCCTGTGCGCGGATAGGAGCGGTCCATTCCGTTGTTTTTGGCGGTTTTTCTGCAAAATCAATCGCGGACAGAATTAACGACGCGGCATGTACCATGGTAATTACCTCTGATGGCGCATTCCGAGGCACCAAGGTAATTCCTATGAAAGAAACGGTAGACAATGCATTGGATCTTTGCGATACTGTTAAAAAGGTAATCGTAATGACCCGGACCCGGACTCCCGTTTCCATGCTGAAAGGGCGTGATCTCTGGTGGGAGGATGAGGTAAAACTCGTCGATTCAGTTTGTCCGGCTGAACCGATGGATGCTGAAGATACCCTATTTATTTTGTACACCTCAGGTTCTACCGGTAAGCCAAAAGGAGTTGTCCATACTTGCGGCGGCTACATGATTTATGCTACCTATACTTTTGCCAACGTTTTTCAGTATGAACCGGGAGAAGTACATTTCTGTACAGCTGATATTGGCTGGATCACAGGTCATAGCTATATTGTCTACGGGCCATTGTGCTACGGCGCCACTTCTCTGGTTTTTGAAGGTGTACCCACTTTCCCCGATGCCGGCCGGCTATGGCAAATCGTCGATAAGCATAAGGTTAATATCCTTTACACCGCCCCAACCGCGATCCGTTCATTAATGAGTTTTGGCTTACAATATGTGAAAGACCACGACCTTTCCTCGCTTACAAAATTAGGGTCAGTAGGGGAGCCGATCAACGAGGAAGCGTGGCATTGGTTTAAAAATAATATTGGAAAAGGAGATTGCCCGTTGGTAGATACCTGGTGGCAGACCGAAACCGGCGGTATTATGATATCCGCACTTGCAGGAGTTACACCTGAGCGCCCTACTTACGCAACATTGCCTTTGCCGGGAATCCAGCCTGTGCTGGTTGACGAAAGTGGCGGGATAATTGAAGGAAACGGCGTAAGTGGAAATTTATGTATCAAATTTCCCTGGCCCGGAATTATCCGGACAACCTATGGGGACCACGAACGCTGCAAGCAAACTTACTTCTCGACTTACAAAGGCATGTATTTTACCGGTGATGGCTGTCTTCGGGATGAGGATGGTTTTTATCGCATAACAGGCCGTGTTGATGACGTACTCAATGTTTCTGGTCACAGAATTGGTACTGCCGAAGTTGAAAATGCGATCAATATGCATCTTGGCGTCGTTGAATCCGCTGTTGTCGGTTATCCGCACGACATCAAGGGGCAGGGGATTTACGCCTACATCATAACCGAAAAAAAACCGGAAGATCCTGAAATGTTCCGACGCGATATTTCGGCCACAGTGTCGAGGATCATTGGTCCTATTGCTAAACCGGATAAAATTCAGTTTGTCAGTGGTTTGCCTAAAACACGGTCTGGAAAAATTATGCGCCGTATACTCAGGAAAATTTCAGAAGGAGAGCTGGGAAATCTTGGAGATACTTCCACTTTGCTGGATCCTGGCGTGGTAGAAGATATCAAAACAGGAGCTCTTTAGTAGTTATTTAGTGTAGTCTGCGGGCCGGGAAACGATTGCGTTTCCTGGCCTTTTTAGTATCTCCTGTTCCTGTGTGACATTTTTAATCATTTGGAGTATATACAGCGTGAGGCAGATGATCTCATTAGGAATGCAGTGAATGAATAAATTTTCAAAATGAATATCATCCACAACAGGCACGACAGTTTTTTTCGAAAGATTCTTTCTGATAACGAGATAGCGACTGACTATCTGAAAAGCTATTTACCTTCAAATATTTCCGAAAAACTCGATTTCTCCACCTTGACGGAGGTATCACATACCTACGTTTCAAAGGAATTACGACAGCGTTTTGCGGATATCGTTTTTACCTGTAAACTCAGGAACGAAACGGATGGTGAAGTCAGAGCGAATGTTCAGATTTCGATTCTCATTGAACACAAAAGCTATGTTGACAAATTTGCCCCTTTTCAAATTGGAAGCTATTTGTTCTCTGGCTATTTGAAGCAAATAAAAAATAGTGAAGATTTAATGCCAATCATTCCGATTCTTTTTTACCATGGCAGAGAAAAATGGGAACATAAATCTATACCGGATTTATTCGATAACCTTGGGCATGACTTTCTTCAATTCATTCCAAATTTTGAATACTTGAATCATAGTCTTTGGGATCTTTCAGATAAACAAATAGAGGATCTCTCAAACCATTTTTTGACTGCGTCGTTACTTACTTTAAAGCACTGCATGGAACATGACTGGCTTGAAAGAAATGCGCTTAAAATTTTTACACGGCTTACAGAAAAGGAGGGAAAACTGCCGGAAGAGCTTATCATTTATTTTTTTAGTAACAGTAAAACAGAAAATGTTAAATTTACCGAAATTATAAAATCACTTCCAGCTAACTTAAAAGACAAAATTATGAGTACTTTGGATATGCTGATTGAGAAAGGGAAAAACGACGGGATCGCACAGGAACGGGAGCATTTCACTAAAAAACTCTTGGCCGAAAATAAATTTACGGACTCTGAAATTGCACGTTTAGCGAATGTTTCAATACAGTTTGTGGAATTGGTAAAAGGAAAACATCAATAGTTTTCAGAATCGCCGGTGGGTGTTTGTGTCAAATTGCGGTAATCAATCTCTTTGAAACTAAACAATAAAAAAGAAAATTAGGCCTTTACAGACGATGCCTTATCCGTGGCACAACCACATCCCTTGGCACAGCCACCTTCATTTTTACTGTCAAAAGTTTTCCAGATACGCCAGCCGATGTAGCCTGCCGCAGTCAGAAAAAGAATCAAAACAATTATTTGTTGTGCAATCATAGTTTTTTGCCTGATCAGTGGCATTATTTTACGGGGAAGAACTCTCCCGGCCCTAAATCAAAAACGTGTTTTTACTGCCAATTGTTCCTTGCCGCTAGCTGAAATGCATGCTGGTAATGATGTTCGCTGTGCCATGCATAATTTGCAATAACTTCGTCGAGCCTGACCGTTTGCTGATTTCCCGGGTGAAAATAAGTCCGCGCAAGATCTTTTGAATCCATTGATCTCAATAGTAGCACCCAGCGAAGGTGAACGTACCTGATCAGTTGCAGGGAAAGTTCGACCGGAGCTGCTTTGGCATCCGGCAATTCTGCCCAAAGTTGTTCTTCGTAAGGCTTGATTGTAGGATTTTCCTCTGTCATTGCCAAACGGCACCTGGTGTAGGCGTTGATGTGGCTGTCTGCGACATGATGCACCAGCTGACGTATCGTCCAGCCATCGGGGCGGTACGGCGTATTAAATTTATCTTCGTCCCAGCCACCCATGAGATTGATGAACTTGGAAGGCAAGGCGCTGATAATCTGTATGTCGGTCTTGATTTCCTCCGGCGTGTAATTTCCTTTTGATTCGAATCGGCCGATGGGATATTTCAGTTGTTCGAGTTCCATTTGTTTTAATGATTTGATTGGTTTGTCTGATGATTAAACTAAAAGCGCAAATTTGTAAATTCTCATACATTCGGGTAACTAAAATTGTACCTCAGTCGTCTGCAAACCTCAGAAATGTTCCCTGATCGTTGCCATCAGTTCTTGCTGCCCACCCGAGCCGGCAACGATGTCCCCGCCAAAAAGGTAATTGTCCCCTCCGCTAAAGTCCGTCACAGTTCCGCCAGCTTCTTTGATCAGCAGGACACCTGCTGCCATATCCCACGAATTAAGATTGTACTCATAAAAGCCGTCAAAACGTCCGGCTGCTACATAAGCAAGGTCCACTGCGGCAGCGCCCATCCTGCGAATCCCGTGCGTTTTCTGCATCAGCAATTCAAGAATATACATGTATCGTTTCTGCTTTTCGAATTTGTAGTAGGGAAACCCTGTAGCTATTAAGCTTTCCTGTAACGACGGGACTTTTGAAACTGCTAATTGTTTGCCGTTGCACCATGCGCCACCACCTTTCCATCCATAAAAAATTTCATTCAGGCTGGGCTCATGAATTACACCCACCAACAGATCTTTTCCACGGGCGAGGCCAACGCTTACGCAGTAAACCGGAATTCCGTGTATGAAATTCGTTGTACCATCAAGCGGATCAATGATCCAGTTGAGCGCTGTCGGGTCAGGTTCGAGCCCGGTTGTGCCTTCTTCGGTGATGAAACTTGCCTCCGGAAGTAATTCACTCAGCCCTGCTACGAGGCGCTTTTCTGCTTCTTTATCAACGTAAGAGACCAGATTGTTCAGGTCTTTGTATTCAATTTTGTCACGGGAAAATGAAGCCGCCTCCTGCTGGATAAACGCAGAAGCCAGTTTAACGATTTCAATTGTTTGTTGTGTCAGCAGTTCAAGATTCATGCTTTTATTTCCTTTTGCGGAATTTTAGATAGTGAGTTATTCATGTAGTAAACCCTGATGATCAGTGTGATCAGAATCGGTATGACTACATAGTTGTGTTTTAAAAGATTGCTGGTTGCACAAAGTAATAGAAATGCATAAAATATTAAAAAAAACTGAAACCAGGACGGTTTTTTCTTTGGAGAAATATACCAGATTGCAGGTAGCCAGAGCGGGAATGCCCATAAAATATCATAGTTCCAGGTTGTGACGCCATGGTTTGTGCCAAACCAGAGAAACAAAATAAGATAGCCTATAAGTCCTGCGACCGTGAAAAGTATTTTATCAAAAGTAAAATCCAGCTTGTTGCTTTTACTCTGCCAGTAAGTGTAAGCCAGTACAAGCACCGCAAGCGCCCAGAAAACAACAGTTGGTGTGAGCAATTCGTCATACACTACGGGTTGCGAAACAAAAATATCGTTGTTGGAAGCAACCAGAGGCACCCATTGATTTCCCGATTTTATTTTGGCATCCGCAAAAGCGGCGCTCAGATTATCGGGTAAAAATGTAGCCTGCTCAGGGGTAGCGATTTCATCTGATGGCGCTCCGATTGCCAGATCCATGCCAAAATCGGCCCAAGGATTTTGCTTGTAGGCATATTTGTCGATCCACTGGCGAAAGCTGCGCTTCTCACTTGTATAGCCGTTGTACTGCAAACTATCTCCACATGCGGCTTTTAGTGCCATGGATAATCTTGTAGAGCAATTGTCGTAGAAAAATTTGTATGCGTATTCTCTATTTTGCGGGAGATAATTATTTTCCAGGAAGTCGAAAAGCTTCTGTTTTTGCGTTTGGGATAAATTCAGCACCTGCTCCTTCATCCATCGGTTTTCTGACTGATAAAAGGCAATTTGAGGCGATAGAGGCGCTACGGATATAGAATATGGGAGCGTTCCTCTCAAAAATTTAATGTAAAAATTTCCTGCATGGAAGTCAAAAGTTCCATAGCTGTACGCATGATCAATGCCATTCAAAGGATCGTAAATCCATAGAATACTATGTCCGAAACCCGAATACAACTCTGTTCCGGGCCCAACTGTTACCAGGCTGGCTTTTGCGCCCGGAGTTAGTTGTACTCCTTGGGCGTAAACATTTCTGGATCCAATAGCGGCAAGAAAGATTGCGAAAACTAATGCAACTGTCCGGGATCGCAGTCCTGCTGTCAGGAAAATGTAAGATTTTATATTGTTACTCACAACGTTTTGTTAAATATTATACTAAATAGATACGGCCAGATTCTGTGATGAAACCTTTTGGTTAATCAGGATTCATCCTCGTCCCTGTCGTCTCTGGATTTTTTCTCATACGGTTTGCCTGCAACAACAATAACGATTTCTCCTTTAACGGTTTTTTCTGAATAGAACGCGATAATTTCGGTTAGGGTGCCACGGATATTTTCCTCATAGATTTTAGTCAATTCCCTGGAAACGCAGGCTTGCCGCTCTGCTCCGAAATACTCCGAAAACTGTTGAAGCGCTTTTACCAACCGGTGCGGTGATTCGTAAAAGATCATTGTTCTTTCTTCGTTCACCAGATTTTGCAATCGTGTCTGACGCCCTTTTTTGTGTGGCAAAAAGCCCTCAAAAGTAAATCTGTCGGCCGGAAGACCGGAATTCACAAGCGCTGGAACAAACGCCGTCGGCCCGGGCAGACATTCAATAACAACACCATATTTTATACATTCCCGAACCAGAAGAAAGCCGGGGTCGGAGACGGCAGGTGTTCCGGCATCTGAAAGCAACGCCATTGTTTCTCCTTTGAGAATCCGCTCAATAACCCTGGTTACGGTTTGATGTTCATTATGAACATGATAACTATGCATGGGTTTACTGATACCCAGGTGTTTTAACAGATTGCCTGAGGTTCTGGTGTCTTCTGCTAACACCACATCTACATTTTTTAAAACATTGATGGCACGCAGGGTAATATCTTCAAGGTTGCCAATTGGCGTAGGAACAATGTAAAGCTTCATTATATAATTCTAATCAACATTTACGGCAAAAATTGCGATGCCGTTTGAAATTTACCGCTATTGGTTCTCATAAATTTTGTCAATAGCAGCGGCCAGATTCCGGTCTTTTTCGGTAACGATGTCGCCGGCATCGTGTGTATTCAGTTCAAAATCCACCTGATTGTACATATTGGACCAAAATGGGTGATGATCCATCTGGTCTACTGTCTCTGCTACCTCTTCCATAAAGGAAAAAGCAGTTTTAAAGTCGTCAAATTTGAAGCTTTTCTTTAATTTGTTGTTCTCTTCCTTCCACATAGCCGTAAGTATTTTAGTGAGTTCCGAACGGAATGTTAAATATCCATTCCATTAAAGGCAGACGAATTGGCTTTTTTCCGCTTTCAAATTAATAAAACGAATATACCATGTTTAACTGTGTTTTTAAATTATTTGAAGGAAATAGCCGATTCGCGCACGATGAAGTATATTTGAACTTTGAACCGCGCATATCAATTATAGAAGATATGAATTGATAAATGTTAACAGAATAGCAGGATGAAAGTAGAATTAGTAAGGGTAAATGATGGGTTTCATTTTGAAGGAAGCGGATCATCGGATATAAAGGTACACACCGACGGTTCCCCGGAAATTGGCGGTCAGAATCTGGGCGTCCGCCCGATGGAATTGTTGCTGATGGGTTTGGCAAGTTGCAGTGCGATTGACGTTGTATTGATACTGAAAAAGCAGAAGCAGGACATAACGGATTTCAGGATCACAGCTGATGGCGATCGTGTCGAAGAAGAAGGAACCAAGCGTTCACCATTCCGAAACATTCATCTGACTTTCAAATTCACAGGCAATAATCTGGATGAGTCAAAAATAAACAGGGCAATTGCTTTGTCGATGGAAAAATATTGCTCTGCAACGGCGCAGATGGAGGCACTTGCCAAAATCACACACAGCGTTGAGATTGCAACGGTTTAAAAAATAAGACATTAAATACAGTCGTCAATTTATTTTCAATGCAACAATATCACGACCTGCTTCGCCACATCCTCCAAAATGGAGTTCGTAAAACTGATCGTACAGGCACTGGAACGATCAGTGTTTTTGGTTATCAGATGCGTTTTAATCTGAAAGATGGTTTTCCGCTGGTCACCACGAAAAAAGTTCATACGAAATCCATCATCTACGAGCTGTTATGGTTTTTAAAGGGTGATACGAATATTAAATATCTGAAAGACAACGGCGTTTCGATCTGGGACGAGTGGGCGGATGAAAACGGAAACCTGGGCCCCGTTTACGGCAAACAGTGGCGTAGCTGGGAAGGTGCTGACGGGCAGTCTTTTGATCAGCTAAAGGAGATTCTGAATCTGCTTAAAACTTCGCCCGATTCGAGAAGAATCATTGTATCGGCCTGGAATCCATCGGAATTGTCGAAAATGAAATTACAGCCTTGTCATGCGTTGTTCCAGTTTTATGTGGCGCCTCCTGACACAGATGCCGGAGAAACGCGTGGAAAACTTTCCTGTCAGCTCTATCAGCGAAGTGCTGACGTATTTCTTGGGGTGCCGTTTAACATTGCCAGTTATGCATTGCTTACGATGATGATCGCGCAGGAATGTGATCTTGATCTGGGCGATTTTGTCTGGACCGGCGGCGACACCCATATTTACAGCAACCACCTCGATCAGGTTGAATTACAGCTTAGTCGAGAAATACGGCCCTTACCGCAAATGGTTATTAATCCTGAGGTGAGCAGCGTTTTTGATTTTGAGTTTGAAGACTTCGAGCTTAAAAATTACAATCCCTGGCCTGGAATTAAAGCGCCTGTTGCAGTGTAAAACCTTAATCACATCGTTATGAAAGCTTTGATTTCTACCGCGAAATTGGTTTATCTTTTGTGTTTCCTGCTCATACTGGCAGGCTGCAAAAAAAAGTCGGTTGACCCCGAACCGCTAGTACCGATGGGCAAGGCTTTTATTACGATTGAGACGGACGGCAAAAAACAAACCTATGTTGAGGGGAATCCGGGAGTTGAATCGTTGAATATTTTTGGAACGAGCACCAAACATGACAATGTTGGCCATGGAGGTGGAATCCGAATTGATAAAGTTTCCTGGGAGTTTTTCTTCTATTTTCCACGTGAAGAGTATCTGTCGAATACCGGAAATTTTGCAAAGCTTTTCAAACCGGGGAAACTGGATTACCTGACGCTTGATCGAAGTTTCAATTACACGAAAATAAATGGTGTGACGATCAACCGCGGCGAGCAGGTAACTGCCAACACAGGACGTTACGCAAATTCTGAATATCAGGAAAACAGTAATCCGCAAAATTTCGAAATATCAGATGCTTACTTTTACAACTCAACCTATGACCGTTTTATTTGGGTTGAAGGATCGTTTGACTGCTCAATCGGATTTTTCGACGACCTGAAAAAAGTGAAAGGCAAGTTCAGGATTAAGGTTCAGCACAATGATGAGTAGTTGTCGGATCTGAACAAGCAGCCATAATAGTGATCAGCCGCAAATGAGTATTCAATACATTTTAGAAATTATAGGGACCTTTGCGTTTGCAATTTCAGGTGCACTTGCCGTAAAAGACCAGAAACATCAGGACTGGTTTGGAGCCAGTTTCACAGCTTTTATTTCATCAATCGGAGGGGGGACTATCCGGGATATTCTGCTTGACAGTTATCCCTTAGTTTGGATCAGCGACATAACCATTATTTACGCCATCATGGCTGGTATACTGGTGACATTTATATTCTACAAATATCTGATCGGTTTACGGAAAACACTTTTTTTCTTCGATACCTGGGGCATAGCGCTGTTCACGATTGTAGGTACAGAAAAGGCATTGCATTTGGGCGTGCGGCCGGAGATCGCCGCAATCATGGGCGTTTTTTCAGCGGTTATGGGCGGCGTGATCCGTGACGTCATGACCAACGAAATTCCGATCATTTACAGGAAGGAAGTTTACGCAACGGCTTGTCTGGCAGGCGCCTGTTGTTATTTGCTTTTGGATCGTTTTGGAGCGGAACGGAATGTTGCTTTCATTACTGCATCCATTGTCATTATCGTTATCCGTATCCTTGCAGTCCGTTATCAGTGGAGCGTTCCAAAGTTTTTCAGGTAATTTTTGAATAAAAAAAACCGAAGCAGAATTTGCTCCGGTCTGGTGTTTTGCAGTTACGAAAAACTATTTCTTTTTACCCTTAATCG
The DNA here is from genome assembly GCA_965279265.1 of Dyadobacter sp. Classification (GTDB taxonomy): domain Bacteria; phylum Bacteroidota; class Bacteroidia; order Cytophagales; family Spirosomataceae; genus Dyadobacter. The sequence continues at coordinate 4,774,843 of OZ257152.1, forward strand.
CCTTTACCGCTTCTGTTGCAGCTGGCACTTTTGCCTGCATTTTTTTGATGCCATTTTCAATTTGTCCTTTGTAGAAACTGGCAAATGCGCCATCACCAGATGCAGCGCCAACTGTAAGCGCCTTTTGGGCGATTGGCAGAGCTTCTGCAACTTTACCCATTTTTGCGAGAATCTGCGCCTTGATCCAAAGGTTCGAGAAGGTTTCTTTCAGTCCAATAGACTTATCGGCCAGGGCAAGTGCCTGCGGAAGTTCTTTGCCTTTGGTCAGCATGTAGCCAGCAGCACTTTGTAGTACAGAAGCGTCTTCCGGTTTTTCTGCAACCGCTTTGTTCAATGCTGTCATGGTCAGATCCTGGGTATTAACCGAAATCTGTACTGGAACCGTAGTTGACGACCAGGAAATGTTCAAAGTGGCGGTGCTGTCGGAAATTGAAGAAAAGTCGATAGTGAACGATTCCTTAAAATCAGAAGAAGTAGGTGCAACCATTATTTTAGCCACATTCTCTGTTTCCTTAAAATTGTCGGTTCCGCCCTGATTGAAATTTTTGTTCAGGATAACAGTCCACGCGCTGCCGTTTGGTATTGAGAAAAGCGCATATTTTCCAGCAGGTACTTTTTGGCCACCAAATGAAAATTCGGTCGTTGCTTCGATACTGGTTGCCATATTGGCTCCTGTACGCCATAGCTGATTGTATGGTGCGAGCGCGGAACTGTCGGCAAATATCGAACGGCCTTTGATATTTGGCCGTGAGTATTTTACAGTAAAATCGGTGACGCCAATTGTCTGCATGACAGAAGCACCCGAACTAGCCTGAGGAGTGCGCTGAGCAACAGATGACGTCGCCATCAGGGCCATAAGTGTGAGTGATAAAAGATACTTTTTCATAATAAAATTGGGATGATTGGTAATTGAAACCTTAAACTTGCAGCGAAATTAGAATTAAAAATAAGATAAACGTATAAATATGAAGCGTGCTTCACTACTTTCTTTACTCGACGCATATGTGCCGTCACCAGGTGTGGAAAATGAAATGTTTTTGTCAACAATTAAATTTGTTACTGAGAATCCGGAGTGCTTTGAAAGAAGTTTACAAATTGGCCATGTTACGGCCTCCGGCTGGGTTGTTTCTCATGATCGTAAACTGGTACTATTGATGCATCACCGCAAATTGGATCGCTGGTTTCAGCCGGGGGGCCATTGCGATGGTGATCCGGATGTTGCATCAGTCGCATTGAAAGAAGTAATGGAAGAAACCGGAATAGAGCATGCCCGGCAGATTGGAAATGGAATTTATGATGTTGATGTTCACCTGATTCCTGCGAATCAGAAAGATCCGGCGCATTATCATTATGATATAAGGTTTTTATTTGAGGCTGATCCGCAGGAACAACTCGTCATTAATGTTGAATCCAAAGATGTAAAATGGGTCCCGGTAGCTGATGTCAAAAAACTAAATGATTCAGAATCACTGATGCGAATGGTGCGAAAATTAAAATGAAATAAGGCAAAGAGTCATTGCTTAATAAATTTCAATGTACGTACCTGATCTTTTACAGCGATCCGAAGCAAATAAATGCCGGTTGGCAAATTGCCCGCGTCTACTGAAAAATTTGAGGTGAGCTTAGATTCGATTTCTTTGATAACTGAGCCGTTAGGAAGTACTATGTTCATAGATGCTTTTTGTCCGATCAGGTTGGAGGGGAAGTTTAATTCAAAATGCTTCTGAACGGGGTTTGGCGATATTACTATTGATTGTAATTCCTGATTTTCAACGCCTAAAACAATTTCTTTCGCAATAATTTCTTCCGCACGAAGCACATCAGGAACGCCAAAACCCAGATAATTATCTGGATTTGCTGCCAGATGTCCGGATTTTTTTAAAATCGAAATCAACTTTTGTGCTGAAAGCGTTGGATGAGCCTGCCACAAAATGGCAGCCAATCCGGCAATTTGAGGAGAGGCATACGAAGTGCCATTTCCGCTGGATGCTGTTCCGGCATTGTTACCAATAATTGCACCCGCCCCAACGGCAGCAATATCGGGTTTTTGCTGTCCGGCTGCGTTTGGCCCTATTGAACTGAAAGAGGCATAATTGCGCGAATAGTCGGCGGCACCCACGCTGAGGACCGAATCAACATCGGCGGGCGCAACAATGTAACGCCAGCTGTTATTGCCTTCGTTTCCGGCTGCCGTGACGATTAGCATCCCTTTTCTCGCGGCAAACCTGGCAGCTCTGGAAATGATCGTAGTTTTGCCGTCCATTTGAGAATAAGGATGATTGTATGCCAGCGTATTAAATTCTCCATCAAAATTGTAGTAACCCAACGATGAATTGATCACGTCAGCACCCAGGCTATCGGCCCGTTCTGCGCCCATGAGCCACGTCACTTCTTCGTAGGGCGCCTCGATAAGATCGCTTTCAGTTGTATACAGCGCAAAATTTGCCTTGAATGCCGCGCCGATAAGTGTGCTTGGTTTGTAGGCCGCAATGGTTGACAAAACAGCAAGCCCGTGGTTACCGGAGGCATAAACGTCTTTGGATCTCAAAAGGAAATTGTAACTGTCGACAAGGCGCTTTTCGTCAAAAATGTGCTTGTAATAATCAAGCTTATCTGCTCCTACAAATCCATTATCGAGAACGGCGATAAGCATATTTTCGCCATGGAAACCTTTTTTATGCAGCACATCAACACCCAACAAAGCGAGCTGGTCTCTCATTCTGCCGTAATCCAGATCTTCCGTAGTTCCGAATTTATTGCTCACCGCCGCCGTTCTCTCCACGCCTGGCGACTTGGAAGTCAGATTGGCAATAGGCAACCCTAATTCTGTCGACTTATAAAAAGAAAGTTTTTTTATCGCTTCAAGTTGGCTTGCAGAGGCTTCCACGACCAGTCCGTTGAACCAACGCGAAGGAAAAATTGCAAGGGCTCCCGTTTGTTTCACGGCGGAAATATATGCCGGATTTACTGGCAGATCGTTTTCTGTTACAGGAATATTCTGACGCGTTCGCCTCAAAACGGATCGTTCAGATAAAAATTCAGAGGGTTTAGAAACGGAGTATGGAGAACTTGTTTTGTCTTTGAAAAGAATAAAATATCTTGGGTTGCTTTGAGCCAAACAAATCGAATTTGTGACAAAAAAGCTGACTAAAATAACGAGTAGAGATTTTCCTGTCATTTTCCGTATTTTTTAATGATGCTGGTTTCTGTCCATCCTGATCTGATTTCTGCTGTTCCGGTACAACCGAATCCATAACAAAAAGTTAAAAATGCAATTTCTCTTTTAATTAATCCAATATTTTCTGCGTAGACTTCAACGTGTTTTTTCTGACTTATCCTGGTAGAGTCGTTTTGCCTGATCACAGTAATTGTTTTTGGGAAAAACAGCGCGCCAACCAGCATCGGTTTCCCAATATTCCGGACCTCGAAGAACTGTTCCCCTGAAATATTATACGCATTTCCATTCCAAAAGTTGCGTTCAGTTAATGGAAATACCAGGTTAATTATTGAACGGCCGTTTTCTATTACCAGAAGTTTGTCTTTTAATTTTCGTACCGCCGTAGTCGAGTCAATATTCCAATTGTTTTGTGAGCTTGAATAATAAATAGGATAAATGATATCGCCTGTTGTGCCTTTATATGGCTCACCAATAAGCTGGCGCAAAAAATGTTGCGTATTTTGGGGAGATTCTGTAACTGAATAGGTTGTTTTCGATACTTCCATTTCCACAAAGTTCCCTGTATGCAGGGGATAGTATTCTTCACCTGAACTGACCGGAACAGGCTTTTCATTCCCGCACGCAGAAATGAATATCAGAAGAATGACAATTGAAATTTTGACCATAAAACAGCGTTTGATTGCTGCCTGATGACCCGGAACATAATCAGAAATTATCAGGCATGGGTTTCAATACCATCTTTCCTGGCACCCAGATGCGGGCAATTTAATAAAGACGATATGCCTTGATACGCAACGGGCACTTTTAGGTAACCATAATTCTGAGCGAGTGGCCGGGTGATATTATTGTCGCCCATGGAAATATCAACGTCATTCATGCCAAACTGACAAGGATGCTCGTAACCGGCCGCGTGGGTTATTTCAATAATTTCCTTCGCCATCGTTTTCATGTAATTGCTGAAACGCTGACTTTTTAATGCAGGGTCCACGCCGGCTTCAAGCCATTTGTTATTGGTTGCAATGCCCGTCGGACAACGATTCGTATGGCAGGACTGCGCCTGAATACAACCAATAGAGAGCATTGCCTCGCGGGCGACGTTGATCACATCGGCACCCATTGAAAACGCCATCACGGCCTGTGCCGGAAGCCCGAGCTTTCCGGAAGCAATAAACGTAATTCGCTCTGTCAGATTTCGCTGCTGAAATATTTTATAGATCGTACTGAACGCATAAACCCATGGTAATGAAACATGGTCCGCAAATGAGGGCGGCGCTGCACCCGTTCCGCCTTCACCGCCATCAATGGTAATGAAATCGGGTCCTTTGCCGGTTGTTGCCATGATGTCAGCAAGTTGTTCCCACATGTCCGTTTTCCCGACGGCCGATTTTATACCCACCGGGAGGCCGGTTGCATCTGCCATCTGCTCTATAAAATCAACCATCCCGGGAATATCCGAAAACGCACTGTGGTAGGGAGGAGAAACTACGTCTTTCCCCATCGGAACACCACGGATCTCCGAAATTTCTGCGGTAATTTTGCTTCCCGGAAGTACGCCGCCTTTGCCAGGTTTTGCTCCCTGAGAAAGTTTCAGTTCGATCATTCTGAGAGAAGGATTGTTCTTCACCAGATTCACGAGTTTATCCATTACAAAATTTCCATGTTCATCACGAACGCCGAAGTAGGAGGTTCCCATGTTAAAAACGACGTCTGCGCCGAATTTATGATACGCCGACAACCCTCCTTCTCCCGTGTTGTGGTAATTGCCAAACTGATAAGAGCCTTTGTTCAGGGATTCAATTGCCCTTGAAGACAAGGAACCGAAACTCATTCCGCTCACATTGACGACGGAACGTGGACGGTAAGGACGTTTTCTATTGCTGAATTCCCCGATTAGTTTCGAGGATGGGATTGTATAATGATTTGGGTCTTTTCCATTCACCGCGTGATGCGGGTGAGATACTGGCAACTGGTGCGGCAACATCGCCGGTTTTATGAACACATAACCAGCCTCCTGAATGTCCTGATCTGTTCCAAAACCCTGGTAATTGTTCTCGTTCTTGGCGGAAGCGTAAATCCAGGATCTTTGTCTTCTGTTAAAAGGCAATTCTTCCCGGTTGTTGGCAACAATATATTGCCGCAATTCCGGGCCAATTTTTTCGATCATGTAACGAAAATGACCAAAAAGGGGGAAGTTGTGCTGTATGGTATGCTTTTTCTGCAAAACATCTCTGAGCGCAACCAGGATCAGTACAAAAACAATATAGAGCCAGACAGAAATTTCTGAGAGAAAAGAAAAAATTGCAACCATAATTTAATAAAGTATGACGGCCGTGAAGCCGTCAAAGTGTGTAATGTTTTGTTTTGAAATGAAACTCAGGAAAGTTGTAATTCTTCCCATGTCGTCACAGTTGCCAGATCATTCCAATATCCCGGATATGATTTTACAACAACACCTGGTTCCTCAATTATGATCTGCGATATCATGCCGGCAGGAGCAAATGCCAGGGCCATTCTGTGGTCGTCATAAGTGTGAATTGAGGGGGTATTTCCTGCTTGCCAGTCTTTGATCCTTGAAACTTCATAAAGATGATTACTTTCAATCTCCTTTAATTCAGCGCCGAGTTTTTTCAATTCCTGCTGTAATGCGAAAACTCGATCAGTCTCTTTTATTTTCAGACTTTCAATGCCGGTGAGCGACAGGCGGATGTTTTTTACCGCACAGCAGACGGCAACGGTTTGTGCCAGATCAGGGCAATCTGTGAAATCCCAGCCGATGGATGCGGCCGATTCAGTCTTCCTTAACAAAACGCCTTCGTCTGTAAAAATGCTTTCAACACCCAGATGGGACATAATGTCTACAATCGCGCTGTCGCCCTGAAGCGAATCTTCTTTCAAACCCAGCAATTCCACTTCCGCGTCATCTGCTAAGGCAACGATGCTGTACCAGTAACTTGCACCTGACCAGTCCGACTCGATCGCGTAGGGTTGTGCTTTATATTTTTGTGGTGGAATAACGAGCGTATTGGTCTCCCAGGAAGCAGTATAGTCAATTCCAAAATAACCCATCTGTTTGAGAGTCATTTCTATATAAGGTTTTGAACCAACTTCACCTTCCAGTTTTAACGTAATTCCGCCGGGAAGTGACGGTGCAACCAACAGCAAAGCTGAGATATACTGGCTGCTGACGTTTCCTTTAATTGTGATTTCGTTGTCTCCCGAATAGGTAAAACCGTTCAATTTTAAGGGCGGATAGCCTTCTACCTGCTGATATTCGATATCGGCCCCAAGCTTGCGGAGTGCATCGACCAGAATACCGATCGGGCGTTCACACATACGGGGCGTTCCAGTCATCACTTTTTCCTGACCAGTTACTGTAAAATAGGCAGTAAGAAAACGCATAGTCGTTCCCGCATCGATTACATCCGCAGTGACATCGCTGGATTTCAGCAAACGTTGCATAGTCTGCGAATCCCTTGCCTCTGAAATATTTGAAAGCTCGCACGCGAAACCCGTCAGGGCGTCGATGATCAGGGCACGATTACACTCACTTTTTGATGCTGCCAGACGAATTCTGGCACGGATAGATTGTTTTGGGGGATGAACCAGGATGGATTTCACTTGTCTGTTATTTCTAATTTTAATTTTATTAAGGGTATTTTGACAGTTTTGAAATGCGGAAACTTATTGATAAAAATTTTGAAAAAAGATTAGTATGTTTCAAGCACTTTCAATTTGTTCTTGCTATTGATCTTCAGTGAAGAAAATGTGAGTTTATAGCAAATCAGTCCTGTCACCATGAATGCGCCGCCAACGATGAGCGAGGATGCGTCGGTGGTATACCTTTTATTGTCAACACCTTTATTGAAAAAATCTGCACCAATATAAATCAGGCCCGCCAACGGGAAGTAGATAGCAGCTTCAGATACAAAGGGAATCCGTCTGTGGACTTTGAAAAGCCTGACATCTTTTAGTGCAATGTCCTGATAATCCATCCGGCCAACGGCCTCATTGATGATCGCGATGCTGAAACTGGAGTCTTTGACGCTGGCTATTGTTTCATCAAAACGGATGGTTTCATTCTTCATCCGGAATTTGATGTTGTCACCCGGGAAAAATCTGTAGCGATGGAAACCACCAAGAAAAGGTGAGGCGTCGAGCGCCAGATATTTCTGGCCCGGCATGCTGATCAAGCGGTTTGTCCCGTTTTGTTTAAGAAAAAGTTCTTCGCTGGAAAGCGCTTTTGACGGATCGTAATGCTCCTGGGCAAAAGCCAGAGTATTCCCCAAAGAAAGTAAAATGAGGGCTGAAAGTACTGTTCTCATATAATAATCGGATTGGCCCAAAGATAGACAATCATTCTTTTAAACGGTAAAAGTCTTGTATAGTTGTGCGCGATATTACTTCAGATCAAGTTCTTCATGCGCAACCTCTTCCTGAGGCACTTTTACAGAAACGCCACCGGAAACCAACATCTTCATAATATCAGTGGAGCTGGCGTGCAGCAAAGATATGTGCTCGGTTGGTACGATAAAGAGCTCACCAGCAACGGCGTAAGAAAGTGGCATATACACGGCAACATGGTCATGGATGTCCAGATGGCTCAGGTCGGTCTGTGTTATAAATCCGATCTTTTTAATTCCGGTCTCCTTATACATCGTAACCAGAACTGGTTGATTAAATTTCTTTTTGTCACCTACAAACGCAAGAACCAGATCTTTGATCGAATAGTAAATCAGGCTCACCAGCGGGATCCTCCGCATGATGCTCTCGGTGAATTTGAAGAAGGATTGTGGAACTACGGTCGAGAAGAAAAACCCCAGCAGAATGATTCCCGATAATATAATCAGGATACCCAAGCCTGGTAAATACACATTTTGGTTGTGGGATATGGGAATGTTAATCGGAATGATGTTGTCGAGAAATTCAATGCCCGTCCAGATGATCAGTGCGGTAATGTATAGCGGTGCAACGAGAACCAGGCCACGTATAAAATAGCTCAGGATTCTTTTTAGGAATGTATTTTTCAGTTCCATTGATCAGGATTTACAGGGTCAGAATTCAGTTTCGCAGAAATTTCCCACGCATGAATAATATATTAAAAATACCGTTTTTTATTGATTTTAGTTCATATCGGGCCTTTCCGTGGCCCACATTTCTTTGGCAAAAACAAGAAGGTTTACGCTAAATATTGTACGCTGAATATCGAATGCAGATATTTGCACCTGCTAAGCTTACAAGACAGCCTCACGAAAGCGAACTTTCCCTGGCTTTTATCAATTTACCACGCGTTATGTATCAGGCGGATTATTTAAAACATTTTACGGAAGAGGTATTTCTGGCTATTGGCTGTCCGCCCGAAGAGGCTCAACTGGCGGCGAACGTACTGGTCAGTGCGGATCTGCGTGGTGTGGACTCGCATGGAATTGCTCGTTTGGCGGGTTATGTGCGTTTGTACGACAATGGAAGGTTAAATCCTGTTCCTGATGTAAAGGTAGTTTATGAAACACCAAGCACTGCGGTGGTGGACGGTGACCGGGGATTGGGTTTGGTTGTTGCTCCCAAAGCGATGGAAATTGCTATGGAAAAGGCTGAGAAAGTGGGTTCAGGCTGGGTTTCTGTTCGTAATTCAAATCATTTTGGAATTGCCGGTTATCATGCGATGCTTGCCCTGCAAAAGGAAATGATCGGCTGGACAATGACAAATGCCGCGCCACTCGTAGCTCCTACGTTTTCGCTTGATAAATTGTTGGGCACGAACCCCATTGCGGTGGCCGTTCCGGCACTGGAAGAGCCGCCTTTTGTTGCTGACTTTGCGTCGACGGCCGTCGCTTATGGTAAATTTGAAATATTACAGCGGAAAGGTCTGCCGGCGCCGCTGGGATGGGCCCAGGATTCGGATGGAAATCCTACGACGGATTCCAACGCTGTTAAAAGTGGCGGAGGTTTGCTGCCCCTGGGAACAGATCGGGAACATGGCAGTCATAAAGGTTACGGGCTCGGCGCAATTGTGGATATATTTTCCGGCGTGCTTTCGGGAGCGAATTTCGGACCATGGGTGCCTCCGTTCGCAACTGCTGGTTTCATGTCCGCCGGGCAAACGGTAGGTTTGGGAACGGGCCATTTTCTGGGAGCCATGCGGGTAGACGGATTCCGGCCAGCCGAAGAATTTAAAAGTGATATGGACAAATGGATCAGGGCTTTCAGGGGTGCGAGAGCGGTCGAAGGTAAGAGCGTGATCATTCCGGGAGATCCGGAACGGGAGCTTGAAGCGATCAGGAGTGTCGAGGGAATCGAACTATTGGAACCAGTAATTGTTTCATTATCCGAACTGGCAGCACGTTTTGGCATTGCATTTGAGTCCCAGATCTAAAAAAGAATACTGCCAGTTTTAAACATAAAAATTAACTCAACGCCGGTTGTATTTTGCACTCCGGTATTAGCCGTAAAACAAATGTCACGTAATTTTAAAGTTGGATTGTTTCTTGCCGTTGCAATCCTGACCACAACATTTACTTTTTATTTCTGGCAAATTTTCAAAACGCCCAATCTTCAGGCAAACAAACAAACCAGTTTCGCCCTGTTGATTCCCGAAGGCGCTACTTATCAGACTGTTCTGGATACACTAAATAAGCACGACGTTATTTCAGACCACATTTCATTCAGGTTTTTGGCCAAATTTTTGGATTATCCCGAAAACATCAAGGCGGGAAGATATGTAATCAAGCCCGAAACGAATAACTATGCGGCTCTGAAGAAACTTGTTTCCGGCTCCCAGGATCCTGTCAAATTGACTTTTAACAATATCCGGCTAAAAGAGGACCTGATCCAACGCATCGGCAACCGTTTTGAATTCGGGCAGGATAAGTTTCGGCAGGCGCTGGATAACCAGGAAGTATGTCAGAAGTACGGACTGGATACGCTGACTATCGTTTCCATGTTTTTGCCAAATACGTATGACATTTTCTGGACGACCAGTACTGAAAAATTTCTGGACCGGATGCACAGCGAATACAAGCGTTACTGGAACGCAGAGAAAACGGCCAAAGCAAAGGAAATTGGCCTGACTCCAATTCAGGTTTCGATTTTGGCATCGATCGTAGAGGAAGAGCAAGCAAGGAAAGTGGATGAGCGCCCAAAAGTGGCTGGTTTGTATATGAACCGTCTCAATGCGCAAATGCCCTTGCAGGCCGATCCGACGATCAAGTTTGCGCTGCATGATTTTGCGATCAAACGGATTTTGAATGAGCAGCTTCGCGTGAAGTCGCCATACAATACTTACGTAAATGTAGGCTTACCCCCGGGGCCGATCCGTGTAGCAGATTTCAAATCGCTGGATGCCGTTTTGAATTACGACAGGCACGAATATCTGTATATGTGTGCAAAAGCTGATTTGTCGGGTTATCACGCATTTGCAACGACTTATGCGGATCACCTGAACAATGCCAGAATGTATCAGGCTGAGCTCAACAGGTTAAAAATCATGAAATAAGGAGTTTAGCGCTGACCTAACGGGTTTACTTTATGTTTGTTTACGAAGTCAAAGGAATTCGAGTTCGTTACGCCGATACCGATCAGATGGGATATGTGTATTATGGCAATTACGCGCGTTATTACGAGATAGGCCGGGTAGAGGCTTTACGGAGTATCGGCTTTCATTACAAGGCAATGGAAGATGAGGGTGTGATGATGCCCGTTTACGAAAACCGGTCGCGATATATTCAGCCTGCACGTTACGATGACGAATTGAGTATCAAGGTTACGATCAAATCAATGCCAAAGGTGCGTATTTTGTTTGACTACGAAATTCGGAATCAGGACGGAATTTTACTTAATGTGGGCGAAACTACGCTTGTTTTCCAGCGTCGCGACAATGCAAAACTCTGTGTAGCTCCTGATCGTCTGCTTGAAAAACTACAGATTTATTTTGACCGTTCGCCAATGCCACCGGTAGAAGATATTATTATTAAAGCTTAACGGGTTCAACGCTTCTGTTAATCGATCTTTCTTAACACTGACGAAATCTGCCATGCTTGAAAAAATACTGCGAAACCGACAGGTAAAAAGGCTAATTTTATGGTTACAAAGCACACTGTTTTTTCGTGATACGGTATCGCTTTATGACATATTACTGAATCTTTTCAGGAGCAACAGGAAATTTGATATTGATCAGCGGGCCTCAGCAGTTGCTTACAGTCTGACACTTGCCTGTTTTCCCGCCGTTATTTTTTTGTTTACGCTCATTCCTTACATCCCGATCGAAAATCTGGATGTTCAGATCATGGGTCTTTTAAAGGAAGTGATGCCGCAGGGAATTTATGCAGATGCTGATCAAACAATCATCGATATTCTCAGCAGGCCCAGGAAGGGCGTTCTTTCCTTTGGTTTTATATTCACAATGATTGCGTCCACGAACGGCATGATGTCGTTAATGCGCTCATTTGATATGGTATACGAGGATGATGAAACACGTGGTTTCCTCGAAGTAAGAGGGATTGCTTTGGGTTTGACGCTACTGCTGATTATTGTGCTGTTTCTGGCGGTTGTGCTGCTCATTGTAGGTGATGGCGCCATGAACGTCATCAGCGACTGGCACATTATCAAGGATGGCTGGATCATTACTTTATTAAATCTTACCCGTTATCTGATCAGTTTTGGCGCAATGATGCTGGGTATTTCATTGATTTACCGCTTCGCTCCGACGCATGGGCAGATGTATTCTTTTGTGAATGCCGGTTGTATCGTAGCATCGGTGCTTATATTACTTTCTACATACGGCTTCTCATATTATTTGTCGAATTTTAGTTCCTACAATAAACTTTACGGTTCAATTGGTACCATGATTGCCCTGATGATCTGGTTTTATCTACTAGCGCTTCTGCTCATACTTGGCTTTGAAATTAATGCCAGTATCACCACCGCCAAACGGAAGGTTCGCAACAAAACTGTCTGAACAACCGTATAATAAGTTACTCCTTTTATCCTTTAACAGTTCGTTAAATTTTGTGACCTTGCCTTTAATAATTCGTATTAAAGGGCATCGACAAGCCAGGAAAAAAGGAGCTTTAAATCGTATCAAAAATAATGGAACAGCCGTTGGTGTCTGTGATCCTGACGACTTACAATCAGGAAAAGTACGTAGAGGAGACCATGCGTTCGGTTTTTGAACAAACATACCCTCAAATTCAATTGATCGTCATTGACAACGCCAGTACAGATGCGACGTTAAGCATCATGGACCGTTTTGCAGGCGACAATTGTAAATTTATGCTTATCAGAAATAAGACAAATGCCGGCCTTTGCAAGGCATTTAATCAGGGGTTGTCATTGGCGGAAGGGAAATATATCATTGATCTGTCGGGAGACGACGTCCTTTTGCCTCATCGGATTGCACAGCAGGTTTCGGCTTTTGAGGCGCTTTCAAAGGACTATGCGGTGGTTTTTTCAAACGCCAGGCATATTGATGTAAAAGGAGGGTTCATTAAGTATCACTATCCCGTAGATACGTCCGGAAAGTCGGTCAATACGATTCCCTCCGGCGACGTATATAAAAATGTCCTGGAGAAGTATTTTATCTGCACGCCGACAATGATGATCCGTACCGAGGTGCTGAAAGAAATGAACGGATTTGATGAGTCGCTGACTTTTGAGGATTTTGACTTTTGGGTGAGATCGTCGGTTCGTTACAAATATTTTTATCAGGACGAAGTGCTGATGTTAAAACGCGATGCGCCCGATTCGCTTGGAACCAAAGTTTACAAAAAGAAAAGTGGCATGCTCGAATCTTATTATGCCGTTTGTAATAAGGCATACGATTTGAATCGCAATCAGGAAGAGTTTGATCTTTTGGCCGCCAGGATCCGTACGTTTATCAGGAAATGCTGGTATGCTCAGGAATTTGATCTGGCAGTTCGGTTCAGAAGACTGCTCAATTACATTGAGAACCCGGGATGGAAGACAGAACTGATCGTCATTTTATGCCGGATCAGGTTACCTGTCAACGCCATTTACAGGTTTTATTTAAAAAATTTACACAAATATTTTACAGTAAGAGAGGATTTAGCGTTAGGAATTGTTAAGTCTGAAAGTTAGTATCCTCATATGCCCGCTGAATTAATAAAGATATATCCTGATAATCCTGATGAAAGGAAAATACGTCAGGTAGTTGAGTGCCTTCGAAACGGGGGGGTAATCATTTATCCAACTGACACCGTGTACGGCTTAGGTTGTGATATTTACAATACAAGAGCTGTTGAGCGTGTCGCAAGAATCAAAGGTGTTAAGCCTCAGAAAAACAACTTCTCTTTCATTTGTTATGACCTCAGTCACATTGCCGACTATGCAAGAGTAGGCAACGTGACATTTAAAATGATGAAAAGAGTCCTGCCCGGGCCCTATACTTTCATTTTGGATGCAACCAGCAACGTGCCCAAATTGTTGAACACAAATAAGAAAACAGTAGGTATTCGGGTACCGGATCACATGATTCCCCGATTAATCGTGAAGGAGCTGGGAAATCCGATTGTGACGACCTCCATCAAGGATGATGATGAAATTATCGAATATTCAACTGATCCTGAATTGATCTTTGAAAAGTTTGAGCATCAGGTAGATATGGTGATTGACGGAGGATACGGTGGCAATATCGGATCCACCATCGTGATGGCAAATACCGATGAGCTGGTCGTGATTCGGGAGGGATTAGGCGATTCCGGTATTTTTTAATCCGGGATAAATTGTAATCCTTAAATTAAAGATTGCATTATAAAAGCAATGGTAAATATTTATTATCAAATTTTTGATAATATCATCAGCCTTTATCATATTTGGTAGTGCCCACAATTGTTAATAACCATCAGTCTCAAAAAATAGTACAAATTGAGTTGCAGTACTTGCCTTGCCTTGAGTACTTCACGTGTTTGCTCAATCATGATATTGCCTGGATTGATGTTGAAGAAAAATACCCAAAGCAAACTTACAGAAACAGGTGCAGTGTATTGACTGCGAATAAGATCGACACACTCACCGTTCCGGTAAAATCATACGAAAAAAATTGTCCTACGAAGCTCATTGAGATCGACTACGGACAGGATTGGATTAGAAGACATTTGGGTTGTCTCCGGTCGGGATACGGAAAATCTCCATATTTTGAGTTTTACATACATGAATTTGAAGAAGTTTATCTCAAAAAGCATTCATTTCTTGTTGACTTAAATTATGAATTATTGACAATTTGTCTTAGATTGGTAGGGGTAAAGACAGAGGTAAAGTACAATTTGTCAGGCTTTTCAAATGAGAATTTAGATGTAAAAAACGCTATCTCGCTGATTAACAACAAGAAAGCCCCGGATTTTAATAAATATTACACTCCGGTTCAATATTATCAAACCTTTGGGAATGATTTTGTGAGTAATTTGAGTATTGTCGATTTGATTTTCAATATGGGGCCCGAATCACGAGGCGTGTTGAGCAGATCTGCGAAGAAGATTGAAGCTAATTGAACAAAGATCATTCAACTGGCGTTTACAAGATTAAGACACATTTTTATTGCTGCATAATGGAAGCAAAATTTTCGAATAGAGTGAAAGAAGTAATCTCTCTGAGCCGGGAGGAAGCTTTGCGGCTTGGTCATGATTACATTGGGGCCGAACACTTGTTATTAGGAATGATTCGTGAAGGCGACGGAGTTGCGATTGGTTTGTTGAAGAAACTCGGTGTTTCGCTGGACGATGTCCGACAGACAATTGAGCAATCGACAAAGGGCGCAGCGACCAACAACGTGAAGAACCTGCAAAACATCCCTCTTACGCGTCAGTCGGAAAAAGTATTGAAAATTACCTATCTGGAAGCTAAAATTTTCAAGAGCCCTCTTATAGGAACTGAGCATTTACTTTTGTCTATTTTACGTGATGAGGACAATGTAGGGACTCAAATCTTACATAAGTTTAATGTTAACTACGAAGTCATCAAAGAAATGTTAGAATATCAATCATCAGGAAGCAGACCTCACATGGGGCCGGAAACCGAAGACGGTGACGATGAAGCTAGAGGTGGCATGTTTGGAGGAGGAAGCGGAGCAGCATCGGGTAAGGAATCGAAGGGTGCGGAAAAGTCACGTACACCGGTTTTAGATAATTTTGGCCGCGATTTGACCAAAATGGCTGAGGTTGGAAAGTTGGATCCAATCGTAGGCCGTGAAAAAGAAATTGAACGTGTTGCTCAGATTCTGAGTCGCCGTAAAAAGAATAATCCGATTTTGATCGGAGAACCTGGTGTGGGTAAAACTGCGATTGCAGAAGGTCTTGCACTGCGCATTGTTCAGAAAAAAGTCTCAAGGGTTCTTTTTGGCAAACGTGTTGTTACGCTGGATCTTGCTTCGCTTGTTGCTGGTACAAAATACCGTGGTCAGTTTGAAGAAAGAATGAAAGCCGTGATGAACGAGCTTGAAAAATCACCGGACGTAATTTTGTTCATTGACGAGCTTCACACAATTGTTGGAGCTGGTGGTGCCTCCGGTTCGCTGGACGCGTCAAATATGTTCAAACCGGCACTTTCGCGTGGTGAGATTCAATGTATCGGAGCAACAACTCTGGATGAGTATCGCCAGTATATCGAGAAAGATGGCGCACTTGCCCGTCGTTTCCAGATGGTTATGGTGGATGCAACTTCAATCGAAGAAACGATACAAATTCTTGAAAATATCAAGGATAAATATGAAGAACATCACCACGTAAGTTACACGCCGGAATCGATCAGTACAGCTGTTAAATTGTCTGAACGCTATATTACAGACCGTTTCCTTCCCGACAAGGCAATTGATGTTTTGGATGAAGTAGGAGCGAGGGTACATATCAGCAACATTACTGTTCCAGAGGATATTCTGGTGCTTGAAGAGCAGATTGAAAATATCAAACAGGAAAAAAATCGGGTTGTAAAAAGCCAGAAATACGAAGAGGCAGCACAGCTACGGGATCGTGAGAAAAAATTGATCGATCAGCTTGAACGCGCGAAACTGGCCTGGGAGGAAGAAACCAAACAGAAGCGCTATACCGTAACTGAGCACAATGTGGCGGAAGTGGTTGCAATGATGACCGGAATCCCGGTTACCAATGTTTCCATGGACGAGGGTAAGAAATTGCTGAACATGGCTGACGAATTAAAAACGAAGGTCATTGGTCAAAACCCACCAATTGAAAAGCTTGTTAAGGCAATTCAGCGTACACGTGTTGGATTGAAAGATCCTAAAAAACCAATCGGTTCGTTTATTTTCCTCGGCCCTACCGGTGTGGGTAAAACAGAGCTGGCGAAGGTTCTTGCAACTTATCTTTTTGATAAAGATGATGCGCTTGTTCGTATCGACATGAGTGAGTACATGGAGAAATTCAGTGTATCACGTCTGGTGGGAGCTCCTCCGGGATATGTGGGTTACGAAGAAGGTGGTCAATTGACAGAAAAAATCCGTCGCAAGCCTTATAGTGTTGTTTTGCTGGATGAAATCGAAAAAGCGCATCCGGATGTATTCAATATTCTTTTGCAAGTCCTTGACGATGGTATTCTCACAGACGGTTTGGGTCGTCGGGTAGATTTCCGTAACACAATCATCATCATGACATCAAATATCGGTGCGCGGGATTTGAAAGATTTTGGCTCGGGAATTGGTTTCTCTACAAAGGCTAAATCGGAGAATCAGGATGATATTATGAAAGGCACCATTCAAAGTGCGCTTCGTAAAGCATTTTCGCCGGAATTTCTGAACCGTTTGGATGACGTGATTGTGTTCAATTCTTTACAACGTGAAGATTTGCACCGCATTATCGATATATCTCTGGGCAAATTGTTTAACCGGGTTAAAGGTCTCGGTTACGAAATCGAACTGACGATTCCCGCGAAAGACTTCTTATCAGAAAAGGGTTACGATCCACAGTATGGTGCGAGACCTTTGAACAGAGCCATTCAAAAATACCTTGAAGATCCCGTTGCGGAGGAAATCCTGAAAGGGGATTTGAGAGAAGGAGATGTGCTTGTTGCAAATCATGAAGAAAACAGCGAAGAGCTGACGATTGTGGTTCGTAAAAAAGAGGAAGAAGTTACGAACTAGTATATAAATCTGATATTTAATTGCCAAGAGGCTGATCGCATGATCGGCCTCTTTTTTTGTGTTTTTTGAACGGAAATGCTAAGTCGACGAAATTTGGCGCGCGACAATTTCTTTGCAAGGGAGTTACTTTGGATTTAAAAGCCGTCCAATAGGTGATTATTTGAAATCCATCATACAAATTTAACGACCATGTCCATTAACGTTCTCGATCTTGCTAAGAGCTATTTCAACAATTCAGTCATAGACAGGCTTTCTGCTCTTACCGGCGAAAATTCTTCCAACATTAAATCGGCCATTGGGAGTATTCTTCCCGCGCTTCTGGGCGGCATAATGCAACGCGCCTCCACAACGCCTGGCGCCAATGAAGTAATGAATCTTGTCAATGAACAACATGTTCCGTCTCTACTCGACAACCTGCCCGATTTCCTGGGAGATAATAAGAATACACAGAACTTACTTTCGACCGGGGAGGCATTGGTGCCATCCATCTTGGGTAGCAGAGCCAATCTGGTCATGGATTCTATCGGATCGTCAACCGGTCTTAAAACTTCGTCTGTATCCTCGCTGATTTCTCTTTCAGCTCCCATTCTTTTAAATATCATCGGTGCGCCTTACAAATCGAGCGGTATGGGCCTTTCCGGTCTGACTAGCATGCTTATGGAGCAAAAGGAATCCGTATTGTCAGCGCTGCCGGCAGGTTTACTGAAACTTCTTAATTTCACGGACCTTGGCGATTTTAAGGGTAATCAAAAAAATAGCGTACCAGAAAGGCAGGATACCAACGAAAGTAGTTCTTCCAGTTGGCTTCCTTGGATTCTGGCACTTTTGGCCTTGCTGGCAATTACCTGGGGAGTAAAGACCTGCCAAAAGGAGAAAATTGAGCCTATGGTGACCGAGGAAATAATTGATTCTACCACAACGAAAGTCACGGACACATTCGATTCCCTGACCGCGAAAGTCGAATCGGGGTTGGAAAAGCTGGGTGCTTTCTTTAAGAGAAAACTGCCAAACGGGGTTGAATTGAACATTCCCGAGCTGGGTATTGAAAATAACCTGATCAAATTCATTGAAGATTCTGGTAAACCGGTTGATAAAACCACCTGGTTCAATTTTGACCGCATCACTTTTGAGACAGGAAGCGCCAGGCTGGGAGCGCAGTCGCTGGAACAAATCAAAAATCTTGCGGAGATTTTGAAAGCCTACCCAAATACAAATTTGAAAGTGGGAGGCTACACCGACAATACCGGCGATTCAGCCATTAATCTTAAACTTTCCACAGATCGTGCCAACGCGGTGAAGGCGGCAATTGAGCAGGAGGGAATTACGAAAGACCGGATTGAAGCAGAGGGTTACGGAAAAGAATATCCGGTTGCCTCAAATGAAACGGAGGAGGGCAGGGCAATGAATCGGAGAATTGCGGTGAGGGTAACAAAAAAATAGTAGAATTTTGGAATGTGAGTGAGGCTCTGTCGTATTGGCGGAGCCTTTCTTGCTTTTATAACGAGTAAAGGGAAACTTTGGGGCATGTATCATAAATAATACAAATGGCGTTATGATTTCGTTTATATTTAGCCTTTGTAAGTTTTAATTGGTAACAATGAAAATTCAATTTAGCAGTATTCTTGTTTTATCACTTTTACAAATATTGGTGAGTTTTTCGACATCGAACGCGCAGAAAACTGGTGAGGGGCCTCAGGTGCTGACATTTTTCTCGGATGCCGACGACACCGAGCAGCCATATGGGATTTACGTTCCGAAAAACTATGATTCTGCCAAAAAATATCCACTCGTAATGATGCTTCATGGCGCGGGATCGAATCATCGGTTGGCTTTGAGGCGTGTATTTGGTAAGAGTAACAAGGAGGATGAAAGTGACGT
The DNA here is from genome assembly GCA_965279265.1 of Dyadobacter sp. GTDB lineage: Bacteria > Bacteroidota > Bacteroidia > Cytophagales > Spirosomataceae > Dyadobacter. The sequence goes on from OZ257152.1 coordinate 4,793,994, forward strand.
GGAAGCGAGCAAATATTTTCCACCCTGGGATAATGTCGATTTCATCGTAGCTACGCCATACGCAAGGGGGACGGCTGGGTATCAGGGCATTCCTGAGAAAGACGTTTATGACGTGCTTGCTGACGTAAAAAAGCGATTTAATATTGATGAAAATAAAACCTACCTGACTGGTTTATCGATGGGTGGTGGGGGAACGCTGTGGATAGGGCTTACACGCCCCGACATCTGGGCTGCCATCGCGCCCGTTTGTCCGGCACCACCTGCGGAGGCTTTTGATCTTGCGGCCAATGCATTGAATTATCCGGTTCAGTTTTTTCATGGTGACGCGGATCCCGTTGTGCCCGTTGAAGGGACGCGTAAATGGGTTTCAAAAATGCAGGATATTGGCGTCGAAGTCACCTACAAGGAATTTGTCGATGTGAAGCATGACAGTTGGGTAAGTGCTTATGACGCTGAATCAATTTTTGATTGGTTTAAGGATATAGAGAGAATACCCTTCCCCAATCAGGTCAGATTTGCAAGCAAATGGTACAAATACAACAAGGCATACTGGGTGGAGTTTGACAAGCTGGAAACTGGTGAACTGGCTGAAATAGATGCCAAATTTGAGAAACAAAATACAATCAGAATAACGACCAAAAAATTGAATGGATTTAAGTTACATCTTAAAGGCCACGCGTTGTTCAGGTCAGAAGTTACATTAAATCTGATCATTGATGGCAATTCTTTATCCGCTACTTCTGCCGGAGATTTAAGTTTGGCTAAAACGGGAACTGGCTGGACAGTGGTAAAAGGCCCATCAGAATCTAGTATATTGGTAAAAAGAAAAGGATCAGAAGGGCCGTTGTTCGACGCCTTTTCTAACAGGCATATTTATGTTTACGGAACATTGGACAATCCTTCGCAGGATGAGTTGAAAAAACGGATCGATATTGCGAACGAAGCTGCAAACTGGGCGGTGTACCGAGGAGATTTCTTAGGAAGAGTTATGTTTTTTCCCCGCGTGGTTGCTGACAAAGAACTTCGCCCCAGCGATATTCAAAGTGCTGATTTGATTTTGTTCGGTACAAAAGAGTCTAATGCATTAATCTCGGCTCATGCAGCTGAATTACCATTGTCGCTGAATATTACCTCAAAAGACTATGGATTATTTTATGTGTTTCCAGGCAAAGAACGCTACATTGCAGTGAGTTCAGGGCTGCCGTGGTGGAAGGGTGCGAAGGATGAAGGTTTTCCGTTTGTACCGGTTCCTTTCCGGAAATTGACACAGTTCAAGGATCTGATTTTATTTAAAGAATCCAGTGAAAATCTGCTCATAAATGAATTCTTTGACCAGAATTGGAAACTCTCGGAAAATACAAAGGCTTCCCTTGTTAGGACAGGGGTAATTACAATAAATAAATAACTTAATTAATCAATTTTTTCCTGAATTAAGATGAATTTTGATCAAAAAATTTCAAGAAAATCATTTATGAAGGCGGGTGCGCTTGCGCTGGCCGCACCGATGTTCGGAAAGCTGGACCTGGCAATGCAGGCACCTTCAAAAATCGGATTGCAACTTTATACTTTGCGTGATGATATTGCGAAAGATCTGGAAGGGACGTTGAAGAAAGTGGCAGCTATTGGCTATAAGGAAGTTGAACTGTTTGGTTACAATAATGGGAAATTTTTTGGAAAGACAGCCAAAGAATTTAAGGCGTTGCTGAAAGGTTTAGGATTAACCCCCGTTAGCGGTCACTATGGTGCTGGCGTGGAGCGAAAGGACGTAAAAGGAACGTTGAGTAACGACTGGCGCCGTGCAATGGAAGATGCTGCCGAATTAGGGCAAAAATATGCCAATTGCGCGTATCTGACGCCAAATGAACGTAAGTCTATTGATGATTACAAACGTTATGCAGACTTGTTCAATAAGTCGGGCGAAATTGCCAAGGAATTCGGGATACAATTCGGATACCACAATCATGATTTTGAATTTCAAAAGCTGGACGGCGAGATTCCCTATGACATTATTACGGGGAAAACCGATCCTAAACTGGTTAAACTTGAACTCGACCTGTACTGGGCTGTAAGAGCGGGACTTGATCCTGTGGAACTATTCAAAAAGCATCCTGGGCGCTTCCCATTGTGGCACGTGAAGGATATGGAAAAAGGACCTGATAAAGCATTTGCAGAAGTTGGTACTGGCTCCATAGACTTCAAAAAGATTTTTGACGCTAGAAAAATTGCTGGTATGACCCATTTCTTTGTGGAACAGGACGTGTGCAAAATACCTCCAACGGAAGCGATAGCAATCAGCTACAAAAACCTGGTGAAAATGAAAGTTTAGAAACTGACACAGCATTCCAAAAAGAAGACCCGGCTGCAATGCGGCCGGGTCTTTCTAAATTTATGCAGATAAAAATTATCAGTTTGCTAATTCCAGTTTCAGCTCATTTAATCGGCTGCGTAATGACGCATCCAGCTGTCTGTCATTTACACGAAGAACGTATCCCCCAATCAGATTAGGATCTACTTTTTCTTCAAGTTGTATCGTTTTACCGGTAGTGCCCGCCACGATTTTAACAAATTCGGCGCGAAGCTCATCTGTTAGGGGGGTGGTAGTGATTACAGTTGCCTTCTGAATTCCCTGAGACAAATTATAACTTACTATAAATTCTTCCGCAATTGCGTCAAGAATAGATTCCCGGTTCTTTTTTGTAATAATTGTGAAAATGGAATATGAAACATCATTCACTCTGTCTTTGAAGAGCGCTTTCAATATTGCCAGTTTCTTTTCGTGTCTTACGATCGGGCTTTTCAGCGCCAGCATCAATCCACGGTTTTTGTCAGCGGTATCTTTGAACAATCGCATATCCTGATAAACCACTTCCAATACATTTTTTTCTTTTGCCAATTCGATAAGCGACTTTGCATATCGGGCTGCAACTATTCCTACTGACATAGGGATTTGATTTGAATTGAATTACTGTTGAATGATCGGAAAATTCCGGTCAATTAGTTCATACGAGCAGAAGAAGCCAGATCAGCGATTAGCTTTTCCTGCGAATCTTTGTCTTTCAATTCGCGATGCAGTACTTTCTCAGCGATTTCAAGAGAAAGAGTCGCGACTTCCTTACGAACCTTCGCAATGGCAGCATGTTGTTCGTTACGAATTGTCTCGCGTGCACTTTCTATCATTCTCTGGCCTTCTGCGGCAGCTTTATCCTTAGCTTCTATAACCATACGATCAGAAGCTTCTTTTGCGTCACGAAGAATCCTGTCACGAACTGCATTTGCTTCCGCAACCAGTTTTTCGTTGTCAGATTTCAGCTGGATCATTTCTGCTTTTGTCCTTTCGGCAAGATCAAGAGCACCCTGAATCTCATTTTCGCGGTCTTTTAAGCCTTTAATTATTGGTTTCCACGCGTATTTTGCAAGAATAAAAACAACCATCAAAAACACCACCAGCATCCAGAAAATAAGGCCTGGGTTTGGAGTAAGCAATGACATAATATTTGAGTTTTGAGTTAAAAATCTTTTGTGACTCAAAGCGGGAGATACTTACCGCTCCTGGTACTCTCTTTTATAAAATTGGTGGAAGCCTATTGCTTCCACCTGAATTTTTTCGCCAGTCCGCATGCCTAATGCAAAACGAACCGAATGGCAACCAGTTCTATTTATAGACCTGGCAATTTGAAAGAGATAAGCAGACAGATAACCGCTGCAAAAAGAGCAACAGCCTCAATAAGTGCTGCGATGATAAGCATAGCAGTCTGGATTGCACCAGCAGCTTCTGGCTGACGAGCAATACCTTCCATAGCGCTACCACCGATTTTACCAATACCAAGACCTGCACCAATAGCAGCAAGACCTGCACCGATACCAGCACCCAATACAGCTAAACCGTAACCGCCTGTTTCAGCAGCTTGAAGCAAAATGTTAAACAACATAATCGTGTTTGTTTTTAGATATAATTAATAAAAAAGAGTATTCAAATCAATGTCCATGATCTGCTGCATGATTATCTTCAATCGCGCTGCCGATGTACATGGAAGTCAAAAGGGTAAAAATAAATGCCTGAATGAACGCCACCATGATTTCGATAAAGTTCAGAAACAAGGCAAACAGGGAAATTACAGGAGCTACCGCAAAGCTCTGGAATATAAAGATCAGGCCGAACAAGCTGAGCAGAATAATGTGACCCGCCGTCATGTTGGCAAAAAGCCGCACCATGAGCGAAAACGGTTTCATGATTACACCAATGATTTCCACCGGAATCATAATTGGAAGCAACGCAACCGGTACGCCGGTTGGCTTCAAAAGGTGCAGGTAGTAATGTTTGTTGGCATTCCAGTGAACGATTACAAACGTTATCACTGCAAGTGTCATGGTAATGGCAATATTTCCAGTTACGTTGGCTGCTCCCGGCAGCAAACCCAGCATATTGTTCACCAAAATAAAGAAGAACAATGTAAGCAGATAGGGGAGATATCTTTCGTATTTCGGGCCGACATTTGGTTTAACAACGTCATCACGAACAAACAAAATAACAAGTTCAAGTGCAGACTGGAGTCCTTTTGGCGCTTTTCCTTTGTTGCGGGTGTAAGATTTGCCAATACCTGTAAAGATAAGGATCAGAATGACCGCGCTCAGCATCATCGAAGCAACGTTTTTCGTAATTGAAAAATCGTAGACAACGCGCGCTTCGTCAACTGGTTTAATCACCTCTGCGTCACCATGTATTAAATGGTATCCGTTGTATTCGTGGTGATCGTTGTGGAAATTACTCGAAGAAAAAACTTCGACCCCGCGATCAGCTGAATATAAAATAACGGGTAGTGGCAGGGCAACCCCATGCGAAATCTCCCATTCGTGAGAGTCAGCAATGTGGTGCATGATCATCTGGCCGATGTTGAATTTTTCTTCGGCTGCGTCCAGATTATGTTCAATTTCCTGTTCAACTTTTTCAATGCCTTCAACTACCTTATTAGGTTCATGTTGAGCCGGTTCAGCAGCACTGGATGGAGATGAAAAAACACAGGTGGCCGCAACAACGGCAGTTAATATGAGTAGTCGGAAATGCGTATACATAAAGGCTTGAAATACTATGCTTTGTCAATCGCGGCGCAAGTTACGATACAAACCATATATTTCAAAGGATGTATAGAATAAATAGAGTGCAAAAAAATTGATGATGAATAAAACTGAGTTAGTTAGCCCTGCATAAAGAAATGCGCCAATGAACACCACACACAACAATAACCGCCCGACTACCGTAGCCAGATAGAACTGTACAAATTTCTCCCGGTTGTTCTGATGCCCGAATTCCATCACGCGGTGAATGAAAAAAGTAAGGCCTGTGAAGAAAGCAAAAATGTACCAGATATAGGGATGGAGCCACTTATCGAAATGGAAATACTGAGCAAGGAATAATGCAATTCCGACCACAATGGCGACGATAATATTACGTAACATTCAGGATTAATTTGTATAGAAAAAAGTTGTAAACATTACATTTTTGAGATACTGCGTATCAATAAATAGAGCGACCCGCCAATGGAGGTAAGCGACAGGATCAGCGTCCATACAGGCGTTGAATTTTGCTGCCATTCATCCAGGCGATAACCACCGTATGTGAAAACCAGGATCGTACCAAGCATTTGCATTGCCAACCCCGAGAATTTCAGGAACCGGGAAGGGCTGCCCGTTTTGCCTTTGGATGCGCCGTTTTGGGAGTCGTTCATAATCGGAGAAATTGAATTTACGGGTAAAGTTGCTTCAAATTTTGTAAATGGCGTTATCTTCGATACGTAATTGAAAAAAATGCCGTTTTAGATTTGCCCGGACATCACCCAAAACCAATTGTAAAAACCCTTTTTGTGATTAAAACCAGTTCACCCTTTTTGCGCAGAATTTTATTTGTACTTACCGTAACCGGCATTTTGACAGGTTGTTCCCAGTTCAGCAACCGTCCTGCCGCTGTTGGGTTTCATAATTTTTCTGCACGTTATAACGCCTATTTTATGGGTGATAAGGATCTGGTTTCTGCTGAGTTTGGTATGGACTCGGTATATAAGGAGGATTACAATCAGTTACTGCCTCTGTTGTTACCGCTTGACTCTGTCCTGGCATTACCCTTCAAACCACTTTTACAGAGTGCGATCAAAAAGGCTTCTATCGTTGCTGAAAAACATCAGAACAGCAGATGGGTAGACAACAGCTATTACATTCTTGGGAAATCCAGATTGTATCTGGGCGAATGGGCGGATGGCCTGGAAGCACTCCGGTATGTATATGCCAACGGCCGGGATGATAATGATAAAAACCATGCGTTGATCCTGCTCATGCAGGCCTATACATATAAAAAGGATTATTCTAATGCCCTCGGTGTAGCCGAACATTTGAGCCAGCAGCCGATGCCGAAACAATTGATCAAAGAATTTTATCTTACCAAAGCATACCTTCATCAGCAAAATGGAGAGTATCTGACCTCAGTTGCCATTCTCGAAGAAACGCTGCCTTTGTTGAAAAAATCCAGACAAACTGCCCGCATACATTTCGCAACCGCACAGATGTATGACCGGTTGGGGCAGTTTGCACTTGCGAACAAGCATTACAGGAGCGTACAGAAGAACCGGCCGAATTACGATCTGGCTTTTTATTCCTCGATGAATTCGTTGCAAAATCAGGTGATACTGAATCCCAAAACCGATCTGTCTTCGGTTGGTTTCGATAAAATGCTGCGCGATAGAAAAAACTTTGATTTGAAAGACCGGATCTATTTTACGATGGGGTTATTGGAAGAACATCGTAAACAGCTTCCTGAGGCAGTGGATTATTTGAAGAAAGCCGCCGCGGTTTCTTCGGCAAAGGGCGGCGTGCAGAAGGCCTACACCTATCTTCAGCTTGCCCGAATTCATTATGACGGACTTGAAAAATATGACCTTGCAAAAGCATATTATGACAGCGCACTAATCGTACTTCCCAAAAGTGCACCCGAATATATGGTCGTTTCGGATCGGAAGAGGGCTTTGGATGGTTTTGTAACACAGTATAATATTGTTGAGACCGAAGACAGTCTTCAGAAACTGGCGAAGATGAATCCGATGGCTCTCGATAATAAACTGGATGGGATTATTGAAGCACAAGAAAAAGCCAGAATCGCGCAGGAGAAGAAAGCCAGAGAACTTGCTGCTGCTGCTGCCAATGCTGCCGTTGGTGCAGGAAACTCTCCAGGTCTGGTTAACTTCGGAAACGAGCGCCGTTGGGAATTGTATGATCCTGCGTTGGTCAATACCGGAAAAATCGAATTCAAACGTGTTTGGGGAAATCGTCCGCTTGAAGATGACTGGCGTAGGAGTGGCAAACAAACCAGGGCATTATCCGGCAACAATGGTGTTAAAGATTCTGCTTCTGTGGTGGCAGATGCACCTGTCGCTTCTGTCCTGACTAAGGGAACAGAGGCCTGGAGTACAATTCATGCCGACTTGAAAAAGAACATACCGCTGTCTGATACGGCTTTCGCGCAGTCCCAGAAGCGGAAGGAAGATGCACTTTACACACTGGGCAAAATTTACAGGTTTGACCTCAAAGAGCCAGATAGGGCTACTGCGACTTTCAATCGTGTGCTCGGTGAATTTCCTAAAACCCTCTACAAGGATGAAATTTATTATCTGATGTATCTGACGCTTGCGGAAGATGATGTGAACAGATTAACCTGGAAAGACAAATTGCTGAACGAGTTTCCAAATTCTACCTACGCAAGGCTTGTAACAAAGTCAGCCAATACTTCTGACGAAAATGGTAATCCCGTAAAAGCTTATGAAAGAGCCTATAAACTTTATGCAGATGGGAATTATACCAAGGCCTTGGAAGATGTAGAGGCTGATCTGCCGTCTTATAAAGGAAGTATGCTGGAAGATAAATTTGCATTGCTGCGTGTATTTCTGATCGGTAAAGTACGTGGTAAGGAGTCTTATGCTCAGGCGATTACAGAGTTTATCCGTTTATATCCTTCAAGTATTTACCTGCCCCGTTTAAAAGAAATGCAGGAAATGAGCGCACTTTCGATGGGTAAAAGATAATTACCCGAAGTTGTATCTTTGCTTTAAAAACACCCCAAATTATATGATTGAATTGCAGCCTGGTAAATATCGTCGTAAAATTATTCTCCTGTGGCGGTACGCAGCTCTTGGCATTGGTCTTCTCTTATTTTACATTTTCGCAGTCAGCGTTAATCTGCTCTGGCTGTTTGGCGGCATGCCCGATCTTAAAATACTGGAAAATCCAAAAAGTGAACTTGCCTCGGAACTGATCTCAGAAGACCAGAAATCATTGGGTAAATATTTTTTCGAAAACCGTACGCCAATTGAAGTTGACCAGATTTCACCGAATTTAATTGAGGCGCTGATCGCTACCGAGGATGCCCGTTTTGTAAACCATTCCGGTATAGATCCGAGGAGTTTGATACGGGTTTTCAAAGGAGTGGTTTCCGGTAATTCCAGTTCAGGAGGTGGTAGTACGCTGACACAGCAGGTAGCCAAAAATTTGTTTAATACCCGTTCTGAGATGTACAGAGGTGTTTTAGGGCATCTTCCTTTTATCAGGACGGTGATCAATAAAACCAAAGAATGGATTCTCTCAGTGGTTTTAGAAAGAAAATATACCAAGCGGGAGATCATGCAGATGTATCTGAACACCGTGGAATTCGGGAATAATACGTACGGTATCAAAGTGGCGTCAAAAACATATTTTGACAAGGAGCCCTGGGATTTGAATGTAAATGAGGCCGCGCTTCTGGTTGGAATGCTACAAAATCCGACGCTTTATAATCCGCTTCGTTTTCCTACGAATGCCCTGAATCGGCGGAATACCGTTTTGGCTCAGATGATGAAGTATGATTACATCGCTCCTGAAAATTACGAGAAGTATAGGGACAAACCTTTGAATCTTAAATTTACGATCGACAGCCACAACACGGGGCTAGCTCCCTATTTCAGAGAATCGATGCGTAACTACCTCAAAAGTTGGGTGAAACTTTACAATGAGGAAAACGGAGCAGATCTGGATTTGTATACCAGTGGTTTACGGATTTATACTACGATCGACTCCCGCATGCAACGTTATCAGGAAGAAGCGATGCGGGAGCACATGAAAGCACAGCAGAAGTTGTTTGACGCCCACTGGAAAGGGCGTGACCCTTGGATTGACGCCAATGGAAAGGAGATTCCCGGTTTTGTAAACAGGGCCGTCAGAATGTCATCACATTTTATCTCTCTGAAAAGAGACCTTGGTGAAGAGGAAGCCTGGCGAATTATGCGTAAGCCTTACAAAATGAAGGTATTTTCATGGGATGGAGAAAGAGAGATTACGATGAGCCCGGTTGACTCAATCAAGTATTACAAGCGCTTTTTGAGGTCCGGGATGGTTTCTATGGATCCACGGAATGGTCATGTGAAGGCATGGGTCGGAGGAATTGACTTTAAATATCTCAAATATGATCACGTGAAGCAGGGGAAAAGGCAACCGGGATCAACCTTCAAGCCGTTTGTGTACGTATCAGGACTGGACAAAAGTTTCCTGACGATCTGCGATCATGTAACGGATGCACCAGTGTACTTTCCTGCCGCAAACGGCGCACCCGCCTGGTCGCCTCATAACTCGAATAACAAGTATTCCTATCAGTCCCTGTCCCTCAGGCAGGCACTGGGAAAGTCGGTAAATACAGTTAGCGCTTATATCATGAAAATGGTACGTCCTAAGACTGTTGTGGAATACGCGCACAAACTCGGAATTACAAGTAAGCTGGAAGAAAAGCCTTCGCTTTGTCTGGGGATCAGCGACGTGTCGGTTTATGAAATGGTGAACGCATATTGTTCTTTTGCAAATGGCGGACATAGGACGGAACCCATGACGATTTTAAGAATCGAAGACAGATATGGAAATGTTCTTCAGGAGTTTTTTCAAAAACAAAATCAGGAACTGAGCGAAAATATGGCCTACAACATGCTCTATCTGATGCGCGGAGCTGTTGAAGATCCGGGAGGAACGGCAGGCCGACTACGTCAGTATGGCGTTGTGGATGGAAACGAAATCGCCGCTAAAACGGGAACTACTTCCAATTATTCGGACGGCTGGTTTATGGGCATGACCCAGAATCTGGTGACGGGTATTTGGGTAGGAGGTGAGGACAGAAGTATTCACTTCAGAACCATTGCGCTTGGACAAGGTGGCCGGATGGCAATGCCTGCGTGGGGTTTGTTTATGCAAAAAGTGTACAATGATCAGACGCTTGTGGATTACCGTAAAGGCCCGTTTGTCAAGCCGGCAAACTATGTAAGGGAATGTGGGGGTTTTGCAACGGACAGCACTGATACTTATATTCCACCTTCCCGTTCCGATGATGAAGGGGTTCTATTTTAACCCTGAATATTTGCAATGAAAATTCTGATTGCACCAGACAAATTTAAAGGCTCGCTGGAAGCAGCGGAAGTATGTAATGCTGCGGAGGAAGGAATCAGGCTTGCTTTCCCGGAAGCGGTGATCAAGTCAATTCCACTGGCCGATGGAGGAGAGGGTACAACACAAATTCTCACAAATTTTTCAAACGGCCGCTTTGTTACAGCGCCTGTTCATGATCCTTTGGGGCGGCAAATCGATGCGAACTATGGGATTTCTGGTGATGGAAAAACTGCATTTATCGAAATGGCAGCGGCTTCCGGACTGTTGCTTTTAAAACCCGTAGAATGTAATCCGCTCAACACATCAACCTTTGGTACCGGAGAATTGATAAAACATGCCATTGGAAATGGAGCTGAAAATATAATACTTGGTATTGGCGGAAGCGCAACCACGGATGGTGGAATTGGCATGGCTGCTGCTTTGGGATATAAATTCTATGATGCCAATCATTTGCTTCTATCGCCGGTAGGCAGCGCGATGGGGAATATCTGTTCTATTGATGTTACGGGTGCTGATCCATCTTTAAAAAAGGTATCATTTGTTGTAGCTTGTGACGTTACCAATCCTTTGTATGGAGAATCTGGTGCTGCATTTGTTTATGGTCCTCAAAAGGGTGCTGACGCTGAAATGGTAATGCAACTGGACAATGGCCTGCAAAATTTGTCAAAAATTGCCGCCTCGACTTTCGGATCGGATATCAGCGAGTTGCCGGGCGCAGGTGCGGCTGGTGGCCTGGGGGCCGGTGCCTTATGGTTTCTGGGTGCAGAACTTCGGGAGGGAGTCGGAATTGTTATGGAACAGACAGGGATAGCGGAACACATCAAAAATGCTGATCTTGTGATTACCGGTGAAGGCAAGGTAGACCAGCAGACTTTGCAGGGAAAAGTGGTGAAAGGTCTTGCAGCTTTGTGCAGGGAACATAATACGCCATTGGCCGTGATCTGTGGCACACTGGATATTTCGCCGGATGATGTGCGTGCAGCGGGTATCACTTTTGCAGTTTCAGTGCTCAATAAACCCGTTTCTCTGGATCGCGCCAAGGCAGAGGCTTTTGACAATGTCCGAGACGCAACTTTTCATTTGGTGCGGTTGTTTTTCTCCAACAGATAGTTCGATCATCGGTTTTATAAGTCGGAATTAATTCCTGACCCGGTCAAAAACATGCTGCTCGTTCAAAATATAGTTACACTTACTCAATGCCCGATTTTAATTATAAAGAAGAACTTTCGAAGATTCCGTCGGATCCCGGTGTTTATCGTTATTTCGATGAAACGGGAGAGGTTATTTATGTTGGAAAAGCCAAGAATTTAAGAAACAGGGTTTCAAGCTATTTCCTTAAAAATAATCAGCACGACAGAAAAACCAAACGGCTCGTGAGCCAGATACGCAGAATTGAGTTCACCATTGTGATGAGCGAATGGGATGCGTTGCTTTTGGAGAATCAGATTATCAAGCAGTTACAGCCGAAATTCAATATTCTTCTCAAAGACGATAAAACGTATCCTTTCATTTGCATTACGGATGAGCCTTATCCACGTGTGTATGTTACCCGCGTAGTTGATAGAAAAAAGGGTACCTATTACGGCCCATTTGCCAATTTGCGTTCAATGCATACTTTGCTGGATATGTTCAAATCCCTGTACACGATTCGTTCATGTCAGTTGGCGCTAACCCAGCCCAGCATCGCAGCCGGTAAATTCAAGGTTTGCCTGGAATACCATATCGGGAATTGTAAAGGCCCCTGTGAAGGTTTGCAGGATGAGAAAGATTACAATGTTGAAATTGACCAGGTTCATCATATTCTGAAAGGAAATCTGTCCCTTCCGCAGCAGTATTTCAAGGAAAAAATGTTACAGGCCGCCGAGCAGATGGCTTTTGAACAGGCGCATTCCTGGAAAACTAAAATTGAGCATTTATCTAACTTTCAGAGCAAAGCAACAGTAATCAATCCCAAGCTTGGTAATGTGGATGTGCTTACAATCGTTTCCGACGAGGAATCGGCCTATTTGAATTTTATGCGGGTGAAAGAGGGTTACATGGTTGTGACCCAGAATGTGGAAGTAAAGAAAAAACTGGACGAAAGTGATCAGGAAATTCTTGCTCTGATGATCATCGAAATGCGCTCGGTTTATGGTTCGGGGCCGAAGGAGTTGCTTTCCAATATGAAACCCGATGTGGAACTGAAACTGGACCTGATTGTTCCACAAATTGGAGACAAGAAAAAACTGCTGGATATGTCCATGAAGAATGTGATGTATTTCAGGCGGGAAAAGGCAGAGCGCCGTGAAGTAGAAGCGTCCGCAACGTCGTCTAAAAAGGATAGAGTACTGATCAAACTGAAAGCGGATCTCCAGTTAAAATCGCTGCCAAAGCATATAGAATGTTTCGATAACTCCAACATTCAGGGTACCAATCCGGTCTCGTCCATGGTCTGTTTTAAAGATGGGAAACCTTCGAAAAAAGATTATCGTCACTACAATATCAAAACGGTGATTGGACCAAATGACTTTGCGTCCATGAATGAAGTAGTGGGACGACGGTATCTGCGGATGATCGCTGAAAATGAAACGTTGCCGGATCTCATCGTAATTGACGGGGGGAAAGGACAGTTAAGCGCGGCCTGTGATGCACTGAAAAGTCTCGGGTTATACGGCCAGGTGCCAATTATCGGTATAGCTAAAAGACTGGAAGAAATATATTTTCCGGAAGATTCTCTGCCGTTGTATATCGACAAGAAATCGGAGTCGCTCAAATTGATTCAGCAGATCAGAGATGAGGCGCACCGGTTTGCCATTACCTTTCACCGCGATAAACGGAGCAAAGGAAGCCTGGTGAGTGAACTGGAGGGTGTAGAAGGCGTGGGCAAAGTGACAGCTACCAAACTGCTCAAATATTTCGGATCAGTGAAAGGAATCAGGGAAAGTTCAATGGAAAAACTTACCGAAATTGTTGGTGTTGACCGCGCCAAAAAAGTGCGCTTTTATTTTGACAAAATGGTTCAGTAACAAATTACGGTTTGCCTTTCAAAGGGTAATCTGCCAGTTTTACGAATGCGTATCCCCGTTGTTTAAGAATCGGAATGATTCTTAAAAGCGATTCATAAGTGTTCCACTCCGGGTGGTTAAAATGCATGATGATCAATGCTCCCGGCTTCACATTCGTGAGTACGCTTTTTTCGATAACGGCAACCGGAGTGCGCGGAACCGCATCACCGGAAAGCACGTCGAAACTGATTGCGGTGACATGCAACTGACGCGCAATTTTGGCGCACGCTTCATCAATGTAGGCTGTCGCAGACCGGTAAAAAAGAGGTCTCCGACCGGTAATATGCTCAATTTTTCGTTCATTTGCTTCAATTTCGTCAAAAGCGTCCGGGACATCCGGTGTGCCCTTAATCCCGTATTCACTCTCGCCGTCAATGGAACAAGGCTGATGATTTAACCCGTGATTTTCTATTTCAAATAACGCATCCCGGCTCAATTCCATGAAAGTGGTATAATTTGCATCAATCCATTTGCCGGTCACAAATAACGTTGCGGGAATTTTCTCTTTACGTAAAAACTGAATCAGTTCTGCATCGTAGCCACTGCCGTGAGGCCCGCCGCAGGCATCAAAAGTAAGTGCGAGCAGTTTGTTTTTTGTAACTAAATCTTCATCAACACCCTTTACAAATTCACCCCAGCTCCCTGCCAATGCGTGAGCAAATTCGGAATCAATTTTTTCTTTGAGTTGATTGTAAGAATTATCGGTATACAGTTTTTTCAAAAATATGCTATTGGTCATGTCGGTGGGCTGTCCAAGAACGAAGTGGGCGGCGAGCAGCGCAAACATGAACGGAAAAGATTGCTTTATCCTAAAACTCATTCCTTTTTTCTGTTAGACTGTTGTTGAAAAAGTGTTTCTTATGAAGCTGAGATTGGACAATTACTAAAATAGTCAGAAATCAGAACTAAATCATTTCTAATGTATACTTCCGAAATTAATGCTTTTTGCCAATATTTTTACCAGCAATGTAGCCGGTAGTCCATGCGTTTTGAAAATTGAATCCTCCCGTAATTCCATCCACATCCAGCACTTCTCCCGAAAAAAAGAGCCCCTGAACTTGCAGGCTTTCAAGTGTTTGCTGGTTGATTGACGATAAGGAAATTCCTCCGCATGTAACAAATTCTTCCTTAAAAGTCGTCTTACCTTTCACTTCACACTGGCAGTTTGTCAGTAATTCGGTCATTCGGTTGAGCATTTTGTTTGATGCATCAGCCCAACGCAGTTCGTCAGAAATTTCTGCCTGCCTGGCAAGTGCCTTCCATAAACGCAAAGGAAGCCCAAACCGGGCATGGGATGCGATCTGCTGTTTCGGAGTTTTTAGTTTTTCATCCATAAAATAAGTTCTCAATTGCTGTTCGTTCAGTTCCGGTACCCAGTTTACCCGGCAAACAAAATGATAATTTTTTTCTGCCAGGTCACGCGCTCCCCAGGCTGAGAGTTTAAGTATTGCAGGACCGCTGAGCCCCCAGTGTGTGATCAAAAGTGGACCGCGCCATTCATGTTTGGTGCCCGAAATTTTCACATGCGCATCCTGAACAGAAACACCGGCCAGTGGGAGCAAATAACTGTCAGGCGTATTGAAGGTGAAAAGTGAGGGCAGGGGATCTATAACTTCGTGCTGATGAGAACTCAGCCAATCGAAACCGCTCAATTTTGGGTAACCACCCGTGGCAATCAGTAAACGATCGGCGTCAATGCGCGCTTCTTTGTCGGTTAGTAGTGTAAAAATATTGCCTTGATCCGTTTTCGAAACTTCGAACGATTTTACCGACTCGCCGGTAATAATGCTGATGTTGCGATTCCGTGCGGTGCGTGTGAGGCATTCGATAACGGTTTGTGACGAATCTGTAATGGGAAACATTCTTCCGTCTGATTCAGTTTTTAACATCACGCCACGTTTTGCAAACCATTCTACGGTTGAACCTGCGTTAAAAGAATCGAGCAGCTTGCGAAGGAATTTCTCTCCTCTCGGATAGTTTTTGACGAAAAAGCGAAGGTCGGAGGGATCATGCGTCACGTTGCAACGCCCTCCACCCGAAACCCTCACTTTATTTAACACCGTTTTGTTTTTTTCCAAAATGGTGATGGTGGCGTCAGGGTATGTTTCAGCGGCAGTTATAGCAGCCATAAAGCCTGATGCGCCTCCACCAATAATAACAATTTGCATAAAAAGAATATTTACAAACCTGCCAAAGGTCTGTGCGGTTTTATAAAACTGCAAATTCTTTTCCTATCTTTCCATATAACAAGATATCTTTTACTTTAATCATGTTTAAATCATATGCGAAAAGTTCTTGTAATCGGATTAGGAAAAGTGGGCTCGCTGGTGGCCGCGCTGCTCGGAAAAAGATTTGAGGTTACAGGTGCCGACAAGGCGACACCAGCGGTATTGTTGCCCTTCCGGACATTAGCCGGCGACATCACTCAAAATGATTTTCTTGACGAAATATTTGAAGGCCAGGATGCCGTGGTTTCCTGCATGCCGTATAATTTGAATTTGACCATTGCCCAAAAAGCGTATGAGCTTGGTATCCATTATTTTGATCTGACAGAAGACGTCGCTACAACGGCGTCGATCAGAAAAATGGCCGTAGATAGCAAGGGAGTTATGGCGCCTCAGTGTGGGCTTGCTCCCGGCTTTATTGGTATCGTGGGGGCCGATCTAGCCCGGCGATTTACGAAATTGAGGGATATTGAGTTACGTGTCGGGGCGCTGCCAAGATATCCGAATGGATTAATGGGCTATTCTTTTACATGGTCGCCGGCAGGGGTTGTGAATGAATACATCAATGACGCGGAAGTAATACACAACGGAAAAAAGAAAATGGTGCCTTCGCTTGAAGGGATCGAAATGATCAATATAGAGGGACAGGAATTTGAGGCTTTCAGCACGTCCGGGGGATTGGGAACCATGTGCGAAACATTTGAAGGTCAGGTTGATACGCTTAACTACAAAACCATTCGATATCCCGGGCATTGTAGTCTGATGCGTTTCTTGCTTTATGAATTGATTTTAAAAGAAAAAAGAGAACTTGTGGAGCAAATTCTGACCGAAGCAAAACCGCCCGTACAGCAGGATGTCGTTTACGTGTACGCCGTTGTGGAGGGATGGAAGGGTGCTAAACTGGAGAGAGAAGAATTTTACAGGGCGTATCATCCAGTGGAAATTGATGGCCAACACTGGCGCGCCATATCCTGGACTACTGCGGCTTCAATCGCTTCGGTGGTGGAAATGGTGGCTGATGGTTTGCTTGGCGCCAGGGGTTTTGTTAAACAGGAAGAGATTCCGCTTTCAGCATTCCTCAAAACATCCAACGGTGCGTTTTTTAGTTGAAATGGAGATTAATTTTAGGATTATAATTGGCATAAAATCGTCAACAAATGATTGATATTCAGAATATAATAGGAAAACTGGGCCTTTCGGCTAATAATCCCGGTGTATGCACGGGAGTGAAAAGCATTGAAGGCAGTGGCGACGTACTCGAATCTTTTTCGCCGGTGAATGGACAGAAAATAGGCGGAATGAGCACCTGCGACCGGGAGGATTATGACCAGATTGTAAAAAAGGCACAAGATGCGTTCAAAATATGGAGCACATTCCCTGCACCTAAACGCGGGGAAATAGTGAGGCAAATGGGTGAGCAATTCAGACTGAACAAGGACGCGCTCGGTACACTTGTCAGTTTTGAGATGGGTAAAAGTTTGCAGGAAGGCTTGGGCGAGGTGCAGGAAATGATAGATATCTGCGATTTTGCGGTCGGACTTTCCCGCCAATTGTACGGGCTGAGTATGCATAGCGAACGTCCACAGCACCGCATGTATGAACAATGGCAACCTTTGGGCATTGTCGGAATCATTTCTGCGTTCAATTTTCCTGTGGCAGTCTGGTCATGGAATGCGATGCTGGCATTGGTTTGCGGTGACGTTTGTATCTGGAAACCGTCTGAAAAAACACCACTTTCCGCATTGGCTTGTCAAAATCTGATAAAAAAGGTTTTGCAGGACAATCAGGTGCCGGAAGGTGTAAGTTGCGTCATAACCGGAGGAAGAGAAATTGGCGAATGGCTGGCAAACGATGTCAGGATTCCGCTGGTTTCCGCCACAGGAAGCACCAGAATGGGTAAATCGGTAGGTGAATCTGTTGGTCGTCGGCTCGGTCGTAGTCTGCTTGAACTTGGGGGGAATAATGCCATTATCGTTGCACCGTCGGCCGATCTCAAAATCGCTGTTCCCGGGGTTGTTTTTGGTGCAGTTGGTACAGCCGGGCAGCGTTGCACATCCACACGCCGGGTAATTGTTCACCATGATATTTACGAAGCATTTAAAGATAAACTGGTTAGGGCATACGGTCAGCTTAAAATAGGAAATCCCCTTGATCCTCAAATACATGTAGGACCTCTGATTGATAAGACGGCGGTGAAACTGTACGAAGAATCCGTGCAAAAGATACGGGAAGCGGGTGGTAAATTCTTGATTGAGCCTGCTGTAATGGCTGGTTCAGGTTATGATTCAGGATGTTATGTTCAACCTTGTGTTGCGGAAGTTGAAAACAATTACCCGATTGTGCAACAGGAAACTTTCGCTCCAATATTGTATTTGATTCGTTATGCACAAATTGAAGAAGCAATAGCAATTCAGAACGCAGTTCCTCAGGGTTTGTCCTCGGCGATATTTACAACTGATTTGCGGGAATCTGAACGTTTCCTTTCTTCGGCGGGCTCCGACTGTGGTATAGCGAATGTCAACATCGGAACATCCGGTGCTGAAATTGGTGGCGCGTTTGGTGGTGAAAAAGAAACAGGCGGTGGGAGGGAATCAGGGTCTGATTCCTGGAAAGCATACATGCGGCGGCAAACCACAACAATCAATTTTGGAGACAGTCTGCCGCTTGCGCAGGGAATAAAGTTTGAGATTGACTAATTATTATTTCTAACTTTACGATATTCAACCTGTATTTTGACTTTGTATACCAATTTCGGCTGGTAAGCTCACTCGATCAGGATTGTTTGCAGTTTTACATACAGCACTAATTTTACCAATGAAATATCAACTCACGTCCCAGCAGATTGCCTCTAAAGTTGCCGGGGAAATCGTTATTCTAAATCACAATAAAGGATCCTATTACGGACTCGACGAAGTGGGTGCCCTCGTTTGGGAGTCCCTTGAAAAGGGTCCTCAGACAATGGAATCGCTTTGTGATACAGTCACCGAAGCATATGATGTTGAAGCCGTTTCCTGCCGGGAAGATATTGACTCACTTTTGAAGGACCTGATATCTGAAAAACTGGTTCAGGTAATTGATTAATTATCTTGGGAACAGCAAGGAGATATCGGAACAGATGGAAGGCTTTGTCTTTCGCTTTAAAAATTCGTTTTTTACGTGCAGCTATTGTTTTGATTTTCATCAAAACAGGTCTTTTTTTGCTGCCTTTTTCGACTTTCCGTAAGGTATTTCGTTGGTTTTCTAGTACCGGTTTCCAACATGAATATGACAGGCAGGAAATTGATGAAATCGTCTGGTCTGTTGAAACTGCGGCAAATATTCTTCCGATTTCATTGTTGTGCCTTCCCCGAGCCCTGGCAGCTAAATATTTGTTAAGGAAAGCGGCATCATTAACTTTGGAAATTGGAATAGAAATTAATCCAAAAAATGGCTTCGAAGCACATGCCTGGGTTGAAAAGGAAGGTACAGTGATCATCGGAGACTGGTCGGATTCTGTTTCCTACCAGCGTATATGGGTTTGGCAGTAAATTCTCACATCGTTTTTTCAAATGTATTTTTATAAAAGTTACGGATTACTAATCTCCTCTGAAATTGAATTGCCGGAACTGAGCGAAATTCAGGATCAGGGCTCTTCTACCGATCTGAAAGTTTCGATGGCAGAATTTGCTATGCCTGAACTTGTCAAAACCAATATTCACAGAAGAGGAATCCGTGCTTTTTTTGGTGAAGATGAGGCCGGTAACCTGTTTTTGCATTGGGAAGGAGTGGCTGATTTTAAAGCAATTGGTGGCGATTTGTTGCTGATTAGTCCTAAAACCAATGATATGAATCTGTTGACGTTGTTCACTGTAAGTGAGGCGCTGGGATTGATATTGTTTCAAAAAGGATATTTTCTGCTGCATGCCAGTTCCGTAAAGGTTGGATCGGAAGCCTGGTGTTTTATGGGAAATCCCGGGGCAGGAAAGTCAACCACCGCCGCTGCGTTTATCAAGGCAGGTTGCAAATTACTGAGTGACGATCTGACTGCCATCAAATTTGATGAAACGGGCAATGGCTTCATCATTCCAGCTTACCCACAACTCAAAATATGGGATAACACGGTGGAAGGGCTGGATTATGATAAAACGTCATTGTCGCCTGTAAGCGAGGGTGTTAACAAGTTTTCATACCAGCCCAAAGGGACCTTTGAACATAAGCCTGTTGCTTTGAAACGTATATTTTTCCTCCATCATGCGAAAAATCGTGCGGTGCTCAAAGAAATGAACGGACATGAAATTCCCACCGAAATGCTCCGAAATTTTCCACTGCCTTTTCCATTGCTGAAAGGAGATTCGCTGAAAGAGCATTTTTTACAGTGTTTTAAATGTGCGCAATCAGCCAGCGTGTGGAAAATGAGGCGGCCTGATGGTTTCGAAAAACTGGAAGGTTGGGTCAAAGAATGCATCGGGCTCAATTTAATCAAGGCATCCGCAGATCATTAATATGAAACTTTCACCAGAACTGTCACTATTGGTCAGAGCTGCATTACGCGGGTCGGAAGATATGGATGTTCTTGCGGACAAATCACTTGCGATGGATCACGAGGCAATTTCGGAACTGTCAGAGTGGCATCAGGTGCGGAGTTTGCTCTATGATTATCTCGAAACGAACGTGGTCGAAATTCCTGAGCTGGACATTTCCGTTCTAAAAGCGTTTAGTGTTGGCGAGGCACTTTACAATATGCTATTTTTGCGAAAATCGATAGATCTTCATCGCGCACTGACGGAACAACAAGTTAAGGCATTTTTAATGAAGGGTGCGTTGTGGGCTTGGTTGCTCTACGAAAAACCGGGACTGAGAGAGTTTGGAGACATTGATTTTTTTGTGGCCAAAGAGCATGTAGCCAAAGGCATCGGGATTCTGGCAGACAATGGTTTTGAGGCAGATTCTTACCGGAAATATCTGCTGTCTGACGAGAAGGTGTCAGTTTTATATTTTGAAACTGATTATCAGTTGCCACTGGTTCCTGTGGGCGAAGACGTCGTCAAATCCCTTGAAATACAATGGAATACAACTTATCCAAGGTTTGCCTACACCATGACATGGGATGAATTGATGACAAAGCCGCGTTTGTTTGCAGTTCAAAATGAATCCATTGAAATTCCACGTATTGAGAATCAACTGATTTTGATGGTCATTCATCACGCTGGCGTGGAGCAGTGGGATAAACTGAAATTCATGGCCGATTTCGTAAGGATTCTACGTAAGTTCTCCCGCGAAATGGATTGGCAGTATATTACAAATGTTACCCAAAAAAAAGGTTTCCACCGACTTTTGATGGAAACCCTGGGATTGGTACGGGTTTTAACCGGCGAAGACTACACTCAGTTTTGTGGCGGCGATGCAAAAAAACAATATCCATCCGCAGGTCTGACTAAACAAGTATTTGATCATTGGGAAAACAGAAGGCCAAAATCGACTACGAAATCCTGGCAGATCTTCTATTTTAATATGGTTTACAGAGACAGGCTCAGTGATAAATTGGGAATTCTATTCAAACACATTGCCTATCTCCTTGAATGGCGGCTATTGGTACCGAAAGCACGCTGGTACAACCGTAAATAGATTACAGGAGCCTGACAGTAATTTTCCCTGAAACTGAGTTTCCTGGTGCTAGTGTGTTCAATCCCTCTCCATTATTAAACGCATTTACATTCGCAGTTAAAGGTTCAATCGCCACACAATCTCTCGCGGGAGGTGTGTACACAACCAGGTGGTTAAACTTTCCTTCTCCCGTTTCCTGACCAATTTGAAGGGTAACGGCCTGGTTGTCGGAAATCAGTTCTGTGTATACCATATCAGATGTTCCGCTTATTACAAAACAATTGTCAAATACTTTTTTGAATAACAAAGTGGTGCCCGAAATAGGGAAAGGCTCTTTTCCTATCGGCATCATATCATCATTAAAAGTTACTATTTCATTTGACGGAATATTGATTTTCCAGGCGTCTGCGTCTTCATTTCCCAATTGGAAATACGGATGCCAGCCAAACATTGTCGGCGCAGCCGTGTTTCCGGTATTATCTGCCTGATAATGCAGTTCAAAAGTGCCATCCAGGAACAATGTATATTCAACAGTGAAATCGACAGAAAAAGGGTAGCCCTCCGCATCATTCAGTGCATAATGTAATTTTAGGCTTGCTTTATCTTCATGTAAATTTTGTTCTTTCAGATGGAAATGCTGTTTCCTTACAAGCCCATGTATTGAACTATTATGTGCAGGGTCGTTTTGCGCCAGTTGGTAATCCTTTCCCTGAAATTTGTATTTTCCTTCCGGAATTCGGCTGGCGTAGGGGAATAGTAATTCACTGGCACTTTGCGTATCATTTTGCAGCAAATCGGGTGTGCCTGGTGTTTTCAAAACCGAGAAAAGCGTATTTCCCTTTCTTAGCGAAAGTTGCCGAACCACGCCTCCTAGTTCAGGAACAACCACGATCCGGTTGCCGGTTGTACTTTCCTGAATGATGTACTCGGTGAGCTCACCAAATTGCTGCTTTTGTATCTCGAATGCCATGGTTGGTCGGTTTAGGATTTTTACTGTTGTGCAAAAATAAAACCGGACATTCAGAAATGCCCGGTTTTTGAAATATTTATATTCAGATCTGAATTATGCGTTTGATGATCCTTTTTCCTCCTCGATCGCCAATTCTTTCTGATCCTGTTCCTGCTGCTGTTTCACAACTTCGTCATGAATGGCAGCTTCTTCATTAGAACGACGGTTGATATAAGCCTGATAGCTCGTTTCTTTTTCGAACGGACGTTTTCCGATCAGTTTCTCGAGGTCAGCCTGGAAAAGAATTTCCTTTTCAAGCAATTCTTTTGCCAGAATGTCAAGTGAACTGCGTTTCTCGAACAACATTTGTTTCACAAACTGGTAAGCCTGATCAATCAGTTTTCTTACTTCTTCATCAATGGCCTGCGAAGTTGATTCCGAATAAGGTTTGGTAAATGAGTAATCCGACTGTTTGGAGTCATAGTATGACACGTTACCAATTCTGTCATTCATACCATACATGGTCACCATGCTGTAGGCCACTTTCGTAACTCTTTCCAGATCGCTCAAAGCGCCCGTTGAAATTTTCCCAAAAACCACATCTTCGGCTGCGCGACCACCAAGGGTCATACACATCTCATCGAAAAGCTGCTCGGTACGATACAAATACTGTTCTCTCGGGAGATACTGGGCATATCCCAAAGCAGCCACACCGCGGGGAACGATAGACACCTTTACTAAAGGATCTGCATGTTCCAGGAACCAGCCTGCAACCGCATGTCCAGCCTCGTGATAAGCAACGATTTCTTTTTCTTCAGGAGAAATAAGTTTGTTTTTCTTTTCCAATCCACCGATCACACGGTCCATAGCATCCTGGAAGTCCTGCATGGTCACCTCTTCGCGGTCACGACGGGCAGCGATCAATGCGGCTTCGTTACATACGTTCGCAATTTCAGCACCGGCAAAACCAGGAGTCTGTGAAGAAAGTTTTTGAATATTAACATCCAAAGACAATTTCAATGGTTTTAAATGGACTTTGAAAATAGCTTCACGACCAATTACGTCTGGCTTGTCAACAGAAATTTGTCTGTCAAAACGTCCCGGACGAAGCAAGGCCGGATCCAAAACATCAGGACGGTTGGTTGCTGCAACGATGATAATTCCTGAATCGGTTGCAAAACCATCCATTTCAACAAGCAGGGAGTTCAATGTATTTTCCCTTTCGTCATTGGACCCGGGCATTGCGCCACGTCCCCTTGAACGACCTACCGCATCAATTTCATCGATAAAAATGATACAAGGTGCTTTTTCTTTTGCTTGTTTAAACAAATCACGAACACGTGCCGCGCCGACGCCAACGAACATTTCTACAAAATCAGAACCTGACAGCGAGAAAAAAGGAACGCCTGCTTCACCTGCTACTGCCTTCGCCAAAAGTGTCTTACCTGTTCCCGGAGGGCCTACAAGCAAAGCTCCTTTTGGTATTTTAGCACCCAATTTCTTGAATTTATCCGGATGCTGTAAATATTCTACAATCTCCTTTATCTCTTCTTTCGCTTCATCCAGGCCGGCAACGTCGTTGAAAGTAATCTTCACCTTGCTGTCTGCATCAAACAACGTGGCTTTTGAGCGTCCGATATTAAAAATCTGACCACCCGGTCCGACACCACCTGACATTCTGCCAAGTATGAAATACATCACCAAAATCATGATTATGAAAAAGCCCCAGGTTCCAAGGAAACTGGTCCAGTCATTTCGGGTGTCAACCAGAAATGGCACTTTGTCGTCATTAGGAATTCCTTCCTGCATTTTCTCGAAATCCTTCTTGAAAGTTTCAGCAGAGGTAACCTGGAACTGATAATGCGAAGGAGATTCTCCACCAAAATAGTTGTTCTCTTTTGAAATTGTTTTGTACTTGTCCAATTTAAGAGACTCCGGTTTGAGGGTAACCTCAACAGTTTTGTCATTGACAATTGTAACCTTTTCTACTTCCTTATCCGCCATCATTTTCTCAAATTTCTTTTGAGTCGTGTCTCGGATCGTAGATGTGCGGTTCAGGTAGGTTATCCCTAATATGGTAGCTATCAGCGCTGCAATGATCCAGCCCTGATACCCTTTCTGAGGACTTTTCGGATTCAGAGGTCCTCGTTTATTATCGTTTTCAGACATTCTATGTGCTAATTAAGGCGATATTTATTAAACAACACTGCATAACAGGCTTATGTTCACCTGCTACGATAATTATACGACTGAATCTTCCAGATGTGTTACAATTGCATCTCCCCAGAGTTCTTCAAGGTCGTAATGTTTCCGGCGGTCTTTATTGAAGATATGCGCCACCACGTCCACATAATCTATCAGTATCCATTCACCATTGGCTTTGCCTTCCTTTTGCCATGGTTCAGTTTTCGAAATTTTGTAAACTTCGTCTTCTACTGAATTGGCCAGGGCATCTATCTGGGTGTCGGAATTTCCTGAACAAATTACAAAAAAATCGGTAATTGAGTTTTTTACTTTTCTAAGGTCGAGAATCGTGATTTCCTGTCCTTTCTTTTCTGCCATTCCTTTTGCTACCAGCTCGGACAGATCTTTTGAAGATAGTTCTTTATTTTTGCGTTCTTTCATGCGTAGTTGATTCCCATTTCTATTAATCCTAAAATAAAGTAAAAAAATTGTACAACGCTATATACGATTCGTTAATTATTGCGAAAAAAGTGATATATCTGCCAACTTGTCACTCTACAAACGACATAGCGGCTGAATTAGTGCGGCAAATTTCATTTGAGGAGGGTACAGTTGTCATCACTGACGAGCAGACAAAGGGTAAGGGACAGCGCGGCTCAGTTTGGCTGACAGAACCGGGTAAAAACCTCACCATGTCAGTCATTCTCAACCCGTTTTTTGTGCCTGTTCATGACCAGTTTAATGTCAGTAAAGCCGTTGCCGTGGGCGTATGGTCATATTTGTCAATGTATTCTGATGCTGTCAGGATTAAATGGCCGAATGACATTTACCTTGGTGACAAAAAAATATGCGGAACGTTGATCGAAAACTCAATTCAGGGCAGTCGAATTTCCAGTTCCATTGCCGGGATTGGAGTAAATATCAATCAGACTGATTTCCAAAATGCAAGGGCGACCTCTTTATTGTTAAGTCAAAATCAGATTTTCGACATTGGAATTGAGTTTCAAAAATTGGCGCGCCATCTGGATGTTTTTTATTTTAAACTTAAATCAGCTGCCGGAAAATCGGAGATTCTTTCCATTTATGAAAATCAACTATATGGTTTTCATCAAGTTCGCAAATTTAAGGTTGGCGAGGTGGTTAAAAGCGGAACCATAACTGGTGTTTCCGACAGTGGCATGCTGAGGGTGCAGTTTGATGGTAGCCACGCTCCGCAGGAATTTAACAACAAGGAAATTGAATGGCTCTGGGAAGACTGATCATCCCCATTTTCCCAAAACCACCATGACAATTGTACAAATTCCCAGCCCCAAAGATTCTCTTGCTTCCTCAATATTGATACTGCGCATCTTCGCTTCTCCGAAGAAGATACCTTCAAAGTGTGGCGGCCATTGAAACACAGCAGCAATTACGTAAGCCACTGCCAAAACATAGAAAACCCAGCTGGGCCAGAGTTCCTTGATACTCATATAGCAGGCAAGCGCTGCAATACTGTACGTGAAAATCCATATTGCCGAATCCGGATCGTTGAACTGGAAATATGAAAACAGCATAAAAACTATTGCAAAAACGATCTTAAATATCTTCATCTGTGAAAAATTTGCTGTTTGATTTTTTTAAGCGATGTGAGCGTGTTTTTTCAAATCTAATCCACTGCTTATTAAAAACTAAAAACTTCCTCATATTTACTTGTTGCAGTATTCTGCCAAAGCAACACTGGCATCTTCATACCCAAGTTTTATCGCCTGACGGAAATTCCCGCATCCCAGATCCTTTTCCCCGTCGTTCCACTGAGCCAGGCCCAGGCCATAAAAAGCCTTGCCGTACTGAGCGTCAAGTTTTACGGTCTCCCTGAATGCCAGAGTCGCTTTTTTGTATTCCTTTTGTCTGTAATACGTATTGCCAAGATTGTACCATGCCTGTTTGTTATTTTCATCCAGCTTGGTTGCTTTTTCAAAATCGGTAATCGCATCCTGTGTTTTGTCCAGCAACACGTTCAACTGGCCCCGGTTTAAAAATACATCCGAAGTATCGGGAGCAAGACGCGCGGCTGTGTTATAATCTGCAAGCGCAGAGTCCAGTTTATTTTCGCTCGTGTTTAGCAATGCCCTGTTGAAATACGGACGGTAGGAGTCAGGTGCTATTTTGATAGACTGATTAAAATCCAGCAACGCATTCGGATATTCTTTAAGTTCGTAGTAGGCTACGCCGCGTGTGTTGAAAGCTTCTGCGTTGGAAGTATTTTTTTCAATGGCTTTGTTTAAGTATTCGATTGCATCCTTGGTCTTCCCTTCACGCATCAGCGCCTTTGCTTTGGTTAAAAACGCGTCAGAAGATTGGCAGGAGGATAGGATTATTAAAAAAAATAAAAAAAATATTCGCGGCATAATCATTCATTTATAGTTGTTTCCTGCAAAAGTAAGATGAAAGAGGAAACGAATGTTTTCTTTTTGTCAATAAAATGTCATTATCTTTGCAACGGCAAATCGGAACTACCAGCTCCTTCCGAATCCCCCAGGTCCTGACGGAAGCAAGGGTAGGTGGTTGATGCGGTGAGATTCTCGATTTGCCTTTTTTTATGCCCTTTTGGTTCAATTCGCTTCTTTCGTTTTGGTTTTAATCAGGGTTTCCTACTTTTGTAGGATATTCTAACCATTCAATTTTCAATATGAAATTTTTCATTGATACGGCTAACCTGAAAGAAATTCAGGAAGCTCAGGCTCTTGGCGTTTTAGACGGCGTTACTACTAACCCTTCTCTTATGGCCAAAGAAGGAATTACGGGCAAGGATAACATCATGCGTCACTATAAAGCAATATGCGATCTGGTTGATGGTGATGTAAGTGCAGAGGTAATTTCAATTGACCTGGAAGGAATGATTCGTGAAGGCGAAGAACTGATCGAAATTGACGACAAAATCGTTGTGAAAATACCAATGATTAAAGAAGGTGTGAAAGCACTTAAGTATTTCTCAAACAAAGGTGTACGCACAAACTGTACTTTGATATTCTCTGCTGGTCAGGCATTGATGGCTGCGAAGGCAGGTGCAACGTATGTTTCTCCTTTCATTGGTCGTCTTGATGATATTTCTACTGACGGAATTGGCCTGATCGAGCAAATTTTGACGATCTATCGCAATTACGGCTACGAAACGCAGGTTTTGGCTGCATCTGTTCGCCATCCAATGCACATCATTCAGTGCGCAGAAGTTGGTGCAGATGTAATGACAGGTCCTTTGAGCGCCATGGAAGCTTTGCTGAAACACCCGCTGACGGATATTGGTCTCGCTAAGTTTTTGGAAGACTACAAAAAAGGTAATTCGTAATTATCTGATTTTTTAGAAAAGTTTTTGTGTCAGCCTTAGCGGAGTCGAAGGCAAATCGGTTGGTAACTTAATTGACACCAGGCGTTTAATTTTTCGACTCCGTTCAACGTGACATTTGCTTCACCTGACAAATTGTTATCAAAGATTATATGACTGAATCATCAGATCCGATCATTATTCTGGATCGGGCAGATATTTATCAGGGCGACAGGCCGGTTTTGAATGATGTCCATTTTGAAGTGAAAAATGGAGAATTCGTATACCTGATCGGCAGAACAGGAAGCGGGAAAAGCTCGCTCATGAAAACTTTGTATGCAGATCTTTGGCTTCACACCGGTTCGGCAAAGGTAGTTGGCTACGAACTGCACAAAATAAAACGCGCAGACGTTCCCTTTTTACGTAGGCGTATAGGTATTGTTTTCCAGGATTTTCAGCTGCTTTCTGATCGTACTGTTGAGGAAAATCTGTCGTTCGTATTACGCGCAACAGGTTGGGACCAACAGCCTAAAATCTCCAAACG
The DNA here is from genome assembly GCA_965279265.1 of Dyadobacter sp. Taxonomy (GTDB): domain Bacteria; phylum Bacteroidota; class Bacteroidia; order Cytophagales; family Spirosomataceae; genus Dyadobacter. Next base: position 4,822,264 of record OZ257152.1, read on the forward strand.
CATTGCGGAAGTGCTGATGCAGGTGGGACTTGGAACAGCTCAGAAAAGAATGCCGCATCAGCTGTCAGGAGGCGAGCAACAGCGTGTTGTAATTGCCCGTGCCATGCTGAATGAGCCTAAAATATTAATTGCAGATGAGCCAACCGGTAATCTGGATCCCGAAGTAGGAGAGCAGATTATGCAGGTTTTCAGAACCATCAACAATGCCGGAACGGCGATTTTGATGGCTACACACAATCACGAATTTCTGAAAAAATTCCCCGCCCGCGTTTTGAAGTGCGAGAATGGCAGTGTCATTGAGGGGTAATTGGGAGTTTTTAGTTAATAGTTTTGTAGTCGATAGTTTTTTAGTTTAAAGTAAAAGTTCGCAGTCGCCGTTACTAATTAACGGAAATTGCGAACTTTTTCAATTTAAACAAACTGTTCAATAGCCAATAGCCAATAGCCAATAGCCAATAGCCAATAGCCAATAGCCAATAGCCAATAGCCAATAGCTATTTGGCTTTCAGATCAATAAACGGAATAATGACTTCTTCCAAAGACACTCCGCCATGCTGGAATGTATCACGATACAAATTCACGTACTGGTTGTAGTTGTTGGGATAAGCAAAGAAATAATCCTCTTTGGTGAACACGTACGAAGTAGAAACGTGAGGTTTCGGAAGGAAAATGCGCTCTGGTTTCCGGCAAACCATCAGGTGATTGTCGTCAAATCCGAGGTTTTTTCCGTGTTTGTATCGCAAATTCGTGTTGGTCTCCCGGTATCCGATAATTTTGACAGGCTTCTGTACACGTATCATACCGTGATCTGTGGTGAGAATTAACCTGCATTTTTTCTCAGCAATTTTTTTCAGGAAGTCAAGAAGTGGCGAGTGCTGAAACCATGATTTGGTGATTGAGCGGTAAGCAGCTTCATCCGGGGCCAGCTCTTTGATCATCTGTACATCCGTTCTCGCGTGGGACAACATATCCACAAAGTTGTAGACAATTACATTCAGTTGATTGTTGAGCAGATTATTGAAATTGTCGACCAGTGATTTTCCCTGGTTCGTATTCAAAATCTTATTGTAAGACGATTTGATGTTGAAATGGTTTGTTTCAAGCTGCTTCATGAGGAAATCGTGCTCATGATTGTTCAATCCCTCTTCACCGTCCGGCGTATTTTCATCACTTACCCACCAATGCGGATATTTCCGTTCCATTTCGCTGGGCATCAAACCAGAGAAGATCGCATTTCGTGCGTAACCAGTCGTGGTGGGCAAAATTGAGTAGTACGACGACTCTTCTTCAATATTGAAATACTCCTGTAAAATCGGCTGGATCATTTTCCATTGATCAAACCGGAAGTTGTCTATCAAAAGAAAAAACAATGGCTCACTGGATCCTTTCAGATGCGGGAAAACTTTTTGTTTCATCAACTGATGCGAAAGAATCGGCTTGTCCGAGCGGGGGTCGTTCAACCAGTCTTCGTACTCCTCTTCAATAAATTTACAGAAGTTTGCGTTTGCATCGCTTTTCTGCATGCTGAACACCTCCGACATTCCCTGGTCGTCGGAGCTTTCCAGTTCCAACTCCCAGTAGATCAGTTTTTTGTAAATATCAGACCACTCCTCATGACCAATTTTGTCCTGATACTGCATCGCAAGATTGCGGAATTCCTGCTGGTAACTGAGCGTCGTTTTTTCTGTTACCAGGCGCTTGTTATCAAGTATCTTTTTAACGGAAAGCAAGATCTGATTCGGGTTCAGCGGTTTGATGAGATAGTCATCGATTTTGGAACCAATGGCATCCTCCATGATGTGTTCTTCCTCACTTTTGGTAATCATCACTACGGGAAGCGTCGGCTGCATTTGTTTAATTTGCGCCAATGTTTCAAGACCCGTCATACCAGGCATCATTTCGTCGAGGAAAACGATATCGAAACGGTCGTTTTCAATCCTGTCCAGGGCATCTGCTCCGCTGTTTACCGGCGTCACATTGTAACCTTTGTTGGTCAGAAACATGATATGTGGTTTAAGAAGATCTATTTCGTCATCGGCCCAAAGAATATTGTATTGCATATAAATGGTGATCAATTTTAAATAAAAACTATGTAAGAGTAACGAGGTAAAACCCTATGTGGTATGAAAAAAACGGTTTTAAGGTATTTTAACATATTTCTAATCCTTAACAGCAGTCAGTTATATACGTAACAAAATGTGTTCCAGCTGCACTTTAATTGAGAAACTTTTTCGAAACCCGGTCCAGATCCTCAGGTGTATCCACGCCATGAGAATCGTCTGAGGTGATCACAGCTTTAATCGCGTATCCATTTTCAAGCCATCGAAGCTGTTCGAGGGCTTCCGCTTTTTCCAGGGCAGATACTGGCAATTTGGTTATTTCTTCCAGCACGTCGACCCGGTATGCGTAAATGCCGATGTGCTTGTAAAATGTATGTCCATTCAGCCAATCCGATTGTTCAGTATTGCGCAGGTAAGGGATTGTTTGTCTGCTAAAATACAGGACCTCGCCGCGTTTGTTCAATACCGCTTTCGGGACGTTCACATTGAAAAGAATTTCGTCGGAATCGATAATTTTCACCAGCGTAGCCAGTTCTGTTTCGCCATTCAGCACATCGGCAAGGCGGTTGATCGGTTCAGGGCTGATGAAAGGTTCATCGCCCTGTATATTGATCACATACTCAAATGTTCCGGCTGTTTTTGTGAGCGCCTCAAAACATCTGTCCGTTCCGCTTTGGTGCGTGTCGGCCGTCATAATCGCTGTTCCTCCAAATTCCTGCACGTGGTCAAAAATCCGGGTATCGTCCGTTGCAACCACAACATGGGTAAGCTTTCCGGCTTTGGCGGCCTGTTCGTATACCCGCTGGATCATGCTTTTACCACCGATATCCACCAGCGCTTTCGCGGGAAAACGTGTAGAGGCGTAGCGGGCAGGTATTATTCCTAATATTTGCACAAAATTGTAGTTTGAATGATCTTTTATAATTTCGGCGTCAAAATAAAGCTAAAAATTTGCAAAAACTTTTTTCACATATCTTTTCAGCGCATATCTGGCGCATACTCCCTCACCCGGATCCCGAAAGAAATGAATGGGCCCTCGAATTACGCGAAATTTCTGAAAAGAAGGTGTTCTTTGCCCTGATTGATTTGGACGAAAGCCATGTACGCTGGCTAAAAACTACTCCTGATGCTGATTGGTGGACGTCTGTTACAGGCCTCGCGCATGATCAGGTGTTTCTGCATCACTATCGCTACCCGGATTTGCCCGAGCCCACAGACCTGGCAGCGCTGTCAACCCTGGATGGCGAATTACTCTGGACGCTACCCAACTACGTATTGGTTAAGGCGTTAGATCATGGCGATATTGAGGTAGCTTCAAAAGGGCCCGAGGGTTTCAATTACACTGTTTATTCTGCTGAAACAGGTAGAATAAACCCGTCCCCGTTTTTGAATGATGTAGCAACTGAAATAATTTTAAAACAACCGGTTCGTTACAAAGAAGGAAATGTATACTTTGAGAAACTGGCGTCATTTTTACAGACAATTTTAAATGTCAAAAATCCTGTTTGTATTGATTACCTTGACCACAGACCCTATATGGTGTTTTCTTATTATATTTACCAGCAAGATCAGGTTGTGCAGTATTTGTTGATCGTGAATGATAAAAAACAGGTTGTTTTACAAGAACAATTGTCGGAGGGCCGTAGCGGAATTGGCCAGTCTACAATTTTATTAAAAAAATCAACTTTGGTTTATCTTAAAGACAGTAGTGAGTTTTCGAGTTTAAAGCTTTCATAATAAATGAAATACATTATTTGCCTTGCTATTTTAGCAGGGATATTTACAGGAATGAATGGTGCCCGGGGTAACGGGATTAGTAAAATGGACTCTGTAGGAGTCGAGAGAGTAGGTGGTAAAATCTTTGTTTTGCACAGAGTTAACCAAGGCCAGACGATGTTTGCCGTGGTAAGGCAGTATGGAACTACCATCCATGCGCTAAGGGAATCAAACCCGGGTATGAGCGACAATATTCAGTCGGGACAGACGATCAGGGTTCCTTACACGCCAAAAATTTCCAAAAAAGAAGCTAAAAAGGAAGAATCCAAAACTGAGGTTAAGGCCGAAGTAAAAGAAAATAAACCGGCCGCTATTCCGGTAAAAGAAACCCCTTCTACAACTGCGCCTACCGCCGGGGCAGCAGTCTCAGTCGCTCCAAATGGTATTCATAAAGTAGAAGCCGGGCAGACGCTCTACCGCGTTGCCGTGAAATATGGAATTCTAATGGCGGATATCCGGAAATGGAATAATCTGACCGATGACAATCTCAAAGATGGGCAGGAACTTATCGTGAGTGAAAAAGCAAATGAAAAGGCTGCTGCTCCGGCGCCTGTTGCACCTGCTCCAAAAGTGGTGACCAATGTGGTGAAGGATTCAGTGAAGGCAAAAGCAGTTGTTGCTGAAAAGGTGGTCAAACCCGTTGAGGAAGTGGCACCGCCGAAGGTGATTAAGGGAAAATCAAAGTCGGAGTCGGGACTCGCAGAGGGAATTGAAACAGATGAAAGTACCAGCAAATTTCTCGGACTGCACAGAACTGCCCCGATCGGATCGCTGGTTCAGGTTTTGAACGAATATAATCAGGAGAGTATCATTGTCAGGATCATCGGAAGAATACCGGATACGAGTGCAAATGATGATATCATTATCAAACTTTCGTCCCGGGCTTTTGAAAAAGTTTCTCCCAATAGCAAACGATTCAGGGCTGTTGTGAGTTATCTTGAGTAAGCAGGATAAGTTTTAACCAGGCTATTCCTGATTTTAGTGATTTGATTTACAGAAGAAGGCAAAGGATAATGAAGCACTCACCGCAGTTTAGATCAAAAAGAGAAGAGGAAAGAGCCGCAGTTAAAAAGACGATGGGCTATAAATTGTGGCGCGTCATGTTCACACTACTTTATCCATTTATTGCCATTTTTACATTTGTTTTTTCCGGCGTTGTGATGTTTTTTTCAGGCATATCGCGTGTTTTAGCTTATGTGTTTGGAGGTGGCCATGCCGAACGTTGAACCGGTAATGTCCGGTATTTCTTCCTATGTAGCAGACCTTCTCGAAAAAAAGGCGGACCAATACAATCGTCCCGATTTCATTGCCAATGACCCGGTAAGCATCCCGCACAGATTTTCCAAAAAACAAGATGTCGAAATTATGGGTTTCTGGGCTGCTGTACTCGCCTGGGGGCAGCGTAAAACGATCATAAACAAGTGTCTGGAACTTGCGCATCTGATGGATGATGCACCTTACGATTTTGTTCTGAATCATCAGGAAAATGATCTTAAACAGTTTCTGAATTTCAAGCACAGGACTTTTAATGCAACCGACACGCTTTACTTTCTTCACTTTTTTCAGCAGTATTACCGTCAGCATGATTCGCTTGAATTCGCGTTTAGCCAGTCAATGAGCCAAGGTGATGTTGACATCGAAAATGGCCTGATCGGTTTTCATGACTTGTTCAGCGACTCTGAAAATTTCCCGTTCCGGACGCGCAAACACATCGCAACCCCAAAGCGGAAATCTTCCTGTAAAAGGCTCAATATGTTTTTAAGATGGATGGTTAGAAAAGACGAGAAAGGTGTCGATTTTGGCATCTGGAATACGATCACCCCTGCTCAGCTGATTTGCCCTTGCGATGTGCACGTAGACCGCGTAGCCCGTTTACTTGGATTAATAAAACGTCCGGTAACTGATTGGCAAACTGCCGTTGAATTGACACAATCGTTGAAATTGTTGAATCCGGGTGATCCGGTGAAATATGATTTTGCGTTATTTGGACTGGGCATTGAAGGTTTTGCGAGTTGACATATTAATGCATAAAAAAGTGCCGTTTGAATCGCTCAAACGGCACCTTCTGTTTTACATCAGTAAGTTAATCTACTGCAGCGAACTGTTAAATTGAAGCCAGTCTATCGAGAATAAAGGCTTGGAACCAGCATCCGCATTTTTGAAAACGAAAACAACTTTACGTAGCTGAGCGCTCGGCGCAACCTGGACAGGAATCGAAACTGTTCCTGTTGACTGTATTTTCGCTTCTCCGATCTTCGGCCCGGTAGGGGAGTCAAGATGCGCTTCCAGGCTACCTCCCGCAGTTTGTCCTTCTTTGAATCCGGCCGCCACTTCGATCGTGCTGATGCCGGAAAGATCAATATCCTCAAAGACTATATAGCTGCCATTCTTCGTTCCAACAACGGTTTCCGAGCCTGTTGCAACTTTGAATTTCATAACATCTTTTGCATCGTCATAACTGTTCGCTTTGATTTTTGAGGGGCGCAAGGCTACCGTTTTAATGCCCGTAAGTGGGCCCATTGTACCGTTCCCACGGTCAGTATAGCTTGCAGTGAAAATGTAAGAACCTTCTTTTTGCTTGGTTTGGGTTACATAGGCACTTTTCAGAGGCTTTTTGTCAACCACTTTTTCCTTTGCAAGCGATAGAATGTATTTCACCATTTCCTCTGCTTCTTCAGGTTTGTGTTGCGGGTGGGCCGCCATTGCCTGTTCGCCCCAATTTCCGCCGCCTCCTTTGATGACTTTCTCAGCCAGTGTCTTCACCGAGTTGCGCTCTTTTTCATATCTTTTTGCAACCTCAATATAAGCCGGGCCGATCGATTTCTTGGTAACTGAGTGACAGGCTTTGCAATCGCTCAGTTCAATAAGGCGCTTTCCTGTTTCGAATCCTGTGTTGGCAACATGTCCTTGCGCAAGTTGTGTTTTGTCGAAACCTTCCAGGTAGTTGATCGTAAGTGTCACGTCTTCGTCAGTAATTTTTTTGTTCAGCAAGCTACCGTCTTCTTTATCAGCAACAGACACTTCATAGTTAACCGGTTTGTCGTTCCAATAGAACGTTTTATTCCCTTTTATGGCCACATCAACCTTTGGAATGGCATTCCCTGCTTTCACGACCACTTCCGAAGTATTGCTGTTTCCGGCGGAGTCTGTTACTTTCAGCACGATTGTATATTCACCTGGTTTAGCGAAAGTGAAAGTGGGGTTCGCTACTGCACTTTTTGGCAAACCTTTACCAAAATTCCACTCGTATTTTATCGGGTCGCCGTCGTAATCTAGTGACCCTTTTGATGAAAAACTTACTTTCAGAGGCACTGCACCGATTGTGTTCGTTGCGGCAGCAGTAGCAACGGGAACCCGGTTTCCAGCGTTAAATGTAATGTGTGCGAGGCTTGCTTCGTCATTTTGCGCAAACCAGTTCGGGCCATACTCAAGTGTATACAATGAGCCGTCGTTTGCGAATTGCATGTCGATCGGATGGCTGAATTTCGTGTCCGGCATAAAGCGCTGGATGTTCACCAGGTCGCCTTTTTCGTTCATTGTAACAACGTTGATGTAATCGCGGATCCAGTCGTAGGCGAAAAACTTTCCGTCGTAATAGGTTGGGAATTTGTCTTTACTTTCTTTGAAATCATTGTAATAATATACAGGACCCGCCATTGCGTTACGCCCTCCCTTACCCACAATCGCTCCAAAATCAGGAGAATCGGCGTAGGGATAAAAAATGAACGCAGGCTGAGCAGGAGGCAATTCACGCAGACCGGTATTATGAGGAGAGTCGTTTACAGGTTTTTCAGGATCAAATGGTTTACCTGAAACTTTGGTTTCGAAATCGTATGAAATGTAAGGCTTGTTGTCGCCGATAAATAGTGGATAACCAAAGTAACCGGCTTTTTTTGCCTGATTCACTTCGTCGTATCCTCTTGGTCCACGCGTTGGGCTGTCATTTGATGCATCGGGACCAACATCACCCCAATATACAAATCCGGTGTGCTGATCTACGGAAATCCGGTATGGATTACGCGTCCCCATCACATAAATTTCCGGACGAGCTTTGGGATCGCCAGCCGGGAAGAGGTTTCCCTCAGGAATGTCATACAGATTTGTTCCGCCTGGCATGTTTGCACGGCGGTCTCCGTAACGCGGTTTGATTCGAATAATTTTTCCTCTCAGATCATTCGTGTTGGAAGAAGAATGGCGGCCATCCCAGCCTTCTCTGCCAGGGCGTCCGTCAATAGGTCCGTAACCGTCGGACTGAAACGGATTCACGTCATCGCCGGTTGACAGGTACAAATTCCCTTTAACATCCCATGCGATAGATCCTCCTGTGTGGCAGCAATCTGTCCTTTTAACAGGAACAGTAAGCAATGTCTCTTCGGTCGAAAGCAGCAAAGTATCTTTTACATCGTCGTATTTAAAACGCGACAAATGCTGGGCAGTGTCGGCTTCTGCGGACGGTGGGGAATAATACAGGTAAACAAGTTTATTGGTTTTGAAATTTGGATCAATATTCAATCCCATCAGCCCGTATTCCTGTTTGATATAAACCGGAACTTCCGCTACGACTTTTACTTTGCCTGTTTTGGGATTGTAAAGTTTTAGCTTTCCTTTTCTTTCCGCAAACAATACACGCTGGTCGTCAAGAACAACAAGCTCGGTCGGCTCATCCAGTTTGGTGGCCAGTACTTTTTTCGTAAAACGGTTGTCCTCAGGACGGGATTTGGAATAATCCAGTTTTGAAGCCATCACGTAGTTAAGGCCTCCGATCAGGTGTTTGAGGAAAACCGGATTGATGTATGTGGCATCTTCATGGCCAAAATTTGTATAAAATGCCTTTCCTCCATCAAATTCATGATACCATGACATCGGATGGTCGTCACCCATTTTGCCATCTTTATAACTTTTTTCGTCAATTTTAACCAGGACATTTACCTTCTTGTTGAAATTTTTAAAGTCGTAAAACTCGTCTCTGATCTTCCATTTTTTCGGAAAATCTTTCATCGAAAGATGATTGTCATTCACAACATAGGTTTCTCCTTCCTGAACATTCGGATTGCCTGGGTGGCTGGCAAACTGAGCACCGGCGAGGCGGTTGTACCATTGCCAGTCATATTCAGTATCTGTTGCTGCGTGGATTCCGGCGTAGCCTCCACCAGCCTGAATATAGTGCTCGAACGCGACCTGCTGCGCTTCATCAAGCACATTTCCGGTAGTATTCAGAAAGATTACGGCACTGTACCTTCTTAGATTTTTTTCAGTAAATACGGTTGAATTTTCGGTTGTATCGACCGAGAAGCCATTTTCCTGGCCAAGTTTCAACAGCGCAGTTTGCCCCGCTTTGATGGACGAATGCCTGAAACCGGCTGTTTTAGAAAATACAAGTACTTTTTTCTCGGGGGTAATGATCTGAGCGACACTGGTTCGGGCCAGGAAGGTGGTTAAGAACAGCGCAAGAAACAGCGTTGCCCTTTGAAAATTAAAAGACATTTTTCAGACAGGTTATGGTTATGTTCAGGTAGTTTATTTTTAATTGTCAAACTTACCTTTTATAAAACGAAATTCTGTCCTGAAATTACTGCTTGTTTGAATAATTTTGTGAGAAATAGTGGGCGAAACTGGATAATGATAAGATAACTGAACGGTGGTGACACAGATAATTTGCGGTGATCAGTTTTATAGATCCGTGGAGATTTTTTGTACTGCGTTTTGAAATAAAAAGCCTGACGAACGCAATCAGGTTCGTCAGGCTCTTTTATCTCTAAGTTGCTTAAATTAAATTCCTAACACCTTGCGGTTAAATGCCTCATCGGCGCCGGTTCCGGCAAAATCATCGAATGCTTTCGTAGTAACTTCGATGATGTGATTGGCAATAAACGGAGCACCTTCTGCTGCGCCCTGATCAGGGGATTTTATACAGCATTCCCATTCAAGAACTGCCCAGCTGTCATAGTCGTACTGAGAAAGTTTGGAGAAAATAGAGCCGAAATCCACCTGTCCGTCTCCCAATGAACGGAAACGTCCTGCGCGATCCGCCCATCCCGCAAAACCACTGTACACACCTTGTTTCCCAGTTGGGTTAAATTCGGCATCTTTTACGTGAAAAGCCTTGATGCGGTCGTGGTATAAATCGATAAATTGCAGATAATCAAGTTGCTGTAAAACAAAATGACTTGGATCGTAATTGATATTGGCGCGCGTATGACTGTCCAGGTAATCTACAAACATTTCAAATGTGGAACCGTCGAAAAGATCTTCTCCCGGATGTAGCTCATAACAAACATCTACACCGTTTTCGTCATATACATCCAGAATTGGCTTCCATCTTGCTGCCAGTTCCTTGAATGCAGTTTCTACCAAACCAGCAGGGCGTTGTGGCCACGGGTAAAGGAATGGCCAGGCCAGCGCACCGGAAAATGTAGCACTTGCCGTCAAACCCAGGTTTTTACTTGCCTGTGCCGTATACTTCAGTTGCTGGGTTGCCCATTCAGCGCGTGCTTTTGGATTTTTGCGAACTTCAGGTGCTGCAAAACCATCGTACATTTCATCGTAAACGGGATGCGAAGCAACCAGCTGGCCGATAATGTGTGAAGCAAGTTCAGTAATTTCCAGACCTTTGGCATTTAGTTTGCCCTTTAATTCGTCCGTGTAAGTTTTGGATTCTGCCGCAAGTTTTATATCAATCACCCGTGGATCCCAGATTGGAAGCTGCACGCCTTTGTAGCCCAATGCCGCCATGTAATCCGTGATGGCATCCAGGCTGTTGAAGGGTGCTTCATCTCCTAAAAATTGAGCAAGAAATATTCCCGGTCCTTTTATTGTTTTCATTGTTTTTTTAATGTTGAATGATTGAATTAAAGAATGATAGAATGGCCGGAACAATCTTAATTGCTTGAATGACCATTAAATTTGGACAGATTTTTTGAAACTTTCTTTATCGAAATATGCTAATTAAAGAAATCTAGCGAGCCAAATATTTAGTCATTCTATCATTTTTACAAATTTAACGGCTTGAATTGCTTCTGGCTTTGGATAGAATTTTCAGAATTTCTTCTGCTTCTTTCATCAAGCTGTTTAGTTTTTCAAAGGGTAATATTCCTGACTCTGAAATTATTTCCAGCCAAAACAATGATTCATCTGCTTCTTCTACTGTTATACTCAATTTAGCAAAAACTCTTTATGGCTTCTTGCTCTACATACTGCTCTGTAATTTGCTCCCACGGAAGATGCTGATCTCAGAAATTGTTTTCCAATAATCCTGGCTTCTTCCGAAGAGGGCAAAGCTTTAAACAACTTAATACTTCGTAATAAAAATTGTTTCGTACGGTCTTTGAAAGTTTCAATAAATTCCTCCTTAGTGTGTGTCATCTTTGCGAATTTTGAATGATAGATTTAGTGAAGAATGAGAGAATGACAAAAAGTAAACTTAATGGCTTAAACTCTGTATGCTCAAATAAAACTTTAAAAAATTCTAGGAAAGCATTATTCACATCAGCGAACATCAATTGAGCCAGGTATTCACTCATTCTATCATTCACTCATTCTATCTTTCAGTATTACACCTCAACCCACGCTTGTTTTTTATTGCTTTCCAGAATTCTTTCGCAGATCAGCAGTTCACGGTAACCGTCCGCAAAGGTTGGGAAAGTTGGATTTTCTGGTTGTTTGCCTTGTTCGATCGCCGCGTAAACTTCTTTGAAAAGTTGTTTGGAAGTATCTGAAAAGCCTTCGTTGTGTCCACCGGGGAATGTGATCAGCGAACGAACATCTGCGTTCACCAGCGACGGATCACGGATTAATACTTCATTGCTTTTGTCACGATTCCCGATCCACATTTCGTTAGGTGCTTCCGACGTCCAGTTGAAGGTTTTGTTGGAACCGGAAATTTCCAGCGTCATGCGGTTTTTACGGCCAGCTGAAACCTGTGAAACGGTGATTACACCTTTGTTTCCATTGTCGAAACGAAGTAATACATTGGCGTGATCTTCTGTTGTGATGGGCACATCAGCATAGTCTTCCGGTTGAAGCATTTTTCCTGAATACGTATCAACGGCCTTCAATGGTTTCTTACGCGTTTTGTGAATTGTATTGAAATCAGCCATTACCGCAACCGTTTTCAGCCCTGTAATGTATTCAAGAATGTCCATCAGGTGGGAGCCAATGTCAGCAATGGCACGTGAGTCTCCGGATTTGTCCGGTTCCAGCCGCCAGTTGTAATCCGTTTCATAAAATAGCCAGTCCTGAAGATAGGAACCGATGAAAGAATACACTTCGCCCAGATCGCCGTTTTCGCGCATCGATTTCATCTGACGTGCCAATGGATAGTAGCGCAGGTTGAAATGGACTGCGTTAACCAGACCGGATTTCGCCGCCAGTTCAACTAATTCGGCTGCTTCATGAAGATCTTTTGCCAGCGGCTTTTCGCAGATTACGTGTTTTCCTGCCAGAATCGCCGCTTTTGATTGTGAGTAGTGAAGGAAATTTGGCGTACAAATATGGATAGCCTGAATGTCGTCCTGTTTCAGCAGATCGTCAAAAGTGTAGGAACGTGCAATTCCCAGCATATCTGCCTTTTCTCTTGCGAGTTCAGCGGTAACTTCGCAAAGGGCTGCTACTTCTACATTGGGAAGGCGTCTTAGTGCTTCAATGTGTGCAGGGCCAATGAAACCGGTACCTACAACGCCAACTTTAATTTTGTTCATACAAATGTTTAATTGGATAAAATGAAAAATGCGGGCAAGTTTATTGTAAGGTATAGAAGACGGTTTATCCGTTTCTATACCCTGAAATTGCGGATTTTTAATCTAGAAATCCGTCCATTTTAGTTCGGACTTGTTGGATGCAATTACGGTATCAATGAATTTCATGCCGCGTAGCCCATCCGCAGCTGTCGGGAAATCGTAAACTGGATCTGCAGTGGTTCCGGCCCAGTATGCACGCAAATGGATAGCAAAGTTTTTGTAGATGTTGGCAAATGCCTCAAAATAGCCCTCGGGGTGTCCGGCTGGCACTCTGGTGTTGACCTGAGCTGCTTTTGAAAGGTTTCCTACGCCTGTTCTAACGAGGCGGGTTCCGCTGTTGGTTTTATGAACAAGCGTGTTGGGCTCCATTTGTTTCCATTGAAGACCACCGGTTTCGCCATAAACACGAATATTGAGGTCATTTTCTTCTCCGTTAGCGATCTGGCTGTTTTGAAGTATTCCTTTGGCACCATTGTCAAAACGGAGCAAAACATTTGCATCGTCATCCAAAAGGCGTCCTTCCACGAAAATGGTCAAATCCGCGCAAAGTTGGGTGATCCTTAACCCTGTTATATATTCGGCAAGATTTTCGGCATGCGTTCCGATGTCCCCCAACCCGCCTGCTGCACCCGATCGTGCCGGGTCCGTGCGCCATTCGGCCTGTTTGTTATCACCAACACTTTCAACAAGTGTAGCCAGCCATCCTTGCGGGTACTCCACAATTACCTTACGTACTTTTCCGATTGCGCCTGCCGCAATCATCGCTTTGGCTTCCTTTACCATCGGGTAGCCCGTGTAAGTATGTGTGAGACAGAAAAGAAGACCTGTTGACTCAACGAGCGCCACAATTTCTTCTGCTTCTTCGGTATTCAGTGTGATCGGTTTGTCGCATACCACGTGGAAACCATTTTCAAGGGCCAGTTTGGTAGGCCCGTAATGAACGTGGTTTGGTGTAACGATACATACGAAATCCATGCGTTCGCCTTCCGGAAGTTCTCTTTCCTTCAGGATCATTTCTGTATAATCTCCATATACCCTGTTTTCTGGCAAATAGAGCGCTTTTCCCGTTTCTCTTGATTTTTCTGGATTGGAGCTAAAAGCACCGCAAACCAGTTCAATTTCTCCATCCATGATTGCAGCACGACGGTGAACACCTCCTATAAATGCGTCCAGTGTTCCACCCACCATACCCATTCTGATCTTTCGTGACATTCCTGTTGGTTTAAAGTTTTGAAAAGATTTTATAACAATAAAGAGTAGTATCCATGACTCTTACTACTTACAAATATAATTTTATAGGACTAAAATCACGCTCTCGAATGCAAATAGAGTAGTAGATTTGGAAAGTATTTGTTTTTTTTGTGAAAATCTTAAATAAAATTAACATACCGGAGTTCTTAATCTATCTCATTTTAATATCAAAACCCGCTTAACCAATGACCCAAACAGTTAACAGCTCACGACTTTTTAACGCAAGTTGTTTTGCCCTTATTACCACTGCGTTTTCATTTAGTATTCGTGCCGGGATCTTGTCTCAGCTTGGGACAGAGTTCAATCTTACTGCCTCGCAGCTGGGGTTTGTCAATTCCATGGCATTTTTGGGTATGCCATTATCAATGGTCGTTGGCGGGTTGGTTTATCATTCTGTCGGCCCTAAAATTATTATGCAGGTTGCATTTATATGTCACGCAATCGGTATTGTAATGACAATTTATGCAGGAGGGTACATGGGTCTTTTGATCTCAACCTTCTTCATTGGCATCGGAAACGGTTGCACGGAAGCAGCCTGTAATCCTATGATTGCAGACACCTACACCGGATTGCAGATGAATAAGATGCTAAATCGTTTCCACATGTGGTTTCCGGGAGGAATTGTGGTTGGAAGTGTGATTTCTGAGATTATGACAGGTGCAGGTTTTGGCTGGCAGGCACAAATCTGGGTTCTCCTGGTTCCAACTTTTATCTACGCATTTTTGTTTTTCGGACAAGCATTTCCGAAACCGCATATTGACGGCGTACGCTCCCTGGGCGAGAACTTCAAAGCTATGTTCTCTCCGCTGTATATCTTTATATTTTTCTGTATGGCATTTACGGCTATCAGTGAATTCGGTCCTCAGCAATGGACAGGTATGATCATGAGTAAAAGTGGTGCAAAACCGATGTTGATTCTTGCTCTGGTGACAGGTTTGATGGCAGTAACAAGATTTTTTGCAGCACCTATTATCAAAGCTGTTGGTCAAACAGGAATTTTGTGGGGTTCGTCTATACTGGCAGCTGTTGGTATTTATCTTTTCAGCACGGTCACGGGGCCGGCAGCTTACGCGGCAGCGGTCGTGTTCGCTATGGGTGTGGCGCTGTTCTGGCCTACCATGATCGGATTTATTGCGCAAAACGTTCCTTTGAGCGGTGCCCTTGGCATGTCAGTTGTTGGTGGTGTAGGTATGCTTTCAACCGCTATTTTTCAGCCAATTATTGGTGGATGGATTGATAGCGCAAAAGCAGAGAAACTTGCAGCGGGACTAACAGGTGATGAACTGGAGCTTGCAGCTGGGCAGGCAACATTGCAGACAATGATATTGTTTCCTGGTATTTTGATCGTTGCCTTCGCCATCCTTTATTTCTGGATGCGTGGCCGCAAGGTTGAAAACACAGTCGCTGTTGCAGGACACTAAAAGGTAACATACCAGGATATTTGGAAAATAGGATGCCCATCAAGGCATCCTATTTTTCTTTGAGCGGATCAAAAGTCTTCCGCTCGGAATAACGAGATCAATCAAACAGTATGAAAGGTTTTTTACAAATTATCGTCTGGATTTTGGGGCTTGTAATCTTGACTACGGCGGCGTCAGCGTTGTCAAACAGCAACACGAAAAGAATCAGTTCGAGCGATTGTCCGGAGGCTGAGCTTAAAGCATTGAATGAATTAAACAATTTGGTAAAAAATGACTTTTTAGGCAGAGATTACTATGAAGTAATGGCTTCGGCAGATGGGCCGTGTTTCCTGGCCAACTACAACACAGAAGAACAAGTCCTTCTGCTTGCTAATGACCCCATGAGCGGATGGAGTGGATTTTATGAAGTGAGCCCATCGCAATTGGAAAAAATTTGTGCTGACAGAATCCGTTATAAAGATTTTCACAATCATTTTAAACCCCTTCCATCGAGACATCTGGTCAAATTTCCCACAAGGTTTGGGTTGTAATCAAATCATTTAAGTCCTGATTTTTACCTTCGGGCATTCACCTCGCAGCCATTTTATGAGACATGGTCTTTTGTTTTTAGTGCTCATTATTCTTGTTCCGTTTTCGGGCGATTTATTTGGCCAGAATAAGCAAAGAGAATTATCAGAACTCTTTGATACGCTTTTTGTTAAAAACCAATTTAATGGCTGTGTGCTGGTGGCAGAGCGCGGCCGAATGCTGCTTAATCGTGCTTACGGGGTGGCAGACTTAAATACCAAGCGCAAGTTGGATACCGCATCGGTTTTCGAGCTGGCGTCCGTTTCCAAAGGATTTACTGCCATGGCGATCATGCAGCTTAAAGAGAGGGGAAAGCTCTCGTATGACGATTCGCTACGAAGATTCTTTCCGGCTTCCATTTTTTCCGGAATCTTAATCCGGAATCTTTTGACACATACTTCGGGACTCCCGGATTTCCTCAGGTGGAATGAGCATGATATTGATCTTTCGAAAGTTCAGTCTAACGACGACATTATCAAAGTTTTGAATACAAAAAAACTTTTGGATCGTGCAAAAAGTAAGTCTGTTTTTGATTATTCTAACACCAACTACCTGCTGCTGGCCAGTATCGTCGAGAAGGTTTCCGGAATGTCGTTTGGCGAATACCTGCATAAAAATATTTTTACACCCGCGGGCATGTCCCAAACCAAGGTTCACCGACGAATTGACAGATTTCCATCCGGAAATTATGCGTTTGATTATGCCTGGAACGGGAGCTTAGGTAAATTCGTCAGTGCCGATAGTTTGAAACAGTACACCTATTGTATGTCGGGTGTAAGAGGAGCGTATGGAATAAGCAGTAATACGGGCGATCTGTACAAATGGGATCAGGCAATTTTATATAATTTGCTGGTCAGTGAAGCCACAAAGGAGGAGGCCTTCCGGCCCATGAAATTCGACGGATCGGATCAAATCATCAGATCGGACCAAGGCTTGCCTTATGTGTATGGTTGGGAGCTTTTGTCAGAATCTGAATCTGATGATATGTTTGGGTCCGGCAATTACGGAGCGTATAAATCGCTGGTTGTCCGAAATGTTTCAAAGGGACAGACAATCGTGCTGTTAACTAATTTCAATGACATCTCAGACGTCATGTCGATTATGGGAAATGTGGATGAGATTCTGGAAGGTAAAAAACCTGTACTTTCCCCGCCGGTTAAATTTCCGCACGGATTGACGTTATCCATCGAAGAGCTCAGGCTTCTGGAAGGCGTGTATTCCAGTCCTGATATGCCTGACATACGGATCAAATTGTTTGGGAAAAACCTTTATCTGCAATCGGACAATGGTTTGGCCCAAAATATATTTCCCGAATCGCAGGACACATTTTTTCTGACCAGCTCTGAAACTAAAGTGAGATTCGGAAGAGATAAAAGAGGTAAAGCAGAGAAAATTATTCTGATAAGTGGGTCATCCCAAAAAGAGATGACTTTAAAGAGATAACTGAAATTAGAAAAAGCCTGAATCTGGAAATGCTACCATTTTCAAGCCTTTTGTATGCGTTTTTGTCATAGATACCGTTGCCGTATCATTTGCGCTATTTCAATTTCACAATCGTCACACCCGCGCCACCACGATCCGCGTGTTCGTCATGCATGCCGGCAACATGTGAATATCCTTTTAAATGATTTCTCACGAGCGTTCTCAGAATTCCGTCTCCCTTTCCGTGTACGATGCGTATTTCGTCGTAACCAAGCATGATCGCATTGTCCATAAACTGATCAACGAGTCCGAGTGCTTCTTCGCCGCGCTTGCCACGCATGTCCAGATTGAAGCTGAAATTGAGCATTCGTTCGTTCATGTCTATGCCCTTCGCACTCGTTTTTAATTTCTTTTCTCCGGTTGCGGCTTTGTAGGTTTTATTTGAAACTTTTTCGAGACGGCTTAGTTTGATCGTTGATTTGAGATCCCCAATCCGGATTTCCACATCTTTGCCTTTCAACGCAAGTACTTCGCCGATGGCCGTTTGCCCGTCAATACGTACATAACTTCCTATGGCAATCGCGCCTGTCTCCGTTTGGTAAATATCTTCGGCAGGAGCAATTTCCTCTACAGTCTCAATTACCAGATTTTTCGTACTGAATTTTTCCAGTTCAGTTCGCACTGTTTTGGTTTTCTCTTTTTCGGCCTTGTTTTCCTTGATTTCACGAATCGTGTTTTCAATCAGCTGATTTGCGTCAGAAAGCAACATTTTTGCTTTCTGCTTTGCTTCGTTGACGATCTTTTTTTCGTTATTTTCCAGATTGGATTTCAACGAAGTATATTCGGCGAGTTCTTTGGTCAGTTTGCGCTCCTTGATACCAAGCTGAATATTCTGGTCGGCAAAAACCTTACGTTCAATATCCAGTTCCTTTAGTAGTTTTTCAAAACTAACCTGTTGCGTTCCCAATTTTTCTTTCGCCCGATTGATCACAGAATTTGGTAAGCCAATTTTTGAGGCAATCTCAAATGCGAAAGAACTTCCCGGCCTGCCGATTTCAAGCTCATAAATCGGTTCAAGATGTTCGCCGTCAAAACGCATGGCACCGTTTACGAGGCCGTTTGTTTTGTCAGCAAGCACTTTAAGGTTTGTGTAATGCGTGTTGATCACACCGTATGCACCCGATTTGGTGAGGTCTTCAAGGATCGCTTCTGCAATGGCTCCGCCTAAACCCGGTTCGGTTCCCGTTCCGAATTCATCTATTAAAAACAATGTACGACGGTTGGCAAGCGTCAGAAAATGACGCATATTGGTCAAATGCGAACTGTACGTACTCAGGTCATTTTCAAGGGATTGTTCGTCACCGATGTCGATGAAAATATTTTGGAAAAATCCCATTGTGGAAGCGTCATCCATGGGAACTAGCAGGCCGCACTGGAACATGTACTGGATTAGTCCCACGGTTTTTAGTGCCACCGATTTACCGCCGGCATTAGGTCCGGAAACGATCAGGATACGCTCATTTTCCTGCAAAGAGATGTTCAGTGGTACAACTTTTTTGCCTTGCTTTTGAAAAGACAAATGTAACAGCGGGTGTCGTGCGTTCTTCCAGTCGATAAATTGTTTGTTTAGAAAAGGCGGAACACCAGCATTCATTTCGATGGCCAGTTTTGCTTTTGCTCTCAGATAATCCATCAAGCCGAGAAACTGATACGCTTTCTGAAGATCAGGGACGTAAGGCCGGAGCTGGTCTGTGAGTTGCAGCAGTATTCTATTGATCTCGCGCCTTTCTTCGTATTCAAGCTCCCTGATTTCATTATTGGATTCAAAAACGTCTGTAGGCTCAATAAAGACAGTCTGGCCGGTTGCTGACTCGTCGTGCACAAATCCTTTTAACTTCCGTTTATGCTCTGCCGCGACCGGGATCACCATCCTGCCATTCCGTACGGTAAGCGAAACATCCTCGCTGATCCATCCGTTGCTTTTAGCCGAACGCAGCATTGTATCCAGTTTTTTACGGATACCGGACTGTTCCGAAATCAGTCGTTTACGAATCCGGCCGAGTTCCGTAGATGCACTGTCACGTACCTGCCCACGATCGTCAATTACCCGCTCAATGGCGTCGGTGATTCCTTTTTCTACTTTTACTGATTTTGCATATTCGCCAAGAAGCGGAAAAGCATCCGGTTCCTGATTTTCAAAAAACCGTAAACAGAGCCTTATTGTCTGTAACGAAACTTTCACGTCAGAAAATTCTTCCAGTGTCAGCAGCATTCCTTCAATCGAGGCACGTTTAAGAAATGGTGTGACGTCCAGGTAATTCTGTGAAGGAAAATTTTCTCCTATTTCGAGAATGCGTTTCATTTCGGCTGTCTGGCTTACGAGCTTTTCAACCATTCCGAAATTGTCTGAGAATCGTATTTTTTCGACAAAACTGATGCCCAGCGGACTAATGCAGGCTTCTTTCAATCGCTCACGCAATTTGTCGAAGCCCAGTTTTTGTTCAATTGTATTTGGATAAAGCATTCTTATATCTTAATCTCGACGGACCGGCCACGCGCGTTCCTTCGTTTCGTGATTTTAATTGATTCCAGGTTTTGCCAGTACATTAAAATACTTTCTGAACCTCATTTTTTAAAAATTGCAGGGCATGGGTAGATGGCTGAATTTCTTTTTCTATTACATGTGCCAGTATTTTCTTGGCAAGATCAGTTGCCGGCGCTTCCGCAGGTACCAATGCCGCCGCCTGATTTACTATTGACACAGTTTCATTCATCGCATTTGTTACCTGTTCCCAGGCAGCAGCACTGATGTAAATCTGTTGCGCCAGGTTGTGGTTATATTCTTCCCGTACTTCCTGCAAAATAATATGTTGCAATTCCTGTGCTGTTATAGCAGAACCAACCAAGCGGAGCAAAAGGTTTCCCGGTGTGATTCGTTCAAGAAACAAACACATCCTTTCAAACGCCTGAAGACGTAACGGCAGCGTAATTTCAATGTTTTTGCTTCGAATATCCCACTGTTGTTTTTCGAACAGTTTTTCGGCTACGGTTGTGATTGTGAGATACATGCCATAGGTAACGACACCCCCGAGGAGAAGGACAACAATAAGCGGGTAAACTTCCATATTAATAGTTAAGCACAGTTCGTGATCGAATATGGTGCAAAATTACATCATAACTGAAAATTAACCGGAAGAAATTGAATTAATTGAGAATTCTATTGCCGGAACAAGTGTTAATACCGGACTAACGTCCCAATCATGTAGAATCAAGGGACAAAAGTGGGCAAAATCTGGTCAGTTACACGGTCAGATTCACAAACTGGTGAAAATTTGTAACCATGTTTGTCAGACGTAAAAATACAGAAAATGAATAATCCGATCAGACTGTCCGGTAAGGCAATTGAAGAAATTGTAACAACCTTAGAGGCAAACAAAATTCCAGATACCTATGGGCTCCGTGTTGGCCTGAAAGGAGGAGCATGCAGTGGTACATTCATTCTCGGATTCGATACCGCAACGGAGTTTGATCAGACCTATTCAGTTGATGGTGTAAAGGTAATAATTGATAAACGTCACCTGATGTATGTCCTCGGAGTTTTGGTGGACTACGAGGAGGGGATGAACGGCAGCGGTTATACGGTTTCCAACATTGAAAAATCCAGTTAAATACTAGTCTTCGATCGTCACATGTTTCCAGTTTTCGCCTGAACGAATGCGGTTTAGTTGCGTATGTGTAATGCCAAACTGTTTCGCGATCATTTTTAGACGGTTATTGTCATTTTTTAACAACTTTTTGATGATCCGAACCTTACTTTCAGTCAATTTATAGTTTTTGGTACGACGCGGGATGACTCTGTTAATAAAAGCAGGATTTTCTTTATTATGCGCAATCATCGTGGCTTTTGTAACCCATTTCAGATTTTCGTAATAGTTGTTCTGCTTCTCAAAATCCTGGTGAATCACAAAAACGTGTTCATCACTTTCCTTCTCAGTAAAATATTCAGCAACAAGCTTGTGGACATACCGATTGATTGTCTTTCCACCGGCGGCACGAATGTTTAAAGATCTGTAACCCTGAATAACAGAGCCCTTAATGATGGTTCCCTCCTTTGGATTGGTTTGAAAACTTTTCAATCTTCCATAATTGGATACTTCATAATGAGGAGCGTTCTCGATTTCGCCGAAGATAATTTTAGCCCACTTTTCATTCCAGAAACTACGGCTTACATTTGAATCATTCATTTCGCAGAAGATATTATTTACGTTGATCTAAATTTAAAAATTAATAACATGAAACGCACACTGATCATCGGAGCCTCCTCCAATCCTTCCAGATACGCATACCTCGCCGCAGAGAAACTGTTGGCTTACGGGCATGAAATTATGCTTGTCGGTCGCAAAAAAGGTGTTGTGTTCGGGATTGATATCCAAACGGAGAAATTATTTTGGGAAGACGTTGACACGGTCACCCTTTACATTAATCCAAGTCATCAACCTGATTATTACGACTATATAATTTCATTAAAACCAAAACGGGTTATCTTTAATCCCGGCACCGAGAATCCTGAATTTGAGGATATATTACTAAATAAAAATATCGTACCAGTAGAAGCGTGTACATTGGTAATGTTGTCAATCGGACAATATTAATTCCAATCGTGGACGTACACGTGTACTTTCTGCCACATTTACAGAACAGGAATTGCAGCACTTACTACCACCTGATCAGGGCCGAGGCCCAGGTAAAGCCGCTGCCAAACGCTGCCAGGCAGATCAGGTCGCCTTCCTTGATCTTATTATTTTCCCATGCTTCCGTTAAAGCGATAGGAATTGACGCTGCTGTTGTATTCCCAAAACGCTGTAAATTGTTTATTACCTGCTCTTCCGCCAATCCCATTTGGTTCCTAACGTAGTCGCTGATACGGATATTGGCCTGGTGTGGTACCAGCAAGCTGATGTCCTTGGGTTGAAATCCATTCGCGTCCAATGCTTCGTTGATTACTTCTCCAAACCGCACGATTGCGTGCTTGAACACCGCGTTGCCATTCATGTGTACATTGAATCCGCCGGAATCTATCATCTCCTTAGTCGCCGCCCGCCCAGGCCTGCTGCTACCCGGCTCACGTACATAAAGATCTTCGGCAAAACGGCCGTCGGCATGCAAGTGTGTAGATAGTATACAATGTTGTGGATTATTTGTGGCTTGTACCACAGCGGCTCCTGCACCGTCTCCAAAAATGACTGCCGTGTTTCGGCCTGCCGTACTCTTGTCTATCCAGGACGACTGTATTTCCGAACCCACAACCAGCGCAGTTTTATACATTCCTGAACGAATAAACTGATCAGCAATCGATAGCGCATAAACAAAACCCGAGCACTGTTCCCGGATATCAATTACCGGTTTACCGTCCATCCCAAGCTCTCGCTGCATTAGAAAAGCAGATCCCGGGAAAAAATAATCGGGTGTAATGGTTGCGTATACAATCACATCAACATCATCGGCAGTAATTTCCGCACGCTCCAGAGCAATTCTTGATGCCGCTGCTGCCATGCTGTAATTGGTATCCTTGCCATATTCAAAATAACGCCTTTCCTTAATTCCCGTCCGATCCTGAATCCATTCGTCGGACGTATCCATCCATTTCGTGAGATCATCGTTGGTTACAATATTATCAGGAACATAATAACCAAGCCCCGTGATACGCGAAAATGCCATACTTTTTGTAATTAATTCTGTACTTAAAAAAGAGCCACGTATCGTCGGAAAAGCCCGGCCGGATGAGGCTTCTTAAAATAATTTCAAAAATGCAATAAAAACGCGTGTCAAGCAACTTATGCCGTCTTTTTCATCACATTAGCCACAAAAGATAGCAAAATGTAAAGAACGAGAATTATTGGCACCGCCAGGATTTTGAATGTGATCAGCAGTAAAATAGTCAGCGCTATGAAAATATAGCGGAACTGGTTGCCACTCCAGGCAAAAGACTTGAATTTCAATGCGATCAACGGCATTTCCATCACAAGAAGAAAAGACATCACCACGGTCAGGATGAGCAGATTATTGGTATTCAGGATCACGGATTTCCAGCTTTCATCGTTTGATAATATGACTGGCAGAGACGCAATCAGCATCGCGTTGGCCGGGGTTGGTACACCAATAAACGAATCAGACTGACGGGGATCATTGTTAAATTTGGCAAGTCTGATGGCGGAAAAAATGGCGATGAGGAACGCCGGATAGGCTTTCCAGATTCCGTATAAATCCGGAATGCTTTCCATCAGCAATTGATAAACGATAATGGCCGGCAGCAGTCCAAAGGTAACCATATCGGCAAGTGAATCGAGGTCTTTTCCAATTGGTGAGCTAACGTGCAGCAACCTCGCCAGGAAGCCGTCAAAAAAATCGAAAATTAACGCGATGCCGATCAATGCACAGGATAAAAGAATGTTGCTATGGAAGGCTTCAACTACGCCAATGCATCCGCAAAGCAGATTGCCACAGGTTAGCGCATTGGGTATGTTGCGACGGATCATTAACAGGAGCAGTTAACTTATTTAAGAAACGGGTTGTTTTTCTTTTCAAAACCGATTGTTGTCGGTTGCATGTGACCGGCGTAAACCGCGTAGTCGTC
Organism: Dyadobacter sp.; assembly: GCA_965279265.1. Classification (GTDB taxonomy): domain Bacteria; phylum Bacteroidota; class Bacteroidia; order Cytophagales; family Spirosomataceae; genus Dyadobacter. Next base: position 4,846,130 of record OZ257152.1, read on the forward strand.
TGGCAGCGTGAACAATTGCGTTCGGATGCTATTGATCAGCGTTTCAAAATTGCCTCCCGGAAGGTCAGTCCTGCCAATGCTCTGACGAAAAAGTACGTCTCCTCCGATTAAAAAATGCTGTTCTTCGTTTACAAAGGCGACATGGCCAGGTGCATGACCCGGAACGAATATCACTTTTAATGTGGAATTTCCAAAGGTAACGACATCGCCCTCATTTAGAAAAAATTCGATTTCTGGTTCATCAAAACTTGCAAAACCGTAATTGGATGCATAGGATTTTACCGCTTTCAGCAGCGGCTCGTCCAGCTTGTGAAGAAAAAACGGGATATCATATTTTCGTTTCACTGCCTGCACGCCAAGTACGTGATCGATGTGTGCGTGCGTATTAATTATTTTCACTGGTTTCAATCCGTTTGTCTTTACAAAATTGTCCAGTTCGGTCAGTTCGGCTTTGTCGTAACAACCCGGATCAATGATTACTGCTTCCAGGCTTTCATCATAAAGTATGTACGTATTCTCTGAAAACGGATTAAACGTAAAGGATTTTATTTGTATCATTTTAAATCAATATTCCTGGTTGGTGGGCGATTTTGACTATTTAACAACTTCCGGTTTTTCTCCCACGGCAACATAAATCCGATCAAAATACAATGTCAACTGCCCCTTGTATTTTGTGTTAAAACCTGCGCAAAGCCATATTTCCCCTGCGGCATTTGGCTTCACTTCTACTGCAAGATTTGCGTTGCTGCGGGTAATGGCCTTGTAAGCGGTCGAGTCAATTCCATTGCCTGTATTGCCGAGTAAAAGCATTTCCGTGCCATTCTTTGCGACTGCCCCATTTTTGATAGAAACGGAGTAAACATTACTTGTATTCAGCGTTTTTTTTGGTTCTTGCGTTGAGGCACCCGCCTTAAAATATATTTGCCGTCCCGAAGCATTGGTAGTGTCGGGGAAATTAGTAACCAAATCCACTTCGTAAGCCACCTTGTAGGTTTTGGCGGGATCAAGATCTGATATTTTTTTCTTTATAAAAATAAATAAGCTGTCGCCGCTATTATTTCCCTGGATTTTAAGACCGTGAAATACGCTTTTAAGATCTTGTGGCAAAAGTTCCTGTTTCAGTGCAAAACCAACTGCGGCATCCTGGTCTTTTTTGTAAAATGCAAAATCTCCTGCCCAGTCATCGTTTCCGGTTTCAAATTTATCTTCTATAAACCTGATCGGCAGCGGATCAGGTCGTTTGGTACATGCGGAAACTGCCACGAAAAATATCAAGGTGAGGCAAATAACCCGTTTGTCTAAGATTTGTTTCATTATTTTCTATGATCCATTGCCATCTGCCACACGACCGGTTGCGAGCAAGTACATGGCAAAATGTATCTACATTCCCGTTTTTGCAAAGATAGAACAGTATTTTTGAAGTATGCAGTGAATAGCAGTTGTCAAGAAACTTTAACAATTTATAATCTGCACCGAGGTTCCTGGCGCGCCATCAAAGAATTCTCAGGTCACTAATTTTGCGCTATGTTCACATTGATATTCTCAAAATATAAAATGCTCGTTCCTTTGTAACCGGACTGAATACCAACACAAAGCCAGATCAGACCGTTTGAGCTCGCCACAACCTGCACTGGTTTGTCACGGTTATTTCGTTCAACAAGCGCATACCCCGCTCGATTGAGTTCATTGGATACATTTCCGATTGACACCATCTGTTTCCCATCCTTGTCTCCGGTGCCTTTATCCAGATTGAAGGCGTTCGTCAGAGAATCTTTTTTTGGTTCAAATGGCGCTGCTCCCGCTTTCAGGTAAACTGCGGAACCAGCACTGATATTCTGTGGATAGTTGGTCCCCAGGTCTATTTCGAAAGTGACGTTATAAGTTGTGTTGGGTTTGAGCCCGGCAACAGGTTTGACCAGAAATGTAAACATGTTGGCATCCCGGTTTTTGCTGGTAACGAGCAACGCATAATTTGTCGTGTCCAATCCAGTCGGTAGCAGGTCCCGGTTGAGTTGTAGTATCGTGTCCGTAGCTGTAATGGCTGTTGTGTATTCGGCAATGCCTCCCGTCCAGTCGTCGGCACCGGACTCAAAACCTGAATTAGCAATTTTGATGGCACGAATGCTGACACTTTCATTGTTGCAGGCAGCCAAACCCAGGAATACAAGCAGGCAGGCGAGTAATTTTATCGTTCTCATTCAGAAATAAATCGCATTTTAAATTGCAAAGATAGTGTAGAATGATGAACCAAATGGCAGAGAAAACCAGGAACAACATCACAGTTCTGCAACGTTGTTCCCGGTTCTGAAATTGTTTAGTTTATGACCATCTCTCTTGGCGTAAGCGTAACGCGGATTTTGTCGTAATATAATCTGGTAAGTCCCTCAAAACCTGAGTCTGTCCCGATGCATAACCACATCACACCCTTTGCGTCGGTCAGGACCTCAACAGATTTTGACAAATTATCCCGCTTAACAATTTTGTAAGCCTCAGTTTCCAGCCCGTTTGCAACATTGCCAAGCAAAACGAGCTCCTTGCCGCCTTCGGCCTGCTGCCCTTTGTCCAGATTGAATTTGTAAAAATCATTTTCAAGCACGCTCATTGGTTCTTTTGGAGAAGCTCCGGCTTTCAGATAAACTGAACTTCCCGGTGATCCGCCTGTCCCGACGCTATTTGCCGGGTACGACGTACCCAGGTCAATTTCAAAAGTTACGCCGTAAACCCGGTTGGGTTCTAGTCCGGAAACTTTTCTTTTCAGGAACATAAACATATCATCACTGCGGTTATGGCTCTGAATCATCAGGCCGTTTTTCGTCGTGTCGATTGCTTTTGGAAGTGCTGATCTTTTGAAGGCAAATTCAATGGTTGCAGAGTCGAGTGTTTTGCTGTATTCCGCCAGGCCACCCGTCCATCCCTCGGTGTCCTTTTCAAAACTAAATTCCCCGACTTGTATCGGAACATAGTTTTCATCGACTTTATCATTACACGAATACAAACTCACAGCCAATGCAAACAGGCTCCACATTTTCAACATTTTCATGGTATTATCAGTGTTTTATGAAAAAATAATATGCTAACACTTACTATGAAACGCCTTTTGCAAAGAAGGTTGGAACCTGTATCCTTGTATTTTCAGGCTTCCGCGCCTACGTGCTGAATGCCAGATGTTTTATACGGACAACTTAACCCAGCAGAAAAATGGTTGGTAATTTGTGCAGATCAGGCTTGTTTTTCTTCCATGTTTTAATGGGAAGACTTTTTATAAATTCGTCAGGATCGGTAACATTCGATGCAATGCAAAGCATGGAATCCGGCTGACAGGCTTCCAGGATGGCGTCAAAAAGCTGATTGTTACGAAACGGCGTTTCCATAAAAATCTGGGTCTGACGCTTTTGATTTGCATCTCTTTCCAGTTGCTGGAGTGACTTTCTCCTTTCCGCTCTGTCGATGGGCAGGTAGCCATGAAAAACAAAAGACTGGCCGCTCATTCCGGATGACATCAGCGCCAGAAGAATTGAGGATGGTCCGACCAGTGGCACAACGCGGATATCCAGCTGGTGCGCGTACTTTACAGCTACGGCTCCGGGATCAGCAATTCCGGGACAGCCTGCTTCTGATAGAATCCCGGCGTCCCTTGTCAGGTTTTTTACGGCATCTCTGGTTTCAGCTTCCGGGGTGTCTTTGTGTAATTCTATGAAAGTGATGCTATCAATGACTTTGCCGAGTTTGAGGCTGCTGATGAATCGGCGCGCAGTTCTTACATTTTCTACGAAAAAGATATCCAGTTGACTGATCGTTTCTCTAATTTGCGGACTAAGTACCTGACTTTCGGTTCCTTCTGCAAGGACGGTAGGGATGAGGAAAATGCTGATTTCCGTGCTCATTTTAAGTGATTCGTATTAAATTCTCAGATTACTTTCCAACTAATCAGTTGAAAGTGGCGTCTATAAACATGAGCAAAGTTAGCCGTAAAGGCAAAGACAAAAACAGCAATGAAACGATTATTATACATTTCTCTATTTGTGGCAACGTTGTATTCCTGCAAAAGCAACAGCATGGATGCGTCGTATTCCAATCAGGTTGAGTCCATTAGCGGGACATGGCGGTTAATTGAAGAAGAGCAGGGGATTGTTGGTCAAAGCAACTGGAAAGCAGCTTTGGCGGACTCCTCACTCGATGTTACGTTCCGGAACGACGGTGTTGTCATGAACACCAAAGGCCTTCCTGCCTGCTGCGCACCGACTGCATTGACAATAAACGGAAGGTTTTTTGAAATAAAACCGGCCACGCAACTTGCCGCAAATCCTGCCTGCGCGAATGTTTCATGTGGTAATTGCCCTGTCTGGGACTTAGCATTTTCCAATAACCAACTGATCATAACCACCTGCAATAGCCCAAGGAAAAAGTACATACGGATCAAATAAATTTTCCGGAGCGGGCAAAATCCAGTCTTAATTATTTCAGGAAATCCATGATACATTTCACGAACGCCTGCGGTTGCTCTGCCTGAATCCAGTGACCGGCATCGGCAATTGTTTCAAGCCTGGCATTCGGAAATATTTCGAGAATCCCGTCCCAGTCTTCATCCTTGATGTAATCAGATTTTTCTCCACGAACGAACAATGTTTCGTTTTCTACGGGCGCTTCGTATTTTGTCGCAATTCCAATTTTGGACATGCTCGTTGTCAACACCGGCAGATTGAACCGCCAACCGAACTTTCCTTCGTCCGTCCTGTACAGGTTTTTTAACAAAAACTGCCGTACGGGTAAAATTGGCTCGTACTCCGCAAGTACCTCATCCGCATCATTTCTGCTTTGTATCTCGTCGATCGGAATTGCATTCAGTCCTTTGAGTATTTTGGTGTGGTGTATCGGATAAGCTTTGGGACCAATGTCTACCACAATCAGTTTGTCAAAAGTGCCTGGGTAATCGGCTGCATACTGCATAACGGTTTTGCCACCCATGGAATGGCCGAGTAAATGTGGATTTTCCAATCCCTGCTGATCAAGGAATTCACGCAGATCTTTCGAAAAAGTTGGATAATCCATCGGCTCCTCATGTGGCGATCGGCCGTGGTTTCGCTGGTCCACCAGATAAAGTATAAACCCCTGTTCAGCAATGTGCTTGCTGATCGTAAGCCAATTGTCGAGCAGACCAAAAACGCCGTGGAGTACAACCAAAGGTTTTCCGGTTTCTCCTATTTTTTTATAATTCAGAAACATTTTTTTCGGGAGTAAAATTAGTGTCGAAAAACGGCCCCAAAGGCTTTCCTTAATAAAAGGGAAATATACAAATCATCAGCATTCGACATATCTGTTGAGATAATTGCAAAGTAAGGCAGGATATTCGATTAAGAAAAAAATTTTTGCCTTCTAAAGTTAACAAAAAGATAATGTAGGTAAATGTGTTATTATTAATTTACAAAAATGCATTATTCCAATAAATCAGGTAGTTATGAGTTGTAGTATAGTATTTTAGTAGGATGGTGACCGTTGGATAAGTAATTTAAATGCTCTTATTTTACGGTAAATTCTTTCATCAGCCCCGATGATCAAATTCAAATTACAAATTAAATCACCAAAATTTATGAACAGGAAAAGTTTACTTTTCAGGATATTGTCTCTGGCGATATTCCTCCTTACTATGTCCTTTCTGGGAAGCGCCGTGCAGGCCCAGGTTACTTCATCTGCGATCAATGGTCGTGTTGCTGACAACAAAGGTGAAGCACTTCCGGGCGCCACGGTGGTTGCTGTTCACACGCCTTCCGGTTCACGGTACGGCACGATCACAAATGAAAAAGGTCTGTATACACTTCCCTCAGTTCGTGTGGGTGGGCCTTACACGGTGACTGTAACGTTTGTCGGTTTTGCCGAACAATCACAACAGAACATCTTTGCTGATCTTGGATCAGCTGCTGACGTAAGTTTCAAAATGTTGAATGACGGAACAGATCTTCAGGAAGTAATGGTTTCCACGTCGAGGAGTGACATTTTTAGCTCTGACCGCAATGGTGCTTCTTCGTCATTTAGTAGGGAAACAATCAACACTACGCCAACGATTGGTCGTACGATCAGCGACATTACAAAGTACAACCCGTACAGCAACGGCCAGTCGTTTGCAGGACAGGATGCACGTTTCAATAACATTACCATCGACGGTTCGGTGTTCAACAATGGTTTTGGGTTAGGTTCGTCGGCTCAGGCTGGTGGCCGTACCGGTACAAGTGCTGTTTCTCTGGACGCTGTGGATCAGGTTCAGGTGAACGTCGCACCGTTTGACGTACGTCAGTCGGGCTTCACAGGCGCTGGAATTAATGCTGTAACACGTTCAGGAACAAATGAATTTTCAGGATCTGCTTACACGCTTTTCCGTAACAACAGCATGGTGGCAAAAAAGGCGAACGGCGGAAATCCCATTACTCCTAAGCCAAATGTGAAAGAAGATACTTACGGTTTCCGTTTAGGTGGTCCGATCATCAAAAACAAGCTTTTCTTCTTTATCAATGCGGAGAGATATACCAGCAGCACGCCGGCACTTACTTATTCGCTGGATCGCGGAACGGGTGGAAGCAACGTATCACGTGTACTTGAATCCGATCTGATAGATCTTGATAAGTTCCTGATGACAAATTTCAACTATTCATTGGGCGCGCTTGACGGTTTTAACAATGATGTAAAAAGTACAAAAGGATTGGTTCGTCTTGACTACAACATCAATGACAAACACAAGCTTTCGGTTCGTTATTCGCACCACAATTCAGAATCCGGTCAGCTGATCAGTAACAGTAACAGTAGCAATACGGCAGGTAATGGAAACAGGTCAAATAGTTTGCTGGCAATTTCAGGGCAGAATACCGGTTACCTGATCGCAGATAATACAAGGTCGGTTGCGGCTGAATTGACATCCAATTTTGGTGGCAAAATCTCCAATGACCTGATTGTTACTTATAACAAACAAATTGAAGATCGTACCTACAAAACAGCGGTGTTCCCGACTGTGGATATCCTGAAAGATGGAAGTACGTACACAACCATCGGATTTGACCCGTTCACGCCGAATAACAAACTGAACTACTCGACTTTCAATATCACAAACAACCTGAGTTATTTTGCCGGTAAACACACGTTTACTTTTGGTGTTGTTTATGAACATTTTACGTCGAATAACGTTTTCTTCCCTGCATCTAACGGAGTGTATGTTTACAACTCTATTGATGATTTCAAAACAGCGGCACTTGCTTCAAAAAATGATCCTACCGCAACAGTTTCACCGGTTACAGTAGCTCGTTACAATTTGCGTTATTCCCGCCTTCCGGGTGGTGGAGAACCTTTGCAGACTTTGAAAAGAGACTTATACAGTGCTTATGTACAGGACGAATTTCAGGTTACGCCAAACTTTAAACTGACAGCTGGTATTCGCGGAGATGTTTTCGCTTATGATAATTCAACTGCAAAAGACTTCAATAACCCTATTGTAGCTGCGATGACTTTCAAGGACGAAAATGGAAATCCTTACAAAGTAACAACAGGAACTTTCCCGAAAACACGTTTGCTGCTTTCGCCGCGTATCGGTTTTAACTGGGATGTAAAAGGAGACAGAACTACACAGATTCGTGGTGGTAGCGGTATTTTCATCTCGCGTATTCCAGAGGTTTTAATTTCTAACCAATTGGGTAACAACGGTGTGAATACAGGTGTGGTGAATGAAACCAACACAAAAGCTTACGTTTTCACAACGGACCCAAGCCGTTACATTCCTGGCAAGTTCGCGGACATTAGTACACTGCCGCCTTACGCGATCAACGCATCTGACCAGAATCTTAAATATCCGCAAATCTGGAAATCCAATATCGCTGTTGACCAGAAACTTCCTTTTGGACTGATCGGAACGGTTGAATTTATTTACAACAAAACGATCACAGGTCTGCGTTACATTGACGCCAACCTGAAAACGCCGGATCGCACATTCGTAGGACCGGATAACCGTCCCCGTTTCCCTGCTTCGGGTGTAACCAGTACAGGTAGCGGCGCTGCCAACACGGTTGCCATCGCTCGTTTTATCAACCCGTCGGTTTCCAATGTGTTTGTGTTGAAAAACACGAAAAAAGGAGATTCATACATCGCAACTGTGAAACTTGAAAAACCTGCGTCACATGGTTTTGGCGGATTTGTTTCCTACACATACGGACAAGCGAGAGATATCGCCTTCGTAGGAAGTACTGTACAGGCCAACGTGCCAACTTCTCTTGGTCAGAATTATCTGCCTTTAACCTATTCGGATAATGACTTGCGTCATCGTATAGTCGGTTTGTTGAACTACAAACTGAATTATGGTGGCAGATTTGGCGGCTCAACAACATTTAGTTTAGGTATGGTTTCTGCGAGTGGCGGTAAAATTTCTTACACACTTAACCAGGATCTGAATAGCGACGGGCAGACTTCGAATGACCTGATATATGTTCCTAAAACTGCTAATGAGTTGAAATTTGCTTCATTGACAGTAGGAAGTGGTGCTGCTGCGGTTACGTATTCTCCGGAACAACAACAGGCTGCATTTGACAGCTACATAAACGGAAACGACTACCTGAAAAGCCGTCGCGGAAAGTTCGCAGAACGTAACGGTGGTGCTTATCCATGGCTGACTCGTTTTGATTTGACAGTGATCCAGGAGTTTTATGTAGCAGTTGGTAAAAAAGGCAAGAAAAATACGATCCAGCTTCGTGGCGACATTCTCAATATTGGTAACCTGATCAATGACACGTGGGGTCTGGGTAATTTTGCGACAGCATCTTCTACGGGTGGTGTATCTAACCCACTTGCTTTGGCGAGCGTTGGCGCTGATGGTATTCCGGTTTACAGAATCGCTACGCAGACAATCAACGACAATGGAACCAACAAGACCATTTTGTTAAGAGATTCTTTCACTCCGAACGTTTCTGTAAATGCAGTTTGGCAGGCACAGGTTGGTATCCGTTATATTTTTAACTAAGAATACGAACAACTTTTGTTTTGAGAGAGCGATTGTGCATTCCGCACAGTCGCTCTTTTTTTAAAACGGCTTAGCCTCCCCCTCTACCTGCTCCGCTCTTTTGAGCGCTTCTACCCCGGAACGATAACCTTCAATAATGAGCCTTGAAATATCGTCGGAAGTAAATTTTTGCAGATCTAAAACCAATGGAGACGATGGGCGCACTACCGTCAGTTTCATCGGTTTGCCACGCAGCACGGAGCGATCCACGGCTGATTCGGCCCAGATGATGTTACTGTTCGCTACTTCGTTTACTGTAATATCCCGAACACGCTCCATAAGCGTGATCAGATTGCGCGGATTCAAGCCCTCCGGCTGATACAGGTGCGGTGAGTGGCAGGCAATGAGTACAATTTCCGTAGCTCCGTCTGCAATGGCCTGCCGGATGGGGATGACCTCTCTGAGGCCACCATCAAGGAACAACTCTCCCTCAATTTCAATTGCCTGCATAAGCATCGGTATCGCGGAGCTTGCCCTTACATAATCCAGAAAATGATCGTTTTCTGGCCCCACATATTTAATTTCGCCCGTCTCAATATTTACTGCACCCACTTTCAGTTTTATTGAGCAGGTTTTCAGAAAATCGTCCGAAACATTTTTTCTGATCAGCTCCTGTAATGGTGTGGAATCAAGCAGTCCGTCGAAACGGCTCATTAGAGTATTGACACCCAGCGTCACGCGTGAGCGAAGTGTCGAGATATTATGTGGCTGTGTGATATTTTTAACCCAGAATTCCAGCAACTTTCTGCTCACCAATTCCCACTTAATCTCATTGTTGTCTTTTTGCTGGCGGCTGGATTCGTTGGCAAGAAATGTAGCGTTTAACGCCCCAACCGAAATTCCGTAAAGCATTTCAGGTTGAAATCCATGTTCAAGTACCGCCTGAATAACGCCAACCTGAAAAGCGCCTTTCATTGATCCGCCTCCTAGGACGAGTGCTCTCATAATCTAAAATTTGAATAAAATAATAGGAAAATGACTGGAATTTGGAGCAGAACAGGAAACCGCAATTTTACTATTCTTATTTCTTCACGCATTCTTTCATCCTCTTTTTCCCAATTGTAAACATTTTCATGATAAATTTGATGGAAACAGAAGATTTTATTACAAATTTGGTGATTGGAGTACAGCAGCGTATGTTTCAGGCAAGAACAGGAACGCATTTACTTTGTAAGCCTTTCAATACTTTTGGGGATCGAGAGCCCCGGCCAATAATATGACCCTTTCAATAAAGGAAATTCAATCTCCAATTGCAGACGAAATGAAGGCATTTGAGCTGAAATTTCGCCAGTTTATGAAAAGTGAAGTGATGCTGCTGGACCAGATCATGAACTATATTGTGCGGCGCAAAGGAAAGCAGCTCAGGCCCTTGTTTGTATTTCTTTCTGCCGGAGTTTGCGGAGAAATAACGGAGTCTACATATCGCGGCGGTGCACTGATAGAGCTCCTCCATACTGCTACGCTGGTTCATGACGACGTTGTGGATGACTCCGACTACCGAAGAGGTTTTTTCTCTGTAAATGCGCTTTGGAAAAATAAGATTGCCGTACTTGTCGGTGACTATCTTTTATCCCGTGGACTGCTTCTTTCCGTTGACTATCAGGAATTTGATATATTAAAAATTGTTTCTACTGCGGTGCGGGAATTGAGTGAGGGAGAATTGCTTCAAATTGAAAAAGCGCGGAGACTGGACATTACAGAAGATGTTTATTATCAAATCATTCGTCAGAAGACAGCTTCGCTGATCGCCTCCTGTTGCGCGGTTGGTGCATCTTCCGTAGGAGCCACGCCTGAAACCGTAACTAAAATGCATGCTTTTGGAGAAAAGGTAGGCATGGCGTTCCAGATCAAAGATGATCTGTTCGATTATGGTGTTGAGGAAATCGGGAAACCGCTGGGTATTGATATCAAGGAAAAGAAAATGACGCTTCCGCTGATTTATGCACTCAACAAAGCTGGCTGGCTGGAAAAAAGAAGGATCATCAATATTATACGGAACGAAAGCCACAAGCCAAAAAAAGTAGCGGAAGTGATTCATTTCGTAAAAGAGTCGGGGGGGCTAAGTTATGCGCAGAAAGTGATGGAAAAATATGTGGAGGAAGCGAGATTATTACTTTACGAGTTTGCGGATTCTCCCCACCGGAAATCGCTGGAACACCTTGTGCAATACACGATCGAAAGAAAAAAATAGTAAAAAAAGATTCAATCAGAAACCTGTAATCATAAATATTACAGGTTTTTTTATGTCAAAATTGTTTCGACTAATATTTTAGTTATATTTGACTAAGGTTGTAGTTGTCAAGCTTTCTTATCAAATCATTAGCTATGAAAATTTCCCTGACTTTTTTGTTTTTCATGTCCGTAAATATGGTTTTCGGACAGACCAATGTGCGCAAGACATCAGAAGTTCCTGAAAAGGAGTGGATCAATCTGACCAATAAATACGCTTCCGACTTTTTCGACCAGAAAAACAATGCGCTGTTGTACAGCTACACAGATAGTGCTGTGAATGCAGTTTTTCCCAAAATGCCCAGTCCGGGCTTTGTGATAAGCTTCCACGCAATGGTGAGCAAAGAGGGGCGCGTGGATCATCTGCTTTTTCAGGCGACTTTTGATTCCAAAAGCAATGGTGACTCGTTGTCGACCAAGCTTAAAGAAGCACTTATCGCTCAGGTGTCTCAATACAAGTCTGTTGTAACAGGAAAAAGTTTTACCTGGAACTTCCATCGGATGATCGGCAAATTTAAAACGCCAAGAGAAGTGCGAAAAGCGGACAGTTCCCTGTCAAATGTGAAAGATGCGATTGCATTTGTGGATACGCTGGGAATCAAAAGGCTCTTTTTTCATGAACTCGAATTGAAAGACGTTCCGGCTGTTATATACAGATTCCCCCATCTTGAAGAGCTGTATTTGGGAAAAAATGAGCTTAAAGAAGCTGAAATTGACCTAAAACGACTGCCCAGACTGACACAGCTTCATTTACAGGGAAATCAGCTTACAAAGGAGAGTTTGAAAATCACAAGAAACAAAAATTTGTCTCTGCTAAATCTGAATGAAAACAAAATGACCGATATTCCTCAGGCTGCTAGAAATTGCAAAAGGCTTGATATACTCTGGCTTGGTGGAAACGACCTGAATCAGCTTTCCGGCTCAGGTTTCAAGGGTCTTCGACGTGTAAAAGATCTTAATTTATATAAAACAAATATTACTGCCGTACCAACAGGAATCAAAAAAATGAAGCGGCTTGTGGTGCTGGATTTGTATCATAACAAGCTTACCGAAGTAAATCCGGCGGTCTGTAAATTGAAACGGCTAACGCATCTGGCAGTCTCGCACAATGAGCTGACAAGCTTACCGGAGAAAATCTTTAAACTTAAAAAAATACATACGCTGTATGCGCATCATAATAGATTAAGCAAATTGCCTGGAAAAATAACGCAGCTTGAACAGATGAAAATTCTGGATTTGGGTTACAACTGGTTTACAGATTTCCCTGCACAGATCACAGCGTTTACCAAGCTGGAAGAACTGGACTTGTCGGCCAATAACTTTCATGAATTTCCCGGACAATTGCTGTTGATCCCCCATCTCGACAAGCTGTATCTTCGTGGCAATCCTTTTCTGGAATCCAGCGCAGAAGTCAAGTATGCCAGTCAGCTGGGCAACCTGAAAAACAAGAACATTGAAGTGTTTTACTAAACATCTATAAATTCCACCAATAGGTGAATTTGAGAACCAGCGCACGGTTTTTAACCATAAAGTTCTCGGGCAGATAATTGTCTGTGTACACGATAAACAGATCGGATGCAGGTTTGTAACGCCATTGCAAACGCGCATTCAGGTTTACATTTTCAGCCTGATTATTGTATTGCAGATAGGTTGTCAGAAACAGATTATTTCTGAAAGTAACGTCAAGTTTTGGGCCAACCAGCCAAAGTTGTGTCCTGTTCCAGGGCGCGATCAGATGGATATCGTTGTAATTTGCTGCCATCGTGATCGCCACATAAGGTTGCACGCGATAACCCAGCTCCGTACGTAAATTTGTCCTTGTTCCGCCTTGGTAATATCCTCCGAAAAGCCCGGCAAGTGTATAGGTAAAATGATTTTGCGGGCCGGACACAATTTCAAATCCGGCGGAATTCCACTTGTGCTCAGTACCCGTTGCCAACCTTTCTTTTCCTAGATTCGTCGGGTCAAACGGGCGAAGCAGACGCACATAATTGTTCACCGCATAGGCCGAAATCGTGGCCCGGTTTATAAAATTGATGTTGTAACTCAATGTAAGTTCTCTATCACTCAATTCCAGCTGCTTGTCCCAATACATATTGGTAACCAGTTTTGGACCATGACTGATGATCTTCGGGGATTTAATAAAAAACAGGTAGCCAATTGTTGGATTGATCTTAAAATATCCGTTTCTGGTTGCATTCGGAACGTAGCCTACTTCTGCATTGTAATTCTTGCCGACGTATTCATGTTGCCATTGCCAGAAAAAACTCGCTTTACTGAATTTCAGATCAGCTGCATGGACAAAGTCGTCATTCGTTTTTCCGGGTGTGAAGGACTTCAGAAACATCACCTTTCCTGTCCAGAGGTTATTTGTGCTGGCAAGGTTAAATTCGGCTCCGATATTCCTGTTGTATCTGTTTGTAGCTGCATTTTTTTCAGGAGAATAGCCAACTGCATCCCGGTTAACGAATAAAAAACGTACGTTCGACCTGGCAAATACCTGCCTTTGCAGCGCGAAAACGGCATAGTTATTTTTTGGTGTGCTATCCTGCGAAGCAGTCTGGACATCGAGTACACCGATACGCCAGTTTTTGTTCAGTTTTCCGCTCATACGCGCGCCAAACTGGATAGGAACACCCAAACCAATGCGACGGGAGAAAAATGGCCGAATGGTAGCGTACCCGAAGTTGGCGAACAAGTCAGCATTTTCAAGGAAAAATTGCCGTCTTTCCGGGAAAAAGAGTTCAAATCTGTTGAGGTTGGTCTGCTGCACGTCGACATCCACCTGTGAAAAATCAGGATTTACTGTCAAATCAAGATTGAGGGAAGGGGAGAGGCCAATCTTTACGTCGCCACCGACTGTCGGTTTGTACTTTGTTGGTTTGTCGTTCTGATAATCACGTGTCATACGCGTTGCAGCATACGGAATGACGGAGATATTAGGACCGGGACTCGGCGGTGGTTGATCCCAGACGAGCACGCCGGTGTAAGCAAGGCTGGCAGAAGGAAATTGACGCGGTACCGGAGCCCAGGCAGACTTTTCCGAAACCGTCAGATCCTGGCGGCTGAAATTGATTCCCCATTCCTTGATCCCGGATTTGTAACGAATACTTTTAAAAGGAATCGCTGCTTCCCATACCCATTTCTCATCGTCATTTTTTACTTCGCTGATCCACTTATTGTCCCAGCTCAGATCCACCGTTCCGCCGTCACCCATTTGTCCGTCCCAGGGCGCTCCGGCAGCATTTGCACCAAAAGAAAACCCATTGGTCCGGTCATCGAAAGTGTCCATGAAAAGGAGAAAATTGTCATTTTTTCCAAAGCTAAAATCTCTTTTTAAAGACTCCACAATCAGCGAACCTTTAACAGGTTTGTAATTGATCACCAGAATATACAGATTTTGCTTATCGTAAGACATTTTCACCTCGGTTTTGCAGCGCGCAAAACTCGTATCCATTGGCGTGATCATGAAAAAATTTGTGGCCGTCTCGGCTGTCGCCCAGGCAGGATCGTCCGCAACACCATCCATTTTTATTTCGGAAGAAGCTTCATGGATGTAGTAACGGTACTTTTCATTGGGTTTTTGCCCAAAACTCCGCCCTACTGCCAGGCAGAACAGAAATAAAATAAGTAGATGTTTACGCACTTTTTAAGGGGTATAGGAATTTAGGAACTTGCGGAATTTTGACGGAATCTCAGGCCCGGAACCATTTTGCGTCGGCATAGAAGGTGCCAAAGGGAACCAGGGAAGCTAAAAACGCCAAAATTGACTTTTTCCACGACCAGTCTCGTTCAATAGCTACCTGGATCAGAAGCAACACGTACATGACAAACAACACGCCATGGGCCATCCCGACCACACTAACGGCCTCGCGAATCCCTGCTATATATTTGAGAGGCATTGCGATGCCAAGAAGAATCAAAAAAGACATTCCTTCCGCGAATGCAATAATGCGAAGGCGACCAAGTGAAGTTTTGAGCAGAGATAAGATCATGAAGGACCGAAGTGTTAAACATAGCATTTTTCCAAGGCAAAGATAGGACTGGGAAATTTAGTATCGTACTGAAATCGTGATAAATATGACTTGCCCGGAATAAATGTCAGAAACGATGCTTTACAGATTAAAAATTCAGGATATTCCCGTATTAATTGAAGTACTTCGGCGTAACAGTTTGATTTTGAAATTTTATTTTGTGGATGCTTTCGTCAGGGTATTTGTTTATTGTTTTACTTTGAGCTGCATTTTATTTAAAAATTTTCATCAATGACTAAACAGTTTTACACAGTACTGATCCTCTTATTCAGTTTTTCTGCCATTGCACAGAAATTAAAGGTTACCGGCAAAATCACGGATGAGACGGGACAACCTTTGGTGGGCGCTTCCATTATTGAACGTGGAACAAACAATGGAGCGATTGCCGATGCCAATGGATTTTATTCACTTACAGTCGGTTATGCGAATGCTGCACTCGTTGTGTCGTATGTTGGATATACACAAACCGAGCGCATCATTAATGCACAGGGAACTCAGAATTTTCAACTCAAGGATGCCACGCAGCTCATGCAGGTTACTGTTGTAGGATCGCGGAACATGAATCGTTCTTCTACAGACACGCCGGCTCCGATAGATGTCATCAACATTCAGGAAGTGACAACCAAACAGGGTCAACTGGATGTGAATCAGCTTTTGCAGTTTGCCGCACCTTCATTTAATTCCAACCGGCAGACTGGCTCGGACGGAGCAGATCATGTGGATCCCGCGTCGTTGCGCGGCCTGGGTCCTGATCAAACGCTGGTATTGATCAATGGGAAAAGACGGCATCAGTCGTCTCTCGTAAACCTTTTTGGATCAAGGGGACGGGGAAATACGGGAACTGACCTGAATGCAATCCCGGCCGCGGCAATTGAACGTATCGAAATTTTACGGGATGGTGCGGCGGCGCAGTATGGTTCTGATGCGATTGCGGGTGTGATCAATATTGTGTTGAAGGAGACCGTCAAAGAGCTGACAGCCAATGTAAATGCGGGTGTGTACAAAGCAGAATACAGGTTTGACAACAGATCGTTTGACGGGCAGAATTACAATGCGAACTTAAATTACGGAATTGCTCTCGCTAAAAAGGGGTTTGTAAATGTTACTGCCGACTACAATTTCAGGGACCATACCAATAGAGCCAACACGGACCCGAAACAGGAATTGCTACGTCGCCAATATGGTGATCCGAGAATGCAGAACGCCGCCCTTTATTACAATGCGAAAATTCCGATCAACCGGGATTTTCAGGTGTATAGTTTCGGGGGAATGAACCGCAGGAATGGAGATGCATACGCCTGGACGCGGTTTAAGACGGATGAACGAAATATTCCATCCATTTATCCCAATGGTTTCGACCCGATCATTTCCAGTCAGATTGACGACCGTGCCGCTACTGTCGGGGTTCGCGGTATCTGGAAATCCTGGGATATTGACCTGAGTAATACTTACGGATTTAACAAATTTCATTTTTTTGTAAATAATTCTTTGAACCGTTCTTTCGGAGAACTGACAAAGCGTTCATTCGATGCAGGTGGTTTTCAACTGGCGCAGAATGTGACAAACCTGAATTTTACGAGGTTTTACAAAGGTGTGATGTCTGGGTTAAACCTTGCTTTTGGAGGAGAATACAGGACGGAGCGCTACAAGATTTTCGAGGGAGAAAGCGCATCCTGGCGAAATTATGACCCGTCGCTCCCTGGCGGCTCGCAGGGATTTCCCGGGTACAGTCCGGCTGATGTAACAAATAAAGGACGGTCAAATGTCGGCGCTTACTTCGATGTTGAAGCAGATATCACAAAAGGTGTGTTGGTAGATGCGGCTGTGAGATATGAAAATTACAGTGATTTTGGAAGTACCGTAAATGGTAAGCTGGGAACACGTGTCAAAATTACGGATGACATTTCCGTTCGAGGTTCGGCCAGTACGGGGTTCAGAGCGCCTTCGCTTGCGCAGAAATACTTTAATTCTACATTCACCAATTTTGTAAACGGGCAGGCTGTGGAAGTTTTGCTTGCAAATAATGAAAGTGCTGTCACAAAGACACTGGGAATTCCAAAGCTGAAACAGGAAACGTCTCAAAACGCGAGCATAGGTGTCACCGCCCGGCCGATGGCAGGTTTGTCGGTAACTGTTGACGGGTATTACGTAAAGGTAAAGGACAGGGTGGTTTTGACCGGGCAGTTTGGTGATGACGATAAGGATATTGGTTCGTTGTTAAAGGCGTTAAGTGTTGGACAGGCCCAGTTTTTCACCAATGCACTGTCTTATACTACAACCACGGGGCTGGATGTGATCGTTGCGCATACGACCCAGCTTGGCCCCGGGCGTCTGAGCTCTACGTTCGCCGGCAATTTTAATCATATGATTTTGGGCCCCATCAATACCAGTCCTAAACTGAAAGGAAAACAGGATATATATTTTAATGAAAGAGAACGTCACTTTGTACTTGCATCGGCTCCGCCATCTAAACTCAATCTGACGGTTGACTATACAGTCGAAAAATTGAGCTTTATGCTTCGATTCATTCGATTTGGAGAAATCAAGCTTGCCAACTGGAATGCTGGCGAGATAAACGAAGCGACTTTAAAGCCTTTTACGAGCGCACAGTATACAGATGTGTACACCCCCAAAATTCAGACGGACGTAACGGTCAATTATAAATTCACCGGAAATATTTCTCTTTCAATAGGCGGGAGCAATATTCTGAACGTTTATCCCGACGGGCACATCCCTGCACTTACAGAGTCGGGGGGCGCCTGGGATCCTGTTCAAATGGGAAACAATGGTGCTTTTTTCTTTACACGTCTCGGTCTCAAATTTTAATCGATGAAATACCGGCTTCTCATTTTCTTTCTGTTACTAGCAGTATGCGCAAAAGGCCAGAACTGTAATTTGCTGACTCAAACTTTTGCAGTTGCGGATACGATAAAGCGAGAAAATGAGGAGCTATATCGTTTCAGATTTAGTACGAGCCAGTTGCGCGACCTGCTGGAACTGTCCGGAATGGAAAAACCTGTATTGGCAATTGGTAAGTTGCAAAAGACGCTCGACGAAGATTTTGATTCGTATCAAAAAAACGTATTGTGGCAACTGGATGGGAAATTGGCAGAAAGACAGCTCTCTGAGTTGAAAAAGGAATGCCCTGAAACAAGTTTCCTGGTTTTTGAACGGGAAATTCATTTTTACAGATCTAAATTCAAAACCCGCGAAGCTGCGGACAAAAAGTGAAATAATGTGTTTATGCCAAACTACATTCTTCTGCCGCGGCTTCTCCCGTATTTATTGCTCCTTCCATAAATCCCTGCCAGTCAGCGAGATGTTCTCCTGCAAATGAGCATTTGAGAAACGATTTCTGCAAGGCTGGACGCAAGCGATTCCACTGATTTACGCCGTACATGGCATAAGCGCCCTGTGAATACCGATCTTCGCCCCAATAGTAATTAGTTTGTTTTTCGAGCATACTCTTTACATATCCAAAATGTGGCTGCAAAGTCTGCGCAATCATATTTGCTTTCCATTTATCATCCTGATTCGCAATTAAAGCCGCTTTGTCTCCAACTGTGTAGGAAATCAGCACCCCTTTTTTCGAGGGTTGATTTTTTGTCGCATGGTAAAAATAATGCGGTGTCTGGTCGGTGATCAAATCGAAGCTTTCATCTTTCCAGAACCGGTTATTGAATTGCAGGGCATTTTTATTGATTCTAGCATATTGTAACTCATTGACCGCCGCTGTTTTTTCGATCGGAAGTCCGGGTTCCCAATTTATTTTTTGCATGGCAAAAGTGGGGATTGTGCAAATGATTCTGTCCGCTTCAAATCTTTTTCCGTTGTCGCAATGTACCGTTACTTTATCGGCTTGGACAATCCGGCTGACTGTATGCTCGGTATGTATGTTTTCGCGTCCGATTTTTTCAGCAAGTTTCTGTGCGAGCAACCCGTTTCCGCCTTTTATTTTTAGATCCATTTCGTTTTTTTCGCTGCTCTCAGAAAAGGTCGCCATGGCAATAAACGCGGAAATATGCCTGTTACTTTCACCAAAATCTGTACTGTCCAGCAACTCTCTTAAAACAAGATCCTTTCCCTCGCAGCCGTTATTAACCAGGTAACGCCACCAGTCGAGCTGGTCGAGCTGGTTTTTATCGTCGTCATGCATGGCTTTGAAGTCAGTCATCAGCTGCTGGAATTTGGTTTTCCAGTTTTCGCTGAAATCCCACTCATTCTTTTTTGAATACTGATTTCTGTAAATCAGATGCGTATCAAACTGGTTGTTCTCCAGCACAAGATTCATTTCATCGCAAAGGGCTCGTACGCGCTGATGCGAGTTACCCACCCATTCGGCACCGAGTTCTATCGTAAGCTTTTCTTTTGGGTCGATCAGGTGGGAAAAAACGCGGCCGCCGATTCTGTTTCTGGACTCGAGAACAGTTACTTCGCTGCCACGTTTGCGAAGCTGATATGCCGCTGCCAGTCCGGAAAATCCAGCTCCGATGATGATGACTTTTGGCTTATGCCCAATGTGAAACCCTGCCAGGGATTTGGAAGATATCGCAATACCTCCTGCAAGTAAAGCAGCATGACGAAGGAACTCTCGCCGCGAGGTATGCGATTGATTGTCATTTATATACATTTCGATTAACTGTTTAGGCCAGGCAAAAGTATATACCTTAAATGTGACAAAACAGCGGAACTTACTTGCCGGTGATGTTACTTATTTAGCGGCGTCCCACGGGCTGATATTAAAAAAGGGTGCGATCGGAAATTTTCCGATCGCACCCTTTTTCATTTCGAAGATTATGTCAGACAGTCTGCGCTTTTATTCGTTCCTTGGTTTTTGATGTAGCCGCATTCTCTTTGTCCCGCATCTTTATGAAATCCCGGAATCTGCGGATTGTTGCCATGATGAAACCAATGACAAGTACAAATGTTCCCAGCCAAAGGATGTTGATCAACGGTTTCTCAGTCGCTTTCATCACGATGTAATCTCGTTGTGTTGTATTTACTGCAAAGGAAAACTGACCGGTTTGCGGGTTGATTTCCTGGAATTGAATACGCATTCCCAGGTCTTTGTTTACTTCCGGCTTGCGGGCCACCATACGATCCCGGATCACAAATGATGGCGTTACGATATATTCGTGGTCATTGTCAAGTATACGGATCATTGCTTTTACAGCAGCATCTCCCTCACCAAGCGTCACGCCCTCAACCTGCTCCGTACGAACCACATTGTCGAGAACGGCTACATAGTCATTTACGAAAAAAGTATCACGCATACTAACTGTAAAGTTCTCTGTCGGGCTCCATACCGGCTCTGCCATCGGATTGGTTACCATGGCAACGTACGTGTAAAGATCCTTGTCAAGCTTCCGGTTGATATCCGGTGAAGAGACAATTCCACCCATGCGCGGGTTAATCTGAACACGCGGAAACAGTGTGAATATTTTGCCGGTCGGATCGCGGTAATCGATTTCGTAATAGAAATTTTCGGGTGCAATTTCCAGCGTATCTCCTTTGGAATAATATTTTTTCTCATTTACAACGATATCCCGAAGCGCAACAGCCTTGTAATCGCCCTCGATCATATCTACCCAGCTTTTGGAAATATATTCCGGAATGTGGAGCGGTTCAATGCGAACGTCGCGCCAGGTAAGCATGTAGTCACCCATTTTTTCAGGCTTGTTCAGCCAAAGCGTGATGTTTTCTTTATTCTCTTTGTTGTCGTTGCTTGTAAATTCCTCACTTCTGGAAATCATCAGTCCTGAGTTATTGATCGACACAACTTTTGTGTAAGCGGAAGAAAACAGAATCCCGATCAGCATAAGCGCAACACCAATGTGCGTGATCGCACCGCCTGAAAGGTTGTAGTTGCCACGGATAATGTTGAACAGAATCGTACCATTGGCGACAACGGCAAATATGGCTGCGGTTAAAAGTACGATGTACTGAATATCTTTTACACCCTGAATGGTGATCACGGCAGCACTGATCATCAATGCGATCAGGAAAGGATTGTAGAGCGCCTGAAGCTTGCCTTTGCCAATTCTTTTCCACCAGAAAAATTGTCCGATTCCTGTCAGGATAATGATCAAAGAGAAGAACCAAAGCTGGAATTTATTGTAATGTCCAATCTGATCAGCCGGAAGCGCCATATTTAAAACACCTCCGAATGCTTCCGCAATTTTGTTGTAAACGGGAATCGAGGTCGTGGCCAAAATCTGAAAACCGGAAAGGCAAAGCAGCGTAGCACCAATGAAGATCCAGAATTCCTGAGAATAAGTGGAGACTTCTGCTTCGTCGGAAGGAAGCGTTTTCCAGCGATAAACCAACAGTCCGATCGCCAGGACCAGGAAAGTGAGCAGATAAATCAGCAATTGACCAGAAAGCCCAAGATCCGTGAAAGAGTGCACTGATGCATTTCCCAAAACTCCGCTCCGTGTCATGAACGTAGAGTAAAGGATCAGAATAAATGTGGCGATCGTAAGAATAAAGGATGTTTTGAGTGCAGTCGCATTTTTTCTTCCAATGATCATGGTATGAATCGCAGCAACCAAAATCAACCAGGGAACAATGGACGAGTTTTCGACAGGATCCCAGTTCCAGTAACTACCAAAGTTCAGCGTTTCATAAGCCCAGTAAGCGCCCATCAAAATACCGATCCCAAGAATCATTGCCGAAAATAAGGCCCACGGTAACGCAGGACGAATCCATTCCTGGATTTTTTTGGTCCACAAACCAGCAATTGCAAACGAAAAAGGTATCAATGTAGAGGCAAAACCAAGGAACAAAGTTGGCGGGTGAATGACCATCCAGTAGTTCTGTAACAAGGGGTTCATGCCATTTCCGTCCTTTGGAATGAAGTTCGGATCCATTTTCCATACCGGCATGTCAGGCATTACTTCTTTAAGCAGTAAAAATGGTGTAGAGCCAATTTTAAGGTCCAGGCCCGGGATTACAACGCCGAGAATCATGGAGGTCAAAAATGCCTGAACAAGGGCAAAGACAGTCATTACAGGCGCTTCCCACGACCTGTTTGTAAATATCAGAATTGAACCCAGAATGACATTCCAGAAAATCCAGAGCAGAAAACTACCTTCCTGTTCCTGCCAGAAACTGGAAATGGTGTATCCGGTTGGTAGTGAAAGTGATGAATTTTTCCAGGCGTAGTGGTACTCGAAATAGTGATTTCCAATGATCCAGTAAAGAGAGAAAACGACTCCAAAGACCGCTGCGGTATGGATAACGTATGTTGTGCGCGCAAAGCGTTTCCAGGTCATGACGTCGTCCACAGGCGTATTGGACATGCCTGCTTTGAAATAAGCAAATGTCGCAACCAGAGCTGATACAAAAGCAATAATAACCAGCAGGTGACCTGCACTTCCTATTGTAGTATGAATCATGATTTTGCTGCTGTTGCCTCGGTAGTTTCCAGTTTTCCGTTCTCGTATTTAGATGGGCATTTCATCAGTATTTTTTCCGCTGCGAAAGTACCGTTCTGCATTTTGCCAATCACCACGACCTGCTCGGATTTGTCAAAATCCTGTGGTTTGGTGCTTTTATATACCACCTTCTGCGCTACGTTGTTATTGTCAATCAGCGTGAACGTGAAATAATTTGGGTCTACCTGCGGATCGTATTGCATTTCTACAATCTGTCCGGACGTATTCTTTTTTAATTTCCCCACCACGTGAATACTTTCGTTATCGCCACTTGTAGCCATTTCCTTTGCTTTGGAAAAATCAACATATGTACTTGCATCGCCAGCGGTGGAGACAATAATTCCGATTGCAACTGCAACAATGATCAGCCCGAATATTTGAATCTTTTTCATAACTATTACTTGATATTTAAATCTTTTTCAATCTTTTTCAATCTGAAATCAATTCTCAGCATGTTGATAGCAATACCTGCAAAGACAATTGCTACCACAGCCACAACAACCCAGATTTTGCCATCTGCACGAAGTTTGTCGGCCATCGTAACGCCGTCGGCGGTCTGTGCAAATAAATTTCCTGATAAAATAAAAAGAAAGGACAGAAGCAGGGAAACTCTTTTCATGGTGATTTATATGAGACTAAATTCTTAACGAATTTTTGATTTGAAATGTTTACTCTTTTTTGAAATTTGACGGAAAACCGTGTTATCTGCCGCTTTTGAGAAAATTTTCTTCCCTTATACGGTTTATCACTTTCACTCTTATTCGGAGTTCAGCAAGCCAGATGCCCAGCAAAATGTATCCGATAACGGCTGGATAAAAAACTTTGCGCATATCGTTGTTGATGTCGATTGAGCCAAACGTACTGTTGCCACCGCTGCCGGGATGTAAAGAATCCGTCAGCCTTGGGAGAATGTATATAATTGGTACAAAAACGGCGAAGGCGAAAATGTTATAGACAGATGAAATGCGGGCTCTGCGCTGTTCGTCTTCGAAGGAACTTCTCAGGAGCAGATAGGCAAGGTAAATCAGGATTCCAACGGCAGCGCCATTTAGTTTTGGGTCATTTGGCCATGGATCTCCCCAGGTGTAGTTTGCCCAGCAAGATCCTGTCAAGCAGCCAAGTATACCAAAAAAAACGGCAGATTTGGTAAATTCCGAGGCGATGTCATCATTTCTGACAAGTCCTGTTTTTAGATAATTGATAGAGAATATCATTCCAATAAAAAGCAGGAAAGTCATTGCCATCCAGAGTGCCACATGGAAGTAAGTATTCCTGATCGTTTCATTGACAATCGCCAGGTGCGGCACCGGCCCCATAAATCCCATCACGATCACGTAAAAAATGATCACAATACACAGGATTTTCCACCAAATCTTTCTCATTATATATGCGGGTAACGGGTATTTAAAAATTTGAATTAAAAACTATTTTCACTTACTAACTCTTCCATAAATAAGGGAACAGCAGGTAGCTGAGCGTGATAACGATTGTGTCTATGGCGAGCAACGTACTTATTTCGTCGGTGCTAACACTCCAATCCAGGCCATCCAGCGCATTTTTTGCCAGCCTGATCGTCATGAGCAGCATAGGCAAAATGATTGGAAAGCTTAAAACAGCCATTAATGTAGCGCTGTTGTCTGCTTTAGAGGCAATTCCTGAAACCAAAGTCAGCACAGATGCAAATCCTACCGCTGCCAGCGCAATGCAAAGCAGATATAAACCCGGATCCTGAACCGGGTTTCCCATTACAAACCAATAAAATCCAAATCCGATCATGGATAAAATCAACATAATCAGCGAATTATAGATGATCTTGGAAATGATGATCGCCTGGGGGCTGCACAGGTTATAATAATATATGAGTCTTCCAAAACGCTCCTGAGAGAAACTTTTTCCAATTGCATTTACAGCGGTAAAGAGCATAATAATCCAAAAGAGCGTGTTCCAGACAATAGGAGTGAGCTGGTTTCGCCGCAAATTGAAACTCAGATAACATACGAAAACGGTACTTACCACATAGAGCAGCATGCCACTTATGGCGTATTTTTGTCGCCATTCCAGGGTTAGCTCTTTTCGTATGAGGGTTTTTATCTCGTTCAATCTGTCAATCGGTATTTCAATGTGAAAGGCTTTACAGCTTTTAGTCAATAGCCAAAGCTGATAGTCCGCAGTCAATAGTCTCTAGTCCATAGCTATCAGCCAATAGCCAATAGCTTTTCGTGGTGCAAAAGTACGGCATAAACGAATAGGGAAGTAATAAAAAACAACGATTTTATGAGCCTGCGGCGCTTCCCGATGGATAACTCATATTAATTGTTTGAATTACGGGCAGAGAATGCTTAATTTGCAGTTTAAGTATATTCAATCTAAATAAGGGTGTATGTCGGTTCGTACGGTTTCCGATTTGCGGAAGGGAGAAAAAGGGGTCATCAAATCCTTTAACAATAAAACGATGTCTCTCAAACTTCTTGAGATGGGCTGTTTGCCGGGATGTCAGGTTCGCCTTGATTCCGTTGCGCCATTCGGGGATCCTGTTTGCATCAACGTAGGCGGGCAGTATTGTCTGTCGCTTCGTTTGAATGAAGCCTCTGCTATCGAAATCGAATAACCATTGAAATTGCGCTCTATCTTTTGTCTTAATATTGAAACAGGAAAATATAAAAATTGCCCTCGTTGGAAATCCGAATGCCGGTAAGTCTACTTTATTCAACGCATTAACCGGTTTACGTCAGAAAACCGGGAACTTTCCCGGAGTCACTGTCGCTAAAAAATCAGGTACGTTTCGTCTGACAAAACCGGGTAACCCCGACACGAGAGAAGCAACACTTGTTGATTTGCCGGGTACTTACAGTATTTATCCCAAATCGGCGGATGAAACAGTTGTAATGGATATTCTTGCCAATCCAAAACATCCCGATTTTCCATCGGTTGTGATCGTTGTGGCTGATGCGTCTAATTTACAGCGTAACCTGCTTTTGTTTACAGAAATCAGTGATCTTGGCCTACCGGTAGTGCTTGCCTTGAACATGCTGGATGTGGCGGATAGCATGGGGTTGACCGTGAATGCGGTGCAACTGGCCATGCAATTGCGTGTACCTGTCGTTAATATCAATGCGAGAACGGGAGAGGGAATTCCAAGATTGCAGGAGGCTGTGATGCAGGTTGTCGAAAGAAAACAAATTCCAGCCCTGAGCTATTTCTACGACCCGAAGGAGGAAGAGGGGGAAATGATTGACGAGGTGAAGGAACTCTACCAACTGGATAACAATTATGTAGCGTTACAGTACATTTGTCAGCACGACAACTTTTCATTTCTTGAGCAGCCTATCCGTGCCAAACTCGATGGCCTGATTGATAAATACAATTTTGATGAAACCGATTTTCTTGCCTCCGAAACCATTGCCCGCTATGAGCGTATAAAGCCGATTGTTGCCAAGGCCGTGAAGTCGGAAGGTATCACGGAGGCGCCTCGCTGGACGCGCCGGCTGGATAGTATTTTGCTTCACCCATTTTGGGGATATGTCACGTTTGCAATCGTTTTGATGATTGTTTTTCAGGCCATTTTTGCCTGGGCGTCGTATCCGATGGACGCGCTGGATGCCGCCACGGCCGCTACGATCGAATGGGTGAAAAGTGTTTTGCCCGAGGGCATTTTGAACGATCTGATCACAGATGGAATTCTTGCCGGAATTGGTGGTGTGATCATTTTCATTCCGCAGATCGCCATTTTGTTTGCCCTGGTTGCCATTCTTGAAGAATCCGGATACATGGCACGGGTAATGGTAATTATGGACAAACTCATGCGAAAGTTCGGATTGAACGGCAGGAGTGTAGTTCCGCTAATTTCCGGAGTCGCTTGTGCGGTGCCTGCAATTATGACCACCCGCAGTATCAGCAGCCGGCATGAGCGTTTGCTGACAATCCTGGTCACGCCATTGATGAGCTGTTCGGCGCGTTTACCCATCTATGCCATTCTTATTGCTCTTGTAGTACCTTCCACCAAAATATTGGGTGTTTTTAATATGCAGGGGTTGGTACTGTTTGGGCTTTACCTGCTGGGTTTGATCGGTGCGCTGTTTTCGGCCTGGTTGCTGTCACTTTTTATTCCAAAAAAAGAACCGGGTTATTTCATGCTGGAAATGCCTTCTTACAAGTTTCCGCGGTGGGGGCACGTGGGTTATTCCATGTATGAAAGCGTGAAATCATTTGTATTTGAGGCCGGAAAGGTGATCCTTGCTATCTCCATTATTCTTTGGGTAGTGTCGTCGTATGGTCCCGGCGACAGTATCTCAACTGCGGAGCAAACTACTATTGCTAAAATGGCTGGCCAGCCAGAGGGAGTTGTTAACGCAGCTGTGGCGTCTGCCAGGTTAGAAAGTTCTTACGCGGGTAGTTTCGGACGGTTTATTGAACCTGTCATCAAACCATTGGGATACGACTGGAAAATAGGAATTGCTTTGCTGGCATCTTTTGCCGCAAGAGAGGTTTTTGTAGGGACAATGGCTACCATTTACAGTATCAGTGGCGATTCGGAAGATGTGCTGACAGTAAAGCAAAGATTGATACAGGAGAAAAATCCAGAAACAGGTGGGCCTATGTATACACCGGCAGTATGTTATTCACTATTGATGTTTTACGTTTTTGCCATGATGTGCATGAGCACAATCGCCGTGGTGTACCGTGAAACACATGGTTGGAAATGGCCAATGATTCAGCTTGCTTATTTAATGGTACTGGCTTACGGCTCCGCATTTGTTGTTTATCAATTGATGCGCTGATATTTGCCACGCTACCATTTTAATTGATCTATGACATCTGATGCGATTAAAGCGCTTTGTCCTTTAATTTCCGCTGCCCTGTCGCCTGCGAGGCCGTGCTGGTAAACGCCAAATATGGCTGCCTCGTGCGGTTCGTATCCTTGGGCGAGTAACGCGGCGATAACTCCTGTAAGCACGTCGCCGGTTCCGCCGGTTGACATTCCGGGATTTCCTGTCGAATTGAAATGTACGTCGCCATTTGGGAGGATAACCGCAGTATTGGCACCTTTCAGACAAATAATTACTTGGTGCTTTCTGGCAAAATTTTGTCCCAGTGCGAGTCGCTCATATTCATTTTCTGTTGTTCCGGCTAATCTCTCAAATTCTTTTGGATGCGGTGTAAGAATTGTATTGGGAGGTAACTTTTTAAGCAACGCATTGTTTTCAGAAATCAAATTCAACGCATCCGCATCTATTACCAGCGGTGCGTTTGCAGATGTCAGCAAATTGTCCAAAATCCTGGCTGTGAGTGGTTCTTTTCCGATACCCGGCCCGATGCCGATCGCTGAATACGATTTCAAATCAGGCAATTCGGTGATGTATTTTTGTTCATTATCTGCGATTACCATGGCTTCCGGTGCAGCGATCTGGGCGATGTCATAACCACATTCCGGAATATGTATTGTCAATAAACCAACACCCGATCTCAAACAGGATCTGGCGCATAAGACAGCAGCGCCCATTTTTCCATAACTTCCGGCGATGAGCAAAGCGTGACCAAAGGTACCTTTGTGTGAGAATTTTCCTCTGGTCCGGATGAGTTTTTCAGCTGCCGCCTTATCTGTGTAAAATAATTGCGTAGGAGCGTTCCGCAAAAATGTTTCGCTGAGCCCAATTTCGACGGAATGCCATTCGCCTGTAAACTTTGCGTTTTTTGGGAGCATGAATGCCAGTTTTGGCAGCTGAAAAGTGATCGTATAATCCGGTTCAAGAATTGCATCAGTTTCACCGTTGGCCCGATCTGTGTAAAGTCCGCTGGCAATATCTACCGAAACGACCTTATTTGGCAAAGAATTAATCAGCCTGATTGTCTCTTCTGGCATTCCTGAAACAGGCCTGGACAGTCCAGAACCCAAAAGCGCATCGATGATGACTGCTGCGCTGTCTATCTCAGCAAGATCTGATAATTGTGTGATGTAGTAGGGTTGAAGGTGGTTTCCAAGCCGGATCAGATTTTCTTCAAAATCCGCTGAGCCAAGCGTTGTATATTCTAGAATGCAAACTTTAACATTAAAAGATTTTTCACTTAAAATCCGCGCTATTGCCAATCCGTCGCCTCCGTTATTACCTTTCCCGCAAATTACTACAACAGGCCGCGTGTTGACGAAACGGTCTGTGAAGCACCTTACGAAAGCCTGTGCTGCACGCTCCATTAAATCCAGAGATGCAATCGGTTCATTGGCTATTGTATATGCGTCCCATTCACGAATCTGGCTGGCAGTCAATATTTTCATAGTTGTTGATTTTATCAAAAAAATGGTAATCCGTATAATTATTAACAAAAACGATGCCGTTGGCCGGCCTAGCGTATATTTTTTCAGATTATCCTGATATAAAATTACATAACTCTTTCACATAAGAGGAATTAATATTAGCTTTGCACTCGTTTTCTCAAAAGCTGTTTTGAATGAAGGGGCGTCACCTCATCCGCTGGAAGCAAGCTATCATTTTAATTTTATAAATAACATTCGTCATGAGCGAACTTATCAAACTCGTAGAAGCTACGATTGAAAATCGTAAATCCGAGTATCCTGAATTTAATTCAGGCGACACGATCAACGTACACGTAAAGATCAGAGAAGGTAACAAAGAACGTATTCAGCAATTTCAAGGAACGGTAATGCAACGCCGTAACAAGAGTGCTAGTGGAGAAACTTTCACTGTACGTAAGATATCGAACGGTATTGCGGTAGAACGTGTTTTTCCAATTCTTTCACCAAGTATCGCCAAAATCGAATTGATTCGTCGCGGTAAAGTACGTCGTGCACGTTTGTTCTTCTTACGTGGACGTCAAGGTAAAGCCGCTCGTATTAAAGAGCTTAAAGTAGCGAAAGCATAGTCTTCAGCTTCTGCAAAGATTTTAAGCCCTGCTCGATATTTCTTGCAGGGTTTTTTTATTGAATGACGGAGGAATTCCAGCGAGTTGCTTCAAGATAGTCAATTGTTGGATTTTGGTTTCTCTATCTTCAATGATGTACTCCCGACTGGAACCAATTGGACGGAAATTTAATTTTGAATGAAATTAGCTTCCAAGGCAAGTATAAAGCTAACAGCCAATAGCTAACAGCTAAAAGCTTCAAAAAACATGAAAACGACTTTTTATAAATACCAGGGAACAGGAAATGATTTTGTCATGATCGATGACCGGTCTGGTACTTTTCCTGCTTCAAAAGCATTAATTGAATCACTATGCCACCGCCGTTTTGGTATTGGTTCCGACGGATTGATTCTTTTGCAAAAGGCCGAGGGTTACGATTTCAGGATGGTTTATTTCAACGCAGATGGAGGAGAAGGCAGTATGTGCGGGAATGGCGGGCGATGTGTGGTGCGTTTCGCGCATGATCTGGGTCTTTTCACAGATTTCACCTCGTTTATAGCTGTCGATGGGCCACATGAGGCAACAGTGGAGGGGGATGTGATCCGGCTGAAAATGTCACCTGTGGCTAGTGTCGAGGGGCATTCGGAATATGACTTCATGAATACGGGTTCTCCGCATTACGTAACTTATGTGGAAGATATTAAAGAGGTTGAGGTTTTAGCTATTGGTAAAGACATCCGTTATGGACCGATTTTCGGACCGGTTGGCGGAACCAACGTAAACTTCGTTGAAGTGCTGAAAAATAACCATTTAAGTGTTCGTACTTATGAACGGGGTGTGGAGGATGAGACATATTCTTGCGGAACGGGTGTCACTGCCTGTGCGTTGTCGGCACATATTCGGGAAGGGTGGGCAAGTCCTATCGTTGTGGAGACGCTGGGAGGAACTCTGGAAGTAGATTTTAACGAGGCCACCAAAGGAGAATTTGACGATATATACCTGATCGGACCCGCGATTAAAGTATATGAGGGTGAGGTTGAAGTTTAACCGCTAACCCCGATTTACAATCGGGGTTGCATGGTACGGCGTTTGTAACGCCCGTATCTAGATTGCATTTTACAGCATTTTTACCGTCATAACATGCAACCCGGAATAGAGTCGGACCCTATTCTGACTCAATTATTCCTCCTTTTACATGAAATATTTGTTTGTCGTTCCATTCCGGAACGCGGCAATAATCCATGGCTGCAACTTTACTGCGTACACCATTTGTACAAATTACGACAATGGTGGCGTAATTTGAGAGAACACTTCGTTTCTCCCTGATTTCTGCCAGGGGGATGTTTATTCCTCCTTCATTAAATTCATCAAATTCCCAAGTTTCACGCACATCTACAACAACTACATCCTCTTGGCTTCTGAGGTTTTGCATCTCTGTTAATGATATGTCGGTGTATGTGTTCTTGTTCATTTTACAGATTAGTTCAATAGTCGTTTTGACAGGAAATGGTCAAACTATGGAGCTGGGATATTTTTTCGTATGTTTCTTTTATTGAGTTTTTCAAATGTCAGACCATGTGGTTCAATCGCGCTACAAACGCGAAACCATTGCCGCACCGATTGCAAATCGGCGCGGGCGGTCAAAAAAATAACCGCAAAGTTGAAGGGTTAAGTTCAGTTTTGCGGCTATTGTCTTTATTTACGCGTGCGAATTATCTGCCCGTATCGTAAGGGTGATCCTTTACAACAGGAATGTTACGCGCAATCAGTTTCTGAATGTCCTTTAAAAATGGTTTTTCTTCGACATCACAAAACGAAAACGAAGTACCTTTTGCTCCCGCACGGCCCGTTCTTCCGATCCGGTGTACATATGTTTCTGGTATATTCGGAATCTCGTAATTGATCACGTGGGTCAGATCATCCACATCAATTCCACGTGCTGCAATATCCGTCGCGACTAATACGCGTGTAGTCTGGCTCTTGAAATTTTTAAGTGCGTTCTGGCGTGCATTCTGGGATTTATTCCCGTGAATGGCCTCCGAAGTCACGCCAGCCTTTCTCAAGACTTTTACGACCTTGTCAGCACCATGTTTTGTTCTTGTAAAAACAAGCGCAGTAGCTATGGCTGAATCTGCCAGAATATGTAATAACAACGAGTTTTTATCCGATTTGTCAACAAAGAAAACCGATTGTTTGATTGTATCTGCGGTAGAAGAAACTGGTGTAACTTCAACCTTAACAGGATTGGTCAAAATTGTATTTGCAAGCACCACAATGGCTGGTGGCATTGTGGCAGAAAAAAACAGCGATTGCCTTTTCGAGGGCAAAAGTTTGATCACTTTTTTAACGTCATGAACAAAACCCATGTCAAGCATACGGTCGGCTTCATCCAGAACGAATTGTTCAAGTTGGTTCAATTTAACAAACCCCTGGTTGATCAAATCCAATAAACGGCCTGGGGTTGCAATCAATACATCCACACCTCTTTGAAGCGCGTCTGTCTGTGGTTTTTGACCTACACCACCAAAAATAACGGTATGGCGAATACCTGTATGGCGTCCATAAGCAGCAAAACTTTCACCGATTTGGATCGCTAATTCCCGGGTAGGCGTCAGAATAAGCGAACGTATGCGACTTTTTTCAAACTTTGGGATAGGATTGTTGTAAAGCAATTGGAGCATTGGAATGGCAAAAGCAGCAGTTTTACCTGTTCCTGTTTGTGCACAACCAAGTAAATCTCTTTGTTGTAATATGATTGGAATTGCCTTCGCTTGTATTGGGGTAGGAGTTGTGTATCCTTCTTCTGTCAGAGCCTTAGAAATAGGCTCGATGAGTTGTAATTCCTGAAATGTCATTTTTTGTTTTTAAAGGGGGCTCTTTCATGATAAAAATGTTTTGTCGAAAAGAGCGAAATAGTGTTTCAAACCTGTTTTAGGTTGTTGGGGTAACAGTCGATTGGGTGTAAACGTTCCAAAATGTTTGGGACAGTATTTTTATCATGCTGCCTCCCGCCGCAAATTTTAGACAAACCGATTACTTCATCAGCCGAAAAACCGGATATCTGCGGTATTCTTTTTCACGGTAAACGGAATTGTCATAAATAAACTCAAGCTGTGCGCTACCATTTTTTGCGAACTCCGGATCGGCTTTTCTCTTTTCTTCCAGTTTGGTTTTGAGTGTTGGGTCATTTTTCAAAAGTTCCGCTGCAAGGTCTTCGAACACATAGGCAGAAAAATGTTCCTTAGCCTGAAGAATGGTATCAAAGAAATTCCATTTGAAAAATGAATCAACAGCTTTCGGTTCCAGCGTTTCGATGATGTAGCGGTTTGTCCATTGATTTACAGGAATATACCAGTCACCTTTTTTGAAGGAAACCTTTTTCGTCTGTGTTCCAATTTTTACCGTATTATGCCAATAGTGACCTTCGAAAGGTTGTTTCGGAGAATCATAGTCCTCTATGTTGTATACCTCAACCTCCAATTCGGTGTCTTTTTCAAGGGTTTTCATTTCTACCAGATTCCGTTTCAAAAGCTCGACTATATTAAACCAACCCTGTGGAATGATGTACGCAACCGGTTTTTGAACAATGTCAAGCGGTTTGTAAGTGTCGTAAAATGGAATTGTCTTTGTAAAAGGTTTTGTCCGGTCATAGTGCAGGCGGTCCACCCCGCTCACTTCACTTTTAATATATTCCGGCTCAAAACCTTTAAATTGAATATCAGATTGTTTTGTCTTGTCCACCTGCCAGGTTACCGCAAATTCTTTCTGTGTTTTGACACTTTCCTTGGTTTCGGCCCTGAGTTTCAACAAGGCTGTTTTATTTGCTGCCAGAAACCTTATATTGCCGTGAAGATAGGCATAGGTGGATTTAACACGTTGATCATAAGGTTTGAGCATATGCGTTTCCGTCATGACACCAATCGTATGGAACAGTGCCGCATACCCTGTTGAGTATCGGGGCCAGTCGGGAAACTGAACGAAACCCTTATCCGGAGTTTGTCCCCAGGCATTCACGTATGGCGTTGCTTCATAACCGGCATCTTTCAGATGTTTGTACATAAAGGGCAAAAAAACTTTTTCGTTGAACTCGCCCAAGGGCCCACCAAGTTTGTCTTTTTGTGCATAATCCAAAGTGATAATATATTGATAATCGGAGCCATTGCTAACGTGTGTGTCGGCAAAAAGGTCTGGGTCGAGCTCATGGAAAATGGCTGCAAAGCTCCGGGCATTTCGAGTATCATTTTTTATAAAGTCTCTGTTCAAATCATAGTCACGGGCATTTCCACGGAAACCATATTCTTCCGGGCCATTCTGATTTGTGCGGCTGGTCCCGTTTCTGTTTAGCGCACCGCCGATATTGTAAAATGGGATTACCGCCAAAACCACATCGTTTAGCTCAGGAAATTTTTCGGGATGAAGTACAATGTCACGAAGCAGCATCATAGAGGCGTCCACCCCATCCGGCTCTCCGGGGTGAATCGCATTATTGATCATAAATATGGCCTTACCCTGTGTTTTAAGTTTTTGTATGTCAAAATTTTTGTTTCTTGAATACAGCACCAGGTGCAATGGTTTCCCACTATCAGTCAGTCCTTTTTCAGCAATTTTGACTTGTGGGAATTTTTCTGCAAGGCTTTTGTAAAAGGCGATTCCTTCGTCGTACGTCGCGGTTTTTTTGCCGCCGCTTTTCTCGAACGATGTTTGGTATTGGGCAATAAGAGGAAAATATATAATCAGGAAAAGAAGAGGGAGAAGTTTTGACATGCGAGGTATAAAATATGATTTTCAGATAACATTTTGCTTCTGAAATATACTTCTTTTTGTCAAAAGAAAGAATCGACGTTATTTCCAAAATAGAAGGCAGGCATCCATTAAAAGACGCCTGCCACTATTTTTCATTCATCTTCTGCCTCCACCTTCGCATCCGCGTGCGAGGATGCGCTGTATTTATCAGCATATTTAATATCGTCGAACCAGTATGCAGAACTTACTATGTCAAACGTAATTTCATTTGCCTCGCTTTTTACTGTCTTCAACTGCCACAACATATCCTTTGCCTCAGAGAAACTGGTTCCTTCAAGCTGGTCACTAAAAAGGCGGTTTATTAAGGCGCGATCCGACATGCCCGGCGCAAGTAAACGAATAATCGGCGCTTCCGGATCAATCTCGAAGATCGCCAGATCTCCGGCAGCCGCAGCTGTTATTTTCACCTGAAACTGCACCGCCTCTGTTTTTGGGAATTTTCCGTTAAAAGCATCATGCAGAAGTTGTGTTGCCCTGAAAAAGTCAGGGTGCAGGGCGAGCTTCGGATTTTCTTCCCAAAGTTTTTCTGTTTGGATTTCGTGCGCCAGGTTTTCAATCTGTCCTTTTGTAAGTTCTTCCGACATGAGATATTCCAAAACAATTTCGGCAGCCTCCTTTGGCTCAAAATCGGTGAGGGACATCATACACATCTCTTTTAATTCAGGCAACTTAATTTCTTCCGGATTTGCGTAATCCATTTTAGAAAGCAGTGACAGATAATCAGCATTGGTCCAGGAATCAGGTAATTCACTGATGGCGTTGAACGACAATATCTCTATTTCGAATTGACTCATATTTTGGTTTATTGATGATTGATTGTGACGTGATTTGGAACGAATTGATTCTGATTTATTTCAAAAATGTTTTCAGAACGTGGAATTTGAGTGAAACATTAATCAGCTTCAAAAGAACACAGCAAAACTGTGCCAGGTAAAGTTTTGGATCGTCTAATTCGTATCAAGTTATCTGGATCTGACAGATCTGACGAGGAACCAGGCCATCGGTAAGAAAATCAGGCTGAGCGTGAGCGGCAGAAACAGATTACCCACGCCATCAGCGAATCCATTGGCTGTGAGAACCGTCAGGAGAACAATGGCAAGGAAAATAATCATAAATGCGAATCGGAGATAAAGCAGCATATTCACTGCAATGCGGTACTGGCCAGCTGCATTCTTTTCGGTGATAGGCACCACATAATTGAAACTTTGCGGATACCTGGCTAGTCGGGTAATCATCGTAAAAAGTATGGTTCCAATGACCGGAATCAACAGAATTGTTCCCTTGTCGCCAAAACCATCTGCCTTGCCGGAAGTACTAAAATGTACGGGGATGATTTCAGGGAGAGCCAGGTAAGCATAAATAGAAGCCAGCCATAGCGTTGCCGCACACCAGCTGCCTGACCGTTTGAGCAAGGTGTGGTTAGACTTTGAGCCGGACGAAAATACAGGTCTCTTCTCCATGAAATACAAAGTTAATCAGTAATGTGCATGCCTGAAGATTTCGATTTTAACGGTCTTGAATCGCGCAGCGACGTTTACACAAACAGCTATCACAGAAACAGAACAGCTAGTATAAATGTATCAATTATTAAGGATTTATGCGATTCTCCTTCTTGTATTTTACCTTAAAATCAGAAAAAAAGACTTGTTAAATGATTATTAGAATGCCATTAGAAGTTGGTCCGGAAGGTCGTTTTGACTTTTAAAAACGCTCCGATTTTTGTATTTTGGGCTATAACCAAATCTATTTACATGGAGTTGTATTATTCTTTTTCTATTCTAATTGTCATTTCTGCGATCTTTTCATACATCAATGCGCGCGTGCTCAAGTTACCGGCTTCCATCGGAATCATGGTGATTGCGTTGATGGTTTCAGTTGGCTTGATCGCTACGGACAGCGTTTTCCCACACATATTTGAACGAATCACGAACCTGATAGCAAGCGTCGATCTGACAGAGATACTGATGGGGGCGATGCTTAATTTTCTTCTGTTTGCAGGCGCAATCCACATTCACCTTGAAGACCTCAAAGAGCAGCGCATGCCTGTTGTTGTCTTTTCAACCGTAAGTGTTGTTATCTCCACCTTTGTGATCGGTTTTCTGATGTACCATGTGCTCATACTGGTTCACATGCCCATTCCTTTTATACAATGTCTTGTGTTCGGAGCGCTCATTTCGCCAACTGATCCCATCGCGGTTCTGGGTATTCTGAAACAGGCCGGCGTCCCGAAATCATTGGAAACAAAGATCGCCGGAGAGTCGCTTTTTAATGATGGGATGGCGGTTGTTGTTTTTATCATCATGCTGGCGTTGGCCCGTGGAGAGGAAGTGAATACCACTTTTAGCGGAATTTCGATGCTTTTGATCAAGGAAGCGCTTGGTGGTATCGTATTGGGATTGCTGCTCGGATTTGTAGGGTCACAAATGATTTACAGGGTGGATGGCTACAATGTGCATGTTCTCATTACGCTGGCTATTGTCATGGGTGGCCACCTTGCGGCGCAGGCTATGCACATGTCGGGTCCGTTGGCCATGGTAGCTGCTGGTTTGGTAGTTGGAAATTATGGCAAAAATCTTGGCGGCGTTTCCGAGCAGGAGCGGGATTACATTGACAAGTTTTGGGAGCTCATTGATGAAATTCTGAATGCGCTTTTATTCCTGATCATCGGATTTGAACTGCTTTTAATACCCGACCTGAAACAATACGGCGTAATTGGTGCAATTACGATTGCGATCGTACTATTTGCCCGTTTTATTTCAATCTGGGTTCCGGTTAAAATAATTCCGTTCAGAAAGAAATTTGGTAAACAATCATTAATCATTCTCGTTTGGGGAGGATTGCGGGGAGGTGTTTCAATTGCCCTCGCCCTTTCTATTGATCAGGATCTGAACAAAGACCTGATTCTGGCGGTCACTTACTTTGTCGTTTTATTTTCAATTATTGTACAAGGCCTGACAGTCGGCAAGCTAACCGGAAAAGTAAACGAAGGTGAAGAGATAGCCATTTAATCATCTTCTGGTCGCAATGCGTTCGCCAATAAGTGTATTGGCCTTTTCCAGCCAAAGATTCTGACCTGCACAAGTCCAGTGGGAATCGCCTCTCAGGTATGCGGCGGTTCCCATTTTTCTAAAATCTTCCAGAACATTTACAACTGGTAACGTCAATCTGGGATCTGAATATACCCGATCAATCAGGCGGTTATAAGTTCCATATTCCGGATTAATCACGGAGATTTTATTTGGAATGATTGAGAGAATTACTTCGTCAAAGCCCAATTGAATTGCCGCTTTTTCGCTCGTCATTACGTTGGTGACGATTGTATCAACTCCGTTTTTTGTCAAAGACGTAAACGAAGATGTCGTTGCAGGCGTGTTTGTATCCAGGTAATAAACAATATCCTGATCGTTATTTACGAGCGTAACTTCTTTATTTACCCGGTCAAAAAATTTGTAATTCAGAGTCGCCTTCCACTCTCTGATCTGCATGACCAGATTGTTGGTAAAAAGAAGCATATCAAGCCTGGCTTCTGTTCCTTTTGAGCTGAAAGCAATATCCAGCTTCTGCATTCTCGACAAAAATGGGGTGTTGCTTACAAAAGTCGCACTATCCGGAACGAGGTTTTTCATCGGCATGGCAAACTTTTCCCTCACGTGCCGCTCTACACACTCGATCAACAATATATTGGTTTGTGTAGTGTCTAATTTAACGTGTAAAAATTCATCCCAATGTACATACTGGTAGAAATCTACGGGGAAATTTGCTTTCTCAATACGGCCGGGTTCCGTAAAACTGTCGCCAATAACAAACAGATTAACTTTCCTGTTGGATGCGTTGCGTACATGTGGTTTATATACTTCGCAGGCTTTAACGGGGTCTTTGAATTGTGGCAAATTGGAGAGCCGGTAAAGATCCCCGAACTGATAACCATTTTGGAAACGCCTTAGATTTCCTGTGAGATTTAAGACATTCTGGTTTAATCCGGATAACCAGACAAACGCCGCCAAAATCAGTATAATGTATTTTAAAAACTTCATATTACTAACGCAACTTAATCGACCAGACCTGAATCTTCTTTTCTGATCTGCTAAAAATAAGCAATTTATAATATCCCGGTTGGTATGTCAATTTTACAGGCATTTCGGACGGAATTGCCTTGTCGCCTAGCCGCCTTCCCGTCATATCAAAAAGCGTCGTATAATTGCCCGACCGGATGGTGATGAACCGGTTATCGACACCAAAAAAGTGATATTGAATCTCGGAATTTGGTTTTATGTCTTTGATTGTGAACAGCTCGTTTCCTTCCTTTGTAATGATTGACGCTCTGGATGCCGAAGAACGTGCGAGAATCCAGTCCAGTGAATTGCGATCAAATACAATTCTGAATGTGGACCCAGGTTCCGGTCTTAGAAGTTGTCGGCGGGAAGTAATTTTTCCACTCAGATTAATGCGTATCAGATCTCCGGATGCACTTACGCCCACTAGTTCCGGCTGCCCGGTTTCAGTATTTTGCGCCCAGGTAAACGGGCTTTCGGTTCTGGCCAGTATGTCGACCGGAAATCCTGGTTTAACAGCACCATTTTCTCCAAGTAAATATATTTTTCCATTTTTCTCGGTAACAATAAAACCACGATTTCCGATCTGGTTTAATGTCACGACCGGGGCCTGTATATTTTCAAATCTTACTGAGCGGTTTAGCTTTCGTATGGGTTTGTTCACGCTTTCCCACAAAAATAATTCCTGGGCCGAAGTTCTGATCACAAAGCGGTTACTGCCGTCCTCGCCGCCATCAACCAGATAAAGAGCAGAAATTGGAGCAACCGAAGGTATTGTTTTTGAAAATTTGGTAAAAGTTGTTGAATTATCTTCGTCGATCGCGTAGACCGCATTACTCGTTGCGAAGATTCGCTGCTGACGGCCAATATTCAGGAAATCGACTTTATATGCTGTGGTTACGATCGGCCCGTCCAGTTTTGTAATCGTCTCCGTTTTGCCGGTTTTCAGGTTGTCGGTGCGCAGGAGATTATGTTCAATATCTGTTAAAAGTATCTCTGAACTTCCATCAACAGGATTTTGTAAAGCAGCCAGTTCTGTATCGTAAATGACGGGCAATTCAATATCAATGTTCAGGAAAGTCCGGTTCAATACTTTTTCCAATGTTTGCCGTTTCTTGGGGATCAGGCTTATTTCGGGGTAAGCGGTATTGCCTTCAAAGTGGCACTGTATTACCGCGGACTCTATTTTGCTGGTCAAATCACCATACGATTTTCCGGCGGTACCGGCAGAACGTGACTGTGCTTTTCTCAGATTAACGATCAGCGAAAGCTGCGCCTCAGATTTATTATTGATCAGAACGCTGTCAAATTCAGGCGATTGTTTCCAGGTTAACTGATTCTCGTAGTCGACAATGTAATTCTGCAAAACCTGTGCATTGTTGCTGATGACCAGATACGGCGCGACATAGGTAATGTAACTGCGTTGAAATCCGGTGAACATGGGGCCGTAAAGCCCTACCGGCAATTCGGGGATGTCAACGGAATAAATGTCGTAACCCTGAAACTGGTCGGAAGAAACGTTCATTTCCTTGTTGGACAATCTTGCCAGTTTTTGCAGCACAGGTCTTAATTTGTCGTAATTGGAAAAACGCGCAAGCAGAATTTTGCCGTCATTGATACTGTTATTTTCTTCAAGCTGGCATAACACCAATTCTGACCCCAGATTGTCTACCAACAGATTGCTTTCTTTCCCAATATAATAATTGAGCTTATTCCATGGCTCCGAATTATTTTTTTTGTGCCATTTTACAAACTCTTTCTTGAAATTGGCTTCATCACTGACTGCCAGCCGATAAAAAAAAGAGGTTTGCTGAGAGATGTGTTTATGACCGGTAAAAGGCGAGCCGGGACTATCCTGTAACCATGAATTGAAATAATGGTCGGGCGTTTTGGATCCGGAAGAGGTTAGGTTCAGGTTCGTTTTGTCCTCAGTTTTTTCGATATGATAATCCTGAAAATCGGGAAAGGCTTTGGCAAATTCCTTTAAAGTGCTTCCCTCATTGGCAAGCGGAACAATTGATTTCCATGCGTCGCTTTTCAGATAGATACTTGTTCCAAAATCAGAATCAGGGATTTTGGCAAAACGATACCGCAACTGAAACGATTCGATACTCAGGGAAGATGCGCGTACAACGTCTTCAATCAAATCGCCATAATAGCTTACTGCCAGATAGTTGTCTTTGATCAGGTATGAAAACAGAGGTCGCGAACGGACATCGCTTACATCCGTAATCTTCTGATTTTGGAAATTATGATGCAGCACACGTACATCCCCGCGCCGTGGACTGTCGAGCCAGGCAGGTTTATCACCGCCGGCCAAAGGAATGTACATGATAACACCCCATTCGGTGCTTGTGCGCGGATGGTATGAGTAGGTAATGGCCTTATCTTTCAGAAATGCATGCAACCTGGCGGCATCCGGTGCGATCAGGTTCAGGAGTGATAAATTGTCGCTGGCAATGTCCAGCAGCGGCAGCCTTTTCAGATCAATAAGTGCATCCGTTGCCGTATAACTGGAATCCTGCAAATGCTCACTGGTAATAACCACCACGGCATTGGAAGGAATGTATTTCCAGGCGGCGGAAGAGCCTCTGTACCAATTGAATAGAAAATATCCCGCCAGTGCAAGAAAAGCCGCCAGCAGGATAGCAATGATTAGTTTTTTCGACACAAGCGTAACCGGTTGGCTGTTTAAGTCGGCAATAAGCAGTTTTAAATGCTTTATCAACGGTTTTGGACAGGTATTATTTCCTGTTCAAAACCGCCTCTATTCATTTCAAGCGCGTAATGCTTTCACCTTTTGATTCAGCTCCAGGCGAAAACGCAGGAGTTCTTTGAAGCTACGGATACAAACTTTCCAAAGATTCCATTTGACAATTGAAACCTCTCCGGTTTCCCGGTCCTTATGCGTAATGGGGATGTCAAATGTTTCCTGACCCGATTTTTTTGCCATTACCGACAAAAAGATATTTGGTGCAAATGGCTCCGGCTTAGGGAGCTGATCCATCATTTTTTGAAGAAAAGTACCTTTGATTAACCGGAATGGAATATTGCTGTCCATGATGTAAGTTCCGTAAATCAGAGAAATGGTACCTCTCAGGAATTTGGTGATGAACAAACGCACACCCGCATCGTGACGTACTTCGCGATAGCCAAGGATAAATTGAGACTGGTCGCGCCGGGCCCAGAGTTTGTCGAAATCGTCAGAAACAAACTGGTCGTCACTGTCCGTCTGGAAAACATATTGGGAGCCAAGTTCAAGTGCTTTGTTGTACCCATTTACAACAGCATTTCCATGCCCGCCATTTTTCTGATTCACAACGGTAAGGTTGGTTACCTCTTTTTCCAGCTGATCAAGCAGGATTTTTGTGTTATCCTTTGATCCGTCATTAATTACAATCAGCGTTGTATTATCGTTCGGAAATTTATTTTTTAAGAAACTTGTCCAGTTGTGTACCACTTTTACAATACAATCCTGTTCATTGTATGCGGGCATTACTATACTAAGAAGAAACGTCATGCAGAAGTTTATTTGGTATTTGTGTGCGAAATTAAATAAAAAAGCCTGTACTAGGGCTATTGGATTTTTAATATTTACTTAGCGTACTTGTCTTTCAGTGCGTTAATTGGTTTTTCAAAGAAATGCCAGGAAACTGATGCCACTGCAACCGTAAGGACACATACAAGAACGAAAATAAATAGTTGCGAGTCTTTGAGTTCCGGAAAACTACGGTAGATTCTGTTTAAAAGTCTGACTGTCGGGTGATTGGGGTATTCCCAGGCGTGGTAATGATTGAAGACAAAATTGTGATACAGATATATTCCGTAGCTGATCTTGCCAAGATATGTACTGACCTGATTTTCTAAAAACCAGCCCATTGCTCCGGTGTAACCCATCACGCCTTTCCCGATCAGGAAAAAACAGAAAATGGAAGAAACAAGCCTGTCCATTACAACATGACCCATGTTGTATTTCTCAGTAGCAAAGTTTTTTGACCAATAGTGCAACGCAATCCATGCCAGCAGACCGGCAAGAACGGGCCATACGCTGCTAAATAATTTTGCGAAGGTTTCTTTTTTGTAAAGCTGCAACCAGGCCATCAAACCACCCAACGCAAAGGAATCAAGGCAAGCTGGCATGGATACATAAGACCAGAACCAGGGCTTTCCGGTCAGGTAGAAATACATCCGAAGGCTTACGCTGAAAAGACCCATGATACCCAGGCTGACGACCAGTTTGTTCTTTGGAATGAAAAATATCAGAAAGGGAAA
Organism: Dyadobacter sp.; assembly: GCA_965279265.1. Taxonomy (GTDB): domain Bacteria; phylum Bacteroidota; class Bacteroidia; order Cytophagales; family Spirosomataceae; genus Dyadobacter. The sequence continues at coordinate 4,888,839 of OZ257152.1, forward strand.
GAAGAGATAAACCTGCTCTTCAACTGCAAGCGACCACAAATGATCCACTGTCCCAAGCCATGTTTCATGAACGGCGATGTAGATATTTGTGCCGTACAAAACCAGCCAGGCCAGGTGTTCCCGCACCGAAGGAACGCCCAAAATGTAAAGCACCCCGATGCACAGATAATAAACCGGGAATATACGTATCGTGCGCCTGATCAGGAACTTGCTGAGATACTTGCCGAATCCGCCAGGCTGGTCCATCATTTTGTCGCGGCTTTGCATCAGAATTCGTGAAATCAGAAAACCGCTGAGAACAAAAAATATCGTTACACCCATTTCGCCAAGTGGAACTGGCGTTTCTTTCAGGTGCGCAATTAAAACCAGCGCAACTGCAATGAAACGGATTCCATCTAACTGAATGATATGTCCTTTGGACGTAGCGTGCATATTTACCAGTTTACTTTTATTTTATTTTGGGTGATTTTTGGGACCGAGATCACATCGTTTTTGAATAAAATTCCGGTTTGCTCCCCTTGCTGCCTGATGAGGGCAACTCTGTATTCTCCCTGATCCATTGAGGAAAGCGGAATTTCAGTTTTGAAGCCCGGTGCAAAATAGTATTGTTTCAGGAACAGTTCCTTGCGGTTTTTGTTTCTTGCTCTGAATGCAGGGAAGACATAAAATCGTTTTTTTGAACTGAATAAAATATAAATTCCGCTGTCCTGGAGACGCTGACTTGTAAAACTGCCATTCTCGACAGAGAAAAATTCTCCTCCTTTTTTGAACGAAGTTGCTGCATAAAGCTCTGTCATGGCGCGTGAGTCACCGGCGTAACCCTGACGGTCAGCTATGGCGATCAAAGGAAGCCATTTCTCATAGAAAACAGGCGTTTTTGCAACGATCCGCCCCGCAAATGATGTATCTGAGGACGCTACGAGCGTTTTGTCATTATAGGTCCAGTCAAATTGTTGCATTGTGATCAGCTTTCTCAGATTGTAGGCATCAACCAAATGATAATGATAACTGAATACATTGAAGGTGATCGCCAGTGCAATGATGGTAGTGATATAAGGCGACAAAAAACTTCCCCTGATCGGAATCACAACATAGAGGTATGCAGTGATCAGCAGCAAAATAGAGTAAATTTTGTATTTGCTTGTGATCAGTCCTTCCAATCCAAAACCAGCTCTTCCGTAAACGACAACAAGCGCTGTGGCGAGTATAAAGAGTATCGTTCCAAGGCAAAAGAGGTCTGTTATTTTTTCAAACTTAACGGGATATTTGTTTCTGGAAATTCTGAACATGGTCGTGGAAGCAACCGAAATAGCAACCAGAAACAGAACGGAACCAATGAAAACACATACCGCAAAATGATCAAGTACAGGGAAGGACTCTGCGAAGGATCCCAGAAAAGCCATGTAACCTTTAATCAGTTGTAAAAGTGATGCTTTCGAGTCCGGATTGGATTCGGGAAATGTGAAATTTTTAAAATAGAAAACCACTGCGACACTTACCGAAAGAATATATAAGGCGAGACGTTTTCTGTTGCCGGTCAAAAAAATAAGTAAGGCGCCTATCGGCAATACGAAAATTCCGTTCGGGCTGGTGAAGATTGTGATTGCTGCCAGCAATATGGACAAGCCAAAAAGTGACGGCTTGGGGTTTACACACAGATAGATAGTCCAAAGCGTCAGCGTAACCACACCGAAATTCTGCACGGCTGCCATGCCCCAGTACATGTTCTCCACCATAGCGAGAGAGAGCAATAAAAACGGAACGGGGACAAGAGCAAATAGGGGCTTTTTGTTATTTTTTAGTAGTAAATGCCAAAGTGGAAGAATGCCCAGAAGTAAGAGGTTTCCGGCCAGCATCATGTGCCGGTAGTTAAGCGTACCAAAAATTTTGAAGTCGATCAGCGCAACCAGGCGCGTAAGCGCAATGCGGTGCTCATTATGCTGCTTGATAAAAGCCTGGACCTTTCCCTCAAAACCTGTTGCGTGTGCATACTGGTTGATGAAAAATTTCAGCGTATGGTCATCCCACTTCGGAATATTGATTGCGTAGTAATCCCAGACACCGAAATACAAAGCAATCGGAATAAGAATGATCAGGCAGATTATCAGCTTTAAAGCTCCTTTGGTCATGCCGGAATCAACAGATTATTAATATTGGCAATGATAGAATCCGGATCCAGGCTGGAAATTTTCTGATGGTAGCTCTGACTCCCGTATCTGCCATTCGGATAACCCTCCGCTTTCAGGCTTTTGAAAGACGCCATAAATACACCTCTTTCAAGAAGTTGCACAGATAATTGCTGCGCCAGACCACCTGTACTGATATGTTCTTCCGCAACCAGAATGTTCGGCGCTTTTTCAATGAGCCGGAGCAGGTCATCTTCGATCACGAGCGGAAAATGCAACGCTGAGATCACATTTACTTTTGAAGCCAGTTCGTCAGCCTGAGCCAACGCTGTCAATACATTGTTTGCAATGGGCCCGAGTGCGAAGACAGTAACTTCTGCGGAATCATTTTGATGCAATACTTTAAAAGAACCTGACGTGTAAGTGTTGACAGGTGTGGTTTTGCCGGCACCAAGGCGCAGGTAGGCAGGACGTTTATCAGCCACGATCTGACGGATCACAGGTTCAACTTCATCTGCAAAGCCAGGGACCCAGACATTTGCGTTCTGCAAACCGCTAAGACATGCCAGATCTTCCAGCGTATGATGGCTGCTGCCCATGATTCCATAACCATATCCGCCGCCGTTTCCAACCAAAAAAACGGGTAAATTATTGAAACAGACATCGTTACGAAACTGTTCAAGACAGCGATAAACGATGAAGGGAGCAATACTGTAACAAAAAACTTTATATCCTTTGTGCGCAAACCCGGCAGCTACGCCGACCATATTTTGCTCGGCAACACCGGCATTGATAAATCTTTTGCCCAATTTAGCCTGAAGATTTTCCAGCGCATTATAACCAAGATCACCTGTAATGAAAACAATTGAATCGTCTTCTACTGCAAGTTGTTCTATGGCGTTTGAAAATTCTTTTCTCATTTTGTGAGCTATTCAGCTATATGATTTAATAAATTTGGCAAACATAGGAGCGAATCAGGCATTTTTTAGTAAAAAGCCAGGGTCTACACCAAGTTTCAGATATACAGCCTTCAAAAATGTTACGTCAGGGTCACGTTTTCCATTCAATATTTGTGAAAGTTTGTCGGCAGTAATACCCAGCAAAACAGACAGTTGTTTCTGTGAAATTTTCAGTTCGTACATTTTTAATTGTACCATCTCCGTGACAGTTTCAGGTTTTGGCAACGGATAATATTCCTTTTCATACGCTTGAATCGCCTTAGCTATCTCCAAAAACTCCTTTTGCTTGGTTTCGCTACTCTCAAATTTTTCGGCAATAAATGCGTCTATTTTTTTGAAGGCTTCTTTATACGCTTGTTCTGTTTGAATTTCCATACAAATAAATCTTTACACCTGTGAAACAATGATGGAGTCATAATCTTTGTGAGTCACAAACCACCGTATGTAAACAGTCCTTACACTGAAAAAGATCATGGCGACCATTCTGTACTTATTGCCCTTGATGTTGAAAACATAGCGATTATCACCAACAAAATCGACACTATTGAATACCGCCTTGACATCCATAAAGTTTGCCCAATCTGATAATTCTGTCTTTTTCATCCATTCGGTAATCGCACCCTTGGCCTCTGGATATTGCAGGGAGTACTCGTGCAAGGTTTTTTGCTTGATTATTACCACAATGGAATGGTTATGTAAATATCAAAATGTTATTGGTATAAATGAAATTTAATTTGAAGAAATCAAACGTTGAAATAGATTTTAAAAAGGACTGCCTATGTGCTACTTCCTCAACTGCTTCACCAAAGTCCTGATCTCATCCGCTGTTTTGTATGACTTTGAACCACGGCGTATTCTTGTCCGGATGTATTTTGGTCGCTTTTTAGTCTCTTCAAAAATCTTGGTGATGTATTCTCCCAAAAATGAAATCCCCAAAATAGTTAAGCCTCCGAAAAATACGATCAGTACTATAACTGTGCTGATCCCTTGCGGGGTATCAGGAAAGAAAAATAATTTGGCCAGAATCTGCCAGATTATTCCAAGAATTGACAATCCCGTTAATGTAAATCCTGCGTAACTCATCAATTCCAGTGGTGCGAAGCTGAATGAGAAAATTGCTTTTTTTGCCCACCAAATATTTTTGGTCCAGTTATTGGTCGAAACACCGAACATCCGCTCCGGCCTCACGTACGGGACGCCGGTTTGTTTGAAACCAACCCAGGCGCGTAAACCCCGCAAAAATTGTTCCGTTTCGGGCAAATCCACCAGTTCTTTTACCACTTTCCTGTCAATCATCGAGAAGTCCCCGGCATCTCTTGGAATGGGTATATAGCTGAGGCTTTGGAATATTTTATAGAAAGTCTTGTAGAAAAAGTGAATGTGGGGTTTCATTTCGCGCTGCACGCGGACGCCATATACTACATCGTTTCCATCCATCCATTTTTCATAAAATGAGGGAATAATTTCAGGTGGATCCTGTAAATCGCCATCCATCAAAACCACGCAGTCACCAGTCGCGATTTCCATCCCGCTCAAAAATGCCGACTGTGATCCAAAGTTTCGGGAATGGCTGATCCCAACTACATTCGGATCCTTGTCACAGATTTTATTAATCACTTCTTCCTGATTATCAGGTGAACTGTCGTTCACAAAAATGATTTCGTAACGTACTTTCAGTTCATTAAAAGTTTTCACCAACCGCTCGTACATGAATGGAATTGCTTGCGCGTCTTTGTAACAGGCGATAATTGCCGTGATAACCGGATTTAATTTTGGGTTTTCAAATGCAGGAATAATAGTCTCCTCGTACCGGACTGTTTTCTGCCAATTCTCGGTTTTGGCCAGACCATTTTCCAGTGAAGTCCTGGCTTTCCAACCGAAATCGGTTTCAAATGCCGACGGGTCACCAAACCATTCGGCAAGGTCCCATTTCCGGTTTGACATGCTTCCCCATTGCGGTTCCTGAGGAATATTGAAAGTTTTTCTGGAAGTCTCTACCAGATCGCCAATGGTAGTTTTAATACCGGTAGCGATGTTGTAAGACTTGCCGGAAGTTGTGGCTGTGATATTCAACGCCGCATCAAGAAAAGCTTCGACGCAATCTTCAATGAAAACAAAATCACGACTGATGTCGGGAGAAACCAATGACGGAAGCTGTTTTTTACGAGCACTTTCAATCAGTTTGGAAATGAGGCGGTCGGGCTCTTCCCAATATCCATAAATCGAATAAAGCCTCAAATTCAGCGTCTTAAGCTGAAACTGCTTTGCATAGAATTCCAACAAGTACGCCGCCGAAACCTTGGAAACGGCATAGTGACTATTTGGTTCAACGCGGTCTGTTTCCTTGGGGGCAGTACAGTTGTAACCATATTCAGAGCTGCTGCCGGCATGGATGTAAACCATTTCCTTTGAACAATTCTGAAGAATATTTACTGTCCCGATGACATTGGTTTCATAGGTCAGATTTACACTGCTCTGTTTGCTGTAAGCCCCGTAAGCTGCCAGGTTAAATAGTGTCTGCGGTTTGTACTTCTCAAAAACTTCAGATACTGAATTGTTTGATAGAATATCACAGTGAATAATATTCTCGAAAGGGACATTGAGCAACTTCAAACGCCAGGCTTTTGTTGCGTCATGCGTCAAAGCATAACAATCCTGCCTGATCTTGAAAATGTCATTGAAGAGATTGGCACCGATGAAACCACTGGCTCCGAAAACAAATATAGGTCCTTTGAGTTGTTGTATTTTTTCGCGGTAGGCGGGTAAATGGTCAAGCATTCGTCAGTTCATTAAAATATCGTTCCTTTACTTCCAGCGTTGCTTGCTCGTATTGGTCTTTATTCATCGGCAGATAATGCCATTCCAGTTTGTTCTCCATATAGGAAACGCCTTTACCTTTGATCGTATTCGCTATAATGGCTTTTGGTAAGCCATTTTTGTGTTCCTTCAAATCTTTGATGACATCGTTGATTGAGGCAATGTCATGGCCGTCCACCTCAACAGTTTCGAATCCGATCGCTTTCCATTTCTCTACGGATGCCGTTAATCCCAAAACCTCGTTTGTGGAACCGAAACCCTGAAGACCATTCCGGTCAACGATCATGAAAAGATTATCCAGTTTATTTTGAATCGCGTAATGTGCTGCTTCCCAGGTTGTTCCTTCGTTCGTTTCGCCATCTGAAAGCAAAGCAAAAGAATAACTGTCCTCGCCACCAACCTTCGCAGCATGTGCAATTCCGGTAGCTATCGGAAGTCCATGCCCGAGAGATCCTGTTGCGAAGGGAATTCCTTTGTATTGCCTTGGAGCGGGGTGCGCGGGCAGCGTGGTGCCGTCCAGGTAAAACGTTGCCAGTTCTTCGTCGGTAATTTCGCCAATTGTGTTCAGGCTTGCGTACAGCGCCGCAGCAGCATGTCCTTTTGACAGAATAAAAGTGTCTTCCTCAGATTTGTTCAAAAACAAAACGGCAATCATCAGATCAATGCAGCTTAGCGAACATCCGATGTGCCCGGCGTTGGCCTGGTGATACATACCAAGAATTTTCAGCCGCAGCTCGCCGCTGATTTGCCTTGGTTCATTTATGATTTCTTCTACGGTCATGGCCGGATGGTGTATGTCGATGTGTAATATCTGTTGCTGTTGTTACAACATTAGTTAAACAAAGTAACAACTAAAGTTGCTGAAATAAGGCCGCAATATACGAAATCTTATCAGACGGTTTTGCTCATTTCCTACCGTTTGATTAGTCATCACCGGCTCGCAGACCCTTTAAGTTGATGATTTCCAGTGTTTTTTGATTTCGTCTGATCAGTATACGGTCGGTCTGGGTGGTGTCCATCCGTTGTACGTAATCTGCGTCTTTTGGTAAATACAAATTGGTCAGCTGCGCATCTCTGACAGAGTAAGGAAGGAAAGTTCTGTCCATTTCGGATTTAATCGGATATCTTTTTGCGGGATACAAAATCGTGTCTCCTTTTTGATACACTTTTTCAATTTCCTTGGCCGCAGCATAAAACGGATTTGCAGGACGAGGTTCCACGAAATAGCCATATTTCAACGATCTGTCCGCGTAAAATTCTTCGAGCCGCTGGCCAACAAAATAAAATTGCATCACCATAAATACAAAAACCAATATCCGGAATTCGGAAGGTAGCGAACTGTAATACTGTAAAAGCAGGCTGATCACGATGATCACGTACGGAAACGAAAAACCGGAGTAGCGCTGGGTAATTCCATAGGTATGTCCGTTTTTGAATGACATCAAAATCAGGAACAGGGTTGGAATGAGGCCCATCATATAAAGCAACCACAATCGCTGCTTTTGTTTTGCATCTGCCTCTTTGTGAACATCATACAAAAAAGAAAGAGCGAAAATGCTGACGGATAAAATGCAGAATTGTAATTTGTGATTGGTGTAAAAAACAGAACTGATCAGAATCAGCAGATAAGGAAGGCGGGGAGTCAGCCAGTCGGGTGTTTTGATTTTATTTCGGAACCTGTAAAAAACAATCAGTAAAATCCCTACACATATTGCGATGATGGTATTACGTTTTCCCACGAGCGCGTCTGTAAGCCCGTTTGTGAAAATAATGAGATCGGAAAATACGGGAAGCGATTTAGTAAATACATTTTGAAGGGTAGCCGGCAAAATAACTCCATACGTATGATCATTGGTCTCGGCCATTTTCCGGTAATGCTCTGCCTGATAGTTCAAAGTAAAAAGTGTGTATTGACCGCCTCCGAAAAGCATCCACCATGTGACCCCGGAAAGTGCGGCAACACCTGCAAACGCCATGCGTATCCAGCCCTGAATGGTTCGGAGAAAGAAGAGTGCGTAAATGGCGTGCGCCAGCAAAACTGCGATCGTTAGAAAATGCGACAGTAAGCCAAGACCGCAGGCCAGCACGTAACCCACGTACAACCAGATCGTTTTTTTCCTAGACGTTTTGTTTTCAATGATCTGGAGGAAAAAGTAGGTTGCCAGTAAGGTAAGGAAAAACGTGAGCGAGTAATTGCGCGCCTGGTGACTGTATGCAATGAAAAATGGCTCAATTGCTACAATTGCCGCAGCGATCAGACCAGTTTTTGAAGAGAAAAAACGTTTTGAAAAAAAATACGTCGCGGCAATGATCAAAACACTGAAAATGACGGAAAAAAAGCGGGCTGTAAAGTCGGAAATCCCGAATATTTCCATCCACCAATGCAGCAGGAAATAGTAAAACGGACTGTTCCCGATGTCGCTCCGTGTCATTGCTTCGTAATAATCAGCGAGCGATTTGTGTGACCAGAACTGTGCAGGAGTAAATGTAGCAGCGGTGAAAATATCTTTTTGATTTGAACCTTCCAGCACAATTCCCTGGCTGACGACCATGGTGCTTTTTTCATCAAAGAAAATGCTGTAAGTATCCAGGTGATAAAGTCTGAGCATAAGGCCGGCCAAAAGTACCAGCGCCAGGATCAGATTTTCTTTTTTTAAAAGGTGAGACATTAATGATTGCTGATGTTAGTGATGCGGCATGTACCTGGTGTTATCTTCCAGACCGCAAAAAAGTGAATCAGACATTTGACGATATGCCTGAATTTTTGCAAAAATAAACCAAATTTCCGGTTTACGGTACCTTTTAGATTTTGAGTATTGTGAACTCCACGCGGCGGTTCTTCTGCCTGCTTTGCTCGGTCTGATTGCTTGCAATGGGTTTTGCCGGACCCCACGCCTTTGTCTGGATACGCTGGGCACTAATTCCTTTTGAGGTCAGGTATTTTTTTACTTCCAAAACCCTGTCTTCCGAAAGTTTAACGTTCTTTTGGGTATCGCCCTGATTATCAGTATGTCCTTCTAATAAAATTTCCATGGCAGGATATGCAGTCATGGTTGTCGCGATCCTGTCCAGTTCGGGGTAGGAAGTACTTATCACATCGGAACTGCTCTGCGCAAACATCGTGTTGTTCAACCTGATTTGCTGTCCGGTTTTGATGGGTTGCAAATACAGATTTTTCCGAATGTTCTTAAAACTCGTCTCAGCTGATAAATCAATTTCTTCCGTTACCGGAAAGTAGCCTTCCTGCGATGCGGACAACCGGTATATTTCTTTCAAAGGTAAAATAAGCCTGAATTCGCCACTTTCCGGGTCAAATGTGGCTTTGGTAAAAACCTCGTTGTTTTTCTTGAAATCTGCTACGATTTCTGATTGAATCGGTTTATTGGTGACAGATTCGAAAATTGTTCCGGTGACAACGGCAACAGGTTCCGGTTTCATTTCCGGTGTGAGCCGGATACGGAAAATGTCTTCTTTGCCAATTGAATTTTCACTCGAACTAAAATAAGCATAATCACCCGAAGCCGGAATGTTGAAATAACCATCCCATTGTGGTGTATTGACCGATGGTCCAAGGTTTTGAGGTTTTGACCAGTTGATCCAGGTATCGTCCAGTCGTTTGGTCACAAAAAGATCACCTTCCCCAAATCCGCTCAAACCGGATGATGTGAAGTACAGTGTTTTGTTATCAAGTGCCAAAAATGGTGAACCTTCATAGTCTGCTGTATTAATTACATCGCCCATCCGCAACGGCTCCGACCAGGTGTCGTCTTCCTTATGAAAGGATACATACAAATCCTTACTCCCCTCGCTATCGTTACGTTGGACAGACAAAACCAGAACATTTCCCTGAGGAGAAACGGCCATTTCAGTCTGATTTCTGACGTGGATGTTGTAGAAGTTGGCAATTTTATATTCTTTCGGGAAAGTCCATCCGTTCCTGGTGTAAAATGATCGGGAAAAACCGCTTACCAAAGTGCCGTCCGGGCGGTAAACATTGATCAGATAAATTGTTTTTCCATCTGCCGAAATGCTTGTAATGGCATTGTCCCCGGCGTTATTGATCGGCGGGCCAATATTTTTCGCCTCCGTCCAGTTATTGTTTTTATCGAGTGTGGAATACCAGACATCCTGCTTGTCGGGTGACCCGATGTTGCCCGGGCTATTGCTTCTCGTAAAATAAAGGGTTTTCCCGTCTGGAGTAATAATCGGCACAAGTTCCTGCCCCGGGCTATTGACATTTTTACCCAGGTTTTCCTTTTTTACGTCTTTCGGAAGCGTTTCTGCAAGATTTATTTTTGCTTCGATAGGACTCGTAGCGTCTGATATACCAATGGCGTCAATCTGATTAAAACCACTCACTTTTGAAGGTTGCAGCACAATTTTGACTGCATTGGCGAGAATGTCTTTTTTCTCGGGAAACACCCGTAGCATTCTGCCTCTTTCGGTGATCGGACCAGCTTTCCCGTCGAAAATCAGGAATTCTTTTCCTGCGTCATTATAGGCGTAAATACGCGCAACGGAACCAGGATTGAAGTTTTCAGCCACCGCTATCTGTTTCAAAACGACAGGTTTTTCAAAACCGACTTTGATCCATTCCTCACCACTGCCGTCGGATTCTGCCGGCGACCAGGCGCAGGGGCTGTTGCCGAAATCAGGAAGTTTGCTCGGTTCTCCCAGAATTTGCTTTGCTCTAAATGCGTGACCGAATTGTCCGGGCCGGTACTCAGAAGAATATCCAAGTATTCTGGTCGCCCATTGTACTTCCTGGCCGTATCCTAAATGGGCAAGGAATAGAAAACCCGCGATGTAAATTTTTATGTTAAACAAGCTCATTCACCCAAACTTACATTTTCGCATTGAGACATAGCTTGTAAAAATAATGATTAGTAGCGAAGTGTCCAGCATTTCTTACAAATTGTATTCCCGTTAATTTTTAGATCCGACCAGCAGAATCCAGTCCCAGCCAGCCTGCGCGTCAGGCGGGCTGATCAACGCCATAGAAGTCATAGGCACATCTGCGCCGGTCCAGCGTTTTCCGGTACGCGGACTGTACCATACCACCCTGAATTCTTCGCCATTAAGTGGCGTTAAATCCAATTTTATCGGGCGGGAAGACGGTATATAAAGCATTGCCATTCTTCTGTTTGATAAGAAAAACGAAGTGATTTCTACTCTGTCGAGGGAGTCGGGTAAGATATTCAGTTGATTGTTGGGCTGCATGAATTCCCAGGGTAGCCGGCCCAGAATCTTTGCAAAATGGTTGATGTATTCGGCGCCGTCCCTGGTAATATTCACTTTCCAGGTTGAATGAAAATTTTTGATTGTACTGGAATGACAAAATCCAGCGCTGGCGCTTAAAACCGACTGATAAGCCTGATTTCGGATGATCGCAGACTGATCAGCTATTTCCCAGGGAAGTTCCAGATTGGCTACCACGAAAGGTTTGTGGTAAGTCTGGCCAATGCGTTTTTGCCAGGCTGAAAGTGCTTCGTACTCACTCACGGAAACAGTAGAGTCCGGAACAATAAAACGCAGGTCCGGCTGTACAGCATTGAGCGAATCAGACAAGGTTGTTGGCGAACAGGAGGAAAATGACGCGATCAGCCGATCCTGTGAATTGGTTTTCACACCTTCCAAAACGGCCTTGTAAATAAATTTATGTTGATTTTCTTCCTGGCCGATCACCCAGATTATATTTTCATATTTTGCAAATTTCTGACTGACGAACGCAGCATAATTTCGGCAAATTTCTTCTCCCTGCGCTTCGAATAAAGAATTCCAGCTTTTTCTGGACACAATAATTCCTACTACCAGATCGCGTTCCCGTGCCTCAACAATCACTTTTTCCAGCTGATCAAAATAAGATTTGTCAGGTTTGGAAAGGTCATTTCCAGGGAAAGGAGCGACTTTGTGAACGTTTCGCTGATTCGTTTGTGCTGGTAGCAAATGGACAAGAATCGTATTGAAAGACTGAGATTTACGGATATCCAGATATTGCACAGCGTCCGTATAATTCAGTTTTCGCAGCATTTGCCAGGCAGCATCGGCGACAACCAGAAACGGTGCGCCAGACTGATCCGTCAGGTGTCTGCCATTAGCACTTACTTTTAGCGGATATTTTTTTTCAGCGTTTTTTTGTTGCGCCCACGAAAAATTTGAAACCAGTAGTACGAAAATAAGGCCCAAAAAGGCTGAAACGCAACGGGTCATAGATTTCTGAAAGATTTCATACCTGCAATGGTTTGCATCGGATCTGTCGAGTTAAAAACGAAACTGCCCGCAACAAGAATATCGGCTCCCTGGTTTACCAGTAATGGCGTATTGTGGCTGTTAACTCCGCCATCAACCTCAATTTTAAAATCGGTCTGCGACTCTTTGCGCATATGCCGCAATTTGGCAACTTTCCGGTAAGTATTTTCGATGAATTTCTGGCCACCAAAACCGGGATTCACAGACATGATCAGTACGAGTGACACTTCCGACAAAATTTCGGAAAGTAGTTCAACGGGCGTATGCGGGTTCAGCGCTACGCCTGCAAGTGCTCCCAATTCTTTGATATGCTGTAATGTACGATGTAAATGCGGACAAGCTTCGTAATGTACTGTGAGTATTGACGCGCCCGCTTTACGGAAATCTTCAAGGTACCGGTCGGGTTGTTCAATCATCAGATGGACGTCCAATGGCTTTTGTGCATGCTTGTGAACCGCCTCGCAAACCGGAAGTCCAAAAGAAATATTAGGAACAAACATCCCATCCATGATATCCACATGAATGTAATCTGCTTCACTTCTATTCAACATTTCAACATCACGCTGCAGGTTACCAAAATCAGCGGCAAGGATCGACGGGGCAATTTCAACCATTATTTTATAAAAAAGAATAAACTGTAAATTTGAGCGAAATTAACAATAATTCATTGATCTGATATTGCATTTTCGGCGCTAAATGACCCCGACCAGAAATGGAGTACGGAAACGGTTGTCAAATCCGACATTTTGATCAATCGGAATCAATGAGATTATTGAAGTCGCAAGTATTAAAAATTATCTCAGAAAGCCACGAAACCATGAAACCCGAACAACAAATACAGGAATTGTCTGAGAAACTGGATTACTACAACGCGCGGTATTACCAGGACAGTGTATCTGAGATATCTGATTTTGATTTTGATCAGTTGATGAATCAGTTGAACGAGCTGGAAAAGCTCTATCCGGAATTGAAACAGGCTGACTCTCCGACACAACGGGTGGGAGGGGCGATCACCAAGAATTTCAATACCGTAAATCACCGGTATCCGATGTTGTCGCTGGACAATACCTACAATGAACAGGAGCTGCGCCTGTTTGACGAAAGGGTGCGCAAAGGGCTGGATGGTGAGGAATATGAGTACATCTGCGAGCTCAAATTCGACGGAATTTCTTTGAGTTTTACATACGAAAACGGCGTCCTCGTGCGAGGCGTTACGCGCGGTGACGGCACGCGGGGCGACGAAATTACAAACAATGTTAAGACGATCCGCAGCTTGCCGCTACGTGTAAAATCTGACAAGCTTCCGGCTGTTTTCGAAGTGCGCGGAGAGGGTTTTATGCCTTTCAGTTCTTTCCAGAAGTTGAATGAGGAAATGGAAACGCTGGGAGAAAATCCGTACGCAAATCCACGGAATGCCGCTTCGGGTTCTTTTAAATTACAGGATTCCGCTGAAACTGCCCGACGTACGCTGGACTGTTATCTGTATTACTTTTTAAGTGATGAAAATGTTTTTGCGAGTCACGAGGAAAGTATGCTGGCGTTGAAAGCTTCCGGTTTTAACGTTTCGCCGGGCTGGAAAAAGGTTAGAACGATTGACGAAGTGATCGCTTACATACATGAATGGGAGGTAAAACGTACCACGCTTCCACTGGCAACAGATGGAATTGTGATCAAGGTCAATTCGCTGGAACAGCAACGAGAGCTCGGATTTACAGCGAAAAGCCCGCGTTGGGCCATCTCATTTAAATACAAGGCTGAAAACAAACCGGCTATTCTGCGATCAGTAAATTATCAGGTTGGCCGCACGGGAGCGGTCACGCCGGTGGCAAATCTCTGCGCGGAAAGTGAGCGTTCAGTTCCTTATAATAAAGTAAAGGGCGTCCATTTGTCGGGAACATATGTGAAACGCGCTACGCTACACAATGCAAATGAGCTCGAAAGGCTTGATATTCAATTGGGTGATACAGTTTTTGTTGAGAAAAGTGGAGAGATTATTCCAAAGATAACAGGCGTGGATGTTTCCAAGAGAGGTTTATTTCAAACTGAACCCATTTCATTTCCCAAAAATTGTCCGGAATGCGGATCGGAATTGATGCGCAATGAAGGTGAGGTGGCGTATTTCTGCCCAAACGACAGCCAGTGTCCGCCGCAGCTGAAAGGCCGTATTGAGCACTTTATTCACCGTAAGGCCATGAATATCGACAGTCTGGGCGAAGGGAAAATTGAGCTTCTTTTTGATCAGCATCTGGTGCGCACGCCGGCAGATCTCTATGATCTGGATTATGACAAATTGCTGGGACTGGAAAAAAATATCTTAAATGAAGAAACAGGAAAAGCTAAGAAAATCAGTTTCCGGGAAAAAACGGTTGAAAATATTCTGAAAGGTCTGGAATTGTCTAAATCAGCCCCATTCAAAAACGTGCTGTTCGGTCTCGGAATCAGGTTTGTAGGTGCCACTGTCGCTGAAAAACTGGCAGCTTATTTTAAAAGTATCTCTGCCTTACGGACTGCCACCTATGAGGAACTGATCGGAGTGCCGGAAATTGGCGGACGCATCGCAAAAAGCGTGATCGACTTTTTCGGACATCCGGAAAACCAGCGGATGATCGACAAGCTCGAACGCGCCGGATTGCAAATGACAACGGATGAAAAACCGGTTGTTTTGGAAAGCAGCTTGCTGGAAGGTAAAACTTTTGTGATATCCGGCGTTTTTGAAAATTTTGATCGCGACGAACTAAAAGACAAAATTGAAGCAAATGGCGGACGCATTCTGAGCGGGGTTTCTGGTAAGCTGAATTACCTGCTGGCTGGCGACAATATGGGTCCTTCCAAACTTGAAAAAGCCAGGAAGCTGGGCGTTACAATCATTTCAGAACAGGAATTTTTATCAATGATTGAATCATAATAATGGAACGGTTTGCAGGAATCAAGTTTTTAACGACAATAGTTGCACTATTATTTATGGATTACTTCACTACCTTTGTGCTTTAAAATTTAACAATTATATAAGAATATAATGCCATTGGACGAACGTTTCAAAGGAGTCGGAGTAGCTCTGATTACCCCTTTTGATGAGCAAAACGAGATTGATTATCCGGGTCTGAAAAAACTGATAGACCTCGTTACCGAAGGAGATGCCGATTACCTTGTTGTGCAGGGCACTACCGGAGAATCCCCGACAGTAACTTCAAAAGAGAAACAGGATATTCTGGCATTTACGATAAAGAACAACTCGGCTGGGCTACCTATCGTTTTTGGTTTGGGAGGAAATAATACGCAAGCCGTTCTGGATTCGATCAAAGGTATGGATTTTACGGGCGTAGACGCGATTCTTTCCGTTTGTCCATATTACAATAAACCAACTCAGAAGGGCATTATCGCGCATTTTACTGCAATTGCTGACGCTTCGCCGGTGCCTGTTTTGCTTTACAATGTTCCGGGAAGGACCGTGACCAACATCAATGCAGATACCATCGTAACGCTGGCTGCCCATCCGAATATTATCGGGATTAAAGATGCGGGTGGGAGTATTGAGCAAAGTATGGAACTTGCCGCACGTGTTCCCGAAGATTTTATTCTGCTTTCGGGCGACGACAATCTGGTGACAACAATGGTTAGCGTTGGCTGGCACGGCGTTATTTCGGTGATTGGAAATGCTTTCCCGAAAGAATTCACAGAGCTTACCTGGCATGCACTTGAAGGCCGGTTTAAGGAAGCGGCCAAATTGCAGCTTGCCTTCCTTGAATTTGACACCTTGCTTTACATTGAGTCAAATCCGGTTGGTATAAAAAAATGCCTTGAAATTAAGGGAATTTGTAGCTCGGCGGTAAGGCTTCCTTTGTTGAAAGCATCGGAAGGTTTGGGTGAAAAACTGAATGCTGCCATGATCCGTGAAGGGTTCATCTGACCGAAATTGCGGTTCATGATCCTTTAACTGAAATGAGAATACGATGCAGGAAACATTTTAATTCCTGATTTTATGAGTAATGAACCATACATTTAGAGAACATCACAGGCGGAAACGTCTGTGATGTTTTTGTTTAAAAGGAAATACCAAAATTTACGCCATGATTACTTTTTATCCAGGACCTTCCAAAGTTTATCCACAGATCCAACAATATCTCTCGGACGCTTATCACGACGGTGTCCTGAGCGCCAATCACCGTAGTGAGCAGTTTATGCGAATGCTGGAGACGACGATAGCAAATCTGAAACTGAAATTGGACGTGCCGGTTGAATATGAAGTATACTTTACATCGTCTGCAACAGAATGTTGGGAAATTGTCTCACAATCGCTCGTTCTCGATTCGAGCTTCCACATTTACAATGGCGCTTTTGGGGCCAAATGGATGGAGTACGCCAAAAAACTGAGAAACAATACGCACGGAATTGCTTTTGACCTGGATGAAATGCCTTCAACAGAGCTGTTAGCAACATTAAATGAAAATGACGATGTGATCTGTATAACCCACAACGAAACGTCAAACGGAACAGCTTTGCCACTTTCATTTTTGGAAAAATTACGTAATGAAACGAAGAAGATCATTGCGGTTGATGCGACGTCGTCCATGGCGGGAGTAGTGTTGCCGTGGAAGCTGGCAGATGTCTGGTATGCTTCGGTGCAGAAGTGTTTCGGGTTGCCGGCGGGACTTGGCGTGATGGTGGTTTCGCCTGATGCAGTAGGGCAGGCGCAGCAGATCAATGAAAGCAATCATTACAACAGTCTGCTTTTCGTAAGGGACAATTTTCTCAAATTTCAAACGCCTTATACGCCCAATACGCTTGGAATCTATCTTTTGGGCCGCGTACTGGAACATGTGGATCCCATTCAGAAAATAGCAGCTGAAATCGAAGAACGGGCTGCCGACCTTTATGCTTTTCTGGATATGAACGGCTACAATCCGCTTGTGGTGCGGGAATCTGTTCGTTCTCAGACCGTTATTGCTGTGCAATCCGATAAATCGCACATTCAGGAAATCAAGCAGACTGCCAAAAACAATGGCATTGTGCTGGGCAACGGTTATGGAGAGTGGAAAGATTTTAGTCTCAGAATCGCCAATTTCCCGGCGATCAACACCAGTGAAATTTCGATCCTGAAGCAGTTTTTGACTGGTAATACTTCTATTTCCTGAATGAGTAGTAATATGCTGGATTTGTATTTAGTATTTAAAAATTAATTAACATTACCCTCAGAGCTCATCTTGTGAGATTAGATATATTACAGCAGTACCAGACCCAGATAAAATGCCTTGTGGCCCTGGATTCCATTATTTTTGGATTTGACGGGCATGAGTTAAAACTTTTGCTAGTGAAAAGGGGGATAGAAAACGAGCAGCACACCTGGTCGTTAATGGGCGGTTGGGTGCAGCCGGAGGAGAGCCTTGAAGAGGCTTCCAACCGCATACTTTTTGAGCTTACCAACCTGACGGATATTTACCTGGAGCAGCTTTACACTTTTGGGAATCCGGGCAGGGATCCTGTTGAAAGAACCGTGTCTGTAGCTTATTTCGCGTTGATTAATGTGGAGGACTACGATAGTAAAATATCCAAAAATTTTGAAGCACACTGGTTCCCGATGCAGGAATTGCCGACACTTTTGTTCGATCACGGCTCTATGGTGCAAATGGCGATCGAGCACCTGCGTTACAAGGCGTCCCAGCATCCGATCGGTTTTGAGTTGCTTCCTGAGAAATTCACTATTCCACAGTTACAGAAATTGTACGAGGCCATTTTTGGTACGGAACTGGACAAACGGAATTTCAGCCGTAAGCTGCTTTCGACCCATCTGCTGATCAAGCTGGATGAAAAGCAAAAGGGATTTTCCAAAAAAGGCGCTTATTACTACAAAATTGATGAGGAAAAGTACAAGAAGCAGTTCAATACTTTCCTGAACTTTCTTCCCGGAAGCGGCGCTTAATAAGGGTTAATTTTACCTAAAATTCCTTATTTGGAGCCATTTTCCTGCGCTTTCTCCACCCAAACGTTTGGGTAAACAGCGGGTTTTGTTCAACTTTGCGGCATAATTGATGTCGTCATGTTTAGTTTCAAAGAAATAGTTTCCGTTACGCTTATCCTGTTTTCTGTAATCGATGTACTGGGTTCCATCCCTGTGATTGTGGATTTCAGGAAACGGCTCGGGCATATCGAATCGGGCAAGGCAACGCTTGTTGCGGGGACAATCATGATCGTTTTTCTTTTTCTGGGAGAGCGTTTGCTAAGTCTTTTTGGTGTCGATGTTGCCTCATTTGCGATTGCCGGAGCCATCATACTATTCCTTCTTGGGTTGGAAATGATTCTTGGGCGAAACATTTTCAAACATGAAAGTATGGACGTCAGTTCTGCTTCCATTGTCCCCATTGCTTTTCCGATTATCGCGGGAGCAGGAACCATGACCACGCTTCTCGCGCTGCGGTCAGCCTACGAAATACAAAATATCCTGGTGGGTGTTTTACTGAATCTCGTGTTCGTTTTCAGCGTCCTCAAATCTTCCAGCTGGCTCGGCGACAAGCTGGGTAGCGGAGGAATCGACATTCTGCGCAAAGTCTTTGGTATCATTTTGCTGGCGATATCAATCAAATTATTTAAAACAAACCTGATTATATAGTAATCAGCTGCCGGCATTTAGCCCGGTTTTGATCAATTCTTTTATTTTATTAAATTAATTAAAATGCAACAACCAGATAGCCTGAACCAGGTCGCAGAATTTCACCGCACATTTAAGCACCCGATCGTAGCCGCTCCGGCACTTCCGTCAGAAGAACGTAGCCGTTTGCGCGTAGCGTTGCTGGCAGAAGAGCTGAAAGAACTTGAAGTTGCCATTCTTGAAAAGGATTTGGTTGAGGTTGCAGATGCGCTTTGTGATCTTCAATATGTGCTGTCAGGGGCCATTCTGGAATTTGGCCTGGGAGAGAAATTTAAAGAATTGTTCGACGAAGTACAGCGTTCGAATATGTCCAAAGCCTGCCTGAACGTAGCAGAAGCAGAGGCGACTGTGGCGCATTACGAAGCAAAAGGTACAGCATGTTATTTCAAAGAAGACGACGGCAAATATTTGGTTTACCGGACTGCTGATGACAAAACTTTGAAAAATATCAACTATTCTCCGGCAGATCTGTCAGGAATTTTGGGTTAAAAACGTTTTCCTTTGGACAGGTTAAAAGATTCGTTTTTTATCAAAATGAAAATTGCTTAAAATTTGTCGGTAATAACAAAATGCTAATCGCAAACAGCTTATAACCAAACCAATATGTCATCCGTTCTTGATCGCTTTTTACGTTATGTCAAAATTGACACCCAGTCGGACCCGCAGTCTTCAAGCTTTCCGAGTACAGCCAAACAGCGCGACCTGAGCAACCTACTTGTAATTGAGTTGCAGCAACTGGGCGTTGCCGACGCACATGTGGATGAACACGGTTACGTTTATGCGACCATTCCCGGGAATTCGGATAAAATTGGCGTGCCGGTTATTTGTTTTTGTTCGCACGTGGATACTTCTCCTGATGTTACAGGCGCGAACGTGAAACCGATCGTGCATCCTAATTGGCATGGAACTGATATTGTTCTTCCGGATGATCCTACGCAGATTCTTCGGATTTCCGAACTGAACGATCTGGGAAATCAGATTGGAAATGACATTGTCACAGCAAGCGGAACAACGCTACTGGGTGCTGACAACAAAGCGGGGGTGGCAGAAATAATGGCTGCCGCGGAGTATTTGCTGGCCAATCCGGATATTCTGCATGGCGATATAAAAATCTTATTTACCCCGGATGAAGAGGTAGGACGCGGTACTGAAAAGGTGGATTTAGGTAAACTTGGAGCCGATTTTGGCTATACAGTGGATGGTGAGGCGGTTGGCACAATGGAAGATGAGACATTTTCGGCTGACGGCGTGAGCATTACAATTCACGGCGTAAGTACGCATCCCGGATACGCAATTGGCAAACTTGAAAATGCATTGAAGATAGCAGGCGATATTCTTGCCGCGTTGCCAAAAGATTCACTTTCACCCGAAACGACCAGTGATAAGGCTGGATTTATTCACCCCGTTCACATGGAAGGAATTCAGGAAAAGGCGCGCATCGATTTCATAATCAGGGATTTTACGACCACCGGACTCCATGAGAAGGAGGATTTCCTCGCTCAAATCGTGGTGAAAGTGCTTGAACAATATCCGGGTTCCCGCAGTGAAATGCAGGTGAAAGAACAATACCGGAACATGAAGGAAATTCTGGATCAACATCCGGATGTGGTAGAAAATGCGATGCTCGCCATAGAACGATCTGGTTTGAAGGCAATTCGAAGGAGCATACGTGGCGGAACCGACGGCTCACGTTTGTCATTTATGGGTTTGCCTTGTCCGAATATTTTCGCAGGAGAACATGCTTTTCACTCCCGGCTGGAATGGGTTTCTGTTCAGGATATGGAAAAAGCGGTTGAGGTGATCGTAAATCTGGCCAGGGTTTGGGAAGAAAAAGCATAAATCCTGCGCTCATGCAAAGACAAATTTTTTGCATCAAATTACAATGAAAGAGAAAAATTAATGGCAAAAAAGACCAAATTTTATGTCGTTTGGCATGGACGGAAAACCGGAATTTTTACGGACTGGAAGGAATGTGAGGCGCAGATAAAAGGTTTTGACGATGCTCAGTTTAAATCTTTTGATTCGCTCCGGGATGCCGAAGCGGCGATCAGCAAAAATTACTGGGATTTTGTTACAAAAAAAGATGCTGCTGCAAAGATTACGCTCAAAGAAGCACCGGCTAATATAGGCAAGCCCGACACCAATGCCATTGCCGTAGATGCTGCCTGGAATACTGCGACCGGCGACATGGAATATCAGGGGACTTATCTGGCAACAGGGAAGCGGATTTTTTTGCAGGGGCCGTTTAAAGATGCGACAAACAATATTGGTGAGTTTTTGGCCATTGTGCACGGGCTGGCCTATTTGCAAAAACAGGGTAGCGACCTCCCTATTTACAGTGATTCGAGAACGGCGATCAGTTGGGTAAAAAAGAAACACGCCAATACGAAACTTGCATTGACGCCAAGAAATAAACCTGTTTTTGAGATGTTGCAACGTGCTGAACGCTGGCTTGCTACCAATAAATTCCCCAATAAAATTCTGAAATGGGAGACGGAATACTGGGGTGAAAATCCCGCTGATTTTGGCAGGAAATAGGATCTTGGGATTCTTGTCTGCTAAACAATTTCAAAATGGCCAAAAATTCGTTTTTTCGTTTCAAACAATTTACCATACACCAGGACAAGTCGGCGATGAAGGTTTGCACCGATGCTTGCGTACTGGGAGCATGGGCGAACTTGACGGACGGGTCGCGCATACTCGACATTGGAGCGGGTACAGGTTTGCTGTCGCTCATGATCGCACAACGGTTTCCGTCTTCCCGGATTGATGCCGTCGAACTCGATGATGAAGCATTTTTGCAGGCAAATGAAAATGTAGGGAAAAGCCCGTTTTCTGGCCGGATCAATGTTGTTCATGCTCCCGTTCAGGAATACAATCCGGAAACAAAGTATGATTCAGTTATAACTAATCCTCCGTTTTTTCAGTCTGATCTGCGTTCTCCGGATAGTAAAAAGAATGTTGCCCACCATGCCGGTTCACTGTCTTTTTCTGAATTACTGGACGCTTTGAACAGGTTAATTACGGAAAACGGAACGTTTCATGTTTTGCTGCCGGTCGAAGAAGGAGCTGTTTTTTCGAAAAAATCGATTGACCGGGGCTGGTTCCTTGGCAAAAAACTTACCTTGTTCCATCATGAAGGTAAAAAACCTTTTCGGGTGTTGATGACTTTCAACAGAACGGAAGTGGTTGAAAATGGGCAAATTAATGAAGCATTGTGTATCTATGAACCCGACGGGAAGACCTATCACCCCGATTTCAGGGAATTAATGAAAGACTATTATTTGATATTTTGATCAGGAAAAATGCGACCTTTGCGTTTTAGAATAAGTGTAGTTACCTCCACTTTCATTATTTCATGACCGAGTCAGTTGTTGACATTTCTGTAGTTATCCCGCTGTTCAATGAAGAAGAGTCATTGCCTGAACTCAGCGAATGGATTGCGCGCGTGATGGCAGAGAATCATTTTTCGTATGAGGTACTGTTTGTCGACGACGGGAGTAAGGACAAGTCCTGGGAGGTAATTACCCGCCTGTCAGCAGCCAACCCGTGCGTAAGGGGAATAAAATTTGTACGGAATTATGGAAAAACGGCAGCACTGCAAACCGGTTTTCATGCAGTGAAAGGGAATGTGGTCATTACGATGGATGCTGATTTGCAGGATAGTCCGGAAGAAATACCGGGTCTGTACAAAATGATCAGGGAAGATGGATTTGATCTCGTATCCGGCTGGAAAAAGAAGCGCTACGATCCGATCACAAAGACAATTCCGACCAAGATTTTCAATGCGGCGACAAGGAGTATTTCCGGCGTGTATTTACACGATTTTAACTGCGGGCTGAAAGCATATCGCAAAGAGGTTGTCAAAAATATCACCATTTACGGAGAAATGCACCGGTACATTCCGGTGATCGCCAAGTGGAACGGTTATGCGAAAATCGGCGAAAAGGTGGTGCAGCATCAGGCGAGGAAGTATGGATACACCAAATTTGGGCTCGAACGCTTTATTTTCGGGTTTCTGGATTTGCTTTCGATTGCTTTTGTAAATAAGTTTGGCCGCAGGCCTATGCATCTTTTCGGCAGCCTTGGCACACTGATGTTTTTTTTGGGAAGCCTGATAGCGTTTTGGCTGCTGGGTGCCAAAATTTATAAAATTTATATTTCGCATGAGCCATACCGGAACGTGACGGAAAATCCGTTGTTCTTTTTGGCGTTAGTGGCTATTTTGCTTGGCTCGCAGCTTTTCCTGGCCGGTTTTATTGGCGAGCTTTTTGTAAAGCAATCCATATCAAAAACTGGCGATTACGGAATTGCTGAAAAGTCAAATGAATAAGAAAAAGTTAAAATATTGAATCACAATTAATTAGTCGGCCGCGATGCGGAACGAATAAACCTATTACAGATATAATGATCGCAAACGTCCACAAAGCCCATCCCTGGCACGGCATTCCAATGGGAGATAATGCACCTGAACTGGTTACTGCATTTATTGAAATTGTTCCTACTGATACAGTTAAATACGAAATAGACAAGGCGACGGGCTATCTGATGATCGACCGTCCTCAAAAATATTCCAACATTGTTCCTGCATTGTACGGTTTTATTCCCAAAACATATTGTGCTGAGAAGATCGCCTTGCTGGCGCGCGAGCGTTCAGGACGTGATGTCACCGAAGGAGATGGTGATCCGCTTGATATTCTTGTATTGTGTGAAAAAATTATTTCTCACGGTGATATTCTTTGTACTGCAAGGCCAATCGGTGGAATCCGCCTGATTGACGGAGGAGAAGCGGATGACAAAATTATCGCTGTATTGAAGGGAGATGAGGTTTACGGTGGATTTTCAGACCTGAGCGAACTTCCGGAAGGTATTGTTGAACGTTTGAAACATTATTTTTTGACGTACAAAAACCTGCCTGGCGAAAAAGCCCACATAGAAATTACGAATGTATACGGTAAAGAGGAAGCCCACGAGGTGATCATGACTTCTGTGGAAGATTACAAACATTCTTTTTACTGAGAATCAGATTGGAATAATTAAATAGCTGATTATAAAGTTATTTTGAGCCGCCGCGAATAGGGGCGGCTTTTGTTTATTCCTATCTTTGTGCAAAATTTCAGAAATACAGGATCAAACGATTCGGTTGAATGCAGGTCCGGTGCTTTTAATCAGCTTAAACCGGGCGTGGAAGGTAATAACACATATGAGTAATTTAGCAGAAATCAAGAAACGGCGCACGTTTGCCATCATCAGTCACCCGGATGCCGGAAAGACCACACTGACTGAAAAGCTTCTTCTTTTTGGAGGTGCGATACAGACGGCCGGCGCTGTGAAATCCAATAAAATCAAGAAAACAGCAACCTCCGACTTTATGGAGATTGAGAAGCAACGTGGTATTTCGGTTGCCACTTCGGTGATGACCTTCGAATACCGCGATCTGCTGATCAACATTCTCGATACGCCGGGTCACAAGGATTTTGCAGAGGATACCTATCGCACGCTGACTGCCGTGGATAGTGTAATTCTGGTTATTGACTGTGTAAAAGGCGTTGAAGAGCAAACGGAAAGACTGATGGAGGTGTGCCGCATGCGCAACACGCCTGTGATTGTTTTTGTAAACAAACTGGACCGCGAAGGGCGAAACCCATTTGAGTTGCTGGATGAGCTGGAAACGAAACTTGGAATACGGGTTCGTCCGTTAACCTGGCCGATCAATATGGGCGTTGCATTTAAAGGTGTATACAGTTTGTATGAACAAATGCTGTACTTCTTCAAAATCAATAAGACCAAGATCGAAAGTAATGTTGCAAAGGTGGGTCTGGATGATGATAGTCTTGCGGAGTTGGTAGGAGATAGAGATGCTTTGCAACTGATTGAAGATGTGGAGCTTGTAGAAGGAGTTTATGATCCTTTTTCCCAGGAGGCTTATCAGAAAGGAGAACTCGCTCCGGTATTTTTTGGCAGTGCCATCAATAACTTTGGTATAAAGGAATTGCTTGATACATTTTGTGAAATTTCGCCTATACCTCAGCCGCGCCCTACGGATGTTCGGGAGGTGGAACCGACGGAAGCGAAGTTTACGGGATTTGTTTTTAAAATTCACGCCAACCTGGATCCGCGTCACCGTGACAGAATCGCTTTTTTAAGAATTTGTTCCGGAAAATTTGAACGCGGCAAGTTCTACAAACACGTTCGGTTGAATAAAGATGTTCGTTTTTCAAGTCCTTTTACCTTCATGGCTTCCGATAAAAGCGTGATGGACGAAGGTTACCCGGGAGACGTGGTCGGTTTGTACGACACAGGAAGTTTCAAAATTGGTGACACTTTAACCGAAGGTGAGAAATTGCAATTCTCAGGTATTCCGAGTTTTTCTCCTGAGATTTTCAAGGAGTTGATCAATCTGGATCCGATGAAATCGAAGCAACTCGAAAAGGGTATTCAGCAGTTGACCGACGAAGGAGTTGCGCAGCTTTTCACGCTTGACCTGGGAAACAGAAAAATTGTAGGTACCGTTGGAGAACTTCAGTTTGACGTAATTCAGTATCGTCTGGAACACGAATACGGCGCTAAATGTCGCTGGGTACCAATGAATATCACCAGGGCATGCTGGCTCACGGCAGATGAGAAACCTGCAATGGACGAATTCATCCGTTTGAAAGGAAACCAGATTGCATACGATAAAGATAGAAATCCGGTATTTTTTGCAGAGTCAGAATGGATGATCCGGATGAACAGGGAAAATAACCCCGCTATCCATTTCCACTTCACGTCTGAATTTAAGACCGAGATAGGGGTGTAGTTTTTCGTTTAATAGTTTTTGACTCACAATGTTAGAAGCTGTGAATGCAAAAAAATATAGTCAGCAACTTTACTGCTGACTATATACTAAAAACTGTGAACTAAAATTCGAAACTATTTCCTTGGTCCGCCACCTCCGCCACCACCTCGGTTGGCCCGGCGCTCTTCCATCATTTTCGTGTATTTTTCCTGTTGTTCAGGAGTCAGTACTTTGGCAAGATCCTTATTGAAATTTTCCATCGACTCTCTCATTTGTGAACGGTCCTGATTTTGGGAATTTCTCATTTCCTGCATTTTCTTTGCGCGGGCAAGATTCAGATCATAAACCTGTTTTTGTTGATCTTCTGAAAGTTTAAGACTTTCGGTAAGCGTTGCTGTTTGTGTTTTTGCACGGTCTTCCGGTGTAGCGTTGGAATCTTGTCTTTGTGCAAAAGCTGTGATGCTTGCAAATGCCATTATGATGGCAATCAGTCCTTTCCTCATGGTTTTTATTGTTTAAATACCAGTGTTAGAGTGGAAGTATGGGGGAAAGGTTTAATCCGGATTGCAATTTTTGGTAAAGTATTTTTATGGCCAGCGCCACACCGATCGCGCAAGTGTAACTGAGCAGTGTCCCTACCAGAATATATTCCGATTTTTTACTGATGTAAGCTGATGGGATTTCTCCACCTACACCTTTGTCGTTGTACCGCAACAGGGATTTTGCGGCAATTAGGAAACCGATCGCAGAGAATTGGCTCATGAGCACAAATACAAAGATCAATATCCTTTCCGACATTCCGATCCAGCGGCCTGCATTGGCCAGATTGTCGTCTGCATGCGGAGCGAGCTTGTCAAGTTCTTCACGCCATGGTTTTGTGAGTATCCCAACCAAAAATGAAACGGGCGAAAGGCAAAGCAGAACGCCTGAAAGAATGGATAAAGTTCGTGGACTCTGCATCCATAATTTGAGGTTTGCAGTTTCAACGGACAGGTTGCTGGTGAGGATTACGGCCGCAAATATGATCGTGATCAGATGCAGGGCCTGATCTGCAACGAACCAGCCGGCAGTTCCGTTTTTGTCAAATTTAAGTTTAATGAAATCAATTAATCCGTGGCTAAGGCCAATCAGGATGGCCGGCAGAGGATTGGTCCAGTAAGCCAGGAATAAATATGACAAGGTGGTCACGACAACGACGTGCGCATAGAGATATTTTGAACGGAAAGATTTTTCTCTTTTGTCCAACACCCATTTTGTAGGTTGCCAGTAAAAATCCGCAATGACGTGTGCCAGTAAAAGGGAAAGAAACTCGATCATGATGGGATATATAGTGCGATATGACTTTGGAAACTGGCAAGAACCGATTCAACCGCCCACCATTTTGCGGATGCTACCCGTTGACTGACAGCGGGTTGGCTAATCGATAGTTTTTCTGCAATCTGAGTAATATTTTGATTCAAAAGCAGTGCATGAACAACCTCACATTGTGCCGTTGACCAGCCGCCGATAAGGGTTTCCAACAAATCCATGGTCGATTCCAGTGGTGTTGACGGAACAGGCAGAGCGAAGGCAATTCTGGATTTTTTTTGTCGGATCTGATCTGCCAACCTGCCTGACAAACGAAATGCTTCTCCATCCGAAGTTCCTGGCCGGTCCGTGATCAGGTCGGTCTGCCCGATTCCGACAGCAATACGCAAATCCGTTTTGACAGTATGTGAACGCATGATTACACGTGATAATATTGCCACCCGCAACGACTGATCCCAGGTCTTGAGAACACCCTGAAAACTGTCACCACGATAAATTTCTGGTTTTAACTCCCAGTCGAACACAGGATCATTTCTTAAAACATTAATTAATTCGGTTAGCCATTTCCCGGTTTGTTCACTGGTAAAGCGGGTCGAATTAACCATATCTGCGGTAATCACGGCTGAGTCAGATCGTTTTTTCATAAGCTTTTTGCCTTATAAACTATAAATATAAGTAAAAAACCTTATAATGGGACTATATAAGCAAAAAACCTTATGTGATTGAAAGCCGAATTTACAGCAAAGACTTCACCAACACAATCCATTCTTCTTTAAGCGAACCTTTAAAAACTTCCGCACCGGCGCGTTTGTACCAGTATCCGGCATTCCATGTATCGCCTTCGACGCGGTGCAGGTAGGCGTGTAGCCGGTCATAAGATGGCGTCCCTTCTTTACTTTGTGCTACATTGTGCGCAGCTTCCCAATCACCGTTGGCATCATACCACAATGCTTCCAGAAGAACTGGTATTCCTGCGGGAGGCGCAGATTGAGAAAGAGAGGACGAGAATTGTTCAAAGGTCATCAGATCAGGATTTAGAGCAACAGGCGATAATTAAAGGTCGTCAAGTTGCGAAAAAACCAGGCAACATAAAAATTTCCTGTGATAATTGTACGATCTGCCGAAAGCGATTTCGCCCGCCTCGTTTTCTGGTTTTTCATTGTATCTTGTACACACAAACTGCAATCAAATCAACGCTATATGTTTAAACAAATAGGAGCGCTGGCTGCCGGCCTGGCGATCAGTGTCGTGGCACATGCTCAGGAAAGTTTCCCGGTTAACGGAGCTTATGACCAGCGGACAGGACGCTATGCTTTCACCAATGCCACCATTATTGCCGACCCTAAGACCACCATTTCCAATGCGACATTACTGATTGAAAATGGCATAATACGGGAAGTGGGTAAGGAAGTAAAAATTCCGGCAGGAACTGTGACCGTCGATCTAAAAGGGAAATTCATTTATCCTTCTCTGATCGATCTGGATTCGGATTATGGTATGCCCGAAGTAAAACGCGAACGTCCGGGAGCAGGCCGGCAAACTCCCCAGCTCGAATCAAACAAAAAAGGTGCTTTTGGCTGGAATCAGGCCATTTTGCCGGAAAATGATGCCAGTATGCTTTTCACCCCGGACGCGACGGAAGCATCGGATTTCCGTAAAATCGGGTTTGGAACTGTGCTTACGCACATGCATGACGGGATAGTGCGGGGCAATGGCGCGATTATCACGCTTACTGACGAATCCGCGAATAAGGCAGTTCTCAATGGGAAAGCGTCGGCGCACTATTCTTTCAGTAAAGGCAGTTCCAGTCAGACATATCCTTCTTCTACAATGGGTGTAGTTGCGTTGCTTAGGCAAAACTATTACGATGCCGAATGGTACGGCAAAAGTGGTAAGGACAAAGAAACAAATTTGTCGCTGGAGGCATTTAACCTGAAAAAAAACCTGCCTTCCTTTTTTGAAACCAATGACAAATACAGCTTGCTTCGGGCAGATAAAATCGGAGATGAGTTTGGTATTCAATATATTATCCGTGGCGGAGGGGACGAATATCAGCGCCTGAACGAAGTGAAAGCGACAAAAGCGACGCTCATTCTTCCACTTCGTTTTCCTGATGCCTACGATGTGACTGATCCCTGGGACGCAGACCTGATCAGTACTGCGCAGCTCAAACATTGGGAACTGGCTCCAAAAAACACGGCAGAGGTCGCCAAGGCAGAAATTCCTTTTACGCTTACTACCGCTAACCTGAAAATCAAAGCAGACTTTTGGAAAAACCTCAGAACGGCAATCGATTTTGGGTTGTCAAAAGAAAAAGCACTGGAAGCCTTAACGACCTTGCCAGCGCAACTGATCAAGGCCGAAACACAGGTGGGGCGTATCAAAGTTGGTTTGCTTGCGAATTTTCTGATCACTTCGGGAGATATTTTTGCAGCTGAAAACATCATCTACGAAAACTGGATTCAGGGAAAGAAATTTATCATTAATCCGCTGGATGTTACCGACCTGCGTGGCACATATCAATTGTCTGTCAACCAGCAGGTTGTTGGTAAATTGCAGGTTACAGGAACTATTGAAAAGCCAGATTACAAGATTGTGGCACCGGATTCGGCGAAAATCACACCAAAGGTGACACTGGCCAATCAACTGCTGACAATCTCTTACCAACCCGACAAAAAGTCATCCGGAACGACTCGTCTTACCGGATGGACCATTCCGAGCGGACTCGCGGGCGAGGGCGTTTTGCCGGATGGAAAAGTAGTTTTATGGAATGCAACCCTGGCTGAACCGTATAAAATTGTTGCTGCCAGGGATTCTGCAAGTAAGGCAGTCAAAGAAACAGGTGCGGTCCTGTATCCGTTTGTTGGTTTTGGAAATGAGCAACTGCCAAAAGCAGAAACGGTTCTTGTAAAAAATGCGACAATCTGGACAAATGAAAAAGAAGGTATTCTGAAAAATGCAGATGTAATAGTTCAAAACGGCAAAATTCTGAAAGTTGGAAATCAGCTTTCTGCTCCTGCGGGTTCGCGAACAATTGACGGAACCGGCAAACATTTAACCAGTGGTATTATAGACGAACATTCTCACATCGCATTATTTACGATCAACGAAGGTGGCCAAACAAGTTCTGCCGAAGTGCGCATGAGCGACGTGATCAATCCGGATGACATCAACATTTACCGTCAACTTGCCGGTGGTGTGACAATTTCGCATTTGCTGCATGGTTCTGCAAATTCTATTGGCGGGCAAAGTGCGCTTATCAAATTAAAATGGGGCGCCCCACAATCTGAAATGGTACTGCCGGAAGTCAAAACCATCAAATTTGCGCTGGGTGAAAATGTAAAACAATCCAACTGGGGTGACGTAGCACGTGTTCGTTTTCCACAAACCAGAATGGGCGTGGAGCAGGTTTATTTTGATCATTTTTTGAGAGCAAAAGAATATGCACAGCGGTGGAAAACCTATAATTCGACCGCGAAAAAGGCAAATCTGATACCGCCGCGCCGGGACCTGGAACTGGATGCACTTGCGGAAATTCTTGCGAGCGAGAGATTTATCACCTGTCACTCTTACGTGCAATCAGAAATCAACATGCTGATGCACGTTGCTGATTCGCTCAATTTTAAAATCAACACCTTTACCCACATCCTGGAAGGTTACAAAATGGCCGACAAAATGGCGAAACGCGGAATTGGCGGTTCTACTTTTGCGGATTGGTGGGCATATAAAATGGAAGTTAAGGAAGCAATTGCATACAATGCCGCGTTAATGTACCATGAAGGAATTACGGTTGCCATCAATTCGGATGATGCTGAAATGGCCCGTCGTTTGAATCAGGAAGCCGCTAAAACAGTGACCTACGGCGGTGTTCCGGAAGAGGAAGCCTGGAAAATGGTGACATTAAATCCAGCCAAATTGCTTCATATTGATCAGCGCGCTGGCAGTGTGAAGGCTGGAAAAGATGCGGATCTGGTATTGTGGAACGATTCTCCGTTATCCGTTTATGCACGGCCGGAATTTACGATGATCGACGGTACAATTTATTTTGACCGTAAGACTGATATTGAAAAACAGCAACGTATGAAAAGCGAGCGGGAGCGATTGATCCAGAAAATGCTGAATGACAAAAATGATGGAAAACCGACACAAAAGCCACAAAGTACGCAGCCTAAAATGTGGCACTGTGAAGATATCGTTGGGATTCATGCAGAGCACGAAGACGTGAGGTAGATCAGTTGTGAATTTTAAATACTTAAAATCAGGTCATTATGTTGAACAAAAAATATATTCTTCCGGCATTCTGTGCGATTGCCTTTCTTGTAGGAAGTGCAAAATGCTTTTCCCAAAATCCTGCACCTGCGTCTCCACAAGTGAAAGCCATTGTCCTTACAGGTGCCACAATTCATACAGGTAATGGACAGGTAATTGAAAATGGTGTCATTGCTTTCGACAAAGGAGTTATAACCCAGATAGGAACCGCACCCAGCTCAAATCCGAATGCCGAGGTGATTGATGTGAAGGGGAAACATATTTTTCCGGGCCTTATTTCACTGAATACAACTGTCGGTTTACAGGAAATTGCTTCGGTACGGGCCACGCTGGATTACAATGAAGTGGGTCAAATTAATCCGCATGTCAGGGCGCTGGTGGCGTATAACACCGATTCTGAGGTTATTCCTACGCTGCGAAACAACGGCATTTTACTTTCTCAGTCGGTTCCTCAGGGCGGAATTATTTCCGGATCTTCGTCTCTCTTTTATATGGATGGCTGGAACTGGGAAGATGCTGTTCTGAAAAAAGACGACGGGATCTGGCTTAACTGGCCGCCTTTTTTGTCCAGCTCCTTTAATTACGATGATTTTACAACTTCTATAAAACGAAACGACAAACGTCAGCCGGTTATCGATCAGTTTAAACTGACATTTTCGGATGCAAAAGCATATTCTGAAACAACAAACGCCAATCCGGTCAATTTACGTCTGGCAGCGATGAAGCCGTTATTCTCAGGATCGGCAAACTTGTACATACGCGCTGATTATGCGAAAGATATCGTTGAATCGGTGCGATTTGCAAAGGACGCGGGAGTCAAAAAAATCGTGATCGTTGGCGGAAATGAATCTTATAAAGTAGCTGCCTTTTTGAAAGAAAATCAAATTCCTGTAATACTGAATCAAACCCATCGTCTGCCTGAACGCCAGGATGAAAATGTGTATTTACCTTACGAATTGCCGGGAATACTGCACAAAGCAGGTGTCAAAGTGGCGGTGACCTACGCTGACGAATGGTGGAGAACACGCAATCTGGCGTTTCTTGCGGGTACAGCCTCTGGTTTTGGAAATGTTTCTCCTGAGGAAGCGTTGCAATTTGTGACACGCAACGCTGCTGAAATTCTGGGTGTTGACAGCCAGGTTGGAACATTGGAAAAAGGAAAACAGGCGTCATTTATTGTCACGGGCGGAGATATTCTGGACATGCGCGGAAACTCCGTGTCGCTGATTTACATCAAAGGCGCAAAAGTGAACGGAGACGACAAGCAAAAGCGTCTATACGAAAAGTACAAAGAGAAATACGGCAAAAAATGACCTGAATTCAAACAAAAGAAAAGAGCCGTAGTTCGTCGCTACGGCTCTTTTCTTTTAGTCAAAAGATTTCTATTATTTGCTAAACAAGGTGCAGGCCTTCTTCTGTGATTTTGATGAGCCCCTGTTTATAAAGTCCGCCAATGGCTTTTTTGAAGATTTTTTTGCTGATCTGAAGACGTTTGTTAATTTCCTCAGGAGAGCTGCTGTCTGACAAATTCAGAAAACCATTTTCCTTTTTAATTTCATCCAGAATTTGCTGTCCGACAGGTTCTACAACCTCAAATCCCGTTTTCTGAAGACTGATGTCGAGCTTATTTTCTTCCCTGATTTTTTTGACAAAACCTTTGACCGAGTCACCGATATTCAGCTCACGAAACACTTCGTTGCCGTAAATCAGACCTTTGTGATATTGATTTACAATAGCATTGTAACCCAGGTCGGTTTTTTGAAATATAAGCAAATCCACCTCATCGCCTTCTTTTACAATCAACCTTTCGTTTTCAAGATACCGGTCCACCTTCGTAGAAGCGATCAGACGCGAACTTTTTTGATCCAGATATAGAAATACAACATGCCACTCGCCAATTTGCATCGGCGTACTTTGCTCACGAAAGGGAACAAAAAGATCTTTAATCAATCCCCAATCCATAAACGCACCATATTCAGTCACGTCGGTTACCTCCAGATATGCAAATTCATTCCGAATGATTTTGGGCGTTTCAGTTGTTGCGACTGGGCGATCCTCAGAATCCAGGTAGACGAAAACCTTGATGGTATCGTCAATCTGCATTTCATCCGTCAGATATTGATTTGGCAAAAGGACCTCTTCACCTTCTACGTCGCTCAAAAACATGCCTACGCTGGTAAGTCTCTGAATCGTCAGTGTATTGTATTTTCCAATAAAAAGCATGCTTCTCTTATAAGTTAATGCACAAAGGTAGCGCTATGGAATCACAATAGGAATTTATTCGTGCAGCCGGTACGCTAAAACGGGATTTATGTTATGCCCAGAGCATAGTGAGTAAGCCCAGCAGCATGATGATCTTGCACAAATTACTCAAACGCCTGAAATCACGCCTGGTATCGGATCGGATGAGCGTATAAGTGAGAAATGAAATCGGTAAAAGAAGCAAAATAAACAGACTGAGCAGCACAAAATTATGCAGCGTACTCGCCATACTGAACAGCGTAATGATGAACAGGCCTATCCAGAAATAAAGAAACGTTTTGGTCTTCCGGATTCCCCAGACAATGGGCAGTGTCCGACAGCCGTGTGCTTCGTCACCTTTTATGTCTTCCATATCTTTCACAATTTCCCTGATCATTGTAATGAAGAAAGAGAATATGGCATAGATCATCACCAGATGGCGGTTGGCAGGATACTGAACAGTAAGTATCAGGAGTGTCATTCCGGTGAGCAAGGCAACGATGAAATTGCCAATGAAAGGCAGGCGTTTGTATCTTTCCGAATAAAACCAGAGCAACGTAATAGAAAATACGTTGATCAGGAAAATCCAGTGACTTACGAAAAAACCCATAACTGCACCAAGCACATTTAGTACCTGATGCGCTCCTATGGCCCATCTTCTTTTTAAATACCGGCCAACAACAACACGTTCCGGTTTGTTGACGATATCAATTTTAATGTCGAAATAATCATTGATAATGTATCCGGCAGCGGCAATGCAAACTGTGGACAAAGAAAGAATGAACATCGACGGGTCGGCAAGGATTTGCTTCCATTCGTGCCGTGGGCCGATGAGCAGAATGCGCGTGAAATATTGGGTTATAACGACAATGATCAGATTGGTCATTCTCACCAACCGAACACTACCAGCCACAAAATCCCGTAATCTCACTCTTGGTCGGGCAGACACATTTATCAACGTTTATGCAAAATGAAGGTTAAGGCGATAAAATTATTCATTTTATACCATTAATTGAATTATTAAAATCTTTCTCTCTCACTTTGGGATAAAAAAAAATCATTTTGTGTTACATAAACTAGCTGACCTATTTTGCAGCAAAGACAGAACCACCGTCTTATTCACCAGCATTTAGAACATATTTATATGAAAATCGGAATTGTATGCTACCCAACCTTCGGAGGAAGTGGTGTGGTGGCTACGGAACTTGGAAAGGCACTTGCCAAGTCAGGTCATCAGGTTCATTTTATTACTTATTCACAACCACAGCGTCTCGACTTTTTTAACGAAAACCTTTATTATCACGAAGTAAATATCCCTGCATATCCATTGTTTCAGTATGCGCCTTATGAGTCGGCCTTGTCGAGTCACATGGTGCAGGTTGTCAGGAGTGCAAAACTGGATTTGTTGCATGTACATTACGCCATTCCGCATGCGTCGTCGGCATATTTGGCCAAACAGATTCTGGCGCAGCAAGGTATTCATATTCCGGTAATTACCACACTGCATGGTACGGACATTACGCTTGTTGGAAAAGACGAATCTTATGAGCCTGTTGTCACGTTCAGTATCAATCAGTCAGATGGGGTTACAGCAGTTTCAGAATCACTGAAGCGTGATACTTACAGCCATTTCAATATAACCCGGGATATTGAAGTCATCCCTAATTTTATTGATCTGGACCGTTTTAACAGACAGAAAAAGGAACATTTTAAACTCGCGATTTGTCCCAATAATGAAAAACTGATCGTTCACACATCCAATTTCAGAAAGGTAAAACGCATTGATGATGTGATCATGATTTTCCACAAGCTGCGTCAGTTGCTGCCAACTAAATTGTTGCTGGTAGGCGACGGGCCGGATCGTGCGCGAATTGAACGCCTTTGTAAAGATCTCGACATGTTGTCCGACGTTCGTTTCCTGGGAAAACTGGATGCGATCGAAGAGGTACTCTCTGTTGCCGACTTGTTTTTAATGCCATCGGAGTCTGAAAGTTTCGGACTTGCCGCGCTGGAAGCCATGGCGTGTGAAGTGCCTTTGATCACGTCCAATGCGGGTGGATTGCCGGAACTGAATATTCCCGGAGTTACAGGATTTCTCAGCGATATCGGTGATGTAGACGATATGGTGAAAAACGCAGCGTTTATTTTGCAGGACGAGAATTTGCCGACATTTAAGGCAAATGCACTCGCTCGTGCAAAGGAATTTGACGTAGCGAAAATTTTGCCGCACTACGAAGCATACTATGAAGAAGTGATCGAAAACAGTAAAGCTACATTTTGAAAACCGGGTAAAATAGATTTGTCTAAACCTTTCGTAATGTATTGATGCCTTTCTTCAGTTGGTTTCAATCATTCAGAAGGTTTTCACTATATTCGTGTGTTATTTTTATCAAATTTGCGTTATATATTTTTAAATTAGTGTGAATTCATGGTGCCAATTGTGCATCGGGGACCTTTAAAAGAACATTCGAATGAAAATTTTATTTAATATTTTTCTCATATTCATGCTTCTGATGGCTTTTGTGCCGATGTTCAGAAGATTTCTTTTTCACTTGTTGGTGGGCCGTCAGCTGGTTAAAGAGCAGAAAAGGCAATACCAGGCTCAGCAACAAAAGACAAAGCAGGGAATCAGGGTTGATCACGTACCTAGCGATGACAATCAGGGTAGTCGATTTAAAGGTGGTGAATATGTGGATTACGAGGATATTAAATAGACTGTATCACGATGTGCCGATAATATTTAGATATCAAAATTGAAGAAAACCTCTGCAATTTCACTTGCAGGGGTTTTTTATTCTAAAATCCCGTCGTCAATGATCGTCCACATCGTGGACGCGGAGGCAAAGCAACCCGGCTACGACCATTGAAAACCCGCCCAGGAGCAATGCGTAAATTGATTCTCCTTCAAAGAAAGATTTGATCAGAAAGCCAAGCAGCGCGGCGGCGACAATTTGTGGTATAACAATAAAAAAGTTGAACAGACCCATAAAATATCCCATTTTCCCGGGGGGCAACGCGCCGGCGAGCATGGCATAGGGAACCGACAATATAGAAGCCCATGCAATACCAATTCCGACCATAGACAACATCAGAAATTTAGCATCCGGCAGGAAGTAAATCGACAGCAAAGCTGCGCCGCCCAGAAACAAACAGATCATGTGGGTCATTCTTCGACTGGTTCGGGCAGCAACAACAGGAATTGCAAACGCCACCAGAGCGGAAATTCCATTGTAGACGCCCATACAAAGGCCAACCCAATCCGCTCCGTCGTTGTACAATTTTGAAGTGGTATCGGATGTTCCATACAAATGACTTGTAACAGCAGAAGTCATGTAAATCCACATTGCGAAAAGCGCAAACCAGGAAAAAAACTGCACGACAGCAAGTTGCTTCATGGTTTTGGGCATATTCTGAAGATCACTCATGATGGAAACAAAGGCGGAGCTTTGAGTCCCATTTTTGATTGTTAAACCTGCCCCAAGGAATAGCAAGCCGATAATCAGTATTCCGGATGAAAAGATAAAGAGTTCCTTGTTGAGACCCTGAATCAGAAACCAGACTGTCAGAATCGCTCCGACGGCGGTGAAAATTACTCCCTGTCTGTTCAATTTTTGCTTATTCACAGGAGAAATGCTGTGCGATATTTCCTGTGCATCGTCAAGGTTTTTTCGAGAGAAGGCTTCAAGTTGTTCCGGACTGTACTCCTTTGATTTGGCGACTGTCCAGATAACGGCGAGCAAAAATACGCCGCCGCCAATGTAAAATGACCATTTTACCGAATCAGGAATGATTCCTTCACCGGCCTGGTTGGATATGTTGAACCAATTGGTAAATATATATGGCAGTGACGAAGCTACAATAGCTCCGGTACCAATAAAAAAACTTTGCATTGCAAATCCCGAAGTGCGCTGCCGGGATGGTAGATTATCGCCTACGAATGCACGGAATGGTTCCATCGTGACATTGATGGAAGCGTCCAGCATCCACAGCATGCCAGCGGCAAACCAAAGTGACGGAGCGTTGGGCATGATCAGTAAAGATAGAGAGGCAATGATAGCACCGGCGAGGAAGTAGGGTCGCCTACGGCCAAGGCGGGTCCAGGTTTTGTCACTGAAATAGCCTATGATTGGTTGAATGATCAGGCCGGTTAATGGTGCAGCAACCCAAAGGATCGGGATGTCGTCTACTTTTGCACCTAACGTTTCGAATATGCGGCTGACGTTGGAATTCTGAAGAGCAAATCCAAACTGTATACCAAGAAATCCAAAACTCATATTCCATATTTCCCAAAATCCCAGATGGGGCTTGGTATCCATTTTAGGTGTAAGAGGAGCAGATGTGGCAGCCATAAAGTTTTGATTATTTAACTATAATTTGAGGTCTTCGCAAGAAATTGAGTCAAAAGTATAATAGTTTATGAGTAATCAAAATAAAATTTTTAGGCGTTTTTATTTAAATTATCGAAGAGGTGCAGGACGTTAAGGTGGTGAGATTCCCGATAGGTTAAGCGAACGTCCGATCATACTGTAAACAAGGGTAGCAATATTGATTATGTTAAATTTTGAAGCCACTTACCACTATTGGCCACTATGCGCTGCAAACCAAAAAAACCGGCTGGGTGGCCGGTTTTACTTTATAATTGGTGTGTGTTCAGATAATACTTTTCACTCTTGTTTTCGTGCCGTTATTTTTTCTGTTTCCCAAAATAATGCCTTCTGAGAACAGTACACACATAAATAGAAATGCGGTGATGAAGAAGGCAAAAGTTAGCGTGTCCATATTAATCAATTAATTAGTTACGGTGTTAAGACGCGCAAGTATGTTTTCAGTCACAGTTTAAATCTGTTTTTTGTCCAAAAACGGTAAAAGAAAACCTGATCTTTCTGACCAGGTTTTTGCTTTTTTTTAAATGCCTGAAAATAAACATTTTGAGTTTTGAACGCTTACTCCTGCTCCGTAGTAAATTACGTTCTCCATAAATAACGCGCTCGGCCCGATTTGCAATCGGGTCGCAATGGTTCAGCGTTTGTAACGCGGGTAATAATTGCAAACGATTTAAGGTTCGTTTCATACGCGCGTTGCAAACGCGAAACCAAAAACGCACCGATTGCAAATCGGTGCGAGCGCATACAAAAATCCCGGCTCATCTGCACGCGCCCGGCCCGATTTACAATCGGGTCGCAAAGGTTCAGCGTTTGTAACGCGGGTAATAATTGCAAGCGATTTAAGGTTAGTTTCATACGCGCGTTGCAAACGCGAAACCAAAAACGCACCGATTGCAAATCGGTGCGAGCACAAAAAAATCCCGGCGATGAGCCGGGATTTTTTTGTTGTATTAAATTTGCCTAAAACCTACCGGCTCAGGTATAAATTGCGTTCTCCATAAATCTTTTGGAAGAAATCATCCTGCAAATCATCAATAAAGTAAATCGCTTCACCAGTTGATTTCATCTCTGGTCCCAATTCCTTGTTCACGTTAGCAAACTTATTGAACGAGAACACCGGGATTTTGATCGCCCAACCTTTTTTAACGGGGTTGAATGTGTAATCACTTAGTTTTTTATCTCCAAGCATCAACTTCGTTGCATAATTTACATAAGGTTCCTGATATGCTTTGCAGATAAACGGCACCGTACGAGAAGCTCGTGGATTCGCTTCAATCACGTAAGCAATTCCGTTTTTGATGGCAAACTGCACGTTGATTAGACCTTTCACATTCATTGCCAGAGCAATTTTGCGTGTATACTCGTTGATCTGGCGGATCACATCATCAGTCAGGTCAAATGGTGGAAGCGCTGCGTGTGAATCTCCTGAGTGGATCCCAGCCGGCTCAATATGTTCCATCACACCAATGATGTAAGCATCTTCGCCATCGCAAATTGCATCTGCTTCCGCTTCCAGAGCACCTTCCAGGAAGTGATCCAGCAGAATATTATTGTCGGGGATATCACGAAGAATTTTTACAACATGCTGTTCCAATTCTTTTTCGTTGATTACGATTTTCATGTTCTGTCCACCCAAAACATAACTTGGACGAACAAGTAACGGGAAACCTAAGGAGCGGGAAAGTTCAACAGCTGCATCAGCCGTTCTCACTGTTCCGAATTTTGGATAAGGTATTCCGAGTTCTTCAAGCAAAGGAGAGAAACGTCCGCGATCCTCAGCCCAGTCAAGTGAATTGTAGCTGGTCCCGATGATTTTGATTCCGTATTTCTCTAATTTTTCAGCCATTTTAAGGGCAGTCTGTCCACCAAGCTGAACAATCACACCTTCCGGTTTTTCATGTTCGATGATGTCAAAAACATGCT
Organism: Dyadobacter sp.; assembly: GCA_965279265.1. GTDB lineage: Bacteria > Bacteroidota > Bacteroidia > Cytophagales > Spirosomataceae > Dyadobacter. The sequence continues at coordinate 4,928,537 of OZ257152.1, forward strand.
CCCAGAAAACAGGCTCAAAGTAAAGCTTATCGGAAATGTCCGGATCGGTTGAAACAGTTTCCGGGTTACAGTTGATCATAATCGTTTCATAGCCGGCTTCTTTTGCTGCCAAAACGCCATGGACACAGGAGTAGTCAAACTCGATTCCCTGGCCGATGCGGTTTGGGCCGGAGCCAAGGACAACTACTTTCTTCTTGTCAGAAACAATCGACTCATTATCGGGCGTTTCCTGTGAAGAATTGAAAGTAGAGTAGTAGTAAGGCGTTTTTGCTTCAAATTCAGCAGCGCAGGTGTCCACACATTTGTAAACACGTTTGATACCCAACTCCTTACGTCTGTCATAGACTTTACTTTCTTTTGTCTGAAGCAAATGTGCAATCTGACGATCCGCATAACCTTTTTGTTTTGCGGTTAAGAATAATTCTTTTGGAAGATCTGTCAGATCAAACTTTTCAATTTCATGTTCCAGCTCGATCAATTCTTCAATCTGGCGCAGGAACCATGCATCTATTTTGGTAAGCGTCTGGATTGTTTTGAAAGACAACCCAATTTTGAAAGCATCATAAATATGGAAAAGACGATCCCAGCTTGGATGTTGCAAACTGTATTTGATAGCATCGACATCACGCAATTCGCGTCCGTCAGCACCGAGTCCGTTTCTGCGAATTTCCAATGATTGACAAGCTTTTTGTAGTGCTTCCTGGAAATTACGTCCGATACCCATTGCCTCACCAACTGATTTCATTTGCAATCCCAACGCACGGTCGGCACCCTGGAATTTATCAAAGTTCCAGCGAGGAACTTTGACAATTACATAGTCAATTGATGGCTCGAAGAACGCGGATGTACTTCCTGTAATCGGGTTGATCAATTCGTCAAGATTATAGCCAATCGCCATTTTTGCAGCGATTTTTGCAATCGGGTAACCTGTTGCTTTTGATGCAAGTGCAGACGAGCGGGAAACACGCGGGTTAATTTCAATGGCAATGATCATATCGTCTACCGGATTTACCGAAAACTGAACATTACATCCACCTGCAAATTTCCCGATTCCATCCATCATTTTGATAGCCAGATCACGCATTTGCTGATAAAGTGTATCAGGAAGTGTCATTGCTGGCGCCACCGTGATGCTATCACCAGTATGAACGCCCATTGGGTCGAAATTTTCAATCGAACAGATGATGATGAAATTACCGGCACCATCACGCAGCAATTCAAGCTCATATTCTTTCCAGCCATATACGCTTTGTTCTACCAATACCTCGTGCGTTGGAGAAGCATGTAAACCGTTATTCAACGCCTGGTCAAAATCTTTTTCGTTTTCAACAATCCCGCCGCCTGTTCCGCCTAGTGTGAATGAAGGACGAATAACAAGCGGGAAACCGATTTCCTGGGCAATTTCTTTTCCTTCCAAAAATGATCTCGCTGTGCGTCCTTTGCAGACATTCACATCAAGTTCAAGCATTTTTAGCCGGAATTTTTCTCTGTCTTCTGTGGTTTCGATTGCCTTGATATCGACACCTATAATTTCAATATCATACTTTTTCCAGATACCTGCTTTATCGCAATCGATAGCTAAATTTAACGCTGTCTGACCACCCATAGTTGGTAAAACTGCATCAATTGGCCTGCCAAGTGCTTTATGCTTTTCAAGAATCTCGATGATATATTTCTTCTCCAAGGGAAGCAGATACACATGATCAGCGCTGAGCGGATCCGTCATGATCGTCGCGGGGTTGGAGTTGATTAGAACAACTTCTATACCTTCTTCACGAAGTGAGCGGGCTGCTTGTGAACCTGCATAATCGAACTCACATGCCTGACCAATGATGATGGGACCAGAACCGATAATTAGGATGGACTTGATATTCGGATTTTTGGGCACAGTAAATGGTAATTTGTAGAATTTTGGAAATAACGTTTTATAACTTTCGAAGTGACCCGATCCGATTTATACAGGGGGTACGTCCAAAAATTCCACAAAGTTAATTCACATATTGGAAAATGAGCGATTCTGTGCTAAAAAATGTGTGGGGATGAACTTCTATAAATTTCAGCTCAATTCTCAAATCATAAGAATACACGTATATTAGCCGCAGTGATCGATTTGTTTGGCACAAAGTACTTTAATAAAAATATCTAAAAATATAAAATGGCAGGGCCGCAGCAATTCAAAACTGATCTGGATGAGACTTTCATAATCGGAAAGGATACTTATTTTACGAGCATTCCGGGTGGGAGTAATTTTGGGGTTGCCTTTGAGGATGACCTGGATACAGGCTACTTTTATGCAATTGGTGTTGACCAGGATGGAGTAGTACTGGATGCGTTACATATTTACAATGTAAAGGATGTTTTATTTCGCGATGCTCCGTGCAAAATTAATGTGCTCTGGACTGAAAATGAGCAGATTGCGGCACTCTTGATAAACGACTATTGCCATGCTATTTTTGATTTTTACAACAAAGAAGGATTTTGCAGGAATGGTTTTCCTGAAAATGTGGGTAATTGGGTACAGGAAAGCTCCCGGAGACTGACCGATGAAAAAATTCTTGAAATCTTCCCGAAAAAAGACACCCTTTGAATTACTGAAGAGGAACAATTGAAGGTGCGGAAATATCGAAATCACGTAGCCTGAGCGGAACGTTCCCTTCTATGCCGAATCGGAGTGGCGCCGAATTTCCCGGAATATTTGGATAATATCCCACCCGCAACTGCAAGGTATTGAACGTCAGGTTTTCATTTCTAAGTCTCAAACCAAATCCATATCCCTGATACAGCGGACTCTCACGCAACTTTCCGCTACCGTTGACTACCCCAAGATCTGCAAATGCAAAATAGGCGATACGGAAACCCAAGAGACTTTTGTCAGAGAAAAACACGGTTTCAGTGGAAAGCGTCAGTTTTTTCGTGCCAATGAGCTGGTCGCTGTAAATTCCCCTGATACCCTGATCGCGGCTGATGTTAAGATAATCCAAAGGGTCACGGTTGAATCCCTGTGTGTAACGAAATGTAACAAACTGCCTGAAAAAACTATAACGAAAAGGGATGAGATTACTGATGTAATTGAGCTGTCCGCCTGCAACACCTTGCTGGGTTTTACCTTCTTTAATGTACGTTCCATAATTTAGCAGGCCATACATGTAACCGAGATTGCGCTTCATGTAACTGCCTGCGGCGTATTGCACGCCGAAGTAGCCACGGGTTCCATACTCCGTGTTTTCCCGCCCAACGGTCATTGAAAAAAGATTACCAACCGGAACATCCTCCGTTCTTCCGAAGCCATAAATCAAAACGTCGCGCTTGTAATTTCTGTTGGAGTATCCCAGGCTGACAAGCGTCGCTGTCCGGTTCCAGTAAATCTTATTCAGCGTTGGCCCGACCGGCGGCCTGTCACGAAAATCGAATTTGTTGTGGCGGATTGCAGCAACCAGCCTGGCATTTTTACTTAGAAAGCTATTGTCAAAAGGGAATTTAAACGACCTTCCCATCCAGATATCATAATAGAAGTATTCGGTTGGGAAGCGATATTCAATGCTGGTTGTATCAACGTTCCGTTTGTACTGCCTGATCCGCGTATGCCCAGCCTCTAAAGAACCAGCATATTTGGTTTCTGAGGTTAAAAATGCCCGTGAGAAGCGGATGGACTGCTCTTTCACATCCCTTTCCAGAATGAAACTGGCCTGGCCGGTAATAAAGGTCTTGGCAATGTAGGGAATTGTGTAAACGGTCCGGAACTGGAATTTTTGTAATGAGTCTTTTCCGTCCCAACGTACCTTGGTCAGTTGCGAATGGGTTGTGCCGTTGACGTTTACATTTTCCAGCCCCAGATTAAGTTTGTTGAATGAGCTGAAACCACCCGAGAAATTCAGCGACCAGGCATCCTGAACCAGGACGATCACATCAGCCTGCCAGGTTACATCCGTTCGGGGAACAACAAGAATACGTGCATCCGTGATGGTTTTATTTCTTCGAAGCAGACGTTCATTGTCCTTCAAAACTTTGGCTTGTATTTCGTCTCCCTCACTGAACATCAGGAATGATTTGCGAATGATGCGCTCACGTGTGTTCGTATGGAGGTTTTTACTCAGGAATCTTTCAAGCTGGTTTCCTTTTCGTGTGGTGTCATAAACCGATTCGCCCAATATGTTAAGCTGCCGGATTATGATTTTGCGTATGACCATGCCTTCGTAAGGCGTAAACGGGTTGGTTTCGATTTTGTTGACAGCAGTCACTTTTCCCTGATTGTAGACGTCTCTGAAAAGTAACCTGTAAATTGCCTTGGAAAACTTGGTTTTCGACATCCGCAGTTTCAGGTTGGTATATCTGACGCTGTCCCTGTTATAGGAGCCGGTAGTAAGGCTGTCGCCCTTTTGAGCCGACGCCAGACTGGTCATTAACAGAAATAGCAGCAAATATTTGTACATGGGAAACGGCTATCCACAAAGCATGAGATATGACATAAACGTACTAATGTGAGCTACTGTGAGATGAAGTAGAGAAAATTATAAGCCTGCTAAGATCAGCCCTATTTTCAACTTATTATTTTCGTGCCTCAAGAATGGCCTCGATTGCCTTTTTAGTGTTGGAAGGGGATGGGGCATTCTTTGCATAAAACTTTCCGTTTGGCTTGATGATGGCAAAAGTGGCCGCATCCATTGGGTTAAGTTTGAACAGCAGATCCATAACCTGTGTACTGTTCAACGACAAGTGCACGCCCTTTAGATGGTGTCTGACGATATATTGTTTCCAAAGGTCGTCGGATCCTGAGGAAAGCTCGTCCATAAAACTGCCATGCAGGTATAAGAAAACGACGTCATCGGGTAGCTGACTTCTCAAAATAGGCATATAGTCAAGTTCTTCGCGGCTCTTTTCATCGGTCAGGCCCCATTTGACCAGATAAACGGTTTTACCTGCATATTTAGCCAGAATTGAATTTAACCAGGAGGTTCCCCGGTCGTTTGAAGCTGAAAACCAATAGCCGGACAGTACTTCTCTGGGTGCCGTTTCCAGATTTTTGTAATTTACCACCTTCGTAATAGCAGCGCTGTCCTTCACTTCCAAGTCCACTAGTTCTGCCAGTGACTGTTTATAATGTTCCACATCAATACGTGTCTGCATGTGTGCATTCAGCATCATAATTTGTCTTGGCGTATATTTATAAAAGTTTTTGGTCAGGTAGCGCGCTTTCAAAAATTCAGCCAGAGATGCATCAAACAACTCACCATAAGTTCGGACGGCCCTTTCATAATTGAAAAGCACATTCAACACGACCTCGTTTTTTGAATACATTTTGCTGAGAAAATCGAGCTCCACTTTCTCCGCAATTCCATTTTCCGCGATCATTTCAATTTTTTCCCGTTCGTCCGCCGTCATTGTCGGAACATTGTTCCGGATCAAAGTAGCCATTAATTTCACGGGAAGTGACCTGGTTTTAGAAGGGTTCTGGAAGTTTTTTTCTTCCATCTTACGATCCGCATAAATTCCGAAACGATCTGCCATTGTCACGCGTTGCGCTGTCAGTGGTGGTTTGGGCAATCGTTTAAGGCTGTCCAGCATGCTTTCCATTGGTAGCTCGTTGGCAAGTATGAACTCGTAGATATTTTGAAGCCTTTCGTCTTCTGAAAGTGATTTTATCCAGAAACTAAGCGTCGGGTCAACCATATTTTTATCAGCAAGCTGCGACAAGGATGTGGTCCTGAGTGCTGAACGCTGCTGTGCTGCCTGAACTGCGGCGAGGAATGTCTTTTCCCAAAATGTGGTATAGAACTGAGATCCAAGTACCGGATAGGCCGCAAATGTCTTATTTTCGTTGACCAGATATTGATGATATTGATTGTTGGCCTGTGCGTTTATGCCGTCAAAATAAAACAGCTTTTGGGAAGTTTTTAAGGAATCACCATTAAAGGTGATTTCCACAGTGCCGGGTGCGCCCAGAAACGTCGTAAAAACAAGTCCGCTGTAATCCAGATAAATTTCCTCCTGTGTGTATAGTAAAGGCAGGGAAGTGCGGAATGTTCCGTCAGCCTGAATTTCTACCTGCTTACTCAGTTCAGCCTGCGGCTGAAAAATATTATTACGTGAAAAAGTGATTGTTGGCCCCTGGCGATATAGCCTCCCGCTGAAATTCAGGATCTTGCCTTTTACAATCAGGGAGTCGGTAGCAGCGTTCGCAGCGGATGAAATTACCAGTGCAAAAAATATGGCTGAGATGAAGCGCATTTTTAGGGTTGAATTGGATATTGTATCGAAAAATACAGATGCTTTCCCAAGCAACCAAATTTGCGCCAATATTTCAATTTGCGGGATAAAGTGAATGTGGCCAGCAGGGAATTTTAACAAGGTTCAGGCTCTGTCGGAATTTGCATTTCCGTCTTCGTAACGCACGTAAATTCCATGATAATTGTCTTGTACCTGATAATCTTTTCGTAGCGGATGACCTTCCCAGTCCTCCGGAAGCAGGATTCTCCGCAGGTCGTTGTGGCCATCGAAAACAATACCCATCAGATCAAATGCTTCCCGTTCGTGCCAGTCGGCCGTTCGCCAGATGTTGCTCACGGTTGGCACCGATGGCAACGGCTGGTCTGCTGTATTTCTTGGAAAAACAACTTTGAACATCAGATCGTGTCCATACGGAATGCTTGTCATGTTGTAAATCAGCTCCATAGTTGCCAGTCCCGGGCCATTGTCAATCGCCGTAATACAGGAAAGCATATCAAAATAAAGTTGTTCGTCCTCGTGTAAAAACTGACAAATCTCAACCAGTTGGTTAATCTGTACAACAAGCATCGGCTGCGGCCCGGCTTCAATGGAGTCGATACTTTCGTTTCCGAAATTAATTATCAGCTGTTGTTTTATTTCTTCAAAAGTCATTTTACAAACACGAGTGAAAAGATTCTAAAATTGGCAGCACGTCAGAAAAATTAAACTGCGGCCTGAGGTGCAATGGAACGCTTATCGGCAGCTTCCATTTCAAGAAACAGTTCCGGCGCAAGCGGGTGCTCTCCCCGAATTTTTTCCTGCAATTTCATAAATCCGCCAATGAGTGCTTCCGGGCGAGGCGGGCAGCCAGGTACATACACATCGACCGGGATAATTCTGTCAACTCCTTTCACAACATGATAGCCGTGTTCCCAGTAGGGCCCACCGCAGTTGGAGCAGCTACCCATCGAAATCACATATCTGGGCTCAGGCATCTGCTCATACAAGCGTCGTATTCTGTCCGCCATTTTGAAAGTTACGGTCCCAGCCACGATCATCACATCGGATTGCCTGGGCGAAGGCCGTGGGAAAATCCCGAAGCGTTCCAGATCGTAATGCGCTGCGTATGTAGCCATCATCTCAATCGCACAGCAGGCGAGCCCGAATCCCATAGGCCATAACGACGAGAGCCGGGCCCAGTTCATCAGATCTTCTGCGTTGGTCAGGATTATTCCGCCATCACCTGTCTTTATTCGTTCACTCATGAAATTTATCAATTCAAATTGCCCTTGCGTTTACAACGGGCAAATTCTGTTAATCAAGTTACAAGATACAGCCTATATTAATTCAGAGTCAAGAAAATTTTATCAGTCCACTCCCTTATAGCTGCAACAGTTTGAAGTGTACAAAGGTATACATTGATGAACACAATTTTCTAGCCAGGCGAAACCGCGCCCTGGCACGCTAATTATCTTAGAGGAATAGTATTGTTCCGACGAATATTAACGAAATATTAATCTCAGCTGTTCGTATTAAAAGTAAGTTTACCCAATCAAAGTTCAAAAATCTATTTCTATGAAACGAGAAATTCTTCCAGTCATTTTCTTTCTGACGTTGTTTTGTACTGCATCTTTTGCACAGAGCGACTCCACGAGCAAGAAAAAATTCACAACCAGTATGGCGGTTTATGCCGAATTTGGCATATTATCCAATAGCACGCAGACCGACATGCGTAAAGAAATGAAACTTCAGTCTGTTGAGCCGTTCGGCTCAATGATGTCGTCGCTTGTTTTGGCGCGTCGTGGAGAATCGAAAAAATGGATGGTGGATCATCGTTTGATCATCATGCAGACCGGTTCACCCGATAACAATAAAACAGATTTCAAGCGCTCCAATCTCTGGGGAATTGGAATTGGAATTGCTGGCGGCCCAAAACTCGTAAGCACACCCAAATTAAGTGTGTACGTTCCGATAGGCGTGGATTTGATGTACTACCGGATGACAATAAAAAGCAATCCGTCGGCGAGTCTGAACAAACTCATCAACAACACAGGGAGTTATCAGCCGGTTAAGTTAGGAACGGGAAGCATAAATGTAAATGCAGGAATTGGCATGGATTACAAAACAGGCTGGTTCTCTAAATTTTACGATAGTTTCGCATTAAGTGCCCGCGCTTCCTATCACTTGCCTGTCACGCCTGCACGGCAATGGCGTGGAGAGAATGTGCAGGTGAACGATCTGACAAGCTTTAAACCCAATCAATTGTACCTGAGCGTTGGTATCGTAGCGTCTCCAAAATATATGGCCAAAATGTGGGATAAAATGCACTGAGGATTTTGTTTAGAAAATCAAAAAAAGGAGAGCCGATTGTGGCCCTCCTTTTTTTGTAACTGTGGTCATCGTCTCTACTGATGGTATCCGCCTTACTTTTTAAGATACTTTTCATTCACCTTCTGATACAGATCTGCCGGAACGTGCGACTTCACTTGCGGAATCTGCGGCTGGGGTCTCACCCAGTCCAGATAACCTTTTGCCCAGGCGTATGCAAGCCCAAAAATCAATATGCCCAGAAAAACCGTCATTTCGCCCAATGCAAACCAGCCCCACTGACCGTTGGTCTGCTCGATCAGATCTGCATTGCCGAATACGATTGACCAGGGAAAAAGGAAAATCAGCTCTACTTCAAATAATACAAATATGAGCGCAACAACGTAAAAACGGACGTTGAACTGAATATTCGCGTTACCCAGCGGGTCTTCTCCGGATTCGTAGGTGGTTAACTTTTCTTCGTTTGGGTGATCTGGTCTTAAAAATTTGGCAACGGTCAGCATCAGGCCGAGAAGCGCCATTGCTGCAATAATGAAGAGAAGAATATATCCGAAATCGGTGAGCATAGCCTTTTAAGCACGTTTCTGCAAAGCTAAGAAATTTTGATAGAGTCGTCAGCAGAACGCCACTCAGTTATCTTATTTAACGGAAATTTGAGACGCAATATGAAATCTTATCTATGATATGCTTCATTCAAATCACCTCAAATTTACAAAACGCTGAGTATAATCGTGCGGAGGCTCAGGCCGATCACCAGAATTCCGACAACAAGCATCAGAGGTTTTCTTTTTATTTTCCCCACGATCAGCGCTCCGAAAGGTGCGGCAATCACACCTCCGACGATCAACCCCAGCACAACCTGCCAGCTGTTGACACCATGAAAGATGAGGAAAGTAATACCGCTGGCGAAAGTGATCGCAAATTCGGCCGCATTGACAGAGCCAATGGTATAACGGGGATCGCGGCCCTGGCCGAGCAGTGTTGAAGTTACAATCGGTCCCCAGCCACCGCCGCCTATTGAATCCAGAAAGCCGCCGGTTGCGGCGAGTAAACCAATTCGTTTTGTTTTATTCTTCACAAAATTCTTTTGCAGGGCTTTTCTGATGATGATCAGCCCCAGTACAAGCATATAAAATGCTATAAATGGTTTGATCAAATTGCCGTCAATCACGTCGGAAAGAAGGTAAGCGCCGACTACCGCGCCGATAACACCAGGGATCAGCAAACCTTTAAACAACTTTTTGTTGATATTTTTGAACCGGAAATGAGAAACCGCTGACGCACCCGTAGTAAACATTTCTGCTACATGGACGCTGGCACTACTGACAGCAGGCGTAACACCCAGACTAAGCAAAAAAGAAGTACACGTAACTCCATAGGCCATTCCCAAAGCGCCGTCCACAAGCTGAGCACCAAGACCAACAAGCAGATACAGCACAAAATCGCTGCTGAGAAATGATGCTAAACTTTCCTGGGATACTGATAAGGTACCATTTAAAAAAAGCCAGGAAATGATGATGACAAAAAAACTTGCCGGCACCAGGTACCAGGCAGGAGATGATGGTAGTTTTAGAGAAAGTACTTTGGCAAGCATGGAGGTCTTTTTGCGTTTGTATGAAATCGAAGTCGACAAAAGTAATAAAACTATTTAATCTATAAAATCGATAGAGTATAATTTAGTAAAATATTAATTCCAGTTATACGCAGTTGTTCGTTGCAGTGAGTGACGACTTTGGAAAATTTAGTTGTAAAGAATTTCAATTCAGACTGTTACACTGTATTCGGAGTCGGGCTTGTTTCAGATCCACACCTTTTTATAATAAAGAAGCTTATTTGATGTAGTATTCCGGACAACCACACCACTCAGTTCTGTAAAAACGGGATATTTGGCCAATAGCCAGAAGTCGTATTCAGGCAGCCTACCGTTAAATTTGGCTTTTATGGAGTGTTCCGGATAGTCAGCATCAGGCACCAACTTTTCCTTAGCAGGATTTCATTTAGTAATTAGCAGGGTTTCATTTAGTAAAAGGACAATGAACAGCGGTAAGGAGTTTGATAACACAGTTTGTCATATAGAGAGATTAAAGAATTCAATCCCGAAACTGGGAGAAATTAGTTTTCGTGGAAGTGTTGCTGCCGTAGAGATAACGCAGCTTATAATGGTGAATCAATTTTTCAATACGCTATCAACCTAACCGCACAACGGAAATTTGATATATAGAAAAATTGTGCTGGTCAATAGAGTTACCAAACATCCATTTTGCGTCTAATAGTCCGGTAGCCTAATGAGAATGTTTTATTATTGAAGGAGTTATGCTTAGTACGCAGCTAACATATACTTTACATCTATACCTCTACACTTAAAATTTACAAAAATGACAACTACAGAAGTAGCAAACCAGTTGGTGGAACTTTGCCGCCAGGGAAAAATTGACGAAGTTCAGCAAACCCTATTTGCGGAAAATGCGCAAAGCATTGAGGCAGATGAGACGATGGGGCCGAAGGTAGTAGAAGGCTTAGAAGCCATTAAGGCAAAATCAGTAGCATTTCAAGCCGGAGTAGAAGAATTCCATAGCGCAATCATTTCTGACCCTATTGTAGCGGGTAATAGTTTTGCTATTACTTGGGTTTTGGATGCAACCTTTAAAGGACATGGAAGAATGAGCATTGAAGAAGTATGTGTCTATCAGGTTAGTAACGGTAAAATAGTTTTGGAGCAATTCTTTTATTAATTAATCAAGTGCAGGAAGGCGGTGTGCAACATGGGGCTTGGCCAACAGATGGGTTCATCCGGTGCCTAATCTATAATAATACAAAATGATGTATGTATTTGGAATAGAAGAAAACCCTTTGGCATTGAAAACGCCGCCATTGGCTTCCTAATTCACACAGACGGGAAAGATATATTGGTACGCACAGTTGGCAAAACTGTTTTGCATTCGGGAGCATTTCAATTTTATCCATCCTGTATTAGCATGCTACGGACGCAATCCCACCAAACACTTTCTCGTGTGACCCTAAGATTCATATGGTCGCTATGTGCAGATTATAGATGAGCAAGTTGCTGTAAATAAATTACACTTTATTCATCGAACAAATGATTCTTGGGTTAAAAAGGATTGAAATAAATTAATTAAATTTTTAACAGGCTTTCTGATTGTGTCAGGAAGCCTGTTTTTTCTCATTTTTAAGCAAACTCGTCTAATTCTAAGTAATTAGCGGCTGGATTGTTTATTTATGCGATTAATTATCTGATTGTCAGTCAACTGAAATAAATTTTAAGCTTGAAATATTTAAAGCCACGCCACTTTTTGTTCGGAAACATGCGCCTGTCCCAGTATTTGACTGTAAAGTTCTGGCCGACGCGCCTTTAAATAACGGGATCCACCAGCCTGGGTTAGTTTTTCGGGCGTAAGTGTCGCGATCGTCACGGCGTCACCCAATTCGCGGCATTCTGCGATGATATCCCCAAAGGGATCCAGAATCATCGAACAGCCATTTTTAAGCTGGTCGTCATCCATACCGATCGGATTTGAAAAAATGGCATAAACGGCGTTGTCATAGGCGCGGGCGGGCAACCATTTCATCAGCCAGCTACGTCCTTTGGCGCCATCGAATTCCTGTCGGAGAGAAGTGGGATCATTTTCACGGTTGTGCCAAAGTTCTGGATCAACAAATCCTGCTCCCGGGTGGGTAGAAGGTGTACACATGGTTACGTGTGGCATAAAGATGATCTCTGCGCCCAACAATTTTGTTGCCCTTACATTCTCAATGATGTTGTTGTCGTAACAGATCAGTATCCCACATTTCCAGCCATACAAATCAAAAACAACGTATGCGTCGCCGGGTGTCAGGTGTGGGTTGATGAACGGATGCAGCTTACGATACTTAGCGATGAGTCCGTTTTTGTCTACGCATACATAGGTTTTGTAAATTTTATCCTGTGCATCTTTTTCGAAAAGTCCTGCCAGAACGGCGATGTTGTTTTCAGCAGCAATTTTGATCAGTTCCTGAACGCTTGGGCCGTCAGGAACAAACTCCGCGACATCCAGTAATTCTTTCTTTGATAAATGCCTTGCAAAAGTGTAACCCGTTATCGAGCACTCATGAAACGCCACCGCCCTTGCACCTTTGGCCGCGGCTTCACCTGAAAGTTTATCGATGACTGTAAGATTGTAAGTTTTGTCGCCGCTTTTGTTTTCAAACTGAGCAGTGGCGATTTTAATGTTTTCCATAGCGCTTTCTCTATTTTGTTTTAAGACACTACAAAATTAAAGCAGCCGGTAGGAAGGAAATTGTACAAAACCGACAAAATCCAGGTCCCCGTTATTGAGGGGCAAGGATCAGGTTGGCGGCCAGCAGGTTTGGTTGGGTGAGGTACTGTCCGGGCGTAATGCCTGAAATATTTTTCAGTTCACGGATCACGTGTGCCTGATCGTAAAAACCACAGGTGTAGGTCAGTTCGGTAAGAGAAATGTCGGGCGTTTTTTTTCGAAGTAGTTTCAAAAAATGTTGCATTCTTGTCACGCCGGAAAAGCGTTTTGGCGAAAGTCCAATGTGCTCCTCAAATACTCTTTCCAGTTTCCGTTCAGTGATATTTAGTGTCGTATAAATTTGTTGAACCGGCAAAATTCCTAATTCTCTTTGAATTAGACTCACTGCATTACAGGCGATTGCGAAATTCTCTGCCCGGCTTTTAACTTCGTTGTTCAGAAAACGTTGCAGGATGTCGACTTTACTAATTGTGGTCGGGGCTGTACTCAATTCGTCAACGATACTACTGATTCTGCTGGTATAAAAAAGGGCAGAATCCAGAATCAAATTTCTAAGTCTGTTTGCTGGTGTTTTCAGTAAAGCGGACGCGCCAAAAGGATGGAGGACTGCTATCAGTAAATTTATTTTTCCTTTGGACAGGATTGTTTGAAATACGTCAAGCTGGCCATAGACAAATGAATCGGGGAGTATAATGGCGGTATTTTGCCGTGGATCAATCTGGATCAGTGCATCGCCCAGATTAAAAACCAAACCCGGGTTTCCGTCAGAAAACATTCTATGTTTAATACAGCCGGTCTGAGCACTTTCAATGATCAGAAAATGTTTGACGATGTCTGAAAGCGCAGGAGACGGGGCGATCTGCATGACTTTTGAGATTTGTCGTAAGTTGGCAAAATAACTTAACGGCTGCAAAAAACCTGAAATTTACTTCCTGAACGGTTATAATTTTCCATTTTTAGACCAAAAAACATTTCCCTCAAATCCGCTTTTTACTAAAAGATCGGCAGCCAGTTTGCTTCGTTTTCCACTCAGACAGTAAAATACCACCGTTTTATCCGCTGGCATTTGATTGAGATTTTCGGGCAGATCGGGCAGCGGGATGTTTACGCCGCCAATGTAATCTTCCTCAAATTCATATTCTTCCCGGACATCCACCAAATACAGGTTTTCAGGGATCGACTCTTGCATGTTTTCTAAATCTGCCATAGAAAGCTGCCGGTCGGCCGTGATTATCGTTTTTTCGTTTGAAACTTGCGGATCCAATTTTGTGCCGGGAGCTAAATTAGCCGACCGGGTGAAAGTGAAAATATTAGTTGTGTTGTTCAATGCATTTATTACCAGCAATTTACCGGAGAGAATGTCGCCGATGCCGCAAATGATCTTGATTGCTTCATTGGCCATGTGTGTTCCAATTATTCCTGGCAAAATTCCGATCACACCGGCAATTTCACAATTGTCGCCTTCCTCAGCATCAGGAAAAAGGCAACGGTAAGTCGGGCCGCCGTCGAAATTAAAAACTGAAACCTGACCTTCAAAACGCAGAATTGACCCAAAAATTAACGGTTTGTCAAGTGCAACGCAGATATCGTTTGCCAGATAACGTGTAGGGAAATTATCGGATCCATCAATGACCAAATCATATTCTGCAATGATTCCGGCAGCATTCGCTTCATTCAATCGTACCGGCAGCGAAATCAGATTAATGTGTGGGTTCATAAGCCTCAATTTATGAACAGCAATCTCCGCTTTTCCTTGACCGATGTCGTCGGCGTTATACAAAATCTGGCGATGCAAATTGCTGACATCAACCGTATCGTCATCCACAACGCCAATTGTTCCCACGCCCGCGGCAGTTAAATACTGTAAAACAGGGCAGCCCAAGCCACCCGCACCGATCACGAGAACCTTTGCAGCCTTCAATTTTTCCTGTCCAGTCAGCCCCATTTCGGGTAGTACGATCTGCCGGCTGTAACGTTTTCTTTCCTGTGGATTCATTTATTATTGGCTGTGGGCTGTTAGCTATTGGCTGTTGGCTATTAACTATTGACTATTGACTATTAACTATTCACTGTTGGCTATTTACTTTGATGCGAGAATAATTGCAAAGCGCTATTCAAATTTTTCTTTCAACTGAAAACCCTGTCCCAATCTTTCCAGACAGGCTCGTAACCGTTTTTTCTGATCATTTCAGCGATCTCCGACGGGCTTCTCTCATCAGAAATTTCAAATTGCTCCAACGATTCCGGTTCGACCGCATAGCCGCCCGGGTTTGTTTTGGATCCTGCACTGATAGAGGTAATGCCCAACCTGACGCATTGGTTCCTGAATGTCTCAGATTCCCTGGTGGATAACGAAATTTCAACCTCTTCGTTGAATATCCGATACGCACATATGAGTTGAACCAGCTCTTTATCAGTCATTTCTACTTTCGGTTCCAGTCCACCGGAAAACGGCCGTAATCTGGGGAACGACAGACTATACCGGGTTTGCCAGTAGGTTTTTTCCAGATAACTAAGGTGCAAAGCGGTGAAAAAGCTATCCGTACGCCAGTCCTCCAAACCGATCAATACACCCAGTCCCATTTTATGGATTCCGGCCCTGCCCAGCCTGTCCGGCGTTTCCAAACGATAGTTGAAGTTAGATTTTTTTCCTTTCGGATGGTGTTTTTTGTAATCTTCCTGATGGTACGTTTCCTGATAAACCAGCACTGAGGTAAGACCAAGCGGAATCAATTCGCCGTATTCTGCCGTATCCAGAGGCTGTACTTCCATCGAAATCTGCGCAAAATGGGGACGGATAATTTCGAGCACTTTTTTGAAATAAGCGACATGCACCGTCTGGTTTGCCTCGCCCGTCACCAAAAGTACATGATCGTAGCCGAGGGATTTGATCACAGCAACTTCCTCTAAAATTTCATCCTCATTCAATGTACGCCGTCGCACTTTATTGTCCAGGCTAAAACCGCAGTAAGTGCAGATGTTGTTGCATTCATTGGACAAATAAAGCGGGATGTATAGCTGGATCGTTTTTCCAAAACGTTTCTGAGTTAATTTTTGACTGATTTGCGCCATGGGTTCAAGATAGCCAGTCGCTGCCGGAGAGATCAGTGCCTTAAAATCTTCAAGTGTTTTTTTTGACGTATTCAGCGCATTTTCAACGTCATTTTTATTTTTGGAATAAATGGTTTCTTTAACAGCGTCCCACTGAAAAGAGTCAAAAATATCTTTAAAACTAGTCATCCAAAAATGCGGTTAACGGGCTGCTGGCCATGGCAAACTGTACAGGTTTGGCGAGTCGTGCTTCGAAGGCCATTCTTCCGGCTTCAACTGCAAGCTTGAAAGCGAGCGCCATCGCGACAGGATTTCCGGCAACAGCAATGGCTGTATTTACCAATACTGCATCTGCACCAATTTCCATGGCTTTGGCGGCATCCGAAGGCGAACCGATTCCTGCATCGACTACCACCGGAATATTACTTTGTTCAATGATGATTTCGAGGAAGTCAATTGTCTTCAATCCTTTGTTACTGCCGATCGGCGAACCAAGCGGCATGACGGCTGCCGCACCCGCGTTTTCCATTCGTTTACACAAAACCGGATCCGCATGCATGTATGGCAGAACTACAAAACCAAGCTTTGCCAGCGCCTCGGTTGCCATTAAAGTTTCGATCGGATCCGGCATGAGATATTTTGGATCCGGATGTATTTCCAGCTTGATCCAATTGGTTTCCAAAGCTTCTCTTGCCAGTTGTGCTGCGAAAACTGCTTCCCTGGAAGTCCTTACTCCTGAGGTGTTTGGTAACAGATTAAATACAGGATGTTTGAGATGCTGGAGAATATCGTCCTCTTTTTTGTCCAGATCCACGCGACGCAATGCCACCGTGACGAGCTCTGATCCCGACGCGATCAGCGCTTCTTCCATCATTTGCGCGGAACTGAACTTGCCCGTACCCGTAAAAAGACGTGACTTGAAATGTTTATCAGCAATTTTTAGCATAATATTTTATTGATTTGGTGAACCACATTTTTAGGATTGTCGGCATGGATGATCGAACCGGAGATAGCAACGCCATACATTCCGGTATCCAGAATTTGACCAATATCCTGTTCCGTTATACCTCCGATGGCGATTAGTGGAATCGAATGTTCATTTTGTTTCAATGCCAGAATAAGATCTCGATAACCTTCGAGGCCCAGGATCGGACTCAAATTTTGTTTGGTGGATGTAAATCGGAATGGCCCGAGACCGACATAATCGGCACCTTCTTTGATCCTGTCCAGAATATTTTCCAACGTGTTTGCCGTTCCTCCGATGATCATTTTATCACCGACTATCTTTCTCGCCGCCGATAGAGGCATGTCATTCAGGCCAAGATGCAGACCATATGCCTCGACCTCTTTTGCAACAAATGGGTAATCATTGATGATGATTCTTGCATGATAACTATCACAAAGGGTTTTTGCTTCAATCGCAGTTTTTATTATGGCGACCTCGGTTTGATTTTTGATACGCAACTGTATCCAGCGGCAGCCAGCATCCAGGGCAATTTTGATGCTTTCAAGGTGTGTAACATCTTTTGTCTGATTGGATATGAATTGAAGTTTATCGATCATTGTTTCGTTGGAGCTTCATCCAGGGTATTGCCCTGGGTTAAAATATGCCGCCCATTTTGGGGGCTGATTTTGAATCATTTGTTTGAAGATTTCGACGGCTTTATCGGGGTTTTCCCAAATAGCGCCCAGTATTGCCGCTCCGTCAAAATTCATTTGCCTTACTTTTTCAATATTGGAAAGAGCAATTCCGCCCAAAGCGATTACGGGTACTTTTTTCAATTTTTCATTTAGAATGAAATTTGCAGGTAAAGTGCTTTTATAGTCTGCTTTGGAAATACTGTCAAACACCGGCCCAAAAAATGTGTAGCTGAAATATGTTGAAAGGAACCTCAATTGTGCTAAATCGTGGACTGAGGTGCTGATGACGAAGCCGCATTCAGCCAAGGTTTTTATCCTTTCGTCCGAAGTTGATTCCCTTTGATTTTCAGTAAAATGCAATCTTTTTAGACCGAAATCTTTTGCAATGTGGTGATGCTGATGAATCGAAATTCTCTCGCGAAATTCAGGCTCGATCTTTCTGAGCAGTGTGCAGTATTCTTCTTCGTTACTTTTCGGTTTTCTCAGATGAAAACATGCCAATCCATCCCTGAAAAGACTGCTGATAATCGCAGCCTCGTCGGGGATAAAAACGGGATCGGAAATGGCTAACAGATTCATTATAAGTAAATTTCACTACCTTTTGAGGTAAATTCAGCGGCTTTTTTCTGCATGCCAGCTTCCAGTACAATTTCGTCCATTAACCCGTTTTCCTCTGCATAATCCCGCACATCCTGGGTGATTTTCATAGAACAGAAATTAGGTCCGCACATGGAGCAGAAATGCGCGATTTTAGCGCCATCGGCAGGAAGTGTTTCGTCGTGGAATTCCCTTGCGGTGTCCGGATCGAGTGACAAGTTGAACTGGTCTTCCCACCGGAATTCGAATCGGGCTTTGCTCAGCGCATTGTCTCGGTATTGTGCGCCCGGATGGCCTTTGGCAAGATCCGCGGCATGGGCAGCGATTTTGTAGGTAATCACCCCGTCTTTTACATCCTTTTTATTGGGCAGGCCCAGGTGCTCTTTTGGCGTTACGTAGCAAAGCATCGCCGTACCAAACCACCCGATCATCGCCGCACCGATCGCAGAAGTAATGTGGTCGTAGCCGGGGGCAATGTCGGTTGTCAACGGTCCAAGCGTGTAAAATGGCGCTTCGTGACAATGTTCCAACTGCTTTTCCATGTTCTCTTTGATGAGGTGCATGGGCACGTGGCCGGGGCCTTCGATTATAGTTTGTACATCGTGTTTCCAGGCAATTCTGGTCAATTCGCCCAGTGTTTCCAGTTCCGAAAATTGTGCGGCATCGTTGGCATCCGCAATACAGCCGGGACGCAAACCGTCGCCAAGCGAAAAAGCCACGTCGTAAGCTTTCATGATTTCACATATTTCCTCAAAATGCGTGTAAAGAAAATTCTCTTTATGATGAGCCAGGCACCATTTTGCCATGATGGAACCGCCGCGGGAAACGATCCCGGTAATTCTTTTTGCGGTCAGCGGAATGTAACGCAGCAACACGCCGGCATGGATTGTGAAATAATCAACACCTTGTTCGGCCTGTTCAATCAGCGTGTCACGGAACAGCTCCCAGGTCAGATCTTCCGCTTTTCCGTTTACTTTTTCGAGCGCTTGGTAAATCGGCACTGTGCCGATCGGGACCGGTGAATTTCGGATGATCCATTCCCGTGTTTCATGAATGTTTTTTCCTGTGGAAAGATCCATGATCGTGTCGGCTCCCCAGCGGCATGCCCAAACGGCTTTTTCAACTTCTTCTTCAATACTCGAAGTAACAGCCGAATTGCCGATGTTGGCATTGATCTTGACCAAAAAATTGCGTCCGATAATCATGGGCTCGCTTTCCGGGTGATTGATGTTAACAGGAATCACGGCCCGGCCTGCCGCTACTTCGGATCGTACAAATTCCGGTGTGATGAAATTTTTGGGCGTGTTTGCACCAAAACTGTGACCTGCATGCTGGTGACACAGAAATTTGGATTTGCTGTTCAGTTCTTCCAGTTGCTCAACAATCCGTTGATTTTCACGGATGGCGATGTATTCCATTTCAGCCGTAATAATGCCTTTTTTGGCATAGTGCAACTGGGAAACATTTTGTCCGGATTTGGCCCGGAACGGTTTGCTGATGTGCGCAAACCGCAGCGAATCAAGGCTTTTGTCATTTTTACGCTGTGTCCCATAATCCGACGAAATAGTGGCCAGTTGCTCCACGTCTCCCCGGTTATCAATCCATGCCGCCCGCAAGGGAGCCAGACCTTTTTTGACGTCAATTTCAATTTCGGGATCAGTGAATGGGCCGCTGGTATCATAAACGGTCACCGGATAATTGGGTTCTGTCATGCCGGATTTTCCGTGAATTTTGGTATCAGTCAACGAAATTTCGCGCATGGCGACGGAAATGTCATGAATCTGACCTTTGACATAAATTTTTTTCGAACCGGGAAATGGCGTACGGGAGATTACTTCCGTATTCGGTGTTTTTTCGTTTTTCATGAATATTGGTTGTAGCTTTTAGCAATTAGCTTTTGGCTGTTAGGGTAAACAATTGGAATGCTTGAGAGAAAACAGGGTTGGAACTCCATGCTAACCACCTTGCGTGGCGGTGATGAGTGTGATCTTGTCGGCAGGATTTAACAGCCGTGAGGGCCAATCTGACCTGGGGACGATGGACTGATTGATGGCAACAGCGATTCCTTTGCCGGGATTTTGAAAAAGTCCGGACAAAAGTGCTTCGACCGAATAATTTTCGGGAATTTCTGTAAGTTGCTGATTGATTGTAATTTCCATTCTGAATAACGTTTTATGAAAAAAACTTCAGGAATGGACCTTGTAAAAAGATACATTGAGATACGATAGTAGTATCTCTTACTTTTCCCTTCGGCAGTACTAGCTGCATCAGGTTCAAAGGGTATTATCTCAGTCCGCATGTCGGGACACCCCTAAAGTTTCGGTAAAGCTATTCGAAAATTACCGTTTTAAAAATATTTGGGCCAAATCATTATGGGGAGTTCGTTTGGAGTGAGGTTTTTTGATAATATCGGGTAACTTTGAAATTGTTAAATTCACCACAAATCCCGAACCTGACTTATTTTGATGCATCTGATTATCCGAAGCGCTGCACCAAAGGATTTACCGTCCCTTTTGGAAATTATCAATCACGCCATTCTTAACACTACCGCGATTTACGACTATGAACCAAGGACGCTGGAACAACAGCAGGCCTGGCTTGAACAGATGTTTAATGACGGAATGCCGGTGATCGTTGCAGAGCTTGATGGTGCTGTAATCGGATATGGTTCCTACAATATTTTCAGACCGAAAATCGGCTATAAGTTCAGTGTCGAACATTCCATTTATCTGAACGAAAAATCCAGGGGAATGGGCGTGGGGAGCCGCTTGCTGGAAAGCCTGATTCAGCGTGCAAAAGAGTCCGGTGTGCATACAATGATTGCAGGTATAGACGCAGCAAACCGTGGAAGCATCGACTTTCACAAAAAATATGGTTTCGTTGAAAAGGGATATCTTAAGGAAGTAGGCTACAAGTTTGATCAGTGGCTTGATCTGGTTTTTATGCAGTTGCTGCTGGACGAGGATTGAGGTTGTTCAGGAATCTCTTCGCTTTAGTTGCTTAATTCGGGCTGCATTCAAAGCCAGCTGAACTGTGTCGTTTTCAGCCCAAAATCAACTTTAATGCTCTTTCAATAACTGTATCTTTTCCTTTCGCCGCATCTTCGGCTTTCATCACAACCTGTATGTCCGGCGGAATTCCGTTTTCATAATTATTCCCTTTCAGATCAAGTGTTTGGGTAATGGAAAACCGGTAGATCCATCCATTTGGCAACTGACCGCCATTGGGTAGTCCCAATCCCCCGCCGGTAGTATCGCCCATGATGGTGACATTTGCTAATTCTCTCGCTGCCAGTGTTGTAAACGAAGCAGCGCTGAATGTACCGCGGTCGGTCAGGATCACGAATTGTTTCGCATATTTGTATCCCGACGATGATTCAGCATAACCAGGTACTTTTTCGGAAAATTCATTATATCCTTTTCCGGATTTGATGCGGGTGTCGTAAACGTGCACTTTTCCGTACACCAGGTGGCTCAGAATTTTAAATACATCAGAAACTGCACCGCCTCCATTCTCCCTGATATCAAATATAATTCCTTGCGTGCTGGCGTATCTTTTTAAGATAAAATTCAGATTGTCATCCGTAACCGTACCTGTAAATTCGTTAAAACGGATGTAACCAACTTTTCCGCCAGCAATAAAATCATGGATAAACGGCCCTGACACGTAATAGTTTTTAGGCAGATAATTGTCTTCAATCAATCTGAAATTAAAATTATCCGGCCCTTGCTGCTGGAAATTATAGTGCGACACATTGAAGTAGGATTTCAGGTTGACATGGCCGTCCTTCAACTCGTTCAGCATGTTTCCAAGAACTGAAAAAAGGGAATCGTCGGACATCCCTTCGTGAATTTTAGCAGCATATTGGTCATGTATCGCGTTCCAGTTTATTTTTTTGTAATCCATGTAGGCATACTTCTCGTTGCATTCCTTCCATAAATATTCGAAATTCTCCCCGGCGCTTTTCGTTGCATTTTCTTTCTCAAAGAAAATACTTTCACAGCCGAAAATGAGCGGAAGTATTGCGAGGATCAGTAGCTGTTGTTTTATCTTTTTCATCATTTTATCCTGAATAACAATGAAGCCTGAATGATATGGTTGGACATTTGAAAGCCTGGTAAACTGCCTCCGGTTTTGTATGCATCCCATAAATATGCGTATTTGATCCCGTTCCCGTTTTTAAGATATCGCGTGTATTCCAGTGCGGTTTTGATACGAAATCCTGAGAAGGCTGAAAACTTGTAATTGTCAAACAACTGATTTTCCCCCGCAACCGCCGACTGACCGATGTAGGAATAACCATTACGCAGGTTGCTATTGATAACCGACGGGCTCAGCTGAAAAGACAAGTCCCGTGTTACAGGCCTTTTTTTGTATCTGATAAATAGAAATTTTCTGTTTTTTAACTCTTTACGGGAAATGTCACGCGTGATTTTGGCCGTGGCAAAAAGCGTCTGAAAGGTTTCCAAACCTACTCCGGCGTTGAGCAAAGAGGGGTTTTGTCGCAAATTTCCAGACACATCCACGGCCGCCCCTACTTTGAAATTCCATTTTCCCGGTGAAAGTTTTTCCAGACGATACAGGCGTGCGTAGTTGAAAAAGAAGGTATTGACCTTGCTCGGTGTTTTTTCATAAGTATTTGCCGATTGAATGTACGTTCCGGAGGAATACCGCATAGAAAATCCGTTCTCCTGTTTTGCGTCTTTGCGCAAAGTTCCGATGGTGTACTGGCCCGAAACACCTGTGTAGGTCAGGGGGGAGGTGGCAAAATCGATGAAGGACGAAAAGTTGAGACCAGCCCCGATTTCGTAATATTTTGGCCTCACATATTTGGCAGGTACGTCCGTTGAGGGAACGTCCTGGGCAAAAATTTGTAACGGAAGTAAGAAAAGAATTGTACAGATTTTTCTCATAAAGATTCCTGAAAGATTGGGCAAGCTCAAAATCAGGAATATTTATGAAAAAACAAATTGCGGCAAAATAAAATTGATTTTCAGGTAATGATATTCCTGACGGAGTCATGTCTTTCTAACGTTAGGAACATCATTACCGTACGTTTGGCAGAAGTAACTTTTGGACTTTTAAAAGTATAGCCAGGGAAAATCAATTACTGACGAGCGGAACATCGGAAATCTCTTTACTTC
Organism: Dyadobacter sp.; assembly: GCA_965279265.1. Lineage (GTDB taxonomy): Bacteria > Bacteroidota > Bacteroidia > Cytophagales > Spirosomataceae > Dyadobacter. Next base: position 4,951,776 of record OZ257152.1, read on the forward strand.
TGTTGACCAAATAGCCAAATGCCGCAGCTGTGAAGAACATAATAATGCTGTAAATGGCAGGTGTAACCGACATTACGGAATTGTTCAGTACGGTTAGTGCGATAAATATGGCCAGCGTACCGTTGTGTATCCCGATTTCCATTCCGATTGCAATCGCCTGTTTTCTGCCAATATTGAATAGCCTGGGAATGTAGAATCCTCCCAGCAAACTGACTACATTGAATACCAGTGCTGCGAAACCGATCTGCGCAAAATATTTTGTCAGGATTTCCCTGTCTTTCAACACCGTTGCGATGATGACCAGCAGAAGCAATATGGCCGATGAAATTTTGACAGGCTTTTCCATTTTTGAAGAGATTCCGGGCCGGAACCGCTTGATGAGCATGCCCACGGAAACGGGTATCAAAACGATGGCGAAGACTGATATAATTTTGCTGAACGGCATCGGAATCGTTTGCGCTTCGCCAAGGAAATAGGCCATTGAGGAACCGACGATGAATGGGAGGGTGAACAGTGTCAAAACGCTGTTAATGGCAGTCAATGTAATATTTAGCGCAACGTCGCCATTGGACAAATGACTGTACAAATTGGCAGTAGGCCCACCTGGCGATGCGGAAAGGAGCATCAATCCAACGGCAAGTTCTGGCCCGAGATTGAAAAATTTGGCAACCAAAAGTGCTGCCAGAGGCAGAATCAGCATCTGGCAAAGCAGTCCGATCAAAACCGCCTTCGGATATTTGATTACCCTTGTGAAATCAGCGACTGTAAGTGAAAGACCTAAACCTAACATGATGACGCCCAATGCGAGCGGCAATACTACTGTGGAAAGAACGGTTTCTTGCATCGGGCAGAAATGATAAGTTGAATGTGTATTGTACAACTTATACTTGGAATGCCGCTAAAAATACTACTGATAATATTAAAATTTAAGACAAAAAGTGGATTAAAATTGGAAATTTGTTTCTAATGTGCTCGGCCGGTTTCCACATAAACATCTTCATCTCCTGTGGGTTTCCCCTGCCACCAGGAAGCCAGAATGGAACCGGTAATGTTCATAAGCGGACCAAAAATGGCCGGTGCGAGACCGACCGTCGCCATTTTGCCCATTTCTTTGGCGATTCCGGAAGCAAGGCCGCCGTTCTGCATCCCTACTTCGATGGCAATTGTGCGGCAATCCCGTTCACTCATCCTGAACAACCGGCCGGACCAATAACCCAAAGTATAACCTGAAAGATTGTGGATCAGTACAAGAAGTAGCAATGTTGGTCCAATTGTAAGCAGGCTGTCTCTTCCTGCGGCGGTGATAATGACGATGATAAATGCAATTCCGGCCATCGAAACAAGAGGCATGGCGTCGTCCAGCCACTTTACTTTACCACTGAAAAGTTTATTGAAAATCAGTCCGGCACCGATTGGAATAATGACCATTTTGATAATGTCCCACATCATGTGCAAGGTGTCAATTTCGACGAATGCACCAGCGAGCAGGCTCATCAAAAGCGGTGTGACGATGGGGGCAAGCATGGTTGAAATCGCAGTGATTGTGATCGATAGCGCCAGATTTGCTTTCGCCAGGTATGAGATTACATTGGAAGCCATGCCGTTTGGTGAGCAACCGATCAGGATAATTCCGGCTGCAATTTCGGGCGGAAATCCGCTGACACTTGCCAAAGTATATCCGATAGTAGGCATAATGATAAAATGGCTGAAAACGCCAATGAAAACGCCTTTCGGCATTTTGACAACACCCACGAAATCTTCGAAACTCATAGACGTACCCATGCCAAACATGATTATCTGGATCAAAGGCGTAATGAGCGCAGCTAATTTGAATCCATCAATCGTTTGAAAATATTGCGGATAATACAGCGCTGTGGTTACGGCTGAAAATATAACCGTCGTATACGTAAAGCCTTTCAATTTTTCGAAACCGCGAAAAGCAATGGCAAGACACAAAAAGAAGCCAATGAAAAACGGGCCTGTCTGAGGCAAATTTCCGGAAACTGCAAGATACAACGCGATCAATAAAAGCAGGCCCGCAAGACCTGAAAGAAACTTATGAATATTCATGTATATTATAAATATTGTGCTATTTTAAAAAGGGTAAGGTTTTGGGTTTTAAAATCCTGAACAATACCTGCTTACCATTAAAACTATAAACTGTTGAGTAAGGACTACCAGGTTCTCTTTTTCATATACTCGTCCAGCTCCGAACGTTTCATTGGAATTTCCTTTGGATTTTTGTCAAGCCATTTGATGAAATCGTCTTTTAATTTGTCCGACCACTGGCTGTCGATCTGACCAGGCGTATACTTTCCTTCTTTCAACATTTGAATTCCAAATTTGTCCCGGATCGAGATAAACTCGGCCGTAACAATCACTTTTTCAGCAAGATGAGCGGGGATGAAAATAACGCCTTCACGTTTGGCAAGCACGAGATCTCCCGGCAATACAATGGCGCGTCCGATGCGTATCGGCGTGTTCAAGCCCGACAAAAAAACATCTTTCAAGTAGGAGGGATCCCAGTCGCGTACGAAAGCGTTGAAGCCCTCGATTTTTGACAAGCCTTCCAGATCACGCGACGATGCATCGAAAATGACTCCGTTACCGGATTTTGCAAAAATGGAATTTCCAAGATTGTCGCCGATCAGAGTTCCCTGTGCAATTTTCCCAAAACCATCCGCCACGTAAACATCACCCTTTGAAAGCTGGTCTATCGGCCAGGAATTCGTATTGCCGATCCGGCCGTTTTTTGCACCGCGTTCCTTGATGTTTTTTTCAACATCCGGACGGGATGGCATAAACTGGGCTGTCAGGGCACGACCTGCAATGGGAACATCCTGATGAATCATTTTCCAGTTTCCGTCGAACTGGCAATTGTAACCTTCATTCTGAAGAACAACCCAAGCTTCTTCAATGGCGATTTCTTTTACGCGCCTAACGAGATCGTCGGAAACTTTGGGGCGTCCGTCCGGGAAACGCTCACCTTTCCATTCGGAGGTTAGAAAAGTGAGTTCTTCTTTGGAAATGGTCTGGGCAGTAGCAGAAATTAATCCTGAAAAAATAAAAATGAAAGCGAAAAATTTGAGTTTCATTGCGCGGCAATTTGAAGTAATTTGGAAACACGGAAAACCAAAGATACAGGGAGGCCAGAGCATTTGTTCAATGGTTTGTGAACTGTTACACGTTATGATTTACGATTTTATGAATGGGTTAAATTTGGTCAGCGTTAATTCTTGCGGGCAACAACCAATGGATTTGTAAGTCCGTTGAGGTCATAAACTACTTTACCGGCGCGAATGGTTACTTCTGCTTCCAGTTTTTGCTTACCCTGGATTTTTGTGCCTGTGTAATCCCAGAAGCCGAAAGTACCGGTGTCGTTCAGCTGAAATTTGCCATCGGCAACCCTTAAAACCGTAACGTCTGCCGGCGATCCCACTGAAAGATTTCCCAGTTTTTCCCTATGAATTACCTGTGCGGGAGTCCACGTGCTGGCCTTGATCACCTCAGCGAGCGGCATGCCCATCGCCAGGAATTTTGACATTACGTTCAGCATGTCTTTCATGGCATTATTCATGCTTCCTGTATGAATGTCTGTGCTGATTGTATTGGGATAAAATCCACCTTTTACCGCTGGAATTGCCTGCGAAAATGCAAAACTGATACCTCCGTAACCAACATCAAAAATAATTCCTTTTTTACGGGCATCGTAAACGAAGGGTTTGATTTTTCCTGTTGATACATCCAGGATAGGCTCGCGGCTGGAAAGCTGACCGAAGCAATGTGTGAAAATGTCGCCGGGGCGAAGGTGTTTCATGAAAAGTTCTTCGATCGGTAGCACGGGTTTACTGCCACCAAAATCGATCATAACCGGAATACTTGCCAGCTTTCCGGCTTCCACGGCGCGGTCGGTTGGTGTCCAGTTGTAGCCGTTGTAGTGCGCGAGTTTTATGCCGACTATATAGTCTGGATTTTCTTTTGCCACTTTTGCAGTCGCGGCTGCATCCATGTCATCTACGTTTTGCTCGTAGGTTCCGCCGCGCATTCCTTCGCCTACAATGTTCAGAAATGACAGAACGCGTGTTTTTGAAATATCTATTGTTTGTTTTTTAAAATCTGCGAAGGATTTCCAGCCGGCGCAACCTGCGTCTACAACGGTGGTAACACCTGTCCGGAACGTAAAGCCATCAGGAGCGAGCGCATTGGGTCCGTTACTATACGTCTGATCCATTTTAGTGCCATAAAAATTATGGGAATGGATGTCGATCAGGCCGGGGGTAACATACAATCCTTTTGCATCAACAACCTGAATTGCTTCCTTTGGGTCGATGCTTTTGGCGACGGCCATAATGGTATCGCCTTTCATGGCGACATCCATAATTGCATTGATATTGTTCTTCGGATCAATGACATGTCCGCCTTTGATGATGACGCTGTATTTTTGCGCATTTGCGGAAATGCAGCCAAACGTTAACATCAGGCTAATGGATAAACAGATCTTTTTCATTTCAGGAATTCAGGAATTAGGTAGTCACATTCATTGCGTGTGTAGTTGCGTGATTCAGGAACTTTACAACCAAAATTAAGAAGGTATTGCTTTCAGAAATTAAGTAACCGACCGGCAATTTTACCAGGGATTTACTTCAAAAAATGATCACTGAGAGTAACCAATAAAGGTCATTCTCAGTGATATATACTTTCATTAAATGTAAGCGGCACAACCAATCTCACTAACTGACTCACCCAATACCCGGCAACAAACTCCGACATTGTTGCGCACCGTAGGCTGACTTTCGAAAAGCGCTTTACAGGCTTCGTTCATGCTTGGCGATTTTGAGAGCAGCGGAGAGGCCGTTTACTTTAAAATTCTGTTTTTATTTATCCCACCATACAACACTTGACAGCGTATTGGTGCCACCCTGGCGCGTGCGAGCTTCGTAAAAATTGGTCTGGTTATAAAGTTCTTCTGAGTCCGGAACAACAAAACGGGTAGGGATTTTGCCACCTGTGAGGTTTCCCGGATAATTGGTCGGCGTCAGTTTGGGAAATCCGGTACGTCTCCAGTTTGAGAATATTTCATACTCGTCTTCCAGCAACAGCGCAACCCATTTCTGAGTCTGGATCTGCTCCATTTGTTCATCCGTCGTGCCGGCAGTTTTGTACGGATTCTGCGCCAAGTAAGCATTGATTTTTGCATCAGAAATGACACCAGCGGAACCAAACAAAGCCCATTGTTTCAGACCTGACCGTACCGCGCTTGCATATTCCGCGGCAGCCGTCGAAGTCGTGTACCAGCCTCTTACTGCTGCCTCAGCCAAAAGCAGATGCGTCTCAGCTGTTGTGAAAACCAGTAAAGGTGCGTTGTATTTCAGGATCGTTGCCGGGTTCGGTTCTGAGAAAGTGTCAAAATTTGCAGGCAGCGAATTGAATGCGGCGTTTGGCATCCCGCTTTGCAGTGCAGTTGCGGTGTCGGCTACGTAAGCCGAAGTGGGTGTCGCTTTTGTCCAGACCACCGAAATTACGTTCAGACGCGGATCTTTCGTTGTCTTAAGATGATCAATCAGTGTTTTGGCAAATTTTCCACCTTCTACGTTGTCGCCACCGGCAGCTACGTAATCCGTACTGATGAGCCCGCTGGCAATGAAATTCCTGTTAGCTGTGATAGATCCGTCAACATAATCGATTTTTGCGAGATCCGTATCTTCAAGCATCACACCACCGGCAATTGCTTTCTGTACCCAGGTTTTTGCCATGGCGTTGTCAACCTGCGTAAGGCGCATTCCCAGACGGAGCATGAGTGAGTATCCGAATTTTTTCCATTTTGTTATGTCACCTGCATACATCAGATCTGCGGCTCCGAAAGTAGCCTGGGAAGCGTCAAATGCTTTGATGGATTCTTCCAGTTCCTTCAACAGGTCGGCGTAAATTGCCGCCTGTGTGTCGTATTTGGGAGAATAATTTTTGTCGGAAAGTGCCTTCCCCGCGTCTGTGTAAGGAATGTCTCCATACAGATCTGTAAGCCGGTGATACAAATACGCTTTCCATATACGCGCTGCCGATAATTTATTGATGTCCGCAGGAAGTTTGGAAACCGCCGTGATAACCTGGTTCATGTCAATTACTGCGCCTGCTGATGCGGGGTCTCCGCCAAAAAGCGCCCAACTGCCGGTAGAATAGCTGTAATTGAAATATTTGTCGCCTGCACCGGGCACTTCCTTGTAAGTAGCAAAGTGCTGCATGGAACCGCCGATCGTGAGGTAAGCTGCGCCCGTAAAGTTGTTACTCACCGTTACAAGCTGTGCTCTTGTAAAAAGAAATCCGGGCACAACTTCGATGGATGCGTTTGGGTTGACATTCATTTCCTCAAACCCTTTGTCGCAAGCGGAAAAAAGTAAAGCCACTGGGGCGAGATATAATAATCTAAAAATCTTTTTCATATTCACTAAAATATTTTAATGATTAAAATTTCACGGTAAGGTTCACACCCAGACTCCTGGTTCTTGGTACACCAAATGCTTCAAGACCTTGTGCGTTTCCATTGGTGTAGCTCGACTCCGGATCGAAGTAATTGTTCCGTTTGTCTTTGTAAAGAAGCGCCAGATTTCGTGCTACCAGAGAAAGCGAAGCAGCCTGTAATTTCAGCGCTTTGAATTTGGCGACTGGCAGACTGTAACTCAAAATTACCTGACGCAACTTGATGAAATCATTGTTGAACGTGAAAATGCTTGTGTAATTTTTGTCGTTGTCGTAATAAGTATCAACGTCCGCTTTGGCCCATGTTTTTGTAAATGGCGCGCCTTCCGGTGTTACACCCGTCACCGTTACGCCGGTTTCACGACCTGGAAGGGTTTCCTTTGGCAAACCGAAACGGTATGCGTATTGATACATATTCGAATACACTATGCTTCCGAATTTGCCGTCGATCAGGATGTTCAGCGAGAAGTTTTTGTATTTGAAATTGTTGGTGATACCCATTGTTGTTGGCGGAATACCGTTTCCAAGTCTTTCCAGGTTACCTCTTACCGCATAACCGCTCGCTGTGTTAAATACCGTTTGGCCGCTGGCGTTTGTCAGTTTTTTATAACCCCACACTTCTCCGTATGTCCCGCCTACGACGTTACGGATTGTTCCGCCACCGACACCGTCGCCAACGGTAAGTGTGCGTAATCCTTCGGCCAATTTGATGATCCTGCTTTTGTTGTAAGCAAAGTTGTAGCTCACATCCCAGCTGAAATTTGCCTTTTTAATGGGCGTTCCCGTGATGAGCAATTCAACACCCTTGTTACTCAATTCACCCACATTCAGCAACGCAGAGGTGTAGCCAGACGAAGCCGCAATACTGCTTTGAACAATGTCATTGGTCGTTTTTCTATTGTAAAGCGTCAGATCCAATCCGAGGCGACTGTTCAGAAAACGTGCTTCAATACCAGCTTCATAGGTTGTGGAAGTCAACGGTCTCAGGTCCGGATTGGGAACAAGTGCCGAGCTAAGTTGTTGTACCGGGCGACCGTTGTGACCGCCTTGTGCCATGCTGTAACTTTGGTAGATCTGATAAGCGGCTACATTGGCACCACCCACCTGCGCCCATGATCCGCGCAATTTGGCAAAACTAACCGCAGTTGGTAATTTGAATGCTTCTGAAAGAATAAGTGTTCCACCGATCGCAGGATAAAAAATGCTGTTGCTGGCTTTATTCAAAACTGAAAACCAGTCTTGTCTTCCGGACATGGTGATGTAGGCCAAACCTTTATAACCTAAGTCAACCGACCCGAAAAGAGAATTAATTCCGCTTCTGGAATAAGATGGCGTGGTGACCGAAGTCGCAAGGTTCGTAAAACTGTAAAAATAAGGGATCGTAAATTCTGTTCCGTCGAAGGCAGTCTGGTCGTAAATACTTCTTTGCATATTACCACCCGCCAGTGCCGAGAAACTCAGATTTTCGAAGAAATTGGTGTTGTAATTCAGTGTTAGCATTCCGTTCGTCTCCGAGGAAGCAATCTTTTTGGAAGCGTAGGTTCCCAAAGGCTGGTAAGCATTGTTTGTTGGTACAATGGCTTCGTAGGAGAAATTGTAGTAATCCTGACTTACGCTTCCTTTAACAAACAGATTGTCCAGGATGTCGTACCGGATGTTGGCCTGCCCAAGAAAACGGTTTTTTCTATCGTCGTTTTTGAACTTGTTGATTACGAAATAAGGGTTCGGCGCAGCCGGAACCGGATTCCATTCAACTTCCTTTCCTGTAACTGCATCGTAACCCGGGGAAAGGCTTCTGATGTCAACCGTGTTGGCAACAAGATAGGTAGCCCAGTGCGGGTTGTAATCTGCATAACCAACTTTCGGGCGGTTGTGCCCATTTTCAATGTTGTATTGAACAACCGTTTCAATGCTCAGTTTCTTACCTAAAAAAGCGTTCACATTCAAATTCGCGATTCTTCTGTTGAATGTAGAATTAGGCACAATGCTGCTTGAACTCGTATTGTTCAGACCAAACCTGAAATTAATCGTTTCATTTCCACCTGTGAACGAGACCGAATTGATGTAGTTGGTGCCGGTTCTGTAAAAGTTTTTAAGATTATCTTTCTGTGGAGAATAAGGGCGCATCTGGCCGTCAAACTGAATCACCTGAGACCCATCCATTTTTGCACCATACGACAAACGACCCGAGCTTTTTGCCTGCGTCTGAGTCAAAGGTTTAACACCATCTACGCCCTGGCCGTATTCATATTGCCAGTCCGGAACGATCGACAGATTTTCAGTCGTGAAGTTGCTGTTCACTTCCACGCCAATTCCTTTCTGTGCTCTCCCTTTTTTTGTCGTGATCAAAATAACGCCATTTGAAGCACGTGCACCATACAAAGCTGCCGCAGGTCCGCCTTTCAAAACACTGATCGATTCAATATCATCCGGATTTATACCTCCTATACCGTCACCACGGTCGGTATTGTTACCATTCCCGTCCGATGCATTTCCACCTCCCGGCGTGCTGTTGTCCATCGGCATACCGTTGATCACATACAGCGGCTGGTTGTTTCCGCTCAGCGAACCGTTACCGCGAATAATGATACGGCTGGATCCACCTGGTCCTGTGGCCATCCCCGTTGCGTTCACACCAGCAATTTTTCCGGTAAGAGCGTTCGCTACGTTGTTTTCACGCGCCTGTGTAAACTCACTTCCTTTTACTTCGGTTACCGCATAAGACAGTGCCTTTTTCTCTTTCGAAATACCGAGGGCGGTCACAACCACTTCGTTCAGTGCCTTGGCCTCTGGCGCCAGCTGAACAGAAACAGTGCTTTGGTTTCCCACAGGAACTTCCTGGGAAGTGTAGCCTACGAAGCTGAAAATCAGTATCGCTGAGGCAGTTTCTTCATCGGGAATGTCCAGTTTGTACTTTCCTTCCGCATCGGAAGAGGTTCCGCGCTGTGTTCCTTTTACAAGAACGCTCACACCCGGCAGGCCTGCGCCGGTTTCGTCTGTAACCGACCCGGTAACATTCCGTTTTGGCGCTTCCTTCACAGAATTTATTTCCGGTGCATTCGCTTCACGTTTTAGAATAATCCGGTCCTGAACCACTTCGTATGTAACTTTATGCGGTGCCAGGATTTTTCCGAGCACGTCAGAAAGTGTTTCGTCCTGAAATTTGAAGGTGTATTTTTGGTTATTGAAAATCTGAGGATTGTACATAAACTTCACCTTCGTCACATTTTCAATTTTTTCCAGTGCACGGTCAATTTCGGCATTGGATAAACGTAAGGTTACTTTTTGTTCCAATACTCTCTGGCCACGCACGTCATGTGCATGCACCAGTGTGGTGACAGCAAGGGAGAATAGGGCTTGATACAGCGTAATGCGCATGATTTTCTGTAAAGCATGGTGAAAATGTACTGTTTTTGACATAGTTTTGTTTTTTGTCGGATTAAATTTCGGCATAAGGTTCTCTTCAGGTCCGGATGACGGTCTGTGTATAACTTACAAAGGAGAGCTACTGAGGGTCGGTGATGTAGCAGCATCATCGGCTCATTTTTTTTAAGAAATAATTTCGTAGTTGTTTGTTTGCATAGGCGTCAGAAGTATAAAAGTTTATTCTTTATAGTTAGGTTAATTTATGTTCTTACAAATGCATTAATCATTAGCGGGAATGTCATATCCAGACTTGTCAGCAACCTTTGCTGTTGATGATAATGCTCGCATCCATTTGTTCGTACTGTGCGCCAATGGTTTTACAGATCAGGTCAATCTTCTCAAAAAGTGGCTCGTCCGAAAGTGAGGCAGTCAGATAACAGTCTTTCATCAATTCTGCATCAAATATAATTTTGACTCCATAAGATTTTTCAAGTGTTTCAAAAACCTGTTTGATCGGTGTGCCCTTGAACACGAAAGATTGACTTTGAATTGGCATTTCAAGTACTTTCGGATCCGCGATAAGGCTTCTGGTTAGTCTTAATTCCTTCGACGCAAACACAATCTGCTGGTTTGGCGTAAGCACCATTCCACCCAGTTTGTCGTCAGCTTGTTGCCGGGCTACGGCCGCTTTCGTCATCGGAAACACAGATACCTTTCCTGTTTTTACCACCACTTTCACATCTCCTTCATTTTCAAAAGCTGTCACTTTAAAGCTTGTTCCTAAAACTTTGGTAGCCAGTGTGTTGGCGTAAACGTAAAATGGTTTCTGTGGATTTTTCGCGACTTCAAAAAATGCCTCACCGGAAAGGAACACTTCTCGTTTATTGCCAGTGAAAGTGGTTGGAAAAGTTACACGGCTTTTGGGTTGCAAAAGAATGGTGCTCCCGTCCGACAGTGTTATTATCCTGGGTTTTTGTGTACTGTTCTCTTCGATTTTTAAGGGCTCCTGAATCTGGCTGAGAATCTCCTGATAGGCGCTGATGGGTTGCTTGTTGACATATTGTTTGTTGATCCACCAGCCCATCCCGATCAGCAGCAAGACAGAAGCTGCCACCTGATACCATTGTGGACGGAATGAAATAATGCGTCCCGATTTTTTGCCGGTATTTTCACCGATTGCATGCGACAAACGATAAATTTCATTCGCTACTTCTTCATCAGAAATCTTGTCAAACGAAGCCTCCGTTGCGTATAAAAACTGTTGTGCCTTTTCCACGAGCTCCGCTTTATCCGGATTCAAATCCAGCCATTCTTCCCAGAAAGCATTTTCCTGTGCGTCGTTGAACAATGTCCAGCGACGAAAGGATGGATTGGCTGCAAGTTCCTCCATTGGGAGATTACGATACTCAGGCATGACTAAACAGATAATAGTATTGTTGATATGGTTTAAGGATGCAGAAAATAGATGGCGATACTCTATTTGGTAAAATTATTTTCTGGTTATTTTCAAAATTTTGGAATAAGATACGGTTCAATTTTAAAACCGCAGCGTTTGGGCAGTTTCAGCGCATCGTTGCGCGGAGCGTTTAAACTACAACCTGGAAGATTGGTTCAGGCGTTAATTGCCTGGTAAAGACTCAGTAATAAGCAACTGATGGTGGACATCTGCACTTTGAGTGTCGACAATGCTTTGAAAAGCAGATTGGCAACAGATTGCCGGTTAACCTGCATCAGATCGGCAATTTGTTCGTTTTCCAAACCTTCAAAATATTTAAGGAAAACAGCCTCTTTCTGGCGCTTGGGGAGTTCGTTGATAGCAGTTCTTACTTTGAACTGGTTTTCTGAATAAACTTCTTTCTGTTCAATCTCAGTTTCGATTGTGCTGTAATCCGAAATCTGGCCCGCGTTTTCAATGTCCAGAAAAGTTTTTGAGTTGTTGTTGCGTCGAAACTCCTGAAGTAACTGATTTCTGAGTGCTTTCAGGAAGTAGATGTTGACGTATTGAATGTCTATCTTGTGTCGCCTTTCCCAAATGTGAATGAGTAGTTCCTGAATAGAATCCTTTACAAATTCCCGGTCTCCCGTAAAATTAGAAGCATAATTGAAAAGTGTCCGGTAAAGTTTATCGGCCATATGGCAGAATGCAACACTGTCTCCGGCCTTTGATTGCTGCCAGAGATCCAAGAGAAGATTGTTTTCTTCAACGATGCGTTGCCTTTTGTTCAAGAAGTAATTAGGTTAGGTAACAAAGTAACTGTAAATGAGCGGTATTTAGAAATTATAATTTAATTTTATTTAAAAAGGTAAAATTAACTCCTGCCGAATTGCATTATGTCAAAATAAAAGCTTGAAATTTTCACATTAAAGCAAAACGGGTCGGTACGTGGCCGACCCGTTTTGCTTCTGATTTAAATATAGGCAATACAGTCAATCTCTACCAACGAATCGCCGGGAACGCCGCCATAAACGGCAACAGTTGTACGGCATGGCGGTTTGCTGCCAAATCGGCCTTTGTATGCTTCGTTCATCGCTTTGTAGTCGTTCAGGTCATGCAAAAACACGCTGCATTTCAGCACTTTTTCCATGGAAGATCCGGCTTTGATCAGCTCTTTCTCCAATTCGTCCAGCACGTGTTTTGTATGCGCGGTAATGTCGCCTTCAAAGTGAGCACCTTTTCCGGCTACGAAAACCATGTTGTTGAATTTGGTATGGCCCGAAAATAAGGGAACATCCTGATACATCACTACTTCGCCCACTTCCTTTTCGGGTGTCGGATCTGCTTTCGCCTTGATTCCGAATCCGGCAACGCCTGCAACGGAGGCAAATAATGTTTTGAGAATTGATCTTCTTTCTGACGTCATCGTAATGTAGTTTGAGTTGTTCAAAGGGATAATTTACACTTTTTTCTTTTTGTTCTTTTTGGCAATCTTATCGTTTCCCGGCATCGTGACTTTCCAAATGCTCCCACCAGCCTTGTTTCCTCCTTGTTTTCCGCCGTATTCAATGATGTAAATGATGTTGCCAATTTGCAAAGCATCGGTCGGTGCTGTAAACCCATCGATCAGCCGGGTAGTTTTAACCTTGTAGTTATCGGTTGTTTTGTCGTAAACCAGATCAAGATGCAGCAAATCTCTACCCTGACGTCTCAGTAAACTTGGATTTTCCTTGCCGTTTCTCGGCCCGCCGGCATATCTGATCACAAATCCATCGCCCTTAAATTCTTTTGAAAGCGCTTTTTCGTTATCAAAAAATAAGGCTAGGGGAGATGAATGCGCATTGAACGTTCCAACGGTTGCGCCGGTGGTGTCTCCGTCCATTATGGCACCGGTTTTCTTATCGCGGTATTCATTTGCATCCGGCCCCATATTTTGAACAGACGGAGTGAATTTGATGCCGTCCGGTCTTTTTGGATAATCAGGATCGTTGTGAAAATATTTCATAAGCCAGGCAAAGGCAAATTTGCTCAGAAAAGGATCAGTATCCGGATTCGGTTGATAATCAGGATACTGCTGTGGGTTGTCGATCCCGCCCATTACCCATGGGAACCCGTAATGGTGACCCTGCCGAACCCAAAACATATCTTCGGGATGGTCGTAGTCACCAGAATTGGAGACGGCAAATAACTTGCCTTTTGGATCAAACGCCATATCGTAAGCGTTGCGGATACCTTCCGCATAAAGATAGCCTGCCGCTTTCAGTTTTGTCTCATCATCTCCGAGGAGCAAGTCTTTTGCATGGATCGGGAATCGAAATATTTTGGCAGTCAATGCGTTATCACGTGCATTTGGGTAGGCTCCGCCATTGTCCTGTACCTCGCCGTGATCTGTACGTGCGCCGGTATTGACAAAAATATATTTCCCGTCCGGACTGATTTCCAGTGCGTTCCAGCCATGATCGAAAGTCGTTTTGTTGGCACCATATTCAACCGTATTGAAAACAACGGTCATTTCAGGTTTGGTCGCACCGGCTTTCATTTCATATTTCACCATGCGGCCTTTGTTGCCTTTGTTGTTATTTACATTGATATTCCCTGCCAGGAAAAGCGTGGTTTTGTGGAAAGCAGCACCTTGTAACCTGGTTATGCCGTGATCTTCTGCACTCAGAATCTTTTCGCTTTTTGGCTGTCCATCAATCATTTTGATCCGGATCACATCGCCAAAAAATGTGGTATAGAAAATCTCCCCGGATTCGGGATTGCGGATAATCCGGACCGCTTCCGGCTCCACTTTCATGTAATGTTCAATGGTAATGTCTGGCCTTAGCGGCTTCGGAACAATCATTGCACTCTCCTGTGCAAATGAAATCAATGGCAAAATGAATGCAATTAAAAAGAGTGGGATCTGATTTTTTGAATTTCGGATTTGCATTTTTTAAAGCGGCTAGATTTTACTTTTTTGTGGTTGTACTGTATTATTTTACCTTTCCAAATTGCCTCAGGTAAGCCACCAACTGCCACCTTTGTTCTTCCGTAAAGACATCTTTGAACGGCGGCATATTTCCTTTTCCTGTTGATAATTTCCAGAACAGCGCTCCGTTGCTCTGACTGGTTACCAGTGTGTCGTGAAAATTGGCGGGTTTTTGCCCAAGTGCACCCCCGGCAGCTCCATCTCCATACCCGGTTTCTCCATGGCAGGTGGCACAGTAAAGTGTAAAAAGTTCTTCGCCCTGTGCCAGCGTAAGCGGTTCTTCGTGAAATGGGCTTTTTAATGTATCTGCCCATGCCGGTGCCTTCCATGCTTCCTGGTCTGAATGATTGCTAACGTTTTTTTCTGATGAAAAACCCACCAGGCAAATGCCGGAAAACAAAGTTATTATTGTGAAAATTTGTTTTTGTTTGATCATAAAAAGGAAATATATGGTCGCTTCTGTTAGGGGAAATCTTATTTTGGATTGATACTTTTCCGAACCGCCGTCACTTCATCCATGTTGACGGTGTCTGCGTTATTTCCAAAGTTTTGCCGGATATGGGTTAATACCTGAGCAATTTCCTCGTCATTCAGAAAATTGTGCTGAGGCATAATGTTATTGTAAGGGCTTCCTTTTACTTCAATCGGGCCTTCCAAACCTTTCAGGACGACTTCGATCAGTTTCTTTTTATCTCCTGTAACCCATTCAGAACCGCTTAAGGGTGGGAACCTTTGGGAGTCGCCTTTGCCATTACGTTGATGACAGGCAGCGCAATAAACAGAATAGATTTTTTCGCCAGCGACCGGCTTGTCCTTATCCAGATTGTCGTTGATAATGTCGGGTGTACGGATGTGAGAAAGCAATTTCCGTTTTTCCATTTCGGCCAAAGCACTTGGATAAAATTCCTTTCTGTCACCTTTGTAAGTTATTTTCCAGATTTTTCCTTTTTCTGTTTCTGAGAGATAAATCGAACCATCCGGCCCCATGGCAATGCCCATCGGACGGTATTTTGCATCGCTCGTATTCACGATGGGATCAACGCCTGCAAAGCCGTCAGCAAAAATCTCATAGTCCCCCGACGGATTCCCGTTTTGGAAGGGAACGAACCCGATGATGTAACTCGACTGCGGATAGGGAGCGCGATTGGTGGAGCCATGAAACGAGATAAAAGCACCATTTTTGTAGTGCTCGGGGAATTGGTTTCCTTCATAAAAAAGTAAATCGTTAGGTGCCCAATGACCTGGAAAACCCATGATCGGTTTCTCATATCTGCCACAGTCGCCGGTCATATTTCCGTCACCGCCATATTCAGGACCCACGACTTTTTTCTGCTGAATCTGGTCATAATAACAATATGGCCAGCCTGCATTTGTACCATCCTTGATTCGTAAAAATTCTTCCGAAGGTAACACAGCGCTTTGCCAGGGACTGTAAATTCCTGCCCAAAGACGAAGCAGATCGTCACGCCCGTGTTGCACGAGGTACAAGGTCTTGTCGGATTTGTTCCAGTCCATGCCAACAACGCTCCGGATTCCGGTTGCGAACCGGTAGCCATCTTTCTGGGTTTGCCCGGTTTTATCAGCATCAAAACGCCACACGCCACCGTGGTCTTCCAGAAACGGGCATGGCGTCATCCCGGCAGAATTAGGCTTCCGGAATAATTCTTCACAAGCATTTGATGGCGCACCGAACGGTACATACATATTGCCTTCGTTGTCAAAAGCAAGAGGTTTTGCGATGTGCTCATGCATGCCATGTGCATGATCGTCGGTAAGGATAATTTCCTGTTTTGTGAGCGGAACGAGTTCACCGGGAGTGAGCTTGTAACGATAAACCACGAGCTCTGAACTGAAATACAGGTAGCCATTGTGGATCCGCATACCAGTACCGTAGCCTCTTTCGCGGGCCATTCCGCCAAATCTCTTAACGATATCTGCCCGGCCATCCCGATTTGTATCTCTAAGCGCGATAACTGATTCGTCAGCATTTGCAAAACGTGCTTTCACATAAATATCTCCATTGTCGTTCACGGCAATGTGCCGGGCACGGCCGGGTAAACTGTCTATAACGACGACAGCTTCAAATCCTTCCGGCAAAAAGAGGCCGCCGTTTTTGTCATTGACTACTTCGCTAATTTTGACTTCTATTGCACTTGTAAAACCCAACGCAACCAAAAGCAGCAGTGCAGAAAAAATTTTGAATCCGGAATTTTTCATGTTGTCTGGGAGAATTTGAAATGGAAACCGATTAGTGACGGTAATTCAGTAGTCTGGAGTTTTTAGCAGCCCTGTCAAACTCCTCTACAACCGTCATTTCAGATAAATCGGTGTTGCTATTCCGTTGAGATCATAAACGATCTTGCCGCCCATGATCGTCATTTCGCATTCCAGCTTTTCCTTCGCGTCCATTTTAAATCCGGTTTTGTCATAAAACCCAAAATTTCCCGAGCGCATTGAAAAAATGGCAACATCTGCAATTCCATTTTCCGACAAATGTCCAAGATTCTCCCGCTTGATTGTTTGCGCGGGCGTCCATGTACTGGCTTTGATCACCGAAGGCAGATCCATTCCCATTACATAAAATTTGGACATAATGCTCAGCATATCTTTCATTGATCCGTTCATGCTCCCGGTGTGCAGGTCCGTGCTGATTGTTGACGGATAAAAACCCGCTTTTACCGCCGGAATTGCCTGGGAATAATTGAAGCTTGCGCCCCCGTATCCCACATCAAAAATCAGCCCGCGTTTTCTTGCTTCGAGCACAAAGGGCTTTACTTTTTTTGTAGTCTCGTCAACAATTGTTTCTCTGATGTTGCCGTCGAGCAGTGTGTAAGTATGGGTAAAAATGTCGCCGGGACGGAGATGTTTTAGAAATAAATCTGCAAGCGGGAGAGGGGGCGTGCTGCCTCCAAAATCTACCATAACCGGCATGTTCGCCAGCTTTCCTGCCTGAACTGCGTGGTCCACTGGTGCCCAGTCGTTCCCGATAAAGTGCGCGACCTTGAATCCGACAATGTCATTTTTGTTTTTAATGGCAACCGCCGCAGCCATTTTTGGATCCATATCGCTGGTATCCTGTTCATATTTGCCGCCACGCATTCCTTCGCCCACGATGTTCAGGAAGGAAAGCACGCGTGTTTTTGAACTGAAAATGACGTTCTTCTTAAATTCGGGAAAAGACTCCCAGCCAGCTCCGCCCGCATCAACGATTGTGGTGACACCAACCCGGAATGTAAATCCGTCGGGTGGTAGTGCGATGAGTCCGTTGCTGAGATAGTGATCAGGCTGTGTGCCAAAAAATACATGTCCGTGTATGTCAATCAAGCCCGGAGTGACGTACATCCCCTTTGCACTGACTACTTGTCGGGCTTCCTTCGGGTCAATATTTTTTGCGATTTTCTTTATCTTTCCTTCAAAAATCCCGATATCCAGGATTTCATTGGTATTGCTTTTCGGGTCAATTACATGCCCGCCTTTGATCAGGATACTGTAATTTTGTGCGTTTACATTGCTCAAAGCCAACGCGGCCAGACAAATTATCAGAAATAAATTTCTACGCATTGTTCTGAAATTAAGGGTTTAGGTTTTTATTTTTTCAAGCAAAGAATTTTTTTTCACGCAAAGCAAAAAAGGTGTTCGCAAAGCGCGCCAAGTCTTTGATTGCGTTACTCAGCGATCTTTGCGTTTAATCTTAACTTCTTTGCGTGCAAACTTTCACGCAACAGCAATGAGTTTTTTTCACGCAAAGCAAAAAAGGTGTTGGCAAAGCGCGCCAAGTCTTTGATTGCGTTACTCAGCGATCTTTGCGTTTAATCTTAACTTCTTTGCGTGCAAACTTTCACATAACAGCAATGAGTTTTTTTCACGCAAAGCAAAAAAGGTGTTCGCAAAGCGCGCCAAGTCTTTGATTGCGTTACTCAGCGATCTTTGCGTTTAATCTTCCCTGTTTTGCGTGCAAACTTTCACACAACCGCTTTTCCCAATTCTTCTTTTAATCTCGCTGCGACGATTTTCTCTTCACCCGTTTTTAGGTTCCAGGTTGTGATGTTCAGCGTATTATTTTCACCGGGCATGATTTCAATCGAAGGATCACCGTTACGTAGATTGTCCTGTAACGATTTGACTGTCAGGTTTACTTTGGTCATATCCCAGGAAATTTTCAAAGTGGGTGTATGATTTCCAAGTGCAGGAACAGTCGTTTCTACATGCACGCCCTTCACGCTTTTCGCTGCGTTACTGATCATCGCTGTCCGGTCTTCCCAGATTTTCCATTGCTTTTTATGGTCCATGTTCACGAACTTTTCCAGTGCGACGTACATACCCAGTATCTCCTCTTTATTTACTTTCATTCCGCGCCCGATATTGGCTCCACGCGGAGGCATGCTGAGGCGAGCCGCCGCGATAATGTCCTTTTTCCCCATCAGAATACCGGCGCTTTGTGGCCCGCGCATTGCCTTTCCGCCAGAGACGCAAACCACGTCAAAACCCATGTCGTTGAATTTCCAGAGATTTTCTACGGGAGGCACATCTGCCGCCATATCGATCATCGTTGGAATGTTGTGCTTTTTAGCAATTTCGACCCACTTTTCATGCATAATCTGACCTTTGTCCGACTGAATGTGCAGAAACCAAAGCAATGCCGTTTTTTCATTGATAGCACTTTCCAGCTCTTCCACAGTTTCAATCTGTATGATTTTGCATCCCGTATTTGTCAGTGCATGCGAGTAGCCGATATTATGTCCTTTTTGTATAATCACCTCGGATTTCATGCCCGTTCCTTCCAGGTGCGGTAATGCTTCCACTTTTTTCTGATCCATGCCGGTCAAGATTCCCGCAAGACCAAGTGTGAGTGCAGAGAAGCATCCGGCGGTAACAACGGCCGCTTCTGCATGCGTCATTGCCGCTATCTTTTCACCCACTTTTGTCTGAACCTCATCCAGAATCATGAAATCCTTTGATGCAGCCTGAATCGTTTCCGTAACCTCATCGAGCATCAGCGAGCCAGTCATGAACGTGTAGGTACCCGCGGCGTTAATAAATGTGCGTATTCCTAATTCCTTCGCAACGTTTCTAATCGCAGGTTTTGGAGCAATCAGGTCCGTCAGACCGGAATTTTCACTGTTGACAAGTCCACCGAGGATCGGTAAACCGGACAGGTGTTTGATGAGATCTCTTCTGTTTATCATAAAAATGGGTGGATTAGGCGGCAATTTTGGCCAGTTGTAGAAGAAGGATGCGCTGGATATTGCTCAATACTCTATTTCATTAAGTTATTTTTGTAGTTTTTTACTATTGGTAAAATAAAGTTTGGCAGGTTGTTGAATGTTCGGGATTTTATATCGTTACAATTTCTGCTGAAATTAACAATTATAAACGAATAATGCGCGCCGGATCCAATCCGGCACGCATTATTCACTTTTGCTGAAATTTTTTTTCCGGAAGTCAGAATCCGCTATTCCAATGAGATCAGATTTGCGTAAACGGGGGTTGGTATGCTCAGTTCTTTCCCGGTGAAGGTGAGTTGTCCGTGTTCCTTATTTGGTTTAAAAATTACCACATTATTATTGTCGCGGTTTGCCACAAAAAGCAACTCACCTTTTGTATCCAGATTGAAATTGCGTGGATGTTTTCCGTGCGTTGGCGCATGGCCCACGGTTGTCAGTTTGCCGGTTTTTGCGTCTACTTTGTAAATTACAATACTTTCATCACCGCGGTTGGACGCGTAAAGGAATTTACCGTCAGTTGAAAAGTGTATATCCGCTGCATAACTTTTGCCTTTGAAATCGGCCGGCAGCATGCTTACCCGTTCAAGCGGCACCAACGCGCCAGAATTTTTTACGATCTGAAAGGAGTTAACGGTAGACGACAATTCACATGCAGAATAAGCGAAGTTTCCGTTCGGATGTAATGCCAGATGCCTCGGTCCATCGCCTTCTTTTACTTCCACATAAGGCACTGCTCCAGGCGTCAGTTTCCCGGTTTTCGGGTCAACCAGATAAACCATGATCTTGTCAATACCAAGATCCGAAGCGTATATAAATTTGCCGTCCGCTGATGGAACAACGGAATGCATGTGCGGTTTTTGCGACGGTTTTCCTTTGTCTTGGATATGGTCAGCGAGCGCTCCTATTTTGCCATCCTGCGTGAGCAGGTAAACTGCAAGTTCGCCGCTTCCGTAATTTGAAACATATATAAATCTGCCTTTCGGATCCACACTTACGTGACAGGGACCGCTTCCCTGCGCTGGTTGCGAGTTTAGTTCGGACAGTTTCCCTGTTGCGCTGTCAATTTGATATGCAGAAATGGTATTGTTACCCTCGTTGGCAGAATACACGTATTTTTTGCTGGGATGAAAAGCAAGAAATGACGGACTATTTTTGTTGGGAACAATTTGTATTTCTTTGGTGGTCAGGGTTTTTCTATCAAATTCGTAAATGTAAATTCCTTCGCCCTTCTGGGTATAGGTGCCTACATACAGAATCTCTTTTGAGTTTTGAGCAATCGTTGTCATTGCGGCTAAAAGTATACTGGTTATTAACAAACTGATTTTTTTCATAGAACGAGTTAGGATTTATTCAAAAATAATTGTTCCAAATTTTTTGTACTCGTGAAAACTTCCACTTGTTTTCTTCCATGACCAGGTCGTGTAATCCTTGTCGTAATCGATGCGGTAGAAGTTTCCTTTCCATTTGGTTCCACTGACAGGAATCTGTTGCACAACCGGATTCATGAGACTGTATGGAATAAAAAACTCAGCTTTCCACCCTTCTACTGACGCCATGCTTTTTTTCTGCCCGCCGGATGCGCTTGTTGCGTGCTGGACTTTGTTCTTCTCATAAAACCAGGGACGCCATCCCTGAAACTTGCCGTTGATGTTTGGAACCAGAATCGCGAGTTCGTAATCAAGCGGAGAAATTTCATATTCCAGATAAATCGGCAGGGTCGTGTCCGGCTGCATAAAAACTTCCACTACATCTTCTTTGTAAAGCGCCCCAAAATCCTCCATGATGGTTGCGGTCAATTTACGGTCCTCGCAGTCAAACAGAAAATAAACTCCGGTATCAGAATAAAGCATTTTGGCCTTTGTTCCAAACGTTTTGCCGGACGATTTCTGAACGGTAATATCGAGCCATTTTGTGGAACCCCAGGCAGAAGATGTTCCGTCGCCGGTAACCTGAAAATCTGCTGTCTTTTTTACAACCAACGTCGAATCCGGATTTTGGGCATCGCAGCGCATTTGAGTCAGCAGGAAAATACTGGCAGCCATTAAGTAAGAGAATATTTCTTTGGTCATTTAATTTGGTTTAGAAGATCAGCGGAAATGAATTTGAGGAAACTTAGGCACATGGAATAGCTTCAAAACCGCCCAAGGTCAGAATGTCGCGGCAATTTTAAAACCTTTTTGGCAATAACCAAATTACCTCTCCCGTCAGCTGGCCCGGATTGAACAATTATTTAGCGCTGAAATCGAGACTTTTGAATTTTGATAGTCATTCTCATATGCTGGAACGATTCTTTATTCTTAGCTGGCAATAGTTTAGTAGATAACCTTTTAAACAATAACGTTATGGCACGTGAAAGAGGAGAACCTGCAATTGCTGATACGAGCAAACCAATTCTGGAAGCACCGGTTTATCCGAACTTCCCTGAAAACACCCCGAAACCGCGCAAACCGTCGGAAGATCCGGATCTGTTGAGAAAAAACGATTCTGAAAATCATGAAGACGATGCGAGAGCCACCGATATTGACTAAAATCGGGGATTTTATAAAATGCGAAAATAACAGACTAAGCCTCTCAGCATCACGCTGGGAGGCTTTTTTACTTGTTTCATGAGTATTGACCGGCGAAAATCGCCTTATGCTTTAAATTGAACGGAATAACCGATCAATTGTAACACCATTTCCTCACATTTACTTACCAATGAGTTCAAGCAAAAGCAGCGTTACGCAAAGCATTACCCAGGTCATTGCCGCATCCTCCCTGGGGACATTAATTGAATGGTACGACTTCTATATTTTCGGTAGTTTGGCTGTGATTATTGGCCAAAAACTCTTTCCAAGTGATGCGGGCGCTTCTGCTCTGATTAATACGCTGGCGATTTTCGCGGCAGGTTTTATTGTTCGTCCGTTCGGTGCGCTCGTTTTTGGCCGTCTCGGCGATCTTATCGGAAGAAAATATACCTTTTTGCTGACACTCGTTCTAATGGGTGGATCAACTTTTCTGATCGGGCTTATCCCGTCGTATTCCAGCATTGGTTATGCGGCACCGATTCTGGTGCTGATCCTCAGGCTGGTTCAGGGATTGGCATTGGGTGGTGAATATGGCGGAGCGGCGACTTATGTAGCAGAACACGCACCTGAGGGCCGCAGAGGCTTTTTTACGAGTTGGATTCAAACAACAGCCACGCTTGGGTTATTCCTTTCTTTGGGTGTAATTGTGTTTACAAAAAATATATTGGGCGAAGAAAAATTTGCTGACTGGGGCTGGCGCGTTCCGTTTCTGTTATCAATTCTTCTGGTAGGGGTTTCGATCTATATCAGAATGAAAATGCACGAATCCCCGGTTTTTACCAAATTGAAATCGGAAGGTAAAATTTCCGCCAATCCATTGAAAGAGAGTTTTCAGAAAAAGGCCAATTTTAAAATGGTGCTTCTCGCCTTATTCGGGGCGACAATGGGACAGGGTGTGATATGGTATACGGGGCAATTTTATGCACAGTCGTTTCTCGAAAATACCTGCCGGCTCGACTTCAACGAATCGCGTTACATTTTGCTTTGGGCGATTCTTTTTGCGACACCATTTTTTGTGATCTTCGGTTCGTGGAGCGATAAGGTTGGCCGTAAGTGGATCATGCTCAGCGGGATGTTGCTGGGGATTGTGTTCTATCGCCCGATTTACCAGTTTTTCATAGATGCAACTGATGTGAAGGAAATGGCCAAAACGGAGCTGTTGTCTGAATCCGCTGTGACTGTAACGCGTGGACTTGTTGCAGGAAAAAAGGATTCACTCATCACAGCGACGAGTTTGAAAACCCTTAAAAACGGAATCTCCTACAAGCAGTCGACGAGTATTGTCATATCGGACGACGTGCTTGCGCCGGCTGAGGAACCCAAAACGGTTATCAAGGACCTCAAATTACCCAAGCAGTTGTACATGATTTTTATCGGATTGGTATTTTTTCAAGTGCTCCTTGTCACAATGGTTTATGGCCCGATCGCCGCTTTCCTGGTGGAATTGTTCCCGACTCAGATTCGCTACACATCGATGTCACTACCGTATCATATAGGAAATGGAGTTTTTGGTGGATTGGTGCCTTTCATCGCCACACTGGTTGCCTCATTTCCAGGCTCGACGCCCCTTTCCGGATTGTGGTATCCGATCGGAATTGCAGCGCTTTCATTTGTAATCGGTGCAGTTTACATTGATGAAAAGAAAAATAATAATTATTAATCTGGCAAGTTTTCCAACGAAATAACCAATTAAAAATGAACTCTTTAAAAAAAATACTGGGTGTTTTATGGATCGTTCTCGGGCCGGTCATCATTTTATTCCTGATTAGTCAGGCAATTGAAAAAGTGGCGGCCGCTGCGGAGGGAATTGCGCGGACCAATACAACTTTACAGTGGTCTATCATCATTCTGATTTTCCTTCCAATCTGTGCAGGTTTGATGATCTTTGGCTATTATGGAGTGAAAGGAGAGTATGACGGAAGTGCCAGCAATGAGGTTTGATGCCGCAAGGAGAATTTAATTGAACCGTGATTTTTTATCCTGTTTATACCAAATATTTCAGATATTCGGGCTGTATTTTAAAACAGGAAATTTAAAATGATTGCTACAAAAGGATACGCGGTGCATAGCCATACTGATCAGCTCGCTTACTGGGATTTTGAGCGCAGGGAAGTAGGGCCGAAAGATGTTTTCATTAAAATATTATACAGCGGAATTTGTCATTCAGACATTCATCAGG
Organism: Dyadobacter sp.; assembly: GCA_965279265.1. GTDB lineage: Bacteria > Bacteroidota > Bacteroidia > Cytophagales > Spirosomataceae > Dyadobacter. Next base: position 4,975,993 of record OZ257152.1, read on the forward strand.
TTCGGGGTGAATGGGGAAATTCGCAATATCCGATGGTTCCTGGCCATGAAATTGTTGGCGAAATTACCGAGGTTGGAGCCGATGTTGTCAAATTCAAAGTAGGAGATCTGGCTGGAATCGGCTGTATGGTTGATTCGTGTCGTACCTGCAACAGCTGTAAATCGGGTCATGAGCAGTTTTGTGAAAAAGGCCAGACAGTTTATACCTACAACTCTTTTGAAAAGGATGGCGTAACGCTCACATTTGGTGGTTACTCAAACCACATTGTTTGTGATGAAGAATTTGTAGTTAAAGTTTCGGAAAAGCTTCCACTTGAAGGTGTTGCTCCTTTGTTGTGTGCAGGAATTACAACCTATTCGCCGTTAAAAAAATGGAATGTAGGAAAAGGACATAAAGTAGCGGTTCTGGGGTTGGGCGGTTTGGGGCATATGGCCGTCAAGCTTGCAGTATCATTTGGTGCGGAAGTAACCATGCTGAGTACCTCGCCTTCGAAGGAGGCTGACGCGAAGAGATTGGGCGCACATTTTTTCTGTAATACCAAAGATGCGGCACAGGTCAAAACACTTCGTAAACAATTCGATTTCATCATTGATACAGTCTCTGCTCCCCACAATTATGACATGTATCTGAACATGTTGAAAACGAATGGGGTCATGATCTGCGTAGGAATTCCCGCTGAGCCGGTGAGTTTTAACGGTTTTGCCCTGCTTGGGGAAAATCGGACGATTACAGGTTCTTCGATCGGAGGAATAGCCGAAACGCAGGAAATGCTTGACTATTGCGCTGAACATAATATCGTTTCTGATGTCGAAGTGATTGATATAGCATACGTTAACGAAGCCTACGAACGTGTGTTAAACAGCGATGTCAAATACCGTTTTGTGATCGACATGGCGACGCTGAAATAGCGTAATGTTTCCGAAGACTTCGTCTGTCTGGGATTTTAGTTGATTTACGTAACATATTGAGAGAATAGTTCCTATTTTTGAGATATCGGCCAACATCGCTAAAAACCATGAAAGACGAAGTTTTTATTTTATCAGCCGCCCGGACACCCATTGGTAGTTTTGGCGGGGCAATCGCTTCCGTTCACGCTGCCCGTTTGGGCGCAATCGCCATTCAGGGCGCACTTGCCAAATCAAAAATTGATCCCGAATCCGTCGACGAATTGTTGATGGGAAATGTGGTTTCTGCCAATTTGGGACAGGCTCCTGCGCGGCAGGCAGGTATTTTCAGTGGGCTCGCTGCAAGTGTAATCTGTACAACGATTAACAAAGTGTGTGCTTCGGGAATGAAGGCAGTGGTTTCGGGTGCACAAGCAATTCAGCTTGGCGATGCCGAAGTTGTCGTTGCGGGTGGGATGGAAAACATGTCACAAATTCCATATTATTTGTCAAAAGCCCGGTACGGCTACGGTTACGGCAACGGGGAGCTGACGGATGGCTTGTTAAAAGATGGCCTTACAGATGTTTACGACCAAATTCCCATGGGTATTTGCGGTGACCGTACGGCTCAGAAATATGAGATTACGCGGGAACAGCAGGATGAGTTTGCGATCCGTTCCTATCAGCGAAGCGCAGCCGCGACAGAAAACGGGTACTTTAAAGACGAAATTGTAGAGGTGGAAATCCCATCTGCCAAGGGTGGAGAATCTGTTTTCTTCCGGGAGGATGAGGAGTTCCGACGGGTAAGATTTGAAAAAATCCCATCACTAAAACCGGTTTTTTCAAAGGAAGGAACGGTGACCGCCGCAAATGCGTCCACTATAAATGATGGGGCCGCGGCACTGATTTTATCAGGAAAAAAGGCGTTATCGGACAGCACCGTTAAACCCGTAGCAAGAATCGTTGCTTATGCGGATGCAGAACAGGAGCCGGCATGGTTTACAACGACGCCGATTCTGGCTACAAAAAAGGTACTTAAAATAGCAGGTCTGCAACTGAATGATATCGACTATTTTGAAGTCAATGAGGCATTTGCGGTTGTTGCGCTTGCCTATATGAAAGAACTCGGATTGGCTCCCGATAAAGTAAATATTTTCGGAGGAGCGGTTTCTCTTGGTCATCCGCTGGGAGCATCCGGAGCGCGGATTATCACGACATTACTTTCTGTTTTGCAACAAAAAAACGGTCGTTACGGACTTGCCTCCATTTGTAACGGAGGTGGCGGCGCATCGGCAATTATCGTTGAAAGATTGTAACTGCTACCGGATCAGCACTTTCAAGCGGTTGTAAAAGCCTGTGCTTTTGAAGGTAAAAGTTTTGTGCAAAATATAATTGCTCATGAAACTGAAACCCATTCCGATGATATAACAGGCCATTTCATTCACATTGATTACCTTGGAAGAGCCTGGAAGCAGATAGGTGAATTTCTCGAAATGCTGATTTGAAAAGTGATAGGCGATGCGTGTAAAAATATCGGTTACGAAACCTGAAAATAACGCGACCATCAAAAATTTAACCATTTCGCGCCGCGTTTGATTGGTCTTACGTGCGTCGAAAGCAAACAATTTTGTCAGTGTGAAACCAACGATAAATGACAGCAGATACGATGGCCAGATGGATTCCTGAAAAGTAAGATTGAACCAATCCTGTATTAAACTACTGCAAATCAGCTGAACAACAGCTCCGGTGCCGGCAACAAGAAAGTAAGCGATGAGGTCCTTTGCATTGAAAATTTTGCCTTGTTTTTGTGTGGTCACCTGAATAGTGTTAGTTCTGAAATGTAAATGACGTTTCAATATTAGGAAGAAATTGATATTGAACCAAAGCTAATTTTGTTAATTGAGTAAAAGGTCGGTTCCGGCGGATCTTTGGTTTAACTTAATTTTGTGACCGTATGGTAAAACGAAAGTCTTAACTTTCCGAAATGTCGTCTGACTTTTCAATTGGCAAATGGTATAATTTTTTAGTATCAAACGTATAAAGCTTCATTACGTAGACAGATTCGCTGTCTGTTTCCGTGTTATTAATTATTTCTTGCATGAAAAAATATCTTTTACTCGCTTCATTTTTATTATTTGTTACAGTTGCGAACGCACAAACCCAAAAATGGGCACTGGGCTTCAAGGTTGGTGAGCCGATTGCTGTTAGTTTAAGAAAATACGGAGATCGTAACGCGCTGGATATTAGCGTAGGAACCTACATTGGACTTTTAAAAAGTAAAAAAACATACAAAACGAGTGGTGATGACCTTGGTGGTGTGGGAATTATGTTCAACGGGACCTATCTGTGGTATGTGCCCATGTTCAATGAAAGAATGATCGCCTACGGTGGGGTAGGTGTGCAGGTGAATTCTAGGAGATATTATCCCAATGCAAATGTCAAGGAAGTTCACACGACGAATATTTCGACGGGGCCTTCTGCAACTGTAGGGCTCGAATTCTTTTTTGCACAGAAACCGACCTCATTTTTCGTCGAGGGCGGTGGATACCTGGAATTGTTACCCAAAATATTTTATCTTAATCCCAACCTGAGTTTGGGTTTACGTCACAATTTTTAACTGATCCTTTTAGGATTTTTCATGAAAAGAGCGCTGTTTTCGGTGGCATTGGCCTGCATTATTTTTGGCGATTTTGCATGTAAAGGTGTCAAAAATATGTCTGGTACGCTGTCCAAATCCGGGTCCTCCGGTTCGCGTACCGATTACACAAAAGACGGGCATGTAGACTATTCGAAAGTTCCGGCTAGTTCTGCTTCCCGGGTAGATACTGCTTATGCTCCGTACTCGTCTGTCAGAAGTCAGCCTGCTTCAAATGGTGAAAAGATTTACCGGGCGGACTATGGCAAAATGTCCGGAGGGCAGTCTGATAAACAGTCGGTTATGCCATTTAACGGGAATGCAGAGATAAATGATCGGCTTGTAAAACAATACGCAGAGATGGATCGCCTGGCCGATCTTGTTTTGTACGAGCTCAACATTCTGGAAAAGAGATGGGATTTATTACTTTCTAAATATAAAACAGCCGCGCCGGCTGACCGCGAACGCATTGCTGCGGATCTGGACCTCCTTAGCGCCGACCAGCTTAAACTATACCGCGCCCACGTGAAAATTTATAAAGAAGGGAAAAACGATTGGGAAGCAACAAAAAAGGATGTTGACGCTACTTTGCTGGCTGTCCGGGGCGTTCGCTAAATTTCAGGCCTTTACCAGCCCGCTCCTTTTGTAGTAGTTTTGATCCTGCAAATGTAGCCGTCGACAGTCAAATACAGCGTAGCTCCATCATTTCCCCAGGCGCAGTTTGAGGTTAATTCTGGTATTTCTATTCTTCCAAGTAACTTTCCTTTTGGAGAAATAATGAACAGACCGCCCGGGCCGGATGACCAGATATTTCCTTGTACATCCACTTTGAACCCGTCGGGCAGACCTGGTATTCCGGCTTTGCTCAACTTCGTGGCGTCGTATAGCAATGTACCTTCTCCCACGTTTCCATCTGGTAAAACGGGGTACGACATCCAGATCGCGCTTTGGGGATCGGATTGAGCGATGTACAAAATTTTTCCGTCAGGTGAAAATGCGAGGCCATTTGGACGGCTCAGGTTCTTGATTATTTGGAAAACCTTTCCATCGGCACCAATTCTGTACACACCAAATTCTTTGATTTCCCTGGACGGGTCGTCTTGTTTTTTATTAAGACCGTAGGGCGGGTCGGTGAAGTAGTAGTTTTTGTTTCCGGAATGCTGCACGACATCGTTGGGGCTATTGAAACGTTTGCCGTTGAAATTGTCGGCCAATGTAATTTTCCCGCCTATGGAAAGGGGCATTGCAGAAATTCGCCGGTCGCCATGCTCACAGGCAATCAATCTCCCTTTGTCATCAATTGTAAGTCCATTGCTCCCGGGTTCGTTGCTGTAATATCCCAGACCGGTATAACCCGACGGTTTGAGAAACTCCTTTAGACCTTCTTTTTCATCCCATTTATGAATTGTATTTTTCGGTACGTCCGAAAACAGCAAATATCCGCCGTCTTTTATCCAGACTGGTCCTTCTGCCCAGTCAAATCCCGAAGCGAGTACTTCCAGTCTGGCGTCCTTCGGCAACAATTTTTCCAGTTCGGGATCCTCATGAACAATTTTTCCGAACGAAGGATAGACTTTCTGGGCCATAGTTATGTTGAAAATGATAGGGAGAAGACAAAAAACGAAGCTGGTCACAGTGGATTTCATCTTTAATAACAGTTTTAGTCCTTTGCCGGAGTACTTTTCAGTTAAAGCACAAATAAACGCCGAACCTACTGTTTTCATCGGCGATATGAGACTTTAATTACGTGGAGTTGACAAAATCAGGGTGGAATAGGAGGGAATTTGCCACTTTTTACCATGGTGGTTTTGTGTTCCGCAAGTAGAGAACAACTCTTCGGTAAGCGCTGAAAGATGACCGGGCAGGTCGATGATTTTTGTATTTGACGATAGATTGTGAATCACCAGGACCGGCTGAGTGTCGTCTGTTCTTACATAGCCTAAAATTTCATCGTCGCTGAAACAGGCTACTTCCAGATTTGGAGAAAGAATCCGGCGCAACGCAGGTTCCGATTTTTTTAACGATATCAGCGTTTTGTAATGATGATAAATGGAATCCGGATCCGCTTGCTGGACAGACAACGGTTCCACATTTTTCAGCGTAGAGAATTCAGCATGTTGCCAGGTAGTTTGTGAGGAATCATCAGGCTTGTCTGACCACAAAAATGGTTCTCTTATGTAGGGATCCGGTTTGGTGCCAAGCATTCCGATTTCTTCTCCATAATAAATGTACGGCTGCCCGGGCAGCGTGAGTAAAATCGAAGCGGCGAGTTTAATTTTTGCAGGATTGTTCCTGACCACACTTCCGATCCTGTCCTGATCGTGATTGGTAAGCATGATAGCGTCAATAAAGTCCGGATTGTTCTTTGTAAACAATTCGTAGTTTTTAAGCAGTTTGGCAACCAGATTTTCGTCACGTTCACTGATCAGTATGCGTTGTAAGGCAAAACTGACGTCGAAATGAAATGCTGAATTGAGGTTTTTGAAGTATGGCGCTACTTCGTCGGCAGTCGCCCAGATCTCGCCGACTGTATAAGTTTCCGGTTTGATGTTTCGGATAAAATAATCAAAAAACCACCAGAAATGCTGGTTGTTGTATTTGACCCAGGACGGATAAATGTGTCGCGCGGCGTCCAGCCTGAAGCCATCGACGCCGATGTCAATCAGCCAAAAATGTATAATTTGAGAAAGCTCAATTCGTAACGCTTCCGAATCGTAGTTTAAGTCTGGCATTCCGCTGAAAAACAAGCCATAGTATTGTTCCGGGTCTCCGGGATTGTCGTGCCAGGGGTAAACTTCGTCGGAGTCCGCAGATGTTTCTCTTTTCCCGACACCCATTGCATCGATTTTGTCCGGCGTCATCCACCAGTAAAAGTTTCGGAACGGATTGTCCGGGCCTTTTCTCGCTTCCGTAAACCATGGATGAAGCGTACTGGTGTGATTCACAATCAGATCCAGGTAGACCGCAATGTTCTTCGCATGTGCCTCTGAAATTAATTTTTTAAAGTCTTCCAGCGTCCCGTATTCCGGGTCAACGTCGTAAAAATCGCTAACGTCATACTTATGATAACTTGGCGAAGGATGAATGGGAGTCAGCCATATCGCCTCGATACCCAAATCCTGTAAATAATCCAAACGTGAAATCACACCATTCAAATCGCCAATCCCGTCCCCATTCGAGTCGCAAAATGAGCGGACGAATATTTCATAGCAGACACGTGGAATAAAACTTGGGAGATTGGAATTCATGTCAGGCTGATGAAGTTGAAAAGTCAAATATTTTACCTAATTGGCTGTTGGTCAATAAAGAACGGTCGCAGCATGTCGTGAACCACGTGAACCGGAAGCCCCATGATTGTATAAAATGATCCTTCAATTCTGGTTATTCCGATCATGCTGATCCACTCCTGAATGCCGTAAGCACCAGCCTTATCAAACGGTTTGTAATGCTCAATATAGTGGTTTATTTCAAGCTCATCCAGTTTTCGGAAAGAAACAAATGCCACATCGGATTTTGTAGTGATCTCATTTCCTGACAAGAGACTTACTGCTGTAACGACTTCATGTGTGCGGTCGGACAACAAATTCAGCATCCTGGCTGCATCTGCTGGATCTTTCGGCTTTCCAAGAATTTCACCGTCGACGATCACAACGGTATCTGAAGTCAGAATAATCTTGTCAGGATGCAAGCCTCTGAAGACTTCAGCCTTTTGGCCGCTTATGTGGGCAGCAACCATCCTGCTTTCCAGCGTTTCCGGATAAGTTTCGTCTGTGGGAAGCACTTCAACTTCAAAATCGAAGCCCGAATCATGCATCAGTTGTTTTCTTCGTGGAGAATTAGAAGCCAGAATGAGGGGTTTTGAAAGTTGGAACATTAATTGAGATATAAAATTTATTATTTACGTAAAATATTGTAGTACAGACATTTGTGAATTTTAATTGAGCCTTTTGAAGACAAATTAAAACTATTTTTCTGGAAACGGAACTTCATGGAAGCTAATTAATGTTCCTACATTAAATGTATATACAATGGTATAGTAACATAAATTATGAACGCCATGTCTATTGAAACTGATATCAAGCAAAAAAAATTTCGAAGTCCGTATCAACGGTTGGTGATTAACCTGATTTTTACAAGTAACTGGGTCATTCACAAACAAATGGAGATATTTAAGGAGTATGATCTGACCCCGGAGCAATTTAATGTATTGCGTATTTTGCGAGGCCAGCATCCCAATCCGATCAAGGTGAGTGACATTTCTGAAAGAATGCTGGACAAGAATTCCAACACTTCACGATTAATCGACAAGTTGCTGATTAAAGAATTGGTGGAGCGTACGTCATGCCCCAGTGACAGGCGTGCCGTAGACGTTGTGATTACTGATTCCGGGCTCGAATTGCTTAAAAACATCTACCCGGAAATTGAAAAATGGGAAAATTCCCTGAGCGCCATCAGTTTTGAGGAGGCTGATGCGGTCAACAGTTTGCTTGATAAGATTCGCCAATCTGAATAATCAATACCCAATAATAAATTTAGTTTAATCCAATCAAAATGAACATTACAATGAAATCTTTGCAAGCATTGGCAGCAACTTTGGCTGTTTCGTTATTCGTTTCTTTTTCGGTATCTGCTGCTGATGGCGGTAAAGCCAAAGCTACAAACTTGAAAGTAAACGCTTCCAAAAGTGAACTTACCTGGAACGCGAAAAAAGTAACAGGAGAGCACACAGGTAAAATTTCCATGAAAGAGGGCGTTATCACACTGGATGGCACTAAACTAGTTGGCGGTAGTTTCGTTGCTGATTTGAACAGCATTACATGTACAGACCTTACTGACAAGTCATACAACGATAAATTGATCGGCCACTTGAAATCGGATGACTTCTTTTCAGTTGAAAAACACCCTACTGCTAAATTTGTAGTGACAAAAGCAACTGCAAAAACTGCTGGTGTTTATGACGTGACTGGTGATCTTACGATCAAAGGAATCACCAAGCCGGTAACTTTTCCTGTAACGGTGAAAACGACTGCAACAGGTGCGGAAGCAACTGGTAAACTGGTAGTTGATCGTTCAAAATATGACATCAAATACAATTCCAAATCATTTTTTGATGCTGCTGCTCTTGGTGACAAAATGATCCATGACGATTTCACTATTGACGTGAAACTGGTAGCATCCAAGTAATTTTTGCCAACGTTTTGAGCCTTCTCAATTCACTGTGAACACGCCCGCCATGCACCTTGCATGGCGGGTTTTTTGTTACTAAACCAAATTGGTTCAGAGACTTTGCGAATCATTGGGAATGGAACGGTACATTGGAAAATCATCCAGATAATGTACCTGTCCGTTCACAGCCTGAAAGCAATAATGGCTCATGCCATTTGTGACCGCAAGATAGGTCGGTTGCAAGGTGAAATTGTAACGGCTGATCTGTGCCATGGTAGCCTCGCCAACTTTTATGAAAGGAGCTTTGCATTCCACCAAAAGGAAAGGGGTGCCAGTACCGGATAAAACCATGATATCAGTACGTTTGGCGAGGGAATTATAACGCATGCCGGTCTCGATTGCAAACAGAGATTTTGGATAACCATAGTGCGTAATGAGCAGGTGGATAAAATGCTGCCGAACCCACTCTTCGGGTGTCAGTGCGATGAATTTTTTACGGATAATGTCGAAGATATATGGTTTCCCGTTTACGTCCTTAACTTTGTATTCAAACGTGGGAAGATTTAGTGATTCCATAGACGAAGATACAAATCGCGGCAAACCGAGCCTATAAACATCCTTAAAAACATGACTACGAAAGAACAAATTGTAGAAAACTGGCTTCCACGTTATACAGGAACACCGGTAGAGGAATTCGGCAACTATATATTACTGACCAATTTCGGTAACTACGTCACCATGTTCGCTGAGAAATTCGGGGTGCCGGTAAAGGGTCAGGGACGGGCCATGCAGACAGCCACGGCAAAGGATATTACCATCATTAATTTCGGTATGGGAAGTCCCATGGCTGCAACTGTAATGGACCTGCTTTCCGCGATTAATCCGAAAGCAGTATTGTTTTTGGGTAAATGCGGCGGATTGAAAAAAACACAGGTGGGAGATCTGATTCTTCCGATTGCGGCAATTCGCGGGGAGGGAACAAGCGACGACTACATGCCTGCTGAAATCCCTGCGTTGCCTTCATTCCGTTTACAAAGTACAGTTTCGGCCAGTATTGCAAAACATAAAATGGATTACTGGACGGGCACTGTCTATACCACCAACCGCCGTATCTGGGAGCACGACGACAGTTTCAAAGAATACCTCAGGGAGATAAGGGCTATGGCCATTGATATGGAAACTGCAACCATATTTATAGTTGGTTTTGCAAATTCGATTCCGCATGGTGCCCTGTTGCTCGTTTCCGACAATCCGATGGTTCCTGAAGGGGTTAAAACGGAAGAAAGCGACAAAAAAGTCACGACTGATTATGTTAAAAAACACCTGGATATTGGCATTGAAGCACTCACTGAACTGGCGCGGTCAGGTGAATCTGTGAAACACCTTCGTTTTGAGAACAGCTAACGCGCGGTATTCGAACTGCTGTGGTTTGAATTACAGCTTAGCGTGGAAGAAAGCCTATTGTTTTTATACATTTCAATCATGACCAAAATCATTGTGAGTTGATCAATAAGTGGGAATTTTGAGTTATGGAAAATGAAACCTTATACGACCGCATCGGCGGTGACGAAGCATTACGGCTGCTGACAGACCGATTTTATGACCTGGTTTTTGAACACGAACTAATTTCACGACTCTTCAAAAACGATAAGGATGAAATTAAAGAAAAACAACGTTTATTTCTCACCCAGTTTTTGGGCGGACCGCAACTTTATTCCAATATCCACGGGCACCCGATGATGCGCGCCAGGCACATGCCACACGTGATTACAGAGGATGACGCAGTTGCCTGGCTCCAGTGTATGTCGCAGGCAGTTGGAAGTCTGCCTATTGAAAAGGAACTGAAAGATGAACTTTTTGATCGCTTTCCGCGCACAGCCTTTTTTATGGTAAATCACTGATTTTTTATCGGTAGGGACGTACTGGTTTTGCGCAGATGGGGAAATGTACCCGCAGATTTTCCCGAAGTAAAAGCGAACGGGCGATAAATTATTACCTTTGCGCCATGAATTTTAAAGAGGAACTGAATAAGTACCCGGTACTGGAAATAGTGGCTCAGGCTTCGGCAAAGCTTGGGGTGGAATCTTATATAATTGGTGGTTTTGTCCGCGATCTGATTTTAAAACGGAATTGTAAAGATATAGACATTGTATGCATTGGCAGCGGAATCGAACTTGCTGAATCGGTAGCCAGTGAATTAGGCCCGAATGTTTTTGTGAGCACTTTCAAAACTTTTGGAACTGCGCAAATCCGGCAGGGCGATCTTGAACTCGAATTTGTTGGTGCCCGAAAGGAGTCGTACAGCGCGGAGTCCAGGAAACCTGCCGTAGAAGATGGTACGTTACAGGACGACCAGAACCGTCGTGATTTTACGATCAATGCAATGGGCATCAGCCTTAAGAAAAGCACTTTCGGAGCGTTACTGGATCCTTTTGAAGGCATGCGGGATTTGCGTAAAAAGGTCATACGCACTCCTCTGGCACCCGATATTACGTTTTCCGATGACCCGCTTCGCATGATGCGGGCAATTCGTTTTGCTTCGCAACTAAATTTTGACATCGAACCGGATACTTTTGATGCGATAGTCAAGATGAAGGACCGCATTTCCATTGTTTCCATGGAACGGATTTCTGATGAGTTGAACAAGATAATTTTGTCACCAACGCCTTCTTATGGTTTCAAATTGCTCTATCACGCAGGAATTCTCGCCATTATATTTCCTGAAATGGTGGAACTGCAAGGCGTAGAAAATATTGATGGTAAGGGACATAAGGATAATTTTTACCATACTTTGCAGGTTCTCGACAATGTTTCGCAGCAAACAAATGACCTCTGGCTTCGCTGGGCCGCTATTTTACATGATATTGCAAAACCTGCCACCAAAAAGTTTGATAAGAAAATCGGTTGGTCCTTTCATAACCACGAAGAAATTGGTGCACGAATGGTGCCGGTAATTTTCAGGAGAATGAAACTTCCTCAGAATGAAAAAATGAGGTTTGTGAAGAAATTGGTAAGATTACACTTACGCCCGATTGTTTTGTCAAAAGAAGACATTACTGATTCTGCTATGCGTCGTCTTCTTGTTGAAGCGGGAGAAGATATTGAGGCGTTAATGAATCTTTGTCGTGCTGATATCACCTCGAAAAATCCGGAGAAGGTCAAAAAATATGTACAAAATTTCAATCTCGTTGAGCAGAAGCTGAAAGATTTGGAAGAGCGGGATAAACTGAGAAATTTCCAGCCCGTTATTACAGGCGAGATCATAATCGAAACCTTTGGGCTCAAACCATCCCGGGAAGTTGGTGTTATGAAGGAAGCGATTCGTGAGGCAATTCTGGAAGGGATTATTCCCAATGAATATGAAGCTGCCTATGCTTTCATGGTAAGTGAGGGAGAAAAAATGGGTTTAACTGTTGTCTGATCGCTCACTCCGATTTGCAATCGGGGTGGCGTTGTCCCGCGTTTGTAACGCGTAAAAATAATTCTTATTCATTTTTGCGGCCAACGCGGTAAGTGAGCGCAGTTTGGAGGTTGCTTTGCAGTTACTCGTGATCGCGTTACAAACGCGAAGCCATTACCGCACCGATTGCAAATCGGTGCGAGCAGTGAGTTTAACTGTTGTCTGATCGCTCACTCCGATTTGCAATCGGGGTGGCGTTGTCCCGCGTTTGTAACGCGAAAAAATAATTCTTATTCATTTTTGCGGCCAACGCGGTAAGTGAACGCAGTTTGGAGGTTGCTTTGCAGTCACTCGTGATCGCGTTACAAACGCGAAGCCATTACCGCACCGATTGCAAATCGGTGCGAGCGGTGAGAAAAAATGGGTTTAACTGTTGTCTGATCGCTCACTCCGATTTGCAATCGGGGTAGCGTTGTCCCGCGTTTGTAACGCGAAAAAATAATTCTTATTCATTTTTGCGGCCAACGCGGTAAGTGAGCGCAGTTTGGAGGTTGCTTTGCAGTTACTCGTGATCGCGTTACAAACGCGAAGCCATTACCGCACCGATTGCAAATCGGTGCGAGCGGTGAAATAATCCCGCTTCCTGATAAAGATACCGTGCACATTCCCTATTTTTGTCAACTATAAAATTACCATTTCCCTCATTTAAAATTTACATGGAAGCTACCCGTTTCAGGCGTTTTTTCGGTGCACTACTCACTTTGCTGGGCATTGCTGTTTTACTTTTTGCATGTATTGCCTTTCTTTCCGACAAACCTGTGCTGGGGCTTACCGTTAGCAAATGGGAATCTGTTGTACCATTTTTGGTTGGTTCCGTTTTTCTTTTAACAGGCGTTAATCTGGTCAGCCGGTCTTAGGATTGTCGTAATAACGCAGCTCCGACTGAGCATTCCAGGCAGCGCCTCGGCATGCAATAATTGTGATACCATTCAATCAGGGCTTGGGAATCAGCAGCAGTTTTAACCTTCATTTCCACCTCCTCCCATTCCCTTGTTATGCGATTATTTTCGGCTGCCAGTTCTGACAACCAACCGATAGCACGGTCCAGTAATTCCGGTTGCTGTCGCTGTTTCGAATAAGCAACCAACAATGGAACTGCTGCGTTAATGATCAGTAGGTCAGTCGCATCTTTTCCCATAGCTGGTACTTTCGTCTTAGCCTTTTTCTGAAACTGAAAATGTAACGTCCAATATTCGGATTGCTTTAAATGGAACAGTTGGTGTAAACCTGACGCATTTTCGGTATTTGTAATTGCCGAGAACAGTCCGTTTTGCAGATTCAGCAGGCGGGCAAATTGTGCCATTCTGATTGTTGGAAAGCCCGCGGGACGCAGTCGCAAGAATTTCCATTCCCGGAACTCCATTTGTTTTCCTGTTAAGCCGTATTTTGCAGCCAAAAAACGATATTCTTTTCGTAGTTCGGCAATGTAAGTGTCTTCAAACAGTAAGTTTCCATTCAAGTCAATATCGGCTTTTTCGGGAATCAAACCTGCACTTCCGAATAATAGCGCTTCAATCTGAAACAATGAAGAACGATGTTTTTGTATTATTTTCAACGGTACAATTTGCGTTAGTCTCAGAAAGGCAGGGTCATTTAGTTTGAAGCCAAAATGTTGTCCCAGCCATTGAAATGAGACCTCTTCCCAATCGTACTGGTTATTTTGGAGCATCTCTAAAACCTGTGCTGATTTTCTTTCGAGCCGTTCCAGTAACGTTCTGTCCAGCATGGCAATCTTTTGAAGTTCATGTACTTCATGAAATATCCCTGAACATGGAATGCCCTCTTTTTGATCCTGCAACTTACTGTATCGTTCCAGGACCGAAAGCCTGACGGTGCCTTTGAGCGTGAGTGTAGGCAGGAGCGTTCCATCGCGGCGCCGGATTGGCGTGTCATTTTCCCAAACAACATGGAGTACCACACTTTCGTACGCCTGGTCATGTTCGTGCTGATGAAGAAACCAGTCAGAGGCTTTTACATGAATTTCAACACAGCCAATCCACTCAACACCATCGATTTCAACCCGTGAGTCTGAAAAATCAGGGCCGGCATTTGTGTTTTTTTGCCCTGCCTTTCTGATACGTAATTTTTCACCCGCATCGGTTTGCAGATCAGGTGCTATGAAATATTGGAAACGCCATATAAAACTAAGTATATCCTCATTCATGGGTTGAAATCGAAAAATGTGGAGAAAAATAACAGAGATTGTTAAATGTTTTCTTTGCCTAAACCTGATTAGTTTCTGTACTTTGTACGCACTTTTTATCTTTTGGTTTCTTAGAATAGGGGAAAATATTATATGCTCGGTCGTTTACTTTTTATTGTTTTCAGGTTTTTGCTTCTATTTGTAGGTATTTCAATCGCATGGGTGGTCGTGTTAAAGTTTGTACCGGTATGGGTAACCCCGTACATGATTTCGCGTAAAATTGATGCTTTCAAAGCAGACGAAGACACTGAGATTTTTAGCGATTGGGAGCCATATGAGAACATTTCGCAAGAAGCTGCGCTCGCAGTGATCGCATCGGAAGACCAGAATTTTCCGAATCACTGGGGTTTCGATTTTGATGAGATTTACGACGCAATGACGGAGAAACGCAAGCGTGTGCGTGGTGCCAGCACAATCTCCCAGCAGGTCGCCAAAAATGTGTTTTTGTGGCACGGAAGAAGCTTTATCCGGAAGGGACTTGAAGCTTATTTCACTATTTTAATCGAGGTAATCTGGGACAAACAGCGTATTCTGGAAGTGTACCTGAACGTAGCCGAAATGGGAAAAATGACATTCGGCGTTGAGGCCGCATCCTTACGATACTACAAAAAGTCGGCGAAAAATCTGACAAGAGCGGAGGCTGCCCGCATAGCAGCCGTATTACCCAATCCGGTTCGTTTTTCGATTAAAAATCCCTCCGCGTATGTAAACAAAAGGACCAACCAGATTATGAGGCAAATGCGTGCCCTGGGTGGGCAAAAATATGTGGAAGGATTGTAGATTTCGAAATTTTATGGTGTCGTAGTTAGTTAACACATCCCAATAAAAAAGTGCCCGGCAAGCCAATTTGCCGGGCACTTTTTTATTGATTTAAATTCCTATTTGATAATCGCCTGAATAATAACAGGCTGATGATCTGACGGATAACGCTGTTCCTTTGCGTCCGTTAAAACACCATATTTAAGCACATCAATATTTTTTGTTACAAAAATATAATCAATTCTCTTGTCCATCGGTGCGTCGAATTTAAAGCTGTTGAAGGTCCCCTCTGGTCCGTAAGGCGGTTGCTTGGTAACCTCGTGCGAATCATTGAGCAGCGTCTGTATCGTTTTAATTTGTTCTGTTTCCGGAGTTGAATTAAAATCACCGGTCAAAATTACTGTTGCATTTCCGGCAATCTCTTTGATTTTTTTCACCATCAGGTGGCCGGACTGGCGTCTGGCTTCAACACCCTGGTGATCGAAATGAACACAGAAAAAGAAGAACTCTTTTTTGGTGATCAAATCCTGGAATTTCCCCCATGAGCTGATTCGGTTACAACAAACTGCATCCCAGCCTTTTCCCGGTTTATCGGGTGTTTCACTAAGCCAGAAGTCGCCTGATTTGGTCAGCTTAAAGCGGTCTTTTTTATAAAAAATTGCCGAATGTTCACCCCCTTCCATTCCGTCATCACGTCCTTTTCCATAAAAGGCGTATTCTGATAATTCTGATACATCCTTCAACTGGCCGATTAACGCTTCCTGCACCCCGAAAATGTCAAAATCATGAAATTTGATCAACGCCTTTACATTTTCCTTGCGGTTAGTCCATGCATTTATCCCGTCACCTTTGTTGGCGTAGCGCAAATTGTAGCTTGCAATATTGATTGGTAGGTTCTTTTGCGCGAAGCTGATTTGTAAAATTGATACCAGAAGAATTAAACTGAGAACTGATCTTTTCATTTGAGATAAATTGATATTGGATTTTGTTATTACTTGGTGAATTTGGTTTGGTTTTGGAATTTGGTAATACTTTTTTGAAGTTAAATTGCAGCCAGAGCGATATCCAATGATAAGGCAAAACCCGCTACGGTTTACTTTGACTTTTCCAGAATCCTGTATTTTCCTTCTGACTTGCGCTGGCCGGCAAAAGTCAAATATCCGGTGGAGCAATTATTGTGCACAGGTGGATGCTTAAATATCGAATTTTGTATATTTTGAATGTCTTACAATTAAGAACTTCGGATAAATCGTCTCTACGACGGTCTCTTTCGTCAGGGATCAGCGTCATATTTTTTCGCCTGAGCGAGTAATATTGACGAAGCTCCTGCCGGAATAGCCCATATGTCTTTGCATAGTTTCAACATCTTTCGTGTGCAAAATTCGCATTAAAATTTGTTTTATCTTCTGTGCGAAAATCAAGTTTTGAGAGCATTTTATTCTATTTATTAACAAATATTTAATAAACAGACAGAAAAAATGGATAAAATTGTACAAAATCGGTTACTGTGTGCTCATATAGAAGAATTTAAGCTTTTAGAATAATGGGATCGGAAAATCTATATTTTGCTGCGATAATACCGCCGCTTCAAATTCAGGAAATTGTCCTGAAAATCCAACGGGATATTTCGGCCCGTTTCCAGACTTTTGCCGTACTTAAGGTGGTTCCGCATATCACGCTTAAGGCACCTTTTAAATTTCCCTCCGGCATGCATAGCCAGGTTTTGACGTGGTTCGAAAGTATGAATTGTGATCTGGGATCATTTGAGTTGGCGTTACAGGACTTTGGCTGTTTTCCCAATCCTAAATGTCCCGTGATTTATCTCAAACCGGTCATAACACCACCACTCATGGATTTGCAGAAAGCTATTATCGGAGAATTCAGAAATGCTTTTTCATCGCAAAATATAACGCAGATTGAACTTGCTTTTAAACCTCACATGACGGTTGCATACCGGGATCTCAATCCGGCGCTTTTTGCAGCCGCCTGGGCGGAATTTAAATCGAAAAAATTCGCTGTTTCTTTTCCTGTGGATAAAATTTTTCTAATGCAGCATAATGGAAAACAGTGGAATAAAACAGGCACCCGTGATCTGGCTTGAAATATTTTTACTTTATTATGAAACTGACTACCAACCACTATAATTAAACCCGACATAATTACCAATGACAAGTTATCCTGCGTCAGGAATTCATCTGGCTATTGACTGTATTATTTTTGGCTTCGACGGAAAAGACATAAAATTGCTGGTTATTAAAAGAAATTTTGAACCCGAAAAGGGTAACTGGTCGCTTATGGGCGGTTTCCTGAACACGAGCGAAAGCCTTGAAGACGGAGCTACAAGAATTCTTTACGATCTGACAGGGCTGAAAGATATTTATGTGGAGCAACTCGGTGTTTATGGAGACATAGAACGGGATCCTGTGGCGCGAACGGTATCTGTCGTTTTTTTCGCGCTGATCAATATCGACGACCACGATGAGGATGCAGTCAGATCACACAATGCCTCCTGGATCAGCCTGGATAACCGGCCTTCACTGATTTTTGACCACAACGAAATGGTCATCCGCGCCATAGAACATTTACGATATAAGGCAGCGCTTCACCCCATTGGTTTCGAATTGTTGGCGGAGCGTTTTACAATTCCGCAACTGCAAAAATTGTATGAAGCAATTTACAATACGCCCATTGACAGGAGAAATTTCAGCCGGAAACTCTTATCAACAGGATTGCTGATCGATACAGGTATCAAAAATAGCAATTCTACCACAAAAAAGGCGATCCTCTACAAGCTTGATACGGTCAAGTATAAGGCAAAATTCAACTCATTTTGGAACTTCATGCCGGATTCAATGGAAAGTGGAATAAGGGAACAAAGCCCTTTGGAAAGTCTTGAGAATTAAAGTGTTATTTCACAGCCCCGAACAAAGTATCTTTTATGCAATTTTAAATGTGTCAATTAAACACTATAAATGCATTTGTTTATATTTGTTTCCTGATTAGTTAAATTACGCCGGCAATAGCTGTTTCTAAACCTCAGATTATGAATGAAAATTATGTAATTGGAATTGACTTCGGTACCGACTCCGTACGAGCGCTGGTGGTCAATGCACATACCGGCGAACAGGTAGGCACGTCTGTGCAAGAATACAGCCGATGGAAAGCAGGAAAATTTTGTGACGCAGCAACCTCTCAGTTTCGGCAGCATCCGCTGGACTATCTGGAAGGACTGGAAAAGGCAGTAAAAAATGCATTGGCATCTGCTCCGGATTCTGTGCGGGAAAATGTAAGGGGAATCGCAGTGGATACCACAGGTTCCACCCCGGTTGCAGTAGATCGGAATGGTACACCGCTAGCCCTTTTACCAGGATTTGAAGAGAATCCGAATGGAATGTTTATTCTTTGGAAAGATCATACAGCCAATGCAGAAGCAGAAGAAATTAACCGTCTTGCCGGCGTTTGGGAGACAAATTATACGAAATATGTCGGCGGAATTTATTCTTCGGAATGGTTTTGGGCAAAAATATTACGAACCCTGAGAGTTGATTCAGCGGTTCGCGAACATGCATTTTCGTGGGTGGAGCATTGCGACTGGATTTCAGCAGAGCTAACCGGCATCACCGATCCATTGTTGTTGAAGAGATCCCGCTGCGCAGCCGGGCACAAAGCGCTTTGGCACGAAGAGTTTGAGGGCTTGCCTTCCAACGAATTCTTTGCTGCGCTGGACCCGGTTCTGGACGGTTTACGTGACAGGCTTTTTACCCAAACCGGAACTTCCGATCAAAAAATGGGAACAATCTCAAAAAGTTGGGCGGAAAGGCTTGGACTTCCTGAGCATGTGGTGATCGGCATTGGGGCATTTGATGCGCATATGGGTGCAGTTGGTGCGCTGATTGAACCATATTCTTTATGTAAAGTAATCGGGACGTCGACCTGCGATATGCTGGTTGCGCCCAATAACGAGGTGGGCCATCTGCTAATCAAAGGTATATGTGGACAGGTTGATGGTTCCATTGTTCCCGGAATGCTGGGGATGGAGGCCGGTCAGTCTGCTTTTGGCGATATTTACGCATGGTTCGCGAAATTGATTACAGCTCCTGTAAAGGCATTGCTTGGCGAAGATCAGGCCAGTGCGCTTTCCGGAAAACTCTTGCCCTACCTGGCTGAACAGGCTGCACTTTTACCGGTAACTGACACTGACATCATCGCAATAGACTGGCTAAATGGCCGTCGTACGCCGGATGCGATGCACACCTTAAAAGGAGCTATTCTGGGACTTAACCTTGCGAGCGATAGTGTCAGGGTTTTCAAAGCGTTGGTAGAAGCAACTGCATTTGGTTCAAAAAGTATCGTGGAGCGATTTCGAAATGAAGGTGTTCCGATACACGAGGTAATAGCAATTGGTGGCGTTGCCAAAAAGTCGCCATTTGTGATGCAGACCCTCGCCGATGTATTAAATATGCCAATCAAAGTTGCGGTGTCGGAACAGGCTTGTGCGCTTGGTGCGGCTATGTTCGCGTCTGTTGCGTCGGGAGTTCATGCCTCTCTGCCAGCTGCACAGCAGGCGATGGGTTCAGGTTTCGATGCTGTTTATCAGCCCCGTCCCGAGATTTCAGCAATATATCAGGACCTATACCAAAAGTACCGGCAGTCCGGCGAATTTCTTGAATATGATTTTTTAATAAAAAACAAAGAGTCAGCACTTGTCTCTCAATAGTTATCATTACATCAAATGCTTGATTTAAAACAATTTGAAGTTTGGTTTGTAACGGGAAGCCAGCATTTATACGGAGAAGAAACTTTACGCCAGGTCGATGACCATTCGCACATCATCAGCAATCATTTTGACCAATCGGAAAAAATTCCGGTGCGTGTGATTTTCAAGCCTGTCGTGAAAACACCGGATGAAATTTATAACATTATTCAGGATGCCAATTCGACCAAAAGTTGCATAGGGATCATTGCATGGATGCACACATTTTCGCCAGCGAAGATGTGGATAAGAGGTTTGCAAATTTTACAAAAACCGCTATTACACCTTCATACGCAGTATAACAGGGATATTCCCTGGTCCGAAATTGACATGGATTTTATGAATCTGAATCAATCTGCGCATGGAGACCGTGAATTTGGATTCATCATGACGCGCATGCGTTTGAATAGAAAAGTAATTGTAGGTCACTGGCAACAAGATCATGTCCTGGATTCTGTTGGCGACTGGGCACGGGTTGCTGCCGCAAAAAATGACCTCAATGGAGCCAGAATCGCCCGATTTGGAGACAATATGAGACAGGTGGCTGTTACGGAGGGCGATAAGGTTTCCGCAGAAATGACGTTTGGTTTTTCGGTTAATACCTATGCGGTCGGAGATCTGGTAACTGTGATCAATCAGGTGGCTGATGCAGATGTTGACAAGCTTGCAGAGGAATACGAATCCGTTTACAATTTAGCCAAAACACTTCGCAGGGGAGGAGCGCAGCACGCGTCACTGAGGGATGCCGCGCGTATCGAACTGGGAATGAAGTACTTTCTGGAAGATGGGAACTTTAAAGCGTATACCAACACTTTTGAAGATTTGCATGGAATGAAGCAACTTCCGGGTATTGCGTCGCAGCGGCTGATGCAGGCCGGTTACGGTTATGGCGGAGAAGGCGACTGGAAAACGTCCGCGATGGTCCGAGCGCTGAAAGTGATGGGAGCAGGGCTGCCGGGCGGTAATTCATTCATGGAAGATTACACCTATCATTTCAACCCGGAAAATAATTTGGTTCTGGGGGCGCACATGCTGGAAATCTGCCCGTCGATCGCATCTGCAAAACCTTCCTGCGAAATTCATCCGCTGGGCATCGGCGGAAAAGAGGATCCGGTTCGGCTGGTGTTCAATTCGGCCGCCGGGCCGGCAATCAATGTTTCGCTGATCGACCTTGGTAACCGGTTTCGTCTGCTTGTGAACGAGGTAGAGGCAGTGGAAGTTACCGAACAATTGCCCAAATTGCCGGTTGCAAGAGTTCTTTGGAAACCTTCACCAGATATGCAAACTGCGTGCGCAGCCTGGATTTACGCGGGCGGGGCGCATCACACAGTTTACAGCCAGAATCTGACGGTGGATCATATGGAAACTTTCGCTGAAATGTTCGGCGTTGAACTCGTTGTCATTGATAAATCAACACAACTCAGGAAATTGAAAAATGAATTGAGATGGAGTGAAGCTTATTATAAAAACTGAAATGAGCGTAACCGCAGCTTAGGATTTACCTCGGTTACCCTGCGATTAAAACAAAAGCACGAATGTCGTCAAAATACAAATATCTGAAAGAACAGGTTTATGAAGCCAATATGGAGATTCCTCGCGAGAGGCTTGCGATTGTCACGTTTGGCAACGTAAGTGGAATCGACAGATCAGCAGAAGTAATAGCTATCAAGCCAAGCGGAGTGCCATATCATCAGTTGCGGGTAGAAGATATTGTGATCGTCGACTTTGAGAATAAGTTAGTGGAGGGAAAAATGCGCCCATCGTCAGACACAAAAACGCATACATTGTTATACCAGAATTTCCCCTCTATCGGCGGTGTGTGTCATACGCATTCTACATACGCAGTCGCGTGGGCGCAGGCGCAAAAGGCGATACCAAATCTGGGCACAACCCATGCCGATCACCTGACATCCGGCGTGCCGGTAACGGATGTAATGTCTGATGAAATGATTCAGAACGATTATGAACTTGAAACGGGAAATCAGATCCTGGATATTTTCAGGAAAAATAATTTTAGTCCTGAGGAGGTAGAAATGGTGCTGGTGGCTTGTCATGGACCTTTTACATGGGGTAAAGATCCGGCCAAGGCAATATACAATTCGATTGTACTGGAGGAAATCGCAAAAATGGCCTTTCTGACTTTAAAAATTAATCCGTCAGCATCCACGATCAAGCAAAGCCTGATAGACAAGCATTATTTTAGGAAACACGGAAAAGATGCCTATTATGGACAGGGCTGCTGATCAGCCCTTCTTGATCCTTTTACTCGCAATATTTCTCATTTGCTGCAACGCCTCCTGACGGGACATGCGGTTGTCATTTGATTTTGCTTCCGCAATGGCTTCTTTCGAAAAGCGGCCCTTGAATATATTCAGCAATGCTAGAATCATGATATTAACTTCGAAAAAGGATTATTAATTTAATTATTAACGCATCTTCTGCCCAGATATGTACGTAACAGGAGCGGTGAAAGATCAAATTTGTTCCTCAAATTACGCCAAAAAAATTAACTGTTCAATTTTTGTTGCAAAACGCTTATTTCCAGTGGTTTTTGAAGCAGGTCGATAATGTCGGGGCTCAATCTGGCTCTTTCAATATCATTGGTATCTATCGTCGAAGATAGCATAAACACTTTGACCTTATCTTTCAACTCCTGTGACAATTTGTGAAACTGCTCTATAAACTCAAAACCGTTCATGCCGGGTAATTGTAAATCGAGGAGAATCACGGTTTCCGGCAGAACTTCCTGCTCTTTAATGATGTATTCCAATGCAACCTTTGCGGAGTTGAAAGGTTTTACTGAAAGTGCTATTCCGCTTTTAACAATTAATTTTTCGTAAATGAATAAATCAAAACTGCTATCGTCGATGAGAAGGAAATTGTACAACTGAGCCATAAAACGAATTTTATATAGAAGGAATTACGAGTTCAAAAATACTTTGTTTCCCTACTTCAGAGGATACATTAATTTCTCCTCCAAGCTTTTTAACGGCCTCATTAACGATGTATAGCCCAATACCAGACCCACTGTTGTCGGCATCCGCACGGTAAAACATTTTAAAAATTCTGTCCAGATCCTCCTCTCTGATTCCAAGGCCGTTATCCTGAAACGTTATCTTCGCCTCAGCAGGTGTAACATTTATATTTATATTTAGTTCAGGACTCGGTTTTGAACGATCCTGAAATTTTACCGCATTGGTAATCAGGTTATTAAATATGATTTGCAATTTAACAACATCTGACCTAAACTCACCAGATTTCGTAATCAATGTGTTGATTCTGATATTGCCGTATTCAGGCATGTATTTGATTGAGGTTTTGACTTCCTCGATCATCTGATCAAAATCAACGGTTGTAATTACGGGAACTCCGCGCGCATTTTTATAATAATCTATTATATTAATGATGAAAGTATCCAGTTTCTTCACCGACTGCCTGATCATCTCGAGATATTCATTCTGCGACTTGACATCCAAATCGGAAAGTGCCAGGTTGGTGATTCCCAATACAGACATCAGGGGCGCTCTCAGATCGTGCGAGGCACTGTAAACAAACTTATCCAGTTCCTCATAGGCCTTCTCAAGATCAAGGTTCCGTTGCCTCAAATCCACCCTTGTCTGAAAAATATCGTAAGCCTGAACGATGACGTTTTCAACCAGTTCTGCGTCCCACGGTTTGTATAAAAACCTGAAAACTTCTCCTTTATTGATGGCATCAATGGCTGCGTTTACATCCGTATGTCCCGTGATCAGGATACGTAAAGGCTCTGGATACTTTTGGCGTATACGTTCAAAAAACTGTACGCCTGTAATCTGCGGCATTCGCTGATCAGCCAGGATCACATGGAAAGAATCTTTTTCAAGAATTTCCTCGGCTTTCGTGACAGAAATTGCAGTACTTATTTGATACAAATTCCGAAACGATGCTTTAAAAGAGATCAAATTGTTCTCTTCGTCGTCTACGTATAGAACCTTAATTTTTTTTTCACTCATGGGTTCATGCGTTTGGAAGGTCGTTTTTGTTGATAGGCAATGTAATCACAAATTCTGTCCCTTTACCAAGTTCACTGAATACTTCGATTTCCCCATGATGTACCTCAATAATCTTAAAAACTATGGAAAGCCCGAGACCGGTGCCTTCGCCAACATCTTTTGTCGTGAAAAAGGGATCGAATATTTTCGCTTTTACCTCAGGACTCATTCCTGTTCCATTGTCTTTCAGCGAAATAACAACATGGTTATCGTCCTTAATTCTTGTTTTGACGGTGATCATCAAATCAGATTCAGCATTGGTATTTTTTTGCAAGGCATAAATCGAATTGGTAAGGATATTCATGAATACCTGGTTCAGCTTACCACCATAACCCTCTACACTCGGAATATCGCCAAGTTCCCGCTGCACTTTGATGTTGCCAAGCTGGTAATTCAGGATCACAAGCGTAGACTCCAGTCCCTCGTTGATGTTGACATGGTTAAGATCAGTATCGTCGAGGCGCGAGAAAATTTTGAGTCCCTTTACAATTTCGACTGTCCTGTGCGCACCGTCCTCCATACCTTTCAAAAGCATTTCTAGTTCGGTTTTAATGTACTCCAGATCGAGTTCATCTTTCAGGTTTTCGACAAGCTTGATTTTTTCCTTGATTTCTGGTAGCGAATCTACATCACTTAATTCATTATAAGAGCTCAGAATTTGCATCAAGTCGTCAATATCGCGCCTCAAAGGCTTGATATTGGAGCTGACAAAGTTGATCGGATTGTTTATTTCGTGTGCAATACCTGCCGTCAACTGACCAAGTGATGCCATTTTTTCTGAGTCGATCAGCTGGGATTGGGCGTCTTTAAGCTGGGTCATTGCAACGTTCAGATCTGTATTTGCCAGCTGGAGTTCTGCGGTTCGCTCGTTTACACTTTTTTCGAGGAATATATTTTGCTCCCGGATGATTTTTTGATTCTCCAGAGAAATACTCAGAGCCTGTGCCTGAGATTCTTCCGTTTCCTTTTTTAGAATGTTTATTTTATCGGCAAGGGCGAAGGAAAGCAGAACCACCTCTATTGCAGTACCCGCCTGCATCGTATAGTTTGTAAAACTATTGAACGGTAACAAGTTCAGGTTTCGTAAAATGAAAAGAGCCAGGCCTATGAAAAATATCGACCAGGCTAGCAAAAAGAATTTGGCTGACCTGACGTTTTTCAGAGACAAAATTGATGAGATCAGAATCGCAAGAAAAACGGATGCTCCGCCGGCGAAATTGGTCAGCATAAAACTGATTGCTTCATTATCGGTCAGTTGGAAGACCAGCGCCAGTACGTACAGTACAACGATACCGAATAGTCCTTTGTCAAGCACGGGTGTTTGTTCGGCGGTGTTCAGGAAGCTCCTGAAAAACAGTACGGCGAAGCATCCGGCAAGAGCAGAAAACAGCACGGTCGCCAGATTGGTAAATTCAGGGCTGTCCGGCCAAAGAAATTTGAAAGTGTAGCCGGTAATCGTGGTTTGGGCGAGTCCGATAAACAAAATATACAT
Organism: Dyadobacter sp.; assembly: GCA_965279265.1. Lineage (GTDB taxonomy): Bacteria > Bacteroidota > Bacteroidia > Cytophagales > Spirosomataceae > Dyadobacter. The sequence goes on from OZ257152.1 coordinate 5,001,376, forward strand.
CACGTAGTAGATGTAGTTTTTTTCCTTTACAGATAGAAATACAAACAGATTGTAAAGAATCATGACCACCAATGCGCCAACATAAATTCCATTCAGTACTTCGCCCGTCATCGAAGCGTCATTAAAACTGGCTTCATTTCTGACGATAAACGGCAGTACAATCTGGGTATTTTCGCGTACCTTGAGGTAGTAAGTTTTGTTTTCTCCCTCGGCGACATTGAGTTCAAAGACCAGATTCTGATGTTTGATTTCACGCTTCGAAAACGGATCATTTTCAGAAATGCTTTTCCGGATATTGCGCGTGCCGATTCGCTCATAGAGTTCCATGGAATGGATCATCGGGTAGGAGAGTTCCAGAAATAAAACCGGATCCTTCGTGCTGTTTTTGATGGTAAATTTGAGCCACCAGGCTGATTTGGTAAGTCCGAAATTGGGAACCTCGCTGGTACTTTTTACAAAATTCCCTTTTTCGTTGACATTCTGGATTGTGAAGGAATTGCCCGGGTCTTCTGCTATTTCCAGATTTTTGCCAATCAGGATGTCAGTTCCGCGAAAATCAACGATTTCACTTTGTGCAAAAGCTGCGTCAAAGAAAAAAACGGAAAGAATTAATGCGACGTAAAGTGTTTTCACCAATTTATATTTTGGTATCATAAATAATTTCAAGTTCCCCCTTCGGGCCTTTTTCAACAGCACTTTGCACAGGATTGTTTCGCAGATCTAATATTCTTTCACGCTCGTCATGCGTCGCGTTAGGCAGGTTTACGATGTCCCTGATAATTAGTGCCGTGGCTATTAAACCTTCTTTCGGGTAATAAAATTTGCCATTGTTTCCAAGGTCTCTGAGTATCTCGAATCCTACGCGCAGACTGTTGCGCAAAGTTGCAGGAGAGCACAATCCCATTAAATGTTTGACTCCAACTTGTGAAGATATTGCGATGGCAATTCTACCTAAAAAAATACTACCGATACCATAACCGGCCACCTCTTTGGAGTTGAACAGTCCGCAGAACTCCGCCGTGTTGTAGTCTCCGATTTTATCTACGTATGAATATATAGAATTGTCGATCTTGGCGATCGCATGCTCCATTGGCATCTTAAGATTTGATGAGCGGACCTGTACCCTCGTTCCTCCAAAAATGCGGTCACCGTCTTCTGATTCCACAATGACCACGTACGTGTCAGGATCGTAGAGCCAGTCGTGGCTGGCTGATGTTACCATTTTGACACCGTATGATTCCAGTACTTTCCTATGCCCATCAATATACCTCAAGCTGGTTTCAACGTCATCAGGAGATTTGTAGGCTCTGATCTTTGCTACCATTACTTTTCTTTGTTTGCGATAAACAATATTTCATCTAATGGCAGGCGATTTGATTTTATGGCTGGCTTGTCGGCTTTTGCAATTTTGAACAGGAAAACCTCCGCCAAATCTCCTTCATGATTCATAATCTGTAAAAAACTTTTTCTGAGCGCAGCAAGCTTTTCCACCTCATCAGAATCGAGGTCTGTTTTCTTACCAAGTCTGGGAAATAAGCTGAGCGGGGACATCATCGGGTGAATGGCATATCCAAGCTTTTCTGCCATAAGCCACATTCTCTCCATCGCGATTCCACCTTTAAAAAAGTTTCCTTTGTTATAAGCCGGCAGTGTGATTAAACCAAGGCCTGACGATGTACTGGGCGCAAACATGGACGACTCAACCAAGGCATTTCCTCCGCCAATTTCTTTGAGCGTGCGCGCTATTTTTTGATCTTTTACCAGGGTGATTGCTGCAATCTGGGCGGGTGCAAGTCCCATCGAACGAAGGTCAATTCCGTCATTCGCCACCAACGGATTTTTGGCGGGCCATCTCAGCGCCTTTTCAAAAAAATGATGGTGTCCGTGTCGGTGAAATATCATCATTCGGTCGCATTCACCGATAATTTTGCTGATACCTAAAATTCGGGCACGTTCAGTCACGTAGTGTAGTTGCGCTCCATCCACACTCTCCACCGCTGTTCTAAGCTTCTGATAATCCTCTTCCGGAATAACAACTGTTGGTGATGGGCTTCGGTTTGTGGACCTGCTGTGAATAAAGTCAGCAGATTCGGGGGAAAAAACAGGTTCTGCATTTGGTAAATCAGGGCCTGCAAATTGAAAGAGGGCGATCAGATCGGGGAATTCTTTTTTTGGGAAAAGCTCAGCTTTAACTTTCAGTCCAAGTTTGTGGCTTTGAAGCAAAATGTGCTCATACGCAGCTCCAAAAGAGGTATAAGCTGCATTATCGTCGAAATTCGCGAATGAATGTGAGCGGAAAGTGTCATGAAAGAGGTGCAATCGACCGTTTCGGTAAAGCCATTTCCAGGGCTGATCGTTCGCGGATGAGGGAGCCAGCCCGGCTGCTTCCACAATCTGTTCGATCGTAGCCATTTCCGGTAAGGTGCCCGTAGGGGAAACTGGCAAAGTGTCCGCAATGTGAATGGCACGAACCAGGTCAAAAGGTATCTCGGGGTTTTCGACCGGTTTCTCCTGCCGGCTATTCTTATCGGAAATAATATTTTCCAGATCAACATAATATCTGCCAGAGTCTGAGAATTGTTTCAGCAGGATTCGTCGGCTGACATCCGTCACCACGGCGCCTCCAAGCGTTGCTGCACTGGCTAGTTGCGGCCAGGTACTGATCGTCTGCCCTACTTCGAGCATAGAAACCTTTCCGCGTGTGGATCCATTTATTGCATCCACAATTTTGAGCACAAGCGGAATGCGCGCTTCCGGAGGGATATTTTTCAGATTCTCCGCCGGAATATCACTGATTAGCCCGTGGAAAATAGGCCTTTCCGTTTCCAAATCAAACCTTTCCACGTCCAGCATACCACGATCGCTCGTTTCCATGATCACCGGAATCTGATATTTTTTCGCTTCCTCCCGTGCCGAAATCTTGATTTCAAGTCCGTCACATTCATCTACAAGAATATCCAGCTTTCCACCTCCCAGCATAAATTCGTTCAGATTACCATCATGAATGCCTTCCGTATAGCATTCAATTTCCAGGAAGGGGTCAATCTGTGCGATTTCTCTTGCTGTAAAAATACACTTATTCAGGCCGATATTCTGGATTCCTGTACGTATGCGATTGAGGTTGCTTAACTCAAGTATGTCAAAATCGGCGAGTTTCATTTTGCCACAAATGCGTTCTGTGGCAATACTAAGCGCAACAGAATGGCCGATTGACAGACCGATGATTCCTATCTTTTTATCTGACAGCGTATTTTGTTCTTCCTGCGATATCCTGTATTGGTTCCTGCTCGTCCGTAGTTGAATGAATTCCTCACGACTGAGCGTATGAATCAATTTGTTAAGCCAGGGGTAAAAGACCCAGGTGCCTTCTAAATCAGGGTTTTTGTTGGTTAAAAAATTGGTGTAAAGTTCTTCAAGCTCAGCGGGGGAAAGTCTTTTTTTGGGGTTCAGGATTTTGAAAATTTCCTGTTTCTGGGAAGGGAAATGGTCAACGAGAATGGCAGTTGAATGCCGGTTCACTAACTCCTGAAAAACTTGATTGTCAGCCTCTTTCTTTCTGTCTAATAAAACTGGTAAGTAAGTATCGTCTGCGGAAACCTGAATCATGATGAAGTTTTCTGTTGAGTTTTGCTGCTTAAATCTGATGAAATTTCATGTGATTTACTTCGATTTTTATCTTAATCTAAGCGGGTAAATTATTGTTTTTTTATCGTAATATTGGCCATGAGACGTAAGCGTCGTCATAAGATACACAATTTTGCATGTTTTAGCATGTAATGAATATCTTTACAACAATTTAGTGTTTATGGCTGGCATAGGTCAGGAAGCCGGTTACAAATTTACAAATGTCAGTTACTTGACAATGGTGAGATCGCCAAAGTATTTAGCGTGCAGGAAAACAGGTGACCTGGTATCCAAATAGTAACGGTATTTGTAAAAAAATAACTAATAATATCCTATTTCACTATTGGAGGAGGTTCAAGTGCCAAACGTATATATTTAGTTTGGAAATTTAAAATGTTATTAGAACTATTACTATATTTCACTAAAAAAATAACTTATTCCCAATAAAATAAAAATTCAGGTTCTAAATAAGGCTTTGGAAAAAACGATGGAGACCACGGATCAGATTACTATCCTTTATGTGGATGATGAGATTAACAATTTGAATTCTTTTAAAGCCGCTTTTAGAAGGGATTTTAAAGTATTAACCGCTATGTCGGGAAAGGAGGGGTTAGAAGTGCTTAAAAATCAGCCCGTTCACGTGATTCTTACGGATCAGCGAATGCCGGAGATGAGCGGTGTGGAGTTCCTGATCGAGGTTTTGAAGGAGTACAAGGAGCCTATGCGGATTCTGCTTACCGGCTATGCGGACATCAATGCTGTAATCGACGCGGTTAATAAAGGGCATATTTACTATTACCTGAACAAACCATGGGACGAGCAGCAACTCAGAATTATCATCAAAAACGCCTACGAAATATTTAGTTTGAGATTGAAAAATAAAGAGCTGTTACAGAAGGTTTTAGATGCAAACAGCCAGTTGGAGTTTTTGTTACGACAGAAATTAATTTCCTGAATCAGGCCTTTCTGAAAATGAATTTCGCCCTGTGAAGCGATACCCTTTTGATACTTTGCAGCATGATGAAAATTGCATAATACAAAGTTGTAACTGTCAGAGCAAGAAAGAGTAAAGCGGCGAAAAATACATTTCCCATTGCTTTTAAAAAAATGATCAGGTCCATCAGGTGTTTTGTCGGTTTGTCAACGCACATTAAAAAATCATGCCGCTGATTTACTATCTGACTGCCCGATGTTAATTTTACCTAAAAGCGATCGTTGCCATCAGGCAACGATCGCTTTTTTTGTGATCTGTCAATTATTCAGGAAATTGTCTTTTTGAAAAAGGCAAGCGTTCGTTCCCAGGCCAGTTTTGCAGCCTCAGGATTGTACCGGGTAGGAGCGGTGTCATTGAGAAACGCATGCTGTGCACCTTCATAGACAAACAGTTCATAATCTACTCCGGCATTTTTCAGCGCCTGTTCATAAGCAGGAATGCCCGCGTTTATCCTTTCGTCCAGTTCGCCGTAATGTAGCTGTACCTTTGCTTTAATTTTTTTTACGTCATCCGCCTCCGGCTGCCTGCCATAATAAGCTACCGCGCCTTTTAATCCGGCAGCGTTCACGGCCAGCTGGTTGGCGAGTGCACCTCCCCAGCAAAATCCGACACAAGCCATTTTTCCATTGCTGTCAGAAACTCTGCCAAGAAAATCGAAACCCTTAATAAAGTTATTCAGATTTTTTTGTGGTTCAATTTTCGCGAACAAAGTCCGGGCCTCATCTTCGTTTTCAGGCGTACCGCCGAATGGAGCGAGTGCATCCGGTGCAAGAGCAAGGTATCCCGCCTTTGCTATGCGCCGGGCAACGTCCTTCGTATGCGGATTTAATCCACGGTTTTCATGGATTACGATCACCGAGCCCTTTTTGCCGTCCGTTTTTGGACTTGCCAGATATCCCCGCATTTCAGCACCATCACCCGCGTAGGTTACATCTTTGGTATCAATGTCGTCGTCCGATTCCGGAACTGTGGCTGCGTAGGCATAATTTACTTCAAGCAACGGAAGGATTGCCATCGCTGCCGAAAGTCCGCCCGTTAATTTTACCAACCGTTTCATAAACAGGTCTCTGCTCAGCGGTTTGTGCGTATACTCGTCAAAAAGATTTATGATTTTCTGGTCCATGCTTCCTGAATTTAGTGTTTTGTAAATTTACCGTAAAATTTCAATGATGGTGTTTTCTCGACAGTAACTTGGCTGCATTTGGTTTACGTATAAGCTTCTGGCATTCTATTTGTGTTGTTTTGTCAATTGTTCCGAATTTCCGGAACCATCCACAAATGGTCTGTTTACTTAATTGATGCAAATGCAAAATCTTATCGTGAAGGCGGAGGCCTCAATTCAGGCACCGGTTGCAAAAGTCTGGGAGGTCCTGGTTGCGCCCAGATTTATCAGGCAGTGGGACGCGCTGCCGGAAGATTTTCTGGATTATTATCTGGAAGTAGGCAGGGAAATTGAATGGTCTGGCTTCTCAAAAATGATCGTGACGGAGGCTGAACCGCATGAGCGTCTCCGATTCTCCCTATTCGTTGCAAAATGGGAGTTGCCGCCATCTGCCTATGATATCGGATATACTTACACACTTTCGGAATCAGCGGAGGGGACACTGCTTGTTCTGGAGATCGGTGATTTCGCCGATGTTCCAGGCGGCCAGGAGTATTATGACACGTCGCTGAAATTTGCCGGTGAGGCGCTTTTGAAAATAAAAAAACTGTCTGAAAATAGAATATAAACGTCCGGTGTTACACAGCAAATTGTGCAACCTTATGCTGTCAATACCGAAGGAGTAAAAACGTGACGATCCGTAAGTCCTTTCCGAAGCCAGGGAAACTATTTGTTTAGAATTATTATAAGTAATATTAATACTGGCTATATTTGCCGATGTCCTTTTAGTGAATTATGGAACAGACTGAAAAAATTTACTTTGATACAAATGAAGTTGCCGCAATGGTTGGTTGCGAACCATCCGCCCTTCGTTTTTGGGAGAAGAAATTTCCTCAACTGGATCCCAAGCGGGATTCCAGAAACCGCAGGCGATATACCGAGCGGGACATTGAGATCATACGGAAAATTATGCACCTGAAAGAAGATCAGGGGCGGACCATAAAGGGGGCAAGGGAGCAAATGAGAAGGAAAGAGGATTCTCAACTGCTTATTTATCGCCTTAACCACATTCGCGACTTTTTGAAAGAACTCAAAGATATACTTTAAGCAACGATACGATTTTTTATGAAGCATTATTTTGTCGCCGTTTTTACATTTCTGTCATCAGTTACCTTCGTTAGTGCACAGGAATTTTTACCTGCTGATGTACAAAAACACATTGATTTTCTGGCGTCGGACGATCTTGAAGGCAGGGGGACGGGAACACTCGGCGAAATAAAAGCGGCAAATTATATTGCGGGTTTGTTTAAGGAAGCCGGGCTGAAACCGGCTGGAATGGGAGATGGGTATTTTCAGCCTTTTCAGGTAACCATCGGAATAGAAGGAACTCCGCATCAGGTAACCGGCAGAAATGTTGTCGGGCTTCTGGACAACAAAGCTGCCAAAACCATTGTAATTGGCGCACATTATGATCACCTCGGTAAAGGTTATCAGGGTAGCTCTTTGTCACCGGATAGCAAAAACAAAATTCATAACGGTGCGGACGACAACGCTTCAGGAACTACAGGGCTGCTTGAACTGGCCGCTTATTTTGCAAAAAATAACGTTACCGAAAAGCACAATTTCCTGTTTATCGCATTCTCTGGCGAAGAATTGGGTCTTCTGGGTTCGAAATATTTTACAGATTCTCCTACCATTCCGTTAAAATCTGTCTCGTGCATGATTAATATGGATATGATCGGACGCTATCAGGATGATAAAGGGATTATCATATCAGGCTGGGGAACGAGCCCGGTTTGGGGGAAAATTATTCCGCCGCTTACAAAGGCGCAGAACATGAAATACACCGTTGACTCTTCCGGGGTGGGTGCTTCGGATCACACTTCTTTTTACCTGAAAGATATTCCCGTTGTTCAGTTCTTCACGGGATCCCACGGAGATTACCACAAAATAAGTGACGATCCGGATAAAATCAATGCGAAAGGCGAAGCGAAAATAATTAAGTTGATCGCTAACGTGTTGCAGGAAGTGGATAAAAGTGCAGTTGAGCCTACTTTCCTGACAGCCGGAAACCCGCATTCCGGTGCTACAACGTCTAATTTTAAAGTGACATTGGGTGTGATGCCTGATTACAGTTTTTCTGGAAAAGGACTGAAAATTGATGGCGTTTCAAAAGCCCGACCAGCTGAAAAGGCCGGAATTCAGGCAGGCGACATCATCATTAAACTCGCAGGGAAGGATATCAACACCATTTACGACTACATGGAGGTGTTGAGCGACCATGAAAAAGGACAACAGGTTGACGCCGAATTTTTGCGGGGAAACGAGAAAAAAGTTGTCAAAATAACTTTCTAAAATTTTTTCGCTAAAAAGGAATTAACTCAGCGAGCCTCTTTTTCCTAATTCCACCACTTCCATCTGGCTGATCAGCCCGTCGTGCAGGTTGAACCTGAGTATGGTTCTGAACTTGTGGAAGCCCTCTTTTCCAGCCGCGCCCGGATTCATATAAAGCATGTTTTTCATTTCTTTATCCCGTACTACGCGCAGGATATGGGAATGACCGCAGATAAAAATGTCCGGCGTTTCTGCACGAAGTAACGGCATCACCTGCGGGTTGTACCGCGGTGGCGCTCCGCCGATATGGGTGATCCATACATTAAATCCTTCAATCTCAAAATGGAGATTTTCATGGGTGCGTTGCTGAATTTCTTTATTGTCAATATTTCCGAATACAATTCTGGTCGGTTTGAAATCTTCAAGCTGATCAATAATTTTTACTGAACCGATATCCCCCGCATGCCAGACTTCATCACATTGCGCGAAATGCTCGAAAATTCTTGAATCCAAATATCCGTGTGTGTCGGAAAGCAAACCAATGCGCTTCATACGAGGTGTCAGGCAAATACATTTTTTTGCAAAAGTAGTGCTAAATGTAAGGTTTAAAAATCGGGGCCTGAACTGCGCGAATTATACCGGATAGAAAGTCACGAAAATTTAATATATAGAATTGTAACTTATATATAATAAAAAAATTATATTTGAACGTTGAAAATTCTTAATTAAAGTTAAATTTTACTTGTAACTGTATAATTATTAGTCAAAACTAATTTTATAGTTGTGTAATCTGAATTGATTTTGTATTATTGCCCAATGGAATTTTTATAACTATCCCTGCCTACTCACGTAAAACTACTTAGCCTTGAAAAAAATCTTACTTCTGCTCTTGCTATGCCTTACAGGAGCCCTTTCCCACGCCCAGACCGGAGGGCGCTTCACCCTGAAAGGAACGATGACCGACACCTCCGGAGCTGGTCTTCCCGAAGCCACTGTAATGCTTTTAATGCCCAAAGATTCCTCACTTGTCAATTTCGGAAGAACCGGGAAGGACGGTAGTTTCGAGTTTAAAAATTTGAAACGCGTAACCTATCTCTTGAAGGTGACGTACGTGGGCAATGTGCCTTATCAGAAAGTAGTTACGGCGAAAGAGGGCGATGTGCTGGATTTGGGCAAGGTGTCGATGGAGCAGATGGATAAAAACCTTTATGAGGTTGTGATAAAGGCTTTCAGGGCTCCGATGAATATAAGGGGCGATACGATTGAATATGATCCAAAGGCTTTTAAAGTTCAGCCGGGCGCAAATGTTGAGGATTTGATCAGGAGGATTCCCGGTCTTCAGGTTGATAGTGATGGTAACATCAAAGCGCAGGGTGAGGAGGTAAAACGTGTATTGGTAGACGGCAAACGGTTTTTCGGAGACGACCCGAAGATGGCCACCAAGAACTTGCCGGCGGAAGCTATTAATAAAATTCAGGTTTTTAACGGAAAAACCGAACAGGCAAAGGCAACGGGTGTAGATGATGGAAAACGAGAAAAAACGCTAAATCTTGAACTTAAAGACAGCCATAAAAAGGGTGGGTTCGGGAAGGCGATTGCTGGCGTTGGTACAGACTCCCGCCTGGAAGGAAAAGTGAGCTACAACCGTTTCGATGACAAACAACAGTTTGCTGTATTGGGCTTTGGTAACAATACCAACCAGTCAGGAATTGCACGAAACGACTATCAGGATTTTAAAGGTAGTCAGTCTTTTAATTGGGGTGATGACGGTGACTTTGGTTTCAACAGCGGCCGTTACTTCGGAGGCGATGATGTGGCAATAGGTCCGGATTATGGCAACGGAGGCAATCAGGGTTTTACAAAGAATTTTGCCGGAGGAGCAAACTACAACTTTGACACCAAAAAGACCAAACTGAGTACCAGCTATTTTTACAATCAAACCAAATCCACGACCGACATCCGTTCCTCAACGGAGAACTTTCTGACCAACAGCTCTTACAGCTCAGAGAATAAGAGCAGAGCGCTCGGTTTTACAGGTAATCACCGGCCGAGTCTTCGGTTCGAAAAAGTGATCGACTCGCTCAATACAATTGTGCTGATCAGCAATTCCAGAATTAATAATGGCGACAGCAATTTTGAGAGCTATCAGCAGTCGTTCAGGAATGCAGCGGATATTACCAACAGATCGACGGTTAACAACAGCAATCTGTACAACTCGTTCGCGATGTCGAATCTGTTACTCTACCGGCATAAGTTTAAAAAGAAGGGACGTAATTTTGCTGCGAGTGCTGGTTACAATATCAATAATACGGACGGAGAAGGTAGACAAAATTCGGTCAACGAATTTTTGACAGATTCGCTTCGTACCGTGAACATCAATCAACGTAACGAAACGCAAAGTGGCAGGCAGCAATTTAAAGGCAGCTTATCTTATGTAGAACCTGTTGCAAAAAAGTTCTTTTGGGAGACATTCTATAATTTTAGTCTGAGAAAAGATCTGGTTGATAAAAACGTTTTTGACGTAAAAGAAAATAATCAGGAAGCTGCAAATGATTTTCTTACCAGATATTATTCAAACGACTTCACCTACAATCGGTTGGGTACCAGCTTCCGGTATTCATTCAAAGGCTTGAATATGATGGTCGGATTGGCGGGGCAGCAGTTTAATCTTGCGGGGAAATTTGCCCGGGACAAAAATTCTGCCACTTTTACAAATGTAGATCGTACCTTTTTTACAATGGTTCCCAACGTATCATTCAATTATGCGATGAAGAACAACAAATACTTGTATGCGGAATACGGACTTAGCGTAAGGGAGCCGTCGGTTACGGACTTGCAGCCAGTTATTGACAACAGTAATCCTCTGTTCATTACCGAAGGTAACCCGGATCTGATTCCTGCTTCCAACCACAATGTGTATGCGGGATACAATATGTTCAATCCGGCCAGCTTTACAAATCTCTATGTGAATTTCAATTACAATTACAACGTCAATCAGGTAATATATAACAGGACGATCAATCCCGAAACGCTGGTTACGACAACGAAACCAATGAATATTACCGGTGGAAATTCTTATGGCTCTTACGTTGGATTTGGCTTCCCGCTGAAAAAAACAAAAAGCACCCTGAATCTGAACACCGGACTGAATTTTGGGAATAATCTTACTTACATCAATGATATCATCAACGAGACGAAAAACAATAGCTACAATTTCGGACTGCGGCTGGATCTGACGCCAAGCGATGTTTTTACACTTTACACGAATGCTGGCTGGAATATTACAAACACGCGCTATTCGATCAATACAAATCAGAATTCGAAGATCGTGAATGCTAACTACGGAGCGGAGATGAATATCAAAATGCCAAAGGAGATTTATTTCAATGGCCGCTTCTCGTATCGAAGTTATGTAAATAACCAGTTTGGTTTCAATCAAAAACAGCCTATCCTGAATTTGTCCGTTTATAAAATTGTGCTGAAAAGCAAAAAAGGAGAAATTCGCCTTACGGCCAACGATGTGTTCAAAAAGAACCTGGGGATTTCACAATTTGCGAGCCAGAACTATTACACCGAATCCAGGGTGGCAACGCTTTCGCGGTATTTCATGCTCAGTTTCACGTACAACATGAGAGGAATGACGGCCAATGTGCGTCGTAATAATAATTTCTTCTAAATCGGACTGAGGATCATTATTTCGGTAATTTTTGACTTTAAAAGGATGATTCATATCACAGGAACTCAAATTCATATTTAAATGAAGCTACAAAATATTCTGGCAGCCCTTCTGCTACTGATTACGTTTACCGTGTCGGCACAAAAAACAGAAGGTACTATAACCTACGATAAGGTTTACCACTGGACCAAGTTGTATTCCCGCCTCACTTACCTGAGTAATGAAGAAAAGGACCGTATGAAGAGGGTCTGGGCAAATGATGACGAGCAAAAGCAGGATATGGTTCTTTTCTTTAATGACAAGCAAAGCTATTACAGCTATCCCAAAGAAAAGGAGGCAGGAGAAGAAGGCTATTCCTGGCGCGACCGCGAGTTTAAAATTTACCGCAACTTTGAAACGGAAAAAAGAACAGACGCGGTAGAAATGCTCGGCAAAACATACATCGTCGAAGATTCGCTTCAATTACCCAAATGGAAAGTGATGAATAAAATTCGTGAAATTGGAGGCTACATGTGTATGATGGCTGTAACAGAGGACACAATCAAAAAGCAAAAACTTACTGCCTGGTTTGCAGATAATATTCCGGTGTCGGCTGGCCCGGAAATGTATTCCGGATTGCCGGGATTGATTTTGGAACTCGATATTAACGATGGGGATATAGTGATAACAGCAAAAAAAATTGAGCTTAAACCGCTTACGGAAAGTATTGATGTTCCCAAAAAACTGAAAGGAAAAAAGATTACAACGGCCAAATACCAGGAAATGTTGATAACGCATATCAGGGACAGCGAGAAGGCCCATCGGAACCCTTTCTGGTCAATTCCATATTGACCGCGCTGAATATCATTAGAATTAAATTAGAAAAAAGAAAGATTGCATTTCGCGGTCTTTCTTTTTTTGTACCTTTGCGGTCAAATGCGTTTATTGTGAACGTGTATGGGGGTGGCCCGATTTTTGTTTCCAACGTCAGTAGTCCTTTTTATTCATTTAACAGTGTTTACCTTATACCAATAACCCTTATTTTTTATGAAAAATACCCTTTTGGCCATTGCAATGCTGTTTGTACTTGCATCATGTGGCAAGAAAAAATTACTCACCGCGCAAAACAAGGCCAACGAAATCCAGATTCAACTGGACAAAGCAAGAGCAGACCTAAACGATTGCGACAGCAGAACTGCCAGTTTGAACAACGATTTGAAATTGAAAAATGATGAATTGAGCAGCAAATCTGCTAAATTGAAGGAGTTGGAAGAACAAGTTGAATTCTTGAAAAAAAACAACAACAACCTTTTAGACCGTATGTCTGATCTTTCTGTAATCAGCAAAGAAGGTTCTGAAAGTATCAAAAAATCGCTGGCTATGATGGACGCACAAGGTGTTCAGATCCGCGATTTGAATTCAAGCATTCAACGTAAAGATTCATTGAATATGGCGCTTGTGTTGAACCTGAAACGTTCATTGCAGGATGTTAGTGATGAGGACGTTCAGATTGAAGTGAAAAAAGGTGTTGTTTACGTTTCACTTTCCGACAAAATGCTTTTCAATTCAGGAAGCTCGAACATCAACTCAAAAGCAGAGGTTGTTTTGGGTAAAGTTGCTAAAATCCTGAATGACTACAAGGAAATCGAAATCCTGATCGAAGGTCACACGGATAATGTACCTATCGCGACAGATAAAATATCTGATAACTGGGATTTGAGCGTTTTGCGTGCTACTGCCGTGGCGCGTACTTTACAGAAGAAATATGGTGTTGAACCTGTACGTATGATCGCTGGTGGTCGTGGAGAATATCTTCCGAAAGCACCAAACGATTCTCAGGCGAACAGAAGCATCAACCGTCGTACAGAAATTATTATCACACCGAAATTGGATCAATTCTTCAACCTGTATACTCCTAACGCAGGCAAGTAATTTCCGGATTAGTGGATATTTTAAAGCGAAGCCCGTCAGATTCTGACGGGCTTTGTTGCTTTTTACCACATACTGAGTCAATATTGCAGAGGCAGCGAGGAGGTTTCCGAACCAGTTTACTTTACTAAAAAAACAAACTAATATGCATAAAGCTTTTTCGCGTTCATTGAGTTATTTATTGGCCATTTTGGTTCTGGTTCAGATTTCTTTCACTACGGTCATCGCGCAGGTGCTTACCGAGTCTTCTCCGGAAAGCGTCGGATTCGAGAAGGAACGATTGGCGCGGATTGACGGCGTGATGCAGGGCTTTATCAGTAGCGGCCAAGTGACCGGCACTGTGGCGTTGGTTGTGAAGGACGGCAAAATTATTTACTACAAAGGAATTGGCTATGATGACATTGCTGCTAAAACCGAGCTAAAAAAAGATGCCATATTCAGGATTGCTTCCCAGACAAAAGCCATAACAAGTACTGCTGTAATGATGCTTTTTGAGGAAGGAAAATTTTTGCTCGATGATCCTATATCAAAATATATTCCGTCGTTTAAGGATCCGGGTGTGATTGATACTTTCAATGCGGCGGATTCCACTTATACCACAAAACCAGCAAAACGGGAAGTAACTATCCGTGATTTACTGACACATACTTCCGGAGTAAGTTATGCGGGAATAGGCACCAAAGAAGCAGTTGCCATTTACGCGAAAAATAAAATTCCGAGCGGTATAGGAACGCCGAACAATAAATTGGCGGATGCTATCATCGCGTTGGGCAAGTTGCCGCTTGTTCATCAGCCCGGCGAAAAATTTACATACGGATTGAATACCGATATCCTGGGTTATTTGGTTGAAGTAACTTCGGGCAAAACACTTGAAGCGTTTTTCAGGACCAGGATTTTTGAACCGTTAGGGATGAAGGATACGTATTTTTATCTTCCAAAAGAGAAACAAAACCGGCTGACAACGCTTTACCGCCAGGATAAAGACGGCAAAACGATTAAGTCGGAGCAGGGGAAAGGCTCTTCGCCGGACTATCCGAAAAGTGCCGGGACATACTTTTCCGGAGGAGCCGGACTTTCCTCGACAGCTTATGATTATGCTATATTTTTGCAAACACTATTGAACGGGGGCGTCTACAATGGCAGGAGAATTTTGAGCCCTGCTGTTGTGAATTTGATGACTCAGAACCAGATTGGGGAAGTCAATCAGGGAAGCAACAAATTCGGGTTGGGTTTTTCAATTGTGTCGGAAAAAGAAGCTGCGCGGATTCCGGTTTCAAAAGGTTCATTCCAATGGGGCGGAATTTTTGGAACAACCTACTGGGCAGATCCAAAACAAAAAATCGTTGGGTTGCTGATGACACAGAACTATCCGAATTCTTCCTGGGGTGAGATGCAGGATAAGTTCAAAGTTCTTGTGTATCAGGCTTTAACGACAGAATAAATTAAAATAAGAGATATATTTAAAACGGCTGGCTGATTCAGGATCAACCAGCCGTTTGCCTTTTTCGATAATTAACTTTCCAGCCATTTTTTCAGTTCAAGCCGAATCTTCTTTTTGTCAGTTTTTCCGACACTCGTTTTGGGGATTTCCTTTACAATCTCAATCTGATCCGGGACATACCATTTATTTATCCCGCCATCTTCAACGCGCTTTTTCAATTGCTGACGGATTTCCTCCGGCTGTAAAGTATGCTCAAACCCAGCTTTGGGAACCACCAATGCGTATGGTCGTTCTCCCCAGCGTGCATCTGCAACGCCCACAACTGCAACTTCGCTAACCCCCTCGGTCTGTGAAATCAGATTTTCAATGTCCAGCGAGCAAATCCATTCTCCACCTGTTTTGATGACATCTTTTGCTCGGTCGGAAATTGTGAGGTAATAATCCTGATCAATGGAGCCAACATCTCCGGTATGAAGCCAGCCATTTTTCCACAATTTTTCGCCGTTTTCAGAATCTTTAAAATATCCCTGGGTCATCCATGGGCCTCTCCCCACAATTTCGCCTACCGTTTTTCCGTCGCGGGGTAGTATGTTTCCCTCGTCATCTACAATTTCCAGATCGACAAACGGAGCAATTCGTCCTGCCTTGATGCGGTATTCCAGCTGTTCGTCAACAGGTAATTGCTGCTCGATGTCGTTCAGATGCGCAACAGACATTATTGGCGCGGTTTCGGACATGCCATAGCCAGCTGTGACAGTGATACCTAACGCAGTCGTTGCCTTTGCCAGCCCGCTGGTTAAAGCGCCGCCACCAATTATAACCTTCCACTTTGTCAGATCAACTTTACTGGCAACAGGGCTGTTTACCAACATGTTCAAAATGGTGGGAACACAGTGTGAAAGCGTAACCTTTTCCGTCAGCAAAAGTTTTAGCAACATTTCAGGTTCATATTTGCCCGGATACACTTGTTTGTTGTTCAGGATCGTGGCGACAAACGGAAAGCCCCAGGCGTGGACGTGAAAGAGTGGTGTAATAGGCATGTACACGTCTTTGTCTGTAAACGGCAGAGCCTGGTAGCCACAGAAATAGGTAATTAACCCCATCGTATGCATAAAGAGCTGACGGTGAGAAAAGTACACGCCTTTCGGATCACCCGTAGTGCCCGTGGTGTAGAAAGTCGTTGCCCAGGTATTTTCATCAAATTCAGGGAAATCGTATTCGTCGGACTGTCTCGATATAAGATCTTCGTACTCACCGACGGTCTGGAACGAAGTGGGGGAAAGTTCACCTTTTGATTCCTGATATACTTTATCACTAAAAATTACAAATGTTTTGACGGTTGTAATTTTGTCCTTAATGCCTTCAATAATCGGGATAAAATCTTCATGCAGAAAGATGACTTTGTCCTCTGCATGATTGATCGTGTAAAGAATTTGCGCAGGAGAAAGGCGGACATTGATCGTGTGCAAAATGGCACCAAACGACGGAATTCCAAAAAAACATTCCAGGTAACGGTGACTATCCCAGTCCATCACGCCAATCATGTCACCAGGCTTTATATCCAATTCGACGCAGAGATTAGCCAGTCTGCGTACCCGTTTGTTAAATTCGAAATAGTCCATGCGGAACAAATTCCGGTAAACGATTTCTCTTTGCGGGTTATAGCGAACGGTTTGTTTCAGAAGCGAACTTATTAAAAGAGGCGGATCGTAGGCAGATGGTGTTCTTGCAATTAATCTGGTTTGAATCATAATGTGTAATTTTAGGGATTAGGGACGGCGACCGATACGAGAAATTTGTTCACGTTGTTACTGATCAGGATTACGCCTGGTTATGGTAAAAATAAAAGAAAATACTTCATATAAATAAGAAACATGAACGAAATAGTACCGAACCGGAATATTATTGAGCAGGCCCACCTGCTGATTACTCCGTATATCCACAGAACGCCTATTCTCACATCCCAATTTTTTAATCAACTCACTGGTGCGGATATTTATTTCAAGCCTGAAAATCTTCAAAAAATCGGTGCATTTAAGGCAAGGGGAGGTGTGAATGCAATTTTGTCTCTTTCGAAAGAACAACTTGCCAATGGTGTTGCTACGCATTCCTCGGGTAACCACGCGCAGGCGATCGCTTTTGCTGCGGCGTTGGTTGGAGCAAAAGCCTACATTGTTATGCCCGAAAATTCGCCGAAAGTGAAGATCAGCGCGGTACAAGGCTATGGCGCGGAAGTAACATTTTGTATTAATACACCTGAGGAACGAGAGCTTGCCGTGAAAAAAATCATTGACAGAACAGGGGCAGAATTTGTTCATCCCTTCAACGATTACCGTGTGATTGCAGGGCAGGCTACGGCAGCAAAAGAGTTGATCGAAGATGCCGGCGTGGTACTGGATCATGTTGTTGCACCGGTGGGCGGAGGAGGATTATTGAGTGGAACCGCTTTGGCGGCACATTATTTTTCACAGGGAACATCTGTTTATGCGGGAGAGCCGGAAGGAGCGGCGGATGCCATCCTTTCTTTTCGAAGTGGCAAAATCGAAAAAGCACCGTACATAAAAACCATTGCCGACGGTTTGCTGACCCACCTCGGTTCAAAAACTTTTCCGATCATCAAAGAGTTTGTGGAAGACATACTCACGGTCTCCGACGAGGAGATTATTGCTGCGATGCGTCTGGTCTGGGAACGAATGAAGCTGGTTGTGGAGCCTTCCGGCGCGGTATCGCTCGCTGCCGTACTGAAAAACAAAGATCTTTTTGCTGATAAAAAAGTAGGAATAATTTTCACCGGCGGCAACGTAGACTTAGGGAAATTGCCATTTTGAGTATTTTTCCAGACGAAAATAGATGCTTGTGAATAACTATTAAGAACGATGTATACGCGTAAATTTTGAAAATTGCGTTATGCTAGGAAATAATCAATGTGTGTTTATCTTTGGAATATTAAATCATTTACATTAAAAGTTACAGCATGAAAAAGCTTATCGTTTGTTGCCTTATTGTTTTGCTTGGTTCCTGCAAGGATAAGGGGGATGGGGTTGACGCCGAAACCGATTTTGCACCAGAATTTGTTGGCAACTACAGCACAACTACTGCTTTTGACACTTATAGTACGAACGAAGACTGGACTGTGGAGAGACTGGATAATAATTTGCTTGGGATCACTTACAAAGTTGCTACGAAGATTTCAAAACCGTTTCCTGTCTCGCGCACAGACGTATATGCGTTGAAAAATGTAACGATTAAAGACGCCGCGACATTTATCATTAGTGAGAATGCGGACCTTGACAGGGACGGAACCAAATTGAGAGCCAAAGTGGAGGGCACAGGCGTGAAGCTTACCGAAGGAGGACAAACCAAAATTGGTATTACTTTTAAAATCACCGACCTTGCGACGAATGCGGTAACGACAAGAGAATATCTTGAATTCAAGAAAAAATAAAACACAGCGGGCAGTTTCTGACAGGAGCTGCCCGTCTCACTAAAAGTTACGAATGGAATTTGAAGCGTATCTGAAGCAAAAGAAGATATCTATGACAGCGTTTAAAGCCGGTGATCAGGCTCGCTTTGCGGAATGGCAGGAATTGTTCAGCACGATGCACCCGGATAGTTTTACGGCACAGAAGAAATTCCTGATCAATGATATCCGCAGGATGTATCACGATACGTCAAAAGCCGACTGAATACTTTCTGCGAAAATGGCAAAAGGCAGGAGAAGCAACATTGCCAGCCCTGTCACAACCACAGCCGAAACCCAGATCAGGCACAGGATTAGTTTGAAAAGCAGAATCATAATGTGAGTTTTTAAGATAGATGCATCCACAGCGATATTGGTTGCAACCGCCCAATAATTATCCCAAAGCAGCATCAGGCCTGCATTTACCTGCCACAAATGCCTTTAAAATCACAGTAGGTGCAAGTATTCAGATTATCGGTTTTTCTGAATGGCACATCAGGATCCAGCAATTCATCGAGAATATCTGTTAAAATACGCTCCGACTTTTCAATGAACTTATCCGCGTCCAGGCCTTCGGTTAATTCAAGCGGATTTGATATCTGATTTTTAGGGTCGCGGAAAGAATAGAAACCCGATTTGACCAGATAATTGCCAAATTCGTAACTAATTCCTTTTAAAGTCAATCCATTTTCGTTGCGCATTTTACGATACATCAGATACTCGTACAGCCATAACTGGCGCACGTAACCCATTTTTATATCTGCTTCATGTCGAATGAGATCTTCGCGTTTCTCCGGGTCAGAAAATTTGTGTTTCCCGGCAATGTCCACACTGCCCGTTTTGTAATCCATCACAAACAGCGTATTGTCCTCCGATAATTCAATCCGGTCAATTTTTCCACCCAGGTTTACGGTCGTATATGTGCCTTGTAAAATCAGATTTATTGTCGTTCGGAGGGATTGTTCGGCCGCAAGAATTTTGCGTCTTGGCACGAGCTGCATCTGATGTTTGAGGAAGGTTAGAATTTGCTGCTCACCAACCTGAAAATAAACGCGGTTCAAGCCCAGATCGGTAACATAACCCTTGAAAAGTCTGTTGAATTCGTCACGCAGAACAACCTTAATTTCGTCCTCAGTCGGGTCAGTTTCATTGAGAAAATATTCGTTATCAAGCCTTTCCAGCGACGCATGGAGCCATGTCCCGATTTTGTCCATACCCAGTTCCTCTTCCACCTCTTCCTTCTCCTCAACACCCACAATGTGTTTGAGATAAAACTGCATGGAGCAACGGATCAGCTCATTCAGATGCGTCGGATAAACGCCTTTACCGGCAAGATATCCCCGAATCGCAGCAATCATCGCATCATCTTTTCTGATATCCTCGTCCTGCAATTCTGCCGGTGCCGATTCCAGAACAACCGTTTTATTATGTATCGTCAGATTTGGATTGTACTGGGATAACTCAAATTCAACCTGCTGAATAAACCGGCTTTTTTCACCTCCGCCGGGTGCATCGTTGGTGCTGGTATAAAGCATGTGAACTTCGGAAGCGCGTTGGAGCAGCCGGTAGAAATGGTATGACATCACCGCTTCCTGGTGCTGATGCGTAGGTAATCCAACGGCCTGAGCGGCGTCAAACGGAATTAATGAATTCTGTCGCTTGGCCTGTGGCAAAATGCCTTCATTGACCGACAAAATAATTACCCTTTCAAAATCAAGTGCACGGGTTTCCAGCATACCCAGAATCTGAAGGCTGCTGATAGGTTCGCCGCTAAACGGAATTTTCGTCTGACGAATCAGCTCGAACATGAAAGAACGCAGGGTTTTCAGATTGATCGGTTCAGTCTGTTCTTCGAGGGTTTGCTCAAACTGTTTTAAAAGTGTATAAAAAAGGTATAGATATTCGGTTTCCAACGCGTTTTTGTAATCCTTGTACACATCCCGGAGCAGGTCGATCAACAGGTAAAAGGTTTGAATAACCTGCCAGGGCTTGTTTTTAGGCCAATGTGTAAACAGAATTTGAAAAAGCGGATGGTCACTACTTCCTTCCAGCAATTCTTCCGAACTCAGATAAACCAGGTTATTGTCCGTGATCGAAGACAACGTTTTTTGAATAATTGTCTGGCCATTGTCCAGGGGTTTGAGTACTGCGTGTTCGTAATGCCTGATAAAAGGATGATTAAGAACTTTGTTGATCGTTTTATGGCTGAATTTGGGAATACGTAAAGTCTTTCCGCGTTTGTCTCGGAACTCCACCACATTCTGCTGCAATTCGAACATGCTGTCGATCAGTGTGTAAAGCAGGGAGCTTCTGAGCGACAGACCCATAGTTACATTAAAATCACTGATTTCTTCATCCAGTGAGTAAAGAATCGGCAGCAGCAAGTTCTCATCAGCCAGCACGATTGCCGTCAAAATAGGATTTCCAGGATCGTCCTTTGCTTTCATGTCCGCATAGAGTTTTCCAGCCACTTTCGTCTGTAAAACTGCATTTGGTACGCCATAGATGGTTATGTCCTTGCTTGCCGTTGTCAGGTTGTCTTCGGTCCAGTTCCAGGCGCCAAAAATTTTGCTCTTTTGGTACTCACGCAGGTTTTTCCCGGCCTCAATGCCTGTATTTTCCGACATATAATATTTGTCGGTATCCCACAAAACTTCGGCGCGGCCCACTTTTACGAGCGCGGCAACAATTCTTTTTTCCGATTCTGTAAACGCATTAAATCCGGCAAAATAAATTTTGTCAAAATCTGTTTTGTCGAGCAAAAGTGTTTCTACTTCCTGAGCAAGCTCTCTGTAAGCCATACCGCGATACGCCTTGCCTTTGTCGGAAAGCCTTTTTCTGAACGTTTCGTAAACGCGGCGAATGTTTTCAAAAAGCGAAAAATACTGTTTCGTACCTCCGGCAGTCGACATGGTTTTTCCATCTGGCAGGCTTTCCTGCCAGCGGGAAATTGCTTTCGCCTCAGACAGAAAATCGAAAAGATATTTTGTGTCTACCAGATATTGGTCAATCTTATCAAGGTCGCTCAGCAGAACGGATGCCCATCCCATGAAGCGGTCAAACTGGACGTCCGGATCAATCTCTTTGAAGGTTTCGTACAATTCAAGAAAAAGGTGAACGGAATCTTCAATTTTGAGCGTGCAGATGCTTTCCACAAAATCGTCTATTGCGGAGACATGTGGGCTCATCACCGGTTCTTCCGTCGCATTGGCAAGTTCCTGAACCACAAAAAAAGCGGCTCTTCTCGTTGGCACGATGATGCTGATCCGATCCAGGCCGGAAGGGTGAGAAGTGAGAATGTGAATTGCTACACGTTGTAGGAAAGTCTGCATGCGGTTTTATTCTGCAAGGATTGTGGTTGGCAGGTAGTATTCGGGATTCGGATCAGTGCATGCGATCACCGCGGGCACCGAGCGATTTTATGATCTGTGCTTCTTCATGAAGCATTTCTTTCCATCGCTTTCTGACTTCCGTTTCAGGTACATAGTTCTCTGCAAGTTCGATAAATGTGCGGTAATGGCCTGCTTCGGATACCATCAGTTCACGATAAAACTTTTTCAGCGATTCATCTTCCAGCGCTTCGGAAAGCAATTTGAACCGCTCGCAACTCCGCGCCTCGATAAGTGCACAAATCAAAAGCCTGTCAAGCAGTGCTTCCTCGTAATTTCCTTTGTTCCGAACAAGTTTCAGAAGCTGGCCGGCATATTCATCCTTCCGTTGTCGGCCCAGGGGAACGCCAAGTTTACGAAGTTCCTTCAGGACCCTTTGAAAATGTCCCCATTCTTCGGCAACAATTGGTGTCAAAACTTCGACCAATCTGGCTTTTTCAGGATAGTGTACGATGAGGGAAATGCAGCTTGAGGCCGCCTTCTGCTCGCAGTAGGCATGGTCGATGAGAATGTCGCCGAGCTGCATGGAAGCAATATCAACCCATCGCGGGTCGGTCGGAAGTTCAAGGCCGAGTGTAGTAACAGACATACCGGTAAGTTCAGTTAAATTAGTCGAACAACGGCCAGTTTACGCCAAAAGAAAACGCTCTCGCAAGTCCCAGATAACCCGGCGTAATGTAATAGCCCTTGGCAAAAAGGCCCAATCCGCCGCCCTGGTTCACGTAAGCCATTTTGAAAAACATTCTTACGCGACTGATCCGGATATTGGCAAACACGTCTGCAACGGCGCGTTGTTGCAATGTCAGGTTGTTTTGTAAGTGAAATTGCTGTGTGACCGGCATATAGGCATCAGCGAGATACGACGAACGGTAAATTGCCGACAAGCCCATTTGTACGAAAAGTACTTTTGAATAAAGGAAGTCAAATGTAACCTGACCGCTACCGAAAAATTTTGGTATCCGCAGCACATCCTCGTTGTCATTGAGTGTCATGTAAGCACGGGCGACAAAGTTCCATCTTTTCAATTGGATGTCGGTTGTGGCACCAACCCGGAACAGCCTAAAACCACTGTTCAGTTGTCGCGGAATGGCGGAGGTGTCGTAGTAGACAAAATTATTGATCTGGTGAATCTGTATCTCCGGCGTGAATTCCGCTTTTTTGGTTTTCACTGGCAAAGAACCGTAGATTGTCAGGACGTTGGTCGGCAGGAAATTATTCCGCCAGTCAAAATGATTGTTGATGTAAACCTGCGTCATCAGATCCGGAGCCGTACGAATGTTTTGTATACCCGCCTGTCCCCATTTTGTATTCAGTTCACCTTTCAGTTTAATCTGCGTGTCCTTAAATTCGGTAACATTGGCAAGATTCAGCTCGCCTTCGGCGGTCAGATAATTTGTAGAATCTTTCAGGTAATAACCGAGCCATAAGCCGACAATGTTGTCAAATCTGAGACCCGTTTTGTAGGTCGTCTGCAAAGTGTTTGGGATCGCTGAGGACTGGCTGATTCCCTTCATTCCATACAGCCTGTTTCTCAGATATGCTCTGTAATTAAAACCCGAGAAATTACCTTTCAGACCGATTTTATTGTCAAACAATTTGAAAAAGACATCCTGCCTTGTTGTGTCCGAATTGTAGAAAGGTTCAGGATAAATTCCTTTTTCGAAGCCCCGAGAGGCGTCAAGGTCGGTGTAGCGGTTAATTGTACTATTGTAATCGCCCTGCTGGAAAATCTGAAAGCCGTTGGCCAGCCTGTATTGCTGGTAAAGGTGAAAAACATGACGCCTTTCCCAGGAGTTGGCATCGTCGCTAATCTTTGCAGAACCATCATAAGGGTAAATTTCAAGAACACCGTTTTTGATCTCCTGAATTACGCCGCCCTGTTCCCTTACTTTTTGATTCAAATGACGGTAATGCCCTAAAAGGAGATATTTTTTGTCTTTCGAAAAATAGCTCACGTGCGCCAGAAAAGTCCAGTTTTGCCCAAGAAGAGACTCCGAGCTGACTGCACTATAAACACCATAAATTTTATTGGAAGTGAGTCGTTGCGCCCTCATTCCAAAATTGAATCGGGAATGCACATTTTGGGTGTATGCAAAACGGCCAAGTGTTGTTTTTCTGCCGCCGGAAATGAAATCAAGTTCAGTGTGCTGCGAGCGGGTGTCCATGTACTGGACTTCCTTTTGCTGAATGGCATAGGCATCGTAAGCACGCATACCCAGCTGCGCGCCGATATCTTCACGTGGTTGGAAAAATAAATTTCGCGAAGCCGTGCCGATATTTCCCAGGTCAACCAAAGTACCGTAGGACTTCTCCATCGGAGACCAGCGCTGGAAATTTTTTAGTAGTGTATCAACCCTGTAACGCACCGAATCCCGGTTATTCAGAATGTCATTTTCGTAGTAATGCAGTGTCGTTTTCGGGCCATAAATCTGTTTGGTACTGTCATCCAGAATGGCTCCGCCGCCCTTGCCACCACCTCCTCCTCCGCCACCTCTTGGCATCGACATGCCGCCCGGCATTTTTATCTGGGCAAAAGAGTTTTGGATTGGATAAAGTGATAGAATTATTATTCCAAAAAATACGGATAAGGCAATTCTCAATTTCAATTCGTTTTTTAGTTAACAGCCCGGCTATCCGATTACTAAACACACAAATACACGGTGCCGGTTTTGACAACACAACCTCAACCGGGCATCAGTTGATTGAGCCAGAGATCAAACTTTTCGGCATCACTGCCCAGATCCGTTTCAATCGGCAGAAAAGCAAAATAATCCTGTTTACCCAGTTTTACTGCCAGCGGTTTCAGCTTGACCATATCCTTTTCGGTTGTCAGTACAAAAGTATCGTTTTTTAAGTTCTTAATCAGTTCTTCTGCCTCTTCCAAAGTGTAATTATGATGATCAGGATAAAGAATTTCTTCCGTCACATTGAACTTGTCCCTGATGAACGCAAGGAACGGCAGGGGAGATGCGATGCCGGCAACGACTTTAACTTTATTTAACGAAACTGGTTCCCGCTCAAAATTCACCGGCGCTGCATATTGGACAGATGCAAAAAAGATCGGTGCAGTTTTTGAACTGTACCGTTTTATTTCGTTCCTGATCAGTTCCTTTTCTGTGTCGGGTAATTGGACAGGACATTTCGTGACCACAACAGCGTCCGCCCGTCCGGCTCCGGATCGCGTTTCCCTGAGCCTTCCCGCCGGGAACGGCAGGTCATCGTAAAATGGCCGATTGTAATCATTGAGCAGGATTTGTATATCAGCAGCAATTGGCCGGTGCTGGAATGCGTCATCAAGCAATAATAAATTACGCTCAGGAAACTGAATGTTTATCGCTTTTGCTCCGTTTATGCGGTTTTCGCTGACTGCCACGATCACGGTTTTTACATATTTTTGGTAATATTGAAGCGGTTCATCTCCAATATCGGAAGCGGCTGAATCAGGCCCTGCGAAAACCGGTCCTTTTGTGGTTCTTCCGTATCCGCGGCTGAGTATCGCGATTTTGTAATTCGTGTTCAGTTTTCTCACAAGATACTCTATCATAGGCGTTTTGCCTGTTCCACCGACAGTTAGATTGCCAACGGAAATCGAAAATTGAGTAGGTTTGCCTGATTTTAAAATTTGTTGGTCATACAGGAAATTTCGGAGCAAGGTTATGCCACCGTATAGCCATGAGAAGGGCGTTAAAAGTATTTTTATCCAATTATGTTCTGTCATCCTATCTGCATAATTACATAATTTTTGGTTAATATTGTGCCCCGAAAAATTCTGACTCACCGCTATCATGCCTTTAAAAATTGTGTTTCAACCCCATACGCTTCGTTTTCGAATGGAAGCAGGTACTTCGAGAGGGGTTTTAACCGAAAAAACTTCCTGGATCATTCGCATTACTGATAGTGAAGAGCCAGGCGTAGAAGGCCTTGGAGAGTGCGGACCTCTTAAAGGTCTGAGCGTGGATGATCTTCCGGATTTTCAGCAGCAGCTCACCGCAATTTGTGACCAATTTAATCAGATGGATCTGGAAGTATTTCCGTTCAATCTGGGTATCATTCTGGATCAGGTGGTTCCAGTACATTTACCTTCGGCAAGGGCAGGAATTGAAATGGCGTTACTGGATTTTATGAACGGAGGAAAACGGATTTACTTCGACAATAAATTTGCGCGGGGTGAAGCCGGAATTCCAATGAACGGATTGATCTGGATGGGTTCCTATGAGCACATGATCAGTCAGATAGAAAAGAAACTTGACGAGGGGTACACTACAATTAAAATGAAGGTTGGGGCCATTGATTTTGAGCAGGAATGCCGGATTTTGAAAGCAGTTCGCGCACGTTATTCGCCTCAGGAAATTACTTTGCGGGTTGATGCAAATGGTGCGTTCGCCAACGACCAGGCAATGATAAAACTGCAACGTCTTGCTGAATATCAGCTGCATTCGATAGAACAGCCGATCCGGGCCGGCCAGCCTGACTGTATGGCTGAGCTTTGCGAAATTTCCCCGATTCCCGTGGCTTTGGATGAAGAACTGATCGGGATATCGGATTACCGGCAAAAATTCGCTTTGCTAAAAAAGATCAGACCTCCCTTCATTATTTTGAAACCGACTTTACTCGGTGGTTTCAGGCACACAAAAGAATGGATTGAAATTGCCAACCGGCTTGACATCGCATGGTGGATTACCTCGGCGCTGGAATCGAATATCGGGCTGGCCGCAATAGCACAATTTACCGCGTCTTTCGATAATCGTATGCCGCAGGGACTGGGTACCGGGCAGCTTTATCACAACAATTTTCCTTCACCGCTGGAAACCCGCTCCGGATATCTTTTCAACAATCAGTTTGGTAGCTGGGATCTTTCTGAACTCAACAGCGCGATTTAAACCCAATCAACACCTTTTCTAAGCCAATTCACGGTCTGTGCCTCTTTTGAATCCGGTTCTGGTACAAAATTGTACTCCCAGTTTGCCTGCGGAGGTAAGCTCATCAGAATCGATTCCGTGCGGCCATTGGTTTCAAGGCCAAATTTTGTTCCTCTGTCCCACACCAGATTGAACTCCACATAACGGCCGCGTCGTAAAAATTGCCACTGTTTTTGCGCTTCCGTGTAGCTTTCGTTTTTGTGCTTGTTCATCAAGAACGTGTAGATAGGAGCAAAGCTTTCGCCTACTTCTCTCACAAAATTGAACAGTTTTACTTTTGAAAGGTTCTGGCCGTTACCTTCTTCATCGGGTTTAAGATAATCGAAGAAAATTCCCCCAATCCCCCTTGTTTCATTGCGATGGGGAATAAAGAAATAGTCATCGGCCCAGTTTTTGAATTTCGGGTAAAATGCGGAGTGATGGTTATCGCAAGCCTTTTTCATATGGTCATGAAAAATACGAGCATCTTCTTCAATCACGTAATGAGGTGTGAGGTCAATGCCACCTCCAAACCAACACGTGCCGTTACTCAATTCAAAATACCTGACGTTCATGTGGATAATCGGAACATTTGGATTTTGCGGATGCATCACAATCGAAACGCCTGTGGCGGTGAAGTGGAAATCATCATTTTCACCCAAACTCATTTGTTGCCTCAAACGCGGATGAACCTCTCCCGCTACTCTGGAAAAATTAACCCCGCCCTTTTCAATCACATTTCCATTCTGAATTAGCCTGGTCCGGCCACCGCCACCGGAGTGGTGTTCCCAAAGATCTTCTTTAAAGGTAGCCTTCCCGTCTTCCTCTTCGATGGCTTTGCAAATGTCATCCTGTAATGTTTTAAAAAAAGCCTCTATTTCTTCAACCTTCATTGGTGTACCGAATTATGAGCGGCAAAAGTACGACAAATCTGATATGTACAGTTGCTAAAATGTAAAGGATTGTTGATATCTCCTGTACGCGCAACGAAGGCTTATTTCTGTAAAAAATCTTTTACGCCAATCACGATCCTGTCATTTACCCTTGCATCAAAGGTTCGGTCAAATTCCTGATTTGTGGTAAGATCAAGCTGATATTTATAAATCTTGCCTCTTCGGGCATTGGCATATAGCTTGCTGCTCCACCATTCAGCTATGTCAGATGCTTGGTATTTGTCAAGCGCTGTATTGCTAACTTTCTTATTGTCTATCCAGACTCCAAACACATTTTTGTCTTTCCAGCTTTCAAATACTTCATTCGAAGGTGGGCTTTTTACAGGGATTGGGCTTTCAAAAAACGTTAGTTGTGTTTTATCTTGCTGTTGTCTGGTCATTTGACTGTACAGCTTGTAAAGATGCTGTTTGGTAGCAATCGGCATCTGGCGAAAGGTTGCATAACTTTTACCGTTTGAAGCCGTTTCAAATTTTGTATATATTTTTACAGAAGTGTTGAATTCCTCAATTAAATCCTGGGAAATTCCGGGTCCACTACTGGTGTTTACCGAATTGATGGTATCGTCTGGGACTGGCCTGGAATCCAATTTTTTTCCTGGAGACTTGCTCTTCTCATCAACGGCGCTCTTTTTGTTTAGCGGTCCCTGCGAAGTTTTACTCTGGCCCTGCGAATAAATCCTGTCAGAAAAAGTAAATGCCAAACCCAATGAAAATACTGCGACAGCGGCCTTTTTTAGAATCCGCCTTGTACGGCTAGTGCTTTTTGTCATCATGGCTAATCGTTTTTTTGTGATCGAAAAAGTGAAACTACTGGTAAGATCTATTTGTCTTAGATGGATTGTTTTATCGAGAAGTAGCAGTTGATAATTCTTTACATTTGGAAAGGTGTTAAGTACGGCCTCATCTGCCAGGAATTCATGATTGAGCTGGATTGCCTTTTTGTAGAAAAACCACAGCGGATTAATCCAGAATAGTGCGCGGAGCAGTTCGATAAAAAGTACATCCAGTGTGTGTTTCTGCCGAACGTGGGCAAGTTCATGTGTCAGCACTTCGTCCTCAATTTCGTTTTTGGAAAAGGCGGATTCTGAGACAAAGATATTGTTCAGAAAAGTGTAGGTAACGACGTTCTGAGGAAGCAGAATTATCTGAGCACTATGAAAACCAACGACTTTTCGATTTGATTTTGTGACCATAACTGCCCGGAAATTTCTTGATAACCGAGCAAGCAACATTATACAAATCAGGCCGTAGAGCACAAAAGGCCAGTTTGTGTTCAACTTGTTTTCCTGTGTTGCCAGTTCCGGACTGACCGTTGTTTGAACGAGCGGTGCCCTCTCAGAAAATTGGGCGAATGGGATCGGATTCGTTGGCGGTTCGGGTAAAATGTCCGTTTGCATTTCGATTGTCAGTAACGGAATTGCCGTGGAGATAACGATACTGAAAAGCAGATAGAAACGGTTAAAGCGGTGCATTTTTTCCTGTTCCAAAAAGAAGTGATAAAGCATGAGGAGCAATCCGGAACACAAGATGGATTTAATGATGTAGCCAGTCATTGTTTCTTTTGTTTGTTAGGTGATAGAACATGCGTGTAATGTCACAAAAGCCTGTCAATTTCAGCAGCGATTTTGCTGTCCGAGGGTCGGGACGCATTTGAATCAACCACTTTCCCCGATTTATTAATCAAAAAATAACGGGGAATACTGGTGATCCGGTAAAGCTTTTTCAAGTCCGACTTTTGAGGCTGAATCAGAATGTAATTTTCACCGTTGTCAAGTCCGTCGGATTTCGAGGCTTTTTTCCATGCGGCACTATTTTCGTCCAGGGAGATGTTTATAAAAACCACATCTTTTACCTTAAATCGGTTTTTGAGCAGTTTGGATGCAGGTGCTTCTGCGCGGCAAGGACCGCACCAGCTTGCCCAGAAGTCGACATAAACTACCTTCCCTTTATGTTTTTCGAGGATTTTATTCCATGTAATGTTTTCTCCTCTCAAATTTGCAAGCTGCCCCGTCGCTGCCTTTTTTGTTTCCAGAAAGTCATACATTTCCCTGATGTAGTCTTTAAGGACTGGATCCCGCCCGTCAGCCTGGAACTGTCTGGCAAGCTTTGGATTTGGTTTGGTATCATTGAACATTCCTCCCAGCTTTATCAAATTGTATAAGAGGTAATCGCGGGTTTTTCCTGTAAAAAAGGTGCTGTATTCCAAATAAGTCTTTTCGGCTCCGATTGTAGCTGGATTGGCAACATAATTTTTGGCAAAAACCTGGGTCAGGTAGGGGAAATCAGGATCATCGAAACAACTATCGCATTTCATCAAAGGCAATAGTTCACTGTGCAGTTTTTTGTTGTCGTTCAGGTATTTCTTTACCTGCGCCGGTGTTCGTCTGTTGAAGTTAAAATGCGCGATTTTGTACTGATACAGCAGGTTCCTTTCTAATATTTTCTTTTGATCAATGCTAAAATCGTTTTTGGAAGTATATGCATTCAGAAAACGGACATTGTCGTCGTATTCACTTTTCAGAACGGAATCTCTGGATTTGAAATCCATTTTAATGAATCTCTGGTATCTTGCCTGATCTTTATAATCGAACTCGGTGAGTCGTTTTTGTTTATTTGCATGCTTTTTTAATTCTTTCTGCGCGTTGAGTTCATAAGTTCGTTTGTGGTCACCTGCCACCTCAAAATTTGAAATCAGCGAATCCTGAGTAATCCGGTATGTCTCACCCGGTTTTAAGTAAATGTAGTTTTGCGCCTTCCAGTGAATGTCTTTCAATAACAGGGGTTCGTGAGAAACAATTGTATTTTTGAAAATCGAATCGGTCTTCAATTTTTCCGGAGTTTCCATCATATTAAAATTGAAAAGCAGATCGGTGTATCCGAAGAAAAACTGTTCACCTGGCTTTGCGTGAATTTCAAGGGTAATGATGCTGTCGGTTTTTGCAATTGTTTTTGAAGGTTCTGTTCGCTTTTCATCTCCCTCATTTTTTTCATTTTGAGCGCAGGCAAGGGATAGCAGTGTTAGAAATAAAATCGATTTTTTCATGGCTGGTGAAGTTGATTTTAGGTTCCGGACTTTCATCGTTACTCACTTTTCTTTCGCGAAATTTCTTCGTCAATAATCCTTCTTAAATCTTCCAGCTCTTCCTTAGTCATATTTGTATCCCTCGCGAAGAAGGAGCCAAACTGAGAAACAGAATCATTGAAAAATGTTTTGATCATACCACTTACATGCTTCGAGAAATAATCGGATTTACTCACCAAGGGATAGTACTCCCGCGAGTTTCCATACAATTTATACGCAACAAAACCTTTGTCCTGCATGCGTTTTAACAGCGTTGCAACAGTAGTGGTCGCTGGTTTTGGATCCGGGAATGAATCGATCAGGTCTTTCAGGAAAGCTTTTTTCATTTGCCAGATATAATCCATCAGCTGCTCTTCGGTTTTTGTTAACTGCATGTTGTTCTACAAATATGTAATGTACTCTACAAATGTAGAATTAAATTTTAAAAACAAAAATTATTATTGAAATAATTTAATTGGATATTTTCTTTTTCAATCAAACAAAGCGAATGTGTGGGAAGTGGTTGTTCAATTTTACGAATCCGGGTAGGGTAAGTTTAAACCAAGCACCTACTTTTGTCACGATATTACTTTTTGCAACATTTTTAAATTTCCATGCTACGAATTCTCCTTTTAATATTGTTCTGTGCCGGGTTGTCATTTGGTCAAACTTTTACTTCTACGATCCGGGGAAACGTCAGGGACGCCGATACCGGGTTACCGCTGCCAAACGCCTCAGTTCAGCTTATTCCCACCGGCCAGGGGAGCAATTCCGGCGCTGACGGAAGTTTTCGTTTCGATCAGTTGCCTGTTGGCCGGTACACATTGTCAGTTTCTTTTTTAGGCTACGAAACAGTTACGATTCCCGAGATTTTACTTGAATCCGGAAAGGAGAATATTCAACAGATTAAATTGAACCCTGCCGGGAAGCAGTTGGCAGAGGCGACGGTTGTTTCGTCAAGGCCGGTAGCTTTCAATAGCGTGCAGGTCATTACCATTGAACAAACTTTGCGGTATGCATCCACTTACCTCGATCCCGCGCGCGTAGCGACTTCCTTTGCAGGTGTTGCGGCGGCGCATGATCAGGCCAATGGGCTGGTAATTCGCGGCAATTCACCCAACGGAATGCAATGGCGGCTGCAAGGTGTGGAAATTGTCAATCCGAATCATCTTTCAAACGCGGGTACTTTCAGCGACCGGCCCACGCAGACAGGTGGCGGGGTGAATATTTTGAGTACACAATTGCTGGGAAACTCTAATTTCCTGTCCGGTGCTTTTCCAGCGCAGTATGGCAATGCATTGTCGGGAATTATGGATATGAATCTGAGGAAAGGAAATGATGAAAAAACGGAATTTGTAGCGCAGGCTGGGCTTATCGGACTGGACGTGGCGGCAGAAGGACCTTTTTCTAAAAAGTCAAAGGCATCGTACCTGGCCAATTATCGATATTCGTTTACAGGTTTGCTGGGTGCGATGGGCGTAGATTTTGGTGGTGAAGTCAATCGCTTTCAGGATCTTTCTTTTAACATTAATTTACCGACGACAAAAGCAGGGACATTCACAGTTTTTGGTTTGGGAGGAATAAGCAGCAACACTTTTACCGCTGAACGGGACAGCTCGCTTTGGGAATTTCAAAAGGACGGACGTGATATTATCTTTAAAAATAAAATGGGCGCATTGGGCTCTACGCACAGTATTTCGGTTGGCCGCGGTAGTTCCTGGACAACCACAATCGTCGCTTCGGGACTACGATTGTCGAGGATCAGTTATGATATAGAAGGAGTTGATTATTCCAATCGCATCCTGACAGAGTCGGATGATCAGGCCAGAAGCAGGGGTTCTGTCAGTTCTGTATTTACGCATCGTTTCAGTGAGCGTAACAGATTGAAGGCCGGAATTTATCTGACCCGGCAATCGGACCAGGTTATGCCCGATGGCGCGACCGGTATAAGCAAACTGACGGGATTGATAATGCAACCATTTGTAGACTGGACATACCACCTTACGCCCTCGTTGACCACGGAAATTGGTGTGCATGCGCTTTTTAGCAAACTTAAATATGCATCTTTGAATAGTGGCAGCGTTTCGCCTGAACCCCGTGCGGCGATTAAATGGCAGGTTACAAATAGTCAGCAATTTAGTTTCTCTTACGGATTACACAGTCAGCTGCAACTTCCGCAGGTGTACATGGCGGAATTACCTACCCTTGCATACAGTGGAAATTTAGAACTGAGGCCGACTAAATCACACCATTTTGTCCTGGGATATCAAAAGAATTTTAGAAAAAACAGCAGCCTGAAACTCGAAGCATATGTTCAGGAATTGTATGATGTTGCCGTAAGTGCCGATGCAGCGAGTTCGTTTTCAAGCATCAATCTTATTGAGACTTATGTAGATCAAAAATTGGTAAATAAAGGTACGGGAACCAACTATGGCGTGGAGGCAACTTACCAGAAACTGCTGACTGACGGCTACTACGTATTGTTATCCGGCTCAGTTTACAGCGCTACTTATGTAGGAAGCGACGGCATACGCCGAGACAGCCGGTTCAATGGCGGACATACTTTTGCATTTACGGGCGGTAAAGAATTTAAGACAAAGAAGCAAAACATCTGGGGTGTCAATGCGAAGATTTTGTTGACGGGCGGTTTTCGGGATACCCCGATCGACCGTGCGGCATCGAATGCAGCAAACAGAACTATCTACATACAGGATCGGGCATTCTCAATTAAAATGAAGGAATACTTCAGGCCGGATCTGCGGATTTATTGGAAGAAAAGTAAGACACGATACAGCAGAACCCTGGCACTGGATCTGCAAAATGTATCGGGTACAAAAAATGACGCCTACAGGTATTTTGACACTTATCAAAAACAAATTGTATTACAAAACCAATTGGGACTCATACCTGTGCTGAGTTACCGGTGGGAGTTCTGATTTCGTAACGGGTTAACGCAGAGTTCGAAAGGAGTTAAACGCTGAGTATGCGGTTCGTAGTTTTAAACTTGTTATGTACTCAGCGTCATTAATTCTCCGTACGCTGCGTTAATTTTTTTTGGGCACCATGAACTTTTCGGTTACCGAATTTGTCAAGTCAAAGCAATAACAAATTGCCAACTAAGCTGGGGGTGACTGGAATTGACAGCGGGTTGGAAGTCTGTGTGTAAGCATGTCGGGAGTTGAGAGTACCTCCCGTAAATAATATTCTCAAACAATAACTGGCGAATATAACTACGCCATGGCTGCTTAATCCGGAGGATTAAACAAATGCCATCATCCCTCCAACCTACGTGCTGATGGTTGGGCTCCGGGGTGTCGCAAATCAGCGCTGGTTGAAATAGTGATGCGGAAATTCAACGAGACACCAGTATCTAAGGCCATGACGCGGGTCCGCCGTGTACCTTGTTAGGCTCGAAAATTCAATCACGGATAAGCATGTAGAAGGCACAGGGTTTCCCTGATCTGGACCAGGGTTCGAATCCCTGCATCTCCACCAAATGCCGTTTCGGACCCCCGGGACGGCATTTTTGCGTTCGATGTCAGCGTTTTGAGTATGTAGAAGGGCGCAGGGTTTCCCTGTTCTGGACCAGGCCGGGCCGCCGGGCGGTTCGAATCCCTGCATCTCCACTAAATGCCGTTTCGGACCCCCGGAACGGCATTTTTGCGTTCGATGTGAGCGTTTTGAGTATGTAGAAGGGCGCAGGGTTTCCCTGTTCTGGACCAGGCCGGGCCGCCGGACGGTTCGAATCCCTGCATCTCCACCAAATGCCGTTTCTGATATCAGGAGCGGCATTTCCGTTTTTCGGGACAATATTGGGGACAAAAGGGAAGAAAATGAAACACACACTAGGTATGAAACAGGATAAGGTTGAAAAGCCTTACAAGACCGACGTTTTTCGAGATCGGGGCAGGGAGTCGTCCAAGGAATGGTATATTGAATTTCTACGCTTTTGATTAGAAAATAGCTGAACTGAAAAGAAAGCGGGCGGAAATTCCGGTCGCGTACACTTCGGATGAACTGAGGAGAAAAGCGCTCGATCTCTTCAAACTGAAGACGGCCGCTGTAGCTACGTCCCGGCAGTAGCTGGCTGTTATGTACCTCGAAAGCTTGAAGGATTGCAGAATTTAACTCAGCCCAGTGAGCTTTATACCTTTTTTCTCAAAGGAGCATAAATGCGGCTGTAAACGATTTCAACCGCACCTTCAACCGCCCGGCGGCAAGGCTTTGTCGCGCGGCCGGTAAGCACGCACAGGCCAAATTGTAGTGTCATCATGATCCGCAAAATCAGCAAACGTTTCATTCAGGGTGGGCTCAAAACGATGATTTTTGGTAACTGCTGCCTTTAGATTATCCGGAATAAAGGCAGCCGGAACACCACCAGTATAATGAAGTGTATTCTCACAGGCAGCAAAAAACGGGGCCGCCCGCGCGGTCTTCCTTCTGCTGGCTCATAACAGCTTCTACATAAATAAGCTGCCTAGCGCCAAGAATAGCAACAAACACTTCGACGTCAGTCGCTTCGCCAGTTTCCTTATCCATTAGATTCAGCTTTACGCCGGCAAAATAGACATATAGCTTATCTCCTGCCTTATGATCCTGCCGGGTCGCCGGGCGGTGCATCACAGGATTTACCCTAGCTTTCCATTGGGTCAAATGGAAGCAGAACTGGCCGGGCGGTATAGGCAAAACCGTCAGGAAATTCCTTTTTATAAGCTTTTCCAAAGCATGCGCCAGTTTACGCCGGTTCGTTTTAGCTCCTTGTCCATATGAGGGAAACAACGCTGTAATGCCAGTAAGAGGCCCTGTGATGGAGGTTCTTTAACTGTGCCAAAAAAGTCGTCCAGTTCTTTATCATTGAGGCTGTTGATTTGTTCGAATGCAAGACCGCTTGCATCAAAGGTAGCCATATATTTTGGCTGTATTACGCGAGACTCCGGTTTGCTCAGCAATTGAAAGTTTGCTGCGACCCTGACTGTACATTCTTAAAATCTGTCTTATATTACTCATTCGGACCGCCGATG
Source organism: Dyadobacter sp. (assembly GCA_965279265.1). Classification (GTDB taxonomy): domain Bacteria; phylum Bacteroidota; class Bacteroidia; order Cytophagales; family Spirosomataceae; genus Dyadobacter. The sequence continues at coordinate 5,037,237 of OZ257152.1, forward strand.
CTTCTGATTGTCGAATTAGCCATACTTCCACACGATTGATTCGTGTCATCTCCCGGTGGTCAGTTTACTCCGAATTAGGGTGGTCAATTTCGCCCGGAATAGGTGGTCAGCTTAAACCGAATTGAGGTGGTCAGTTACACCGAGTTTTCCAATGTATGACTTATAATTCCCGAATAATTTTCTTAGGGTTTTCCCTAAGATTTATGAGATGGGAACTGTTTGGTTTATGTTCACGGCTGATTCATCGTACCTTCGATAGATAGATAAATTTATACTGTATACATGATACGAGTTCTCATCGCTGATGATCATAATGTCTTTGTTGAAGGCATTGAGTCGCTTATTTCGGGATCACTTGATATTGAAGTGACTGAGCGCTGCTACACGGTACAGTCAGTCATTGAGCGATTAAGCCAGACCGCGATCGACGTCGTGTTACTTGATATTTCGTTTCCTTTTATTGAAGACGGCCTTGGCCTTTGTGAATATATAGGGCGTACGTACCCTGAAACGAAAGTGGTAGCGCTAACTATGCACGACGATGCCAGCCTCATTAAGCGAGTCGTGAAAAAGGGGGCGAAAGGTTATTTGTTGAAGAATACTACAAAAACGGAGTTGCTACGGGCAATCCAGGCGGTTCACCACGAGAAGCAATATTTTAATGAATCGATCACGCAGATTCTGCTGAACGATAGCCCCAAGACCAGACGGTCAACGGCCGGCATTGGCGCAAAACCACACCTCAGCCCTCGCGAATCGGAAGTGCTGACCCGCATTGCGCAGGGATTAACAACGCAGCAGATGGCCACCCAGTTATTTGTGAGCGCAAAAGCAATTGAATTTCACCGAAGCAGTCTACTCATGAAGTTCGGTGTTCCTAACACAGCCCTACTGATAAAGACGGCTATGGAGATGCAAATGATTGATTAGTTCTATTTTGTCATTACCGGTAATGCTCATGAAATGCTGTTCTTCTCGGTCTGGTTGGCGGATCATTTTTCTTTTCGTAGTTATCCTAACCGGCGGGTGTCGATCTGTCAAGGCGGTAACGGACACAACGTCCGTTGCTAGCTTAAAAAGACAGATTAAAATGTTGGTGCAGGATAAGCATTATAGTCAGGCCGGAAAGGCTTACGATTCCTTGGGTAGACTATACCATCGTCAGTACGGATATAATAAATACACGATGGATTCTTACTTAAGTAGCTTGAAATACTACAGTTTGATGGGCGACTCACTGGGGTATTTTAATCAGTACCTGGTGATAGGAGACTACTACAGCCAGGATTATTTCATGCATGCTTACGCCGAACAATATCTGAAAAAAGCCCAGCAATATTTCGAGCGAACCCATAACATGCCCAAAGTCATCGAGTGTCGATTAGGTTTGGACAATATCGCTCAACATGCAGAACCAATGCCGCCCGGTTTGAAAACGCACCTGCGCGAAACCGAGCGGCTTAGCGTAAAGTACAACCAGCCCTATTCTCAGGCGTATGCCCTTAGTCTGCTGGCCAATACGTACTCGTTAGCCAAGCAGCCCGATTCTGCATACTATTTTGCCAGCCGAAGCCTGATCATATCGAATCGACTAAATGTTAATTGGTTAATTGCCTTAAATCACTTTTACCTGGGCCTGGTTGAGCAGTTTAGACATCATAGTCTGGCTGCGATAGAAGCCTACAAGAAGAGCTATAACTTATCGAAGGCTGAAAATAGTCTGGGCATGATGCGGGAATTGTCAAGGCACACCGCAGATAGCTATTCCCGTATGGGCGATTATAAAAAGGCATACGATTGGTCATTAAAAACGCTCGATTTTACGGTCCAGTTTTACGCATCCGAACAAACAAAAAGTATTCGTTTGCAGGAACTGGATAGTCAGATCAAAACCCTGGCGGTCGAAAAACAACTGGTTGAAGAACAAAGTCGCAATCAGAACGTCTTGAATTCCGCGCTATTTATTGGTTTGATAATCAGTATTTTAGGGGTGTTTACGCTTGCGTATCTAAGACGTCAGCAAAAATTGATTGACCATCAACACACGGTCATCGCCCAGCAACAGATTCGACAATTGGAGCTTAAATCGCTACGTGCCATGATCGAAGGCCAAGAAGGCGAACGGAGTCGGATTGCCCGTGATCTTCACGATGGTCTGGGAATTCAATTGTCACGGATTAAACTATTCATTGAAGCCCATCAGGAAGAATTGCCTTTGTCCGTTAAGGAGCCCTTGAACCAGTTTCTGGATGAGGCCTGCACCGAAACCCGGCTGATCTCCAATGATCTGCGCCCATATGCGCTGTCAACCTTTGGCCTCGTTCCGGCGCTGGAAGACCTGATCCAAAAACTGAATCTGGTTAACAAAACAAAGTTGATTTTAGACCATTATGGCGAAATGCCACCTTTGGGCGATGAACCTGCCGTCATGATATACCGTGTTGTGCAAGAGTTGCTCAATAACGCGCTGAAACACGCACACGCCCAGGTGGTGACGGTCCAGCTAATGGTCAATGAAGAAACAACATTAATTAGTGTAGATGACGATGGCCTGGGGGCTGATTTCGATAATCTGCTATCAAAAGGAAGTGGTATCGCCAACATCGAGTCCCGAATTGCCTACCTCGGCGGGCAGGTCATGTGGCACGGCGAAGCCGGAAAGGGAACGTCAGTTATGATTTCTTTGCCTATGCAAAAGTTACAAAAAACGGAAGCGTTTGTGGCTTGACAATCTAAAAAAATCCGCAATCCTACGCAGGATTGACCGTCCTTAAAAGTCATCTTTTTCAAGACTCAAGGAAGGAAGTGAGTTCTAATTCATTACCTCGGGTTTTCCCTAAGTTTTAAAAAAGTAGGGTTTTCCTTAATGTATCCCCATGTTGATTCGTCCTATTTTTGCTAGATAAAATTCTATTTGTCCTAGCTCTGATTTTTGCCTGAAGGCGGTATCCAAAAACCTTTTACTAACAAATTTTATGTCAAGAAGTCGAAGGCTGACAACGATTCTGACTATTTAGTTTTATTGTTTTGCCAGGCCTTAGTTCCTCGATATCAGGCGCCGATCTGATTAAGCGGAAGCGGAAGCCGCTCACGCGTGTGGCTCTTCATGGCGTACAGATTGTGCAGGATCAACCCGGTTATCCCGGTACGTACGCATGAGGTCAGCAAAGGCAGTTGAAAGGCTATGAAGGTTTGCACTAATCTGGATATTCATTAAACATTTTTGATCTATGCGTACAGCACGCTTTTTTTTCTTTATCGTAGCGATTAGTATTTCTATCAGCTTCACCGCCGACAATCCAACTGGTGCCTTCCAGCATAGTCAGGACATTGGCAAACCCAAACTGGCCGGCTCATCAATTTATAACGAGGCGACCAAAGAATATAGGCTGCGAGGATCCGGATACAATATTTGGTTTGCACGGGATGAATTTCAGTTTCTGTTCAAAAAAATAAGTGGTGATTTTACTGTAACTGCCGATTTTGAGTTTGTTGGAGCCGGTACAGATCCGCATCGAAAAGTGGGCTGGATGGTTCGTGAATCACTGAGCGATGATGCCGCTCATATCAGTGCCGTAGCGCATGGCGATGGCTTGACCGTACTTCAGTGGCGAGTCAAGAAAGGTATGATGATGCGTGATCCTGAGGACGAAATTTTTAGTCCCCAAAAAAATATTCAAACAATCCAGGTAGAGCGCAAGGGCAATGAGTATACCATGCGGGTGGCAAAAAAAGGGGAAGCCTTACAAATCGTTGGTGCGCATCAAATGCCCGACCTACCCACCCCACTTTTTGTGGGTTTGTATATCTGTTCCCACAATCCGGAAAAAGTAGAAGAAGCGATCATCAGGAATGTTCAACTCGTCCAGGCTAAACCCTGACCGAATATTGCCAGGCGATAGTAGTTTGATAATCCATTTTTCACAATAAGGGCATTCTGAATTTTTTTGTTGGTCAATATATGAATGGCAAAAGAACATTCGGCTTGTCGCTGGCGGGTTGCGTTGTTATGGGTTTGATGGCAGGTTTTTACCAGCGTTCCAATCCAAGCGCTTTCGCCGGCCCTGCGATTGACAGCTTGTCCAAGGACCTGACAGAGCAGCAGAATAGGTCACCAATCCCATTATCAGTTTTTAAATAACCTTATCTCAAATTTTGATACTAGTTTTTAATGTACAGCAATTTAACAATGAATAGAATATCAATCGCTTTAACAGTGTTCTTTTTTGCGTCATGCTCTGTGGTCTGGGCACAAAAACTGATAGATCGGAAAGCAACAAAAGAGACCGCTGTACTTTACAGGAACATGCACGAGCTCGCCAAAAAGCATACACTTTTCGGACATCAGGACGCTACGGATTACGGACACGGCTGGCGTGATGAACCGGGACGATCGGATGTCAAGTCCGTTGTTGGCTCGCATCCGGCTGTAATTGGTGTCGACATTGCGCCACTGACGGGGAGGTCCAAGGAATCTACACAAAAAAGTGAAGTGCGTTTGAGAAAATTGGTTACCGATACCTACGCGCGTGGTGGAATAACCACAATCTCCTGGCATTTTTCCAATCCGGTGTCGGGCGGTGATTTTTACTGGAAGGATTCTGTGTCGCTGCCAGCTGTTAAATACATTATTCCGGGAGGTAAATACCATGAGGATTACAAGGTCATTTTACAAGGTCTTGCAGGCTGGTTCAACAGTTTGAAAGGCGCAAACGGAGAGCAGATACCACTCATTTTTAGACCTTATCATGAGTTTGATGGAGACTGGTTTTGGTGGGGCAGGGCGCATTGTACGCCGGATGAATTCAAATCATTGTGGCAATTTACTGCTGGATATCTTAGAGATAGTCTCGACGTCCATAACCTGATTTACGCGTTTTCTCCGGACAATAAATTCAACAATGTCGCTGAATTTACCGAGCGGTATCCGGGTAACGACTGGGTTGATCTGGTTGGAATGGATAACTACGGAGATATGGGGCGCGATGGCAAATATGATTTGAAACAAGCGATCAAAAAACTCAAAATCGTAAACGACTTTGCGCTGGAAAACAACAAGCTCGCCGCCATGACCGAGACAGGTCTGGAATCCATCGTTAATCCGGTTTGGTATACCGAAGTGCTAAATAAAGTGCTGAAAACGAATAAGTTAAACCTCGCTTATGTGCTCGTTTGGCGCAATGATACCAGAAGCCCGACACATTACTACGCACCGTTTCCCGGCCATTCAGCTGTACCGGACTTTAAGAAGTTTTATGATGATAAATACACATTGTTTGAAAGCGATCTTAAGAATATATATGGCAAATAGCGCGGTTTAACCTGCTCCGTGAGCGAAGCGGCTTTGTACTGAATATACTCAACCTATAAAAGAATATAATGTTCTGAATTTTGATCTATTACGTGGTAAAAATGATTTAGCGTAACCGAACCGACATGAGAAACAATCTAACCCCGATAGATATGGATTATAGCTAAAAGTGATACTGGTTAACCAAATAAACCACTTCGGATTGGCCTCCGAAGTGGTCACATCCTCACTGAAATCTTTGGCCGGATTCAGTAATGGACTATCAGGTAAATACAGCAAGGAATTTCGAGAAAACCTATTGTGAAATATTCAACCCAATTATTGCAAAAGTATGAAACATGATTTACTAAGTCAACGTGGCTATGCCGCGGCTTCGGCCCGGCTGGTGCCTCCGCTTTATTCCAAAGTAACAAGATTAACGAAGACAACAGCCTGCCTCATTTTAGTGGCTGTGATGCAGGTAAATGCCGGCGGACATAACAAGCTCATCCCGGGACTGACCACGTACAAAACGGCTCCAAACCGGTTACCTGCTATTGATGTGACAGGAAAAGTGGTCGACGACAAAGGAGAACCGCTCCCGGGCGTCAGCATCGTGATCAAAGGGTCGTCGCAAGGTACGACTACGAGTTCGGACGGCAAGTATTCACTGGCCGTTCCGGGAAATACCTCGGTATTGATCTTCTCATTTGTCGGGTATTTATCCAAGGAGGTGGTCGTTGGAACCCAGAGCGCCATTAATGTGACGCTGTCCGTGGATAACAAGGCGTTGGAAGAGGTCGTGGTTGTGGGTTATGGTGAAATGAAACGTGCCGATTTGACTACCGCGCAAACTTCGGTATCTGCCAAGGACATTGAGAAAACGGTGAATACAACCATTGAACAGGCAATTCAGGGCAGGGCGGCAGGTGTGTATGTCACACAAAATTCTGGACAATCCGGCGGCGGGATTTCGGTTAATATCCGTGGGGTAAATTCGATCAGCGGGAGCAATGAACCCTTGTATGTAGTTGATGGTGTGCAAATCCCGGGGCAGTCGGCTTCGTATGGCGCGCAGAGCTCTTCGAATCCACTTGCCGGTTTGAATCCAGCGGACATTGAATCAATTGAAGTATTGCAAGGGCCTTCTGCAACAGCTATTTACGGTTCCCGGGCTACCAATGGTGTATTAATTGTAACAACCAAAAGAGGAAAGGCTGGCGATACCAAAATTTCCTATGGTTATCAATTTAGCTTACAAACGCCTCCATCAGCTATGAAGGTGATGAACATGCAACAATATGCGCAGATGGTGGGTGAATACCATGCCATTGCAGGCGGAGATACGCCGGGAGAATTTCTGGATCCATCACTTCTCGGACCGGGAACGGATTGGCAAAAGGAGCTTTTCAAAAGCGCGCCGATGAACAAACATCAGCTAAGCCTGAGCGGAGGTAATGACAAAACAACCTACTACCTGTCTGGTGAATACCTGAAACAAGATGGTGTTGCATTGGGTTCGGGTTTTGACAGATACGGATTCAGATTAAATCTGGATAACAAACCAAGAAAATGGGCGACAATTGGAGCGAATCTAAGTTTTAATCAAACCAATGATAACCTTACAACAAGTCAGGAAAACGTGATTGCAAGCGCGTTACAGCTGACACCTCAAATTCCGGTAAGAAATCTGGACGGATCGTGGGGTGGGGGGGATGAGAACAACGGTGCCAACCAGTTCGCGCCTGTAAACCCGATCGCAATCGCAAATCTGACCACTAATAAACTGGTAAGAAGACAGTTTTTAGGAGGCTTAAATCTTGGCATTGAGATTATCAAAGGCCTTAATTTCAGGTCTTCTTTTAATACCAACCTTGGGTTTTCAAACTCAACGTATTACATACCTACATACGCAATAGGCTGGGCAAGAAACGTAGCCGCTTCGCTTAATAATGTGACAGGGACAAATACATATTATAACTGGAATCAGCTTCTGGAATACAACAAGCAGCTCGGCAAGCATAGTATCAACGCAATGATTACCCATGAAGCACAGGCTTCTACCTACAAAAATGTGGGCGCTACCCGAACCGGATTTTTGACCAATAATATTCTTGATATCGCCGCTGGAGACGCGCTTACTTCCAGTAATTCAGGTGGATCCGGCGAATGGGCAATGGAGTCGTATCTGGGAAGATTGAATTACAATTATGCTGACCGATACATTGTGATGGCAACGGTAAGACGTGATGGTTCTGCCAATTTTGGTAAGGAAAACAAATGGGGCGTTTTTCCGTCCATTTCCGCAGCGTGGCGTGTTTCCCAGGAGTCATTTTTTAATATACCATTTATCAATGATTTGAAACTGCGTTTTGAGACCGGCGTGACAGGGAATCAGGGAGGTGGTGGAATATATTCACCCATGGGAACAGGGGCAACGCCAACTTCTACCGGTTTTTTGCCTACCAAATACAGTAACCAGGGCCTGAAATGGGAGGAGACGAAGACCAACAACTTCGGTATCAATGTGGCATTGCTCGACAACAGGATTCAGTTTGAGTTTGATTATTACGTGAAGGACACCGACAATCTACTGATGGAGAAGCCGCTGCCATGGTATATGGGAACCAATGGGACCGGCGCGGTAAGCTCTCCGACAGTCAATATCGGCGCTTTGCAGAACAAGGGTTTTGGCTTTACGATCAACACTGTGAACATCAACAGGGGTGGCTTCAAATGGGAAAGCAATCTCAATATTTCCAGTTTTAAAACCAGGATCAAATCTTTTTATTCCGAAAATGCATTCGTAGATCGTACATCATGGTGGATGCAGGACTGGACGCAGCGTGCGCAGGTGGGTCAGGCGCCATGGTTATTCCGAGGCTATGTGGAAGAAGGTTTGTTTCAAAATGTGGCTGAAATTGACGCTAGTGCCGTTCCGGTGGATAACAATGGACAAAGGTTGCCAACTAACATAGATAACATTTGGGTTGGAGACGTGAAATTTAAGGACATTAACGGTGACGGCAAGATCAACGAAAATGACCTGACCAACATCGGTAATCCATGGCCAAAATTGTTTGCCGGTTTCACCAACACATTTTCTTACAAGGGTTTTGATCTCAGCTTGCTTTTTACAAGTACTTACGGAAACGACATTTACAACTATCTGGCCAAGCTCAATACCAATGCAAGTAACATTAACCTTAGCCGCAACCTGCTGGTAGGTGCAATGGATTACGCCAAACCCATTACCAATGAGAGCGGCGAAGTCGTACTTGCCAATCCCGGAACGGACGTAGCACGTATTTCCAACGGACCCAATGGAAATTTCAACAGGCATACAGACAAATGGGTAGAAGACGGCTCATTTATCAGACTGAAAAATGTTTCGCTGACCTACAATGTGCCTGCTTCACTGATGTCGAAACAGAAGGTGGTGCGGGGTGCTCGGCTATCTGTTGGTGCACAAAATGTGTTGACTTTCACGAAATACTCAGGATTTGATCCGGAAGTAGGCGCTTATGTATCAAGGGATTCCAGCCCTGGTAATCAGGCGATAGGGCTTGACTACGGCCGTTACCCGCTGACTCCAATTTACACGTTTAGCCTGGGCTTGGACTTCTAAAAATGAATCAAATGAAAAATCTTAAATACATACTTTACAGCAGCAGTTTTTTTGTCTCGCTTCTGGGCTTGACATCCTGCTCAGAGAACTTTCTTGAAAGACCACCTGTGGATGCTATCGTGGATGCTGGTTTTTACCAGACCGATGATCAGGTTTTGGCATCTACCGCGTTGCTTTACAGCAAGGTTTGGTTTGATTACAATGACAAGGCATCGTACAATCTGGGTGATTTCAGGGCTGGCACTGCATTTTCGGCTTACAATGATCGCGGTAATGTGCTTTTTAACACAACAGGCAATACACCTGAAAACGGTTCGGCTTGGCGTTCGTTTTTTATAGTAGTAGGGCAGTCCAACCTGGCGATCACCAACATCAACCAGTATGCAGGAGCGGGGGTTTCACCAACGGTCAAAAAAATGGCAGTTGCAGAAGCCAGATTTATGCGCGCTATGGCGTACAGATTCCTGGTGATGAACTGGGGCGCTGTTCCGATCATTCAAAATAACCTTGAATTACTATCGGATACAACCGTTTCGAGAAATACTCCGGAGAGTGTGTGGAAGTTTCTGACAAGTGAAATGCGACAAGTTGCCGAAGATTTACCCAGTTCACCCATACGTCCTGGGCGTGTCACCAAATGGTCGGCAGAAGGAATGCTGGCACGTTTTTACCTGACGCGTGCAGGCGTGGAGTCAGCTGGATCCGGAACAAGAAATCAGGTTTTTCTGGATAGTGCCAAATACTATTCCGAGAGAGTGATTACGCAGAGTGGTTTGTCGTTGCTCAGAAACTATGAATCGCTGTTTCTTTTCCCTTACGACAATAATTCCGAGTCGCTTTTCTCGCTTCAATGGGTATACTCTCCCGGTGCTTATGGCACCCAAAATTCAACACCGGCTTACCTCGCATTTAGCCCTGATATTGCCAACGGTGACGGCTGGGGTGGTGACAAAAGTGCCACATGGTGGATGCTGAGTCAGTACGAGGGAATCAGAGCAACTGCCACGGGTATGCAGGGGCGCACCGTGGATCAGCGGCTAAAAGCAACATTCATGTTACCCGGCGCTTCGTATCCCGAAATCACACAGACAATACCGGGTGGCGAACAGAAGCTCATCGTCCCCAATCCCGGTGGTGACAACAATTTTTTATCAATAAAAAAATATGTAACCGGAAAAGCCAAAGACGTGGGTGGCTTGTCGGCAGCACAGAACTACGGACACGATACGTACATGATGCGACTGGCTGAAATGTATCTGGTATATGCGGAAGCAGTTTTAGGGAATAATGCTTCTACCAACGATGTTAACGCATTAAAATATTTCAATGCAATACATACGCGGGCGGGCTTGCCGGTTTTTACCGGACCTTTAACTTCGGACGTGATTTTCAAGGAGCGACTTATCGAGTTTGCCATGGAAGGAATGGCGTGGTATGATCTGGTAGGTCTGCATTACTATAACCCGGCGAAAGCCTATGCAATCCTCAACAGCCAGGACAGGGGCTTGTTTGCTACGGCACCCGACCAATTCCCGAATCCGACATCGTGGACATTCACCAAAACGGAATGGTCAACTACCGAGCGCACGATCAATGCTAATAGCGGAAACTTTCTTTTGCCGATTCCGTCGGCGGAGCTGAGCCAGGCACCTAATCTGCAAAAACCCGCTGTGGATTATTACAGCAAGTAATTTTCGTGATTTATGAAAATCGATATCCAAATGAAAAACATATATAGACCGGCTTTGTTCTTCGCCTTGCTGGCGTTCATGGCCGCATTTCAGATCGCTTGTAAGGAAGAAGGCCTTTCTGATAACGGAGAACCCTCAATCACCTACATCCGCGTTACCAATCCGGCATCCTCGGACTCGCTGCTGGTAGGCGCATTTCAAAATAACCTGATTGCGATTGTTGGGGAGAACTTACAGGACGTACGCGAGATCTGGTTCAATGATCAGAAGGCAGTTTTGACCCCCACTTACGTTACGAACAAGACCATCCTGGTCAGTGTTCCCGCAATGGTTCCAAAGGAAATCAATAACATCATGAAAATGATATTTGCAAACGGGCGGACACTGGAGCACAGCTTTGAGGTACAGATCAACGAACCAGAGTTGCTGAGCATGAACTGCGAATATGTGCCGGAGGGAGGCATAGCCACCATCAATGGAAACTATTTTTATCCGCCTCTCACAGTAATATTTGCGGGAGGTGTAACAGGAGAATTGGTTTCGGTTGAAGACCAGATCATACAAGTGCGCGTGCCCAAGGGGGCGGTGGCAGGCCAGGTAACGGTCAGGACCACTTTTGGAGAAACCAAATCGGACTTCTGGTTCAGGGATAACCGTAATATCTTTTTAGGAAACGACCCTTTTACAGGATGGTGGAACCAGGCCTACGTGGTGACCAAGCCGGGTGCCGGAGATCCTGTTGCGATCAACGGAAACTACATTCGGGTGAAAGAGGCGATCGGCGGCTGGCAATGGAAGGAAGTAGCAGGTGGCCCGCCGGATGCGATGGGGCCGATTAGCAAGAATATTCCTGATGCGGCGATTTTAAAACCAGCGGACTACAATTTGAAATTTGAAGTGAACACGCTGAAACCATATAATAATAATTTACTCAAGATCAATGTGGGGCTGGCCAATGACTTCGTCACGGATGCCTATCAATGGGCTCCGCCTTACGATACAAAAGGTGTATGGAAAACGGTAACGATACCTTTCGATGAAGTTGCAGCCAGCTACGAAAGTCTGGGGGTGAGGATGAGCGTCAGCCCCAATGGTTACTATACAAGGTTGCTGTTTCATGGCGGCGGTGATCTTGACGCAGATATCTCGCTGGACAATTTCAGAGTGGTTCCAAAAATTTTGAAAAAATAACCCTAAAAGAAACTTAATATGAAAAAGATATTTAGCCTGCGGTTCCAGGCGCTGGCAGCTTTCGTGATGCTTGCAGGATTGCTGGTGGGCTGCAACGAAAACGAAGTCACCAAAACTGACGAGGTGCAGTTGCTTAGCTTCGGGCCATCGGGTGTAATGCCTGGGGACACCATCAGCTTTATCGGTAGGAATCTGGACAAAGTAACTTCCATTGAATTAACAAGTGCCAGTATTCCGGCATCTGCATTCCTGAAGCAAACTCCGGAGCGCATTACACTGAAAGTTCCTGATGAAACATCGGAAGGACTCGTGACTTTGAAAACTTCGCAGGGAGATATTGTTTCAAAAACAATACTGAGCCTGGAAGTGGCGGTTAAAATTCTTAAAATACCTACGCAGGCAAAGCCCGGTGAAAATATCACCATTACCGGAGCGTATCTTAACTGGGTGAAGGGTGTCACATTTGCATCAGACACCACGGTAACTGAATTTGTAAGCCAAACCATGACTGAACTGGTTGTAACCGTGCCCTTCGGCGCACAAACCGGCCTGATCACATTCTCTGCCGGCGGTACAGAACCGCTTTCCATTGAGTCTGAAACGGAGCTGGTAGTAACATTGCCAGCATTAAAAAGCTTTGCACCTGTACTGGCGGAACGTGAGAAAAATCTGACGATCGCAGGAGCCAATCTGGATCTGACGATGGGTGTGCTGTTTACGGGAGTAATTAATCCGATAACGGAATTTGTAAGTAAAGCACCCAGTCAGTTGGTTGTCAAAATCCCGAAAGAGGCAAAGAAAGGCAAAGTCAGCCTGATCGCATATTCCGGTATACCGGTTGTATCGGCAGATACACTTAAATTCGTTGGTGAGAAATAAGTTGAGCTATTCCTAACCCTTAATTTTATGAAAAAAATTTATTTAGGCATTGCGCTGTTAGCTGCATTCACAAGCACTACAGCCCAGCAAAAATCACCCGCACCGCAAGAATTAAACTACAAAGTTGATCTCAAAACCACAGGCACAAGCGAAGACAAAATCAAACGCATCGACTCGTTGCTACAAAGTTTTGTTGATCAAAAGAAAGCCAGCAGTATTGTAGGTTTTGTTGCCAAGAACGGAAACGTGGTATACAACAAAGCATTTGGATTTAAAGACGTTGAAAACAAAGTTCAGGCTGCTGTGGATGACTACTATATCCTGTTTTCTCAAACAAAAGCAGTGACAACCGTAGCTTTTATGACCCTGGTGGAAAAAGGGTTGGTTTCCGTCGATGACCCGGTTTCAAAATATTTCCCCGAGATTTCAGACAAAGTGGCGACAGCCGTCAACGAGGATGGAACATTTGAGACAAGGCCGGTGAAAACACCCGTGACATTCGCGCATCTGATGTCGCACTCGTCCGGAATCAGCGCCGGACTGGTCGGAAAGGCACGTCGCGTTGAAATGGAGAAAAAAAGTGCCGCTGCAACCTCAGGTACAACACCACCGGCAGGCCCGGGACAGCGAACAGGCGGGGCTGGTACGGCGAAATATCTCAGAGACGAGATGATCGCACTTGCCAAATACCCGCTGGGCTTTGATCCCGGCAGCGGATGGAGTTACCATATCAGCACGAATATGCTCGCTTACATGGTCGAGCTCATTTCAGGCAAAAGTCTGCGTGAATATGTCAAATCAACTGTTCTGGATCCTTTGGGGATGACTGAAACAGACTGGTATTATGCGCCTTCAAAACTGAACCGGTTTGTGAAAGCTTACAGCGACATTGACGGCAAACTGGTGCCGCAATCCAATAAATTTAGCGAGACCACGATCAGCCCGGTTCAAACTTATGCGGAGGGAGCTATCGGCCTGAACGGACCTATCCGCGACTATGCCAAGTTCTGCCAGATGCTTCTCAATAAAGGCGAATACAATGGCAAGCGTATCCTGAAACCCGAGACAATTGAGTTGATGACCAAAGTGAACCGCCTGCCTGAAGTGAACTCCGGTGGGAAAGGGTTTCAGTTCGGGCTTGGATTTGAACTCTACAATGCAGAAAAGAAACCGGTTCCGGAAGTTTCCAATACCGCATTTGCCTGGGGCGGACTCTACGGCACAGATTACATTATAGATCCCGAAAACAATATGATTGTGCTGTTTTATCTTAATATGCCCAAGCATGAGCCAATGTATAAGCCATTTCTCAGCAAAGCCTATCAGCTCTTTAAATAGTCCTGTCAGCCAGTTATATTTACATTCTTGCCAAATTATCCAAACCTTTTCTTAATGTCAAAACCACGCGAAATCTATCATAGATATGCGATCATGACGCCGGTGTTATTGTTTACAGCAATCCTGATTTTCCTTACGACAAGCGGAACTTCATTTGCGCAAACACCTAAAAAGCCTGAAAGTAACCGGTTCACCAAAGTTGTACTGGCTCAGCGATTGGAAGAACCAATGCAGTTTCAGATTTTAAAAGACGGCAGGGTTTTGTTCGCTGAAAGGAAGGGTAAATTGAAGGTTTATGATCCGAAGTCACAAGCACTTGAAACAGTTGCCGAATTTGCAGTCAGCACAAAATATACAAATAAAGCAGGCGAGGTAACAGAAGGTGAAGACGGAATGCAGGGCATCATCCTTGATCCTGATTATGATAAAAACCACTGGATCTATATTTACTATTCCCTTGCCGGTGACGAAGCAAAGAACGTGCTGGTCCGTTACGAGTGGCATGGAAAGGCTTTGCTTGAAAGCAGCCGAAAGGTTGTTTTGGAGGTGCCGGTTCAGCGTGAGGAATGTTGCCACGTGGGTGGCGGGATGACTTTCGATAAAGATAAGAATCTATACCTCACAACAGGAGATAATACATTTTCCCGTGCCTCCGATGGTTTTGCTCCCCTTGATGAAAGACCGGGAGAATCTGCCCGCGACTCTCAGAAGTCGTCTCCGAATACAAATGATTTGAGAGGGAAAATTCTGCGTATTCATCCTGAACCCGACGGCACGGCGGGGGCGGCCCCTTACACCATTCCAAAAGGTAATCTTTTTCCCGTGGGAACGCCCCAAACCAGACCTGAGATTTACACAATGGGAAATAGAAATCCGTGGAGGCCAACGATCGATTCAAAAACCGGATGGCTCTATTGGGGAGAAGTTGGTCCGGATGGCTCACGCGATGACTTGGAAAAACGAGGACCGCAATCGTACGACGAGTTCAACCGTGCAAAGGGGCCTGGGTTTTACGGATGGCCTTACTTTGTTGCCAATAACAAGGCATATATAAAATATAACTTTGCGACCAAAGTTTCAGGCGAACCTTTTGATGCTGCAAAACCTGTTAATAATTCTCCAAATAGCTCCGGCTTAAAAGAACTTCCGGCTGCACAGCCTGCTTTCATCTGGTATTCAAAAGCGCAGAGCCAGGAGTTTCCACTGATGGAAAGCGGCGGTAACAGCGCAGTTGGCGGTCCTGTTTTTAGAAAACACGATTTCAAAAACGCTTCGCGATTATTTCCAGACTTCTATGAAGGTAAATGGTTTATCACTGACTGGGTGCGTGGATGGATCAATGTGGTGGAAACGGACGAAAACGGCGAATACAAATCCATGGAGCGCTTTCTGCCTGATGTGAAACTGAAAGGACCGATTGATATGAAGTTCGGGCAGGAGGGCGATCTGTATGTACTTGAATATGGAAACGGGTACTTCAAAGATAACCCCGAGGCAGAACTGATCCGGATCGAATACAATAGCGGAAACAGAAAACCTCTGGTAGAGGCATCAGCGAGCAAAACAGCAGGAGCACTTCCTATGCAGGTGGTAATGTCGTCGTCCGGAACCAGGGATTATGATCAAGATGATGTATTGCAATACGAATGGGTTATCACGAAAAATAATGCGGCTTTCAAAACCCTTAAAGAGGCCAATCCATCGGTCACTTTTACGACGCCCGGTACTTACAAGGCAACCTTGACGGTGACGGACAAGGCCGGAGAAAAAAATACTAAATCGGTTGAAATAAAAGCGGGCAACGAACCACCTGTGGTAGATTTTAAAATAACCAAAGGGAATTCTACCTTCTTTTTTCCGGGTAAAAGTATTCAGTATCAAGTAAGTGTCAGCGACAAGGAAGATGGCAGTCTTGCAAACAAAAAGATATTGCCCTCCCAGGTTTCGGTCAGCACCAATTATCTCTCAGAAGGTTTTAATTTGACCAAAATAGCTCAAAAACAATTAAGTGTTGATGCTTCGGCACAACTTGCAACGGCCATTTCGCTAATCAATAACGGAGATTGTAAGGCCTGCCATGCTACGAATGAAAAGATGCTGGGACCTTCGTTCAAAGAGGTATCTTCAAAATACAAAGGCGATCCAACTGCAATGGCAGCTTTGTCTGGTAAGATATTAAAAGGTGGTTCGGGTGTTTGGGGCGATGCATTCATGCCCGCCCATCCGACGATGGCAGAGAGTGATGTAAAAGGAATTGTCAAGTACATTATGAGCTTATCCGACGCACCCAAACCTGCGAAAACGCTACCTGTAAAGGGTACTTACACAACTGTTGTACCAAAGGGTGATACGGAAGGTAGCTTTATTTTCCGCGCAGCTTACTCAGACCGGGGTACAAAAACAGCACCTGCTCAATCGTCAGAAGCGACTGTGGTACTGCGCAGTCCGATAGTTCCGGTATCGTTTGCCGACCAGATTAAAGAAATTAGCTTCAATAATGACAGTACCATGGCATTTGTCAGGAACTCGGGCGCATCTTTCAGACTCAAAGGGACTGATCTTACAGGTATCAAACAGATCGAGATTATCCGGGCGCCTGGCAGAAATTCGCCCACACCACTTTCAGGAACAATCGAAATGCATGCTGACGCCGCAAACGGAATTCTTTTGGGTAAGTTTTCTGGTGAATACAATGATAGAATGATTCTGGACGTCACTCCCGATGCAGTGGGCAATGTAAAAGATATTTATTTCGTCTTTACCGGAGCGCCAATCAGAATAAAAGCCATCCGGTTCGGTCAGGGGCAATAAATCAATCCATAGTAATTAGATCATTTATGTATAAACAAATAATCCACTCCGTTTTACTGATCATCATCGTAACTGGTTCCTTTGCCCAGAATGCGCCGACCATTATCCCGATTGAAACCAGGCAAAATGTTCTGGTCTTGCAAACGGATAAGGAAAACCATCTTGGAATAACTTATTTTGGAAAGAAATTGAGTCAGGCTGCGGAGTACAAACTCATTCCATCGCAAAGCCGTCAGCGAGACGGAAACGCGGGTATTTACAATTCCGCCTACACGCCGTCCGGAACATGGAGCGTTTCCGAACCGGCTCTTCAACTTACACATGGGGATGGGAATAAGTCACTGGATCTTGTTTATGTTCGCCACAACACTGCAAAGGAAAATGACAATGTAAGTCTTACGAGCATTGTTTTGAAAGACCCGGTTTACCCGGTTGAGGTAACACTTTTTTACAAAACCTATTTTCAGGAAAATGTGGTGGAGCAATGGAGTGTGATTAAAAGCGAAGAGAAGAAGCCCATTACGCTTGAAAAATATGCTTCTGCCAATCTTTATTTCATAGCAAAGGATTATTACCTGACGCACTACAATGGAACATGGGCCAAGGAGATGAATCCAGAAGAAGAGCTGTTGACGGCAGGAATCCGGGTATTGGATTCCAAACTGGGGACACGCGCCAATCTTTATCAGCCACCGAGTTTTACCTTGTCTTTTGATAAACCGGCAACAGAAACCGAAGGGAAAGTTTTATTGGGAACACTGGCCTGGTCAGGGAATTTCAAAATGGAATTTGAGGTTGATTCATATCATAATTTGCGACTAATCGCCGGTGTAAATCCCTATGCTTCTGCGTACCCGCTCGCTTCAAAACAGGAATTTAAAACACCGTCTTTTATCTATACTTTCTCGGAAAATGGAAAAGGAGAAGCAAGCCGCAACTTGCATAACTGGGCCCGCAAATATCGGATCCTTGACGGGGAAGGCACCAGGATGACACTTTTGAATAACTGGGAAGCTACTTACTTTGATTTTAACGAAAGTAAACTTTCTGACCTTTTCAAAGATGGGAAGAAGCTGGGTGTTGATTTGTTTTTGTTGGACGACGGCTGGTTTGCCAATAAATATCCAAGAAACAGTGACGGAGCCGGATTGGGAGACTGGCAGGAAAATGTGAAGAAATTGCCAAATGGAATTGGTTATTTGGTAAAGGAAGCACAGAAAACGGGGATCAAATTCGGGATCTGGGTTGAACCTGAAATGGTTAATCCCAAAAGTGAATTGTATGAAAAACATCCGGATTGGGTTATAAAACAGCCGCAGCGCCCGGAACATTACATGCGAAATCAGCTTCCGCTGGATTTGTCCAATCCGGAAGTCCAGGATTTTGTTTACGGCATTCTGGATAAACTTTTTACCGAAAATCCGGATATCGCTTACATCAAATGGGATTGCAATGCGGTCACCTATAATGCTTACTCTCCTTATCTTGAAAAAAGCAAACAAAGCCAGTCTCAGTTTTATGTGGATTACGTAAAGGGATTGTACAAAGTTTTGGAAAAGCTGCGGGCAAAATATCCAAAAGTCCCGATGATGCTTTGCTCCGGCGGCGGTGGTCGTGTCGATTATGAAGCGCTCAAATATTTCACAGAATTCTGGCCGAGCGATAATACGGATCCTTTGGAAAGAATTTTTATGCAATGGGAATATTCTTATTTCTTTCCGTCGATCGCACTTAGTGCCCACGTAACGGATTGGGGAAAACAACCTTTAAAATTCCGTACGGATGTGGCCATGATGGGTCGGTTGGGTTATGATATTGTGGTAAGTCATTTAAATGAAAAGGATCTGCAATTCAGTCAGCAGGCCGTAGCTAATTACAATTCGGTGAAAGATGTGATTTTCCAGGGCGATCTTTTCCGTTTGGTTGATCCAAAGAAAAATGACTATGCGGCGCTGATGTATGCGACAAAAAGCAAATCCAAAGCAGTTTTATTCTCTTATCTGGTCGGAAACAGGAATGGGGCCGGCTCTGACACGCCGATACGCCTGGAAGGACTGGATGCTTCTAAAAAATATAGAGTGAAAGAACTGAATCTATATCCTGAAACGAAATCTGCGTTGAAAGAAGATCAGATATATTCAGGAGAGTATTTAATGACGGCCGGATTCAATCCTGTTGTGAATGCGAGAAGGACAAGTGTGGTGGTGGAGATTGAGGCCATGTAGAGCCCCTTGTGGCTGACTCATTAAAATTTAATAAAACAACAGATGATGAATTCAAATAAATCGAGCGTGATGTCACACGCAAAAAAATATTTACCCATCCTGATTCTTCTAATGCTCGCGCCAGCGCTTGCCGTCAATGCCCAGTCTGTTAAGTTTCCGGATGACTGGTCTGATAAATATGCCTATGTAAATGGCATCCGAATTCATTATTATCACGCCAAGCCTGCACCAGGTAAACCTGTTATGGTAATGGTGCATGGATATACCGATATCGGACTTAGCTGGACTACATTGACCTTGAAACTCCAGGAAGCTTACGATATTTATATGATTGATACCCGTGGCCATGGTTTGTCCGATCCGTTTACGGCATCGGATAATGGAGAAACGATGATCAAAGACGTTGTGGATTTTGTCAAGTTCATGAAGTTTGAAAAACCGATCCTGATGGGGCATTCGATGGGAGCAGCCACCGTCATGCGGGTAGGAGCACAGTATCCCGACCTGGCAAAGGCGATTATCATGCTTGATCCATTTGTTGGTAATCGTCCAGCCCGGCCTGCACCATCGGCAGCTGATACCGCCCGTAGTGGCCAAGCAGCATCTGCACAATCGAGCGCGGCGCCAGTCCGCAGGCCCAATATGTTCAAAAGTCCGGATACCCTGGTTGCACAGAATAATGCGCCGTTTGAAGAGGTTGTAGCGAAAGGGAAGAGTCAGAATCCGTTGTGGGACGATGTGGATGTGTACTATTGGGCTTTCTCAAAAAAGCAGTACCATGGTCCTTATACACCCGAACAAGCACAGGCAATGACAGGTACAATGAATACAGCGGATGCGCTTGCGAAAATTCAGGTTCCAGCAATTATTTTAAAAGCAGATGCAAAGCCTGAGGTACGCAAGGCTAATGAGGAAGCAGCTCGTGTAATGCCAAAGGGAAAATTGATTCATATCGACGGGGCAGGGCACAATCTGCATCACGACAAGCTGGCGAAAACGGTGGAAGTCCTGAATGAGTTTTTGAAGAGTTTATGATCATAAATCTTGCGCTGTGAACCTGAAAAACATATCGATAACTCTTTTGATAACTGGTCTTTCGCTCACCCTGCGATTTACCGTTGATGCCCAAATATCCGAAGAAAAACCACTATGGCCGTCGGGTATCAAAGATAATCCGGTGAAATATACTACCACCGAAGAGGTGGTAAATTTCGATGTAAATCCCCAGGCTCTTTCAAAAAAGAACCGGGTTTTTCGCAAAGTGTCCGTCCCTACTTACGTTCTTCATCTGCCACCGCCTGGAAAAGAAACGGGGGTCGCCGTAGTGATATGTCCCGGAGGCGGTTTTGTAGATAATTGGTTCGATCGGGAAGGTACCGACCTTGCACTTTGGCTAAAAGAACGGGGCGTGGCATCGATGGTGTTAAAATATCGCTTGAATACCAGAGATAGCAGCAAAAATTTTGTAATTCCCAGAGATACATATTTCGAAGCTGCATTCGATGACGCAAAGCAGGCCATCATAACTTTACGAAAAGATGCATCTAAACTCAAAATTGATCCACATAAAATTGGCATAGCAGGTTTTTCGGCTGGTGGAACATTGGCGGTAGAACTCGCAGCAACCGACGAAATAAATGAGGGCCCCGGCAAGGTTAGCTGGAAACCCAATTTCACAGGTCTTTTTTACGCTGCATTTTTAAGAAATTATACCGTTCGAAAGGAAAGTTGTCCGCCGGTTTTTATCATCAATGCCCACGACGATAAGATGACTACGGCCTCCAAAAGTGTTGAGTTTTATTCATCGTTGCTGAAAGCAGGGATTACGGCCGAAATGCATATTTACAATAAAGGCGCTCATGGATTTGCAATGGATTTTACAAAAGGAGAAACTCTGAAATACTGGCCTGAGAGTTTTTTAGCTTGGTTGATGGACATTGGACTGATTCAAAAAAAGTAGGCATCTTCAACAGGATCGCCTGCAAGGACTTGTTGCTACCAGAAATTCGCAGGAGGTCGGCTTTTAAATGTTTGAGCTAAATCAGCAAACTTTTTGACCTAAATAGAACAATAGCAGCATGTTGTAAAGGATACCTTTGTATCATAGTTCAGATATGCATGTGCCGGCAACTTTGATTGCGTTGATCATGTTACCAAAAAGCGGACTTTTGATAGAATCAATATGAACAAAGTGATTAAAGTTCCTACTTCGCTGGTGAGCGGGCCTGGGCAACAGAGTGCTTTAATGTTGGATGGCTGTTCGGTCATAGAGCAATGCATACACAGCATGGAGGCCAAAGGGACTATGTATCTCGAGGAGCATTTACTGCTGATCGTTCTCGAAGGGAGTGTTACGCTGACTTATGGAAAGCAACAGTACACGCTTGGAAAGAACGATATGATCCTTTTAAAGAAAGCGATTTCGGTACAATATGATAAAGTGGGCAACCCGGATAATGACAACATCTATGACAGTCTGATGTTCAGTTTAAAAGATGATCTTTTAAAAACCTTTCTGGCTTCGTCGGAAGTTAAAGTACCCAAAATCGAAGGTGAGATTAAAACGGCGGTGTACCCGATGAGTGAATGTCTGGTGGCTTTTGCCCATTCCCTTAAACCATATTTTTATGACGATTCCGTTGTGCATCCAGGGCAGTTGCGACTGAAAATCATGGAACTGCTGTACGACGTTGCGGAATGCAATCGCAATATGTTTTTGCAGATTCTTCAATTGCACCAGCCGGTAAGGGCAGAGATTCGTCACGTAGTAGAGCAACATTATGCTTCGCCGGTTTCATTGTTGGAGCTGGCTTATCTGTCAGGCAGAAGTTTGTCGAGTTTCAAAAGAGATTTTCAAATGGTTTACAATACGTCTCCGGCTTCGTGGATACGGGAGAAGAGACTTGAAAAGGCGAAGGATATGCTGGAAACCACACTCATGTCAGTTTCTGACATTTGTTACACGCTCGGGTTTGAAAACGTGTCCCATTTTTCAAGGATTTTTAAACAATATCATGGTCAGGCGCCTTCCGTATTTCGGAGCTAAACATTTAAATCAGATCTAATGAAGAAAATATTGGTGGTCGGATCAGCCGGGCGTGTAGGGTCGGCTTTGGTTAATAAGCTGGCAGATTCGGATTATACTGTTTTGGCTGGATCAAGACATGAAAACGATTTCACCGCTCTTGAAAATGTATCGTTCATTGCATTTGATTTACTATGGGATGTGGATCGGATGGTTGAGGCGATGATGGGGAATATTGATGCAGTTTATTTTGTAGCGGGTTCGAAAGGAAAGAATTTGCTTCAAATCGATTTGCACGGTGCGGTTAAAACCATTCAGGCAGCGGAGAATGCAGGTGTAAGCAGATTTATTTTTCTCAGTTCAGTATTTGCTCTTGAACCCAGTCACTGGCACGAATCTTTCCTGAAAGACATAACAGATTACAACATCGCCAAGCATTACGCGGATCTATACCTGACCACCCGGACAAACCTGAACTATACCATTCTGCAGCCCGGCGCATTAAAGGAGGAAATCGGAACAGGGAAAATTACCGTAGATGTAAAAGAACCGTTATCAAATTCAATTGCCAATGTGGTCGATACACTGGTAGCCATTCTGGAAGATGATGGCACCATTGGTAAGGTGATCATGATGCATGACGGTGAGACGCCTGTCAAAGAAGCGTTGAAACAAGTGAAGTAGCATACGATAAGTACGAGATGCGGTAAAATCATGGCTGCGCACAAGAAATTTAAACAAGCTCAAATATTTATTTTAAACAAACTAATAAAGATGATTGAAACCAAAGGGTACGCTGCGCAGAATGCTAATGACGATTTAGCGCCTTGGGCATTTGAACGCCGGGAAGTTGGCCCGCACGACGTCCAGTTTGATATTTTATATTGCGGTGTTTGCCACTCCGATTTGCATCAGATTAATAACGACTGGTTTCCGGGCATATTCCCAATGGTGCCAGGCCATGAAATCGTTGGCCGTGTTGTCAAAGTTGGTGATCATGTAAAGAAATTCAAAGTAGGTGACCTTGCAGGAACAGGCTGTATGGTTGATTCATGCCAGGAGTGTGAAAATTGCAAAAGGGATCTTGAACAATATTGTCTGGAAGGCAATACGCAAACCTACAACGGATTGGAACGTGACGGAAAAACACCAACGTACGGTGGATATTCCAATACAATTGTGGTTCGGGAGGAATTTGTACTGCATGTTTCTGAAAAACTCGACCTGGCTGCTGTCGCGCCGTTATTGTGTGCAGGTATCACCACTTATTCCCCTCTCAGGCATTGGAAAGTAGGAAAAGGATACAAATTGGCAGTGCTTGGTCTTGGCGGTTTGGGGCACATGGCTGTTAAATTTGGCGTTGCTTTCGGTGCGGAAGTAACTGTTTTAAGTACGTCACCAAAAAAAGAAGAAGATGCTAAACGACTGGGTGCGCATCACTTTGTTGTTACCAGCGATGAAGCTCAGGTAAAGGCAGCTTTGGGGGCTTTTGACTTTATTCTGGATACTGTTTCTGCCGAACATGATTTCAATATGTACCTGTCGTTGCTGCGGACAGACGGTACGCTGATCTGCGTAGGTGTACCTTCCAAGCCAGCAGAAATAGCGGCGTTTAGTTTACTTGGCGGAAGGAAAAGTATTGCCGGCTCAGGCATAGGCGGTATTGCCGAAACGCAGGAAATGCTTGATTTCTGTGCCGAGCACAATATCGTTTCCGACATTGAGCTTATTGACATTAAAGATGTTCAGACGTCCTACGACCGAATGGTAAAAGGGGACGTTCGCTACCGGTTTGTGATTGATATGGCAACCCTGTAATTGATGTTTCAGACACATAAAGCCTTGCCAAATTTTGGTGAGGCTTTTTTTATGGGCAGCCCCTGAAATTGGACCAAATAGAAAGATTATTTGAGCTGAATAGAATACTCATTTGCTTTGGTTGGGTGTAATTTTGTAGGACAAATAAGAGGTATTAAATATTTGTAGATGAAATAGTTAAGCTGACAATTATTGAAATATGACCAGCAGCAGAAAACAGGTTTTAGTATTGGCATTGTTACCATTTCTTTGGGTATCGTGCACGAGTAGTATGAATAAAAACAAAACTAAAAATAACCAAACTATGGAAGTTTCACAGCAGGAAAAACAAGGTATACTACGTGCAATAGATTTGTATGTGGAGGGTGGGCGCAAAGCCAGTGGTAAAATCGCAGCGGAAGCATTTTCGCCGACCGCAACAATGTCCTGGACAGAGGATGATAAATTAAAAAGCCTGCCAATTCAGGTCTTATATGATGGTTTCGATAGTTGGGAGCCTATGGAAGCGAGTTACGAACTGACCACACTGGATGTGGCAGAAGATGTAGCTATTGTCCGGATCGAGTCACAATTCGGATCCAGCAAATTTGCTGATATGTTTACGTTGGTCAAAGATGGCGATGTATGGAAAATTGTAAGTAAAGTTTATCATGTTAAAAAGTAAAACTGATGTCCGAAAATAAGAATATAAATAGCGTTCAGGATTATGAAGATGTGTTAGCCGTCGTGCAGGGATATGCCGATGGCTTAAAAACTGGTGATGTGGAACAACTGAAAAAGACATTCCATGAAGATGCAGTTATGTATGGCCATTTACCCGAAGGCTTATTAGCATAAAAACACAACACGAGTCTCATTATTTGAACGAACGTCTGAACTCCACTGGCGACAGGTTCGTTTTCAGCCTGAATAGTTTACTGAAAGACTGCGGATGTTCAAATCCCAGGTTATAGGCAATTTCATTTACGGAAAGGTTTGAACCTGATAATTTTTCTTTAGCCAGCTCGATCACTTTGTCTTGTATAAACTGTTTGGTGCTTTGTCCTGTTAGAGATTGCAACAACCTGCTGAGATAATTTGCAGAAATGTTTAACTTTTCAGCGATAAATTCAACAGTCGGAAGTCCGTGAAGAACCAATTGTTCCGCAAAATAGTCTGTCAGCAAATCTTCCAGTTGTTGCAAGACATGGTGATTTGCTTTTTTTCTGGTAATAAATTGTCGCTGATAAAAACGTTCGGAATATGTCAATAGTAACTCTATTTGGGCAATGATAACATCCTGGCTAAAATTATCAATATTACTTTGGTATTCTTGTTCTACCTTCTGAATGATTTCGATCACAAGAGTCTCTTCCTTTTCAGAAAGGTGTAAAGCCTCATTGAACTGGTAAGAGAAATATTGATAAAGTTTTATTTTTTTCGAAAGTGAAGTGTTCCATAAAAAATCGGGGTGAATCAGTAAAAGCCAACCGGAGACTGTAAAATGAACTCTGTCTAAAAGCTTTAACTTTAAGACAGAACATGGAAAAGACAGAATTCGAACAGATGCGCGACAAGGCGCTCGAACAGTTGATGAAAGGACAATCGTTGACTGGTAAAGACGGGGGTGTTTGCTCCGTTGCTTCAACAATTTTTGGAAAGTGCTCTCGAGTCAGAAATGAATGCTCATCTCAGTGAGCAGGAGCGGGAATCCGGTAACAAGCGCAATGGCAAAGGCAGCAAACGCTTAAAGACTATGTCTGGTGAAATTACTCTGACTACGCCAGAAGACCGAAAGAGCAGCTTTTCCCCACAAATTGTCAAGAAACGCGAAACGGTCCTGGCTGATAACCTCGCTCCTCAAATTATTGGATTATACAGTAAGGGCATGAGTTTTCGCGATATATCTGACCACATTCAACAGATGTATGACGTTGAAATATCTCATGCAACACTCTCCGAAATCACAGAAAGAGTAATTCCGCAAGTCAAGGAATGGCAAAGTAGGCCACTAGAAAGCCTTTACACCATTGTTTGGTTGGATGCTATGCATTATAAGGTGCGAGATGGAGGTCGGGTCGTGACACGGGCTGTCTACAATGTGCTTGGTGTGAATCGACATGGCCATAAAGACTTGATTGGCATGTATGTCTCAGAAAGCGAGGGCGCTAACTTCTGGCTTTCAGTACTTACAGATCTGAAATCCAGGGGAGTGAAAGATATTTTGATAGCTTGTACCGATAATCTTACTGGCTTTTCCGAGGCAATATTGGCGTCATTCCCGGAATCGGAAATTCAAAGTTGCATCATTCACCAGATCAGAAATTCGCTTAAATACGTCGCTTCTAAGGATCAAAAAACTTTCATGCAAGACCTAAAAACGGTCTATCAGGCTCCGACAAAAGATAAAGCAGAATTAGAGCTTGATAAACTTAACCAAAAATGGAGTTCCAAATATCCGGTCGTGATCAAATCCTGGCAGAATAATTGGCATAAATTATCGACCTATTTTGCTTATGATGAGCAAATTAGAAGGCTAATTTATACCACTAATGCGGTCGAAGGTTTTCATCGACAAGTCCGAAAAATCACTAAGACCAAGGGTGCCTTCCCAAATGACATGGCGTTGTTAAAACTGATATACCTTGCAGTCGAAAATATCAGCAGAAAATGGACATCGCCCTTGCAAAATTGGGCCCTTACCGCCCAACAATTGCACATCAAGTTTGGGGATAGAATGAGAATGGATCTTTAATTTTACTTCCCAATATAAAACGCAAAAATAGCCCATTATTGAATTTATCAAGGGTATATAAACGGCCTCGTGCCTCAGCCGCCCTTGACAAACCCAATAACAAGCAAAAAAGCATTTGAAATCGAAAAGAAAAATTAAATTTAAATCAACTTAAATGGTCAGACAGAGTTCAGATTACACTCCCAGTAATACCTTCGCCATGGCTTCACCCATCTCACTTCTTAATGCAAAAGCGACTCTTCCGTCCCCGGCCGGTAGGAATATCCCTCTATCCAGTGCTGCCTCCCCGCCTATGAACTGAGGGATAGCGTCCATATACAAAATGTTTCTGAAAAAGGTATAGTCCAAACCGCTGGCTTTAATGTAGTCTTCTGTCTCAAAATGTTCCTCTATTAATTTATTGACCAGAGAACTTCTTTCGTGCAAACAACGGCTTGTGTATGCAATACATTTTACGCCTGTTTTTTTAGCCGTATCGATCACATTTTTGTGTTCTTGCATGCGGTCACCCTGATCTCCCGAGGATATTAATAGAACTGTATCCACACCTTTCATGGCCAGTTCAAGGGCATTGACATCATCGTAACTGCCTAGAAAAGCATTAAAACCATTAGACTGAAAATCTGCTTTTTTATCTGCTTTACGAGTAATTATGGAAATCTGGCCGGCAGATATTTGTTTTAATAATGCTTCGATAACGGCACTCCCCATATGGCCAGTCGCTCCTGTTACTAATATTTTTTTCACTTTGTTAGTTTTTGTTTAAACAAAGGTCCGCCACAGAAATGTACTAAGCGTATTCAAATCTCGCTTTATAGAAGTCAAATCTGACATACCATTACCTGCTTATGGATCAGGAAGGTGTTTGAAATAGTTAGTGAAGCCATAATCGTGTAAGTAAAGACAATTAATGAACGGTGGGTTGCCTTCTCAACAGATATTGGATAGTCATTAATTAGCTAGCAATATATCGTTTTAAAGCGTGTTCCTGTCTATAAAAAATGCTGTAAATGAATCAGTATTGTACCTGCTCCTTCGTAATATCATTCCAAAGTCACACTTTGAATCGCAATACCAGCAAGCGGTTTTTGACTCTGGTCCGCTGTTTGTGTTGGGATAATGGCAATTTGTAAGGTCTCAATGTTCGCTAAGTCAAGTTTGCCCGCCTTCGGTGTGGTGTCCAACGAATAGGGTAGGAATCCCGGGTATGGGCGCGGAAGGCTGATGAAATCTACTTTTTTAAGATCTTCCAAAAACACAGTATACGTATTGTTTTCCGGTTTGATAGTCAATGTCGCGCCATATACCGATCCATCCTTACTGATTAAGGCAAGCTGAATGGTGCAAGACTTGCCATTGAGTGCACGCCCGTGAAAGACCAACTTTTTTTTCGAGAGGACATCCGAAGCGCGTCCTGCTATGTTGTTTTTAAAATTGAACCGCATCGCGTAGTCTTCCGCTTTTTCTGGAATTATATTTAGTTCGGAAGTTCCCATTTCTGGTATTGGACTCAATCGCGTAGTCTTCAGATACGGTCTTAACAACTGCTCATGATCCACTGCCGAATTAAATAAGGTTACAGGCAAAGATTTTGACAGAATGCGCGTTTCGAACGGCGTTTCTTTTCCTGCTGGATACAATTTTTCTACACCGTTTTCCTTGACCAAAATGCAGTATTTCAAAACTTCTCCCTTTAAAAATTCTGCCGGGATCCGGGCTGAGTAATGATAACCTCCAGCACGCTCCAACTCCATATCAACAGGGTTTACACCTTTAATGAATAGCCTGATGCGGGCTTCTTCTGGCTGTTTTTGAGAAACGATCTGCACTTTGACAAGCACACTTTCGCCTGCCGAAACCTCTTTAAGAGGCGAATGAAGCACATACGTTTTTTTGAGTGTCGTTGCGGGCGCAACGAATTCGTTCAATGTGATATTCTTCCATTTGCTGGTCGCAGTCAATTTGCTGGAAATACCTTTTTTTACAAGCAAATAAGTACCCGGTGTAATGTTAAATGTCTGCTTTTTAGTGTTAAAAGTTTTGGCGCCGTTTCCTGAATTGAGAGGTTTTATCTCAAAATCATCTCCCAGATCCGGTAGTCGGATCGACATTGGCCATTGACGCCAGTTGATAACGGCCAGAACTTTGTCGAGGCTATTGAAACCGAAAGGATCCTGCACCCAGATCGCATCGGGCAAAACTTCCAGCCGCCAGACACCATTTTCAAGTTTATCCAGAAAGTAAGCACCTGTGCCTTCGTATTTCACAACCGATGAGTTTCCCGAACCACTGATGTGTTCCAACGTTCCTGTGTTTGGAGGAATTGTAGCGGTATGATTGGTATAGATAAATTTCCCCCTCGTGACCATTTCCGCCAGATCCTGACCGTAACTAACCCTGAAATTACCAAAAGATGTATCTGCCGGGAATTTGCCAAAATCTTTGTATAGTGGAATATTGTGAAAAACTTCCGACGCTATTTTAAGGCTTAACGCTTTCTGCGGGGTGTAAATCAGGTTCATGTAATGCGTGTCATATTCCGTATTTGCGTAGGCAAAGAAAGTTGGGTCGTATGCAAAATGCGTGGCGAGCTGCATGCCGGCTGTGCGGAAACTGCGCGCCATCGCCGGATATATGTAAGACCGCCCCACATCAGCAGCATCGAATTCATAAACGATTTTCGCCATTTGTTTAAACCTCGAATTGGCTGCGAATGGAATTTTGTAGTCATCCACATTTGGTAGCAAATTTCCCATGATCTCATGTTTAGCCTGCAAGCCTGTGGGATACCATTGGAATGTACCTCCCTGAATATCGGCATCAAAATAGCCCTGAGCGAGGTGAATGCTGTGGCTGATGTTGTAAAAGACCGGCTTTTCAGAGCCAGTCTTCCGCATGGAGCTCACCATTCCATTGATAAATGCAGTTACGTCGCTGGCTTTCCCGCCATGCTGTGGCTCGTTGCTGATCTCAAAGGCAATCAAATCAGGTTCGTTTTTGTAGGCGACTCCGGTGTAACGATTGACGTGATTCAGAAACTGATACAAATAATTTTGTTGCGCTTTAATGGCATCCGGATTTGTCAGACAAGCTGCTTTGCCATACTTTCTTGAAAATCCCGGTGTTTTTTCATCCTTTTCCGGCCAGCCGTTTCCCCAGTAGGCAATGGGCGTCAGCACAAATTTAATGCCACGATCTTTCATTTTTTTTAATGCATAATCAAGCAGTTTCAAATGCTCATTATCCAATAGATTGCCAAGTGTATCGCTAATTTCTGTGTCCCAAACGTGAACGCGGTAAAGATCAAAACCCAACCGGGAGAAATGGTAAACATCATCATCAATGGCCTTTTCCGGAGATACATTTAATTGGTTTGCCACACGGTAAGCATAAGCAAAAGGAACCGTGTAATTCACCCCGAAACCTTTTACTTCCTCTTTCGTGGTGCCCCAGCGCATCACGCCATCCTTGTCGACATACACGTCATTAGATTTTTGTGAAAAAGCGAGTGGCCAAACAAATGAAAAGAGAAATGAAAAGGTAAAAGCAAGCTTCATATTATGAAAAGTTAATGGGTAAGGTTCGTCAGTTAGAGTCAGGCGTTGTCAGGAGTAGTCATTTATAGTCAAGCGTGGTCATTGTTGTCAAGAGTAGTCATTTATAGTCAGGAGTTGTCACTTGTGGTCAGGATTTGCCAGTCGTGCTAAACAAAACACTTGACAATCCCTGACCACAAATGACTAACATATGTTGTTTATCGTCATTCATGTCGAAACAAGGCCTGACCAAACATGACAACACCTGACCATTCTTTTCAGTACCCTTTTGTTTGTTCAATTTTTCCCTCACCTACATTGATCACATATTGTGGTATAGGAAAAAGCTCAGATGGACCGTGGTTGACTTTTCCGGCCGCTTCCAGGGCCGATGCCCATTTTCCGTGACGAACCAAATCAATCTTCCGGATACCTTCAAAATAAAACTCAAAGCCTCTTTCCATAAGAATGGCGTCGTTGAATGCAGCTTTTGAAGCCGTCGCCGTTGCAGTTAATGAGGCGACTCCACCGTGTTTTGTTCTCACTTCATTGACCAGAGCAATTGCCTCTGCTGTCGGGCCCGATACCTGATTAATGGCCTCAGCCAACATCAGCAAAACATCAGCATACCTCAGTACCGGCATGTCATTTCCCTGTACATCAGCACCCGGAGAAGATTCGTCAGGATATTTTCTTAAAACCGGGCCCCGCATATTGGTGCGATTTCGGGTTTTGCCTGTTTTGTCGGTATAGGTCGCAACCAGCAGATTCCTCCGTTTGTCAGCCGCATCAAAAGTGTCATAAAATGCCCATGTAGGACAGAATACGCCGCTCGGATTGGCCCAGCCACCTCCAAGTTTGATACTTTTGAAGTCACCGGGAAGACAATATAATGCCATTGCATTAAAATTGCCGCCTCCTTCGCCATTGGTGGGTGCAATCGGATCGCAGTTAACAGCCCAGATTGTTTCCGTATTCACTTCGGTCGATTCGCGGAACAAGCCGGCATAATCGGACACCAAACTGTATTTGCCTAATGCAATTGTTGCTCTGGCCGCTTTTTCCGCCTCCGCCCAATTTTTTTCATTCAAGTACAATCGTGTTAACATACCCAGTGCCAATCCTTTGTTGAACCTGCCATATTCCGAGGGACTTAATTCCAGATTAGCAGCAGCAAAATTAAGATCAGCTGCAATCATCGATACGTATGTTTCTCTCGATGGGCGAGTGAGGTCACTTTCGGCATCGGTGTTAATTTTTGACGCGTCCAGGATCACAGGTACCGGGCCGTACATGTGAAGCAAGTAGTACATCGTCCAGGCGCGTCCCATTCTGGCCTCGGCAATGAACTTGTTTTTTGCGGCATCGCTGATTGTTGCTTTTTCAATATCTGCAATTACCTGCGTCATTCGGGTAACATAACGAACTTTTTCAAAATGACTTTGTTTGCCCTGTGTTTTCAGAAATGTAAAATCTCCTTTGCTGAAAAATTCCCAAAGTCCACCCCATTCGGTAAACACATTCATCTGATCTGAGGGTAGATCAAACATCGCCAAATGGCCATATTCCGGACTGAAAAACATGTTCTGATACGCTACGTCGCTATATCCCCATTTCGAGCCAAAGGGCTTGTAGGCTTGCAAAGTGTAAAGTTTAAAGTCAGCCTCCGTTTTTGGGAAGTTGGCGGGCGAGAGTACACCGGTGATCACCGGATCGAAATTTTTCTCGCAGCTGGTAATCGATAGGCTGGCAGCCAGTATACCGGCAATAATTATTTTTTTCATGTGATTTTAAATATCGGAATGTTAAAAATTAGCTCTCAAACCAAGTGATACGGTTCTAACCATCGGATAAGGAGCTGGGCCGCCTTTGATGGAGCTTGCCTGAATCTCCGGATCAACGCCTTTAAAACCAGTAAGGATGAATGCGTTCTGCACATCTGCGAAAACCCGGAGGCTTTTAACGTATTTGGTCAAACCACCTGAATTGATTGTGTAGCCCAGGGTAATATTCCGGCAACGAAGAAAATCCCTTTTTACAAGCCGCGTGTCGAGTCCGGCGTCCAATGCGATCGCGCCTTCATTGTAAGCTGCGCCGGGTAAAGTACCCGTAGGATTTGACGTGCTCCATGCGTCCTTGATTCGTTCAGTACCACTTTGGTTGCTGGATAGCAAACTTACCGGGTCACCCCATAGTGTGGTGAAGTCATTACCCCACGCACCGTATTGTCCGTAGAAAAACACGCTCAGGTCAAATTTGCCGTATGTG
Source organism: Dyadobacter sp. (assembly GCA_965279265.1). Taxonomy (GTDB): domain Bacteria; phylum Bacteroidota; class Bacteroidia; order Cytophagales; family Spirosomataceae; genus Dyadobacter. The sequence goes on from OZ257152.1 coordinate 5,069,671, forward strand.
AAGTTGTTACCAAATCCTACGATTGCTTTGGGAATTCCGGAATAACTTTTAACATCGTTGAAATCCAGTTTTCCATCGCCATTATTATCTACAAAGATTGGATTTCCAGGCTTCCTGGCCGTTGTGGGCTGCCATGCAGGCACTTCCTGTCCTGCCTGCAGAATTCCATTCGTTTGGTAAACATAAATAATATCGCCGCCGACCGGATCATTAACACGACCGTACTGCGCCGGAGGATCGTTGGGGAAACGGGTCACCCAACGATTTTTGAAATGTGTTACATTCAAGGTGGTGTTCCAGCTGAAATTCTTCGTTTTTATATTTTCAGTATTCATGCTGAACTCAAAACCTTTGCGTCGCTGATGCCCACCGTTAATAGGTGAAGTCGAAATGATAGACAATTGCTGGGTGGTAGCACTGCTAAGCAGACGGGTACGGTTTTCTGTAAAAACATCCACAGAACCGGTTACACGCTCTTTGAACAAACCAAAATCCAGACCGGCGTTAAACGTCTTCGTAATCGGCCAGCGCAGATTAGGATTATCAAATGCGGTAAGACGATAAGGGAAGTAGACCGCAGAGCCGTTGTTGAATGTAACTGCGTTAGGATCAGCGCCATAAGCTCCGTACGCAGCGCTGCCCGGACGTTCGCCTGTCATACCGTAGCTGGCACGAATCTTCAATGTACTGATCGTCTGAATTCCTTGCATAAATGCCTCATTATTAATTTTCCAGCCCGCAGACACGGAGGGGAAATACTGGTACTTATTGTCCGGAAAAAATTTGTCCGCACCATCGCGGCGCACAGTCAGCGATAGCAGATAGCGATCCAGAAAGTCGAAATTACTACGGATGAAAAATGAGCGCAACTTGTTAACGCCTCTGTAAGATCCAATTATTTTCGGGCCGGTGGCAGAGGCCAGATTGTCTGTGTTGATCGCATCCTGCATATCCGAAGTTTCTACACTGAAACCTGATAAATCTTCCAGGTACTGACCTACACCCGTCACTACATCCAGATTAAGCCAGTCGCCGAACGACTTTTTGTATGACATGGTTGCTTCCATTGTCTGATTCTGTCTGCGTGTTTCAGCCAGCGAAGCCCGTGCTTTATAGAGTTGTCCCCAAAAAACAGTTACAGGAATGTAAAAGTCACGAATCGAATATTCGCTATTGTTTCCGTAAAGCAATTTGGCTGTCAGGGTATTTGGAATGATGTCAATGTCGAGCGATGTATTGGCCAACAAGCCCTGTGCTTTTGTTTTATCCTTAATATCCAAAAGGGAAACCGGGTTGCCGGTATTGGCAAACTGGCTGTATGTCCCGTCCGCATTGTACACGGGAACGGATGAAGGGTAGGCCAGGGCAGCCTGTAAAGCATTGAAGCCTTGCGAACCGGAACCGCCAGTCTGCCAGCCCGCCTGAGGATTGGAGTAGGCATTTCGGTTGGCGTTTGCATTTACATTCAGTCTGAATATTTTGCTTAAAACAAAAGAAACATTCAGCCTGCCCGAGAACCGGGTCAGATCCGACTTTTTCATTGATCCAACCTGATTGAAATAGTTGCCTGAAAAAAAGTATGTCGCTTTTTCCGTACCGCCATTTACGCTTATGTTGTGATTATCTATGCTCCCGGGACGTAAAACCTGTCCAAGCCAGTCAGTTCCTTTTCCCGCGCTACGTATTTGCTCATCAGTAAATTTTTGCGTGTAGCCACTCAGGTCTACAGGTACTGTTCCAAATGGAGCCATATTCCGGTCCGCCTGATATTTATCAACATTCAATTGATTGAAGTAGAGCATGTAGTCCGCCGCATTCAATGGTTTCAGATATGGCATATTTCTTGAAAAAGAACGATTGCCGTCGTAGCTTACACTCATTCGGCCCGCTTTCCCTTTTTTTGTTGTAATGATCATTACGCCATTTGCCGCCGATACACCATAAATTGCCGCGCTCGCATCTTTTAGGAATTCAATAGACTCAATGTCGTTCGGATTGAGTCCGGCCAATCCGCCACGATTAACACCCTGAATTTCAACGGATCCGTTGCCTGGTTCCATACCGCTGCCCGGATATACCACGCCGTCAATTACCAGCAAGGGATCACCCTTCCCGCGGATAGAGATTGAAATATTACCGCCTGGCTGCGAACTTTGCTGCGTAACCTGCAAACCTGCCGCACGACCAAATAGCAGTTCGGAAATATTGTTATTGGCCGATGTCGGAATCTTCGTTGGATCAACCTTCGAAATTGCCGTAGTTAAATTTTTCTTGGCCGTAGTCCCGTATCCAACAACCACCACTTCGTCCAGATTCTGTGTATCCGCCAGCAATTTTACATCAATCACATTGCGATTGGCGAGCGCAATTTCCTGTTTAACATATCCTATAAAGGAAAATACGAGCGTCTGTTCTCCGGCAGATCCATTTGGCAGGGATAATGAATACTCACCATTCTGGTCGGTTGAAGTTCCACTGGTGTTTCCCTTCAAAACCACGTTTACTCCGGGCAGCTCCCCACCCGAATTGTCAGTCACTTTTCCCTTGATGACGGTCTGTTGCGCTAAGAGCATGGTACAGGATGTCAATAGGAAAATCTGCAATAGCAGTAATTTTTTCTTCATCGCGTTGCTGGATTAAGTTTATATTTTACATTACAATTTCATGGTTGCAAGGTAGATCAGCCGCTTAACTTCTATTAGAAATAATCTGACTTAAAGCAATAATTTTCCGATATTTGTCTGGTATTTATTATATTTTTTGTTTAAAAAGTCGGTTTTTAAGTCAAAAGGAATGTGTCGGGTATTCAGTATCAGCAGAACGTGGGTGGTTGTTTTTTCTTTGATGCTGGTATCTTTGCATTTGCAAGCGAGGGAAAAATTCTTCGGTACACTTTCCATGAGGGAGGGATTACCTACCAACCTGATCAATGCAGTTGCACAGGATCGAAACAACTTCATCTGGATTGCCACCGGCGATGGCCTTGCCCGCTACGACGGGTATCATTTCAGGCTCTTCAAAAAAGGAGTAACGCCCAACTCCATTCCCAGCAATGGCGTGCAGACAATCTATGCCGATGGAGATGATCTTTGGGTTGGGACTGTGAATGGGTTGTGTAAGATTAATACAGTCACCTTTACCGTAACCAGAATATCGACAGGAATTAATACCAACATTCGTTGTATCAGGAAAAACGTCGACGGTAGCCTATGGATTGGTACCATGACAGGGCTTGTCAAATACGATCAGAAGAACAAATCGTTTATTACCTTAACCGCACAGAATAGCAAGCTTAGTCACAACACAGTCCGGACTATTTTTCATGACAAAAAGGGCACCTTGTGGGTAGGTACATATAACGGACTCAATAAGCTGGACCCGACAACGCAGACTTTTACTTCTTTCAATCTAAAAAGAAATGGCAGTCCGGAGCTTAAAAATAACCTGATCTGCGATATTAAACCTGTTGCCGATAGCGATTCGTTGATCTGGGTGGGGACGGATACGGGACTTTGCAGGTTCAATACAATTACCGGCACGAACGAAAATCAAAGTGAACGGATAAAACTCAGTAACGATGTGGTAAAAGCGATTTACACTGATAAAGATCACAATGTATGGCTGGGGACAGATTTTGGCTTAAATATCTATGATCCGATTGCTAAAACGAATGAGCGCTATTTTCACAATCCACAGTCGTCCTATTCAATTTCCGATAACGTAATCTGGCAAATATTTGAAGATCAGGCGGGGGTGCTTTGGTTCGTTACATCTAACGGAATCAGCAAGTTCAACCAGATTGATAATTTATATCAATACCATCATGTAACGCAGAAGGTTGGAGGGCAAACGATTGGAAATCAGGTAAAGTCCTTTCTTGTGAGCAAAAAGGGGGTTTACTGGATCGGCACATTACACGGCGTCATTCGGTTCGATCCGCAGACCGGTCACAGTCGAAAGTTTAACATTGATTCACCTGAGGGAAGTCGGCTATTGATCAATAATGTCAGCGTTTTGCATGAAGATCGTGAAGGACGAATCTGGATTGGCACAGTAGCAGGAATTAATGTGTGGGATGACGAAAAGCAGATTATGCAGGCGTTAACTGCCAGCAAAGCCAATGGACTTGCCTCCAATTACATCAATAATTTTGTTGAAACACCGGGAGGGATTTTACTGGTAGGAACCTGGGAGGGAGGTATTTTCCAAGCGATGAATAGTTTGAAGTCCATTGAAGACATACAATTTAAACTTGTATCAAAAGTGGAAACAGACAAGTTTCTGTTTGGGGGGAAATCACTCTGGTTAATAGAATTTGACGAGCTTTTTCAACTGGATCTGATCACCGGTGCTCAGAAAAAAGTCACTCAATTTGGTCTAGCTGCTGACCGTAAAACGGTTAACAGCTTTTTCATTTCAAGGAATGGCAGCATTTGGGCAGCGACAGAAAACGGATTGGTTGAGTATATCCCTTCTTCCGACAAAGCATCTTTTCACGTTATCCCAAACCATAGCACTGCCAGGGCTGCCATCACCGAAGATCAGCACAGCAGTATCTGGATTGCTACTAATACGGCACTAGAAAAATTCATACCTGAAAGCCAGAAAGTAGAATTCTATCCCCTCAATAAAAATCTGCCTCTTAAAAGCTTTTATGCGGACTGCGTTGCCCGCTCACCTTCCGGTGAGCTGTTTTTTGGCGGGGATAACGGATACATATCATTCTATCCTGAAAAGGCGATTGCAAACGGTTACCAGCCCAGCATTGTTCTGACTGGTTTGTTATTAAATAATAAGGAAATTGAAATTGGCGAAAAAATCGGTGACCGTGTAATTTTGGACCGCGATATTTCCTTTATAGAACAGATTGAGCTCGATTATGGTCAGCGTTCACTGGAATTGCAATTTGCGGCATTGCATTTCTGGCAACCGGAGGTAAACACTTATTCCTACAAGCTGGAAGGTGCCGATGAGAACTGGACCACCACATCGGGCAACAAAAATTTTGCCGTCTATTCAAATCTTTCGCCCGGGACTTACACCTTCAAGGTCAGAGGGACCAACAACAACGGGATATGGAGCAATGATATCAGCACAACGCAGATCACCATTAATCCTCCGTTCTTTTTGAGCAAAAGTTTTTTGGCATTGTATCTGTTTTTAATAGCCGTTGGAGTCTATTTTGCATTAAAAATATACTCAGGCAGAATTAAACTCGAAAATGAACTGAAAATAAGCAAGCTGGAAATAGCACATGCTGAGGAAATAGAACAGACCAAGGAGCAATTTTTTACGAATATTTCCCACGAACTACGCACACCGATCAGTCTGATACTCCCACCAATTCACCAGATCATGAGAAACGGGAAATTGGATGATGATAATTTTAAGCTTATCTCGCTGGCTGAAAAGAATTCGCATCGGTTGCTTCGGGTGGTGAACCAGGTGCTGGATTTCAAGAAAATGCAGGATGATAAATTGTATCTGAACACTTCCAAAGTTGAAATTATCGGCTTATTGAGAGAACTGTATTCGCATTTTGCAGACAAGGCAGCGAGGCATGAAGTCAATTATACCTTCACAAACAATACAGCACAATTCGAAATATTTGCGGATGCGGAAAAGGTGGAGACAATGGTGTTAAACCTACTTTCAAATGCGTTTAAGTTCACTCCAAAAGGCGGTACTATCACGTTGAACGTTGAAATCACAAATGCGTCAAATCCCACTGATTTTGATGTGAATATCCGCGTTTCGGATACTGGGGAGGGTATTTCGGTGGATGATCAGAAGCGTATTTTCGAGCGTTTTTACCAAACTGCCGAATCAAGAAAAAGGGAAATGGGGTCAGGTATCGGGCTCGCTCTTACGCTGGAATATGTGAAAATGCATGGAGGACAAATAAACCTCGAAAGTGAGCCGGGAAAAGGAAGTGTTTTCACTGTTTCACTGCCAAAGAGAAATGCTGAGCATATGGTTGCAGAGTTAAATGAACCGGACTCTTACCCGATGTTCCAGGCTACATCGCCTAACCCAAGAGACCATGAAATCGTAAACTCAGGATTGCCTAAGCCACTTCTGCTGATCGTGGAAGACAACCCTGATATGATTGATTTCATACGCCTGACGCTCAATGAAAAATACCGTTTTGTGATCGCAGGTGATGGGGAAGAAGGTTTGAAAATGGCTGTGAATTATCTGCCAGATGTGATCATTTCCGACGTGATGATGCCCGTGATGGATGGTCTGACGTTTTGTAAAATGATCAAAGCAAATCCCAAAACCAGTCGGACGGCTGTGATATTGTTGACCGCAAGAAGTCTGACTTCCCAGAAAATTGAGGGAATTAGGACAGGTGCCGATGCGTACATCACCAAACCATTTGACATCGAACTGCTTGATGCGCAGATCGACAATCTTTTGCAGAGAAAAGAGGAGTTAACAGCCTACTTTCAGCATAATCTGATCGTTACACCTTCGGTTGAAGATGGGAAAGAAAATGTGGATGAAAAGTTTGTAAAAAGAGTGATGAGTAGCGTGGAAGCCCATATTGCCGATCCGGAATTTAACGTGGAAATACTCGCTTCCGAGGTTGGCATGAGCTCTGCACATTTGTCAAGGAAACTTAAATCGCTAACGCAATTTTCGGCCAATGAAATTATTAAAAAATATAGGATCAAAAAAGCGTCATTGCTTTTGGGGAACAAGGAGGGAAATGTGTCCGAGGTGATGTATGATGTTGGATTTTCTAATCTATCTTATTTTTCGAAGTGTTTTCGCGAGGAATTTGGTGTAACACCGAAGGAATACATAAGAAAGGCTGATAGGAAAGTTGACATTGAACAGATTTGATCATCAGGTGGATGGAGGTGAATGTTTCATACTTTACCTCCTTCGTTCCTGATTAGCTCTCATTATTGGCCTCTTGGCTGGCAGATTACGGGACAATATCTTACATAATACGTTCCACATTTTGTATTCTGAAACTCCGAATCAAATTATGTTTGAAAAGTTAACCTTGGAATGGTTGGTGTGACTTTTCATACTTAAACATGCTATGCCAATGAGAACACTCAAAAGTAAGCAATCAAACACGTTTAGTGTAATGCGTTCGGATTAGTGAGTTCAAAAATCGTTACTTTGGGTCTGGCTAAAAGTTTTAAGGCGAATCCTTAAAGTTGGTACTAAACTACTTGTGATGAACTTTTTCTACCGAACCCAGGCATAGGCATATTGTGCACTTGTACGGGCTTTTTCCAGCACCGGTCATCACGCCTGATAAAACTCCCGCATTAGCAAAAGCAGCCACGCAAACGCTTGAAGCCCGTGGAGATGAGGGGCCAGCAGATCTATGACGATAAGATCAAAATGCTGGTGAACGGCCGCTGGCAGACGATGACGGAGCCGATTAATTTTGACAGGCCTACATCCGGTATAGGACTTGCCGCATCCTTCGCCGGTGCGTGGAGATTAAAAAATGAGCTGGAAGAGATAGGTTTGATTCCGTGTGCTGACGGCGGTACCAGTCTGGATGACTGGACTGTTGACGGACCACTCTTTGAAAATGCCGTGTTCCAGACAATGCTTGCCTTGCGGACCAGTCAATTGAGTGGGATATTATGGCATCAGGGAGAAAATGACAGTTTTTGGGGCCTTTCCGCGCTTTATTATGACAAGCTGAGTATTATCGTTGATGCATTTCGTCGTGCGCTTAAAGTGCCGGAAATTCCTTTTATTACCGGAGGACTCGGGGACTTTTTAGGAACCGGAAGATATGGTAAGTATTTTACTGAATATAATCAGGTTAATAATGCGCTTCTGAAATTCGCCGAAACAAAACCTAATTGCTTTTTTGTAACGGCAAATGGATTAACAGCTAACCAGGATGGACTTCATTTTGACGCGGTATCGCAGCGCAGGTTTGGAATCCGGTATTTCGAATCATTCATCAAAAAGAAAAATATCCTGACAGCACTTGACGGCGAGAATGAGTTGGTCGGGATCATACAAGACAGGCCTTTGACGAAAAAAGAACAGGGTGCGTTGTTAGAGATTCAATTTGCATGTGGTAAAATGTCCTTGGTTGATTTGGAAGGAAAGTTAAGGGACCTCATGTAAACTGCGCGTAGCATTTGTTTCAGATTTAGCTTTTTAAGAGGTCGGAGTCATCTTCGGTTAAATGTTTAAGATGAACTTAAAAATGCGGTACACCTTTGTTTCCTGAATCTATACCTTCCGTAGATAAAAAGCTTGAACCAGATATTCTTTTTGCTAAATATTTTTCGAAAAAACTTAATCCTAGACGAGAGTTGTCGTTAAAATCCAGTAGCGCTACTATTGCAGATACTGTCATATACATGTATAAAAGAAGGCGTTTGGCCTCGTTGCTTATAAACTCGCAGAGCACCTTTGCGGCAGCTTTAACTGACCAACTACGCCGGATTCAGATAGATGAATCCCCGGGAAAGCACTAATACAAAAGCGCAGATCCGAATAGATGATTATATTGCTGGCAATGAATCAGCGCATATTTGTATTCTTTCAGATCCGGTGTTCCGGAAATGGAATATACCTGTGTACCGCTGACCGACTTCAGTGATCCAAGATCTATAAAGTTCTGTGGCGTGGCTTGTTTGGATAAATATACGTGCAGGTCAGGCCCATTGTTGGTACGAAAATCATCAAGAACAAGGCTGAATTTTCCATCACTTGTGATAATTTTGGCCGTCCCCGACACAGATTCTCCGCCTATTCCCATAAACTTGCCTGTGACATTGACTGCCGCAAGGCTGTCTACGCGTTCCATAAGCGGTTCTACGGGCGTATTTTCTTCTCTTTGGCAGGCAACACTAATGAGCGTAATGAACAGGATGAATGTTAGATTTTTCATGATCATTGTTTTTAATATTGAGTTTAAAACTGATAGGAAACGCCAAGTCCAAAATTGTTTGCTTTGTTTCTGAAACGGTCTACAACCGTTCCGTCGGGCGCGGTTTGTTTCACAGTTCCGGTGGTGTATTCGGTAAATAAAAATTGATAAATCGCCCGCACACCCCACTTTTGGTTTAATTTATATTTCAGAAAAAACTCTGAATTCAAAGAGCCTTTATCATGATCGCCGGTAAGCAGTAGATTAAACACTGTTGGTTTCGAAGCCGGATCGGTGCTTGTTTCTCCTTTACTTTGAAAAACGGAGGAAGATTTTCTGCCAAAAGATGCCCCGATCAAATCGATATTGAATCCTGCGCTTAATTTAGGCGTGAAATTGTACCCCAGGTTGATGGTCACATTGATTGCATTTACGAACGGACGCTGTACCGTGAGCGTGTCCCAGTTTTCTGTTTTTTGTCCTGCAAAAAATATGAGGAAAGGCGTTGTAAATGTGCGCGTAAGACTTGCCGGGCCTGCCGTAGTGTAAATTAATTTGGAGCCTGCTGCGCTGGTAAGCCTGGCGCCAAGGCCCGCTTCGATTTTTCTTTTTCTGCCAATGCGCCAATTGTACACATAAGACAACGCGCCAGTTCCCTGAGATTTGCCAATGGTTCCGGCCAGATCAACAAACTGGTTTATTTTTGGATTTTCCGTTTGCTGTGCCTGCAACGCACCAGTTGTTGCAAGAAAGCAGATCAGGACAATAGCTATTATTTTCATAAGTTTCAGGTTAATAAAGTGCTGAATGAGGCGTCTTTTTAGAGCATAAGTTTTTTGAACCTGCCGGCCCGCAGACTTTTTAAGATGAAAATCAGTCGGTTTTTTTCAAAAAACACCAGAAAAATGCAGCTTATAAAAACGATCAGCGCGTAGATGAAAAGTTGTCCATGATCATCCTGCACCTCAATACCAAGCACGGTGAGATGGGAAATGAGCGCGCCCGATATTACGCCAAGTCCAATCAATGCGCCTATCCCGGTGGTCGCCGGAATGAGAATCAATACAGCCGCCACGAGTTCAACGATCCCCGAGCCGATTCTTCCCCAGGGTTCTATTCCCAGTTTTGAGAAAATATAAACAGATTCATCAGCTGCCGAAAATTTGAAAAACAACGTTTGCAGCAGGATCACCGCAGGTACTATACGCAGCACCCAGAAGACGATTTTATTTGGTTTGGTTGACATAAGTATTATTTGAAGTCTGTATTAATTTTGAACCATCCACGGCTAAAAGCCAATGGCTATCAGCTAAAAGCCCGCTCACTCTTTCACCTTAATTTCCACCCAGTTTTTATCTGCTTTTTCGATATATCCGGCCTGATCCTTATTCCATATTTCCTGTACTTTTTTATTATAATTGAAATAAAGCTTCTTATCCCTGATGGTCCACGTATCCGTTTCTGTGGGGGCTTTGTGGCCGTCCGCGGTTCCGAAAGCGCAATATCCTCCATATTGAGGTACATATTTTTCTGGATCTTCTTTGAACATATCCAGGTTAGCCTGGTTGGCGAAAAGCCAGTTGGCATCTTTCCAGCGGTAGGTGAAGTTTTCAAGACCTTTTGTGGCTTTGGCCTCGGTATGAAATGCAACGACGTCGTATCCTTTGATGGCCATGCCGTCTTTTTCAAAGATTTCTGATTTTTGTGCAGCACTTTCCGCGAGGACAAGCAGAACGAGAAGTGAGGCTAAAATTGATTTTTTCACGATTTTGATTTGAAGAAAAGTTAAACGGTTTATTTAGATAATCGGATCCAATTGGCATCTGCCTTCTTTTTTAGATTGGGCTCATCTTTGTTCCAGGTTTTCAGTGTGTTGTTAAAATATTTGTTGTAAAAAAGATAGAGCTTGCCGTTCAATATTTTGAATGTTGCCGGATCAATTTCTACTTTTTCACCGCTTTCACCCATCGCGTAGGCGCACCAGCCGCCATATTGCGGTTTGTATCTGGCAGGATCAGCTTTGAACAGATCGCGGTTTTGGGCGGAAGCGAAATAATAGGTGACGCCCGCGTCAGCGGCAGAAAATTCTTTTTTCCCTTCGACGGCTTTGCTGGCTGTAAAATAAGCCACCGGATCATAACCCGCAATGGCAAGGCCGGATTTGGAAACATTACCTTGTTTTCTTGCGACATCCTGTGCGGAAATTACCGTCGTTGTCAGGATGGTCAGGAAAAGAATTGAGACTAGCTTTTTCATTTTATTTGTTAGTTTTCAGATAGAGAAGGCGATAAGTTCAGTTCAATATTCAGCTTTACTTTGTCGGACATCCCAAGTGTGTTGCCGCCAAACTTCCAGTCTTTACGGTTAATTTCAGCGGCACCTTTCATGCTCGCATTGGCGCCGTTTTTTAGAAAACGAAAAGGTATACTGACGCTTTTGGTAACCGTTTTGAGCGTCAGATCAAATGTGCCGACATAACCCGAAGCTGTTTTTTCAATACGTGTCGACTTCATGCTTATCCTGGGATATTTGCCCACTTCGAAAAACTGATCCTTTTCCTTTAAATGGCGGTCTCTCAAATTGTTGTCTGTGAAAAGCGTGGCCGCATCAACACTTCCTGAAATGCCCGCACTTTCGGGATGGAGCGGATCAAAGATTACCGTTCCTTTAAAGCCTTTGAAAGTGCCGTCCACATCAGCCCCAAACATGCTGGCTTGAAAGGAAATGTTGGTAGACTGAACATTCCAGTACTGCGCGTTGATCATGTTTGAAGCTAAAATGCAGACGACAAGTAATAGGTACTTGATCATAGGTTAGGTTAATTTTTGGTGGACAACCAGCATCAGGCGGTTTGTTTATGTTTCACAGTAGAATAGGCAATTCCAAAATTTTCGGATAGAGAAATATGTTTGAAATCTATTTTTACGGCAATCGCCATAATGGCCATGTGGTGCACAGCATGTTCCACATTATAAAGCAGTTCACGGTAAAAGGTTGTAGTGATCCGGACATCATTACTGGCATCAGCAGAGTAGGACGCTTCCAGTTTCAGTACCATATCTTCCTTCATCATACGCATGAGCATGATAAGCTCCTTCATTTTGGAAACGGCCTCGCGCGGATCATTTTCCAGAATCAGATTGCGTTCGCGTTTGTCGTAATTTAATTTTCCGGTATTGCCAGCCCGTACTGCGAGGTCGTAAAATTCGAGAATATGCCTTAGGTGCCGTCCAACCGAATTTGCGGAGAGCAGGTCGAGCGATCTTGTGTATTCTTCCTTTGAAAATTGTTTTGTCATGTCAATAAGCTGACTTAAAATTTCTATGGAAACATCTTGTAATTTCATAGCTTGAAGTAGGTTTTAACTGCCGTTCTTTGGTAATTATAGTTCAAAGGATATGCCACCCGTATCCGGAGCATTAAAAAGGCCATTAGGCGTTTCCTGTGCAGTATTTGCTCAGTTTATCCGGTTTGTGCCAAAGTGTTTTACTTACGATATTTCGTAACCTTTCTGTTTTTTCGTAAGTGTATTACGCGGTCGCCTGCATGGGCAAAACGCTGGAAGTAACCAAAAAGGAGCGAACGCAGGGTTTAACGGACATGAATTGAAAAAGCAGGTTTGGAGAATTAGCCAGGAACAGATATTGAAGAAAAGATAGATTATTATCGAGTCGGACCGGGTTTATGAAAATATTCGTAAAGTGTTTTTTAATATGTATTTATACCTTGCCCGGCTGGTGTTCGCTGGTTTTAGGACAGGGCGTCGGAACTCCATTGATCCAGCATTTTAGTCCAAAACAGTATCAGGCGCACCCTGAAAACTGGGCCATTGTACAGGATAAACGCGGGATACTTTACGTCGGCAATCAGAGCGGGGTTCTGGAATTTGACGGGAGTACCTGGAAGCTGATCGACGTGCCCGGAACGGCCGTTAAGGCGTTGGCTGCCGGCAGCGATGGACGGGTATATATCGGGACCTCCACCGATTTTGGCTATCTGCTTTCCCGGCCCGGCGGACAACTTCAGTATGTGTCACTGAAACCGCTGTTGCCTGTACCCGAACAAAGCATTTTACCTGTAAACCGTGTTTTTAGTGATTCCACAGGTGTATATTTTTGCACAGCGAAAAAGGTCTATCGATATCAGGGAAAAAATAAACTGAAATTATGGACTGCCAATGACTCGTTTTTGTCAGCCAATTTTATTCGCAATACGCTTTACCTGCAACAGTCATCCGGGCAGCTTATGCAGCTGGCGGGGGAGGAATTAAAACCTGCGTCAAACGGCGATCAGTTTACCGGTCTGCGTGTAAAGTCGCTGCTCGAATTTTCACAAAATCGTCTGGTGGTTGTCACGGAAAAAAATGGCTTGTTTGTTTATTCGCCATCCGGGCTTTCAGGGAAATTACAACCGTTGAAAACGGCCTCTGACAGCTGGTTCAAAAGCGCAGTGATTACCGGGGCGATATGTTCGTACAACAAGGAATCGAAATCGTATCTGTTTTTCATTTCAAGTCAGCTCGGCGGGATCCGGATTCTAAATGACCATGGCGTTGAACAAATGCGGCTGGATGCCGGGACCGGATTTAACCAGAACAGCATCGCATCCCTGTACCTGGACAAACAGCTTTCGCTTTGGGCAATGACGGGCAGCGGTATTTGCCAGATCGGGTACAATTTGCCGGTGAGCCGTTTTGGTGCCAGTCATAACATCAATTCGACTGTTTGGAGTATTATGCGGCATGAAGGCCGGCTTTATGTAGGCACTGGCATCGGCCTTTTGGGTTGGAATGATCTGAAAAATTCCTTTGAACCTGTGATGGCAATCCGGTCTGCAACACGGACGCTGCTGTCTGATGGTGGGGACCTCTATGCGGGCACATCTGAAAATATTTTCAGGATCAGAAAAAACAAAATCGTGCAGGTATTACCAACCGGCGGCGAGTCGGTTTATGCTTTGTTACGACCGAAATTACACCCGGAACTCCTGTTTGCCGCGCTTTCCAATGGCGTGTTTTTGTATCAGAAAAAAAATGATTTGTGGACAGCCATGGGCAGGATCAGGGAATTGAATGCGGATTGCCGTTCGCTGGCTGAGGATATGGAAGGAATGGTTTGGGTGGGGACCAATAAAAATGGTTTTTACAGGCTGGATTTAAAAAATGGTGTTAAACCGGACCTTGCGCACAAGCAATTCGGGGCAGGACTTAATGACCTTTCCTGGAACTATGTTTTTCCCACAGCCCGTGAACCCAGATTTACGTCGAAAAACCATGTGTATGAATTTAGCCGAAAAAAAGGTGAATTCGTGGAAATACCCGGGCTTAAAAGCGTGCTGCGGGATTCGGCCAACAGCGCACCTTATTTTGTGGAGGACAGTGCCAGAAACTGGTGGTTTGCCAACCCGCTCGGTATCCTGCGGCAAATGCCCAATGGAAATACCGAATGGGACAGCCTGAGTCTGATGCCGATTCAGCGGAAAGGATACAGTATTTATCCTGAAAAAACGGGAATTGTCTGGGTTGGAAATGACGAAGGTTTGTACCGGTACGACGGTATCCAGATGGCCATGCATCCTTCTTATCCGGTGCTGATCCGGGAAGTGAGGTTGTTGTTAAACGATTCCTTGTTAAATATTTCCGGCCAGGATTTAAATCATGCCGCTGTGCTGAAAACGCCTTTGCCCTACAATCTGCGGGATCTCTCTTTCCGGTTTGCGGCAACGAGTTATGTCGGAGAAACAGGCAATGAATTTCGCTATAAACTGATCGGAGAAGGGGTTATGCCGACCGACCTGGAGTGGTCGCGCTGGTCGAAGGAAAGCTGGAAGGAGTATACCAATTTACCTGCCGGGCATTATGTTTTTCATGTCATGGCCCGCAATCCCTACCGCGAACTTAGCCAGGAAAGCAGCTTCGCTTTTGATATCCGGGATCCCTGGTTCCGGACCTGGTGGGCTTATTTACTCTATGCGATCACGGCATTCCTCGTGGTTTGTCTGGTGATCTGGCTTTATACCAGACGTCTGAAAAATGAAAAAAACAAGCTGGAAAATCTGGTTGACAGTCGCACGGCACAGGTTGTGATGCAAAAAGAAGAGCTTGTTGAGCAGGCCGCCCGTTTGCAGCTGGCCAAGGAAACGGCAGAAAAAGCTAATCATGCCAAAAGTGAATTTCTGGCCAATATGAGTCATGAGTTGCGGACGCCTCTGAATGGGATTTTAGGTTTTGCGCAGGTTCTCCAGCGCGAACCCGCACTGACGCCCAGCCAGGAAAAAGGGCTTACGGTCATCCGAAAAAGTGGCGAACATCTGCTGAATCTGATCAATGAAGTACTGGATATTTCAAAAATTGAGGCACATCGGCTGGAAATTCAAAACACTGCATTCAATCTCCATGGGTTGCTGGACGATACAGCGAGTCTGTTTCAATCCCGGGCAGAGGAAAAAGGGCTGACTTTCAGTATGATGAAGAATAAGAATTTGCCAGTGATCGTGTCCGGAGATGAAAAGCGGATCATGCAGGTGTTGAATAACTTGCTGGGTAACGCCATCAAATTCACTGAAAAAGGAAGCGTTTCTTTCCGGGTTGGTTGCGAGCCATTGACTGCCAAATTGTATAAAGTGAGATTTGAGGTTAGTGATACCGGAATTGGCATTTCAAAAGAATATCTGAGTGAAATTTTTCTTCCATTTCATCAGGTAAAAGACCGTCGGTTATTTTCTGAGGGTACCGGGCTTGGACTGGCTATTGCGAGTAATCTGGTGGGGCTGATGAACGGGGCGCTGGAAGTAAAAAGTGAGGTAGGGAAGGGGAGTGTGTTTACCCTGGAACTGGTACTCTGGCAGGTGGATGCAGAATCATCGGCGGCGTTGTCGGAGCAGGGAATAACAGGTTATGCAGGTGCAAAAAAGACCGTATTGGTTGCGGACGATCATGAAGAAAACCGGCAGGTTATTCACGAATTATTATCCTCACTTGGGTTTTTGGTGCTCGAGGCATCGGACGGACAAGAGGCGGTGGAACTGGCTTCGACATCGATTCCTGATCTGGTTATTATGGATCTGGTCATGCCTCAGTTAAACGGTTTCGAAGCGGTGGTCAAAATGAAAGCAAACCCGGAATTGTCAGAAACGAAAATGATCGCCTTTTCTGCCAATGTTTTTGAACCCAATCAAAAACGTAGTCTTGACGAAGGATTTGATGATTTTGTCCCTAAACCGATTGACGTGGCTGTTTTGTTATGCTCCATAGCAAGGCTGCTGAACCTGGAATGGACCTATGCAAATGATTTTCCACCAATCGATTTACAAGAAAAACCGGTGGAAGCTAGCAGCGCACTCCCGCCACTCGCTGAATTGGAAATATTGCGGGAATACGCCTTAAAAGGCGACATTCAGGGCATTCTTGATTCGCTGGATCAGATAGAAATTCAGTATCCTGAGACATCCGGCTTTGTAAAACAGATGCGTAAGTGGGCCGGGGAATTTGATATGGGAAGGATTCGGGGGGTGTTGGCAAGGGAAAAGCATTAGCAGTTACACTGTATATTGACTACTTGTCCTCTTTTTTTGTATCTGCGATGGAAAGGTAAAAATTGAAAATATTTGTAACATGTAACGTTATATGTTACATTGGCGTTATGATTAAAAGTTTTCAGCATAAGGGCTTGCGGCTATTTTATGAGGATGAAGATCCCCGGAAATTACCTGCGGCTCATATTGCCAGAATTCGGAATGTTTTAACCCGATTAGAGTTTGCCGCTTCATTGAATGATATCGGAACACCCGGATCGCGACTGCATCCACTTTCTGGTAAATACGAAGGATTTTATGCGGTCAATGTATCTGGGAACTGGAGAATTATTTTCAGATTTGAAGATGGAGATGCATACGATATTGATTATTTGGATTATCATTAATTAGGCAAAAGACATGAAAAGAGGCATGAGACCAGCCCATCCGGGGGCACTTATTAAAGAAACCATAGAAGGTTTAAAAGAGGAAACCGGACGTAACTATTCGCAGGGAGAAATAGCGAAAGGTTTAGGCGTAACCCGGAAAACCCTGTCAAACATTTTAAATGAGCATCAGGGCGTTAGTTCTGAAATGTGCGTGCGACTATCTGAGGCTTTCGGTACCAGTGCAGAATTTTGGTTAAATGTGCAGCGCAATTACGATCTATGGCACGCTGAACGTTCGGTAGAGCGCAAAACAGTACAGCATTTTTGGCCGCTACCTGATAGCAATAACTTACAACCAGCGTAGAAGTGACGTCTATGTTTGATAATTCTCAAAGATTTACATGTTTTTAATTTGAGAGAAAAGACTGACTACTAAAAATATTATTCTAAACCAATCTCCCCCAACACCGCCTCCCGAATTAACCCCGGCCGTCTCCATGGTATAAAGTGGTTCATCTCCGGTATCATCTGAACTTTGAGTTGTGCGTTGATCAGCATACGTTTGGCAAAATCTGCATTTCCCGGCGGAACCAGGTCGTCCGCTTCGCCCTGAATTACGGTGACCGGTATACAGATATTTGTCCATAGTGGCAGCATTTGGATCAGCTCACCTTTCAGTGGCCTGATCTCCCGGTTGCTTACGTCCAGATCGATCGGTAAAAGATAGCGTATTGGAAATGAGCCGACAACAGGCCGAAACCATTCTTTCTTTTCAAGGTCAGGGTCGATGGAACCAGCTACGATGATCAGGTTCCGGGCCAGTGCCGGGTAATCCATGGCAATCCTGGCAATGACGGGCCCGCCCAGTGAATGCCCAACCAGTATGGCTCCGGATTTTGGCGCTTCGGCCCTGATAACCGCTGCAATGGCCTGAGCCTGTTTATGCATCGAGACTTCCACTTTTCCGAGCCCGGATTTGCCAAAACCCAAACGGTCTACGGAGACGAGATGCGCACGATTATATAAGGCCGAATCTTTGAAAAAATCAATAAACGCCGTCCAGGAGCCGGGAGAGCCATGCACAAATACAACCAATGGTAACGAGTCCTGGCCGATTTCTGCGTAATGGATCGTCCGGGTATCAATTTTAATAGAATGGAAATCCGGCTTTAGGGGTGAATCCTTAAAATAAACATCGATCTCTTGGTTTGTTTTTCGGAAGGATATGCATTGGGTCAAAAACAACAGGGTAGCTATTGCTGATAAGCTAAATACAGTTCTGAATAGCTTATTTTGCCAGGTTTCGTCTTTTTGCATACGCCGTTACGACAACATGATACCATGTTCAAAATCGTGAAAAACGGTAGGGTTGATGCTGCCAACGATATCCCTGGCAACATCCCGTTTATCTTTCAATTCGAAGGTTTTTACCGTTTCATCCTGGCCAAGAATTGTAATCCGGTTGGTATCGTGTCCAAATCCTGCTCCGGAATGTTGTAAGGAGTTCAGTACGATCAGATCCAGGTTTTTGGCATACAGTTTCTTTCTTGCATTCTGAAACTCATTTTCGGTTTCCAGGGCAAAACCGATCAGGAACTGTCCTGGCTGTTTTCTTTTGCCCATTTCAGCAGCAATGTCTACGGTTTTGATCAGGTCGATACTAAATTCGGATTCATTTTTTTTGATCTTCTGACTGGAAGTAATCTTTGGCGTATAATCGGCAACAGCAGCAGAAAATACAGCAATATCACTTCCTGCAAAATGCGCGCAACAGGCCTCGTACATCTGAGCAGCTGTCGTTACATGCACCACGCGAATGGCCGGATTATGGGTTTTGATAAAAACAGGCCCGCTGACAAGGGTCACATCAGCGCCTTGTTCACAAAATTCTTCCGCTATCGCATACCCCATTTTTCCCGTCGAATGGTTGCTGATAAATCGCACTGGATCAATGGCTTCCCGTGTTGGACCGGCGGTAATCAGTACCTTTACGCCTGCAAAGGATCCGGAATTTCTAAATATAAACATATCGTTCTGATCTGGTTTTTGTACAAAAAAATCGCATTCAGTAAACTTGGATTATATCCAAAGTGAAATAAACTGGCAGAAGGAAAGAAAAATAAAAAGGGAACCGATCATCCGGTCCATCCGGTGCTGATGGAGCGTAACCCAGTCCGACAAAAAACGACTGCCGTAAATAAAAGGAAGCAGTCCCGCAACGGTACCGAGAGAGATTCCAAACACATAAGCGAAAATGAGCCCATGCCCCGAAAGTCCAACAAGCCCTTTTCCCTGAAATAGTGTCGTGTACAAAATCCAGAAAGGAAATGCGACGACGTTGAGAATGCTCAGTATAGTTCCCAGATAAAACGAAGAAACCATTTTTTGTTTTCCGCTGGGCAGGCTGTTTTGCTTGCGGATATAATGGACACCCATGCCAAGTAAAGTGATGGTGGCAACAACCTCAGTGACCGGACGAAGAGCTGGGAAATCGATGATGGATTTTGTCAGTTGTACTGAAATATAACTGTATACAAATTCAACCAAAGCACAGGCCAAGGCAAATCGGATCGCGGAATTAAAGCCTTTTTTGAGCGAAACGTCCATGATGGTGATGTTGAGAACGCCCAAAGGCAGGGTTCCCAGGAAGCTCACAGCCAGACCGATCACAAAGTTTACAGGTAGGTTTGGCATGGCTTATTTCGGTTGTCTATCTTTTTTGATACGTCTCAAAATAAGCCGGGCTTCTTTGAGCGTCATGTAGGCTACCCCCTTTTCGTGGTTGAAACGGCTGATCTTGTATAACGTATTCCAATGGTGCAGCAAAACTTTCCAGCCTTCCAGAATCGCAAAGCCCGGCTGATAAATGTGGGCTGGTTCGGCACCTGCGCCGTTGAGTTCCATAATCTTTATATTTTGTCCCTGATAGAGATCTTCCAGGCTTGCGCATCGCAAATCATATCGTCCAAAATAAAAGCCATGAATTTCCGTGCTGATCCGGTCGAAAACGGCCGTAAGTTCCGGGGTTATCAGGTGGTTGGCATTCAGGAATTTGGTGCCCAGGCAATGGTTTCCAATTGAAACCAGTGTCATTTTTTCATTTTTGTTCAACACTTTTGTAAGCGAAGACTGATATTTAACTTTCAGCAGTTCCCATTGCAAAACGGCCCGGTCATTTGCCAGAATGAGTTCTGCAAGGGTATCAGATCCATTCCCGGTAACGCTCAGAAATTCTTTTTGCACAATAGATGATATCGTCCCGACCGGCTGATCCGGCATCCGGTAGTAAAAAATGCCAAGTTCAAGCGGATAGTCTATGTATTCCTGAACCAGGTAATCTACCGGACTTTTTTTATGGTAGTTTTCCAACGCGTTCATATCAGAGATTTTCTCTACGCCCCAGCCGCGCTCGCCTGCGTTTGGTTTGGCAATTACCGGGAAATTTAAACCGGCAAAACTGATTCTGTCAGCAAGCGTTGTCTTGTCTGTATCTCGTTTAACAAAAATTGTCGCAGGTTTGTAATCGCCGTTTATCAGATCGAGAATATCTATTTTTGATTCACCCAACATCCCGCCCGACTCAATCGAGGGATTGGAAGCCGAGAAGAAAAAGAAGGACCTTGCCTTTATCGACAGCCATAGCCAGTAGATAAAAACAGGAATGTAAACAACCGAAAATGGCCAGTACTCCCAGCTTTGCAATCGAATAAGGCGCGTGCTTTTGGCAGGTTTTAATTCCTTAATTTCATTACCTGAAATCTCCCTGCTTTTTGTCGCAGGTTCAAGCTGCTCAGTTGGATACATAATTTTGGGCAAGTTTTTTGCGTGTTAATTTGCTGTGAATGAGGTCTTCATAAACCATTTCGATTTCTTGCCCGGAGCGAACTACGCTGGTGAGGCTAACGGTTGCATACTGATCGGCCCTTCGCATACGTACGGCATTTTCGGGATCGCCATCACCAGCGGTTTTATGAAAATTTCGGATGCTTTCCAGAGATTTTGCCGACGCTGAATGCAGCCATTTTGAAAACCATAACTGACGTTCCTTGATTATTTCTGGCGAGTAAAGTGTTGCCGATGACCATATATGCGGCTCAAAGGCGTCTTTTTCAATTTTGAAAAGCTGACTACCCGTCCAGCGCAGGACTAGCAGACTGCCCATTTCTATCATCAGGAGCGTAAATGGCTCCAATCCGGTGAAATCGTATTCAGATGCAAACTGATAGATCGTGGAATAATCGAAAGCATGTAAAACCACCAATCCACGGCTATGCTTATAAGGCGGTTTGGGCTCATGTGCTGTAAAAGCACCATTGAGCAGGCAGACGGTACGTGATTTTGATGTGGCAATCCAGCTTCCCTGACCAAGCGGATCTTTGGGAAATGTTACTTCCTGATCATGATAGAAGACCGGATACGAGAGTATGGCAGGCGGACGGGTGATTTTCTCGTCCCTGCTGGATGTCAGGATAAAACCGTTTTGAAATGGAAGATAACTTACCGTGCACATAATGATTTCCTTTTTCAGAAAGGAATATCAATTGTTGTTCCAATTTGTTTTTATAAGTTCAATAACTGTTAGTCAGGTAGATACGTGAAATTTGTTAACGTTCTCGACTTTACCAAATTTTTGATATTTCGTGAAAATCTTGTTAAAACGTAAACTGGTCGGGTCTTTTAATACCGAGTTTGCGCATTCTGGAATCTAAGGTGGTCGGGATCATGTCCAGAATCTGGGCCGCTCCGTTTTTGCCGCTAACCTTCCAATGTGTTTTTTCGAGGACAAACAAGATATGCTCCCGTTCACATTCCTCCATGGTCATCATATTTCCTTTCGCGGCAGCAGCCGGTTTTCCAGGAGACCAGTCATCGAGCAAAAGTGTGTTTCCGGGCGACATGATAATCGATCTTTCAACGACATTTTCCAGTTCACGTATGTTGCCCGGCCAGTGGTATGCACTGAGCTTGTCAATCACTTTCTGAGGGATTTGGGTGATCGACTTTCCTTGTTCTGTACCATGTTTCTGGCAAAAGTGTTTTACCAAAAGCGGGATGTCTTCCTTTCGTTCCCGTAACGGAATGCTGAAAACAGGGAACACATTCAGACGATAATACAGATCTTCACGAAAACGCTGCGCAGCAATTTCCTTTTCCAGATCACGGTTTGTAGCGGCAATGACACGGACATTTATTTTTAAGGTTTTGGTACTTCCGACGCGTTCAAATTCACCTTCCTGCAATACACGCAGCAATTTAGGTTGTAAGTCCAGGGGCATTTCTCCAATTTCGTCCAAAAATATAGTCCCGCCGTCGGCCAGTTCGAACCGTCCCTGCTTTTGCGCCGTTGCGCCGGTGAATGATCCTTTCTCATGACCAAACAATTCGCTTTCGATCAGACTTGCCGGTAACGCGGCGCAGTTCAGTTTAATCAGCGGGCGGTTTTTGCGCCCGCTCAGACTATGCACTGCTCTGGCAAGCAGCTCTTTCCCGGTGCCGGATTCGCCCGTGATCAGAACGGTACTGTTTGTAGGAGCGACCTGCCTTATTTTTATCAAAACCTTTTCAAAAACCTTGCTATGGCTGATAATATCATCCGGATTTTTCGACTGCTTTATTTCTTCTTTCAAATAGACATTTTCAGCCTGTAACTGATCTTTCAACTGTTCAACTTCGGTAAGTGCCTTGTTCAAATCGGCAGTGCGGTCGGTTACAAGCAGTTCCAGTTTTTGTCTGAGGTTCGCCAGCGCCAGATGCGTTGCGATGCGTGACTGCACTTCGTGGATTTCAAACGGTTTAGTAATATAGTCCACTGCACCCATATTAAAGCCATTGACTTTGTTGATCGTTTCGGTGAGTGCCGTCATGAAAATAACCGGTATTGCCTCGGTATCCGCGTTGTTTTTCAATTGCCTGCAGGTTTCAAATCCACTCATGCCCGGCATCATAACATCCAGCAGAATAAGATCCGGCAAGGCATAGCGGGCCTGTTCTATTGCACTTTTGCCATCATTGGCCACCAATACCTTGTACCCGGCTTTTGAAAGCACATCAAACAGGATG
>OZ257152.1:5097500-7761745 GCA_965279265.1 Dyadobacter sp.
ATGCCGCTTACCCGCCACGGGACGGAAAGACCCCGTGCACCTTTACTATAGCTTTGCATTGTTTTCGGGTCAGGGATGTGTAGGATAGGTGGGAGGCTGTGAGCCGGTGTCGCCAGGCATCGGGGAGCCAACGTTGAAATACCACCCTTCGCTGGCCTGGGATCTAATCCGACAAAGTCGGAGACCGTGCATGGTGGGTAGTTTGACTGGGGTGGTCGCCTCCAAAAGTGTAACGGAGGCTTCCAAAGGTCTGCTCAACACGCTTGGTAACCGTGTGTGGAGTGCAATAGTACAAGCAGGCTTGACTGCGAGACCGACGGGTCGAGCAGGTGGGAAACCAGGGTATAGTGATCCGGTGGTTCTGTATGGAAGGGCCATCGCTCAAAGGATAAAAGGTACGCCGGGGATAACAGGCTGATCTCCCCCAAGAGCTCACATCGACGGGGAGGTTTGGCACCTCGATGTCGGCTCGTCACATCCTGGGGCTGGAGAAGGTCCCAAGGGTTCGGCTGTTCGCCGATTAAAGTGGCACGCGAGCTGGGTTCAGAACGTCGTGAGACAGTTCGGTCCCTATCTGTGGTGGGCGTAGGAAGATTGACGGGGGCTGCCTTTAGTACGAGAGGACCGAGGTGGACCTACCGCTGGTGAACCGGTTGTTACGCCAGTAGCATGGCCGGGTAGCTATGTGGGGAATAGATAAGCGCTGAAAGCATCTAAGTGCGAAACTAGCCCGAAGATGAATCTTCCACATAAGGGTCGTTGTAGACTACGACGTTGATAGGCTGCAGGTGTATGTGTAGAAATACATTCAGCCGAGCAGTACTAATTACCCAACAGCTTGCACATTATTTTTAACTAAATAGTATATCTCACTCTTGTTCTCTTCTACTTCCAATATGACATGAAATTCAATGAATGAATGATAGAATTTTGAATGAGAGAATATTCACTCATTCCATCACTCCCTCATTCAAAATTGATAACTCAAAGAGCTTGTTGGTGGCTATTGGCCCGGTGTTCACCTCTTCCCATCCCGAACAGAGAAGTTAAGCCCGGAACCGCCGATGATACTTGGGTCAAACCTGGTAAAGTAGGTAGCCGCCACAATACCATTACATGAAGACCATCTCAAAAGGATGGTCTTTTTTTGTTTGTGTTTACCTCTTCACAGGCGGGGCCACGAAGGCCGGGCGCCCCGGTCGGTCGCGACTCCGATCGTACGCCCCGCCCCGGGCTACGCGCCCCCGAGCATAGAATTTAAGTGCGGCCGGGCCGCGTAGGCTAGCCGGCACAATACTATTATACAAATCCCATCTTCATAAGAGATGGTTTTTTTGTGTTTCACCGCTTCACAGGCGGGGCCGCCCAGGCGGGGCCGCCCAGGCCGGGCGACGTTGGCTGCGCGACCCGATCTACGTGACCTGATCAAACCGGATTACCTCATAATCAACCAGATTTATAGTAAACTGACAAAATTTTCCTTAACAAAAAACTCAAATCATTTAGTCTGAAAGTGTAAATCAGCGTATTCTTTAATAGAAAAATGCCAAAGAAAATGGATTTGTGAGGCGGGCAGCAGGAATCTAAATCTGGTTTGAATGAAACATATTGAAAGGCGAAATTTTGTAAAGATTGGCTTAACGGGAGCCGGCGCTCTGTTGGCGGGGTTTAGCGGGGCATCAACAGATATTTTGCCGGCGGTGGAAGAGAAAAAATTCAATATACTTGATTTTGGTGCGGCCCGTGACAGCACCAAACTTTGTACTAACGCTATCCAGAAAGCAATTGATACCTGTTTTAAACAGGGTGGTGGACAAGTGGTCGTCCCATTTGGTACTTTTTTGACGGGTTCGGTGGTCCTGAAAAGTAAGGTGCATCTGCATCTGGAAGATGGGGCCGTTCTGCTTGCTTCAACATTTTTCAAAGATTTTGTTAAGCGCGTTGTGCGGACGCCCGTACGGTACGAGCAATATCTGAACCGTAGCCTCATATATGCGCAGTCTGCAAAGGACATCAGTGTGACAGGCAGCGGGACGCTGGATGGCAATGCGCTTCTGAATGGTACAGGAGAATTCAAAGAACAGAATGCGCAAAATCCTTCATTGATCTGGTTTGACGAATGCGAAAATGTGCTTGTGAAGGATGTTACTTTTCGCCAGTCTGTCTGGTGGACGCAGGCCTACACGCGTTGCCAGCATGTTCGCGTGGACCATATTACTGTTAAAGAAAATTATTTCCACAATGCAGACGGTGTCGATATTGTCGACTGCGAGGATTTTATAGTAGAGAACTGCGATATCAACTGCAATGACGACGGGATCTGTCTGAAAGGTTACACCTATAAAGGCTGCAACAGAGGCACGATCCGTAAAAATAGGGTACGCACACTTTGTAACGGTATCAAAATGGGGACCGACTCGTCCGGCGGATTCCGGAATATTCTGATCGAGGACAATGAGATCTGGCAGACGGGTATATCCGGTCTGGCCCTGCAGATTGTTGATGGGGGTATAATGGAAAACATCACAGTCCGAAGGATAACGATGACCGGGATTGGAACGCCGATAACGCTCCGGCTCGGTAGGCGTAACCGTGTGATATCCGATTCGCTTACTGTCCAGGTGGGTACGATGCGAAATATACATATCAACGATGTCAAGGCGGTTGTAAATAAAGCGGAGAAATACAATGACGAAGAGCGCAAACGTCACAATTACACTGTGCACACATCGTCCATTTGCGGTGTCCCGGGGAATCTAATACAGAATGTGGTGATTGAAAACATGGACATTACGATTCTTGGTGGCTATCCGACTGCTACAACAGAAGATGCACTGCGCGATGTGGCCGAGTTAGAAAACAAGTACCCTGAAAACCGGATGTTTGGAACGCTTCCTTCCTACGCTTTTTACCTGCGGCACGTAAAGGGGATTCAGATGAAGAATATTCAGATAAATCAGAAACAGGAAGACGGCCGGCCGGCCATTCTGCTGGACGACGTGCACGACTCAGAATTCGATGAAATTAGTTCAATAAATAGTGTGCCTACACCAGTGTTTTCCCTGAAGCAAAATTGTACGGGGATATTGCTGAATCAGATATCATGATGACCAACCCTCCATTTTTTTCAAGATACCCGTTTGCTCCGCCGTTGGAGACGATTCATAATATTCTGAGTTTCGGTGCTCTGGGTGATGGGGTCCGCATGAATACTACTGCCATCCAAACGGCAATTGATACATGCTCGCGTAAGGGAGGAGGCAAGGTCGTGGTGCCAAAAGGGAACTTCCTGACCGGAACGTTTCACTTGAAATCAAACGTGAATCTCTACATCGAAGAAGGAGGCGTGATTCTCGGGAGTCCATACAAAAAGGATTACCCCGCTATCCCGTCAGATGATCCGGAGTTTCGGCCAGCGACGATACAGACCCTTGTGCACGCCGACAAGCAGTCGCGCATCATGATTTCGGGAAAAGGCACGATCAATGGTAACGCACAGGTGGACAGCACAGGCGAGTTTCAGGACACTGGCAACAACCACAACCGGCCGCCATTGTTTGTTTTTGAACGCTGCTCGGAGGTAACGATTAAAGATATAACATTCATGCAATCTTTAATGTGGACAGCCATTTTCCAGCATTGCGACCACGTATGGATTGATGGTGTCAAAATAACAGAAAACTATTTTTACAACGCCGACGGTCTGGACATGATCGACTGCGTGGATTTTCTGATTGAAAACTGCGACATCAATACAGACGATGACGGAATTTGTCTCAAAAGTGCTTATGCACGAGGCTGCGTGCGAGGTGTGGTTAGAAATAACAAGGTAAGGTCATTGTGTAATGCCATCAAAATGGGGACTGGTTCGGCAGGTGGGTTCAGGCAAATACTTATTGAAAACAACGAAATATGGCAGACGGTAATCTCCGGAATCGCACTCCAGATTGTCGATGGTGGTGTCATGGAGGATATCGTGGTCAGGAATTTGGTGATGAAAGGTGTGGGTACGCCAATTAGTATACGTTTGGGGGAGCGTAATCGTGGGTTATATGGCGTGTCAAAAACACAAACGGGCAGTATTCGTAATGTTCATCTTTCCAACATTACGGCCACAGTCAGTAAGGCGGAAAAATACAGCGACCCAGAACGCAGGCATCATGATTACCTGCCGCACACGTCTTCTATATGCGGTGTGCCGGGTTACCTGATTGAAAACGTGAGTATTGAAAATGTCAGGATAACGATAACGGGTGGTTTTCCGGTGAGCAAAAGTGAGGACTCAATCCGGGAGATACCGGAGGCCGCTCCAAAATATCCGGAAAACAGGATGTTCGGGACTTTACCCGCCTACGGTATGTATGTACGCCATGTCAGGGGAATTAAGCTGAAAAATATTGACATCACCACCACGCAGGAGGACGGACGCCCCGCATTTGTTTTTGATGATGTGCACGACGCGCAATGTAACGGTCTGACAGGCACCAGCCCAAAACCTACGTCTCTCCTTTTTGTAAAACCGGGATGTAGTAAAGTACGGATCGGATGATGCTACAATCAGAAGATGTCAAAAAGGCAAAAATAATATTATGAAAATTGTAAAAATCCTCTGTGTCTGGGCGTTGCTCTGCCCGCTGGTCTGTTTTGCGCAAAAGAAAGATTATTTGTACTATGTCAGGGAGCATTATGATCACCTGATCGGTCACGGAAAGGACACGTATGGAGCCCGCTCAACCCGCATGCTGGCATCGGTTATCGACACCCGTGACATGAGCGTACCAAAAGGGAACGTTCCTCCAACGGAAGGAATCCGGGGTTCTGACCGCGCTGTTGGAGGAAGCAATTTCTACCACGATGCAGAAATGATCAGAATCGCAAAAGAACTGACCCGTCTCACGGGCGATAAGAAGTATTCTGAATCAATCAGCCAATATGCGGCTGACTTTCTAAAATACGCACAAAATCCGACTACCGGCCTGCTGGGCTGGGGGGAGCATATCTATTATAACTTTTACGGAGATACAGTAATGGAGGAAGAGCTTGCTAAAAACAGTCCGTATAAAGCCCACGAATTTATAGAAACCATTCCTGTCTGGTCGTTCCTTTGGGAGATCGACTCAGCGGCTACGCACAGAGCAATTGCCGGCGTTCGGTACCATTTCCGGTCGGGCGTTACCCAAAGTTTTCTTTACAACCGGCATGCCAGATGGCACAAAGCCGATAAGCCGGAATACCGGGGTCTTGAACAATATCAGGATGGGGGACAGGCATGGATCAAGCATTCGGGACTTCAATGTTATTCATTTTCATTTCTTTACAGCCAGACCGGAGACAAGCAATGGAAGCGCTGGGCTGAGGGGGCAGGGAATCTGTTCTGGAATTATCGCAATCCGGAAACGGACCTGACTATTTCGTGTATTGATGATCCCCGGCCTTCCGGTGTGAATTCGTCGCTGCCCGGCTCTTCATTGCTGGCTTATTATCTGTTAAAATCATCTGCGTTACATCCTGAATTTGCCCATTTAAAAGACAGGGCGGAACGTATTTTGCAGTCCGTTGAAAAGTATTCATGGGATGAAAAGCGAAAGGGATATTACAGTGAAATAGATCTGAACGGAAAACCAACAGACGCAAACCTGATAAAGGTGATCAACACCGGTTACGGAGCGGCCGACATTCTGTTGTTTGGACGTATTGCCGCCTATTTTTACAAAACAACCGGTAATCCTGTCTATCGGAATATGGTAAAAAAAGCAGCTGACCTGGTCCGTGTTCAAACCTGGCCGGATCGTTTCGTTATGAATAGTCTTGCCGGTTCGATTCATTTCTTACTTGATGCCGCCGAAGTTCTGGACGACCGACAACTGGTTACTAATGCAAGAACGCTGGCTGATACCGGTGTCAAAAAGTTGTGGAGCGGGAAGCTTTTTGTCCGCCAGCCCAACGACCCTTACTATGAATCTAAGCTGGGAATCAACGATTTTGCAAGTGGCTTGTTGCGGTTACATTTTCTCGAAATGAACGACGCAGCTCGTGCAGGGCTTGTCATCTGGTCCTTTTAGCCCGCGCGACCGATTGTTTTGCCATGAAAAAACGAAGCGATTGAGATGTCAGGTTTTTGAGACTCGTACTGCACTCTCAAAACCTCACTTAAGAGAAATACCATAATTTAATGCAGTAGGCGCCATGCCAAACTTTTTTTTAAAGGAATGTGAAAAGTGTGACAGGCTTTCAAACCCCAGGTCGAGGTAAATGGCGGAAGGTTTTTGATGTTTGGTTTCAATAAGGTGCTTTGCTTCCGTCAGCCTTTTGTCCTGAAGCCAGTGCCTGGGTGGAGCGCCAAATGTTTTCAGGAAATCGCGTTTGAACGCTGCCAGGCTGCGGCCGGTAAGTTGCGCAAATTTTTCAATGGGAACGTTGAAATGAAAGTTACTCATCATGAAATTTTCCAGATCGATCTTGTGGGGTTCTGAAAAGTCGAATAGGAAATTGCGTAGCTCTGGCAGGGCTAGTAGTAATAATTTAACTCCTTCCTTCACTTTCAGTATGCCCATTTCGTCCGTCATGGCCGCTCCTGAACTTCGTGCGTAGGGCACAATAGATTGGAAATAGCCCTGAAGGAATTCGTTTGTGGGAATCAGGATGTTTGGTAAACCAATGAATTTCTCGTCTGCTTCAAGCTTTTCTTCTAACACAATCTTGCGGAGCAAGTCTTCCTGCAGAGATATCACAATTGTTTCATAGTTCCCGCCGGGCAGCGGTATTTTGGTGAGCGTTCCCAACTGGTTTTTTCCAATCAGCAGCATTTCTCCTCCGGTCGTAGAAATTTTTTGCCCGGAGGTTTCCAGGGTAAACTGTCCCGAAACCTGCAATATCAAGGTATGGTGGTTCCAGAAACATACCTTTTCTTTTCGCATAGCGGACAGGTAAGAGTAGAAAATCACTCCCGGAAGAATTTCTGCTGGACTGGTCATTTAGCGTTGTAAATAAGTGCCGCCAAGTATAGCGCCCACTGTAAAAGTAGTGTTTAAGATGTTCATTTCTTCCGGCGTAAATACAATATCCATTGCTGCGATATTTTCCGCCAAACGCGACCTGCGGCTCATGCTTACCAAAGGCATAATATTGTCGCCCTGTTCCTTCACCCAGGCGATTGCAACCTGTGTCGGCGAGTAACCTTTAATGTCGGCTATTTGCTTTAAGATTTCGACTTTTTCCAGGTTATGGTTTAAGTTTTCACCCTGAAAACGGGAGAAATGGTTTCGGAAATCATTTTCTGAAAGCGGAGCTTTCATTTCACCGGTCAACAGGCCCTCTGCAGTATTGGCGAAAGCCACTATGCCAATGCCTAATTCCTTTGCTGTCGGCAATAGTTCGCTCTCTATTTGACGGTCGGCCAGCGAATAGCCCATCTCTAACGCGCTTACAGGATATGTGCTGTTGGCTTTCCGCAGTTGGTCAGCCGTAATTTCCGATACGCCAATGTTTCGAACTTTACCCTCTTTAATCGATTCGGCAACTGTTCCGATGATGTCTTCTACCGGCACGCTGTGATCCATCCTGCTGGGCTGGTAGAGGTCAATGGTTTCGATACCCAAACGGGTCAGCGAGTAATTTATGAAATTCTTGATAGCGATGGGGCGAAGATCCATTCCCAGCCATTGGCCGTTGTGAAAGATAGCGCCGAATTTCACGCTGATGTACGCATCGTCGCGCCTTCCTTTTATGGCTTTGCCTATCAGCATTTCATTATGGCCGGCACCGTAAAAGTCTCCGGTGTTCAAAAAATTTATACCGCGATCCAGGGCTTCATGGATCGTTGCAATACTTTCTGTTTCGTTGGGTGTTGGGCCGCCCCAGATAGAAGACATGCGCATGCAGCCTAAACCAAGTTTGGACACGAACGGGCCATTTTGACCTAATTGAATTTTTGTGGTATTTTTCATCATGCAAATATCGAACCCGAAGAAACATGAGTAGTTGCTTCCACGGCTCAAATATTTTGACTGTACGGCTCATTTTAATTGAGCCTGGCAAGGAATGACTTTGCGTGGGAAAGAACAGAGATTTAAGGAAAGCTCTGGCGGGTCTTTATTGGGATAAAATAGGTGAGATCTGCCAACGAGCCCAACGCACAACATTTTCGCTTGGAGTTAACATATTTCTCCGCATGCGAAAAGGTCTATTTTAGCCTGGTTATGACCAGATGCGCAGAAACCGGGTTTTGTCCACCTGCCAGCGGCGTGATTGTCAAAGGATAATTTAAATTCGGGTTGATCAGTTGCAAGATAGAATTTCCAAACGATTCGACAAGCGACATTCCTACAATTTGGGATGCCCCGGTGGCGCGGCCGACAACCGTATACGGCAACTCTGCACCGTCGCGCGTTAATGCGAGCTGACCAGCTTCTATTACGCTTACCTGAAATGAGACCTGATAAATACCTGGTTCAACTAAAACAAAAGCATTGCCATTGAAGCTTTGAATCCCAACACTGGCCACTGCACTCTGAGGAAACGATATTGCACTTCCCGGAAAAACAACGAAGGCATTGTCAGGTGGAGACAAAGCGTAAAAGTCAGCAAAAGCAAGGGCTCCGGCTGCTGTTGCAGTGTTGGCGGTGGCAGCTGTTTTTGCGTACAATGCATAAGGCACACTCAGCAACTCACTTGTTCCGGAAATCGTATAATTTGCAGCCCCGGCCGGATCGGTTTCTGTTTTGATAAAATACGGACCGTTTGCCCAGTTGATGGATGCAAAAACGCCGGTCACCACAGAACCGGTGCCAACCGATAACGTCACCAGACCATTGGCATTGGTAACAGGGGTATGGGTTTCCGCGTATGTGGCTGTGCCGGCGACAGAACCTTGCAGAATGCTTATCTTCATTCCGACTGTCTTGCTCAGCACCAGGTCGCCTGCTCCATCACGAATCACTGCCTGATAACTCATTTTTTCGGGAGCTTGCGCAAAGAGTTTTATGCCAATGAACATGCTAAAAACAAGGATTGCACTCGTTTTACGTAGCGTTGCTGCCATAGAGTTAGTTTTTTATAATTTTGAATTGTCTTATTTCACTATCGGCAACAAGCCGGATCATGTAAACGGCTGGTGAAAACCGGCTCATGTTTATTTTGTTTTCTCCCGCTGTCAGCTTGCTTTCTTCAACTAATCTACCGCTCAGATCAAATATCTGATACGACTGTATTCCATTTTTGGCCACACGCAAATGCAGATAGCTGTGGACAGGATTGGGATATGCGATGGTTTTTGTAGGATTATCGATCCGCACCGTCCTCCATGTTGAATAGGCAAACGTCTGGTCCAGATCGGTTTGTTTGAGCCTGTAATAGCTGATTCCGGAAAAGGGGAGCAGGTCTGTCCAGCTGTATTTTCTACGCTCTTTACTACTGCCTGCTACGTTTACTCTTGTCACTTCCGCGAATTTGGTTCCATTAACGCTACGTTCAATGGTGAAAAAGTCGTTATTGGTCTCAGAGGTTGTTTCCCAGCGAACCAGCACCTGTTGACTGTTTTCAATTGTAACAGGTAATGCTTCGAAAGCAACCAGCGTAACCGGCAACGCAGCATTATTGTAAGATTGTTGCACGCCCTGATTGACATAGCCGCCTGCTCCTGAATTACCGGAGAAAAAAACCTGTCCCACAGAAAAACTCACCGAGCCACCACTGCCTGTTGCATTCCCTCCGGCCGAGACATTCCCCTGCTGGGCGAAAGAAGATTGAAAATAAACTGGTAAAAGCAGAACAAGGCAAAAAAGGTAGAAGCGATAATGAAATTCGTTGCTCCTGATTTTCACGTTTCAAGGTTTAGGTTTGAGGTTGTAATAGTACTTAATATAATTTGAATAATAGAACAAATTCGATTATTTACCCGTTGGCAGGCGAATAATTACCCAACATCAAATCCGGGCACAATGCAGGTTGCGCTAGATATCGCTCGGATTAATTTCCGGAGAGCAGGGGGAAAATCGTGAAAGACTAACCCATGTAAAATGCTTCTCATATTTTGAAAGACATTTCGTGCAATAGAGGGAATCTTCGTATATAGGAACAGGTTACTTATTGTGCCTGTTTTTGAGTAAGTTGCCGCACAACAGCAGGACATTCACTAACTCGTATGGTCATATTATTGCCTTTCAATCCTTCGTCCTGAAGTATTTTTCGGGCTGCTCCCACAACGTTTCGACAAGCCGTCAACCCGTGCTGACCAACGCACCACACTTGTGACTGGGGGAAATCAGAGAACAGATATCAACAGAGATTAAAACTTTACTGATTACAATCAAAACCAGGCAAAGTTGATACCATTTTAACTCTGAAATTAAACTGACTTGTTAGGCCATGTCTTGTGATGTAACTGTTTAGATACCAGACGTTACAAATTTTATTAATGAAGTGAATCATTCACCTAAAAGCCGGGCCGAATTGAACCAGGCAAAACAAGCCTGTCAGGATATAAAAAAGCAAAATGTATTTCAATACGATATTTTGACAGGAAAAATTTCTTCAAATTATAGAAAATACAGGAATATTTAATTCTTTGTGTGTACGAGCACATAAAATTAATATATTTGTTTTGTTCCTTTAATGCATTTGTAATCAGTCACTTCGGAAGATAATATATCTTTCGTGCTGGTAGTACTTTGTCCCAATAATCCACTCCAAAACCAAACACCGTTTAAATGACACCCAGACTTTTATTTACACTCATTTTTGTTTCACTCTTTTTGTCCGGAACGGGTTACGCCCAGCAGGCAACGTCTGCTTCGGGAGATGAACGCCGTGTCTCGGGGACTGTTTCCGATGCCAAAGGAGGTGAAATTCCCGGCGCCAATGTTTCCATAGTAGGAACAAATACCGGCGTACTTACCGATGCCAAGGGAATGTTTTCTTTGGAAGTGCCAAACAGCCAGGCCGTACTTCGTTTTTCTTTTATTGGTTACAAAACGGCCGAGGTCACGGTTGGGAATAAGAACCAATTTGCCATCACCATGGAGGAGGATGCGAAAAACCTTGAACAGCTGGTCGTAATCGGTTACGGTACGCAAAAGAAAAGAGACCTTACGGGAGCAGTAAGCTCTGTTTCCAGCGAGGATTTAAGTTTGGGCGGGGCAACAGCCAACGTCGCTCAGGCTTTTCAGGGACGTGCCGCCGGTGTGCAGGTAAGTCAGTCAAGCTCAGCGCCTGGTGGTACTACTGTCGTAAGGATCCGCGGTGGAAATTCGATCTCGTCAACCAATGAACCGCTGTACATTGTAGACGGCTTTCCTTCCGAAAGCGGAAAGGAAATCAATCCAAACGATATTGATGATATTCAGATACTCAAAGATGCTTCGGCTAGTGCAATATACGGAGCACGGGGAGCGAACGGCGTTGTGATCATTACCACCAAACGTGGAAAAGCAGGTAAAGCCAGTATTTCCTTCGATACCTATGCAGGAGTTCAAAAGGTGGTGAATACCTACGAAAAAATGACGGGCCTCCAGGCCATGCAGATCACCAATTCAAAAAATGCCGAGCGAGGACTTCCAGCTACTTTTACGGCTCAGGATCTTGCGAGCGGGATTAGCAACGACTGGTTCAAACTTTCTACACGTAACGCTTCGGTCCAAAGCTATTCGTTGAGTGCCAGTGGTGGTGACGAAAAGACACGTATCGCGTTTTCACTGGGTTATTTTGCTCAAAACGGCGCTTTGAAAAAAACGGATTTCGACAGGTATACGATGCGGTTAAACATCGATAAAAAATTCGATAACAAATTTAAAATCGGTGCCAACGCTTATGTGGAACGTAACAACTCTACATTCAAAAATTACGATGGCACCATTGTACCTTCCAATGTGATGTACGGAATTCTGTCTGCTTCCCCGGCTGTTCCTGCTTATACTTCTACCGGTGCTTTTGCCCGTTTTCAAGGACGGGACAATCCACTGGCGTGGCTTTTAGCACCAACCAATGAGCGTGTTGGTAATAAGGTAAACGTGAATGCATTTGTCCAATATGATTTTACGGAGGCGCTTTCGTTTAAAATAAACGCCGGTACAGAGTATACCACGCTAAAAGAAGGAACGTATCTTCCACGGGATCTGGTTGACGGCGAAAAAGTAAAAGGAAAGGCTACTGTAAGCAATGCCAACTCACTTCGTAGCCTGGTTGAAGCCTATTTTACTTACAACCGCACCTTTGGGGATCATTCGGTAAACGCGGTTGCAGGTATGTCTTATCAGAATGATATGGCTGAGACCGGTTCCGTAACAGTTCAGAATTTCAGTACCGATGCATACCTTTTCAATAACCTGGGTGCAGGTACGGAACGGATTGGCAATACCAGCAGCAAGATCAACGCCAGAATTGCTTCCGCTTACGGCAGGTTAAACTACAATTTTAAAGAGAAATATCTTGCCACGTTCACCGTGAGAAGGGACGGTTCTTCGCGTTTCGGTGAAAACAACAGATATGGTTATTTCCCATCGGGTTCCGTTGCCTGGAGATTGAGTGAAGAAGATTTCATCAAGAACCTGAATGTTTTCTCTGATCTGAAACTGAGAGCAAGTTATGGGATTACAGGAAACGACCGGATAGGAGATTATGCCTACATGACTACTTTTTCGCCTACCAACGTTACTCTGGATGGAGCTCATTCTTACCCCGGCGTAGTTGCTGCACGTCTGCCAAATCCTGATCTTAAATGGGAGAGTACAGCGCAGCTGGACATTGGTGTTGATATGGCGTTCATGCGCGGACGTGTGAATGTGACAGCGGATTACTACAAAAAGAAAACAACGGATTTGTTGCTGAATATCCCGATCGGAGACTGGACAGGTTTTGCAAGCCAGATCGTAAACGCAGGATCGCTTGAAAACAAAGGAGTTGAACTTGGCATCATTTCCCAAAACATCGTTGGGAACGGTTTCAGATGGAAAACGTCTCTGAACATCGCCTACAATAAGCAAAAAGTATTGGATCTCGGTGGCAGGCCCTACATCATCACGCAGATTCCAAACCCTTACGGTGGCCGGGCCCTCGATTTTTCAAAATTAGAGCCGGGACAGGAATTGAGCGCATTTTACGGATACAAATATGCAGGTGTAATAAAAACAGGAGAAACTTATACACCTCAGCCTGGTGCTCCTGCGGGAACAGCCAAGTATGTTGATGTAAATGGAGACGGAGTAATAAACGCCGGAGACAATGCGGCCAACAAAGGTGATCGTACTTATTTAGGCCATGCCAATCCGCGCTACATATTCGGTATTGGCAATGAATTTAAGTACAAAGGAATAGAGTTGAATGTTTTCATGCAGGGAGCTTTGGGATTCAGTCTATACAATGCTAATGCGCTGATCCTCGAATCGGGTTATGGCGTGGCAGCGTTGAACCGCTGGCAGCCAACCAACGAAAACACCGATGTACCAAGAGACGGATACGCGCTAACCTCGTATGGTAGTTTTGTCAACTCCAAGTTTATCGAAGATGCATCCTTTCTCCGTTGCAAAATGATCACTCTGGGATATGATTTGCCATTGGGAAATACGAGGCTGCAAAAGTTGAAAGTGAAAATTTATGGCTCGGTTCAAAACCTGTTTACCATTACCGGATACACAGGCTCTGATCCTGAATCAAACACGAAGGCTGCGAATACCGCTACCTCAGCGAACACGATCAACCTGTCGTCAGGGCTCGACTACACGGCTTTTCCTGCCTACAAAACATACACGGTGGGCTTAAAACTAAACTTTTGATTTAACTTCCTGCCTACTGATAAAGTGGCTTTGAAGTGCTAAATAATCTCTAAAATAAGCAAATAAGAATGAGACGTTTAACTTTAATTTCCATACTAATACTTTTTATCTCGGTATCCTGCGATAAGATGCTCGAACCAAAAGTATACAGCATTCTTACGGATGCAAATGCTTTTCAAACCAAGGATGATGCCGTAGCTGCGGTAAACGCAGTTTATGCGCGGTTGAAACAGCCCAGCGGAAACAATGACTCCTGGATGTACTATGCCGGATTTCAGGTAATGGTAACAGACATGACCACGGATGTGGCAAATTCGACTGGATCCGGAGACTTCGCCCTGATGGCCAATTGTGCCTGGGGGCCTGCCAACGCCTACCTTGCATTTGCATGGCAGCAGCAATTCAAACTGGTCAGTGATGCAAACAACGGGCTTTACTACATTCCTAAAATGGCTTCGCTGACTGATGAACAAAAAGCGCAGTTTACAGGTGAGTTGAAATTCCTCAGGTCACTGGGATATTTTGATCTTACCAATGCCTTTGGGCCGGTGCCGCTTATTTCAGAGGAAACGGTTGCCCAGAATATAGCCAGTCCGGATTATGAAGCCAAGGTACCCGTAACTGAGGTGACCAAGATTAATGAGTTCATCATTAAAGATCTTGAATATGCCATTGCCAATTTACCTGCCGATTATGTAAGCAACAAAATTTATGCGACCAATGATGTGGGAAGAGCAACGAAAGGCGCAGCGATGACGCTTTTGTGTAAACTCTACATGCGTGAAAAAAACTGGCAGAAGGTACAAGAACTTACTACGCAGATCATGGCGTTGAAGAAATACGAATTATTTCCTACTTATGCAGGTCTTTTTGCTGAAAGTAACAAATGGTGCTCCGAAAATATTTTCAGCGCTTTGGCCAATAACCTGGTGGATGCGGTGGAAATTATCAATCATTTTGGCCCGATAAACAATCCTCAGGTAACCGACAGATGGGGGATACTTGCAACACCCTGGTATTTTTGGAATTCTTTTGAAAAAAACGATGCGAGAAGAGAAATGTTCTATTATGACTATATAGGAACGGACGGCCTTCATTATGTGCAGCCTCCTGCGGGCCAGACAAATCCTCCGGCCGGATTTTACTATATGCCCAATGTGTGTTCAACTAAATTTGCGGATCCGAATGGTTCCAAAACATATTACGACGGGCACGTTTTCCCTATCTTCCGTTACGCCGATGTTTTGCTTTCAAGGGCAGAAGCATTAAACGAATTGAACGGGCCAAATCAGGAAAGCATCAGCATTATCAATCAGGTAAAAGCACGCTCAAAGGCTACTTTGCTGGGAGCTGCGGGTACTTTCACAAAAGAGAGCCTTCGTGATGCGATCCTGAAAGAACGCGGATGGGAATTCTTTTTGGAATGCAAACGCAGAGAAGATTTGATACGGATGGACAAATACGAATCCGTTCAGAATGCTTATCTGGCTGCGACTGGAAAGACTACCCGGGTTAACATTGCCAAAAACAAATATTTCCCATATCCGCAGGCTCAGGCGGATTTGAACAATAACCTGATTAACAGCAA
This sequence comes from Dyadobacter sp., assembly GCA_965279265.1. Lineage (GTDB taxonomy): Bacteria > Bacteroidota > Bacteroidia > Cytophagales > Spirosomataceae > Dyadobacter. The sequence goes on from OZ257152.1 coordinate 5,112,855, forward strand.
CCGTTAATCATATTTAAACAAAGATGCAGACTGCTCGGTAAGCTTTAGTGCTTGTCAGCCTGAGCGGAGTCGAAGGCCTTTTACACCAAAAGGCATTTCGACTCCGCTCAATCCGATCCGCCGAGTAGGGACAAGTTCCGCCAATTTCGTACCTTAGCGACACCTCGTCATTGGGTATGACCAGCCCAAATTTGCATACCCACAACTTTTATTTTACCCATAACCAAAGTGATGAAGCATTACTTCTATTTCCTGGTTTGGATCGTCTTTACAGGTTGCTCCCAAACTGCCCGGATTGATTCCATCTGGCAAAGTTCACCTGCCAGAAATGCATTAAAATTTCAAGTCGACTTCAAAACACCTGAAAAGGAATCAGCGGAAATAGAATACTGGAAAAAGGACGCTCCGGACAAAAAATTCAGGACTTCCGTTTCTGCATCTTCACAATTCCATCATTTGGTTTTGACCAATCTTGACGCCAAAACGAAGTATGTATATCGGATCTGGACCACAGATCCGAACGGTTCCAGGGTGTCCAGCAGGGAATATCCATTTACGACACAGCCTTTTCCCATTTGGATACAGGATTCTTTCAGAATCAAAACACCGGAAAAGGTGGTGTTACCAGATGAGTTCAAAACTGGATATGTTCTCCTTTCAAGAAGAGATTTACCCGGCATTATATACCTTGCCGATACCAGGGGCAAACTTCGCTGGTATCATCAGGTGAATGGGACGGGTTTCAAAACGTCGCATTTCACCAAAAACAAAACCATTATCTCCATTCTCGGAACAGAAGAATACCCCACCAGCTATGGTAATGAGATACTGGAATTGTCCTTGCAGGGAGACACATTGTTTCACCTGAAAAAAGGGGAGAAAGGGCTTGATAAAACGGTTCATCATGAGGTGATTCTCAACAATAAAAGCCAGATCGTCACCCTTACAGTTGACCAGAAAATAATGGATCTTCGTTCAATCGGCGGCACTGAAAGTGATACGGTTAAGAGCGATGGCATTCTAATCCTTGATCGGAATGGCAGGAAAGTTTGGAACTGGTCAATTTTTGACCATCTCGACGCTTTGACCTATCCGAATATTTTGAAAGAAAAATCTGACTGGATGCATGCCAACAGCCTTTCGATTGACAACGATGGCAATTATCTGATGTCATTCTATAACAACGGTCAGGTCTGGAAAATCAACGCGGCTACGGGCGCGGTCATGTGGAAATTTGGCAAGGGAGGGGATTTTGAAATACCCAAGGAAGGAAGTTTTACACAGGGCCATGCCGTGCATCGGAACAAAAACGGGGAACTGATGTTATTTGACAACGGGACAGAAATGCAGCTTTCTCGCTCACTTTCTTTTAGGTTGGATGAAAAAAATAAAAAGGCTGAACTTTCGCTAAATATCAAACTACCAAAACAGGTTTATTCTGCCAGGATGGGAAGCAGTTATATGATCCACGACGATACGGTTTTACATTGCAGTTCCAAAACAAATACAATTGTACTTACTGACGTCAGGGGGAAGGTTTTGTGGCAGCTAAGCAGTACTTTCGCACCGTATCGGGCTGAGTTTATTAGTGGCGACAAGCTTGTACCATTTATTTCGAAGTAAAAAGGGTTCAAACGCAGAGTAGGAAAGAAAAGATAGGCGCAGAGAACACAGCGAAACGTTTTTAATAAACAGTTCACGGCGGCACATACTATGAATTGTTTACTAAAAACTAAAAACATTTTTCTCTGCGTTCTCTGCGCCTTCAACGCTGCGTTCTTTGCGTGAAACCTTACCACACCCGACAAATGAAACCATCCCTCACTTACCTCTTTCTTACTTTCCTGCGCATCGGTGCTACGTCCTGGGGCGGCTTTATGGGGCTGATCTCAATGATTCAGAAAAGAGTGGCGGAGAAGGATGGAATGATTGAAAATGAAACGATTATGGAAGGTATTTCACTGGCTTCCGTTCTTCCTGGACCGATGGCCGTGAATGTTGTGTCTTTTGTCGGGTATAAATTGGCCGGGATCAAAGGCGCGTTTGTCAGTATTATCGCAGTGCTTTTTCCCTCTTTTGTGCTCATGCTGGTGCTTTCCCATTTGTATTTAAAATTCGGAGATATTCCTGCCATGAACCATTTTTTCGCTGGCGTCCTTCCGGCTGTTGCGGCGGTGATCATCAGTGTGGCGGTGAGTATGGGCGAAAAAAATATCAAAGACTGGCCGCAGGGTATCATCGCCATTGCCGCAGCTGCTATCGTCGCATTTTCCAAATCATATCTGACGACACTGGCCGTTCTGATCGTCAGCGGACTGATCGGTTACTTTTATTACAATCAGCAAAAAACAGCCAAAATAGTAAAGTCGAAAAAGAAGGAAAAAGCCGCAGTTCCCGTAATTGAAAAAGCCGGAAAAGGAATTACCTATGCTATCATTCTGATCACTGTGGTGGGGGCAATTGCCTTTTTTTACAATGGACAAAACATTCTGATCAACCTGCACCGGCAAATTTTTCTTACTTTTTCCACCATGAGTCTGACTCAGTTTGGCGGCGGATATGTAATTATCCCAACCATGCAAAAGATCATTGTGAACGGGATGAAATGGCTGAGCAACAAAGAATTTGTAGATGCCATTGCTATGGGACAAATTACGCCGGGACCTATTTTCGTTAGTGCAACTTTTATCGGTTACAAACTTTCCGGATTTTGGGGAGCGGTAAACGCGACGATTTCCATCTTTCTTCCCACAGCCATTCTGACGATCGTATGCACCCGATTTTTTAATCAAATCAGCAAATCAACGGCTTTGGTTGCTGTCTTTAAAGGTTTGCGTCCCGCTATTATCGGGATGATCGTTTCGGCGGCTTACACGATCATGGGCAATAATGGTTTTACAGTTTTTACTGTAGTCATATTTGTCGTGGCGCAGTTGCTGGTGATGCGTTTTAAAATTGATCCTGTTTATCTCATACCTGCGGCAGGAGTTGCAGGATTATTGATTTTATAAAATGATTTGTATTCAAATGATCGGTACCCAGCGGTCGGGTTCCAACTTATTGCGGCTGATGCTGAATCAGCTAAAAGGCGTTTCGGCACCACATCCGCCTCATATTCTGGAAAGGTTTATGCCTTTGCTTCCGGCTTACGGAGATTTAAATGTTACTGAAAACTTTGCCCAGCTGGTTGAGGATGTTTGTCTTTTGGTAGAATACAATCCTGTTCCCTGGACCGGCATCACGCTGGATCGTAAAATAATTGGTCAAAGAGTAACAAATCCTACGCTTCCTGAGATTGCGCGTGTCATTTATGAATTGAAGGCAGAAAGTGAAGGTGCCGGCATATGGATGTGTAAAAGCATGGCCAATATCAGGTATGCCGAAGAACTGGAAAAATATGCTGAGAAGCCACTTTATCTGCATTTGTTCAGGGACGGACGGGACGTTGCCTTGTCGTTCAAAAAGGCGATTGTGGGCGAAAAACACATGTATCATATTGCAAAACAGTGGAAAACGGAGCAGGAAGCCTCTATCAAACTGCGGGAATTGTTGGGTGCTGAGCGGGTTGTTCAGGTGAAATATGAAGATTTACTCGGTCAGCCGCAAAAAGTATTGGCAGAATTGTGCAGTTTTATCGGGGCGGAATATTCTGATGCCGCGATGGAATATCATCAGTCAGATGAGTCAAAAGAAACGGCGAATTCGGGATTGATGTGGCAGAATGTGGTAAAGCCGGTTTTGTCCGACAACCATAACAAATTCCTGAAAGAACTTAGCGAAGAAGATATTCTGATTTTCGAGCAGGTTGCCGGAGATACGCTTGAAAAATTGGGCTATAAAAGATATTTACCAAATGAAAAAGTACGCAGTTTTAGCCCGGAAGAAATCACATTGTTCTCCGAAATAAATCAGAAAATGAAACAGGAAGTGAGACAGCAGCTGAAACCGGAAGATCTGCTGAAACGAAAAGCGCAGGAAGAATTGTTACGCTCGGTGGTGAGCAGGATGCCGGTTTAATAATAATAATTTTGGAAAACGATGATACAAATTGATATAAATGAACTCTTGTCAATTGCAAGGGAAGCCGGAGCGGCAATTCTGAAAATTTACAATGATCCTCAAAAATCTGACACTGTAACTTACAAGGCGGATGAATCTCCGTTGACGCTTGCGGATGAGGCCTCTAACGAGGTAATCACAAAACGTTTGAAAGCATATTTTCCGGAAATACCTGTTTTGTCGGAAGAGGGACGGGATATTCCCTATCAGGAACGTAAAAACTGGAAGCATTTCTGGTGCGTGGATCCGCTGGACGGAACGAAGGAATTTGTAAAACGAAATGGCGAGTTTACCGTTAATATTGCACTGATTCAAAATAGTGTGCCTGTTCTGGGTGTTATTTATGTGCCAGTTACGGATGTGATGTATTACGGAAATGAGACTGACGGCGCATGGAAGATTGATGCAGATGGAATCAAAACGCAGCTGAAAACGGATAAACGAACAGGCGACTGGACAGCGGTGGGAAGCCGCACGCACAGCTCGCCCGAAGAGGCAGAAATGCTTGCCAAATATCCGGTTTTAACAAGTGTATCGGTTGGGAGTTCTCTGAAATTCTGTCTGCTGGCCGAAGGTCTGGCACATATTTACTTCAGACAAGGACCAACCATGGAGTGGGACACTGCCGCCGGACAAGCCATTTTAACGCACAGCGGAGGAACCGTTACCAGGCCGGACGGTACACCATTTTTGTACAACAAGGAGTCGCTTCTGAACGGAAGTTTTCTTTGTTTAAGTTGAATCAGGCAACTACCAGATGAGACAAAACATACTAAATCAGAACGGACTTGTAATTTGGCTTACCGGTTTGTCGGGAGCCGGTAAGAGCACCATCGCGGCAGGCCTCGAACAAAAACTGAATGATGCCGGGTTTTTTACTTTTGGCATGGATGGCGATTTAATCAGGTCAGGGATTAACAGGGATTTAAGTTTTTCAGAAGCAGACAGATCTGAAAATATCCGACGGGTTATGGAGATCAGCAAGATGCTGGTGCAAAAAAAGGTCATTGTAATTTGCGCCTTTATCACCCCTCTGCAACAACAGCGCGAGGCGAATCGGAATACCCTCGGTAAGCAATATTTTGAAGTATTTGTTGATTGTCCGGTTGCTGTTTGTGAAAACAGAGATGTAAAAGGACTCTACAAAAAAGCCAGAAACAATGATATATCCGATTTCACGGGAGTCAGTACAGGTTATGAACTGCCTCTCCACCCCGAATTGATTTTGAACTCCGCGGCGCAATCAGCAGACCAATGCATCACTTCGCTCTATCAAATGATTTTGCCCTTGGTGGAAGAAGAATCCTCGGGATATTGATTAAAATTTCAGAATGTCAAGAAAAGACAAGGCTGATTTTGGCATACAAAAACGGGACGGCACACCGCCATCCCGTTTTTTAGAAAAAACTACTTTTGATGATCTTAAAAGTTTGCAGCCTTACCGGTATCAAACCACAAACGGGTTGCGATATCATCCTTGGCACCTGCACCCATTTTAGATACAGCATCAGCAACGGCGGCCGTGTTACCGGTTCTTTCTGCGTTTACAAACGGCATTCTTTTGATCAATTCTCCCACCGGAATAATTCCCCAGTTTGCATTGCTGTCGTTCTTGGAAGCAGACGGAATTTTCGGGTAGCCTGTTCTTCTGAAATCCACCCATGCTTCCGTAGTATTGGTAAAGTTGTTAATATATTTCTGGGTGATGATCTTTTCCAGCTTCAATTCCAGTGGATCTGCTTCATTCCAGGCTACGGTTACGGTGGAAAGCGCAGTGAAATTATTACGTGCGTCAATCGGATCAATATAATTGATCGGCTTGCTGGTTTTGTCCGCCAGATAAGCATCTACACCACCTGCGCCCCAATCAGCGAAGGATAATTTTACGCCTTCTTCATAATTCGCTTTTGGATCACCCGCTCCCGCCCAACCTCTGAGCCCGGCTTCGGCTTTAAGAAAGGCAACTTCTGCTGCGGTAAAATTCCTTCTGGTCTGTACCGTTTTGAAGTCTTCGCTTACTTTTGAGAAAGGTACGTGATCGGCTTTTGCTTTAACATATCCACCATTCCGGATTCCTTTGTAAGGCATGGAAGGGTGATCGGCATACAAAGCTGCGTTGGTAATTGGCGCATAGTATTTGGAGATCCGGCCATCGTTTAAACCAATCAAGAAAGATTCCATTGGAGCACCCATCCGGGTATCGTCCCATTCGTAGCAAATCTGGCCAACCGGCATAATAATTCCGTTCAGGGAATTGGTGAAATTGTCGGCATTGGTGGTGATCAAACCGGCAGGATCGCTCAAAGCTTTTTCTCCCTGGGTTTTTGCCTGAGCAGGATCCACTTTCGACAAGCGCATGGCAAGTCTGAGACGCATTGAATTTACCAATTTCTGCCATTGCGGGATACTGCCCGCATATTTTGAAGGGTCAAATTTTTTGTATCCTGTGTAGGTTTTGTTGGCAGCAAATTCAGTTTGTATAGAATCGAGCTGCTTAAAGAAAAGCGGATACAGATCAGATTCTTTGTCGTATAGGATCGAATTGGCGGTAGTGCCATACTGGGAATAAATGATTGGCCCGTGTACTGCTGTCAGTTTTGACATAGACAAAATGCGAACCAGCTTGGCCCAAACGGCAAACATCGGCAATTTGTTTTCTCCGGCAAGTCTGATCACCTGTTTTGCCGGGGACATTACACTTCCGTATTGTCTTCCCCAAAACGAGTTCCAGGTAATGCTGTAAGTGGTATTGTTCACATTACCTACAAAATCGGTAGGCGTACCCATGTAACCCAGCCAGTTGTCAGCACATAAATCTTCTTCAATCTGACCTCCGTTGAGGTTGAAAATCATGCCGGAAAAGGGCGATCCCACAAGGTTGAAATCCTGCTTAAGTGTCTCATCCGAAATCTGATATGGGTTCGTGTTCGTTTCTATAAAATCGTCTGTACACGCCGCGAACGCAATCAGGGATATAAGTGCAAAAAGTATTTGTTTCATGTCTTGATTATTTTAAAGTTTTAGAATGTAACCTTCAGGTTTATCCCGTATGATCTTGTTGACGGCAAACCAAAAACGTCCGTTGATTGCAAAGCATTGTTGGTGCTCATTGCCTGCTCAGGATCGAAAGGTGCTTTTTTGTAGAAGAAGAACAAGTTCCTGCCTACAAACGATACGGAAGCATCTTTCAGGACTGGGTTTGTACCTTTTGGTCTAAATGTATATCCCAAAACAAACTGGCCCAAACGCACGTTGGTTCTCGAAAACACGTAAGGTTCCATAATCTTATTTCTGTCACCAACGGCAGAATAATAGGTGTATGGAGCAATGGAGCTAACAGCGACACCTTCGGGTGTAACCGCATTCAAAGGAACACTTCCGGCATCTCTGGCTGCCGCAGATCTTTCACTTACACCATAAGAATCCAGGAATGCCTCTGTTTTAGAGAATGCAACTCCGCCGAATTTTCCGTTTATCAGCGCGCTGGCGAAGAAATTACGATAATTGAAGTTGTTGGTCCATCCCAAAAGGAGTTTCGGGTTCACATTGCCAACTTTGGTCTGTGTCGCTTCTCTGGTTGGCGTTCCGTTTGCTGCCAAAATAACCTGGCCGGCAGCATTTCTTGCGAAGTGGTAAATGTACACATCATTGAAAGAACCACCCGCTTTGATCAGCGATGCAAAACCTTCAGTATCGCTACCCACCTGATAGTTTGGATTCGACGCAATCAGTTCTACAATCTTGTTTTGGTTCCGTGAGGCGTTTACCGAAGTATTCCAGCTGAAATGATCGGTACGGAATGGTTCTGCATTCAAAGTAAGCTCAAACCCGCTGTTTTCGATTCTTCCTGCATTGACATAATAAGTTGTATAACCTGAACCCGAAGGTGCCGTCAGTGACAGGAACTGATTCGTGCTGACACCATTATACAAAGTAAAGTCGAGGCCTAACTTGTTTCTGAAAAACTTGGCTTCAAGACCGTACTCGTTGGCGACGATTTTTTCAGGCTTCAGGTTGGTAAATGGTACCTGTGTTGGTCGGTTGATACCGCCTATCCCGGTTGGACCGCCCGCGCCACCGATGGAAGACAATGGTTGCACCACGTTGTAAGGCACTTCATTGGCAGTTTGTGAGAACGATGCCCTTACTTTCAGGAATGAAATGGCCTGTGGCAAACTAAACATTTGACTGATGACAGCCGAGCCGCCGATGGATGGATAAAAGTAAGACTGATTTCCGGTAAGTGCCAGGGTAGAAGCCCAGTCGTTACGTCCTGCTATATCCAGAAACAGGAAGTCTTTAAACCCAAGCGATACGTTGGCAAATGCACCCTGTTTGATGGTTTTGCTGTAATCCAAAACGCCGGCTACCTGATTATTGAATATCACGTTGTAAGGCATATTCGCAAACGTGAAGACGTTGGGGTATTGTAATGCTGTGGTTCCGTTGTTCACAGCCATACCATCGCCGTAGGTGTTCTTTTGGTAGCTGGCCCCAACAAGTGCATTCAGGCTGAATTCACCAAAGCTCTTATTGTAGCTAAGAATTCCGTCTGTATAAATGGACTGGTCTGTATATCTGGAGTAATTCCATGTGCCGTTTGGGCTCACACTCACAGAGTTACCAGCAGCTGCATAGCGGTAATCCCGCACAATTGCGTTGTAGTCGATGTTACCTCTTACCTCAAATTTAAGACTTTCGGTGATGTCATAAGACAATTTGGTATTGGCTATGAGTCTTTTGTACGACTGCTGTTTCGAATTTTTGTTTATTTCCCAGTAAGGATTGTTTTGCTTTTCTTCTGTCGAATACCAGTTCATTTTGTCCAGATTCCTGTCCGCGTTGAATACGGCGTACTCTGATTTGTACTTAGCGAAGTCGCGATCTCTGGCAAACAAATACAGGCCCGTCAGCGGGTTGTTATAATAACCTGCCCCAGGACGGTTTTTGGCGAGTTCTGCCGATAAAATCACACCGGAACTGATCGTCATCTTATCTTTCAAAAGCTTGGTGCTCTGTCTGAACGAAAAGTTATTCTTGTGGTAGTTATTTGTTGGCATGATGCCTTTCGAAGAGATATTGGCGTAGGAAAAGTAAACATTTGTTTTGCTGTTTCCGCCGGTGACTGCTACGGAGTTGGTAGCTGTTACGCCCGTCTGAAAGAAGTCTTTAATATAATCTTTTTGGTAACTGTCTGATTTAACAACAGCCGTTCCGATAGGCGTCCAGCTGTAATCACCACCCACTGTTCCGTAACGAAACTGGAATTCCGGAAGGCCGGATACTTTTTCCAAAACGGTACTTGAATTGAAGTCTACGGACAATTTGCCTTCTTTTCCTTTTTTGGTTGTGATCAGAATCACACCGTTCGCACCCTGGCTACCATAAAGAATGGATGCGTTCGCACCTCTCAAAATGCTGATGCTTTCGATATCTGCCGGGTTAATCGCCGAAAGACCGTCTCCACCATCTGTTCCACCATAAGAACCCGGCTGCCCACCCTTGTTGTTTGCCATCGGAATACCATCGATCACATAGAGCGCTTCACTGGAACCCTGTAAAGACTTGTTTCCACGAAGCACGGCACGGGTAGAACCGCCTGCGCCAGAGCTGCTTATCTTGATATCAATACCGGCTGCCTTTCCATTAAGGGCGTCAACAAAATTGGTATTGGCTGCACGGCGCAATTCCTCGCCCGCGATTTGCTGAGTTGCATAGGTAAGCGCTTTTTTATCTCTCTGGATACCAAGTGCTGTTACAACCACTTCTTCAAGAAGTGCTGATGAAGCTTCCAGAACGACATTTAATACGCTTTGGGATCCAACAGTGATTTCTTTGCTATCGTAACCAATTGACGAAATTGTCAAAATGGCCGCATCACTGGTGATTTCGATGGAAAACTTGCCTTCTGCGTCCGTGATGGTACCCGTCTCACTACCTTTTACAATGACGGTAGAGCCAGGAATCGCATCACCTTTGCTATCGGTTACTTTACCTGTGACAGGCCTTACGGCGGCTTTGGATTTGGTTGTGCGGGTTAAAATACTTCCCGATTTTACGGGTGCGGCGAGGGATACACCAATGGAGGCAGTAAAAACGACAATCTGGTAAAAGGCAAGCTTCATCCATAACGGACAACTTGCTTCTTGCTTTCTTTTCATTGTTTTGGTAGTTAATAGTTAGGGAAAATTTGGCATAGAAATTCCGTTCATCCGGGATGGATGACAGAAGTTGTGAAACCTGTAAAGTGCTTACTATGAGGTTTCTCGAGATGGGTATTGAATGTAGAGTGTTAGGGCATAGGCAAAACCGGATTTTTTTTAGTGGAACAGCTATTTTATTTGGCCATTATCCTAGGGGCGATGGAATAATTTTGAATTTTTTTTCAAAGTAATAATTTTATTAGGTACTATGTGCATTAAGCAGACGTTTATTTTAAATTTTTTTAATTTATTGGATTCTGACGTCAGGAAGTGGGTTTTCACCGTTAAAAATTTATACTATTTCCAGTTTAGTGATAATCCTCAGTTATTGTTTTTGGTTATACGTCGACAGGGTGGGCGGCTGTGTTACGGACTGTTGTTTTGGTATAATTGTCTGCCGGTTACAATGACAGGGCGGCGGTCCGTAACGCGTGGTGGTATACGGCAGGTTCATTGTTAAAGTTGGAGCGGGGTTTGTGATTATTGCGGTGGGGAAGGGAATTGGTAATCGGCGGAACGGACCTCATGGAAGCATCTCACAGAAAACCGGGTTAGCGGTCTCATGGTCAAACCGGTTTTTAAGATAGTTTTATTCAATGCTGTCTGTGTTGTATTTCTCTTTAAACGCGCTTACGGCTTTCTTTTTCTCGTTTTTTGTAAAGTTGAGGCTGGCTTTATTGAAAAATTGATTCTTTAACGCGTTTAAATCGGCTGTTTTTTCGTACTCAAATTCCTTATCATAGATTTTGTCCGTCCCAAAATGAAGCCTGTCTTCGTGGAAATAGAAAAGTCCCCAGGTGAGTGTTTCGTCAAATAGGATCAAATCATCCGCAAAGAAAAGGCCCTGCCAATATTTTATAACCATTTTCCAGGTGAGCGTAATTTCTAGTCCGCTTTTATCACCATAAATAAATACAAACTTGTCGAACGGTATTGATTTGTCATACAACCATTTTTTTATTTCTTTCTCACATTTTTCGGTTACTTCAAATTCCTGTATCTTCTTGAAATATCTTTCATTAAATGGTTTCCATGGCGGACCTGTTACCATTTTAGAGCTGTTGATGTAGTTTCTGACAAGTTCTCCTGCCTCATCGTTAAGAAAGAAAATCTGATCTTTGTGTTCCTGAGAGATTTTGCTTGCTTCTTCAGGAGACCCAAGAAAACTCCAAGTCTTCGGGAAGTCTGATGAATAACTTTTGAGGTTGTCAAAATTGATCATTTCTGTTGTGCTTTGTCGTTCAATATAATTTTCAAGCTAATTTCTTCAAAGAAGCCTCTCCGAAATTTTCAATAATATTGTCTTGTATGAACAAGGTTACATGATTACGCTAAGAAGCAGATAAAATCTCAATTGCAGCCTTTCAGTGGTGTAATATTTATCCAGCGGTACATGTAAACGGTAAACCAAATCACCCCAAAACAAAAATCTCCCGCAAGCCACAGCCCGCAGGAGATTTTCAGATATTTAAACTAGCCGGATCACCAGCTGCCTGTGAGCAGTTATTAAACCGAAATCCTTAACAATTTTGACGGTCTAGAATTTCCGATACATACCGCCCAGATATTGGTTGGCCTCGTCCTCAGCAAACTGCGCCTTTTTGGCATCCCAGTGTAAAGTTTTGTTTGGGAAACGGCCGGCAATAACACCTAGCAAAATGGTTTCTGTCAGGCGCGAGGCATACGAGAATGGTGCGCTCGTAGCTCCTTTACCCAAACATGCATCCACAAACTCATGGTAGTGTTTGTGCGATTCTGAGCTGTAATCGCCGTCTGGCTTGGTCAGTTTAAACTGCGTCGTATCGACTTCCTTGTAGGCACCGTCCACGATCAGTTTTGGCAATACCTGGAAATGTGGGAGATACAATCTGCCTTTTTCTCCAATGAACATGGCACCCTGGTCGTGCAGATCGCCTCCGTCGGGAAGCATCAGATCTTCGCGTTGTTTGTCAGCACCCACACCATCATACCAAACCCATTTCAGCGTATCGGCGGTATATTTTGTTCCCGGAAATTCATAGGTAACCATATTTTTTTCAGGGTATCCAAATCCGTTCGGTTTTCTGCAATTTGTTGTGATCGTTCTCGGTACATCCAGTTGCAAAGCGTTGTAAGGGGTATCAAAAATATGTACACCCATATCGCCCAACGTAGCACAGCCGTAGTCCATAAGTTTGCGCCAGTTGCCCGGATGGTAAAAACCATCCTTGTAAGGCCTTTCCGGCGAAGTTCCCTGCCATAAATTCCAGTCCAGATTGGCTGGTACAGGATCACCGCTTTCAGGCACGGGGCCATTGTAACCCCAGTTTTTGGGCGACCACGCTCTCACGGTGTGTACTTTTCCAATGATGCCGGATTGGATCATCAAAGTGGCCAGTTTGTAATCATAAAAAGAATGCACCTGAATACCCATCTGGGTAACCAGTTTTTTGTCTTTGGCAATTTTGTCCATCGCCCGCGCTTCTTTTACGTAATGCGTGAGTGGCTTTTGGCAATAAACAGGTTTGTTCATTTCCATAGCCATCATCGATGCCGGCGCGTGGGAATGATCAGGCGTGGAGACAATCACCGCATCAATATCCTTGCTCATTTCTTTAAGCATCACGCGGTAATCCTTGTATGTTTTCGCATTCGGGAACTTCGCACTCACAGTCGCTAAAACAGTTGAATCAACGTCGCAAAGCGCTACCACATCCACGTTGCTGTGTATTGATATGGACGCCAGATCCGCCTGGCCCATCCCACCCAAACCGATGTGCGCGGTTCTCAAACGTTTGTCGGCAGAAAAAGCCCATGACTCAGCAGGTAACATGGCAAGGGAAGACAAGGCTGCGGCGTTTTTAAGGAACTCTCTTTTATTCATGAATCAAAAGGTTAAATTTTTTTGGGCTGGAAATTAAGTATGCAAAAATACGCTCAGAAACTTGTTGGTGTATGCCAGGCCAGCAAGTTTAAACAGCAGGTTACTGAAAAACCTTAAAATTGAAGGGTTTTTGGGTCAAATCCAAGAGTTGAGGGAATGTTGGTGGGGATTTTTGAGGTTTTTTGGGATGCTGGGGCGAGAGTGGAGCTAGGAAGCTGCTTTGGAGACTTCTATGTATTGTAGGTGGGTAAACGCTCAATTTCGACTAGAGCCTACAATAGAACCTGAAAGCCCATGTCGTATTAACATGACAGTCCATAAACAAGTTGTTTTTGTTGATTTACGGACTTTCTGAAATAGGGATTTTTAATAGCCTTCTCCTCCAACAGATCTACTGGTCCGTCAAGGATATCTTGTAGTGAAAACTTAAAGTCATAATAGTTGTCAGCATAATCTTCGACCTCAATGTTTATAAAATCCACGATCATGTCAATATCACTTTCCGGGTTGAACCGATCTGTGAGAACTGAACCAAACGCATACAGGCTTCTCACTTTATGTGTTTCACAAAGCTTAATAATATCTCAGTTGACGATGGCCTACTTTATGGACTCTTTTTTTAAATAAAGCCTTTTTTTATCCGTCATTATACCTACTTGTAGGTATTGCCACCTTATTCATTGATTAGCAACTTTACATTATTGATTTACCACTAAACCATCTTTATTATCATGAAAATCAAGATTTTAACCCTACTCCCATCTCTTATTCTATCAGTAGTCAGCTTGTTTTCGTTTAATTCCTTGGCGCAGAGAAAGACATTAGTTAAACACAATGGCGTATCAGTGAGTTACGAAGTTGAGAAAGTCGGCGTCTGCGACGAACTTTATGCTGGTGTAACGAAGCCAGTTCATAATAAAGGTGTATTTAATGTCTATAAATACGATATGTATCTTACGAATGATAATGCTAACGCAGTAGAGTTTACATCACTTGTAACTTCAAGTTTGCCACTAGGTGGGGCATTCATAAATAATTGTACAACATCATACCGGGATACCAAACCCAATGCTATGCTGACAAAAAGGACCAATATGATTCTGGAACCAGGAAGCGAGGTTTCAGCTGAAATGGTTCTAATTACAAAGTCCTCTTCTGCTGTTAAACCTGGATGCTCTAATCTTAACTTCAAAATTTTAGCATCCAAGAAATAATTAAGGTTCCATGTCCTGTGTCTTCACAGGACATGGAAGCGAGAGTTTATCCCTTCATCGAATAACATAGAGAAATATTCTAAGGCATGAGAGAAGCTTTTTCGGCCTCTTGGAGTCGTAAGCGGACAGAAAAATATCTCAATCCATGACGCTGAATGATCACAAGTTTACCAGTCATGTTATACTTAAACATTTAAGGGAAAATCATCTAATGTACTATCATATTTAAAGTAGACGAAGAGGAACGGCAGTACTTACATTTTTATATCTTCAAACAAGTCCCGTAAGGACGTAATATCGGTAGAAAGACAATCAAAATGTCGAACCAAAATACCGTAGGTATGTAACCTTACGTACCTACGGCACTCTGAAATGTTTCTGTAAATTCTAATTCTACTGATATTACATCCCTATGGGTTCCGGCCATCAATGGTGGGTACGTTTATGGAAATGATGTTTGGTTTTTGAAGGCAGAGGTCACGGGTGAAGCAGAAAAACCCGCTAATTTATGTTGAGCGGCTTTCTTTGTATCTTGAAACAAGTCCCGCTAGGGACGCAATATCGGTAGCAACACATTCAAAATGTCGAACCAAAATACCGTAGGTATGCAACGTTGCGTACTTACGGCACTCGGAAATGTTTCTGTACATTCTAATGCTACCAACGTTACATCTCGATGGGATTGGGGTTATTAATGGCGGGTAGGTTTATGGAGGTTGGGTTTTTGGTTTGTGAAGATGTTGGGCATTGTTAAATGGCCGTTCTTAACAAGTTTTTTTGTTTATGGGCGAACATTCTGAAATATGGATTTTAATGGCTTTCGGCTCCGTGGTCTGTGCCTTCGCAGGGCTACTAAGCGAAGGTGTATTTCCGTTGTCAAACTCAATATTAAGAGTGGAACAAAAACATACATAATAACCCACTACACGAGCTTCCCGTCAGACCTGCAAATTGTGTTCAGGGTGGTCACGAAATCAGAGCCAACCAGAAAAGATCGGCTTGTTGGGGACATGTATGCAACCAGATTTTAATTAAGATCTACCGATAAAGAGCCCGGCAGACTTTGTGTGTTAGCAGTTTTTTGGAATGGCTGTCGGCTAGTCGAATAAATGCCTCTCCCCGGCTAGGCTACTCGGTAGTCCGCAGTTTGTTTTTGTTTAAGTATTCCTTGAATTCGGCAAAGGTCATTTTCTCAGTTTCCTTTGCTATTTTTTCCTTTATCTCACGAAAAACTTTGACTGTGTCAAATGTTTTTTCCTTTTTAGCTATCTTCTTTATTGAATACAATTTCTCTTGGTGAACGTATGTCAAGTTGCGGGTACCCACAACGTAAATTTATCGAATTATACCCACGAATTCTAAAGACGTTAACAATGTGTTTGAAGTTCCAGCTTACTAAAATGTCGACTTTATTGAGGGTCGCGGTTGCAATATGTCTGCAATCATCTGCACTTATCTTACCAACAACTTTTTCATCTAAATACTTCTGAGCAAGCTCAAATGCTTCTTCTGTCACTTCAACAAATTGCATATGTTCTTTTGGTAGATCTGTAAAATACGCTCTGATTCTCTGTGGCGCATTTTGAAGTTCAGCTTCCGACAGATCAGAATACACACAAATAATCTGTCCCAATCTCACTTTTTCAAATAGCAATATTGAGATTCCTTCAAATTCTTCATCATAAACACCGCCAAAAAAGTGTCAAAATATAACCTTGGTTTCATACAATGAATTTACACATAATTGGTTAAGATTTTGATAGTGACAAGTTCCGATTTGCTTCATACACGAACCAAAAAAAGCCGAACACAAGCAGCCCCAACTCAATTCAGGGCCACTTGCATTCGGAAAAGAATTTCGCTTTACGTCGCGATAACTTTTACGCCGGAATATGTTCTAGTCGAAAAACGTTACTTTGCCGTTATCTACGTCATAAACGCCTCCAACTATTTTGATCTTTTTCTGTTCTTCCAGTTCGTTTATCAATGAACTTTCCTGACGGATCCGGTCGATTGTTAACTGAACGTTCAGCTTCGATACGTTATTTACAAATTCATGATTGGAACCATCCCGATCAGAAGTTGTCGTTTTTTCTTCTTCAATTGCCGGTTCTATTTTGCTTAGCAAGCTGGTCAGGTGCCCCAGTTTAACATGGTTGCAGGCGCCGATAATTGCACCGCATCGGGTGTGGCCAAGCACAACGATGACTTTTGCGCCAACGACCTGGCTGGCATATTCCATACTGCCCAGAATATCGTCGTTCAGGACATTTCCTGCCACACGAATGCTGAAAACGTCGCCAAGCCCCTGGTCAAAAATAAGCTCGGCCGAAGTACGGCTGTCCATGCAGCTCAAAATGGTCGCAAAGGGAAATTGCCCCGTTGATGTTTCATTGACCTGCTGCAACAAATTCCGGTTTGCTTTCAGGTTTCCGACAAAGCGTTCATTGCCCTGTTTCAAAATCTCCAATGCCAGATCGGGCGTCAGTGTTTCCTGTGTTTCTTTCGAATGTGTACGCATAGATTAGTGATTTACATGATATAAAATGAATGATCGGGTATTGGTTCCGGAAGGTCTTCTTCGTTGAGTAACTGTTTGATATTGGTTTCAATGGTTGTTGAAATCGTGGTCATAGCCGTATCCGTGGGCAGATTGCTGAACGGATTTTCCATGTGCGTAGCCGTTTTTTCCAATAGAAAAAATGCGGCGGAAATTACCAGCAGTAGCGGTATTTCGAAGTATCCTTCGATATCACGAAGGGAAATCGAAAGCGTTATGACAAAAAGGTATATCGTCAGATGCAGGAAATACTTGTAAGTGGCCGGGAAGATCGTCGACTTGATCCGCTCTGCCATGCCCATCGAATTGGAAAAACTGACGAGCGTATTGTTGATCTGTACTTGTCCGAAGATGTTTATTTTGCCCTGTTCGGCCAGATTGGCAATGTGCAGCGTGTTGAGTTGCAGAATGCCAAGATGTTTGTTTTTATGCTTTTTGAGCGATTCGATGTCGTCCGCAGACAAGAATTTTTCCAGATCCGGTTCCACGTCCTGTCCCCGCAATGCCCGGCTCAGGCTATAACACCAGGCGATATGGCGGAAGCCTATTGTTTTGATGTCCTGCTGATTACCTTTTGCGACAAAAGATTGCAGCTGTAATATCAGTGTCCTGCTGTCGTTGACGATGCTTCCCCAGATTTTTCGCGCTTCCCACCAGCGGTCATAGGATTGGTTGAGCTTGAAAGAGAGAACAACGGAAATGGCAGTACCCAGAAATGCAGGAATATTAATGGGCATGTCAGGCAAAAATGCCCTGAACCGAAGCGTGAGATAATACACAATCAAACCGATAATGAGAACGAAAAAAAGCTCTCTCCGGACTTTTCCGAAAATGTAACGAATCGGTATTCTTTTATTCAGGAGCATAAATTCGTGAGTTCAGTTTGCAAATATGGAACACAATCACAAATTGACCAAAAACTCTGACCGTCCTTGTTATCAGTATTTTAAAAAGATATTGAAATTTTAGCGGATCGGGAATGGAAATCAGATGCCTTAAATGCATGCCGGTTATTCCCGGACTCTGGTTTGAAATAGTGAATCGACTTTTTTCTATTCAAGTTTTATCTTTTGAAGAAGCCAGTGGCCGTGTGAAATTTGTGAGATAATTGCAACCGTAAAATGGGTTAAACCGGTCCGCCAAATATCGTTGCGGGTGCAAGCCCTCATTTCGGGTTCTTTCCGGGATGCCATTTTTAAACCCAACTACATATTGAGACTATCGCCCGGTTTGATGAAACCCCAAAATAATGTTTTCATAAGGTATTAGAATTCCATCCTACCAACCCGGGCGCCCATGCTCGTCGTAAAACGGGCCATCTCTGAAACTATGGAGGTGAGCGGATAAAGAGCGTTTTTACGTGGAGGTCGGTTCGGATTTTACGCCATTATTCGTGAAGAGATACATGATAGCGTTTCCTTTTGACCTGGACCCAATCAGGAAAAAATCCAACCTAATTGTTCTGTCCAAACCAGGCGTACCGCTGACATCGGACAGCACCCAAAACCAATTCCCGAACGAAACTTATACCAAAGGCTATTATCAGAATCGTGAAGGGAACGTACCGGAGGAATTTGTCAAGAAAAGCAACTGCGAAAACTATGTAAAAGTGCACAATACAGTTATTGAATTTCTGAATCATCAGGATTGGGTGGATAAAAATCGTATTTATCTGGTCGTGCATTGACAAGGTTCAAACGTTGCCGTAAGTATAGGTCTGGTTAATAAAAAGGTTGGAAAAGTAATCCTGGTGTCATGCAATGGGAATAATTGATTTTACCAATCGGTCCGTAAAATAAGGTATGATGAAAATCATGGTCTGTTTTCTGGTCGGGAGGAGCCTTCGATCAAGACGAAAATCATGAGTTCAAAACAGCTTACACTCCTCATCTACGGTACAGAAAGTTTGCAGGATCTGTATTGAGATTATTTGCCTTTTGACCTTCGGGATCATAACAAATACAACGTGATCGTAAAGCCCTACGTCGGGTATGATCACAATATTTTTGCTAACGAAAAAGATTCGGATGGAAAAATAACAGGCAGGACTTTTGGTTGGGATACAGTCATAAAGGATGTTGTCCACTGGCTGGAAAAATAGTAGCAAACAAATTCTGACTGATCACATTGCTCAAATCAGGCAGCCTGCCATAAAGTGAGTCTTAGGATAATATTATTAATCCGTAATTACTTTTACATTCCTGAACAGAAACGAATTGTCGCTCATTCTGAGTGTTTTGCCGCTGGTGGTGGTTACGTTTCTGAGCTTTACTTCCTTGGTTTTAATGTATGGGAATTTTTCATGATAAGAACTGTCTGTCATTTCCGGGTTAAAATTGGCGAAAATAGCGGGTCCTTGGTAATTTTCAGGGTGCCGGGAGTCGTCGATACGGAGGTTTTCAATAGTAATCCGCTCAGGCATATAACACTTGTAGCCAAAATCATGCTGGCCCGAATGGGATCCGCCTATCAGTGCGGAACTGACCGGTTTGCCGTCTGCTGGCACAAAAACACAGTTACGGATCACGAGTTCTCCCTGCCAGGTACTTCCGTAATCGGAGCGCAGGTTAACAATGCTTCTGCCCCGGATGGTGGAATTTTCAACCAATAACAAGCCGCTGCCGATTGCATTAATTCCCATGTGCCCGAGCGTTGAATTGCGGATGGTGGCATTAGCAACCCCCTGATGGGCGTCAAACCGGGAGAGAACGCAATGGTCATAAAGCAGATTTTTGCAGAAGTTTGAACCCAGAATGCCCCAGAATTTATTATCATTGATGTCGTTTGTCTGGCTGCAATTGATGAACGAAACATTAAGTGCGCGGTTGGCGGATAGATCGTAGGTTCCCATTGTAACCGGCTTGCCTGCTGATCCGATGGTGCTGTATGTCCTGTGTCCGGTCAGAATGGAATTTTTTATCGTTATATAGGAGCAGTCGCCGATATTGATGAAACCTCCATAAGGAGCGCCATGGTCTTCCTCGCCCTTGATGCGGTGTTCGAGACCTTCCAAAAGTACGTTGGACCGCCGGATCGCGATGTTCCGGTTGTAGTATGTATATTTTGATTCGGCCTTATTCGCAATTGTCGTAAAACGCCCTCCGCTGATTTTCAATGGTTTTTCATCAATCGGAAGCGCGGTCATCTCCGTAATTTGGTCAAAGTCCCAGATGATCGGAGCATTCATATCTACGTTTCCGTTTTTGTCGACTACAAAGATATCCGTCTGCGAAGAGCCATTGTTCTGGTTGAGCCCGAAACGGATGTACTGTTTTACCAGAGAATTCGTGACTGTGATCAGGCAGGGGCCCGGCAGAGCAGCGTCGATTTTTTTTTGATTCCTTTTGAGCGACAAGATCGTCTCCAGTTTAAACGGTTTTAGGTCTGAACCGACAGTGAAAACGGCGGCATTGCGATTTTGAACTTCGGTATCGTCAATGATGAAGGCGGCCTTTCCAAAATCAGTGTCGGTCCGGATGGCTGCGGTGCGCTCTTTTCCACTAATGTAGTAGGTGGCATCATCGTCGGCTTTCACCGAAAGGCCGTGCAAGTTGGCAAATGCATGCGTGGCAGCAATGGCGTCGATTTCGTCTGTTTTGCCATCGCCTTTTGCGCCGAAATTACTATACCGGACGAACCCTGCTTTTACGAATTTACGGACGTCTTTTGGTGATACGTTTATTTGTAATTCGCCATTTTCACCAATGTTTACCGTGGTTTTCTCATTTTGGGATGTGATGACTATGTTTTCTCGCAAGTCTTTGTTTTGTCCGAAAGTTGAAAGAGCACAGAAATGGAGGAGTATCAGGAGCTTGTACTTCATTGTCCAGGTTGGGTTAAGCCGTTATTGCCTCTTACAAAACGAATGAGACTATGTGGCAGGTATTTGGTGATTAAAGTTATATAAAAACTTCATATCGTTTATTTTGTTGCGTAGTGAATGCATTTCAACTAATCGCTGACTCGACAGGGATTTCAGTAAATAAAAAAGCCTGCGGATCACGGACTCGCAGGCTTAACAAAGATCTGTAATATGAAAAGATTGCTTGGTTCTAATATTTTATAATCAATATTTTAACTGTTTATATGCTAATTAGGTACCTGGGTTCGGAGCGCGGCCAAAAGCACGTAAACGGGATAAGCACAGGTTTTCCATCTACAATTCCGGCGTGCTGTAAAGCAATTTTCCGGCGACATGGATCTCGGTCTCAACAAGGTATTTTTTCAACCCTTCATTGTTAATCTCCATTCCGAGGCCGGGCAATTCGGGTACGTTTACAAAGCCGTTTTCGTCCAGGAGAATTTTATTGCTGGTAATGTCCAGCGCGAGGCTTTTGGGCTCTACAGGATACTCGCAGATGATGTCTTTTTCCAAACCTGCATATGGCTGGATGGATGCGCTCAAAGCCAGGTGAGACGTAAAAGTATGGTTCACGTAAGTGATATTTTTCGCAACAGCATGGTCAGCCACCCGTTTCGCAGAGGTAATTCCGCCAATCCTGCCTGTATCGATCTGTATGTATTCCAAACCACCAAAATCAAGCATTGCAGCAGCCTGTACATAGTTGTTACATCCTTCACCGGCTGCAAGTGCAATTTTTGGCCTGGCTTCCGACAGTGCTTTGTATGGCCCAAGCGCCAGGTTGGTGAACGGCTCTTCCAGCCAGTATGTGTTCACTTCCTTCAACGCGGTCAATCGTTCTATGGCGGCAGCAGAATTCTCATTCCATACGGTACCAATGTCGATCATCAGAAACAAATCTTCTCCCAAACCGGCACGTGCTGCACGGAAATGTTCTCCGTCTGTTTTTGCATCTGTTTTTCCGATTGGTCCCCAACCAAATTTTACCGCCTTGTAACCTCCTGCCAGTGAGGCTTTTGCTTTTTCGTAAGTCAGTTCGGGTGTATCGCCGAAAAGCTGGGACGCGTAAGGCAGTTTCGGGAAAGCTTTTTTGTATCCCAATAAACGGTAAACAGGTTCCTGCAAATGTTTACCCAATAAATCCCAGAGTGCGATATCTATCCCTGAAAGCGTATGGTCCGATTGCAACAGGTCAAAGCAGTTTTCGTGCACGCGTTTGGAGATGTTGTAAATATCTTCAACGCTGTTCAATGGCATGCCCTCTACGGCCCATTTTACAGGTTTGCAGGCGCTGTGTGACATTGGAGTTACATAGCTGGCGATGGTTGGCAAAGGCGAAGCTTCACATTCTCCCCAACCTTCCAGGCCTCCGCCGCGAACCCTGACCAGGGTCGAGTCCTGACTGCCGTCCCCGATATCAAGCACTTCGGGCATACTGAGATAAAAAAAGTCTACTGATTCGATTTTCATAAATAAATTTTAAGGATTAAAAAATATAGTAAAGGTTTAGAAACAGTTAAAAAGTGATTGTCAGGCCTCCGTCGACGGTAATTACCTGTCCGGTAATGTAGGAAGCATCCTTTCCGGCAAGAAAAAAAGCAACGCCGGAAATTTCTTCCGGACTGGCCGCCCGGCGCAAAGGCAAGTGATTTCCTTCAATATAATTATCGCGGAACCACTGCGTATCAAGTTCATTTTCACCATCCGTTACCGACATGGGCGTGTTTACAAAACCCGGGGCAATTGCGTTGACAAGGATGTTTCTGTCTGCCAGTTCCAGCGCCATTGACCGGCAAAACTGGTTAATGGCCGCCTTGGCCATCGAGTAACTGCTGCCGTAACGTTCCGCTCTTTCCCCATGTATGGAAGTAATCTGAATAATCCGGCCCTGGTCGGTCATCAGTCCGATGCTCATTCGGGATATCAGCAAACAGCCGTTAACCATGATGTCGAATATCCTGCGCCACTGCTGCGTTTCCATTGTTAGCAGGTCAGTCGGCCCGGAGACACCGGCGCAGTTTACAAGCGCATCCAGCTTTCCCCAACGCTCGCTGATGCGTTTTTCTACCTGTAAAATTGTTTCCGGTTCGGCATAGCTTCCTGCAAAAGCGAGGTGATTATCGCCAGGTAATTCAGACAAAACCGCTTGCAGTTTTTCTGTTTGAATATCGTTCAGGCAAACATTCCAGCCCTCCGTTGCGAAGCGGATTGCCGTTGCTCTTCCAATTCCCGAGGCCGCCCCGGTAATCAGTACTTTTTGGGATGTGTTTTCCATTTTCATAAATCTGAGGCGGTAATCCCTGCATAAATGGTCACAACTGTCTCAATTTGTTCTCCTGCCCCAAGCACCGTGCACTGATTCAGAATTTTGGCTTCGTTCACGCTGACTGGCATGGCCGAGGCCGGTTCCAGAATTGCGGTATAGTGTTCATTGAACTGGCCGTAGGATGCGAAATACCATTGATATGGAAAGACTGCGTTGTCATATCTGTACTCAAACAAATTTTTACCTTTTTCGCTAAGCATACCCATCTGAGGCCGGGTCACGTCGTACAAATAGAAAAAATCCATCGTTTTGTCATAAGCCGGGACTTCGGATACGTCGTTTTTTTGAAGATGAGGCCATGAGAATTCCTCTTCCGTTTTAATTCTACTGGCGTTCTGGTCAACAGCTCTGGCTTTTCCGGCGCTGCTGACAACACGGTCACCTTCTGCAATCTGTATTGCGGCGTGTAGTTTCCACAAAAAATGCCTGGTGGCACCTGAATCATTTCTGATCTCGTATCTGGTTTGGATCAAAGGTTCGTTGTCGGAAAGCGAAAGTGTTTTTTTATAATAGAGCCCGCTCAGCGGCAGCACCCCAAATACGGAAACGCCCTCTTCGTTCACTTCATGCGCCAAAGATGCGGTCCACAACTCCCCATGATCCGGATATGCAATGGAGTCCACTGTTTCGGGAATGTCGTTGGGGATCAGTTCATCAATACCACCCCAAAAGTTGGAATCATAGTCAGCACCGGGTTTGTTTTCTGCCAGTTTCAGGTGTTTGTTATTCCAAAGGAATTCCTTTTTCAGATCTTTATTATAGACGCTGATGATCCTTCCGCCCAGCTGCGGCGCGATTTCAAAAGCTATCTGGTCGTTTTCAGCCCTTATTACCAGGACACCATCTCTGTTTATTACCTGTGTTTTCATTCCAAAACGGTTTCTTTTTCTTCACGTACAAATACCAGATCACCCAATTCGGCCAAAAGCAGATTGTCAGCCGGATAACTGAAACCCAGATGCTGCCGGAAGCCTTCTGCATAATCGCGGCCAATCTTTTTACCTGCTTTCTGAGAAAACTCTTTCATCGAAATCACAAATTCATCCAGCCCGGAAATTTGTCTGAGCCAATCCCTCTGACTTTTGTGGCATTTCAGCATGCGCTCTTTGAGATCCATAACGCTGGTGATATCGACATGAATGGTTGAGAAAATATCTCTCCCCAGAATATCTTTATTGTGGGTAGGCTCGCAATAGTACAAATGCGGAACCGGTGAAAAAGCCTCGACGCCCTCAATAGGAATGTTGGGGATGCCAGCTGCCAGGCAGGCTGTTTGCATCACCTTACTTGTTATTTCATGATCGACGATGTAGTCCGACGGACTGGCCGTGAAAACCAGCGATGGCCTTACTTTTCTGACCAATTCAATGGCTTTCATCAGGGTTTCGCGGTCGTAGGCAATGAAAATATCTTCGCATTCCAGACAGTAGTAACTGGCATTGATCAGAGAAGCGGAATTGGCTGCTTCCACGCGCCGGACCGCACTGATCTCTTCCGGCCCCATCACCGTAGAGCCAGCCTGGCCTGGGGTCATTGTTGCCATCACGATTTCCCATCCTTTTTCGGCCAATAAAGCCAATGTACCTGCGCATACAAATTCCGCATCATCCGGATGTGAGATCACGCAAAGAGCCGTTTTTTTTCTTTCCATTTTATAATTCAGTTTTTACCACCACATATAATAAATCACAGCATAAATCACTGCCATCACGCCCCACCACAGCCAGACTGACTGCCACAGGGGTCTATCCGGCTCGCCGTCGGGAGACCGCAGTAATTTTGCCGACCACATCAGGTTTGCAATTCCGGCATATTCCCTCGGTTGGGTAAAGAGGCTAACAGATACCATCAGCAGCGCGCAGAAAATCTGGGTGATGCCACCCGTTACGTAGAAATTTGAGAGGCTGTACTGCCTGATCAGTTCCGCCGGAAAAAGGTTTGGGATTATCCAGAGCTGGATCAGCGCCCCCAGCGGAATACCGGCAATCATTACGGCCAAAGCTGCGGCTGGCGTGGCTCGTTTCCAGAAAATACCAAACAGAAAACAGGTTGCTACCGGAACTGCCAGATAGGTAGACGCCGCCTGAAAATAAAGAAATATTCCGCCAAAATTTTCGATCATAGGTGCATAAAGGATACTGAAAACCATCAGCACAAGCGTGGTGATGATACCCACTTTTACGAGCTTTTTATCATCTGCTTCCTTGTTGATCCATTTTCTGTATACGTCGTAAGTAAACAAGGTTGAAATCGAATTCAGAAGCGCCGCAGTCGTGGACATCACCGTTGCCAGCGCACCGATGAGCAATAATCCTTTCAATCCGTCGGGAATCAAGTTTTTGATCAGCATGGGGTATACGCTGTCCACTTCCGCCGCTGACACCGCATATTCTGCATGACCTGAAAATGCCAGTGCGCGGGCGATCATTCCCGGAAAAATTTCTATAAAAGGCCGCAACAAAACAAAGCCTGTCGCAAGAATGATGGCCATTTTTACATCCCACTCAGAACGTGCGCCAAGGCCGCGTTGCACAAGTGACTGATTGATACACGAATAAAATAACTGAAGATTGAAAAGCGCAAACAGCACCGCGTGCCAGGGCATGACAGGATAATCGGTTGGTTGCATGAGATGAAATCCGCCGGGTGCATGGGTTTTGATATCTTCCCAGCCATTGGGTAGTTTCATATAACCCAGAATGAACAAAACGGCCCCTGCGCACAATACCAGTATGAAGTCGAAAACAGCGGCATTGATCACAAATTTCATCCCGCCGTACATGGTGTACATTCCGGCAACGACCCCAAGCACCAACACGCCCAGCCAGATGGGCACACCGTAAATTCCCTGAAAAAGTTTTGCGCCGCCATAAAGCACCACGGATAAATTCAAAAGAATATAGCTGATCAGCAGCAGGATACTGAATATATTCTGGCTTTGTACATTGAACCTCATCCCCAGGTATTGGGGCATTGTCACAATATTGTTGCGGAGATAAAGCGGGAAAAAGCAAAAAATGAGCGCGCTGTAAACGAAGATCGCGATCAGGTAGGAGTTCACAAGCGGCAGGCCCACCATGTAACCCATGCCGTTCATCCCGATGAGCTGCTCTGGATTGAGGCCCGACGATACATAAGCGGCGGCAATAGCCCAGAACGGAAGCGTGCCTTTGGAAACAAAATAATTGGCGGCAGTGCCTTTTTTACCCCGTCCCGACCATAGGCCCACGCCGAGTATCAGAACGAAATAGGCAACGATTGTGAGGATGTCAATAGAGCTGGCAGACATAAATGTTATTTCAGGTTAATTTTGAGAGAGCCCATCGGGGGAAATTTTTCAGAATACGTTTTTCCAATGTACTGTACAGCCAGATTTTGTGGCTTGTCTGTCAAGTTCCAGACAATCACGCAATTTGCGCTTGGGTACCAGGCGCAAACGCATGGCGACTCTTCGATGACGTAGGGTACTTTAGAAGTATTAAGTTCTGCCAGAATTGTTTCCCTCCATTTCCAGAGTGTGGTCAAATCTTCCTCCAAGCGCTGGATCTGAATGTTGTTTGTTAAAACAGCGTCAGGGCGTGCCAGCAGATATTTGAGCCGGTCGTCTTTGGTCACCTGCGCGCAATCTTCATCGCCGACAAACACCCAGCCATCTTTATTGCTCTTTAAATCATCGATCACTTCGAACGGTACGCCCAAGGCCAGCCAGAGCGAGTAGGGGAGATCGCGACCGACAAATCTTGACATTTCGCCCCAGTAATGTTTGAATGGGCCCTTGGGTTTGTGCCCTGCAACAGCATTGTGAAGTTCCTTTTGTTTGGCAATAGCGGGGCGCAGCTTGCTCCAATAACTGTCTGGCAGCGGTACCAGTCCGCTCATGAAAGTGGTATGGCGAACATCCGCAATCGTAGAAATGGTGAGTTTTGCCGCCATATTTTCAGCAGAAATAGCATCAGCCGGGAACGCCGTTGTTTCGCTCCATGCGTTTTCCGGCGCGATAAATCTACGATGGAAGAGCACACTGAAAAGTTCGTCGGTCCAACCTTTTGTAGTCGACAAAGACTTATCGGTAAAATGAGCCTCGCCAACCCGCACGGGTATATTTTTGTAATCTGAAAACCGGATGCCGGCTTTTTCTGAGCAGAGGTACATGGCCATAAAACCGAGTCCGGCTCCAAACCCATTCTGTTGAGCCAGAAAAGATTCGGTAAGCAGATCACACTGCCAGTTTACCCAGGCCCGGACCATCGGTGTCAGCTGCCGGGCGCGGATCTCTTCGGTCAATTGTTTCCACGCACCAGTCCCGTACCCACCTTTTCGGATGAAGATCTGCTGATTCGCATCGTCATAATTCCCGCCAATTGTACCCGGTGCACGGGCAATTCGGAAATCGTCGTCGAGTATACACAAAGGAAATCCCATGCCCTTTAATTCTCGCAGAGCAAGTGCATTTTCCTTATTTGCCAATGGGCTGACCGTGGTACCCGCATAGAGTTTCCCATCAATATCTACACTTCGTGACCAGGTGTCCGGCGAAATGAGCGGAAAATTGTCGTCCTTCGGATTCAACGCGTCACCGGGATGCCCGAAGGGCAGCGTAATCGCGGCCGCTTCCATTCCGCTGTCTAAAATCGCCCTCCTTGCACGTTTAATCTTTTCTTTGTCCCACGGCCAGTAGCCGTAAAAATAGGTTGCAATCCACACCCGGTTCACTCCTGCATCCGCCACCAGTTTTACCATACCCGGATTCTCGAGAATTGCGTCAGCAGTAATGCAAACAGAAAAATCGCGGCGATTGTCGTCTGGTAGCGACAACTCAAAAGCCGAGACGAACCCGGGTGCAAGCACTGGCAGGAACAAGCCTGTAAGTCCCGTTTTTATGAAGCTGCGCCGGGAAGCTGGGTTACTGGTTTCAGATATCATACTCGATTTTTTTGGAAATGCTGTTAGCGATTAGCTTTTAGTAATTAAGGTTCTATTAAATGATTAGTCTTGCAACTAATTGATACATCGTGTATTATTTTGATATCCTATTTGAAATGAGCCAAAATGCAAACCCTTATCCATTATCACGAACGCTCCAATAGCCAACGGCCAAGAGCTGATCGCCAACAGCCGATCTCAATAATTCGGATTTTGAACCAACTTCGGATTTGTATCCATCGCCGCTTGCGGTATTGGGAAGACATAGTTTTTATTGGCATAAAAAATCCTTTCGCCGCCCGGAGTTGTTACTACTTTGTAAACACGTTTACCCTTTTCGGTTGAAATTGCCATACCGTGTAATTGTCCGTTCAATTTGTTTTCGGCAATTTTCAGGCGGATCAGATCATACCACCGTTTTTCTTCCAGACATAATTCCACCCGGCGTTCCCGCAGAATGGCAACGCGCATCTGAGCCTGTGTAAATCCTGCTGTAAGGGCGGGTAGTTTTACCCGCGCACGTACCTGATTGACAGCATCGTAAACGGATTCATCCGGGCCGACTGCCTCATTCTGCGCTTCTGCATAGCTCAGCAGGATTTCAGCATATCGAAAAATGATAAAATGCGCACTGTTGAGATCGTTGTCAATGAAAGCGTATAATGGGTCCATCCCTTTTCTGAAATAGTAGCCGGTATTGGTCGCTTCACTTTTTTCGTTCAGGTCAATTTCATTCTTACTTCCCTGTCCCAGGCGGGTTACAATTTCGGATCCAAGCCAGGTGGACCCATCGTACACAATATCCTTGTAAAACCGCTGCTCGCGATTCAGATATGGGTTTTGCGGGTCGTAGCCCGATTTTGGGTCGGAAATCGTTAAGCCATTCGCCATTGCATATTCATCGACCAGCTCCTGTGTGGGATTAACGCCGGCGAATGCGCGCGCAACGCCATTTACGTAACTGGGTGCTTGCAAAGAAGTTTTTCGGTTTCCCAATGTGGTGCCGCCCAGATAAACTTTGTCGAAAATCACCTCGGAATTATTGTTGTTTCCTTCCAAAAACAAGGTGCCGTAATCGGGAAACAATTTGTATAAATTGAGCTCAATGATGCTTTTATTCGTCTGCGCGGCAATACGCCATTTTTCTTTGTCACCCGTCGGATTGTGTAGCGGGCTGGCCGCAAAAAGTTCGCACCACCCTTTCAGCGCCAGGGCAGCGCCTTTGGTTACGCGTCCGGCCTGGCTGGTCAGTGGAAGGTCCCCGGCAATAGCGGCGCATTCGTCAGTAATAAATTTGAAAGTTTCTTCAAACGTGTTGTTAGGCCTGTAAATCCCTTTGCCCTGTTCACTCAGGCTAAGTACTTCATCTATAATCGGTACGCTTCCGTGGGAAGTCCAGAGCAGCATGTGGTAATAGGCACGCAAATACCTGGCTTCGCCCAATCGTAATTTTTTCCAGGTTTCAGGCAGTTCAGAGCCAGTTACACTTTTTATGAACACATTACATTTTCTGATTCCGTTGTAATTATCCCACTGGCTCGGCCCGTTACTTGGCGTGTAACCGGAATTGGCATAAACTGCACTGCTGAATCTGTTTGCGATTCCATTGATTGAATTGTCTGAAAAGTTTTCCCAGGGATCCGGACTGTTGAACGGTGCCGGTATGCTGCCGTAAACATCATTCAAAAACAGGTCGGCATTTTCAGTATTTTGCCAAAGCGTCTGATCCGAAACCTGGTCGGTAGGGATGACCTCAATGGACCGGTCACAGGAAAACAGGGCAAGCGCCAGCAGTAAATAAGTGATCTCTTTTAGTAAGGTAAAAGTGACTGATTTCATGTTGCGACAGGGTTAGAAAGTAAGATTGACACCTATTGAAATCACTTTCTGATTTGGGTAACTCCACCCGTTTGTCGGGGCACCGGAGTCGTTCGGTCCTATCTCGGGATCGTAATATTTTAGTTTACTCCAGGTCAGTATATTTTGGCCGGAAACATATATCCGCGCATTTTGCATCTTAATTTTTTCAATAACCGATGTAGGAATGGTATAAGCAAGAGTCGTGCTTTTTAAGCGCAGATATGCCGCATTGCCCATCCAGAATGACGAAATCTGAGAGTTGTTTGTCGTGGGTGCGTTGGTAATACGTGGATTTTCGGCGTTTGGATTTTCGGGAGTCCAATAGTCGAGGTTGTGCACGTAAGGTCGCATGGTATTGGCAAAAGGCATGATGGAAAAAGCCTGATAGTACCAGTTTGTTTTCGCAGCTCCCTGAAACAGGAGGTCTAAGGACAGTCTTTTGTAACGTGCGGACTGTGAAAGGCCGTAAATAATTCGTGGTGAGGCAACAGGCTCTCCAATTTTGGTCAAATCATTATCGTCAATTTTATGATCTCCATTCAAATCCGCATAACGGATGTCGCCGGGAAATACCTTTCCCCATGGCTGCAAGGCAATATCTGACCTGAGATTTCCAATTTCATCGAAATCATTTACCTGGAAATATCCGAGGGATTTGAAGCCAAATTGTGTTCCCAGCGAGCGCCCGGTAATTCTCCGGTTTGGGTTGTCGTAGGTGACGGGCGTTTCGAATACTTTAAGCAGCTTATTTTTAGCATAGGTGATGGTCGCGCCGAGCGACAGGCGAAAATCTCCGGATACGCGGTAAGTGGAACTGACTGCCAGCTCAATACCGCGGTTGTCCATAATGCCCTGATTGACCTGGCTGAGCCCGATGCCATATTCCTTCGGAACAATCACATCAGGCGTGACCAGCATATTGGAGCGTTTTTCGTAAAAATAGTCCAGTTCCAGATTCAAAAGTCCTTTGAATAGTGTAGCTTCCAGGCCGATATCCGTTTTTTTTGCCCTTTCCCAGGTAATGTTCCTATTCGGCTCGGCGCGTTCACTGATTCCCTGCACGGCACTATTGTCGAATGCGTAAGCAGTGCCCACCACATTGAAAGTGCTCAGATACTGGAATGCACTGCCCGCAAGTGAACCCACCTGCCCATAGGATGCGCGCAGTTTGAGGTTGTCTATCCATCGGATATTGTCCTTGATAAAATGTTCTTCGGATAACCGCCACCCCGCTGAAAAGGCAGGGAAAAAACCGAATCTGTTTTGAGGTGCGAAGTAATAACTGCCATCATAACGGCCGCTTGCCTCGAACAAATATTTATCGTTGTAATCGTAGGTAACGCGATACACCAGGCCTAGTTGTTTGCCCATCGTCGACGACCCGCTTGTTGCCATATCCGACTGCTTCGAGCTTCCCATACTGAGCTCTGGTATGGTGAGGTTGAAATTGGTGCGTGATGCAGCGAACCCCATTGTCTGGTTCCGCTTGGCTTCCAGAACACCTAAGATCGTAATACTGTTTTTCCCAAAAGTCCGATTGTAAATGAGGCTGGCCTGATAGGTAAGCTGCTGCGATTGGCTGTACGACTGGGCCAGGGAGGGTTTGACGGCGCCAAATATTCCATCGGTAATTACATACGGACGTTTTGTTGTATCAATTGTTGCAACATGCATGGGTGTTTTCCACAACTTGGAATGGGAATAGCTTGGGTCGTAGGCGATTGTGCCTTTTAGTGAAAGCCCTTTGACAAAATTTAATTGCTGTTCAATGGTTAACTGAGAATAAATGGAAGTGCCGTTGTTTTTCTCATAACCGCTTGCAAACAGCGCCGGCATGATGTGACTTCCGTACATCCCGTTGCTATATCTCAAAGGCCCGTAGCCCAGCTGCGCAAATCCGGCCAATTCAAAAATCCGACCCGTTCTGTGTGTTGTCCCCGAACTCTGGTCGGAGGGAGGATATGTGGATTGTTGCACGATACCGTTCACTCCCAGCGATATTTTGGTCGTTTCAGTAACCTGTGCATCCATGTTGATCGACAAATTGTATCGGTTAGTGCTGGTCGTTTTCCACATTCCCTGCTGACGCTGGTAACCCAGACTGGCAAAGTATCTGATCTTGTCTGCCCCTCCTGAATATTGTAGGTTATGTGTTGTGATGACCGCGTTTTTATCAATAACTTCCCCCCATACATCGTGGTCAGGATAGGCGTCAGGATCTGACTGGTCTTTGTATTTTTGAAGTGCGTAATCTGAATAGGGCTGTGCCAGGCCCGCGTTTTTTGCAGCGGCATTTCTTAAAGTTGCTTCCTGAAACGAGCTGGCGTAATCTGGCAGAGATAAGGGATTTTGAAAACCGATATAACCGCTGTATGACAAGGTGGGTGCGCCGGTTTTACCCCGTTTTGTCGTCACCAGCACTACACCGTTGGCACCTGCAACGCCATATGGCGCCACGGCAGCGGCGTCCTTTAATACAGTAAAAGATTCGATTGTACTTGGATCCAGTAGTTGAAAACTTCTTGGAATTCCATCCACGATCAGCAGCGGCTGGTTGTTACCGGTTGATGATATACCACGTATATAAATGTTTGATCCATCCTTTCCCGGCTCCCCCGAATTCTGTTTTACAATTACACCAGCCATGCGCCCGCCGAAGCCGTTACTCAGATTCGAAATCGGTGTTTCTGCCAGATCACCACCTTTCATCGTCGCAACTGCGGCGGTAACAGAGGTTTTTTTCTGTGTACCATAACCGATAATGACCAGTTCGCTCAGCGCTTTTATATCAGATTTTAAAATTACATTCAGCATACCAGCCTTTCCGACAGCGACTTCCCGGGTTTCATAACCGACAAAACTGAATATCAGTATTGCGGATTCATCCGGTACTGAGATCTCATAATTTCCCTCCACGTCGGATGTCATGCCTCTTGAACTTCCTTCAATAATAATACTTACACCCGGCAGGCCGCTGCCGTCAATTCCTGTGATTTTACCTTTTACCGTTATTTCATTGGTTTCTGTCATTCTTCGTTCAGCCGGTTTCTTTTCTTTTTTGAATCCGGTTGATCTTCCGTCGATCACCGAAGCGGCTTTTTTTGTCAAAATAATCTGGTTATTCCTGATAACCTTATACTGTATACGCCTTGAAGTGAGTACGCGTTTTAACACTTCTTCCAGCGTTTCATTCTTAAATTCATAGTTCAGGCGGTCTTTGGATGAAACGACTTCCTTCTGATAGGAGAAAATTACATCGACCTGCATTTCAAGGCTCTTCAAAAAGCTTTTCAAGGTCCCGTCCCGAATCGTAATGGTTACTCGTTCCCTTAGCAAGTCCTGCGACAGAGCCGGCGCGGCCAAACCGTTTCCTAACAGGATACATGAAATAATGAATTGAATGGAAGTAATCTTCATAACCCGGAAAACCTCTTTTCTATAATGTAAAATTTGCATGGTTGACTCAAATTGTTTTCCGGAAGACAAAACGGATCATCCGGCCGTCTTTCAGGAGGAGAGGGGTATTGCCGCATCCTTTCCTTTAATGATGAAGTTGTCCCGAGGATTATTTCATAGGCGTACAAGTTAAGTCGGTAAAGGGTTTAGGTATAGCGTTTTATAAACATCCGGTTGATTCAATAATTATCTGCGCATCCATTTCCTTATGCGTCGCACCGATGGTCTGGCAGATCACATCGAGCTTGTCATTCAGGGATTCGTTGCCAAGAATAGTACTGATAATGCATGATGCCAGTACCTCTTTATTATAAATAATTTTTACACCATACAATTCTTCAAGCTCCTTTAGTACCTGCGCGACAGGCACGTCTTCGAAGCGCTTTTTTGTGTTGTCTGCCTGCGCCACCAGCGGGACGGGACTATCTGAAAGATGTTTGGAAAGGAGTTCGTCTTTGCGGTCAAAAACTGCCTTCTGATTGGGAAGTAATATTACGCCTTTCGCTTCACCATCAGCAATGCCATTGCCCACCTGACTGAAAACCGATACCTGCCCGGTACGTACATTGACGCTTGCCTGCTGTTGCCCTTCAAATGATGTAATGACAAAGCTGGTTCCCAACACTTTTGTCACCAGTTCATTAGCGTATACAAAGAAAGGTTTCTCGGGATTTTTGGCCACTTCGAAAAAAGCTTCACCGCTTAGAAACGTTTCCCGGATGCTCGATTCGAAATGCACGGGATAACTCAATCTGCTGTTTTTCTGTAAAGTCACAACACTGCCGTCTTCCAGTTTTACACTGAGCGGATTTTCCGTATTATTAACCTTTTCGGTCATTTCGTGCCGTTTCCTGGCTTCGGCTACCAGATCCTGATAACTGGTAGCATGCTTGAATTTTCCATTTAACAGCACCCAGCCAATTCCGGCAAAAATGAAAAAAACGGCGGCGTATTTCAGCCAGTCGATCCTTTTTCGTTTTTTTGTCGGCCATTCAAACACCGAATCCTGCGATTCTATTTCTTTCATTATACGTTGCAAAACATTGTCTTCATCAATGTTCAGCGTATTGTTTTCTTCTTCCTCTTTGAGTTGCGAGATCATCTCCCGTGCTTTTTCCATCACCATCACACGAGAAGGAAATGTAGTCCTGACATGCTGCCAGTAAGCATCTTCCTTTCCCGTCAGCACCCATTGGACAAACGAGTCATCGTTGAGAAAATCCTGTAATTCAAAGTTTTTGTAATTCATCGGTATAGTGCAAGTCCCTAATTATACAGAGACGTAAATAATTTGAAAATAACCCATCTGCGGGAAATATTTTCATTTTTTACGGAGCACAGTGCAAATAAGCAGAAGCAGGCAGTTTTTCAGGCGAAAGGAGCGTCAGAAAATATAAAGATCAGCAGCGTCGATACGAATTTCAGGGTAAGACGCAGCACTGTGTAGGCCTTAAACAGCATGTTACTGGTGGCCTGCTTGCTGATGCCCATGATCTGAGCAATCTGGTCGAGGTTCATTCCGTGATAAAACCGCAGATTTATTGCTTCCTGTTGCCTGGGGCTCAGGTTAGAAATCGCATATCTTACTTTTTTAGCCTGGTCCAGTGTATGTTCCTGTTCGATTATCTGCTGTTCAGATGAAAGCGAAACAAGGTGGTCAAGAAAATCGTCCAAATCCTCGGCCTTGTCGAAAACGTCATTTCGCGAATTCCGCATCAGTTGATTCCGCAACGCGCGCAGCAAATAAAATTTTGGACTCTCGACGTTTGCAAGATTGCCAAGTTGTTCTCTGCGCCTCCATAGTGAAACAAAAAGATCCTGAACAGCATCTTCAAGCAAAAGTACATCAGAAGTGAACCGGGATCCGTAATTGGCCAGCGTTTTGAAATAGTACCGGTACATGAGCACAAAAGCTTCTTTGTCGCCATTTTTAAAGGATTGCCAAAGCTCTGCTTCTTTTAACTTATCGAGTGAGTTATCAGACATGGTACATGTCAACAAAAATGTTCAAAATATAATCCTGATGACAATTTTGACGTCAACTGATCGGTTTTAACCTGCCATTTTCACCATAATGATCAAGAAGATAATTGCGAAAGACGACAAGATCATGAATTTTTCTTTTAAAAAAAATAAGAATGGCATTATAATTCACAATTTATATTGATGTCTGCGAATATTATTTGTTGCTACGGTCTATCATCGTTTTCTCTATGAAAGACAAATATCCGGGCAAAATGCTGCAACATACGCAAACTGAAAATGCGCTGAAAACGACTGAGACCTGTGCGCAAAAAGCAATAGACAAAAGTCGATGGAATTTATTGCCTTTTATCTTCTGTTCCTGGAATAGGAAAGCAATAACTTTGAGTTGTTGAAATAACTGAAAATCCAATTAAACATTTACGGCTAAAAGGCTGTAAGGCCGTCATTTTTGGAATTTTGAAACTAAACAATGAACACCATGCTTGATATCGTTATAGAGTCCCGCCAGGCGGTTATTTCTCCGGGATTTTCTGTAAAACGTATTCTTCCGTTCCAGTTAAGAAGAATGGTAGGGCCTTTTATATTTATGGATCACGGCGGGCCGATAAGTGTGCCGGCAACGACCAACCTGGATGTATTACCGCATCCGCACATTGGTTTGTCGACGGTAAGTTATCTGCTGAAAGGAAATGTTACACACCGGGATAGTCTTGGGGTGGAGCAGATCATCAAACCCGGCGAAGCGAACTGGATGAATGCCGGAAAAGGCATAGCGCACAGCGAACGTTTTGAAGATCCGGCAATACTGGCCGCAGGTGGACTGGAAATGATTCAGACATGGGTGGCTTTGCCTGAAAAAGATGAAGAATCCGATCCTACTTTTAAAAACTATGCTGCGGAAGAATTGCCGGTTTTTACCGATAAGGGCGTTTGGATGCGTTTGATCGCCGGTGATGCTTTCGGACTCACAAGTCATGTCAAAACGAACTCACCGTTATTTTATTTACACGTCGTCCTTGATCAGGGTGCCAGGTTTGGTATTCCAAAAGAACATAGCGAGCGCGGCGTATACATTGTGAAGGGGAGTGTTGAATTGAATGGTGTTTCATATAATGAAGGCAAGTTGCTCGTGTTTTCAAAGGGCGTCGATCCGGTGATCATCGCAAAAGAAACCACTACGCTGATGATGCTGGGCGGTGAGCATTTGGGAGACCGCTACATCTGGTGGAATTTTGTATCAAGCCGCAAGGAAAGGATTGAGCAGGCCAAGGAAGACTGGAAAAAGGGACGGATTCTACTGCCGCCAACGGATAATGCTGAATTTGTTCCGTTGCCAATAGACAAATCAAGACCTGCGGGAGGACCGCCTCCCGGAGGACCGCCTCCCGGAGCACTTTCGTGAAAAAAGTGGAAATGCATGTCCGGAAACAAGGCAGTTTGGCGACATTCCGCTTGTGTCTGACAATATTAATTCAGTGATTTAAATAAAATTATAATGGAAATAGGAATAGATAGTTTCGCTTCGGCGATGTATGGTAGCAACGCATTGAACAGTGTCGATGCGATGGAACAATTGCTGGACAGAATTACGCTT
This sequence comes from Dyadobacter sp., assembly GCA_965279265.1. Classification (GTDB taxonomy): domain Bacteria; phylum Bacteroidota; class Bacteroidia; order Cytophagales; family Spirosomataceae; genus Dyadobacter. The sequence goes on from OZ257152.1 coordinate 5,149,761, forward strand.
GCAGATGAGGTAGGGTTGGATGTGTTTGGAATTGGTGAGCATCATAAAAAGGAGTTTTTAGACTCTGCCCCGGCGGTTATTTTGGCTGCTGCTGCTGCCCGCACACAAAGAATTCGCCTTTCAAGTGCCGTAACGGTGCTGAGTACTTCGGATCCGGTGCGCGTATTTCAGAATTTTGCAACGTTGGATCTGATCTCAAAAGGTCGCGCAGAACTGGTCGTTGGTCGCGGATCCGCTGTTGATGCCTACCCATTGTTCGGCTTTGACCTGAAAAATTACGATGCCCTGTTTAAGGAGAAATTAGAGTTGCTGCTGCTCATCCGGGATCAGGAATTTGTTACCTGGTCAGGCAGGTTCAGACCGGCTCTGAGCAACCAACCGGTTTATCCGAGACCAATGCAGGAAAAATTACCCGTTTGGCTGGGCGTTGGCGGTACACCAGAATCATTCGTGCGCGCAGGAACATTGGGCTTGCCTTTGATGGTGGCTGTTATCGGAGGCGAAACGCACCGTTTCCGTCCTTTGATTGACCTGTATCGTGAAGCTGGAAAGAGGGCAGGTTTTACGCCAGACCAGTTAAAAGTCGGCCTTCACTCACCGGGTTATGTTGCGGCGACCAATGAAGATGCCGTTGCAGATTATTATCCCGGATATGCTGAACTATGGACCAAACTGGGAAGAGAACGTGGGTGGCCTCCAGTTACAAAATCAAAGTTCGAGGGCCTGATAGCGCCGGACGGGGTATTGGTTGTTGGCGGGCCTGAGCGGGTTGCTGAAAAATTATTACGGCATAGTGAAGCTTTGGGTGGTGTGGACCGGTTTACGTTCCAGATGGATAATGCAGGGCTAACGCATCAGCAACTCATGTCTTCCATTGAACTGATCGGTCAAAAGGTGATCCCTATGGTAAATGGGAAATAATTGAATTGCGAGGCGTGATGACATCGCCCTAATATACGCCTCACATATTATCAGACTGGTATGAAATTGAACTTCTTATGGTTTTTATTTTTTTTAAATGACTTTTAACGCGATCACTGCCGATTATCCAACTATCCTGATTTTATCGCTAAGCGCGCTCGCTTTTATTGCTGGATTTATCGATGCGGTGGTCGGTGGGGGCGGGTTGATCCAGATTCCGGCGCTGCTTATTGCTTTTCCCGACAAGCCAGTGGCAACACTCTTTGGTACCAATAAAATTGCGGCCATTTCCGGAACGTCTGTTGCTGCTTATCAATATGCCAGACGGATCAGGTTCGATTACAGGCTGCTGGCGGTTGTTTGCCTGGCGGCTTGCATTGCTTCATTTTTGGGAGCAAAAGTGGTAAGTTTGGTGCGTACCGAGGTACTGAAACCTGTGATCCTGATCATTCTGATTATAATGGCTGGTTACGTTTCTATGAACAAAAATCTCGGGGCGCTTCAAACCAAAAGTCTTCCTTACAGAAAACAAATGCTTTTTGGTGCGCTCATCGGTTTGGTAGTTGGTTTTTACGATGGCTTTTTTGGGCCCGGAACAGGCAGTTTTCTCATCGTAGGTTTCGTCGTATTTCTGGGATTTGAATTTGTAACAGCCTCGGCTTATGCCAAAATTGTCAATTGCGTTACCAATGTTTCTGCGCTGTTCGTGTTTATCCGGCAAGGTTATTTCCTTCTGGGTATTGGTTTACTGATGGCTGCATTTAACATTGCAGGGAATATTGTTGGCAGCAGGATGGCTCTGAGCAAAGGAAACGGGTTTGTTCGGTCGATATTTTTGCTGGTCGTTTCCTTGATGATTATTCGATATGGCTACGATGTTTTTAAGGCGTATTTTGTCTGAGTCAACCAAATCGGGCAGTTTTATGGGTATATTAAAATGAAGTTTTATGCCAAAATTTTGGCATAAAACTTCGATCCGCGTCACTGGTGTTTTTTGTTGGTTTTATGGCAAAAGCTTTACCACGGACTTACTTCCGTTCCGTCCTTGATGTCTTTGCTGAAAAATTTTCCCGTTGGTCCGTTATCGTTGGTTAACGTATGTTTGACGATAAAAGCCGCTGCATCTTCAACGCTTCCGGGACCGCTGTGGTGGTTGAAATCGGTTGCCGTGTAACCCGGGTCAATTGCGTTTACTTTGAATGAGGATTCTTTCAATTCATAAGCCAACATAATGGTGTACGCATTTAAAGCTGCTTTTGAAGTGACATAACAGGTGGATTTTACATCGTAATATTGCCAGCCCGGATCACTGTGTAATGTCAGAGAGCCTAGTCCGGAAGTGATGTTGCTGATTCTCGGGCTATCGGATTTTTTGAGCAAATCCATAAAGGCCTGCGTAACACTGATCACGCCAAAGAAATTAGTGTCAAACACGGTCTGAATATTTACGATGGGCGTATCAACGGCATTTTGAGGATATTCTCCCAGAATACCAGCGTTGTTGATCAAAATATCTAATTTGCCCTGCTCAGTTTCAACGATATTTCTGGCAGCCACAATCGAGTCAGCGTTGGTGACGTCAATTTCAATTGCCCGGATGTTCTCAAATCCATTCTCACTTAACTCATGAACGATTGTGTTTCCTTTTTCTATGTCACGACTTCCTAAGTAGACAAAATATCCCTTTTTTGAAAGTTGTCTGGCAGTTTCCAGGCCAATGCTTCGGTTGGCTCCGGTAATTAATACTGATTGCATTTTTAATTTGTTTAAAGTAATGATGCAAAGCTGCACCCTTTAAAAATGGTATCATTTGCCATTTGACAAAAAATGAATTACATGATGTTTTTTCTGATTCTGCTCAGGGAGGATTGGGTGATGCCCAGGTAAGAAGCGATGTACGAAAGCGGAATACGGTTGGCAACAGAAGGATAGATTTCCAGAAATTTTAAATAACGCGTTGTAGCGTCATCCGAAACGAGGGGACTTCTTCTTTCCACTTTTTTCAACAGCGCTTTCGAAATAATTTTATGAACAATTGCATCCCAGCCAACGATGGTAATGAGCAGGTCCTGCCAGTCTTTTTTTGAAAAAACCAATAATTTGCAATCAGTAAGTGCTTCGACATAGGCGGTTGAAGGGATTTCATTGTCGAAACTTTCCAGGTCAACGACAATATTATTTTCCTCCATGAAATATTTAGTTATTTCTTCGCCCTTGTTGTTGTAGTAACAAACCCGGGTAATACCCTCTAAAATAAAGCCAACCTGCCGTGCAATTTTGCCTGCTTCCGAAAAATACGCACCTTTCCGAAGTTCTAAAACTGTTGCTTTTCTAGAAATCAGATCAAGTTGTTGCTGATTTAAATTGCCAAATTGTAAAATGTATTCAGTAAATTCTTCCATGCCGGCAAGTTAGTCATTGTGGTAATTCGATGATTTGTCATTTGGCAAAAAGGTGAAATCATTTTAACGATTTCACCTTTTTGTATGAACTGAATTTCCAACAGTTTTGTCTGGGAAAGATTGTTTCAGCTGGTTGATAGTCAGTGTATTGTTGGTCAAAATTGTGTTTGGTAGCAATAATCCAATTGCTACTGCGTGAAATCCTCCGGAATTTCCAGGCGAGTACTTGAAACAATTAAGACGAAGCTCCATTATCGGCAGTTACCGAAAAATCCTGGATTTCAGTCTTCACGAAAGTTGAACTCAGCCATTCGCGGAGCGTTACAAGCGGGCCGGTAGCAATTTCTTTTGCCGATTCAATTCGTGACGCTGAATCAGGCCCCATATAGGTATACTTTTCAAAGTACCCGAACATTTGAGCTAATTCATTCGCGCCTTCAAAAAAAGTTGAAAACACCTCGCCCGGAACTTGTGTAAAAGTATGTTCCACTCCTCCCGCCCGATACGCTTCAATGATATCGTTAAAGCTGTTCAACTCTGTCGCCAGTGATAGATAACTGCCATTTCCGACTTTCTCTGGTTGTGCAAATGCACCGGCAACTACTTTCCCGAGATCATTAATGTCCGACATGTGCATGGCTTTTTTTGCAGGATCGATCGGTAATGTCCAACCCGTCGTACCATCCTGTTTCGGTTGAGGACCAAGGGCTCCAACCAGATTTTGAAAGTAAAACGGTGGTTGTACAAATGTTGAATATTTAAATCCTGCATTTTTTACAAGTTCATCCGCCTTGGCTTTCCCGGTAAAATGCGGAACTTCAAATTCAGAATTACTTATGGCTTCAACATCCGGAAGTGTAGACCATATAAAGTGGTGCACCCCAGTAGCTTTCGCTGCTTCAATGGCATTCTTACTTTGGGTAATTTCATCAGCGCCCTCCCAAAAGTTTGTTACTACAAACACGCCATAAGCATCTTTGAATGCATCTTTCAGCGTTTGCAAATCGTTCAGATCAGCATAGACTGCTTCATGCGCATTGCCCGCATATTTTTCCGGATTACGGCTAACAGCTTTTACATGATAGGTACCTTCATTTACGAGTGCGTTTACTACGGCGCTACCTTGTGCGCCCGTTGCGCCTAGTACTGTTATTGATTTTTGTTCCATCTTTCTATTTATTTCAATTATTTTTTTTACCGTTTTGACACTACAAAATTGCAGCGGAATCAAGCTGGAAAACGATGATAAATGGCGAAAAAAACTGTCGATAAATATCTATGCGAAGGAAACCAAGGGGAATGCAAGAATGCGATGAAACGTGATCAATGCGGGTGTTGATTGCAAGCATGCTTTTGATTAACAGTGGATTACCTGTAAATCAGAAAGTAGGACTTGGGCAAAGGGTCTTATTTTTTCATTGCCTGTTTGCGTACACGGCTTAGTGTGTCTTTGGTGATACCCAGGTAGGAAGCGATCAAGTGCTGGGGAAATCGTTGAATGAATTTCGGGTGATGTTCGGCAAATTCTTCATACCGTTTTTCTGCCGTGTTGCTGATCGTGGAATTCAGCCTTCTTTGTGAAGCGATAAAACTTCTTTGGTCCATTAATCTGGTCATCTGCCCAAACAAGGGTATTTTTTCCATCAGATCCAGCATGTCTGCAACTGTCGCAACAAGCAGCTCTGTATCTTCCCATGCGTCAATGTTGTATCTTGAAGGGGTTAGCATGACAGCGCTTTCACGGTCACTTACCCACCAGGTTTCAAGATACAGATTGACGATGTGTTCTACCCCCTTTTCATCCACGCTGTACTGTCGCATGGCGCCTTTCACAACAAAACCGACATATTTGCACACATCACCTTCCTGCAAAAAGTATTGCTTTTTTCTGAACTTTTTAGGTTGAAAGCAAGCCGCAATCTGGGCTTCTTCTTCGCTCGTAAGTGGCGGAGAGGCATTTTGGTTTATGTAGGAAAAAAGGTTTTCGTGCATTATTTATTAATCATTGACTTAATACAAAGATATGTTTCGCCCGGATAATTCCGGTAATCGCCGAAAACTAAAAAGTAATTAAATGACAGAGTGAACTGAGATGGTGCTGCGTTATTTTTCTCACACGCAAAGAGTGACATTCAGCCTAAGAAACCTGAAAATCAAATAACTTCGCGAACATTTAAAAAGTAACATTGAAGCGACCTTTGAAAATACTTCTTGTACCACTGGACTGGGGACTGGGCCATGCGACCCGCTGTATACCTATTATCCGGTACTTGCTCGAAAAACAGTGCGACGTGACTGTTGCCGCCGACGGTCAGGCGGCTTTATTGTTGCGGGGTAATTTTCCGGACATTAAAATACTTCCGGTCGAAGGTTATAAAGTGCGGTACAGCCGCGGTTCGCGAACCTTTGCCCTTAAGATTCTGACGCAGGTGCCTAAAATTTTGAAAGCGATTAGGAGTGAAAGGAGGTGGCTGGCAGAAGTTCAGGGACAAAATAAATTCGATCTTGTTATTTCAGACAACAGGTATGGTTTGAAAATTGCAGGACTTACATCGGTCATCATGACCCACCAAATACAGGTAATGTCCGGAGCGGGTGATATGATCGACAGATTGCTTTTAAAACTGCATTGTCGGATTTTAGAAAAATTTGATCAATGTTGGGTCGTAGATCATCAGGGTCAGAATAATATCGGCGGGCAACTTTCACATCCCGAATTAATGCCTTCAGATGCACGTTATATCGGACTTCTTTCACAGCTGACTGCGGCTCCGTCCCGGCAAACCACAAAAGAGGGAGGGGTGCTGGTTCTTTTGTCCGGCCCGGAACCACAACGAAGTATTTTGGAACAGCGGATTTTGTCACAGATTACCGGCAATTCAAAATATCAGTACATTGTTGTCGGCGGAAATCCGGGCGGGGTAGTTCCCGACTACGTTCCTTCCGGCACCGATTATTATACGCATTTGAACGCATTGCAACTTCAAACGCGCATGGAAAACGCAGATCTGGTAATTTGCCGGAGTGGTTATTCAACGCTGATGGACCTTGCGGTCATGGGAAAAAAGGCGTTGCTTATTCCTACGCCGGGCCAGTCGGAACAAGAATATCTTGCCGGTAATCTGACGAAACGGGGTCTGTTTTTTTCAACAAAACAAGCGTTATTGGATTTACAACATGATATTCCGGAAGCATTAAAGTTTCCCGGATTTATTCGCGTCTCCGACGGCGTTCAGCATCAAAAAATGAAAGAGATTGTTGATGAACTGGTACGAAAATTGCGGGCATGATTTTAGCGAACACGGTAAATATCAAAAAATGAAATTTGAATAATGGGTTTTACGATTGAACTGGCTGACCTTATCAGCATGTTAATGGCCATTCTCTGTGGTGGAATCATCGGTTTTGAAAGGGAATACAGGAACAAATCTGCGGGATTTCGGACTATTGTCCTGATCACGCTGGGTTCCACAATTTTCACCATCGTATCCAGGCACGGTGCTGGAACGGATGATCGTATTTCGGCCAATATCATTACAGGAATCGGATTTATCGGTGCCGGTGTTATTTTCAAAGATCAGTTTTCTGTTTTTGGTTTAACTACTGCGGCAGTCATCTGGACCTCCGCGGCGATCGGAATGACGACGGGTATCGGCTATCACGCGCTTGCTTTTGTTTTTACAATTATCACGCTCGGCATCTTGTTGCTGGTGACGAAGATCGAAAGACTGATTGGTACATTGAAACAGGAAAAAATGCTGAGTGTTACGTTCCGGAATCCGGATTTTGATCAGGTCCAAATGTTCGAAGAGAAACTTCATTTAAACCATGTGAAGATGGAACAGATACAGATCAGTAAGGAAAATGACCTGCTGACAGTGGTTTGGAACGTATCCGGGAAAAAAGAATATTTGCTGAAATTGACGAATATGCTGGCAGTTTCACCGGAAATTATCAGTTTTAAGTAACTGGCTTATAGCCGTAAACTTGTCGTAAAAAGTCAAATCCGATATCGTGTTAGAAAAAAGAAACCTGCTGATTCCAGTTTATTTGTTGATCCTGACGCTACTTTGCTTCCCGTGCCTGGCCCAGCAAAAGTATGAACGGGAGTATGGTATCAAACAAAACAATGTGCCGCAAAGAGCTCTGGAATTTATCTCGTCGGCATTTAAAAAAACCAAAATTCATTGGTACGGCGAGGAAAGCCTGACTGGTAAATCGATTGAGGCCAAATTTAAGGATTCAGGAAAACGATACAGTATTGAGTTCGACGAGGCAGGTAAAATTCAGGATATAGAGATTTTGAGCAGTATCAGCAGGATGGAGGAAAAAAACCGGACGAGGTTGGAAGAAAATCTGGGCAAGAAATTTTCGAAATATAAAGTCATAAAAACGCAATTGCAGTGGAGCGGAACGGAAAGTGATCTGAGGCAAGCCTTGTTGAAAGACAAGCTTCCGTCCGCAGTTGTAACGCGGTACGAGCTGGTATTGAGGGCTACCAGGAATAAAAAGGAGGCCTATTTTGAAGTTCTTTGTGAAAACAATGGCGCGATTGTCAGTGTGAGCGAGATCATACAGCGAAACGCTGATAATCTGATTTACTGATGTACAGATACATGCTGCTTAGGCTTTCACTTTTCATGCTCCCGATCACTGCGCTTTGTCAGGCGAATTACCGGGCTGGAACACTTCCGCAAATCAATGTCAATTTTAAGATTGCCAAAAACTGGAAGCTCAATACGAAACTGGAATCGCGGCAGATTTTCTCTGAAAAAGAATCAGATGCGCCCGCCAGTAACCAGCTGCGCTACGAGCGAACCGACCTGGCGATGGTCCTGACCACAAAAATTTCTGCTGACAATACCGTTGGCGGCGGTTACCTGATCAGGTTAGAAGATAATGCGCTTACACATAGGTTGATACAGCAGTTTAACAATGTCCGTAATTATGAATCAATAAGTCTGGCTCACCGGATCGTGACTGATGAGATGTTCGCTAGCGCTGATCCTTTCAGTTTCAGGTTGAGATATCGGCTTGGTATTGAGAAACCGTTAAACGGGCGTCAGATTGACCCGAGGGAGTTTTATGCCAAAATCAACAACGAATATCTGGGCATTTTATCGGGCGGCAGAGCGGATGCGGAAATCCGTGGATCGCTTGCCATAGGGTACAATGCCACTGACAACAATAAGCTGGAATTCGGCGTGGAGTATCGTGTGAATGAATTTAACGAGACGGTCCGAGCGCAACAATTCTGGCTTACGATCGGATGGTTTATCAGTATGTAAAAGCTGTTTTATTTGTTTTATTTTTTGTGCGCCTTCATTCCCGTCAGGCCGGTTGCGGACTGAAATTTTCCTTTAGTTATCGGTGCGGCAGCGCTTCTTCGTTTCAATTCCGTTACGGGCATCCGGGTATCCGTAACCGAGGAGCGTCTCCAGGTTGCGTGATAGAGATATACAAGGAGAATGGATTCATGAGTGAATTCGTTTTGATAAACCATTCTTTCAGGCTTAGTTCAGATTTCAGGGATGCATGCAGGTTAAAAGAAGCAGTAATTTTCCCACTTCAGCAGGGTCTTTTCACCCTTGATTTCCACAACACGTTACTGCCATATTTGTAACGGATTTGGGCCGACATGATAATTGCCTGAGGTTTTATCAGGTTTAAGAGGATTCTAAACGCTCATAAAGCGGCTACTAAATCAATTTATTGAACGGTTTTTGTTTTGATTTTCAGTCTGTTATCTTGAACCGGGTTTTTTCGGTACGCATGAAAAATGATGTTATGACTTGTCTGGTTGATGCGTATTGGCTGTAAGATTCTTTGAGATTTTGCAATAGTTTTTAATGAGACACCCGAAATTCCTCCACCTCTAAACACTCCTCAAAATGCCGACAAGAAGTGACAACCTCTACAAAATCTATCATGGATTTTTCAGAGTACTCGAGCTCGCAAAAAGTGCATGGATCAGCCTGTTGATTATTTTTCTTGTTTATGCGCTGACCTATCTCGCGCAGAGCGATACTATTTTTATCGCGATGCTGGACTCGGATGACCCGATTAGTCTTACAGTTTTCTACATCACCTTATTTTTCCTGATCAACATCGTTTCCCATTATCCGGTATACATCGAATTTAAGCGAAGCGCCAGCGAGGCTGATCCTGACCGGCAACAAACTAATGTCGCATGGCTGAAATCGCCGGAGTCCTGGCCCGTCGGTTTTATAACGTATCAGGATCACCGGACAAAATCGATCACAGATTCTTTGTTCAGACATGCTCTTGGCATCATGCTGCTTGGAGCTGTATTTTTTATCACAGTCAATACCTATTACAACAGCGTCGCCCGTGTTGTGGCCAGCGGTGATTTTGACTATTCCGGGCATCAGATCATTGTGTGGGAATGTTTGGTTTATGTGCTTGTGAGCATTTGTTTTTTCATTTTTATTCCCCGGCTGGCCGACACCGGGTTCGGGGAATTGATGGGTGAAAAATCGATTTTTAATCGTAAGAAATTGAAGGTGATCTTCTGGATTACGACCATTTTTTTCTTGGTTTCATTGCTTGTAACGATCGTCATCTCCTTTACAACGAAGTGGAGTGCAGCAACTTATTTTGCTTTTTATATTTCTCTCTACTGGTTTTCCTTCCAGTACTCTGTGATGCGATTGTGCCGGAAAAAGGTCGTTTTTCTGACAGACGTGTCCTTTGTAAAGTTCCTTTCAACAGGTGGATTTTTAAGCATAATCATCATCCTGTTTGCGCATGCAAAACCGCTGACATTCAATTCTCTGGTGATCCTGATGGCATATTTCATCATTTTTTATGGCATTCTGATCATCCCGGTCAAGCATTACCTCTTCTATCGTCAGTACGACCGGAAAGGCGCGCTCTATAATTTGAGATCAACGCTGTCCGTATTTTCCAGATATGCTTATTATTTTTTCAGCTGGGGTACGCCCGTGCTTCCTTTTCTCTTTTTTGGATGGGTTATTTACATCGATTTTATCAGAGGAAATGAACTCCATCGCCTGGAGACCATTCCGATGCTGGCCACACAGCCAAACCCAAATCCGGGAGCCGTTCAGCTTAACGAATTTAACAGCGCCTTAAAAAAACATTTTGAAGACAAGGAGACGATTTATTTCATTGCCCTGTACGGTGGCGGCCTTAAAGCCTCCATTTGGAGTGAACTTGTTTTGAATGAACTCGCGAGCGAAAGATATAACCGGATCCTGGATAATACGGTTGCTATTTCGGGAGTTTCCGGTGGAGGGATCGGTGCTGCTTTGTACACAGGTTTACGGAAAGAACCCGGCACAAAATCCATCGAAACACTCATTGAACAAGTCAGCTCTAAAAACTATGTGGCAATCGACCTGGTTTATCTTTTTGGACATGATTTCCTTTTCGGGCTGATGCCGCAATGGGTGCTCGACGCATTCGGTGTTGATCAGGATCGTTCCAATCGTTCGATGCAGATTTATGCCAATGCCAGCCTCGACAGAACGGATTATGACGGAGCAACAAATTTTATGCTCACCAAAACATACCAGGATTATTGGGGAGAATTATTTCGCCAGGAAGTAGGCAAAAATAAGTTCTATCCGGCGCTGATCATGAATTCGGCTGCGACTCATACCCAAAGAGGAATTTCGTTTTCCGTCCGTACTGACAGTGCGAAATTTAACGATATCTTCCTTGATGCCACTGATTTGCTTCATTTCGACAATAGCAACAAAAGGTCTCTGGGATTTCTGGACGCAACTTCTACGACCGACCGGTTCCCCATACTGAGTCCGCCTGCGAAAGTGGAAGGTAAAGGATATTTTCTGGATGGCGGCTATTTTGAAAATAGCGGATTAATGAGCCTGATGGATTTTAGTGACTATTTAAGAAGAGAAGTTTTCCCAAAGTTCGGACCTCAATGGAAAAATAAGAAGTTTGTTTTTATTCAGATCTCGAATGATGAAACGGTCTTTCTGCGACAAATTATTGACAACAGAGTGGTTGAAAAAGAGGTTAAAAACAGTCAGGAATTTGCATCGGTGCTGGAAGCCGCGACCTCCATCAGTTTTGTGGCAACTTACCTTAACAGAAAGTTTGAAGCCCTGAACAAGTCCGATACATTGAATAACTACCATCAGGTTCAGTTGCCCTATCTTTTGAACAAGAACAACCTCAATAGTTTTTACAAGGGAACTGTTCTTGATGATACGATTACGAACCGAATCAAAAAAAGCAACAAAAAAATTCTTGATCAGATTTATGAAGGCTCACCTTACGACTATGTAACGCCGCCACTGGGCAGGCAAATGGGCCGACAATCGTTTTTATACATGAAACGGAGTTTACCGATTTCAGGATTGGACGCACTTTGACTCAGCCAGGTGAAGCGTTGAAATGGGGCCGTAAACCGGTGTCCAGTGGAGACAAACGCCCAAAAGGTCAGCCAATCCCACTCAGTGGGTTTGAGCCAACTTTGAAAGGTATTGAAAATTTCCTTCTCCAGGATAAGTACTGGAGCTGATCAGGCGGCCACTCTTGTCGAAAATCATTGCAACAGGGACGGAAGACAAGTTTGTCTTTAGAAACTCAGAAGTTTTTTGATTTAACACAATGTAATTTTCCAAATATTTATCTAGCTTTTCCTCTGAGCAAGCTTTGAGCCATGGCTGCTTTTTACTATCGATCGATAAGTACACGAATACGATATCCTTTCCAACTAGGGCGTTCCTTAACTTTCGGTTTGATGGCATCAGCTCACGACAAGGTGCACACCAGCTTGCCCAAAATTCCACATAAATAATCTTACCCTTGTATTTATTTTTAATTTCATCAAAAGATAACTCCCTTCCGTAAATGTCAGCCAATGCTACCGTGCTGCTATCAGTTGTTTTAATTTGTGCGTTAAAATGAGGTTCCCGCTCCCAATTCTCATTGAAAATTTTATCAATCGAATATGTGGTCAGGATGATCCCAATGGTTAGCAAAAATTGATTTTTCATCGCTATTATTGGTTATAGTAAACGAACGCTGGACTAACATTTTACGGAAAAAGGGCTTTGCAATTCAATTGTTATTATAAGCTTTTTGGTGAAGCGTTAAATTTTTAAAAAATACTTCTAGCGCTCTAAACAAATTAAAATGGCTTGCGAACAATTTTACAACCGTAAGTTGGCAATCAAAGCCACAGTTAGTTTTTTTCAAGTAACTGGAAATCCAATGAACTCCCCGCATTAGTACTACTTTGTGGTCCCTTCCTGTAGTTCCTTAATCACTTCATTCGCAGCGGTATAGCCGGCATCAATCGCGCCCTCCATGTATCCATACCATCTCGTAGCCATTTCGGTTCCGGCCCAATGAATGTTACCGACCGGTTTTCGAAAATCATCGCCAATGGTGGTCCAGTCGCCTTTTCCAAAACTAGCGGCATAACCGCCGCCGGACCATTTCTCTGTATGGTCATCCCAGATATGATATTTGAATCCCAATATCTCGCGTCCTTCCGGCCCATACAGCCGAACGATCTGATCTACCAGTTTACGTTTTTTGTCAAGATCAGTCAAGGAAGTGAACTCGCCCTGTGTATCTTCTTTTACAAAAAACAACAGAACACCCTGGCCACTATCCGGTGAGCAATCGTAACTGGCCACAAATGGATGGCGGTCGGTGATCACCTGACCGGAAAGTGCTTTTTCACGATAAAATGGACTTCTTTCCCGCCAGAAGGGCCTTTCATAAATTGCGAAGCATTTAATCGGACGTCCGAGTTTTGCTGTTTCTGAAAATCGCTGTTTTACGAACGGAAGATTGGGTTCACCGAAATCTATTTTACCCCAGAGATTAGGCGGGATGGCAACAATGATCTTTTTTGCATGGACTACGTAATCCGCAGAATAAACCGAAACGTTTTCGCCTTTCTGCGAGATTTTGCCCACGGGCTGACTGTACATAATCTGTTCCGAAAATGGCGCGGATATTTTTTTTAGTAAACACTGCGCACCTTCACGGATGATCGACTGCTGTGCACCGCTTTTTACTTTGATCACCTTTTCGAAATCGCCGGCCGTGTAAATATTATAGAGTGCGTGAAGTAACGACATGTCTTCTGCTCGCTGTGCAGATGATATTTCGAACGCCTTTTTCATCAGATAATGATCCCGGGGCGATAGAAATTTTACGATATTCAGCGTGTCGGCGACAGTGTAGCTATCCAGAAAACGGAATAGCCAGTCACTCCGCTTGCTTTTCTCCCATGCTGCGCGTGCAATAAAGTTCGTAACGGCAAACACTCCTCTCATTATGCTCCGGGTTACAGGACTCAGATCCGGTCCGAGCTCCTGTGAAGTGAAGTAAGATTGCCGGTTTGCGTACTCATAAATATGCAGTTCGTTGTCGAATGTGTCAAAAGTATGGAATTCCGCCTCTCTGATCCACTCATAAATATGGTCGTGACCGGGACCGACCCATTGTGCTCCCAACTCTATCTTTAAACCGGAATCCATCTGATGGGTGTATACGCGGCCGCCCAAACGATCCCGCGCTTCCAGAATCAGAAAATCAATGTTTTTTTTATGTAACAGTTTTGCTGCCGCAATGCCTGAGTAGCCTGCACCGATAATGGCAACCTGCGTGTGAACAATTTCCGGGATCATAATTTTCGCGTTTGAGGAGATAGTCAGTTTTTAATTGGGTATTTCGATTACACAGGTAAAGCCCTTTCCGGGATGTGAATTTATGTCCATCGTTCCTTTCAGATAATCCAGTCTGGACCTGATGTTTTGGTATCCCATTCCATTTGAAGCCGCTTTCTCGTTTATGTCAAAACCTTTTCCGTCATCCTCGTAAATAAGCGAAATTTTGTCGGGATAGGCGGTGAGCTGAATGCTGATTTCTGATGCATCCCCATGTTTTATCGTGTTGCTGACGAGTTCCTGAATGATACGGAGCAGGATGATTTCAGAAACGGGTGCAAACCGGGAAGATCTGAAATGTTCTGCGATGATCCGAACCGCGGGTGTAGCGCGCTGTAGATAAATTTCCTCCAATGCTGCTACAAGACCGTGATCAAGCAAACTCGCAGGCATGAGATCGTGGGAAACGCGGCGAACCTCCGTTGCAGTGTGATCGAGCAGTTCATATATTGGTGCCAGGTTTTCCTGTGGATGGGGTGTTTGTCTGATAGATCCAAGATTCAAGCGCAAAGCACTTAATAACGCTCCTATCGAATCGTGCAAGTCCCGTGCAATACGCTGACGCTCATTTTCCTGCGTCTGGTTAATAGCTATCAGCATGTCGGTTTTGGCCTGACTGAGCTTTAACACGGAAGCGTTCTGCAATTTTAAGGTGTTTTGGTAAACAAAACATACGACCACGCTGAGAATCAGTATTTCCCAGATCGGACCATATTTGTATAACTCAAATATCAGCCAGCTCTCCGGCAGAAATCCGAGCGTGCTGGAACTGATGTAAATAGAACAAATCGTAAATGGCGCTATGGCAATCAGATACCACAGCGCGATGGGATGTTTGGCACGGAATGCAATGAGATTGAAAATTACGTTGAGTATGCTGAAAGCAAGGCCGGTAAAAAGGGCAGCATCGTAAATCAAACCGGCTGACCCGGGAATGAATGCCAGAATCAGAATAATGAACGCAATGGCGATCAGCACTTTTCCTGTAATGATCCAGAGTCGGCGTCCGGATTGTTCGATGCCCAGGAATACCATGGAAAAACGGATGTGACAAATGACTCCGATGGCCAGAAAATAGATCCAGGTATTGTGGGTGGGTAAAAAATGATACAACGATAAAAAGTACTGGTTCAGGTAGCCCTGTTCACTCACGACCATTCCGCTCACGGAAAAAATGTATCCAATATAGTACGCGTACATGGCATCCTTCGAAAGCAGGTAAAGCGCAAGGCCCATGATAATTCCGAGCAACATGATTCCGATGGCAATACCATGGGCATTGTAGTTGATTTTAGAAAGGTGCTCAAATTCGTGGTAATCGAAAACGCGTACCGGAACTGCAAGGTAACCATCCTTTTTCTGGATCCTGATTGCCCAGACGTACGACTTTGCGGGTGACACGTTAAAATCGACGGCGAAAACACGGTGCGGGATACGGCGGAGACGGGACGGCGTACGCCAGGAAAAATTGGCGACTGTCTGAACCAGCTTTCCATTTTCCCATAAAAAGAAATCAAGCCGGTCCATGTACACAAAATCGACTTCAACCACCAGTTTTTTGGTTTGCTGTGTTACATTTCGCAGTTGCATGCCAAGCCACCAGAACGAATTACTTTTGTCGAAATACGGCATTTTTGTGTAGTTCGTCTTTACCTTCCCGGTTTCATAAAGATGAAAAAAATCGGCAGGTTTCAATGACTGGTTTTTATCTTCAAAATAAAAGGATTGTCCATTGTCCGGATAAACATATTCAAAATCTTCAGTGACATTAACGGCACGAATTCTTTGTCCAAACAGGTTCGTGACACTGAAAATCAAAAATAGGATGAAGGTTCCGGAAGATACCGGATTCAAAAATCTGGTATCTTCCGGAACGTTCAGAAATTGCCGGACACCGCATGGAAAAGCCATATATCTGCTGTTAAATGAGTTTCCACCGGTGTGCGAAATTTACCAGACTGGCAATGTTTTTTGCCTCAAGTTTCCTGATGATGCTTTTTCTGTAAGTTTCCACAGTGTATTCACTCAGGCACAATTTATCGGCAATTTCCGCGGTGGTCAGTTCGCGGGCAACTTCTCTTAAAATTTCAACTTCCCGTTTGGTGAGATTGTACTGCAATGTAAAATCGTCATGAAGATTTTTGTGTTCTTCTCTTTTTTCGATCGTTTCCCGAACGGACTCAGAAAAATACTGTTTCCCACTGATCACGCTTTTCACTGCCGAAATCAATTCCTCTCTGCCGGAATCCTTCGGAACATATCCCATAATACCCATACCCATCACTTTTTTGATTAGCGCATAGTCGTTGTAGTAGGAGAGTACAAGCACTTTTGTTTTGAGACTGGAATTTTGAATATATGCTAATATCTCCACACCGTCCTTTTGCGGCATATTGATATCAAGTATCAGCAGTTCAATCAGTGCAGTTTCGAGCTTATAAATCACATCATTTCCTCTGCTCACCTTGCCGGCAATCTCAATCTCCTCAATTTCGTACAAGGTTTTTTCCAGACCATCCAGAAATATTTCATGGTCGTCGGCAAGAAGTGTGCGCACTTTTTTCACAGGACAATTGAGTAGGTTTATGGTCCTGCAAGTTTACTCAATTGTCTGCTATTTATGGAGACCTTTGTGGTTGTTTTCGTTTGGTTAAAATTTTGAGCCCTCTCTGATTCTCTTTGTGTTAGCGTATCTTGCGGTTACTTTTGAACGACAATTTGTGCGGTCCTGCCCAGTCCGTCTTGATCGCGGATTTTAACTACGTAGATACCGGATCCGATATTTTGTAATGAAATGCCATCAGACCCATCACCGCTGAATTCAAGAACGGTTTGTCCCGACAGATTGTAAATCCCGACTTCAACTGCCTTAGCGGAATTGTTGAGATACAGTCTGTCGGAAACCGGATTTGGATAGAGGAGAGGCTTGCTTTTTTTATCTGAAAAATTCACACTGGCAATTCGGCTGAATGCGAATGTGCCGTCGTTATCAGTTTGGCGGAGGCGGTAGTAATTCTGTCCTGAAAGTGGATCAATGTGTGTATAGTGATAATTTATCAATCCATTGCTTTCTCCGGTAGCAGACACTTTCCCGATCTCGTTCCAGTTTTTTGCATTAAGACTGTGTTCAACCGCAAAATAGTCGCTGTTGGTTTCAAATGTAGTGCTCCACAGCAGTGTTGCCATTCCTTCCTCTTTAACCGCCTTAAATTCGGTGAGCGTCACTGGTAGTACTGTATTGCAGCCACCGCCTTGCAGTCCAAATCCATTGGTCCAACCAGAACAAGGGGCGCTGGGGGCTGATTGGGATGCATTTGTAGCCAGAATAGTTGCTGTGGTTCTGCCTCCGGGGTCAGAAGGAATAAGCTCCCATACCCATTGGGTGCCATCAAAATATATCTTAACAGTTTCTTTCTGGCCCGGATTTGTCGGCGAGTCGACTTCACGGGTATAAACGTATCGGCCGTCCATGGTATTGGTGGCATATAACGTACCCAGAATGTAGCCGTAAACGGTTGGTCCGTAAGTACTGGTGTAGGGCGAAATATTTTGTATTAAAAAATTATCAAACGTTACTGTGTAGTCAATCATTTTAGGATTTCCCGGTGCATAGTAAGGTTCACTGGTAAAAGCGTAACTGTCGGAACTTACACTAAGGGATAAAATTCCCGCAATGTTTGCCGGGGCGCTGTTTACCAGCACATCGTCGACATAGAGATAAGCGGTGCCGGCTTCCGCTGTTTTGCTTCCCGAAAGTAAAAAGGATACTGCGGATTCTCCACTGTTGCAAATGAAAGAGATGCGATGTTCCCCTGCGAAGGAATGCTGGCCAACCGAAAAAATGGTTCCGCCGGGAGCCAAGTCAATTTCAAACGGTCCAATGCTCAATCTGGAGTAGCGTGCTGTGACATACTGTCCGTTGTCGCGTGATTTGGCGAAATCAAACTGCGTCATAAAGGCCGTTCCGTCTCCAAGGTTACGTTGGATAGTTCCGGAGCTTCCAGTGGTGTTCAGCGAAAAAAAGTTACCGCTCGCGCGGTAAATGCACCAGGAGGATTTAACATGCATTGTTAGTTTTCCTGAAACGATGGCTGCACTCCCTGAGCCAATTTCTCCTGCCAGCCTGTTTTCATTGTCGGGTGGTGGTAACAATTGTGCACCCGTTGCGTTCATGGTTTCAAACTGCCCCGCATCCGGGTTCTGGCTTACATAGTTTCCTACAACTGACGATGAGGAAAAGTCCTGAGTTACAATCGTGGACTGGGCCCATGATGGCAGTGAAAAACAGATCAACACAGATAGTAAATAATTCTTCATAATGCTGTTGTTAAGTTCAGTTTACCTACTCGTTCCAGGCTTTTCGGTATCGGCCTTTTACACCTGCAAGTCTTAGGACATGTTTGCAGTTGTTGACGACAAAGCTAAATGCCGGAGTACAGCGGATTCAATACCTACTAATGGGGTTTTTGGGACAATACAATTTTGCTGCATTGATTCGTTATGCACAACAAGAAGTTGTAAGCAATTGAATCGTTGGGGATTTGGTGCAGGATGCAAAAATCACGCGTTTCCCATTCATTGTAAAACTTTTAAGTCAGATACAACCTTTGCAATAGATTTGAGCTCATTGATTTCAGAACAGTCACATTCGGATAAAGGCCTTAAAAAGGTCCTTGTCTGAGACGAAGTTTGGAACCCGTTACATACCGATTGCCCTGTTTAACAACCTACTCACTTAATTTATGCTGAAAGTATTCTATCAGTTGTCATTATTTCTTTTCATCACATTTCAAAGTTTAGCGCAGGATCGGGTCACTATCAGTGGATTTGTCAAAGAAAAAGGAAGCAGGGAATCCCTTCCCGGCGTTAACGTTTACATAGAAAACTCGACCGCCGGGACCGTTACCAATACGTATGGGTTCTATTCCATTACCATTCCAAAAGCGCCAACTGTCACAATTTCTTTCTCTTTTGTGGGTTATGAGCGTCAGGATTTAAGTCTGGATGCGTTGGCAAATAAAGAATTCAATGTCGAACTCGAAACGGTCAATCAACTGGACGAGGTTGTGGTGAACGCAAAACGGCAGGATGAGAAAGTGAGCGAGTCCGTTCAGATGAGCCAGATTGAAATACCTATTTCACAAATTAAAAAAATACCGGCATTTCTGGGAGAGAAAGATGTAATCAGGGCGTTGCAGCTTATGCCGGGCGTTCAGAAAGGCACGGAAGGACAAACCGGCCTGTACGTGCGTGGGGGCGGACCGGATCAAAATCTGCTCATTCTGGATGACGCTGTCGTTTATAACGCAAGCCACCTTTTTGGTTTCTTTTCGGTTTTTAACGGCGATGCGCTCAAAAGTGTCGAACTCACAAAAGGTGGTTTCCCGGCGCGCTACGGAGGCAGGCTTTCTTCCGTAGTGGAAATGAATATGAAGGAGGGAAGCAAGGAAAAACTGCATGGCGAAGGTGGCATCGGACTGATCTCTTCCCGGCTCACGCTGGAAGGACCACTTGCAAATAAAAAGTCCTCATTTTTGATATCCGGCAGACGTACATATATCGACGTACTGGCTGCGCCATTGATTGCTCAACAGCAGACCGGCTATGACAGCAAGGTGAAGCCAGGCTACTTTTTTTATGACCTGAATGCAAAAGTGAACTACGATTTCGGTGCAAAAAACAAGGTCTATCTGAGTGGTTATTTTGGCCAGGACAAATTCAATATCCGCGAGAAAAGCTCCGACAGTGAAAATAAATCAGGCTTGAAATGGGGTAATGCAACAGCTACTTTACGTTGGAATCATTTGATCAATCAGAAATTGTTCGTCAATACTTCCCTGATTTACAGTCACTTCAATTTCAATATTTTTGCGAGCGATAAACAATTCCAGGAAGGGAAGGAGCCGGACGTATTCAGTTTGAAATACAACAGTGTGATCCGCGATTACAGTCTGAAGACGGATTTTGACTTTTACCCAAATACACAGCACTCAATAAAATTTGGCTTGCAGGCGATTTCGCATCGCTTTGTACCGTCTGCCCTTGCGGTAGCCGGTGATTTTTCTGATGAGGATATTGACATTCAGGCCAAACCGATCAACAGTGTGGAGGCGGGGGTTTACGCAGAGGATACCTGGCAACCGTTCAAGGCGTTGAAAATGAATGGCGGATTGCGGCTGAGCGTTTTTCAAACCAAATCCAGAACTTATGTCCGCCCGGAGCCCCGTTTTTCAGCCGCTTTGAAAATGGCGAAAGATTTCTCCATGAAGGCTTCGTATGCGCAGATGAACCAGTATGTGCACATGCTCAGCAATACAGGACTTGGCCTGCCAACGGATCTCTGGGTGCCGACAACCGACAAAATTGCGCCGCAGCAATCGAGCCAGGTTGCGTTCGGATTTGCCAAAGATCTGGACCGGCCCGGGCTGGCACTGACGCTCGAAGGCTATTACAAAGACATGAAAAATATCATCAGCTACAAGGAAGGCTCTTCATTTATCAGTCTGGATGGTGAAAATGCCAACGAAATCAACTGGGAAGATAACGTGACATCAGGACAAGGCTGGTCGTACGGAGCGGAATTTATGGTGCAGAAAAAAACCGGTCGCCTTTCGGGCTGGATCGGCTACACTTTGTCCTGGACGCAATGGAAATTCCCGGAACTGAATTTTGGGGAAACATTTTACCCGCGTTACGACCGGCGCCATGATCTTTCGATTGTCGGGATTTACGAAATCAGCAAGCGGATCACGCTGTCGGCTACCTGGGTTTACGGGACCGGAAATGCGCTGACGCTGCCAATTTCCAAATTTACGACTTCCGGAAATACATACCTCCCTACGATTTACGACAATATGTACAATGGAAATACGGCGAGGGAATATGATAAAAAGAATTCCTTCCGTGCCGAGGCATATCATCGGATGGATCTCGCGATTCAATTTCACAAGAAGAAAAAGCGGCATGAACGAACCTGGGAGTTTGGCCTGTACAATGCGTACAATCGTAAAAATCCATTTTTCTATAATATTGACAGTAAAGAAGATAAAAAGAATCCTGGCCAGAACGTCAACGTATTGAACCGTTATTCTTTGTTCCCGGTTTTGCCGTCATTCAGCTACAATTTTAAGTTTTGAATTCCATGAAAAATAAAAGAAACTTCAAGTTTACACCCTTGCGCCGATATTTTTATTTTGTAATTTTTCCATTATTCGTATTGTTTGTCGGTTGCGAAAGCATGGTCAACGATCTGGACGAAGGCAAACTTCCGAAGACAGAATCGAAGCTGACGGTTGAGAGTTATATCGCACCGCAGGCAGAAGATATCAGAGTTAAAGTTACCAAATCGCAGCCCCTTTTTGGGCCGTCCACATACACGCCTACTTTCGTTAAAAATGCGACCGTGATTATCTCGGATGGCACGCGGGAAATGCGTATTCCCTACAACGATTCCCTGTCGATGTACATTGCCAAAGCGGATCTTTTCAAAATTGAAGCGGGTAAAAAATATTCACTGGTGGTGAGCGATGGTGAGCGTACCGTAAAAGCGTCCTGTACGGTTCCTGAACAAAGCGTGGCCATTAAAACATACTCCATTGATACGGTGGCAAGAAACCGCTATCCGGGAGATACTGTGCTGAAAATAAGGGCTTCGTGGGATGATGTAAAGGGAAAGTCAAATTACTATTCAACGAGAGGTTATACGGTCATTGAACAAACGAATTATGGTTACAATCCTCAGACGGGAAAACCGGAAATGATTCAAAATGACAACAAAATGAAGCTGGATTATGGAACGGATTCTGGTCTGCAGAACGATACCAATCTGGACGGGATTACATTCAATTCGCCTGTTTATGAGGTTCAGATTAGTAATTACACATATTCCTACTCTGATCCGTTCGGGAATAAATTCAGTTACAACACGAATCCAAGGTTGAAGGAGTTTCGGTTTGAGATATTGAACGTGGATGAAAATTATTACAAATTCGCGCGGTCATTGCGTGAAAGTAACGACAATGATAATCCTTTTGTGGAGCCGGCACTGGTTTATTCAAATGTTGAGGGCGGATTGGGCTGTTTTGGTGCGTACAATTTGTCGGGAGTTACGGTAATTTACTAACGGATTTTACCGCAGACCGATTACCACAAAGCTTGCCAGATAAAAGCCAGTATCAGCGGTAGAAGTACGGCAACCGCCATTTGCAGGTAGAATTTTTTGTTAATTGAAAAAATCACAAACAGGAAAGTTGCGATAAAGTAAACCGCAGAAATGGTAAGCATCATGAAAAACACAACCATAAATCCCGTCGTGCAATAACGGTTTTCTCCAAGCGGATAGCCAACGTTGGTTGATGTTGAAATGCGGATAAAGCAAATCCAAAGCAGCAAATACATGGCATAAAGTGCGATTGCAACAGGATGTTTTCGTGCAGTATTCAGGGAGATTTGCATAATCAACGACGAATTGAGTATACTGTTGAATACATAAAAGTATAAAGAAATAGTTGAATTATTTCAAAATAAAAAATCTTGCCCACAAAACAGGTTTGTGAACAAGATTGCACTATCTGACCTATTATTGATTAATACCCCGGATTTTGTTTGAGGTTGGTATTTTTATCCAGCTCAGTTTGCGGGATCGGGAACAGTGCACGCTGGGCTGCTTGCGGACGGTGGTTAAACCATCTTTTTGTTTCGTAAATTCCAAACCGGATCATATCCTGGCGACGATGCGCTTCCGCGGCAAACTCCCATCCCAGCTCGTCAAAAAAGCGCCCGAATTTTACATCATCTCCACCCTGACGTTCGGTAATGGTGCCGTCTGTTGCCTGGATACCGTAGTTGTATTTGCTGCCTTTTGCAAGATCAGCACCTGTTACAGTGGCTTTCGCAGGGGAGTTTTTAAAAGCTCTTTTGCGAACATCTGTGACAATTGCGGCGGCTTCGTCCGCCTTGCCGGTCCGCAACAATGCCTCAGCCTTGATCATCAAAACATCTGCGTAGCGAAGCAAAGGAAAATCATTGTCCAGGCTGCCGGTTGCGTTTGGTTTAATTTTGTATTTGCCAATTCTAAAACCATCGGTGGAGGCAGTTTTATCCATTCCCGGAACGGATTTGGAATAAGTAATTACGACTGCTCCGGTTGTGGCATTTTTCTGAGCGCCCATAATCCAGGTATCAGCAAGGCGGCTGTCATCGGCATCGTAGGTGTCAATAAATTGTGGCACAGCGCAGTTTCCACCCCAGGGTCCGGCGTTCATCGGATATACCGTACGGCTCAGCGGATCAAGCGTTTTCATGTGAATCTGATTCCCCGTTCCATAAATTTCATCGTAAGGAATCGAGAAAATAATTTCCTTTGAATTGAAATTTGTCCAGGTGAAAACGTCGGAATAATTGGCGTCCAGTACGTATTTGCCGCTTTTGATCACATCATCGGCCTGTTCAATAGCTTTTGCCCATTGCGGCGTTCCGGTATACACTTCTGCATTCAGGTAAATTTTTGCCAGCAACGCTTTTGCTCCCCACCGGTTGAGCTGGCCGTAAGTTGTGGCGGCGTTTTCGCTCAGGTTCGGCGTAACTTCGGTAAGCTCTTTGATGATAAAATCGTAAACTTCCTTACGGCTGCTTTGTTTGGGAAGGTTCACATCCTTGAAGTCCGTTACAATAGGTACATTGCCATGATTGTCCAGCAAGAGATAGTAGGCAAGCGCACGCACGGCTCTCAGTTCGGCGATGATATTTTCTTTGCCTGTTGTCAATGGAATTTCGCCGTCTGCAATCTGTGACAAAACCCGGTTGGCAGTCGTGATGCTCCGGAACGAGCTTTGCCATGCGTTTTCAGGTTGCCATTGCAGGGACGTCCAGGTGTGTTGGTGCATCCGCCGGTAAGTACCGCCGTCGTCCCAGCCATTCGGGCGCACCGGTGTGATGATGGCATCGGCGGACTCTTCCTGCAAATCAAAGTAGCCCTGCCAGCCGAGCATCAGTCCGCGAAGAGAGGAGTAAACCGGAGCCACAATTGCAGGCAGATCTTTTTCAGTGGGCTGATATGTACTCGACAAAACTTCGGAATATACTTCTTCTTTCAGATCCGTGCAGGAGTACAGGGATGCAGCGCCAAGTAAGGACGCAAGGACGATATATTTATTGTGCTTGTTTTTCATTGTGTTCTAAATTTGCTGTTGATCAGAATGTTACGCTAAGTCCGGCAGTGAATGTCCTCGTCGTTGGATATTTGTCGCGCTGATCACTTCCGGGGAAAAATCCGGTCATTGATACGCCTTCCGGGTCAACGCCGGTGTAACCTGTAATCGTAGCGAGGTTCAGTCCGGACACGAATACCCGGGCATTTTTCAGGCCTTTGAGCAGATTGTTTGGTAGGGTATAACCCAGCGTCACGTTGTCAATTTTCCAGTAATTCCCGTTTTCAATGTAATTGGAAACATACACCAGATCCGAGTTCAATACTTTTCCGTCAATTGGATCGTAAGCAGTTTTCAGCATGTTGTAAGCTTTGTTTCTCGGGTTGTTGTAAAACATGCTCTGGAAGTTCAAAATGTCATAGCCGAATGCGCCGCGCATATTGACAGCCAGATCAAAGTTTTTGATACGAACCGAGTTGTTCCAGCCAATAATGTGCTTTGGAATTCCATTTCCATAATACTGACGGTCTTCCGGCTTGGCGTCGGCAATTGGAATTACTTCCCCGTCTTTATTTTCTACGAGCCATGCACCTTTGTCGTCAACGCCTACACTTTTCCACACAAAAAACCGTCCGATTGGCTCGCCTACCTTCACCCTGTGCGTCGCTACCTGAATGGGTTCTCCTGTGTAACCTGCGTCAAAAAAGTCGTTCGATGCCTGGAACTGGTCGTTTGAAAGGCTGACCAGTTTGTTGCGGTTGGTGGAATATGTTAAACCGGAATTCCATTGCAGATTGGCGGTTTGAATAGGCACCAGATTCAGAAGGATTTCCAAACCGTCATTTTTCATTGTTCCTGCGTTGATCAGCATGGAGCCTGTCAGATACGGCGGAACGGGAACCGGGAAGTTGTAAAGCAGATCTTTTACTTTCCGGCTGTAAAAATCAACCGAACCGCTGATTCTGTTTTTCATAAAACCAAAGTCGATTCCGGCGTTGATCTCTTCCTTTTTCTCCCATCTCAGATCCGGGTTGAAATTACGTGCAGGAATAAAGCCCGGTACCCATTTGCCACCGATGAAAGCGCCCTGGTTACGGTCAAAATTGTAGCTGATCTGCGACAGATAAGGATTGCTGGCAATGGTTCCCGTTACCCCCACACCGGCACGCAACTTTATTTCAGAAACTCCTGCAAGACCTTCCATAAATTTCTCCTTACTGATCCTCCATCCCACGGAGGCAGCCGGGAAAGTTCCCCACTGGTTGTTGACGCCAAAGCGGGAAGAGCCTTCGCGACGAACACTCGCCATAAGCAGGTATTTTTCATTAAAACTGTAAGTCAGACGGCCAAAGAAACCGGCCAGCTGCCATTTATTTTTACTACTGGCCATGGCCGCCTGGCCTTTTTGCAATGCACCGCCGGCGCCCAGATTATTCCAGTCGTAAGCGTCTGTTGGGAAGTCCCAGTTACTCGCGCTGAAATCTTCAAAAGTAGCATCCTGCCAGCTGTATCCGCCCAAAACTGTGATGCGGTGTTTGCCAAACGATTTGGCATAATTCCCGGTCGCTTCCAGCAGATTTTCGTTGTTCGCATTGGTGCTCCTGAACGCGGTAGCGTTTTGATTACTGAGCCTTGTATTGGTGTGATTGAACGTCGTTGATCCGCCTTCCAGATTGCCGTTTTGTACATTGGAAACCAGCAGTTTGAAATTCAGGTCATTGATCGGCGCATAATCCAGACTTCCGCTCATCCGCATCTCTTTGAAAGCGCTTTCATAATTGGATTCATAAATTCTTGAAACCGGGTTTTCGTAAAAATAACCGTCTCTTTCCTGCCATGCTCCGGTGTCGGTTTTTACTCTGTCCGTCGGATTCCGGATCATCGCCTGGCGGTAAATGTAGCCGTATGCTGCATCGTCATTTGCAGGGCTTACAGCCCCATTCGAACGGGTTACCCGGTTGATGATCTGCAGATTGGTTTTAAGTTTGTTGTTAAACATGGCGTGATTCAGATCAGCACGGCCTGTAAAACGGTTTTGTCCTGATCTGAGGAAAATACCTTCCCAATTGCGGTAATTAACAGAGCCTGTAAAGTTGGTGGTGCTGTTACCGCCGAAAAAGGTAAGGTTATGATTCTGACTTACCGGCTTTTGCATAATTTCCGAAAGCCAGTCCGTGTTGCCGCCATAGTCGGTGTAAGGAATTCCTTCGGTAATTTTTTGACGGTAATCATCTCCGGTCAGCAATTTTGGTCTGCTGGCAATTGTCTGAATATTGACATAATTGGAATACTCGACCGTAGATCGTGACGATCCCCGATTTTTCCTCGTGGTGATCAAAATTACGCCTCCCGTAGCACGTGTTCCGTAAATGGCTGCCGCAGAACCATCTTTCAGTACATCCACCGACTCAATATCCTCAGGCGCGACCGTGTTCAGGCCACCCGGAATTCCGTCGATCAGAATAAGCGGATCTGAGTTGCCGTTAATTGAATTGATTCCCCGCAGGTTGATCTGCGTATTGGAAGTCGGCGAACCGCTGGGTGTTGTAATCCGCAAACCCGCCACTTTTCCCTGCACCAGCTGGGCCGCATCACGTACCGTTCCCTTGATGAAGTCCTCCCTTTTTATGCTCGCCACGGAACTGGTGATGTCGCCTTTTTTTTGCGTTCCATAACCGATAACCACGACTTCGCTGAGCTGTTTTTGGTCTGATGCCAGCTCGATGCTGAACGTGCTTTGACTTCCCACAGTTATTTCCTGCGATACATAACCAATGTAACTCAATATCAAAACGGACTCTTCTGGAACGGTGAGTTTGAATTTACCATCTGAATCTGTTGCAGTTCCGATCGTGTTGTTGCCTTTCACGATAATCGTGACACCGGGTAAAGGATTTTTGTCCTCGGCCGACAATACAGTTCCGCTAATCTGGCGGTCGGCAGAAACGGCCATTGCACTTCCTGCCAAAAAACACAGCATGACCACACAGCCCAGTAGCCGTGGAATTTTCTGAATAATTCCTGATAATTTTCTTTTCATTTTATTTGAGTTAGATGGTGATATAAAATTCAGATTGCGATAAGCTCCGGTAGACGGTATTCATTTTGGAGATGGACAATTGGTTTTCAGACGTTTTTTTCATTGGCATATCGTTTAAGATTGATGTTTTTTTACTGCACTTTCATTACCCCGTTCATGATTCTCCAGTGACCGGGAACGGTACACAGGAACGGATAATCTCCTGGTTTGTCAGGCGCGATGAATACGAGTATTGCATTTCCCTCCGGGCTTACCAGTTCGGTTGCGTGAAGAATTTCCGGTATTTTAGGTACATAGTTCATGGCAATCGCATTGGCTTCCCGTGCCAGTAAATCAGCGGCGGCGCCCACTTTTTCCAGGCTTCCCGGCTTTGCGATCAGCAGGTTATGTTGCATGAAATCCGGATTTGTAAAACGTATCGTCACCTTCTGTCCGGGTTTGACGGTGAAGGTTTTTTTGTCAAATTTCATTTCGTGTTCGATCACTTTCAGATCAATTGTGACAGGCGTGCCGGTTCCCTTTTTTGCGATCACGGGTTTCTCTTCTGCTAAACTTTGTGGCAATGGATCAGTGCTTTTCTCTTTCACAACCTGATTGAGTCGCAGCGTACTTTTTACGTCCAGCCATCCTTGCAACCGGGCGTTTTCGGAATATTCTCCCACCCGGTTTTCATCCCGAAGATCGCGTCCGAGACGGATTTCTTCAGGCATAAATGGTTTGGTGAAAAGGGATGCGGCTTTGCCGGTAACCGGTTTTTCATCTTCTATTGCCAAGGTCATTTTACCGCCTCCGGAAAGCGTGGCGGTAATGTTAAATCGTTCAGAAGGTAGTTTCTGATTTGAGTTGATGCTGTAAGAAACTCCGTTCTGTTTCATGAGCCAGTACAATTTTCCGTCCTGCATGTACAGGCTGTAACCATTTTCTTTGTTGCCTTGCGAAACAATTACGCCTGAAAGTTCGTCCTGCGCTTTTGTTACAATTGCGTTGATTTTGAGCTCTTTATTGGTGACATCAGGATGGTAAACCGGCGGTGACCACAGATTGAGTATGTACGTTTCCTGAACAAGGCCACGTTCGATTCGGGCAGTCAATGTGGAATCTTTCAACTTCGCTGCTGCTGTTTTGAAACCGTTTTCATGTTTGATTACGCCTGAAAAAATGACCTGCGCGAGATATTCATCCGCCGCATTTTGGGAGTCTTGCCCGGCGATGTACAGCATTTTGCCAACTTCGTCAGATGCTGGTAAATCCGTTAATAGCTGTATAGTTGCGAGCCTTACTTTCAGATCCGGATCGTTGATTGAATTTGTCCATTTCAGCGCAGAAAGAGCTTTTTCGTTTCTTGGTAACAGCTTCACCGCATTTTTACGAACACCTGCTGCGGGATGCCGCATGGCACGCACAACCGTGTGATATGCTTCTTCATTGTTCCCCTCCAAAGCACCCAAACCTTTCAATGTCCACAAGGCATGCACAGCGGCACTGTTCAGTCCAATTTCATCCACCGACTGATCGTTCACAATTTTTATCAGGTCAGGAATGAGCGCCTTATTTTGTGACTCAACGATCAGTCGCTGCGCTGTTGTACGCCAGAACATGTTGTCATTTTTCAATGCGGCAAGCAGGCCGGCAGAATCATCTTTATCCAGTTTTAGAGGCTGATAAGGTTTCGATTTTTTGTAAACTACCCTGTATATACGTCCATGTTTGTTGTCACGAAGCGGATTGATGTACGCATTGCCTTTCCCGTTTTCAAAACCGCGTGGGGT
Organism: Dyadobacter sp.; assembly: GCA_965279265.1. Lineage (GTDB taxonomy): Bacteria > Bacteroidota > Bacteroidia > Cytophagales > Spirosomataceae > Dyadobacter. The sequence continues at coordinate 5,178,741 of OZ257152.1, forward strand.
AGGGTTGTGCTGAATAATGAAACTGTACCAGTCCGCCACCCAAACGGCACCATCGGGACCAACTTCCGCATGCACGGGCGAGAACCATTCATCAGAACTTGCCAGTAAATTGAAACCGTTTTTTTCCTTGTATCCCGCGCCTTTTGGTTTTAGCATGGCCTGGTACAAAAGCCGGCCGGTAGGTTCGCAAACAAACGCAGTGGAATTCCAGTAGCTTTTCGGGAAATTCCGGGCGGTGTAAATATTGTGACCGGCAGCTGCTGTGAAGCCGCCATGAAAGTCGACCTGGCGCAATCCGGGAGTGAGATAATTCATGTCATAATGCGAGTCCAACTTGTAAACCGTATTTCCGGAACCGTCAGCTACCGTCCGTTTTACATATTCCAAAGGCATGGCAAAATGTCCGCTGTAATTTCCATTGGCAGTAGAAATAAATACGTCAAAATCTTCCGAAAAACCGAGTCCCCAGGTGTTGTTGGAAGTCCGGCCAATGTACTCAAGATTTTTGCCATCGGGCTCAAAACGGTAAATTCCCTGACTGAAATTCGTCGCTTTCCCATTCACCGTTCCTCTGAAACCGGCATAACCGAGTACGCCCCAGATTTTATTATCCAGCCCATATTTCAGGTTTGAAGGTCCTGCATGCGTATCGCTCTTTCCCCAGCCGCTGATGATATTTTCGCGTACGTCCGCCTTGTCGTCTCCATTGGTATCTTTCAGGAAAATGAAATGCGGCGCCTGCGAAACGATCACACCTCCGTTAGCAAAAGTCAGGCTTGTCGGTATATTTAGTCCGTCGGCGAAAACAGTGAATTTGTCCGCTTTTCCATCTCCATTTGTGTCCTCACAAATCTTGATCCGATCTTTTCCCTTCCCATCTTCGGTTCTGATCTCATTTGGGTAATCTTCTGTTTCAATCACCCATAGCCGTCCTTTTTCATCCCACGCCATGGCAATAGGTTTCACCACATCCGGTTCAGAAGCAAATAATTGCAGCTCAAAATCTACCGGAACCTGAATTAGTTTTTGAGATTCGGAAGCTGAAAGGGGAAGCTGGAATTTTGGTGCCGGATCGCGTTTTTCATAATTGGGAACGTCAGCATCTGTGAAATTGGGGACAGGAAGTTTCAGGTTGGCAAATTGTGCTTTTGCCTGATCACTAACCGCCCAGAGGATTCCGTTCGCCACCAGTTCGTGAAACCCTTTCTGTTTCCACGTACGTTCATCATGGCCGTAGGCTGTGTAAAAAACCCGCCCTTTTCCCTGCGTCCGCACCCATGTCCAGGGTTCATGGTGATTGCCCTCAACGCGCTCCTGCAAAATGACATTATCAGCATTCAGCTTTGTATGCACATAGGTTTCGTCCCAGGTTTCGAATGGTTTCAGGCCAGTCATCACCGGATGTTCCGGTTTAATTGTCGAAGCTGTAAACGTACCATACTGATGCGTTTGAAATTGTCCGCCAACGGCTTTGATATACCAGTCTGAATTTTGAAAACAGAACGACGCCGCGTGCAGCGGAATCAGCGCTTTTCCACTTTCCACAAAATCTTTTAAGGCAGTTTCCTGCGCGTTGGTGATCGTATTGTGGTTTGCATAAATGATGAGGCCGTCGTATCGTGCCAGATTTTCGGCGTTCAGTGCGTCAGGGTCCGAGGTATAAGTCAAATTGATACCTTTCTGAAAAAGGGGCAACGAAAGCATTGGGAAAAATTTCTCCGAATCATGGTGGTGACTGTCGTGTCCCAGAAAAAGTATTTCAAGTCTTCTTCCTTCTGAAACCTGAGCTTGTTGCTGCGGTCTCGATTTTTGTGTACAGCTGTCGAAAAACAGAAAACAGGTTAAAATGAATAGTAATTTTCTCATGGCTGGTGATGGCTCATTTTTCAGTCGAAGCTGATTACTTTGAGTGAAATTCGGTTTATTGAAAATATAAAGGCTGTAATTTTTCTTTCCGGAAATTGCGCCCGATGCAATCCGCTGAAACCTTTTCAGGTCTGTTGTATAAATATTTTCCGGGCTCGGATCAGATTCCTCCGTTTCGATTCGGAGCGTTTACTCCGTGTAATTTCTTCACAAAGAAATCCCGTTTTTTACGCCTTCCGTAAGTCCCGCCGTCGCTATGTCCCATGCCCGGAACTACAAGTAATTCAAAATCTTTATTGGCCTTGATCAATGCATCCGCAACCCGATAGGTGGATTCCGGCGGAACGTTTGTATCCACTTCACCCACAATCAGCAGCACGTCTCCTTTCAGTTTGGCCGCGTTGGTTACGTTCGACTGTTCGTCATAATGTTTTCCAACCGGATATCCCATCCATTGCTCGTTCCACCATTGTTTGTCGACCCGGTTGTCGTGACATCCGCATGCTGAAACGGCAGCGTCATAAAATTCCGGGTGGAAAAGCAGTGCGCCAAGTGAATTTTGCCCACCGGCAGAAGTGCCGTAAATGCCCACTCTGGTTGAATCAACATAAGCGTATTTGGTGGCAAGAGATTTCATCCATGCAATTCTGTCGGGGAAACCGCCATCGGCAATATTTTTCCAGCAGACATCATGAAATGCCTTCGATCTGTTGGCGGTTCCCATTCCGTCAATTTGAACCACAATGAAACCAAGCTCTGCGATGCTCTGCATTTCCCCGTAATGCCGGAAAGCTTTCGGCACAAACGAATCGTGCGGTCCTGCGTAGATGTTTTCAATAATCGGATATTTCTTTTTCGGATCAAATTTGCTCGGGCGGTATACAATGCCCCAGATATCCGTTTTGCCATCCCGTCCTTTTGCTTTGAATATCTCGGGAAGTTGAAAACCCAGCGCCAAATATTGCGAAATATCAGCCTGTTCCAGCTTCATTACCAGTGACGCATCGGCGGTTCTCCGCAGTTCCGTCACAGGCGGGCTCATCATCGTCGAGTACGTATCAAGGTAGAAAGAACGGTCGGGAGAGAAAGAAAGCAAATGATTCGCCTTCGCATGATCGGTCAGTTTTGTCAGCCCTGTGCCATCAAATTTGATACGGTAATAATGAATGTGATACGGGTCTTCGCCAGGATTCATGCCGCTTGCTCTGAACCAGACTTCCCTCTTTTTGGTGTCAATACTGTCAATATCACGCACCACCCATTCGCCTTTGGTAATCTGGTTTTTTTCTTTACCGGTCAACTCGTCTACAAGATAAAGATGTCTCCATCCATCTTTTTCCGACGACCAGATGATCTCATGTTTTTCAGGTTGGTAATTTGTATAAATCAGATTCTGGTAAATGAAAGTATTCGTTTTTTCATCGATGATGTTTCTGGTCTCACCGGTTGACGCGTCCACGTCTATAACACGGAAACGCTGATGCCCGCGGTCGACTTTTTCGTAGGTAAAATGCAGATTATCACCATGCCGCCATCTGATCACAGGAGCGTTGAAAAAATCGATTGCTTCCGAATTTACCTTCACAATGGCTTTTGTTTTCACATTGATCACATGCATTTCATAGCTTGTGAATTCGTCTCCGGGCTGGGCGTAACCACGTGTTTTTACCTCGCCCCGTGTTGTATTTGGTAACGAGGAAAAAATGATACTTACCTGCCGTTCTTCCTGCGGTGTGATGCGGTAACAAACCAGGTATGCTCCGTCCGGTGACCAGCTCAGCTCTCCATAAGGTTTCAGCGGATTACCGTCGTAAGTGAGTGGCGCGGATTTCCCGCTTTCCGTTTCTGTCAGATAAATATTCCCATTTCTGACAAAAGCTTTTTGTTTTCGGTTTGGTGAAATACTGTCCGCCCGAAATCTGCCCCACCTGCTGCGCGGGCGTGTCCAGCCAATTTCTTTCGGTTTGTCAATGGCTGGTTTGTCGACTTTCCGTGCTGTGTTATTTTCAGGATCGTAAGCGAACCATTTGTTATTTATGAGCATAAAGATCGTGCTTCCCGGAAGATCAAACCGTAGATCCTGGACGTTCAGTTTTGGAGCGGAAATTGCGGTATCGGCCGCTTTTGAAAGTGCAGCCGCGACTATTGCGTTGTCAAAAGCCTTTATCTTCTTGCCGTCAACGGCATTTACGTACATGTACTCTGTGAGGCTGTCTTTAAGAATATTTTTGTACCAGAACGACCGCCCGTCCGCCTGCCATCCGGGCTGTACTCCAGCCTTGATGACCGTGCCTTTTGTGACAGAATCCATTAATTCCATTCTTTTATAAGCTGCCGAAACCTGTTCCTGCGTTGGACGGTATGCGTCCTTTTGCGCCATGACATGCATAGACAGCAACAGTAGTATTGTGCTTGAAATTATTTGGCTTATAAAAGGTAAAAAGTATCTCATTTTCAATTAATTGGCGATTTTTTTGCGTTGAAAGGCAACAGGAGTCCACTCTGCTTTTTCAGGCATAAAGGGTTTAATAGTAAAAATAGTCATCAAAAACGCGTCACTATCGCATGAAAATAGCGCCGGTGAGGTCAGGGTTTATTGTGTCAATCGTGGTTTCATAGTTGTCATTTGTGGTCAAGTGAGTCTTCTAATTATAATACCACCGTTTGTTTACAGAAACTTCCCAAATGAGAGTCGTTCAGGCAACGATTACTTTACTGTTATCTAATTGTAAAACTAATGGTTCTGTGAGAGACAAACTTCGTTGTAATTAGCGGCTTTTTTACCAATATTAACCTAAATCACCGTCAGGTTCTGCAAAATGAGTCATTTGAAGGATTTTATTCTGCATTTTGGTAAAAAGAAAGAACAATCGAGGGAGGCATTGCGCATTGTAGCGTTGAGAAATTTGTCATCAATCAGGGACACCAGTTGATCGACTTTTGAACACGCATTTTCAAAAATGGAAAATGGATGTTCAAATCGCACAACTGGTGTCCGATATCGAACATGGAGGTGGGGATTAATTTTATGCAACCTGTTGGTAATAAACAAGTTATGCTTGTGCCGGGTTTCTGGCAGGCTATTTTATCAGCAAAATTAGAAATAATTAAAACGATGAAAAGAATCTATCTTGGCGAGTTTGAGGAGATTGTGCTCCTGGCTGTGGTGGTGATGGAAGGGCAGGCCTACGGACTTGTTATTCTGAATGAAATCACGGCACAGACCGGGCGAGATCTGCGTCTTAATCAGGTACATTCGGCGTTGATGCGTCTTGAAGAAAAGGGTATGGTGAAGTCGACTCTCGGGGAGCCGACGGCTGAACGGGGCGGCAAACGGAAGCGCCTTTTTACGATTACAGCATACGGCCAGCGTACATTGCAGGAAATTCAGCAGGTTCGGGACAATTTCTGGAGCAGGCTTTTGAATCCTTTAAAGCTAACATCGGGTATATGAAAACGATAAATCAAAAACCGATCAAACCACCCGGACGGGCTCTGCGTTTTTTACGCTGGTTCTGTGCGCCGCATTTGCTGGAACATATTGAAGGAGATTTGTATGAACAATTCGAATACAACATAGAAAAAGCAGGCATAAGAAAAGCGGTCTGGCTGTACTGGCTGGAAGTAGCTGGATTTTTCAAACCAAAATATATCCGACGGGAGCAGTCGGCATTTTCCTCATCCTTTTTCCTGAGTTTTAGTATGATCAAGAACTATTTCAAAGTTGCGTGGCGGAATCTGGCCAAAAACAGTTTTTATTCAATGATCAACTGCGCCGGCCTGACTGTTGGCCTTGCAGTAGGAATTCTGATTCTCTTATGGGTGCAGGATGAACTCAGTTTTGACCGTTTTCACAGTCAGGCGGGGAATATTTACAAACTGGAAAACAAGGTAGGAACCGGCGTAAGCCAGCAGATCTGGACTTCAACAGTGGCACCGATCTCCACTTTTGCCAAGAGAGAACTGCCTGAGGTGAAGGATGCGGTACGGTTGGCGTACAATAGCAGGTACAATCTGTTTAAATATAAGGACAAGATTTTCAACGAAGAAAATTCTTCATTTGCCGATCCTGCGCTGTTCAGGATGTTTGACTTTCCACTTATTAAGGGTAATCCCGCAATGCCATTTCCCGATGATCATTCCGTAATTCTTACCGAAACTACTGCAAAACGTTATTTTGGAGACGAGGAGCCGCTGGGCAAAGCGATTGCTACCAAAGCTGCAACATTCACGGTCAGCGGAGTGATACCTGATTTTCCGGAAAATTCCAGCATCAAGCGGGATTTATTTCTGCCGATCGGGCTTTATTTTAAAGACCTTTACGGCAGTGGCAAAGGCAGAAACATGGACAACGATTTTATTGATTTTGACATAGACACCTATCTGCTGATACAACCGGGGCAGTCTATAACGAATATCGCGGACAAGCTTCGGAAAATTCACCTGCGAAATAAATCGGATGATACGGACCTTACTTATCTGTTGCAGCCTTTGCCGGATATGCATTTGTACAAATCCGATGGCACCGATCGTGGCGTTGAAACCGTTCGCATGTTTGTCATCATTGCCCTGTTGATTCTCACCATCGCTTGTATTAATTACGTGAATCTTTCTACCGCTCGTTCTCTGCTTCGTTCAAAAGAAGTAAGTATGCGGAAAATTGTCGGTGCCGCGCGGATGCAGCTTTTCATGCAGTTTCTGGTGGAAACGGTGCTGCTCTTTCTGATATCCACCGTGTTTGCCATCGCGCTGATGTACCTGCTGATGCCGGTTTTTAACCAGATTTCCGGTAAAAAACTGATGCTTGATCTCAGTAATCTGCAAATCTGGAAAATCATCGGAATGATCATCGCTGGCACACTGGTCGCTTCCAGCATTTACCCTGCTCTTTTACTTTCGTCTTTTGATCCGCTCAAATCTCTAAAAGGAAAAGTTTCGGCGGCGATCAATGAGGCGTTATTCCGGAAAGCGCTGGTTGTGATTCAGTTTACAGTTTCCGTCATTCTGATTGCCGGCACGCTGATCATCAGCAACCAGCTCGAATTCATCCGATCGAAAAGTTTAGGTTATGACAAAACGCATGTGCTTTCTTTTTACATGCGCGACATGACGCGGCATTTTGACGCAGTGAAGGGCGATTTGCTCAGTCAGCCGGGTATTTCGGGTGTTACGAGGTCCAATTCCAATTTGGTCAGCATCAACGGACAAACCGGCAGCAGTGACTGGGATGGCAAGGAGCAGGGTGAAACCATGATGTTGAAGTTTCTGAGTATTGACGAAAATTTCATTCCTTTTTTCAAAATGCAGTTGGTGCAGGGTGCTAATTTCAAAGGGTCCGCCTCCGATTCTCTTCATTTTATTTTGAATGAAACGGCTGTTAAAGCTGCCCGTATTAAAGATCCGATTGGCAAGCGCTTTAAATTATGGGACAAAAATGGCATCATTATCGGCGTGGTTAAAGACTTCCACCTGGCCTCAATGAAGCAAAAAATTGAACCCGCGATCTTCCATTACGAGCGCAATTCGATGGCCAGAATTTACATCAAAACCACCGGGGCTGAGGCTGGCCAGGCGATTGCAACCGCTCAGAAATTGTGGAAAACATACAATCCCGATTTTCCTTTTGAATATGCTTTTCTGGATGACAATTTTAATGATCTCTACAAAACGGAACAGCAAACGGGACTCATGTTTAATATTTTTGCATCTATTGCAGTACTAATCTCCTGTCTCGGATTATTCGGGCTGACTGCTTACACGGCTCAGGTACGAACAAAGGAGATTGGCGTTCGTAAAGTGTTAGGTTCCAGTTTGTCGGGAATTGTGGCGCTTTTGGCAAAAGATTTTATAAAACTGGTGCTGGCGGGAATTGTAGTAGCCGTACCAATCGGGTGGTATGCAATGGATAAATGGTTGCAGGATTTTGCCTACAAAATTGATGTGCAATGGTGGGTTTTTGCTCTTTCGGGTCTTGTAGCGCTGGTTGTTGCTTTGCTCACTGTATCCTTCCAAAGCATAAAAGCTGCACTAATGGACCCGGTTAAAAGTCTGCGAAGCGAGTAAAGAATCAATATTTGAAAGACAATTGTCGGGGCTCTGCGAACTACGTAAAGCCCCGATAACTTTAAATTTTCACATTGATTCTAAGCTTTCCGGCGGTAGAATCATTGTCTGCAACGTATTTGATATAAACCTTTTGAGAATAGTAGTCCGAAGTCTGGACGGGAATCGAAATCTCTCCCGCAGGTATTTTGTACTCCGTGGGATGTGCAGATAAGCTGTCCGGCGACCATTGAATTTTCACATCGTGGGTCAGTTTTCCGGCAAAGGTGAAATGAATAAAAGTAGTATTTTTTCGGTTTTCTATCACAAATACGCTGTCCTGACCCGGTGCAGTTATGTCGAAGTCGTAATTTTTGGCAGAAGCGAAAATAGAATCTTTGCAGGAAGCGATGGCCAGCCCGGCAGCGAGCAGCAGGATGGTCTGGAAGAAACGGAATCTTGTTTTCATGGTTGGCTGTTTGATATGTATCTTTAAGTCAAATATAGGTAACAAAGCCCAAGTGTGTATTTTGTACGCCTAATTTAGTTGACTTACAACCTTTTTTACGCCCTCAAAGTCATTCATTACGCTGGCTGAAATATCAAACCAAGAAACCTCAAATATGGAAATTTATAAAATACGGAGGCGCAATTTCCGTAGTCTGTATTTTGCTGCCGAATGCAAACATTTTCTTTTGTTAGTATTCTTAACCTTCTTTGCCGCATGTAATCCGAGAAATGCGGGGCCTGTTGGAAGTTTTTATAATGGATTTTACAAACTTGACTACTATGCGATAAAGGGGAGTTCTGTCCCTTTGTCAGTTGTAACCGATTTCGCCTATCTTGAAACCCAGCAAGACAAGGACTCGATGTATTTCATATACAAAAACGTGGACAGGAAAGTGACTCTGAGGCAGGTTCTGATTTCCTCATCTTTTGACGTAAACAGAAAAAGGACAATTGGTTATTACGGCCTTAAAACGTCTGATGGTAAATCGGCAAAGGCAATTTTAACTTGGAATAAAACGCTCGGGGTTCCTATTAAACTCGAACTTACTAATTTCATGAAAGGAGACTATAATCGTTCTGCTGATACTGTGAGATTTATATACTTGTCAGAATAAGCTGAAAGGTCGGGCCGCCAGTTCGGTTCAATCTTCCACATTTGCACTTTAAAACCAATATTGCCTATATTCACTGACAATTAACCAGTCATACTACAAAATGAAGCAACAGATTTCCTTTGATTATCAGTATTTTAACAATAAAAAGGAACTGGATAGTAAGTTCGGAATGTTGGTGGATGCAGCGAATGCGGCGGTAAATTTATCCTACGCGCCTTATTCCAATTTCCATGTAGGCGCGGCAATACTGCTGTCAAATGGTGAAATTGTGAAAGGCGGTAATCAGGAAAATGCCTCATTTCCTGCCGGAATCTGCGCAGAACGGGTGGCACTATCTGCTTTGTCATCATTATATCCATCCGAAACGGTCGTTGCCATTGCCATCGCATACCGAAATGCGGAAAATGATGAGACACAGGAAAATATTTTGTCGCCATGTGGCATTTGCCGTCAGAGCATCCTCGAAACCAGCGACCGCCAGAAAAGCCCGATTCAGGTTTTATTAAGCAGTCCTTCCGGAAAAATCATCTTGCTCGACAATGCATCTCATCTACTTCCGCTGGCTTTTTCTTCGAGTAATTTGTGAGTTTGAAGAATAAAAAACGGTGCCGGAATTGCATAATTTGAAGCAAAACAACGCGCAAATTAACGGTAGGAAACATAAGTATTCTCAAATGATCCGTCATCAAAGAGATCAATTATTGCATAACCCGGCTTGGTTTGCCGGTATTTTCCCATCCAGTAATTCCCGCTGACTGCACCGTTGCAGCAATAGGAGACGCCGTTGTAATCCACTTTGTCAAGTAAATGAATGTGCCCGCTGGCGGCAAGTTTAACGTTTTTATGATGATGAAAAAGTTGCGTGAGTTGTGCTGAATCCGTGTGCATCCACCCGCCGGGAACTGCCCAATTGCCGTCTTTTACATTGTCGCCATCGAGAAAGACACAAGCAGAAAGAATAGGGATGTGGGAGGCGATCATAACGGGCGTGTTGGAAGGGGTATTTTTCAAATCTTTTTTGAGCCAATCCATTTGCATTTCATCCAGTTGCGCCGCATATCCTGAACCATCCGGCTTGGCTTGTACGCTGTCCAGAACAATGATATGCCAGCCGTTTTTGTCGAAACTGTAATAGGGCATCAGCATTTGTTTTTCTTCCAGAGCCCGTTTTTTGCCGTCTTCAAATCCGCCTGCGGTGTCAGCAGCGTTCCATATATCGTGATTGCCAATACAGGTTGTAACCGGAATGCTATTTTCATTTTTCAGCACTTTATGGTAAAGCTCCCATTCCCGGTCCGACTTACTTTTGGAAATCCCGTGCGCACCCATCACGGAATCTCCTGTATTAATAATCAGATCCGGCTTAACCGGCAGATTTTGAAGGTGGTGCAAACATTTTTCAAGGCCTTTGGCAGCCCAGAGATGCGGTTGAATGTGGATATCTGTGAGGTGAGCAATGCGCAGAACGCGGTTGGGAGCAACCAGAGCCAGCTTTGATGCAGATGGAACAGATAATCCACCAACGAGCAAACCGAGGTTTTTGATTAAACTTCTCCTTTGCATAAGCAATGTTGTTGTTTGTGCAAATTTGCTCATTTAGTGTGTCCGCTACATCTCGGAAAAGTTAAGTGATTGTTATTTCTGGGAATAGGAAAAGCCCGTTCCGCACTTTTTCAAAATCACAAGCCAAGAGTTACCAGGTTTATAAGACTTTCATAAATGCAACCAGCGCCTGCTTTTCGTTTGCAGTCAGGTTCAGCTTATCGAAAGGTAAGGTTTGATTTTCAAGATTAAACCCGAGACCGTTACCGCCTCCGTTGTCATAAAAGGTAACAACCTCTTCCAGCGTTTTGAACACGCCGTTGTGCATATATGGTCCCGTGAGCGCTACGTTTCTGACGGTCGGGGTTTTGAACGCATAACGGTGCGGCTCCCTTTTTGTCAATACAAATTTGCCGATATCAGAATCTACTTCCTTCCCCGCAGCAGTTGCCGGAGTGCCCAATACTTCACTTTCCGTTTCTTGGTAAGCCGGAGGAACCGTGCCGTTGAAAAGTGGGAAGAAATGGCAGGTTGCGCATTTTCCTTTACCCATAAAAATATTGAAGCCTAATTTTTCCTGGCCTGAAAGCATGACATTTTCTCCACGAAAGAAGCGATCCATTCTGGAGTCAAGCGATGTAAGTGAGCGAATGTAGCTGGCAATCGCGTTTTTTAAATTGTGCTCAGTTACACCATCTGCATAAGATTTTTCAAACAACGATTTGTAGTCAGTTTGTTGTTTTAATGCCTTTACTGCCTCGGGAAGTGAGCCGTGCATTTCGTTTTTATTTTGAATGACATCACTGGCCTGATCTTCCAGGAACACAACTCTCGAGTCCGCAAATTGAACTGCCTGGAAAGCGGCGTTGAGCAAAGTAGGCGCGTTGCGGCTGATACGCCGACCATCAAAACCGACTGCGAAACTTTTTGACTGACCATCTGTAAACGCTTTTTCAGGTTGGTGGCAGCTTGCGCAGGTTCTTCCGTTATCTGCTGATAAAACAGGATTGAAAAACAACATTTTCCCTAGCAACACCCGATCTTCTGTACTCTTTTGTTCATCCAGATTTACAAAATAATTTGCGTTGAAAACGCCGTATTCTGTGAGTGTTGCGGCAGCCGGTGATAGCAGTCGGGTTTCTTTGAAAACGGGTATTTTCAGCGCTTTTTGTGCGCTCAGTAACAAGGCTCCCAGTGGATTTGCACTTTGTCTGATAAATTCCAGACGATCAAAAGTGTCAAAATTCCTCGCTTTTTTTAACATAGCAATGGCCTGATCTGTTGTTTTTTTGATTTTTTTGTCAAGTTCGGGATCGCGCTCTGCCAGATTGTAAAACCCGATTTGTTGTTGCATTCTTTCAATGGAACTGGCTGCTTCCGGTAAAGAATGGAAGGCCAGGGGAGAGTCAAATCCGGTAATTCCCAGCGTAATGATGCGGAAAACTTCCAGACGCATTGCGTCAAATATATGACTGTCTGTCAGTTCGTTACTTTCTGAAATTTTCCGCAGACGGCCGACGTTGGACCGGATCACAGCGGCAAGTTGCATCGCTTCGAGTTGATTTTTAACTTCAAAATTCGGGAAAATAAGCTCTTCCAAAACCTGAAAACCCTGTGGTTCGTTGACCCGCAGGTCGTCATCCACCTCCGGAATATTTGCACCGTTCAGCGCTTTGGTCGTTTCCGGACTGTAATAAGCCGAGATAAATTCCACCCGCTTGTACGCAAGCCGCGCTTTTCGAAATGATGCCTGAATTGTTTCTTTCGGTTTTGTCTGCTTTATATCGCGCTGAAGCTGACTCACCGTGCTATCCAGATCGTCAATATCCTGCATAAACTGCTTCTTGACCGATTGCTCAGGTGTAAGTGCAGGAGCTGAACGAAAGAGGTAAGCTCCGGTTGCAAATATCAATCCGCCAAGAACGATGATCAGCCACCATAAATTGGGTTGGGCAGTGGAAGTTTTATCTCCGTTTGTTTTCGAAAACATAGCTATTTTATGCAAATGGGAATTTGGAACAAATGGAAAAAGCCTGACCGGATTTTCGTTCCGGTCAGGCTTCTTTTGGATAAAATATTAACGTGGCAAACCTTCAATCAAAATCAGCTGACTCGCCTGATCTTCGGATTTGCGGACAGAACCTCCGTCTACACCTTTGTATTTTTCGCCTCTCCATGTATGCGCCTGAATACCCAGCATGAAGGTATTTGGACGGCCCGTTACATCAGACACATCGATCATACCGCTGCTTTCCCAGGAGCCCAATTTGGACGAACCGCCAACATTGTATTTCGCTGCATCCGCCTCAGTGCGACGGTGATCTATTTCAATTACAGTAGCCAATTGTTTTGTATTCAGATTGTACTGATACACATAACCATCGTGTTTTTCGTCGCCATATCCATTCGGATCTTCCATGATGTAAACGTAGTTTGCCGTAACACAAACGTTGTCGGGATCCTGGAAAGTTTTGGCTATTCCGGTACGGTCGTCTCCGTCCAGCAACACTTCAAGTTTGCCTTTTGTAGGATCGGCGGCATCCATAGTCAGTTTGTAAATCCGTCCATATTTTGAGCGGGAATAATCGGCATTCACACCTGAATTATCCTGGCCCGTTACAGCGAAAATCACCTCACGACCGTTCGCACCACCGCCTTTGCGGTAGTCAACATCTTCCACACGGCCAAATTTCATGCCTTTCAACTCATTCACTTTTGCATTGATCTGAGCACCGGTCAATGTTTTGTGATTTTCGATTTTGGCAAATTCAACCGGATAACTGTTACCAACAGTCATATCCATTTCTTTCTGGTTTCCGTCCGTACGTTTCAGCATGTAAAGCAATCCGTTGTCCAGATCGCCAACTGTGTTTGACATATACATTGCCAGCTGGCCGCCGTTTACATCCGAATCGTCATCGCCGATCATGATAATTGTTTTGCCGGGAAATGCAGTTTTTGGCAGTGGAAGCGCATTTTCTGCACTCCATCTTCCCAAACCGGCCATCTCGCGGGAGATGTTTGCCTGATTCGCATCGGCATCCACTTTTAAGGCATGTGTGCGTGATTCCTGGCCGCTTTCTCCTGATGTCAGGAACACAGGTCCAAAACCGTGTTCAAGTGGTGTGGCCAGTGTTGCGGAACAAAGTCTCCACGTACCACCGTCGGAATTGAGCACATATTCTCCTTTAACAGGCTTGAAAGATTTGTCAAGCGTGATGCGGGAAACAGCGAAATTGTCTTCGTTGTTTACCAGAATGGTATAATTGCCATCCGGATTTTGAAAAATCCCTGCGCCGTCTGTTGAACCACCAAAAACGTATTTCGGAGATTGTTCCAACACATCGTCACTGCTGAGCAACGAATACATTTTGGCACCCGTAACTCCGGGCATGAACTTAGCCAAAACCGGCGTAACCGAACGATTTTGAACTGTGATTTCCGGGCTGCCCGGAGCACGGTGATCCTCGCAACTGGTGAGGGCCAGGAGGCTGAGCAGCGTGGATGACGTAAGTAAAAGTTTTCTGGTGAGCATGGTGAAATTGTGTATTTGAATATTTACACAAATAAACCTGAATGCCTTTTACTAAATGTGACGCCTGTGTTACCAGATTATTAAGTTAAAAAATTGAGCAAATTGCCTCCCTGACCTGTACAATACGCATCAAAAAGTAAAGGTGCTGGTCTGGTTTTTGAGGCGTGATTTTAAAAATCGCAAAACCATGGAAGCAATTGAGTTAGAAAAAAAAGAACTGGCCGAGAAAATTTTTGCTAAACGTCAGCAGGTTGAATTTGAAAGAAACAACATTGAATTTTCTATCGCATCTTCCGCTGAAAACCGTCAAAATCCGGATGTCAGCGAAGAGTTCAAAAACTTTGACGACCCGGCAATCGACACAGTGGAAAAAGGAGAATTGAAAGATTTAAGCGAGGCTGAAAAAGAACTTATTTACCTGATCGACAAGCTCAACAAATTGAATAAAGAGGGCTAGCGGGCCTGTTTTGAAAATGCATTTGCCTGGTTTTTTGTGCACGGACAACTATTCAGCAAATTCCACAGTCAAAACTCCTGTGGGGATTAAACCACAGGAGTTGTTCTGGAGAACCTCTCAATACCTATGTTAACAATAAAAAAAGACGAAGTTGTTATTTTGGGACCTGTCTTTTCTCCGGAATCGGATTATACAAATTTATGCGGAGGAGTTGCAAAACCAGACGTATAAACAAAATCAAAAACTGCAAAAATCAAACGATTAGTGAATTACCGCTGCCAATGTTTCTTTCACCGGAAAAGATGGAATAAGCCTTGAAACGATTTCCTGAAGTTTTCCGGTTTCGTCCAACAGGGGTGCCGCCGTTGTTGCCAATCCCAGTGCAAGCGAAACAGCGAGTTTGCTTACTTCCGGATTGGTGTCATTTTGCTTGACCGCTATTCCGGCCAGTGCTGCGATAATCGTGAGCAGATAATATGGATCGTTCAGACTTTTTGAAGCCAGTAGACCAATTCCGGATGTAATCGGCAACGTGAATAAAGCATCGGTTTTTGCTCCTTTTTTGTCTGTAAAATAACCCATTTCCTGGATCAGGGTAGTGATACTAACTGCAGAGGCAGCTGTAAGCCAGCCAGCGTACATGCCCATCACTTTGCGAATGCTGTTTTCCGGTTCAGGAACGTCGCCCTGGCCAATTTCCAGCTGACGGTGTAAAATGATTGACGCGGGCAACATGGCAATGGTCGTCACCGCAGCACCAACCCGGTTAAATTTGTCAGATTTGGAAAAGAAGTACCCGAAAACCGCATTCATTGTATAGCAAACAAGCAGCCAGGGCCGCGCTTTGGCATACCTCGGATTAAATTTTTGAGAAGGAAGCGCCTGATGAATGGCCAGCGCAATTGTTCCCGAGTACAAAATCGGCCAAACAATTCCGAAGGTCGCATTGGCGGGAGTCATCAGATTCTGATCAATTTTTTTCTGCTGACGGCGATCCAGTTTCGTATTCACACCCTTTTTATCCGGACGGCTCAAAAAGTAGGTGCCAATGATACTTCCGATGACAAATGCGGCCGTTCCATACCGCGCTAAATTGTTATTTTTCATGTTGTTCGTTTTATAGTTGACCGTCAAATTTGTAATTATCGGAGTTTTGGGACAGGAAAAATGATATACACCGACACAAGCATCCTTTTAGATCAATCAGCAAAAATTGTTCCGCAGAAATTCATATGGATACGGACAAAACTTAATTTGTTGTAGTGGCTTGTAAAGCAATTTTTCCAATTGCAATTCCGGGTTAGCCTCGCTACTTTTAGAAATTGAATTGAGAAAAACCTGAAACGATATGTATCTTATTAACACAGAAGAAATTGCCGGCCTAAGGTCAACCGGAGACACTGTTTTCGTTGATGCCCGCGGAGGTGCCGATGCATTTGACCGATATATGAATGGGCATCTGGAAGATGCGTTATTTGTGGATTTGGAAACAGATCTTTCACAAAAATCCGCTGATGCAGCGCAGGGCGGGAGGCATCCGCTGCCGGATCCGCAAAAATTTGGAGCACTTTTGGGAACGCTGGGAATCATGCCGTCCACAACTGTTGTCGTCTATGACGACAAGCGTGGTGCAAATGCCGCAGCCCGTTTCTGGTGGATGCTCAAAGCAGCTGGGCACGAAAAAGTGTTTGTTCTCAATGGCGGGATGGAGGCAGTTATTGCCGCCGGGCAGCCCGTTTCCACCGACGAACTAACGTTGCTCACAGAATTTCCATCGTATCCCATCATCAATTGGGAACTCCCCACCGCAACATTGGATGAGGTTGCGGAAGCAGCAGCAGACGAAAACGCTGTTGTGATAGATGTGCGGGAGAATTATCGTTATCGTGGTGAAAGTGAGCCGATTGATTTAGTTGCAGGACATATTCCCGGCGCGATAAATATTCCTTACACGGGAAATCTGGACGAAAAGGGCAATTTTTTATCAGCAGCAGAGCTGGCAGACAAATACAAGGCCGCGTTGGGCGACGTAAACGCTGAAAAAGTGATTGTGCATTGCGGCTCAGGTGTTACGGCCTGCCATACTTTGCTTGCTCTGGCTGAGGCGGGAATACCTGGTGCTTCATTATATGTTGGCTCATGGAGCGAATGGTCAAGGAATGACCGGCCGATAGCGAAAGACAAAGTTTAAATCTACTCAGCGCATATTATGGAATTCAGACAATTAGGTAATTCAGGATTGAAGGTTCCGGTTTTGAGCTTTGGCACAGGAACGTTCGGTGGCGGAGGCGATTTTTTTAAAGCCTGGGGAAATACACAGGTCGATGAGGCTACCCGGATGGTGAACCTATGCCTCAACGCCGGGCTTAATCTTTTTGACACAGCAAACGTTTATTCGCAAGGTCTTTCGGAGGAGATTCTGGGTAAGGCAATTGCGGGACTCCGCGATGAAATCATACTCTCGACAAAAGCAACTTTTAAAATGGGAGATGGCCCCAACGATTATGGCTCCTCGCGTTTTCATCTGGTAAAAGCCTGCGAAGACAGTCTGCGCAGATTAAAAACGGATTATGTGGACATTTATCACATGCATGGTTTTGACGGTAACACCCCGGTCGAGGAGACGCTCAGTGCGCTGAATGACCTCGTTCAAAGTGGCAAAGTGCGTTACATTGCCTGCTCGAATTTTTCCGGCTGGCATCTGATGAAGTCGCTGTCTGTTTCTGAAAAGTACGGATGGTCAAAATACGTGGCGCATCAGGCACATTATTCACTGATCAGCCGTGAACTGGAATGGGAATTGATGCCCCTCGGATTGGATCAGAATATCGGAACGATGGTGTGGAGTCCGTTGAATGCGGGGCGTTTGGGAGGAAGATATCGCAGGGATCAGCCGATTCCGGCAGATAGCCGCATTGCGCAGGGCGGAGGAGAAGGACCACCTGTTCCTGACGAATTTTTCTATAATCTGATGGATGTGCTGGATGAAATTGCAGCAGAAACGGAGAAAACGGTAGCGCAGATAGCACTGAACTGGGTATTACAGCGCCCGACGATCAGCAGTGTCGTGATTGGGGCCAGAAACGAGGACCAGTTGAAACAGAATCTCGGTGCGGTCGGTTGGAATCTGACGATAGAACAGATTAAAAAACTGGACGTTGCAAGTGAGAGGCCGCCGATTTATCCTTATTGGCATCAGCGCAATTTCCAGGACTTAAATCCAATTCCCGATTTCTACGGAAAACATTAGAAAATGGCTTTTTATGATTTGAATAAAAGCGAAAGAACGGATGTCGTTGCCAGGATCGGCAGCGACATTTTTTCTGATATTGTTTCGGGAAAGCGGCAGACGCTCCTGCAATTATTTTCTGATGACGACACATACATTAGAAAGTCGGCATATCTGGCGATCGGCAGGATATTTTTGAAAAACAAAGAGCTGACAGAGAATATTTTAGCTGCACTTCATGGCCTTTTTAAATCCACCAAATTCGAGGTGCGGCAAACCATTGTGAATGCGGCCGGGGAAATCGGCAAATCAGATTTTGAAATCGTACAGTCTTTTTTTGACGCGGGTTTATTTGATGCGCATCATGCAGTCAGAAATGCTGTGATCGGGTCAGTAAAAAAAATGGGGGAGGTCAATCCGAAACCGGTTTTGACCTGGGCTGAAAAATACCTGCAACATGAAGACAAGGAGATCCGACGTGAGATTTGCCACGGTATAGAGCTCAGGGGCAGGAAGCATCCGGAGGATATTTTGCCGCTTTTGAAACAGCTCCAGTTTGATAAAACTGCAAGGGTAAAAAGTACCCTGGTACACGTCCTCGGGCAGATTGCGTATAAAAAAGGTTGCCTGGAAACGGTGCTATCGAACTTAAGAAGCTGGGAAAATACAGAACTTGTTAAAAAAGCGCTTTCGGAGATTACGGATGTGCACCACCGTTACCGCAATTTTTCAGCCCTAACGCAGGGGGAGGCGATGATTCAAATCGACACCTGGTTCCCTGATTTTGAACGTATTTAAACGTCAAATCTGCCTGCACAACAGTTCTGAGGGAGGTTCTGTAAGTTACTTATGATTACTTGTTCGTCTCAATGTTTTACTTTCTGGCATGGTTTTAGTCAAAATTGCAGTAATCCACATTTTAAAAACCACTTTAAATTTCTAAGTTGAGATGAAAAAAATTTCTTTAATCATGATGATGACTGTACTCAGTACAGTGGCCTTTTCGCAGTCTTTTTCTTTTGGCCCGAAAGTGGGTCTGAACGTGAGCAACTACACTGGCGGCGATATCGAATCTGATGCCCTTGTGGGTTATCACCTGGGAGGTATCTTGAATTTTGGTATTGGTAAAGTATTTTCGATCCAACCCGAGGTGCTTTTCTCTACACAGGGAGCTAAGGTGAATAACGGATCTATTAAATCGGAATTCAAAACCAATTATGTAACGGTGCCTGTGATGTTCAAATTCAGGGCAAACGGAGGTTTCTATTTTGAGTTTGGGCCACAGGCTTCATTCCGTACAGGGGATAATATTCCTGATCAAACGATTGACCATTTTGCTAAAAATCTGGATCTTGCCGGTGCGGTAGGACTTGGTTACCAGGCAGGTTTCGGCTTGGGGATCGGTGCAAGATACATTGCCGGTATTTCAAAGGTGGGTGATTTTGATCAGTCAGCTGCGATGAATCCGGATTTCAGAAACAGCGTTATTCAGTTAAGTGTGTTCTTTGCCATTCCTGCAAAGAAACCTTGAAAAGTTAAAGTTGAAGCATAGAAAGTGGGTGTTCATTTACCCACTTTTTTTGCTTTAGACTGAGCCGTTTATTTTGAACAAAGCTCGAAAATCAGTTAAATAACAGGATTCCTGTCACTTCTCCCTCAGATTGCAGGTGTGGCAAACATGCTCCCTGACTGCATCGATAGTTTCGGGGTGCGGCTAAATTACACACTTCTCCGCTAGCACGACATTACTCTTTATCCAGAGCCCTTAGAGACCATGTTTCGAAATTCAGATCCCTGAAACAATTATTCACGCAGCAAAGACAGACTCTGATTGTCTTCAATATTTCAAGGTGTCCAGGCTATCCTCTCTTGGGGGTGGGATAAGAAGCGCTCTGACTGCTAAAAACTAGCCACCGAAATTTCACTGGTTTTTAAAGATGTTTTATTGAAAATGTGCAAAATTTTATCGGTTAAACAATCGATTATGTCGTTTTGTATCAAACTGTTGCAGGGTTACATACCAGTAGAATATTAAAGTTTGAAAAAAACTTGTAAATGATTTTTTAATAACTTTACTTTGTCTATCAAATTAGTAGAATATAAAATTCTTTCTTTTTAACCACCATGAAGAAAGGATCATTTTAAAGATCAATTTAACCTACGATCACGATGAAATTATTTTCTTCGCAGGGTAATCCTGCACAAACATTGGTGGTATCAATGAACTCCTCATGCCTGTTCTCTGGCCATTGTTGCTGTTGACAAAATCGGAATTTGTGAAAGATCCATTCGGACTTACAGATCTGTACTGAACGTCACTTATTGTGACAGATTCGACAGATAGCCATATTCGACTTTCCTTCTCCGGCATTCCTTATGCAACACTACGACAGTTTTTTCTACCGCATTCCAATGCGGCGAAACGTTCAAATAAAAAACAAAATGAAATTATTTAAATCAATTCTTTTCGCGGCAGCGGTTATTCTCGTTGCAAATCCGGCTGTTTTCGCTCAGCCAACAAAAGACAAGGTTGTGATTACAGGCGTACGTTTCGCTTACCCGCTTGTTGAAAAATGGATAAAAGACTATTCCGCTTCGAATCCGAATGTGGAAATTGTTATTGATACCCGTACTGTGACAGATCCCGAAAAATACGACTTGCTGATCGAGGCTTACGAGCATGACAAAGAAGTGAAAGCAACACGTGAATACGTTTCAATTGCACGTTATGCGCTTATTCCTGTTGCGAATTCGACCTCACAGTTTGCCAAAGAGTATGGTGATAAGGGTTTGAATGAAAAACAGATCAAGCAGATTTTTTTTCATGATATTTACGCAGAAAAAAATAAGGACGTGACAGTGCCTTTCACCATCTACACACGTATTCAAAAAGCGGGCGCGCCACTTACTTTCGCCAAATACTTTGGCTATGAACAACAAAACATCAAGGGGAAAGCGATCGCAGGAGCTGATGAACATTTGATCAAAGCACTTTTGAAGGATGAAACCGGCATTACCTACACGACGCCGGGACTTGCTTTTGACCATAATTCACGCAAGCCTCTGACTGGAATTACTGTAATACCGGTGGATCTGGACGGAAATGGAAGGGTCGCAAAAGACGAGAAACTGACGGAAAATCTGGATCAGCTTGTGGCTGCACTTGAAACACAGAAAGTTAAAAATGTCCCGGTTGAATATCTGCACTTTTCAATTGGAAAACAAAGCACAAATCAGGAGGCGAAAAAGTTTTTGCTGTGGGTTGCCGATCACGCAGAAGCTGACCTCCGCCAATTTGGTTACCTGAAACCGGAAGAAAAAAAGTTACAAAGCGAAAAAGAAAAACTGGAAAGATTCTCAGCCTTAAAATAAACTCGCGAGACCGACTGAAATAAAAAAATAACCTGATCCCCTTCTCGCCACGGGAAGGGGATTGGTAAAAACAACCGACTACCAAAACGTATTTATGAAGAAAATTATACTGGCTGGCCTGCTTGGGCTGATCGCCGCGCAGGATATCTATGCCCAAAAAACAGCAAAGACAGAGAAGCGACCGAACATCATTCTGATTATGGTGGACGACATGGGATACTCTGATATCGGATCTTATGGCTCGGAAATACAGACGCCAAACCTGGACTTGCTTGCGAACGAAGGCGTACGTTTTCGCGAATTCTACAACAACTCTATCTGTGCACCAACACGCGCGTCTTTGATCACAGGCCAGTATCCGCATAAAGCGGGAATCGGTTATTTTGACGTGAATCTGGGCTTACCGGCTTATCAGGGTTATCTGAATAAAGAATCACTGACTTTTGCCGAGGTTTTACGCCAGGCCGGATACAGCACGCTTTTGTCGGGGAAATGGCATGTGGGCAAAGACAGCCTTTCCTGGCCGAATCAGCGGGGATTCGACCAGTCGTACGGAATCATAGGTGGCGCAGCGAACTATTTTGATGCAAACCCGCTTCCTTTTGGCAATGTTCCTTATCCGGTGACGCTTCAAAAGAACAATATAAGGCTGCATCCTAAACCGGACAGCTATTATTTCACGGACGAAATTGCAAAAAACGCAATCGAATTTCTGGATGAACAAAACAAAACGGAAAAGCCTTTTTTTCTGTACGTTGCCTTTAATGCACCACACTGGCCTTTACAGGCATTGCCGGAAGACATAGCCAAATACAAAGGTCGTTACGATATCGGATGGGATTCGCTGCGGAGTGAACGGCTTGCGAAGCAAAAGAAATTGGGCATCACCGATCCTGCACAAACCATTTCGGCAAGAGATTCAGAAGTACCACAATGGGATAAACTCACTTACGACGAAAAGCAGTTCTGGAAGGCGAAAATGGAAGTCTACGCGGCTATGGTCGATCGTATGGATCAGGGTGTCGGTAAAATTCTTTCCAAACTAAAAGCATTGAAAAAGGATGACAATACGCTGATCGTCTTCCTTTCGGACAATGGCGCGCAGGGCGGACACAACAGCCGGAACATTCTGAATCGCGGTCTGGTGAAAAATTCAGGGCCGGTTGGCACCTCAGGATCGTTCGATTATGTGGAACAAAACTGGGCATACGCTTCGAATACGCCGTTGCGACAATATAAAAACAACTTTCACGAAGGCGGCTTCCGTACGCCGTTTATCGCATGGTTTCCAAAGAAAATAGCTGCCGGCGGAATCGTAAAAGGAACCGGGCACATTATCGACCTTGCACCAACATTTTATGAACTGGCCGGGGCGAAATATCCTTTACAATTTGCCGGGGTCACTACCAATCCGCTGCCGGGAAAAAGTTTGCTTCCAGTATTCACAGGCGTGAACGAAGAAGTAAATCGCGGAGCGCCGTTATTCTGGGAAAGAGCAGGAAATCGGGCGGTCCGTAAAGGAAAATGGAAAATTGTTTCCACGTTTCCGGCCTATGTTTGGGAACTGTATGATCTGGACAAAGATCGGGGTGAAACGAAAGATCTCGCCGCTCAAAATTCCGGGATAGTGAATGAACTTGCCGCCGATTATTTCAAATGGGCTGATAAGACCGGCGTGGTTGATTATGACAAAATTAAACCAGCGGGCGGCGGCGCTACGGGAATTCCGCCTTCTGCACCAGTTGCGAGAGTTTCAGCGAATCAGTAGGCTTTAACAAAAATCGCGATGAAAATTTCGAATGCATTCGCCATCCTTCTCAATCAAAAATTAAAAATGAGCAATCGCAATAGTTGTTGTTGAAACAGAACGCGTATAGCCTGTACAGTTTAGGATTTTTTTGCCAAAAAACACAGTTTCTTTTCGGCAGAACATTTCTCGCTACGGTTAAGAAAGTAGAAAAGCTTTAAATTTAAAATAATATAAAATGAAAAAAAGTATATTGTTGGCCATACTGGGTGTATGGCTGACCGGGTTCGCTTATGCCCAGGATGCTGTTACGGGCGTTGTCAAAGACGAATCCGGGCAGGGGCTGCCGGGTGTGACGGTGGTAGAAAAAGGGACTTCAAAATATGCCCTGACGGATATTGACGGGAAATTCAGCATTGCTGCGGCCAAGCAGTTTCCATTTACTTTGCAACTGAACATTACCGGTTTTCAAACTCAGGAAATTGAGATTTACGAACTCACCACCGAAGCCGTTGAGGTGACGCTGAAAACCGCCAATCTGCTCGACGAGGTAGTCGTGATTGGTTATGGCGAACAAAAACGGAAGGACATTACGGGTTCTGTTTCATCCGTTCCGCTTGAAATAAAAAGTCAGCCCGTAGCATCTGTGGAGCGTTTACTTCAGGGATCCGTAGCGGGTGCAATCGTTACGCAGACTTCCGGCCAGCCGGGTGGTGGCGTGAGTGTGCAGATCCGGGGGAATAATTCGATCACAGCTGGCAGCGATCCGCTGTATGTAATTGATGGTTTTCCGATTAACAATGATTATTCAGTTTCTGACGCCGGCGTTACGGACGGTTCCAAAATAAATCCGTTGTCGTCGATCAATACCGCGGATATTGAAAATATTGACGTGTTGAAAGACGCTTCTGCGACAGCTATTTATGGGTCGCGGGGCGCGAATGGCGTTGTTATTATCACGACAAAAAGCGGATCAAATAAAAAGTCTTCCATCAACTACGATGGTTATATAGGAACTCAGGAAGTCATTCGCACAATCCCGCTTTTGAATGCTGCTGAATGGTGGGCGTTGCGAAAGGATGCAGCTAAAAACTCAGGAAAAACAGTAAGTATCCCTTCTGTTTCGGGATATTCGCTGGATACCACGGGCGCCGGAACCGACTGGCAGGCAGCTGCTTTCAGAAAAGCGACAATCCAGAGTCACAACATTTCTATTCTTTCCGGATCTGACAAAACGAAGCTGGCTATTTCCGGTAATTACTTTGATCAGAAAGGGATACTTCAGAACACAGATTTCAGAAGATACTCGGCACGTTTCAATCTTGATCATCATTACAGCGAGAAGTTCAGGATTTTTACCAGCTTGTCGGCCAGTAATATAAAGGCAAACGTAGCGCCGGCCGCCATCGTGGGGAACCTGCTTCAGACGCCGCCCGCGCTGCCAATTTATCAGACGAACGGGCAATTTGTGATCAACAGCCCATTTGAATCTGCGCTGCAAAATCCGATCAATTCTCTGTACAACCAGCTTAACGAAACTATAACCAATCGTCTACTCGGAAATGTGTCTGGCGAATATACCATTCTGGAAGGTTTGAAAGCCAAAGTCCTGGTAGGTGTTGACGTGTTGGGTAACAAACAAAACCGGTATCTGCCGAGCACCACAGCGGAAGGCCAGGCACTCAGCGGCGACGCAATCGTAGGTTCGGTTTTTACGACCAACTTTTTGAACGAAAACACGATCAGTTACGACAAAGAAATTAATGAAAAGAATAGAATCAATGCGGTTGCAGGTTTCACGGCGCAGGTTTCGGAATCTAAGGGAGCAATTGCGGAAGCTGCCGGTTTTGCCACTGATGCGTTCGGTTACAACAATCTTGCAACCGGTATCACCAGCATTGCACCGCGTTCGCTGGCTAGCAAGTGGTCGCTGGCGTCGTACCTGGGACGCATCAATTATGTTTTTGATGACCGTTATTTATTCACTTTTACGCTTCGTGCGGACGGTTCATCACGCTTTGGAGAGGGAAATAAATGGGGGTATTTCCCGTCTGCAGCTGTTGGCTGGAATCTGAATGAAGAGAAATTCTTTCAGCGCTTCAAAAAAATCAGTTTGCTGAAAATCAGGGCAAGTGCGGGAACAACCGGTAACCAGAACATTCCTTCTTATCAATCACTTTCACAGCTTGCCTATTATCGCTACAATTTTTCGAATACCACCGTTTCTGGTTTTGCACCGAATACAGTGCCGAATCCGAATCTGGGATGGGAGAAAACCTTTCAGGTGGATGCAGGATTTGACCTGGGTTTGTTCAAAAACCGTATCAATATCACCGCAGATTATTACTACAAAAAAACAAGCGATCTCTTGCTGACAAGAACCGTTCCGGGAACGTCAGGTTTGTCTGACTTTTACAATGGCCAGGCCTCCGTGGTTTACCAGAATATTGGTGAAGTTTCCAACCAGGGCATTGAGCTCTACGTAAATTCGCAAAATACGACAGGAGCCTTTAAATGGAACACAATACTTGTTTTTTCGAAAAATACCAATAAAATCCTGAGCCTTGGTGCTGGTGTGGACCAGATTATTCCTTCAATTGCCGCTCCATCCATTGCCAAAGTTGGCTATCCACTGGGTTCTTTCATTGTGTATAAAACCGATGGAATTATTCAGCAAGGTGAAACAGCGCTCACACCTCAGCAAAACAAAAGTCCGGGCGGACAGAAATACAAAGACATCAATGGTGACGGCGTGATTACCCAGGCAGGCGACCGGGTTGTGATTTCTAATCAGCCAGGATTTACAACGGGATTAACCAACACATTCAATTACAAGGGATTTGACCTGACGATTTTCTTCCAGGCGTCGATCGGTGGAAAATTATACAATGAAAACCGGGCAAATCTTGAACTGGGAACCGGTTATGTAAACGGCTCAACTGTCATGCTTGACCGCTGGACACCAACCAACACGAATACACAAGTGAAAGCTGCGTTTCAGGATCCTGCCATTACCATCTCCGACCGCTTCATTGAAGACGCCAGTTACTATCGTCTGAAAAATCTTTCGTTCGGTTACACGTTGCCGAAAAGTCTGCTTTCAAAAGCAAAAATCGATCATGTTAGAATTTACGTTTCGGCACAAAACCCGATAACATGGACAAAATACACAGGGTATGATCCTGAGGTAAGTGTAAACGGACAGTCTCTGATCAACAAAGGAATTGACCGCGGCGTGTATCCAAATAACAAATCGTATCAGGTTGGCTTGTCATTATCATTTTAATACCAAAAAATACGTCAGAAATGAAACTATCAAAATATATACTATTATCGGTCATTGGTTTCGGGACGATATCCTGCGAGCAATTCCTGAAAGAAGAACCCGAGGCTTTTTTGTCTGAGGACCAGTATTACAAAACGCAGGCAGACGCGATAAATGCTGTAAATGCAGTTTACTTTTTTCTGAACTCGGGCGGAAGTTCTATCCAAACGCCTTATAACACGTTGTTTAATACCGGGATGAACATGGCCAGCGACGATGAGGATCCGGGTCCGGGTGCGACAAACGCGGATGTGCGGTCACTTTCCGTGCAGGCACATTCTTCGACAAATTTGCGAATTTATGAACTTTGGCAACAACATTATGCGGCGATCAAAAAGGCAAATGTGGTGCTGGAAAAAGTACCGGCTATCGAATTCGACAAAACTGTAAAAGATCGTCTGATCGGAGAAACCAAGTTTTTACGCGCGCTTTATTATTTCAATCTGGTTCGTTTGTACGGAGATATTCCGCTCATTACTGAGTACCAGAAGTTTGTAAATGCAACCGATTATGCCATTGCAAAATCGCCTTCGACAGAAGTGTATGCACTGATTGAAAAGGACCTGACAGAAGCAGCAGCCATTTTGCCGGCGCAATATGCTTCTCCTGACGTAGGTCGCGCCACGGCAGGAGCTGCCAAAGCGTTGCTGGC
Source organism: Dyadobacter sp. (assembly GCA_965279265.1). Taxonomy (GTDB): domain Bacteria; phylum Bacteroidota; class Bacteroidia; order Cytophagales; family Spirosomataceae; genus Dyadobacter. Next base: position 5,205,632 of record OZ257152.1, read on the forward strand.
CAAAGTGTATCTGACCAAGGCTTCACTTCCATTAAAGATTTCGGCGCATTATCAGGATGCGGTCAACAAGGCGGAAGAAGTTTTATCCACAGCCGACGGCGGTACCGGCGCAGCTTATGGCTATGACCTTGCTGCAAAATATTCCGAAGTATTTTTGCCTGCCAACAAAAACGGGAAAGAGCATATTTTTTCTGCGCAGTTTAAATCCAATTCTCTGGCTCAGGGCAACAACGAATCCCCGCGTGCGATACTTTCGGGTATTCCTGGTTTGAGTGGAAATTATGCGCACATGGTTCGGTTTTACGCCGTTGGAAATGACAAGTTTTACAGCATTTACAAAATGTACAAGCCGAATGACAAGAGAAGAGACGCAACATTCACCCGAAGTTTCGTGAGTCCGACCAACGGGAGAAAATACGCTTTACCTTTTGCAAATACAGCAGTCGCCAACGATTCGACTCCGTTTTGGAATAAATGGTGGGATCCCAATTCCACCGCAGTTACCCAGCAATCTGCGGCAAATGTGCCCATCATCCGCTATGCAGATCTGTTGCTGATACATGCGGAAGCGGAAAATGAGGCGAATGGCCCGACTGCGAAAGCGTACAAATCTTTGAATCGCGTGCGTTCCAGAGCGGGGCTGGCGAATCTGACAGCCGGTCTTACAAAAGATCAGTTTCGCGACTCGGTTTATCTGGATCGTCGTCTGGAGCTCACTTACGAATACCAGCGCTGGTTTGATCTGATCCGTCAGAGAGACCCGGCCGGAAACGGTACGTTTGTGACAAACCTGCAAAAAGTAGGCAAAACGAATGCAGCTGCCAAGCATGCCATTTACCCGATTCCGCAGTCCGAAATTGACAACAACGCGTTGTTGAAACAAAATCCGCTCTGGCAGTAACATGACCCCAATTCGTATGAGTCAACGTAAAGTTTTCATGTCGATAGTTGCCAGCATAATCATGCTGGCAATATTGCCATTTACAGGTATTGCCCAAAAAAATGCTGCTAAACGCCCTAATATCGTCATCATTCTTGCCGATGATCTGGGGTTCTCAGACATAGGCTGTTACGGGTCCGAGATAAAAACACCAAATCTCGACCGGTTGGCAAATGAAGGAATGCGATTTACCCAGTTTTACAACAGTGGCCGGTGCTGTCCGTCACGCGCTTCGTTGCTCACTGGTCTGTATCCGCACCAGGCCGGGATCGGTGATATGGTACAGGACAAAGGCAGTGCCGCATATCAGGGGTTTTTGAGTGAGAAAAGTGTCACAATTGCACAGCTTTTGAAAGCAAACGGGTACAAAACAATTGTTTCAGGAAAATGGCACGTGGGGTTGGTTCCTTCGGCACTTGCGCACAACCGTGGCTTCGACAAATCATTTACGCTTCAAAATAACGGGAGCAGTTATTTCAATTCCAAACCGATTTACAACGACGGTAGAAAGGTGACTTTTTTGCTGAACGGAAAAGAAACGGAGCGGCAGGATACGTCAAAATATCTGACGCAGGCCATTACCGATTTTGCCGTTCAGTCGCTGGAAACGTTGAAAACCGATCCCAATCCGTTTTTTCTTTATGTTGCCTATAATGCACCACACTGGCCGATTCAGGCACTGCCGGAAGATATTGCGAGGTACAAAGGGAAATATTTGAAAGGTTGGGACAAGCTGAGAAAAGAGCGTTTTATAAAACAACAGACACTCGGAATAATCGAAAAGGAATGGAAATTGTCGCCAAAATTTGAAAATGCACCGGACTGGGATTCCCTGACGGATGCCGAAAAAGATTTATGGGACAGCCGCATGGCCATCTACGCTGCGATGGTCGAGAGGATGGATCATGGAATCGGGGAGATACTTGCTAAACTCAAAACGCTGAAAAAAGAAGACGATACAATTGTTCTGTTTTTATCGGACAACGGCGGAAGCGCCGATACCGTGAAGGACTGGGATTATGTGCACCAGAAAAATGGAACGCCTGGCTCCGTAGAATCAATTGACAGCTATTACCCGCCCTGGGGAAATGTCAGCAACACGCCTTTCCGATTATTCAAAAAGAACACACACGAAGGCGGGATAGCTTCTCCATTAATCGTCTGGTATCCTCAAACGATCAGCCGTGGCAGAATGAACAGGCAGCCGGCTCATTTAATTGACATCATGCCAACCTGCCTCGAATTGGCCGGTGTACAGTATCCGAAACAATTTGAAGGAAAAGAACTGACTCCGCAGGAAGGCAATAGTTTGCTTAATGCTTTTCAGGAAAAACCTTCGGAACCGCACGAGGCGCTTTTCTGGGAACATGAAGGAAGCCGTGCCGTTAGAAAGGGCGACTGGAAATTGGTGGCCGAGCTTAACCAGCCATGGGAATTGTATGACCTGAAAACCGACCGTTCGGAAACAGAAAATCTTGCATCCAACTATCCGGCGAAAGTGAAGGAGTTGGAAAATGATTTCAAGAATTGGGCTGCGAAAGTAGGCGTTGTTGACTGGAATCTGATCAAATGAAAAGGTTTGAGTCTTATTAAAAAATAAAATGAATAATTACAAATTGGTTGCTAGTCTCGAAACCTTAAATCACTTACCATGCCAATCAAATTAAAACAAATTTTAACGCTCATGCTTTCTCTGTTGACTGCATTCAGCACTTTTGCACAGAAAAAACCAAATATTATCGTCATTCTTGCGGACGATCTGGGCTACTCGGATCTGGGCTGTTATGGAAGTGAAATTCCTACGCCGAATCTGGACAAACTGGCACAAAATGGTGTGCGGCTTACAAGCTTTTACAACACCGCCCGTTGCTGCCCGACGCGCGCTGCCCTGCTCACTGGCGTTTACAGCCACCAGGCCGGAATCGGGCACATGATGGATGACAAGGGTGCAGATCATCCTGGTTACCGGGGACAGCTGAATAAAAACAGTGTAACATTTGCAGAGGTGCTTAACGATGCAGGTTATTTTACGGCAATGACCGGGAAATGGCATGTAGGGCAGCAACATGGCGTTTTGCCTTCCAATCGGGGATTTCGGCGTTCACTGAATGCTCCGGCGGGTGGGTTTTACTATGGAGCAGCGAAGAATGCAAAGTTATTTTTGGATGGAAAAGAACTGGCAAAAGACGCTCCGCAACTTCCGAAAAACTGGTATTCAACAGACCTCTGGACGGATTTTGGTCTGCGATTCATTGATGAAGGAATTGAAGCCAAAAAGCCGTTTTTCCTCTATCTGGCGCACAATGCGCCTCATTTTCCATTACAGGCTCCACAGGAGGATATTGATAAATTTAAAGGGAAGTATTTAAAGGGCTGGGAGAAACTGCGTCAGGAGCGGTACGAAAAACAAATTAAACTGGGGCTGATTGATGCGTCCTGGAAACTGCCGCCGATTAATCCCAAAGTTCCGAAATGGGAGAGTCTGAGCCAGGCTGAAAAGGAACGTTACGACCACATGATGGCAATTTACGCTGCTGTGATTTATCGTCTCGACAAAAGTATCGGCGATCTGGTAGCTGGTCTTAAAAAGCGGGGTGTTTTTGACGATACGGTGATTCTGTTCGTGTCGGACAACGGCGGAAATGCGGAATCTGGAATTGAAGGTAAATTTGAGGGCGAAAAACCCGGAACTGCGGAATCGGCGGTGTTCATTGGGCAAGGTTGGGCAGAAGCAGCTTGTACGCCATTTTGGGCCTACAAACATCACACCCACGAAGGCGGCGTGTCATCACCGGGAATTATTTCCTGGCCTTCCGGAATCCCTGCATCCCGCAATGGCAAGTTTGAAAAACAGCCGGCACACATTATTGACGTGATGGCAACCGTTGTGGATTTGAGTCAGGCTAAATATCCTGTTACATTTAACGGACAAAATATCCAGCCGCTTGAAGGCACGAGCCTGCGGCCAGCCTTTGCCGGAAAAACGATCAACAGGAAAAATCCGATCTTCTGGGAGCACGAAGGCAACCGCGCAATTCGTGACGGAAAATGGAAACTTGTGGCGGAACGTTCAGAAAAATGGCAGCTTTATGATGTAGAAAAAGATAGAACCGAGCTTTTAGACTTGGCTGGCAAAAATCCAGATGTCGTGAAAAACCTGGAAGCGAAATATGCTGCATGGTTCAAAAGGGTGGGAGCGGAGCCGTTTGACAAAGATTTTAAGTGGTTTTATGATTACAATCAGGCAAAAAAAGAGGCAGGTAAATAGTTGTATCTGAATCTATACGTTCAAAATCAATCCCGTATAAGTTAAATTTTTGGGGTTGATTTTTTACGTAAAACATAAAAATTGAAATGAAATTAAATCTTTTGATCCTCTTCTGTTTGTTTTGGACAACTTCTCCCGCTCAGGATCAGCCCAATATTCTCTGGATTGTAAGTGAAGATAATACCACGATGCTGGGTTGCTATGGCGATAAGTTTGCTACGACTCCTAATCTTGACAAATTTGCCAAAGAGAGTATTCTTTATACCAATGCTTTTTCAACCGCTCCGGTATGCGCACCTTCGCGCAATACGCTCATCACCGGCATGTACCCGCCTTCACTCGGTACCGAGCACATGCGCAGTGAATATCCGGTTCCGGCGTTCGTGAAGTTTTTTTCGAAGTATTTTCGGGAGAACGGATATTACACAACCAACAATGCAAAAAAGGACTACAACACGATCGATCAGGCTGGTGCCTGGGATGAGTCCAGCAACAAAGCGACCTATAAAAACAGAAAACCCGGACAGCCATTTTTCGCTGTTTTTAATTTAAATGTTTCGCACGAAAGCTCGCTTTTTGAACCGGTTAAGCAGCTCCGTCATGATCCGGCAAAAGTCATTCTTCCACCTTATCACCCCGATACAAAGGAAATGCGGCATGACTGGGCCCAGTATTACGACAAACTGGAAGACATGGACGCGCAGTTTGCGGCTATTTTGAAAGAGCTTAAAGATCAGGGACTTGCTGAGAATACCATTGTTTTTTATTATGGAGATAATGGCGGAGTGCTTGCCAGAAGCAAAAGATTTATGTACGAATCCGGCTTGCACGTACCGCTTATTGTCCATGTGCCCACAAAATACCAACACCTTTCGAAGTCTGCGCCGGGTTCTGAGACAGATCGACTCGTAACATTTCTCGATTTCGCCCCGACCGTTTTAAGTCTGACCGGAATTGCGGTTCCTCAATACATGCAGGGACAGGCTTTTCTGGGAGCTCAGCAAAAACCGGAACAAAGTTATGCTTATGGCTTTCGTGGCAGAATGGATGAGAAAATTGATTTATCGCGCGCTGTTCGTGACAAGAAATTCAGGTATATCCGCAATTATTTACCGCAACGAATCTACGGGCAGTATCTGGAATATTTATGGAAAGCGCCGTCGGTTCAGTCGTGGGAAGATGCTTATCATGCGGGGAAATTGAATGCCGATCAATCCGGATTCTGGCAGGAAAAACCAGCGGAGGAATTATTCGATGTGCAAACGGATCCGCATAACGTTCGGAACCTGGCGGGTGACGCGCAGTATAAAAATGACCTGCTCAGGTTGCGAAAAGCCAATGTAGATTATATCAAAAAAATCAGCGATGTGGGCTTTATCCCGGAAGCAATTTTGTCTGAAATTGCAAAAAAAACGCCGTTGTATGATTATGCGAAAACGGGTAACTACAATCTCGAGCGAATCGTTGAAACGGCAGATCTGGCATCTATCAGAAATCCTGCAAACACGCAGGAGCTGGTCAAAAGGTTAAGCGATAAAGATCCTTCGGTACGTTACTGGGCTGCGACGGGCCTGGCGATTTTGAAAAGTAAGACGGCCAAATCAGCGCTTTTAAAGGCAGCAGAGGATCTGGAAGTTGCAGTACAGATTGCCGTTGCGGAAGCGTTGTATGTTTCAGGACAGAAGAGCGACGCCATCAAAATACTTTCAAAAGCGCTGGATACCCAAAATGTGGCGGCACGGGTGCAGGCGATTAACGTGCTCGCCCTGACGGGAAATGATGCACTGCCACTGCTGGAAAAAGTAAAATCGCTGGTCAAAGAAACGCCGGGCATGTTTGATTATGACTCCCGCGCAGCAAAAGGATTTTTGGCGAGGTTTGGGAAGTAGGGCTTTGTTGTATTAATTTTAATCACAATGAAAACGGCATTTGGCGATCAGGATTTCACCTTCTCTATATTTATAAATGAGTCGATGCTCACCGTCTATTCTTCTGGACCAATAGCCTTTGTGGTGGAATTTCTGAGGCGCGGGAATTTGAAATAAACCTAAAGTCCGCCACCATAACGGTAATGTCCGATGATCTTGTAACTGAAAAGACGATCTGCAAGAACCTGGCCGGCACCTATGTTGTGTACGATCAGAAATCGGCTGCCGTCAGGAGATTTTCTATTTGCAACCAGGCCAATGTGGGTAATGCCGCCGCCCAGATTCCAGCAAACAACATCGCCGGGTTTGTAATCTTTGACATTGTAAGACACGGGTAGTTCCTTACCAAAACGCGAAAAAAATTTCATCAGGTTTGGCACACGTCGGTGATCGATATTCTTGTCGGTCGATTTCAAACCCCAGCTTTTCGGATAAACCGCAAAATTTTTGCGCATGTCCTCATGCACTTTTTGCTGCAAATCAATCCCCAGCTTCCGATACGCCCTGATCACCACATCTGTACAAACTCCTTTATCTGCCGGAACATCTCCGTTTGGATATGGGATTGAAAAATACTTTGGGTCATATTTGACTTTTTGGGCCGTCAGGTTTATCGCCGAATCTGACAAGCGCTCATAAAAATCGGTTTGGCTATTGACTTCATTACCAAGAAATAAACAAATGATGAGTTGTAACGAAAGGCTGATCATGGTCAATTCGAAGTTTTTGTCTTGTTTGATAATCAAAACAAGGTCTTAAAATATTCTCAAAAAAACATTTGGTGGTATTATCCAAAGTATTTTTCCCAAATATCAAACCGTCGTTTGCAGATGTCAAAAAAAGAAATAACCTTTGTCTATCGAAATAGTAGATTTATCGAGAACGAAGGGAGAGGTTAGGCTCTATGATCTTCTGGCAACCTGTGACCTGTTAAGGTGCCCCAACCTAATTCTATTGATAAATCATCGAAATCCATTTGTAAGGAAGTCTTTTTGAATTAATCCAGAAGGATAATGAGGCGACAGAAATGGTCGCTGAACAAAATGTTTATAACTGTTAGCTTGATCTCTCTAAGGGAATGTAAATGATGTTGGTACAAAAAATGAAGATAAAATTATGAAAATCAAGAATTTAATAACAGCCGTTGCCGTTGGTAGCTCGTTCTTTAGCACACAATTGCTGGCTCAGAATGCGAAACTGCGTGAGGGAATCTGGCGTGGTGCCTTTAAAGTGAATGATACCGAAGTTCCGTTCAATTTCGAGGTCAAAAAAAGTGATGGGAAAACTGCAATTTTGACTGCCATCAATGGCGACAGACGCGATGATTTTAATGTCAAAAATATTTCTGCCGACTCTATTCAGGTTACGCTGAATACTTTTGAAACGGCCTGGTTTGCCAAAATCGAGAAAGACGGAAGTTTGACAGGCGTACAAAAAAGTCTGATCGCCGGGAATAATGCAAAACCTTTGGCATTCACTGCGCAACCGGGAAAAGCATATCGTTTTGTAGAACCTGGTAAAGAAGTAGCGCCAAAGGCCGATATTTCAGGTAAATGGGTGATTAAGCTGGATGGCGTTTCGCCAACAACCGGCAAGCCTCTTCCCGATCGTGTTGCGGTTTTTGAACAAAAAGGGAACAAACTGAACGGAATTATTTTGTCGGTTTCCGGCGACAGCCGCGAATTGCAGGGAAACGTACAGGGCGATGAATTCTTCCTGTCCGGTTTTACCGGATCCAGCCCGGCCTATGTGAAGGGGAAAATTACGGACGATAAGACAATCACCGGAGCAATTGGGGCGAGCGCAGAACCAACGCGTTTTTCGGGTGTAAAAGATGCAAATGCAGCTTTACCCGATGCTTACGCGCTTACATTTCTTAAACCGGGATATGATAAACTGGATTTTACTTTCCCGGATGTCAATGGCAAGCAGGTGTCGCTGAGCGATGAGAAATATAAAGGGAAAGTAGTGATCATCGAAATTATGGGAACCTGGTGCCCGAACTGTATTGATCAGGTTCAGTTTCTGGCGCCATGGTACAAAGAAAATAAGGCAAAGGGTGTGGAGGCAATCGGACTGGCATTTGAAGCAAAAGACGATCTGCAATTTGCGCAGGGAACTTTGACCAAACTTAAAAACCGTTACGATATTCAGTACGATTTGTTATTTGCAGGAAAGGTGGGCGGAAATGTAGTGGCAGAAAAGTTGCCCGCTATCGACAAATTTCTTGCTTATCCGACTACGATTATCGTGGGTCGCGATGGGAAAGTGAAAGAAATTCATACGGGATTTTCCGGAAAAGGAACCGGGCAGTTTTATCAGGACTACGTTAAAAAATGGAACGAAGATCTTGCAAAACTGATTGCAGAACCATTGCCCTGAACGATAAAAAGAAAAGTACTCAGCGTATTCAATACGGATCATTCCCGCACAATACCGGGCGAGAACAAACTTCATTGAAAATTAAATTCCTTTAAAAAAATGGAAATATATTGCGATAATGCAGCGACAACAGCGATTGATTCTGAGGTGGTTAAGGAGATACTGCCTTATCTGACCAGTCATTTTGGAAATCCGTCATCAGGGCACTGGGCGGGAAGAAAAGTAAGAGAGGCTGTTGACTCAGCACGGGAAACTATCTCCGGTCTGATTGGGGCAAGTGAGGATGAAATTTTTTTTACCTCCGGCGCAACAGAGGCAAACAATCTGGCGCTGTCGGGAGCAATCAAAGCTTATGGGATCAGCCATGTGATCACAAGTAAAATTGAGCACAAGGCGGTGCTCCAAACGCTGATAGAGTACGAAAAAAACGGTGACATTGAGATCAGTTTTGTGAAACTGGACGATTACGGTAATGTGGATCTGAAAAATCTTGAAGCGCTACTGAATGCCAATCCGCAAACGCTGATCAGCCTGATGCATGGAAATAACGAGGTTGGGAATTTGACAGATATCTACGCGATCGCGAATCTTGCCCAAAAATACAATGCGCTCTTTCATACCGATACCACCCAGACAATAGGCAAAATTGAATTCAATTTACAGGAATCAAATATCGATTTCCTGGTTGGGTCGGCGCATAAATTTCACGGTCCCAAGGGGACAGGTTTTGTTTATATCAACAAAAAACACAAAATCGGCCCGCATATTTTTGGGGGCGCTCAGGAAAAGGGACAACGCGGCGGCACAGAAAATGTTTCGGGAATTGTGGGCTTGGCGAAAGCATTGGAAATTGCTTACCGCGACAGGGAAAAAATCCAGCAACATGTTTTTAAGCTGAAAAAATACCTGCTTTCCAAACTGGATGACCTCACTATCGCCGGGATCAATTACAATGGAGAAAGCCGTTCAGAGACAAAGAGCCTTGGTAATATCGTCAACGCGTCCTTTCCCGCTCTCTCCAAAGACAGCCTCGTAGCCCAGCTTGACCATTATGGAATTGCGGTTTCCGGTGGTAGCGCCTGCTCGAATCTGATCATCGGCGGTTCGCATGTGATCAACACACTCTATGCCAAAGACAATAAGGAAAATGTTCGGTTTTCTTTCAGTAAATTCAATACCATTGAGCAAATCGACTTCATTGTCAGGGCTATCGTGAAAATTTATCAGGAAGATGATAGTAGGCTGGAAGATGAGGCCGTGTTTCAGCGCCCGCTTCTGAAGGTCTCTTAGTTACTGGCGAAATTTTCCCGAAGTCAAGGGCAAAATTAGGCATGGCTCGTATTATCAGCGATACAGATTACTCAAAAATACCCCTGACTAATAAGTAGAAGGGGTATTTTTGACTACAGTGATTTCTATCAGGCACCTGCACAAACTTGCTTTGGTGCCTTTTTGTATTTGTGCAGATTGATCAGCAATACACTGCCGAGAATCACAATCAGACCCAGAATCTGTAAACGTGTGATACTTTCGTTCGCGAAAAATATTCCCAGCAATACCGCCACCACAGGATTTACGTACGCGTAAGTACTTACTTTGGTCGCAGGCTGAACTTTCAGGAGCCATACGTAGGCGCTGAATCCGACGATGGATCCGAAAATGATAAGATAAAGCACCGCGAGCCACGCATCAACGGGAATTGCCTGTAAATTGAGGCCGTTCATTTCACCGGAGATAAATGTTCCCGGAATGAAAGCCACACCGGCAGCCATCATTTGCCAGGTGGTATTGACAGTAGCCGAATTGCCGGATGACTTATATTTTGAATACAATGAGCCGCCAGCCCAAGCCATGGATCCGATGATCAGCAAGCCTGAGGCAATTAAATCCCGCGTGTTGTTCAGTGAGGAAATAGAACCCGCAATGCGTTCACTGAACAACAGCGCAACACCTGCGAATCCGATGATCAGGCCAATTATGGTTGACTTGTTTCCGAAATTTTCATGCCATTTGGGCGAATCCAGCAAGATAAACCACAATGGAGAGGAAGAAACCATGATGGCGACCATCCCGCTCGGCAAAAATTGTTCAACCCAGATTACAACTCCGTTACCAACAAAGAGCAATAGAAGACCGCTGATTATCGCCGTTTTCATCGCTTTAAGATCGAATAATTTTTCGCCCTGAATAACGCACCAGATCATCATCAGTGAGCCTGCGACAATGAAGCGGATTGCGCCGAGGAAAAACGGAGGGAAACTGTGAAGTGCTTTTTGAATAAAAAAGTAGGTGGAGCCCCAGACGATGTAAACCGTGGCGAAGGCCAATACAACCATCAGGTTTGAAGGGGTTTTGCTCTGATTTGAAATCATGACTATTTTATTTTAGGTGTAGCGGTCTCTTCGGTATGCAATTTTAAGCACTTTTGAAATAATCAACTTTCTGAAATAACCAATTGCTGCTCCTCTTTGACGGTTTCCAGTACAATTGTGGTTCTTGTTGAAAGAATATTGGGTATTTTACTGAATGAATTTCTCATCAGATCCATCAGTGATGCAGAGTCTGCTGTTCTGACTTTGACCAGATAACAATCATCGCCCGCAATATGATGTACTTCCTGTACCTCTGCAATCTTTGCGAGTTCTTTCGCCGTTACACTGCTGCCCATACCATCCGAAGCCTTCATGGAAATAAAGGCAAGTAGCTTTTGACCAACTGCGGCAGGGCTGATTCTGGTTGTGTATTGGAGGATCACATTTTTTTGTTCCAATTTTTTCACTCTTTCCAAAACAGCTGATGGGGCCATTTCAAGTTCCCTTGCCATGTCCGCATTTGAAATTCTCGCATTTTCCTGCATGAGTCTCAAAATACTCAGGTCAACCTTGTCCAATGTAATGTCGTTTCCGCTCATAATTCAGTAAATATACCGTTTAACAGAATTATATTCAGAATTGGTTCTTTTAAATGATATTATATTCGAATATTATTGAGAATTGAAGTGTGTTTTTAAAACTTTAATGGTTTTGTTCAAAAATGCAGGCAAAGCGCGTGCGTGGCAGATTCTCCTCACCATGAGCAGGTTGAGGTTATTTTGACCAGGCTTTTCGTGTATATAAGGAAAAATAGCTGCGTTTGGCCGTCAATTTGACCTGCAGGGCATTGGAACGGTTATTGTATCTGTATTTGAAAAGCGTGTTCACTCTAAAAGACAGAACTCATGATTAAGCTAATTCAGGATTTAAACGTAATCGGACCATTGCTCTTTATTGCAGTGCTATTTTTATCGGCAGGTTTTGCAGTTTGGCTTATCATACAGCTTCGGTTGAAAGATAATGGACACCGCACTATACACAATAACATTTGGGATTTGAAAAGAAACGCTTCCCGCCTGAAAGGAATGCATTTACAGTAGAATGAATATTGGCTGTCACTCATCACCAACAAACTTTCAGTTGATATCATAGAAAGTTTCGGTGACGAGCTGTTAAATGTAGCTTAAAAATTAATTGACAACTCCATGATCGTAAGGTCGTGGAGTTTTTTTTGCCAATTAGTGCATCTCAAAACGATTGAAAGATCAGCTGTCGGAACATCACCCAAATAAAAAACATCCCTAAGGCAGGGCCTTGGGATGTCTGATTTTACTCAACGTTATGAGAACCGTTCAACGGTTTTCATTCACAAATTTAATCATTTCTTAAAATATTCCTCATTTTTTTTGTTTAAGTGATTTATCGTAGAATGCTTCTGGTTGTAAACGGAATATTTTTACATTTTTTTTATAACATCCACTTCACAACTTCCCGGAAAGCTTTTGAAACTGAATAGTACTAATTCTATCTTTCTGAGTATTGGCAGTGTGTAACAGCTTAATTTAGATTAATTTATGACATTTGTCGGCCTTTTGCGATTTACTTAGTATCTTTACTACTAGAAGTTATACTACTTTAAAAAGTTTCTTTTAATGTGACTTTTTCGCGTTGTCGGCAATCCATGAGTAATTTTCATACGTATATATGGTAACTGTTTTGTCGGAATCTTGTATCAGGGACCAGCAAAGAATGGCAAAGAACCACACCGATTATAAATTGTTTTTTTCAGCAAAGCGGGGTGAACGCGCCGTGGAGGAGGAACTGGAGAAAATGATTAATAAAATGCAAACGCCTGAAAATCTACGGAAAATGGCTAAGGCTGTCGCATCCGGCTGGCGTAAAGAAAATACTTTGCAAAGACCGTCCGGCCTGGATTTTTCAAAATTTGAGTCCAAACTAAACGAAGCAAAAAAGGAATTTTTTGGTGATGATGAGATTTCCGCTGACCGTCAACAGGAAAGTCGGGGAATGGATGGTCAGAGCAAAAAATCTGAAAAATAATCTGTTTCATGGGCTTAGGTTAAACTTCCTGCCGAATACCTAACTCAATACCCGTACCAATCTCCCCACCACTGCTGCAATTTCTTGCGAATGTCTTCTTCCCTCGCATTGTGGCCGGGCTCAAAAAATTTCTTACCCTTTAATTCATCCGGCAAAAAATTCTGTTGAGCAAAATTCCCCTCGTATCCGTGCGCATACTTGTAATCCTTTCCATATCCGATCTGCTTCATCAGCTTGGTGGGTGCGTTTCTGAGATGAAGTGGAACTGGCAAATGCGCGGTATTGCGTGCTGCTTCCATTGCACTATCGATTGCAAGGTAACTGGCATTACTTTTTGGGGAAGTGGCCAGATAAACAGCAACTTGTGACAGGATAATCCGACATTCCGGGTAACCTATCACGTTGACGGCCTGCATGCAGGCATTGGCCATGATGACCGCTGTCGGGTTCGCATTGCCAATATCTTCCGAGGCCATGATCAGCATTCGGCGCGCGATGAACCCGGGGTCTTCCCCCGCTACGATCATCCGGGCCATCCAGTAAACCGCAGCATTCGGGTCGCTGCCGCGGAGAGATTTGATGAATGCCGAAATGATATCGTAATGCTGTTCCCCGGATTTATCATAACGTGCGATGTTCTGTTGCGCAACCTCTGTGACCCATTCATCGGTGATCTCAATTACTTTTTCTTCACCTTTTGCCAGTACCACCAATTCCAGCAAATTAAGCAGTTTTCTCCCATCGCCACCGGAGAGCCGGTACAGCGCGTCGTACGACTTAAATACAATGTTTTTTTCGCTCAGCCATTTGTCTTTTTCAGTTGCACGCGTGATCAGACTTTTCAATTCATCCTCGCCAAAGGCTTCCAGAATGTAGACCTGGCAACGGGAAAGTAGTGCTGAGTTGATCTCAAAAGATGGATTCTCAGTCGTGGCACCGATCAACGTTACCTGCCCTTTTTCTACTGCACCGAGCAGCGCGTCCTGCTGGTTTTTGTTATAACGGTGAATTTCATCAATAAACAAGATTGGAGGGAACAAACCCGAAGGCCTCGACAAAACTTCGCGAAGCTCCTTTACGCCTGAACTGATCGCACTCAGATTGTAGAATTGCCTTTTCGTCGCGTCGGCAAGCATCAGTGCGAGCGTCGTTTTTCCCACACCGGGAGGTCCCCACAAAATCATCGAGGGAATGGTGTTTTGCATAATTGCCCGGCGCAAAGGGCCTTGTTTTCCTAAAAGCTTTGACTGGCCTACAAAATCGTCAAGAATCCGTGGGCGGAGTCGTTCGGCGAGTGGTATTGTAGTAGAAGTCATTTGGTTTGTTTATGGGTGATGAAATTTTTCTTCGTATTATTTTAACAAAAAAAGCGCGGCATAGTTCGCCGCGCTTGTATTGAATAGAGGAAAGGGTTCGCTTAGAACGTAAGCCTGTCCAGTGTCATTTGCTTTTTCAGGTTGCCCAGTGCACCGAAGACCAAATTGTAAACCGACTGTATGTTGATTTTCATCAGATCAGCTATTTCGTGGTTGTTGAGGTTCATATAGAACTTCAAAAAGATAGCTTCACGCTGGCGCCTTGGCAAGCCATTGATCGCTACATTCAGGTGTTGATTGGTAGATTCGAATTCTTCTTCAGAAATCAGATGATTTTCATGAGAAGGCGTGTTGATATGCCAGTATTCAACCGGAATATCTTCATTACTTGTGTGTTTTTGTTGTGCATTCAAATGGCGCACCAACTTACGCTTGATGGATGCCATCAGATAAAAACGAACTGAAGTGGTGTCCCCCAAGGTGCTCCGGTTTCTCCAAAGCTCTACAAACAAGTCATGGATGCAGTCTTTAATAAGTGGCTTGTCAATCGTAAACTGCGAGCAGTATTGATAAAGAATGTGTACGTAGGAGCGGTAAAGACATGCGTAAGCATTTTCGTCTCCTTTTCTGAACTGATCCCAAAAACTGAGTTCTTCTTCTTGCTTGTAGCGTAAGTGAGCCATTTGTAGGTTAGGAATTTAAGTTGGGGTTAGGAATTGCAATAAGGGTCATTATTACACTTGTAAATATATTTATAAAAAAACGTATTTTAAAAATATTTCTGCGATTAAATTATATTTAACAATTTAATGATACAATTGCACCAATTAAAGTAACCTATTTACCTGATAGAGATACAAGCTGAAACTTCTCGCCATCAAACAATCCTTTGTCGCTCAACTTTAAAGACGGGATCACGAGCAGGGCCATAAACGAAAGGCTCATAAAAGGCGATTTTAACGTGGATCCCAACCGTGTTTTTACAAACTGATCAACTTCGGTATACTGCGTTGCCACCTGGTATCCGTCCAAATCCGTCATTAATCCGGCAATCGGCAAGGCTAGCAAATGTTGCTCTCCAAACCCAACAGCAGAGACGCCACCTTTTGACGAAATTACCAAATTTACTGCCTCGCAAATACTTGCATCGTCGCAACCAACTGCAATGATATTGTGTGAGTCGTGGCCAACGGACGACGCAATTGCTCCGGTTTTTAGTCCGAAATTTTTGATAAATGCAACAGCAGGTTCGGTATTTTGGTAACGATTCACAACAGTAATTTTCAAAATATCACGCTCGGCGTCAGCAACGACAAATCCGCTTTCTATTTTAGCATTTAGTAAAAGCCAGTTGGTGATGAGCTGTCCTTCAAGTGTTTCAATCACTTTTATCTGTGACGAATTTTCACCCGCTTTACACTTAAAATCATCTGCTTTTTTTATTATACAGTTAAAATGGTTCATGTGGCTACTGCGCAGATCAGGTAGCAGCGAAGTTTGGTGTTTTGCTACAACTTCGCCATTCAGCCAGGTTTCAAGGATATTGAAGTCCGAAAGATTATCGACGACAATGAAATCGGCCTTATCGTCCAGTTTGAGCAATCCCACAGGCAGGCTGTAATGCTGAACAGGATTGATACATGCAGCCAGCAGCACGTTCCAGATATCATGGCCAAGGGTAAGCGCTCGCTTGACAAGTACATTAATGTGCCCTTCTACGAGGTTGTCCGGATGTTTGTCGTCCGAACAAAACATAATTCTATTCGGGAATTCAGCGAGCAGCGGAATCAATGCGTCAAAATTCCGGGCTGCGCTTCCTTCGCGAATCAGGATTTTAACCCCATATCCAATTTTTTCAAATGCCTCTTCGTATGTAAAACACTCATGATCCGTGGTGATGCCGTGGTCCGCATAACTTTTGGCAGCGGCTCCACGGAGCCCCGGTGCGTGGCCGTCGATTGGTTTGCCGTAGTGTTTCGCCCAGTTTATTTTTGCAATCATGTCGGGGTCATCATGCAGCACGCCCGGGAAATTCATCACTTCTGCGAGATAGCCGATTTCGTCTTTTTCGAGCAAACGCCGTACGTCTTCCGGATCCAGAACGGCTCCGGCAGTTTCAAATACAGTTGCCGGCACACAGGAAGGCGCGCCAAAACAGAATTTGAACGGGACGCGTTTCCCGTCTTCAATCATATATTCTACGCCTTCAAAGCCGACGACATTGGCAATTTCATGGGGATCGGAAACGGTGGCGACCGTTCCATGTACCACTGCCAGCCTGGCGAATTGCGCCGGTGTCAGCATGGAGCTCTCTATGTGTACGTGCGCATCAACAAAGCCGGGTAATATATATGTAAGCGTTTTATTCTCTGCTCCGATGATTTGAATACCGCCGATTTTACCATCAACAACCCGGATCTCAGTTTCGTGAATGGTTTTTTCAAATATGTTAACCAGATTGGCTCTCATGAATTATATGTTTTTAAGATCAGTATCAAATAAAGCAGGCTGTTTAATGCTTGCCAAATAGATCAACAATATCGCAAATTGACTAATAAACGGCGCAAACCAGATATCATTCTCTAAAATGACGAAAACATGCCCGACTTAATCCAGTTGCCGATAACCTTTTTGGTATTGCAGCGGACTTTTTCCTGTATGAATTTTAAAGTATTTGTTAAAATTGGCGAAATTGTTGAAGCCGCTTTCAAAACAGGTTTGCGCAACACTCATTTTTCCGTCTCTTAAAAGTTTACAGGCGTGGCCGATTCGTATTTCGAGCAAAAATTGCGAGTACGTTTTTCTGGTCCGGCTTTTAAAATAACGACAGAATGAATGCGGACTGATACTGGCCACCGCAGCAATTTCGTCTATGGAAATTTTTTGCTGGAAATTTTGGAGGGAATATTTATAGATCTGGTTGATCCTGTCGGTGTCGTACTGATCAAATTCCTGTTCGTTAAAAGTATTTGAGAGTTGAATCACTTCATCATTTTTCGCCAGTGATTCCAAAATCTGCAAGAGCGAGATGATTGAATTGCCGTCTTTTTGGTCCAGCAGATTTTGAAGTAAATTTTTAACTTTTTCGTTCTCCGCTCCAAGTAGTTTCATTCCCCATTTCGCTCTGTCCAGCAAATCGCGAATCTGTTGATTTTCCGGTAAATTAAGGAAGGTGTCGCCAAACAGAGTTTCTGAAAAGTGGAGTACCGTTGCCTGCGCATACAATTTGGTATCGCCCTGAAAATATTTTTCATCACACCGCCAGTAATGAGGTAAATTGGAGCCGATTAACAGCAGGTCACCGCTTTGGAAGTTCTGAATATTGTCGCCCACAAACTGCGTACCGGAGCCCTGTTCTATGTGTACCAGTTCCAGTTCGGGATGATAATGCCAGCGGTTATAGAAATAGAGCACCACGTCCCGGCGTATGCTGAAAGATTGCTGTAAGCCCCTGGGGACCTTCAAAAGTTGTGGTTTCACAGTTATAATGACAGAATTGCGTAACTTCGGTTGGTTTTTATGCCAATATTATTGAAAAATATGCCATAATTGTAAAATAATGAATTGAAATATTTCAATTCATTTGTAGATAAATTTTATGGGCGCTGATTAAGAATGGTTGCAGACGATTTGTTATTAAGAAAATCATGTACCATTTTGAACGATTTGAAGTATATAGGAAGAAAGTCATCATGAATAATTTTAAATAATTTCGAAAAAAGACTATGGCGTCCCAACTCATTAAAATTCATCCTTCGGACAATGTAATCGTGGCACTCAGGGATTTACCCACCGGTGCAGATGCAGAATGGGATGGAATTCATTACAATCTGCCTTACGGGGTTTCTTCAAAACACAAATTTGTAACAGAGGATATTGAAGCCGGTGGTGCAATTATTATGTACGGCGTTCTGGTTGGCCGTGCAACGCAGCCAATAAAAAGAGGTGAACCCATCACAACTTTTAATCTAAAACACGACGCACACGATTACAGTACGGCAAATCGCCAGCCCTATTCCTACACGCAGCCGGATGTTAGCAAATGGCAGGACCGGACCTTTAAGGGATACCATCGTCCCGATGGTCGTGTTGGTACTTACAATTACTGGTTGGTGTTGCCTCTGGTTTTTTGTGAAAACCGGAATGTGCTCATCATGAAAGACGCTTTTGAGCGCGAACTCGGTTATGCGCAAACGGATATTTATCGTGAACATGTCCGTGAGTTTTTGCATTTATATCAGGCCGGCGATACGCGCAGACTGAAAAGTCTGGAAGTATTCAACGAGGCACCCATAGTAACGAAAGTGAACAACCGGCCGTTTGCCAATGTGGACGGGATCAAATTTTTAACGCACGAAGGAGGCTGCGGCGGAACGAGAGGCGATGCCACAACTTTGTGTGAGCTTTTTGCGGCCTATGCGGTGCATCCAAATGTTGCCGGAATTACGGTATTGAGTTTGGGTTGCCAGAACTCAGAGCTGAGAATTCTGGAAGACGGGATCCGCAAACGTGACCCGCATTTCAATAAACCGTTTTTCGCGTTCGAGCATCAAAAAGGAACCGAATACTCGCTTATGGCAGGCGCAATCAAGGAAACATTCCTGGGGCTGACCAAAATCAATGAGTTCGAAAGAGCTGATGCACCGCTGTCAAAATTATCGGTTGGCCTGAAATGTGGTGGGTCTGATGGCTTCTCAGGTATTTCTGCAAATCCGGTGCTGGGTCATTTGTCAGATCTTGTGGTCGGTTTGGGCGGACAAACGTTACTTGCCGAATTTCCTGAGTTGAATGGCGTTGAGCAGGAGTTGCTGAACCGTTGCGTGACTGAGGAAAAAGCTGCCAAATTCGAAAAGTTGATGCGTGATTACGCAGGAAAAGCAGAAGCGGTGGGATCGGCATTTGCCTTCAATCCGTCGCCGGGTAACATCAAAGACGGACTGATCACTGACGCGATTAAATCGGCTGGGGCTGCCAAAAAAGGTGGCAATGCCTACATTTCTGACGTTTTGAATTATACAGAACGTGCCACCGAAAAAGGACTGCAACTGGTATGTACGCCTGGAAATGACGTAGAAGCTACCACCGGGCAAACTGCTGCCGGCGCAAATATTATTTTGTTTACAACTGGCTTGGGAACACCAACCGGAAACCCGATTTGTCCGGTTGCCAAAGTGGCGACCAACACAATTCTGGCGAATCGTATGCCTGATGTCATCGATTTTGACTGCGGAGCGGTTGTAGACGGAACGCAGTCCATTGAGCAAAATGCAGAAGCGCTGCTTGAATATGTGATTAAGGTGGCGAGCGGGGAACTGACCAAAGCGCAGCAGCTCGGACAGGATGATTTTATCCCCTGGAAACGCGGCGTTTCGTTATAATTACATCGTTTCGCCTTGCTTCGGCCGGCCTCCGGCAGGGTGAAACGATCCAAAAAGTTGTGAGTAAAGATTATATTCAGAACCCTTTTGTATTAGAAGGAGGCAAATTCCGAAAATATAAAAACATAAATTAAACCAAGTACATGTTCGATTTAACTGGCAAAGTAGCCCTGGTTACCGGTGGTGCAAGCGGGATTGGGTTGGCTATTTCCAAAACATTTGCAAAACAGGGTGCATATGTGCACATTCTGGAACTCAATATTGATCTGGCCAAACAGGTTGCCGAGGAGATAACCGCAGAAGGCGGAAAAGCCGAGGCGCATGCGATCGATATTTCAAAACAGGCCGATGTGATCAGCGTGATCAACGGCATTGTTGAACAGCATCCGATAAATATTTTGGTAAATAACGCCGGAATCGCGCACATCGGGAAAGCCGACACAACTTCTGAGCAGGACTTCGACCGCGTTGTGAATGTCAATGTGAAAGGTGTTTACAATTGTCTTTTCGCAACCATCCCGCATTTGAAGGCGAATGGCGGAGGCGTAATTTTGAACATGGTTTCCATCGCAGCGACTGTTGGTATTCCGGACCGTTTCGTTTATTCTACAACAAAGGGAGCCGTTTTCTCCATGACATTGTCCGTAGCCCGCGATTATCTGAGCGATAATATTCGCTGTAACAGCATTTCTCCGGCCAGAGTACACACGCCTTTTGTGGATGGATTTATCTCCAAAACATATCCGGGTCAGGAAGCAGAGATGTTTGAAAAACTATCGAAAACCCAGCCGATCGGCCGCATGGCGAGACCCTCGGAAATTGGTGCGCTTGCGCTCTATCTATGCTCAGATGAAGCTGGCTTCATTACCGGCTGCGATTATCTGATCGACGGCGGTTTCGAGAAACTGAACAATTGAGAAAGCCGATAGCTATTAGCTTTTAGCCGTTAGTTTTTTAGCCATCAGCTTTGCAACGCTATATAATGTTAGAATTGAGAATTAAGAAAATATTCATTTAAGATCGACCGGCTAACAGCTAATAGCCAACAACTAACAGCTTTTAGCCAGTAGCTGTGCAACGCTGTATAATGTTAGAATTGAGAATTGAGAAATTATTCATTTAAAATTAACCAGCTACCAGCCAATAGCCAACAGCTAAAGCTTTTAGCCATTAGCTTCGCAGCACTATATAATGTTAGAATTAAGAAATTATTCATTTAAAATTAACCAGCTAGCAGCCAACAGCTAAAAGCTGCCAGCTCCCAAACCCATAACTGATGAAACTATTCCGCTTTGGCGCTTTCGAACAGGAAAAAACAGGTGTTGAACTTGCTGACGGGACACAAATTGATGTGTCTGCATTTGGCGAAGATTACAATGAGAAATTTTTTGCCACTGACGGTCTGAACCGGCTGGCGGCATGGGTTGAAACAAATGCAGAATCGGCTCCGCGCATCGAAAGCGGTTTTCGATATGGTTCCTGCGTTGCCCGTCCTTCAAAAATTGTTTGTATCGGGATGAACTACGCAAAACATGCGTACGAGTCCGGAGCAACTGAATTACCAAAAGAGCCTATCATTTTCTTCAAATCGACGTCTGCGCTTTGCGGGCCGAACGATCAGGTGATTATACCAAGAAATTCAGAAAAAACTGACTGGGAAGTAGAACTTGCGGTGATCATCGGCAAAAAAACAAGCTATGTTGAGGAAGCGGATGCACTTAGCTACGTTGCAGGATACGCCGTTCACAATGATTATTCTGAAAGGGCTTTCCAAATGGAGCGCGGCGGACAATGGGTGAAAGGTAAAAGTAATGACACTTTCGCTCCGCTTGGGCCATACTTTGTACCAGCCGAACAGGTTGGAAATGCCAACGATCTTAATTTGTGGCTTTCATTGAACGGGAAAAAAATCCAGGACAGCACTACTTCCGACATGATTTTCCACATTCCATTTCTGGTAAGTTATTTGAGCCAGTTTATGACTTTGCTTCCGGGAGACGTCATTACAACCGGGACACCAGCCGGCGTTGGTCTTGGAATGAAACCACAGGTGTATCTGAAACCAGGCGACGTGGTGGAACTTGGAATTGAAAAACTTGGACAACAACGCCAGGAGGCAATTGCCTGGAAACCTCTTTAATTCGAGCCTGTAACCTGTTTTTGTTTCATGACAATTGATGCGCACCAACATTTCTGGATTTTTGATCCTGTACGAGATTCCTGGATAACGCCTGAAATGGAAGTAATTCAGCGTAATTTTTTGCCGGGCGATCTTGAACCGGTTTTGACGGAAAACGGAGTGGACGGCTGTGTTGCCGTACAGGCTGACCAGTCGGATGCTGAGACGGAATTTTTGCTGCAACTTGCCGAAGCCAATGATTTTGTAAAAGGCGTTGTGGGCTGGATTGATCTCAAATCGGACTCGCTTTACGATAAATTGGAAAGATATTCGCAGTTTGAGAAGCTCAAAGGGTTTCGGCACGTGGCGCAGGGCCAGCCGGCAGGTTTTCTGTTACAGCCCGATTTTGTACGCGGTGTTGGTCAGCTCGCAGCCTTCGATTTTACTTATGATATTCTGGTCTATGCCAATCAGCTTTCGGAAGCTTACGAGTTTGCAAAGCAGTTGCCCAATGCAAGATTTGTTCTTGACCACATAGCCAAGCCGTTCATTCACAAAGGTGAAACCGAGCCATGGGCTTATGACATCAAAAAACTTGCAGAACTTCCCAACGTGAGCTGTAAAGTGTCCGGCATGGTTACCGAAGGAAATTGGAACAACTGGGAACCTTTGGATTTTAAGCCATATCTGGATACCGTTTTTGAGGCTTTTGGAACAGAACGCCTGCTTTTCGGGTCCGACTGGCCGGTGTGCCTGGTTGCTGCTGATTATGCTGCTATGAAATCAATTCTCGGAAATTACATTTCCGGATTTTCGAAAAACGAACAGCAAAAAATTTGGGGAGGAAATGCGGTACGCTTTTACGCTCTCGACTAATATCAATTTACCTAATCCTAAATAAAACCCGATCAAATGGCCGCAATTCCATCGCAAGAGAAAGTAACACTGAAAAACGACACCGGAAAAAGTGGGTACATGATTCCGCTCATTTTGGTAACCAGTTTGTTTTTTCTCTGGGGGTTGGCCAACTCGCTAAACGGATCGCTCATCAAACAGTTTCAGATCGCACTGGATCTGAGCCGTTTCCAGGCGGGAGTAATCGATTTTGCATTTTATATGGGATACTTTTTCATGGCTCTTCCTGCCGGATATTTCATGAAAAAATATGGATACAAAAAGGGAATTATTCTTGGCTTGCTTTTGTACGCCACAGGTGCATTCCTGTTTTATCCGGCTGCCTCCATGCGGGAATACAGCTTTTTTCTTTTTGCACTTTTTACAATAGCCAGTGGGCTTGCTTTTCTTGAAACGGCGGCGAATTTGTACGTAACAGTTTTGGGAGATCCCGAAAAAGCGGAATGGCGTATCAATTTTGCGCAGTCGTTCAACGGGCTGAGCCTCGTTCTTGGGCCGATTATTGGTGCGCTTTTTATTTTTTCGCCCATTGAATATTCACGTGAAGCTTTGGCTGCGATGCCGGTTGCAAATGCTGAACAGATCCGGATTCAGGAAGCGCTTTCCGTCCAGACGCCATACCTGGCAATTGGTTCATTGGTATTGTTTGTAACGCTTTTGTTTGCATTTACCAAGATGCCCGATGTAGGAGAGTCTGAAAATGAAAGCACTAAAAAAATCTCGATTTTTTCGCTTTTCAGGCATAAACACCTGACGTACGGGATCATTGCCCAGTTTTTGAACGTAGGTGCGCAAACCGTTTTATGGGGATATTTTGTAGACTTCAAGCTTGATTTTGCCCGCGAAGCACATTGGGCACTGGCCGAAGGGTATATGGAAATAATCAATTCAATCACTGGCGTCAAAACAGTATTGACGGCAACGCAAATTGCTGGCTATCACGCTTCTTTTGCTCTCGTTTTGTTCCTTTTGGGACGTTTTATTGGCACCACGCTGATGAGCCGTTTTCCGGCCGGTCGTGTTTTGTTATGGTATTCTTGCGGAGCTACGTTATTTGTCTTGTTAGCCATATTAACAGGCGGACTTACCGCCGTAATTTGTCTGAGTCTCACCTATTTTTGTCAGTCAATTATGTTTCCTACGATTTTCGCACTCGCTACCAAGGGTTTGGGTGTTGAATCCAAACTGGCTTCATCCTTGCTGATCATGTCCATTGTGGGCGGGGCTTTATTGCCGATGATCGCCGGCGCGCTATTCAAGTCCGGTCCGGCATTCGCATTGATCGTGCCATTGGTATGCTTTGCTTACATTGTATTTTTTGCCGGTAAAGGTTCTCAAATTAAGGATTTGGTAAAAGCATGAAAAGATTTTGTCTGGCGGTAGATCTGGTCAATGATCCCGTAATGATTGCAGAATATGAAGCATTTCACAAGAAAATAAGGCCGGAAATCGAGAAGAGTATCCGGGACGCGGGAATTACAAACATGGAAATTTTCCGTTTCGCGAACAGGCTCTTCATGATCATGGAAACGGAAGATGATTTTGACTTTGCTTTGAAGGCAAAAATGGATTCCGAAAATCCGAAGGTGCAGGAATGGGAACAGCTGATGTGGAAATATCAGGAAGCGTTGCCAACCGTCAAAAAAGGGGAGAAATGGGTGTTGATGGATCAGATTTTTAATATGAACGGAAATTAGACAAGGCCATTGAAATAAGAATGTCTTAGGGGACTGGTGGCTGAAAGAATGTGAAGAAAATCTCAACAAGGAAAACTCCGCTTAATTAATGAAGATTCTGCCTATTTTGATGCAGAACTCTGCCTGTTGTGAATTTTAGCCCATTGATCAGATTGAAGAAAATCATACTTTTTATATCGCTTTTAGTTGTTTTAGTAACAATGGTGGCCTCCCAGTCACGACGATCCGTGGAGATGAAAATCATGAGTTTCAACATCCGGCATGGGGAGGATATGAACGAAGAGTCGAATCTGAGGGGGATTTTGAAAATAATACAGGAGCAGAAACCGGATCTTATTGCCTTGCAGGCCGTCGACAGCCTTGCGGATGATAAAAAAATCAGGTTTCAGCTCAGGCAATTGGCCATTCAGACGGGAATGCATTATACCTACGGCGTGGCTGAAAAGTCGGAACACGGGTCCCAGGGAGTTGGGATATTGTCGGTCTGGCCATTTGAGAAAACGCAGACAATCCCTTTGCCCATGTCTCAGGGTGCGGATCAGAAGATATTACTGTGCGGATTGATACGACATTCAAAAAATCTCACCTTTCGCTTTTGTAACTCACGACTGGAATACGCATCCGTGCTGGACCGTGCCCTTCAGGCTGCGTACATCAACAGGATGCTTGAAGAAAGTATTCAGCCGGTTTTACTCGGGATGGACATGGGCGCGCGGCCAAACGAACAGCCTTACTTTTCATTCAGGAAAAAGTGGCAGGATGCAGGCCAGGGCTCACAAATGGAAACCTGGAATGAGGGTTTACCGGGCGACCGGCTTGATTACATTTTCGTATTACAAAATAATAAGGTGCGTGTGAAGAGCTATAAGGTGATTAAAAATTACCCGCAGGTTTCGGATCATTATCCGATTGTTGCTAACGTTGAATTTTGGTGAGATTATGAATTATTCAGGTTTGAAAATCGGACTATTTATTCCCTGTTATGTGGATCAGTTTTATCCGCAGGTTGGAATTGCAACATTGGAATTGCTGGAAAAACTGGGTTGCACGGTCACTTTTCCTTTGAACCAGACTTGCTGCGGACAACCCATGGCAAACTCGGGATTCGAACATTTGACGAAAGACTGTAACAATCTTTTTTTTGACTCCTTTTCGGATTGCGATTATGTGGTTTCTCCGTCGGGAAGTTGCGTATTGCACATCAAGGAACATTTGAAGCTGGAAAACAAGCCGGGGGAAAGTAAGGTGCTCAGAAAAAAGGTTTACGAGCTCGTTGAGTTTATCACGGACATATTGAAGATTGACAGCATTGAGGCTGCATTCCCTCATAAAGTAGGTTTGCATCAGGGATGTCACGGCCAGCGTGGGTTGCATTTGGCACAAATGTCCGAGCTGAATGCGCCTCCGTTCTCAAAACCTGAAACGCTTTTGCGGAAAGTACGCGGGCTGGAACTGATTGACCTGGATCGGAAAGATGAATGCTGCGGTTTTGGCGGAACTTTTTGCGTGGCAGAAGAAGCAGTTTCCGCTAAAATGGGCCAGGATCGCGTAGCAGACCATATTCGTCACGACGCAGAATTTATAACCGGTTCGGATATGAGCTGCCTGCTGCATCTGGAAGGAATTTTGAAGAGAAGAAATTCGACGGTTCAGGTAAAACACATTGCTGAAATATTGAATAATGCGGTGCAGGTATAAAACAAATACCGGCGCCCAAGTAATGGACGCCGGTATTTTACAAAGTTTCGGAGGTCAGAATCTGAGAAGGAGTCGGTCGTTAGTTGATTGAAGAAACGACGCGGCTCGTTTTAGTCAAAATGTCAAACGATTGTGAAAACTTCTCTTTCCCGTCCGTAATTTCGAAGGTATAAGTACCATCCAAAAGCGTAGATAGATCGAAATATTTCAAATAGTTTGCATCAGTACGCTTGCTTTCGGAAAACAGAACACTTTTTTCTGTATCCAGAATGCGAACGGTTAGTGTATTTGATTGAGGTGTATAATAAGAAACTCTGAATTGCATAGGTTTAACCTCCAGGACAGTCAATTTTGTAGAAGCTGATTCTGTTTTGTCCGAAGGATTTACGTTGGTCTGAGCATTCGCAGTGAAAGCTGAACCGGAAAAAAGCAAGCCAGTCAAGGCAGCGATAACGATTGTGTTTTTGGTTTTCATAAGAGTGAAAATTTAATTGTGTCTAAAAAAAGTTAAATAAAACTTTTGTCAGACTCCGATACGCCGATCGAAAAACTTTGTATGTCAAAAGTATAACATATTGCAATACAATAAAATAGCATTTTTTAAAATATTTTAAAGTTGTTTATTAAACAATCAGTAAACTTTGAATAGTACAACGAATGTGAAAAGTACAATTCAAGTTCTTTAAATAATACTATTATCTAATTGTTAACACACCATGTCAAAAGCTGTTATAGAACATTCCGTAGCGTCAGAAACCTTTAATAAGGACGTGCCGTACGTAGACTGGCATGATGAGACACTCTGGTTTGTGCGTCAGAAACGCGATAAATCTGCAATGCAATTGCCCGAATGGGAGGAGTTGAGAGAGGCGGCGTCGCAGATCAAGCATTATGTATTGTCGCATATGGACGAGCTGCTGATGTCTTTCGAGCAGAAAGCAAAAGAAAATGGTGTGCATGTGCACTGGGCATCTGACGCGGCAGAACACAACGAAATTGTTTTGGGTTTGCTCAAAAAGCACAAAATAGACCGAATGGTGAAGAGTAAATCCATGTTGACCGAAGAATGTCACATGAATGAGTTTCTTATCAAAAACGGAATTGATGTCATTGATACGGATTTGGGCGAGCGTATTGTGCAGCTCAGGAATGAACCGCCGAGCCACATTGTGCTTCCGGCTATACATTTAAAGAAAAAAGACATCGGTGACTTGTTTCATGAATTTTTGGGTACGGATGCCGGGGCGACAGATCCGCAGTACCTGACCGAAGCTGCCAGACAACATTTGCGCGACAAGTTTCTAACCAGGCGGGCAGCGCTGACCGGTGTCAATTTTGCCATCGCCGAGACCGGCGGTTTTGTGGTGTCCACCAACGAAGGAAATGCAGACATGGGCGCTCATCTGGCCGACATCCACATTGCCAGTATGGGTTTTGAAAAGATTATTCCAAATCAGGATCACCTGGGCGTTTTCTTGCGGCTGCTTGCCCGCAGCGCCACCGGGCAGCCTGTTACAACTTACAGCAGTCATTTTAAGAAACCCCGTGACGGCCAGGAAATGCACATTGTTATTGTTGACAATGGACGCAGTGAACAGCTTGGACGGCCCGATTTCCGGAGCTCTCTGAAATGTATTCGTTGCGGTGCATGCATGAACACTTGCCCGGTATACCGCAGAAGTGGTGGTCATAGCTACCATAATGCTGTGGCCGGACCAATAGGCTCAATTCTCGCGCCGAATCTGGATATGACCAAAAATGCGGATCTTCCGTTCGCAAGCACACTTTGCGGTAGCTGCTCAAATGTTTGTCCGGTGAAAATTGACATTCATGAACAGCTCTATAAATGGAGACAGGTTTTGGTGCAAGGCGGCCATGTGCACAAGGCAAAAACCGTTGGCGTGAATGCGATGTCTGTTGTTTTATCGCAACCTCGTTTTTACCAGTGGTCGGGCAGGTTAGGGCGTTCTGTGATGCGGACTTTTCCGTTCATGGTCAATAACAGCCTGAATCCCTGGTTCAAACAAAGGGAAATGCCAGAGGCGCCCAAGGAAAGTTTCCGGGACTGGTATGTTAGAAACAGAAAAGAATAGCGCCCGTTGGCGGGTATTCTTTACCTAAATTTTATTTATTAAATCATTCCAACAGTCATTCTGAAATGAGCTCACGGGAAAAAATGCTTGAAAGAATCAAGCTCAACAAGCCTTCGGAAACGCTGCTGCCGGACCGCTTTAAATTTAATAGCAACTATGCTGATACCGAAGCCAAATTTGCTGAAATACTGGCGGCGATTTATACAGAAGTAATCGTTGTGAAAAATGGTGCGGAATTGCTTGAAAAAGTAACTGAAATGTACTCCAAAGCAAACAGGGCGACAACCGTTCCTGCGCTCGCATCCTGGGCAGATTTCAGTTTGCAGGTTTCGGATCCGCATGAGCTGGAAATGATCGAAATTGCGGTCCTTCAGGCTGAGTTTGGTGTGGCCGAGAATGGTTGTGTCTGGATTTCCGATAAAAATTTGCCGCATCGTGTTTTGCCATTTATTACCCAAAACCTGGCTTTTGTGATTCCAAGAAATGCGCTGGTTCAGAATATGCACGAAGCTTACACGCGGCTTACAGACACAACTGGCTGGGGCTGCTTCATCGCCGGACCTTCAAAAACAGCTGACATTGAGCAATCTCTTGTGATCGGCGCGCACGGAGCGCGAAGTATGGTGATTTTCTTATTGGAAGCGGATTTGTGATTTTTCGGGGCTGCGCTTCAAATCTGATATTTTATCGACAAGGGGAGGGGATTTCAATCTCTTCCCCTTCTGTTTTAAATTCATTTCCCTGAAAGTTCGCGGGGTAAATTCTTTCTTATACTTTTGCAAGGACAATATTTTATTTTTTTCAGCCTTGCCGGAGCGGAATTCTAATTTTTTAAAAAATGCCAAAAATAATCGTTGCAATTGACGGCTTTTCGAGCTGTGGTAAGAGCACCACGGCCAAACTGGTTGCCAGGCAACTCAATTATCCATACATTGATACGGGTGCGATGTACAGGGCGGTGACTTTGTTTTTTATTCAGAATCACGTCGCGCTCACGAATCCCAAAGAAGTAGAGACTGCATTGAACCAGGTACAGATATCTTTTCGGCGTCACGCTGAACTGGGCAGGAACGACACTTATCTGAACGGCGTGAATGTGGAAGAGGAAATCCGGAAAATGTATGTTTCAGAAAAAGTAAGTGATGTTAGCGCAGTTGCGGCAGTCAGGCATGAACTGGTGGCCCAGCAAAAAAGGATGGGTAAATCGAAGGGGATCGTGATGGATGGCCGGGATATTGGTACGGTAGTATTTCCACAGGCGGAACTGAAAATTTTTATGACTGCCGATCCAATAATAAGGGCGCAGCGAAGGCAACTGGAGCTTCTTCAAAAGGGTGAACTGATTGGTATTAAAGAAATTGCCGAAAATCTAAAAATGCGGGATCATATTGACACCACCCGCGCTGAAAGTCCGCTCCGTCAGGCGGAGGATGCCATATATATTGACAACTCACTCATGACGCTGGACGAGCAGGTTGAACTGGTAGTGCGGCTTGCTGACGAGCAGATTGGTCTGATGCTGCGCAAAAGAGAAGTAAAACCGATCTGATGGAAGTTTTGGACTACGATTATCTCATCGTCGGGCAGGGAATAGCCGGAACCTGTCTGGCCATTCATTTGATTGATCTCGGTAAAAAAGTTTTGGTCGTCAATGACTCCACATTGCCATCGTCTTCAAAAGTAGCGGCAGGGATTTTCAATCCTCTTACAGGAAAAAAGCTCGTGAAAACCTGGCTTGCCGACGACCTCTTTCCTTTCGCCGATCTTTTTTACAACAGCCTGGAAGGCAGGTTCGGTGTTAAATTTGTACATAAAGTGCCCATTTACAGGCCCTTCCGATCGATAGAGGAACAAAATACGTATTTAGCACAAACGGCAAATCCTGCCATTTCACCATACATTTCAAATAGAACGGAAAAACCGGACGTTTCAGAATATATTCACTCAGATTACGATGGCCTGGAAGTGGTGCAATCCGGATGGATTGATTTGCCGGTACTACTGGAAAGTGCCCGTTCATTTTTTCAATCAAACGGAAGTTATCTCGAATCTGCATTTCAATCGGACAATCTGAAATTGCGTGGAGAATTCGTGGAATGGAATGGTATGAAATTTGGTAAATCTGTTCTCTGTCAGGGTTTTGAAGCAACTTTGAATCCCCTTTTTGGCTGGCTTCCATTTGCGCCGGTCAAAGGAGAAATTCTGGAAATTGCCACGAAAAAAGTTTTAAAAGCGTGTATCATCAACCAGGGGATTTTTATTTTGCCATTGGATTCGTTCAGTTTTAGATTGGGCGCAACTTATTCTTGGGATAACCTGAACTGGAACAGTACGGAAGCAGCAAGGGAGGAGCTGGAAGGTAAACTGAAATCTATCTTCAAGGGAGATTATTCGGTTACCGGACAATCGGCGGGAATCCGCCCATCATCTAACGACCGGCGACCGATGATTGGTGTGCATCCGGAATATTCCAACGTAGTAGTTTTTAACGGTTTGGGGACGAAAGGGGTAACACTCGCGCCTTTTTTTGCAAATGAGCTGGCAGAACACCTTGAAAATGGTAAAGAATTGAATTCGTTAGTGAATATTAAAAGGTATTTTTCGTTATATTTCCGTTGAAGTCAGCCTAAGCACTATGAGCATAAGATTTATATACAAACTGGCCCTTACTGCCGGAATTTTCGCGGTTTTGGGATTATATACGGATTCAGTTGCACAGAGATACCCTTCTCAGGAGACATTTGGAAAGAACCGGGTACAATACAAGAAATTTAACTGGAAGATTTTCAGGACCACGAATTTCGAAATTTACCACTATCAGGGGGGAACTGCACTTGCCAAACTTACTGCTCAATATGCTGAGAGTGAGTTTGATAAAATTACCGATGTGCTGGGCTGGACTCCCTACAGCCGTGTGAAAATTTTCCTTTACAATTCTCCTGCCGAACGCGAACAAAGCAACATGGGATTGTCTACGCTGGACAATCTGGAAGACCAGAAATTGGATTTAAGCCAGTCAAG
The DNA here is from genome assembly GCA_965279265.1 of Dyadobacter sp. Taxonomy (GTDB): domain Bacteria; phylum Bacteroidota; class Bacteroidia; order Cytophagales; family Spirosomataceae; genus Dyadobacter. Next base: position 5,236,760 of record OZ257152.1, read on the forward strand.
GGTAGAAGTTGCATACACGGGGGATCAGATCGGGTTCAAGAAAAAGCTCGTTAACGATATCAGTTTACTCTTTGTATATGACATGCTTTACGGCGGCAATATGAAGGAAGCGCTGCAAAGTTCCCTGCTGCTTACACTTCCGGAATGGTTTATGACTGGATCGGCCGCATATATTTCGGAAGGATGGTCTCCTGAATTGAACGATTACATGCGCGATTTCTTCAAAAACAGGAATGTTCGCAAACCAACACTGCTTACAGGAAACGATGCCACAATGATCGGACATTCGATCTGGAATTACATCGCGGAAAAATATGGCAAAGACAAAATTTCGGATATCCTTAATTTGACAAGGATCATCAGGAATGAGCAAACAAGTATTACGAGCACCTTGGGTGTTTCGTCGTACAATCGCTTCTTGCGCGACTGGCGTGCATATTATGTGAACCAGACGAAAACCATTGAACAGAATTACGTGGATCCGAATCCTTCCTGGAAGTTAAAGCTCAACGAATTAACTGCTTCGGAGGCGAACTCTGTGATCAAAGTTTCTCCTGATAAAAAATGGACAGCTGTAAGTGAAATTAAAAATGGACGGTACCGCGTGAATCTGATTGATAGTGAAACAGGATCAAAAAAAGTACTGCGCCAGGGTAAAACAGATTTTATTGGCGGGCAGCAAAAAACGCAGCCACCGCTTTTAGGTTGGTCACGAAACAACACGCTTGCCATTTTGGCTGTTGAAAATGAACGGCAAAATTTCTATTTGTATGAAAATTTAGGGACCAAAAAGGTTCGCATTAAACTGAGACGCAATATCCGTGGACTGGATCAGATCGGCGATATGGATATATCAAGCGATGGGACCATGATGGCGGTGAGTGCTGATAAAAACGGGCAAAATGACTTGTTTCTGGTGAGTGTTTCCAGAGGTTCTATTATGCCTTTGACAAATGACCTGTACGATGATCTTTCTCCAAGATTTATCCAGGGATCGTCCAGAAAAGTTGTTTTTGCGTCTAATCGGCCTACCGATTCGCTTGGGACTGATAAGGGTAATTTCAAGACGATTTCGTCTTCGCTTTCCTTATTTGAACATGACGGAACTCCCGGAGGAGATCATTTGACACGCTTAACCCCATCTGCGCCGAAATTAAAAGTGTTGCCGGTCTATGCCGACGATAATGATGTGTTCTATTTGTCCAATGCCAAAGGACTCACCAATCTTTTCAAGCTTAACCGTGCTTCCAATACAAGTTCTCAGCTGACTAACTATTTCTTCGACGTCAGAAGTGCAGATATTTCACTGAAATCAGGCGGAGCATTTGCGTACACGTATTTGAATGATGGTTATTTTACCGCTGCCTATAAAAATGCTTTGGATCCTAATGCTTCGTTAAGCACACCAGTAATTGAAAGTGCAGCTGGCAATGCTGTTTCGTCAGGAACTGTTGCGAATCCAGATAGTGTAAAATCTGTTTCGGCAGCAGACGAACCGGCAAAACTTGCACTGAAAGATGGTGAAGTCGATACGGACAATTATCAGTTTGATGAAGACGTATTAAAAACGTTTGAATCCAGAAAACAAAGAGGATCATTTCCAACAGCCTCAACTGCTTTGACAAGGTCAAAAGCGGTAAGGGAAAACATAGCAATAAAAGGTCCATATCCATATAAAGGTCTTTTTATTACCAATGATGCGCATTCGGACTGGCGAATCGACCCGATCAGAGGTTTTGGGTACGCCCAGTCAATTTCAATGAATGATTTGCTTGAAAACCATGTGATTAAGGCAGGTTTGTTTATTTCTTCCAATTTTAGAAACAGTGATCTGTTCGGAGAGTACATGAACAATACCCATCGGATTGATTTTGGAATTCGTGTTGACCGGAGAGCACTTTATGTTGATCAGGAATCTAATCCTCAGAAATACAGGTTCAATCAGGTGATGGTAACTGTGGCTTATCCTTTCTCGACCAAAAGCCGTTTGTCGGTGTCGCCACTTTATGCTTCCACACGCATGATTGATGTCTATAATCTTGGTGCGCCGGATTTGTCGTCTGCTTACGGAGGTTTCAGGAGTGAGTACGTTTTTGACAACACCCGCGTAAATGGCATGAATATGATGGAGGGAACACGATTCAAAATCAGATATGACAATTTTCTGGGAATATCGCGGACCGGTGAAAGCTTCAACAGAATCAGTCTTGATTTTCGTCATTACCAGAAAATTCATCGAGACCTGATTTTTGCAATACGTGCCTCCGGGAGCCATTCGGGTGGAAAGGCGCCGAAACAAAATATCATGGGTGGGATGGAAAACTGGATAGGAAACAGAAAGGAAAATCGTACAGGCGACAACCCGCTTTCATTTGGTTCTAACATCGACAACCGGGACATTTTCTTTGCTGACTTTGCTACCAATCTTCGTGGATTTAATTTGAACCGTTTATCGGGTACAAGTTATATGTTGCTGAACGCAGAGTTACGTATTCCGTTGGTTAAGTATCTTTACAGAGGTGCAATTACATCAAGTTTCCTCCGTAATTTTCAGATTGTTGGGTTTGGCGACATCGGTACTGCCTGGACAGGAAAGGGACCGTTTAGTGAAAATAACAGTTTGAATACGCAGGTGATTGGCAGTGAAAATGATCCTTTCCGTGCGATTGTGACCAACTTCAAGAATCCATATCTGATGGGATACGGCGTAGGAGCGCGTACCACACTGTTCGGTTTTTATGTGAAGTTTGACTATGCCTGGGGCGTAGACAATGGTTATACCAACAAGGCGATTCCTTACGTAACCCTGGGTTATGATTTTTAATCAAATGATTTTTACAAATATTTTTAGAAGATAAAATTCAATGGCATGGGTGATTTCCATGCCATTTTTTTGCATCCATCCATCCGCTTTCAATTGCCGCAGTATGAAATTGTATACCAAACTAAGTTTTTTTATTCTATTTTTAATCACTGTTTTGTCGGCAGTGACAATACAAAAATCATTTGCGCAGAAGGGTGTTTTGTATGAACAATATGTTCAAAATCCGATGGCAATCAATCCTGGATTTACCGGCGCCCGGGAAGTTTTCAATATGACGGGGATATTTCGCCGCAAATGGTTCAGGGTACAAGGTGCTCCTTCCAGTCAAACCTTTGCAGCGGACGGAACTTTTGGTGATGGAAAATTTGGTGTAGGATTTCAGGCACTGAATGATCAGACCAGCGCGTTCTCAACCACAGGCGTTTACGCGTCGTTTGCCTATCATCTGGGCTTGTCTGATAAATGGAAACTGGGTTTGGGCGCGCAGGGTGGTATAAATGTTTTACCAGTTTTTGATCTGTCGCTGATCAACAGCAACAACAGGGCCTTGGGAAGTTTTGGTATTGGTGCCTGGCTCCGTTCGGATCAGTTGTATTTTGGTATATCAAAACCAGAATTGTTGTCTCCCAGTTTTGGCGACCAGCGAATTGCCTATTATTACAGGCGTCCGCTTTACATCATGGCAGGTGGCAGTTATGATTTGGGAGAAGATCTCCTGCTTTTGCCTCATATTTTGTTTGTGCAGGAAAAAGATTACAATCTTCGCGTGGATCTTGGAGCAAGGGTTTGGATTAGTGAGAAAGTCGGGCTTGGTGGTTCATACCGAATGGGAGGGGGCGCAGCATTTGGCTCGGCAAATATCAATTATTTACAGTTATCCGCAGAGGTTCAGGTGGGTAAGAATGTGAAGCTAGGATACTTTTACAATACAAAACAAATTGAGGTGATAACGCCGTATAACGGGCCTCAGGGAATTCATGAGCTGATGTTAAAATTCACTCCGAATCCAAACGGTTTTTTAAAATATTAAGCGTGATTTCGTTGGCATGCGATAGGTAAAAAGGAGATTTTATTCGTATTGTTTACATAAGTCTCGTAACTTTGTTCGGTAAAAGAAATATTCACATTGGTGATGGATAAATACACATATATAGCAAATTCAGACGGCGCTTACATAGAGGATTTGTATAATTCCTATAAGCAGGATTCCACTTCAGTTGATGAAGGATGGCAGAAATTTTTTGAAGGATATGACTTTTCCCAGAAGTATCCGGTTAATGGAAATGGGCATTCCAACGGTGCCGCGAATGGTAAGGCTGCCGTTGCTCCAAAGGTTGACGCTTCCAGTATCCGCAAGGAAATGGAAGTGGTGCACCTGATTCGCGGGTTTCGTTCCCGTGGTCACTTGCTCGCAACTACCAACCCGATTCAAAAGAGAAAAGATCGTCAGCCACAGCTTGATATCAGCGACTTTAACCTTGGACCGGAAGATCTGGATTCGGTTTTTGAAGCAGGCGTCGAAGTATTTGGCAGGCCTGCATCTTTGAGAGAAATTGTTGATTCGCTGAAAACGATCTACACAAAAAATATTGGTTTTGAATACCTGTATATCCGCGACCGTGAACAAAAAGCATGGCTCCGGAAAAAGATAGAGAAAGAAGCGCTTAATATGACTTTTTCAACAGATGAGAAAAAGCATATTCTTTCAAAACTGAACGAAGCAGTTGTTTTTGAAAACTTTTTGCACACTAAATTTTTGGGGCAAAAACGTTTTTCTCTGGAGGGTGGTGAAACGACAATTCCTGCTCTGGATGCGCTGATCAACAAAGCGTCAGAAATGGGCGTGGTTGAAGTGATGATCGGAATGGCACACCGTGGTCGTCTGAACGTTTTGGCTAACGTGATGCAAAAGACTTATGGCCAGATTTTCAACGAATTTGAAGGGAATTTGCCTGACCAGGTTTGGGGTGATGGTGATGTGAAATACCACATGGGCTTCGCAAGCCAGATCACAACGCCAAGCGGGAACAAGGTTCATTTGAAACTTGCTCCCAATCCATCTCACTTAGAGGCTGTTAATCCGGTAGTAGAAGGGTACATCCGGGCACGTGCTGATGGAATGTATGAAAGTGATTATGATCGCGTATTGCCGATCCTGATTCATGGAGATGCAGCTGTGGCTGGTCAGGGGATCGTATATGAGGTAACACAAATGTCTGGCTTGAACGGATATTATACGGGCGGAACGATCCATTTTGTGATTAACAACCAGGTTGGTTTTACGACCGATTTTGAAGATGCCCGTTCAAGTATTTACTGCACGGATATCGCCAAAATTGTCGATGCGCCGGTTCTTCACGTAAACGGCGACGATCCGGAATCGGTTGTATTCTGTATGCGTCTGGCTGTTGAGTATCGTCAGAAGTTCAACAAAGACATATTTATTGACATGGTTTGCTATCGTCGTCACGGCCACAATGAGGCTGACGAGCCGAAATTTACGCAGCCTGTTTTATACAAATCCATAGAAAACCATCAGAATCCACGCGAGATTTACCAGAAAGTATTGGTTGAACGTGGCGATGTGGATGCACAGCTGGCAGCCAATATGGACAAGGAATTCAAGCAGCTTCTTCAGGAAAGGCTGGATATGGTCAAGCAGAAAGCTTTGCCGTACATCATGCCGAAACTGGAACAGGAATGGCATACGCTGCATAAGGCAACTGCTGCTGATTTTGAAAAGTCGGTAGAAACCGGGGTTCCTTTGGAAGTTCTGGAAAAAATTGGTCAGGCATTGATTAAAACGCCGGAGGGTTTCAACAGACTGAAGCAAATTGACAAACTGCTCAAAGATCGTGAGCAGATGATATTTGAAAAGAAAGAAGTAAACTGGGCAACTGCTGAATTGCTTGCCTATGGTTCACTTCTGGTCGAAGGAAATATCGTTCGTTTAAGTGGACAGGATGTTCAGCGTGGTACATTCTCGCACCGTCATGCAGTTTTGCATGATGTGGACACAAATGAAAAATACAGTAACCTGGATCATATTCAGGAAGGTCAGGGGCCATTTATGATCTACAACTCGCTGCTTTCAGAATATGCTGTTCTGGGCTTTGAATTTGGATATTCGATGGCTAATCCGAAAGCGTTGGTAATTTGGGAGGCTCAGTTTGGTGATTTTGCCAATGGTGCCCAGGTGATCATTGACCAGTTTGTTTCTTCAAGTGAGACAAAATGGGATCGCTGGAACGGACTTGTGATGCTGTTGCCACATGGTTATGAAGGGCAGGGCCCGGAACACTCCAATGCCCGTCCGGAACGTTATCTGCAACTTTCAGCTAATTATAATCTGATTGTGGCAAACGTGACAACGCCTGCCAACTTCTTCCACATGATGCGGCGTCAGTTGAAATCACAGTTCAGGAAGCCCCTGATAGTAATGTCTCCTAAATCGATGCTTAGACATCCGCTCTGTGTTTCTCCTATTGAAGATCTTACAAAAGGTAATTTCCAGGAAACAATCGGCGACACTTACGCAGATCCTAAAAAGGTTAAGAAAGTGCTGCTGTGTACTGGTAAGCTTTACTACGAACTGTACGAAAGACAGCAAAAAGACAAGCGTAATGATGTAGCCATCATTCGTCTTGAACAGATGCATCCTTTCCCACAGAACCAGATCGACAAGCATCTTGCGCAATACAGTAATGCGAAAGTATTCTGGGTGCAGGAAGAGCCTTTTAATATGGGAGGTTGGACATTTATGCTTCGCATGTATAAGGGAACAAAAAGATTGGAAGTGATTGCGCGTGAATCGAGTGCGTCGCCTTCCACTGGTTTCTCGAAAATTCATGCGATGGAACAGGCTGAGATTATTAGAAGAGCTTTTGAATAAGATTTAAATATTAGTAAGACACATAATTCCCTTTAACATATTGCTGATAAAATGGCTGAAATTAATATAAAGGTACCGCCCGTTGGCGAGTCCATAACTGAGGTTACTATTGGAAACTGGTTCAAAAATGATGGCGATTATGTGAAGATGGATGAGGTGATTTGCGGTTTAGATTCAGATAAGGCTACTTTTGAATTAACTGCTGAGGCAGAGGGTGTTTTACATATCAAAGCGCAGGAAGGTGACACGTTGAACATCGGTGATCTGATTGCAACGATTGACTCTTCTAACGGGGCTCCGGCACCTGTTGAGACGCCAGCTGCTGCGACGCCAGCCCCAGAAACGCCGGCAGCACCCGTTGAAGCCGCTCCGGAAAAAACTGAAGAAAAGGCACCGGCTGCAGAGCCAGTAGCTGCTGCACCAGCTGCAAGTGGCAAAGCATATGAAATGAAGGTACCAGCGGTTGGAGAATCGATCACGGAAGTGACGATCGCTTCATGGAGCAAAAAAGATGGTGATCATGTAGAGCTTGACGAGATCCTTTGTGAACTGGAATCTGATAAAGCTACTTTCGAATTACCTTCGGAAGCTGCCGGTACATTGAGAATTGTTGGAAAAGAGGGAGAAACCCTTGCGATCGGGGCATTGATCTGTACGATAGAACAAGGTGCGGGAAATTCTGCGGTGGCTCCCGCTACGCCTTCGGCAGCACCTGCTCCGGAAGCAGAAAAAGGATCGGTTGAGAAACATGCTTCTCCTGTCGCTGCTAAAATTCTGGCAGAAAAAGGAATTGACGTTAAAGATGTAAATGGTTCAGGATCGGGCGGAAGAGTGATGAAGGATGATGCGCTCAAAGCAGGTGCAAAACCGGCTGAGGCACCGAAATCTGCTGCTCCTGCCGCTGCTCCCGCTCCGGCCAAACCGGCAGCTGTTGCCGGTGACCGTGCACAGCGCCGTGAAAAGATGTCCTCGCTTCGTAAGACAATTGCAAGAAGGCTCGTGGCTGTGAAAAATGAAACGGCAATGTTGACTACTTTCAACGAAGTAGATATGAAGCCGGTAATGGATGTTCGTTCGAAATTTAAAGATAAATTTAAGGAGAAACACGAAGTTGGACTTGGCTTTATGTCGTTCTTTGTGAAAGCGGTAACGGTTGCACTGAAAGATTTTCCGGGCGTAAACGCGATGATCGATGGTGAAGAAATCGTTTACAACGACTTTGCCGATGTGTCTGTCGCAGTTTCAACACCACGTGGATTGGTTGTGCCTGTGATCAGAAATGCAGAAACGCTTTCTTTTGCAGCGATTGAAAAGGAAATCGTTCGTCTGGCGATCCGTGCACGTGATGGGAAGTTGGGACTGGATGAAATGTCTGGCGGTACTTTTACAATTACAAATGGCGGAACGTTTGGATCTATGCTGTCGACTCCGATTATCAATGCGCCTCAGTCTGCCATCTTAGGAATGCACAATATCGTGGAAAGAGCGGTAGTCGTGGACGGCCAAATTGTAATACGTCCGATCATGTACGTGGCGCTTTCTTATGACCACCGTATTATTGACGGAAAGGATTCTGTGAGTTTCCTTGTTCGTGTGAAGCAACTTCTTGAAGATCCGATGAGATTACTTTTGGATATGTAATAATTGGAATAGCCTAAAGTAAAACAGACTCCTTATTACGGAGTCTGTTTTACTTTAGGTCAAAATATTTATTTCAATTTAGGATTATCCTTATGCCGATCTATATCCCGCTCCGTTTTCTTCGCCATATTTTTTTCGAAGGCCTCGGTCAGGTTTACGCCAGTTTGGTTAGCAAGACATATTAAAACCCAAAGCACATCGGCCATTTCGTCGCCGAGATCTTTCCCCAGATCTGATTTTTTAAAAGATTGATCACCGTAAGTTCGCGCCATGATACGGGCGAGTTCACCTACCTCTTCTGTCAGGATGGTCATATTGGTCAATTCGGAAAAATACCGGACACCAATTGTTTTAATCCATTGATCTACCTGTTGTTGCGCTTCGTCAATTGTCATTGTTTATTTGTTTGAGAAAATAGCGGTTTCCTTTGCATTGGTTTTTTCAAATCCTGTTTTTCGAATCAATCACAATCGTGACAGGCCCGTCATTGACAAGCGCCACCTTCATGTCTGCACCAAAAATGCCAGTTTGTATCTGTTGTCCGAGTTCATTGCTAAGCAAACGAATCATTTGCTCATAGCGTGGAATAGCCACATCTGGTTTGGCAGCTTCAATAAATGATGGGCGATTGCCTTTTTTGGTCGCTGCGTGAAGCGTAAACTGACTAATCAGTAAAATACCACCTTCAACTGATTTTATGTCGAGATTCATTTTGCCTTCTTCGTCACCGAAAATTCGTAGGCCGGTTATCTTTTTTCCTAACCATTCGACATCCTCGGCTGTATCAGTATGCGTTACGCCAAGCAAAACAAGGAAACCGACGCCTATCCGGCCATGTACGCTATTATCAATCGTAACTGATGCTTCACTCACACGTTGTATTACTGCAATCATTTTTAATTTAATTGGTAAAAAGTAAACGGCTGCCATAAAAGTAAATAGCTTAATTCAGTATGGCTTAATGATCGCAAAATATTCTTGTGAAAGTATTATCCCCTGACTTCGTTTGGCTCCGGATTGTTCATCTCGATTTTAATATGCTAATTCGAAAGTCTGCCGTCAATCTTAGTTGGAAATCAACTTGTTGCAGTGTAACCGTTAAATAATTAATTCTTGTGATTGTAGAATTAAAGTAGAAAATTGACTACAAATAAATAGAAATAGTTATTTTTTAAACTTCTGACGTTATGGGGGATGGTGTTAAGATATTCAGAATCATTATTTTATTTTTTTTGTGTAGCTGTTCGGTAAAAATATTAGCCTATGACGGATCAGGATCGATTTCATCTGGCGGAAAGACAAGGAGTTTTGTCTTTCATGCAAAAGGAACAACAGTCGCGCAAAACCTTCCCATACTTTTCGTTTTCCATGGCGACGGAGGGTCAGGAGAATCCATCAAAAGTTCGACCGGATTCAATGCGATCGCGGATGTTGACAATTTTATCGTGATTTATCCCAACGCAGATACGGATGGCGGTGGTTGGCACCGGGCAATAGATCAGCCCAAGGACGTTCAATTTACGTCGGACATGATCGACTACTTTTGTTCCACTTATCATATTGACGCAAAAAGGGTCTATGCCACAGGGGTTTCCGCGGGTGGTTTTATGACATACAATCTGGCGGTCAACCTCCCCGGAAAAGTAGCGGCATTTGCTCCAATAGCCGGGAACATGTATGCAAATAATGGAAACTACTCCTATTTCAGCAGTGCTGCTTTCAGGCCTGTTGCGATTTGTCATATTCATGGAGCGCTGGACGTGGATGTTCCGTATCCTGATCCGGATGGAGTCCCGGGTGCCTGGAGTGAGTGGCCGCTTACGCACTTTTCGCATTATAGTTGCAATAAAGATACTTACACACTTCCTAATATCACCCTCGCAACCGGTGTTTCCAAGCTTACTTTTTGCACCGGAACCGCACCCGGTTCGAAAGAAATTACCCTGATCAGTGTTGCAGGTAAAGCCCATGAGTCGTTGGTTGTTCCGGGTTTTAATCCATACCAGACGGCCTGGAATTTTGTCAAGAACTATGCTTTGACAACAGCTCTATCCTGCGCTGCTGAACCGGAGGTTCCAACACATGCTCAGGGAACAATCCATACGCAGGGAAATCAGATCATGAGTCCGTGTAATGAGGTTTTTATACCAAGAGGCGTTAATTATTCGCTGGCAGATGACTGGGAATTCCCGTCCAATATGAACGGAGATCCAACGGGAGTTAACAACGAACTTTCGGCGGAAATCATTAAGGCAAGACCAAACACAGTACGGATTGAGTGGTTTGCAAACAGGCAAAGCAGTTTTCAACCTTATTCCGTTGCTGATCTGGACATGGTCGTTTCCAGATTCAAAAATGCAGGCATTGTTTCAATTATTGACCTGCACGATGTCACTTGTTCAAATAATTATACGACATTCAACTCTGTTATTTTGCCCTGGTGGAAACAGCAATCGGTACTGAATTTGCTCAATAAACACAAAGGGTATGTAATTGCCAATATTGCCAATGAATTTGGATATGTGAACTGGGCAGGAAATGTGCAGGCCGGGTATGACATTTGGCTGGCTCATTACAAAAGTGTGATTACTGAACTTAGAGCCGCAGGAATACAGGTTCCGTTCATGATCGATGCGCCGGACTGCGGTCAAAGTCTGAATTTTGCGTTGCAGGCTGGTCCTGCCTTGAAACAGCAAGACCCTTTACACAACATCATCATGAGTGCCCACGCGTATTGGTATTCGGATGATGCGGCAGCGATGGAGACAAAAGCACAGCAGATTGCGGCAGCGGATTTTCCGGTTGTTTTGGGCGAAATTGCCAACATTCAGGATGCAACGGGTCCATGCTCAAATGCGATTGATGCATATACCAGTCTTTTGCAGAGCTGTCAGAATCACAACATCGGCTGGCTTTCCTGGACCTGGACGGATGATCAGTGCAGCGAAAGACGCATGACGCCGAACGGCAGTTTTGCTAATTTGACGGCCTACGGTAATGTGATTGTCAACAATGCAAACTTTGGATTGAAAGATCACGCTCCGCTGATGAAAGTGGCGTGTTTAATTAATCCGCTTCCGGTAAAGTTGACCTCTTTCCAGGCTATGAGCAATGATGAAGGCGAGGTTCAGCTTAATTGGGAAACAGCTGTCGAAAAAGATTTTAAAGAATTTCAGGTGCAACGCAGTCAGGATGGCATCAACTTTATTAACAAGGCAGTTATCCTGCCCAATCCGACCCATAAGTATGCATATACCGACAAGAATCTGAACACGGGACAATACTATTATCGCTTAAAAATGGTAGATATTGACGAATCTTACGCCTTTTCCCGACTTGTTTCGGCAACTTTGGAATCTGAAGACAACGTTTTTGTCTTCCCTTCTCCGGCTATGGATTACATCAAAATACAGGTTGCCGAGCAAAATTATCCTGCAAATGTGTACATATTTGACAGTGCCGGAAAGAGAGTAATTTCACAAACGCTGCGTAATCGGAATGAAAAAATAAAAGTAGCCGGACTGAAAGAAGGGTTGTATATTGTAAAAGTGAACGACCGTGTAATCGGCAGAATCGTTGTCGGTGACCGGTAGTCCGGAGTTTACAACCAGTCATTTTTTGATCAGCGAATGAAAGAAGAGCGTATTTCCGTTTTTGATATTTTTAAGATTGGAATTGGTCCATCCAGTTCGCATACGCTCGGGCCGTGGCGCGCCGCTCAGTTGTTTCTGAAAATGCTGGAAAATAGCGTTGGTTTGCTAAATGTTACCCATGTGCAGGTGCTGTTGTATGGCTCTCTCGCCAAAACAGGAAAAGGGCACGGAACCGATATTGCTGTGATTTTAGGATTGAGCGGTTACGATCCTGTTACAATTGACACGACGGATATTGACCGGATTCTCGCTGAAATTTCTGAAAATGAGACAATTTTTTTACAAGGAAACATGCAGATCGCGTTCACTCCTAAAAAGGATGTAAATTTTCGAATGACCGAGTCGCTTCCTTTTCACCCAAATGGGCTGACTTTTGTGGCAGACTGCGGTATAAATGGCGAATTGCAGGAAACTTATTATTCGATCGGCGGCGGTTTCGTCGTTCAGGAAAATTCGGCCAACGAATCAACAGTCATCAAAGCAAGGCTGCCTTATCCGATAGATTACGCCTCTGATTTGTTAAAGTGGCATAAATTGACCGGAAAACAGATCTGGGAAATTGTACTTGAAAATGAAAAGGTCTGGAAAAATGAAACCCGGATACGAGAAGATCTGCTCAATATCTGGAACGTCATGCGGGAAAGCATTTTCCATGGTTGCCAAACCGAAGGGATCTTGCCCGGTGGACTGAACGTAAAAAGGAGAGCGGCGGGATTAAACTATAAACTTTTGCAGGGAAAAATTTGTCCTGACTACAATATCTGGCTGCAAAACATCAAAGGGGGTGGGAGTGGATTTAAATACACTTTGGATTGGGTAAGCTGTTTTGCTTTGGCAGTAAACGAAGAAAATGCGTCCTATTCCCGGGTGGTCACCGCGCCAACCAATGGGGCGGCTGGCGTGATACCTGCCGTCATTCAATACTATGTCGCTTTTTGTGATGCAACGGAGGAAGATGTATTCCGTTTTTTATTGACTGCCGGCGAAATCGGAAGTATTTTCAAAAAAGGGGCTACCATCTCTGCCGCAATGGGCGGGTGCCAGGCTGAAATCGGTGTTTCGTCAGCTATGGCCGCTGCCGGGCTCACCTCTGTATTTGGTGGTTCTGTCGAGCAATGTTTAATGGCTGCTGAAATTGCAATGGAACATCACCTTGGCATGACATGTGATCCTGTCGGTGGTTTGGTGCAAATTCCTTGTATAGAGCGTAATACGATGGGCGCGATCAAGGCGATCACCGCTTCGCAACTGGCACTACAAAGTAATCCTGAAAACGCGAAAGTTTCATTGGACAATGTAGTCTCAACCATGTGGCAAACTGCGCTCGATATGAACCACCGTTACAAAGAAACCTCAGAGGCTGGTTTGGCGGTCAATATTCCGATTAGCCTAAGCGAGTGCTGAGTATATTCAAAAGAACTAAATTAGCGACATTTATCCTATTCTGACGGAACTGCAATCTTTTCACCTGCTTTTACCGGTATTCCGAAGTTGGGTGTGCCGTCAGCATTCCAGGTGAATTTTTGGGCTCTTGGTGAACGGAATCGTCCGCAGCCCTGTCCCGGCTCGCTATTGGCATGGTATAAAATCCAGTCCTCCTTACCATCCGGCGATTTGAAAAATGAATTGTGGCCGGGCGCGAATACTTTGTTTTCAACAGATTGTCTGAAAACTGGCTGTGGGGATTTCTTCCAGGAACCCGCGTTCATCAGATCCGCATTTTCAGATGCCTGCAACATGCCCAGCGCATAGAAGTCTGTCCAGCAGCCACTTGCAGAATAAATGATGAATATTTTATCATCGTGTTTTAAAAACTGCGGACCTTCATTTACATTGACATGCGGAGGATTATTTTTGTCATTTAAATCTCCATGCTTTTCCCAGTCAAAATCGGAGCCTGAAATTTTCGTCCGGTTTCCGGTAACTGTCCAGGGATCCGACATTTTGGCAATGTAAATATTTTGCTGGCCGTTCACATCACCTTCCCATCCTGACCAGATCATGTAAAACTGGCCTTTGTTTTCAAAAACATCCGCATCAATCGCCCATTTATCATCCGGTATTTTTACCTGTCCTTTGAAAACCCACTCTCCTTGCAATGGATCTTTTGACGCATTTTCAATTACAAACATCCTGTGATTATCATTTTTGCCATCATCAGCTGCGAAGTACATGTACCATTTCCCTTCAATAAAATGAAGCTCGGGCGCCCAAAGCTCCTTCGAATATCCGGTGCCGGCTGGCGGCGTCCAAACCGTTTTGTTCTCTGCGGTTGCCAGGTCCGCGAGGTTTTTTGTTTTGTATAAAATCAGACGATTCTGAGCAGTGTGTGTGTAATAATAATAGCCATCTTTATAGATGCTGAAAGGATCTGCGCCGGAAGGAAGCAGTGGATTTGTAAACGTTTTGGCACTTTGCCCAATCGAAAACAGAGGGATAAAAAGAAGGATAAAATACCAGACCGCTTTTATACTTTTCATTGGTAAATGATTGATTTTGATAGATTTAATAACCAAAGTATTACACCGGATTATAGATTCCTGTTATTTGGTTTGCAGAAAATAGAAGCTCCTGAAATCTGGCACAACGCGATCTGCATCTTTTCCACCTTTCTGGAAGTTTACTGTTAAAGTAGCCGTTTTTCGTTTTCTAACTGCTGTGTTGGAATAATGGGTGTGCATTACATAATTTAAGTTTCCTTTTTCATCCTGATAAAAATCGCCGTGACCTGTACCATTTATACCAAGATCTTTGCGGCTGATAATGGGGTTGCCTGAATATTTTGTCCAGGGACCGAATGGAGATTTGCTCGTGGCGTAGCCAACCGAGTAATCGGGATTACGAAAATCATTTGCCGTGTAAAAGAGATAGTAAAGCCCTTTGTGCTTCAAAACGGTTGGCCCTTCCGCTACCGGCCAGCCTGCTTTGGCAGTGTTTTCCCAGTCTTCCGATGCATTGATGCATTCCTTCACGGTTTCTGCGATCACTCCGGAAAAGTCCTTTTTCATTTCGCCTACAAATAATCTGTTGCCGTTTTGCAGTCGCACATGGTACAGATAAACTTTTCCATCATCGTCAACAAAAATAAACGGATCAATTTGTTTAACGCCTGTTTCCAACGGTTGCAGAACATCCTGCCTAAATGGTCCGAGCGGAGTTTCACTACTGGCAATGGCAATTCGTTCGTTGGCCACATACGCCATGATGAATTTGTCCTGATATCGCAAAACTTGCGGTGCCCAGAACCCTTTCTCTCCATAGGACTGGAATTTTTTCATCGCAAAACCTTTGTCCTCCCAACGCTTTTGGTCGGAGGACACATAAACTTTGAAGCCCTGATCAGCATTTTCCTCCACCGTTCCATAGAGATAATAAGTCTTTCCAACACGTAAAATTGTTGGGTCGGCCAGGTAGATTTCATCACTGACAACAGGTTGAGCGTAAGAGACAAATCCGGTCAAGCATAAAACAACGGTCATGAATCTTAACATAAAGAGGATGCTTTTTTTGGGAAACATGTTTCAAATCAGCAATCAATCACAAGTCAAGCAGAACGTGCGCGAGACCGAAATAAACGCCATATCCGATGAGGTCATTGGCAGTGGTTATAAAAGGTCCGGATGCGACCGCAGGATTTATTCCGATTTTTTCAAGAAAAATAGGCGTCATTGTTCCCATGAAAGAGGCCAGAAAAACAACAGACATCAACGCAGAAGAAACGACAAGCGCGAGTTTAACTTCATTGCCAATCAACAGATTGAAGCCAAAAACAATACAACTGATGATGAGGCCATTGATAAACGCAACTGCAAACATGCGGACAAGTCGTTGCCAGACACTTGTGTCCAGGCCGGTTTTATCGGCAAGGCTTTGCAAAATAATCGAAGAAGTTTGAATTCCGACATTTCCTCCGGTAGAACCGATGATGGGAATAAAAGCAGCCATCGCCGGAATTATTTTCAGGTCTCCTTCAAAAAAACTAATAAATTTTGCAGCCAGAATTCCTCCCATCATGCCTACAAGCAGCCATGGAAGACGTGCTTTTGTCTGTTGCCATATCGTATCGTCCTCTTCAACTTCCCCTGTGATACCGGCCATAGCCATGGTGTCGGAACTGGCCTGTTCTGTGATTACGTCAATTACGTCATCGATAGTGATCCGACCAAGCAGTTTTCCCTGCACATTTACAACCGGCAGTGCATCAAGGTCATAACGCTGCATGAGTTCTGCCACTTCTTCCGATGGGCGGTAAGTTTCTACAAAAATCACATCTTTATCATACAGGCTTTCGATCAGCGTATTTTTGTGCGCCAACACGATTTTCTTAAGAGAAAGTATTCCCAGAAGAATGCCATTGTCGTCGGTCACATAAACGGAATAAACCTTTCCTACATCTTCCGCCTGAATTCTAAGTTCCTCAATGCATTGATTTACGGTCCAGTTCACATTGGCTTTCACCAATTCTTTCTGCATCAGACCACCCGCCACATCTTCGTCATAATGGAGCAAATCGAGAATGAAGCGTGCCTGAACACGGTCTTCAAGCAGCGCAATGACCTCTTCCCGGACGCGTATCGGTTGCTCATTAAGCAAATCCACGGCATCATCGGAATCGAATAAATTGACGTAACGCGAAATTTCTTCTGATGTGAAAGCTTTCAAAAATTCACGACGTTCATTCGGATCAAGATCAGCCAAAATCTCTGCACCAAGGTCAGTATCCAGCTGATTGATCAGGTATCTTCCCTCCGGTGTTTCGAGTTCTGACAGCAAACCTGTTATATCAGCGGGGAAAAGTCCGTCCATTTCGGAACGAATTGTGGTTGTGTCCTCAATCCGGATCAATCCCTGAATGTGTTCTACATATTCTTTTGTTAACTCAAAAGTCATTTTTTTGGCTTTTAGCTATCTGTAATCGAAGTTTTTCTTTATTCAGTCGTTGCCAGACAACCTTGTACGAACAACGTTAATTCCACAAATTGTGTTACACTAAGTTGTTCCGCACGTTTGGTCAGCAAAGGATGGTCCGGCAATTCAGTAATGGGTTTCAGTGCGTTCCGCAGTGTTTTACGACGTTGGTTGAATGCCGTTTTTACAACCCGGAAGAACAGTTTTTCGTCACATGCGAGGTTGGATGTACTGTTTCGGCGAAGCCGTATCACGCCGGACTGCACCTTTGGAGGCGGATCAAACGCGCCGGGCGGGACAGAAATCAGATAATCGATATCGTAAAATGCCTGTAACAACACACTCAAAATTCCATAATCCTTATTTCCGGGAGGCGATGCAATGCGCTGGGCTACTTCCTTTTGAAGCATGCAGACGATTTCAGGTATGTCGTCCCGAATTTGCAGTGCCCGAAAAAAAATCTGGGAAGATATGTTGTAAGGGAAATTACCTATGATTGCAAAGGGCTCGCTGAAAACACTTTTAATGTCAAATTTCAGAAAATCACCTTCGATGATGCGTGGCGTAAGCGACTCGTAATGTTTTTTGAGGTAGGCTACCGACTCAGTGTCTATCTCAATTACGTGCGTGGTAAACGACTCATTTTCTAGCAAAAATTGGGTCAAAACCCCCATGCCCGGACCAATTTCCAGCACTGTTTTATAGCTGTTATGACCAGTGAGCCCCTCGGTGATCTGCCGGGCGATGTTCATGTCTTTCAGGAAATGTTGTCCCAAATGTTTTTTGGCACGAACTTTCGAATCTTTCTGATTTTTATAATTTATTTTCACAAGCCAAAATTACGCCTTAATTCGTAGATTTATCGAAGAATCAATAGGGCGAAGGCCGGATTTTCTGAGAAAAAGGAAAATTTACCTTTTGTGCTCAGTTTTGAAAAGAAAAGCAAAAATTCCGGCAAGGCTTACTTTAAGGGTATCCGGTTTCACTGTCTAAAATCATTGACAAAATAATAACTAAAAACTGCAAGGCTATTATCCTGATAACATGGAAATTATATCATCGCACACAGACTGGGAATCGATACTCGCCACTTTAAGGCACCTTAATTTAATTGGCATTACGTTTTCGCCGGACTTTATAATACGGTCGATCAGTGCGCATGCGCTTATGAAAACGGGGTGGTCGGAAGAGGAGTTGATCGGAAAAAGTATTTTTGACAAACTCGTTCCACGAGAGGATGAGGACGAAATCCGCCAGATGCTTGAAGAAGGAATGCAGGGAAAGCGTAAGCTGGAACAGCGTGAGTTTCCATTTCTCGCGCAAAAGGGAACGCTTCGAACTTTTTCTATCAATTCCGTTCTAACCCATATTGAGGACGACGACGTAATGTACGTTACTCTGGTTGGCGATGACATTACCAGAAGGAGACGTATGGAGTCGTCGATTGCGAAGTCAAATTCGCAGCTTCAGGATCTGGTGGACAATACCAGTGACCTTATTCAACTGGTTGCCATTGATGGGAAATTTATTTTCGTAAATAAGGCATGGCGGGAGATACTGGGTTATGGCCTGGACGAAATTGCCTCAATGCGTATGGACGATATTCTGCATCCGCAGCATCGGGAGCAGGCCATTGCACAGCTGAAACTGATTGAACAGGGTAACGCGAACCCAAATTTTGAGGCGGTTTTTCAGAGCAAGGAAGGGAAGAAAATCTTTGTTTCGGGAAGTGTAAATTGCCGCTTTGATAACGGGAAACCGACCGCCTTTCGCTGTATTTTAAATGATTTTACGGAAAAAATACGGGCTGAAAAGGCGCAGAATTTGTATTACAGCATTGCCAGCTCGACTGTTGTTTCACAAAATCTGGATGACTTTTATCATGCAATTCATCAGGAACTTGGCAAAATTATTGACGTCGAGAACTTCTTTATCGCACTCTATGACCCAAGTAAAAGTTATCTGTATTTTCCATACTATGTTGATCAGTATTTCAAAGGCAATGTGAGATTTACCCGGCGCCGACTGGGAAATGGTGTGACAGAGTATGCAATTGCATCGAACAAGCCGTTATTTTTGTCAGGAACCGACATTGAGAATCTCGCTAAAACCAATTCCTTGCACCTGTACGGCGTCACGCCGCAGCAGTTGCTTTGCGTTCCCCTGCGTATCGGTGACCGGGTAACCGGAATTATCGGGGTCAAATCTTATGACGACCCGAATATGTTTGATGCGCGGGATCTTGAATTACTCGAGTTCATTTCAGGCCAGGTGGCCATTGCCATTGCACGGAAACAAAGTGAAGAAGAACTAAGTAAATATGTGGCCAGGCTAAATGCAATTTTCGACAGCAGCTCTCACCTGATCTGGTCAGTTAACAAAACACTGCAACTCACTTCTTTCAATAAAAATTATTCTGATCTGATCCAAAGTCAGGTTGGGTTGAAACCGACTTTACAGGTCAGCGCGGAGAAATTTGGCTGGCGGATGGTGGGCGCCAACAACCGGCGTACGCTTGAAACCAAATACCGGCAGGCACTTCGAGGCGAACCACAATATTTTGAATTTAAAATCGACAGGAAGAATGGCGGGGAAATGTGGCTGGAATTCTATCTCAACCCGATTCATTATGCCGATGGCATGATCGAAGAAGTATCCGGAATTGCGCGGGACATTACCAGAAGAAAAGAGGCTGAATTGTCGCTGCGGCACAGTGAGGAGCTTTTCCGTGGAATTTTCGAGAATCTTCAGGACATTTATTGCCGGATCGACAGGCAGGGTAGGATTACGATGATCAGCCAGTCCGTTCTAAAACGTCTTGGATATTTGCCAGAGGAAGTAATTGGCCACCAGGTGCTCAACTTTTTCCCCGATAAAAAGAAGATACATTCGGCGCTGATTCGCCTTCGGAAAAGCAGAAGTTTGCGGAATTTTGAAATTTCACTTTATAGAAAGGATGGTACAGAGCGGCAATTTATGGTCAACATGCTGTTGTTTATCAACGACAAAAGCAAACCGACCGAGGTTGCGGTGCTCGCAAGGGATATTACGGAACTGAAACGGAATGAGCAGGAATTGCTGAAAGCGAAGGTGCATGCAGAACGGTCGCTGAAAGTAAAGGAAGGGTTTCTGGCCAATATGAGCCACGAAATTCGTACGCCGATGAACGGTGTGATCGGGATGATAGACCTGCTCGTTGAAACGCCTCTGAATCCTGAACAAAAGGATTATGTGGTGACGATTAAGAGGTCGTCAGAAACTTTACTGACAATTCTCAACGACATCCTCGATCTTTCCAAAATTGAGGCGGGCAAAATGGAGTTGCATGAATCCCCGCTGTCGGTCGAGGAGTTGCTGCTGAAACTGATTTCTTTATTTGGACAAACTGCAAAAAGTAAGGGAGATACGCTCACATTTCACATTGCTGAGGACATTCCCCCGTTTATTATTGCTGACCAGACAAGGCTTTTACAGATACTTTCCAACCTCACATCCAATGCGCTCAAATTCACCGAAAAAGGAGAAGTTAAAATTCTTCTGAGCCTGGTTAACAGGAGAGATGATAAATATAAAATCAAGGTGGAAGTACAGGATTCTGGGATTGGAATCAGCTCCACCGACAAGCAGATCCTGTTTACATCGTTCACGCAGCTGGACAATTCTTCACGTAAATCTTTCGGCGGAACCGGGCTTGGTCTGGCGATTAGCAAGCAGCTTTGTGCGTTGATGAATGGTGAAATTGGTGTTGAATCAACACTTGGTGAAGGCAGTACTTTCTGGTTTACTTTCGAAACAACGGAAACTACGACGGCCGTTGTGAGCTCGGAAACGGAGATGAAAGAGGTTTCGATTGAAAACGTCTTTGCAGACATTCATCCCGAAATTTTGTTGGTGGATGACAACGCCGTGAACCGGAAAGTTGCAAATGAAATCCTGAAAAAATCGGGTTGCAGGGTGGATCTGGCCGAAAGCGGGTTTCAGGCAATAGAGAAAGTGGAGTCCAGGTTAAAAGCTACGGGTACGCATTACAGTATTATTTTCATGGATATTCAGATGCCGGATATGGATGGAGTTGAGACCACGCAACAGCTGAGAAAACGAATCCCGCACGGTCTGCCATGCATTGTGGCTATGACCGCATATTCGATGAAAGAAGACCGCGACAGGTTCATCAGCCAGGGGATGGACGATTACATTGCAAAACCCATCCGTGCGCAAACTTTAATATGGAAAGTGAAGGAGTTGATGGCCAAGTCGTTGGGTGAAAAACCGGCGTACAAGCAGGAGGAAACAGTTCCCGAACTTACTTTGCCTATCCTGGATCGCGAGATCATTGACCAGCTGAATGGAATAGGAGGGGCGGATCTGGTTTGGTCTGTTTTTGAAGATTTTGTAACGGAATCAAACGAACTGGTAGCGGAGTCAGTGACAGCTTATGCAAAAGGGGACATCCCGACCGTCAAAAGCAACCTGCATACCTTAAAGGGAAGTGCCGGAACCGTTGGTGTTTCGCAAGTGGCCGAAATTGCTCGTGACGCCGAATGGCGGCTAAAATCCGACGACACGAGTACGCTCGCTCAGGCCCTGCCAGAACTGGAAAGGGCGTATGGCCGGTTTTTGGAGCGTTATGAGGAGTTGTTGCGGGGGTGGTTGGGTTGAGGATTTTTGTATTACCAGAATCGAATGCCAACTTTTAATCCGAACTTACTTAGCTGGCCTGAAACTTTTTGGTTTGGAGAATTGGTCAAATGTTCGACTTTGGAGTTATAGACATTTCCCAGTCCATATCCGCCGAAGGACTCAATGAAAGCGCCGAAGTGTTTCTTTTGAATTTCCAGACCTATGGCTCCGGTTAACGACAGAATAGTTTTCTGAATTTCGCTTGTACCATCGAACTTTGTAAAAGAGGAATAATTTTGGTAACTGTACGAGAATGGGATCAGTATTTCTGATCCTATTTTGATATAGGGACGAATTTTTCCAGGTTTTGTATTTGGTCTATGCAATTTGAGTCCCAATAAAATGTTTGCCCCGCTAAGACTAAAGTCTTCCTGTCGCGAGTCAAATACATCTAAGGAATAGTAGGACGCATTTAAGTAATCTATTCCAATGCTGAAGTCCACCGGGTTTTTGTGGTCGATAAATGATAGCTGCAAGCCCACAGAATTGGCCCACCCACCTGCCATTTTTTTCGGGTCATTTAAAACTGAATATTTGGGCGAAACCCGAGCGACCCCGGCGGTAAATTCGATTTTAAACCAGGAATTGTTTGAACAGTTCTGCGTGATGTCGGCAAGCCCGGTTTCGACTTCCTCATCCAGCACGTCCTGATCACAAACACGAAGTAACTTCATTTGATTGTAGATTTTGATCGTTTCCACACAATCTCCTTTTTCTTTTACTTTTTGAATTTGCGCTCTATAAACGCTAAATAAACTATCGTTTTTTGTCATTGAGAACACAGAATCTCTTAGTGACTTCACGCTTTTCAAATGATCCTTTGCGTTTTCGCATTCGTTCAGGAAATTAATGGTTTCTTTCCATAATAATTGTGCTTTGCTGCTATTGCAATTTGATAATTCAACTCTAATTAAACTAACACCTTTTTTGAAGTCCGCTAACCCGGAACATGATCGTGAAGAGGTTTTGATTTCAGCATTACCAATGGTTTTATACTCGGCATCAATACAGGATTTTACATCTCGTTTTATCTCCTCTGGAAGTTCATCGGCCCAATTCAACAGCGTTTCGTAAGCGCTTTTAACGGTTGCTAAATTTTCTTTGTTTTGTTTCAGTAAGTCTATCTTCCTTTTTGTGCTACGAAATTCGCGAAGTCTGTTGAGTAGCTCAGTAGACGCGGGAACGCGTGTTTTATTGGTTTCTACATAACCGATCAACAAATCAATATCACAGCTTTTTGCCATACCGGTCAAAGACCCATTTCCATCTGCCTCTGCTTTGAGCGTTTTTATTTTTAGCTCAATATCAGGAATGTCTACGTTGCGAATATCACGGTAACTGGATAAAAAGGCAGCTTCATCTGCCTTTGAATGGTTCGATAGTTCAAATTCCAGCTTCCGTTGCCCCCACTTTGATAATGCCTCAGTGACCCTATTTCCCTCCTGGTATTGTTCTTTTAATACGGTGTTTCTGTTTCCTCCTAAAATTCTTGCATTGTTAAAATCTCTTTTTGCACCTATTGTATCCAGCAAACTCAGTTTTTCTCTACCGCGATGTGCCCATTCAAATCCGGTAATTACCCGTTGCTGTGCTGTTAATTCGGTTAGGTTTCCTTTATTAATCTGAGCCAGACAATCATCGATCTTCTTCTCAAAGACCGCCAGTGAATTCACATCTTTAAGCTTACGATACTCCTTATACTTATCAACGGCTTCTGCATAATTTCCCCGCTTCCTTAACTTTTCGGCCTCTGTGGAAATTTCTTTTAAACGGGATATCTGGCGAATTTTCATCGCAAAGTTTGGATTTTCCCTGTGCGTATTGTAGAGTCGGAGGGCGTCATCGAACTTACCGGCATCCAGCTTTTCTTCTGCCAGAATCCAGACATGATAGAGTTCTTTTTTTGGAAATAATTCCTGGGCTTTGCCGGTAATTGAGAGGAAAGAAAATGATAAAATAATGAGGAGGTAAATCTTTATTTGCATATTTTGGGAGGTTTGCTGGTGAGGGCAGCTGCATATTTATAGTAGTAATCAGGAATGTATTTTAATTCCGAATCTCTTCGAAAAAGCGCGCATTTTTCATTTCCAGTATTGGTGTAAATTCTGGCCAGGCTATCCAGCCGTGAGTCGCCTCTTCCTATGGATGCCGCTTTGATAAAAAGTGCTTCTGCGGATTCATATCGCTCATTCTCCACCGCTAGAATACCCTTCCTTAATATTTCATTCAATTTGATACGGTTGGCAGAGGACAAATATTTTCGATCGCCATCGTGGATCACATCCTCGACAGTCACATCCACATCTGGTTTCTCTTTAAATTTACTTACAACAAATGAAGCTATCAGTATCAAACTTAAACCAACAAGCAGTGCCAAAACTGGCATGATAAGTAACTTGTAATCAAGTCTGTATTTTTTGATTGCTATAAATGAGCCATAGGCAAGGCCTACCAATAACCCAAAAGCCATCCACATTAATACCGGTGGAATGCTGTCCGAAATGAATAATAGATTGTCTATCGGGACAAAGAAATAGGAGCTAACATTTCCAAGAAAACCACGCAATAGATAAGCAAACAAGGCTGATATTGTCAAAAGCAAAATTATAGATCTTCCGTCTTTCATATCTTCTCGTATTTTTTAACCAGACTGAAAGAAAATATTCCACCTAAAATAAACAGCGCAAAGAGGAAAAAGGACAGCAGCGGTGAATTTTCGATAATGTCATCAGGATTTCCAATTTCAGGATTCTGAACCAGCCAACCTTTATACTCTGTAAAGACGCCGAATAGAAATCTGAAAATCCCAAAATAACAGGCCGTTAAAAAACCGTAAAGGGCAAGCTTCGTGATGTATGCTTTTTTCGGAAAGATAACTTTTATATCGACTGGTATGACAATGTCTTCATAAACTGAGGAAACTACCAGTTCAAGATGGTAAAGCTCCTCTTTTTGCAGTAAAAATGTATTAATAATGATGTCAATATTTGCGCTCAACTTTCCTTCCAGATTATTAAATTCCAGAATATCCTTGCTCAGTGAAATGCCTTCTTTTATGAATTTGAAATACACCTTTGCTTTAACATATCCCTCATTTTTTAGATTGATAATAATGCGGTGGTTCACCGTAACACCACCGTTTATCGACAAAAGCTGAACTTTGTCCTGATCAATTTGGAGTCTTGGTTTGTCAGAAAGCAGGTTGATAATATGAAACAGAGCCTGGACCATACCAACCCTGATTTCCCGCTCCGAATAATAACCAGTATGCTGGATAAAGGCATAACTATCGGCTATCTGATCATTCCAATCCTCTTTTCCGCGACCGGTAAACCATTCCTGGATATGCTTGGCAGCCATAGATTCTGCAATAGCAGGCCAGATCGAAAAATCTTTTTTGGCATAATCCGCCAAAGCTTCCGGTGTCGCAAATCGTTGATTATCAATAAAAAAAGGAAGGTCCGGATCAGTTTTATACAAGAATTGCAGAAAACTTTTAAGATCGAACTGCGTTGAAAGATTTCTTGCTACCAAAGGGTCCGATTCCTGAATCCATATTTGAAGATTTCCTTTTCTGTAAGTTTCAAGCAATGCTTCGTAACCCTTTGGAGTTTCACACGCTTGTTGCAACAAAAATGAAACATCCGTATATAATTCGTCTTCGAAACGGAACGGCAGGCGTGGATTAAGTTTATATAAAATTCGGAGATAACGCTTTTCCGAATCGAATTCCTCTTCGATTATTTTCGCAAATTCATCCGCTCTTGATGCACTTTTTGTCAAGGCCGTAACGAGACCGGGCAGATAATTCCCGTTCCTCAGAAAATATTTCGCATCGTCCTTATTGTTGAATGAAATGTCACCAAGTTTGCCCAGCGTATTTGCTCTTTCACCAAGC
Organism: Dyadobacter sp.; assembly: GCA_965279265.1. Classification (GTDB taxonomy): domain Bacteria; phylum Bacteroidota; class Bacteroidia; order Cytophagales; family Spirosomataceae; genus Dyadobacter. The sequence continues at coordinate 5,262,256 of OZ257152.1, forward strand.
CATTCCACCTCAATCAGACTTTCCTTGTATTCCAGCCAGATAGAATCCGTCATCCATTTATTCTGGATCGACAACGGATCAGCATGGTTGACTTCACGTGGTTTAAAATTTCGCTTACCTAATTCGGCAATAACATATTGCTCAACAATGTTTCTGTTAACGCTATCTCTAACAAGGAATACGATTTCTTCAAATTGATCAGTCGTAAGTATACCTTTCCGAAAAACAAGTTCAAGTTTTGCATTAATGAGCTCGTAAGGCCGCCAGTCAGTTTCTGAATAAATCTGTTGAATAAGCTGGTTTAACTGTCCCAGATTTAGATCGAGTTCCCTTCCTTCGGACAGCAGATTGGGGAATTCTGTTATTTTAATATCGCCGTGGTTTAAAATAAGCAGGTCCCGTAATTGCTGCCTCAGGCTTTCTAATGACGCCATTTTTTGTTAAATGTTTCTCTGTTAACTAAAACTAATCTGGATCGGCTTAACGATCAGCCATTTGTTGCCTTGTAGTTTTAATTCTCCTGGTATATCCGTGTTAATCAAACTATTGCCTGTTGGGAAAGTATCATACAGACTCGTTTTTCCAAGGAAATAAGGTGAGTTTGAAAGGGCGTAACGCTGTGCATTTTGATTGTTTGATATTTTGAAAGAAGCAGTATTTGGAGATAAAATCATCAGTTCAAATATGGTTTCACTATCCTCTTCTTCCAATAATTCCTGAACAGAAAATCCATCTCCCTGATCCGCATATCTCGCATACTTTATCGGAGACTCGACGGCTGGTGCAGGAGCTTTTTCCACAGACTTTTCAATTTCAGGCACAGCAGAAAGTCGCTCATTCCTTTCCAGTTCTGCCCTGACATTTTCTTGTAGAATCGCAATTTCTGCCTCTGCCTCTTTCAACTTTTGCTTCACAGCGCGTAGCTCATTGCTCAAACTCTTCGACTGGAATTCTGTACTTCCGCTCTTGTGCAGATGGTCGTTCAAAGTTCTTTCATTTCTTTCAATAACCTGATTTTTGTTTCGGAGTACCCACAGTAGAAACATAATTCCGGCTATCAAAAGCAGCAGGATAGTATAAGACATATCCTTCGAAAGGTCTGGTAAAAACGCAAAAAAGCTTGCTGATTCTGATGATTTTTCTGACATTACTATTTCTGGTTCTGTTACTTTTGATTCAACAACAGGGCCTGGCTTTTCCTCTATTTTTTGAACATCCGGCACATTTGCAATCGGTTCAGCAATAGATACTTTTTCAATAACCAATTCCAAACTACCTTCGTATGCTTTATAATTCTGAAAATTCTTCCGCTTACTTTTCGCTCCCGAGGTTATATCGCCAATTACCTGATTTCTGAATTTTTGAATGCTGTTTTTCCATCCGTTAAAACTGGTATCAATTTGGATTTTCTTCCATTCAGAAATTAATCCATCCGCTTTTTTGAGCTTATTTTTTTCTATGAATTGCAAAAGATCTTTATATCCTATGCAATTCGCGCACTGTTTTTCCTTTGCTTCCTTGAAAGTTTCCTTGTCCGAAGCCAGAAATTCGATAGTTTCCTTTATAATCTGAAATTTTGCTTCCGAAATTTGCTTTTCTGCATCGGCCTGCGCGTTTGCAGAAAACTGACAAATCGTGAAAACAAAAACAATCATCCATTTCTTCATTAAACTACTGGTTTAATTTCCGTTATACTTTTTGAAAGCCGGTATAAAGCGTCTTTCAAAGCAAAGAAAAACAGTGATTCTGAGATTTCATTTTCACCTTCCTGTTTGTGTAAATCCTGCAAAACTTTACGGTAACTGTCATAGATTAATCCTTCACCGTTGAAAATATTATTATTCCACTGCAAAAGCCGTAATGATTCTTTTAGACCGTATATTTTGAAGTCTTTCAGAAATTTAGAAATCTCTGAATTACTCAATGTTTTCTCCAAAAACGCATTCAGATTATTGAGTACCGCCACATTTAGCGGACTATCAATTTCAAAAGTCTCTGAAATACTAAATTTGCCCGAGCCCGTTGAAAGCTTCAATTCCAGCGCAGAATTTGTTTTTGGATCAAAACCAGGATGAATGAAATCCATATTTTTTCTATATTTCTCCTTCTCATCTTCCGAAGCCAGCGCATATAGAATTGAACCATTTGCAGTGATCTCCTTTGGATTCGTATTTAGGTGAATTTTGAATCCGGATTGCAGGGTTTTGGTCGTGTATGCATTGATAAGCAGACGCGTAAAATCTTCCAGATCCCGCTCATCTCCGCCGCAAAGCAGTTTGATATACTGGCTTCCTTTTCCGGTGAATGACAAATATCTTGGCAGAGGATAATCCTTGATCTCAATCAGTTGCACCAGATGGAAAATAATTGCGCTGTAATGCAGATAAGGAATGATCAACAGATCAGGATTTCCGATCGTAATGGAATCACTGAATTTGAAATCATCATAACGGAACAGCAAACTTACCAGATCGTCCGCGCTAAGATTTGTATCATCCTTAACCTTGTTGAAATATTTTATCTCATTCGGACTGATGTAATTTTTTTTCTGATAACTTAAATAATTCCGGATAAAACCATTGTCTTTCAGTTTGTTACGATACCCATTTCCCCAGATATCGCTTCCAGCAAAACGGAATGAAGTAGTCAGATACTTATCAGCCCGGTTACCAGCTGATTCCATGAACATCATTACGTCCGTTGTTCCTCCTCCAATGTCTACATTGACAACATTGGCCGTATCCTGAATATCTGTATCGGATTTTGTCAGGAAGAAATAAGGCGCTACCGATTCCGGAATCGGATCCAGTAATTTGGCGCCGGAATTTTTGAACACATCTTTGAAAGCCCCGTCCAACACTTTTCGCAATTCTGACTTAATTCCACGTTCCATACTTAGCGGCACAGACCATACGACTTTCAGGTCCGCAGGATTACCATAATTCAAAATTGTTTTTGCCCTGATTTGTAAGAGAATTTGTTTTAAAAATGCACTTACTCGGCTTTTATTGGAATCGCTGTTGTTATTTTCCAACAACCATTTCAGATTGGTTGTGTAATTTATATTGCTTGCCTGAACTTCTTCCTGATCTATGTAATAACCAATATTGATGTGGCTGAAAAGGGATTTATTTTGAATATTGTTAAAAGAAACTATCTCGCAGGTTGCCGTTTTGAAAGGATAGGAAATGTTTTGACCAGGACCTAAAAGTGGTGGCAAAAACTCCCTTCTTAAAGTCAAATCCATCCAGGTGGCACTTCCGTAGACATCGAATTTATTTCCCCCCGACTCATTTTTTCCAGGTGCATTAAGCAAAACCATCTGCTGATCCGACTCGCCAATATCAAATGGTTTTGGCAAAGCTTCTCCATTTTGCATGTAGGCAATATGCGTATTCGATGTCCCGAAATCTATGGCGAAAGTAAATGCCTTGGTAAGATTATCTTTATTGAAAGTTTTTGTTTCAAAATTCGGGATGATCAATCCACTGGAATCGATGCCATTGGGGTCCGTGTAAGCCAACTGGATATAATCAAAGGCTTCCTTTATTTTGTAAAATCTGGAAGTTGAACCTGAGTTTCCGGCATTAATGTCCGCCCAGTTGGAACGCTCATCGACGCTTGTGATCAGGTTTGTGGTGTCAGAAGCGAAATTTTTGAATGAATAAAACGCTAATGCTCTGAGCGTCATCCGCTCATTTCGCTCCGCCAGCAAAATGGTATAATCGTTCAGCTCTTTTAATCTCGGATCCGGATCGTTGATCTGATAAAAAGGAAAAATCCCTAAATCCGAGCGATACTCAACAATGGATTTACCTTTCTCATATTTCCTTGAAAACACAATTTCAGATACACCTCTGCGGTTTTTTACAGGTATTTTCAGATTGACAGTAACCTGCCCGTCATTGACCTCGGTAGACAAGTTATACTTTAAGTCCGCCAGGTTGAAAAAGTTAAAATATTCCTTTTTTATGGGCAGCAAATATTTAAAATCACCGCCAAAGCCGGTATAAAACTTTCCTCTATTAATGTTGTATGGCATTTCCACCAGCGCATCTTCAAGGAAATCATCGATGGTAAGAAAGGGATAAGTAACCGTCGTCAGCGCGTTTCCTTGCGGCAGTTTTCTTTCGAACAAAGGCACACCGCGGTGATAAAAATCTTTGATCCTGGTTGATGAATTCCATGGAATATTTTTTTCCATGTAGTCGCCCGGAATATTCATCCCATCGACCAGAACCAACGGAGGTTCTACAATTTGCTGCTCGTTTTTGTCATTGTATTGATCCCGGTATTTTGTTTCCGTAGCCCGGATGATAAAATCGCTGACTGACTTAATTTTCTCTTTTTCTTTTTCTTCTTTTTGGTGAAAAAAGAAAAGTCCGTTGACGGTCAGGAACTTACCATCGGCACTGGTTTTTATTTTGCTGTATTCATTGTCCATCAGGCTTGTTCCTGCCTGCTGGTAGTCAGGGAACTGATGTCTGAAATCCGAAAAATAGCGGTCTACCGTCTTGTTAAGATACTTTCGAAATCCGTCTGCTTTGGCAAACGCAGGTTTGAATTGAAGCGAAAGTTTGTAGATATATTCGATGAACTCGTGATCTCTTTTGAACAGCGGACGGTAATCGTTGCTGAAAAATATCTTACCATCCGAGCTTTGGGGAATCGTTTTAATATCTCCATTTTTAATATACCTCGCCCAGTTCGGGGTTGTAAAAAACAAGGACAGCGGAGAGGTTCCCCCTAATAATTTGTTTTCATAAAAGATCAGAAACATACTGTCCATCTCTGAAAATCTGCTATTGTCTTTGTCGTTAAAAATCTGATCCAGCGACTTTGCAAGCAGATTATGCGAATGATCTTTTCCTTTTTCCTTCAATCTGCCGATGTTTTCCTGCACCTTCCATTCCTTAAACCATATCTTTTTACCAGATCCGATTTCGGAATTTTTCGAATTGAACAAAAGCTGAAAAACATCCAGACAATCCGATACAAGTTGATGATAAATGGTATTCCCATCCAGATTTCCACGGTCCGAAGCGACGATTTGAAAGGCCGTATCAAAAAGTTCCAGCCGAGCCATCGGTGACGGAATCGACGTTCCTGCTTTGGATGCACCTCTGCCAAAAGCTATATTTTCAGGATCAAAACTGGCAGGATCAATCCCCGTACTTTGACTCCAATCCTGTATTTCGTTGGGGTTGTAACCCGGATATTTTCTAAAAATGTATGAAGACATGGCTGTAAGATTAGATCATGGATGGAAGTGCTTCCAGTTTTTTGTAACACTCCATAGCAATACGGTTGAGCAATTTGAAAAAACGTTTATCCTGATCCGGTATACTTTTCTTCAATTCGTCTTCCAATTTCCCAAGTTCGGTTTTCAAAAATGCTTCTGAAATTCCCGGCTTGGTTACGATCCCCAAAACTTTTTTTACTTCAATAGGCTTTTCCCGCACCAACGCATTCAAATCCTGCGTCAGGTTGAAAGGCTGAAAAGTCCGCTCGTTACCAGACATTTCTACCAGCCAGTTTTTATAATGCACTGAAAAGAAAGCGGTAAGATTTTGATAGAATTCGTTATTTGAATATTTATCGGCAATATTTAACTCCTTGTAAAAGGCTTCATTGCGAAGCTCCGGCAAAGTTTCCAGATAAATCTTCATCGCGTACGTGAGCAATGTAAGTGGCTCCATCACCATTTTGGCGGTGTTTGGATAAAAGTGCCTGATGTCGATAACCTGATCTTCTTTTTTGATTCCAAAATCAAAATACTGCGTCTGACCTTTGGATGCAAAATTCCCATCCGGTTTATTCACGAAATCGATGATCGCAGTTGCTCCAATTAACTCTATCAAATGCGCGCTGTTTTTTTGCTCAATACCGCCTTGTTTGTTCTCGTATTGTTTCAACGGCCGGTCCCACAACTGATAAAAACAATTGATCTTGCCGTTCAGGTATTTCAGATAATAAGAAAGTGCAGCCTCTGTTTTGGAATTAAACATATCCGAGTTGATCGCGCTTTTACTATCATCGGTCACGTTAAAATAGGGCATCACCGTAAGTGCGCCGTATTTATTGCCACGCAATTTTTCTTCCTGTTGCAGCAGTTTCACCAACTGCGGAAAACCGGACGAACCGGTACCGCCAAAAATGGAACTGACAATAAAAATCCGGTCATTTTCGCCAATACTTTTCAGTACAAACTTGAATTCTTTGGTATTGGAAAGGTTGTTAAAGACAACAGAACCGATATTCGGATTTCCTTTGAAGCCCTGATTTAATTTCAGATTAAGTTCTGTATTCGGATCGTCATGGCCGGAATTGTCATAAAGCGCTTCCAGCAAATCCATATTGATATCACCTACCAATTCACCTCTCGGATCAAGATATTCGATGAACGATTTTTCAAGATTTTCAAATTGTAGCTGAAAAGAATCGTCCAGACCTTCTGAGTAATCGTTTTCATTTGTAATGGAACTCAGCGTATTCAGGTTTGCATTGAAGAAGCCGTCTCGAATTTCTTCGGTATTGCTGTATCCGTGTGAGCGGATGTATTTATAGGTTTTGAGCGCTGCCAGGGCCCGGCTTGTATCGGCGTTATCAGCATCCACATCGATGATGATGGGGATTATTTTATTGGTATCATTAAGTTTTGTACCAGCCGCAAGCAACATGGTCAGCGAGCGAACGATTCTCGCCCCTGTTCCTCCAATTCCAAAAACAAACGTATTTCTTGTAGGCATAATCTGTGCTGTATCGAGGGGTTAAAAGGGAGTGCGCTTGGCGAAAATCGAGAACCTTTTCAACAGGATTGAAAAAAGGATGTAGTAAATAAACGCATAGAGCGTGTTGACCATTGCAAAAGTGTAAAAGAAAGAATTCTCGCTTTCCTCCGTTACGGTTTGCGCGTGGTTGTAGGCCAGGCCGAAGGCAATGATCAGCAAAATGATCATGGTGATCACCCAGTGCAAGGTTTTGTCCCAAACAGGCCTAGCTCTCCCTAACACGATATAGAACACAACTGCAAATGCAAAAGCAAAAACCAGCGTGAAAAGGCCCACAAAAGGATAAATATCTGATGCAAAGATCGGATCCGGGTTTTGTCCGCAAAGCAGCTCATAAAGAAATTCAAACATGGAAGCTATTTTTTTACAGGTATTGAAATGTGAATAAAGTTATCATTTGCGTTTTCATAAGCCTCTCGCACACCATCAATCAGGTGCTCGAATGCAAACGTTTTGCCCGGAATAGAATCCAGATTTCTGTCGTCCATGGTAGACATGGCTTTGTATCCATTGTCGTAAACCAACGGAAGTTTGAGCTCAATATTCCCTTTATCTTTGTAGATATCAGAAACTTCAATAACGATCACGTGCGTATTATTTTCCAGAAATTCCTTCTCTCTCGGCTTTAAAACGGACTTGTCAAGATCCCTGGTCAATAGAATATTTTTGATCTTGAAGTCCAGATTTTCCGATGATGTTTTCAGGTGTTGATTCAAGTAATCCGGTGCACTGATGGAATTTGGTAGCGCGGACAGATCTACTGCAATGGCAAATGTAGAAGGCTTCTTTTTGCTTGCCTCCAAATCAGAAATGCTTTTATCTTCTGCTTTCCAGTTTCCGACTCTTTCGTAGGTGTAGAAAGTTTCGAAATCAGCAATGGTTTTGTCAAACAATCCAAAGTTAAGATCCAGCACAGGTTTGAAATTATTCAGATCTGCCAGATTTTTGTTGAATTTGCTGACAAGTTCTTTATTACCGATCACCCACAAATAATAGGGTCTTTCCTGCCCGTCCAGCTTCAATTTCGCATTTTGATACGTGTAATAATTACCAAAAAACGCGGAGTTGAACCCATACAGTGAAGCCGAAATGTTGTCTCTTTTTAATTTCAAAAAAGTAGATTTCACCAATGCTTTCAGTTCTCCCGGTGCTTTTTGTTTATTGATTTCTGAATTGGTTTTGATCACATCATCCGGATAGGACAAAATGCAGTCAGACACAAATAGCGAAATGTCATTGGAATCAGTTTTACTAGCAATCATTTCCAGGATTTTGTGCATCTCCGAACTTTTCTCCCCTGCCACTTTTGTAGTAGAAATTTCGCGAATGAAATCTTTTGTGGAGCCTTTATATGGCGTTAGCGAATCCGCAACGTAATAAATTTTCAGAGGCCCTTTTCCAAAGGATTCTTTTCCTTCAATATCAACCAAAAGATTGGGAATGTCTTTGACAAATTGAGTAGAGCCGTTAAAATAGCCAGCCATACTGGCTGAGGTTTCCATAAAAAAGTTAACGTTGCCAACTTCTTTAACAGGTACTTTCTCTTCCTTGTGCTCTTTTTTCGTGCAACTGGCACCCAGGATTAACAAAGCAAGCAAATAAAAATATTTCTTCATCGATTATAAATAATGTATTGAGGCTAATTGGTCACCAATATAGAGATATTTGTTGGTTGCTGTTCAAAAGGTCCCTTAACTTAGAGAAGTGACAAGGGTTGCCGCAAATCCCGAAATTACTACGAACAGCCACGCTGATTATTTTATCAAACCTCCAAAGACATACCCGACCTCACCAGAATCCAAAGCCTGCACCTTCACCCAGCCTTTAACAGATTTTATTTTGATCAGTAAATCCCCGTGACCCAGCTTTTGTAGAATTCGCGATTTTGTGCTGAATTGTTCTCTTAAATGAGCGGAAGATGCCGTTACGCGTACGAATTCCGCATTTTCAGGGATGTCGATGGTGAAAGATTCTTTTTCCGCAGGTATGTCTGGCGCAGCATAAACTGATTGTGAATTGTCGGCTGTCTCCGTTTGGTTTATTAAGGAAGGATTATTTTTTACATTTGAATCTGTTTTATCTATTGTAGAAAAAGATTCTGTTTCAGTTTGATCAAGGCCTGTGGATAGTTTGGATGAAGAAGCGTTTTTAGCAGATGATTTTCGTAGGTAATAACGCTTCACGGAAGAACTGCGTGAATCTATGGAATGAACATGGTTTGCTGAAATTGATTTTCTTGAACTATGAGTTCTGGGAGGAGCACTTCTTCTTACTATTGCGCGTGGCGTATAACACACACCACATGTGCCCCCACCTCTACAATATCCGCATCTGGAACAATTGGTGCAAATTCTACAATAATCACTGCCTTCACATCTTCCGAACAAATGGTGAAAATCAAAACGAAAATTTGTAATTGAGGAGTAACCATAAATGGTGAAACCCAGTATTATGGGCAGGAGCAGGAATTTTTTCATTGTTGAGGGCGATGTGGTACAATGTAGTAACTAATTGTAAAATTATTTTCAGAGCCAATAAAATAATTTGAAGAATGTTTTGCCAAGTGCGGTCGGTCGCCGAACTGTCTTGTGTGTAAAATTGCTGGCGGAACAGCTCTGGACCTAGATAGAATCCGTCGGTAAACTTGTGAGATTCAAAGATAAATCCCCTCATTTCGTCGATCATTTCTGCCAATGTTTCTTCGCCGTTAAACTTTTCATGACCAAGGTGCTCTAACCCTGCATAAACCTTTACCAGAAATCATGAAAAGAATTACCACACTCATCCAGGTTCTCATATCTTTTGTTTTAACAGCCGGTTATGCGCAGGCACAGGATGCCCAAATTACCGGAGCGGTTCGTGATAGTGTGGGCAATTCGGCGGTCGTAGGGGCTTATGTTTCGGTTGCCCGCAATATACCCGATGCCAAGCCGGAGTACGTAACGACCGATGTGAACGGAAAATTCTCAATGACAGGGTTGACCAGGAAAGTGCAATATCTGGTGAAGGTTTCTTACGTCAGTTATAAAGATGTAACTAAAATTGTCACCATTGACGACAACGTCCGCGATCTTGGGACCATCTTGCTGACAGAAGAAATCGCCAATCTGAAAGAGGTCAAGATTGTCGGGCAGATTGTGGCTGCGGAACAGAAAGGCGATACCACGCAGTTTAATGCGGCTGCATTTAAAACCAATCCCGATGCAACAACCGAAGATCTGATACAAAAAATGCCTGGTATTACCGTAACCAATGGAACTGTAACTGCCCATGGAGAAACGGTTAGCAGGGTTTTGGTAGACGGGAAGCCCTTTTTTGGTGATGACGCCGCATTGACCTTGAAATCGTTACCGGCAGAAATTGTCGATAAAATTGAGGTGTTTGATAAGTTGAGCGACCAGGCTCAGTTTACAGGATTTGACGATGGAAGCTCACAAAAAACGATCAACATCGTCACCAAGGCCGACCGCAAAGTGGGTCAGTTTGGAAAGGTTTTTGCCGGTTATGGCCTGGATGACCGTTATCAGGCAGGTGGAAACATCAGTTTTTTTAAGGGTAATCAGCGAATTTCCGTAATTGGTCTGAGCAATAACATCAATCAGCAGAATTTTTCAAGCCAGGATCTTCTTGGTGTCTCCGGGAGTAGTGGAGGTGGTGGTGGCCGGGGAGGCAACGGAGGAGGTTCATCTAATAATTTTCTTGTGGGAAATCAAAACGGGATCACGGGGACAAATTCGTTCGGACTCAACTATGCCAATAAATTCGGGAATAAAGTGGACGTTTCGGGAAGCTATTTTTTCAACCGCACCGGAAATTCAAATACGCAGACCACACAACAGAAATACATTCTGGGAACTGGTGTGGGTGACCAGTTTTATAACGAACAAAGCCAGACAGGAACAACTAACTCCAATCACCGGATGAATTTCCGGATTGAATACGCGATCAACAAAAATAACTCTCTGGTGATTACGCCCAGGCTGAGTTTTCAGGGCAATCATGCGAATAGTATGAAAATAGGGGAGACGAGCCTGGGTGATGGTTCCATGCTGAACAGTTCGGATAATACACGTAGCAGTAAAACCAATGGTTATAATTTCGCAAACGATCTGTTATTCAGACATGCTTTTGAGAAAAGAGGGAGAAGCATTTCCGTTAACCTGAATACGCAATTGAACGATAAAAACGGGAGTAGCCGACTGTATTCTAAAAACTTGTATTTCACGAACCTGGAAGTTCCTGGAGATACCATTGATCAGCAAAGTTATACGACCTCGAACGGGACAACCCTCGGCGGAAATTTCGTTTACACCGAACCGATCAGCAAAACGGGCCAGTTACAATTGAATTACGGACTGACTTTGAGCAACAGCAATTCCGACAAGGAAACTTACAACATGAGCTTCGACAATGGCGGTTACACGGAATTGGATACGATATTGTCCAATTCATTCGATAACCGTTATATCACCAACCGTGCAGGCGTTAGTTACCGCTACCGGAAAAATAGCTGGAGTGCAAATGTGGGCGTTGATTTTCAGAATGCAGGATTGTACAGCAATCAGCTTTCACCGAAACAAGCAACGGTTGATCAGACATTTACTAATTTTCTGCCAAATTTTATGGTCACGTACCGTTCCAAAACAGGAACGCAGTTCCGGACTTTTTTCAGAAGTTCGACAAATCAGCCCTCTATTTCGCAGCTGCAGAATGTGATTGACAACAGCAATCCATTGTCGCTCACGGCTGGTAATCCGGATTTGAAACAGGAGTTTCGTAACATGCTGAATCTACGTTATTCACTTGCCGGGGCCAACAGACCGTATAATTTCAGCGCAATGATTTTTGTAACACAGACTAACAACGCGATTGTAAACTCCACCTTTATTGCGCAGAGGCCGACTACCCTGCCGAACGGGATCGTGCTGGAACAGGGGGCGAAACTGACGAGCCCTGTAAATGTAGATGGTAGCTGGAATGCACGTACATTTCTGGTTTACGGAAAACCGGTGGCGCCTCTGAAATTGAATGTCAATTTGTCGACAGGTTTCAATTATGTTCGCTCTCCGGGACTAATCAATAGCATCTCTAATTTTTCCAATACTTACGCCGTTTCGCAGGGCCTGGTGCTGAGCAGTAACATCAGTGAGAAACTGGATTTCACCCTGTCTTATTCCGGAAATTACAACGTGGTGCGAAACAGTATTCAGCCTGCTCTGAACAACAACTATTATACCCAGGGGATCACGGGTCGTGTGAACTGGATTTTCGGAAAAGGGTTTGTAATTCAATCCGATGTCAATAACCAAAGTTACAGAGGTTTGGGTCAGGGATACAACCAGAATTTCACGCTTTGGAACGCAAGTGTTGGAAAGAAATTTCTTAAAAACAATGCGGGCGAGTTAAAACTGACAGTTTTTGACATCCTGAAACAGAACAACAGTATTAGCCGCAACGTAACTGAAACCTATGTGCAGGATGTAACGAGCCGTGTTTTAACGCAGTATGCCATGCTAACTTTCACCTACACCCTTAAAAATTTCGGTAAAATGCCTGTCCAGAACAACGACCGCCGCAGAGATTTTGAAGGAGGCGGAGACTTTCCTCGCGGTGGTAATGGTGGCGGGGGAGGAAGAAGCGGAGGTTTCTGATCTGGATAAAATTAAAAAAGGTTGCTGTTTCGGAATGTCCGGGCCAGCAACCTTTTTAATAATTGTATTTTGAATTACTTTTTTGACGAAAACGGAATGATCAGTTTCTCACCTCGTTCAGAGAAGTCTCTGGTTTTTCCATTTGCCTTCATTATTGCCTCTTTTGTAACGCCGTATTTGTCGGCAACCACACGGAGCACATCACCAGGCCCAACTGTATGAACTGTCTGAACCTGGATTTTTAGTTTTGTAGTTCCGCCTTTCACCTCGGAAACGGACGAATTAAGCCCTTTTAAAGTTTCTGTTTTCAGATTATAACGGGAAGCGATGCTTGAAAAAGTTTCACCACTTTTTACGTCATGCGTAATTTGAGTTCCACCCACTGATGAAGCAGAGATTGGCGCTGTTTCCTTTTTTGCAGGCTCCTCTTTTTTCTTTTCGTCCGGCTTGGATTTGGTCGCAGCAGACGTTTCTTCTACCGGAGCAGGCTCGTCTGTGATTGGATCCGCCACCCCAACTTCCTCTGCTGTGCTATCCACAACAGTCGAGGTGAGCTCTTCGGAATTTGAGGAGCTGTCGGAAATGTATTCGTATCCAACGTAAAGCATTGCCAAAACCAAAAGAACCAGTACCAGCAAAGTAACAATTGGCAAGTTAGATTTTTCTACCGGGCGCACATTTCTTTTCTTTGGGAATTCTTCTTCCATGATTCAATGATGCTTCAATTTTTTGGGGTAATAATTTCACGAAAATACTAAACAACTACTACTATGCAATCTGATTCTTCAATTCCTGATTCATCTCGGCCACTTTTTCTTTCAGTCCCTCCTTGAACAGATCCAGTCGTTTTCCAACGTTTTCGTCGCTTGCTCCGATGATCTGTGCAGCAAGAATTCCGGCATTCCGTGCTCCGTTCAATGCAACAGTGGCTACGGGAACACCCGATGGCATTTGGAGAATAGACAACACCGAATCCCATCCATCAATAGAATTACTGGACAAAACCGGAACACCAATGACTGGAAGAGAAGTCAGAGAAGCAACCATACCCGGTAAATGAGCAGCTCCGCCCGCACCGGCGATGATCACTTTTAAGCCACGGCTACGTGCCGAAGAAGCATAGTCCAGCATACGTTCGGGTGTTCTGTGTGCTGAAACGATCTCCATCTCAAACGCAATACCCAATTCATTTAGTGCGTTCGCAGCTTCCTGCATTACTTTCCTGTCGGAAAGGCTGCCCATGATGATTCCAACCATATTTTTTTATTCAACAATGAAACGTAAATCCTTATATGACAGGATTTTTACCAACTAATTTCCAGTTTATACTAATTTTCAATTTTGCTGTTCTGTCAGCTTATTACGCGGATATTTGCTTTTACAAAATCAACCTTTTCTTTTAAAGCCTCAATATTACGATCCATAATGGTGATATGGCCCATTTTTCTGAAAGGTTTGGTAATTGCTTTCCAATACAGAAACGGGAAAACCTGTTCCGTACCCAACAATTTCTCCATTCCTTCGTAAACCGCCGGCCCTTCGAAGCCGTCTTCTCCAAGGAGATTCACCATAGCGGAAGGGCCATAGGCCTGCGTGCTACCGAGGGGAAGATCAAGTATTGCGCGCCAGTGCTGCTCATACTGGGAGGTCGCATTGGCCCTTATCGTATGGTGTCCGCTATTATGCGGCCTGGGTGCAACTTCATTGATAAGCACCTCGCCATCAGCCGTCAGGAACAGTTCCACGGCCAGCAAGCCAACAATCCCGAATGCCTCAGCCGTTTTCTTCGCAATAGCCTGCGCCTTTTGATTAACTTCTTCGCTGATTTCCGCCGGTGCAAAAAGATACTCAACCAAATTAAGTTCCGGATGAAATACCATCTCGACAGTCGGGAAAGTTTCTACGGAACCGGAAGCATTTCTTGCAACAATTACCGCCAGTTCTTTGGCAAAGGGAACTGCTTTCTCCAACAAACCAGGCTGGTCAAAAGCTTTGTGAAAATCCTTTTTGGTAGTGAGCCGCTGTACGCCCCGCCCATCGTAGCCATCCTTTCCGAGTTTGTGAAACGCCGGAAGAAAGTCAGTATGTTTTGACGCATCTGCCCGATTTTCCGTGAGGATAAATTCTGCGGTTGGAAGCTGATGGTCCAGATAAAATTGTTTTTGTACCCTTTTATCCTGAATAAGACGAATGACAGATGGCTGCGGATAAATCCGCTTTCCCTCGGCTTCCAAAGCTTCAAGGGCCTCTACATTCACTTTTTCTATTTCAATAGTAATGACGTCAAGGTTTTTACCGAACTGGTAAACCGTGTCATAATCCTGTAAAGAACCTTGTTGAAAATGAGGTGCAATTTTCCGGCAGGGTGCTTCTGCATCGGGATCTAAAATGTGAATATCGAGATTCCAATCGACGGCTGCCTGTAAAAGCATTAGCCCGAGTTGGCCACCGCCAAGAATCCCTATTCTGGATGAAAGCATTGATTGTTTGAATTGTATTCTGCAAAATTGCGGTAAAAAGTCAGAAACAGAAAACCTTTCCCGAGGTAATTAGCAGTGGAGAACAAAATTTAATGTCAATTCGGAGAATTGCTTTTCGAAATGATCTAAATCTGGTTTTCGATTAACAGAAGTTCAGGGCTATACAAGCGGAATTTGGGGTCCGAAGAAATGAGGGACATATCTTCGGAGATTGCAGTAGCAATTAATAATCGGTCAAAGGGATCACGATGATCTGGAAAAAGTGGGATTGATTTATATTGAGCAATATGCTTTATTTTAATTGGCATTGTTTCGAATCCGTCCTTTAAAATTTGATTCTGGATTGTTTCGGTATCCCAGGTAAGATTCGGTAGTTTACCAATTTTTTGCTTTATGGCGATTTCAAAAAGGCATATTTCAGGGATAAAAACGCGATTCGCAGGATCTGTCAGTAGTTTTCTGGATTTTGTAGAAAGTGCAGGACTAAGCAGTTCCAGCCAGATCAAAATCTGCGTGTCGATTAATAAATCCATTCACATATAGTCTTTTAGATCATCAATCGGATCATTAAAGTCCTCAGGTATACTTCCTCCCAAATGTGCCAGACCTCCAAGAATGCGGTTTTTTTTTGGATTTTCATTTCCCACTTCTTTAAGAAACATGACCAAAACCTCAGTCTTCTCTACATTTGGGGCTGGTTCGAGCAACTTGAGAGAACCATTTTCATAAATTCCTTTAATGGCTGGGTACATATCTTACATTGTTTTAACAAAAATAAACAATAACTATCAGAAGATGACCACAGACCTTCCATCGGGCGGCGAAAAGTCACTTTTTGAACCTGATCAGCAAAACCTCAACGAGTAAAAAGAATAATGCTGCGTAAAGAAAGTATTTCCAAAGGCTCGTGCCAAGGTTCTGTTGCTGGAATTCCTTTGTAAAAGCATCGTCGTCCAGGCGATCAAAAACCTGGACATTTTTTTGGCCTGAAAAAAATGCCCGTAGTTCGGCAGGAGAATAGTAGTCCAGTTTGGATTCGTTGTGATTGTGGTTCAGAGCCAGAACTGCCTCAATTTTGTTATCCTTAATGAGTTCAAAATAACCGGCATCCAGGCCTTGCGAAAGCTGGTCGCCCTGCGGAATTTCCAACAGTAAAGTATTTCCGGTAACGCGCTGAACAGGGATGATCTCAGTTTTGTTTCGTCTTAATTTATAAACAGCGTTGGGCGTCACATTTGAAATACTCAGACTAATCGGATTCTCATCAAAAGTGAAAGCAGTCCGTTGCGCACGAACACTCAGGGCTGCCATTTTGTACATAATTGGAACAAAAACAGCATGTTGTGCCACATTCCCGAAGGCTGGGCTCAGAGGGGCAGAAAAGAGGTACACCTTGCCTGCGCCACGGTTCAGTTGATTCAGGTATGTCTGTCCATTTCTGAGCGTAAGCAACACCTGCCCGGAATTGGCCCAGCTCCACACGGGCGCGGCAGAAGGCAAATTCAGGTTGATTTCCTGGCGAACGGATTCTTCAAAAACATCGCTAAAAAACGGGTTGCTACGATCGGGTGGTGAGATTGCGATTGGATTGGGGTTCGCGATTTTGTCGACTGTCAACCCGTTTATTCCAAGCGTTGCTGCAAAAGACTGGTAGCTTGCAGCCTGCGGAGAAGAAGGAGGGATGATGGTTAAAGATCCGCCTTTTCCCACAAAATCCTGTAATTCCTGAGGAAGTGTTCCCGAAATTTGCTCTACACCTTCCAAAATGACCATGTCAGAACTTTTGATCAGTCCTGGGTCAACGTTTTGCACGCTAAAACTCTGAAGTGTAAAAAGACTGTCATTATCGTACACATTCTGAACATAATTTCCTGCATCCTTTTGCCCAGAAATGTGGAGGATTTTGATCAGAGGAGAAGCATTCAGTACAAAGTAATAATCGTTGTCAAAAGTTACCGGGAAATCATCGAAGGTGATCTGCCCTTTTTTGTATCCTTTGCCTTTCAGATTGAAATTGAATTTTGCAACTGCGTGTCCGTTGGCGGGGACATTTACCGAGGCCGTGGAAGCTTGTGTGTTGTCGAGATTCAGTTTGAGTACCACATTTTTCGCTTCCTGTGTGCCCGAATTGCTGACTTTTATAAACAATATGTTATTCTGCAATTCCCGGATAAACGGTGTGTTCAGCCAAGCAGAATCCACGTATACATTTTTCTCTGCAACAGCCTGGACAGGCACCAAAAAAACCTGATTGGTAGTGTCAATTTGCAACTCTGACAAATTTCCTGCTGTGCTTTTCTGAAAATCTGAAAACCAGAACAATTGATTTTTTCCACCGTTCTCATGGCGGGAAATTAAGTTTTCCTGACGTTTGTAAACATCTTCCAGGGTCCGTGGCGTGTTCGAAAGCGCAATTGTTGTAAGCCGGTCTCTGATTTTGTCTGCGTTATAAAGTCCTTGCTCCTGAGCGGAAAAATCGTTGGTTACCAGTTGCAGTGAGGTGGCATTGCGGAAAAGACTCAACAATTCGCTCAGCCGGTTTGTAGCAAGGTCGATGTACCGTTTGCTGTTCAGCTCATTCTGCATGCTGAAAGAATTGTCCAGATAAAGACCGGTAACCCCTTTTTTTTCTGACGTTACATCATTTTTACCTGGTAAAAACGGTTGTGCAAAAGCCAGTACCAGGCAGGCGATTGCCAGCGTCCTGGCAGCGAGAATCAG
Organism: Dyadobacter sp.; assembly: GCA_965279265.1. Taxonomy (GTDB): domain Bacteria; phylum Bacteroidota; class Bacteroidia; order Cytophagales; family Spirosomataceae; genus Dyadobacter. Next base: position 5,279,899 of record OZ257152.1, read on the forward strand.
CCAGTGTTTTATTTTTCGTACCGATCTGGTCTGCGTTTCAACAGCTTTTAGAAATGAGACGTTGGTAAAATAAACCCGCTTTGTACGACGAAAATTGAAAATATGGACCGCAATTGGTATTGATATCGCAAGTAAACCCCACAAGAAAGACGGAAAAAGAAAACTCATGAACGTATTTTCGGGTTTGGAGGGGCTTTCGCACCAATTTGTTGGTTTACACTACATCAAATTTTTGTAACCGACCTTTTTTTGTCTTGAACAGGCGTTTGTTTGGGAAACCGGTAATTCCCGGACGCGACTGCCTTAAACGCAAATTACGTTAAATTTCGAGAACTGCTTTTTATTTCAAAGCCTTTCTGTTAAGTCAACTGCTTTTTTCTAACTTTGCACTTCATTTTGCAGTTGCTTATCGGCCCGGTGGGTAAAAAGGAAGATTTGAGGTTGCGATTTACATCAATACGCTCTGTGCTTTCTTTTTTACATACTTGCTCCTTTTAAAAGCAACGTCAGTTATTTTAAGAAATTGCTAATTTTTTTAACAGAATTATGGCCAAAGTATCGGTGAACAAACACCAGCCTGTTTATCAAATGCCAACGAATCCCGCAGCAGTTCGTACCAAAAAGTATGCATTGCCTACGAGAACCTACATCATACTCGCCATGCGGTATTTTCTCAAATCGCAGCTAAAATGGGGATTAATTCCTTTGGCGTTGATATTGATAAATGCCGTGGTAAATCTCACAGGCGTTTATTCCAACATCTGGATTTATGTTACAATTGTTGTCGGAGTCATTTTGTATCTGCTGTTCTGGTTGATTCAGTTCGTGGGAATTACGCAACTGGCACAATACAAGCCTATGTTTGAGAAGTTTCAGTACGAGATCGACAATCGTCAGATCCTGATGAAACTGAACCAGAAAGAAGGAAGTGTGATGAAATGGGAACAGATTCCGGAAGCGTATAAGGACAAGGATGCATATGTGCTTGTGATTTCAAAAGGTCAGTTTATTCACCTGCCTTTCTCGATTTTCACAACGGAACACGATATTAAAGTTTTTGAGCGAATTATGAAACAAAAAGATTTGATCAAAGCCTGACGAATTTTCTTCAAAAAAAAACCGGCCGTGATGACCGGGTTTTTTTTAGGCTTTCCTTGGAAATTCATTTTCAAGTTAGAATTAATCAGAGTAATATCTGAATTTAGGCAACTAATTATTGAAACAGCAGACGCAGACTTGGAATAATACAGTTTTGTGTCTGCTGTTTTTATTTATGTGGTATAATGTATGCAAAAAGGGGATAGCTTTCCTGCTCTTCGTGTTTTCAAAGAATGTAAAAGGTATTAAGATAATTGATTTAGGCGGCGATTTTAACTTCCTGTTTTTTGCCGTGCCGTCGTTTTGCTATTAATACGCAATTGGCTGTCAAAACCCCAAAATACAGCCATACTAGCTCTGTTTCGGATTTCCGAGCTTTGATTTTTTTGAGACCATAGTGCTCCTTTTCATTTCCGAAGCTCCCTTCTAGACGGGTCGACCTTTCTTTGTTGAGAACCGCCTTGATTAGTTTGGTGGGTTTATCATCCTTTCCCCTTCCTTTTCTAATGAAGTTTGTAATAATGGCTTCTTTGGTGGTGAATTTCCTATTTTCATTAGTAGCGTAAATGGCATCTGCCCCTACATGTGAACATTGACCAAATATGATCTTATGCTTTAAGATGCTAGTTTTTAGTCTTTTACACTCGTTAAAAGCCTTGTAGCTCACATGCTCCAAAATGCTAATCCCACCTACTTGAAGTTTGTGAGCTTTTAGCCCAAACTCGACCGGTTTATTTTCTTTACCACGAACAATCGGTCTAATATATGGCTTGTAAATGCTAACAATCCGATCCTTTATCTTTGCGTTGGGGTGATTAAAATGGTGTTTCTGTTGCTGATAGACCAGTTTAATGGTTTTGAAAGTCTTTGAGTCTATCTCCGTTAGTCCACGGCCGTGAACTTGATTTAGTAAGTCCTGGTAGATTTCAATACCCTTCGCCAATAGCTTCAATAAAGCATTCTTTCTAGCCTTAGTTTTTCGATGAGTCTTTTTCCTGATTTTACTATATGTAGTGGTTTTGATTTTTTGCTCTTTGTATTTTGAGCGAGGCAGGCGCAGCTTATTGAGTTTACAAAGTTCAGAGATCTTCTTCTCCCAGATCCACCCACAGCTTTCCCACAGTATTTTGACATCTGTCGGAAAGCGTAGATGAACTTCATAACAAGTAGCATCCATCAAAAGCACATTTTTATCAGGAATTTCCTTCTTCCAGGCTTTAATCAAGACTTTTTGGACCTCTACCATATCTACATTACGTCCCAAGTAGCACCGTACTTTGGAAATGAATGAATTGTCTTTAATTGATTCATTGTCAGTTAACAGCATTCCGCAAAAAAGCTGCATCGCCCAATCCGTATTAAAACGAGCAAGTAGTTTCTCGTCGCTCAAACCCGTATAATGCTTTAAAAACATCATCCCCAATAGGCCTTTTTGAGGTAGCCATGAGGGAGCTCCGCGAAGAGTCTCCTTCTTAGGTAATAATGCTGTCAAGCCATCCCAATCGACACAATCATGTATACGGCCAAGTTCTGTCGTCTTGAAATTGTACCATTTTGAGGTGTATTCGAAATCTAGAGGAAATAGAGTAAATTGCATGCGCTTATTTTGAAGTGTGGTAACCTTAAGATAAGCAAAAACCCCGAATTATACCAGATAATGGCATATTCGGGGTTTGGTATTTTTACAATACTCTGTTTATCAGTATAATACAAGCTTAAAGGGCGGCCTTTTTTATGTCAAAAAATTGAAAGAAATCAGTCGTGATCCTTGCCGAAATTCTTTTCACCAGCCTCAACTGCCAACGTTAGGTGGTTCGCTTTTGGCGGAATCGGGCAATTGTAACCTGCACTGTACGCACAATAGGGATTATAGCACTTGTTGAAATCGAGCACAAAACTTCCGTTTTCAAGATCCTTTGTCGTCAGATCAATGTATCTGCCGCCGCCGTATGAATCTTTTCCGTTGGTCTTATCTTTAAAAGGAAGAAACAGATAATCGCGGTATTGGGGTAAAGCCTGAAGTCCAACGCTTCGATACACAGCAAGTTCCTGTTGTACTCCATGCAATTCAAATTTCAGTTTGCCATACTGCACATAAGTTTTTTTGATGCCGCTGTAAGTCGGCATATCAAAAGGCTCGCTTTTCTCTGTTTTTTCAAATGTCGCTTTCACAGCAAACGTCGAATCAGGTTCATAAAATCTCAGAAACTGAAGATCCTTTTTTTTCAAAGGAGAGTTCGGGGATTTCAGAAAGTCGGCTTTGTAATGCTGGCGGAAGGCCTCCGTTTGTTTCGAAAAATCCTGCGCAGAAACAAACGCAATCGCAAGTAGGCTGAAAAGTAATGTAGCTATAAATTTTTTCATGCTGCAATTTAAAGCAGAGATTTTAATCCTGGTTAATTTTTTGCCGGTTCATGTAAAACCGAGTGGATTCTTGTCACACTGAGCGGAGTCGAAGTGAGTGGAGGCACTGTCACACTGAGCTAACCGGGCCGCCGGGCGGTCGAAGTGCAGGCATCGCGGCCAAGCCTTCGACTTCGCTCAGGCTGACAAGACCGCTCGGGCTGATAAGACCTTCGCTCAGGCTGATAAGACCTTCGCTCAGGCTGATAAGACCTCCGCTCAGGCTGACAAGACCTCCGCTCGTGCTGATAAGACCTCCGTTCGGGCTGATAAGACCTTTGCTCAAGTTGACAAAACCCGGGCGGAGTACGCCCGGGTTTAACTGAGGTCGCCGGAACGGCTACTTAGCGCTGTATTTTTCGATTTTACTTTCGTCTATTCCCAGGTATTTTTTTACTGATTCGTAATCATTATAATCCACTTCTGCGCTTTTTCTTGCAGGAGAATCGGAAGGAATGATCACGACGCGGAATGTTTGGTTTTGGGTCCAGCTTGTTGCCAGCGTACTTTTGTTCACACTGCCATCCAAATAGAAGAAGGCTTCGGTAAAGGTGTGATCGAAATTGTATTGTAGCAAAGCATTGTTCATAATGACCGTCTGAGGAAGAAGACGCCAAACGGAAATTGGTCCCGACGGATCGGACTGTGTGGCCCATTGACGATAAACCAGTACCGCGTCAGTTTCGAAAACCTCCACTTTATTGGCAGGAAAAGTAAACGAAGCGCTATAATCGTTACCAGCATTGAAATTAACATTAGTTACATCGAATGTTGTCCCCACAATGTTAACCCCGTCTTTGCCCGTTGCGCCGGCTGGTCCTGGTACTCCCTCAGGTCCGGCTGGTCCGGAGCAACTTTGAAATAAAACTGCAAATATAAATAGTATCGGAATCAGGCTCTTTTTCATCTTGTTGGCTGTTTTTGGTGAATTGAATATAGTTTAAACGTCATTTTTGGGTTTTAGATGCAGCGCATATCATAAAGTTTAACGGCAAATTAACGTTAACTTCTCATTAACAAAGCGGAATAAGCCTTGCGAAATTCAATTTTACGCATTCCTTTTTTTAGACAAAAGATTTCTTTTTCACAAATCACCCTCTCCCGAGACATCGTGATATCACTGGAAACTGCTGAATCCCAAATGAATGAAACGCAATCTGCGGGCGCCGGCAAGTGTGTGTTTAATGGATTTAATCGTTAATTAATTTGCGTAGATTCAGCTTAGATCGTACTTTTCCAGCCATTAAAGGTTAAATTTATTTTTATTAAAAAAATAGAAAACATGATCAATCGTAAAGCTAATGCCGTTTGGAAAGGAACCGGAAAGGAAGGTACAGGCACGATCAGTACACAAAGTACTGTTCTTGAAAACACGCAATATTCTTTCAATACCCGTTTCGCGGATGGAAAAGGAACGAACCCGGAGGAATTGATAGCTGCTGCACACGCTGGCTGTTTCGCCATGAAACTGAGCTTTGAATTGAACGCTGCCGGATTTACGGCTGACGAACTGGACGCAACCGCAACCGTTTCGCTTGATCCTGCAAAAGGACAGGTAACTAAAAGCCATATTGATCTGAAGGCGACAATCCCGGGTATTTCTGCGGATCAGTTTGCGGAAATTGCGGACAAAGCGAAAAAAGAATGTCCTATTTCGCAGCTTTTAAATGCTGAGATTTCGTTGAATGCAGAATTGGTTGGCTAAGTGATTTGCGGCTCCGCCCGATTTTTACCAGGAACTGTCATGTTGAGCGAGAGCGTGGCGTGACAGTTCTTTTTGCTATATAAGTCAAAAAAAATCTAGAAAAATAATTCAACCGGCGTGGCGAAACAGTCGAAAGAGCGTTTTGGAAACAGCTTGAATTTGGAGAAGCTTGACTATCTTCCACATCCATCTGTTCGAATACCACTCTTTCACCTTTGAACACAGCGGCATTGTTGCCTTACTGTGAAGGTAATGCTTGCTATCGACGGTTTGCCGGAAGAGCCGAACAATACTCTTCGATTCACGATCCAGCAGATTGGCGCAACACCAAGGGTTATCGTCAATCTTAACATCCTTAAAATGAGATGAATTATTTGTAAAATTAAGTTCATCTGTGCGTTTTATGCGGGTGAATACCAAATGCTTTTTCCTGATTCCGGTACCGTTAAGCTTCGGATTGCAACGCCCTTTACTCTTCGTGTTGCCATTTTCAGGCATTCGCGTGCAAAGACCTGGGCTTTAAACAGCATCCGTTTAGGTGTTTGACGTTACAAATTAAAGGCTGGTCACTGACAGCCCTGTGTCAGGAGTACCTCAATTTTTCAAGAATAAATTTCCGGGATTATTTAAAAAGCGGCTTCTACCAAGCGAGAGCCCATCTTTCGGCCGTGTAGTTACGTGGCGACGAAAGTAGATATAGTTTTACGCTAAAAAAGACAAGTATTTTTATGTCTGTTGAGAAGTATTTTAAAAGTGCAATTTGTGGTTACTTTACAAATCCGATACGAAGAAATTTTTTGTTTGATTTTTTTTGCCGTTTTTTAACAAAAACTTTTTTGATAGATTATAAATGTTTAATTATGAGATAGATATGAATGTGGATTTAGGTCTGAATTCTGCGCTGCTGAGAAGACTTAGACTTTATTCGACATTTAGTATTATTGAAATAATTATAAAACAGCGTTATTAGGCAAAAAATGAAAAAGAAAATCACAAAAGCTGGGACCTGCCTGTTAGGCCAGATTTTGATCTTAACCCTCCTTAATCAAAGTACAGTTGTAGCACAATGCAATAACAACAGTATTTTTACAGTACCCAGCTCGTATTTCGGCTCAGATTATGTCGGAAACGGTAACTTCAATGCAATCATTTTCGGGAATCACAGTGCGAACAGCGGTGATACCGAGGGGCGGCTGGCCGTTGGTGGCAATTTCACTTCACCAGGTTCTTACAGCGTGGGGCAGGCCAATGTGTCGCTGGGCGGCAATAATGCCCCGGACGGAGACGCGGTCAAAGGCAACGACAATTTTATCGTAAACGGAACTTTTCAAAATCTGGGAACAAACTGGGGAATGAAAGGGAACTTCGTGTATAAAAATGCTGCGGAGGGTGCCACACTACCATCATTTGTGCCTTCAACGCCGATTGGGAAATTGAAGCCCGGACTCAGCAACCAACTCAATTTTGCAAGCCTTAAAACTTACTATCAAACGACCAGTGCAACGTTGGCCGCCATGGCAACCAACGGTGTCGTTACCGAATCTTACGGCACCTATACATTGAAAGGAGAGACGGGGCAGATGATGAACGTGTTTGAATTGTCGCTTCCTGCCGGGAAAATTGAAAGTTTCAGCCTGAATTTTGTTGTGGAAAACAGCTCGATGATCATTGTAAATGTGACGAATCCGGACGCAATTACATTTAAAAACGGGTCGATGTCGATCAATGGAGTGGGGCTGGAAAACAGATCAATTGGCGCCAAGGTTGTGTTTAATTTTCCAATGGCTAAAACCATCAACGCAACTGGTTTTGAGTTCATTGGAAGCTTTCTCGCACCATTCGCCACCTTCAATGCAAACGGTTCAAGTGTAAACGGACAGGCGGTCATCGGTGGTGACTATGTCCAGAACGGGGGAGCGGAGTTTCACAATTTCTGCTACCAGCCAAACTTCGCCACGCTGCCCGTGACGCTTTCCGACTTTCAGATTATGCGGTCAGAGCAGAGCGTCATCTTAAAGTGGCAAACCACCGCTGAAACCAATAGTGACCGTTTTGAAGTCCAACACAGCAAAAATGCAAAGGACTGGAAGGAACTTGGCATTGTCAACAGCACTGGCGAAAGCGCCGTAAAACAGTCATATGACTTGATTGATAAAAATCCGGTTAACGGCCAGAATTATTATCGATTGAAAATGGTGGATCGTGATGAAACCTACGCATTCAGCTCAATTCGAAGCATTGTTATTAAAAACGACAATCAGGTTTACGTTTACCCCAATCCTTTTACCGACGAGTTTTCAGTTAAAACAAGCGAATTTTCGTCTGTTAAAAGCATGTCATTGCTCGCGTCTGATGGCAGAGCATATGCACTGCCTTTGGCTCAGGAGAAAATCAGCGTAAAATCTTTTCAATCAGGATTTTATATTTTGCAACTGACGAATGAAGACGGCACGGTAACGAACAAAAAGATTCTAAAGAAATAGGGCAAAGCTAAATCAAAAGGTGTAAATCGATTTATACAGATCGGTTTACACCTATTTGTTCGAAAAAAATGAGGCTATTCAATAAAAAGATCACTTGCAGCCCGGTCGGCGAATAGCTTACCGGTCTGCGTCAAATATATTGTTTCGTCGCGTTCAAAAACCCAGCCTTGTTCCGTTAGGGATTTCAACATATTGCCGCTTTGCATGCTGAACTGTGATCCGGAAATTTTGTTGAGTTTTAAAATATTACAGCCCCATTTTGTCCTCAACCCCGTCAGCAGATATTCATTTGTCTGATCGGCTAAGGAGAGTTGCTCATAATTTGCAGGAATTGTGTTAGTGCCTATTGCCGACAGGTATTTTGCGTTGTTTGCAATGTTGTTTTCCCTGCTTAAACCATTATAGGAGTGCGCACTCGGTCCGACACCGAGATAAGGTTCTTGTTGCCAATAAGAACTGTTATGGCGCGAATAGTGCTCATTTCTGGCAAAATTGGATATCTCATATTGTTCGTATCCGCCGGATTCCAGCGATTCGATCATAATTTCAAACTGGCGTGCGGCGAACTCCTCGTCAATCGGTTTGATCCTATTGTTTTTCAGCCAGTTACCAAATGTAGTTTTCGATTCAATGGTAAGGCAATACGCCGAAATATGTGATACATTTAGTTGGAAAGCCTTCTGAATATCGCTTTGAAGAATTTCATGACCGTTGGCTGGAATCGCATAAATCAAATCAATGGAGATGTTGTCTATGCCTGCATCCTGCGCATTTTTTACGCAGAGTTCTGATTCGTGGGCGGTGTGTGCGCGATTCAGGAATTTGAGATGTGGCTCGTGGAACGATTGTAAGCCAATACTCAGTCTGTTTATTCCGGCCGTTTTTAACTGCTTAAGTTTTTCTCTGTTCAGATCATCCGGATTTGCCTCCAGCGTGATTTCTGCATCCGGGTGAACATCGAAATTCTCCTGAATTATTCCCATCAAAAGTTTCAGTTCTTCGTCATTCAAGAGCGAAGGTGTTCCCCCGCCAAAGTAGATTGTAGCCAGCTCAGGAGATTCCAGATAGGATTTTCGGAGGATAATTTCTTTTGCAATCGCCTCGACAATGGCCTTTTTCCCGGCAGTATTGGTGCTGAAATGAAAGTCACAATAATGGCAGGCCTGTTTACAAAAAGGTATGTGTAGGTATAAGTGCAATGAAATCTGACTTTACAATTTTGTCCTGATAAGTTTTACTAGCATAATTACTGCGCACGGAACTTGGAGATCGGTTTCTATAACCCTCTTCAAACAAATTGACTACGAACTACCTGCTTATTTTGTTCCATTCCCAGCCAATTTTCACGCCTGCCCAAATGTTGTTTTTTGGCGCAGCATTGTAGTATCGGTTGCCAAATGCATTCAGATCATAACCCATGCTGTAAATTGCGGCGTTTACCTTTTCGGCTGATGCCGAAAGTTCGCTGTAAAAATGTTTTCCCCAATTTCTTTTCCATGAAATCCGCGCAATCCATTGGTTGTATGGTGTATTTTTTACCGTATTTGCATCATTCAGATAAAATGAACTGCCGTGCTGGTAGGTCAGATAGGCTGAAATACCATATTTAAATAATGCATCAAGTCCGGTTGTCTGCGTGAAACGGGGAATTCCGGGAATCAGATTACCATTCAAGTCAGCTTCGCCTTGTTTGTAATCCTTGAACGTGTACTTCGTGTAAGTACCTGAGTCCCATATCCGCAGAACCAACGGTAGGGAAGGGTTGGAAAGTATGTCGTAGGAAAGCGTCCATTCCAGGCCCTTTTGATTGGTTTTGCCGGCATTGATAAAGTACTCAGCACCGGCTTCGTTGGTTCGTCTGACAATCGTTTCTTTTAGTCCGAACTGGTACAAGCTGATTTCGGCACTAAAATGTTTCCCGAATTTCCGTATTCCAACTTCCGTATTTATACCTTTTTCCGCATTCAGATCTTTGTAAAAGCCACCGGCGGACGGGCGAACTTCCTGCAAAGTTGGTGGTGAATAGCCGTCGCTGTAAGAAGCGGTAACCGCCCAGGTCTTCGCAATTACCTTGTTCACTGCAATCCTTGGAATAAAAATCCCGTCGAAAGTCCGTTGCTCATTGCTGTATGGCAACGGGAAATAGCGTTCATATTTGTATTTAAAAGTGTTGTAGCTTAATCCAGCCGTGATCGTGAGATCCGTAAGCAATACAAGTTCCACTTGACTGAACACGGATAGACTGCTCGTTTTAATGTCTTCTACCGTCTGTTGTTTGTCAGCAACGCCGCCTTTGTTGTCGTAATTCCGCTGCGCCGAACGGCCATACTGCCATTCAAATCCACTGGTCCAGCTTGTTTTCACGTCGCCGATATGAGTATTGTTCTGCCAGATATTTCTACCGCCGATTCCCTGTTCGTCGCGTTTTTCAAAATTGGAAATAAACGGATTTGCAAAATCATTGGTGGTAAGGTAGAGTGAATTGGATTGCGTCCAGTTGTCAGAAAGCTGTAAGGCATAATTGCCGCCAAGAAGCGCGAATTTCGTATAAATTGTCGCTTTCTGAGCCTCACTTCCCGGTACGGTTGCGGTCGACTGCCGCGCCAGCTTAGGATTTGTCTGATACTGGGCAAGTGTTATACCACCAGGTGTTTGGTAATGAAGGTCAGAATACATGCCCAGGAGTGAAAGAGAACCCTTTTCACCAATTTTACTGGTTGATGAAAACCGGATCGCATCGCGTCCCATAGCACTTTGTTTTCTGTAACCATCCTGTTCGCTGTGACCATACTGAATCGAAATATCGCCAATTTGCATGGTGGTGTTCCTACTTTGAAAACCGTATTTTCCTATCCCAATGCTCTGCTCAACACGATTTGTTGCCGGATTTTCGGTTCTGCTCGTCAGTAAAACCACACCCCCGGTTCCGGCGCCATAAAGGCTGCTTCCCGGCCCTTTGATGATCTCCATATTTTGCACTGAATTGAAATCCAGTGAATTCAGGGGCGTATTTCCGCCTGCATCCGTAAAAGGAATGCCGTTCCAATAAAATTTAACGTTCCTCACCCCGAATGGCGAACGTATCATACTTCCCCGAACTGAAAACCGGTAACTTCCCGGTGAGCGTTCTTCCATTTTAACTCCTGCAATGGCGCTGACAGCATTCGTGAACGTAGTAGGAGCAAAGCGTTCCAATGCACGCGCTGATACGATACCAACGGTCGCCGTTGTAGTTAATTTGTTGGATTTCGATTCAAAGGCGTTGATTGTCAGCTCATCCAACTGATTTGTTTTGAGGGAATCATTCTGTCCAAGGACAAAATTGCAATTGATTAAAAGCAGTACAGGAAGGGCAAAGTTGAGGAAACGTAAATGCATAATCGAATTTGAAAATAGTCAGAAATTGTAAAACTGCTTATAAATAAAGATAGAACCAAGAGCAGAACACGGACGTTCCGCCCCGAATTGGTTTAGGGGGCGCCTTTTATGAGATTGCCGCCGGATGTGCGCGTTTAAATGTGTACAATTTTCTACAAAAGCTGACTCAACCATGGTACATTGACATTGGTTTAAAATTTGTGGTAGTGATCAGAATACCATTTAACACAAACCAAACACAATAAAAATGAAACGAATTAATTTGATGATAGGCTCAATGTTGATGTTAGGAATGTTGACATTCGCCAGCTGTTCTGAGAAAACCAAAGATTCGGCGGACGAAACGGTAGCCGAAGCAAAAGAAGATATGAAAGAAAATGTGGCAGACGCCAAAGAAGATATTAGCGAAGCAAACAGCGATTTCAAAGCAAAGGTTAGCAAAGACAAAGAGGAATTGAAGTCAGATATTGATGACGCAGTTCAAAAACTGGATAAAAAAATTGAGGAAGCGGATGCCAAAATAGAAAAGACAAAAGACAAAGAAAAGGCGAAGTGGGAGGAGCGCAAAAAAGAAATGAGTAAGGAAAGAGATGAGTTGAAAGCTTCTTGGAACGAGACTCAGGACGAAACGGAAGCTAAGTGGGACGCTTTCAAGGCGGACACCAGGGCAAAAATTGAAAGAGCAAAAGCTGATTTAAGAGATTAATTATTGGGTTAACGGGTTATACACACAAAAGCGATCTTTCTGGATCGCTTTTGTTTTTTGTATGTTATCTGAGCGGTAAGTGGATTTCCGTCATCATACATCGCGCTGAACCTCCGCCATTCCCCTCAATGACAGATAAGTCTGTGTGAAAGATACGAGCATAATCACTCAGGATACTACGCTGTTTTTCAGTCAGTGAGTCGTAAGCCTGAGTGGACATAACGAGAAATTTATCCTGATTTTTATTCCTTACCATCAGCATGTTTCCTGCGAAATGGTGCACCTGATCCATCGTCAGTTCGATGATGTATTTGTTGGTTTCTTCCAGTGTAGATCGCACCTGCTGGCGCTCATCCGGATTTTTAATCGCTTCCAGACAAACAACTGCAAAAATATCGCCAATGCACATGATTACATTCGTGTGATAAATTGGCTTATCATTTTCGTCCGAAGCTGAAAAGGCCACAACTTCGTAATTCAGTGCGTCGGCAAAAGCATGCAAAACTTCGATGTTAGTTCTAGGCGATAAACATGCGTAAGCCACCTTGTAACGACGATCCAACACCATGCTGCCCGTTCCTTCCAAAAATTTCCCTTCCTGTTCAAAATGGGTCAGATCAATAATCTCTTCCACCTTGAAGTCTTGTTTTAAAGTTTCAACAATATCGAGTCGCCTTTCCGCACGACGGTTTTCGGCCATCATCGGGTACAAAACCACCTTCCCGCTTTGATGAAAGGACACCCAATTATTGGAAAAAACAGCATCCGGCGTATAAGTGGCATCATCATCATCAAACAAATAAAGATCGATACCCGCTTTTTCCAGCTGCGAAATCATCAGGTCAAATTCCTCTTTTGCGGCATCCTGCGCCCATCCCGCGGTTTTTTCTGCGAAGTCTTCCTGTTGAAACTCGTTGCTTTCCGCCGTTTCCGTGTTGAACGCAAACTGTGCCGGACGGATCATCATGATCCGGGATGTAGATTGTGGCTGAATTTGTGCAGTGGATGTGATGGTTCGCATAGGAGTAAAATTAGCAGTTGAAGTATTGCAATTTACATTTTTAATAGGCCAATAACAAGATAGTTAATCGCGAAGAATGGGCATGCTCATGCAGTGCGACCCACCTCTTGCCCGTGACAATTCTGCCGACGGAAGTGTGATGAATGTGTCTGTGAGTGTTGCCGGTAACAACTCTCCGGATTCGAATTTTTGAAGTAAATCTTTTGCGCTGATCACACGAAATCCGTTCTGGCGAAATGCATCCAATGTTTTGTCATTGCGGTCATAGCCAATGACGACTCCGTCCTGCACGGCGAGCAGGTTACAGGAGTCGGTCCATTGTTCCCTTTCGCCATAAGGAAATTCGTTGTTGCCGGAATAAATAAATTTAACAGCCTCTTTACACTCGAGGTCGCTTCGGCTGATGTCTGCGAGCAGATCTTCCAGGTTTTCAATCTCAATCGGTTTGTGTTCAAGGCCTTTGATAAACTGTAAAATCCTGAACTCCTGATTTTCTTCTTTCGGGGCAAAAAAATGCAGAACATCTTTCTTTTTGGCATCATCGCCTGTTCTCGCCAACGTGCTCAGCAAAACCCAGATATTTTTTTTTACCTGCGTAAAAATGGTATCGATGTGCATATAATCCCTTTTTTTCGGAATTTTGATGATGGTAATGGTGTCAACGACATTTTTCTCAAACAAAATTTTCATTACCTGCTGCGCTGCGTAAAGTGAAGTACGCTCGCTGCATCCGATCAGCAGGTGTTTTGGAGCGACCATCATCACGTCCCCGCCTTCCAGCGTGCAGCGGTGATTATCACCTGCCTTTTCATCATCAGGCAGCAGAAAATGCCGTTCATTTTCAGGGATTTCAATAATGTTGTCCTTCAAATGTGCAAACATCGGATGATAGAAAAAAACAAACTGGGCCAGGATTGACTCCCTCGTACGCGCAGATTTCGCAGGTTTGTTGAGCAGAATGTGATCATTTATGACAATCCCGATATCCCGCATGAAAATGAGATTGGGGAGTGGTGCAAAAAGCATCCGCTTGTCGGAGTATGATCCCGAAATAAAAATTTTTGCCAGTTCATGTGCGTCAAAGGTATTTAGCTCTTCCTGAGTTCGATAGGAGCATTTTTCGATTCCGCAGATCGCGGCAGTCAGTTTCACACGTACCTGATCCTGTGTAAGTATCTCGCCAAGCAGATTCTGGATGTCAACAACGCGGTCAGAGTTGAAATAATTTTCGCTGCCGGGAATGTAAAATGAGCGAGACGAATCAGCATCAATTTCACTTAATCTGCCCATTATTTTCTCAGGATCAAGGAAATAAAGGAGCAGTTTGACATAATAGTCATACTCTCCGCGCCGCATGGTTTCCAGGTGCACGATGTCTTCAAACAGCCAATCCTGCGCTTTGGAAGGCACAACTTTACCCAAGCCACGGTCCGGACTGTGTATCAATAATCTTTTTAATGTCCCTGTTTCCGACGAAACGTTGATTTTTAACGCTGATGATTTGCCTGCTTTCATGCCAATTTCATTATCAGTTGTTCAGCCAGTTCCTGTATTGCGCAGAAAGTGACGGCTGCAAAGTAAAAGGTATAATCGGGAATTAAAAGAAGTTGGTTTTGATCGGTTTTTCAAATCCCCCGCGGGCACATTATAAATATAAGGAAAAGGGAACGTGACCAGGAAGAAAACGGTTGTAGAGGATACAGTACGGTAGTACACGAATGCCTGTTTATTTTCATATTAGGCCAAAGTGTAGTACTTTTGCGCTAAATTACCAAGAACTACTTATTAGGATAAAATTTAGTTATGCTCTCTATAAATGATTTGCGTGCCTCGATTGAAGGCAAAGAGATATTGAAAGGCATTAACCTGGAAGTGAAACCCGGTGAAGTACATGCGATAATGGGTCCGAATGGTTCAGGAAAGAGTACTTTGGCATCTGTTTTGGCCGGACGGGAGGAATATGAAGTGACAGGAGGAAGTGTAATTTTTGATGGTAAGGATTTGCTTGAACTTGCAGCGGAAGAAAGAGCAGCGGAAGGGATTTTCCTTGCCTTTCAATATCCGGTGGAAATTCCTGGCGTAACAACCATTAATTTTCTTAAAACTGCGGTTAATGAGATCAGGAAGTATAAGGGAGAGGAGCCACTTGATGCAGCCCGCTTTTTGAAAATGGTGAGAGAAAAGGCGAAACTGGTGAGTATGAACGACTCGCTTTTGAAGCGTGCTTTGAATGAAGGGTTTTCAGGAGGAGAAAAAAAACGCAACGAAATCTTTCAGATGGCCGTCCTTGAACCGAAACTGGCTATCCTGGATGAAACAGATTCCGGCCTTGACATTGACGCCTTGCGTATCGTTGCTGAGGGTGTGAATTCACTTCGTTCGCCTGACAGGGCAGCGATTGTGGTAACGCACTATCAGCGTTTGTTGGATTATATTGTTCCTGATTTTGTACATGTTCTTTACAAAGGGAGAATCGTGAAATCAGGTCCGAAAGAACTTGCTTATGAATTGGAAGAAAAAGGATACGACTGGATTAAAGCGGAGGTGGAAGCCGTAAGCTGAGTGCAGATGACTTGATAAATGATGACGGTGAAAAGCCGGTTCGTTATTGAAAATTTCTCCAATACAATTTAAATAAGGAATGAGTACCGAAACCATCGATTTAAAAACAAAACTTGTAACTGATTTCTACGCACGTGAATCAGTAATGAATGGGGAGGCCCAATCGGCTTTTCATCAGAAAAAGCGCGCCGCATTGGTTGAGTTTGAAAAACTTGGTTTTCCTACTATTAAAAATGAAGAGTGGAAATACAGCAATGTCCGTGATCTGATCAGTGAAAACTATCATTTTGGTGCGGAAAGTGCTGTTGCTGTGGCGGATCTGGAAGATCTCAATATTCCGGATCAGGTTGCCAATATATTATATTTTGTGAACGGACACTACAATGCAGCGTTGTCCCGGCTAGTGTCGTCTTCGGATCAGATTATTATTGATTCGCTCCACCTGGCTTATAAAAAGAATCCGGACCTCGTTAATCATTATTTCGACGAGCTGGTTTCGGATGAGGCGGACGCTTTCACTGCATTGAATACCGCATTCGCTCATGATGGTGTTTTTATACATGTTCCTGATAATCAGGTTTTGGAGCATCCGGTTATTCTGAGGTTCATCAGCGATGCGAGAGAAGTGAATGTAGGGAGCCAGCCCAGAAATGTTATCGTTGTGGGCCGTAATGCGCAGGTGAAATTTGCGGAGGCTTTCCGGACAATCGGTGCTGAGAGGTCGTTTACGAATGCGGTTACCGAAATTCACATGAGTGAAGATTCGAACGTAGAATATTACAAGGTTCAGAATGAAAGCGAGAACTCCTACCACGTTGGGACTACGCAGGTACGCATGCTTGATCGTTCTCATTTTTATGCAGGAACGGTTACTTTGAATGGTAAATTCACAAGGAATAATCTGAACATCGTCATTGACGGAGAGCGTTGCGAAGCACATATGTACGGTCTTTATTTTCCGGATGGAACGCAGCATGTTGACAATCATACCGTTGCTGATCACCGCAAGCCAAATTCGGAGAGTAATGAGTTGTACAAAGGAATTCTGAGAGATAAATCTAAGGGTGTTTTCAACGGTAAAATCTTTGTTCGTCCTGACGCTCAAAAAACCAATGCTTTTCAGTCCTGCAAAAACATTGTGCTCTCTACGGAAGCAACGATGTATACAAAACCACAGCTTGAGATTTATGCGGATGACGTGAAGTGTTCACATGGAACGACCACCGGTCAGATTGACGATGAAGCGCTGTTTTACATGCGTTCAAGAGGAATTTCCAAGCCGGAGGCAATGTCGCTGCTGATGTTCGCTTTTTGTGCAGACGTCGTTTCTCAGATAAAAATTGACTCAATTCGGGAGTATCTGGAAGCTGTTATTTCGGAGAAACTGACAACAAAATAAGTTTTTCGACTGAGAAGTCGACTACAATTTTAATGCTACCCAACCTGATTTCAAATGGGTTGGGTATTTTTCTAAATAATGATTCGCATGAATAGTACACTGAATATCAATGCCATCCGAGCAGATTTTCCGATACTGAATGAAGTAATCAATGGGAAACAGCTGGTATACTTTGACAACGCCGCCACGACTCAAAAACCCCGTCTTGTGCTGGATGCGCTTTCGGGATATTATGAGCATTATAATGCCAATATCCACCGCGGAATTCATCATCTCGCAGAGAAGGCTACGTTTGCGTTTGAGGAATCCCGCCGCAGGTTACAAAAATTCCTGAATGCTGAGTTTCCGGAAGAAGTAATATTCACTTACGGTACGACCGATAGCATCAATCTGGTGGCGCAGACTTATGGGAGGAAGTTTCTGAAAGAGGGTGATGAGATCATCATTACGACGATGGAGCACCATTCCAACATTGTTCCCTGGCAGATGTTGTGCGAGGAGAATCGATGTGTTTTGAGAGTAATTCCGATCAATGAAGACGGCGAGCTTTTGATGGAAGAGTATGAAAAGATGCTTTCGGAAAAAACCAAATTCGTTTCCGTTGTGCATGTTTCAAATGCTTTGGGGACGATCAATCCGGTCAAAGAAATTATTGAGAAAGCGCACGCAGTTGGTGCGAAGGTGTTGTTGGATGGAGCGCAGGCAAGTTCGCATTTGCATCTTGACGTACAGGATCTGGATTGCGATTTTTATTCTTTGTCACTTCATAAAATTTATGGCCCGACGGGCATGGGTATTTTGTATGGGAAAAAGGATTTGCTCAATGCCATGCCCCCATATCGTGGCGGTGGGGAGATGATCAAGGAGGTCACATTTGCCAAAACAACCTATAACGAACTTCCCTATAAATTTGAGGCCGGAACGCCGAATATTGCGGATGTTGTGGCAGCGAAATTTGCACTCGATTATGTTGATACCTTGGGCAAAGAAAGCATTTCGGCGCATGAAAATGAGCTGCTGAACCACGCGACAGAGGCTTTAAAGGAAATCGACGGATTACGCATAATCGGCAACGCCAGGGAAAAAGTAAGCGTTGTTTCCTTCGTGATGGATGGTATTCATCATCAGGATATTGGTGTCATTCTGGACCAGCAGGGAATAGCAGTAAGGACCGGGCATCATTGCACCCAGCCATTGATGCAGCGATTTAATATTACCGGAACCACCCGGGCGTCATTTGCTGTTTACAATACAATTGAAGAAGTTGATTTATTCATCAAAGGCTTGCACAAGGTGAAGAAAATGCTTGGCTGATAATTTGTTATATTTGATTTTAAATCAACAAACAAATCTTGGAAATCCGAATTCAGGAAGCAAAAAGATATCTGGAAAATGCCCGCGCACTGCTAAGCGAAAAAGCAAGGAAAGAAGACGGCTATTATCAGGATGCTAAATATGTGAAACTCGCCGGGCACGCCGCCTATTCCGGTGTATTGGTCGCGCTTGATGCATATTTGGGGAAGAAAACGAAGGGCAGAAAAGATGTGGATTGGTATAAGGAGCGCATATCAGGCTTGGATAAGAAGCTGCTAAATACTTTCATTTCTGTGTATGATACACTTCATTTGTCCATGAGTTATGACGGCAATCCTAATGCCAAAGTCGCCAGGGCAGGGCTGGAAGACGCAGATTTTATAATCGGCTGGGTTGAAAACAGAAGTGCGATAGCTTAATGACCCTAATTAATACATTTTACAATGGAAACAATTCCTAAAAATGTCCTTCTTGAATCATTGGAATCCATGCCTGATCAGGTTGAGGTGGAGCAGATAATTGAGCAGATTATTTTGTTATAAAAGGTCGAAAGATCAAGGAGACAGATTGAAAATGGAGATTTTCAATCGAACGAGGAAGTGATGAAAAGTTACAAAAATGGCTGGAATAATTTGGTCAGCTGAGGCGAGAGAGGATCTGGACACCATTTTTCTAAGATTAAATTCAGAATCTGCTTCTTCTTCTCAAAAATGGATTAATGACGTCTTTAAGAGATTGAGTTGATTAACAGCTTTCCAAACATGGGAAGAAATGTGCCGGGAATCAGGATCAAGTCTGTTAGGGAAGTATTTGCAGGAAGTTACCGGATTATTTACAACTTGTCAAAAGATAAAACGATTGAGATTTTAGCAATCCGCCATTTGGCAAAGCCATTATCAGAATTTTAATAAAATGAGCATAAACGAAGCACAGGACGAACTGATTGAGGATTTTGAATTGTTTGATGACTGGGAAAGCAAATACGAATACATCATTGATCTCGGAAAGCAGTTCCCGCCTCTGGAAGAACAATTTAAAACAGAAGATAATATAATTAAGGGTTGTCAGTCAAGGGTTTGGCTGAACGCTTTTATGGAAGACGGCCTGCTGAAATTTGAGGCGGATAGCGACGCCATTATTGTGCGCGGTCTGGTGAGTATGCTTGTAAAAGTGCTTTCGGGTCATAAACCAGCCGAAATCGCTGGCGCAGATCTGTATTTTATGGAGCGGGTAGGGTTGCATCAGCATCTGGCGCAAACACGCTCCAACGGTCTGGCTTCCATGCTTAAACAGATGAAAGCCTACGGCGTTGCTTTTCAGGCGAGGCCGGCGGAATTTGAAAATAAATGAATTTCTTCAAAGAATCAGAATTAACAGATCATGTCAGAATCAGAATTGCGCGAAGAGGTTGTCAGAGCCATTAAAACCGTTTACGACCCGGAGATCCCGGTTGACGTTTATGAACTTGGGCTGATTTATGACCTCAAAATATTTCCAATAAACAATGTATACGTTTCAATGACGCTTACTTCTCCTTCCTGTCCGTCTGCGGGCACGTTGCCAGGGGAAGTTGAGCAGAAGATACGTGAAGTGGAAGGTGTAAATGACGTGAGTCTTGAACTTACATTTGATCCGCCATACACCACGGAAATGATGTCGGAAGAGGCAAAGCTTGAACTTGGTTTCATGTAAGCTTGTGTATGTTGGTGATAAGGTGTGCAAAAAGTATTAAACATTGGCGCACAAAATGAACCTTGATGTACTGTTCACTTGTTACCAATCTGATTTAAATGCTGAGGTGGTTGTGCGCGTGCCCAGTCTCCGGAAGCTTAGAGCTAATAATAACTTTAAACTTTTTATAAAATATGTATCCCCCACAATTAGTAGCTCCAATGAAAGCTGAATTGGTTAACGCCGGCTTTCAGGATTTAACAACTGCGGAAGAAGTAGATAACTTCATGCAAAATACCAAAGGGACTGCTTTGGTTGTGATCAATTCTGTATGCGGTTGCGCGGCAGGAGCGGCACGTCCGGGTGTTAAGGCATCTTTGCAACGCAGTGAAATTAAGCCTGATCACCTTGCAACAGTGTTTGCGGGTTTTGACATTGATGCAGTTGCAAAAATGCGTGAGTATACATTGCCTTATCCTCCGTCATCGCCTGCAGTGGCATTGTTCAAGGATGGTGAACTAATCCATTTTGTTGAACGTCATCACATTGAAGGCCGTTCTGCTGAAATGATTGCACAGCATTTGCAAATGGCGTTTGAAGAATTTTGCGCAGAAGAAGCGTAAAAACGATTCGGCGTTTAGACGATAAAAAGGAGCCACAGAGACAGAAACTCTGTGGCTCTGATATTTTCAGGCCAATTTTCAATGGTGCTGTTTGTTTGCACATTAAGTTGTAACTTTATTTTTAAGCTTAACAGGATGTTAATAATTAAATTGCTGTTAACAAAAGTGTGGCAGAACTGACGGCGAAAAGCCAACATTAAGATTTAATCCCAGTCAACATGCGCGGACATCGTTTTTCCAAATTTATACCGGCCGAACTAACCGGAAATTCCAAGTTTGATCAGCTCTTCAACATATTTCAGCAGCTGCTGTTGATGACCTCGGGTGATGTGAGTGAGGCAATGTCATGGCTGAGCGAATTGGACAGGCAGTACACGCTTACCAACGATTCTTATGGGATTGGTGATTTTTTTGATGATCTGAAAAAGAAAGGTTACATATCTGAAGAAAAGCAGGACGGCGAGACTAAAATTGTCATGACACCGAAAGCTGAAAAAAGTATTCGAAAGAGTGCGCTGGATGAAATTTTCGGTAAATTAAAGCGGTCCAAATCTGGCGGTAATCACCACACGCCGCACATGGGCACCGGCGACGAACTGAGCAGCGATATTCGTCAGTTTCAGTTTGGTGATACGCTCGATCAGATTTCGATGACTGAATCTATCAAAAATGCACAGGTGAATCACGGGATTGGTGACTTTATGCTCATGGAAAATGACCTGGAAGTCGTTGAACGTGAGCAGAAGACCACCACCGCAACTGTGGTGATGATCGACATCAGCCATTCCATGATTTTGTATGGAGAAGATCGCATTACGCCGGCAAAAAAAGTAGCGTTGGCACTCGCTGAACTGATCAGAACAAAATACCCGAAGGATTCACTTGATATAATCGTATTCGGGAATGATGCCTGGCAGATACAGATCAAAGACTTGCCTTATCTGGAAGTTGGACCGTACCATACCAACACGGTTGCCGGGCTGGAACTTGCCATGGATATTTTGAGGCGTAAGAAGACACGCAACAAACAGATTTTCATGATTACCGATGGCAAACCTACCTGCTTAAAAGAAGGAATAAAATACTATAAAAATAGCTTTGGGCTGGACCGGAAAATTATCAGCAAAACGCTTACACTGGCCGCACAGTGCCGCCGTCTGGATATCCCAGTCACAACTTTTATGATTGCGACCGATCCTTATCTGAAACAGTTTGTACAGAACTTTACCGAGGTAAACAACGGACGGGCTTATTACAGTAACCTGCAAGGTCTGGGAGGTTTCGTCCTGGAAGATTTCCAGAGGAACCGCCGCAAGAATGTAAAATAGAAAAACGGCTGTCAATCTGTTGCGCAGATTGACAGCCGTCTAAATTTTCATCAAATCTGTTTTTATTTCTTTCCCACAGAAATAAGATTTGCAAAAAGCCGGTAAGCGCCGGTTACGCCTGCGGGTAATTCTCTAAAAAACGAGAGTCCGGTGTAGATGTAGTTTCCCTTGCCATATTTTGCGTACAACAGTCCGCCATCTTTCGGCGTTTCACCCACATCATTTCCCGAAAGAATCGCTTCGTAGTGTGTTTTGTCCCAATCCTGAGCGAAGTAAAGCCCGCGTTCCTGGATCCAGCCATCAAAGTCCTTTTGCGTAATCTTATTTGGGTAATTCAGCAACGGATGGTTTGGAATCAAAAAACGCATTTCAGCATTTTCCTCGGTAACTCGTTCCATGCCGGTTTCGAGCGGATAGGGACCAATTTTAGCCACCTGCTGTCCCCTTGGAATGACATATTGAACGACCATCGTACCGCCATTTTTAACATATTCCATTAGTTTTGGCTGGTCATGTGCAAGTCTGCTTTCGGTGTTGTAAGCTCTCACTCCCACCACAATTGCATCATAGACACCCAGGTCTTTCGCAAGTTCAGCCTCGTCGAGCATCGTTACCTGGCAACCGATCTGTCGTAAAGCAGACGGGACGTCATCTCCGGCACCAGAAATGTAACCGATCCGGGTGGCGGTCGTTTTTATATCCGTTTTAGCGAGTTTTGTTTCTGCGACGGGGAAGATTGTCTGGCTGGGAATGTGGTGATAGGCAATCGTTTTCAACGATTTGTCGTAGGTCTTTCCGTCCGAGACGGCAATGGCTTTCACAGTGATCTCCTGATTTTTGGCCGGTGGGGTTACAGTAAACGAAAAAGTTTGCTCCTGATACTTCTCCGCAATGTCAAAATCAGCAAAAGCGGGAGCTGACTTCCAGCCTCCCGGCAGATCAAGTTTAACCTGTCCCTTCACCTGATCCTTCTGCGCTTCAACCATTACACGGATAATTTTCGGGCTTGGTGAGGAGAATATGAACACAGGTTCACTGATATTTGTGGTAACGGCCGGCCGGATTTCAAACGGCCGGTAGATTTCGCCCTCGGCGGGATTGGTAAACTTATAGATCCATGGCTTGGAAACCGTAAATTTTTGGCCATCCACCTCGAATGCAAAGTCTGTTTTCGTTTCTGGCCGGTTTTCAGGATAACCGATATCCTGTTGATTTTCAATATTAAACATGCCTTTTTCCAAAGGTTTTTCAAGCCAGTATGGTTGGCTGATTTTCAATGTTTTCGGTAAAGTAACTTTGAGCGGAATGGCCGTTGCTTCGTTTTTTGCAAGCGTGAGATTGACCAGACTATCAGAATTTTTTCCGGTCCAGTGCAGAGAAAGAAGCTTTGCGGGATAGTCTGACCGTTTCACAACACCAATATTAATCATTGCTGCTTCACCGGCTACACCTGAAAAGTCCTTGGGGTTGGTCTCAAACCAAAGTCCGAGGCATTCGATAATCAGCCCCTTAACCTCTTCTTTTTTAGATTTAACATACAAATTGGTCGAGTCCAGTTTGTTTAGTTCTAAATTGATTTTCAATAAATCCGGTACAGAGGAAGCGGGATTATTAACCGAATATTTCGAAATCAAACCGGAAATCAATGTCTGTACTTTTTCGCTTCCCGGAACCCGTTTCCAGGTCAGGTCAATATCATCGAACAAATTTTTCTTTGCCGCTTCCCCTTCTTTATGCAGGAAATAATCAATTCGTTCTCCGCGTACGGGTGAGCTGCCAAACCCCTGGCTCTTGTGCTGGCTCCGGCTTTCCGCAGCGATTTCCGTATATGATTTTCCCAGTACAGGATTGTAACCTCCGATTTCAATGGAAATAAAGGAATTTTTCTCACCTGCCGGCGCCTTGTTTGTAAAACCAGGGGTGAAGGTGTTCCAAACGAGACGTTTTGCCTGCCAGGTTTTGTAGAATTTTAACTGATCCGGATATGCGTTTGCATCCGCTGCAAGTTTAAAAGCTTCTTCGGCGAGATAGGCGGAAGTCTGATGATGACCATGTCCAGCTCTTGGATCAGGAGGGAATCTGGTGATGATCACGTCAGGTTGAAATTTACGGATCATCCATACCACATCACCGAGCACTTTGCTTCGGTTCCAGAAATTGAGCGTTTCATCACGGGTTTTGGAAAATCCAAAATCGTATGCTCTTGAAAAAAATTGCTGGGCACCATCAATTTTTCGTGCTCCGAGCAGTTCCTGAGTACGGATTACACCAATATTATAGCCCTGTTCAGCGCCAATCAGATTTTGGCCACCGTCTCCGCGGGTAAGGGAAAGATAGCCTGTTCGTACCAGCTGATCTTTGGAAAGGTAGGATAGCATCAGTGTATTTTCGTCGTCGGGGTGGGCGGCGATGTACAGCACCGAGCCAAGAACATCCAACTTTTTGATATTCTGAAAAATCTCCGCAGACGATAATGAAGGATTTTGAGCTTGAATTTGTAATGATAAAAGAAGGAAAAAAACAGTGGTAATTTTTTTCATAGGTAATTGGCTAGAATATATAAACGCGTTCAGATTGTCCATGTTAAAACGTAATCTTCAAAAAATGAATGACAGACCTTCGTGTTTTGAATCGTTTGCTGGTTGAAAATACTAACCTCAATTGGTTTATTTTGGTTGCTTTCAAATGGCTTCAAATCAATATCTTTTCTAAAATCCAGTTCTTTGGAGCCAACTAATTTGAAAACGGCCTCTTTTACAGCCCAGATAAGGTGAAGTGAATTGTTGTTGCTCAAATCTGCCCATTTTAACTCCGCTTCGTTCAAAAAAAAATCAGCGCCGTTTGAAATAGATGGCTTCAATTTTTGAATGTCCACTCCGACGGCCTTCTCAGAGTTAACATAAACCGCGGCATACACACCGGAGTGTGACAGTGAAATGTACGTGTTGTCATCCGTTAAAAATGGCTTTTCCTGTGAATCATATTCAATGAGCGGATTTCGGCCCAGCATTTCTCCCAGCAAATTGCGGCAGGCAAGCCATTCCTTTTTCCGGCTGTCGGTTTTTTTTGTTTTAAATCTTTGCTGTTCGGATGAAGAAAGTACTAGTCTGCTCAGCAGCGTTTCCACAGATTCCGTAATCTGCCACAAACCCAGGCTGGCGGTATTACTAAATCTTTCGATTGAAGCGATGCCCATTTTGTCGTACTTTTACGTTTAATAGTTAACAGGATTAAACCCTTTCCTGTGAAAAAAGATCTAATTTTTCCCGATTGATGCTGCCCAAGAACAGAATTGCAAGAGTAATCATAAAATCAACAGGTATTTTTCTGCTGGCTCTCCTGCTTCTGTTCGGATTGTTCCTTTGGCGCATTCAGGTTCCCGCTCCGAAATTCGAAAGTAACAAAACTGTGGATAGTTACAAGCGCATCCAGGTTGGGCCGGATCATTTTCGGGTGCAAAATTGTTGGTTGAAAAAGAACAAATACGGGATATGGGAAATGTATCTGGAAGGATCACCTTATGAGCGGGGGCTTATCTATGGTATTCTGGCAAAGGAGCTGATGGAAAAGCAGGAAGTCCATTTCGTGAGTCAGATCAAAGAAATGATTCCTAGTTCTTTCTTTTTGCAGATTCTGAAAGGCTTCGTAGGTTGGTTCAACCGGGACATTTATAAATACATTCCCGAGGAAAATCAGCAGGAAATTTATGGCGTATCTCAATCTTTTTCGGATCAGTTCAATTACATCGGTCCGAAATACTATCGCATTCTAAATTACCACGCCGCGCACGATATTGGTCATGCACTGACGGACCTCAATATGGTTGGTTGCACCTCGTTTGCCGTCAAAAATGGATTGTCAAAAGATTCTACTTTGCTGATTGCCCGCAATTTTGATTTTTATATGGGCGATGCTTTTGCGGAAGACAAGCTGATCGTTTTTATGAACCCTGATAAGGGTTACAAATTTGCGTCCTATGCCTGGGCCGGCCTCACAGGTGTAGTGTCGGGTATGAACGAAAAGGGAATTAGCGTAACTTTAAATGCCTCAAAATCAGACATTCCTTATGCTGCAAAAGAACCGATTTCGTTACTCGCCCGGCAGATTCTCCAGTACGCTGCCACAATTCAGGAAGCACAGGCGATTGCAGACAAAAGTGAAACTTTTGTGTCTGAATCACTGCTAATCGGTTCGGCCAAGGACCATGAGGCTGCGATTATTGAAAAATCTCCGCAAAAAATGGACCTCTTCGAGTCGGGGAAAGATTATCTGGTATGTGCCAATCATTATCAGGGAAGCGCTTTCATTAAGGATTCGGTGAACATTAACAATTTGAAAGATACCGATTCGAAATACAGGTTCGACCGGATGAACGAGCTTATGGCAAAATCCTATCCGATGGATGTGAAAGATGCAGCGGCCATTCTTCGAAACAAAAACGGATTGAACGATAAATTCATTGGCTACGGAAATTCAAAATCCCTGAATCAACTCATTGCGCACCACGGAATCCTCTTCAAACCGGAGGAAGAAAAGCTCTGGATTTCTACGCCTCCATATCAGCTTGGCGCCTTTATATGCTATGATCTGAAAAGTGTATTTCAAAATGAAGGGAATTTTGAAGCCATTGATTCGCTTTCGATTCCGGCTGATCCGTTTTTGGCGTCACCGGATTATAGAAAATTTGAGGCGTTTAAAATCGTGAAGCAGAAGATCAGTAAGTTTGTAATGCTCGGGATCCCGTTTGAGCTTACTCCTGCTGCTGAAAAAGAATTTATCAGTAATAATCCACAGAGCTTTGTGACCTATCTGGCGCTTGGGGATTATTTTGTCAAAATAAAGAACGGCAAAAAAGCCATTACCTACTACAAAGAATCCCTGAAACATGAAGTTTCGTCTTTGAACGAGCGGAAAGCAATTGTGGAGAAAATCAGGCAATCCGAGAAAGGGTAAGACCTGGCTGAGTTGGCAAATGCGATGACATTTGAACATATTTGTTGCTTTTGAATTTGCTTATTGAATCAAATTATTCGTTTGTTTGCGCTCCGGTTTTATGAAAAACAAACCGGAACCTTTACCCGAAACCTTCAAATTTGCAGATATGTTATCTGAACAGCATACCGAAGAGCAGAATCATAAACTGGAAGAACTGATCCGGTTTGTAGCAACGCGATCCCCTTATTATCAGCGGCTTTTTGAGGAAGCGAAAATAGAACCCAACGACATTAAATCGGTGGATGATCTGTCATTGCTCGCCTTCACGACCAAAGATGACCTGGCGAAATACAATGACGACTTTCTGTGCGTTCCGAAAAGCAAAATAGCGGATTTTGTCACTACTTCAGGAACCATGAGTGATCCTGTGGCTTTCTACCTGACGGATGCCGATGTGGAACGACTGGCAAATAATGAGGCCGAATCCTTCCGTTGCGCAGGAGGTAGCGAAAATGACATTTACCAGTTGATGACCACCATTGACAAACGGTTTATGGCCGGGTTGGCTTACTGGATGGGAGCCCGCAAAATGGGAGCCGGCATGATCCGCGTTGGTCCGGGTGCTCCGTTTTTACAGTGGGAATCCATACAAAGATTTTCGCCCACCGTAATCATTGCCATTCCTTCCTTTATTCCTCGTCTGATCGATTATGCGGAAGCGAACGAAATTGACTATAAATCGTCATCTGTCAAATCGATTATTTGTATCGGAGAACCGATTCGTAATGCGGATTTTTCACTCAATGAGTTGGGGAAAAGGATCACTTCTCAATGGGACGTCAAATTATATTCCACTTACGCTTCTACCGAAATGGGCGCGGCGTTTACGGAATGTGGACAGGGAAACGGAGGTCACCTCAATCCCGATCTGCTGATACTGGAAGTTGTGGATGACGATGGAAATAACGTAGGCGAGGGCGGATTGGGGGAAGTTGTAATCACCACTCTTGGCGTAGAAGGTATGCCACTGTTGCGCTACAAAACGGGGGATCTTTGTCATGTGTATTATCAGCCATGCGCGTGTGGGCGGAACAGCACCAGGCTGGGGCCGGTTGTAGGGCGGAAGCAGCAAATGATCAAATTTAAAGGCACCACGATATTTCCACCGGCGCTTTTTGATGTGCTGGATATGGTCAAAGAGATTGAGTTGTATCAGGTTGTAGTGTCGAAAAATGAGTACGGAAATGATGAGATCACGATCCTGCTTTCATTACAATTGCAGACCTCTGCCTTCAAGGAAAAGCTGCATTCTTTGTTTAAATCAAAGCTGCGTGTGAGCCCAGCAATGCAGTTTATTACCGCTGAAGAACTTACCTTCAGAATATACAAACAGGAAAAACGCAAACCTGAAAAATTGATATATATTTGAGCCTCTATGAATCAAATTAACTAAACGAACGAAATGAAAAAGATGATCTATGCATCGGTGATGATCGCCACTGTTTTTGCGGCCGATGCATTTGCACAAAGAATTGATCTGAAATCCGGCGATATAGGCGCGCTGGCGGGTCAGAAAACCGTCAACATTGCTTACGATTATTCGGAATTTGGCGTGGGTAAATTTGCAACCGAAAAAGAATATCTTGACAAAAAATCTGCGGAATATAACGCGAAAGAAGCGGGAAAGGGTGATACCTGGAGAAAAGCCTGGGTAGCCGACCGCAAGGATCGTTTTGAGCCGAAATTTGAAGAGCTTTTTAATAAGGGTTTAGAAGATAAAGGAATCACTGCGGTTACGGGCAGGCCTGATACCAAATATACTTTTGTAGTGCATACCAAATTTGTAGAACCAGGCTTCAATGTTGGCGTGATGCGTAAAAATGCCACTGTTGATTTTGATATCGAACTGGTTGAAACGGGCAGCAAATCGAAAGTTGCTGAAATGGCATTAAACCGCGTGCCTGGCGCATTGGCAATGGGAATGGACTTTGACACAGGCGCCAGACTGGCTGAATCTTACGCGAAAGCAGGAAAGGTACTGGCTGCTTACATTGATAAAAATTTGAAATAGGAATTGAGTTTCTGGCTGTTGCGTCCAGTTTTTTCGATTCTTTTCTGTTAATTTAAAAATTAGATCACAAACGGTATGAAAAAGACAGCTTTATTTATTTTTGCTCTGATGGCTTCTACGCATATTTTTGCGCAAAACACGATGTCAGATCTGTTTGCCGGTAAAGCAAAGCTTATATTTTTAGGTCTGGACTTTACGCAGGCCAAATACATTGGCAAGATCGGTTTTACTGATGCAGGCGCAATAAAAAATCAGCATATGGTAAGCTGGAATACTCTAATTGAAGCTGAGCCAAAGAAATTTTCGCTTCAAAAGGCATTCAATCTTAAAGATGATCAGTACGCCTCGAAAGTGGATGATATGATTAAACTCAACAAGTCAGTAGATGTGGAAGGCAATATTACCAACGATGCCTACACAATTACCGAGGATCAGGTTAAGAAGTCAGTTTCAAAATATGCTTTGAGTGAAAAGGACGGTATCGGGCTGGTTTACGTTGTTGAAAGCCTGAGTAAAACAGACGAAAAACTATACGCCTGGGCAACTTTTATCGACCTGAACACTAAAAAGGTGCTTTACACGGAAAAGGTTGAAGGTAAGGCAGGTGGTTTTGGTTTCAGAAACTACTGGGCCGGCGGGGTTTACAAGATTAATGATGCTATTGATTCCAAACTATACAAGAAGTGGAGTAAATCATTAAAGTGATATTTCGGTTCTGAATTTTTCATTGTAATTCAGCGCTTTCAAAGTTTTCAACATAGCTAAGCTGTGGATTGTCTGCCGATTGGCAGGCGTTTCACAGCTTACTGTTTAAATCCATAATGCGGAAAATGTGAGGATCAAATCCACTGTTTTGTTGTTTGTCGTATTTGTTTCAATGTCCGGTTGCGGCAAAATTCTTTATAGATCCGCTGCAAAGGCTTTTCATCAGGGGTTGGAAAGTCAACCGTATGATGCAGTTATCGTACCCGGATTTCCTTACAATGGAACCAACTGGGATATGGTATTGACGATGCGCATACATTGGGCGAAGTATCTCTATGCCAAAGGTTATACCAAAAATGTAATATTCTCCGGCTCCGCTGTGGCAACTCCATACATTGAAAGCAGGGTAATGGCGCTGTATGCAGAGGAGTTGGGGATTGCGAAGCAAAATTTATTCACCGAAGAAAAGGCGGAACACAGCACAGAAAATGTTTATTATTCGTACCGCCTTGCAAAATCAAAAGGATTTACAAAGATTGCGCTGGCAACAGATCCGTATCAAACGAGCTACATGCGCAAATTCATCAGGAAATTTGAATTGCCAATTGCATTGTTGCCAACTGTGATTGACACGTTGAAGATACTGGACAAGTACGAGCCAAAAATTGACCCTCGAGGTGCATTGGAAGAAAATTTTGTCAAACTTTCCGACCGCGAAAATTTTTTCCAGCGATTTCGTGGAACGATAGGCAAGTATATCGTATGGCAGGAAGAAGATCTCAAAAAGAAGCGTTTCAGACGTAGATATAAAGATAGAATGGTTCCCGCGGGAACATTGAGTAAGGAACAAAAATCCATGTAATGAAAAAAGAGTTATCGGCGATTGATGCCAAGTATGAAGCACAAAAAATAGCATTTGGGCCCATGTATTTTCAGGCGGTTGTTGCGCTGCGGGATCTGGGAATTCTGGATTATATTTCCAGGCACAGAAAAGGAGTCGCCATAAGCACGATCGTAAGTGAAATGGATGTTTCAGAATATGGCATCAATTTGTTGATTGAAGCTGCGGAAATTCTGGGCGTAGTTGAAATTGAGGCGGAAATTGTAAGGATCACCAAGGTCGGCTTTTTTCTTTTGAAAGATGAAATGACCAAAGTGAATATTAATTTCATGAACGACGTTTGTTATATGGGCGCTAAGGAAATGACCGAAAGCGTCAAAAATGGCAAACCTGAAGGATTGAAATACCTGGGAAACTGGCCAACCATTTATCAGGGATTGTCCATCTTGCCTGAACCAGCAAAAACATCCTGGTTTGAATTTGACCATTATTATTCAGACGGTGCGTTTCCTGAGGCACTGAAAATCGTTTTCAGAACAAATCCGAAGTTGATTTTTGATGTAGGTGGAAATACAGGAAAATGGTCATTTGCCTGCTGTGATCACGATCCCGATGTTAAAATCAAGATTCTTGATTTACCGGTTCAACTAAATGTTGCGCGCGGAAATGCCGCAGAGAGAGGTTTTTCCAACCGGATTGATTTTCATGCCATTGATCTTTTGGATACGACTCAAAAAATTCCACAGGGTGCCGATGTTATCTGGATGAGCCAGTTTCTGGATTGTTTTTCAAAAGAACAAATCGTTCAAATTCTGAAAAATGCATTTCAGGCTGCATCCGATCAGACACGGCTATATATTTTAGAGCCGTTTTTTGATAACCAGAATTACCCTGCGGCGCATTATAGTCTGGTCGCCACATCGCTATATTTTACGATTATGGCCAACGGAAACAGTAAAATGTACCGCATTGAAGTGATGAAAGAGCTGGTGCGTGAGGCTGGTTTTGAAGTAGTGGAAACTTACCCTTTAATTGGAGACAGCTACCACACCATTCTCGAATGCAAAAAAGTAACTATTTAACTTGGGTGTACTGGCTTGTGACATGAAAAAGTTAAATTGTATCTCTGTTTTGCTCTTTTTACTGCTGTCTGGCTTTGTGTCGTTTCAAATGGATGGCGAAGCATTTTACAAGGCACTGTCTTCCGGTTCTGAGAATACACTCGACTCAGCGCTGGCAGACCTGGAAAAGAGAAAACAATCCTCACAAAATTCAGCGTATCAAGGTGCCTTGCTGATGAAAAAGGCAGGCTTTGTGAAAGGCGTGAAGGAGAAAGTGAAAACATTTAAAGCAGGTGCCAAATTGCTCGAAGCAGAAATCGATAAAAATCCTGGCAATGTGGAATATAAGTTTTTAAGACTGACAATTCAGGAACATGCGCCTAAGGTTTTACATTACGACAAACAACTCAAGAGCGATAAAGCAGCGATCATCAATGGCTATGAGAAGTTGGATGCAACATTGAAAACGGTGATTGCCGATTATGCCCAAAGTTCAAAAGTGTTGAAGGTACCCGATTTAAAAGGGAAATAATACTCCGTCACGGAAAAAATGATGTTTCATTACAATGAAAAAAATATTAGTTGTTTGCTATTCGCAATCGGGGCAGCTCAATGAAATTGCGGATCAGTTTTTATTGCCGTTTTCGTCGGATGAAATAGAATATTTGAATATTTTACCTCAAAAAAGCTTTCCATTCCCCTGGACCTCCGACGTGTTTTTTGATACCATGCCGGAAACAGTGCTTGAAGAAATCATACCGTTAAAACCCTTTGTTATAACAGAAAGCAGGTACAGTCTGATTATTTTGGCATATCAGCCCTGGTTTTTGTCGCCATCGCTGCCGATTTCGTCTTTGCTTCAAAACGAATCATTCAAAAGAATTCTGAGTGACACGCCTGTCGTAACACTGATAGGCGGACGAAATATGTGGCTTAACGCGCAGGAAAGTGTAAAACGGCATATCCGGGATGCTGGCGGCAGACTTGTCGGGAACGTTCCGTTTATGGACCGTACTTCCAATCTTGTCAGCGCTGTTACAATTCTGCACTGGATGCTTACAGGCCGGAAAGACCGTAAATGGGGGATTTTCCCTTTTCCGGGCGTGAGCAAAACCGACATTGCCAGTGCTTCCGGTTTTGGCAAGATGGTGAAAACTGCGCTGGACCATAACAATTTCGATGGATTGCAGCACACAATTTTATCATCAGGGTTGATTGAAATTCCGACCGACATTCTTTTCATCGAACAACGTGCTAAGAAGATTTTCTACCTATGGGCCAATTTGATCAAAAAGAAAGGTACCACTCCTGAAAAGCGGAAAACATTCGTGGGCTTTTTCAAATATTATCTGCTGATTGCACTATTCATGGTGGCTCCATTGTTACTGCTGGTATATAGTTTGCTAATCGTACCATTCACAGGACGTGCGATTAAGAAGAAAAAAGAATACTTTTGTGGTTTAGATTTTATAGAATAATGTCGGAAGCATATATTACAAGGATTGCCAAATTTCTGCCCAACGAATCTGTTTCAAATGACGAGATGGAGCAGTATCTGGGATACATCAACGGAAAACCATCAAAGTCAAAAGCAATTATTCTTCGCAACAACAGGATAAAGAACCGGTATTACGCACTAACGAAAGAAGGCACGGTTACGCACACAAACGCAGAAATGGCCTCGCTTGCGGTAAAGGGATTATTTGGTGATTCGCCTGAGGAATTAAAGGAAGTTGATTTGCTTAGCTGTGCTACTTCGAGCCCGGACCAGCTCATGCCGTCGCACGGTGTAATGGTGCATGGATATTTGCCGGAAACGAATTCGATTGAAGTCGTTTCTCCATCTGGAGTTTGCTGCGCAGGCATGCACGCATTCAAGTACGCCTACATGTCCGTGAAGTTGGGGGAAAAGAAAAAAGCTGTGTCCTGTGCATCAGAACGTCTTTCTTCTGTTTTGAGGTCAGATCAGTTTGAAGACGAAATTCAGCAGCTCATCCGGCTGGAACAGAATCCTTACCTGGCTTTCGAAAAAGATTTTTTACGCTGGATGCTTTCAGATGGTGCTGGTGCATTTCTGGTGGAAGGGCGGCCTAATGACAATGCACTTTCCCTCAAAATCGAGTGGATTGAAGGCTGTTCTTACGCAAATGAAGAAGAGGCCTGCATGTATATGGGAGCGGACAAGCTGGCGGATGGTTCACTTAAAAGTTATAAAGACTACTCCTCGGAAGAGATCATTGACAAATCCATATTGAGTATCAAACAGGATGTGAAGCTTTTGGGAGAAAAAATAGTTAAATTGGGTTTTACAAAACTCAAAAATATTCTGGCAGATAAAGGAGTGAGCATGGACGAGGTGCATTATTTTCTGCCACACCTTTCCAGTTACTTTTTTGAAAGTAAAATAGATGATTTTTTTACGGAAAATGGCATTCCAATTCCGAAGGAAAAATGGTTTACCAACCTGGCATCGAAAGGGAATGTGGGTGCAGCATCGATTTATATGATGCTCGAAGAAGTCTTTAACGGAGGGAATCTGAAGAAGGGTGAAAAAATCCTGCTTGCAGTTCCGGAGAGTTCCAGGTTTTCCTATATGTTCTGTTTGCTGACCGTGGTTTAAATTAAATTACCTGTTCACCCAGTTTCCCAAAATCTCTTTCCCGATGAAAAAGGAAGATTTGCCGCAAGATCCCGGAGCACTTGACACGTTTACGAGGGAAGTTTGTTATGTAAAAAATGACAATGGAAAGTACGAAACAGCACTTAGCAGAGGCTGGGAGGTGAAAAAAGAAGCACTTGACAGTGCCTGGGTGGAAGTAAATGAGCGGATTGAAGATGCGAGGCAGGCCGTAATCAAAGGAGAAAAAAGCCCGGTTTATTATTTTATGGAATTGCGGCTGATGGACGTAACAGTGCTGTCCGGATACACGGGGATTTTCGGTTTTTTTGTAAAAAGACACATGAAACCGTCTGTATTCAAAAGTCTTAGCGACAATAAGCTGCGAAAATATGCCGAGGCTTTTGATATTACAATTGATGAATTGAAAAATTTTAAAGGATAAGTTAGTGATTCAGGATAGCCAGATTGATGCATTTCGGCACGTGCAGACTGCACATTGCGAAAACGGCGTAACAACCGCTTTACTGCGATATCACGGACTGGAATTTATGACGGAACCGCTCGCGTTCGGCATGGGTTCGGGGTTATTTTATATTCAGATCCCGTTTCTCACTGTCAATAATGGGCCTGCGATCTCGTTTCGAACGATGCCCGGTGCGATTTTCAAAAGAACGTGTAAGTCACTTGGTGTGGAAGTGACCCGAAAAAAATTCAGTAATCAATTGGCGGCGCAGGATTTTCTGGATAAAAAAATTGAGGAAGGAGTTCCGGTTGGTTGCCAGGTTGGTGTATTTCATCTGAGTTATTTTCCCAAAGAATATCGTTTCCACTTCAATGCGCACAATTTGATTGTATATGGCCGCGAAGATGGCCGGTACATGATCAGTGATCCGGTGATGGAGGATGTAACCACGCTTTCTAAGGAGGACCTCACGCGCGTTCGGTTTGCACAGGGGCCTTTGGCACCCAAAGGGCATATCTATTACCCGGAAGCGATTGGGCGTGTTGATGATGATCTGATCCGGAAAGGTATTGTGACCGGAATCAAAAGGAATGTTCGTGACATGTTGCGCATTCCGGGAAATTTTGCCGGAGTGGATGGCATCCGTCATACCTCGAATCACATCAGGAAATGGCGTGATAAACTGGGTCTTAAAAAGGCAGGTTTATATCTTGGACAGATTGTCAGAATGCAGGAGGAGATCGGGACTGGCGGTGGAGGATTCCGTTTTTTATATGGTGCGTTTCTGGAAGAGTCCGCGGCGTATTTGCAGGATGAGCGCGTTTCAGTCGTTTCAGAGGATTTTACCAGAGCCGGAGATATGTGGCGGGCGAGTGCCATAAAAATGGCTGGTGTTTATAAAGGCCGTTTGACGGAACAAAAGGATTTTGAAGAAATTGCTGATATGCTGGTAGAGATCAGAGCTGTTGAAAAGGAAGCATTTCAGAAACTCTCAAAAATGAATCTGGGTAAGTGATTACCCGACGATCATATGGATGAACTTCCTTGTATTGATATTGACCAGGTTACGAAAAAGTACAACAATTCGTCAGAGAACAGCCTGACAAACGTCACATTAAAAATACATCAATCTGACGTTTTCGGCCTGCTCGGGCCGAATGGAGCTGGTAAAACCACATTGATTTCCATTCTTTGCGGCATCATTTCGCAAACATACGGACAGATCAGATATTACAATCCTTACGGGGAAATCTCTAAATCGGAACGCAGAACAATCATCGGTTTCGTGCCGCAGGAATTTGCATTCTATGAGGAATTAACGGCCCGTCAGAATCTTGACTATTTTGGCGCGATGTACAATTTGTCAAAAGAGAAACTGACGGCGCGCCGGGAAGCGTTGCTGGAAGTGCTCGGTCTGGCCAAATCTGCTGACAAAAAAGTGGCAACTTTTTCGGGTGGAATGAAAAGGCGGGTTAATCTGGCGATTGGTATCATTCACGAACCTGGAATTTTGTTTCTCGACGAACCGACTGTGGGTGTAGATGTCCAGAGCAAAAATGCGATTATAAAGTATCTGGAAGAGATTAACCGGCTCGGCACAACCATTGTTTACACCTCGCACCACATGACCGAAGCGGAGGAGTTCTGTAATCGCATTGCCCTTATAGATCACGGGAAGGTTATTGCAAGTGGCGGATTAACCGGTTTGCTGAAACAAAATCACGTGGAAAATTTGCAGGCTTTGTTTATCAAACTTACCGGCGAAGCTTACAGAGACTAGTATCATGTTCAAAATATATTCATCTGTTCGAAAGGAATTTCTTTTGCTGATCAACGACAGGGTCGGTCTGGCGCTGATGTTTCTGATGCCGTTGCTCTTGGTTTTTATCATTACCATCATTCAGGACAGCGCCTACAAAATGGTCAATGAAAATCAGATACCATTGCTTGTCGTAAACCACGATCAGGGGCAGGAAGGCGACAAATTACTCAAACAACTTTCAGGATCCGGGCTTTTTAAGATTGATTCGATGAATGATCTGCCCAGAGAATCGCTGAAATCGGAACTGCTGGCGCGTGGAAAAATGATTGCACTTTTTATTCCTGAAACATTTTCAGGAGGACTGGAAAGTAATGCAGGTGGCGTAAGCAAAATACTGATGGACGACCTTGGCCTGGAATACGACTCATCCGGAAATAAAAATATTGGCATGCCAGTGTTGTCGTTTTACAGCGATCCGGTTTTACAGGAAAATTATAGTTACTCGGTTATGGGCATCATTCAGTCGTATATGAGTGTCATAGAAAATTCGCTGATGATCGACCGCATGTATGCCAACATGGATCTTGGCGACAAATCGGGTGCGCTAAAAAAACGGATGATTTCCAATCGGGTCAAAATTGATCATATTGTTGCCAGTAGCAGTAATTCCACAGCAATTCCTAATTCTACGCAGCACAACGTGCCCGCCTGGACTATTTTCGCCATGTTTTTTATGGTCGTTTCATTGGGAAGCAACATCGTCAAAGAGCGTACCAACGGAAGTTTTTTAAGACTCAAAACGATGCCCACCAGCTTTATGCTGGTCATGCTCAGCAAAATGAGCATGTATGTAATGGTTGCCGTGCTACAAGTTATTCTGACATTTTCGATGGGAATCTGGGTGTTGCCCAAAATAGGTCTGCCGCAGTTAACAGTTCCATCCAGTATTCTGCCCTTTGTAACTGTGGTTTTTATGAGCAGTATGGCGGCTGTGAGTTACGCTTTGGTGATTGGTGCAGTGGCGCGGACGCAGGAACAGGCAAATGGGTTCGGAGCGATCTCCATTATTATATTTGGTGCAATAGGTGGAATTCTGGTTCCTACATTTGTGATGCCGGGATTCATGCAGTTTGCGAGTAATTTCTCACCTTTACACTGGTGTCTGGAAGGATTCTATGTACTATTTTTGAAAGGAGGGAGCTGGAAAGAACTTCGGTCAGTATTTTTGTTTTTGGGAGTATTCATTTTGATTTGCCAACTTTGTACATATTTTAAACTAAGAATTGAAAAGATTATCTGAACCGGTTTACAACTCAGGGTGCCGGCAGATAACATATCACTAAAACATGGATGCAGAAAGCTTAAAGCCCGTGATTAAGGGCCAAATTGTGCAGTATTTGAATTTATTGGATATCAATCCTTCTGATATTAAAGACGATGAACCGTTGTTTGGAGGAGATTTGGGACTGGATTCCATTGACTCACTGGAACTTGTAGTACTTCTGGAACGAGAATACGGCATTAAAATCACGAATCCCGCGGAAGGGCGAAAGATTCTTGTGGATGTGAACCACATGGCAGACTATATTCTGAAAAATACGAAGGAGGCCTGATTATGACTAAGGTTGTGGTGACGGGGATGGGAATAATCACAGCAATTGGAGAGAACCTTCATGAGAATCACCTTAGTTTACAACTGGGGAAAAGTGGAATTGCCCTCGCAACGCAGTTCAAATCTGTTTATGCAGCTAAACTTCCTTTTGGTGAGGTGAAGTGGGATAACGAAGAACTGATAAAGTTTCTGAAAATAGACGATCCCAAAGGATTCACCCGCACTGATCTGCTCGCTTTTAAAGCTTTTGGAGAGGCAATTACGGATGCGAATCTTTCGGCGAACGATCTGTCGTCAGAGGATACAGCTTTTATCTCTGCCAGCACGGTTGGTGGCATGTGTCTTACTGATCAGCTTTATCAGGATGCGAATCTGCACACAGACGGATCGGAGTATATTGATGCTTACAGCTCAGCGGCACACACGCTGAAACTTACCCAAAGTTATAACATCACCGGTTTTACGGATACCATCAACACAGCGTGTTCTTCTTCCGCCAATGCAATATTGCTGGGAGCCAGGCTGATTAAATCAGGCAGAGCGAAGCGTGCAATTGTGGGAGGGGTGGATTCCCTGGCGAAGTATACCGTAAATGGCTTCAACGCCCTTAAAATCCTTTCCGAACTTCCCTGTAAACCGTTTGATGAGAACCGGGACGGCCTGAATTTGGGTGAAGGAGCCGCCTATCTGGTGCTGGAATCGGAAGAAACTGCCGCAGATAAAAAGCCCTATGCGGAAATAGCCGGATACGGCAATGCGAACGACGCGCATCATCCGTCGGCAATGTCTGATGACGCAGTAGGAGCGGTGCTTTCCATGCAACTTGCATTGCGTTCAGCGGGAATTCAGCCATCTCAAATCAGCTACATCAACGCACATGGTACCGGAACCGGCAACAATGACCAGGTTGAATCTCTAGGACTGATCAAGGTATTTGACCACGTACCGCATTACAGTTCCACAAAATCCTTTACCGGCCATACGCTCGGTGCGGCAGGTGCGGTTGAGGCGGTTTTTAGTATTTTAGCCATCTTTAATTCCGAGATTTATCCTAGTTTACGCGTGGATACGCCGGTAAAACCGTATCAAATTTCACCTGTTTCAGAACTGGTTCAGGGAGTTCCTGTCAACTATGCTCTCTCTAATTCATTTGGGTTTGGCGGAAATTGCACCTCGCTTGTTTTTGGCAAATCAGTATCCTGAAATATCAGTTACTTGTCAGATCTTTTAATATTTTTTGGGCAGCAATTGAAATAATGGTTCCCGGTCCAAAAATCCCTTTAACGCCGGCATCGTATAAAAACTGATAATCCTGCGCCGGAATCACGCCTCCCGCAACAACCATAATATCTCCGCGCCCGATTTTTTTTAATTCCTCAATCAACTGCGGCACCAGGGTTTTGTGTCCGGCAGCCAGGCTGGACGCACCCACTACATGGACATCATTTTCTGCTGCCTGCCGGGCAACCTCTTCCGGCGTCTGGAACAAGGGACCGATGTCTACATCAAATCCCAGGTCTGCGAAACTTGTGGCAATTACTTTTGCGCCCCGGTCATGTCCGTCCTGTCCCATTTTGGCAACAAGAATACGGGGTCGTCTTCCTTCAATTTCCGCGAAATGATCAGACATTTCAAGTGCAATCCGGAAATTTTCGTCATCTGAAACCTCCGATTGATAAACACCCGAAACAGACCGGATGATTGATTTGTACCTGCCAAATTCTTTTTCCATAGCATCAGAAATTTCACCTAATGTAGCTCTTTTGCTGGCTGCGTCTACGGCCAGTTCCAGTAAATTACTGGCCATGTCTTTTCCTCCGGCCAGTTTACAAGCTTCGGTAATGCGGTTCAGGGCGCTTACAACTTCTTCGTTATTCCTTTCCGATTTGATTTTTTCCAGCAACGCAATTTGCCCTAAACGCACGCCCTGATTATCAATTTCCCGGATATCCAGATTTTCGCCCGATTCTTGTTTATACTTGTTTACACCAACTATGATTTCTCGGCCCGCATCAATTCTTGCTTGTTTTCTGGCGGCCGCTTCTTCAATACGCATCTTGGGCAGGCCTGTCTCAATGGCTTTGGTCATCCCTCCCAGATTTTCGACTTCTTCAATCAGCTTCCACGCTTTCTCCGCGAGTTCGTTAGTCAGATATTCTACGTAATATGAACCACCCCATGGGTCTACTGCTTTGCAAATGTCAGTTTCATATTGCAATAAGAGTTGCGTATCACGGGCAATACGTGCGGAAAAATCGGTAGGGAGTGCAATGGCTTCGTCCAGAGAATTTGTGTGTAAGGACTGGGTGTGTCCCATCGCAGCCGCCATGGCTTCAATGCAGGTCCTGGCGACGTTGTTATAGGGATCTTGTTCAGTTAGGCTGTATCCGCTGGTTTGGCAATGCACGCGTAACATGAGCGACTTTTCATTTGAAGGGTTGAATTGCTTTACGATTTTAGACCAAAGTAACCGTCCTGCCCGCATTTTAGCGATTTCCATGAAATAATTCATACCAATTCCCCAGAAAAAGGATAGCCGCGGAGCGAAATCGTCGATTTTCATTCCTGATTTCAGGCCTGTCCGGATATATTCAAGTCCGTCTGCAAGGGTATAGGCCAGTTCAATATGTGCCGGTGCACCAGCTTCATGCATGTGATATCCACTGATACTGATGGAATTGAACCGGGGCATGAAACGGGTCGTGTACGCAAAAATATCCCCAACGATGCGCATGGAGGGTGCAGGAGGATAAATATACGTATTGCGGACCATGAATTCTTTCAGGATGTCGTTTTGAATGGTTCCTGAAAGCTGCTCAGGAGTTACGCCCTGTTCTTCCGCTGCAACGATGAAAAAGGCAAGGATTGGAATCACGGCGCCATTCATTGTCATGGAAACAGACATTTGATTAAGTGGAATCTGGTCAAAAAGAATCTTCATGTCCTCCACAGAATCGATGGCAACCCCAGCCTTTCCCACATCTCCTACCACACGCGGATGGTCGGAATCGTAGCCTCTGTGCGTCGCCAGGTCAAATGCTACCGAAAGTCCTTTCTGACCGGCTGCAAGATTTTTCCTGTAAAACGCATTGGAATCAGCTGCTGTTGAAAAGCCGGCATATTGACGGATGGTCCAGGGTTTTTCCACATACATACTTGCGTAAGGACCACGTAAAAAGGGAGGGGTTCCTGCTCCGAATTCCAGGCCGCTCATGTCTTCCTTGGTGTAATTTGGTCTGATTTTAATTCCCTCAGGGGTGACAGCAGCTACAACCTGTTTTTCCTTGGTGGAATAACCGTTTTCCTGTTCGCTGACATGTGGGATTTTAAAATCTGGTTTCATTGTAAAAGGCTATTTTAAATCTTATTTAAATAATCTAACACCGTTAGTTTTTGAATTAAAATATTGATAATAAAGTGTTTAAGATTTCTCCGTTAGCCATGCATCTTCAAGTTTACGATTTTTCAAACCATAAAAATCTGAGTCCGGAGTATTTTTGTTGTCGTCATTTGGATACTGATTATGGCCTTGAAGCGGATCGTTGAATCTATTAACGCCAACAATGATCTGGTTGGCTGCTATCGCCGCCGATTTCTCCGCCCAGGACTTCTCTATTTCCGACTGGATGAATCCGTTTTGGTAACAATTCACCAGTCCACCCATATTTTCAGTTTCAATGAACAGTTCCCAGGCAGATTCAGCCATGGCCAGGGACATTTTTTCAATGAGATAGGATCCTGAACCGGCATCCGCAACCAGGCCCATAAGGCTTTCGTTATAAATTAAAAGAGATACATTCTGAGCGATTCTATTGATATTGCTATCGTCCACCGCGTCAAAATCGGCTAGGGTAATTGCATCGCTACCGCCGGTAACAGCACTCATCGCTTCTGATGTTCTACGTATCATATTGTTGTTTGCGGCGATACTTGAGTGATAAAACGTAGAAGTCTGAGCATGTACAAATGCATTGCAGAGTGCGTCCGGAAGCTGATATGCACGTGTAACTTTACGGTACAGATATCTGAGCGCTCTTAGTTTCGCAATTTCAGTCAGATACTGCGGCCCTATGGAAACAGAGAAAAAGAATCGGTTCAAAGCGTGAAGCGGCGAGATTCCGTGATCGGTAAAATAGTCTGCACACGCAACCAAAGATGAAATCATAAATGCAATTTCCTGTACTGCATTTGCGCCCGCATTGTGATAAATATGACTTTCGATCATAAATGGCCGGAAGTCTTTCATTGTTTTTGTCAGCTGAAGAACGCGACCCGTTTTTTCAAACGAGCGTGCGGGGTCTTCCCCCGTACGCATCCAGCTTGCCAAAATGTCATTCGCAATACCCCCTTTGATGTAATAGCCCGCACCCCTTGAAATATCGGAGAATAACTGTTCCGGGTCCTTTTGTGTTTTAAAATATACAG
This sequence comes from Dyadobacter sp., assembly GCA_965279265.1. Classification (GTDB taxonomy): domain Bacteria; phylum Bacteroidota; class Bacteroidia; order Cytophagales; family Spirosomataceae; genus Dyadobacter. The sequence continues at coordinate 5,322,085 of OZ257152.1, forward strand.
GAGAGTCGCTCAGTTTAACAGCGTGAAGCGTTTTTGTGAATTCACAGAGCGGAAGATCTCTATCGCCCAAACTCAGGAGTATTGAAGTTGCTCCGGAATCTAACGCTGTTCGAATTCTTATATTTGTTTTAGACGGCGAATCAAATTGAATGAACCGGGTGTTTTGCCAACCTGGAATTGCCTTTTGTGCATTCTGAAGATCTTTGGTTTTGTGCCAGTCAATTTCCGCGGATGTATAATAGGGTTCTACGTAAAGTGCATCCGCAAGTTTCCAGCCTTCCGGATTTATCGATTTTCCTTTCAATTCTTTCTCAACCTGCTTTTTCCAGGATTCTTTGCCCGAGGATGTGAATTCTGCGAAAAGATTATCTGGCATATTCGGTTTGTTGATGTTTTAATTACAGATTGTAACAGGTATTTTAACAAATCTACAAATTTGACATTTAAATTTTCTGATTTGTATTTGCCGGGCGAAGCTTTGTCATATACACAGTGTTGATTTCGGATACATTTACTTAACGGCTTGAATAAAGATTGTAACCACAGTAAATTCAACGTTTTATTCGTCCGTAAACTTCATCTATTTTCATATCTTTGCCGTCCGTTTGAATTTTAAGTTCTGATTACACCCCGTTGCATTGGAAAGAAGTACTAACTATAGAGAAGTAGACCGGATTTGGAATAGCTGTTTGTCAATCATTCAGCAGCATATTCCTGAGGAGAGTTTTAAGATGTGGTTCGAACCTGTCCGGCCACTGAAAATCTATGGAAAAGTACTTACAATACAGGTTCCCAGCCAATTTTTCTATGAATGGTTGGAGGACAATTATGTAAATCTGTTGCGAAAAGCGCTGGACTATGCAATTGGAAGAGACGGAATGCTGGAATATTCGATTATTGTTGACACCGGAAATGAAAAGCATCAGCCGTTGACAATGAATGTTTCCACACCGAAAACTTCCACCCAGTCGAGGCCGGATAACTTTGCACCGGATCCGAGAATGGGTTCGGGTCAAAGGTCAAAAGATCAGGACTCTTTGAATCTTGATACTTATCTGAATCCGAATTACTCATTCGATAACTTTATTGAAGGAGATTGTAATCGCCTTGCGCGTTCTGCCGGATTTGCAGTTGCCCAACGTCCGGGACTTACGTCGTTTAACCCGCTGATGATGTATGGCGGTGTAGGGTTGGGGAAAACGCATTTGGTGCAGGCGATAGGAAATTACATCATGAACCATTTTGACAACAAACTGGTGCTTTATGTATCTTCCGAAAAATTCACCAATCAGTTTATCAATTCGATCAAGAACAACACGTTACAGGATTTTACCGATTTTTACATGAAGGTGGATGTCCTGGCGATTGACGACGTCCAGTTTTTGTCAGGAAAGGAAAAAACGCAGGATACATTTTTCCATATTTTTAATCACCTGCATCAGCTTGGAAAGCAGATCATTATGACGAGTGACAGGCCTCCACGTGAGTTGCAGGGCTTGCAGGATCGTTTGCTTTCACGTTTCAAATGGGGGCTGACGGCCGATTTGCAAACCCCGGACTTTGAAACACGTATCGCGATCATCCAGAAAAAGATACAGTCGGAAGGAATTGCAATTGATTATGACGTGATTGAGTACATTGCGCACAGTGTGAATTCCAACGTGCGTGAACTGGAAGGTGTGATCGTTTCACTGATGGCGCAGGCTTCACTGACCCGCCGTGAAATTGATGTGGAGCTGGCGAAGAACACGTTGAAAAACATCGTCATGAATGAGGATAAGGAAGTGACGATCGATACGATTCAAGAGATCGTCGCCGATTTTTTTCAGGTATCCATCGCTGACCTGAAAAGTAAGAGCCGCAAAAAAGAAGTAGTGTATCCGAGGCAGCTCGCTATGTTTCTTGCCAAAGAGTATACAGATCTGCCGTTGAAATCGATCGGATATCATTTTGGTGGGCGTGACCATAGTACTGTAATTCATTCAATTCAAAGTGTAAATCTGCTGATGGGCGAAACGCCTGATGTGGAAGAAACGTTACAAAAACTTCGCAGTTATTTTAAATAGTTTTTGCCTGAACTTTTTCAGCGCAGAAAGGTCATTTAACATGTGCGAAAATTGCTTCCAATTTGCCTTTCACGTTCAGCCATTGATTCTGACCAATGGGATCAGCTGATTGAAAAATCTCAACAGAATGTCGTTTACGCCAAATCCTGGTATCTGGATATTGTCTGCCAGGACTGGAACGCAATTGTGTGGCCGTCCACTGGCAATTACGAGGTTTTAATGCCGCTTCCGTTAAAAACCAAATTTGGACGTCAGGTAATTCAGCAACCATTTTATTGCCAGTTTCTAGGTATTTTCTCGCAAAATGAAATCACTGTACAAATTGCGTACGAATTTCTAACGGTGTTAGATTTGAATTTCAATTACATTTCAGCATACTGTTTTAATCCGCATAATTTCAGGTCATTAAACGATCAACTGGGGCGGTTTGAAAAGTTCCGGACTCAGATTCATTGCACGCATCTACTCAATATGAGCAGGTCGTTTAGTGAAATTTATTCTGGTTATAGTTCGGATAGAAGGCTGAACATCAAGCGGAGCCAGGAGGCAGGGTGGAGTATAAAGGAAAGTAAGGATATAACACCATTAATTGCTCTTTTCAGTGAAAACCACGCTTCCGGAATTCAGGGCGGTGTCAGCGATTCGGCGTACGCGCTGTTGGTGAAATTGTATATGAGATTGAGGGAAAATGGATATGCGAAACTATATTATGCCAATAAAAATGAAACAATTCACGCCGGAGTATTCTTAGTCAAAAGCGATACTACGACCATTTATCTTTTCAATGCAGCTGATAAAACGGGCCGTAATGGTAATGGGCGAAGCTTTATTTTAAATGAATATTTTCAAGAAAATGCGGGTTTTCAACATGTTTTTGATTTTGAAAGTCCGCAGATAGCTTCAATTGCCAGGTTTTACAAGAGTTTCGGAAGCGAAGAAACACACTTCTTTTCAATCATTAAAAATGACCTTGGATTTCCCTGGAAACAGGTACAGAATTTGCGGAAAGCAATTTTAACGGCCTGGAAATAGCTGTTTTCAAAACCAGACAATTTCTTTGCGGAGTCCTTTATACGATTTCAAATCCATTTCGAGAGAGCCGATAACCAACTCAACCTCTGCCTTCAAAGGAATTCTGTTTGTATCGTCGGACACCCAGAGTTTCATGGCACCCTCTCCTTTAAAAAGTTTATTATCGGGTATTAATGGGTTAATACGAAGCACACGCGTTTTTCCGAACTTGGTCTTAATTACATCCTTACCCACATATCTCACGCGCAATTTGTAAACTTCACCGCCAAAGAAAGTCGGCACTTCAATAATTTCACCTTCCTGTATTTTGTCGAAATTAAGCGTTCTCAGAAAAAAATATCCGCTAATGATATCATGAATATTATTGGGGACATTGTATGATTTTGTCTCATCTTTCACACTTGAAACCGCCTGGTCCTTGTCGTGATTAAACACAACGGTTTCCTCTTTCCGATATTTATTTTCCTGAATACTCTGGTAAAATACATGCGGCAGAATTGCAGAAGTATCCACGTATGAACGCCAGTTGTCTCTCACTTTTGTAATCAGGTCGAACGGTCCCACTGTTCTGCCGGTCACATTTATTTTAAAACATGGCCTGTTGTTGACAATCGTGACAGATTTTCCTATTTCAACTTTGGCTTCGGCGGCGTTGATAAATCCATAATGAACACGGTACTCCACCTTTTCACCGACAATAAAACTTTTGTTTGGTATAACGCGATTTTGATCAAACTGCCTGAAAGAAAAAAGCGAAACCAATAATATAGAAATTACGATAGTGAGGTATTTAAGCTTCATGCTAATTCGATAATTCAATGATTTACAATGAGGGATATTTACCTTTCAGGTATTCAAGATACCGTTTAAAATCCCTGCCAAATTTTTTTTCAAATTCGTCCCGGAAGACATTCTGTTTGGATCGGTATGTCTGATAACTGATAAAAAAGGCGTTGTTTGGCAGCTCATTTTCGGCAAATCGGCTGTTTCTTTTCAACGAAATTTTAGCTCCCAGAAGTGTGTCCGCATCGTTAAGTATCCCAAGAATCATATTTTTCTTTAAACTGTCTTTTCTGGCGTCCGGAGACATGCTCGTTCCAAATGTTTCGTACAAGCTGTCCAATCGGCCGATTCCCCTTAAAATGTGCTGAGAATAGGCGTCGTTGTACTTCTTAGAAAATTCGTAAGCTTTGAGTTGTGGAGAATCGGCTCCGTATTTTTGAGTAAGAAATCGAATTGCTCCCAGGTCTCCTACAAAACTTGCCAGGTTTTCATTAAGTTCAAGATTGTTTTTCACAAAAAGTGTACCATGTGTTAGTTCGTGAAGGATCAGATTAGCCAGGCTTCCATCTTTTCTGCGAAGCATACTGGATAGAATCGGGTCTTTTAGATATCCCAGGGTGGACCAGGCAGAGACATCACCAATATCCGTATCGAGTCCCTCATTCTTTAAAATCTGTTCCTCACGTACGGCTCTTGTCGAATCAAAATAGCCCTTGTAAGGAAATGATCCCAAGATCGGAAATTTCCATTCAAATGCCTTAATGCGATAGCGCTCGGAAGCGGTAATTACCCATATCAAAGGCTTTCCATGCTGGTTGTAAAATGTCGTGTAATTTTTGGAAGGGGTCAACCCCAGCGAGTCCACCCCGAACTGTTTGATTTCTTCTATCAGCCGAATTTTTGCTTTTAAAGAATCAGGAAATGCAGGATCGGCTAAAACGTCGTTGGTGTCCTCCACATTCATGAGAATTCCTAACTGTCCTTTTCCCTGCATCCATCCATAACTAACCAGATCGCGGTAATAGACTCCTGCGATGATCAGCATAAGGAGCAGGGCCAGAAGAATTTTTTTTAGCACGCGGATTTTTATTTTGGCAAGTTAGTGACAAACAAAAATACCAGCTTAAGGAGAGCTGGTATTTAATCTGACAAAAGTATTGCTTGTTTCAGGATTTACATATAGTTCAGATCATTATTCGGTTTTAATCTGATAATTTTAAGTTTGTTGAGCAGAATAATAAATGGGTAGGTCGGGTCAAACTCATGCCATTTGAAGCCAAAATTTGCCCTTCCGCCATATTTATGGTGATTGTTGTGATACGCCTCACCCATCATCAAAAAGTCGAAAGGGAGCAGGTTCCTGGCAGTATCGTCGACTTTAAAATTTACATATCCATAGCGGTGCGCATACCAATTGATAATGACACCATGAACTGGGCCCATCAAAAAGTGAATCGGCAACAGTAAAAACATCCACCAGGCAGTCGCAAATTGTAAGTAGATCAGGACGTAAAAAACGCCCCAGCCAACCCTGGATAACCACATATCACCCAGTCGTTCCATAAAAGGCCAGTTGGGAACTCCCTTTTTGAAGTTGGGCTCAATATTGTCTGTTTTGTGAACGATCTTGTTGTAGTAATTTTTGGTTTTCCACATCATGTCGAACAGGCTATCTGAGAAGCTTGGCGAGTGCGGGTCGTTTTCGGTGTCCGCATACGCGTGATGGAGCCGGTGCATTACACCATAAGCATAGGGGCTTAGAAACGAGGATCCCTGGAAAATCCATGTCAGCGTGTAAAAGAACTTCTCCCAACGCGGGCTCATGGTGAACATTTTGTGAGCCGCGTACCGGTGAAGGAAAAAAGTCTGCATCAAAAGTGATAAGTACCAGTGAGCAACAAAGAATATGAGTATAAACATATTGGAAATAAAGAATGATTATTCGTGATCCGGCAAAGTTATTTGTCATAGGGCAGCGGAATGATGACGATTGTCAGTTTTAAAAAGTATTTCATAAGTATTCCGTTTCAGTGGATTTAAAGCTGAATGTTTTGGTAATTAATAATTGAATTAAGTTTTTATTGATACAATTAATATCATATCTTTGTTACTCAGATTATCCGTCGGGTAATTTGAGCAACAAAAGTGAGGTTAAATTATCCAAAGTCCCTGGTGGTAAACCCGGTTTTGGATTTGGGTAAAAAGAGGTAAATTTACTTTTAAGTATGTTCAATCGAAGCGGTTTGGTTACAGACATGACCGCAGTTTTATAAACAAATCATTTGTTCAAAATTTATGGCAGCACCTGCAACAACGGATAAAGAGAATAAACTGAAAGCGTTACAGACAACGCTTGAAAAATTAGATAAGACCTACGGAAAAGGAACTGTAATGCGTCTGAGCGATAGCAAGGTCCTTGATATTCCTGTAATTTCCACAGGTTCTTTAGGGCTCGATCTTGCACTTGGTGTAGGTGGTGTTCCACGCGGACGTGTGGTGGAAATATATGGTCCGGAATCTTCGGGTAAAACGACCTTGTCCATGCACTGCATTGCAGAGGCTCAGAAAAAAGGGGGCCTGGCTGCATTTATTGATGCTGAACACGCGTTTGACCGTTCTTATGCAGAGAAACTGGGTATTGATACAAGCAATCTTCTGATATCACAGCCTGACAATGGAGAACAGGCGCTTGAAATTGCGGAACATCTGATCAGCAGTGGCGCGGTTGATATTATCGTAATTGACTCGGTTGCGGCATTAGTGCCACGTGCGGAACTGGAAGGAGAAATGGGTGACAGTAAAATGGGTCTTCAGGCGCGTCTGATGTCTCAGGCACTTCGGAAACTTACGGGTGTAATTAACAAAACAGGCTGTTGCTGTATTTTCATTAACCAGCTTCGTGAGAAAATTGGTGTGATGTTCGGTAACCCTGAGACTACAACGGGTGGTAATGCTTTGAAATATTATGCGTCTGTTCGTCTTGATATTCGCAGGGTTGGGCAGATTAAGGAAAGCGCTGACCAGATACTTGGAAACCGTACCCGGGTAAAAGTTGTGAAAAACAAAGTTGCACCACCTTTTAAAGTGGTTGAGTTTGACATCATGTATGGTGAAGGAATTTCCAAAGTAGGGGAGATCATCGATCTTGCGGTGGAACTTGATATTGTAAAGAAAGCGGGTTCATGGTTCAGCTATGATGGTAACCGTCTTGGGCAAGGCCGTGATGCAGTGAAAGCGCTGATCAAGGATAATCCTGAACTGATGGACGAACTGGAAGCCAAAGTACGTGCAAAGGTTAACAACGAGCCGGATTCTCTGATTGATACCAGCGAACCAAATGTAAAAGACGAAGGAGTTGCAGAAGCATAGCGTTATGGATTCTGTTTATAAATAAGCGTGTAGAAGGTTCAAAACAGAAACAGCCCGGAGATTTCTCCGGGCTGTTTCTGTTTTATCTGGCAGGAGATCAGACTTGCCAGGTCTTAAAGACTTTGTAAGTCTGGAAAAGCCTAGAATCTTTTTTTATCATCGTCGTCATCAAAATCATAATCTTCGTCATCGCCCGGACCGGAGAACATACTGCTTACCAGATCCTGAAACTTCATTCCCTGATCCATTGACTGCTTGCCGATCAGCGAAAATTCAGACATACCATGCAACGCAAATTCCATCATGAAAAGCTTCTCACTTTCACTTCCATAAGCACTTAACATATCCACGAAATCGTCCAGGCCGTCGATGGTTTTCAAGCGCGCCTGATATTCACGATCCGGCATGTCGCCGATCATTTCCATTTCATTTCCGGAACCAAACCACTCGATCACTTTCGCGTACGGATTGATTTTGCTTTTCTTTGATTTTTCAGGATCCGGATAGAAATTAAGAAACTGATTTCGAATAGCCTTTCCGATCAGATTCTGCGCTACAATAACGGGGCCTTCTACTTCGCCTTCATATACCAGCTCCACTTTTCCGCAAATTGCGGAAACAACGCCATAGAGATCTGAGATACGGATGTATGTGCTTGTTTCACCATTGATCAATGCGCGTCTCTCAGCGGTGCTTAGCAGACTTTCATAAGCAGAGATTGTCAAACGGGCTGAAACCCCGCTTTTGCTATCTACATATTCGCTTTCTCTTGCCTCAAATGCAATTTGTTCAATCAGCGTTTTGATGAGGTCATTGACAACAACAAGCTCTTTCTGTTCTTCTTTAACAACGGCTTCCTGCTCCGTAATTTTTTTCCCAACCTCGATTGTTTTCGGATAATGTGTCACAATCTGGCTTTCAATTCTGTCCTTCAATGGAGTAACAATGCTTCCCCGGTTGGTGTAGTCTTCCGGATTCGCAGTGAAGACAAACTGAATATCAAGCGGCAGACGAAGTTTAAAACCACGGATTTGGATATCGCCTTCCTGTAAAATGTTAAACAATGCTACCTGAATACGGGCCTGCAAATCGGGAAGCTCGTTGATAACAAAAATTCCACGATGCGAACGGGGAATGAGTCCAAAATGGATTACGCGCTCATCTGAGTAAGGAAGCTTCATGGTGGCCGCTTTGATCGGATCCACGTCGCCGATAAGGTCGGCAACGGATACGTCAGGGGTCGCCAGTTTTTCGGTATAACGCTCTGCCCGGTGCAACCAGGATATTGGCGTTTGATCAGCTTTATCCAGAACCACATCTTTTGCAAAGCGCGAGAGTGGCTCCAAAGGATCATCGTGCAGTTCGGAATCCGTCACATAAGGAATAAATTCGTCGAGCAAACCGGTCATCATGCGTGCAATACGCGTTTTTGCCTGACCGCGCAGACCCAGTAAATTGATGTTGTGCATTGATAAAATAGCACGTTCAACATCAGGAATTACCGTTTCTTCGTAACCCCAGATACCAGGAAAGACAACTTCTTTATTACGGATTTTTTCGATCAGGTTGTCACGCAGTTCCTGCTTGATGGTTCGCGATATGTACCCTGCCTTTTTTAATTCGCCAAGCGTTTTAATGCTTAATTTTTCGAGACTTGTAAGCTTTGAATAACTCATTACATTGATTGGTCAAACAGTGTGGCTGTCGCTGTGTGATAAAATGACTCCCTTGCCAATCTGACAACGGATTATAAAAAAAGGTTTGTCCGGCAATACGCCAATGGTGAGACACCAGACAAACCTTATTCCATTAATACAATTTCGGGGCAATTTAAGTTTACCTCGCGTAAGCTACGGCACGCATTTCACGAATTACCGTGATTTTGATCTGGCCGGGATATTGCATTTCTTTTTCTATTTTTTGTGAAATATCAAATGAGAGCATTCCTGCTTTTTCATCCGAGACGTTATCTGCGTCGATAATTACGCGTAGTTCACGGCCAGCCTGGATAGCATAACATTTCTCCACTCCATCGAAAGACATGGCCATATTTTCAAGATCACGCAAACGCTGAATATATGATTCCATCATTTCGCGGCGTGCTCCCGGACGGCTACCTGATATCGCATCGCAAACCTGGATGATCGGGGAAAGGATGCTGGTCATTTCTATCTCATCATGGTGCGCTCCGATTGCGTTGCAGACTTCCGGATTCTCCTTGTATTTTTTCGCCAGCTCCATACCCAGAATTGCGTGCGGAAGATCCGACTCTTCCGGCCAGACTTTACCAATATCGTGTAACAATCCCGCTCTTTTTGCAAGTTTCGTATTAAGCCCCAGCTCCGAAGCCATGGTCGCACAAAGCTTTGCCACTTCGCGGGAATGTTGGAGTAGATTCTGTCCGTAAGAAGAACGGAACCGCATCCGGCCGATCATCTTTACCAGCTCAGGATGCAGGCCGTGAATACCCATATCAATGACAGTTCGTTCACCGATTTCCACGATTTCGTCGTCAATGTTCTTACGCGTTTTAGCAACCACCTCCTCAATGCGGGCAGGGTGAATCCGGCCATCCTGCACCAGACGGTGTAACGAAAGGCGCGCTATTTCACGACGAACGGGGTCGAATCCTGAGATAACAATTGCTTCCGGTGTATCATCAACAATGATCTCCACGCCTGTTGCAGCTTCCAGGGCACGAATGTTTCTTCCTTCGCGGCCAATGATTTTACCTTTAATATCGTCATTTTCAATATTGAAAACTGAAACGCAGTTCTCAATTGCATGCTCAGCAGCGGTACGCTGAATGGTTTCGATTACAATTTTCTTTGCCTCCTTGGTTGCCGTAAGCCTGGCTTCCTCCATCGCGCTTTTCACGTAAGAGCCGGCTCTGGTGTCGGCCTCTGCTTTCAAGGCGTCAACGAGTTGGTCGCGCGCCTGATCTGCTGTGAGGTTTGCTATTTTTTCAAGCTGAGCAACTTGTTGCTGTAGAGACTTTTCAGCCTCGTCACGTTTTTTGGTTGCCGTTTCCAGTTGATTGGACAAATTGGTTTTCAAAGTTTCAAGCTCGTTTTCACGACGCTTATTCTGCTCCACAGTCTGGTTCAGGCTTTGTTCACGCTGTTTAAGCTTTTGCTCGTTAGTCTGAAGAATAACTCTTTTCTTGTTTGCGTCTTCTTCAAACTCGGTCTTGAGTCGTAAATACTTTTCTTTGGCCTCCAGAATCCGGTCTTTTTTGATGTTCTCTGCTGCGCTTTCAGCGTTACGGAGAATTTCAGCGGCCCGCTCCTGAGCATCTTTTTCCTTTTGGTCGAAAGATTTTTGAAAGATGTATTTCCCCGCAAAAATTCCCACACCAATGGCGATGATGTCGGAAAGAAGGATGATAAAAATTAATGAACTTGACATTTTAAGTAATGTTTACAATAGTTGGTTTTACCGACTACCTGACGTTAAAATGCCGAATTTCCTCGTGTTGTACGATATTGAGAGTGGCTGCTAAAATTAAGGTCTAAGATTCAAATTTGATTTCGTTTTTGTTCTAGGTTTCAAGTGCCTCAGCCACAGAAGTATCCAGTTTCACAAGTCTGTCCTGAAATGCCTCCATTAAACCCTCCATTTGCTCGCTCGTTCTTTGCAATGCCACAATGCATTCAAGTGCCGTGAGACCCATGGCTTCGATATCGTCGTATCCTCCTTTTTCCTTTAATTTATGCTCATTCACGCGCTTCATGAAAGCCTCATAACCATTCCGGTAATATTTTTCCTGATCTGCAGGAACACTTAATTTGAAACCTCTGTCGAGAAATTTTACAAAGACAGAGACGTCAGGATTTGGAATGTGTTTTTTTGTCATAAGGTATCTTCAAGCATTTTTATGCACTTATCGATCTCTTGTATATATCGTTCAACTGATTGCTTAAATTCGGCCGCTCCGCCAGTCGGTGTCAGTTTACTTTTGACAATTTTAGCTAAAGTTTTAGACTTATTAAAGTCTTTTTCTAAAGTACTGTATTTTTTCTTTAATTCCTTGCTTTCCTCAGTGATCTTGCTATTCTGCGTTCGAAGTTCGGCGTTTTCGCGCTGCAATTCTGAAACTGACCAAGTTAGTTTCTCTTTAGTTCTGATCAGAATGTCGAGTTTCTTCTCAAAATCGATCAATTTCAGATGAATTAAACGAGCGCTGACCTTTTCCATTTTAGGAACGTTAATCGTTAACTATTGATGATATTCGGATAAAAGCTGTGAACGGCCAGGCATCCGAATTTAATTCACTGATCCTTCAACATGCAATCTTAATTACTTTCTGATTACCGCACCAAGCTCCCGCTCGTAATTACTGATCAACCGTTCCATCGATTTTTCTATTACCTTGTCGGTAAGCGTTTGCTGTTCATCCTGCAAAATAAAACTGATAGAATAAGATTTTTTACCGTCCAGATTCGCCCCTTCATATACATCGAACACATTGACAGAACGCAACAATTGACGCTCCGTCTTGTATGCGATCCGGCGAAGCTCCTCGAACGTGATTTTTTTATCAACCACAATTGATAAATCTCTCCGCACTTCCGGGAATTTTGGAACTTCTTTAAACTGCACAGCCGAATCGTACTGTTTTAGCAGGTAGTCCCAGTCAAAATCTGCAAAAAGAACAGTACCTTTTATGTCGGCTCTTTTGACTAACGTCGGTTTGAGCAGACCAAATGAAACCACTGTTTTGCGATTTGAAGTTAGCGTAAGGCCGTATTGAAAAATTGCTCCGTCAGCTTCTGCTTTTTCAATGTTTTTCACTTTCATACTGGACAATACCTGATTTACAGCCGCCGCCAGGTCATGAAAAACTACTTCCCGGCTCTTTTCGGTCCAGGACTCTTCCTGAATATTTCCGGCGAGGAAGACGGATAGGCGTTCTCTTTCCTTGTACTTTCCGTCTAAAAGGTGGTATGTTTTGCCAAACTCAAAAAGTTTGAGGTCCTTCTGACGCCTGTTGCTGTTGTACGCCACGACTTCCAGGCCCGAAAACAACAGCGTTTGCCGCATGACCGACAAATCTTCACTCAAATAGTTCAATATTTTAACCGCCTCTCCTTCAAGCGATTCAGCGATAGTGGCTTGCGGTGCTGGTTTGGTTAACGAGTTGTTGATCATTTCGTTGAAACCGTTTCCCGCCAGTAGCTGGGAGACCCGCATACGAAGTTTTTCAGGATCATTTACCGGAAAGTCAGACAGGAAATCAGAGCTCAATACGTCTGAAAGTTCTACCTGACCGAAGCCATAAATCCTTAAAATTTCCTCGATTACGTCCGCTTCACGTTGTACATCAACGCGATAAGGAGGGACAATTGCTGTGAAATCTGATTCTGTTTCGTTTTCTATCCGGATATCCAGACCGTTCAGTATTTCCCTGATCAGAATTTTATCCAGGGATTTTCCAATCAGCCTGTCGATGTTGCGATAGCTCATTTTTACCTCAAAATCCGCCACAGGAGAAGGGTATATGTCGACAGTATCCGAGGAAATTTGTCCGCCTGCAATCTGTTGGATCAGGAGTGCCGCTCTTTTCAGCGCGAATAACGGCATATTTGGATCTGTGCCGCGTTCAAAACGAAAAGATGAATCCGTTTTAAGCGCAAAACGTTGCGCAGTACGACGCACCCAAACAGGGGAAAAGTAGGCCGACTCAAGGAATACTGACGTTGTTTCAGCTGATACCCCCGATTCGAGGCCGCCGAAGACTCCGGCAAGGCACATCGGTTCGCTTGCATTACAGATCATCAGATCAGAGTCAGACAGTTTCCGTTCCTGCCCATCCAGGGTTACAAATGGTGTTCCTGCCGCGACGGTTTTCACAATAACATGATTGCCTGCAACTTTCGCGGCATCAAAGGCATGCATGGGTTGTCCAAGCTCGTGGCAGACATAATTTGTAATGTCGACAATTGAATTGATCGGCCGAATTCCGATTGTTTGCAGCCTTTGTTTAAGCCACGCTGGCGAATCTGAAACTTTGATACCGGTGATCGTCAAACCGGTATAACGTGGGCAGGCTTCTTCGTTTTCAACAGTAACGGAAATCGGCAGCGTCTGATTATTGACAGCGAAAGAGGTAATGTCCGGTAAATTAATCTCTCTTTTCAGAACAGCTTTCAGATCCCGGGCAACACCATAATGCGAAGCGGCATCCGCACGATTTGGTGTCAGGCCAATCTCAATCAGATAATCTGAGGAGATATTGAAATAATCTGCAGCAGGTGTGCCATTTGGTAAATCAGTTTCCAGTACAAGAATTCCGTCATGGGACGATCCAAGGCCCAGCTCATCTTCGGCACAAATCATCCCTTCGGAAAGTGCGCCTCTGATTTTTGATTTTTTCAAAACAATAGGCTCTGTACTTCCGGTGGGATACAGGACGGCGCCAACGGTTGCAACCACTACTTTCTGGCCAGCAGCTACATTAGCGGCGCCACAAACGATGGAAAGAGGCTGTGCTAAACCAACATCAACTGTCGTCAATTTAAGACGGTCAGCTTCTGGGTGCTTTTCGCAAGTGAGCACTTCGCCCAACACAACGCCCTTCAACCCGCCCCGGATCGATTCTACTTCTTCAATACCTTCAACTTCCAGGCCGGTTGCAGTCAGCAATTTGCCAATTTCTTCCGGAGATTCAGTTATGTCAATTAATTCTTTAAGCCACTTATAGGAAATCTTCATGCGGTGTTTTGCGAAAAATATTAAACCAATGTCGGTTGCCGGAAGCCAATATCCTGGCGAGCCAGCGCGGAATCACGGGTCTGTGTTGTTTATTTTAACTTTTTACAAAATTAACTTTTTACCCTTCTACTACACAGCTAAAAAGGTAAATTGTTTAATGAATGAATGAAAACAAGTTCAGCAGCTGTGTTTATTCACTGCGTCGGCTGAAAGTTTTAGAGCAATGTTTGCAGTTTTGTAGTCAGGAATCAATGATTCGATTCTTCGATCTGTTCTCCTGCGAAAATGGAAATCAGTAATTTGTTTTCAGCCGGAGGAACTGGACAGGCAAAGCTTTCCTGATAAGCACAATACGGATTATAGGCGTTGTTGAAGTCCAGAACCATGCTATTGTTCTTAATTTCCGAAGCCGGGTAGTCGAGATACCGGCCACCTCCATATGTTTCTTTTCCACTCGTTTCATCGCGGAATAACACTGAGATTACGTTCTCGTTTTTCAGCAAGAGTAATTTTTGAGGTTGTTTGTTTATTTCAAAATGTGCGTAGCCATATTTTTCATATTTTTCTGTCGTCCCATCTGTGTATTTGATGATCAATTCCTTGTCGTCTTTCATGTATGGTGAAATGGTCGCCTTAACCCTGTATTCCGGATTTACCTTAAAATAATGTAAACCATGAAATGCCTCCTTATCGGCAATGGGGGAATCTTTGCCGGACCGGAACTGCTCATCTTTTGCCTCTCTTTCCTTATTGATTTTCTCGGCGTATTTTGTTGGATTGGTGATCGCAATATCCTCGCTTTCAGCACCGCTACCAGCAAAATTCTCGATGACAAAATAGGCAAGTATCGCCGCGATCATGGCAAGCGTACTCCAACGGATTATTTTATTTTTAAACATAACAGGCTATTTCAGGGTTTGAGTTTGATTTTTTTGTCTAATACTTTAAATCTTTGATTATCAAATATTTGCTGATATTTTGACAGGTTGGTGAACACGAACTAAACGATCGTCATTCCGGGTGTTATCAGAGAAAAATAGTTTCCACTAACACAAAACGACCTGCGCAATTTGCAAACTTACACCCTAAATGCAGGTTTGAAAAAATCAGGCGCCGGTTTATTTACTTTTTTTGATAAATTTGAAAATTCCCGGCATTGCTATTTGTGTTGTTGTAGGAATTATAACTAAATTGACCTTCGAATTAATTAAAAACAATACCCGATCCATTTTATGTCCTACACAAAACGCGTACTCATTGCCGAAGACAGTTCAGTAATTCAAAATCTGGCGAGAAAGATTCTGGAATTCCAACATTACGAAATTACTTCAGTAAAAAATGGAGAGCAAGTTTTACAACTTCTTGAAAAAGAAGATTTTGACATCATTTTGCTGGATATCAATATGCCTGTGATGGATGGGATGGAATGCGCTCGCAGCATTCGTAAGTTATCTGATGCAGCCAAGGCGAAAACGCCAATTGTTGCGATCACAGGTAATGCCAAAAATTACTCAGATGAAGATTTTAAAGAAGCAGGTTTTGACGATGCGCTGATGAAACCACTCAACTTTGACCGTTTGGTGGAAGTGGTGGCGCATTTGACGGAATAGATTGCATGAAGATTACTTTTTTAGGAACCGGCACATCACAAGGAATACCAGTTATTGCTTGTGATTGTGCCGTTTGTCGTTCTACTGATCCCCATAACAAACGGCTCAGAACATCTGTATGGATACAGGTAAAGGGGAAATCTTTTGTGATTGACACTGGTCCTGATTTTCGGCAACAGATGTTGCGGGCAAATGTGAGAGAGGTGGATGCTGCTATTTTTACCCATCAGCACAAGGATCACACGGCTGGTCTCGACGATATCCGGGCATTTAACCACCGGCAGCAAATGGACATTCCTTTATATGGCCGGGAATCTGTCCTGAATCAGATTCAAAGCGAGTTTGCATACGCTTTTAGCGAACAACGTTATCCTGGAGTACCTCATTTTGAGCTTCATCCCATAGAAAATAAACCGTTTGAGGTCTCTGGTGTAACCTTTACGCCCATAGAGGTCATGCATCACAAATTGGCGGTGTATGGTTACCGTGTGGGAGATTTCACCTACATTACCGACGCAAATTACATTTCGGAGGAGGAGCAGCAGAAAATAAGGGGATCTAAGGTGCTTGTGCTTGATACACTTCAGAAAGAGCCGCATCTGTCGCATTTCACCCTGTCGCAAGCTCTGGAGCTGATCGCCAGGCTCGAAGTTCCACAGGCTTACCTTACCCATATCAGTCACAAACTTGGTTTGCATGCGGAAGTAGAGAAAGAGCTGCCGGCAAACGTAAGGCTTGCTTACGACGAGTTGGTTCTTGATTTATAAACTTCTCTGATCTTTAAAACTGCGCTCCGATTTCTGTATTCGCTTCAATCGAAAGTAAATCTTTCGATCTTTGCACAAAAAACGAATGGACAGTACTTCATCACATACAACAAAATCAACCTGGGCCGGGCATGCTATTGAGCAGATTGAGGCGGACTATCAGCGATCTGCGGATACCCATCTGATCCGCCTGGATATTCCAGTTTTTCCCGATATTGATTTTTATTTTAAGGACGAATCGACACATCCTTCGGGGAGTTTAAAACATCGGCTGGCCAGGTCGCTTTTTTTGTATGCAATCTGTAACGGATGGCTGCATGAGGGCACGACGGTTGTTGAGGCATCCAGTGGATCAACTGCCGTTTCTGAGGCATACTTCGCCAGGTTGGTTGGTTTGCCATTTGTAGCGGTCATGCCGAAATCTACGAGTCCGGATAAAATCCAGGCCATTGAATTTTATGGAGGAAGATGTCATTATGTCGATCACCCATCCGAAGTATATGCGGTTTCCAGGCTAATTGCGACTGAAACAGGCGGGCACTTTATGGACCAGTTCACGTATGCAGAGCGTGCCACGGACTGGCGGGGAAATAACAATATTGCGGAATCGATTTTCAGGCAGATGAAATTAGAAAAGCATCCGATACCCGAATGGATTGTTGTAGGAGCCGGAACAGGCGGTACTTCCGCAACGATTGGCAGATATGTGCGTTACGAGCGATATGACACAAAGGTTTGTGTAGCGGATCCGGAAAATTCGGTCTTCCACGACTATTGGAAAAACAATGATCCGGAAATTTGCAGTCAATTTGCTTCTAAGATTGAAGGGATTGGTCGTCCCAGGGTTGAGCCATCTTTCATCAGAAGCATTGTGGATCACATGATCTGCGTTCCTGATGCATCGAGCATCGCAGCAATGATCATGCTTTCTAACTTGATCAACCGGCGTGTTGGAGGTTCAACTGGTACCAATTTTGAGGCCGTGTTGAAGCTGGCAACAGCAATGACAAGGCAAAACAGAAGCGGTTCTATCGTAACTTTGATCTGTGATTCGGGCGATCGCTACCAAAATTCGTACTACAATAACGACTGGCTGAAAGATCACGGCTTTTTTGAAGGAGTACAGGAAGAACTAGCCAGGCTCGAAAGTCTGCTGAAGCATAGTAAATAGCTGTTCGTTTTTCAGCAGAATCAATGAAAAATATCATCCGTGCATCAAAATTATTACTTCCTTAAACAGCTCGCTCCGAGGCTGAATTCCGAACTTTCCGGAAAGAAATTTATTGAGGCTTTCAGTCAGGAAAAAGACGAATTGATTCTGGTATTTGCAGAGGCGGAACTTGCAGAGGAACTGGTTAAGCCGTTTTTTATCAAAGCCACTTTGCGGTCAAATTTTTCCTGCCTGAGTTTCCCCGACAGCTTTCAGCGCGCCAGGCGAAATTCGGTCAATTTGTTTACCCGGCTTTCCGGCCGCAAGGTTGAAGAAGTGAAAGTGTTTTTAAACGAACGTGCTTTTAAAATCGGATTTGAAGAAAATGAAAGTCTGGTCTTTAAGCTTTTTGGCAATCGTTCGAATATTATTGCGTTTGATGCCAAGGACCAGGTAACAGAAGTTTTTAACCATAAACTTTTACCGGATCAGACGCTTTTTCTCAGCGAGCTGAATCGACCGATTGATCAGTCCTTCGATGCATTTGTCAAAAATGACTGCCGTTTCGAAGTGCTGTTTCCGACCTTTGGTAAGCTGGTCAATAAGTGGATTAACGGCGAATTGGCTGAGGAAACCAAAGCACAGAAACGCTGGGAAGTAGTGCAGCAGACCCTGAAACTATTGGAAGGTGGTAAATTTTATCTGACTGTAATTGATCTTTTGCCTGCGCTTACATTGCTGCCAGCAGGTGAAATTCAGGAAAGCTATGAAAACCCGATTGACGCACTGAATGCATTTTATTACGCGTACATCCGGCTGACGGGAATAGAGAAGGAAAAATCAGAGATTTTACGGATTTTGCGGAAACGCATTCAGCAAACGGAAAGTTATCTCGCAAATACTTTTAAAAAACTGGTTGATCTGGAAGAAGGGTCCAGGAACGACGAAGTGGCAAATATTCTGATGGCAAATCTGCATCAGATCCCTGCCCGTGCGGAGTATGTGGATTTGTTTGATTTTTATCACGACAAGCAGATCAGGATCAAGCTCAAAAAAGATCTTACACCACAAAAAAATGCGGAAGGATATTATCGAAAGTCAAAAAATGAAAAAATAGAACTTGCCAAATTGAACGAAAGCCTGGAAGCAAGGGAGCGTGATAAGGTGAAAATGGAATCGCAGTTGGAGAAAATCGACACGATGGAGAATTTGAGAGAACTACGTAGTTTTATCAAATTCAATGGCCTGAGCGGAGGCGCGGCAACTGCTGTTATTCAGAGCGAACTTTTCAAAAAAGTGGAGTTTCAGGATTTCCTGATCCTGATTGGCCGAAATGCAAAAAACAACGATTTGCTCACAAAACAACATGCATTTAAGGAAGATCTGTGGTTGCATGCACGTGACGTTGCGGGCTCACATGTAATTATCAAATACCAGCCCGGAAAGAAATTCCCTACGACTGTGATCGAGCGGGCCGCTGAGCTGGCAGCATTTTATTCCAAAAGAAAAACGGACAGCCTTTGCCCGGTGATCGTTACACCCAAAAAGTACGTCAGAAAGCCAAAAGGCCTCCCGGAGGGAGCCGTAATCATTGACAAAGAAGACGTGATCATGGTGGTACCGAAGGGAGAATAGGATAAAAATAACTTTAAACAAGAAATTTCTAAAAACCCTGATTTTGAGTGCAAAACTCTCATCTTGGGTTTTGATAAGTCTTTCGATATCACGAACTTCGTGGAAACTTAGAAGAAAAGGAATATTTAGTGCAGAATGCTTGAAAATCGACGCTTCGTCATCATCGGATTTTTTGTTTTAGTTGGTGTTATTTATTTAATGCGTCTATTCTATTTACAGGTTTTAGACGAAAGTTACTCCATCGAATCTTCCAGTAATTCCATCAAACGGGTCATCGAAATCCCGTTTCGGGGTCAGATTTATGACCGTTATGGGAAACTGATTGTATACAATACTCCAGTTTACGACTTACTCGTTACGCCGTACAAAGTGCGTGTGGAAGACACACTTCACTTTTGTAAAGTGCTGGGAATTGAGCGTCGCGAGTTTGACAGCTTGCTTACCATTGCCAGTACTTATTCCCGCTTCAAACCTTCGTTGTTTCTCCGGCAGCTATCCAAAGAAGATTTTGCGTCGATTCAGGATGTGATGGTTGACTACAAAGGTTTCGAATTTGCCAAAAGTTCACTGAGAACCTACACGGCCCCTACGCTCGCAAATGCATTGGGTTATGTTAGTGAAATTTCGAAAAACCAACTGGAAAAACAGGAGGAGCCGTATTACCGTCAAAGCGATTACATCGGGCAAAGTGGTATTGAAAAGGTGTATGAAAATGAGTTGCGCGGGAAAAGGGGAACCAAATTTGTGATGCAAAACGTGAACGGCGTCTACAAAGGCTCATGGAAAAATGGTGAGCTGGATACCATGGCTGTGGCCGGCTCCAACCTTTATTCGGGAATTGATTTGCTGGTGCAGCAATATGCTGATAGTCTGATGGTTAACAAAGTTGGCAGTGTGGTTGCAATTGAGCCGAAAACGGGGCAGATACTCGCAATGGTTTCTGCGCCCACCTACGATCCCAATATTCTGGCCAGCCGGTATTTTTCCAAGAATTATACCATATTGAACCGAAATCCGTATAAGCCGCTGTTTAACAGACCGGTTATGGCCAGTTATCGTCCCGGTTCCACATTTAAACTGATCCAGGCGCTTGTGGCGCTACAAGAAGGCGTTATCACACCTGGAAGCGGATTCAGCCATGCCAACTGTCCGGTGGGCTGTCACAATCACCCCGCTACGAGCAGCGTCGCGCTGGGTGTAACGCACTCCTGTAATCCTTATTTTTATCATGTTTTCAGGAAAATAATTTACAGCAACAATATTTCAAACACCTTTAAGGCCTCTGCGACCGGCCTTCAGGCGTGGCATGAGCGTGTAAGTAAATTCGGGATCGGGCAGCGACTTGGCATAGACCTGCCAAGTGAGCGAAAAGGAAATTTGCCCGACAAGAAGTACTATGACAAAATTTATGGTGAAGGGAGATGGAAATTCTCCAACATTTATTCTGTTAGTATCGGTGAGGGAGAAATTTTGATTACGCCGCTTAAAATGGCCAATGTTGCCGCAATCATTGCGAATAAAGGCTACTTCTACACGCCACACGTTATTCACGGCGTTGGAGATAAAAAAACACTTAATCCGGAATTCAGTATTCGACATGAAACAGATGTTTCGCCACAACATTTTGATCCGGTTATTCAGGGGATGATTGGGGCCGTGGAGGCCGGTACGGCAAAAAATGCACGGATTCAGGGTATTACTGTGGCCGGCAAAACGGGTACCTCTCAGAATAAGAAAGGGGACGACCATTCGATTTTTATAGGTTTTGCCCCGGTGGAAGATCCCAAAATTGTAATTGCCGTATTCGTCGAGAATGCCGGGTTCGGGGGCTCCGCGGCAGCACCCATTGCAGGTCTTATCATGGAGAAATTTCTTTCGAGAAAAGTGACCAACAAAGCAATGGAAACAAGAATGCTCAATCTGAATCTGATGAGTAAAGTGATATTGACAGGGCAACCAAAACCAGCGGTTAAAGTAGATTCTGCAAAAAAGGATATTCCCAAAGCGGACGTTCTGATTAAAGAAACACCAAAGAAAAGTCCCGCCACGAGATAGCGCGGTAAAATCTGAATTTTTGAAATCCATCAAATAATGGCTGAAAGCAAACCCATAACCAAGAACGTCGACTGGATGGTTGTGTTGATATACATTGCCTGCCTTGGTATCGGCTGGGTGAATATTTATGCGGCCGTTTTTAATCCTGAGGCAAGCACAAGTATGTTTGATTTATCCAACAACGCGGGTAAGCAGTTGATGTGGATTGGCACAACGGTGGTGCTTATCACGTGCATACTGGTTATTGACTACAAATTTTACGAAACGTTTTCCTTCATTATTTACGCGATCATCGTTTTCCTGCTTGTGGTTGTTCTGTTCGCTGGTTCAAATATCAATGGATCGCGCTCATGGATTAAATTTGGGGCAATTTCCCTGCAACCTGCTCAGTTTGCCAATTTGGGTGTAAGTCTGGCGATATCGAAATATCTCAGTGATCCGGCGATTAGTCTGACGCGGAAATTAAAAGACTATTATCCGATTATTGGCATTATCGCCGTGCCGTCGGTGTTGATTCTGCTTTCGAATGAAACTGGTTCAATGCTTGTATTTGCCTCATTTGCCATCATTTTGTACCGGGAAGGAATGCCGGGATTTATCCCCGCGATTGGCATCGTGACGGCGGCGCTGCTCATTATTACCCTGCTGTTTGTGAAATGGTACATTGCGGGCGTAATTATCCTGATTGCCGGGTTGGCGATCTGGCTGATGCCCACCATGACACGTCGGCAAGGCGGTCTCTGGGCTACGATTCTGGTTGCTTTTGTGATGCTCGGTATCGTTTTTGGTGTTGATTTTTTTATGAACAATGTGCTTCAAAAACACCAGAGAGGTCGTATTATGGTACTGCTCGATCCGGATTCCGACCCGCGGGGAATTGGCTGGAACGTAATTCAATCCAAAATTGCGATCGGTTCTGGTGGATTCACCGGAAAAGGATTTTTACAAGGCACACAAACTAAATTTGATTTTGTTCCTGAACAGAGCACCGATTTTATTTTTTGCACGGTAGGAGAGGAACACGGTTTTGTTGGAACCTTCGTCGTAGTGACACTCTTTATTTTGCTAATTTCCAGGTTGGTCGTTCTCGCTGAACGACAGCGAAGCAGGTTTGCCCGGGTTTATGGCTACTGTGTTGCAGGGATTTTCTTTTTCCATTTCATGGTCAACGTAGGGATGACCGTGGGTTTGATGCCGGTAATTGGTATCCCGCTTCCATTTTTCAGTTACGGCGGATCGTCACTCTGGTCGTTCTCTATTCTGTTGTTTATCTTTTTAAAGATAGATTCTCAGAGGCCTTTCACGCTTTCAAGAGGCTGAAACGCACTAGGAAATATTACATTTGAATCGATTTTTTTTAAACTTCTTTACAGTCGAAGGAATCGAGATCAGGCTAGTTTTCCTGCGGCTAAAATAAGAAGTATCCAGCCGGCTATCAGCGCAAGACCGCCAATCGGTGCTGTTGCGCCAAATTTTGTGATTCCTGTAAAACAGATGGCGTAAAGTGAACCTGAAAAAATGATCACACCTATCGCAAATGCGTTGCCTGACCAGCCCAGCAATTTTACCGCATCTGCTCCTGCTCTTTGCATTAATAATCCGACAAGAACCATGGCAAGCGCATGATAAAATTGGTATTTGACAGCTGTTTCAAAAGTTTCAGATCTGCCGGACGCTTCGAGCATTGTCTTTAACGCGTGTGCACCAAAAGCACCAAGTGCCACTGCCAGCGCTCCCAGAATTCCCCCTGCCTGAATCATAAATTTCATTTTCCTGTAATTTATTTTATGTAAAATCATCGCAGAAGAAACTGCAATGCCGTCTTTAACGAGCGCTGCTCTCGTTTTTACTTGTTGCCGTAAAGTTAGTTTCGGAAACGAAGGCAACCAACTCTTGTACTGTTTTTATTATCTTGCACACTTTCCTGCCCGCATAAAGCGGGCTTTTGAAATAAAATCGAGAAATGACTTTACAACGTTTCATCCAGCTCTGGACGCACCGCTATCATAAATACTCACATATTTTTCAGGCCAATCTGAACGGATACAAATCTTTGCTTCATTTTCGCCATGTTAAATCGAAGCTTAAAAATAATCATAAGTTGATTGCGATTATCCGTACCGAGCATTTTGGGGATATCGTTGCTGCGGAACCTATTTCCCGATATGTGAAATCAATTTATCCGGATTCTTACGTGGTCTGGTTCACCAAGCCGGCTTATCATGAACTGGTTGATTTTAATCCGCAAATTGACGAAACACATCGTGAATTTTGTGTGACAGAGCGAAAAGTGTTGCTGAAAGCGGGCGTATTCGACAAGGTTTTTGAGTTGCAGTTTCATAACAATAACCATTGTCCTAAATGCCAGATCTTTACCGAGAATCCGATTGCCATTGAACGTAAAATTAACGTCTTCACGTACTTGAATTTTGGTAATTTGCTTGAAGTATTTTGTCTGACAGGTGGTCTGTTGCCGTTAAACGCCTCTTTTCCTGCTGACGATCAGCCGACGCTTTATTTACACGAAAGTCATGTTCAGAAGGTTAATTTACTGAAAATCGACAAACCATTTATTGTCGTGCACTGTCAGTCAAACTATGCGCCCAAAGACTGGCCGAAGGAGCGTTGGGAGACGTTGATCGAATGGCTTGCAGTTCAATATGATTATGATATTGTTGAAATCGGTTTAACCAGCAATTTGTCTGTGACAACACCACGTTATAAGAATCTTTGCGGACAGCTTTCCATCCTGGAGACTGCCGAACTGGTACGCCGCGCGGCATATTTTATCGGACTGGATAGCGGGCCATCACATCTTGCCAATGCAACCGGGACTTTCGGCATTATACTGATGGGGTCGCTCAACGATTTTCCGGCGTACAATCCTTATTCAGGTAGTTTTGGCCGGCAGGAAAATGCAGTTTTCGTGAGAAAAACGGGATTTCCCTGTTCCGAAATGTCATTTGAATATGTGAAAGACGCAGTTGATAAAGCGTTGAGCAAATAGGAATTTGTGTAAAAACGTTGTTAAAACGCTGCCTTCCCCCGGGTAGAGTTTTTTGTTTTTGACACTTTACACATTATCTGCTACTGGTTACACATTTCTGATTTTTTCAAAGCTTATGTCATTTCATATTTGTCATGGATCTTAAAAAAAGGATATGAAGAACATGAAATGTGTCATAATCATTTTGCTGTGCGCCACGTTGACGCAAGCCAGCGCGCAGGAGGTAATTCTCAATGGGAAGTCGAACAGATTTATGATCAATGAGAAAAGCGATAGACCCCGGCTGGATATTATCATCGAAAGTTTCACGGATTATGAGAAAAATGTCATCAGCAAAAGTGCTGTGATGGACATCGAAACAAAACCTGAATTTCAAAAGGTGGGTGAGAACGAGTACAACGTAACCGCGAGCCGAATGGGAGAGAAGCTGACATTTGTGATCCGGGATGCGCAGAAACTGGAAGCGGGGTATGAAAATTTCTTTGATTTTGGCAAAATGAATCCAGGTGAAACCCGTAGCACCTATGGCTGGTATATACTCAATGGAGAAAAATGCGGAGCCACGCAAACAGTTCCTTTCGGGGCAGATAAGGTTGTAATGAAGCTCTTTGACAACAAAAGAAGTTTGCTATATAAACTGAATGTAACGTTCTCATATCCAGTACCGGAACTGTTTTACGTGGATATTATGTCGCACTATTCCGGCACAGGAGTGCATGACACGACCTCGCTTAGGAAATTTATGCATTTCTATAATAAGGCACCCAACACCTATTCGCATCCGAATGCAGTTCCCGACCGGCTTGTCCTTGCAGAGGCTGAACCATATTTTGGATTTAAAAAGGCTTACTACGACGGCAAGATAAATCCTTCTTCCCTGATTTATAAAATTGCCAAGACTGAGAACGAAGGAAATTGGAGCGGAACATTTCTTGGAGAAACTCCAGAATTTCAACTTGCCCATGTGAACGGCAACTGGACCTGGCTGTCTGATGGGAGGTATAAGCTTTATTTTCGATACCAGGCAAATTCGAGTCTTACCGGAGTTTATCCAATTGAAATACAACATGGTTGGATCGCGAAAACAGCCAAATTCGGGAAGGATATCTTTCAACTGGGACTTGTGTTGTTGTTTGTGGAGCCATGGATTCTGCTCATTATCATCGGGCTCATTTTGTTTTCAAATTATGGAAACAGAATAAAAAAGGCGCGGGATGCGGCGAAAAAAACAAATCTTGAATTGCAGGCAATACAGTCCCAGTTGAATCCTCACTTTGTATTCAATGCGCTGGGTTCGGTTCAGGGATTGATCAATAAAAATGAAGTAGAAAAGGCCAATCAATATCTGACAGATTTCAGTAAGCTGCTTCGGAGCACGCTGAATAACAACAAGAAGGAGACCGTTCCGTTGGCTGTTGAGCTCCAAAGTCTGAAAAGTTACGTCAAGCTGGAACAGCTTCGTTTTAATTTTGAGTATCAATTGCATGTCGACGAAAGCATTGAGCCGTCAAATGTGGAAGTTCCGTCACTGCTGATTCAGCCGCTTGTTGAAAATGCAATTAAACATGGGATTGCAGGAATGGGAAAGCAGGGAATGATAACTATTTCTTTTGTGAAAATGAGTGATACGCTCAGTATTGAAATTGCCGACAACGGGAACGGATTTGACATAAACAGACCTGCCACCGGCCATGGTATTAAACTGACCAAAGAGCGGATCGGGCTTTTGAATAAACAGCGGTACAAAATAGCATTGAAAATAGAATCCGGGCAAAATGGTACATTGGCCGTATTAGCACTAAAAAAATCTTTCTGATGCGTGCGATAATCGTTGACGACGAGCAAAATAATATTGACAATCTTACCTTTTTGCTAAAAAAATATTGCCCGGCTGTTAGTGTGATAGCAACGGCTAACAATGCATTGGACGGCAAAAAGCAGATTTTGGAACATGAGCCGGATATTCTTTTTCTTGATATTCAAATGCCGGGGCAAAACGGTTTCACACTGCTCAACTCACTTTCCAATTACTCATTTGAAGTAATATTTGTAACTGGTTTCGATCAATATGGCGTTCAGGCCATACGTTTTTCTGCTTTGGATTATTTGCTCAAACCAATCGATCACATTGAACTTGAATCCGCGGTGAAAAAGGCGGAACAAAAATTCCGGCAAAAAAGCCAGAATCTTCAACTTGAAAATCTGATGAAGTTACTCCAAAATGGTCAGCAGCTTGTCGAACACCGAATTGCGTTACCCTCAGCAAAAGAAACGCGGTTCGTTAAAACCAACCAGATTATCAGGTGTGAAGCGGAGAATAATTACACGGTCTTTTTTCTGACAGGTGGCGAAAAACTGGTTATCTCTAAACCTATGTTCGAATACGAAGAATTGCTTTCCGATTATGGATTTATCAGATGCCATAATTCACATTTGGTCAATAAAACCTATGTAAAAAGCTGGATCAGGGAAGATAGCGGTTATTTGTTGCTTGAAGACGGTTTTCAGGTTCCAATTTCAAGACAAAAACGGGAGCAGATCAAGGCCGCTCTGAAGTAAAATTACCTGCTTCCGAAAATTGCGCTTCCTACCCGTACCATTGTACTGCCTTCCTCCGCGGCAATCTCATAATCTCCGCTCATACCCATGGAAAGCTCTTCCATGCTCGTAATTTCGCTATTGTATTTTTTAAAAGATTCATGCAACGATTTCAATCCTTTAAACTCACTGCGAATTTTATTCTCATCGTCCGTGTTTGAGGCCATTCCCATAAGGCCTTTTATCCTGATATTGGAAAGAGTATTCAAGTCCGGAGCTGTAAGAATTTCGGCTGCCTCCTCCGGCGATAGCCCGAATTTAGTTTCCTCATCAGCGATGAATATCTGTAAAAGGCAGTGTATTACGCGGTCGTGCTTCGCAGCTTCTTTGTTGATCTCTTTCAGTAATTTAAAACTGTCGACTCCGTGAACCAGCGATACATATGGAGCCATGTATTTCACTTTGTTGGATTGTAGATGGCCGATCATGTGCCATTCAATGTCCTTCGGCAGGGCTTCGTATTTCTCAGTCATTTCCTGCACCTTATTTTCGCCGAATCGTCTGAATCCGGAATTGTAAGTTTCTTGGAGAATAGAAATCGGTTTGGTTTTTGTGACTGCGATCAAGCGTGCTCGCCCGTTCAGTTTTTCCTCGATTTCCTGAATATTTCCGGCGATTTGCGACATCGTGGTTCTAACGATTAATTTGTTTATGAAAATATTATATTCTATAATTAAACCGCGATTTACAGAAATTGGGTTTAAGATTATTCAAAATTGAAAAAAACGTAGTTCTTTTACCAATTAATTAAAATAATTAACCTCATTTATGGATTATAACCAAGAACAAAAGCAAGATAGAAAGACGCTTCTATGGGCCGCACTGGCAGTTTTGGCGTTGCTTAACTTAGTGCTTGTTTATTTTATTTACCACGAAAAACAGGAAAATTCTGCCAAAGACCTCATCATTACTGCTAAAACGGAGGAAGTTCTTTTTACTAAAACCAAACTGGACTCTATCTCTGCCGAACTGGATCTTAAGATCGCAGAAATTCAGCAGCTGGGTGGCAGCGTGGATTCACTGATGGCGCTGAAATCCCGACTGGAAAAAGATAAGATTGAACTCAAAAATATGAACAACTTTTCGGCGGCAAATTACAATAAGAAAATTAAGTCCTATGAGTCAATTTTGGCGGAAAATGACGCGGAAATCAGCCGGCTGAAGGAACAGTTGGGTGTGGCAACTTCTAAAAATGAAGAGCTTTCGCAAAAAGTAACAGGTTTGGAATCGGAGAAACAGCAATTGGCAGATTCGGTAACAAATTATTCCGTGCAGAACAGGGAGTTGAACGAGAAAGTTAATATTGCGTCTGCCCTAAGGGCTGAAAATCTGACGATCCACGCCGTTTCTGCAAAAGGTAAGGAGCGTGATGGTGCTAAATTCAAGGCAAAACGGATCGACAAGCTGAAAGTGAGTTTCAATCTCGGCGATAATGCCGTAGCAAAAAAGAATCAGAAAGAAGTTTATTTGCGCATTCTGGATCCTGATGGCGCGGTTTTGTCCGACATGGCCACGGGTTCGGGTTCATTTGTCGTTGGCGGTAAAGAAGTAATTTACAGCTCCAAACAGACCATTGAGTTTGACAATAGCAAACAGAATGTTGATATTTTGTACGGCCGCGGTGGAATTCCGATGAAAGACGGAAAATATGCGATTGAGGTATTCTGCGAAGGATTTAAGATCGGACAGGGCGATTTCACTGTTAAATGACCCGATGAGCCACTGAATGATTGAAACATCAGGAAGATCTTTTGTGGGTCAACGTTTTAAATAGGGTCAACCACAGGTTAAATATTAATAGGGCTTGGAATTGTGGATTCCAAGCCCTATTTTTGCACCCTCATTTTGGATTGATACCAAAGTGTGATTTAATCATTATCATATTTATTTAATCAATTACCGTATGTCTAAGCAATATGAAACGGTGTTCATTCTAACTCCCATCTTGTCTGAGGCCCAGACGAGGGACGCCGTTGAAAAATTCAGAGCCATCATTACCGAAAACGGTGGTGCTTTGGTACATGAAGAAGATTGGGGATTGCGTAAGCTGGCCTATCCCATCCAAAAGAAAAACTCAGGTTTTTACAATGTTTTTGAATACACTACTTCAGAAGTGAACGTGGTTGATATTCTTGAAACTGAGTTCCGTCGTGACGAGCGCATTTTGCGTTTTATGACTATCGTTCTTGACAAACATTCAATCGCTTACAACGAGAAGAAACGCAAAGGACTGGTAGGTAGAAAGAGAGAAGTATCTACTGAAACTAAAACCGAAAACGCATAAGCTATGTCACTAGTAAACGAACCGGTTGAAAAGAACATTAACCGTAAGAAATATTGCCGTTTTAAGAAAGCAGGCATTAAATATATCGACTACAAGAATCCTGATTTCTTGTTGAAGCTTGTAAATGAGCAGGGAAAAATCTTGCCACGTCGCCTAACAGGAACCAGCCTGAAATATCAGCGTAAAGTATCACAGGCAATTAAAAGAGCACGTCATTTGGCTTTATTGCCTTTCGTTGCGGATCAATTGAAATAAAATAGAAAGAGCTACGAACAATGGAAATCATACTAATAACTGATATAGCTGGTGTAGGTTATAAAAACGACATCGTTACTGTGAAGGCAGGATACGGTCGTAACTATCTTATTCCACAAGGATTTGCATTATTGGCTAATCCCTCTAACCGCAAAATCGTTGCAGAAAATGTACGTCAGGCATCTCACAAAGCTGAAAAGCTGAAAAAAGATGCAGAAGACATTGCAACTGCAATTGGCGATCTGACAATTGAAATCCGCACTGTTGTAGGTGAAAGCGGCCGTATTTTCGGACGCGTTACCAACACACAGGTTGCTGACATCCTTAAATCGAAAGGTTTTGATATCGACCGTAAGAAAATTACTGTTGATGATGTTAAGTCTATCGGAACTTATAGCGCATTGATCGATCTTCACAAAGAAGTGAAACACAAAATTACGGTAAACGTAGTTGCGTCTGACGATAAATAATTTTTGTCGGATCTAAATAAAAAGAGAAGTCAGCTTTTAAAGTTGACTTCTCTTTTTGCTTAAAAACCAAACTGAAATTAGCAGTTTGGAAATATTATAAGGCAGGAATTCTCAGAACCTGGCCCGGATAAATTTTATCGGGGTGTGAGAGCATCGGTTTGTTTGCTTCGAAGATGATCGGATATTTCATCATGTCGCCATAAACCGTCTGCGCAATTTTGGAAAGCGTGTCTCCTTTGACAACCGTATGATATGTCGCTTCCGGTGCAGGCGTTGCAACGGAAAGTTTATTATCCACTACTTCCACTCCTTCAACGTTACCAACTGCCAGTGCAATTTTCTCTGCATCTGCCTGTTGTGCTACTTCACCTTCAATTGTTACCGTATCTCCCGAAGTTTTTACTGTTAGTGCATTGTAGGGAAGGCCAAGCGCTTTAACGTGTGCCAGAAGCGCACTTGCACGCAATGGTTCTACCTCCGGGGTCGGAGCAACTGTTTCTTCCTTTTTAAAAATTTTCTCCCCGACTCCCTTAAAAAATGACATTAATCCCATAATGTTGTTCGTTTTTGTTAAATTAAAGTGTGAAAAATAGAATTCAAAGCTAGCGTATTTTCAACATGAAACAACTTTAAGACAGGAAAATAACCTGATAGTCACATTTTTCCTCTGTATTATTTTTAGAAATTATTCGGCAGTTTGCAACACGCATCTTTGTACTTTTGTTGTCTGCAAAAGGCATACCAAGTTTACACATACACCCCAATTGAATGAACCGCACTGAGTCGATTGACAGGCTTAAAAATGAGCAATTTGATATATGCATTATCGGTGCAGGGGCAAGCGGCGCAGGATGTGCGCTTGATGCTGCATTGAGAGGTTACAAAGTTGCACTTATAGATAAGCAGGATTTTGCATCCGAAACTTCATCGAAATCCACCAAACTGATTCACGGTGGCGTCCGTTATCTCGAACAGGCATTTAAAAAGCTTGATTTTGGACAGCTTAAACAGGTACGCCACGGGCTGGAAGAGCGACATATTGTATTAAACAATGCTCCGCATCTTGCCCGGCCGTTGCCGCTTCTTACGCCTGTCGGCTCCTGGTTTGAAGGGCTGTATTTCAGTATCGGCCTCCGGATGTATGATAGCTTTGCGACAAATGATTCACTGCCGAAAAGCAGGTGGCTGAGCAAGAAAGCGGTATTAGAAAGAATGCCAACGCTCAACAAAAGTAAATTACACAGCGCTGTTTTGTATTACGACGGCCAGCTCGACGACGCCCGTTATTGCCTTGCCTTGGCACAATCTGCGGCGGAACAAGGTGCTGCTGTTGCCAATTATCTGGAAGTAACCGGCCTGGACCATCAGGAAAACGACAAACTTTCGGCGGTGAACGTGACCGATGTGTCGTCAGGGCAGAAAATAAAAATTCGCGCAGGGGTGGTTCTGAATTGCACAGGGCCGTTTTCAGACAAAGTCCGCCTGATGGCAAATCCGGCACTGCCTGAGCGGCTCCGCCCAAGTAAAGGTGTACATGTTGTGCTGCCTTACAAAACGCTCAACAGCGATCACGCCATGCTGATCCCCAAAACCGCCGATGGACGCGTAGTCTTCGCAATACCTTTCGAAGGTGCCATGATGATCGGAACAACGGATACTGAAAGCAATGGTTTTGGCCAGGAATCGGCACTGAATATTGAGGAAAGGCAATATCTGGTTGATACGCTGAATCCTTATCTTGCCGAGCCAATTGATATATCCAAGCTCAAATCGGGATTTGGCGGTTTACGGCCATTGTTGTCCGCTGATCCTGGCAAATCTACGAAAAGCCTGCTGAGAGATCATGAGGTGGAAATTGATCCAAAAACGAATTTGGTCAGCCTTTTGGGAGGGAAATGGACCACGTATCGCCTGATGGCAAAAGATGCGATCGATCAAATTGATGCGCTTTTTGGTAAAAAGAATGATTGCACCACTGCCGAACATATCCTTGCCGGGGGCGACAATTATGACTTCGAATCCTGGAAAAAATTGAAGACATTATTTTCCCTGCCTGACGATGTGTGTAAACATCTCGTGAAGAAATATGGCTCGCGGGCACAGGATTTGTGCGCGCTGACCATGGAATCACCCGAGCTTAAAGAGGCTTTGCATCCGGATTACCCATATATAAAGGCGGAGGTAATATATACGGTGCGGCAGGAAATGGTCATTACACCCAGAGACTTTCTTGCGCGAAGGATCAGGATGGAAATAACGGACTGGCGGGCTGCCCTGGAATGTTTGCCGGTTGTGGCTCAGCTGATGTCGGGTGAACTGGGCTGGAATGATGTGGAAACGACCGGTCAAATTAATCGTTACAGCACAAAACTGAAAGAATTTATGGATGCGGCCGGAATGGAAATATTAGAAAATAATGAGGCAAAATGAGCCGAAAGGCATATTTATAGCGGACGCTTTTTGCATTTCCCCGCAGCGGACATACGACGGATTTTTGTTTGAAAACGGACCTGCAATTCATTCAGGAACGCGATACATGGCAGATGAGCCAGCTTATGGAAATTTAATTCCGCCTGGTTTATTGCGCCGAATGGGGAAAGCCGTCAGGATGGGAGTGGGGGCCGGCCTGCCAGTGATTAACAGGAATGCGAAACCCGACGGAATTGTCCTGGGAACAGCCAATGGAGGTTTGGAAGATTGTCTTAAATTTTTGAACCAAATCGTTGACTACGATGAAGGCACGCTGACTCCAACCAACTTTGTACAAAGCACGCCGAATGCTGTTGCCGGAAGTCTTGCGCTAATGAGCAGGAACACGGGATACAATACCACGCATGTGCACCAGGGACTTGCCTTCGAAGCTGCTTTGCTGGACGCGTTGCTCTTGTTGCAAGGAGGGCAGGCAAAGTCGTTATTGCTGGGTAGTGTGGAGGAAATTTCAGATTACAATTACAATATTGACGCACTTGGAGGCGCTTTTAAAATTGGTGAAAATACATCTGAAAATCTGCTGTTTTCTGACACACCGGGTACGGTCTGTGGTGAAGGTGCAACGATGTTTTTGGTGACTGCTGAAAAGGATGAAAAATCGCTTGCTGAAATCGTCGATGTGGACCAAATCACGTATGCAGATGAGGATCTGCTGTTCCAAAAACTACAATTTTTTCTATCCAAAAATAAATTGAAACAAGCGGATATTGACGCTGTAATTTTGGGTTACAGTGGCGATAACAGAACGGATGGTTTGTATACTCATTTCCAAAAGGCACTTTTTCCGCACGCAGATAGGTATACTTTTAAGGATTTGGTAGGCGATTATCCGACAGCTTCCGCGTTTGCGACCTGGCTTGGTTTGCAAGCTATCAGTGGCAAGCATATCGTACAACATAATACCGACCAGAAAAAAAGACCAGATCATATTCTCATTTACAATCACTACCGGGGCGTGCAACATGCTTTTATACTGATGCGTGCTATACGATAGAACTTCCAGATTGAAGGCATCTGCCAAATCTGAATCTTTCAACGGATCATGCCGTACCTTCCTTCATTTTGATCACTTTTGCAAGTGTGGCCAATATTGTGTCGTGTTTTTTTACAAACGGATTAGATTGGTCCCAAACATAGCCTGCCAGTACAGAGCATATCTGTTTTTTGAATTCAACATCAATCTCTTTTGCAAAGACAATTGTTTGAAAATCGCCGCTATACCAACCTGAAACATAACTCCGAAAAACGTTGATACCTTTTTGAATTACATCTTCATATTCTGTTTTCCAGTCCACAATTTCTCCTTGTAAATGTTTATGGGTCATTTTTGCCGAAAGCAGGCCCGACGCTGTCGCAAAAGTAACCCCGGAAGAGAAAATAGGATCCAGAAATTCCGTGCTGTTGCCGGATAAAACGAATCCTTCCCCAAACATCTTTTTGACACCAATCGAGTATCCAAGGATATTTCGCGGCTCAAATCTGAATTGCGAATCCTTGAACCGGCCTTTCAGATCGCCAAAATTCTGAATAAACTCCTTGTACTTTTCACCGTCATTTTCAGCCAGCGCAACAATCTTTTCCCGGTCACCAACAATACCGACAGACGTTGAACCATCCGAAAACGGGATTGCCCAGATCCACGAACGATTATTGTCAAATGAGTGAACAAAGATGTTGTTGCTGGCTTCTTCGCTCCGTTGCTTGTCTTCCAGATGTGAAAAAACGGCACCTCTTGGCGAAAATGAGGATGGTTTGCTGAGGTCAAAAAGGCGTGGCAGTACACGTCCGTACCCGCTGGAATCGATGATGAATTTACTCTCAATCTGCTTGATATTACCTCCCTGATCTTTGTATTCAATTTTTTGTGTAGCATTGCTGCAATCCACTTTGAGTACTTCACATTCAAAGTTTACCTCAACACCATTTGCCCTAGCTCCTTCTGCCAGCGTGCTGTCAAAATCGGCACGTTTTACCTGCCACGTCCAGGTCCAGCCTTTTGTGAATTGTTCTGAAAAGAAAAACTCACAGCGCTTTTCCCCACGCATAAAAGCAGCACCGGTCTTTTTCTGAAAACCAATGGGTTTAACGTACTCCAAAAGTCCTGATTGGTCCAGATGCTCCATGCAGCATGGCAAAAGACTTTCGCCGATCTGGAACCGGGGAAAGGTTTCTTTCTCTAAAATTGTGACACTATAACCTTGTTTTTTCAGATAAGAAGCAGCAACGGTTCCTGCGGGACCGGCACCAATAACCACTACGTCAACGGTTTGCATGATCAGGCATTTTTAACTTTTTGTATTAATTTATCTTTATCAATAAATGAGAAACAGGTAACAAATGCACTCACTGTTACGCCCAGTATTCCGTGCATGGAAACATTCTGACCGGTTAAATGCAGATTTGGTACTCTGGTTTTTGTGTTGATCTGCGTTCTTGTAGTCGAATTTGAGTTTTTTAATATCCCATACAGCGATCCGTCGCGGTTTCCTATGTAATCACGGAAAGTGAGTGGACTGGCACTGTGAACGGCTTTTATTTTTGTCGAAATACCGGGAAATACTTCCTCAATTCTTCGCAAAACCCTGGCTTCCCGGTCTTTTTTAAATGCCATATACTCAGCTTCCCGCTCTCCGGGTTCTGCGATTGTGCTGCTTGTATGGCTCCATTGGTCTGTTTCTGACGATCTCATGTACGTCATGATAGACATAGAATCTGCGTATTTTTTGTTTTTGGAGATGAACGGCGTACAAATAAAGTAGGTTTGCGGCCATGTTTCCAGATCGTAGTCAATTCCGGCCCAAACGTCTTCGCTGTGATGCTGGTAAATATTGTAGTTCAGATATTCAAACGTATTCTCACGAAAGGAAAGATGTACCAAAAACGTGGAAATGCTGTTTTCTAACCCCTTTATTCTGTTTTTATAAACATTCAAAAAATGATCTTCGCCAAAAATGTCTATGGTTATGGCGGGATGTACGTTGGAAATAAACTGTTTACCACGCACGGTTGAGCCATTTTCTGTTACCACACTGGTAATTTCTCCTTCATCATTGTAGTTCGCCCCAACTACTTTCTGGTGTTTCAGAATTTTCCCGCCTGCATTACGGATCTGCCTGCTAAGCTGTATCGCAATTTGCGAACCACCGTCAACAAACTTGTATGCACCTGTAAGGTAGCTGTTCATGATCAGGGCGTGAACATAAAATGGCGTTTTTTCTCTGACTCCCGCATAGAGTAAATTCGAGCCCGCGAGGACATTTCTAAGGCGTTCGTTGCGGGTTATTGAAGCGATGTAATCATGGGCATTGATCTCCATAATCCCGACTTCCATCTGGTAATTCGGGCCTGAAGTTCTCAGATTATAAAGTGGAAATTTGTCACATATAAATCTGATACGATCGCAGTAGGTATTGATAGCAACCTCTTCATCGGGAAAATCAGCCAGCAATGTTTTTTTAAATAAGTCGTATCCCTGCGCATAATTGTACTCGCTGCCGTCGTCAAACCGGATCACATCGAACCGGTCTTCGTCCATCTTTTTGAGTTTCAGCTTGTCCAGAATACCAAAATACTTAAAAAACTGATTCAGATTTTCGCCTTCATTCAAACTCCCGACGTAATGCACGCCTGTGTCAAAAATGACTTTGTCGCGGCTGTACACCTGCAAATGGCCGCCAATCTGATGGTTTTTTTCAAGAATAATCACACTGAATCCTTCCCTGGATAGAATATTTGCACACGCTAATCCGCCTAGGCCGCTGCCAATAATTACAAAATCATATTCTTTTCCGGAAGTGTCTTCCATTGATTTTCAGTGCGGATAATTTGTTGTATTTGGTTGATTATTGATGATAAGCCGGAATTGTTATTTCAATTTTTGCGCAAAATAAACAAAACGTTTGATGTGTTTTTGGAATGTTCGTAAACGGTACAGGTCAGGTTGTGTTTTTCTGCAAAAAGACGAATGTCATCTGAAGAGAAAAAATGAAATTCACCTTCTTTTTTGTTAAAAGAAAATAAGCCGGTGGAGAGCATTTCCGTTCGTTCTGTATTTTTATGTTTTTCTTTCAGATCTGTGATTCCGTCCCTGATAAATAGAATTCCTTCGGGGTTTAGCACATGCACGCAACGACTCAACAAAGTACGCTGTTTTTCTGCTGACAGGTAATGGAGTGTATCATTTAAGAAAATTACATCCTGCCTGCCAGGCGCAAAATGCATAATGTCCGCATGAACAAAGTTCAGATTGTGGGTTTTGTTATAACTGTTCTGAGCAATGGAAACTTTATTTTCATCATAATCTACGCCTGTGATTATGCGATCCTCATTCTTGTAGTGCAGAAAAAATGACAAATATCCATAGCCGCATCCCACATCCAGAATCTTCTGCCGCGCTCCGATCAACTCATTATAATGCGTGTAATTTTTCCCTTCCAGTCTCCATTTGGCTTTAAAATACCATTCGAGCACAGGGCCTTTAAAAACATAATTTGTGAAAATCTTATGTTTCAGATAACGTACGTCTTCCATCTCATTCTTGTAATCCGCAAATTCGGCTTTGAAAAAGGCGGAAATATTTTTAGTCTTCTCTCTCAAATTGGATCCCCACTGCTCGTCTGTCAATTTAATTCTGGGCAATACCCGAACATTCAAAGCGCCGGGTCGGATCAGGAAATCATTTTTAGGCAATACGTCCGATGCTCCATGAATAAGGATTGGCTGAATATCAAGGTTCAATGCCTCCGCCAGGTGAAAAGCGCCTTTGTGA
This sequence comes from Dyadobacter sp., assembly GCA_965279265.1. GTDB lineage: Bacteria > Bacteroidota > Bacteroidia > Cytophagales > Spirosomataceae > Dyadobacter. The sequence continues at coordinate 5,359,138 of OZ257152.1, forward strand.
AACCTGCCGATTTTCCCATCCTCGGACCGCGTTCCCTCCGGGAAAACCAGCAGCGAATATCCGTCTGCGATCAGTGTTTTCATTTTGGCAATATTCTCTTCCGGGCCGTCGTCTGTGTATACATATCCGGCGTACCGGATGATCGGGCCAAAAAAAGGAGAGTTGTAAACCCATCCTTTTACCATCAGCACAATTTTCGGATCGAGCATAATCGCAAGCAAGATATCCAGGAAAGAGGTGTGATTCGCAATGTAAATGACAGGTTTGCTGGCCTCTATATTCTCACGTCCCGAAATATTTTTGCGAACATGCGGGCCGGAATAAATTACAGTTTTGGCATAAAAAGAAAGTGAACTGTTGATCATTGCTTTTTTCCGTGCCTTGGAGATGGGAAGGAGCAAAATCGTCACAAGCTTCGAATGCAGAAAGAGGCATCCGGAAAGAAAGTAGGTGAAACTGGAAATGCTGATCAGAAAAGGCATGAAGGTAACCGGAGCCTTCTTTCGGAGGATGCGTTTTTGAACAAAAAAATCGAACAGAACCGGCTGTACAACAAAAGAGATGAACAGAATGCAGGCGATTCCTAAAACGCTGATCAGTGCAACTGAATGAATTGCAGGATGTTCCGCGAATATCAGAACGCCTGTTCCGACGATCGTGGTGAGCGCTGAAAGCACGATCGCCGACTGATACGAACGCAATGTGTCCTTTCCATCCCGGTATTTGCTCAATAACCCATCCGTGACAAAAATGCTGAAATCGTCGCCCAGGCCGAAAATGAAAGTGGTAATAACGACGTTGACGAAATTGAATTTTATACCCAGAATAGCCGCAATTCCAAGTATCCATATCCAGCTGATTACCATCGGCAGAAAAGAGAGGATTGTAAGTTCAATTCTGCCATAAACCAAGAGGAGGGTCAGGAAAACGATAGAAGCAGAAACGATCAGAATGTAATTGAAATCATCCTTTACCTGCGCAAGAAGCTCTCCGGCCAGTTCGCCGCGGTCAAAGATCTCGGCTCCGGGTATTTTTCGGATCTCCGATTTTAGATGAGGAAGCTGCTTCTGAGTTGCGACAACGGTTGAAATGATGGTCGTTTTTGCGGGACTCGAATCGATCAGGTTACTAAGTCCAATTTCTTTAAACAGGTCGTCGCGATCCATTACTGCATCGTTTTTGTAATCAACCCATTTTTTAAAACGGTCAAAGGCTTCATTATTAAATCCGTTAAGTGCCGCTGTTTTGTTTAAAACAGAAAAGGTCGAATCAGTTTTTGCCGGATTCCAGAATTTTTTCCAAGCAATTTCCCGCTGTTTTTTAAGCGGTTCCGGAACCAGAAAAGAACCGGGAGACAGAAATCCATTCAATTTGCCAGCTTCCCGAAGGGCTGTTAATTTCTGATAAATCTGGTAATTGGACTGTTCAGCACGAGACTTCTGGCGGTCCGTTGCGAAAATATAAATACGCTTTTCAGTTTTTGGGTTCAAACCGGTAAGCATTTCTTCCCGTTTTTTGAGATCATCGTTACGAATGCTCAGATTATCCAGGTTACTGTCAAAAGAAGTAAATTTTGCAAAATATAAAAATACAAAGGTGAGCGCGACGGTTAGTATGAGTACGACGCGCCGGAATTTATTCGAGATTTTTGGGAATCGGAAAAGCTTGCTGTCGGCCGGTAATTTTTTGTAATCGAACGAAATACTCTGTAAAATAACAGGCAGTGCAGTCAGCGTGAAAACAGCAGCACCCAGCAAACTGAGCGATGCGAAAAGACCGAAATCCTGTAAAACCACAGAATTGGCAAAATGCAACGCGCTGAACGCCATTACCGTAGTGAAACTTCCGGTGAGAAGCGGGGCGCTTACCTCTTTGACGGCAATTGAAACGGAGCCCGTGTGCCTGAGATGCGTAAAAAAATGAAAGGCATAATCCAGTAATATTCCAAAAATGACAGCGCCGGTCGCCAGTGAAATGCCGGAAACTTCGGGGCGAACAAATCCAATGATTCCGAGCGCAAAAACGCCGCCAAAAACACCCGGAAGAATCATGAAAAATGGAACCGTGAATTTTCGGTAATAAAGGAAAAGCATTGACAGGATCGCAGCGAGTGCGATCACCATCGTATTTGTTGTATCTTTTTTTACCTGAATTGCATTGCGCGCGGCTATCTCGAATGTGCCAAAATAGGCGAATTTATTCTGTGGAAATTTTTTATTCCATCTCAGTTTAAAATCTTCCGTTCGATTGAAAAGTGCCACGTTTTGTGCCGAGTTTCCGGAATCGTATGCGGTTGCTGCCATCACAATAATCTGCTTTCTGTCCTTTGAAAACATCACCCCGTCTTCAATGATTATTCCATTCGCATTGTTGTTGGTGTTGAGTGTACGCAGGTATTTGCCCGTTATTCCCAGAGGATCATTGAGGATAAATTGTTTTAAAAATGAGCCGCCAGGGGTCATCAGTTGATTATGAGCGAGGGCAATGGAGGTGCGAATGGAATCAGGAATTGTTCTGGCCCGAATGTGCTTGTAATAATCGGAATCGATTAGTTCAGGGAATTTCGCATAGATATAATTGTATACATCTTCCTGAACGTCCGGCCGGTTCTCCTGAATGTTTTTGATAAAACCCTTCGTATTGTGCCTTAGAGAATCAGCGAAATCTGCTGCCAGAGACGCGGCATCTTCTGTCGCAATTTCAGCAGGTACTTCTATGGAAAATACAATTTGATTGATGATGTTACGGTTTTCAACAAGGTGGTTGAATTCTTCAAAAGTCTTTCCTTTTGGCAGTGTAGCGAAGATGCTTTCTGTGACGCGCAAACGCGAAATTCCCCACAGTAGAACAATTGTAAAACCGATCAGACCGGTAAAGAAAATGTGTTTGTGCCGCGAAAGGAGAAAATTCAGTTTTAGTAATAAGTCTCCGATCATGGAATTGAAATGCGTGATTGTTCTACAAAATTAAACAAATGTCGGAAGCCAGCCAACTTATAAATGTTCTATACCGGAGGCGGAGCGCACTTGGCAAAGCGGTAAAAAAAGATTTATTTTACATGTTAATTAATTTTGGTGTCAATAAATGAATAATATTTCATTAGCTCAAATCGAGCAGTATGCATTTGATAAAAAGGAATTTTCACTCTCCGAGGATGTTCTTAAACAGGTTTCAAAGTCTTTCTCTTTTCTAACAGATTTCTCAAAAGATAAAATCATATACGGGATCAATACGGGTTTTGGGCCGATGGCACAATATCGTATCGAAACTGATAAATTGAGTAGTTTACAATATAATCTGATCCGGAGCCATTCGAGCGGGATTGGGAAACCACTCAATGAAATTTATGCAAGAAGTGTGATGATTGCCCGCCTGAATGCATTTCTTCAGGCAAATTCCGGCATTAGTGTTGGTGTAATCAGGCAACTGGTGTTATTCCTGAATCATGGGATCGTTCCCGAAATTTTCGAGCACGGAAGCGTGGGTGCAAGTGGTGATCTTGTACAATTGTCACACCTGGGCCTGAATCTGATCGGTGAGGGGCATGTTTATGAAAATGGCGTGAGGGTGAAAACAGCGGAACTGCTGGCCAAACATGGCATTGCTCCTTTAAAAATGGAGCTTCGGGATGGTTTGGGACTGATCAACGGAACTTCCTGTATGACTGGAATTGCGGCCATCAATCTGATTTACGCAAAACGGCTCGTTCAATGGGCAATCGCCGCTTCATCCATGCTCAACGAAGTGATTGAGGCTTTCGACGACTCGTTTTCGAAAGAATTGAATGCAGTAAAGCGTCATAAGGGGCAGCAATATGTAGCTGAAGAAATGCGGAATTTTGTTCGGGGAAGCGGTATGATCCGTAATCGGGAGGAGCTTTTTAAGGACGATACGGCTTTGCATAAAACAGAATTCGAGCGAAAAATTCAGGAATATTATTCAATTCGTTGTGTTCCTCAAATCATTGGACCCGTCGTTGATACGCTCAATTATGCGCAGGAAGTGGTTGAAAACGAGCTGAATTCGACCAACGATAATCCAATCGTGAATCCGGAAGAAAATAACGTATTTCATGGCGGGAATTTTCATGGAGACTATATTTCCCTGGAAATGGATAAGGTCAAAATTGTGCTGACCAAACTTTCGATGCTTATGGAAAGGCAGCTCAACTTTTTGATGAACAGCAAACTGAATCAGAAATTTCCGCCATTTTTGAATGCAGGAACCTGGGGACATAATTTTGGATTTCAGGGTGTACAATTTACTGCGACTTCAACCACGGCGGAAAATCAGGCTTTATCCAATTCCGTTTATGTACACAGTATTCCGAACAACAATGATAATCAGGATATTGTGAGCATGGGAACCAACAGTGCTGTGCTTGCAAAGCAGGTACTCGAAAATGCTTATCAGGTAATGGCTATTCATTTAATGGCGATCTGCCAGGCAATCGATCTTTTGGAACCGGATGAAAAAGAACGTTTGTCGGATAATGCCAAATCTGCATACCGGCAAATCCGTACCCAATGCAGTTTTGTTGTCGAAGATCTGCCGCAGTCGGAAAGTATCGCTGCGGTTTATGAATATATCAAAGAAACCCGTTTTTCGCTATGAATTGTGCACTTGTTACAGGAGCCTCGAGAGGCCTGGGGAAAGCGATCGCAGTGCAGCTTGCGAAAGATCATGGTCTTTACATTCTGGTAAATTATGCCTCAAATCAGGCTGCTGCGGAAGACACACTGGCTGAAATAAAGGCTGCCGGCGGAGATGGAGAATTACTGCAGTTTCAGGTTCAGAGCAAAACAGAAGTTGATGCTGCATTGAATGGCTGGCGGGAAAATAATCCTGAAAAATACATCGGTGTTCTCGTAAATAATGCTGGAATTACGCGTGATGGTTTGTTTATGTGGATGCCAGAGAATGACTGGGATGATGTGATGAACATTTCGGCAAAAGGCCTCTTCAATGTAACCCAGAATGTGATCCAGCAAATGTTGCGTAAACGTTCGGGGCGGATTGTGAATATTGCGTCCGTTTCGGGCATGAAAGGTGTTCCCGGGCAAACGAATTATTCGGCAGCAAAAGGAGCCATTATTTCTGCCACGAAAGCGCTTGCGCAGGAGGTTGCCAAGCGTAAAATCACCGTAAATGCCGTAGCCCCGGGATTTATTACCAGTGATATGACCAAGGACCTGAATGAGGATGAATTGAAACAAATGATTCCGATGAATCGTTTTGGTAAGGCGGAGGAAGTGGCTCACCTGGTGAGTTTCCTTGTTTCGGATAAAGCTTCTTATATTACAGGAGAAGTGATCAATATCAACGGTGGAATTTACTCCTAACAAATGAATAACAGGGTTGTAATTACCGGAATCGGCATATATTCTTGCCTGGGCGAAAACCTGAGCGAGGTTAAAAGCTCATTATACACCGGTAAAAGTGGCATTATTTTCGATCAGTCGAGAAAGGATTTTGGATTTCGCTCTGCATTGACCGGCATGGTGCGCGAGCCGGATCTGAAACCATTTCTTTCCCGCAGACAGCGTCTTGGTATGCATCAGCCTGCCATCTACGCATACATGTCGACGAGGGAAGCGATGGAGCAGGCAGGACTGGATATTGAATTTCTCGAAACCACAGAAACAGGGATCATTTTTGGAAACGACAGCACTGCCGCCTCTATAGTCGAAGCGGTTGACAAGGCCCGTGAAAAACGCGATTCCACCTTGATTGGAAGCGGCGCTATTTTTCAGAATATGAATAGTACTGTGAATATGAATCTTTCAACTATTTTCAAGCTAAAAGGTGTCAATTTCACTTTGAGTGCTGCTTGTGCTTCCGGCTCACACGCAATCGGAATGGGTTATCTGATGATCAAACAGGGTTTGCAAGAGCGGGTAATTTGCGGAGGTGCGCAGGAAATTAATGAGGCAGCCATGTGTAGTTTCGACGGTTTAGGTACATTTTCTGTTCGTGAATCGGAGCCGACAAGGGCATCCCGGCCTTTTGATAAAGATCGTGACGGCCTGATTCCCAGCGGAGGTGCAGCCACGGTAATTCTTGAATCTTATGAAACAGCCGTAAAAAGAGGAGCGCCGATACTGGCAGAACTGATCGGTTATGGTTTTTCTTCGAACGGCGACCATATATCCAATCCAAGCATGGACGGGCAGGTCCGCTCGTTGTCCATGGCGCTTAAACAAGCCAATGTTCAGACCAGGGAAATCGACTACATCAACGCGCATGCAACATCAACGGCAGTAGGTGACGGGAGTGAGGCGAGGGCAATATTCCAGGTTTTTGGAGGTGATGTTCCTGTAAGTTCCACGAAGTCGATGACCGGGCATGAATGTTGGATGGCGGGAGCAAGCGAAATCGTTTACTCAATTCTGATGATGCAAAATGATTTTGTGGCACCGAATATCAATTTCGAAAATCCGGATGAAGATTCGGCGCTCATCAATGTCATTGCTGAAACAAAGACGCAGCAAATTGATTGCTTTCTCTCCAACTCATTCGGCTTCGGTGGGACAAATTCTACGCTGATTGTCAGGAAGTTTCGCTGAAACAGCGCATTTTGTAAGCCTTATTTTTGCCATTCCCTTTCAAAGCACTGATTTTGAACAATTCCGGCGCTTTATAACCTTCTCAGAAGCTCAGCACGTGTGTGGACTATATTTATTCCGTTGCTTTTTTCAAAAGTGGAAATAAGGAAACAGCGGAAGATCTGTTGCGGGAAACGTATCTTTTAAAGCCGAAAGTACCGGGAAAAATCCGCCGCATCCGATCTCCGATAAAAGCACAAATGCCATTCATGAGTAAATTGACTAACTTCTTTGAATTATGCTTAAAATACGCGTTCATTCAAATTATGTCCCGGGAACGTTTCGATACCTTAAATTTGTCTTCTGAGTAATACTGATACCTCAAAAACAATGCAAGTATTTTCTGTCTGACTGTAAGGTTTCGCTGTCCTTTATGTACCATATGGTTGTAAGATAGTTATAAATAATCCCGAAAGCCAGACTCAAAATTCATGCTAACGTCTTTTGTATATTTAGTTTTCCTGCTGCAACTATTTGTGGCTCGCGATCAGAAAGTGAACAATAATCGAAAACAATAACAAAGAATATGGAATCGAACAGCGGTATTACGGTTACAAAAACCGAACAGGAATGGAAAGCAGCATTGTCTCCGGAACAATACTACGTGATTCGTGAGAAAGGAACAGAGCGGCCATACACCGGTAAGTTGCTGATGAACAAAGAGAAAGGTGTTTATAAATGTGCTGCGTGCGGAAACGAACTATTCAGCGATAATATGAAATTTGACTCACATTGCGGCTGGCCAAGTTTCGATAAGGAGATAGCCGGTGGTAAAATCAGTACCCATGTTGATAATTCACTCGGTATGAAACGAACAGAGATAACCTGTGCAAAATGCGGTGGCCATCTGGGACATTTATTTGACGACGGCCCTACTGAAACAGGGCTTCGTTACTGTGTGAATTCTCTTTCACTTGAATTTGTCAGTGAAAAGGATTTAGAAAAACAATAAGGTCAGCGGTTGGTACGCGTTTACATAACAACTCCAATTTTGAAGAATTAAAGCGGCGATAACTGCAAAATAAATTGCGATCATTAAAAAAAATCAACAGCTTGTAGCCTGAACATGATTTCAGGTTTCAGGCTGTTTTTTTGTGTCTGGTACATTACTATCCGTTGCACTTTTATACATAACAAAAATGAAAAATATCATCATTACCGGCGCGGCAGGGAATTTGGGGCAGGCCGTTACTTCTGAATTTGACGAAAAAGACTATCATTTGAACCTGGCAGTAAGAGACTCGATTGAAAATTCGGAGCGGCGAACTGGCTGGTATCCGGATCTGGTCAACGAGACCGAGGTTTCACAAATGGTGCGGGATATTGAAAAATCACAGGGCGAAATTAACGCCGCAGTGATTCTGCTGGGTGCTTATAAACCTGGTGACCTGGACGAAACCAAGTCTGAGGACGTGGATTCCATGATGAATATCAATTTCAAGTCGGCCTTTTATCTGGTACACGCATTGCTTCCCATTTACCAGAAAAATGGCGGTGGTAAGTTTATTTTTATTGGAGCCAAAGGTGCAATGAATGCTGCGACAGCGGGCTATAATGTGGCTTATGCGTTGAGCAAACAGCTTTTGGTGCCTTTAACGCAAATGATCAACGAAGCAAATAAGGATAAAAATATCACCGCCCACATTTTGTTGCCTGGTACGCTTGACACGCCATTGAACAGGAAACTGATGCCGGATGCCGATTTTTCGAAATGGAATGATACCGCATCGCTGGCAGTTAAAATTCGTGAGATCGTCGACGGTAAAGAGCTTCGTGACGTGCTTGAACTCTAATGTTTTGACGGCGATGCATGAGATTGGGAATGGGTGCGTACCCAAATGCGCAAAGTCGTTCTTTTCGAAATTTTCATGCGCCGATTTTATAGAAAAACTTGCAAACAGGTAGCGAAGGAAAATGGGGATTCCTACAAATTGAAATGTGTGTATATTGATTGAAAAGATGAAAATAACCAGGCAATTAGCAATGCGCTCTCATTTGAAGCGGCTTTTTTGTTGACTGGCAGCGCTTAACGTATCGTTTAATAACTATTGTGCTCAAATTTTGGAATAATATGAAAACATTGAGCAAAGAATAAATTAATTTTGTAGCTATGAATGTAAATGATGTTAAAATGAGTCTGGAAGAGATCATAGAAGATACCCGGGATTTTTTGTCTGAGGAATTTGAGGTTGACAGGAATCTGATTCTTCCCGGAAACAGTCTGAAAGATACCTTGGATCTGGATAGTCTTGATTATGTGGATCTTGTCGTATTGATTGAGGAAAATCTGAACATCAAGATTACCGGTGAAGATTTTAAGGAAATTTCTACTTTCGGAGATTTCTATAAAGTTGTACAGAAAAAACTCGGGCTTTAAAGAATGAGCCAATGGGATGGTAAAACCAAAGGATCATTAATCGGATACAAGATTTTCCTTTTCTTTATTAACTTTCTGGGTCTTGGTTTTGCCTACCTGCTACTTCGTGTAGTGACATTTTACTACTATATTTTTGCCGCCAAACCGAGGAGGGTACTCCTAGAATTTTACCGCAATACACTCCACTTTTCTGACCGGCAGGCCTCCCAATTGATACGGAGAAATTTCTATATTTTCGGACAAACCCTGGTGGATCGTGCCGCATTTCTTTTGGGAAAAGATTCGGCCTATTCGCACACCTTTGAGAATGAGCAGTATCTGATCGATATCCGCGACGCAGGAAAAGGAGGGATACTACTGAGTGCCCACCTGGGAAACTGGGAAACTGCCGGAAATCTGCTTAAAGGGCGCATCACGCCAACCATCAATATTGTGATGCTGGACGCGGAAGTGGAGAGTATCAAAAAATACATGGATCTGTCGACCGGAGGGTCACGATTCAAGGTAATTGCGATCAAAGATGATCTTTCACATGTGATTGCTATTCGCAATGCGCTGATAAATAATGAGTTTGTGGCCATTCACGCCGATCGGTATCTGGAAGGAGCCAAATTTATTGAGATGGAGTTTTTAGGTAAAAAAGCGAGGTTTCCGCTTGGTCCGTTTGTGATTGCGTCCAAATTCGATGCGCCCGTAACATTCGTTTTTGCAGCGAAGGACGGAACACGAAGTTACCATCTGAGCGCCACATCGCCATTGAACTCAAAAATGAAGCCGGAGGAAATAGCCAAATTATACGTTCAGGAATTGGAAAAGAAAGTGAAAACGTATCCCGAACAGTGGTTCAATTACTTTAACTTTTTTCAATAGTGCTTGTTTCAAAAGAAGAAATATTAAATTACATTCCTCATCGTCAGCCATTTGTGTTGATTGATGCCCTGATTTCTGCCAGTCCTGAAAGTTTTGAATCTGAATTCTTTATAGAATTAGGTCATTTGCTTGTTGAAAACGGTTTTTTCCAGGAGTCGGGACTGATGGAGAATGTTGCGCAAACCTGTGCAGCAGGTTTTGGCTTTCTGGATCGTGAAAATACTGCCGCGCCTAAAACAGGATTTATTGGGGCGATTACCAAGGCGGAAGTTTTTGAGTTGCCGGCGGTCGGCTCAACGATCAGGACGACTGTCACAACACTACACCAGCTTGGTAATATTTTTTTGGTAAAAGGTCTAAATTCAGCGGAAGGTCGTAAATTGCTGGAATGTGAAATGAAAATTGTGGTCGGATAACGGCGAATTATTTCATTATGACTCAGCGTCTGGCTTTTACCTGGTTTGTATAATATGTTGTCAACAGAAATTGAGATTGATATAAGATTTAGTGAGACGGATGCAATGGGCGTGGTGTGGCATGGCAATTATCTCAAATTTTTTGAGGATGGCCGGGAGGCATTCGGTAAAAGCTATGGATTGGAATACCTGAATATCTTTGATATGGGATTTTTTACGCCGATTATCCGTTCTGAAATTGACCACAAAGCGCCGGTTTACTATGGGCAGATCATAAAAGTTGTAACGAAATACATCCCCACAAAATCAGCCAAAATTACGTTTGATTATGAGGTTATTAACCTTTCAACTGGCGCTTTGTGCGCCGTTGGTCAGACCATACAGGTATTTCTGAACAAGGAAACGCGGGCTTTGGAACTGCTCACTCCAGACTTTTACCGGGAGTGGAAAGAGCGTCATTTCGTGACTGCTTAAATTGTAGCCCGATAAGGCATATTATATTTAAAAAATATTTCGCCTGAACAAATAATTGGCAATCAAAAAAATCACCCCGGAATAAAAAATGGCGTACATCGGTGCCGAAACAATTATAAGTCCTCTTGGCACCAGCATTCAGGAGAATTTTGCCGCAATCAGTGAAAACCAGTCGGGAATAAGTCTTGTGGACGCTGCTGGTTTCAACGGCGAGCCAATATTTCTTTCAAAAATACTTTACAAAAATTACAGTTTTGAGAGCCTTATTCGAAGCGCGGTAGAATCCGTGACCGTAGCAATTGATCCTGAAATTATTGAAAGTGACAAAACAATTCTCATCGTCAGTTCCACGAAAGGGGCGCTGGATGAGAACATCACCGATCAGTTTGGAAGCGCGCTAACCAGAATTCAGAACTGCTTCAAATTGAAAAATCAACCGATTGTGGTATCGAACGCATGCGTTTCGGGTGTTTTGGCTATAAATACGGGTAGCAACTTTGTGAACTCGGGAATTTACGAACACGCCATTGTGGTTGGCTGCGATCTGATTTCGGACTTCGTAGTTTTTGGTTTTCAATCATTGTTCGCAATAAGCGACAAACCTTGCGCACCGTTTGACGAAAATAGAAACGGTATTACAATGGGTGAAGGATGCGCGGCTGTCGTGATTTCGGGTAATAGGGAAATTTTCCGGGAGGCTCCGTTGCGGATGATGACGGGAACGTCAGCCAATGACGCAAATCATATTTCGGGTCCATCCCGTACCGGCGAAGGACTTTTCAGGAGCGTAAAAAAAACGATGGATCGGAATGGGATAACCGCAAATGATCTGGATTACATATGTGCACACGGAACGGCAACGATTTACAATGACGAAATGGAATCCATTGCGTTCGACCGCCTGGGGTTGAATCAAATTCCGTTAAATAGCTTGAAAGGTTATTTTGGGCATACACTAGGGGCCGCTGGCGTAATCGAAACCGCTGCCAGTATGCAGATGATGCGGCATTCAATATTGATCAAAAGCCTGGGTTACCAACATCCCGGTACCTCATGCCAGCTGAATGTGATTAGGGAAAACGAGCGGAAAACATTAAATATGATATTGAAGACAGCATCCGGGTTCGGTGGAGGAAATGCATCTCTGATAATCGCAAAACAATGAGACGTATCACCACATATTGCCATTTGAACGAGAGGCAGCTTTCTGTGAATGGAAAAATACTGAACACACGTGATGCGGGTCCAAGCGACAGCTGGTTCAAGCAAATTTACAGGGAACAGGAATTTGTATATCCTAAATTCCATAAGATGGACGTGCTTTCACAGGCAGGTTTTATCACAACGGAATTGATTAAACGAAACAATCCGCAGCTGGCAGGTGTATATTTGGACGATGAAGTAGCGCTCTGCTTTGCCAACAGTTTGTCAAGTTCAGATACTGACCAGCGTTTCAGGAAATCTTATCAGGAAAATGGTACGCCGAGCCCGGCTCTTTTCGTTTACACGCTTCCAAATATCGTGTTGGGCGAAATTGCCATCTTAAACAAATGGTACGGTGAAAATATGTTTGCTGTTTTACCTAAATTTGCCCCTGATTTTTTTCTGAATTACACCGACGTTCTGATGACTTCGGGATCGAAGGCGGTGCTTTGTGGCTGGCTTGGCATTGAGGGTGAGAAGATGAATGTTTTCGTGTTTCTTGTTGAAGAATCAGACGGACAGGAAAAAGAATTTAATGCGGAAAATCTGATCGCATGTGCCGGTTTTGCTTAACCAAAAGCGCTGGCAATTGACACAAAAAATCAAACGGGATAATGGATAACTTAAAAGAAGATTTAAAAAAACAAATCATTGAGCAATTGAATCTGGAAGAAATTCAGGCGTCAGATATCGCTGACGATGCACTTTTGTTCAGCACTGATGGCCTCGGTCTTGATTCGATTGACGCGCTTGAACTGATCGTTTTGCTTGAAAAATACCACGGAATACAGGTTACTAAACCAGAAGAGGGTAAAGAGGCCTTTCTGACGATCAACACAATGGCTGATTATATACGGAAAAGAAAAGGGTAACAAATTTAAATTGCCACAGATGATACGACTTCCGAAACAGTTGTTTTTCCTTTGTCTGCTCACACTGGCAACGGGCGCACTGGCGCAAAAGAAAACTTACCTGCCTCCTAAATTGAGTGACCCGAAATCGTGGTCAATTGTGTTGCTGCCTGATCCGCAAACATATGTGAAGTACAGTCGTAATCAACCCATTTTTGAATTGATGACCGGCTGGGTGAGCGAGCATATAGACTCGTTACATATAGGATTGGTGCTTTGTACGGGCGATCTGGTGGAGCAAAATGACATGCCTAATCCGAATATTATTAGTGGCAATCAGTCCAGCACTCAGCAGTGGGAGGCAGTTTCAAAAGCTTTTGGGCGTCTGGACGGCAGGGTGCCTTATGTGGCTGCCACGGGCAATCATGACTATGGTTTCAAAAGTGCGGAAAATCGTAACACCCAGTATAACAGGTATTTTCCGATTGAAAAGAATATACTATCTCAGAAATTGCTTCGTGAAGCAGGTGCCGATTTCGAAGGAAGGCCAACGCTTGCCAACGCGTCCTATGAGTTGACAACGCCGCATGGCAAGAAAATGCTGATCGTAGTGCTGGAATTTGCGCCACGCGATGCAGCGCTATCGTGGGCTGAAAAAGTTATTAATCAGGAAAAATACAAAAATCACCAGGTGGTCATTCTGACGCACTCCTATTTGAATTCAAAAAATGAGCACATTGTCAAGGAAAATTACCCACTGACGGACGCGAACTATGGCGCTGCAATGTGGGCGAAGCTAATTCAGCCGTCTAAAAATATAAGACTGGTCTTTTCAGGTCATATTGGCGCTCCTGATTCTGCAAGGGAGCATGTTGGTTTTCGTACAGACATCAATTCGGCCGATAAAAAAGTACAGCAAATGGTCTTCAACGCGCAAGCCATGGGTGGCGGCTGGCAGGGGAACGGGGGAGATGGATGGTTGAGAATTCTCGAATTTTTACCGGATGGGAAAACTGTAAAGGTCAAAACATTTTCTCCTTTTTTCGCAATTTCTCCGGTTACACAGCAATTTGCCTGGCGTACTGAACCATTTGACGAATTTAGTTTTAGCCTGGAATAAGCGGTAAAAGTTTGGGTTGATAAGTTAAAAATATGGGTGTTAGAATTACGGGAATGGGCATAATTTCGTCGATAGGTCTATCGGTTGAAGAGAATCTTTCGTCCTTGAAAGAAGCTCGTTCAGGCATTGCTCCGATGTCCTTTCTGGATAAAAGACAGGATCTTTTGACAGGCGAAGTGAAAGTTTCTAACTCAGAATTGCTTGATCGGTTGAAAGTACAAAACTCAAATATTTCCAGAACGTCACTTTTGGGCCTGGCGGCTGCGAAGCAGGCCTGGGGAAGTAACAAGCACGATTCTGCACTGAAAACGGGAATAATCTCATCGACCTCCGTTGGTGGAATGGATCGCAGTGAAAATTTCTATCGCAATTATTTGGATAAAAACAATCCTGATTTTACTGTTTTAAAATGCCACGATAGTGGAAATACGACGGAACGAATAGCTGCTGAACTTGGGATTTCCGGTTACATTAATACATTATCAACTGCTTGTTCGTCAGGAGTCAACGCCATCATGCTCGGTGCCAGGATGTTGCTGCAGGGTAAGCTGGACAGAGTGCTGGTAGGGGGCACTGATGCTCTGACCAAATTCACAATCAATGGTTTTCGCTCGCTCATGATCTACGATGATCAATGGTGCAGACCTTTTGATGATTCCCGTGCCGGGCTCAATCTGGGCGAGGGGGCGGCGTTTTTGCTTTTGGAAAATGAGAAAAGCGTGCGTCTTTCAGGAAGTCAGACACTTTGCTATGTCAATGGATGGGCGAACGCCGCGGATGCCTATCATCAGACCGCTTCTTCTCCGGATGGTAAAGGTGCTACGCTTGCCATTCAGCAGGCCATCAAAAAAGCGGGAATTGAGCCGGGTGGAATTTCCTACATCAATGCGCACGGCACAGGTACGAAAAATAACGATCTGTCGGAATCCGTTGCGCTTAAAAATGTTTTTGGAGAAAATATTCCCCCATTCAGTTCAACAAAACCATACACGGGACACACGCTGGCCGCGGCAGGTGCTATCGAATCGGTGTTTTCTGTTCTGGCCATCCGGCACGGATTGCTTTATCCAAATCTGAATTTTACGGCACCAATACTGGAATCCGGCCTGGTGCCGGTTACCAAATTGACCGAAAAGCCGGTCGAGGTCGTGCTTTCCAATTCGTTTGGTTTTGGGGGTAATAATTCTTCGATTGTGTTTTCTCAGTATACCTAAGTTTGCACTCGTTTTAAGGCCGTTTTATCATTAAAATTACCAATTTCCTTGTACTATATTTCTGCTGCTTCCACCATATCGCACCAGGCGAGTTTTAAAAATCCGGGTTTTTCGGGATCAATTGAAGCGTTAGAAAAAGAATCAACACTCATAAATCCTGATTTTAAGGAATATATTGACGCCGGTTTGCTGAGAAGGATGAGCAAAATATTGCGCATAGCGGTTACCTGCGCAAAGGATTGCCTGGACCAGGCAGGTATTGATCAGCCAGACGCTATTGTGGTTGGGACTGGTCTGGGCTGTTTGCAGGATACCGAAAAGTTTCTAAACAATTTTCTGACAATCGAAGGTCTCCTGCCACCAACCGCGTTTATCCAGTCCACGCATAACACAATTGCCGGCCAGATCTCGCTGAGCCTTGGCAATCATGGATATAACATGACGCACACGCAGAATAGCCTCTCCTTTGAGCATGCTTTACTGGACGCGCTTTTGTCACTTGCAGAGGACGACAAAAATGTGTTGGTTGGTGCCGCAGACGAATTTATTCCAATTCTTGACGAAATTGTTGCCAACCTGGTAGCTGATCAAAATTTCTTAGTCACTTCCGGGGCATCATTTTTTATAGTTTCACAAGAACAAAACGAACGTAGCCTTGTCCGGATTGTGGATGTGAAAACGATTGGCCTTGTTAAAGATGCTGGTACTGAGTTGCTTTCATTCCTTCAAACAAATTCTATAGAAGTCCGGGATATTGATTTGGTGCTTTTTGCCTGCTCCGGGGTTTCAGATTTTAGTTTGACGAAATTGAAATCTGTTTTCAATCAGATTGAGAATACTTCTTTCGTAAATTACCAGCAGTTTTCCGGGATATACCCGACGAACTCAGCTTTCGCCTTGCATCTGGCCGTAGATATCATGAAATTGAATAAGAAGTATAAGAACGTTTTGATTTGTAATAATTTGATTAACAGTAATTTGGGTTTGATACTCATACAATCTATTGAAGCATAATATCACCACATTTGTTGCGCTTACACTGCTCGTTTTATGCAGTGTGATTTTCTGGGAATCGGGATATGTGGAGTATGTACTGGGCGGAATAGTAATCAGTTATTGCATCGCTACGGGCTACGGATCATATCAGATCAAGTCAAATTATTTTATCAAATCGATCAACAAGGGCAAAAATAAGGGCATCGCACTGACATTTGATGATGGTCCTGATCCGGTGTCTACACCCAAAATACTGACAATCCTTAAAGAAAGTGGCGTAAAAGCGACGTTTTTTGTCATTGGTAAAAAGGCCGAATTATATCCTGATCTGGTCAGACAAATTGATGAAGAAGGCCATGTCATTGGCAATCATTCCTACGGACATCAGTATACCATCGGTTTCTTTTCGACCAAAAGACTTACTAACGACATAGAAAAATGTAACGAAATAATTTTCAGAACAATCGGCAAAACGCCTGCGTTTTTCAGGCCACCGTTCGGTGTTACGAATCCGCGGTATGCACCGGCGTTGAAATCCAACAGGCTAATCTCGGTGGGTTGGAATTTACGAAGTCTGGATACACAAGCCAGGAATAAGTATCAGGTGATTGACAAAATCATTTCGAAATTAAAGAATAAAGATATCGTTTTATTGCACGACCATCTTCCGGTAACAGCGGACGCGCTGACGGATATTATAGAACACTGTAAAAACAAACGGCTCAGGATAGAACCGCTGTCCAAGCTTATTGGTAAAGAATCTTATGCTTCGAATTAAATATATTTTTCTGCTGCTTCTGGTTTGCAACAGTATTTTTGCGCAAAACTTCAAACCGGCGGCAAATTCGGCTAAAATATTGGAAGACCTGCGAAAGTCATCACAGTCTGCAATGTCGGTGCAGGCAGATTTCAAGGAAGAAAAATTCATGGCGGTTCTGAAAAATCCGGAGCAGTCGACGGGCGTTTTTTATTACAAAAAAGCCGATATGATGCGCTGGGAGCAAAAAAAACCGGGAAGTTATGTTATTTTGATAAACGGAGACAAGCTGCGTATTCGGGAAGGTGGAAAAGAGAAAAATGTGGCTTCTGCCGGAAGGATGGCGGCTCAGATGAAGGACTTGATGATGGGACTCGTAAATGGTGATTTTCAGCAGAATAAGGCTTTTTCCCAAACTTGCTTAGAAAGTAGCGACCAGTACCAGATCGTGTTGACACCTGTAAATAATCGGTTGAAACGCATGTATTCCAAAATCAACCTGGTGTTTCCTAAATCGACGTTACGTTTAAAGGAGCTGACATTTTTCGAAAAAGGTGGTGACAAAAGTATCATGACCTTTAGCAATGAGAAAGTGAACCAGCCGATTCCGGAAGCTATTTTTCTTACTTTGTAAAACAACTGGAAAATATGTTTCTCAACAGCTTGTACACGGTTCAATCCATAGTTGTGAATGCGGATATTTTAACGGCGACGATAGAATTAAATCCTGCGCACGAATTGTACAATGGTCATTTTCCCAACAATCCTGTAACGCCCGGCGTGGTTCAGCTGCAAATTTTGAAAGAGGTAATTTCACTGCAACTGAACCGGGAACTCGCTATGAAAAACATGCGTACCTGCAAATTTTTACAAATTCTTAATCCCAATGAAACACCGGTTATTCACATTCAGGCTAAATTGAGCTGGTCAGATGTTTTGGAAGTGGTAACATCCATTTCGTACGACGAAACCGTATATCTTAAAGCGCAGGTATCTTACTCTTTTTAAATGCGGATCACCTCGCGGGAAATCACTACATTACTACCTGAACAAAGTCAAGAATGACCCTCGCTGAAATCCATTGTTGCGTACTGATTCCAACTTATAACAATGAAAATACCCTTGCAAGAGTTTTGGATGGGATTTTAAAATATGCTGCTCCGGAGGATGTAATCGTCATCAACGATGGGTCAACTGACAGAACTGCGCAGGTACTTTCGGCCTTCCCTGCAGTAAGATTATTGACAAACGAAAAGAACAGAGGTAAAGGATTCTCGCTCCGACGGGGTTTTCAGGAAGCAATAGGACTTGGCTATACAAATGCAATTTCAATAGATTCGGACGGTCAGCATTTACCCGGTGATATCCCAATATTCATTGCAGCCGCCATCCAAAATCCCGGTGCATTGTTGATGGGATCAAGGAATATGAAGCAGGAAGGCGTTCCGGGCAAGAGTTCATTCGGGAACAGGTTTTCTAATTTCTGGTTCAAATTTGAAACCGGAATTACATTACCGGATACCCAAACCGGGTTTAGGCTCTATCCGCTTGAACCGATTAAAAAGATCAACCTTTTTACGAATAAATTTGAGACTGAAATTGAAGTGATCGTCAAACTCGCCTGGAAAAATGTTCCGGTTCTTCCTGTGGATATTCAGGTGATTTATGACAAGAATGAGCGGGTTACCCATTTTCGGCCATTTCGTGATTTTACCCGGATCAGTATTCTAAATACTTATCTGGTGATACTTACGCTGCTTTATTACCTGCCTGTCAGACTTATCAAATATGTTCGGAGTAAAGGGCTCTGGGAAATCATCAAACAGGAAGCGCGTAAACCGGAGGAAAGTAATTTCAGCAAAGCGCTCTCCGTAGGCTTTGGCTTTTTTATGGGCATCGTGCCGATCTGGGGTTTTCAGCTGATTGTGGGCATTCCGCTCTCGGTTTACTTCAAAATGAACAAAGTCCTGTTTCTTACCGCTGCGAATGTCAGCCTGCCGCCGTTGATTCCATTTATTATTTTTGGCAGCTACAAATTTGGCGGACTGTTTTACAAAAACGGTGTTCAACTCAAATCTGTTCAGGATTTCACGCTCGAATCCATCCACCTGAATTTTGTTCAGTATTTTATGGGTGGAACATTGCTGGCAATTATTGCCGGTCTTACCGGATTTGGAATCGCCTACCTGCTATTTTACATTTTCCGCAAATAGCGTAAAACGCTTTAAACAAAAGCTCCGATGTCCGTTACTTCCGTCAGTGAATTAAAACAGTATCATGAAAATGCACTCAGATCAGCCCGTTTCAGGACATTCGCGGTTGAATCGGTAGCGCTGATCATGTTTGTGTTGCTCGGATATTTTGGTGAAATCCAGGTACTGTACGGGATTGCTTTGCTGGTTGTCGGTGCAATTGAGCTATTTCACCGCCTTCACAATAAAAAAACATATAAACGTCTTTCAATTTTCAGCACGGTCTTTCCTCCGGCATGGCGGCAAGTGCTTGAAAAGCATGTTCTATTTTACAACAACCTGACCAGTAGCAAAAAAGAATTGTTCGAAAAACGTGTACAGATATTTCTGTCAGAGAAAAGGGTGGAAGGAATTGATACCGAAATTGATTACGAAATTCGTCTGCTCGTTGCGGCCAGCGGTATCATCCCCACATTCGCTTTTCCTGCGTTTGATTATCCGCAATTACATGAAGTATTGATTTATCCTGCTTCGTTTAGCAAAAAATTTGAGATTAACGGAGCTAACAAATCGGAAGAAAACATTGAAGGCATGGTGGGAAATCAATACATGAACCATTCTCTGCTGCTTTCCAAACCTGCGCTTTTACAGGGTTTTAATGGGCGCTCGGGTGAAGAGAATGTAGGCATCCACGAGTTTGTGCATTTGCTGGACCGCGAGGACGGCGATACCGACGGTGTTCCGGAGCGCCTTCTGGATCATGCCTACACATTGCCATGGCTTCATTTGATCAAAGAAGAAACGGACCGCATCAGGAGAGGTAAGTCGGATATAAATCCGTACGCGATCACAAACAATGCTGAATTTCTTGCCGTCGTCAGTGAATATTTTTTCAGTGATCCCGAGGAATTTCAGGAAAAGCACCCGGAGCTTTATGGCTTCCTGTCCGGTTTTTACGATCAAAATCCGACCGTCTGACGCGCTTCGGAAAGCAATTTGAGCTCTTTCTGTTTATTTGCTGATTATCAGTGTCTTTTCTTTAAGGCTACCTATTGGTCAACCTATTTTTCCGGATATTTTTATAAAATATAGCCAAATTGCCCAAAAATAGCGGTTGGGCGTTTTGTTATGAGGTGTCATTTTCTATATTTACGAGAATTTAAAACCTTTAACCAAATTTTTAATCGCGCATGAGTAATATTACCTATTTAGTGCCGGCATTGGGCATAGTTGGCTTGCTGGTTATGTTTTTTAAACGAGGTTGGGTTGTCAAGCAGGATGGGGGAAGTCCTGCAATGAAAGAGATAGCCGATGCCATTGCCGATGGCGCCCTCGCATTTCTTAAAGCCGAATGGAGAGTGCTTATCGTTTTCGGTATTATTGTCAGTATTTTATTAGGTTACTCCGGAACGCTGGTTGAAAATTCCAGTGTTTTTATTGGTGTATCGTTTCTCATTGGCGCTTTTATTTCTGCCTTTGCAGGATACATCGGAATGAATATAGCCACCAAATCCAATGTGCGGACCACTCAGGCTGCACGGACCAGTTTGGCAAAAGCGCTCGAAGTTTCGTTTACCGGTGGATCAGTGATGGGAATCGGTGTGGCCAGTCTTGCCGTGATCGGTTTGGGCGGGTTGTTCATTATTTTGTATTCCGTTTTTATTGGTGATAGCACCGATGTGAATGGTCTTGGCATGGAAAAGGTACTGGAAGTGCTGGCTGGATTTTCGCTTGGTGCAGAATCCATTGCGCTTTTCGCCCGTGTTGGCGGTGGTATTTACACCAAAGCCGCCGACGTTGGTGCAGATCTTGTTGGTAAAGTAGAAGCAGGAATTCCCGAAGATGATCCCCGCAATCCCGCAACCATTGCAGATAATGTTGGCGATAACGTTGGAGACGTGGCTGGAATGGGTGCCGATTTGTTTGGTTCTTATGTGGCGACAATTTTGGCAACAATGGTGCTTGGCCGTGAAATCATAGCGGAGGGAACAGATAATTTTGGCGGGATTTCACCAATTCTGCTTCCAATGGTGATTGCGGGCGTAGGATTGATTGCATCGATTATCAGCATGTTGCTGGTAAGAGTGAAGGACGACAATGGCAATGTACAGGGCGCATTGAATATGGGCAACTGGGGCTCGATTATATTGGTCCTGATCGCCAGTTATCCTTTGACAATCTGGATGTTACCAGAAGGAAACCTGACCATCCGGGGCGTTGACTTCACTTCAATGGATGTGTTCTATGCAATTTTACTGGGTTCCATTGTGGGCGCAATCATGTCCACAGTTACTGAGTATTACACGGCAATGGGAAAACGCCCGGTACAATCGATTGTCAACCAGTCGTCTACCGGTCATGCAACGAATATTATTGGCGGGCTTTCCGTGGGTATGGAATCCACGGTTATCCCGACGCTGGTTCTGGCAGCAGGGATTTTTATCAGTTATGAATTTGCGGGCCTATACGGCGTGGCGATTGCGGCTGCCGGAATGATGGCAACCACAGCAATGCAGCTGGCAATCGACGCATTCGGTCCTATTGCCGACAACGCAGGTGGTATTGCCGAAATGGCGCATTTGCCTGAGGAAGTACGGGGGCGTACGGATATTCTGGATGCGGTAGGAAATACAACTGCGGCATCAGGAAAGGGCTTTGCAATTGCATCTGCGGCACTTACTTCGTTGGCGTTATTTGCTGCATTCTGCGGAGTTGCAGGAATTAACTCTATTGATATTTACAAAGCAAACGTACTGGCGGGCTTGTTTGTAGGTGCAATGATTCCGTTTATTTTCTCCTCGCTCGCTATTGCCGCGGTAGGTCGTGCGGCAATGAAAATGGTAGAAGAAGTTCGGCGTCAATTCCGAGAGATTCCGGGAATTATGGAGGGAACTGCCAAACCTGAATACGACAAATGTGTTGCTATTTCTACGCAGGCGTCGATCAGGGAAATGGTAGCTCCCGGACTGATCGCGTTGATCGTTCCCGTGCTTGTCGGTTTCCTTTTCGGGCCGGAAGTGCTCGGTGGCACGCTTGCAGGTGTAACTGTTTCAGGTGTTTTGATGGGGATTTTCCAGAACAATGCAGGTGGTGCCTGGGACAACGCTAAAAAATCTTTTGAGAAAGGCGTGGACATTAATGGTAAGACATATTACAAAGGTTCTGATCCGCACAAAGCAGCCGTCACCGGCGATACAGTTGGAGATCCTTTTAAAGATACATCTGGTCCTTCGATGAACATCCTGATCAAATTGATGTCCATTGTTTCTCTTGTAATTGCACCGCATATTGCTGTGGAAGGAAACAAAACCGAAGAGGTAGGAATCGTTGAGGAGGTGATAGCGCTACCGCCTCCGACAATAGAGTCTGAAATGGCAATTCTTGATCTGAACGGGACAAAGCTCAATATTGCTTCAACTGGTAATCCCGTTGAATCAGGTTTGGTTGATTTTATCAAATCGGATAAGAAAGTGGATAAGGAAACCTGGTTTGATTTTGACCGCCTTTTGTTTCAGACAGGAAGCGCCAAACTGAGGCCTGAGTCGCAGGAGCAGCTGGAAAACGTTGCTGAAATTTTGAAGGCTTATCCCAATGTTTCTGTGAAATTGGGAGGCTATACGGACAACACCGGGGATTCTGTTGCCAACCTTAAACTTTCGTCAGAACGGGCACAATCTGTAAAGAAATCTCTTTCTGACCTTGGCATTGACAACGCTCGCGTGGAGTCGGAAGGTTATGGCGAGGCCCATCCGATAGCGTCTAATGACTCAGAAGCCGGCAGGGCACAAAACCGCCGGATTTCGATTCGTGTTACCAAGAAGTAATATTTTCAGATGTGGATTTCAAAAAGCTGTTTGATTTTTTCAAGCAGCTTTTTGTTATTTCGGGGAAATTGCCCGCTGTTACAGATCTTCCTAACCAGTTGGAAGGGACGAATCGGAATCAGCACCAGAACGATAAAATCCGCTGATCGGATCAATGGCCATTTTTACAAACTTTGATTTCAGGTAAAAACGCTATAAAAACCAGTAAATAAAAAGTGGACTGGAACTGTACTATTTTGATTTTTCTAGTCACTTTTTGTGGTTTTCTATTATTATATTTGAATCAGGAAGTAAGCAGTCTACACATCGCACACCAACCTGCCAGTTACAATGTTATTTAACAGCCTCGAATTTATAATTCTGGTAGTAATAACGTTTCTTATCTACTATCTGCCGTTTTGGAAAGAACCTTCGACCAATTTTCAGATGGTCGTCCTGATCATTTCCAGCCTGTTTTTCTATGGCTATTTTCAGCCGTCACTCATTATTCTCCTACTTTTTTCCGTTGGTATCAACGTCATTTCAAGTTACCTGATCATTTACGGAAGTGCTCAAAATCGTAAAATACATGCCGTCTGGGGCGTTGTCCTGAATCTTTCTATTCTTTTATTTTTTAAATATGGCAAATTAATCGGAGGTGCCGTCGTGTCCGGAGATTCGGAAATCCGGGATTTTCTGACATCCATTCCGCTGCCTATCGGGATATCATTTTTTACTTTTCAGGGAATCAGCCTGATTGTAGATACCTACCGTTACCGTAACGTTGCCGAATACCGTTCGCTGATCCCGGGATTGTTGTTAAAACATGCACGAAACGTATTGCTTTTCAAAGGATTTTTCCCGCAACTGGTGTCCGGACCAATCGTAAAAGCGTATTTTTTTCTGCCACAAATAAAAAGAAAACTGTTAAAGGAAATAGACTGGGAATACTGTTTCAGAACACTGGTATTGGGTTATTTTCTGAAAATGGTCATCGCCGACAATATCAAGGATAGCACCACGATCATTACTTATCCCTATTTTCAGGCAGAATCAACCCTTACTTTGCTGGTCATTCTGTTCGGATATTCGATGCAGATCTATGCAGACTTTGCCGGTTATTCGCTGATAGCACTTGGGTTGGCGGCACTTTTCGGTTACCAGTTTCCGATCAATTTTAATTTTCCCTACATCAGTCGCTCATTTTCAGAATTCTGGAAAAGGTGGCACATTTCCCTTTCAAGTTTTCTTCGTGAATATTTGTACGTACCGTTAGGGGGCAATCGGCATGGTTCGATGAGGACTTATTTCAACCTGATGCTCACCATGGTTCTTGGTGGATTGTGGCATGGAGCGGCCTGGAGTTATGCTGTTTGGGGTATGTTTCATGGCTTGGTGATGGTGCTGGAAAGACTGATCACCGGAAATATCAAAATCAGGCAGCGACTGATTACGGATATTTTTAAAGCTTTGACGGTTTTTACTCTCGTGACCTTCGCCTGGTTGTTGTTCAAATTGCCAGAATTCTCTCATGTTATTGCTTATATCAGGGCATTGTATCAAAACGTAAGTCGTCCACACAATGTCCTTCCGATTGCGCTGATCTGTTTCTATTCCGTTCCGGTAATCGGTTACCATTTGTGGTATGTGCTGAACAAATTACAGGTTAAGCAGCTTAGCGTCGTGATGTCAAAATCAGAGGCAGCGTTGTTCGCTCTGATGCTTTTTCTGATTATCACCAACAGCGGATCCAGCAATAGCTTCATCTACTTTCAGTTCTAGAAAAATGGCTAAAAAAGCTTTACTGATTGCCTTTACCCTATTATTGGGTTATTCGGGTTTCGTCTACCTTTTTCAGGAAAAGATTCTGCGCACCGGACAAAATCAATATGACCGTAACATTGTAACCGCCGAAGAATTTCTATACGAACGGGGTCAGAAGGCGGAAGTGGTGATTTTGGGTTCTTCCATGAGTAGTCGCCTGGTGATGGACAGTTTGCCGGGTAACTATTTTTGTCTGGGGCTTTCCGGTATGGGTGTTGCCGACGGAATAGCGCTTCTTCACAAATCAGCAAGGAAACCGAAGGTGGTGCTGATTGAGATGAATGTGATCTTAAGAGACGTGAACGCAAACTTTGAAACGGATCTCTTTCATCCTTTCTTTTTTACATTAAGAAAACACATTCCCGTTCTACGCAAAAAATATCAGCCGGTTGCTGTGCTTAAGGCGTTACTTAGAGAAGGTGCGGGAATTAAACAGAATCTCGCATTATTCAAATTGCCCAAACCGCTATTTGACCAAGAGGTAGCCACCTTAATGCGGGATGAAAATGTAGTTCCTGAACCATTGATATTCAAACGAAAATTCGATGAATTGTTCAAACATATCCAAACTTTTAAGAAATCCGGAATCGAAGTTATTTTCTTTGAAATGCCATTTTACGCGGAAGCAGAAAACCTGGCGTTACCTGTAAAAATCCGCAGGGAATTCTTAAAGTATTTCCCTGAGACGAAATATAAATACATTGCTGTCCCATCGGACAATTACGAAACATCTGATGGAGTTCATCTGGCAGGTTTGGAGCAATTGCGTTACACCAGATATCTGAAGAGTAATCTCTGTGCGATAATCAAAAGAAAATCATAGCGTTTTTTGATCGTCAAAAAGTATTTTAACCCATGGGGTAAGCAAAAGTTCTGCTGTTATTTTTCCACACTTTCGAGAATCTCACAACCGGTTCGTGAAAATTAACATCGGGCCAGTTTTCCTGGCTGATGATAGAAATTCTCTCATTTTCGATATATTTTTCCAAAAGAGCAATCGAAGAATTTAGGGATGATAGGCTGATACCTGCGTCATTGAGCGTATGGAACAGGTCACGCAGGACGGACAAATCCTTTTCGGCCATTAATATATTTTCGGATTTATTTTGTTGATGGTAAAGATCCATGATTTAGGTTTTGCTTTTATTGTTTTTATTAACTCTTACAAAACATGTTCCAGTGGTTACAAACAAATACAGCTTTTGAAGTATACCGGTTTGGTCGCATTTTGTCAGTGATTTAACCCCCAACGATTTTGTTTTTGATATACAATAAAAGTGAACTTGGCCTGAATCTTGTAACCGGTTATTCGTTAATTAGTTAGGGATTGATATTAACGAAACTTGAAAAAATTGTATTAACTCTCGACGAGGAACTTTAAGAATGTGAAAGGTCGTTACTGTTATAATAATATTACAATTATGAGTCGCAAGCATTACACTTTCATCATCCTGATTCTCGGTTCCCTCGCTACGGTAAGTCCCTTTTCCATCGACATGTATCTGCCCGGTTTTCCTCGTATTGCGCAGGATTTGGGAACAACGATCGACAAAGTCCAACTTTCATTGACAAGTTATCTCATCGGGATCTGTCTCGGACAGGTTTTATATGGTCCGTTGCTAGACCGCTTTGGCAGGAAGAATCCTTTGTATGTGGGATTATTTCTTTACGTATTGGCATCTATTGGCTGTGCCATGACCACTTCTGTTGATTCGCTTATTACAATGCGTTTTTTCCAGGCAATGGGCGGTTGTGTCGGTCTGGTAGCTTCTCAGGCTCTGGTAAGCGATCTTTTCCCGTCTGACAAACGTGCAGAGGTTTTCTCGCTGATCACGCTTGTCATTGCAGTTTCACCCATGATCGCACCCACAGTCGGCGGATATGTTACGGCATCAATTGCCTGGGAATGGATTTTCATTATTCTGGCTCTGATCGTATCGTTGATCATCGGAGCGATATACTTTTTTCTGCCTGTCGGAAAAGCACCTGACTCATCGGTTTCGCTTCGGCCGAATGCGGTGCTGAACTCGTTCCATACGGTCATTAAGCAGCCACAATTTTTGATTTATACCTTGGCGGGAGGCCTGGCGACTGCGGCTCCTTTTGCCTATATCGCAGGCTCGTCGGATGTATTTATGAATATATATAAGGTGAACGAGCAGCAGTACGGATGGATTTTTGCTTTTCTTGCAGTAGCGATGATTGGTAGCACCCAGTTGAATCACATTTTATTGAAACGATACAAAAGTGAACAGATAATTCACGTAACCCTGATCTATCAGACGGTCGTCGGTTTGCTGCTGATGCTTGGTGTTTACAATAACTGGCTAGGATTATACAGTCTGATCGGCATGATGTTCATTTTCCTGACGGGCCAGGGGCTCACCGGGCCAAACGCCTCTGCACTTTCACTGGCTCCGTTCAGACGACACACCGGAAGCGCCTCGGCATTGATGGGGAGCTGGAGGATGGGAGCCGGTGCGATTATCTCAGCGCTGGTAAGTTTTCTGCATAACCAAACCGCTTTGCCGATGGTCGGCATGATGGCTTTCTGTTCCGTTGGCGGGCTTTTGATTCTTTACGCTGGAAATGCTACCGTCAGGCATCGTGCAACGGCCGGTGAGGTTGATGAGGAAATGTCTGTTTCGCTTTAATTAGTGCAGAGTTTTTTATGGGGTAAAATTCATAAGTTTCTGATATTTAAATACTTTTCTCCCGGCGCCTCAGAGCGTGACGGGAGATTTTTTTTGTAACGGGCAACCGGTTTCCGGCTCAACTGTAAATTTGTTATCTTGAACAAAATTAAAACCTGAGCTGAATTTTTTGGATAAAATAGTGCTCGGGCCAGGTAAAATAAATTGCTACTACTTCATGAATCTGATCAAATCCGGCCCAGCGATTGTATCCGTTTGTATGCTCATTTTTTTGAGTCATTGCACCAAAAGTGTCCGGGAGCAGGAAAGTCTATCGGCGATTCTGAATAATACAGAGAGCATCACCGGAAAGACCGCCTACCTGAATACGCCATACATAACTGCGGGCGACAGGGTGTATATGGTGGGTCATCAGAACGGAACTTTTCCGGATCTGGGATGGCACGTGGTCGGAGAGATGGGCGGTATCTGGGATCATCCAATCAAACTGATGGACGGTTTTACGGCGGTAATAAAAGAAAATGGTCAGTCCATTTGTCTTTCAAAGGCGGATACATTTGTGAACTTTCCCTTTGCCAATAAACATATTTTCCGAACGGGTCTTGGCGGACTTGAGGTTGAAAGATTTCAGTTTGCGCCAGATGGGAAGGAAGCGGTTGTCGTAGAATTCAAGTTCACAAACAGTTCAGCCAATACAAGAAAAATCAGATTTGATTTTAATGGCTCTACCGATTTACGTCCGGTTTGGCTGGGTGAAAGAACAGGTATGAAGGATGCAGGTGATTTTGTGACCTGGAACGAATCCACCAGTAGTTGGATCGCAAAAGACAGCCTGAACGAATGGTATACAATGTTTGGCTCGGTGCTCAACACTGTATCTCATCAAAAGGACCTGGAAACCTGTGACTACAAACCTTTGGGGAAGGGTTGCACTGCGTCTCTGAGCTATGATCTGGTGATCGAACCCAATGCTTCTTTTGTTCTACCGTTGGTCATTTCAGGGTCATATGAGTCTGTCGAAAAGGTTGAAGCTACCTATCGTTTTGTGCGCGATAATACGGCAATGCTTTTGAATGAGAAAAAGGAGCGCTACGAAAAAATAGCATCGCAGACAAAGCTGACCATTCCCGATAAGAATCTTGAAAGGGCTTTTCGATGGGTAAAATATAACACAGACTGGCTGGTTAGGGACGTTCCGGAAATTGGCAGAGGGCTTTCTGCCGGAGCTCCGGACTATCCCTGGTGGTTTGGAACCGACTCCGAATATGCGTTGCGGGGGCTCATTACTACGGGCCGCAAGCAAATGGTTTATGACGCCATTGAGGTAATTCATAAACTGTCAGAGAAAGCAAATGGAAATGGCAGGATTGTCCATGAAGTCTCTACAAACGGTGCCGTTTTCAATCCGGGAAACGTGAACGAAACCCCTCAGTTTGTAACGCTGGTTGCAACAGTTTACGCATGGACCGGTGATAAGGACTTTTTGCTCAGGTATTTTCCAACCATAAAAAAAGGACTAAACTGGCTCCTGAAAGAAAATGATAAGGATGGAAATCTGCTGCCGGATGGGTTCGGTATGATGGAAATTCATGGGATGAACAGTGAAATGATCGACGTCGCTGTTTATTCTCAAAAGGCGTTTGCGGATGCGGCGGTTCTGGCCCGTGAGTTGGGAGAGGCTAAACTTGCCGTTGATTATTCAGAAATTGCTTCAAAAATCAGAGCCCGGATCAATACGGGTTTTTGGGTGGCCGGAAGTAATTCTTTTGCGGATTTTATCGGTACAAAACAGCAGGCTGTCAAGCTTATCGATGACGCAATCATACGCGCTGATACGTTGAAAAAGCCCTGGGCCGTCAGTGAATTGCGTGCCTCGAAGGCGGCGCTTGCCAAATCTGCCGGTAGTGAGAAGCGTGGTTTTGTGGTACATCACAACTGGGTTGTGAACACACCTATGGAAACGGGAATTGCAGACAGTGCCAAAGCGATCGCGGCATTGGTAACTGGCGGGAAATTTGTAAACCCTTTTGGCGCTTTTGTTACGGGGATTGACCGGGATGAGTCTGCGGGAAAAGATGAAAACTCCGTAGCCGGGAACAATAAGGTATTTACGTATACCGGTGCTGTAATGACCTTGCCAACGGGTGTGCTCGCAATTGCAGAAAATAATTATGGACATCCCGATAAGGCGTTGGGTTACCTGAAAAGGATGACAAGATCATTCAGTTTTGCCTTACCTGGTTCAATTTATGAGGTGTCTCCCGACTATGGAATGATGGCACAGGCCTGGAATATTTACAGTTATGCCGTACCAGTTGTGCAACAATTTTTTGGAATTAAGCCGGAGGCTTCTAAAAAAATGATCCACATCCAACCACAAATGCCGACGGAGTGGCCGGAGGCGACTTTGGAAAATGTGATTGTTGGTAATAATAATCTCAGTATGACCTACAAAAAACTGGATAAATCGATGGAACTCACCTTTGAACAGTCGTCGAAAGATTGGAAAATCGTTCTTTCTTTTCCTAAAAACAAGTTCAAAAACTGGGAGGTAAACGGACGGAAAATACTACCAACCTCGGATGGAACCAGGGATTCCATTGAACTGACCGGCAGCAAGATTTTAGTCAAAATCAATTGAGCATTCCTCAGGGAAGTCTACAGATCGCCTCGTACAGCATTTGCATGTACTGCTCGCGATCTATGTCGTAAACCACTTCTACATTGGGTTGCTGCTGCAAAACATCATAAAAATCGACGACGGTGGTTCCGGTTGTCAGTTTTCCGTTTATTTCCACGTCGACAAAGCAGGGTTTGCTTTTGAAAATATCGGGATTAATAAGCCAGGCGATGGCGCACGGATCATGCAGGGCCGCTCCTCCGTCCAGTTCTGTGCGGTGTTCGCGGTAAAATATGGAAAAGAAATCCATCAAATCTGCTGTTGCCAGGCCAGATTTGTTTCCGATTGACCTGAAAAGGTCAATGTCTTTTTGAAACACAAGCGCTTTATGCGTCACATCGAGGCCACACATCGTAATGGGAATTCCTGATTGGAAAACGATTTGAGCTGCTTCGGGATCCGCAAAAATATTGAACTCAGCCAATGGAGTCATATTTCCGCGGAAAATTCCACCACCCATGAGCGAGATTCGCTCGATTTTGTCTTTTAAGTGGGGATACGCAAGCAAAAATGTAGCAATGTTGGTCAGCGGTCCGGTTGGGACTATCGTGATCTTTTCGTCGGTGGCCGTGAGTATTTGCGCGATACCTTCAACAGCTGAAACGGGTTGTTCTTTTAAAACAGACTGTGGCAGCGACGGTCCATCCAAGCCGGTTTCACCATGCACATGATCAGCGATGATGAGGTTTCTGAACAATGGTTTTTCGCTTCCTCTGTAAACGGGAACGTTCGCATTGATCAGCGTCAGAATTTTGAGTGCATTGGCCAGTGTTTTGTCCTGTGTTTGGTTGCCCGCCGAGGTCGTTACTGCTCTGATGTCAAACCTGCCGCATCCAAAAGCCAACATCAGCATCAGTGCGTCGTCGTGTCCGGGGTCACAATCTATAATCAGTGGTATTTTTTTCATAGGATGAAGTGAAGGATTCTGTTAATTCAGTTCTTTCAGATAGGGTGCAGCGCTCTGCGCCCCCATTCTGGTTACAGAGATTGCCGCTGCATTCGCGGCAAAATTGCAGGCATCGAGCCAGGGTTTTCCGGCGGCCAGTGCTGCTACCAAAGCACCGTTATATACGTCGCCTGCGGCAGTCGTGTCAATGGCAGTAACTTCCACAGCGGGTAGCATTCCTGTGAAATATTGCGTGGCCATGAAAACGCCCTTTTTTCCAAGCGTGATGATTACGTTGCCTATACCCTTGTCCTTAAATATACCGATTGCCTGTTTTAATTGTTGCTCATTTTTAGGGTAAATTCCTGTCAGAATCTCGGTTTCAGTTTCATTGGGCGTAATCAGATATAAATTTTTTAGTAAATCGTCATCCAGCCTTGATGCCGGCGCTGGGTTAATAATGAGTTTCAGGCCAAGTTTTGCACATTTTTGGATGATGTATCTGACAGTTGCCATGGGGATTTCGAGTTGAACTAATACAAACTCAACGTCTTCAAATATCTTGTCTGGCAAATCTGTAGGGTTCAAATCCATATTTGCTCCCGAAGCGACTACAATTTCATTTTCTCCACTCTCGCTTACGGTAATGAGGGCAACACCGGAGGCGAAGTCGGGTGTATGAACGATGAAACTGGTATCCAGCCCTTCTTGTGCGAAACCTTCCATCGCCTGTTTTCCAAAAATATCTTCGCCAAGTTTCGTTACAAAGCGAACATCCGCGCCCAAACGAGCCGCTGCTACTGCCTGATTGGCACCTTTTCCTCCGGGGTTCATCATAAAAGTTCCTCCCAAAACGGTTTCGCCGGGTTTTGGAAATTTCTTTGTTTTTACGACCATATCGGTATTGGAGCTACCGATGATCAATATCTTTTGCGGCATGCTTTTCAGTCTTTCGGTTTTAGAACGAAAGCAATTTAATCACTCAATTTGTATTCTGCTACAAAAGGCCCAGGTTCCCAACATTTCTGCATCTTACTACGTCACAAAGAACGGCCCGGCCGCATGGTCGATCAAAGCCAGATCATACAAATCACTTAACGTCTACCAAAATTCCCAGGCCGTAATGATTGGGGTAATTGTAAAGCTTTTGTCCGGTTGCACGGGCGATGTCCTTCACGGCTTTCCTTACTTCCGGGAAACTTTCAGTGTCGTGGAATATTGTGCAGTCGCTGTGACGGGCCGCCCACAATCCGCATTCAAACGTTTCTTTGTAATTATGAACAATGTCTACATGCGCAAAGTTGTATCGGTTCTGATCGGTCTTTATCCAGTCACGATAGTCTGATTTTACCAGTTCGATATTTTTGTAGCAAGCCAGCCGTTGTTTCGTTTCTTCAAAGTGTTCTTCCTTATTTGCAGTATGCTGGTCACCTTCAAAAGTGTCAACGCCAGTCACTTTTTCGAAAAAGTTTGAGAAAGCAACAGCAGAGTAGCCAAATTCTACACCAAACTCGATACAGCTTTTACGGTCGAGATTGAATTTTTCAATAATATCTTCTATGATGGATTCAAGGCCTTTCCAGGCGGACACAATTTCCAGCACCTTATCGGGCTTTTGGATTTTATCTGGTCTATAAGGTTGAATATCAGAGAATAAGCGATCATTAATGAACGTTCTAATGCCCATAGTTAAAGTTGAAAGTTAAAGTCAGGTGGTGAGCAAATCAAAACAATTTTAATTGCAAGGTAATTTACTATTTTTTAACCTATTTTATTTAAATATTCATATCGGTCTGGCTAATAGAAAGATTTGAAAAATTTCTGCGGTTATGATATGCCGAACCGGAATGCACAAAAAAGACTGATCCGACAGCGGACCAGCCTTTTCAATTTTGCTAACTTCAAATGTATTACAATCTGATCAGCAGGTTATTTTTTAATAATTTTTGAAGACGAAACAGTGCCATTCGTTCTGGTGATCTGAATCACATAAAGTCCGGATGTCAGATTCTGAGCGTTAATTCCAGCCGAAAGTGCGTTTTGAGATTCAAATACAACTTTTCCAGCCTGATTTACGACGCGAACAGATTTAACTTTACTCCAGTCCTCAACCGATAGCTGAATGTTTTCAGAACCTGTAACCGGGTTCGGATAAACTGAGAGGTTTCCGGTATTGAAGATCAGGCTTTCTATTCGGCTGTTTGCAAAGGTGCCGTCACGATCAATCATTTTAAGGCGATACAGATTTTGTCCGGTCAGCGGCTTCTGGTCAGATAGTGAATAATTACGCAGAACTGCGCTTTCGCCATGCGAAGCCAATGTGCCAATTACTTCCCAAACTTTACCATTCTGGCTTCTTTCCAGATCAAAACGTTCGCTGTTATTTTCCGCAGTTGTTGCCCAGTTAAGCAGAGCAATCTGTCCTTCTTTGGTTGCCTTGAAGCTTGTCAGGGTTACAGGAAGCGCCGATGACGATATAAACAATGTGAACTCAGCGCTGGTTTCCTGGATACCATCATTGGTGAATACAGTAAATGTATAACTTCCTGCCTTGTTTTGAGGGTTTCCACTCAGTATTCCCGCGGGTGATAAGGTAAAGTCGGTTGGTACGGCCAATGCAGCGGTTGTTCTGCCATTTGGAAGACCTGAAGATGTAAGTGAATAAACATATCCCGTACCTTTTCCGCCAGTCGCAGGTCCTGGTGTAATTGTCGTAAGGTCAGCTTCATAAGAAGTCAGGTTCTTGTAAGTATCGGGGAAAGCTCTGCCCACCAGTGCAATTTTAGGATAAAGTGTGAATGACTTGGTCAAAGTCAAACCAGTTGAAACACCACCTTCGCGAATGTCCACCGTGATTTCGTATACAGTAGGTATAGTGACAGTTGCGAGTGCGCCAGAAGCCGTTACTGCACCAGTCGCTTCATCGAACGCAATGCCTGGAGGCAACGTTGCCGTTGGTACAAAGGTGAAAGTGTGGTCCGGGCTTGTTGCTTTTATAAAGCCTCCGGAAGCATAACTTGTCCCGACAATTCCCGATGGTAGCGCAACCGAGGCGTCCGTAAGCACAATAACCTGAAGTTTGGTCTGGTCAGAATAAACGGTACAGGCAGCCTTGGTAGTTACCGCGGCGTAGTTGCCGTTCTGAGTCAGTGTAGTTGGGAACCGGTATGCGCTGTTTTGGGCGGCAGTTCCCACCACCGTTACAGCTGGCAAAGGACCAAGCCAGGTAATTTTGTCACCCGCAATATTGGTAGTGGCTTCTGTCAAAGGCTGTGTTCCTGTGAAAATATATTCTTTTGTTTTGGTCAGAGCAGGGGCAAGCGGGGCCAGGCTGACATCGAAAATCTGTAAAGCAGGATCGCCCAAAACACCAACGCTAACAAGGCCTGAAAGCTGTACTTCGATGCGGTCGAATATTGCGTTTGGTCTGTAAGTGACAGTTAAGTCGCGATAGTTTTGACCATTTATTGAAATAATGTCCAGCACATTCAACCCAAGAAGAGAGAGGTCGCTAATCGTCTTTTCAGTACCTACCAGTGAATTGCCCTTGTAGGCCACCAATTTGATCCCACCGGCCACAACGCCTGCGTCAATTGCAGCCTGCGAAATTGCCAGGTGAACTTTTGCTCCTTCCGTTGCCGTAGCAGCACGATCAAAATAGAATCCCTGTGCAACAATATTTGCAACGTTAACACCTATCCCTGTTTTAAAGGCAGATGCCGTTGCAGGATCATCATCAATTGCTTTGTACGCATCCTGCACCAATTGGCCTAGTTCCAAATTGGCCAGAAGCGCTGCTGTGCTCACGGTGATACCACTGTTTCCGAAATCAGTAAACCTGGGGCGCGCACTGCAATCGCCGCCAGCGGTCAGCGTGTATGCATTTTGGACAGTTGCGGTAACAGAGGCAAGGCTTACCACATTTAGTCCTTCTGGTGTTGATACTTTCAATCGTACCGAATTGTAGTTGCTTGGGGGAGTAACTGCTGCATGCCAAGCATCGTTTTTATCAATAACCAGTTTGGTGTAGGTCTGGGCATTGTCTGTAATTACAGTTCCAATATTTTCAGAACCATTGTACGGATCAAGAACACCAGCGGTATTCAGAATGTAATCACCCGCACCGGTGTAAGCGCTTCCTTTTATGTTGTATGCGTTTTCAAGGCCCAGTAGTGTTCCTACGTTGACGTTCAATCCGGCGTTAACAGGTTTCGTGCCAAGTTTGAAGTAAGTCGTAGTACCACCAGGTATCGTAGCGTTACCTGTATTTCTGAACTGCACATAAACATTTGCACCCAGGCCAGCTGCACCCAAAAGCCCATTGTTTGTTGCTTTGAGCGTCACCGGAGGTGTGGAGGTGCTTGTCAGTACAGTGTTATCCCCATAAAAGTATCGGAATGCCAGTTTTGCACTATACGACGTTAGTGGCGGGTCAGAAATAGACGAAGTTCCTTTTCCCAAAAGTAGCTCGTCCTCATAATTTGCTGTTTTTGTTCCCAACAAATAAGTCTGTGCGGAGGCAACATGAGCCGATAGCATAACGAGCAACGAGAGAACGGTAGCGGACCAGTTCGGTCGTTTGGTTTCAAAATAATGTGTAAAGATTTTCATGATACTGGATTAAAATTGATAATGATGAACGGAGATTTAGTGTGGATGCCATTATGGCCTTATTCACACGCAAACTAAACTACCTAGGAGGAGTTCAGACGGGTGATTCTTAGATAGAATAAATTTGTAAAAATGAGTTCAAAATTTGCTGAAATTTCCATATACGTTAATATTTTAAGTATAAACAGATCGGTTCACGGAAAACAAATCCCGCAAGCCAGATTATTAGCTTAAAGCAAAACTCAACTAGAAATTATGAAGGGTAAATTATTGGTAATGAATACTTAATATCGATTTCTGTATTGCTCAGATAACCGTAGAATCGTAGCGTTTATGATCATTCGCGTTTGGTTTTATGTTGGTTTACGAAAATTATATTTTTTCAAAAACTATCGGGTTGGCAGGGATAAGCGTAAAATTGTTAATACTATTTCTACAAGCTTTACACAAATATATTTAAAAATATATCAAATCAAAATGCCGAAATCGGGATTCTTAGTTATCGTATTAGTTCTAAAAAAATCTTGTAGTTGGAGTTCTATATTTTTGAACTGGACAGAAATTTCATAGAGCCTTCCACTTTAAGGAGTGGGAGGCGGAAGTTGCTTTAAGGTAAATTTTTTATTTTATTAATATTTTAGTTCATCGAATGACGACCCCGGTGGTGCTTATATTTAGGTGTTTATTTGTTCACTATCAGATTGTTAAATTGTTAGAAAAATATTCCGAAGCAGGTTTTACAGATTGTACTTCTTTAATGTAGAGGAATTTATTGCCCATACTTATGAGTGCGAATTCTACGACATTACCTGTTGTAGAACTAATTTTTATTCTAGTTAGTTATAGAATTCTTACTACTAAAAATTATTTTTATTAGAAATATTTTTTTTCTGATTTTTGTAGAATGAATCAGAAAATATTTTTTGCTTTTTTTCTGATGGATAAAAATATTTTTTTGGTATTGAATTTACTTAAAACTTTTTTCAACGTATAAGCATACGTTTTTGGCGACGGCGTAAGCTGAATTTTGCACATATTAATAGATTCAAAATTTTCATACGGTGAACCCTGGCCTCCGAGAGGACATCCTTATTCGCTCGCTTACATACCCGCTTATATATAGGTACAGGAGCGTCTGTTGAGGATGAGAGCCAATAATTTGTAATTTTCCGCTGCATCGGCAGCATGCGTTATATATTCGTTTCCATTTTTGAGAGGTGGACTGTTGCGTGTTTCTCTCGGCTTGGAATCCCGTCACTGATATCCGCATTTTTTCCTTTTTTACTTTCCACCCCTCTGACTTGCTGGATGCGAACAGTGTATCATCATCTGGCAACCATGGATTGTTCAGTCTGCTCCGCAATAACTTAGCTCTTAATTTTAACCTAAAGTTAGCCTTGGCGTTAAAGTCACCATTGGTTTCTTTATATAAATATTGAAAATCATACGGTCCGAACCATTTGTTATACTCCGAACCCTTTGGTATATACTCTTCGTTTTCTACTGTTTAATTTGCAGAAATTAGGCAGTTTTTGTTGGCTGGCAGTAATACCGGTGTTTTACAACCTTGATCTCTCCAAAGCAAAACCGCCAGAGAGTCATAAAGATCGTAATGAGTAAAGTACAATTACGGTCTCGATCTGATTTGTGTTGCCTGATAATAAATCGATTATTATTTATGTCCGGTTTGTCTCATGACTGGAATCAGAAAGTTCCTTGCGTTAGTATTCTCACTCAGGAATTATGTTCAGGTGAACAGCAGTGATCGGCGGCTTTCATTTTTCTTAATTTATCCACCTTCGCATTTCATCAGTGTCACAGAACTTCGTACGATGAACGGAAAGCAGAGCGCCTGACAAAAAATCCGGGTTGCATGAGTTTTCAGGTAGTCGACAAAAGTGTCCCCTCTTTCAAAACTGAACGTATTTTACAATTTCGTAACCTGGCCTCAGGTTAACTATGCCACAGATTCCATATGATATGTTTTTTAGCTTTTCTGAAAAACAGCATAGAGCAGGACAGTTGATTATGAGATATATGAGTATATTGCCCAATAAATATACATTTTTTTAGTTAATTAATTATATTAAAAAAATGTATACAGTGCCTATACCCACGGATATTTACCATGTTCAAAACTTCGTTATTTTCAGTTGCCATAGTTTGTGTTGCTTTACTTTTTGAAGGATGCAATACCGGATCATCTACGCAAATCAAGGAGGAAAAAATCCCTGAGGAGATCAGCTACAATTTTGATATCAGACCGATTCTATCGGACAAATGCCTCGCCTGTCATGGACCGGATGCGAACAAAAGAGAAGCAGGTTTGCGGTTGGATGTTGCAGAAAGTGCCTTCAAAGCGCTGAAAGAGAATCCTTCGGCGCATGCCCTGGTTGCTGGAAAACCTGAACTTTCCCAGGTTTATTTGAGAATATCCACAACTGATTCTACCAAGCTGATGCCTCCGGCAAACTCCAACCTGAAGTTGTCGCAGAGGGAGGTCAAACTCATTGAAAAATGGATTAAACAAGGTGCAAAATATGAAAAGCACTGGGCATTCGTGGCGCCTAAAAAACCGGCATTACCTGAGGTGGATAATCCGGAATGGGCAAAAAATGAAATAGATTATTTCATTTTGCAAAAACAGGAGCAAAAGGGAATCAAACCTAATGAAGAAGCAGATAAGGAGCGGTTACTCAAACGGCTCAGTCTTGATCTGGTGGGTTTGCCGCCAACGATGAAAATGATGGAGGATTTTGCCGCAGATAACCGACCGGGCGCTTACGAGCGAATGGTCGATCAGCTATTACAAAATCCGGCCTATGGTGAAAAAATGGCCATACATTGGCTCGATTTGGCAAGATATGCAGATTCCCATGGGTATCAGGATGATGGTTATCGTACGCAATGGCCCTGGCGCGACTGGGTGATTCATGCTTTTAACAAAAATATGCACTACGATGATTTTGTGACCTGGCAGGTTGCAGGTGATCTGATGCCCAATTCGACAAAAGAACAGCTTTTGGCTACCGGATTTAACAGGAATCACAAAATAACGGAAGAAGGAGGGGTAATTCCTGAGGAGTACCGGATGATGTACGTGACGGATCGGAACGACTTGTTCGGCAAGGGTTTGCTGGGTGTGACGCTGGAATGCGCCCATTGCCATGACCATAAATATGATCCATTTTCCCAAAAGGAATATTATCAGATGTTTGCTTTTTTTAACAACGTGAAGGAAGTGGGTATAGAGTCCGTAATTGGCGGGCCTGAGACTTACGCTAAAAAACCTTTAATGGAAATAAGTAATGACGACGTCAAGAATATTCTGAAGTTTGTTAACAAGCCGGATACGAATCGCCTCATCGTTTCTGTGATGGGAGATCTGGATACGACACGCAAAACTTACATTCTTAAACGAGGTGTATATGATGCGCCTGGCGATGAAGTGCAGCCCGGAACGCCTAATTCTATTTTGCCTTTCAACAGCAAATATCCTAAAAACCGTCTCGGACTCACCAAATGGCTATTTGACAGGAAAAATCCGTTGACTGCCCGGGTTTACGTCAATATTTTATGGCAGGAATTCTTTGGAAAAGGTATTGTTAAAACATCGGGGGATTTTGGTATGCAAGGCGAATTGCCTTCGCATCCGGCTTTACTGGACTGGCTCGCGGTTGATTTTATGGATCATGGCTGGGATGTGAAACGACTTGTAAAACAAATGGTTACCTCGGCGACATACCGGCAATCTGCGGTGATTACAAAAGAAAAACTTGCTACCGATCCTGACAATATTTTGCTGGCGAGGGGACCTCGTTACCGCATAAATGCAGAATATATCAAAGATCTTGTGCTTGCCAGCAGTGGTTTACTCAACAAAACGATCGGCGGGCCGAGCGTCAAACCTTACCAGCCTGCCGGACTTTGGGAGGGCGCTACTTCTGGCCGTGGATTGTTGTCGGTTTATAATCAGGATCATGGCGCAGCATTGTATCGCCGTGGCATGTACACGCTGATCAAGCGTACCGTTCCACCGCCGACGATGGGGATTTTTGACGCCAGTAACCGTGACCTGTGTGAGGTAAAACGTTTAAAAACGAATACGCCATTGCAGGCGCTTGTCATGATGAACGATCCCGCTGTACTTGAAGCTTCCAGGGTTTTGGCGGCGAGTTTACTGGCAGAGAAGACAGATTCAAAGGCAAAAATTATCAAAGCATTCCGTCTGATCGTTTGCCGGAAACCGAGCGATAAAGAAGTTGAGGTATTGTCCGCTTATTACGACAAGCAACTTCAGATTATGAAGGAGGATAAGGCAGACAAAACAGTTGCTGTCGGGGAATATCCGATGACTAAAAAAGTTGATAAAAAGACGTTGGCCGCGCTGATGCGTGTGGTGTCAACGATTTATAACCTTGAAGAAACAATTACAAAATCATGAAGCCACTGGATAAGGAAATCATAGAACATGGCCTGAATTTCAATCGGAGACGCTTTTTGTCTTCCATGGGTTTGGGGATTGGAGGCGTGGCCCTCGGATCATTGTTGATGCCCAATCTTTTCAAAGGAGGCGGAATAGACGAGGAAGCACTGGCAGCAGGGATTCCGCATTTTGCACCAAAAGCAAAACGTGTCATTTATTTATTCCAAAACGGCGCGCCTTCCCAGCAGGAATTGTTTGACTACAAGCCCAAATTGCGAGATATGTTTGGCCAGGAAATTCCGCCATCCGTTCGTGGAACACAAAGGCTTACGGGAATGACAGCCAATCAGGCCTCATTTCCGCTAGTGGGTTCTTTTGTTGACTTTAAACAATATGGCGAGTCGCGCGCCTGGGTGAGTAATTTGATGCCTTATACCTCAAAAATTGTCGATGACCTGTGTTTCGTGAAGTCGATGTACACGGAAGCCATCAACCATGATCCTGCACTGACTTTTCTACAAACAGGATCTCAGCAGGGAAACCGCCCGAGCATGGGCTCCTGGCTGAGTTACGGATTGGGAAATGAAAATAAAAACCTCCCGAATTTTACCGTTTTGCTTTCACGCGGCGTCGGAAATGGTCAGGGTGTTTATTCTAAATTGTGGTCAAATGGCTTCCTGGATTCGGTGCATCAGGGTGTCCAGTTCAGCAAAGGAGAGGATCCTGTGCTTTATCTGCGCGACCCCGAAGGAATGGATCGTCACGATCGCCGGGATATGCTCGATAATCTTGAAAAACTGAACGAAATTTCCTACGAGGAATTTGGTGACCCTGAAATTACCGCGAAGGTAAAACAGTATGAGATGGCTTACCGGATGCAAACTGCCGTCCCGGAAGTGATGGATTTGTCAAAAGAATCCGACGACATCATCAAACTCTACGGCCCCGATTGTCTGGTTCCCGGCACTTATGCGGCAAATTGTCTGCTCGCGAGAAAGCTCTCCGAAAACGGAGTGCGCTTTGTACAGCTTTACCACCAGGGTTGGGATCAGCATGGAAATTTGCCATTCGAGATCACCAAGCAGGCCAAGGATGTGGATCAGGCATCGGCAGCACTTGTGACGGACTTAAAGCAACGTGGCTTACTGGACGAAACGCTCGTTATCTGGGGTGGTGAATTTGGCCGAACCAGTTACACACAAGGCAAGCTTACACCCGAGAATTATGGACGGGATCACCATCCGCGCTGCTTCACCGTATGGATGGCTGGTGGTGGTATCAAGCCAGGAATGGTTTATGGTGAAACGGATGAGCTCGGTTACAACATTGCCAGTAATCCGGTTCATGTGCATGATTTTCAGGCAACGATTTTACACCAGCTTGGGCTGAATCATGAGAAATTGATTTTCAAACATCTGGGCCGCAGGTACCGGCTTACCGACGTATCCGGAAAAGTTGTTCACGACATTATCAGCTGATATTGACGGCTGCGGGTGGTTTGAATCTGCGGCCGTTTGATTTAAATAACAGACATTTCCTGAAAGAGCAAAGCGAGCCAAAAAAACATGGTGAAGATATTGCTATGTCCGGATGGCATGCCGGAAAGCATTGTTGTTTAATGGACCCGCTTATGTCTGTCCCTGGCTACCCTTGGTTTAAATTGAATTTGATTATTTGATTATTTTTTATAAATAAATCGTAGCCTGATGGGTTAGGTTTTTCACTTCAACTGCTCATTATCTTAAATAGCCTTTTATGAGGAAACGTCTAACCATTGAGGAAGGAAAACTGCTTTGGGGGGAATATCAGCGCGGAAATATTCAGGCGCTCGGTAAACTGATGCAGGGCTATTACCCGGACCTTTTTCACTGGGGATTACGGCTTCATCATGAGCGGGAATTTGTAAAAGATTGCATTCAGGAAGTGTTTCTGAACTTATGGAAAATTCATCAGACTATCCAACCGGTAGAAAATATCAGAGCCTATCTGCTCATGGTTTTGAAGAGCAGAATGCTTCGTGATCTGACGAACAAGAACATTATGCAACAGTCTGATATTGAAGAGGATTATTCCTTTTCAGTTGAGTTTTCGGCAGACATGCGTATGATTGAGGAAGAACATGAGATCTATCAGGTTCGTAAACTGGAAGTTGCTTTGAATCATCTCCCTAAAAGACAAAAAGAACTGATTTACCTACGGTTTTATCAGAATCTCAGTTTTGAACAAATTGCGGACGTGATGAATCTGGGAAGGCAATCGGCCTATAATTTATTTCAGAAATCGCTCAACAACCTGCGTAAAAACTGGCCAGTCGCTATGATTTTTCCCGCTATCTTGATTTTTTGAAATAAGCCGGCCCAGATGAAAAATAAATAAAAGCCAAGATGAAAAACTATACTGCTTATACTTTGGACGATTTTGTCGGCGATGAGGATTTCAGGAATTGGGTGCAGGGAAAAAGCGACAAAAGGGAATTTTGGAAATCATTTATGCTAAACCACCCGCATAAACAAGAGATTCTCAAACAGGCGGAGCAGATTATTCATGCCGCAGGTGTGGCAGATGAAGACATCAGTGATCCCGAAATCAAGCGGGAAGTGGATCAATTTCTTGCGAGAGCGAATACCCTCAAATTAATAGATTCGAATGCTGATTCACAGCTCAATTTGAGGTCATTTTGGCCACAATGGAGAAAACTGATTGCTGTTGCCGCAACGGTGATTTTGGGTGTAGGCCTTGGTTGGTACTTTTTGGGTGGAGGAGTCAGCAAAACGGAATCTCCCCTCGCTGTGCTGGGAATCAACAAAATGGCTGAAACTATTAACGATTCCGATAAGGCGCTTAGGCTTGTTTTGAGCGATCGCTCCGTTGTAATTCTAAGTCCGCAGAGCAAACTCAAATACCCATCACAGTTTACAGGAAGTGATAGGAAAGTATATCTGACCGGTGAAGCGATTTTTTCAGTAACACATACATCGCAGCCTTTCATGGTGTATACCGGAGAAATGGTCACCAAAGTTCTCGGGACCAGATTTATGGTCAGCGCTTTCGAAAAAGACAAGAAAATTAGTGTTCAGGTTCAGTCCGGAAAGGTCTCTGTTTACTCTACAAAACCGTCTTCCGCTGTAAACAGCAAAGAAGTAAAAGGTGTGATACTGACGGCTAATCAGGCGGCTATTTTTGAAAAAAGTGTGCAGCAGCTCTCCAAAACACTCGTTTCGAATCCGGTAGTTGTTGCGAAGGAGAATAAGGTCGTTAATTATTTTTATGATGAAGTTCCGTTGCCGGTCATTTTCAAAGAGCTCGAAAAAGGTTATGGAATCCCCATACAGTTCGACGAGCAGAACTTTGAAAGGTGTCATATTACCGCTACGCTCGCTAACGAAACCCTGTTTGAGAAGTTGGATCTTCTGTGTAAAACGGTTTC
This sequence comes from Dyadobacter sp., assembly GCA_965279265.1. Classification (GTDB taxonomy): domain Bacteria; phylum Bacteroidota; class Bacteroidia; order Cytophagales; family Spirosomataceae; genus Dyadobacter. The sequence goes on from OZ257152.1 coordinate 5,402,524, forward strand.
TGCTTCCTACGAAATTGTTGACGGCCAGATCACCATTTCAGGTAATGGCTGTCACTGATTAAAATAAACAAAAGCGCGTTCCTAAACCTTGATTATATGACTTGAATGCAAAAAAAACCGGCAACGGCCAGCAGCCATTGCCGAAAGGTTAAAAACACTGAATGTTCGCTCGCCAAAGTATCTATTCAGTGAAAAATTCCCGTAAAAGAACCTTAAACCTTAAACAAAACTATGAAAAAAAATGCTACCCGACAATTCGGAATTAAACTGATGAAATTCTCTTTGACGCAAGGTTTGGTCATGTTGATGATGATGGGTGTTTCCTACGCGCATCATTCCAATGCACAACAGTATCTGGACAGACGACTCACGCTCGAAGCAAAGGACAGACAGATAAAAAAAGTTTTTGAAGACATCGAAAAAGCGACAGAAGTTCGCTTTGTTTACAGTTCGCAGGTGATCGGTTCGTCGCAGAAGGTATCCATTCACGAAAGTAACACAACGCTGTCGCAAGTTCTGGATCAGCTGCTTAAACCGCTGAAAGTCAAGTATGAGCTGGTGGGCCGAAAGGTAGTTTTATCAACAGATCTGATCCGGAATAAATCAGGAGATAAAAATACCGCTGAAAATGAGTCTGGATTGGCTCCTGCGGCTGCGCAGATCACAACCGGAAAAGTTACAGATGAAAAGAGCGCAGCACTTGCAGGCGTAAATGTTATTTTGAAAGGAACCCAGAAAGGAAGCACAACAGATGCTGATGGGAAATATTCAATCGAAGTACCTGATGAAAACGCGATTCTGATTTTCAGCTTTGTAGGTTACAAAAGCCAGGAGATTCAGGTTGGTACGAAAACCGAAATTACGGTGTCGCTGCTGCCGGAAGACAAGGCGTTGGAGGAAATCATTGTGGTCGGGTATGGTACACAAAAACAAAGAGAGGTAACTGGCTCTATTGCAACGATACAGGCCGCTCAGCTCGAAGATCAACCGGTGGGGCAATTTGCTCAGAAGTTACAGGGCCGTGTTGCAGGTGTGCAGATCAACCAGTCGACAGGCGTGCCGGGTGGCGGAATTTCCATACGTATCCGCGGAGCAGCTTCGATTAACGCAGGAAATAATCCACTCTACGTAGTGGATGGCTTCCCAATTGTAGGCGGTATCAACAACATCAATCCGAACGAAATTGAGAGCTTTTCAATTTTAAAGGGAGCTTCGGCGGCGGCTCTTTATGGTTCCCGGGCAGCCAACGGTGTTGTGCTGATCACCACAAAACAGGCAAAACCGGGGAAAACATCAATTCAGTTCAGCGCGACCTACGGCGTGGCCAAAGTTCCGCAGCGGGGGCGTGCGAAATTGATGAACGCAAAGGAGTTTTTGCAGGACCGGAAGTCAATCTTTGAAGATAAAATAAAATATGAAGGCTACACTGGCGGGATCCCGGAGCTCTACCAGAATCCGGAAGCTTATACAGGTAAAAGTACAGACTGGTATGAAGAGCTTTTACAGCCCGCAGGGCAGAATAGTTATAACCTGTCATTGCTTTCCAATAAGGATAATTTCAGCACAGCAACCACATTGGGATACTACAAGGAGAAGGGGTCGATTATAAACTCGGACTTTCAGCGCTTTTCCCTGCGGACAAACAATGAGTATAAGGTAAACAAGGCTGTTAAAGTTGGGATAAATATCGCTCCTACATATCAGATTGGCAATAATCCTACCGCTCAGACCCTTGACAACCCCACCGGCGACGGTTTTTATAGTTTGATCTACTCGGCCATTATTACCCCGCCTATCTTTTCACCGGACGATACAAATCCGGACGGAACCCGAAAAGTGAGCTTTACCGGCCCCGGATTATTTACGTTCCCAAACTGGAAAAGATCACTGGAAGAAACCACAAATGTCACCAGTTCGACCAGATTGCTCAGCAGCGCGTACGTCCAGGCGGAATTTTTGAACGATTTCAAATTTAAAACCTCAGTTTCCATCGATCTGGAGGGTCGGAAACAACGCATTTTTAGCCCGTCAACAGTGGGGACGATTTTCGCAAATGCACCTAAGCTGGCAACGGGCGCCTATGCGAGTACGCAGTACACGTCCTGGTTGACAGAAAATACGCTGAATTACAACAAAACGTTTGCAAAGGATCATGCGCTGGAAGTTCTTCTTGGTTATTCGGCACAATTGTTCAGGCAGGAATACAACTCGCTGACGGGCACCAGCTTCCCCGATGATGCGGTAAGCTGGATTGACGCAGCTGCGCTGAAAAGCGGCAGCAGCAACGCCACAGAATGGTCTTTGTTATCCATGTACAGCAGATTGAACTACAATTTCAAGGGGAAATATTTGCTGGCAGCCTCCATTCGCCGGGACGGCTCTTCACGTTTCGGCTCGGAAAACCGCTGGGGTACCTTTCCTTCAATTTCAGCCGGCTGGATTATTTCCGATGAGGCTTTCGCACAGTCGTGGCGCCAGCTCAGTTACCTGAAACTGAGGTCGGAGTTTGGTGATGCCGGTAATTTCAATATCGGTAATTACAGTCAGTTTGGCAATATCAGCTCCACCAATTACGTATTTGGAAGTGGCCTGGTTCAGGGTAGAAGTCCCTCATCAATCGGCAACACAAAACTCACCTGGGAAACCACACGTGGTATGGATGTCGGGCTGGATGTAGGTCTGTTCAATGACCGCATTTCGCTGACCCTGGATTACTACAACAAAAGCACTAAAAATATGCTGTACCAGGTTGACATTCCCAACGGTGCAGGTTTCTCAAATATTCAGGACAATATCGGAGAGTTTCATTTCTGGGGTTACGAATTCGGGGCAACGACTAAAAACCTTGTAGGGGATCTGAAATGGAGCACGGATTTCAATATATCTGTGAACAGGAACAAAGTCGTGAAGCTTGGAACAAATAATACGCCCATCGGAGGTATCGGGGAATATTCGTCTGATATCTGGAAGACAGAGGTAGGGCATCCCATGGGGCAGTTTTTTGGTTATGTTTTTGACGGGATTTATAAAAACCAATCGGAATTCGACTCCCAGGCAAAACACAGCACCTCGCAGGTGGGAACAATGCGGATGAAAGACCTGAACGGCGACGGCGTGATCAACACGCTGGACAGAACATACATTGGCAACCCGAGTCCTAAATTTCTTTTTGGAATAAACAACAGTCTGACTTACAGGAATTTTGATCTGAATCTGGTGTTTTCCGGAGCATACGGAAACAAGATGTACTATTCTCTTGCAGAGTGGTCCGAGACACTTGAGGGTATTTTTAATGTTGAAAAATACATGAAAGACAGGTGGCGTTCACCCGAAAATCCCGGTGCCGGCATCGTGGGCCGTTCACTGTCGGGAACAACCTCGTTTCCAAGGAGTAATCAGGATCGGCTCGTACTGGATGCTTCCTATCTTACATTAAAAAATATTACACTGGGTTATACCTTGCCGAAACTGAGGAACATCGCCAAAGCACGGATTTTTGTCAGTGTACAACAGGCGTTTATCCTCACAAAATACAAGGGTGCAAATCCCGAGGCCAGCCTCAACGGGCTGAGCGGTCTGAAAGAAGGTGTCGATGTCAGTCCATACCCAATACCTAGAACGGTTGCTTTGGGCTTGAACTTCAATTTTTAACCTTAAAAATCTGAAATGATGAAAAAGACATTACATATACTTGCCGTTGCCGCCTTTTTGCTTACTTCCTGTTCGGATGAATTTCTAAACCGTGTTCCGGAAAGCTCGGTCACCTCGGGAAATTTTTACAAGACCGAAGCTCAGTTTGATCAGGCGCTTGTAGGTGCTTACGCAGCTGTGCGTGCTGCAAAGGGCTCTATTGCCTCGTGGACAATGGGCGAAATGCGTTCTGATAATACCCATTTGGAATTCAATAATACAAATCGGGGCGGACAGTACATCGAACGCGAAGATGCAGATTTTTTTATAGACCGGAATGTGAGCGGTCTCGTTGCTGATAAATACAACAGTTGTTATGTGGGGATTGCGCGGACTAACAATATTCTGGACTATGCTGTTACTGCCGGACTGAGTCAGCAGGCAACAGACCGGCTAACAGGGCAGGCCAGGTTTTTACGGGCACTATTTTACTTTGATCTTGTCCGGTATTTTGGAGGCGTCCCGCTATATCTCAAAGCAGTGCAGGGTGCGGCAGATGCGTACGTGCAGCGTTCTTCTGTGGAAGATGTGTACAAAGTTATTGTGGATGATCTGAAAGAAGCCATCAGCAAATTGCCTGCGCCGACATTTCCGCAAACAGGCAGAGCCACGCAGGGTGCCGCCAGAATGCTGCTGGCGGATGTTTACCTGACCCAGAAGAACTTTGCAGCCGCAGAAACTGAGCTGAAAAGCATAATCCAGATGGGCTATGTATTGCTACCAGACTATGCCTCGGTTTTTGCCCTTGGCAATAAGAACAGCAAAGAATCAATCTATGAAATCCAGTATCAGCAGGGAAATCAGGGGCAGAACAGCGACTTTCTCTATCCATTTTTGCCACTTGCCTCGGACGTGAAAATCATTACCGGAATTACATCTCAAAACCGTCAGGGTGGGGGTTGGAACACGCCGACTTTTGAAATGATCGGTACCTATGAGCCTGGCGATAAACGTCTGGAAGCCTCCATTTCAATCGCGGAAGGGACGGGCGTTGTTGGTGACATGATGATTGAAACTGTCAAAAGTCCCATCGGATACAAGGTCCCTGCCGGTAAACGCGCATATCCTTACATCAAAAAATACCTGCATCCGCATAGTCTGGAACAAAACACGGATGATAATTTCCCGGTTTACCGTTATTCGGATGCTTTACTTTCGATGGCGGAGGCACTGAACGAGCAGAATAAATCAGCAGAAGCACTGACCTATCTGAATCCCGTCCGTTTGCGGGCGGGGCTGGCGGCGGTAACGGTGTCAGGGCAGGCGGCATTGCGTGATATCATACTGCACGAACGACGTGTCGAGTTTGCATTTGAAAACAAACGATGGCTCGATCTGGTCAGAACCGGCAAAGCGATTGAGGTAATGACCAAGAACGGGGAATATATCAAGACAGCGCACGCTGGTGAGTCATATATTCCGGCGACAAGTTATCTCGTTACGCAGCAGAAATTGATTTTTCCGATACCAAACCGTGAAATTCTTATTGGGAATCTGGAACAGAATCCTGGTTATTGAAATATTTTGAAAGAAGATGTATTTCAGGCGTGCGGGGTTTGGTACCTGCACGCTTTTGAAAGGTAAAAAAAAGTGTATCTATGCTTTATTTGAATAGTGAAATTGGACGTGGGAAAAATACTTTAAACGTAATGTCAGGCAAATTCTTTGGTTTTTTTGCAACAATGCTTTTTGCCGGATTGCTCACAGGCTGCGGCAGCCGGCAAAGCGACTCGCAGGTTGAAAGTATTCCGGATGATGTGAGCTATAATTTTGACATCCGGCCTATTCTTTCCGACAAGTGCATGACCTGCCACGGTCCTGACGCTAACAAACGAGAAGCAGGGCTCCGACTCGATATTGCTGAAAACGCTTACAAAGCATTGGCCGAAAATCCCTCTGCTCATGCGCTGGTACCTGGGAAACCCGAATTATCTGAGGTGTACCTGCGCATTTCGACGCAGGATACAGCTAAAATAATGCCTCCCAAATCATCCAATCTCAGACTGACGGAACGTGAAATTTCGCTAATTGAGAAATGGATTAAGCAGGGCGCAAAATATGAAAAACACTGGGCTTTTACTCCTCCTAAAAAACAAGAAGTCCCACAAGTCAGGGAACAGTCCTGGCCGAGAAACAAAATCGATTATTTTATCTTGTCAAAACAGGAACAGCTCGGATTAGCTCCAAATCCCGAAGCCGACAAGGAGCGCTTGCTGAAACGAGTCAGTCTTGATCTGACCGGCTTGCCCCCGACGCTGGAATTAATGGATTCGTTTTTGGCCGACCAGAGCACCAGCGCATACGAAAAAGTGGTTGCCCAATTACTGAAAACGCCGCAATACGGAGAAAGAATGGCATTGCCCTGGCTGGACGTGGCCAGATATTCTGATTCTTACGGCTATCAAATGGACAATTTCAGAACACAGTGGCCATGGCGTGACTGGGTGATCAATGCCTTTAATAAGAACATCTCTTACAAAGATTTTATCACCTGGCAGTTGGCCGGAGATTTGATTCCCAATGCTACGAAAGAGCAACTGCTTGCCACGGGATTTAACCGCAACCACAAAATTACAGAAGAAGGTGCTGTGGATGAGGAAGAGTACAGAATAACTTACGTGACCGACCGAAATGATACTTTTGGGAAGGCGATGCTGGGAGTCACGATGGAATGTGCGCATTGTCATGACCATAAATACGACCCATTTTCTCAAAAGGAATATTATCAGTTGTTCTCGTTTTTTAACAACGTAAACGAAATGCGGCCGACCTACTCGGCAATTGATCCATCCGTTGGCAAGCCCGAAGCCTACGCAAAAAAGCCGATGATGGAAATCAGCAACGAGGATGTTAAGAACGTGCTGCGTTTTGTGAACAAACAGGATACAAGCCGGCTGATTGTTTCGGTCATGGGTGATCTTGATACAACTAGAAAAACCTACATTCTGCAAAGGGGGATTTTCAATTCTTACGGACCAGAAGTGCAGCCGGGAACTCCAGCTTCCATTTTACCATTCAACGCAAAGTATCCGCGCAACAGGCTTGGTTTGGCGCAATGGCTGTTTGATAAGCGTAATCCGCTTACAGCCAGGGTTTTTGTAAACCGAATCTGGCAGGAGTTTTTCGGCAGGGGAATTGTGAAAACTTCTGGAGATTTTGGCATGCAGGGCGAACTACCTACACATCCTGCGTTATTGGACTGGCTTTCGGTGGATTTTATAGAACACGACTGGGATATCAAACGGCTTGTACGACAAATTGTGACTTCGGCAACTTACCGGCAATCCGTTGTGGTGAGTAAAGAAAAACGAAGTGAGGACCCTGAAAATATTTATCTGACGCGTTCACCACGTTACCGAATTCAGGCCGAATTTGTAAAAGATATGATTCTGTCCAGCAGCGGATTGCTGAACAAAACGATCGGCGGACCAAGTGTAAAACCCTATCAGCCTGAAGGTTTGTGGGAAGGTGCAACAGCAGGCGGCGACGGACTTTTGTCTGTTTACCGGCAGGACCATGGTCAGAGTCTCTACCGCCGCGGAATGTATACATTCATCAAACGAACCGTCCCACCTCCGTCGATGAGTATTTTTGACGCGAGTAACCGGGATTTGTGTGAGATAAGCCGCTTAAAAACAAACACCCCGTTGCAGGCGCTAGTCATGCTCAATGATCCCACAGTGTTGGAAGCGTCCCGTGTTTTGAGCAGCAAACTTTTGCAGGAAAAAACTCAGATAAACGAAAAACTGATCAAAGCGTTTCGGCTTATCGTTTGCCGAAAACCTACCGAAAAGGAAATTGGGGTGCTGACAGGATATTATGCCGAGGAGCTCAAAACGATGAAAATTCAGAATGCGGAAAAGTTACTGTCGGTGGGTGAATATCCCGTTTCTCCCAAAGTTGACAGGGTGATGCTGGCCGTGATGATGCGTGTGATTTCCACGATTTACAATTTGGAAGAAGCCATTACAAAATCCTGATGGGTATGGAAAAAGAAATGCTGGAACATTACCTGAGCTTCAACAGGCGACGGTTTTTGTCAAAATTAAGCCTGGGAATTGGCAGTGTGGCACTGGGCTCATTGCTTATACCTGATCTTTTCAAAGATGGAGGGGCGGCAGAAGACACTGGCTTTACACCCGGAATTCCGAGTTTTGCTCCAAAAGCGAAACGGGTGATTTATTTATTCCAAAACGGAGCGCCGTCGCAGCTCGAATCGTTTGATTACAAGCCGAAACTGCGCGAAATGGCGGGCCAGAATCTGCCTCCTTCGGTCCGTGGCGGTCAGCGTTTAACAGGTTTTACGGCCACTCAGGCCAATTTGCCCCTCGTGGGTTCTTTTACCGATTTTAAACAATATGGTGAATCGCGCGCCTGGGTCAGTGATCTGTTTCCATATACAGCCAAAATTGTCGATGATCTCTGCATCGTGCGCTCCATGCACACCGAAGCGATTAATCACGATCCGGCGATAACGTTCTTCCAAACTGGTTCGCAACAAGGCAACAGGCCGAGTATGGGTGCCTGGCTGAGTTATGGATTGGGAAGTGAAAACAAAAATCTTCCTGCTTTTACTGTATTGATTTCCAGGGGGAAAGGAAATGCGCAGGGCGTTTATTCCAAATTGTGGTCTAACGGTTTTCTGGATTCGATTCATCAGGGTGTACAATTCAGTAAAGGCGAAGATCCTGTCTTGTACCTCCGTGATCCGGAGGGGATGAATAAGGCAGACCGCCGGAAAATGCTCGATAAGCTTTCGACGCTCAACGAGCTCGCTTATGAAGAAATGGGAGACCCTGAAATAAACAGTAAAATCCGCCAGTACGAAATGGCGTACCGCATGCAAACGGCCGTGCCGGAAACGCTGGATATTTCCAAAGAACCGGATGATATCATCAAACTTTACGGAACGGATTGTATGGTGCCTGGCACATTTGCGGCAAACTGCCTTCTTGCCCGCAAATTATCCGAAAACGGTGTTCGGTTTGTACAGCTTTATCACCAGGGCTGGGATCAGCATGCCGACCTGCCGAGAGACATCTCCTGGCAGGCAAAAGATGTGGATCAGGCGTCAGCGGCATTGGTTACCGATTTGAAGCAAAGGGGTTTGCTGGACGAAACACTGGTGATCTGGGGAGGCGAATTTGGTCGGACGAATTTTAGTCAGGGACCGATTACAAAAGATAATTACGGTAGAGATCATCACCCGCGGTGTTTTAGTATATGGATGGCAGGGGGAGGTATCAAGCCGGGAATTGTGTATGGCGAAACGGATGAATTTGGCTACAATATTATCAGGGATCCCGTGCACGTACACGATTTTCACGCCACCGTTCTGAACCAGTTAGGTCTTGATCATGAAAAGTTGATATTCAAACATTTGGGCAGAAGATTCAGGCTTACTGATGTGGCAGGAAGGGTGATCAAAGACATCATTGCCTGATATTTTAAGAAAGATAAAAGAGTGCTTTAAATTTTAATTTTCCTGTTTTTAATGAATGTCGGTTTAAAGAGGTTTGCTGAGCAGCTGTTGTTTGCTTCCAATATTTTCATTGCTTTTTTGTTTCTTTTCGAAAGCAAACTGGTTATTCCCACGTGGTTACAGACCATCGGCCGGATGCATCCGCTCATTCTTCACTTCCCGATCGTGATCCTGCTCATTGCGATGCTGATGGAGTTCTTTCGCTTTAAACCGGAGAACACAGCCAATAATTTTTACCGGAATTTCCTTCAAAATCTGCTGCTTGTCGGGGCACTGTTTGCTGCCGTTACCGTTATCATGGGATTGTTTCTCTCTAAGGAAGAGGGCTACTCAGGCGACACGCTTACCTGGCATAAGTGGACGGGGGCGGGGATATTTTTCATTGCATCATTTATCTACTGGATCCGGAATAACAACTGGTACAAAGCACCTGTCGCCAAGGCAGGCGCCTTGATCACAGTGATCGGTCTTATACTTACCGGGCATTATGGCGCCGCGCTTACGCACGGGGAAGATTTTATTTTTGAACCTATTTTAAGTAACCGTGCAGTTGAAGCAGTACCGATTGACAAGGCGGTGGTTTTCGATCATGTGATCCTGCCAATACTGGAACAGAAGTGCGTAAGCTGCCACAATCCTGATAAGATAAAGGGTGAACTGATGCTGACCGACGCCAAATCTCTGTTGAAGGGAGGGAAGTCAGGAAAACTTTTTGTACCCGGAAATCCGGATATCAGCTTGTTATTGCAACGGGTGCATCTGCCGCTTGACGAGAAAAAACACATGCCGCCAACTGGCAAGCCGCAACTCACGGCACAGGAAATTCGTTTGCTCACATTATGGGTAAAAGCAGATGCCAGTTTCAAACAGAAAGTGATTGCCTTGCCGGTCAACGATTCGTTGCGATTGCTCGCCACAGCCAGGCTTAGCCCTGCGGAAAGCCAGGAGGAACAATATGATTTCCCGGCGGTCAGCGAAGAGACCATTGCCAAACTGAACAACGATTACCGTACAATTGCCGTGCTCGCGAAGGAATCTCCGGCAGTGTCGGTAAACGTTTACAACCGCGCAGCCTATACCGTAAAACAACTGGATGAACTGGATGAAATTAAAAAGCAGATCGTTTCGCTGAATCTCAACAAAATGCCGGTGAAAGATGCAGATCTGAAAAGCATCAGCAAATTCGAAAATCTGCGCAAACTGGATCTCAATTTTACCGATATCACCGCTGACGGACTGAAAGAACTTGCCGGATTAAAGCATCTGCACACGCTTACCATTTCCGGAACCAAAGTGAATTTTAAGGGCTTGTCTGCGCAGCTTCCGGCTTTCAAAGCATTAAAAACCATATCGATATGGGAAACACAGCTGTCTGTTCCGGAAATTGCACAGTTACAAAAGGCGAATCAGAATGTAGCAATTATCGGAGGCTTCAAAGATGACGGAAAAGATCCGCTCAAACTAAATCCGCCTCAGGTAAAAAACAGCTCTACTATTTTTGACAAAACGCTTGCCCTGCAACTGCGCCATCCGATCAAGAATGTAGAGATCCGTTTTACAATGGACGGCACGGAGCCAGATAGTGTTAAATCACCTGTTTTTGACGGTAAAACGATCTTGACGAACAACGCGACGATAAAAGCAAAAGCGTATAAAAAAGGCTGGTTCGGTAGCGATATGATTACTTTTGACTTCTTCAAAAGTGCATTTTCTCCGGATAGCGTAACAATACTTCTCCCTCTGAACCGGGTTCATCAGGCGGAAGCGGACAAAACGTTTTTTAATCACAAACTTGGTGCTATCGGTGCCAATAACCCTGCCTGGGCCAACAATTGGGCTGGGGTCAGGGACAATGACATGGCTGTTGTAACGGAATTCAAGAAACCGGTTTCCGTGTCGTCGGTCGGTCTGCATTATATGATCGAAGAAGCGACGGGTATTTTCCCTCCTGAACTGGTGGAGGTCTGGGGTGGATCAGATAGAAATAACCTGAAACTGCTTGCGAAGTTCAAGGCAGCAATGCCTGTGCAAGGTGACACGCCCAAGTTGACGACCATCGAAGGCAAATTCAAAACTGAAACCGTGTCTTACCTCAAAATTGTTGCTAAACCGCTAAGTAAAATACCCGAATGGCACAGAAGTAAGGGTAACAAGGCGCTGTTACTGGTTGACGAGATGTTTATCAACTAGCAGAATACCCCTTTTAACCTTTTGTTTCTTTCGAAACACGCCGCCACATTTCCGCACAAGCGCGGGAATTGTGGTATGGGCATTTCCAGAAATTGATCTTGTCGCCTTTTACCGGGGTGCCATCTGCTTTCACGGTTCCAAACCATTCGCCTTTGTCAGTATCAATAAACTTATCGACCACGTAGTCCCAGCTTTTTTCTGCTTTTAATTTGAATTGTGTCTCTTTCGTCAGTTCATAAGCATTGTAGAATCCGACCATTTGTTCTGCGGCAACCCACCAGCTGCGGTCTGTTTGCGTATGTTTTGTGGCTGGATCATATTCGTAGTTCAATGCTCCGTCCGCGCTTAGTCCTTTACTTGCAGCACGGGCCATCAAAATAGACTTTTGCTTCGTTTTTTCAGTCAGTTTTTTATCATTCAAAATCTCGGCAGTTTCAAATAAAAGCCAGGATGCTTCAATATCATGTCCATAAGATATGATGTCATCTTTTGCCTTCCATTTTTCATCAAAAAAGAGCTGCATACTGTTGGTTTCTTCGTTGACAATGTTTGTCAAAATCGACTCTAACATTGCGGAAGTCTGTTTTTTCAACGTCTTGTCCGGCCATACAGAATACAGATTTGTATAAGCCTCGACGAGATGCAAATGCGTATTCATGCTCTTGATGTACGGACTTTTACTCAGAATGTAATCGTCCGTTGCCGACCAGTCCTTTGCAAATGCCTCGCGATAACCACCGTTTACCGGATCGAAAGCATATTTTTCAATTACATTAAAAAGAGATTTTGCTTTTTCCAGGGCGGGTGGATAGTTTGTGACGCGGTAGTATTCGGCGAGTCCGTACATGGCAAAAGCGTTGCCGTAAATTTGCTTTTTCGTTTCCAAAGGAGATCCGTCGGCATTCACCGACCAGTATACACCGCCATGCGTTTCATCAAAAAAATGTTTGACAAGTTGCTGGTATGCCCGATCCGCGAGCGTGAGATATTTGTGGTCTTTCAGCAAGCGATTGGCAAGGGAAAATGTCCAGAGTAATCTTCCTGTCAGAACCACAGATCTGGCAGCATCGGGATCAGGCTGATTTTGTCCATTGACCTTTCCATAAAAACCGCCTTTATCCTTATCGGGACCATATTGTTCCCAGTAATCAAGAATACTAATCAGTTCCTTTTTGAAAGCTTCAGGTGTAAAGGATGCCATTGGAGTTGCGTTTTGTTGTCAAAAGAGAGAAGGTAATTAATCTTACTTGGAAAGGGCCGGTCTTGTGAAGTTTGGGATCCTGGTTTTGTTATCAATGAAAAACATCTAGCCGGGATCTGTAAAATGCGTGCAAAAAAAAGGCCACCGTTTTCCACAGCAGCCTTTCGTATCTTTTGTCAACCCTCGCTAGTCTCCCTGGTTTTCTTCCAGGTCATTGTGGTTGTCACCACCGAGGCTGTAATAGTTGTTTTCTTCGTCTTCGTTTCCGTCAATTTCTTTGTCGTCGTCCAGCTCAGATCCAGGAACATCAAGGTCATCTCCGGTCAGATCATCTTCAAAGTCTTTCTCATTCCACGCATCGGCTTCTTCATTGCTGAATTTTTCTTTGCCGATAAATTCAGGATCAATGTCTTCCAGTATCAGGCCCTGACTGAAGATATCTTCAGAAGCAGGATAATTTCCCGGCAGGTCGTCATCGAACTCGTCGTCATCATCATCTGGTATCATTGCTTAAAGTTTTTTGGGTTGGTTAAAGTTTTTTGTTTAGAAATCGATCTAGATCTTTTTCAAGTGTAAGTTGGGGCTAATAAAAAATCATTCCAATTTTTTTTTGAAGAAAAAATGCTTTTCCTAAATCGAGTAAGTTCGACGGCATTATTTACTTTGTACCTTAACAAGGTCATAATAAAACCGATCCGGTGAAATTTTCTTTTTATTTTAATAACCCTGATTAATGAATTGCATGCAAAAAAAGTTTTTGAAACCTGTGGCTGTCGTCTCAGTTTTGGCAGTTGCTTGTGCACTGTTTGCCTTCAAAAGTGAAATCCGCAACGAACCTTCCAGGAAGTTAGCCTATGTTGAAGCAAAAGACATCAAACTTCCGGCTGGTTTTTCCGCCAAAATCCTGGGTACAGACCTGGGAGCAACCAGGCATATCGCAGTGGGCAAAAATGGCGATGTATATGTAAAACTGTCCAAATTGAAAGACGGGAAGGGTATTTATGTTTTGAAGGATACCAATCACGACGGGGTGATTGATGAACAAAAACTTTTTGGCGACTACCCTGGAACGGGAGTGGTGATCAAAGATGGCTATCTGTACAGTTCATCAAACAAGGCGGTTTACAGGTATAAATTAAATGACAAAGAAGAGGTTATTAATTTTGATTCCCCCGAAAAAATCGTCGATGGTTTGCTGGATCATGGGCGCGACAATGCCAAATCGCTGGCAATCGACAATCAGTCAAATCTGTATGTGACGATCGGTTCGTATAGTGACAACTGTCGTGCTGCCGGTTCGGGGAAAGGGATGTCCCCTTGTACGATTCTGGACTCCGCGGGTGGAATCTGGAAATTTAACGCAAGCAAGCTGAATCAAAGTTTTTCCGATGGTGTGCGCTACGCTACGGGAGTAAAAAACGCGGTTGGGATCAATTGGGATAATAAAACAAATTCGCTTTTTGCAGTCGTTCACGGCAGGGGGAAATTCGATGATTTTTATCCGCAATACTACACGCCAAAACAAAGCGCAGAGCTGCCGGCTGAGACGCTCTACCAACTCAGAGAAGGTGATGACGCAGGCTGGCCATATATCTACTACGATCATTTTCAGAATAAAAAAATGATGGCGCCCGAGTACGGTGGTGACGGTAAAAAAACGGCAGGCGAAAAAGCAATTAATCCTGCTGCTGCATTTCCGGCTCATTTGGGACCTAACGCGCTGTTGTTTTACACGGGAAATATGTTTCCTGCCAGATATAAAAATGGTGCGTTCATCGCATTTCACAGTCAGTCGGCGGAATTGCACAAGGGATACTTAGTTGCTTTTGTTCCTTTTGTAAACGGAAAAGCAGGTAAATGGGAGATTTTTGCGGACAATTTTGCCGGAGTAGATTTGCAAAAACCTACCGGCCCAATTGAGCATCGCCCATGTGGGCTGGCTCAGGGGCCTGACGGCGCTTTGTACGTGACCGACGACCTGAATGGAACCATTTTCAAAATTGATTACAAGAAGAAGTAAGATTTAAGGTATACAAGAAAGCCACCCGGAAGGTCGTTTCGGGTGGCTTTCTTGTATCAGACAATTTAATTTTTGTCAGGGTCAAAACCGTATTTTTTGAGTTGACTTTTTGTAAGGCTGATGACATTTACGTCCAGATTTATTGGCGCCAACGGCGTATTTGCCTTGTCTTTTTCAACGGCAACGATCTGATCTACAACTTCCATTCCCTTAAAAACGAAGCCGTAAACGGTGTATTTATCATCCAATCGTGCTAAGCCCGCTTTGTTTTGCACAATGTAAAACTGGCAACCTGCTGACATCATCTGCGGATTATCATCGCGACCGGCCGCAAATGCACCGTAAATGTGCCTCAACTTGGGATGAAATTCAGGTTTTAAGAGATAGGGCGAATCTGAAAAACCGGCAGGAGTATCCGGGCAGCCACCCTGGGCAACAAAATTTTTGATCACACGGTTAAAGGTAAAATTGTCCCAATAGCCTTCATTGGCCAGCTTAACAAAGCTTGATTTGTGATTTGGCGTTTCATCATACAGCCAGATCAGAATTTCTCCCATTCCGGTTTTTATTTGCCCGACAGTATAAGTTTTTTTATTTTGCGCAGAGACGCTGGTGTTAATGAAAACGAAGAAAAGAAGCAATCTTATGCTCATATGTGGTCATCAATAAATGTCATAAACTCATTCCTCCGTCAACAAAAATATTTTGTCCCGTAATAAAATTTCCTGCCTCGGAGCATAACATCAGCGCCATAACAGCACAGTCTTCGGGGGTTCCTACTTTCCCAACGGGTGTTTCCATTCTTTTGGTGATGCGCTCATCCGACTCGGGGAGATCTTCGTCCAGCCTCTGTGTGCGTATCACACCCGGCGCAAGATTATTGACAGTAACGTTTTTATCCGCCAGCTGCATGGCTGCGTTCTGAACCAGGTTCAATACCGCCGATTTGGTCGCAGCGTAAACGATCATGGCCGGATGTGGTTTCACTTGCTGAACGCTGCCGATCGTCAGAATCCTTCCCCAATTATTTTTGATCATATCGGGCGCGAATTTCTGGATCAGTTGAAAAGTTGACCGGAAATTTGTCGTAACCTGTAAATCAAAATCTTTCGCGGTAACTTCCAGCCATTCCGACGGCACCTGCACGGACGCATTGAGCACAAGGATATCAAGCCTTTTTACCTTCTCGTAAACCTTCCGGTAGATTCCTGCCACAGCATTGCTTTTTGAGAAATCTGCCTGAATCACATAGACCTTCACCTTGAACTTCTTTATTTCAGCGGCGACTTCCAGTGCTTCGCTTTTATGTTTTCTGTAATGCAAAATAATGTTTGCGCCGCTTTGGGCAAATGCAATAGCGATCCCTTTTCCGATGCCCTGGCTGGATCCGGTGATCAGCGCCGTTTTTCCTGACAGATCAAGTTTGTTGCTAAGCATAGTTCAGATACGATTTTTTTTCTTGGTATCTATAAATCCATGCCATTAGCTGTTAATATAGCGAAAACGGGGTTTCGCCACACCTCAGACAGCCTCCGTTTCGTATTCTTTGATTCGGCTCCGGAGATAATCGGGAATCAGAACGCTTCTGTTTGTGGCGTAGTCGAACAGTACCATCGTGGTGTATCCGGTGGTAGTCATTTCTTCTGTCCCATTTACTTCGCTTGTGATCAGGTAATTGAGGTCAAAACTCTTGTTGCCGATTTTACTGGTACGTACATAAACGTGTGTCGGGTTTGGGAAAACCACCGGGCGCAGATAATCCACATGAGCGCTGGCCAGTATTACGCCGATTTCCTTCCAGTCCCACTGGCAGGCTTCCTGGAAATAATAGACCCGGGCCTGCTCAAAATAAGTCAGATAAACCGCATTGTTCACATGCCGCATCTCGTCCATGTCGCTCCATCGGATATCGAGTTTCATGGTGAAAACATACTTCGCTTTTTCTTCTTCAAGGTTTAGCATCATCGGGAAATAAGGTCGTTTTTTGTTTCAAATCGTGGCGAATGCTCTGACCGGAAATGTACCGGCTCCTTTAAATTTGGGAGGAACAGCGCTAAACAAATAATGGGCGTCAGGTAATTTATCAAGGTTGCACAAGTGTTCAACGATCAGGATTTCTGACCCAAGAAGAATCGTATGCACTGGCCTGCTTTTACCGCGTGTATCGTCGATGTTATGGCTGTCGATACCAACCAGCTTTGCCCCGGCGTCTCGAAGAAATTCGGCGGCTTGCTCCGTTACAAACGGATGGTTCTCGAAATAAGTATCGGTGTTCCAATGGGTTGCCCAGCCTGTATGAATCAAAACCGCCTTGTTGCGGATTTCCCGGTTCTGAAAATACTGTATCCCGATTTCGATAACATTTTCCGCATGAATTGTTATTGCATCCAAATTGGCAAACGCTTCCAGTTCGACCTCAGAAAGATCTTTCCCATGCGCATAGCGATGAAATGGGCAGTCGATGTAGGTTCCGGTATTGGTCACCATTTCTATTTTTCCAATCTGAAATTCAGTGCCATTTTCATAATTTCCTCTTGAAGTTTCACGGCTCAGAAAGTCGCAAATGACCGGTGCCGGCAATCCTTTATAAGTAATAAGTCCGTCAAAAATGACGTGGCTCAGGTCAATCAGCTGCTCGTTAACACCCTCGGTTTTTGTGGCCCGCTTGTGTCTTTCTTCGATGTAGAATTTGTTCAGAATATTCACCTTCCCGACCATCAGCAGGCTGAGGTCCCGTACGATGTAATCGGCAAGTTCCTGATCTGATATCGTTTCGCCTTCAATGTCCAGGCGAAAATCCTGTCCCTGAATACCGCCGCCATTGGTGAATGAAATATCAAAATCGAAGACTACTCTTTTGTCCATTGGTTTGTTTTTTGTTTTATGAAAATCAATTGTGGGATAAGATCGGTGGAGCCTACATGAGAATGTTGTTGACTGGCTGTAAAGCAGGTGGAAGATCGGTCTCGTTGAGCATGTCGCGGAGGTCAATCTCCATGGTACGTGACATGGCCGTAATCGGAACGTCGTTTGGACCACCTTCAAATGGATTTTCAGTACTTTCTCCAACCCGCTCCATGGAATTGAATACCCATGAAACCAGTACGCTGAACGGAATCGTAAGCCATACCATGTGCTCACCAAGTTTGGCAAATTCGTTGAGCATCCCCAGCGGAACCAGATATACGAATAGTCTTATAAAGATGAAATTGATACTGGCGAACTGACGTGGATAGGGGAAGTTTTTTATCCGCTCACATTTGCCCTGCTGATCGTAAAAATCTTTTAGCATCCTTTCCAGTTCTATGAGCCGGAGGGTATCAAAATATCCTTTGTCAAAAAGTGCTTTCAACTGGGCACTCTGGAGAGCAATAATCTGCGCCGCTTTATTTTTTTTGAGAGAGATGTATTGCTGTTCGTCCGTTACTAAATATTTGCGCAACTCATCCTGCAAATTACCTTCCCGTTCTGGTATCTTGTAATGTGCACGATACTCCACGTTGTATGGTTTTTCCATATTTTCCCAAATCCGTGGTTCTCGAAGCTGAAACCTGAGCGCTGTGAGCCATCCGATGTGTCGGTAGATGAGCTGGTTATGAATTTCATGGATGGCTTCCGATGAGTCTGACTGCGGAGTAGATACATAATCCCGCACCATGATTCCCCACGCCCGCGTTAGGTTTAAAATCGTCCCATAAATCTGCCGGGCCTCCCACAACCTGTTATACGTCTGGGTATTTTTGAATCCTACGATAAATGCCGCCGCAGTTCCGATCATGGCAATTGGTACCCAAGGAATGGCAATCCATTTGCAACCAGCGTATTGATAAAGCAAAACGGGTACTGTTCCCAGCGCAAAAAGCCAGTAGAAATCCCGCCTTGTCCATAGTAAAAACTGTTTTATACTGTAATGTCGACCTGCGTGCATGAAACGATCTTTTTATTGGTGATGGCAGATTTAGGCTGCATATTAGTCCGAATTGTGATAAATACAAAAACTGCACATGAAAGCAAATAAAAAGGGGCTGCTTTCGCGCCCCTTTTACAAATATGTCAGGTCGATATTAAATTTAAAAATCCGTGTCTGAATTTTTGAGATCAAGATCTTTTATCCAGATATTTCTATATAGCACATCGTGACCTTCTGATTGCAGTTTCAGGCCTCCGGGTGTATCCGTAATCCCTTTGCCTCCGTCATTTCCACCGTCAATTCCGGAATTGGGTCCACCCCAGACCTGGCTGATCGATTGGTTTTTGTGAACTTTTTTTCCATTGAAATACAGCGTTACCTGTGGTTTTTCAACCAGTTTGCCGTCCTTGAAACGCGCTGCCTTAAACGTAATATCATACGAATTCCATTTGCCTATTCCATTGTAAGCATAGTAAGGCGATTTGGATTCATTGATCACCGCCGCCATTCCGTGCGAAGTGGTGTCGCCGTCAAGCACCTGGATTTCATAGCGGTTCTGCAGATAAACACCGCTGTTGCCACCTGCTTTGGTGATGTAGAATTCCACATGGGCCCGAAAATCCCGGAACTGTTTTTTTGTAACGATATCTGCCGCGCCATACAGTCCTCCGGCCGAAGCCGCATCGTTGCAGTTAATCACTGTTCCCGCGTCCACCGGATCCTTCACGACGGTCCATTTAATGGGAGGTTTTGCCTTAAAACGAGGTCCTTCCCAGTAAATCCATTTTTCATCGAGCATTTTTCTGCTACCGTCCAAAAATACTTCCGCTCCTTTCGCGGCTTTCGTACCAACGCTTACCTGGGCATGCACAGCAAGGCTGAGTCCGGAAACTAAAATTCCTGAGATGGCGAGGATGCGATTAATATGTCTGATTTGATTCATTTTCTGTTTTAAAAATAAAGTTGAAAACCACAATTGGGACCTGCAAGATCAGGTCAGATTCATATAAGCCGTGACAAGCGATCAGCTACTGCTTTTTCTTTTTTGTTTGTTGTTAAAGCCGACTAAACTGTGGAGGAAATTCTATACAATTCCTCCGTATACTGTTCAGCAACAGTTTGATATCCGCTTTTGTCTTGCGTATTCTGTATCAATATTCCTAAAAGTGGTGGCACATAAATTGATAATTAATTTGAAAAGATCAATACTTTTCGAACGTATTATATTGTCAACATCTTATGGAAAATCAGGGAAACGGGAAGAGCGCTTTTACAGTTACGGGTGTTTTCGCAGATAAAGCAGATGCAGAAAATGCCTATCATTTTCTAATGACATTGGGATACACACCGTCAGAGGTAACATTAATTATGTCCGATGAAACCGGACAAAAAATGAACAAGAATAACGACCGTCATCATCGGGCTGGTTCAAGAACACGATTTATCATCCAAAAGGAACTTAATGGAATATCCGAAGCGATTGATGCTTACGGGAAATTTGTGGCAATACCTGGCGTTTCGCTCATAGTAGCAGGGGATCTTGCAGGAAGTGGTTTAAATGCGTTGGCAAATTCTGTCATGTCTGATAAGTATGCTACTTATTACAAAACGCTGATTAAAGATGGAGAGATTGTAATAGATTTTGCGCCACACTCAGTGAAAGAAAAAAATATGATTGCAGGATTGTGGGAGGATTTTCATGGATATCCGATCACGCGCAGAGCCAATCATGCTGCCTGACCAGGCCCGGTTTTATCGATGAATTGTTATCTGAAGGTGCACAGCGGAACTCGTCCAATGTTCACCTTTTATTTTGTCCTCACAAAGAAATGCGGAACGTTACCTTTTCCGCTTGCCCGTTCGTCAACCTCAATGTCGGGAATACTTTTGATCAGATTGAGCAATTTTTTGTGACCGTAATTCCGGGAGTCAAAGTCAGGTTGTTTTTTCATGATCATGCTGCCCAGCACACTGAGCGAGATCCATGCATCCTCCTCCTCCGCAATGTCATTGATGCTGTCGGAAATGAATTTGACAAGTGCCAAATCGATTTGAGCAACGGGTGCAATTTCCTCTTTAACAACTTTAACTTCCTTCGCCTTAACCTTTGAATTTCCTTTTACCGGCAACTCAGGTTTGACTTCCTTTTTTAGTATCTCAATGTAAATGAACTTGTTACAGGCTGCGATAAAAGGTGCTGGCGTTTTCTTTTCTCCAATTCCAAAAACCTGCATTCCTGCTTCACGGAGGCGTGTAGCGAGCCTGGTAAAATCGCTGTCGCTGGAGACTATACAAAATCCATCAACCCGGCCGGTGTACAAAATGTCCATTGCATCAATGATCAGGGCCGAATCGCTTGAATTTTTTCCGGTTGTATAACTGTACTGCTGAACCGGCGTAATGGCGTTTTCAAGCAAAACTGTTTTCCAGCCGGAAAGCGTCGGCTTGGTCCAGTCGCCGTAAATCCGCTTGAAAGTGGGTGTGCCATATTTTGCAATTTCTTCCAGCATACCCTTAATATTCGCATAAGGAACATTGTCGGCATCAATCAATACGGCAAGACGGAGTTCGCGTGTGTTTTCCATGATTCAAAGATAGGGAAAAGAGGGGAATAGAGTTTGTGTTCATTTTGGGTTAAAAGTCGTAAGTGACTCATTTCAACCTCTCCTCAAACAATTTCAAAATCCGTTTGTATTCATCTGTCCAGGAGGATGCCTCAACAAATGCATGGTCTTCCATTGGGTAGGAGGCAAGCTCCCAATTGTTTTTACCGAGCTCAATCAGCTTCTGGGAAAGACGTACCACATCCTGATAATGTACATTCACATCCACCATACCATGGCATATTAAAAGGTTATTTTTCAAGCCCGCAGCATGATAAATAGGCGAACTTTTTCGATAAGCCAAACTGTCATTTTGTGGTTCATTCAAAATATTCGATGTGTACGAATGGTTGTAGGCGGCCCAGTCCGTGACTGGTCGCAAGGCAGCCCCGGCCGCGAAAACGTCGGGTGTAGTAAATAATGCCATCAAAGTGATAAATCCACCATATGAGCCGCCGTAAATACCGATTTTCTTTGGATTGATACCATATTTCTGGACGAGCCATTTTGCTCCATCCGTATGGTCGGTCAGGTCCTTCCCACCCATGAAACGATAAATGCCTGTACGCCAGTCCCGTCCATACCCCGAGCTCCCCCGATAATCCATATCCAGCACCGTATATCCCTTGTCGGTGAGCAGATTATGAAACATATATTCACGAAAATACTGACTCCACCACTTGTGCGCATTTTGCAAATAACCAGCTCCGTGTACAAAAATGACAGCCCGTCCGTTCGACTTTTTTGGTTCGTAAATACGCGCATAAATATCAGAGCCGTCGCTCGCCTTGACAGTAGTTACGTTGGCTTTCCGCCATGGATAAGACCTGAATTCTTCCGAAACTGATTCTGTTATTTTCTTCGGAACAACATTTTCCTCATTCTCCATCCAGAACAGTTCCCAGGGCGTATTGCTGTCGGAATAACGCAACGCAAATTTTGTCTCATCAGGTGAAATTGTCACCTCGTATGCTCCGGTCATTTTTGTGAGTTTTGTTCTTTTTCCGCCTGTAACCGCCATCCGGTACAAATGCTGCTCACCCGGATCCGGCTCATTGGTAGTCAGATAAAACGTTTTTTTATCTTTTGAGAGCGTTACGCGAAGCACTTCAAATTTGCCGTCTGTAAGCTGCGTTTTTTGTCCGGTTCCCACATTTAGCGCGTATAAATGTGCATAGCCGGTTGCTTCGCTTCGGTAGTAAATTGTGCTGTCATCGATCCAGTCAATTTCGCCCGCACTGGCAGGGTAGCCACCGATCCCAGGGCCGCCGACCCAGGCCTCATCACGTTGCCTGTCAAGCAATTTTAAGGCAAGTGTTTCGGGATCGAAGGCCATGATCCAGCGATCCTTATTATCCAGTGACCGAACAACGACCACCGCATTTTTTCCGTTTTGGGACCAGAAAGGTCCGTGAAAAATAACCTGTCTCTGATTTTTAGCCCATATCGTATCCTGTCCGGGGTAATCTTTCAAGTAATCAGGCTTGTCTTTGATTCCGGGAATTTGAGAAATATCTACTTTTCTGGTTGTATCTTTTTTGACGTCATACACCCAAAATTCATAACTTGAACCGGGCGATCCCACTTTGGTACGTGCCGAAATATCTTCTGTAAAACCGGATTCGGTTACGTAATTCGGGACAATTGATGCCTTGGCAGTTTTGTCGGTTTGGACGAGTTGATAAGTTACATATCTTTCGTCCGGGCTTATTTTTTGATCTGTAACCTGTTTTTCCCCAACGTAAATTTCCTTTGGATTAGCATTC
Organism: Dyadobacter sp.; assembly: GCA_965279265.1. Lineage (GTDB taxonomy): Bacteria > Bacteroidota > Bacteroidia > Cytophagales > Spirosomataceae > Dyadobacter. The sequence continues at coordinate 5,425,386 of OZ257152.1, forward strand.
TTGTCGGCATCGGATATCGCCTTGCCGGCATCCTTTTTCTCTTTTCTTTCTTTTAAAATTTTGAATAGAGCAATTTGTTCATTTTTTAAATATTGCTCCTCCGGGCTGAGTTTAGCCATGGATTTTTTGTTGCCGTTTTTAAAGTCTGTCAGCTGGGATAGCGAACCGTCGGTCAACGACATACTGAAAAGGTTGTTTCCCCGTTCGAAAATGACACTTTTCTCGTCACCACTAAAAACAGGATTGCTTTCACGTTCAACAGTGCTGGTCAGTTGTTTTACCTTAAAATCGGACCCTTGAATCACGAAGATATCGCCGTTTTTTGCGAACACTTTCTCTGTTTGCGCCGCATTGTAAACGCCGTCCATACCTGGTAATTTTCTTCGGTCGTTCGGACTCACCCTGACGATTTTTTTGTCTGTAAGCTTGTAAGCATACAGCGAATCGGAATGATTGCGATCAGGATTCCAGTCAAAATAAATGGTTTTGGAATCCTCCGACCATCTGACGTTTGACGGAGCCGTACCGATCCATTGCTTCGGCTCTCTCATTATTTTTTCAACTGTCAACGTTCCTAGTTTTTGCGCAGAAAGCGTTGTCGAAAATAACAGCATTACAAACGCTGCCAATAAAAATTGTTTCATAAAATTGATCGTCTCTAACTTGTTCGCGTCAGGACGCCGAATCAACCGGCGCCCGAAGCGGGGAACTTATGAACTTTTTTAACGCTTTCAAATTTTTTCGAATTTCTTCAATTGCAGTGAGCTAACAAAATCTGGGCCGGAAGCCTGAAATTGAATCTTTCAGATGTTACCGGAGAATTTGCTGACCACAAACTTTTTAAACCCTTTCGCCCCTTTCTATTCTTGTATCACCTATTTTTGAATTTACATCTTTTCTGCACGATTCGTCAGATGAAAAAAATACTTTTATCGTCTTTATTCTTCGTTTGTTTTCACTTTACCAATGCGCAACGGCTACAATTTACGTTTGCCGACAGCACTTTTTTGCCTCCAAAACCAATTGGTCAGTTGCATGGAATTTCGGGAATTGAATATCTTCCAAATAAAGATCAATGGCACTGGGCTTCCGACAGAGGCGCCTATTTTGTTTTCGACAGTGTCAAAACAATACGGGATTTTGCAAAAATGGAGCAGAAACTGATACCGAAAATCACAAACTACTGGTTTGAATCAATACGGATCGATCCCCGTTCCGGGGGCTTTTTTTATGCGGTTGAAAATGAATACAAACCCGAATGGAACAGCCCCGATACAACAACCTATGTTTCCTACTTTGAATCCTATCCGCCGACTCATGCCAAACCCGTTTATCTGATCGCACCTCTGGCTTTGCCTGCTGATAATAAGGGGATCGAAAGTATTACGATCACGGAGCAGGGCAATGTGTGGGTTGCTCCGGAAGCTGGCTGGTGGGGCGAAACCGAGGTGGAGCAGGACACGATTCATTTTCTAAAATTCAAAAAGACGATTTCCGGTTATGCGCCTGCAGGACAGTTCAGTTACGTTATCGACAGAAGCCATTGCCCGGCCAGCAAGACGGAAAAGAGGGGAGGGATCTCTGAAATACTGAGTGTAAATGAAAACCAGCTGCTGGTTTTGGAACGCTGTTATGATGAAGGGAAAAGCCGCAGTAAGGAGATCATTGCAAAACTGTGGCAAGTTACTGTGGATGGTTTTCATTTAAAAAAGGATGTTTTGCCTGCTTTCGATTTCAATAAAAACTTACCTTTTGTTCCCGATAATCTGGAAGGAATGTCGTGGTGGAAACAAAAGGGCGGCAAACGTCAGTTGGTAGTGGTGAGCGACGATAACCCGGGCCTGAAAAACAAACAGCGTACCCAGCTCATATTATTGAAGGAGAAGTGACAGGTGCGAGGACTCAATTTTTTTTAGAATTATTTTGACTATTTAGGTTTGTATGAAATATATTTTGCCGCTCTTGTTGCTCTCCTGTTTTTCAATTTTCGGATGTACCGATTACAAAGATCAAATCCCTGAAAAAGGAGTTTCGTTTGCGCTGAATGAACACCGGAAAAAGTCCATCCAAGGTATTCAGTATGCGATTGAATTAAATATTCCGGAAGCAAAACACGACAGCATTACCGGTTTGGAGATTGTCACATTTCAGCTTGATAATACCGATTCGGCCTTGGTGCTTGATTTTAGTGGCGCCGCAAAAAACCTTCTTTCGGTGAAATCTGCCGGAAAGGATGTAGACTATATTTTTGAAAATGAGCATATTGTAGTTGATCCCAAATTTCTGAAAAAAGGAGAGAACAGACTTGAAATCCGTTTCATCGCGGGAGATATGTCCCTGAACCGGAGCGACGAATATTTGTACACACTTTTTGTTCCCGACCGTGCGTCTACCTGTTTCCCGTTGTTCGATCAGCCGAATCTGAAGGCAGAATATGAGCTGACATTGAAAGTTCCGGCTGGCTGGGAGGCTGTTTCCAATGGCGCTTTAAAGAATAGGGTATCGGAAGGCGGCAAAGTTGTTTACCATTTTGAAAAAACGAAACCGGTTAGCTCGTATCTTTTTGCTTTTGCGACTGGTAAATTCTTTAAAATTTCAAAAACGGTTGCCGGACGGGCGATGACCATGTATTATCGCGAAACCGATTCGGTCAAAGTAAACCGCAACCGGGATGAGGTTTTTGAACTTCATGCGAAATCGGTTACCTGGCTGGAAAAGTATACGGGAATTCCATATCCGTTTGGGAAGTTTGATTTTGTGCTGATACCGTCTTTCCAATATGGCGGTATGGAGCATCCGGGCTCCATCTTCTACAACGAATCTGCATTGTTTTTAGACGAAAACGCGTCGGTAAACAAAAGAATGGCGCGGGCAAGTGTGATTGCACACGAGTCTGCGCACATGTGGTTTGGGGATCTGGTTACGATGGATTGGTTCAATGACGTCTGGCTGAAAGAGGTTTTTGCGAATTTCATGGCTGCCAAAATTGTGCACCCAAGCTTTCCGGAAATTAACCATGAGCTGCGGTTTTTGCTGGCTCACTATCCTGCCGCTTACGAGGTCGACAGAAGTAGCGGGACCAACCCGATATTACAACCATTAGGAAACCTTAAAAATGCCGGAACGCTCTATGGAGCAATTATTTACCAGAAAGCGCCGATCGTGATGCGGCAGCTGGAAAGGAAAATCGGAGAGAAAGTGATGCAGGCTAGTCTGGCCGATTATCTCAAAAAATATGCGTTTGGTAATGCCAAATGGGACGACCTGATCAGTATTATGGATCAAAAAACGCCGCTCAATTTGACGGAATGGAGCGATGTCTGGGTTAAAACGCCCGATATGCCTGAATACGAAATGGCTAGTGCCGGCGGTAACTTGCGCGTAATACAACAGTCAGATACACTCTCGAAAAGAATCTGGCAGCAACCGGTGAACTTTAAATGGCTGGATGGGAATCGATTCCGGGATACGACGGTACTATTCTCAGATGCGGGAAGCAGAGAAATCGAGGCTGGTATCTCCTCGCATATTTTTCCGAACGCAGATGGCAGGGCGTATGGTTATTTCAAAATGGACACGGCCGCTCAGCGCCACTTTGTTGAAAATTTTAACAATAAAAGTGATTTGGTACTGTCTGATCCGGTTTTTCGGGGTGCGATGCTGGTGAACCAGTGGGAATCTTTTGTTCGTGGAAACGGCGTTTCAGCCTCTGAGTTTACTGATCAGCTTTTAGGTATGCTTGGAAAAGAGGAAAATCCGTTGCTGGTGGATTTTGTTTTGGGGAATTTGCAGTCGGCCTGGTGGAAGTTTTTGACCGATCCTGTACGGAAAGAGAAACAAGGTAAGGCTGAAATAATGCTGTGGAAATTGCTGAATGACACGAAAGATAAAGGAATCAAGACTTCCTATTTCAGGACATTTAAGAGTCTGGCTATGTCGGTAGACGGGCTCGAAAAAATCCGTGGTTTGTGGGACGGTAGCATTGTGGTTAAAGATCTGGTGTTATCCGAAGAAGACCATATTTCCCTTGCCTACGAAATTGCACTGAAAGGAAAGGAGGGAAAAGAAGTGCTGCAAAAACAGCTGTCACGAACAAAAAACCCGGACAGAAAGGCCAGAATGCAATTTGTGATTCCTGCATTGAGTAGCAGTGAAGTTGAGCGGGACGCTTTTTTTGAATCTTTAAAAAAACCGGAAAACCGTGAAAAGGAAGCATGGGTGCTGGACGGGCTTTCTTATCTACATCATCCGTTGCGCCAAAAAAGTGCGTTGAAATATCTGCGGCCATCGCTTTATATGTTGCAGGAAATTCAGCTCACGGGTGATATCTTTTTCCCAACACGCTGGACGCAGACCACCTTTTCAGGCCACTCTTCAAAAGAAGCTGCCGGAATTGCAGATGCGTTTCTGAACGAAAATAAAAACTATCCTTACTATCTGAAAAATAAAATATTACAGGCTACCGACATGCTGGACCGGGCCGTGAAAATGAAGAAATGAAATGTTAAAAATCGCTTTAAAGATAATTGCATAAAACCTTCCCCGAATTGTTGTCTGCCTGGCAGCGAAAAATCCACCGTATAGATAGCTAATCCAACCGTAGGTTGTATGGCTTAAATGGATTGAGAATGGAATAATAATTGACGCCAGTTGGTGAAAATGCGCCTGGGAAAATGTCAGGCGCGCATCATTAACTTAAAACGAAAGATTATGAAATTCATCGAATCAAATTCAGGAGTTGCGGGAGAACGAGTAAAACTATTTGTGCATGAAGCAGGAAAAGGAAAACCGGTTGTGTTTATTTCGGGCTGGCCGCTGAGTCATGAGATGTGGGAATATCAGTTTAATGAACTGCCCAAAAATAATTTGAGATGCATAGCGTATGACAGACGCGGGTTCGGAAAATCGGATAAACCCTGGGAAGGCTATGATTATGACACACTTGCAGGAGATCTGAAGACAATTCTGGACGAGCTGGATTTGCACGACGTAACCCTGGTTGGATTCTCGATGGGCGGTGGTGAGGTTGTTCGCTATCTGAGTAAGTATGGTAGCGAACGCGTTTCAAAAGTAGTTCTGATTAGCTCTGTTGTCCCTTACATGTTGAAAACAGAAGATAACCCAACCGGAATTCCACAGGAGCTTTTTGACGGTTTTGTGCAGGAATCAGGTGAGGACAGACCTAAATTCCTGGCGACTTTTGGTAAGCAATTTTATGGTAATTCATTTTTGAATAATGCTGTCAGCGACGAATTGTTACAGTGGCATTCCGCACTATGTTTGCAGGCTTCCGGTCACGCAACCACCGAGTGTATCCGAAGTTTCAGTGAAACCGATTTCAGACGAGACCTTGCTGGAATTGATGTCCCGGTGCTTATCATCCACGGTGATGCGGATAAAACGGTGCCAATTGAATCCAGCAGTGATTTGACAGCCAGGGCCTTGCCAAACGCGGAATACATTGTCTATGAAGGTGCTCCGCATGGTCTTTTTTATACCAATAAGGATGCCCTAAACGAAGATCTGCTGCGGTTTATCACCCAGGAAGTCGCCGTGATCAGCAATCCTTATTAACATATTGAGCAAATTTGTGGGAATCAGGAAAAGTAACCGGAGGCAAGTGCTGCTTCCGGTCACTTTTTCTACCATGAGGGCAATCGCAGTTTGGATCAGATAAATTTGATTTTATTTAGAGCAAAAAATATTTTGCATCAATTTATCGCCATCATTTCTCCTGCTTTAAGCGCTTGTACTACGCCGTTGATGTTTTCCTTTTGTTCCAGTTGTTTTAAAACACGGGCAGGGTCGCCAATTGGTTCATCGGCCAAATCAAATGTTCCGTAGTGCATGGGAATCATGACTTTCGAGCCTGTATCCTGAAATGCCCTTACAGCATCCCGGGGTGAGGTGTGACTTTGCGCCATAAAAAACTCTGGCTTGTATGCGCCAATACCAACCATGCAATAATCAATGTTTGGGAAAACGCGGCCGACGTCAGAAAAATGGCTGCCATAACCGGAGTCGCCGCAAAAGTATATGGTCTTGCCAGCACTTTCGATCACAAAACCACCCCATAAGCGTAGATTCGTGTCATTCAGGCTTCTTCTGCCCCAGTGCCGGGAGGGTACGTAGGAAATTTTCAATCCGGATTTCGTATCATAAGATTGATACCAACCCGCTGTTTGAATACTTGAACTTCCTGAAAAACCGTGTAGCAGCTTTTCCATATTTAGGCCAGTAAGCCACACTGTTTCCGGGTTGTTCTTTGCAAGTATGCGGATACTTTTCTCATCACAGTGGTCGCGATGATCATGTGAGATCAGTATGTAATCCAGATTTCGAAAATCTGCTGGTGATGCCGGCAAAGCTGAGAGTCGTTTAATAAGCGAAACATTGAAGAAAACCGGATCAATCAGCATGGTTTTTCCTCCCAGCCTGATAAAAAATGAGGCATGTCCAAGCCAGACAATACAGTCATTTTCCTGATTGAGAAATTTGCTTTCAACCACGCCCAGGCGCCAGGTGTCATTTTTTTTCTCTTCTTTCTGCGGGTTTACGGAAGTCTGCCATTTGAGAACCGCACCTAGTGAGTCATTAAAAGGATATTCATGATTGATAAATCTGCCTTTGTCACTCACAGGCGTTCCGTGCCACTCGAAAGGAAGATCCAGATTTTGCCTTTCAGGATTTGAGGTATATTGCATGAAAGTGGGTTTGACGGTATTTGATGAAGATCAGCTGAGGATAAATTCGACTGCCTTTTTACATTGAAGTTCAATCGTATTAATCAGTACAGGCTTTGCATTTACCTTGTGAAAAACCAGCGGGAGTTCGGTGCACCCCAGTATAAATGCCTCAAAATCACCAAATTTGTCTGCTAGTTTTTGAAAATAAGTAATAAATTCTTCCCTCATAATTCCCTGAGCCAGTTCGGTTTGTATTTCCTGAATCGCAGTTCTATCGTCCGCTCCTGGAATTTCAACCGCAATTCCGGCTTCGACCAATGGCTTTTTAAAATAGTCGTCCTCCATGGTAAACTTTGTGCCGAGCAGCATTACGCGTTGGAAACTGTTCTCCAGAATGAAGGTTTTTGTGAGGTCAATGGTGTGGAATACGGGAATAGAAATTTGTATCCGATCTTTTAACAGATCAAATGCCTTGTGTAATGTGTTGTTACAAATAATCAGTCCGTCAGGGTTGAGTTTCAAAATCTGCTCGATTTCGGTCTGAAGTAAAGTTGTAATCTCCGCCCATCCATTTGGATATCTGGACTTAATTTCATGATAATCAATATTGTAAAGTATCATCGGGCAGGAATGGTATCCTCCGAGCTGTTGGTGAATACGCTGATTCAATTCTGTATAGTATTCGATTGTAGAAGGCCAGCTTGTCCCGCCTAATAGTGCTATCCTTTTCATATTTTTGGTACAAGAATTACGCTCTTCTTCGCCGGACTTTACACCCGATCAAACCGTTCCTTTTTAAGATCTTCCAGAATTTCTTTTGTCGATTCAAAACCAGTATGCTGGAATGCCCTGATTCCAAGTTTTTTTGCCGTATTGGAGAACATGATCCGGTCATCGAAATACACGCACTGGCTTGGAGTAGCCTGTGCGATGCCCATCGCGAGCTGAAATATCCCCGGATCCGGCTTGCGCATTTTTACCTCGCAAGACGATATAAAGGCGTCGAAACAGAGGTGTAGTTTAAATTTCTGAACTCTGTAATCGTTTAATTCTTTGCCCTCATTGTTAAGTGAAAAGATCCGGAAACCACAATCTTTTTTCCATTCTTTGAGCCATGCCAGCATTCCGGGCAGCTCTACCGATTGTGCATACATGAATTCCTTAAAATCCTCGCGAACAAAATCACGCGGATGGTTGAAAATAACGGTGTCCAGATACTGATCCAGGGTGATACTGCCAATTTCGTATACATTGAAAATGAAATTGTGGAGCTGGTCCATTTCTTTGTAATCAAGGCCAAATTTTTTTGCCGCTTCCATACGTGATTCGTGCCCCCAGCCATTGCTGAGCAATACGCCGCCTATGTCAAAGAAAAGTATTTTTAGGTCACTTGTTTGCATGGGATGCCGAAAGTAGTTTTTTTATTTGATCAGGATTTTTGTGAATGTTAAGTTATCTCAATGAAAATGATTTTGCAAACCAAAGCTGTTACATCTGCGAAATTTGATCAGGCAGTCTCTCCTGAAAAGCTTGTTAATAATTTTTCTCTATATTTGTAAACAATAATAATTAGTTAATTATACTAATAAAAATTATGCTCGCTATCGTTGAAAATTACAAAGAACTGAGGGAAAATATTGGCTCGCTGATTCAGAAATCGGGCTATAAGAATTCTTTCATTGCTGCCAAACTGGGGATTCCGGCGCCTAATTTTTCTCTAAAAAAAAAACGGGGTAACTGGACGATTGAAGAAGTCGAAAAGATCCTATCGATTATTGAGAATGAAGAACTGGAAGATTATTACCTGGGAAAGATTATGGAATCGGTTGAAAAAGAGGACCAGTTCGTTAGTCTGGGAGAATTCAAAGACGCTATGGGATGGAAATAATTCTCTCCAAGCGGTTCTTTAAGGAGCTGAGAAAGTGTCCTGCAAACATACAGCTCCAGGTTAAAAGCGTAATTGAAATAGCCGAACGCGCCGATAATATTGATGCTATTCCGGATATTAAAAAACTAGCTGGGTTTAAGGATTATTATCGAATACGATTGGGAGGATATCGCGTTGGCGTGAAATTTGAGTCCGGACAGATGAAAATACTTTATATCCTCACGATCCGATCTCGAGGTGATGTTTACAAAAGTTTTCCGCCAAAATAGCACGTTATAGGATTTGCCAGGAGTGAGGTAGTAAAAGTCACTATTCTGTCATCTCCAAGACCTGCTTCCCAACACCAACCTCCTTTTTCATCAACCTATTTCTATGCATGGTTCCCCATTCGTTCAGCGCGTGAAGCACAGGTTCCAGGGTGTGGCTGTATGCAGTGAGTTCGTACTCGATTACCACCGGAATACCTGTGTCAACCTTCCTGATCACAAAACCATTCTCTTCAAGATCTTTCAATTCGTTGGACAAAACCCTGGCCGAAATTCCCTTAACCATGCGTTGCAGCTCATTAAATCGCCTGTTTCCTTCTGAGAGGCCAATGATGATCCGCAGTTTCCACTTCCCGCCAATCACGTACAACGCATCGCCGACAGCGCCCAGGTGTGCATTGCATTCTGCACCGTATAATGTAGGTTTTTTTGAATTGTCCATGACATGCTAACTTTTAAGTGTCTGCTAACTTTTTGAAAGCAATTTACACCATTTTTACATCGGCCGAAAGCAATTAAATCAGATAGGCCTAAAAATACAACAGCCGAAACATCTGTCTGGACGCTCCGGCTGCTGCTTTAAAATTTAATTACTTACAACACATCCCACCAATTTTTAATTGCCTGCGTGTCCCCACCAATATTTTTAGCGGCTTGTTCACTGTTTTTGGCATTACTTGCACGTGAGCCGCTTGGATATTTCAAACGTTTCGGAACATCTGTCACTTCCGGATCAAGACTTCCTGAGGCTGGCGGAATGAACAATATAGTACCATCAGGCTTTTTAATGTCCAATCTAAGCCTTTCCATCCAGCCCTGAATTCCCTGCATATAAAGTGCCAGCCACTTTTGCGTACCAATTACATTTTTCCAGTTTCCGGCTGCATACGGAACGCCTTCGATGTAGGCTGCAACAGTTTTAGCGTCCGTAATTCCCCACTGCGTCATAGAGGCTTTTACGGCATCTTTGTACAGATCCTCCGCTGTGGCCGTCCCAACTGTCATTCCGCGAGCTGCTGCTTCCGCTTTGATGAACGCGATCTCAGCATATGTGATCATGTAGCCTTTTGCCGAACCGCTGTAAGAAATAACCCCCGGTTTAGACAACCCGATCATGGTGGGGGAGTTGGCTTCCGTGCCATATACTTTTCCGACGTATTTGCCATTTGTGTCGTCCGGCCGGGCAAATACCGGCAAACGCGGATCGTTGACCGATTTGAGATATTCTACCAAAGTTGACGTTACCGCAAATTCAACCAGAGGCCTTTCAACGTCATTGTAAGGAAAACGATTCGTTGTCGTGGCAACGTTGTATGGGAAAAACACATCCTGATCTACTCCGGTAATCGTGTTTTTTACAGCATCTTCAATGATGGCTTTCGCCTCGGCTGGCTGGGCGTCGGCCATTCTCATGGCGATCCGCAAACGCAAAGCATTTCCAATTCTGATCCACTGCTGTACATTTCCGTTTGCAACAATATCTCCTCTTATCGCGCTGGATGACGGTGTTGCAAGAATATCAACTTGTTTTTTTAATGATGCCAGAAGCGCGGTATAAACGTCTTTTCCCTTATCGAAAACCGGCTGAGGAATACTCTCGCCTTTGAGCGCCTGTGTGTATGGAATGTCCACGTACACATCGGTTAACACATGAAATATCCACGCTTTAAGAATTTCCGCCACGGCCAGCGTATTCGGGCTTGTTTCGGAGGGATGGCGGTCATAATAGTTCTGTATTTCCTGCAAATCCATCAACGGACCTGCATAAAGTCCGGACCAAAGCCCGTCGTTGGTGAAAAGGAAACGGCCATCGGAAGTTTTGTCGGTGCCCATCCAGTACTGTGAAAGCTCCATACCAATGCGGCCGTTGAAGTAAGTATCGTACATCAGATCGCTGGCGCGTTTTTCAGCATTTCCCAGCAGGAATTCCGGCTGGGTCTCACTCGAGCGCGATGGGTCCGTATTGAGCGTTTCAAAATTATTACATCCTGCGAGCACAAAAACCAGTGCAGCGGACAGGAAAGATATCTTCAATTTCATAATCTGTAAGGTTTATGATTTTTTGCTTGTAAAGACCGATCAGTTAAAAAGTTACATTCAGGTTGGCACCGAAACTGCGTACCGGGGGCAAAGCACCTCCTTCAAAACCAATCTGATTGCTGATGGAATTGGTGATGTTAGCTGGGTCAACATTTGGCGCATTGCTTTTGATAAGCCATAAATTCCGGCCGGTCAGTGTCAGACGAAGTGCTTGCATCTTGATTTTTTTCGCCCAAATTTCCGGCAAATACCATCCCAGACGAACTTCACGCAGATAAATGTAGCTTCCGTCATACAAATTTGCTTTGCTAATCCTGTTTCCACCGTCTGCATTGAAATGTGTACGCGCTTCAACAACAATATCATTTACGGATCCGTCTGCTTTTACGCCTGGATTAACAACTCCCTTTTCACGTATTCCATCCTCGGCTGTTTCTGCAAGCATACCCGATTTGTTTCCATACAAATTGGTGTAAGAGAAGAAGTCACCGCCTTTCTGAAAATCAACCAAAGCCGACAGATACAGATTTTTGTAGCTGAATGTGTTGGAAAGCCCACCAATAAAATCAGGGTTGGCGTCGCCGATTATGATCGGTGTCGGTGTTACGTTGTAGGTTCCGTTCGCAGCAATCGTTTTGTTTCCATTCGCATCGTAGACATAATCAGTTCCAAGCATTGTTCCCAGGGACTTTCCTTTTTGTGCAACCATTGAAACTTTGTTTGTACGCCGTTCAGTGCCAATGATGAATCGCTCGATACCCTGGATATTGTCACCGGTGCTGTTGAGATTAAGAACAGTATTTTTGTTTTTTGAAAAATTCAGAGCCAGTCTCCAGCTGAAATTTTTCATCATCACGGGCGTAGCTGAAAGCGTCAGTTCAACACCCTTGTTTTGTACCGTTCCGCCATTTACGATTTTGGTGGTAAATCCACTTTCAGAAGGAATCTGTACATTCCAGATCTGATTTCTGGTCCGGCGATCATAGTAAGTCGCGTTCAAACCGAGCAGATCATTGAAGAATTTGAAATCCAAACCACCTTCCACTTCCGACGAAAGTTCGGGTTTCAGACGGTTGTTAAACAATTTGTCAGACGTGCTCTGAAGCGGGAACGAATTGAACGGCGCCACATAATCGTAGTAACGCGAAACTGAATACGGATCGGCATCATTACCCACTCTTGCGTAGGACAAACGGGCTTTACCCAATGTCAGCCACTTGCTTTTTGGAAGCACGTCAGAGAAAATAAAGGAAGCCGCGACGGAAGGGTAGAAGTAGGAATAATTTCCGGTCTGCTTCAAGGTCGAAGCCCAGTCGTTCCGGCCGGTTGCGGTGAGGTACAGCAATTTGTTGTATCCCAAAGTAACGGAAGCAAAGAGCGAATTCGTTTGTCTGTTTCCGTATGCGTTTGATACTGTTGCTGGTGTAACCGAGTTCTGCAATACGTACACGAGAGGATTTTGCAGTCCGCCGTTGGTAGTTCCTGCATCTACGCTCGATTTGATACTCAAAATATTTCCACCCGCGACAGCCTCAAGACTCAGTTTAGAGTCATTAAATGTTTTGTTTACATTCAGTGTTCCCTGATAGTTGTTTTCATTGTTGATCGCCACACGTTTGGCATAGGATCCCACAAAAAAGCCCTTCGCACTGCGTACTTCGTCGAGGTGATTCAGATAATCCGAGAAAACGCGGACATCTGCCGAAAGCCAGTCCGTAATTTTATATGTCAACCCTGCATTGCCAAAATAGCGGTTGTTTTGATCCGTATTGAAACTCTCATACTGATTCCAGTATGGATTTTGCGTAAAAGCAGGTTTCTGAATGTTCCAGGCCGTACGGTTCCAGGATTGTTCCGTTCCGTCTGCGTATTTATAATTTCTGAGATAAGCATCGTCAATCTGACGCTGACCAAACATCACATAAAACAGCATCGGGTTGTTTCCAAAAAATCCGGTTCCGGGTCTGCCTTTGGAATGGTCATTGATGTAATTGATACCCCCGCTGAACGTAAATTTATCGTTAAATTTGTAGGTCGTGTTCAAACTGATATAAAAACGGCTCAGCTCACTCCCCGGATAAATAAAATTCTGTTTGGTTTGTCCCAGAGAAAAGCGGATCGAACCTTTGTCTGAGCTGCTTGAAACGGAAAGATTGTTGGAGAATGTTACGCCAGTTTTGAAAAATTCCTTAGCATTGTTAGGATGAGCGCTCCATGGAGCGGTTTTTCCGAAATTCGGGTTGTTCCTGTCCTGATCCCACGACCAGTAGTGGCGCACCAGTTTTCCATCCAGTTTAGGTCCCCATGATTCATCCGTTCCATAATCCGGAATGAGATCGTATTTTCCTTTTCCGTCATTATCGTCATAGGTTCCGCCACCTGGCAAAAATCCGGATGGGTTCTGGTTTATATAAAGTTTGGTAAAAGCCGAGCTGCCACCGCCACCGTACGAATTCTGGAATTTTGGCAGCAAGGAAACCTGATCCATCTGAATGTTAAGATCGTAGTTCAGCGATAGATTTCCCGATCCTTTTCCCGATTTGGTGGTAATGTAAATAACCCCGTTTTGTCCGCGGCTACCATAAAGCGCAGTGGCTGCTGCTCCTTTCAAAACCGAAATATTTTCTACGTCATTCGGATTGATCAATTGGGCCGGATTCCCGTAGTCATAACCACCTCCGCCAGTTCCCTGGCCTCCGGTCACACCGTAGGAATTCAGGTTCATGTTGGCCATAGGTACGCCATCCACGATAAACAGTGCATTGTTGTTCCCTGAGATGGATTTCAAACCACGGATCGTAACTCTGGATGACCCACCCATTGAACCGCTGTTTCCGCCAATCTGCACGCCGGCAAGTTTACCCTGAAGCGAGTTGATGTAGTTAACTTCCCGGGCTTCCTGAATGCCGCTGCCATCAATCTGCTGAATGGCATAACCCACGTTGCGCGTGTTGCGCTGCACGCCGAGGGCGGTCACGACGACTTCTCCCAGGCTTTTGATGTCAGATAATAATTTGACTGTAATTTTCGAAACGGAGGAGGATAAGGCGACATCCTGCGTTTGAAATCCAATTGACGATACTGTCAGCGCACTGTTCTGCGGGGTAACAGCAATAGTGAAGGTCCCGTCGGCTGCTGTGCTTGTGCCGGTATTGGTGCCTTTTACCAAAATATTCACCCCCGGAAGAGCCATATTGGATTCATCGGTAACCTTACCGGAAACTTGCCGACTTTGAGACTGTGCGGTTATTGTACAAAATACAATCCCCAGAATTGTCAAACAACTGCGTATACCTTTCATATCATGCTACTGATTTTTAGTGAGAAGATTAATCTCAGTTAAAAGTCATCATGTGTACGTTGGATACTTGTTATTGTGAAATAATTAATTTAAATAATGATGTTAAATAGAATTTATACGAGATTTTAAATTTCATTTTTTGGGTGAAAATTTTGGTAATCTATTGACAAACAAATGCCGGTCGCTTTCACGGCCGGCATTTGTTTACTACTCAGTTTTTAGCTCGTCGAATCAATGACGTCCTCCTCTCATTCCGCCTCCTCCATGGAAACCGCCGCCACCGAAACTACTTCCTCTGCTGTAACCTCCGCCGAACGAAGGCCGGCTATAAGAACCGGAATTGCTCCTGCCGAATGAGCCATTGCCTTGCGGGGCCATCCGGTAATTTTGTGATTGTGCCGGACGTACCTGGCGATACGCCTGGGTGTTGTTAAATCCATCGGAGCGACCAGTGACGCCGGGATTAAAATATCTGCGGGCTGTTCCCATAAACGCGTTGCGGTTTGGCGAGATGTAACCGTTACGTGCTGCATAATTGCGGTAGTAGCTGTCGTAACGGCGGTAGAGATGCGGATAATTCCGGTATGCGCCTCCGAAGAACCATCTTGAAAAACCAAGCGACGGTAATCCGTATATCGAGCCGTAGCCACCCAGACCCAGATAAATACCTGATCCGTAACCGAATGCGCCAGGGTACCACATTGGGTAACCGTACCAGGAAGGATAACCGAACCAGTATGAGTAAGGGCTGCCGTAATTAACCACTTTGTCTCCGGTTGGCGCAGGATAACTGTAACCACCTGTGCTGGCATATGCCTGAGACGCCTGACTCAATTCCTGAATCGCCTGCGGATCCTGGGCCAGTTCATCTTTGTAGGCAGACAGATCCTCCTGATTTTGGTTGTTGATATGGTCGTTCGCATCTGCAATTTCCTGGTTCAGCGCGGCAGGGTCATTTTGAAAACGTTCACCCAACCGGGCAGCAATATCAATGTGGTCATTCAATAGTGAAAGCACATCCGGCATGTCTTCAAGCGTCCTGAAAGCGTTTTGCGCATTCCGGCTCAAAGGTTTTATCGCACTCTGAAATGAAATCACCGCTTCCTGATTGAGGCTTGCTACATTGATAAGGTCCTTGTGATGGTTGGCATACAATTTCCAGGCAGCTTCTTTTAATTCGGGTGAATTGTTTGGTAAAAGGGTCTCAATTTCACTGCTGGAAGATCTCCGCGGCATCGAAGCCAATTTGTCCATCAGGTCCGGATAACGGGAGACTTCGTAAAACCAGTTTTGTTTCTTTTGCGGATAGTCCTGAATAATCTGCCGGAAACCACGGGTAGTATTATCACGAATTTGCGCGATCTGTTGAAGCACATCCGGATATTGTGTCGCGATCAGAATGTCATTCCGGACATCTTCCTTATATGGGGCAATCGCCTGAATCAGACTTTGGTCTGTCAAACTTTGCCGCTGATTGTTGTAAGCGTTCTGTTCATTCTGGCCATTGGCAGCGAGCGAAAATATGCCAAAAACAGAGGCCGCGAAAATTGTTTTGAACGATCTGAATTTTGAAGATGTATTCCGGATAGCAAAGATTCCGGCAATTACTTCGTTAAGCGATTTCATGAGCTTTTGTGTTAAAACTGTGGTTACTCCAAATCCTTTTATGCTACTAAATTAACGTCCGATTCTGTCGGAAATTTGAAGTTTTGAGGTCCCATCACAGTTATTTTCATTAAAATTTAATTAAAACAAAAAGCAGAAAAAAGGTGAAAACGTCTGCGATTTTCGTGACATCTCCACCTCTTTTTGTTCTCAAAAACAGGTTTTTAACTATTGACCGCCGGGAAGTCTTTCATGAGTTTTTTTACCCCCTTATTAATTTGTTTGTCCATCCGGTTCGGGTTGCTTACATCCCCGGAAATGGCTTTTTGCCAGATGATGTTTCCCGTTTTGGTATCAACCACATCCAGAATCAGCGTGCCGTCTGTGCTTGTGCTCGAATATGGATAATTTCCATAGCTGCCAAAACCATAACCTCCATAAGGCATTCCCCATCCGAACCGTCCCCAGCCCATCATCGGGTAGCCGCCACCACCATAGTAATTTCGGCGAACGCGTTGGGTATATGTATGGAATTGAAGCAGCAGATCAGGATTTTGCGTGTTCCGGCTCAAACCCCGGCTTGCGAGCGCTGCATCAAATGCGTGTTGTATCCGCTGCCGGGAAAATGAGCTGCTGTACATCGGATTCTGATTTGTTTTCATATCTGGCACAATCCAATTGTAAGTACGTGCTGGCAGCAAGCTTGTTTCTGATTTCCGATTTTGAGCAAATGTAAAACCACAAATCAGGGCTAACATTCCTGTTAAAATCAATTTGGTTTTCATCGTCTTCTTTGTTTAACTTTTTCAGAAATAATTCTAAAATACTTTTTTTTAAGTGCAGGGGAATACGAGATTCCCCTTTCACTTATTGCCTCTGTTCAACCTCACAATCCGATGGCGTAATATTGGGTTTCGGGATTGCCGGGATAAACTCCCTCGATCATCACTCCGCCTTTTTTACTTTGCAATATATTTCTGGCTTCTTTCGCACTGTTCACGGGTGTTTTGTCAATTTTGGTGATAACAAAACCGTCTTCCATGTCCGTATTCTGGCGAATTTTACCTGCATTGATCTGACTTACCTGAACGCCGGCATCAACGCCCCAGGCCTTTTTCTGCTGTCCTGTTAGATCCTGCAATTCAATACCCAATTGTTCCATGGTCGCGGATTCGGGCTGCTCGATGCTAGCCATCACCGCATTGCTTTTTAAGGTCACGGTCACTGCCTTATCAACCCCGTCACGATTTACATTCACCGTCACTTTATCGGTAGGTTTGTGTTGCGCAATGGCTTCCTGCAATTGTGGCACGCTCAGTATCGCATGACCGTCAATTTTTGTGATCACATCACCGACTTTGATACCCGCATCTTTTGCCGCACTTTCACTGGCAAAATTTTCAACCCGAACGCCGTCTGTTACTTTGAGATCGAAAGATTTTACTTTTTCAGCTGTGACTTCACTGATTCCCACACCCAGATAACCCCGCTGTACAGAGCCGAATTTGGAAAGATCTTCAACCACTTTATGCGCAATACTCGACGGAACTGCAAACGAATATCCTGCGAAAGAGCCTGTCTGACTGGCGATTGCGGTGTTAATGCCAATCAGATTTCCGTTCAAATCCACGAGCGCTCCGCCGGAATTACCCGGATTCACAGCAGCATCAGTTTGTATGAACGACTCAATCGGCGCCTTCGCATTTTCACCTAAAATATTGATGCTTCGTCCTTTTGCACTCACGATTCCGGCTGTCACGGTGGAGGTCAGATTGTATGGGTTTCCGACTGCCAAGACCCATTGGCCCACTTCTACAACTTCCGAATTACCAAATGAAAGCGCCGGGAGGTTTTTTGCATCAATTTTAATCAGTGCAATATCCGTGTTCGGGTCGGAACCAACGACTTTTGCCTGGTAAGTACGTTTGTCTGCCAGGGTAACTTCCAGCGATTCTGCCCCCTGGATTACGTGGTTGTTTGTCACAATGTAGCCGTCCGGGTTGATGATCACGCCCGAACCGGAAGCCTGCGGTTTTTCCCCTCTGCCCTGCGGTGCCTGCTGGCCAAAAGGGCTGCGGCCTCCAAAAAAATCTTTCAATTCCTCGGGAACTTCCATCTGGCTTACATTGCGGTCTGCTTTCAAGGTAGACTTAATATGCACGACAGCTGCAGTTGCTTTTTTGGATGCGAATGAGAAATCCGCGGGAATCATCGCGACATTTGGGGCCGCATTTTTGTCGTCCAGCCTTGCCTTCACAAAAGGCGTAGCGTTTTGAACCCATGTACTCAGCGTGTCGGGTTTGTTAAGGTGTTCGTAAGTTGCGTAGGAAGTTCCGCCAATCAGTGCGGATAAGAGTGCAACGGAAGTTATTGTTTTGGTTTTTGAATTTTTGAACATTGTCGTATTGCGCGTTTAAGTTGAAACCTGATTATCACGTGAGCAGCTAAATTTGCCTCATTTGATAATTCAAATTTCACACACAATTCTGGCGCAATCCTGTCGACATTCTGAAGACAATCTGAAGTTTATATTTAATTTGAAATTTTTGACCACAAAAAAAGGAGAGTCAGAAACTCTCCCTTTGTAAACACTATTAGCCATGAAATAAAAATCTTTCTTACCAGGTAACCGTCAGAATATGCCAGTCGTTTTCTACCTCGTAAGTGAGCGTCTGGCCGTTGACCTGACAGATCGTCTTGGCCAGTGCAAGTCCCAGCCCCAATGAAGCTGATTGCGTGCTCTCTTTCCTAAAACGTTCAAAAAGCTGTTCCGGGTTCCCGATCACCGGAATTCCTGTATTTCGCACTTCCAGTTTCCCGGAAGCAAGATGCACATTTATCCTGCCATTTTCAACATTATGCCGGATCGCGTTGGTCAGCAAATTATTAACCAGGACTTCTGCGAGTCCCGGGTGCATGACTGGTCCGGTGGGTTCCAGATTGGTTTTTATACTGATCTGGCGTTGAGCAATGAGGTCTTCCAGATCCCGCAGTTTTCTGTTCACGATCGGCATCAGATTGATTGGTTCTGTTCCCGCCAAAAACTGCCTGTTTTCAATTTTGGTCAGGAGCAATAAAGCCTGGTTCAGTTTGCTGAGGCGCGTTGCCGCCTCGCTGATTTCGGACAATGCCACGAGTTGAGATTCCGTAAGTGTTTCATCCTGGAAAAGTCCTTCGATTTTGGAAATCACGACTGCCAGCGGCGTCTGAATTTCGTGCGCTGCGTTTTCTGTAAACTCTTTTAATGTCTGATAAGTTGCGGCAAGCCGTTCAGTAAGCTGGGTAACCGATTGGTTTAACTGGTCAAATTCGGCAGTTTTCTCCTTTGGGAATTTCAGTACTTCATGTGTTTCGAGCTGATATAAATCCAGCGCTTTCACAGTTTTATAGAATGGTCGCCAAACCCTTTCAGAAAGCCAGCTGTTGAGCAGCAGAAGGGATACCAGTAATAAGGCGACAATGAAAGTGACCGTCATCACCACGGCATCCATCAGCTGCTGTCGCTGATAAAGCAGTTTGCTGATCGTAACGCGATACCATTGTCCTTCTACTCTTTCATAAAAAATCAGCTGGCGGTAAGGCTGATATTCGCCGACTGCTTCATTTAATAAATTACTTTCCTGTATCACAGTTTTTTGCGGAAAGCGAACGGCATCCAATTGTAGGCTGTCGCCAAGTTGCAGAATGTAAACCGGTAACGTGTTGATGTGCCGCAACTGCCAGCTGACTTTTACCTGACTGCTGGCCAATTCTCGGTTCACCTGTTCGTCGATCAGGTAGCGGACTGAAACGTAAAAAAGTACGGCGCCCATTGCCAGTACGAGCAGCGACGCGAAGATCTGGTACCGGAAAATCTGCGCGAGTAATTTCATTGCTCGCTGAATTTATATCCCACACCGTAAATCGATTTCAAGTAATCCGGTGCGCCTTTGTCCATCAATTTTTTTCGAAGATTTTTGATGTGTGTATAAATAAAATCGAAATTGTCCATCAAATCTGCATCGTCACCCCACAAATGTTCGGCGATGGATTCTTTGGTGAGCACGCGGTTTTTATTCGCAATCAGATACACGAGCAGGTCGTATTCTTTTCTCGTAAGAATTACTTCCAGCTGTTCAATATAAACTGCATGTTCCTGAGGATCAATATTGATTTTTCCAAAAGCGATCCGTTGATTTCCCTGAAAATTTCGTCTGCGGATCACAGCCTGCACCCTTGCGTTTAATTCCGAGAGGTGAAAAGGTTTGGTAAGATAGTCGTCCGATCCCAGATTGAGTCCTGTAATTCTGTCGTCCAGGGAGTTTTTCGCGGAGATAATGATAATTCCTGTATCTGGATCTTTTTTCTTAAGTTGACGAACCGCATCCAGCCCGTCGCCGTCAGGCAGCATGATGTCTACAAGCACACAGTCATAGTGGTACATATTAATCTTGTCCACCGCGGTGTCATAATCCGCTGCCCATTCACAAATGAAATTCTCCCGCTGGAAATAATTTTGTA
This sequence comes from Dyadobacter sp., assembly GCA_965279265.1. Taxonomy (GTDB): domain Bacteria; phylum Bacteroidota; class Bacteroidia; order Cytophagales; family Spirosomataceae; genus Dyadobacter. Next base: position 5,445,672 of record OZ257152.1, read on the forward strand.
TACTAGTCGCCAGGGCTTTTTCGTCTTCTATGAGTAGTAGCTTCATGGTTTTGAATTTTTAATAAAGAAAGCTACAAAATTTGAAGGAAATCTGTAGTTGGTGGTTTTGTTGAACGCGGAGTATAGGGAGTTTGGCGCGGAGTGACGCGGAGTTTTAAAATTCATTTATAATCGGGTTTGGCTTTTGGGGCAGGTCTTGTTGTGCGTTACTTTTTTTGTTTCAGTTGCTTCAATTTACTTGCTTCTTCACTGTCTTTGATCAATGACTCCAATCTGCTTTTTCGCGTCTTTTCCTGTTTGGCGGTCATGACCGAATGAATCGCTGTTTTTTGATACGATGGGGCCATGGATTTGAAATGAGCCCAGGCTTCTTTGTTTGCCTTGAAAAGTTTTTCAAATTCCTCGGAAAGATCAACCGGATCTTGTTCAAAAGCATAGATGCCGGATTTACTTTCCTGTCGTTTGGCGAAACTGGCAAACCCAGCCGGTTGCATCAGCCCGCGGGAGGTGAGCACTTTAACTTTTTCAATGTTTATATTACTCCAGATGCTCGTCGGTTTTCTTGGCGTGAAACGAATGGTGTAGCGTTCTTTATCAACGGATTTTGTGATGCCGTCGATCCAGCCAAAACACAACGCCTGGTCAACAGATTCTGACCAGGTCATGCTTGGGATACCAGTCCCAACCTTGTAAAAACCCACAAGCAGTTCCGTTTTTTTCTGATGATTTTCAGATAGCCATTGTCTGAACTCATGTTGGTCTGAAAAGTACACCGCTTCCATCTGAACAATTTGTCAAGGGATTTTAAGACAGATAATTGCTAATTATTTCTATTTCCTGGATTAGCAGCCGGCCGTTCCGTGGGTTGTCGGTTACCTCTGTTTTCCGAAGGAACCGGGCGGGAAACGTTTGGTCTCGTAGTTGGTACCGGCCTTGTTTCCTGCCGGGTGGGTCTTTCCACAGGCGTCCTGCCAGGTCTTTCAACGGGTGCGGTTGGTCTTGTTCCCGGCCGGGTTATTGGTTGGGTCGGTCTGGTAACAGGTTGCGTTGGTTTTGTTTCAGGTCGTTCTACCGGAGTAACAGGCCTGGTTCCGGGCCGTTCAACAGGGTTCGTAGGTCTTGTTCCCGGCCGCGTTACCGGCGTTGTTGGCCTTGTTCCGGGTCGAAAATCGGGATTGCCTGGTCGGGTAACCGGCGCAGTTGGCCGTGTTCCGGGACTGGTCACCGGATTTGTTGGTCTGGTTCCGGGATTAGCCGGCCGAACGGAAGGTCGTTGTATTTTGTCTCTGGTTACAACACTTCTTCTGTTCTCATAAATGTTGATATTGGATCTTACCGGTCTGATTATCTGCTGATTATTCCAGTTCGGAGGCCGGTTGGTGGTTACGTTAGGTCTGTATTGCGGGCGGAGATTAGGACGGTTTCCATAGTAGCCACCGTTCCAGCCCCATGGACGATAAGGAGGCCTGAACATCGGAGGGCCAAACCAGCCGCCACCATGGCCATGATAACGGTTGTACCGATACCAGCCTGTGTTGAATCCAAGACCGAAACTGATATTCCAGCCTGTCCACGGGTTGTAGTGCATGCCGAAGCCCCAGGTGTAAGGACGCGGATAAAATCTCCGACCATACCAGGGCCGGTACCGGTATCCTGTTCCCCAGACGACGGTTCTGCGGTAAACGTAATTTCCCATGTAACCAGGCGTGTAGCCGACATAGACAAATTGGGGCGTTGTTTCGTAAATCTGTACATATCTGGCATTGTAGGCACTGCTGCTGGCTGGAATTTTTTCTACGTCCGAAGGACGTTCATTTGCGACCTTCCATGGACCATTTGGATTATTACTAATGAACCAGATTCCGTTTTCAAGCGCATAATATTGGTTATTAGGTGCCAGCATGACCGTCAGATCACTGTTTTCCGCGAGAGACAGATTGGTGTTTGCAATTGGCACAAAACGGGGAGCTCCGTCGTAACTTACTTCGCACGTTGCTGAACTTCGCTCCACTTTCGCTGTCTGCGGGATCCTGGCATCCATCATTGCTTCATCCGCTTCGTCGGTTCCGGCCACGTTCGCCAGTACGCCGTCTTTTTCAGAACCTCTAGGAATGCTCGCAAATGCGGCTGGAAGTGCATCCGGTGCAACATAATTCCAGGGGCCTGAAAGAGATGCGCTATTGTACCAGCGACCTGCAATCAGTATGTAATTTTTCTGGGTTTCGACGTCCTTGAAAATCTCGTCAAGCGAATTGTCAACATACAAAAGTGTCGATCCGGCGACTGCTTTGTATGTTGGATTTCCTTCGGTTTGGAGAAGCTCTGCCGGTTCTGTTGTGACGAGGATGTCGGTAGGAGAGGTGAACTGGTTCGTTTCGTCCTTTTCTGCGGAAGCCTCCTTCTCCTGTTCCTTCATTTTCGCATCAATGGCCCGGATTTTTGCAGGCAGGATTTTAACATTTGTCCATCCGCTTTTTACCTGATTGGAACTGTACCAAAAGCTCCCTCCGTACAAATAATAGCGCCGGTCATCGGGATTTTTCACAATCAGGTAAGGTGAATTGACTACCCTCACCATATTCAGATCGTCGTCCTGCTGCTCCTCGGGTTCTCCGTCGAGCACGATCAATGTTGTTGGTTTGTTGCGGAAAAGAATCAGCGGAGCATCGTTTTTGAAATTGTCGTTACCATCCATTTTGTCCTGCGTCAATTCGGCCTGGATTTTGGTCAAAGCCAGCTGGACATTCATTCCCGGCATGTATTTTTCCACCGCTGCCTGCAAAACAGTTTTGCTTTCTTCGTCGTCGTCTGCGAATTTTGACTTAACAACTGTCACATTTTTTATAACGGCGAAGGACTGGCTGGAAGTTACCGTGCTGTTGAACCACATTACACCAAAAACAGGTTCGTCTCCCGACGTTTTACGAAGGGAAACTGCCGCTCTGGCTGACAGATTATCACCAGCGAATTTCTCTGCTTCCGGCTCATAAACCATAATTTTGCTACCATCTGCGGCGGTGATTTGCACCGGCCAGGAAGTTTGGGCTGAGAGATTAAAACCGAGCAATACTGAAAGCAAAAGGATCAGCCCATTATTTCGTAATCTGCAAATTCCTGGCATAACGTGGATGTTTGATGTAAACGAATGTGCTTCAAAAGACAAGAAAAGGTAGTTTGTTATTTTATATTCCTCCGTATCCAGTTGAATAAAACCGAATAAACCTCATCCCGCACAGGCTTTTTCGACAGGATGAGATCATGTATTCCGCCCGGCACTGCCTGAATACTGAATTGGCCTTCAATATTTTTTGTCTGTAATTTTACTTCTTCCACGTTGAGAATTGCATCACCAGTGAACATTAAATCGCTCCATTTTTTCTCATCAATGGATTTTGCGGAATGTAAAATGAGGACAGGTTTGTTGATCTGTAAACCTTGTGAAAGTGTCATCAATCCGTTGTGTACTGCACGAATCCACCCGTAATTGACATCAGGAGCAATATGTGGTTTCCAGTTCAGGTTGTAGTTCCATTCGCCATGAGCATCCTGGTGCAGGCTTTCGCCGTAGAGTGGATTTATTTCCAGGTTGATCAAAGTGGCCGGGTGTTTTTCCGCTCTTTTGACAATCAGCGGAATCGCGGTCTTTTTGATAACGGATCTGGTATGAAGTTCGAAAAGCGGGCTGTTAAGAAAAATGGCGTCGAAGGATTCTTTTCCCCTCTTGTCGTTTGCGTATAGCGAAACCACCAAGCCACCCAGTCCCTGCCCACTGAGCAATATTTTTTGAGAACCTTCATCTTTGATTATATTCAAAACCGTGTCGATATCGGGAAAGTATTCTGACAAATCCCGGACGTTATTGAATTTCTGATGCCCCAGCCAGGATCGGCCATATTTACGGAGATCAACAGCGTAGAAGTTGTAACCCTCACGAATGAACCGTTCTGCCATTTCTTCCTGAAAAAAGTAGTCATTGAATCCATGCACATACAAAACGGCTTTTTCTGTTTTTTCCGTCGCCAGTTTTCTGATCACCGTGCAGGTTACACTTCCTTCATAATCCGGTGGCTGAACGATAGTGGCCTGTTTGAACCCATTGTTCAGAATATCGGTCCAGTAAGTGACCTGTGCTTTGACGGAGTTGATCTGTAATAGTACAATGATCAGACACAGAATTCCATTTTTCATTTTAAGTAAATATCAGTCTTTGGAATAAAGATATGATTTCTCATTTCAACAGGCAATGTAGTTCGTGATTGCGTCTGATTTTTCTGGCTGGATTTTGATGGTACTTTTTTACAATCAAGAAGTTAAGAATATTAAATTCAGTTCGTCAAGTTTCTTAACTTAATGGTTCATTCTCATCTTGACAAGAGGCTTATCCGGGAAAGAACCAAATCCGAACAAAGGGAGGCCGTCGCCGGGGACTTTACAAAGAACGAGAAATGACCGTTAAGCCTGCCCAGAGTTATATAATCAGCGAAACTCGCAGTGAATGAGATTGCGGCTGATTTGAAAATTTCAAAAAATGACACTTTATAAATACCTTAGACAACGGGACGTTCGAGTTAACATAAAAAGCTCGATTTAATTTAACCAATATTTAGTTAAAGTTAAATTACCATGATAGACAACTATCTGAAAATAGCGCTGAGATCTCTCTTAAAGAACCGACTTACCAGCCTGGTTAATATTTTTGGACTGGTAACCGGTTTGACCGGTTCAATATTCATCGGGCTATACATCATTGATGAACTGCAATATGATCGCCATTATGGATTGAAGGAACGCATGTTCCGTCTGACAACATCGTTCGACGTGAGTGGGACAAAATATCAGTCAGCAACAACCAGCGGGAACATCGGTTCGGTTTTAGCGCAAAAGTTTCCTGAGGTAGAGTCCACAACAAGGCTCCTTGCAAAAGACGAAGTATTTCTTTTCTCTGAAAAGAAAGCTTTTAAGGAAGAAATCATTTATACCGATGCCGGCTTCTCCAGAGTCTTTGGTCCTGTAATCCTACTTGGAAACAAAGAAGAATGCTTGGCAAATCCATCATCCATTATCATCAGCAAGGGTATCGCCAGAAAGATATTTGGCGAAAATTGGAGGAAAAATATAATTCTTGGTAAGTCGTTGTTAGTTGATGGGCGAATTCCGCTAACCATCACCGGAGTCTTTGATGATTTCCCAAAACAATCCCACTTTACATCTCAGTTATTTGCCACAGTTCCAACCGGGCACAAGGAATGGATGAACGATAAAAGTAAAGTGTATACCTACGTGCTTTTAAAACCTAATGCCAATTTTGAAAATCTTGCAAACAAACTCAGTTCAAATTCTGGTATAGTTCATCAAGACCCATCTTCCGAACGTATAAGGATCAATTTGCAGCCTATTACAAGTATACATTTTTCCCCAGTGCTGCATGATGAAAATGCGTTGAAAGGGAATATCGAAAACATCTACGCCCTTTTGCTCGTCTGCGTTTCGCTGATATTGATTACCGTGACAAATTTTGTCAATCTGTACACGGCTGGCTCCTTTAATCGACTTAGAGAAGTAGGCGTCAGAAAAGCACTAGGCGCGCTGCGAATACAGTTACGTTTTCAATTTTTTCTGGAAACTTTTTTGATCACCATGGTTTCGCTGGTGATTTCCCTGATTCTTGTGGCTGTTGGTTTGCGGGAATTTAACGAGGTGACTTCAAAAAGTCTATCTCTTAGTGATATCATACAGGGAAAAACCTTGCTCTTTTTTGGCGGACTAGTGCTGAGCATCCCCTTGCTCGCGGGTTTTTACCCCTCCTTCTATCTATCAGGTTTGCGGACGATTGAGGCACTGAAGGGGAAAAACGCACAGAGCGGCGCGGTCTTGGGTTGGCGAAAAGGGCTTATTGTTCTGCAATTTTCTATTTCAGCAACCATGATCACTTTGAGCATAGTTGCATATCGGCAGGTAGGCTTGATCAATAACATGTCCCTCGGATTCGATAAAGAAAACACAGTTGCGCTTTCAAATCCTTACATGCTGGGTTCACTGGATAAAATTGTTGGATTCAAAAATGAACTACTTGCACTGCCTGGAATTGAAAAGGTTTCCGTGACAGGTTACACGCCATCGCAAAAAAGATGGGTAAAAACAAACATTACCTTCCCTGGCAGAAATGAAAATAATAGACTGGCCCGCGCCACTAATTGGTTAACAGTGGATGAGGGCTTTATCGAAACGATGGGACTTAGCCTCTTGCAAGGGCGTAATTTTTCCAAAATCCATGAGAATGAAAAAGAATCAATAATCGTAAATGAAACCGCAGCAGAACAATTCAATCTCAATACGCAAGGAAGGGAGTCAATCGGATCGGAGCTTTCCTACAGAGACGAACGGGATTCTGCGTATTTGAACTACAAAGTAATAGGTGTCGTAAAAGATTTCAACTTTGGATCGCTTCATGAAAAAATTGAGCCAATTGTCATGAAAGTTGGATATCACCGTTTTGAAATAGTGATAAGACTTTCCCCGGATCTCCCAAAACTTCAAACCTTAAATCAGGTAAACGCTTTATGGAGAGAGCATCTTCCTGAGATCCCATTTCAGTATTCCTTTATCAAAGATCGGTTTAATTTGCTACATAAAACTGATACGGTCGCCAGTAAAATATTTGCTTTATTCTGCTTGATTACCATTGCCTTGTCAGGATTTGGTCTGTTTAGTATTGTGGCCTTTTCGATAGTCAACCGGACTAAGGAAATCGGAATTCGTAAAGTTCTCGGTGCCTCTGAATTCAATGTGATCTTTTTGCTAATTAGGGATTTTCAAAAATTGGTATTCATTTCGTTCTTGATTTCCTTACCCGTGGCCTCATTTTTTTTGCAAAAATGGATGAACAATTTTGCTTACAAAATAGAGGTCGACTGGGGGATCTATGCATGTACAGGAATTATTTTACTGTTTGTTACAGGTCTGACGCTTGGGTTTCAATCAATCAAAGCAGCTTTGAAAAATCCAGTTAAAAATTTGAGGCACGATTAGAGAACCTAAAATCACTACTTTTTGAGATTGACAACATTTGTACTGAATTTTCCATCAGATTTGATTCATTTTCTGAAAGTTCGTGGAGTTTCAGATATGCGGAATTCTACACCCATATTGATTAAACTTGGGTTAAATTAGTAGAGAGTTTGGCAGCGGTTGCCACAAAAAGCACCGCGTGTTGTTATGTTGATCGGTGTTTTATGAAATATTTTAAAGCTGATCTGTTTTAAAGGACAACCCGGCCTCAGCAAGAGATTTCGTCAATTTGGGAAGACTGCCCGGCCCCATGCCGTGAAGTTTTAAAATATCCTTTTTGGTAAATTCGGACAGTTTTTTCAAAGACAAAATTCCGGCGTTTTCCAAAGCCCGCCTTGCTGGTGCACCCAGAACAGCGAGGAACTGCTGGTCAGTTTTTCGTTGCGCCTCGCATTCAGGACATACCGGGCAGGAGCTGCTTTTGTAGTATATATGTCCGTTCGGACAGATGTGTTTAGGCTGCATTATTGGGATTTGTCTTAAAATAGGATAAAACAAACAAGTGGTAATAACGGCTCAAAGATCATATTCACTTACGAAACTCTTATGACCTTTCCCTGCCTTGTAAAAGTAGAAACAGACCAAATGTTTACTGTCTTCCGGGATGGTATTTGTAGCAAAACCCTCACCTGAAAACTGACTGCTTACCCATGCGGATTTTTCGAGAATTTGTCGCAATTCGTCATCCACTTCGTTTCCAAAACCAATGATTTGTTCCACCTTTTTTACAGTCATATTTTTGCTCATCGTCATTTCATACATAGCAAAATCACGATTCAGTTGCACGCCCTTAAATCTTTCAAGTTCTGCCTGGAAGCCGTTTCTTTTACCAAACCAGATTTTATTGGTGTAGTTAATTTTTCGTTTCCTAAGCAAATTCAACATATCCAGTTCTCGTTGATTCGCAGCGCTGTTTTCAGCGTTAAGAATAACATAACCCGAGCACGAGTCAAATCGGTATTTCCGTTTGGTTATCTCGCGTGCGTAAACAAGGAGTTCTGTGTTTTCCGGTAAGGAGATATCGCAGGAACTACGTTTCCTACCATCGCTGCTGCCTTCTATTTCAATCGATTTTATCGGTGTTCCTTTGTATAAGTCATGAATCACGATATCAGATTTGTAAAACATATTTTCACCTTTGTTCATATAAACCTTTCTGATGAGGACTCTGGCTACAAAATCAGCGCCCATGTATTTCTCAGTAAATTTTGGGCTTAAACAATCGCATGCGCAGCTCTGCACCGAGCGTAACATAAATGCACAAAAAAGGAGAGCGGTCATACCGCATATTTTCCAACGGCTTAGCGCTGTATTCATATTCTTAAATTGATGATTTCTGATTTCTTAACCGGGCAGCATTTTAGCCAATATTTTTCAAATATATAATTTTCTTTAATATGTTAATTGCCGCTTTTTTAAATCTTGTTAAAGATGAAATAGTTTATCCCATATCCAACTATTTTTTCCGTTGATGAGTCTTGTATAAAACAAGTAATTCTTTGCACTTAATCTTAATGATATGAAGGTAATATATCTGTCCGTTTTTCTACTAATACTGTTTTCCTGTAAAAAAGACAAAATTGAAACAGCGGCTCCAGAAGGCGGGTTGATTGAGGTTTCTGTGAGCGGAAAAGTATCCGAAAATTACGAATATCTGGACGGTCTGCTGGTGAGGGAAAACCAGTTTTTTAGCTGTGATACGCCGGTGATGACCATAAGCTATGCGTATCAGTCGGGCTTATTGAAACTTGTCAAAAATACGTCCAGAGGACTTTACTCCTCACTTTCGACCGCTATGTGCGATCCGAAGACACCTGTTGACGAGCGCTTGACCTCTTTTGAATATGGTAAGGACAACCGGCTGGAAAAGGCGGTCAGGGCCAATAATACTTCTGTTTTTTTGTATGATAGCCGGGGTTTTCCTGAAAAAGTTGTCACAACTTTTGCCACAGGCGAACAGCAGGTCAAACTACTGAAATATGACAATCGCGGCAACCTGATTGAAGAAAGCGGAGCAGGAATGATAAATGGTGAATCTCGTGTTTACGCGTACGATAATCAGCCTAATCCCTACTTTAAGATGAAGAAGATTGCGGAATATGTATCTCCGTTCAATTGCCCGAACAATGTCGTCAAGGCATATGATCAGGCGGGTAAATTACTATGGGAACGGAAATTCTCATACAATTCTGCCGGACAACCCAGTGAATGTATCGAAACGAATGGATTGGTCTATAGCTATAAATACATGTAGTCCAATTCTTTTTCTACTGTATTCAGGCAGGCACGTCCAGCTCAGCCTGGAATCGCTCCACAAACTGCCCGACATGAAGGCCATCCATCAGTGCATGATGTACGTGAATGGAAACGGGCATTATTTTGCTACCCGAATGGTCCGTCATTTTTCCAAATGATATTTTCGGTACACTGTCCTTAAACGAAAAACTCCGCGCATGTGACAACGACGTGAATTTGAGCCACGGCAGCGCGGAACAGTGAATTACGTCGTTACCGTTGTGTAACGGAAAGAGATTGTCCGAATTTCGGATCCGTTCTATTTCTATTTTGGCATTTATCTCAAAATTTGCAAAGTCCCCTGAAAACGGCATGTAACTGAATCCAAACGTCCCGTTTTCCCGGTTTACGGTAGCCGAGGCTGAAACGATATCGTGTACAATCACATTGTTGTCAGTATCTATCCGATAACGGAAAGGTTCCGTTACATTTACCGCCGCGAGTGCTTTATGCAAATAATACAGAAAAAATGAGGTATTGAGCGACTTTGCAGTCCTGTAGTCGATCGTGAAGTCTAAATCTACACAAACACCAAAAAATGGCTCTTCGAAACGACTGAAAAATTCAAAATGTTCTTTTCTGTTCCAATCGTTTAGGTTGAGAATTTTCATTTGGAGACTCGGATTGTTTTTTATTTCGGTTAAGAATCAGTCTTTTAATTGATATATTGAAGCACCTCCCGGATATTCGTCAGTTGTTTAAAGTTTTCGTGTTCGATCATCGCCTCCACTTTTTCATGTTCCCATGTCGTGTGGAATGGAACGTGAAATCCGTGTCCTCCAATATTGAGCACGGGTAATACGTCAGATTTTAGTGAGTTGCCGATCATCAGAAACGCGTGTGGCTGTATGTCCAGATGTTTGATCAGTTTGCGATATTCAGGCTCCTGTTTTTCTGAAACAATTTCGATGTGGTGAAAATATTTAGACAGCCCCGATTTAACTAGTTTTCTTTCCTGATCGAGCAAATCGCCTTTGGTGGCCATCACGAGGCGATACTTCCCGTGAAGCGCTTTTAAAACATCTTCTACTCCGTCGATCAGTTCGATATCCTTGTGGAGCATTTCCTTTCCCAGGGCCAAAATTTTTTCGATTTCTTCAACACCGATCCTTCGTTCTGTAATGGTGATCGCGGCTTCGATCATGGACAAAATATAGCCTTTTACGCCATAACCGTAATGAGCGAGATTTTGGATTTCGATCGTCAGGAGCTCCCTAGATACGCTGTGGTGCGGAAGGAAATCTTCCAGCATGTCACAAAATTTTCGCTCTGTTTCGAGAAAAAACGGCTCGTTAACCCAAAGTGTATCGTCTGCATCAAATGCAATAACCTGTATTTCCGTCATGATGGTTTAATTTGAAATTCCGGTCAATCTCATCCTTCAACCGGAATTCAAACTTACAAAAATCTACCATAGACTCCGTCTTTTGAAGTTGAGACGGTAAAATTTGTAGTCAAAATCGAAAAGTGTTTGCGCTCACGGAGCAAAGAGTACCTTGCTGGTCCGTTGGTTGGCTCCGGATTCGAACCTGAAAAAATAATAGCCGGCTTGAACATATTTCAAGGCAATCTGCTTCTCAGTACTTCGTTTGATTGCAGTTTGCCCAACTTTACGTCCGCTATTGTCGAACACAGAAACCAATCCCGTAACGGGGTTTTTGAATCTTATCGTGACGTGGTCGGTTGGTTTTGCAGGATTTGGAAAAACAGAAAATTCAGTCTCCCTTTTGTTCTCTAGTCCGGTAACTACTCCGGTGGTAACATCTGCATATCCGAAGTCACCGGATTCGGCCAGATTACCAACAGCAGTTACCCGATAATTGAATTTATTTGAACTTTCAACGGGAGGAGTATCGGTGAATAATGCCGAAGAAGCAGGCAGCGTTGCAACAGTTTTCCAATTGGTTTCGGATTCCTGCTTGCGTTGTAAAATATACCCTGTGGCGTCTTTGACCTCGTTCCAGGTCAACGTAACTTTTGAATCCTGAAAGTTGGCCGTCAAAACGGGTATATCCAGTCCTGCCGCTATTGCAACCTGATAAAAAGTAAACGCGCGCATACCCAGTTTGTTGGTAATAAAGGGCCCGTTAAAGGGATAATAACTGCCGCCCTCCTGCAAATACGGAGGCAAATAATTGAGTCGTGAAGCACTCTGTGCAGTTTTTAGTGTCAACACAACCCGATTTTCCTGAGCTGTTCCCGAAGCAACTGAACCGGCAGCATCGTCCAGATAGAAAAAATCATTCATATTCAGCGTCACATTTCCGTTTGGCTTGTATTCCGCAGGATATACCAATTGCTGGCCTTGATCAAAAACAAGTACCAATTCTTTTTTCTCAGGAGTTTTATAGAATACTTTTCTGATGTTTGGAGAGTTGATATTTAGCGTATCTTTTGAATCATAAAAGTCACGCGCAATGAGGCGGGACAATTCCAGTCCGCCCTGTTTGTTTCCTTCCGGGCCATAGTGCAACCCGTCAAATTGTTTGGTTCCGACCGTTGCCAGATTCCGAATCTCCGGATAAATAGCAGGCAGGCGTCGTTGGTAGTCTCTCAATGTAGCGCCGACCAGCGATGGGTAGTAAATGATGTCAATCTGAAATACGTATATTTTCTCTAGTGCAGGCAGGTCGGTCTTCAGATTGTCCCGGAATTTTTTAAAGTTTTCTTCCCACCCGAAACCTTCATTGTAGGCTTCGGTTTCTCCCTGCCGGTAAATGAATGTCTTCGCCGAAGCAAGCATGCCGCTCTTTTGAAGCCGGAAAAGCATCCTTCCATATGCAGTTGAGAGATCAGCCGGATTGCTTGCATTACGGTTAGCGTGGCCCGACGCGGTAGACCAGTGGAATCCAGCATTAATCAGGCAGTTGGGAATTCCGGATGCCTGCGAAAGCTGTTTTTGAAGCTCCAAACCCATTGTGCCGACATTTGCCCGTTGCGGCTGGTTGGAAAGTCCCCATAAAGTATCAGCGGGATTGTAGGGTTCGGTGTTCAGGTTACCGGTAATCTGCCCGAATGAGCGACAAAATTCACTTGTTTCTGACTCGTTAAAGAAGCCGGTGGAATTTGATTGCCCCATGATTACGTAGACATCTCCGCTCACGACGCTCTTACGAGCCGCTATCAAAGTCGAATCATTGGTTTTACACGCGTAGACATTAAAATTGTATCCAGCCAGTTCGGCTTTGATCGTGTATTCTGTCGAAAAGGCGCCTATGCCCTTGCTATCATACTTAATCTCAGCTTTCAGGTATTTTACCAACGTATTGTTTCTCAAAACCTGAACACCCATGTGACTGTAACCAGCCAGCTCGATAATTCCTTTTACAGGTACCAGGGCTTCATTTTTGTCATTTCTGGGATATAATTGATAATCCTGAGGCAGTTTATTGAAAAGTACGGAATAAAACCGCTGCCCGCTTGCTTGCTGTTGACAGAACAGCGAGAGCAAAAGAAAAAGGGCAATAGACAATCGATTTGAATCTGCCAAGGTCTTTAAAAAAGTGCCTTTAACAGGTTTAAAAAAGAGGATCAAAGTGAAGAATTTTAAACGTTAAGTCGGTATGAATTTTGCTAATTTGCCCATAAATATGTGACGACCAGGTTACATTTGCAAATTTTTTTGAATCAAATACGCGCAGACCGGGCAGTGGCTTCAAAGTCTACTAATGCCGTGATTTATGGTCATTACATTTTAACTTTTAGGTTATAAATAATTGTACCACATGGCTTGTAGGAATCTCTAAAAGCAAGATATTTATAATTATTTTTAGCGAACTTAGAAGTAATTGAATTTTTTATGCCAGCAGAAACTGAGACAAAGCCTTGGGCAGTTAGAGAAGTCGCTATCATTGAGAATATCCAGCCTGTCGTTTCTGGCGGTATGGCTCCGGTAAAAGTCGTTCAAAACCAGTCTCTAACGGTGTGTGCCGATATCTTCGCGCACGGCCAATATACGCTGGCTGCAAGAATTCAGTATCGCCAGGAGGGTGCATTGGTTTGGGAAGAAGCTTTTATGAAGCCAGTGGGTAATGACCGTTGGGAGGGGCAGTTCACAGTTCGGGAGCGAGGAGTGCATCTTTTTCGAATTGTTGCCTGGGTCGATGAGGCCGCCAGTTGGCAACAGGAAGTTTCGCGCAAAATTCAATCTTACCAACCGATAACAGAACTGCTCTTTCCTGGGCGAACATTGATTTCTGAAATGAGCAGCCGTGCATCAACGGACGATAAGGTTTTGATGCAGGAGGCCTTACGTCTGCTGAGCGATGAAGACAGACAGGAGGAAGCGGGGCAGCTGGCAATGAGTTTCCGCTTCTCAGAGTGGATAAACAGATATCCGGACAGGGGTAATGTTAGTGAATCGGCTCAATTTCCCGTTTTGGTTAATCCTTCCAAAACGGCGTTCAGCAATTGGTATACGATGTATCCCAGATCGGCATCGCCTTCCCCGGAGCGGACCGGAACTTTAAAGGACGTACTTCTACTTTTGCCAAGAATTGCCGCACTTGGTTTCGATGTCCTGCATTTTCCGCCAATTCATCCAATCGGATATCAAAATCGAAAGGGTAAAAACGGAATCAAAAATGCGTCGGAATATGACCCGGGCTCCGTTTATGCGATCGGTAATGCAGATGGCGGGCACGAAACGGTAAATCCTGACCTGGGAACAGCGTATGAATTGAAATTGGTTGTCGGTGAAGCCGCGATTTTAGGAATCGATATTGCGTTGGATATGTCGTTGTTGTTCTCGCCTGACCATCCTTGGAGCAACCAGCATACCGATTGGTTTGTTGCCCGGAATGTCATGAATTTATCCTTTCCTGATGCAGTCCCACTCCACATAACCAATGAAAACTGGCAAGATACGAAATCTGCAATCCTGGAAATAATAGGAATCTGGGTTTCATGGGGAATTAAAATAATCCGGATAGACAAGCCGGAGCAACAGCCTTTGAACTGGTGGAGCGAGATTACTTTTGAAAGCAATACCCTGTATCCTGACCTGGTCTTTTACGCGGGAACTTTCACGAGACCAAAAATTATGAACTATTTTGCCAGATCAGGTTTTGCGCTCAGCGATTCTTACTTTTTTTGGCGTAACAATAAGTATGAACTGGAACAGCTGGTCAACGAGCTGAATTCTGCGGATCAGAGAAATTTTTACCGGCCAGTTTTCTGGACTAACTCAAACCAGATAAATCCTTTTAATCTGCAATCCGGACATGAGCCCCAGCACCTTATCCGGCTTTTTCTGGCCGCTACATTATCTGGGGTTTACGGAATTTACGGGCCTGTTTTTGAGGGAATTGTGTCCGAAGGCTTTCCGGGCAAAGAGGACTATTGGAATTCGGAAAAATATGAAATCAAAAACTGGGATTGGAGCAGAGAGACAAAGCTTACTTATCTGATTAGTTTGATCAATACACTCAGACTGGAAAACGGCGCTTTACAGCAAATGGGAAATATCCATTTTTGTGAACTCCAAAATGAAAAGTTGATGGCGTATTTGAAAACCGCTACCGGTAGTCACATTTTGTGTATTGTCAACCTTGACGCACATCACCGGCAGGCGGGAATGGTGAAAGTACCGCTCCACCTGATCGGAAAAGTCCATAACGAACCATTTACGGCGCATGATTTAATTACCGGTGCGCGTTACAAATGGCAAGGGGAATGGAATTACATTGAATTGGATCCGTCTATCATGCCGTTCCATTTATTGCGAATTGAGGTATTTTACAACGATCCCGGCCAGACAAACTTCTAGCCGCTTGAACTAATTAAGTCATTCTTACAGTGATCCGGATGATTTTGCTTAGTCCGTATTTTTTGAAATAAAGCGATGGTTTAATCCGGTATTATTTTCTGAATATTTTGCTGTATTTTAATTTTTCGGTTAATAATTTGGTATTAGTTGGTTTTTTGTAAAAAAAACGGTCAAATTAAATCGAATTTAATAGTTCAATTCTTGTCACCAAATCACCATCATGAAGAAAATTCTTACACTCCTTTTATTCCCGCTGATCACAATAGGGCAGACGGCAAAAGATCCGGTAATTGAAAAAGCTGCCAAAATTCATGCAAAAGCGCTGGTAATCGACACCCATGCGGATGTGCCGATTAATATGATGAAAGACAGCTTTGATGTAGCCGTAGAACATGACTACGAAAAAGATGGATCACAGATCGATTTTCCACGAATGAAAAAGGGCGGTATGGATGGAATGTTCTTCGCAGTGTATCTGGGGCAGGGCAAGCGTACCGCCGAAGCCAACGCGGAAGCAAAGAAAAAAGCACTTGCGATCTTTGATAAAATTCATGAGGCGGTAAAATTGCATCCGGATGTTGCAGGGATTGCCACAACTTCGAAAGATGCATACCGTTTAAAAAAGGAGGGGAAAAGAGCCGTGTTTTTTGGCATGGAAAATGGCTGGCCGGTTGACAACGATATCAAAAATCTGAAACTGTATTACGATCTGGGGTTAAGATACATCACGCTGTCTCACTCTGCAAACAACGACATCTGCGATTCCTCGACGGATCCTGACGGCCCTGAATTTAATGGATTGAGCAAGTTTGGGGAAGAAGTGGTAAAAGAAATGAACAGGTTGGGGATCATGGTGGATATCTCCCACGTATCAGATTCTACATTTTACGATGTGATTAAATTGACAACTGTGCCAGTGATCGCATCTCATTCATCCTGCCGTGCAATTTGCGATGTGCCGCGGAATATGACGGATGACATGATTAAAACACTTGCCAAAAATGGTGGGGTGATACAAATCAATTTCGTTCCGGGTTTTGTCAAAAAGCCCTCTGTGGATCAAGAGTTATCAATGAAAGCTATTCGTTTAAAAATGCGTCAGACCGACCTTTCAGCGGCCGACAAGAAAGCACTTTTTGACGAAATGAGGGCAAACAGTAAGAAATATGAAAAAGATCTTCCGACTGTTTCAGACGCCGTGGATCACATTGAACATGTAATCAAATTGACCAGCGTGGATCATGTTGGAATTGGCATGGATTTAGATGGTGGTGGCAGAGTGAAGGGGCTTAACGATGTGAGCCAGGTCCGTGTTATTACCGAGGAATTGGTGCGCAGGGGCTATTCTGCAAAGGATATCGAAAAAATTTGGGGTGGCAACATTATGCGCGTTTTAGATAAAGTTGAAAAAGGTGCTAAACCGATGTGAAGCCTTTAAAGAGTATCCGATATTTGGTCGCAGACGAAAAAAATATATACATTTTAAGAAATAGTTTAATAAAATTGTAAATATTACATCCTGTTATCCGATTATCGCAATATAGATTAATAACCAATGGCTAAGTCAACCGGTAAAAGTAAAAAAGAATCAATCGCTGTGGTCCCTTCTGAGGAAAAGGACGTAGCAACACAGGGAAGCCAACTTAAAGGAGTAGAAACACTTAGCCGATTTACAGATTTTGATATACATCTTTTTCGTCAGGGCAAGCATTTCAAGCTGTATGAAAAGTTTGGCTCTCATGTGATGGAATTTCAGGGAGTGGTGGGCACGTACTTTGCAGTATGGGCACCTAATGCCGCATCAATAGCAGTAACTGGCAACTTCAATGGCTGGAGCCGTGACAACCACATGCTCGTGCCACGATGGGACAGTTCAGGTATTTGGGAAGGATGGATCCCGAACATAGGAGTGGGAGAGGTTTATAAGTATTTTATCATTTCCAATAACGGTCAGCATCTCGAAAAATCGGATCCGTTTGCGCTCTGGTGCGAGGTTGCTCCCCGTACTGCCTCCATCGTGTGGGATACCTGGTATGAATGGGGAGATGCGGACTGGATGAAAATAAGAAAGGAGAAAAATAAGCTGAATGCACCAATTTCAGTCTATGAAGTACATTTGGGTTCATGGCAACGTGATCCGTCCGATCCGGAAAGGTATTTGACATTTAAGGAAATTGCCGCGGGCCTTGTGCCGTATGTAAAAGAAATGGGTTTTACGCACGTAGAGCTGATGCCCATTATGGAGCACCCGTATCCGCCGTCGTGGGGATATCAGATTACCGGTTACTTTTCAGTGGCTTCCCGAATGGGTACGCCTCAGGAGCTGATGTTTCTGATAGACAGCCTGCATCAGGCCGGGATCGGTGTGTATATGGACTGGGTACCTTCGCATTTTCCTGGTGATGCGCACGGGCTATTCCGTTTTGATGGAACGGCCCTGTACGAACATGAAGATCCGAGAAAGGGATACCATCCCGACTGGAAAAGTTATATTTTCAATTACGGCAGAAATGAGGTGCGTTCTTTTCTGATCAGCAATGCGCTTTTCTGGCTTGATCGCTACCATACTGATGGTCTTCGTGTCGACGCCGTTGCCTCGATGCTGTATCTGGATTATTCGAGAAACCACGGCGAATGGATTCCGAATGAATTTGGGGGAAGAGAAAATCTGGAGGCCATTATGCTTCTGCGTGATATGAACGTAGCTGCGTATACTGAATTTCCCGATATCCAAACCATTGCTGAGGAGTCAACTGCCTTTCCAGGTGTATCCCGTCCCGTTTTTGTCGGTGGTCTTGGTTTCGGTATGAAATGGATGATGGGCTGGATGAACGATACACTCAAGTATTTTGAAATGGATCCGGCGTTTAGGAAATGGCATCAGGACCAGCTGACTTTTAGTTTGGTTTACGCGTTTTCAGAAAACTTTATGCTTCCGTTCTCACATGATGAAGTCGTGTATGGCAAGCATTCGCTGATCAACAAAATGCCGGGAGACGAATGGCAGCGTTTTGCCAATCTGAGGCTGATGTTCACCTATATGTTCACGCACCCGGGAACAAAACTGGTGTTCATGGGGTGTGAGTTCGGGCAAACTTCTGAATGGAATTTTCAGCAAAGTCTGGACTGGCATTTATTGGAATTCGCGCCGCACATTGGCATGAAGGAGTGTTTTAAGGCACTGAATGAGTTGTACAAAACGGAGCCATCGATGTATGATTATTCTTTCTCGCATGAAGGTTTTGAATGGATTGATACACAGGACAGGGAGAATTCAGTTCTTGTTTTCGCGAGGAAGGCGTCTGATCCGGCTCATAATACCGTTGTCGTGCTCAATTTGACGCCAGTCCCGCGTCCTACGTACCGAGTCGGCGTTTTATCAGAAGGAAGCTGGGAAGAAATTTTCAATTCGGATGAGACCAGGTTTTACGGCACAGGAATGGTCAACGCCAATCCGGTGGTATCAGAAAATGAATTATGGCATGGAAAGGCCCATTCTATACAGGTTGCCTTGCCACCCATGGGGGCGGTTGTGCTCAAAAAGACGACAACGGGAGTTACGTTGGCAGAGAAATAGAACGAACCACAAAATTAATTTTATAGTTCGATTTTTGAATGTCATAGAAATCGTGGCTAAGTTTAAGGCAGGGAGCAATTCCTGCCTTATTTTTTTTGACATTTTTCTACCTTTGCCAAATCACCAGTTTACTCAATATGAAAATCGTTGCCAAAGCACTCTTAGTAATATTATTCAGTTCAGGTATAACATTAGCACAAAAAGTCCCGCGTGTAACATCAGGAGTAGACCTCGGTACCGGTTATCAGGATGGCGAATGGGTACCCTCCGTTACCTATCACCAGGAGCTCAGTCTCAATAATTTTAGTTGGTTCAGAATTGGCTGGGGGGTAAGGGCCTGGGGGTATTATGCAGGCAAGAGCAATTTGCTCCCGCAAAATAATACGTTTTCCAAAGACACACTTAAGCTCGGGAAAGTGACCGCGAACGGTATTAGTTTTTTGATTGGCGCCAATTTCAGGTTCGGGCGGTTTGATATCGGTGCCAACACCGATCTGATCGGCCTGGCGTTCGGTTTGAAACGAACCTCCCTGTATACCAAGAATTATGTTTTTGAAGGAGACGACGCAGGATATTACAACAAACAGGTTAAGAGCAGCCCCGGTATGTTCAATGTAGTACCTTTAGTTATGGATAAACAGAACGGGCAATCAGAGCTTTTTGTGAGGTATTGGATTACGGATCGGATTGGCGTAAAATTAGGTTATACCGTAGGTCGCATTACATATCTAACATCCGAGAAGCTGGACAATGGTCAGAATCGTTTTTCCAAAACCTACGGAGTACCCTATGCAGCGATTTCATTTCCGATTCATCAGTAGCGGTTGCGTATAGCGAAACAAGTGAGAGAGGTCAGAATCTTATCCGATTGAATTTTCTCCTGCCCGTTGTCTAGAATAAATTTGATTGGATAATTGTATAAAGTTTGAACTGATAATGGCAGAAACAGCTGGTAATGAAAAATTGATTGATTCCCACAAGTACAACTTATGGAAGAATAAACTCGTTAAAAACGGACTCGACGTGTCTGAGGTCGATGAGCTCTATACCCGTCGGAATGGAAAAGGAGAAGTCTTGTTTTCACTGCTTTATACGCATGCTACAACTCCTGAAGGCAACGCAATTCCGCCAATTTGTTTTCTGAAAGGAGAAGTTGTTTCTGTTCTGATCTGTCTGATTGATGTAGCAACTAATGAGAAATTTCTTTTGCTGGTCCAACAGCGCCGTATCTGCGACGGCTCGCTTACGTATGAACATCCGGCAGGTATGCTGGATAGTGAAAGTGATGCAGCGGCAGTAGCTGCGAGGGAGGTTTTCGAAGAGACCGGAGTTTTTGTTGAAAAGCATGATCTGGTCAGTCTTAACACCGATCCGTGTTACCCTTCAACCGGGACAAGTGATGAAGCAATGTATTTCTTTTATTGCGAATTACGGTTAAGCCGGCAACGGATTGATTCTTACCACAATAACACCCAGGGATTGATTTCGGATCATGAATATATCAATACATTCGTTGTGCCGTTTGCAGAAGGGCATAAACTAATCAATAATTCGAACGGTATCCTGCTTGACTTTTTATATCTCAAAGATGTTGGCGACTGGGAGCTGATGAAAAAAATATAGGAGAAATTTATTTAATAAATTTCTATTCAATTGCTGAAAAATCAAAATAGAACCTATATTTGCACCCCGTTACCGGCTTAAAGCCAACACGCACCCGTAGTTCAATGGATAGAATTTCGGTTTCCGGTACCGACGATATGAGTTCGAATCTCGTCGGGTGCACAAAAAGAGCCAAGTCGTTTTTTTACGATCTGGCTCTTTTTTTTTGTTTCTAACTCGCTCTTTTTCTGATAGATAAGAAGCGTTTCAGCGTTCACACGCATAGTTCGATATCGCTCACCATCAAACACGATATTTTCGGGAAAGGTCGAACTTATTATTTGCCGTTTTTCTTCCACTGTTCCTTTTTTAAGCAATAAATCCAGGTTAGAAACTCTTTTAAGGGCACTTTGAAGTAAGTTGTTGATTTCGGAGTGTTTGTCAGACAGATTACTGAATTTGTTTTCTAATTCTTCTATTTTGGCGTTGGAAGCAGATTTGAGGCCAATTATTAGCACCGCCAAGGCACTACCTCCCCTTATAAACTTATAAATAATCGGTTTTGGAACCTCATTGAATGCCTATCTTCATTTGCCAATCGAGACCAATTCTTAGTTGCAGTCAAAATATTTCACAATTAATTAACCCACTTCTGCAACTACCACGACCGTTACTAATAGGGAATATTATCAATATACGTCACTATAAATTAGGAAACCATAAGCTTCGATATTGCGTAATGAAACCGTCATTTTCAACTACATACAGTGATTTGAACTATGGAACATATTCAGTTTTCTTAAAAAATAAAGACTGAGATAGACTGTTCCACTTATACTATTATAGTTACCCAAAGCATCCATTAACGAATTCATCCAATTTAAAGTAAGACAGCTCTATACTTCATAGGATTGTGTTCTGTTCTGCGAATAGGCCGCGATATTGAATGAAGGCAGTATCAATTATTCATACAACCCGTGGATGGCCCTCCTAAATCCATTCTGTGATAAAGACATGCCCTAGAATTTTTGACTTCCATGTTTCCCTTCTATATAAAGATTCCGACAAAACATTGTACAGAATAACTTAAACCTTCGAGGGTTAATGCATAATTAATTAATAACCTTTAAAAATGTAGAAAATGGAAAAGGAAATGGCTTTAAAAGAACTACTGTCGGTGAACTTCGACAAGCCAGCAAAGGCAATTGTTCCGCAGGACAGCAATCACAAATTTAGGATCAACCTGGTAGCGGCAGCAACCGATGTTTCAAAAATTGGCCTTGTAAATAAGTGTAAACCTAGAACAAGCCTCGATGGGAAGACTCAGTTATTTGAAGTTCTCCCCCCTAGACTTGTAAATTCATTTGAAGACACAGATAAAAAAATGGTTGACTGGCTAAGCAGGTCGCAAGAGAATGTACATGAATACTTGTCAGATCCCGTATCAGCATTGAAGAAGGCTGGTGTTGAATTAGAAAGGGCCGACCAAAAAACCATTCATAGAAACTTTGAAAATTTTCAGGCTGAAAATCTGCTAAGTCCGGGAATGAACCTGCAAAATTTAACCGGCCTTTTTAGGAAAGGGAAGATAACCAAAGTATCTACCCATGTGGAAGACAAGGACAATCCTTGTGATTGCGGTTGCAAATAAAACAAATCATTCCAAACTTAAGAATTTAAAAAATGGCACAGGACAGAACATCTGGCTATGATATGCTGGTACAGATATCGGAGTCGGAACTAAATAATCAATTGGCCACCGCATTTTTGGCAGGATCAATTATCCCAAACAATATGGTCGTACCGGTAAGCTCCGATATGATGACTGGGACCGCTACCCTTAATTTTCAAACACCTATTGCGGACCTGGACAGGCCTAGACCAAAGATGGGGATCACTATTCCTTTTACAAATTCTCAATTGGCATTAACAGCACCTGTGGCCTTGACAATTGCGCCTCTCGGTGGAAATATCACCATTGTAGACGATATTCAGGTACTAGATGAAGGTGCTACGCAGACTATTGCGATGGATTTTAGTGCGGGCGCGCCCAATGTAACTGTTGCTTTCGATTCCGCATCGGCAACTCAGCTGGCTCCGCTTTTAGCTGTTGCCGGGTTGACATTGGCTCAGGCTCAAAACCAAATGGCGACTATGGTTCAAAATCAAATGCAAAGTTCGCTGCCGCGCATTGACCTCTCACCTCCAATACCTGTATCAGACGATACCGACCCCGCCACTGTTTTTGATATTGATGTTACTACTATTAATGATACAACTGCTGCGGACAGGGACTGCATTGTAATGGGTATAAAAATGGCCAGTGATTCAGGTGGTAACATTAACAGTGCTACCATTAATTTCATTCCAGCGGGTAGCCAATCATTGGTGATGATGAGTAATTTTTGGCTACTGGCAAGGGTGATGCGGCCGATGCTGGCCAACTCTTTGGGCTTATCCGTAAGAGACTTTGATACTCCTTTACGGCTAAACAGAAATGTGCCTGCACCAGGCGGAACGGGCACACTAACCAGGCTGGAAGCAAGGGTGGATGGCAATCGAATCAGGGTAGATGGAAGAGCCACCGCATCGGGTACTGGTTGGTCGGCAGTGGCAAATTTTGTTTTCTTCATTGATATTTCTTTATCCGGCGGATCATTGACCGTTACTGCTACAACCCCGGACGTGGACACAGATGTTGACTTAGAATGGTGGGTTTGGCTGGCTAGTGGGTTTTTAGGAGGTTTGTTCTTCGGCATTGTCGGTACTATTGTTGCTGCGATAGTATTGGCCATTGTAACATCCATCGCTGAAGGCGTGGTTGATAATTTAATCTCAACCAATATTTCCGGTTCAATTGGCGACATACCAGCTGTCCCCCTGGGCCCTATCGGCAACGGCTTATCTATGACAAGTGTTTTACTTGACGACCTGGAGTTCAGATGTTCTATATTGAAGTCTATAACGATACCTGTTAAGAGTAGTGGGCACCATACCGGTTTCGCGGCATTTGCCCTTGACCTGGAAAGTGGAGTCATACGTACTACACCTAACCGTTCAACCGACTTAATCTGGGATCCTTCAACAGGCATCATTATTGGGAATACTGCAGGCTTCACCGTCACCAGTGTCCACTACGACGCACTAACGCCAGTACAAATTTCCAGGATGAGTTTGAACCGCCGCAACATTCCCTTGGGCAGTATTCCTCTAAGCATGCCACCGTCTTTTCCATTTTTCCCCCATGATGAAATTGTTTTTGGTATTCGTACTGCGGAGGGTAGATTGGCAAAAGTAAAAGCATGGCGGTCACTAGCAGAAGGTGCCGCTCTAAAGTTGGCCTGGGTTACATATGATACGGCAATACCGGCATTGGAAATCGTATCGAAATGGGTAGCCTTAGAGAGAGATAACTTGAAAGAGTACATTACGGACGATTGCCAGTTCTGCCGTTCGAGCGATGTGAAATGGCGTGGCATTTTTGAGGCGAAGACAAAACTTATGGCATTTCCAATTGACTATCAGTGGTGTTTTTGCGGTGAAGTGTTAACTGACAAAGAAGGAGAAATCGTATATCAGGGTAATAAAATCAGTTACAAAATAATGACAAATAAACTAGTTATAGAGACTAGTGAGATTGGGCAAAGTATTAATTGTGAATTGTGTGTTAGCGCCATAGATATTAAGGGGCGAGAATTGTTTGTTTGTACCAAAATAGCAAAAAACGGTACGGATGTACGATGCAGAAAATGCGGGGATAAACCCAAGCTAGTTGACGTGATCTATAAACCGATCGACGCTGAATTGTTAAGATGGAGGCCTTTGGAAATGAAGAAAATCAGCACTATGGATAAATCAAGTACTGGTGAATTAATATAGAGATCACATCCATTTGATCGAGAATGAGCTTGTAAGGTAAGATTTTTACACAGCTTGAAGGACTTAATCCGAAAAGACAACAATCGAATCACCTCGGCTCCTAACGAGAGAAAAAAATGGCGGCATTCGAATTTCAATGCCGTCATTTTCAATTCATTTAGTTTTCTTTAACAAACTTTCTGTCATTTATTTCAATATATGGATCATCTGGCTGTAAATCGGTTGAAAGGGTTTTTAGTAAGGTTGAGAATAGTAATAAGTTTGCCAAAGCGATATCCCGTGGTAATAATCAACAGCTGGTCGGGCCAGAAACCAAGAACCGCCTACGGCAGAAGGCTGTAAAAGTTTGATCGTCAACTCAATTAACTGTTGGAACCTGCTTTATTTGTCAGATACTCTGGCGGAATAGATTTTCTCTTCTTGTGGATTTCCCGAACATCCGACATACAATAATTCAAGGCTATTTTGGTGATTTTTGTAATATTTCTAAACATGTTGGGGCTAGATTTTACCAAATTACTATCTCAGGAGATTATACTTGTAATCGTGATGTTCTCATTGATCGTATTTTTAATGATTGCTTTGAGCAACGCTGAATTTTCCGTGAATTAGGATAAGTTCAGCAATCTATATATTTGGTCAGTTCCTCGCTTACCAGGATCTTGCAACGCAGGCCTGACCAAGTATTTAATATGAGGTATCGTTTTATGTGAAGGCAAGTTCCTCAGCCGCGTCCATTCGATATGGCTTATGCCGTAAATCTGTGATTAATGCAACTTATTGGGTCGGATATATAACATTTGCGAGGTGAAATCCGGCCAACTTTGCACAAGTAAAATACCAGTCATCACAACCGTGCCGCTGGCGGGTGATCAGTCTGTAAAACAATTTATTCCAACGGACTATTCCAACGGATCGCAGGCAACTTTACCGGATGGTGGCCGGCTGGTTAATATAACCATGGAAAGCCTGTCATGGATTACAGGACTGTCATTTTGCCTTTCAATTACACAATTAATTAAGTTACTCAATGAAAAAATTATCATTTAGTGTATTGTTCATCACACTGAGCACCTTTGCTTTTGCTCAGACATTCAGTTTCGGCCCTAAGGCCGGTGTTAATTTAAGTAATTATTCTGGTGGTGACATCAATTCAGATGCTAAGGTCGGGTATCACCTGGGTGGAATCCTTAATTTCGGTTTTGGCGAAATTTTCTCTGTTCAGCCCGAGGTACTTTTCTCAACCCAGGGTGCGAAAGTTGAAAACAATGGAAATAAAAAAGATTTCAAGATCAATTACCTGAATATCCCGGTCATGTTGAAGTTTCGGATTGCAACCGGATTTTATGTGGAGGCAGGTCCTCAGGCTGGTGTCCGTTTGTCAGAAAGTATTCCTGATCAGACGATCAATAATTTCGCGAAAAGCCTTGATTTATCACTGGGCGCAGGCCTGGGATATCAGTCGGACGGCGGCTTGGGCGTTGGGCTTCGCTACATGGCGGGAATATCGAAAGTTGGCGACTTTTCGGGCCGCGAGATCAGCCCGGATTTTAAAAACAGCGTTGTTCAGGCAAGCGTCTTTTGGGTGATCCCGATTATTAAATAGTTTTTTACATTGGATTGTCAGATTGAGGAAGAAAACTGGATAATCCATTTTTCTTCTTTTTTTGTGTGGTTTTGGAAGCTTCAATTTTGCTCTGGTAATCCACCTCCTTCTTACATTCACTTCAATTTTTTCCGGAAGCTTTTGAAGTTGTCCAATAGTATCGTTTTACACTAACCCTCAAAATATGGTAAAGCAGCACAAAACATAAAATGATAACAGGAATAAAAAAGAACTAAATCCTATACGCTGAAACAGATATGCACTTGGTAGCAAGTACGGAAAATCCGAACGAACCTTCTGCATTAAAAAGCCCGGCTGTAAGGCCGGGCAAGGTTGCAAGATTTAGATTATGATTTGGCGTTAGAAACATACCATTATACCCGAACACGATTTATTTGCGGGATGAAAGTTCTTGTTATTCTCTTATTTTGAGATTTTCAAGAATTTCTTTACATGCGGAATCAATTGAGATTCCATAACCCGTCACCAGAATTCCCTTAATCCCGTTATAAGCTTCGATCGCATAAATCACCGCTTCGTCTGCCGGGTTCAGAATTCCCTTCATAGCGGTATACATCAACAATAATAAAATCATCTGTTTTGATCACACCAAGAGGATTGGCCAGGCAATTTTCCTTTAAATTGAAGTCTGTTGTAAAACCCATTTTACGCAGTTTTTCAATGGCCATGCTGACGGTATCATAATGCTCTTTCATGTGATTGATTTAATGCTGTATTGCATCGATGTCCGCTGCTTGAACGATCATTTTTCCTTCGTTTTCCCCATTAAATAATCCAAGTAAAGCCGCTGGAAGCTGGTCAAAGCCGTGAATGATGGTTTCTGTGAATTTCAACTTTCCTTCTTTTACCCATTGAGATAGTTGCTGGGTGGCTTCGGGAAATAAACTTTTGTAATCGCCCACAATGAAACCTTGCATCAGTATACTTCTTGTCAGGAGCATAGGCTGCAGTCTTGGGCCGGTGGCGTTATCGGTGTTGTTGTAGAGCGAAATCTGTCCACACAAAGGTATCCGCGAATGGAAATTCATGAGGCTGATCACCGCATCCGATATTTCGCCGCCCACATTATCGAAATAAATATCGACGCCATCAGGACAAGCCTCTGCAATCGCCTTTTTTAGATTAGTCGTTGTTTTATAGTTTATAGCCTGATCAAACCCAAATTCTTCTGTTAGTAGATTTGTCTTTTTATCCGATCCGGCGATACCGATTACCCGGCAATCCAGAATCTTTGCAATTTGTCCAACCACAATGCCTACCGCCCCAGCTGCGGCAGAAATCACCACAGTTTCGCCGGATTTTGGTTTCCCGATTTGCATTAGCCCGAGATAGGCCGTTAATCCGGTCATTCCAAGCACACCCAGATAGTAGCTGGCAGGAGCGATTGTTGCATCGATTTTGTGGATTTCTTTTTCGTTAACAATACAGTTTTCCCTCCATGGCAGAGCACCCAGCACGTAATCGCCTGTTGTAAACGAATCAGCTTTACTTTCAGTTACAATGGCCACCACACCGCCTGTCAGAGGCTCATTCAGTTGAAAGGGCGGAGCGTAAGATTTTGCATCATTCATTCTGCCCCGCATGTAGGGATCGACGGAGTAATACAACCCTTTGAGCATTACCTCTCCTTCCTTTATTTCAGGCAGGTCCGTGTTTTCAAATCTAAAATTCTCTTTGGTTGGTACACCAACCGGCCTTGATGCGAGTATGATCTGTCTTGTTGTCATGTCAATTTTTAAATTGTGTAAAGAGGAAATCTAAAATGTCTTCTTTACGGTTTGTTTGATTTTTGTGTTAGTACTACAATTTCTAGTCTAGTGCAACTCAAAATGGATCATTAAGTTCGCTTACGCGTATCAGTTTTTTATTAACAAATTCATCAATACCCAATTCCGATAACTCACGTCCGTAACCAGAGCCTTTTGTTCCGCCGTAAGGCAGATCTTCCTGTGTCCAGGTTGGGTGGTTGATGAATACCATGCCTGTATCTGTCTGATCTGCAATTAATTTGCCGCGTTCAATGTCCTGAGTAAATACAGATCCTCCCAGCCCAAAGGGCGAATCATTGGCCAGATCAATCGCTGCCTGGTCATCTTTAACCCGGTAAAAGGAAGCCACCGGGCCAAATAACTCTTTATAATAAGCAGGGATGCCTGATGAATTCGAGGAGGAACTGATTTTTTTAGTATCAGTTTTTGTCAAATAACAGGAAGAAATGTGTCCCAGAACCCAGCTGCGATTCCACATATACCTTCACATGATTTGATTCAAGAATATCGTAAGTAGCAGCCAGTCCGATCCCCATGCCGCCTGGCCGGTTAGTGAAATTGGCATTAAAAATGTTTTTGAGGTTTTTTTCGCTGATGCCGCAGCCATTGTCCTCGATCTGCACGACGTGCTTCCCGGCGATGGACATCGTCACCAGCTTCAATTCGCGATACTGCGAATCCATGGCCTCAATCGCATTTACGATGATATTGGTGAGTGCAATTTTCATTTTTGGGCGGTTTAGTGCCACAATGCAGTCTGTGGGATCATACTCTTTGCACACCATAATGTTTTTCAACAGAATCCTGTCTTTGGCCATTTCAACAACTTCATCCAGCAGGTGGTGAATAGATTGGTTTGCCACCGCGTTTCATCCATTTTTCGGTTTTTGACCATCTCATTGACCAGCTCGTTGATCCTTTCGGAGCTGCGTTTGATGATGTCGGCATACTTTTTCAGCTCATCATCCTGACGCTCCGCAAGCATCAGTGCCAGAGACAGATCAATTGTCGCCAGTGGATTGCGTATTTCATGGGCCAGTGTGGCGGTGAAATCACAAGTCACGGGCATGTCGAATAATGGATTGAATGGATTCATGGGTTGAGCTTATTTAAGCAAGATCCTGTCAGCAAAGGTGCATGCATTCCAGCGGGTAACTTTATACGGGACGGGCGAATAGTTGCATGAATCACAGATTTAAAAGCGAATGGTTATTCACTCGTTTTGCCATCAAATTTTTCTTCACCAGATTCAGCCTCTTCCCTGGTGGCTTTGATAATTTTGTCCTGGTGATTTGGCGGACCATAAATTGTGTACATTTTCAGTTCGGTCGTGCTGTCGGTGTTTATGATATTATGCTTTGCCCCGGCAGGTACTACCAGCACGTCACCATCTTTTACCTCGTATTCATGTCCATCAATAATGACTTTACCCGTCCCGCTTTCAAACCGGAAAAACTGGTCATTGTTTTCATGAATTTCAGCACCGATGTCTTCGCCCACTTTTAAACTCATCAACACCAATTGAAGATGTTTGCCGGTGTATAATACCTTTCTGAAATTGGTATTTTCCAGGGTGTCTTTTTCTATATTGCTTTTAAATCCTTTCATTATGTTTTTTAATTTTGGTTAAAAAAAATGGTGATACAAAATTTACTCAGGCTATCGGCTACTGTCCAAGTTCAGGTTCTTTACTTTTCAGCGCGTCGGACATCCTCAGTTCGGCCAGAAGAATATGAGCCGTTGCCTGGGAAGAAGCCGGATTTTGTCCCGTGATCAGCAGTCCGTCCTGTACGGTATGCACACCCCAATCAGCACCCTTGGTGTAATTGGCGCCCAGTTTTTTCAGCTCGCTTTCCAGTAAAAACGGAACGATATCGGCCAGTTTGACCGCCGTTTCCTCCGTATTGGAAAAGCCCGTTAGGTTCTTTCCTTCAACCAATGGCTTCCCGGTTGTCGTTTTAGCATTTACCAGTGCAGCAGGCGCATGGCAAACAAAGGCAACGGGTTTTTGGTGATTGTAAAAATCTTCGATGAGTTGGATCGATTTTTCATCGGTTGCCAGATCCCACAAAGGTCCGTGGCCGCCTGGGTAAAAAACAGCATCGTAATCGGCATAATGTACATTGCTAAGCGGTAAAGTGTGGGCCACTTTGTCAATCAGCTCATTGTCTTTATAAAACCTTTCTGTGTCCGCAGTCTGCGCATCGGCCATTTCACTTTTTGGGTCCACCGGAGGTTGTCCGCCTTTCGGTGAAGCGATGGTTAGTTCTGCACCGGCATCGGCTAAAACGTAATATGGAGCTGCGAATTCTTCAATCCAGAAGCCCGTTTTTTTGCCGGTATTGCCCAGTTCGCTGTGAGAAGTTAATACGATCAGTATTTTCATTGGTTTGATTTTAAAATGTTGGTTATTTTATCTCAAACGACATCTAAAAAGATTGAGATTGTCCTGCAAAGGTTTGGTATTTTGAAGAATCGAGTATTATATCTGGTTGGGAAAGATTTGCATAAATCACTGCTTTCGTCTAAGGATGTGTTTAAGTTTTCTGCGAGAAGTGGTAAATGCGTGAACTATGCAAGAATTTGGCAGTAACATGCAACACTTTGGCTTTTCAGAATATTCGGGCAAACGCGATCTGCCCCTATTACATAGAAACACCCTTACTGAGCGCGGCTCCGCCCGAAGTGTACGCGGCCTGGAAACAGGGAACGCCTGCCAGAAGGCTCGGGAAAGTATCAGAAGTTGCCAAAGTATTTATCTACCTGGCCTGTGATGATTCCAGTCATTGCAACGGAACGCAGATCATCCTGGATGGCTGGGTGATAGCCTGATGAACGCATATACGTTTGGGGCCGCTGCCATGGATCTGTTTAAGGATAATGTGAAGTAATTTCAGTGTATAAAAATTCAAAAAAAGCCATGGGAACATCACCCGTTTTTAAGCCGGTGTTGGTGATGTAAATTGATTTTCCTGATAACCTTTATCAGTTTTAGAGCACCAGCCTGAGCTCGTCCAGCCGTAAAAGATGCCTGTTGGCCTGCTCATGCAGAAATGCATCCTGAACCAGGTTTTCAATTTCAACTGCCATTTCTGTCATTTCCTGAAACAGGCTTTGTTCTGCGAGTCCATTCGGTTGCGAAACGAACCAGGCAGCTTCGAGGAAGTTTAAAATGGTTAAGGCTCTTTCATCGGGATAGCTGGCTGCTGTCCGGATTTCCAGCGCGTCGCGGTAAAAGGATAAAGCTTTTGCATAATTATCGGACAGCCTGGCATCCGGGTATTTAGTCAGGGCATTGGCGAAGTTGTTACAAACCCTTGCATATTCGTATGGATTATTTTCCCGAGTAAAATAGGTTAATGCTTCATTAAACGAGCTGATCGAAACGGCCGCCCAGATACTTTTCTTTCTGACCTCGTCTGGGATTTCCGAATAGATCACGCCCAGGTGATGCTGGATTTCCGCAAAAGTGTCCGGGGCCTGTTCTTTTGTAAATACTTTCAGGGCACGTTGGTAGGCTTCCATGGCTGGCCTCAAAAACTGAGGATTTCCGTTTTGCGACCAGGTGTATAACAGCGTTCCTTTTCTGTAATGCGCACTCGCAAGCAGTTCGTGCAGGTCTAAATCTTCCAGCAAATTGATCGCCCGCGTAATGTATCCAAGTGATTCGGCAAAGCTGTCGGTAAGGTTGGCGATATGCGAGGCATCAATAAGAAGCAGGGCAGTTTGTGCGGTGTTCTGTTTTTTTTCCTGATATTGAAGTACCTGCCACAATGTGTTTTTTATTCTTTCCAGTAAATCCTGGTCATAAGGTACCACAAGCTGTTTCATCCACACTGCATACTGAACGCTCATCAGCTCATGCCTGGCATCGTCGGAAATGGCGAAAGTGATACACAGTTCCAGAAGTTGCTCAGCAGCAGTTAATTCATCCTGATCGAGCAAAAATGTGGCCTGGTGTTTGCCGGTAAAAACCTTCCATTCGTCGTTTGGAGCAATTTCAAACGCATCGGTATAATACATTTTCAACTGCTGATGCCAGGCCGAATTTGTCAAATTTCCATAATGGATGGTGATCGCCTGGTTGTGAAGAAAACGGTATCTCTCAAAAGTACTTTCGAAATATTCGGGTTGCGCAAAAGGTGTTATTTCAATTCCATTCTGGATACAATTAACGGCATCGATTTCTTTTAGCAGTTCCTTGTTGTTTTCAGAATGGGAATACGCCAGCTCGTAATTGTTCAGCCTCGCATAGAGCATAGCCAGGAGATTCTGCTGGCTGTAAGGTATGGGAAGAGGAAATAAATAGGGAGGGAATTCATTGTTCCAGTCTACTGGTAAACGGATTCCCTCCTGAACAATCAGATACTGATTGGTGGAATCGGTCTGGATTTCATTTAAATCAGCTACCCTTACGACTTCGTTGAGCCTGAACTGGGCATCGATCAACTGTCGGATTGCGGCAACGTTGTCCGCTCCTGTGTAAATTGAAAATATATTCATGTTGTCCCTTAAAGAGCTATCGTGACAATTCCGGTGTTTTTAATTTCAAAACTCAGCGACCGGTCCGCCTCATCCAGATCATTGTCAATCAGTATTTCTCTCACATACAAGGTTTTGTCGCCGAATATGTTTTTGTCTTTTAAAACCATCCATTTCGTTTCATGCATTTTTTCAAAAAACGTTTTTGATTTGGCGGCGACCAGCAGCTGACTTCGTTCCGGATAGTACACCATATTGACATAGTTGTCCGCATCCAGCCATTTGGTAAAAATGTCGGCAGGTATAATAATGTGCCCGTTTTTCAGTGGCATCGTGTTTTCTGAAATCATTTAGCTTATGGAAAAAACTTCGTCATAAATCAACCCGATCACCCTGTCACCCGCCATTTTCACTTCCTCGGAAAGACTGATCTCCAGACGGGTGTCGTCTACCGAGATCAGGTAAACCGTTATATCTTCCGGGTAACTTTCCTGCATGATTTTGCGGGTATAACTCAGTGCCTGGTCCCATTTTATACTGTGCAGAAAAACCATCGGATCATCCTGAATGGCCGTCTGAATCTCATTTGCCGGAACTTTGTACAGTGTTCCGGCAGGTTCGCCTGTGTTGATCACCGCATCGACAATGATGATTTTTT
Source organism: Dyadobacter sp. (assembly GCA_965279265.1). GTDB lineage: Bacteria > Bacteroidota > Bacteroidia > Cytophagales > Spirosomataceae > Dyadobacter. The sequence goes on from OZ257152.1 coordinate 5,478,396, forward strand.
CATGACCCAGCAATTTGAACAAAACCTCAAACGCACCCGTGCCCATGTCAAAAAGACTAATGCTGTCGTTTTCGAGACCGCTTGCTTTCAGTTTTTCGATCACATAACATCCAATGGCGTCATCGCTTCTGACGGGATTGCCAAATCCCATGATGGCGGTTTTCTTCATCAAAGTTTGAAACGTGCTAATTCCTTACCTGATTTCTGATCATGTGCATGAACCGTACAGACCATGCAGGAGTCAAACGAGCGCGCCACCATACCCACTTCCACCGGGTCGTTGACATCTTCAATTTCAGTTCCTTCAAGTGCAGTTTCAATCGGACCCGGATTTCCGCTGTCGTCATTCGGGCCGATGTTCCAGGTCGTAGGAGCCATCACCTGATAGTTTTTGATCACACCGTTCTCGATTTCAATCCAGTGAGCAAGCGCACCCCGCGCCGCTTCGGTGGCGCCAAAACCTTTTCCGTCGCGTTCTTCGGGTTTGATATAAAATTCTCCGTTCAGATCAATTTCTGATAACCATTTATTGATGTTTTCGTATAACCTGGCTGCTTCATGTACTCTGGCCAGTGTTCTGGTAAAGACATTCGGGCCCATTTTTTCATATACATCACCGAAAAGCGGGTCATATATCTGGTGCGGCAGCAAATTATCCGGATTGGCGTTCATCAGCACCCTGGCAAAAGGCCCGGCTTCTGCGGCCATGTTGTTGTATCTCGGCGCTTTGGACCAGGTATATTTTCCGCTGAAATCCGTACCGGCCAGGTTCTGCGATTCCATCGGCGTTGGCAGTGGTTCATCCCAGGGATGGGCCGCTGGAACGGTTTCAAACCAGGTATGTTTTACGTGTTCTTTTATCTTTAAATGATCAAATTCAGAATACTTTTTACCGTCAAAAAATCCTGAGCGGCTGATCAGTGCCTTGTTACGGCCTTCGACAGTCGGATGCTGGTAATGATCTTTGCTCAGATACGTTCCAAAGGCAATGAATTTGCCAACACCCTGCCCAAACTTATGCAGCCCGAATTCCAGACTGGCACGTATAAAAAGTCCAAGATCGGAGTTGTGCTGTGACTCGTTTTCATCCACCCATTCCATCAGGTCCTCCCAGGTCTGGATCCGCAGGTACCTTTCCAGCGAACAACCCAGCCAAAGCGTTTCAAGCCAGTCTTTACGAAACTGGTTCATGATAGCATGTGCACGTGTGATGTCTTTCAGGGTAGGAGCGCACATTACGCCACCCGGTACCATGTAGGAAGAGTGCGGCCACTGTCCGCCAAAAATGGCATACACCTCCACCGGACGGCCAGAAGCAACCACTCCTTTTTGAAATGAAGTACCCACGTAGGCCGCAAAACGCCGTACGACTTCCGGATAAAGCGGTTTGTTAGCAAATTTTTTATTGGCGAGATCTGTCGCGAAGATCGCGTAAAACCATCTGGGGATGGACTGTATCGTTTCGGTTGCCTGGCCGATGGCGCGCAGCAGCAATGCATTGGGTGGTAAAGTCGTTTTCCAAACCGTATCGAGTGCCGAAGAAGCGCAGTAAAGGTGTGACCCTCCACAAATGCCGCAGATTCGCGGCGTCACAATCAGGCCGGCCTGGGGATCCTTCCCTTCCATGATTTTTTCAAAACCCCGGAACATCGAAGCCTGTGCATGGGCCCGTGTCACCACGCCACCTTCCATATATACCTTCACATCCAGATCGCCTTCCACGCGACCAACTGGTGAAATATTAAGTTCTTTTTGAATTCCCATTTTATATTTTGGACTTACTTGTTATCAATGATAGATTTAGGCAGGCAAACAGGAGATTATTTTGAGCTCTGGTGGCTGACGGGTTCATTGCCAAATGCATTTTCGACCACGCTGATGGTTTTTTCAAACCCGGCACGCATGTAATAGCCCAGTTTGGAATTTCCTTCCGGCACCTCTTTCGGGAGAAATCCCAGGTAGTGCATGGTTTTGAAAATGCTGCCTTTTACAAGCTGGTGATGCGGGAAGCCGGGCTCTGTGCAACCCAGGCAAGGATGGTTGGCGCGTGTTTTAGACGACTGACGGTTCCATAATATACGATTGCAGCTCGAACGTGTCATCGGCCCGCGGCAGCCGACTTCATAAAACAGACAGCCATTTCCCCGTTTCCCAAAGCCGCCGTCGATTTTATTGGCGAAATTGACGACATTGGTACAGCCAGTCTGTGTGAAATCAGTGAAAAAGGTTTTTGGGCGGTGGTATTCGTCAATCAGTACATCGCCAATACGTCCTGTTGAAATGGCAACCAGAATCTGTGTAATCCAGTCGGGGTGGGCGGGGCAGCCTGGAATATTGATCACGGGCAAACCTCCCCTGGAGACGTAGTTTGCTCCGAGAAATCCGCCTTTGTCCTTGCGCAAAAATTGCATTCCTGTGGATTCTGACGGATTTGGTTCCACGGCCGGAATCCCTCCCCATGTAGCGCAGTCACCAATGGCAACCACGTATGAAGCCACTTCTGAAAGTTCTTTCACCCAGTCCTTCATGGGCCTGTCGCAAAAAAAATTCATAGTTCCTGTACCATGCGCACCCTTGATGATGCTTCCCTCATAAACCAGAATGTCGCACTGTTTCCGGCCCTGGATAATGTCGTTGAGCAGGTGGGTCACCTGTTCGCCTATTTCCAGTCCGAGAGAGGGGTGCCAGAGGATATTGATCCCGAAATCTGTTACGAGGTCGACCACGGTAGGCTCCTCCGCATTCAGAAAAGACATGGTGTTGCCACTGCAAGCCCCTCCCTGAAGCCATAATACATTTGCCATTCGTTCAAAAGTTACATGGTGAATTATAGAACTTATTTCATATTTTCTATGACAAACGAAATTTAGAATATTTTTTCTAATAATAGAAATTATTTTCTAAATTATCGGAATTCTAAATAGTATGCAAGGATCTGCTGATTTAGAAATGGCTGAACGTGGCGTGAAATTTCATTGCAGGCAACGTCAGATTTTTAAAGTTAGATACAAGATTTTGCCGATAAAATGACAAAAGTCATATTCTGGCGGGGAAGTACTTTAATGTGGATGGCGGCAGTATTTTACACCGCGGTTTTTAACTTTTGCCTGGAGCCTGGCGTTGTAGCCGGCGATGGTTTTAGGCTTTCCTTAAAATACACAACGAATTCAGAACCTTTATCTTTTTCGCTTGTCGCCTCGATTCGTCCTTTATTTTCTTCAACGAATTGTTTGATCAGCAGCAGGCCCAGTCCGGTTCCTGGTTCCATATCCGTTCCACGTTCAGTAATTGCGGCCCCGGAAGATTTGAAAAGTGCCCCTAATTTTTTCTCCGACATACCCGTTCCGTTATCTTTGATATGTATGGCAGCAAAATTATTTTTCCGTGTATAGAACAGGCTGACCGTTCCATAACGGGGGGTAAATTTGATGGCATTGCTGATAATATTCTGGAGAATCATTCTGACGTGGTTTTCATCGGCTTCGATGCTGATATCCTCCGGGTTGAGGTGTATAACCGTCAGTTTTTTTTGTTCAAAAGCAGTTTTATATAGTGCCAGTATTTTATCAGCCGCTTCTGTAAGGCTGATATTGTCAAATTTAATCGTCGCGCCGTTCTGCTGGCTGCTTGCCCAGAGCAGCAGATTATCGATCAGCTCTGAGACCAGTACGATCTGCCGTTGGAAATCTTCAAATAATACTTCCTGATCCTCTTCGCTCAGATCGCCACTTCTGATCAGTTCGAGCATCTGCCGGACCGAAGCGAAAGGACTTCGCAGGTCATGGCCAATGACAGATAATATACGGTCCTTTGTTTTATTGAGCGATACAAGCTCTTCACGCTGCATTTGAATTTCTTCTTTTTGGATCTGTACTTCATCATTTCTATGTTTCAGCTCAATATTCAATGCATTTTTTCGAACGATATTTCGCCGCAGAAAGAACAGTGCCGCAATAAGCAGCAGGGAGAACAGGGCTGTGAGTGAGATTACGATGCGGTTGTTCCTGATCACCTGCCTGCTTTTTTCATTCTCACGTAGCAAATCTGCATTCTCAGATTTTTTGTCCTGCAAATGCAGATAGTTGATTTCCTTTTCTTTTTTCTCGTTCAGAATACGATCGCCATAAGTACGTGCAAGGGTTTGGTATTCGTAGGCTTTCTGGTAATTTTTTAATGCCGCATAACATTTCGAAAGAATGTTGGCCGCCCGCTCGGTGTCCCAGTCAGCCTTCAGTTCTTTCATTAATACAAAGCTTTTGATCGCATAGTCCCGGGCCTGCGGATAACGCTTCAATTCATACAATGCCTGGGCAATACCCGAATAAGCAAAACCTTTTTCCCAATTATCCTGATAGTCCACAAAGCCAAGTGCGGAACGGTAGAAATACAAAGCCTGCTTATAGTTTCTGGCATGGTAATGAATCTCTCCGATCCGGTTCAGAGACATTTGGTGCAGGTGTCCGTCTTTGCATTGTTTCGCAACAAGCAGTGCCTTATTGAGATTCAAAAATGCACGATCCAACTGGCGAAGTTCATCATAGGCTAATCCAATGTTAAAATAATTAGCGGCAATTTTGGCACTGTCTTTCAAGGACCGATTGAGTACAAGCGCTTTTGTGAATTCGGGTATTGATTCTTTCAGCCTTTCCTGGCCAAGATAGATCAGTCCTCTGGTATTGATTGAAACGGCGAGTTCAGGCTTAAACCCATATTTCTTGCTGATAGTTTGTGCGGAGTCTGCGTAGGAAAGGGATTCGAAATAGGATCCGCTGACGTAGTATGTTTTCGCGATATGGTTATAGGCAATTGCGCTTTCCCTGTTCAGGCGTAGTTTTTTCGCAGCCTGCGATGCGATCTTGCCGAAAAAAATGGAGCTGTCGGAATTGTTATATAAATATTTCTCGGCCAGGCGATTGCAGACTGATACCTGAAGGGAGTCCGTCGGCCAACCCTGGAAGCTTTTGAAACTATTGCGCAGCTCGGATAAGGTCTGGCTGTAAGCCGGAACTGAAAAAAACAGAAAGGAGACAATCAGGCTGATTAATAAAAAAAGGTGCGAAGTTCTTTTCGTTTTAATCTGCTTATTTAATTGATAGGAGGGGTATATAATTACCAGCTGCATTCTTGATTTTAACGTTGCGTAATATTCTCTAAATATCGCACGATGCGAATAAATAATCACTCAAAAAGCCCATGGTTTGTTCAAAATCACGGTAAAAATACTTGCCACAACAGGCAGTAGTGACTTTGTCAGAACAAAACCGGCACGATCAGCGCCCGGAACTCTTCGAGTCCATCCGGCCCGAAATATGGCCTGAGCAAGTTCCAGATATTTTTCTTATAGCTGATCTCATCATATTGCTGGCCGATCATATTGCTTTTGGGAATAAAAAAGACCAGTGACATCCAGACCTGCTCTGCCAGCAGTTCGTACTGGCCGGGTTCCCTTTCCGGCAGCAGCTCATTTTTTTTAACCATAAACTGCAACCGGCTCCTGAGTTGCAAAAGCATTTTTGCCGTGCAATCCTGCCACTGAAGATAATGAGGTGCAGAATTGTTGTTGGCTTTGAAAAATTCACTCAGGTAGAAGCGATTCCTGCCGAAAAAAGCATAATAAATGCTGATCTGTATGTCGAAATCAGCCAGGTCGGGGCGTTTGAGATAATGACGGAAAATTTCGTTAAATTCTTCAAAGATGCGCTCATAGACCGCTTCGATTAATATTTCCTTGCTTTTGTAATGATAAGCCAGATTCCCTACACTGATTTCGGACTCGTCCGCAATTTGCTGAAGGCGTACACGATCAATCCCGTTTTCGTTGAAAAGGCGTACTGACGCATTCAATATTTTTATTTTCGTATTGTACATGATTTCAGTTTTTGCATAACTGTAATGACCCGATGTTTACAGAAAGTGTACCACGCTGGTCCTTCGCGGCAACCCTGCGCATAAACTCGCCCTGCTGTGCTGCTCGTTTCGGACAGGAATGCAGGGTGATATGGCGCCGGATAAACTTTAACGGATTGTGAATGGATGCAAATATCAGATCGACAGCCCAGGCTCCCCGGCTGCTGTGAACATCATCTATCACCGCCGTATCAGCCAGCCAGAGGTCATCGAAGTAAAGCCGAAAATCCGATTGGTCGCCTCTTTTTTCAACGAAATACTGCTGATTCAACGCCTGTAACAAGGCATCGTAGGCTTTTACATCCATGTTGAATCTGGGTTTCATGGGCTTTTGTTTTAACCTTTCTCTATTAACGACAAGTTGATATGGAGGCTTGGGTATTTGTAAAAACTATTATTTTTTATCCGTCCGACAGCGAAAAACCGGTCGGACGGCGACTCAGGCCGGATGGATTTTTGTCCACCTGACCTGTCATAAAGACAAGTTAAATTGTAAAATCCAAGCTATTAAATATTGTACAATCTAAGATTATCAAACTTGGTACTGCGGACTTGTAACATACCAATTCCCCTGATTAATCCTTTAAATTAGCAAATTGAATTGGAATTGGAAATTTTTTTCTAATTCCGTTTTCTAACCCAGGTTGTCAAAAGGATAACTGTGCATCTGGCTGAACTCATTTTTCCCGGCCTGGGAAAACGCCGGAGCCAGCATCGCCCACAGTGTCGTTCGAAATACCTCCAACTCCAATGCGGAGATTTTTTCTCCCTGAAGCATTTGATAACCCATCCAGGAATCCGTCATCAGTATAAAACGGTTACAAAAATTTTCAGTACTGTCCGGAAATTCGAAGGCATGAAGTGCACCCCGGGCAACGTTGAAGCCGATATACATTTTGAGCTGAATGGTCTGCCACCTGATATGTTCCCGGTGTTTTTTTCGGATCGGAGCATGGGCACGCATGATTTCGAGCGTATCGGTAAAGAAGAAACTGTACCGCTTTTGCATCAGAAAAGTGTTGTCGATGTAGCTGTTGAGGTTTATAAAAAGCGGGATCATTCTCAGATCGGCCAAAAGATTTTTTTGCCGGGCCACAATCTGTTCATAGAGTAAATCGACGATCTCATCCTTGGTTTTGAAATGATAGGCAAGATTTCCCACGCTTAATCCGGCTTCGTCGGCAATATGCTGTAAGCGCACGTTGACAAAGCCAAAATGGTTGAATAGAAACAGAGCTGCTTCACCGATTTTCTCCTTGGTGGTGAGTGCTTCTTTTACGGGTTTATTATTTGACATCACCGATTTTTTCTTTTTTCAATGACCTCTCTGATCCTGACCGCACTTTCATAATCCTCTTTTGCCAGAATGGAAACCAGCAATTGTTCCAGTTCTTCCATTGAGAATTCTGCGTATGACCCTTTTTTGTCCCTGAACTTATCCTCAGAAATGAAAGAGGCCTGTTCGATAACTTCCGCTGTTGCAAGGATAGGGCAGTCCAGCCGGACGGCCAGCGCAATGGCGTCGGATGGACGGGCGTCGATTTCAAATGTTTCTGTTTTGTTTTTTACAAATATGGAGGCATAGAATACATCATTTTCAAAACGGTTGATGATGACTTTTTTTAACTCAGCCTGTAGAAGATTCAGTGTTGTGGCAAAAAGGTCGTGTGTTTGAGGTCTTGAAATTTCCATTTTTTCCATTGCAGCTGCGATGGACTGGGCCTCCGGGCGGCCAATGATCAGCGGAATGCGCTGTTTGCTGGCAGAATCTTCCAGAATAAGCACAAAGTTTCCGCTGCTGGAAATACTCTCAGAAAGTGCCACTACGCTGAGTTCATGATTCATGGTAATTGGGGATAAATTGTACTCCGCCTGACCGTTTTCGGTACGATTTACACAGCGTCTGCCCGGGTGGCATTTTTAATAAAGGTACAGAGTTTGCCGATGTCATCAAAAGGAGAAATGACCAGGCCTTCATGCGTGATTTTATACAATTCCCGTTGTTCCACTTCCAGGGTGAAATTGTTTTCGAGGTAAAAATATTTCCCGTCGCGGTTAATCACCGTTATTTCCATTTGTGCTAAGGCGTAAGCGACAAAATCGCTTTCGTTGTAGGTCATTGTATTATTCGATCAAATTCTGATACATCACTTTTGCTCCCAAAACAATACAAAGCAAGGACGAAATGAGCGTCAATGCGATCCGGATCTTTTTATTTCTTAGTAGTTTTTCCGAAAAGGGTACGCTGAAAATTCCGGCTGCCACCATCATGCCGGCAACGGACCCAATTCCAAAGATCAGAAGATAAGTCATGCCGCTGAAAGCAGTTTTAAAGGTTGTCAAAACAGAAAGTACCACAGTTCCGCTTCCTGCCAAACCGTGTATCATGCCCACGCCGTAGGCAAGTTTATGTTCATGGACCTGGTCATTTTGGTGTGCCTTCTTATGGGTAACCTCAGTGCTATTGATTCCGGATAACCTTTTCAAACCAAGAAAAATTAACATAATCCCAACGCCTCCTTCCAGATATCTGAAACTGGCAATATTGAGGCTGTAAGTGCCCAGGATAAAAATACAGCCAACGAGCAGAATGGTGGAGGTATGTCCTAATCCCCAGAAAATACCATCTTTAACAGCAAGAAATGTATTGCTTCGGCGCGTTACAATAGAGCTGACCGCCACGAGATGATCCGCTTCAAAAGCGTGCGTGAAACCTACCAGACTTGCCAGCAATAAAGGAAGGATTTCCATTTGTATTCCGGTTAATGAAAATGAATGGTTTATTTTAAATCGTAGAGGATAATCCGGTGATTTCCGGTATCTGCTACTGCCATGGTTTTACCCGAAATACAAAGAGAAAAAGGCCAGTAAAGTTGCTGACTGGTGCCATTTCTCGTATTTGCATTTTCACTGGTAATGTTAAATGCGCTATGCCCGATCAGGTTGTCGGCAGTGGCCGAATTAGTCTGAGGAATTTCATCAAAAAACAGGAGCCTGCTGTTTCCGGTATCGGCTAAAATAATTCCGTTTTCGTAGAAAAAACTGTCATACGTCCAGCTCATGGTATTGCTGTCGGGCAAAGATCTGTATTGATTCTGCCCGCTGGATTCCAGATCGGGCTGGCCGATAATGATGTCCGCTTTTTTAGTAAAGGCGGTTTTCCAGTCGTGCCAGATCAGGTTCCGGTAATACTGGGTGTCGGTGACAGATAAAACGCCGGTTTCAGAAACCTTTACCGAGTAGGGCCATACGGCATCGTTGCTCTCATAATCGCGCTCATCAAATTGATCTTTCCCGATCACCCCGTCTGCAGCAGCAAAATTGACTGTCGGGATTTTTTTGAAAAATAACACACGGCGGTTACCCGTATCAGCAACCCATAGCTGACGCCCATCTGAAAAAACGCCATACGGCCAGTTCAGCGATCTTTCCGAAGGGTTATTTCCAATGCCTCTCACATTTGGCAGATTGTGACCGAAATCCGGCTGACCGACAACGACATCCGCCGGCTGACCCGAAACAACCGGAAAAGTATGCCATATCAGCACACGGTGATTCCAGGCATCTGCGATGATGAGGATAACGCCATCGGACCAGATGCCGGAGGGGTATTGCAGCGATGAAGCGTTAACGGAGCCTCCGGAATTCCGGCCGGTTCCGTGTGTCTGTATTTGTCCGAGCACCAGATCCGGCTCGCAGAGCTGGTTTTCCGGGAAATGATTCCAGATAAAAACCCGGTTCTGACAGGTATCGGCAACGATCAGCTTTGTGCCGGTAATCCAGACGCCCCGGGGAGCCAGGAATGGATTTCCCGCTGCGCCCCGAAAAATTCTGGTTTCGTTAATGATGGGCGGCAGTTTTTGGGAGGTTTGGTCGTAGGTGATCATCGTTTTCAGCAGATCCTTGGTAACTGTTCCCCAACCAGCATATTGACGACTCTTCTGCCACCAATCGGACTTTTAATTACAACCTGGCCCGGATGCGCTTCTGTCACTTCTCCGATCAAAGCCGCGTCAGTACCCGTGCCAAGGGTTTGTAGTTTTGCTAAAAATGTATCTGCGATCTCTGCTGCTACAATGGCAATGAATACACCTTCGTTGGCGACATACAGAGGATCCAGCCCCAGCAGTTCACAAGCCCCCGAAACCTGTTCCAGCACCGGAATCTGCTTTTGCACCAGGTCGATACCCAGCGAAATGTCTTTTGCGATTTCATTCAGGACCGTCGCCACACCACCCCGGGTAGGATCCCGAAGCAGATGAATGTCCGCACCAAATTCGTCCAGCAGGCGCAGTACATCGTGGGCCAAATTTGCGGTGTCGCTCACAATATCCGTTTCAAAATCCAGTCCTTCGCGCGCGGACATAATGGCGATTCCGTGCGTGGCGATATTGCCCGAAATGATCACTTTATCTCCCGTTCTGATATGTCTGGATGATATTTCAGCTTTGGGATGTACCTGTCCGATGCCCGAGGTGTTGATGAAGATTTTGTCGCCTTTTCCCCTTTCAACCACTTTGGTATCACCGGTGACGATATGCACTCCGGCCTTTTCAGATGCTATTTTGATTGAAACCAGTATGTCCCAGAATTCGGTCATGGTTAAACCTTCCTCAATAATGAAGCTGAGCGACAAATATTTTGGTATGGCGCCACACATGGCCAGGTCGTTCACGGTGCCGTTTACTGCCAGATCTCCGATGTTGCCGCCTGGAAAAAAGACAGGGGTAATTACGTAACTGTCGGTGGACAAAGCCATTTTGCCTGTTGCGGTGAACACGGCCCCGTCATGTTTTTCATCCAGATAGGGGTTGCTCAGTAAATTGAACACTCCCGATTCCAGTAATTTATTGGTTAAAATCCCGCCCGAACCATGTCCAAGTGTAATGATATCAAAGTCGAGCTTTGGCATCGGACAGGAAAGCCGGGCGAAGGAAAGAGCACTCATTGGTTTTACTGATTAAAAAATAAACTAGGTAGAAAAAGGAAAATGGGAACGATATTTTCAAGCGTTACCTTGTCTCTAAAAGCTAAAAGCTAAAAGCTAAAAGCTAAAAGCTAAAAGCTAAAAGCTAAAAGCCAGCTATCCTACATTGGCAAAATGAAAATAAGCCGCACAGGCTCCTTCTGAGGATACCATCGGCGCGCCCAGCGGATGTTCCGGCGTGCATCTGGTGCCGAATTGGCTGCATTGTCCTGGTTTTTTTATGCCTTTCAGGATCTGCCCGGCAATGCAGTCGGGACATTCCGGTGCTCTGGCGATATCAATCGAAAACCTTTTGGAAGCATCAAAAAGAGATAATTCTTCCTTCACTTCCCAGCCGCTCAGCGGAATAATGCCCAACCCCCGCCATTCCCGGTCGGTTACTTCAAAAACCTGTTCAATAATTTTTATCGCCTCCGGATTTCCCTGCGGTTTTACCACGCGCGCATATTGGTTTTCCAGATTCGCTTTGCCGGCTTCGAGCTGCCTGACGGTCATCAGTATTCCCTGCAAAAGATCCACAGGCTCAAAACCCGTTACGACAATAGGCATGTCGAATTTTTCTACCAGGTCATAATACTGTCCGATGCCCATGATTGTGCAGACGTGGCCTGCGGCTAAAAACGCCTGGATACGGGTTACTTCGTCGTTCATGATGGCCTCCATCGCAGGTGGAACAAGCACGTGCGACGCCAGTATCGAATAATTTTTAAGTCCCAGCAATTTCGCATGGATCACCGACAGCGCATTGGCGGGAGCGGTCGTTTCAAAACCAACGGCAAAAAAAACCACTTCCCTGTCCGGATTTTCTTTTGCAAGCCTCACTGCCTCCAGAGGCGAATACATGATTCTGACGTCAGCTCCGGCGGCTTTGGCTTCCAAAAGGCTTTTTTCAGAGCCTGGAACGCGAATCATGTCGCCATAAGAGCAGAGGATGACCCCTTTTTTCTCCGCCAGAAATACAGCTTTGTCGATCAGTTGCAGCGGCGTTACACAAACCGGGCAGCCTGGGCCATGCACCATCTGAATTTCCTCCGGAAGCAGGTTCAGTATGCCGTTTTTTACCAGACTATGCGTCTGTCCACCGCAAATTTCCATGATGGTCCATGGTTGAGTTACCGTTTTTCGCAGTTCGTCCAGATACATATCCACCATTTCCGGATTTCGGTATTCGGTCAGGAATTTCATATTACAGTTGGTTAGGGCGGTCAAGCTGGCTGCTTTCGATTAATTCGTCGAGCTCGCCGATTTCTTTCAGATAAGAGAATGTCTTTTCGGCTTCTTCTTCATCCACAATACTGATGGCCACGCCTACATGTACAAGTACATAATCGCCCACTTTGGCCAGCGGCACCATGTCCAGGCTGGCTTCTTTGGTAATGCCGCCAAATTCTATTTTTGCCATTTTAACCAGTCCATTGTACTGGTAATCAATGGATTTTATTTTGCCTGGAATCGCAAGACACATACTGAGTTATTTTTAGGCCACGCATACACGAAGCGGATTGAACGAAATTTTAGTATTCAGCTATGTTTTTGTATTTTTGATTTTATGTAAATAATTAAAAATCAGTAGTTAAAGTCGGTTTGCTTTAATTTATTCACATTTCATTTTTCACATTTCACTTTTTACATTAAACCGCACCGGCCTTTCCACCTGACGCTAACTGCCCAAAAGAAATGTTTTCGTCATTGGGAGAAAGCTGCTGATGAAAATACAGCTCAAAGTTGCCTGACAAATGTGTGATCATCAGATCCACCAATACAGCATTTTGAATAACACCACCGCTGAATGCCAGTTTTGTCGCACCCAACTGCTCCGCGATGTACTGCGTAAATTTTACCAACGAATAATGAAACCTGGCGGCTATCCAGCTTATTTGCTTTTTTGAGTTAATATCAGCTATTAAGTCATCAATCAGAAAGTCAGTTTTATCAAAATAGCTTTCAGAAAACCCGTATCCGTTGGTATCAAAATAACGTTGTGCTGCTGTTTCCAGCAACAATGCGGCTTCACCTTCATAACTTGTTTTATCAATCAATCCTGTCAGACTTGCTACGGCATCAAAGAGTCTGCCGATGCTGCTGGTTTTTAAGGTATTGCTGCGGATTGTTTTTTGCAGGAAGGTAAGTTCTGTCTGGGTAAATTTGTCTTTAAGAAAACCGGGTAATGGTTTTTTTGAAAAAGCAGAAACGACTGACAACGCAGAAAGTCTGGGTTCTTTTGCCATTTTATCGCCCGACAATGAATCAAAGTAAGGAAAATGCAGGCGCTGATTTTTATAAAAAAACTCCCCGCCCCAGATCATGCCATCATCACCATAACCTGCTCCGTCCCAAATGACACCCAAAACATTTTCATAATCTTCGTCGAGACCGTTTTCTGCCAGAACGGCGGCAAAATGAGCCCGATGATGCTGGATTTTTGTCACTTTCGCACAAGACCTTTCTGTATATTCATCTGCCAGAAGGGTAGAGAAGTAACCAGGATGTTTGTCAGATAAAAGTATTCCTGCGTTTTTATCCCCTGAACAAGACTTTCCGAAAATATTTGTCAGATGATCCAGCGAATGCCGGAAACTTTGCTGGGTATCATAATTTTCAAGGTCTCCGTGGTACTGGCTCACGTATATTTCATTGTCGTTTTGGATACAAAAACAGCTTTTGGCTGATGCGCCAAAGGCAATCTTTTGAGCAGAAAAGGGCTCTGTATGCTGCAAACGAACAAAGTCAGGGCTCAGTCCCCGGCTTCTTCGGAGAATAATCTGTTTTTGGTGTAAGGCCGAAAAACGAACAACCGAATCATCCTGTGGAGTAACGATCGCCCGGTTATTGGTGAGGATAAAATCAGCTAAACCAGCGAACTCTTCAAAGGCTTTTTCTTGCTCGTAGACAATCGGATTATTACTGATATTGCCGCTGGTTGCTATAAGCGGTTTTTGAAAATCGTCTGCAATGATCTGCAAAAGCGGGGAGTAGGGGAGCATCGCGCCAAGATAATCCAGTCCTGCTGCTGCCGATTCAGCAATGAAAAAGGCTCCGGATTCTTTTCTTTTTACTAAAACCACAGGTGAGACAGCGCTTTGTAACAGTGCCGATTCTGCCTCTGTAACGTATGCATCACGTTGTAGTTTTTCCAGGTCCGGATATAAAAGGGCAAAAGGCTTGGATGGCCGGTGTTTTCTTTGTCTTAAAGTTTTGACCGCCGACTCACTCGTTGCATCGCAAAGCAGCAGATAACCGCCAATTCCTTTAACCGCCACGATTTTTCCTTTTGTAAGCGCCTCATTTACAGCGGTTAAAATGTATTTCTGTTTTGTTATCGAAACCTGTTCAAACTGATTCTGAGCAGATTTGTACAAATCCATGTGTGGGCCGCAGGATTTACAGGAATTTGTTTGGGAGTAAAATCTTCTGTTTTCAGGATTTCTAAACTCACGGTCGCATTCCGGGCACATCTCAAAATCCTGCATGGAAGTATTCACGCGATCATAAGGCAGTTTTCGGATGATCGAATACCTTGGGCCACAGTGCGTACACGTGATGAAAGGATACCGAAAACGTCGGTTCTCAGGATCCCGAAGTTCCTGACGGCAGCTTTCACATATCGCCAGGTCGGGCGTCAGTCTTGTTGAAACGTCGGAATGATCCGTTTCGCTTTCAGTGATCTGAAAGTCGTCGAAGTCCCGGAATGAGATTTCAGTAAGCTTATGACTTGTTATTCTTGATAAAGCCGGCGGATTGGAAAGTAACTCGTTAAGAAAACTGCGGGCAGTTTGTTCGTTCGCTGAAATTTCAATGTGAACACCGGACGGCCCGTTACTGACAGTCCCTTTCAGGTTCCATTTTTTTGCAAGCTGAAATACGTAAGGACGAAAACCAATTCCCTGGACCAGACCTTTCAGGTTAATTGAAAATACGTTACTGACAGTCTTTTTTATTTTCTGAGGATTTTCCGGACACAGGATTTCTGATCCATCCTGGCGGGTGAAGTCTGCTTCCAATCCGGTAAAATCCGCTTCTGTCATGCTTCCTGTAATTTATTTTTTTTGGCCAGCACGCGGTCCTCCAGCCAGTCGCACCATTGATCCAGGCCTTCGCCGTTGAGGCTCGAAACGGTGATCACTTCAATATCTGCATTGATATCACGTGCATCCTGTGTTACGGCTTCGACTGAAAAAGGTACGTATGGCAGCAAATCAGATTTCGAAACCAGCATCAGCTCGCTGCTCAAAAACATGCGCGGATATTTTTTTGGCTTGTCGTCACCTTCGGTTGTGGAAAGCACGGTTACCCTGAAATCCTCACCCAGATCAAAAGCAGCAGGACAAACCAGATTTCCCACGTTTTCAATCACCAGCAGATCCACGCCCGTCAGATCAAAATGGTCCAGGGCCTGGTACACCATCTGGGCTTCAATATGGCACATGCCTCCGGTGACGATCTGCAAAGCATGAATGCCGACATCGCGCATTCGAATGGCGTCCCGTTCGGTTTCGGGGTCACCCACGAGCACGGCCATGCTGAGTTTTCCTTTTAATCGTTTTCCGGTTTCCTGCAAAAGCGTCGTTTTTCCGCTTCCAGGCGAGGAACATAGGTTGACAACCAGTATACCCGGCAATCGGTCGCGAATGGCTTTTGCTACAAAGTCGTTGACTTTGAGTAGGTTAAAAGTTGTATTGTCACATTGCAGCGAACCAACAGCGGCTCGGTTTGACTTGGGTTTTATTGCTTCCATATCACTTTAATCTTCGAATTCTACTTTTTTGATCAGTAACTCTTCTCCCTGTATTACATTTTTGCTGGGTTTGCCGCAAAACGAACAAACGAAACGGTACTGCTCCACGGTCGTGTTTTTGTCACAATCGCTGCAATGAATGCGTATGGGCAAAACCTCTACTTTGAGTTTTGTTTTCCGGTAACGGGGCTCATCCTGCAAAACCGCCTGAAAAGCATTTTCCATCGCAATGGGCTGCACGTTTGACAAAAGCCCGACCGTGAGGTAGATATCGGTGATCTGTCCAAAGTCGTCAGGAAATTCTTCTTCGAGCGTTCTGAAAATGTTTCTTACCAATGAAATTTCATGCATAAAAAGCCGGGCTTCTGATGATGCCAAAGCTATCTAAATTATGATCATTAATCTGGCCTTGGTATCGGAATTAGAAAATGTTTTCTAAATCTGGTTAATCCAGTTCGGCGATGGATCGAGCGGTGTAATAGGTGTGGTAGAACAGATTGAGATCAAAACATAGAGCAACCTTTATAACCGGGATGATAACGATCTGGCCAATGAAGTGTTGAATGCTACAAACAGGAAATTTCTTACGATAAATTGAAAGTAAAAGTTGAAACTTACTGGAATGCGCCCGGGGTTGTAACCGTAGACAATGAACTGCTTGTGGAGTATGATTATTCGCTTGTGGATTAGTTTCTGTTTGTTGGACAAAAGATTCCCGGGCCTGGTTGGTTGGTCGACAGTTCAGGACCCGGGCATTTTTATTCATGTTTTTTCATCCTGTTGAACTGCTTTTACAAACTTGCAGCAACAAAAAACGACTAAGTATCTTCGAAATTTCGGTAGCTATCGGGAAAAGCAGAAATCATCAGAAAACATCAAAAATGACGTCAATGCCACCAGGCGTTTCAATTCTGATTTTTATTTATTTTCCAAAACCAGACCATATAGAAGCATTTCATTGTCGTCTTTTGGAACTACATACTCAGCAAGCGGATTATTGCGCATGGCAAGTATGTAAGTATTGTTATCAAATTCGACTATAAAGAAATCAGTGTGCCATTTTTTGGGGTAGATTTTTAATACTAACTATTTCCTGGCCGTCGCTCACCTTTATCGTCGATTTCCAAAAACCTGGGCGCTTTATTTTCAGAACGATTTCGCCAAGGCTGAAATCAGAATTTTTCACCCATTGTTTTCCATCTTCCAAGGTGGCAAAAGCCGAACGAGTTTGGCAGATGATTTGTGCTTGTTCTGTAACTAGCCTACAATTCTTTTGTCACGGGCAACAAATTTTGCAAAAGCAAGCAGCGCACCGGTTACCATGATATTTCTAAAAAAGTTGACCAGCTCCAGTTCTTTTTCTCTGTCAATGGTTGTTGTCATGGCGACTGAATCAAGTTCGTATCCCAACGCCCTTGGTAAGTGAACCAGAAAAGCCATCAGAATTACATAAAGTGCCATGAGGCTGTATGCCAGTTTATCGTACTTTCCAATGACAGAACTAAAAATGAAAAGCAAAATACAAAGCAGCGTAAAATAGTTCCAGAAGTAAGGAAATGGAAGATAATCCGGAACGAATGCTGCGCCAACATCCGGTTTCCCAAGGTGCAGACCCACATAAAGTAAAAAGGAAAGTGGGAAGATGTATCTTCCCGAATTGAGGATATTGTCCATTGTCTGAAACGTCAGTTCGTAGGGAATGGAACCAAAGGTCTGATCTCGACCGAACTTTTTGGATATTTCAAAATCGGGCAGGTCTTGCTCCATTCCTGAACTTCATCCAGACTGTCGGCCTTACAGATTAAAAATCCTGAAACCAAAACACTGTCGGTTTCTTTGTATGGCCCAGTTTCCACACCCTGTGCACCAACCAGCGAAGCGGCGTATTCTATGGGCGCCGTGTGCACGAGTTTACCCTGCATGGCGATATTGCCAATCCAGGATTGCCACCTCGGCATATCCTCTGCCATGTCCTGTGAGGTTGCCAGATAGCCGTTTTCCGCACTCGCATTTCTGAATAATAAAAGATACTCTTTCATCTTTGCATGTTTAAATTGTGAATGATAATGCAAAGATGAAGCGGATTTTTCCGCCGGATGATGACAAAAGTCTATAATTTACAGCCTGGCTTTGAGGCGGCTGAAAACGTCTTTGTTGATGCCCAAATAGGAAGCAATGAGCTTACTGGATACCCGTGTCATTAATCGGGGTCTGAATTCCATTAGCCACTTTATCCTGTCCAGGGCAGACAAGGCAACAAAAGTATTGATCCGATACACAGCGTTGGCGTAAGAACTCTCTAAAATCTGTTTGTATATCTTGTCAAACTGCGGCACCGTTTCCATCAGTTTTTGAAAATCCTGTCGGTCAATAGCCAGCAATTCGCAAGGTTCAACCGTCCGGATATTTTCCGCCGCCGGATTTCCACTTCCAAAGCTTAATAATTCTGAGCACCAGGCATCTTCTGTTACGATGTCTCTGGTGGTTTCGTTCATTTCATGATCATAAGAAAAAACCTGAAGACAGCCCTTTGCGACGAAGTAGACATTTTTGCAAACCTGACCTTGCTGAACCAGATATCGGTTTCGTTGGACTTTCAGGGGTTTGAAATATCTTAAAACAGTATCCAGGTTTTCTGTATCGGATCCGAGCCTGGAGATAATATGCTGCCGTAAAATTTCTATCATTCAATTTTGTCCGTTTATGTTAGCAGGAAAAGTATTCAGAGCAGTTTTTCAGACACGAACTTTTGGTGCACTGCGCAATTTTACTCATTTGCTTCCGATATTCCTACATGGCTATTTGCGGAAATAAATGGCTAAAAACGCTGAGTCTGTGGCTACACGGAGCAGATCTTTAAACGCCTGATTTACCCTCTCTTCATTCATATCCGCTTTTGATTACCGTGGAGATCATCTTGAACCGCTCTTCGGCGGAAATCGAGTTGGATTTGTGGGCAGGAATAATAATGCCCTCACCCAGTTTGAGTTTATGGGTTTCTCCGTCGATAATGATATCCGCTTTTCCGTCGATGATTTGAATGTAGGTATCAAAAGCAGAAGATTTTTGGGCCAGCTCTTCTCCGGCCGCAAAGGATGAAACTGTGATGTTTCCGGTTGATTTTTTTATAATAGTCCTGCTTACCACGGCATTAGGGATGTACTCAATGATTTCGACAATGATATGCGCCTTTTCTTTCTCCATTTCCGAACCACGTGCCAGTTCATTTTTGTCTTTGCTGTTCATAAGTAGGTTTTAAATTAAAACTTGATTTTGTACCTGAATACGATTGTAAAACGCACAAAGATGAGGTTGTTTGTGCCGGTAATTGTTACAGATGCTTCGCTCAATGTTGTATTAATCACTGTTTTTGGCAAGTGCACCGAGCCATTTTTCCATCCATTGGCTTGTCCAATAAGCTCTTGTTTCATCATGTCCAGTCACATAACTTTCAAAAGCCTTTGGCCACTGAACGTTGTTAAAAAATGTATAAAGTGCTATATTTAAGTCTCTTGAATTAAAAGCCGAACGGCTCTTTGAATTTGATTTTTGAAATGGATGGGCAGGGACGTTTGCTTTTTGAAAAGTTGTTTATTGCGGGCTTTTGTTTGGTGTGTTTGTTGATTGATTTGTTTGGTATTTTTAGGTTTGCCACTAACGAAAAGGCTTTGCGTTGTTGGGGAATTCGGGTTCCATCAGCCCGGAGCCGAAGTTGATAACCGCAATAGTTCTGATGTTTTATTCCTTGTCAAATTTATGTCGTCGAACCCGAACTGAATGATACTAAAAACAAATATTGAGGCAATATTCGTCAAGCCCAGTGACGCCAAACCTAATGTTAGATGACGTTTTTCTGTCCGCCAAATTGTTTTGGCTTTTGTTTTTTGTCTGCATTTTCCACGATTTCGGCTATTCTTTTTTCTCTTGTTGCCTGTCGTTTAGCAAGCACAAGCCATTGTAAAATATTTCGTTTGTCCGACCTGCTTAAACTTAAAAAATATTCTTTGGCAATGTTTCTTTTTTGAAACTCATTGTCCAGGTCCTCAGGAATGATTAGTGCTTCTGCTTCATCTAAAATTGTCCATGAGCCATTTTGTTTTGCAATTTCAATTATTTCATAACCCGATTTTGTCATAAGTTCTTCATTCGTAAGGCGTTCAATCTTTTTTTTATTTATTTTTGACCAAACACTTTTTTCTTTTCGTCTGCTAAAAAATTGCATAAATTTATGTTCGTCTAATGGTTTTGCTTTGCTGTCTATCCAACCAAAACAAAGTGCTTCATCGACCGCTTCGCCATAACTTACTGTCGGAATATTAGATTTCTTTTTGTAGTAGATAAGCCAGACGGATTGTTTTTTATCATGATTCTCTTGAAGCCAATCTCGCCATTCTTGTCTGCTTCTCGGGTAAAAAGTTTCTATCTCTTTTTCCATCTTATTTTATTCTTCAATGTCTTTGGTGGAGTTATCTTTAAATTCTGTTAATCATGAAAATTCAATATTTATTTTCAAAGTTAAAAATTTTCAAAATTTTCCATTTCTTTGGCTTTGGAATTTATCTCCGCCGCAGGGAAATCAAAGCACGAAAGCTAAATTAATTACTAATTTTTAATTGAAGAATTCCCGCCCGATTTTGCACCTCAGCCCTTCTGACCCAATATCCTTGTCGTTATGGGGGTGGTTTTTGTTCATTGTCCAGGCAAAAGGATCACCGGTAAACAAAAATGGATGCCTCATCCGGATTTGAGACACCCTTTAATTTAACTGCTTAAAACCAATGACCATTTCTGAATGGTCTAATCGATATTGTTAAGCTCTTTTTTTAGTTTATACCATGTCTCTATGCTGCCATCGCCGGAGTCGGTGTATTCGTCTGCAATGTGTTGAAGGAAAGAGAACTTTTCTTCTTCCGAATTAAGGAGCAGGGAATCCTGATTTCCTTCCGCTTTTACAAGATATTCACTGCCAGTATTCGTTACTTCCTTTGACGTGTGGAATTTTCCGACACTTTCATAATTGTTTACTGAATTGTACAGGTCATATACGTCTTGATGGCCTTCCAGAATTACCTTTGATATCCATTCGTTGTAATCAGATGATTTTCCCATTCTTACTACTAATTTATCTGTGACTTAACAGATGAAACAATACTAAAATTATACCAAGTGATTAGCGCTTTGTCGGGCTATCGGAATCGATGTTGATGTAACTTGAAGTTTTTGGGGGCAAATTGCCCATGGCTTGCATTGAATCAGGAACCTCCGTGCTCCTAACGTCGTATGCGTCAATTTTAGAAATGCAATTTCGTTCCAATTCATCGTTTTTCGTAACCTCTTTGGTAGTAAAGTTTGCTTTGACGGCTCAAAAAGCGGAGTATCCGTAACTTGAAAGCATGTTAGCAATGTGAAAATCGGAAGGAAAATAGTTACTTCAAACGCGGTTATATGGGACTTTGCGTAGGGCTTAGCAGGATCTTCGTAAGATTAACTGATGGCTCCGGATACACCGTTTGCTATGTCATTCCAATACGTTTTCAGGAAGTAGTGAGTTCTTCTTGTATCGGATCTTTTGCCGAACCTGGTTTTAAAAGCAGGTAGTAAGCCTTCTGAATTTCCGGAATTGCCATTAATTTCAGAATTGAGCACTTGTATTAAAATAACGATGTTTTATATACGTAATGACGGAATTTGGGTTTGAAGTCTGACTGAATTAAAATACTGTACCGTGAAATTGCAAAAATTAATGGTGCGATATGTTACACATAAAATATGAGAAGTTACATTTTTCACATGTTTTCCAGATTGTTCCACCTTTTTTGACTTTGATGCATGTAGATTGATGGCGACAAACCCGTTACTTTTTTGAACTGGTTCGACAGATGAGATACGCTGCTGTAGTGTAGCTTGTAAGAAATTTCTGTCAGGTTTAGTTCTTTGTATTGCAATAACTCCTTGACCCTTTCAATTTTATGATTAATTATAAAATGCTGAATATCAATTCCTTTTTCCTCTGAAAAAAGGTTGGATAGGTAAGTGTAATCATAACCCAACTTTTTGCTGATATATTCGGAATAAGTTGTTTTTGGGAGATCATCGGTGTAGTGAACGAGTTCGATGATAACATTTTTTATTTTTTCAATCAAAATGCTTCGTTTATCTTCCAGTAACTCTAATCCTGAACTGAGCAAATTTTCTCTCAGGCATTTACGCTGGGTTGAACTAATCTTTTTCATCAGGTGAACAACTCCCAGGTCGACCCTCGAAAAATCCAGACCCAGTTTTGTCAATTCATCCTTGACCCTTATTTTGCAGCGCAAACTAACCATGTTTTTAATATAGAGTATCATACTGGGCCAGGTTTGATTTATAGTTACAATGAAATGTTACACTGATTAATGATTCAGCCTGTGATTTTGAACTTTCAGGGAAGGTAGTGGTATTTTTGAACCGAATAGGTGACAATCATCACTATTGTTACTGATTGTTGTAAGTTCCCGGATTTCAAGAGTCTATTGATCCACGCCTGTCGACAATCAATTTTTATCAGAAAACGTGGTCACAGTCGCTTCCTCCTTTTTCTGAACAACTTACACATTTTCCAGGGTTTCGGTACGTTGTATTTTTAGTTTTTTAAAGAAGGAGGGAGACAACCCCGTGATTTTTTTGAACTGATTCGATAAGTGGGATACGCTGCTGTAATGAAGTCTGAAAGCAATCTCAGTCAGATTAAGTTCTTCGTATAACAATAATTCCTTCACCTTTTCAATTTTGTGAAGAATAATAAATTGTTGAATGTTCATTCCTTTCACCTCGGAAAATGTGTTGGAAAGATAGGTGTAGTCATAGCCCAGTTTTTTACTGATGTAATCAGAATAATTGGTTACCGGCAGTTCTTCTGCATAGTGGACCATCTCTATGATCACGGCTTTTATTTTTTCGATCAAAATGCTCCTTTTATCATCCAGCAGTTCAAGTCCTGACCGGAGCAGGTTTTTTTTTAGTTCAACATGCTGCTCCTGTGTAATGTCTTCAAGGATTTCCACAGTTCCCAAATCTACAATTACATAATGCAGTCCTAACCTGGCCAGCTCTTCTTTTACCAGAATTTTGCAGCGCAGGCTTACCATGTATTTGATATACAGTATCATAGGGGTATGGGAAGGTTACTTTCATTAGTCAGTAAATGGGTTAGGCTGTTGTTAATCTGTGATTAATACAACTAATGAGAACTGATGTGTAACACTTACCACATATAATCCGACAAGCTTTGTAAACCTAATCAAATTGTCACTACAATCGTGCCAAATGCCAGTTTTATCAGAAATGATTAATTATTTCGAGGGATAATCGATCAAAGGAAGTAGTGCCAAAATCAGTTTCAATCAATTTAAAAAACGTAATGAAAAAATTACCTGTTACAATTCTACTGTTGGCTTTAAGCACATTTTCGTTTGCTCAGACGTTCAGTTTTGGACCGAAGGCCGGTCTTAATGTCAGCAATTACTCGGGTGGAGATATCAATTCAGATGCAAAAGTGGGTTATCATTTGGGCGGGATACTCAATTTCGGTTTTGGAGAAATTTTCTCTCTTCAACCCGAAGTGCTTTTTTCAACTCAGGGAGCAAAGGTAGAAAATGCGGGAAGTAAGAAAGATTTTAAAATCAATTATCTGAATATTCCGGTCATGTTAAAATTCCGTATCGCAAACGGATTTTACATTGAAGGAGGTCCTCAGGCCGGTTTCAGACTTACTGAAAGTATACCAGATCAGACCATAAACAACTTTGCAAAAGGGCTGGATCTGTCGGCCGGTGCCGGGTTGGGATATCAGTCTGATGCAGGTATTGGAATAGGGCTTCGTTACATGGCCGGGTTATCAAAAGTAGGCGATTTCTCAGGAAAAGAGATAAGTCCCGATTTTAAAAACAGTGTAGTGCAGGCAAGTGTATTCTGGATCATTCCAATTATCAAAAAGTAGGTTACAATTCATTTACAAAATTTGGGAGCGGTCAGGTTTATCCTGATTTCTTCCTTTTTTTATGGTATGAAATGCTGTTAATCGATTAAGTCCGGATGCGTGTGTGATCTAATTTTTGGTCCTATTTAATGTCTTTAAATTTATCCGATAATAACGTTTTACACTAATTCTAAATATATCGTATAGCAGCACAAATGTTAAAATGACAATTGGAATGTAAAATGATTTGAATCCGATGCGCTTAAAAAGATAAGCCCCGGCGATTGCTCCGGATAGAAAGGAGCAGATGATAAATAATTTAAGTTTTATCTTTAAAAGAAGAAGCAGGCGGTCTTTCAGAGAAGCCTTTACCAGTTGTGCCAGTTCAATCCCCAGATCCGTAAAAATGCCTGTAAGGTGTGTTGTTCTGACGACGGATCCTGAAACCAGTGTAACCAAGGCATTCTGTAGGCCCATTGCAAAAAGCAGGCTCCCGGCAAAAATTAATTTTGACATTGTGGTTTGGTCATACTTGTATCCATACAGTGCGGAAAAGACAAGGATAATGATCTCGATCACAATTGGGATGGAATATGAATAGCGTTGATTTGGGCCAAAAAGAGATAGAAACAAACCGGATGTGAAGGCACCGGCCAGAAATAATAACATCCATAAAACAATCACTTGGGCGTTCGCCCAGTTTTGCTGCGCAATTCCTTCGGCCAATAATGCCGCATGGCCGGTGATGTTGGTTGTAAGCACAGAAAATCCTAAAAACCCTTCGGCATTAACAAGGCCGGCTGTGAGACCCAGCAAGGTTGCCAGTTTTAAATTATGATTTGGTGTGCGATGTGTACCGGAATGCCTGAACATGGTTATGAATTACAGTGAGGACTATCTTTAGTGCTCTGCCCTGATCGCTAATTTAAGTGTTTTTGAAATGGTCTGCGGGATCGTTCTCTTAGCCCACCGAAATATTTTTGAGCATTGTCCCCAAAATCGCATGCAGGGGCGCATCGAATAGCTTTTGGAACGCGTCAAACGTTTCATCAGGGCATTAACATCCACAATCTTCTGCGTACCTTCTCCGATCATCCAAACATATTGATGCTGACGAACTTGTAATACAGTCAGGTGTATTTGTATCCGAATAGCGTTGATTAAGACGCGGTGCTGTTTCACGGCATTTTTGCTCCTGGAAAGAGATGAAAAAAACAGTAACGAGCGCTTAACGGTTTTCTTGACTCTGCTTAAAATAATCCACGAAATATTGATTTCTTCGGTGGATGTGCGTATTGACCAGTTTTGTAGTACCACATGCGGCAAATTTTGTCCTTAATTTAAACGGTCATGTGGCCCAGGCCGGACGTGTTTTATTCAGCGAAGGGCCATTGATTTTGTAAATGCGAAAAACAAAATATGGCTTGGTGTGGTTGGGCTGTCGCGGCCGTGGAAGTGGCCAATTATGACAAAGGCAGTACCGATGCACTAATTGGTTACTAAACCTTTCTGCATTTACCGGAAGCGTGCAGGGAATACTATTCCGTTCGTCACTTTTCAACGAAAATTTTACCGCTTCCGGTTGTAAATTTTAACACCTTCATACCAGATCGTAAACACAAATCCCGTACCGATACTAATCAGCAGTTGGCCAATATTCACCAGTTCAAGACTAAAAAAACGGTTAACGCCCGGTAAAATAAAAATTAAAACTGAAAGTAGAATTGTAATTCCAATGATCATTGGTACCAGATTGTTTTTGTAGCGCAAGGTGGTAATTACAGAATGCGTAAAAGAGCGGTTTATTAGCGTCAGGAATATATTAGCGGCTAAAAGACCGATGAATACCATTGATCTGGTCA
The DNA here is from genome assembly GCA_965279265.1 of Dyadobacter sp. Taxonomy (GTDB): domain Bacteria; phylum Bacteroidota; class Bacteroidia; order Cytophagales; family Spirosomataceae; genus Dyadobacter. The sequence continues at coordinate 5,503,844 of OZ257152.1, forward strand.
ATGCTTCATCATAAGATTTCATCACTGCGTAATGATAGAGGAGCAGCATTCCTGCTGTGATCATCAAACCCTGTAAAATACTAACCGAGAGCTCCTTTAAACTAAAAAATGTATCTGTGAACGGCCTCGGTTTTTGTAATAATAAATCCTTTTCCATCGGCTCATTTTCATAAATAATTGAGCAGGTCGGGCCCATGATCAGCTCGAAGAATATGATGTGGACAGGCGTGAAAATATTTGGATAAATCCAGCCCAGCGCCAAAGGAATGAAGACGGTTAAAATGATGGGAATATGGATGGAAATGATGTAACGAATCGCATTTTTCAGACTGATGTAAATCTTGCGTCCCATCGCCACAGCATCTACCATTCTGGCCAGATCGTCATCCACCAAAATTAAAGATGAAGCCTGTTTAGCGATTTCCGTGCCTTTTTTGCCCATCGCAATCCCGATATGTGCGGCTTTAAGCGCCGGACCGTCATTGACACCGTCGCCGGTCATGGCCACAATCTGTCCTTGCGCTTTGAGTGCGTTGACGACCTTTAATTTGGCCTCCGGAAACATTCTGGCAAAAATACCAGTCTGCATCACTTTCTGCTGCAAGGTTGGTTCGTCCATCGCCACCAGTTCGTCACCCAGCAGCACATTTTCGGCTCCTTTGAAACCGATTTGCCGGGCAATATTCTGCGTCGTGGCCGCATTGTCGCCCGTTATGATCTTTACCTGGATTCCCGCTTTGTAGAATGACTCAAAAACCGACCGAATGTTTGCTTTTGGAGGATCGTAGAAAGCAACCAGCCCCAGAAAATCAAACGAAAGTTCCTGTTGTTTTTCGGGGTATGTATCACCTGAAAGCATACTTTGTCCAACCGCTAAAATGCGGTAGCCTTTGGCAGCCAGTTCATTGACAGCATTGAGTATTTCAGTTTTCTCAGATTCCGACAAGCCTGAAAGCGCTATAATTGCTTCTGGCGCGCCTTTGGCGGCAATGATTCGTTCACCGGTGGCATTTTCAAAAACATGCGTCATCATGGGCGGCTTACCTTCCAGCGGATATTCATGAACGAGCTTAAAATCCGTTCTCAAATCCGTCGCTGCCAATTTCCCGTAAGTATCGTGCAGCGCAGTTTCCATCGGGTCGAATGGCACTGGTTCGCTGGACCACATCGCCATTGCCAGCAGTTTTTGGCCTTCTTCGTTTAATGTTTTGTCCGGTATTTGATAAGAATTTGTTGCCTGCACATACAAACTGACCAGTTCCATTTTGTTTTCTGTGATCGTCCCGGTTTTGTCGGTGCATATCACCGTGGCGCTTCCCAGCGTTTCAATCGTCTGCGTTCGTTTGACGATGATACCCATTTTCATCAGCCGCCACGCACCCAAAGCCATAAACGTAGTGAATGCTACCGGGATTTCTTCCGGCAAAATACTCATCGCAAGCGTTAAGGCTTTTAATAAACTATCTAAAATTTGTCCGGTATGGATATAATTGATTCCCCAGACGATCAGGAAAACGACACCGCCAATGATGGCCATTTTCTTGACGAAATTGGTGATCTGTATCTGGAGTGGGGTAGGTTCCTGTTCAATGGATTCCAGGCTTATCCCGATTTTGCCCAGTTTGGTTTTATCGCCTATTGCAGTGATTTCAACTGTTGCCCTGCCTGTGGTAACTAGCGTTCCCTGATAAACTTCGGTGGTAGTTTCATTTTTAGCAACTGCCATGGATTCACCTGTCAGAATGGATTCGTTCACGGAAAAATCATGCGCCTCCAGAATGGAGCCGTCGGCCGGGATCTTGTTTCCTTCTTCCAGAATCAGGTAGTCACCGATCACGATCTCTTCCCTGAGAATTTCAGCTTCGGCACCGTTCCGGATGACCCTGCATTTTGGTTGCGTAAGCGATTTTAACTCCGCAAGTGCATTCCGGCTTTTGGAATCCTGGTAAATGGAAATGGCCGAAATGACAATAATGGCACCGAGCATAAATAGCCCTTCTCCCTGAGAGCCCGTCAGAAAATAAATGGCCGAAGCGACGATGAGCAAGATCAGCATCGGCTCTTTGACCAACCCCAACACTGCGGCTAAAAGGCCATTTTTACTTTTATCTTCTACTTTATTCTCGCCATAAGTGCTTCGCGATCGGGTTACCTGGCTGGTAGTAAGGCCTTGGTGGAGGTCGGTTTGGGGGTACATTCGGGCGGAATTAAGATTATAATGTGCGCAAATGCGCCCTAGTTTGACTAGATACTGCCTGCATTTATTTTTGATCAGGCAGGTATTGGTGGTATTAACGGATTAGGCTTGGCGTTTTAGGGGAAATCAGGGAAAGTCAGCCCAATTTTGAACTAACGATAAATTGAAATCCACTACCTGAGCCTTTATTCTTCTGCCTCAATAATACCAAATCCCTGTTAGCGACAAGGCTTTTCTGTCCACCAATCATTTCCGACAGCTTTAAAGTTAAAGAAATTGTCCAATTTCCTTGCAAAAAACTTTCGTAATCTCTCTCCGTCTTTATTTTCTTTGCTAAGCTTAGTTTTATTCCATTCGAAATAGTTCAAAAGTAGGTGATGAGGTACTGTTCTATAAATTTTATGTTTTCCGTCAGCATGGAACCAAAGCGTAATTGAAAACTGATATTGAAGATAACAACAAAAATTCAAATGGATGTACGCGAAGCCGGAACAAAAGTCAAATGGAAGTACAAGTGTTGACCGTACTTCCATCAGCCCCAATAACGCCGAACCCAAAATTGTAGTCAGTTTTTATTGCGGAATTTGCTCTACCAAAACCTCATTTCCTGCCTTGTCATAATAAGTACAAGTCATTTTGTCAATACAAATTGCCCACTTTTCTATGCCCAATGTTGCACACATTTTAATGAAAGTCAAGAAGTCTGTTTTGCCTTGTTGATGAGCAACCAACTCTTTCTTAAATTCTTCACTTTTTGAAGTGTCAGCAATTACTAATGATTCGTACTTTGCAGGCACTTTTGCTGTAAAGTCGTTCGAACCATGATAGTCAATGTGTCCATCTGTAACGTAGGCTTCATAAGAAGTTACCCCCAAACCTTTGATTTCTCTAATATAACGAGGGAAATCTGCACCTGATTTTACTTTGCTGTGAGCCTCTTTGATTTGTTCTACTGTAAACATTTTTCTTTGTTTTTAATTGTTAAACGACTGGTTTAATCACAAGCAGCCATAATGCCTAGACCTGTCAAAATGATCGTTAATTTTAAAAACTGCATTTTTAATAGTCTTTACATTAAGATTGTAATGCAAAGATGCAACTGCTAAAATCCCGGTAATTGTAAAAAATCGTTTTTCTACATGAAGCGTTTGAAGCTTTCGGGTGTGTCGCCTGTAAACTGTTTAAAGTCTTTTATGAAATGGGCTTGGTCAAAGAAATTGTTTTCGTAGCAGATTTCAGTTAATGATTTTGTGTTGTTTATGTTGTTGAGAACTGTGTTGAACCGAACAATGGAGGCGAATTTTTTGGCTGTTGTGCCAACTACCTTTCTAAATCGCTTTTCAAAAGGACTTTGGCTTATAAATAGTTTTTCGTTCAATTCTTTGATACGGATTGTCCCGTTACTCTGATAAATAAGTTTAACCGCTTCAACAATCAATTTATCGGTTTCAATGTCTTTAAGTTGTGAAAATAAAAACTGTTCAACAACTTTTATTCGGTGTTTGTCGGTAGTCGCTGTCGACAATTTTTCTTCTACTTCTACTACACTTTTTCTATCAAATATGTCGTCAAGCGAAAGGCTTAAATTAAATAGTTCGTTAGCTGGATGTGAAGCAAAATGTGCAAAGCCAATTTCTGTAAAGTAAATCAATATGGTTCCTATATTCGCAGAGTTTTTAAAAATTTTATAGCCGTCAGCAATTCCGGTGATTCCTGCCGAAGTCAGTCTGCTTTCAGTATTTTCTTTTATTGAAGCAAGATGTCCTTTGTATTGAATGCCGATGACAATTCCTGATGAAGGAAAAACTTTGTATTCATTTTCCAATTCATTCTCCGACACTACAAAATATTTAATGTAGGGCTTGAGTTGGTCAGTCGGAAAATGTTTGTCAAATTTCATTGGCTTTTCTATCATTTGGTATGGTTTTGCAAAATCTCCTTCAACTTATGTAATAGATGTACGTGTTGTGTGCTGTTGCAAGGATAGGAATTTGTATATGATAATGCAAATCGGTTTAATGAATGTGTTTATAGTGTTTATTTTCAGCTGTTTATGCTTGGTTGGCATATTCATGCGTGTTAAAAAAACAAACCTGAAACTGTTATTTTTCACAAAGTTCTTTCAACTTGTCGAGTGCTTTTGGGTAGGTCTGGTTCATATAATCCACAAAATCTTCCGTGGTGTCCAAATCAACGGTAACGGTTGCAGTTCCATTGTTTTCATCGAAGGTATAATTCTCAAATCCGTTTGCCCATTTTTCCACTTCTGGTCCTTCTGTGATTTCCTTCCCAGCAGTAACAAGACCATAATGTTGAATCGAAACAAATTGGTTTGGAATGTTTTCAGCTATTTTTGAAACCATACCTCCCTTTTCTCCTTGCTCATTTACGCCAATAAACAGGATTTTGTTTCCCTTGTCCCAACTTCCTTCATAGCTAGATGTCGGGTTAAACAAAAAAGTCCATTGCTCATAAGTTGTCTTACTGTTAATGCCAAGCATGATATCATATATCTTGCTCGCAGGGGCATCAATGCTTACCTTGAATTGTAATCTTTTCATAAAAGAAAGTCTGTTTAAATTAATCTTTCCGGTTTGTTATTTTAAGTCAGACTTGGCACTTTTCTAATCATAGCCGTTAACTTGAAGCTTCGGTGTGGCAGTAGCAATCCTGGGCGCAGTCAGCTCTCATGGTGCCCGATGGAGCGCGGTTTGCCTGCTCTGTTCTCCTTTGCCTGTTCTCCCCAGTCATTTAGTTGTTGTAAAATAGGTTGTAAAGATGCACCGAACTTTGTCAAAGCATATTCTACACGCGGGGGCATTTCGGCAAAAATGGTCCGGGTAATAAGCCCGTCTGTTTCCAACTCCCTCAAATGTTGTGTCAGCATTTTTTCGCTTATTTGCGGTATTGCTCGTTTCATTTCGCCAAAACGATAAATTCCTTCGGTCATTTTCCACAGTATAGCAGGTTTCCATCGTTTCCCCATCAGTGACAACGCAAATATAAACGGACAGTCCGTCTCCAATGCTCGTTCATTTTCCAGATTAACCGACTTTTCTTTTCTTGCTGGCATATACTTACTTTTTGGTGACTACCATACAATTTAGTAACTACTTGCGGAAGTTGCTATACCTTCACAAATTTGCTTCTCAACTTTAATTCTAAATTATGCATATTGGTTTTGTCGGTGCCGGCAATGTGGCATCAAGTCTTGGAATGTTATTTGTTAATGCGGGTCATCACGTGAAATTTGGTACACAAAACCCGGATGACGATCAGCTGTCTGTTGCAGGTGCGATTTCTTTTGGAGAGATTATTTTTTTCGCGATCCCTTTTTCTGCAATGCATGGAGTTTTAACAGCAAACAAAGAAAATCTAAAAGGTAAAATTGTAGTCGACGTTACCAATGCTATCAACATTTCTGACTGGTCGCCTTTATTTTTGGGAGAAGACAGCGGTGGTGAACAAACGGCCCGTTTATTGCCCGAAAGTAGCGTTGTTAAAGCATTTAATACGATTTTTGCCGATGTTATGAAAATTGGTAAACAATTATTTGATGGAAAAGAACTCACAGCATTCATTGCTTCTGACGATAAAGATGCAGCAACAACGATCAAAAAATTAGCTGATGATGCTGGTTTCGATGGCTTAATAGTTGGTGGAATAAAAAATGCCCGTCATCTGGAAGCTATCGCCCATTTGAATATTGCCATCGCTATGGGTGGCGGCGGAACGGACGCAGGTTTTGCATATTTTCAACGAAAAAATTAGAAAGATGCTGAAACCTACCATGCAAATCTGGACTGATGCCTGGCGTAATGCAGATGCCGGGAATTTTAAAAATGTCTATTCAAAAAATGCTTTGATTTTCCCGCCAGGCAAACCAACAATTCAGGGTAGTGAAAATATCCTTGATTTTATGAAAGGCGGTTTGGGTAAAGTTGATGTTGTTTTCGAAGTGGATGATTTGATTGTGAGCGGAAATTTGGCATTTGAATACGGTATTTTCAAAGATGTTGATTTGTCGACTCAGCAGGTTATCGGCGAAGGAAAATATTCAGTTACCTGGATATCAGAGCATTTAGTTTGGCAAATTCAATGTCATATCTGGTCTATGCCAGTCTGATTCTAGATGTTACTTCTTGAAAATCAGCTGGTTTTTTGTATCGGTCAGGGTCGCTCTTGTATAAAATTCCTGTCGGTTTCGTGCCTAAGCCTTATTAAAAACCAGCAAAGGAACCGCCGGATTATAAGCGTACTCGGCAGATTTACTCGACAAAAATAGCTTCTCGAACAAACTCCTGTGATGCTCGGTAAACATCACCATCATAGAAGGTTTGGTGCGGGAGATGGCTGCTTCTATATGAGAAACAAGACTTTCTGCGGGCTCAAAAATTTTGATGTCAAGTTTTATTTGCAGTTGATCTGACTTACTCATGGCTTGTTTGATGTTTGTGTTGTCGATGTCAGTTTCCAGAAAGGAGCTGAAATGAAGCAGTTTCACTTCTGCATGAATCGGGGCAGCAAATGTGGCGACAATTTCCAGTTCTTTATCCAGGTTTTCAAGATCAGAAGCATAAAGGATGCTCGTGATCTTTTTAGACTTGTACGTATAAGGCACAGCGATAACGGGTATTTCAGAATTGTTAATCAGATTAGCAGTGTTCGTGCCAAGCAGTCTTTGCAGCCTGCCGGCTCCCCGCGTGCTCATGCATATAAAACCAAAATGATGCTCCGTGGCATAATCCAGGATGTTGCTTTGTGCAAATACCGAACTTTTGATTACACAGTTGTGATGTTCCGGTAGAATTCCAAGCTCTTGATACACTTTTTCCACAAAGTGATCTAACTTCTGCTGAAGCTTTACCGCTTCTGATTTTTCGTAGGATTTAGTTTTCGTTGCCGTCCGGGAAGTCGGCGCCATGAAGTGATACGAATGAAAGAAAGTGAGCGCAAACTTACTCTGTGAAGCCAGTTGAATGGCAAACCGCAGGCCAGCTTTTGAGCCCGCGGAGAGATCAGTGGTAACGAGTATTTTTTTTCATAATTGTGTTTTAAACCGGCTGTGCTGCTGTACTCAAATTCCATTTCCAGTTCAGGATTTCGGGCATATCTTCACCGTGCATGTTGATGTACGCCTTGTGATCGAGGAGTTTATCGCGGAGATATTGTTTGGTATAAGCGCCTTTGGCTCCAAGGCCGGGCAGACGGTCGATCACATCACTGACCAGATGGAACCGGTCCAGGTCATTGAGCACTACCATATCAAACGGCGTGGTTGTAGTTCCTTCACCTTTGTAGCCGCGCACATGCAGGTTTTTGTGGTTTGTGCGCCGGTAGGTGAGGCGGTGGATAAGCAGCGGATAACCATGAAAAGCGAAAATTACGGGTTTGTCTTTGGTGAAAAGAATATCAAAATCCCGGTCGTTCAGGCCATGCGGATGTTCACTTTCAGGTTGGAGTGTCATCAAATCCACTACATTTATTACCCGTATTTTCAGGTCTGGAAAATGCTCCTTGAGAATTTGGACGGCAGCAATTGTTTCCAGCGTCGGCACATCTCCGGCGCAGGCCATGACCACGTCAGGCTCAAAACCTTCATCATTGCTCGCCCACTTCCATATTCCCAAACCAGCTGTGCAATGTTTGATCGCGGCGTCCATGTCGAGCCACTGCATTTCAGGCTGTTTTCCCGCTACGATCACATTGATGTAATCCCTGCTTTTCAGGCAATGATCTGTTACCGAGAGCAAGGTATTGGCATCCGGCGGCAGATAAATACGGACGATCTCCGCAGTTTTATTGGCCACAACATCCAGAAATCCAGGATCCTGATGACTGTTTCCGTTGTGATCTTGTCGCCAGACGTGTGAGGTAAGCAGGTAATTTAACGAGGCAATCGGCTTCCGCCAGGGTAGATTTCTTGAAACTTTAAGCCATTTAGCATGTTGATTGAACATCGAATCCACAATATGAATAAAGGCCTCGTAACAGGAAAACAACCCATGCCGGCCAGTCAACAAATAACCTTCCAGCCAACCCTGACAGAGATTTTCGCTCAATACTTCCATCACCCGGCCATCAGGAGAAATATGGTTATCCCCTGGAATTATTTCGGCGGTAGATGTTCGACCGGTGATATCAAACAAATGAGAAAGGCGGTTGGAAGCCGTTTCATCCGGTCCGAAAATCCTGAAATTCCGCTCATTCCAGTTTGCTTTCATCACATCCCTGAGAAATTCGCCCATGACCAAGGTGGCTTCGGCCAAACTATTTCCAGGCGTGGACACGGCTACCGCGTGATCTCTGAAATCCGGCATTTTTAAATCCAGAAGAAGTGACCCGCCGTTTGCACTCGGATTGGCGCCCATTCTTCGGTTTCCTTTTGGTGCCAGTTCCGCCAGTTCTGCAATTAACTTTCCGTTTTCGTCAAAAAGCAGTTCGGGTTTGTAGCTTTTCATCCAGGCTTCCAGCATTTGCACGTGCTCAGGTTTTGCTGCGAGTTCGGCCAGGGGAACCTGATGTGCGCGCCACGTTCCTTCAATTTGCAGTCCGTCTACCACTTTTGGACCTGTCCAGCCTTTTGGTGTACGGAAAATAATCATAGGCCAGACCGGACGCTGTTTATAACCGTAAACCCGCGCATCACTTTGTATCTGCCGGATTTCTTCCACCACGATATCCAGCGTTTTGGCCAGCAATTCATGCATCGTTTGCGGGTCTTCTCCTTCCACAAAATATGGATTATACCCATATCCCCGGAAAAGCTGTTCCAACTCTTCTTTTGGGATCCGCGCCAAAATAGTAGGATTGGCAATTTTATAACCGTTCAAATGAAGGATCGGAATTACGGCACCATCGTGAACAGGATTCAGGAATTTATTGGAATGCCAGCTTGTCGCTAGTGCGCCTGTTTCCGCTTCGCCATCGCCGATCACACAAGCCGCGATCAGGTATGGATTATCAAAAACAGCACCGAATGCATGGACGAGTGAATAACCAAGTTCACCACCTTCATTGATGGAACCGGGCGTTTCCGGTGCTACATGGCTTGGAATGCCGCCGGGAAATGAAAACTGTTTGAAAAGCTTTTGAATCCCGTTTTCATCCTCGCTGATATTGGGATAAACCTCACTGTATGTGCCCTCCAGATAAGTATTGGCCACTAATCCCGGACCACCGTGCCCTGGACCAGCCACATAAATTATGTTCAGATCGTATTCTTTAATAATACGGTTGAGGTGAACATAAATAAAATTCAGTCCGGGGGTGGTGCCCCAGTGGCCGAGAAGTCGCGGCTTGATGTGTTCAAGCGTCAATGGCTTTTTGAGTAAAGGATTGCCATACAGGTATATCTGTCCGACGGACAAATAGTTAGCCGCGTGCCAGTATGCATCCATTTTTCGTAACAATTCGGGCGTTAAAGTTTTTACCTCAGGACCGGTTTCTTTACTTTTCATATTTATCCTTTCTTGATGTAATTCAAAACCTGGCAGACGAGCCGGGCTATCATTAATTCTTCATTGGTCTTAATCACCCGAACTGTCACTTTTCCGTTATCGGTTGAAATAACCGGATCGTTTTTCTGGTTCGGTTTTTTATGCAGTTCAATTCCTAAAAAACCAAGATCCTGGCAAATCCGGCTGCGGATTTCAGGAATATTTTCTCCGATCCCTCCTGAGAAAACAAGGGTATCAACGCCGCCCAACACGGCGGCAAATGAGCCGATAGATTTCTTTACCTGATAACAGAACATTTCTATCGCTTCGGCGGCACGGTTGTCAGTAACTTCGGATTTTATCAATTCCTGCATATCTGAACTTGTTCCGGAGACACCCAAGAGTCCGGATTCATGGTTGACCAGATGGTTGAACTGTTTTGGACTCAGTTTTTCAAACTGCATCAGGTACCAGGCAACACCCGGATCCAGGTCACCACTGCGGGTCCCCATCATCACGCCCGAAGCAGGGGTGAAACCCATTGTGGTATCAATACTTTTACCATCTTTTACAGCAGCCAGGCTTGCCCCGTTTCCAAGATGCGCCAATATAACTTTTCCTTTGGCGGCTTCTTTGCCTGCCTGCGCTTCAAGTTCCATCATCAGGTAAGCATAGGAGAGGCCGTGGAATCCGTAACGCTGAATGTTTTTGTTAATAAACTTTCCTGGAATAGTAAGTCGTTTTGCGACAGCAGGCATTCCGGCGTGAAATGAAGTATCAAAACAAGCGACCTGTTTTAAGTGCGGATATCTTTTGCTGAAAAGCGCGATCAGTTTTATTTCCCCAGGCAAATGTTCAGGATCATAAGCACTGATCTTTTTAAGGTTATCCAGTAATTCAGGTGTTATTTGCTGAGGATCTGTGTGTTGCATGCCGTGCACAATACGGTGGCCAATTGCAGAAACTCCGTGAAAATCGGGTCGGTTTTCGAGCCAGTCAATCAAAAAAGCGATGGCCAGTTCAAAGGTATTTTCCCGGATTTCAACATGTTCCTTTTTATTAGAAACACTGGTCGTCAAAACCGGCTTCGTTGATTTAGTTCCAATGTTTGCAAGCTTTCCGGCAAGCACCGGCGTTAGTGCCTTATCAATTTTATAAAAGGCAAATTTGATACTTGACGAGCCTCCGTTGATTGTTAGAATATGGTTTTTTACACTATTCATCAGCGCTTTTGATCACTGTCGAGATCATTTTAAACTGTTCTTTGGCACAAAATGAATGTCTTGTATGGGCAGGAATAATTATCCCCTGACCTAATTTAAGTTTGTGCTTTTTGCCATCAATGACAATTTCAGCAGATCCGTCAATGATCTGAATGTAGGTATCAAAAGCGGATGATTTCTCGGCCAGCTCTTCCCCTGTATCAAATGAAGAAACGGTGATATTGCCTGTTGTCTTTCTGACGAAGGTTTTACTAAGCACGGCGTTTGGAACATACTCAATAATTTCTACGATGATATGCCCTTTTGATTTCTCCATTACACCTGCTCTACGATCTCTGTCTTTGTTGCTCATATAAGACCAGTTATTGATATTTGGATTACTGATGATCATTAATCCAAACATCAATCATAAAGGTGCTGCTATTTTAGCCGGTAATTGTTACAAAAGTGCCGCTGGAAGTTGCATGTATCACAGGTTGGAAATAGCGGTGATCACTTGATCGGGAAAAATATCCTTACGGTTTGTATCACCAGAACCGGAGTAATCCCGGCAGCTAAGATCAGTTCCAGCGCTGCTATATCGAGTATTTGAAGGGATAATATTTGGCGAAGGAAAGGCATGAAATAAGAGGCAAACATAATCAGTATGCACAAAACCAGCGCCATCCAGATAAATTTGTTGCTGGTGATTTCGTTGTTAAAAAAACGAAGTTTGCCCGAATACATGTTGAAAACATGAAGTAACTGTGCAAGCGAAAGTGCGAAAAAAGTTATCGTATTGCCTTCCTCAGGACTGAACCCCATCTGATTGATTGCATACCAGTAAACGCCCAGCACGGATATGGTCATGACCAGAGCATAAAACACAATTCTTTTCCAATCGGCTATTCCCAAAATAGGTTGTTTGGGATCTCTTGGCGGAGACTGCATCAGTTTTTTATTGTCTTTTCCGACGCCAAGCGCAAGTGCCGGAAATACATCTGTAATGATATTGATAAAGAGAATTTGCAGCGGCAGCAGCGGGCTCCCAACATTGAGAAAACCGGCGAAGGTCACTACAAAAATTTCACTCATGTTACAGGACAACAGGAAAACGATGAACTTTCTGATATTTTCAAAAATAACACGTCCTTGTTCAATCGCGTGAACGATGGAGGCGAACGAATCGTCTTTCAAAACCATATCGGCGGCTTCTGCCGCAACGGCGGTTCCGCGCAGTCCCATAGCAATACCGATATCTGATTTTTTTAAAGCGGGCGCATCATTCACGCCGTCGCCCGTCATCCCGACAATGTCTCCCTGTTTTTGGTAAAAATCGATCATGTCCAGTTTCTGCGCCGGGTTCACCCGGGCAAAAACGTGGCAATCCATCATTTTTTTCTGGTCATCTGCGGATGAAAAATCGAATGATTCAAGGTCTTTTCCTGTCAGTACCAGTTGCTCATCTTCGCCAACCAGATTGACTTGTCTGGCAATTTTCAGCGAGGTCGCAGGATGGTCGCCGGTAACCATAATAACTTTGATTCCGGCTTTGTGACAGGCCGTTAATGATTTGATCACTTCTTTGCGCGGCGGATCCAGAAATCCGATCAAACCGGCGTAAGTCAGTTTTTCATCTTTTGTAAAATTTTCGCTCGGTTTGATATCCGTTTCCCGGTATGCAAACGCAAGGGTTCGCAGCCCGTCCGCTGCCATCAGTTCAGAAACTTCGAGTTCTTTGTCCCGGTCTTCCTGATTTTTCCAATTACAAAGCGCAGACACTTCTTCGACAGCTCCTTTTACACCAATAAAATAATCTGTTCCAACCTGATCCAAAGTTGCCATCATTCGTGTGTCGGAACTGAAAGCCTGTTCAGCCTGGCGCTTGTAATCTTTGTGTAATTGATGCAGATCAGTTCCAGCAGCCTTAGCATAAGCAAGCAGGGCGACTTCCACAGGGTCACCCAGTTCTTTCCGATCTGATTTTTTTGAAGTCAATTGGGCATTATTGACCAGTGCGCCAATCCGGGCAAGCATTTCCTGCTCGGGAGAATGAAAAAGCTGCTGGTCACCTTCCGTAACTTTAAGATTTTGTACACCTTCATCAGTGGTTTCGATTTTGACGGTAAAATCATTTCCGGCAGCACGCAGCGTATGCACTTCAATTTTGTTTTGGGTTAGTGTTCCGGTTTTATCTGTAAAAATTACGTTTGTACCACCCAAAGTTTCAACGGCTGAAAGCCTTTTTACAATTACTTTTTTCTCAGCCAGACGAAGCATTCCGTAAGCGAGCGCAACAGTTGCCACCACCGACATACCTTCGGGAATGGCCGCAATAGCCAGCGCGACTGCCGTTTCTATCAGTTGTTTAGTTTCCTGTCCTCGTAAAAAACCGACGATTAAAAACAATATTGCCATGCCAAGTGTGACCCAGATCAGCACTTTTCCCAAAGCATCCAGTTTTGCTTCCAAGGGTGTAGCTGTACGTTTGGCCTCGCTCACCATGGTGGCTATTTTGCCCAGTTCCGTAGCCTGACCGATATTGGTGACAACCGCTTTTGCATTTCCGTTGGTAATCGCAGTTCCCTTGAACAGCCGGTTGTGGCGGTCGCCCAGTGGGGCGTCTTCCCGGGATTCATCCGTGGTTTTTTGAGAAGGAACAGATTCGCCAGTGAGTGCTGATTCGTCAATGGTTAGCTGGTTTACTTCCAGGATAAGCGCATCTGCTGGTATCAAATCTCCGGCTTCTAATATCAGGATATCACCGATTGTTACCTGATCGGATGGAATTTCCGTAATTTTTTTGTCGCGCAGTACTCTGGCGGGCGTGGTGTCCAGTTTTCGCAAGGCTTCCATGGACTGCCGTGCATTGTATTCAAGCACAAAACCGGTGATTGCGTTGATTAAAATGACGGCAATTACAGCAAAGCCTTCCAGTGTATCGCCAAGTAAAAAAGACACAACTGACGCTGCCGCTAAAATCCAGACGATGACACTGTTAACCTGTCGCAAAAGAATCGACCAAATACTTTCAGGCTTTACCTGTTCCAGTTCGTTCAGCCCAAATTGCTCCAGGCGCCCGGCCGCCTCCTGGCTTGTAAGCCCGGTTTTTATATCTGTTGTATCAACTGTGCCAGGTTCCTCAGATGTATTTTGGCGGGGCGTTTCTGACATGATCTTATTTTAATGGTTGTTTAAATTAAACATACCTGGCCACTTTACAAGCTTACAGACTTTTCCTTTTTAATTTTCATAGCAGGTTTAGCGAGGATTTTAATTGATTGTATTTCAATATTTTAAATTGTTATACCATAGTGAGTGCCGCTCCTTGGGAGCAAGGCTGATATTTAAAATACCCTTGTGTCCAAAATTTGAGCTGCATCAATAAGGTTTGCCAGGCCTCGGTGGTAGGTCAATCGTCCTAATTGAAATAAAAGCATCCTGCGGGATCACGGTAGTTTTTGGCCGTTAGCAATTTGTCCGGAAGTAGCACTGGCGCATAACAAAAGCAATAATATAGATTAATTCGCTGTTAATTTGTGGCTTATCCGGTGCATGTCCAAACCAATATATTTGCATGATTGACAACATCTGCGGTCGTGCTTTCAGCAAACAAATTGCGTAGGTGGCGTTTTCCAGTTGTTATCATGGCGATCATGTCTGCGTTTGTTTCACTGGCATAGTGAAGAATTCCATCTTTTACATTGGCATTGGTTAAAACGTCAACGGTGTAGTTTGACAGCTGATAATGTCTGGCATAACCTTTAAGTCTATCCAATATTTTCACATTATTTTTCGGTTTGCCAGTATTGATCCTTAGTAAATGAAGTCGTGCGTGAAACAGTCTCTGGAGTTCTTTTACCTTCAAAATTATTTCATGCTGGTCAAGTTTCAGGTTGCACGGAAACACAATATCATGAATGGATCCCGGATTGGCATACCCTCTGACTGCAAATACAGGAACGGGAGAAGTTCTCACGATCTTTTCAATGTGAGAACCCATAAAAAACGAATCCCAACCCCTGGATCCATGCGTCCCCATCACGACCAGGTCAATTTTTTCGTCCTCGATAAAGTTAAGAACGGATGGTAAAAATTTCCCTGACCGTATCTTCGGATGTAACGAAATTGCTGTTTCAGGATGCGCACTGATGAGATTTTTAAATTTAGATTCGACTTCTTCCAGATTCTGAGAAAATTTTTGGGAAGTGCTATCGTAGTTAATCAAATTCAGCAGAAATATCTCGTCTACTTTTTGATCCAGCTCAATAGCAAACTCAATCGCTTTTTTGCTTGCATCAGAAAAATCGCATGGCACCAGTATTTTCATAATCTATCAGATTTTCATATTCTTGCATGTTGCCAGGGATGGCAAAGGTTCATTTATTTTTACAATCATTACTTACATATAATCCAATATTTCTTTCATAAAACACTGATTTGGAACTTATGTAACCTACGGATATATTTGAGCTGGTCTCTTGCGATAGATAGCCTGACGGAAAATCAAGCAGGGTACGCGGCGATTTAAGATGAGGGTATATCTGAAATTTTCGTTGACGTTTCACCCGATTGTTTATATTTGATCTTCATTTACACCGAAAACATTTTGGAAGAAAAAGAAAATAGTTTGCTTTCCGGAGTGAAGGAAATTGCGCGACGTGCGAAGGTCTCCCGGGCAACCGTCGACAGGGTGATTCACAACCGGCCGGGCGTATCTTCAAAAACAAAAAATCGCATCAATGCGATTATAGAGGAACTTGATTACCAGCCCAATGTACTGGCTCAGCGCCTGGCTCTGACATCCAGAGGGATTCTCCGGCTTGCTGTGCTGTTACCAGATATTTCACAAGAAACAGAATACTGGAAAGCACCCCTGGAGGGCATCAATAAGGCCGAAGCGGAGATCAGACAATATGGCTTACAGGTTGATTATTATTTTTTCGATCAAAATGTGCAGGCCGTTTTTGCAGAGCAGGTGAAGTTGATTATGGAAAATAAGCCCGATGGAGTGCTGATTACGCCAACATTTGAAGCCGAATCCATCGCACTCCTTGGGTACTGCAAAACTAAAAAGATTCCTTGTGTATTGATGAACTCGGATATTCCTGGCCAGCACAGGCTGTGTTACATTGGTCCTGAACTTTTTGACAGTGGTTACCTTTCTGCGCAACTGGTTCATTATTGTCTCAAGGAAAAGCAAAAAGTGATGATTGTTAACATTGCCAGGGAAATTGAAAACAACGTCGCCATCCTGCGCAAAGAGGAAGGGTTTCTGGCCTACTTCAAGGAGAAGTTATCCGAAAACCTGCTTATCTCTCTCAATACAACCGATACCAGCTACCCGGCAGTTGCCAGCAGGCTGAACAAGATGCTGCAACAGGAAGATCAGATAGGCGTTATTTATGTTACCAATTCACGCGTTTCGCTTGTGGCACAGTGGCTGGAATCGATTGGCAGGGGTGATATCATTTTGATTGGCTATGATTATCTGGCTAAAAACATCGAATTCCTTAAAAAGGGAATCATAGATTTTCTGTTGTGTGAAAAACCTCAGGAGCAGGGTTACAGAAGCGTGATGACTTTATTTCAGTTTCTGGTATTTTCCACGACAGTAACGGACGACTACCTGATTCCCATCGACATCATCACCAGTGCGAACTACCGTTATTACAGAAATTAGCAGGATGTGTCTTTTATTTGGGTAGTTTCGTGCACGTGCCCTTTTTGTATTTTGATTAATTTATAAATCCAGTTCTGTATGAAGAAGCTTGCCAATATTCTCGGAATTGTTACTTTAATTTTTTTATCTGCGGAATCGGGAGCTCAGCAAATTCAGATCAGGAAGGAGTATGCCTCGACTTTGCTGACACTTACCAATACTTTACTGGAATTGCAGATTGACAAACCAGGCCAGTCGGACTGCGGCGCCTTGGTTTGTAAGAATTGCAATGTACTGCATACCAGAGCGGCAGAAGCGGTTTATCCCTTTGCAGTTTCTTACAGGATTAATGGAAACGAACGGTATTTGAAAGCTGCCAAAGACGCTGCAATCTGGCTGATCAGACAGCAGGAGGCAAACGGGAGCTGGAAAGAAACGCCGGAGGAATGGACCGGAACCACCACGGATCAGCTCCTGATGTTGCTGCTTGCTTACGAATCAATCTCCGATAAATTGAGTAGCCAGGAGAAGGAGACTTGGCTCAGTGCCGCGCAGAAAGCAGCCGACTATCTCTGCGAAGTAATGAAGCCAGAATTTGCGAGCATCAATTATGTAGCGACGACAACCGCCACTCTGGCCAAAGCGCATGAAATTACAGGTATTCAGCGGTATGCCGACAAAGCGAGGGGCCTGGCGCGGAGGACCATTTCAAAAATGGACGACAAGGGCTTTATCAATGGAGAAGGAGGAAGAGGGGTGGGGGCCAAACTGGGGATTGACCTGGGATATGAGATGGAAATGTCGCTTTGGGGGCTTGGACTTTATTCAAAAATTACCGGAGATACGGTGGTGAATAACCGCGTTCGAAATGCGCTGCAAGAACATCTGTACTTTATTTATCCGGATGGTTCCATGGATAATTCCTGGGGAATACGCTCCAACAAATGGACCTTGTACGGTGGCGCCACTTCCGACGGTTGTCAGGCCCTGTTCTCGCTTTACAGCAATGAGGATGCGCGTTACGCGAATGCCTCGTACAAAAACCTGGAATTTCTTCGAAAAAGTATCACGCCGAGTGGCCTGATTGGATATGGGCCACATCACATGGACGTGCTTAAAACCGTTCCCTGTATTTATCCCACTTTTACCAAAGCTAAAAATCTGGCGATGGCTTATGAGCTGGAAATGAAGGAAACCAGGCCTTACGCTGCATTGCCATCAGAGCGTGAAGGCTGGATTAAATACTTTTCAAATCTGGATGTCGTACAGGTAAGGACCAAAAACTTCATGGCCACTGTTACCGGCTATCGTTATAAAGATCAGATGGCGAGTGCTAAAAGCAAGTATATGTTTCGTCCAAACGGGGGGACGATTTCTTATTTATGGGCCGAGGGATTCGGTGCGTTGCAGGCTTCCAGTGTTACGGAATACTCTCGTCCGGAACCGATGAGCTTTCCCGAGGCCCCAGGTGTCAAAAGTCTCACACCTCAGATCGCTTACACGGATTCGTCTGGTCATTTTACCAATCTGTTTGAATTTGATGCTCATTTAAAAGCTGGGGAGGTTGATCATGGCCGGTTTGTGGTGGGAGCAAAAGGTGAGCTGAAAAACAGGAACTGGATAAACGGCGGAGTAGCATACGACATCGAGTACACATTTGCGGACGATTTTATCCAAAAGAAAATAACCCTTACCTACCACGATGCCTATCCGGTGATAACCATTTCCGAGCCTTTTATCCTGGAAACCGGCACGAAGATCGTTCAGGAAAATGATTCAACCGTTTTGATCCATGGCGCGAAAAGGAATTTTAGGTTTACTACAGACGGAAAGTCTAAGCTAATTTTAGGAAAAGACCAGATACATTACTGGGCGCCATACCCTGCTTTGGCGGCATTCCCGGTTCAATTGCAAGTGACGCCTCCTGAACCGGGATTTGTTAAAACAATTGTTTATAAAATTTCAATAAAAAATTGAAATAATCACTTGCAACTGTAAAACGGGTCAAATGAGCTGTAATCGCCGATTTTAATTCAATTACTTTTTGTGAAATGACCATTTTCTAGTCTTTTTGCGTCTTTTTTGTTTAAAAACAAAGTGAATAATTTGGTGTAACATATTTTTATTTTAAATTTGTGCACGTGCCCGGTAAGGCAATCACTCCTGCAAACTGTTTCAATTATCCAATAGCTAATTCAAGCAGTTTTTATTTTATAATATTTCGGGCACGTGCCCGAAATTGATTGATTAACATTTTTTTGCGAGAGTTCATGGAAATTAGCTGTGCATATCTTTACATCATCTCCAGATATGGCTATCCGCCACCGGTTCAGGATACGGTTGCTCATGTTAAAGAAATGGCGGAGCTGGGATTTTCAGCACTGGAACTTGAAGCGATCGGTAAGGAAAATATTAAGTATTTGTTTGAAAATAAAGAGGTTGTAAAAGACGCATTGACTCAATATGGTTGTTCTGTGCCGGTCTTCTGTGTTGTATTACCAAGGCTTGGCGCCGATTTGGCCGAGTGGGAGCAGGCGGAATGTCTGGAACTTTTTGAAATGGGATGCCAGACTGCACGTTTTTTTGGTGCGAAAGGCGTTTTGGATAATGGCCCGCTTTTACCCTTGGACTATCCGTCCGATATGCCTGTTATGCGTCATTACAGCGGAGCACAAGTTTCCGGCCTGCATCTGCCAATATCTTTGAACTGGGATACCTATTGGCATAAATTAACAAAAACATACAGATCTGCCTGTGCGATAGCGGCAAAATATGGGCTTGATTATCATCTTCATCCCTGTGAAGGATGCCTGACCGCTACAACGGATTCGTTTTTATATTTTTCACAAGCAGTAAATGCGCCAAACCTGATGTTTAATCTGGATACTTCCAATCAGTTTTTGGTGAGGGATAATTTGTCATTAAGTCTGATAAGGCTAAAAGACAGAATCAGTTACATACACATCTCGGATAACTCCGGGCAGAAAACGGAACACCTTCCGCCCGGAAAAGGCCAGATTGACTGGGATGCGTTTTTCTCGGTTCTCAAAGAAATTAGTTACAAAGGCAGGATTGCCATTGACGTAGGCGGCAATGAGACCGTAATCGAAAACATAGAAAGAGCATACCACGAATCCGTAAGCTGGCTGAATAAAAGGATTGAATATTATCTCGAACCGGCCTGATTGGTTTATAGATGAATCTGTTAATTGTAGTTTAAATCATTGTTAATGAATATTTTAGATAGCTATTTTTCTGGTCTGACAATGCGGATTTTGCTGGTTCTGGTGGCGGTAACATCTGTACAGTTACGGGCACAAACCTACGACATCCGTCATTCCGGTGCGATTGGTGATGGGAATACGGACAATACGTTATTTATTCAAAAGGCAATTGATTCCTGTGCCGTGACAGGTGGTAAAGTGTATTTTCCAAAAGGCGTTTATCTGTCCGGAACACTGGTTTTAAAAAGCAACGTGACACTGCATATCTCAGCAGGAGCAACGCTTCTTGGTCAACCCAATACGAAGTTTTACCCTTATCAGAATTCGGGAATCCGGTTTTATGGAGAGGATTGGGCAAAACAGGCTTTGATCTTTTGCCAAGGTCAGAAAAATGTTGCCATCGAAGGCCAGGGATTGATTGACGGCCAGGGTGCTGCGTACGTGACGACGACATTGAAAAAACCGGATCGTTACAGAGACAGACCGTACCTCTTATGGTTTGCAGGATGTGAAAATGTTTCCGTTACCGGGGTTCGCTTGCAAAATTCGGCTTTCTGGATGCAGCATTATCTGGGTTGTAAATATCTGCGAATTGATGGGATCAAAATCTGGAATCACTCCAACAAAAATAATGATATGATGGACATTGACGGTTGCAGTTACGTGACGATCTCAAACATCATTGGTGATTCGGATGACGATGGCATTACAATTAAAAGTACTTCACCGCTTGTTTCCGAGCATATTACAATTACAAATTGTATACTGAGCAGCCATTGCAGTGCGATCAAGTTTGGGACCGAATCGGTCGGAGGCTTTCGGAACATCGTTATCTCTAATTGTGTCATCAAACCGTCTGCGCAACTTAAAACCATTTACGGCAAGCCGGGAGGAATTGGCGGACTGGCCATGGAAATTGTGGATGGCGGCATGATGGAAAACATCACGGTGAACAATCTGGTGATAGATGGTGCCGAGGTTCCGCTTTTCGTCAGACTAGGTAACAGGGCCCGCAAACACATTGAGTCCGCTAATACGCCTGGATTAGGGAAAATTAGAAATGTCCGCATTTCCGATGTGGTTGCTACCGGAGCGGGCATTACCGGCTGTTCTTTTACAGGCATAAGCAGGGCACCGATTGAAAATCTTTCATTGCATAATATCAGCGTTGAATTTGCCGGAGGCGGTGTCAGTTCTGATGCACAACGTGTTGTAGATGAACTGGAAGATGCATATCCGGAAGGAACCATGTTTGGGAAATTACCCGCCTTCGGATTTTACGTTCGACATGCCAGGGACATTAAAATGTCGGGCATTACGTTGCGTTACAAAACCGCCGAGCAGCGGCCGGCATTCTTTGTATCCGACACCCATGATTTTTCTATCCTGGATACGCACGTGAAACCAAATCCGGGTCCGCAGGCAATGATTAAAGTGGAAAAAAGTTCGAATGGACTCGTAGCTGCTAAAGAATATCATTTCCCCGCTGCCAATTTTATTGAAAAGGATAAGTTGTCAAAAAATATTATTGGAAAGAAAGAATAGAAAATATCAACTTATATTACGTATATACATTGAGGTTAGTTCTTGTCATATGTTTTCTGGCGGTTGGTCTGCTCATCGTTTGCCCTGCAAACGGACAGCAGGCAGGTAACTTCCTGTATGATATGGGGAGCGTATCTTCGCGTGTTGAAAGTGGTTATGTCCGAGTGAATCCTGATTTAACTTATAACAAAAAGCACGGTTATGGCTGGATCACCAGGCCAGATTATGCCTTTGATACTTTATACAACAGAATTGCCGATACCTTATTTTGTGACGGAGTCGTTGGTGAAAAAATGCTAATTTTTAAAGCAGATATTCCGCAGGGAGAATATTTTGTGATGGTCGCAGTGGGGCACCCAGGACAGGAAATCATGCAGGCCTCAATCAAGGTGAATGCTCATATTTTGACTGATAAAATTTCGGCTCCCTGGTTTCGGCTTCCTTACAGATCCGTTCGCAGCAAAATAACGGTTGGAACAAATGGAGCTGTTGTCGAAATAAAATCGATTGGAAAAGTTGATCTTGTCGGTTTGTATTGCATTGAATTCAGGTCAGTTGCGGGTGTAGACGAAGGAATTTATTCCAAAAAACCGGAAACGGAAGCCGGAGAAATGACAGCATCTGAGGCCGCTTTGAAGGCGAAAATACGCCGGGATCCTGCTAACATAGCCTTGCAAAACGGCCTGAATATTTTGCAAAAACATCTTAAAGCGGATAGGTACTATGAGCTGGCCGGATGGTCGCAATCTGTGACAGTGACAAAAATGAACCAGATTCAGCGCATGTATGCTGCCATTGACTTACTGGATCAAATCGTAGCCGATCCAGCCGATCCGCTGTACTATAAATCACTTTATCTGCTTGCAAAAATTCATTACTGGCTGGCAAAAGAAGATTCTGAATTGCTTCCGGAAAGTAAGGCACAGATCTATTTTGATCAGTTAGCGAAGGTATTTCCTGATCATCAGTTGATTAGAATGTACAAGGGAGAACAAATTGAAGATACGTTCGAAGCCGGTTCGGATATGTCCGGAGTGCCGAAATGGGCTGTTTTACAGCGGGAGGCCATGGCGCGGATGTTGAAGGTGATTCATTGGTGGGTACAGAACCGCCAGGCTGAGAACGGGGAGTTGGGCGGAAAATATGCTGATGATGTGGAAATGCTTCGGTGGTGGTTACCTGCCATTTTAGGAGCCGACGACAGCCTTGCCCGGGTTGGTTACACGCGGCTGGCCGACGGTATCTGGAACAGTGGCGCGCTGGTGAGGGGGTATGACAAAAAAATAGACGACGTCGAACATTCGGCAGAACTTTTCAGGGATTCGCATACGGGCATGTTTCTGGTGCGTTATGGAGATCCGGCTTATGTGGAGCGGGCCATGATCAGTATGCAGAATTTTGGCGAGGTATGGTCGGGCATCACCAAAACCGGGCACCGCCATTTTAAATCTTATTATTTATCTGCAACGGAAATACTGACCGAACCGCCTTTCGGTGTGGATGTTCCCCTGAATGCAAGAGCGCTTCTTCCCGGACTTTGGGCGGCATGGTACAATAGAAATCCGTTGTTGATCAAACAGTTTTCAGAGTGGGCACAGGCCTGGGTGGAAGATGCAGCAAGAGAAGAAAATGGCAAGCCTGCCGGGATCATTCCACCGGCCGTTTCCTTTGAACAGGAAAAAATCGGCGGGTATGCAGCTAAATGGTACGAGCCAGGTTTAAAATACAGTTATTACAATTGGGACCATCTGGGGCATATCAGCGAATTGTACAGTTTTCTGTCCGGAATGCACGCAATTACCGGCAATGATTCGTTTTTGAATCCGGTCAATAAAGTGGCAGATCTGATGAGTGGTCCCATGAAAAGCAATCGGTCAGCGCAACAGCAACCCGGCTCTTCGGACTGGGTGAAAAAGACGCTGATCCTTGGCGGAGAAGATAAAACGGCGGGTGCAAATCCTTTTGGCAATATTTTTGCAATGACGGCCAAACTGACTGGTGAAACCCGGTACAACGACCTGGTCAGACAGTATGCTTCTCCTTACAACAGATATCAGCTCACTGGCAACCAGGATGAAATGATGAAAGGTTTTGACGCCATCCTCAATTCACTCAGATACAATTTCCCGCTCATGACCAGCGAGGTCAAATTTACCGATCGGGTTTATGTCAGAGGCAGCGACCTGCTGGCCGGCATGTACACCGGCCACTTCGGACGTGGATTTGAGTTTCCTGCTTTGGTCGCTACCTGGAAAAACACAGGCCCGGATATATCTGTTTTTGTTCGAAAAGGCGACAAAAATTCCGCATTGGTTTCACTCTACAATGCGGGCGATCAAAAGCAGGTGGAAATGAATACCTGGATGCTGACGCCTGGTGTATACAAAGTAAGCATTGGGTTGGATAAAAATGATGATACGGTTTCTGAAGAACTGATCAACGAGCAGTCGGTAACTGTTAATGAAAGGGTGGGGCGCATTAAATTTCAACTTCCGGCAAGAGCGCAGGTGGTGGTTCGGGTTAGCAGAATCAGCGAGATTAAACAAAAGGCACGGCCGTTACCAGACATTGCGCTTGCCCGCAACGATGTCGTTATTTCTGAATCTGCCGATCAGTCCGGTATGGTGAAGATCGGATGCACATTGCACAACATTGGCAATGCACCTTCTGGCCGCGCGATGGTGTATCTGATTACAAACGGAGCACTTTCGGACAGCGCCTCGGTCGACGGGATTGATGCACCAAATGATCTTCATCCGCGTATGCAAACCATTGATTTCAAATGGAAACCAACACCCGGAAAGCATCAGATTAAGGTCTGGGTTAAATACGAGGAAACGGAAGTTAATTCACATAACAGCAGTGTTACAATAGGTTACACTTTTCCTGATATAAAAAGACAATCAAATGATTAGAAATATTATCTTTTTAATCCTGCAAATTTTTGTGCTGTATCAGCCGTTGGAAGCATCGCCATCTCCTGTCGATGGCTCCAAAGTGATGTCTCACCAAGACAGCGCTTCACAAGTGTTGCCTGTTTTACCTTATCCGCAGTTTGCAAATAAGGGAGCAGATGCGTTTGTCTATACCTCAAATATTGAATTCAAAACAACGGGTCTGAGCCGCGAGCAGGCCACCCGGTTGACGGCGAACTGGGAAGAATTTAAGCCAGGAAGTAGTGGTGCTGAAAAGACGAAATTGATGACTGTTGAGCTTCTTTTTCTCAACTCAATAAAAGAACAGCAGCCTGATTTTTGGAATAAAACACAAATCTTTAAAGACAGTATTGGTAATGAAGGTTATGTTTTGATGGCAGAACATGGAAAAATCGTTATTGCCGCCAATACAGAAACCGGGCTTTTTTATGGTCTTCAAACACTCCGCCAACTCACACGGGCAGGCTGGAACCGGGAGGTGTTTATTGCCGACTGGCCTGTATTCCCAACCAGGGTCATTTTTGATGACATCAGCCGCGGGCCGATATCGAAGCTGGATTACATTAAAAAGCAGATCGAAAGGATGGCTGAGTTGAAGATCAACTACCTTTCTTTTTATATCGAACACGTTGTGCAGCCATTGTCTCACCCGGATTTTGCGCCAAAAGATGGCAAACTGACCATTGCACAGATTAAAGAGTTATCGGCTTATGCTGAAAAATTTCATATGAAACTGATCGGCGGTTTCCAGTCTTTCGGGCATTTTGAGAAAATTCTTGCACTGCCTCAATACACTTCAATGGGAGAGACCGGCTCGCTGATCTCGCCTTTGGACCCGAAGGCAAAACAGTTTCTGACAGATGTGATCGGCGAGCTTTGTGATGCGTTTAATGGGCCCTGGTTCAATGTGAACTGCGATGAGACTTTTGATCTGAACAAGGGAAAATCAAAAACGTACATTGACAGCATCGGAGCAGACCGGTTTTATGCCGATCATCTTAATTTTCTGTATGATATAATTAAGCGTCACGACAAAAAAATGATGCTCTGGGGAGATGTGGCGATCCAGTACAAAAAGATCCCTGATATGCTCCCCAAGGACGTGGTTTACCTGACCTGGGAATATGGTTTAAATGATAATTATGACAAATGGATCAAGCCATTTGCCAGCCGGGGGCTCGAATTTATGGTTTGTCCAGGTGTGCTGAATTCCTACCGGATGTTCCCCGACATGGTCATGGCAAAGTCCAATATCAAAGGTTTTATGCAGGCAGGAAAAGCAAGTGGTGCCACCGGTGCATTCACCACGCTTTGGGACGATGGCGGGACATATCTTTTTTCGGCTGATTGGTATGGCGTGTATGCAGCTGCTGAAAAGAGCTGGAATCTGAAATCAGCAAATGAAAAAACATTTGATTCAAGATACAGTTCATCTGCTTACGGGTCTGATAATACCAATTATGTCAAAGCAGTGTTTAAATTGATGGAGCTCCGAAGCCTGCCGCTTACCTACAACCTGAACGATCTGTTATGGCATCAGCAGATGCTGCCGTCCAAAGGAAAACAGCTTTGGCTGAACAATACGGACCTGCCTGCTGCAAAAAAGATTCTCAATGAAGCAGCTGATCTGCTTGCTGCCAGTCCGGCGAGATTCAATACAAGTGATATCAGTACGCTGGCGCACACGATCGCTCAGTATCAGATCATGTTGGATACCCGCCGGCTTCTGGCCAGTCAGGCGAATATTTATCGCGAAGCCATCAGGATAAAAAGTACCCGTTTGGAAGACGCCAGGAGTTTGCTGTTGTTGTCTTCCGACTCATTAAAACAATTAAAAGAAAGGTACACCTCGCTCCAAAATAATTTCCGTCAGCTGTGGAGAGCGGAAAATCAGGAATATTGGCTGGATGTGGTCATGGCTCCATATGACACCAAAATCCGAGAACTTGGTGAACTGGAGAATGTATTAAAAAATACAGCCTTATCGGCTGCCAGTAAACTACAATTGCCGGCTGCCGATCAGATTGGCCTGGATATCCTGGAAACACCGCATACTTACTTTCAGTACTGGCTGCTCACAGGGCCGTTTCCTGCCGGCAAGAATTTAACGGTTCCGCCATTTATGTACTCCGAAAATGAGGAATATAACAAACCGCCCATTCCGGGAGGAATTGCGACTTACAATGGGAAAAATTACCGCTGGCATAAATTCGCCTCCAGAAGCGGAGGAATGATTGACCTCAATGAATATTTTGGCAAAAAAACGCCCGCTACGGCTTACGCGTATTGCACTTTGAACGTGACGGGAAAAGCTGTAACAGAGGCGTTTGTCAAGGCCCCTGCCGGTACCGAAGTTTTCTGTGACGGTAAAAAAATGGCGGTTATTTCGATTCAGAAAACAGGGTTCGACGAGCAAAAAATCACACTTGCTTTGGGTAAAGGAAATCACCTTTTTCTATTAAAAGTGCCTGGTAAAGCGGATGCTCCGTGGCGTTTCAGTATGCGGCTGGGCGAGGGCATGGAGGTGGTGAACAGTAAACATAAATATCAGACAAATTCTAAAAACAAAACGTATGATGCGGAGTAACCGGAGTTTTTATTTATCGCTTTTGATGCTGCTGCTTCTCGGAGGTTCCGGGGCCGGGGCTCAGACAAAAAAGCAGGATGTGGTATTGGCCATTGATCAGATTGCAAAATATGTTTCCGAAGTGATGATGGATGCGGAGGGTAAATCCAAATGCGACTACAACATGACTGAGGGGAAATGGTACGACTATGAAGTGCCCTGGCACACGGGCCAGGCAGTGAATGCCTTGCTGGCCGCTTACAAGCAAACCGGCAACAAAAAATACCTGGCAGCCGCAACCAGAGGGGGTGATTGGTGGGCAGGACTGGAAATTAAAGAACATCCTGTTTTGAAAGGCATGGTTAACGCCCGGCATGGAGATTCGATCGGTGAAGATTTTATTGTGTTTGCAACTGTTTCAGACGGAACCCCCGGAATTTATGAACTGTCAAGAGTGACCAAAAATCCAAAGTATGCAAAGGTGGCCACGTCCGCTGCATACTGGATGATGAAAAACATGTATGATCCTGAAAAAGGAGTTTGCTATGACAATGTAGACGCCAAAACGGGTGAAGTGCTGAAAGAATACAGTCCCTTCTGGAAGTCGAAGGAAAAGCAGGAGCTATTTGACGTTTCGCGCCCGAATACCGAAGGTTGGTTATTCAAAGATGCTTTTGAGTTTTCAGGAGATAAAAAATTCAAAGATGCGTTTATCAATCTTTGCAACAGTCTGATCGAGAAACAAGGGCCTGAGGGTGTCTGGATGAGTTTTATGCCAAATTCAGTTCAGGAAAGATCATTTCATCCAAGGTTTTCGCTATGGTATGCCGAGTCACTGATTGAGGCGTTTAAATTAACCGGCGACAAAAAATACCTGGATGCAGCCGCACGTACTGCCGAAGTTTTTGCCAAAGCCCAGCAAAAAGACGGAACCATGTTTTACGACAATTATCTGAACGGCAGGCAGCCCGACAAAGGATCTGTGACGGGTTCTGCTGCGGCGCTGGCGGGCATCGTCTGGATTCAGCTTTCACAAAACGGATACAAACAGTTTGACGCAAATATT
Organism: Dyadobacter sp.; assembly: GCA_965279265.1. Lineage (GTDB taxonomy): Bacteria > Bacteroidota > Bacteroidia > Cytophagales > Spirosomataceae > Dyadobacter. The sequence goes on from OZ257152.1 coordinate 5,531,681, forward strand.
GAAAAATCGGCAAACTGGCTGTTGCAAAACAGATATGCAAGCGATCATCCCGATCCCAATCTGAGAGGGGCCATGCTGGAAACACGGACCAGGTTCAGGAAAGGCAAAGTGTGGCTTACCAACCGTGACACCGGCAGCATATTTGCCCTTCGTTTTCTGGTCGATTACACCGCTTATAAATTCAAATAAATCTCCCACTTCTTTATTCCTTAATCGATTGTATGAAAAAGCTACTCAAAAATTGCTGTGCCCTTACCGGGGGTTTACTTACAGCGCTACTGATTGTTTTCAGTTTTAATTCACCCGTTTTTGCCCAGGGTGGTGGTAATGTAAAAGGTCAGGTCACAGGAGCGGCCGGCGAAATACTACCGGGTGCTTCGGTATTTCTTAAAGGAACGACCTTTGGTGTGGCCACCGATCTTTCCGGAAACTATACGCTTCTCAATGTCCCGGCAGGAAATCAGATCATTTCAGTGGTCTACATGGGATTTCAACCGGTGGAAGAGCAGGTGAACGTCACAGCGGGGAAAACCGTTTTTTTGAATGTGAAGATGAAATCGGCAGATCTTAATCTGGGCGAGGTAACGGTAACAGCCAGTCAGGAAGGACAACGCAAAGCGCTCAATCAGCAGCGAAATTCCGACAACATCAAACAGGTTATTTCCGCCGACCTGATGGGACGGTTTCCGGATTTGAACGTGGCTGAATCCTTACAGCGTCTGCCGGGGGTAACGATCGGAAGAAACAGCAGCGGGGAAGGGGCAACGGTGCAGATGCGCGGTACACCTGGCAATTTTACCAACATCAACGTAAACGGGGAGCAGATCATGGGTACCCAGGAAGATGGTTCACGTAACGCGCAACTGGATGTAATTCCTGTTAATGTACTTGCTTCCATGGAAGTTGTCAAAACGCTTACGCCTGATCTGGACGGGGACGCCATTGCCGGTGTGATCAATATGAAAACACCTACGGCTACTTCATTAAAACCAAAGTTATCGGTGGATCTGGGCGCGGGATACAACAATCTCCGGAGCAATTTGAACGGTATCGGAAATATTTCGCTGGGCAAGCGTTTTTTTGCCGACGATAAAAACCCGAATGGCAAGCTGGGCATCATGGCGACCGGAAGTTATTTCCGAACTAAAAACGGGTATGACGAAATCCGCTCACAGGTTTGGGAAGAAAATGATTACGGAAAAGGGAAAATTTATTTTCCAACTGATATCCGCCTTTTGTATGTTGAAAATCAGCGTACCAGAACCGGTACCTCTGCTACAATTGATTACAATTTCAGTCCGACTACCAGCATCGTGGCCAATGTGATGTACAGCAACCACAACAATGAGCTGACCCGTTACCGGAAACGTACCCGGATGCAAACCGCGCGAAATGTACTTAGCGAAGAAGGTGTGTACAGCAACCCAAGAGGACGCGGGTACAACGAGATCAAAGCAGCAACGGAAGACAACAGCAACCTGAACTTTAATATTCAGGGTGAAACGGTTATCGGAACCGTGAAACTGGATGCGGGCGTATTTATGAACGAATCTGAATTTGTGAACAAGTCGGGTATCTACAACTTTATCACCGGTAACATTCCACTTTCGATATCGGATATCAGCACGGATTATTTGTCAGCTTATGGAACGGATTGGAAAAACAATGCTTCCCTTTATACTTACAATACCGTTGAAAGAGACTGGTGGACAACCAACGGAAAAAACTTTACAGCCCGTCTGAATGCAAGCGTACCTTATAAAATCGGGAATAACACGGCGTTTTTTAAAGCAGGAGCGAAGCTTAAAAGAATGCATAACAAAAGATTCCGCCCCGACGAAACCATCGTGACGACCTACGCAGGTGCAGCAGCGGCAGGAAGCCTGACCAATTTCAGTGGAAATCCAGAGGTCGAATCTGAGCTGCTGGATGGTAACACCAATTTCGGATTGGGTGTAGATAAAGACAAAACGATAGATTTCCTGAATGCAAATCTGGGTTCAAGTCTATTCCCGATCAATGCCGGTGCAACCAGAAACAGCATTGATTCCTACTATTACGACGCAGTCGAAACTGTTTCTTCCGGATACGTCATGAACAGGATACAGTTTAACAAACTGATGTTTCTGATAGGGGCGCGGATAGAACAAACAAAGGTAGACTACAAAGGTAATATCATTGAAACCAATGCGGACGGCAACTGGGTTTCGACTGCACCGAACAGAAAAAAGAATGACTACATCAAAGTGCTTCCCAACATTCAGTTCAAATATGATCTTGACAAATCTTCCCTTTTACGTGCTGCACTCACTTACGGTTACTCACGTCCCAACTTCGTGGATCTTGTTCCGGGTCGCATGATCAGCATTCTTAGCGAAACGGTAACGGATGGCAATCCAGAGCTGAAACCGGCATTTGCTACCAATGTTGACCTGATGTATGAAAAGTATCTCGATAATCTGGGTATCATTTCCGGGGGTTTGTTTTACAAAAAAATCAATAAATTCCAGTATAACAGTGTGTTCGCGTTGGCAGGAAATGAGTTTGAAGGCGCGCAAAAGTATGAAGGATGGAGATGGTTCAGAACCCTGAACGGCGACAATGCCAATGTATACGGTGTGGAACTGAACGTGCAGGCGAACCTTACATTTTTACCCGGCATCCTGAAAGGACTTTCCGTGCTGGCCAATTATACCTATACGCATTCAAGTGCAGATGCGCAGTTTCGTAAAAATTTGCGTCTGCCCGGACAGGCCGATCATACCGCAAACGGATCACTTTCTTTCAATCACAAGAAATTTACGATCCAGGGAAACCTGAACTACAACGGTGCTTACACCGTGCTGCTGGGCGATCAGGATGCAACCGATGTGATCCGTCATGACCGTATACAGATCGATGCCAATGCTTCGTACCGCGTTACGGACAGGATCTCCATTTATGCAGAAGCACAAAATCTGACGAAAGCTCCGCAGACGGATTATTTCGGCGTGCGCGAACGCATTTACCAAAAGCAGTTCTATTCGTTCTGGGGACGTGCAGGGGTGAAATTCAGATTGTAATGATCAAAAAAACACATTGAAATATTAAAGGAATAAATTTAAATACGTAAAAAATGTCAATCGTTAAAACTGGAACAGCTGGCCAATTGAAGGTAATGATCTTTGAAAACAGGCAACAGCTGGGGGAAGAAGCCGCGCAACTGGTAACCGACAAAATAAATGAACTGCTTGGAAAGCAGGAATCCGTGAATGTGATTTTTGCCGCTGCCGCTTCACAAAATGAATTTCTGGCTACGCTCATAAAATCAGATATTGACTGGAAGCGCGTCAATGCTTTTCATATGGACGAATACATTGGTTTGCCGGTGGGCGCTAAACAGCATTTTTCTCACTTTCTGGGGGAACAGATTTTCAACAAGGTTCCCTTTGCGAATGTGTTTGTTTTGAATGGCAGTACGGAAGACACCGAAGCGGAATGCCAACGTTACAGCGAATTGCTGCTGAAATATCCAACCGACATTACCTGCATGGGAATTGGAGAAAATACACATCTGGCTTTCAATGATCCGTTCATCGCGGATTTCAATGAAGATAAACTGGTCAAAGTCGTTGAGCTTGCCGAGGAAAGTAAACAGCAGCAGGTCAATGAAGATTGTTTTGATCACGTAAGCCAGGTTCCTGCATATGCTTACACGCTAACTGTTCCGGCTTTGTTAAAGGCGAAGGCAATATACAGCATGGTACCGGGGCCTTCCAAGGCAGAGGCAGTTTTCCATACTTTGAATGCTGAGATTTCAGAGCAATACCCTTCGACCATTTTGCGTACATTGTCCAATGCATATCTGTTTCTGGATACTGAAAGTGCAGGGAATATTGAGATGGAATCACAAATGTCTCCGATCACCTTTAATTGACGAATCTGCCGTAATGCTGATTAACTATGCCTATAAACGCCTTTTTCTTAACTGAATCATGACAAATACTACAACCGGAAATTACAGGTGGGCAATTTGCACCTTACTATTTTTTGCCACGACGATCAACTATCTGGACAGACAGGTTCTTGGATTGTTAAAACCGGTTTTAGAGCTCGAATACAACTGGACAGAAAGCGATTATAGTTACATTGTCATGGCATTTTCCGCCACCTACGCCATAGGTCTCGTGGTTTTCGGTAGGGTTGTCGATAAGATTGGGGCCAAAACTGGTTACACCATTTCAGTGACGATCTGGAGTGTTGCGGCGATGTGTCATGCGCTGGTTAACAGTACCTTGGGCTTTGGTATTGCCAGGGCAGCTTTGGGTATTGGCGAATCCGGTAATTTTCCGGCGGCTGTAAAAACGGTAACTGAGTGGTTTCCAAAAAGAGAACGTGCACTCGCCACGGGGATTTTCGACTCAGGCTCCAATATCGGAGCCTGTGTTGCGCCCATTATGGTGCCATGGCTTTTGGGGATTTATGGCTGGAAAGCTGCGTTTATCATCACAGGAGCCATCGGATTTTTGTGGCTCATTGCATGGAGGCTTATTTACAAACAGCCCGAAAAGCATCCGAAACTGTCGGCATCGGAACTGGCCTACATTCGAATTGACGATACGCCATCAGAAAAACGGGCAGAGGAAGGTGCGGCTCAGGAAAAGATTTCCTGGACAAAGTTATTTTCGCTCCGGCCCACCTGGTCGTTTATTGCCGGCAAGTTTCTGACTGACCCGATCTGGTATTTCTTCCTGTTCTGGCTTCCTTCTTATTTCAGTACGACGTTCAATCTGGACCTTAAAAAGCCAGGTCTGCCGCTTGTTATCGTATACTCGGCTGCCACAATTGGTGCGGTTGGGGGCGGTTTGCTTTCCTCCTGGTTTATCAAAAAAGGCTGGAGCGTTTCCAAATCGCGGAAAGCGGCATTGCTTATTGCTGCACTTTGTGTAGTTCCGATTGTCGGTGCACGTTTTGTATCTGACGTATGGGCCGCAGTCGGATTGATCGGGCTCGCAGTTGCCGGTAATGCGGCGTGGAGCTCCAATATTTACACCATCGTTTCGGATATGCTTCCGAAAAATACGGTCAGCTCGGTCATCGGCATTGGTGGCATGGCAGGTGCAATAGGCGGCGTACTGTTTCCTTTATTCATCGGTTTTATTCTGGATTATTACAAAGGGATTGGTAATCTGGTAGCGGGTTACAATGTGATATTCATCGTTTGCAGTGTTTCATTTCTAATTGCCTGGCTTGCAATACATTTGATAACACCTAAAATAGAACCGGTTGATATCCAGCATTTGTGAATAATTGGCTATATTTTACCAGGAAATCTGTTTGATTATGACCATGATCCGGGATGAATCGGAGCGTCAGGTTTTGAACCTGGGTGGCCTCGGGATAGAAAACGCCGTTCTGCTGGGGCGATATGCCTATTTTGGTGCGCGGAGCAATCTGCAAACGCATGCGCATCCCGGCATCATGGAGATTGTTTACTGCGCGAACGGACAACAGATATACGAAGTCAATCAGCAGCAATTTGTCATTTGTGGCGGTGACGTTTTCATCACTTTTCCCGGAGAACCGCACAGTACCGCAAATCATCCGGAGGAAAAGGGCTCTGTATATTGGCTGCAAATCGAAATTCCTGAAAACAGGAGGCGTTTTTTAGGCTATCGTGACGAAAATGCTTCCGGTTTTCTGGATGGTTTGTTGAAGATTCCAGCCCGGCATTTCAAAGGTAATCCAATGATTAAGACAGGTTTTGATGAAATTTTTCAGCGCTGCAAAGGTGAATTAACGCCTTATTCCAAACTCTCAGTGCACACACAGCTGGCCATTATCCTGCAATATGTTATCGAATGTTCAGCTGCTCCTCAGGTGGTTGCCGGCAACAATTTGAGAATTGAAAAAGTAAAAAAGTACATTGACGAACATCTGAACAGCAACCTCTCCATCCATATTCTCGCCGGTCAGCATCACATTTCTGAATCTCACTTTAAAAAATGGTTTAAGGAGCAAGTCGGGATAACGCCGATGGATTACATAACAAGAAGAAAAATTGAACGGGCGAAGCATACATTATCTCAAAACAGAGCGGTCAGTATTGTCGATATTGCCTTTGAACTCAATTTTTCCTCCTCTCAATATTTTTCTACGGTGTTCAAAAAATACGCCGGCATCACTCCGTTGGCATACAGAAGTAGTCTGAAATAAAATTATTTCAAACAATCTGTACGGTTCTTTTCCCGGCTTTGTACCCTGATGCGGAGTAAAACAGCAGAAAAAGATAAAACGGAACCAGCAGCAAATAAGCGATCTGCGGGTTGTAGCTGTCGCTGAGTTTTCCATAAAGCAGGGGAGACAGCGCACCACCTACAATTCCCATAATCAGCAGCGCTGAGCCGGATTTGGTGAATTTGCCGAGTCCATCCATGGCAAGCGGCCAGATAGCCGGCCATATCAAAGCGTTACCAAGGCCCAAAAAAGCAATCATCCAGACGGAAGCGTCACCCTTCAGAACCACGGCGGTCAATGTGAAGACGATGCCAACACAGGCAGACAAAAGCAATGCTTTTCGCTGCGTTATGATTCCGGGGATCGCGAAGATTCCAAATACATAGCTGATGATCATGATGAGCAGTGTGTAAGTCGAAAAGAATTTGGCTTCTTTAAAGGCAGCTCCCTGGAACTCGCTGTAATTGATGATGGTATCCACCGCCAATACCTCAACGCTCACGCCGCAAAAGATCGCAACCGCACCCAGAATGAGGTGTGGAAATTGAAAGATGCTGGTCTTTCTGGTTGTATCTTCGGTAAAGTCAGTTTCCGGCTCATCCGCAATATCGGGTAAACTCGTAAAACGTATCAAAATGCCCAATCCGATTAATACCAGGGTGAGGACGATGTAGGGTGAGATCAGCCTTTCTGCCAGTTCGTTCAGTACATGATTTTGCTCCCCAGCCGAGAGTTTCGGCAACATCGCTGAAAGCCTGTCAATTTCGTCAGGGTCCTTTGAGATCGCACCGAGTAACAGCAACGGAGCTATGGCACCTGCTACTTTGTTACATACACCCATCACACTCATGCGCATCGCCGCACTTTCGATCGGGCCCAGAATGGTAACATAAGGATTGGCAGCAGTCTGCAGCAGGGTAAGGCCGGTTGCCTGAACGAACAAACCGATTAAAAACAAGCTGTATTCGCGGTTACTGGCGGCGGGAATGAAAATCAGTGCACCAGCAGCCATGATCCACAGGCCAAGCACCATTCCGTTTTTGTATCCAGTTTTTTTGATGATACGGGATGACGGCAGTGCCATAATCAGATAAGAAATGTAAAAGGCAAAAGCGACCAGCATGGCCTGCTGCGTGGTGAGCTGGCAGGCCAGTTTGAAATACGGGATCAGTACTGCATTGAGCCAGCTTACAAAGCCAAATACAAAAAACAGGATGCCAATGATGATAATGTACCGGGATTGTTTCCCCTTCTTTTCCAACTGAATCGATTCTGTCATGATAGCGTTTTCATTACCCGTTATTTCACAAATTCATCATTTTTTAACTGACGGTCTCCGGCATTTTGTTTGCCATGATCAAAGCCGTTGGCACGCTCAAAGCGAATCATCTCGTCCGGGCGGAAATTGACAATAAACGCCCTGCGCTGTCCGTCGGTTGAATTCCCGCGGCTGTAATGCAAGGTTCTTCCATGGTGAAATGTGCAGGAGCCGGGTTTCAGTTCTATGGCAACACCTTCGTCCTCGCTGGCTTCGCAGGTTAGCGCCCCGCCTTTTTTCGCAGCGAAAGTATGCGGCCTGACTTCCTTCCGATTCGACCCCGGCACAAACCACATGCAGCCGCTTTCCAAAGTGGCACGATCGAGTGATAACCAGCAGCTTGCAGCGCGTTTGTCCGGAACATTCAGCCAATATGCCTCATCCTGGTGCCATGGCGTGATCGTGTTTGTAAACGGAGACTTATTGATCAGCATGTCGAAATCCATCTCCATATCTTCACCCATCAGTTGTTTGCTGATGTCCAGCGCCCGTTGATGGTATGACATTTCAAGAAGTTCAGGTTTGAAATCACTGGGCCACATAATCTGGGTAATGTTCTCCACTTTGTCGTTGTCGCCCAGATTTGCGCCTAAATCAGACCTGTTTGCGCCTACGTCAATTTTCCCCGTTAGAAATTCGTCATAAAGTGTTTTGTATAATTCCACTTCTTCCAGCGAAATCAGGTCTTCGACGACCAGGTATCCGTTAACCGCATAAAAATCGATTTGCTGCTGTGAAAGTTTTATTGGTTCCATGGTTTAGATTGAGATTTTTTATTGATCACCTAACAAATGTATCAATCAGGCCGATAAAAGAATTATGATTTAGTAGGTAAGTACTAAATTGAACATGCGGCATGCCAGATCAATCATTTCTTGCTGAGTTTGTTCATGTGTTGAATAATCATCCTGGTTTGCTTGTCCTGAGAATTTTGGGAAATGATGTTGCCAATTATTTCAGTTCTTTCGTTTGCTGGCAGCTTTTTGAAAGCCTCCAAAACATTGGCGTCTTTGAAGGTTTCCAGAATTTCTTTCTCTGTAACTTTCTCACCGGTAGTCAAAAGATACACTGTCACATGAACAAAATCGCCACCCGTTTTTTTGATGGCTTTTCTGATTTTTTCGTTTATTGAAATCAATTTGTCTTGTCCCGTAATTGTGAACAAGTTGATACGCTCAATTTTGTAGTCGTCGATCGTGCCCGATACTTTCAACGAGCCCCATTTTCCAACAATGTCTTTCGTATCAGGAATTTGAATGTGATAAGTCCAGGCACCTTTACCTGGTTCATATTTCAATTCCAGTTTTTCGTTTTTTACTAAATAATCCATTGTTGTTGGTTATTTGACTACAAACTCAAAACTTATATTGCCCTTGAGGAGGCAACAAATTCCTCAAACAAGCCCAGTCTCAGACTGATTCCTATTTCGGGTTAACAAATAAGCAACAAACATATTCGGGAGCCAGCACAGCCAGGCCACAAGCACATAAGCTTTGATAAAATCGCCGAAAATAACAACCAGCAAGGGTAGCCACAGGCGCAGTGTCACGGCAGCAAAACATGCGGCGTAGCTGAAAATCATGAATTTTTGGTGCCGAGACACCCGCCCCTTTACAATACTGGTGTACCCCATGAACGTGCTGGCAAACCAGACAATGGCAAGACAGAAAAATCCCGTTGCAGCGATCACGCCGCCCTCTGCATGAATCGCCAGATAGGCGGCAGAAACTGAACTGAAAAGCGCCAGCAACAGATACAGTTTTCCAAGGTTGCGGTGCAGGGCAGGAGCAGCTGTTCTGATCCTTTGATTAAACTGAACCCAGCCCAACAGCAAGGCCAGCCCGCCGGTAGCAATGTGCATGTAGAAGGCCGAGCTCCATACCGCGCTTGCCAATAACGCACTGTTTTTGTTACCCAATATCCCAAAGTTACTCTGGAAAAAATAGAACAAAGGATACAATCCGATGAGCGTAGCGAGTATGGCGAGCAAAATCCGTGAGATTTTGATACTTAGCGAAGGAGTGGATTTTTGTGGCATGGATGTGGTTTTCTAACTGATGCTTTTATGGGTTGCTTGGTTGCGTCTTTTTTGCTGAAACGGAAAAGTTTTTGGTGCCGTCTTAGCTGTTTTAAAGGGCATTTAACAGGCTGAGCGCTTAGATGTACAGCTAGTCGTTCAATTTGTTTGGCAATGGTTCTGTGAAGATACGGGGCATCGTTTAGAAATTAATTATTATCCCGGCGACGAAAACTTTTTGAATTCGTCACAGACGGTAAAATATAGTTATTCGCAGTTTTTTACACAAGTCATAACGGGGAATTTTCCCGGACAATCCGTTGGTACTTCTTAACGGCCGTGTCTTTACCGGCCTGAAGTTTTTCCGGCAACACAGGTAGATCGCCGTTTAACGCTTTCTTAAAAATCGACTTATTATTTCACTTGCTTTTTGCAAGTAGTTCATTTAACTTTGTACTTGCAAATCGCAAGTAAATATACACGAATTTTTAAATTGCTTTTTATCATGATTTTAGTAACCGGAGCCACCGGTGGATTAGGCCACCAAACCATAGACTTTTTGCTCACTACTACTCCGGCAGCAGAAATTGCGGCCATGGTGCGTGACGTTAGCAAAGCCACGGACCTCGTGAAGCAAGGCGTAGACGTCCGGCAGGCCGACTACCTTGACTACCCCGCGCTGGTGCAAGCTTTTCAGGGCATCGATAAGGTGCTGCTGGTTTCGGCAGTAGCGTTTACCGACCGGTTGCGCCAGCACCGAAACGTCATCGATGCTGCTAAGGAAGCCGGGGTGAAGCACCTTTTCTACACCAGCATCCAGCGAAGCACAAATTTTGTGATGACGGAGGTCACGGAAAGCGACCTGGGCACAGAGGCCTACCTCAAAGCGTCCGGGCTGGTATACACCATTCTCAAAAATAACTTCTACTTTGAAGGCCTTGGGTACCTGATTGGCAGCGAGGTGCCAGAGGCGGAGATACTTTTACCGGCGGGAGATGGCAAGATAGCTTTCGTTCAGCGGACCGATCTGGCAGCTGCCACGGCTGCCCTGCTGACCAGCGAAGGGCATGAAAACCAGGAATACACTCTGTCAGGGAGCGAAGCCTATTCGTTTCATGACATCGCCCGGGAATTCTCTGCGTTAGCCGGCCGGCCCATCGTTTACAAAAACATCGAGCTGGCGCCATACATCGCGCAAAAAGTAGCCGCCGGCTTCCCCGAAGTTGTCGCCAACTTCCTTGCCCAGTGGGTCGCCGCCGCCAAACACGGGATGCTGGCCGGGACAGACGATACGGTAGAGCGTCTACTGGGCCGGAAACCAACTTCGCTGCGGGAATACCTGAAAACGACCTATTTCCCGGGTAACTGACCGCTTGTTGTGTCGGCCGCTATACAGCGTTTATCTCTCTTAAAATGTCCTAATACTGAGACCGGCATCTGCCGTGATTTGAATGTCTTGAAATGTCCAAAAAGTCATCATTTCGTCATCTCGCAAACCAAAATATCATGTTGATAGCCGGCCTGAGTTAGTGAGACATTGGATTGATTTTCCAATCTATTCTGGATTTCTCGTTGTGCGTAGTGTTTTTTCACACTGCGCACTTTTTCAAGTGTGAAGCTTGTATCGTTTGGCGTTTCGGGATGGTCCTTAGAAGACACAGGCCACGGGTGAGAAATTTTGCTTACAACGACGAATTCTTTTTATTCGATGATCGACCAGGTACACCATTGTATTTTGGAAGCAAAGTCCATTGGAAAGTTTGTGCCGCACCGTGTGCGTGCATACCATTACACAATCATTGGCATGAGATTTTAAAGGTGTACATCAAATTACTTAAATCAGAAAGTTATGCAAAATCATGAAGATGCGGAACGAAAAGTAAAGACTGCCGACGAGCTTTCCAGCAAAGACCGGGAAGGCACATACGACAAAGCAGGGAGCGAAGAAATGGGATCACTTCCCAACGATCCCGCAGAGAACGCTAAAAAAACCTCACCCGAAGAGGATGCAGGCGAAAAGGAAGATACCCGATTGTCAGCAGATAGTTAAGCTGGTGCTTGCGCGGGTATGGTGTGTGTTTGGGGTTTTGGATGATTAATGATGGATTCCATTTCCGTGGGCTTGGGTTTTTATATTCAACATAATACGTTATAGGAGCGATGGAATTTGGTGTTGCGTTTCAAATCTTATGATGGCAAATATTTGCTATATAATTCAACAGCCCGATTCACTAATTTTGCCCCATGACATCAAGAATCATTATTTTCGACGATAATCAGGAGAGGCTCAACAGCGTGGCGATGCTTTTGAACCTTTCGCCAGATTTTACCTGCACCGGAACTTTTATCAATGCAAATAATCTGTTGGCGGATATTGCAGGTTCCAGGCCGGATCTGGTTCTTATGGATATCGATATGCCCGGCACAAACGGCATTGAGGCAACCAAATTGATAAGGAGCCATTTCGGGTTACTGCCTGTCCTGATGCAAACCAACTTCGAGGAGGACGAACGGATTTTTGACAGCCTCCGTGCCGGCGCCAACGGATATCTATTAAAAAAAACCAGTCCGGAAAGGTTTCTGGAAAGTTTGAAAGAGGCCCTGGATGGGGGAGCGCCGATGACCGGCAGCATCGCAACCAGGGTGCTGCGATACTTTGCCACGGAGCCCCAGTCAAAAAGGGATTACCATCTCACAGAACGTGAAAAGCAGATTCTTTCCTTACTGACAAAGGGTTACAGCTACAAACTGATCGCGGCGGAGTGCGGTATTTCCTACAACACGGTGAACAATCACATCAGAAATATCTACGATAAGCTGTATGTAAACAGTGCCACAGAAGCGATCAGTCTGGCGATCAGAGAGCGGCTGGTTTGAGCGGCTTGCGTATTAATATTTTGGCTCCCGCAACAAACATATTGTTTCGGGAGCCAAATTGCTTACACGGCTAAATCGAGCTGCTAAGGGAGCGAACTGCCAAATCGGTTGGTCTCAGTAACTCAGCTTACTGATTGTTCCATCCTTGTAGCTGAGCAGATAGTAGGTTTTTTCACCTGAGCGTACGATGTCGGTTGGCTGCGAGAGCCCTTCTAGCAATGTGTTGCCGTTTTCGTCTGCTACTTTGCCGGTTCCGGCTGTAAATCCCATCCCGAATGTACCATGCTGAACCACGATCGGTTTGTTGTTCACCGAAAGTGTAATGCCCGCGAGCGTTGTGAATTTGGTTTTGTTGTACTCGGTCACAACTCCGGAAGGTGTAATCTGGTAAATTTTTGCAGCTCCCGGTGTAAATGGGAACCCTGTTAACGTGCTGACAAGGAATTTGCTGCCATCGTATACAATGCCGGTTGGAACAGCATCTTTACCTTCTTCGCTTTTGGGGATGATCGCGAATTCACTCAAATCGCCGGTCGTTTGGTCTCTTTTGATAATCGCGTTCCCGCCCGCGTCAGCAATGTACAAATTGTTGTCCGGTCCGAACGCCAGTTCAAATGGATTGGAATTAAGCGGATCTGTGTATTTCTGATTTCTGACAAAGTCACCAATATCATGGGACGGAATACCGGCAAGGCTCACCGGAGCATCCCCTGGTTTGAATGAAGAAACGTCAGCAATGTAGAGCTTTCCGGTGAAGCCATGAAGGAAATATAATTTTCCGTCGCGGTAAAGTAATTTGCTTATTCCTTCAATGGAACCCTGATTAATGATCGACTTCAGGCCGGTTACAAACACGGTTTTTTGACCGGATGGTGTAATCATGGCTACGCCACCGTCATCTTTGTCAGTTCCCGTTCCGGCCTCAGTCACCCAGATATTTCCTTTATCGTCGAGCGCGAGCCCAAGGGGTGCTTTTAAATTGCTGACGAACGGGTCAGCTTTAAACGTTGTCGGCTCCGAAATCGGCTGGGCGTGGTCGGTGATGCAGCTTTGTGAACAGAAGACAAGAACGGCAAGGGAAAGAAATGCTTTTTTCATGTTTTTTGAAGTTAATTGAGTAGTATCCGGATGGATATTAATAGAGAATCTTAAATGCCAAAAGAAGTCAACTTGTGGTCCAGGCGCAATAGCAAATTCTTGCTATATAAGTGACCGGATCTGCACGCAGCTTTGAACGGTTAATAAAAAGTAACCGCAATTTGACTAGCGTATCGTTTTTTAATGTAAACTGCGATATTGTTCTCTTGAACTCGGCGTCCTCTTCATGCTACTTGAATTTTCCACTTTTAACCTTTTTGGATCGCCTCGGAAAAGGTGTCGATGCGCATTGGTTTTCGCATTGATATTGTTTCTTTTTCAAAATGGTATTCAAATATGTACGGCGCAGGCTCCGCAAACGCGCGTTAACATTCAGTTGCTGGGGCCTGAGCAGGGATTACCTAGCAGAAATATTCGCTGTCTGGCTCAGGATGGGCGCGGTTTCATGTGGGTAGCAACGGGGCAGGAGCTCTGGCGCTACGACGGGTACACTTTCCAAAATTTCACAGAAACCCTGACCCGGTCGATAGGCAGTCGTACACTGGTCAACCAGGTCGTGACAGCGCCCGACGGTAAGATATGGGTGGCGCACAACAATGGTTTCAGCGTTGTTGATCCTGTGCATCTTAGCTGCAAAACAGTTGACTTGTCAGGCAGTGTTAAGGGCTTGGATTCCAAACAAAACCTGAATATTTTCTTTGACAAGAATAAAGTTGCGTGGGTGGCGATTCCGCGCGGCCGATTAATAAAAATCAACAAAGAATATATTCCTGAGGCTGTATACACGCCGCCGGTAAACGCCTCCTTTCCTTTGTCAGCTGAAAATCAGGTTACCCTTTTTTTTAATGATCTTCAAAATAACGCCTATGTATTCAGTGAGGACCTGTTTCTGGATGAAATCAATTCTAAAGCGAAATTAACGCGCAGGATCAGCCTGCTGAGTAAACAACTTGAGAACATGCATTTCCGGGTTTTTAGTGTTGTACAGCAGGACGCGGAAGGATTGAATATTTACTACCGGCAACGGAATAGCAAAAAATATGCGATGCGTAAATATTTCTTCGGAAAGCGTACGTTCGGCCCGCTGACAGAAGTCGTTACGACGGCAGCTCCACAAGTCATTTTTCCAGATAAAAAAGGGAACGTTTGGTATAAATCGTCGGAGGAAATTGGCTTTTTAAATCAAAAAACAAACGAATTTACAGATCTGACAACGCGCCTGCAACAGAAATCAGGGGCGCACATCTTCCTGTTTACATCCATGGTAAGCTCAGACGGCAGTTTTTGGATATCTTGTGTGGACGGTCTTTTTAAAATAACACTGACCGACGAGGTATTCCGGAAATACCTGAGTTTACCACTGGAAAAGCAGGGCGACATTGGTAGCAGTATACGTGGCATTACGGAGGACCCATCGGGTAAAATCTGGGTGTGTTCTTACGGTTTTATGGTGAATGGAAAGCCGAATCTGCTTCATCAGATAGACCCATTAACGAACCTGAGTCGGCATATGAATCTAAAACGTCCGAAGAATATTCCTGGTGACGCCGTGATTCCTTATAAAGTGCTTTTTGCCGGCGACGAGGTTTATGCAATAACGGATGGTCCCCAATTCATCAAAATTGATCCTGAAAGCGAAAAATACTTTCCGGTGAAATTCCCGTTTGTCAGCGGCAGGGGTTTTACCTCCTTTTACAAACTCAATGAGCATACCTTCTGGATGGGCACCTGGGGTGGAATGGGGATGATTGATACACGGAACCTGAAACCGGTGCTGCTCAATGAAAAGGCAGGCAGATACATTAAAAACGAGCGGGTCAATTACTTCATGCCCTGGTCCGAAAATCGTGTTCTGGTGAGCACTACCAATGGCTTGTATGTTTTAAACCGGGACGCTACCATTCATGAACATTACGGACAATCTGGCGGAGACAAGATTAAACTTCCTGCCTTGCAGGTATTTCATACGGTATGGTTTGAAAATGCATTGTGGGCGGGATCGGGGCAGGGACTGATCCGCATTGATACCATTCAAAAAAAGACACGGATTTTTACAACCGAGGACGGCCTTCCGGATAACAATATTTACGCTGCGCTACCCGATGAGCGGGGCAATCTTTGGCTGAGTACAAACAAAGGCTTGTCGCGTTTTAATACGCGTACGCAGAAGTTTCACAACTACGGCATTTTTGACGGCCTGCCACATTTGGAATTCAACCACGGATCGTACCTGAAATCACGGGATGGCACCCTCTATTTTGGCGGACTGAACGGCGTTGTGGCTTTCGATCCGGCACGGATTGACACCAGTTCAAAAAAAGAGCATGCGTTACAGTTGATATCTTACTCGAAATATGCTTCTGACCATAACCGAACCGACACTGTTACCAGTCATATGCTTGGTGATAAGATTATTTTTGAGCCTGATGATCGTCTTTTTGCATTTTCTTTCATGAGTACTGATTACCATAATACGGCACTCAACCGGTTTCGGTATAAACTGGAAGGTTGGAATGACGACAGATGGCACATGTTTGAAGACGGCAACAAACTGCTTTTTAACAGTCTGCCGCCGGGTGAATATGATCTGAGAGTACAAGTCTCGGTGGCTGGTGCCGATTGGGGGACTTATGAATGGCGGAGTCCGCTCGTGATACGTGCCCCCTGGTACAGATCTGCTTTGTTTTTTATGCTGAGTATAGTTACGGTCGGCTTGATATTCTACGCCTTTTACAGGTACCGTTTGAGTCAGATCATGAAAATCCAGCAGATACGTAACGGCATCAGTGCCGACATGCACGATGAAATCGGGGGTACGCTCAGCAGCATCTCCTTTTACAGCCAGGCATTGCTAATGCAAATGGAGAAAGCTGAACATCAGGAGGTTGTGCAGAAAATAAAAGAAAATGCCCAGCAGGTACAGGAAGGATTGAGCGATATTGTATGGAGTGTCAAAGCGGGCAGAGATCAGATCACCGATGTATTTGCCCGCATGCTGGATTTCGGGAGCGGACTGGCAGAGTCAAAAGGTTTTACTTTTCACTTCAAAACTGATACACAGCTTAAAAATCTGAAACTGGACATGCAAACCCGCAAAAACTTTTACCTGATATTTAAAGAAGCCATGAACAACGCCGCGAAGTACGCCGAGTGCAGCACGGTACACGCGGATATCGACTACATGATGGGTAAGGTGAAGATGGTTATCCGTGACGACGGCAAAGGCTTCGACGACCAGTTGACCAGAAAAGGGAATGGGCTGACAAACATGCAGCAACGTGCACAGCAGATGAAAGGACAGCTCACGATCCGGTCAGAACCCGGGGAAGGGACTGTTATTACACTTGTATTTTAAACCGAATCGATGAATTGAAGTCTTACAAATTTATTATAATCAAGTATTTGTCTAAATTTAAAGTGATTGTGAAAAGTTCGTAGTGTTCTTTGAGCACTACGAACTTTTCACATTAGATGTATGCTTTAAAACCCGTTATTATCTGACCGGCTTTGCTACAATAAAAACAAAATATTCTAAACCGTTGACGATTTTCGAGCTAACCCCTATATCTGTGAAAGCATTGTTGAATACAACAAGTGCGTCCGGTGTCTTAGCCCAGGGGTACAACAATAAAATATTTGAATTCGTTTTACCCGGAGTTGTAGGCTTAACACGACAGCCAGACGCGCCAATTTTCAGCCAGTTATAACCGTAGACTTGCCTTACCAGTGCGGCGTACCGGTCCAGAACTATCTGTCGGCTTGCAGCGCTGTTGACGACCAGCGTATAAGCCGCATTGTTAAGCCGTTCATCCATTTTTAGGGGAGGAAGTTTAGCCTGTCCGCGAAGAAAATTAATGTCCTTAATAATATCTTCACGCCCCCGACCATATGTCGTTGTCGCGGCTGTCCGTGCGTTAGCCTCTAATTCGGTCAGTTCCACTTTCTCTGCTGGTGCAACCTCATGCCTGTAACTGCAAGCGAACATCCCGGCAGTCATAATCAATAAATAGCAGTAAAACTTCATTTTTGTACACATAATAAATTGTTGTTGGTTAAGTTGCAAAAGAATTTCAATTAAGTTAAAAATATACGGTAAGATCGTTTTGTTACGGGAAATTGAATTTCCCGCTTGCAAAAAATAGCTATCGCCCAGCAAAGCGTTTGGTAGGATAATTATTTATGTCATGAAATCAACGAACACTCGATATTTAACGACTGTTAAAATATACGGCGTTCGTCGTTTTATTTTTTTGAACAATGCTAACATTAATACAATAAAAACTTTGAAAAGCGTAGTCCCTATTGAACAAGTATTGAAAAAGTTATTCCTTTATAACTTTCCTGATTTCAGTAATAGTTCCGTTCTCGAACTTTACAAGGTTTAAACCAACATTAAGTTTTTCAATTGAAATTTTATTCAACCCAACTTGTAAAAGTTTACTTTTAAACGAAATCACTTTTCCACTTAAATCATAGGTAGTGATGTTCCAGATTCCTTTTTCTGTTGCTTTAATTTCAATGTACACTTTGCCGGTTCCTGGGTTGGGATAAAAATTGCCGACAATGGCTTTTTCTGCATCGTTTTCTATTGCAACTATTCTTGAGAAACTGTACGTCCCATCCCGACCGCCCGCAGCCCGATCTATCATTTTGAGCCGATAATAGGCCTTACCCGCAGGGGCGTTTGAATCGAGGTAGGTATAATTGCCTGACGTATTCGGCGCCTGGTTACCTATTTTTTCAAATAATTTTGCATCTACACTTCTTTGGATTTCGAAATGGCTGAAATTTACTTCTGAGCTGGTTTTCCAATTGAGTTCATTGGCTTTCTCCGTGGCTTTTCCTGTGAAAGAAATTAAAGTAACCGGCAAAGGTTGAGCAGTGGATTTGGCCAGAAAACCACTGAAACCCGTAACAGGGAATGTGACCTCCCAGATGGAATTTGTTGCATTCCAAACAAAAGAATAAGCGCCCGTATTCCAGGAATTTCCACTGCCGGGAATATAGGTGGGCGAGCCGGCATAGCCCAGGCCTGTCGGACTGGTTCCTGCATATTTCAGGATTTGGAAATTGGTAATTTTTGCGGCATCCGTTGGGCCGGTCGGTAATAATCCACTTGTAATAGTTCCATTGTATGCATTGAAATCCGCTTGTGAGAAATACAAGGTTACGGTACCAGTTGCCGTGTTCGGACTGGTGTTTGGCGTAATTTCATAATGCCTTGGCACGTAAACAAAAGGCGGAGTTGTTTCAATCCAGCTCTTTACGGTCGCCTCGGTAAAGCCGCTTGTTGGCACCACTTTGGCTATATATTGGCAATCATTGGCCACCAACGGCGTAGTAGCCACATTTTGTGTATGGGTTGTAGCTGCCGTTGGGAGGGAAACCGGGGTTACATTCACCGTTACTGGCGATGATGAAGCTTTTAGTCCACTGCCGGTACAAGTTACTTCGCAATAAAAATGATCCGTTGTTGTAACTGTCGCGGTGTAATTGGCATCCGTTGCACCCGTAATCGCACCGCCATTATTGAACCACTGGTAGGTAATTCCGTTCGTATTTGTTGGCGGCGATGACAGTGACAGAGTAATGCTTGTATTAGCACACACATTGTTTTGACTTACAACGGTATTGCCAGCCGTAGGCGCACCACTACAAGCGGGAACAACTACATTCACAAAATAATCTTCCGTTTCACCCCTGCTATATTCACCACAGGCGGAGGGCATTGGCAGACCTACTTCTCCGGCAGAAATCACTCTCATACGTGTCAGGCCCGGTAAAGCATCTGCCGGAACTATGAATGACCCTGATTCTGTGTAAGCGGCGTAAGAATAATATTTTGCAGAGTTAAACACTCTTTCACCAGGCGCGTCAAAAACCCCATTATGGTTAAAATCTATCCATATTGAAGTTGAAATATTCGGCCCATAAGCACCACAGGGACTTGTATGAACAGAAAAGGGGATAGCAGATAATGTCGTGAGATTCGGGGCAGCAATTAAAGTCGTGAAATCTGAATATTTATTTAATACAGATCCCGGGCCAGCAGTTTGGGTACAACTTGAAGAATTATTTAATGTGCCGACAGTAACGTTGTATATGTTTTCGTAACTGGGAAGAATAGGAGTAGAAATACAATAACTGTACAGGTAGGGCGCTAAGACAGCAACTGGCGTTGAAGTTGTTGTTAAATTACCATTGGGACAGGTAACCTTGCAATAAAAGTCATCCGCTTTTGTAATTGTTGTAGTGTAAGTTTCATTTGTCGCACCCGCGATCAGACCAGCATTGTTATACCATTGAAACGTGTTACCGGTAGTAATAATTGACGGACTTAGAGAAAAAGTAAAACTTACTTCGGTGTAAACCGGATTTTGAGTGGCTATTGTCTTAGATGCCACTGGGCTACCGCTACAAGCTGGAGTTGCTGAAATATTCACCAGGTAATCTTCTGTTTCTCCCTCAGAATAATTTTCACAGGCAGAATTTATCTCATCGTCACCGTACCTGGTAATTACTCTCATAAGCGTAATACCTGTTAAACTGCTCGTTGGGATCACGAAGGAACCAGTTTCAGTATAATCTCTAATATGATAGCCTACCGTGTGATAAACCCTTTCACCCGGGCTTTCGAAAGTACCATTATTGTTATAATCGATCCAGATAGAAGTATGGGAATAATAGTTGCTTGCACCAACCTGAACTGAAAAAGGGATCGTAGCTAAGTGATTAAACACCGGTGCAGCCACTGAGCCTGTAAAGTTGGAATACCTGTTCAATATGGATCCAGGCCCTCCGGTTTGAGAGATGGTACTTGAATTGTTTAGCGTTCCGGCTGTTACATTAAAAATGTCCAAACCAGCGGCACTGGTAGCACTAGAAGGGCAAGAACATTTTATGACCGCAACCGGAGTTGACGTTGTTGTTTTATTTCCATTAGGACAAGTAATTTTACAATAAAAATGATCTACACTTGTAATTGTTGTGGTATAGGTGTCATTTGTAGCACCTGCAATTAAGCCAGCATCGTTATACCACTGATACGTGTTACCTGAAGTAGGAATTAACGGATCCAGAGAAAAAGTGTACTTTGATTCAGGGCAAACCGGGTGTTGAGTCGCTATTGTGTTGGTTTGTATCGGACTGCCATTACAAGCAGTAGGCGGTACTATATTCACAAAATAATCTTCTGTTTCTCCCGCACCATATTCACCGCAGGCAGAGGTCATTGGCAACCCTCCCTCTCTGGCAGAAATAACTCTCATGCGTGTAAGGCCAGTCAAAGCACCCGCCGGGACTGTGAATGAACCTGATAGCGTAGGAGTATTTTCAGGCAAAACATAGGATGGAGAGTTAGACACCCTTTCATCAGGAGCATCGAAAACACCATTATGGTTAAAATCGATCCAGATAGAAGTTGAAAAATAATTGCCGACGCCGCACCTGTCCGTTATAATAGAATATGGAATAACGCCTAATATTGGTAGCTCCGGAGCTGCCACTAACGTGGTATAATCCGAATACTTGTTTAGTACAGATCCTGCGCCACCAGTTTGCTCACAAGTGGAAGAATTGTTTAATCCTCCGACAGTTACGTTATGTATTTCTTCCCACTCGGAAATAGTAGCGGTAGAAACACATGAACAGTAGAGGTAGGGACCTTGTACAGCAACAGGAGTTGACGTTGTTGTTTTGTTACCGTTGGGACAGGTAACTTTACAATAAAAATGATCCGCTTTTGTAATTGTTGCCGTATAGGTGTCATTTGTAGCACCTGCAATCAGGCCAGCATCGTTATACCATTGATATGTGTTACCGGTAGTAGTAATTAAAGGACTTAGGGAAAACGTAAAACTTACGGTAGGGCAAACCTGGTTCTGCGTGGCTATTGTGTTTGTTTGTATGGGTGGACCGCTACAAACTGGCGGTACTGCAATATTCACGAAATAATCTTCTGTTTCCCCATCAATATAATTTTCACAAGGAGAACTTACAGGATCAGTACCATAATTAGTAACGATTCTCATACGGGTAATACCTGTTGAAGCGGTTATTGGAATTCTGAAGGAACCACTGGCAGTGTAATTGCCCCAGATTAGTGCTGTCGTCTGATACACCAGTTCACCCGGGTTCTCAAAAGCTCCATTACGGTTATAATCAATCCAGATGGATGTGTGGGAATAAAATGCGCTTGCACCGTTTTGTACTGAAAATGGAATCGTAGCCAATTGATTAAATACCGGCGCAGCTACTATGGTTGTATAGTCGGAATATCTGTTTAATATGGATCCAGGCCCCCCGGTTTGAAACTCGTCACTTGAATTGTTAAGGGTTCCTGCTGTTACATTATAAATTTCCAGGCTCCTGCTGTCAGTAGCCCCAGAGGTACAATAGCATTTTAAGACTGTGATCGGGGTTGATGTGGTTGTTTTATTACCATTGGGGCAGGTGATTTTGCAATAAAAATCATCCGGATCTGTAATTGTCGTTGTGTAGGTTTCACCAGTCGCGCCTGCAATCAGTCCAGCACTATTATACCATTGGTATGTGTTACCGGTAGTGGGAATTCCAGGACTTAGAGAAAAAGTGTATTTTGATTCCGGACAAACCTGAGTGGCTATCGTTTTGGTTGGTATCGGGCTGCCACTGCAAGCGGGAGGTGCTGCAATATTCACCAAATAGTCTTCTGTTTCTCCCTCGACATAATTTACACAGGCAGAACTTACCGGGGTGGAATTAACATTGGTAATAACCCGCATACGGGTAATGCCTGTCAAAGCCGTAACAGGAATCGTGAAGGAACCAGTCTGAATATAATTTCCTGAATTTTCTCCTGTTGATTGGAATACGCGTTCACCCGGGTTTTCAAAAGTACCGTTGTGGTTATAATCAATCCAGATGGAGGTTTGGGAATAATAGTTGCTTGCCCCGATTTGCACCGAAAATGGGATCGAAGCCAATTGATTAAATACGGGCGCAGACACTAAGGTGGTAAAGTCGGAATACCTGTTTAATATGGATTCGGGCCCACCGGTTTGAAAAATGGTCGTTGAATTGTTGAGTGTTCCTGCTGTTACGTTAAAAATGTCCAGGCCATTGGTACTGGTAGCCATAGAAGTGCAATAGCATTTATCAAAAGATTTTAAACTAATAGAAACCGGTGTTGATTGCCCCGTTTGGCCACTTTGGCTGCATGTAACCTTACAATAAAATTTATCGGCAGCTGTAATTGTTGCTGTATAGGTCGGGTTTGTAGCACCCGCGATAGCGCCTGCATTATTGAACCATTGAAAAGTAAGCCCTACAGCAACATCATTATTGAGTGAGGATGATGCTGAAAATGACAAATCAATGTCTGTATTAAGGCAAGCAGTGGTTTGACTGGCAATTGTATTTCCCGGTGCAGGTACGCCGCTGCAATACACCGGTCCTACAATATTTACGAAATAATCTTCTGTCTCGCCCACATCATAACTTCCACAAGCAGAGGCCTGAGGAATACTCTCACCTTTGGCAGTTATAATTCTCATACGGGTTAAGCCTTTCAAAGCACTTTCCGGAATGATGATCGCACCGGTTAGTGTAAGGGGTTTGTGTAAATTAACGCCTGAGTTGTATACACGTTCACCTGGCGCATCAAAGCTTCCATTATGGTTATAATCGATCCAAATCGATGTTGAGGTTAAACTGTAACTATCACAGGGACCGACTTCGATTGAAAAAGGAATTGGATTTAGTTGTGTAAGATTCGGTGCAGGAATGGTTGTATAATTTGAATACCTGTTTTGTATGGAGCCCGGACCACCCGTTGGATCACAAGTTGAGGAATTATCCAGGGTGCCTATTTTTACATTAAATATCTTGTCACCGTCAGCCGCATCTGAAGCAGAAGTACAGGAACAGTAAAGATAGGGGTCTTGTATAGCAACCGGGGTTGATGCTGTCGTTTTTGCACCAGTGGGACAGGTAACCTTACAATGAAAATTATCTGCTTTTGTAATTGTTGCAGTGTAGGTTGCACTTGTGGCACCTGCAATCAAGCCTGCATTGTTATACCATTGATAGGTGTTGCCGGTAGTAATAATTGACGGACTCAGGGAAAAAGTAAAACTTACATTAGGGCAAACTGCGTTTTGGGTGGCTATCGTATTCGTTTGTATTGGGCTACCACTACAAGCAGGGGCCGCTGCAATATTTACCAAATAATCTTCTGTTTCTCCGTAACTGTAATCTCCGCAAGCTGTCTCCAATGGATCGGAACCATAACTGGTAATAACCCGCATACGTGTATTGCCAGTCAAAGAGGTTGTAGGAATCGCGAAAGAACCGGTTTGTGTATATGCTCCAAAATTTTGTCCTGTTGTTTGAAATACCCGTTCACCTGGGGCCTCAAAAGTACCGTTTCGGTTGTAATCAATCCAAATAGCAGTTTGGGTATAATAGCCGCCTTGAATTTGTATTGAAAACGGAATCGTAGCCAATTGATTAAATACCGGCGCAGCCACTACGGTTGTATAGTCAGAATATCTGCTTAATATAGATCCTGTCCCTCCGGTTTGAGTATAGTCACTTGAATTGTTTAGTGTTCCTGCTGTTACATTATAAATGTCCAACTGTTCGGAACTGGTAGGCATAGAAGCACAATAAGTTTGCCCATAAATACTACCGCCAGTAGCGGAAAGCAATAATGTCAAACATAATAAAGTCCACCAGGATTTCTGTCTGAATGAGTGTGAAATAGCAATTAGAGGGTTTGAAATACAACCAGCCGTACTATCAGCAGCAAGGCATTTGTTTAATGCTTTTGTTTTAAAGTGATAGCCAAAAGGTAGACTTCGTGTTTGTATGTATCGTTTCATAAAGTTTTTCAAGGGCGTTTATAACGTAAATTGTGAATAGGGTTGTTGCGTTCTTAAACATTGGCAAACCATAGAAGCGCAATCATTGTAAAAAAGCCGGGCGATAACGAGTAATTGATAATGAGCGTACAATATTGATTTCGCCGGTGGTATTAATTGACTTGGGAAACGTGGATCGTCTTTTCATCGTTGAGTTAACCGATTTAAGAAACACTTTTTGCAGGTTTGTTCTGTGTAACGGCGCAAAAGAAAGCAATTCGGCTACGTGGCACAATAGCAAATTCTTGCTATGCCCGCGTATTTTCTCTGATAAATGACGGGTGGGAAATAACAAATTTTGCACCGAATTGACATCGGTGCTATCAGGTATTTACAGTGCGATTTTATCGGTGATCAGCGTTAAGTTGCCGGCTCGGAAATAAGTTTATGGTATAACTACCACGGTGTTCCGGATCCTGCTGTACATCAGGGTGAATCCAGATAGAAAAACATTGCCGTCCTGAAATTACATGCCAATTAAGGCTGGGAGACATCACGTTTTTGCCAATTATATGCCAAAACTGAATTTTTCCAGAAGTACTTTTCCGCAACAGTCCGGCCTTTTTCTGTGAAGTAAGCGCGAACCAGATTCAGCCCATCTTCAAAAGGCAGCCATTGATCACTGTTGGGCCAGTCGCTGCCGTATAACAACCTGTCCTCGCCGAAGACTGTGTAAAGTTCGTCCAGACGGGCGCGGTAAAAGTTCAGATCCGTCGGGACCTGTCCATTTACCCGCCGTAAAACCTCAGAGATTTTTACAAACACTTTTGGCCTCTTGCCGAGCTCTCGCAGATCCGCTTCATAAATCCTTCGTACCGCTTTATCTTCGGGAATGGCCATCTGAGGCAAATGATCAATTACGATCTTTAAATCCGGCACCCGGTCTGTGAGCTTCACAATGGCTGCCAAAAGTGACGGGTTCGGGTTTGCTGTGTCTAGCACCAACCCATTCTGTGCAAGGAATCTGAGGTCTGATATAAACCTGGGATTCTCCACCTGACTGGAAATATCATGACCCCAAAGGTTTCCGTAACGGACACCACGAAAAAGCGTACTTCCCTGCAGACGTCCAAGTTGTCGGGCAAAATTTGGATTGCCTGGTTCCAGATTTCCAATTACCCCAACTATAATTTTATCATTTGAGGCGACATCAATAAGCCACTGATTATCATCAAACCATGAGCTGGCTTCCACGGCAATAGCGCCAGTGATTCCAGTCCCTTCCGTAATGCTTCGGTAGCGCTCCGGAAGCGCAGGCTTATACAGGATTTTATCATTTTTGTCCGGCCACGGCACACCCTTTGAACGGTTGGTGTCGAACAAATGTATGTGGGTGTCGATAATGGGCATGTTCTGTTCCGTACTGAACGAGGGCAATTCCGTCGCGAGGGAAACGCCGGCGGATAACGCGAGAAATTTTCTCCGATTCATAGCGAAAACAGTTTATGGCACATATGTTTACCGATCACTTTACGGTTGGCAAGATTTGGTACTACTTGGGCAAAACGTTTTTCTTGTCGTAGTTTACTCGCTCCGGAACAAAATTCTACCAGATATCCGGTTGCTGTTGTACATGGAAATGCTTAATCTTCAGGGTTCAACTCAGCTGCACACCTGACGGGCAAATCAGGCAATTGAAAGGATACGTAAGCGAATTTTGATGCTTCATGGCATATGTGTGAGACTGATTTGCTGGCTCTGAAATTTTCTTTCGGAAACAGGAGATAAGGAAAAATTAATTTCTCCTTCATATCTGCCTTATCCGGCAGTTATAGTTTTGGTTCATTCAAACGAATTAAACCAAACAATAAGATCATGAAAAGATTGGCATTAGCTTCTGTCCTGTCAGCAGCATTGATAAGCGTAAATGTATTTGCCCAACAGCCAGCACGTTTGGCGACTGGTGTCCCTGGTCCGGGCCCACGGCCTCCTTTTGGTGCTCCCGCTCCGCCTGAACAGGGCCTTCGCTCGCTGTCTTCCGTCCAGGGCAAAGTCGTCAAATTGACAGCAAACGACGATTTTACCTTCAACGGATTTTACCTGCTCGTGGGAAATGACAGTTTGGTGGTGAAATTTCCGGCTCATATGGGTTCTCAAATCATGCCTGTTGCCAAAACAGGCTCACTGGTAAGCGTATCAGGGGTGATGGAAAATCCGCCTTTCGCCAATAAAGAATTACGTATGGTAACCCTGACATCCGGAGATAAAACGATCACGGAAACTTTCCCCGGCACGCCGCCAGTGGCAGTGCAGGAAACAGGCGTAAGCGGTGACGGTAAGATTAAGTCCCTCCAGACCAATCAGGAAGGCCTGGTGACCGGAATTTTTGTAGACAGTAAAACGGTGCTCCGGCTTCCACCACATGCAGGGTCGCAGCTGGGAACTTCGATCGGGAAAGGTGCGGCCATCTCCTACACAGGCAGCCAGAAAAGTAAAGTACAGGGAGAAGTGCAGCTTGAAGATTACAGGATAATCCGTTGCAACACTTTAACCTTAAATGGTCAGCAGTATCTGGTAAAATAATTTATGGCTCAGTGTGGCAGCACGGTGCTGCCACACTATTTTTTCGTTTTTATGAGCAAATATATTTCGACAATAGGACTTTTGATCCTTTCAAACGCTTTCATGACCATTGCCTGGTATGGGCATCTGAAATTTTTCAGCAAAGATGGTGGTCATGCTTCCACACCGCTGTGGATAATAATACTTCTCAGCTGGGGGTTGGCTTTTTTTGAATACTGCTTTCAAGTCCCGGCCAACCGGATTGGCTCTTCTGAAATGGGCGGGCCTTTCTCGCTGGTTCAACTCAAAATTATTCAGGAGGTGATTACGCTGGTAATCTTCATGATATTTTCTGTTACAGTTTTTAAGAACACCCAGTTTACCACCAACCATTTGATCGGTTTCGGTCTGTTGGTTGGTGCGGTTTATTTTATTTTCAAACCCTGATGGCTGGTCTCAAATCCCGGTCCCTGCGGGGATTGGATCTGATCAGCTTTACGCTTGCAGATGTACGCGACGGTATCGGTCCGTTTCTGGGCATTTATCTCCTTTCCTCCCAGCATTGGAATTTGAAAGATATTGGCATTGCAACATCACTGGCAACATTTGCCGGCGTGATCGTGCAGACACCCGCCGGCGCATTTGTAGATCGTTTTAAAAATAAAAAATTCGTCATAGGCATTGCCAGTTTACTGGTTGGGTTTGGGACATTACTGATACTGATGCGGCCAAGCCACACAGTTGTCATTGCAAGCCAGGTTATTGTCGGGATGGCTGCCACGTTCATCGCGCCGTGTGTTGCGGCCATGACATTGGGACTTGTCGGATACAGCAAACTCGAAGCACGTACCGGGCGCAATGAAATGTTCAACCATGGCGGCAACGTAACGTCAGCGTTGATTTCTGGTGTTATCGGTTACTATTTTGGATTAAAGGCGATATTCGTTTTCACGTTTTTGCTCTCTTTCATCAGTATGCTCTTCCTTCGTTTTATCGATAATAAACAGATTGATTATCAGCTTTCAAGAGGAAGCTTGTCTGACGAAAAGGATGCGGATTTAAGGTCGGCTGGTGGAATAATAAAAAATCCGCTTTTTTTGATTTTTACCAGCTGCTGCGTATTGTACCATTTTGCCAATGCGGCAATGCTGCCGCTGGCTGGTCAATACATTGTGTCAGCCAACAAAGTCGATGCATCGGTTTACATGTCAGCGTGTATTGTGATTGCCCAGTTGGTGATGGTACCCACCGCAGCCTGGTGCAGCCGAAAGTCCACGAGCGGGAGAAAATGGCTCATGCTTGTTTGTTTTGCTGCCTTACCTATTCGTGGGATTCTTTACACGTTTAGCCCAAACCCTTACTTCATAACTTCTGTACAAATACTGGACGGGCTTTCGGCAGGCATTTTCGGCGTGGTAAGCATTTTGATCATCGCAGATATTACAAAAGGTTCAGGGCACTTCAATCTGGCCAATGGGATTCTGATCACAGCAGTAGGACTTGGTGCTTCGTTAAGTAACGTTGCCGGCGGCTATATTGCCAGTATGTATTCATTCAGGTATGCTTTTTTATTCCTAAGCGCTACGGCGGTTCTGGCATTTGTGATTTGCCTGCTGTTTATGAAGGAAACCTACAACCCAAACTCACGTTGAAAATAGTAATCTCAATTTGGACCGGAGTTATCC
This sequence comes from Dyadobacter sp., assembly GCA_965279265.1. GTDB lineage: Bacteria > Bacteroidota > Bacteroidia > Cytophagales > Spirosomataceae > Dyadobacter. Next base: position 5,560,295 of record OZ257152.1, read on the forward strand.
TGCTGCTGAGTTTACTGGCGGCAGGCTGGTTAGTTTCCAAATCTCAGGTTGATTTTCAAGATAGCGTTCGGGTTGATCATTCCGGAATCAAGCCGTTTCCACAAGTCCAATTGAAGATAAAAGGCAAGGTGCTCGAATACGGGAGTAATCCTGATGGAGACATTGATAAGATGATTCTGAGCACAGATGAGCAAAAATTTTGGATACATTTCCCCCCTCACACAGCCAGAGCAGTTGCTGCGGAAGCGCCGGTAAACAGCCTTGTTGAAGTGACTATGGAGCAAAGCGGACCTGCCCATAAAGAACACCTTCCCGTGTACGAATTAAAATATTTACGCAAACAATCTTTTCCAATGGGAATTGACCTGGAAGAGTTCCAGGCGCCCCGCCCCAAAGAAGGATTTGAAATTGAAGTTAAGGGAAAAGCTCCCCGTGACTTTGAGATTTTGCGCGGACAAGGCAGAAATTTTATTTTATCAGGTAAATTAATTTCAATTCCGCTCCATATGGAACATGAATTATTTCCACTAATAGATCAGGCCAAAACCATACGGGTGAAAGGATATCTGCGTGACTCTACCGATGGATTCTTATCCGTTTCGGGAATGCCCGTGGTGAAGGCTAGTTCCATACAGCTTGATAGTGTTACTTACAAAATACGCTAACGTATGCCTGTCAACCCAACAGTACACTGATTTTATGAAAATACTAGTAGTTGAAGATGAGCATAAACTTGCCGGTTTCATAGAAAAAGGCCTGAAGCAGGCCGGTTATTTGGTCCAACTTTCTGACAACGGTTCTGAGGCGCTCAGCAAAGCCGCGTCAGAAACATTCGATCTGATTTTGCTTGACCTGATGCTGCCCGGAATGACGGGTATTGAAGTCCTGAAAAACCTGCGTGCCTTCAAAATTCCTGTGCCGGTAATCATCGTAAGTGCATTGAGCGGAACCTCCCAGATCGTAGAAGGGCTTGATCACGGCGCGGTAGATTACATTAAGAAGCCATTTGAATGGGAAGAGCTTCTGGCCAGGATTCGTATTTTACAGCGTAAAGCTTTTGCAAGCGAAAGCACGCGGATCACTGTCAACGACCTGGTGCTTGATTTGATGACACGCGAGGTCTCCAGAGATGGGAAAGTAATTCAACTCACAGCAAAGGAATTCGCCTTACTGGAATATCTGATCCGGAATACAAACCGTGTTGTAAGCAAAAATCAAATTCTGGAAAGTGTCTGGAATATGGATTTTGACCCTGAAAGCAATATTGTCGAGGTGTACATGCACCAGCTGCGAAAGAAGATTGATAAGGGTTTCGATGTCCCGGTCATCGAAACTGTTATCGGTGTGGGTTATAAGTTAACAGGTGTAAAGTCTTCCCGTTGAAAACAGCTGCCTCTTATCCTTTTTATTCAAGTCTGAAGTTTCGGTTCGGGCTCATTTTTGGCTTTGCCTTTATGTGCTTTTTATTGATTATCGGATTTATGCTCCATTCCAGTGTCAAAAAGCAGTTTGAGCGGAGCTTTGCCGCGAAGATGAAAACACAGGGCAATCTGATTTTGCAGGAAACAGAGATCAACCCGCTCACGATTCCCTTCCCCGCTTCCGGCGAATATTTTCGTCTGATTTATGATGCCAATAATAAACATGATACGCTGTTTGATAACCTGCCTGCTTCCCTGAAAAATTCAAAAGCCATTGGCGATGTGGAACAATGGCGGATGGTGACGCTTGAAAGGAGTCTGGAAACGGGCGCAGTGATACGGGTACTTTATGTGCTATCGGCAACGGAGCTAATTGGTGATATCAGGCAACTGCAGACCATTCTATTCCTGTATTTTCCGCTTGCCTTTTTAACAGCCTTGGCATTGGGGTATCTGCTCTCCGGTTTTCTGTTACGACCTATCGAAAGCATCATAAAGAAATCCAATGAAATCAGTTTACAAGGGCAAATTTATCTACTTGAAGAGCCTGCGGTTCACGATGAACTCCACCAATTGGCAGTTTCCTTAAACCGAATGCTGAGCCAGATCCAAAAACAAGCCCGGGACCAGAACGCTTTTTTCGCGTCTGCCTCCCACGAGCTCAGGACCCCGCTGAGCGTCATGCTAACCGAACTTCAGACTTTGCAAAATGACCAGATTCCCGGGACTATTGAGCCGGTCATTAAAAATCAGATTGCAGAAGTACAGCGACTGAGCAAGCTTGTCAACGATTTTCTGCTGCTGAGCCAGCTCAAATCAGGGGAATTGATACTGAAAAAGACGAACGTCAATCTGGCGGAAATCACTGTTGAATTATTAGAACGTTTCAACGCGCAGGCGCTGAATAATGCTCAGACTTTCAAAATACAATTTCTGCCCGAAGACGGCGAATTCGAAATATATACAGACAAGTCTCATCTGGTCACGATGCTGTTGAACTTACTGGAAAACGTTGTCAAACATGGCCGGTCCAATTCTTTGGTACACATCGGGATTGAGAAAGTAAACAAAGATATATCACTGACGATCCGAAACAGCTCAAAAACTGATATTGAAGACACATCGGGGCTTTTGCAGGAATTCAATAGAAAAGATTTGTCAACGGATGGGTTTGGGCTTGGACTTTGGATTGTAGCGCGGCTTGCCGAAACTGTTGGGATAAAATTTGAGGCTCGCTTTGCCAGACCGGATTTCACCGCACGACTTCTTTTTCTATCAGATACTTTTGTCAGGCAAGATTATGGCACGGTTTGAAATACTAAAAATTAATCAGATATGGGCTCAAATCTTTACGTTGCTGACATGCTGTGTAAAATTAAGTTTTATCTAAATGTTACGACTTTGTTTCTTGGATTTGTATTCACTAGGGAGCATGTGAAATTTGGCTTTAAATGACTTTGCAAAATAGTTTGGAGCCGTAAAGCCGGTCATATATGAAATTTGTGAAATACTCATATCGCTGTTTTCCAAAAGTACTGCTGCTTTTTCAAGCTTGATGGAACGAATGAACTCTACGGGCGTCTGACCGCTCATTTCAAGCACCTTACTATACAGCGTTCCCCGGCTCATGCCAATGTGTTTACTCAGGCTTTCTACGCTCAATTGCGAAGTGTGTAGGTTTTCTTCAATATAAGAAAGAATGTCTTTAAGCATTTTTTCCTGGCTGGATTCAATCTGCGGTTCCTCGCCAGAAACCTTTATGTGCCTGGAATATACGCCTTTAAGTAGTCGATTTAAAAGAATGAGGTTGTTGATCTTTGCATTCAGAATATCAAAGTTGAATGGTTTGGTCAGGTAATCATTTGCTCCGGAATTGAGGCCTTCCAATTGTTGCTGCTCACCTGTAGATGCGGTCAGCAATATAATTGGAATGTGTTTGGTCCGCTTGTCGGACTTAATTTTATGGCTCAGCGCAATACCATCCATTTCCGGCATGGCAATATCACTCACGATTAGTTCCGGATGATGGCTCAGCGTTTTCTGCCAGCCTTCCTTTCCGTTACTTGCTTCCAGCACGTTATAAAAAGGCATCAGGCTTTCTTTGAGATAATGTCTGAATTCGTCGTTGTCTTCAATGATCAGTACATTTGAAGGTTGGTCAATATTTGGAATTTCGGGCTTGCTGAGAACAGTGTTGTCGTTGAAATGACTTATTTGCCGGGAATCGGAGCGTTCCGGATAGTCGGCCGGGCGGGGCACGCAGTCGAAACTTACCGGTAGGTGGACGGTAAAAGTACTGCCTGACCCTGGCTGACTATTAACAGTGATCGTTCCCTGATGCAACTGAACAAATTCCCGAACGATCGATAATCCGATGCCGCTTCCCTGATTCAGGACAGAAAGATCGGTTTCATTCTGATAAAATCGTTCAAAAATTTTGTCTTGTTTATCGTCAGGAATACCAATGCCGGTGTCGGAGATGGCAATCGTGAGCCAGTGTTTTCCTGCGGGATCAGATAGCTCCGCAATTTCCAATTTTACATTACCGCCTTTGGGCGTAAATTTAAATGCATTCGAAAGCAGATTGAACAAGATCCTTTCCAGTTTGTCTGGATCAAAATCCATACGGAACTCGCTCAGTGTGCTCACAATTTGAAATTCAATCCCTTTCCGGACGGAAAGGTCGCTGAACTGGTCGCAGGTATCCCTGATGTATAAAACGACATCCTTGCGATGAAGGTCCAGCCTGACTTCCTGCTGCTGCATATTTTTGAAATCCAGCAATTGATCTACCAGATTGAGCAATCGCTTTGCATTTCTTTTTATGGCTAAAACCGCAGGATTTAATTCAGTGGTTTTGGTTTTTACCAGCAGGTTTTCGACAGGAGCGAGGATCAATGAAATTGGCGTTCTGAATTCGTGACTTAAATTGGTGACGAATTTAATTTTCAGTCTGTCAAGTTCCTGAGCCTGTTCAATTTCTGCGCGTTGTTGTTGTTCTATGAATTGCCGTTGAAGCTTTTGTATCCCGCGCCGTCTCATGATGAAAACGATGGCAATTGGCACTAAAATGTAAAGCATGTAGGCATAAACAGTAAGGTAAAAAGGTGGTTTTACGATGATGTTAACAGAAGTGGTTTGCGGACCCCATTTTATACCATCTCGACTGCCCTGAACTTCAAACACATACTTCCCCGGACTCAGGTTGGTGTAACTCGCGAAGTTGTTAAGGTCCGTATAGTTCCAGTCGGTTTGCATGCCCAGAAGCCGCTGTCTGAAGTGCACTTGTTTCGGATTTGTGTAGTCAAGCGCGGCATAACCCAGGGTGAAGTTTTGTTTATAATCAAGGCGAATTGTCCTGGCAATTGAAATGTCCGCGTCTATAAAATTGGAATCTGCGGCCGTAACGCTGCGGTTACCGATACGCAGGTCTTTTAAAATGATCGGCGGGATGCGTTTGCTGCCGGGAAGGCTGCGTGTGTCAATATAATTAAATCCTGTAATTCCGCCGAAAAACAGCATATTGTCTGTCGTGCGGATACCGGAGCCATGGACAAAGGTTTTGTTTTGAATGCCGTTATAAGATGTGTAATTGGTGAATTTTTTATTTTTTACATCAAATGAGCTGATTCCTTCGTTGGTGCTGACCCATATCCGTCCCTGTGCATCTTCCAGGATTTTGTTGATGACTTTGCTCGCCAGTCCTTCCTTTTCTCCATAAGAAATAAATTTTTTAGTCAGCGGGTTGTAAAGTGCCAGACCTTCTCCATAAGTACCTGCCCAGATGTTCCCTTTTTTATCTTCCAGAATTGAATAAACGACGTTGCCCGGAAGATCGCTGTTTTGCTTATTAAGCGCGATCGATTTATTTTTGACCGGATCAAATACCGCAATTCCGGTTCCGTGTGATGCGATCCAGAGCTTTCCACGACGGTCTTCCACAATATCCCGGATGTATCCGTTCAGGGGAATTATTTGACTTGCAATTTCCGCGGATGCGCTGAAATACCTTTTAAACCGTTTCGTTACCGGATCAAATTGATTGATCCCCTCGCCATTGGTGCCAACCCACAACTTACCGGATTTATCGATTTTTAGCGCAAAAATGTCGTTGTTACTGAGGCTGGAAGAGTCGTTACTATGCAGATACTGCGTGTAAGCGCCGGTTTTTGGATTCAAATTGAAAAGCCCATCCTGGAAAGTTCCTATCCAGAGATCATTCCGGGAAGCAAGTTCCAGTTTCAGAATAGCCAGCCCGGACGAGGCTTTTTTGTTTTTTGGATTGATTGGAAACTTCCTGAACAAATTCGTATTGCGATTATACAAATTCAATCCCCCGCCGTCTGTGCCAACAAACAATTCGCCCGATTCGGTTTGCACAAACGACGTTACAAACGGCGCGCTCAGGCCATAGGGATCATTGACTTCGGATCTTTTCAGGCCAAATATTGCAAGATTTTTGTCGTATTTATTTACGCCTCCCTTGTATGTGCCCAGCCAGCAGATTCCCTCATTGTCAATCAACAAACAGCGTACAGATTTGTTGGTTAAACTAAACTGCGTTCGTGTATCCGGTGCATAGCGTGTAATTTGTTCATTATCTGTATCCAGAATATTGAGACCAGAATCGGTACATATCCAAATGTGGCGATCACTCTCTTGTCTGATCGCGAAAACCATGTTGCTGCTTAGAGAATTCTTATTGTCGGGTTCATATCTGTGGCTGTCAATTATCCGGCCGTTTGGGTTTAGTGTAAACAGTCCGCCAAAGGTAGCTACCCAAATGTTTCCCTTGCGGTCTTCCATAATTGACTTTACAGTGCGCGAGCCGGCGTCCTGCGGAAGTGAACCTAAATAATTGATGTGTTCCCCGCCTTTATGAGTATTGTCAAGTCTGAACAAACCTTCATTCGTGCCGATCCATATCTTTTGATTCCTGTCAATTGTTATGCTGAGTATTTGTCCTTTGGAAATTCGATCAGAAGTATTTGATGTTGATGAAAATGCGCTTACCTGACGACTTTCTGTGTCTACATTAATCAAGCCGTTTGCCGTTCCGACCCACAGTTTTCCTGCTGCATCGCTCTCTATACTAGTTACACTATTCAGTGGTAATATTCTGATAAACGCGTTTTTTCTTCTGTCGTACAGGTGTAATCCTCCTTCAATAGTGCCAACCCAAATGCGACCTGCGCGGTCCTCGTGCAAACTGGAAACATCATTGGACATAAGCGAGGTTGGGTCCTTTTTATTATGGCGATACACCAATACATCAGTTCCATCAAACCTGTTCAGGCCGTCGTCGGTTGCAAACCACATCAGGCCAAGGCGGTCTTTTAAAATAGCTGTCACCGTGTTGGATGACAAACCATCCATGGATGTCAGAGATGTAAATTTGGGTTCTGGTGTCTGAGCCACAACAGCACAGGTAACTGCACCAATAATCAGTTTCAGGCAGATAATAGCGAATAATAAAGGAATCTTGAAACGCATTGTTGTAATTGAATTAGTGTCCAGACTGCATTTCGCGGTTATTTTTTGACTGTCAGAAACAGACAGAGATCCATCTGAACGCTGGTACTGTTCCAAAGAGTCGCTAGAAACAGGAATTACTGTATCAAACTGGTCAAAGAATATAAAAATGCAATTTTCTCATTGAATTCGCCATTTTTTTGGTGTATTTGAACAATTGTCTCCATAAAATAAACAAATTTGCTCACAGCCGACTGTGCTATTGATTTAACTTTGTGAATAATTAATTGAATAATATCAGGGGAAATGATTTTGGTATACAGAATACTGCATCCCGGATTTTAGCAAAAAGTCAGTTTTAACCTATTTTAAACCGCAAGTATTATGAATAAAACCAAGAGGCGAATACTGTGTCAAAATTTTATATTGTCAATCTGACACCAAATAATTTACTGAAATTCGATTCGCATTTGAAAACGTTTATTTCAAATTTTTAGCGTGGCATTTAGTTGTCCGACAAGCTTTATCTTACCACTTAAAATTGATGTGTATGAATAATCGATTACAATTCTTTTCCCATCTCAGGGGAAGTTGGTTTACGGGAATGGTCGCCTTACTACTGTTGTCTGTGCAGATAGCGTATGCCGGGAAATTCGCAGATCAGCAGGTTGCAGGAAAAGTTACTGCCGAAAATGGGGAGGCCTTACCGGGCGTGAATGTAACATTGAAAGGAAGCAGCACCGGGACAACCACCGACACGAAGGGAGAATATGCACTCACGGTACCTTCTGAAAACAGCGTGCTGGTATTTAGCTTCATAGGCTATGCAAGGCAGGAGGTGAACGTAGGTACGAAAACCAGGATAGACATCAAGCTTTCTGCCGAGGATCAGGCTTTGGAAGAAATGGTTGTCATTGGTTACGGTTCTCAAAAGAAATCTTCATTGACTGGTGCAGTATCTTCCGTGTCACCAAAAGAACTTACCGCGTTGCCGGTAGTCAGCGCAGAGCAGGCTTTGCAGGGAAGGGTGCCTGGAGTACGGGTTGTCAACAACGGTAGTCCGGGGCAAACTCCAATTGTACGTATAAGAGGGATCGGTTCCATTAATTATGCTTCTGGTCCTCTCTACGTGATCGACGGAATTCCGGCAGGTGATCTGAACAATCTGGATCCAAAGGATATAGAGTCCCTGGAAGTACTGAAAGATGCGAGTTCGGCGGCAATTTATGGTTCACGGGCATCCAATGGTGTGATTATTATTACAACCAAAAAAGGATCGAAAGACGGCAAACTGCATGTCAATCTGGATACATATATTGGTACACAATCAGCCTGGAAGAAGCTGGACGTACTGAACACAGATCAATACGTTCAGTATGCAACCGCGCTTTTGGGTAATGCTGGCATTGCAATGCCAGGCAGACTGTCGGATCTGAACCAGCCAATTTATCAGGGTGCTACGCAGACTTTCGCGCAAACACACACCAATTGGCAAGACGTGATGTTCCGCAGCGCGCCGGTCCAGCAGCATCAGATATCGGTTTCGGGAGGAAATAATGTTTCCCGTTTCTTTACATCCGCAGGTTATTTTGATCAGGAGGGTATCATGATCGGTACCAATTACAAGCGTGCAAATGTTCGCCTTAATTCGGATCATCAGGTTGCCAAATTCCTGAGTATTGGCCAGACTTTGACCGTTTCTTACGATAATTCACGCGGGGAACAGGGTTTTGGCGGAGGCCGTACTGCTGTGATGCAGATGATTCGCAACCTGCCTTACTGGCCTGTGAGCGATCCTACCAAACCGGGTGGATACAGTTCGCCGACAGCAGCCGATGGTAGTGATCCGGATAATCCGGTTCGTATTGCATTGATGGACGTCACACGTAATCAACGCCTGAAATTACTGGGCTCTATTTTTGCCGAAGTAAAACTGGCGAGTTTTCTGAAATATCGTTTTAGCTTCGGGGCGGATGTCGTTTCTGCGACTACGACCAATCAGTTTCCTATTTACAATGACGGTTTCAAATCGCGTACACAATATGAGATCCGCGACAGCCGTACCAATTTCTTTTCGCCGGTATTGACCAACCAATTGACATTTGAGAAAACCTTTGGCAAGCACCAGCTGAATGTGACGGCGATTGTGGACAAGCAAACCTTCCGTTCCAATACGCTGAACGGATCAGGATACAGACCTAACAATGACATCAATGAGTTGCAGGGAGTATCCAATCCAACGGCAACAAGCTCATTGGATGAAAGCACGCTGATTTCCTATGTCGGACGTTTGAATTACGAATATGCCGGAAAATATTTGTTGAGCGGCTCAATACGCCGGGATGGTTCCTCGCGTTTCGCACCCGGAAATAAATGGGGTACTTTCCCGTCGCTTTCGGTGGGATGGCGTATCAGCGAGGAAGAATTCCTGAAAGCTGTTCCGGAGATTTCTGAACTTAAAATACGTGCCAGCTACGGGCAAACAGGATTTAATGGAATCGGAAGCTATGCCTGGCAGGCCCTTGTTTCTGCCGATAACAGCAATTATGTTTTTGGTGGCAATAAAGTGCTTGGTTCATATTTCAGTTCACTCGCCAACACGCAATTGAAATGGGAAAGTACTACGATGACCAATCTGGGAATTGACCTGGCTTTGTTCAACAACAGCGTTACTTTCACAGCTGAAACTTATCAGAGAAATACGGACGGACTCCTGCTCCAGGTACCGATCCCCAACTCTGTTGGTTACTCGACCTCGCCGCTGTCAAATATTGGTAGCATGAAAAACTGGGGATATGAATTCCAGTTGGGTTACAGTAAAAATGATGGTGATTTCAAGTGGAATGCTTCGGCCAATCTGGACGTTACCAGAAACAAAGTTTTAAGCCTTGCTACTTCAAGCGGTACACTTTTCTCAGGCGCCAATTCGGATTTCGGCGGGTTTGACATTACGAAAACAGAGGCTGGGCATCCGATACAATCCTTCTTTGGCTGGCAGGTAGATGGTATTTTTCAGAACCAGGCGGAGATTAATGCCGCCAATGCGCTCGATGGCGATGACAAAACAAAATATCAGGATCAGGCAGCTCCGGGAGATATCAAGTTTAAGGATTTGAACGGTGACGGGAAAATCGATGCTTCCGACAGAGCCTACAACGGTAGTTTTATTCCGAAATTCAGTTATGGTGCCAATTTGGGAGGAAGCTATAAAAACTTCGATTTTACATTGTATCTGCAAGGTGTACAAGGCAACAAAATCTACAACGGAACAAAGGTGATCGAGCAGGGTATGCTTAGGTTGTTCAATGCCGGTACGGATGTGCTCAACGCCTGGACTCCGACTAATACCAATACTGATGTGCCGAGAGCAATCAGCGGGGACCCGAATAACAACAGCCGTTCAAGCGATCGTTTTGTTGAAAACGGATCTTACATGCGGATTAAAAATATCAGCATCGGATACACGCTGCCAACAACCGTTCTTTCAGCACTGACAAAAGGAACCATTACAAAGGCGCGCGTTTATGTATCTGCAACGAATTTGCTGACTTTCACAAAGTATTCAGGACTTGATCCTGAAATCGGAGTAAACGGATCGTCCACGGACACTGCAACGCAGCTGATCAATGGAATTGATTATGGGATGTATCCGCAGCCAAGAACATTGCAAGTGGGGTTGAGCGTAGGATTTTGAGACTGAAACTTTATAAAAAGAATTGAAATGAAAAAGAAACTGATCATCATTTACGCCCTTCTGTTGGGGATCGTATTTGCCTGTAATGACGATACGCTGGAAAAAACTAACCCGAATGGCGTGACCGTAGAAGGTTATTACAAAAACGGTGCTGAGCTAGCCAGCGGTGTCACGAGCGTTTATTCCATGCTCAAATCCAACAACCTGGTTGCCAGGGAATGGTTTTTCCTGCACGACCTGCGCAGCGATGATGTTGCTGCGGGCGGCGGGCAATTGGAAACCCCGCGTAACCAGTTGCTACTCGGAACCCACGATACAGGAAACTCGGTATTGGGTACAGTTTGGCTTGCTTACTACCGGCTGATTCACCGCGCCAATGCTGTGGTGGACAACTCTGAAAAAGTGACGGACCTGGCTGATGCTGACAAAAAGCGGTTACTTGGAGAAGCACGTTTTCTTAGGGCGTATTCTTACTACGAACTGGTGAGCATGTGGGGTGCAGTTCCACTCTACAAAAATTATGTGCTAACTGTTGATGGCAGCCTTCCGAGAACTCCTGCGGATGAGGTTTATGCATACATCATTTCCGAATTACAGGCAATCCAGGCCGACTTGCCAGTTACCTACGATGCAGCTAATCAGGGTCGGGCTACCAAAGGTGCAGCGCAAATGCTGCTGGCCAGGGTTTATTTACAAAGGGGAGATTATCCGAATGCAAAAACGGAGTTATTGAAAGTTTACAATTCAGCAGCCTATGCGCTTGTGGATAACTACAATGACAATTTTCTGGAAGAAACAGAATTCAATAAGGAGTCAATTTTCGAGGTTAATTTCTTTCCTTCGGGTGGCGTTTACAATTGGGATGGTGACGGAAACGGTGCAACCGCCGGTACTGAAACCGTACGTACTCAGGAATATTCAGCCATAGGATGGCGCAACGTGATACCTTCCAATAGCTTGTTGTCTGAATTTGAAAAAACAGCAAAAGGTGATGCCAAGACAGATCCCCGCTACGACGACTCGTTTTATTTTACAGGAGAAAAGTACAACAAAGGCGCCAACACACTGACTGACGGACAGCAAAATGGAAATGCGTCGACTGTGGATGGGGTGACGCAGAAAGTGAGCTGGCAAAAATATTCGCTCATGTACAAAATGAACGAATCATTTCTCACAGGAGCTATCAATCAGCGCGTTATGCGTTTTGCGGAAACCATTCTATCACTGGCGGAAGTGGAAAATGAAGCCGGTAATATCGCTGAGGCAGTCAAATACCTGAACATGATCCGCGCCCGAAAAAGCGTAAGTATGCCAGCATATCCGACAGCAAAATTTCCTGTCTCAACAAAAGATCAGGTTTTCGCGGCAATCGTCCATGAACGACGTGTGGAACAAAGTGGAGAACAGATTCGTAACCGGGATATTGTAAGATGGAGGAAGCTGAACAAATTGAAAGCGGAACCATTGACCTATTTCCAGGCCAGCAAGCACGAATTACTGCCCATTCCGCAACAGGAAATAGACAACAACGCAAAGATCGAGCCGGCAGATCAAAATCCCGGGTATTGATTATTTGTGACAATGAGCTTTGTGTCACACTGAGCGTTGTGTCACACTGAGCGAAGTCGAAGTGCACTGTCACGCCGAGCGTTGTGTCACACTGAGCGAAGTCGAAGTGCACTGTCACGCTGAGCGTTGTCACACTGAGCGAAGTCGAAGTGCATTGTCACGCTGAGCGTTGTCACACTGAGCGAAGTCGAAGTGCGCTGTCACGCTGAGCGTTGTCACCCTGAGCAAAGTCGAAGTGCCGTCCTTCGACTTCGCTCAGGGTGACGTTTCGACTACGCTCAGGATGACCCTTCAACTACGCTCATGGTGACACGATGCTCAGCATGTGTTTAATATTGCATATTTTAAGTATTCTCAATGCAAAAGATTACATTTTCTGCTTGCTTTTTAATTTGTGCAATTTTCTTTTTCTCCTGCAAAAAGAAAGCAGAAACCCGCTTCATTTCCCATTATTCTGACGAAACAGGAATTACCTTTGCCAATTTATTAACACCCAACGATTCCATTAACCCTTTTACTTTTACCAATTTCTACAATGGGGGCGGAGTCGGAATTGGTGACGTAAATAACGATGGCAAGCCGGATATTTTCTTTGGAGGAAATCAGGTTAGCTGCCGGTTGTACCTGAGCAAAATTGATACACTTGCGAACAAATGGACATTTCAGGATATTACCGAATCGGCGGGCGTAAAAACGAACCGCTGGTGCACAGGGATTTCTATGGTGGACATCAATCAGGATGGTTTGCTGGATATTTATGTAAGCGTGGCAAAGCATATCAAAATGCCATCGGCGGCAAACCCATCTGCCACAGAAAATATGCTGTTCGTTAACCAGGGTCTGGATCAGCAAAAAATGCCGAAATTCAAGGAAATGGCAAAAGCGTATGGTTTGAACGACGCTTCATTTACAGTGCAAACTGCATTTTTTGACGTGGATCTGGACGGAGACCTGGATGCTTTTTTAATGAATTCGGCACCCGATCTTCAAAATCCAAACTATCTGCGAACCACTTACAACGACGGCTCTTATCCCAGCACAGGCAAACTATACCGTAACGATGGCGCTGGCCAGAATGGAATTCCGGTTTTTACTGATATTTCAAAACAGGCAGGTGTAAGGTATGAAGGATTGGGATTGGGCTTGGCGATCAGTGACTTGAATAAGGATGGCTATCCGGACATTTATTGTTCCAATGACTTCATTAGCAGCGACATCATGTATCTCAATAATGGTCTTAAAAATGGGTCAATGCCTGGTTTCAGCAACGTTATCCGGGAATCGACTGCACATACCAGCCTTTATGGAATGGGACTTGACGTGGCCGATATTAATAATGATACCTATCCGGATATCTTCCAGCTGGATATGCTGCCGGAAGACAATTTTCGCCAGAAAAAGATGCTCGCAGGGCAGGATTACGACCGGAAGGAAATGAGTATTTCGGCCCAATACGGTTATCAGCTTCAATACATGCGCAACATGTTACAGCTTAATCTTGGGAATTCATCAAATGAAAGCCGGAGTGAAATACCCATGTTCAGTGAGGTGGGTTTGCTGGCCGGTATTGCCAAAACGGATTGGAGCTGGGCGCCGCTGATTGCGGATTTTGACAACGACGGGAAAAAGGATATTTTTATAACCAACGGTTACCGCCGGGATGTTACCGACCGTGATTTTATTCAGTTTAAAGAAGATTTTTCAAATTTTGGCACCAACAATTACAAGCAGCAAAATGCGCTGGAACTGATCAAAAAAGTGCCTGAAGTCAGGATTGCAAATTATGCCTACAAAAATGACGATAATCTGACTTTTTCAAATATCTCCAAAGATTGGGGACTTGATGCACTTTCTTACTCCAACGGTGCAGCCTATGCAGATATGGATGGGGACGGTGACCTGGATTTGGTAGTTAATAATATTGATTCAGAAGCATTTGTTTACCAGAATAACACCCGTGAGAAAGGAAATTCAAACTTCCTGAGTATCGCGTTTGAGGGGGCAAAAGGTAATCTTTCCGGCATCGGCAATAAGGTTACAATCTGGACTGGCAAGGAAGCGCAATATGCGGAGTTGAGTGTGGTGAGAGGTTTTCAGTCTTCGGTGGATCCCGTATTACATTTTGGTACTGGCAGTAAAAACCGGATAGATAGTCTGGAAGTTGTATGGCCTGGTGGAAAATCTCAAAAACTCTACAAAATTGTCACAAATAAGCGTCATGTTCTGAGCCACAGAAATGCGGCTTATTCCGGAAAGACTATCTTAGGTAAACCACAAGAGCCCTATTGTACTGATCTGACCAGACAGTTGAATCTTGACTTTCAGCACAGGGAAGGTAATTTTGTTGACTTCAAGCAAACGGCTACCATGCATAAAATGTTATCGAAAAGCGGTTTCCCGATTGCTACCGGCGATGTCAACGGAGATGGATTGGAAGATATCTTTGCCGGGGGAAGTTACCTTGGGAGTAGGCCAACTGTTTTTTTGCAAAAAGCTGGTGGTACTTTTGAAAGGCGCATTATTTCTCAGGACTCGTTACATGAAAATGCAGCAGCCGTTTTTCTTGATGCCGATAAGGATGGTGATTTGGATCTGCTGCTGACAAACGGAGGAAATGAATTGCCCGCAACAGAAAAGGCATTTTATAAAATTCAATTGTATCTGAATGATGGTACCGCCAACTTTTTGCCAGCGCCGGAAAGTTCACTGCCGGAACTCTCCATCAGTAGCTCTTGCGTTGCCATCAACGATTTTGACAAAGACGGAGATTTGGATGTTTTTATTGGCGGCCGTAGCATTCCCGGCAAATATCCGCTGCCCGCGAACAGTTACCTGCTCAGAAACGATTCCAAAGCAGGCAAGCCTCAATTTACCGATGTAACTTCTCAATATTGTCCCGGGCTGCTCAACGTAGGAATGGTTTGCAGTGCATTGTGGGCAGATACCAATCAGGACGGTTTTGATGATCTCGTGCTTGCGGGGGAGTGGATGCCGATCCGGATTTTTGAAAATAACAAAGGGAAATCATTAAAATCTCAGAAAGTCCCGAATGGATTGAGCCAGTTTTCAGGTTGGTGGAACAGCATCGCCGCAGCAGATTTTGATCATGACGGTGATATTGATTTCATTGCCGGAAACGAAGGCTTGAACACTTTTTACAGAGCCTCAGAAAAAGAACCAATCAAAATTGTGGCGAAGGATTTCAACGGCGATGGCACTTTTGACCCATTGATGGGCTATTTTATCCAGGGTGTACGGCATCCCAGCGTTCCTCGTGATGCATTGAATCAGCAGGTAATTCAATTCCGCCGGAAGTTTCCGCATTATGCAGATTACGCGAAAGTTACATTTGACGACCTGCTTACCAGCGCGGAACTCAAAGAAGCATACAGCGCCGAAGCAACTTATCTGCAAAGTGCGTATATTGAAAATACTGGGAATGGAAATTATAAGATTCATGCATTGCCCGTTGAGGCACAGAAATCGCCGGTTTTCGGAATTGTGACCGGAGACTTGAATGGGGACGGGAACGAGGATGTGGTTCTGACTGGCAATTTTTATCCCAATGAGGTAAATATGGGTAGGCAGGATGCATCGACAGGACTCTTGCTTTTGGGAAATGGAAAAGGAAGTTTTACCGCGGTTCCCTGCGCAGAAAGCGGATTGATGATACACGGCGACGCCCGGAAAAGTGTTTTATTAAAAGGTGCAGGTCAGGAAAAATGGCTGCTGACCGCCATTAATTCCGGATCGATCCGGATCAACAGACTCAATCATATCAAATCAAAATAATCATCTTTTTCACATGTCTATACATTATAAATTAGCTTTCATTCTGGCTCTTGTTTGCTTCACTTCGGAATATGCAAAGGGGCAGTCAAATGCTCCCAAACCCAGTCCGTTGGTGAAGGAAATTTTTACTGCCGATCCGTCTGCACATGTTTTTAATGGCAAAATTTACATTTATCCATCGCACGATATAGAGGCCGATGTACCTCAGGATGATGATGGCGGGCATTTTCAAATGCGCGATTACCATGTTTTTTCGATGGATAAAATAGATGGTTCCGTAACAGATCATGGCGTGGCGCTTGACGTTAAGGACGTGCCCTGGGCTGACAAGCAAATGTGGGCACCCGACGCTTCGTACAAAAATGGCACTTACTATTTATATTTTCCGGCGAAGGACAAAGAGGGGGTTTTCCGTATCGGCGTTGCTTCCAGCAAGTTGCCTACCGGGCCTTTTAAAGCAGAAAATAGTCCAATTCCCGGAAGTTACAGCATTGATCCTGCGGTTTTTAGTGACAAAGATGGTAAAGTATACATGTACTTTGGCGGAATCTGGGGCGGTCAATTGCAACGTTGGTATACCGGCAAGTACGATGCAAGCCTCAAAACAGATTTGGGCAAAGGGCACGAAAACGAACCTGCGCTGACCGCGAAAGTTGCCCGGATGGACAACAATATGCTGGTATTCGACGAAACACCCAAAGACGTCAAAATCCTGGACGAAAATGGTAAACCATTGCTGGCTGGCGACACCAACCGACGGTTTTTCGAAGGCGCCTGGATGCATAGGTTTGGCGATAAATATTATTTTTCATACTCGACGGGAGATACGCATCTACTTGCATATGGCGTCAGCGACTCGCCATATGGGCCTTTCACTTACAAGGGTGTCATCATGAAACCGGTTTCTGGCTGGACTACGCACCATTCCATTATAGAGCTTAAAGGAAAATGGTATATTTTTTACCACGACGTGGAGTTGTCGGGTAAAACACATTTGCGAAATATCAAAGTCCGTGAGCTGCTCCGCGAAAACGATGGATCGATCAAAACAATTGAACCCTGACTGGAACCTAAGTAGCCGTTGGCAATTAGCCATTAGTATAATAAATGATTGACTAGTAGATTGTTATAAAAATTAATAATATAAAGTAATTTTTCACTACTACCTATTTTGTACCTACATGTTCGGCTGCGCAATGCACAATTTCATTTAATCAACGATTAAAAGCTTATGCAAATCGAAAGACGGGATTTTTTATCCACATTGACGCTGGCTGGCGCCGCTACTTTATTCTCTGGCAATTCATTATTGGCTTCAATTTCACCCAAAAAAGACAAGCTAGGTATAGCACTCGTAGGGTTGGGGTATTACAGCACGGATTTGCTGGCACCTGCATTGCAACTGACAGAAAAGTGTTATCTGGCCGGTATTGTTACCGGAACGCCGGCGAAGGCGGAGACGTGGAAAACAAAATATAATATTCCTGACAAAAATATTTACAACTATCAGAACTTCGACAAGATCGCAGACAATCCTGATATTGATGTTGTGTATGTTGTTTTGCCTCCTTCCATGCACCGGGAGTTTGTTGTTCGGGCGGCAAAAGCCGGGAAACATGTTTTCTGTGAAAAACCCATGGCGCCTTCTGTTGCTGATTGTGAGGCAATGATCAATGCCTGCAAAAGCAATAAAGTGAAGCTGGCAATCGGCTACCGTTGTCAGCATGATCCGAATATTCAGGCGGTTATGAAAGTCGCAAAAGAACAAAAATTTGGTAAAGTAAAAATGGTCAACAGCGCCGCAGGATATTTCGATGCACGTACGGATCACTGGAAGCAGAAGAAAGCATTAGGAGGTGGCGTAATGGGGGATATGGGTGTTTATGCATTACAGGGCGCCAGACTAGCAACCGGCGAGGAGCCAGTCAGCGTATTTGCACAGGCGTCGACAACCAGGCCCGAAATTTACAAGGAAGTAGAAGAAACCATGATGTTCATGCTCGATTTTTCAAGTGGAGCGCGAGCTGCCTGCCAGACAAGCTTTGGGATCAATATGAATTATTTACAGGTTAATTATGAAAAAGGTTGGCTGAAACTGGAACCACAATCGGGATACAACGGCAATAAAGGCAGCATGTCGGATGGAACCATTATTAATTTTCCTTTGAAAAGCCAGCAGGCCAAGCAACTGGATGAGGACTGTGCGGCGCTTATAAACAACACGGAGCTGATCGCACCCGGAGAGGAGGGCCTACGTGATATCCGCGTTGTGGAAGCCATTTACAAATCTGTAGCCTCCGGCAAGGTGGTTAAAATCAGTTGATCCAGAAAGATAATAAACTATCAAATTTCAAAGAGAATTTTATATGCGGCTATATATATCGTTGATTGTGGGCATGCTGTTGCCCAATGCTTCCTTTGCACAAGAAACCCGGATGGAAATGCCCAAAGGTTTTGATTCTGTGCGAGAAGGTATTACAGTTGGGAAAATTGACACGATTCAATACCAATCCAAAACGGTTGGTAATGCCAGGAAAGCCTTGGTGTATACTCCGCCCGGATATACAAAAAAGAAAAAATACCCGGTATTGTATTTATTGCACGGCATTGGCGGCGATGAAAAAGAATGGCTGAGAGGCGGAAACCCGCAATTGATCCTGGACAATCTTTATGCCGAAAAGAAAATTGAACCTATGATCGTGGTCATGCCCAATGGAAGAGCGATGAAAGATGACCGGGCGACCGGAAATATCATGGCTGCCGATAAAGTGGCTGCTTTTGCAACTTTTGAAAAGGATTTACTGACCGATCTGATCCCTTTTATCGAAAACAAGTACGGGGTATTAAAGGACCGGGAGCACCGCGCCATTGCCGGACTGTCTATGGGTGGTGGGCAGTCTTTGAACTTCGGTTTAGGTAATCTGGATCAATTCGCATGGGTGGGCGGATTTTCGTCTGCACCCAATACCAAAAAGCCCGAGGAATTGATTCCCAATCCGGATGATGCCAAAAAGAAACTAAGATTGCTCTGGCTCTCCTGTGGCGACGATGATCGATTGATTTCTTTCAGCAAGCGCACCCACGATTACCTTTTCGAGCACGAAGTACCCCACGTTTATTATGTAGAACCCGGTGTTCACGATTTTAAAGTTTGGAAAAACGGCTTGTATATGTTTTCCCAATTTTTATTCAAGCCTGTGGATGTAAGCTCATTATCCAAATATACCTTGCTTGGAACTCCCGCTTCAACCAATGTGCGTTCCGCAAAATTTCCGCAAATATTACCTGATAACCGCGTAGTATTTCGAGTTAAAGCTCCCGACGCGCAAAAAGTGCAAATCGATTTGGGTAAAAAGTATAATGCGGTAAAAGACACTGCCGGGTTCTGGTCGGTAACGACGGATTCAATCGGTAAAGGATTTCACTATTATTCACTTGTAATTGACGGCCTGGCACTTGCAGACCCTTCCAGTGAATCATTTTATGGCATGGGACGCATGGCAAGCGGCATCGAGATACCTTATCGGGGCGGTGGTTTTTATGCCTTGCGGGACGTGCCGCATGGAGAGATTAGTATCAGGCGATATCTGTCGAAGGCCAGTAACAGCTGGCGGGAAATGTACGTTTATACACCGCCAGGTTATGAGAAATCTGCGGAAAAGTATCCGGTGCTTTACCTGCTGCATGGAGGAGGTGAGGATCAGCGTGGATGGGCTACGCAGGGAAAAACTGACCTGATCCTGGATAATCTCATTGCAGAAGGAAAAGCGAAACCCATGCTGGTGGTTATGCTGGATGGAAATATGGGCGGTGCCGGCGGGCGGGCTGGCTTCAATGAAAATGCGTTGAAGACGTTCGAAAATGAGTTAAAAGCCGGCGCGATTCCTTTTGTTGAAGCCAGCTACCGTGTTGAAACAACGTCCGCCGGCCGCGCGCTGGCAGGGCTTTCCATGGGTGGATTGCAAACACTGTACGCGGGTGTAAAGAATAATGAGATGTTTTCTGCTTTGGGTGTATTTAGTTCGGGATGGTTCGCAAACAATACAACACTTTCGGCTCCGCACTATGAATTTGCCAAGAGCAATGCGGCAGCGATCAATTCAAATTTGAAACAATTCTGGATCTCGATGGGCGGACAGGAAGATATTGCTTATCAAAATTGCAAGATCATGCTTTCAAAATATGATGAGTTGGGTATTAAGTACAAGTACAGCGAATATCCGGGCGGTCATGCGTGGCCGGTATGGCGTCACGATCTGTTCGGATTTTCGCAATTACTATTCAAATAAAATGAAGCACCAACAAACGATATCGTTCATGAGAGCGTCAAAAAAGCTATATGTTCTTTTCTGTATTGTAGTGCTGTCGGGCACGGTGTCTGGACAAGCAAAGACGTCCTTGCAAGAGGCGTATAAAAGCTATTTTCCAATCGGCGTGGCGGTATCGCCGAGGAGTTTGTCCGGGCCGGAAACGGAATTGATTACGCAGCAATTCAATAGCCTCACGCCTGAAAATGCGATGAAAATGGGGCCGATCCACCCTGAACCTGAACGCTACGCCTGGGAAGGTCCGGACGCAATCATTGCCTTCGCACAAAAAAACGGCATGAAGGTCCGCGGACATACCTTATGTTGGCACAATCAGACTCCCAAATGGTTTTTTACCGATGCTGCCGGTAAAGAGGTAAGTCGTGAAGAATTGCTTAGCCGGCTTAAATCGCATATCTATGAAGTGGTTGGCCGATACAAAGGAAAAATATATGCCTGGGACGTTGTGAACGAAGCAGTGCCTGATACGGGTAACAGCATCTATCGCAGGTCAAAGTTTTATGAGATTATCGGGGAGGATTACATCGAAAAGGCGTTTGAATACGCACACGCCGCTGATCCGTCAGCCAAGTTGTATTATAATGATTACAACACTGAAAGCAGTGTAAAAAGAGAAAAGATCTTCCATCTGTTGAAAAAATTGAAGGCGAAGAAAGTGCCCATAGATGGTGTTGGTTTGCAGGGACATTGGTCTATTTACGAACCTACTGCCGCTGAGCTGGAAAAATCCATAACGCAATTTGCAAGCCTGGGGCTCGCAGTACAAATTACCGAGCTTGATGTGTCAGTGTATCCCAAGGAACACGAACGACGCGCAAAGAAACCGACAGACACTGGTGAACTGACCGCAGAAATGATAGAAAAACAGGCGAATCAGTATAAAATGCTTTTTGATGTTTTCAGGAAATATAAAGACACTGTCACCGGAGTCACTTTTTGGAATGTGTCGGACAAGTACAGTTGGTTGGATAATTTCCCGGTACCTGGCAGAAAAGATTATCCCTTGTTATTTGATCAGAATTATAAACCAAAAAAGGCTTTTCAGGAGGTGGTTGGTTTTTAAAACGGTCTGCATTCTGCATGATTTAAGGATCTGAAGTCATTCGGATCCTTTTTTGTTAACTGGCAATCAGATGAATATTCGGATGTTCGGCTATGACGGAGATGACAATATCAAAGTATGTTTCACCACGGCCACTTTCCAGTTCCGCCAGTTTGGTTTTGAAAAAATCGCTGTTGTACGGCGATCCGGGTTTTAATTTCCCGAGATAGTACGCTTTTGTAACCTCGTGACCCAGTGCCTGCCGACTTGCGTTTATATTAGTCCAGATCAAATCGATTGGCTCAGCATTTTCTATTAGTCCGAATCCACCGTAAAGCATATCGTTGAAAGCATCGAGGCTGGCGCCAAGTTTCCAATTTTCGGACTGCATAAAAACACGGTTTATCTCTTCGAAGAATGAAGGAATATCGTGGATCAGGTTTCCGTCAATGCTGATTTGCTTTTTCATTCCCCAAATTTGGAGAAATAATTATTGGTTCGCATACTTTTCTGCAACAGATCTGCTTCTAAAATGATTAAGTGCGGAGCCTGGCGGCGTATCCAACGCTTCACTTTAAAGTTTGGTTAGGGATATTTTCAATTACTATTAGGTAATTCTTGAAGGTTTTACCGCATCTTATTTTTGTCAAATCCTATTCAAATATGACCACCTCTGAAATTTGCAGCGTTGATTCAAATGAACTCGCCTTTGTTAAACTGAAAAATAAGTTAATAAACTTAAAAATTAGTTGTAAAACTGAAAAATACGTTATAAGTTTGATGAATGGAAGCACTGACGAAAACAGAAGAGAAAGTAATGCAAATTATGTGGGACCTTAAATATGGCTTTGTGAAGGATGTTATAGACCGGATTGGGGAACCGGTACCGCCTTACAACACCGTTTCATCGCTCATCCGCATTCTTGAAAGAAAAGGATTTTTGGGGCACAAAGCCTATGGCAAAACCCATGAGTATTTCCCGCTTGTTTCCAAGTTTGCCTACCGAAGTTTTACGTTCCGAAACTTCGTTGCTAATTACTTCGATGGAGCGTCTGGTAATGTGCTTTCTTACATGCTGGAAGAACAGGACCTCTCACCGGAGGAAATTCAAAAGGCGATCGCAGAAATAAAAAGAAAACAAGATGGGAATGATGTTCAGTAATCACGCTTTTTTTTTCTGGCTTTTCGCGGCATCACTTTCTCTTGCGATTTTGTGGCTGGTCTACACCTTTTTGTTTCAAAGCTGGACACTTTTCGCCATCAATCGATGGATTATTATTGGCGGTACCAGCGTGTGTCTGATATTACCATTTGTTTCGTCCGATCTTGCCAGTACACTCTTTGTTTCTGAAAGTGTTGCGAGTAGCATCCGACTCAACTTGCCCGCGTTTGGCGAATTGAACTCCGCAAGCAATTATGCGGCCGCCAGTCCAACAAACGCTTGGAATTTGCCAGAATTGTTTTGGTTATTTATGATGCTGATTTATTGGTCGGGAGTACTCGTAATGGTAATCCGTTTATTTAAAGCACTCAGGCAAATCCACTCAATCAGGTCGGGCGCGGATCTGCTGGAAAGTAATGCGACGGCGAAGGTCTGGGTACAGCGCAGGCTGCCGACTTTTTCTTTCGGAAAAGAGATTTTTCTAAACTTTCATGCGCTATCGTTAGCTTCGGATCAGTTGGCCAGTGTGCGCTGCCATGAAGAAGCCCACGTATTGCAAAAGCATAGTGCTGACAATATCTTCTTCGAAATAGTGTCTGCTATTTTCTGGTTCAATCCTTTTGTGAGAAAACTTTCGAAGCATCTGCACGACGTTCACGAGTATCTGGCCGATCAGTGGGTTGCCGGCGCTCATCACCAGGTGAACGCATATCAGAATCTTCTGGTCAAACTGGCCTCGGGAGTGTCC
The DNA here is from genome assembly GCA_965279265.1 of Dyadobacter sp. Classification (GTDB taxonomy): domain Bacteria; phylum Bacteroidota; class Bacteroidia; order Cytophagales; family Spirosomataceae; genus Dyadobacter. The sequence goes on from OZ257152.1 coordinate 5,583,523, forward strand.
GCCAATCCCATCACCCATCCATTTTCCGATTCTCAATTTTTTCGCCGTATTGTCATGTTAGATAAACCCAGAACCAAAACTATGGAAAGGCTGAAACTGTTTTTACTGATCCCATCCTGTGTTGCTGCTATCTTTTTGTCGGCCTGCGTTGATATAGAGCAACGTGCGCTTGCCAATCCTCGGAGCGCAAGTACCGACTCTTCTGCGGGTCCTGTCATTTCAAAAATTACATGGAAGGGCAACATAGTACATTCTGACAGTGAGCTCAATAAATTGCTGGGCGCCAAGCCCGGTGACAACTACGACCGCCAAAAATTTGAAGCTCTGCTGTTTCGGGGACCATTGGATGAATCGGTCACAAGCCTCTATATGGATAACGGTTATCTTTTCTTTCGTACGGAAATTGCTGAAAAATTCATTGAAGACAAAGTTGAGCTCACACTGCAAGTTTCAGAAGATGAGCAGGTTTGGATCAATAACGTCATTTTAAAAGAGAAAAATGGCATAACAGGACTGGCTAGCAAAGTAAGGTCGCTACTCGATGTGAAAAAAGGCCAGTTGTTTAATCGCTCCTTATTACTTTCATCTCAGGAAAAACTTGCCAAAAGCGGTTTTGTACGACCTGACAGCATTTGGATCAATCCATATCCGCTGGCGAGAGTAGCTGGCGAAAGAAAATACCTGGATATTGAGTTTCTTGTACAAAACCCTTAATTCCAAACAATTGCAAAATGCAAGCGATCTCTGCTTGCCTGATAGTACCGGATACTTACTCTTGCAGGCGCTTTTTGTATGTTTTTTCAATCCCTGCAAGCGTTTTGTCATAATCTTCCCGACCGTAAAAAGCTTGCGGACGATAGGAGTCTCCCGGTTTGTGTTTTTTCTGGAGGTTAAATTGACTGGCGTGAGAGGCGAGCCAGAGGTCGAATTGTTCTTTTTTCATTACTGACAAAGTGTAGCCGTAATCTTTCCCTACCTGCGGATATCCCGGCATGCCCGAGAGCTTTGTTTCGTCCAGGATCGTCGGGATGTTGGCGATCAGAACTTTGTAGGAGCGTTTCTGGTCTTTAACGGTTAAAGAAAAGCTACTGGCGCCGGGCGTATGTCCGGGGTGGTGCAAAAGTTTGACGGAAGCGCCGCCTAGTTTTACAATTTCCTGGTCTTTTAATATGCGGTCGGGAGTGACAGGAGCGAACGTCGCGCCATCCTTACCGAGGACAGAGTCAGAACTGCCCCCGTCTTTCATCAGTTGAACATCGGCCTGCTGGATCATTAGCGTAGCACCGGTTGCTTTTTTGATTGCCGCCATTCCCGCAACATGATCGTAGTGCGCGTGGGTGGCGAGGAGGATCTTGATATCGGAAAACTTAAAACCCAACGTCTCAACGTTCTTCTTAAGCTGCGCAACAGACTCTTCCAAACCCGTGTTGATCAATATGTGACCGTCTTTTGTGGTCAGCAAATAACTCGCCAAATCGTCTGTTCCCACATAATACAGGTCTCCGACAATGCGGAACGGAGGATAGTCTTTTGTCCAGGCAGCCTGCTTGAAGGGCAATTTGTATTGCTGGGCGAAACCGATGGTTGGCACAATGGCTATCACCACGAAAAAGAAAATTTTGAGCGCTTTTTTGAACGTAAACATAAGGTGAGAGATTAAGTCGCGAAGATACACTTTGGCCCCATTTTATCAATTCCATCTCTTTACATTTCTTCTTTATCGTGCCGGATTTTTATCAGTAAAAGTTTCGGGTTCCTTTGGAGGAGGGCCTGTTAATCTAAACTATAATTTTTAGCTGAATAATGGTTAGGTTAGAGTCTTGGAGATAACAGATTGACAAATAGGCTTGAAAACAATATTTTGTCAACAAAAATGAGGCTGACCGCTGAAAATGATAAGGCCATGTGCTTCCGGAGATATCACCTACGACGCCCAGCTTGTAAAACAAGTTTCCCATGTTTTCCTAGCAGACATTCCGACGACTTAAATATTTAATTTAAAAAAGCACATTTATATTATCTATATTGGCTGAGACCGGGATCCTGCATTCCATTTAAACCTTGATATGAAAAACGTAATTTTACTGGTTGTAGGCTTTTTGATGCATGTGAGCGTATCAGGGCAAGGAATTCATAGTATGCCAAAACGGATGCTCAGCGCGAATCCCGGAGCGGGAAAACTCGGTACAGGAGATTTGTACGGGGTAATGGTGGGATTTGAATATGAAAAACAATTTCGCCCGAAGCTATCCTGGTCAACCGAGGTTGCGATGACTATCCATGATGGTGAAGATCTTTTGATAGTAAAACGAGACAATTTTCCTCAGGAAGACATGTCTTACAGATTCACCACCGCAGGCATTCAATGGGCGGGAAAGATCGGTTACCATGTAGTTCGGACAAAAAATGCGGATTACGGAGTCAAGTTGGGTGTCGCTGCCCGGTACCAATCGTCTTCATTGTCTGATGACAGAGAGCTTATTTTCCCAGCCGGTACGGGATTAGCTTTGCCCGTAAGAATTCTCAGGAATACGGATCCACAGCGCACCATTGCGGCTGTTGCGCTAGCACAGCTGTTTGCCAGATATACATTTAAGGGCAATATTGTGGTTGGATTGTTGACTGGCCTTCAGATCGATACAAATCAGGATGTCATATTTCCGCAATTTTCTCTTACGATCGGTAAACGATTCTAAGGTTCAAGGGATGCTGAGCTTCCTCCTGCGTATATTAACCGATTGATTAATTGTACAATGCTATGCGTGAAAAACTGTTTTTTTCGTTAGTAGTAATGTTTTTGCTTCAACTCGGGGCTACCGATTGTATGTACGCTCAGGAGGTTAACAAATGCAGTTTTGGGGTATCCTTCGGATTAACATCCGAAAGATTTGGCGTCACCAGAAATTTTAACGCTCAAAATAAGACGGTATCCACCCAAGCTTACAAGGCGAAATCCTGGTCAAATTATGGCGGAGCGTTATGGGCAGAAAGAAAGTTGTCTGTCACATGGTCTTTGATTCCAAAGCTCGGTTATCAATTTGTTCATATAAAAGACAATGTTGTTTCAGGCGGGTTATCGAAATCCGGGAGTGGAGATGACATCAAAGAAACGCACCATTATGCTTCCGCCGCGCTTCATCTTCGAAAATATTTCTCTATAAATTCTAAGTTGAGCCTGTTTGTTGATGCCGGCGTCAAAGCAGACAGGATGGTTTGCTTCAAAAATGAATATTGGCGGTATAAAAATGAGACGTGGAACCCCAAAATTTCTAACAACATAAATCCTGCGATTGTACTTGCAGCAGGTCTCAGACGAGGAAGGTGGGCGCTGTCTGCGGAATATCAATATTTTTTAGGAACGCCAATTGTTAAAAAATATCGGGGTAATTTGGAAACCAGCGGGGTAGAAACAAATTTGGAAAGGCAAAACCTTGCCGTTAAAATGGCTTTCACTGTTTTTAAATAGCGTTGTAATAAGCTGGTTTATTGCACAGCCACATCTCATGAAAATTTTACGAAACATGCTTGGGCTGGCGATTTGGGCCTTTTTGTTTTTTCTGTATGCAGGGGCAACATGATTCTGGCTTTTTTTCTATCAAAGTGATTGATACTGAAACAAGCCAGTTTTTCTTCTTTCTGTGGGGCGACACAACCTGTTGGAATTCTTAAACGCACATATTGCTTTCACATGAGACAATCAAACTACCCATTGGAAAGCCTGCACTTTTCGAACTCCCCTCTGAGCATCGTGACAGCCCGTAAGGATTATCATTTGTAAAAGAAAAACAGTGGCTATAATATCTTATTACGAGATAAATACAACCACTGTGCAACCAGACCCTCATTAGTTACTTCACCACTGTTGCTTCCAGTTCAACTTTTAATGTTTCGAACAGGCTGTTTACCTCTAATAAAGTGAGCGCCTGCTTTACGTTATGTTTGGCTATCCAATCTTGAAAAACATGGAAGTGAGGCCAAAGCTCTGCTGTTGAAGTCGTGTAAATATTCAACCGTACAATACCGCTACATTCATATCCAGCCTCGCTGATAACATGTTCCAGGTTCTGTAAGGCGAGTATTAATTGAGATTTCATATCCGCGTCACTTGATATCCCTGCGGCATTTATAGCCGTCTGGCCAGAGACATATAGCGTACTGGCTACATTTGTTACCTCAACAGCCTGTACATAACTGCGTTCATCCTGCCATTGCCAGGGATTAATGATCCGTTTTTCCATCGCTTTGCTATTTTGATTTAGCGCCCTTGCGGTCGCTGTATTTAAGTTTCGCTGCAAAGGTTGGGATGAATCCGTGGTTAAGTGGTTGACAAACATCACGATTTTCAGGTGAGGTTTGTCACACTAGGGAGATAACCTGCTGAGCGTTTCGCGCGAAACACCAAGGTATGCAGCGAGCTGGCTTTTCGGTACCCGCTGCACAAGTTTTGGATATTGTTTAACGAGCTGTTCGTAACGCTCTTTGGCGTTTGACGTTAGCCAGGATATGATGCGCCGCTGTGCTCCGAGAAAACCGAAATTGGCCTTTTCAAGAAAAAATCGCTCCATCTTTTGCAGGCCATCACAAAGTTTTTTATAGTCCTCCAAAGCAAGGCAGAGAACCTCAGTGTCTTCAAGACATTCCAGCGACATTGTCGCCTCAGTCTGTGTGTAATAGGCATAAAAATCGCTTTCCCACCAGTCTTCCATGGCAAAAGACACAATGTGTTGCTTTCCTGTATCGTCCGTATGGACAAGCTTTAAAAGTCCGGAAATGATAAAGAAGTGATACTTTACCAAGTCTCCCTCTTGGATTAGAAATTGGTGTTTTTTAAACTTTTTAGTGGTAAAATGAGCACTCACGAATGCAAACTCATCATCTGTAAGTGGAACGATCTTCTCTATATGTTTTCTCAGTTTTTCATGCATGGGATAAAAGACGGATTTGCGCCTGATGAAAGGTAGGATAAATGATCTGAATTACTATCTTGTGGCAATATGGGAACCATAATTCTGTTCATAAGACAGTTCTGGGTTTATAATCGACGGACAACACTACCTTCCGGTCGGTTTGTACCACTTTAATGTAAAGTTACAACAGCACATGAATTTGAATAACAAAGCAATACTTGAAACAGCAAATGCAGCAGTCACACAGGGTGACAATGAGGGGTTTCTGTCTTTCTGCACCGACGATGTAACATGGGAATTTGTAGGTGACCAGACATTGGAAGGGAAGGAAGCTATCAGACAATACATGAAAACAACTTACCTGGAGCCGCCACAATTCATGGTGGAAAACCTGATCGCGGAAGGTGAGTTTGTTACGGCAATCGGCAAAATCAGTTTAAAGGACGAAGGAGGAAAAATGATTCATTATTCCTATTGCGACGTATGGCGGTTTCGGGATGGTAAGATGGCAGAATTGAAGGCTTTTGTAATAGAGATCAACTAAATGAATTCAAGCTCTTCTCATATTCACTATTGTTTTGCTCTTTAAAGATAGCTTACCATGTTTGAAGTCCTTTTTAACCATATTCAGGAAAAAGTTTCGCTTACAGATATTGATCAAGAGAAAATTAAAACCTTCTTTGTTCCTAAGAAATTGAGGAAACGGCAGTATCTGTTACAGGAAGGCGATGTTTGCAAGAATATGGCGTTCGTTGCCAAGGGCTTGCTTCGTATTTATAATGTTGATGACAAAGGCGGCGAACACATGAATGTTTTTGGCTGGGAAGGATGGTGGTTATCTGATTTTAACAGCTTTTTATCGGGAGTACCTGCTGTATTTAATATTGACGCGATTGAAGACTCAGAGCTTTTGATGATCTCGCGGGCGAATTATGAAGCATTAACGCTAACTGTTCCGATTATGGACCGGTATCTCCGTATTCTGTTTCAAAATAGTATTATCACAAAAGACCGCCGGTTGATGAGTAGCACAACCCATAGTGCCGAGGAGCGGTACCTTCTGTTGGCTGAATCAAACCCGCAAATCTTGGAACGTATTCCACAAAACATGATCGCCTCTTACCTTGGGCTCGCTCCCGAAACGATTAGCCGCATCAAAAAGAATATTGCAGCGCAAGGAAAAACCAATTGATCCAAATCAAGCAAACTTCTTGCTCCAGATCATTTTACAGCCAGTTTGGTGCAGGTAACTTTGTGTCAAATTCAGGATAAGTGTTTGCAGAACCAGCACTGCAAATTGATAAAATTTCTAGCTAATCAAATTTTATCCTGCTGTAAAAATGTAAGTTTATTAAAATTACCAACATGGAAAATATCGCATTGGTGGTAGGAGCAACCGGCATTACGGGAAGCAACCTCGCAGAAAAACTCATTGAAAAAGGCTGGACGACCTATGGTCTGGCACGAAATCCCAAAACGGAAATTGCCGGTTTGAAGCCAGTTTTAGCGGATTTACTGAATGAAGAAGACCTTAAAGTGAAGCTTGCCACTGTCGCGCCGACGCACGTTTTTATAACAACCTGGATGCGTAATGATACCGAGGCGGAAAATATCCGCGTCAACAGCGCCATGGTCCGCAATTTGCTAAACAGTCTGTCGCCCATAAAATCGGTAAAGCATGTGGCACTGGTTACCGGACTGAAACATTATCTTGGACCTTTCGAAGCATACGCAAAGGCAGGTTCTTTACCCGAAACCCCTGTCCGCGAGGAGCATCCGAGATTGGATCTGGAAAACTTCTATTATGCACAGGAAGATGAAGTTTACGCCGCAGCAGTCCGCGATGGTTTTACCTGGAGCATTCACAGGCCCCACTCGGTGGTTGGGAAAGCGGTTGGCAATTTGATGAACATGGGTACGACATTGGCGGTTTATGCATCCATTTGTAAAGAAACAGGAAGACCCTTTCGCTTTCCGGGTTCTGGTGTACAGTGCAATGGCTTATCGGATGTGACAGACGCCAGGCTGCTGGCTGAGCATATGATATGGGCGTCGACCACAAAAGGAGCTCATAATGAAGCTTTTAATGTTGCCAATGGCGATATATTCCGCTGGAACTGGTTATGGAAACAAATAGCGGGTTGGTTTGAAGTTGAGCCCGTCGGCTTTGATGGCGTTGTTCATCCATTGGAGAAGGAGATGGCAGGTGATGCGCCGTCGTGGGAACAAATAGCAGTTAAATACAATTTAAAAGAAACGGATATTAGTCGTCTGGCTTCTGCCTGGCACACTGATCTTGATCTGGGCCGGCCAATGGAAGTCATGACGGATATGTCCAAAAGTCGTAAACTTGGTTTCACCGGATACCAGGATACACGTGATTCTTTTTTTAGTCTGTTTGAAAAATTACGGCTGGAAAATTTAATACCGTAACGCTATCAGAGCCTGTACGTAACGAGGCTGTCTCAAAAGGGCAGTCTCGTTCCCTATTTCCCTTGCGAGCAAGGTAACATCCAAATCTACGCTCTTCTTTGCGTATATTATGTAAGGTTCATTGGTAAAGCGCTGGAAGCAAGTTTCTTGCTGGCTCAATGTGCATCAAAACAGGATAGAATTTTGTTTGATATGGCTCACGGTGCGCACTGCGCGCCGGTTATTTGTGACACAGAAAGGAGATTTGAGTGAGTAGCGCTTTCATAAGAGCTGAGCATTGCCGGTAACCATAATAAATGTATTAATTTTGAGGTAAAACAGGAGGGATTAGTCTACCTGATTCAGCACAATGAAATGAAATCCAATTTTTTTCCAGCCCGGAAGTTGTTTCCAAGGTATTCCTGGCATGCCATTTGTTTCCATTTTCCATTGACATTTGATGAATGAATTTGCTTATATTCTCATATATTAGGACCGAATTTTATCCGATTTTTTACAATTACAATATTTTATGGCCTCAGGATTTTTTGCGATTTTAGATGATATAGCTTTTTTGATGGATGATGTTGCGATGGCAACAAAGGTAGCAACACGCAAAACTGCGGCAATACTGGGGGATGATCTGGCGGTCAACGCAGAAAAAGCTACGGGGTTTTTATCAGACCGGGAATTGCCAGTACTCTGGTCTATTACCAAAGGCTCGTTAGTTAACAAGCTCATAATCGTTCCGTTGGCGCTGATATTAAATGTTCTTTTGCCGGCAGCTATCAAATTTGTTTTAATTTTGGGCGGGCTTTACCTGGCTTTCGAAGGTGCTGAAAAAATAGCGGAATTCCTGTTTCATCGTGGTAAAAAGGGACATGGGGTGGAAAGCCACGCTAAACAGGAAAGCGAAGCCACGGGTATCGATAATGAAAAAGAGAAGGTGAAATCGGCGGTGATGACAGACTTCATTTTGTCAGTGGAAATCGTAATTATTGCGCTCGGGAGCGTTGCGGAGGCGAACTTAACGACGCAAATTTTGACAGTTTCCGCAGTGGCGCTACTTGCAACGGTCGGTGTTTACGGTATTGTAGCGCTCATTGTAAGAATGGATGATGCTGGACGCAGGCTAATAAAGCAGTCGGAGGACAAAGGTTTTTTCTCAAAGCTTGGTCATATGCTGGTAGGCGCTCTCCCCATTTTGATCCGGGTTTTAAGCGTTGTGGGAACGATTGCATTGATTATGGTTTCCGGAGGGATTTTTGTCCATAATATTGAATATTTCCATCACCTTTTCCCTCAGCTACCATCCACGTTGAAGGAATTTGGTATCGGTCTTGCTGTGGGGCTGATCGCCGTAGCGTTGGTTACCGGTTTCAAAAAAATATTTATGTCAGCGAAAAACACGCATTAAAAGATCCGCCAATAGCTCAGCCACGAAATGTTGTCACAGTTTATTCATATCTTAAAAAGGATTTTCTGTGTAATCAACCACAGTAATGCAATTGATTACATAGAAAATTCTTTTGGTGTACGGGGCCAAAAAACCGATTCTCACAAAGACTCGTATTGTGGCCCCCTTGAACTTTACTACTTCGTTTTCAAGATAACCTGACCATCCGGATAATTAATATCCGCTCTGTTTTCGGCCGTTATGAAAAAACTTTCAGGCTGAAAAGGTGTTGCCGTGTTCAGCTCACTTTTTAACGCTTTCGAAAAAATACCAGTTTCATTTTTTAGCTGGCCTAAATTCTTGATGCCGTTGCCTTTTGTGTTGGCCCATAAAACGTAGGTATTTCTCGCTTCAATCAAATTATCTGCCGGAGCGAGATTTCTAACCGATAATTTGACTCCGTAATTGTCATTTTTATCTTTCTTTAACTTAATCGTTCCTGTGGCTGCGGGCACAATGGCTGAATTGCTGAATACAAACTTTTTACTACATGATGAAAAAGTCATTAATAGTATAAACAGCAATGAATATCGAAATAAGTTTGATGCGGCAGGTTTGGTCATTTTCATTGTTAAAATCTCCTCGTATGTTAAAATATGTAACAAAACGTTACTAATTGTATGCCACAAGCGATACGTGGAGACTAATTGAACCAAAATAAATCAACTGTTTCGTCGTATTTAACGCGAAAACATTTTGCCGATCATCTGGCCAATTTCTGCAAAGTCGTCGTGATTACTAACTGCACGTTTTTCTTTCGAATCAGGCTGCGGCTGGCCGGAAGGGTAGATCAGAAGGAAATTATTTTCTTTGATGTGCTGGTTGAGAAAGTCAGTAATGAAGCTCATTTGGTTAAAATAGGAAATCATTCCACGCTTGGCCATAAATACAATCAGTCCCTCATCATTTGAAAGGTTGGTGGCTGCAATTTCAGCTTCTTTCCACTCACTTATGCTGTGCAGGGAGATTTCGATACCTGATTTGTTGTTGACTCTTTTCAGTATGCTGAGAATCGGATCGTCAGCATAAAAAATCATTTCGGCACCGGAGTTTTTGGCAATATTCCAAACCCGGAGAAGTGCGCTGAAAAATCCGGCTTCTTGATGGGCTTTCGAGGGAATCAATACCAAATATCGCTTAACGGTTGAGATGGGTTGGGAGGCGTGATAAATCAGTGTGTTGACATTATTGTTCTGGAGATACCCATTATGTAAATTATGAACGAAGGACGGCGTAAAACCTTTTTCGGGTTGTAAGCCAATGATCAGGTCGGTGATACGCTGTTCCTTGATGACATTGCTGATTCCCGTTGCCACGTCATTGTCGTATCTCGTTAGCGGCAGAATTTTTACGTCAGCAGAGGCGCCGGTCTCCACGGCGATATGAAGCGTTTTTTTTGCATTTCTAACCGAAGATTCATTCTTGTTGTCGTTGATGACATTCAGCGCAATAAGCCGGTCCTCATTGTGCCCGGCCTTGATCAGTAGGCTTAAATTGACCAGTTTCTCGACTGTCTGTTCGTAGTTGACTGCAAGCAAAATATGCTCTGTTTCTGAATTCACACCGGACGCAGTATCCTCTTTTTCTGCTTCTGCCACGCGCTGCGCACTCGACATGGATACGAACGACGAAACGGTACATGATATGAGTATCAGTAAAATACTTCCATTCAAAACGTGCTCGCTGAGCAGCCTGACCGGCTCGCCGCCCGCTGTTTCTGAAACAATAATGTTATATCCAACCATCACAGATGCAAGCGTGGCAGCTGCTGACCCCGAGCTTAGTCCAAAAATAAGCATCCCTTCATCTTTTGATAACCGGAACGTTTTCTGCGTCACAACGGCCGCCAAATACTTTCCACCAATAGATGCGACCACCATGACGGCAGCCACGCCCAAAGTTTCCAGGCTTTTCACAAATACCTTGAAGTCAATCAGCATACCCACACTGATCAGAAAGAAGGGGATGAAAATCGCATTGCCGACAAATTCAACGCGGTTCATCATTGCCGATGTGTGGGGGATCAGCTTATTCAAGGCAAGTCCTGCAAAAAATGCCCCGATGATGGCTTCGATCCCGGCAAGTTCGGCCAGAACGGCGGCCAGGTAAATCATCACCAGAACGAATATGTATTGTGAAATTTTATCATCCACCCGTTTAAAAAACCATCTGCCGATAATCGGAAAGACAAATAGAACGGTTAGCCCGAATGCGATGATCGATAGACTCAGGCGTGTCCAGAAGGCACCATTTACTTCGCCCTGCGTCATTCCGACTACAACAGCCAGTACCAAAAGGGATAGTACATCTGTAAGCATCGTGCCGCCTACCGTGATATTGACCGACATGTTTTTTGCTATGCCCAATTTGCTTACGAGCGGATAGGCGATGAGTGTGTGGGAGGAAAACAAACTTGCAAAAAGTACGGAGGTAAGCACTGAGAAATGCAGGATGTAGAACCCGCCTAAAAAGCCGAGGACAAAGGGAATCACAAAAGTGTATACAGTGAAGGTTACACTTTTCCACATGTTCTTTTTGAAGTCTCCCAAATCTATTTCCAGGCCGGCCAGAAACATAATGTAAAGCAAACCGGTGGTACCCGTGACAACTACACTACTGTCCCTGGCCAGCAGATTGAAGCCGTTAGGGCCAACTACGGCTCCTGCGATCAAAAGACCGAGCAGGTGTGGTACTTTTATTTTGTTGAGTAAAAGAGGCGCGCTTAAAATAATAATAAGTTCAAGCAAAAATTTCAATACCGGATCTTCGATCGGTAAGGTGCCTATGTGAATATTTAATAGCTGCATAGCTTAGCGATTGATTGAGCGGGTAAGTTCCACGGAAAATTTTGCCGTGCAGGACTTGTCGGCCCGGATGGTCTGGATTCCTTTTAACAACTCCGGCGAAACGATACTCAGATCAACGTTCAGATTTAATTTTTTTACGGATGAGGAGTCGCTTACTAATTGTAAATTGATGCTTGTACTGTCGTATCTGGCGTTGTACATCCTTATCAAATTGTTGTTTTTGTCGGTCACACGGGTAAGCAGGCCCGTTGAATCGCTTATGAATTCCCACACATTGGTACGCTGGTCGCCGATCACATAGTCGCTGCAATTTGATTCGCGACACACCGATCTGGAGTTCCAAATCCCGGCCAGCGCTTCCGGCCATTGCTGGATAATGACGGTGTCCTTTTTGGTGAGAAGGCTGTCCCGCATCCTTAAAAGAGAATTGTAGTCAGCTTCCTTAATGGCAAATTCCTTTTCTCGCTCCGCAACTATCTGCTCGCGGTGGGCAAGCTGCTGCTCTTTCTTATCACTTCGGCAGGATGACAACAAAACACAGAAAAGGAGCAGGGCAATGTAGATTTTATGTAATGGCATAATTGTGGGATTTGAAACCTTTGCGATCGTGTTGTCACGTCAATATTCCGTACCAGGTCGGGCCCAATTTAAAAAATTGCCTCTCAAAACCAAAGTTGACCGATCTTTAAGTGGGGAAAACCTGATTTCTAACCCGCCAACTATGCAATGAAAAATGGAAGCTGACACACCGAGAGAAGTATGTGTCAATTCTTTATTCAGAGCCGGAAATTGGGTCTGCTTTGTAATTATTGGCGTCGGCGTTAGTTTTACAGGCGATTTCACTGTAATGTATTGAAAATAAACAAAACGTTGTCGCTTTACTGGCGACGCAGACACCCATATAGTAATGAACTGGATCACACGTGAAAGACCAAAAATTGACCGTATTGCCTGTCCCTGGCTAATTCAACGCTTTATCGACGTCGATGCGCAGATTTTCTATGTCCCTTTTGATCAGGTCAGGCAAAAAGCCTTGGAACTGAATGCTACACCTTTTGATATACCTGATACGGAATTTACACACCATGAAGATAAATGCACGTTCGATTTTTTCCTGGAAAAATATGGATTAGATGATCCTGCACTAAAAGATATGGCGGTAATTATACGTGGTGCGGATACCGACGATCATTCACTTGCCAGTCAATCTGCTGGTCTTTGGGCAATATCGGCGGGTCTTGCGCATAACATAACTGACGATCAAAAACTGCTGGAAGCCGGAATGCAGATTTATGACGGACTGTACAGCTGGGCAAAACATTTACAAACCCAAAAACATACCCAAAGTCCGGCTGAAAAACTTTTGCTGCAAGTGTTCAATAATTACCTGGATAAAAGGGAGTCGGGGTTGACAAATATGCCAAAATGGGCAAAGGAACTGAAAGAAATCATCCAGGACCAAATTGATACGAATCTGAGCCTGAGCCTGAAAGAGATTGCAGAAGGACTGCAAATACACCCAAGTTATGTATCGCGGGAGTTTTCCAAGTATTTCAGCAATTTGTCGTTTGGGGAATATATCCGAAAGTTGCGAATTGAGAAAGCCATCGACCTCTTAGCGCATCCGGAGCACACTTTGTCTGAAATTGCTTATTTAACAGGGTTTTCGGATCAGAGTCATTTCAACAGAATCTTCAAAGCGCATACAGGGAAAAATCCGTCAGATTATCGAAAAACTGTTCTTAAAAATTAACATCGTTCAGGTTGTCGTTTTTTTTCAAAAATTGATACGATTTTTCAAGATTCCGATATCCGCTTAAAAAAACTGCGAGGTTACTTTACCATAATTTTTGTTTTACTGTTTCTGATTTCTGTCAGCAACAGCGTCAGTTCTTTCACTTTCTCCGGATAACGTGCATAAACGTCTTCTGTTTCAGAAATATCAGTTGCTAAATTATAAAGCTGACCGGTTGGTTTTCCTTCCACAGGATCGATTTTTCTGGGTTCTGTGAATCCACCCGAGCCTAGTCCTTCAATCAGTTTCCAGTCGCCTTTACGTATAGCAAAATAACCGATGGAAGAACTGTGAACGACGGCAGGTTGCGATGCTACGATTTTGGCTTTACCTAACAATACATCAAGAATACTGTAACTGTCTTCGGTATTGTAAACCGGATTGGTTTCACCCAGAATTTGCTGGCAGGTTGCCATTAAATTCGCCAAGGTTGTTGTCGCGTTGCTTACAGAATTTGCCTTCACTTTGCCAGGCCAGCGAACAATGAAAGGTATACGGTGGCCGCCTTCAAAGGCATCTCCCTTCATCCCCCTGAACTCACCCGCAGCTTTGTGCCCGAACTGTTCGACAAAATTCTGCCTCCAATAGGGCCCGTTATCGCTTGTGAAAATCACAATCGTATTGTCTGAAAAACCGGATTCCTGTAAAGTTTTCAAAATCTGCCCAATCGCGCCATCCACCTGCTGGATAAAATCACCGTATTCTCCTGCTTTGGATTTTCCCTTATAGGCTTCTGTGGGCACCCAGGGTGTATGCGGGGCAGGCATCGGTAGATACAAAAAGAAGGGTTTCGTCTTAGATTGATTTTTGATAAAATCACTTGCTTTTTCAATAAAATTGGGCAATACCTGATGAAAATCGAACGATGGAGCCATTTTTCCTTCACGCCAAAACGGTCCGGTATAACCTGATTGTAGCTTGTTGCCGTCAGTGTACGCAGTTAGTGGTTCGGTTAATTTATGATTTTCCAAATAACAATAAGGAGGCATATCCAATGAAGCTGGCAGAATGTATGAGTAGTTAAAACCAGCTGTATTAGGGCCATGAACCGCATTTTTCGTGAAATCGATATGTTCAGGATTCATGTCTGTTTTAATACCATAACCTTCCGCAGAAACTAGTGCCTGATGGTCTGGTTTTAAAGTCCAGTCAAGGCCCAAATGCCACTTTCCGATGACACCCGTTTCATAGCCATGACTTTTCAGCAGCGAAGCAACAGTCGGACGATCTTCTTCGATGAGCGTTCTGCTGTAACCGCGCAATACGCCAACGGGCAAACGGCTCCGCCAGGGATAACGGCCGGTCATCAGTGCGTAGCGTGTAGGCGTACAGACTGACGAAGGAGAATGGGCATCGGTGAAACGCATACCCTGGGACGCGAGTTTGTCAATATTGGGCGTAGAGACTTTCCCGTCGGGATTGTTGACCGATATATCTCCGTAGCCAAGGTCATCCGCCAGGATGTAAACGATGTTTGGTAACTGTTTTTTCTGTGAAAATGCATTTACGGTGCTGAAAAACAGCAAAATACAAAGTATATGTTTCATGATATTTGACACTAATTAACTGTAATTGTATGTTTTCCTGACGGTATATTTTTCAAAATAAAAAAGCTTTTTTCCTTTTCGGCAGCAACTGGTTTTCCATCCAAAAGCAAGTTTGATTTTTCCTGGGAAAAGGGCATGTAAATATTTGCGGTGGCTGCTCCGGGAATCTCGATTTCCATCTGATCGGATTTGTTGTTTTTTGTATATTTTATCAAAATTGAACCTTTTATCGTCGGGGTTTTAATACTGGCGAAAGTCAATTCCCCCAATTGCGGTCTCACCTGAAAGCTTTCGAAACCAGGTGTAAGCGGTTGGATGCCCATCAGTTGCCTGACAATAATATTAGCCGGAACCGCACCCCAGGCATGGTTCAGATCCAGATTTGGTTTGTACACTTTGTCCCAGGCTTCCATGGTTATCGTTGAGCCGCTTCGGATCATGTTGTACCAGCTTCTTTGCGCGGTAGAATTCATCAATTCCAATGCATATTTTCCTTGTCCGGCTTCATAAAGCGCGTCTAAAAGAAATTGCGCTCCGTAAACACTGCATGCCATCTTCCGGCTTTTAATAAACGACACCACCTGTTCAAGATCATTTGGCTGAACCAATCCAAAAGCCAAAGCAAACATATTTGCATGCAATGAACTGTGCGTTGTACTGTCGCCATCCTGAATCAGACCAGTTTGCGCATTGTGAAATACAGTTCGGAAAGATTTGTAAACCTCATCTGCTTTTTTTTGGTAAAATCTAACATCGTTTGGTTTGTTTAAAACAGCCGCAATTTTTTGCATCAAAACCAGGTTTCGATAATAATAAGCGTTGATAACCGAGTTGTAAGTATTGTAAACGAAACCGTCCGTTTCTCCCCCGAATTCTTTTTCATCTCCAATGTAATCTCCTGTCTGCGGCCAGTCCACATTGTCATGTAAACCGCGTCGGCCATCGAATTTTTTAGTCATGTTGATGGATGCTAAAAACTCGTCAGTTTGTTTATTTGTCCTTGTACTGATCAGTCCGTTTGGTCCCGCCAGCGGCATGAGCAGCTTTTTTTGAAGTTCGGGATAATACGTTTTGATCAATAAATCATCTCCGGTATACATGTAGTCGTTCCAGGCGATCAATACATTTTGCAGGCTCCATTCGGTTGGCCAGGTTGGGTGATAAAGCAGATAATCCAATGTTTTTCTTGCCATACTGTACTCTGCATCAACGGCATAATGGGAAAGTTGATTGATCAGCGCGTCGGCTTCGTAAGGAATTCTTTCCCGGTCACCATCCACGTAATAACCGGTAAAACTGGTCGCTTTGATGGAATATTTACAAAGATCCCAAACCTGATTCAGGACTGTGTCGCTGGAAGTAAAATGAGATGCGGACGAATCAAAAGGATAGAAAACGACTTTACCCTGAACAGATTTTGGTGTAAGTTTTTCCTTGTAATTTTGAATAGAAATATACCTGAACGGATAAACTTCCCCGATATAAGAAGGCATTAAAATGGGGTTCCGGCTGTCTCTTTTTATGTTTTCAGGCCACTTAATATTATAGTCGTGCGTTCCCTTTTTTAGCGCCAGCGGAATTTTTAGGTAACGGATATTTCTTCCGGGATTTTTGTCAATGGAATTAGTTTTTTCAGTCAATTCTCCCACTTCAATCCAAACGGTATCATTTCGCTGACTACTCAAATGAAGCTGTAATTGTGAAAGTGCGTCTTTTCCAAAATCCAGGAAATAATTATTTTTGTCTGTCTGGTGAATTTGTTCAGCTTCTTGAAATTGCGCAGTGAGAGGATGGTGAGAAAAGGTATCGGCCGAATCTTTTTTACTTTGGGCAAAAGACGAAATTTCTGAGAATGGGCTGTGAATGTTTTTTTTATTCCAAACCAGCACTTTCCAGTAATAGATGTTTCCTGGCTGTAAAGTTTTACCATTGTATCGCGCCTTGTTATACTTTGAAATGACCTTTTTTGAGTCCCAGTAATCGCCTTGGTTAAGGTTTAACATTTGCCTCGAAGATGCGACCAGAATCCGGTACGCGGTAACGGACGCTACGGAAGTGTCAACTTTCCAATTAAATGACGGTTTTTCTGAAACGATTCTGGCAAACTGATAAATGTCTTTTGCTGTAACGGCTTCCTCAATATTCGTAAAATCAGGTATGCCGTTTTTGTAAACAGCTTCCGTATGCGGCAATAAATCACAGCGCAGGTCGAACGGGATTTGCTGGCCGTTTGCCGCAAAAATCGTTATGACCAGAAGGACTATTATCAAAAAGCTACGCATGCGATTTACATTAATTAGCCGGTGTTATTTTTAACAATATTACGCCATGGTGATTGATGCTCCCCTCAAACGTGTTTTCAAACACGCCAAGGTCTTTTTGTCTCCATACATCACGCAGTTTATACTTTCCTTTCAAGCCAACTTTTGATAGATCAAATGAAAAATTACTTGCTTTTTCATTTCCCCAGTGAAAATACGACAAAGGA
Organism: Dyadobacter sp.; assembly: GCA_965279265.1. Classification (GTDB taxonomy): domain Bacteria; phylum Bacteroidota; class Bacteroidia; order Cytophagales; family Spirosomataceae; genus Dyadobacter. The sequence goes on from OZ257152.1 coordinate 5,600,935, forward strand.
TTTTTGCCATAATTTGCAGTGTTGAATAAACCTACGGAATAGGAGCCGTCTTCGAGCGATTTGAGCCAGACTTGCACGCCGTTTTCTTCCAGAACCAATCTGGCAGGTTTGCCCAAAGGATCCTGATCAATCTCAATTACCTCATCATTTGTGAGTAAATTCAGGGTAAAAGCATCAAGTTGCTCAATCGGGCAACCAATCAGCAAAGGTGCAGAAAGAAGGCTGAAAAGGCTCACATGGCTGTATTGTTCATCAGGAGTTAACCTGGTTGGGTGTAATTCGGGGCCGGTCGCTACATTGCCGACGATCATCATATCCGGATCAATCCAATGCCCGGGACCAGCATAAGGCGCCCATTTATCCAAAGTAAAAGCCAGTTGATAAAGGCTCGACCAGCTGTCGCGAATATCCGGTCCGGTGCGGTACATGTTCGACAACCTGTTCCAGTCCGTGACGTTTGCAAACGGAGCGGAATTGGATAAACTAAAAATCACATCCCTGCCTGATTGCCTCAAAGCTGTGGACATGCGTTCAGTGGAATTTACATCAATGCGCCAGTCGTATTTAAGAAAATCAAATCCCCATGCGGCCATTTGCCGGGCGTCGTTGGTTTCAAATCGGTATTTTGCAATATGATTAAAAGCCCTGCGGTTCACCATGATCGATTCGTGCGTCTCTCCACCTTTTTCAAAATCAGAAGAATTGCCGACGTAACCCCCATAACTGGAAATATAAGGTGTGGAATACAGTCCGGCTTTCAGGCCTAATGAATGGATGTAATCGACCATTCCCTTAAAATCGGGAAATTTTTTATTGGGTTGTAGAGCATTTAAAGGCCCGCTTCTTACGCCCTGCCAGGCATCATCAATGTTTACGTATGTCCAGCCATGATCTCTCAATCCGGTCTTCATCATGGCATCTGCCGATGCGATAACTTTTTCTCTGTCAATATGCGTTTCCCATGAATTCCAGCCATTCCAGCCGATAGGAGGGGTCAGTGCGATGGTGTCTCCAACTTTGATCGTCAGTTTTTTCACCGATTCACCCAGTTTATTCTTTGCTTTGAGCGTCGTTGTGTACGTTCCTTTACGGTCAATTTTCCCTGTAATAATTCCTGTTTTTTTGTCAAGTAAAAGTCCTTTTGGTAACTGCTCCGCCGAAAAAATCATTGGACGACTTCCAGTCGAAGCAATGGTATACAAGAAAGGATTTCCGGGAGTAACACCAAAAATTTTGGCTGAATTTATTTTTGGCGTTTTTGCAGGTGCAGGTGTAAGAATATACTTCTCATCGGAGTTTGGAAAATGTCCCGGCATGTTATCGCCCAGCATTAACAATTGCGCATTGGCCCAGTTTGCATAAGTTCGTTTGTTGTTCGATCCACCTACATCATCGGTGATCAGCAGACCCAGTCTTTCAATTCCTCCCAGATTTATTTCAATTTTTTGCGCATCATCGCCCACTTTAAATTCTTTGCTTTCAAAGAGGATCTTGCTGTCGCCAATAACGTAAAATTTTACAGGAATGTCTTTATTCCCCTGATCGTCAGCACCAATCATCGCAGTGAAATTCATCGCATTTTTATCAACAAAAAAACTGAGAACGCTCACCGACTGCGCACCTATTCCTCTTTTGAAGTGAACGCCATTTATGCGAATCGAATCACCCGTGTAATTTCCCTTCGAAGCAACGGGCCTGATTCCCTCAGAATAGGTTTGTATCAAAAGATCGTCCAACCAGACGCTTTTGGTTTTTTGGGCAAAGGAAGGACATGCAGCGATGAACAAAACAATGATGAAATGATATTTCAGTGCTCTGTTCATCCTACATGTCGCATTTATAAAGGAAGGATTATTCATTTTAAAGTCGGTCAGTGAACAGTCTTAACATCACTACACCGTGATGACGGATTTCGGTCTGGTATTTTTGGTGAAAGGATCCAATGTCTTTTTGTCGCCAGACGTCATGCAATTTGAACTTGCCTTTCAAACCGATTTTTGAAAATTCGAATGTGAATGGCTTGGCTTTTTCATCACCCCAACGGAAATAGGATGCCGGCGTTTTGCCAAAATCAGCGGTGTTAAAAAGGCCGACCGCATAAGAACCGTCTTCAAGGGATTTGAGCCAGATTTGTACGCCGTTTTCTTCCAATACCAGCCTGGCAGGTTTTCCAAGCGGATCCTGATTGATGGCAATCACTTCATCGTTGGTCAGCAGATTCAGCGTAAAAGGATCAAGCTGTTCAATGGGACAACCAATTAAAAGCGGAGCGGATAAAAGGCTGAAAAGACTGACATGGCTGTACTGTTCATCCGGCGTCAGACGGGTTGGATGCAGCTGCGTCCCGGTGGTTACATTGCCCAGGATCATCATATCCGGGTCATTCCAGTGCCCGGGACCGCCATACGGACTCCATTTGTCGAGTGTAAAAGCGGAAATAAATAAGCTGTTAAAACTATCCCGGATGTCAGGGCCTGTCCGGTATGAATTCGTTAATCTTGTCCAATCCTTCACATTGGCAAAGGGAGCGGAATTGGAAATGCTGTATAAAATATCCCTGCCCGATTCTTTCAACGCAACCGACATACGTTCGGCCGATGGAACTTCCAGCCGCCAGTCATATTTGAGATAATCAATTCCCCATTCGGCCATTTGCAATGCATCACTTTTCTCAAAACGATATTTACCGATATAGCGGAAATTCCTTTTGTTATCCCGTACAGAATCCGGAAAAAAGCCGCTTTCAATATTTGATGAGCCGCCTGTAAAACCGGCATAACTCGTAATCCACGGAGTTGAATAAACACCCGTTTTCAAACCCAGGCTGTGAATGTAATCCACCATTTCCTTGAATTTTGGGAATTTTTCATTGGGTTGAATCGCATTGAATTTTCCACCACGCTGTCCCTGCCATGCATCGTCAATGTTGATGTAAGTCCAGCCGTGTTGGCTTAATCCGCTGCTGACCATGGCATTTGCCGAAGAAATTACTTTTTCACGGTCTATATTTCTTGCCCATGAATTCCATCCGTTCCAGCCAATCGGAGGCGTGAGCGCAATGGTATCGCCAATCTTTATTTTAAAATTCTCAACTGCTTCTCCAAATTGGTTTTTCGCTTTTAAAACGACCGGATACGTACCACGCTGTTTTACTTTTCCGGTGATAATTCCTGTTTTTGAATCAAGTGAGAGGCCGGCAGGTAAATTTTGTGCTGAGAAAGTCATTGGTCTTTCTCCTGTTGCCGCAATGGTATAGAGAACTGGATTTCCCGGTGTCGCTCCGAACACTTTGGCTGAATTAATTTTTGGTGATTTTGCAACGGGAGGTGTTAAAATGTAGCGCTCATCGTCATTGGGAATATTTTCAGGAAGCTTGCCATCTATCATTTCAAAACGCGCATCAGCCCAGTTTGAATAGGTTTTGGTTATGCCTTCGTCGCTAACCATTACCAATAATCCAAGTCTTTTAACTCCGGTCAGATTCACCCGGACTGCCTGTGGCTCATCGCCCCATTTCATTTCACGACTTTTGAAAAGAATTTTTCGATCACCAATGACATAAAAAGTGTGCGGTAAAGCTTTATTTCCCTTATCATCCACACCAACCAAAGCGGAAAAATCTTTCGCATTTCCATTCAGATAAAAAGCCAGAATACTCGTCGAATTGACCCCAACGCCATGTTTGTAATGAACTCCCTTGATCAGCATCGAATCACCGCTTGCATTGGTTTTTCCCAATACTGCCGGAATTCCTTCGGAGAAAGATTTGATGTTTAAATCATCCAGCCAAAGAATGGATGATTTTTGAGTAAAAGCTTTTGAGCCAATAAGAAACATGCAGCCCGAAACGAGCAGTAACCTCAATTTATTCATTTACGGTAATTCAATTTGGAAATGCCTTTTATGCTGGTATTAATCGGTGGCATGGCCGGATTGTCTGGCCTGATGAGTCTGCCATACCACCGATGACAAATCAATACCCCTCATTTTGCTTCATGGCAGGAAATGACAGGTCAATTTCGCTTTGCGGAATCGGGCGGAGGTAGTGTTTTTCAGCGATAAAGATTCCTTTGTTTGCCCAAGGATTGTATTTTTTTACACGTTCTATCAGCTTTTCGGTTCTTTTCAAATCATACCATCGTGAATATTCTCCCATCAATTCCCTGGCGCGTTCATCCAGAATCAGATCGATTGTGATATTCGCCGGCGTGGCTCTGTAAGACGCGGCTACGAGTGAAGTTACATCTGCAGGATTGGCCGCACATTTTGCATCAGCACCTTTTTTCGCGCCAAGCGCACGGTCAAGCACTTTGTTGTAATAAACATCGGCAGTTCCCAGTTTTCCGCCTTTGGCACCTTTTACAATGGCTTCGGCGGCAATCAGATATGCTTCTGCCGAGCGGAAAACAACTTCATTGAACGTACCCTGCGCATCCCCGTTCGGAATGCCCGGTTGCCAGAATTTCCACATCAACGGATATTCACCAGCTCCGAAACCAGAGGTCGTCGGATAAGCGCCGCCATATTCCGAAACATTCATAACTGCATAATTTTTCTTTCCGCCCACATCTATTCCTTTGTCGTTCAGGGTGGTAGCCGGTGTGTTCCAGGGCGGATAGAATACCACCGTATCACCCACGGCCAAATTTATTTTTAGACTGGCGTTCGTCGGAATGGGTTTGAAATCTTTCACAGCTGCCAGCGCATATCCTGCATCGAGGAAATTGTGGTCATAACGGCTGTCCAGTTGCGGATCAAAAAGCCGATACATGGCGGGAGTGGTTACATGGAACGGTTGATAGCGGTTGTAGTCGGTTGTCCTTCCCTTTGACCCGGCAAATGCTTCGCCACTTCCCCCAAAAACGGAATGCAGGTTATTTCCTCCGGCTACGTCAAAAGGAAAGGCCAGATCCGTCTTATTGGTCAGTACGTCGGCATTGTACTGTACTGCAAACACGATTTCCGCATTTTTGTCGTTCTGAGCTCCTGTATATTGTTTTAAAACATTTTCATTGCGTAACGGAAACAACAGATTGTATGAAGTTGCCAAGGGATATGCATCAATAATTTTGTCGGCATATTGCAATGCCAGGTCAAAGTCAGCGGCTGTACCACCCAGTGCATTTTTAAAATTCCAGCCTCTTGTCAAGTACACTCTCGAAAGTAAAAACTGTGCGGTTCCTTTTGTAATTCTTCCATAATTGGTCGCTGTCACAGGTAGTTTTGCTTCACATTCCAACAGGTCGGCGATGATCTGCTTGTAGATTTCAGCCGAGGCAACTCTTACAGCTTCTTTGCTTCCGGCAGAAATTTCTTTTAATGGCATTGGAACATCTCCCCATTGCTGTACGAGATAGAAATAGCAAAGTGCCCGGAGAAATTTGGCCTCGGAAACACGTGCATCTTTCAGTGCGGGAGCCATTGTGCTGATGTCAACAGCGCGATCCACTGCGGTATTGGTACGACCAATTTCAGCATACAACAGTTGCCAAAGCGTCTGGAGCTCAGTTACTGAACTGGCATTAAAACCTGCATCATAAGTATCGAATGACGGCGCGACCGTAACCAGTGGGGACGACCAGCCCGAGGCTGAGGTGAAGATGTCGGTTCCATTCAAAACCAGATTTCTGTTCTGGTGAATGTTCCGCAATAAGGGATAACATGAACGGATCAGATCTTCGAAGCCTGCTTCTGTTTTGTAATAAACATCTGTGGTTAAGGTAGTAACCGGTTTTTCAGTCAGGAAGTCTTCTTTACAGCCGGACGCAACCATACTAACCATTGCAGCGGCTAATGTAAACGAACGTATATGTCTTAAAGTTTTCATTTTTTGCTCTTTTGATATTTTAGAAACTGATGTTTACTCCAATCGTGTAGGCCATTGAGGGCACGTCGTCCTGGTAGATAGCAGAATTGAATTCAGGGTCAAAACCGGTGAACTTGCTGAAAACAAATGGGTTGGTTACCTGAGCATAGAAACGCGCATTGGACATTTTCAATTTACTGATCAGGCTTGACGGCAATGAATACCCAAGTGTCAGGTCAGAAATCCGGAGGAAACTTGCGTCCTGATAATTGATGGCGTTTCGATATGGATTCGCGGCAGCCACGCCAAAGTAAGTATTGGATGGATTATCGCTTCTCCAGTAATCCAGGTCGGCAAGTTTGTTGTAACGTATACCGCCGATTTCTCCAAATGTTCCCGATAATGAACTGTTGTAATACTGCACCCCGTCACGGTAGTAAAGGAAGAAAGAGAAGTCAAAGTTTTTGTAATTAAACCGATTGGTAACGCCCAGGATCCAGTTCGGCATGGCCGAGCCTAGTACCACGCGGTCGTCAATGGCATCTGTGGATGAGATCAGGCCGTCATTGTTTTGATCCACCACACGAACCGAGCCGGGAACCTGCTTGTATTTCGCAGCCAGGTCCTTATCAGCAGTTTGCCAGATGCCGTCAAATTCGTAATCGAAGTTGGAACGAAGCGGTTTGCCAACAAAAAGTTTATTTCCTTTATCAAACTGTTGCCCATCTCCATACAACTTGAGCAGTTTGTTCCTGTTTATGGTAAATGAAAAAGTGCTGTTCCAGCTGAAAGAACCCTTTGCGATATTTACAGTGTTCAAAGTCAGTTCAATGCCCTTGTTTTCGATTTGTCCAACATTTGCAATTTGCTGTGCGAATCCGTTAACAGTTGGGATCTTTTGATTCAGGATGAGGTCAACCGTTTTTCTGTTGTATAATTCAAGAGATGCTGCAATGCGGTTTTTGAAAAATCCAAAATCCAAGCCAACGTTATATTCTTTGCTTCGTTCCCATTTCAGGTTTTTATTGGCAAGATTCAATGGTGCAAAACCGTAGGCCGCTGTACCATCAAAGTCATATCCGGTATTAAGCAATCCTGCCTGTGTGCTGTATGGGCTCACGGTTGAGTTACCTACCTGTCCGTAGCTAAGGCGAAGTTTCAGATTTGAGAATACATTCAGGTCAGAAATAAAAGCTTCGTCGCCCAGTCGCCAGGCCAGCGCCACAGATGGGAAAAATGCCCATTTATTCCCTTCCGACAATTGTGAAGCGCCATCGGAACGGCCGGTTACGGTCAGCAAATATTTGTCATTGTACGAATAGTTAACCCGCCCCATAAAAGAAAGCAGCGAGCGCTCCACGAGTGAACTGCCGATGGATGTGATCGTCCCGGTGTTCAAAGCATACCAGTCTGAGTTATATGGCAGGTCTTTTACGGCTGTCATATATGCTTCGTTACGCTGGTAAAATGTACTTTGCAGAGCCGTAACACCAAATTTGTGTTTTCCCAATCCGCCGTTGTAGCTGATGATATTATCCAGTGTATAGTTACCCTGTGTCTTGTTATCATATTGCGCTCTTGGTTTGTTCCCAATCTGCGATTTTGACCAGGTTCCTCTGAAATCACCAATTCTGTCGGAACTAAAAGATGCTGATAATGAAGAACGGATGCTCAGCCCTTTCAGAGGAATATACTCAACGTAAGCATTTCCCATTACACTCTGGGTATTTGTCTGAAGTTTAGAATTTGCCGGATCAACATCAGCCAGTGGGTTAGGAACTTGTTTGTCATTAATTCCCATCCAGATTGCCAGCCCATTTACGTTGACATCCTGATTTTCAGATGGATTCGCAATATCCGTATAGTAGGGCACCCCGGATGGGCGTGCGCGGTAAGCACCCCGCAGCGATTCCTGCGATCCTACATTCTGGCTGCTGTATGTGGCATATGAAGTGAATCCAACCTTAAAATGTTCGCCTAATTTGCTATCCAGACCGGCATTTAGATTATACCTTTTGTAACCCGTGTGTAAGACGTTTCCATTTTCGTTCAGATAACCTGTAGAAAAACGGTAAGTTGTTTTCTCGGTTCCGCCAGAAACGCTGATGTTGTGGCTCGTCTGCAAAGCGGGATCTGTGATCAGATTTACCCAGTCCGTCGATTTGCCGGAATTGATGATGTCCATTTCCGCCGCGCTAAATGTGGCACCCACAGCACCTTCCAGAATTCGGTCGGTGTACGTGTTTTTATAGAATTCCTGAGCATTCATCAGTCTGGGCAAATGAGCCGGCACTTTGTAGCCGGCATAGGCATCATAACTTACTCGAGGTTTTCCTGAAAGTCCTTTTTTTGTAGTCACAATGATTACGCCGTTTGCTCCCCTTGATCCATAAATCGCTGTGGATGAAGCATCTTTCAGTACATCCATTGATTGTATATCGTTGGGATTCAAGTTGTTCAGATTGCCGCCCATCAGCCCGTCAATCACAATCAGTGGCTCGGTTGAGTTGTTGATCGTGTTTTCTCCACGAATGGTAATGTTGTACGGAGCACCTGGTTTATTACTCGATTTAGTAACCGTTGCACCTGCAATTTGTCCCTGAATCGCTTTGGATGCCATCACAGGATTGGCCCGCGTGATGTCTCTGCTCTGAACGGAAGCCACTGCGCCCGTTACATCTGTCTTTTTGATTTCGCCATAACCGACAACCACGATTTCATTTAAAGACATGTCATCCACTTTCAGGACAACATTGAAAGAGGTGCGTTTCCCGACTACGGTTTCCTGTTTCACATGCCCGATAAAGCTGAACACCAGCACACTGTTTTCATCCGGCGCCTCGATTTCAAAGCTGCCGTTTTCATCTGTCGCAGTGCCGCGTTGTGTTCCTTTGATCACCACATTTACACCAGGTAATTTTTCACCTGATTCACTGCTCACAGATCCTGTCACCTTTATGTCAGCAACTTTGCCAGGCTGCATTTCGGTTACCGGGCTGCCAAGCCTTGCTGTCAGGTCTCCGGGACGCTCTGCCTGCGGACTGCTCTGGGAACCGGCAGATTCCGGTTCCTGTAAAGCCGACTTGTTTTCGTGTGCTTTTTCAGACAGGATCACAAATGTGGCCTGATTTACTTTTTTTACCTTCAATCCAAATGGTTTTAGTATCTGGGTTAAACTTTTCTCAGCGCTGTTGCCAAATGACAATACAGCGGGCGCTATGGTAATACCTTCCAGTAATTTTTCTTCGAATAAAATATCCAGCCCGTAGTGGGTTTTGTATTGCAAAAGAGCCTCCCGTAATGAGATTTTTGAGGGTACAACTTGTGTCGCAGGTTGACTTTCAGCCGGCCGGCGATGTGAAATTAAAGGAGCCGAAAAACCCGGTGCCGTCAGCAGGCACGTCAGCATGCCAGCTGTCAGGATTTTGTTTTGTAACAGTTTTTTCATAATCGACGAGGAGATAAAATTTAGTAGGTTAAGGTGTAGGTTTCAGGGGACTTCCGGGAGTTGCCGGGAATAATTCTGACTTCCAGAATATCGGCCATTACCTGTAAAAACTGATCGGCGGTTTCTGCTTTAAATGTGCCGCCCAATGTGCGTTTGGCAAGCGCTGAGTCTGCAATAATGATGCGGACCCCGAATACATCGTTAAGCTGGTCGGCAATCTGCGAAACGGGCGTGTCCTGGAAAGTAAAGCGGTGCTCTTTCCATCCCGTATGTGCGGCAATGGACTGGTGGTGGCTGAGTGTCAAGCTTCCCTGTTTCGACACCAATACGACATCTCCGGGGTTGATAATCAATGGTTTGATGTCTGATTTTTTTAATGACCGCAGCCGGACTTTACCTTTGGTAAGCGCAACTTTACTTCCTTTTGCCCGGGAGTAAACCATAAATTCAGTACCTAAAACCTGTATCTCGAGCTCGTCCGGCGTTCTGACAATGAAGCGACAATTGTTTGGTAGATGTGTTACAGAAAATGCTGCTTCGCCGGATAGTCGTACCTCGCGGGATCTTTTTCCAAAGTCGAAGCGGGGAACGGTCAGCGTCGAATTGGCATTTAAAACAACCTTGCTGCCATCCGCTAAAACGAGAGATTTTAATTCTCCATAGGCGGTGCTGTATTGTTTGTTCAAAATGGAATTCTTGTAAAGGTATCCGGTGATGATCAGCAAAAAAGTGATTGAGGCCGCAATGCCAATGAGCCAGATCAAACGATTCGGATCTACTGAGCGGGAAGGGTTGTTTTTTAGTGGAATGACAGATTTTTCAACGACCCGTAAATAGGCAGCGTCTGTTTCTGCGATGAGTTGCGGGTTTTGAAGTTCCCACTCTTCAAGCCATAAAAAATACAATTCCTGATTTTCAGGAACCGATAAAAAATCAAGAATCAGGGACTTCTGTGGCGCGGTTGCACGACCTTCAAATAAGGCTCTCAGCGTCTGTTTGTATAATAAATCATTCATTTTAAAAATATTAGGGAATTGGTAAGGCCAAATTTCAGACTCAGATCAGGAATGGGCCTAATAGTGTGGAAAGCATACCGTAATTGCGAAGGGATTGTCGAAGCAAGGCGAGCACTTTGGTAATATGCCCTTCAACGGTTTTTGTCGAAAGGTTCAGCTCCTCGGCAATGATCGGATTCTTTTTGCCTTCAAATCTGCTCATGACGAAAACCTTCTGGCCCTGTGGAGAAGCGGAACGTAAAACCTCTTCAATTTTGATGTACAATTCGTGAAACTGTAATAATTGTTGCGGCGTATCCGGCCCGTCAGAGCCATGTGTTTCCAAAAGAAACTCAACCGGTTTTTCCCTGCCCAGTTCTGCACGCAGATATGCATACGAGGCATGGCGCACCGTTGTGAACAAATAAGCACGGTACGAGCTCTGAATTCCCAGATGAACGTTTTTCTGCCAAAACTGGCTGAAAATCTCCATCACGAGGTCCTCGGCAACCTCTTTGGAATACACAAATCGTACCGCGTGGTTGCAAAGTGGTTGGTAATATCGTTTGAAAAGGAGTTCGTATCCTTTTTTCTGGTCAGTTTCAAAGACTTTTCGGATCAGTATTTCCGAATCAATGATACCCGAGGGGCTGTCATTGGTAAAAGGTTTTAAACGACTGATTTTATCTGATAGAGGAAAATCTGATTCTTGAACGTTCATGCACAAACGCAGTAAATTTTAGTACAATTATTATATATTTTATTTAAATATTAAGAGTCTCTTTTTCTGTTTTACCCTTGCCGATTTAAATATTTTTTTTCAAAACAACTTTTTTGGATGCCTTCTTAACTTATTTCAACGAAGCAAATATTTAGTATACTTATTATATATAGTAAGAGGAGAATTTGACATTATACCCTTGTCGGATTTTGAAATATTTCTACTGACGAAAAATGCTTTCTTCGCTGAGGCAGAAATGTGGTGTGGTTACTATAAAGAGTTTTTTGGACGTAACTTAACTCGTGTGTTCGGGAAAATTGGCTGTCAGATCATATCTCAAATATCGTTCACTGCTGACTATCAGTGGAGAGCATAAAAACGATACGTTATTTTTTTGGCGATAGGCTGAATGGTTTTGGGCGTATAATACAATTTACCAAAGTGTAGTCGGGAGGATTTGGATAAATTATGTTAACTTTGAAAATTGCAACTAATATTGTGTTTTGGCGTATAAATGCGATATTTAGTACTGTAAAAATGATTATTTTGTACATTTTATACTTTTATATACTCATTGTCAATTCGCGCGATACATAACGAAAAAGAATTGCTTGCGCTCGCTTCCCAGGCTGATCAGGGGGCGTTTACAACGCTTTTTCATATGTACAAGCAAAAGTTATATGGTTATGTGCTAAGGCTGACCGAATCAGAAATGCTTGCGGAGGACATTGTCCAGGACGTATTCTTAAAGCTTTGGAATGACCACGATTCGTTGAACACGATCGATAATTTTGGTAGTTATCTTTTCAGAATGTCAAAAAATCAGGTGATCAACCATTTTAAAAGAATGGCTCATGAAACCTTGATCATGGCAGAGCTTTTTCAACAAAATCCGGCTGGGCGCAACGAGACGCAGGAAATTGTTGCATTGAAAGATATAGAAAAAATTCTGGGTGATATTTTGGAAAAACTTCCTCCCCAGCAAAAATCAGTGTATCGCCTAAGCAGAGAAGAGGGCAGGACGCACGATGAAATTGCTAACCTGCTTAAAATATCTCCGAATACGGTAAAAAACCACATTGTACAGGCCATGTCGACGATTCGTATGCAGCTTCGCAAACATGCCGAGACGATGTTTTTGGTAGCTGCCATAATCTCCATCAAAAAATAATCAGTTTTTTTTCTCTCCCGACTAGTCCCTACATTTCTCCTGTTTGTCTTTTATTTGGTGATACTTGATATTGTCTTTATTTGTATTAGACAAATATCAGGAACGCCGGAATATTAAGTAAGTACTTGTCGAGATTGGAATATATTTTATGCATCTAAGCCGGATTGATGTTCTGACGGAAAAGTTTTTCAAAAACGCTTGCAGCGAAACTGAAAAGCAGGAACTTGCTGTCTGGATCAAGGAAAATCCTGATGAGCAGTTGTCCATGGTTTTGGAAAATGCCTGGGACAATTTTGACAGTCAGGTGAAAATGCCGGATCAGGTTTCCGACAGAATTTTGAATGCAATTTTTCCTGAAAACGAAAAATCATTGGACTATGAATTTGGCGAAGATAACGCCATATCCCACTCTCAACTCTGGGCGAAAATTGCTGTCGCCGCAGTTTTGATAATGGCAGTTGGCATATACTGGTGGTCGGGTGTCAGAGAAAAAAGTAAAATGGCGATTAATAATACTCCTTCAACGCCCGTTACAGATCTTCCTCCTGGTGGAAACAAGGCAATTCTTACATTGGGTGACGGATCAAGTATTGTTCTGGACAGCGCAGGCGACGGTAATCTGGCAAGTCAGGGAAATACGGAGATTACCAAATCCGGAGAAGGCGAACTGGTTTATAAATCAAATAATAAGGCTGCCAACGCTGTGGTTTACAACACCGTAACAACGCCAAAAGGCGGACAGTATCACATTGTTTTACCCGACGGTTCAAAAGTATGGCTTAATGCAGCCTCGAGTCTGAAATTCCCTACCGCATTTGTTGGCAAAGAACGCCGGGTGGAAATATCGGGAGAAGTTTATTTCGAGGTGGCACATAATGCCAAAATGCCTTTCATCGTAAAATCCGGCGAAACAGAAGTTGCCGTTCTTGGGACGCATTTTAATGTAATGGCTTATCCGGATGAAAAAGTGATGAAAACGACCCTTTTGGAAGGATCTGTCAAAGTAAGCAGAGCAGGCAAATTTGCGATGCTTGCTCCTGGTCAACAGGCGCGCCTTACGGGTTCATCTGAAAATATCAGGGTTCTGGACAATGTAGACACGGATAAAGAAATGGCATGGAAAACCGGATATTTTCAATTTGAAGATGATAATCTGGAAAGTATCATGCGGCAGGTCTCCCGCTGGTATGATGTGGACATCGCATATGAAGGAAATGCGAGCCGGGAACATTTCACCGGACGATTACCCCGGAATGCCAATGTTTCGAAGGTTCTGAAAATATTGTCGCTCAGCGGCGTTAAATTCAGAATAGAAGGAAAATCAATTATTGTAACACCATGACTCGGATAGCTTATGACAAATTAGACACTTTTACATTCCAGAAAAACAGGTGTTGGCTCTGAAGCTTTCTATAAAGCAAAAAAGAACGGGAACGTTGCAACCGCTCCCGCTTCTCCAATGAGCTGACATTAATTAACAATTATCTCAAACCGTTTAGTACCAACCCAAAACAAAAGTATGAATCACAACTCTTTTATCCAAAAGAGGCGGGGACTGTCGTATATGGCAGACAGGTATGCCCGCTTTCTTCCAACCAGAACTATTTTGGTTATGAAACTGATCTTCATTTTTTCGCTGGCCATCTGTATGCAGGTAAGTGCTGGTAGCTCTGCTCAGAAAATTACGCTTGTAGCACAAAATGCTTCGTTGGAAAAAGTGCTTAAAAATATTGAAAAGCAAAGTGGCTATTCATTCTGGTACAAAACGGAACTGATGCACAAGGCAGAAAAAGTAACGATTTCGATTAAGGATGGCAGTCTGGAAGAGGTGTTGTCGAAATGTTTTAAAAATCAACCTTTTGAATATTCCATTGTTGATCAGACTGTTGTGTTGCAGCCGAGGAAAATGCTCAGGGTTGTGGAGCCGCTGAAACAAATTCTGGAAGTCATTAAGGGACAGGTTCTTGGCTCTGATGGGAAGCCGTTGATCGGTGTCACTGTGGTGATAAAAGCGAGTAAATTAGGGACCACGACCGACACTGAGGGCAATTTTACGGTTAATGCGTCGGATAAGGATGTCCTTGTTTTTTCGTATATCGGCTTTAATACAAAAGAAGTGCTTGTAGGCAAACAAAGTACGATTTCGGTTTCCTTAACTGAGAGCAATACAACGCTGGGGGAGGTTGCGGTAGTAGGGTATGGAACACAATCTAGAAAAACGCTTAGTAGTGCAGTTTCGACCGTAAAGGCGGAAGAGATGAACAAAGGGGCAATTACAGATGTTGGCCAGCTTTTACAAGGCAAAGTTCCGGGTCTGAATATTACAGCCAGTGGTGATCCAAACAAACCTGCTGCGGTAATTATGCGCGGAGCTTCAACGGTTAACAGTGCGCAAGGTCCATTTTATGTCATCGACGGAGTTCCCGGCGCTGATATTTCAACCATTGCACCTGACGATATTGCCACAATTGATGTACTAAAAGATGCTGCTGCCACAGCAATTTACGGTAACAGAGCGGCCAATGGTGTGATCATGGTTACAACCAAAAGAGGCAAAAGAGGAGAAATGCAGATTGCGTACAGTGCTTATGTTGGCATCGAAAAGGTGTCGAACAAACTGGACATGATGACTGCCGATGAGTTGAGAGCTTTTCTTGCAAAAAATAATGTTGGGTTTTCTCCGGCTGATGATAAGGGAGCAGCGACCGACTGGCAATCTTCTATCCAGAAAAAAACGGCAGTTTCAACAAATCATAACCTTTCTTTTAACGGAGGTGGTGAACATACGACGTACAGCGCAAGTTTGAACTTTGTCAAAAAAGACGGCATTTTGTTGAACAGTTCTTTGCAAAGGGTAATCGGAAGGTTGGCGATTGAACAATTTGCGTTGAAAGATAAATTGAAATTCAGTTTTGGCGTTACCAATTCACACAGCAGCGCCGATGATATTCCTTACCGAAATAGTGTTCTGTTACAATCCGCTTTGTATCTCCCTGTTTCCCCGATCAAAAATGCAGACGGTAGTTATTTTGAGAATTTCCAAAATACCAATTACTACAATCCTGTTGCGATGATCAACAACAGTGAGATGAACACAAAGTCTAACAATCTGATCGGTACGTTCAAAACGCAGGTAGAGCTTCCTTTCGGACTAACTTACAATGTTGATCTTTCTTACCTGAATACTACAGCATTGCAAGGTTCGTATTACAACAAATATTTTACGACCAATTACAACAACATGTACGACAATCCGGATCCGGGTGTGGGTTTTCACTCTGTTCAGGCTTTCGGTAAAAATGGCCAGGCAAGCAGAAGTTCATACCAGAATACCAATAAAATTCTGGAAACTTATTTGACATGGAATAAAGAATTTGGAGGACATTCACTTAATGCGGTAATCGGGTATTCGTGGCAGAACAATAAAATTGGTGAAGGTTTTCAGGTAACTACCAGCAACTTACCGGTTGACAACATCAGCTACAATAATCTGGCGCTGAGCAATCCTTATGGTATTTCGGGTTATCAGATCAATCTGGGCCCGGATGGTATTTACCAGGAAACACAGTTAATCTCCGATTTTGCCCGATTTAACTATAATTACAAAGGCAAATACATGTTGCAGGGATCGATCCGCAGAGACGGAAGTTCTGTATTTGGTAAAAATAATCAATGGGGATATTTCCCATCCGTTGGAGCGGCATGGAGGATTAGTCAGGAAAACTTTATGGAAAACCAGTCGCTGCTGAGTGAACTGAAACTGAGAGCGAGTTATGGTGTGACAGGAAATGCTACCGGTTTTAATGCCTACACAGCGCAGTTTATTTCCGGAAGTTTAGGAACCTACTATTATAATGGTACACTTACCGGCGCTTACGGTCCTACAAAATCTGAAAATCAGAATCTGAAGTGGGAGAAAACCGCAACCGCTAATGTCGGCCTGGACTTTGGATTATGGGGTAACAAAGTAAACGGTTCCATTGAAGTGTACGACAAAAACACAACGGGCATGATTTATTCCTACACGGTTGATCCGATTCTGGTTCCGTCGGGAAGTATCGTAGCAAATGGTGGAAGTGTTAATAACAAAGGAATTGAATTCAGCCTTTCTGCCAACATTATCAACAAAAGTAAATTGAAATGGACAACGGGAATTAACCTCGCCCACAACAGAAATTTGATCACAAGCTTGTCAAATCCATTATTTGCGGGTGGTGACTCCGTTCTTTTGTCAAGACCCGAAGGTGGAGGACAATCCGGGCGGTCTTTACAGATTTTGAAAGCGGGCAAGCCAATCGGCCAATTCTTCTCTTTTCAATATGCAGGTAAAAATGAAAGTGGTATTTCTCAATTTGTGGCGGCTGATGGAAGCCTGACGACCACGCCGATTGTAGGGAAAGACTATCACTACATGGGAAGTTCGCAGCCAAAATTATTGCTGGGCTGGAACAACAATTTCAAATATGGAAACTTTGATCTGAACATGTTCATCAGAGGCACATTTGGTAATAAAATCTTTAATGCAACCCGTGCAGATTTATTCAGGCCAAACACTGCTCAGTATACCAATATTCTAAAAGATGCTGAAAATGAGTCGGTTAAGGATATTAATGCTTATGCTTATTCCTCTCGTTTTATTGAAAGCGGCAGTTATCTGAGATTTGATAATGCTACGCTGGGATATACTTTCAAAAAGTTAGGGCCATTCGTGAAAAATCTGCGCCTTTACACGTCTGTCAATAACCTGTTTATCATCACAAAGTATAAAGGGGTTGATCCGGAAATTAATCAGGGTGGCATAGCGCCTGGGGTGGATTACAACAATTTCTATCCTAAAACGCGTACGTTTTTATTCGGGGTTAATATTTCCATCTAATGCTAACATTTAAGATCATGAAAAAATCATATATCAAAATATTGCCATCCGTTTTTCTGGTTGGTGCACTGGCTTCATGCCATGACCTGGAAGTGCCCGTTACGACTGAACTTACCACCGATGTTTTTCCAACAACGGCTGAACAATACATTTCGGCTTCGGGTCCTGCGTATGTTGCGCTGAGAGGAAATTTTGGTGCAGAATATTTTCAGCAGCAATCCTATACAACAGATGAAGGCATTATGCCGGCAAGGGGAGGGAACTGGTACGACGGCGGGCAGAACCAGACATTTCATTACCATAACTGGACACCGGACAACAGCTATATCAATGGGAACTGGACCTGGTTGTCGACCATTATCGGTGTGACAAATCAGACAATTTCCATTCTTACAGCCAAAATGCCGGAGGGCGCAGCGAAACAAACCGGGATATCGGAGATGAAAATGGTAAGAGCTTTTTCCTATTTCATGATGATGGATAATTTCGGAAATGTACCGCTCGACACGCTTTACGGTGATTTTACCCCGCGTGGGAATACGCCCCGCGCGCAGGTTTTTGCTTTTATTGAAAAGGAAATTAAAAGCTCCCTTCCGTATTTGAGCGATGTTTCAGGTATAACAACCTACGGTCGGCCAAACAAGTGGATGGCCAATGCTTTGCTGGCGAAAATGTACCTGAATGCGGAATATTATACCGGAACAAAAAGGTATGAAGATTGTATAGCAGCTTGTGATCAAATCATGAATTCAGGTCTGTTTGCGCTCGAACCGAAGAGCAGTTATCTGAAAATGTTCTATCCGACGAATGGTCCGCAAATGAAAGAATTCATTTTTGCGATTCCTTACGATCCAGCGATGACCAACACATTTCCGTTCAGATCGGTAAACAATCGTTCTCGTTACGATGTGCCAAGAAGTGAAGTGAAAAAATTCAGTCTGCCGTTTACGCCGGCTGGTGCTGCCAGTACATTGCCTGAGTTTTATGCAAATTTCAATGATGTTAACGATGTTCGTAACGGACAATGGCTTACCGGTCTTCAATTTATGAGCGATGGTGTTACGCCTGTTACCGTGACGACAACCAATATCGGTTACGATCAGTTTTATACCGGCAGCAGTCCGTCAGCACCATATACTTATCAGGTTAATCTGACTCCGGCCGTTACGCTCAGGCAAAGTGTATCTGCATTTGATGCAGGTAATGACGAAATCGCCTGGCATATGGGTTACCGTAATATCAAGTTTTTCCCGGACGCTACGTCCCTGAACAGAAATCAAAATAATGATATTCCAATTTTCCGTTATTCTGATATTGTTTTGATGAAAGCTGAGGCAATTTTGAGGGGCGGTGCGGCTACATTAGGCCATACGCCATTGACTTTGGTAAATCAGTTGAGAGCGGAAAGAACGACTGCCCCGGCTTTATCATCCGTTGATCTGGAATTTATTTACAGTGAAAGAGCCCGGGAATTTGCCTGGGAAGGCTGGCGCAGAAATGACATGATCCGTTTTGGAAAGTATGAAGGAAAATGGGGTTTCAAAACTGATTCCGATGTTAATCACAGAATATTTCCGATCCCCCGTGTGGCAATGCAGTTAAATCCTGTACTTACTCAAAATCCGGGGTATTAAATCTGGTAAATTCCGTCACGGAAACGGGACGGAATTTACTATTTATTTTAAGTTTCGGACACAAAAAAACCGGCAGCACGCTAAGAAGTGCTGCCGGTCCAGGAGAAGTTACGTCAGATTTTGAGTTACTTGAGTTTTGCAGGATCTACAACTGCATGTTTGATCGATTGCCTGCTGTATGTGTAGGTGATATGTACCTTGCCATCCTTGGCCTGAATCACGGCAGGGTAGGCGTAACCATCTTTAAGCGGCTCGTTTTCAAGTGTCAGCACCGGCGTCCATTTGATACCGTCCTTGGATATGGCCACATTCAGAATATTTCTTCCCTTGGGTTCCGGTCCGTTTTTCGTGCTGTGATTGTAAACGAGTAGCTGACGGCCATCCTTCAAGGTTACTGCATCAGTACCGCTGTTGGGATTTGGCAGATCAAGGGCCGTCATTTTTCCCCAGGTTTTGCCATTATCTTCTGACCAGCTTTGGGCAAGTACATTCTGTTTGGTACGGCATACCACCTGAAGACGTTTGCCGCCGTAAGTGAGCACGCTCGGTTGAATGGCATCGAACTCCACGCCGTCATGAATAGGGCCGACAACCTCCCAGGTCTTTCCGTTGTTCTTGCTGATTTCAAAATATACCATCCAGTCCTGTACCTTGTTTTTTACATATTCCACGCTGGTTGGATTGATGATCGTGCCATCGCTGAGCTGAACAGGTTTGTTTTTTACCGGGCCAAGCAAGTGTCCGATCTTTTTATCCTCACCAAGTTTTACCGGCTTTGACCAGGTACGTCCATTGTCTTTTGAAGTCATCAGCATGCCCCACCAGGTTGTAGGATCCGGACCTACTTTGTAAAACAACATCAACGGACCACCTTTGGGAAGGAATAAAACCGGGTTCCAGCACGGATAGCGCAACGTATCGTTGATTACACCGTTTACTACTTCTTCCGGCCACGTCCACTTGCCATTTTCCAGGCGACTCACCCTTATTCCAACATCCGGATTTTTTTCGTGAGTGCCGGAGAAAAATGCGGCAACCATACCTGTCGGCGTCTCAACGATGGTCGAAGCGTGCGTTTGTGGCGTCGGTTTATGGTCCAGCGGATAAATGAGTTCTGCGCTTACAAGCGCTCCTTCTCCTGGTTTTGCTTTCGGAGGTAATTCGTAATCACCGGTCAAACTGTTTTTTGTGGTTAAAGAATCTTTGCTTACAAAACCCGCCAGGATTGCAGATAAACAAAAGAATATTAAAGAGAACCTGATCATAATAGGCAATTAAAATTGTTGGTTAATAACTAAAACTCAATATCCTGGATTTTGGACCAGTTGTTTGGTGAAATTTGCATCAATTGCTGTTTGAGGAATGGGGAAAAAACCGTGGTAATCCTGGATGGTTGTCCGGCTTATTTCAAGCAGATTGTATTTGCGTACTCTTTCTACCAGTTTTCCCATTCTGATCAATGTCCTTCTCCTCGGCTCTTCGGTTACCAGCTCCCGGGCCCGCTCGTCGAGGATATAATCAAGGTTGACAGAGGCACTTTCTACTGGTTTCGCCTTGGCACGAAGCCTGACCAGGTTGATATCTTCGGCCGCTTTTGCCAATTCACCTTTTTGTAAATACGCTTCTGCGCGTAACAGATAGGTTTCTGCCAGGCGGAACACAATCACGTCCTTGCCGCTTCGTCCGGAGGTATTGTTGTTGTTCCACGGCTTTCCGTCGATTTTTCTTGGGTATGGATAAATGTTCCGCATGGTGTCGTCAAGCGCTGTTTTGGGCTCCACAAGTTTCTTGAAATACGATGAGGTTGCGTTGTTGTAATAGAATTTCCGCCGCATATTGTATGGGGAATTACGCATATCATTGTCAAAATTGTCTTTCCAGATCGTGTACAAAAAGTAGTTTGAACCACGGACTCTTCCCACGCCTCTTCCCAGACTGTCTACAACTAACATTGATTTACCTTCCGGATCGGTAATTTTACTCAAAAAAGGCCCCCAGTTTCGAATGGTGTGGTTGCCTGAAACGGTTCCTCCGCCTCCCGGTACCAGGCTCTGAAATTGCCAGACATAGATTGTCTCCATATTTCCAGAGCTTCTGTTCTGATTATCGTCCAGAAAAAGATCAGAAAATACATCCCCCGGCTGATCCTTATTGCTGCCAAAACGGGTGGTCATCAATTTGTACTGTCCAGAATTGATCAGGCTGGAAGAGACTTCAATGGCTTTGTCATAATTTTTCAGGCTGATCCATACTTCCGTAAGTAAATGCTGTGCAGCACCCTTAACGATCCTTCCCTCTTTTAGCGCGGTGGTCTGGTCGGGTAGCCATTGGGCAGCAAATTCCAGATCCGCTTTTGCAAATTCATATACTTCCTTTTGTGTAGCGCGCGTAAAGTCCGACTTTGGTGTTGAATAGATCGTATCGACAATTGGTACACCTCCATAAAGATTTGCCAGAAGGTTGTAGGTATACCCGCGAAAAAACCGCGCTTCTGCAATGACCGCATTTTTCTGGGCTTCATTTGCCCATATCGCTTTGAGTTCCGGTTTATTGGCGTACGTGATCACCGTATTGGCCCGCAGGATCATCCGCGTGTATGCCCAGTTCCAGACCAGCGTGGCTTCATTGCTTACGGGCGTCAGATAGGTTTTGTAATTTTTGAATCCAATGTGCTCTATTCCGGCGTCAGAGGCAATGTCGGTACCTGCGAAGTTCGTTGCAAAATAAACATTGTCGTCCATGGCAAGTTCGTCGCGTGCTGCCTCGTGCAGGCCGATCAGGTAGGTGTCAAATCCGTTCGGATTAATCAGTACGCCAGCGGAACTGAGATTCGACAAGGGTTTTTCTATCAAAATATTGTCGTTACAGGACAACGCACCCAGCGTGATGGTGGCCAGTGTCAGCATGTATACCATCTGACCTGCAAGATATTTGTATCGGATATTTTTTTTCATGATTTCTGTTATTTCAGTTTTTTCAAAAACCTATATTTAAGCCGGCAGAGAAAGTTCTTGGCATTGGGAAGAGGGTGCCTGCTCCATTTCCCCCGCTCTCAGGATCGGATCCTGGCCATTTGGTGAACACCCCCAGATTTTTTACAGCAGCGAAAGCCCGGAGATTGGCAACGTGAACGTATTTCACAAGTCGGGCGGGGAAGCTGTATCCAAGCGAAATATCCTGTATCCGCACAAAATTTCTGCTCACATACCAACCGTGTTTCAATGGATTGTTGTAGACAAGGGAAGGCCGTGTATCCGATTTATTTTCCTTGGTCCAGTAACCGGCGTCAAGCTGATTAATTCCGCGACCGGGTGCGTTAGGGCTCACGGCGGTGTTAAGCAACGCGAAGTTCGACTCCCAGCCCAGCATGGAATTCACAAGAATGCCCAGCGTCCAGTTTTGGTACTGAAAATTGTTGTTGATGCCGATTCTGAGTTTGGGTTGTCCGCCGCTGCCCACAATGGCCCGATCGTTCGCATTGATTACACCGTCTCCATTCAGGTCTTTCAATCTGACAAATCCGGGCTGTGAACCGGAGGGGATTTCGTCGCCCTGCTGGTAAATGCCATCAAAAACATAATCGTAAAAAGAGCTGATCGGCTGGCCGATGAACCAGCTGTTGGAAATGTCGTCATCTTCCCTGCCGTCTTTGTTCAGGTCCGTTCCGTATAATTTAACGATCCGGTTACGGTTGTGTGAAAATGTAAGGTCTGTATTCCACTCAAATTTTGCCGTTTTGATATTGACCGTGTTCAAGGTAAGCTCAATTCCCTTGTTGTTCACCTCGCCGATGTTGGTAAGTATGCTGCTGTACCCGGTCATGGTGGGAATCGTTCTGTTTACCAAAAGATCATTGGTTTTACTATTGTACAGTTCAATCGTACCGCCGACACGCCGTTTCAGTATTTCAAAGTCTACGGCAAAGTTCGTGGTGTAGGTTGTTTCCCATTTCAGGTTCTGGTTACCGATGGTGGAAGGAAATACACCGGTGGAAGTTGTACCGCCGTTGCCGTACACATACTGCGTGATTGCCGAAAGACTGAGTGACTGATACGGATCGATTCCCTGGTTTCCCACAGCACCGTAGGACAGCCGGAATTTGAGCATATCAAAGAAGTTTAACTTATTGATAAATTGTTCCTCGGATGCGATCCATGCAAGCGCGGCAGACGGGAATGTTGCGTATTTGTGATTCACAGAAAAAACAGAACTGGCATCCCTGCGTGCCGTAAGCGTGAGTATGTATTTGTTATTAAAACGGTAATTGAGGCGGGCCATGGAAGAAACTCCTTCAAGTGCACGGGCGGTGGAAGTGATCTCTTTTACGCTGGCCAGATTGAGGTCATTGTACCCGAGGGCATCAATAGTCAACTGGCTTCCCCTTGCCGTTGTTGATTCAAATTCCTGGTGGTTGCGGCCGTACAATAAGGTCACATCTATCACATGGCCTTTACCCAAATCCCTGGAATAATTGACGATATTTTCCAAAACCCAGTCAAAAGACTTGCTGTTTAATTTGCTTGCACTCGTTGTATTGTTTGGCAAATACTTGTCTTGTTTTACGAAGGAATAGTTTTGTCCCCACCGGAAGTTGGGGGAGAAATTGACACGGTACGACAGTCCTTTGATAAAAGGAATATTTACTTTGGCAAAAAAGTTACTGAAAAGGTTGTCGTTCACTTCCAGATTGTCAGTCATTTTAGCGTCGTAAACGGAATTGGAAGAAACCTGATCTTCATCAACAATGTATTTTTTTGCCTGGCCATCCGGATGATACCACGTGCCGAAAGGGCTGTTGTTGTAGGCAGCGGAAAGGCTTGCGTTAACACCTGACAGGTCACGGCGTACATAAGTTGAGTTCATCCCCAGGCTCAGCCAGCTGGTTATGTCATTGGTAATATTGGTCCTGAACGAGGTCCTTTTTACGTTGTCATTGTAAACAAGCCCTTTCTCGTTGACCATGGATGCCGACAGGTAATAATTTGTGCTTTTTGACCTGCCTGAAATACTCAGGTCATAGGAGGCAATTCCGGCTTTCTGAAATGCTTCTTTCCAGGGATCGCGTGAAAGGCCTTTCGAGTAATTATCTGCTTCTGTTTTTGTAAGATAGGTCAGGATTTTGGCCGGATCCGCGTCAAGCCCTGATTGTTCCCGCCAGTCCAGCTTACTTTGAACATATCGCTCAGGACTGAAAAGTTTTACATCGCGATTGCGATCCGATATCCCTCCAAAGGCGTTGAAACTAATGATCGGTTTGTCGGAAACGCCGGTTTTGGATGTGATCAGAATTACGCCATTGGCAGCCCGTGATCCGTAAATCGCCGAAGCACTTGCGTCTTTCAGTACATCCATTGTTTTGATGTCGTTGGGATTAATGTCCGAAAGACTTCCTCCGAAAATGATTCCGTCGAGCACGATAAGCGGGTTGTTTGAGCCGCTCAGCGAACGCGGACCCCGTACAAGCACAGTTCCCTCCTGACCAGGTCGGCCCGAGTCAAGTATTTGAACACCAGCCACTCTTCCTCTGAGTGCCTGCGTAACATTGCTGTTTGGCAGGTTCTCGGTAACTGTCATATTCACTCTCGAAATGGCACCGGTAACAATCCTTTTTGACTGTTCGCCATAACCCACTACGACAATTTCTTCCAATGCTTTTTTGTCCTCGGTTAATGTCACATCCAACGACGATTGGTTGCTAATCGTCACTTCTTTGGGCACATATCCCACATAAGAAAAAATAAGGATTGTATTATCCTCTCCAACGCTTATTTCAAATTTGCCTTCGGCATCCGTGAGTGTACCGCGTTGTGTTCCCTTGATAACGATGCTCACCCCTGGAAGCGGGTCATTTTGTTCTCCCATTACGGATCCTTTGATCAATTTGTCGACCGAACCGGCTTTGTTCGTTTCCGGCTTTTCGGCGGACTTCGGCGCAGGCACCATACGCAATACGAGCTGATCCCCTGAAATCTCGTAACCGATGTTCAAGGGCGTGAGGAGTGATTCCAAGACGGCAGAAAGCGTTTCGTTTTGCGGATTTAAAGTTACCTTCTGATCGACCGGAATTACCTGCGGGCTGTAAATGAATTTTACCGTAGCCAGATTTCCGATCTGCCGGAGTGCAACACTCAATTTCTGATTGTTGAGTTTGACCGTGATGCGCCGGTTCAGTAATTCCTGCGCGCTGCCATTCTTTGCAAACGCCAGCGAAGTGGCGAGCATAATGAGCAGGACATATAGTACAGATTTTTGCATAATTCTGAATGAGATTCTGAGTGGTTTGGTGCGAATTTTCATTGCGTTATGATGAGTTTTTTATAAAATAATGCGTCGTATATGCTGCTACTGTTTATTCATAGTGGTGCTTTGCTTAAAATATTTTCAGAAACCTGTGGAGGAAAACGGAGGGAATCAGCCTAGGCTGAAATTTAGGGAGAGTGGCAAAAATGAGTCATATAACGTTGTATTATCAGCCAGAGAATGGAGTTAATTTTCCGAAAAAGCGCCTTATCTTAATTGCATGATTTGCCATGAATAACAATCTGGCCGTCAATCATCTCGTATCTCGCATCAATCGCTTTGCATATCAGCCCGACTTTTTCAAACAGTGGCTCTTTTCCAAGCTCCGCTGTGAGCTGGCAGCCTGAAAGTAAATCGGCGTCGTATACAATTTGCACACCGTACCGCTTCACAAGCGAGTCCAGCACAGCCGTGACCGGAGCCTGATCGAACACGAGTGACCTATCGGCAGACGCAGCTACCGGAAGCGGATTATTGACTAATGATCTTTTGAGTCTCTGTTCCTGTTTGCTGTAAACGACCTGCTGATTTGGGAGCAAAACGAGTTCATTCTGGTTGCCCTGCTCTGACTGGTCGGTGCCGGTGGCAACAGCAGTGACAGTGACTTTTCCCGTCCTGACGACGACTTGTGCATTGAGATCATCGTCAAAAGCCCTCACCGTAAAACTGGTTCCCAGTACTGTGGTTGTGATTTCGTTGGCATAAACCTTGAACGGGCTGAGCGGATTTTTGATGACGTTAAAAAATGCTTCTCCGTTCAGGAAAACCTCACGCTTGTCATTTACAAACCGCTCGGAGTAACTGAGTGTACTGTGCGGGAACAAACTAACCATGCTGCCGTCAGGAAGTTTTATGGACATTGGCGATGGTTCTTTGTTGGTTATCTCGCGTAACTCGCCATGCTTATGTTTTAGCCTTGCCTGATGTTCTGCATAGGGATGTGATGCCTTTGAAGTCGAGTAATAATAGAGGCCGAATACGCAGGCAAGCAACGCAGCGAAAGCCAGCAATTTTCCCTGCCATTTTGAATCCAAAGTCAATTTCAATTTATTGCCGCGCGTCTTAGGGGTTTTTGCAAGGCGATCAAGTTCCTCGTTGAGCTGATCTTCCGATAAATATTCCTGAGCAAAGTGAAGATCCCTGATAAGCCGGGCGGCTGCCGTTGCGACAGGAATCCTGTCCGGATTGTTGCGCATCCAGTTTTCCCAGAATACCTCATCTTCGGGTTTGGAATGAAGTGCCCAGCGGGTGAAAGCTTCATCCATCAAAAAGTCTTTTAGCTCGAAATTGCTGTAATGCTGCATCTGTTTCAAATGGTATAAAATGAAACAGTACGAAAATCAAATTCGATACTCTTTTTTATGGGATAAATTTTAGAAATAATTTAGGATATCGGAGATCGTGCCTGGTCAGATCTGTTAGGAGGGGAGAAGAGCGGCTTATTCTGGCAAAAAAAGCAGCCAAAGCAGGTTTGGGACACTGCGGGATATTAAAATGAGATCGTTTTTGAGCTGTCCGATAGCGCGGTACAAAAAATTTGAAACCGACTGGCGCTCCACTTCCATAACCTCAGCAATTTCGTCATTTGACATGCCTTCATAAAATTTGAGAAAAACTACTTCCTGTTGCCGTTTCGGGAGTTTGCTTATTGCAAGGCGAATTCCCGCTTCCTTCTCGCTCATTGCCTCGTCGCTGATCATAATGGTCTCAACGGTAAGGTTATCGGTCAATCTCTCGCAAGCCTCGGAAAAGTCGGCCGAATCAGCGACCCGGCTGTTGATTTTTATTTTTCTTAACAGGTTGTTTCTTAGGGATTTTACTAAATACACCGTTACATACGGATTGCTGACAAGGCCGGTTCGGCGGTACCAAAGTTCAAGAAACAGATCCTGAATACAATCCTTGATCAGTTCGGTATCCTTTGTAAAGCGCGTCGCATAATTAAAAAGCAGTCGGTACCGCATCCTCGCCAACTCATTTAGCGCCTGCTCATCGCCGTTTTTAAACCGAAACCACAATTCGTCCAGATACGCCTCATCTTGCTTGACAATCACGGATTTTTCCATGTCTTTGTTTTAAGAAAAAAGCCAATTTATTTGTAAAATATTAATATTATTAACAAGCTATAGACGCCGGATCGGTTGCTTTGGACTATACCTGAGAACTGAATTAATAATTCATTTAAATTTTTGTCTGCTGAACACGTCGTCAATACAGGTTGTATTTAATTCAGGTGGCAGCTGAACCAGGGATTAGTTTGGATAAGATCGGTTAGAAGGATTTCCAGTTCAAATTTATTTCTGATGCGCGTTGGGTGGAATTATTCAACCCTTTCAGGGTTGGCGAATGTGTTGATTTTCATTTTTCCAAGGGGTTCGCCCCGGGGCTATTTGAATTTAAGCCTTTCAGGCTTTTGTGATTGTCCGTTTTTGATCGAAATCAAGTATCCGTCCGTCATTACCGGGATGTAAATAAAATGAATAATCCCAATGGGATTGAATCCGAATAGCGCCGGGTACAACCCGCTGGGAGGTTGTTAATCAAATTTCGCTGTACCGATCTTGCAAAATCCACACGACTGGCGTAATTTGATAGCCAACCCCAGAAATTTTTGACTATTTTGCTGCATAGTATTCAATGATATGGATCGGAACAGGGAAAATCCAATGGGCGATAATTTGATAAATGCTTGTTAATTGTGATTTAGAAATTAAAAAATACCAATATGGAAGACTCAAAAGACCAATCAGATGATTCAGCGTCGCCTGCTGACACCACACCAAAGGTGACTGGAATTGGTGGTATTTTTTTCTTTTCTGACAATACGAATGAGACAAAGGAATGGTATGCCAAAAACTTGGGTTTTGAGGTAAGCGAATGGGGCACAGTAAGTTTTGAGTACAGAGATTTGGACAGACCTGATCAGATAATCCCGCTGCAATGGAGCCCTTTTAAAAACGGAGATGCGTATTTTTCGCCATCAAAAAAAGACTTTATGATCAACTACCGGGTCCGGAATATTGAAGGGCTTGTGAGCAAACTGAAAGAAAACGGAGTAACCATACTGGACGACATTGCGACTTACGACTACGGAAAATTCGTACATATCATGGATGGGGATGGTAACAAAATTGAACTCTGGGAGCCAGCTTAATTTCTGGAAACAGGCGACTATTCGGGTGATTTTAGTCTGTATATTTTGAAATTAATTATTTTGATCTTGTAAAATCATAAAACAATGACTGAGCTGGAGCAGTACATCCATACGTATTTTGGTGTAACGGAAGACGACATGATGGAGATTGCTTCTCTTTTCAAACCTGCCGTACTCCGGAAAGGGGATTTTTATCTAAAAACTGGGAAAACATGCGATAAGCTGAGTTTTATACAATCGGGCTTTCTACGGGTTTATGTATCAATGGAGGACAAAGAGGTAACGCAATGGATTGGTTCGAAGGGCTTTTTTATTACCGATCTGGCAAGCCTCACTTTTGACGCGCCAGCGCGATGGAATATCCAGGCCTTGGCCGATACGGAGCTTCATACGATTCAAAAGAAGGATTACGAAAGAATCGCCGAGAAGGTACCGAAGTGGCCTGAAATTGAAAAGAAATTCATTGTCAAGTGTTTCACGATGATGGAGAACCGGATTTTCGCACATCTCTCATTGCCGGCAGAAGAACGTTATGCAGTATTCTTTCAGCAAAATAAGGAATTATTTAATCAGGTGCCGCTGCAATACATTGCTTCCATGCTGGGAATGACACCGGAAACGTTTAGCCGCATCCGAAAAAAACAACTATCACTGATTTCTTGATTTTTGTCAAGTGTAGTGGGTTTTCAAGCACTTACTTTTGTCTGATACTAGATGAATAACTAAAAGTCAATCAACATGTTTATCGGACATTTCGGATTATCCTTCGCTGCTAAAAGAGTGGCACCGCAGGTTTCATTGGGAACTCTTTTTATCGCTACTCAATTTGTCGATATTCTCTGGCCATTTTTGTTGGTGCTCGGCATTGAGAAAGTAGCAATCGTACCGGGCTACACGAAAATGAATGCCTTCGAATTTCTCCATTATCCATACACCCACAGTTTGTTCATGGGAATTGTCTGGGGATTATTATCAGGTATTGTTTACTATCTGGTCAAACATGACAAGCGCGGCGGGATTGTTGTTGGCCTTGCTGTTCTGAGCCACTGGTTTCTTGATGTACTGGTGCACGTGGCTGATTTACCTTTGTCTCCATTCGGTGCATATAAGGTAGGATTTGGGCTTTGGAATCATTTGGTCATTGAGCTAGTTGTCGAATCGATCATATTTTTTGCGGGGGTATTCGTTTATGCGACCTATACCAAGGCAAAAAATAAGGTAGGGAAATGGGGGCTTTGGACGCTGGTTATTTTGCTTTTGTTATTTACCGTTTCAAACACCTTCGGCCCGCCACCTCCGGACTCCATAATGACTCTATTTTTCTCTTTTGTAATTCTGATGGTACTCATCGTTTCGCTTTCCTACTGGGTAGATAAAAACCGTGAGATTGCCTGATCCTGAGTAAATTTTGTCGCATTTATACAAGAACGCCGCGTTGGTTTTCCTGAATATTGCATCGTAAAAAACAATGCAAATCATGTTACTGAAAAATAAAAAAGTGGCGATCATAGGGGCCGGACCGGTCGGTCTGACCACGGCAAGATTGTTACAGCAAAACGGAATTGATGTGACCGTTTACGAAAGAGACAAAAATGCGCTGGCAAGAATTGCGGGCGGTACGCTCGATCTGCAACAGGGTTCAGGTCAGGAGGCAATGAAAAAAGCCGGGTTGTTGGAATGTTATTATGCATTGGCGATTCCGATGGGAAGAACAGTAGCTGATGAACAGGGCAAAATATTGTTCACCAAAAGTCCCGGACCAAATGCACAATACGATGATCCTGAGATCAATCGGAACGACCTTAGGAAACTGTTACTTGATAACCTGGCAGAGAATACAGTCATTTGGGACAGTAAATTGACAGGACTTGAAGAACAACAGGGGAAATGGCGCCTGCATTTTGAAAATGATGTTCATGCAACCGCGGACCTGGTCATCGGAGCAAATGGAGGGATGTCGCAGATAAGAAAATATGTCACAGATGCAAAAATTGAATACACAGGAACGCTCATTCTGCAGGGAGAGGTAAGCCAACCGGAAATGAGATGTGCTGAATTCTTCGAATTATGCGGCAACAACATATTGATGACGGCCAGGAATGGTAATTTGTTGGTTGCCAACCCAAGGAACAGTGGTCTCCTTAGTTACAACGTGATGTTCAAAATGCCGGAGGAATGGGCAGGGGTAATTGGGCCGGACTTTCAGGATACCGACAGTTTAACTGCGTTTCTTTTAAACAGGCTCTCCGGCTGGAATGAATGCTACAAACAACTATTTCGTGCAACGGCCTCTTTTATTGTCTGGCCTACCAGAAAGATTTCGTTAGATAAACCGTGGAAGCATAATCGCGCTCTGCCTGTGACGCTGATTGGGGATGCTGCCCACATCATGCCACCTTTTGCGGGGCAGGGCGTAAATACCGGGCTGCTGGATGCATTGATTTTGTCTGATAACCTGGTGAACGGGAAGTTCGAAACCTTGGAAAATGCAATTGATGATTACGAGCAAAGAATGATGGTTTATGCAAGGGAAGCTCAGCTCCGGACAAACAGTAACGAGACAGCAATGTTTCTCCCTGACTTTTCGTTTCAGAAAATTTATCACTGAGTTTAAGCAATGTTCTTTGACTGAGGTTGTGTCTGGCGTTGAGTATAATCCAGGAAACTCCGAAGGAAGGGTGAGCGAGCATTGCGTAGTTATTTCTCGCGCCGCTCACTTCAAATTACAACGTGTAGCCAATTTCCCAAATGTGTCCAAATGGGTCCCTGAGTTTGCCGATTCTCCAATCGCCTTCTGTGGTCATGGGGCAAATTTCTGATGCGCCGAGCGTTACTGCATTTTCGAATAACTGATCAGCGCTTTTTGTTTGTAAAATCATTCTAACCGGACTACCCGATTTTAATTCCGGGCTTGTATTTCCAAATTGTGGCTCCTCGTCGCCCACATAAAATTCTGCCCCTTCAATGCTCATTTCAGCTGTAATTTTACCATCTGACAAACTATGCCTTTTGTTTTCAGTGGCTCCCAGCGCTGAAATGTAAAATTCAACAGCTTTTTTTCCATCGGCAACGGTAAGGAAGGGCGTAATCTTCATTTTGTTTGCTGTTATAATTGGTGGTTCGTTTTTGAGTCAATTCAGAAGGGAACGCAGGTCGCGGCAATATTTACATCAACGTTTCCAACTGCCGGAATACCGAAATCAACGATGCTCCCTTTTCAGACAGACTGTATTCGATATGAAGCGGTTTAAGTTTGATGGTTACTTTATCGAGTAACCCTTGTTCATCCATCTCTTTGAGCGCCACTGAAATAGACTGCTTATTGGAACCGTCGATTTGACGCAGAAGTGAACTGAAACGAACAGGCCCTTCCAAAGCAAGACGGAAAATTTGGGGTTTCCATTTACCGGAGAGCGTTTTCAGTAATGTTTCGGCCGGGCATGCGATATCATTTTCCATATTTATTGTGGTCATGTTTTTCTGACTAATTGACTATTCGTCTGGATGTAACCACCTTTGTAAACAGTTTAATAATCTTTAAAGAAAGCTTAACAATGTAAGCAAAAGTAACTGACTTATTAACGCGTTGCGTTTTGAAAATGTTACCGGCGTAAGTTAAATTCTTTTCACTAATTGTGCACGGTATTCCGTGCAGAAATATTTCAAAAGCGCGATTTAAATTCTTTGTAATGAATTGATTGTTGGGAGTTTATATCGGGAAAATAAAAAATTATGATGAACGAAGAACATAAAAATCCGCTGCTATGTGATATTGAAGACGGACTTTGCGAACTGCCCCAAGCGGCGGATTACCCAAGCAGCAGCCGGACCGTATCAGTGCAAAAGAAGCCGGTTAAAATCACGTATTACACCGACCCAATCTGTTCATCCTGCTGGGGAATAGAGCCTCAGTTGCGAAAACTGAAGCTCGAATACGGTGATTACCTTGAAATTGATTACCGTATGGGCGGATTGTTGCCCGACTGGAGTTATAACAGCGGCGGAATCAGCAAGCCGAGCGATGTTGCGCATCACTGGGAGGAAGTGAGTGCACATTACGAAATGCCTATCGACGGCGGAGTATGGCTGGAAGACCCGTTGGATTCATCTTATCCGCCCTCCATCGCGGTGAAAGCAGCACAGTTGCAGGATAAGGATAAAGCGATGCGATTTATGCGGAAACTCAGGGAACAGATTTTCCTTGAAAAGAAAAACATTACGAAATGGGAGGTGATCCGTGAAGCGGCTATTGCGGTGGGTTTGGATACTTTTTTGCTCAAAAAAGATTTCGATGGCAAAGCAGCGGTCTCATTTCAGGAAGATCTGGCCTATGGGCGCGAACTGGGCGTGAGGGGGTTTCCTACTTTGTTCTTCACTGACGCAAGCAACAATCAGCTGATTTTGTATGGTGTCAAACCATACGAGGCCTTTGAAAGTGCAGTCCTTCAGGTCTGTCCGGAAGCGAAAAAAAAGGAGATAATCCTTTCTTCGGACAAAACACTTTTTGAGTATTATCCCACGCTGACCCCCAAAGAATATGCAGTACTGGCGGGTATTTCCATGCAAAATGCAGCCGAAATTTTGGAAAGATTGCATACGCAGGGAGAGGTAGAAAAGCAGGTTATCAAAACCGGTGTGATGTATAAGTTAAAATAAGTAACAAGCGTCACCCCAAACGGGGCATGCTAGATGACGGAGATTTGGTAAAATGCCAGGTTTTTCTAAGCTTAGAATGTCCCGGCTTTAGAATCAGAAAGTTTTCAGTCGATGATCATTCTGGTCAAAGCGGAAATAAATTGAGCTCTCCGGGATTCTTCATTGTTGGCATTGAACAACACAACAAGCGCAGAATTGTTCTTTTCATTGATGAAAAGCCAGCTTTCAAAACCTCCCGTACCTCCATTATGCCACAAAAGTATTGTTTTAGAATTTTCCAGGGGAGCTGAAAATGCCCATGCCAAGCCTTCGTCTCCATTCGCGTCGCCATAGGTTTTCTGATGCGTCAATTTGATCGCGCTTCCCAAAGTATTATCCGGGGGGCTCAAATTGGCTTTGGCGTACAAAATCAAATCCTTCGTGGTTGATTTGAGTACACCTGCGCCATTGAGGGCATTGAGGGATTTCCAGTAGTCGGCTTTCTTCCCATTTTTATATCCCACTGCCCATCTGGTTACATCTGTGTCCTCAAAATCAACTTTTGTGTCGTTCAAATTCAAAGGGCTTAGCAAGTGTCTTTTTATCAGGTCATTATAGCTTGTTTTGTAATGTCGTTCGAGAATATTTCCCAGTATCCCGAACCCGGTATTTGAATAAAGCGACCTGGTAAATGGGATTGATTCGAGTTGGACATTTTTTAAATACTGGTATAGCTTTTCATTGTCGTAGGTCGCATAATCCGCGGCTGACCACATATTATTCGGCATCCGTGCCAGGCCGGCGGTGTGGGTCAGGAGATGTTTGAAATTCACCTCGATTCCGCCTCTCTGGAGCGTAGGTAAATCGGAGGGTAAATAGCCTCTGATAGGAGTTTCAATGGTTTTTTGCTCACTCAGAAGCATTTCTGCTATGGCAATTGCCGTGAAGGTTTTGGTAATGGAGCCGATCTCAAAAAAAGTATTTTCATTAGGCACGATTCCGTTTCCCTGTACAGTTTCTCCGTATCCGTAAAAAGTAGTTTTCCCATCCTTCAAAATTCCGATTGAAATTCCGGGCGAATCCAGATTTTCCGAATTGTCATTAAACGCTTTCTGCACCGTAGAATCCATTTTTGACAGAAGCGGATTACTTGTCAAAGTGGCAGGTCTGATCATTTTTACCGTTTCTTTACACGAAAAAAGCGCAAAGATCAGCGCGAAATATATAGCTTTCATTGTGTTAAAAATTAAATGTCAGACCAACGGATGTCGCTCCCTTGAATCCCTTAATATTTCCGTTGTAACTCCTGTCGATTTTGATTGAAGACAACCCGACGTAGGGAGTAATCGAGTAATTGGCCCTTTTGAATAATTTCCAGCCAATTCTGCCGCCGTAAGAAGGGGATAACTGACCGAGAAATTTTCCTTTGTTTTCGAAATCGCCATTTTGGTTGTACTCATACCGGTCGAAATTCAGTTTTGTCAGTATATGCCCGAACCCAAAAAATGCGACCAATTCAAGCCTTTTGGTGACATTCAGGTTGTAGTCAAGGGATACGGTTTGCAATAAACGCGTCTGTATTCCCGGATCAGCCAGGTAGCCGATTTGCGGAGAAATGTATATCTGGTGTCTGGTGTTGCCTGCTATTTTCCAGGAATAAAAAACGTTGAGTCCTTTTCTGAACGGGCCCGCTTCTGTCCCATTTCCGATTGCGTACGATTTATATTCCAGACCGAATTTTTGTTTGGTAATACGGTCATCTTCCGTCTTTTGGGCTTTGGACGTAATATTGAATTGGAATAACAAAATACAAAATGTGAATACTTTTACCGGAATAAATTTTGGTTTCAAAGGGTTGTTTGTGAGATGAATATTGAAAAAAACTGAATCATATTTTCGGGACTATGCTCCTCAGGTACAAGGTATGCTATTTACCGGCCGGGCAGCAATGACCATTTTTTTGCGTTTGCGAAGGGAAGATTTTCATAACGTTTTGAGACAGGCTGCAAACATAGTATAATTATCCTGATCAGAATTCACAAAGAATGTTAAATTTTCTATGCTTCAGGAAACGAATAATTCATGAAGGAATGCATTTCTGTTTTTACAGGAGTATGTTTTTCTCCATTCAAAACAGAACGAAGACAACATACCAGTTCCTTCTCGCTGGCTCGTTTAGGAATGTGAGCCGCAATCCCCAGTTCATAGTACGACAGCACCGTGCTTTTGTGAATGTCGTCGGCGTAGATGATCAAACGGGAATCTGGGAATTTGGCTTTGATTTTCCGAAGGATTTTCCGATTAATCCTGTCATACTCCAAATCCAGGCCAATGATGATTATCGATACATTTTCGGGGTTATCATAGGCGGAAAGTTCATTGACATTACTTATTTCATGAAAACAGAAGGTTTGACAATTTGCTTGTATCACAAGTTTCAATCCCAAGCGCAGAAGCGGTTGACGGTCGGAAATTACTAGCGTTTTCAGGTTGATATCCATTTGATTTAGGCGTTTTGAAGTTGATGGTTCAAATCTGGTTGCGTGTTTTTTATAATTGGCTCATCATAAAAAGCACGCTAACGAAGATAAAGGCATCAAAACGTGGCCACAATGGCTATTTGTTTAAGTGCGGTTTTGGTTTACTGAAAGTTCTCTTTCGTTTATTCTGGCTTGCGAATTTTACAATTTAAACCATTCCAGTATTTCCGCTTTTTTATCTCTTGCAAAAGGTACGAGTTCCGACGACCTTAATTGCAGATATCCACTGTCACGTGTGATCAGTTTGTCCACGAAAACCATGTTGACCAAATGTGATTTGTGGACTCTCAGAAATCCGAATGCTTTGAGCTGATTTTCGAAATATTTTAATGTTCTGGAAGAAAGCAGGCTACCTTGGTCGTGAAATATAAATCTCGAATAATTTTCCTCGCCAATTAGTTGTACAATGGTATTAATCGAAATCAGATTGATGCTTTCCAGGCTGTGAATAGATATTTTGCTGTTCTGTTTTGCTATTATATCGTTTAGTGAAGGTTTCGGCTGCGCTACCTGCGGAAAGTGCAACAGTTTCCAGGTAATAAACTTATTGATCGTGTCAAGAAGCTCCTGTTCCTTGACTGGTTTAAGAATGTAATCAAATGCCTGCTGTTTGATTGCTGTTATGGAATAGCTGGAAAAAGCAGTAACATAAACCATGGGAATATTAAGATGCCGGATTTTGTCGAAAATGTTGATTCCGCTCATTTGAGGCATTTCTATATCTGAAAAAATAATATCCGGGACATTTTCCATAATCGCTTTATAGGCTTGATGCGGACCGCTAAATACTTCTATCGTATCAAAATAATCGGTAATGGCTTCGATTTTGGCTTTCAGAAGGAGACCGGAACGCGGTTCATCATCAATAATGTAAGCTGTTGCCATCAGCAGAGCGTTTTAGGATTGGTAAACAGATTGTGACAATCGTTCCGGGGTGTTCGTCGGCCTTATCGATAATTTCAAAACTGGACTCCGATTTAAAGACTTCTGCCAGGATTTCGAGCCTTTTTTTTGTGAGTGATATGCCGATATGGCCGCTTTGATAGTGCGTATTTTTTCGAAGTTGCTCCGTTAGGCTGCGTCCCACACCATTGTCTTCAACGACTATTTTCATCACCGATGGATTTTTCTTTGTAATCGAAATGTCGATCTG
The DNA here is from genome assembly GCA_965279265.1 of Dyadobacter sp. GTDB lineage: Bacteria > Bacteroidota > Bacteroidia > Cytophagales > Spirosomataceae > Dyadobacter. The sequence continues at coordinate 5,637,368 of OZ257152.1, forward strand.
ACCGCCCGGTTTTTTTCGATTCAGAATCCCATGCTTGACCGCATTTTCGACGATAGGCTGAATCAATAGGGGAGGGATTTGCAGGTGATCCGTGTCGAGCAGTTTATCGATCGTAATTTTGTACTCAAAGCAGTCGTCAGACCTGGTTTTTTCCAAGTCGAGGTAAAGTCGGAGCATGTTAATTTCCTCACTGAGCAATATTAGTTGCGCAGGAGACCTGTCAATCACCATACGGAGCAGGTCGCTGAAATCAAATAAGACTTTCCTGGCGGCCTTGCTGTTATTGACATACAGGAACGAATCAATCAGGTTCAGGCAGTTGAAGATGAAATGGGGATTGAGGCTTTTTTGTACCACGGACATTTCTGCCTCAAATACTTTGGCTTTCAGATCAATGCTTTCCTGCTGAATCTGATGGTCACGTTTTGCAAAAGCTGTGATGATGAATATGTTACTGAACCCTACCCCGACGAGCATCGGAAAAGCCTGTAGCACTTCAAAACCCACATTCCACCTACTTGAAAACAGCACCAGACCAAAACCCAGATACACGAAGAATATCAGGAATGTCAGCCCGACCACGATTATTTTAAAAGCATTTTTGATCTCATCTCTGATCCTGATCAAATGAGCAGCTAAAAGCAAAGTGATAACTGTCGCAGAGATCATACAGCCGTTATTGATAAGATAATACCGCTCGGTCAGAGACGGGAGTATCAATACCAGAACTGCGACGAGTGTCGATAAAAAAGCAAGAATGCTGGTGACTCGGTTATTGAGCGCCACGGATTTTCCATTGAGATAGAAAAAACGTATGGAAATCAGAAGACATGATATACTTAGAAAAAGAAAAAATTTGTCTATCCTGACGGCCGTCAGCGGGTCGATTATTACATTTTCTTCGATGTTGACAGGATATTGAAAGTAAAGCAGCACAAAAAAGACCAGAAATAACATGTGCCCGAACGCGTGAAAACCGTAGGCGCGGTCTTTGGACAGAAAAAATTTAACCAGAAGTAAAAGGATCGTTGTAAACGAAATGCCCAGGAAGGGAAGGGTCAGTTTTGGGTAAATTTCTGAGCCGGCCCGGAACTCAGCCTGCCAGGCGGCAAGTTCTGCTGGTGATTTGAGATCGGCATGGAGTTTGGAGAAAAAATAATTATTCTTTTTGCGGCACACTATCAGAAAGGCGCTCTCGGGGTGCGGTGGTACTTCATCAAAAAGCTTGACAAATGCCAGCTCATTTGAAGATCCGTTATGCTTTCCCGCTTCTCTTATTTTAACCCATTTGTCATGGGATTTTTTGTAAACTTCGATCTCATCCTGATAGCCGGTTACCAGGTAATTCTTTGTGGTGTCAGCATGCACTACCGTATTGGGAATGAAAATCCAGACCGAAGTCCCGGGTAAAAAAAGTCTGGTGTCAATTTGGTCCGTATATAAACCTTGTTCCAACAAATCGAGAATCTGACTGATTTGGGTCGCTTCAAGTGGTTGATTATAAACACATACAATCTTTTTGATTTTGTCAGCTGAAAATGAATAGGAGACCGTCGTTACCAGGGAATTTGCCAGAATCAGTAAGCCCAGAGATAAGCGTGTAAATAATTTGGATGAAAGCAGCATTGTCATACCCGACTAGGTTTGAAAGTCTGATTTTACATGTTATTATTCCATTTTGTCGGGAAGGAATCGCTGTTTTGCGTTGAGACAATGGTGTGTACCCAATAAAGATCAGGGCAGTTCCGTCCTTAAAACATTACTGAGCTCCATTATGCTGGCGACTTTCATTTTTTGAAGAATAACAGCCTGAACTGTTGACAATGTGGACGGTTTCAGATTGAGCGTTTCTGCTATCTTCCAGGTTCCAATACCTTTGCTGAGAAATTCTGCTATGTTGGATTGCTTTTCCGTAAGCTGGGAAAATTTTAAGGGTTCAGTTTTTCTTGCGACAAAAAACTGGTTTAGCATGTCTTCGCTGAGCAACGAATTAACGTAGTGCCTCCCTTTTGACACAGCGTCGATGCAATTGAGAATTTCGCTCAGATTGTCCTGTTTGGGCATATATCAATTAGGCCAACTGAAAGCATGTTTTAACGAAAATTGGTTGTTGATGAGTCTGCCGTTGAAATTCTACTTTAATGTATGTATAGTGCAAGCGGGAGTAAACCCGGATTGGGTTATTCCTTATGGATCGTACCTAAAATGGTACGATCCATAAGGAATATTTATTTAGTTTTTCACAACGGTCCGCGATAGTTTGGTGCCGTTTTTCAATGTGATGGTCAATATATAAACTCCTGTTTTCAGGCGGGCCACATCAATCGAATTCTTGATGAAGTTCTCGTTGCTGTAAACTACCATTCCCGTCATGCTGTATAGTACAACCTTTTCAATCTGATCAGAACTGAAGTTGTCAATGTTGAGCTGCGTTGTCACCGGATTCGGATAAATTCTCACTTTGGCACCTTCCAGAGAAACAGAACGTATTTTACTGTATGAAAAACTTTGATCCATATCCACCATTTTCAACCGGTAATAGTTTATCCCATTTGCCGGAGCCTTATCAGTAAAGTCGTATGCTGATATGGCATTAGTGTTTACTTTGGCAGAAATTTGTCCAATTGCATTCCAGTTACGAGCGTCTGTGCTTCTTTCAATGTCAAAGTAAGAACTGTTTGTTTCAGAGGAAGTTGCCCATTTGATACGTACCTCCGACTCAGATTTTGTCACATCAAAGCTTGCAAGTGTTACAGGCAATGGTTTGCTCCATGAGATGGTGTAAGTGGCCGGTGAGGGATCTGGAACGCCGGCTGCATCGACATAGGCATAATCGAATTGCGTCGAGGTACTGCCGATAGAAGCAGCCGTAAACTTGATTTCCAGTTTGGACGGATCAAAGTTTGGGATCGTGGTTCCAGCCGCAACCAGTGTGTTATTGTAATACAATTCGGAGTTGGTTGGCACAGCAGTTATAGCAACTGACCTGGTTGTCAGTACGCCGCCAGCAGGTAAATCTTCCGGGTCGCTTCCTGACAGTACCGGCGGATTTGCGCCGCCGTTCAATGTGATGATCTGGTTAACAGTGGGTTGCGCGATCGATGTTGTTTTGGGGTCACTTTCAGGTTGTAGTTCTATTCCAAAATTCGCATCGTTCACGCTCGATGTTCCCAGGATTACAGTCAGCGCGCCATTGGTTGTTCCGTCTCCTCCAGTGTTGTCGCAGCAATCTTCACCGACGCTTACCCAGCCATTAATGCCACTTCCCTGAAAAGGAGATGAAACATTGGCCGCAGGATCCGTACCTAAAATAATTGAATAAGTGCTGTTCGGAGCAACGTCCGCGAAGGTGTACGAGCCGTCCGGGTTAACGGGTATCGTGGAAACCAATGTCGCTCCATTATACAGGCTGACATAGAGTGGCGTAGCTCCGGCGGAGCTGATAAGTGTGCCGTTTACCTGCGTGTCATTGAGTCCGTTCGCGTCACGAAAAACGTTACCACAGATCGACGGGTTGATTACCGCGCTCGTGGTGCTGTTGGTGCAATTTGTGGCACCTGCAAAGCGTACAGAAACTGTGTAGGCTCCAATTGCCAGATTGTCGAATACTGGGGTTGATTGCCATGCGCTACCGTCGACACTGTACTCGTACGCGGCACTTAACGGGGCGGTGATCTCAATTGATCCCAGTCCATTTGTACATGAACCGCTCTTTATCACGATAGTAGGCGTAGGTGGAGAAAGCGAGAAACTGATGTCATCAATGGCCAGATCATTGCCATTTCCACCGAAACCATTGTTACTAATTACCAAATCTATATCCGAGGCGGTTGCACTAAAAGAAAGACCATATTTGTGCCATGCTCCAGGTTCGGTTGCATCGGCCAATTCTCCTGAATTAAAGCTACCCAGTACGGCCTGCGTGTTATGGTCGAAAACGGTAAATGAGACATTCGGATTTACTTCGGCTGAGGCAGTTAAATTTACTATCCATGCAGAAAAACTATAGTTAGCGCCAGGGATTACGCCGGTAAACCGGCGACGAAAAAATTCGCCCTTGTCATATCCTGCATTTACAGCGTACATGTATCCAGTTGTTCCATCACCGACTGTGTGATCTAAAATGCCTGCCGCTCCACCCCATACATTGAAATCGGGGTTTGCGCGGTTTACGATTTTATAATAACCGTCTTCACCGGGAGCATTGCCAGCGAGATAATGGTACGTTGTCTGTCCGGGGACCGGGTTGCCATAACTCCCGGTCGCTCCGGTTCCGAATGTTTCCAGATACGCGTTGGCACAGTCTGTAGTCATGCTGAAGGGGAAGACCTCTCCAGTCTGAAAAACCACATGAACAACTTCGTCAGCAGCTACGGTAACGGTAGCCTTACGCGCAGCAAGGTCAAAGCTGGAATTGGCACTCGGATCGTAAATGGTGATTTTTTGTAAATCCCAGTTCCCCGGTACCGTTTCTTCGATCGTGTAAGTTCCTGGTGTAACAGGGATAAGCTGAGCGTTACCCGCAGCCGGTGTTGTGCGTACTCTCTCGTCGTCGATATATGTTGGTTCAGACCCGTTAAAACCGCGTGAAAAGATATTGTAAAATGGATATGGACCAGTTGCTGGTGTCCATCCATTACCGTTGCCCCATCCACCGCTGTTCATTGTGAGCCAGAGGGAGTTACCCACACTTCCGGTTATTGAACTACCGTCAAAAGAGCCCAATTCTTTCACCCAGGTACCTCCGGTATATTTAAAAACGTACCAGCCGGTCGGATTTGTCTGAGAAAATGGGACAATATAAATTTCCCCGTTTGCATTTACAGCTACGTCTCTGAAATCCCCGGAAGCGGGTGTGCCGGCAGCATCAAGTATTGTTATAACCGATGCCGGGGTAATCTCCCTGATCCTCCTAGTTGTTCCATTATTGGATGCCACGTACACATTTCCATTAGTCGGATTAACATCTATCCTGTATATGTTGTTGCTTCCAATGGTAGCATATGTATTCCATGACGTCCCTGAGCCACTATATTTGTAGACGATCGTGCCATTATTGACGACGTAGGGTGTCGATGTCCATCCGCTCCCAATATCTGCAGAGGAGGATGAGAATTGACCTGCCGTAGAAAGCTGAGTTGCTGATCCTGAGCCGCTATAGGAAAAAATAGTTCCGCCGGTACTAATATAAAAGCAAGTGTTGTTTGGCCCTCCATCGACCCTTTGTACGCCCGTAATGTTGGTCTTCGTCCAGTTGGCGCTAAGTGGATCACGGAAATACAATTCGTGAGAAATGCTCACTGCCCATAGTCGACCGTTTTGTGCTGCGCCGATGTCATTTATTATGGTTTGTGCTGGATCATCATTCAGTGTAAAGTTAGCCACTGCAGTAGTGCCTCCACTCACGGAATAACTAATCGCCGGACTCCCCGCTTCATTCAATGTTTTGGAATGCACATAGATGTAACCGGTTGATTGCGCTGCGGATTTGGTGACGCCGAAAGCTGTAATAAATAAAAATATTATACCGCCTAGTATCTTCGTAGTTTTGGTAGGTCTGGTGTGTATTGGATTCGTCATAAAAATTGTTATTTGCTAGTCTAAAATGTTATTTGAGATAGGTCATTGACTCATAATATTTGTTTCACCGTCAGGCAATCTGCCGGTTCATGGACCTTTCCAGTGAATCTTTGAGATCAACCAGATTATTGATTTTTAATTTTCTGAACAGATTTTTTTTGATTGTGCTGATTGTTGATGTTTTTCGCTGTAATTTTTTAGATATCTCGGATACGGAGGAACCATCAATTAAAAAAGTTGCTATTTCAAATTCGCGGTGAGTCAATGTTATCTTTTTGTCAGATCCAGTATCTTTTCCTGTCGATATCCATTTCGGGATTAAGATTTCCATAATTTCACTACTCACATAGTTTTTCCCGTTTTCGACTTCGGAAATGCATTTCAGAAGTTCGTCCATTTTGGACTGTTTGCTTAAATACCCGGTCGCGCCTGATTTAAAATATAACGAGACCTTCAAAAAGTCGGGACTGTCATCGTAAATAATCACTTTGGTTTTTTTATTCTTTGCTATCAATCCCAGTATAAGTTTACACTGATTATTTGGCAATTCGACAGTGTTTCCTATGATGAACAGGTCTGGTATTGTTTCAATACACACCTTGTGGAAGTGGTAAAAGCTTTCGAATTCCACAAGGCCAACATCATTAAAATTATTTTTGATAAAGACCTCCAATCCGGCCCTGACGATGGGGTGTTTGTCGATAACTGCAATGGTTTTCATTAACTGAAGTGTTGAGAAAGTAAGAGCCGGATTTCGCTTTAAGGAATTCGCGGTTTTGCCAAATGAACTGGTGATCAGGCAGTCAATTTGACATCACAAATGTCCCCCCTTTTCCCGAAGCTGACAATCATTCAAAAAGAGCATTTTTCTACCCGAATTGATCGAAAATCTACTATGTTTGTAGTATGTTGCAGCATCGATTTATCCCTTACCTTTGTCTAAAATTTAGTGTCTCATGTACAACACTGTTGATATACCCGTCACCAATGTCATGCTGGTAGATGATCACGTTCTGGTGGCGGAGGGTTTTAAAGAACTGCTTCTGAAAATCTTGCCATCGGGTACTGTAATCAATGTTTTTTCATCTCTGGACCGGGCCAAAGACAGTATGGAGGCGCATCATTACGGGGTGGTCATTACGGATCTGGTGATGCCCGGGCAGAGTGTAATAGATTTTATTGCCTATTGCAGAAGGAGTTATCCCAGTACCATTGTTTTGGTTGTCAGCAGTGTCATTGACACAAGCAGCATTAAGGCATGTCTTGCTGCGGGAGCAAACGGCTATCTGAGCAAAGCCATCGATCCACATGAAATCAGACAGGCCCTGGAATATACCTTCAATGGGAGAAAATTTGTAAGCAGCGATTTAAGCGGTAAACTGGCAGATAGTATTTTGTCTGCGGAGAATTCGACCCTTACTAAAAAGGAAATAGAGATTATTCGACTGATCGCAGCAGGAAATAAGACAAAAAATGTGGCCGAAATGCTCTTTGTGAGTCCTATTACAATAATGACTCACAAACGAAATATTATGCGGAAGTTAAACCTGCATTCGGCTACTGAATTGGTTAAATATGTTTATGAGAACAATTTGATTTAATCCCATATTAAGCTGTTGTCCGACTGAAATTGGTTTACTTCCATGAAATGATGCCACTTATGGAAAACGTTTCAATTGATACTCCTTCGAAGGAGTGTAGAAGTTTAGTTTTAAACAAAATACTGACAAGATTTATCGCAGGCATGTTTGCGATGCTTTGCGCTTCGTATTGTCTGGCACAAAACGACTGGGCGAGCGCTCGGGACTGGCAAAACATATTGGTCCACCATGAGAAAGGCGAGCTTGATGATACTCTTTATTTGCAAAAAGCCCAGGCGCTGACAGAGAAATCCTTTAAAGACCCTTCGCTAAAACAAAAATTGTCGACATACCGAAAAATAGCGTGGAGTGATACAAGTTACAGGCCGTTCAGGGTTAAATATTTCGCTTTTTTGGCTAATCAGGCTACCCAACTGCATCAGGATGGTTTCGCGATTTATTATCTGCAAAAGATGGAGGAGCAGTTACGGGAAATCAAACCTTATGTCAATTCATTAAATCAACCCCGGTTACTACTGTTTATCTACGGGAATAATGATTACGCGAATCACAACAAACGTATAACAATCATAGACAGCGTAATGCCTTTTTTGAAATCGTTGCCAGGGAAACTTTCTACACAGCCGGTTTCTATAAATACTTGTATAAATGCATTCACAATTCTGAAACATGCCTCTCAGCTATATTTGATCAGAAAAGACACAGCCAAAGTTTTTGAAACGGTATTTTTATCAAGAAAAATATGGCGCGAATTAGAGAAAATAAAGGGCGTCGATAAAGGTAAAATGGTACAGTGTCGCTTATCTCTGTATTTGATTGAATGTGCAGGTGCTCAAATTTTGGACAAAAAAGATGAACAAGCTGAAATGTTAAGTAATGCCTATAAGATCATTTCCTCTGAAAATCCGCATGTAAGTTCGGTATTCAGGCGACCTTTTGAAAGAACAATATTGGGAAGATTAATCGATTTTTATATTGATCAAAATCAAATTGATAGTGTAAATCATTACTTTTCAAAATTCAAAGCCAATGTGTTATCATACAAGAAAAATGAATCCGGGGATGGTACTAAATTTTTGGTTTATTCAGGAAAAGTGCATGCAGCAAATAAGGATTACCGGGCGGCATATCAGGATATATTGCGCGCGTATGAGCTGAACGATTCGATAATATCAATCAGAACGGCTGATATTCATAACAACATGTATGCACACCTGGTGGCCGAACAGCGGAACGAGGCCTTGATACAAATGGAAAGGGAAAAGGGAAACCGGAACCTGGTAATTTTTGTGATCACGATTGTGCTGGTGGTTGCCGTTTGTGTTTTCTTATGGAGAATTCAGGTCGGCGCCGCCATGGCGGAACGTAAAATCGAAGCGCTTAACAAAATAACGCAGATTCAGATTGCGGAACTGGAAGCCAATGCCAATAAGGTTCAAAAGAAAATGGGAATGGAGCTTCATGATGACATTGCAGGAAAACTGGTGAATATCGTAAATCTTGTCGAAGCGCAGACAATTGACGAAGCGGATTCTGACAGGAGAGAGAAGCTCAAAATCATCGGGAAGATGGCCAGGAATGCATATACAGATACCAGATTGAAAAGTCATGAATGGTATTTTGGCGCCCTGAAAGATGAAAGTATGGCTTTTTCCGGCCGGGTGGCCAAGATCGTAGACCAGGCCTTGCCAGATGGAAAATATGAGAAGCAGATAGAAATCGACGATCATTCTCTTGAACAGTTATCGCCGGAGATGCGTATCCAACTGTTACGATGCATTCAGGAGGCCGTCGCGAATATCCTCAAACATGCCAAAGCAGGGAACGTAAAGCTATTTTTGTACGAAGAGGATGGTGCTATTAACTTACAAATAGCTGATAATGGCAGCGGCTTCGATACGAAAACCAAAGCGAGGGGTTTTGGGCTGAAATCGCTTCAAAACAGGGTTGGCGAAATGAAGGGGACGTTGGTGGTCTCATCATCCGTGGATGGAACAGAACTTTTGTTCAACATCCCTACTCAGGCAAAGGTAAACGCCTGACCTATTTTGAAATTGAAAATATTCTCTGGTCAAAGAGAGGCAAAAGAGCCCTTTTTTGGCACGGGTTATGAGTTTTCGGAATCGACAGGTGGAAAAACGAGTCGGAATGTAGTGCCTTGTCCGGCAGTACTGGAAAAGTCTATTGTAGCGCTCTGCATTTCGGTGAATTCTTTGCATAACGTCAGGCCAAGCCCGACACCACCTTCCAATTCTGTGCCCTGCTGCGATTTTGCTCCCAGAAGAAAGATATTCTTTTGCAGTTCAGCAGGTATTCCCAAACCGTCATCGCTGACCGTGATCACGCAATTTTTGTTTTCAATATATGCTTTCAGCCAAATATTGCCACCTTTTGGGGTAAATTTGATCGCGTTCATTAGCAGATTCCGGACAATGAGTTCAAACATTTGCTGATCGGCCTTCACATATATACTTTCGGGAATATCAGTGTGTAAATGAATCTGTTTGTTTTTACCAATATTTTCAGCTTGGTAGAGAACCGGCCCAAGTGTTTCGCTAACTGAAAGCGTCCGAAGGTCCGGATTAAAGCTTTGCATCTGACCTTTGGTCCAGTGCAGAATATTGGAGAGCATGATGGATGCGTTTTTTGTCATCGCAAGCAGCTGGCTCTCAAGTTCCCGTTTTTCTTTTTCCCCAAGATCAAAATCTACCAGAATCTCGAGATAGTTTTGCAGAGAAGCGAGCGGCTCCTTAAGATCATGCCCAATAATGGACAACAGTTTATTTTTGGTAACATTCGCTGCCTCGAGTGCTTCCGAATTGGCAATCAACTCTTCGCGCTGCCGGTTATATGCTCGCCTGATGTAGGCGGTGATCAAAAAAGCGAAACCTGCAATAACGACATACGAGAAAACCAGATCAATATATTTTCCTTTATCGTCCGCATAACTGAATTTTATAAGGCCCGGATACCTGAATTCAATAGTCAGTAAGCCGATGAGCAGCAGGATATTTAATGGTAACCACAAAACGTATTGCCGCGTCGGGCTGGTAGCAACAGAGACCAGAAATGCAAGTAGAAAAATCGTATAGCTTGGCCCGTTGATTCCTGAATTGTAATAGTAATTGAGCGCCAAAGCGATATTTACAAAGACCTGAAATATGCCGGCGCTGACCTGATGGTAGCCGCGTACTCTGGAAAAGTAGTATAAAACACCGGCAGTCCCTGCCACGGTACCCAACAAAACCGGCAGTTCAGGAATGCGTAAATAAAATGCTATCGGAATATTGACTGAAATGCATACGATAAGCACAAGGCACACGGCATGAAAAATCCGTGTTTCAAGTGTAAATGACGATTTGCTCCCAAAAAGTAGTTTCAGATAATAAATTAATCTATCCATATTTCCTCTTACGAGGCTCATAACGTTGTTGGAACAAAGATTCAAATTTTTTATCAAAGCGCGACTCTCTAATAACGCTTAGTAGATTTTAAATTGGCGTTTTGAACCAGATATTTTCATTTTTGAGCTACCGCTGGCCGTCAGACCTTAATATTCATTTAATGCGCTCATCATTCACACGAAATTTTCAGGCCGGTTCATTTTAATGAATTGCAATTGCACATTCCAATTTCCCTCAAAGATTATTTCGGATGGCAGTGGAATTCAATTGTTACGAAAAAAACAGGAGTCAAGCTCGAAAACCTGACTCCTTTAATTATCCCGTCCCGAATCCGGACTGAAACCAATAAATTAAACCATGCTTATTTTTCGAATTTTATGCCGGGCCGCACATTCTTTCCGGTTCGCTTCTGCAAATCATCACCCAGATCTTCCCGCGCAGATTCTGCAATTTTTTCGAGTTCTGCCACAATCTCCGGATTTTGCGTAAACACATCGTAACGTTCACCCGGATCGCGGGCCAGATTGTATAGCGCCACAGGGAAGTCGTGGTTTTCCGGCGCCGGGCCAGGCTGGCCATCCTTCCCAGGTAATGAACCCTCATAAGTGCGCCCGGGATGAGCAAAAACCAGTTTCCAGTTGTCTTTACGAACTGCCTCCAGGCTGTTTTTTCTGTAATAATAAAGGAAGTTTTCACGAGGCGTTTTCGTGTCGTCTCCTCTCAGCAAATCAGTAAAATCAATGCCGTCTATTTTCTCTTTGGGTAATTTGGCACCTGTCAGTTTTACAAGCGTAGGCAAAATGTCAATGTTGGACAGCAGTTTATTTGAAACTCTTCCGGCCGGCACAACACCCGGCCAGCGTATAATGGCCGGAACACGTTGTCCTCCTTCAAATGAAGTTCCTTTTCCTTCCCGGAAACCGCCGGAAGAACCGGCGTGATCTCCGTAGTTAAGCCAGGGCCCGTTGTCGCTGGTGAAGATCACAATTGTATTTTCATCCAATCCCTGGTCTTTCAATTCTTTCATGATCTGTCCAACCGACCAATCCAGTTCTGTGAGCACATCACCAAAAATCCCCCGATCACTTTTCCCCTTAAAGTTAGCGCTGGCGGCCAGCGGAACGTGCGGCATCGGCTCGGGCACGTAAAGAAAAAATGGCTTCTTTTTGTTTTTCTTAATGAACGAAACGGCGCGTTCAGTAACCGTTGGGGTGATTTGGGCAGCGTCATCAAGATTCCTGATTTCTTTCACCTGCTTATTTCCCTCGATCCAAAATAGCGGCGGATATTGCGCCTGTTTTTGCCACGGATGCAGCGGCCACATATCGTGTGAGTAGGGCACACCGTAATATTCATCAAAACCTTGTTTTAAAGGAAGGAAAATGGAGTCGCTCCCAAGGTGCCATTTTCCAAAAATTCCGGTCGCGTATCCGTTGGCTTTCAACAGTTCCGCGATCGTTTCTTCTTTTGGATCCAGTCCCAGGCCTTGCTTTGGCCCAAACGCACCGGCAATACCCAGCCTGTTTGGATAGCAGCCGGTGAGTAAAGCAGCACGTGATGCGCTGCACACAGCCTGGGCCGCCATGAAATTGGTGAACCGCGTTCCTTCGGAAGCAAGTTTGTCAATATTCGGCGTTTTATAGCCCAGAGCCCCGGTGACAGACAAATCGCCGTAACCCATGTCGTCAATAAAAAACAGGACAATGTTGGGGGTTTTAGCCACAGGTTTTGGAGCAAGCGCAGTCATTAACACGGCCAGAGCCAAAACAGAACAAGACAGAATTATTAATTTTAATTTTTTCTTAATCAGCATATTACCAACCAGGATTTTGTGTTAATGATGGATTTAAATCTCTTTCTTTCTGCGGAACCGGCCATAAATAATGACGGCTTACATCGAATGTTTTGTTTACTGCAATCACTTCAACAGTTTTCAATGCGCCGCTAGCATCTTTGTAAGTGATGCCGTAAACCGGTCCGGGAATTACTTTTTCGGCCGTTTTCCAGCGCCGGATGTCAAACAAATGCTGACCTTCAAATGCCAGTTCGACCGTTCTTTCCCGTCGGATAATTGCGCGCAGCTCCGTTTGCGAAAGGCTGGTTACAGAAGGCTGTTTTACATCGTTTCTACCATTTCTGACCAGATTAATTGCCGCCAGCACGCTTGCATCAATTTGTCCCAATTCAATTTTTGCTTCCGCGTAGGTCAGCAGGATCTCTGCGTAGCGAAGCAGAATCATGTTGATTCCGCTATTTGCCGGATTTGCGAAATCTTCGTTGATGATGTATTTTTTGATATTGAAACCCGTTGTTGAAGCAATGTAAGTGCTGCCGATCGCATCTGCGGTGCCGCTGGTTGGCTGGGGTTGAAAGGCCAGTCCGCTTGGTAAAATATCACCTTGCAGAAAAACAGAATACTTCAGACGCGAGTCCCGGTTCGCGTAAGGCGTTGCAGGGTTGTAGCCGCTGGCAGCATCCGTGATCAGTTTGCCGTCCAGCGTTTCATAGGTATCGACGAGCGCTTTTGTAGGCACATAACTGCTTCCGCTGTTTTTCTGGCTGTAAGGTGCCAAAAGAGAAAATACGTTAATTGGATAAGTGTCCTTGATAAATTGCCTGTCGAGCAGCACTTCCCTATTGTTTTCAGCAGCGTAAGTGAAGAGTTTTTCGTAGGAATCATACAACCCATAAGTCCCGGATTTGATCACTTTGTCAGCGGCTTCTGCCGCTTTCTGGTAGCGACCTGCGTACAAATTTGCTCTTGCCGCCAACCCCAGCGCGGCACCCTGCGTCACTCTGCCTTTGTCCGTTGCCGGATAGGTGACTGGCAGGAGTGCTGCTGCTTCGTTCAATTCCTTGTCAATGAAATCCCAGATCTGGGCAACCGGCGTTTTCACCAGCGTCCTTCCTTCATCGATTGTAATGGACGCAGTTACCAGTGGCACATCACCGTAAAAGCCAGCCAGTTTGATGTACTGATACGCTCTCAATACTTTCGCTTCACCTTTGAGTTGGTTAATGAGCGCCGTATTGGTCGATGGGATTTTGTCCACATTTTCAAGAAAGTAGGAAGTCGCACGGATGCCCCTGTACGCTCTTCTCCATTCCCCGTAAATTTTGGAACTCGTTCCGTCGTAGGTTCCCAGTTCCACATAAGCCTGCACGTCGAAGTTCTGGTTTGTGTGCGCAATGTCTGTCAATGCGTCCCAGGTGATAATATTTGTGCTGTCCAGATCGGTGTACAACGCATTTACAGCTAGCTTCGCATCCAGCTCTGTTTTCCAGAATACGTCCACCGATAAGCGGTCGTTCGGCACGGTTTCCAAAAGATCTTTGTCGCAGGAAACCAGCGTAACAGACGACAGGGCCAGCGAAAGTATGATGTATTTCAATTGATTCGTTTTCATGATTTTCAGGTCGGTAATATTAAATATGATCAGAATTGCAGATTTAAACCCGCTGTGTACAAGGCAGTCTGCGGATAGTAAACGGCACGTCCTGATGGTGCTTCGGGATCCAGATTCCACTCATTAAGTTTTGAGATCGTAAACACGTTCGTTGCCGAAACATAGATTCTAACTCTGCTCAGGTGTATTTTTTGAGATAAAAGTGTCGGCACGTTGTAGGCCAGCTGTATATTTTTCAACCTCAGATAGGAGCCGTTCAACACCAGGCGGTCGGATGTGGCCACATTTCTTAAATCATATTTTACCGGGCGCGGAAAACGTGCGTCGGTATGTTCGGGCGTCCAGTAGTTATTGGTGTAAATCTCATGCGTAAATCCTTCCTGATTGCCCATTTCTGCTAATGCGCCCGCCAGCCTGGAATTCACTTTTGCCGCACCCTGGAAAAGGATATTCAAGTCGAAATTTTTGTATGAAAAATCTGCGTTTAAACCGAAAGTGTATTTCGGAAAAGAATTGCCAATGGCCGTCATGTCATTTGCATCAATTTTGCCGTCACCATTCAAATCCACATATTTAACGTCTCCGGGTTTTGTATTGGCTGCGTAAGTCGCTTTATACTCTGCAATTTCCTGTTCCGATTGAAACAATCCGTCTGTTTTATAACCCCAGAGCGTGTTGATCGGCAAACCTTTTTTGATGATGTATCGCGGGTCAATGTCCGACCCGGTGATATACGGGCCCGTACCTTTCAAATCCGTCACCAGATTCTGGTTGATGCTCAGATTGCCTCCGACGCTGTAACGGAAGCCGGATGCAGCAGGTGTCCCGCGATAATTCAGACTGAACTCCCATCCTTTATTTTGAACTGAGCCCGCGTTCTGAGGAGGAGCCGTTAAGCCGATGGTGGCCGGAATGTCCAGATTAAGCAAAATATCGTCCGTCTGCTTGTTATAATAATCCACGGTGAGATTAAGTTTTTTACCTAAAAACGAGGCATCCAGACCCAAATCCAGCTGTGTAGTAGATTCCCAGCCGAGGTTTGTATTGGCCAGCGTATTCTGACGGTATCCCTGGACAGGCGTTCCTCCAAAGCTGTACCCGTTTGCCGTCAGGGCCGCATAGTAGCTGTATAAATCAACGGACTGGTTACCCGTAATTCCCCACGATCCTCTGAATTTCAGATCGTTAACCGTATGTTCAAGTCCCTGCCAGAAATTCTCCTTTGAAATTCGCCATCCGGCAGAAAACGAAGGGAAAAAACTGTATTGTTTTGCACCGGTGAATTTCGATGATCCGTCATACCTGCCGTTTACCTCAGCAAGATATTTCCCGTTGTAATCATAATTCACACGACCGAAAAACGACCTTAAACCATAAACTGCGTCTCTGCCGGAATTGGTTTTTGTGCCGTCATTTGCTCCCTGCCCGATAGAGCCGATATCGTTGTTGTAAAATCGTTCCCGGTAAGCCGACAGGAACGTTTGCGTATTGCCAATTTGGGAATAGCCTACCAGTGCTTTCAGATTGTGGCTGCCAACGCTCTTTTCGTAAGTCAGCAAATTATTGATCGTATACTCACGCAGGTTATTCCGGACTTCAGTCAAACTGTTGTTGGCAATGGTTTTGGTGATGTTTGTGTTCTTGTCGGTATTTACGTAAGAATTGGTGTAGTTTTTTTGTTGGGTAAATAACCCGCGACCCGCAACCTGAGTCGAGAATGTCAGGCCTTCCGTAATTTCGAATTCAGCTTTTAAAAAGCCAGCCAGATAATCTGTTTTTTGCAGAGATTTTCCGCCGATTTCTAAAAACATCAGCGGATTATTTCCCTGCGTACTCAGTCCGTAAGTACCGTCCGCATATTTGGGAACGGCCCATAGTGAACCGTGGAAAAAATTGTTAAGCGGAGCGTCAGGATTTGTGGTCGGGCTTTCCGTGTTGTTGTATCGGTAATTAATATCCGCACTGACCCGGATTTTTTTAGACACATCGTAATCCGTATTTAATCTGAATTCACCGATTTTGTTGCCAAAATTTTGAATCACGCCATCCTGATCCTGATAACGGACGCTCAGGCGCGTGCGTAAAACGTCCGTGCCTCCGGCGACCGACAAGCTGTGATTTTGTTGCGGCGCAGCCCGTAAAAGTGTTTCGAACCAGGTATTTGGCAATGGATATTTTTCACGGTCCGTAGCATTTATATATGCCTGAATCGATTGTTCGGTAAAGCGTGCAGGAATTGCAGATCCGGCATTGGTGTAAGCGGCGACCTGTTCCCGCATGTAGGCCTCCAGATCCATCATTTTGGGGACATTGTTTGATTTTTGTATGGCATAATAACCGTGATAATCTACCTGAACCTTGCTTCCTTTGGCTCTTTTGGTGGTAATTAGCACAACACCGTTCGTTGCTCTTGAACCGTAAATGGCAGTCGAGGCAGCGTCCTTCAAAATCGAAACTGATTCGATGTCATCCGGATTAATGTCGCTTAATTGTTGCTCAATGCCATCAACGATGATCAATGCGTCGTTTTTTCCAAGATCATAACCGCTTGTACTGCTTCCGTTTATATTAAAAGTAGTGATTCCGCGAACCCGGATCGTCGCATTGGATTTACCCGGTGAGCCACCCAGGTCGGTTACTGCCACGCCAGGCATCAGTCCCTGAAAGGATTGCTGCACATTGGACACCGGTCTGCGGGCAACTTCATCGCCTGTGATCGTTGACACGGAATTGGTGAGACTGTTTCTTTTTTGTGTACCGTAGCCAACGACAACGAGTTCGTCCAGTTGTTTGGTATCAGCAGCAAGCTGCACGTCAACAACGCTTCTGCCTTTCAGAGGCGATTCCTGAGTAACGTACCCGATTCCGGAAAAAACAAGGATTGCGTCAGCCGGGGCGCTTATGGCGAATTTTCCGTCAGCGTCTGTACTTGTCCCGGTAACCGTGTTTTTTACTACGATATTAATTCCGGGCAAACCCGTTTTGTCATTAGCGGAAGTAACGGTTCCGGTTACCGGTGTGTTCTGAGAAAAAGCCTGAACGCCTATGATGATGAGTGCCGGCAGGAAAATCCACTCCCGTAATCCCGGGATCGACTTTGATAGATTTTTAAACATGTTTAAACTTTGTTTCTAAATGAATAATAGAACTTCATTGTTGACAATAAGGCGCTCATTGTCAAATCGTAATGTTGGATTTTGAATAAAGAATCGGTCGGAGAAAAACGCTTTTCAACAACAGCGAAAATGTAATTTTTGCGGAGCAGCAGGACAAACCAGCGACGGGTTCATTCGAATAGAAATGGTGAAGTTATTCAGCATAGTACAAACTTGGTGGTTGTAGAATTATTGAGATGAAAATTAAACAGACTATTTAATCCATTAAATTAGTAGACAAATTAAATTACATAATCACTAATTAACAACCAGATTGTGCGTCAAATGCGGAACAGGTATAAATTTGGCAGTATTGTTATATGAAAAATGTGAATAGTTAAATCCAGTTTAGCAATTGCGATTAACGTTAATTTTATTTTGAACAGATTGATGGCATTGTCATGAAGAGTTAGTCTGGCGATTTGAATCGACTCAGCTTCTGTCAGGTAGCCGGATCGTACTTTTTCGATCAGTACATTCGATACAATTGCCCGTGCCATTAGCGAATGTCCGTAGGCATTCTCGACATTATCGTAATCTCCTCCGAATGCCATTATTTTATTTGCAGCACTTTTTTAGCCATTCGTGGAGGTAACGTTCACTGTATGAGGGAGAAATGACGGCAGTCCAGCACATATCGATGTACACGTTCCGGAAACTCTTGGCCTGCGTTGACAAAATTCCGCCATAGGGAAAACCGCCGTCAAACAAAACAAATTTGACATCCCCGGTACTGCAGGAACAAATTTGCCATGTGAGACGGATTAGCAATGTCAATGAAATTTCCGTCCCCCGACTGCAACCCGGTATGGAATTGAAATGGGATGTCATACTTTCCAGCAAGCTGAATTACCTGGTGCATGATGTAATCCTGAAAGGGTTTTACTTCCTCAAAGGTGTCGTTTAGGTAACGATCCAGGTTGTTCTGAAAAACACTACACATTTTAAGACATTGGCGTAATTGCCTGAAAGAGTACAATTTTGAGGGCTTGTGTTTCTATTTTTTTGCTACGAATGTTTACGGATTTTTAGGTTTGCCACGAATGCACGAATTGACACGAATTTTTAGGTTTGCAATGACTGCGCGATGAATATTTTCATACTAACATTATTTCTGATGGATTACAACGAGTTTTGTTCTTGATTTGATTGAGATGATTTCTAAATTGCAGATGCAGGTAGAATCGGGCCTGCCGGAGATTTTATTGATAACCTATTTCGGTAGCAGGAAGTATAAATATCAGGTTGATGCATTATTCGGTCAGCAACATCATTAATCACAAATAAAAAAGCTATGCAAATTGAAAGGCGCGAATTTTTATCCACTTTGACACTGGCCGGAGCGGCCACATTGTTTTCGGGCAATTCTTTATTGGCGGCAATTGCACCAAAAAAAGACAAACTTGGCATCGCGCTTGTGGGCCTCGGTTATTACAGCACCGATCTGCTGGCTCCCGCTCTTCAGTTGACCGAGAAATGTTACCTGGCAGGAATCGTAACGGGGACGCCGGCAAAAGCGGACACGTGGAAAACGAAATACAACATTCCCGACAAAAACATCTACAACTACAAGAATTTCGATCAGATAGCAAACAATCCTGACATTGATATTGTGTACGTGGTTTTGCCACCATCCATGCACAGGGAATTTGTGGTTCGCGCCGCAAAAGCAGGAAAACATGTTTTTTGTGAAAAACCAATGGCGCCGTCCGTAGCAGATTGCGAAGTGATGATCGCTGCCTGCAAAAATAATAAAGTGAAACTTGCGATTGGTTATCGTTGTCAGCATGACCCGAACATACAGGCGTATATGCGGGTTGCTAAGGAACAGAAATTTGGAAAGGTCAAAATGGTGAACAGCGCGGCAGGTTATGTCGATGCCAGAACAAATCACTGGAAGCAAAGCAAAGCACTTGGTGGCGGTGTAATGGGTGATATGGGCGTTTATGCGCTTCAGGGCGCCAGGCTTGCAACAGGTGAGGAACCGATCAGTGTCATTGCCCAGGCGTCAACAACGCGGCCGGAAATTTACAAGGAGGTGGAGGAAACGATGATGTTTATGCTCGATTTTCCAAGTGGCGCGCGGGCGGCTTGCCAGACAAGCTTTGGCATCAACATGAATCACCTGCAAGTAAACTATGAAAAGGGTTGGCTGAAAATGGAGCCGCATTCAGGGTATAATGGCAATAAAGGCAGCATGTCGGACGGCTCCATGATTAACGTCCCGATCAAAAGTCAGCAGGCCAAACAAATGGATGAGGACTGTCTTGCGATTATGAATGGTACAGAGCTGATCGCTCCCGGAGAAGAAGGACTTCGTGACATCCGTGTCGTAGAAGCTATCTATAAGTCTGTGGCTTCCGGCAAAAGCGTTAAAATCTGATCGGGTTGTTACGCCATCCAAATTTCATTTCAATTTACGAATGACCCTGTTTTTATATTTACAAATGTATTTATGAAAACAGGGTAGGGCGTACCGATGGCGTATTCAGTATGTGATTATATTTGCATCAGACTTGATTCCGGCTACTTTTCTTGGAATTAAATCCCAATTCCGGATTTTTGTTAGCCTGAATTTAACCACAAACAGAAACCGACTCATCATGCAAATAACTGTTGAAACGCTTGTTGCCATCGTGGGCTGGCTGGGCGTCATTTTTTATATCATGGCCTATTTGTTATTGAGCATTGGTAAATTGACCGCCGGCAATCCACGCTTTCATCTGCTGAATGTCCTGGGAGCAATCGGATTAATCACGGATTCGGCTTATCATAGAGATAGCCCCAATCTGGTGGTAAATCTAGTATGGTTATTAATCGGAATATTTGCAATAGGCAAGCAATTATTCAAAAAATCAGCCGGGTAAAAGCACCTCTTCCGACATACAAAGCATTTCAATGGCCTGCTGTCGGTATCTGCTGAGCTTCTGTTCATACTCCTTTTTGTCGCTCACAAGGCTCAAATAGAAATAAGCTCCGTCAACCAGAACAAAAATATTGTCGGCCGTGATGTCGGCATTCTCCACGATCAGGTGTCCTTCTATTCTGCACTGTTCGATGTGGGTACTTAATATGCCACGCAGCGAA
The DNA here is from genome assembly GCA_965279265.1 of Dyadobacter sp. Taxonomy (GTDB): domain Bacteria; phylum Bacteroidota; class Bacteroidia; order Cytophagales; family Spirosomataceae; genus Dyadobacter. Next base: position 5,657,602 of record OZ257152.1, read on the forward strand.
TCCAGCAGCTTTTTGTACATATCCTTGATCTTTTTTTCTCTGAAATTAAGCGAGTAACAGCTATAAAATAGCCCGTCATCGAAAAGCGTATTCCATTTTTTTGAGAAAATATTGCTGATAATTTCCAGTAAAGCTGCTCTGGAATCCAGCGGTTTTTTTACGTCTACTTTATAGATCAGCTGATATTTGTCCAAAATGTAGTCGATCAGTCCATAAACAAGGTCTTCGCGGGTTTGAAAATAGTGGATGATCAGACTTGGATTGATATCCATTTCTTTGGCTATTTTGGCGATGGACGTGTTCTCCAGACCTTCCTTTTTGGCAAGCTTGTAAAATGCTTTAATGATTTCTTTCTGCCTGGCTTCTTTAAGGCTCTTTCTTCCCATGGGTGGTTTACCGTAAAAATTCCTAAGCAATATATATGTTTTTTTCTGGGAAATTTAAAAAAATCTAAATAAATAGTTTGAATGAATGTTCAATTAATATATGTTTACAATTACATAACAATTACTTAACGCACAATGATTTAAAATGCCGGAATTTTGAATCTCAGTTTAGGTAAACTATGATCATTCTAAACCCAAACCATTATGTTACAAAAATTACGAGACGATTTTTTGAAGCGGCTGGTGCCATTGGCCTGCTGGCTGTTGTTGACAGGGACTGCTCACGCCCAGAGTGTTACCGTGCGTGGATCGGTAAGTGACGAGAAGAATAAGGAGATTTTGGCCGGAGTAAGTGTACTGATCAAGGGCACGCAGCGAGGCGGTACCACCGACGGGCAGGGGAAATTCGAACTGACGAATGTAGCGTCTGATGCGACGCTTATTTTTTCCTTCATTGGTTACAAAAATGCTGAGATCGTTTTAAACGGAAGCAACGATCTCAATGTGAAAATGCAGGAAGATGCCAACAACCTGGAAGAGACCATCGTTGTAGGATTCGGAACGCAGAAGAAGATCAATATTGCGGGCGCTGTCGACCAGATTTCGGGTAAACAGCTCGAAGCGCGCCCGATTGCAAACGTCATGCAAGGATTGCAGGGAATTAGTCCGGGCCTGAACATTGCTTATAGCGGAGGTCAACCCGGCGCTGTTCCTGAGATTAACATCCGTGGCTTTACTTCGATCAATGGTGGTTCGCCCTTAATCGTTATTGATGGAATACCAGCATCCGACGGGTTTGACATGTTGCGACTCAACCCTTCTGACATTGCAACGTTTACAGTACTGCGTGATGCCGCTTCTGCCGCAATTTATGGCGCCAGGGCAGCTTTTGGTGTGATCATGATCACGACCAAACAAGGCGGTACCGGCAGGCAGTCGGTCAGTTACAATTCGTACTTTTCGTGGGGCCGGCCAACAGTCTTGCCGCGACCGGTTACTGATCCGTATATTTTTTCAAGGGTTTTGGAAACATCGACCGACAACACACCCTGGGATTACGTCAATTATTCCGATGAATATTATCAATGGGCAAGAGAGCGTTCGGATGATCCTTCGCTGCCAAACACCAGGCTGGACCCCTCGGACCGTACAAAATGGGCCTACATGGGCAACAGCGACTGGTATGACTACTTTTTGAATAAATCCGGATTTTCGCAAAAACACAGCTTGTCGTTCAATGGCGGTGCAAAAGTTAATGACATGCCTATCGGGTATTATCTTTCAGCGGATTATACCAAAGAAAACGGGCTCAACAAAATTGCCTCGGATTACTGGGATCGTTATGGTTTGAAAGCCCGTATCAATTTTTCGCCCGTGAAGTGGCTCAAAATTGACAACAATCTGTCAATTTATCAGACTGTAAAAGAACAACCGCTGACTGGAATTACGGACCTGTATTATTTAAAACCAACGGATGTAGCTATGAATCCGGATGGAACCTGGGCGAATACATCGGCGGGCAGGCTGGCGGCACAATTGACGGATGGAGGGAATAATCAGGAAAACATGTTCGGTTTCCAAAACATCGCAAGCGCGATAGGGACATTTTTTAATGGTGATTTGCAGGTCAATGCCGACGTGAGTTTCAAAAAAGAACTCTGGAAATACAATGTTAATTCGCGCAAATACAGCATTGGCTTCGGTCCAGATGACATCCGTCAGGAAGGCGGAAATGGGTATGTGCGCGAAAAAACCGGTGATATCAAAAATAACGTGATCAATCTTTTCGCCAATTACCGGAAGGATTTCGGTATCCACGCGATCAGCATTCTGGGTGGTTATAACCAGGAAAGTTACGTTTACGGAACAGTTGAATCTCAGCGTGATGGCCTGATTTCATCCTCATTACCCTACATCGGACTGACGAGCGGCGAGTCGAAGATCACTGCAACTTACCAGGCTTACGCAACAAGAAGTTATTTTGGCAGGATCAATTACACATTGAATGACCGCTACATTCTGGAAGCGAACGGGCGCTTCGACGGTTCGTCACGTTTTCCGGAAATAAGTCGCTGGGGTTTTTTCCCTTCTGTTTCAGGAGCCTGGATCGCCAGCAGTGAAAAATTCATGCGTTTCCTGACACCAACTGTTTCTACACTCAAATTTCGCGGTTCTTTCGGCGCTCTGGGTAATCAGAATGTCGGTAATTTTGCCTTTCGCCAGACACTTCCAACCGGCTTGTCAAATTATTTGATCGATGGCTCCCAACGCAGCATCATTACCAGTTCTCCATCTTTAAGAATCGACCCGAATAATTACACCTGGGAACGTGTTGCTACCACCAACGTTGGTGCGGATCTGGGGATTTTCAAAAACAAACTTTTGTTAACATTCGATACTTTCATCAGGAACACGACGGGAATGCTTACCGGCGGACAGGAATTGCCGGGCGTGCTGGGTACTTCGGTGCCAAGCCAGAATGCGGCGGATCTCAGGACAAAAGGATGGGAAATGTCCCTTGCATACCATGATTCGTATCAGGTAGCGTCCAAGCCGTTGTCTTTCGAAGCGAAACTGGTACTGTCGGATTCCAGGTCGAAAATCACAAAATTCAAGAATGATCAGCAGCTTTTTTCAACTTCATCCAAGAAAAATTACCGTGTTGGGCAGGATCTTGGTGAAATCTGGGGACTGGAAAGCGACGGTTTTTTCAAAGATCAGGCTGAAATAGAGAAGCTTGACGAAACTGCGATTATTCCCTGGGGAGCATTGGAAATCAAACCCGGCTGGCCTAAATACAAGGATTTGAATGGTGATGGGAAAATCGAAAAAGGATTATCGGCCAAAGATCCGAAAGATTTGAAACTCATTGGAAACAGCACGCAACGTTATCTCATCGGGTTCAATTTAAGTGCCGACTGGAACGGTTTTGACGCTTCGGTTTTCTTGCAGGGCGTTCTGAAAAGTGACTATTATCCGCATCATTACCTGTTCTGGGGGCCATATCAGCAGCCTTATGCCAACGTTTATCCATGGAATCTGGATTTCTATCGGGCCGCAGCTGACTCTGAGCAGGACCGCGCCAAGCACTCTAAATCCTATCTTGCAGCAGGACTTGCCGATGCAAATTTGAACTCCCAATATCCGATCATGCAGTCGTGGCTGGCGGATGCCAATGAGGGCAACGGACTGGATATTCCGCAAACCAAGTATTTGCTTAGCGGCGCGTATCTGAGATTTAAAAATGTGACCGTCGGATATACGCTGCCGGCACGCCTCATGCGCCGCGTTAACATTCAGCGTTTCAGGGTTTTTGCAACGGGTGAAAATCTCTTTGAAATTTCAAAAATCAAAAAATTCGTTGACCCTGAGGCTGTCAATCAGGGTTCGGCGGCCTGGGCTTATCCGTTCCAAAGGAAAATGGCCGTAGGACTTAATATTGAATTTTAACCAATTTCAGACAACTTGAAAATGATGAAAAAATATTCATATCTGATTGTAATCGGATTTTTAATAACACTTGCAGGATGCAGCGATGATCTGCTTGACAAATACCCGCAAACGGAAATTTCGCCTGAGGTTTTCTTTAAAAGTGAAGAGGATTTGTCGCTCTATATTAATGGTTTGCTGAGTCTTACGGATCGCAACGCGTACGTGAACGATCAGAGTACGGACAACGCAGCAACAACCGGAGCCGTGGAAATGAAGACGATCATGGTCGGCACGCCGACCGCACAGAATGTGACGAGCGGATGGGATTGGGGCAGGCTTAGGAATATCAATTACTTTTTGGATAATTACCAGAAGGCTGCCGTTTCCGCTGAGGTGAAAAACCATTTTTCCGGTCTCGCCAGATATTACCGGGCGGATTTTTATCTGACCAAAATAAAACGTTATTCAAATGTCCCCTGGTATTCCAAAGCTTTAAATCCGGACGATCCCGAGCTTTTCAAAACACAGGACAACAGGGCGATGGTGGTGGACAGCATGATGGCCGATCTGGAATTTGCTTCAAATAATGTCAGGGAAAAAGTGCCGGCCGGAACGCCCGGGAAATGGGCTGCAAAAATGCTTTACGCAAGATTTGCTTTATATGAAGGGACTTACCGCAAATATCACACGGAACTGAATTTGCAGAGCACTGCCGATGTATTTCTGAAAAAAGCGGCGGAGATTTCTTCACAAATTCAGTCGTCTGGTAAGTTTTCGATCTACAACACAGCCAAACCAGGACAGGATTATGCCTCATTATTTTCAAATCCGGACCTGATGAGCAATCCTGAGGTGATTCTCACAAACGCTTTTGACCAGATAAAAAACCGAAGTCAAAACGTAAATACGGGTGTTTTCGGGGAATACGAGCAGTCCCCTGCACGTGACCTGATTCAGACTTATTTGATGAAAGACGGGTCCAGATTTACGGATTTGACCGGTTATCAGCAGTTTGGATTTGTGAAGGAATTTGAAAACCGGGATCCGCGCCTCGCCCAGACAATGGTTTTCCCGGGTTGGATAAGGCAGCCGGAAACTGCACCGTACATTCAGCGCCTGAACAAGAATTTTACAGGATATCACCAGCTTAAAGGATACGTCAACAGTGTGGACCAGGCAACGATCAATAGCGTAGATTTTCCGGTTTACCGCTATGCTGAGGCACTGCTGATCAACGCGGAAGCACTTGCTGAGCTTGGAACTTTAACACAGGCAAATCTGGATCAGTCGGTGAATTTGTTGAGAAAAAGAGCTGGTATGCCGGATTTGAACCTTGCGACTGCAAACGCGAATCCGGACGCTGTAATGGCTCAAAAATACCCGAACGTTTCAGGGGCAAACAAAGGCGTGATTTTCGAAATAAGAAGGGAAAGGAGAGTTGAGCTCGCATTCGAAAACTCCCGTTTTGACGATCTGATGAGATGGCAGGCTGGCAAGTTGTTAACCAGTATCCCGGAGGGGATGTACTTTTCGGGATTAGGCAAATACGATTTGACAGGCGACGGGGTCGAAGATATCATTCTAATCGACAAAAGTTCTTCCATTCCGGCAGAGGCGCAAAAAGTTAAAAATTCGCTCGGAGTTACACTCATTTACTACAAAGCGGGCGCTATCGGAGAGGATGTGACCGTGTATTTGAAAAACGGAATTAATGGTGGTAATATCGTGACTGAAACGGCTGCCAGGAAATTTGAGGAGCCTAAGTATTATTATCGCCCCGTTCCCCAGCAGCAGATGTTATTAAACCCGGCTTTAAAACAAGTATTTGGCTGGTAACAGCCTGCGAATGAAATTATGAACAGACGAAACTGGATAAAAAAATCAGGAGTATTCACTGCGTCAGCGATAACTGCCCCGGCATTTTCCGGGGCGGAATTTTCAGCGAAAAAACCTGTCCTTACCGTTGCGCATATTACAGATGTGCACATCCGAAAGGGAGACAACGCACCGGAACGTTTCAAAAAGCGCCTTTCGGAGGTAAAGAAACACAAAGTGGACTTTTTCTTGAATGGCGGCGATTCGATTCATGCTGCCGATTACGATCACGTGACCAGAGAACAGGTTGTTGAACAGTGGGGAATATGGGACGACTGCATCAAAGATATTGCCGCTGATTTTGAAATTTTCAGCTGCATAGGAAATCATGATCCCTGGTGGGCCGCACCCGACAAATCGGATGCGATGTATGGAAAATCGTTCGTGGCCAAAAAATTGAATATGCCAGGCTTGTATTACAGTTTTTCAAAGTCGGGCTGGCATTTTATTGTACTGGATGGCAACAACAAGAACATCTCGCTGGATCCTGACCAATTCCAGTGGCTCAGTAATTCGCTTGACAAGCTGCCCGCCCAAACGCCGGTGTTGATTATGTCGCATTATCCCATTCTCGGAGCAACACCGAATCTGGTTGGTGGCGGGCACTCGGATTGCAAACAGCTCAAATCTTTGTTTTACAAACACAAGGACAAAGTAAAAATCTGTCTGAGCGGTCACCAGCATTTGCAGGATCAGACTGAGTACAATGGCGTGAAATATTGTTGTAACGGAGCGGTGAGTGGGTTTTGGTGGGAGAATGGAGATGCCGAATCGGCGGGCCCGAACTACTATCAGGAAACACCTCCGGGCTACGCAATACTGAAATTATACAGTGATGGCGAAGTTACAAATACCTATTTTCCACATATTAGTTAAATGGCGACGAAATGGCGGTTTGTCATTTCAGAATACCAATTTGCAATACAATAAAACATTAAATATGAAAAGATTTTTGATTGCGTTAGTACTGATGAATGCTGTTCAGTTGCTTTACCCGGTTTACGCACAACCTAAGGTGAAAAAGGCCTTGTTTGTGATTGTGGATGGCATTTCGGGAGATGTGATTGAGAAAATTGCAAAACCGAATCTGGACAAAATTTCCGCCGCGGGAGGTTTCACAAGAGCGCATGTAGGAGGCGGAAAAGGAACCTATTCGCAAACTCCGACGATATCGGCTGTCGGTTATAATAGTTTGCTGACTGGTACCTGGGTCAATAAGCATAACGTTTGGGACAATGACATCAAAGATCCCAATTATCAATACTGGACTATTTTTCGATTTTTTGAAACACAATATCCGCAGAAAAAAACCGCGGTTTTTTCGACTTGGCTCGACAACCGTACAAAACTGATCGGCGAAGGTTTGCCGCAAACAAATCAGCTGCGTATTGACTATCCTTTTGATGGTTTTGAGCATGACACCATCCATTTTCCGCATGACAAACAGTCGGCATACATTCATGCGATTGACGAAAAAGTTGTAGATCAGGCGGCTTCATACATCCAAACAGACAGCCCCGACCTATCCTGGGTGTATCTGGAATATACCGATGACATGGGGCACAAATATGGAGACAGTGAACAGTTTCACAAGGCGATCCAAATGATGGATAACCAGATGGGCCGTTTGTACAAAGCGATTGAATACAGGCAGAAAAATTTCAATGAAGACTGGCTGATCGTAATTACCACCGATCATGGCCGGGACCCGAAATCCGGTAAAGGGCACGGCGGGCAGTCGGACCGGGAGCGGGACACCTGGATAGTTACCAATGCGAAAAACCTGAATGCGAGTTTTAAAACAGTTCCAGGCGTTGTGGATATTATGCCAACACTGGCCAGGCATCTTGACATTAGCATTCCGAAAGAACAATCTTTTGAAGTGGATGGCGTCGCTTTCACAGGCGCGATTTCAATCAATGAACCTGTTGTGAAAAAAGAGTCAGGCAAGATCAATATTTCCTGGAAAGCATTGAACAAAGAAGGAAATGTGAAAATCTGGATTTCAACTACCAACAATTTCAAGAAGGGAGAAAGAGATCTTTATTTTTTGATGGATGAAAGGCCGGTAGCGGATCAGAAAGCACAACTGGATGTTTCAAAACTTCCCGCTGGCTTTTACAAGATTGTACTGGAAGCGAAATTCAACAATCTAAATCGTTGGATTGTAGAGTAAACGAGCCGTTCAGAGTTTTGAACAAATGAGGAGTCACCCTTTTCACAATTGGAAAGGGTGACTTTTTTTACAGTTGCAAGGGGCAAAATCAATAGACGGTCCCTGAAAAACTGGTCACAGATATGCAAGCTGGAACTGCTTCCGAAAAACCGAATTTGTTTGACTAATTTGCAAACTCTATTTAGTATTCCGATAAATAATTTTTTGAATCGGGCTGCGTTTATTTTTTTGTTTTATAAAATTGTCAATGCAAAACTGGCTGTGCAGATTCTTGATCATTGTTGGGTGCCTTTTGGGGAAGGCGGGAATCATTTTTGCTCAGTCAGCGGACTATCAATTTGCCAGATATAGCGCCGAAAAAGGGCTTTCCCATAACCAGGTCAACTGTTTTTTAAAAGATCGGCAGGGTTTTGTCTGGATTGGCACGGCTGATGGACTTAACCGTTTTGATGGTTATTCTTTCAGGATTTTCAAACACGATCCCGCCGATTCGACCACCTTGGCCGACCACCACATCAATGAACTTTTTGAAGATCCTGACGGGTACATTTGGATCCGCACACGGGAAGGCTACAATATTTACGATCCGGCAACGGAGCGCATTGACAAAGATGCAAACAAGGCAGCGAGGCGCCTCGGACTGCCGGATGCAGATTTCAACCGGATCATTAAAACAAAAAAAGGAGATTACTGGATCAGCCATAACCGTTTGGGGCTATTGAAATATCAGCCGTCAGGAAAGTTTCTTTTAAGAGTAACTTTCAAACGAGAAAGGGAAGCCAATTCTCAGGAAGCGACACCTGCCATCGCAGATTTTAACGAGGATAGCCTGGGTAATCTTTGGGTGGTTTACAACGATGGCTTTTTGCTTAGACTGGATGCGAATACCTACAAATCTTCCTATCGGAGCAATTTACTTCAAAATAAAAAGCTGGGAAATTCGGTGAACTACCGCGTGTTTGTCGATGGCGACGGAGAACCCTGGGTTTACATCATCAAGGCTGTTCAAGGCGCGTTTTATTTTGATACAAAGAAAAATGAACTGATTTCGGCCAATACTTTTGCTCCGGTTTTTAAACTGACCAACAACATCGTTGGTGCGATAACGTCCGGGCCGGACGGGAGGATATGGATTGGTACAGACCATGGCGGTATCAATATTGTGGATAAAAAAAGCAGGTCAGTTTCTGTGCTTCAATACAATCCTGACGACCAGAAGACAATCAGCCAGAACAGCATTCTCGCACTTTACAAGGATACTTCAGGCATGATCTGGGCGGGGACTTTTAAAAAGGGCTTTTGTGTTTATCATAAAAACATTTTCAAATTTTCGCTCATCAGACATTTGCCTTCCGATGCGAGAAGTCTTCCTTTTGACGATGTGAGCGTATTTACCGAAGATAGAAACGGCAATTTATGGATCGGTTCCAATGGCGGCGGGCTCATCCATTACGATCGGAAAAATAACCGTTTCAGGCAGTATAAAAATATTCCGGGCGATGCGTCCAGTCTGAGTAACAATGTGATCGTGAGCCTGTTTCTGGACAAGCGTGATGTGCTGTGGATTGGTACCTATTTTGGCGGATTGAACAGTTTTGACGGTCAGCGGTTCAGGCGTTACATGCATAATCCTGCCGACTCTACGAGTCTGATGGATGACCGGGTCTGGGAAATTTATGAAGATTCGCAAGCCCGCCTGTGGATTGGTACCCTCGCTGACGGGATGGATTTGTTTGACAGACAAAAAAATGAATTCAAGCATTACAGGCCACTTTCGTCAAGTAATTCCATCAGTTCAGATTACATTGCGGCAATCGTTGAGGATAAAGAAGGAGATTTGTGGATTGGCACAGCTTACGGAATTGATGTACTGAAACGTTCAACTGGCAGGTTTGTACATTACAGACATGAGGCCGGAAAGGCGGGAAGTTTGAACAGTGACGGGGTTATCTCAATTGCGGAAGATAACCTGGGCAATATCTGGGTGGGAACAAACCGCGGGCTGAACCTCTTCGACCGGAAACGCAATACCTTTAAAGCCTACGACTCCAGAGATGGACTGCCCGACAATTCCATATTGACGATCGTCATCGATTCCGGCCAGAACTTGTGGCTCGGCACGCCGAAAGGGCTCGTGAATCTTCAAATTACGCGTCGCCAAAACGGCGTTCCGGTTGCGTTCAATATCAAAACCTACAATGAGGTTGATGGTTTGCAGGGGCGGGGATTCAACGAAAATGCTGCGCTTAGGCTTCATTCCGGTGAACTGATATTTGGCGGAGCGAATGGATTTACAATCTTTTCTCCCGAAAAAATTGAGGATGAATCTGCAAAATCGGAGGTTGTGTTGACAGACTTCCAGATTTTTAATAAAAGTGTGAAACCAGGAGAAAAACTTGGGGGTAAAATTGTCTTGGATCAGTCAATTTCAGTTACAAAGGAGATCCAGCTTCAGCACAGCCAGAATGTTTTTACGATTGAGTTTGCCGCGCTCAATTTTTTGCATTCAGACAAAAACCATTACCTGTACACACTTGAAGGCTTTAATGATCAGTGGTTTGAAGCTGACAACAATACCAGAAAAGTGACCTATACCAACCTTGATCCCGGTGGATACGTTTTCAAAGTAAAGATCAAAGAGGGTGATTCCGTATCACAGGAACGCATACTTAAAATTCAGATTGCGCCGCCATTCTGGAAAACGCCGCTGGCTTATTTATTGTATTTTTTGTCAATCGTAGCCGCACTTGCAATCGCCAGATGGATCCTTCTTGAAAGAGAAAGACTGAATTTTAAACTGGAACAGGAGCGGCGGGAGGCACTGCAATTGCATGACCTGGATATGATGAAGATTAAGTTTTTCACCAACGTAAGTCACGAGTTCCGCACACCGCTCACTTTAATACTGACGCCCCTGGAAAATCTCCTCAATGACATTCAGGGTGATTTACAGGTGCGGAGCCAGTTGTCGATGATACATCGTAACGCAAGGCGATTATTGAATTTGGTGACACAATTGCTTGATTTTAAGAAGCTTGAAGTGGAGGAGACGGAATTTCGACCCGAAAAGGGAGACATTATCCAGTTCGTCAGGGAGATTGCGCACACATTTTCAGACCTATCAGAACGAAAACACATCACCTTTACTTTTTCGACAGAAGTAGCATCACTTTTTTCTCTGTTCGACCAGGAGAAGCTTTCGCGGATCATGTACAATCTGTTGTCCAATGCCTTCAAATTTACGCCTGAATATGGAGCGGTATCGGTAAAGGTGCGCGTGGTCGATCTGAATGACATGGAGCACCTGGACATTCGGGTTGCGGACACAGGAATAGGTATCCCTTCTGATGCGCAGGCGAAGGTTTTTGATCGTTTTTTTCAGCATGCATTACCGGATCACATTGTGAATCAGGGTAGTGGGATTGGTCTTGCCATTACAAGGGAATTTGCCAGGTTGCATGGCGGGAATGTAACCGTGGAAAGTGAGGAAGGTAAAGGCAGCACTTTTATTACACTTTTGCCAGTTCATGTTGTTCAGGGAGCCGCTTATGTTCCAGAACCGGCAGCGCATTTGTCCAAAAATCCGGAAGAGATTGAAGCTGAAACGCCTTCGGTTGAGAAGCAGAACAGTAAGCCGGTATTGCTTCTGGTAGAAGACAATGACGAATTTCGGGAATATTTAAGAGAAGTTCTTCAGAAAGATTACCAGATTGAAGAGGCGCAGAACGGAAAGATTGGTCTTGATATGACTTTGGAAACCATTCCCGACCTGATCGTGAGCGATGTGATGATGCCGGAAATGGACGGCATGGAGCTTTGCAGAAAGGTAAAAACAGATCACCGGATATCACATATTCCCGTCATCCTGCTAACCGCTCGTTCCGAAGACGAGCAACAGTTGCAAGGTTACGAAACCGGCGCGGACGCTTACGTGACGAAACCGTTCAGGCTTGACATCCTGCAAGCTCAGATACGGAATCTGATCACTTTACGGGAAAGATTCCAGAAGCAGTTTCAAAAACACATTCGCGTGGAGCCGAGCGATATTGCGGTAAGTTCGCTGGATGAGGTATTCATTGCCAAGGCGATAAAAATGGTGGAAGAGCACATAGGTAATCCGGATTTCACCGTGGAAGAGCTGAGCTCGGAGATGGCAATGAGCCGGATGTACCTATACAAAAAACTGTTGTCGCTGACCGGAAAAACTCCCGTCGAATTTATCAGGATTATCAGGTTGCGACGGGCCGCGTCACTGCTTGAAAAAAGCCAGTTTACGATCTCCGAAATTGCCTACCAGGTAGGTTTCAACAACCCGAAATATTTTACCAAATTATTCAAGGAAGAATATAAAGTACTGCCGACAGAGTTTCGTAAAAAGGAAATCATCAGTGAATGAAGCTGCGGAGATGCGTGATTTTGGGAAGGATTAATTGTATGTAAATAAGATTTTCGTATTGGTATAGTACAAGTATTAAGTTTTATACTCTCAAAAAAAAAGAGATTCGCCAAATGGGTGCGAATCTCTTTTTTTGTATTTCCCCTTTTAAAAACAGCAATTTAGGCGGAAAAATCTTAAAATTTCCCCTTGAAGTTTACATCCGGATACCTATCTGTAGACATTTGATACCCCTTGGATATTATTTTATCAATCACATTTGTTCAAAAATAAATTCGAATTATACTAAAAATGCCGAGCGTTCGGCCATTATTGGAAATGTATAAAACGGATGATTTTGACCAATGCATTTTTTCAAAACTTAAAACAACATGCAACAAAACATGTACAACAACAGAAGGGCAAACCGAACACTGACGTCCCTCATGAAGTACTTTCGCCTTTCGCTATTTTTGGTGGGAATCATGTGTGGTTCCGGAGCGCTTTTTGCTCAGCAGGATGGTAAAAAAACAGTAACCGGGTCGGTGTTGTCTGAAACCGGCAGCGATGGTATTCCTGGCGTGAGTGTGATCGTGAAAGGAACTTCCAACGGAACAACAACGAACACGGAGGGGCAGTTTTCGATCGAGGTGTCGTCGGGAAGCACGCTCGTCTTTTCTTTTATCGGTTACGAAACGAAGGAAGCGAGTGTTGGCAACAAAACAAAAATTGAGATTAGACTGAAAGAAAGCATTGCCAATCTGAACGAGGTCGTGGTGGTAGGTTATGGTGAGATGAAAAAGACCGACGTATCGAGTTCGCAGGTTACAGTCTCGGGAAAAGATCTCAGTAAAACGATCAATACTTCTCTGGAACAAGGCTTGCAAGGCCGTGCTGCCAACGTAATGGTTCAGCAGAATTCTGGTCAGCCGGGTGCGGCACCTTCGGTTTTGATTCGTGGGCTAAGTTCTTTAACTGGAACCACGCAGCCGTTGTATGTGATTGATGGTGTGCAGATTAAGCCTGATAATATGAGAGATGATCCCAATAATCGGCCGACTGGTTTTTCCAATATTTTATCAAGCATTAACCCCGACGATATTGAAACGATCAACGTTTTGCAGGGACCATCAGCAACGGCTATTTATGGTGCTGTTGGTGCCAACGGTGTTGTGATGATCACGACCAAAAGAGGTAAAGCAGGAGAAGCGAAAATCAGTTTCAATTCATTACTTACGTTGCAATCAGAACCCAAACACATTGACGTAATGAACCTGAGTCAGTATGCACAGTACCGTAACGAACAGGCAGCAATCGGCGGAACGGCGACGGATCCTGATTTTGCGGATCCATCGGTCTTGGGTAAAGGAACTGACTGGCAAAGCGCACTTTTCCGTCCAACGACATTGCAAAAATATTCTCTTGGACTAAGCGGAGGAACTGAAAAGTCAACGTATTATCTATCTGGCGAATATTTCAACCAGAAAGGTATTGTAGAAGGTTCTGGTTTTAAACGTTACAATGCCCGTTTAAACCTGGAAAATCAAACACGCAGCTGGCTTAAAGTAGGTGCTAACATGAGCGTGGGTATCACCGAGGAGAAAGTGAACACTTCAAACGGAGGTATCATTCAACTTGCCTTGGATCAGAATCCCAGTGTACCTGTGACCAATCCGGACGGAAGCTGGGGCGGACCTGCCACCACGCAGTTTCAGTTCTCCAACCCGGTTATGATTTCCAAAATCAACAACGACTACAATCGCCGGACTTCCATTCTGGGAAGTTTATTTGCAGATGTGAAACTGGCTAAAAACCTGACATGGCATACCGAAGCGAACGGAAGTTCTGAGTTTTTGAAATACTATTCATACCATCCGTCGTACACAATCGGTGGTTATGTGGTGTCGCAGGATGCCGCAACTTCGACCAGATCGGTGAATACAAATACCTGGTGGAGCTTGCACAGCCGCGTTCAGTATGATCTCAAACTGGACAAACATGCGTTTAGTTTAATGGCTGGCCACGAGGCGCAATCATTTACCTACGAATCCTTGACGGCAACGCGTAAGAAATTCATTACCAACACAATCGAAGAACTTTCAGGTGGTGACGGTTCGGTGATTTCTAATGTAAGCAATAACAGTGGAAAAGGATCAGGTTCACGTGAATCGTACTTTGCACGTTTGAATTACAGCTTCAAAGACCGTTACATTTTACAGGGAACTTACCGGATGGACGGATCTTCGGCGTTCCGGGACGGCCGTCGCTGGGGAAGTTTCCCCGCTGTATCGGTTGCATGGAGAGCTTCGGAAGAAGAATTCCTGAAAGGAGTCAGCCAGATCAACGACCTGAAGTTCCGCTTTGAAGTAGGGCGTTCAGGGAACCAGGGCAGCGGCGGTAACGCGATTTATTCTACTTTGCAAACCGTGCCAACGGGTTGGGGAACAGGTTTTCTTGCCTCAAATTTTGCCAATGAATTCCTGACCTGGGAAAAGGATGACGTAATAAACGGAGGGATGGACCTGCACATGTTCGGCAACCGCGTAGAACTGATCGTTGACGCATACATAAAAAACATCAAAAGTCTGATCACAATCAATTCATATCCATTTAGTTATGGGGGAGATATCGCGTATTCTCCGGGATATCTGAGCTGGCCATCGGTTAATGCAGGATCGATGCGTAACAAAGGAATTGGTTTTACTTTGAATACGGTCAATATTGACAAAGGCGGTTTTTACTGGAAAACAGGTATCAATTTGTCATTTGACAGAAATAAGGTCACTTCTCTGCTGAATCCGATCACGCCAATCTGGAACGCGACCTCAGTTGGGTTTAAAACCGAAGTGGGACAGCCTGCCAGTATGCTTACAGGCTACATCGCCGACGGACTGTTTCAGGATGCCAATGATATAAAAAATCACGCAATACAAACTTCAAACGGCGAACTGACGATCAATCCGGCAACGGGAACCTGGGTTGGGGATACCAAATTCAGGGATTTGAACGGAGACGGAATCATTGACGCTGAGGACCGTACGGTCATCGGAAACCCATGGCCGAAATTCACTTTAGGCTTGAATAACAACGTGATGTACAAAAACTTCGAACTGAATGCATTCCTGACGGGAAGCTTCAAAAATGATGTTTTGAATTATCCGCGTTACCGCGCAGAAGTACCAGGTGTGGGCGGGACCTTTGGAAACCAATGGTTGTCCGTTGCGAACTATGCAAAACCAAGCAGCTACAACGTGGGTGATGCCGAAACTGTAACTTTGACCAATCCAGGGTTCAATATCCCGAGAATTGCTCCGGGAGATCCCAACGGAAACAACCGGATGAGTACCAATTTTATCGAGGATGGTTCATACGTGCGTTTGAAAAACATCACGCTCAGCTACAATTTCCCTAAAACGATGTTGAAAAACTTCTTCATCAGAGGACTGAAAGCATCAGTAGGTGCGCAAAATCTATTCACGATTACCAAATACAAAGGATATGATCCTGAGATTGGAATGGTGAATTATGGCGGAACGGTTATGGCCGGTATTGACACGGGTCGTTATCCCTCAGTACGTATGTATTCTTTCGGTTTACTTGCTGATTTTTAATCTGTTATCAAATCGTAAATCGCTGATTTAAAACTCATTTCAAAAATATTATCCATGCAATTCAAGATAAAACTCATAGCCGCGATAGGAGCACTGATGCTCACACAGGGATGCAAGGAGGACTTTCTGGACCGTCCGCCATTGGACGCGTTGACTTCCGGTAACTTCTACAAAACGGATGAAGAAATCATGGCGGGAACTGCTCCGCTGTACAACATCGTCTGGTTTGATTTCAATGACAAAGCCAACATGGCTTTTCAGGAGGCTCGTGCCGGAAACCTGAACTCCAATGACCGCACAGCTTACATCAAGCACGCCATTGCTTCGACGGATGCAAGCACGTTACTTCCTGGTTACAAGTCGTTTTACAAAATTATCGCCCAAAGCAATAATGCCTACAAAGCGATCAAGGAAGCTACCGGGAGCACGGCTTCGACCGCCGTTAAAAACCAGGGATTGGGCGAATGCCGATTCATGCGCGGAACTGCATATTATTATCTGGTGGCCAACTGGGGTGCAGTACCAATTGTTTATGACAACGTTGCGCAGATTAATGAGCCACCATTACGCAATAAAATCGAGGATGTTTGGAAGCTGATTATTCATGACTTCCGTTACGCCGCTGCAACTTTACCTGCAACGGCTGTTCAGGGCCGCCTGACAAAATATTCGGCAGAAGGTATGCTGGCCCGTTTGTATCTGATGCGTGCCGGTTTGAACCAAAACGGAACCCGTAACCAGGCTGACCTGGACAGTGCTAAATATTTTGCTGAAGATGTGATCACAAAAAGTGGCCTCACGCTGGCTCCGACATATTCGGAACTGTTTATGAGTGCCAACAACAATAGTTCTAAAAACAACCCGGAAAGTCTGTTCTCATTGCAGTGGATGCCGCTGAGCAGTCCATGGGGAATCAACAATTCATTTCAGGCTTACTTCGCTTACGAATCTGCAATCACCACGACAGGGGATGGCTGGGGAGCCGCACAGGGTGTTTCAGCGGATCTTGTAAAATATTTCACTGAAAATCCTGCCGATTCACTCAGAAGAAAAGCAATCGGTATGTTCGATAGTGACGTCTATCCTGAGATCAGCAAAGCGACGGGCGGACTTAAGTACAACAGACCCGCGGCATTGTCGGCAATTAAAAAGTACATCATTGGATCCCCAGCAGACAATGGCGGTTTGGGTGGTTTTATGGCTGCGAATATCAATTCCTACATGTTGCGCCTGGCCGAAGTGTATCTGATTTATGCCGACGCCGTGCTTGGAAACGCCGCAACAACTTCCGATGCGAAAGCTTTGTCCTATGTAAATGCAGTGCGGAAAAGAGCAGGTTTGCCCGACAGAACCTCGCTGACATTTGAGCAGATTTTCCAGGAAAGAAGAATTGAAACTGTTTTTGAGGGAAATTCATGGAACGAGATCGTTCGCTGGTACTATTTCAATCCTGCAAAAGCGATTGCTTACACGGCTGCGCAACACAAGGAAAATTATACAATGAGCTATGTGGCTGGTACTACCAATCCAAAAAAATACGCTGTAACTTATTCACCTGCTGAATTTTATCCGCTCACTGCCAGCACGCTTTACCTGCCGTTTCCCGAGGCGGAGATCGTGAATGCGCCGTCCTTGAAAAATGAGCCGGTCGCTTTTGATTTCAGCAAAATTGTTGATTAACCCTTAATTTAAACGAACATGAATTTTAGAAATTTATATAGAGCAGGTTTTGGTTTGATGGTCGCATGCTGTGCGCTGTTGTCATTCCAAAGCTGCGACAACAAGGATGTGGACGGTGTGCCAGTGATTACCAATGTACGGCTTTTGGACCCTGTAAAGGCAGATAGTTCCTTAAATGGCGCATTGCCGGGAAGTAAAATCGTAATCCAGGGACAAAACCTGGGTAGTGTTTTGAAAGTGTATTTCAATGATTTTGAAGCTACATTCAATTCTGCGCTGGGAAGCAATAGCAACATTATCATCACAATTCCTGCTGAGGCCCCGACAAAGGCGGTTAATCCTGCGGTGACCAACAAAATTAAAGTGATCACTACCGGCGGGGAAACCTCATACGATTTCAGTCTGACTTCGCCTGTTCCTCGTTTTGACGGATTGTATTCTGAATTTGTGAAACCCGGCGGGACTATCATTATCAACGGAGATTATTTTTACAATATCAAAAACGTAAAACTCGGAGCTACGAACCTCGAAGTGCTCAGCAAAACAGAAAAGGAGATCAGAGCCAAAATGCCTGCCGTTGCAGCTATTGATTTTCTTACCATCGAAGGCGAATTTGGTACGGTGAAAACGAGATTTAAAATGAACGACACGACCGTTCATATGATCAATTTTGACGTGCCTGCAACAACATGGGGATCGGAAGTTTGTTACGGTGCTGCGGCGATCCTTCCCAAAACTGACCCGGGGGCGATTTCGGGTAAATATTCGAGGATCAAGCAAACCAACCTGCCTAAAACCGGCTACGAAGACAAGTGGGTTTTTTCAACGTGCTATTTCGAATTCAAGCTTCCGGCTGGAAATGCCGAAAGCAGGCAGTTTAAATTTGAACACAACATTGCAGAAGCCTGGAAAGCAGGAAAGTATGACATCACTTTGAACGCCGGCGGAACAGATTACATTTATGCTTATCAGCCCTGGAATTCGACACTCTATGCTGCAACGGGTTACATGACCAGTGGCTGGAAAACAGCGGTCATCGAATTGACAGAGTTCAAAAGCGCGTCGGGTGCCACGATTGCTGACGTTTCTAAAATCACCGATTTGAAAGTGTCGTTCAACACGCCTGACCAGGTGATTGCTTCTTTTAATGGAAGTGTTGATAATTTCAGAATTGTGGCGAAGTAGGAGAGAATCTTTCACGCAAAGTAGAAAAGTGCCACGCAATGATGAAAAAGAGAACTTTTCGTCTTTGCGTGGATTAACTTCCCTTCTTTGCGTGAAAAATGAAAAATGTAGTTCACGGAGATCCGGTGAAAAACCCATAAAATGCGAGATCTAATACCCCGAAAGATAAAGTTTCAGATACTACCGATGTTGGTAATACTCGCTATGCAGACCAGTTGCCTGGCGCAAATCACCATTCGCGTTGATGCCGCAGCTGGTCAAAAACGCATTTCTTCATTTCTTTACGGCAGGAATAATTCATTTTCCTCAACCAATCCGAACTGGACTTTGCCGCCCGAAGATTTGATCAGACTCCGTGACGCGGGCATCACGATGTTTCGGGAGAGTGGTGGCAATAATTCCAGCAAGTACAACTGGCGCAGGAAGTTATCCAGCCATCCGGATTGGTATAACAATGTTTACACCAACAACTGGGACCAATCCGCGCAGACTTTACAGCACAATTTCCCGAATGCCCAGGGACTTTGGGCCTTCCCGCTTTTGGGTTACGCCGCTAAAACCAGCCAGGCAAATTTCAATGACTGGGGATATAACCAGTCGCAATGGTGGGAGGGTGTTAACCAGAATCTTGCCGGAAACGGAACGCCAAATGCAACAGGAACAAAGGCGAAAGTGGAAGGGAATGTGAATCTGTATCTGGAAAAGTGGGAGGCAGATTCAGCAACCGGGATTATTGATCACTGGTTTGGAGCAGGCGGACTGGGATTGGATAAAAGTAAAATCCGTTACTGGAACATGGACAATGAGCCCGAAATCTGGTCGGGGACGCATGACGACGTGATGCCAGTGCAAATTTCTGCGGAAGAATTCATGAAGCGTTATATTGATGTTGCCAAAAAAGCACGACTTAAATATCCCAATATTAAGCTGGTTGGCCCGGTAACAGCTAACGAGTGGCAATGGTACAACTGGAACAACAAGACGATATTTTCAAATGGCAGAAACTATCCCTGGCTGGAATTTTTCATCAAAACCATTGCAGAGGAACAAAAGAGAAGCGGCATCAGGCTTTTGGATGTTCTGGACATTCATTTCTATCCCTCTACGAAGAAGACCGAAGATGTGGTGCAATTACATCGGGTGTTTTTTGACAAAGATTACAATTTTCCGGAAGCCAATGGTGTGAAAAACATCAGCGGATCCTATGACAATAATCTCACAAAAGAATACATATTCGGTCGATGTAACGATTGGCTCACGACGTACTTTGGCGCTAATCACGGGGTTACACTGGGACTCACCGAAACCGGAATTGACGGAAGTATAGCGCCCAGCGTAACAGCAGTTTGGTACGCCTCCACGCTGGGAGAATTTATAAAAAACGGTGTTGAAATTTTTACGCCATGGTCGTGGAGTACAGGAATGTGGGAGACCATCCATTTATTCTCGCGTTACAACCAGCGTCTTTCAGTGGACGGGGTTTCATCAAACGAAACGCTCGTGTCGGCATATCCGTCTGTTAATGACACGGGAGACTCAATGACTGTCGTGCTCGTCAACAGGTCAGCGAGCCAGAGTCAGCCTATAAATGTCCAGCTGGATCATTTTTTTCCGGTTCAGGAAAAGGCGTCCGTTTATACATTATCCCAGTTGCCTGCTACGGAAACCTTCATGTCGCACGGTCAGAATGCGCTGAAAAAATCAGAAATAACGCCAACCGGAAATGTGCTGAATATGACACTGCCTGCTATGTCGGTGACTTCGGTTCAGCTTCGTTCAAATTTGGTTTTGGCAAGTGAACCTGCGTCAGATGCTGAAATCAACATTTATCCAAACCCAACCTGGGACAGCGTTACCATAAAATGGGGCCGTGCGAATTTTGACAAAATTGAGGTCATTGACAGCTCCGGAAAAGTCGTTTTTCAGGAGCCGGTTAAGAAATCCCAACAAACGGCATTTATCCGAGAACGACTTTCAAATGGTGCTTATGTCATCAGATTGAGCGGCCCGGATACGCGTGCAACCAGAAAAATCATAGCCTATTGATTTAATAAAACACTTTTTGTGTCATCGTAATGCATCCTATTCAATCTAAATGTAAGTTTTTCTTCTCGGTTTTTTTTCTGGCATTTTGTGTAAATGTGCCGGAAATTTCTGCTCAGCAACATAGTAAGCTGGTCAATGAACCGCTGGACATCAGTACCGACTTCCGTGACTTTTCCAACACGCTGTTCTTCGCCGACAGCCTCGCCTCATTTGACCCGGAAACCGGCATCGGACAGATCAAATGGAAACGCCATGAAGCTTTTTCGGCGCATAATTTTGACAATTCCATGCTCAGCTACAAGCGGTCATTCAGCAATGAATTTCCTGCCATTGAATATGCGCAGGATCCTGTTCTGCCATTTTCTGTTGAATTTACTTCCGCGCGAACCGTTCGTATCCGGGCAAATACAAGTACGCAAAAGGCAAGTCAGGAGCCTTCCTTAATGCTTGTAAAGGAGCCGGTTCATGATCAATCATGGAAATATGAGAAGGTAGGCGGCGGGCACCAGTACAACGGCGCTTACGGTTCGGTAACGATTTTTGAAAGTCCATGGAAAATAGAGATACGTGACAAAAACGGCAGACTGCTCACGCAAACTCGGAGCAAGGCGGACGGAAAATCTTCTTATACACCCAACCTTCCGTTTTCTTTCGTACGGCGGGCGGCGGATTATTCGAGAAGTGTAGCTGCTGTGTTTTCCATGTCACCGGACGAAAAGATTTTTGGTTGTGGCGAGTCATTTACCAAACTGGATAAAAACGGCCAGAAAGTCGTGCTTTGGACGCACGACCCGAACGGTGTTGAAACACAAACGATGTACAAGCCCATTCCATTTTACCTGAGCTCGCGCGGTTATGGCATGTTTATGCACACTTCATCACCGATTACCTGTGATTTTGGTGCCACATACGGAGAATCAAATGCGATGCAGATCGGGGATGAAAACCTGGACTTGTTCATTTTCCTGGGAGAACCAAAAGATATTCTGAACGCCTATACTGACCTGACCGGCAAACCGGAAATGCCACCATTGTGGTCTTTTGGATTGTGGATGAGCCGGATAACGTATTTTTCAGAGCAGGATGGCCGCAATGTCGCCGACAAATTACGCAAAAACCACATTCCGTCAGACGTGATTCATTTTGATACCGGCTGGTTTGAGACGGACTGGCGTTGCGATTATAAATTTTCACCAAGCCGTTTCAAAGATCCTGCCGGAATGATCGCCGATCTGAAAAAACAGGGCTTTCACACCTCTCTTTGGCAGCTTCCTTATTTTGTGCCGAAAAATGATCTTTTTCCAGAAATCGTGAATAATGGTTTGGCGGTGAAAAATGCAAATGGAACGATTCCTTACGAAGATGCCGTACTTGATTTTTCCAACCCCAATACCATTAAATGGTACGAGGACAAAATAGGAGGGTTGTTAAAACTCGGCGTCTCGGCAATAAAAGTAGATTTTGGTGAGGCAGCGCCGGTTTCAGGTGTTTACGCTTCTGGCAAAACAGGTTTTTATGAGCACAATCTCTATCCGCTGCGCTACAATAAAATTGTTTCGGAATTGACTAAAAAATTAACCGGTGACCGGATTATCTGGGCGAGAAGTACCTGGGCCGGCAGCCAGCGTTACCCTATTCATTGGGGTGGCGATGCGGAAACTACAAACAAAGGTATGGAGGCGCAGTTGCGTGGCGGACTGTCCCTGGGTTTGTCGGGTTTTACGTTCTGGAGTCATGATATTGGCGGGTTCACAATGAAAACACCGGAAGATCTGTATCGTCGCTGGTTGCCGATGGGCGTGCTGACTTCGCACACACGGACACACGGCCAAGCGCCAAAAGAACCCTGGGAATATGGCGAGGACTTCCAGAATTATTTCCGGAAAGCTGTTGAGCTTAAATATAAACTGATGCCATACATTTATGCGCAGTCAAAAATTGCTTCGGAAAGAGGGCTGCCGATGTTGCGGGCGCTGCTTATTGAATTTCCGAACGATCCCGGATCCTGGCTTGTTGATAATCAATATATGTTGGGCAGTGATATTCTGGTTGCTCCGTTTTTTGAAAAAAGCAAAACCCGCTCTGTTTATTTGCCAAAAGGGCAATGGGTAGATTATCAGACGCGAAAAGTATATGAGGGTGGCTGGCACGAAATCGCGGCAGGGGAGCTGGAGGTAATCATGCTGGTGCGGGAAGGCGCGGTCTTACCGCAGGTAAAAGTAGCGCAGTCGACCGGAGATATTGACTGGAAAAATATTGAGCTGGTTAGTTTTGCATTGAAATCTGATAAAATGGCGGTACAGATATGTCTGCCTGCGGATAATCAGGTTCGTGAGGTAAAACTGGCCAGAAAAGGCAGCAAAGTAGTAATTACCAACGACCCGTTTTCGGGTGCAATAAACTGGATAAACCCTTAGCGATCAGATTTAAAGTCTGTTTTTCAGTCAAATGATCTGTTCATTCTGGGGTAAAAAGATTGTAATCTGGCACCCATGCCGGGCTCTGAACTGGCCGTAATAGACCCCTTGTGGTTTGTTGCGGCTTTTTTTCAAGTCGCGAAACCCATTATCTGTATTCCGTGATTATCCGCCCCGCATGACACTGTTTTCAGACAATCCGGGAGGAAAATGTCTGTTTCAAGCTTGTGGTAACTGATCTCAATGCTATAAATGAAACAATTTGTATTTTTGTAAATGCAAAAGACAGAAATTCCTCGTCTGGAAATCGAAATTTTCGAGCAAAATAATTTTCGCGTTCCATTGTTAAAAGTAGAGCAATATCTACCCGAAGAGACTTATTTCAGTATTAAAAACCGGAAATTCCATCCGGCAAACGACTATATATCGCCGAACCGGAGAAATTTTTACAAATTGATGCATGTGACCGAAGGAACAGGAACACTTACAATTGGTTTGTATCAATATCAGCTCGGCCCGGGAATGATTGCATTTATTCATCCCGATGAAATTATTTCCTGGCATTCAGCTGGTCCTAATGCTGAGGGGCATTTTTGTCTGATTCATCCGAATTTCTTCGATGATACTGCACACATGGTGCATCTTTTTAGAACTTACCCTTATTTTCAGGCAAAAAAGGCGGTAATACAGCTTGATGCGAATCAATCCGCGAAAATGCATCAATATTTCGATTCGGTTGCCGAAGAAGATTATGGAGATAAGAACGATAAAAAACAGGCTATCTTCCTGCAACTACAGTTAATTCTTTTGGAAGCGCAGAGGGCAGGTAAGGCGCTCGCAGATATGCCTGTTCCCGAAAATTTTGGACACGTACATGGATTTCTGGAATTGTTGGAGTCGGCTTTTCGCATACAACATCGTTCCGATTTCGTAAAGATGAGAACTGCCACAGAATTCGCGGATCAGTTGAATGTACACCCCAATTATCTGAACACACTTGTGAAAAACCAAACCGGGAAAACGCTTCGGGAGCACATTCAAGACAGGATGATTTACGAAGCCAAGATTTTGCTTAAACACACCGACTGGGATATACAGGCGATAAGCGCTTCCCTTGGCTTTGCTGAGCAGGCTGGTTTTACTAATTTTTTCAATAGAAGAGAGAAAATATCGCCATCATTATTCAGGAATTCATTCAGCTCCGCCATCCATATTTGAAATTAACAAACATGCCTTTGATCTGAGCAAAAGGTCAATTCCCGGGTCTTGTTTACTTTGTTCCATAAAATTTATAATATGGAAACGCAAAGAAAAACATGGTTCGTAACCGGAACATCGCAGGGTTTAGGTCTTGTATTGGTTCAGGAACTCTTATCACAGGGCTACAATGTTGTGGCTACCGCAAGAAACGTGGCCAAGCTCAAAACTGCCGTAAGTGCAACGGATGACAATTTTCTGCCGCTGCAAATGAACGTGATCAGTGAAGAAAGTGTAACAAAGGCTGTTGGTCTGGCCATCAAAAAATTCGGAACAATTGACGTCCTGGTTAACAATGCCGGCTACGGGCTGATCGGTGGGATAGAAGAATCGTCTCATCAGGAAGTAAAAGCCAATTTTGACGTCAACGTGTTCGGCTTATTACATGTCACCAGAGCAATTTTGCCGTTTATGCGTGATGCGAAATTGGGGCATATCTTTAACATTTCATCGGTTTTCGGTCTGATCGCCGGAGCCGGATGGGGTATTTACTGCGGTACTAAGTTCGCTCTGGAAGGTCTGTCAGAAGCACTGGCACAAGAAATTAAGCCATTTGGAATAAAAGTTACCATCATTGAACCTGGTTACTTTCGTACCAATTTCCTGGCAGGCGGATCCATTGCGGTTGCCGCACGTCCGATTGCCGCTTACCACGAAATTGAGGAAACAAAACGACAGCATTCGGAGGACATTCCGGGCAATCAGCCGGGCGACCCTCAAAAAGCGGCGGAAGTGATTATCAGGACTGCTCAATTGTCAGAACCGCCGCTAAGGTTGTTACTGGGGTCGGATGCTTATCAATTTGCCAATTACAAAGTTCAAATGCTGACCGAGGGAATTGAAACCAACAAGGCAGTTACACTTTCGACAGACTTTTAGTCAAGAAGGTTTGATTGCTGCCAAATGATGAAGGGAGGGCCAAGCTTCCTTTCATCGTTTGTGTTTGTCAACTCCGGTTTTTTCAACAATTATACTACTCATATTTCATTTGAACGCCTTTCACCTCGCCTTTACCAGTTTCGTTTCCTGAAACATTAATTCCAACTCTCGGAGCCCGGTCCCAACGCGGCAGCCACGGTGCTTCGATTTTCATTGAATTGGTGAGGGAGTCAATCTTTTGTCCTTTTACGTCCCAGCTGAATTCGTAAAAGCGGCCAAAACGGCTTCGAAGTGTAAGTTTGATCTCTTTATATTTTTCAGGAATCTCCTGTGTTTTAATTACTTCATGCACACCATCTTTTACCTGCCACAATTCAACGCTGTTTTTGCGCACACCATATCCGACGGCGTTGTCGGCATCGCCATAAATGACAATATTTTGCATGAAATCATTTTTTGCCACAATGTCAGTCATGAAAGTGTAATTGCCTTTTTTTACAGTCAATCCCAGGAAATTTCCGGTGCGGCTATGGTTATTATTTTCAATTCGAAGCGATCCGTTTTCCACAGAATAGGCAGGTTTCGGAAAACTTACATCGTAAACCCACGGTGCTCTCAAAGTATCATTTTCGTAATTGATAAAGAAATTTGCACTGATCACTTTGCCTGCTCCCGCCGGAGACTCGGCTTGGGCGGGGGATGTTTTTCCATACCTGAAAGCCGGCCATTTGGTAGTTTCGTCCCATACAATTTCACTTAAAATCCCCTGTCTCCCGGCAAATGTAAAATCGGTACCGTTGTAGGCATGGTGCAAATAAAAGTAACGGTTTTCGGGCGTCACAACAACTGTTCCGTGTCCGGGACATTTCCAGGTCTCATCACCGAAAAGCACGGGATTTCCCGCATATTTTGTCCAGGGACCTTGGAGCTTTTCCGCTTTCGCGAATCCAACCTGGTAATCACATTTGTCGCCACAGCAGGCATTGCCCGAGTAAAGCATATACCAGAAATTGCCTCGTTTGAAAATCGCCTGCCCTTCTGCTCCACCTGATTCCCAACCGCCGGAATCTGCTTTTATCAAAGTGAATTCTTTCCCGATCACTTTTAGTCCGTCCTGTGCCAGTTCAGCGCCAAGGATTTCAATGCCCTTGTCTTTGTCCAGCCCGTACGCTTTCCAGGTTATAAACAATTTCCCTTTGTCCTCGACTACGAATGCATCGATGGCCTCTTTGGTCCATTCAATGATAACCCCGTGATCCGTAAAGCCTTCTTTTAAATCTTTTGTGCTGGCCACTCCGATAAAAGATTGCTTGTCAGACTTCCTTCTTGCGGTGTAATAGACATAAAAAGTACCGTTACGGAAGAACAATTCAGGGGCCCAGAAACTGCCCATGGTCCATGCAGGCAAATCTGTAAATACTGGGCCAAGATATTCCCAGTCAACCAGATTTTTTGAGGTGTAAATAGGGTAGGCAGGTCCCCATTCGGATGAAGTCCCCACTGCATAGTAGGTATCGCCTACACGAATCACCGAAGGATCAGCAAAGTCTCCTGCAATGACTGGGTTCCTGTATGTAACCACCGGAGCCGGATTTGCACTTTGTGCAAAAACATTTCCGGCAAAACTTAAAATCAGAAAAAGGCAGATATGGAAAAATTTCATTCTTTCATGGATTGATTTTAAGGGCTAAGAAAACGATTTATTTCAACATAAGAATCCTGCTCCGGCCAGAATACCTCTGATTTTTGTCACAAACCAACGATTTTGTGCCAAAAAGAGTCTTCTGAAAAAGCCTTGTTATGAAAAACCTAATTGTCGTGTCGCTGCTGATGTTTATCCTGAGCGACTGCAAAGAAAAGGAACCTGAGCCTGATCCGATTATTAAAGAAATCATCGGGAAATGGCGTTTGGTGGAGCAGGAAATACAGGTTGAAGGGAAATTGGTATGGACAAAGGCGCCCGGCGATCCACAGAATGGACTTTGGTTCCGCTCGGATGGTGCTTTGCTGGATCAGAGTGGCCTGCCTTCATGCTGTGTCCCGTCGCTCTATACTGTCAACGGCGTCTCTTTCGCTGTGGTACGGGACGCCCAATTAACCGGAAACCCGTTATGCGAGAGCGTTTATTGCGTTTCCGCCAGCCTCTGTGAAATCCAGCAGGAAGGCAACGAAATGATCGCTACTGGCTGCAACGGAAATATCAGATCAAAATATGTCCGCGAATAATTGACTTTCAGGCACGGAATTTTATGAAAGCGATTTATACTTTCAAAAAAATCGATCATGGCAAATACTGTTATCTCAATATTCCCGAATCCGGATCTGGCGCAGCAGGCAAAAAGCCATTTGCTGGCAACCGGGTTTACTGATCAACAAATTGACATCAAAATCGCATCTTACAAATCCCACGACCCCCTTTCTGAAAGCGAGACGGAAGAGGCAGGTATCATGGAAAAAATCACTGCGTTTTTCAAAGAAATGTTCGGCGCGGATGACGCGGAGGTGAGTAATTATTCCGAAGCCGGTCGTCGTGGTTGTATCGTGACGGTACATACAGCTACAAGCGAGGATGCTGAGGAGGTGGCAGCAATCCTGGACGCATTTGGGGCAATGGATGTAGGCGAAACGTCAGGGAGCTATTTTCCTGAAAACGAAGGCGGGACTTCCCGGCACCAATTTCTCGACGACCCGTTACATGAATCAGCAGACAACATAAATACGGAACGGAAAGAGCAGGTGTCGCGACTGAAAAGCCGCATTGTTGCACGTGCATCTGATAAAAAATACTGGACAAACAGGGAATAGCCGAAAAAGAATCAGCTTGGCTGTGACTCAAAAGTTACCAGCGGAATTCGTAATTTTTTGAGCTCATCAATACGTATGGAAGAAATATTTCGACTTTCCGTCGCGATACGATGCAATCTGCCGTCGTATCGAAGACCGTTTAGTATGTAATGTAATAATTTGCCGTCGAATCCTTCGTTAGCCCTTATTCGCAAATATTTTGTGTGCAGGACATTTATATCCAGATCGAATAAAATACTTTTGCCCAGTTGGTCTCGACTGGTGCTTTGTTTGAAAATAATATCTCCTTTTCTGAATTTGTAGCGGGTACTTTCCCTTTCAGAAACCCGCATGTATCTCTCCTCATCCAGGTGAACGGTATTGCCTGTAATTTTTTTGATTACATTGAAAGGTTGCAGATCTTCACACGGCCAGTCATACTGTGTATACAGGCAACCTGTTGTTATGGTAGCTGCCAAACCAAGTTCTATCAAATTACAATCCGAAATGCCAGCAAAAGGTAAGCTTTCAGAAATAGAGTCGGGCATGGTTATATCGAAGAATTGATTTTGACTGAAACATCGATTTAAGATAACCAGGACGGGAATAATTTGAAAACAGAGACAGGCTGAATGCCGGTAATTTTGAGTCAAATGACGGTTATTTCAGATGGAAATCTGGCGGAAATTGTAGTCATTTTCCCAGCCATTCTTTGAAAGAAGTGATTCGGTCTATGCTCACAAGCACTTCACTATTCGTTTTTGGTACAAGTTCCAGAATGAGTTTGCCTGCCGGATACTGATTGATGGAGCGGATGGAAGACAGTGAAACGACGTAGGACCGGTTGATCCTGAAAAATTGTTTGGGGTCGAGCAATTCAAGTAATTTGTCGAGGCTGTAATCCATGCTGTAAAATTTGCCGTCGGTTGTGTTCACCAGGGTTGTCTTTCTTTCGTACGAAAAATAGGCGATTTCTTGCAGAGAAATGCTTTGAAGACGGGTGCCGACAGAGACAAGAAAGCGGTCCTTGTAAGTCGATTTACTGAAATTTTCCAGAAACTGGTCGAATCTATCGCGGTTGTTTTGATGACCGAACATGTTTTTAAACTTGTCGATTGCTTCGCAAAGTTCGTCGTAATCGATCGGTTTGAGCAGATAATCAATGCTGTATGTTTTGAAAGCCCTCAGCGCATATTCGTTAAATGCAGTCGTAAAAATAACAGGTATAGTGAGTTTGAGTTCTTCAAAAATCCGGAAGCCCAGGTCGTCTTCAAGATGGATATCCAGGAATATAAGATCCGGCATGACTGCTTCCTGCTGACCAAAATAGGCAATTGTTTTTTCAACAGATGCGATTTTTCCCAGGATCTGAATCGTTTTGTCGTATTTTAGAATAAGACCTTCCAGGCGGTCGGCGGTTTGTCTTTCGTCTTCTATAATCAATACTTTCATGTCAGGAGAGGGATTTTTACAGTAAACGTTTGGTCTGTTTCGGAGATCAAAACTGGCAACGTAGTGAGCAGGGCATATCTGCGGACGATGTTTGGTAACCCTATTTCGGCGGAAGGGGTAACGCCCTTTCTTTTTCTCATCGGATTGCTGATCACAAGGTACTCGTCTTCATTTTTAATCACAATATGAAACGGGTTTTCCGTCGACATCTGGTTGTGTTTCACTGCATTTTCAATCAGAAGTTGCAGCGTGAGCGGCGCTATTTTATATTGATTCCGCAGGTTTTGTGCTATTTCTACGTTCACATTCAGCTTTTCTTCAAAGCGGGATTTTAACAGGAAAACGTAAGCATCCACGAAGTCAAGTTCAATTTTGAGCGTAACTGATTCCTGGTTGGCATGATCCAGAATATACCGGTAAGACTTTGATAATCTGTTGACATACAGTACTGATTTTTCCGGGTCTTTTTCTATTAATGACGTCAGAATACTGAAACTGTTGAACAGAAAATGGGGACTTAGCTGACTTTTAAGCGCGCTGAACTGACTTTGCAAATTTTCTTTTTCCAGACGTTCCGCTGTGAGTTGTACCTCTTTTAACCGCTCATTGCTGCGTCGGACGGAAACCATGTACACAGTGGCCAGCATTGCCATGACCGTCAATGCTGTATTGGCTTTGGTTTTTTGCCGCATGTTGTAAATATTTCTTTCCTGTCCCGACCCCCTGACATTGATATGGAGTTGTTTTTGAAGTAAAATTGCCATGTTTTGCCATAAAAAAATAAAAGCGATATTGAACACAATTGCCAAAATCAGGCCAATGACGTAGGTGAAGAGGAGTCGTGGGAATTTGAGCCTGAATGAAGCGTCCAGCCAGTTGAATGCTAACTGGATCAATTCTATGACCGCAATCCATATTCTAAAAAAAGCCAGATTAACCAAAAACTCTACGGCCCAGAGCGGCGCTTTGGCCATCAATATCTCTGTGGTGAATACATTATTGCTTACAAAAATGCGTATTGGAAGGTACAGGATCACAATCCCGGCAGCAAGTTGCCATTCCTGTTTTGAAAATATTTTCGGTACCCAGGCAGCTGTCATACGTAGTTTCTGATTGTGATTTCTGTGCGCCTCCATGAGGTATGGATGCGATCCCGAATGCTGATTTGTTACAATAAAGTCTGATTTTTCGTTTTATACCGATTGTGATTTGGGCGGCTTTGATACAAAAGAACACCACTCCGAACATTTTAGAGGGGCTGACTTTCAGCTCTGTCAGGATCCGGATCTTCTTTCTCCGATCTGCTGCCTCCACATGGCATAGTACAGACCTTTTTGGTCTAGTAGATTCTGATGAGAACCCGTTTCGGCAATCTTTCCTTTTTCAAGTACGTAAATCAGGTCTGCGTGAAGAATTGTTGACAGCCGGTGCGCGATGAGGATCGTCATTTGTTCTCGGTTGGTCGAAATGTCTCTGATGGTAGTCGTAATATCCTGTTCAGTGAGCGAGTCCAGCGCGGAGGTAGCTTCATCAAAAATCAGTAGCCGTGGTTGTCTTAAAAGTGCTCTGGCTATCGAAATTCTTTGTTTTTCTCCGCCGGAAAGTTTCATTCCATTTTCTCCCAATACCGTTTGCAAGCCCTGCGAAGTTTTTGCGATCAACGCCGTTGCGGACGCCTTTTCCAGCGCAGTGGTGATGTCGGCATCGCTCGCCGAGGGATTGGCGTAAAGCAGGTTGTCACGGATTGTTCCGGCAAACAATTGCGTATCCTGCGTCACGAACCCGATCTGCCGTCGCAACGGGTTGTAGCGGACTGTCGTAGAATTGTCCTTATTAAAATAAATGCTTCCTTCAACGGGCAGGTACAGCCCGATAAGCAATTTTACGAGCGTTGATTTGCCGGAGCCGGAAGGCCCCACAAAGGCAATTGTCTGTCCGGATCTTATTTTAAATGAAATGTCGTCAATCGCATTGTAGGCGGCCGACTGATGCCTGAAAACAACATGCCTGAATTCAAGACTGGTCAGCGGGCCGACTTCAACCGAATTTTCAGGTCGCTGCTCGACGGGCTTGTGCATGAGCTGGTCAAAAATCCTGACGGACGCGTCCACTTCCCTGAACTGGAGTATGAGGTTGCCCAGATCCTGTAACGGACCAAAAATGGCGGTTGAAATAAACTGCATCGCAATAAGCTCACCGGTAGTAAGCACTTTGCGGAAAATGAGCCATAACAGAATAAAAAGGATTGATTGTTTTAGCAAATTAAGCGTGATGCCCTGCAAAAATGTGAGAATCCCTACCTTTCTTGCTTTGAACATTTCCAACTCAAAAATTTCAAGCGTCTGTTCGTTGAGCCGCCGGATTTCCGAAAAAGTCAAACCGAGACTTTTGACAAGTTCAATATTCCGCAGACTTTCGGTGATAATTCCCGCCTGGGCGTTGGTCTGCTTGTTAATACTGCGCTGAATACTTTTTATCTTCTTGGATAACAGCCCTGTTAATGAGCCCAAAACAAGCACTCCAACCACAAAAACGGGTATGAGGAGCCAGTTTTTATTGATGCTATACCAAAGCAAAAATCCGACGCCGATCAGTGAAGAGAACAGAATGTTGATGAATGAATTGACAAAGCGTTCCGTGTCGGTCTTTACTTTTTGCAGCACGGACAAAGTCGTTCCACTTCTGTTTTCCTCAAACTCCTGAAAAGAAAGTCTGAGCGTTTGTTTTAGTCCATCGTTGAAGATGCTCATCCCGAAACGGGCTACGGCTGTCCGGGTAAGATACTCCTGGTACGACTTGGCAAGTTTGGCAACAACAGCGATGCAAACGGCGATCAGCAGCCAATACAAAACCTCGTTGATCAGCTCTTTTTCACTCAGATTTTTTTTGTTGCCTGTGTAATCGTCTATGATTCGTCCAAAAATTAACGGGTCCAGCAAAGTCAGCAATTGTGCAATACCCGCCAGAAAAAGAGAGACAATTATCAATCTCCGCTGGGGACGTAAATATTTCCAGAGTGTCTTCATTTTCGATTATCTTTCATCATGTGTGCAATTTTTATACCGGCGAAGTTACAACGATTAACCTTATCTCCATTTTCCGGACACCTTCCAACCTGAACGTTATCAAGCCGGAAGTCCTTCTCGGTTAGTTAGTGATTTTTGGGGTCAGCTCACATAAGGTTTCCTCGCGACATACTCATTTAAGCAAAACTGTCGCGCTAATACATTTATGCCGGTTGTACCTTTTTTAACTACGTCCGGTTAAAGGTTATATGCGTTGCTATAAATCATAATCGGTGCTTGTTGTAGAATTCGTTGCCTCCTTGCATGAAACTGATTGTGTGGAATGACGTCAACTCAACGTGATTTCAGGAGGTGAAATGGCAATTTTATCCCGTTTTTGCCTGATATCCCGAAAAATATCTCCTTTTGGGTAAGTTTATTCGCCCATTGAGGATCGAAATGCGTCTATCACGATTGTACAACAAAAAAAATACATGGCATATTTTTTGTAGAAGTACATTTACAAACAGTAAAAAACCCCTTTGTCGTTGCCCGTTGAATACGTAGTTTGATTTGTTGACCTAACTGAGTTTTGACCTTTTTATAGAGTGTCACTAAAAAATTTGCAGCATACCTTGTCCATATGACTTTCTGAAAGTCACAGGAATTACCAGTATACCTAAACTTTCCACAATTGCAGAAAAACCGAATCAGGTCGCTACTGATCGGCTGGCCAGATCTGCCGTAAATTTCCATAGTTCCCACACAAGCCCGTTTTGGGTATTGTCCTATTATTCAATTTCCTAAATATTACATTCATTCACTATTAAAAAAAATCTAACATGAAACGTTTATTACTTTCCGCCTTGATCGCCTTGGGCGGTTCACAATTAGCTTTTGGACAGGATCGTCCTGATCTTGGCACAAATCCAGCCAATTTTATCCTTTTCACATCGGCGGGCGCTTTAACAAATGAAGGCGCATCGAGAGTTACAGGCAATATTGGTACGAATGAAGGCGAGTACACAGGATTCACAGCGCCAGGCGTTTTGACTGGCAATGCCGAAGTTGAAAATGTGACATCCCTGGCTACCGCACAGGAGATGCCGGATGTATACAATTCTTTTCCAGCAGGTTGTGATGCTTCCCTTACAACGCCGCTCGGTGGTGTTGTACCAATCGGGCCTGGTATCTATTGTACGACAGGTGCAGCCAGCATTCCTGGCGACATCATTCTTGACGCGGACTCTGATCCGGATGCCATTTTCATCTTCAAGATAAATGGCGCACTTTCCACTTCCACAGGTTCACGCGTTGTTCTTATAAATGGTGCTACTTTGGAAAACGTGTACTGGCAGGTATTGGATGCCGTTTCTCTTGGCGGGTTGTCTGTGTTCAGAGGTACAATAGTGGCAGGAGGTGCCATTGACCTTGCAGAGGGTGCCGCACTATTGGGGAGGGCATTGACCACGGCCGGTGCAATCAGTCTGCATAATAACCGCGTTTCGCTTTCGGAATCGGCCCTTCCGGTCACTCTTTCTTCCTTTAATGTGAAGGCCACGGATGCTCGTACTGTGTTGCTATCCTGGAGTACCACGCTTGAAGTTAATAGTGATCGTTTTGAAATCGAGCGCAGTGCAAATGGTAAGCGTTGGGAAAACATCGGGGTAATCAATTCTGCCGGTGAGAGCAAAAATTTGTCATCGTACACATATACAGATGAAAGCCCGTTGAACGGATCGAATTTATATCGGCTTAAAATGGTTGACAGGGATTTGAGTTTCGCGTATAGTAGGATCCGTAGTGTCGAGGTCTCTGGCGCAGCCGCCAGTGTTATGTTTCCTAATCCGGTTGTTACCCGGGTCAATCTGCTTCATCATGATATGAGCAATGTTGGCCGCATTCAGATCAACAACATGTCCGGAATCGTGGTTTACGACGATTCCAAAAAACCGGGCACTAATTTGTCTGAGGCAATTGACATGACAGGCCTTCCAAATGGCATATACATGGCCAAGGTCATAAGCCTGCAAGGGAAAGTTTCTGTACATAAACTTGTTAAGTTGTAAAATACCTCCACCTCAATTTTTAAAAAATTAAACATGAAAAATTTTCAGGACCTGCTCCTCTTGCATGAAACAAGAACTGCGTCGATTATTGACAAATATATCTCGAAATACGAGAGTCTCGAAGAGCCAAAGACGCTTTACGTTTGGAACCTTTTCCTGATGGACAATGCCAAAGATGTGATATCTGACCTTTCTCAGAGTTCCATTGATGTCTTTCATGACGCAATTGAAGATGGTGTTCCTTTGAATCGGGACGACTTTAATTCCATCAGGGGTGTAAATTTGGCAGCGGCGGCCAGATACAAGGAAGAGCTCCGCAAGCTCTATGAAACCATAGTGCGAAACGACAAATCCAAGAACTTCGTTTCGTAAAGTTTAATCCGTGTAAGCGGGTATCGTTCAAAGAATGTTTTACTGTTGTATGCGTGGCTTGGTAGGGGTAAATCTCCTGCCAAGCCGCTCATTTTTTTGTTAGTTCTTGTTTTTCTGATAAAGTTGGGGCACATTAACCTAATTTCCCATCACTTCCTTGCGGTGCTCTACTCCCCACTTGTGCAGTTCGTCCAGCAATCTTTGCAAGGACTTTCCATGCTCAGTGATCGAGTAAGAAACAGTGGGTGGAAATGTATCAAAGACCTCGCGTTTCACCAATTTGTTGGATTCCAGCACTTTCAGTTCTTTGGAAAGCATTTTGTCGGTTATGCCATAAACCTCTTTGGAAATTTGCTTAAAACGTTTGGTGCCAGTGGTTAATGAAAACATGATCAATAGTTTCCATCTTCCTTCCAGGGCTTCAATGGCATCTTTGATAGCCAATACGCTGTGCGGACATCCCTCTCTTGTCAACATAATTCTGCTTTGAGTTTTAGCTTTAAAACGATACTGTCCATTTGGATAGTGCTATCCGAAAGGATAGTGCTTTATCACAGATAGCAAGTATAGGTACTTTTGTTGAGTAATTAAAAATCAAACGAAAATGAACACAAAAACGAAAAGTATTATTTCCATAATTCTGATGGCCATTCCAGCCTTTGTTTTGATTATGGGCGGCTTAATGAAAGTACTCGGAAAAGAACCCGAATCGGTGATGCAGTTTTTAACTGGACACGGTTTCGGGAATTACATTATGGCACTCGGATTTACCGAGCTGATCATCGCAGCGCTTTTTATTTACTCCAAAACAACCAAAATTGGCTTTTTGCTGGCAAGTTGTTACTTCGGTGGCGCTTTATGTTTAGAAATATCCGGGGGACAGCCTCTTGCATCTGCCATTTTTCTGACTATACTCTGGACTGCAATGTTTTTGCGTAATAAAGAAATGTTTCTTTCTTCTGCGCAGTAACTTTACTGTTTGATTACCCGGAATATGACCCGATTTGAGTCTGTTGGTCAGTTGGTTATAGATTTTTCAGGTTCATTAGGTCTCTTTGGCAATATGTGGATCGGTTCATAACGAAGATTTACGGGTGTAACAAAGCCGTGGTGGATGTGTAGGAAAAAATATGCCTGTTTGGTTAATGTTGTAATTTTAACCCGGGAAATTCATTTTTTCTGCGCTGTCAGAATATCCAACGAAAAAACAAAAGACTATGGTCAGGAGAATTTTAAGCGTCATTATCGGCTACGCGATTTTTGTCATTACATCACTGGCACTTTTCAGGCTTTCCGGCCAAAAACCGCATGCCGTAGCGACGGCATCCTTTATGATTCTCACTGCACTTTATGGCGCATTTTTTTCCTTTATTGCCGGCATCGTCACACAGTTAATCGCTCGAACAAAAGAACTGAAACAAAATTTTATTCTTGCTGTTGTCATTTCAGGATTCGCCACTTTTTCACTTTTCAAATCAGGTGGAGCGCACTGGACACAGCTTCTCGCCATATTCCTTTTCGGACCAGTTTCAGTTCTGGGAGGGATATTTTATCGAAATCGTTGTATGAAGCGTTAACGGTTTGGGTTTTGATTCATTCGTAAACCTTATTGCCGCCTTCGCTGTTGTCTTTTTGGATTCGGGAAAACCAGTTTATAATCCCTGATGTCTGATACAATGAACCCAAGCTCTTTTAAAAACATACTTTGTATTGCGTTACCCGGATTTTTGTTCTTTTCATGCCGGGTTAGTTTGCCTGCAGACCGTTCCCGAAAATCACTTTCAGAGCCTGTTTACGTCGAGCGTATTGCCGACAGTTATGTTTTGCATCTGGACAGGCGGGCGTCGGATTTTCAGGTGAATGTTGAAGCATCGCAGGAGCCGTTGCATCTCAACACAAAGGACAATGCGTTGGACAGTGTCATTGTATTCAAAAACCGGAAAAATTTCAGGCCTTATTTTGACCTGGTTTCAGGTCAAGACACGCTTGTTGTAACGAACCGGCGGATTGATTTTGATAATACGGTCAATTTCAGAGATCTCGGAGGCCTGAAAACGAAAGATGGAAAAACAGTGAATTGGGGAAAAATATTCCGTTCCGATAATTTGTCGGAATTAAAAAGCAGCGAATTCCAAAGGTTCAATCAGCTGAAAATCAGCACTGTTTTTGATCTGAGAACCAATCATGAAATTGAAGGAAAAGAAGATCGTTTGCCAGCTAATGTAAAATATATACATACGCCAACTGTTGCTGATAATGAGGGGGAAATTGCAAAGCTTCGAAAAAAGGTAATCAGCGGAGCGATTTCGGAGTCAGAGGCTGCCAGGCAGACGACGCAGTTTTATCAGGATGCGGTGACGGTGCATGCAGGCGCTTTGAAGGAGATTATCCAGCAAATAACACGTTCCGACGAACCTGTATTGTATCATTGTTCTGCTGGAAAGGACCGTACGGGAATTGTTTCGGCGCTGCTTTTATCTATCCTAAATGTTGACCGTGAGACGATTGTGGACGAATATATGATGTCAAACTACTATCGTAGCGCAAAAACGGAGAAGATGCTGGGCAAAGCGAAATTTGCCAAAATCATTAAACCCCGAATGGATCTTAAAGCGATTGAGGTATTTATGACGGTTGATGAAAATTTTATAAATGCCACTTTTGACGTCATCGACAAAACATACGGTGGCATGGAGCCCTTCATTAAAAATCAGCTCGGTATTGATGCGGAAATGAGAAAACGGATCATTGTAAAGTTGACACATTAGCGCAGCTTTCAGTTTCTTAGAATCTGGTTAAAAGAATTTTTTTTCAGTAAACTTCAAATCAGCGAGGATGGTGTTCTGCCTGTAAGTTGTTTGGTATCTCTGGCGAAGTGAGAAAAATCAGTATAGCCGAAATCTTCATAATAAAACTGGTAGCCGACTTTTTGATACTCCTTCAAAGCATTTTTAAGTCGCGTGGTCTTCTGGCAATATTTTGGAGCAAAACCGACATAGTCAAGAAAGTAGCGGCGGGCGGACGAGTAGCTTACCCAATGGTCCTTACAGACATGTTCTATGGTTTTGCCACCTCTAAGTTGCAGTGAAGAAAACGTCCGGTGCATTTCATTCAGTTTTTGAACTTTGAAATAATCATAATTCCTTGAAATCCTGTTCAGCAGTTCGCTTCGGACGAGACAAACTCTTTCACTGAATGTAGCGCATTCATGCATCTGCTCGCCAAGTGTGCTTCCGCTCCAAAAGATCGGCAGCTCAATCTGCTGATTCTCCATGTTGCACGCATTTTCATGGAACAGGATTGAAGCGATCCCGGGTTTCAGTTTGACGAAAAACGCATGCATCGCAGCCGGATAAACGCCTGTGTGCAGAACAGAACTTTGGCCCATTACCTGACTTCCGCTTAGAATAATGAGCTTTCCCGTTTTTTCATTGGCAGAGTGCCATGGACGCGACGTTAGGTTAAAGGCGATCAGTGTATTTGCAGAAGGTAAACCATTTACCCGGTAATCGGAGCACGGGTTGGGTTGCTGAATTTCAAAATAATAATCTACGAGCGCAGCGTCCA
Source organism: Dyadobacter sp. (assembly GCA_965279265.1). GTDB lineage: Bacteria > Bacteroidota > Bacteroidia > Cytophagales > Spirosomataceae > Dyadobacter. Next base: position 5,696,170 of record OZ257152.1, read on the forward strand.
GCGCCGATGGGTAACTGATTTTCAGGAATCCTTCGCCTGAATCTTCTGCCAGGAGCTTACCTGCGTTTCTCATGTTTTTATCGCAATAATTTGTCCAGATATTCCAACCCCAGCCCTGAAATGAAAAACCTTTGTTTTTTATTTTGCAAAAGTTTCTGTGTCCAGTTCACAAATCCGCCATCTGCAATTTCAATTTCTTTTCCCGAAATTTCAATCACCGCTTTGAATTGAATACCTGAATAATAGTTGTTTTCCGCCTCATCATAATCCACCGTAACCGGAGCGAAACTGCTAACGTGTTCAAAAATTTTGCTGATCAGCCGGTCATTTTGGGCATAGCCGGCGCGGGGTACTAATTTAAAATACTTGACCTTGATATTTAAAACCTGTTTTAAAAGTGCTTCTAAGCTTCGGAAATGATCTTCGACTGCTTTTTTTTCGAATTCAAAATCTCCGTTGTCCCGGCCGGAAGTGACCATACAGACGATTTTAAAATGCGGTGTGAAGCCTTCAATCTGAACTTTTGGCGTACGAACGTGGCGGTGGGTTGTACAGAACTTCAATACAGATTTGAAATCAGCCTGTGTTTTTCGCAGGTGTGCAATGTGCATCGCGATCGCGTTGGTTGCGTCTGCCAAAACTTCTGTGCCGCGCGTAGCACTGATCACTTTCTTTTGGTTTACCGTCGCCAGAACCGAACATGTCCCAAGTTGTGAAACCGGCGAAAGCTCCAGCGGCTCGAAACCGTTTTGCGCGAGCAGCGTCAGGGATTCCAGTTCCTTTTGTCTTAGCCGGAGTACGTCGGTTTCTGCGGGTTTTACGAAAGGGTTCAGCTTGTAATGCTGCAACAGTTCTGATGCCGCAATCTGTGAAGTTCTCCGTTGGAAAACCTCGATCAGCAAGGAATTTAAGTCCGAACCGGAAAGTCTCTCCGACAGTAGCGACACCAGGTCAAATCCGGCTTTGAGATTGATTTTTTGTAAGATATTTTCCATATCAGCACTTGATCAGGGCCATGAAATGCTCGTCAAATAACTGATTATTTTTCAAAACGGCCTTCTTTTTTATTCCTTCAAGTTGAAATCCATTTTTGATCAAAACTGCTTTCGATCCTTCATTTCCGGCAAAGATGCCCGCGAAAATACGATGCAGACCAAGTTGTTCAAAAGCATGCCGGCAGACAAGCCCCACCGAAGCGGTGGCAATTCCCTTGTTCCAGAACGCCTCTCCGAGCCAGTATCCGATTTCGGCTGTGTGGCGATAAACGTCGTTTTGAGGAATGAGCGTGATGCTTCCCGCAAGTATGTCCTGAAAATTGATTGCCCAGGTATAACCAAACTCGCCGTTTAAAACTTTTTCAATATACCATTCGGCGTCAGAAAGCTGATATGGGGATGGAAACACATCACGCAGGTTGGCAGCAATTTTAGGGTTATTTGCCTGACTTGCGAGCGCATGTGCGTCCGCAGTTCTAAACGATCTGAGCGACGTTTCTGCGTTACTGAAAATTGATGGATTCGGTTTCATAGGCGCAAAGTTGGACAGTTTTCGCTTTTGTACAGGTGTAAAAAACTTGCAATTTTTATAATTTATTTAAATTTCAGTAAGGAGGTACGGAGAAAAGATATCAAATAATATAACAAATCCATCTGAAAATTCGGACACGCGCTAGCCGTTCCCGCGGAACGACTCGTCGGTAGAAACGGATTATTAAGAAATTATGAACAGCGAGGAGCGTTTGCAGGATTTCATAGTTTTGCGTAATTATCATCAAAAACCAGACTTGTGAAAAAAATCACGTTACTCGCTACACTTTGTGTTTTAGGCGTTTTCGCCTGCCATACAGCCAAACCTCGCCGGGAAAACGGGCCGGAAAAATTGGTCACAACCATTGCCTTTGGCTCTTGCAGTGACCAGAAGCGGCCACAACCTCTGTGGGACGACATTTTGGCTCAAAAACCGCAAGCCTGGATCTGGCTTGGTGATAATATTTACGGCGATTCCGAAAATATGGACACCCTGAAAGCCAAGTACGACAAACAAAAATCCAATCCGGTTTATGATCGTTTACGTAAATCTACCTCGGTTATCGGTGTCTGGGATGATCATGATTATGGTGTGAATGATGGAGGAAAGGAATATCCAAAAAGGGTGGAAAGTCAGCAGCTCATGCTGGATTTTCTGGATGTTCCCGCTGCAAGTCCGTTGAGGAAGCAGGAGGGCGCGTATTCTGCACACGTTTACGGTCCTAAGGGCCAACGCGTCAAAATCATTTTGCTGGATGGTCGGTATTTTCGTGATCCTTTAAAAAAGGATGGAAAAGATAATGTTCCTGACCCAACCGGAGACATTCTTGGTGAAGCGCAATGGCAATGGCTTGAAAATCAGCTCGCCGGATCTGACGCAGAAGTGCACATTATCGGCTGCGGCGTCCAGTTCTTACCAGTAGAGCACCCTTATGAGAAATGGGCAAACTTTCCGAAATCCCGCCAGCGCTTGCTGGATATGATTGCAAAAACGAAGCCAAAAGGAACGATGCTTATCAGCGGCGACAGGCACATTGCCGAAGTATCCAAAGTGACGGTTCCTGGACTTGGGTACGATTTGTACGATGTCACCAGCAGTGGGCTGACCCACGTTTCCAAGCCGCATGAAGAGCCCAATAAATATCGGGTTGGTGCTATGGTGGCAAAATTGAACTATGGTTTAATCACCATAAACTGGGGCAAAAAACCTTTGCGTGCAACCGTCCGGATCAACGGAGACGAGCAGGCAACTCATCTTACGCAGGAGGTTATATTCTGATCCAAAACTTTGAGCTGATTTTACAAAAAAATGGATGCACAAGCAATTGCCGTGCATCCTCTTTTCTGTATTTAGTTCAAATTATCTCGCCACTACCACTCTTTCAGCCTGCATTTCTCCATCTGTTTTTTTAATCTGAATAATGTAAATTCCCGCCGTTAGATGACGGGTGACAATCCCTTGTGCGGTCATTCCGGAAGTACTTACAACCACCTGGCCCATTGCATTGATCATACGCACCGACGCTACTTTGCTCAGCTCGTCGGCTGAAACAAATATTTTGTCTGTAACCGGATTCGGGTAGATGATGATATTTTTATTGCGATCGAAGGTCAAGGTTCTGATGCGGCTGTAAGCGAAGGTTCCGTCACGGTCCACCATTTTGAGACGGTAAAAATTATTTCCGCTGAAAGGCTTCTGATCTGTAAATGAGTAATTGTTTAGTGCGTCGCTGTCGCCGCTTGATGTGATCTCACCTATTGCAACCCATGTCTTCGCGTCCCCGCTTTTTTGTATTTCAAAATAATCTGAATTGACCTCGGATGTTGTTGTCCAGCTCAATAACGTCTGTTTTTCACTTTTTTCTGCGTTAAAGTTGTTCAGTTTAACAGGCAATGGTGCGGATTTGGTATGAAAAATGAAAGCGGATCCTGCTCCCAAAAGTGTGTTTTGTCCCACAACATCCTGATCATCAAGTGGAGAGCCGATAATGGCATACAGTTCGCTGATTGCCACAGCCGAGCCAAACTCACTCGCACCACGGCGACTTGTAGGGGTGATTTTTTGCATTTGTCCCCAGTTATCAGCACCACCCAGGTCTTTGCGGAAAATGTACGTCGCTCCGGCATTTTCAGAATAGCCTTCTTCGATAATGTTCAGATCGGACATCGGCGCACCAACAACCGCAAACTGGCCGCTGATAGAAACAGATTTACCAAAATGGTCATCAGCCCAACGCGTTGTGGCCGTGATCATTTTCACCAGTCCCCAGTTGTCTGCTCCTCCCTGGTCTCTTTTGTAAATGTACGCCGCGCCTGCGTCACTGATGTAGTTCGAATTGCTGCTATTTTGTGATTTGTTATACGCGCCTACGATTGCGTAACCGTTGCTCATCGACACCGAATGCCCGAAGCGGTCGTTGTAGGCAGGCGTGGATGCGTAAATCTTTTGCAGCATCGTCCAGTTGGTTTTTATTAATTCATCTTTTTTGAAAACGTAAGCTGCTCCCGAAGCGAGCGTCAGTTGACCGCGGAAATTATAGGAATCTCCAGGGGCGCCAACGATCAGTTCGTTGCCGCTCACAGAGACGGATTCTCCAAAATTAGCGTCGCCAATTCTTATTGAAGCGATTAGCTCGTCAGATTGCCCCCAGTTATCTGCACCACCCAGATCTTTTGCATATACGTAGGCCGAACCGTAATTGTTGTTCCCCGATTCTCCGTCTGTATAAGGTGCACCCACAGCCGCTACGTTTTCCGACATTGCCACCGATTGTCCAAAAAGGTCGTTTGCGTGACGGTTGGATGCGACTATTTTTTTCACCTGTCCCCAGTTTCCTTCCTCGCCCTGATTGATGAAAAAGATGTAGGCCGCGCCAGCATTTTCCAAATAGCCTTCTTCAATCATGTCTGTATCATTTTGTGGCGCACCAACGATAATATATTGTCCGTTGATTGCCACCGATGCACCGAAATGGTCCTGTGGTGCGCGCGTGGTAGGGCTTAGTTTTCTCACCTGAACCCATGTCCCGGAATTGTTAAAAAATATGTATGCTGCTCCTGCATCAGGCAGAGAATATCTTCCGTACCGGTCTTCATCTTCATAAGGTGACCCAACCACTGCATAATTGCCGCTGATTGCTACGGAATATCCGAAATTGTCTTCCGGAGTGATTTCCCCAATCACGCTCTTTTTAACAAAACCCCAGTTTCCTGCGCCGCCCTGATTCAGATCAAAAATGTAAACGGCACCGGCGTAATCAAAGCTGTTATTACCTTTGTCGTCGAGCTTTTCCTGCCACGCACTTGTCAGGACTGTTTCGCCGTCAATGGCTACCGCGTGGCCAAACAAAGCCCGGTCAGCGCGATCGGACGCCGTGATTTTTTTGACAAGACCCCAATTATTTGCACCACCCTGGTTGCGTTTGAAAATAAAAGCCGAACCGGCAGCCTTAATGGTGTTTTGTTCATTGACATCTTCCTGTTCCGCTCTCGCACCGACTACCGCATAGTCTCCTTTTATCGAAACAGAAAAGCCAAATTCGTCCCCATCGAATGGCTGAGATGCGACCAGTTCCTTAACCAATCCCCAATTATTTGCTCCCCCGTTATTCTTGTCAAATATGTAAGCAGCTTCCGGATAAGTGTAAACGCCCGGGTAATCAATGTAGCCAATCAGTGCAAGATCGCCGTCAATAGATACACTTCCGCCCCAGTGTGTCTCCTTTGTCAGGTTGGGCATTATTATCTTCTTAACCTGTCCCCAATTGTCACTTCCACCCTGACTTTTGGCAAATATGTATGCCGAACCCGCATCCTTTACAACAGAATTGCCGACTCCCGTCAGATCGTCAAAAGGAGATCCTACAATAATATTGTCGCCGCTGATGCCAACCGCAGTTCCAAATTGGTCGTTTTCAGCACGATCAGACGGAACCAGTATCCTTACCTGGCCCCAGTGATCCGTGCCTCCATGATTTTTTTTGAAAACATAGGCAGCACCCGCAGAGCTCAGTTCATCTGTTTCGGATGCGTTTTTGGAAGAAAGGTATGAACCTACAACTGCGTAATCGCCGTTGATTGAAACAGATATGCCGAAATTAGCATAAATATGTGGCACGGATGCTGTGATCCTTCTTATTTGTCCCCAGTTGTTTTCACCACCCTGATCCTTTTTGAAAATGTAAGCAGCACCCGCCTGAGATAACTTTTGTCCGCCTGGTCCGGGAATTTCTTCCATATTGGTGCCAACAATTACATAGTCACCGCTTATTGCAACAGCCTGGCCAAAGTGATAGTAAACACCACGTACCGACGGAGAGATTTTTCTGATCTGTCTCCATTTGCCATTTGTTTTGTGTAGAATATATGCTGTACCGGCATTGCTGACGGTATTTCCGCCGCTTGCGTCTTCATCTTCTCCCTGCGCGCCAACCACAGCGTAATCGCCTGATATCGCGATCGCGAATCCATATTCGTCTTCGCCCCGTACCGACGTAGGTTTGTCGTTGCGATCGGCCGCGTTTGTCTTGATAATCTGATCCCAATTTTGGGCTTGTGAGTAAAGTTTTGCCGTTAAAAGGACGATTAAAATCAAAATTGCTTTGTGGGCAATGTGTAAAAAATCTTTCATTTTTGCAGTGTTAATAAACGGTATGAATGAGTGAAAAAAGTATTTTATGTTCCGTCATCCGTTGTTTAAATGCACGTCCGAACGACAATGCAAACCTAGTCAGCGCAAAAACTGCCGCCAATTTTGAAGGGTATACAAAAGGTTTTTGAGGGGTATACAAAAGGTCAATCGAACCCGCTACCGGGTGTACAAAAGGTGTACGTGAGCAAAAAAGGTTGGTATACGCGCCGTTTAAGCCGATTTGAGGCTGGCCGCTTGCACCGATTTGCAATCGGTGCATATGTGGTTGCGCGTTTGTAACGCGCTTTGCATAAGTGCTTACACGTTCCGCTTAAACGGGTATGCGGCTTGCACCGATTTGTAATCGGTGCATCGATGGTCTCGCGTTTGCAACGCGATTAACTGCAGCAGAACTGCAAAGACAGCAAATTCTTAAACTACTTTCCTGACCAGTTTCCGGTAAGCGCTCGGGCTGCTGCCTCTCTGTTTTTTGAAGTATTTATTCAAATGACTTTCGTCGGTAAAACCAAACTCATCGGCAATCTCATTGATCCTTTTGTCACTGAATTGGAGGCGATGTTCGATCAGTTTTGTTTTAAAATTCGCAATATATTGTTGCATTGTTTCGCTCGCATGCCGTTTGAAATATCTACCGAGATAAGCGTTTGAAATCGCAAATTTTTCGCTGATGGTCTCTGCTTTTAATTTTTCAGGATAATAAATATTTCCCTGGATGTACTGGAGAATATCCATCGCTTTTTCCTCCGTTCCCAGGTTGACCTGCTCCGGTAAATACTTGGCTATATTGCGCGCCACGATAATGATCAGTGTATTGACCAACTGCTGCACCAATTCCTGGTTATAAATATCCCGATTCAAAAGTTCACGGCTGATAGCCTGGACCATCGGCGATACCAGACTTTTGTCGCTCTGTTTTTTAAGAATACAACCAGGTTGGTGATTCGCGTTTTGAAGAATATATTCCAGACGTTGGATATTCTCGTTAAGTAATCCGCTGTTTTTGATGTAAATATCGTTAAACCGAAGAAAGAAGAATTCGGTCGTCGTGCTGATATCAAAAGCATGTGTATCTTCCGGTGTGATCAAAAACATATGGCCGGCAAAATAATTGAAATTATTGTTGTTGATACGTTGCGTCCCCGTCCCTGAGACAATGTACACCAGCTCGAAAAAATTATGCTGATGATCTTGCTTGGGGCATTCGTCCAGTGTTTTAAAAACAATGGAAAATGGTTCATGTAGGTTTTCTTTGATCATGCGACAAATTTACTGAAATTTGGAAAATATATACCGAAATATTAAATTTTGACAGTATAATTTTGCTTTGTCAAATAAAAACAAAAATATGAAAGCGATAATCTTAAAAGAATTTGGCGGGGTGGAAAACCTTGAATTTACCGAATTACCTGTTCCTGAAATTACAGACGGAGAAGTTTTGGTGCAGCTCAAATCAATCAGTTTAAATCCTGTCGATATCAAAACGCGCTCAGGAAGGGGTGTAGCGGGGCTGCTCAAGGATCAGATGCCCGTAGTGCTTGGCTGGGACATTTCAGGTGTTGTCACAAAAGTCGGTGCCGGCGTGGATGGCTTTGAGCTGGGTGACGAAGTTTTTTCCATGATTAACTTTCCGAAACCCGGTAAAACCTACGCAGAATATGTTGTGGCGCAGGCTTCCGAGCTGGCACTGAAACCCGCAAATATTAATCACGACGAAGCCGCGGCAGCGACACTTGCCGCCCTCACCGCCTGGCAGGCGCTCACACTGCATGGCAACATCAAGGCCGGCGACAGAGTCCTGATTCATGCAGCGTCCGGTGGCGTCGGACATTTTGCGGTCCAGATTGCCAAACATCTGGGAGCCCATGTAATTGGCACATCTTCGCTTGCGAATAAAGAATTTGTCCTCTCTCTCGGCGCTGACGAGCATGTGGACTACAGCGCTCAGCCATTTGAGACTGTGATAAAAGACATTGATTTCGTGCTCGATGCGATCGGTGGCGAGTACATTGATCGTTCTTTGACGATCACCAAAAAAGGTGGGACTGTGATCAGTATTCCTTCCGGATTAAACGAGACTGTAACAGAAAAGGCCAAAGCACTGGGCATTCATGGTTACACAATTAAAGTAAAACCGAGTGGGGATGATATGCGAACAGTTGCCGGTTTTTTAGAAAAAGGCATTATTAGATCGCATGTTTCGCAGACTTTTCCGTTCAACAAAATGGCCGACGCGCACCGACAGCTTGAAAGTGGCCGAACGGTTGGAAAGGTGATTGTCCAGCTTTAAATTGAACAAAATAATTTGTTTCTTCCTGAACTTCCGGGCCCGCTGAACCCAAACCAGTGGGCCCGGAAGTTAAAACGCCAACCTGAAGGCCATCAGTTGCAGTCAATGGCGAAACAAATCTTTTCTGACCGATGGTTTGAGATTGTAACCGTTTGAAAAATAAGATTTTTTTTTTCAGTCGATTTTTAGTGGGTTTTAGGATCCATTCTACAAATTAGTAAGCCATTTTTCATGATCTTTGAATCTTGCAAACGCTTCTTTGCAGTTGGGCTGCGTGAAAACCAGGTGGTAATTTGACTTAAATATGCTTTCTAGGCTTTTTGCCCTACTGCTTTTTTGCATCATGCCGGCGGCATTATTTGCCCAAACGATCTTCCAAAATCTGAGGTGGCAGGATGGGCTGAGTGCCAAGCAGGTCCGGTGTCTTTACAAAGATAACGCAGGGTTTTTATGGATTGGTACCACCAATGGCCTTAACCGTTTTGACGGTGCGGTTATCAAACAATACAAAAGCGGAGCCAATCTCAGGAATTTGTATATTAATGCAATTCAACCAATAAAGTGTAAGGACACACTGATGATCGGCAGCCGGAAAGGTGTGCTCATGTTCGATAAAAGAAGAGGCACCTTTGCGCGGGACAGCCGTTTTGACGTTCTGAAAGATGAAGTGATTGAAACCATTCGTGCCGATGACAAGGGCAGGATATGGATTGCGACAGCGGGATCTTCCCGCATTTTCATTTTTCAAAACGGGAAACTGTCGCCCATAACAACTTTTGTTCCTGCTGCCCGTATCATTGAAAAACCTGATTTTTTCTTGTCGGCAATGGTATGGGACACACTTCGCAAAGGGTTCTGGATCGCAGGAAACCGACCTTATTTTATTGATCTTGAAAACAAAAAAGTCTATCATAAAGCCAACAACCCGCTTCACGTACCCTTACTGAACACAACCAATGTATATGCTATAGCAGTTGACAGGCAGAGCAATATATGGTACGGAAATGACAACGATCCTTCCATCAATTTCTGGAATTGCAAAACCGGCGCACTTGAAACTGTTCACACGCTTGACGGTATCAAGATCAATGAAGGTTGCAACAAACTATTTATTGATCATAAAAACCGGCTGTGGATCTCGAGCTGGCTTTTTGCTTCTTTTGTGAAGGAGCCTGGTCTTCCCATCAAAAAACTGGCATTTGGACAAACTGACGCCTACACGATTGGCTATGGATTTTTTCGGGATGCTATCGAAGATTCGGATGGGAGTGTTTGGCTGGGAACGATCAATGGTGTGAGTAAGAGTCAGTCCAAGTATCCGTTGCAGGCAATTTACCGGCTGCCCAGTTTTAATTTCTTTCTGGAAACCGGTTTTTCCCATGCCAATCACATCAGCGTTGAGGACAACCTGATCATGGCCAGCAAAGAAGATGGTGTAATTGCATATGACATGAAGACCAGAACTTTCGAGCGTTACCTGATTCCCGGGAAAAAAAGACATCGGTTTCTGATGTCGGCCAGGGCCGGGGATACCTGGTGGTTTGCAGCAGACAGCGGCCTGTACTACTTGTCAGCCGGAAAAAATAAACTAGCGGAATTTACCAAAATGAAGGAAAACCTGCCTGAAAAGTACGTGAATTTTGTGTTCAGTGACCGCAAGGGCAGAGTATGGTTTCATATCATAAACGACGCACTTTACCGGTACGATCCTGTCAGCGGGAAAACCGACCGTTTCGATGGAAAGGATCCAAGCCATGGTTTGTTCAGTTTTGCCAATTGTCAGAGTTTTATCCAGCTCAGAGACGGCAACTTTCTTTTTTCATTGAACGGTCGGGGATTTCTGAAATTCAATGGCGACAGTGAACAGTTCTCTGAAATTGCCGTACCGGGGAAAAATGAATTTTATGTTTCCCGGCTGATTGAGGACAAAGGCGGAAATGTGTGGGCTTCCGCTGCCGGAAGAGGCATGTTGAAAGTGAATACAAAAGGAGTCTTAATTGATAGTGTTGACACGAGTAAAGGACTGTTATATGATCATCTCTCAGGCATGGGCATGGATGATCGGGGAATTATTTGGGCATCAAGCAGGGAAGGGCTGATGTTTTACAATCCTGTTACAAAAGCCATTACCAAAGTTGAGATTGATCTGGCGAAAACTTTGCAGGATTACTGGAACAATCTGACAGTTGCCAATGGGAAAATATACGCCGTTATGCTGGATCACGTTGTTGTGATCGATCCATTTCGCTTTTCAACCATGCCGGTAAAACGGCCGCCGCATCTCACTTCGGTCAAAATTTTCGGTACGGAAAATACGGATTTTGTCGAGAATGGAACGCTGGAACTTAAACCGGATGAGGATTACATCACCTTTCAGTACGCGTCGCTCAGCCACCGTGATATTTCCTCACTTCAATATAGCTTTCAACTCACTGGCATTGACAAAGGTTGGGTCAATGCGGGCCGCTCCCTGACTGCTTCCTACACCAATCTCTTGCCCGGGAATTATACTTTTAAAGTTCGGAGCACCGATGAAAACGGAAACTGGATGACAGAAATCACCTCCCTGAAAGTCATCGTAAAGCCTCATTGGTGGCAAACCTGGTGGTTTATCTGGATCTGTATCTTCATTGCAGTGCTCTCCGTATTTTTGTTTTACACCAATATGCGTATGCAAAAGCGGAAACGCAGGATCGAAAAAACAATCGACTATTTTGCAAATTCCGTTTACGGTGAAAATTCGGTGAATGAAATTTGCTGGGACATCGCGCGAAACTGTATTTCTCAGTTGCGTTTTCAGGAATGCTCCGTATATCTGCTTGATCCCGAAAAAAACAGATTGGTTTTAAAGGCAGCATATGGCCCGCATGAGCCGAAAGGCCTGGAGAGTGTCAGTGGGGTAGAAGTTGTGCCGGGAATCGGATTGGTAGGTTCTGTTTTTGAGATGGGCAAACCGTCGATCGTCAGGTCAGAATGGGTGAATATTTTGAAGATTCTACACAGAAAAAAAGACATATCAGAGCTGGCAGTTCCGATTTTGGACGCTGGCAAAGTGATTGGTGTTATTTATTCAAAAAATAAGGGAGAAAGCTTTTTTCGGGAGGATCATGTCAAAGCGTTGACCACCATCGCGTCCATCAGCGCCAACAAAATTGCAGAGGCAATTGCCGAAGCGCAGGCCCAGGAAAAGGAAATGATGCTGCTGGAAATCAGCAAGATGTTGGCGGAAAGTCAGCTGATGGCGCTCCGGGCGCAGATGAACCCGCACTTTATTTTCAACTGCCTGAACAGTATTCAGGAATGTATCGTGACCGAAAAATATGGTGAGGCCAGCATGTATCTCAACAAATTTTCGAAGCTTTTCAGGATGGTACTCAACAACTCCGACAAGGCATTGATATCTGTTGAAGAGGAGAAGAAAGTGCTTGAATTGTACCTCGAACTGGAACAGATGCGTTTTGAAGAGAATTTTTCTTTCGAAATTATTCTGGACCAGGAGCTCGAAGATGATGAAATTGTGCTGCCTTCGATGCTGGTTCAACCATATGTGGAAAATGCACTCTGGCACGGGCTGATGCATAAAACGGGGGAGCGAAAACTCACAATTGAATTTTCGAGAATCGGCGAGGACAAGTTCAAATGCAGCATTGAGGACAATGGAATCGGCAGGAAAAAGTCATTTGAATTAAAACACCAGACAAGCAAATCAAGACAGCATGTTTCCAAAGGGCTCCGAATCTCTAAAGACCGCCTAGACCTTATTCAGCGGCAGGGTAATCATTCCAATCTCCGCATCACGGATAAATACGATGCAGACGGCAAAGCAACCGGAACACTTGTTGAAATAGAATTGTCAGCGTATCTGACAGGTAATTAATTGGCTGCCGATACCCGGACTTTTCAGCAGCTGATAATGACGTTTCAACGAATTGATTCTACAAATCGCGATCGATCAGTTTAAATCGAAATCCAGCTGTATTTAAATTCGAATTCAATTTAAATACAGCCATGAAAAACAGCATCATCTCTCTATTCTTTTACATTATCTGTTTGTTTTTTCTCAACTTTTCTTTTCGCGATGACTTTGCCGAGTTTGGTATCAGCAAAAGTGAAGTTGAGGAAAAACTTTTATCCGGATTGCAAAACAGCAGAATGAATCTGCCCTATCTCAGCAGTTCGGTAAAATCATCTTGCCAGTCAATTTTACCAGAAAATCAAGCGTTCACGATTAGGAAAATTGGCGGCCTGATTAAGTCTTACTATGCTTCCGACGATTTCAGAAGCCGTTATAATGAATGGCTGGTGAGAAAGTTTCCGCAGAATTCCGTGACACTGAGCGAGGAGAGAAAGGTTGAAATTAAAGAGCGTAAATTGAGAGAAGTGAAGGGTGTCACAGCAAAAGATATTGAACCAACGATTGATCTCATGATTCAAACCAGTGAAACTTTTGCCGGAATGGGTAAAATCGTGTCGAGCCTTCCCGCGGATCAGCGTGATGAATTCAAAAAACAGATTGATGAAGGTAAAAGAAACGCAGTTTTTTATAAAAAGATAAAGCCCTTGATCAAGTCTGATTTTGTCGCGTTCAAAAATTTGTATGCAGCGCACCTGGCCCAGGAACAGATTGTCCAGGAGGAATCCTCGCTGGTCAGAAATAACAAAAACAATCTGCTGGAATTAGAAAAATGGAAGGACCCAAAAAAGGTACTCCGGGGGAAATTATCTGCGTTCCTTGAAAAGACGGATGGTGTTGATTTTGACGCACAAACCAAAAATGTAAATAACGGGAAGAAATTCGTGAACGCAGCTTACGAAGGCAAGAACCCGCTTTGGAAATTTTGCTTCCGGATGGGAAAAATACCGACAAACGCTGCCAGAGCCTTCGCAAAACAATGGCTTACGGAGCTGAAATAAACAGTTTAATCAATATCCTGAATTTTCGTATATAGCAGAGCGTTTAGCTTACGCCGATTTTTTAGCTTGCACCGATTTGTAATTTAGCTTGCACCGATTTGCAATTAGCTTGCACCGATTTGCAATCGGTGCATTTCTGACTCCGTGTTTGTAACGCATTTCTGGCTCCCCGTTTGTAACGCACTAACTACGCCACCAGCGACACAAACTTTACATTCACTACGCAAAAGAATTTCGGATAATCAAGCGTCGTCAATTCTTCAAGATTGCAGTAATTTAAGGTTAAACTTTACTTAATAAAGAAATTAGGTAATTTCACCTTCAATCAACCTTTTTTGAGAATGGAACAGGATGTGATACGATGGCAAAGATTTAAAGACGGAGACAGAGCCGTTTTTGAATCGATGATCAGAGACCACTACCGTACTTTATTCGATTACGGGAGGAAATTTATTGTAGACTATGATGCACTAACAGATTGTATCCATGACCTGTTTACCTCGTTATGGGACCGGAGGGAGTTTCTTGGTTCGACCGATCAGATTAAACCATATCTTCTCAAAAGTCTCAGAAACAGGATTCTTAAAGAGAAACAACGCACGACAGCTTTCACGAATATCGAGGACCTCGACGAGCTTTTTCTGAGCGAAGACAACGTAGAGTCCAGGATCATTTCCTCTGAAAATTCGGAAGATCAGAAGAAACAGATCGGATATGTGTCACACACATTGACCCGCCGCCAGCAGGAAATCATTTATCTTAAATTCTACGAAAATCTGACAAATGATCAGATCGCCACTGTGCTGGCTATTTCGCGTCCGGCGGTTGCCAATCTCCTCCATCTTACACTGAAATTGTTTCGCGAAAAGTGGGAAACACTTATTCATCTCTTTCTTTTCGTCTTTGTAGGTGTTTGATAGTCAGTTATTTATTCTTTTATTTTAACAATTTTGAAAAAAAAGTTCTCCATTTTCCATGATTTATGGAAAGAACTTTGATTCTACTATTGTGAGTGCCGCAATTATGGTGCTTTATTATGAAATACTATGATAAATACAATCTGGAAGATTTTCTTCTGGACGAAAGTTTCAGGCTTTGGGTGACGCAGAATACCCCGGGTGAAAACAAACAATGGGACGAAGTCGCGAAGGAATTTCCCGAAAAAAAAATCATTATAGCCCAGGCGCGCGATCTGCTGCTTACCTGGAATGAACACAATTTCAGCCTTTCGGAGCATCAGCTTGAAGCGCAGGTGCACAGGATATTGAAAAGTACGGATGTGCCCACGCAGCCGAAGGTCAGGTCATTCTCAGGCTCGGGAATGTGGTTGTCAGCGGCAGCTTCCCTGCTGATCATCCTGGGCTTTGGTTATGTAGTTTTCCGCAACGGGAGTAAGGAAACATTGTCATCGGTCTATCAGCGCTATGTGCCAGCGCAATCGCCGGCAATGAAAGAAATAGTTAATGACCGCAAGACTCTTTTAAAGGTTAATCTGCCCGACGGAAGTGTCATAAAATTGTCACCAGCGGCCAGGATTAGTTATGCCGGACAATTTATCAGAAATAAAAAAAGAGAAGTTTATTTATCTGGGGAGGCCTTTTTTGACGTTCATAAAGATGCTCAGAATCCTTTCTTTGTATATGCCAACGGGTTGGTTACGCGCGTAGTCGGGACCAGCTTTTTGGTCAGAACTACGGCGACAAATGTGGAAGTGCTTGTACGCAGCGGGAGAGTTTCGGTGTTGGCGATGAAAGATATGGATCGTCAGGGCGACAGAAATACAGAATTGCTTCTTACGCCCAACCAGCAAGCAATATTTTCTACAAAAGACAATTTAATTTCGAAATCGATATCGAGCATGCCGCTGGAACTCATCAAGCCTGAGTCCGAGGCAGGATTTGTTTTCCTTGACCAACCCATTCACAAAGTGTTTGCAACGCTCGAAAAAGTCTACGGAATTCCGATCGTTTACGACAGCGCTGTGATGGAGAAATGTTCCCTCCGTGTTGAACTTAGTAACGAACCTTTTTTTACGAAACTCGATATAATCAGTAAAACCATCGGCGCCAGTTACCGGGTCAGCGACGGGCAGGTAATCATTTCAAGCGAAGGATGTGATTAAAAAATACTATTCCTAAAACTCACCTAAACCAATTTATCATGATCAGATCCTGAGGTTAATAACAAAATAAGCCGGCAACGGGTCCAGCGTTACCGGCTTCATTACTCCACTCCGTTTAAGCAAAACTTAAAGTCCCTTTCAGGGATCGGGGGAGGGCTTTGCCGTTCGTATACACCAAAAACCATCGTAAAATTATGAAAAAAAATAGTATACCATTAAAAATTCTGGTAACTGTGATAAAAGTTACGTGTATCCCATTTCTTGTTACGCTTGTCTTTGCCACGTTTTCATTCGCCGGGGAGGGAGCTGCACAGGAACTTCTTAATCGTGAGGTGAATGTACAGGCGGAAAGGCAGGAACTCAGGGCCGTTCTGGCCAGCATCGAAAGATCGGCAAAAGTGAAGTTCTCCTATGTTCCGTCCTTGATAAGGAACCAGAAAGTAAGCCTGATAGCTACGAATCAGCCATTGAATATGGTGTTGAAGGAGTTGCTTGTTCCGCTCCAAATTCGTTACTCGGTCTCTGGTAATTACATCATACTCAATAAGAAGCCAGAGCAGGATCCTGATTCTCAAACGAATCAGGGAATGCTGATCCCGCTTCCCTATTTGCATCCCGTAGATATTACGGTGAAGGGGAAAGTGTTGGGAGGAGACAACAAGGAGCCGCTTCCAGGGGTCAGTGTGGTGGTGAAAGGAACTCAGCAAGGCGCAATTACCGGCGGAGATGGAGGTTACAGTATTGTGGTCCCGAGCGACCAGTCGGTGCTGGTTTTTAGTTTTGTGGGGTACATATCGCAGGAAATGCAGGTAATGAACCGATCGTTGATCAACATTACGCTTGAATCTGATATTAAGGCACTTAGCGAGGTGGTGGTAACGGGTTATACGGCGCAGTCGAGGAGAGATATTACGGGATCTGTGAGCGTGATTGATGCTGAAAAATTGCTGGCAGTACCGGCAACCAACCTTGCTCAGCAACTCCAGGGTCGCGCGGCGGGTGTTACGGTGGGCACTGATAACACGCCTGGCGGTGGGGTTGCGGTGCGTGTCAGAGGCTATGGAACACTTGGCAATAATGATCCGCTGTACGTCATTGATGGCGTACCAACCAAAGGAAGCCTGAACACGATCAATCAAAATGATATTGAGTCAATACAAATATTGAAGGATGCTTCTTCTGCCTCCATTTATGGTTCACGGGCTGCAAACGGAGTAGTCATTATCACAACCAAAAGAGGAAAAACGGGCGTTCCCAAATTTACATTTGACGCTTACTATGGTGTTCAAAAGCTGGCTAAAACAATGGATTTGCTCAATACAACGGAGTATGGGCAATATCTGTGGCAAAGTAAAAAGAACGCCAATGTTGTGAACCCGACAACGGGAAATCCCGAACATGCGCAGTTTGGGCGTGGTGCCCAGCCTGTTATTCCGGACTACATCATTCCGGACGGTGCCGCCGAAGGTGACCCACGAGTAAATCCGGCCAATTACAGTTATGACCGCTACACCGATCCGGAGTTTGGCAAAACGAAATTTTCTATCACAAAAGCCAATAAGCAAGGGACCGACTGGATGAACGAGGTATTTGATCCCGCACCGATCCAGAATTATCAGATGGGTGTTTCCGGTGGGTCGGAAAAGAGCAGATATGCATTCTCTGCCAATTACTTTAATCAGCAGGGTATTCTGATTTACAACGCCTACAAGCGTTATTCCGTACGGGCCAATACTGAATTTACGATCAAAAAGCGGCTGCGTATCGGTGAAAATTTGCAGGTCGCATACGGTCAGCGACAGGGAAATTATGGGAACAACAGTGAAACAAGTCAGGTTTCAAATACTTATCGTGCCCAGCCGATCATTCCTGTGTATGACATTGGAGGTAATTTTGCCGGGACCCTGGGAAGTAATCTTGGCAACGCGAATAATCCGGTAGGGCAGTTGGTGAGGAACAAAAACAATGGATACAAGGACCTCAGGATTTTTGGAAATACTTATGCTGAAATTGATATCCTGAAAAATCTGACAGCGAAAACCAGTTTCGGCGTTGATGCGACTGTTTCAGCAGGTAAATATTACAATCCGGTGGAAGTGGAACTTGCCCATGGTACGAATGTCAATGACTTGTCAGAAACGAGAAGTTACAGCTACGCATGGACCTGGACAAACTCCCTTAATTATGAAAAAACTTTCGGAGACAAACACCATCTGAATGTATTTGCAGGCCTTGAATCCATCAATTCCTATGGGAATTTTCTTAGTGCTTACCGTCAGGGTTTCTTTTCAAATGTGGTTGATCTCAGGTATATAGACGCCGGAAATCCTTCGACATCAAGCAACAGTGGTTATGCTTCTTCGTCCTGGTCGCTGTTCTCCTATTTTGGCCGGGTCGACTATTCGTTTATGGATAAATACCTTTTCCAGGCTACCGTCAGAAGGGATGCTTCATCCAGATTTCAGGCGGCTTCGCGGTACGCCACTTTTCCGGCGGCGAGTGTGGGATGGAGATTATCCAAAGAAGCATTTATGTCAAATGCAACTTTTATCACCGACCTGAAACTCAGGGCTGGGTGGGGCCAAACCGGAAATCAGGAAATCGGAGATTTTAACGCTTACTCAACCTATCAGAGCACGCCCAACAGCAGCGGCTACGGAATTGGCGGTGCACCAATTGGTTATACCCAGGGTTTTGACCTGGCAAGATTCGGAAATCCAAAAGCGAAATGGGAAACCACAACGACGGTCAATATTGGCCTGGACGCCAATCTGTTTAAAGGAAAATTTGACTTCAATCTGGATGTATTTGACAGGCAAACACGTAACCTGCTGTATACCAAAGCATATGACCCGCGCCTGGGCGATGCTTCAGTACCCGCACAAAATATAGCTTCGCTTCAAAATAAGGGATTTGATCTTGGTTTAAATTACAACGATGCAGTAATGAATGGCGAACTCACGTTCAGTATTGGTGTCAATTTTTCAACTTACAGAAACAAAATACTGGCGCTTGATCCGCAAAATCCAAATGATTTTCTGCCCGGATTTTCCCTTCGTACGCCAGCTGTTACCCGGTCCATTGCTGGTCGTCCGATCTCGTCTTTTTATGGTTATATCATTGATGGTATTCTGCAAAATGAAGAAGAAGTTGCTAAACATGCCAAATTTCCGGGTTACTACGATTCCAATATTTATATCAATGGGAAGAAAACGCAGGGCGTTGGGAAATTCAATTACCGTGACATCAACAACGATGGCGTGATCAATGCGCAGGATCAGACTTACATCGGAAGTCCGCATCCTGATTTCACATACGGTATTAACGCCAACGTGGCCTACAAAGGCATTGATCTGACGATCTTTGCGCAGGGCGTTCAGGGAAACCAGATCTTCAATCACGTGCGTTACTGGACTGATTTTGAGGTGTTTCAGGGTAATCGTACCAAGAGAATGCTCTACGATTCCTGGCGGCCTGACAATCCTGGTGCCAAACTTCCCATACTCGATGCCAACGATGCGCAGAGTGGTGAGCCTTCCACATATTTTGTGGAAGACGGGTCATATCTGAGGTTTAAAAACATTCAGCTGGGTTACAGTTTACCAAAATCAGTTTTATCGCGCATTGGTACAGATCACCTGAGATTTTACATTCAGGGGCAGAATCTGTTCACAATCACTAAATATACCGGCCTGGATCCTGAGGTAAATCTGCGGAATTTTAACAGTGGCTCCGACCGCCAGATTGGTGTGGACGAAGGTGTTTATCCGACACCAAAATCAATTATTGTAGGTCTTAGTCTGGGTTTTTAATCGAAAATATCATGAAAAAAATATTCATACTTGTTGTGATCGTCATCGCATCTTCCTGTGGTGATAAATTTCTTGACAAAAAGCCCCAGGGGCAGTACAATCCGGATATCCTGAAAACGTCGGCGGGGATCGAGGGCGCGCTCACAGGTGCCTATGCACTTTTGGACGGGATTGGTACAAGCGGTGTAACGTCCTGGCATGGCGCGGTTTCCAACTGGATTTTTGGCAGCGTTGTCTCCGATGATGCCTACAAGGGCTCGGATGCAGGCGACCAGCCGGAACAAACTTTTATGGAACGCTACGTCTGGCTGACCACCAACACCCATATTTACGGGAAATGGAGGACGCTTTATGACGGGATTGCACGTTCCAATGATGTGTTAAAAACACTACCGGACGCTGCCGGGATCCGCGATGACCGCAAGATACAGATTCAGGCGGAAGCCCGTTTCTTACGCGGGCATTATCACTTTGAAGCTAAAAAAATGTG
Source organism: Dyadobacter sp. (assembly GCA_965279265.1). Classification (GTDB taxonomy): domain Bacteria; phylum Bacteroidota; class Bacteroidia; order Cytophagales; family Spirosomataceae; genus Dyadobacter. Next base: position 5,715,972 of record OZ257152.1, read on the forward strand.
GGGTAATATTTCTTACATTGATGAAAAAACCTGGGATCCGAATGATCCGGCCAGTGTGCTGATTCCTAATACTGAAGACGCCTGGCCGAAAATCCTTGAAGACTTCAAATTTGCATCCGAAAATCTCCCGGAAAACCAGACCCAGGCCGGACGGCCAACCAAATGGGCGGCATTGGCTTACCTTGCAAAATGTCATATGTTTCAGGGTTTTCCGAAAGGCATGGCGGATATTGCACATCTGACGGCTGCCAAAGAGGCTTTGCTTAAAGTTGTCAATAGTGGTAAATATCGTTTGGTAGATAATTTTCATGATAATTTTGCTGCCGAAACGCGTAACAATGCAGAGTCCGTTTTTGAAGTGCAGTACAGCGTGACTTCTGCCGACGGATCGGGTGGAAACCAGGGTGATGAACTTACCTATATGTATCCAAATGGACCGGGCGGTTGCTGCGGGTTTTTCCAGGCCTCACAAAATCTGGTGAATGCCTACAAAACCGATGCGAAGGGTTTGCCGATGATCCAGACTTTTAACGATGCGGACGTGAAAAATGACGAAGGACTGTTGTCTTCTGCGCCATTTGAACCTTACACAGGCAGTCTGGACTCCCGGCTGGACTGGACGGTAGGGCGCCGGGGAATTCCGTTTATTGACTGGGGTGTACATCCGGGTCGGTTCTGGATTCGTGATCAATCATATGCCGGGCCATATTCATCAAAAAAACAGATCGTAAGTAAAGCAGAATCGGGCAAGACAGGTAATCCAAGATTGAGCACAAACAATTACCGCTTGATGAGATACAGCAACGTTCTTCTCTGGCTGGCCGAATGTGAAGTAGAATTGGGGAATCTTGAAAAAGCCCGTGAGTATGTGAATCTGATCCGTAAAAGAGCCGCAAATCCGGGTGGTTTTGTGAAAACGGATGCGGGGAAACCCGCTGCAAATTATGTCGTTGGCCTATATACCGACACCTGGACAAACGCAGCAAGTGCAAGAGAAGCGGTAAGATTCGAAAATCGGCTGGAATTTGCCATGGAAGGCCATCGGTTTTTTGAGCTTGTTCGTTGGGGCGTAGCGGTTTCGGTGCTGAACAAATATCTGGATAAGGAAAAAAATCTGAGAACATTCCTGAGTGGTGCCAAATTTGAAGAAAAACACAACTACTATCCGATTCCGCAACAGGCAATCGTGTACAGTACCAAAAATGGAGCAGCCACATTAAAGCAAAATCCAGGGTATTGAGGCGCTGGTGGTGTGAGATATCGTCAGTCTGAGCGAAGTCGAAGACAGTCTAAGCGTAGTGTTGTCAGTCTGAGCGGAGTCGAAGACAGTCTGAGCGAGGTGTTGTCAGTCTGAGCGGAGTCGAAGACAGTCTGAGCGTGGTGTTGTCAGTCTGAGCGTACCGGGCCGCCGGGCGGTCGAAGACCAGGCCGGGTGTTGCGGGGTTTGATTATCTGACCCGCACTTCGCCCGCCCGCACTTCGACTTCGCTCACTGTGACAGCATTACAGCTCAGTGTGACAGCATTACAGCTCCGGTGTGACAGTAGCACAGTTGAGTGAGACAGCATGGTGAGCCCGCACTTCGACTACGCTCAGTGTGACAGTATTATAGCTCCAGTGTGACAGTATCACAGCTCCGGTGTGACAGTAGCACAGTTGAGTGAGACAGCATGGTGAGCCCGAACTTCGACTCCGCTCAGTGTGACAGCATTATAGCTACAGTGTGACAGCATGTCGAGCAGTTTGTGAGAATTAGGTACAGTCAGTCTGAGCGTGGTATTGTCAGTCTAAGCGTGGTAGTGTTAGTCTAAGCGTGGTATTGTTAGTCTGAACGTGGTAGTGTTAGTCTGAGCGTGGTATTGTCAGTCTGAGCGGAGTCGAAGACCAGGCCGGGTATTTTCAGACTGACAGGCCATCAAGTTTCTTTGACCTAAAATTCAGTAATTTAAATATTCAGCCAGATCGACAAGGAAAAGTGTTAGTTATTTTCCTTTTGTAAATTGTATATCAGTTGTATCCCTGAACCTGTTGTAAATAATTCGAACCATTGATGTTTTTCAGAAAAGTAAAATATTGTCTCCTAATTGTTGTTGCTGCATGCATAACTGTTTCCTGCAACAACAAGGCTGATTTGCCGGAGGATGTTGCGAAGGAAATGTCGACCCTTTCGCAACCCATTGATTACACCTATGATGTCAAACCCATTTTGTCGGACCGCTGCTTTGCATGCCATGGACCCGATGCGAATCATCAGAAAGCGGGTTTACGGCTTGATGTTGCAGAGGCAGCATACGAAAAGAAAACGGAAAGTGGTCTGAAAGCGATTAATCCGGGAAAATCTGCGAAAAGTGAACTGGTGCAGCGTATTCTGTCCACGGACGTGAAGGTGATGATGCCAACGCCTGAATCGCATTTGTCGCTCACGGCGCGGGAAAAAGCAATACTGGTAAAATGGGTGGAAGAGGGAGCCGAATACAAGCCGCACTGGGCATTTACGAAGGTAGAAAGTCCGGCCGTTCCCAAGGTTAAAAATGAGAAATGGGTCAAAAATGACATTGATCGTTTTATTCTTAACAAACTGGAAGACAAAGGGATAGCCCCTTCCGCTGAGGCAGAAAAAACAACGCTTCTGCGCCGGGTATATCTGGACTTGACCGGATTGCCGCCCACACCTGAGGAGGTGAAAACTTATCTGGCAGATCAGTCTGCGGGAGCGTATGAAAAAGTTGTGAACAAATTACTCGCGTCTCCTCATTATGGCGAACACATGGCGGTCTCGTGGCTCGATGCAGCCCGCTACGCCGATACGCACGGGTATCAGGATGATGGTCCCCGGACGGCCTGGCCTTTCAGGGATTGGGTGATCAAATCTTTTAATCAAAACCAGCCGTACGATCAGTTTGTGACCTGGCAGCTCGCAGGAGACATGCTGCCCAATCCGACACGGGAACAAATGGTGGCGACGGGCTTCAACCGCATGCACCAGCAGAGCCAGGAGGGCGGTATCATCCCGGAAGAATACCGGGCAGCTTACGTGTCGGACCGCGTGGATACTTTTGGCAAAACTTTCCTTGGAATCACCGTCGAATGCGCGCGCTGTCACGACCACAAATATGACCCGATCAGTCACAAAGATTATTATTCATTGTATTCGTTTTTTAACAATAACAATGAAAATGGTCAGGTACCGTACAATGGCGAGGCAAGCCCGACAATTACATTGCCAAGTCCGGAGGCAGACGCTAAGCTGAAATTTATACATGCGAACCTCATTCAGGAAAAGAACACGAGGATAAAAAAAGCTGCCTATTTCGAACAGAAATTTCAAAGCTGGTTGGCAAATGCAGCTCAGGATCCCGCAAAAAATCTTATTCCTGAAACAAAAGAATTGCTTGGACATTTTACTTTTGACGAACCATCCGGCAAAGAATTTCAAAACATGGCTGATCCAAAACACAAGGCCACCGCCGAGGGTGATGACAGTCTTTCGAATGCAGCAGTACGACCTGGAAGGATCGGAAAAGCGCGATACATTTTCGGGGACAACTCGGTCAGTTTTGGTGATAACTTCGCTTTTTTTGAACGCAATCAGCCTTTTAGTATCAGCATCTGGATGAATTTGCATGATCCTTCGGTCACCGGCTCGCTGATCCACAAATCCAATGGTGTGTTCAACGGATATCGGGGATGGAACGTTTTCCGGGAAAAAGACGGTCGTATAAAGCTGACCATCAGCCATGTCTGGCCTGAGAATGCAATCGAAATACAGTCAGTTGACAAATTTCCAATCAACAAATGGACACAGATCGGATTTTCCTACGACGGTTTGAGTAAGGCATCCGGCTTGAAACTGTATATCAATGGGCAGCCCGTAAAAGTTGTCGTTCACAACGACAACCTTACCGAAAGCATTTTGTTCGGAAAGAATAAGACCAACTGGTATGTCGACAGGATGAACATCGGCAGGCTCTCCGACCAGCGTACCAAGAATTTCGAGGTGGATGAATTGAAAATTTATACAAGGCCACTGACCTCGCTGGAGATGATGGGCTTGTATTCACTCAAAAATGAATTATTGACTGTTCTTAAAACACCAGCCGCTCTCCTTAAACCGGCACAGGTAACTGCGCTGAGAGAATATTATCTGACAAACATCGATCCTGAGTACGCGCAGAATATGGCTGCCAGCCGTAAACTGATCGGGGAAGAAACTGAAATTCTGGATAAGGAAATTGATGTAATGGTGATGAAAGAACGCAAGTTTCCGAGAAAATCTTTCATCCTGAATCGCGGCGCTTACGATGCTCCGGGAAAAGAGGTCACTTCCGATACTCCTGACAGCTTTTTCAAAATACCCAAAGATTTTCCGAAAAACAGGCTTGGTCTTGCCAGATGGCTTTTGCATGAAGATCATCCACTTTTTACCCGTGTCACCGTAAACCGTTTCTGGATGCGGTACTTTGGAAAAGGCCTTGTGATTTCAAGTGATGATTTTGGTAATCAGGGCGAACTTCCGACGCATCCGAAACTACTTGATTATCTGTCTGCCAGATTCCGGGAGTCGAATTGGGATGTGAAGGCAATGCAAAAGCTCATCGTTATGTCGGCAACTTACCGGCAGTCGTCGAGAACGGACGCTAAAAATCCGGAGCTGGATCCTGATAATAAGTTGTACGCGCGAGGTCCTAGTTACCGGATGAGTGCCGAGCAGGTGCGTGACAATGCGCTGGCGTCCAGCAGTTTGCTTACGCAGCGCATTGGCGGTAAAAGTGCCTATCCTTATCAGCCAAACGGACTGTGGGAAGCATTGGCAACCCGAAATGAAGTGATGTATAATCAGCAGCACGGAGACACATTGTACAGACGCAGTTTGTATACGGTCTGGAAACGCAGTGCTCCGCCGCCAATGATGCTCAATTTCGATGCAGCGGAAAGGCATTTTTGCATTACAAAAAGACAGAAAACCAGTACGCCGTTGCAGGCCCTGGTCGTCATGAATGACCCGCAGTTTGTTGAGGCGTCACGCGTACTGGCACAGCAAATGCTCAACAAAGGGCGGACTTTGGATGAACAGATTTCGTATGGATTTACGGCTTTGACGAGCCGGCCGCCCAGTAGCAGGGAGATGGTAATTCTGAAAGATCTGTATATGGAGGAATACGCTGATTTTGTTAAGAATCCGAAACGGGCCAAACAAGTTGTAGCCTCGGGAGAATTTCCGGTTGACAAAAAGCTGAATCAGGCACAACTGGCAGCGGAAACCATCGTAGCGAGCACAGTAATGAATTTTGATGAATTTTTGATCAAGAGATAAAAGATAAAACCATGAGCTTTTACAAAGAACTTGAAAATCATGTGCATGAGCAGTTGAGCAGGAGAAACTTCTTGTCAAAAACAAGTCTTGGACTTGGCGCTGCTGCAATGGCTTCCTTGCTGAACGCGGACAATTCCATGGCCAAAAAGATAGTCGCAGGTACCCCGGAAGGAGCCACATTTCCTTTGGGCAAGCCACACTTTGCCCCAAAAGCGAAACGGATTATTTACCTTTTTCAAAGTGGCGCGCCATCACAGCTCGAACTCTTTGACTACAAGCCAAAACTGGAAGAAATGTTCGGACAGGATCTTCCTGAATCCATCAGAAAAGGGCAGCGCCTGACAGGAATGACAGCGGGGCAAAGTAGTTTTCCACTGGCTGCTTCAAAGTATAAGTTCGAAAGGAAGGGGTCCAATGATATGATGATCAGTGAGTTGCTCCCTTACACTTCCAGTATCGTAGACGACGTAACATTTATCCGATCCATGCATACTGAAGCGATCAACCACGATCCGGCTGTTACGTTTTTTCAAACCGGAAGCCAGCAGGGAGGACGCCCTTCGTGGGGTTCCTGGGTGAGTTATGGCCTCGGATCCGACAATCAGAATATGCCTTCCTTTGTTGTACTGCTTTCAAAAGGAAGGCCCGGCGATCAGCCATTGTATGCCAAATTATGGAGTAACGGGTTTTTGCCGTCCATTCATCAGGGAGTCGTTTTTCGGTCCGGACCGGACCCCGTTTTTTATCTCAACAATCCGGAAGGAATAGACAAATCCAGTCGCAGGCGCATGCTGAACTCGTTGGCGAAGTTACAACAGGAGCAGTTTGAGAAGATTCTGGACCCGGAAATAAACTACAGAATGTCTCAGTACGAAATGGCTTACCGGATGCAAACGGCTGTTCCGGAAACGATGGACATTTCGAAAGAGCCTGATTACATATTTGATCTTTACGGTGAGGACTCAAGGAAGCCCGGAACATTTGCGGCAAACTGCCTGCTTGCCCGTAAGCTGATTGAAAAGGATGTCAAATTTGTCCAGCTTTATCACCAGGGCTGGGACCAGCACGGCAATCTTCCAAATGACATCAAAATCATGGCAAAAAGCGTTGATCAGGCTTCGGCAGCGCTGATAACTGATTTAAAACAGCGCGGTTTGCTGGATGAAACACTTGTAGTTTGGGGTGGCGAATTCGGGCGTGGATCCTACTCGCAGGGTAAACTAACAAAAGATAATTATGGCCGTGATCACCATCCGCGCAGCTTCACAATCTGGATGGCTGGTGCGGGTGTGAAGAAAGGATTTGTATTTGGCGAAACAGACGAATTTGGATATAATGTGATCAAGGATCCCGTACATGTCCATGATTTTCAGGCGACTGTAATGCATTTGCTGGGGGTTGATCATGAGCAGCTCATTTTCAAACACCAGGGCAGGAGATACAGGCTTACAGATGTGCACGGCAAGGTTGTTACGCCATTATTAAGCTAGCTGAAATTTGTATAGAGCTGATTAAAGAATGGCAATCACTTGCCTGGTCTCAGTGATCTGGCCATTTCAAGATGATGTTTCAGCATTCCCAGGTTATCCGAAGCCCATTTTTTTAATACCGGGTCGGTGCCTGATTTGGCTTGTTTTTCAAATAGTTTGACAGCATCCTCGTGCGAGCGAATCATTATTGTGGCATACATCCGGTCAAAATTCTCTGGCTTCTGCAATTCCAGGCTGTCATACTTAACCTGTTTGGCTAGTGTCAGTCCTGATGGTATCGTTAAATTCCTTTTCGTTGCGATGGCTAATAATTCCTTTTTCACTTTTCCGTGATCGTTGACCATGCTCCTTGCAAATTCTTTTGTTTTCGCAGACGGGCTCTTTTTGAGTGCCAGTTCACCCAATTTCACTTCCAGCGTGCTGGCATCTGATGCCGCAAGGATAAATGCTGACTTCGGTTCCTGTCTTGCTTCTGTTGTTGGATAGTTCAGCGAAAGCAGAACAAAGGTGAAAAGTAGCGGAATAATGTTAAGAGCGGATTTTTTCATAATAATTCTGTAAAATTCGAGATGAGTTGCCTGCCGGGTTTGTCTTCCTGATGATCAATCTTTGTTGCTCGCCAAGGTTGTCATCACTTTTTTGATCAGTATAAGAAATTTATCTTTAAAAAACACCACCAGTCCCAGCAGGATCACGGACAGCAAAAGCAATGCCAGGTAACCCAGATAGCCACTATCGAACCACCGATTGAGAAGCTGACCACAGATCATGATAATCATGATCAGGCTGGAAAATGCAATGAGCGCAATTGTTGTGTAGTACACCACGGGCGTACCCAATTTGGCAATTATGGCCTCAATTTCGCCTTTAACTACATTGATTTTTTCTTCTATAAAATCAGTAACGGTCTCCAGCAATTGATTTACCACGACCTTTGGGGCGGAAATTTTTTCTTTTTCAGATAGAATTTCGGATGGATGCGCTGCTTCGACTTCTTTCCTGACAACCCTAACTGCATGTTCATTCGGAGAGATTTCCAACCCTCTTGATTTTGCGTACACTTTGGTAAATTCTGCTCCGAAATACAGAATAATCGAGGAATAATAGACCCAGGTGAGCAAAATTACAATGGAAGCCGAGGTCCCGTAGGTAGCGCCGAGGTCCGACTTGCCAAGGTAGAAGCTGATGCCAAATTTGCCCAAAACAAACAAAATCGCCGTAAACGCAGCGCCGACAATACATTCCTTCCACTTTACGTGACCGTCGGGCAGAACTTTAAAAATTACTGAAAAAAGCGCCGTAATGACCACAATTACAATGACGATATTCAGCACAAAAAACAAAACGACAGAGGCTTCCGAAAAGTAGCGTTCAAGACTTTTGCTCAGCAAGTCCACCAGTGTATTCACACCAAGCGAAACGATCATCAGAAATCCAAGCGTCAATATGATCGAAAAAGATAGCAGCCGGTTTTTAAGATATTGAAGCCAGCTTTTCCGGGGCTTTGATTTAATTTCCCATATGTAGTTTATAGAATCCTGCATTTCCGCAAAGACCCCCGTAGCACCTATAATCAATGTTACGATTCCGATCGCTGCGGCTGTGCCGGATTTGTTTGAAACAGCCGCATTTTTGATGATCTCTTGCAGTTGAATCGCAGCCTGCTTGCCAACCAGCCCTCCGATCTGCTCAAATAGCTGTCCCTGGATAGCGTCACGTCCAAGAAAAATTCCCGCAATGGAAATGATCACCAGGATCATTGGCGCCAGTGAAAATATCGTGTAATACGAAAGTGCCGCACTAAGTTTTAATGCATTATCTTCCAGAAAGCTGCTGAAACTCTCTTGGATGAGGGAAAAAGTAAATTTCAATTGTTTCATAATTTGGATTTTAGTTTCAATGATGAAATCCTGAATTTGATGATGCGTTTATTGTCAGATTGCAAAATCTGATTTTGACTTTCGATCTGGCCGCGGCAGATCCCGTTTTTTCTTAAAGCCAGTATATCTTTGAAAACCTGAGTGCACGATGAACCATTCTGCCCGATATTGTAGCAGATATTAGAACCATGCCAGATAAGAGCAGGTAGCGCGACGCTGGCGGGAAATTTAATTACGGGTATTTAGTTCAGATTGAGCCCCAATCCGAGCCCCAGATAGGGTTTTCCCTGAAAGAGCCAGACGGATTTGTTACCATCGAGCAAATGGTCAACGGCGCCGACGATGGCGAAAGAAAATTTGTCAAGTCCCATCACTATGGCAACTCCCTTGGACCAGACTACACCATCATACTCTATAGTAATCTGATTATTGGTGACCCAGGGATTCATTGCAGTCGAACCAAAACCAGTCATGAAGCCGGCGGAAATGCCATAATGCGTGATTTTCTGATTCAACTTTCCAATCGGATTCTTGTCGTACGACAATCTGTAAATATCATTGCGGTATCCCAGATAAAGCGCACCGTTCAGATTTGTGTTAAATTGTTTTGGGAACGATCCGACACCTGGGCGAAATTTTAAGGGTATTGTAAGCAAATCGATGTCGAAACTGTTTTGCCAGTATTTGTTTGTCCGGATGCTTTTGACTGCACCTTTCTCATTAACCGGTTTTGGCGAAGAAGAAGAATTGACGGATAGTCTTTTCCAGCCCTTTGCCACTGAATAAATCAGGATGGAGTCTTCCGAGTTTTCGATAAAGACGGATTGTGATTTGCCGTCAATTTTTGTGTGATAAATGCCGTCTGAAAATTTGTATTTTGGATTGTCTTTTAAGCCTTTGCAGCCGGAAATAAGGAGAAATAAAAAAGTTGGTATAAATGAAAGTAACCGAAACGCCCAAACGCGTCCCTCCGGAATGCATGCAGGTTTGGATTTATAGCAAAAATCAAAAAACATAGCTACTGATTTTTGTAAAGCGCGTGGTCGTCTGAAGGTCCGCGGAATTTTCACAAAGTTAAACTATGGTAATTTTAATTGAAGATCTTATTTCAGATGACTTTTGATACTATTTTGGGCATAACACTAATGAGGTGAAGAAACCAGTTCGTCTCGTTAAATATCTGGGAAAATTAACCATCAATCGTCCACAAACCAAAATCGCAGGTAAAAACAGAATGATAGATATTGAAGACCTGAGTGAATCAGAACTTGACATTCAACGTGCTCAAAGCATCGACACGGCGGAAGAATAACAGGAGGATAAAAATAATCAGGATCGCATCAATCCTGCCTCCAATTAACCACGTAATTCGTCAGAAACTGGTCTGAAATTTGAATAGATCTGATTTGCACGCGCTTGGTTTTCTTAAAAATTGTTATAAGTTATTCGTTAGTTACAATATATCTTAAAGTTTTTATATCATTGCTAACTGTTTGTTTTTCAAAAATATACAAGTTAGCTATGCAAATCAAAGTTTTTAAACCCATCCTGATTTTATCAACATTAATATTTTTTTACTTAGATCATAATCCTGTGTGGTCGCAGGTAAAAACAAAGGAAGAATCTCCACTAATTTGGGCCAATAAATTCGGAGGATTTGTAAGTGATAAGCCGAATGTAGATTCTGCGCTTTTTTGTCTGCAAAAAGTAGCTGCCAGCACACAATTTCCTTTCCTGCTCAAAGAATTAATTCACGATGGATTCGCGCAGACTTTCCTTGAATCCGAATATGACTCGGAACAGGAAAGGAACGAAAGTTTCGAGAGGAGAAGGCTGGGAATTGCACTTCTTTCCTCGGTCATGCAGGATACGTCTCGTGTCCTCAGGGAACTTGTGCGGCCGGTTTATTTCCTGGTGCAAGTTCAGGAAGCAAGAAATAATGAGTCAAAGTTGGCTGTGCTTGCAAATAATTTTATTACCTCCCAGCTTGGGACAATTGATATTTACAAAAACTACGCTGGGCGGTACGGATTGATGATTTACGAAATTGTGTCCGGCAAACCGGCATTGAAGCCAGTGGCGGAAAAGATGATGAGCTCGATTTATCTGAACCTGAAAAACCATCAGATTGTGGCTGATTTATCTATGTCAGGTGCTGAGCAAGGTAAACGTGCTTGGTATCGTTATTTGTTCGCTTTCTCAAACTACGTGAAAGCCGGTAAAACGACTGATCTCAGGAAAAAGGAAACATATCTGAAAATGGCTGCTGATCACAGCCCGGACATCACCGACAAAAATCATTTGAGCTCCTATTTTTACGACCAGGTCTTCCTGGGCATGAAAAATAAAAAAGGCTTTGAAGAGGAATATTTACAGTTCCTGGTCAGCCATGCCGAATATAAAGCGAAGGCACTTCCAGTACTGTTGAGAATGGCACTGACGAATCCTGAACACAAGGAGAAGCTTGAAGAAATGTATATTGAAACGGATAAAAGTGGGATCAGCTTTAAAGAATTCTGGCTTACAAGTATCAATAACATAGCGACACCGGCGCCCGACATTTTACTGACAACCACTGATAAAATCTCTTTTTCGAGCCAGGCCCTGCGGGGCAAATGGATTTTTTTGGATTTCTGGGGAACCTGGTGCCAGCCTTGCAGAGAGGAGCATCCGGGATTACAGCAGTTTTATACTGAGTTATCCCAAAAACAGTCTGAATCACTTACAGTCATGACGGTCGCTTGCAACGATACGGATGACAAAGTAAACGCCTACATGAAAGAAAAAAAATTCTCATTTCCCGTAGCCATGGCTGATAATAAAATTCAGGAACAATATAACCTGGTAGGCTATCCAACTAAAATCCTGATTACCCCGCAAGGAAATTATCTAACAGTTCCGTTTGGTGCAGACTGGCGAAAATATGTTGCCAAATATGCTGATTTGTAACCTGTTCGGTTGTTGTTGTTGCGGTCGATTGATCGTGAAATGTGCGTAAAAGTGAACTTACAGAATGGAAAAAATAGAACATATCAATTACATAAAAGCCCCGGTTGGCCATGTGTACGACGCGCTGACCACCTATGAGGGTCTTGCAAATGTATGGACAAGGGAGCTTGTAGTGAAGGCTCAGGTGGGTTTCGTAAATGAGTTTGGTTTTGGAGACGACCTGGGAACCAAAATGAAGATTGCAGTGCTTGTGACAGATAAGAAAATTGTGTGGGAGTGTATTGCCTCGGACCCTGAATGGGTGGGGACGGGGATTTCTTTTGAACTCGAGGAACGGGAAAATGTAACCGCTGTCATCCTGAAACATTATGACTGGCGGGCAATCACCGAGTTTTACAGATATTGCAACTACAATTGGGCCATGTTCCTGTTAAGCCTGAAACTTTATTGCGAAGGAGACGCAGGAACACCTTTTCAGGATCGTAAATTCTGATTTTACGCGTAATTGTTTTATGAAGATACGATCATTGCATCGCACCTTCATAAAAACACAGTTAGATTACCTGATAGTGGAAAGAACTTCTTTTGCCGTCGACCAGGTTAGTTCAGGATACCTGTCATTGTCTAGTGACTCATGCTGGGTGGTAAACATGCTTTGCAAATATTGAGCGCTCTGCCATTTTGGGTAGATTTCGTTTTCTCCCTCCGGATGCGTTGCGCGTTGCTGGCGGTTATAGGCGGCAAAGGCCTCCACGGTTCCCATGTTTTTCAATGTAAATTCGGTTCCCAATACTTCCCCTGTAAGTCGAACCAGGTCGTTAGGACTGATCTGAAAACTAGCAATGCGCAGCAATCTGGGTGTTGTGGCGTCAATGGCGGCTTCTGCGGTAAAAGACGCGGTATCATCCATCGTCGTGAAGTCAAGTTTCCAGTCCGGGTTTTCTCCCCAGTAACCCACGGTTTTGTTTTTAAAATCCAGTACAGGGATATTGTAAGTCAAAATGTTGGCAAATGCACCATTGAAAATGGAGGTGCCGGAAATTGGTGCCTGCTCGAGGATTTTCTGAAATTCTCGTCTGAGGTCGAAATTTCTGTTGTCACCCGGTACCAGTTTAGTGAAGTCGGTAGAAAAATCAGAAGGAATGAAACGGGGTACGCCAGCCGAAACTGCCGCATTTAATAAGGACGTTTGGGCGTCGACGATGACATCACGTAAGCCCTGCAAAGCGGATACGACGCAGGAGACCCCCGCACAAGCTTTCGCTAATTCCTGCACATCGGTATAATCAGCCTGGATAATGCCGATTCCGGGTTTGGTAAGTTGGTCGAGTTTTTCCGGATCAGTACCCTTCCTAACGAGCGCAACAACAGACGCATTTTTCTTTAAAAGAGATTTTATAATCCTTGTTCCAAGATCGCCTGTGGCGCCTGCAACCATTATTAACTCGCTCATTTGATGGTCAAAAATTTAATTAGAATTTAAGAATTGCCGGAATCCCGCTCATTCCCATATAATACTATCATGCCAGGTTAAGTAGCTGGTCTCGAAAAACCTGTTTGTCATTCAAACGCTTGTTGGATAGAATCGGGCATTGTTTTTTTAAAGTTTTGCTAAAACATAAATCTATGGAACACTCAGAACTTATTGCTGCTTTCGTCAACGAACTGGAAGCAGAATTTCCATCTTCAAAAAAGTGCGTGGAACGGATTCCGGAGTCACTGTTCGATTATAAACCGCACCCAAAATCAATGAACATGGGTTATCTGGCGCTACTGGTTGCCGAAATTCCTTCGTGGATTACCCATATGGTCGAACATGGCGAGATAGATTTTGCCACTTATAACCACTTTCAGCCAAAAACCACACAGGATCTCGTGGATCATATGGATAATAATTTCCAAAATGCAGTGAAATCATTGAAGAACGTGTCGCCGGAAAGACTTGAACAGTCTTTCGTGTTGAAAAACAACGGACAGGTTTTGTACAGTTCGCCAATGATCGAAAGCCTGAGTTCGACAATAAATCACTGGGTGCACCATCGCGGACAACTCACGGTTTACATGCGCCTAAACGACATTGCTGTTCCGTCTATTTACGGTCCGTCCGCGGATGATAAAGGTTTCTGAAATTCTCGGGCTACTTAAAATAATTCATTTCGGATTGAAGAAGGCCAACAGAATCATAACTTTGGTAAAATAAACCTTTTATTATGAAAACGACGTTCACACTTTTATTACTCATGATTTGCGCCGCAGCCTGGGCACAACTGCCTGCTGCCGATGAGATTAAAACAACAAAAGGCGCGCTCAAAATCCAGCCGCTTAACCATGCAACCCTGGCACTTGGCTGGAATGGTAAAACGATCTATGCCGATCCTTATGGCGGAGCAAAAACATTTGCAGGAATTGCGGCTCCCGATCTAATCCTGATTACTGATATCCATGGTGACCATTTTGATCCGTCGACGCTCGATGTACTGGACCTATCGCACGCATTAATCGTTGTACCACAAGCGGTTGCGGATAAAATGTCCGATAAGTTGAAATCGAAAGCTGTCGTTATTGGCAATGGTCAGACGATCAGCAAACTGGATATTTCCATCACAGCACTACCAATGTACAATCTGCCGGAGGCGGCTGATGCAAAACATACCAAAGGAAGAGGAAATGGGTATGTTGTCAATTTTGGAGGGAAATTGGTTTATCTAAGTGGAGACACTGCCGGAATACCTGAAATGAGATCGTTGAAAAACATCGATGTAGCGTTTGTTTGTATGAATCTGCCTTATACGATGGACGTTCCGGAAGCCGCCTCTGCGGTGCTGGATTTCAAACCCAAAATTGTTTATCCGTACCATTATCGCGGTGCGAACGGAATGAGTGATACCGAGGCATTTAAAAAACTTGTCAACGCTTCCAATAAGGCAATCGATGTTCGTTTAAGAGATTGGTATTCCATAAAATGATGCCGGTGCTGGCATGAACAATGCTGATTCGTAAAAGTTGGCTCCATCCTGATATTTACATAAATCAAGATTTCCGACTTCACCTGTTTTGCAAGCCTTTCGATAATAAATTTAAAAATCTGTTCTCCATCGTCTGACGACTTTGGAGAATTTTTTTGTAACAATTGTAAACGTATACACGCTGCTCCTGTTTAGAATTGTTGAAGTATGGAAGCTATGTGTAACAGAAAATGTTTTCTTGCGCATGTCGTCAAAAGCTCCGTTTAACCAAGTTTATTAAAGAGAAAATTCTATTGGTTCATCAAATCTGAATAGCCTGCTTACTTGATCGAGGCGTATTTCATTTGCGTTCACAGTGGTACTTGTCACTGTCCCGTACCGCAAAAGCCATCTAAACCCATATTAACATGCTTCGCAGGCTCTTTCTCAGTTTTGTCGCTTTACTTTTGCTTCATCAGGCTGCACAGTCTCAACAACTTCCTTTGCAAAAAGTTGTGACAGACAAGTGGATTAAATCCTGGCTGCTTTGTGGCGCAATTCCGTTGGAGTTGCCGGCAGATCGTGCCAAAGTTTGGGATCATTTGGCAGGTTATGATGGTGATTACCTCAAAAAATATGGTGGTGAACAAAACCTGAAAATAAAGGCTGGCGATGAGGTTACATTTCCGGGCGGAGCTGCAAAATGGAAGCTACACACAACGCCCGATTCCATCGTTGATCTACGTAAAGTGATCTCACGAAACGCTCCGGTATTTGCTTACGCTTATTCAGAAATTCATTCAGATCAGGACAAAATCTATTTCGTAGCGCTGGGAACCAATGACGGCGGTACGCTTTGGGTCAACGGCATTCATGCCTGGGACTATCCGACTGAACGCGGTCTGCGTATCGATGGTGATATGATTCCGGTACGTCTCAAAAAGGGTAAAAATACGCTGCTGTTAAAGGTTGAACAACGTGGAAACCGTTGGGAGTTCTGTATGAGATTGCGTTCTTTTTCTACACAAAACCTGGTCAAAAGAGGAGAGGTTTTTCGGGTGGAAGCAAAGAAAAACGGAGAAGTAAATTTGCAGTCGGTTTATACGGAATCAGTGCTTGGTCAGTTGATAAAAAGCGTCAATATCGAGGTTCTTAATTCCCGTAATCAGGTTGTGATTTCTGAAAAGCGGTCTTCCAACTTTCAGGGGCCGCTGAATCTCAAGACAACTGATTATCAGACTTACCGAGCGCATTTTAATGCGGAGCTGAAAAATGGAGAGAAAATCAGGCAGGATCATATTTTCAGTGCAGGCAAACGACAGGAATTTGTCCTGTTTAAAAATGGAAAAACGAACTATACGATAGCGCTGGCAGAAGACGCCTCAGAATCTGAAAAGTGGGCTGCGGAAGAACTGCGTCACTGGTTAGAAGAGGTAAGTGGAGCTGATTTTCCAATAAAAAAGCTGGCTGACAGTAAACCGCCACGTATTATTCTGGGGTACAATCCGGTAGTCAGCTCGCTGACGGCCATGCCTGCTCCGCCTACTAACGATGAAGCGTATCATTATAGCAATGTCGGGTCGGACCTGATCATTTATGGCGGAAAGCAGCGCGGAACCATGTACGGGGTGATGTCGTTCCTGGAAAATGAACTGGGTTGTCGTTGGTACACCTCGACGGCGAACAACATTCCCAAAAGAAAAGAGTTGATTTTCAGTGCATTTGGTCACAGTGAAAAGCCTGGGATACGGGTGCGGAATGATTTCTATTATGAAGCTTTTGACCCAACCTGGGCGGCGAGGAATAAAATGAACGGCTCTATGAGCGCACCAAAACAGCCGGGTGGCGTGGAAAGTTATTGGGCTGTGCATACATTTTATCCACTGGTTCCGCCCGCCGAATTCTTCGCCAAACACCCCGAATATTACAGTTTGCTGGACGGCAGGCGGGTGCCTGAGCTTGCTCAGCTGTGCCTGAGTAACCCTGATGTGCTGGAAATTATCAAAGACCGGATCAAAAAACGGATGCGGGAAAGTCCGGAGTATCTGATTTACGATGTTTCGCAAAATGATTATTACAACCCGTGCCAGTGTGACAAATGCCAGGAAATTGTCAAACGTGAAGGGAGCGAATCCGGGTTAATGGTCTGGTTTGTCAATCAGGTGGCAGAGTCCGTTGAGAAGGAGTTCCCTGACAAGTTTATCGGGACGCTGGCATATCAGTATACAAGAAATCCTCCCACAAGAATCCGTCCGCGGGAAAATGTAGTGGTTCGTTTTTGCAGTATTGAATGCTGTTTTTCTCATGATTTCAAATCGTGCCCCAAGAATGAATCGTTCATGAAGGATCTGAAAACATGGTCCTCTCTGGCTCCGCATCTCTATATCTGGGATTACGTGGTAAATTTTGGTCACTATATCATGCCTTACCCGAATTTTGCTGTGTTACAGCCGAATATTAAAACTTTTCAGGAAAACAATTCGATTGGTATCATGGAACAGGCTGCATATCAGAGTCGGGGAGGAGAGTTTGCGGAACTCCGTTCTTACCTTATTTCCAAACTCTTATGGAACCCGGATTGCAATACAAACGATGTGATCGAAGATTTTATGTACGGATATTACGGACGTTCCGGAAAGTTTGTGAAGCAGTATTTTGATCTGTTGCAAAGTCGGGTAAAACCGGATACGCATATTTACCTCGGTACCGATCCGGCAGACCAAATTTTTTCTGATGAATTTGTGCGCCAATCTTCCGCGATATTTGAAGAAGCAGCGAAGTATGCCGATAATGACGAAGTGCTGCATCGCGTTGAAATGGCCTCGTTGCCTGTGCTTTACCTGAAATGCAAAAGAACACCGGTCATCGCAAATTATGATGGCAGTTACAAAAAATTCTGTGAGATCGTGGATAGAGAAAAAGTGACTTATTTCTCAGAACCAGGGCAGGCTTATGTCGATGCTTTTCACAATTCGATGAAAGGGGTGGAGTAATCACCAGGGTCAGAAGGTTTGTTGGTTGGCAGAAAAGGGGAGCGTCCATATTACCTCGTTCTATCTGAACGTTTGATTGGAAGCAAAAATGTAACGGGCTTATTTTACCTCGTTCTATCGGAACGTCTGGTTGGTAGCAAAAATGTAACGGGCCTTATTTTACCTCGTTCCATCGGAACGTTTGGTTGGTAGGAAATATTTAACGGTATATTTTGTCTCGTTCCCTCGGAACGTTTGGTTGGTAGGGAATATTTAACGGCATATTTTATCTCGTTCCCTAGGAACGTTTGGTTGGTAGGAAATATTTAACGGCATATTTTACCTCGTTCCCTAGGAACGTTTGGTTGGTAGCAAAAATGTAACGGCATATTTTACCTCGTTCCCTCGGAACGTTTGGTTGGTAGGAAATATTTAACGGCGTATTTTACCTCGTTTCCTCGGAACGTTTGGTTGGTAGGAAATATTTAACGGCATATTTCATCTCGTTCCCTCGGAACGTTTCCGTTGGTAGCGAATTGGAATCGCGCGTGTTTCATCTCGTTTCCTCGGAACGTTTGGTTGGAATGAAATGGGGGCCTTGTTAATCTTTGCTATTTGTCACGGTAATTCAGGTTTGCCGTTATTTCTCGTAGATGTTGCTCCTCATTTTTACCCTGAGGATGCTGTCCGACCACGAATTTTCTGCCACGATAAACGCCGGTTTTTTCAACAAATTTATAACTGGGGTCCGGTGTGTTTTCTATTGCCCCTCTCAAAAACGGTGCTACCCATCCCAGGCCGGTTAAAAAAACGATGTAATTTGGTTTGAAATAGTCTATTTCGGCATCCAGAATAGTCGTGCACAATTCAAATTGGGCGGTCATTAATTTTTTGGAGGGGTTTCCCTTGGGTTTTGATATTTTATAAAGGTTTGTCCAAATCAGATGATCTGACAATGAGTCAGTTGCTCCGGAAGCTGCTAACCCTGCGATAGCCCGTGCAATTCGCCAAAATGCAGATTTCTTCGTGTTGTATTTGGTTGTGTGACCCCATTGTTGTTCAACCCATTTTAAACTGTCTGTTCCGAAAGAATCTTCTGTTGCTTTAATCAGCTCCAATACAGCCAGCTCCGACTTTATGTTGATTGGATCTTTCCATCCATTGACTGCTCTCCCCACAATCATTGTTCTCTCATGACTTTTGAGACCCGCGACGGCAGAGAAAATGGATAATTGATCATCGGAAAAAGTATTTTGCTTAGAAGCAATATCCTCAATTAATTTGACTTGTAATGATTTTAGACTTTGCATACCAGTGTTAGAGGGGTAAGTTATGAAATGTATTTTGAAGGTTTCTGAGCGCTGATTATGCCGATTTAACTATAAACTTTAAAAAAATGATTAATAACATTCTTACACGTCTAAGTGTGATCAGGCTTAAACTTTCCAATTTCCATTATCACCTCGCAGGCCGCTCCAGCTTTTGCAACATCTCGACAGACGGTGTTGTGGTTTGGATTCCTGCTTTCGGGATTGTTACGTTGGCAGTCCAGGCTATTGCGTTCAGGATCAGCATTCTGAAACTGTCGTTTCTCCAGTTGGCGTGAACATGTCCGCCGGAGAAACCAAAACCGCGCCCGCCACCCGGACGGTTAAATGCCCATGCCAGCGTCTGAGGTAACTTTTTAGTGAGAACAGCTTCGCGGACGAAAGGGTTGTTGGAATGTGTCCCATCGGGACGACTAAGCGTAGAATCTGGCGGCAGCACCTGCAAAATGGGCGTGATGTTTTTCTGGTTTTCGACAAACCGCATGTGATAATACCACTCGTCGCGAATACTGAATGGTTTCACCCCGTTTGTAATCGGATGCTTCGGCAGCGTTTTAAATTCTGGGCTCCAGAATGGATTGACAGACCAATCCATTTCAAAATAACCACCAATCAGATTGCGGAACTGGTCCGCCTCGTTTCCCTTCGGCATTTCCAGTGTGTAGTGAATCATTACCAAACCGGTACCGGCATTCATTCGTGTTTCCAGTTCTTTCAAATGTGGTGTGATCATGTGACCTTCACTCCCGTCACAAAACAGAACGATTGTTGCAGCGCCATCCAAGGCGTTGGGATCTGTGGGCCACGATTTATGGAAAACGAGCGTGTCAACTTCGGGTAACCCTTCTTTCAGTTTTTGTGCCAGAAAAGCAATGCCACCGTTGTATTCATGTACGCCCTTTCCGTGACTATCGGGACCCGCGATAAACACCACTTTTTTACCAGGACTTGTTGACTTCGGCTGTTTTTGCGCGATGGAATTTCCCATGACGATCAGCCATAAAATCAGGGAACAGAACATATTGTTTGTTTTCACGAGTTCGAGATTAAGTTTTGGATACGACAACTAAGCCGTTTCCTGAAAATTAAATCAATCCCACTCTGCAAAAACCAAGCCAAAATTACTGTCCGGATCCGATATCACTGGCCGATTCAATCGCTTTTACCTGATTTATAATGTTCATTGCCTGCATGACTGACGACCATTCTTTTCCCTCAAAAATAAGTCTAAACCACTTTTTCTCCTTGTTTTCAGAATTGATATTGATGAAAAGCCAGATTCCCATAAAGGTAAAGGCAAAGGTAACAATGCCTTGAACGAGGTAGAAAGTTGTATCTCCCTGTACGAGCAGGTTTTTGGTTAAGTAGAATGTTGTCCATAGTGGCAGCTGTAAAAAAAGGATTCTGGTCGCCCAGAGGGTCGAAGACTTTAAGTGGGCGGCCTTTTGCTGCATTGCCATTATCGGCTCATTGATATCAACCTGCTGAATCAGTACCACCTGATACAGATAAACACCAATGGCCAGGGTTGTGAGCAGACTTTGCAGAGCAGCTGAAACGAGAAAAAACGGACTTGCAAAAAAGAAAAACCTGACAATCAGGACGTCTATAAAAATAACCCACAAAATGCCAGCTACAATGGCAAATAGCTTTAAGGGAGTCATAGAAATAAGATATGATCTCGCCTTTATTTTTGTGATCTCTTCTACGTTGTTTCGATTCATATGCAACTGATCTTCCAGTTTTTTGTCGAATGATTTCCAGAGTTTCAGCAGTTCCGTGTCTTCCATAATTAAGATTTCAGATTTAAGAATTTTTGTTTTAACTGTTGTTTGATTATTGAAATTTTGGTCGAAACATTGGTTACAGTAATCCCCAATGTTTCCGCAATTTCCTGATAACTGTTTTCTTCCAGATAGAGAATAATCACGGCGCGGTCAATTTCTTTGAGCTCCCTGATAAAAACTTGTAGCAACGCCGTCTTTGGATCCGTTTCCGGCGGATCGGAATCTGCTTCCAGATAGAGTATTTCGTCCGGTAATGGCCGGCTGATTTCGCTTCGCCGATTTTCTTTCCTGTAAAATGAAATAGACACGTTTAGAGCTATGCGGTACATCCAGGTGGAAATGCGGAACCGGGAATCATACTTTTCCAATGAGAGCCAAAGCTGAATAATGATTTCCTGTATGAGGTCTTTACGGTTTTCGGTATCGCTGCAGTACGAATTGGCAACTTTGTAAATGATACCTTTATTAGATTCGATGAGTGAAATAAACTGCTCTGTTTTGTCCGCTTTGTCCATTCTTTTTTTCGAATTGATCCTTTCTGAGTTTTAATCGTTTTTTCGTTTGCCAATTATTCGTTTCCAAAAACAAAACGTCAGGGATTTTTCGATTTTTTTTCAGAATGTTTAAACTTAGCGGGCCAACGCTTTGTAGCACCCAAAAACGAAGATGCGATAAGATGATTCATCAGCAGGGGAACCGACCGTATGCCTGTTCGTTGACTTATCAGCATGATCTGATTGTATGCGAATTGAACAGTGCCTTCGTTTAAAAATGCCTAGGTGCTGTTTTAGCGCATGCCAGGTATAGTTTTCAGTCCAAAAATTTCGTGGTGTTTTCAAGGTTCGTACCTTTCATGTATTTGTCGGGCATCGTGGTTGTACCAGTTGACTGTCGGCCAATAGTCGACATATCTTGTTGGCAGAAGATTCATTTTTCTTTTGTCAAATAGCCACTGTCGAGCAGCCAGTCGGCCATCCTTTGCGGCCAGGATTTGATTGCCTGTAACTGCGAGCGGTTTCCCATATTAAATCCATGGTCACCCCTGGTTAGCAAATGAGCCTCTACCGGACGTTTTGCTTCCCGGTATTTGGTCAAAAGATCTACCGTTGTCACTGCACAACATGGATCGTCGTTGGCAGCCAGCAGAAAGGCCGGTGGTGCGTCAGCCGGAATTTTGTCCGGAATACCCAGCGGGCCCGGATAGACCAGCATCTGAAAATCGGGTTTGCCATTCAGTCTGTCAACAGGATCTTTTGCGTTGGAATCGCCTTCTCCCGATACATAAGCCACTGCTGAAACAACTTCACCACCCGCAGAAAAACCGAGCATTCCAACCCGATTGACATCAATTCCATATTTCTTCGCGTGGGTTCTGACCTGCCGGATGGCGCGTAATGCATCTTCACGCGGCGCTTTTTCAAGTGAATAGGGAGAACCTTCTTCACGGGGCAAGCGATATTTTAATACAAAAACAGTAATGCCTAATTTTGCGAGATATTCGCCAGGCTCTATACCCTCTGCTTTGTAAACCAGCAAACGAAATCCCCCTCCCGGGCACACTACAACGGCCGTTCCGTTGGCGGTGCCAGGTGCTGGCAAAATGACCTGAAGTGACGGATTGTTGATGTTTTTTACCCAATAGTCCTTCGTCAGTTCAGGATCTTTCGCCTTGTTTTCAAAGCCGGGAACGCCATTTTGCCACAATGGAATAATGTCTGTGCTCTGTTGCGCACTTACCGTAGGAGCAAACAACGCCGACATGATCAGCATCAGGCACAACAGCCTCGTATACAATGGAGATTGCCTTGAAATCATTTTGTTAAATTTTAGAGAATTTACCTTGCCGGCTAAAATGTCATAAGCCGTGCCTTAGCTATTTTTACCCTGGCTAACAATCAAATGGTCAATTTGCAAGGTATTTAAGTATTTTTATTTATCTATAAACTTTGTAGAGTAATTTGGTTTTTGTAGCAGAGTCTTTTGGGATATTGATTTTCAAAAGGCATATGGCAATATTAATTATCTTTTATGAAGGCAATTTTCGCAGCACTTGTTTTGCTTGTCTCTGTTCACGTTATTCCGGTTTTTGCTCAAAAAATAGCTCAGAGACCCAATATTTTGTTGATCATCACCGACGACCAGGGTTATGGAGATTTCGGTTTTACGGGAAATCCGTATGTGAAAACGCCAAATATCGACAAACTCGCAGCCAGATCGACCAGGCTGACCAATTTCCACAGTTCGCCGGTCTGCGCACCGACACGCGCAAGCCTGCTTACCGGCAGGTACCACCAGCGCACCGGCGTGCATGACACATACAATAACGGCGCGATCATGGCCGCAGAGGAAACCACTTTGGCTGAGTTACTGGGTGCGAACGGTTATAGAACAGGAATAGTTGGTAAATGGCATTTAGGAGATAACTATCCGTTTCGCCCGTCGGATCAGGGTTTTCAGTACAGTCTTATTCATGGGGGTGGGGGAATAGGGCAGCCGGGCGACGACATCGAAAATTTTATACGAAAAGACAGCAGTTATTTCAATTCAACGCTCATCCAAAACGACGGGAAAGTGAGGTCAAAAGGTTATTGTTCAGATGTTTTCACAGATCATGCCATTTCATTTATAAAAGATAGGAACGCCAGTCCTTTCTTTTTGTATGTCTCATACAACGCCCCGCACGACCCGCTCCAACTTCCGAAAAAATACGAGGAAATGTACCAAAATCTGAAATTTGACTCGGAATCTGATAAACAGAATGGCGTCGGAATGACCGAAAAAGAAAAGGAAAGTGCGAGAAAGGTTTACGGCATGGTAACCAACATCGACGACAATGTGGGGCGGATCTTGAATGCTTTGAAAACAGAAAAATTGGAGGAAAATACCATCGTTATTTTCATGACCGACAATGGTAATCAACAATTTCGTTTCAATACAGGATTACGTGGGCTAAAAGGTTCTGTATATGAGGGTGGTACGCGCGTTCCCTTTTTGATTTCGGGTGCGGGGGTTTTTTCTGAGAACAAAGAAGTGAAGGCGTTACTGGCTCACATAGATGTGCTGCCGACTTTGCTCGAAGCCGCCAAAATTCCGGTACCTGCTAAAATTCGTTTTGACGGGCATTCCGGATTGAAAATTATTCTGGGTAAGGCGACTCAAAAGGAAAGGATTTTCTATAATTCCTGGAATCGCGGATGGCCGGAACCATACCGAAATGCGGCGCTTTACAAGGGGAAATACAAATTGGTTGCCGATAATATCGATGGAAACGACATTTCTTCGTTTGGCTTGTTTGATCTCGAAACGGACCCATTTGAGAAAAATAGTTTGTCCGCCAAACAACCGGAAATGGCTGGGAGTATGAGGAAAAGCCTGGACAGTGTTTTCAAAGAAATTTCTGCCAGCCCGCATCTGGTTCAACAGCGTATTATTGTTGGTTCAAAACATGAAAATCCATCCACTCTCACACGGCAGGACCTGGGCGGAACTGCCGTTGTAAATTGGAATGCAGATCAGGCAACAGGTTATTGGACAATTTCGGTCAGTGAATCAGGTTTTTATAATTTCAAGTCTATCAATATAAAACCGATTCAGAAAGGAACGAGAACGGTTGTCCGTCTGGGGCAGATTCAGCGGAGTGTAATTGCAAAAGGCGGAGCGAGTACTGAAATTTTTGAAAAAATTTACCTTAAAAAGGGTGATTACAATCTGGAATCCTGGTACGAAACCGGCAACGGTATTGCAGGACCATATTATATGGAAGTGAGCAGAGGAAAATAAAATGCTGGACGTTTGAGCGAAGTGTTATCAGTTTGAGCGTTTGTCAGTCTGAGTGTTTGTCAGTCTGAGTGTTGGTCAGCCTGAGCGTTTGTCAGTCTGAGCGAAGTCGAAGACCGGGCCTGGATGCTCGCACTTCGACCGCCCTCACTTCGACCGCCCGCACTTCGACTTCGCTCAGTGTGACAGCTTGGTAAGCACAGTGTGACAGCTTGGTAAGCTCAGTGTGACAACGTGGTAAGCTCAGTGTGACAAGATGGTAAGTTCATTGCTAGGAGATATAGTGAGCGTTTGTCAGTCTGAGTGTTTGTCAGTCTGAGCGTAGTCGAAGACCGAGCCGGGATGCCCGCACTTCGACTACGCTCCTGACAGTTTGGTAAGCTTAATGCGGTAGTTTATATTTATTTGCTTAGGGTATTGTCA
Organism: Dyadobacter sp.; assembly: GCA_965279265.1. Taxonomy (GTDB): domain Bacteria; phylum Bacteroidota; class Bacteroidia; order Cytophagales; family Spirosomataceae; genus Dyadobacter. The sequence continues at coordinate 5,740,837 of OZ257152.1, forward strand.
GTCTGAGCGTAGTCGAAGACCGGGCCTGGATGTCCGCACTTCGACCTCCCGCACTTCGACTACGCTCAGTGTGACAGCTTGGTACGCTAAGTTTGACACTTCGACTTTGCTCAGTGTGACAGCTTGGTACGCTCACTTCCACTACGCTCAGTGTAACAGCACGTTAGCACAATGAGAGAGCAAAAAACTTTACCTGCTCCGACCATCCTCTCTTATTTTTTGAAGAATCGCGGCGAGTTCTTTTACAACTTCCGGATGCTGCGTGGCAACGTTATTTTTCTCTCCGATATCTTTCTTTAAATCATACAGTTGCGGCACCGTATCTGTTCCGGATTCTATGTTCGTAAGCTTCTGAAGTTTTGGCTCATCCGACGGTTCAATGTATTTCCAATCACCTTTTGCGACGGAGAACGCTGCGCCTTGCTGGATCAGCACTTCACGGCCTTTCGTCGTTTTTCCGGTAAAAGCGTCGAACAGGTTTTGACTGTCCGGAGCGTCCGTTTGTGCCAGATTTTGTTTGAATAAATTTGCAAATGTAGCGATCAGATCAATCTGGCAAACGAGTGCGCCTGATTCCGTGCCGGGCTTAACCGCAGCCGGCCAGCGCACAATAAATGGCACGCGGGTTCCACCTTCAAATGCACTATATTTTCCACCACGCAATGCTCCCAGTTGGTTGTGTCCGTTGAGTTGCGTCACGGCGCCATCCGCATAACCGTCGTCCAGTACAGGGCCGTTGTCACTCGTAAAAATGATCATCGTATTTTTCTCAATACCCAGCGCTTCCAGTTTTTTCAGTATCCTGCCAACCGTCCAGTCGAGCTGTAAAATTGCATCTCCACGTAAACCAAGGCCACTTTTGCCTTTAAACTGAGTACTCGGCATGCGGGGAACGTGAATGTCATTCAAGGAAAAATACAGGAAAAACGGTTCCTTTTGATGCGTTTCAATGAAGGATTCTGCGCGATCCACAAACACATGTGCTACTTCTTCATCTGCCCAGCGCGTTTTTTTTCCACCTGACATGTAGCCGATTCTGCCAATGCCATTCACAATCGTATTGTTGTGGCCATGATTGGGCGAAGACTGCAATTTGAGCAGTTCAGGGTTCTCTTTCCCCGTAGGCTCATTTCCCACTTTCTGCGCGTAATTCACCTCAATCGGGTCAGATTCTTCGAGGCCCACAACATGGTCGTTTTCAATGAAAATTGTCGGAACGCGGTCAGAGGTAGCCGGGAAAATGAACGAGTAATCAAAACCAACAGAAGCAACGCCATGTTTGATCGGCTGATTCCAGTTTATTTTTTGATCAGGCTTGCCTAGTCCCAGGTGCCATTTTCCAACGGCCCCGGTTTTGTAACCCGCTTTTTGGAAAACGGACGGAAGTGTTGCATTTTCAGTAGGGATTATTAGCGCTGCATCGCCCGGAAGAATACCGGTTCCCTTTTTTCGCCACGGATACTGGCCCGTCATGAGCGCATATCTCGACGGCGTGCAGGTGCCGGAGGTGCTGTGCGCATTGGTAAACCGCAAGCCTTCTTTTGCAAGCCTGTCGACGTTCGGCGTGCTGATTTTCGTAGCGCCATAACTGCTCAGGTCTCCGTAGCCCAGGTCATCCGCATAGATGTAAATGACATTCGGCCGATCCTTTTTCGGAGTTTGGGCAGAAACCTGAAAAGCGCTGATTGCCGTAGAAAAGATCAGAATTCTTCTTAGTACTTTTTTCATCGTCAAGCTTATTTTAAATTCGGATTAATGCTTACTTCATTTTGTGGGATCGGCCAAAAATCGTCTGTGCCCGTCCTGAAATTTTTAGATGTTACGTACCATCTGGAATACGGATCCACAGTTGCACCATTTTTTCTAAGATTCGTTGCACCCGGAAATGCGGCACCATAAAAATCACCTTTTAACACTTCTCCCGCAATTTTCCACCTTAATAGATCCCATAGCCGCAAACCTTCAAATGCAAATTCATTTCGTCTTTCTCTTCGCAAAATTACGCGCAATTTCGCGGGATCAGTTTCCGTTACTTTTCCGATGTTTACTGCCGCCCTTCCCCGTACTGCGTTAATGGTTTGGTTCAGTAAAGCAGGATCAATCGCGTCTCCTGCTTCCAGTTTCGCTTCCAGATAGCTCAGTAAAACCTCTGCATAACGGACAATCGGCAAGTCAATTCCTGAATTTTGAAGGTCACCGCTCAGTCCTTCCCATCCATATTTTTTTATTCCAAAACCCGTCCGCGTCGCTTGTTTGGCAGTCGTAAGCTGATCGACGGATTTGGCTGAATCCGGGTGGGTAATGTATTTCTGATTCTGGAAAACCTGGTTGTTGTAAAGTATTGAAAGTTTCAGGCGCGGATCACGGTTGGCTCCCACATCTTTTGGCTGATAACGAGGATCGTTGAAAGAGAACGGTGTTCCGTCTACAAACTCATACGATTCTACCAGGCTTCCCAACGGGTTGAACAGATGCCAGCCACCGTTGATCGCAGGGAAAAAATGCTGGCTCATGGAGTTTGGCGCCTGATCTTTTACAAACTGACTTGCAAAGATGATTTCCTTACTGCCTTCATTGGTCCCATTAAACAATCCCGCGTAATCGGCATCAATGTTGTTTTCTGCAAGGTCAATAATCGATTTATAGGTTGCAGCCGCGTCTTTGAAAAGTTTACCGCCCAGTTGTGCTCTGCCTAAAAATGCCAGTGCTGCCTGTTTTGATGCTCTTCCACGCTCCGCAGCCGGAATATTTGCGAATGTCGGCAAGTCCGTGACAGATGCCTTTAGTTCATCTATGGCATAATTCAAAACCTCCGTTTGAGGCGCTTTCGTTACGGTGTTGGCTTCCTGCAAACTGAGCGTCTTTTTGATCAACGGAACCGAGCCGAAAAATTGAGACAGATAGAAATATTGCGTAGCACGTATGAAACGGGTTTCGGCAATAAATCTTTTTGCCTTTACAGCGTCAATCGGGGCTTTTCCGATGTTTTCCAGGAAATAATTACAACGGGCAATCCGCGCATAACTGAGCGACCAGTAAAGCGCTACGTTCGCGTTCGCCGAAGTCAGGTTTCCGTTCGTCAGCACGTTGAATGCCGCGTTGTCTCCACGGCGGTCGTATGCATTGTCGGTCGCCACTTCCATCATGATCAGTCCGTGATACGACCACCAGTCTGTCGGTGCAAATTCGGCGTTGGTACTCGGTGTTGCTGCCATCTGGATTCTGCCACGGTAAACACCGGTTAGTGCAAGCAGTGTATTGGACTCGGAAGTCCAGAAATTTTCGTTCACATAACTGGCCAGTGGATTTTTGTCCAGTTCATTGCGGCAGGAACTGATGAAAATAATCAGCGTCAGCATGCCATATATATTTACTTTTTTCATGTTGTAATTTGATCAGAAGTTGACATTAAGTCCGAAAGTATAATTGGCCAGGATCGGGTAATAAGATCCTCCCGAATTGATCTCCGGATCCCAGCCTTTGCGATACTTGCTCCACGTGTGCAAATTCTCCGCATTGACATACAGGCGGACATGTTCAATTTTCAATTTTTGTGTAATTGCTGCCGGAATTGTGTAACCCACCTGCACCGCTTTAAGTCTTAAATAGGAGCCATTAAGCAGCCAGAAAGTGGATTGGGCGGTATTGTTGCTTCCCTGGTTTGTGAGCATTTCAAGCCTTGGATACGCGGCATTTCTGTTGGGATTTGCTGCCGACCAATGATCGTCCGCCTGCCAGCGCTGTACATTTCCCTGGTTGTAAAAAGCCCAGCCTGCATAGTTGTCAAGATAGCCGTTCACATTTGCAATGCCCTGCAAAAGCACCGAGAAATCAATGCCTTTGTAAGCGGCGTTGAGGTTAATTCCATAAACGATTTTTGGGATACGGCTCCCCAGAACTTTGCGGTCGTAGGTCGCGTCAACTTTGCCGTCAGGTACGCCATCGGGACCGCTGATGTCTTTGTAACGGATGTCGCCCGGCTTTGAATTTGGCGCAATGGCAGTTTGGTTAGCCCATGCTTTCACGTCGTCCTGATCTGTAAAAAGACCGTCTGTCTCATATCCGTAATAAATATTCATAGGTTGGCCGATGAACAGATTGGTTCCGTTTCCAGTGAGCCCGTTGGGTTGGCGCACGTTGCCTACGCCGAGGTCGCGGATTGTATTCTTGATATAGGTTAAATTTGTACCAACCGAGTAAGAGAAACCGCCGATCTGGTTGCGGTGCTCTGCAGTAAATTCCCAGCCACGGTTCGACAAGCTTCCTGAATTTTGCTGCCCAACCGTGAAACCCAGCACGTTGGAAACGCTTGACGAAGGACTAACAAGAATGTCGTAGGAATATTTGTCAAAATAAGTCGCAGAAAACGAGATCATTTTTTTGAACAAAGCCACTTCAATACCAATGTCTTTTGTACGCGTGGATTCCCAGTGCAGCGTGCTGTCTGTGATGGTGGTGCGCGCTACGCCGCTGGAAATGGTATTGCCGAAAGCATAATTGTAGCCTGTATTCAAAACATTCTGGTAGGGGTAATTTCCAATGTTCTGATTACCGAGAACGCCATACGAAGCTTTCAATTTCAGCTCATTGATCCAGGTAAATCTGTCTTTGATAAAACGCTCCTCGCCGAGCCGCCAGCCCACTGCAACCGAAGGAAATACGGCATATTTTTGAGCCGTGGGGAATCTGGATGAACCGTCGTAACGAATTGCTCCTTCCAGTAAATATTTATGTGCGAAATTGTATTGTGCACGCCCAAAATACGATTCCAATGCCCATTCCGTAGCCGTTCCGCTGGTAGTTTGCGAATTTGCATCGCCGGCATTGATCACAGTCACAGAATTTGACGGCAGATTGGACCGGCTCAGCGTCAGCGAATCACCATAATAGGATTCAAAAGAATAGCCGGCAAGAATGCCGAACGAGTGGTGGCCGATCGATTTTTTATAATCTGCAAACGCCTGGAAAGTTTTATATCGATTGTTGTAGTTTCCTTCCGAGAGCGAAGAAGGACTCAGATTGATGGTGGACGTCAGCCGCTGAGAAGCCAGATATCGGGTATATCTTTCATTCAATTGTGTGTAACCGCCAAGCGCCGAAAGCACAAGACCATCTGTGACTGTCCAGTCGAGGCGGGAGTTTGCGCCCAAATCCGTTGACCTGTATTTGTAGTATGAATCACTTGCCAGATACGAAACCGGTGTTCCTTTATTGGCAAGGCCGGTGCCCCAGTCGCCATTGCTTTTTTGGATCGGGTAGGTTGGTGCAAAACGGATAATCTGACTGATCGTAGTCAGCATGTCGTTGAAATCCAGAGTAGTAGGAGGGGCTGGCTGATTGTCGCTACTTTGAACGCCGCTCAGTCTGGTTGTCAGTTTGATTTTTTTGGTCAGATCATTTGTCAGGTTCAGGCGGAGATTGTAGCGGTCAAATTTATTTTTCTCCACAATTCCGTCCTGGTGCAGGTAACCAAAAGAAATCAGATACTGCGAATTGCTGCTTCCGTTTGTGATCGTGGCGTTATGGGCAGTCTGCATGGTGCTGCTCTTCAAAGCTGCTTTCACGAAATCGCTGTTGGGGTAATTGTCAGGATCTGTGCCATTCCGGAATGCGTTGATCTGCGCTTCTGAATAGGTGTTCGGCGTCACTTCATTTACCAGCGACGCGTATTCAGCGGAGTTCACAAATTTAGGGGTGGCGGTCATTTTTTGCATACCCACATAGCCATTGTAAGCAATTTTTAGTTTGCCCTCTTTGCCGGTTTTTGTCGTCACCAGAATGACGCCGTTGGCGGCGCGGGCACCATAAATTGCTGCTGATGAAGCATCTTTCAGTACAGAAATTGACTCCACATCATTCGGATTAATATTATTGAAGGAATTGGTAGGAATCCCGTCCACCAAAATCAGCGGATCTGTTGAAGCGCCGAACGAACCGATACCGCGGATCTGGATTTTGGTCGCATTTGATCCGGGCTGACCGGAAGATTGCTGGATGTTTACACCCGGAAGCTGTCCTGTGAGGCTTTGCGAAAGTTGTGGCGTCGTACGGTTACCGATTTTATCCGCATTAATTTGTGCTACTGAACCAATAAGATCTGCTTTTGACTGGGTACCATAACCAACAACCAAAACCTCGTCAAGTTTAGAGATGTCCTCTTTCAGGCTAATCACAAAAGATGTCCGGCCACTGATCAGCACTTCCTGAGATTCGTAGCCGATAAAACTGAACACAAGCGTTTGATTGAGGTCATCCACGCGAATTTCAAATCTGCCGTCTGCATCCGTCGAAACGCCTCTGGTTGTTCCTTTTAGCAAAATGTTGACGCCGGGCAACGGTTCTCCCTTGTTGTCTTTCACACTGCCTTTCACTGCAATTTCTTCCAGTGTTTTATTTTCACGTTCCGCAAGCAGTGACAACGTTTTTAGCGATGCGGGCGTCAGCGACGCTTCTGCTTTTTGGTCAGGCTGGGCGAGGATCATTTTTATAGCTGTACCTGTGACCTGGCTGGTCGAGGTTTTTTCTCTCCCGATTACCAGTGTATTATTTATTTCAGTCAGCACCAGCGGCGTGTCCTGCAACAAACGGTTCAACACATAACCCATTGTTTTTTCCGAGTAGGTTTCCTTTTTGACCGTGTAACCCTGAAGATCACGTGAATTGTATGCAAAATGAATATCAGTTTCTTTTTCAAGTTTTTTAATCGCCGAATGAAGCGATCCGTCCTGAAATGCGATGGTCAGCCGGAGGTCTGTAAGTTCGCTTGCCAGCGATGTTCCGGGAACGATAAAGCAGGTGAAAATGATAAACAGGTAAATGAGCCTGTCGGATCCCAGTGACGGGAATTGCTGTTTTTTTAGCATCTTTGTTAAGATTTAGATTTACTATTTCAATTCTGAGAAGCATTTCCAGTGCTTCTTTTTTGATGGCAATGTCCCGGCAAGGACATTGCTTTTTTTAATTTGTGGTACCGTTTAATTCAAAAATTACCTCCTTTCCTTTTAGCTCGTACCTCAGATCGTACACCTTTTCCATGATCTGCAGAAGTGACTCCAGAGACTGGCCGCTACTGAATTCCAAACTGGACTTCTGCTTATCCAAAACTTCGCGTGGATAGGAAATTTTCACTCCGTAGGTTTCTTCGAGTGTTCCGACCAGCTCCTGAAAAGGTACATCTTGCAGAAATACCTGCCCGTTTCTCCAGGCGTTCGCTTCCGTAGCCGGAATTTGACGTAATGAAAAACGACCGTCTTTTTTGTTGATTTCCAGCTGATCATTTTTAAGCAAAATTCCGGATTCCCTGCTTGCATTGCTCACTTTAACCTTCCCGGTAGCCACCGTTACACGAGCAAATGGCGTGTTTTCCAGTACTTTAATATTGAATGAAGTTCCGAGAACCGTTACATCGAAATCAGGAGCCTGGATGCGGAATGGTCTGGTCGTATCTCTTTTTACATCAAAAAAAGCTTCTCCTTTTTTCAGATAAAAAGTCCGGCTCCGCGCCGCAAATTGTTTTGGATACGAAATGGCCGTGTTTTTATTCAGCCACACAACTGTACCGTCGGGGAGGTAAATTTTTTGAACTTTACCCGTCTGATTTTCATAACTGATTGAATTGATATTGTAATTTTTCGAAGTGAAAAACCAGGAAAGTCCCAGGAGCAGAAGAGCCACCGAAGCAGCCGCCAGCCATAAATTCCTACTTCCGATACGACGCGTACTTGTTTTGTCTGCGAGCCTTGTCTCAATATGACTGAACATTTCTTTGCCAATTTCAGCCATTCTCTGCTGATTGTGAAGCAAGTCATTACCTTTTGCCGTTGTTTTTTTTTCAAGCCATCGGCGTATCATTGCCTGCTCATCTTCGGAGAGCGGCTCTTTAAGGTTTTTGTTGAAATCGTTGAAATCTGGGTGGTTGTCTTCGTCCTTGTTTTCCATGTTGCAGCTTATACAAATGGCAAGGCGTAAAGGAGTACGAAGAATCCTGAAAAAGTGAATTTATTTTTCGGACAGAATCCGAAGTTTTGAGCGTATTAGCTGTAATGCGTTGGAAATCTGCTTTTTAACAGTAAGCGGAGAGATGCTCAGGTCTCTGGAAATTTCTTCAATTGATAAATATTCGTGGCGACTCATCTTCCAGACCTTCCGCATTCCGTCCGGCATTTCCGCTACGGCTGATGCTACATGTACAGCAAGCTCCTGAGCTGCAAGCTGATCATAAGGATCCGGAACGACCGCATTGCTAGTTTGAATAATGGCCTCGTGTTTTTGAGCAAAGTTCTGCTCCCTTTGAATATGATTCAGGAAATTATTTTTTATGATCCGATACAAATAGGCCAGCAAATTGCTGTTTGGTTCAATCTGGTCCCGTTTTTCCCAGATTGTCAGAAAGGCTTCCTGCACCAGATCCTTCGACAGCTCTTCTGATCGGGCCATACGGTAAGTCGCCGAAAACACAGTCTTCCAGTTTTCTGTATAGAAAATCCTGAAAGCCAGATGATCGCCTTCTTTTATCGCTTTATACAACTCCGACGCTTCTGAACTACTCAATTTCTGATCAATTAATCAAATGAAATTCATTTAATCTATAAAGGCTATATACTTTATCGGCAAATTAAATAGATTGCAATCGGATTTCCGCGGCCGGGTAGCATTTTAAGCGAAATTTTGTGTTTGCCAGTTTGTCCCATGTCGGATCAGATGCCGTTATTTTTGGGAAAAATTCGATAATCGTAGATTCAGTACGCTCATTTGGATTACTTCGTAAACGCCTCATTTTGAAAAGCGAAATTTTGATTGATAAAGAAAGTTTGTGAGCGGAAATACTTGGACGACTTGTTACTTACCGGATTTATCCCTGTGCCTTTTCAGCTATAAGTTATTCGGATTTGCGCATCAACCGTTTATCTCTTTTTACTCATTATGTTTTACCGCTGAATGGTAGAATTTTTGTCCGAAATGGTTTAGATGTTTTAGATTGATTTTATCAAAAGAAACAATGAGCAGATTCCTGAATCGTTTTTCATTCCTTTTTTGTCTTTTTTCCCTGAATATTTATGGGCAAACCCCTGTATTTGTTTCGGGAATGGAGGGTTATAAATCATTCCGTATTCCTGCGATTTTAAGGGTTGGAGACGGACAGCTTCTGGCCTTCGCCGAAGGGAGGAGAGAAGGTGGCGGTGATTTTGGGGATATAGAAATTGTTCTAAAAAGGAGCAGGGATAACGGCAGAAGCTGGTCACCCATCCAGGTAGTTGCCGACTACGACAAATTGCAGGCTGGAAATCCGGCCCCTGTTCTGGACAATACCGATCCGGCTTTTCCAAAAGGGCGTTTATTTTTGTTTTTCAATACAGGAAATAATCATGAAGGAGAGGTGCGGAGGGGGAAAGGTTTGCGTGAAGTTTGGTACAAAACTTCAACAGATGCTGGTGTAACATGGTCCGAGTCGATAAACATTACGGGGCAGGTACATCGTCCCAGACAGCCACAGCTCAACCCTGAATATAACTTTAAGGAAGACTGGCGGAGTTACGCCAACACGCCTGGTCACGCGTTGCAGCTTACATCCGGGAAATACAAAGGCAGAATATTTATCGCAGCCAACCATTCAGCCGGTGATCCGAAACCGGATTTTAAGGATTACCATGCCCACGGATTTTTTACCGATGACCACGGTAAGTCATTCAAAATCAGTGAAAATATTTCTTTTCCGGGCGGCAATGAATCAACGGCTACTGAAATTTCAGGCGGTCGTGTTATGTTGAATGCACGGAATCAAAAAGGCGATGTTCTAGCAAGAATTGTAGCCGTGAGCAGCAGTGGAGGGATGAAATGGGACACGACATTTTTTGATAAAAACCTGCCTGATCCGGTCTGCGAAGGCAGTATCATTACCATCGGCAAAAACGGAAAACACAACATACTGGCGTTTTCAAACGCAGCAGACACAAAAGAACGGGACAATTTGACGCTCAGGATCAGTTTCGACGACGGCAAAACATGGGCAAAAAGTTATCTGGTCGACAAAGCAGGAAATGGAGAAGAAGATTACACCGCTTACTCTGACCTTGTGCAAACAGGCAAGGAGGATATCGGCGTTTTGTATGAATTAAATGGCTATAAATCAATCGTTTTTCGCGAAATTCATTGGAGTAAATAGATTTATCTTACACGTTCCCGTTCATCTTTAGAACCATTACCATGTTTTTCACTTTCATTAAATCCACTTTTGAATGGTCTTGAATACGTAAGTTTAATGAGCGGGAAGTGTCTGGATTCTGTATTGTAGCTGATTTGTGCTTTTGTGTTAAATGCATCCGTTGTAAATTTTCCTATGAAACTTTGGATGTTCATAGTGCGGAGCACATCTGTAACAGACAATTGAAAGGTTCCCCTGTTTTTTTGTAAATCCTTTTTGATTCCGGCATTCAGGGCACCAAATCCTTTTATTGATGCATTTCCTGCGTAAGAAGCGCTATTGTAAAACCCGGAAATTTCCACGAAAAAATTCGATGGTAATTTGATTGTCTGACTGAAAGTAACCGCATAACCGAAATACGTTTTTTCGGCTGGCACAGGTAAATAATCCAGTCGGTAATGCCGGTAGCCGCCAACAAAACCGTAATTCATGTTCCACCATGCAGTCACTTTAAAAGGTAGCGAAGTTTCAAATGTGATGTTGTTCTGAAATGCAACATTTTGAGGGGATATAAATACGTAATCTCCGCCCGCGCCCGGTACGATCTGCCCTTGCACGATGGGATTGTCATCTCTGCTGGCCAGTAACGAAAACGAATAACTTCGATACGTGTAGCCTACCTTTAAATTATTGGTGATCGTGGGTTTGAGTAGCGGATTCCCTGTGAAAAACGAGATTGGGTCATTGTAGGAGACAAAGGAGGTCAGGTCATTGTATGCGGGACGGCTGATTCTTTTTGTGAAGGAAAGTTGTAATTCTGCATTTTTATTTAATTTTTTTGATATGGACAGGCTGGGAAAAAGGACGCCAAGTTTTCTATCTGCGGTGATCTCACCCGACCTTCCATCACGGATTCTGGTTTGCGAATATTCGTATCTCGCACCTGCTGAAACACTGACAGCCGAGCGCAATTGTGCGTTGAAGGATAAGTAACCAGCTACAATTCCTTCCTTCATCCTCACATTATTTTCCGTTTCGGGTCTCACGCCGGTTTTTGTACTTTGCAGGCCTGAGACGCTGGAACTTGAAGTAAGCGTTACTTTTGCGCCAGTTTCGATACTGATTTTCTTGTTCAACTTTCTGGAATAATCTGTCCTGATCACGCCCACCCGGATATCTGTGTCAGAAATTCCATTTTGCTGCGTGGGAAACTTGCTTCCCGGCTGATCGCCTGCCTCATTGCCTTTTTCATCCACGAAAGCACTTTGCACCTGTGTTGGATTTTTAATCTTATAGGCCAGATAGTCCATATCAAAATTGATTTTACCGTCCCTGTTTAGTTTCTTCTCACCGTAAAAGGATGATATGAGACTGTTCCAGCGATTTCTGCCATTTATTTCGCCATTGAACAGCATGAGCGAATCTTCGCCCAGGGTGTATTCGGCCCGGTTTATTACGTTTGTTTTTGAATTGCTGTTGTTATAGTTGAAGCTGCCACCGATTTTCAATCCGGTATTGATTTTTGCATCCAATACCAACATTAAATTGTGATTGTTTCGAATCGGTTTGGTTTCATTCCAAAATAAAAAAGAGGTCGCTCCGCCCAGAATCGGCACTATTTCGGTTCCCTGTGCATTAAAATTAGAATAAGAACGATCATGCGAAAGTGAATATGAGCCATACAGATCGAACTTTTCACTGCTGTGGCCCGCGTTAGCGCTGCCGGTGACTTTTTCACCCCAACCGTAGCCAGTCGTTAACGAAGCAGAGCCGGTTGTTCCTGGCTTTTTATTTTTTTTCAAAACAATGTTGATCATCCCGGCGCTTCCCTCGGCATCGTACCGGGACGGCGGCGTGGTCAGTAATTCGATTTTTTCGATGTCATTCGCGCTCATCGCGTTGAGCATCGTGGTCAGTTGGTCCATCGGTACGCGTATCAATTTGCCATTCAGCATAATCATGACTCCGTTTTTTCCGTTCAAGGTCAGGGAGTTATTACGGCGGTCGACAACGACACCCGGCGATCTTTCCAATATCTCCATAACCGAGCTGCCTTTTGACATAACGCTGTTTTCCACATGAATAGTCATCCCCTCAGACATTTGCTGATAAAGTGGTTTTTCTGCCCGAATTTCGACTGCTGCCAGTTGGTTCGTTTCTTCGTCCATTCTGAAAACTCCTAAATCCGTTTCTGCCTGTCCGGTAACAATACTAAAAGGATTTGTCTCAAAAGTTTTGAAACCGAGGCTTGTGAAACGCAGACGATAATTACCCGGAGTGGCCTTTTCGATCTGAAAGCGGCCCCACTCATCAGAGACAAAACCCTGAAAAAAGGTTGAATCGGTCGTTTTAAGGAGTATGGCGTTTGCAAATGGAATGGGCCTGCCATCTTTCCCGGTCAGTTTCCCGGAGATTTGAGCAGAGACATTTTGAAAAAACATCATCAAAAAGAAATAAAGAAGTACTGATTTCATGTGGCTATTGGTGATTTGAGCGCCCATTCCTGCGGAGAGCACTTCGGTCGGCGGGCGGAGTACAAAACAAAATGCCCGGCATGGTATTAAAAAACTTCCGGGACGAAGCGCTGTATATACTTGACCAAATGCGAAACGGGTGACAGAGGTGAGTTTGGCTTTGAAAATGATCACGTAATTTCGGGTCGTATCGTCAGAAACTCACTTGGTCAATTACACACAACCGTTCACATAGGATCGAGACACAAAGGGCAAAATTTTGTATCTTCGGAAAGCCAATGCGCATTAAACAAAGACAATGTACCGTGTTCTGATATACACCTTATCGCGAAAAAAAAATCTACATGGAAGGTTCATCGAATCCTGAGACGAGAGAACACTGGTTTCTGAAATACAAGCTATACCACATTCCGTTCTGGCTGGTCTACCATTATTTATGGTGGGTGATTGCCATAGGAAGCCCTGCCAAAGCAGCGAGTTCTCTGTTTTATTTACCATTCACGATAAAGTTCAGTTTCTATGTTGTTTTCCAGGCGCTTGCAGTTTATCTTAACCTATATTTTTTGGTGCCGCGTTATCTGGAAAAAAGCAGATTTTCGGTTTATATTGCCTGGTTACTTACTACAATTGCCATTACATCGGCCTTCATCATCAGCGGCTACTATATCAGTTCCTATCTGACGGGCGTGAGCCTGGCGGAATTGTACGGCGGCGGATCGGAAGCAGATTGTTTTTACAGGTTTCTGGGCAATGCGTTGCCTTCCACCGTTGCCAGTATGACCTTAGCCATGAGTATTAAACTGACCAGAAACTGGATCAGAACAGAAAGAAAACAACAGTTGATGGAGAAGGAAAAACTGGAAACAGAATTGAAGTTTCTCAAAAACCAGTTTAACCCGCATTTTCTTTTTAATACAATTAATTCGATTTTCTTTTTGATACATAAAAATCCCGATATGGCATCTGATGCGCTCGCCAGATTTTCAGAACTATTACGGTATCAGTTGTTTGAATGTAATGACCAGCATATTCCACTGCATAATGAAATCAGTTATATCGAAAATTTTATTGGTTTAGAGAAACTTCGTCAGAATGGTAATATGGAGGTTTTTGTGGACATGGAACACGGGGCGGAAATGCCCCTTGAAATAGCGCCTTTTATTCTCATGATCTTCGTGGAAAACGCTTTCAAGCACGTCTCAAAACACGATGATAAGCCTAACCGGATACAAATTCAGCTACATTCAGATGGATCGGAGCTTAATTTTAAAGTCCATAATACGGTTGGCGATCAGTCTTTGGGAAATGCGATTTATTATGGTGGATTGGGATTGAGGAATGTTCGGCGCAGGCTGGATCTGATTTATCCTGGCGCGTATGTGCTCGGCATTATACATCAAGCCGAAACTTTTGAAGTGAATTTAAGGATAAAACTTTCCAAATTGTTGTCTTCATCTCAACGTCCTAGTGCGAACTTGGAGATTTTTAATCATCATTAAATCCTTTGCAAATGCTGAATTGTGTTATCGTGGATGACGAGCCTTTGGCGAGGGAGGGAATCGCCAGCTACGTTCGGGAGATCGATTTTCTGAACCTTTTTGCGACCTGCGAAAATCCGGTTGAGTTGGTGAAAGTGCTGGGCAACAATGCGATAGATCTTGTGTTTTTGGATATTCAGATGCCTAAAATGAACGGTATTGATTTTCTGAAAATTGTGAAAGATCCGCCTATGATCATTCTTACGACCGCATTCCCCAGTTATGCGCTTGAAAGCTTCCAGTTGAATGTACTGGATTATTTACTGAAGCCGATCACATTCGACCGATTTTTTAAGGCGGCTAATAAGGCAAATGACTACCACCGGCTCGTGAACCGGGCATCGCAGGGATTAGCGGATGAAACCGGTGCAGACTATTTTTTTATCAAATCTGGCAGCAAATATGAAAAAATAGCGCTGGATGACATTCTTTATATCCAGGGGATGCAGAACTATGTGACGATTTACACCAGGAAAGGGAAATATGTAGCGCTGCTGTATCTTAAAAATCTGGAAGAGAACCTTGACAGCAAAAACTTCCTGCGCGTACACAAATCCTACATTGTTTCAATCAGTAAAATTGAAGCGATTGAGGGCAATGAGATCTTCATTCAGTCTCAGCGGATTCCAGTCAGTAGAAATTACCGGGAACAGGTAATCGGGCAGATAGTCCATAATAAACTGTGGGATAAGTCCCGATTTTCCTGATCAGGATTTCAGAGACCTGGCAAATCTGATGTAATCCGTGGACGGAGGCACGATTCCCGCTTCACGAATCAGGAAAATCACCTGGCCGCGATGGTAAGTGGAGTGATTAACGACATGCGCAAGCACATCCTCCAACGCGTTTAGATAGGGATCTCCCTGCATATTTCTATACTCCAGAGGTTTCGCAAGTATTTCTTCATTCAAACCTTTCACAAATTCATTCCATAATCCACCATTTGCTGCAAGCGTCGAAGTGAGTTTTTCCATCGAAATTATACCCCAAACCGGAATATCCTGTTGCTGATTTACCACCCTGAAATACCAGTTGTGCTGCGCATGGGCGATGTGGCTCATAATGTTAAGTATCTTTTGGTCGGCGATCTTATTCTGATTCAGAAAGTCAATAATTATATTGTTCGCCCAATAATTAAAATCGAAGAGTTTTATAAAATAGTTGCGCATTGTTTTTGCATCAATGTGAATTGAAAAGATTTTTTGTCGTCAAAACCGGTTGGATAA
The DNA here is from genome assembly GCA_965279265.1 of Dyadobacter sp. Classification (GTDB taxonomy): domain Bacteria; phylum Bacteroidota; class Bacteroidia; order Cytophagales; family Spirosomataceae; genus Dyadobacter. The sequence goes on from OZ257152.1 coordinate 5,756,216, forward strand.
ATTGACGAAGTTGACATGATAATGCCGAAAGTCGTTCAATTTTTTGACTGGGATCAGACGGTAATTTTCTTCGAATTAACTCCCGTTTTGAATTAATACTAACCGAACAGATTGATTCACAATTCCCGGATCCAGATGTTTCTGTAACTCACCCGGCTGTTGTGTTCCTGCAATCTGAACGGACGTTTGGGTTCGTGAAAAACATATTTAGGAAATCCCTGATACACCATTGGTCCTTTTAATTCCACATGGTTCAGAATCAGAACGTTGTTGTGAAAAACGGTCATGAAAGCAGGTGTTTTAACGGTTTTGTCAGTATTGAAAACAGGTGCCTCAAACACAATGTCGAAAGTTTGCCAGGTTTCTGGTTTACGTGCAGCATTGACAAGCGGACTGTGTTGTTTGTAAACACTTCCTGCTTGTCCGTTGTAGTAAATCCTGGTGTCGTAGTTATACGATTCGTAAACTTGAAGCTCGTACAGTCCCATCATAAGAACGCCACTATTTCCCCGGTTCATGTCCTTATCTTCTTTCATATCCGGTGTTTTCCACTCGATATGAACCTGGCAATTTCCAAATTTTTGTTTTGTCTGGATATCTGTCGTTTTGGGAACGATGGTGAGCGCGTCGTCGATGGGGTTCCATTTTACCGGAGAACCGTCCGGGTGCTCCCATTTCGGGAGATCTTTTTTGCCACTGTATAAAATAAGGGCGTCAGACGGCGGGCTTCCGTAGGAGTCTGCCGGTGTTACAATAGGAGGCTTTATCGACCAGTCTTCGGTCGCAGACGGTGGTGGAAGTTCGGACCCGAAGGTTTTTTGGCCATAGGAAAACTCAGCGCATAATACACTTGCGGTGATAAACAGATAACGGAACATATCGATACGTATGTAAATGTTTATAATAAAGACATATGCATACAATACCTAATTAAAAAATGAGACTACGACTTCGCATCATGTGAACAGCCTACGCCTTTTTTATTTGAAAAGATTAACCCACAGCGACGCTCTCACACCCAGATTACTTCCGGATGGGGTATTTACAATGTTCCTGAAATCGTAGACAAAGTATGGCGAGAGCTGTGCCAGAATGCGTGATTGTTTGTATTGCAGCCCGGTACCGAACATGAAATTATGGAAAAAATTAGGCTTGGCGTCGGTCTCAAAAGTATTTCGTCTTTTTGAGCGGTTGATATAACTTTCGAAATCCACCTGCTGATAAGCGTTGATGTCCAGACTGGTCCCGGTATGTACAAAAAGAGAAATTTTGTGTTTTAACGGGATATAATATTTGAGGCTAAGCGGAATACTGACCACGGATGTTTTGATCGAAATATCTTCGATCCGGTCAAATCGGGAGGGCAGATAACTGCGGTACTGCACCAAAAATAATTTTCCGGTCGCTGAGTTGTAATCGCGCAGCGCTTTGTGGTTTTCAGCTTCGAGCGTAGAAGCTTGAATACCAATTGAAATTCCGAGGTTTTCAGTTGGGAAAAGTTCTGCTACCGGGCCAATTCCATAACTGTGCAATGAAAAAAGGCTTTCAATTCCCAGTCGGGGCTGTAAAGATGAAAATCGGAATGGCGGACGTTTTGGCCTCAAAGCCTGTTGATTCTCGGTTTGCAATAAAAGCAAAGAATCCCGGCGCGCAACGTGAGAGACATATTTAAGGGTTTCAAAAGTTGCCAGGGAGTCCGCTGCGGCAAGAGCAATGGCCGACGGAGTTTTTATAACAGTATCAACAACAGTTGGTTGTGCAGCCGTACTTAAAATCGAACTTGAATCCGTTTTTCCAATTTCTGCTGATTTTGACAGGTTTGCATTCTGCTGGCTCAGGTCATCTTGTTTTATTTCGTCATCATCCTCATAGTGTGTAAACGCAGCCTGTCTGTCATTTTTTTCTGCATTTTCCTGCGCCTGAATTCTTTTACCTGCAAGCTCGTATTCGTTCAGTTTTAAAGAGGGATCGCCTCCCGAAAACCTGTTTTCAACAATTGTTTTCTTAATAATGTAAACCGTGTCAATTCTGTTGACCGTAGAATTTTTTGGTGTTGAATCGTCACGGTCGACCTGTTTTGCGACACGTTCGGCCGCAACCATTTTAAGCGCAGGCGACGCGTTGAGCTGCCGGATCAGCTCCTGGTTTTCCCGAAGTGTATAGATGGTCGTTAGCCAGCCTGCCAGCATCATGCCGCACATCGCCCAGCCCCCGTAGGTTTGTACCCAGGGCCAGAAACCTACTGCGGGCAGGCGCTTACTGAACCTGTTCCATGCACTAGGCTGGTAATCGGGCCTTACCGACTCCAGATTCTTTTTTAGTAGTCTGTCGAAACGTTCGTTAGACATAATTTCTTTGGTTTACGGATCCGTTGGTGGTCCAGTTTATGAGTAGTTCCTGCAACTTGATCCTGGCTTTTGCCAGGTTGGAACGTGAGGTTCCTTCATTAATTCCAAGCATTTGAGCGATTTCGGGGTGCGAATATCCGTCAACAACATGTAAGGAAAAGGCGGTACGGTAGGATGGAGGCAAAAACTGAACAACCGCCAGAATTTCTTCGGCAGAGAGTTTTTCCAGTAATCCTTCGTCCACGCCAATATTGTAAGCTTCTTCAATATCGGTAAAAGTAACGCTTGACTTGTGCCTGCGGTAGTGATCAATTGCTGAACGTATGATCACCGTACGAAACCACGCATCAAACGACTGGTCCGGATCGTAGTAATGAATTTTGTTAAGAACCCTGAGAAACCCGTCGTCAAACATTTCTTCGGCTTCCTCCCGATGGTCTGCGTAACGCATGCAGATATTAATGCCAAAGCTGTAATACGCTTCGAACAACTGCTTTTGTGCAGAGGGTTTCTGGTTGCGGCAGCCTTCTAAAATATCGGGCAGTGCCAGGGATCGGGGTCTTCTAAAAAGCACAGATCTGACTATAAGTAAGTTCCGAAGTTTTCTACGTAAAAAGGCAGCGCAAGCGTTGCCTCTCAAAGATAAATTTTTTTCTTCTGATGACAGGCAACGGCAGTTATGCAAATTTCCGTAGGTATTGTTGAAGTCGAAGAAATGGTCAGTTATTGGCGAATGAAGTAAAACAGAGGCACATTTTGGAAAATTAAAACTTTGAGTTAAACGGGCTTAAAACATCAGAAACGGGTTAGGGGTAACAATTTCGGATATTGAGAGTGGAAAAGTTTTACAGAAAAATGTGTCAGCTGATTTGATTACAAGTTAGGTTCCAAAGAATTTGTAACAGCCGAAAAACTGATCATGACGAGGGGTTTCATTTAACCTGAACTAAATAATTTTTAAAAATTAACAAAAACGCCGGAAAAGTTTCACCGGGTGACATGGGCGAAACATTTTGGAAATATGTCACCATTACCATGAAATTGGCTACTAACTAACTATGGATTTTTGGCCAACTCAACCCTAACAAATAGATTTTTTAATGAAACGTGTTGCCGCATTTTTTTCAAGGGAAAACGTAATTTTAGTTGTTTACATTCTTTTTAGTATCATCACTGGTATCCAGCACTATGTAGGAGGACCGTTGAAGTATAACAATTATGTTATTTTCAGGCAGTCCCTTTTCCATCTGCTGGCGAAAACAAATTTGTATCTGGAATACCCGAAGGAGTATTTTGATATTTTTCTTTACCATCCTTCATTTTGCATTATGTTTGCTCCGTTCAGCCTGTTGCCCGTCGGCGCAGGGTTGATACTATGGCTCATATTTTGTTCGGTTGTTCTTTTTTATTCCATCCGGAGCCTCCCGATAGAATACAAATACAAGGTTTTTTTCTGGTGGTATATACTGCTGGAACTGAATACATCCATCCACAATGAGCAGACCAACCCGCTTATCGGCGCGTTGGGTCTGCTTACATTTTCTTTTCTTGAGAAGGGTAAAATGAGGTGGGCGGCTTTGTTTCCGGTACTTGCGTTTTGCATAAAGGGCTATGGCGTCATTTTTGCGGCTCTTTTCCTGTTTTATCCCAAACGTGGAGAATATATTCTTTCATCGCTGATTTGGTTAATAGTCCTCGGACTCCTGCCTTTGCCGTTTGTAGGGCCTGTGCATTTTGTCCAGCTTTATAATGACTGGTACACCTGCCTCATTGAAGATCATAAAGTGAACTTCGGTTTTTCGATTATGGGTCTGATCAAGGTTTGGCGGCCTGCCTTTACTGATAAAGATGTGAGTCTTGTTCAGTATCTGGGTGTGTTGATGTTTGGCATCACCTGGATATGGACGCTGGTACGGGGTACCTTCAACAGTCAGCAGAATCGTTTTCTCTTACTGGCCTATGCGTCACTTTGGGTAATCATGTTTAACCATGCAGCAGAATCGTCGACGTTTGTCATTGCTATTCAAGGCGTTGCTATATGGTATATCGTTAGCCGGGAATCACTGCATCCCTGGGCGAAAATGCTCGTCATATTTGTTTTCTTTTTCAGTATTCTGGCTCCCACAGATGTTTACCCGTCATCCTGGCGTCGTGATTTCTTCAAGCCAAATCTGATCAAAGTGATTCCTTGTTTTATTGTCTGGTTTGTTTTACAATTTCAGTTATTCCGCCTTGAAAAAGAATAATCAACCTCCTCGCATTGTCAGTATTGTGCTTCCCTGCTACAACCCGGTCGACGGATGGTGTCAGACACTTGTAAGCAGCCTCATTGAGCTGAATGACAAGCTTTCGTTTTGTACAGTTCAATATATTATTTCCAATGACGGCTCTACCCGGCTCGATAAGCGGAAGGTTGGCATGCTGACTTCGATTCCAAACGTCATTTTTCTGGATAATCCTGTGAATGAGGGAAAGGGGTCTGCCATTCGGAAAGGAACAATGCGGGCTGACGGTGAAATTATCATTTACACCGATATTGATTTTCCATTCGGGACAGACCCAATCGTGGAAATTGTACGGGTATTCTCCGAAAATCCCGATTGCTGGTTCGTTTACGGAAACCGGAACAGCGAATATTTCAAAAACTTGCCAATCAAACGGCAGCTTATCTCCAAGTCGTTACAGTTCATCAACCGGATTCTGATTTCAAATTATATTACTGATACACAAGCTGGTATCAAAGGTTTGAGAAGGGAAGTGCTGCCAGAAGTGCAGAAGACAAAAACGAATACATTTGTTTTCGAAATCGAATTGATTCGTAAACTGATCCGCAAGAAAATTGAAATAAAATCAGTTGATGTTTCAGCCAATCCATCGATAATTTTTAGTGATTTTAGTTTTAAAGTATTGTTCAGAGAAGCTGTAAGTCTTGGACGTATTATGATGACAGGCAACACCTGGAATGAAATTCTGTAAACCGCTTCTTTCAAACCGTAAGCGCCGGATTTGTTTTTAGATTATGGTCAAAAGTAATTTCTGAAAATATCTTTTGGCCATAATCCGGCCTGGTTAAATTTCGCAATTCCGCAAGCCTGACCGACTTAAAATATCCCGAATTTCCGGACAACGCCAGGTTGTGTTTTACTGTCGTTGGCGTTCAGTTCAATCGTTATGCTTTTTCGTCTCGTAAGTGTATTTGATTTTTTTAATTAAATACCAACGTTATGAAAGCCCATTCAGATTTTTTTTCACGCTTCGAGACACTGGATTCCAACATGAATAAATGGCTGGTTGCCAACAGTATTTTTTTACTGAGGATTTGTATGGGAATCGTTTTTCTCGGATTTGGTTTCCTTAAATTTTTTAACGGATTGAGCCCGATAGAATCACTGGCTTCCCGTACCACTGGTGTACTGACATTTGGGCTATTAGCTGGCCACAGTGCCATGATTTTTGTGGCATCGCTTGAATGTATTATCGGATTTTGTTTTTTGTCAGGAATGTTTTTGCGTGTCGGCGTCTGGTTAATGGCCCTGCAAATGATAGGCGCAATGTCGCCGCTATTTCTTTTTCCGCTCGAATTATTTTCGGGTCCAGGCCACGCTCCGACTTTGGAAGCGCAATACATTGTAAAGGATATGATTCTGGTCGCAGCGGGTATGGTCATCGCCTCAACCTGGACCGGCGCAAGGATTATTGCAGCTCCTGAAACTCTTCGCAGAACGTTACATCACCGGGTTGGCTCCGTAGAGCATTCCATGCAGCCTTCCGGAAGCTCAGGAAGAGCATGATTTAATACAAAACAGGATAAAGTAATCAGCTTCTCGGATTTTGTAGAGAAGCCGATTTGTCCAGTTATAAGGATCGTTACGAAACGCTCGCAGGCTGCAAATCTGAATTGATCCTGTTTACTTCATTTACCGCCTCGGAGAAAATTTCATAAGACCTGATCCTGGCCCGGTGGTCATAAATGTGAGAGGTTGCCATGATTTCGTCAACGCCTGTTTTAAGCAAAAAGGAATTCAGTTTTTTTCGAAGTTTGTCGGGTCCGCCAGTAAATGAATATGCGAGCATTTGATTCACGGCATACTCCTCCTGTAAGCTCCATATCCCATCCATTTGATCCACAGGTGGCTGCAAAAGTTTTCTGTTCCCCGTCAATACGCCAATAAAAAGCTGCTGCAAAGAGGTGGCCAGTCGGTCCGCTTCTGCGTCAGTGTCAGCGGCTACCACGTTCACGCAAGCCATTACGTAGGGTTTATCCAAATGTGCAGACGGCTGAAAATTATTCCGGTACAGCTCAATGGCTTCCAGAAAATAGGAGGGGGCAAAATGACTTGCAAATGCATATGGCAGGCCCATTGCCGCTGCAACTCTTGCGCTGTCGGTGCTTGAACCCAGAATCCATATCGGAATGTCGAGCCCTTCACCAGGAATTGCCCGCACAGAACTGGTTCTGTTTTCGGCGGAAAAGAAGGTTTGGAGTCTTTGAATATCCTGCGGAAAATTATGAACAGCGTTGAAATTTTCGCCGCGAATTGCCCTTGCTGTTATCTGATCAGTGCCGGGTGCTCTGCCCAATCCCAGGTCAATCCGGTTCGGATAAAGAGACGCAAGTGTTCCGAACTGCTCGGCTACAACCAGCGGCGCATGGTTTGGCAGCATAATTCCTCCGGAACCAACCCTGATTCTGGAAGTGCCGCCGGCAATATACCCGATCAGGACCGATGTGGCAGAGCTGGCTACGCTCGCCATATTATGATGCTCCGCAAGCCAGTAGCGCGTGTAGCCAAGCCGTTCTGCATTACGTGCAAGATCAAGACTGTTCGGAAAGGTATCGGCGGGTGTTTTTCCCTCAATTACCGTTGCCAGATCCAGCACAGAATAGGCGATATTTTTTGGTGCGTTGTTGTTCATTGTGATATTTGATAAATCGCGAAAAAGCCATTGAAACAGTTTTTTCATTTTTGTTAAAACTTAAAGAAACCATCCGATACGCTTGGTTACATACAGGATCATTCAGATTAACACCGATTGAGCCGGAATGGTTGAATTTTTAGCTGAAAATAGAACAAAATCAGTTGGTGTTTCTTTGCGTTTCGTGATGAAAGCAATTCCGATAATGCGCTATCGGAGGAATTTTTATGAAAATAGGAGTATATCTTGAAATGAAACACATCTTTACTGATAATTGAATTCTTTTCAATAGATTGGCTTATAGTTTGTTATCGTCTTTTTCTTCGTTTTTCATAAACTTCTGCAACCTGATGAAAACGCTTTCGCTTCTTCTTTTCCTAATTATGCCTGGTAAGGATGCAAACTTAACTACGCGGAACCTGCAAAAAAACGATAATCGAGGGCTATACCAGTTCGATAAATTCGTATATGGAAAGGTTTATCTGCGATCTAATATGGTAACAACAGCACTGATGAATTACAACTATATGTATGGTGCGGTTCAATTTATTGACTTGAAAGGGGACACACTTTTAATTACAAATCAACACGGAATTAAATATATTACGATCGGTGATGCGATTTTCTATCCGTATGAAACAGGAGGTGATGTCCAATGGCTGGCGGATTATGGTAAACTCAAACTGGCACGCAAAAAGTATCTTACTGAAAAAGGAAGCAAGGCATCCGGCTCGGAACAAAAATATGCTGCCGGATTTGACGCACTAACGCCTTCAACTTTACTGATCAGTAACCAGGATGGTGAATTTCAATGGCAGAATAATATGGCAAACCCAAGCTATAAATACAAGTACACATATTTTATTATGGACCAGAATGGAAGATTACTGGTAGCTGGCAAAAGTAATTTTCTGAAAATTTTTGCAAAACGAAAATCTGAGTTACAAAACTATTTTCGGGAGCATCAGCTGGACTTTCAAAACGAGCAACATTTGAATCAATTGCTTACTTTTTGCTCGACATTGTAAGTCATCGAACAGTTCTTTTCAAGTTTGAAATTTCAAAAGACCGATCAGGTTGGAGGAAATAAACCGGGATGCCGGAACTTGTAAAAATGTGAAAACTGATCTGAATTAAGAGCAAATAAAACCTTTTAACTGGTTGTAGTACCGCCAGTCTGGCTATTCAATTATCTCGAAACGGTTGGAGCTTGTCTTAAATCGGGGCTGCGCTGCCAGTGTGGACAATCAAATAAAGCGTGAGGTTTCATTTTAATTAAATTGAAAATGATTGAAACAGTTTCTCAATAGTACTTTTTGTAAAAAAAATAGAAAAGTACTATTGAGAAATTTTATTCGTTATTTTTGTGCCAATAATCCATTTGAAACATTTAATAATTTATGAAAGCAAAAACGATAAAATTCTTTTCACCGGAAGAAAATAGTCCGAAGATTGAAAAGGCTGCAACAAAGTCGAAACCAACCGGGTATATCTCAGCTGCCGGGAAACTGGTTCTTCCAGCCGCAACTCTTGAAGAGCTAGGTATTGAACCGGAGGGAACTCAATTTAAAATAGGCACACAGGGAGGAAAGAGAACGCTTAAATTGCTTTATCTAATTCCTACAACTGACTCGGCCGGATCATTTTCAATGGTTAAAAGTGGTAGGGGATATGTGATTCCTTTGGCAGTTATCCTTGAAAAGGGCGGAATTAATTATTCAGCTAACAAATATTCTTTTACAGTTTCTTTGTTCAATTATGAAGAAGGTGTTGTCGGGTATGAATTGACGCTTGAAAGCGACGTTCCAAAACCTGTGTACACGGGCAAACCGCGCGGGCGTAAACCAAAGTCCGAAGTTGCTGCCTGATAACTAAAAATATGTAAGTCCTGATTAGTCAGGGCTTACATCATATTGGTTTTTGATCATTGGAATCGGTCATTATTATTTTCCTGATTGTGGCCATATGAAGTTTCTCTCCTCATCCTTTGCCGTCCCCTGTTTAACAAGTCTTTAAAAGTTAAATCATTCGTGAGTTTGAGAAAGCTTACCGCGCCTTTATGGCCATCCCGTTCGAACTACGTTTTGCGTATTTGACATTTAACGAAATCAATTGTGGGCATGCCATCAGTTGCGAAGGCATCTACGATCTTTGTCGGTTTAAATGATAACTTTCCATACCTAAAATTGGATCTTAGGACTTGCCACTGAGCATGGTAAATAAATGAGAGTATACTTGTACCGTTAGTTCAGTGTTATTAATTTGACAGTGAATGGATGATTTGTTAATTGTAATAGCCTATTAGTTACAAATAGGTGAGTTGTTCGGGTTTACGCAGGATGTCACCGAATTTGTCTTGATTGAACATTTGTTTGTTTTGCTTTTTGTAGAATTGGCTAGTTTTCACTTCATTACAGCAGAAGTTGGTTAATGCATATTAATTTTCAGTTTTGCTTTTTTTATAATCGAATTTGTGGGGTAGATTTTTAGTTACTTTGCCAGAGTTAACGCTTGGTTGTTATTATTTATCTGGTTTGCCCACATTTTTGGGTTCGATATATTGACAGAAACGAATCAAATTTTCTCAGCCATTATTTTAATATTGGCTAAAATATGGTTCCATTTTTAGTTAGATTTGGGATATGCTCAACAAAAAATGAAACATTTTCCTATACCGCATAACGAGAGCCAAAGGCTCAAAACGCTCGTAGATTATCATATTCTCGACACAAACAATGATGCGCAGTTCGACAGACTTGCCGAGCTGGCAGCAATCATTTGCAACGTTCCAATTTCCCTTGTTTCGTTTATTGATGCCCGACGCCAATGGGTGAAATCGAGTATGGGAATCGAGATTGATGAGGCGTCAAGAGATTTGTCGTTTTGTCAATACACGATTATGAGCAAGGTCTTGTTTGAGGTAGAAGATGCGTTAAAAGACGAGCGATTCAAAGATAGCGCTTTTGTAAAGGATAATCCCCATATCCGTTTTTATGCGGGATATCCATTGATAGAACCGGGCGGATACGCGATTGGGACGATCTGTGTTTTGGATACAAAACCTCAAAAGCTTTCCGACGGTCAGAAACACGCACTGTCGTTGCTTGCGGCGCAGGCGACCGACCTTACTGTAAACCAAAGGAAGCAGGATGAATTGCGCTATTTTGAGGGGCTTTTTGAGCTTTCAAATGATCTAATCTGCATACTGGGATACGACGGGTATTTCAAAAAAGTGAACCGTGCTTTTGAGGAAGTCCTTGGCTGGGATCGTCGGTTTTTATTGACAACACATATCAGTTCATTCATTCATTCCGATGGGTTTTCCAAAATGTATGATGAGCTTGAACTTCTCAGAACTGGTAAACCCACGATTGGTTTTCTACAAAAATTTAAGGCAAAAGATGGAAGCTACCTGGATCTTCAATGGGTTGCCACACCGGAACCTGGCACTGATAATTTGTTCGCCATAGCACGAAACGTTACTGAGGAAAAACAGCAGGAAGAAAAACTTCGCGCGAGCGAGGATAAGTTCAGGTCCTTTTTCGAAAATTCCCAGGGATTGATGTGCACACACGATCTGGAAGGTAATTTTCTTACCGTTAATCCCGCGGGAGCATCCTTGTTGGGCTACACCGTGGAAGAGGCTGAGCGCATGAATCTTCGCGCGTTGATTCCGGTGGAGTATCATAGCAAATTCGAAAATTATCTGAGCGAAATCAGGCAGAAGGGCAAATCAAGTGGACTCATGACTTCACGGCATATTGATGGCACAAGGTGCGTCTGGAGCTACAATAATATTTTGATCCAGGATCAAAATGGAAGATTTTATGTTATCGGTAATTCCATTGATGTAACGCAAAGCCACCAGATGTCCAAAAATCTGCAAAGAATGCAGGAAATGCTGACGCAAACGAATCTGATGGCAAAAGTGGGCGGCTGGGAGGTAGACTTGATAGAGAAACGGATTTATTGGTCAGAAGTGACAAGACATATACATGGTGTGAACCCGGATTTTCGACCGGATATGGAAACGTCAAAGTCATTTTATAAGGAAGGTGAAAGCATAGACAAGCTTACAACCGCATTTAATCGGGCGATAACAGAAGGAACAAGCTATGATCTGGAACTGCAGATGACAACTGCCAACGGGAAGGAGATTTGGGTAAGGACAATCGGAAACAGCGAGTTTGAAAACGGCGTTTGTAAAAGATTGTACGGAACCCTTCAGGACATAGATCAACAGAAAAAACAGGATCAGGAACTAGCCACCGAAAGGGCCCGTTTGCTGGCCTTTGTGCAGCACGCACCGGCTGCTGTGGCCATGTTTGACAAAGAGATCAGATACCTTGCAATCAGCGAAAAATGGCTTGAAGAATACAAACTGATCGGCCGGAATATTATTGGGATGTCTCATTATGAGGTATTTCCCAATATAGGTGAGGATTGGAAAACTATTCACCTCAGATGCCTTGAAGGAGAAATTTTCAAAAGTGAGGAGGAGCGATGGCTGCCTGAGGGCTGGGAAACGGATCAGTTTTTGAAATGGGAAGTGAGGCCATGGTATCAATTCGATGGCGAGGTTGGGGGCATAATGATGTTCACTCAGGATATCACGGCGGCATCGCTGAGCCGTGAGGAATTGAAGGAAGCGAAGTTTCAATCGGAGCAGGCCAATATTGCGAAGTCGGAATTTTTGGCCAATATGAGTCATGAGATCAGGACACCGTTAAATGGTGTGATCGGGTTTACGGATCTGGTTTTGAAAACAAAAATGACAGATACGCAAAAACAGTATCTTGGCATCGTAAATCAGTCTGCAAATGCGCTCCTGAACGTGATCAATGATATTCTTGATTTTTCAAAAATCGAGGCAGGGAAACTGGAACTTGATATTGAGAAATGTGACATTTACGAAATCGCCTCGCAGTCTGCCGACATTATTTCTTTTCCCATACAAAGCAAAGGGCTGGAAATGCTGTTGAATATTCCGGACAATCTGCCCCGTTTTGTCTGGATTGATGATATCAGGTTAAAGCAGGTTTTGATCAATCTATTGAGTAACGCCGCAAAATTCACAGAGGTCGGGGAAATTGAGCTCAAAGTTGAAATACTGAACTACGACCGAGAAAGCAATGAAATTTGCTGCCGTTTTATAGTCCGTGATACGGGTATTGGAATTAAAGAAGATAAGCAAACCAAGATTTTCGAAGCATTTCTACAGGAAGATGGGTCGACTACAAAAAAATACGGCGGAACGGGTCTCGGATTGACGATTTCCAATAAACTGCTGGGTATGATGGGGAGCGAATTGAAACTCAGGAGTGTTCCCGGTAAGGGCAGCACGTTCTTTTTTGACCTGAATATGAAGTCGGAAGAAGGTGGCCCGATCACCTGGGATAATGCAAGTACGATCAAAAAAGTGCTCATTGTTGATAATAATGACAACAACAGGATGATCCTTGAAAGGATGCTTCAATTGTTGAACATTGAATCGGAACAGGTAAAGAGCGGATATGAAGCACTGGAATTACTGAAAAACCATGCTGATTTCGACGCTGTATTTATGGATTACCAGATGCCCGGAATGGATGGGCTGGAAACCGTACGCAAGATCAGAGAGCAATTTACGAAGGAAAGCGGCCTGCTGCCGATCGCGCTGCTCAGCAGTTCTGCCGACGAAGTGACGATCAGCCGGGGCACAGAGGAGTACAAGATCAATTACCGGTTGATAAAGCCCATCAAGCTGAATGATATTATTTTATGTCTAACAAAACTGTCTCGCAAAGAAATTGTGGATCAGGAAGCTTCTGCTCAAACTGAAAAAGTAAGTGAAGCGAAGTTGATGGTTTTGATCGCGGAGGACAATCCCGCTAACATGTTTTTAACCAAAACCATCATTGGGAAAATGGCGCCAAAAGCGACCATTCTTGAAGCTAAAAACGGTTTTGAAGCAGTAAAAAAGTGCAGCGAATTTTTGCCGGATATTATTTTTATGGATGTTCAAATGCCTGAAATGAACGGATACGAAGCCACTCACGCAATTAAGCAGTCGGCTGCTACACGGCATATCCCGGTCATAGCGCTTACTGCCGGAAACGTGAAAGGCGAGCGGGAGAAATGTCTGGAGGCAGGCATGATAGATTTTGTCACGAAACCGTTTGTCCAGGAGTCAATCTGGCAGATGTTGTGTCGCATTCCGGGATTCTCAAATTCAGATTTCGCCGTAGCGAACGACATTGAAAGTGTTGAAGTAGAAAATGAGCGGTTTAATATCCAACGACTCAGAACCGCTTACATGGACGATGACGAGTTTATAGGCGAGATACTTTCCCTGACGCGTCATACGCTCGAAGAAAATTTAAACGACCTGAAACGGATATGTTTGTCGCCGGATCTTGCCGGAATAAAATCCGCTGCACACCGTTTGAAAGGTGTTGCAAAAGCGGTATTTCTTACGCAGGTTGCACATTTTGCTCAGGAATTAGAAGGTTTGCCGGTATATGAAGAGCAGAAGGTGCGTGAGTTGATGATCCTCCTGGAAAACGAGATCAAGATCATACTTCCACGCTTGTACGAACCAGGAATGGCATAAGCTTTTATGTTTGGAAACCGCAGACATAATACCGTTTTCCAGGATTAAAAACGGGCAGTTCTGTCGTTTCGAAGGTATACGCAAAATTCCCATTCCATTTATGTTTTTGTCTGAGAAGTACTCTCAGAACGTATAGTAATCAGCCGTTATTTGCGCAAAGCGCCCTGGGTAAAGCCTTGGTGATTCTTTAATCGAAAAATAAATGGAAAGGGTAGAACATAAAATTTTCTTACGGCCCGACCAGTATTTGGTGCAAGCTGACAAACGGGTAAACCATTGCTACGAGATCCCGTTTTCATCCGAAAAATGATTGTTTGTAACGCTTTGCAATTCGCCGGTGTTGGAAAATGAAACATCCATCCTGCATATTTCATCATTCGTCATATTTTTATTTCGAATGGACGGTTTCGTTCGTTTTTTTGCAAAGACAAAACCATCATCATGAAAATACTTGTACTAAATCTCTTGCTGCTTTCACTCCTATACAGCATTGTTAATTCCGCTCAGGCTCAGTTTCCAGTCGGTGGAGCCTCGCAGCCAAAAGCGCTGCCGGGTACAGCTGGTGACCAAACTCCAAAAGGTAATTCGAAAATTGTTGGTTCTGTTGTAGATTCAACAACACAAAAACCCGTTGAATTTGCCAGCTTCGCACTTTACAACAAAAAAACCGGGCAGGCTGTTGACGGTACGGTTGCAGACGAAAAGGGTAAGTTTGTACTAAGTAAAATCGTTGCCGGCGATTACAAAATACTCATTTCTTTTATCGGTTTTAAAAATAAAACAATTGACAATCTGGTACTTGCAAAAGGACAGGAACTGGATTTAGGTGAAATTACATTGAGCGCCAATGTGAAAACGCTCGACGAGGTAACTGTAACCGGACAGGCTGCGCTGATCGAGGAAAAGGTCGACAGACTTGTATACAATGCTGATAAAGATTTGACTGCGAAGGGCGGAGATGCGACGGATATTTTGCGCAAGGTTCCGTTGTTAACGGTGGATCTCGATGGGAATGTGTCGCTCCGTGGCAGCCAGAATATCAGGGTTTTAATCAACAATAAGCCAAGCACAATTATCGCGAGCAGCGTTTCTGACGCGCTTAAACAAATTCCTGCGGATCAGATCAAAACTGTGGAGGTAATTACCAGCCCGTCTGCCAAATATGACGCAGAGGGATCTGGTGGGATCATCAATATCATTACAAAAAAGAACAGTCTTCAGGGGTTAAATCTCAACATTGATTCAGGGGTCGGCAACCGGGGATCTATTCTGTCGCTCAATGGCGGCTACCGAAAAGGGAAAGCGGGTGTGAGTATCGGCGGATTTGGCCGAGCCAATTACAACACGATCACGCGTAGTAATCTGGATCAGACCAGTATTGTTGATGGCGTTTCCACCCTTACGCGCCAGACAGGTGACGGCCACAGTAAAGGATTATTTGGGCAATATAATTTGAGTTTTGACTACGATCTTGCTAAAAATCAAAGCCTTACAGCGGGTGTTCGTTATGGTGTCAGAAATATGATCAGTCAGCAGGATTTGATCACAAGTATCATAAAAGATAAAGAGCAAGGTTCGTCGTCGGGTAGGAATGTGGAAACCAAAAACCTTTCAGGAACTGTGGATGCCAACGTGGATTATCTCCGGATTTTCAAGCCTCAGCAGGAATGGAGTATTTCGACACTGTACAGCAGGAACGATCTGAAAAATGATTTTGACGCTGATCTCTTGAACGGCGGTGGTGAGCTGAGAAACCGCGAGCGTAACCTCAATCAGAATGTGAACCAGGAATTTACATTGCAAACCGATTATCAGACACCAATCAAAAAGAATCAACTTATTGAATTTGGGGGTAAAGGTATTTTCAGGCAGGTAAATAGTAATTACAGCTACCTGATCGCGGACCCGACCGGCGATTACAGAAATGAGGCAAATCGTCCGTCAGGTGAACTGCTGTACCATCAGAACATTGCAGCCGGATATACTTCTTACACTTATACAACCAAAAAACGATACACATTTAAGGGCGGTCTGCGTTACGAGCATACCTTCATTGACGCAAGCACAAAAGAAAGCGGCAACATTGGTATCGGGAACTATGGTGTGCTGGTGCCGAGTGTAAATGCATCCAAAACCATAAAAGGAACTACATTCAAGCTAGGATACAACAGGCGTATTCAACGTCCGGGTTTACAGCAGCTGAACCCGAACTTCAATGCTGCCAACCCGCAAAATATCACGATCGGGAATCCGGAATTACGCCCGGAGCTGACAAATAACTTCGAACTGGGGCTGAGCAAGACCATCAAAAAGACTTTCGTAAATGCCACGCTTTTTGGACGGGCCACCAACAATGCAATTTCGCAGGTGAGCCAGCCTTCTGATACACTTTCGGGCGCCATTGTGACGACTTATCAGAACATTGGAAAACAACATGCTTATGGCGCCAACATATTTGCTAACGTGGCGGTAACGACTAAAATTAATGTGGGTATTTTTTCGAACATTTTTTATACCACACTGAGCGGAAAAACGACCGGAGAAAATGGAGTTTCGCAGGATCTGACGAACTCAGGGATGAACGTGAGCGGTGGCCTATTTTCCCAGGCACAATTTAAAAACGGCTGGGGAGCGCAGGCATTCGGGTTTTTGCAGGCATCGACAATCCAATTGCAGGGACGTCAGGGTGGATTTGGATTCTACACAATGGGCGTGAAAAAAGAATTCAAGAACAAAAAAGGAAGTGTTGGCCTTGCAGCCGAGAATTTTCTGAGCCGTCGTTTTAATATTCATACCGAACTTAACAACTCGCAGCGTTTTAGTCAGGTTAATGATATATATCTTTACAATCGCGGAATCCGTTTGACTTTTACGTACAAAATCGGGAAAATGACTATGGACGCACCGAAGAAAAAGGCCCGGTCAGTGAACAACGATGACGTCAAAAGTGATGGCGGAACCCAGCCACAATCCGGCTCAGCTCCGGCAGGCGGCGGAACTCCGCGTTAATGTTTGTAAATTATTGCTTCAACCAACCATAATTACCTAATCTAAATTACACGATGAAAACAAACAGATTATTAGGTGCCATCTTTGCCTTCGCGATTTCAGCGGGTGCTTTTGCTCAGACAGTTGACGAAATTGTAGACAAACACATTGCTGCGGTAGGAGGTCTTGACAAAATAAAAAGTGTTACTTCACTCATTACTGATCGCTCTCTTGCTTTAAATGGTATGGAAATTCCTTCCAAAACGACAATTTTGGTTGGCAAGGGAATGCGTAC
The DNA here is from genome assembly GCA_965279265.1 of Dyadobacter sp. Classification (GTDB taxonomy): domain Bacteria; phylum Bacteroidota; class Bacteroidia; order Cytophagales; family Spirosomataceae; genus Dyadobacter. Next base: position 5,773,356 of record OZ257152.1, read on the forward strand.
CGAATCTACGGTAATGGGCAATTCCATGGTAGAGGTGATTGATGGTTCGACAGGCTGGATGATCAGGCCTACGATGATGGGTGGCACTGGTGAGCCAGAGGAAATGCCGGCAGATCAGGTTAAACAGCGGGCGGGGCAGCTTGATCCGTTTGGCCCTTTGGTCAATTACAAAGAAAAGGGCAACAAAGTGGAACTGGTGGGTACGGAGAAAGTGGACAAAAAGGACAACTTTCATTTAAAGGTGACTACAAAAGATGGACAGGAAGTGGCCTTGTTTTTGGATGCAAATACGTATTTGCTTAGTAAAATGAGGGCAACAATGAATGGGCAGGAAGGCGAAATATCCTTTTCTGATTACAAAGAAACAGATGGTATCAAGTTTGCAAACGCAATGGAGATGACAAATCCGCAAATGGGTATGCTCAGTTTCCTGACCAATAAAGTGATCGTTAATAGTAAACTGGACGAATCCATTTTGAAAAAACCAGTAAAATAGCATTGAATTATCTCATTACGTTTTGAGGAGAAACAGCGCCTTTTAGCCGTGTCGGTTAAAAGGCGCTGTTTCTTTTGGAATATATCAACAGATTGACTTTCAGTTGGTCAGCCGGGAATTCCGGTAAATAAGATTAATGAGTTAAACGCATTTTTCAGTTTCAAAATATTTAACTTTTGTGAGAAGTGGGTGGTAATCATTTAAATTTTAACGGAATCAACGGCATGAAAAGGCGACAATTTTTTCAAAATTCAATCGTGGCTGTCTCTGCAACCACAATAACCGATTTTGACACGAGTAGAATAGCTGACCGCGAGGTGTTTAAAACAGCTGCCGGTGAAGGAAGGAAACATGGTCACATTCAATTGAAAGGCGTTAATGAAAACGTGATCGATATCAAGATCTCCGGAAAGGATACCAATGGTGATTTCCTGATGTTTGAACAAACCAGTTTGTCACCTAAAAGAGGAACTCCATTGCATCTGCATTACAATCAGGATGAAGTATTTTTCGTACTTGAAGGTGAATACTTGTTTCAGGTCGGGGAGGAGAAATTCACGCTCAGGAGAGGTGATACGATTTTTCTTCCGAGGACTGTTCCGCATGCATGGAGTCAGCTTCTGGACAAAGGCAAAATGATCGTTACCTTACAGCCGGCAGGAAAACTTGAAGAATTCTTCCTGACCATGTCTGCTATTAAAACAGTTCCTTCCGCAGCAGAAGTAGCTAAAATATTTGAAGAAAACGAGATGAAAGTAGTTGGCCCGCCTTTGAAAATAGAATGATCTGAAAACATTAGGTTCATTTGATTTGGAGCATTTTGCAAGCGTCAGTTCGGCATGCGCCGGATTTAATGAATACCATAGAAGATGTGCAGATGGCAATCACGGCTTCTGACATCTGTATTGACATGGATCAGGATTTTCAAGGCGCCTTCCGGCCACATGATGGTCGTCGATACCTCTGTTTCTGGTTGTAATGGGGATGATGATCGGAGCATTCCGAGAAATTAAAAAGCGGGGCTGGAGAATTGCACCTGAAGATCTCATTGTATAAGAATATCGGTAAAGAAAATGGATGACGGATGTTGTAAAACTAAAAGTGTAGGCCTAATTTTAGTGAAAAAAGTATAATGGCGAACGGATTCAAAGCTTTGCTTGTAAGCGAAAAGGACGGGAAGTTTGAGAGAGAAATCAGAACGATTAATTTTGACGATTTGCCTCCTGACGAAATACTTATTAAGGTAGCGTTTTCGTCGTTAAATTATAAGGACGCCCTTTCTGCATCGGGGAACAAGGGTGTGACAAGAAAATTCCCGCATATACCCGGAATTGATGCGGCTGGCACGGTGGTGAAATCTGCCAATGCGGAATACAAAGTTGGCGCACAAGTGATTGTAACGGGATTTGACCTGGGCATGAATACCTGGGGAGGTTTTGGGCAATATATTAGTGTGCCGGCTACCTGGCTGGTTCTGTTGCCACCGGCATTAACAACCAGAGAGGCAATGAGTTTTGGTACAGCGGGGCTCACTGCGGGGTTATCGGTCGGGAAAATTCTTGGTGCGGGTATCAAACCTCATGACGGCCCCATTGTGGTGAGCGGCGCAACGGGCGGAGTTGGGAGCATGGCAACCGCAATATTGTCGACACTTGGTTATAGGGTTACAGCCATTTCCGGTAAAAAGGAAGACGATTTTTTAACCTCGGTTTTAGGGGCAGAAGAGATTCTCGGGCGTGAAGAATTTACTGATAAATACAATAGAAAACCTTTATCGGGTGCAGAATTTTCAGCTGGAATTGATAATGTCGGAGGAGCAATTTTGTCGGGTATTTTGAAGTCTGTTAAGCAGAACGGAGTTGTAACTTGTTGTGGCAATGTTTCCTCTACGGAAATCAACACGTCGATCTTTCCGTTTATTCTGAGGGGAATTACGCTTGCGGGTATTGATTCGGCCCAGGCTCCGATTGAATTCCGTAAAACAGTATGGGAGTCACTTGCGATGGAATGGAAACCAGCCAAGCTGGATTTAATGATTCAGGAAATCGGGCTGGATGAGTTGCCGGCAAAATTGGATGAACTGCTGGCAGGAAAGGCGAAAGGCAGATATCTGTTGAAACACAATGGGTAATCCTTATTCCCAGTGCCATTTTAATTTTCACGTATTTACAGGAATGTAAAGACTGAAAGTGGAACCTGACATTGGTATACTTCGTGCGGTAATGGCACCGCCATGATTTGCAGCTACTTTTTCGCAAATAGCAAGCCCTATTCCTGTTCCGGGATACTCGCTGATGCCGTGCAGTCGCTGAAAAACCTGGAAGATACGATCCAGATAAAGCTCATCAAAACCGATGCCATTATCTGAGACATCAATGCGGTAGTAAGCCTCTGAAATCCTTGCTGGTTTGACCTTAGCCGGAAGTTCATCAAAAGGGATAATCTGACTGTTTACAGATATCAACGGACTGGTATCAGCGCGGCGGAATTTTACTGCATTGCTCAAAAGGTTCTGAAATAATTGATTGAGTTGCGTTTTGTCACCGGACACGGTGGGTAAATTTTCACTTACAATTTGGGCGCCGGATTCGGTTATCATCAGATCCAGATCTTTTTTAACAGCTTTGACTACATCACCCAGATGCACAGGTGTGCTCGCCTCCTGCCGTGTGGATATGCGTGAGAAATTGAGCAAATCCTGAATGAGGACCGACATTCGCCCTGCTGATTTCTGCATTCGCAAAAGGTAGTTAACACCTTCTCCCAGCTCTTTTGAATAGCGGTTTTTAAGCAAATCCCCGAAGGATTGAATTTTACGCAACGGCTCCTGAAGGTCATGAGAGGCGATATAAGCAAACTGTTGCAGATTCTGGTTAGAACGTTTAAGATCAAGAATAGAGTCCTGAAGTTGAAAAGTTCGTTCGCGTACCTGTCGTTCAAGTTCCTGCTGCGCCATTTTCTCAAGCGTAATATCTTGGGTAACACCAATAACACGGGGTGGTCCTCCTTCCGGGGCCTCTACCAAATGACCAGACGCCTTCACCCAATGCAGCGAGCCGTCGGGCCAATGGACACGGTATGTGGCATAGTAGGTACTTTTTGTAGCAACAGCCTGTGCAACAGCGTCGTTAACTAAATTTCGATCCTCCGGTACGATCGCCTCCATTAAATCCTGAAAATTGAACGGGAGATTTGCAGGCCTACCATAATTTGCTTTACACTGTGCTGTGCTTATTGTAACCCCCGTTGATAAGTCGATTTCATATGATCCCAGATGTCCCGCTTCCAGTGCAAGGCTGAGTCGTTGATTGGATTGCAATAAATTGTCCTGAACCGCCTCAAGTTCTTTACGAGCCATCACCTGCATCGTCACTTCGGTTGCAAGTATCATTACTCCGGTAATAGCCCCGGCGTTATCACGCAGCGGAGCATAGGTAAAATCGAAAAATGCATCTTCAATAATCCCCTGCCGTTCGAGTCTTGCCAGAACCGCATGGCCCTGAAAGGGTTTTCCGGTCTGATAAACATCGTTCAGCAGCGCAATAAATCCTTGGTCTTTGATTTCAGGAAGAGCCTCAATAATAGGGAGGCCGGTAACTGAACTGTCACGTCTCCACAACTTGAAGAGCAAATCGTTGCAGGCTTCTATCCGCATTTCCGGTCCTTTAAGGAGCGCAATCGCCAACGGTGCCTGCTCGAAAATACTACGAAATCGAGCCTCACTCGTTTCCAGCTGTTGTGCGGCTATGACCTCCTCGGTGACATCAATAGCCATGTCCATAATGGCATATACATCTCCATTTTCGTCAAAAAGTGGCTTGTAGCTGAAATCGAAATAATAGGTGCCGAGGATACCGTTCACGACCAGTTCGCAGAAAACGCCCTTGGCCTCATAAGCAACCCCGGTTGTGAAGATGCGGTCGAGAATTTCTAAAAATGGTTGTCCTTTTAATTCCGGCAAGGCTTCGGCCAGAGGTAGACCGAGTACACCGCTACCTTTCCCCCAGAATTTTATCATCACATCATTTGCAACTTCGATTCTCAAATCCCGCCCTACAAAAAGACCAGTAGCGACAGGAGCTTCCTCAATCATACTCCGGTATGGAGCGTTACTCGTTCTCGGTTCCTGTTGTCTCAGAATATCTTTTGTTACGTCATGTAAAATTCCCCCGAAACGAATTACTTTGTCGCAGTCGTCAAATAAGCTGCTTCCTATAAAACGTACGTGACGGATTTCTCCGTTGATGGCCTCGATGATTCGACAGGTCATATCAAATTTCTCTGGCAGATTGATATCCATCGCCGATTTTACCGATGAGGCCAACTTATCGAGATCAGCTGCATGAATGTAGTTTTGAAAATGCAGGAATGGCAACGATTCGCTTTCCTTCAAGCCAAAAATTTCTGCGCACCGGTTGTCCCAGTGTATCAGATTTGTGTCGGTATCCATTTCCCACACACCAAATCCAGCAGCTTTTAAAGCAAAATTTGCATCCATTCCGTCTTTCTGCTTTGGAGGTATTGTTTCAAATTCAGGCATTTATTCGCGAGAGGCTATGGTGGTCTGGTTGTTGTTGCGGACTAATTTATTGTTTAATATCAGCCTCATCTTCTTCAACTTCCGTAATAGCACGCTTCGTCTCCGGTTCGCTGTCATCTTCGCCCAGGACCATTCCCCATGGTTTCAATCCATCGACACGATCGCAGATCACTTTGATAATTGCGATAACAGGAATTGACAGGAACATACCGGTAATACCCCAGATCATTTCGCCAAGAATAAGTCCGACCAAGGCAATCAGTGTATTGATTTTTACTTTAGATCCGACAATTTTTGGCATAATAAAATTGCTGTCGACCAGATGTATGAGAAAAACAGCAATCAACACAAAAATCACATGGCTTGTGCTCGCCGTTGCAAAGGTGATCAGCACGGCAAGAATCAGCGCAGTGAGTATACCAATGTAGGGTATAACGTTGAAGATGCCAGTGATCAAGCCTAGCAGAAAACCATACTTTATGCCAATTCCCCAGAATGCTGCACAGGTCAGGCCAGTCACAATCAGCATTTGTAGAAACAGTCCGACAATATACTTTTTTACAATATATTGAACCTGGCTAACGATATCGTAAATGATCACACTATGTTCTTCCTGAAAAAGTGATACGATAAAACGTAAAAGCAACCTTCTGTGTAGCAGAATGAAAAAGGTGTAAAGAAAAATAAATAGCAGAAACAAAACAATTGAAGAGACAGAAAGTAGCGTATGGCCGATTAATGTCGTTCCGGTGTTTAAGGCTTTCGTTGCCGAATCGTTTATGTAGCTGATTTGCTCTTTGGTATCAACATGAAAAGTGATGGAAATCCACTCCTGAAGGCTTGCAGTGGCTTCCAGCACCTGCTGCTTGAACGCCGGCCAGTCCTGTGCAAGCGCAGTGAGCTGTGATCCGAGTACAAACATGATGCTAATTATTCCCAAAACGAGCGAAAGCAGCGCGATCATGGAAGATATGCCACGGGAGAATCTGAAACGAGTTTCGAGAAAGCCTGCAAGAGGTAACAATAAGAGAGAAAATAAAAACGCAAAAATCAAAGGTGCCAAAAGTGTTTCTCCAATGATTGCTATGTACACAATACAAATCAAAGATATGAGAACATGTGCCAATCGTGTGTAAAAGGGTGTTGCGCGAATCATTAAGTTAAGTTCGGATATGGTTGTTCGGTGGCTGACATAAATATAATCATGCCAGATTGAAACCTATATACGCTACGTATGTATTGGTCCGATCATTTGGCATGATTTTGGACAAATTGAATTAAAACAAAACCCAGTTTTACAAATGAAAACAAAACTTTTGACCCTGGCAATCGGAATGACGCTCACTTCGTTTGCCGTATCAGCACAGGCAGTTTCCAAAGACTCAGTAAATTCGCTTAATCAACAAAAAGCGGTGATAGAAGTTAGTAAGAAGCTAAACGACAAAAAAATCGAGCTGGCTAAGCTTGAAAATGAATTGGCGCAAAAAACACAGGATGTAGAAAAGACTGCTCAAAAGGCACAGGAGTCGGCGGATGATAATCAAAAGGCGGCAGGGAAACTGACAGACGATGCGCAGGATAGAAAATTGGCCAAGCGGGCAGGTAAAGCAGCGCGTCAGGCTCAAAGCGACGCAAAGTCGGCCAGAAAAGCTTCCGATAATCTTGACAGGCTTAAAAAGGACATAGAATCTTTAAGAAGTAAAATTGCCGAAGATGAGTCAAAATTGGCCTCACTGCCAGGATATCAGGCCGCTCAATAGGTAAACTTGAATAACGGCCGGAATACTCCGACGGGATACACACGAATGTTGGTATGATTGTTGTTCAATTCTGCTGACTGGAATGTTCCGGTATTAATAATTCACTAACAAGCTTGAAATATGAAAAAGTTAATTTTGGTTGTAGCATTCATCGCAGCATCTACCTGGACTTTCGCCCAGGATACCACACAGACAAAAACCGAAAAGGCAGTTGATAAAACAAAATCTGCCGCAAGGAAAGTAGGGCAGGAAACTAAAAAAGATGCAAAGGCAGTTGGCAAAGGTGTGGAAAAAGGTGCAGAGAAGGTAGGAGAAGCTGCTGAAAAAGGTTACGATGCGACCAAAAAGGGTGTTAAGAAAGGAGCGGAAGCGGTAGGGGAAACAGCTGAAAAGGGTTATGATGCTACCAAAAAAGGCGTAAAAAAAGCTGAGAAAAAAATTAAAGATTAGTCATTGCGATAGGCAATACAAATGGAGCCTGCTTAACTTTATGCAGGCTCTTTTTTTATGTCAAATTTTTAGTAAACGCACCTGACCTTCGGGAAGGAAAAGCGGGCATTTGTACGCTGGTCTGTTATAGCTTTCCATCACTGTGGTGTGCTCATAGTTACTGCTTAAAATTGTCTCCAAGGGTGAAAATTGTTCACTTACGCCACCTTTTAATTCAGATGACTTCTTGTAAATGGCTGTGCTTTTTTTGATGGCCATCTGCAACGGCTATACGGTGTAATTTCTCTACAATTTGTTGATTATCAAAATTTTATAGTTTTCTTCGAAAGGCTACTTTGTATCTTATGTGTGAAAATAAATCGGCTGGTGCGAACGCCAATCGTGATACATTATGCCCCTTACAAGCGCAATGCCGGGCATTTCATGAAGGGTTTGTCAAAACGTAAGGTTGTCCGCTTTGATAACCGAACCGATAAGTGTTATGAAAATAGCATGTAGCGTGATCATTAAAATTCATTGGAACAACATTTGAATATCTGATATATGATTTTACGAAAGTTATACTTAATCACCATTTTAAAGCCTTAATATGAAAAATCTAGCAACAATGATTGTTACGCTTGCGCTTTTGGGAACCCAGCTCGCATATTCTCAGACAACGCCGCCACAATCACCCGTACCGGCAGGAAGTCCTGCAACGCCTGCCAGCCCGGCCACACCGCCAACGACCCCATTGCCTGCAACACAACCACAAACCACGGAGCCAAACAAGGATCTTAACTCTCAGCCATCTACTCCACGAACCGGCAATCCGTCAGAAGATACGTTGATTCGCCAGAAAAGTATGATGAAGGACTCAATGAAAGATACCTCCATGCAGAAGACTGCAAATTCTCCAGAGGTGGACACGACCAATAAAACAGCGCAACCTGCAACGGGCAAAAGGAGAAAGAAGAATTAATCAGCATATTTGCCCGGCCTAAAAAAACACGCATTTGTTTCTTTGCCGGGAACTGTTGGTAGTTTTGAATATTAAATATAATCGGATGTTCGGGCGGGCTTTCACCCGGCAAAAAGCTAAATTTCAATGAAAAATTCAGGTTATTCAACTAATTCGCCAGGAACAGTTTCTGGCGTTTTTTTTTCAAGAACAGATGCAGATCATGCATTTCAATCATTGCTGACCCACGGGCACACAGCGGATGATATTTCGGTGCTTATGTCGGATGAAACTTTGTCTAAGCATGAAAATCACTCAGTTGTGGAAGAATATCCTGTGGCCTCTGAACATGAAGGAAATATAATGGAACAGGCGAAGGAAGTATTTGTAACAGCAATTATTTCAGTTACAAACATGATTTCGCTGCCAGGACTGGGGATTGCTATTTCGCGAACGTTGTTAAAAAAAGCGCGATCGGCAGATTTTTCGGAACAGGATACCGATGAAGCAATTGGTGCTCAAATTTTAAAAAAGCATACCGCTTCTCATGGTGAGAATATGAAAGAAGGTGGGATAATTATCAGCGTTGATCCTAAGAACGCTGCTGAAAAGCAGGCTATTGTGCAAATTTTTCGGTCCTTCAACGGACACGATATTCTTGGTGATGATGGTTATACTGACCTTGATTAGCGTAAAAGGGTAAAAAGAGACCAAAATCATATTTTCTTTGCATAATTCTTTGTAATAATTTCTCCGATAGTACTCTTACTACAATTTTCGAAATATATTAATTTTAAATTTACAGTTCCAAACCCTGTAAACAAACGTTATGAAAATTTTAGTAGTGGATTACCAACCCGTTACCGCAGCAGGCCTTGAATTGACCATTTTACAGATGTACCCCGACGCTCAGGTCAGCAAAGCACATTCGGTGAAAGAAGGCTCGTTTTTATTTTCCAAAGATGTATATGATGTAATGATACTTGATATAAACCGGAAAGGCGGGGTAAGTTTGAAAATGACAAGGAGAATTCGTGCACTGAGGCCCGACCTGCTGCTAATGATATATACCGAACTGGATGAACCTGATTATGCACCAGTTTATTTCGAAGCCGGCGCAAATGGCTTTTTGTCCAAACATACATCCACAAAGCAATTTAAGGAGGCGTTCACTACATTAATTGAGACTGGTAAATTCGAAAGTGAATGCTGGAAAAATAAGTCCGGTCTGCCTCCAGGTATACCTTTTGAAATGGCTTAAATATAAACAGGTTTCTGGCAATTACCGGAAACCTGTTTTTTTATCCTGTTTGGGTGTGATTCTGATTCAGCATCAGGTCATGATTAAAGTGTGTGAAGACCTGGTATCCAATCTGAGGAGAGAAACGTAACGATAACTCAGGATGAGCAAATATTAACGATTAGTTTAAGTTTAATTCTTTTGGTTTTCGGGTTCTACTTTTTTTGATTTCACTGTTGTTCCGGGGTTGAATTCTCCGTTTATCCACCTCACAAAATTTTTGGACTGGACCTCATACACCTGCGCCGAAAGCGGTTTCAAATCGGACTTTCTGATTTCCTCAATGTAAATGGAAAGCAGACGGTTTATTTCTTTCAAATGAACATCTCCTGTTTTCATTTTATACAAATAGTTAAACTAAAAATTTCTAAACTCCGAACTATCGAAAGCTTAGAATCATGTGGTGAGGGTATTGGGTTTTTTTCTGATTCCAGATTGGATAATACAAATAAAGCGATATTATAACTCATCCCTAAATTTTTGGGGTATATTCCCGTTGTTCTGGGGTGTTCGGTTCATATAACGGCGTAATCAATAAATGATAAACTTCCCATTTTAACGTATAGATCAGGTCGTTCAGCTAGTATGTGCTTTGAAAATTTATAATCCGGTATGGTCAAATTGTAAGGTTCAACGAGCTGCTTCAAGACTTATTACACCACCCTCGAAATTTTGTAATTATTTAATATAGCGCTAAGTTGTAGTAGGAAATCCGGATAGGATTTCTTTGGCAGGCGGGGCTTTGAAATGATTAAAACGATCCAATGGCGAACAGTGTCCCCACAACTGCGCATCGTAAGGTATCGGTAAATGCAGAGTAAGCTTGCCAATTGCTGATCGGCCCTCAGCGATGCGCACGGTGTTACGCATGAAGCGAAAAGAAATGAGGTTCAAGGTCATTTTTTTATTTCGGACCCCGCTGCGATCGTGCAGCCGGCTTCCGTTAAAGTTGATGATGAAGTTATTTTTGGGTACAATCAATTAAAAATGCATCCGCTAAGGCAAGTTGGATATTTTTTTGGTAATACACAAATAGCAACGCAAACCTTGATAAAGCTTAACGCAATTGTCGCCGCCGAACATTGTTGTAGGTCTTAAGTACGAGTTTTGGTTATAATTCCGCCAAAGTTAATTGTCCTTCAAATCCTATAACTTATCCAGAATTGCCTCCAGGTTAATACCTTTCCCAAGAACCGGCTTAAATATATCACCTTCGGATTTAATCCGTTGCAAAGCGTTTTTAATGGTGAAATCCGTCATTTTTAGGCCTTTTTTGACTTCTTCCCAGTGAAGCGGCATGGACACGGTCGCCCCTGGTTTTGGCCGCAGGGAATACGGCGCTGCCAGCGTTGCGCCTGGTCTGTTCTGCAGGAAATCAATGTAAAGCTTACCTTTCCGATTGCGTATCATGCGCTCTATGCTTGTAAATGCAGGCAACTGTTCACTGGCTTCAGTGGCAATCCAGCGCGCGAAAAGTTGCGACTGATCATAGGAATACTTTGCTTCCAGCGGGATGTAAATGTGCAGACCGGTCGAGCCGGAAGTTTTGCAATAACTCACCGTTTCCAATGAATCCAGGAGATCTTTGATCACCAAAGCAGTTTCAACTACCTGATCGAATGTATTTCGCTTATCCGGGTCCAGGTCCAGGATACACCAGTCCGGATTATCCCGATTGTGGATCGTACTACTCCATGGATTCATTTCAACTGCACCGAGATTTGCCATATATAAAAGGCTTGCATCGTCGTTGCCAAGCATATAATTTTTATCCTGTTCGTCATCCTCGGCGCGATACGGAAATGTACTCACCCAGTCAGGTACCTTGCCTGTTACATCTTTTTGGTAAAAACTTTTGCCATTAATCCCGTTTGGAAACCGGTTAAGCGACTGAGGTCGGTTTTTCAAATAAGGTAAAATATACGGCGCCACCTGATAGTAGTAATTCAACATATCTCTTTTCGTGACATGATCATCAGGCCAGAAAATTTTGTCCAGGTTACTGAACTTCAGTTCATGACCGTTAACTTTTTTTACCTGCGTTTTTTCGTTTGGATTTAGCAAAGTTTTTCGGCTGGATTTGTCCGGCGCCGTGACGATCTTATCTTTGTTTTCAATTTTTTCTGTGACTTCTCTTGCAACTATTTCTGTTTCCAGGATCACATCTTTTGCATTTTTATCCTCCCGCATCGCAATAAATGACGGATGCCTGAACACCCCGTCCTGTGTGATTTCCGCGAAATTTATTTCACAAACCAGCTCCGGTTTTAGCCATGTGGCAGTTGCATCAGGTGGATTGGGCCGGAATCGCGACGGCTTATTGTAGTTCGGTTCGTTTTCAAACGGGGTTCGTTGCATCACGAGCGGCTTGAATATTGCCAGCATTTCTTTCTGCTGCTTGTCGGTAAATCCGGTACCAACTTTTCCTACATATTGCAGTTTCTTGTTTTTATAAGCGCCGAGCAGTAAAGAACTAAATGCCTTTGCCGTGCCTTCGTTTTTTGTATATCCGGCAATGACAACTTCCTGGCGTTTTTGTACTTTAATTTTAAGCCAATCCTTTGATCTGTCGTTGGGAAAGTAGACGCTGTCCGATCGTTTTGCGATAATTCCTTCCAATCCCATTTTCATAGCGACATCGAAAAATTCGGTGCCTTTGGCATTCATACTAAAACCACTTCTGATAATGCCGTCTTGGGGAATCAATGTTTGTAAAATGGCTTTTCTTTCAAGCAACGGAAGTGTTGTGAGATCTTTGCCATCGAGCCAGAGCAGGTCAAAAACATAGTATAACAACGCACCATCGGCTTCGCTTCGCCAGTTTTGAAGGGAACTGAAATCGGAAATGCCATCCTCATTTACAACGACGATTTCACCATCTGCCACGGCGTGAATTCCCCACTTTTTTATTGCATCAAAAACAGGATAAAATTTCTCATTAAAAGATTTATTGTTTCGGGATTTCAACTGAATTTCCCTTTTATCAAGAAAGGCCAGCGCCCTGTATCCGTCCCACTTTACCTCATATTCCCACCCGGGATCATCGAACGGCTGATCGGCAAGCGTGGCAAGCATCGGAGAAAAGGGTTCCGGAAATTCTCTTTTTTCCGCTTTTTTCAGGAATGCCTTTACATTGACTTCCGGCTGTTTTTTATCTGAATTTTGTTCGGAAGTTATCTGTTTTTTCAGTGATTTCTTTACCGCTGTTTTCGTCACAGGCTTTTTAATCTTCTTCTCAGGTTTGTTGCCACCAGCTTCACGGAAAACGTGCTCACTTGTAGCCGCAATTTTGTCCAGGTTTTTGCCCGACACAACGGATTTGTCCTGTTTTGTAATGTCTGTTTCCCCTGCAAACTCATCCCGGTGTTTAATCAGCAACCACGAATTTTCTGCCATGTCATGCGTTTTTACCAACGCAAATTCTCCTCGTAGTTTTTTGCCATTTAGGATAAATTTTAGAGATCCTTTTTCCATTTCTTTCAAAAGTACTTTTTCCTGGGCGGTTTTCCCCTCTGCTTTCTCTATTGGTTCATAAGTTCCTTCGTCCCAGACCATCACCGTTCCAGCTCCATAATTTCCCTCGGGAATAATACCTTCAAAAGTTCTGTAATCATAGGGATGGTCTTCTACCATCATTGCCAGGCGTTTTACCGACGGATCAGTCGAGGGACCTTTTGGCACAGCCCAACTTTTGAGGACTCCGTCCATTTCTAGCCGGAAATCATAGTGTAGCCGGGAAGCGGCATGTTTTTGAATCACGAAGCGGAGAGAATCTTTACCAGGCTTTCCGCCTTTTGGTTCCGGTGTTTCGGTGAAGGTTCGCTTTTTTTTATATTTGACAAGGCTCATAATCTGTCGGTTTTTAATTTGATATAAAACTCGTTAAAACACCGGTAGGGGTATAATTGAACACTGCTCCTGCCACGGCTAACCGGAGTGGATCGGATATAGGTGGAAGCAAAAAATATGCCTGGGTATCAGAGATATGTCAACATGCAATCAAGGGGAAATTTAGCGTATGGAACAACTCAGTTTATTCAATGCAAACGAAGGATTTCATTTTCCGGAAAATCTTCTGGAGTATCACTCGCGTTTTTTGGCCCGCGCCGATTGTAGCGAATTACTTGCTCAGCTTGTGCAGGAAGTTCCATGGAAACAGCCAGCCATTCAAATGTATGGCAAAACGTTGCTGACGCCGCGGCTCACTGCATGGTATGGCGATTCCGGAAAATCGTATCAATTTTCCGGGACAAAATTTAATCCGATCCCGTGGACGAAGGAGTTGTTTTTGCTTAAAGAAAAGATTAAAGCAGCAACTGGAATTTCGTTCAATAGTGTCTTGCTCAATTATTACAGAAACGGAAACGACTCCGTTGCCTGGCACAGTGACAATGAGCGGGAACTTGGCAAAGATCCACATATCGCTTCACTAAGCATTGGGCAGTCAAGGAGGTTTGAGTTCAGACACGCGCGCGACCATTCCCGAAAATATGGGCTGACATTGGAGAATGGCTCATTGTTAATTATGAAGGGCGATTTGCAGCATCACTGGGAGCATAGAATCCCGAAATCAAAAAAGGAAACTGCTGCGAGGATCAACCTCACTTTCCGTTCGATCATTTAGTGTAATCTTAAAGAAATGGCAAAGCAAAGCGCAGGCATATTACTCTTCAGACGCCGTAACGAAACAGAAGTTTTTCTTGTTCATCCGGGCGGGCCGTTTTATAAAAATAAGGACAATGGATGCTGGTCAATTCTCAAAGGAGAGTTCATGGATGATGAAGAACCACTGACTGCCGCCAGGCGTGAATTTGAAGAAGAAACCGGAACGGCTATCGACGGCGATTTTATGCATTTATCCACGATAAAACAAAAAGGAGGGAAAACGGTGTACGCCTGGGCCGTTGAGGGAGATATTGACCCTGAAAAGATCGTCAGCAATAATTTCGAAATCATCTGGCCACCCGGTTCCGGAATGCTGCAATCTTTTCCGGAAAACGATCGCGGTGCCTGGTTTTCGGCTGTTTTGGCAAGGGAGAAGATAGTCGGAGGGCAAGTTGCGTTATTTGATGAATTGCTCTGGCGTTTAGAAGGGCTACGATGATTTTGTTATAATACGAGTAATTTCCCGTGGAGTTTTACTAATATTTTGAGAAAAAAAATAATTTAAATTTGAATTTTTTGATAAGATTTCTATTAAATTAAGTTTTGTCGAATTGGTTAAATGAAATTGATTATATTTAGTATTGACAAATTGTCGAAAGATTATTTGTTCAATCTGCCGCAAGCTAAATTATACTGGTAGCCGCTCTGCCATTTCTATCAACCATCAAAATCTTTTCTTTATGGCATTGAAAATCGACCGCAGAAGTCTGTTGAAGTCTGGTTTTGCATCTTTGGGTGCAATGGCTGTTGCACCATTTATGAGCGACGGAGCGTTTGCCGGTACGCCGCTGAAGCTGGACAAATCCAACCGTATTTTTTTAAGCCCGATGGTGCGCGCGCATTATCTCGACAAGGAGCCGGACATGGCAAAGGTAGTTGCCAGAATCGGATCAAACGAAAATCCATACGGACCGCCGCCTATGGCAAGAAAGGCTATTTCGGATTCCATTGAAAAAGGAAACCGTTATGCCCGCACTGAGCTCCGTGACCTGATGAACAAAATTGCGGTTAAGGAAGGCGTGAGCCCCGATTCCATTATGATGGGGAACGGATCAGGCGACCTGCTTGAAAAAACTGCGTTGGCTATGTTCAAAGATGGTGGTAACATCGTATCTGCCGACCCAACGTACATGTCGCTGATCCGTGTTGCGGAATCCGTAGGTGCAACCTGGAAGGCAATTCCCTGCAAAGCGGACTGGTCGCACGACCTGGATGCAATGGAAAAAGCCATTGATAAGGACACGAAACTGGTTTATATCTGCAATCCTAATAACCCTATCGGTGCAGTTACTTCAACCAAAGCGCTCACCGATTTTTGCAGCCGTGTCTCAGAAAAGGTGCCAATCTTTATTGACGAGGCCTACATCGAACTGGTGGAAGGAGCAGATAACGTCAGCATGGTATCGTTGCTAAAAGACAAAAAGAATGTCATCATCGCACGTACTTTTTCTAAAATTATGGGTATGGCGGGTTTGAGAGTCGGATACGTAGCAGCATTGCCGGCTACGCTGGAAGGCATCAGAAAAGTGACTAAAGGTGGCGGCAGTGGAATAGCCTGTACGTCCGTTTACGCTGCCTCTGCTGCAATGGACGACAAAGAATTCCAGAACAGTACGCGAAAACTGAATACAGAAGCCAAAACGTATCTGTATGAAAATCTCAAAAAAATGGGTTACAAATATGTGCCGTCTTTTACAAACTTTGTGATTTTTCCGATCAATATGGCCGGAAAGGAATTTCTTACAAAAATGATGGATAAGGGCATCATTGTGAAAGCACTGGACATCCAGAATAAACCTTGGTGCCGCGTTAGTATTGGCACGAAGGATGAAATGAAACTCTTCGTGGATGCGTTACAGACCATGAGCGTGTAAAATTAAAATTGGCTTGCCTGACCTGGGCAAGCCAACAAAAATATCTTCAATACTGCCTCACTCAGATGGCACCGTTTTCTACTGCCCGTTTCGTTATCCAAAACCATTGATAACAGACAAGCCTACTTAGCAGACCTTCAAACTGATATAATTTTTATTCTGAAAATCGCTGGCCATGCGTCAGATTGCTGCTTTGAAAACAAAGCTGGGAAAGGTAAATTCATTTAGAAAGCCCGAATGGATGCTGTTCTGCAACAAGGCAGACACAGAGGGATTTTCGGCAATATGTCCCAAAAACGATCGGGTGGAGATACGCTTTCAAGAGGCTTGAATTGATATTCTTTTTTTAAGTCTAATCTTTCTGAAAATAATATTACATTACACAAGTGTACTAAATTTTTCAGGCTTATGAAGATTGATATTTCTACAAATCAAAGAATTTTATTACCGTTGAAATCCGCAATGAAAGTATGTATTGTTGCCTTACTTGCGTCATTTACCGTGCAGGACACAGCTCCTAAACCAGACGAAAGCAGGTTTACGCCCGTTGTAATTGCCGATAATCTGGACGAGCCGATGGTATTCGAGGTGCTAAAAGACGGGTCAGCGCTCATTATTGAAAGAAAAGGTGCGTTGAAAAAGTATAATCCGGCTACGAAAGCGACGGATCTGATCGCGACCATTCCTGTCAATACAAAGTACACCAGTGCCGATGGCGTAGTGCGGGAGGCGGAGGAAGGTCTCATGGGGCTTTCTGTGGATCCGGGTTTTGAGAAAAATCACTGGATTTATCTTTACTACGCACATCCGACGGAGAAGAAACACATTTTGTCACGTTGGGAACTAAACGAGGATCAGCTTGTGGAGTCTTCAAAAAAAGATGTGATTGAAATTACCACCCAGCGTGAGGTTTGTTGTCATACAGGAGGCGGTATGACCTGGGACAAAGCGGGCAATCTGTATCTTACGGTGGGGAACAACACGGGCAACCAGAAGGCTGCACAGACGGATGAACGTCCCGGGCGCAGCAGCTGGGACGATCAGGGACATGCAGGTAACACCAATGATCTGAGAGGTAAAATATTGCGAATCCATCCCGAACCAAATGGTACTTACACGATTCCCGAAGGTAATTTGTACCCGAAAGGAACAGCGAAGACGCGGCCGGAGATTTATTCAATGGGCCACAGAAATCCATGGCGTATTGCAGTCGACAGTAAAACGGGTTATTTGTACTGGGGAGAAGTGGGGCCGGATGCGGGAGAGGATTCGGAAATTGGGCCACGGGGATATGATGAGCTGAACCAGGCAAAGAAACCCGGGAATTTTGGCTGGCCATGGTTTGTTGCGGATGATCAGGCATTCCCCGTCTACGATTACGAAAGTAATAAACCACTTGGTAAAAAAGATCCGAAAAATCTGGTCAACAAATCTCCAAACAATACCGGCCTTGAAAATCTGTTTCCAACAGAACCTACCTTCATTTACTATCCCTATGGCGTTTCTGAAAAATTTCCGTTGGTTGGTTCAGGTTCCCGGAGTGCAACGGGTGGTCCGGTTTACCATCGTTCCGATTTTAAAAACCCGAAACGTCCCTGGCCAGCCTATTATGAGAACAAATGGATCGCGGCTGACTTTTCACGTGGCTGGATCATGGCAATCAGCATGAAGGAAAACGGGGACTACGATTCGATGGAACGCGTGCTGCCCAATTACCATCCGGTGCAGCCGATTGACATTAAATTCGGGCCCGATGGAGACCTCTATATTTTGGAATATGGCAGTAACTGGTTTAGGAAAAGTGACAATTCCCGTTTAATACGGATCGAATACAATGGTGGCAACCGCAAGCCATTTATCGCAGTTTCAACTGATAAGAAAGGTGGAAAAGTGCCCTTTAAAGCAACATTGTCTTCGGAAGGTACGAAAGATCTTGATGGTGATGCATTGACTTTCAACTGGAAAATAACCAGTCCTGGCGCAGCTGCCCAGCTATTCAAAGGAGAAAAACCAACTGTAACGTTTGCCAAACCTGGGGTTTACACGGCAACACTCACCGTTACCGACGCCAAAGGAGCAAGCAATAGCCAGTCGCTAAAAATTGTTGCCGGAAACGAGCCACCGCAGGTATCTTTGAATCTGGCAGGAAACAAAACCTTTTTCTTCCCCGGTAAACCAATCGCTTACAATGTAGAAGTAACGGACCAGGAAGATGGCAGTCTGGCGGACGGAAGGATAAAACCAGATCAGATTGCAATCAGCGCCGATTATGCCTCAGAAGGTTTTGATTACGCGGAAGTAGTTCAAAGTCAGCGAAGTGTGGACGCTTCAACCCAGTTTGCCGTAGCGCAGGTACTGATTGGCAAAAGTGACTGCAAGGTTTGCCACCAGCCGAACACAAAATCCGTAGGGCCCTCTTTTGCCGATATTTCCAACAAATACAAAGGCCAGGCCGGAGCGGTAGATCAATTGGTTCAAAAAGTACTTAAAGGTGGCTCAGGCGTGTGGGGTGAAGTTGCCATGGCTGCGCATCCGTCGTTGCCTGTCGCCGATGCTGAAGTAATTGTAAAGTACATTCTCAACAGCACGGACAAGACGCTGAGCACCTTGCCAGTGAAAGGTGTGTACACGCCCGAAATACCAAAAGGAGACAATGGAAACGGGTCTGTACTGATTCGCGCCGCATTTACTGACAAGGCGGTTGGCGGAACAAAAACGATTCCTGCTCAGACGGCAGATGAAATGATTGTATTGAGAAGTCCGGCAATAAATGCTGCGGAAGCGCCGGTCGTGAAGGGAGCAGAGCTGAAAGCGCTTGGCGTTGCCGGACTCGGTTTCAGTGTAGTTCCGTTTGATGGTAGTTATCTTGGGTTTAAAGATTTTGATCTTACGGGCATTCACCAGCTGGAATTAAATGCTTCCGCACAAAAACGTGAAGGAGCCGTCGGAGGTACCGTGGAAATCAGGTTGGATTCTCCTACAGGCACGCTGATCGGACAAAAGGACGTAGAAATGGCGCCGGAAGTGGATGTCGCAAAGGTGATGGCGGAAATGGAAAGCGAAAAGAAAAATGCAAAGCCTGGCGCTCCGGCGCCCAAACAAAGGAACCCTTTTGCACGCCCTCCAGTCAAAATTTCGATTAAAGATGCAGTGGGAAAGCATGACATTTATTTTGTATTTAAAAATGCGAATGCGAAAGCAATCCAGCCCCTCATGTCGTTCTCCAAAATTACATTCCAACAATAACCTAATTGATTTATAAATCTGTTAATGATCTGTTTTATGAGCAACGATAGAAGAAAATTCTTAAAAAAAGCTGGCGCTCTGGCTGCCGGGAGCATATTTTTACCCCAACTTTCAGGTGCATCATCGTTCCTTGCGCCGGAAGTGAGCTGGCCTGTTGGTATTCAGCTGTTTACCGTGTTTAAGCCAATGAATGAGGATCCTGAGGGGACGCTGAAAAAAATCGCTGATTTTGGGTATAAAGAAGTGGAGTCTGCATTCAGCACGCGCGGCGGTTACTATGGCTATAAACCGAAGGAATTTAAAAAGCTGGTTGAAGGTTTGGGACTGAAATGGCGGGCGCATCATGCAATGGGTGCGCCCTTTAAAATGCCTGACCCGAGCAAAATGCCGAAAGGCGCAGACGGAAAACCAATAGTGATTCCCAAAATGCCACCACTGCTCAATCTACGTGATAATTATCAGCAACTTGTAAATGATGCAGCAGAAGCGGAACTGAGTTATCTGGTTTGTGCAAGCACGCCGGTTGCTACGTTGGAGGAGATCAAAAATTCAATTGAAGTTTTCCAAAAAACAGGAGAAGCAAGTAAAAAAGCGGGAATTGGATTTGCTTATCACAATCACGCAACAGAATTTGACAAGGTTGAGGGGGATAAAACACCGTACGAACTCGTGTTATCCCAAACAGATAAGGACCTGGTTAAAATGGAACTCGATCTGGCGTGGGCGACCAAGGCAGGCAAAGATCCGGTGGCGCTATTTAAAGAACACCCGGGGCGTTTTCCTTTATGGCACGTGAAGGACATCAAAAGCGACTTGCAAACCATTACAGAAGTTGGAAACGGCGTGGTTGAATTTAAACGAATTTTTGAAGCGGCAAAAATTGCAGGTTTGAAGTACTTTTTTGTGGAGCAGGACATGGTCCCTTCCATGAGTAGCGTTGAAACCGGTTACAAGAATCTGGTTAAAATAATCGGATAGAATATTCAGATTTGAGGAGGGCGTTTTGTTTGAAGCTGATCCATTCAGTTTCGAACAAAACGCCCTCTCTTTTATATTGAGCCGAGATTGTTGCCTCTGGGAACGGTATTTTTAGTAACACAGACAAAATCTCACTGTAAACAAAATAGGCCATGGCAAATGTTGAAAATCAAGATTCAGAAGGGACGGTGCAATCAGGCACTGTGCTCAATATAACCAACGCCGCGTCAGAGAACGAGGTGACGCTCGCCGTTGAAAACTTCCTCAGGCTCAACAAAAAGGAGGGGTTAGAATTTGCTTTGCCAAAATCAGAAGAAAATGGCGTTTACCGGGTGACCCTCAAATAGCCGAGAATTATGAATGTCAAAAAAGTGGTTATCGTTGGAGGAGGTTTTGCCGGAATCAATCTTGCCCGGAAATTGTCAGACGACGTGCGATTTCATATTACCCTGATCGACAAAAATAATTATAACTTTTTCCCACCGCTGCTCTATCAGGTGGCTACCGGCTTTTTAGAACCTTCTAACATCAGCTATCCTTTTCGGAAGTTTTTTCAGGATAAGAAGCGTTTCGGTTTTAGCATGGGTGCGTTCCAAAAGGTTTATCCGGAGCAAAATCGTGTTGAAACGGATAACGGGATTTTGGATTATGATTATCTCATTCTGGCAACGGGAACCGAAACCAATTATTTTGGCATGGAAAATGTCCGGAAAAATGCGGTGCCCATGAAAACTGTAAACGACGCATTGGCACTCAGAAATCATATTCTGATGAACATCGAGCGGGCAACGAAGACACAAGGTGCGGCGGAACGCAAAAAGCTGCTGACGATTGTGGTAGCCGGTGCCGGACCGACGGGCGTTGAAGTTTCGGGAATGCTTGCGGAAATGAATAAAAATATTTTCAAAAAAGATTATCCGGAACTGGAAGATGACAAGGCGATCATTTACCTCGTAGATGCGTTGCCTGTTGTATTGAGTCCGATGAGTAAGAAATCTCAGGAGGAAACACGCATTGCGTTAAATCGCTTGGGGATAAATGTTTTGTTAAATCACGCTGTGAAGGATTTCGACAATGACATTGTAACTTTTGAAAACGGTTTACAAATAGAAACGCAATCTTTGATATGGACTTCCGGCGTAACCGCGACTCAGATTAAAGGGATTCCCGAGTCAGTACTTGGAAAAGGTAAACGCATTCTGGTCGATGGGCAAAATCTTGTTCAAGGCACGCAGAACATATATGCAGTCGGAGATGTCTGCCTTATGAATGCGGATGGCGGGTTTCCGGAAGGACATCCTCAATTGGCGCAGGTAGCAATTCAGCAGGCAAAGTTGTTGGCGAAAAATTTGCAGAGAATGGAGGAGAACAAACCTCAGGAGCAGTTTAAATACAATGACAAGGGCACCATGGCCATCATCGGCGTGAACAAAGCTGTGGCAGATTTACCAGGTTTGCATTTTAAGGGTTTTGTCGCATTCTTTCTCTGGTTGTTTGTTCACCTATTTTCTCTTATCAGATACCGAAACCAGGTGAAAACGTTTTACAACTGGATTGTGGCGTTTGTGACAAGGGATCAATCGTTGAGATTTATTATGAATACCAAATCAGAAAATCAAAAACGCTCCGGATCGGATCTGACAGACTCCCTTTGAAAACATTATTCCGGATTATTTTCAGGAATGGAATAAATTAGAGAAAAATAAAAACTTGTGTAGAAAAAAGTCTACGTGTTGCGAATACGGGCGATCGATCTGAAACCTTTACACGGTACCGGCAACGGCTAATCCGCGTGATTGTCTAAAAACAAATCCATTTTTAAGCTCCCTGTTCAATGTGAGATTAATGTCGCACAGCTTTTCGAGGTGGTCATTCAATATGTACGTTTCCTCAGACTTGAAGTTGACCCTGCTTAATGAATCCCTGTACATTTTAATTGTTTCATTTTCAAGCTGAATCAACTTCTCACCCGGGAAAATTGAGCTTTCGGAATCAAAAACCGAATGTGGTTTGCTCACTTCATGCTCCCGGATATCTCCATCATCCAGCGTGCTCTTAGTAAGATCGTAGACCCACTGAATCTCCTTTTTATACAACATGGAGCTGAAATAACCCTGGCTGCAAACTCTGCGCAAACTCCCGAGATTGTGCAGAGTCAATACTTTTTTATAAAAGTTCTCCCTGTGCTGATGCATATCCCACAGACTGACAATACTTGAAATAAAACTTTGCAGATTTTTCATGATTCACGGTTTAGCTCATTTCATTATTAAGCAAAAAATGTACCCGATCATGTACTACACGCGCACGTTGTATATCGTTTTACAGGACAGGTCAAATTCTTGATCTGACTTTTTACTATCAACCGCAACATGGTAGTAAAACTTTGAGGAATATATTGGTACGGAATTTATTCTATATGCATTTCACCAACAACTAACTTTATGGAAAACGCGGACGTAATTGAGGTTCTTAATGATCTGATAATGATCAACAATGATCGCGCAGCAGGCTACAACCAAGCGGTAGAAAAGGCATCGGAAATGGAGGCTGGCCTGCGCGATACATTTTGGAGAATGGCTGCCGAGAGTTACGCATTTGTCGATGAACTTAAAACAACAGTGGAGCGACTTGGCGGAGTACCGGCAGACGGAACAATGTTAACGGGCAAGTTATACCGGGTATGGATCGAGATAAAATCAATGCTTAGAAGCGAGAGCCGGAGTACTGTTTTATCCAATGCCGAAGCAGGTGAGGATTCTGCTGTGGCGGCTTATGAGCACGCTCTGGAGGAAAACGACTTGCCGGATGATATTCGGGAATTGATATCTGCTCAAAAAAGGTCGGTTGATTCAGCTCATGAGCTTATTAAGAAACAACGGGATGCACAGAAGAAGGTTGGTCATCATACACTCACGCCCTGGAAATAATTCGGGCAACAGATTGTGTCATTCAAAAGTAATCTTTCGCAAATATGCCGTCATCGGTCATTGCATCTTTCACCTACAACGAGGAGTCATGCACGTTGCGGGTAAATTTTCTGTCGGGGAATGTATATGAGTATCTCCATGTTCCGGCAGAAGTTTTTGGGCTGATGAAAGCTGCAAAATCGAAAGGGACGTTTTTGAACAAATTTATCAAAGGACATTTTGAGTACATCAGGACAATGGAATCGGACATTTAAGCAGAAGTGCGCTGTTCAATTTGTTTTTTAAACATCATTCAGTGTCCTTTTTTATGCCGAATGGCGAGCGAATGTAGATTTCGATTCCTGCAACGAAACCCGAAGATTTAATTGGAATGATGTGTTCCGGTAAACGATTGCTGATATTTCTCCGGTAACCCGCAGAGAGCTCAAAACCAACCACTTTGCTAACCTGTTTATTGTAAACGGCACTCATATCCAGGTCGATACGCCGGAAAATGGCAGGCTGGTCGTTGAGGCCGTAGGTGTAATATGTACGGGTGACGGCCTCGTTTTTGAAGTAAAAAATATCAGTAGGAGTGAGGTTGTATCGCCAGGCGATTTTATGTGGAAGCGTAATTTCCACGCCGAGTTTCGGAGAGAAATTATAATTAAAAACAAACACTGGCAAAACATTCAGTCTGTTACTTTTACTGACAAGTAAACCTGCCCCGATTTCTTTATTAAGTGATCTCTTTTTCAAAAACACCGCAGTAAATGCATAATTGAAAGGTACCTTGCTGTAAGGCATTTCACTCAGATTGCCACTTTTATTGATGTTGGAGGCGAAAATGAGCCAGGATGTACTGTCCAGTTTAACAAGGGATTTCATGTCAACCCCCATTGTCCGTAACTTCCAATTGGCGAACTGGCTTACCGGATTTTCTCCCTCCGTTTTTAGCTCGAGCTGCTCGGTTCGGTAGTGTGGACCTAAAACAATTGCAAAATTGGACTTGTGGACAACTGGTATCCATGCACGTACATAAAGTTCTTCGCGGGTGTATGTTTTTGGTTGCGAAGTTGCGGATCTGTATTCTGTTCCCGGCGCCATCACATGCCTGAAAGTGATCCAGCGCGATGGCGCCATACCCGACAGTCCAGGCTTTAAATCCTGCGCACAAATCATGCCCTTGCACAAAGTTGCAAAGCAGAAAATAAGACCCGGGAAACGGTATTTCATGTCAACAGATAATTATTCGGTACACAAATAAGCAGGCGCAAAAGGCGTACACCAGGCGAGAAATCCAGTTTTCAAAAGATTTAAAAGACTGCTTTGCCAATTGCCTGGAATATCAATAGCCGTCCCGGAATGGGAGCGATTTTTTTTCAAAGCGTTGATTTATAAGCGCAACATACACAATCGATTAATAAGTTCCATTTGGCTACGGACCCGCTTAATCGACTGAAACGCAAGCTTAAGGATTTAGTTGATGAGCACTGTTCGATACAGTTCCATGTCTTTTATTACTGCACCGGTGCCCTTAACAACCGCTTTTAACGGATCGTTGCCAACATGGATCGGCAACTTGGTTTTCATGCTCAAACGTTTGTCCAGACCGTGTATAAACGCGCCACCTCCTGTAAGGTGAATTCCATTGTTAAATATGTCGGCTGAAAGTTCTGGTGGCGCCATTTGAAGTACCTTCATGACTGCTTCCTCAACCTTGGAAATTGACTTGTCCAGTGCGTAGTAAATTTCGTTGTAATTGACCCTGATTTGCTTGGGAATCCCGGTCATGATGTCCCGGCCCCGAATCTCATAGTCTGCGGGAGGGGAATCGAGATCTGCCAGTGCGGAGCCAACCACCATTTTGATCTGTTCTGCCGACCGCTCTCCGATCAGCAAGTTGTGTTCCCGCCTTATGTAGTCCACAATATCCAGGGTAAAGCTGTCGCCTGCTATTCGAATTGACTGGTCACATACAATGCCGGACTGGGCAATAATGGCAATTTCCGTCGTTCCGCCTCCAATGTCGATAATCATGGTGCCGTTCGGTTTGCGAATATCGATACCTATTCCTATCGCGGCCGCTATGGGCTCATGTACCATATAAACTTCCTTGGCCCCCGCATGCTCACAGGAATCACGCACAGCGCGTTTCTCTACTTCAGTAATGCCGGAAGGTATGCAAACCACCATGCGGTGCGACGGAGTAAACCAACGGCTTCTGCCTGTGTCAATCGTTTTTATCAATCCTCTGATCATCAGCTCGGCAGCTGTAAAATCTGCGATTACGCCGTCTTTCAAAGGGCGTATTGTCCGGATATTT
Organism: Dyadobacter sp.; assembly: GCA_965279265.1. Taxonomy (GTDB): domain Bacteria; phylum Bacteroidota; class Bacteroidia; order Cytophagales; family Spirosomataceae; genus Dyadobacter. Next base: position 5,798,840 of record OZ257152.1, read on the forward strand.
TCGTTTGTCTTTTCATGCATGTGCATGGCCTTATGACCGATCGCCAGCACTTTGTTATTAACCCTGTCCATGGCAATAATGGAAGGCTCATTGATTACAATTTCGTCGTTGTGGATGATCAAAGTATTAGCAGTGCCCAAATCAATACCAATATCGCTGCTAAGAAAATTAAATAGTTTCATGCTCCGGGGTTGAGTGGATGAGTCAGATTCGCTCAACCTGTTAACGCCTGAAAAGGCTTAAATATTTCTAATGAAATTTTTTGCTGCCCGAACCAACATTCGATCAGGACTCTAATCGTATTGAAAAAATTGCGTTGGTAATTAGTCCGATAATTCCAAAATGGTAATAAACAACCGCATGGTTACGTTTTTTGATGCTAGTTTAAAGAGACCGGCTTCATCAGCGGCAGGTCATTTTTTTGACAAAAACGCTAAAATCCGTATTCTGATTCAAGAATTTTTCAGTTACTTTGTAATTCAAAGTACTTTTACTTTGTAATTAAATATTTGATTAGTGACCTTTTGAACTATCAGTTAATTATGGTGCAGCAAGACAATAAATACCGGAATCCAGAAAATCCGAATGATTATAAAGATATGCATTATTTCGTGGAGAAAGGCTCGATCGTGAGAGAGATCTGGGGAAAGGCAGATACCATTCTTTTCATATTTGCTGCGTCCTCGGCGGAATTTGCGCTCAACAAGGCTGTTGATTGGCTTTATTTCACGGGTAAGTTGCCAGCAGATCCGCTTGGCCGGCTTTTTTCTACCGTGAGTTACGCACGGCAAATCGTTTTTGCGGAACAGACAGCTGCGGAGAAATCCATTGACAGGATTACGGCTATTCATCAGGGGGTTGAGAACGCACGAGGCGCACAGATTCCCGACTGGGCTTACAGGGATGTGCTTTTTATGCTGATCGACAACTCGATCAGGTCTTTTGAGGTTTTGGAGAGAAAAATGTCCGACGCGGAAAAAGCTGAGATTTTTGAGGTCTTTAACCAGGTGGGGCTCCGAATGGGGATCAATGGCTTGCCAGCTAGTTATCCGGACTGGATCCAAATGCGAAAAACACATTTGGCGGACAATCTTATAAAAAGCGATTTTACCAAAGATCTTTACAAACAATATCGAAAACATCTAGGCGGTTTTCGGTATCTCCTTTTAAAACAGGTTCAGGCGTTGATCGTGCCTGACCGTGTGTGTACTTTGCTTGCATTGGACAAAAACACCCTGATTAAACCAGCCTTGCGCATTTATAAATTCGCTCGATTTTTGAGATTGGAAAAAGCAGTTCGTAACATGCTTTTACCTGACGCATATAAAGCGGAGGTAATTCGGCTTGACGCCCCGGAGTTATAATTTTTTGTCGTGTCGAGGGTTTGTTTTTTAAAACGCATCGGTCCAATGCCCGTCTTCAACAATTGAAAATTGCTGCGCAGGAGCGCAAAAAAATGCTCCTGCTATCTGCAATTACTGGACGATCCCTGAATTCATAATTTCCCGCAATTCGAGAATGTTTTTTACACCAAGTTTCTTAAAAATCTTTGTTTTCGAGCTGCTCACAGTTGACAATGTCAGGTTGAGCGTTTGTGCAATCGCGGTGGTGCTCTGGCCTGTCTTAAGTTCTTCCGCAATCAGTAACTCCCTTGCCGAAAGCGTGTCATTAAATTTGTCCCTGCCACCAATAACCTGATCCGCGATCATCATCAAAACTTCATGACAAATGTACCTTCTCCCCTCCAATACCTCTCTTACGCAGGTGACAAACTCCTCTGGCTCCTGGGTTTTGAACAGAATCCCCATAGCGCCCTCTGTAAGGAATTTCATGACCTGATAATACTTGATTTCAGAGCAGTATATAATGATAGGAGTGGAAATTTTCAACGCAGTAATCTGTTCCCAGGACCTTAGATTGCCCTGGTCATCATTGGTAACGCCAATCATCAGCAAGTCCATAGGACGCGACAGAAGCCGCTCAGGAAATACCGCTTCGTGTTTACTTTCAAAAATTGTTACGTTTTTAAAGTTCTCTCTCAGTAGATGTCTGATGCCCACACGGGATACAAAATGGTCATCAATAATTGTAATGTTCATTATTAAGAAGTGGTTAAATAACGCCCCATAAAGTAGTTGGCTCTCAAGGGTAAATTAATGGAGTTTTCATATTCACTTTTCACTTATAACGTTGAGAAGTTCTCTCGCCGTATCATTGCAAAAGTATCCCAGGTAAAAACAAAGGATGTTGTGCAACATTTCCTGCTATTTTCTGATCACAATTTTTGATGTTGAAACCAAACCGTTCGTGCGTGTAACTTGCACGAGGTAAAATCCTGATGCCAAACCGGTAACATCCAGCTCGTTGGCGGTCATTTTACCGGATGCAACCACGTTACCCGCCATGTTGAATAGTTTAACTGCATTTACTTTATTCCAGTTATCCTGTCCGTCAACTTTAATTTTTACGAAATTCACTGCCGGGTTCGGATAAGCTGCGATTTCTGTATTTACGTCAAAACTCACGCTATTTATTCTGCTGTAAGCGAATGAGCCGTCTTTGTCAATCATTTTCAAGCGGTAAAGATTTTCTCCTGCAACTGGCTCCCGGTCAGAAAAAGAATATGCCAGTAACTCAGCACTTTCTCCTTTCGATTCGACGGTTCCGATCATTCTCCATTCTTTTCCGCTGTTACTATGTTCTATTTCAAACCGATCACTGTTGGTTTCTGCCGTTGTCGACCAGCTCAGCAAGGCAGTTTGTTCTACTCTTGTTGCAGTAAATTTTGCAAGTGTCACAGGCAAAGTAGTTTCCCATTTCAATTCATACTTTGAAGATGCTCCCTGCATGCCTGCCGCATCAACAAACGCATAGTCAAAGTTCACAGTTTTGTAACCTGAGCCAGCAAGCTTTACTTTAAGGTAGGAGGGATTGAAAACATTGGCAAAGGTCGCATTTAATTTACTAATTTCAATCTCATTGTTGTCTGCTCCGTAAAACAATTTCCCGTTAACGGGGAATCGGGTAATCACCACTTTGCTACCCAATCCGCCCATTTCACCATCTTCCAAATCCGATCCGCTCAATTTGGGTGCTTCGCCTGTTCCGTCAAGTGCTATAACGACTCCGTTTGCAGGGGCATTAATTGTTTTGCTTTTAGCATCGGCAACCGGCGTTTTATCGATCCCGAAATTGACATCAAAAACTGAGCTTGTAGAACTATTTAAGGTAACGGTAGTCACTATACCGTCGACATTGTTGTCATTCCCATTTGAATCTGCTGAACCAATGTTTTCGCCGGTAAATACCCATCCATTTGGCAATGAAGGCGTATTGGAAGTGGAACTTGTGCTTAGAACTAATTTATAGGTTGCCGGAGCAATATCCTGAAAGAAATAACTGCCATCCTCAGCCACATCCGTTGTGGCTATAACCTGATTGTTACTGTTTACGACATTGATACGAAGCGAGTTCGATGCGTTCGTTCCGCTCGGTGCAGCATTTACTTTGCTGTCTGTGAGGCCATTGCCGTCATTAAATACGTTACCTGCTATGCTTGGCGTATTCATTGAAAAGCCCATCATCCACTGATCCCCGGAGAAAAGGTTGTCGGTGCTCCAGTTGTTTCCTTTGCCGTCACCACGTAGATATATGTCAAAAGTTACGGTTGTAATGTTATTTCCAACGATTCGAATAGATCCGGATGCTGCTCCATTGTCCGTATCTGCATCAATGGTTTCTTTATTGTTAAGAATTTTAGTACTTGTTACGTTAAGTGCGTCACTCCCTGATAATTTTGTAAGTGTGATGTTTCCGTTGTTAACCAGTTCAAGTTCAGTTGAATAGCCAAGTTGGTTTCCATTGAATCTTGTCCAGGCGCCCAATCCAACCAGGTGAAGGACAGGATTGGATACCGCACGATTGAATTTCAGCGTAAGTCTGCTATAATAGTATCTACCGTTTGTACTCTTGCTTGCAGCGAATAACGGGTCAACAGCGGTGAAAACATTAAATCCGTAGTTCAAATCCACATTGATACCTGTTTTTGCCTGTCCTGTCGGGTTTGAAGTAAATGTTTCGTTGCTGGGATCCGAAATGATATTCATTGCTCTCCATGCAGCCTGTGCTTCAACTTTCTTTTCATCAAAATTGGCCGTTCCTCCGAAAAAGTTTCCGTTCAAATCGTTCACACCGTTAATGTTGGTGTATGTTTGGTTTGAAAATGAGGCTATTACGTTTAAGTCGGTGGTGGTTTCTGCAAATTTGCCAGCTGATATGTTATTTGCGAACCTTGCCTTTGCCGATGTAACCGGTCCCGTTGGGATTGGTCCGGAGTAACTTGATGCTGCCTGTTCAAGTTGGGTAACCTGGGCGAAAACATTTGAACAACCTGCCGAAACCATCATTGTCAATGAGACGAAGCCGGCGAAGATAATTTTTTTGACGTTTTTATTAAAGGAAGTAGAAACGGATTTCATGATAGACGTTGCGTAAAACTTTTTGAGATTTGGATATAGCTTTCCCGTTCAGCCAATTCGGCAGTTGTAGAGATTCGCTGGGTTTTTACATTTTCGCGGGCAGACTGGCTAGGGATTCCTGATTGAGGTTGCTAGGTGATCAGCTGATCCTGGGTTTACTTGATTTGATCTTTTAAATATTGCTGCAGACAAATACTTATCAGACCGGGATTGTATTAAGTGAATTTTTAATGTTTCAAAAGAAAGTTTTCAAGAGGAGGGTGACACTTTTTGATTTGGGTTTACTAAAAATAATTTTTACTGGAACGATTTTTGTTTTTGCGACGGTCGCGCTGCCGTTGGTCCAATTGATTAAAGTCTTTTTTGCGCGAATACGATTTTAAAAATTAGCTGTCGGGTCGTGTAGTAGTATTCGCCATTTTCGTTTTTATGATATTGTGTGTGATTTTATTTTCGTGTCAAACGTCGTTGCTTTGACAATTCAAAACTAGTGCAGCTTTTAACGTTATTCAACCGCTTTGGGGTGAAAATGTGGCTTGTAAATCGAATAATTTTTCCAAAATTCTTTTATAAAAATCATTAATAATCTGATTATCAGAATATTAAATAGATATTAAGCAAACTCTCCACATAAACGTAATTGGGGTGATATTGGGACATTTTGGGGTGTAAATCGAAAATCAAATTTTTGTAAATCTGTGTTCTCGAATTGTTTTTATAGGCTCGAAAGTGATTTGTAGAATAACCAGTATACGCACCTGATTATACCTGAATTCGACAATGTGATTTATTCTACAAGCGGTTCTTTACTTATGAATTGGGGTGTAGTTGTACAACGTCAGTGTTTTGTGGCCGGATATTTTTTTATTCTATACGGGCCGTAACCGGGTAATTAATTACACAATTTGGGTAAAAATGAGATCATAAGGACCGGATTTTGCTGGGTTCGGCTGTCTTCAATTATTTTTTCTAAAAAAAATTGAAGTTTTTTCAAATTAGGGTAGAGTTTGTATGTGGCGGGAAGAAAAAATCTCGCTGTTGCCTTGTAATCTACTTCTACGAGCAACTTTGTAACTCGTATTGTAGCTATTTAGCATTGCGTGAAAAAATGGATTGATAACGGAAGAATGATTGATTCAAAACAACCCGCTTTCAGAATTGTATATGGGTAAGTTCAACCCAATTTAGTTCTACAAATGAATTTCAACGAACAATTCTACAATCTCGTAAGAAGGAGGCGATCATAATCGTTGATTAGTGCCATAAAATAGTTCATAAGTCTTTTAACAATAGCATTATTGGAGCGACATTTGTATTGCGTTTACGAATGCTTTTTGGTTCGCGCGCAAAGTTTTCTATCGTTTAATATTTTATGCCCATGGCAACTCATAGCAAATTGCATAGTGTGTTTTTTAATAAATGTCCGCGTTGCGGCGAAGGTGACTTCTTCATCAGTAAAAATGCATATAATCTCAGGAACTTTGACAAGATGAACCGAAACTGTCCGCATTGCGGTGAAAGCCTGGTTCCTGAACCTGGTTTTTATCAGGGTGCGCTTTACATGAGCTACGCTTTTTATGTTGCCTTTATGCTGGTTTACTTTTTTGCCTATAACTTCTTTTTTCCTGAATATCTGGACTATTTCCTGATCAGCATTATTCCGGTGCTTATTTTGCTGACGCCCTATTTTTACAGACTTGCGCGCAGGTCCTGGCTTGCGATATTTATCAAACCAATTCATGAAAACGCATGAATCAGGTATGTCGTAAATAAAAAGGCCCGCATTCAGAAATGAGCGGGCTGTTTTTGTTAAAGTCGTTTATTCGTTGTTCTTTTCCTGAACTCATCCGGCGTGAGTCCCTCATGTTTTTTAAAAAAACGGGTAAAATAAGAGTTGTCGCTAAAATTTAGGCGGTATGCAATTTCAGCGACGCTGAGATCGACATTAATCAAAAGGCGTTTGGCTTCGAGCAATATTCTTTCCCGGATGACTTCGCCTGCCTGTTTGCCCAAATTTTCTTTGCACAGGGCATTCAGATGGTTCGTCGTTACATGAAGTAATTCTGCATAGGCTCCCGGCAGCCTCAATTCCAGAAAATGTGTTTCCACCAAACGCTGGAAGTTTTTGATAGTCTGATTTCGCACATATCTGGGTGGAGCCTCGCTCAATGCCAGGCTTTGCTCGATCAGAATAAAAATTTGTAACATAAGCAACCGGATCATGTCTTCCCGTAATTTTTGCCTTGCATTGTAACGCACAACAAGGTCTTCGAAAATAGGCAGCACTTTTCGGGTAACTTCGTTCGCCAGATTGATCACACTTTCGCCGGCCGTTCCGCTGAAAAACGAAAAAGTGCCGACGTACCCTGGACGTAGCAAAAAGGATTGGAAAAAGTCTTCTGAAAAATTAATCACATATCCGTCTACGTTTCCCTCAAAATCCCATGAATGCACCTGCCCGGGAATCATAAAATAAATTTGATAAGGCTTTACTTCAAAATGATTGAAATCAATCGTATGAGTGCCGCCACCTTCGGTGAACAGCAGCAGATGATAAAAGCTATGCCGGTGCGGAAGAATCAGATTGTGGTGAATTTTAAGGTACTCCGAAAATCCGCTGATCATGATGTCGTCGTCCCGGTGTTCGGAAAGGGAATCAATGTCTACCCTTGGAATAGTTTTGTGCATATGGCCGACCGGTTTCTTTCTTATCCTAGATTAAGTGTATTCGCCTCCTCAGCTGGTAATTTTGTAACATCAAACGGCGAAGTTAACCGAATGATTTGAACAGCTCTTAAAAAACAAGAAAATGGAAAATAACATCAAAGGCCTTCACCACATCACTGCCATCGCAGGGAACGCGAAAAAAAATTATAAATTCTACACGGAAACGCTTGGATTAAGAATGGTGAAAAAAACGGTGAATTTTGATGATCCGTTTACTTACCACTTCTATTACGGCGATAAAACCGGCAGCGCTGGCACAATTCTGACATTTTTTCCATGGGAAGGAATCAGCGCCGGTAAAAGAGGTGCCCGTACGGTGTCTGAAATCGGTTACTCTGTTCCGGAAGGAAGTCTTGATTTTTGGTTGAAACGTTTCAAAGAACGTAATGTGATTTATAATAAAGTTGCAGAAAAATTCGGAGAACAGTATTTGACTTTTGTCGACCCGGACGGTCTGAAATTCGAACTGGTTGTGCCAAAAAATGGCGATAACAGGTTGCCATGGGAAACCGACGAGGTTAAGGCAGAAAATGCCACACGTGGTTTCCACAGCATTACAATTACGACGAACAAAATTGAAGCTACTGCCAAAGTTTTAACCGATGTTTTTGGATACCGTCTTTTAGAACAGCATGTCAATCGTTATCGGTTTGTGACTGACGCTGTCGATAATGCAGCAATCGTAGATCTGGTGGAAGCACCTGGTGAGGCAGCAGGACAGGTTGCGGGAGGTTCAGTGCACCACGTGGCATTCCGCGTGACTGATGAAGTAACGCTGATGCATTTCAGGGAAAAGGTTGAGGCGCTCGGATTAAACATCACCGACAAAATTGACCGGAATTATTTCTATTCTTTATACTTCCGTGAACCAGGCGGAGTGCTTTTCGAAATCGCGACCGATAATCCTGGTTTTGCAATTGACGAATCTTTGGAAGAACTTGGTAAAGGTTTGAAACTGCCTGCGCAATATGAGTCAAACCGGAAGGAGATTGAAAGCAGACTCCCTAAACTTGACTAGTTTTTGTGGACAGCGATTTTGAAATAAAATTCGTAATTAGCGCAAAATAATGATTTATGCCGGCTGTGAAAGCAGTCGGTTAAATACAGACTATGGCGCAAACGGATCTTATTCTACAAAACATTTCTGAACACATCAGGTTAAATGAAACCGATACAGCACGTTTTATTTCAAAACTTCAACCTGCCCGGATAAAACGGAAAGAGAAGTTGTTGAAGGAAGGCGAGATATGCAGATATTCAACTTTTGTGACGGACGGGTGTCTGAGAGGATTTTCTGTTGACCGGAATGGTTATGAACATGTACTCAACTTCGCACCTCCGGGTTGGTGGATAGCAGATATGTACAGTCTGATCAGCCAGAAGCCGGGTACATTAAATATCGAGGCGATTGAGGATACAGAGATGTTGCTGTTATCGAAGGCAGATCAGGAAATGTTGTACAGAGAGATTCCCCAGTTTGAAAGGTTTTTCAGAATAATCACAGAAAACTCGCTCGTCGCATATCAGCAGCGGTTAATCGACAATCTGAGCCTAACAGCTGAGGATCGTTACAATATATTTTGCAGGCGCTATCCGACTCTCATTAACAGGTTGCCGTTGAAACAAATTGCTGCCTACATCGGTGTAACACCTGAATTTTTTAGTAAAATGAGAAACCGGCTCATAAAGAGTCAAATATAGAGCGTAAAGAAACTCCCCGATTACGGGTAATATATCAGATCATGGCAAAGCACATTTTGCATAAAGCAGCGTCACGAAACGTGGCAGATCATGGGTGGCTTAAGAGCGCTCAAACTTTTAGTTTTGCAGGAAATTACGATCCTGAAAGGGTGCATTTTGGTGCACTACGCGTTTTGAATGATGACTTCGTGGACGGAGGCAGAGGTTTTGGAGAACATCCGCATGACAACATGGAAATTATTTCAATCCCCTTGAAAGGGTCTTTGAAACACCGTGACAGCATGGGGAACGAAACTGTGATCGAGCCGGGTGAAATTCAGGTAATGAGTGCAGGAACCGGTATTTATCACACAGAGTACAATAAAAATGAAAACGAACCTGTACAGTTTTTGCAGATATGGCTTTATCCGGATCAGCGGAATGTGACTCCGAGATATGACCAGAAGAGGTTTTTGGAGGCAGATGCGCACAACAAATTGCAGCAGATCTTGTCTCCCGATGCCAATGACGAGGGGGTCTGGATTCACCAGCAGGCTTGGTTCACCCGAGGGAATTTTGACAGCCAAAAAACAATTGACTACCAGCTTCACGGTGAAGGGAACGGCGTTTATCTTTTTGTAATTGGTGGTGAGGTGGAAACGGCAGGGGAGTTACTGGGTGCGCGGGATGGTATCGGAATTTGGGAGACAGGCAGTGTTTCGTTTAAAAGCCTGACCAAATCCGAAGTGCTCCTGATGGAAGTGCCGATGGTATTTTAATGCCTGCTTTCGGAAAAGATTCAGCTAAATGAAAAAAGTGAGATGAAAAAAATAATTGAAATCCTTGCAGTCGGAACGAAAACAGATATCGTTGAAACTGTTCAAAGGCTGATCAACAAAAATCCTGACTGGAACGGGACCTGCGCCTATGACAAGGCGCAGGCAATTGAAATATTCGCGTCAAAGGATTTTGACCTTGTTCTGCTCGGAGGCGGGCTGGATGATGCTTCGGAATTGGAATTGATCACGAAATTCAATACTGAAAAGCCGGAAGTGCCTGTTGTACAACATTTTGGCGGAGGAAGCGGATTGTTATTCAGTGAGATCCAGGCGGCGTTAACAAAGTAACTAAGCGCGGCCTTTGCTTGTCTGAATGTCACTCCTTTTTCGGAGCATTCTTTTCCATGGAAACAAAACCGGCATGTTTGCATTGCCGCCCCATCCCTGATTGCCCGCCATTAAACGAAAAAGTACGATAAACCAGATGGCCAGAACCGTAATCCCCACTGACCGGAAAAATAGCGTTTCCTGCACATCAATATAAACGGGCACGTCCCGGTATCCCCCGGGTTTTGTAAAAAATACAGGATTTAAAAAAAGTGTAGTTCCATTTTGGTACGTGACGGTGGCACGTGCGTAATGGTCGTCCGTTTTGAGAAGGTACCGGGTCGAATCTGTGTTTTCGAATGTCGCAAGTATCTTTCCGTTCTGTCCTGTAAAAGCGATTTCCCTGGCAACCGCATTCAATTTCATCTCTATAATTCCTTGGTTTACCGTCAGGTACTTTAATGTCGGGATTGAATCCGGATGCTGCGTCTTACCTAATTTGACACCATAACTTTTACCGTTTTTCAATGCATCAAGCACTAGCCTTCGTCCGTTACTTTCTGCGTTCACGATGGTGCAAATCACACCAAAACGTTCTTTGTCAACGACATTATGCAGGTCATCATTTGCAGCGATAAACACTTTTTTTCCTGATGAGAGCGCAGCATCCCACTGTCGTTCCGAAGTTGCGGCAGGATTGAGAACTTCCATGCACTCAAAATTAGTCAGCCCTGCCAGATCTTCTTCGGTATATCCATTTCGCATGCCCGGGTGATTCAGAATAACGAGCGCGTCGGGGTCTTCTTTCAGGCTGTTCAGTACGTGTTGTTTATTGTGGATGGTTTGCGGAAGCAGATAATCCAGCCACTTGACTTCCTTTCCGCCGAGTACAAGCTGGTGGGTTTTTCGCAAATTGTACCCGTGTTCATAGGCTGGAATGTAACTTTCCTTCCTGGAAAAAGTGGTGTCAATTTCATGATAATTTGAAACACAATGTACCCCATATCCCAGCGAATCATAGGCCTGATGTACTTGCATTGCATTTCCGTGCCCGTTTGTGATTCCCTGCCATGCATGTGCGTGTGCATGGAAATTGCATTTTATCCAATCATTCTGATTTGTTGTTTCGTACGGATTGTAAATCGCAGATCCTTCGAAAGGAGCCGGGGAGTTGAAAGCGAACCGGGCGCAAAATAAATACTGGGATACAACAAGCCAAAGGACCCAGGTCGCGGTGGAAATCAAGATAAAGCGGAGTATTTTCATAACACTGCAAATATTGGATTACAGTATTACCTGAATATTAGCCCAGTAAAAAGATTGCGTTTCCAAATTGGCAGGGAATCGATCTACAGCTTTAAACCCATTTCCATATTCGCGTTTTCAAGCCGGTAAACGTACCACTGCCTTGCAAGCTTGCCGTTTCGGAATTGTGGAATGATTTGTGCCAGTGAAATACGCCGGAAGTTTTGGTGGTACAATTTTGCCGGATCTGAGAAATAGTTGGAGGGGGAAATAAAGTAAGCACTTTCGCCGGCTGAAAGATATCCGTACTTTCTGTTTAGCCAGGCAAATTTGTGGAGGTCGTTAAGGTCGCCCGTACCGATTACATCCATACCCAGCGGATAGGCGACGTAAAAATACAAGTGTCCTGCAGGAAACCATTTGTTGACGATCAGCGCTGCATCGGGTTTCATGCGCCCATCTTGAATATCGCGATCTTTGATCTTCCTGAATGCGGGTAAAACCAACTCCCAGCCTGTTAAATCAAGCGTTGCATCACCATGCCCGGTCTCGTGGATACGCGTGTTACCAGGAGTTCCCGGGTAAAGTTTTATCACAGCGAACCCTGCGACAACAACGAAAACAATTAGTCCGAATGCTATTTTCATGAGCCCTGAGAGATATTTTGAACCGGTTGCCGTCATTTTCTCTGTATAGCTGGCAGAAAGCAGGATCAGCGCAATAAATCCGGGGCCGCTCCAGTGTGGCAAAGCCGGGCGAATGATTGAAATCATTGTAGTGGCAATGATAATTGGAAGCGCACACCACATGAGGAGATTTACAAATTTTCTTTGTAAACCCGTTTCGCCCCTGAAAACAGCGTTCAATGTGGAAACGTGAATGATAAAAAGAGCCGGATTATTGTAGGCGATCTGCCCCGCAAGTGTTGTGAAAAGTGATGATAAATTGAGTCCTGTGGTAGCCGGAATAACGCGTGCGCTGTGAAATCGCCAGGTGATAAAGTTGTTGCCGATATTCCAGAAAATGACCGGCGAAAATAGTACCATAGTACACACAATGGAAAAGTACAGATATGGATTTGAAAGTAATTTTCTGTTGTTCAACAATATATATCCCAGGAAACCAAGCCATAAAAATGCACCGTGCACTTTACACATCATTGCCAGCCCGATCCAGAAACCGAGGCTGAGGATTTGAAAGTTGTTATTTATCGAATCGTTTTTTACAATTTTGAGCATTGTCAAAACAGATGCGAGCCAGAAAACGATCTGTATGGAATCCGGTAAAATAAACAAACCCGAAATGATGCTTGCATAAATTGATACGTTATAGAACAATGCAGCGATTATCCCCGTTCTCTCGTTGCGAATAATCTGCCCGCATTTGGCAATCAGCAACGTACTCACCGCGGCTCCCAAAATAGCCGGAAGACGCATGGACAATCCATTTATCCAGGTCAAGTTCAGTGTAAAAATCCTGATTGCAACACCGGTCAGCGGGGGATGATCGAAATGATTCCAATCAGGTTGGATGGCGTAAGTGAAATAGTAAACCTCGTCATTGCCCAAATTAAGATAAAAAGCGAGTAAGCATCGAATGATCGTTGTGATGGTGATTAACCAGAAAAGAAACTCACGGAACGGAATTTTTTTGAACATGACAGCACTTTAATTTGGCTGTTCAATGATAATTGGATTTGATTTCGTCTCAATTCAATGCTGTGTTAAATTTATGTTATTTGTCAAAATCTACTCACTTATGTCTCGATCGTTTCTTCACCAATTATTTGGTTGCTCCGAACGAGAAGGCATTCGGGCTGCAAACAAAATGATAATATTAGGTTACGGAAATCTGGTGATAGCTTTGCGGCAAATAGAAGAATCCAAAGAAAAATCAACCTATGAAAGGCAAACAAACTGCTCTAAAAAATAATATCACGACGGCAATAGAGGCTAAATTGAAGGAATCAGGCACATCGTCTTCAAAAAAAGTGCAAAAGGCTGTTGAGAAATCGGCGAAGAAACTGGTTAAAAAACTGGTAAAAATTTCGATGAAAGAGAGCATGAGTGAAAACAAGGCAGAGGGGTTGGTTAAAGAAGAAAAGAAAGCCGAAAAAGTAAAGTCGAAGAAGGGTGTTGATGACATTAAATCAATAAAAGTAACAGTCGGTGAACGCAGTGCAGCTGAATGATCCTGTTGGAAAAACAACGTTTGAATAATTGATTTGAGTTGCAGCAAAAGTACGTTTACGGCCCAACAGGCCCGCTTCAAGATTTTTTATACGTATCTTTGGGCATTTCATCCGGTATTGAGCCGGATTTTTTAGTTGGCATACCAATCTTATAATGACGTTTAAGTCTTCGAAATTCAGCACACCGGTTTTTAAAAAAGGTCAACCCGACGATTCCTTCAAATTTCGACCTTTGCCCAAGCCTGCCGGCGAATATCCGTATCATCTGGACCTGGAAAAAGTTCTACCGGCGGTAAGTGGAGAAAAGATCGTTTTTCACATGGTTGGAGATACAGGCAGTGTTCGGAATCCTGATTTTCAAAAACTCGTGGCTGCTCAAATGATCCGGCAGTACGATGTTGAAGACAGGCCCGGATTCTTGTATCATCTTGGTGACATCGTCTATAATTTCGGAGAAGCCGAGCTTTACAACAGACAGTTTTTTGAGCCATATCGGCACTATCCGGGACCCATATTTGCAATTCCGGGTAATCACGACAGCGATGTTAATCCCGATAATCCCGTTCCATATCACAGTCTGGATGCTTTTACCGAGGTTTTTTGTGGGAAACAGCCACATGCAGTGCGATTTAGCGACGACATAAAAAGGAAAGGCGGTGTGCAGCCTCATGTTTTCTGGACATTGAAAACTCCGCTGGCAAACATCGTCGGCCTCTACGGGAATGTGACAAAATTTGGCGTAATCACGGAAGAGCAACGCGCCTGGTTTGAGCAAGAATTAAAACGCGCCAATCTGGAAAGAGCGGAGAAGGCGCTCATTGTCTGTATTCATCATTCGGCTTATTCTGCTGACATTAACCATGGTTCCAGTAAAACAATAATCGAATTTTTTCAACGCGCTTTTGAGGAAACAAAGGTGAAGCCCGACATCGTTTTCAGTGGCCATGTGCACAATTACCAACGCTTCCACAAGCAGTATGAAGATGGATCAATGGTGCCTTTCATAGTTGCGGGAGCGGGCGGATATGATGAATTGCATGCCGTAGCCGCGATTGATAATCACGCGTTTACAGGTGAAAGTCCGCTATTTTCAAATGTAGATCTTCAAAGTTACTGCGACGATAAGCATGGATTTTTGAAAATTACCCTCGAAAAAACCAGCAAAGGCCTGACCTTAACCGGCGAATACTATACAATTCCGCATGAAGAAATACTGGAGGCAGATGACCTGCCCGCAGCCCTTGCGGATCGTTTTGTTTTAAAGCTTGGTTCCAGGTAGAAAATCTTCATACTGCCTAGTTTCACGGCAATCAGAAGGAGGCATCCAAAGATATGATCTGCTCGAATTCGCGAACTGCTTTACGTATCTGTTTGTCTGTCAGTCCACAGTATTTTATTTCCACAAGTCTGGATTCCTGCGGACCAAGTTTTTTCAGTTTCCAGTATTTGGGATGTGTGATACCAATAGGAGAACGAAATTCCTTCTCGGCCGGCTCCTTGATCAACACTTCTACCTCAACTTTTATTTTTGAACGATTGGCTGGTAATGCTCCTTTCGTGATCACTTTCACAGCCCTTCCCGTTGGAAGGACAAAAGTTTTTTCGTGGGTCATTGCACTCTTTATTTTATTTTTCAATTGGCAAAGTTATTCTTCAAAAGTATCATTGGAAAGCACTTAACAATATCATAACCTGGCAAAAAACGGACAAGATATCGCATTGCATCAGTCCTCCGATCGATCCCGTACTTTTAAATGACGCAATTCTTGTAATTTAACCTGACTGTAGTACGCCGGTTACTTTATTCGGGCTAAGCGATTTTATGGAAGATTAAAAAAAGTGACAGGGTGATTTTTTCTTTTTTTGCAGCCAATCAATCATCTCCTTAGGCTGGCATAAGTCATTTCTTGTCACTTTTTTCCAGCTCGGTGAGTTGTGCGAGAATGGCATCGTGGATTAGCGCCGGCCGCCGCCATGGCAAGAAATGATTCATTTCGGGAATCATTTGGACCTGGCTTTTGATGAGACTTTTTTTGGCGAATGCAGCATTGAGGGGCGACACAATTCCATCGTTATTTCCGTGAATGATTCGCACCGGAATCTTGACTTCAGGCCATTTGCCAGCCATTGAAGCAAGCTCCTTTTGAAGAGGCGTCATTTCCATATTGCTGACATCAATTTCGTCGGGAAGTAAATGTCTCATTGGAACAGACCCAAGGAACGGGCGGTACCATTCAATTTTGACAACATTTGGGTCGAGTGGGGCTGAGACCAAGATCATGCTCCTGAGGCGTTCAGGGAAATCCATGGCAAGGCGGCTCACCACTGCGCCCCCCATCGAATAGCCAACAACGATTGCTTTTCCGGTAGGATTTTTATTTCGTATGATTTGTGCAATAGCTTCTGCCTGAGCGTGCAACGAGCCTTCTACCTGATTTCGTTCGGATTTTCCATACCCCAGACGATCCACAGAGATCAGGTGAACATGACGGTAGAGCGTTGAATCCCGGAACAACGTAATAAAAGTGTCCCACGATCCTGGCGAGCCGTGTACAAGCACCACAAGCGGTAACGAATCCGCACCGATTTCAGCGTAATGAATCTTCTTTCCTTTTACTTTTATAAAATGAAAAGTTGGCTTAACTGCCGCATCAGCAAAATATAAAGAAATTTCACGGTCTGATTTTCTGAAAGTGATATATTCCCTTAGCAGAAACAAAAAGATCGTGGCCGCCAGAAACAACAAAAGCTTTTTCAATAATGTACTTTTCAGAAATTTGCTAGTCGTCATTACACCAACTGTAAGGGAGGGTTTCGCCAATCAAAATTAGGTAATTTAAAGTACTAATATAATTAATGGATTTTTACATGAGCGCATTGTACCGGATTTTGCCGCAGATAAAAGTCTGAAATCAGCATGATTGTCGAATAGTGCCGTTTAATAAATGACCATTTTTTTTAAAAATTTAACAGTCCGGGTATCTGGCTCAAATTATTTGGAAATCATATTACCCTGTTTGTTCAGATTCCGTGAATGAACAACTGAGTCCAGGGCATTCTTCACGGCGTTGAGTAATTTGGCTTCCTGATAGGGTTTATTGAGATATGCAACCGGACCTGTTTCTTCGGCTCTTTGGTGGGTAATGTCGTCCATGTACGCGGTTAAATAAATGAATGGAATTTGTTTAACTGACAAAATCTGTTTCGCGGTTTCGATACCGTCCCATTGCCCTTTGATATTTACGTCCAGAATCACCAGATCGACCGGTTCGTATTGAATCATCTCCATAGCTTCAAAGCCATGATCAGCTATTCCGGCCACTATATAACCATTTCTTTCCAGCGTCTCTTCGAGCGCCATTGCCTGAATCCCCTCATCTTCTACAATTAAAATTCTGAATTTTTCTTCCATAACGTTGACAGTAAATATGCGAACAAAGCATTTATTGCAAAGCAAGATTGACCACACTTACAGGTATTTCCAATTGAAAACATGCACCGTCACCTGCTACGACACGGGATTCAGCTTCTAGCTGTCTTGTAAGTACTTTGATTAATTTTATTCCAAAAGAGCCATTCGGTTTATCCCATTTTTTTAAATCAAATCCGGGTCCGTTGTCCTTAATTTCCAACTGAATGTAATCAGTGAATTCCAGTAGGCTCAGCGTAATGAGTGGCTTGCTGACATTCCGGAAAGCATGTTTAAACGAATTGGTAATCCATTCATTTATAATAAGCCCCAGCGGCATTGCGATGTCCACATCAAGTTCCTGGATTCCTACAATAATGTTCAGATCAATCTGGTCATCTTCCGTGCCGAAACTTTGCTTGATACTTTCAAGCAGATTCGTCACATATTCACGCATATTTACCATATTGGAACTGTCCTGGCTATAAAGGCTTTTGTGAATGATTGACATTGTTTCAATCCGCTGTTGCCCGGCCTTGATAATTCTCCTCGCACTATCGTCTTCCAGTCGGTTTCCCTGAAGACTCAGCAGGTTCGAAACAATCTGCAGATTATTTTTCACACGATGGTGCAGTTCCTTCATCAAAAACTGCATCTTGTCAGACTGGTCATTGATCCTGCGATTATTTTCAGCAAGAATTTTATTATTTTGACGGATAACCCGATACTGGCTGAACATGACGGCCGATAAAACAAGAAACAGGCAGAGAAGTGTCAAAGCTCCGATGGTTTGTTTTGATCTCAGCTGGTTCAGTTGGCGGAGTGTGCCGATTTGTTGGTCTTTCTTTTCGTCATCGTATTTCAATTGCAATTCTCCAACCTGACGCACATTCTGAAGCACCTGCATGGAATCACGCAACGTACTGTAACGTTCAAATGCGTCCAGGGCCTCTTTATACTTGCCCGCACTCCTGTAACCTTCCATCAGGTAGTCGGATAGCTCCATTTCCCGAAAAGGATTTTTAAGCTCTTTGGCAATTGAAACCGCTTTATTTCGATAAAAAATGCTGTTTTTTAAATCGCCGCGCCCATCGTAAATCTGAGCCAGCCATACATAACTATACGTAAGCGAAGATTTCTGGTTGTATTTTTTTGCCAGTGAAATCGCACGGTAAACGTACAATTCGGCGCTGTCAAGCTCTTTGCGTTTTACATATATCTGAGCAATATTGTTGTAATAACCGATTCGGGACCTCTCGAATTTTGGCGAAGATTCGGCCATTTTAACAGATTCAAGGTGCATGATAAGCGACTTGTGAATGAGCGCCGTATCTTTATAATTGGCACCCATTCCCTGAGTAAACATGGCTTTCATCCTGGCAAGCTGAATAATTGCGGCGGTATCTTTCAGCTTTTCCGACACGACCATGCCTTTATCCACCGCATCGAAGGCCATTGCATAATTAATCTTTTCCTTATGGAGTTGGCCAATCAGGGAGTAGATGTCGGGGATTTCCGATGTGATCCCCCATTTTTCCGCTTTTTTAAGCGCACCTACGGAAATTTTCATGGCCTGTCCGTGATTGCCCAGTCTCCATAATGCCCTTGCTATGAAGCGCTCACCCCGTACAATTGATTTATGGTCATTTGCTTTTCCGGCAAGCGCTACGACCTGCTTCGCGAAAAATGCAAGAGAGTCGGGGTTTGAATTATCGTATTTTTCGACTTCCTTAAACAATACCGCAATTCTGTTACTGAGCGTTTTATCTTTCAAAACGGGCGCACTTTTTTTGTTGTCGCAGGAAATTCCCGTAACAACGATACAAGCAAGCACGATAAACAAGGAAAAACCTCTACTAGGCATTTAAAACGGAAGGTTGTCAGTTTGTAAAAATACGTCCTTTGCACTAATTATCTAAAACTCACCGGATTCTTTTCCAAACACTGTGGTTATCCGCTTTGTTTTTGAGGTAAAACCGTTTTGATATCGTTTGGTTTTTGCAAAATTTATAAAATTCCTGCCAAATTGTGGCAAAACGCGGATACGGATCTGCCATTTATTGCGGTTGGCGTAATTTGTCAAAGGTATATCTGCAACCTTACTTTCTTTATTTTGCTAGGCTTTTACATTCAATTTTATAATTTATGAAGTACATCTTAAATTTCCTTATCGTTCTATGTTTTGCCTGCCCGATTTCGGTAGCAGGTGGTAGTTCTGTTTATGAAAACAGTATCAGTCAAAGTGACGACGTCAGTAAATACAAGGTCGTCTATAAAGGTGACAAGGGGCCTGGTCTTGGCAAAAACATCGTTTTTATCGCTACCGATCATGAATACCGGGGTGAGGAAACATTGCCGGCTCTGGCGAGAATTCTGGCAAAGAATTATGGATTCACCTGTACCGTTATTTTCGCACTTGACGAAAAGGATAATATCCTTCCGGGTGGGTCCAATGTGAAAGGCCTGGAAATACTCGAAAAGGCAGATTTGCTTTTTATCTTCATGCGATTCGCAAATTTTGAAGATCAGCAGATGAAACACATTGACGACTACATCAGGAGGGGTGGTCCGGTTATCGGTTTAAGAACTTCCACTCACGCATTCAGCAACAAGGATAATGCAAAATGGGCGCATTACAGCTGGGACTATAACGGACCAAAAAAAGATTGGAAAGATGGTTTTGGAGAGTTGGTTCTCGGGGAAACCTGGGTTTCGCATTATGGCACCAATCACAAGCAGTCATCGAAGCTGATTATTGAACCAAACGAAAAAACACATCCGATCATGCGTGGTGTAAAGGACATGTGGGTGCAATCTGGTGGGTATACGGCTGAGCCAAAAGGAACGGTACTGGCAAGGGGACAGGTGCTTAACGGAATGACGCCAACTTCGGAACCTGATAAAACGAAAAAACTTTTACCGGTTGCCTGGATCAAAAATTATAAAGTTGAGTCAGGCGCAACAGGCCGGGCTTTTGCCACGACGCATGGTGCTTCCGAGGATATTCTGAATGATGGCTTTCGAAGAATGTTGATTAACAGCGTATTTTGGGCTATGAAAATGGAGAAGCAAATTAAGCCTGATAATAATGTCGCATTTGTAGGACCTTACAAACCGACCACTTTCAATTTCAGCGGTTACAAGACAGGCGTAAAACCAGCTGATCTGGCCGGTTGGGACTCCTTGATTATGCCGGGAGAGGTATTCAGGAAGAAGTGAATTTTTGAAGCGATGGAAATGGTCAGGCTAAGTGCCCTGGCCATTTTTTTTGTCCCTTGCGAGTATTTCAGCTGGTTGGATTTTCTGCTTTATTGTTCGACAGCATTATCGATTTTGGACCTGAATACGCGCGGCAAGGATAATTTTTTGGTCAACTTAAACGTTAAAATGCCTGATAGTTGCATGAAATGGCCTTTTTTAACTGTTATTTTGCGACCCGGAAGACGAGCAATTCGTTTTCTCACAATTGAAAAAACCTTTACCCACTTGATATGATTCAATTACAGCCTGGAAAATACCGCCGCACCATCCTCACTTTGTGGAAGGTTACGGGGGCAGCCCTGGCACTTCTGATTTTTTACATTTTTGCAATCAGTGTTAATTTGTTGTGGCTCTTTGGAGAGATGCCGGATCTTGTTACGCTGGAAAATCCCAAGAGTGAACTCGCTTCTGAATTGATCTCGGAAGACGGCAAGCCGCTGGGGAAATATATTTTCCAAAACCGTGTCCATATAGAAATCGATCAGCTTTCAAAAAATGCGATTGATGCGCTGGTGGCGACAGAAGACGCGCGTTTCGTGAATCATTCGGGTATCGACCTGCGGAGTCTGGCGCGGGTTGCAAAAGGAATTATTTCCATCAACGCAAGCTCGGGAGGCGGTAGCACGATCACGCAGCAGGTCGCCAAAAATCTCTTTGAAACACGTTCAGAAAAGTTTCGAGGCGTGCTTGGCCATGTGCCGGTGATCAGAACGATTATAGCCAAAACAAAGGAGTGGATCGTTGCCGTGATACTGGAACGAAAATATACCAAAGAGGAAATCATGATGATGTATTTCAACACGGTTTCTTTCGGTAATAATGCATTTGGAATTAAGGTGGCGGCTAAAACGTATTTTGGTAAAGAGCCCTCGGAACTTGCTGTCAATGAGGCTGCATTGCTTGTAGGTATGTTGCAGAATCCAACGCTTTATAACCCAATGCGCTTTCCGGTAAATGCCCTGAACCGCAGAAATACGGTTTTGGCGCAGATGGTCAAATACGATTATTTACCCGCGGAAGAGTTTGAAGCGCTGAAAGCTAAACCACTTGACCTGCGATTCAGAGCCGATGATCACAATTCTGGATTGGCGCCATATTTCACCGAATCGATGCGCGGTTATATGAAAGCGTGGGTGAAACGTTACAATGAAGAAAATAACAGGGATTTGGATCTGTACACGAGCGGATTGAGGATATACACCACGATTGACTCCAGAATTCAACAATATCAGGAAGAGGCACTTATGGAGCACATGAGGCAGCAGCAGAAAATATTTGATGAACATTGGAAAGGAAGAAATCCGTGGATAGATGATCAGGGCAGAGAGCTGCCGGGATTTCTTAATACGGCTGTAAAGAAACTGCCACATTTCGTTGCGTTGCGCAATCTGGTAGGTGAGGATGAGGCTTGGAAAATCATGAAAAAACCTTACAAAATGAAGGTGTTTTCATGGGATGGAGAAAAGGAAGTGATCATGAGCCCGATTGATTCACTCGCATATTACAAACGTTTTTTACGCTCCGGGATGATGTCTATGGATCCCAGAAATGGTCACATCAAAGCATGGGTGGGCGGCATCAATTTCAAATACTTCAAGTATGATCATGTGAAGCAGGGAAAACGTCAGCCTGGCTCCACATTTAAGCCGTTTGTATATGTTGCCGGCTTGGATAAAAACTTTCTTACCCCCTGTGATCATGTGATCGATGAGCCGGTTACCATTGGTCCAAATGAGGATATTGACGTCCCTTACACACCTAAAAATACCGGCGGGACGTATTCTTACCAGTCGCTTTCGTTGCGGCAGGCGCTGGGGAAATCCGTAAACTCCGTAAGCGCGTACATTATGAAAATGGTGCGGCCTAAAACTGTGGTAGATTACGCACATAAGCTTGGGATCACAAGCGACTTAATGGCCACGCCCGCATTGTGTCTGGGGTCCAGTGAGGTTTCGGTTTACGAGATGGTAAGCGCTTATTGTTCGTTTACCAATGGAGGTTTCAAAAGTGAGCCGTTGACTATACTTCGTATTGAAGACCGTTACGGAAATATTTTGCAGGAGTTTCATGAGAAACAAAATCAGGAATTGAGCGCGGACAAAGCGTATGATATGCTATATCTGATGCGCGGGGCAGTAGAAGATCCGGGAGGAACTGCGGGCAGACTGAAACAGTACGGAGTGACAGACGGCAATGAGATTGCAGCCAAAACGGGTACATCGCAAAATCATTCGGATGGATGGTTTATGGGCATGACCCAGCATCTTGTTTCAGGGCTTTGGGTAGGAGGAGAAGACAGAAGTATTCACTTCCGGACAATTGCACTAGGCCAGGGTGGACGCGTTGCCATGCCGGCCTGGGGATTGTTCATGCAAAAAGTTTACAAGGATCAGTCGCTGATCGATTATCGAAAAGGGCCATTCAATAAGCCGGAAAACTACATCAGGGATTGCAGCACCGTCGGCACCGACAGTACCGACACCTACGTGCCGCCGGCAAGATCAGACGATGAAGGGGTTCTGTTTTAAGGTAAAGCAGCAAATTTGGAGAGTAGTAAACCTGGACAAGCTCGAAATCATTTATATATAATAAAATAATATATAATATTTTGTATTTTATAATTTTTTGTTAGATATTGTGGCATAGATTAAGCGCCTCCAATGTCAACAGTCAAGGAATTTGTTCAAAAAAATAGCCGGACCAAAAAGAAGGAATCCGCGATCAGGGAGTGGTTTGACTCCGTAGCTTTCGCGGTAATTGCCGCCACAATAATCAGATGGTTATTTTTCAGTGCCTTTGTCATTCCCACTTCGTCAATGGAGAATACGCTGCTGGTGGGAGATTATTTATTTGTGAGCAAATTGCATTATGGCACAACCACACCTGTCACACCATTACAGATTCCACTCTCACATCAAACCTTTTGGGGAACATCAATTCCGTCTTATCTGAACTGGATCAGGTTGCCGTCTTTTCGTCTTCCTGGATTTTCCGGCGTAAAACGGGGAGATGTGGTCGTGTTCAATCTTCCGGTAGAAGATCCTGCTCTTTACCAGAAATACAGTTCCGTTTTGCCAAATCTGAAGCCCCACCCGGTTGATCTTCGAACCAATTACATCAAGCGTTGCGTGGCTCAGGCCGGCGATCTTTTCGAGATTCGTGAAGGGCAGGTTTACATCAATGGAAAGGCATCAGAGAATCCGTTGCGAATGCAGAACGAATACTTTGTCACTACAAACGGCCCGGTCAATGAAAACAATATTTTCAGGAAAAATGGTGTCAGCGAATTTTCAGCCTATACCGAAACTTTTGGAGACACCATCGCCGGAAATGATGCGTTTGGTTATATTTTGTATACAACCAAAGCGATTGCTGCCAAAATAAAGTCTTACGATTTTGTAAAAAACGTAACATCAGTATATTTAAACAAAAACAAAAAGGAGCCATTCCTGTATCCCGTATCTGATCTGGTCTCCTGGAATAAAGATAATTATGGTCCAGTCCGAATACCTGCTAAGGGGCAAACGATTGAGCTGACTCCCGTTAACATTGCATTGTTTAATGAAGTCATTCGGTATTATGAAGGTAATGAAAATATTACCTTCGATAGTAAGGGCATCAGCCAAAAAGGGCAACTACTGAAAACGTATACTTTCAGGCAGGATTATTATTTTATGATGGGCGACAACCGGCATCAATCTGCGGATTCGCGCTACTGGGGTTTGGTTCCCAAAGATCACATTGTTGGAAAAGCAGTATTTGTATGGATGTCGATTGATCCGGATCCGGTGCGTTTTATAAACAAACTTCGCTGGAACCGTATTTTCAGGGTGATTGAATGATCGCCCTGATGCAAAAAGAAATCCGCCATTTTGTAGCGGATTTCTTTTGTAAACTATGACATTCTTATTCTTCCTGAGAAAAAATCAGCGCTGTATAGGGAGGAACATGCAATGCGGCGTGAACCGGAAAACCGTCATAATCTCCGTCCATCGTTTCTATATCAATCACAGCCTGATTTGAAAATTCAGGATCATATTGCTCGCTGTCACTGTTGAAACGCAAATTCCACTTGCCTGCGCGGGGAAAACCAACCTTGTAGTCTTCGAATGTCTCCGTAGAAAAATTGAGGACCACTACCACGCTGTCTTTCGGTCCGCCATTCTGCCATCTGTGCATGACAAGGATTTTTCTTTCATTGTCCTCGCGAATCACCTGCACTTCCTGGCCTTGCAAACCGGCAGTGACACCAAACCAGTTTCTGCGCAAATGGATAATGTCACGATGCAGCGTAGCAAACCCACTGAATTTTTCAAGACGGCTCCAGTCAATCGGGTCGCTGTCTGAAAACCATTTGTCTTCCAAAAGTGGCTGTCCCTGAAATATCATCGGGATTCCCGGCGAAGTCATCACAAGTGCCAGCCCTAAGGATGCTCTTTTTTTGGAATACCAATTGTTTACATCTCCATTAGCAATTTCTTCTGCCACACGGGCCTGTCCGTTGGCAATTTCATCATGAGATTCCGTGTAGATTATCCTTTGAAAAGAGTCCAGGTTATATCTGTGGTAAATAGCTTTTGCTACTTCAGCAATGTCGCGATCCTGGTCGTTGGCTGTGATGATTGCATCCCGTACTGTGTGCACGAATTTCGCGTCCCACTGCGACCCGTAACCCAATCCGCCGTCTTCTACATTGTTTGTAATGAAATCCAGCGAATGCATGTCTTCCGCAATGGTAATGTGGTTCGGAAACTGTTCTTTGATATCCTTGTTGATCCACTGCATAAGTGATATGCCTTCCGGTATATCGTTGCCAGGATTTCCGTCTGCTTTAACGTTACGGATATACGGAACCATATCCATTCTCAATCCGTCAATCCGGTAATCGCGCAACCACATGAGCGCATTGTCGTGAATATAATTCCGAACCTCCGTTCTACCGAAGTCAGGGCGCGTTTTCCCCCAGGGGGTTTCTGCCTTCCAATCGTTATAAAAGTAAATACCACCTCCGTCGTTTTCCTGCCAACCGTCAAATTGCCACAGATCCATATCGGACGGTCCAAAGTGATTGTATACTACGTCAAGAATAACTGCTATTCCGGACTCGTGGGCAGCTTTAACAAAGGCTTTCAGGCCGTCAGGACCACCGTAATCGGATTCGATAGCAAATGGATTTGCGGGATTATATCCCCAGGAACGAGATCCAGGAAACTCAGAACAGGGCATTAATTCAACAGCGTTAATACCAAGCCCCTTCAAATATTCCAATTTTTCGATCGCTGTGTAGAAAGTTCCTACTTCATCTTTGCTCTTCGCATTGAAAGTGCCGACATGTAATTCGTAGATCACGAGTTCGTGCCAGCCGGGAATATTAAAATCACTGTCTTGCCAATCAAACGCGTTTTTATCATAAACGACGCTGTTGCCGGCAGAATTGGTCATTTTGAGCGCGTAGGGATCGTTTCTTTGAAAGTCTCCGAAAGGCGTTTTAAGATAAAACTTGTATTCATCGCCTGGTTTTGAGTTCTCTATTAGTGCACCCCAATACCCGTTTTCTTCTTTTTGAAGCGGATTTTTCTCCGAATCCCAATCATTGAATGTACCTACTACTGAAACGCTATCGGCGTTTGGCGCCCATACTCTGTAAAAAATTCCTTCATTATAACAGATACTGCCCATTCCTTCGAAGGATTGAATGGTATCTGTTTCATTGTCAGTTAAGTTTTCCATATAAGTTTTTGAAGATTATGATTAATTTTGAAGGTTGTATTTCGATGAAGGAATTTTACAAATCCTATGCCAGTCGGATTTGTAATAGCGACTTCAAATAATTCAATTACATTCATCAACATCATAAACATATGTTACGCTCCAACGAAGACGAGCGGGTGTGTACCCTTGCGTTGTTTCACACGGCCGGTGTAGGCGCCGTCACAATCCGCCAGCTCATCAGTTACTGCGGAAGCGCAGTGAAGGTTTATCAGTCCGATTTCAGAAAACTGATCAAGATTCCGGGGATCGGGGAAAAGGTGATCCGCGAAATTCTCAAAGGCGATAAAATAGCATTTGCGGAAAAGGAGCTTGAACTCTGCACGAAAGAAAATATCAATCTGCAATTTTATTCCGACCCGGGCTACCCGGCCCGTCTGAAAAATCTTTATGATGCCCCGATCGTACTTTATGCACAGGGATCCGTTGACTACAACGTTCAGCGGACTGTCGGAATCGTTGGTACGCGCCAAATCAGCGATTACGGGAAATCGGTCACCGAAACCATTATTCGCGAGCTGGTTCCATTTCAGCCTTTGGTTGTGAGCGGACTTGCTTATGGTGTGGATATTACGGCACACCGCGCATGTATCAAGAATGAACTGGCAACGATAGGCGTCATGGCCGGCGGGTTACATTGCATTTATCCGTCTGCCCACAAGCGTACCGCTCAGGAAATGATGGCGAACGGCGGATTAGTAACTGAAAATGCATTGGCGACAAAACCCGATTTTATGCGTTTCCCAGCCAGGAACCGAATTATTGCGGGTTTAAGCGATGTAACGATCGTGGTGGAATCAGCTAAAAAAGGAGGGAGTCTCATCACGGCAGAATTTGCCCAAAATTATCACCGTGACGTTTTCGCCGTGCCGGGTGATTTGGGCAATCCGCATTCCGAGGGTTGTAATCAGCTTATTCAGGATCAGAAGGCAGTTATTTTTACCAATGTCGCAACAATGGCCGAATCGATCGGCTGGTCTGTCAGCGGACAGACTTCGGGGAAAAATGAGCAAAATCTGATCCAATCTGAACTTCCTGTGAGCTTTGATGGGTTTACCCAGGATGAGGGGCAAGTTTTGTCACTTCTCAGAAAAAATGGTCAGATGCAGGTGGATGAGTTGTCGTGGCAAAGTGGGATGCATTTTAATAAACTTGCAAATCTGCTGTTGAACCTCGAATTCCAGGGAATGGTCCGGTCTTTGCCCGGAAAAAAGTACGGGCTGATGTAGGGTGTAAATTATATCTATGACAAAAAGTACGATCGAATTAATTAAAAAAGGGGAGGGGTTGACGATAGAATTCAAGCGCACAATTGACACGGCATATAAAATTGCGAAAACAATTGTTTCGTTCGCCAACACAGCAGGAGGCGTTTTATTGATAGGCGTAGCCGACAACGGCGAAATCGTAGGCATTGAATCGGAATTGAGGGAACTGCAGAAACTAGAAAAAGCCGCTGGCGCGCTGATAGACAAGCCAATTTTGATCGGGATTAAAAATCTGATTATTGATTCAAAACTGGTACTGCGTATAGAGATATCTGAAAGCGGGGAGAAGCCGCATTATGCGATCAATGAAAAAAATGAACGGATCATTTATATCCGCGTTAAAGATAAAAGTGTTCCTACGCCAAAACTCCTGATACGGGGAGACGGCAACAGCGCAGTGGAAAAACTACTTGATTCCCGGCATGTGAAGACCGTTATTCAATTCCTGAAGGAAAATGATTCGATCACAGCCAAAAGTTACTCGCGTATGATCAATATCTCTGAGAAGCGTTCTGAACGCATGCTGAACGATCTGGCGGGTAAGCAGATTTTATTGAAGATAGTGAGAGGGAAAGCAGAAATGTTCAGCCTCAAATGGGCAGAATAGTTTCTTCGAACGAAGGCAGTCAATGGAGCTTACGTGTGGGGAGGATGAATGCAAAAACCGGAGCTTGAAATGATCCAAACTCCGGTTTTAAGTTACTGAATTTCTACGAGTTCCAGTTCAAAAATGAGGTCCTGGCCTGCCAGTGGATGGTTGGCGTCAAGGATCACATGTGCATCCGTCACCTCTTTGATGACAACCTGCATCACCTGGCCATTACCGTCCTGATGCATGTTCAGCGTTCCGCCAATTTCCAGCGGGATATCCGAAGGGATCTGATCTCTTGGGAATTCAATTACCATATCCTGATTTACAGGACCGTAAGCTTCTTCATTTGGAATGTGAATGGTTTTTTTCTCGCCAACTTCCATTCCGGTCACACCGTCGTCAAAGCCTTTGATCACCATTCCGCTTCCAAGCTGGAACGACAAAGGATCACGTCCTTCTGATGAGTCAAAAAGCTGTCCATCAGGCAAAGTGCCTTTATAATGAACGAGAACTGTATTTCCTGCCTGCGCCTGTTTCATCTTTTCTGCTTGTTTTTATTTTAAAATTGCTCCTTCTGGTGGAACATGTTACCAACTTATAGTCTGATCGTTTCGGAACGATAATTTTTGTTCTAATAGGCTCTTGCAAAAACCACTCTGCCGGTAGAAGGCTTGCCGGAATAGATGCAAACTCCTGTTTCCTCCTTTTGGTTCAATGGGATACAACGGATAGTGGCTTTGGTCTCTTCCTTGATTTTCTCTTCCGTTTCGGAGGTGCCATCCCAGTGCGCCAGGATGAAGCCGCCTTTCGTGTCCAGAATCTTGTTGAACTCTTCAAGCGTATCAACGCTGAAAGTATTTTCCTCCCTGAATGCGAGTGCCTTGTTGTAAATAGATTCCTGGATATTGTCCAGCAAAGCAGTGATGTGCTCCACGATCCCATCGAGTGAAACGGTCTCTTTAGTCTTTGTATCACGGCGCGCTACTTCAACCGTTCCGTTTTCAAGATCGCGGGCGCCCATAGCAAGCCTCACAGGTACGCCTTTCAGTTCATACTCTGCAAATTTATAGCCGGGTTTGTAAGCGTCATTGTTGTCAAATTTCACACTGATACCGAGTTTTCTGAGCTGCTTGGTAATTTCCAGCACCTTCTCGGAAATTTGTGCGAGTTGTTCCTCGTTTTTGTAAATCGGAACGATCACGACTTGAATCGGTGCAAGTTTTGGTGGTAGAACCAGACCGGAATCGTCGGAGTGTGCCATGATCAGCGCGCCCATCAAACGGGTGCTTACACCCCACGATGTTCCCCACACATATTCCAGTTTGCCTTCCTTATCCTGGAATTTCACATCAAAAGCATTGGCAAAATTCTGCCCAAGGAAGTGAGAAGTTCCGGTTTGGAGTGCTTTTCCATCCTGCATCAGCGCTTCGATACAATACGTGTCTACCGCTCCCGCAAACCTTTCATTGGCAGTCTTGATTCCTTTAAGAACAGGAAGCGCCATCCACTCTTCGGCAAAAGTTGCGTAAACATCCAGCATTTGTTTTGTTTCAGCAATCGCCTCTGTAGCGGTGGAATGTGCAGTATGGCCTTCCTGCCAGAGGAATTCGGCTGTGCGGAGAAACAGGCGCGTGCGCATTTCCCAGCGAACCACGTTGGCCCATTGGTTAATCAGCAATGGCAAGTCACGGTAAGACTGAATCCAGTTTTTGTAAGTACTCCATATCACAGTTTCCGAAGTGGGGCGGACGATCAGCTCTTCTTCGAGTTTTGCATCCGGATCAACGATCACACCCTTCCCGTTCGGATCATTTTTGAGCCTGTAATGCGTTACAACTGCGCATTCTTTGGCAAAACCTTCCACATGGGATGCTTCTTTACTTAAATAAGATTTTGGGATAAAAAGCGGAAAATAAGCGTTTGAATGGCCTGTTTCCTTAAACATGTCGTCCAGCGCACGCTGCATTTTTTCCCAAATGGAATAGCCGTAAGGTTTTATTACCATACAGCCTCTTACAGCCGAATTTTCTGCCAGATCAGCTCTTTTTACCAGTTCATTATACCATTCGGAGTAGTTTTCACTTCGGGTTGGCAAGGCTTTACTCATTATTTGGGATTATTTTAAAATAAAAATGGAGTATTCTATCACAAAAGCGCTTCGGTTCAGTGAAGTTGCAAAGATAGTTTTTTATGTTAACTTTGGAATTAATGGAAGATTATTGGTGTTTCCATTAGAGTTGTGAGGTAATTTTATGTATATTAGCAACAAACTTTTAATCGCTAAAAGCCATGTTATTAGATAAAGCAAAAATTTTGTCACTGGTGGTACTTGTTGGTATGGGGGGATGTACAACCAATCAGTATGTGACACGGTCTGCCGGCGGCTACGATGACCTTTACGGAGGTGGATCGGGGCAGGCAGTTTTGAGAGATAGAAATTACGATCAGGAGGTTTCACGTTCCAATAATCCCGATTATCAGCAGTCTTATGAAAACTCGCAGGGCACAGCCGATTATTATGACGAATCTTATCTTTCGTCCAGTAGTGTTCGGAGGTCTGTTTCAAGTGATGTAGGTTACAATGCTGGTTATGCTGACGGCTTTAACCAGGCAACGCGGTTTTCAAATCCTTATGGATTTAACAATTACGGTTCCTTTTTTCCGGGAAGTTCAATGGGGCTTGGGCTGCAATTTGGTTTCGGAAATGGTTTCCGGATGAGTCCTTACATAGGAATGGGTTTCGGAATGGGTTCCATGTTGGGTTACGGATATTCTCCATGGGGTTACAACAGCATGTACGGAATGGGCATGTATGACTCATTCGGATATGGTGGTTTTGGTTACAATCCTTATGGTTATGGAAGTATGTTTGGTGGTTACAATATGTTCAACAATTACTATGGATACGGTAGCGGATATGGCTACGGTGGACCGGTTTATGTAGTGAACAATTATGACCGCCCGGGATTATCCCGTAACGTTGGACCACGTACTACCAACACAGCAAGAAGCGAACGTTACAACGGAAGTTTTGTAAACACACCGAGATCGAACGCTGAATCAGGACGCTCAGGAAGGCGCGCAGCTGATGCTACAACCGGAAATTACAGCAACGGAGGAAGGTCTAACCGGACTTCTAGTTCTTACAGTCCTGGCAGAACGTCTGCGGATTCCTATAACAGCAATTCGCGAAATTCAAGCAGAAGCTCGGCTGTTGCAGGTGAAGGTAACAATGTATATTACTCACGTCCACGGTCAAGCAGTAATTATACTTCTGCTGATGGTGGTGCCGCAAATAGTTATTCGTCTCCGCGTGCTTCCCGAAGCAATAGCGGATCAACTTCCGGCTCATCTTCGTATTACAGTGCACCGGCAAGAAGCCAGTCCAATTACACGGCGCCTTCAAGAAGCAGCAGCTCATACAGTTCACCAAGAAGTGAGTCATACAGTGCGCCTGCGAGAAGCAACAATACTTACAGCCAGCCAAGTTACAGTGCTCCTGCAAGAAGTAGTGCACCAAGTTACAGCGCGCCAAGTTCTGGTGGCGGAGGTGGTGGAGCACGTTCTTCATCACGTGGACCAAGATAATTTAGTGCAAAGTTTGTGATAATGTAATATTTTGACCCTGCAAAACGACATAATTTTGCAGGGTCTTCGTTTAGTATCCAGTTCAGTCAATTATCAATTATCTACCAGCGCATGAAAAAATCAGTGATTTGGATTGGATGTATTTCCAGCCTGGCTCTATCTGTACCTACGTTTGCCCAATATGCATCTGACATCTTCAGATATTCCGAAATAAATCAAACAGGATCTGCTCGCTTTCAGTCAATAGGTGGCAATCATGCCGCCCTCGGTGGTGATGCCAGCACGATCAGCGGCAACCCCGCAGGTTTGGGCTTTTATAACCGGTCTGAGTTTTCTATCAGTCCGTCGATATCTAATTTCAATACTAAAAGTACTTATCTGGATCAGATCACATCGGGCGGAAAATCGAATTTCAACCTTGCACAGGCTTCACTGGTAATCACCAGTCAACCAAGTTTTCAGCGAAAATGGAAGAGAACATCTATGGGTGTCTCCTTTTCAAGACAACAATCGTTTCAAAACGCATTTAACTACCGTGGTACAAACAACAGAAGTTCCTACGTGGATAAAGTGAAAGAAGATGCGGATGCCGTTGGCTGGACCAACAAGCAGTACGACGACGAATACAACACAAATGGAAATGTCTACAATTATCTGGATGAAGCGTACTTCGGGCTTCAGATGATTTATCCTACAAAATTCGATGCGGTAAATAAAGTTTACGGCCCGCCATACAGCCGCGACAATTTGAACAATGCAACGCGTCAGGATGGTATTTTTGATTCCAAGGGAGCGAATACGCAATGGTCTGTTTCCTATGGTGGCAATTACAATGACAAGCTTTACGTAGGTGGTTCTATCGGGTTTACCGGTACAAGATACTCCTACACGCATTCACTCCAGGAAACGTATGTGAATGGGACCGTTTTTCGCGGCTCGACTGTTAATGACGATTTCACAGTACGTGGCAGCGGTGTCAATCTGACTTTTGGGATGATTTACAAGGTCTCGCCGGTTGTTCAGTTTGGTGGTTCCATCACTTCACCAACCTGGGCAAAAATCACAAAAGAAACTTTCAATCAGAATGTATTTGCCGATTACATTGCGGGCTCGATCAAGGATGATCAGGGGCGCGATGTTGGACCAGTTGAAACGAGCGTGGCATTGGTTCCAAATGAGTTTCAGTACTCCTCGACCGGACCTTTGAGAGGGTCGGCGGGAGCAACCTTTTTCCTTGGGACAAAGGGTTTTTTAACAGGAACGATTGAATATGTGGGCTACGGTGGAATGCGTGCGAAAACAAAATATTCGGATAATACCCAAAATAACCAGGATTTCAAGGTCAACACCAATGCCGAAATCAAGGATGTTTACAAGAACGTAGTGAATGCGCGGGTTGGTGGAGAATTTCGTGCCGGGGTATTCCGGGGCAGATTGGGACTTGCTTATCTGGCCGATCCTTATCGTGTTCAAAATGATGGGATAGACAGGTCTAAATTGCTGTATTCAGCCGGGATCGGCTTTCGGAATGACCGTTTTTTCGCTGATTTGAGCGGAACTGTTTCGAACTTTAAATCTTCTTACACGCCATATGTGCTGAACAATGCGGCCGATTACTCGTCTGCAAAAATCACAAACACAAATGTAAATGCGGTCATGACAGTCGGCGTATTCTTTTAAATCGACTACGGTGAAGCGAGTAAAAGGAGAGTCCGTCGGGGCTCTCCTTTTCTGTTAGATCAAATGTCCGATTACTTTCAGCAGTTCGTTCGCCTCCGTTTGCCCATGGACAATATGGTCGGCCTGTTCGTAAAAGGGGCGTCGTTGTTCAATTTTATTATGAATTTCGGTTTCCAGAGAAGTGACGCCTGAGAGAATAGGCCGATCATCTTTCCCGTGATTTTCGATTCGTTTTGCAAGGTCCGTCGCTGGAACGTCAAGAAATATGCTTACGCCCAATTGTTTTATATACTCCATATTTTCAAGGAAACAGGGCGTTCCCCCACCAGACGCCAGGACAACTTTCCGTTCGGGCAAAATTTCCCTCAATAATTTACTTTCAATTTCGCGAAAATAGGCTTCGCCTTTCAGGGCAAACAAGGAAGAAATTGCCATGCCTTCATGCGTTTCGATCAATTTGTCGAGATCAATAAATCTATATCCGAGCAAACGGGCAAGCTTCTTACCCAGCGTAGATTTCCCGGAAGACATCATTCCGACTAAAATAATATTTTTCATCACTTAATACTTTTGGCTGTCCGTGGGCAGAAGTTTTTTTGATCGCAGACTCTCTTCTGTCTTTATGCAATGGTTCGTTATTTGGCGAGTTCCACCACTTCTTCTGTCGAAGGCGTATCGTTATAATGCCACTTGCCTTTTACGGTCCCATCTTTCAGCAACCATATGCCAGGGTTCGAACGGGAAATGGTTTTCAAAACGGTGGCATCCACATAATAAAAAGGTACTTCAATCTGGTGTTGTTTCAGAAATTGCGTTGTTTCTACGCTACTGCCAGACGTAAGAATTACTGGTTCTATTCCCTTGTTTTTCAGACTCGCGACCAGCTTACTGATCTCCGGCAAAGCTGCTGTGTTTATATCAGAAAAGTTTTTGAGTATAAGAAACAGTTTTTTGCCCTGGAAAGTCCAGTCTGTAAAATCCGCTTCATCATTCCATACCTTGTAATCGGTTATTTTAGGTTTTGCATTTTCGTTCAGGATCGACATGTCTTTGAATTTCAGCGTAGTATCACTGGGATATTTTTCAAATTCAAATGTTTTTCCGTCTTTTTCAAATGTGTACAAATATCGTAACGGTTCTGACGGCTTCATTTGCGCAGGGATATTTGCTCCGATTTTGTATGGCAGCAGGTCAAGTATCGGTAAGTGGCGAATCGCATAAATTGCAATACCAAGCGAGGCGAATGTCGAAATAGCGACTACAATACCTGTTGGTAGCGCTTTGAATTTTTTTCTGTAATAAACAATGAAAAGAATGAGTGTAAGCAGAAAAATATCTTTCCCAAAGGACGTCCATGGCGTCAGTTTTATAGCGTCGCCAAAACAGCCACAGTCTGTGACCTTATTGAAATAGGCTGAATAAAACGTCAGGAACGTGAAAAATATGGTAATTAACAATAACAACACCGATATTGTGCGGGGCTTGTAGCTAACAAGCAATGCCACACCAAGCACAATTTCAGCTGTACACAGGAAAACCGACAGATACAGAGCGAACGGAATCAGCGCGATGAAAAAATCATGAAAGTGAGAGAAGTCGGCCGCAAAAACTTCAAAATATTCTTCAAGTTTGAGTTCAGTTCCGACAGGGTCGTTGATTTTGATCAGTCCTGAAAAGATAAATAGCAGTCCCACTATGAGGCGGGAAATCTGGGCGAAAACTTTCATTGTTATTGGATTAAGAACCAGAATGTGGTTGTTAAAAAAGAGGGTTTGATATTAGTTTGTATTCAACCCGTTTGATTTGATTAAACAAAAAACAGCGTAATTGACCATATCCTGGTAACCGGCTTTTACGCCCTCCGACACAATTGTGACACCCTGATTGTCTTCTATTTGTTTGATTCGCAATAATTTCATTAAAATAATGTCGGTCATCGAGCTAACCCGCATGTCTCTCCACGCTTCGCCGTAATCGTGATTTTTACTGAAAAGCAGCTCTTTCACTTCCAGCACCTGCCGGTTGTATAGCGCAGTAAGTTCTGCTGTGCTGATTTCATCCTTACTGCCATCAAGGTCGATCTGTATAAGGGCCATCACGCAATAATTAATGATTCCAATGAACTCGGATGCGATATTGTCGTCAACTTTCTGCGTTCCCTTTTCCTGGATTGTACGAATACGCTGCGCCTTAATGAAAATTTGATCAGTTATGGAAGGAATGCGCAAAATGCGCCAGGATGTTCCGTAATCTTTGTTTTTTTTTGTAAAAAGATCTTGGCAATACTGAATGATTTCCTGATATTCCGCTTCGGTCGGTTTCACGCGTTTATGATGTATTGAATTTTAAGTTTTATGCCGCAAGTTAATAAAAAAACGCTCAAAGTTAGGGGCAAGCTGATCGATCTGTCGGTGCCGAAAGTAATGGGTATCCTCAATATTACACCGGATTCTTTTTACTCGGGTAGTCGGGTAGCCACAGTTGAGTCCGCATTGGACCGCGTGGAAAAGATGGTATTGGAAGGAGCGAGCTTTGTAGATATCGGCGGATATTCCACCCGGCCGGGTGCGGAGGACATTTCCGTTGAAGAAGAAATCGAACGTATCCAGTCCATCATTGAACCGGTGAATAAAAACTTTCCGGATGTAATCATATCTATCGATACCTTTCGTTCAAGAGTAGCGCGAACGGCTATTGCGTATGGAGCGCATATAATTAACGATGTTTCCGGTGGTTTGCTGGATACGGAGATGTATGAAACGGTTGCGGATCTTGGCGTTCCATACATACTAATGCACATGCGCGGTACACCGCAGACCATGAATCAGATGACACATTACGACCGGCTTGTTCCCGAGATTTTGTCTGAATTAAAAGAAAAAATAGATGTGCTGAAGGCATTAGGGGTGACAGACATATTGGTTGATCCCGGTTTAGGATTTGCTAAAACAATACCGCAAAATTTTGAAGTGCTGCGGTATTTGTCAGAATTTCATTTGCTGGGTTATCCTTTGCTTGTCGGGATTTCCCGTAAGGCAACTGTTTACAGGACTTTGCACACCACGGCAGAAGAGGCGTTGAACGGAACGACTGTGTTGAACACATTGGCTTTGCAGTCCGGAGCTTCAATTTTGCGTGTCCATGATGTAAAACCTGCCGTTGAGGCAGTAAAACTATGGATGGCAG
The DNA here is from genome assembly GCA_965279265.1 of Dyadobacter sp. GTDB lineage: Bacteria > Bacteroidota > Bacteroidia > Cytophagales > Spirosomataceae > Dyadobacter. Next base: position 5,835,020 of record OZ257152.1, read on the forward strand.
TTAGTGGGATGAATTAAAAAATAGTAATTTAGTCGCGAAATAATATTGAATTTCTTATGCGTGTGGGTTTTCTAAATATTAATTGGACTGACGTTCTTGATGTATTTTTAGTTTCAATTCTTCTCTATCAGGTGTATATTCTTGTAAGAGGCAGTATTGCGAGCCGCGTGTTTTTAGGATATTTATTTGTCTATGTTTTTTATCTTGTTGTAAAAGGTTTAGGTCTGGGCTTGCTGACTGCCATTCTTCAGTATTTTATGGGTGTGGGAGCGGTGGCTTTGATCGTCATTTTTCAGCAGGAAATACGTCGTTTTTTGCTGATAATAGGGAAGTCAACCATTTACACAAATAACGATTTTATAAAAAAATTCATGGGCAGTTCTGCACTTGATTTTAAAACAAAGAATTTGAAAGAAATCGTTGATGCCAGCAAAACCATCGCGTCCAATTTCAATGGTGCATTGATCGTAGTGAACAAAAGAGATGATCTCGGCAGATTCATTGAAACCGGGGAATTGTTGGATGCACGTGTTTCCAAACCATTGCTGGCCTCGCTTTTTAATCAATATAGCGAACTTCACGATGGGGCTGTGGTCATTGTAGATGGTCGTTTGAAAGCTGCCAGGTGCGTTTTACCAGTTGCTGACGGCGTAGATGTTCCATCGTCACTTGGTTTCAGGCACCGTGCAGCAATGGGCATGAGTGAAGCAACTGATGCTGTGGTAATTGTAATTTCTGAACAGACCGGGAAAATATCGCTGGCCGTCGACGGTGAACTACATGGCGGTATCCCTGTTTCCGAACTTCAGCACAGGCTGGAAGAATATCTTGCTTCGGACAAACAAAGATTGACAAATTAGCATAAATGTCATTCGTTAAAGCCTCATTCCGAAGTGCGTGTAAATATATTTATGAGTAAATTTGGGTTTTAAAGAACATATTCATATTTTTGCACACTGTTTGAAGAATAAAGAAATATCATAATAATAAAATGGCAAATCATAAATCAGCATTAAAAAGAATTCGTGCCAACGAAACCAAGCGTTTGCGTAATCGTTACCAACACAAAACTACGCGCTCATACATTAAAAAATTGCGTGAAACGACTGATAAGGCAGTGGCTGTAGAAGTATACAAAACTGTTTCTTCTATGTTGGATCGTTTGGCAAAGAAAAATATTATCCATAAGAAAAAGGCGTCTAACCAGAAATCGAAATTGGCCAGAGTGGTTAATTCTCTTGCGTTAGCAGCATAAGTCGCTTTTCTTTGCGCATTCTAGCCCCGGTAGTTTACTATCGGGGTTTTCTTATTTTAGACCAATTGTGCAGGTGCGGGTTGCCTGACAAAGGGCGGTTTGAAGTGTTAGACACAGAAAGATAGGACATGAATTGCAAGTAGTTTTTGTGCTCAAACTGTTTTTTATCCTATATTGCGAATTGATAAAAGAAACCTTGAAAGCCTCTTTCAGACTTTCAAGGTTTCTTTTAATGATCAGGAGCGCATTTTTATCAGATTGTTCAACTTTAACTAAACTTCTTATCAATGAAAAAAGTAGCATTTTTTGCCGGATTAGCAGCATTGGGCTCGTTGCCTGTTCTTGCTCAATCGCCAATTACTTTTAACGCGAAGGGCCTTGTGGTTTTGTCTGATGCTGATATGTCGGCCTCGTCGCTTATTGACGGCAAATTATTGAGGGACAATACTGCAAAGGATCAATTAACAACGATAAAATTCCCTATTGAAAGGGGGGCGAAAGCACTTGGCAGTGCATTGATCTCCAACTCTGCACTTGGGTATTCTAAAACTATTGCCATTGCATCAAATGGGATGCTGGCCTTTGTACTGGAAAGCAGATTAAGGCCCGAAGATGCTGTTACGGAATTTAAAAATCCTGGAACAGAGTTTCCTGTTGGAGAGAAATTGTATGTAGTTGACATAGCCAACATGGCAGGCCCGAAGGCTAAATTTGGCTTCCCGGTTGGTAAAAAACCAACCTCAATTGATATCAATAAGAATGAGCTCATTTTATCTACAACGGATAAGGGAAAAGAACTCGTTTTTATTGAAGCTGCTCCGGATGGAAAGCCGGCGCGTTTCCTGAACCTGCCAGCAGCTATTGACTCGACAACCAAAATAATTGATCTTTCATGGCATCCGTCCGGTGATTTCATCGCATTTACTTTGGATAAAACAAATGAGGTTGGTTTGTATAAAGTTATTCGTGAAGCCGGAAAACTAAAAAACGTCGAGATGGTTGGAAAGCCGGTAAAGGCGGGTGCGAGACCGACTTTCGGCCGTTTTTCACCTGACGGCAAACATTACTTTGTCCTTGATGCAAAAGGCGATCAGGGAAAGGCAACAGGCGATAATGAAGTACTTGTAGTTGATTTTTCAATGGACGGGTCGGCGGAGCATAAAGTGGTAAGCCAGGCGCCTGTTGGGAACAACACGGGATCATTTGCGATTAGCCCGGACGGTACTTTACTTGTAACTGCTAACGCGGCGAAAAGTGGTGCTCCCTGGACCGAAGCTGGCGCAGGAACGGGCAGTTCCCTTTCATTATTTAAAGTTGGTGCGGACGGAGCTTTATCCAAGGCAGCTGACTATCCTTTCGATGGAATCTACCCGCAAAGTGTAGTTTTTGACAAAGATGGTTCCAATCTGGCCGTTTCCGTTTTTGAGTATTTTGATTACGGAACATCCAACGGAGGTGTTGAGTTTTGGACAGTAACGAAGGGCGCAACGCCTGCTTTGAAAAAGCAAAATTCGAAAATCAACGTTGGGAAAGGCGCCCATACCTTGCGAATTATTCCCTGATTGATCAATAAAAAAATACAGTAATTTCAGACAGGCCGATGCAAATCGGCCTGTTTTGTTTTTAACAAGCCAGTTACAATCATAAATTGAGCGGCCGAATAAGTTCCCATTATCCAAAGCGCTTCCAACGGAAAATGAACGACGAATCTTCCGATGGCAATTAGGGAATCCGAAATCAGGAAAAGTATCGCGCCGGCAAAAACAAAACGGAAAGAATTCACAGAGACAGAATTAAGACGAAGCAATGCCGTCCAGGCCATTAAGGCTATACTAATTGCATAAATTCCGACCGCGATTTTGATCAAGGGATCGGTCAGTCGCGGTGAAATAACGCCAAAAAGCATTGCAGCGTAGAGCAGAAACGGAACAAGTCGGACAAGTGCGAAAGCGGAAGACAATTTGAGCTGGATTTGTCTCCCGAAGGTGAAAATATACAGCCACTGCATGATCAGAAACGATGCAAGGCCGGGGATAAACATGTCTTGGCCTCTGATCATCAAAAAAACATCACCGGCAAGTGCGAAGAGCAACGCAATAATCAATTTGAAGTTGGAATGATGCCTGTTCTTTCGCAATACAAAAACAACATAGCTGATCAGAGACAGGATCAGTAAAGGTTTGCTTACATAAACCATCGCAGTGTTGTCTGAAATCTCAGAGACGATTTCAATAATTGCGACAAAGATGTAAAATAGTGTAAAAGCTAAGTTGCTTTTCATAGCTGATTGCTGGCATTAGATTAAAATAGACATGCGAAATCGGTCTTAATTTCGTAATTTTGCACTTTCATTCATAAAAAATTAAGATTTTCAGATGCTTACTGTTCAGAACGTATCGCTCAGGTACGGTAAACGCGTGTTATTTGATGAAGTTAACATAAAATTTGTCCCTGGTAACTGCTATGGTGTAATTGGTGCTAATGGTGCCGGGAAATCGACTTTGCTGAAAATTTTTGCAGGAGAAATTGAATCTCAGACCGGAACAGTAAGTATGAATCCCGGCGAAAGGATGACATTTCTTAGACAGGATCAGTTTGAGTTTGATGCTTATACGGTTATGGATGCGGTGATTTTGGGTCATGAGCGCCTTTATAAGATTATGAAGGAACGTGAAGCCATCTATGAAAAAGAGGATTTCACGGATGCTGACGGTGAGAAAGCGGCAGATCTTGAAGCGGAATTTGCAGATTTGAACGGCTGGGAAGCTGAAACAGAGGCGGCGCAATTGCTCAGCGGCCTTGGGCTGGGAGAGGAACTGCATGCAACTAAAATGAGCGACCTGAATTCCAATGATAAAGTAAGGGTACTTCTGGCGCAGGCATTGTTTGGGAATCCGGATGTACTTCTACTGGATGAACCTACCAACAACCTGGACGTCGAAACGGTGTTGTGGCTTGAAAACTTCCTTGCGGACTTTAAAAATACAGTCATTGTGGTGTCTCACGACAGGCACTTTCTGGATGAAGTTTGTACGCATGTTGTGGATATTGATTTCAGTAAAGTGCAGATGTTTTCAGGAAATTATTCGTTCTGGTATGAGTCGAGCCAGCTGGCATTGAAACAGCGCCAAGATGCGAACAGAAAGTCGGAGGACAAGAAAAAGGAACTTGAAGACTTTATCAGAAGGTTCAGTGCAAACGCGTCCAAATCGAAACAGGCTACTTCACGTGCGAAGTTGCTGGACAAGCTGACTATCGATGATATTAAGCCGTCTTCACGTAAATATCCGTATATCGCTTTCAAATCAGAACGCGAGGTTGGAGATCAGCTATTGCGTGTTGAGGGCCTTGCCAAAACAGCAGACGACGGAACGAAACTTTTTGAGAATGTATCTTTCAATATAAACAAGGGAGATAAAATTGCTTTTGTAAGCAGGAATGTGATGGCGATTAGTTCTTTCTTTGACATCATCAATGAAGAACAAAAGGCTGATAAGGGAACTTACAACTGGGGTGTAACAATCACAAAATCCTACTTTACGAAGGATCCGACTTCATTTTTTGACGTGGATCTGAATCTTGTTGACTGGCTACGTCAGTATTCAGAGGAAAAAGATGAAAGTTTCATCCGCGGATTTCTGGGACGGATGTTGTTTTCGGGCGAAGAATCTCTGAAGAAAGCGAAGGTCTTGTCCGGAGGAGAGAAAGTGCGGTGTATGTTGTCCAGGACTATGCTCTCAGGAGCGAATGCTCTGGTGCTCGACGATCCAACCAACCACCTTGACCTTGAATCAATTACTGCTTTAAACAATGGTCTGATCGATTTCTCAGGCTGTCTTTTGTTCTATTCCCATGATCACCAGTTTGTGCATACAATCGCTAATCGTATCATTGAAATCGGGCCAAAGGGAATCCTGGACAAATTGATGACCTACGACGAATTCCTTAAAGACGAAACGGTTAAAGCGCAGCGTCAGAAATTGTACTAGAAAGTTTGATATTTGGTGAACAAGTGGGGCTCGTGCTGTAATGGCATGAGCCCTGCTTCTATAATAACTTATTTCTGAACAGAAATTTGTAAGAAATTTTTTGTAATCAAGGATAGCATGTTTATCCTAAATTGCTTTTCTACAATATGGCTTCTTAAATCCTGGATTCTATTAATAGGTAAAAATTGTTTTGAACTTCACTACATCTTTGTTTTCGTCATTTTCAAAATCAAGGAAAGTTTGCACAAAACTGTTTTCTTCCTGGGTTATTCCCCCCAGTCCTGAGGCGTAGTGATGGTAGGAGTTTCCTAAATCCAGTTCTTTGATGATGAATCCATAGTTTACATAGTAAAATTTTGAGAAGTTTGATTTTTGTATAGAAACATCTTTCACTAACTCTTCCGTTTCACTAGAAAACTTTCTTCGATCTTTCTTTTTGTAGCCTAATGGTTTAAGTTCGAAATGAATTAGATCAATAAGGTCTTTTATTTCCATGAATTAAGGTTGTTGTCAGTTGATTACGACTTAACAAAAACACCTGCCAGTGCGAACCGGCAGGTGTTTTCTTTTGAAATACAAGCTTAAACTATATACTTCTCATACTGTTTCAGAACTTCCTCTGGCGGCCCTGTCCAGACATTTGGAGTATTCCCCACATATCCGATGTCATCAATTCCGATTTTGGTTGTATAGAATCCGGAAGCTGTGAGGTTACGCATCAAATTAAAGAATGCGACTCCCTGGCTGTAAATTGGTTTTGCTTTCTCCGGATAAGCGATGTCGTCTACGATTTGTATTTGCTGCGCCTTGGTGGCCGCAGTGAATACCTTGCTGAATCTCCGTTGCGATTCACGGTCAAGCCATTTCAGGCCACCTCGCATCGGTGTCTGCTGATAAGGCATATCCTTTACAATGAATTCTATAAAGGCCGGAACACCAGCGTCTGAGGCACTACCTGATTTCCCGTCAGCAGGAATAATAATGTCTGCCAGCACTTTAATAGTCGCCATTTCTGCCGGGGTAAAGAAAACCTCTTTCATGAGTTTTGCGTCACGAATAGCCTCCTCTTTCTGGCGTCCTCCCGGTATTTTAACAGGCACTTCGGGAACTCCGGCGGCATCAGCTGCTGCCCTGTGTTCTGCCATCGCGTCCTGCGGATTTAATGCTGCGAATCCCAGTGAACTGAGCGTCAGCGCTTTTAATGAGTCTCTGCGTTTCATACAATGATATATTTTGGGTCAACCAAGGGATGACGGCTACTAAATGTTCTTTTGTTTAACCTGCTCAATGATGTGCTCGGAAGCTCTCATTGACAATGCCAAGATAGTCCACGTTGGGTTTTTATCAGCCTGCGAAACAAAAGATCCTCCATCAACAACATACACATTTTTTGCATCATGCGCCTGCGAAAACTTATTCAGCGCCGAAGTTTTAGGATCATTCCCCATACGAACCGTACCCACCTCGTGGATGATACGACCAGGTGCGGCGATTCCGTAATCTGTTTCAGCTCCGGGTTTGGTCCCCATCGCAACACCACCCAATGCATGGATCATTTCTTCGAAAGTATCGTGCATGTGTTTGGCCTGTTTGATCTCGTAATCGGTCCATTTGTAGTTGAAACGCAATACAGGGATGCCATATTTATCAACCACATTGGGGTCAATTTCACAATAATTGTTGAAATTAGGAACCGCTTCTCCACGACCTGCCATGCCGATATATGCACCGTAGAAGCGTCGGTAATCTTCTTTTAGAGATGCGCCGTAACCTCCGGCCGGTTTCATTGCGCCGGATGCCGTTGGGTATTTTCCGTTCATGTTTTCAATTCCTGAACCGAAGCCGTAGCCAGGCATTCCCATTCCGCCACCGTATTCAATGTGGTATCCGCGTGGGAAGTCAAGTTTTTTGTTATCAAGCCACCATGGTGTATACACGTGCATACCGCCCACACCATCTTCATTGTACCGTTTCCGGTCCATCAGGTGCGGAATGAACGCGCTGCGTGATGCTCCCGTCGAATCGTGCAGGTAATGTCCTACGACACCACTTGAATTGGCTAACCCGCCTTCATGTCTGCCTGATTTTGAGTTCAACAGTATCCGTGCACTTTCTCCCGCACTTGCACCAAGAACAACCACTTTCGCTTTGATCACATGCTCAGTCAGTTTTTCACGGTCAATGTAGGAAACACCTGTTGCAAGTCCCGTTGTCTGGTCTGTCAACACTTCTCTCGCCATGGCGTTGTTGATCAGTGTTACATTTCCGGTTTTGAGCGCTGGAATAACCAGAACAGATGAGGATGAGAAATCCGCATATGCCTGGCATGAACGCCCGCACTGGCTGCAATAAAAACATACACCGCGCTGGTCATTAATTGGCTTGGTGAGGATAGAAAGCCTTGACGGAATTACCGGAATATTAGCCGCTTTTCCCGCCTTTTTGAGGAAACGTTCGTGCAAACGTGGAGCCGGCGGAGGTAAAAATATACCATCGGGCTCATTGTCCATGTTTTCTACTGTTCCAAAAACGCCGATCAGTTTATCAACCTGGTCATAGTATGGTTTCACATCTTCATAACCGATCGGCCAGTCATCTCCAAGGCCGTCGATGCTATGTCTTTTAAAGTCTTTCGGTCCGAAACGAAGAGAAATCCTTCCCCAGTGATTGGTTCTTCCACCGAGCATACGTGAACGAAACCAGTCAAATTTTGAGCCATTTTTTTGTGTGTATGGTTCACCATCAATTTCCCATCCGCCCCATGCTGCGTCAAAATCTCCGAACGGTCTTGTTGTGCCAGCGCCTCTCCGTGGCGATTCCCATGGCCATTTCAATTGTGTGATATATTTGGGATCCGCCGGGTCAAAATACCCGCCGGCCTCGAGAAGAGCCACCTTATAACCAGCTTTTGCAAGTTGGTATGCAGCCATTCCGCCTCCCGCCCCAGAGCCAACAATGCAGACATCAAAAGCAGCAGGTTGTTCTTTGATTTGAAACATAACTAAAGGATTGGTTTAGAAAATACTATTTAATCAATAAATATATATACGGAAACTATAACACGCATGCATCTCACCTTTTTTAACCGCTATTTAAAAGCAATCTAAACTTGGATCGCCACTTTACCCGGATGCAATGCAGATCTTCACACACTGGTCCTATCTGTTTTACGTGGAAAACGGTAGAATGTACCCCTTCATCAACGAATAAAATGGTTTTTTATATCTTTGTGTTTTAAAACAAGAAGGAATTTTGGCTGATATAGGGATTGACATTGAAAGGGCGAAGTTTTATCTGGAAACAAATAAACTGGTCGGAATACCAACAGAAACAGTTTACGGGCTTGCCGGCAACGCGTTGAATGAAAAATCGGTTTTGTCAATTTTCGAAACCAAAAACAGGCCTTCTTTTGATCCTCTGATCGTGCATACCGATACGATTGAAAGAGCGGGGGATTTTGTCTCTGAATTTCCTGCGAAAGCGCTTAGTCTGGCGAAGGCTTTCTGGCCGGGGCCGTTGACGCTTCTTTTGCCGAAAAAACATTCCATCTCGGACCTTGTAACCTCCGGCCTTGACCATGTTGCGATCCGGATTCCGAATCATCCGCTGACGCTGGATTTGTTGCGTGCACTCGATTTTCCATTGGCAGCACCAAGTGCTAACCCGTTTGGGTATATCAGCCCGACGACCGCCGCCCATGTGAATCAGCAGTTGGGTGACAAAATTCCTTACATACTGGATGGGGGAGAATGTGGCGTGGGAATAGAATCAACGATTATTGGTTTCGTAGAAGGCGAACCGGTTGTTTACAGGCTCGGTGGACTGGCAATTGAGGCAATTGAGGAGATTGTGGGCAAAGTACGTACAATGCCGCATTCCTCGTCGAATCCGAAGGCGCCGGGAATGCTCAAAAGCCACTATGCACCGAGAAAGCCCTTCTTTTTGGCAACGGGGGAAAACATCATGAGAGACAATTCCGGTGAAACAAGCTATTTGTTGTTTGATAAATACTTAGACGGAATTGACAGGTTGCATCAGAAATTGCTCAGTCCGGCTGGAGATTTGAGAGAGGCTGCTCACAATCTTTTTGCTTGCCTGCGCGAACTGGACGGTGTGCCCGGAAAACAAATTTGGGCGGGAAGTGTGCCCGAATTCGGCCTGGGGCGGGCAATAAATGACCGTTTGAGAAGGGCTGCCGCAATCGGAGAATGATTCTGGCACTCTTTAAGCCCATCAGCCTTTGAAAAATTCGGTATGGAAATTCATCAAAAAAACTTCATCTGTTGCGCGCGTGATCGCCGTGTAAAGCCACCTGATAAACTCATTATTTACTTGTTCCTGAGGTAAATAACCCTGGTCAACAAAAACGGTGCTCCACTGGCCGCCCTGTGCTTTGTGTACGGTTAGTGCATATGCAAATTTGACCTGTAAAGCATTCAAAAATGGATCCTTACGAAGGGCTTCCATCCGTTCTTTTTTGGACTTAATGTAAAAATAATCTTCCAATACGCTTTCATAAAGTTTACGGTTGTCTTCCGAAGAAAGTGACGGCGACGACGAATGCAGCGTATCCAGGATTATTTTGGCATCAAATTCAGGCTGTTTTTCATAATCAGTAAGTCTTACCGTGACGTCTGCAAAGCGGAAGCCGTGAATGTCCTGCGTTTTTCGAATTTTAAGTAGTTCCAGAAAATCTCCATTGGCGATGAAACCTGCCGGCGATTCTTCTTCCAGCACGTTATAGTTGTTGCGTACAACCATGAGCCTGTCTCCGGCATCGAGCTCGTCCTCAGAAAAATTGATCATACGCCGGATGTATTCGTTGTATTGAACGGCAGATTTGTTAGACCGTGTTAGAATAATCGCATTTTCCTGACCATATTTATCGTACGCATAACGAAGCCCTTCTTCCAGTTTATCACCCGTCATTTTGAACATATCCCGGAATGACCGTGTGGTGATCTGAACAGCTGGTTTTTCTTCTCGCAGCTGTTCTCTCAGCTGGGTTGCGTTGTACAGGATTCCCGACTGCTCATCCTGCCGCATTACCTCTGTGAGCTCCTCTGAGAACACCGACATGTAAAAGTTTTTTTCCAGATAATCCTTATTCAGTGCCGGACTAAGGTCTTTGCCAACGGGTGGTAACTGAGCAACGTCGCCGATGAGCATCAGTTTGTTTCCCGGATTTTCGAACACAAAATCGATCAGATCGTTGAGTAAGCTTCTGTTGCCAAAGTCGGCGTCATCGGTGATCATGGATGCTTCATCGACGATAAAAAGCGTGTTGTCGTGATAGTTTTTCTGGCGCTCGAAAGTCAGGTTTCCTGAAAAAGAGTCAGCAGTTTGTTTGTAAATTTTCTTATGTATCGTCAATGCAACCTTTCCCGAATAATTGGACATGACTTTTGCAGCGCGGCCGGTAGGAGCGAGGAGAAAGGACTTGAAACCATAATTTTTGAGTACCTTAATCAGCGTGCTGATGATCGTCGTTTTACCGGTCCCTGCGTATCCTTTGAGCAAAAAGCAGTCACGGTACCTTTCCAGGCCTTTTTCTTCAATAAGAAAATCATTGGTTTTATTAAAAAAACGAAGCTGGCCTTCTGTCGGCCTGAACGGAAAGCTTTTTAGTAATCTTTGAGAAGGTAATATCTGGTCTGCTTCCATAACAGCGAATCTACTTTAAGGAAAGCGAAAAACAAAGTCGGTTTTAGATAACAAAAATATACTTTGATTTAATTGGATTTTAATGGAGCAATTCCATATATTAGTTTTCACGTTCCACAAACATCCTAACCAAAGCATCTATGAAAGTCTCTCAGGTAATAGCGAGTAAGTCTGTTAATGCCCTCTGGTCTATCACCAGACAAACCACTGTTTTCGAAGCTTTGGAGTTAATGGCTGAAAAAAATATCGGAGCTGTGCTGGTTCTTGAGGACAATGAACTGATCGGTATTTTTTCAGAACGTGACTATGCACGCAAGGTGATTCTTCAGGGAAGGGCATCCAGGGATACGCTGATCAATGACGTAATGACGAACCGCGTGATTACCGTTGAAAACGATCAGAAAATCGAAGACTGTATGCAGATCATGTCTGACAAACACATTCGTCATTTACCTGTCAATCAGGATGGTAAACTTGTCGGAATCATTTCGATCAACGACATTGTGTCGGCAATAATCCGTGAACAAAAAGCCCACATCAAGTCTTTGGAAAGTTACATTTCAGGTAATCCGTATTCTTAAAATGTTAAAGTCCTTGTCATCCTTGAATGCTTAACTATCTTTGCCTTCCGAAAAAAGGTGTCAGTGGAAAAGGCAGGAGATGATTTGTCGCGGCTGTATGGGAATAAGGTACGGGTTCGTGCCTGTGGAATCTGCATACAAAACGATAAAATTTTGTTAGCAGGACATCGGATGTCGGGCATGAGCGGATTGTTTTGGTCGCCACCTGGTGGAGGTATTCAGTTTGGTGAAAATGCAGTGGAGGCATTAAAAAGGGAATTTTTAGAAGAAACAGGTTTGTCGGTAGAAGCCGGAGAACTGCTTTTTTTGAATGAGTTTATTGTTCCGCCATTACACGCGCTAGAGCTGTTTTTTAGGATCAGGTCATTTACCGGCGATTTGTCTTTGGGAATGGATCCTGAGTTTTCAGTGGACAGCCAGATTCTTCGTCAGATCAAATTTATGTCTTTTGAAGAGGTGAAAGCGTTACCATCTGATTCCGTGCACAGCTTTTTTTCCAGGATAAATTCATTGCAGGAAATTTTCGAAATTCGGGGGTTTCTGTGATCGTATTGCTTTTGGCACGACCTTTCGGATTCAATAATTTTAGAACGTTATTTATTTAATTGTGGCACAACCCGAAAATCAGGCAATTGAAATTATACCTACCTTACTTGTAGGCGATAACTCATTTGATTCAGATGCGATTCCTTTTTGCACCCTATGCGTGGAAGTGGATGAAAGGCGTATCCGGTTCTGTATTGTCCGGGATGAAACAATGGAGTGCATCTGGCTGGAAGACTACAATTTCGATGTGGTGCTGGATCAGGGCGAAATATTTGAGCGGTTGAAGAAAATCTTTACGGGTCACTTGCTATGGTCTTCCAACCACTGGAAAAATGTTCGCGTATCGATTAACTCGCTTGCTTTCAGTCTGATTCCGACAATCATGTTTGAAAAGGATTCCGCGCCAAGTTATCTGGAATTTGCTCTGGGAAGGCCTGTTCAGGATGATGAACGCGTACTTTATCATGAGATTTCGCTGATCAACGCATTCAATGTGTTCACCATTCCCAAGATCTGGTACGACTGGATCATCACGCATTTCGAGTCTTCGACGATCACTTTTTACCACCTCACCAGTCCGCTGATCATTGGCGCATTGGTAAGCCATGCAGAGTATCAGGAATTGAAAGTGGTTTCAATTTATCTTGAAAAAGACTATTTCACGCTTGTTGTTACTGAGAGCCAGCAATTGATTCTTTGTAATCGTTTCAAATTCTCCCAACCCCAGGAACTGGCCTACATCACGCTTTTCACGTTGAACGAGCTCAATTTGCTTCCGGAAGAACTCCGGGTCTTTTGTTATGGCGACGTGACGCCGTTTTCAGAGAGTTATGTTGAGCTGGCTCGATTCTTCTCCAATATTCAAATCGGAAGCGGTCCTAGAACTTTGCGTTACAGCCGGCACTGCGGAGATATTCCGGGTCATAGATATTTCGGGTTGTTCAATACTTATCTCGTAGAATCCTGAGTGGGTTTGGGTGGAACGGATTATAAAAACGTTAAATGTTAACAGCTTTCTACTGAAAGCGCTCTCTTCAGAAATATCTCTGAAATTTTCTTTTAGCTTTGCAATGTAACGCAAACACGTCAGTCCGCTCATGCGCGTCGTTTCCGAAATTACTGTTTCCCGATATCCTCATCCGAAAATTTTGACATAAATCAGAAATCAATGAAAAGAATAGCTCTATTCCCCGGTTCTTTTGATCCCTTTACAAAAGGTCACGAAGATATTGTTTTAAGGGGACTGCGGCTGTTTGATGAAGTGGTGATTGGCATCGGGAACAATGCAACCAAAAAACGATACTTCCCGCTTGAAGTGATGAAGGAGCTGATTGAGCGCACTTTTGACAAAGAGAAAAATGTAAAAGTAGTTACCTACGATGACCTGACGGCACATACTGCACGGGAGTTAGGCGCCAGGTTTCTGCTCAGAGGTTTACGAAACACGACAGATTTTGAATACGAAAATGGTATCGCACAGGTAAACCGATATATCTACGCCGAAATTGAAACTGTATTTTTGATCACTTCTCCGCCTTTGGCACCTATTAGTTCAAGTATCATACGGGATCTTCACAGGTATGGGCAAGCCGTGGACGACTTTTTGCCATACTCGCTTTCCGAGTTAAACAAGCTTGATAAAATGGCTTAAATTCCGGACACTGATTCCGATATTCAAGCCATTGTTTTATTCTCAAATTTCTTTTATGTTCTGTAGTTTTTTCAGGCTGTCCACAACGTAGCGGATTGAACTGAAAGAGTTGATCAGTATTGATTTGGCTCCTGCCTGATCATACCAATCCAGTTTCTCAATTTGCTCTTCGGCCTGAGGTGCCATTTTTGAGTCGTCAATGCAATCGCAGAGATACCATTTTGTGCGCTTCAATATACGGCTGTTATTGAGCGTATAGGTGTGCCACGTAGTGCAGATTTTGTCGTGGATAGCCACTTTAACGCCAGTTTCTTCTTCGATTTCACGGATGGCCGCTTGTTTGGAATTCTCACCCTTGTCGAGCTTGCCTTTTGGCAAATCCCATACTTTCCTACGAAACATGAAAAGCCATTTGCCTTCCTTCACAACAACGCCGCCTGCTGCCTTGATGACTTTATAAAGCCCTTTTACCTTTTCCTCAACTTCGGATTTCTCGCGGGTAGCCAGTGTTACGGAGAGTAGCTCTTTGGGAAACTGCTTTTCCATGGAGTTGATAATCTGAACGGCAGCCGCGGCTGTCACATTCAGGAACAGCACATGCCCCGTTAGTATTTGCTTTTGAAGTTTCTCTAACCTCAGGTCAATGATACGATCAAAATGAGATGTTTCAGCAGCAGTAAGCTGGTTTGTCCTTACTATTCTAAATGGACGGTCGTCGAAAAAGATGATCATTATAGGTTGGTAGAGATGTCGATTGGCAAAATTAAGTAAAGAGTTTAGTTTAGACAGTGATTATTATTGATAAATTTGCAGGGATAATAAATTAACAATTCTTGGAACTCCTTATTATTCTACTTTTAGTGCTTCTCAATGGTATTTTTTCCATGTCTGAGATCGCACTTGTTTCCTCACGAAAATCACGTTTAGAAGCAGCAGCACGCAACGGCGATTCCAGCGCAAAGGCTGCGCTGAAACTCGCCAATTCGCCAACACGTTTTTTATCAACCGTACAAATAGGCATTACGTTGATCGGTCTTTTAACCGGTATGTACAGTGGAGACAATCTGACTTCGGAGTTTGAAGCCTTTATCACTACTATTCCGTTTCTGCATTTGTATAGCCATACGATAGCGGTCGGTACGGTGCTGGTTGGTATCACATATTTGTCGCTGGTGCTTGGAGAACTTGTGCCGAAACGCCTTGGAATGGCCAATCCCGAGGCAATTTCAAAATTTATGGCTACGCCCATGAATTTACTGTCAAAGGTCACCGCACCATTTATCTGGCTGTTAGGATTTTCCAGCGACATGATTATTCGCCTGCTCAATATAAAACAAAGCGAAAATTCGGTGACAGAAGAGGAGATTAAGAGCCTTATTCAGGAAGGAACAACCGGTGGTGTTTTTGAGGAAATTGAACAGGAAATTGTTCATAACGTATTCCAGCTCGGCGACAGGAAAGTGACTTCGCTGATGACCAACCGGCAGGAGATTGTCTGGCTGGATATCGAAGATTCGGTTGAGGAGAACAAGGCCAAAATATTCGAATCGCGTCATTCCATTTATCCGGTCTGCAGAGACACCGTTGATGACGTAGTAGGTTTGATTTACGTGAAAGACCTCATTGCAACTGATTTGGAAGAACAGCTGGGTAATCTGGCCAATGTGGTTCGGGAGCCGGTATATTTACCAGAAAGCAACCGGGCGTACCAGGCACTCGAGAAATTCAAAGAGCAGAAAGTGTATTATGGCATCATCGTAGATGAGTACGGCGGGATGTTGGGTGTGGTTACGCTGCATGATATTATGGATGCGCTGGTAGGCGACATATCCGAGGAAAATGAGGAAGATTCGGAAATTGTGAAAAGAGAAGACGGCAGTTTTCTCATTGATGCTCAGATTCCTTTCGATGATTTTATCCAGTACTTTGATATCAATATTCAGGAAGCTGACCGCAGGGAGTTTGCCGGTTTCAATACACTTGGCGGTTTTGTACTCCATATTCTGGAAGATATTCCCAAAACAGGAGAAAGATTTAAGTGGAAACACTTCGATTTTGAGGTGGTTGACATGGATCGCAGCCGAATAGATAAATTACTTGTTCAAAATAATAAGAAGGAAGATAACAACGAATAGCATGTCACAGGAGCCAGAAGCCGCCAAAAGAATTGCAGAGTTATTACTAGAAGCAAAAGCCATCAAATTAAGCCCGGAAAAACCTTTTCAGTGGAGTTCGGGATGGTTATCACCGATTTATTGCGACAATCGTGTCGCATTGTCATATCCCGACACACGAACCTATATCAAAAAAGTACTTGCTGACCTGATCAGAACAGAATACCCGAATGTGGATGTCGTTGTCGGTGTTGCTACAGGCGGTATCGCACAAGGCGCGCTGGTAGCTGACGTCCTGGAACTACCCTTCGCTTACGTCCGCCCCGAGCCCAAAAAACACGGTATGGGCAACCAGATCGAAGGCAGAATTGAGCCGGGTCAATCAGTAATAATCGTTGAGGACTTGATCTCGACCGGTGGAAGTTCTTTAAAAGTTGTAGACGTGCTGCGTGCTGCCGGTATTGAAGTGGCCGGTATGGTTGCCATTTTTACTTATGGGTTCAGCGTAGCAGAAAACAATTTTGCTGAGAAGGATGTTAAATTGAGTGTGATCAGCAATTATGCTGCGCTAATTGAAACAGCCCTTGAACACGATTACATTTCTCCGGAACAGGTGGAGAGCCTGAGCGCATGGCGCGAATCTCCTGAAACCTGGGGTAAATAGAATTTTTGAAAAAGGCCGGCAGAAAGTTAATTTTTGCCGGCCTTTTTTAGCATTAGCTTCTGTGGTTATCCAGTTTTTCATACATACCTCCAAAAGCCTGGTCCTTCACACCATCAGACTTTAAAAATTCGTGCGGGAAGCCAAGTTCTATTTTGCTGATTTCGTTCAATTTTTCAAGGGCCGCCTCGGGTAGGCTAAAATCAAGGCAACCCAGAGAATCTTCCAGCTGTTTTGCTTTTGAGGCTCCGATGATCGGGATCATTACCTGATTGCGGTGACGTGTCCAGTTTATTGCCACCTGAGCAGGTGTTACGCCCAATTCTGCGGCGATGTCCACAACGGCCTGCGCGATGTCGGTACTACGTTCATTTCTTCTGGTGCTGTCATCGGGAACCCTGCCAGACTCTCCGCGCAGGTATTTGCCGGTAAGCGCACCTCCACCGATTGCACCCCAGGGCGTAACGGCGATATCCAAAGCTTTTGCCATCGGAATAAGATCACGCTCTGGTGTACGTTGCAGCAGGGAATACTCAAATTGAAGCGCGGCGAACGCGTTCCAGCCACGAAAATCAGCGATTGTGTTGGCCTGTGAAACAATCCAGGCAGGGCTGTCGGAAATGCCGATGTAATGCACAATTCCGCGTGTTACCAGGTCATCCAGGCCCCGCATGACTTCTTCCACCGGCGTAGTGTTGTCCCAGAGATGAACCCAGAGCAAATCAATGTATTCGGTATTGAGCCGTTTCAGGCTGGCCATTACCGAACGCATCATATTTTTGCGGTGATTTCCCGAAAAATTGAGATCATCGTTGCGGTCTTTCAGTGAAAATTTTGTGGCCAGTACCCAATGATCGCGGTCTGCTTCAATGAATTCCCCTACAAATTTTTCTGATGAACCTTCGGTGTACCGGTTGGCCGTATCGATAAAATTGCCACCGGCACCGGCAAATGTTTCGAATATTTTGAAGCTCTCATGCTTGTCAGCTCCCCATCCCCATTCTGTTCCGAAAGTCATTGTTCCCAGACAAAGTTCTGATACTCTTAATCCCGATCGTCCCAATAATTGATAGCGCATTGGCATTTTAAATCGTGTTGTTTAATGAAAATAAAACAGGAGCTGGTTGTCCGGCCCCGTTAATTTTTATCTTGCAAAGTTATATTCTTACCGTCCAAATGTATTTATATTGTACAAAAATTCGAATCTTTTTTGGTTTCCTAAATGATTGATGTTTCCTACCCGTACTTTGATACTAACCTAAGCTGGCTCTCAAATAACTATCGTTTGCTCCTTGAAGCTGGCGATGAATCTGTTCCGGTGCGGGAAAGACTTCGGTTTCTGGGGCTTTATTCATATCAGACAAAAGAGTTTTTTCGGGTGAGAATTCCCAATCTGCTGGCGATGCGGGAGGTGAGCAACGACATTCGGTCAAAACTAAATTTATATCCCCAGTCGCTACTTGAACATGTGTATGAAACCGTAGACAATCAACTAAGGGAATTTAATGATCTGCTGGTCACAGGTATTTTGCCAGCGCTTAACGAACAGGGAGTTCACCTGTACTACAAGGAGCCATTTGTGGCGGACCATCTGCCATTTATTAAAAAGTTCTTTATCGATAAACTGTTCCGTCACTTGCAGCCCATTTTGCTGGACGGCAGAAGAAGTTCGAAACTAACATTTTTTGAAACCAAAGAAATTTACCTGGTAATCCGGCTGATTTATCGTGGTGAACCGGATGAAGATCTTTACGCCATCGTCAATGTGCCGACGGAGCCGTTTGGGCGGTTTTTGGAATTGCCGGATTATGAGGGCAAAAAACAGGTTGCGTTCATGGAGGATGTGATCAGGGAAAATTTGCAGGTGCTGTTCCCGGGTTATAAGGTGCTGGACTGCTATGCTTTGCGGGCCGAGCGTGATACCGAGTTTTCAATAGAGGATGAATATCCGCCTCAGATTGCACAGCGGATTTTGAAACAACTCGAAAAGCGCAATTTTATTCAGCCCATGCAGTTTTTTTACGAAATGGGTATGCCGGCAGGAATGCGTGAATACCTGTCAAGCAAGGCGGCGATCCCGATGAACGAGTTGTATGAGCGCGGTCCGTATATTTTTATGCAGGATCTGGCTACTTTTCCCGCCCTGTCGCGCAGGCTTGATTATCCTGTTCAGAAACCTGTCCAAAATATTGACTTTGAGGAAAGCGAATCTGTTTTTGCATCTATTCAGCGTTCCGATCAGTTGCTCCATCTTCCGTACCATTCTTTCGACCCGATCGTTCGGTTTTTCAATGAAGCAGCAATTGATCCCTATGTAAAGGAGATTCATGTGTCGCTTTATAAGATCAGCCCGAGCTCTTTTATATTAAACTCGCTGATCAGCGCAGCAAGAAACGGAAAACGTGTGACAACCTACGTGGAACTGAACTCGAAGCTTGACATACAGGAAAACCTGCAATGGTCAAAAAAAATGCGGGATGCCGGTGTCAGAATTGTGCTGAGTGTGCCGGGGTTGAAAGTTCATGCCAAGATTGCGCTCATCAAACGCCGTGTGCAAAAAGGGTGGGAGCGATACGCATTTTTGGGTACGGGTGGTTTTTACAGACTTACCAGCCGCGAATTTGTGGATCATGCGCTGTTGACTAGCCACCGCGATATAACCAATGAGCTTGAACTCCTGTTTGGATATCTGAACACGCAGGATGAACCGAAAAAATACAAATATCTGCCCTTTAACTTTTTGAGCGTTACGCAATTTACCATTCAAAAAAAGATGGTGGATCTTATCGACCGCGAGATCGCCAACTCCAATGCAGGTCTTCGCGCTTTCGTTACAATTAAAATCAATCAGTTGCAGGATCATGCGTTGATAGATAAATTGTATCAGGCGGGAAAGGCAGGCGTTTCGGTGCATATTATAGTCAGCCAGAGTTGCAGTCTGATCCCCGGCCTGCCGACAATCAGCGATAACATTTTTGTGAGTCGTCACATTGATCGATACATCGAAAATACCCGGATTTTTCACTTCGGAAATCGTGGAAATGATGAGTTGTATTTGTCTTCGTGTGACTGGACTTATCGCAATCTTTACCGAAGAATTGACGTTTGTTTCCCGATTCTGGATGAAAATCTGAAAGGCCAGATGCGGCAGGTTCTCAAAAATTATATGAACGATAATCAAAAGTCGGTTCGCCTGGATGCCTACCAGAATAACCTGCGCTTCACGGACGAATCTCAACCGAAAGTGAGAGCACAGGATGCCAATTATCGCCTGACCGAGCGAATTGAGCGAAATGTGATGAATCGTAAAATGGAATAACGGTTCCGTTTTTAAGGTTTAAATGCAAGAGTTGAGAATAAATTCGAGATATCTCGCAAAGGTCATACTACAAACCCCACCAGCTCAGCCGAATCCAGCAACTGACAGTTTTTTTGAAAACTTATGTTTCGGCTCCTTGAGATGTAAGAAGGATATCATTATATTTGGAACTATATATCTGTATTTCAATCCTAACAGAGTCTACAGCATGGGAATAGTAGAGCGAAGAGAACGGCTCAGAACGCAGGTTCGTTCCGATATAGTAAAAACAGCCAAAGAAATCGCTCGTGAGGACGGGTGGACCGCCGTTTCGATCCGCAAAATAGCTGAGGTCATCGAATACAGTCCGCCTATTTTATATGAATATTTTGAAAGCAAAGATAAATTACTTGAGGCAGTCCGTGTTGAAGGGTTTGATTTCTTACAGACGGAGTTTCAGAAAATAAAGGGACATTTCAGTAACGCACAGAAACAGCTTGCAGAAGTTGCTCAGGCGATATGGAATTTTGCCGTTAAAAATCCGGAAGTCTTTCAGGTCATGTTCAATCTGGAAGGCGCTTACTGTGATTCCAAAAGGGTGTATTCTCAGGCCATGAATATCAAGGAAAATCCGGTTTGGGAAATGATCGCCTCACTACGTCCGAAATCAAGTGAGGCAGTCACAAAAACATACTATGAATGGTGGTGTCTTACTTACGGATTTATATCCATTACCATGACAACCCAGCCCAGATACGCATTTACCCAGGCTGAATCAGTTTACATGGAAGGCGTTCGCCGTTTTATAAAGAGTATTATGTAGTTGGTATTGGTTGCTGGCGTACTTCCACTTTGCTTTGGTGATAAACCTGTGAAAAAGGAGGTACGCTGCGAACCAGCCAGGCATTTCCACCGATAACGGAATCATGTCCGATCACCGTTTCTCCTCCTAAAATTGTTGCGTTTGCATATACCACCACATTGTCTTCGATGGTCGGGTGCCGTTTCTTGGACGCCAGCGACTTGGATACATGTGTGGCCCCCAATGTAACGCCCTGATAAAGCTTCACATTATTGCCAATGTGTGTTGTTTCACCGATCACAACACCCGTTCCATGGTCGATAAAAAAGGAATGTCCAATCACGGCATTGGGATGAATGTCAATTCCCGTCCGACTATGAGCGAATTCGGTGAGCATCCTGGGTAGCAACGGTATGCCGGATAAGGCAATTCCGTGCGCAATACGGTAAGTGCAAATTGCCATAAATCCCGGATAAAGCGCAATCACTTCCTCCATACTTACTGCCGCAGGATCATTGTCGGATATCGATTTCGCATCAAGCAAAAGCATTTCATAGATCTCAGGAATTCTAGAAAATACATCATCAATGATGTCCTCTCGGGAAAGTTGTAATTCCGGAAGTAGTGGAAGCAACATACAGTCCAGCCTTGCCCTCAGATCAGCTGCTGCCTGAGCGACATCCCTGGCCTGATTATTTTGTTGACAATCCTGACTGATCGGAAAAAGAAAATTAATAAGTTGCTGTATAAATTTTCCGGCTTCTTGTCTCGACGGCAATTTGTAGCGATACGTTTTATTTTGGTCTGTCAAACGTTGAAAAAACAATTGTTCCTGATGGCTGGTCATGCGATACGGGTTAATTAACAATTGGTGGTAATTGATAATTTAAGCAGTCAATTTTATGAACAAAGAAACGTACAGAAAAATTAATTTTTTGTTATTTCTTTTATAAATGTGACTTACGGTGCATTTATTGCGTCAGTTTTGTCGTATATTGATTTACACAGTGGAGGTCTGAGGCCTTAAAATTGGATTGAGCTTATGTGGAGATTTAAATTTATCGTATCAAGATTATTTATTGTAATGTTTTGTATTACAGTGACATCCTGTTTTTCGCGATATCTGATCTCTGAAAAGCAGGTGCGGCAACACTATGCAAATGCCGAAGTCAAACCGAAAGTGACAATTATTAAGGACGATACGCTTTCGTTGAGTATCGCAAGTATAGGGGCTGACACGCTACCTATGTTGCTTTTGATACACGGTGCGCCCGGATCGCTCTGGGGATACATGAACCTGATGGACGACAAGGATTTACAGAAACATTTTCACATCGTTTCAGTGGATAGGGTAGGTTACGGAAAATCGAGGCTGAAAAAAAGAAAATTTGTTACTTCCATTGAAACGCAGGCCAAAGCCTTGTTACCTATTTTCGCACTGAATCATTCAGAACAGAGAGTTACTGTTTTGGGCAGATCGTATGGCGCGCCAATTGCTGCAAAAATGGTGTCGCTTGTTCCTGATAAAGTGAAGGAGCTCATCATGGTTTCGCCGGTTATTGACCCTGATAAGGAGAAGTTTTATTGGTTTTCCAAATGGGGCCGCAACTCGTTTGTGCAATTATTTTTGCCGGGGGAGTTCAATACCGCAACCGCCGAAAAATACAGTCATTCAGATGAATTGAAAAAAATGCTTCCTGTTTGGCAAAATATTCACGTACCTACAACGGTTATTCAGGGAGGCAATGACTGGATCGCTGATCCTGAAAATCTGGATTTCGCCAGAAAACATATAAAAAGTAAAAGGGCTCAATACATTTTTCTGCACAACGCAGGACATATGATCACGTACACACATGCCTCGATGATCAAGGAAATGTTGTTGAAAAGTCTACTTTTCCAGGACAAGATAACGGCACTGGACGTGAAGGGGCAATGAGATTGTTCCTCCGCATAAATTTTAGTAACCCATTGTAAACATATCTGTTAGCGAACGCAAAATATTTTTTTGGTATTGCGATAAATATGTTGAAATTTACCCCAGGTCGAAAGAAAACAGCCGGTTAAAAAACCGGCCGTTTTGCTGAACTACAAATTAACCTATGATAAGTTTGTGACACCGGATCTCATTTCCGGTGTTATATTTTTATTCCAAAAGAAAGGATGACACTTCGTCCGTCCGAACTCCATATTGCTGCACCAGGGTACATCGTCGGACGCTTTGTATAATATTGTTTGTTCATCATGTTATTAATACCCAGTTTGAGGGTGTATTGGCTACTCAGTTTCAATGTTCCGTTCAAATCCCATAATCCGTATGACGGCACTTTACCCTTTGTACCATTAGTGGAAGGCTCAACTGTATTCAATGGGTCCGAGAAATTTGAGCTGACGTAACTGTATTGCAACGTGGCAAACAACTTTTTGTGCTGTAATTGAAGACCGTTTCTGCTGATCCAGGTTGGAACACCTTCCAGGCGATTGCCAGTAACATCCAGGTTTTCGTTGTTTAACACCGTTGTACCTTTGATGTAATGTGCGTCAAAATAGGAGGTAGATGTGAAAACGGATAGCGAGGAAGAACTGCCTGAATTATTTTCAATGTTCAGCGGCTTGTATTCGGCATACAATTCGACGCCCTTCGTGAGTGTGTTACCAATATTGGATCTCAGCAGATAGGCCTGGTTTGTGTTGTCCAGCATGGATAATGTGCCCATTCTGTTTTTGTACAAAATCTGAAAAAGGCTGATATCATAAGTAAAAACAGGTCCCATATTTCCCGAAATTCCTGCTTCGAGATTGTATCCGTACGCATCTTTTAGGTTTTTGTCAACCTGTTCTAAAACTGACCCGGGGATGATGTCCTTAAAAACGACCGGTCGGTAAGCTTGAGAGAAACCTGCGTACACTTTGTTTCTCGCGTTCACGATATACTGTGAGCTGATACCAAATAACGGGAACCTGTGTTTGATCGTATTTGGGAGGTCAGCAGGTTTGTAATAGGTGATTACGCCTGTCATGTCCGTAGCTCCGCTCTCTATTCTAAAACCGGGCGAAACTGACCACTCCGGAGTAACGTACAACAAATTCTCTATGAAGACAGCAACGTTCTGCGTCTTCATGTGCATGTCACGACCGAAAGTGGGGTCCGTTAGTGAAAGGTCAAAATCGCTGCCTGTTGTCCCTTTGCCGAGTTGCCTGCGGCGCAGGTTGTTGTTCATATACTGTACTCCTGCCGCCAAATAGCTGGTCAATCCGCCAAGCTGATATTTGTGTATAATTCTTAATTCCGAGGTAAAGCTTTTGAAATTGTCAATGTCAACTGTCCTGGCCTTGTACTGGTTTGTCGCCGGATTAATTGAATCTTTAATATTCGCAAATGCATCGAACATGACGCTGTTGCGGGCACCATAAACACCTGAATTTGTAAACTTGATTTTCGTATTCGGGTTTATCTTCCAGTCCAGTACAACCGAAGGGATGTAGATGTCAGGATTAAAATAATTTCTTGAACGGGTAGATTGTCTCGGGTCAGCTGCAAACATGGCGTCTGTTAAAGGCCCTGGTATTTGGTAGACATAAGAAGAGCGACCGATTTCCGCTTTAATTTTCAAATTTTTTGTGAACTCGTATGTCAGACTTGCAAATTGCGACTCCGCGTCTGAGCGGGCATTTTTTCGGTAACCAGTTGAATGTCTTTTGTGATAATAGGCCGAATATGAAAGTTTCCCAACTTTTCCGCCGATCGCATTGTAAGAGCTGAAAAGTCCGTACGAGCCGCCTGTATTAACTGATTCGAATCCGAAAGCTCTCGTGGTATCTGGTTGTTTTGTTACGTAATTGATCATTCCGCCAAATTGGGCACCGTATTGTAATGATCCTGTTCCGCGCACAAGTTCAATGCGTTCTACGGATTCCATTGCAGGGCTGTAATGACTAGCAGGATAGCCGTACATATCAGAGTTGGTGATAACACCGTTCTGGCGAATGTTGTATTCCCATGAACGGTGTGGATCAAGGCCACGTGTCGAAATATTAATCTGATTGCCGCTACCGTCCATATCATACACAAACACGCCCGGAATTTTTGCAAAAATTTGTCGTCCGGTTTTTTCTGAAAGATTTCCGTTGACACCACCCAATTGAACCACCTCATTTTTTTTGCCTGCGGCAAGGTACACGTTATGGACATCAGGAAGCCTTTCAACCTGGATATTGTTCTTCTTTTCTTCGATCACGATTTCATTCAGGTCGCGAACGTCCTCTTTTAATATTACCGACGTGTAAATTGACTGGTTGGTAAGCGGATCGATTGAAATGCATTGCGTAACAAAACCAATATGCGAAATGATCAGTTTTAAATTTTTTACAATCGTGGTTTCCAGGCTAAACAGACCGTCCGACGCGGTAACCATACCTGATCTGGAGCCTTCGACTTTAACGGAAACACCTTCGAGTGCCAGCCCTTTTTCACTCGTGATTTTGCCGGATACGGTTGTTTGGGCAGAGACTGTGAACGAAACAAGCAACATATACGTCAGAAAGGCCAGGCCCTTGAAGTGAGCGCTGATTATCTTTTGTAAATTTTTGTAAAAGTGTTTTATCATAAAAAGTACTTGCACATTGCTCATAGTGAGCATGTAGCATTTGATTTCAAAAGTAATGAGATACCGGACCATTGGCCCGAAAGGGAGGATTTTAAAAAGATGCCAAAAGCACAAACGAAATTTAAAGGAACAATCCTTCAAATTGCAACCATGCAACTTAGCGCAAATCCGAAAAAGTGGGAATCAAATCAAATCAGGAGGAGGAGCCGGTAAATCGTTTTGCGGGATTTCCGTAAACGACAGCGCATCGTTTTGATAAACGACCGGAGAAAGCCATTCTAAAATAAAAAACGTGTGTTTGCGGCCATAGGCCATGTATTCTTTTAACAGGTTTTTAAGCAAAAGACTCCCATGCCCTGTTTGTGTACCTTGCGAAGATTTGATCTGATCATCAAAAGTCGATACCAGATTCCAGAAGCGGTCGCGTGCGTTTTCATTAAACTGGCACTTTACGTAAAGTGTGTCGTTTACAATTTGTTTTGAAACAATATTATAATAATCCGCTTTATGAAGCAGTTCGCCACTCCCTTCTTCCGGGCTTTGCCAGTCACTCAGGTAAGGAAGAGATACAGGGACTTTAAGAATTAGTTCGCCAGAATTTTGAATCAACGCTTCTGAATCAGCATTTTTAAGCTCCATAATACTGTAAACCGAAAAGCCCATCATATTAAAGATGAGCAGTCCAAACAGCAATGTGGAAACGAAATTCTTCAAGAGAACGGAATAATAGCAATACTAAACGTTGCAAATATAGCCTAAGGTAATGTAAAATAACAGGTTACCTTTCCAGTTAGCCGAAAATAATTTTAGCGTACGACTTTTATTACCACGGATTCCCGGTCGTTTTTGGCGCGAAGCAAATATACTCCGTTGTGTAAGAGCCGAACATCAAACTGATTTTCGAACACGATGCCAGCAGTAGTCGAATTTATTTCCCTAACTACCTGGCCTTGCAGGTTCACCAACTGGACATTCATCAACGAGCGCTTTTTGCTGTAAACCCTGAATGTTAAATAATCTGTTGTAGGCACGGGATAAGCGTCCATCGATATCGAAATTTCCGAAGAACCAGAGTCGCCCGGGACTGATGTAACTAATTCGCCAGCAGGTTCGTAATCCGGAACCTCGACAGTATTTCCGGGGAGGTCACTCACAATGACAGTACCCTCGTGGTAAGATTGTGAAATGATAATTCCGTCCCGCCATTCATCTGCAACAAATGCATAAATATATTTTCCCGCTCTGGTTGGCGCGTTCCATATCAGTTTTTTCGACTGATTGTCTACCTTAAAAGTGCCGCTCTTTGTCAGATCATTGGGATAAAAATAAGAATAATCAAGGCTTCGTACGCCACAGGTACCCGGAGAGGGCTTGGCAACGCTTTGAAGATGAACCGATACACTGTCGTTATCAGCAAGGGACGGTTTGAGGTCAATTATAAAAGTCTGTTTAGTTCCGGCCTGCAATTTAGGGTAGCTCAACGTCGGGGTGGTGTTGGCAAGTTGGGTGCTTATAACCGTCCACAAAAATAATGGTTGAAGTTCAGAGTTTGGCAAATTGAGAAACCCTCCGCTCCGGTTAGCGATTGCAGCTGAAACCTGAAATGTACCCGATGAAGGATAGGTGTAGTTTTTT
Source organism: Dyadobacter sp. (assembly GCA_965279265.1). Lineage (GTDB taxonomy): Bacteria > Bacteroidota > Bacteroidia > Cytophagales > Spirosomataceae > Dyadobacter. Next base: position 5,861,823 of record OZ257152.1, read on the forward strand.
TCAAAAACGCCTATGCTGTATTTCCCGTCAGGGGATGGCGTGTAAGACATCCTTGGCAAATTAGCGGTGCTTCCATCACCGAAGCAAACAGGAACTTCCAGGGTATTGTTGGATGCGGCGTTGCCCGAATCGAAAAATAAATGCACTGCAATTTTATAAGTCTGGCCGGAAACATGTGAAGCCCGGATTTCACCGCCAAGCAGGTGCGTCGCATAAGTTGCACCGCTTGTCACCAAAAACAGAATGAAAATTTTATAGAGAGTTTTCATATCATCGGAAAAGGAAGAAGTTTACTTCTGGTTTCAAAACGTAGAAATCTGCGTTTTTTGTATCCGGCTCCCCGAATAGCAACAGAAATTTTCAGTATCAAAAGTACTTGAAAGAATTTTGTAGAAACCAGGTAGGTTTAATCTTTGTAAATCAGCACTTCACTTGTTCCGTTGCTTTTAATGAAACCTCGGTACATGCCCTCGCTGTTAAAAGGCATAGCAATATTTCCTTCTTTATCGAGCGCGATGACGCCGCCCTCGCCACCTCTTTCAACCAGTTTTTTCATTACTACTTCATCCGCCGCCTGTTTTACACCTAACCCTTTGTATTCCATCAACGCGGAAATGTCGTAAGCCACAACGGAGCGGATGAAGAATTCGCCATGCCCAGTTGCGGAAACGGCGCAGGTGCTGTTGTTTGCGTAGGTTCCTGCCCCAATAATAGGTGCATCTCCAACGCGGCCATAACGTTTGTTTGTCATGCCTCCGGTTGAGGTGCCGGCCGCGAGGTTTCCAAACTGATCCAAAGCAACGCAGCCAACAGTTCCGAACTTTTTCCCCTCCGTGAAGATCAAATTTTCAGGATCGACAGCGCCGGTTTTGGGTAGTTTTTTAACCTTGCTTTTCTCTTTTTCGGAGTGGTCCAATTCTATTTTCTCGTCCTTAATTGCATTCTTTAACGCCTGAAAACGAGCCTCTGTATAAAAATAGGCAGGAGATACAATTTCCATTTTCTGTTCTTTTGCGAAGGTTTCTGCGCCTTTTCCAATCAGCAGAACATGCGGCGACTTTTCCATCACGGCAATTGCAGTACGAATTGGATTTTTAATTGTCGTGACACCCGCGATTGCGCCGGCTTTCAGTGTTTTACCATCCATCACCGAGGCGTCAAGTTCATTTTTGCCCTCGTGGGTGAACACGGCTCCCTTTCCGGCATTAAAAAGGGGAGAATCTTCCATGACAATAATTGCAGCTTCGACGGCTTGTACGCTCGTACCGCCGCTTTTGAGTATTGTATAGCCTTTTTGAAGTGCATTGTTCAAAACCTCCCGATATGCTTTTTCCTTCTCCGGAGACATATTAGCCCGTGTGATCGTCCCTGCACCTCCGTGGATTACCAGGGTAATTTTGTCCGTGTTATTCTGGGCCAAAGCAATTTCGCCCACGACAAGGATGCTAAAAAGAAGTAAACACTTTTTCATAAGTGATGTGAAATTTGAAACTGATAATTTCAAATCTAAGAAGTAATGAAATAAAAATACAATTATTGCCATTGTTTTACGTCAACCAGATGTTTGTTGCTTCCGGGATCACCAGGTTGCGCTGGAGAAATTCGATCCCTTCGATTTTGATGGCACTTTCAGTAGAGGCCGGTGAAGCAGTTCTTTTGCTGTTGTTATAAAAATCAGGCTTTTACTCCAACCCAATTACATGAAAAAAATATTACTTGGATTGACGGTTTGCGCAATCAGTGCTACCGGGTTTTCAAATGCACAAACAAAAGCCAACTGGAAGATGGTGGAAGGAAGAATTACCACACCCTGGGCCAGCGAGGTAAATCCGGCAAAAGCCCACCCGGAATATCCGCGTCCCCAGATGGTGAGGCCAAACTGGATAAATTTGAATGGATTGTGGGATTATGCAATTGTTCCCAAAGGATCGGCAGAAACTAAGCCAGTCAAATGGGACGGGAAAATTCTGGTACCGTTCGCAGTTGAGTCGGCACTATCCGGGGTTGGAAAGTCTGTTGGAAAAGACAGTTTACTTTGGTACCTGCAAACGATTGATTATACTTTGAAATCCAAATCACAAGCTGCACTGCTTCATTTCGGCGCGGTCGACTGGGAATGTGACGTTTATGTAAATGGAAAAAAGGCCGGTTCGCATAAAGGCGGTTACGATCCGTTTTCGATTGATATCACGTCTCTTTTGGTAAAAGGTAAGCAGCAACAAATTGCAGTCAGGGTCTGGGATCCCAGCAGCGATGGTCCGCAACCGAGGGGCAAACAAATTAAAAATCCGAATGGGATCTGGTACACGCCGGTGACTGGTATCTGGCAGACTGTATGGCTTGAAACCGTGGCTTCCACTTATATTTCGTCCCTTAAAAATACGCCGGACATTGACAATCAGGCTGTAAGCATTGGTGCTAATGTAGTAAATAGTATTGCAACGGACAAGATCAGAATTGGCGTTTGGGATGGCTCAACACAGGTATCCGAGCAGGAAATCGCACCGAACACCGAGGCGAATCTGGCAGTTTTGAATCCGAAACTGTGGTCGCCGGAAAACCCGTTTCTTTATGATCTTAAAATCGCGCTTGTACGGAACGGTAAGATAATTGATGAAGTGAAGAGTTATTTTGCGATGCGCAAAATTTCCATGCACGCTGATGCCAAAGGTGTTCAGCGCATGTTATTGAACAATCAGTTTGTATTTCAATATGGCCCGTTGGATCAGGGTTGGTGGCCCGACGGGCTGTACACAGCTCCTAATGACGAAGCTTTAAAATTTGATATCGTCAAAACAAAGGAGATGGGTTTCAATATGATCAGAAAACACGTAAAGGTGGAACCAGCGACATGGTACAATCATTGCGATAAACTGGGTATGCTGGTGTGGCAGGATATGCCAAGCGGCGATCTTGGAAATTATTGGGAACAGCGTCCGGGAATTACCGGCAACGAAACAGACCGGGATCGTACACCTGAATCGGAAAGCATCTATAAAACGGAATGGAAAGCGATCATGGACGCCACTTATAATTTTCCCTGTATTGTGGTTTGGGTTCCTTTCAATGAGGCCTGGGGACAGTTTAAAACGGAGGAAATTACCAACTGGACCATGAAATATGATCCGAGCCGATTGGTAAACAGCGCCAGCGGAGGTAATTTTTATCCGGTTGGCCACATCATCGACATGCACAATTATCCGGCTCCCGTGATGCCAAGACCGGAGCTTTTTGGTGAAAAACAGGTGATTGTCTTGGGAGAATTTGGCGGTTTAGGACTGCCTGTTCCCCAGCATACCTGGCAGCAAAAGGATAACTGGGGCTACCAGAGTTTCAAAAATCAGGAAGATCTTTATAAACAATATGCCTCGTTTATTGACAAATTTGAACCTCTTATCAAAAAGGGATTGTCGGCCGCTGTTTATACGCAAACGACTGATGTGGAGGTTGAGACGAATGGTTTGATGACCTATGACCGAAAGGTAATCAAGTTTCCGGAAGCGAAGCTAAAACAGATACATTCTGTTCTCTACAACCCATCACTGGTTAAGTTGAAATAAAACTACATGAAAAAGTCGCCGGAAGAAATTTCTCCTGGCGACTTTTTTCGTTTCTCTGAAATCTATTTTTTCATCTGCGCCTCAACGACCGCAATTGCCACCATATTCACAATTTCTCTTACTGAACTTCCCAGCTGCAGAACGTGTACAGGTTTCTTCATACCTAATAGAATCGGCCCGATTGTTTCCAGTTCGGCTGCCTCTTTCAATAAGTTGTAGGCGATATTACTGGCTGACAAGTTCGGAAAGATAAGCGTGTTGGCACCGCCGTCAACAAGATCGCTGAAAGGATGATTCTCCCGCAACAGTTTGGTGTTAAACGCAAGGTGAGCCTGCATTTCTCCTTCAACAATCATGTTCGGGTTTCTTTTTTTCAGGATTTTCGTAGCCTGGCTCATTTTCTCAGCATCTTTGCCACTTGCACTTCCGTAGTTGGCATAAGTTACCAATGCAATTCTCGGAACAATATTGAAACGCTCAATGGCGTGCGCAGTCAATTCGGTAATCTCTACAATTTCGTCGACTGTCGGGTCAAGATTTACGGTTGTATCGGAGAAGAAAAGTGGTCCTTTTGGTGTAAGCAGAATATACATACCTGCCACTTTGTTGACGTTATCCTGTTTTCCGATCACGTGCAATGCAGGACGGATGGTATCCGGATAAGTTCGGGTTAGGCCGGAAATGAATGCATCTGCGTCGCCATTTTCCACCATCATGGAGCCAAAATAGCTCTTGAAATAAATGGTTCTTCTCGCTTCAATCGGTGTTAGTCCTTTACGCTGACGTTTTTCGTACAATTTTGCAGCATAAACGTCTATCATTTTTTCGTTGTCCTCAGCACGTGGATCTACGATCGTGACGTCGCCCAGATCCAGCTTGCTGTCTCTGATCAGCCCTTGAATTGTTTCTTTGTTACCCAAAAGAATCGGATATGCAATACCTTCATCACGAACCTGTTGTGCGGCCTTCAATACCTGAATGTTTTCAGCATCAGCAAACACCACCCTTTTCGGGGCCAGTTTTGCTTTGTTCAGAATTACACGAGAAATCTGCTCGTTCATTCCCAAACGGCTGGATAGTTCCTGCTCGTAAGCATCCCAGTCGGTAATGATTCGGCGGGCCACGCCGGTTTCAATGGCGGCTTTTGCCACAGCAGGTGCCACAGTTGTCAGCAATCGTGGATCTACCGGTTTTGGAATGATGTAATTTTTTCCAAAAACAATGTTCGTTTCGTTGTAGGCAAGGTTTACAATATCCGGAACAGGTTTTCTGGCTAATTCGGCAAGTGCGTGAACCGCAGCCAGTTTCATCGCCTCATTAATTTCCGTAGCACGAACGTCCAGTGCACCCCGGAAAATGTAAGGAAAGCCGAGTACGTTGTTGACCTGGTTGGGGTAATCAGATCGCCCCGTAGCCATGATTACATCCTCGCGTGCTTCAACCGCATCGGGATACGGAATTTCAGGATTTGGATTTGCCATCGCAAGCACGATCGGATCTTTTGCCATAGATTTAACCATGTCTTTGGAAACGATGTCTGCAGTGGAAAGGCCGAGGAAAATGTCTGATCCCACCATCGCTTCTTCCAGTGAGCCAAATTCCTGTTCGGTGGCAAACTGCTTTTTCATCTCGTTCAGATCCGTACGGCTCAAATTAATGTGGCCTTTCGTATCGAACATAGCAATGTTTTTTGGGTTTGCGCCAAGCGATATATACAGTTTGGTACAGGAAACAGCCGAAGCGCCGGCTCCCGAAACAACTACACGAATGTCTTTTATATCTTTTTTTACAAGCACCAGCGCATTGAGCATGGCAGCTGCGCTGATGATTGCCGTGCCATGCTGATCGTCATGCATGACCGGAATATTCAATTCTTTTTTTAGCCGTGCCTCTATCTCAAAACACTCCGGTGCCTTGATGTCTTCCAGATTGATGCCGCCGAAAGTAGGTTCCAGAATTTTCACGGTCCTGACAAATTCATCGACATCCTTGGTATTCAGTTCAAGATCGAAAACATCAATATCGGAATATATTTTGAAGAGCAACCCTTTGCCTTCCATCACAGGCTTGGATGCCTCAGGGCCAATATCGCCAAGGCCAAGAACGGCTGTTCCGTTGCTGATCACGGCAACCAGATTTCCCTTTGCAGTGTACAGATATGCATCTTCAACGTTAGCAGCAATTTCCAGGCAGGGCTCCGCAACACCAGGTGAATAAGCAAGTGAAAGGTCTCTTTGGGTGTTTGTCTCCTTGGTTGGAATGACCTGAATTTTACCTGGTCTTCCTTTGGAGTGGTAGTAAAGCGCGTCTTCTTTTCTGATTTTTTTGTTCATACGGCAACAAAATTTTTTGTCGCTAAGGTACAAACATTCATGGCAATGCCATGATTTTAAAACTTATAATGAAGGTAAATCTGCTGTTTTTCGGAAGAGAACTACAAATCTTTAATCACCTTTTTTGCGGGAGATATGTGTTCTTCGGAAAAGGACGGGCTATTTGTTAACTTTTTTTTAGCACTGCGAAACGCTGCTCGTCTTTTCATAAAATAGGCAAAAACCATGTACACCACAAACATGCCGATATAGATGTAAAGGGATGCCGTGTTGGTAATATCTCCGTGAAAAGCGAAGAACAGAGAAGTGTTGATAATGGTAACCATCCACAATGTAAAAGACGCCCAAAAATGATTCAATCCGCTATCAAGCAGGATGTGGTGCATGTGATTTCTATCCGCAACGAAAGGCGATCCTCCCTTTACGATTCTTACAATGAATACACGAAGCGTATCAAAGATTGGCACAATAAGCAAAACCATTACAATGATCGGGGCATTGAAATATGCTTTCGGATCATTGAGATAACTTACATTTAATGAAAGGAATTCGACGGCGAATATTGAAAGCAGGTAACCGACGATGAGCGAGCCGGTATCTCCCATGAAAATTTTGCTCGTTTTTGAAAAATTAAATCTCAAAAACCCGAGCAGCGAACCGGACATAGAGAATGCCAGGCAACCGAACGAAAAATGCTCATTCAGTATAAACCAGATCCCGAACCCCACACCGGCTATGAGACTGATACCACCCGCAAGTCCGTCAATGCCATCGATCAGATTAATTGCATTGATAATGGCAATGAAAATAAATACTGTAAGCGGAATGGCTACAATGTCGGAAATCTGGTGCAGACCAAAAATCCCGTAGAAATTATCTACTTTGAAATTCCCCATCGCAACTAGTATCATCGACGCGAAAATCTGCACGATCAGTTTCTTTGTTGGATCTACGGCCAGAATATCGTCTTTAAGACCAAGGAAAAAGAGAATTACAATTCCCGTCATCGACAGGTTGATCAGGTTCGACTCTACTATATTTTCAGAATGTGGCCAGAGAAAATAAGCGATCAGTGTTGCTGCGAAAATAGCGATTCCGCCCAATGTTGGCGTTGCAGTTGCGTGGGAGCTTCTGAATCCCGGCTTTGCGGTCAGGTTTAAAAGACCAGAAAGATTAATGATGATCGGAATTGCAATAATTGAGAGAAAACAAGCAATGAGGAAGGAAAGAATACATTGATACACATCGTGATGGATGATGTTGTTAAAAATTCCATCACTAAGTATCTGTATAGGTAATAGTTGTATCATATGCTTGATAATGAATTGAACAACCCAGGGTTCTCCAACATGTATTACTTGGTCAAATTTGATATTTTTTTTGAATAAAATAAAATATCAAAACATGGATTGTGAAAATAATTATTAAACGGGGCGAAAGTTTTTTCGTTAGCTCTCGTCGCAAATCAGATAAATTGAATCACTTTTCGAAGCGGTTTTAGCAAAAGTGTGAATAATCCTGGTTTTAATCCGTTCACCTGCCACGCTTTACGATCATTTCTGTTTGCTTTCCATCGGTTTCCTACTGTACTATTACTTACTCCGCCAGCTCTCATTTTCACCAGAACCCTTGGTACATAAGCCAATTTCATGCCAGCTTTATGAATCATTCTTAACATGAGCTCATAATCTGCCGCGCTTCCGAGATCGAGACGAAAATTGCCCCATTTTGTATAACAATCCCTCGATACGAAAAACGTTGGGTGGGGAGGCATCCAGCCGTAAACGAAAGAATTTGCCTTATAATCCCCCGACTTCCATTTTCTCTTGACAATTGACTGATCCACAGCGTCAACGTATTCCAGATCTCCGTAACAGCCTTGCGCATTGGATGCTTCAATCGCCGAGACTACATCGGATAAAACTGAAGAATCAGGATAAAAATCGTCCGCGTTAAGTATTCCGATGAAATCACCGGTTGCCAGTGCCAGGCCCTTGTTCATTGCATCGTAAATTCCTTTGTCCGGTTCGCTCACAAATTTTGAGATACGATCGCCGTAGCCTTTCACAATTTCCTGGGTGCCGTCCTTCGAATTACCGTCAACAACAATGTATTCCACCGAAGCATAATCCTGCATCAGCACTGAATCAATGCAACTGCCGATCGTTGATGCGCCATTATAGACAACCGTTATTATACTTATTTTCAATTTGTTATTTCTCTACTTTTGATATATACGGCCGGGTTTCCCTGATAGATGGAATACGGGTCGAGATCTTTTGTCGCCACGGAACTGACGGCCAGTACCGCGTGTGAACCCACTGTAACTCCGGGGCAAACTACCGCTTTTGCTCCGATCCAGGCCCCGTTCTCAATTGTGATCGGTTTTACAATCAGGTCAAATTTGCTTTTGGTATAATCATGGTTGCCTGTCAACAGGTAACACTCCTGAGATAGACAAACATTTGCACCCAAAGTCACAATTCCCAAATTGTCAATCCAGACTTTTTCTCCGATCCAGGTATTTTGCCCCACAATCAAAAACCATGGATATTTGATATTTACCTTCGGTTTAATCACGACTTTGTCGCCAATTTTCGCTCCAAAAATCCTTAGAATCAATATTTTAACGGAAATAGGAATTGGTAGGTAAGTGTCAACAAAAACTCGTCCGGCCAGATACCATAAAACACGTTTCAAAACATTTCCCGGCTTGTACCAGTCGTTGTTATACCCGGACAGATTGGTTTGGGCTTTTGAGGTTTTTTCCATATTCTGTCCTGAAATGTGTTACAATACTTTCTTTGTCTTTCCCCGCTTTTTGGTAAACTTCATATATCTTGGAATCGACAAGGAAGCGATACCAGAATCCCTGAAGAAAATGCCAGATCAGGCCTTTCTTGCCATCTAAAAAACCGCCTTTGAAAATATACCTGAAAACGAAATACAAAAAAGGACGTGTAAAGAGCGGCATACTCGCATATTTGATTTTTAGATACCGTGTCCGCTGTTCCTGACTTCCCCAGAATTTCGGGTTTACAGTTTCCTTATTATCAAAGTTATACTTTATGTTCAACAGATCAATAACCTCCCGGATTGCATAATTGTTATGCTTCTGGGTCCACCAGGTCAGGTTGTTAAGATTATGATCAACAATGTCGTGGTCAAATTGTGCCGTCGTTCCGCTACTCAGTTTGATGTGTTCATCCATCCACAATTCCTCACAAACCCCCAGTCCGCTTTTCCAAACCCGTAATAACCAGATCGGATAATATCCCCCACGCCTTATCCATTGATTCATGAAGTAGACGCGGCGTTTTACGTACATCCCTGAAATCGATTCTTCCAAACCCGGCAGTTTGCTGTTCAGCTCCGCCGCTAGCTCTTCTGTAATGTACTCATCCGCATCCATCCGCATCAACCAGCGTGTTGCAAAGGGATTATTCTGAATACCAAAGTTGAATTGAAAAGCGTACGAAATCCAGGGATTCTGAACAACGGTTGCCCCCAGATTTTCGGCGATGGCAACGGTGTCGTCAGTGGAAAAAGAATCTACAATGAAGATTTTGTCCGTAACATGAAGAAGGCTCTTGATGCAGCGTTCGATATGTTTTGATTCATTATGCGTTAAAATAATGACGGACAAATCAACCATAAGAAGTAAATAACGGCCTGCGTGTGATGATGACTGATAACAAAACTCTTGGCCAAATATAATTACATTTTTTTAATTTTCTTGTATTCTTCTAATAACTGGTTCGCCACAACTTTAATATCAAAGTTGTCTGTTACCATGTTATAGGCCCTTTTTGCCATTTGAGCGGCGTAATCAGGTTCTTGTAATATTTTAAGAAGTCCTTTTGCGACAGCATCGCTTGTCAATGGAGTTAGGTAAGCTGCGTCGAACTTTTTTATATAATCTCCAAAACCGACGCGGTCGGAAACCAGAGCGGGAACACCGGACGTCATCGCTTCCAGCACAGCGATGGAAAAACCTTCGGAATAGGAGGGAAGTACAAAAACATCTGCATCTGAAAGTGCCTCTTTTTTGATTGTATCTGTGAGCATGCCCACCAACCTGATCCTTTCACCAAGCCCGTGTTTTTGGATGAATGCTTCGGTCTCGGCCTGATAGCCATCGTCCGGACCGGCGAGTATCAGAATCGCTTCCGGGATCTGTCTGTGGATTTTTTCAAATGCGGGAAGGAGCAGGTCTAATCCTTTCTTGATGTTGAGCCGTCCCATGAACAACACCATCTTTTGGGAAGGAGAGATGCCAAATTTCTTTTTAAAAATTCCTTTTTCAGGCAAATTCGTATATTCAGAAACTTTCATCCCATTTGGGACGATCACCATATTTTTCGGCCGGTAGCCCAGATAGCGGATGACATCTTCCTCTTCGTCAGTATTGTTGATCTGAATCAGATCTGCTTTCCCGAGTAAACGCTTTTGAAACAGGGCTGAAACAATTTCCTTTTTCCATTTGCTGTGGTTGATCGCCCACCTGTCGAGAAGGCCATGGATCGTGATAACCTTTGCTACGTGATTGGGAACTATAAACGGAGCAACACTTCCAAAATGCCAGATTCCATGCATGTGAACGATATCGTACTCGTTGATGTGTTTTTTCAGATATGCATAGGCTTCCAGTGAGAACTCGTTAAAGAATCTGCTGATCGGCGTGGTTCGGGCACATTCGATTAACCTAGCGCCCTCAGGCACCGTGTAGCTTTTTTCGCCTGGGGTCATCGGGCTGAGAATATCCACCTGATGTCCCTGTTTTAGCACCTCGGTCGTATGATCGTAAATTATCCGGGCAGGACCGCCGATCGCCCAGGTGTAAGCACATATATTGAGAATTTTCATTGGTCAGTTTTTTTAGATTCGCATAGCCTGCGGTAGCATTTCACCATTTCACGCGCCACCAGTCTGGCAGAGAAAGGTGCGACGATCGATTCGGATTGACGCCCCATCGCGTCAATTTTCTCGGGGTTTTGCATAAAAAAAAGAATTGCTTTTTCAAGCTCGCTTTGCGTTCGGGGATTAAAACTGAATCCGTTGACACCATTATGTAACAAATCAGGTACACAACCACATTTATCGGAAACAATTACTGGCATGCCGCAGACCATTGCTTCGTTGACAACAAGCCCCCAAGGTTCAGAGTTGCTGGGAAGTACCAGTACATCGCTTTGTGCCAGCCATTCCGGTACCTTATACCACGGAAATCCACCGACAAATTTGATAGAATTATCGCCTGAGGCTAGTTTTTTCAAAGATTCCCTTGCCGGACCGTCACCGACAAAAATAAGCCCCCAATCATTTTTTTTGTCGATTTTAAGAAACGCCTCAACGAGTATTTCCAAGTTTTTTTCAGGCGCCAGGCGACCGACGTAGATGAAGTTTCGGCCTCGTTTATTGTTCGTCTTTTTAGCGGAATCAAATTTGGCCCGAATGATTTCTTCGTCGACAACGGCTGCATTTCTAACGGGAATCTGGTCTTCGCGGACGCCGAGGCTTAGCAAATAATTTGCAGAAGATTTGCCAAAACAAAAGAAACGGTCAGCCTGGGAAACAATCCATTTCTTTACAAATTCTTTTACCGCGGAACGATCATGATCCATCGGAGAGGATTCCGAAGATAAAACGACCTTTACTCCACTCAATCTCGCATAAGTCATTAAAATAATTTGTGCCCAGTCGAAATAACCGGTCACATTCAGGACGTCCGGTTTAAAAGCTTTGTATGCACGGAACAGCCCACTTAATTTTTCTTTGAATCCGACCTGATCCAGACTTCTTTGAAACAAAACTTCGTAAGGGTAGTCATAAGAATAGGCATCATCATCTGTCATTGACTTTCGGCTCGCCTCGTGAAGCGCTATGTGCACAACCTTGAATTTGTCGCCCGCATGGTCATCGGCAAGAACCTTGTTAATTTCGCTGAACAGTTTGGATTTATAATGCGCCCATAACTGGTTGTGAATCAAAAGTATCCGCATTATTTCCTGGCGTTAAGATAATCGAGAAATAATGGATATAGGTTTTGAGCAAGAAATTCCTGGCCTTTGTCATTGTAATGAATCACATCCGTATCCCGGTAATCATCCAGTGAAATGCCCAGGTCAAACTCATTGATCAGGCGCACATGGTGCTCCCGTGCAAAGCCCATAATTTCCTCTCCCTGATCGTTGAAGGTGCCCAACGCAACCTCCGAAATTTCCGGATGCAGGTAAATAAAGAAGGGAATGGAATCTTTTTTTGCCATTTCCATCAACTGCTCATAACCAGGATTGAATCCCTCCCCGGGTTTACGGATGCCTCCATTTCGGAGCTTTTGCCTTTCAAGCGAATCCAGCGGAGCCTGTACAGTCGGTTTGGGAGTTGGAAAAATATATTCACCCGTTTTGTAAACAACGAGGTCACGGTATCGGTCCCAAAGTTCAACAAGTGCCACTTTGTATTGTTTGGCTGGCATATTTGGGTCTATTCCAACCGGACTTACTCCGGACATGATATCATGGGAATCGTGACTGCTTGTAACGAGGCAAATCAGGTCTGCGTTGAAAAGACCGTTTTTTTTGAGATATCCCGCGACATTGTCGGGACCCCATGAACCTGAGGCAATATTTAAAACACGAACCTTTGTATTTAGTTTAAGTGAAAGTCTCTTTTCCAGTTTTGTGGAAGCCAGGCTGTCATGGTCTGTGAGGCTGCCGCCATTGATAACGGAGTCTCCGATCAGTAAAACAACCGTTGTGTCGGAAGGAGAAACTTCATCACTTCGCATCGATAAACTGTTCGTTCTGACAATGTTACCGAATCGGTTCAGGTGCTGATTGGGTGCGAAAATGTATTCAAAATCAGGATCGGAAATGTAGAGAGGTGCGTTGCAAAACCCGAATTTGACCCTCAAAATAGTCTCTGCGATTCCCGCAAGCAGAATTAGGACAATAAAAAACCTGAAAATATATTTAAGCATATAGTAATACTATCTCCGCATCGTTAGCGCGTGCAAATTTAGAATTACTTTTTTAAATATAAGTTTTGGCAGGATTCCAAACCGACTTTTTCTTATACCGTTCAATAATTTGTAAAAAACAAGCGATTGAATCAGCCTTCTTTTTCTATTTCAATGAGTTCAATCCAGTTGCCAAATGGATCTTGAAACGAGAAACGATCTCTGCCCGGCATTTTCGACTCGTTTTTAATGTAAATTCCTTCTGATTCAAGCAATTGTCTGGACTTGCTGAGGCTTGCCACGCGAAATGCCGGATGCCTTTTTGAAAGTGCATGATTTTCCTCAGCTCTTATGTGCAGTTGAATATCCCCGATTTCGTACCAGATAGCACCTTTTGGCAAGGGGTATCCGAGATTTTTAAGCTCTTTAAGTCCTAAAACATTCGTGTAAAACGTTCTTGCTTCCGCTTCTTTTCCTTCCGGAATACAAAGCATAATGTGATCCAGCCGCTGAAAATCAATCGTCATTCTGGTAATTATAAAGGAGTGATGCTGACCAAATTTAAATGCTTATTTCCAGACAATCATGCTCGGTTGTACAGAAAATGAGTCACTATAAGTTTATGACAGCTTTTTATCAGAATATTCAAGTTATCAGCCGCATTTTCTGCAAAACACTATTTCTGCAATGGACCTCTGCTAACGAATTTCCCGTCTTTCCACACCGCAGTAATCTTTTGCGTGTTTTTGATATTCTTTTCAGGACTCGCGTTTAAGATCAGCAGATCTGCTTTTTTGCCTTTTTCGAGTGTTCCATAGTCGTCAATAATTTTAAGGGCTCTGGCCGCATTCTTGGTGCTGATCGTAATGGCCTGCATGGGTGAAAGTCCGGCAAGCACCATTAGTTCCATCTCATGATGCTCGGTAAAACCTTGCGTGCGAACCGGGAAAGCACCCGAATCCGTTCCAAGCGCGATCATGATGCCTGCTTCATGCATTTTTCTGAGATTTGCTGCTCCAATTTGTGACGCCTTTTTGTTCTTTTCAAAATCGGGGGAGAAGCGGATTTTATCCTTGTAGCTGCCGGCGCTGATCATTTCCAGCACGCCATCTTCTAAGGAATTGATAAAAAACGGATCATTGATCCAGGCTGGAGACTCGCCAAAAATGTAGTTGTATTCATCAAGCGCAAGCGTTGGAATGTATGTCACTCCTTTTTTCTTCATCTCTTTAAGAAGTTCAGGATCAGCTTCACGGTCCCTGATGCTATGCGCGATAATGTCAAGTCCCGCATCTACAAGCGCTTTTGCGTCATCGGCATAAAACAAATGGGCAGCAACGCGGATATTTCGTTTGTGTGCTTCCTGAATAATGGCTTTATAAATCTCCGGCTTCATTTTGCCGCTTTTAGCACCATGATCATCAACCCAGATTTTTAGCACAGTTGGTTTCAGCGCAGCAACTTTTTCGACCATTGGCGCCACATCCTCGACTTTTTCGGGCCTTTGGAGCAGATTCATCCATGACGCCGGTGACGGGTCAGCTGTATTAAAACCGTAGCCCGCGGAAAAAAGCCGGGCACCCGGCAACAATCCCGCAACAGTTGAGTCACGAAGGCCGTTTTCGAAAATCAATGGCCTGTCCGTTCCCATTACGAGTACACTGCTCACACCATAATCCTGATACTTTTTTAAGTGTCTCAACACATTTTCACGGGTGTAATTTTCAGCTGTGGAAGTAGTGCCTTTTAAGGTCCCAATGTGTGCATGTGCACAGATCAGCGACGGAATTACCGTTTTTCCTGTGAGATCAATTTTCGTCGCCGTTGCATCCTGAATATTTGCCTGCACATTCGCAATTCGGTCTCCGACAATCAGTATGTCGGCAAGTTTTGAAGGTGTGCCGGTTCCATCAATTACAGTTGCATTTTTTAATAGAAAGCGTCCCTTATTTTGTGAATAAGCATGATTTCCAGTTAGCAGCAAACTAACAAGAAGCGTCAGCAACAGAAGGTTTTTCATGAAGTTTTTTGGTTTGGGAAAGATGCGCGGCCGGAATGGGCGTTTACTTAGCAATTTTGAAAATTGATTACTCAAGTACATATACAACAACCGATGAACCGGATGCGCATCCCAAACTTACAATAATTTGATTCTGTTGAAAAGAATTGTCGCAGAAATGAGTCAGATGCCGCTCGTAAAATACTGCAACGAATGCTGGCGGTCTATATGCAATTGTTCGACCAACGCATCAAGTCCGTTAAATTTTTGCTCCGGCCGCAGGTAACTCAGTAATTCCAGTTTGAGGTCTTCGCCATAGATCTCTTTATCGAAATCGAAAATATGGGCTTCAATCGTTCTTGAAACACCATCGACAGTTGGGCGAACACCAATGTTGAGCATTGCATTAAATGCCTGATCCTGATAATGTGCTTTGATGATGTAAACACCGTTAGAAGGTATCAGCTTGTAGGACTCGTGCAGGTGTAGATTCGCAGTCGGAAAGCCGATCGTTCTGCCAAGTTGCTTGCCTTTTACAACCGTTCCTGATAACGAGTAAGCTCTGCCCAGAAGGTCATGGGCAATACCAACCTGACCGGATAAAAGTGCCTGCCGGATGCGTGTTGAACTGATCGCCAGATCCTCAATATCTTGTCTTGGAATTTCTTCAACCTCAAAACCGTAGTCGGCGCAGTTTTTTTGCAGAAACTCAAAACTCCCTTCCCGGTTTCTGCCGAAACGATGATCATAACCAATGACCAGTTTTTTTGTGTGAATTTTATTGACCAAAACCTGCTGTATGAATTCTTCTGAGGTCAGTTCTGAAAATGCACGGGTGAAGGGAATGATGACAAGATTTTGAATGCCTAATGCCTCGAAAAGTTCGATTTTTTCATCAATTGTAGAAAGCAACTGCAAATCCTGGCTGTCCTCGGAAACGACCATTCTTGGATGTGGCCAAAAAGTGAGTACAACGGATTTTCCGCCCGACTGTTGGCTGATTTCATTCAGCCGGTTCAGTATTCTCTGGTGTCCGACGTGCACACCGTCAAAAGTACCGCTGGTAACAACGGCATTTTCCAAATTTTGAATCGAATCCAGGCTATGATAAATATTCATTCGTCCACTGATAACTGCAATTCCAATCTTTTGCGATAAATAAAATCAGTAAGATCTGCTGCATCTTTAAGTTCAAAAGCGCCGATTCGGGTCCTGCACAATGCGCTCATGTATGCGCCGCTGTTTGCCAAAGTGCCGAAATCACGCACAATACTACGAATGTAAGTGCCTTTTGAACAAATAATCCTGAAATCAATTGAAGGAAAGTTGGAGGAATCGATCTCGAAAAGCGAGATTTCAACGCTTCTTTTTTTTATTTCTACGGTTTCGCCGCGTCTTGCCTTTTTGTAAAGCCGCTCCCCGTCAACGCGTATTGCAGAGTAAATAGGAGGTGTTTGTTCTATCAGCCCCAAAAACTGAGTTCGCGTGCTTTCCAACAATTCCGGAGTAATGTGATCCGTTGGAAATTCAGTATCAAATTCGGTTTCAAGATCGATGGAAGGAGTGGTTTTTCCCAGAACGAAAGTGCCGGTATACTCTTTTTCCTGCGCCTGATAAGTGTCGATTGATTTGGTTTTTTTTCCGGTGCAAAGAATCAGTAATCCTGTGGCAAGGGGGTCCAATGTTCCGGCATGGCCAATTTTCTTGAATTTACAGGCCCTTTTTAGTTTGTTCGCAACATCAAATGAAGTCCAGGTCAAAGGTTTGTTGATCAGAATTACTTCGCCCTCGTCCGGTATATTTTCCTGAGTACTCAAATTTTGAAGTTTTTTCGATTTCTGGGAATTAGAAGAATCGGTTGAAATTGTCAGACCTTCTCTGAAATCCTTTATTGTTAAACGATGTCCAGTTTATATCCTGAGGCAAGTAACCCCAGCAAAATCAGGCCGAGAATAATCCGGTAATAGCCGAATACCTTGAAACCATATTTGGTAAGAAAACTGATAAAAAATCGGATGGCAAGCATTGCCACCACAAACGCGACCAGATTACCGATCAGCAAGGTTTTAATATCCGAAGCCTGAATCGTGTCATAAGTTTTCAGCAGTTTATAACCTCCCGCAGCCGCCATAGTTGGCACGGCGAGAAAGAACGAAAACTCGGCGGCTTGCTTACGGGAAAGCCCCTGAAGCATTCCTCCGATGATCGTAGAAGCTGAGCGCGAAACGCCCGGGATCATTGCAATACATTGAAAAAAACCGATTTTCAACGCGTCGAAGTATGAAATTTCCCTGTCAGAAACTGTGTCATTTGCTATGCGGTCAATAAAAAGGAGGATTATACCGCCGATTAAAAGAGAAACCGCAACGACAATCACATTTTCAAGCATAGAGTCAATGAGATCGTTGAGCAGAAAACCCAAAACTGCTGCCGGCAAAAACGCCACAAGCAATTTGAAATAAAAATCGATAGATTGGAAAAAACGTTTCCAGTAAAGCACAACAACGGAAAGTATGGCTCCGAACTGAATATTTACGGTAAACATTTTTGTAAATTCCAGATGACTGATCCCCATAAAAGACGAGGCGATGATCATGTGGCCGGTAGAGGAAACAGGCAAAAACTCGGTAATTCCTTCAACAATTGCTAAAATAATGGCTTGCCAGATGGTCATGAATTAGCTGGTTTACGAAGAATAGCCCAAAACTCAATAACGAAGCCAAGAATGGTGATCAGCGGGCCGACTGTAAGTCCCAATGTACCAAAACCAAATTCTGTGGTATCTAGTGTCATAATTAAAAAGCCACCAAGGATGACGGCCAGTCCGATCAGCATCATCGTGTAATTGGACGACGAAAAGGGCAGATTATTTTTGCTGTTACTCATTTCTTTAATATGTTACAGGTATGAAATTGTCAGTGTGGGCGCCGGATTCATTAATACAAATCGTCAAGTGCCATTTTTAGATATCGTGAAAGAGACTGGTAGGTACTTGCGACGCCGATCAAAATACCAAGAGAGAGCACAACGCCAACCAGCAAGACGATTTTGTCGTATTCCTGAAGCATACCCAGTCCTTCTACATTTCTGACGGCCAGTTGCTGCAAGCCAATCAGAAGGCCGCCTGCGAGAACACCGCCGATAATTCCCTGAACTGCTCCGCGCACGATATAGGGTCTTTGTATAAATCCGTTGGTGGCACCAACCAGCTGCATACTTCTGATGAGAAATCGCTGAGAGTAGATCGCTAGTTTGATGGTATTATTGACAAGCAAAACAATGATAATCAGCATGATCAGTGCGAAGCTGGCCAGCACAATGTATATCTTTGTCACGTTACGGTTGATGTTATCCGCAAGATCTTCCTGATACACCACTTCATAAACGCCTTTGATCTTTTCCAAATCCACTTTGATCTGTTTCAGTTTCGATTCCTCAAAAAAGTCCTCCTGAATTTTTACGCGATAACTATCCCGCAGCGGATTTTCTCCGAGCAGTGTCGTAAAATCTTCTTTCGTACCTTCGATGAATTCTTTTGCCGCTTCTTCTTTCGAAACAAAAGTAATTGGCGCCCCTTCGGCTGGATTCAAAACGAATGGCTTAACCTTGATCACGTTAAGGATTGAATCCTGACCAGCCTTTGTTTCTTTTTTGTCTAAAAACACCCTGACCTCAATATTCTGACGAATAATCGAAACCAGTTTTTTGGACTGAATAACGAGAAGCCCGCAAAAACCAATTAAAAATAATGCAGCCGTTAGGCTCATTACTATCATAGCATTTGGATAACTACCGATCTTCTTCTTTTTTGGCATGAATCTGTTTGTTTTCCGGAGCCGGGTTGTGAATCGGTTTGCCGAGGAAATTTTATTGGCAAAATTAGCGATTAATCTTACAAAAGCGCTTTTATGCCAAAATGCTTAACTATTTTTAACTTTAAGATACGCTTTGGAACTAGTTTCTGCGGCCCATTTCGTCACGGATTTTGGCTGCACGTTCGTAATCTTCCTTAGCGAGCGCGTCGTCAAGCATACGTTGCAATTCTTCAAACGATGAATCTCTCAACTGATCTTTGGTGGTGCTCTTAGCCGTCACGGTCTCACGTACCGCGTCTTGATCCTCGTCCTCATCTTCGGTAGTGGAGCTTGAAACGATACCTGCTTCTGACAAAATTGCCTCGTAGGTGTATATCGGAATGCCAAAACGGAGCCCGATAGCGATGGCGTCAGAAGGACGCGCATCAATTTCAACTTCTCTCAAAGTGTCTGTGCAAACAATTTTGGCATAAAAAATGCCTTCTTTCAAATCAGAAATCACTATTTCCTTCAGTGTGTAATTCATTCCTTCCGCAAACGACTTGAACAGATCATGCGTCATCGGGCGGTTTGGGACAATGTTTTCAATTTGCACGGCAATTGCCTGCGCTTCAAAAACTCCAATTATAATTGGCAGGCGCCGATTTCCCAATTCTTCTCCCAAAACCAATGCGAATGATCCTGCCTGAGACTGGCTTGGGCTAAGCCCCAATATTTCTAATTTAATTTTTTTCACGTCTGGACTTTGTGCGCTAACGCAAGGTTATTTGTTTTCTGTTCTGGTGGTTTGTGCAATTAAGGATCGATCGTTCAAAATCGTTCCCCGTTTCGGTTCAATCTCAATTTGATATATAAAACGCTCATTATCAAAATACCTGTTCATCGGATCAGACTATTTTAGAGCAGTTTGATGGTAATAAACTGATTTCAAGATGCAAAAATAATTAACCCGCCCTGCATAAAAAAATGCAGGGCGGGTTATCGTTCAATCGGATCCGGTTTTCAACTCATTTTAAAGGCCTGATTTGCCGTAAAACCAAAGCATAATGCCCGGAGACTAGTTTTTTAAATTACTGACTAGCCGCAATTTAAATATGACCGCTTCGGGAATTTCGGGCCAATTTCAAAAGAACTTTGATTTTGAGATTTTTTTTGACGCGAGATTACCTCGGCTTGTTGTTATTTCAATGCTTCAACCGCCTTGGTTAATTTAGGAAGAATCTCAAAAACGTCTCCCACAATGCCATAATTTGCTGCTTTAAAGAACGGCGCTTCCGGATCCTTATTGATCACAACAATACATTTTGATCCGCTCACGCCAGCCAGATGCTGAATTGCACCGGAAATACCGCAGGCAATGTAAAGGTTTGGAGCAACTTTAATTCCCGTTTGCCCGATGTGTTCGTGATGGGGCCGCCAGTTGTCATCCGAAACGGGCTTGGAACAGCCAGTCGCGGCACCAAGTGCTTTTGCGAGATCGAGCAGCGGCTGCCAGTTTTCAGCTGCTTTCATACCACGTCCGCCTGAAACAATGATGTCGGCCTCTGTGAGCGACAACTCAGAGGAAGCTTTCTCAACGCTAACGACCTTGGCGAGGAAGTCGGAATCGCGAAAAGTTGGCGAAAATGACTCTATTACAGCAGAATCCGTGCCTTCGGAAGCCTCAATGGAATTTTTATTAATTGCAATTACTTTAACTTCCGATTTTAGCTCGGCTGTTGAGAATGCCTTTCCGGTGTAAATACTTCTTTTGACCGAAAATCCGCCGTTAATGACTGGTAATTCCACGACACCGGAAACGATTCCTGCTTGTAATTTAGCTGCTGCACGCGCTGCAACTGCATCACCGAGCCCTGATTTCGAAATGATGATTACTTTGCTGCCTTCCTGTTGCACGGCCTGTGTGAGCGCATCAGCATAGGCCAGGCTGTTATCATGGGTTAATTTTTCGTCGGAAACGTGCAGCACTTTGGTCGCTCCAAAGTGTCCGGTTGCTTCGAGAGATTCTTTTTCCGCTTTTCCGAGTGCCAGAACAGTGGCAGTTGTTCCGGTCATTTTTGCTACTTCGGCACCATAGGCAACCGCTTCCAGCGATGTCTTTTTTACCTGGCCGTTATCGATTTCTACAAATATGAGTACTGACATTTTTAGTTTCGAATGAGTGAATGATAGAATTTTAACAACAGAATGTTCAGAGCACTTTTGCTTCTGTCTGCAAGAGCTTGATCAATGTCTCGGCCTCGGCGGCAGGGATCATTTTTACTGCGCCCTTTGGAGCCGGAAGTGAAAATTTCTCAGGTGTTGTCATTTCGTCAACGGCAACCGGTTCTACAACAGTCAAGGGTTTCGTACGGGCCGTCATAATGCCGCGCATGTTCGGAATTTTCCATTCAGCGATTGGCTCCTGGCAGCCGAGTACCAATGGTAGAGAAGCCGTCAAAAGTTCTTTTCCTCCATCAATTTCGCGGGTAATGGATGCAGTGGTGCCTTCAATATCGAGTTTCATCACAGGCGAATAGGAGGGAATACCCAGCATTTCACCCACCAGACCGTGCACCACACCGCTGTTGAAATCAATCGATTCTCTTCCCATCAGGATCAGTTCATATTTATTTTGCTCAGCAATGTGGGCGATCTGTTTTGCGACAAAAAACGAGTCAATAGGGTTACAATTTACCCTGATCGCATCATCTGCGCCAATGGCAAGTGCCTTCCTGATCTGCGGATCGGCATCGGCCTCGCCGACGTGCAGTACAGTTAGCGTTCCGCCGAATTGTTCCTTCAATTCTACGCCGCGGGCCAGTGCGTAGTCGTCGTACGGACCGATAATAAAGGGAACTCCTGCTTTGTTAAGTTTGGTGTCGTTGTCTGTAAAGGTTATTTTGGCCGTCGTATCCGGCACGCTGGTAATACAAACGAGTATTTTCATGATTATATACTTAGGTAATTTAACTTTTCTTAGAATATATTCCGGTTGCAAAATAGGGAAAAAACTAAATAGTATGCAAGCATAACAATATTGAAATGAAAAACGACTTTCTCGAAAATTTATTATCGTTTTACGAAGAGGACCCAGGAGATCCCTTTAATCTGTATGCGCTGGCCATTGAATATCTAAAATCTGACACGGCGCGTTCAGTCGTTTATTTTGATAAGCTTTTGCTCGAACATCCTGCCTATTTACCGACATATTATCAAGCTGCTGAGCTTTTTACTGAATTGGAACAGAATGAAAAGGCTGAGAGAATTTATCAGAAAGGAATCGAAATTGCTTTAAGTCAAAACAATTCCAAAACGCATCAGGAGCTCGTTAGGGCATACCGTTCTTTTCTCGACGAACTCGAATTTTGAGGCGCATTTCATATATAAATTTTGCAGTGTCGTCTAAATTCTGTAATTTTCCTAATTGGTAAGAAATACGGCAGATTTTTTAGTCTTGCGGGTTGTTTATTCTCAACCGCCTCCAGTTATAGTTTTTAATATTCACGTTGAGGTCCCCCGCTGACCGGGGTTATTATTATTCATTGTTTATTTTATGGAAAAGGAATTATTCATTCCCCAGGTTGTCAAATGGGCCCAAGCCCATGGATTTAAAGAAATTCAGGCTAATATGGAAGGCTTTGAAACGCCTAAATCATATGAAAGAGCTGCTGATAACATCAAGTTTATCCCGGATGTGACAGGTGTTAATATGTTTAACAGACATTATCTGGAAGTATCCATGAAAACGGATCAACTTCGGGGAAGCATATCCAAATGGAAGCTTCTGAGCGAACTTGCAGGGATGAAGGGTGCAAAGTTGTACCTGCTAGCCCCACGCGGACACGTTCGTTTTACGAGAGAAATCATTACCCAATACAACATTCCTGCGGAGGTCATCAAGCTTGACTGATCGGGAATAGCAATAAAGGCCGGGTAGAAATTTGGGTTTCTATCCGGCCTTTTCGTATTCAGCATTTCATGGTTTACGCTTCCGGATATTTCCATTCTCCCCGGTAATCGCGGCGCAACAGTTTATTCGCTTCCGGGTCTCCGGTAATGAGTTCCTTTTCTCCATCCCAAATGATGCTTCTACCCAATTTGTAAGAAAGCATTCCAAGCAAAGCAACGTTTGTTGACCGTTGACCCACTTCAATATCGCAGATCGGCGGTTTATTGGTTTTGATTGACGATAGGAAATTTGCCCATAGCTGCTGGATGTTCTGGTCGTCCGGTTTGTTGAGCTGCGGATCCTGGTGTATGACCGGTTTGTTCTGATTGGTCGGATAAAATGTCCAGCCATCAAGCCAGCCCATGTGAAATGTACCTTCCGTTCCATAAAAGTAAACACCAACCGCTTGTTGAGGATGCGTTTTCTCTGCATTATTGGCAGCAAAATTACGGTGCTCCCATTCCAGCGTGAATCCGTCAAAATCATAGACAGCTACCTGATGGTCCGGCGCATCCGTATTGTCCTGACGAATGGAACGGCCTCCGGTAGAATAAATCTTCTTCGGATACTTTTGCTCTGACCACCACAATACCTGATCAAGCCAGTGAATTCCCCAGTCGCCCAGCGTTCCGTTGGCAAAATTGAGGTAATTCCGGAAGCCTTTCGGATGTATGGTCTTGTTGTAGGGAACCAGTGCGGCCGGCCCGCAGTAAAAATCCCAGTCCAATCCTTTCGGTACTTCCTGGTCAGGTGTTTTTTGACCCGGCCCGCCACCATAATGTACAAATGCCCTGGCCATTCCTATTTTTCCGGCTTTTCCGGATTTAAGAAATTCCATACCTGAAACATTGTGCGGAGACACCCGTCTGTGTGTTCCCACCTGCACGATGCGGCCGTGTTTTCGGGCTGCATTGACCATCGCACGTCCTTCCTGAATGGTATGGCAGATTGGTTTTTCAACGTAAACATGGGCACCAGACTCAATAGCGGCAATACAGCATAGCGCGTGCCAATGGTCCGGTGTGGCTACGATAACAATTTCCGGTTTTTCCTTCAGGAGCATTTCACGGAAATCCCGGTACATTTTTGGCGAATCAGATGTGAGTTTCGAAACCTCACCGGCGCAAATTTTAAGCTGGTTTTCATCAACATCGCAAAGTGCCACAACCTTCGATTCCCCGGAAGCGATAGCGCTGCGCAGAATATTTGTTCCCCACCAGCCTGCTCCGATTAGTGCGGTACGGTAGGGCGCTGCTCTTGATATGGCAGAGAGCAAAGTCAACGCAGAAAAACCGGCGCCTATCAGCGTGGATTGTTCTATAAATGAGCGACGATTCATATTTTAATCAGTTTGTGTAATGCAAAATTGTCTGTTGCGCGTTCATTTTCCTGTCAGTTTCTGTACAAGCCAGTTGTTCATCATATCACGCTCTTCCGGGTATGTCCAGTGGCCGGTGTCCCGAAATAATTTGAGTTCCTTCGGTGCCGCGGTTACGTTGTAAGCCGAATACATCGAAGTTGGCGGGCAGGTTTCGTCATTAAAGCCCCACATATAATACCCAGGTACCTTTACGCGGCGGGAAAAATTCACAACGTCATAATAACCAACGGTGTTTAATTTCTCTTTTGTATTGTTAACTGCTACGCTGCTTTTGTCAAAATAATGTGGCCATCCTCCGGCTCTTCCGTGCAGGTATCCGGTCACATCGCTTAGCGCGGGATAGAAGGCCCCAAGCCACTTCACACGCGGATCCAGACCAGCGGTAATAATTGATAGTGCGCCACCCTGGCTGCCACCGGTTACTGCCAGATTACTGCCGTCAAACTGAGGCAGGCTCGTCAGGAAATCATTGGCACGGACGCATCCCAGATAAACTCTTTTATAGTAAAAACGATCCCTGTTGTCCAGATTGTAAGCAGGATATCCGTTCAGTAATCCCAGTCCCATATCCGTGTATACACCCGGATCCATCGTTACGGGAATCCCGTGAATACCGATTTCAAGCGTGATAATCCCTTTTTCAGCAGTAGCAACGTCTCCGTAATATGGGCGAACGCCGGCGCCCGGAACCCGAAGCAAAGCAGGGTATTTGCCTTCCTTTTTTGGCATGCATAAAATACCGTAAACGCGGACCCCTTTGTTATTATTCTGTAAATTGAGGTGGTACACATTCACTTTTTCCGTGCAGCGTTCCGGCAGTAAGGTCATTTTTGCATCAACAGGTATGGTGGCCAGTTCTTTTTTTGCATCCTCCCAAAATGTATCAAAATCGGCAGGATTGGTGACGGTAGGCTGAATTTTTTCAGGCTCAAAACCTGCGGTCGCAAGGCCTTTGAACTCACCGTTGTCCACATTTGCATAAGCAACGCACCTTAGAAATCCTGGCGTTTTCATTGTACCCCCGTCAACAGTAATCGTTCCAT
Organism: Dyadobacter sp.; assembly: GCA_965279265.1. Taxonomy (GTDB): domain Bacteria; phylum Bacteroidota; class Bacteroidia; order Cytophagales; family Spirosomataceae; genus Dyadobacter. Next base: position 5,886,846 of record OZ257152.1, read on the forward strand.
TTGCGGCAGTTTTTGCTTCTTTTATTACCGGCTCCATTTTTTCAGGGCCAATTTCATAACGCACTGCTGCATTTTTGACCAGATTCCCATCTTCCATCACAGTAATGGTGAATTTTACTTTTTCTCCGGTTTTATAGGTCCAGTCAGTATGGTCCGGGCCCACCAGAACTTTGACATAGCGCTCCACAGGCTGGGCTAAAACGGGGCAACACCAGACACAAATGAGCGTGGCGACGAAGAAATAATTTAAACGTTTCATTAATTTCTGTTTTGGTTTTGAAATTAAAATTGTGGCCGGAGGTTTCCGTCATCTTATAGAAAGGGCAGATTCCGCGGAATCTTTGATTTTAGCAGGATAATTTTTGAGATTTAGAGTAATTTGCTTTTTCCTAACAAAAAACGAGTAGTTGTTCACCCAGGAATTGTTGCGAAAATCAATTAATAACTTGATACGAATTAATAAATTTATAAGTGAAACCGGATTCTGTTCCCGGCGTGAGGCCGACAAGCTGGTTGAAAATGGGCGGGTTACACTGAACGGCCGCCTTGCAGTGCTGGGTGATAAGGCGACCGAAACCGACGATGTGCGGGTGGACGGAAAACCATTGAAGGCCAAAAAAGCAGGCGTTTATATTGCCTTCAATAAGCCTGTAGGCATTACATGTACCACGGAGCGGCAGATTAAGGGTAACATCATTGATTACATTCAGCATAAGGAACGAATCTTTCCGATCGGCAGACTGGATAAACCTTCCGAAGGGCTCATTTTTCTGACCAGTGACGGCGATATTGTCAACAAAATTTTACGTGCCGGCAATAACCATGAAAAGGAGTATGTCGTAACGGTTGACAAGCCTCTTCGGGCAGACTTTGTTGAGAAAATGAGCAATGGCATTCCAATCCTTGACACGGTAACAAAGAAGTGCTTTGTAAGGAAAGACAGTCCCAATTCCTTCACCATCATTCTCACCCAAGGGCTTAACAGGCAAATCAGGCGCATGTGTGAATATCTGGGATATCAGGTTACAAAACTGAAACGGGTGCGGATCATGCAGGTAACATTGAAGGATCTTGCGGTGGGAAAATGGAGAAATCTTACAGTATCAGAAATGCAGCAGATCAATGAAATGGTGCAGCACTCTGTGAAAACCGAAGACGCCTCTTATATTCCGGAATTGGGTGATGATTAAATAGTCATTATCTATTAATTATCATTTAAATAGTGATATTTTTGGGTGTATAATTTACTTCTCCATGACAAGCCGTTTACGATATCGTTTAAAAGGCCTGCTTGCAGGAATGTTCCTCCTGGGTTCATGGTGCAGCGATGCTCAGAATGCTCCAAAAGTATACAGATTGAAAAATGTAGATCATGCCAATGAGGTATTGGCTTTTAACGAGCGTTTTCAATTTGACCAGTTTCGAAAAGGGACTGTTTACCTTGTGTCTGGTGGTTTGACGGAAGCTAAACTGAATTATAATTTTTTGTTCAGTGAAATACAGTTTCTGAGCCCCAAAAATGATACACTGTCAATAGACGACAACAATCTGGTCCGGTTCGTAGCGATAGAAAAGGATTTGTTTTATCACCACAAAAACTTCGGTTATGTTGAAATGCTGAAAGATTATGATGGGGTGAAGCTTTGCAAAAAGCAGGGCCTCGTGAGTATCGGAAGCGAGAAAACAGTTGGGTACGGGCAATATGTGGCCACTTCTGCAACAGATAGTTACAACTCATACGTGGGCGCTGCCGGGCAGCTGAACAAGCTTGAAAAAAAGAATACGCTGATTGTAACGCATCGGGAGTCCTATGTTTTGGTGGATAAAAATGACAGATTTTATCCTGCAAACAAAAACGGCGTGCTCAAAATTTATCCAAAATTCAGGAAACAAATCGTCGCGTACATGGACGAAAAGCCGGTCGATTTTAATAAGGAGAATGATCTTGAAAAATTGATTGGGTTTTGTAGCGCACTCAGATGAAAATCGATTGTTTGAAATTTCCAGGAAGACCAAATACCCCTAACAGCCATGAAATCGTTACCCGTCGCAGTACTTTTTTTTATTACCACCAACCTTTTTGGCCAGGGCTTTGGTGAGATTTATAAAGTTAAAAACGGAGATGAAATATCCAAAACGCTTCCCAAAGAGGCCAGATATCAGTTCAGCGATTTCGGAGACGGCAAAGTTTATTTTCGAAACGGAAGGACGTCGCTTGCCAAATTGAATTACAGTATTGTTCACGCCGAGGTTCAGTTTATCAGCCCGACGCGGGACACAATGCTTTTGACCGAGAATGAATTTATTGATCGCATTGAAATTGCGAATGAAGTTTTTTACTTTTTCCCTGGAAATGGTCATGTACAGCAAATAGCTGATAACGGGAAAGTCAAGCTTTGCAGGAAGCTTTATCTCGCGCATTTCGGTACAGGAAGATACTCGGCTTACGGACAGTATTCAGAGACGTCCGCAATTTCGAGCTATTCTTCATATATGGGAAAGGACGGAAGATATAATTCGTTACAGGGTAATGATCAGATTTCTCTTAGAAAAAAACATGTTTTTTTCTTCGTTGACAAAAACAGGAGACTTCATCAGGCAAACAGGGTGAATCTTTTAAAAATTTATCCGGACCATAAGCGTTCGGTTGATAAATTTATTGAGGAGAATGAAATTGACTTTAATTCTGAAGAGCATTTGCTGAAAGTGGTTCAATTTGCCGGTGCGCTTTAATTGTTGACAGTTTCTGATCGCTTTTGGATTTAACGACACATTTCCCGTAATTTTCGGGAGTATATTTCCTAAATCCATCATGAAAGTAAAGTTTCCGTTATTGGTTGCAATTGTATTTGCAACAAACTTATCCATTGCACAAAACCTGCCAGTCTGGTCCGCCAGCGTACACAATGCCGTGACAGCAGATTGGCTCATTCACCCTCCCGCCGAAAAAGCCGCCGTTTTCCGATCACCGGATAATCGGGATATTGTTCTGGACAATGGATTGGTTAAAAGAACTTTTCGCATCTCACCAGACCTTGCCTGTACGGATTTTGTCAATCTTTCTAATGGGCAGCAGTTGTTGCGTGCCGTGAAGGCAGAAGCGCGCATTACGCTTAACGGAGTGAAATACAACGTCGGCGGATTGTACGGCCAAAAAGAAAATGCGTATGTGTTGCCAGGCATGCTGAATCAACTGACACGGTCAGACAGCGCGTTTCACTTCATAAAATTTGAGGTTACGGATATTAAACCAATCCTGAACTGGAAGACGACGATGTGGACTGGCAGCAAAACAATGCCCACAGGAAAGACGATCCGTTTCGATTTTAAGTCTTCGCTAGCCGCTCTGAAAGGCCTAGATGTTTCTGTTTATTACGCCTTGTATGATGGTTTACCGTTGATGAGCAAATGGGTAACTGTGAAAAATGAAACAGGATATGCTGTTACAGTTGATCAGATTGTCAACGAAATTCTGGGTGTTGTGGAGGAGGAAAGCGCTGTGGTCGGCAGCCCGGAAAAGATGGCAAAACCAAATGGTTTGTATATCGAAAACAATTTTGCCTTCAATAATTCCATGCGATATGGTTTGAGCGATCAGGCCACGCACTGGAAGGTTGACCCGGCGTATACCTCTCAGGTTAACTATGATTTTCAGACTCCGTGTTTACTCGAAATTCATCCCAGCCGCGAAATGGGTGTCAATTTAAAGACTGGCGAGTCGCTGGAATCCATTCGGACCTATGAATTGCTGCAAGACAATTATGACCGGGAAAGAAAGGGGCTGGCAATACGTAAGATGTACAGGACCATAGCGCCCTGGGTAACTTCGAATCCAATATTTATGCATTTGGTGAGCAAAAACGACCAGGAAGTTATGACAGCAGTTGACCAGTGTGCTGCCACAGGTTACGAGGCGCTGATATTGAGCTTTGGAAGTCACTGTAATATGGAAGATACCGCAAAAGCCAATATTCAGAAATGGAAGAAACTGGCAGATTACGCGCATGGTAAGAACATTCAAATCGGTAGCTACTCACTTTTTAGTTCCAGAAAAATTAGTGATGAAGACGATGTGATTGACCCGAAAACCGGGAAACCGGGCGGTGCATTTTTTGGTAACGCGCCTTGTCTTGGAAGCAAATGGGGGTTGGCCTATCTGTCCAAACTAAAAATTTTCATGACGCAGACCGGCTTCAATATTTTTGAAAACGACGGTCCTTATCCCGGTGATATTTGTGCCTCAACAAAGCATCCGGGTCATGAGGGCCTGCATGATTCGCAATGGAAGCAAATGGAACTGCAAAAAGGTTTGTACCGGTGGTGTAACGAAAACGGAATTTACGTTAATGCGCCGGATTGGTATTTTCTGGACGGTACGAATAAAACCGGCCTGGGATACCGGGAAGTGAATTTTTCTCTGTCGCGGGATCAGCAGAAAATCCTGAACCGACAGAACATTTTTGACGCAACCTGGAATGAGACGCCATCGATGGTTTGGGGTTTTGTGCCGCTAACAAAATATCAGGGCGGCAGCGCGGACGCTGTACTCGAACCGTTGGCTGAACACCTGGACGCCTACGAGCAATTGATGATGCAATATTATGGAGCCGGAATTCAGGCATGTTATCGCGGACCAAGGTTGTACGACACGGAAGTGACCCGCAAAAAAGTCAGTGAGGTGATTTCCTGGTACAAAAAATACCGGACAATTCTCAACTCCGATATCATCCACCTGCGCAGGGCGGACGGCCGGGATTGGGACGGCATTATGCATGTCAATCCATCCCTAACGGAAAAGGGTTTGGTCATGCTCTACAATCCGCTGGACTCGGCAATTGAGCGGACAATTAAAATCCCTGTTTACTATACCGGCCAGCACCAGCAGGTAAAGATCAGTGAAAAAGGCCGTGCAAGCAGGTCCATAAAAGTGGATCGGGATTACAATGCAACGCTGTCAGTTTCGATTCCGGCAAATGGATACACCTGGCTTGTCGTCGAGTAATTGCACTGAAAGCAAAATACGTTTCTGCGGTCATTTTAGCCGACATAAAATCTAACTCTGTTAGAAAACTGCGTTTGGTTTTAATGAGGGCGGGTTTTTGTCTTCTGGTTGCTTACGATTCGGGTTTAAAATCCTTTCCAAGAAGCACTTCACGGAGATGATCGCTGTCCCAGGAGTGGTCATCTGCCGAGAACTGCTGCATGAGGTCATTTTGAAGTAATTTTTCCTGGATCTCAATTTCCCGTTTCGCCGAGATCACATATTCGGCCATATCTTTTTGCGAACCAAGCAATTTGGAAAGTGCCCTTTCGTCGTACTGAATAAATTTCTGACCTTGACGGGTTGCGGTGTGATTACGAAAACCCACTTCGTGCAAAGCGTCAACCGCCAGTCGAACGGCGGTATAAAGTGTTTCCCGGTAAATATTTTTGACGCCCATTTCCATCAGATCAAAAGCATCGAATCGGTTTCGTGCCCGCGCGAATATTTTGACCTGCGGGTAATGTTTTGCCACCGTGTGTATCAATTGATTGTTGGTTTCGGGTGAGTCAATGGCTGCGATAAGCAGTGTGGCGCTTTCAATTCCGGCAGACTTCAGAAGATCATGACGGGTTGCATCGCCGTAGTAAACTTTGAACCCCATTTTCCTCAGCAGTTCCACCTGATCAGAATTGTGATCCAGAATGGTTGCTTCAATGCCGTTTGCCCGCAAAAGGCGGCCAATGGTGCTTCCAAAATGGCCGAAGCCGGCGATAATGACCCGGTGCGTTTCGTCAATTTTGTCATCAGGTTTTTCGTCCGGTTTGGTTTTTACGCCAAAATATGGGTCGATGAAACGTTCGTTCAAAAGCAGCAGCAAGGGCGTTGTCATCATACTAATTGCCGTAACGGCGGTCAGTTTTCCAAGCCATTCCTGGCTGATAATTTGCAGCTGACCGGTAAAAGAAAGCAGAACGAATGCGAATTCGCCAACCTGGCTCAGCCCGAAAGCAAACATGAAATTCTGATCGTTCTCCAGTTTGAATGTTTTCCCGATCACAAAAAGTACCGCAAATTTTATCAGTAACACGGCCAGTACCAATGTTGCGATCTGAACGGGTGCTTCTGCCAGTAGCTGAAAATTGATCGATGCACCAACGCCCATAAAAAACAATCCGAGCAGGAGACCCTTGAAGGGTTCGATGTCACTTTCAAGTTCGTGGCGGAATTCGCTGTTTGCTAAAACCACGCCTGCAACGAAGGTACCCAGAGCCGGACTAAGCCCGACAAGTTCCATCAGAAACGCTACGGCAACCACAAGAAGCAGTGAAGAGGCCGTGAACATTTCGCGCAGTCCTGTACGGGCAATCACACGAAGCAACGGTACAACGCCATATTTGCCAAGAACGTAAATCAGCCCAACCGCGCCGATCACACTGACCGTCTGCATCCACGCAGGCAACGCGCTCAGCAGGGAGTCATGACCTGAATGAGCGGCGGCGTCGGATGTTGCCAGCAGCGGAATAATTGCGAGAATTGGGATCACAGCAATATCCTGAAAAAGCAAAACGGAAAAGGAAGCTTCTCCTGCCGCAGTTTTCGAAAGTCCTTTTTCTTTCAGTGTCTGCAAAACGATCGCCGTAGAGGACATTGTGAGCGCTAGACCGATCGAAACAGCCATTGTCCATTCCCAGCCCATCGCAAGAAAAAGCAGAAATAGTAATCCTGTTGTTCCCAGTAACTGTGAAAATCCGAAGCCGGCGATGGTTTTGCGCATTTCCCAAAATGCCTCCGGTTCAAGTTCCAGCCCGATCAGAAACAACATCATCACCACGCCAAACTCGGCTACGTGCATAATGCCTTCGCCTTCGTGCCCGATAAACCCGAGTACAAAAGGCCCAATGATGATGCCCGAAATAAGATAGCCAAGCACTGAACTCATACCGATGCGCTTAGCGATCGGAACGCAGATCACCGCGGCTGCCAAATATACCAATGCTTGCGAAAGGATACTGTTACTCATGAAATTGCATTTTGGTTTGCCCAGTCGTTGAGGTATTTGTGTTGTTTTATAGCAGCATGATCCGGCTGATTTTTTGATAGATAATCAAGCAGATCGCCATATTTGATTGCTGCTGCTGAAATTTCTTCATTGCTCAGGCGATGGCTGCCATGCACCACAAACGGAGGCAGATAAGTCATCCTGCAAAGTTCTGCCGTGCGGTCGAACGGAGCCAGAAATTCATTGATCGTAAACCGGTTATGTCCTTCGTGCTGATAGGAAGCGGATTGACCACCTGACGAAATTACCTGGAAAATTACTTTGTCTTTCAACGCCTCACCGCCAGGTCCATATGCCCAGCCAGCTTCCAGTACGAGGTCAATCCATTGCTTCAACAAAGCGGGGCAGCTGTACCAATAAATAGGATGCTGCCAGATGATCGTGTCATGATCCAGCAGCAGCTGTTTTTCAGCCTCAATATCAATATTGAATTCCGGGTATTTCTCATACAGGTCGTGAAAAGTAACCTGGGCGGGAATCTGCCTGATGAGCGCCTTATGAATCCTTGATTTCTCAAATAACGGGTGCGCAAATATTACGAGTATCCGGTTTTGCATGAAGGGTGTTTTCTGGTAATTATCAAAAATAAAGATCTTTTAGCTTTTTTCGCGTCTTAATGTCCCATTCTTCAAAACGGCGGAGTTCTACAAAAGAGCCATTCTCCCGATCTGTATTAATAATAATTGCTCCAATCACGAACAGATATTTTCCTGCAAAGCTGGTTTGTTCCACAAGATGATCAATCATTCGGCCTGAGTTTTCGAAGATGACTTCCGTAGCTTCCTTAACGGGATATTCCGAACTGAGAATGCGTTCTTTTTCTTCTAAAAGAAACTCCTGCAAAGCGTGCTGCTGATAGTCGTCCTCCGGCTTTTCGCCTGGGGTAATCAGGTTATTTTTTAGCCGGCTTAGTGCAAGAATTGTTGCCCCGCAGCAGCTGGATTCTTCGTTCTGGCCGACACGGATAATTTTACCGGGTTCTCCGCTTCCGCTGATTCCGATGTGCGGAGCATAAAAAACCATCGCTGCACCTTCATCGGGAACATGGTGTGAGAATGCGCCCATGCCGGTGAGTCCGGTAAAGGGATAACCGTTCAAACCACCTAGATTGAAAGGACCCAGCATCTGGCGACCTTCTTCGGGATATTCGATGGCATTGACATCATCCGAGCAAATCGAATGGGCGAGCATAATTTTGTCTGGCGAAAGATTATATTCTGTCATCGCCTTGAAAGTACTCAGGATAAAATCGCTGGAACTTAGTGCCTTTGGGAAAAATTCCCGTACTTGTTGAAGCATCTTTTTTGGAGGTTAGGGTGCGGAAACCGCGGGTTTACATAAGTATGTTGTTGACAGGCTGAATCGCCGCCGGAATGTTTTCTTCTTCCAGCATTTCCCTCAGATCAATTTCGATTGTTCTGCAAATTGCCGTCATTGGAATGTCATTGATTGCATTTTCAAATGGATTTTCACTGGTATCACCGACGACCTCCATTGTATTGAAAACCCAGGCGATTACCATATAGCTTGGAACGGCGAGCCAGATGAGCTGAGCGCCCAGTTTTGTAAATTCATTGATCAGTCCAAAAGGCAGAGCAAGAATAAAAAGCAGGACGAAAATCTTGCTGAAATGTGCGTACTGACGCGGGAATGGGAAGTTTTTGATCCTTTCCGCCGCGCCCTGCTGGTTGTAAAGCTCCTGTATCAATCCCATCATTTGAATGTAGGAACGTTCTGAAAGTGAGCCACTTTTACAAAGTGCGTTCAGCTGTAAGGCTTGCGCCTTCATAATCTGTGTTGCCGGGTTTTTTTTTGATACAAAATATTTCACTTCATCTTCCGGCAGAAAAGCGATCAGATTGTTGTGGAGCGGCGAGTCGTCGTAACTTTCGCGGCCCTTTACCACGTGGTGCGCCACGGTGTTGCTGTCGTTCCATACGCTTTTTTGTCTGAGCTGTATTCTGATCGCGTTAATGTATGCAATGTGCCTGTAAATGAGTTCAGCATGCAGTTTTTTCTGGTCGCCGCCAACGCTGAGCATCGGCTCTTTTATATTCGCAATCACAAATGCACCCCATGTACGGCTTGCGTTCACCAGTGCTCCCCAGATCCTTCGGGCCTCCCAGAGGCGTTCGTATGAAGAGTTATTTTTGAACCCGACGTAAAAGGCAACCGCCGTACCAATGAGTCCGATTGGAACAAAAGAGATGCCGAGCGGAATGTCGCCAAAAACGCTGATGCAGCAAAGTACTACTGAATAAAGCAGATAAAATAGGAGGGAACGCCAGGCAAATGATAGAACAATGCCTGTTTTAATTTCGCGGGCTGTATACATAGTTGAGTTAGAGAGGATTTTCCTGAACATGAATTTCCTCAAAACCTGCCAGAATCAAGTATGCTCTTATTGCGAAACAGAAAATTTCAAAGATCAGCCTGAAAAATCGGCGCCTTAAAAAATCAGGATAATTCCTCAAACCACTTCTTGAAAACCGGGACTCGCTCCTTACTGATGAGAATCTGGTTGGCTGAAGCGGGTGATGTCCGCACCAGCAATCTGCCGTTAAAATAGAGTTCAATTTCCCTGATACATTCCCTTGAAATGATAAACTGCCTGTTGGCGCGGAAAAAATTAATCGGATCCAATTGATTTTCCAGCTCTTCCAATGATTTGTCTAATACAAAATTACGGTCGTCATGTAAAGTTGTAACCACCACACTGTTACGGATTGTAAGCCACGAAAAATCAGAGTCTTTTAACGGAATCAGTTTGTCGCGATATGGAACGAGGAAGCTGCGTCTCGGACTTTTTCTGTTAAGTATTTGTGAATGAACGAGTTCTTCCAGGTATTTTATTTTATTAACCGCATTTTCTTCATTAAGCTGGTAGTATTTGTCCAGAGCGAATTTTAATGATTCCGGGCGGATCGGTTTCAGCAGGTAGTCGATACTGTTTAATTTGAACGCCCGCATAGCATATTCATCATGTGCAGTTGTAAAAATTACCGGACAGCCGATCGAAATCTGCTCGAAAATCTGGAAGCAGGTTCCGTCACCAAGCTGCACGTCAAGAAAAATAAGGTCTGGAACAGGATTGTTGCTCAACCAGCAAACGGCATTTTCAACCGTTTCCAGAACGTCGAGTATTTCTGTTTTTGGGTCGATTTTCTGGATGAGCTGCGTCAGATATTGTCCTGCTGCAAGTTCATCTTCAATAATCAGGATTCGTGTCATGGAGCTTCAATCAAGGGTACTGTAACTGTGTACTGTTGTTCATCTGCCGACTGGGAGGGTTTTTTCCCCGTCTGTATTTTATATCTTTTGTCAAGATTTTGCAGGCCGATCCCGTTTCCGTGCGTATTCAATTTTTTGTTGATAGAATTTACGACGGTCAGCTGCTTATTTATTTCACACAGCCGGATCTCAATCATCAGCACCTGATTTGAAGTGATGACATTGTGCTTAATAGCGTTTTCGATCAGAATCTGGAGAGAAAGCGGAATGATATACCACTGCTTGGTTGTGTCCACATCTACAAAACAAAATACGAGCTTCTCGCCAAAACGGGCCTTGTATAAATCGAGATATGATTTCGCTGCGTCCAGTTCGTCGGTCAGTAAAACCAGGTTTTGGTTCTGGACTTTTAGGTTATAACGCAGAATATCAGACAGATCCAGTACAATATTTTGTGCCAGTTCCGGATTTGTGGTAATTGAGATATTCAGAATATTCAGTGCATTAAAAAGAAAATGCGGGTTCAGCTGATTTCGCAATGCTTCAAGCTGTGCCTTCAACTGTTCCCTTTTAAGCTGTTCGTTTTCAATACTGATGCGGTGGTTTTCCTGGATCGTCAAAAGAAAATTACGGAATCCGAAAATTGCGAGTAACAGCAGGCAGTGGTAGAGATAGTAGACTACCCTGAAAATGAAAATATCCGAGTTGTCCTGATCGAGCGCGAGTTTGAGCTGAAACAAAATTTCGTTGATCAGGAAAAACAGCCCGATGAGACTCAGGATCTGTAACCAGGTCTTCTGCTTGTTGAACCAGCTCGGTATTTTGTAAGTATATTGAAGGCAGAGATAAACAAATATCCATGCAAATTCAAAACTGATAATAAACTGGATGATGATATCGAGTATCCCGGCTCCTAATGCATGCTTGTGAAACAACGAAGTCCAGACAAAAATCAGTCGTGGAATTGTTGCAAACAAGCTCAGAATAAAACACAGGCGCCAGCCCAGGGATATCCCGTTCCGGTAATTTTGGTTGGTGTTCATGCCTGGCCCGGAATAAAAAGGAATAGCAAGCGCCCGGGATAGCATGTATGGTCGTTGACTGAATTTCGCCCAAAATCTCTTTTTTGAAAAGATCGGGAATGAATTGAACGACAGTTCACAGTTTGCCTGGAACAGACGCCTGTCCGGGCAATTAATAACGATAGGAGTTCCATTGAAGCTTAACTTAATTGCTATTGAGTTAAAAACCTCTTAATTAAAAAGATCTTCCTTTGGGAAAAATCGATCGAGGGTTATTACGTATAAATTCACTGAATTCCGGATAAAAACGGCCAGAATTTTGAGTCGGGTTTTTGTGGTTAGACCTGATGCTGGTCAGGCATTGTCGTTTTCCATTTTCTCGGCACCGGCAAAAATCATGTGTTTGTCATGGATCAGATCGGCAACAGATTCCAGAAAAGAAATCTCGGTGTCGGACCATTCTCTTGGATGAAGGCTGTCTTCCAGCCCGATAAATCCGTCCCAATTCTCTTTAAACGAGACCGGGACTGCAAGAAATGACTGTATGCCGTTTTCGGTCCACCAGGTATGCTCTTCTCTGTTAAGTGTTTCCCAACTGATTTTGACGGGATGCTGATCGGTGAACAGACGATCCCAGCGCCTGAAATAAGGATAAGGTTTTGCCGCGGCATTTTCCGCCGTTTCCGAATTGACAAAATCGTCAGAACAAGCAAGAATGGTCCGTGTAAGATTCACAGTCCCATTTCCACTCACGGTTTTTTTACATAAATATACTTTGCTAACATCAAGTACCTCACAGAGAATGCCGAGCGTATTCAGTATTGGATTTTCCGTGGTTCCTGCCTCCAAAGTTAATGGCGACAACGCTTCGGCACAGTGCAAAAGCGCCTTGTCGAGCAGTTCACCGTAATTGTTGTTGAAACCCGCGATTCTTACCTTGGCTGCACCTTCCCAGATCGCCATTGTGCTTTCCAGGTGAGTAAGCCAGGAAACTTGTTCGGAGCAACTGATATAGTAATTCGTTTCGGGTACAAACAAAATTGATTCAGCCGTAAAAGGACATTTTCCTTCCGCCATAACCAGGCAGGGCAGCAGGTCGCCGAGCACACCTGCCAAGTCTGTTACGGTACCATCAGGCAATTTACAGTTGGAGATCAGCAGGTCAAATTTTTGCTGTCCAAATGCCTGGAGTGCCTCCTTTTTGCTGTCCGCATGCGTTACAGTGAAATTGTAATTCGCTCCGGTTAATGAATTTTCGATTAGCTCCTGTGATCTGCCACGAAGGGACACGACCAGTAATTTCAATTCTTCCATTGAAGTACAGTTTAACGTTGAGACTCACCAGTCGGCAGCGCCGGCAGGCTTCATAAGTTTTTATTGAATCGAAGTGTACAGCACAGAAGTTCCCTACTACCTTGGTTTTGAATCAGGATTGAAAAGTTACCGCCGTTATAGATTATTTAATGCCTTTGCGTGTGTCAGAGACCTGAATTAGGGGAGTGCAAATATAGCACTGTGGTTAGACTTACAATTATTTCCGCCTAAAAAAAGATACAAAAAATCACACTTTTTTGAAAAATAGCTACTTGAAGGCGAAACAGGGTTGAAATTCCATCAAATTGTCGAATTATTTTGTAGTTGCGGGAAAATTCGGGAATGCTGACCAAACGGTTCAACATTGCGGGAATGTGCTTCAACCATCATATCAACAGCTTCACCATACACAAAAATACGCTTGAAATGCTGGCGATGTTATTGATTTGCGTCAATTTCCGGTCAAGTTAAAATGTATACGTTAGCCGTTTTAATAAAATATAATTTTACAAATGGCTGATTCAGTGCAGTTTTATTGGCATATTGATGCGAGAGGTCACATTTTTGCCATACCCGCGAATGCGCCGGAAAACCGCTTTTGGTTTGAGGGCCGGAATGAACAGGTTCAGGTTTATTTTTTTCAGTTTCAGCATTGATTTAAACTTCGACTGAAATTTTAGTCCACATATTTACAATCGAATCGAAGACGCAAGTTGTTTAATTGATCAAGATTGAAAGAGTTGCAACCAGGATTCGGATTACTAAACGTTAACCCTCAAAAACTTCCTTCTAAAAATGAGCGCGAACAAGGTACTTGCACGCCGTTATTTTTACCAGATCATGAATGGTATGAATTCCGACGCAGCCTATGAAATTCTGTCTCCCGATTTTGTTTTTACCCTGCCTACACATCCGGAACCATTTACCGGCCCAGATGGATTTCTCGGACTGGTAAAAATGTTGCATGGATCTTTCCCCGATTTTTACATTAATCCGCAGGACATGGTTGCCGGTGGCGACTGGGTTGTGACCCGCTGGGTTGGCGGTGGAACGCATACAGGCACACCACTCTTAACCGTCAAAGGTAATGTGGAAGCGACTGGTCGTTTTTTCGAAATTGACGGAATGACCTGGCACACCATCAAAGATGGCAAAATCACGGAGTCGATCGGCCACGAAGATACTTTGGGCCTGATGCTTCAATTGGGCGTGTTGCCGAGCGAAGCAAAATCGGAGCCTGATCTGAAAGCAAACGAATTGCTTGCGAGCCGCTATTTCGAGGATATCATGAGCCAGGGAAAACTGGAAGTCATTGAAGAGATTCTCGATCCTGAATTTGCTTTTATAATTCCGACACAACCTGACCCGATCAAAGGTTACGACGCTTTCCGTGGTTTTGTACAATACCTGCGTAACGCATTTCCCGACATTAAATTTACGGTACTTCGCCAAACTTCCGAAGGCAATAAAGTGGCTTCCCGATGGAGCATTGAAGGCACTCATAAGGGTGAATTCCTCGGCGCGCCTGCAACCGGAAATCATATCCTGGATCATGGAATTGACATTTTTACCATTCGTGATGGAAAAATAAAGTCTGTTCATGTGAACGAAAACGATTTCGGTTTAATGCAGCAGTTGGGCGCAATTCCGTCCTGATCTTAGATTCAACGTTAATAAAAGTGATTCATTATGCCTGCTATTGAGGATAACAAGGCCATTGTACGCAGGTACTGGTTCGAATTCTGGAATGAAAAACGCATTGAAGTACTGGATGAAATTGCAGTTGAAAATGTAGTTTTTCATTTTCCGGAAGGACAGGCACACAAGCCTTCTACGTTGAGGATATGGTTCGAAACCGCGTTGTCAGCGTTTCCCGATGTCCAGTTTACCTTGCATGATGAGATCGCCGAAAGCGATAAAGTGGTGAGCCGCTGGTCTTATGTAGCCACCAACACCGGCTCGTTTTTAGGGCGTGAGACAACCAGTATTCAGGTAACTGATCTGGGTATCGACATTTTCAGAATCGAAAATGGCAAAATTGTAGAAATGTGGGTGTCACAGGATAGCCTGGGTTTGTTGCAACAATTACAAGTGCTGTGATGGAAAATACACGGACTGTTTCAATGGAAGACTTTCAGACAAAACAGATCGGTTTTTTGAAAGCCGGCGATGTTGAAGGGCTCATCCGTGAATGTTATGCAGCAAACGCAAGATTTCATACATTTGATTTCCAGGCTAATGGACAGGATGAAGTAAGGGAAATTATTTTACTCTACCTGGGCATTCTGGAAGGATTTGGGCCGAGAACGATCACGAAATTTGAAACTGGTTCTGACTATATCTGGATGGAAATGTCGATTCAAAATCCCAACGGGGCCGACATTCAGGTGTATGAACTGAAGTTCATTGAAAACGACAAAATAGCCCTCCAACTTTTTGGTGTCAAAAAAGGCGAAGTGTGGCCGGCTGAATTTTTGGATCAAAAAATCAAACCTGCACAGAAAAGCGAGGCGAAACAGTTCCATGAACGCTACCTGAGGTATCATCAGGAACGCGATGCGGACGGTCTGGCTGATAATTTTTTCACAGAAGATGCCAGGCTTGCAACAGCGAAAGTTCATGTGGAAGGCAGAGAAGCAATTCGGTCTATGTTTGCTGAACTTTTCGACAAGGAAGCCGATTTTACACCCTTGTCTGTTGAAAACATTACCTCAGAACCTGACTACGTCTGGTTTGAAGCAACGGTAGCAAGCAATCTGGGCGAGCGGCAAGTGTACGACGTGATGCGCCTTCGCGATGGACAAGTATCATTGCAGCTCGTAGGACAGTTGAAAGGAATTATGCCCACTGAGGCAGCGAATATAAAGTAAACCCTCCCTCTTTAATCAGTTAAATTAAGGAAAAAATGAATGAGTTGATGTCCAGCAGTTTCCTTGTTGCAAATGGTACAATCCCGGATGAACCTGTCATAGTTGAAGGTTTCGATGTGGATAACGATGTTTTGAAAATCGAAAATCTTGGCATCACCCGGTCCGATTTGCAATTCACTCAGATAGGTGCTGACACGGTTGTGTCGCTTGTTTCTGGAGAGCAGCTTGCAATCGTCACGAATACCTTCGCATTCGATTTTGATCCCGTTAGCTTGCTAAAAACTTTCTATGCCGCCCTGGCCGCAAAAGACATCGATAAAGTGTTGGAAACACTGTCGGTTGGCGTAGTCTGGGAGGTGCCGGGGCCCACGGATCAGATGCCATGGGCGGGGAAATGGTCGGGACACAGTGGTGTCCGGGACTATTTTGACAATTTTTCGAAAGGAATCATTGAGGAGAATCTTGAACCGGTCCAATTCATTGCGCAAGGTAATATTGTGGCGGTAGTCCTGAATGGCAGCGGACGTTCACAAAAAGGGGTTGCTTACAAAGGTGGCGTTGTTCACTGGATTTATGTCCGAGACGGAAAAATTGATCACCTGCAATATTATCTCGACACTTTTCCAGTACAGGAAGCATTGCAGGGCGGACGCCCGTTTACAATATCACCGGCACCACAGCCAGACCCATATTATGTTGTAAAACCGTTACCCTCTATACGTACAACCGATAGTATCGTCCTGGATTCTTCGGTTTTTGAAACTCCACCCAGTACAGTAGTGGCGGTGCGTGCTATGTACGCTGCATTGCAGGGACTGAATGTTCCGGAGGTTCGTAAAGTGTTTGCCCCGAGTGTAGTATGGGATATTTTCGGTCCCAAAGATCTGCTTTCCTGGGCTGGTGAAAGAATCGGTCCTGATGCGGCGGCGGAATCAGCAAACCAGATCATTGACACCATGCATTTCGATCATTTTAAGCCAACACACATGATCTACGAAGGCGATACCGCTGCGATTATCATCGATGAAGGCGGCACATCGACTGTGACCGGATTACCTTTTAAAACGAGTGTCGTACACATTGTGGTTGCCAACGACGAAGGAAAAGTGACCTTGTTCAAAAATTATATCAATACAGCCTGGATTGTGGAAGCCTTTTTGGGAGGCCGTCCCTACACCGTCAGCTGATCTGTTTTAAATCAAATTACAACCCTTTTAATCAAGATAAAACTATGTCTTTTTCTCCCGAACAAAACAACGCCGTTTGCGTAGAGTTTTTTGAAACCGCCTGGAATACAGGTGTAGTACGTGAAGATTTATTATGGGCTGATGCAATCGATCACTCCCAGGTTGGCGGTAAAACCGTGAGCGAACCGGGCTCTGGCAGCTTCAAACACATTGTTGGCATGTTCCGTGGCGGTATGCCGGATGCAGCGATCAGCATTGAAGATGCAATTTATGCCGATGATAAAGTAGTTCACCGCTGGAGACTGAACGGTACAGATACCAACGGTATCATGGGAATGCCGCCAAGTGGCAAATCAATTTCGATGACCGGCACAACAACGGTTCGTTTGAAGGATGGTAAAATTGCTGAGCGCTGGGCAAATGTAGACGAGCTTGGTCTGCTTCAACAGCTTGGTGTAGTTCCACCACCTCCCGGAGCATAGTCACTATGCCCGGTCGGTTCAACGACGATATACAGGTTTCGTATAAAGTATATCGTTCGTTTAACCTGAATAAGAACCCTGTCCTTTAAAAATATCATTACAATATTTAAAACTCAGTGTTATGTCTAAGAAAATATTAGCGGTTCTTTCCGAATACGGCTATTGGGGAATTGAACTCGTCGGGCCTCTTGAAAAACTTGAGGCGGCTGGTTACACAGTTGAGTTCATTACACCAAACGGTAAAAAAGCGGAAGCGCTGCCTCCGAGTTTTGATACAACTTACGTAGATCCTCCGCTGGGTGTTTGTGTTACGACGTCCGAAGCTGCTGAAAAAGTGAATGCTTTCGAAGCGTCCGGAAGATTGGCGACAACCCAGAATTTGTCGGAAGTAATTCCACAGCGTCCTTATTTTTCCACTCCTGATTTTTTGAGGGCTTTTGAAAAATATTACGCAGACCTGAAAATTGCAGCTGAAAAGATTACCGAAGAGTATGCGGCTATTTTGCTGGTAGGTGGCAGCGGACCGATCATCGACATGGTGAACAACCAGCGTGTCCATGATCTCATCCTGGCATTTTACAAGAAAAACATGCCTGTTGCAGGTATTTGTTACGGTGTTGCTCCGCTGGTTTTTGCCCGCGATTTCAACGAACGTAACTCGATCATCAAAGGAAAACATGTTACTGGTCACTGTATCGAATACGATTACCACGATGGTACCGGATTCCTTCATACCGACCTGAATATGGGGCCTCCTCCCTATGTTCTGGAATACATTCTGACTGATGCCGTTGGACCGGAAGGCCAGTATCACGGAAATTTCGGAAAAGAAACTTCGGTAATCGTCGATTATCCATTCATTACTGCCCGCTCATTGCAGTGTTCTTTTGAGTTCGGTGATCAGTTTGTAAACGTATTAGATAAAGGCCTCAAACGTTATGGCTGGTAAAACCGGTAATCAGAAAATTATTGAGCAGTTCCTGGCTGACGGCATGGATCACATGTTTGGCAATCCCGGTACGGTAGAACAGGGGTTCCTGGATGCACTGGCCGAATATCCGGACATGAAATACATCCTGACACTTCAGGAAACGGTCGCAGTTCTGGCAGCCGACGGATACGCCCGTGCCACGCAGAAGCCGACGATTGTTCAGCTGCACAGCTCGCCCGGTATCGGAAACGCAGTAGGTGCTGTGTATCAGGCCAAACGCGGTCACGCGCCGCTGGTGGTAATTGGCTCGGATGCAGGCGTGAAATACCTGAATATGGATGCGCAAATGGCCAATGATCTCGTAGGGATGATGGCTCCTGTGACAAAATATTCGACAATGGTTACCTCATCCAAATCGGTGTTGAGGACATTACGTCGGGCAGTAAAAATTGCTTCGACACCTCCTATGGGGCCCGTTTATGTTTGCCTGCCGATGGATATTCTGGATGAGTTGAATGATGAACCGGTATTCCCGACTTCAATTCCTTCAACCAGAGTGGAACCCGCTGCTGAACTTATTGCACAGGCTGCTGAAACGCTGCTGGCTGCGGAGAAACCGATGTTTTTCATCGGAGACGGCGTTGCTTACTCAGGTGCTACTGCCGAAATCGCCAGAGTGGCGGAATTGCTTGGTGCTGAGGTATATGGCGTTGAATTCGGAGACCTTGTGATGGATAATACCCATCCGCTTTACCAGGGAACAACCGGTCACATGTTTGCCGAATACAGTCGCCCGATCACTACAAAAGGCGATGTAAATCTGGTTGTAGGCACATACATGATGCCGGAGGTTTTTCCTGGACTCGATGACATTTATGCGCCAGACGCACAGGTAATTCATTTTGACCTGAATGCCTACGAAATAGCTAAAAATCACCGGGTTGACCTTGGTGTGGTCAGTGATCCGAAACTTTCGCTTACCGCGCTTGCCACGGCGATTGAAAGTAAAATTACACCTGAGCAAAAAGAAAAAGCAGCGCAAAGAACGGCGGAAATTGGCGCGGCAAAAGCAGCAAAAATTGCAGGCGAGAAGCAAGCAGATCTGGGTGCGCTAGGGAAATCTCCTTTACACATGTCTCAGTTTGCTACGGTTCTCGCAGAAAAATTGCCAGCTGATGCGATCATTTTTGACGAAGCGCTGACCAATTCCCCGCCCGTTACAAGATACATTCCACCACAGATTCCGGGCCATTATTTCGCCACGCGCGGTGGTTCGCTGGGTATCGGTTTTCCGGGAGCGATTGGTGCCAAACTGGCAAATCCTGACAAAACTGTAATCGGTTTTTCGGGAGATGGCGGAAGCATGTACACCATTCAGGCGCTCTGGTCGGCGGTGCGGCACAATACGGGTGCCAAGTTTGTGGTCTGCAACAACGGATCCTACAAATTACTGCAACTCAACATTGATGTGTACTGGACGGAACGTAATATTTCGGGCCATAACCAGCCATTGCCTTTTGATCTCTCTTATCCCGCAATTCGTTTTGACCTTCTTGCGCAATCGCTTGGTGTTGAGGCTGTCAGGGTTGAAAGAGAAGAAGATATAGCACCGGCAATTGAGCGTATGCTTGCTGATGACAAACCGTTTTTGATTGACCTCGTGCTGGAAGGAAATCACAAGGCCGATTGGGTAATTACCAATTGTGCGCAATAAAAAAGTTAGTAAACCCTCTTCTTTAAAATTATGAATTTCGGGACGAAATACGATTACATTATCATTGGTGCGGGTGCGGCAGGAAGTGTGTTGGCAAATCGTTTGAGCTCGGATCCTGCAAATCAGGTTTTACTGGTTGAAGCAGGTGGTGCGGATGTGAATCCGGCCATCAAGGATCCGGGTGGTTTCGTCAATCTCTGGTTTTCGGATGTCGACTGGATACTGAAAACGACAGAGCAGCCGGGTCTTGCCAACAGATCAATCGTGATCAATCAGGGCAAGGTTCTGGGTGGAAGTTCTTCCATCAATGCCATGATGTACGTACGTGGTAACCCGAAAAATTTCGAAGAATGGAAGGCGCAGGGTGCCGAAGGCTGGGGTTACCAGGATTTGCTCCCGTACTTTATTCAGCTCGAAAATTTTGAAAACGGCGCTTCGGAATTGCATGGAGACAGCGGGGAATTGTCAATCCGTGACTGCCCGGATGATGTGATGCGTTCTGAACATTTTCTCAGAGGCGCCACAGACCTCGGTTATGACGGACCTTACTGGGACTACAATGGGGTGCGTCAGGAAAACGGCGCAGGATATCTTCAGTTCCATATTACCGGAACGGACCAAAGGGCCAGCGGTGCTACTGCATTCCTGGATCCAATAAAGGATCGCCCGAATCTGACGATTTTAACCAATTGCCAGACAACCCGGATTATCGTTGAAAATGATACAGCAATAGGAATAGAGGTCATTTTTGAAGGTAAAAAAGAGCAGATTTTTGTTGAAAAGGAAGTAATTGTTTCTGCCGGTGCGCTGGCATCTCCAAAACTTCTTTTGTTGTCCGGGATCGGGCCGGCAGCTGAGTTGGAAGCGGTTGATATTGAAGTAGTAAAGGATCTGCCGGGCGTAGGGAAAAACTTGCAGGATCACTTGCAACTGCCCATGGTCTTTCGTTCCAATATTCCAATGCCGAATACGACGCTTTTGACGGGTAACGTATTATTTGTCAATACAAAAAATGACGGCGGAACAACAGATTTGCAACTGAATTTTACCCCAAGCCTTCCAGGACCGCTGGCACCGGTTCTACCTGATTTCGGCGGACCAATATGTATTTTTCTTCCCATTCTGGTTCAGCCGGAGAGCAGGGGAGAAGTGAAACTGAAATCTTCCGATCCACTGGAAGCACCGGTCATTGACCCGCATTATCTTGAAGCAGAAGCGGATGTGGAAGTGCTGCGGAAAGCGGTTGAACTTGTCAGAAACCTCGCAGTCACAGCCTCTTTCAAGGAATTGAACGGTGGTGAAATTGCACCGGGCGAAGGAACTGATGTGACAGATTACATCAGAAGCCAAAGCTCAACACTCTGGCATCCTGCCGGAACGTGCAAGATAGGGACTGATGCAATGGCGGTCGTTGATCCAAGACTTAAAGTGCATGGAATTAAAGGTTTACGAGTAGCGGATGCTTCCGTGTTTCCCACGGTAACAAGTGGCAATACCGTTGCGGCCAGCTTTTTAGCTGGTGCGAAGGCGGCTGATATGATCCTGCAGGATCACGCTTGATTTTAAATTGAAATTTATAACTCTATCATAAAAGTTTACAAAAATGCTTACTCAGGAATCAATACAGGAACTCGCAAAAGATTGGTACGGCAAACTGGATGTCCACGTACCGATGGTAGAAATATTGCCCTTGCTTGCCGACAAGGAATTGGAAATGGTTTTTCCGGAAGCTACGATTTACGGTTATGCAGGATTTGAAGGCTGGTTCCAGCGCGTAATCCGTATTTTTTTCGATGAGGTGCATACGGTAAAAAGCGTGGAGTCGGTGATCACTGGTGATACTGCGGTTGCAAAAGTAGTGGTACAATGGGAAGCCAGTATGTGGAATGCGCCTGAGGCGTACAGCAAACGCATCAAATGCGACGCTTTTCAAACCTGGGAAGTGAAGGAGTCTGATGGCAAAGTGATCATTACGAAGTACATCGTTGACGGCCTGGAATACCACGAAGGATCTGCGACACTTTAAGTTTCCAATGATATTTTCAATTTAAAAGCATAACCATAAACCCGACATAACATGAAAAACGTACCGGATACCAAGCTGGGTAAGATGTACAAGGAGCATATACAGCACATTCTGGATAAAAATATTGAAGCACTTCTGGACCAGTACACGGATGACGCGACGCTGATCAGCAGTTTCTCGAAATCGCCGGTGATCTACAAAGGCAGGGAAGAGGTGAAAGAACACATGCAGGGAATTCTTGGCATCGATGGTCTTGAATCGGATATCGTGTTCTGGGCGGAAACTGAAAATCCTGAGACGATCATGATTACGGAACAGATCACGATGACTGTGGGTGGTGAAAAAAGTGAAATGCGTTTTGCTGACAGCTGGGTTTTGGAAAACGGTAAAATCGCGATTCATTTTGCAGGCATGGTACAGCATCCTGACGGCTCACTTGCTTAATTTAATCTTACACCCTGATCTGTCAAAATCATGAAACTAGCTGGAAAAAAAATTGGTATTCTGTTCGAAGCTGATTATTTCGAAAACGAGATATTTTATTACAAGTTCCGCTTTCCGGAAGAGGGCGCCGAAATCCATTTTCTTAGCAGATTATGGGGCCAGGATAAAATCACTTTTCTGGGTCACGAATACCGCGCACCGATGGATTGCTGGGAGTCGTTTGAAAACATGAGCGATGAAGAGTTGCGAAGTTACGACGCCATCATTGTGCCTTCCGGTATGGTTTCGGATCGTTTGCGTTACACCGAAGACGTTGAAAAAATCCCGCCTGCAACGGAATTCCTGAAAAGGGCATTTGCTGAACCCGGTATTTTGAAAGGAATAATATGTCATGGATTGTGGCTTGTTGCGCCCGCTACTGAACTGGTGAAAGGCCGCAAATTGGTTTGCCACAACAACCTGATCGGCGACGCTAAGGCGTACGGAGCCATTTATACCAACGAAGACGTAGTTGAAGACGGCGATCTGGTAACGGGCCGCTCGGGAGGACATGCTCATCTTTTTGCGAAAAGAATTATAGAACGCCTTTCAACCAACTAAAATACAGCATTATGAAGGCGACATTTTTTCACCTGGCACTGACCGTTAAAGACCTCCCGACATTCGAGGCATTTTATTCGAAATACTTTGGCTTCAGACGGGCCCGGGTAATAGAACTAGGCGATGACGCCCAACTGGTTTTTCTGAAAAATGCGGAGAATTTTTATTTCGAAATATTTCCGACCGAAGAAGAAAGACCATACCCGATGTCAGAAGCAGACGGCCCGCATTACGCAGGATTACGGCACATGGCTTTTTGCGTAGACGACGTAGACGCGAAGCTTGAAGAAATGGGAGCCGACGCGGTAATCACGCTGGGGCCCTTGCATTTTGACGACGTGATCGAGGGCTGGAAAACAGTCTGGCTCAAAGATCCCGAAGGCAATATTATAGAAATCACACAAGGTTATTGTGACCAGGAAAACCTGGGAAGCTGATTGTTCCGGTTATCGTAATCTCTCTCTTATCATTTATTCATATTACAAACCCTGTTTAATGCTCAATTTATGGATATAAATTTCACCTTTTCAGACACGATTGCGGGTTATATCACAGGATATAGCGCTCAGGAACGTTGGTTTACGATGGAGACCTCCGACAAAAGGCCTTTCAAAGTTAACCTGATCGCGTCTACTTACGCACGCAGCGTACAAAACCTGACAGAAGGCTGGCAGGATCCTGGCGACATCGCCGCATTTTTGTCGACCAACGGACAATATGTATTTGCATACGGTACATTTTACCCCAACGACGGAGCAGAAACTGCTACTTTCGAAGCGCAACAATTGATTTTCCCGGGTAAAGAGCCAAGCAAATACCGTCACGAGGAACAAAATTACTGGATCAACCAGATCAGCTCCATTGCAACCAGTTATCTGAAATGGCAGTTTGATTATCCAAAAGAAGAGATCAATTACAAGAATTACCGTACGATGCTCCACCTGGGAGGTGCCAAAAAAGGTGATTATCTTCAGGAAACGGATACGATTTCCCGTATGGTGTATGGTTTTGCTTCAGCTTACCTTTTGACAGGAAAAGACGAATTTCTGGAAGGCGCTGAATTGGGAACCGAGTACCTGCGTGACCACATGCGTTTTTTCGACAGCGACGAGGATCTTGTATACTGGTACCACGGCTTAAAAGTGGAGGGTCAGAAAGAAACCAAATTACTTACTTCTGAATTTGGAGACGACCTGGATTCGCTGCCAATGTACGAGCAGATCTACGCTCTGGCTGGTCCAACGCAGACCTACCGTATCACGGGTGATCCACGTATCAGATACGATATCGACAAAACCATCGATCTTTTTGAGAAATATTTCAAGGATCCGAACGGAATCGGCTACTATTCTCACCTGCACCCGATCACGATGGATGCGCATGAGGAATCACTGGCTCACAATAAAGCGCGCAAAAACTGGAACTCAGTGGGTGACCACGCTCCGGCTTATCTGGTGAATTTGTACCTGGCCAGCGGTGAACAAAAACATGCCGATTTCCTCGAATATACTTTTGATACCATTACAAAATATTTCCCTGATTACGAGAACAGCCCGTTTGTTCAGGAGAAATTCTTTGAAGACTGGAGTAAAGATCAGACCTGGGGATGGCAGCAAAACCGTGCGGTAGTAGGCCACAACCTCAAAATCGCCTGGAACCTGATCCGTCAGCAGTCGTTGACACCAAAAGAAGAGTACCTGGAATTTGCCAAAAAAATTGCTGAACTGATGCCTGCGGCTGGTTCCGACAGACAACGCGGCGGCTGGTATGACGTGGTTGAACGCGTACAAAAAACGGGTGGAAGACATCAGTTTGTATGGCATGACCGTAAAGCATGGTGGCAACAGGAGCAGGCGATCCTTGCATACCTGATCATGTACGGTGTTCTTGGCGACAAAGAATACGAAAAACAAGCACGTGAAGCAGCTTCGTTTTACAACGCTTTCTTCCTTGATAACGATGATGGCGGTGTATATTTCAACGTCTTTGGCAATGGTATGCCGTATCTGCTTGGAACGGAACGTTACAAGGGAAGTCACTCCATGAGTGCGTACCACAGTACCGAATTGTGCTATCTGTCAGCAGTTTACATCAATTTGCTGATTACCAAAGAACCAACTTATTTCTACTTTAAGCCGTATGCACATGGCTGGAAAGACAATATTCTGCGGGTTTCGCCGGATATTCTTCCTCCGGGCAGCATTTACATCAGCGAAGTATTTATCAACGATCAGCCTTATACCGACTTCGATGCACAGGGACTTACAGTGAAACTTCCTGAAACAGAGGAACGTATTCGTGTCAAAGTTCAGATCAGCCCGACTAAGTAGTTGAACCACTTTTAGAAAAAACAACAATGAAAGTAGCAATAACTGACTTGGAAGAGATTTCGGTTGTAGAAGTTTCCGGAGATATTGACAGCAAAACCGCTCCTGAATTTGAGCGGAATGCGAAAGTGGCCACGGAGAAAAGCCAACGAATCGCCATTGACCTGACGGCCGTTGAATTCATGTCCAGTGCCGGCCTGCGCGTACTGCTGATGGTTTACAGAAACATCAAATCACAGAACGGAAAAGTAGTGCTGGTGGGTGTTTCGGAAGATATCCAGGATGTCATGTCAACCACGGGTTTTATAAACTTTTTTACAATCGTAGAAAAGAAGGATGAAGCAATCGCTATTCTAAAACAAAACTAGCACATGGCAACTGATATCAGGATAGACTACTATCCGACCCATGAACAGGAAGGAATAAAATTCAGAAGGGGCCATGTGTTGCCATTTGGCGCAACCATGGTGCCCAACGGGATCAACTTCAGCATCTATTCCAGCGAGGCGATCGACTGTACGCTTGTTTTGTTTGAAAGGGGAGAGGCGGCGCCGTTTGCAGAGATCCGTTTTCCGGAAGAGTTTCGTACGGGCAATGTGTATTCCATGATCGTTTTTGATCTGGACTACGAACGCCTGGAATACGGATACCGTATGGACGGTCCTTTCAATCCCGAAGCCGGACACCGGTTCGACAAGAGCATTATTTTGAGCGATCCTTACGCAAAGGCGATTGGCGGACGTGATTCCTGGCTGGCGACGCCAAACTGGGACAACATATATCCATATCGATCACGTCTCGTTTTCGAAGATTTTGACTGGGAAAATGACCATCCGCTCGAAACACCGATCGAAGATCTGGTGATCTACGAAATGCACGTAAGAGGATTTACGCAGCATCCGTCGGCACAGGTCAAAAATCCGGGGACATTTGCCGCCATTCGCAGCAAAATTGCTTATCTGAAAGAACTGGGTATCAACTGTGTTGAGCTCATGCCGATCTATGAGTTTGACGAATGGGAAAACAGCAAGGAAAATCCTGTTACGGGCGGCTTGATCGTCAATTTCTGGGGTTACAGCACGGTTAATTTCTTTTCACCAAAAGCAGGCTACGCAGCTACCGGGAAGTTTGGGATGCAGGTGGATGAGCTCAAAACACTGGTGAAAGAATTGCATAAAAATGGTATTGAGGTCATGCTCGACGTAGTGTTTAACCACACTGCCGAAGGCGATCACCGGGGCCACACAATTTCGTTCCGCGGGATCGACAACAAAACATACTACATGCTGACGCCGGAAGGTTATTATTTCAACTTTTCAGGTACAGGGAATACGCTGAATTGCAACAATCCTGTGGTTCGTAATATGGTTCTGGACTGTCTGCGTTACTGGGCATCCGATTATCACATTGATGGCTTCCGTTTCGATTTGGCTGCCATCCTTGGACGCGACCAGAACGGTGCACCGCTCAGCAATCCGCCGCTTCTGGAGTCACTTGCCTACGATCCGATTCTGGCCAAATGTAAGCTTGTGGCGGAAGCATGGGATGCGGGAGGTTTGTATCAGGTAGGTTCTTTTCCTGCATATGGTCGCTGGGCTGAATGGAACGGGAAATACCGCGATGCGATCCGGAAGTTTCTCAAAGGCGACGAAGGTCTGATCGGCGAAATTGCCCAGTGTATTCAGGGATGGCCGGATCTTTACTATTACCGTGGCCCAACTGCAAGTATCAATTTTATTTCCTGTCATGACGGTTTTACGCTTTATGACATTTTTGCCTACAACGAAAAGCACAACGAGGCCAACGGTGAAGGAAATAATGACGGAGGCAACGACAATCATTCCTGGAACTGCGGTGTGGAAGGGGAAACGGACGACGCATTTATCAACCAATTGAGGCATAAGCAGGTGAAAAATGCTTTGGCGATTCTCATGGTCAGTCAGGGCGTTCCGATGATCCTTTCGGGTGATGAAATGGGTGTGACGAAATACGGCAACAACAACACCTACTGCCACGATAACGAGCTTAACTGGGTCGACTGGGGTTTGCTTGAAAAGAATTCGGATATCTATGAATTCGCTAAGCATATCACCAAGTTCCGAAGAGGGCATCCCGTATTGAGAAGCAGGACGCATTTCCAGCACCGCGACTACGTTGGCAGCGGATATCCGGACATCAGTTTCCACGGCACGCAGGCCTGGCAGGCAGATTTTTCCCCGAGCAGCCGATGTCTTGCATTTATGCTGGACGGTGCGCATGCGAAGGGTGGAACGATCATAGACGACACGATTTACGTAGCAATGAACACCTATTGGGACGCACTTTATTACGAGCTGCCAATACTGCCAACCGGTCGTGCATGGCACATCGCTGTCAACACAGATATGCCAACTGGCCAGGATGCGTACGGAATCGGTAAGGAACTGAGACTGGACGATCAGAACAGGTTCCTCGTAGGCGGGCGTTCGACGGTGATTTTGGTTGGGAAGTAGGTGTTTGGGAATGAACGACAGACAATGGTCAATTGCTCCAACCTGGCGATACACCCGATCATTTTTCAAAAAGAAATTTAAAAATTCTAAAAAATTAAAAATATGGCTTTTACTATAGAATCTGTGATCGTTAGCCCGGTTGCTACACTTACTCTGACAGGAGAGCTGGATTCTCTTTCTGCACGCGTTTTTCAAACTGAAATTGAAAAAATTGCAAATCAATCCATTGATTCATTGGTGCTTGACATGGAGAAGCTTAACTTTATGTCATCAGCCGGTTTGCGTGTTTTGATCTACTCAAAACAAAAAATCGGTCCGCACCTATCCATCTTCATTGTAAAACCACAGGAACTGATCGTTGATACGCTGGAAAAAACCGGCCTTCATCACAGTGTTACGATCGTAGATCAGTATCCCGTCTAATTAGTAGCGCGCATGGAAAGGAAACGTTTTCCCGGGACCGTCGATTCCTTGGATACTTTACGGGAATACATTGGTGAATTGTCGGTAAAAGCCGGGTTGACGAAAAAGTCAACGTACAGCCTCAAACTGGCAATCGATGAAATCGCCACCAACATTATCCTGTATGGTTACGAGGCCGCAGGACTCAAAGCAAGTTATACGGTGGAAAGCGAGATAACGGACGAAAGCTTAACCGTTGTTCTGGAAGACGTCGCAGCAGCATTTGACCCGCTCGCAAGAGAAATGCCTGATGATGAAGATCTCACCATGGCGCTCGAAGACAGGGCAATTGGTGGTCTGGGTATTTTTCTGACAGTCAACGGTGTAGACGAGTTTGGGTATGAATATACCGATGGGAAAAACCGAAATAAATTTGTAATGAAAATTGTCAGGCCCTGATAATGGGCAGGCTGGTGTTCATCTGTTCCGCCGCAGCAATGAACACCAGCTGTTATAATAACAGGTTTAATATTGTATGGTCGATTTAACAAAACTTTCTAATCCTTTTCCGGGACTACGAAGCTACGAGTACGAAGACCATTCTTTGTTTTTTGGCAGGGATTCGCACATTCGGGAGCTGCGTCAAAAGTTGCTGAATGGTCGGTTTCTTGCGCTGATCGGGTCGTCGGGCAGCGGTAAATCTTCCCTGATAAAAGCGGGGTTGATTCCTGCGCTTGAAAACTCGCAGGAGGATAAAGGGGAGTGGACGGTGATTGTATTCAAACCTGGCGCACAACCGGTAAAAAGTCTGATTGCAGCATTGCAGGCGAGATTACGGACCAGTCAGGATTTTAATGCATTGCCCGGAGAGGAAACAGATATCAGTGCTGCCGGAGAAACGATTTTCAGGCTTGCTTCTGCGTTAGGCGGAAACAGGCTTCTACTTGTTATTGACCAGTTTGAAGAGGTTTTCAGGTACGATATGTCGGTTGGCGGGGAACGGGAAGTGCGTGCTGAGACCTCGGCTTTTATTGAAATTCTGTTAAAACTGATCGATCCTGAAAAAGGGCTTGCTTACGCGGCAATCACGATGCGATCTGATTATCTGGATCATTGTACTGATTTTAAGGGGCTTACGGAAGCGATAAATCTGGGTTATTACCTCCTTCCCAAAATGACCGAAAAGGAAGTACGCGAGATTATCGTCAAACCTATTGAGGCTTCGGGTGTACATATTGACCCGGTTCTTGTAAATAATTTATTGGCGGAGATTGCCTCCAATCCGGATTCGCTCCCGATTTTGCAACATGCGCTTTTGCGTACCTGGGATAAATGGACCGCCACAAAAAATGAAACAGAGCCGATTTCCGAAGCCGAATATGAGGCGATCGGAACAATGAAAAATTCAATTACACTACACGCAGAAGAGATTTTTGGACAGCAACTTGACGAAAGACGCAAGAATGCTGCTGAAAAGTTATTCAAAACACTAATCGTTTTAGGGGCAAATGACGCGCCAACGCTTCGTCCCACAACACTGGGCGAAATTATTGAGGTTACAGGAATCCCGGATTATCTGCTGACCGATGTCATTGAAGCGTTCCGCAAACGTGGTGTTTCATTCCTGATTCCGCATCCCGGCGTTTTTCTCAATGCCGATGCCATCATTGATATCACCGTAGAACGCATTCTGACACTCTGGAACAGGTTGAGCCGCTGGGTGGAAGAGGAGCTCGATTCTGCTAAATTATACAAACAGCTCAGTGCCACTTCTCAGTTGTACCAGGATGGAAAAGCGGGCCTTTGGGTAAATCCCGAATTGCAGCTTGGCTTAAAGTGGCAGAAGGACAACCGTCCTACCGCAGATTGGGCCAAAAGATACGATCCGTATTTCGAACGGGCGACTAACTATTTGGAATACAGTAAAAAACAATACGATTTTGAGGTAAAGGCACAGGAAAACAAACAAAAACGCGCGCTCCGTCAAAGCCGTTATCTTGCCGTAATGGGCGTGGGACTTGCTATGATTGCAACGGTTGCGGTGCTGTACCTGACCTATTTGCAGGCGGAAACGAAACAGGCATTAAAAGAATCTGATATCAAAGAACAAGTTGCGCAAAGGGAGAAGAAACGTGCAGAGGAGCAGTCGAAAGAAGCAGTGGTACAAAGTAGAATCGCCGAGCAACAGCAGGAGATCGCTGAACAGCAAAGGTTGCTGACCGACGAACAAAAACAGATTGCTTTTCAGCAAAGGGAAAAAGCTGAGAAAAAGGAGCGTGAGGCGGTCCTGGCAAAAATGGATGCAACCCGCAGTGCAGACGTGGCCGAAATTGCCCTTGCCGAAACCAAAAAACAAAAGGCGATCGTTGAGAACGAGAAACAGGAAGTGCTTAAACAGAAATTGCGCGGTGATACGCTGGTAACGATAGCAAACCAGCAACGAGAACGAGCAACTGCCGCGACGTCAAAAGAAAAACAGCTCAGGCTGCTTGCCATTGCCAGATCCATTGCCATTCAGTCGTACCAGATGCCAGACAGCAAAGATGATATTGCCGCATTGCTGGCACTTCAGGCCTACGATTTCAACGACCGCGACTCACCGGATGTCTTCAATGCACTGTCAAAAGTTGCTGAGTCCAAGGTCGTTTTAAGGCGTCATAACGATATTGTCAGATCCATTTCCATCAATCCGGATCATACCAAACTGGCGTCAGGCAGCGAAGATGGAACAGTGAAAGTATGGAACCTGAATGCGCTTTCAGCGCAACCTGAGAGTTTTTCGGTTCCAAGAGGTAATAACAGGGACATCCGTTCGGTGCTGTTTTCAGCTGATGGGAAAAATATATTTGCGGGAGGAAGTGAAGGCGGGATTTTTGTCTGGAACACAGCCTTGCCCAAATCACAGGCGTTGGTCATCAAGGCATTTAAAGCAAGTGTAAATACATTGCTTTATGATGATAAAAACAGACTGATCACCGTGAGCTCCGACGGCGGAATCCGTACATGGAAAGTGGGTGACAACCGGCTGGATTCACTTCAAAATATCAGGACCGGCCATACACTGTTAAACGCCAGAATCAGCCGCGACGGAAATGTGCTGATGTGCGGGTCCACGAAAGGTAAGATCTTTTCTTTTGACCTCAACGACCTAAAAAAGGCGCCGGTTGTGTATGAAAAAATTGAATTTGGTAACCAGGTTGGTTCGGTTGCTTTTAGTCCGGACGGGACCAAACTGATTACCAGCAATGATCTGGGATCACTTCATGCCTGGAATCTTTCGGGGAATAAAATTATCGGAAGGGCTACGGCAATTACTGGAAGGCATATTTCGGGAGTCAACAGCATCATTTTTTCACCGAACGGGAAACTGATGGCCACTTGTAGCTACGACGGTTCGGTGCACATCTGGAACTACAAGGACATCCTTTTGCAACAGCAGCCGGTCACAATACGCGACAACGACAACTGGGTGATGGGGCTTTGTTTTACGGCCGACAGCAACAGGCTGATTTCATGCGGTGCAGATAAATCGGTGCGTATCTGGGACATCAATACCCAGCAACTTTATGCGAAGGTCAAAAAGACTGTAAAGCGGAATTTTACACCGGATGAATGGGACACTTACATCGGGAAAGACATACAGTATCAGAAAACAATTACTGAATAATCTCTAAGCGGGGCGGTTATGAAAAGAGATAATTTTACAAAACTTATTCTTGCTTTTACACTATCAGTTTGCTGTTATGCAGTAAGTTATAGTCAGGAAATTTGTGGGGAATTCAAAATTGGGGAGGCTCAAAAGAAATATAATAGTGGAAATTTTTCCGATGTTTTTGCCTTGCTCAATCCTTGTTTGAAGGACGGTTTCAGTACGAACGAAAAAATAAATGCCTACAAGATTTTGTCGATGACCTATCTGGCCATTGATTCTACAGACCACGCGACTGAAAGTGTGCGGCAGATGCTTTTGCTAAATCCTGTCTACGAACCGGATCTGGATCTGTCCGTTTCCGCCCGTTTTATTACGATCGTCAACAATTTAAAAATGTCGATTGAAAGGGTAATCAATGTAAGTTCCGTTTCAAAGAAAGATGAAAACATCCTCGAGGCGCCGGCTACCGTAATTGCCGTAACACGGGAAGAGTTCAAACAGCGGGGTTACACGGATTTTGAAATGGTGTTGCACGATCTGCCAGGGTTTAATATTTCCCGCTCAAACGGCCTGTTGTACAGCAACGTGTACCAGCGCGGTTATCGTTCACAAAATACAGACAGAACGTTATTTTTGATTGACGGAATTGAGGATAACGATCTGTGGTCCAGTAATGTATATCTTTCCCGTCAATACCCGCTTAGCAATCTCAACCGCGTCGAAGTGGTGTATGGGCCGGCATCGACCATGTACGGATCCAACGCTTTTTTGGGTGTTTACAACATCATTACCAAGCAGCCGCACGAATTTATTAAAACAGGAAAACGGATCGGTGGATCAGCCAGTACCGGTTATGGATCTTACAATACGCGTTATTTTGACGGCACAATCGCTGCCCAATCCGAAAACCGGCAAATTTCCTTCTCTCTGACCGGCCGTATTTTCAGATCAAATGAACCGGATCTGAGCAGCTATTCCGGCTACGATTATTCTGCCAGGATTTTCAATAAAGACAACTACAAATTACTTGGGCTGAGCGGAACGACTGCTGTCAACGCGTTCACAGCAAAATATGGTAAATCCGGCACTTATTTTACCTCCACAGCCGACAAAGTTAATGTGACTGATGCGGGAATTCAGCGTGCTTTTGAACTGGATAACGAGGTTTACTCAAAGTTATCCTACGCCGATAAAACCAGATCCTATTCAATTGATGCCAAATTGAAAGTGTATGACATCACTTTTGGGTTCAATCACTGGAAAACTTCGGAGGGGCCTGGCTCATGGTACAACGACACACAGATACTATCGCAGGGGCAGGGCACAAACTGGGCGCCGAAACATACTTTTGTTTATGCCAAATATGAGAAGAAGGTAAATGATAAAGTGTTCATTACTAATTTGATGAGTTTCAAAGACCACGTGCTCGACAAGAATAACAGATTGGTGAATTACAACAAATTCCGATATTCAGGTACCGGGTTTTATACCATATCGAACCTGATGGCCGGCGATAAGCCGCGTTTGGATACGACCTATCTTTTCCAGCGATCGCAACAGTTCCGCAATGAATTGAAGGTCTTCTGGCAGCCGTTGCCAACTATTGACATCGTTGCCGGTTTTGAGTCCAGGCTAAGTTTTTTACAAGGAGATTATACCACTAATGCAACGGGTAATGTCGAAGAGGAAGGCAGGCCGCTGACGGATATTTTGGGTGGTAACCAATTATTTATGAGGGATCTGGCCGGATACGTTCAATCCACGTTTCAGATCAGGCCCAAACTGAAATTTGCCGGTGGTTTCCGTTATGATAACAACCGGGTAAGGAATAATCTCGGTTATGGCGGCGTGTTCAATCCAAGGCTTGCGTTGGTTTTCACACCGGGTAAAACGATTTTCAAAGCCGTGTATTCAGAAGCATTTAAAGATGCCACGAATAAGGAAAAATACTCTGTTGGAAAAGGCAAACGTGACGTGGCTAATCCTGCGTTGAAACCGGAGAAAATCAAAAATATTGAGCTCAATATTGGTAGGAAACTCATGCCCCAGATGCATGTCAATGTTACGGGATATTATTCCCGATTCACCAATATCATCAAGGAGTCACTCGCGGATTTCGCAACTTACGGGCTGGTCACCAATCAGTTCCAGAATATTGGAAAACAGGAAGTACTGGGTGTTGAAGCCATGCTGAGCTACCACCGAGGCAACCTGGATATGTATGCCAATTATACCTACACAAATTCCAACATTATTGACCCGCTCGACACGCAGGGCAAGCCTGCCAAAGATGCAAATGACAAATTGATACACAAATTGGTGGTAGGAGACATTGCGCCGCATCAGGCGAATGTGGGCGCAAATTACATTTACAAGAAAATTCTGAATGTGAATCTGAGGGCCAACATCGTGGGGAGCAAGCCTGTAGGTATCAATACAACTTCTCCCAAAAATACGGCCAAATTTGATCCTTACTGCCTGATCAACAGTGCGATTACCTACAATTTGCCAAAAAATGGCATCTCACTTCAGCTTACCGTAAATAATGTATTAAACACACTGGTGTACTCACCAGGTGTTTTTGACGCCTCGGGGCCGTATGGTTCAAAATTGCCGCAAAACCTGCGGTCCTTTAATCTGATCCTTTACTACGATCTGTAACCGGTGGAATTAATGATGAAAAACTTATACCAATAACCCGAATCACTCCTCTTGAAAAAGCAACGTTATGGAAGACAGAATTGTAGAAAATCTTAGGGACGGAAAACTTGTGATCTGGGAAGAAGTAGCCCGCGACGGAGCGCAGGCAAAAACCCTGATGACCGGCGTCGAAAGAATCCAGGTCGCCAAAAGTACAGCCAAAATATTCGGCGATTCGGCGGCCGATCATCTGATATTTGCAGCCGGTTTTCCATCCATATTTGGAAGTGAATTTGAGATAATCAGAATGCTGGTGGACCACGTGGATGAATGCCAGCTTGCTGTAAATGGCCGTGCAATCCGTGGGGAAGTGGATTTGTGTATGCGCGCCATCCGGGGTGCAAAGTTTCCGCGTGTTGCGATCGTTGTACCAGGATCTGAGATTTTGTCACAAACGATGCTCCACCAATCGCTGGCAAACGGACTGGCAAAGGAAGTTGACATTCTGAAATATGCGCTGGATCAGGCGGATGGTATTCCGGTGGATGTACAGATCGCCGACGTTTTCTCATCCGATCCGGCCTTGATTGCGGAATCTGTCAATAAATTTCTGGAGGCTGGCGTGGCGACAATCGGGCTGGGCGATTCGCTTGGTAAAATGTACCCGAACGAGATCAAAACTTTTATTGAAAAGCTGAAAAAGAATATTCCGGCGGACACCATGTTGAGCACGCATTTTCACAATGATCTGGGACTTGCGCTGACCAACAATCTGGAAGCGATAAAACAGGGTGCACTACTTATCTCCACTTCCTGGCTGGGCCTGGGCGAACGTTCCGGTCTGCTTCCGACAGAAATTTTGCTTTTCCTGATGTCCTTTGAAAAGGAAAAACTGGTAGACCGGCTCGGCCTGAGTAGTTCAGATCTTTTTAACACCGATTTGAACCTGAAAGAAATCATCGAAACGGCTGGTCTGGTGAGCAAATTTACCGGCGTGGAGCCAAAAATTTCAGACCCGATCGTCGGAACTGGTGTCAATTCCATTTCCACAGGAACGCCGTTTGTTAATCCCGCAGCGTTCCAACCTTTTGACCCTGAGAAAATTCTGGGTGTTAAGCCAAAGACTTATGCCACGCAACTCGCCAATCACCGGATCGTGAGGAAAGTGACTACGGATCTAGGTTTTGATCTTGACGCGGATCAGGTCGGCGCGGTGCTCAAATACATTAAAACAGAAACCTATAACCGGGGGGAGGCAATTATACCAGGTCCCGAACTCAGCACTTTTATAAGCAGTATGATTCAAAAAACCATTTACAGTTAGTCCCTTTTATCAAATGCTCAAACTGGTAGACATATACAAGACGCTTGGAGTCAGGAGAGAAGAGGCAGCGGATGTCTTGCTCTTTGTGCTTTACTCATTTTTTATGGGTGTGGCTGTCTATGTTTATTATATCGTAGCAACTTCCTTGTTCTTAACGGATTTTGAGAAGTCGATGCTTCCGCTGGCATACATCGGAGGCGGCATTTTACTTTATTTTTTGGGACGTATCAATACGGAGCTGCAAAAAAGAGTTCGGTTTTTTCGGCTCTCGTTCGCCATGCTGATCTTCTTTATGGTGTCACTGGGCACATTGCTGCTTGCATATCAGTACACAGGTAGCAAATGGGTCACGCTCAGTATGTTTCTGTGGATCAGGGTTGTTGTATACATCAGCACTGTTACATTGTGGATTCCCTCGTCGGCTATTTTCAATTTGCAACAAGCTAAAAGGCTGTTCAGTCTCATCGGCATGGGCGACGTTCTTGCGTCCATACTGAGTTCTTTTCTTGTCGGTTTTCTGGTTGGGAACCGGTTTATGAAAACGGAAAACATGCTTTATGTTTGCGTGGCTTCTTTGATGATCGCGTTTTGTGTAATGGTTCTGATTATTAGACGACACAGCGGGCAGCTCTCGTTTAAAAAATCGGATGAGCAGTTGCCGCTCAAAAAAAGTGAAGGGAAACTGCTTGGGAAATATTTTAAGAGCAATTACTACCTGCTCGTTTTTTTTCTTGGCATGATGCCGATTTTCGGGCTTTTCATACTGGAGTTTATTTTCTCGGTTGAGATCAAAAACCAGTTTCCGCAAAAGGATCAGATGTCATCATTCCTTGGTCAGTTTTTGTTTATCTGCGCCGTGGTTGAACTGCTTGTTAAAGTTTTCCTGTACAGGTTCATTATCAATACGTTCGGTATAATTTCCGGAATTATCATCTTGCCGGTTTCTCTGCTTGTCGTGTTTGTTTTTGCCGGATTAATGGCATCGGTGGATCTTTCGTTTTTCTTCTACATTCTGCTCGGCCGTTTTCTGCTAAGTTCGGTAAGGAAGTCATTCACGGATACTTCGTTTCAAATTCTGTATCAGCCATTGGCAAAAGAAGAAAGCATCAGTTTGCAGGGACAGGTGGAAGTGTATGCCAAACCGCTGGGCTATGTTCTGGCGGGGATTCTCCTTTTGATCCTCGTTTATGCCAATATCGGAAGTTCGGTCAATCTGATTTACATTTTTCTGGTGATTCTGGTAGGTTGGTCATTTATGGCGCTTAAAATGAAGTTCGAGTACCAGAATATGCTGGGAAATCTTTTCAGTTTTAATAAGTCCCCGCAGGAAAAAGAGGATGTCGCAACCGATTTAGCAGAGTCCATTGCGGAAGTTCTGGTGCCTGAGGCAACGCCGGCGTCGGGGAGAGTTTCATTTGAATCCTTGATTGAAAGAGCTCAGTCGGATGATGAAAGTGAAAAACTGGAAGGTATATTTTTATTGGGACAATCACGCCGGTTTCTTTCTTTTCGCTATTTGATACCGCATTTGCAAAGCAAAAATGACGTAATCAGGATCGCGGCAATACGTGCAGCAGGAGAAAATGGGAACTGTGAGTTGTGGAGCTATTTATTTGATAATTTTTCGTCAGGCTTGTTTATCGAAGAAACAGTTCAGGCTTTGGTACGGATAGGAGAGCCGGTCATTCCATCGATAAATCATTTGTTTAACCAATCTGCGGAACGTCCTGATGTTCAGCTGTTATGTGTTAAGGTTGTATCTGACATCGGCGGCGCAAAGTCTGTTAAATTTCTACGCCAGCAGCTCAATGATCCCGCACAAATTGTCCGCGATAAGGTTTATGAATCGCTTGCCGCGGCGGGCTATGCCGCCAATCTAAATGAAAGCGCAGTTTTGGTTCTTGAGATCAGGTTGCACATTGCTTTTTTGGTTTGGATCGTGGCCGCTCAGCGTGATCTTTTCACGAGCTTCACAATCGGAAAGCGTATCCGGGCTATGCTTATGAAGGAGTACAACAAAGGAATTATCAAGCTGCTCAACATTCTGACATTACTTACCGGAGACAGACGCTTGTTTTTTATTCAGGAATCGATCAGTTCTGAAAATGAGAATACGAGGAGTTATCTCCTTGAAATTTTGAACATCGCAATACCGGCCGAGCACAAATCCCACGTCATTCCCCTTTTTGAGGAAGGATCGCTAACCGAAAAAGTGCTGAAATACCGCAATGAGTTTCCACAACAAAAATTGTCGGATGAAGACAGACTTTACGACATCATCAATAAGGATTTTTCCAGGGTAAGTGTCATTACAAAATTGGCAGCGATTAGAGAGCTTGAAGCTTTTCCAACGGAAGAAACATCGTTCATTCTGACAGCGAACGCGGTTTCACCGTTACCTGAACTTTCAGAAGCGGCTATGGACATGCTTTATAAAACGGATAAGCCGGCTTTTGAAAGGCTGTACGAAACCATGAAATGGATTGAAGATTCATTTCACTTTACAATTGCCCGGCGCATAAAAATCGCCGGAGACGAAGCCCTAATCAACTCAGCGCGATGAAATTACTAGTAAGCATATTCTTTATTGTGGTTATTGCCATTCACGCTCTTTCCGCGCAGGATGCGGGTAACGGAGAGGTGGCGCCGCCGCACGTAAAGATTTATTCTCCCAAAGATTACAAAGCGCACGGGCAGAATTTTGCGATCGTACAGAACAAACAGGGGGTACTTTATTTTGGTAACTTCTCCGGCGTACTGGAATATGACGGCGTTTTCTGGAAGACAATTCCCACGAAGAATATTTCCAAGGTCTCGGCACTTTTTATCGATAAAATGAACCGGATCATTGTTGGTGCCAATGACGAATTCGGGTATCTCACGCCTGATTCCACCGGAGCACTTTATTTCAAATCACTGAGTATCGGAAAATCAGGATTTGGAAGTGTGCTCACCGTTTTTGAGTCCGGCCAGGGAATTTATTTCGTTACAAAAAACAACATTTTTCTATGGGACGGAAAAAAGTTGAAATCCTGGAAGACAACCGAGTCCATTACTTCTGCTTTTTTAGTGAATAACGTTATGTACGTTTTCAAAAGCGGTGTTGGTTTGACGCGATTTGACAATGGGCAGTTTCGTATAATTCCTGTTCTGGCAGGAGCGGAAAAGCTTCTGGATGCCAATTCCATATTTTTTCTGAACGGTAAAACTTTTATTCTCACGAGTCGTCAGGGAATTTATACTTTCCGCGACGGAGGGATTGATTTTTTCAATTCGGCTGCGAATAACTATCTGAAAGACAAGGAGATTTTTAGTGGAAAGCCATTGTCGGATGTGACGTTGGGTGTTTTCGTTTCAGGCGGTTATTTCTTGTCGATACATCCGGAAAACGGAGAAATTAAAAAATTGGTGCGGGAAAACGAGCGTTTACAGGGCGACCGCATCAATTACTGGATGGAAGACCGTACGGGCGTGATCTGGATGGGGCTTAACAATGGCATTGCCCAAATGGAAATTGCGTCTCCGTTGTCGCAGTATGGCGAATCAGAAAATTTAAAAGGTCAGGTCAATGACATGATTCGTTTTAAAAACCGGTTTTATGCAGGGACGGGAAGCGGTTTACACATGCTTGTCAACGGGCGTTTCACCGATTTCCCCTCTCTGCGCGCCGCGGTGTGGTCCCTGGCAGAAGCTGACGGTGCGCTTTATGTGGCTTCAAGCAAGGGTTTATACAAGATTGAAAACAATGATGCTCCTGTTCAGCTCTCAGACGATTATTCCCTGGTTGTTTATCCATCACCGTCAAAAGCTTCCCGGATATATATGGGTCTGGAAAATGGCGTAGCGATGCGTGACGGGGCAGGACCGTTCCGTAGAATTCCGGGTGTTGAGGCACAAATTTCAAGA
The DNA here is from genome assembly GCA_965279265.1 of Dyadobacter sp. GTDB lineage: Bacteria > Bacteroidota > Bacteroidia > Cytophagales > Spirosomataceae > Dyadobacter. The sequence goes on from OZ257152.1 coordinate 5,926,453, forward strand.
ATCATCGAAGATGAGGAGGGTAATCTCTGGCTGCAATCACAATCGCATGGCATTCTTAAAATTGATGCAAAAACACATAAAGTGGTACCGTATGGTATAGAGAAAGGATTGCCGACGCCGCTGCTGAACCGGATATTTGCGGTAACCGACGGACTTTTAGTCAGTAATTCCAAAGGTGTTTTCAGGTATGAAAAAAGGGATGATCGTTTCAAAGCTTATGCTTCCATTCCTTCTCCTGACAAATCGGTGCCATTATGGAAAAGTTTGCTCGTCGAAGATTCCCGGGGAAATATCTGGACGACGAACGGCGATGACAAATCGGTGACGAAATATGAAAAACAACGTGATCAGTCATTTAAAGAGGTTTCCATACCATTTTTGCCACTGGCCGACAAAACGATTTATGACATTTATCCGGACCAAAACAACGTAACCTGGTTTGGAGGGCCTGAGGGTTTGATACGTTACGATCAAAAAATGAATGGTGTCTACAAACAACCGTATTCGTCATTTATCAGGAAGATCACGGCAAAAGGAGATACAGTTTTATTTGACGGTTTTATTGAATCAGGAGACTCATCCCGAAAGAATGTAACGCTGCAATACAAATTTAACGATGTTAGTTTTGAGTTTTCGGCCGCTAGTCTCATTCCTGATGACAATATCGAGTTTCAGTATTATCTGGAAAATTTTGACAAAACATGGTCTGCATGGACGCCTAAATATCAGAAGGAATACACCAATTTACCGGCGGGTGGTTATCGCTTTATGGTTCGTGCCAGAAATATTTACCAAAATCAAAGCGGAATTGCTTCTTATCGGTTCACAATTGTGGAGCCGCTTTATGAGCGCTGGTGGGCCTATGTAATTTATATGATCCTGCTGGTCACCGGGATCTGGTTTATCATGAAAAAAAGGCTTGAATTTATCGCCAACCAGACTAAGGCGCTGGAAAATCTGATACGCGAAAGAACGGAAGAAATTGTAAATCAAAAGGAAGAACTTGAACAGCAGTCAGATGAACTTTCGGCAACGAACGATCAATTGGAAAGGATTGATGAATTTGTAAAATCGATTAACAGTGAGGTTAATACCGTCAAATTGTTTCAGATGGTGCTCGACCGCCTCTGTCAGTTCCAGAATGTCGACAGCGCTTCGGGCTTGATCTTCAACAAAACAAAGCAGAATTATCAGTTTATCGCATTAGCCGGGAAAGTGGACATAACGGCTGTGGAAGATGTGGAGATGTCTTACGAACAAGCCGCCCAGCGCTATATAGACCAGGCTACTGAGGTGTTCGAGGATATTTTTGTAAAAAACGATTTTCTCTATGAAAACCTGAATAATTCTGTTGATTCACTTTTTGCCCCTAAATCACTGATTACAATTGTGATACGTGTTGAGGGTGATGTTAAAAGTTTTATCACGATGGAAAACATGGATCACGCTCACGCGTTCGGTCAGCGTGATTTCAATATGGTCAGAAATCTCAAAGAACATTTGATCGGCGCTTATATCAAAACCAACATTCTTGAAAACCTGGAATATACGCTTGTAAACCTTAAAACGGCGCAGGAAGAATTGATCAGGCAGGAAAAACTGGCGTCTGTGGGTCAGCTGACGAAAGGAATTGTGGACAGGATTCTTAATCCGCTTAACTACATCAACAACTTTTCGCAATCATCGAAATCGCTTTTGGAAGAGATTTCAGAAGTGACTGATAAATATCAGGAAAATTTCACGGAGGATGATCAGGATGATTTTGGCAGCGGGGTTCAGATGTTGAAAAAGAACCTGGAAAAAATTTACGAACACGGCAACAGCACCACGCGTATCGTGAAGGACATGCAGAAGCTCCTCAAAGGAAAATCAAACGAATTCCTGGTCACTGAGCTCAATCCTTTTCTGGAAACCAAAGCGAGAACCGCTCTTCAGGATATACTGGGCGAATATAAAGGAGCATCGGTTCAGCTGAATTTTCAACTATATCCAATTGCTGTGAAAGTGAGCCTTTTGCCTTTCGAGTTTTCGGAAGTCATTCAAAATCTGATCAGCAACGCGTGCTACGCAGTAATCGAAAAGGCAAAAATTACCAAGGATTATGTGCCCGAAGTTTCCGTAAAAACGCTGAGACAGAAAGATGCCATTCAAATACAGTTTCTGGACAACGGGAAGGGAATTCCACCAAAAGAAATTGAGCAGATTTTCAGCCCTTTCTTTACCACCAAACCCACTTCAAAAGGGACCGGATTAGGCTTGTACATGAGTAAGGACATTGTTGAATATCACAAAGGAAAAATGTCCATACACTCGAAGGATGGCGAGTTTACAATGATAGAAATTCTTCTTCCGATCGTCAGGTGATACACTTTACAACTTACCGCATTAACTAACAATTCATATGGAGCCGCGTAATAATAACAATACAGATTCTGCTCATACAGCGCATGGCATCCATCCGGATGTCGAGGTTCTCAATCATGAAGTGGAAGCTTACCAGCAAAAGATCGTTGAGCTCAGCAAATTGGCCGACATAGGGCAATTAAGCGCGGGAATACTACATGAAATCAAAAATCCGGTGAGTTTCGTGAACAATTTTTCACGGCTGTCACAAGGTCTCGTTGACGAACTGAAAGCTATTTCTGGAAAATCACCGCAGGAACTGACGGAAGACGATCGGCTGGATCAAATCGACATTCTGGAATCGCTATCGAAAAATTTGCAAAAAATCAACGAAAACGGGAAGCGGATTGAACGCATCATTCAGGGGATGTTGTCACAAACGAGATCGGACGGGCCATTTCTGGAACCAACAGATCTGAATCAGCTTCTTGAAGAATTCAGCAAACTGGCCTATCAGGGAGCGAGAGCCGACGATCCTAATTTCAATGTCAGTCTGAATTACAATCTTGATCCGGAAGTAAAAGATGTCAATGTTTCTCGGGGCGAATTGGGCAGAGTGGTACTGAATCTGGTTAACAATTCCTGCTACGCGGTGAATGAGAAGATCAAGAAAAACCTTGCCGGGTATAGTCCTGCTATCAATATTTCAACGAAAAAACGAGGCGATCGGATAGAAATCAGGATTGGGGACAATGGGATAGGCATCCCGGAAGACATTGTTGAAAAGCTTTTCCTGCCATTTTTTACTACAAAACCGCATGGCAAGGGCACCGGACTTGGACTTTCTCTTACTTACAGCAGTATTGTGGAGACACACAAAGGCACGATTCAGGTGACTTCCGTACTCAATGAACAAACGGAATTCTTCATTGAAATTCCGGCATAAAATCATTTATTCAAAAATTCAAAAACTTCACAATAATGGCAATCAGGATATTAAGCGTAGACGACGAACAGGACATGGAAATGCTGATCACGCAGCTGTTCCGCAAACAAATCAGAGAAAAGAAATACGAATTCGTATTTGCCAATAACGGAATCGAAGCATTGGAGCGCCTGGCAGAGTCGGAAGATATCACACTGATCCTTTCGGACATCAATATGCCGGGAATGGATGGTCTGACTTTCCTCTCTCACGTCAATGAAAAAAGAAATCCATTGCTGAAATCGATCATGGTGTCGGCTTATGGCGACATGGACAACATCAGAACGGCGATGAACCGAGGTGCATTTGACTTTGTGACAAAACCTGTCAATTTTGAAGATCTGGAAATCACGATTTCAAAAACCGTTGAGCATATAGAAATGCTGACCACGCTGGAACAGGGAAAGCAGCAACTGATTGCGATACAGAATGATTTGAGCGTTGCCAAGGAAATTCAGCTTTCGATGCTTCCGAAAACCGTCCCGGTCGCAATCGGCAAAGCAGGCGTGGATCTGCACGCATTTTTGCAACCTGCAAAAGTTGTTGGCGGTGATCTTTATGATTATTTCATGATGGATTCGGATCGGTTGTTTTTTATGATCGGGGATGTTTCTGACAAAGGCGTTCCGGCGGCTTTGTTTATGGCCATTACCAAAGCGATTTTTAAAAGCCAGTTTTCGAACAGGAACGGCGATACGATTTGTGAAAAGGTGAAGATCGTCAACGAATTTCTAAGTGAGGACAATTCCTCATTTATGTTCGTAACAGCCTTCGTTTGTATCATGAATGTGAAAACCGGCGTGGTGGAATATGTGGACGCAGGACATGAGCCACCAATTATTCTGCGTGCAAACGGAGAAACCGAGCTGGTCAAAAAAGAGGGTGGAATGGCGCTCTGTTTTGACAATACATTCGAATATACTTCAAAAACGCTTACGCTGAATCCGGGGGATAAATTTGTACTTTATACGGACGGCGTTACTGATGCAAATAACCTTGCCGGTGCGCGTTACGGCCTGCATTATTTGCAGGATTTTTTTACAACGGGTGAAGGCTCGACTCAAAAAACGGCGAAGGAAATGAATGAAGTGACGCTGGCAAGTCTGATTGATTTCATCGGTGCGGCAACACAATTTGATGACATTACCATGCTGTCGCTCAGTTACGTGGGCGTTTAGGGCCAAGCGTGAAGGACTTTGCAAGAGGGCAGGGAAGGAGGTTGATCCTCTTTTCCTGCTTTTCGATTTAATAGAGGTTCGCGGTAGGTTGGTAACGAAGCATAGCGAGTCTGTAATTTTCGGCGTACCGTTGTTGCAATTCTGTCCAGCAGAGCGAGTCCATGATGTGCTTAGGCAGGCTGGTTCTCGGAACAAACTTTTCTTTTTTGAAGGTTTCCGTAAAATTGTAAAGCGTTTCGGTGAGTTGTCTTATGGCGTCTTCCTCAGTCTGGTAGCGGCGACGGATTACTTTTAAGTCAACCTCCTCATGTTGTGGCATTTTTTGTTGCAGGAATTTGCCGAAACCGGAGGTATCGCTGCTTATCGTGGGCGTTCCCTGCAAAACGGATTCCATCGCCGCATTTCCCCAGGGCTCGTACAGTGACGGAAAGATTCCCAGGTTGCATCCTCTTACAAATTCTTGATAATCAAGCCCGAAAAGTGATTTGGTGCGCTCGATAAAATCGGGATGATAAATGATTTTCACCCGCTTATCAACTCCATTATCCAGCCCTGCACGTTCACAAAATTGAGTAACCTCATCGTTCTTTTCAAGACTATGCGTTGAAACGGGCGGAAGACCTTCCCGCTTGAAATTGGCAAGAGCCTGCTTCCAGGTGAGCAGTAATTCTTCATCAACCAACGTATTCAGGTCGGGCAATTTGTGCTGCGCTGTCCCGGTAACATTGCTGTAAATACGCGGCCCCAGCCTGGCACTGATTTCCTTGCAGATTTTATTGAGGTCTTTAAAACGTTTTCGGGCTTCCAGCACATCCGGGCGAATGCTGTGAAACGGATTTTTGGATATAAGAAACAAAACAATGTTGTAATCAGAATCTTCACGCATGAGCCGCTCATTGAGTCGGGCGGCGGCTTCAAGCGTGACGTTGAATCCTTTGTTTTTATATTCATAACGGCCCGAAGTGAAAAAGTACAACGTTTTCTCTGTCTTAACGGGGAAACTTGGCAGGAAAAATGATTTGACAAAAAGGTCAATTTTTCCTCTGTTTTCCTGATGCTGATTAAATGCTTCGTGACCAGCATCCGGCCTTTTGTTTATTCCATTGCCTACAATGGTATCTGGTTTGCGACCTAAAAAAACCTCACACTCTTTTGCTGTAAGTTCACTATTGGTTACCAGTACATGCGCTTTTTGAGCTGCCACTCTTTCAATCGCCGCTGCGGATTCGATACCGTAATGTCGCGCTTTGGGTAACCATTGAAATTGCTCAATATTAGCGAAATAATCCGTTTCATTGGGGGCCAGATATCGTCCCAAAACGGTTGCGTGACTTGTAAAAACGGTAGCCACCCGTATTTCATCTGTAACAAGATCAGGTAAACAACTTGCCGACATCCATTCGTTGAAGTGAAGCAAAACATCCTGGTTAATATCCAGATGCGCCGTGAATTGCGACATAAGCAAACGAACAACTTCGCCGAAACCGAGTACCTGATCGACATTGTCGTTTTGTAAAAAAGTCGAGATCTGGTGTTTTTGCCAAAGTCTGGTTTTGACGTCATTGAGTCTTTCGTAACCGATTGAGGGGTTGATGAGCAACACACGTGGCCTGGAATCTTCGAGGAGCCAGTAACCATAATGAATTTCAAAACCCAACTCCCGCATATGTGAAATGGTGGAGCCGAGCACGGAGTCTGCCGGTTCATTCACCTCTCTGAAATCGAGCCTCGCTTTTTCCGGAAAATAAGGACCTATGAGAAAATAATTTTCTCCATAAGTATCCAGCATAGTCGGAACTTTCGATTTCAGATAAGTGAATATTCCTCCGATCTGATTGCAGACTTCCCATGCAATCTCAAACAGAATACTGTTCGGTTTCAAATTTTTAAGAGGGTATGATGTAAAGTTTATTAACGTTGCCTGTGAGAATATTCCGTCACCGTTGACTTTGGAGTAGGATATTTCAATTAAAATTAATCACATTAGGAAGTCAAAGAATTGCAGATAATGCTAAACAGAAAAATAGCAAGTTGAGACTGACAAAACAGGAGTTGAGGCAATGCGGGTTTTTTTGGAAGAAATGGAGGGTAGATATAAGTGATTTGGAAGTCCCGGTATCCTGCGACAGGTCCCTGCGGATTACACTGGTAAATGAGGAACGTTTTCTATATCTTGTTTAACTTTATCTTGAATTAATATTGTATTGTTTCTGACATGAGAAAATTTTTATTCATTTCCTGTTGCCTGATGGTTGCGTTTCAGTCCGGAACGTATGCGCAATCTCCTTCGATTTCACGTGTGGATCCATCTAACTGGTGGGTTGGAATGAATGGTACGGATCTGCAACTACTCGTTTACGGGCCTTCGGCCGGGACGCTAACCTTTTCTGTTGACTATCCGGGAGTGAAACTGGTTAAAACACACAAGGTAGAAAATCCAAACTATGCGTTTCTGGACCTGAAAATAGACAAGACTGCGAAAGCCGGAAAGTTCAAAATAGTAGGGAGGTTGGGAGCACACAATATTTCCAGATCATATGAGCTTAAAACCAGGACGAAAGAGGCGAAAGGAAAGGGAATTTCATCAGCGGATCTGGTTTATCTGATCATGCCTGACCGGTTTTCAAATGGAGATACCAAAAATGACATTGTCAAAGGCATGGCCGATGAGCAGGCAGATACGCAAAATCCCTATTTACGCCATGGCGGAGACTTAAAAGGGATCAGCGATCACCTCGATTATCTTCAGGAACTTGGCGTAACTGCCCTCTGGTTGACGCCTGTCATTGAAAATGATGAGAAACTTAAACAGGAAGGGCCCAACCGGATGCAGGCGGGTTATCACGGGTACCACTTTACAGACCATTATCAAATCGACCGTCGTTTTGGAGGCAATGATGAATACATCAAATTTGCCAAAACGGTGCATGACCGCGGAATGAAACTGGTGCAGGATGCGGTCTACAATCACGTCAGTGATGAGCACTGGATGATCAAAGATCTTCCTGAAAAAAGCTGGCTGAATAACTGGTCCGCCTACACGGGGAGTTCGCACAAAGAACAAGCCCTGTTTGACCCTCATAGTGCAGCCATTGACCGGAAAGTTCTTCTGGATGGCTGGTTTACACCATTTCTTCCGGATCTTAATCAGAGAAACCAGTTTGTTGCCAAATACCTGATTCAGCACGCGATCTGGTCCACGGAAATGTTCAGCCTGGATGCCTGGCGCATTGATACCTATAAATACAATGATCAGGCATTTATGAATCGCTGTAATCAGGCACTTTTGTCAGAATATCCCGGAATTCACTTGTTCGGTGAGTCGGTTGTATCCAATCCGCTCGGACTTGCTTATTTCGTTAAAAATAACGTCGCATTTCCTTTGAAAAGCAATCTCCCCGGCACACTCGATTTTCCGTTAAACTACGCGGTAAACGATGCACTTAAACAGAATTTTGGTTGGGACGAAGGCGTCAGCCGGTTGTACGCTACCTTGGCCCAGGATGTCGTTTATACAGATCCGATGAAGTTAGTTACATCACTTGACAACCACGATATGGACCGCTTTCTGTCGGTTATTGGTGACGATATTGATAAATTCAAAATGGGAGCGACCTGGCTTTTGACGATGCGCGGCATTCCATCCTGGTATTACGGAACTGAAATCCTGATGAAAAACTTCAAAGATCCCACCGACGCAGAAGTACGGAGAGACTTTCCCGGAGGTTTTCCAGGTTCCGGGAGCAACAAATTTGCCAGAGAAGGACGCAGTAAAAAGGAAAATGATGCTTTTGATTACATAGCAAAGCTGGCTCATTTCAGAAAGTCAACCCCTGCGCTGCATTCCGGCAAAATGATGCAGTATGCGCCGCAGGACGGGACATATGTATATTTCAGATACGACAATGCAAAAACGATCATGATTGCTACCAATTCTCTTGATAAGGAAATCAATCTGGACACCGCACGGTTTGCTGAGCGAATGGGTGGTTTCCAAACCGCCGTTAATGTGATCAACGACAGCCGTTTGAGTGACCTTTCAAGCATCAAATTGCCAGCCAGATCTGTGCTTGTATTTGAATTGATTAAATAATGTTTTTCTAAACTTCTGAAAGAGCAGTTGATTTTCTCTCATTTTCATTAACTCCTACTCGCTTATAACAAAGATTTACCGTTCATGTAGTTTCGAGGCTAAAAGAATGTGTAGGTACTGTATATTGCATAGTACCTTGTGTGACATTAGTTATTAGCCATCATGAAGAATATTGTTAAAGGAGCCATTATCTCACTTTTTGCTTTCGTATTTTTTGCCTGCGCGCACCACAATCCGGATCTGGATATTTCGGTGACCGAGAGCGCTGATGAGTACAAATTTTCAGCCTATTTTGACGAGGCCAGGACGAGGGACGTACAACGCTTCGTCAACCGGAGTATCGAACCCAAAGGTATTTTTTCAGGAGAGGATGACCGGCTTGATGTAGATACGAAGTTGCAGGACCGCACCACTTTTAAATTAAAGGCCTCTCCGGGTGAGCTGATCATCAAAATCAGTAAAATTGAAAACACTCCTGCCTCTGTGGCCAGGATAAGGAAAATGTGTGAAGGAATTAAAGGTATCATCACGGAATGAATGGTTGAGTCGCAAAGGAAAGTTGTGTATCTGAGGCACAGCGTGCAACTAACGGTAAAATATTTACATCTATGATCAAATTGGGGACGTTTTCGGAACAATCAGAATATAAAGTCATGACAGGTCAGCAAATTTTCGATAAACTCCAATGGGCTGCCCATATCTATGGCCCGGGCTCAGCTGAGTTCTCATATGGCAATCTGCTTTTTGAAGCCATGCGTTTACACGGTGAGGAAACATTGTTTACACTGCTTGAAGAGGCGGAAATGACGGGAAAAAAAGTTGATCTGCACTATCCGTCTTCCGAGGACGGCATGGAGTTTGCTGCGGCGGTCATTGTGTTGCGTTGAGTATTTTTGGATTAATCTCATCTTTGGTATTCGAATTTTAGCGCGTATTGAACTGAGAGAAATGATACAACGACGAGAGGCCCTCAAAGGGATTGCAGTCATGCTTGGCGGCGCATTTTCCGCTCCGACCTTAATGGCTTTGAAACAGCAGGAAATGCCAGTCGGAGCCGAAATCCAGGTGGATTTATTGGTATTCACAGAAAATCAGCGACAGATTATTGTGGAAGTTGCTGAATTGATCATTCCCCGTACCGCAACCCCGGGCGCAAAAGATGCCGGCGTTCCTGCATTCATTGAATTGATGCTCAAAGACTGTTATCGACGTCCGGAGCATTTAAGTTTTCTGGAAGGGTTAAAGGGGCTGGAAAGCAGGGAGTTTTTGAAAAAAAACGAGACTCAGAGAACCCAAATTCTTCATGATTTAGAAAAAACGTCGAAGGAGCAGCTGAAAATTTATCAGATTCAGCAAACCAAAATTGGCGACAATGAAGATCAGGAAACAACAAAATCCCAAATCAAAGGACTGCCGTTCTGGCGATTGATCAAGGAGCTGACTTTACTTGGATATTTTACTTCGGAAATTGGCGTCAAAGCTTCTTTCGACTACACGCCGATTCCTGGCAGACTTGAATTAATCAAATTGAAACCGGGTCAGAAATCGTTTGCTTACTAAGCCCCTTTTTGCTACTGCTTTTCTTCATATCATGAATCTGAACTTAAAAATACAAAAAACCCACACCTTTGACGCCATTGTAGTGGGTTCAGGGATGACCGGCGGAATGGCTGCGAAAGAACTTACCGAAAAAGGACTTCGGGTACTCATGCTGGAACGTGGCCGGGAGGTGAAGCATATTGAAGATTACGACACCGCCATGAAGGCGCCCTGGGAAGTTGAGCACCGCGGAAAAGTTCCGGTACATTCGGCTGAGGAACTCTGGGCCAACAACCGTTTCGGGACCCTGGCAAATGAAGAGACGGGTCCGTTTTTTACCAATGACAAAGAGAATCCTTATATAGAAAAACGTCCTTTTGACTGGATTCGGGCATATCATACGGGTGGTAAATCCATGCATTGGGGAAGGCAGTCGTACCGCTGGAACAAGAAGGATTTTGAAGCAAATGCGCGGGATGGCATCGCCGTTGACTGGCCAATTCGTTACGAGGATCTTGAACCATGGTACAATCATGTGGAAAAATTTGTCGGGATCAGTGGTCAGAAAGAGGGTTTGGAAGTTTTGCCCGACGGTCAGTTTTTGCCTGCAATGCCCATGTTTGCTCCCGAAAGCTATTTTCGGGACGTGATGAAAAAGAAATTTAACCGCCCGGTAACCGTAGGGCGGATTGCCAATCTCACACAGCCGCAGCCCTGGCATACTGAGTTGGGGCGTGCTGCATGCCAGTATCGTAGCAAATGTAGCAGAGGTTGCCCATACGGAGCATATTACAGTTCACTGTCGGGATCAATTCCTGCTGCCGCGAAGACGCAAAAGCTTACAGTGCTCCATGATACGATTGCGACTGAAATTATTTTTGATGCAAAAACCAAAAAAGCAAAAGGTGTAAGGGTCATCAATCAGAAAACAATGCAGGTCGAGGAGTTTTTTGCCAAAATCATATTCCTCAACGCCGGGTCAATGAACACGGCAGGATTGTTGTTAAATTCAAAATCCGCCAGATTTCCCAACGGAATGGGTAATGACAGCGATCAGGTCGGTCGCAATATCATGGACCATCATTTGGGAGTCGGTGCAAATGCAAGCGTTGAGGGTTTTGAAAGTGATTATGTCTTCGGCCAGCGGCCTAATGCCTTGTACATTCCAAGATTCAGAAATTGGGGGAGCGATAAACGAGACTTTTTGCGCGGCTATGGTTATCAGGGTGGTGCGAGCCGCAATGATTGGAAAAGAGGTATTGCAGCGGATGGTTTCGGAGCTACTTTTAAGGAGGATTTGACCAAACCGGGCAGCTGGAATGTCGGGTTTGGCGGGTTTGGAGAAATATTGCCAAATCCTGACAACAGAATGTTTCTGGATCCGGTGAGGAAAGACAAATGGGGCGTTCCGATGATTGTTTTTGATGCCGCTTTTGGAGAGAATGAAATTGCGATGCGTAAGGATATGATGAACGCGGCTGTTGAAATGCTCGATGCCGCTGGCTTCAAAGATGTGGTCGGCTTTAACCGTCAGGATACGCACCTGGGTTTGGGAATACACGACATGGGAACGGCCAGAATGGGAAAAGATCCTAAGACATCCGTGCTCAATAAATTTAACCAGGTCCATGCGGTCAAGAACGTGTTTGTAACCGATGGTGCGGCAATGGTGTCTTCTTCCTGCGTGAATCCTTCTATAACTTACATGGCGCTCACGGCGCGTGCTGCTGATTACGCGGTTGCAGAAATGAAAAAGCAGAATTTGTGAGCAAGTACGCTACTTACAAAAAAGTCTCCCGGGGCCGCCGGGAGACTTTTTTACTTCAAGGACTTAAATTACGGACGTGGAACAGTTCCACCTGTCGATGGAGTAGTTGTACCACTGGCACCCGGCGTCGTCGAACGAATGGCTCCCGGGCTAGTTGTTCCAGGAGTTACATTCGGGTTCGCATTGGTGTTATTCATCGGAATTGTGCCATTTATAGCGCCCGGAATCTGGTTGGTCTGATTTGTGCTACTTGGAACAGTCGTTGCAGGAGTACTTGTTCCCGGAATGGTCGTTTGGTTAGATGTTCCTGGTAAAGTTGTTTGCGTAGAAGTTCCTGGAACCGTAGTCTGAGTCGACGTTCCCGGAGTTGTTGTCTGCGGCGCTACGTAAGTTTTAGCTGGTACCGCGTTAGAATTAATATCCTGTTGCGCACTCGGTGTTGTTGACTGATAATTGCCAGTACCGGGATTTGTGCCATTCTGTTGCGAATTTGTCGGGCTGGTTGGCGACGACTGACGTACAGAAGATGGAGAAGTTGTGCTCCCAGGCGACGTCGACGGGGTAGTTGTTGCCGGAGTAGTTTGAGCAAATATAGCGGCTGAACTCATCAGCGACAATGCGAGAATTTTTATTCCTGTGGTTTTCATGATTTTGTTGTTATGATGTATAAATGATTGTATGTCAATCTGGCTATGAATGATAAACAATCATGCCACAAAAGCTTCGTTTAGTGGTCAAATCAGGACGTTAGGCGCATGATTCTGCCGAAATTTTTCAAAAAATATTTAGATTTCGGAGCGTATTTCGGAAGGGTAATTCCTTCGAAAGTACAATTTAATCGTATTGTTCTCCTCGCCTGACACTAGCTTTTCGGTAGGCTATAAACTGCTGGTATTGAAATTGTATAATAAAATTTGCATTCCTTTGCAGATGCAATATTCTTAAAATTCAATTTCATCAGATGAACAGATTAAAAATTTTTATACTGCTTTTACTTCCGTTGTTACCGTTAGCGGCATCAGCCCAGTTAGTTACCGTTTCAAACAAATGTAATAAACAAATTCAGGAAGGAAATCAGCGGAATGAGGCAGGGAATTTCCAGGAAGCGCTGGATATATTCGTTTCTGTTCTTAAAAATTGCTCCGCAAAAGATGGAAAGGAGCAAGGAAATGTGGGAAAAGCGATAGCGCTCAACGGATTGAAAAAATACGAGGATGCCATAGAACCGGCAAGCGCAGCGATTAAGCTTAGTAAAAACAAAAACGTAATGGCTTATTATGCAAGAAGTTATGCATATCAAAACCTGGATCAACGAGAAAACGCCCGGTCGGATCTGTTCAAGATTACGGAACTGACAAAAAAGAATAAGAACGTAAAATCCAGAGCTACGATGTTCGCACAGCTCGCCCAGTTAGATTTCCAGTTAAATGGCATGTCAGCAGCCGATAGTAATCTCACAAAAGCAATTGAATTGGATGGAACCAATCCTGCGTTTTTTGTCCAGAAGGGTGATATGCAGGTTAAAATAGGGAATTATACGGAAGCTTTCGATCAATATGACAAAGCAGTTGACTTAGGGAAGAAAGACCTTGAAATGTATCAGATCCGGACGGAGGCAAGGCTAAAACAGCTGCAAGGCAAGTACCCGACCAAGGACATCAAAGAGCTGGCTGATAGAATGACCAAACAAGAAAAGTCTGTTTTATGTCAGGATCTGAAAAAAGCGCTTGAACTGGGGTTGCGCAACATTCAACTGGACCTGCTATCCGGAACAATTTGCGACTAGATTTTGTCCGACTTGCTCGTAATCTTTAATTAAAAACACAAATTCGTGAGAAAAAAAAGCATTTTTATTATCTTTTTGACCATTTTGATTGGTTGCAAAAGTTTAAACAACACGCAAAAAGGAACGTCAATAGGTGTAGCCGGAGGTGCAGCTGCGGGGGCAGCAGTTGGTAAGCTGACTGGCAAAAACAGCGTCATCGGTGCGCTCATCGGCGCGGCTGTTGGGGGAACTGCGGGATATCTGATCGGTAAGCACATGGACAAACAAGCGGAGGAACTTAAACAAGCCATTCCAAATGCAACGGTTGAAAGGGTTGGAGAAGGGATTAACCTTACATTCAATTCAGGATTGTTGTTCAAACTGAACTCGGCTGAACTGAGCGAGGACGCGAGAAATGAGCTTCAAAAAGTGGGGAATATCCTGAATAAGTACGAAGACACACAAATTCTCCTGGAAGGACATACCGATGATACCGGATCAGATGCCTACAATATGAAGCTTTCAGAGCGAAGAGCGGAAGCTGTTTCATCTTATCTGGTTACACAAAACTTGTCGCCGTCCAGACTGAAAACGAAATGGTACGGTGAGGCTCAGCCAAAATTCCCAAACGATAGCGAAGCAAACCGCGAAAAAAATCGTCGTGTAGAAATTGGTATTTATGCCAATGAAGAAATGAAGGATGACGCCGTAAAGGGTGAAATCAAGTAGTATACCTTGCCAGTAAATCTCTTAGAATCTCGACACACTGTTCAAGTTCAGATGTTGTTGAGGATGCAAATCCGAGCCTGGTGCCGTTGCTCAGGACCGGATTTGCTTGAATTCCTGCACCTTCCGAAAAAAATAAATCTTTTGTCGCGGCTGTTTTGGAAAGTATTTTGAGGTCAATTGATTCATGAAAACGGGTCCATACTGCCATGCCACCTTCGGGAATCTGAAATTGGGTATAATCTGAAAGCTGGGTTTTTAAAAGTTCACAAAAAACATCTCTTCGCTCTTTATATGCTCGCAATGATTTTCTGAGATGACGCTGTATGACTCCATTATGCAATAGTTCAGCAACTGAATTTTCCAGCATGACGTCTCCCTGCCTGTCAATGATTCTGCGAAACTGAGCCATGTGTTTGATCACATTTTCAGCCCCGACGAGATACCCGATCCTGAAAGCCGGTGAAATGGCTTTGGTAAAAGAGCCGCAGTAAAGGACCATTCCGGCAGGATCCGCACCGGCCAACGGTAATAAGGGTTTGCTCTGATAATGGAAATCGTAGTCGTAATCGTCTTCAAAAATGATAAATCCATACTTTTCAGCCAGGTTCAATAATCGCAAACGCCTGTCCGCACGAAGTACGACGGTAGTAGGATACTGATGATGGGAAGTGATGTAGAGCATCCTCAGGGGATTTCTGTGACAAATTTGTTCCAAAAAATCGAGATCTATGCCAAAGTCATCGACAGGAATGACATGCAACCTAGCCCCCGCCTGCATGAAATTCATATTTGCTGACGCCCAGCTCATTTCCGCAACGGCAACATGGTCACCAGGATCAAGTAATGTGTTACTGGCCAGAAACAGTCCCATGACGGTGCCGCGTGTAATGAGGATGTTCTCAGAAGTGGTTTTGAATGCACGTGTTTCATTAAGATAGGAGGACAGTTCCTGCCTCAGCCAGAGCGAGCCAAGAGTGTCGCCATAGCCGAGACGCTGATATGAATTTCCCATCAGAAGCTGGCTGCGATATGCCCTTGAAATTTCATCCAGAGGAGCAAGCCTGGTATCCGGGAAACCGTCATCAAGATGCAATTTGGCGCGTGTTTTAATCACTTCCCGCGCAAGGTGGGGGGCTTCTTTGAACCTGAATCCTGCCGTCTTTGCAGGATTTGTCGTGAGAGCCGTATTTGTGCTAATCGGCTGGGGAGTGATTTCCGGTAAATGCTGGATCACAAATGTACCCTTACCTGTGTGACTTTCGAGCCAGCCCTGTGACAAAAGTTCGTCATAGGCCTGTACCACGGTTCGGCGGTGTACATGCAGCATCAGTGCCATTTCCCGGGTACTCGGTAGCCGTTGACCCGACGGTATGGTTCCGCTCCGGATCAGCGACATCAGTTGATTTGCAATTTGAATATAAACTGCCTGCTTACCCGGTTTTTCTATTTTGATTTGTGAAAAAATTGGGAGCATATCGAATCGGACTATTTATATTGTCGGAATGTGTACGAATTAGTGGTCCAATTAAATCAATTTCCGTGAGAAAATAGGGTGTTGCTGACACTTTTGCGCTTCATAACACCAGGTAAAGCGCAGCGTTCTTTTTTTAACATGAAATATCGAAACACATGGAACGGAAATTGCTAACTTACAGTGCAATCGAAAACTTTTCAATTGAACTCAAACCATTTGTTACTATGAAAATGAATAAAATAACGAGAGGGCTTTTTCTGGCAGCTGCCGGTGTTCTTATGTCCTCAATGATTTTTGCACAAGGCGATAAGGCGAGCAAACCAAGTCCGCCTGCAACCGCTACCGGCAAAGTGGGCGCTGCCAACATCACGATTACATACAGCAGCCCTTCTGTGAAAGGCAGAAAAATATTTGGAGAACTTGTGCCGTTCGACAAAGTATGGCGTGCAGGTGCGAATGAAGCCACTATTTTCGAAACCGATAAAGTGATCAACGTTGGTGGAAAGGAGTTGCCTGCCGGAAAATACAGCTTGTATGCTATTCCCAATGCCACAGAATGGACCATTATTTTCAACTCGGAAACCGGTCAGTGGGGTATTAAGCGCGGCGGAGACACTACCCGTGATCCTGCAAAAGACGTCATAACGGTGATGGCTAAGCCTGTGAAATCGTCGGGAATGAATGAGAAACTGATGTATACTGTAACTGATAAGGGTTTCTCACTCTTATGGGACAATACAGAAGTGCCTGTGGCAGTAAAATAAATCTGCTGCAGTACAGTAATAAAGGTTGATTTTGTCTAAGAGCCGTCTTTCAGTGGAAACTGTGGACGGCTTTTTCGTGTCAAATTGAACAGGTTCTCGAGTAAGCTGACGGTTGTTAAAGTAAGTTAAAACAAGGCACATACAGTTTGCCATTAACATTTTTTAGGATGATCGAAAGGAACGGAACAGTCTGGTTCCTCTACATTTGGATCATCAGGAAATCAGAGCGAAAAATTGTAATTCGGACGAACTGATGCGCTTTTAACACCAACCTTAACAACACTTATGATGGAATTCAGACGAGCCAATACCATTGCCGGATGGGCAGTATTTGCGATTGCCTTCGCCACCTATGCCTGTACGATCGAGCGCACGGCCAGCTTCTGGGACTGTGGAGAATTCATCGCCTGTGCGTTCAAGCTTCAGGTCCCGCATCCGCCCGGTGCACCGCTTTTTTTATTATTGGGCCGACTCTTCTCGCTTTTTGCCTTTGGCGATGTCACCCAGGTGGCCTTCTGGGTCAATATGCTTTCCGTCGTAAGCAGCGCGTTCACGATTCTTTTCCTATTTTTTACCATTACGCTTTTGGCACGGAAATTAATTGGTAAGCCGGACGATAACCTTGACACCTCAGACCTGATTGTGATTCTCGGTTCAGGCATTGTGGGTGCTCTGTCCTATGCCTGGTCGGATTCATTCTGGTTTTCGGCCGTCGAAGCAGAAGTATATGGTTTGTCGTCATTTTTTACAGCCATCGTAATCTGGGCCGTTTTCAGATGGGAGCAGCTGGAATCAGGTGCCGCTGCGAACCGTTGGTTAATTTTCATAGCTTATCTTGTCGGTTTATCCATAGGTGTCCACTTATTAAACCTCGTCACATTGCCTGCACTGGCTCTGGTTTATTATTTTAAAAAATCGAAGAAGCCTGCTGTTTGGGGAGGCATTTTTGCGTTTGCTGTCGGCCTCGTGGTGCTGGCTGCAATTGATTCCGGCGTAATTTCAGGCTTACCGACTTTGGCAGGGAAATTTGAGATCTTTTTCGTTAATTCACTCGGAATGCCGTTTAAGTCAGGCGTGATATTTTTCGTGGTCTGTTTCCTGGGCACTTTGATCTGGAGTATCCGTTATGCCCACCGCACTGGTAAGGTTATGCTGAATACCGCGTTATTGTCGTTTGCATTTGTGCTGATCGGTTATTCTTCCTATATCATGGTTCTGGTGCGTTCCGAATTTAATCCACCCATCAACGAAAACAATCCGAGTTCTCTTTTGAGTTTCGTTTCATATCTCAAAAGAGAGCAGTATGGCAGCCGCCCGCTTTTGTATGGTCCGTTGTTTACTTCCCGTCCGATCAGCCAGAAACGTGGCGCGGCTATTTACCGACGGGAAAATGACCGTTATGCGGTGGCAGACTACAAGCCGGAATATGAATACGCTCCCGGGACAAATGTGCTATTGCCCCGGCTTCACAGCACTCAGCCAGGTCATCCGCAACTGTATCAGCAAATGTTAGGACTGGGCGAAGGCCAACAGCCTACGATGGGTCAAAATCTTTCGTTTATGTTTTCGCACCAGATCGGACATATGTACTGGCGATATTTCCTGTGGAATTTTGTCGGTAGAGAAAGTGACAAAGAAGGTTCCGGCAATTTGCTCCCATGGGATGTTGCTAAAAAATATCCGTCATCGATTGCCGGTAACAGGGCGCATAATAATTACTTTATGTTGCCCTTCCTTCTCGGTCTTTTCGGTGTTGTGTTGCTGTATTTCCGGCGCCGCAAGGATCTTATCATACTTTCGCTCTTGTTTTTACTGACAGGCGTTGCGCTCGTTATTTACCTAAACTCTCCGCCGGCTGAACCCAGGGAGCGTGATTACATTTATGTCGGCTCGTTTTACATTTTTTGCATGTGGATCGGCCTTGGCGTCATGGCAGTCGCCGAAGGATTGAAAGTAACGCTGAAAAATCGGGTGTACAGAACGGCAGCTGCCACGCTGGTGAGTATTTCAGTACCGCTAATTTTGGTTTTGAAAGGTTGGGATAATCACGACAGGAGCAATCGATATCACGCAGTTGACTCTGCTCGCAATTTGCTCAGTTCCTGCGCGCAGAATGCAATATTGTTTACCGGAGGCGATAACGATACTTTTCCGTTGTGGTATGTGCAGGAAGTGGAGGGATTCCGGACGGATGTGCGTGTCTGTGTGCAAACTTACCTGGGAATCGATTGGTACATTGAGCAGCTAAAGCGGAAAATCAACAGCTCGGAAGCACTGCCTCTTTCGCTCGATACCAACAGCTATGCTTCCGGCAAAAATGAATACATTCCGTTTTACGAAATCCCGGGGGTTAAAACTGGCATTGATCTCCGCGAATATCTTGAACTGGTCGGTCAGCAGAATAAGGCGATTCAGGTTCCGCTAACAAGTGGTGATATGACTTCAATTTTACCGTCATCCGTTCTTTTTCTTAATGTTG
The DNA here is from genome assembly GCA_965279265.1 of Dyadobacter sp. Taxonomy (GTDB): domain Bacteria; phylum Bacteroidota; class Bacteroidia; order Cytophagales; family Spirosomataceae; genus Dyadobacter. The sequence continues at coordinate 5,945,570 of OZ257152.1, forward strand.
ACACTGCTGCTGTTCGTCAAATGAACATTGTTAGAAATGATCTTCTGCCATTGGTGGCTGAATCCATGAGCTGGTCGATCGGGAAGCAGGACTTATTCAAAAGCGATCTGGTTATGTTGGATATTATTGCTTCCAATAATTGGAAACGCCCTGTCTACTTTTCGGCAACAATGGGTAATTCGCATAATCTCGGTTTGAAAGAATACATGCAGCTTGAAGGCTACGCCTACAGGCTGCTGCCTGTGAAGGTTCCCGGCGCGGAGGATGGATATGTGAACTCTGACCTGATGTACGACAATGTGATGAACAAGATGGCCTGGCGTGAAATGGACAATCCGGAAACTTATTACGACGATAGTTATCTGACCTCTCCCGTAGCTTCGGGACGAATTGCATTTCTAAGACTTGCAGAGCAATTGATCACAGAAAAGAAATTTGAAAAAGCGAAGAAAACGGTAGACAAAGCACTCACCGTAATGCCTGATGATACCATTCCTTACGATCAGTTTTCAGCAGGTTTTATTGGCTTGTTATTTGATTTGGGAGAAAATAAAAGAGCCCTGGATACTGCGAAAATAATGGCAACGCGATCGGATGAAAATCTCAGATTTGTGAAACAAAATGGAGGTTCTTCGGGGCTTGATAAAAACGTGGATTTATTTATTCTTCAAACCGTTGTTCAGGAATGCCGGCGTGCAAAGGAGGATGTTGCTGCAAAAAAATATGAAGCTATATTTGAAAAACATCTTCTTGCATTCAATATGTATTCCCACGAGAGTAAATAATTACAAATTTTGAGCATAAAAAATGGCAGGTCTCCCGAATTGGCCTGCCATTTTATTTCAATCAATTAAATCGCTTACTAGGATAATTCTGCAAACTGCTCATCTGTAAGTTCAATTTCAGCCGCTTTCAAGTTTTCTTTTAAATGACTTAGCGACTTTGTGCCGGGAATCAGCAAAATATTCGAAGATCTTTTCAATAACCAGGCGAGTGCGATCTGTGCAGTTGTGGCCCCGTGAGCTGCCGCAACCTTGTCGATTTTCTTGGCAAGTTTTGTCGGACCGGACGCGAGCGGAAACCATGGAATGAAGGCTATATTCCGCTTAGCCGTATAATCAACGATTTCCTCCCATTGCCTGTTTCCCATATTGTATAAATTTTGAACCGATACGATCGGTAATGTTTTCTCAGCTTCCTCAATCTGGGGAATGCTCACTTCCGACAATCCGACATGTTTTATTTTACCTGCCTGAACAGCTTCCAATACGGGTGCCAGTGTTTCAGCAACGGGTATTTTCGGGTCGATCCGGTGTAGCTGCCAAAGATCAATGCAATCAGTTTTGAGTCGTTTCAAACTGCCTTCGATGTTCTGCCGGATAAATTCGGGGTCGCCATTAGGCGTCCACTGATTTGGGCCAGGCCGGTTAAAACCTCCTTTGGTAGCAATAATAAGATTTTGGTTGTAAGTATGCAACGCATCGGCAATCAGTGCCTCGTTCAGCTGCGGGCCATACGCCTCGGCTGTATCAATAAAGTTAACACCCTCACCGACAGCTGCCTGTAAAACTTTTATTGCGTTATCTCTGTCATCAACTTCGCCGAATACACCAAACCCTGTAAGCTGCATCGCACCGTAACCAAGTCGGTTTATTTCAGTATCATTTCCCAACAAGTAGGTTAGCGAATTCTTTAATGCTGTATTTCCCATTTTAAAGATTATTGGTTTTTTATTTAAAATCTAACATAATATGTGTGCCACCAAACCGGCTATTGATAACATGAATTTTGGTTTATTAAATCCGCCAAACGTTTCTAAAATTAAGCCAATAATCAGTATTTTTTCGATGGTGCGGAATCTGTATGCTATTCTTCAGGTATCGGATTGTAGGTTGCCCGGATTGGTACGAAGTTTTGTTTATCCGAGGTGGGTTACGCCCTCCACAATATTTGAAAATTTTACTTTTTTTGAACTCAGAAAAAAATGCTAAAATTAATAGCCCAAATTGGCCAAAATAGGTTAATATTGGTTACTTACTCAATAGGCATACTTAGCGTTATAAATAATGATTGAAAATTTCATACGGGTTTTATTGGTAGACGATCATAAAATGGTTTTGGAAAGTCTCTCCATGTTGTTGTCAACGCTCGATGATATTGTAATTGTTGGAAAATTTACGGATGGAAATCAGGTACTTCCGTTTCTTAAATCGAATCAGGTAGATTTGCTGATTACCGATTCCCGAATGCCGGAAATGAGCGGCCTTGATTTAGCAAAACAAGTTTTGGCCTACAAACCGGACCTGAAAGTAATCATGATTTCGATGATCGAAAATCCGGAAGAAATCAGAATTGCAATGGAAGCGGGAATCAGTGCATATTTGTCCAAATCTGTCAGTACCGACGAATTGATCACGGCGATCAAAGCGGTTCTTGACGGAAAAAGATATTTGAGCAACGAAATTATTGTTTCTCTCAATTCCGGAAATAGGTCCGATGCGGTAAGGTTGTCGGGAATTACAGTCCGGGAACTGGAAGTGCTCAAACTGGTAGCGCAGGAGCTTTCTTCGAACGAAATTGCAGAAAAATTATTTATCAGTGTTCCAACTGTTGAAACGCACAGGAAAAACCTCTTTCAGAAAACCGGATCAAAAACTGCTATTGGTCTAGTGTTATTTGCAGTGAAAAACAGGCTGTTAGACTGATTAATCTCATATCGGGTAATTTAGTCTGGTTGTAGCAATTTTATTGCCGAATCTGGTTTTGTAGAATTTATTCTAGTGAAAATCATGGTTTCCGGGTATTTCATATGAGCCCGGGTATAGGCACCTTTGCATAAGATTTATAAACTCTCCTCTGTTTCATACATGCAATCAATTGCATAGGGCCATAATCAGCCATTTCCCTGTCACTTTTATACAGCGAAATGGCTGTTTTTTTGTGCAGATCTGGTATTGCAAGTCTGGTTGCAAAAGATTCCTCAGATTTCGTCACTAGTTTTGAGCAATTGGCTTATCTTGGATCGTTTTTAAGATCTATCCTAAACCTATATGTGTATAATTCTGCTGGCATTGCTGACGCTTGCCGGTTTCGGTGTCCTTGCCCGGTTTGGTTCCCCGCCTTTCATTGGTAGGTTTTGTATCGCCGCACCTTCTTTTGATGAGCAACAGCGGCGTATGCCGTTTAATCAATCTGAATTGGTGCCCGGAAAGGTAAACACCTTTATTCTTCGAGTAGAATTCAAGAAACAATTCAAATCTCACTTTGATTGCGCGATTCTGCGCATTGTCGGAGCCGCAGGTCAAAGGATTCGTAAAATTTTACAGGCTGTTTTATTTAAATCTTATCCGGCAGAATAACCACGGAAAAATCCCTTATCTCACTTTTTAGAGCCACTAATAACTAACCATCAAAAACTGATTTTTACCCGGTTTTCAAGTCCGATCACTTACATGCAAACAGCAGCAATACCATCATTACGTCTTGATTCTATCGATATTTTCAGGGCAGTGACCATGCTCATCATGATTTTTGTAAACGATTTCTGGACGCTCGAAGGCGTGCCCCAGTGGTTGGAACACAGTGCAGCGGAAGACGATGCAATGGGTTTGTCAGATGTTGTTTTTCCTGCATTTCTCTTTATAGCCGGCCTGTCGATTCCCTACGCCATCACCAGCAGAAAATTAAAGAAAGATAGCAATGTGACCATTCTGACACACATTTTTGAAAGAACATTTGCGCTTCTCCTGATGGGGATTTTTACTGTCAATCTTGAAACCGCTCTTGAAGATGGCATGGTCATATCAAAACATGTTTGGGGAATCGCGATGGTTGTTGGATTTTTGCTCATTTGGAATGTTTATCCGCAAAAGCCTGAGAAAAAGCAGTTTTACAGAAACCTTAAACTGGGCGGTATTCTGATACTTCTGACGCTGGCGATCATTTACAAAGGCGGAGACCCCGAGAATCCTTCGCAGATGGAAACGCAGTGGTGGGGAATTCTCGGACTTATTGGCTGGTCATATTTTCTCTGCGCGCCCATTTATCTTTTCACCGGCGACAACCTGAAGCTGGTAGGAGGAGCCTGGGTATTCTTTTTGATTTTTAATCTTTTTGAGTTTTCCGGCTTGCTCAGTTTCCTGGATGGGATCAAGCCATTTTTCTGGATTGTGGGAAGCGGATCAATGCCCGCTTTTATGATGGCTGGTGTCACAGCTTCGGTGATCTACCGCTTGTATTCCCACAAGCTTGGATCTGATAAATTTGTTAAATTACTGCTGTTGCTTGGCCTCGCGTTGTGTGTTTATGGCTTCGCGACCAAACCTTTCTGGGGTATATCCAAAATTCGTGCAACACCAGCCTGGGTTGGTATCTGTACGGGTATCAGCTTTTTCGTTTTTACATTTTTTTTCTGGCTCACTGATCTCAAAAAAAACAAAGCCTGGGCAGATATCATACGTCCGGCAGGAACTTCCACGCTGACCTGCTACCTGGTTCCTTACGTCTGGTATGGACTGGTGACGATTTTCGGAATTAATCTGCCCGTTTTTATGAAAACCGGTTTCCTGGGCCTTATCAAATCTTTTTTATTCGCCTTGATTGTGATCTGGGTAACCGGGAAACTTAACAAGCAAAATGTGAAGCTCAAAATCTGATCACTTCCCGAATTGACCGCCAATTTCGTGGTATAATTGAAACTATTCGTCTTTATAGACCAAGATCAATAACTAAACTTTAATCGAATGAATACCAGGAGAGATTTTGTAAAAAAGGGAATAACAGGAATTTTGGCCAGTTCATTACTTCCTGTGGGAGGAGTTAATGCAGCTACGGCAAAGGATAAAAAGGAAGATACTTTTAAACTCGGTGTGGCAGGATACAGTTTTGTCAATTTTAAACTGGATGAGTCACTGGCGATGATGCGCAAAACGGATGTGCATTATCTGTGCATCAAAGACTTTCATTTACCTTACGCAAGTACCGCAGAGGAAATTGCCGCTTTTCACGCCAAGTTGAAAGAGTCGAATGTAACGGGATATGCGGTCGGGCCGATTTATGCCAAAACGCATCAGGAAATGGATAACGCTTTCGAATACGCAAAACGCGTGGGCGTAAAGTTGATCATCGGAATTCCTAACCACGAAGATCTGCCATATCTTGACAAAAAAGTAAAGGAGTACGACATCCGTTACGCGATTCACAATCATGGTCCTGAGGACAAGCTCTACCCGAACGCAGCCTCCGTTTACGACCGTATAAAGGATCTTGATCCACGGATTGGCCTATGTTTTGATATGGGACACAATCAGCGCGACAACCATGATTCGGTAGCAGATCTGGGAAAATACGGAAAAAGAATCTTTGACATGCACCTGAAAAATGTAACAGCAGCCACGAAAGATGGAAAAACCTGTGAACTTGGCCGTGGAATAATTGACATTCCCGCTTACGTCAAAATGCTGAGAAAGGTTGGGTATAGCGGCACCTGTGCCCTTGAATATGAAAAGGATATGAAAGATCCGCTGGCCGGAATCGCTGAATCTGTGGGGTACTTTCGCGGAGTTTGTGATGCGGTGAAGTAGGGTACATTCAGTATAAATGGCATAAAATCGTACTTTTGCAAAAGCAGATGCCGGAAAAACTTTCCGGCGCTTTTACCCATATTGAGTTTTAACCCAACACAAGTATGTTAAACAGCACGCCGTTCGATCAATCAGCTGCATATAAAAAGCTTAAAACACACCACAAAACCATTTCTCAGAAGCATCTGAAATCGTTGTTTGAAGAAGATGGAGACCGCCACCGCAAATTCTCGATCCGGTTTGGTGATATCATGCTCGATTATTCCAAAAACAGGATTACGACGCGCACCCGTGCATACCTGGTGCAACTGGCTGAGGAGGCCGGTCTTTCGGATGCGATTGAACAAATGTTCAGTGGTGAGAAGATCAACGCAACCGAGGGACGTTCCGTTTTGCACGTTGCTTTGCGCAACCGTTCCAATACACCGATTTTTTCAGACGGCAAGGATGTGATGCCGGATGTGAACGAGGTATTAGGGAAAATGAAAGAGTTTTCAGGGAAAGTCCGTTCCGGATCTTGGAAAGGATATTCAGGGAAGGAAATTACAAACATCGTAAACATCGGTATCGGAGGAAGTGATCTGGGCCCGGTAATGGTTACGGAAGCACTCAAAGCGTATGGTAAAAAGGGATTGAATGTGCACTTCGTGTCGAACGTAGACGGAACTCATATTGCGGAAACGGTAAAGGCGCTTGATCCTGAAACTACATTGTTTATGATCGCGTCCAAAACATTTACAACGCAGGAAACGATGGCAAATGCCCACTCGGCCAGAAACTGGTTTCTTGAAAAGGCTGTAAATGAAGACTTTGTTAAAAAACATTTTGTTGCCATTTCCACCAATCGTACCGAAGTTGAGAAATTTGGTATCGATCCTGAAAATATGTTCGGATTCTGGGATTGGGTAGGAGGGCGGTACTCGCTCTGGTCAGCAATTGGATTATCTATTGCCTGTTTTATCGGCTTCCCGAATTTCGAGCAATTACTTTCCGGAGCGCATGACATGGACAACCATTTCCGTACTACGAAACTGGAACGTAATATTCCTGTGATCCTCGGTTTGCTGGGAATCTGGTACAATAACTTTTTTGATGCCCAGTCGCACGCGATTTTACCTTATGACCAATACATGCACCGTTTTGCTGCTTATTTCCAGCAGGGCGACATGGAAAGCAACGGAAAAAGTACAGGACGGGACGGAAAGCCTGTTGCCTACCAAACCGGACCGGTCATTTGGGGCGAACCGGGAACAAATGGTCAGCACGCGTTTTATCAGCTGATACATCAGGGCACAAAATTGATTCCCTGTGACTTCATAGCGCCGGCCGTGAGCCACAATCCGCTTGGTGACCATCATAAAATGCTTCTGTCGAACTTTTTCGCACAAACAGAGGCATTGATGAACGGAAAAACATATGACGAAGCAAAGGCCGAATTGGTAGCCGCGGGTAAGGATGAAAAGGAGATCGATTTTCTGACACCGTTCAAGGTGTTCGAAGGCAATCGCCCAACGAATTCTTTCCTGGTCAAAAAGATCACACCGAAAGTACTGGGCAGCCTGATCGCCATGTACGAACACAAAATATTCGTTCAGGGCGTAATATGGAACATATTCAGTTTTGATCAATGGGGTGTTGAACTGGGCAAACAATTGGCCAATAAAATCTATCCTGAGTTGCAAAATGACTGGCCGGTAACCAACCATGACAGTTCCACCAACGGATTGATCAATCAGTACAAGCGCTGGAGATAACGATCCAGAATTAAATTTTTGAATGTCCAGCCAAGGAATATGCCAGCGGCGTCTGTCAATGCATCGAGCCAGTCAAAGGTTCGGTCTATCGGCAGCAGGTCCTGGCATATTTCTGTTCCGAGCGCGAGAAATATGCCTGCTATTACAACCCATTTTGTATTGGCAGGAAAAATGCATAGCCAAAGTACGGTCCATGTTGTGAACAGTCCCGCGTGAACGATTTTGTCAAAACCCGGCATTGGTGCTTCGGGGATGTCTTTACCGGGCCAAACACAGGCCAGAACAACAAGAAAAGTCCAAAACCAGGCGAGCCACTTGTTCCCAAATATCTTACGGGCGATAACGTCGAGCATTTTTATTAAATCAGGATTATTTACTGATCTGCAAAGCTAATAAATGAGCCGGGCTTTTACGTCCTACCGAATACTCAATAAGCTTCAAAAACTGCGTCTGATGGGAAAAAATGGCTTAATATTGTCGTTCGCTTACATGTAACCAGCCTGACGATATGTCAAGTTTAGCCGCGGCCAGGATAATACTCGTTGATGATCACCAGATTGTGCTGGACAGCTTGTCAATGCTTCTCAGCACTTTTGAGCAGATAAATGTGGTGGGTGCCTATACCAGCGGTAGATCGGCGCTGAATTATTATCGTGATTTTGGTGCCGAACTTATCATTACTGACATGAATATGCCGGACATGAGTGGGGTTCAGCTTTGTGGAGAAGCTAAAAAAATAAATCCGGACTGCAGAGTATTGATGCTGACGATGGTGGAAGATGCCAGAATAATCAGAGACGCCGTCCGCGTGGGTGTGGATGGTTATTTGTTGAAGATTGCCGACGGGGAGGAATTAGTTACAGCGATACAGACCGTTCTACTTGGACAAAAGTATTTTAGCGACGAGGTGATTGTGGAGCTTGCCATTTCCCGCGACGAAACGATCTCAACGCGGCCGGGCACGTTTGCCAGGCTGACGATCCGGGAATTGGAAGTGCTGCGTTTGATTGGCAGAGAAATGTCTACCAGTGAGATTGCCGAGCAACTTTTTATCAGTGTCGCCACCGTCGAAACGCACCGGCGTAATTTGTTGCAAAAAATCGGCGCAAAAAGTGTGGTTGGACTTGTGCTGTTTGCTGTCAAAAATGACCTTCTGGACTAATCATCCAGGGGAATTCGGAGTATGTGAAATCCTTCCTGATCCGGTATCACGTTTCCTCCCAGCTTTCGGAGGCCATCAAAAATTGAACTGTCGATAAATTCCAGATTCGCTTCCTTGATCGAGATAAAAAGATTGGTGGCAAAAATTTTGAAACTGATTTCCATATTCTCATGACAGTTTATTTTGGCCAGTTCTGTGAAAAGATGTTTGTGGAAATTAAGTATCTCGTGCCTTCTTTCGCCGGAAATCAAAAATTTGTGATTTTCCGGAAGATTGAAAAAGAAGTAGGGGATGCCCGACGGTTTTAAATAGATCAATGCATTTTTTTGAATGTAACTCCACAGGCTTTCCGCATTGTCCTGGTTTACATCAGTCAGCCAGATCACCTCGCTTATCTTTTCGGAAATGCTTTTGGAAATATCGACGATCTTTTTAAGCTGTGAATCAGAATCCTCTTTATTGCTTTGCGCCAAAGCTACCTGGCCCAGTAATTTAAGGCCGAAGAGTTCCGAACCGAGGCTGTCGTTCATGTCGCGGGCAATGCGTGACCGCTCTTTTTCCAGATAAATAATTTTTCCTGACTCAATTTTTTGAATCGTAAGCCGCGAATTGAGATAACTTGAAATTGTGAGCCAGATCATGGCGAAGATGAGCAGACCCGACAGCAAAACAAACCACCATGTTTGCCAGTAAGGTGTTTGTATTTCAATTCCAAGTTTCCGCACCGGCGATACCCAGTTTCCGCCGACATCTGAAGCCTGAATCTGAAACTCGTATTTTCCTGCCGGCAGCCGAACGTAGCGCGCCTGATCGACAGAACCGGAGTAAACCGTATCCAGGTCGTAACCTTTCAAAAAATATCTGAAACGATTAATGCCACCGCTCCGGAAGTCCGTTGCCGTGAATTTGAGCGAGATGGTATTGCTTTCATAGGGCAATCGTAACTGATCCAGTTCTCCGATATAGAGAGAATCTGTAATGTCTTCTTTTCCGTCATAGAAAAGCTCAGTTAGCTGCACGCCAACCTTTTCGTTTTGCAGAGACAGTACGGCCGGCTTGATGCGATCCAAACCCGTGGTACTGCCAAAGTACAGTTCGCCACGGGAAGCAGCGAGCGATGAGCGGGAGTTGTATTCTCTGGGCGCTATTTCTTTTATAAAATCAAAACGCTCGGTTGCCGGATTGAACCTGGTCAGACCTTTGTTGGTGCTAAGCCATAAGTTTCCGGCATTATCCGGCACCATCGAATAAATGTATTCGTGGTGGAGCCCATCTTTGACCCGGTAATTTTTGAGGATCCGACCTTCCTTCAGGTTGTACTTGACCAAGCCGGCGTCAGTGCCAGCCCACAGATAAGGCGTCCCCGGTTCTTTGTAAGTTTTCAGAACGTGGAAGTTTTCCAGGATTGTCTTTTTTAGTTTTAGCTTTCCGTCTTTCAGGACGAATACGCTTGTACCGCGAAATCTTGTTGAAATATAGATCCATGACGTGGCGTCATCTATAAAAGCATCGTATCCGGAGACCAGTTCGGGATAATCGTAACCATCAACTTTCATGATTCTGGTATCAAAAAGGATCAGTCCTTTGTTGGTCGCCAATAAAAGCATCCCCTTACCAATATCAAGAATTGTAGCAATTTCACATCCCGCGGGTAACGCAATCGGCGTGAAGGCATCTTTTACCGGGTTAAAAACGGCAAATCCATATAATGTAGCCACCCAAATACGGTTATCGTCGCTCTTAAGAATGAAACGAACTGTATTTCCAGGTAAGCCGTCCTGACGTCCGTAATAACGGATCTTTTCCGTTTTGGGGTCAAATCTGTTGATGCCGCTCAGTTCAGTACCGATCCAAATCGTCGAATCCTTTCCCTCTGCAATTCCGCGTATTGAATAGCCGTTCAGGTCACGACCAATGTTTTTTCCATAGGTATAGAAACTGAACGCAGAGGGCACCTGCGTGATTACATCGAGTCCCTGTGGATCGGTGTTTACAAAAACGTCGTTGTTGTCATCAATGTAAATGTTTCCGATTTCATTGAATTTGAGACTGTTGGTTACGTCGTCCTGATGCGCGATACGCCGCACAACTGCCTCTTTGGCCGGATCAAAAACGAGTATGCCGTTTCCCTCGGTTGCCAGCCATATTAAACCAGTTTTATCCTCTGTGATTCCACCCGTGTTGTACTGTTGAAAATCCAGGCCTTTCTTATAATTTTTTACTGAATTATTTTTAAGATCAAATTTTGTCAAACCACCTCTCCCGGCCAGCCACATGTTGCCCCGCCGGTCAAAATTGATGCAGCTGAATGTTTCAGGTTGTCCGAATACGTTGTTCTCCTTGTCTGAAAAATAGGTCGAAACCCGATGGGTGGAGGAGGAATAGCTTTTGATACCAAGCTCCGGATCTAAAAGCCAGATTGTGCCGTCAGGAGATTGCACAATGAAATTATTGTACTGCGATCTGGTGTACACCATCTCTCTGGTTATGAGAATCAGTGTATTTTTTTGCAGGAGAAAAAGCCCTTTCTCCGTCAGGAAAAAGACCGACTTGGCTTGGCCTCCAAATACATGAACAGATTCCGTACCGGGTGAGTTTTTCAGCACAGGCTTGATAAACTTATCCATTTTACGCACATACTGATACACTCCTTTGTGAGATCCAATCCACAAATTTGAAAGTGTATCTTCTGTAATGCCCTGAATGTAAGTCGATTCTCCGGTGGCACCAGACATATATAGTTTGATTTTTTTGCCATCGAACCGGTTAATTCCGTCTTCTGTGCCCATCCACAAAAAACCGCGTGAATCTTTGAGCATGTGATATATGGAGCCCTGAGATAATCCGTCTTCAATGCCAATGTGCCGGAACCTGTAATCAGTTTGGCCATCGGCGTTAATTGAGAAGAGAATTAAAAATAGAAGGGAGAATAAAATAGCCTGCAATGTGTGTCTGATCATGAACAAATATTAAACTCCGCGGATGACGATGTCTAACATAAATATCCAGATTTATACGATTTCATCCTAGCTGCTACATAAAAATCATGGTTTTCCATGATATGTACGTTCGTTTAGTTTTAGGACCTTTGATGCAGGAAATATGATATCAGTATACACACAAAATCCTGAAAAAACGCAGACCCTCTTCTATAAATTTCGTCAGACATCTGACCTATCCCACTATCGGGCGTGACTGGTAAAACAGAGAGCTCATGGTGGGATTTTTTGCTCCGGATGCAAAAAATGCGCCGAAACAAACTCCGGCGCATTTTCAAATTTTTGGCTTCTAGTTTATTATTTGATTACCCGTTATCTGCAAATTCAGGATATAGTGTCATGCCTCCGTCAATGTACAATGTCTCCCCGTTTACATAATCGGAATCGTCAGAAGCAAGCCAGGCAACCGCCTTTGCCACGTCCTGAGGCGTTCCAATCCGTTTATAGGGTATTAGTTTCAAAAGGTCCTTGCTCTTTCCAGGATCCGACCAAACTTCCTTGTTGATTGGAGTCTTGATCGCACCAGGGCTAACAGAATTTACTCTGATTTTATGTGGCGCAAGTTCCTGTGAAATTGATTTCATGAACATCATCACACCACCTTTTGATGCGGCATAATTGACATGACCGGCCCATGGAATCACATCATGTACAGAACTCATCAGTACAATCTTCCCAATTGCGAGTTCACTATGATCCGTGGTAGCAATATCTTTCTGTTGTTTTATAAATTGCTTTGCTGCTTCCTGGCAACACAAAAACTGGCCTGTAAGATTTACGTCAATCACCTTTTGCCATTGCGCAAGAGTCATTTCTAAAAACGAAGCGTCCTGTTGCAAACCAGCATTACTTACTAGAACATCAAGTCGTTTGAAACTGTCAATAGTAGCGACAAACATGGCTTTCACTTCTTGCTCACGGCTGACATCGGCTTTGAAAATGATTCCGTTTCCTCCGCCGGCTTTAATTTGATCAAGCGTTTGTTGCGCAGCTTCCTTATTAGCGGAATAATTGACAACCACATTGGCTCCGAGGTTTCCGAAGTGAATTGCACAAGCCTGGCCAATACCTGAACTCGCGCCTGTCACGATGACAACCTTTCCTTTAAACGCGGATTCCATCATATCATCTCTTTTTCGAATGATTTCAATTTCTTCCAGACACTTCTGTTTACATTTTTAACAGCCCAGTCTTTAGCGATTAAAACAGCTTTTTTTACAGCATCACGTGGCGAAATTTTGTTGGACCGGATCAGATCCTGAGCGATAATTACGGCCTTCTCACGTGTAGTTGGAGATAAGTACATCAATTCGGGTAACGAAAACATGTTGTCCATACTAAAAAATAATGTTGAATCTCTAATTTGAAAATGATGACTTTCTTTGGTCTTCAAAAAATTAATGCCAGCGATTGGTTGACACTTTTTCTCAGAAAAAATGTCAGAAATGACTCAAAAATGAATTTTCGAGTAAAAAAAATCCCCATCCTGATACAAGACGGGGATTTTTTTGTGGATGAATTCCCTATTTCACTTCTTCGAAATTCACATCTGTTACGTCTTCCGCATTTGTGCTTTCACCAGATGATGGATTGCCCTGCGCACCAGCACCCGGAGCTCCCTGCTGAGGATCGCCACCCTGTGCATACATTTCCTGACTTGCAGCCTGCCATGCACCGTTTAGTTTTTCCATTGCTGAATCAATTCCTGCCAAATCCTGGCCTTGGTGTGCCGCTTTCAATTCGGTTAGCGCACCATCAATTGCAGATTTATTTGGCTCTGACAGTTTATCTCCGAATTCTTTAAGTTGTTTCTCAGTTGAGAAAATCAGACTGTCAGCCGCGTTGATCTTATCGATTTTTTCGCGTTCCGCTTTATCAGAAGCCTCGTTCGCTTTTGCTTCTTCACGCATCCGTGTGATTTCTGCATCAGTCAAACCACTTGAAGCTTCAATTCTGATCTTCTGCTCTTTACCAGTTCCTTTGTCACGTGCTGAAACGTGCAGGATTCCATTCGCGTCAATATCAAATGTAACTTCGATTTGAGGCGTACCACGCTGTGCAGGTGGAATATCCGACAAGTGGAAACGGCCCAGTGTCCGGTTCTGGTTTGCCAACGGACGCTCGCCTTGCAAAATATGTATTTCAACAGATGGCTGATTATCAGCAGCAGTTGAGAATGTTTCCGTTTTCTTAGATGGAATGGTTGTGTTTGCTTCGATCAGTTTCGTAGACACGCCACCCAAAGTTTCGATACCCAATGACAATGGAATCACATCAAGCAAAAGAACGTCTTTCACTTCACCTGTCAATACACCACCCTGGATCGCTGCACCAATTGCAACTGCCTCATCCGGATTAACACCTTTTGAAGGTTTTTTGCCAAAGAACTTCTCAACTTCTTCCTGAACCCGTGGAATACGAGTCGATCCCCCAACAAGAATAATTTCGCTGATGTCGCTATTGGTATAGTTAGCGTTTTTCATCGCTCTCTTGCAAGGTTCCATCATACGCTGGAACAATGTATCAGCAAGTTGCTCGAACTTCGCTTTGGTAAGTGTGCGAACAAGGTGCTTTGGAATTCCGTCAACAGGGAAGATGTATGGCAGGTTGATTTCAGTTTGCGTAGAGCTTGAAAGTTCAACTTTTGCTTTTTCAGCTGCTTCTTTCAAACGCTGCAAGCCATCGGATCCTTGCGAAGATCCACACCTTCGTCTGTTTTGAATTCGTCAGCAAGCCAGTTGATAATCACCTGGTCAAAGTCATCGCCACCAAGGTGTGTATCACCGTCAGTAGATTTTACTTCAAAAACACCATCACCCAATTCAAGGATAGAAACGTCAAATGTACCACCACCAAGGTCAAATACAGCGATCTTCATATCGATGTGCTGCTTGTCAAGACCATAAGCCAAAGCCGCAGCAGTTGGCTCATTGATAATCCTTTTCACATCAAGACCAGCAATTTGACCGGCTTCTTTTGTCGCCTGACGTTCTGCATCATTGAAATAGGCTGGAACTGTAATTACAGCTTCTGTTACTTCCTGTCCAAGATAATCTTCGGCAGTTTGTCTCATTTTTTGCAAAATGAAAGCTGAAACTTCCTGAGGAGTATATAAACGATCTCCAATTGGAATTCTCGGAGTATTGTTAGGGCCTTTGTCTACGCTGTAAGCAACGGTTTTCATTTCGCTGGTTACTTCATCGTATTTTTTGCCCATAAAACGCTTGATTGAGCTTACCGTATGCTTGGGATTGGTGATTGCCTGACGTTTCGCAGGCGCACCTATCTTACGCTCGCCGTTATCCATAAAGGCAACTACGGACGGGGTAGTACGCGCACCTTCGCTATTTGCTATCACGACAGGTTCGTTACCTTCCATTACAGCTACGCAAGAGTTCGTAGTTCCTAAGTCTATGCCAATAATTTTTCCCATTGTTGTATATTAAAAGTTAAATTTTGTTGTTTCAAATTTCCCTGACAGCATCATCTTAATCTGCAATTTCTGTCGGTTTTAGTTGTTGTGTAAAAAGCCCGTACCAGAGGAAAGCATTATCATTCGGGGTGACAAAGTGTCAGGTGGTGAAAACATGAAAAAGGGAGCATGGGTCCCCGTGATGCCTGATGAAGACGCTTAGGTCAGTCATCATTAACATTTAACCGGTTATTCCAAACTCCCTTTTTGTAATATTGTTGAATTCTAATCAAACAACTCCGCCCATTAACGGGTCGCTCTGGCTCTCTCGGCCAGTTTCTACATGTCCTGCGAACCGCTTACTGAACAGATTATTTCCATTTACACTAATTGTGCAGTCGTACCAGTTAAAACTGTTTTTGAGATTGATGATAACTGTTGATTGTGAGGTCTTTGATCCGGATTTCCCTAATTCCTTGGATTGCGTTTTTTCCTTGTAGGCGTTATCGGTTATGGCTATAACCTGCGTTTTTTCTTTATCAAGGTTGCTGATTTTGAGTTCAAGGTTTCCGGTCGGTTTGCGGGATTTGTCCAATTCGTAGTCACAATGGATCTCCAGGTTTGGATCTCCTGCGTTTCCCTGGTACTCACGAAAAAATCCGTTGGGACCGTACACGCGTAAATGATAATACTCATCTGCAAAATCGGAAACCGGCCATTGGTCAGTGAGCTTGTCGCCAGCATTGACAGCATAATTCCAAACCCTGACTTCGTCCTGCTTGTATTTTCCGGGAGCGTAAATGACAAAAGGAGATCCGGCCGTGCTTTTTCCGAATATGCCATTTCGTGCTTCCATGGTAATGGAGAATGATTTTTTGTCAGGGTTTAATGTCCCTTCCGCTGAAAGCTGATAAGGCAAAGGGCAGGAGGGGCGCGTTCCTTTCTCCTGTTTTGGCATCCACGGAGAATCAGTTGGATTTTCGTTTATCTGTTTAATCTCATCCTGGGTCAATGCTTTGTACCCCTGCGGAAGTTTTCGGTACTGGGCGTTATGGATGCTTTCCATAAATTCGGTTTTCTCAAGAAACCGCGGCAACGGAATAGTTTCGCCTTCATATGGCTTAAAAGTAGAACTCAGATCGCCGCAAACCGTACGGCGCCATTGGCTGATGTTGCTTTCGTGAATTGTTTTTCCGGTCTTATGGGTCAGGAATTTTTCAAGAAACTGAATGACCGAAGTATGGTCAAAAACTTCTGAACAAACGTTACCACCGCGGTTCCATGGCGAAGCCACAACCAGCGGTACCCGGTATCCGAGCCCTATGGGACTTTCCCTGCTATCTTTTTTCGATTTTCTCTTCATATCCTGCTCCAAAGTAACGAATTCGACGGCCGCGTCAATTCCTTTAGAGGTAAGGCCTGCATGTTCCTGATGAGGATTTGGAACGACGTATGGCGGAACATGATCAAAATACCCATCGTTCTCATCATAGCACAAAATGAAGATTGTTTTTTTCCAAACCTCCGGATTCTTGGTGAGCACGTCCATGGCTTCGGAAACGTACCATGCACCATACCAGGGCGCTCCCGGGTGATCCGAGAAATTTTCAGGCGCTACCAGCCATGATACCGTTGGCAAAGTGCCGTTTTCAACATCACGTCTAAACTGATACATTACGTCACTTTGGGGCGCCCGTCCTTCGTGTTCGATGTCGCCGTCGTTGTATTTGATGGTAGTCAGTTTTCGGTATTCCGGGTCATCTACATTGGTTGTAAATGCTTTTTTATGAAGATTTTTTTCACGCTGGGACAGCTTTTCGTAATTTTCAGGTGTCCATCGGGCAAGATCAGATTTAGCGATTTCTATCGTTTTTTTCTTCTCGGCCAGCGCTTTTTGTGCTTTTGTCAACGCCTCTCCTGTTATTCCTGAAAGTGATTTTTCGAGCGTGTCTATCTCCTTGGGGAGTGTGTCTATCAAAATCCGGAGATACTTCTGATAGCCGGTGTAGTATCTGATGTTATATTGTTTGAACCACTCAATCGGGTTGTCGGTAAAGTTTGCCAGCCACGCCTCTTCCTCGCCGTTCAGGCCTGTCGGTATGCTCAACTCATTCTGATAAATTCGCCATGAGATATTATTTTCTTCGAGCCTTTCCGGGAAGGTGGTCCAGCTTGCTTCTTTATCATCAGTGACATCACCGTTTGTCACGTTGGCGAAAGAGTCAGCTTCGGGCTTTTCACGTATCGTGCCCGTCCACAGATAGAGGCGATTTGGTGTGGTGCCCGTAAGAGACGAACAGAAATTTTGATCACAAACGGTGAATGCATCTGCAAGTGCGTAATAGAATGGGATATCTTCGCGACTATAGAAGCCCTGTGTCAACGGCATGTTTGCGTAATCTTTATGCCCTGATTTTTTAGCGACCAGCCATTGATCCATTTTGCCACCATTTCGTGCATCCACCTGATTGGTCCACGAGTGCGGCAGTGATCCCATCCAGGTCGCTTTTGTTTCCTTAATGTTCAATCTGAATGGCGCGTAGGTTTCTCCGGCGGCGTTGGTTTGTAGCCATACTTTATTTTTATTGGGAAGCGTAATAGCTCTTGGATCGTTGAAACCGCGAACTCCCCGCAGCGAACCATAGCAATGGTCGAATGACCTGTTTTCCTGCATCAGAATCACAACGTGTTCTGCATCGAGGTATGTGCTGCCCAGTTTCGGGTCTATTGCAAGTGCTCTCTGAATGGATGGTGGCAGGGCACTGAGAAGGCCTGCACCGCCGGACAGTAAAGCCGCTTTTTTAAGAAAATCTCTTCTGGAGTCCATGGATATTGGATACGGATTTAGGAGTACTGTATTTTAGATACCGAATTCAGGCTCTAAAGTACCACCGTTTTACAATATCGAAGATTAAATTATGATAATATTTGCTGTTTTTAAGCCGTTCCCAGGAAAGGGATAACCAAATTACTGTGGGGCGATAGACTTGGAAAGTCTTTTAAACTTACCAGGTATGTTGTAAATTAAGACTTGGCAAGTTTTATATACTTCCCAAGTCTTTCCAATATCTATTTGCCGCCAAAAAGGCCACCAAGCAGGCCGCCCAGATCCATTCCGCCACTTTGCTGCTGTTGTCCTGCTGCCGGTGCATTACCGCCGCCGAAAAAACTTCCGCCAACTCGCATCAGGTCATTCATGTCGAGTTTCCCGTCTGCCATCGCATACCCGATCTGATTGAAATCAAAACCGGACGCCTGTGCGCCGTTTGCTGCCGTTGCGGCACTTCCTCCACCCAAAAGACTACCTAGTACGCTGTTAAAATCAATGCTACTATCTCCCGGATTACTTGTTTTGCTAATAAGCCCTCCCAACACCGATGGTAGTACAGAAGAAACAATGCCGCCTGCGGCTCCGTTGCTGAGACCAAACTTTTGCATAATTGCGCCAATCGCATTTTGCGCTATCGATGCCACGATCGGGTTGTTCATTAAACCGCTGCCTGTGCCGCTTGCTCCGGAAAGAAGCCCCATAATTCCCTGTACATTTCCGCTTTGTGCGTGTTCCTGAAGGCCGCCGGTAATTGAGCCCATCAAAGTTTTCATCACATCTGCATTTTGTTCATTGGGAATAGCCGGGTTTTGTACGATTGCTTCCTGGGAGTTTTCCTGAATAAGGCCTAAAAGTTGATCTAGCATGGTTTCTATGAAGTTTTATTATGAAAGCCTATGACGGATTTGATCCATAAAAGTAACTTTAATAGAGGGATAATGATAAAATATTCTTGAATATTTCAATTGTAGGGAATTTGCTCCATAGTATTGAATGCGCAGAGGCAGGGGAGCGGAATGGGAAGGGCAAAAAAAATCCCGCCGGATGGCGGGATGCTGTTTTATTTTACTTTGTCAACGATCGCTTTGAAAGCTTCCGGATGGTTCATCGCCAAATCAGCGAGTACTTTACGGTTCAATTCGATGCCTGAGCTTGTAATCTTGCCCATAAGAGCAGAATATGATAGTCCGTGAAGACGTGCTCCTGCGTTGATACGCTGGATCCAGAGCGCACGGAAGTTACGTTTCTTCTGTTTACGACCTTTGTATGCATAAGCTAATCCGCGCTCTACTGCGTTTTTCGCTACGGTCCATACATTTTTACGACGGCCAAAATAGCCTTTCGCTAACTTTAATACTTTTTTACGTCTTGCACGTGACGCAACATGATTTACCGAACGTGGCATAATTTAAACTGTTTTTGATGGTCGGCGCCACAGTGGGACTTAAAGCCGGCTATCGGGTTGAACAAAAAACCGAAATGGTATTTTAAAATTTATTGGCTTTTGGAATTACTTCCCAAGCATGGCCAATACTTGTTTGTGGTTAGACACATCGATCAAACCAGTTTTAACCAAACCACGCTTGCGCTTGTTTGATTTTTTGGTAAGGATGTGGCTGTGGAACGCATGTTTGCGTTTGATTTTTCCTGTGCCGGTCAGCGAAAAACGCTTTTTAGCACCAGAAACGGTTTTCATTTTAGGCATAACTTAAAAAACTAATGGTTGAAAAATATAAAACAGCGCGCAAAATTAGTCATTTCTTATTAAAACAAAAAGCGTGGTACAGATTTGATTCTCTGTAACACGCTTTTAAAAAGTCATTATACTCTAATTGCTATCAGTAATATTCAATTCCGGAGTCCTGATTACTAACAACTATAAACTGTCTATCACGCTACTTCTTAGCAGGAGCTGGCGCAAGAATGATCGTCATTCTTTTTCCTTCCAGTTTCGGTTCCATTTCCAGCTTACCATATTCAGCAAGTGCAGAAGAGAATTTGTTCAGAAGATTGACTCCCCGTTCCTTAAAAACGATCGTACGACCTACAAAATGGACGTATGCTTTCACTTTTGAACCTTCTTTAAGGAAATTGATCGCGTGTTTTAATTTGAAGTCAAAATCGTGATCATCGGTGTTAGGGCCGAAACGGATCTCCTTGATCACCACTTTCATTGCCTTCGCCTTTATTTCCTTCTGCTTTTTCTTTTGCTCGTATTTGAACTTGGAATAGTCTACAACCTTACACACAGGCGGAACTGCCGTTGGTGCAATTTCAACTAAATCAAGATTTTGTGCTTTTGCGATTGCTTTTGCCGTATTGATATCAACGACGCCAGCTTCTATATTTTCACCAACGAGACGAACCTCTTTGGCTGTAATGCGATCATTAATCTTATAGGGTTCTTCAACAACTCTTAAACGTCCACTTGGGGGTCTTAATGCCATATAACTTCGGATTGGTGATTTTTTGGTTTTAGGTGAAAATCAGAAAATTAACATTGCCAGCACAAAAATAGTGCCTTCCTTCCGGAATAATAACAAAATATTATAAAACCGTCAAATTATTTTTGCTTCATTCTGAAAATAATCAGCAAAATCACCGACTGACATCGTCCCAAGGTCGCCTTCACCCTTTCTGCGAACCGATAATTTTCCTTCTTCCATTTCCTTTTCGCCAACAATAAGCATAAACGGAACCTTGGTAACTTCCGCATCACGGATCTTACGGCCAATTTTTTCGTCACGATGATCGACAAACCCGCGAATGTCTTTTTCCTGCAATTCAAGAAAAACTTCTTCTGCATAAGCTGCATATTTTTCAGAAATAGGCAGGATCGCAATCTGTTCCGGAGAAAGCCACAATGGGAATTGTCCCGCGGAATTTTCGATCAGGATTGCAATAAAACGTTCCATGGAACCGAAAGGAGCACGATGTATCATCACCGGCCGGTGTTTCTGGTTGTCGGAACCTGTGTATTCAAGACCAAAACGGTTTGGTAGCTGATAGTCAACCTGAATGGTGCCAAGCTGCCATTTTCTGCCAATGGCGTCCCGTACCATGAAATCAAGTTTCGGACCATAGAATGCGGCTTCTCCTAGTTCTGTAACCGTATTTAGTCCGCGTTCGGCCGCAGCTTCAATAATTGCACTTTCAGCTTTTTCCCAATCCTCGTCCTTTCCGAAATATTTTTGTTTGTCGTTAGGGTCACGCAATGATATCTGAGCGCTGTAATCGACAAATCCCAATGATTTGAATACGTACAAAACCAGGTCAATCACACGTATGAACTCTTCCTTCACCTGATCGGGACGGCAGAAAATGTGCGCGTCGTCCTGCGTAAATCCACGTACGCGGGTCAAGCCGTGCAGCTCCCCACTTTGTTCATAACGATATACGGTTCCAAACTCAGAATAGCGAATCGGCAGATCTTTGTAGGAGCGGGGAGATGTTTTATAAATTTCAATGTGATGTGGGCAGTTCATCGGTTTCAACATGTATTCCTCACCCAGGTTCGGCGTTTTGATGGGCTGGAACGAATCCTTTCCATACTTTTCCCAGTGCCCCGAAGTAACGTAGAGGTCTTTGCTGCCAATGTGCGGGGTAACCACAGGAAGATAGCCGGCACGGGACTGCGCCTTGCTCAAAAAAGCCTGAAGACGCTCACGTAGCATGGCACCTTTTGGAAGCCAGAGTGGCAAACCTTGTCCCACTTTTTCAGAAAATGCAAAAAGTTCAAGCTCTTTACCCAAGCGTCTGTGATCACGTTTTTTAGCTTCTTCAACCTGAACGATATACTCTTCAAGTTCTTTTTGCTTTGGAAATGTGATACCGTAGATACGGGTCAGCATCTTGTTTTCCTGGTTATTACGCCAGTAGGCGCCGGCGATATTAGTAAGTTTCGCAGCCTTTATGAACCCTGTATTCGGAATGTGCGGTCCGCGGCAAAGATCCGTGAAGCCACCTTGTTCGTACAAAGTAAGTGTGCCGTCCTGCAGGCCATCGATCAGCTCCAGTTTGTATTCGTCACCTTTTTTTGTAAACAGCTCCACAGCATCTGCTTTGCTGATCGGCTTGCGTATGTATTCGTTTTTCTGACGCGCCAGTTCGAGCATTTTAGCTTCGATTTTTGGAAAATCATCTTGTGAAAGCGATTTGTCACCAAGATCGACATCATAATAAAAACCTTTTTCTATGGACGGCCCGGTTCCGAATTTCACACCCGGATACAGTGCTTCCAGTGCCTCGGCGAGCAAATGTGCGGAGGAGTGCCAAAAAGTAGCTTTTCCGTCATCGTCATTCCATGTCAGTAGTTTTACCGTCGCATCCTGCGTGATCTCGCGGGTAGGATCCCACACTTCATCATTCACTTTGGCAGCGATTACATTTCGCGCCAAGCCTTCGCTGATACTCAACGCGATACCCAAAGCAGTTATGCCCTTTTCGTACTCGCGCTGGCTGCCGTCGGGCAGGGTAATTTTTACTAATGACTCGTCTTTCATTCAATTATTACTCTAAACGTTATCAATTACAGGGTTGAAAAATGCAGTTCGTAATCTGCCTGGATTTGGCACAATTTCGTTTCACTGATTTCAATGGGGTACAAAGCTATTCAATTTTAGCTTTTCGCGTGGAATCAACACGCAAATTTGTTGTGCCGCGGGGTTGTATCATATTTATTTTAACTCTGGAAGTGTCCAGCAGTTTGTACTTCGAATCTTCGTTTTCGTCAGGATATTCCGACGCGTTCAGGCGTGGATCACGGGGGCGAACCCGCCATAGACCATATTGCGATTGCTGATCTGCCGGATCCTTTGTCGTTGCAAGCGTGTAGAATTCCCTTGCTTTGGGATAATTTCCAAGTTTCTCGTAGCAAAAGCCAACAAGGTAATTAATTTGACTGTGCTCAGGATCAACCTGTTGGAGCTGTTGCAGGCTCACAAGCGCCTTGTAATAATAGCGCTGCTGAAGATTGATATTGATGATCTGAAATATAGCCTCCGGATATTTTGGTTTTATAGAGATCGCCTTCTGGTAAAATGTGAGCGCCGTGTCCGCCATGGCAAGACCATTGTAAATTTCACCTCTTTCAAAAAACAGCTCAGGAATAGCCGGAAAACGTTTGATCGCCCTGTCGTTTGAGGCAAGTGCCTGGTCGAACTGTTTCAGGTGACGGTAGATAATTGTACTCTGGTTGTATGCACGCAACAATCGCGGATTCAGGCTGATTGCGTTTTGCAGGCTGCTCAGGCTTGCCAGTGAGTCGCCCTGATTTGCCAGTAACATACCTTTTACATAATACGCGGAGCCATCATAAGGCGCCATGATCATGGCCTGATTGAGGTATTTCACGGCGTCACGAAACTGTTTTTTTTCCTGAAAAATATCGGCCAATAGAACGTACAGGTCCGGGCTGTTCTGTTGTAATGCCTCAGCGCGCTGCGCATCTTCCAGCGCGTTGTCGAGCTCGTTTAGTTCACGGTTAACTTTTCCACGGATCAGGAAATACTCGCCTACATTATCCCTTTCATCAATAGCCTCATTGATGTCAGCAAGTGCTTCGGTGTAAAGTTCTTTGTCAAAATAAATACGGGCCCTTTTGAAATAGTTGACGTCCGAATCTACATTTCTGTTGATCAGGTCGGTAAGATAAAGTAAAGCGTCATTCTGGCTTTGTGCTTTGGTTTTTTTTACCACAGGAGGTATACGCGTAGCATTCCTGGCGTCACTCTGGCAAGACTGAAGCGTGGCTATCACTACCAGCAAAATGGCTGACAGCGCTGATTTTAATATGTATTGACTTAATTTCATTCAAAAACTGAACAATACGCTTTCGCCTGTATTTTTACCGCTATTTTTTTCACGTCAAGCGTTGTCGCTTTTATTGACCTAGTCTTGCTGATCTGAAAAACGTGAAAAAACGCCAAGTGGCAATTTTTTGCCAAATGAATCCGGGATGAACAATTCGCCAAATTCATGATTGATTTTATCACCAAAATGCGCCTTGATCAGATTTTCCAGAATAAGGGCAGAAAAGCCAAGGGAGTATAGATTGATGATAAAAAAGAAATTTTCTTTTTTTAACAGCAAAGCACATAGCCTCAAAATCTCATTCAGGTTTTCTTCCAGCAGCCATTTTTCTCCATCCGGACCGCGCCCATAAGCTGGCGGATCCAGAATGATCCCGTTGTACTGATTTCCCCGCCTTACTTCCCGTTGAACAAATTTCAATGCATCTTCTACAACCCAGCGGATGTTGTTCAATCCACTCAGATCCATGTTTTCCCTTGACCAATTGATAACCTGTTTCACTGAGTCTACATGCGTCACATCTGCTCCGGAAGCTTTGGCCGCCAGAGAAGCAATTCCGGTATATGCAAATAAATTAAGCACAGAAGGTTTGTCTTCCGGAATAGCTCTAACCTTTTTTGCTATAAAGTCCCAATTGGTTGCTTGTTCGGGAAAAACACCTACGTGCTTGAAAGACGAAAGTGCCAGTTTTGCCCGCAAATGCAGCGAGCCTGACCGATATTGAATATTCCAGCGATCCGGCATGTCACCTTTTGAAACCCACTGTCCTTTTTCCTGTGAATTTTTGTCACGTTTGAAAACCGCATTCGACTGCTTGTCCCATTCTTCCTCGCTCAGTGACTTGTCCCAAATTGCCTGTGGTTCAGGGCGGGATAGAACATATTGCCCAAAGCGTTCGAGTTTCTCAAATCCTCCGGAGTCAATCAGTTGGTAATCAGTATGTTTTTCTGGTGAAAGAAGTAGCACGGATTAAAAATAAAATGATGAGCAGATCGATTCAAAGTTCTGTTGTTGATAAAAGCTTCGCTTAAAATCACAGAAAATTTTGGAACGTCTGTTAAACTAAAATGCAAAGATAACGTGATGCAGCTAAAAACCGGGCTTTTTAGAAAATCAAACGTTCCCGAATTTAATATCCAATTTTGCTCAGATAAAAAACGTTACGGCGGCCACGTGTTTGCGGATCTCCTGCTGCGTTTACAATTCTTTGTTCTCCCCAGGCCAGGTAATAATTGCCATACCAGTAATCGATATCATCTGTACTCGTTTTTCGGACCTTATCTCCTTCAATCTGCGTGTCAACGGGGATCGTTTTTCCGCTGTCAACTACCTGGTTTCCTTTGATAATTTTGCTCCGAATGGCTCCGTCGTGACTATAAACGAGTTGTGTAGTTCCGTTTTTTTCGCTTTGTACTTTGATTTTCTCTCTCAGTTCCATGCTTTTCACATTGTCAAAACTGATGCTGTTATCCCACAACAATTTCCCGTTCTGGTCCACATCCGCAATTACAGCATGGGTGTACGTGAAGCCATCGAAAACCTGCTGGTTAAATCCCCTGCCTCCTCCGTACATTGGATTCCAGAGATAAGGATTATAGAGTCCCATACCGAAAGGGTAGCCCATCAGACCGGAATAGCCATAGCCACCCATCATATTTGGATTTTGATATCTGTATTCCGGGTAGAAAACCTCCGCTACGAGTAAAAAATTATTATCCTTGGGTACGATGTCGTGTACCAGCAAACGGTAATTGAGTTTCACATCGTCGCCATCCTCCTTTTTTTTACGAATGCGCCGCTCCATTTTTTCCTGCTGGCGTTCATTCATGAAGTTGAAGAAATTCTTGAAATCGGTAAAGCTGTGGTAGCGTGTGAAAATAATCTCGTCGTTTACAATTTTGGAGATGTACAATCCCTGTGATGCAGCATTGCTGCTGCTTTGCATGTTCCGATAGCCATAGGTCCCGATCACAACGCGGACAGAATCATTTAAAACCTGTAAGCGACCGTTTAACAATGAAAAATCTTCCTGAGGGTCTATCGAAATCTGGGTGTATAATTCGCCGGTTTCTTCGTACGATCTGGCGACAATTTTTGTTTGCCGTCCTTTTTTTACTGCAAAACTCACGTTCACCAAATGATGCAAAGTATCTACCTCAACTGCCTGAATGGCATTTGAGCCCTTAATCGCCGAAGGAAGCAATCTGGTCTGGCCCGTTGTAAGCGCCGTGAAAATCAGAACCGGCTCATTTCGTACCATTCCAGCCATAAATACGGAATAACCCAGCGTCTTAAAGTCGGTAATTTCAAAACGATCCAATGTATTGATGGTGAACGTTTCAACAAATCCCGGGCCGATATTTACCTTAACAATCTGGTAAAGTGAACTGCGATATTTGCTGAAAAGAAGAAACACGGACTGCCCGTCGTAAGACGATGCCATGTAATCCAGATTGGATTCCACCGGGCCGTCGATAGACCAGACGCGGTCCAGATTTGTATCAAATTTTTGTACATTAAACGATCCTCTGTCCGGTTTTGAAACAAGCAAAACACCTTTTTCGCCAAGCGTTATGGTTTGATATGCCGAGTTATTTCCGGTTAAAGGAAGTTCAATCCGTTTTATCCCCTGCGAAAATGTCGGGGAAAAAAGGAAAGTAATCAAAACGAAGGAGAGAATTTCAGCGTAATAACGACGCTTTATTTTAGTCATGTGCCAGGCCAACAATATGATCAAATTCTTCTGCTTTTACCGGAATGACTGACAAACGCGACTGGCGAATCAGAGCCATATCTTTTAGCTTGCCATCCGCTTTTATTTGTGCCAATGTAACAGTTTTTGGGAATTTTTCAACCGGGACAAAATTAACAACCACCCAGCGGTCATCGTCAGTGGTCGGGTCCGGGTAATGCTCTTTTGATACTTTGGCCAGGCCGACAACTTCTTTACCCTCATTACTGTGGTAAAAAAGAGCAAGATCACCTTCTTTCATTGCCATCATATTGTTACGGGCTTCATAACTGCGCACGCCGTCCCACATTGATTTTCCTTCTTTAACGAAGTCGTCCCAGGAATATTTAAATGGTTCGGATTTGATAAGCCAATGGTTCATTGCAAGTTAATTAGTTTATAGTTCTTTAGTTTTTAGTTCGTAGTCAGTGGCGCAGGTAATGCGCATAAACTGCCAACTTAGTTTTTAGTTCGTAGTACATAGCGTAGGTGATGAGCATAAACTACAAACCACAGACTACAAACTTAATTTTAGATCGTAGTACATAGTGTAGGTAGTGTGCATAAACTACAAACTACAGACTACAAACTTAGTTTTTAGATCGTAGTACATAGTGTAGGTAGTGTGCATAAACTACTAACTACTAACTGCTAACTACAAACTAGATACGATTTTCCCGGAATAACCGAACTTTTTTCTCCGGCACCGAATTTCAGCTAAAAGCTAAAAGCTAAAAGCTAAAAGCTAAAAATCATGGAAACTTCGTGAATTTGCTGAAATCAGGCTCGCGCTTTTCGATAAAAGCGTTTTTGCCTTCCTTAGCTTCTTCGCTCAGATAATAAAGAAGCGTGGCGTTTCCGGCCAGTTCCTGGATTCCCGCCTGTCCGTCCAGATCTGCATTGAACGAGCTTTTCAGCATTCTGATGGATAACGGACTTTTTGCCTGGATTTTTTTAGCCCATTCCAGCGTGGTGGTTTCCAGTTCTTCCAGTGGAACGACCTTGTTTACCAACCCCATTTGTAAAGCCTCCTGCGCATCGTACTGATCGCACAGAAACCAGATTTCACGTGCTTTTTTCTGACCAACAACCCTGGCAAGATAAGATGCACCAAACCCCCCGTCGAAACTTCCTACCTTCGGGCCCGTTTGACCAAATCGTGCATTTTCAGCAGCAATGGAAAGGTCGCAGATCACATGGAGCACATGTCCGCCACCAATTGCCCAACCGGCAACCATTGCGATAACTGCTTTTGGAATGGAGCGAATCATTTTTTGCAGATCCAATACATTCAGACGAGGCACATGGTCCGCACCGATATAACCGCCATCGCCGCGCACTGATTGGTCACCGCCCGAACAAAACGCTTTTCCGCCTTCGCCGGTCAGGATGATCACATCAATGCGCGGATCTTCACGGCAGATGTGCATGGCATCTATCATTTCCGTAACCGTAAGCGGCGTAAAAGCATTGTGCTTATGCGGTCTGTTGATACTTATTTTTGCAATTCCTTCGTGAATCGTAAACAGAATTTCCTGGTATTCTTTAATGGTTTCCCATTTTACTGAAGCAGACATATAAACTAATGAGTGAATGAGCGAATAATTGGATGACCCTGCATGTTGGAATCGTGCAGCGTCATTCCGTTTCTGCCACGAAATTACAGATTGTTTGTGTTACCTTCAAAAACTAAACTATAACTTTCAATTCTAATGTTTTGTTTACAACCACACCGCAATCAACGTAGTTAACAGCACTTGGCTGGCAAACGCGAAGCAAGTGATTGGCTGTGTTTTATTTATCTGATTATTATTTCAAAATTTGAGTATGATTTGGAGGACCAATTCCAAAATGATGCAGTGCGCATACGAACCGGAAAACCCCTATTTCCGCAAGGCGTATGATTTTCTGAAATTGTGGCAGGGTGGGCAAGACGTTTTTACGTTACAAACATCCGGCTCAACCGGCGCTCCCAAACTGATTACGGTCAACAGAACACAACTGAGCAGCAGTGCTGCCATGACCGGTAAAATGCTTGACCTGGGCGAGGGGACCAAGGCTTTGGTTTGCCTTAATGTGGGTTATATCGCAGGTTTGATGATGCTCGTCAGAGGAATGGAGCTGGGTTGGGAGCTGACGATCGTTGAGCCATCGGCCAATCCGATAGCGGGCTTTGACAACCATCAAGATTTTGATTTTATTGCAATGGTTCCGGCTCAATTGGCAACCATCCTGGAAGATGAAAAGACGACCGAACGAGTAAACAAGGCTGGTAAAATACTGCTTGGCGGCGCTCCGGTAAGTGTTTCGTTGCTTAGGAAAATTGAATTACTGAAGTGTGAAGTTTATCAGAGCTATGGAATGACCGAAACCGTCTCGCATGTTGCGCTTCGGAAACTGAATGGCATTCGCCCTGATGATACCTATCGTTTTTTACCTTGTGTCCGTTTTGGGCTGGATGCCCGGGGTTGTCTGTATGTCTCAGGACCTATGAGTAATGATGAGAAAATTCAAACCAACGATCTGGTCGAAATTACATCTGATGATACTTTCAGATGGCTGGGCAGGGCAGATAACATTATTAATTCTGGGGGGGTGAAAATTGTTTTGGATAAAATTGACGGCATTGTTGCTGAGGTGTTGTATGATCAGGGTCAAAATGTTGATTGCTTTTCATGGTACGAAAATGACGAGAAACTGGGCCAAAAACTGGTATTGATTGCAGAGGGGTTACCGGGCGATCTGGATGAATCCACACTGCTGTCAGAAATTAGAAAGCGTGTTTCGGCCTATGAGACGCCAAAACATGTTTACTTTGTACCTCAATTTGCCAAAACACCAACAGACAAAATTGACAAACGCGTTACTGCTGAATTACTTTTCAAATCTATAAATGGATAAAGATCTTCAATTACCCGGCCTGTTCATCATTCGTTTTCAAACGGCACCAGCTGTTCCCGCGCCATTTTCGCATTACAGCACTTTCAAATTGTTTATTGATTCGGAAACAAAAATCAAGGTCGATTTTTCAATCAATTATATTGACCGTGATGAGCTTTCCGAGGATGAAATTCTGGACGAAGGATTTTCCATGGACGACAATTATGTATGGAAGGATACGGTGCCTGCAATATGGATCACTGAATTTCAGAACATACTTTCCACTTCGCATATCATCAGAAAACGTGAAGAAAAAGAATTTGAAGATTTCGTAGAGGTAGAATTGGAGGAAGACGGCAAACGTGTTACCATTTATCCGGTTGACAAAGAGCGTTGGGCATATTTCGTACAGGAGTTCATGCAGGCTATATTCGAAACTTCCGGTCGGGAGAATCCGTTCGAGCTGACTTATCTTGAAATATCAGATGCAGGAGAAAAAGTGCTTGATCTGAAGGCATCGTTTTCGGCAAAGACTTTCACACTGGTAAAAAACAAAGGAGCAAAACAGGATTTGGAATGGTCAAAGTTGCAAAATGTAATGGACACGGTTTACAGAGCGGGGTTCATGGAGGAATTCGCCGTTGATGAAAGACCTTCTAAAAAGGGTAAGTACATTACGGCCGGCGACGGTCTGTGGTATCAGATGGGGGTTGGGGTTGTAGAAACAACAGCTAAAAGCAAAGATCTTCCAAAAATTGAATCGATGTTTGCATCTATGATGAAATAAGCAGAGAAAATTTGGGCTCTTGCCAGGTTTAGGACCTGGCAAGTCTGATTTCCTGCTGTAATTCATCCACAAGCATTCCGATTTTCTCCATAGACGGAACAGGTTGCGGGAGTTGCAGGCTTATAAACGCCCTGATTTCCCACACTTCAAGCACATCGTGCAACGGCACAGAAATAACGGGAATTTCGCTCACGTCTGAGGCGAGCGAAAGCATTCCACTGGTCTTGACCTGGTTGAAAGCAGTTCGGTAGACGATCCCATGATTTCGCAGGACAAACAAATATTGGCCGCCATCCTTAATTTCGTACCAGTTCCTCACAAAAGTCCCGACCAAAAGCGCGCCCGGATACGCAAAATCCGCTCCGCTTTCAAACGCTCTGTAATATCCCGAAGGAAGATTTGGTAGCTGAAACGAGGGGAGGTGCGTTAAAAAGGCAGGATTCTGGTACTGATGCAAATACTCTGTCGTCTGATTTTTGGAGACCCACTGTATCGTCGGATAGTTGCTCTGTCTTGGTTCCTGATAAGTCTGAGTGCCTGCCTGATACTGATTATTAAATACCGGCAATTGATTGGTATCCACAGGCAAAGCAGGCGATGGCTGATATATGTTTACGGGCTGGGCAGCAGGCGTGTAGGTCGGCTGTTGGGGTATCACGTTTTGCGGCGGTGACGCGTTTACGGGCGGCACATAGGCATTGCCACTGACAGGCTTCAAAGTTACCTGCCGTGAAACCAGCCGTATTTCCGGCTCAGGCTGCTGGTATTTTTCAATGATTTTTGCCAAGGGCTGCGGCTCAGCGAACGTTTGTACACGTGGCTGAGGTTGAGCGGCACCGGAATGCGAAACGGTCATAGGCCGCGTGGTGTTCAGCGGAAGCGACATGTCAGGCGTCTCCCGTATTTTACGAAGATCGTTTTTTAGCAAATTGTCAACGGTGATGCCAAATGCCGCCGCCATGTTTTTCAGGTTGGTCAGATTCGGATTGGCGCGCGCTTCTTCGTAAGCACCCAATAGCGATCTTTTGATCGCAATTTTCCTGGCGAACTGTTCCTGCGTCAGACCGTTCAGCCTCCGTAGATACTTGATATTATTGCTAACAATACTCATAAAATGACCTTTGGCCGAAGTTACGTGCTAATTGACAAATTTTAATAAATATATAACGCGCTGTATTTAAATTTCGCATTAAATTTTAGCACGCTCTGTGGAATAAGCTTAATAACTGTAAATTAGACGAAACGTGTGATTTTTATCTAATGCAAGTTACAAAATGGTTACAAACCAAATTCAGAATATTTTTGGCAGGCAAAAAAGTAATCAGTATGCGGTGGCTTCTATCGGAGCGGCCGGTCGTATTGAAAAATTGAAGCGACTTCAAAAGTATCTGCTAGATCATGTTGATGAAGCCTGTGAAGCGACAAAAAATGATTTTCAGAAGCCAGTCGCCGAGACTATTATTGGTGAATTGCTGGTGCTTCAGGCCGAGATCAATTATGCGATCAGGAATTTGCCGAGATGGCTGGCACCACAAAAGCAGTCTACGCCTTTAAGTGCAATCGGGACGTCTTCTTATATTTTATACGAACCAAAAGGTTGTGTGCTGATCATTTCGCCATGGAATTACCCGATCAATCTGGCCTTGAAACCATTGGTTTCTGCCATTGCGGCCGGTTGCGTGGCCATTATAAAACCGTCCGAACTGACTCCTAATTCTTCGGCATTTGTAAAAGACGTCATTTCGCATGTTTTTGAGGCTGATGAAGTAACTGTGATTGAAGGAGACGCAGCTGTTTCCACGCAACTATTGGCACTTCCATTCAATCACATATTTTTTACCGGTAGTCCGGCTGTGGGAAAAATCGTGATGAGGTCAGCCGCAGAATATCTCGCCTCGGTAACGCTGGAATTAGGTGGAAAATCTCCCTCCATTGTGGATGAAACCGCCGACATTCCTGCAACGGCAAGGCGTATCGCATGGGGAAAGTTTTTCAATAACGGGCAGACGTGCATTGCTCCGGACTACGTTCTTGTTCAGGAATCGGTGAAGGAAAAATTTGTTATTGAAATGAAAAAGGTCGTCGTGGAGATGTTTGACTCAGAAGCAAAAGGCGCGCAGTTTTCGGCCAGTTACGGCAGGATTGTGAATGAAAAACATTTTGAGCGGCTATCAGGATACCTGCAGGATGCGACGAATTCAGGTGCGGTGACGGAATTTGGAGGAACGGTGATAGCGGAGCAGCGATTCATTGCGCCTACTTTGCTTACCAGCGTAAATGATTCGATGCAATTGATGAAAGAAGAGATTTTTGGTCCCATTTTACCGGTAAAAGGTTTTGTAAATCTTTCTGATGCAGTTGGTTATATCAAAAAACATGAAAAGCCGCTCGCGCTTTACATCCACAGTTCCAGCAAAGCCAATTCGGAATATATTCTCAAAAATACCAGCGCAGGAAACGCGTTGGTGAACGAATTGCTCACACAGTTTGGTAATCCTGAAATACCTTTCGGGGGAATTAATAACAGCGGAATCGGGAAGTCAAACGGGTTTTATGGTTTTCAGGAGTTCTCCAATGCCAAGGGAGTCATGAAAAGAAGATTTGGTACCCTTAAGTTTTTGTACCCGCCTTATTCTGACAGGTTGGTGAAATGGTTGAAAATTGGCCTTAGACATGTTTGAATATTCCTGCGACAGCAGGCAACACCGGAAAACAAGACAATCCTGATATTTCAGAACGGCTAACTGTGTTATGAATTTGTTTTTGTAGCATTGTTGGTAACTTGCCTGGAAGTTTCACTCGTTTTCTGCGTGTTGTTTGAGTCCGTGAAAGCCGGTCGCACAACCGAAAAAATAGGACATGGGAGTAACCTTTAAACCGCTGCTCGCAAAGATTGCCGCTGCATTTTTGGCGCTTTTAAATTGGGTGGTGTATCGCCAGAGCATACGGTAGTCATTGGAATTATGCAGAAACAATCTTCCCAGAATCGGAATAACCCGGCCAAGATAAAAGCCATACAGCGCTTCTAAAATGCGGTTGTCAGGTTGTGAAACTTCGACGAAAGAGAAATGGCCTCCTGGTTTCAATATCCTTTTGGTTTCTGACGCAAGTCGGGAAAGTTGTTCGCTGTTGAAAGTTTTCAGTCCGAACGCACAGGTGACGTAATCGAAATGAGCATCCGGGAGTGTATTATTCAAAACATCCTGTTGTAGCACAGTTATTTCGTCTCCAAATTTAATTCTGTTTTTTCTTGCTGCTTGTTCAAGCATACCCTCAGAAAAATCAAGTGCAGTGAGATTACATTTTGGGAACCGATTTTTCGTACCCTGCCATGTTTCGCCCATTCCGGTCAGTAGGTCAAGAATCTCTACGCTTCGGTCTGTTGACGCCAGCGGACGGAGAAATTCTTTTCGCCAGCGTATGGAAAATCCAAATGACGTAATGTAGTTCATCCGTTCGTAGGAGGAGCTCATGCTATTGAACAGCGCTTTGACATATTCGGGGCTATAAATATTTTCGTTCATACGATCTCGTTTTATGCAGCGGATACTTTCTGAAAATACGGATTGTGACTTCTGCAAAATCGAAAATTCCTGCCCCCCGCCGAGTAGGCGGGATTGACAGGAATTTTGGCTCGTATTGAAATACTTTAATTATAAATTTCCTTCCGCGCAGCCTTCAAAGTGTTGGTCAGCAGACCACAAATTGTCATCAGGCCAACGCCTCCCGGAACGGGTGTGATGAAACTGCTTTTTGGAGCCACATCAGCAAAATTAACATCGCCTTTGATTGCAAAGCCACTCTTTTTGGTAGCATCTTCAACACGGGTAATGCCTACGTCAATCACAACAGCGCCTTCTTTGACGTAGTCTGCCGTCACAAATTCCGGGCGGCCCAGTGCAACGATCAGAATGTCGGCAGTCTGGCAGATTTCTTTCAGATTTTTTGTTTTGCTGTGTGTAATCGTAACGGTGCAGTTCCCTGGATAATCGTTGCGTTGCATCAAAATACTCATCGGTAGCCCGACGATCTGGCTGCGGCCAATAACGACACAATTTTTCCCGCTGGTTTCGATTCCTGCCCGAATGAGCATTTCGAGTATACCAAACGGCGTAGCTGAAATGTACGCCGGCAAACCTTTGCACATGCGGCCCACGTTAATCGGATGAAAGCCATCAACATCCTTTTTGGGATCAACCGCTTCCATTACTGTATTTTCTGAAATGTGTTTTGGCAATGGTAGCTGAACAATGAAGCCGTCCACGTCAGGATCCTGGTTTAGAGATTCCACCGCTTCCAAAAGTGTTTGTTCAGAAATATCCGCATCAAATTTGAGCAGGGTAGAGGTGAAACCTATTTCCTCACAACTTCTTATTTTCGATGCCACGTAAGTTTCACTTGCGCCGTCCTGGCCTACGAGAATTGCAGCAAGGTGCGGTTTTTTACCGCCGGAAGCGATCCAGTTTTCAACCTCAATTTTTATTTCAGACTTAATTTGAGAAGAAATCGCCTTCCCGTCAAGTAGTTGCATCTTAGAATATTGCTATGTTGTTAATTGATGTGTCAAGTAATGGTCATTTTTGGTCAGGGATTGTCTTGTTTAGTCGGGGTTCGCCTTATCAACTCATGACCATTCCTGACCACAAATGACAACCCCTGACTTGCTTTCTGACCTTATATTTTTTCCAGCTCTTCTGCCAGAATTTGTACTCCTATTGTTGCTTTTTCCTGAATAAAAGTCATGTTTTGTTTCAGGCGAATATCCGGTTTTGCAGGATCTATAATGAAAATCGGTTTTTTTGAATCGACATAATGAACCAGTCCAGCCGCCGGATAAACTGCGAGTGACGTCCCGATCACAATGAAAATATCTGCCTGCTCCGTAATTTCTACCGCCGTTTCCATCATGGGTACTTCCTCTCCAAACCAGACGATGTTGGGTCGTAACTGGCTTCCAAGTTCACACAAATCACCTGTTTTCAGTTCCCAGCCATTCATATCATAGACAAGATTTGGATCCTTTGTACTCCTCGACTGGAAAAGCTCACCGTGCAAATGCAATACATTTGTTGATCCTGCTTTTTCGTGCAGGTTGTCAACATTTTGCGTAATGATGCATACGTCGTAATTTTTTTCCAATTCCGCCAGTGCCAGGTGGGCCGCATTAGGCGTTACGGTAAGTGCTTGCTTTCTTCTGTGATTGTAAAAGTTAAGCACCAGTTCCTGATCCTTTCGCCAGGCTTCGGGCGTGGCAACATCTTCAACACGATAATTGTCCCAAAGGCCACCGTTGTCCCGAAAGGTGCTTATGCCGCTTTCCGCACTAACACCTGCCCCCGAAAGAATGACGAGCTTTTTCATGATTCAGTTGATAAATGACATGATTGGAAAATATTTTTTGCAAGCCAAAACCTGATTTGCATGAAAACGCAAAGATCGCAAATCTGCGCGTTCCTTGCGTTTTATATTTTTGATGACAGAAAAATTACAGGACTATTTTTTCTTCGCTGGTTTTTTTACTGCCGTTTTTTTTGCTGCCGGTTTTTTGGTCGCCTCTTTTTTTACTACCTCTTTTTTCGGAGCAGCTACTTTTGCCGCGGGCTTTTTAGCGCCTCTTCCTGCCGGGCGATCCGGTGTTTCAGCAGCCAGTTTCACCACTTCGTCGTACGTGATGTCAGCCGGCTCCATGCCCTTGGGGATTTTTACATTCTTTTTTCCGAAAGCGATATAAGGGCCATACCTGCCGTTGAGCACTTTAGTATCCGGATCTTCCGTAAATTCCTTGATCGTTCTGTTGCTGTCGCTCAGGCGCTTATCCTCTATAATTTCAACCAAACGCTCCTCCGTTACCGCCATCGGATCATCTGTTTTGGCAAGAGAATAGTATTTGCCGCCATGTTTCACATAGGGACCAAATTTTCCAACGCTTACGATCATTTCTGTATCTTCAAAAAGCCCGACGGTACGAGGAAGTTTAAAAAGCTCAAAAGCGTCTTCCAGCGTGATGTTTTCCATCAACTGTCCTTTTTGTAAACTGGCAAACTTGGGCTTGTCTTCATCTTCCACATCGCCAATCTGCACATAGGGACCATATTTCCCGATACGCACGGAGACTTTTTTGCCCGTTGCCGGATCCTCTCCGAGGTCACGGGAAGTAAGGCTGCGGTCAATCGCTTCTTCTTTTACCTCAGCAACTTTTTTCTGAAAAGGCGTGTAAAAGTTACTGATCATTTTTTTCCAGGAAAGCTCTCCATCTGCAATGTGGTCAAAGTCCTTCTCGACATTGGCAGTAAACGAATAATCAATGATGTCGTTAAAATTGTGAACAAGGAAATCATTCACAACCATACCCGTACTGGTCGGAAAAAGTTTGGACTTTTCTGAACCATACACTTCCTTGTTTACTTTGCTGACGATCTGGTCATTAGCCAAAGTGAGTTCGCGGAAATCACGCTCAAAGCCCATACGGTCTTCTTTAATTACGTATTCTCTGCGGATGATGGTAGAGATTGTCGGCGCATAAGTTGACGGACGTCCGATCCCCATTTCTTCCAGTTTTTTCACCAAACTGGCTTCCGTATATCTTGGCGGGTTTCTCGTAAACCTTTCAGTAGCCTTCATGTCAGCCAGTTTCAATATCTGGCTAATATTAAGTGGCGGAAGCATGCCTTTTTGTTCCTCATCGTTCTCATCGTCACTGGATTCCAGATAAACTTTCAGGAAACCTTCAAATTTGATGACTTCACCCTGCGCAACAAGTTCCTCGGAGGTTGTAGAAATACCCACAGTGGCAGTAGTCCTTTCCAATTGCGCATCCGACATTTGCGAAGCGATGGCACGTTTCCAGATCAGTTCATACAAACGTTGCTCGTTTCTGTCACTGCTTCCGGTTAACGTTGAAAAATCGGTCGGACGAATGGCTTCGTGAGCTTCCTGTGCCGATTCATTTTTAGTTTTAAAAATCCGTTTATAATAGTAATCATTGCCGTATTCGCTGGTGATCTGAACGCGCGCTTTTTCCAGTGCTTCTTCGGAAAGATTGGTAGAATCCGTACGCATGTAGGATATTTTACCAGCTTCATAAAGGCGCTGCGCGACAGTCATCGTTTGCAATACCGAAAAACTAAGTTTTCTGGATGCCTCTTGTTGTAAAGTAGAAGTTGTGAATGGCGGTGCGGGTGATTTTTTAGCTGGTTTAACTTCAAGATTTTTGATGGAGAATGTCGCTCCGATACATTTTTCCAGAAACGTCATGGCATCCGTTTCGGCAGCGAAATTCTTTGGTAATTCAGCGTTTAAAACTTTACCGTTACCCAGGTCAAAATGAGCTGTCACCTTGAAACTTCCTTTCGCTCTGAAAGCGTCAATTTCCCGTTCACGCTCCACAATAATGCGGACGGCAACGGATTGTACGCGGCCTGCGGAAAGATTCGACTTGCCAATTCTGATCTTTTTCCAAAGAATAGGGGATAGTTCGTAGCCTACCAACCTGTCAAGTATACGACGCGCCTGCTGAGCATCCACAAGGTCTACGTCAATGGTCCGAGGTTTCAGAATTGCGTTCTGCAAAGCAGTTTTCGTGATCTCCCGAAACACAATTCTTTTTGTGTCATCGGGTAGTCCAAGTGCTTCTTTAAGGTGCCAGGATATGGCCTCTCCTTCACGGTCATCATCCGTTGCTAGCCACACTTCTGCGCCTTTTGCCAGCTTTTTTAGCTCGCTGATCACTTTGACCTTATCAGAAGAAACCTCATAAGTCGGCTGAAAACCATTCTCCACATCGACACCCATGTCATGCTCAGGGAGATCCCTCACATGCCCGAAACTTGATTTTACAGTAAAGTCTTGTCCGAGATAGTTTTCTATGGTTTTGGCCTTCGCCGGTGACTCTACAATCACCAGATTTTTTGACATAATTTTGGAATTAGGGTACTTTGTAGCTCTTTGGAAGCTCAAATATAGGTTAGAAAGCAGCAAATAATCAAAGTAATCAATAAAAGGTATTACGGAAATCTTTTTTGAAGGGTTAAGGGCCTGCGGTAGTTTTGTTCTTTTTTGCCTCATTTAATTGGCTTTGAAAGAACAAAAAACCATTCCGTAAGGTTGTTAAAATATGCATTAGAATATAATGATCCTAAATAAAGTAAAAAACGTATAGAAGCCCACTGGATATTGGGGAATTTTG
Organism: Dyadobacter sp.; assembly: GCA_965279265.1. GTDB lineage: Bacteria > Bacteroidota > Bacteroidia > Cytophagales > Spirosomataceae > Dyadobacter. Next base: position 5,983,703 of record OZ257152.1, read on the forward strand.
TACTTTCGCCTGTTTAGTGGCAACTGATAAATTATATAACGATTACTATGGCTTTTAACTTAGAACATGATTAAGGGTGAATTTACCCACATGCAAGAGCGCATAGAAGTCGCTCGCAAAGTAGTAGGCAAACCTTTAACATTGAAAAGATTTTATTATGAATATCTATAAGGATTACATCAAGGAGATTGAAGAAAGAAAAACCCAGGGACTTAATCCTAAGCCAATTGATGGTGCTGAATTGCTGAGTGAAATCATTTGGCAAATTAAGGATCCGGCTAATGAATACCGGACCGACTCACTAAATTTTTTCATTTACAACACATTACCGGGAACCACAAGTGCTGCCGGCGTTAAAGCCCGGTTTTTGAAAGAAATCATTCTTGGCGAATCCGTAGTAGAAGAAATTACACCTGCATATGCTTTCGAGTTGTTATCACACATGAAGGGTGGCCGTTCGATTGAGGTGCTACTTGATATTGCGCTTGGTGACAACTTTTTGACAGCCAAAGAAGCTGCAAAAGTTCTCAAAACACAGGTTTTCCTTTATGATGCGGATGTTGACCGTCTGAAAGAGGCATATAAAAGTGGTAACGAAATCGCGAAAGAAATTCTGGAAAGTTACGCGCAGGCTGAGTTTTTCACTAAACTGCCAGAGGTAGCAGAGGAAATTAAGATCGTGACTTTTATTGCTGGCGAAGGCGACATTTCAACGGATTTGCTTTCTCCTGGTAACCAGGCTCACTCAAGATCAGACCGCGAACTGCATGGTCTGTGTATGATCACGACTAAGGCGCAACAGGAAATCAAGGCTTTACAGGAAGAACATCCCGACAAGAGCGTGATGCTGATTGCTGAGAGAGGTACCATGGGCGTTGGCTCATCAAGAATGTCGGGTGTGAATAATGTAGCGCTTTGGACTGGTAAAAAGGCAAGCCCATATATTCCGTTTGTCAATATTGCTCCGATTGTTGGAGGTACAAACGGTATTTCCCCGATTTTCCTGACCACAGTTGACGTTACCGGCGGTATTGGCATTGACCTGAAAAACTGGGTTAAAAAGGTTGATGAAAACGGTACGGTTATCCGTAATGAAAGTGGTGATCCGGTTTTGGAAGAAGTGTACTCTGTTGCGACAGGTACTGTTCTTACCATTAATACAAAGACGAAAAAACTTTATAACGGCGATCAGGAACTGATTGATATCTCTAAGGCGCTCACACCTCAGAAGATGGAATTTATAAAAGCAGGCGGATCATACGCTATCGTTTTTGGTAAAAAAATACAAACGATCGCATGCAGGATTCTGGGTATTGATATTCCGCTTGTGTATGCTCCTTCAAAAGAGATTTCAAACGAAGGGCAGGGTCTTACCGCAGTTGAAAAAATATTCAATAAAAATGCTGTCGGTACTACCCCGGGCAAAGTTTTACACGCCGGTTCTGATGTTCGTGTTGAAGTAAATATCGTAGGTTCTCAAGATACCACCGGTTTGATGACTTCTCAGGAACTGGAGTCTATGGCTGCAACAGTGATTTCGCCAATCGTTGATGGTGCGTACCAATCGGGTTGTCATACGGCATCGGTTTGGGATAAAAAAGCGCAGGCAAATATTCCAAAACTCATGAAGTTCATGAACGATTTTGGTCTTATCACGGCTCGTGATCCGAAAGGTGAATATCATGCGATGACCGATGTGATCCACAAAGTACTTAACGATATCGTTGTGGACGAGTGGGCGATTATCATCGGTGGCGACTCACATACAAGAATGTCAAAAGGTGTTGCTTTTGGTGCGGATTCAGGAACAGTTGCACTTGCACTTGCTACCGGTGAGGCGTCAATGCCAATTCCGGAATCAGTGAAGGTGACGTTCAAAGGTGATATGAAGGATCACATGGATTTCCGTGATGTAGTTCATGCTACCCAAGCTCAGATGCTTCAAAAGTTTGGAGGAGAAAACGTATTTCAGGGAAGGATCATTGAGGTTCATCTTGGAACACTTCCTGCTGACCAGGCATTTACGTTTACAGACTGGACAGCGGAGATGAAGGCAAAAGCTTCCATCTGTATTTCCGAAGATGATACCCTGATTGAATCACTGGAAATAGCAAAAGGCAGAATCCAGATCATGATTGACAAGGGTATGGACAACAGCAAACAGGTTCTTCAGGGACTGATCAACAAAGCTGATAAGAGAATTACGGAGATTAAATCAGGTGAAAAGCCCGCTTTGACGCCGGATGCAAATGCAAAATATTATGCCGAAGTTGTTATTGATCTTGATGTGATCATTGAGCCAATGATTGCGGATCCTGATGTTAATAACAAAGATGTTTCCAAGCGTTACACGCATGATACAATTCGTGCACTCTCTTATTATGGGGAAGATAAAAAAGTCGATCTTGGTTTTGTAGGATCATGTATGGTGCACAAAGGAGATTTGAAAATTGTTTCCCAGATGCTCAGGAACCTTGAAGAGCAACAAGGTAAGGTTGAGTTTAATGCACCGCTTGTAGTAGCGGCGCCTACGTATAATATTATAGAGGAACTTAAAAGTGAAGGTGACTGGGATGTATTGCAGAAATACTCTGGTTTCGAATTCGATGATAATGCACCTAAGGGAGCGGCACGTACCGAATACGAAAATATGATGTATCTGGAACGTCCGGGTTGTAACCTTTGCATGGGTAATCAGGAAAAAGCAGCAAAAGGAGACACTGTTCTGGCCACTTCGACCCGTCTTTTCCAGGGAAGAGTAGTTGAAGATTCAGAGCGTAAAAAAGGTGAGTCGTTGCTTGCATCCACACCAGTTGTTGTGCTGTCTGCAATCCTTGGGCGAATCCCGAATTTGAGCGAATACAAAGCAGCTGTGGTCGGTATTGACCTTACCAAGTTTGCGCCTCCCGTTAAGCAGTTAAGCAGATAACGATCTGCTTGGATAGTCGTTGGTGGTTCGATTTTTGATGCTTATGAAAGTTTAGACATTAATTTTATTACTATGGCGTTTGACTTAGATATGATTAAGGGTGTTTATGCCCGTATGCAGGAAAAAGTGGAAGCTGCTCGTAAAATAGAGGGGAGGCCGCTGACTTTGGCAGAGAAGATTCTGTATTCGCATTTATGGGAAGGGAAGCCAACTCAGGTTTATGAGAGGGGTAAATCCTATGTAGATTTTGCACCTGACCGGGTTGCGATGCAGGATGCTACTGCACAGATGGCTCTTTTGCAATTTATGCAGGCAGGTAGGCCAAAAGTTGCCGTCCCATCTACCGTACATTGTGATCACCTTATTCAGGCGGAAGTTGGAGCTGTTGCAGATTTAGCGATTGCAAAAGATAAAAATAAGGAAGTATACGATTTCCTTGCTTCCGTATCAAATAAATATGGCCTCGGTTTCTGGAAACCAGGTGCTGGTATTATTCATCAGGTCGTACTTGAAAATTACGCCTTCCCGGGTGGAATGATGATTGGAACGGACTCTCACACGCCAAATGCGGGTGGTTTGGGTATGGTTGCGATTGGTGTAGGTGGAGCGGATGCAAGTGATGTAATGTCAGGACTTGCGTGGGAATTAAAGATGCCAAAACTGATTGGTGTTAAACTCACCGGGAAATTGAGCGGGTGGACTGCCGCGAAAGATGTTATTCTTTGGGTTGCAGGCCAGCTTACTGTAAAAGGTGGTACGGGTTGTATCGTTGAATATTTTGGCGAAGGTGCCGAAAGTCTGTCGTGCACGGGTAAAGGAACGATCTGTAACATGGGTGCTGAAATCGGGGCCACTACCTCGATTTTTGCTTATGATGAAAAAATGGGTGACTACCTGCGTTCTACGGAGCGTGCGGACATCGCTGACGCAGCAAATGCGGTAAGTGGTTTATTACGCGCAGATGCCGAGGTTTATGCAGATCCTGCAAAATACTATGATCAGTTACTGGAACTCGATCTGTCCACGCTGGAACCGCATGTGAACGGTCCCTTTACGCCGGATCTTGCCTGGCCTATTTCCAAATTTGCGACTGCAGTAAGAGAAAACGGATGGCCGGAAGTTCTTTCAGTAGGTTTGATCGGATCTTGTACAAATTCGTCGTATGAAGATATCAGCCGTGCGGCTTCACTGGCACAACAGGCTGTTGATAAGAAACTGAAAGTTACATCTGAATATACCATCACGCCGGGTTCTGAACAGGTACGTTTTACTGTGGAACGTGATGGTTTCCTGAATACATTCGCCAAAATTGGCGGTGTTGTGCTGGCAAATGCCTGCGGACCATGTATCGGACAGTGGGCACGTCATGGTGCTGAAAAACAGGAGAAAAACTCGATCATTACCTCTTTCAACCGTAACTTCTCGAAACGTGCGGACGGAAACCCGAACACGCACTCTTTTGTAGCCTCTCCTGAAATTGTAACGGCAATGGCTATTGCTGGTCATCTTTCTTTCAACCCGCTTACTGACACGCTGACCAACACGGATGGTGTTGAAGTAATGCTGGACGAACCAACCGGATTGGAACTTCCAACACGAGGCTTTGCAGTTGAAGATGCAGGATACCAGGCGCCGGCAGAGGACGGATCGACTGTAACTGTTTTGGTAAGCCCAACGTCAGATCGTCTGCAATTGCTGGAACCTTTCAAAGCCTGGGAAGGAACGGACCTCAACGGTCTGAAATTGCTGATCAAAGCGAAAGGAAAATGTACGACGGATCACATTTCTATGGCTGGCCCATGGTTGAAATTCCGGGGTCACCTTGATAATATTTCCAACAACATGCTGATCGGTGCGGTGAATTTCTATAACGAAAAAACCAATACGGTTAAAAATCAGCTAAGTAACGTATACAGCGAAGTTCCTGCGGTACAGCGGGATTACAAAGCGCATGGAATCGGTACAATTGTAGTTGGTGACGAGAACTACGGTGAAGGTTCGTCACGCGAACACGCTGCCATGGAACCGCGATTCCTTGGTGTTCGTGCGATTTTGGTAAAATCTTTTGCCCGTATCCATGAAACCAATCTTAAAAAGCAAGGAATGCTGGCACTTACATTTGCCAATCCTGCTGATTATGACAAAATTCAGGAAGACGATACAATTGATATCAAGGGACTGGTAACATTTGCAGCGGGTGTGCCGCTGACAATTGTCCTGCATCATAACGACGGAACAGTAGACGAATTCCTGGTAAACCATACCTATAACGATCAGCAAATCGAGTGGTTCAAAGAGGGTTCCGCTTTGAATATCATCCGTAAATCGGTTGGGGCAGCTTAGTCAGTATTTCGCAAATAATTTGTTATCAGAAAACTCCTGCTTGCGGGAGTTTTTTGACTTATAGGGGTTTCCCATCTGTAACTTTCTGTTCATCAGTAGAAAAGTATCACCTGCGGTTTATTTAGGTAATTCCTTAAAACTGCACTGATGAAAAATATTTTACTCCTGATACTCATATGCTCAGCCAGTCTGCTAACTGCACAGACAACGGAAGAAAACTACCCGGTTGATCCGGCTTCGGTTGAACAGGCCGGTGTTCCGAAAGGTGAAGTGCTCAAATTTGTATACGACAAGTCAAAAATATTTCCGGGCACCTGGCGTGAATACTGGGTATATATTCCGGCGCAGTACAAGGCCGATCAGCCTGCATGTGTCTACATCAATCAGGATGGAATTCAGTGGAAAGCGCCGACCGTTTTCGACAATCTGATACAAAATAAGGAAATGCCGGTAACCATCGGTATTTTTATCATGCATGGTAAAGTGAAAGCTGCAAATGAAAATGAGGCGCTGGACCGGTTCAACAGGAGTTATGAATACGACGGTCTGGGCGACAATTATGCAAAATTCCTTCTGGAAGAAATTTTGCCGGAGGTTGAAAAACAAAAAGCAAGTGACGGCAGACCGATCCGGCTTTCGAAAAATGGAAATGATCGGGCAATTGGTGGTTCCAGCAGTGGGGCGGTATGTGCTTTTACCGCAGCCTGGGAGCGGCCGGCTGAATTTTCAAGAGTGTTTAGTGCCATCGGGACGTATGTAGGTCTGCGTGGTGCGGAGCGTTATCCTACTTTGGTGCGGAAATTTGAGCCAAAACCATTACGGATTTTTTTACAAGACGGGAGTAGTGATCTGAACATTTACGCAGGTGACTGGTGGATGGCGAACCAAACCATGCAGCGGGCACTCACTTTTGCAGGTTACGAGGTAACTTCAAAATGGGGCGAAGGAGGGCATAATGGCAAACAGGGAACTGCACTCTTCCCGGAAGCGATGCGCTATTTGTGGAAGGAATGGCCAAAACCGGTCAGATCGGCTGGTTCTAAAAACCAGGTTTTGTCTGATCTGCTCATTCCGGGTGCCGAATGGGAACTCGTTGGAGAGGGATACCGGTTCAGCGAGGGGCCGGCCGCAAGCAGCAGCGGTGAAGTGTATTATCAGGATATTCCCAATGGAATCACCTACAAAACTGATCTGGCAGGCAAAGTTTCGGTCGTCAACAAGGATTCTCAAAATGCTTCCGGAACAGAATTTGGTAAAGATGGCCAGAGATACGAAGTCGCCAAAAAAACATTGTCGATTGTCAAATTTGATACCCAGGGGAACAAACAGGATGTTGCCACAGACATTGCGGGTAACGATCTCACCGTATCTGAAAACGGAAATGTATACGTGACGGTTCCTGACGGAAGGGAAAGGCCGGGATCCATTTATCTTGTCAGGCCCAGTGGCGGTGGCGCAAAAATACAGGTTGACAAAGGATTACTGTTTCCAAATGGCGTGGCGCTTTCGCCCGATCAGACACTGCTATATGTGGCGGAATCAGCTTCGCACTGGATTTGGTCGTATCAGATACTGCCAGATGGCACGCTGATCAACAAACAGCGTTTCGGGTGGCTGCATGTTCGCGACAATGATGATAATGCCTGGGCAGATGGCCTGACCTGCGACAGAGATGGGCGGATCTACGTAGCAACTCGATCAGGCGTTCAGATTCTGGACCAGACCGGCCGTGTGAATGCCATCATCCCTACACCAAACGGAGCCGTATCAAACGTCGCTTTTGGCGGTAAGGATTTCAATTTCATGTATGTCACAGCGGATCAGAAAGTCTACCGGAGAAAACTAAATACGAAAGGTGCGAATAACTGGGATAAGCCGAATAAGCCGGTCGCTCCGAAATTGTGATAAATATTTGATTTGTAGTTGAAAATTACCGGATAATAAATTGGCTTGCATTTTCATGTAGTTTGGAAAAGAAGTTGCTGGGAAAGAATTATATTGGACTGTGCTATCGGTTTTACTGTCAGATAATTAACCCGGCTATGAAAGTGATTCGAATCCTCCTTTTTGTCACGCTTGCTATCACATCCTTCATGGCATGCAACCCTTTGAAATCTTCTGTGCTTTATGGGAGTCGCCGGATCCGTGATTTTGAGGAACAGAATTGCGATAATTTCAGATGGGGGAAACACCACGTCGTTAGGCTTTATTTTGACAGAGAAGGTTTCCTCTATCCTCCTGAGGTTTCTGTTTCTGATAAATTCTTAAAAGCCAACAATTATACATTCTCCCCCTCGGAGCGGACGATAAATTCAAATAGAAAGGTGTCAAATATGGTTAACAATGGAATGATGGGGGAGGGTGATCTGGCATTTTACAAACAATTATATCAAAAGATTATAACTGACCACTCAAATGGTGGCGACGACCAAAACGATGGCCTGAAAATACCGACGCATGAGTCAGAGCGTTTTAAAGAACAATTCGATTCTGCTTCAATTGCCCGATACGCGATCAAACTCAATGAGACAATCCAGGATAATGGCTACAATAATGTGAGCTTCTTGATGGTAGGTTTCAACAACCATATGATCGCTGAGAATGATTCTTCTTTTGAGAACACTTCGATCAGCAAATTGCAAATCCAGCAGGACAATATCGAGATTTTACTGGAATGCTACAATCAGGACGAGGCAGATTCTCTTAATTTGAAGAAAACACTTTTTATTGAAGTGCATTGGGACGGCAAATTCACAAAAAGGCGTGGACTAAAAACCGCTTTGAACTATAAACCGGCGCTGCGAACATCGTATAAAGTGGGACTTACGCTGCGCAAATTTGTAGACAAACTGAATCCGAGTGTCATCAAGGTAAATATGCTTTCGCATAGCTCAGGAGCGAATGTGATTTGTGAAACAATGTTCAATCAGATCTCAAAAGTAGGCAGGACAAGGGAAGATCAGTTGTGGGAATACCTGACCAATAAGTACCAAAAGCAGGCAATACGCTATCCGACACCATATAACAGGGATGTAGTTGTCGGTTTGCTCGCACCTTCGATGCCCGGAATCGACACTTACAATGACTATTACAGACGATCGTTTCATTTTGAGGAAGATAGATATCGTACCGTAATTGGTTACAACGTCAACGACCAGGTTTTAAGAAAACAATTTGGCAGAGGTCCGATCGGAGCTTTTATTAATTTTTTAAATTCCAGAGATCAGCTCGTCAAGAAAAATGCGTTTGGTAGCACAGCACTCGGATGCCTGGAACCGGAAGTGGAACGGTTAAAGGCCAGATTCCGGAAGAGTTATGAGCTAGAAAAATTGGATTTCGTAAATCTTTCGTTCAATAAAATGTCAAACGGATCCAGAAAACCAAATACCATCCACGAAATTGAAAGCTACTTTAATAACGATCAGTATAAGGAATTTATCAGCGCCGTTTACGATTTGAAAAGGTAGTAAACGGCGCTGTGCCGGATCAATTCTTTACAATCTCGTCGCTAAACTTTACTTTCCAGTACTCCTTGCGCTTCGGTCTTTTATTGAAAAAATAGTTCATGTAAGGAACGAGTTCAACCGCGTGTTGCGGAATTCTCAGCCAATAATAAGAGACATTTGTTTTCTGATCGGTAATCCTGTACAATCCTACATCTTTCAGATTTCGCATGTATAATGTTGTATCATGACCGGTAACTTCCGTTACAGCATTCCATAAATTGTTAGCAAGCACCGATGTGACGCTGTCACGAAGCGCTTTTTTCCAGGAGTCTTTCGGTTCTGCGAGTGCCTTAAACCGATTTTTGACTTCGGCTTTGTTGAAATTGAACGGTTCATAAATCTCGCTGATTTCACCTTTGAAATAGATGGTGTCCGACAACATCTCCGGCAAAGACTTTCTGATATAAAATGAGTTTTGAAACAAATTATAAAAATACGTTATCCTGGTTTTCTGATTAGATGTTATCAGCGCTTCGTATCGCTTTGCCATCATAGAATCTACATATATGAACCCGGATACGTTACTCAGATCAATTCTGGATTTAATAACTTCCCGGTCAATCGTTGTTTTGTCCTGGCTTACAAGTTTCAGGCTGTCCTTAACAGCTGCTAATTGAGCCGTTACTACATCATACCCAGCCTGTTGTTCACTCAGGATTTGCGACTCAATATTTTTGAGGCGATTTACATTGTCGTTTTTCCCATCATTTAAAGCCGCTTGATCCTGTTTATATCTCCCGATTTCTTTGTCCAGCGTGATTTCTCTTTTTTGAATAGCAGCAACTGAAATATTCTCTACCTGTTTAAGTTTGGCGATTATGGCAACGCTGTTATCCCGCACGATGGACGCTCTGATTTCATCTGTTTGGGCATTTTTGAGTTTGTTCAGCAGCAGATTAACCAAATCCTGCTCATAAGCTACGTTCAGATTATTTTGTAACCTGATAAAATTGTTCGCCATCAATTCGTCCTTGATATCATTTAGCTTCGTTTCGAAAGCCTGAACTTCCTCAATTGAAACTGTGGCGGTGGAGTCTTTATTCAGAATAATCGGGGAGACATTCACCGGATTAAGCCGGGTTCTCACCTCCGTTTTTTCCACGGTTAACCTGGCCTTCTCCCGAGTTTTTGCATTAATGGAGTCATTGATCCGGCCATCCTGTTGCTCTTTCAGTAAAGAAATGGTATTTGAAAGCCGGGTTTTCAACGTTACCATTTCTTTTGAAAGCGAGTCGTTTTTTGAGATCAGCCCCGACTCCAACACATTTAGCCGTTCCTTTAATCTCTCCAGGCATGGAACAAATCCGCCAGGATCATTTCTGCAACCGTCGATTCCGGAGCTTCCATCAGTAGAAAAACTGATCTGATTGAAAACACGCTTTTTGCCCGGAACAAATTCATCATCAGGTTTTTCTGAAAATATAAGCCTTCGGTTGGCCGCATTGTTGGTAAATTCTACAAACTCTGAAATAGGCTGGGAAAGCGGTTTTTCTTTGTACCGGAGAAAATTATAATCATAATGCAGATTGTCGCTAAAATCCTCGCTATCCGTTTTTTTGGAATGAATAAGTGTTAAAGTAGCATTTGCAATCCGGCCCGACTGTTCAGTTTGCGCTGTAACGCGAAATATCTTCATATACTTCGTATGATTGACAAAGACTGAAAGCGAGTTTTTTCGGAGCCGTGCCTTGAAACCGCCACCTCCGTCTGTTTGTAAAAGAGAAGAGCGGAAATTGACAACCGAGTCTGGATTTTGTTGTTCGAACAACCCGATATCCTCCCTCATGTTCCTTCCAAGTTCAGACGGCGTATTGTAGGAGTTTTCAGACAGGAAATCGCCGTAGTAGGTATCAGGGATTGAAATTAGGGCTCTTATCGATCTGTCGTGAATATCTCTTCCTGTGATATCCGGACAGGTTACGTCATTCAGATGCATTTGTTTTTTGCAGATATTGGACAAAAAATGCGGATAAATTACAAGGCGCTGCTCAATATTTTTCGTGTCAAAATAAATTTTGCAATAGTAATAAAACCCATCTTTATCATGCTCATAATCCGTTGCCTGCCTGAACCGATCGTAGTAATCCGATTCGATATAGCGCTCGCTCATAAATACTTTACCAATCGCGAAGGGCGTTCCGTTTTTGTCAAGCCTGACTGCATCGAAATCTGAAAACCTGAGATGAATGTAATTTAATTCGAGGTAAGGCAGGAATTGATGCAGCTTGGAATAAGTCTCGGTTTGGTCCACATCAATCTTCTGGATCCTGCGCTGAAATATGCCGGAAAGATTTTCTCCTGAACCGTCCCATGAGATGACACTAATCAGGTCGGTAAGCTTCTTCTCTTCGTTTGCAATGGTGAAGTGAATCTCCTTCCGTTCGGTCGGGTTCTGTCCATTTGACTGCGCCACCGAGATCATCAGTAAAATAAGAGTCGTAAGTCTTCTCATGGCTACTGATTGTTTAAGTCATTCGTTTTAACAGGACCGAGCGTTGTAGAGATGCCATACAGCCATCTTCCTCTTTTTGTAACCGGATAGAAGTGGTGAAGGCGTTCAAAGGAGCTTTTATTTTGTTTATTTAAAGCATAAAACCGATCCAAATCACCATTAGAGTTGATTTTATCGATTAAAGAAGTGTCGTGTATCAGATCCTGAAATCCCATACCGGCGGTTCCGCCTTCTTTTCCCAGCATCAGCCTTAGGTTTAAAGGCTGTTTTAGTGTGAGAAAGTCAGCATTTCCTTTACCGTTGTAAACGGGAAATTCGATATAGCCAAAGAAACGTCCTACGTTAAAAAGCTTCTGCCCCGGATCCTGTGCGACGTAGCGGGCATTTCTTCTTTTTTTACTGCTATTACTGGCAAATTTGTCGGCTTTCAAATCGTAGATATCCGGGTAATCAAACATTTCCCGCTCGAATGTTCCGGTGTAGACGTCATTGTAAAGCGCAATTTTCAATGGCCCGTTTTTCAGGTCAGGGCCATAACGGCTGAATTCAAAATTGCCGCCACCGGTATAGAACCGGTCAAAATGATCGGCGAGAAACGACAGATATTGTTTCAGAACCATGAAATCTTCGTAAAGATTGAGCTTGACTGACCAGGGATTTTTGTGCCTGTCGGACTGATTTCCAAAACGTACACCGAGATAAACAAGCTGCTGCGTCCGGTTTTTATTTGAGTAGATGTTTTCTTCGCTTAATTTACGATCGATGAGCGATTTGCTGGATTTTGGACTTAGCACAAAATGTGTTCCTATTGCTAGGTGCTCCGTGAAATTGGAAATCACTGCGTTTGAGTTGCCAAAATAGAAGCTGTTGAGCGTTTCATAGTAACTCTTGCGCCGGAAGCCCATCACGACCATTGGTGACAAAACTGCATTGATCTGAAAACGCGACCCCGCCCGATTTTTATTTCCGATATTGTGTCTGCTGAAAACTCCGTTGACTGAAAAATTCAAGGCCGGTTGAACATTGTCTTTTTCAATCCACATTCCCCGCCCGATGCTAAATCCGGAGCCTCCGTTATATGTGAAGTAGGCTGTACACTGCCATCTGCCGTAACCACCAATTTTGGAAGTTTGCCCGCATACAGTCAAGCGCAAGACCAGCGTAAACAAAATAACTAGAATTCCGAATCGTCCCATGGTTATCGGATGTGAAGGTTTTCCGAATTTAACCAGTTTATTCAGGAAGTGATACGAATACTTATTATTCGGTATTTCGTTCAGGCAGATGTAGTTAGCTGATCGTATATATCCATCAGAATGTTGGCGTCGTCCTGTACCCAGTTGCCAGTACTGCTGGCGCCGGCTTTATATTTCAGCAGACAGTCCTCGTATAAACGGTAGGCCTGCAACGCCTGTTCATCTGTAAAAAAAGTGTCTTTCCAACGCTGCGGAATTGCCTGTTTGTCGACAATCCCGACGCCCCCGTTGAATATTCTGATAATCCCTCCGGAAAATTCCCACGAAACCACCGCCTGGTGGCGCGTAGCGGCCGCTTTCATAATGTAAGCGTTATGCAAAATGTAATTAGCAAGCTTTGATTTCAATTCCTGGTCGGTTTGCGTTTTTACAGGTTTGACGCGCCAGGAGTTGTTTTTGCTGTAAAATGGGTCTTCCTTAAAATATTCCAATGCGTGTGCATATGCCGCAAATGCACGTGTCTGGCTATTTATCGTTTTGAGAACCATCATCTCTCGCCCATGCCGGCCCGATTCGAACGAGAGTATATGCTGCTCGTTGCCTTTTTCGAGAGTAAAGGAAAGAAGGCTGTCCTGTAACTGATATTTGCCCATGCGATAGCGGCCGTCGGCCGTTAGTTCAGTGAAAGAGCTATCCTCGAAAAAAGAAAGAATCATATCCGCGTCCTGACCGGGTTGCTCATTTTGAGAAGTATCTGGTCCCGATAAATTTTCCAGCCGCCAACTTCCCTGAAAGCGAACCGGAGGCTTCCTGAGTGATTTCGGAGATGCATTTTCAATCGGAATAACTTCTCTTTTTACAAGATGACATCTTTCCATTACAGCAAGAATAAGCATGAAGATGATTTTGATAATGGTCATTTATCCAAAGGCAGCTAAGGGGTCTCAAACGGAAAAACAAATACTGCATTTATACGGTACCTTTCGCAGCTAAAATGATTCTACTTATTTCTTGTAATATGAAGCCGGAAGTCTACATTTCATCGCAAATAAATTTAGGGAATTTGCTTACTGATTTATTCTTTAAATCACATTTATTTTGTTTCAGATCTGTTTTGATTAGCTGCGCCCTGTTGTCAGGGTATTCTCTTCCCGGTTTTTCTCAACCAACTGATTTTCAGCCCAAAGGTGTTGGTGGAGGTGGAGCTTTGTTTTTTCCAACGATCAACCCGGCAAATGATAACGAATTTTATGTGAGTTGCGACATGAGTCAGATGTTTCACAGCACAGATTTCGGACTCCATTACCAACAACTGGATTTTAACAGACTCCAGACTTTCAATACTTCCACTTACGAATTTACCAATAATAACAATATTGCCTATTCCAATTTCAGCGATGGAAATGACGGTTACCCTGTAAAAACCGTTGACGCCGGAGCCTCCTGGACGAAGCTGTCCGCCTACAATGTTTCGAATTATGGCCCGGTTGGAGCTTTAAAGGCAAATTATGATAATCCCAATCAAGTACTGATCAGCGGATATGCGGATATTTTATTTTCGAACAACGGAGGTAATTCCTTCACCGTGATACGTCACGCGGCAAACACAAACGTCGGATTAACGATGGGGGGTGTCTTTTGGGAAGGCCAGAATATTTATATTGGTACCAATGAAGGTATATTGTTTTCAGACAATGGAGGTGTATCATTTTCTCTTATGGCCGTCTCGGGAATGGCAGCCGGCCAGGTGATCTGGTCGTTTGCTGCGGCCAGAGCCGGTGGTGTGACGCGGTTTGTTGCAATTACGGCAGCGGCTGGGGACGTCTACAATGGCATTATGCCTTGGGATTATTACGGTTTGGCAACCGGAGTTTACACCATGGACAACGTGAACGGCGTATGGATCGACAAATCTGCAGGGATTGATCTTACCAATGATTTTATTATGTATGCCGCCATGGCCAGGAACAACATCAATACAATTTACCTCGGAGGCAATGATGAGAATCTTGGAGCGCCGCTTGTTTACAAATCCGTTAACGGCGGCACCGGATGGGTCAAGGTTTTTAAAACTACCGGCAATCAGAATATTATTACTGGTTGGGAAGGACAAGGCGGGGACAAAAGCTGGGGTTGGAGCGAAACATGTTTTGGTATAACCGTAGCGCCCGGGAATGCAGAAAAGGTTATGTTTACCTCCTATTCCAATGTGCAGTTGAGTGCGGACGGCGGAACAAACTGGCGGCAGGCGTATGTGGATGCGGCTGATCAGCATCCGGCAGGAGCTGCCACACCAAAGGCGCAGACCTATCACAGCATTGGCCTGGAAAATACAACATGCTGGCAACTTCACTGGATCGACGCCAGTAATGTATTGGGTTGTTTCAGCGATATTGGTGGAATAAGGAGCACAGATGGTGGCAAAACCTGGGGCTTTTTGAATGCTGGCCTGGCAGTCAACAGCCTGTATCGGGTCGTTCAAAACCAGAGTGGTCTGCTTTTTGGGGGATGTTCCAATATTCACGATATGTACCAAAGTACGCGACTCGCGGATGCGCAACTGGATGCAAATGATCCGAATGGAAAAATTGTGTACTCCGCGGATCAGGGCCAAAACTGGAACACGCTTCACATTTTCGGTCACCCGGTTTTCTGGCTTGCGATTGATCCGTCTGACCAAAATAAAATGTACGCTTCTGTCATTCATTATGGCGGAACGCAGGGTGCACAGCAAGGTGGAATCTACGTCACCTCCAATTTGAATAGTCTGGCTACATCAATCTGGACAAAACTTCCCAATCCGCCAAGGACGCAGGGTCACCCGGCTTCCATCGTTGTTTTGAAGGATGCTAGTGTCGTTTGCACTTTTTCGGGTCGCAGAACGGGCGCTGGCTTCACTGCTAGTGCTGGCGTATTCATTTACAGCCCTGCGTCTGGAGCCTGGTCTGACGTAAGTGACTCCGGGATGAACTACTGGACCAAGGACATTGTCGTCGATCCGGACGATGCGTTTCAAAATACCTGGTATGTTTCGGTTTTTAGTGGCTGGGGTGGTGCTCCTTCCGGGTTGGGCGGTTTATACAAAACAGTTAACAGAGGCCAGAGCTGGACCAAATTGACCGGTACACAGTTTGACAGGGTTACGTCCGTTTCATTCGATCCGCAAAATTCAAGCCATTGTTATCTGACAACCGAAACACAGGGTTTGTGGATCTCGAAAAACATTCGTGCGGCCACACCTACCTGGAATCTGGTCAATGCATATTCTTTCAGACAACCTGAACGGGTATATTTCAATCCCTTTAAACTAAACGAAATGTGGGTCAGCAGTTTCGGTAACGGGATGAAGGTCGGAACTTCATCAACCACGCCACTTGTCCTTTCTCTTATCTCGTTCGATGCCAAAAAAGAACATGCGGGGAATATGATAAAATGGAAAGTGGCCGATAATTCAGAAGCTAAATCATTCCGGGTTTTACGCTCACGGGACGGAAAAATGTTTCAGGAACTTTCCATTGTCAATTCGCTTAAAACTGACAGCTATTACGCAGATTACTGCTTTTTAGACAGTGCTTCGTCTTTGCTTTACAACGTTTATTATCGGCTGAAACTGATGAAAACTGACGGATCCGAGTTTTATTCCCGAATCATTCATGTTAAAAATGGTGATAGCCAGGGAGGAATCATTTTGTTGGGAAACCCGGTTGGAGAACAGCTTTCGTTTGAGATTTTGAATGAGCATACGGGCACTTCCGGTCTGGAGATTATTAATATGAAAGGGCACAGCTTGCGATCCGTAAAATTTAGCTTGCTTAAAGGAAAGCAAATTGACCAGATTGACATTTTTAATTTGCCGTCGGGTACATATATTCTAAAAATTACCCCTGAAAATAGCCCCGCTAAAACGGCTTATTTCGTTAAGCCATAATAACTCCTTCGTCACAAATCTATCTTACGACGCGCCTTTTTGTGGTGAGTGACTGTATCAGGTATAGGATTAATCCCATCATTATTGAAACGTCGGCCATGTTGAAAATGCCTGTCTGAAAAATGCCAAAATCAATGTGAAGAAAATCAGTGACGGAACCGCGGATGATCCGGTCGTAAATGTTACCGATTCCGCCGCCAATCGCAAAACTCAATGCAACACGACTGATGGCTGACAAATGTTTTCTCGTGAAAAGATAAACGAGACCGAACGAAAGTGCCAGGAGCGGAATGCCGGAAAGTAATATGAATTTCATCAGGTCAGGCAGCGCACTGCCAACGCTTAAAAATGCACCGGTATTTTCGACCTTCGTTATTGTAAGGTGGTTGTCGATTAAACTCACCGTTTCGAACAGGCTGAGTTCGCGGCGCACAATCTGTTTCGAAATTTGATCACAACCGAGATTGGTCAGTAAAATCAAAATAATACCCAGCGTCTTTAAAATTTTTCGGGAGTCCATTATATCAAACTGTCTGTCAACCGGACAAATAACATGATTTCATTTCAGATAAGTTTTAAGAATGGCAAAAAACTTTCTGCCTCGCTGTTTCACCCGGATTATTTTTCGTTCAGTCAATTGTCAGGACAATAATTTTTCTGAATGTGCCAAATTTTAAAGTTTACATTATTTTTGTCCTGGTTCCCTCATTTTGCATGTTTCCGAACCCAGTCTCTTATACATTTTATACCTTATGAAGCGCACAGCCGGCACCGTTTTATTTTTGTTTTGTTGCACTCAGATTTTGGCTCAAAAGCTGCGCTATGAAGTTTCCTTTCCCGGAATTGCGCACCATGAAGGCCATTTTGAATTGACGGTAACGGGAGCGAAGCAAAGTACGCTGATGTTCAGGATGAGTCGATCTTCCCCAGGCAGATATGCAACCCATGAATATGGCAAAAACGTGTATGACTTAAAAGCGTTTGATCAATCGGGCAAGGTGCTGCCTGTTGTGCGTATCGATGGTGATGTTTACCAGGTTTCCAATCGCAATGGATTTACGAAAATTTCCTACACGCTTTATGCCAATCATCCGGACGGGACGTATGCCGGAATAGATCCTAACGCCATTCATCTGAACATTCCAGCGTCTTTTATGTGGGTTAAAGAATTGGAAAAAGCACCGGTTGAAGTTGAATTTAAGTTGCCTTCCGACAAAAAATGGACGATTGCTACGCAACTTTTTCCAACTAAGAATCCTGCAATTTTTACCGCACCGGATCTGCAATATTTTATGGATTCGCCAGTGAAAATCGGTACGCTGCAAATCAGGGAATGGATAGTTGGTCAGCCAAAGCCTGCGAATTTTCGTTTAGCTCTGGAAGCCAGATCGACGGATTCTCTTGCGACAAATTTTGCAGCGAAGGTACAAAAAGTCACAGCGGAAATGACAGCCGTTTATGGCGAACTTCCTGCATTTGAAAACAATCAGTACACCTTTCTGGCCAGCATCAATCCATATGTGAAGGGCGATGGCATGGAGCACAGAAACAGTACTGTGATTCACCTACCCACTGTTTTTACTGGTGCGTCCAATCTGCTGGGTGTATTTTCTCATGAATTTTTTCATGCCTGGAATGTGGAAAGAATCCGCCCGAAAACCTTGGAGCCTTTCAATTACGAAAAAAGCAACATGAGCTTCGAGCTATGGTTTGCAGAAGGTTTTACCCAATATTATGGCGAATTAATTCTGGCCAGAGCAGGATTTGTTTCGGATGCGGATTATACAAAAACACTTGCCTCGCTGGTGAACACAAAGGAAAATACGCCGGGTGCGAAAAGAATGTCACCAGCGGAAGCGAGCTGTATGGCTGTGTTCGTAGACGCAGGTGTCGCCGTAGATAAAACGAATTATTTCAATTTTTACACGTCCTATTATCCTTACGGCGCGTCGATTGCGCTTGCGTTGGATCTTGAACTGAGGAGCCGTAAACTTACACTGGACGATTTCATGCAGGCAGTTTGGCAAAAACATGGAAAAACGGAAATTCCGTACGTCATTTCTGATTTACAGGGCGTGTTGGCGTCTGTGACAGGCGACAGAATATTTGCTGAAACATTTTTCAAAAAATATATTTACGGTCACGAATCATTCAACTACGAGCCATTCTTTAAAAAGGCTGGAATGAGTTTGAAAAAACAATTTGCCGGAGAAGCCTGGCTCGGAGACATCAGGTGGAAAGAAGGTGGTATTCTGACAATCGCAGCTAATACAATCATTGACACGCCGCTCTACACAGCAGGACTGGATATTGATGATCAGTTACTTAAACTTGATGGGAAACAGGTTACTTCTGCCGCCATAATTCAGGATGTTTTGCGAACACACAAACCCGGCGACCAGATATCCGTTGAATTTCAGCACAGGGATGATGTAAAAATGGCAATGATGACTTTGTCTGAAAACCCCAGATTCGTCGTAGAGCTCAATGAAAAACTCGGTTTACCGGTAACATCCGACATGCTTGCGTTCCGGAAAGCCTGGCTTGGCAGCAAGTTAGCCGCATCAGAATAAAATATTTGGCGGTTAAAACAGTTATTAGAAATATCCGGTTGTTTATTGGCCGGCTACTTTCCACAAATTAAGCTGAAGAGGTTGTTGCCCATGAATTTGAGAAAAGCCGGCTGCATATTGGCCGTTTTGTTGATTGTCGTTACGGTTTCCAGGGCCCAGGTAAAAGAATATAAGGGGAAGATCAGCCAGCAATTTGTGATGAACAAGGAGACGGTGATCATGAACAAATCTACTGGTAAGCGCATCAGTTATCAGGAATACGATGACCTGCTGAAAAGAAATCCCGGCAGGTACAAAACGGTCCCTGTTTTTGATAAATTCGGAAAGCCATCCTCATTTTCAGTTACCAGAACCATGGGAGGTAACTACGATGTCCGGGACGTCAATTATGACCCGGATATGTTACCGGAAATAGGGGAGACTCTGGCGCCATTCATCATGCATGGACTGGATGGCAAAGTTTATGACTCGGACAAGTTGCGGGGGAAATATATTTTGCTCGGATTCTGGGTTCGTTACGAAAAACCGCTCTGGACTTTGGCAAGTACCAAAATTATTACCCGGTTTATCGACGAGAATAAAGAACGGGGAATCGATATTGTCTCGCTCGGCACCACGCTCAATACCGACGAGGAATGTCGGGAGGCTATTCCGAAGAGAAATTGTGGGTTTGTTCCAATTCCCGAATCATATGGTTTCAACCATCGCTATAAAATCGGAGAAACGCCTTATTTTATTTTGGTCGACAGGCAGGGCGTTGTGAAAGCGATGGCTCCGCATACAGAATTTGACAAAATAAGTAGTCTGGTACTGCGTTAAAAATCAGCTTGCCGGCTAACATTATTTGCCGCTTATCTCCTGAATGTAATTTGCGATTTCCTGGGGCGACAAGATCAAATCGACCACGTTATTTGAAATCGCCTGTTGTGGCATTACAGGCATTTGGGCAGAGTCGGGATTTTGCGCTATTGTTGTACCGCCATTTTTCTTAACAGCGATCAAGCCTTTGGTGCCGTCTTCATTTGCACCGGATAAAATGACTGCCGTCACAGTTGATCCGTAAATCTCCGCCGCGGATTCAAAGGTAACATCCAGACTTGGCCTGCTGAAATTGACTTTTTCCGAATAGTCGAGCGAAAAAGTGCGTTTTTTTTCAATAAGAACATGATAATCTGCCGGAACAAGATAAATGTTGCCAGCTTCAACAGGATCCTTATCTTCAATTTCACGGACAGGAACCGGAGATTTCAACGAGAGTAAATCTGAAAGTGATGAATCACCGGAGCTTTTACGGTGAAGCACGATGATGATCGCGAATGGAAAAGAAAGCGGCAAGGAGGGTAATAAACCAAAGAGCACGGTAAGGCTACCGGCTGACCCTCCGATCAGGAAGACCTCACAACCCGTAACTAGCTGATTTTCTTCCATATTTTCTCTCTGTTCAGCTGCTGATAGCTGTTTTGTATGGTTGAAAATTTCAAAGTTTCCTTACTGCCAAGAGCGAGAAAACCAAGAAGTCCCAAGCTTGCGTCAAACAGCTTGAGCGTACGATCCTGCAAATCTTTATCGAAATAAATCAGCACATTCCGGCAGAGAATGAGGTCAAATTCGTTAAATGAGCCGTCCGAAACAAGGTTGTGGGTGGAAATAATTATCTTCTCCGACAATTCCTGGTCAAATTTTGCCTGACCGTAGTGGGCTGTATAGTACGTCGAGAAATCTTTTAAACCGCCGGAAGTGATATAACTTTCAGAATAACTCTTCATCTGATTAAGCGGAAAAACACCCCGGCGCACTTTTTCGAGTACACTGGGATTCAAGTCAGTTGCATAAAGCAACGACTTATGCAGTAAATTTGCTTCCTTTAACAGAATAGCCATGGAATAGACTTCTTCGCCTGTGGAGCAGCCTGCATGCCAGATCCTGATAAATGGTTTTGTTCCCAGAAAGGGAAGTACGTCATTGCGTAACGATTTGTAAAACAGCGGGTCACGGAACATTTCAGTTACATTCACCGTGACTTCTTCCACAAAGCGTTTCAAATAATTTTCGTCTGTTCGTACACGGTAGCGCAACTCCGCGAAACTGGGAAATTTATCCAGCGCACACAGTCTGATCACGCGTCTCTTCATGGAAGCCTTGGAATAGTTATTAAAATCATATCCGTAGAGTTCCAGCAGATCGTCCAGTAAAATTTCTATATCTTCATCCTCAATCATCTCATTTCCTAAATTTTACCTAACAGACTCAATAATTTATCAACATCAATTGGCTTCGAAATGTAATCATCAGCACCAGCCCTGAGGCATTTTTCCCGATCGCCAAGCATTGCCTGCGCCGTTACGGCATATACTGGCGTTGTTCTCCTTTTGTCAATTCTTTTTATTAGCGGAATCGCATCATAGCCATCCATATCCGGCATCATCATGTCAATCAGTATCACGTCAATTGTTTCGTCGGTCTTTAAAAGTTCTATGGCCTCATTTGCGCCCGGTCGCGAGATGCAATCGAAGGATTTTGCCTTTAAAGTGGCCGACAATGCGAAAATGTTCCTGGCGTCATCGTCAATGATCAGTACCTTTTTTTTCATACGTTGATTGTGGTTGTAAGGGTTTTGTAGACTGCTGTGGTAATATGTCACTGCCTATAATTTTTCGTAAAGCCATACCCTCAGTAAGGACATGAGCTGATCCACATCTACAGGTTTCGTGATATAGTCCGAAGCCCCTGCATTGATACATTTTTCGCGGTCGCCGGTCATGGCTTTGGCGGTTACGGCGATTACCGGCAGGTTTTTCCATTGCGGGTTATCACGGATTCTGCGCGCGGTTTCGTATCCGTCCATTTGCGGCATCATCATATCAAGCAGCACAACGTCAATCGAAGGATTTTCATGCAGTTTTTGCAACGCCTCTTTTCCATCAAGTGCCGTAATTACTTTCATTTTATAGTTTTCCAATGATTTTGACAGTGAGAAGATGTTGCGCACGTCATCGTCTGCCACCAGCACGGTTTTATCGTTCAAAATTTGTGTTAATCCCCCTAATTTACGGAAAGTACTGTCTTTTAGATCCGGTTTCCCATTTTCTTCAACCATATGCAAAAACAGGGAAACTTCGTCGAGCATACGCTGATAGGAGTGCGCCGTCTTCACAACAATTGAGTTCGCGTATTGTTTAATCCGCGTCTCCTCAGTGAGCGACAAGCTTTTACCCGTGAAAATAATGATTGGAATATTTTCAAATTCAGGGTTTTTTCTCGCTTCTTCCAGTGTTTCGTATGCCTTCTTATCCGGAATGCCCATGTCTAGAATTACACAATCCACCTGATTGTTCTTCAGAGCGTCTAGCCCGTCGGTAATATCGCTTTTTAGTTCGGAGTTTATTTTAAATGTTCCTAAGTAATATGCCAGTGCCTTTGCATGTTTAGGGTTGTCTTCAACGATGAGCACTTTTTTGGATTTCCGGGCAATCACATATTCGATCTTTTCGAAAATATCCTTCATCTTTTCAAGAGCAACCGGCTTATCGATAAAATCAACAGCGCCTTTCATCAGGCTCTCGTTTTTCATTTTATGAGATGACATCATGTGCACAGGAATGTGGCGCGTGGCGGGATTACCTTTCAGTTCATCCATCACTTCCCAGCCGCTTTTTACAGGAAGCTGTATGTCAAGCAGAATACCCATTGGCTTGTAAGTGGCCGCAAGTTCCAGCCCTTCGTCACCACGAACTGCGACAATTCCCTTGTAACCTTTCTTTCGCGTATATTCCAGCAAAGATTTAGCGAACGATGTGTCGTCCTCAATCATGAGTATCACTTTATCCGATGGAGTAATTTCATTCCGGTCGTCAGGGATGCTTTCGGGAATGATCGTGCTGATGTATCGCAGATCCTTCGGGGATTCCTGAACAACAGATTTTATCTCAATAGGAGCGCTGACAAAACTCGTTTTCTCAGGACTTGCCTCTGTTAGCGAACGAACAGGAATGGTCAATTTGAAAGTACTGCCCTTACCTGCATCACTGGAAACGGAGATTTCGCCGCCGAGCAACTTGACCAGCTCCCTGCTGATGGAAAGCCCTAGTCCGGTACCGCCGTATTTCCTTTTGGTCGATCCGTCGGCTTGTTGAAATGCTTCAAAAATCAATTTTTGTTTGTCAGGAGCAATACCAATTCCGGTATCTGATACCACAAATTCTATCATATTCGGCTGAGGGCTTTGTGCCACGGTCAACGAAACTGCTCCCTGTGAGGTGAATTTTAACGCGTTGGAAATCAGATTTTTAAGAATCTGTTCCAGACGCATTTTGTCCGTTTCCATGATCGGAGTCAAATCCGGAGCTACTTCGATCCGGAAACTCAGTCCTTTGTCCTTTGCAACCGGGGCGAAAAGTGCCCTCAGGCCCTCGGTAATCTCTTTAATAGAAAGATTGGCGTAATCCAGGTCCATTTTTCCTGCCTCAATCTTCGAGAGATCCAGGATTTCGTCAATAAGTCCGAGCAGCCCGTTTCCGGACGACTGGATCACAGTTGCATATTCAACCTGCTCGCCAGTGAGATTCTTCTCATCATTGTCCGACAAAAGTCTGCTAAGCAGCAAAATTGAATTTAGTGGTGTTCGCAGCTCATGCGACATATTGGCCAGAAACTCGGATTTGTAACGGGTGGTCAGTTCTAGTTCTTCTGCTTTTTTTTGTATTTCAATATTTTTTTCTTCCAGCAGGCCGCTCCGTTCTTCCAGCTCTTCGTTAATTTGTTGCAGTTCCTCCTGTTGTACCCGCAATTCTTCTTCCGACGCCTGCAACTTTTGCGACTGTGCTTCGAGTTCAGCATTCAGGTTTTCCAGTTCGTTATGCTGCGTTTGCAGCTCTTCCGACTGCGTCTGAGTTTCTTCAAGGAAATTCTGAAGTCTCACGAAATCAAGTGCTCCGTTTACACTGATGGCAATGCTTTCGAGATTATTTTCCAGAAACGCCATTTGAAGCTTGTCAGGTTTGCCAAGTAACCCAATTTCAATCACACCGACACATTCCTGACCAAAAATCAGAGGCAATATGACAATACTCGTGGGAGAGGTTGTTCCTAATGACGAGGTTACATTGAAATAATGATTTGGCAGGTCATGCAACAGAATCGGCTTTTTACTTTCAATTGCCTGGCCGGCCAACCCGTTCCCGGCAGTGATGAAATCGGGAACATCTATGGCGCCGTAACTTGCTGTAACTCTGAAATTGTCATTGTTGTCGATAATATAAATCGCTCCGACCGGTGCCGAAATGTAGTTTGTTATTGCAGCTATTAGTTTTGTTGACAGATTTTTTAGCACCCTTTCACCACGTATAGCATCACCTACATTTACGGCTCCTGTTTGCAACCAGGCTTTCTCATTCAAATCTGTGAAGGTTTGTTCCAGGGAAATGGTCATTGTATTCAGCGCCGCAGAGATTTTTCCGAGGTCATCGTCGCCTTCATCGGTGCTTCTCGTGGCGTAATTTCCATCAGCAACCTGCTTGGTCACTGCTTCCATGGCAGTGATCCGTCTGGCGGTTTCATGGTATTTTCGCTCTTCCTGTTCCTGAAGGGCAATACGTTTGTCCATATCCCTTTTGATCCGCACATAGGCAAAAACCGTGATGGCAATTGAAATCAGCGCCGCGATTACCAGCAATATCGGTGTGTAACTGATATAAATCTGTTGTTGATCCAGCCTGTTGGTGAGCATTTTGTTTTCCTCAACCTTCACTCGGTTAACAATCAGGCGCAGATCATCCATGATTTTTTTACCTTTTGTCATTTCCTTCAACCTAACTGCGGGATCGAAGGACACGACGTTGTTTCTCCGCGCCAGATCGATTGTAATTGCCATTTGCCCAAACTTCGCTTCATACAGCGCTTTAATCTCCCGAAGGTTTTTCTGTTGAACCGGGTTGTCAAGTGTTAGATCGGTCAGCTCATTGTAGGTTTCAGTTGTCAGTGCATAGGCGCCGTTGTACGGTTCGAGGAAACTGAGCTCACCGGTTAAAAGAAATCCACGCTGTCCGGTCTCTGCGTCTTTCAGATGTGAGATAATATTCTCGGCACCAATGAGAACCTGGTTGGTGTGGTTAACCAGTTTCGAATTTGTGATCAGCTTCTGCGTGCTGTAATAGGAAGCGAGCAAACTGAAAAACAATAGGAGAATAGAAAACGAGAAAACAACCTGAAGTTGTTGAATTATTGAATTAGAGGTTTTCTTCATTATAACGTCGAAAATTTGTCGGGCTAATATTGGTTAACGGGCAATTCGGGTTGTACCAGGGGCAAAATGATAATAAAACTGGCTCCCTCGTTTTCTTTGCTTTGCGCGGAAATCAGGCCGTTATGCTTATCAATGATTTTTTTCGCAATGGCCAGCCCGATGCCTGTACCTTCGTAACTTGTAAGATTGTTAAGTCTCTGGAATATCACAAAAATTCTGTCGAGAAACTTTTCGTTAAAGCCAATTCCATTGTCACTGATTGTAATCCTGCAAAAGGCACCATCTTCAGCTGTTTTACTGTCAATTTCCTTACTTTCAACAAGCTCCGAGGTGATGTGAATGACGGGTGCCACAGAAGCCATCGAGAATTTCAGCGCGTTGCTAATCAGGTTTTGGAACACCTGCCGGATTTGACTCGTAATTGTTTCAACAACAGGCAATTTACCAATTATTATTTTTGCATTTTTTTCTTTGATCGTCTCGTCGAAGTCTTTCAACAATTCATCGAAAAGTAAATTGAGGTCAGTTGGTAAAAAAAGCGCCGAAACAGAGAGTCTCGAATATTCAAGCAGATCGCTGATGAGCCGGGACATACGTGCCGAAGAACTAATGGAACGATCGAGGTATGAAATAGCATCATCGTTTCCTGCCAGAAATTTGTCCTTAATCAAATGGCTGAAAGTCTGGATTTTTCGCAAAGGTTCTTTCAGGTCATGCGACACAACCCAGGCAAACTGTTGTAACTCATGGTTGGTAATTTCGAGCTGCGCATTTTTGTCGAGGAGCTCCTTGGTTCGTAGCTCTACTTTGTGTTCCAGTAATTCATTTTCAGTTTTTTGTTGATGAATGTCGGTAAATGTTCCAACCCAGCGCACAATTTGTCCTGTTTGGTGAATCGGTATTATTTTTAGTAGAAAATAACGATAGTCATCATGCAGCAGATGTTTCAGACGGAGTTCCATGGAGAACTCTGCGCCAAGTGCAAACTGTTTGTCCCAGTTTTCAGCAATTCGGTCGTCAGGATGTGATTTAGGGAAAACACTTTGCTCTCTGGAATAATTAAACCAATGTTGGTTTACATATTCAATTTCGCCGTCCGTCGCCACTGTAAAAGCGATTTGCGGCAAGGATTCAAGTACCAGACGAAGTTCCTGCATCCGCGCTGCAAGTTCCTGCTGAGCGCTTTTCCTCACTTCAATTTCTTCCCGTAGTGAGTTTTGAATCGCTTTCAGTTCCTGCTGCTGCTGATAAATCTTGTTGAAGATTTTGACTTTCAGCAGTAAAATATCGGTATCAACAGGCTTGGTCAGGTAGTCAATTCCGCCTGATGTGTAGCCTTTTGTAATGAACCTTTTCTCTGTATTAACTGCGGATAGGAAAATAATCGGCGTGTCCTTTGCCTTGTTGAATCCGGAGATCGCTTCGGCAACCTCAAACCCATCCATTCCCGGCATTTGCACATCCATGATAATCAGCGAATAATTATTGTTGAGGATTTTTTTCAAAGCCTCTTCGCCTGAACCTGCACTGTCGGTCTGGAAATTATTTAACTCTAATATTTTCTTTAAGGGAAGAATATTTTCCGGCCTGTCATCAACAATTAGAATCATATTCGTGAGTAAATTCCCTCTGGGTTAAAACATTTTCGGTGATTGAAATAAACAATTGATTGGTGTGAGCCAATCATCCTTTTATACTATCTAAACCTTTTCAATTATTAAAAATAATGGGCCAATTTCTGCAAATGGTAAATCTGTCGCTTTGAAATTTCGATGCAGAATTGTAAAAATACAAAAAGAGATATGTTAACTACACATTTTTTGCAGTTAATCGAAACGTAATAAATTGTGTTTTAACCGGTGCGAAGATGGCATAGTTTTTATATACCCGCGTCGATTTCGTTTGAGAATGTATGAATTATACCTCGGCACCGTAAGCGATTTGATGGTTTCAGGCGCGTCGACAGACGTGGATTACAGGCAGAATTTAATTAGCCTGCGTTATGCATTTGCCGTATGTGGTGAATGATAAAAACGACCATGGAGCCGACAACCCGCGGTTGCGTGAGGATGGGTCCGTTTTAAATATATCGAATCGGGGAATAACTTTCTACACTTTGTAGTTGTGCGGTCTTTAAATCTGTGACTAATATTACACGATTGAATATTCAGAACGTGTCAAAGTTTTTTAAAAATATTACTGGATTTTTGAAAGATATCGTCACTATCACCCTTTCAGTCCAGAAATCTTACCTTGATTCTGATGTCATGCGGCGCAATTTCGTCACCACCAAAATATGGGAGCAATTTGTACGAAACACCCACGCCGCCCGAGCAGTGACGCGGCATCGTTTCTTCTTTGCCGTTTAATGTAAATACATAACTGTTTCCGGAGGTAGCAATTTTGAAGCTGTTCGTCACGCCGAGTTCCACTGTCCCAATTTCTTTGGCCTGCCTGGCGCCATTCACATAATCGTAAGCATAAATGTGGAGTGCATTGTTTAGCCAATTCCAGCCGAATCGGGCACTGTTGGTTTGGTGATGAGAACTACAATCCGAAAAACCGATCAGCTTGTTGATATCGTACTGATTTTCCGGTGTCGCCGTGCTGTAAATCGCACTGCTGTCGAAAATTACCTGAAAACGCATGGACGATGAAGTAAAAAGACTGTTGATGTTGTGCTCGACTTCATTGTTGCCCGAACGTATGATGTAGGTTGTAAAATCGTCGCCGAAACTAGGAGAATTTCCCAGCCATTCGCATGAAAACAGGCATAGGGAGATTACTAAGATGACAGGTTTTAAATTCATTGGAAAAAACTTAATTGGCAACAGAAGTATTGCATGAAAACGGATTTTTGCTGCATAGATTGTAAATGTGCATTCATGACAAACATACGGCGCCGATACTGCAACAGCTGGGTTTAAAAAGAAATTGCAGTTTCAGGTAAAAGAGGATGGATAGTTTCAGTCAAACCGATTCTTTCTACTTTAAAGGAAAATTAGCCGAAGGTGCCCGAATTGAGATTACATTTGCCGTTTACCGTTCCCAAATTTATGAGAAAGTTTTTGCTTGTCTGTTTTTCGTTGGCTTTTGTTTTTTCGACGGGTCATGGTGCTGATTTTGAAGTAGCACGTCTCAGCTGTATGTATCAGGAAAATCCAATCGGCGTCGATGAATTAAATCCAACACTCAGCTGGCAACTGACTTCTCAATTCCGCACCGGAAGACAGGCAGCCTATCGCATACTTGTTTCAGAAAACAGCCAGAACCTGAAAAAAAATCAGGGTGAGATGTGGAACAGTGGTAAGGTCAACAGCATGCAGTCCATTCACATACCATACGCCGGCAAACCTCTGGAATCAGGGAAAGTGTATTATTGGAAAGTAATGGTTTGGGATAAAAATGGAAAACCTTCCGGCTGGTCTGAAACAGGATTCTGGCAAATGGGGTTGTTAAATAAGGCTGACTGGCAGGATGCGAAATGGCTCTCAATCACACCCTGGAATGATTCGTTGCGCGTTGTCCCGGGCCTCCATGTTCCGCATAACAATCCGGATTTCGGTAAGCCGCATTTGGGTATGCACGCTCTGCCATTGTTCAGGAAGGCCTTTTCAGTCAAAAAGCCGATTAAGAGAGCGACGACCTATATTTCTGGCCTGGGGCACTATGAATTAACTGTTAACGGAAAGAAAGCCAATAAGGATTTTCTCGCTCCCGGCTGGACAAACTATGACGATTATGTTTATTACAACACTATAGATGTAACCGCCGCATTGAAAACCGGAAAAAATGCAGTGGGCGTGATGTTGGGCAATGGATTTTATAACGTCCCCAACGAACGTTACAGGAAATTACTGGTTGCCTACGGAGCACCTAAAATGATCTGCAAAATTGTCATTGAATATCGCGATGGGAGCAGTGAAGTTATTTTAAGCGATGGCAGCTGGAAAACGGATCGGAGTCCGGTGACTTTTACGAGCATCTACGGCGGTGAAGATTATGATGCAACTTTGGAACAAAAAGGGTGGAATACCGCAGAATTTGATGACAAAAGCTGGAAACAGCCGGTTATCGTATTCAAACAGGAACAGTTGCGTTCACAGATTGGCTATCCAATGGCGGTGATGGACACTTTTTCCGTCAAGAAAATTTCTCAGCCAGCAACGAGTACATGGGTGTACGACATGGGCCAAAACGCTTCTGCTATTCCTCAGATTACGGTAAAAGGAAACGCGAAATCAAAAATAAAAATTACGCCCGGCGAATTGATACATGACAATGGCCTCGTTAACCAGAGTGCTTCCGGCGATCCGCATTACTATGTTTACACCTTGAAAGGCGACGGCGTTGAGTCCTGGCAATCGCGGTTCACCTATTATGGGTTCAGATACATTCAGATAGAAGGCGCCGTTCCCGAAGGTGAACCGAATCCTCACAACTTGCCGGTGGTGCTGGGCGTGAGGTCGTTGCATGTACGTAATGCCGCGCCTGCGACAGGCACTTTTAAAAGTTCCAACGTGCTCTTCAATCAGATTTTTACATTGATAAACTGGGCAGTCAAAAGCAACATTGCCCATGTAGTGACGGATTGCCCGCATCGGGAGAAGCTGGGTTGGCTGGAAGAAACCTATCTGATGGGGAATTCGATTCAGCTTAACTTTGATATGGCATTGCTTAACAAAAAAATGTTTGCCGACATGAAATCCGCCCAGCTAAAAAGCGGTTTGATTCCGGACATTGTTCCTGAATATGTCCCTTTCGACGGAGGTTTCAGGGATTCTCCGGAATGGGGTAGTGCGGCGGTGATTCTGCCCTGGTATTGTTACCAATGGTACGGAGACCGTGCGATTCTGGCAGATCATTATGATATGATGAAAAAATACGTGGACTACCTATCCTCGAAAGCCAGTAACAATATACTCATGCACGGCCTTGGCGACTGGTTTGATATGGGGCCCGGCACCATGGGAGAATCGCAGCTGACACCAAAAGGATTGACGCCAACTGCTACTTATTATTATGGTGTTACACTGCTTGCCAAAACAGCCGAAATTCTCGGAAAAGCAGATGATGCAGCCAGATTCAAAAGGCTGGCGCCGGAGATCAGGAAGGCGTTTAATCAAAAATTTTATAACGCCGATAAAAAGCAGTACGGTTCCGGCAGTCAGACGGCAAACGCGATGGCCATCTATTTCGGGCTTGCCGAGGACAAGGAGGCCGTTTATAAAAGTTTGGTAAATGGCATTGAAAACGGCGGCTATGTGCTCACAGCGGGTGATGTTGGTTTTCATTATTTGGTAAAAGTATTGTCGGAAGGCGGGGGCGCTGACGTGCTCTATAAGATGAACAACCGCAATGACGTTCCCGGATACGGCTACCAGCTTGCCCATGGCGCAACTTCGTTGACTGAAAGCTGGCCGGCACTGCGGAATGTTTCAAATAATCACCTCATGCTGGGGCATTTGATGGAGTGGTTTTATGAAGGAATTGGCGGAATCAGAAACGATGAAGAGGGCATCGGCTATCAAAAAATAATTATTCAGCCACAGTTTCCAGTTGACTTAAACGAAGCCGAAACATCTTATTTATCGCCGTATGGAAAGATCGCGACAAAATGGAAAAAGGAGGGGAAGAGAATAAAGCTGGAAATAGAGATTCCGGTGAATGCAACCGCGAAAGTTATTTTGCCGGTAAATGATCTGAAATCTGTTCTGGAAAACGGCAAATCTATGCAGGATTGCAAGGATTGTGTAGTGATAGATGGAGGAATAACGACGGTTTCCGGAAAATACAATTTTGAATTTGATATTCAATAAAATTGTCAAGTCGTTATAAGACGGATTTGGTTAAAAAAATGACGGCCAAATACTGGCCGCCATCACTTATTCTTTTATTTGTCGTGTGCCTGCGTACAGTTCATATTCCAGCAATCTGCAATCGATTTTACTGGTGTAGAATTCGATTCTCCGTTTAGCTTTCAAGCCTATTTTTTTTGCCAGATCAAGGTTTCCCGTAAAGACATAACCGAAATAACCTCCGCATTTCTGTTTCATGAAATCGCCGATACGCCCGTAAGTTTCTTCCAGTTCGTCAATTTCGCCAAGCCTGTCTCCATATTCAGGATTTACGAAAAATACGCCCTGCTGTCCTTCCGGTATTTCGGTATCAGCAAAATCGCAGACATTAAATTCGATCATATTTGCTACACCAGCTGCAATCGCATTCTTTTTAGAATTGACGATCGCAAGTTCGCTGTAATCGGTGGCAATGATACGCAGGCCCGGTGTTTCAATGATCTGCTCTTCGAGTAAATCCTGTTCTTTGAAATAAACGTCCTCGTCATATCCAAGCAAATGCATGAATGCATAATTTGTTCTGAATAATCCAGGGCGGCTGTTGCTGGCAATCAGTGCCGCTTCAATTGCTAATGTCCCGGAGCCGCACATGGGATTTACGAAGGGTGATTTTCTGTCCCAACGGCTGGCCAGAATAGTCGCGGATGCGAGCGCTTCCAGCATGGGAGCACGTCCGGGAATCTTGCGGTAACCGTGGCGGGCCAGCGAATCTCCGGAAGTATCAATGAATATTTCGGCGGCATCCAGTTTCCAGAAAAGATGAATTACTGCACCCGAGAGTTCCGATCCGGTGGATGGCCGCGTTCCCTTTTTTTCGCGAAACCGGTCCACGATCGCATCTTTAACCCGCACATTGGCAAACATGTTATTGTTTATCGTAGGGTTCTGAACATTACTTGTTACAGAAAAATATCCGGGATCCGGAATCATATCTTCCCAGCTGATTTTTGAGAGGTATATGTATACATCATCTGCATTCGAGGCAGTGAACTGCCCCAGGCTATATAGCACCTGACTGGCACAGTACAGATTTAAATTCAGTTTTATGCAATCGTTGATCGTTCCTTTTATGCGAACACCGGTCACAAAAACCTCCTCAACCTCAAATCCAAGTTCCCTGACCTCCATTTCAAGATAGGGAGCCAGTCTTTTATTACAGGTGATCGTGATTGGGGCAATTTTTGTATACAGCGACATCTATTTTGTATTCAGACAGGTTGCAGTTAAACCTGTACGTATTAAAATTAAAAATTCAGCAAGGCGGCAAAGGTAGTACTTCGTCGTCACTTATGAAGATTTGCGCACCAAGTTTGTTTCGGAAAAACGCGTTTTGCGGCCATCATTTATTGGAAACTGAGCTGTTTCCGAAAAAGCATGTGGAAACCAAACGCACAAATGAAACACATCAGGACCAGAATTGCCCAAAGTACGTTGTAACCCCAGTGCGCCGCAATGAAGCCGCCGCTGGCCGGGCCAACGATCTGTGCCACAGCCCAGGACATGGAGTAAGCCGCGGCATACTTGCCTCTGGTAAGCGCTGTGGCCCTGTTCATTACGGTTGTATTGATGTAAGGTAATGTTAGCATTTCGCCGGCCGTGAAGAACAGTACGGTTGCTGCGGCAATCAGTACCGGGAGAAAACCAGGAATGATCAGGAAAAGGTACGATGCGGCGGTGAAAAGTATTCCTGCTACAATGTAGTGCGCCTCGGGGCGCCGGTTTGCCAGGTTCTGTATGAGCACCATTTCAAAAAGCGCGATGATCAACCCGTTCAGCCCCATCAGTAATCCGATCGTCGATTCTCCTATGTGCAGTGATTCTTTCCAATAAACAGGTACCAACCGGAAAAGCAGCGCGAAACTGATCATGTAAAGCGTTACCAGTGTAATGAAGCGGACAAAAAATGCATCCCGCCAGGGCGATTGTCCAATGATCTCGGGATTTTGATCTGTCACGGCAGCAACAATCTTTCGGCGCGAGGGAAGGAGGATGAGAATGAGCAACCCGGCGCAAACGTAAACCACTCCATCAACCCAGAAAAGTAAATGGTAGTCGATCGCTGCCAGAATTCCGCCAACAGAAGTTCCGAATCCGAATCCTACGTTTTGAGCGAGGCGATTCAATGAATAGGATCGCGTCAGGTTTTGCGGGCTCGAATAAGATGCTGTGGCAGCACTGTTGGCAGGTTTGAAAGCCTCCACGAAAAAACTTAAAATTACAGTGAGTAAACACAGGCCACTAAAATCATCAATGTAACCGAACAATGCAAAAAGAAAACCGCTGATGAGCAAACTCACGATCTGGACTGGCCGGAAGCCGATTTTGTCGGTCAGGTAACCACCAGCCATGGCGCCTAACACGGAGCCTGTACCGAATAAGGTGATGATAAATCCAGCGTCAGCAATACTACGGTGAAGGCTCTGCGTGATGTACATGCTCATAAATGGCACCGCCATATACCCGCAGCGATTGATGAGAATAACTACACTCAATAGCCACGTTTCCCGGCTCAGCCCACTGAATGAGGTCTTGTAATTTTGTAAAATTTTGCGAATCATGAAGCGGTTTTATTGACAGCCGAGCCTTGTATTTGTAGACTATAACCATCAATTGAATTGAACTGTTCCGGTGATTATTTTTTTGTAAAATGTTTGTTTGAAATGTTACAACCTGAATAATAGAGGCTGATGGTAGTATTGAACATTCACCTTAGAGGCGTCTCTAACCGGACGGATTTTGAAGGTAGTAGTAGCAGTGCTCCCGATCCTTGACAAACTCGAATTTTTCATAAAGAGCCTGTGCCTTCAAATTTTCTTCTCCGGTTTTCAGCATTATCCATGCGGCATCCGATTCTACCGCAAGCTCTTTAACCCGTTCCAGTAATTTTGTTGCCAACCCGAATTTGCGATACTTTTCTGCAATGTACATATCATTCAAAGTCCATATACGTGATGTTTTAAGCGACGAAAACACCGGATAAAGCAGCGTGAAACCCATACAGTCGCCAGTTTCGTCATCTATGGCAAGAAACACTACGGCGGTCTTGTCTCTTATCCGCTCTTCGATAAATGCCCTTGATTTTTTCGGATCAGATGGCTGATTGAAGTGAACTCTGTAATCGTTAAAAACAGCCCCCAGAGACGGCAGGTGTTTTAATTCGGCTTTCTCAATACGCATAACGTGGCATTTTAAGGCAAATGTACTGTTTAGGGCAAATGGTTGCCGGATTATTTTGCGAATACTTACCTAATGGTACCTCGTTATGCCATAGTTAGCAGGAGCGGAGATTGACTTGGAGAGAATTACAATTCATAGCTGTAGAAAGTTAAACTTTTAATACATCCACTTACGTTTGAAAAAAGTCCTGCTAATAAAACAGGACACGTATATACAAGTGAGGTACATGCTGTTCGGTTGCTTGTCGACAGTATTTGATTTACTCCTAAAAGCTCTAAAAATCAATCTGATAGCTTTTGGAAAGGTGATTTTCCGGTGCATTTTTACCGTTAAATAATTTTATCTGAAATAAGCAAGCGGACATTAGTATATGATATTTTGATTACCTACTCTTGTTCGCAATTATCAACGTTATGAGTTCTTCGTTAACAATAACTTGGAGCAAAATTCTCATATTCAACGTTGTATATAAATGTATAAACTACCTTTTCGGGTCAACCGGCCAACTTTTCCAGGCGTTGGAAAACAAAACGAATTGATCTGGTTTCATAACGCCCCGCTGTTTATCAGGATACTTTATCCGCAAACTATGCAGCACTATCCGGGTTTAAGTGAGATCGAAATTGCCAAACACAAACCAATTCCGATATGTCCCGCACATTTCAATCCAGGTTGGAATGTTTCAGAAGACGCCGTTAGTCCCCTGAAAGTTAATTTGAACCATCGGAGAAACAGAGCACGTCCTTTTTCCGGAATAAGGTCCGTCTGATTTTTACAACTTTCCGCTCTACGATATTTATTCAGAATTTACGCTTATACTATATTTTTGCGTTCAAGTAGAATGAGTTTGTAGTATTGTTACGAGATTGCCCACCTATAAAATCAAAACCTATGCCTACTATTGAGATTGCCTCCCTCTGTTCTAATGGACTAAATTTGAAACAAGATGATTACGAAGTAGCTATTCTTGAAGAAAATAGACTTCAAAGTCATCGAAAGCATTTTTACGATTTTTTAAATGAAAAGGACGGAACGATCGTTCACATTGGAAATCCGGAAATTAAGGAAGACCCGAAGAACATCTTTTTTGCCAGCGAAATTATTGACTGGGATTTTGATCCCGTAGAGGTCGTATACCTGCCCATATTTGGTGAGACCGAACAGATTGCCGGTGGTGGAGCCAACCAGCAAATGAGGTTCAAGTTTTTAAATCAGTTTAAGTCGGACATTGACAGGTTACTTAAAACGGCTTTGGATAAATCGCCTATCAAAAAATGTTATCTCTTGACTGACTATTACTTCGGGCCTGAGAAGGAAAATATGGAGGTGATCAAAACGATTCGTAATTTCTGGAACCGGCACGACATGGAAGGATTGGTGTTCAACACGATGTACGAAGTATGCAGGAACTAGGCGTCGTTCCGTTTTGAAATGCAAAAAAGGCTTGCCCGGATTTTTTCTGGGCAAGCCTTTTTTATGATGTCGTTATTTTCACATTCCGTTTAGTTCAGCTTCTGTGAATGCTTTTTCTCTGGCAGCAAGTTTCTGACGTACGGAGCTCACCTGATCTGTGGTGATTCTGTCTGCGTTGTTGCGCCATGACTTGCGTATGTAGCTAAGCAGCTGGGCGATATCTTCACTTTGCATGTCCTTGTCGTAGCCTATTCCTGGCATATCTCCGCTCACCTCAGGGGTTGCATAAACATGGCCATTTACCTTAACCGGGCCAGTCAGCCCGAAAAGAACGATTGAAATCAACTTTTCAGTATTGCCTGTAACCCATTCCGACTGGTTTAGAGGCGGACCGAGCGATTTTACGCCGTTGCCATCCGGTCCATGGCAAGTCTGGCAGATCGTGTTAAAAAGCGCTGCACCTTTGGGGAATTGCCTGGCAAGCATCTCAGGATCCCGGTTTCCTCTGCCATTTTTTACATTTGCTATGACACGCTGCAATTGTTTATTAACTGCAAAATCAGGATTGGCCAGCGAAGCTGTAAGCGTTTGACCGAAAGCTTCTTCCTCATCCTGAAAGTTGCTGATTACAGCGTCTGCTACATAGCGGTTGTTTGGATATGTACTGATCAGTTTGGCAAGCAATTCTTTCTGTTTTACAGCATCGAATTTTTGAATAAAATGGGCCAGAAACCCAACGTAAGGTGCTGCCAGTGTGTCTTTTTGGACAATCATTTGATCAAGGGCAGACGCAAAGATATTTGCCGATTCTTTGTTTAAAACAGATGGAACCGCAGTCAAAGCCTGCATGCGAATAGTCCAGAGTGGTTGCTTCAGTAACGAAAGCACTTCGGTCGATTTCAGTTCATTCAACCCTTCAAGCGTCCACAACGCATGTATCGCCAAAAGGGGATTGGACGTTTGGTTCATCGCCGTCCGAAGTGCCGGAATTGCCTGAACCAACTTTTTGTCGATCAGCTTTTGCTGTGCTTTATCCCTAATCCAGCCGTTTGGATCTGAGAGAAGCTGCACAAGTTTATCCGCTTGTTCCGGGATCAGTACTGGTTTTGAAGACGTATTTTTTGGCACAACTTTATAAATCCGGCCCGCAGAAAGAGGTTGGGTCAGATCTCTTTTTCCAATTTGTCCTTTCAGATAAGGCGTGAGATATGTTTTATGCTGAATAATTCCTCTGTACATATCCAGAATGTAAAGTGCTCCGTCAGGGGCATTGTACAAAGTCACCGGCCGGAAACGTTCATCCGTACTCGCCAGAAATTCTTTTCCTTTGTAAGCGATATCTCCTTTTGTCACATATCCATTTTCCGCAAGGATATCCCGTTTGATCAAATTTGCAGATGGCTCGGGAACGAAGGCATTCAATTCATAATTTTTACCAAACAAATTTCCCCGATAAATCACCGGTCCGGCAGCAGCCGTGAAATCGTTCAGTTTAAGACTGTCGTTTAACACATCTTTCATGTAGCCCCGGTTCACGCCCGGCGTAGGCCTGATCGGATATACCTTGTTGTTGGCAACTGACTTTTCATTGAAACCGGCAACGCTACGCTGGTTTTTATTGGTAGCGCCAAAACCCGGTGAAAAATAATCTCCAAGCAGATTCTGGGAATTGTTGTTATAATAGAGGCGACCATAGTTATCCTGAGTGATGCCCCATTGTCCACGGAAATGCGTATGTTCAATTAACCACTTGTCTCCCTGTTTACGATAACGTTTATCTGATTTTGCGTTATAAATCCAATTGTCCATTGCGCGAAGCAATCCGTTTGGCTGATGTTCCACATTCCCGCCTTCGGTATATTTGTCGTCGACGAGTGTTTTTTTGCCTGCCTTGTCATTTTTAATGTCAAAAAACCAAAGGTTTGTAGGCTCAGCAACAAGTAATCCGCCATCGATAAAACAAATTGCGCGGGGTAATACAAGGGAATCTGCGAATACTTTGCGGTCGTCATAAATGCCATCACCGTTCTTATCTTCCAGAATCACCACCTTTCCATTCGGAATATCTTCTCCAGTGCCAAGGCTGTCGGGCATGTAGCCGGTCATTTCAATTACCCACATCCGGGCTTTATCATCGAACAGCATGGCAACGGGCGTGCTTACTAAAGGCTCTGCGGCAACCAGTTTAACCTCAAATCCATTTTCCACCTGCATTCTGCTCATCGATTGCTGTGGCGTCAGAAACGGAGATTTGGTAAAATCAACAGGAACGTCAGTGATTTTACCAGCTTCGATGCTGGTATTCGCCTGCCGGTTTCCGGTTTGCTTATTCGTTTTGCAATAGAATAATGTACAGGAAACGACAAGCACAAGAATTGGATAACGAAGATTGTTTTTCATCTCAGGTTTTGAACTGACTGATTTTAGATAGGTTATATAAATAGTTCAGCAAAAATACGCTTAAAAATCAATCCTTTAACGCATCCTCTACCGGTTTCATTTTAGCCGAGAGTAAATGAATGATCAGCCAGGCAATGATATATGCCAGGCCGCAGATTACAAATAAAATATTGTACCCGGCACCGATGTTGCCCTGGTTTTTGTAGAAGTCTAGCAATGCCCCAACGAGCAGCGGGAAAAACGTTGAGCCCAGCGAACCAACCATTCCGCCAATACCTACAACAGAGCTGACGGCCCTTTTTGGGAACATATCCGAGACAATTGTAAAGATATTAGAACTCCAGGCCTGGTGCGCCGCTGTTGAAATACTGATTATCGCCACCGCAGTCCAGACATTGGTCGCGAATTGCGCGAAGATAATTGGCAAAACGACAAACGCAGCGATTAAAAGGGCTGTTTTTCTTGCTTTGAAGGGCGCCCATCCTTTTTTGATCAGCCAGGAGGACAAATAGCCACCTCCGATACTACCAAAAGTTGTGGCCGTGTAAATGGCAACCAGTTGAAGACTCGGTTTCTTCAGATCCAGAGCAAATGTTGTCGCAAAATAGGATGGCAACCAGAAAAGGTAAAACCACCAGATCGGATCGGTGAGAAATTTACCTACAATAAATACCCAGGTTTGTTTCAGCCTCAGTAATGTGATCCATTTAATGGGTTTTTCGTTACCGGTAATTTCTGCCTCATTGTCACTGTGGATGTATGCAAATTCTTCTTTCGAAAGTTTCTTGTGCCTCGTAGGGATCTCGTAGAACAAAATCCAGAAGACAAGCCAGACAAAACCAATGGCACCTGTAATGAGGAAGGCCGTCTGCCATCCGTAAGAGCCTAATAACCAAGGTATAAGTATGGGGGCGATAACTGCCCCGATACTGGTGCCGGAATTGAAAATCCCGGTTGCAAGTGCGCGTTCCTTTTTAGGAAACCACTCAGCCGTTGCCTTGACGGCGGCAGGGAAATTTCCTCCTTCACCAAGCCCCAGAATAGCGCGTACAGCTCCAAAACCGAAAGTGCTTTTGACAAAAGCGTGCGCCACCGCCGCAATACTCCAGACAGTAATGGAAATGGTGTAACCCAATTTCGAACCGATACGGTCGATAAAATTGCCAAAAACGATATAACCCAATGCATAACAAGCTGCGAAAACCATCACAATATTGGCATAATCTGACTCGGTCCAGTTGAACTCAACTTCGAGCGTAGGTTTCAGATATCCAAGGATTTGCCTGTCGACGTAATTGATGGTGGTTGCAAAGAAAAGAAGGGCGCAAACTACCCAGCGGTAATTGCCGTTATTGGTTTTTTCCATGTTACTGATGAAAGTAAACGCTTTTGAGTTTAGTGTTAATAATTGCTTTGTCAGAAAGTAAGACGGTTTTTTTACGAATCTACCCCTTAAAGCTTCATGAAGTCTTTTGCTGGTGGGGGGGAAGTTACCAGTTTCCTTTTTGACAGCGGCGGAACAATTGCACCTGTTTTCGAAAAATGGTACTGCCAAATCCGGTTAAGTCTGTGGCCCTCGTAACCAAATCGACAATGTTAACTGGAAATTAATAAATAGAAATTAGCGCCCGCCGGTCACCGCAAACGACTTCGGTTGCGTATATTTCGACATTAAAATTACTACATGGAATTTCGTTATTTTAACCGGGATATTAGCTGGTTGTCGTTCAATGAACGTGTGTTGATGGAAGCAGAACGTGAGCATGTGCCTTTGATGGAACGAATCCGTTTTCTTTCAATTTATTCTTCTAATCTGGATGAGTTTTACAGGGTACGGATGCCAGTGTTGCAGAATCTGGGCAGAAAAAACAAATCCAGGTCAGTTTATCAGGAAGCAGCTGACGTTATCAATCGCCAGCAAAATCTCTATGGGGAAATTTTAAGAGAATCTGTGATTCCCAAACTTCGGGATTTTAAAATTCACTTTTGTTATGAGGAAGGGATTCCTGAATGTGTAAAATCTTTTACGACAAATTATTTTTTCTCTCAAATAGCTGGGTTTTTACAACCCGTCATGCTCGAAAAAGAATCCGCATTTTTTCCTGAAAATAACCAGCTCTATCTGGTTGTTGTAATGCATTCTGACCAAAATGAAAAGATAGCGCTGGTGAACATTCCGGCAGACAAGATTGGTAGGTTCGCTAAAATCAAAGTTCAGGATGAAATGCATGTCGTGTTTCTGGAAGACATCATCAAAGATAATTTGAAACATCTTTTCCCTGACGCGACAGAAATAAATGCTTTCAGTATCAAAATCACACGGGATGCTGAACTGGACATTATCGAAGAAGCAGGCGATGACATTACAGAGAAATTTGAAAAACAATTAAAAAAACGAGATTACGGATTTGCCACACGGTTTTTGTACGAACCTGGCCTGCCTTCCAAATATCTGAGTCGTATTGTCAAAATTTTTGACCTGAAAAAGGCCTCATTGGTTGAAGGTGGAAGCTATCACAATTTGAAGGATCTTGCCGCTTTTCCGGCAAATTCGCATGAAATGTCCTACCCGTCATGGCCGGCTATCGGCACAGGAATTAAAATAGAATCGACGCTTTTCAAGGTTCTCGAAAACCATGACCTGATGGTGCATGCGCCGTACCAGACGTACGATACTATTTTAAGGTTTTTCAACGAAGCGGCCATAACGCCCGCTGTTGAAGAAATTTACACCACGCTGTACCGTGTTGCCCATGATTCTAAAATTGCCCAGGCTTTGATCAGCGCGGCCAAAAATGGGAAAAAAGTGACTGTTTTGGTGGAATTGAAAGCTAGATTTGACGAAGCTAACAACATTCGCTGGGCCAAGAAGATGAAAGCCGCCGGAGTGAAAATCGTGCATAGCGTCAATACAATTAAAGTCCATGCGAAAATTGCACTCGTAAAGAGAAAGAGTGAGCACAATCCTTATCTTGGGCTATTAGCAACCGGGAATCTGAACGAAGGTACGG
This sequence comes from Dyadobacter sp., assembly GCA_965279265.1. Classification (GTDB taxonomy): domain Bacteria; phylum Bacteroidota; class Bacteroidia; order Cytophagales; family Spirosomataceae; genus Dyadobacter. The sequence continues at coordinate 6,024,730 of OZ257152.1, forward strand.
CCAGGTTTTACACGGATCATATTTTGCTGACGTCCCACCAGGAAATGCTGGCCGAGGCCCGAAATCTGTTTCGTTTTTTGAGTAAAAAGAAAAAACCAGAGCTATCCGATGTCATACCGTTCCGACATTTGCTGGTAGCTCAGTTTAATTTGCAAACGAGATTTCTGTCACTTTTGGACAGGGAGATTTTGAATGCAAAAAATGGCTTGCCAAGCGGTGTCACCATTAAGCTGAATAACCTGGAAGAAGAGGTGATGATTAATAAGCTTTATGAAGCCTCGAATGCCGGGGTGAAAATAAATCTTCTGGTGCGAAGCGTTTGTCGTTTGATTCCAGGAATTTTCGGTCAAAGTGAACATATTACGATAAAGCGAATTGTGGATCGTTATCTGGAACACGGCAGGGTTTTCGTTTTCCACAACGCGGGTGAGCCGGAGATATTTATGGGTTCAGCTGATTGGATGAACAGGAACATTTACCGCCGTATCGAAGTCTGTTTTCCTGTTTACGATCCAAAACTAAAAGAACAGCTTACCGAAATCATCTCACTTCAGTGGAATGATACCATGCAAGCTGTTCTGATTGATAGTGCGTTAAATAATGTGGTTCAGGATGAATCCGGAGACGGAATACGTTCTCAGGAAGCCATTTATAAGTTATTGAACAGCGACTGATCAGGTAATCGGATGCGCCAGCTGCGCCTTCAAAAGCTCTTCTTCATTGGTAAGGTCCAGCCTGAGCGGTGTAATAGAAACAAATCCATTTTCCATAGCCCAGCGGTCCGTACCTTCATCAGAGGGGCCGAGCGGAATAACGGTGAACCAATAATGTTTTCTCCCCATCGGATCCAGAGCGGGCACGATCTGATTGTCGTATAGCCGAACCGATTGCCGTGTCCACCTGACACCGATTGGTTTTGGCGGGAAATTCACGTTTATAAGATTGAGGTGGGGCGTATTGAGCAGCAATTCCAGCGCTTGTTCCACGAAAGGATCCAACAGCTCGAAATCGGGTTCAATTTCTCCCGCCGGCGTGCTGAGTGCTATTCCTTTCATCCCAAAAAGTACCGCTTGTTTTGCGGCAGCCAGCGTGCCCGAGTGCCACATCGCATTTCCCAGATTTGGCCCCATATTGATACCGGAAAGAACAACATCCGGTTTGTCCCAAAGATGCTGGCCGAGCGCAACGCAGTCTGCCGGTGTGCCGTTTACGCGGTAAGCATCAATTCCATCAAATGTGATCGGCGACTTTTTATAGGAAAGCGGGCGTGAAGCCGTAATGGCGTGACCCATAGACGATTGTTCTACGTCGGGAGCGACAATTTTCACCTCACCGAACCTGGACGCAATTTTAGCAAGTGCGGCTATTCCAGGGCTATATATTCCGTCGTCGTTGGTTACCAGAATTTTCATAAATGTTTCATTTTTTCGTGAAACACTAATAAAATTATGCCTGGTATGTTTTTTATAATTTGCAGTTGGATCTAAACCGCATGTATGAAAAAAGCACATCTTCTACACAACCCAACAGCCGGGGAAAAGGATTTTTCAGGAAGTCAGTTGATAAAACTCATTGAAAAGGAAGGGTTTTCCTGCACGCATGCGTCAGTAAAAAAGGAGGGCTGGGATGAATTTGATACAGATGTAGATTTTATTATCTGTGCAGGTGGAGATGGAACGGTACGTAGAATTGCCAAGGCGCTCATGAAACGGAAACGAATTGATAAACAGTATCCGATTGCAATTTTGCCGCATGGCACCGCCAATAACATTGCCCGTACGCTGGGCATCAATGGCAAGGTAGAAGATATAGTGAAATCATGGCAAAACTGGAATTTGAAATCCTTTGATATTGGAAAAGTATATGGCCTCGCGCCCGATATGTTCTTTTTAGAGGGTTTCGGTTGCGGTATTTTTCCACGCCTGATGAAGGCAATGTCGAAAATTGAAATAGCGCAGGACATGGGAAAAGAAGAGAGGATAAACGTCGCGCGGGTTGCACTTGCCGATGTAGTTCAAAAATTTGAGCCGGTGTTTTGTAAAATCATTGCGGATGAAATCGAACACACAGGGAAATACATCATGGTGGAGGTAATGAACACGAGGTCAATAGGACCAAATCTGGAACTGGCACCAGCTGCTGATCCCGGCGATGGCGAAGTGGACGTAGTGCTCATTCCGGAAAGTCATCAGCGAAAGTTTGAGGCATTTCTGGCCGCCCGCATTAACGGAGAGGACGGTGATTTTTCTTTCACGACCATCAGAGCAAAAAAACTGGAAATTTCCTGGGAAGGAAAAGATATTCATGTGGACGACGAACGCCTGAAACCAGAAAAGAATCTTCAAGTAAAAATCGAAGTGTTGCCAGGAATGATTGAGTTTCTGGTTTAACCAAAATGATAACAAATTGTTATTGATCATAACAATTTATGATTGGACTGGAAGTGTATTGGAAATTACCTTTGTTACAAAATAATCCGTTTCTATTAAGACAGAGGCGTGCATTAGAGGTAATTTTCACCATTTCATCGATCATTAATGATAACCACAGATATTTGTATCATTGGCGCCGGACCGGTTGGCCTGTTTGCCGTTTTCGAAGCAGGTTTGTTAAAAATGCGGTGCCATCTCGTTGATGCGCTTCCCGTTATCGGCGGCCAGCTTTCCGAAATCTATCCCCAAAAACCAATTTATGACATTCCGGGTGCTCCTGGAATTATCGCAGAGGATCTGGTCACTAACCTCATGAAGCAGATTGAAGAATTCAAACCAGGATTCACACTTGGTGAACGTGTTGAAGAACTGGCCAAACAGGATGATGGAAGTTTTATCGTAAAAACAAATGAGTCCACAGAAATCCATTGCCAGGTTGTAGTCATTGCCGCCGGATTGGGGAGTTTTGAGCCAAGAAAACCAGCAGTGGAAAATCTTGAATATTTTGAGGGGAAAGGTGTGCATTACATGGTGAAAAGGCCGGAACAGTTTCGTGACCAGGCGGTTGTGTTAGCAGGAGGAGGTGATTCTGCCCTGGACTGGACCATTTTTCTGGCCGAAGTTGCATCAAAAGTCACTTTGGTTCACCGTGGTGATACCTTTCGCGGAGCGCCCGACAGTGCGGAAAAGGTTTTTGAGCTTGCAGGAAAAGGGAAGATAGACCTGATTTTACAATCTCAGGTAAGCAGCCTCTCTGGTAACGGCGTACTGAAAGAACTCTCATTGCTTGGAAACAACAAACAAGTTACGACAATTCGCACCGACCATTTTATACCGTTGTTCGGTTTGAGCCCCAAACTCGGGCCTATCGCAAATTGGAATCTGGGCGTTGAAAAGTCGGCCGTCGTGGTTGATACCGTAGATTATTCCACAAGCGTCGAACGTGTTTATGCAATTGGTGATATCAACACGTATCCTGGCAAACTGAAACTTATCCTGTGTGGCTTTCATGAAGCAGCGATTATGATGCAAAGCGCTTTTAAATACGTTTATCCGGATCAGAAACTAAGTTTCAAATACACAACCGTAAACGGCGTTAACGCTTTTTAGCTATGATAAATATAACAATAGAAGAATTGAACGGTGAACGCACGCTGCTCGAAGTGCCAACCGATATGGGTTTCAACCTGATGGAAATACTCAAAGCATACGAGTATGATATTCAGGCAACATGTGGTGGAATGGGGCTGTGTGCTACCTGCCACATCGAAGTACTCGAAGGAAATGAGAGATTACCTGAGTTGAATGACAACGAGCTCACCACACTGGACACCTTGCCGGATGCAGTCGCCAATAGCCGCCTGGCATGCCAGCTCCGGCCTGTAGATGAGATGAACGGATTAGTAATTCGCTTGCTGGGAGTGGGAGAGGGCGTGTGATTCGCTCAATCCTTTCACTCAGTTATTCAGCACATATCCTTTGATTTGCGGGATAACGGTATCAACCCAAAGCTGGTGCATTTCCCCTGAAAAATGTAGGCCGTCGCTGGCGATCATAGATGGATTGTTGAGTGCGATGCGGGAAATTTCGGTAATGTCAATGAAACGAACTTTTTCTTTTGCGCATTCAGCCTTTGCCACAGCGTTAAATTGATCTATTTCGATGGCTATCTGTTTGCGGTCAAAAGATGCTCCGTACCGGCTGACGCCCCAATCCGGAATAGACAGTACAAAAACACGCGAAGCCTTGCCACCCGCGAGCTCAATACTTTTTAACAGCAACTGACGAAAAGGCTGGCGAAAACCTTCCGCAGGCTGGCCCTGATACTGATTATTTACGCCGATGAGCAACGAAACCATGTCATAAGTTTTGCCAGGTTTTTTATTGGCAAGAGAAAAAAGCAGATCAGTCGTCGTCCAACCAGTTGTAGCAATTATTTCCGGCTTCGCAACTTTTATCTTCTGCGCATTTAAATCTTTGGCCAGAATCACCGGCCACCGTTCTGCCTCGCTTACACTCTGTCCGATCGTGTATGAGTCGCCGAGCGCGAGATAGCTGAACTCAGTACCGCTTCCCGTATTGGTGGTAACCGGTGGAGTTCCGTTATCGACTTCCGTTACGATGTCTGTCGTCTTTTTGCAGGCAAAAGAGAAAAATATGGATAGGAAAAGAATGAAACAGATTCTCATTTTTATGATTTTTTGATCCAATCCTATATACCTTTTTTTTCAGTCTTTAGATTGATAAGGCCAAATTTTGTACATTTCTCAAACCCTGCGGGCTGGCCTTTCATATCCGGTTTTCAGTGTCTCTTCATATATGCTTCCAGGTTTTGCATAGCTGTTTTCCTCACTTTATTGTGAAAAAACGAAGTGCCTCCAAGCAGCAGCCCGGTAAATCCAAATGCCTGTCTTGCCCATTTATAAAAGTCAAAAGAATCGGTATGGCGGACTATTTTACCATTTTCGATGATAAAAACAGCGCTGACTTTATTGACAACTTTGTTGCCTGTCCTTGAAAAAGTATATACAGCTCTCCAGTGCGCTTCTCCACCGTTAATATTATCGGAAACGCGGTCAAAGGTTACTTTCATGTCTTTTCCCGCACTGATCAGCATTTCCCACATTGCTCTCACCTGCTTTGCGTTCAGATTGGAAAATGCCTCATCGTTGAACACCGCGTTGTCGGCATAACATTCCTGCATTCCCTTTATATCCTTATTTTGAAAACAGGTGTAAAACCTGGTAATCAGTTTCTCGTTGGCGGTCATGTTGTAAAATAATGTTGGTTGAGATCAATGCGTAAGTATACAAAAAGCTGCGGTCATTTGTTTGGACTGTGACGCATCATTTGAGTCCTGCTCTAATTTTCCGACAATTCACACTCAAAATTAATTTCTGTTAAACTGCTCTAAAACAGTGCTTTGAAAATGTATTTTCAATAAAATTTAAAAACTAAGTAGTATTATTTTAAACTCGACAGGCTATTTAAGTAATTTTGATGGCAATATCTGTAATCTGAGCCGGTTAAAGTTCAATTGAAACGGCGACCGACAGATTAAATAAAATTTGAATCATGACTTACTGTTTAGGAATAAAAGTAAAGGAAGGGCTTGTTGCAATTGCCGATACACGCATCACAGCTGGCACCAACACGACTACAAAAAAGAAAATTTACATTGCCCAGAAAGACAACTATTCGTTGTTTATCATGACCAGCGGACTGCGCTCCGTCCGGGATAAGGCGGTTCATTATTTTCAGGAACTGATTGATGAGGGCGTTGTTTACAACAAATTATACAAGGCTGTCAACGCCTTTGGTGAACAGATCAAACGTGTAGCAGAGGAAGATCGCGTATCGCTTGAAAGAGCCGGATTGAAATTCAATCTCAATACCATCGTTGGCGGCCAGTTGAAAGACGACGCTGATCACAAGCTTTTTTTGCTGTATTCTGAGGGAAATTGGGTGGAGCTCGACGAAGGTTCGCCTTATGTGATTATTGGCAATTCGGGTCAGGGAAAGGCGATTCTGAATCGTGTTCTCGACGACACTTCCACGATGAAACAGGCGCTAAAGGCCGGATTTTTATCTTTTGATTCTACCCGTGTCAGCAATAATGATGTCGAATTTCCGATTGACGTAATACTTTACAAAAAGGACAGCTTTTCGATCGTGCAGCACCGGTATGAAAAACAGGATCTGGAGAAGGTTTCTGCCCTGTGGGCGGAAAAGCTGAAAGCAGATCTGGACGAAATTCCGGAAGACTGGATGGATATTTCGTTTGATAAGATGGAAAGAACAGAATAGACTTTTCTGGCCGGCAGGTTGGTTTTTTATCATCCTGCCAGCCAGATAAAACTACCCCTTCAATTCCTTGGGTAAATAACCATATTTCCGCTTAAATGCAGCAGTAAAATGCTGATGGTTTCTGTATCCGATTTTGTTGGATACCTCCGCGATTGTCCCGTAATCTCCTTCCAGAATCAACTGACGCGCCATTTCAAGTCTCGTTGTCGTCAGATAATCGAACACGGTAGAACCAAATAACTGTTTAAAGCCATCCTGTAATTTGGTACGGTTGATACCCGCAATTTTGGAAAGATCTTCGATCGAGTATGGATTACTGATATTATTCAGCACAATCTCCCTTACCGCATTCAGCTTGTCAATATCATCTTTTTTTAGAATTTTATGCGCTTTGTGCTGGTTAATCTGATCAATTTGCAGCGTCAGCAACTCAATGACTTTGGCCTCGGTAAACAATTTTTTTAGAGAACCATGGTATGCACACGTGCGCAGCTCAAAAATGACGTCTTTCATTTCCGTGGTGATCGGGAAGCTTCTGTGACCCAATATCGCCGGCAGATTTTTTTCGATGTTTTTTCCAAAATCGTTTAAAATTTCCAGATCATTGTTAAATATTTTTCTTAAAAAATCCAAGGATAATTCAATTTGAACACTGAACGAAAGCGGCTTTTTTTTGTAATGTAATCTGCCATTCAGGGCCGGATAGAATAGGAGGGAATGGGTCCCTTTTGGAATATCGGTTATGGGTGAAAACTGCTCAGCCGGGTAGTACATGCAAGCAGTCGATGACAATTCAAAGTGCATTTGAATATACGGGAAATCACTTTCCAGAATCTGAACCAGCTCATTTTCAAAAGATTCATCCATAAAGGAACAGATTATTCCCGGACAGTAGATACGGTGCACTTTGCTATGGATTCCTTTGAAATTCAATTCTGTCCAAAGTTCGCGTAAACCGTTTTTCTCTTCCACGGCAAAGCCTTCCAAATAGTGCCGTTCACGGTTAAGCTCAGCAAATTCATCTGACTTAAATACAACTTTCATGAAATTCCTGTTTTTGACGGCATTAATACTGCATCCCGCGTTAACCTGCTACTGATCGTTTCAAATACTTTTGCCTTTATTTTTAAGTAGTCTTAATAAGTAAAGTTAACGGAGATTTGACAAATTATACTAGACCGGTTTATTTTTTTATTTTTTTCCTGATCTGCTGTACAAGCTATGCGCAGGAGGTCTCCGTGCTTAACGGCATCGTTTCAGATGAGCATGGACAGGTTTTGCCCGGAGCTACGGTGGCAATCAGGGAGCTCAGGAAAAATGCGATCACTGATTCTCTTGGCAGGTTTTACTTTTCTGGCATTGGTAGGGGAACTTTTACTATAACAGCGCAGCATGTTGGTTATAAGTCTGTAAGCCGGAGCTTTTCTTCTGGTTTGCTGACAAACGGTGCGCTGACTTTGACCCTCAGTGAAGATCAGACACAGCTTTCGGAAGTTCAGATAGTTGGTAAATCTGAAACACAGCAGGCAAAATTGCAGCCGATCAAGGCGGAGGTAATCAATACCAAAGCGGTGCAGGAGCAGCCCTCTACATTGGTCGAACTGATGAATAGATCGGCCGGAATCCGGATCAGGCAAAATGGCGGTCTCGGTTCGAATGCAGGCCTGATGATGAACGGATTTCAGGATCGGGCGGTCAAAAATTTCAAGGACGGCATTCCAATGGATTATCTGGGTGCCGGTTACAATATCTCCCTTGTGCCGGTAAATATGCTGGAAAGGGTTGAAGTTTATAAGGGCGTGTTGCCAACCAGTTTGGGCGCGGATGCACTGGGTGGAGCTGTAAACATGGTCACCAAAAAATCTCTCTATCGTTATGCGGAAGCATCTTACGAAGTGGCATCTTTCAACACGCACCGCGTTTCGCTCAATGCACTTTACAGCGATACGACCAGGCATTTTTTTGTCGGAGGCGATGCTTTTTTGAACCGATCGGATAATAATTATAAGGTGGATGTAACTGTGACGGACCAGGAAACTGCCGCCAGAAGCAACGCAACAGTGCGTTTGTTTCATAACAGGTTTACAAATTATTACACGGAATTGTATGGAGGCGTCAGCAATACCCGCTGGGCGGATGAGCTGCGGGTTGGCGTTACCAGTTTTTTTATCAACAGGCAAAACCAGTACGGCGCGTCCATGTCCCAGCCTTTTGGAGCGGCGCTTAGCAAACAATATTCAATTATTCCCACACTACGTTACAGAAAGGCATTTGGTAAACTCAGTTTGGATCAGTTTTTGACAACCAGCACCATCCATGTGCAACAAATTGACACGGCTCGTGGACTGTATGACTGGTACGGAAAATTCATCCCCAGTCCCTCGCGGCTTGGAGAGATTACGACACGGGGAAGTCTTTCTGACATCTCTTTTACCTATTTCACTTCCAGGACTAATTTTTCATATGCGCTTTCAGATCAGCACAAACTGGAATGGAACTTCGTTTCAACCAATATTGGCCGGAAGGGAGCTGATCCGATGGGACTCACGTTGCCGCAAACCGGGCAGGATATTTTGTCGCTCCCAGCCACGTATTACAAGGCCGTCGGCGCCATCGGAATTCAGTCCAATTTCCTTAATGAGAAATTGACGAATAATCTGATCGCCAAATTTTATCATTACAACACTTCCACGATCAACGTGGACATGTATGGAACGGCCCTGGGTGAGCACCGCTATACGCGAGCCGACAGCTGGGGAATTGCAGAGGCACTCAAATTTTCGCTGACTGACAATACCTTTTTCAGGTTTTCGGCAGAAGCAGCGACACGTTTGCCGGAACAGGACGAAATGTTCGGAGACGGTAATTTTCACCGATCCAATTTCCTGCTTAAACCTGAGAAGAGCATCAATGTAAATGCCGGGTTCCGTACAGAGAAACGGCGTGCTTATAGTCTGGAAATCAACTCGTTTTACCGAATCACAAGAGACCTGATTTTGAAAGTGCCGGTAGATTTCCTGTTCACACAAAATCAGAATGTCAGTAAAGTAAAAGGACTTGGCGTGGAATCGGACCTGAACGTGACGCTAAGTCGCTGGCTGCGGGCAAACGGTAATTTTACGTATCAGGATTTTCGCCTGTTTGACACAGGAAACCGTCTCACCGAAGGTGCAAGACTCAGAAACACACCTTACTTTTTTGCTAATCTTGGCTTGAACGGAACGATAAACAGGATACGGGGCCAGGGCAAAATTCACTTGTATTACTACTTCACCTTCGTTCGGGAATATTACCTGGATTATGTACCGAAGGCGCTGGAACCTGAAGGTTTTCTGGGGCTGTGGGGGAAAGCGCAGTTCGACGCACCCAATATCATTCCAAGCCAGGCGCTCCATTCTGCGGGTTTTACATACAATCCTTTCAATGAACGCTTTTCGATTGGATTTCAGGCGAAAAATATTTTTGATACAAAAGTTTATGACAATTTCCGAATCCAGAATGCCGGTCGCAGCCTGCATTTCAAAGTGAATTACCTGCTTAAATAAATATATATTTTAATACCAATTTTATGAAAAAAGTATTTGTACAGTTCCTCTTCACATGCGTCGGGATCGGATACCTGGCCGGCTGTTCGTCGGACAAAAATGAAACACCGACCCCGGTAACACCGGTTGTAAAATCGAAATTTGTACTCATGACCTCCATTGAAAGATTTGGTGCCGGTTATTTTACAACGCTTGACAGTCTGCCGAAAGGAACCATAGCGAACACAAATCCTAAATCTTTGCAGATCAAAAGTGCATTCGGATTTCGGTCGTTTGGGAAATGGTTCTTCAACCGCGCCAATGCTGCTGGTGAAACAGGCCTGCAGAAGTATAGCAGAAATGCAGACGGCTCAATCAAGGATGAGGGCTTTATTGCTGCTGCCACGCAGTATCTAGTCGTTAGCGAAACCGTTGGATATTATCTTGACGAGGACCGTGGTTTACTGAAACTGCAAAAGTTCAACCCGACTACCATGTTGCGAACGGGAGAAATCGATCTCTCTGTTGTGCAGAAGATAGGTGTGGAATACCAGGCTGTCGGCAAGCACACTATTGCTGCGAAAGATGGCAAACTGTTCGTAGGAATCACTTACGGAACAAAGGCAGCGGCTGGGTATGGAGATGATGTCTTTAATTCCATTGAATTTGCGGTTGTGGATCTTGCGACTGACAAATATGAGAAAACAATCAAATACGACGGCCTGAAAGGAATAGGCTGGGGGTCTTCCGGTAACAAAATGTGGTCAATTGGTGACGACGGCGCGCTGTATTTGTACAGCACAGGATTGGGAAACACCGCATTTGCAAATCCTACAATCATCAGAATCAAGAAAAATGAAACGGATTTTGACCGTACCTGGTCGTTCTCGACGAAGGATTTGCAGGCGGGTAATTCGCTGGCAATCGCGCTGGTGAAAGAGGGGAAACTCTATTACGAGATGTCGTCAGTACCTTTGAAAGCGGATTACTCCAATCTGACGAGTACCATATTTGAGTATTATGTACAGGATATGACAACCAAACAGATTACCAAAATCGAAGGAGCACCGCTTCACGATTATGCTTACGGTAACGATCAGGCGATCACTGAGATCGACGGTAAAGTTTATTTATGGGTAAAAAATTCAGCGCAGAAAATTGATGGGTACTATGTTGTGAACGGAACAAAAGCCACACAGGTATTCAATGTTGCGTTGGATGGTGCCGTGCAGGGTTTTGTGAAACTGGCGGACTAACCGCAACTTCATTCTCGATTTTGACCGTAATCTGTGGGACTCATCCATCGCAGATTATGGTATTTTAAACACTTAAAGAAACGCACCATGAGCTCCGTAAAAACAATTAAAGCATGGTTTCAGATTCATAAATGGACCAGCCTGATCTGCACCGCTTTCCTGTTTATGCTATGCGTTACCGGTTTGCCGCTCATTTTTCATGAAGAAATAGAAGCGCTCGAAGGTAAACCAAAACTCGCCAGGCAGGTGCAGGATGGAACGCCCAAAGCCAGCCTTGACAAACGCGCAGAAGAAGCCCTGAAGCAATACCCAAAAAAGGTAATCCGTTTCGTGTATTGGGATGAACATGAACCAAACACGACCACGTTCAGTCTGTCGGATTCGATTTCAGCCCCGCCGGATAATTTCACCACAGTTATCGCAGATGATCATACTGCCGAAGTTTTGGATGAGCCCAAAATTCAGGAGGGTTTCATGTACATCATGCTAAAACTCCATACCGACATGTTTATGGGGATCGGCGGTAAGCTGTTTCTTGGCCTGATGGGACTGCTATTCGTCGCGGCAATCGTGTCCGGCATTATGCTCTACGGCCCGATTATGAAAAGATTTGATTTTGGAATGATCAGGACCCAACGTTCGACACGATTAAAATGGCTCGACATGCACAATCTGCTTGGCGTTGTAACCATTGCATGGGCCACGGTTGTGGGGCTTACAGGTGTGATCAATACATTGTCGGAGGTGGTTTTAGGGTTATGGCAAATGGGACAATTGGCGGAAATGACAGCACCTTACAAAAACGTTTCTCCGCTGGTCGGAACTCTGAGTTCCCTTGATGAGGCAATGGAAATTGCTGCAAAAGCTGCTCCCGATATGGAGCCGTCCATCATTGCTTATCCGGGTACAGTTTTCACAAGTAAACACCATTATGCAGTTTTTGTCAAAGGCAAAACTCCATTGACAAAAAGGATTGTCAAGCCTGCACTCATCGACGCAAAAACGGGCAAATTAACCGATATCAGAGCGATGCCCTGGTTTGTGAATGCTTTGTTTATTTCTGAGCCACTCCATTTTGGTGACTACGGAGGACTGCCGTTAAAAATAATCTGGGCTTTGTTTGACATTGCCACCATCGTCGTTTTAGGAAGCGGACTGTATTTGTGGTTTGCTAGAAACAAAGCAACCCGTGCGCACATTACGCGGCTGGCCAAAAATGAAAGCGAAATCCTGACCGTAATTGCCCAGGAGGAAAACAACTAGTACTGTATATTTAGCCTTTCATTATTAATATCATGAAAAACGGATTTTTGAAGATCTGGGGTGTACCCGTTTTGATGGCAATTTTATCGATGGTGGGACTGCTTTCCGCTTTAATCGGCGATGGACCCTGGGACGGATTATCCTGGATTACACTTGGCATACCAGTCATTGTGATCTGCTGGTTTTTCGCAAGGCGTGGCAAAATTGCCAAATGATTGAGTCAATGTGTATTGATCGCAATGAAAAAGCTGCTGAAGAAATGTACCGTCAGCAGCTTTTTTCAGCAAAATAACTATTCGACGCCGTACTTGTCAATCAGGTACAGCATCGCCGCCATGGCAGCGGAGCCAAGTTCCAGTTCGCGCTTGCTTACTTTGTCAAAAGTGTCATTAGCTGCATGGTGGTAATCGAAGTATCGCTGTGAATCGGGAATTAATCCCAGTAAAACCGTCCCTTGCTGCGCCAGCGGGCCAATGTCAGCACCACCGCCGCCTGGTCCGATCTCATGCAGGCCGTACGGAGCAAAAAGACTTTGCCATGTCTGAATTTTGGCCTTTTGAGCCTGTGTTCCTACAATCCCGAATCCAAGCGGCGTGAACCCACCCCGATCAGATTCAATTGCTGCGAGATGCTTTTCTTGCTTCGATTTGGCTGAGTCTGCGTAGGCGATCCCGCCTTTTAATCCGTTTTCTTCATTCATGTACATCACGGCACGCAGCGTGTTATTGGGTTTGTAACCCAACACTTTCAGCAACCTTACCGCCTCAATAGATTGCACGCAGCCTGAGCCATCGTCATGTGCGCCCTGAGCAAAATCCCAGGAATCAAGATGCCCGCCGACTACCAGATATTGCGTTGCATTTTTGGCACCTTTCAGTTCGCCGATTACATTGTGTGAAGGTGCGTCAGGAAGTGTTTCACAACTTTGGCTGAAATAGAACTCAGTTTCCGGATTTTGTTTCAGCGTTTTGCTGAGCAGTTCAGCGGCGTTTGTGGAGATCGCGGCTGCCGGAATAATCGGCGCTCCACTGGCATAACGCATGCTACCCGTGTGCGGAATGTCGTCCAGGCGGGTGGTCATTGAACGAACGATTGCACCTATTGCACCAAGTTTCGCTGCTTCACTCGCCCCGGCACCGCGCTGTTCAACAGCACCGCCATACGCCTCAAATGTGTTGAGTTTTGTCGGGTCCATCGGTCTGTTGAAAAAAACGATTTTCCCTTTGACCTTTTCAGTGCCAAGCTGGCGAAGTTCCTGAAAACTTTTGACCTCGATCACTTTTCCCTTGATCCCTGTTTTCGGCGTGCTTACGGAACCGCCCAATGCTGCTACGGGAACATTCGTTTTTTGCTTGCCATTGACAATCCATGCGCTTTCTTTTGCACCTCGTACCCAATGCGGTACCATTACATTTTGCAGAAACACATTGTCGAATTGTTGCTGCACCATCACGTTTCTGGTGTATTCCACAGCTTTTGCCGCACCCGCCGATCCACTTAAACGTGGCCCGACAACCTGGGTCAGATCGCGCAGTACGTCATAACATTTTCCTTCGCTCAGGGCAGTATTGAAAATTTGACGAATGAAGACGGAATCTGTCTGATAATCCGTTTGGGCAAAAGCCTTTTCACCAGCAATTGGTGAAAAGAGCAATGCTGTCAGAATGAGTTTTTTCATTTTGAAAAAGGAGTGAAAAGATTACTTTGAAGGCCGTAATTTACGACGGTTTCACATCTTTTCCCTGCCTTTTAGCGATAGAAAGCAATAATGCCGGTAGTAAGATCAAATTCGTGCACATCGCCACGAGTAAGGTGATGGAAACCATCACACCCATCGCGGCCGTTCCACCAAAGCTGGATGCGGCAAAAATGATAAAACCCGAGAATAGGATCACAGCAGTATAAATCATACTCAGTCCTGTTCCGAAGATAGAGTTTGTGACGGCTTGGGATGGAGTCAGGCCACGATCGTATAATTCCTGACGGTAGCGTGTCAGGAAATATACGGTTCCATCCGATGCGATACCGAACGTAATACTGAAGATCAGGATCGTTGTTGGTTTAAAGTAGATACCGAAATAACCCATGATTCCCGCAGTCAGCGCGAGCGGAATGAGGCAGGGTAATTTGGATAAAAGAATAATTGGAATGGACCTGAAAAGCACCATACCTACAATCGCAATCAGAACGATGGCGATTAACAGACTTTCATACAAATTACTCAGCAGGTAATCATTGCTTTTCAAAAACACCAGGCTATGGCCTGTAAGGCTCACCTTGTATTTTTCAGGACTAAAGATCGAATCCACTTTCGGGCGGATCTGATTCATTAATTCTTTGATTCTTTCAGAGCCAACGTCCGCCATTTGAAAACTGACACGCGTGACGCTGCGGTCCTTGCTCAGAAAGGAATTGATTTGTTTTGCAGCTCCCTGCTGACCCTGTACGAAATTGGTCAGTTTGGACAACTCCAGCACGCCGGGCAGTGCGTAATATTTTGCATCGCCTCCACGGTAGGCCTGATATAAAAAGCGTGATGCTTCCACTACCGAAACCGGCTTTGAAAACTCCGGAAATTTAGCCATTTCGTTTTGAAACGATTTGATCTTGTACAAAACCTGCGCCTGATCACCAAATACGCCGTTGGGTTGTTTGGTATCAATCATCACTTCAAACGGAAGTACGCCATGAAAATTCTTCTCAAAAAAACGGAGATCCGTATACACCACGTCTTTTTTTGGTAAATCATCAACCACATACCCAATAGTTTTGATTTTGGTCATTCCAAAGGCAGAAATGATAATCATAAGCACCATGCAGATATAAATTTCCTTTCTCCGGTAGTGAACCAGATGATTAATCGTTTTCAAAAATCCGGCTGCCCATTTACCGTCCAAATGCTTCATGTGTCTGGATTTTGGCACATCCATATAATGCAGCGTAATGGGCAATAACAGCAGACACAGCACATAGGTAACCATCACGCTGATTGCAGCAACGACACCAAATTCTACGAGCAGACTGCTGTTTGTAAAATAGAAAACGCCGAAACCGATGGCCGTAGTCATATTGGCAAGAAAGGTAGAAAGGCCGATCTGCCGTATCATTTCACGGATTGAATTGTCTTTACTCCGGTTTGCCTTTAATTCGGTCTGGTATTTGTTAATCAGAAAAACACAGTTCGGCACACCGATCACAATCAGCAGCGGTGGAATCAGTCCCGTAAGGGCTGTAATTTTATAACCAAATAAATGAAGGAAACCAACCGAGAAAACAACGCCGATCAGTACAACAACGATTGAAAGTATGGTCAGCCTGAAAGACCGGAAAAACGCCCATAAAATTACGAGCGTCACAAACACGGCAAGTCCCATGAATAACTCCATTTCGGAAGAGATTTTTTTCATGTTCACCGTACGGATGTAAGGCATTCCGGAATAATGCAGGTCGGTGCCATATTTCACAGCAAACTCTTCCGCCATAGCTTCAATATCGCCAACGATCGTCAACCGGTTTTTAGAATTGAGTTCCTGATCGTTGAACGTAATAACGATCAGCGTAGCATTGGTTTTAGAATTGAGTACCAATCCTTCATAGATCGGAAGATTCAGAATCTCCTTTTTTAGGCTGTCAACTTCCGGCTGCGTGGTGGGAATTTCGCGGATGAGCGGAACCATATCAAAGCGGCTCAGGCTGTCATTACGTTGCAATTTCGACAAGTTCGCCAGAGAAAGCACATTTTTAATTCCTTTTGTTTCCCTGATTTTCCTGGAAAGTCTGCACCAGTCGCTGAATTTGTTTACTTCAAAAAGACCGGTATCCTGCCAGCCAATTACCATTACACTCCCGTCTTCACCAAAAAGTTTCCTGAAATCCTGGTATTCTTTTTCAATCGGATCATTGGAAGGAAGGATTCGGGCAAACTGGTAAGACAACTCAATTTTGCTGGCTTCGAATGCCATAAACGCGGTCGAAATCAACACCAATCCAACCCAGAGAAGACGGTAGCGAATAATGTAAGTCGCTATTTTATTCCACATATTTTGTACTACAAGTTTCTTCAAAAGCTGCAAAGATACGTGCCAGGTCGAGAAATGCCCGAAAAATGTAAATTAAGGGCATTAAATCCCCATCATTTTTTCAAGATGGTGATATTCGATTCCGAAGTAGGCCTTTGCATCTTTAATTTTCCCGAGAATTTTTGCATCATTCTCAACATGTCGCTGGTTTTTGACGCCAACGATCATCACGTTTTTGGGCGTATGCGCATCTGAAATGAACTCAAACACCTTCGTTTTGTATCCGAAATATTCCAGAATCATGGCGCGGATTCCGTCAGTTACCATTTCTGACTGTCGTTCCAGAAAAATCCCGTATCGGGTCAGGAAATCCACTTCGTTGTGTGCTTTGTGTTTTTCAATTTCCCGGCGAATCTGTTTGTGACAGCATGGAGCTACAACGATAAGATTTGCACCCGCGGTAATTCCTTTATGAATCGCGTCGTCCGTGGCGGTATCGCAAGCGTGCAGTGCAATAAGGATATCGGTTTCATCGCTGTTAAATTGTTCAATGGTGCCCTCCTGAAAATGCAGATTGCCAAATTCTGATTTGCCGGCGATGTCATTACAGAGTTCTACAAGATCCGACCGGAATTCGACGCCCGTAACCTCTGCTTCGAGCTTTAAAACATTCTGAAGATAATCATAAAGTGCAAAAGTAAGGTACCCCTTTCCGGAACCCATATCAACCACTTTGACCTTTCCCTCAGTAGGAATGTCTTTGATCAATGAACTCAGAATTTCAACATAATGATTGATCTGTCTGTATTTGTCCTGCGCATTTTTAAAAACATTTCCGTCGCGATCCGTGATTTTTAGTTCCGTCAGGTAGGACTTGTTTTTTGAATCGATCAGCCGTTTTTTACTTTTGTCATGATCGGTAGAAGGCGCAGCGGCGTTGGTTGGAGCCGTACGTCTGAGACTTATTTTCCCTTTATTTTGTAATTCAAAAGTCAGGTTGGAGGCAGTAGTAAACAAATTTCCTATTCTGAAACCGTTGGTCAGATAGTCCCTGACAATTCCGACTCCGCTTTTCAGATCATAATTTTTTACAATGTCCCTTGTCTTGTACCGATAAGTGAAGCTTAACTTTTCTTCCCTTTTTATAATGATCTTTTTGACGTAGATGTTTTTCAGATTTTCTTCGTCGCCTTTATAATTCCCGAGCGACAGGCTCACAAAAAGGTCATCCTCTAATGTTTCTGAAAGATGGGTTATGAATTCCGCTAACGGATCGGTTTTATCCATTGTCTTGTATTTTGTATTTAAGTATTAAGCAACGCAGAAACAGAACATACAGTTTGCTTTTTCCGGTTTGATTTTAAATAGTTCGAATTGGCCTGTTTAGCGCACGTTTTGCTGTGACATTTGCAATGATTGTATGCCTAAACCCTGTACGCGGAATCGGCTAATATGTGGCAGGTTTAGGAATTTCTATGTCAATGTGCGTTCCTTTTCCGTCCTGATTGCGGATATCTATCTTCCCGGAAAGGCTCTGTACACGGCTTTGCACATTGCCCAGACCCACGCCGTATTTTGTGGCACCTGTAATTCCTGTGCCGTTGTCGGCTATGGACAAATTAATATTTCGCGGATTCTCAACTAACGAGATTGAGGCTTCACTTGCGCCTGAGTGTTTCAGAATGTTGTTGGTCAATTCGAGAACGATACTGTACAGCTCGAATTCAATCTGATTGCTAAGCCGCTTTTCAAGCCCTGATTTGTTGAACGTAAAATTGATCAGATTACTTTCGTTCATTTTGTCGATCAGTCTGCTCAGTGCCATGGTAAGGCCATGCTCCTGAAGCTCAGCCGGCATCAGATTGTGCGACAGGCTCCGAACTTCTTTGTAAGCAGCACTGACCATCTGATGCACACTTTGGTAAATCTTTTGTTCTTCCGTCGAAAGTACTTTTTTGTCCATTCCGTGCAGATACCAATTTAGGGACGCAAGTGTACCGCCAAGGTGATCGTGCAATTCTGCGGCCACCCGTTTCCGTTCCAGTGTCTGCCCTTTCAGTAGCGCCTCCGCAATCGCTGCATTTTTTTTCCTGAGCTTTTTATTATTGAACCAAAGGAACACTGCAAAAGCAATGATCAGTGTTGAAACAAAGATTAAGATTCGCTGTGTAGAGCGTTGTTCATCAATAATTTTCTGCTGGATTGCCGTTCCCATTTGCTCATTTTCGTACATCAGCTGGTACATGGTGAACTGTCTTCTGAGATTACCAGTGTGTAGTCTTCGTCTGTTGTAAGTATTTTTTTCCAGATATTCTATGGCCTCCTTTAATCTGTTCTGACCGCGTAAGGAGCGTGAGAGCGACTCCAGAGCCCAGTTGGTTTGCTGATCCGAATGGTAAATTTCCGCCAGTTTCATTGCCTTGCGGGCCGCTTCCTCTCCGGGAATAAATTTGCCATCCTGATTGTAAGCGTTTGACAAATCATTGAGCACGTTCAACTGGCCATAAACGTTGTTGATTTTGGTAAATATTTCCAGCGCTTTAATAAAAAATCCTTGTGCAGTTCGGTATTCTCCTTTTCTGATATATAAATAGCCCTTATTTTGCAAGATCGAAGCCTTTCCCCATTCAGACCCGATTTTGAGATAAATCAATCCGGCCTCCTCATATTGCCTGAATGCACGCTCGTACTCGGATCTGTCCCTGAAAGAGTTTCCCAGGCTTTCCATTGAAACCGCCATAGCGCTGTCCTGACCCATTTTTTCAAAAACTTTTATAGCGTATTGGAAATTTACACGGGCGGAATCCCACTCCTGATACTCGCTGTAACTTTCGCCGAGAAATCGTTTTGCGTGAGCGGTATAGATATTTTCCTGTTGGGATTTGGCCAGGTTAAAAGTTTCATTCGCTACTTCCCGAAGCACATCATAGCTTCCATCAAGCAGATAACAAGTGCTGATCAGATTGTTGGAGATGAGTTTCCCCTTGTTCCACTGGTATCTTTGCGAAAGTTTCAATGCTTGCTTGGCATCCTGCATGGCTCTGGTTACGTCCAGATACAGATAGTATTTGGCCTGATCGCAAAACTTTTGGATCAGTAGCGTATCATTTACAAAATTACCTTCTTTGAAAAATTGAGGTAGCTGGTAGGGTTGTGTATTTGCCGTATTTTCTACACGGGAGCACTGGCTTCCTGTAAAAAGGAACCCTAAAAAAAGAAGCAGAACCAGATTGTAAAATTTTACCATAAGCGTTTTACCCTATTGAATGGAGCTGCGAAACGGACTGAGGCAGGCTGGTAAAAATCATGGCATTCCTGTGGAGTACTTCAAAATTGCATTCAAAGATATAAAAAGCAACTTCAAAAGGAAATCGCTAGAAAATGGTGTAAATGTATAGAAGATTAGGAGCGGGATTATTTACTGACGTAAGGATTGTTTTTTATAAAGAAACGGTAAGGCAGCTCAATACCCACTGTTATTCCAATCCTGGATGAGCTATCTGATTGGAAATCAGTTTGTATTCCTTCTCGAACAAACAGGCTGCTGTCGGAAAGTGACTTGCCGTTGTGCAGGGATTTGTCGATTCCCATGGCTTTTACAAGTTTACCAGGACCTCTGCATAGCTCTTTAAGGCTGATTTTTTTATCACTATATGTTTGCGTTTTTCTCTGAAAACTTCTTCTCGTCTCCATCAGATCAATCCCGTTTACCGGTTGCAGGGCGCGTATGAGTACCGCTTCACCAATTCCAGCCCGGTTACTGACAATGTTGACACACTGATACATTCCATAGATCAGGTAAACGTAGATCGTCCCGGGAGGCCCATACATAGGCTCTGTACGCACCGTGCGACGATTGAAAGCGTGGCAGGCAGGGTCGTCCTGCAAATATGCTTCGGTTTCCACGATAATCCCGCTGGTTATTCCGTCGGGACTATCGTGAACCAATTCACAACCCAGAAGTTTCTGAGCAAGGGTGAGTGTATCGTAAGACTCGAAAAAAGAAAGAGGGAGTATGTTTTCCCGCATTTTCCTAAATGATATTCATCGTCTGTTCTTTGATCTTTTCCAATTCGTCTTTCATCTGAACCACCATGTGCTGGATGGCGGCATCGTTTGCTTTGGAACCGATTGTATTAATTTCCCTTCCGATTTCCTGCGCTATGAAGTTCAGTTTTTTACCATTGCTTTCACTGGATTCCAATGTTTCCGTAAAATAGCTCAGGTGATTGGCAAGCCGTATTTTCTCTTCTGAAATGTCGAATTTTTCAATGTAATAAATAAGCTCCTGTTCAAAACGGTTGGGATCAAAATTGTCGTCTGAAAGCAGGTCCCGAACTTGTTTTTCGAGCCGCTCACGAACCGCCGGAATACGAAGCTTGTCTTGTTCTGTAACCTGATCAAGCAGTTTTTTGATCGTTCCTATATAATCGACAAATTTGTCAGAGGTCATTTTTCCTTCCTGTTCCCGAAAAACGCCACATTTTCGTATCGCTTCCAGAACGGCTACTTTGATTTGTGCCCAATCGTTTTCACGACCCGTTTCGTCAATACCCGATGATTCCGTGTTGTAGGCGTTTGGTAACTGAAGTGCCACACGCAACAATTCGGTAGGGTCGGGGGTAAAACCGAGGTCAGTCGCTGTTGCCGACAAGTCCGCGAAATATGATTTTACGAGCGGTTGGTTTACCGATGTGGATGCCACCGCCTTGCCAACTGGCTGCACGGTCAATGTCATTTCCACTTTTCCTCTTTCAAGAGCAGTTGTAATTAGATTACGGATTTCGATCTCCCGCTCTGAATACGCTCTGGGAATCCGGCAATAAATATCCAGGAATTTTGAATTCAGCGTTTTTATTTCAACCGTTACGTTGATCGAATCGGATTCGATATTGGATACACCGTATCCGGTCATTGATTTTAACATGTATATGCTTTTTAAATTAATTATCAGATTTATAGTCGTGATCGGTCTTTTTCAGGATCCTGACGCTTTTTGCCGTTGGTCACGTTATTGATTGAACCGTTGCTTGCCACCCGACTTGGCCGGATGCTGGCTTTCGGACTGCTGCGGTTTCGAGACCAAAGCATTTTTGTCAAGCTCTGCCGCTTCCTTCCGGTATTTTGAGATGTCACAGGCCAGGTAAATTGCCTGGAGAATTGATCCGGGCTCCGCGCTGTTTTTTCCGGCAATATTGTAAGCTGTTCCGTGATCTGGCGACGTGCGCACGGCAGGGAGGCCTCCCGTGTAATTTACACCTTCATTAAACGCCAGCGTCTTGAAAGGGATCAGGCCCTGGTCGTGATACATCGCCAGGACGGCGTCATACTGTTTGTAAGTTGAAGCTGCAAAAAATCCATCGGCCGGAAACGGTCCTGCCACCAATTTGCCTTTTTCCTTGAATGCTTTAATGACCGGGTTAAGGATTTCAATTTCCTCCGAACCAAGCAGGCCATTTTCACCTGCATGCGGATTTAATCCCAATACGGCAAGCCGGGGCTTTCTAATTCCAAAATCACCTTTTAGCGATTGAAGCATCTGTTCAATTTTGACGGTCAGTTTTTCAGTCGTGATCTGTGACCGTACTTTATCTAGCGGAATGTGCCCTGTAAGCACGCCAACACGCAGATTTCCTGCCACCATAAACATCAGCGCCTCCGGAATAGAAAAAGCTTCTGCGAGAAATTCCGTATGACCCGGAAACTTGAATTCTTCGCTTTGAATGTTATCCTTATTGATAGGGCCGGTTACGAGGGCTTCAATTTTTCCGTTTTTCAAATCATCAACTGCGCGTTTCAAACTTGCGAGTGAGCCTTGCCCTGCTTCGGGCGTAATTTTTCCCGGAACAGCTTCCGTCTGGTGGTCGTGCCAGCAAGTGATCACATTGGTCAGTTTGGGATTGGCCTGTTCTACTTTCTGAATTCCGTGCAGTGACCATTCTTTCATATCCAGAAGGTTGCGATATTGGTTCAGAACACGGAGTGATCCATAAATGACGGGTGTGCAAAGCTTGGCTAATTGATTTCCTTCCAGTGCTTTAAGTATCACTTCCGGACCAATTCCGTTATAATCTCCGAGTGTTATTCCAATTAAGGGCTTATCAGTAATTTGATCGCTCATGTATGTTAAATGCTATTGACGATGTCTGGTTGTGTATTTCTGTATTACTTTTGCAAAAAAGTATTCAACCGGCAAGTTACAAAAAATCCCGTGCTCCTATGAAAATCCTGATTGCAGACTCTATGCATACATCTCTTTTTAATATGTTGGAGGATGAAAATTGGGAATTTGACTACAATCCTGAATTTCGGCGTTCAGATATAATTGCCGCAGTCGG
Organism: Dyadobacter sp.; assembly: GCA_965279265.1. GTDB lineage: Bacteria > Bacteroidota > Bacteroidia > Cytophagales > Spirosomataceae > Dyadobacter. The sequence continues at coordinate 6,047,369 of OZ257152.1, forward strand.
GCAATATGACGGCCTGATAATCAGAAGCAAAACGTATGTTGATAAAGAAGTTCTGGATGCTGCAACGCAACTGAAATTTATTGCACGGGCAGGAGCCGGGCTTGATCTGATCGATTTGAAAATAGTTGGAGAAAGAAAAATACAGTTATTCCATGCAGGCGAAGGAAACCGGGACGCTGTTGCCGAACATGCTTTGGGAATGCTTCTTACACTCTTCAACAATATTTTAAGGGCCGATAGGGAGGTGAGAACTGGAATCTGGGATCGTGAGGGAAACCGGGGCGTTGAAATTATGAATAAAACGGTCGGTATCATCGGCTACGGCAACAACGGGAGTGCTACTGCAAAACGACTCAGTGGATTCGGTTGCAAGGTTCTGGCTTATGACAAATACCGGGAACAGTACGCAGATAATTTCGCATCAGAAGCGACTCTGGAACAAATTATGGAGGAAGCCGATATTCTGAGTTTGCATATTCCGCTCACCAACGAAACGCGATACCTGATCGATCAGGATTTTATCAGGAAATTCAGCAAGCCGTTTTATCTGCTTAATTTATCAAGAGGGGAAATTGTAAAACTGGAATCAGTAGTGGGAGGCCTTGAATCCGGTAAAATACTTGGTGCATGTCTGGACGTACTGGAGAACGAAAAAATAAAAAGCCTGACGCCTGATCAGCAAATATCTTTTGACTATTTGACGGCCTCGGATAGGGTTGTGCTGACACCGCACATTGGAGGCTGGACCCACGAAAGCTATGTGCGGATCAACGAGGTGCTGGTGAATCAGATTAAAAACTGGCTTGTATTGTAAGCGTCAGTCGTCTTTCAGTACTACACTGATATTCCCTGTTGATTCAAGGTAACACATTTTAACCTTTTTGTAATCATCCACATCCTTTTCCCGGAGCAAACCTTCGAGCTCATCAACATCCATGAGTTGTTTGTCCATATTCGCACGCAGTAGCCGTCCATTCCTGATGAGTAGTATGGGGTCTGGCCGCCCCAATTTACCAAACAGAATCTTTTTGTAGCCCATCCAGTCAATCACATAATCCCACAGCATCAGTGTGCTGATCAGGATTGCACCTTCCGATATGGAATTATAAGTACCAGCCATGGCATTTTGAGAGGCATCGGAGATCATCGTGATCAACAAGAGGTCGCTGATGCTAAGCTGGCCTGTGCCGCGCCTGAAAAGTCGCAGACAAAGATAAATAAACCAGTATGTGATCGTTCCCCGTACAAACATTTCCAGTAAGGATTGGCTGGGAATAAACATGTCATGCCAGTTCAGACCTATAATCTTATCCATTGTAGCGAAAATAAAAGTTGCACAGCAAAAAGCGGTATGGATAGTCATAAAACAAATATGCCGACCAAAGGTCGGCACGTTTGCATCTATTAGCCATGAAAAATAAAATACTTATTTGCCCAATGTACCGCGAAGTGCACGTGGGATTTCAACAGAGGCAATCGGGTTGCTAACAGCAGTCAAAATTTGGTAATTTTCTGGCGTTACTGCACCCACTTTAACGGATTTGCCCAAATCCAAATCGGTAACATTTACTTCAACATAGTCCGGAATATTTTCAGCCAGACCTTGTACGCGCAATTTACGCAATTTTTGATTCATTTTACCACCTTTCATTACACCTGATGAAGTTCCTGTCAATTTTACAGGTACATCAACCTTAATTTCCTTGCCATCAATGATTTGAAGGAAGTCGGCGTGAATCAAAGCGTCATTCACAGGATGGAATTGTTTTTCCTGAAGAATGGCGTTAAACAATGTTCCCTCAATATTCAGGGTAACGTTATAAATATCCGGTGTGAAAAGCAACTCGCGGAACAACATAGCAGGTGCATAAAAATGAACCTGTTCGCTTCCACCGTACAGTACAGATGGAACATAACCTTGAGAACGAAGTTCCTGGGCTTCCACCTTACCGAGATTCGCTCTTTTAAACCCTACAATCTCATGCGTTTTCATAAGAATAATTAATTTAAAATTAAAAGAAAAATTTTACTGATGATTTATAAACAATGAACTAATAGACTCGTGGTCGCGTATCCGGCCTATTGCTTTTGCAAATAACTCTGCAACTGACAATACGCGGATTTTTTCATTCTGTTGCTTCAATGGAATTGTATCTGTAACAATTAATTCCTCGAGCACAGAATTTGCGATATTTTCATGCGCGTTTCCGGACATGATTGCGTGCGTACAAACGGCTCTTACCGATCGCGCACCTTTATCCAGGATAATTTCTCCTGCCTTACACAAAGTGCCGCCAGTGTCGATCAGGTCATCAACCAGTACGACATCCATACCCTCAACATCCCCGATCACCTGCATGCTGGCAATTTCATTCGCCCTTTTACGGTGTTTATCGCAGAGGATCATGTCCACATTGAGAAACTTCGCAAAATTACGCGCCCGCGCCGCGCCACCCATATCGGGAGATGCGACAATGGGATTCTTCAAATTCAGTGACTTGATATAGGGAACAAATATGGAGGTCCCTTCAAGGTGATCAACCGGCAAATCGAAGAAGCCCTGGATTTGTCCCGCATGAAGATCGATGGTCATCAATCTGTCTACTCCGACCGCTGTCAGCAGATTGGCCACAACTTTCGCTGCAATCGCAACTCGGGGTTTGTCTTTCCGGTCCTGGCGTGCGTAACCAAAATAGGGAAGAACAACCGTAACGTAGTGAGCGGAAGCCCTGCGCGCTGCATCAACCATCAACAAAAGCTCCATCAGATTGTCTGCTGGTGGAAAAGTCGACTGGATCAAAAATACGTCGCACCCACGGACCGATTCTTCAAAACTGGGTGACAATTCGCCATCACTGAATTTCCGTAGCGTATATCCGCCCAATTCTTTGCCATAAAAACGGGCAATGTCTTTGGCAAGATATTCTGACTGACTTCCGGAAAAGATTTTTACTGTATTAAATGAGCCCATGGCGAACTTAAAATTTGCGCAAAATTAATTAAAATCAGTTAATTATGGTAATATTTTTTAATAAATGTGTTGTGAAGTTTTACGAAAATCACCCCGACACAGGAGCCAATCAGCGCTCCGACCAAAATATCACCCGGGTAATGTACACCAACATATACGCGGCTATACGCGTATAAAGCTGCCCACAACAGCAACCAACCCATATGCCGTACCTTTTCCCTAAGTAAAAGAAACCAGGTTACTGCAACCGCAAAACTGGTTGAAGCATGGGATGACGCGAAGCCGAAAAGCCCGCCGCAGTTACCCACTTCATGGATAAGTCCCGTAAAAGATGGGTCATGGCAAGGCCTTAGACGCATGAAATAGGGTTTCATTAGTCCGGAAGTAATTTTATCGGCGAGGACGACCGCAGCAATGACTGTAACGATAATGGCGATCGATCTTTTATGTTCCGTCCGGATCGTGACTGCAAGCAAAAGCATGTAAAGCGGTATCCAGGTGAATTTGAAAGTCACCCAGTACATTACTACATCCAGCCAGTGGGTATGAACGCCATTTAGCAGCAGAAACAAGTCGTGGTCTGACTGGAGAAAGAAATCAACTGCCGCTGTCATGACCCAAATCCAAGAATATTTCGAACTTTTTTGATGGTTGACCGGGCAATTTCCCTGGCTTTTTCTTCTCCTTCAAGAAGTATTGCTTCCAGTTCAAGCGGATTGTCCTGATAATAATTATAAATGTTTCTCGGTTCCGCAAACCTTTCCAGAATACATTCCAGTAATATCTGTTTAGCGTGACCGTATCCAAATCCACCGGCCAGATACTTCTCGCGCAAAGATTCAATTTCTCCGGGATTAGCAATCAGCGAATACAATTTAAATGTAATATCGTTATCCGGATCTTTGGGAGCTTCCAATGGCGTGGAATCCGACAATATCTTTTTGATAACAGATTTAAGTTCTTTCTCTGGTAGAAAAATGTTGATATAATTGTTGTAAGACTTGCTCATTTTCTGGCCGTCTATACCTGGTACGGTCATAACCCGTTCGTCAATATGCGGCTCAGGAAGAACCAGAATTTCCTCGCCCGCGAACTGGTTAAATCGGTTGGCTATGTCTTTTGATATTTCCAGGTGTTGTTTCTGATCCTTTCCGACCGGGATAATATCTGCTCCGTAAAGTAGGATATCCGCTGCCTGTAACACCGGGTAAACAAAAAGGCCGGCATTTACATCGGAAAGTTTTTCAGATTTGTCTTTAAAGGAAGTCGCATTTGCCAGCATCGGAAACGGCGTAAAGCAATTCAGGTACCAGTTCAGTTCGGTATGCTCCTGAACCCTGGATTGTCTCCAGAAAACATTTTTTTTCGTATCAAATCCAAAAGCCAGCCATGCTGATGCGATGTCTTTCACAAAGCTTTCCCTTTCCGCGCCATTCTTTAATGTCGTCAGAGAATGGAGGTCAGCGATGAAAAAGAAAGATTCGTTGTCCGGATTTTTGGACAGTTCAATTGCGGGCAGGATTGCGCCCAGAATATTGCCCAGGTGTGGGCGACCGCTACTTTGAATTCCTGTGAGGATTCTTGCCATTAATTTAAAACTGATTTATTATCGCATTGATATTCTGATTTTTACTCTCCTTTTGAAGGCTCTCTTCGGTTGTTCCAGAAAAAAAGTAAGACAATTTCATTCCCATAGACTTCGTAAAAAAGTGAGCATTGCTTTGTTAAGCAGCCTTTTCTCACGGTCGGATTTGACGAAGACGCTTCAAACAATATGGGATTTCTTCATCACCTCATCGTGTTTTAAGCTTTCTCCTGCGGACGCCTGTTCATGAGCCCTGGCAATTCCGTCTTTAACATATTCCGGCAGCTCATCCATAAAATCTCCATTACTAATCATTAACTTCTCCTGAATTTCCTCCCAATCCTTAATCGGAAGTCTTCTTGCCCTTTTCATTTGACAAAAATTGAACGTTCATAACTTTCGGTTGATTATCAGTTTTTAAGAGAGATTCGTCATTCTAATTCCCAAAATTCGTTAAATTGAATCAGAAAAACGTAGTAAATTTGAAATTAAACGTGTCGGGTAGCAGTTCTTATTTCTGTGAGTAACTCGTTTGGCTTGCGTATGATCAGGCTTTCTCACTGATTGTTAGTTAACTAATAAATATGCTTCACGCTTCAACACTTCAATTTTTAAGAGACCTCGTTCAGAATAATAACAGGGAATGGTTTCAGGAAAACCGCAAAAAATATGATACCGCGAAAGCTGATCTGGAAAACCTGGTAGGAGGAGTTATCACGGAAGTTAACAAATTTCAGGATTTGGGGAATCTGCTGGTGAAGGACTGCATTTTTCGTATCAATCGGGATATTCGGTTCTCTAAAAACAAGGCTCCATACAAAAGTAATCTGAGTGCCGGAATAGGGCCGGGTGGCAGGAGTTCAGGAAAAATTGACTACTATCTGCACATTCAACCCGACGGGCAGTCGTTTCTCGGTGGTGGTATGTGGGATCCCACAACGGAGCAGCTTGCAAATTACCGTCAGGAAATTGACTACAATGCGGATGAACTGAAAGCGATCATACATGAAAGCACATTCCGGGATTATTTTCCGGAAGTCCACGGGGCCGTTTTGAAAACAACTCCAAAGGGTTATGCAAAAGATCATCCTGAAATTGAACTCTTACGAAGGAAAGAGCTTTTTTTCGTACACAAGTTCTCTGATAAAGACGTGACGGCGAAAGACTTTCAGCAAAATATAGTGAATGGTATCAAATTGCTGAAACCTTATTGCGATTATATGAATTATATTCTCAACCCAGTCAATGAGGGTAAATAAACGCAGAGATAGATAAATTAACGGCAAAGTCCGCAGCATTCTGAAAATTAGAAACCGCGAAACGCAGCGTTTTACCGCGCGGCCGCTCCCTCAACTCAGCGTTTTAACAAAAACAAAAAAACCAACCCAATGCAATTTTCACACCTTCACTGCCATACCCAATTCTCACTTCTGGACGGCGCGGCCGACATAAAAAAGCTGTTCAAAAAAGCCAAGGAAGACAACATGCCTGCGGTGGCCATTACGGATCATGGCAATATGTTCGGAGTTTTCGAATTTGTGGCAGAAGGAAATAAACAGGGTATCAAACCAATTGTAGGCTGCGAATTCTATGTGGTGGAAGACCGCCATATCCGGCAGTTTACAAAGGATAAAAAGGATGTAAGGCATCATCAGTTGCTACTGGCGAAAGACGAAATTGGGTACAAAAATCTTGTCAAAATGTGCTCGCTTGGTTTCATTGAAGGGATGTATGGCAAGTATCCAAGGATTGATAAGGAGTTGATTGTCAAGTATCACAAAGGGCTGATCGCCACGACTTGTTGCATCGGTGCGATTATTCCGAAAACCATTATACGAAAGGGAGAGGAGGAAGCCGAGAAAGAATTTCGTTGGTGGCTGGAATTGTTCGGGGACGATTTTTATGTTGAATTACAGCGCCATGATATTCGTGATCAGTACATTGTCAATGAAGTTTTAATCAGGTTTGCAAAAAAATACAACGTCAAAGTAATCTGTTCCAACGACTCACATTATGTAGACCGGGAGGATTGGAATGCGCACGATATTTTGTTGTGCATCAACACGGGAGACAAGCAAAGCACACCTTCCGCAAAAGATTTTGACGACGATAAAGGAATTCCCAAAGGTTCCCGATTTGCTTTTTACAACGATCAGTTTTATTTCAAGAATACGAGTGAAATGATGAAGTTGTTCCATGACTTGCCTGAGTCGCTGGACAACACGAACGAGATCGTTGACAAGATCAAAACGCTGAATCTCAACAAGGATATTTTGCTCCCCAATTTTCCAATTCCTGATGAATTTAAGACACACACGTTGTCGGAAATGGCTGGAAAAAAGGAGCTCACCGCCGATGTTTTGAACCAATGGGAATATCTGAAACACATCACGTACGAAGGTGCCAAATTCAAATACGGCACAATAACGACGCAAATTGAGGACAGGATCAATTTTGAGCTGGACACGATACGAAACATGGGGTTTCCCGGTTACTTTTTGATCGTAGCCGATTTTATTGATGCAGGCAGGAAAATGGGTGTATTCATAGGTCCCGGCCGTGGTTCTGCTGCTGGTTCGGTTGTGGCCTATGCAACTGGAATAACCAACATAGATCCGATCAAATATGACTTGCTTTTTGAGCGTTTCCTGAATCCCGACCGTATTTCACTTCCCGATATTGATACAGATTTTGATGACGAGGGCCGGCAAAAAGTAATTGATTATGTCGTTAAAAAGTATGGTTACAATCAGGTTGCACAGATTGTAACTTATGGTACAATGGCTGCCAAATCTGCGATCAAAGACGTTGCCCGGGTAATGGATCTGCCGCTTCCGGAAGCCAACATGCTTGCAAAGCTCGTACCTGACAAGCCTGCGTACAACATGACGCTCGCCAGAATTTTCTCAGCACCCCTGGACGGAGAGGGAAGCCTCACAAAAAAGGAGGGAATTGCGCCTGAGGAACTGGAAAATGTAAAGAAAATGCGGGCGATAATAGCGGGCAAAGATTTGCAGGCCAGTGTGTTGCAGGAAGCCCGGCGGTTGGAAGGCACTGTACGTAATACAGGTATCCACGCAGCCGGGATCATCATTGCACCGAGCGATCTGACTGAAATTATTCCTGTAAGTACATCTAAGGATTCTGATTTTCTGATTACACAATATCAGGGTAAAATCATTGAAGATGCGGGTGTAATTAAAATGGACTTTTTGGGCCTGCGAAACCTTACCATTATTAAGGAAGCGCTCCGGTTAATCAAGCAAAATCACGGTATTGAGATTGTAATCGATGACGTGCCGCTGGATGATCCGAAGGTTTTCGAGTTGTTTCAAAAAGGAGAAACCAACGCGATATTCCAGTTTGAATCTGATGGGATGAAGAAACACATGCGGGATCTTATTCCCGACCGTTTCGAGCATTTGATCGCGATGAATGCGCTTTATCGTCCTGGACCGATTCAGTATATTCCAAACTTTATCCGACGAAAAAATGGGTTGGAAGCAATCACCTATGATTTACCGGAACTTGAAGAATATCTGGCTGATACTTATGGAATTACTGTCTATCAGGAGCAGGTAATGCTTTTGTCGCAGAAATTGGGTGGTTTTACCAAGGGCCAGGCGGATACATTGCGTAAGGCGATGGGTAAAAAGCAGATTGAAACCCTGAACAAAATGAAAGGTTATTTCATGAAAGGCGGGGAAGAGAAAGGTTTGGATTTGAAAAAACTGGAAAAAATCTGGACCGATTGGGAAGCGTTCGCGTCGTACGCCTTTAACAAATCCCACTCGACTTGTTATGCCTTTGTTGCTTATCAAACCGCTTATCTGAAAGCACATTACACGGCTGAATATATGTCGGCGGTATTGACAAGCTCGCTTGGAAACATCGAAAAAATAACATTCTTCATGGAAGAGTGTAAAAACCAGGGACTTAAAGTACTCGGGCCAGATGTAAATGAATCTGACAGGCAGTTCAATGCAAACAAAAAGAAAGAAATAAGATTTGGTCTGGCGGGAGTAAAGGGGAGTGGAGACGCAGCTGTGGAGGCAATCATTGAAGAGAGGAACCTAAACGGTCCGTTCAAGGATATTTTTGATTTTATTACGAGGGTTAATTTACGCACTGTCAACAAGAAAACAATTGAAAGTCTGGCTTATGCTGGTGGTTTTGACTGCTTTACAGAATTTCACCGTGGTCAGTATTTTGCTGTTGAGCCAGGCGAGAATATGAACTTTATAGAGAAGCTGATCAGATACGCCAACAAGCAACAGAGCGACGCATCTCCGGATCTTTTCAGTCATTCCGGCGGCGGAGCGGAAATCCCCAAACCAAAAGCGGCCGATGTAGCGGAGTGGGATGATCTGGCGAAATTGAGATACGAACAGGAGGTTGTAGGGTTTTATATTTCAGGCCATCCGTTGGATACGTTCAGAGTTGAACTGGATAATTTCTGTACCTGTACCGTCGACAAGGTTATGGAAATTCAGGAAGGAGAACGCGCTCCACGCTACTTTGGGAAGGATGTGAGCATTGGTGGAATCGTTACGAGCGCAATGGAACGGATGTCGAAAAATGGCAGTCCTTTTATGATTTTTAAGATTGAAGACTATCGTGGTTCAATGGAAATGCTCTTGGGTGGCGAAGATTACATCCGCTTTAAAAACTACCTTCAGATCGGGCAGTTTTTGTATATAAAAGGAAAGGTACAAACGCGGTGGAAGCAGGATGACAACTTCGAGTTTAAAATCGCCTCAATTCAGCTGCTACCTGAAATTCGTGAAAGAATGTGTAAGAAAATCCGCATCAACCTGACACTTGATCAGATTGACGCTCAATTTATTCACTTACTGAAAGACACTTTTACGCATCATCCCGGTTCATGTGTAGTGAATATGACCGTTACAGACCCGGATACGCGCGTTGAAGTGGAAATGCTTTCGCGCGGTTTCAGGGTTGCACCAAGCAATGAATTGTTTAAAACGCTGAGTGGATTTCACGGTGTAAAATTCTTTCTAAACTAAGGTGTATATCTTGCACTTCCGGAACTTTTTGGCACACTTATTTGATTGTAATAGCAACATATAATAATCATTAAGACTCTATTGAAATGGGAAAAGCAATTGAAATTACAGATAGCACTTTTGAAGAACTTATTCAGGGTGATCAACCCGTACTTGTAGATTTCTGGGCCGAGTGGTGTGGTCCTTGTAAGATGATTGGACCAGTTGTGGAACAATTAGCTGGCGAGTATGAAGGTAAAGCCGTGATCGGCAAGATGGATGTTGATATGAACTCGGCAATTCCTGCTAAGTTCGGTATCCGTAGCATCCCTACATTGATGATCTTCAAAGGAGGTCAGCTTGTTGACAAGGTAGTGGGAGTTGTCCCTAAAACTACTCTGGAAGACAAATTAAACGCGCAAATCGAAGCGACTGTTTAATTGCTGATTTTAGATATATATTAAAAGGCTCCGTGAGGAGCCTTTTTTGTTGTGTGAATTATAACGTTGTTCAAATTTGACTTCAAAGCGGAGGCAACGTCAGATTCTTTAATTTCTCCTTTGCCCGTGCAGTTTTTTCAGGAAAAAAATCTTTTCCTTTCAAAAAAGACAGGCTTCCATCATTTTCGGTAATTGTTATTTTTTTTTCACTAGCCTTAGAAACTTTGATAGATTTCATAATTGACACATTTTTTATTACCAACCAATTCGAAACGACCGTCGGACTAAAAAAGATTCGTAATTTTTACCTTTTTGAAATAATTCCCACTTCTCATTCAAACGACCAAATATTTCAAATAATTCATTGAATTCATTCGAATACAGATTGATTGCAATTTGGTAAAGTCTGGTTCGACTTTGCGAGCTACCCTCTATATAAACGGAGTGAGCCGGATTTTTTGTAAGATAATCGTCAACTATCGCGATTACCGTCGCCAGTACTTTTATACTATCGCCATTGTTACTGACTACTTTGTCACTGACTTGTCTGGTAGCAAAATCAAAGTCTCCAAACCCAAGATTGTAAACCCTGTTGCTAACTTCATTGAACTGGACAATTTTCAGAATCATGCCGTTTCCACCAACGCTTACAAATGAAAATGAAGCTGAATCAATGGATTGCACCGAATACGTCGGTTGATTCATTGTTAATTTAGTGTGTTGATGACTTTCAGTAAAGTTAGAAAATTCTGCAACATTTCAGTTGCCTCACTCACTAACCTCTATCGAATACGCAGCGGTAAAATGATGCTTACCTTTTAATGTCAAAATACTTTCCTTGTTTTCCAGATTTTGATCTGTATCTGCGCTGTCAGCAATTCCCAGCCAGGGTTCAATACACACAAAATGAGCGTTGGGTTTAGCCCAGATTCCCAGGTAAGGAAAATCTTCATAATGTAAGGTAACCACCTGGGAAGATTTTGTACTCCGCAGACTAACCTGCCGGGACTTCAGATTTTTAAATATCAATGCATCCTGATTGAATAGCGTACGATTTAAATGCAGGATGTTGGTATTGTGTAACACTGGTTTGCTTTCATCACTGACTAGTCCATCAGACGTGAGCACCCAGGTTGAATCTGTTTCAACGTGCTCAAATTCAAGGTAATAATCCTCATATTCCTCGCCTTCGTGAACCGGGCATCGGAAGGCAGGATGTGCGCCGACGGAAAATAGCATTTCCTGATGTCCATGATTTTTCACCAGATTACTTACAACTACCCGATTGCCAAAAAGGGTGTAAGTGATCGCAAATTCAAATTCGAACGGATAAACCGACAGGCTTTCGTCATCAAAGGTCAACCCGAAAGTCAGACTGCTTTCAGTTTGCTCTGTAAGCTTTATTTTTTTGTTGTTTCGGATAAAACCATGTCTGGGTAGAGAATAGGATTGACCATGGTAGTGATAAGTATTTTCTTTAAGTCCACCAACGATCGGAAACAATACAGGCGAATGATTCGGCCAGATATCAGGATTGCCATCCCACATAAAACGCTGTCCGGTTTTGGTCGATTCTATTGAGCTCAACTCAGCGCCAATTTCGTTGACGGTGATTTTTAGATACTGATTTTGTATGCTATGTATCATTTCGTTCGTTTGTTTTGACACGATTCAAAGAATTTTACGCAGCGCAACTCCGCGTCAAACTCATTTAACACTGCGTTTAAATGGAGTTAAGTACATCCAGGATCACGGCACAGCCTTCCCGGATTTGTCTTTCAGTAATGATTAAAGGGGGCGCAATTCGCATGGAATTATCACAAAACAGAAACCAGTCAGTCACAACCCCTTTTTCGATACACTTGTCAATCGTCTGTTTTAACTTTTCAAAGGATTCCATTTCAGCGGCGAGCATCAGACCACTGCCGCGTACTTCTCTTATTTTAGAATGAACCAATAGCGACTTGAAAAGTTTACCTTTTTCAACTGCGCTTTCCGGCAATTTTTCGTCCAATGTTACCTGCAACGCCGCGAGGGACGAAGCGCAACTTACAGGATGCCCGCCAAACGTCGTGATGTGACCCAGGATCGGATTGGTTTTCAACACTTGCATAATATGCTCCGATGCCATAAATGCGCCAATTGGCATTCCGCCGCCCATTCCTTTTGCACTCAAAATAACATCGGGATATATTCCGAATTGTTCGAAAGCCCAAAACGAGCCGGTGCGGCCGAATCCGGTTTGTATTTCATCCAGAATGAGCAGCGCGCCTGTTTCAGTACATCGTTCCCTCAGCTCCTGAAAATATTCAATGGACGGAACACGAATACCTGATTCTCCACCAATTATTTCGATGATGACCGCTGCCGTTTTGGAAGTGATTTTTTCCAAATCATCGGAAACGCCGTGGCGAATCTGGCTCGTTAAGGGTAGTAAAGGGCGAAAACTTCGTTTGAAATGTTCAGCTCCTGAAAGGCTTAAAGCACCCTGTGTTGCCCCATGATAAGCATTGTAGCACGAAATAAACTCCGCTCTGCCCGTAAAGCGTTTTGCCAGCTTCATGGCACCTTCAACAGCTTCAGTACCCGAATTTGTGAAATAAATATTGTTGATATGCCCGTACGGAGACGGATTTTTGCATGTTACTTTCAGCGTTTCGGTCAGCGCGGCAGCAAGAAGAACCTGCGTTCCCTGAACGAACTCACCGTATACAAGTAAGTGCATATGTTTATCCAGTTGCTCATAAATAGCTTTTAAAACCTTTGGATGTCGATGCCCCACATTGCTGACGCCTATACCCGAGATCAGATCAAGATATTGTTTGCCGTCCGTTCCGAACATGTATACGCCCTCGGCACGTTCGATTTCAAGCGCAAGAGGAAAATCTGAAGTTTGCGCAACATGGTCAAAAAAAAGCTGGCGTTGTGAAATGTGCATTGAAAGGTCAGTACTTTTTATATTTATTTTATTTATAAAAAGTAAATAAAGATGAATTAGTGACTAGTTGAACTTTACAAAAGTAATTATTCCTCTTCGTAAAATCCCGCAGTCCCACCGACCCAGGTAAAATCTTTATTAAAGCGTACACCGATCATTTCACCACGACTCAACCTGCTGAGGCTGGTCAGGAGTTCAGGTCTGTTTGCCTGATCCGGCCAGCCGTACATCAATCTGATCTCGCATTTAACCAAACCGTCAGGCGCTTGAATTACAGGCTCGTAGACAACTTTTCTTTGCAATATATAATTCTCAGGATCTGTTATTTCTGCCAGAATTTCAGCCGTCACATGCAGCTGGACTCCGGATCCGGCAAAGGAGAAAAGCGGTTTTAAGACATAATTCTCAAGATCAGCCGGAAAAGAGCCGTTGTAGTCACTTACGAATTTTGTTTCAGGGACAAATTCACTTTTGAAAAAAGGCATTGAAAACTTGCTGATCCGGAAAAACCAATTGGGATGACCAACCCATTCGACGTCCACATCATCTGTTAATTTGAAGTCAGTCTGCAGGTCCGGGTAATTAAGCAGGTCATCAAAAATGAGTCGGTTGTATATCCGCTTTACCTGTATTTTTCTTCCATTCAAATCGTAAAATAACTTCCTTCCTTCCCGAATCAATTTGGTATAGCACACAGCTTTGACGCCGAGCATCTTTTCTGTCACTGCGAAATCAATTCTGGTTTTTTGCCTTTCAGGAAAGATTTCGAGCAATATCACCTCCTCCGGCTTGTGTCCGGCTACTATCAACGATCGCAGTTTTTCGATATAACTGAGTTCGTTCAGCCCACCAAATACATAGTTGAAATCTGACGGGATACTGAAACTGGCTTTAAATTTTTCCGATAAAAACGACTGGTAAGCATAAAGGGAAGGGAATCCCTGCAATTCGATGAGTTGTGGCGTTAACGCGCCTTGCTCATCTTTACAAACTGCGAAATCAATTGCCAGAAAAGAAGTGTGTGCGTTTTCATTGGGTACGTTCTGATCTGCCGGCACTGCTCTGTCCGTTTTTGCGATAAAGTCCGGAGAAAGAAGCACTTCGATAATTTCTTCGCTAGCCCGGATCAGTTTATTTTTCAACTCCAAAGGAACAAAAACGGGACTTTCTGCCAGTCGGAAATCGAGCTGCCCAGGGAAATCTTTGTCAACTGAGGCAATGAAATGATTGTACTTTTCTTCTGAAAATGATTCGTTGAAGTCTTTCCGCGCTTGCTGATGCATATACCTGTATTGCTGATTAGACTTTAAATATCTGCTTGTAACAGCGTCTTGTCGCTATTTATCAAGGACTTCCTGAATAGATCTGCTGCGTTCCTTAAAAACGTCGGGATAATCACCGATTCGGTCATCAATATTTTGTCAGGGTCATTCAAATGCGTGATCATATCATTGTATTTCGCAGCACCATGATTTTTAATAATGCTCTCTTTTTTGTCTTCCCGAAGAAAATAGCGAAGCATTCCCTCAGCATCGGCTTCGGGATGGAACTGAGTACCTACAATTTCCTTTGAAAAGCGAATGGCCATAACCGCTCTTTCAAGCGGCACATGCGGTCTTATCTTTTCCAGACACAAGACTTTTGCGCCAAAATTTTCCAAGACCGATTGATTTGGCTGCGTTACCTGGAAATCTCTGGAATCCACAATCCAGAATGGATCATTCAACAGATTCATCAGCGGATCTTTCCGGCCCTGGGAAGTTTTATGAACCGGAAACGTGCCAAAAGATGTCTTTCGTCTCTTGCTCACATTTGCCAGTTGCCAATGAATACTCGCCATTTGGAACGAATGACAGATCAGAAACAAACTTTTCTTGTAATGATTGTGCCTGTTAGCATTGTACTGGAAAATCTGATCAAGAAAAAAGAAAAATTTTCGTTCCCAGGAAGCGCCTACAGGGGCGGGATTTCCTGGGCCGCCTGTCGATATGTAGGCGTCAAAATTCATTCCTGGCACTTCCAGTTTTTGTCGGACGTCAAAGATTGTATATTCAAGCGGTAACTGTTCCCTTTCACTAAATTCAGCGATTATCTTTTTGATACATCGCATTCCTTCATTTTCCAGACCATCATACATGTCCAGAATGGCGATCCTGAATTTTTTTTCTTCCTTATCCATTTTTTTATTCTTTATGACGTAGTGACGGTTCCCTGTGCCATCATTTTTTCACGCAAAGTGGCAAAATTTGAACGCAAAGAAACCAACAGGTCGTTTGAATATCAGTCAGTTATTAGTTGAGCGACATTATTCCAGTCCGACCTTGGTCTCAGCAACAATATAATCGACCACTGCGTTCATGTCGTTGGTTTGCTCGAACACCGCCAGCTGTCTGTCTGCGCCCGTCCCCATTTCCAGAATCTGATGAATGTATTCAATTTCCTTCCTGCTTCCCAGGTCGTCGACTACGTCGTCAATAAATTCGAGCAACTCTACTACAAGTATCTTATATTCAACTTCTTCCTGTTTTCCAAAGTCGATCAGTTTTCCCTGAATGCCATATCTGGCAGCGCGCCATTTATTCTCGTTGATCAGCATCCGGTGGTAGGGCCTGAAACTGAGATTCGAACGGTGCAATTTATGTATTTTGGCAACAAGCGCCTGCATGATCGCTGCCAGGCATATTGTCTCATCGGTGCGCATCGGGACGTCACACATCCGGAACTCTATCGTATTGAAAAAAGGATGGACACGAATATCCCACCATATTTTCTTGCCATTATCAATACAATTTGTTTTGATCAGGAGGTTCACATACTCGTCGTATTCGGCAGCACTGGAAAAGTGATCCGGAATACCCGTTCTAGGAAATTTATCGAAAACTTTGGACCGGTACGATTTGAAGCCGGTGTTTCTGCCGCACCAAAATGGCGAGTTGGTGGACAGCGCGTAAATGTGTGGCAGGAAATAGCGAACTGCGTTCATGATTTCTATTCCTTCGTTGCGACTTTCAATTCCGACATGCACATGTAGCCCGAAAATAAGATTGCCACGCGCAACGTCACGCATTTCGTCTATAATTTCGTCATAGCGGGGATCTGGCGTGATCAATTGTTCTACCCAATCGGCGAAAGGATGCGTTCCGGCCGCTGCTACCTGAAGATTTTGTTTTTCAGCCAGGTCAAGAATCATTTTTCGCAAATAAGTTACCTCCTCGCGAGCTTCCTGAATATTGTGGCAGATATTGGTGCCCACCTCCACAACCGCCTGATGCATTTCTGCCTTTACACGCTCATTAAGCGTGATTTTACCATCCTCAACAAGTTTGGACATATGTGAACGAAGGTTCCGTGTAACAGGATCAATCGTTTGGAATTCTTCTTCGATTCCCAGGGTGAAAGTGCGCATGTTTGTTGATTTTCTAATGTGCTAGGATTTCTTTTTTGTGGTTTTTGGCGCAGCTTTTTTCAGAGCTTCAGGCACCTGCTTTGTCTCAGGCAGGTTTTTAGGAGCTTCCGGAATAATTTCCGGCGTCACAGTTTTTTTAGCTGCTGGTTTTTTTGGCGGCGTAGCAGCAGGAACAACCGGTTCAGGGGTTTTTACAGGCGCTGGTTTGCCTGTTTTCGCCGTGGTGCTTTTGGCAGCAACAGCCGGTTTTTCGGTTTTATTTTTGACAACCGTCACCGATTCAATGACTGCCGGCGCAGGGACATTAGCGATAGCCTCACTTATAAATGTTCCCCAGGTCAAATTGGTTTTGCCGGGAACTTGCTTTTTTGCACGGTCGATGGCCATGTTCGCTGCGGCTTCCACAACCCATTCAAAATTATCGTGGCCAACAGAATAGACGTCCGCATCAGGCGCCGGATTGCAAAAATCTATGGCAATAGGAATGCCGTCCCGTACCGCAAATTCAACTGTGTTGAAATCATATCCCAGGGCAATATTCAGTTTCAATACATAATCTTTAATTGTCGCAAGCAATTTTTCGCGTTCTTCACCGGTAGCATTCAACTCCGCTGCATAACGCAGATGATGTGGATTTCGCGGTTCATAAGGCATGATGAGTACATCCTTCTGGCCGATACAATAACAACGCACGTAATCATCGAATACAATTTCTTCCTGAAGCATCATAATCAGATGGCCGGTCTCCTCGTGTTTGTTCCACATATCCTGCGGGTCAGAAACCTTGTAAACGCTTTTCCATCCGCCTCCGTCGTGCGGTTTCATGTAGGCCGGAAAACCGACATAATTGAACATTTCTTCCCATGCAAGCGGAAATGCAAGGTTTCGGAATGAAGTTTCAGTAGTATCTGCCGGCCTTTCTTTTGATGGGATCAGAACCGTTTTAGGAACCGGAACACCAATTTTTTCTGCGAGGGCATTGTTAAAGAATTTCTCATCTGCACTCCACCAAAATGGGTTGTTGATCACAGCGGTTCCACTCAGCGCGGCATTTTTAAGATAAGCCCTGTAAAACGGAACATCCTGAGAGATCCTGTCAATAATGACGGCATACTCTGTAGGGTCCGCCTGTACTACTTTGTCGATAGTCACTGCTTCTGCAATAATATCTTTCTCTCCTTTACTATTGACACGATCGATGAACGCCTGAGGAAATGTATTTTCCATGCCAAAAAGAATTCCAATTTTCTTCATAACCAGGTTTAAATTTTATGTTGAATGAACGTTTGGTTTGCTGAACTGTAAATGGTATTGTGTTGCTTATAAAATTCTGGACAAATAATCCGGGAACATTTTGTTCCAAAGTGGCCAGTCGTGTTTTTCCCAACCCCGAATGTCAAGCCAGTGATCGATTCCTTTGCGACTGAGGATATCGGACATTTTTACGTTGCTATCCAGGCAGATGTCCCATTCGGAAGTGCCGAGCACAATTTTCATGTGGCCGTACTTCCAGCTCTGCTCATTGGGCATATAGTCCATTGGATTATTAAAATAAACATTGTCGTCGTAAAAGCCATCCATAAAGCTCCTGATATCAAATGCACCACTCATACTTATCATATAGGCAACTTTATCCGGATGCTTAAAAGCAAAATTTGCTGCATGGAATCCTCCGAAACTGCAACCTGCCACACCGATTTTTTCTACATTGCATTCGTGGCGGATAAATGGGACCAATTCGTTGCTTAAAAATTTATCATATTGAATGTGGTTCAGCACACGGTATTCGGGATTAAGATGTTTGGCATACCATGACTCTGCATCAATTGAGTCTACGCAGTAAATCTTATATTTTCCCGAATCGACCAGGCCACGCACGGATTCAATCAGTCCCATGTCTTTCGCCTGGTAATACTTGCCCAATGTCGTCGGAAACAACAGGATGGGGTAGCCCCAGTTACCATAAACAAGCATGTCGACATCACGATCCAGATGATGTGAATAGTATTTTAAGTGCTTTTCCTCCAAGAGTATTTGCTTTAATTGATATTGGAAAGTTACGAAACTAAATGAGAGAACCAAATAATTGAAAGATGCCCGTTGGGATGTATTCCGGGGCATTTTTTACCTGTTTTTGTACTATTAGAAGGAAGTGCACGCAAACGATGAACATGGATATTGGCCTTTACTTACAAAGTTTTTGCTCGCAAGATAGAGACTGTTATTCCCTGACGTTTTAATTAGGGCCATGTTTGACGTAACTTGCACCACATTTTGACACCAGGTAAGAAGTTATATTTTGAATCATTTGTCTACATACGCAAATACACTCGAAAAGAGTATTTTTTCTGAATTCCTTCAAAGGCAGGTTTATTTTTCTGTGATCATTCCGTCAGATTATGATCCTGCGTTTGCTTATCCGCTTTTGCTGGTAAATGATGGACAAGATTTTGAAATGCTTAACCTGGCCGGTAAAATAGGTGAGCTGCAAGACCTGGGACAAATTGAGAAATTTGTCGTAGCGGGTATCCATGCCAATCACGACCGGTTGACTGAGTATGGCACCGCAATCAAAGCGGATTACGCAAGCCGCGGAAGTAAGGCGGGAGACACCACAAAATTTGTGCTTCAGGAATTGTTGCCCGCACTTGAACAGGAGTTTCATGTACAAAAGAAAGGAATCGTTTACGCGGGCTTTTCTCTTGGCGGACTGATGGCGCTTGATATTGCATGGAACAATGCCTGCAATTTTTCAAAAGTGGCCGTTTTCTCCGGCGCGCTCTGGTGGCGGGAAAAGGCAATCGAGGATGGGTACAGTGACGCGGACCGTATTATGCATGCCCAGATAAGGCAGTCGGTCAAAAAACCGTCTTTGGAATTCTGGTTTCAAACCGGCACCTTCGATGAAGAAGATGACCGGGATGGAGATGGTGTAATTGATTCCATTCAGGACACATTGGAATGTATTTCGGAGCTTGAACAGAAAGGTTACAACTGGGGAACAGATATCATTTACGTTGAGGTAAAGGAAGGGCGTCACAATCATTACACATGGTCTGCTGTCCTGCCGGATTTTCTCCTGTGGGCTTTTGGTAAATTATAGGCAATCAAATTGACGATAAAAATTTCATGGTATCCACTCCATCAGCATAGTCAGTAAGCGATGGTTTCTGAGCCTGCCCGAACGCAATACCTCCCGGAATTGCGGCAATGCTGGTTACCACGCATTGAATTTTTGCTTCATTTTCTTTTAAAATAGAGTTTACATCCTCCAGTGAGCTATAATTTTCGTAGTATACCACACTGATCGGGGACACAAATGCGGGATTTTCTGTCATCATCAGAAAGCCATTGTCATAATGCAGTGTCCGGTTGATCAATAGAACGGACTTGTTGTACTCGTAATTATTGAAGTATTTATGGTGGTTGAGGCAAACTTCGCTGAAAGACTCAATGGACTCGTAAAACTTGGTAAAATCATATCCCTCAGGAACAAACAATCTGGAAACATTGCGGCATCCAAGGCCAAAATACTGGATAATGTCTGTACCCAGTTCATGGAGCTCATCTGTGCTTTCCTGGCCTGAAAGAACGGCTATTGAGGTTCTGTTGTGACGAATTATGTTCGGTTTTTTTGCAAAATAGTAGTGAAAATACCTGGCGGTATTGTCGCTTCCTGTGGCAATGTATGCATCAGAATCATTCAATCGCTCCACGAACCGGATTGATTCCGCAAAACGAGGCTCAATTTCAATCAGTTTTTCCAGAATAGCGGGAATTAAAACGCCGTCCTCGGAGCTCAGTTTGGCGAGTAAAATGTGGCCGCTTATCAACACACTCAGCGCGTCATGAAAACCCACTGCCGGAATGTTGCCGGCCATAATTACGCCAATTTTTTTAGGACTTCCGTTTTCAGGATACGCGGCGGTCCAGCTATTTAATTCAATTTCGCTGAGATAGCTGGTTCCTATTTCGTTCAGGGATTTAAGTACATTCGGAACTGTAAACCAATTATTCTTTCTGTTCGCACTTATTGCCAGTTCTTCATGTTCGGTGGTATTCTCGGCATTGATTAAGTAATTTCCTAATTTAACAAAGGCATTTATTCTATCATTTCTTGATATCATCACAGGGAATCTATAAATAATTTAATTCAGGTATGCGTTTTTAATTTTCTGATTGTTGGGAAACTTTAAATAGTTATATTTGTTACTCTAATTGATTAGAAAGTAAGAACAAATATAAACAATCCGGCGACTATGGCTATAATGATAACCGATGAATGCATAAATTGTGGGGCGTGCGAGCCAGAATGCCCAAATACCGCTATTTATGAAGGAGGGGTGGAATGGACCTGGGGCGATGGAACCAGTTTGGATGAAGTAGATTTCGGAGATGGTACCATCGTGAGTGGTAAAGAGAAACAATCACCGGTTTCTGACGAATTTTATTACATCGTTACCGATAAATGTACAGAATGCGTAGGTTTTCATGAAGAGCCGCAGTGTGCAGCGGTTTGTCCTGTAGATTGCTGTATTCCGGATCCTGATAATGAAGAGGAAGAAGATACATTGCTGGCCAAAAAATCATGGATGCATGGTGAGTAACAGTTAATTAAAAAATATTAATAAAAGGGCCTGCTTTTCAGCAGGCTTTTTTTATGTCCCGAATTTTACAAAAATGGTAAAATTGTAATAATCCCCTCACGTCTTTCGGAATAGTCTAGATGTATAATATTTTGTTAAAATATGTATTCACAGAATATTAGTGGAATGAATATTTATGTGAAAAATGGTTATTTATGATTAAATTTCTATAAAAAATTGAACAAAAAGATGAAAATTGTATTTTTTTAGATAAATTTGATCTTGATTATTTGAATAATATAATTTAAGTACAATATTTGAGGTATAAATGGAACCGGAAAGTATTAAACACTTAAACAGAATAAAATTATGAAAAAAGTCTATTGCACAGTATTATCTTTAATGTTTCCTTTATTGGGTTTTGCAAAGTCAGGCGAGGAGAAAAAAGTGAAGGCAGAAGAGGCAAATAAGGTGACTGAAGTAAAGGACGAAGATGAGTCCAAAGGTGCATTTGCATTTTCAGGTTATCTGGATTCCTATTACATGGCTAACTTCAACAAACCTGCTTCCCGCTCGAATCTGGGTGCTGCTGGTACTGCTCGTGTTTTTGATCAGAAATCAGGTCAGTTTCAATTGGGATTGGTACAGGCAAAGGCAGTTTACACGAACAGCAAATCGGAGGCTGTAATGGATTTGACTTTCGGACCGAATGCCAACCTGGGTAACTATGGAAACGGTGCATTCAGTACAGCTTTCGCAATCAAACAAGCTTATTTTACTTACAAATTCACTGATAAGTTCTCGATGACCGCCGGTCAGTTTGGAACACATATCGGTTATGAGGTGATCGACGCACCTGCCAATTTCAACTACTCACTTTCCAACTTATTTAACAACGGTCCTTTTTACCACACTGGTTTGAAGGCGACTTACGCGTTCACAGAAAAAGCATCTTTGATGGTCGGTGTTGTGAATAACGTCGATGGGCTGGGTGATAACAACCGCAAAAAAGGTATCATCAGTCAATTATTCCTCGCTCCCGCAGAGCATTGGAATGTTTATTTGAATTTTATCAATAGTAACGAAGCAAATCCTGGCGCAGACGGTAAAGAGCCGAGTGCATTCTACCGGGTTTTTGACCTAACAACCAGTTATCAGATCACAGAAAAATTCCTTCTAGGTGTTAATGCTGCTTACGGTGCTCAAAAAGGAGATTATCAGGGCGCAGGCGGACCAACCGATTCTCAGTCATGGGGTGGTGTTGCATTGTATTCGAATGTCGCATTATCGGATCACTTTGCACTAGGCGCTCGCTATGAGTATTTTAACAACGACAACGGTGTGAGAGGACTGCTTGCTTATCCACAAGGCAGAGGCACCGAGGCTGCACCGAATTCACCAATTGGAACAAAAGTAAATTCAGTAACTTTAACAGGAAACATTACACTGGCTGACGGCCACATTCTCTTGAAGCCTGAATTTCGTCTGGACGCTTATCCAAAAGCAACGGGCGCAAACGCATCGCAGCAATTTGAAGATTCTGACGGCAATTTCACAAAGAACAGCCAAACTACATTCGGTATGGCATTTATTTACAAGTTTTAATCAAATACCTTCTTAATCAATTATAATCGAAAAAAAAATGGAAAAACGTAACTACGTCCCACTGATTATCTTACTGGTCATTAGCCTTTTGGGTGCTTTTGTGCCAAGCTTGCCTACGAAGATCGTAACGGAGGGGATCAATGCTGGTGACACTGCCTGGATGTTGGTATCATCCGCGCTGGTACTGCTTATGACGCCCGGTTTGGCTTACTTCTATGGTGGTATGGTAAACAACAAAAACGTAATCTCTACTATGCTTCAAAGCTTTATTGCAATGGGCGTGATCAGCGTATTATGGGTTGTTGTAGGTTTCAGTCTTGCGTTTGGTGAGGATATCGGCGGGTTTATCGGAAATCCAATGACACACTTCATGTTCAAGGGTGTATTGGATGGACCAGTTTCAGGTACTATTCCTTTCGCTTTGTTTGCGATGTTCCAAATGAAATTCGCTGTAATTACGCCGGCTCTTGTTACCGGTTCAATGGCAGAACGTATCAATTTCCGTTCTTATGTTTTGTTCATCATTTTGTTCTGCATCTTCGTTTATGCTCCATTGTGCCACATGACCTGGCATGTTGACGGTTTATTATTCAAACTAGGGGTTCTTGACTTTGCGGGTGGAACTGTTGTTCACATGTCTGCTGGATGGGCCGCTCTTGCTGGTGCAATATACCTGAAAAGACGTAAATCGCTTCTTGAAGACCACGTATTGCCTCCTGCTAACATTCCTTTCGTTCTTTTGGGAACAGGTTTGCTATGGTTCGGTTGGTTCGGTTTTAATGCCGGATCTGCTTTGAGTGCTTCTCCACTTGCCGTTTCTGCTTTCGCTGCTACGAATACAGCTGCTGGTTCTGCTGGTCTTGGATGGGTTTTGTTTGATGTTGCAAGAGGCAAAAAAGTGTCTGCGCTTGGTTTCTGTATCGGTGCGGTTGTAGGTTTGGTTGCAATCACGCCGGCTGCCGGTTTCGTAACAGTTCCTGCTTCGATCTTTATCGGAACGGTTGCCTCGGTGATCTCAAATTATGTTGCGCACCTGCGTACACGTTCAACTTTGGATGACACGCTTGACGTGTTCCCTTGCCACGGTGTTGGTGGTATGGTGGGTATGTTGATGACCGGTATTTTCGCAACAAGCGCTATCAATCCATTGGTAACTGATCAGGGATTGGCTTTTGGCGAAACAAAACTTTTCATCAATCACGTAATCGCGCTTGTAGGTGTTTCCGCTTTCGCATTCGGAGGTTCATTGCTTCTTTTGAAAATAACAGATATGATCTTGCCGCTACGTGTTTCTGAGACTGATGAAAAACTAGGTCTTGACGTAAGTCAGCATGACGAGTTCCTTGTAGAAGCTTAAAATTAATTGGATATTATGTATTGTGAAAAAGCCCGGACCATATGGCCCGGGCTTTTTTTAGTTCTTGCTATTAATTTTTAAGTTGCGTAAATAAAAGTCAGATTCGTGACAAATTCGTGTATTCGTGGCAACTATTCTCATGAAGTAGTCAGAACAACAGCCTCAATGAAACGCTTCTTCTTCAAGCTCGATTACTTCCATAAATCCTGCATCTCCCACATGATCGTGTTGCACAGTTTTGGTTTCATTCACCAGCAACGGATCGTATTTAACCGCAACGCGCACGTAATTTTCAGTGAAACCAAGCCTCTGACCGTTAATTTAAGCTGCGTAAATGAAAGTCAGATTTGTGACAATTCGTGGATTCGTGGCAAAAACTCTCATGAAGTAGTCAGAACAACAGCCTCAATGAAACGCTTCTTCTTCAAGCTCGATTACTTCCATAAATCCTGCATCTCCCACATGGTCGTGTTGCACAGTTTTGGTTTCATTCATCAGCAACGGATCGTATTTAACCGCAACGCGCACGTAATTTTCAGTGAAACCAAGCATCTGACCATTCTGGATTTCGTCTTCGAACAAAACTGTTCCGGTTTTGCCAATTTGAGTTTGATAAAAATGCCTTTTCTTTTTTTCAGAAAGTATGTGCAGCATTTTGGACCTCTCTGCACGATCCGATTTTGCAACAACAGGTTTGATTGTAACTGCAAGCGTATTTTCCCGCTCCGAATAGGTGAAAACGTGCAGGTATGAGATATCGAGCTCGTTCAGGAACTGATAGGTTTCCAGAAACAAATCGTTGGTTTCTCCCGGATGGCCCACAATCACATCGACGCCAATACAGCAATCAGGCATTAGTGCTTTGATTTTTGCCACGCGTTCAATGTACAACTCACGTTTATAGCGCCTGCGCATCAGGCCAAGAATCTGGTTGGAACCGGATTGCAAAGGAATGTGAAAATGCGGGACAAAGCGTTTTGATTGTGCCACAAATTCGATCACCTCGTCAGTGAGCAGGTTTGGTTCTATCGAAGAAATCCGGAATCTGGAAATTCCTTCCACCTCATCCAGCGCCTTGATTAAATCCAGGAAGCTTTCTTTTCTCTGGCCATTTTGAATACCGAAATCCCCGATATTGACTCCCGTCAAAACAATCTCTTTTACATCTTTTGCTGCGATCTCATGTGCCGCTTTTACAATATTTTCAATGCTGTCCGACCGGCTTTTGCCTCTGGCAAGCGGAATCGTACAGTAAGCGCAGGGGTAGTCGCAGCCATCCTGTACTTTCAAAAAAGTTCTGGTGCGATCGCTCAGCGAGTAAGATGTGTGGTAGTCGACAGCATCATCAATGTGTGACGCCAGAATTTGAGCGGGCTGTCCGACCGGTGTTTTTTCAAATGTATCAATTAGCTCGACGAGCCTGAACTTTTCGGCCGCGCCGAGTACTGCATCCACGCCGGGGATCTCTGAAATCTCTTTTGGTTTGAGCTGTGCGTAGCAACCAATGATCGCGACATAGCCGTCGGCATTTATTTTTTGCGCCTCACGAACAATTTTCCTGCATTTCTTGTCAGCGTTTTCGGTTACTGAGCAGGTATTAATGATGAAAATATCCGGTGTTTCGTTGAATTCGACTTTGGAATATCCTTTTTCTTCAAACATCCTGCCGATGGAAGAGCTTTCGGAATAATTAAGTTTACACCCAAGTGTGTAAAAGGCAACTTTTTTCATATCACAATTATCAAGGTGCAAAATTACACCTTTTACTTTAACGCTTTAAATAATCTGCAAAAGAAGCCTGGAGATAGGCTCTTCCGGTATTGATCTGTGCGGCAGGGAGTTTCCCTTTTTTCTCAGTAATGTTTCCGCCGATGTTGTCACGGACCACGAATCCTTCCGGTTTCATCCAGCCGAAACCATTGTTGAAAGCGAAGTATGCAAAGGGAACTCGATTATGCATCATAATGTCATTGCTCCATTTAAACTGGTCCGACGGGCGTTTCAACTGATTGAGCAGCGTGGCAGCAAAGTCTGTTTGGGAGCAAAGCGAATCAATGGAAATCTGCTTTTTTTCCAGCGCGCCGCCAAGCCAGAGCATCGGAATATGGAATTCGTTGGGTTTTCCAGCTGGCTTTTCAGGCAACGGATGGCCATGATCGGCAATGATCACCACAAGCGTATTCTGCCACCATGACTTAGTTTTGGCTTGCTTTATAAAACTTCCGATGGATGCATCTGAATAGTGGTGTGCGTTAAGAAAAAGATGTTCCTGATCATTTCCTTTGATCACTGTCGGGACGGGTACCTCAAACGGTTCATGACTGCTAAGCGTAAAAATGGTGGTGAAAAAGGGCTCTTTCTGAGTTTCAAGATCACCGAGTAATTTTCCCAGAACAACGTGGTCATGCGCTCCCCATTTTGAGTTCATGTCCTTATCGTCAAAATCATTTTTGTCTGTAATCCGGTCAAAACCCTGTTGCAAAAAATAGGATTTCATGTTCGCAAATTCGGTTTCACCACCATAATAGAATGAGGTGTAGTATCCGTCATTTTTGAAAACTTTCGGTAACGAAGGAAGCGAGGCTGTTTTGGTTTGAATCTTAATAATGGATTGAGTCGGTTGCGCCGGATATCCACTTAAAATAGCCACCATTCCCTTGTCGCTCCGATTGCCGCTCGCGTACATGTTGGTGAAGAAAATCCCTTCTCTCGTCAACGCGTCAAAGTTAGGTGTAACGCCTGGAGCGCCCCCGAGCCGCTGAACAACTTTGGCCGACAAACTTTCCCAGATAATAACAAGCACATTGAGTTTCTGATCACTTTTAATCAATTGAACATGTTCCGGATTGTGTTTGTACAAATCAGAAATGACTGATTCTGCTTTTTTTTCGTCGGTAAAGATAAATGGGTTCGCCTTGTTATAACTCTCGTTGATAAAGGAGCTGGCATAGTTCCACGCTACGTTGACGGCGGCATAATTGGCAAAACTTTTCTCGGAGAAAAAGGCATTGCTGACGTTCATCGGAATCTGTTGCAACCCGCCACGGATTGGAATAACCAACAAACCGGTTAGCAAAAGAAATGCCGGAAAGGTATATATGAAACGGGAACTAGCAAAGAATGCGACTGACCTGTTTTGAACCGTCACCAAAATTTTAAACGTAAACAAAAAAAGTAACAGAAGTAACAGTAGTAGTGGGATCACAGGCGCAGCACCCATCGAGGCAAATGCTTCTTTTGGAGTTTTAAGATAATGCAGGGAAGTACTGTCGATCCGGAAACCCCATGCACGAAATAATTCGAGATCGGTGACGACCAGAACGGCCATAACGAGCGATATAAATCCGCTGTAAATGAGCAGCGTTTTTTGATACCATGACCACTTTTTTGCAGTGAATCCGATGAGTAATGCCGGGATCACCAGAATGTAAGCGGCAAATGAAATATCCATTCGCAAGCCATGCCAGAAACTTCTGGCGAGCAGCCCTCCACCAATTTCAAGCGCCTTCTCGTAGTGGTAAAGGATGAAAACAATTCTGAATAACTGAAAAAGAAGAATCCAGGAAAAAGCGTAGAGGGCAAGAAATATAAATCTTTTAAGCATTGGAGTCGATCATGTTCCTGCAAAATTCTGAAAAATAACAACAAATGGTTCTTACGCGATGCGTATATTATTTAAAATTGGAAAATTTAGGACAGATTTGATAGATAGTAAGATGAAATAAATAATTTTGAGACCTCGTAAACTAAAACCGGGTATATATGACATTTCGTTCCAAAGCTTTTGAGATTGCTCAGGGCAGGGTAGCACCTGTATTAACACCACCTTCCGAAAAGGTAGCCGATTTGTACGGGAGTAATACTTTCAGCGATGACGTGATGCGTACCCTGCTTTCGCCAGAAGCCTATATCAAGATTTCCAATGCAATACGTTCCGGCTCGACCATTGACCGCGAAGTCGCTGAGGAAGTATCGGCGGCGATGAAATCCTGGGCCATTTCCAAAGGAGCCACACATTATACGCACTGGTTTCAACCACTAACGGGAACCACGGCCGAGAAACATGATTCATTTTTTGACTTGACCATTGACGGGAAAGCGGTTGAGAAGTTCAAAGGAAGTGCCTTGGTGCAGCAGGAGCCGGATGCGTCGTCATTTCCAAGTGGCGGATTGCGGGCAACTTTTGAAGCGCGCGGTTATACTGGCTGGGATCCAAGTTCTCCTGCATTTTTGATGGACAATGGCGCAGGCGGAAAAACTTTGTGTATTCCCTCTGTTTTTATTTCCTATACTGGTGAGGCTCTGGACTACAAAGCGCCGTTGCTGCGTTCGCTTGTGATGCTCGACAAAGCTGCAACTTCCGTATGCCAGTTCTTTAATAGGGATGTAGATAAAGTGACGCCCACTTTGGGAATTGAACAAGAATATTTTCTGGTAGATAAGGCTTTGTATTACGCGCGGCCGGATTTGCTAATGACCGGCCGTACGGTATTTGGGCATAGCCCTGCTCGCGGACAGCAGCTCGACGATCATTATTTTGGCTCAATATCTCCAAGGGTTAACGCCTTCATGGTCGACTTTGAATTTGAAGCGTTAAAGTTGGGAATTCCTGTAAGGACGCGACACAACGAGGTGGCCCCCGGGCAGTTTGAGTGCGCCCCTACTTTTGAAGAGGTTAACCTGGCCATTGACCACAATGCGTTGCTGATGGATCTTATGCAAAAAATAGGAGAGAAGCATAACTTCCAGGTGCTATTCCATGAAAAGCCTTTTGCTGGCATCAACGGAAGTGGAAAGCACAACAACTGGTCGCTTTCAACTGATACTGGTATCAATTTGCTCGCACCTACAACCAAGCCAAAGGAAAATCTGCGGTTTCTCACATTCCTTTTAAATGTTGTAAAAGCAGTACATGATCATGCAGATCTGCTGCGTGCTTCCATTTCTTCGGCTGGAAACGAGCACAGGCTGGGCGCAAATGAAGCGCCGCCGTCCATCGTTTCCGTTTTCTTGGGTGGAGAGCTTACGAGCATGCTCGAAGAACTGGTAAGTAAAGGCGAAATCACGTTAGAAAAGGGAGAGAATTTCTATTATAAATTGGGCATCACCCGAATTCCGAATTTGCAACGAGACAATACGGACCGAAACAGAACGTCGCCATTCTGTTTTACCGGTAATAAATTCGAATACCGCGCGGTCGGTAGTTCTCAAAACAGTGCATCTCCGATGATTGTTTTAAATACAATAGTTGCTAATCAGCTCGCGGAGTTTAAACGGGAAATGGATGAAAGGCTGGCAGCGGGAGAAGAGAAAAAGGTTGCTACGGTGGAGATACTGAAAAGGTATTTTAAGGAATCTAAAAAAATATTGTTCGAGGGAAATGGCTATTCCGACGAGTGGGTTGAAACTGCAAAAAGCCGGGGATTGAGCAATATCCGCGAAACTTATGATGCCCTGCATGCCTACGTATCGGATTCTACCATCAGGGCGTTTGAGAAAATGGGCGTCCTTACGTCTCGGGAATTGCACGCACGATACGAAATTGAACTTGAAAACTATGTTAAGAAATTGCAGATAGAATCACGGGTAATAGGTGATCTTGCGCTCAATCACATTGTTTCAACAGTAGTAAAATATCAGTTTAAACTCGCACAAACTGCCCGGGCCCTGACAGATCTGGAAATGCTGGATGAAGCAGAGCCCATCAAAGAGATTATCCGGGATATTTCGGCGCATGTTGTGGTGATCAAAAAACTGGTTCATGAAATGACAGAAGCCAGAAAAACAGCGAATAACCTGGAAGACCTGCTGGAACGCGCTACATATTATGGCTCTAATGTGAAAGGCTATTTTGAGGACATCAGATATCACGTCGACAAGCTTGAATTGTTGATTGACGACGAGGACTGGCCACTCGCAAAATATCGGGAAATGCTTTTTTTGGAATAATAATTGCATATTTAAAAAGGAAGAGGGTAATTTGAGTGAGTTTTTCAATTGCTCTAAACAATCACATAAATTAAAATTATGAATCCGGGATTTGATCCAGAAGAAATTGCACAGCTGAAAAGAGAATGTAAGGCTGAGCGATTAAATTTTGTGTATGTCGCTGACGAATTTGAGGACGAGGAAGAGGAAAACAACGAGCACGCGCATATCCAGTTTGTAGGTTACTACAAAGAAAAGGAAGTTGTTTACGATGCATTGATCTACACACTCAGATTGCATCATTCGACGCTTGTTTATGACGAGGCTCTGGAACGACTAAAAAAAGAATTCCCGAATTATGTGTCACAGGATGAGCGGGATATCAGCTACAAAGTCGATCCGGAGGAAGATGAAGAGGCCGAAATGCTTTTGACGGAATTTATCGAGGAAATTGAGGAAAACGAAGAAATAACCGTTCGTGAGCACGTCGAGGTTGACGATAAATTCGAATATGGGGTAGGGCTTGAAGTTGGTTTGAACAAAACAGAGATCAACGAAAAAGTAATCAATGACTTCATCATTCGTTTCAATTCCGGCAGATTACAGCTTGATACAACCTTGTTTTCTTTCACAGGAAGCGAAGAGGAAGACTGAAATAATTTTGAATCGATATAAAACGAAAAAACCACCATCCGGTGGTTTTTTCGTTTTATATCGAACCTGTAATTAAACTACTACAGATTTAACAGTTTTGATAATACGTGCAGCTACTTTGTAAGGATCAGCAGCCGAGTTTGGACGACGATCTTCTAGGTATCCGCTCCATCCTTTTTGAGGAACAAGAACTGGAATACGAATTGAAGCACCGCGATCAGATACACCGTAGCTGAAATCGTCAATACTTGCAGTTTCGTGCTTTCCAGTCAGACGAAGGTGGTTATCAGCACCATAAACTGCGATGTGTTCTTTAACAACAGGGCGGAAAGATTCACATACTTTATCGAAAGTTTCTTTGCTGCCTGCAGTTCTCAGAAGTGAGTTTGAGAAGTTGGCGTGCATACCACTTCCATTCCAGTCAAGATCACCCAAAGGTTTGCAATGCCAGTTGATGGAAACACCATATTTTTCACCGATGCGCTCCAATAAATAACGACCAAGCCAGATTTCATCACCAGCTTGTTTCGCACCTTTGGCAAACATCTGGAATTCCCACTGTCCCGCTGCAACTTCTGCATTGATACCTTCTATATTAAGACCTGCATCAATACAAGCATCAAGGTGTTCCTCGATGATTTCGCGTCCATAGGCATTTTTTGCACCTACCGAACAGTAATATGGACCCTGTGGTGCAGGATAGCCATTTGCCGGGAAGCCCAAAGGCTTGTTAGTCTCGTTATCCCAAAGGAAATATTCTTGTTCAAAACCGAACCAGAAATCATTGTCATCATCTTCGATCGTAGCGCGACCGTTTGTTACGTGAGGAGTGCCATCGGCATTCAAAACTTCACACATAACAAGATATCCATTTTTACGCTGAGGGTCAGGAATAATTGCAACAGGCTTTAACAGACAATCAGATGAACCACCAGCAGCTTGTTCTGTGGATGAACCATCAAAAGACCAGTTACTGCAGTCTTCCAGTTTGCCACTAAAATCTTCTTCGATTTTAGTTTTACTACGTAAACTCTGGGTCGGCTTGTAGCCATCCAACCAAATGTACTCCAGCTTGGATTTTGACATAATAATACTAGATAAAGTGGTGACGAATTAATATAACGACACAATATTAATGCTAAAATGTATTTTAAAAAATAAAAACTAATAAAATTTAATCATACACCGAATATTATTGGGTTTATGGTAGTATTGTCAGTTAAAAATGTATTTTTTTGATATTTCGGGGCTCGTTGCAGTTATATACGTTTTGCGATTTTTTTTTGTTATTTTCCTAAAATCATAGATGAATTACAACATTCCAGGCGATAAATAGTAAAAAAATACAAAAATCAGGTTGAGATAGCCTAAAATCGAAAATCTTGGTATTGTCACTTTTCTTGGATAGTACCTTCAATATTAATTCACTATTTTTGATGTAAGAATCCGGTCGTGTGGTCCGGAGTAGATTGACGTTACGAATTAGTTCTATGCATTTGTTTTATCAGCCCGATCACGGTATTCTGGAGTTGGATGAAGAGGAGGCCCGTCATTGTACCAAGGTACTGAGGCTGGTTACAGGAGATTTAATTGAAGTTACAGACGGCAAGGGAGTTTTAAAGAAATGTGCGTTGCGAATAAATGGAAAGCGTGTAACTTATGAGGTAGTGGAGTCGCAAACCACAGGCCGTCCGTCTTATGCGGTTCACATGGCTGTTGCGCCCACCAGAAAAGCGGAAAGGAATGAGTGGATGGTTGAGAAAATGACAGAAATTGGCGTGGCGAGGATCGATTTTGTGGTAACGGAACATACAAACCGGGAAGCGCTCAACAGAGTTGTAAATATGGCGCGCCTGAATAGAATCGCCGCCTCGGCAATGAAACAATCCCAACAGTTTTACATGCCTGAAATTACACTTGTCAGTAGGTTTGACACGTTTATTAAAGAATGCAGAGCGGATACAAAATTAATCGCCTACGTTCCGGAAAATCAATTGAGTCCGCACGTGTTCGACAAAACGAAAAAAGATGAAACCACTGTTCTGGTGATTGGCCCGGAAGGAGATTTCTCTCCGGACGAAATAGGGCTTGCAGTTGCATCCGGTTTTGAAACTGTTTCCCTTGGTGCAACCAGGCTCCGGACGGAAACTGCGGCTGTTGCGGGATGTCACGCTGTGAACCTGGCACAGTTTGTGAAGTAAAAATATTTTAATGTTAAATATCGAAAATTATGCCCGGCAAGTTGTACAAATCCGTTGTTCAGGTTTTCTTGATAGTTTTGGTTACTGCTCATTTCTCATTGGCCCAATCTTCCCTGAAGATCGCAAAACTCAAGTATGGAGGTGGGGGAGACTGGTATGCCAACAAGACATCGCTTCCAAATCTGATCCGGTTTTGTAACGCTGAATTGAAAATGAATATCAATCCGGCAGAAGATATTGTGGAGGTAGGCAGTGCTGACTTGTTTACCTATCCTTTTGTACACATGACCGGGCACGGAAACGTTGTATTTTCGGATGCTGAGGCGCAAAATCTGCGAAATTATCTGCTATCAGGCGGCTTCCTTCATATTGATGATAATTACGGTCTTGATCAGTTTATACGGCGGGAAATGAAAAAGGTTTTTCCGGAACTGAGTTTTGTTGAGTTACCTTTCGACCACCAGGTTTACCGGGTCAAATACAATTTTCCAGAGGGCTTGCCCAAGGTCCATGAGCACGATGGCAAGAAACCACAAGGCTTCGGATTGCTTTGGCAGGGACGTTTAATTTGTTATTATTCTTATGAAACTGATTTGGGGAATGGCTGGGAAGATCAGAGCGTTTACAAAGATCCAGAGGAATTAAGGCGAAAAGCACTCCAAATGGGCGCGAATTTGGTAAGTTATGCGTTCACGCTGTTGTAATTGCTCAGTATAATAACTATCATTTTTTCAAGTCGTTAGATTCATTATAAATAACATTTCAGATTTCAATGTCATGATGGTGTTTATGTGCGACATACCAGTTAAATTTGTATCTAAGTTTATTCTTTATAATTAAAAGCTTTTCATGTATATAGTTCTTGCCGTTTTTGCTGTACACTGGTATCTTTCTCTTTTCTGTCAAACTTTTTTTCTGCACCGCTATTCTGCTCACAAAATGTTTATCATGAGCAAACCATGGGAGCGGTTCTTTTATTTACTTACCTATTTATCTCAGGGATCTTCTTACCTGAGTCCAAGGGCATATGCGATATTACACCGCATGCACCATGCCTTCAGTGATACTGAAAGGGATCCCCATTCTCCGCATCACACAAAAAATGTATTTACGATGATGTGGGAAACCAAGGATATCTACAATGCAGTTCTGAACCGGAAAAGGGCGATCGAATCTCAGTTTGAGCGCAACTACCCTGAATGGAGATTCATCGAAAAATTGGGCGACTCCTGGATGTCAAGGCTGGGATGGGCTTTGCTCTATTCGGCATTCTATATTCTAGCGTTTATTTATCTGGATATGCACTGGGTATTTTTCTTTTTACTTCCGATACACTTTCTGATGGGGCCGATTCACGGCGCGATCGTAAACTGGAGTGGACATAAATATGGTTATCAGAATTTTGATAACGACGACAAGTCCAAAAATTCGCTGATCTTCGATTTTCTAATGATGGGCGAATTGTTCCAGAACAATCACCACAAACGCCCGAATTCGATCAACTTTGGCTCGAAATGGTTCGAAGTAGATCCGACGTATCCGGTTATCAAACTCTTGAATAAGATGAAGATTATTGAGATC
Source organism: Dyadobacter sp. (assembly GCA_965279265.1). Taxonomy (GTDB): domain Bacteria; phylum Bacteroidota; class Bacteroidia; order Cytophagales; family Spirosomataceae; genus Dyadobacter. Next base: position 6,081,627 of record OZ257152.1, read on the forward strand.
AGAAAGAAAGCCTGATCTTTGTGAAAGACGTATTAATGGAGCTTGCAGAAATGCGGGCTCTTTTTTTGTGCTCAATAGACAAATTTCCGACGGGCCCTAAAAAAACTTTGGCAGGTGTGATAGACACCTGCCAAGTTTGCTTATTAACACCACAAAAAATGAAATCTCATTTAATATTTTCTCCCTTTGGTTATATGGGAACAATACAAAAATATATAGCAATACTTAAAACAAGCTTAATCTAAAATTAGAATTTGCTTAGAGGTGAAAAAAATCCAGCAGGAAGGTTGTACCCCGCGGTTTGTTGGGATGGATCGAAATGGATCCATTGTGTAGCTTTACGATGCGCTCTACCAGCGAGAGGCCAATTCCGTATCCTTTAATGTTTGCCGTGTTTTCGCTGCGGTAAAAAGGCTGGAAAACCAGACTCTGATCTTTGAGGGGAATTCCCTTTCCATTGTCAGAAAATTCAAGCGCGACTTTTTTGTTTGAAGTGATCAGCGCTATTTTCACTGTCTGATCTTCCGAAAATTTACAGGCATTGTCCATCAGGTTCAGAAAGGCTGTTTTGAGCAGAGTAGGATTTCCTGCAATTTCCAGCCAGGTGTCATCCTCAGGCAGTTCGTCAAGCTGAAACTGAATAATGTACGTCTGGTTTGCCTGGGAAAGTGTGGTTCGGCAATCCCACAAAAGGTCGTCGATCCGTACCGCCTCCGTGAACAGGTCACCCTGATCTTCACTCACTTTCGCCAGTTCCAACAGGGTGTTCGACAACTGAGCAAGTTCCTGGATATCTTCCAGCACGGAATGAATTGTAGTTTGGTATTCGGCCGTACTTCTTTCTTTCAATGCACTCACTTCCAATTGAGAACGGATTTTGGTAAGCGGATTTTTCAGTTCATGGGATACGTTGGCCACGAATATTTTCTGCATCTGGAAGGCCGTTTCTATCCTGTCCAGCAGGTTGTTGAAGGTAGTTGTAAGCCGGCCTATCTCATCTTTCTGGTTTGGAACATCCAGGCGGGTATCCAGCTTTTGAGGCAGTATTCTTTCCACCGCATTCATCACTTTTGATATGGGAAGTAATGCTCTTTTTGAAAAAAACCAACCTACAATAGCGACAATCGTGGTGAGGACTACATATAGTGCAGACAATACCTGGCTTAGGTTTGAGAGATTCGCCTGACCGTACAAATCTTGCGCACCGAGCATCACGACTGCTTTATTGAACGGATATTTGTAGTAAATACCGACAACTTTGTAGTCGCCATCCTTGTACCTTATCTGGCCCGCTTTCCGGATCTCATCGAGCCAGTAATTAGATACGTGAATCGGTTTGCTGCTTGTGTTAGTTGGATTACTATAAATGAGGCGGTTTTTTTCGTCGAATATAAATGTATTCTCGTTGTAAATCAGGTCACGGTTTGTTTCGTCGAGTGCTTTTAAAACATCTGTATTAACCTGTGGAAATTTGAGAAGCAATTCTGCCTGAGATTTGGCTTTTGACCGCAAACGATCATAAAAATCTTCCGTCACATTATAATAGGTGAAGAAATATATGGCAAAAAAGGTAACCAGAAGGATACCGCTGACCAGCAGGGAAAATTGGACCGTAAGCCGGGTGCGGATCTGCATATTTATTCCAGTTTAAGAACGTAGCCCATACCAAATTGCGTGTGAATTAATTTGACAGGATAATCTTTATCTATCTTTTTTCTGAGATAATTTACGTAAACCTCAATGACGTTTGTTCCTGTATCAAAGCCGATGTCCCAAACCTGTTCAGCGATTTCGACTTTGGACACCACCCGTCCCTGATTTCTGATCAGATATACGAGCAGATTGAATTCCCTGGCCGTCAGATTTATTTTATTTCCTGAACGATGCACTGTTTTTGCGTCCATGGAAATTTCCAGGTCAGCAAAGCGCAGGATTTGAGCCGTGTGTGAAACGGAGGATCCACGCTTTGTCAGGGCACGCACGCGGGCCAGTAATTCCTTAAATTCAAACGGTTTTACCAGATAATCGTCTGCTCCGGCGTCCAATCCGGTTACTTTGTCATCGGTAGAACCCAGAGCAGTAAGCATCAGGATCGGTGTTTCGTCACCACCTTTCCGGATTTCACGGCAAAGCTCTATGCCGTTGATTCCGGGTATGATGATGTCACTGATAATGAGTTGATACACATTGTTTTTTGCAAGTTGTTTACCAATCAAGCCATCGTATGCAATGTCTACCTCATAACCGTTTTCTTCCAATCCCTGTTTGATGGACTGTACAGTTTTGGGCTCGTCTTCTATCAATAATAGTTTCATGAAATTGGTAAAAATAGTTCCGAAATCTCCTGCCAGCTTGCTACTCGTTTGAAACCATTTTCCCTCAGATTGTGCGGCGCCGAAAACAGAATTCCTTCTCCTTTGAACGCATTCAGATTACGAATTTGATCGTCGATCAGGTAGTCGGATTGTATAATACTTTTATAACCGCAAAAAACAATGTTCGTCCATGGAATGAACTTAAAATGCTTGTGCAGCCAGTCGAATTTGTCACGAAACGAATTCGGAAACTCCATGCATGCCGTTGCCACGAATATTTCGTAAAAGTGAGACAGACGGTGTACCGTTTCGATGGCATCCGGCATCACTTGAATATCGGCAAAAAAACCAGGTGAATCAATGATCTTGTGTAACCGCGTCAGTTGTTTTGGATGTAACAATTCCCGCAATCCTTTGGCACGCAGGTCTTTTTCATCAAGCGTTGTGGTAAATTCGTTTAGTACAATGTCGACAAGCTTGCTGTGCGTATCGGCCATCACATCGTCCATGTCAAGCGTCAGTCTCAGCATTTATACCAGCGTTCTGTGCACATCGAAATTTTCAAGATAATCATTTACCCGTTTCAGGAACATGCCGCCCAGGGATCCGTCCACAACGCGGTGGTCGTAGGAATGGGAAATGAACATGAGGCTCCGTATGCCGAGCAAATCGCCCTGTTGGGTTTCTATCACTGCCGGTTTTTTCTTAATAGCTCCAAACGCCATGATTGCCACCTGTGGCTGAACGATAATGGGTGTCCCCATCAGGTTTGCGAATGCCCCTATGTTGGAAACGGTGTATGTGCCACCCGCCAGATCGTCCGCTTTAAGCTTATTTTCCCGAGCTCTCTTAGCCAGTTCATTGACCTTTCGTGCGAGGCCGGCCAGATCGTATTGATCAGCATGATGTATGACCGGAACAATCAGATTGCCGTCAGGCAAGGCAACAGCCATACCGATGTTGATGTCATTTTTTCGGATAATTCTGTCGCCGTCCACCGAAATGTTAATCAGCGGAAAATCTTTGATTGCTTTCACCACCGCTTCGATAAGAATAGGGGTAAAGGTAATGCTGTCACCCGATTTCTTGCGGTAATCGCTTTTTACCGCCTCGCGCCATTTTACAACAGGTGTCATATCGGTTTCAATAAATGAAGTAACGTGCGCTGAAATTCGCCGCGACTCCACCATCCGTTGCGAAATCATTTTCCGCATGCGATCCATTTCGATAATTTCGTTTCCACGGCTTGAAGACGAAACTTTTACTACCTGCGTTTCCTGCTGAGCAGGTTTCCGCACAGCAAGGTAAGCAATTACGTCACTTTTTGTCACCCGATTTTCAGCGCCGGTTCCCGTTATTCCGGCAAGCTCCTGCTGGGATATTTGTTCTTCCCTTGCTATGTTTAAGACAAGCGGTGAATAAAATGTATTTGCATCGGATTCTGGTTGAACGTAGGCCGCCGGCTCTGGCTTCAAAATCGCACGGTCCAGATCCTTCTCAATCAGTTCCGCCGCGGCTGATTCTTCCGTAACGTGGTCACGAGAAAGGATATCGACAGGTGAGGTTTCCTGGCTGTCTGTATCATCATCAACCTCGATTTTCGCCACTGCGCTTCCTATCGCCACTACATCCTCCTCCTTCACAAGCCATTCAGCTAGCACTCCCGAATAGGGTGTAGGCACCTCTGTATCCACTTTATCAGTTGCAACTTCCAGAACAGAATCATCAATTGACACTTTGTCGCCTACCTTTTTGAGTAGATTCAGCACCGTGCATTCCATGATACTTTCGCCCATCGGAGGCATCAGCATTTCGACTATTTTCATGCGTTTATCAGCTATTGGCGTCCGTCACTGCCGAACGGCCATATATTATTTCATTTTAAATTATGAGGGAAAGGTCAATTTTTCAAACCGTCAAGCCTCAATTTGCTCCGTTTTAAGAATCGTTTTTCTTAGCAGGTTAAGTGCGTAAGAGGATGTCAATTCAATATTTATCTTTCTCGTATTGCTCAATTTCAGTAACTGTGTTACGGTTTCTGTTGGTGTTGCACAGGCGATCCAAACGGTACCGACCGGCTTGTCCTCCGTACCTCCATCAGGTCCGGCAATTCCGGTGGTAGCAATTGCATAAGTAGTTTTAAGGACTCTGCGCGCTCCTTCTGCCATTTCAATAGCGGTTTCTTCACTCACTGCGCCATGTTTTTCCAATGTTTCCTGAGAAACGCCAAGCACACTTATCTTCACTGCGTTGCTGTAACTGACAACCGATCCTTCGAAATACCCGGAAGAACCCGGTATGCTGGTAATTTGATTTGCAACAAAACCGCCGGTGCAACTTTCAGCGGTGGCGATTGTCGCTTTTTGTTTAAGAAGCAACGCACCGATGACCGACTCGAGTTCATCCTGGTCATACCCAAAGACGTTTTCCTCAATAAGCGGCAAAAGTGAATCGACCTGGCTTTTCAGTTCGGCGTTCATCACTGCCTGATCCGTTCCGGTTGCGGTCAGACGCAGCTTAACCTGCCCGAAATGAGGTAAATAGGCCAGCTTAATATGAGCAGGCAGGGCGTCTTCCCAGTCTGCAATTCTGACTGCCAGGAAGGATTCCCCGATCCCAATTGTACGTATTGATTTATGGGTAATAATGTTTGTATGATAACGAAGTTTAAGCCTTGGCAAAATTTCAAATTCCATCAGGCTTTTCATTTCATACGGCACTCCGGGAAGCGAAACATAAATCACATTGTCTTTTTCAAACCACATTCCCGGCGCAGTTCCCCACTGATTGGCAATGTATGTTGCGTTGGTGGGAAGCGCGGCCTGCTGTATGTTGAGCTCGGTCATTGCTCTTCCACGTTTGGCAAAAAACGAAGTCACAAGCGCCAGAGCATCTTCATTTATTTCGAGTTTGCTATCAAAATATTCACAGAAGGTATGCTTTGTAATGTCATCTTTCGTCGGTCCCAGGCCACCCGTGACGATAATCACGTCCACACGCTTGGCAGCTTCCGTAAATGCCGCCAGAATATCCTGTCTGTTGTCGCCAACGGATGTTTTTCTTACCGGCCTGATTCCGATGTCAGTGAGTTGAGTGCCAATCCACTGCGTATTTGTATCTATAATTTGTCCAAAAAGAATTTCGTCGCCGATTGTGATAATTTCAGCTTTGACCATCGTATTCATATATTGAAATTGGTTGAATACACCGTTATTTTTCCAAAATTAAGTAAAATTAATCGTTATTGAGTACGTTTGAATCTTAGATGAAAATTAACAAACTGAAATCGTAATGAATCAAAAATTCTTATTTGTGGCTCTTTTCGGGCTTTTATCCAGTTGCGCTTCGCAGGCTCAGATCGGCGGCAAATTGGGGAAAATACTGGATGGAGTAAAAAATTCAGGAAGTAAATCCGGGGCACTGTCGGAAGGCGATATCGTGCAGGGGTTAAAAGAAGCACTCACCGTGGGAATTAGCAACGGATCGGCAGAAGCTTCAAAAACAGATGGTTTTTTTAAAAATGAACTGATCAAAATTGTTGTTCCGCCTGAGGCCCAAAAAGTGGCTGAAACACTTCGTAAAATGGGTTTAGGAAGCGAAGTTGATAAGTTTACACTTTCCCTGAATCGCGCTGCTGAGGATGCAGCGAAAAAGTCGAAGCCGATATTTGTCAAAGCCATAACCTCCATGTCCATCACCGACGCGCTCAGCATTTTGAAAGGGCAGGATGACGCCGCGACACAATATCTCAAAAAAACGACCAACAAGGACTTGTATGCCACATTTTTTCCTGTGGTTGATAGCACACTTAAACTCAATAAGGCCACTGACTATTACGCCGATATTGTAAAAACATACAATCAGATTCCGCTGGTCAAAAAGGTAAATCCGAATCTGAAAGAATATGCAACTCAAAAAACGATCGACGGATTGTATGTGCTCATTGCTGAGGAAGAGCGCAAAATCAGGAAGGATCCGGTGGCCCGGGTAAGTGATCTTTTAAAACGTGTTTTCTCACAAACAGGCAAGTAACGGACAGTTGTGTTGCTCAAATGCTTATTTTTGTGAAAAATATTAACACCTTCTATGAAAAATTCTGAGATTCACTTCACCGTTGAACTTGATAACCAAAACGTTCCAGAAAAAATTAACTGGCACGCGACGGATAACCCCAATGAGGGAATTAACGATACGCGTGCAATTGCCATTGCCGTTTGGGATCATTACCACCGGGGAACGCTTAAAATTGACCTTTGGACAAAGGAAATGGAAGTGTTTGAAATGAAGCGCTTTTATATTGAAATCATGAGCGGTATTGCCGACACATTGCTGACAGCCACCAACGACAGGGTAATGGCGGACGCGATTGAAGGCGTTTGCGAAACGCTGAGCAAAAAGCTTGATGAAGAGATGAAGGCTGCGAAATAACAGGCCCTTATGTCAAAAAAAGAGGATCAAAGTTCAGTTTGATCCTCTTTTCTATTTTCAGCTTTGTAAATTCACGATTGTGTAGCCAGTTCAGCCTGATCTTTTTTCGGCAAACTTGCCACGATCAGATCATAGGAATCCCTGATCCAGGAAAATAATTTCTCGGCCGGTATGCTTCCGTTTACATGGACTGTGTTCCAGTGTTTTTTGTTCATGTGGTAGCCTGGCAGCACGTCCGGGTAAGTTGCCCTCAATTCTTCAGCTTTTTCGGGATCACATTTTACGTTGAACTGAGCCGCGTCGGTATCTAGCGGTGTCAGTAAAAACACTTTCCCTTTCACCTTAAATACCAGAGTATCGGGCCCGAAGGGCAAATCTTCTGTTACGCCGGGTAAGGCCAGACAAAAATCTCGGAGGGATTCCAGGTTCATATCAAATGTTTAATTACAAAGTAAATCACGCCACATAAAAACATCACGATTGAAATCTTGTTGATCCCATGCATCATTCTTAAATTAAACGAAGTCGGGGCGTTTGGATCCGGTTTCTTGAAAACCCTGACAAAATAATAAAAGACATCGCCGAGCTGAAAGTACTTTTTCATTGTTATGTTTTTTAAAGTTCTTGTGAAAAATCCTTAATCCAAACCTGATTTAAACTAAAACTTCTACCTCGTTCGGTTCTATCCAGCGGCCGTCCTCCCGTATCAGTTCAATGAGCTCGTCAACGGCTTTTGCGGCTGTCACAGAGCGTTTGATCACTTCCTGGCCACGGTAAAGCGCAATTTTGTCCTTTCCCATGCCGACGTATCCATAATCGGCATCAGCCATTTCTCCAGGTCCGTTTACGATGCAGCCCATAATCCCGATTTTGATGCCTTTCAGGTGTTCTGTGTGTTTGCGGATCATCGCGGTAGTTTCCTGCAAATCGAACAATGTACGCCCACACGAGGGACAGGAAATATACTCCGTCTTGGACATGCGCGTACGTGCCGCCTGCAAAATACCAAAACCAATACTGTTGAACAATGAAGCAGATTTCAGTTTTTCAGTTTTCATACTTTCTCCGGAAAATTCAGGGGCGAGCAACACCCCGTCACCAAAGCCATCCACGAGCAAGCCACCAATGTCCGTTGCCGAGTACAGTGTCAGGCTGTCACCCATATCAGTTTTATAACCTCTTTGAATTATAACAGGGACCTTTATTTTTTGTTCGACCAGCCGGTAGAAAAATCTTCTCAGTTCCGGCATTGCGTGTTTGTTCTCTGAGTGGATCAGAAGCACAACATTTTTTGCATTCCGGATGCTTTTCAGAAAATCAGAATGGAAGCTGTGGATCGTTCCGCTGATGAAATTGATCGACGGCGAAATTTCCTGCTGATTGATTGCTAACCACTCTTCTGCGGTGAAGTAAGGGAATTTGTTAATCCGGTCACTGTGAATAAGCCAGGAAGTGTAATTGATAATTTCTTTCAACCCGTTTGGCAGCATAAACGGTGCAGGATTATTCCCGGTGTAAACAAAGTCGGCACCCTGGTCGTTCATTGCCCATTTGTCAGGAACTGGCAGAAAAAAATGACCGATGCTTTTCAGTTCGTTCAGGTCTTCAATCTGAATATTGGAATAATCAGCAATGACACGCGGTACGTTCAGTCCACCCATATTGTAAACCTCGGTCGTTTCGCGGCGAACATACTGAAATGGATTGATCGGACAATTTTCAACGGGCTCAATATAGTCATGTGGTGCACGCTGCGTGTAACGTTCTATCAAAGCTCTGGCAACAGGTGCTTCATTCTCAGGTGCTTCTGTGAGGGATACGCGTACGGTATCGCCCAGGCCATCTTCGAGCAGCGTACCGATCCCAACGGCCGATTTGATCCTTCCATCCTCCGCCTCGCCAGCTTCCGTCACGCCAAGGTGCAGTGGATACGGTTTTAAGCCTTCCTCATCGAGCCGCTGAACAAGTAAACGATAGGCTTCTACCATCACCTGCGTATTGCTGGACTTCATTGAGAGTGCAATATTGTAATAATCAAATTCCTCACAAATTCGCAGAAATTCGAGTGCTGATTCCACCATACCGAGCGGAGTGTCACCGTAACGGCTCAAAATCCGGTCAGACAACGAACCGTGATTCGTACCGATGCGCATGGCAGTTCCATAGTCTTTACAAATTCGGATCAGCGGAATGAATTTTTCACGAATACGTTCGAGTTCGGCGGCGTATGAAGCGTCTGTGTAATCAATGACTTCAAAACGTTTCCGGTCAGCATAATTTCCCGGGTTTATCCGCACTTTTTCTACAATCTTAGCCGCCAGCTCGGCTGCATTTGGTGTAAAATGAATATCGGCAATGAGCGGAATTGTAATTCCTTCCTTCCGCAAACCATTCCGGATATTTTCAAGATTCTGCGCTTCCTTGACGCTCGGCGCTGTAATACGCACATATTCACAACCCGAATCCACCATCCGTTTCACTTCGTCAATGGATCCTTGTGTATCCATCGTGTCAACGGTTGTCATTGACTGAACGCGGATCGGGTAATCGGAGCCCATTGGAATGCCTCCGATATTGATTGTGATCGTTTTACGTCTTTTGTATTCTGTCAAAGACGGGCAATATATATTTGATTTTTTCTCTGAAGCTGAAATCAAAGTCATGTCAATTTGTTATGTGTGGCCCGTTTTGAGTGATCTTAATAAAAATGGGCCGGATTGAATGCAAAGTTCACGAAACTAAAACACAAATGGAATTATATTGGTGCATTTCATTTTGAAGCAGTCATTTTTTGACGCTGATCAAATTAAAAATGCCCCGCATCGCGTATCACGACCGGGGCATTTTTATAGTTTTTCTGCCTTTCAGGATTCTTGTATTGTACCAGAATCAACGGTGATGATGTAGCTTTTGCCGCCAGCATCTTCAATGGCTTTGGCCACTTCTTCTGCCTTCGTTGGCGCGTACACGAACATGCATCCACCCCCGCCTGAACCGTTGATCTTCCCACCAAGCGCACCTGCTTCTAAAGCTGCATTCATCATGCGTTCAATTTTGGGAGTCGAAGTCCTTTTATGGTCACGAAGATTTTTGTAATGCTTGTAAAGCAACGTGCCGAACGCTGCATCAAAATCGGCGCGTCCGGTTTCCGGAACCTGCTGAGACAATAGTGATTTGCCTTCCAGCAAAATATCTCTGTCTTCAATATTGGCCCGAAGTAAACTCAGTTCGTCAGGTGTCAGTATTTCCGCATAGGATTCAACCTGTGAAAAAGGCGTTGTGAAAATAGAAAATTCGGGATCGGTGGCAGTAACTTTCTGAATAACATCTTCCATTCCATACCGGCACCTGGCCAATATTCCCAGCGTATCCTTCGGTTCCAGAGAATCTCCGAGTACAAATGTACCGAGAGATGGAGTCAGTGTTTCCACTTTTATTACCGGCGTAGATTCCAGATAAATTACGTTACCGATCGCGGTCGAATAATGATCCATCATACCGCCGGGTTCTCCAAATTCCAGTACTTCCGCAGCATTGGCAATTTCTCCCAATTCCTTTTGTGTGAAATTGGCGGGATTATCACTCATTTTATCCAGGAAATGTGCCCAGGAAACAATCAGCGCCGAAGAACTTGAGGTGCCCGAATTAATGGGAATATTGCCATGTATCGTGCAGTCAAAACCTTTTGAAAAAAGAAGACCTTTCCTTTTCAAAACGTTGATCGTACTTCTGAAATAATCCCGCTGAATCACATAAGGGAAGGTTTCAGCAAGTGAAAATTCTATTTCTTCATCTAGATCCGGTAAGTGTAAAATGATTTTGTCGTCATTCCTGTAATCACCATCAATACTAATTCGCCTTGAAATGGCTGCCGCTATAACCGGTAAGCCCAGATAATCCTGATGTTCGCCGAACAAACAAATACGGCCAGGAGTTGATATTTTCATTAATTACCAGCTTTTCTTTTTATGACCAATCAGGCCGAAGTATAAAATAAATGCGTAAAGTGGAAGCACAAGTAAATACGCTTTCTGGGTGCTGCCGATTGAGTCAGCTATACCACCATAAATCAATGGCATAATGGCTCCACCGGAAATGCCCATAACAAGGAGTGCAGAAGCAATTTTAGTGAATTTGCCCAATCCGCTCAATGCCAATGGCCACAATGCAGGCCAGATAACAGCATTTGCAAAACCAAGAACAGCAATGCACATTACAGAAGTAAAACCGGTTGTAACAAATGCTACAATGGTGACGACGAGCCCGAGGCTTGCAGAGAAAATCATGTATGCCTGCTGCGATACGAACTTGGGAATCAGGACAATGCCAAGCACGTAGCCAAACATCATTCCACCCAATGTGTACGCGCCAAAAACTCTTGCTTCGCTCTCCGGAATACCTAGAGAAACGCCATAATTGATGATCGTATCGGCGGCGATTACTTCCACACCAACGTAGCAAAAAAGTGCGATAACACCCAGAACAAGATTTGGATATTGGAACACACTCGTTTTTTGTACGGCAACTGGGCCGTTTCCTGACGGTTCTTCTTCCTCTTCGCTTACTTCAACAAGACCTTTCGTCATCCATATCACAAGCGCAAGACCAACCAAAATGGCTGTAAGAATCAGATAAGGCACAACTACCTTGTCAAGTTCGTCTTTTGGATCCGCGGATTCTGCTCCTGCCAAAAGCAATTTTCCGATGACGATCTGACTGATGATACCAGCACCTTTGTTGGCAATTCCCATGACACTGATTCTTTGGGCAGCGCTTTCGCGGGGGCCCAGAATTGTTGCATAAGGATTAGAAGCTGTCTGGAGAACAGTAAGCCCGATACCAATCGTGAACAAACCTACCAGAAAGAGTGGATAGGATGCCATTTCTGCGGCCGGGATAAAAATCAGCGTTCCAACCGCCATCACGATCAATGCCAGGGACATACCATTTTTGAAACCGGTCTTTTTGAGAACCATAGAACATGGAATCGCCATGATCGTGTAGGAAATAAAAAATGCAAAGGTGACAAGGTAGGAGCTGGTGTTGTCCAGCGAGAATGCTTTTTTAAAGAAAGTAATCAGGGTTCCGTTAACCCATGTGATGAAGCCCATCACAAAAAACAGAAGGCCGATAATAAGGAGGGGACCAGTGTAATTGTTCTTATTATTAGTCATTTAAGTTAAGTAGTTAAAGAATTATCGGGTTATAATTGAACAGGTATTTACGAATTGAAACTTAATATTCATCATTTAAACCAAAAATGCGTTTGTTGGTTTTCCACTTGCCTCTTGTGAAATCAGGAATTTCCACCGGCGAGCTTCCGCGGGCAATTGACATTTCCGACAACGGGCTGATTGCGCTCCAGACGGCTGCATCATAGACGTCGATAGGAGGGGCGGTTTTTCTTTTTATTGATTCGACAAATCCACGGAACACAAAATAGTCAATTCCTCCGTGCCCGGCGTTTTTGGCAGATTCTTCGTTCTTTTTCCAAAGCGGATGGTCGTATTTTTCAAGATATGGTTTATCAGGTTCGGCTGTATGCGCCTTCGGCGATACTCCTTCCAGATAAATACTATTGCCGTCGTTCATCCAGATACCTTCTGTTCCCTGTGCACGGAACGCCAGGGAATAGTGGCGTGGCGAATTTGTATCGTGAATGAGCACAATATTTTCACCGTTGAAGCACTGAATTACGGTAGTGACAATGTCTCCCAGCTTAAAGTTTACCTTCGCGTTCGGGTGATCTTTGCCACCATGATCAACGATATATTTATGTAAACCTCTTGATTTTGTTGAAGTTGAGGTCAGATAAGTGAAGCAGTTTCCACGATTGATATCCATCCAGTGCGCAACAGGCCCCAGGCCGTGTGTCGGATAAATATCTCCGTTACGGTCAACTGAATGCTGCGTACGCCATTTCGCTTCGGAATAACCCTTTGCGCCAAATTCTACACCTACCCCGTTACTGGTTCCGTTATTCAATTTTATTCCCCTCAAATCATGCTGATATCCGCAATGTGCGTACGTCATTTCACCAAATTTACCTTCGCGTATCATGCGGAGGACAGCCATCACATCACGGCGATAGCACACATTTTCGAGAATCATACAGTGAGATCCCGTTTTTTCGAACGTATCTACCAGATCCCACGATTCCTGCAAAGTAACGGTAGCGGATACTTCCACTGCAGCATATTTACCCGCTTTCATAGCGGCGATGGTCATCGGTACGTGCCATTGCCAGGGTGTAGCGATCAGTATCCCGTCGAGATCATCCCTTTTTACCATATTCAGAAAATCTTCGTCTCCTTTGGAATATACAACAGGAGCCTTTCTGCCAGCTTTTTTGATCTGTTCAAGCGCAAAATTGACGGACGACGAGTCGATATCGCAGATCGCATTGATCTCCACATCACTGCGAAACAGCGCCTGTTCAAGATGGCTGCGGCCGCGTAGACCGACTCCTATAAATCCCAGACGCACTTTGTCTGCCGGTTTTGATTCTTTTTTTAACAGATTTGGAAGAATGCCGGTTACAGATCCGGCCAATGAGGCTTTTTGAATAAAATCGCGTCTATCCATAAGAAGATTAAAGTGGAAAAATTTTAAGGTGTTTAGGCAGCTGTTGCTGTAACGCGCAAGTTACGATCAAATACGACATTTTTTAATTTTTCTTAATAATTAAAGTACGTTATGGCAAAGTTAATTTTTTGATTTACTCATCATTGTTTGAACATTTTTGAAATTGCCGGTGTTAAGTTGTAGCATGTAACTCCAATGGGTATCCGATGCTTACCCGGCGGCTTTAAATGTGTTGGACACAAACTTTGTAACGACATTTAAGGCATTTTTAATTTTAGTAGTTCACATATGGCTCATAAAGTGGCGGTGTTTCGTAAGGAGCATTTTAACGCGGCTCATCGTCTTCACAATCCCGAATGGACTGATGAAAAGAATGTTTCGGTGTTTGGGAAATGCAACAATCCTAATTTTCATGGTCACAATTACGAGCTGATCGTGCAGGTTACCGGCGAAGTTGATCCTCAAACAGGTTATGTGATGGACATGAAGTTACTGAGCGACATTTTACAGGAATTCGTGCTAAGTCGTTTCGATCATAAAAATCTGAACCTGGACGTTGCCGAATTTCGGAATCTGAACCCGTCTGCCGAAAATATTGCGATTGTCATTTACAACATTCTAAGAACAAAAATTGATACGGAGCTTGCTCTGAAAATACGATTATATGAAACAGAACGGAACTTTGTCGAATTCCCCGTCGATTAACACACTTGACATCGAAGAGGTTGGAGACGACCATCTTTACAGTTCTATTGAAACGCCTATGCGTCCTGACGCTTTTGCGATGGATGATGAGGATAAAATGGAGCTGATAGAAAAGCACTTTCGTCATATCATGGAAATTATGGGTCTCGATCTGACCGATGATAGCCTGAAAGGCACGCCAAAACGTGTTGCGAAAATGTATATCAAGGAGGTTTTTAGTGGTTTGGATCCTAAAAACAAACCTGCAATTGCACTGTTTGAAAATAAGTACAAGTATGATCAGATGCTTGTTGAGAAGGATATTTCTGTTTTTTCAAACTGCGAGCATCATTTTGTGCCGATTTACGGTAAGGCACATGTGGCGTATATTTCAAGCGGTAAGGTAATTGGGCTGTCGAAATTGAATCGTATTGTAGAATATTACTCCAAACGTCCGCAGGTCCAGGAGCGGCTTACTGTGCAGATTGCCAACGAATTGAAGGAGGCGCTCCAAACGGAAGATATTGCCGTTGTGATAGACGCCAAACACATGTGCGTACAATCGCGTGGTGTACGTGACTCAGGAAGCTCCACTGTCACAGCATATTACGGAGGCAAGTTTAGTGAGGAAGGGACGAAGAAGGAGTTTTTGAGTTATTTGGGAATGTCATAATTTGGATCTATCAGTCTGAGTACTTTATCAGTCTGAGCGTAAATGCTGTCCGCCTGAGCGGTCTTGTTAGTCTGTGCGGTTTTGTCAGTCTGAGCGTAGTCGAAGACCGAGCCGAGATGCCCGCACTTCGACTTCGCTCAGTGTGACAGTGTGGTGAGCTCAGCGTGACGGCGTGGAAAGCTCATTGTGACAGCGTGGAAAGCTCAGTGTGAATAGCGTTTGTAAGCGTTTGTCAGTCTGAACGGACCGGGCCGCCGGGTGGTCGAAGAGCGTCTCTCAAAGGTTTTAATTTGATCGCCCGCACTTCGACTTCGCTCAGTGTGACAGCGTGTGTTAAGCTCAGTGTTACAGCGTGGTAGGTTAAGTGTGACAGCGCGGCATAGTAGTATGCTTAGTGAGACAGCGTGTTAAGCTGAGTGTCACATCGTGGTATGCTCAGTATGGCAGCGTTCATGTTTTTTTGAACAACGCTTATTTTCTTTCCCAATTGGACATACCCATTCAGCATATTTATTATCCTGAATGGGTATCTCATTTTAAACAGTTGCGCCTACACGTTCCAGCAAAGCTTTGGTAGCCTTGATACCTTCACGTTCAGAAAGTTTGCCTCCTTCGTATTCAATACCAGCTATTCCTCTGAAACCGCTGTCTTTAACTATTTTCAGGATTTTGGTATAATCTGTTTCAATACAATTTCCTTTTTCGTCGAAATCATAAGTTTTCGCGCTAACTCCTTTGGCAAATGGCATCAATTCTTTTGTTCCAACATAGCGATCGTATGATTCGGCACAGCCTCCGTCCTTTCTGGTAATACAGAAATTCCCGAAATCAGGCAGCGTACCAACATTTTTAAGGTTTACCTGCTTCATTACACCCGACAGCCATTGGCCGTTAGAGGACGACCCGCCATGGTTTTCAACAATGACATTAATCTTGGTTTTTGCCGCAAATTCACCCAGTTTGCTAAGTCCTTCAACGGCAGCTTTTGCTATTTCCTCATTACTTCCTTTGCCAAAAGCATTTACGCGAATGGTTTTGCAGCCCAGATATTTTGCCGCCTCAACCCATTTGTAGTGATTTTCAACGGCTTTATTACGCACAGCAGCATCGAGTTCACCAAGGCCACCTTCTCCGTCGATCATGATCAGGTGATTAGTTACACCGTTGTCTTTGCATCTTTTGAGCAGGTCGTTCAGGTATGCTGTGTCCTCTGCTTTATCCTTAAAAAACTGGTTTACAAATTCGAGAATATTGATGCCAAATTCTTTTTTCGCAATTTCAGGGAAATCCAGATTCGTTATTTTTTTTGCAAAAAGCTCTTTATGCAATGACCATTCCGCCAGGGAAATATCAAACCACAATTTTTTTGCTGCCGACTCCGCAAGCAGGTCTGTTATTGCTGTTGCCGCCAATGCGGTTGCACCAGCTTTTTTAAGAAAATCTCGTCTTGAGAAATACATTTCAGTAAGAATTTAGAATTTATAGATTAATTGAGTTTTCAAAAGTAGCGCAATTTATCCGGCCAGATCGTCTTTCAAAACAATTTGGGCTTCGGTAAAAAGCTTCTGGTTTTTCACAAGGTTGGCAGCGTCCCATTCAATATCCTGAACGAAAGAATGTTGCCGAACCGGACAATTTGATATCCGGCAAAAACTACAGCACTGCGGAATACAAGGATCGGCGTGGACGAAAATCTCCGTCTCACCGTTATGCCCTTCTTTCAATACATTCTCGAAATCGTGAATTGATTCGTGTACCTTTTGCAACTCCCAATAATATGGAAGTGTCAGATGGCAGTCAATATGGAGGTCGGACCCGTATTGCTGTACGCGCAGATTATGGAGATCCACCCAATGCGCCTGCTTGTGCTGGTTGATGGTATGCACAACTTTGTCCAGTAATACGTCGTCGGTCGCGTCCATGAGCCCGGCCACCGACTTCCTTACAAGCTGGAAACCGTTGTAGGCCAAAAATACTCCAAAAAAGAGTGATGCCACGCTATCAATCCAAAGATATCCGGTGAGCATGATCAGGCCTACGCTGAAAATAAGAATCACACTGCTCACGCTGTCGGATAACAAATGCCGCCCGTCCGCGGTCAGTGCCAGCGAATTAGATTTTTTACCTTCATCGATCAGCTTGTAACCGATCAGCGTGTTTACAATAATCGTAGCCAGAATAAACAAAACTCCCTGGCCCAGATTGGCAATAGGAGCGGGGTTCATCATTCTGGAAATCGCTTCAGAGACGATAAAAATAGAAGCAATTACAATCAGAGCACCTTCAAAACCCGCTGAAAAAAATTCGACCTTGCCATGCCCGTACGGGTGGTTCCTGTCTTTTGGCTGTGAAGACAGATAAATGCTATAAAAGGCGAAACCACTTGCGATAACATTGATGATCGATTCAAGCGCATCACTT
Organism: Dyadobacter sp.; assembly: GCA_965279265.1. Lineage (GTDB taxonomy): Bacteria > Bacteroidota > Bacteroidia > Cytophagales > Spirosomataceae > Dyadobacter. The sequence goes on from OZ257152.1 coordinate 6,098,733, forward strand.
AAAATTGCATTGGACGACGTCAGATAATAGGCGAAAAACTTCAAACCGGTTAAGAGCACACTCGCCACAAAAGAGAGCAGAATGAGACGTTGTTTGCGCTTATTTTGGTTTATTTGCATTTTCGATTCGAAATTCAGAGGTCAAAAATAGTAATAAATTGTGGGTTATGTCGACAGAAAATAATTGGAAAACACTTAATTCGAAAACGGTCTACTCAAATGCCTGGGTGGAAGTCGATCATCGTGAAGTGATTAACCCATCCGGAAATGAGGGTATTTATGGTCTGGTAAAATTTAAAAACAAGGCAATCGGTATTCTGCCAATTGATGCGGAAGGTTACACCTATCTGGTCGGACAGTTCCGATATGCTATTGATGAGTATTCCTGGGAAATTCCCGAAGGCGGCGGCATCCTTGGAACAGACGTTCTGGAATCTGCCCGGCGTGAATTAAAAGAGGAGACTGGTTTGGTAGCAAAAAACTGGTCAAAACTGGCGCGCATTCACACCTCAAATTCTGCAACCAATGAGGAGGGATTCCTTTTCATAGCGGAGGATCTGACGCAAATGGATGCTGAGCCAGAGGATACTGAAGTATTGCAGATCAGGCGGGTATTGCTGTCAGAAGCGGTGGAAATGGTGATGCGGTCTGAAATTAACGATTCTTTATCAGTTTGTGCCATATTGATGGCGGCCCGGTTGAAAGGGATTTAGTTTTTTATTCAGTAGTTTTTAGTTCGCAGTTTGTATTTGGTAATTAAAAGTTGGGTTTTAGCGAGATCTTCACCGACTTCGGAACCAAAAACTAAAAACTTGGAACTATTAACCACGCGCTAAGACTCTTTTAAAAGCCAAAAGCCAAAAGCCAAAAGCCAAAAGCCAAAAGCCAAAAGCCAAAAGCCAAAAGCCAAAAGCCAAAAGCCAAAAGCCAAAAGCCAAAAGCCAAAAAACTAAAACCGCTCAAACACACCTCATGATATTAGCTTTCATCTACGGAATCCTGACAGGCATTGCGCTCTGCCTGACATTCGGTACCGTATTCTTTTCTCTTGTCCAAAATAGTGTAGACAACGGCTATTACAGTGGGATCAAAATTGCTTTCGGGGTATTCGTCTGTGATATGATCTTTGTTTTCTTTGCCATTTTTGGCACGACACTGCTGCCCAATATTTCCGGATTTCAGCAATGGATGGCGGGAGCAGGGATTATTTTTTTATTAGCACTGGGTTTGACCAATATCATTAAAGGCCAGCCAAACATCGCCTATCCGAAGACGAAGTTTGGTAATTTTGTTTACTATTTCACAACCGGTTTTCTGCTGAACGGGCTCAATCCCGTCAATTTTATCAGCTGGGTGACAATCGCCTCTTACATTCGAACCAACCTGCATTTTGGTTTCAACGAAGTCCTGATTTTTTTTGCCGCCAGCCTGGTTTCTGTGTTTCTGGTCGAATGCGCCATCGCTTTTTACGCACATCGGCTGAAACGGATTTTTACACCAAAAGTGGTTACGATATTCAATAAGGTGACAGGTGCGGTTTTCATCCTGATCGCCTGCCAGATTGCATACGTTCAGTTTTTGAAATAAATTCTTTGCGTACTAAAAATGGCTCCGGCTGGATTTCCTCCCGCCTGAAGCCATTTTTAGTTTTGTGCCTAAAAAAATATTCTTTTTCAATCAGACTGGCTGAGGCAGGTAGCCATTTTTTTCAAGATATTCCTTCCATTCACCGATCAGGAAGTTTTTGAAAACGCGCGGAAATTTATGTTGTCCACCCATTTTTCCTTTCGATTCCATCCAGCCATAAAATGCGCTGTTCGGCAACACGGTGATGATAATATCCTTCAAAGCGTGTTTCCGTTCAACGGCATAATCGTCGTTGAGCTCCGACAGCTTTGCGTCCAGTTTGAGCTTCAACAGCGCGGTATCTACATTTTTTTCATCCACACCAATGTACCAGTGATGCGCGAACATCGAATCGTGCTCAACACCGCAAACTGTAAACTCTTTTACTGTAAGTCCCATTTCGTCGGAAACAATATCAACCGCCTTGTTCATATTATCGACCGAAAGGTGTTCGCCGCATAGACTCAAATAGTGCTTCGTACGGCCCGTAATGGCAATTTCTCCTTTTGTTTTGTCCAGGAATTTGACTGTGTCTCCAATCAAATACCGCCATGCGCCCGAGCAGGTCGAAAGCAGTAATGCATATTCTTTTCCTTCTTCTACCTGATCAACCATCAGCGTTTCAGGGTCAGGCAGAAGTGTTCCTTCCGAGTCAAAATTCGTTTCGTTGAACGGGACAAATTCGAAGAAAATACCATTGTCGCAAACCAGGCTCATGCCTTGTGCATCAGGCCTTGTTTGATAGGCAATAAATCCCTCGGAGGCCAGATAAGTGTTGATGTAAATCAATGGATGGGCCAGCAGTTTTTCAAAGCCTTTTCGGTATGGTTCAAAAGAAACCCCTCCATGTGCGAACACACGCAGGTTTGGCCAGATGTCATGAATGGTTTTGACTTTGTAATGGGCAATGATTTTTTCCATCAAAAGCTGTATCCAGGCCGGAACGCCCACGATGAAACCGATATCCCATTCGTGCGCCTGCAAAGTAATTTCTTCGAGTTTGAGACCCCAGTCTTTTTGGGAAGCAATTTTTTCTCCTGGCTTGTAGTACGGCCTGAACCAATACGGAATCTGCTTGGCGGTAATTCCGCTCAGATCACCCTCAAAATGTGAATCCTGATTACTCAGATTCGTACTTCCTCCCAACATCAGGAATCCTTTTTCATACAAATCGTCCGGAAGGTCTTTGTAGTGCCCAAGCGACAAAATTTGCCGGATACTCGTTTTTTGAATCGCACGTGACATTGCCCGCGTTACCGGAATATGTTTCGATGCAGATTCGGAGGTCCCTGAACTTAATGCATAATATTTGATTTGTCCAGGCCAGCAAATGTCCTTCTCTCCTTCCAGAGATCGGTGCCACCATTCGTTGAAAATTTTGTTGTAATCGTAAACCGGCACTGATTTCTTGTACTCTTCGTAAAAAGCGCCTTTTTGACCAAATAATATGCTGGAAAGTAATTCGTCGAAGTTATATTTTTCGCCAAACTCGGTGTACCGCGCTTTGGCAAGAAGCTTTGCAAGTGTCTTTTTTTGCTGCTGATGAAGGCTGGTTTTTTTGCGGTTCGCAACAATATTGCTAAACCGAATTCCTCTTTTAAGTAAGCTTCCTACAAGGGCCATAGCTGTTTTTCTAATGTTGGTTAAAAATTCCAGGTCGACATTTTTTGCAACGTGTCGTACGCTGTCAGATCATACTGACAAGGTACAACTGAAACATAATTGTTGTCGAGTGCCCAGACATCCGTATCCTCCTTTTCGGTGTCAAAATTAACAAAATCTCCTGCCATCCACAGATAGCCCCGGCCATTCGGGTCTACGCGGTAATCAAATTTTTCCTGCCATTTTGCATTCGCCTGGCGGCAGATTTTAATTCCATTGAGCGGTATTTCAGATTTTGCCGGAATGTTCACATTTAAAGCGACACCTTTCGGAATTCCGTTTTCAAGCGCCGATTTGGTAATACTGGCAATAAATGGCACAGCATGACTGAAATCTGCGTCCTCCCTGAAATCACAAAGTGAAAAGCCGATTGACGGGATTCCCTCGATTGCTCCTTCAATTGCGGCCGACATCGTTCCCGAATACAGAATGCTAATGGAACTGTTGCTTCCATGGTTAATGCCGCTCACAACCAAATCGGGTTTTCTGTCACGCAACACATAATGCTTCGCGAGTTTCACACAATCTGCCGGCGTGCCGGAACATTCATATTCCACAACACCTTCAAAAATATGGGTTTCATATAAACGCAGCGGCTCACCGATTGTAATTGCGTGTCCCATTCCGGACTGCGGACTGTTTGGTGCCACTACAATCACATCACCGATCGTTTTCATCACATTGACCAGATTTCTTATGCCAGATGACGTAATTCCGTCATCGTTTGTAACTAAAATGAGAGGTTTCATACATTATACCTAACAATCTTCCGGAATTTTTATTTTGTCAGAATTTATTTTGAAAATCTGACGCCGGGTCCTGTCACGGTTTTATAAATTTTAAATAGTTAATTGCGTCGAAAAGCCAAATTTAGATAATATGCAGCCATTCTCAATAAAGCGTGCGACCGTTGATGACATTCCGACCATCATTGCCATTCAGGAAAAAACGTGGGAACCAACTTACAGTGAAATCCTTAGCAGGGAGCAGATTGAATATATGTTCGAAAAAATTTATTCTGCTTCTGCGCTTACCATTCAAATGACGGATGGAAAACAGCAATTTTTAATTTTGCTAAATGACGGCGTGCCACAAGGTTTTGCTTCTGTCTCCGGGGATCATCCTGATTTCTACAAATTACATAAAATATACGTCCTTCCTTCTTCCCAGGGCACTGGCGCCGGGAAATATCTTTTACAGGAAATGGAAGATTTCGTCAGGTCGGTAGGTGGAAAAACGCTGGCTTTGAATGTAAACCGTTACAACAAAGCCAAATCGTTTTATGAAAAAATGGGTTATGTTGTTGTGCGTGAAGAGGATATTCCGTTCGGTCCGTACTGGATGAATGATTACATTCTCGAAAAACAACTCTAATATTCTCCTACGAAACAGATTCCCTTGCTGCCAACTTCATCTTTTTCAGATTTTTCTTCTGACTTTTCAAACCCTGCATCGGGTGGTAATGGTTGCTCTGGCTGACGTAATAACCGGTTCCGTCGTAAATTCTCTTTCCTTTGTTCGCTTTACAAGCATCCGAGCAGGCACCTTCCATTTCCCAGCCACAATTTTCACAAACCGGTACGTGCGTGTTGCATTCTGCATTGGCGCAGTTGATCATGCGGTCAGAAGGGGTGTTGCAGATGAAACACTTTGAAATAATAGTAGGGTTAACGTTGTTGACATCCACAGTAATACGGTTGTCAAAAACGTAACATTTACCATCAAAATTTTCGCCTCCTTCTTCAAGTCCGTAACGGATGATGCCGCCGTGAAGCTGATAAACATCGGTAAAACCTTTTTCAAGCAAATACGCGCTTGCCTTTTCACATTTGATACCACCGGTGCAATAGGTGACGATTTTTTTATCTTTCAAATGTTCGATTTCGTGAATATGATCAGGAAGCTCGCGCAGGTTGTGCATGTCAAAAGTGATCGCTCCTTTGAATTTGCCCACTTCATGTTCGTAATCGGAACGCATGTCCACCAGAACTACGTCCGGATCATTGATTATTTTACGGAATTCGGCAGGTTCAAGGTGTTTTCCTGTTCTGATCAGTGGATTTACGTTCAGGTCGGAATTTACAATTTCGTCCTTCACGCGAACGTGCAGTTTTTGAAAAGCAATTTTGTCATGCTCTTCGATTTTGAACTGCACATCTCGGAACCGCGCATTGGAACGGACATAATTCATATATGCCTCGCAGTCTTCAGGTGTCCCGGAAACGGTCCCGTTCAGTCCTTCGGGTGAGATGATGATCCGGCCCAACAGGTTATTCTGAACACAAAAAATATGGTGCTCGTCGCGATAACTTTCAGTATCGGCGATCGGTGCGTAGAAATAATAAAGTATTACACGGAAAGGCTTCATTGGCTTCATATCAAAAAACGGAAGGGACATTCACACATCAAATTTCGCATTCCCTCCAAATCAGGTGCAAATATACGAATATCAAAAGTTTAACGAAAGGGAAAAAAACTGATTTGCATCAGCCGGGGAATTGTTGGGCAAATGTTTATTTTTGCCGGATCGCATCCTAACTCATAAAACGAAAAACATGCACATTGCAATCATCGGAAATATTGGCGCCGGCAAAACGACGCTGACCCAAATGCTGGGCGAACATTACAAGTGGGATGTGATGTATGAAGCAGTTGAGGGAAATCCCTATCTCGCCGATTTTTATGCGGATATGGATCGCTGGGCCTTTAATCTGCAAATATATTTTTTGAATAATCGTTTCGCACAGGTTCAGAAAATCCGGTCCACCACATACTCAACCATCATTCAAGACCGTACGATTTACGAGGATGCGTTTATTTTCGCACGCAATCTGTACGAATCGAAAGTAATGTCAGAGCGGGATTATCAGACGTATCTGCTTTTATTTCAATCCATTATCAACACCGTTTCGCAGCCTGATCTGCTCATTTACCTGAAAGCCGATATTCCCAAACTGGTTTCCCAAATCAAGAAAAGAGGAAGAGATTTTGAAGCGGACATTTCCCTGGATTACCTGACAAATCTGAATGGTTATTATGAAGATTTTGTCAAAAACTACGACCACGGCCGTCTGCTCGAAATTGATGTCAATCAGATGGATTTTGCTTCAAGGCCGGAAGATTTTCAATCCATTATTACCCGTTTGGACCGGGAGTTGTTTTATGTTTGACAACGCTTGATTTTCGTTAAAACTTACTGTCCGGATTTTTTCAGACCGATAAATTTGAAAACCCGTCGCGACCTGTCGGGATTGTATTTTGAACCAGTCAGCGTCAGCGTGTCTCCATTGATTATTCCTGTCGAATTGACCCACTCGCCACCGCCGGAAAAAGATTCATTGACGCTGAATGTATTCAATTTATTTGGATCGACTTTGAATGTAAAAGGAATGCTGTCCAACCCTGTGAGCTCGCCCGTCATATCGCCTTTCACCAGCGAGATTGTTTGGTCGGTATAAAATGGTTCCTGAGGTACTGCGGGAAAATTTGAGGCAAAATAAGTGCCATAGATCGCCCCAACGTAGTTTCCCGAAAAGTCAGGATTTACGGCAACAGGCTTTTTAGAGTTACAGGAAATTAGGAAACAAAAAATAAATGCGGGCAGAATGAATTTTTTCATGGCTATGAAGAGTAAAGTGGCTTGCGAAAGATTTACAAAGATATAATTTTTGTAACTCTTTGGTAACCTGTGAGGCCAAATGAATATGAAGCGCTAAATCGGGTCAGATATAAACTAAGGAAGTGGTTCAAAAAAAAGCCTGCAAATCATTGATTTGCAGGCTTTTCGTGACCAAAAGGAGATTCGAACTTCATGCACCTAGCCCTGTTTGCTTGATTTAAGGGTTTTGGATGTGTTTTTTAGCTGATTTTGCCCAGACACAGGCACATTTTAGACACAGATTATGGCTGGTATTTTCTAATTAATTTGTCGAGAAGACTTCGAATTGCAGTGTTATTAGTAGATTTTCCAATTTTTGAATTTGCTGATTTATCATACTTATCCTGCTTTGAGAGTATTTGTATTGTCCATCGGATATTGTAATATCTTGAGGAGCAGATCCAGGCGTGGGACTAGTAAAGGTAGTCAACGTTGAAATTTCACGGAGTATGTCCACAAACTCTTGGTCGAAATCTCGAATCCTCGTTCCAATGTTCAGTCTGTCAACTCTACTGATGAGCGTCTGAACAGTTTTCTTACGCATATCCAATGACTTGGCAAAAGAGTTTGCTTGACTTAAGGTACAGGAATCGTTGATATTCAACTCGGAATGAAAGCCTTTCAATGCATCGAATATGGTTTCTATTTTAGCTGATATCAACAAGGCAATGTTTAGGTCTTGATTAGACCGTCTGTCGAGCACCCTGGCAACATAATATGCAAGCCAAACTGTAACTATCAATGAGACAATTTGTAATAAATCGATTTCAAATTTAACAGGAAAAAATTTTTCCCATTCAGAATACGACCTAGTCACGACTACAGTCGTAATTATGCCAATTAGAAGACACAAAACAAATCCTATGAAAGCGTTTATTTTTCGCATTCTTCCTTAGCCTGGGTAAGATATTCGTTTACATCATCGATTAAATAGTCTTGCTCGTTAGACTTTATCGCTACGTGTTTTTTTATTTCATCAAAACTAACTTTGTTAATCCTAATTAAACCGCCAAATATTTCTTCCAAGAATGAAGTGCCATAACCATGTGTGCCATCTAAGTCTACAATTATTTTACTATCATCTTGAATCGCCTTACGAACTAGTGGGAAAAAAAGCTCAGTTCTGAATTTTTCACCCGAAAATTGACCCTCTTTTTCATACCTTGGGCCAGGTGTTCGAGTATATTGTTTTGCAATTGATAATTTAATTGTTTCCATGATAAGTATTTTTTTTAGTCAATAAATAGCGGTGAGCTATGATTAGCTATCCCAAGTTCCCATGATACAAATGTACCATTGAAGGAATTTTGCATAACTGAGTATTGCTCGTTTTTGACATCAGCTCTGACATCGTTAGTAACTATAATTAGATTACTAATTTGGTTTCTTTTTAGAAGCTCATATAATACTGGAAGCCCCTTGCCCCTAAAATAGTGCCCCGTAACTGTTCTATGCAATTCTCCTATTAAAATTAATTGTAATAGCTCAGCATTGTTTGAATATTCGTGTTTGGCTTGAAAAAGTTCATTCCAATTAAAAAACTTGTTGCCTAGAGGCTTATCCTTAAGAGTTTCAAAAACGCCCAGACCAAAATCCAAGAGTGTAAAACTGACCCGATTTTCCTCTGGATAATGTTTAGTTGAGATCCAGCAGTGTTGATCTCCAGGCTTTTCAGGATTGGCGTGATTATTTGTGTTTTGCATTAATTCAATGATGGCTGTCTGCACTCCTTGGCATCGTCGTTGTTCGCGCCAAATTGTTTTGGCGGCGTCCAAGATCAGTTTGGATGATTGTTTAGAATTAACCTGTCGATTACCTTTCAATTGAATAAGACTCCGAGTTACACTATATTGGTCTGTCTCAATTTGCTTTTTGTTATAAAGTGAGTTTAAATAGCCTGACGTTTTTAGAATTTTGCTTACGCTTTCCTTCTCTGGGAAATTCCCATCAAAGTCAATTCCTTTTGCTTTGAAACGTATCATTATTGACAATAAAATGACAAGTGCATCATGTTCCAATTGTGTCACAGCACTGAGATCCACAAATGTTCTTCTTCCTCTTCTAAATCTACCACGTAACTGATTAATAAAGTAAATTACATTTTCAGTATTATTAATAAATGACATGACTTTTGGCGCTTTGACCGTTTGCTCCTTTGTGTAAGGCAGATATTTAAGGACTTCTCTACTTGCGCGAAATTTCCTGTCAGCCTCAAGCAAACGCGCTGCGTATGAAAGTTTAGCCCGATGCTTTTTTTTATACTTTGAAACTACATTTCTTTTGTATTGTTTTTTTGCCTTAAGAGTTGGAAATAGTTTGTTCTTTACTTTTGGAGAACTTCTTTTCATGTGGAGGGAGAATTTTGGAATCATCAGTTGCTTCAAAGTAATCTAGCATTCTCAACTACCAATCGTCTTTACCTGGTGCCATTAGCTTGTCTAGTTCAGAAAATATTTTCTGTGCATGACTGTCTAATTGATCATACCGTTTGTTCTCACTAATAATCCAACTTTTTTTTTGAGTATTATTCAGGTACTTTGAACCATTGAGTATTTGTATGGCCCCTTCTCGGTTCGGTAGATCATATTTCCCTTCGTTAGTCTTACCGTAAAAGTTGGAAATAGTAATTTTGAACCTATCAGCCTTGGCTTCAATTTGTAACTGATAATTGATATTGCTTTTAGTCAGGCTAAAGGTTGCATTGTGTCCACTTTCAATGTCAACTTGTGTGGCGCCATTTACAACCAAAGTGGTTGAGTCTTTAAATTGCAAAACGTCCTTATAACTATTGTAAGAGATCGCTGCCCACCTGTTCGCTCGCTCAATTATCACCGATGGCTTTAGGCCTTGGGCACTGATTACTTTTTGATATTCCAGAAGTTGGCAGTAACAACTTGAAGTTGTGAACATTATGAAAAAATATGTAACCGTTAAGTAAATTACCTTCATAGAATCACCTCTAATATTGAATATGTGTAAAAAAATATTTCGATATTACAATTCGAGTTGTAGGCAGACCAAAATAGCCTAATGATTTTTTAACTCTTTCAGTTGCGCTTTCAGTTTGGCTTTCTCATCTTCGAGGATCTCGCTCTTTTCTTTGGCCTTGCTGAGAGCCAGCCTTTGTAATTCAATGAATTCGTCCTTGGACACGGTTATTGTATCTTCCTGACCCGCATCATTGGTTTTATTTTTTTGATCCGGATCTTTTTCATCAGATCGTCCGAATAGCCAGTCCAGGCTAACCCCGTATAAATCGCAAATTTTGCCAGCCAATTCGATCGATGGTTTCGACTGGTCGGTTTCAATTCGAGATAATTGTGTCGCACTGACCTCCAATTCTTTTCCCAATTCAGCTAAACTTCTTTTTCCTCTCAATGACCGTATTCGATCTCCAATTGACATCTGATGCAATAAATGTGAGTTATAGAAAATATTTCAAAAAATAAATGACATATATGTTGACAATATGACATCTTAAGTAATATATTTGTCCATGCTTCTAACGAACAAGCGCAAAGTACAAAATGGGGGACATTGAAACAATAGACATTGATGGCCGGGAACGGGTGGATTATGAGCGGCTGCTGAAAGAGATAGACGCGCAGGACCGGGCGCTCCGAAGAATGGGCAGGATGATTGTGATCTTCGCAGCTGTAGAAGTTTTGTCAGGGCTATTTGTGGTGTTTTTTTTATGAAGAAGTCTGCTTGGGGAAACATACAGGAAAGGGAATCGAGGCCTGTATGCATCAATGGAAATGATGATTCAAAATGAATTTAAGAAGGTTGTTAGGACAATGAATTATTGTAGCGCAGTTTTGGCAGCATGCTCAGTTTTTACTTTGATATCAGTTTTGATAAAAATCCTGGCCAAATAGAGTTTCTATGACTGTTGCCGAGAAAGAAGCGTTCGAAAAAAGGATTGCCGATCTTGAATTCAAGGTAGATGCGGTTGAATTGTTTACCGGGTTTGGCAAAGGAGGAAAGTGGATGAAACAACTATTTTATACCCGTCTGTTTGGGCAATTGATAGGTCAGTCAATATCACTCGTGCTGTACACTTTGGTTATTTATGGAATAGTGAAGTGCAGCGGGAAAGTTTAACTAGTCGCGTTTTTTTTCATGCATTGCTAATAGTTGTTCCATGATTATCTCATTATTTCTTACGTACTCTTTAAGCCTTTTATTTTGATAGATCATTTGATCTACAACCGGACCAAGAATTCGTGTAATGCTATAAAACACAATTGTTGAGACAAATCCCGCAACTAAATAGACAAAGGTTTTAGTAACCGCCGAAGTTGACAGAAATAAATAAAAGAGCATTGTAACTGGTATGAGAAAACCTGCTAGGAAAGAGATGTATTTTGTAAGGTTAGGGAATTTGGTTTTAATCGTGTTCCGAAAACCATAATTCCAAACATCTTCCCCGGCTTTATTAAAGAAGCCAGTGAAAAAAATTGTAGTGATCCACACGAGGACCAATATCAGAATCACTGATGGACTCTCGTTAAGGAACTTATTTATTTCAGACATATATACATATCAGTTAGTCCAAAGCGCAAAGTACAAATATATGGAAAGCACACAATTATATGAGGAAGTGCCTCCAATTAAGGAGCAGTTAATCGTCAGATTTTTGGCAGCCCGGGAGGCTCTGGGCAAGAAGTGGCGTACTATGTTGTCAGAAGCTGACCCTTATTTTTATACGAAGCCTGGCGTTGAAGATATGACCCTGGTTGCAGCTGCTACCTTGAAGGAACGCCGGCGCGGCCAGGTCGACCGGATCAAACGGGTTGTACTCGCTATGGAAAAACTGGCGGGAATCCCGCATGTACCTATTTTGTAAACTTTGTTTGGCGCGATCATGAATACGACCGTAACCTTATCATTGCCTCCGGAGCAGCTGCTGCTTTTGGAACAGATGCAGCAGCTGCTTCAAAAAAGTATTGCGACGCAGAACGGTAGCGCATGGCTCACCGAGTCGGAGGCAGCTCACCGACTGAAAGTTCGTGAGTGTGAAATTCGGACGTGGAGAATGGAAGGATGGTTACGGAATCATCAGGTCGACGAGCAGGTCCTCTATCGTCCGGACGAATTGGATGAAGATTTTTTAGCGCAAGCGGAAGTACAGGAAGAAGCACGAAAAATGGCCCATAAGGCAAACATGCTGTTTGCTACCTCCCAAACGTTCGTTCAGGCCGCAAAGTCGAACGGCAAACAGTTCAAGGAAGAATCAAAGCAAAAACGTATTGACTCTGGGGCAATGGCCGCGGCAAAAAACAAGGCAAGGTCCCGTGTTGCCCGATCGGACATTCATGTCTGAATTATAGCAGGAATTTCAATTGTAAACCTACATTCTTTATGAAAGCATCTCCCAAACAAGCCCTTTTGATCGTGGTCGCAATCGTTTTAACCGGTGAAGCCCTGGCTGAATTAATGGCCGAGTATGGCGCTGTAATTATTGGTGCCGGCATCGCAGCCTTCGCCGGGTTTTTTGTCTACACAATGCTCAGGAATGCTAAACGGCGGAACCAATGACCTGGATACTGATTTATTTCGGAGTGTTTACCTGCCTTGCCCTCTGGGGAATGCTGAAGGAATTGAAGGAAGGGCCCTGCGATGAATAAGCGCGACCGGTTTTTATCGGGAGAGGTTTTCCGTACCACGGTTCATCCTTCGGGAGTGGCGGTTTACAAATATGTTGCGTCTCCGGATCCGATGATCCATTCAAGCATATTCGTCTACTATTTCGGCAAAACCACGGACTTCATCCATTACTGCAATGTGCAACTGGTTGATGAATCCAAGTTTCATATCTATGTCTTGCTTTTGAACAAGGAATGCATTCAGAGAGCATTCTCGTTTGACGAAATCACTTTTGTGAAAGGAGGTGATCTATCATGAAGCATGAATATTCCTGGCACCGGGCCAGTGATTTATTACACCTGTACATGCGCACCTGGCAGGAGCAAACGCTCGACGGCATGGCGAAGGATCATGGCGAACCACTCGCATTTGTACAGCAGCTGCCGGGCGATGGCAAAAACTGGCGTGTTATGGTCAACGACCAGTTTGGCAAGCCTATTGAGCTTGACCAGGGCAAGTTTTACGACAACCTGGTCCTGGCCCAGACCGTCGTTGAAAATCATGATTTCGGCTATCCCAAATAACTGTTTCACCTTAATCAATCATACAAATGCATTTCACAAACGAAGAATTTGAGCTTTTACAAAAGGCGCTGGACAATCTGAAACATAATTCTGCCGAGGGAATGGCCGACATGTTGATGGAGTCATTATCCAATGGACCGTTCTCAGGGGCAGGTTTTGGCCTTGACCTTCGAAAAACACATAGTCAGGAGGCAGAAAGGAAAAAACAAGAAAAGGCTAAAAAAGCCGATGCCATAATCTTGTTGCAGGCGAAGCTCATCACAATTAAGCAAAATCAGGATCGACCAATGGCTGCGCAGAACGCGACCGACATGGCAGGCTCTAATTAAAAACATTCACTGCTGGCAGCAGCCGGTGGATATAGAAAGGAGGGTTTACAAGAGTATCTCCCGGACGGTTGATCCGGTGATGATCTAGGGGTGTGCAGATCCCAGGATGCTGCGCAGAAGGCGTCGAGGCCTTCCATCCCACAAGCCTTAGGTTAAGGCTCGTTGAGTATAGTAGATTCTGCCTGGGAACGCTGTTTCCAGGCAGCTTGGAAAATACTTGCCAATATTTGACAAACTGTGAAAGAGGAAAGGGTCAGGTTTCGCTGGCCAGGGGGAGATATGGCCTAACGGTAAGGTGCTTTTGCGTCATTGGTGCAGATTGGCGTGAGAGACTATCCGGGTTCGAATCCTGGTATCTCGCAGGGTAGGGCATGAAACCTACAACGGTAGGCTGGTCAGCAGCTGCCGGGTTCCCCATCCGCTTCCGGGTAGCTCCGGGAGCGGGTAAGGGGAAGAACGTCCAATCTTACCACCGTCGGATCTCAATTTTGAGTGGCGCGTGGGTAAGGGAAGGTGCGGGTTCACAGGGAAATCTGAGTTCGAATCTCGCCCCGCAACAGGGTGCCGGAGAAATTTGGCACTAACGGCAAAGCGCCGTATATCCGTTATCGTTCCGTATTTTACGGGTAAGGGATACTATGCTCTTAACAATCAAATTGTTAGCAACATGCTACCACGAATCGAGACTTCAGAAGTTATACGCCGGGCTACCTTGGCGTTTGACGAGCACAACAGGAATTGTCCCCTGGTCACGCACAAAAGGAAAACAGCAAAAGGTGAAATCGAGGTAGAACGCCGGGAAGGAATTATCCAGGAATCCGTAACCACCACATTTCATACATTGCTGACCGAGTACGTTCACAGTTACAACCGTATGCGAGAGATGCTTCCAACAGAATTGCAGGATCCAACCAGTCCGCCGGCACTCCGGACGAACGCCGTCAGGGTGGCCAAATTCGCACGCTGTTCGGACCGAACGGTACGGAATCACCTTACTCGTCTGCGAGATTTAAACTTCGTGACGACGAAATTTCACGGCTCCAAGTGCGATTTTGAGCTGTGGATAACCCCGCAATATTTGTTTGGAGCAGTGTTGCCCGGAACTGCTCAAAACGCCCCGGAAAACGCTCTTTTACCCCTTGAGCGGAAAATTTTTCCGCATATCAGTACCCAGATACAGACTGTAGAAACAGAAAAAGGGAATGCGGATATGTTAATTGTGCACGGAGAGAGCAATCAGGGACAGAGGGGTCGAGCAGAAACCGGCCCTGAACCACTCGGTGAGCGTTCTATCAATCAGGGACAGAGTGAAGTTCCGGCCGGCCCGGCGGCGAGGCGGGCGGCGATCGTGGCGGAGAACGATCGGATTCGCCGGGAAAAAGCCACTGCCATGCTGGATTCGCACAAACCAAAGATGCCGGCGGGAGTGGATCCGAAATTTTACGAAATGCTGATGACCTTCTGGATCTACGCACTGAAAGTGATATATCCGAACCGGCGATTCACCCAGGAGCAGCATGGGAAAGCCCTTTTTGCAATTTCAGCCGGTGTTTTTGAGCACTTCCAGGGTAGTTGGAACGACAAGCAATGGTTTGATTATTACCAGGTTCAGATGCAAAAGCTTGATAAGGCCGGTCGATATTACGACAATCACCCTGATGCCTATCGCCCTGATCCTTACGCCGTTCACATCCCAGGCAAAGGATATTTTGATTCAGTTAACCTCAAAGGATTCATAGGCATTGACGCCTGGATCAAGAAAGATTCCATCCAACACGCCAGAAACCGTCAGGCCTACGCCGATAAGCAGGAAGCCAAGACCAAGCGAGCCGAAACCCTGCTCCGGACAGCCAGGCGAGATTTCGAAAAACTTCGGATCGATGCCCAACCGCGAAAAGAGGTAAAAGGCAAAGATCAGATCGGCCTGTTCACCTACTACAACGTTATTTTCCAAGGACTTGGCAAGAAATGGCAGCAGGAATTCTGCCGGCAGTATCTGGATCAACAGTCTAGGGACTTCCAACCGCCAGCATGGCTGCAACAGAAAAAACGGCGCGCGCTCACCGGTGAAAATATCCCGGCCACAGTGATCATGGTTGAAGACTGGATGCATTACGACGAGGGTTATGAGAGCTAAATATGCCCAGCTGGGTAAGTATTGAAAAAGTGCGATTCTGATAAACTGAGGCATGTTTTACCTGATCAGGATCTTTCGTGGAACACTAAGCGTGAAACATTAATCAATTTAATTTCTAACAACCATGACCGAAATCACAGAACAAATTTTCGAGGAACTACGCCCTGATATGGTTCAGGAGCTTGAACAGGATTACCAGTGCGAAGTCCGGATGATACGTCTTGAACAATACGACACGCGTACTGCGATCGGTGCCCTGCTATTGATCCGCACTGACGTTGTCGAGTACAAACATCCATTTGCAGAAATCAATGTGATTGATTTTCACGATAGGTATTTGCTAGGGCGGCTTGACCTGGCCAAACTAAAATCAACCGTAGGATTTACACTAACCCGAATTACCGATGCGACACAGACGAACCCTGGGACTTGAACAAAAAGGCAAAGCGCTTTCACCGGAGAAAAAGGCAAAACAAAAGGAAATGGCCAGCTGCTTTATGGTGCTGAAATTCCATGATGCAAATACCTGGGGCAAGTGGAGCAACGAATACGCTCAGGCAAGCAAGATCCGCAACATTTCAGATGCTATAAACGAGATGTTCCGGATTTTCGAGAAGTACTTCCGCGGAAATGTTGCGTCCGGAGCCATCTTCGACACCAGAAAAGACAAGAAGCTGGGCGCTCATAACAAAATCTATCAGTTCGAAAAAGACTCTTGGACCATTGTACAAGCTTTTGAATGGTGAATCTTACATCTTAAATCACATCAATATGCCAGCAGTAAAAGTAGATGTCCGTCCGAATCCTGGCCGGCTTAATAACATGGAGTATGGACTGGTTGAAGCAGCCAGGGAAAAAGCAAAGGAAGGATTTGATCAGCTGGCCATGCGGCTGTTTATCGAGGAAGAGATCAAAGAATGGAAGAAGCGGGATAAGTGGAAGAATTCAACCACGTACCTGAATATCAAAAGCAGGTGGGAAATGGCCTTGGTAACAGAAGAAAAGGAAGTAGTAATCTTTAAAACTGTGATATGATATGGAACCGTTATCCGTCCGATTGTCGTCCTACGAGGTCAGGGCAATGCTGGTGTTGCTCAATAATGCAAAACAGAAATGCGATGATGCTGATGTTCTTACCAGAAGCGAAATCCGGATAGAAACTATTGTCCTTTCCGAATTCCACGCCCGATGGTGGAAGATCACCGCGGCGCTTGCATTAAAACCGAAAGCAGCTAAGGATCCAATTTACAAAATACCAGTTTCGGTTGCTCGTATCATTCATTATCGTTTGCAGCACACCTCGTTTAGCGAAATACATCAATGGCTTCTGGATCATCTGGATCGGGCACTACTCAACAGGGGATTAAGGCCAGCCCAACCGAAAAAAATCATTTGATATGGAGGTGGAAAAAATCATTGAGAACGGAAAATGCTGTGGATGCACGGCACCGCTCGCATACTCGAAATCCCTAAACTGGGTTCAAATTAATTTGAAAGTGGCTTGGGAAGTACCAGCATGGGGGAATTTTGATAAAAAAGAAGAATTAATGGGCATCGGCTTTATATGTGATCGATGTTTAGCAGCTGGCTCCAACGCGCCGAAGGTCGACTTTGTTGTTGAGTTTAAAGGGGATGACATTATTTACCATCCACTTAAATTGATAGCAGAATCTCAGGAACTAACATAACATTAACGTTTTATCATCCTTCAAAATTAAAATAAGGAGCTACAAGTCGTAGCTCCTTAGGTGTATTATCCCTCCATCAATTCTTGGCAGAACTGAAAAGGCGAAAGATAGTATTTTGTTTCGTATTAGCCCCATTTCCTAGACCAATCAAAGTTTTCCCTCTTCCATCATTTGCAGCCTGAAGCCGTTCGCAAGGTTTTGCGCCGTACTATAATCTTCCGCCCAAAATGTTCCAAAAATGCCTTGCGGTAGCTCATTTGGTAATTGCGCAATCCCTGGCTTAGAAATGTACTGTGGATTTGCATCTTCAATATCAAATAGCACAGAACCATCTGTAAGCATGTTAACGTTAAAGGGCATCTTACCCGCTCGTATATCATTAAGATGCTCATCAATTTGTATTTCTTCCAATGGGTAAGTTGCTTTCTCCACCGGTAGATCGCTATCTATCATAAAGGCCAGATAATCGGCAATGGATTTCGATTTAAAGACCGCTACCGGTTCTCGGGTTACAGAGCTGTAGACGATATACCCTAGGTCAAAGTAATCTGTGTACTCATTGACTAATGCCTCCATCAGCGTTTTCATATTAACTAAGTTAAAGTGTTTCAGTCGCGAAGAAATAAATCAAGTGCATCAAAAGGAGGTCTCGAATAGGGTTGTATTGCTCCTGGAATATTGGTGTCCAACTTCGCATTATATATTCCATCAACCGTCCTGTAGGTCACAAGCTGTTCATCCGGGTATTCGTAAAGCATCAGGTCTGCCATTTGCTGCTTGGTAAGGCCGGGTTTTAACCAGGTCTGTGCGGCCTGGCCTTCAAGAATGAGCGGTTGCCTTTCGCCGTCGTTATGCACACGTGCCATTTCTTTGGTTGCGTCTTTCGTGACGATTGCAAAAGTGTGCTCACCTTTCCAAACTGAATAAATCGCCCCAAGAGCAAAAAACTTTTTGGTTTTAGGTTTGATATACCAAGATTCATGTTCCTTTCCACCTACGACTGGATAATGAGGCTCAAAAAAACCGGTGCAAATAACTAGACACCTATTTTCCCAGTACTGCCTATAAGAACTCTTTTCAAATAGTTCGTCATTCCGCGCGTTTAGCGTATTCGCCTTCCAATCCTTTTCCTGATTAACCCAGCCGGGCACCAACCGCCACCGGTAAGTGGTGATCAGTTTCGGGTCCTCCATAGAAATAACTGGAAGAAAAGGCTTTTCAAAGCCGTTGAAATCAAATCGCTTTTCAAATCGGTCAAGATCGTACTTCGGAAATTTAAACTCGTCGACGATTTCCTTCGCATCAAGCTCATTAGAAACGTGATAACACATCTGAAAATAGTTTTTAGTTGTAAAAATACACAGATCGATAATATTACTTATTTGCGTAATAAAGTT
The DNA here is from genome assembly GCA_965279265.1 of Dyadobacter sp. Lineage (GTDB taxonomy): Bacteria > Bacteroidota > Bacteroidia > Cytophagales > Spirosomataceae > Dyadobacter. The sequence continues at coordinate 6,117,402 of OZ257152.1, forward strand.
ATTCCTGCAGTGCAAATTTTATTATATATCTTATCTAGATAAAAATGGTTTTTTTGAGTCAGACAAGTCGGACTGGGTGGGCAGGAATAGTAATTGTTAACGAAGGGAAAGTGATCTTCACAGATTATTTGCAGACCAAGATCGCTGGGGTTTAATGGAATTATCACGCAACTGACACAAAAAAATCTGAAGAAGGCCTCATTGGAGTGAATAGTTCAAATTCATAGCTTAAAGATTCATAATTTTGATGTATGAACCGCTTTCGCATTCCTGGTCCTCCAACATTGGCCTTAATCTGGGCTATTTTAAACATTCTTCTGTATAGTGGAATGATGTCGATAGAAAATCAGCATCGTCTACACCTGATTTTCATTCTGACCAGAGTATGTTTCCTAACCAGCGTGATCATGCAGATGTTAGTTGCGATCGGAATTGTCGAGTTAAAAAATCTCAGATAAAAAACCACGCGACTTGCGTGTCAAAAAAACAAGTGCGTCCTTAGAGTCGTTAAATAGACGACAAAATAATGACAACGAGCAGCTTACAATTTTCGAGAGATTATAGAGATCAGGCATTTACTGAAACTAGTTCTAGCCTGATGATTGTTACCCTGCGTAATGGCAAATTCTTTGTTACATCTCGTAGAAATGCTTCCAGATTTCATAAAAATGGCTTTGCAGTTATTTAGTATTCAACTTCGAAATTTCCATTTTACACTGCAACTTTCCTTTTTTCACCACCTAACTAATTCGTAATTTTCGACGTAATCCACACCTCTTGATGCACAACGTCGGAAATGAACTGCGCAACATTGCGATCACCAAGGTCGCAAAGGCTTATTTGTGCCACAGGTTTCAAAAGCCTGAAATAGTACTGTCGGCGATCGCTCCGGTGGATCCGCTTTTATATGATCTTTGTATCATACTTCTTACTCCCAAAGTATTTATCCGTGAGGGTGCGCGTGATCTTAACGTCCGGCTGGACGGCGACCTCGCAGTACGTCCGGAATATTATCACCACACACGGCGAAACGGCCTGCTGACCAGTTACGAAAGTATTCTCTTCAGCAACAAAGTTGAAGCCTATCTGCGCAACGATGTTTACGCATCGATCAAAGGAAAAGGTAAATCTGCCGGTCGGATAATCGACGAGTGGGGCGATCGTTTGGAATTGGATCCAAACTGGTCGGAGAGCATGATCCGGACTTATCGCAATCACATCACCAATCACTATCCTGTATTTGCGGCATGATTGACGTATTACTTCAAAACCTTGAACGAGGTCCCGGACAAAATGCTGCTTCGATTCCGGCGCTGGAAATAATCCCTTCGATGCACATTGGTTTGTGGCCAGGTACACGAAACGGCGTAATGCTTGGCAAGGTGAAAGCAAAAGAATTCCGGGACTGGACCAAACTCACACTTTCCGATCATACCACCGGCTTTTCTGAAAAAGCGCTTAATACAATCCACGGCCGGAAATATCAATTCCAGATATCAGGATGGTATCCTGGTGACACCGAAGATCTCCGAAAATTTCTGGGTATTACAGAGTGGGCAAAGTTTGCAGTCCGGATCCGCGATGCACACAACCTGGTGCGGATCATTGGAAACAACCTGTACGGCTTGGAGATGGATTTCGATTCTGCAATTCCTGCGGAAATGTCGGGCAAAAGAGGCACGATGATATCGCTCTCCGGAGAGCTCAACGAACCCAGCTCAATTGAATATTAACCTCAAATAATACACACACGATGTTTAACACTCATGAAAGCGAAACCTCTAAAATCCCGGGCTATCAGGCGCATTATTGAAAAGGAGAAAACTGTGATCGAATCCTGGTATTCCCGGATCTGTTCTCAGTTCTACGAATATCTTTTTGCGGATTACATTAAGCTGACTTATCAGCAGATCCTGGACAGGTTTTGCCGGAAATGGAAAGCAGTGTGCAAATACGCTATCCCCAGATTGAAATATTTGGTTCCGGATCCGGATAGCTTTTACAATGAATTTCAACCACTAGTTTAAATTTCAAATCATGGAACAAACAATAAGTCCGGAACTGGTTTCGGAGTATGCAGCACCAATTCGCAGTCAGATAGCCAAGGCAAAAAGTGAAGGCAAAGGCAGTACGAACTATTCATTTTTTCTGTCAAGAAGGTACCCGGGTCATCCGATGCTTATGCAGGACGCTATCCTGGATACTTTGATCGCAGACGGCTGTTCGGTTACACCATTCAAAAAGAATCCGAACGAGGTTATTGGCGGTGTGCTGTGGGATATCTTTATTAGCTGGGACGAAAGCGATACAGCGAAGGCCAAAGCCGAAGGTTTGGTTTTCTTATAATCATAACAACAGGCCGTCGTGGCCACGAATACGTAAGCTGTAAGCCTGCATCAATCCGGATGCAGGCTTTTTGTTTTATCCGGGTCATAGTTCACCCTAGCAACTTTCCTTCATTTTCCCTATCCGCGCTCGTAACGTTGCATTCAACTTTACACACACACACCTATACTTCATGTTACACAATCACGCGCTGATTTCATCACTCCTGCTCGAAGCCTGGTATATCAACCCTGCTTATGCTGAAACGATGCTTCCGTCTGTGATTGAACTATTGGAGGGGAAACAGATTCAAAATTCAAACACACTTTTACATGAAAAACCACTGCCGTCGCTTCTTGATAACGGCTTTCGCAATGTCCTGTATGCTTCTGGTGAGCCAGGTGATGGATCCGCTTTCTTCGGTAATGCGTCCGCCGGAAGCACAGCTGTCATCCCAATCAGAGGTGCAATTACCAAATATGACGGCATGTGCAGTTACGGTGTCGAATCCTACATGCAATGGGTTGATGCAGCCGAGCAAAGTCCAAGCGTTTCGAACATCGTCCTGCTTATTGACTCTCCGGGTGGACAAGCGAACAGCGCTTTCATGTTGGCCCAAAGGATCGCCAACGTCAAGAAACCAACTCTCGCATTTGTCGACAGTGGTATGGCAGCAAGTGCCGCCTATCTTATTGGAAGTGCCGCCGACCTATTCTATGTAAGTACACCCGTTGACGTGGTCGGCAGTATTGGAGCCATGATCACCTTACAGGATTTCAGTGCCAGGCTTGAAGGTTCCAAAACATGGGAAGTTTACAGCCGGCTATCCACCGAAAAAAATGCAGCATTCCGCAGGCTTAGGGAAAATAACGATCCTACCCTGTTGCAGGACATGCTCGACGAAAACGTAAACCACTTTATCAGTGCCGTCAAAACCAACCGAGGCGATCGCTTGGTTCCATCAGCTGGCGATCCATTCAAAGGAAAGGACTACACCGGCGCTGTCGGACTCGAAATGGGCCTGATCGACGGAATCGGCACGCTACCTGAGGCGCTCACACGGCTTTCATCTTCCGAACCTTCCAAGCGCATAAAAATGCTTTCCCCGGGAGCACAATTGACCACAGAACACACACAAACCACAAATAATACAGACATGAGTATCTTATCAGATTTAAAGAGTTTCATCGCCAATTACAAGGAGACGACTCCGGAGGCATCCGCAGAAGTTACTACGCCGGCAGCAGTTGTCGAGACTCCGGAAACACCAGCAGCGACCGCAGAAACACCCACTGTTTCTTTGGAAGCACGCCTAGCAGCTCTTGAGACTGCTCACAGCACTCAGTTGGCCGCGCAGCAAGCCAAAATCACTGAGCTGACTGCCGCAAATGCAACCCTGATGGCTTCGAAACCAGCAGCAGCTCCAACCGCTGTAATGGTAGCAAATGAAACAGTTCCAACGCCGGTTGAAGCTCCTGAAGTAGTTTCATTTTACAGCGAAACTGATGCAGAAGCTGATCGGATCAGAAAGGGTCAGGTGGCTTAGAGGTCACTAACCAAAATTTTTAAACACACACTTAATCTAATTTACACACACTTAAAATGGCTTTAACAGACATTTCCGCGATTTCAGGTTACGCTGGTAAGTTTTACCAGAATATCATCAAGCGCATTTTCTCAAATCTGGACATCGTAAAGGATGTATACCTTTTGAGAAACGTAACGGCTCCCCGTAACCTATGGGGCTTCAATGTAACGAATGGTCTTAGACCATTGGACACTTCGGTAGAAGACACCAACAAAAGCAATGGATCCTTCACAGCCCGGAAAATTTCTCCGGAGATCGCCATGCGTATTTTGAAGATCATTCCTGAAGAACTTCGTGACACATTCCTTTCAGAGGTTTTGTCGGAAAATGCGAAGGATCTTCCTTCCGAATTTGGCGCGTACTTCTGGAATGAAATTGGCCAGTCAATCGGCGCAGAAATAAACGACAATGCATATTTTGGAATCAGTGCAAGTTCGGTTGCAGCTTTCAATCCAGCAACAGTTTATACAGCGGGTCAGAAAGTATCTTATGTAACAACAGAAGGTCGGGAGTACTTCCAGGCTCTTTCGACAACGACTGCCGGCGACACCCCGATCAGTGCCCCATCTAAGTGGTTGGAAATTAACAACAGATGTCTTTCCAAAGGTTTTGGAACTCTTATTGCCGAAGAAATTGCAGCCACAAGGCTTACCAATGTCGTTTCGACCGGTGCTATCTCCAGTACTAATGCTTTGGATCAGATTGACGGTGCAATGTGGGCAGGTGTGCCTTACAATGTGAAGAAAGCAGGTGTAACATTCCTTATGGCGCCAGCCACTTATGACAAGCGCGTGAAAAACCTGCGCACGAAAAAAGAAGCAGGCTCTACCTTCTCCGACTCAGAGTACGAAGACAGTAAAAAGCAAATTATTGACTCGGAAGGTAAAGGAATTATTAAGCCGGTATCCTGGATGGCGGGTAGTAACCGTGTGATCTGGACCATTGACAAAAACCTGGTAATGGGTACAAACCAGTTACCTGGTGCAAACCCGTTTGGCAATTTTGTACAGGGTTTACAGCACTATCGTACGATCATGAAGCTGATCACCTGCTATCAGATCGCAGATCTTCGCTACCTGGGTACTAACGACCAGGTTTAATCAAAACGATTTATCATTTGAGAAAGGAGGTATTTTAAACCTCCTTTCTTCATAACCCAAAAATCAAAGTGGCAAAAGCAACAGATTATACAAAATTAACGCCAGAGGAGCTTGTGGCTCTGTTGGTAACGAAGGATGCCGAACTGACAACAAAGGATGCCGCACTGGCAACAAAGGACGCGGAACTTTCAGCTTCTAAAAAAGAGGTTGAAACGGCAAAAGCCGCGCAGGCAAAGTCTGAAGAAATTATCGGTGAGCTAAAAACAGAATTGGTATTGAAGGAAGAAGAAGTGCTGAACGGATCCGGCGAGCCGATTGTGAAGTATGGCAAGGATACCTATGTGATCCAGATCAAAACTTTCAAACTGTGGGATTCTGATGCAAGAGAGCTTATTGAATATACCGCTCAGGATGTACAGAAAAACGAAAAGCTATGTGCTATCCTGATCAAATCAAAATCAGAGGTACTTCGCAAAAAATAGAAATAATTCACCCGGTGAGCTGATAGCTAAAAAGCGAGATCAATCATTCAAAACAACACACACACTAGAAAATGGCAGCAACTACCTATGCTGATATAATTCAGCCGCCTTTCGGCACCGGTCCGAACTTTATGCCTGGTCTGTCTCAGGTAATGTATTTTATCGGGATCAACGACATTGCAACCTTTGGGTTGCCGGCAGCTTCGCCGACGCCGGTTGGCCAAAAGTACACGATCAAGACGCCTCACGTCTGCAAACAGGGAAAGAAATTTTCCAAAATGTATGTGGGCATTGAAAAGGGTCAGCTCAAATTTGATTCACTCGGCGGTCGTGATGCAACTGGTTTCAAAGCAACTGCCACCGGCTACATTCCTGGTGACAGCGATGATCTGAATTACTTTGCAAACGAAGCTCAGGGCGATCGTTTCATTGTAATTATTAAACGTGCTGATGGTAAACTGATTCAGATCGGAACCGAAGACTTTCCTGCAACAATCCGCGCAGCGCACGATTCTGAGACCGTGACCGGAGATTCATCTGGCTACACAGTGAACATAGAGGCCTACATGGCCTACACGCTCATTTACGACGCTGCTGTTCCATTAACCGCAGCTGCCTAACATGGGAAGGTCAACGACAACACAGGAAGCGGCTGCTAAACCGGTAGCTGCTTCTTCAACCCATCCAACTTTTGAAGTAGTGGGTTTTGAAAAGTCTGATCACATGCCGATCGCAGTTGATGGCCGCCAGATCGATCTCGCAAACGTTACGCCCGAGTTGACAGCCTGGCTCTACGAACGTCGCGATATGGTCTCCGGCCTGGCTTGGACAGAATAATAGTTAAGGTTAATAAGAAGTAGTCCAACAAAAGGCCGGCAGCACTGATGCACCGGTCTTTTTTTCTATCACCGTGATACAGGAAATCGAAAATTGGTTAGCTGAGCCTGCATATTGGGCAGGAGTGGAGCTGTACGACAAGTATGGTGATTCGGATATGCTCAAGAAGTTTTTTCAGGGATCCTCCGACAGCTACAACAAAAAGAAACTCGCAGCGGAATTGACAGCCATCCTGGACAAAGCCCGGGAGCTCGAATCCGCCAAGCCAATAATTGAAGATTCCGCCCAGGTGAAGGATCTCAAAACACTTGGCAATAGCCTGATGGACGAACGAGCTGCGCTCAAAGAACGCGCCCGGGTCCTGGTCGCTTCCGGAATCAAAGAAGGCCCGGATCTGCACGAAATCGCCATGTCCCTGGCTTTCGGGATCCGCTACCAGCTCGATAGCATTTTTGGCAAGATCCAGTTTGAAAAAGTGAACGGAGTCCTTCCGGAATCGGACGGTGCTGCTGTGCTCACGATCGCGGACATGATCAAACGTCGCAATACGCTGCGCACCTACCTGAGCCGCGGGGGTAGACCCGAAAAAATAGAAAAATGGAAAGCTGAACTGTTTCAGCTCGAACTAAAAATAAAAGAACTGGAATCATGAACAACAACATGAGAGCCATCGCCCAGGCTACTGACAAGCTTGACAATCTGATCGGCGCACTTGAGCTGAATATTCCCTCCAAAATGCATGTGGATATTCTTAAAATGATCCTGCCGGAGGTCCGCGATAATATCCGGGATCTGGTGATCATGGAAACCCGGGAAAATCCCTGGAAAACATTTGACGACGACACTGACGATGATAACTAAAAGAGATTCTGACCTGGATATCCTGGCCAAATCGGTTACGGACGCATCGGTAGTACTTTCTCCGGAGCTGATCGAACGCAAAGCCCGGATTGAGCACATAAGTACATTGTATTTTTCTGAAAGCTTCAAATTTCAGACCGAGAACGAGCTGGCCAAGGTCGTGGCCAAATACAATGGCATTACAGTATTCATGGCCCGGAAGGACGTGGATCTGTTCAAACAGCTTTATGTTTACGGGAACCCGGTCGACTGGAAGTTCGAGCGTGCGCTGCTGCTGTATTCTGTCAAAAATAACATCAACAGAGCCCGGGAAGAAGGCGACACCAAAACCGTCCAGCGCGAGCACAAAAACCTGATCGATATCATAGGTGAAGAAAAGGATGCCGACGATGTACGCCAGGTAAATATCAACGTCATCAATTACAATCCGACACTTGTCGGCGCTGTCGAGATCCCGGATCTGGACAAGATGATCGCCACGATGATCAGCAAGGACAAAGAAGCCCTGGACAAGGCATTTACTGATTTCGAGGAAGTATGACAGCGATCATAAAATCGCTCGACATCGAGCAGCTGCTCTTAACCGACAAGGAAGCCATGCTTTCCATGGCAAACCTGAAATGGAATCCGGAGCAGCTCCCCGAAGATACGGTAATCCGTCACATGCACTACAACCGGCCGCAGCTGCGATCGATGCTAGTCGGTGCAAATAAAGAATATGCTGTTTGGGGGCGTGGTACCGGAAAATCCGAAGGTTTGATTGCGCCCAGGACAAAAAGAAATGTCGAAGTGATGCCTAGGTCTCACGGCTGTTTTGTTGGTGCAACCTATATCCAGTTACTAGAGAGAACATTGCCGCCGGTGATCAAAGGCTGGGAGTCCATGGGCTGGAAAAAAGACCGTGACTTCTGGATCCGGCAAAAGCCTCCCAAGAACCTCAATATTCCCGAGCCGGTCGTTGGGCCCTTAACTCCGGAACACTGTATTTATTTCCGTAACGGCGCTGTGGCCAGCCTGGTTTCGCAGGACCGGCCAGGATCTGCGAACGGTAAAACCGTGCACTGGATCGCCGGCGATGAAGCCAAATTTCTGGATAAGAAATCGCTCGACAGCGAGCTATTCATGACAAACCGTGGTGATGAGCGTTTTTTCGGAGGAATTCCCGAATTTCACTCATTGCTTTTCTGTACAGATATGCCAACGTGGAAAGAAGCCATGTGGATACTGGAAAAGGAAAAGGACATGAAGCCTGAGCGCGTGAAAGTGCTGATGGCCATCCAAGCTAAAATTTTTGAGTTATGGCAGTTGTACCTGGTGCGTGAAGGCCGTGCAAAAATCGCAGTTTTCAACAAGATACAGTCCTACCAAAAGCAATTTGATCAGATCCGGGCGAATACGACGTTCTTTTCCGAAGCGTCGACCTGGGAAAACGTCGAAGGCTTTGGTAAGAAGAATATCATGGATCTGCGTAAAGCGCTGCCGGCCTACATCTACCGGACCGCGATCCTAAACCAACGCCCTTTTTTAACTCAGGAAGCTTTTTATCCGGATCTTTCGGAGCGCAATACTTACGACGCATACGACTATGGCCACATAGATAAAACCGGTTTCGGCAAGTCGACTGCGGAAGACAGCCGGAAGGATGGTGACGTGGATCCGGAGCTTCCGTTACATGGCGCCCTCGATTACGGTGCGCATATAAATACCCTTGCGTTGGGACAATTCGCATTCCGTGGCTTTAATATCGTGAGAGGCCTGGACGTTCTCCATCCCCGCCGTTTAAAGGATCTTGCAAAACTTTTTCTGAATTATTACCGGCATCACAAAACCAAAGTTTTCTACTTCTATTATGATCACACTGCGCTTACAAACAATGCGGTATCCGAGCTAAGTTATGCGGATGAGTGGATCGCTTTGTTAAAAGAAGGCGGCTGGCAAGTAAAAAAAGTATATCTCGGACACACACCTGGTCCGGCGATCCGGTATGAAATGTGGGGTAAGCTGCTCCGGGGCGAGCACCCGAATTTGAGCGAGGTCCGTTTCAACAGAAACAACTGCTACTACATTCTGGAATCCATGCGCCACGCCAAAATCAAAAAAGGCACTGGTAAAGATGAATTCAAGAAAAATAAGGATGACGAGCGGAACGTCGAGCTGGATCAGCGCGAAACCACGCACCATTCGGATGGTGTGGATACTTTACTTTACGGTGTGGCAGAGCGCAAGAAAAAACCATTGATGGATGTGGGGGTAATTACAAGTTAATTAATTTTCCGGCACGCCCAACCATTGAATTGTGCCTTCATTTGTTATCTTATTGGCGGTATCGAGTACTTGGCAATGGAAGATCTCGTCGCCGGCTGCTTCTATAACAACATTTTCCACAATCAAATAATCTACTTGAACAAACTGAAGCTCTTTATTATCAATTGTGTTTGGCTTGAGGGCAAAGTTCTCGCTGTTCGCACTCCTTGAAATCGTTGGGTAAATTAGCCCAGAAAATAAGCTACCCTCTAACTGAATTTCTGTTATTGCCATTGTTAGTTTATAAATTTCTGATGTATCATCAGAAATACGCTGGCAAAACCATCGGGCTAGCGCATTATGTTTTAGGATATTGGTCGGAGCAAGGCGAACTGCATGATTTGTAGTTAATAGAGCTTCTGGATGAGATCTATCTGAATTTAGCATTTTAAATGCTTCATCCGTGAACCCTACCTGATTCAACATTATGTCTTTAGTACAAACCCATCTTGACAATACAAGTCGATCCCCAGGTTGAATACCTAATTCTTTAAATACACTTACCTTATCTCCGGTACAATAAAAAATAGGATTTCCATCTCTGTTGGCCCGGCCCGCTTTTGCAAAATCTTTTGGAGGATATGAAATATTGGAAAATAATAATGGCTTATCGTGCCATTTAATTCCACGATATAGTGACACACCCGGCCTGAGTAGAAAACTATTGGTGACATATCCTTCAAGTAATGCATCCAAAAGATGTTTGATCTTTTCAATGGAAACATAGTCGAGGATTAGAGAATCAATTTGTTTGATTAAAGCTCGAACTTGTTTGTGATTTAATTTAATGAAAGTTTTGTCATAATGCATAAAAGTCATTGGCTGGTTAGAAGGAAAATGCTTTTCAATCTAAGAATTAATTACTTAACCTTAAAATCGTTACAAATCAGAAACGCTGAAGACTTCAAAAATAAATTAAGTTGTAACTTAACTTATTGATAATCTGATCGGTTGTTTGTTCAAAAAAACTCAAAAAGGCTCTTTCTCTTACGCCGTCCCCCACCGCGCACTGCAAAGTCTTGCAATTGCACTAAAGCAAAAACGCACCATATATGAATTTTGTAGTAGAGGTACTACAAAAAAGGGCGGGTATTTACCCTCTCAGTCTCCACGCCTTTTGCTGCACGACATCGAATGCAGTGCCTACCAGGCTGTCCATGGTAGCATCCGATGGCCATTCACCCTTGGCTATGCGGTGCTTATACACGCGCCGGCTGTTCTTACGTTGCCCTGTCTTTCTCCATAAGTATGGGCTATTGACCAGGGCTGTGAATGCTTCTTGTGTACTCATATAACAAAGCTACTGAATTGCAACTTTCCTAACTATCCTACCAGGCACCATCTACCTTGCCGTCATGAATCGCTACATCAAAGTGACGGATATGCTCGATGCAATGAAGCAGACGCTTGCATCTGGCAAGCCACAACCTTTCACGATCGGATACCTTAAAGCTGATGAGCACCGCAAGACCGGTGGTCAGTACCGCATGCTTAAATGTGTGCTGAGCAAACGAGGTAAGAAGTCCGGATCTGTAACCAAGCGTCTGATCAATGTAGAAGCTTACGGCACAGGTGAGATTAAGGCGATTCATTACGACAACATACTATACTTTAATGACCGCCCTGTTGCATGAGTAATCTTTCGTTCCTGGTTCAAACAGACCAGATGCTTGTCGCCCACAGCAAAGAGCTGGGCATTGTCTTCACATCTGGCAGGCCTGCGGCAGATCCTACCATGCCCCGGGTCGATGCCCAGGCGGCTGGAACAGGGGAGGAGATTGAGAATTGGGGTGATGACAATAACTTTCCCCAGATGATCATCGATCTGTATTCTAAGAATACATTGATCCCGAGATTACTTTTTGACAAAGCGTCTGAGCTTGTTGGTGGTGGTTTGATCGCAATGCAGGTAACCGATGTTGTTAATGGCGTTGAGCAACTAACATGGGTCAATGATCAGGAGATCATTTCCTGGTTAAATGATTTCCAACTGAATCGCGCATTTTTTGAGATGGCGAACGATCTGCTGTGGTTTGCCAACGGTTGGGTTGAGCTGATTCCGTCAATGGACCGCTCGAAAATAGTTGGGTTTGTTCATCAGGAGGCTGCTTTCTGCCGGTGGTCAAAACAGAATAAACAAGGCAAGTGCGAAAATGTGCTGCTATCAGCTGACTGGCCAAACAACATTAAGGAAACTACCAAGACGATACCGGTAATTGATCCATACTCTTGGAATTCGATTGAAGATCTACGCAATAGTAAGAAAACCAACTTTTTATATCCATACAATATTCCGACCGTCGGAAAGACGTTTTATCAGCTCGCTCATCACGATTCGGTCCGGACATCCGGCTGGCTTGATATCCTTCAGGCCGTACCTTCATTCAAGAAGTATCTTCTAAAAAACTCGATGTCGATCAAGTATCATTTTGAGATCGATGACGATTACTGGCCGGCATACTTTGGCGAGACGGAATGGGAAAAGGCCGAACCGCTCGAAAAACAGCAATTGAAAAAGAAATGGCTGGATGGAATGACGGCAGCGCTGTCGGATGTGGAACGCGCCGGCAATAGTATTGTCACATCCAAGATCTGGGACAACACAATGTTGAAGGATTACCGCTCCTTGGTAACTATCAACGTCCTTAATGATGCAACCAAAGACGGATCCTACATCAAAGATGTATTGGAAGGTAACAGCCAGGTGCTCTATGCATTTGGTGCTGATCCGACAACGATCGGATTTAACGGAGGCTCTGATCAGGCGCAGCGCTCCGGTGGATCTGATAAGCGTGAGGCCTGGTTGATCAACAATCTCCGGATGCAGCCAATTCGAAATTTCCTTCTCGAACCGATCCGCTGGGCAGCCAGGTACAACGGTTGGGAGGCGAAATATCCTGGATTCAAAATCATGACCAAAGATTCAATTTTAACCACAACTGATACCGGATTCGGATCGAAACCTGCGCTTAACGGATGACCCTTTTCAAAACTATCGAGGAATTAACGGAGGTTGTATCCGTCTCAAACATTTTTGTAATCGAAAAAGTACAGCCCTATTTTGAGGAAACAGCTGATGCAATTGCAGTTCCTTTCATCGGCCAGCAGCTTTACGATCGGATTCTGACAAAGTACAATGACGATGTTCTACTTTCAGATCCGGAGAAAGCATTACTTCGCAGGTTGCGCGTGATAATCGCAAAATTCGGCCTGGTTGCATATCTTCCCCTGGGCGAGGTAATTGTCGGTAACGATGGCATTACAACTGTTAGCAAAGGCGAAAACCGGACAGCAGCTTATGATCAGCAGATCACCAGACTTTCTGAATCTCTGACGAACCAGGCGTATGATGCACTTGAACGGTTGCTGTCCTGGTTGGAAGAACCTGGTCAGCTGACGGCATTCCCGGAATACGCCACTTCATTGGCATACACAAGACAGCAGCGTGGCTTGATCAGGCGAGCAGTCGAGTTTTCTGATATCTACCCGATATCAGGTAGCCGGCTCACATTCCAGGCCGTTCATCCGGAGCTCCTCAATATTGAGGAAGACCGGCTGATTCCTTTAATTGGCCAGGCGCATTATGCTATTGTCAAAGCGAATACCAGCCTTTCTGACGAATACGCATCTTTAAGACGTGCTGCACAAAAAGCCCTGGTATTCCAGGCGGTTGCCAATGTGATCCAATTGCAGCAAAACATACAGCTCGACGCCGGCGGACTTCGGGTTTATCAAACGAGTCAGAACGGATCTCAAAATGTAAAATATTATCGAGCTCCCTCTGATCAGGAGCGTGCCCGGGCGATTGCAGCTGCTCAGGGTAAAGCAGATTTTTACTGGGACTCGGTAGCTGAGATTGTTGGTGAAATATCCAATCCGGAGCCGGTCAGCTTTTCCCGCGAAATTATCTATAATGGTAAAATGGCAATGTTCTGATGAGAACAATAAAGATTATCCTGGGAGAGAAAGAAAAAGTTTATACCGGTCCATCGACCTGGTCTGAGGTTCCTGCTGAAATGGCGTTAAAGTTGTTTAACCTGGTTAAAGGTAGTTCAACCAAAAAACACATGCTTTTGGTTGTGCCAATGCTTCTCTACAAAATCCCATACAGCGTTTTGAAGATATTTTTTGAGGCGAGAATTGCTGCAAGAAAATATCAGGCAGGCGCTGATAATGAGAATTATGAAAGCCTTTCATTAATGGGTCTTGAAATTCTTGATTCCTGCAAATGGGTTTATTCCGAGAATCCGCCTTCGAACTGGCTGTTAAAGCACTTTAACGTAAACGGCCAGTATTTGGATGTGTGTTCCGACCGGCTTACCGACCTCACCTTTGGGGAGTTCATTTTTACCGAAACCTTCATTGCTACTGATCACGCCAAGCTGTGCGCAGTGCTCTACCGTAAAAGATCCTGGTGGCCACGTGGTGGCAGGAGGGGAGAGTTTATCCTGGAAGACATTGATAAGTATGCCGCAAAGTTGACAGATGAGAAATTTAACGATGTTAAGAGTTTTGTCGCCTGGAATTATTCCGGAATGATGCAGCACCTGAAGGCAAGTTTTCCGCAGGTCTTCACAGAAACATCTGGCACCACTAGCGCAGCTGCTCCTGTCCGGGTCAGCGCATGGATGGATACTGCACTCGCCTTTTGTGATAACGATAGCTTAAAGTTTCATGCTTTTGAAAAGGAGAATTTATACGTGGCGCTGAAGATGCTCAACAACCGTATCAAGCAAAACAAGGAACTGGAATCCAAAAAATAAGGCCATGTATACCGAGGAACTTTATCAATCTTACTTTGAAGACCTGGCGGTAAGTCTGGCCGATCTTTCCCACACACCTGCGAAAGAGCATTTTTTCATCAATAGTGAAACTGGCGACGGCTTAAAAGAGTTAAGCGATGCGCTCGGAGGGAGGCTTTGCATGCCGGCTTTGGTCTTGGATGAAGCTGAGATCGAAAGCGACGGGAGTACGCCAGGTCAGAAGATGCTCATCATGGGTGGTTTTGTTGTCCTGGACAGAGTGGATCCCGGTAACATCAGAGACCTGAGGCGCGCCAGGTTGAAGTGTCAAAAAATTGCACGGAAGCTGATCAACAAAATGAAACGGGACAGCCGGGCCAATTTTGATGAAGACTCACCGCTATTATTGGCCAATGCGATTCAACTCGGACAGATCAGTCAGTCGCCTACACCTATTATTTTGAAGCAGCTGGCCGGCTGGGCCGTAGAGTTTCAATGGCTCATTCCGGAGGATATTACATACGGAACTACGGATTTTTTGTAAAATCTGACCCAGTGTAAGATTTCGCAATAACCTGAAGATCATTTGATTCATTAAACACACTGTCAGGAGCTTTATCGTAGCCAGGAAAAGTAAGGAAAATCCCGTCCTTTTTGGTCGTAATTTCAATAATTACTTTCACTTTCAAAGTGGCTGGGATAGTAATTTGGTGTCGTTGATATTGCTCCAAGAAGTCGTTGACCATACCCATGTCGGTTCCCTGGATTCTGGCCAAGGTAAAAGAATTCCCAT
Organism: Dyadobacter sp.; assembly: GCA_965279265.1. Classification (GTDB taxonomy): domain Bacteria; phylum Bacteroidota; class Bacteroidia; order Cytophagales; family Spirosomataceae; genus Dyadobacter. The sequence goes on from OZ257152.1 coordinate 6,132,434, forward strand.
TCAATGTTAATTCAATTAGAACTGGTTTTTCTGGCTCAATCAAATAATAAAATGATGGTTTTGCTATAAATCCATCAAGTGAAGACTGAGGGAAATACGGAATTGAATCTCCATAATATTTGTACACGCCGGCAGAAATTTTTTGAACTACCTCGTTTTCAGTGAATTTTGCTGTCATGGTGTTGGCAACGGAAAGGTATTATTCGAACTGCCAATGTGGCAACTTTCCTCAGGAACAAAATAAAGAAAATTTAAATTCGGCAATTAGTTGTTGTTTATACATTTTCCCATTTTCCACACAAAAACACACCATGATTCTCAATCGTCTCGGAAACAAAAAACGTATTGCCGAGAAAATTCACCAACACTTTCCTGATCACGATCTTTATCTGGAATTGTTTTTCGGAGCAGGCGGCATGTTCTTTAACAAGCCATCAGCCAAATACAATATTGTGAACGATCTGGACTATGATGTTTACAACCTTTATAATATGATCCGGACACGCAAGCAGGAGCTGATCGATGCCTGGAATTATACACCGGTTCATTCTGTGCTTTTTAAGGAATGGAGAAAGAAAGCGGACGGCGATCCAATCTTCAAAGCAGTCCGATTTTTAGTCTTATCAAATTTTAGCTTTTTGGGCAAAGGAGAAACCCTACGCCTTGGCTATGGAGGCAATAAGCCAGACATTTCTGTCGCGATCGATCAGATCATTGAGCGGTTTGTCAATACCAAATTTACCAATTTCGATTTCCGGATCATTCTTAACAAGATAGCTCTACGCGGCGATCGTGAAAAGCAACGAGCTTTCATTTACTGTGATCCACCATATCTTGGAACCGACAATAATTATTCCTCAGGCTTTAAGATCCAGGATAGCGCAGATCTGTTCAGCATGCTTCAAGGCTCAGGGATTCGCTGGGCAATGTCAGAGTTTGATCATCCCTTCATTATGGAAACCGCGCAGAAAGAAAAGCTTAATATCATAGAAATAGGTGAGCGCAAAAATCTTGGTAACCGGCGAACGGAATATCTGTTCACCAATTACAAAGCAGCCTGCTGATTGATGCTGATAATGGCGGGAGGGCTGAATCTTTCCGCTATTATTTTAGATCGTCAAGGTACAATGTATCCTCCATCATTGAAGAGAACCCTTTCTCCCTTTTTTGCAGTAAGATTTCCACCTCCAACTTTTGCAAAGGAACTACCCGAAGCCAAAGTTGCTTCTACCAAATCTCCCATTTCATTAAAACGAACAACGGTCTCTTTCAAGCAAGAGACATCTGAGCCTATCGCACGTGCAAAACCTTGATTTCTTGATAGTGTCCCTTCGATCAGTGCTCCAGCATCATTGAAACGGACAATTGTCCCTTCCAATAACATGGGTTCGAAACTAAACCGTGCCCGTGCAAACGAACTATTTCGGGACAACACACACTCCCTTAAATATCCAGCATCATTAAAACGCACAATTCCACCTTCCTTACAAGGAACCTCGAAACCCTTTACACGGATAAAGGATTGGTTTCTTGACAAAGTGCCTTCAATCACATGACCATTAGAATTTAGACTAGCTGTCGTGCCACTCATCAAAGGCACACTTAAACCCCGAGCTTTTGACATAGAACGATTCGATGTGAGCTTTATGGTTTTCTGGGCATAAGTCTCTCCCATGGACCAAAGAATCAATAAAAGAACGAGAGCTGTTTTAGTTTTCATATAGGATGGTTTTTAATTGTTAAAGGGCTAAACCAGAAATATTTACTTGTTAATTGACTGCAATAATGCGCAAACTAATTTCATTGAAAATATTAGTTAGGCAGGATAATCTGAAAACAGACCTGGTCAACCAATGGCCAGGTCTGTTTTTACTCTTCAAGTCCGTTTTCTTTTTCGAAAACGATGATGGCCAACCTTAACCACCTGGGTATCTCTTCCCGGTTTACAACAATTCGAACACTGGCATTACTGTTTCCAATCATTTCGGCAATCTGATCATTGGTCCAGCCGTAATGCTTTTTCATTCGTTCATAACGTTGCTTCCAGGTCATAATCCAAGTGGTTAGTCCTTGGGCTTTAGTTTCTCCTGTGCAGCTGCGTGATTTTGGTTATCAATGCGTTCGATGTCGTCCACTTCTTCAATCTTAATACTTAGATAGAAGACATCAACGCCGGCATCCAATAACGCAATAATTGCACTACGGTTATAATACCAGCCTTTCAGATCATTTTTTGTTAAATAATTAAAGCCTTTTTCGGCTGCTTCTTTCAGTTCGGTTTCTGATCCTTTGTAGTATGTTCCAGAGGATTTTACCAAATCCGAAAGTTGCGGATCTAATTTGTCATGGATAACATATCCAAATACTCCATGGCCGACATTGATGTTTTTACTACTTTTGCTCTTCATGATTGTAAGATTTTTTTGATAGAAACTTTTGCAATCGCCCGGCTGGCTGCACACCAGTCGGGCATTTCTTTTTTATGATCAGTCCGGCCTGCACGCCATGTTGATCATCGTCAGGTCGCAAAGTTAATAATTATCGATAAACGTGTAACATAAGTATACATAAAATTGATCTGATCAGACCGGCTACACAGCAACTTTCCTAACTATCCTACCAGTCAGCATCTACCTTTCGGCTCATACACACACTATTGAGCATGCCGATTGTAGTTACGCGCGAACCGGAATTAATTTCCTTTTCTAAGAATCCGATTATATATGGTTTACAGTCTGATGCCCGGGTGGATAATCCGGGTGCAGCTGCTGTCAATCACATTCAGCTGAGCGGTGTCATCACCGACGGAACTGTTGTTGTGATACGCTATAAGGGCGAAGAGCAGCGCATGGTCGCACGTAATGTGATCCAGAATGCCGGCTTCGAATTTCCCGCAGGAACAGTGAGTACTGGATACCTAGCTACAATCCTTCCTTATTTTCGCGACAATTATTATCTGGACCGCGACTTCATCATCGACGCTGTTCAGGATGCCCATTTCAACCTGCGTTTCACAGCTCGAGAACCTGGTACGGCTTACAATTTCCTGATCCAGAATATTCCAACCGTCCAGGTAGTCGTCAAAACAGCGGGAATCGATCGGAAGATCAAACCGAACTTTGCTATACATGCTCAGCTATGGATTGAAAGGCCCGACGGATCCACTTTTGAGAAAATCTTTGCTGAATCCCTGCAAGTGGATGAATCAGGTAATACAGAGTGGAATCTGTCCGACCTGTTGCATCCGGAACTATCTCCAGATATCCATGACTGGGAAACCCGCACCTTTGAAATCGACATCAATTCAAAGCGCCGGTATTACATCAGATATGCGGAAGCCTGGGGTGATAAATTCCAGATTGGTAAAATTACCAAGGCAGATGAAAAGCATGTTACACTGGGAGGTACTCCCTATGAAAGTGGATCAAACCTTACTGTACTGGACCTGCTTCGCGAAAGTGACAATGTTGCCAAGGACAAGGCGCTGCGCCTCGGGCCTGATATCAGGTATGTGTTTCCGGACGAACCCCAGTTTTTGTCTTTCCTGAATACTAGAGGATTTTACAATCTGTCTTTAGAAGTCAAGGCCAAATTTGCGATCGGAGGAGAATCGCCATTGCTTACTGTAAGTCTTGGAGGTGTTTTAGGCATCAATAAGCGTGCAACTGTGAACGTCGGTTATGAGCAGTTGAACATTAACGAGATCATTGCGGGCAATGCCGTCGAATCCTATACTGTTCAATTTTTCAGTGACAATTCTCCAGTTTCCCGGCCGTACACTTATGTGCTGAAATATGAGTACAAGCCTTACAGGCGCTATTTTGTCTATATCAACAGCCTTGGCGCTCTTGACACAATGCACGTGTGGGGCAAGAACAGTCAAGAAATTGAGCTCGTCAAACGCACTGCCGAAAAATACCTTTCTCCGGACTACAAATTTACTGATGGCACATTTGTCGACTGGGATATCCAGTACAGACAAAAATTTGAAGCAGCCACAGGTTATCGGCATGCACACGAGATCCGGAGTTTTCGGGATTTTTATATCTCCCGGTATAAATACAGAAAGTTTCAAAACAAAGCGCTGCCGATCCTTATCAGCAGCAGCTCCGTCAAAGAGTACGAAGATGGCGATTCGCTTCTAGCCCAAACCTTTGATTACAGTTACGCCTTCGAAGATGATACCTGGTCAGAACAGGAGGATTCGGCAGATCTGTATGCTCCACCTCCGGGCTTCCAGGGAGCAGCTGGTGCTCCGATCGTCATATCCGTTCCGCCTTATCCAGGGATTGGGAGCAATGGAACATTATTGTACGACATTATCCCAACTTCCGGAAGCAAGAACCTGGTTAAATCCGGATCTCTTTTCTTGGAATTTCTTAAAAAGCAGAACAAGCTGCCACTCGGTTTGCTTGGTCAATACCTGCGTGGAAATCAGACACTCGGCAACTTCTTTGACGATGTTAAAGGTATTGTCGACAACACGCTGCCGGCATGGAAGGAGGACGAATTTCCGAACTGGGTAAACGATCCGAGCACATCCGGACGCCTATCCGCCGGCGAGCCATTGGATAATGTTGGCGGTGGCGGCGGTGGAAAGCAGAGCGGACTATACTACACGCCCACAACAAGCAAAGAAGCTGGCTGGCCGGTCGACGGTCTGCAAGGTACCCTGATCCGGGTTGTCAATGGGACACCAGGCTCGCAGGTTGGATCCGATATCGTCACCACCAGCGACGGCAAAACCTACATCCGGACCGTCAACGAAGTTTCCGGAAACAGCGCTTACACAGAAATTGGCTCTAACGCCGTACACCCCGAATTCACGGCGATCCCCGCGATCATCGTGCAAACCGGTGTGCCCTTCACCAAATACGTCGATCTCGCCATTTACAAAACCTCATATCACACACTCAATAACTTAATCGTGGACGTAGAATACAATTCACTCAAATTTGATGGCGTCGAAGTCTCAAGTGAAGGATTGTTGATTAAAGTCGTAGGACAAATTGACAAGAAATTCGCTGCCAATGACCGGATTCTGATCGGGATCAAAGATCAGCATGGGAACCAAAAGATTGTTGCCTTGAAACTCGAAAGTCTGGAAGAGCCGGAAGAACCAGACAATCGGGAACTGTGTCCTCGTGGACCAAACCACTATCTTCAGGCGCCGATTATTATCATTAACAATGGCGAGCTCGATATACCTTATGATGGTATGGGTGTCATCAAATCAGCATGGAAGCTTGTCCGCAATCCATCTGATGTAACTCCAATTGCAGCATCAGATCCTGTTAATGGTCATTCGCCAAATGGCAATCACCTTATTATTGAATTCCCGCCACAGCCAGGCGGTAAATATTATGTTGGTATCCAGGGATTCACCTGTAAAAGTCCCTGGGACTTCCGGGAGGTGAATTTGCCAGCTGATACAACTCTTGAATGGGCTGTTGGCTACCCAAAGTATGAAGGCGGCGTTTTCAAATTCAAAATCAAGCAAAACGGACAATTCTTGACAGAGATATACAATGCGACAACAAACGTCAAATTGTTTTCTGAGTTAAAAGATTACGTCGCCAATACAACCGAAATTGTCGTACCCAGAACAGGTGGATGGCCTGATGCTTACTACCGTATCAACGTAGGTACATTGACTGCTAATGCAACGGTAGGTGTACCACCAGATCCGGTTTCATTCACAATGGCCTTAAAAACCGGATGGGACGGTGCAACCATTGCGGATCTGACAGCTGGTAACTATGACGGCCCTTTACCGCCTGGATTCAATATCTTTTTGGAGAGTGCTAACGTGGGATTTCAGTACGATTTTGCAACTATCGTTCTGGATCTGGATGTGCTTGGTACCTGGACACAGATCGCTTCACAAGGTTTCAGCGTGGGCACCGGTTACAGAACAAACCTGCCTGCCTGGAGATTGTTTCCGGACGCCGGTGTCGACAGCCGGTTTAAAAATTACAACGGATCTCCAATCAACAGATATGGCAAGTTTCGTTTCACAGCAACATTCCGGAGTGGTGGCGGGGAAAGTGGCGAGGTTGTAAGCACAAAACAATCCTTTTTTTCATTTAACCTGCTGGAAGTAACAGGAGGAATTAAGGGTTTGGGCGGAGCAAGCACCCCTTACAGTCCGGTTTTGGGTCGGGTTTTGTTGAACAAAGCAAACGTCGTAAACGACAATGCATGGGCGTACCCGTTTGTTTATCCAAATACGCTCGAGTTCAATTTGAATGGCGGATCGACCTGGTATAAGACGAGCGCATGGTACAATGATACTGGCCTGAATGACACATCGAACGTTTGGCTGCTCAATACTGCCTCTGACGGTGGTATCGATTTATTTCCACAGGGTCAGACCCGCGAAGTAAGGCTGCGAATGGTTGCTAATCATAATATCGTTTCTGCACCGATCAACATCACAAATGGAGCAGTTGTGGGCAGTTCCCTTCTTGGTTCTTACCAAACCCTGGTTTCAAATCGACTATATACTTACAGCCGAAACGTCAGGGCCTCACTTGCCTTTAACGGTGATGGGACAATCTCAGACAATACGCCCGGGCTTTTGCAAGGCGCGGGCGTAAGCACCATGCCGAATGGCAGAAAACGGTATTACAACCGCGGATATAGTCTGATCGCCAATACGAACTCAGACGGATCGAAATCGTATATTCCTTTGCAGAACCTTTACTTTCCCGATGGAATCCACTCGATCAGGACGGTCGACGTGGATGCTAGCGTGGCTCCAAACCTGGCAGCCTATGTAGCCAAGATCCACGGTTGGGGCGGTGGTGTAACGATGCTTACAGCCGATCTGGCAGAGATCAACCTGTCAATTACTACAGTCGGTGCTCCTACAAACGCAGCCTCCTGGGTCCGGATCAGCCGGCATCAGCTGTTCCCATTCAATCCTGTCAACAGGACGGCAGATGGTTCGTTTGCCACATTCCAGATCAATACTGGCGATACAGCTGCGGCTTACCATGCAATAGGTATCAATACGGAAACGAATATTGGTCTCGATGAAGCGCAGCCGCTGACATTCCGGACGTGGAAGTGGCCGGTAGATGGAACACAGCCAAGTGCAGAAGATCTGTATAATTACGGTGCATACTTGGCGAATAAGTTCAAATTCAATCGATACACAGTTGTTACGGACGAATTCCCTGAAAATACTCAGGGCACGGATCCGAATATCGAAAGTAAGATGCACCATTTCTACCAGGCCTGCCTTGACTTCATCCGGATCTTGGATCCTGGTGTGGCTGTGAAGAATACCTGGCTGATGGGGTCGTACGGGATTGATATGTTCACAAAGCTTCTGGACGTAAGTATTCTGGGTGGATCCCGCTCTGTTTATATCGAAAGTTTGTCGACCAAACTGTACAACCGGTTGAATCCTTCGACCGGTGAATGGGGCACAACCTGTAAATTCTTGCTTGATGGGGACAATGATTGTCGTAACATCAATTTTGACTTTTACATGTCCCATGGCTTGCGAAAAATTGTCAGTGAAGTTGTGTATCTGAATGAACGCGTCAAAAAAATGACAAAAACGTATGGCGGTGTAGATAAAGAGAAGAAATGGTGCGTGTTCATGATGCCGCAGTCGCAAAGCCTTGTCCAGGATAATTTTGGGAATGCCATTGGGCTTGAATATTCACGCGCAGCGGAAATTATTCAATTCCCAAATGGTGAGCTCATCGTTTATCACACATCACCAAGTGTCTTTGACGAATTTTTTAAACTGGGTATTATTTCCAAATTCCTCAAAGGAGGGTGTCATATCTGGAACGGGAACGGGAACGTGGGAACAGATCCTACAAAGCTTTCCATCGCAGCTCCTATGCAAACAGCAAGATGGAGGCCAACTGGTGGTTCGGAGGAAGATTTTGTTTCCGGGCAAAATGGTGCCCCTGTTACTGATATCACCGGAATCTCAGCAGGCTTGGATCCCAACGCCGTCGATGCGGCTTATGCCGGTATGGCACTTGTGAACTCACTGGGAAATAGAAACGAAACGATCTATCACGCCTCTTACACCAGCAGCCGCGGAAGTTTGACTGCTACACCAGGTACTGCGGGACTGCATCTTAATGGATTCGGTCCGGTGAACAACAACCTGTATGTTAACAAGGACGCCTTTGATGCCAAAGTTGGACTTCCCCTGGTGGGCGTTGGACCTGATGGCAAGGTTGCCATGTATTGCAATGATCACCTGAGTGCCCACGAAAAGGAAGAAAATGTCGTGGTAGTACATGGTGGCGAAAGTGTCAACCTTGGAACGGTTTACGGTCAGCAAATTGTCTTTAAAAAATTCTGAAATGAATAAGCTAAAACTTCTTATCCTGGGCACCATTCTCTTAGTAGGTGCCCAGGCCTGCCGGTCGGTTCAAATGTTTAAGTCAAAAGCCGACAGCACATCGGTCAGATCCTCGCAGGCCTCTGAGAAATGGGACCGGGAGATGATCACCGAATATGCAGTTCCGCAGCTGCCGGTAATAGCCGGCGCGCATGGGATCCCGGACTCAACTTTACTTTCGGTGTTAAAAGTTTTTCAGCAAATGCAACCTAAACAACAGCAGCCCTACGTGATCCGGACAACAGTCAGGGACTCGGGAGAAAAACAGCAGGCGTCGACGGAAGAAAAAACGGCAGCAGTCGAGCAGAAAGTTGTCGAGAAGGAACCGGCTTCTCCCTGGCTCTTCGCCGGCATTGGGGCAGGTCTGATGTTTTTGGTTCTGGCGCTCTTATTTGCTGCTTACAAGATTGTTAAATCCCGAATTATCTCCGCAATTGCCAAGTTGCCAAGCGCTTCCTGAGTAACAACTTTCCTTTCTTTCCCCGCAGTTCGAGAGCACTTTTACAGGTACACACTACACACCTATATCAGTGCATCAAAAACTCATTGATTTTTTATTTGCCAACTGGGAAACCATTGCCGGTGCCGGGAGCACCCTTGGTTTCGCCGGCGGCTGGCTATCTGAGCGTAAAAAACGCCTACGCGATAACCGTGATTCCGACGTCGCATTCTGGAACAAAACGATCGAGGCGCAAAATGCCTACATTGAAAAACTCGAACAAAAGATCGATCTGATGGAATCCCGCTACGAACATCAGATTCAGGGGTTGCTCTCCGAGGTTGCAGATCTTTCCAATCGGCTGGAACATTACGAGCCAAGAAGTAGAAGAAAACCAGTTTCCCAGCCTGCTAAACCGGAACAAGAAAATGCGTGACATCAAGCAAGCGCACAAGCGCCTTCAACTCGCTTGGGAACATCTGATCAATACATGGTCACGGCGTTATCCGGATCTGCCAGCTCCTTTCCTTACGCAAGTGTTCCGATCATCAGCTGAGCAGACTGCCTTCTATGCCCAGGGACGCGAGCCTGTTTTTGTCGTGAATACGCTCAGGGCAAAAGCGAACCTGGCCGCCATAACCCAAACTGGTAACGTGATCATTACAAAGGCAAAGCCAGGCCAAAGCAAACACGAGCGCACGCCAGCCGAAGCCTTTGATATTGCCTTTTTGAAAAAAGGATCCAAAACGGAGCTCAACTGGGATGTAACCAACTTTCAAAAGGCCTGGGAAATATTGAAAGAATTTGATCCGCGACTGCGATGGGGTAAAACCTTTCCGGTGGCTGATTCACCACACTTTGAAATCTAACACACACCACAAATGACTTTAATTTCACGCCCAACCATTCCGGAGGTTCTTTTCGAACGCATCAAAAGCGATTTGAACGAGTTTGCATTTAACTTCTTTCAGGACGGCGTTTCACTCAACGTTAGCGCCCGCAGTTATAAATTCAGGTTCAAGTCTGCCGGCGTACAGATCCTGGACAAGAGCCCGGTTACCAATGCGGCGGGCCGTGTCACCTTTACCATCACGGATCCGGACAAAACCATTTTAAGCGGCTCTGAATTTCAGATATTTCTGGTCGAGATCCTTGTTGGTGGCGGCGAGCGGTCCCTGCTTACCGGTACATTAAAGTGGAGCGTATCAGTTGGCAAGAACACAGGCCTTGTTGCACCGCCGGATGTCAGTGTTAACTACATTACAGCAACTCAGGAATTGATGGTCGCGCTGGGTGTAGTTGACTTTGGAAGTATGTCATCAAGTCTGAGTGCAGCTGCTGCTGCTCAGTCAGCAGCTCTAGCCCTGGAGAAGTCGCAGGAAATTGTTGAAGCAGCAGATTCCGTCGAAGACCTGGCGGAGCAGGTAGCCTCCGATCGCGCAATCGTGCAAACTGCAAAGGCCGCGGTGGATGTGGCAAAAGCCGCAAGTGATGAGAATTTAATTTTGCAACAGCAGCTTGTAGCTCAGGGATTCAAGCTCAAAGGCAACTGGGTAATCGCTTCCAATACTCCCAATTTGACATCTGTTACCAAGGCAGATGGCGATGCTTACGTAGTTTTGGAAACCGGTACGACTTCTCTAACTGGAACCAGTATCACAATGAACAGGGGAGATGTCGTGCAATGGAATGCTACGGATGCACACTGGACCTACCGGCCGAATGCCACTGTCCCAGCTGCTGGCTCTGTCACCTACGAGAAATTTGACGAGAACTTTAAAAACTACGTTGGCAGGACCGAGCAGTCGAATGTATTCAAGGGATTTGCAATTGACCCAATCGCGACCAGGTTCCTTCTGGATATCAAATTTGCCGGGCTGACCATTACTGACAGCGATGTTGTTAATCTATTTTATATATACCGAAAACTACCTCCCGGATCCGGACAACCAAATGCCTGGATTGTAGCAATTGCAGTGAATTTAGTACGTGTTTGCCAATTTAAAGCGGAAGGTTATATTGAGCCAACAGCAGACGCAGCAGGAAAGAAGATTGCCACAATCGTTCTGGATCCGTTAAGCGGATCCGGAGTGAGTGCAACCGCTCTGGTTAACTGGGCAGCGATTCCCGATGCATCCGGATTATTCTACAACACCGAACCGACAAAACTAAGGTCACTGCTGTCAGAGAAGGTTTTGCTGCCAAGCAATAACAAAAATGCGATCGACAAGAATGCAACAGACATTACAGCTGCAAATGCTGCGATCGCGGCGGTTGCCAGCAAAACGGCCAACCTGGACGGAGCCGGTAAAATTGCATCCACTAACGTCAAAGAAGGTACGGCGTCGTCAGTAAGCGCTGAACTGGGAAGGATTGACAAATCCGGAATTTTCAAAGGACCGGAAATTGAGGCTATTTTGCCTAATTTTCTTTTGGACGTGGTTTTTACCAACCTGAAAGCTTCTTTGACTGGCAAGGTCCATATCTATTACATATATAGGAACATTGGAGGTCCGCCGGTCAAAAACTTGATCGCCTTCGCCATCGACGACACAAGAGTTTGTCAGTGGGAAGTTAACAATTATGTTGAGCCTGCCGCGGATTCTGCCGGCAATGTCATCGATACGATCACGATCCCCTCGTTTGGCGGATCCGGAGTTTCGGCAGTTGTTGTAGTCAACTGGGCGGCACTTCCAAGCTCCTTATTCAAGCAGTACTCGGGTGCTAACAACCTCAAAGCGCTCATTTCAGAAAAGTATTATCGTCAGAAGACACCTCTGGTGATTCCAGCTGCTACGAAGTTAACACTGCCAAGTACTGCGACACCGAGACGGATTTATACTGTTCTCAATGATTTGGATCCACAAAATGTGGTACCAGGTTCACCTGGTCCATTGCGGCAGGATCTTGTTCGGCAATATGCCGTTCCATTGTATCTGGACCGGTTTCTGAGAAGTTTTGATAATAATACAGATGTAAGATGGGATTCTACCGGCCGGGATATCCTTCCGATTTATTCTCCAAGAAAAAACGACCTCGATGTCGCCGGCTATGATCACCCGACCCCATCTACGATTGTGGCGAAAACCGCTGTAATTAATGGTGGGACCAAATACAATAACAAGACAATCAATTTTGATTTGGTCAGTACAAGGGAGTCCACTGGCCCAGATAAAATGGTTGCGGCGGTTGTGATCGGAGACAGCACCACAGCAGCGCTTAACGTTGAAGTTGGTTCTATTGCCGGCTGTGGCGCAGCGGCCTGGTCGGTTATGCAGGAGCAGTATCAAAAATGCAAGATCGATTTTTTATTGGCACAAGGCATTTCGCCTGCCGACATTCAAGTAGGGAATTACTCAACAACCTTGAAAAACAAATACCGGTATTTCAGTGTTGGCACAGCTAATAATGAAACCTGGACACTTAATTACAGAGGAGTTACAGGAACATATAAAGCCTTTGCAGAAGGAAGGGGGAGTTGGTCTTATTTTATGTACATAAACAAGCCCGTACTAACTCCGAGGGGCCAGGGCCCCTGGGATGCGTTGGGACTTGGAGACGGATCCGGAACAGACTACACAGACACCGCGGCTCAAAAATATCTCTTTGACCGCACGTGCTGGAACCCTGCCGGCTGTTTGGACACTGCTGCAATGCGGGCATGGATGCTTTCCGCATTCGGATACACCGGATCGACGCTCGGAGATTATAAAACCAAACTGTCGGCGCTTGCAACAAATCCGGATAACCCGTTTTATGATTTTGCCTCTGTCTCGTCTTTTGTGGATGGAAATGGTGATACCTGGCAGGTGCGTTTTTCGGTAACAAAATACCTTGAACGCTGGAGAACGATTGACGACAGTGGAAACCGTTTGACGCTTGGTGCTCCGACAGTTGGAACCAAAATTGTCAATACGGGCAGTTACGATGTTTTGAAGCCAAGCCACTTTATTCTTCAGCTATGCTGTAATGATCAAAGTGTAGTCCATTTCGGTCAAATGGTTAAGGCGCTCACAGAAACAATTAAGGCAGAGTATGCGGCCAACTCCTGGGGAGCGGTCAACATAGGTCTTGGAATCAATGATAGCGCAGGCACTTATTTTACCAATCTTTATCCAGAGGTGGATAAGTATGCTTTGATGAACGAAACACTGCGCGGCGTATATGATGACAACCTGGCACGCACTCAGGCGGTGATTACGAATGAAGACGCTAATAAGGTTTGGGTTCTTCCAGGAACACACACAACGCCGACCGCGCTGGCAATGATTTCCCGGAGTTCTAACTTGCCAACCTACGAATTGACAGGCCGCCAAAGCGAGAAGTTTTTTATTCCTTCCAGGACAAGTATTGGAATTCACATCCATCCAAATGCAGTGGCTAACAGGGTTTGGGGAATCAACTACTATAACTGGATTAAGTATACGCTCGGTCTATGATCCGGATACAAAACATAGCCAACCAGACGCTTGAACTTGAACCCGACGTAAACATCGAGTTCGAGTTCAATAACTGGCTGTTGGCAGACTCTGACGATCTTCCCGGGAGCTTTTCATATCCCATCAATTTCCCGCTATCAGACAACAACAAAAAATTTATTGGCCACACCCATCTTCCGGAGTCGCGCCCGGTTGATGTACCGGTCACAGTCTGGATCAATGGTGTCATTCTTCGTAAATCAGCACTTAGTTTCAAAATCGACAATTCATCCGGATCCGGATACCTAAAGGTTGACGCCGGCGAAATTGCCGACAAGATCCGTGGCCGGTATCTGCACGAATGTTTCAAAGAAAGTTATTACTTTGGATCTACCCTGGCTAATCTTAAGCTTTTAATGAAAGCGTCAGCTGCTGCCGAGCCTGGGGCCTATCCTTTCGCATTTTTTCCGGTTTACAACTTTGGACTTGCTCCGGAGCCGAAAGATATGGAGGATGTGCCCGGGTACATTCAATACACCTATGTCAATGCCTGGGATGGATCCAATTTTATTGTTACCAAAAATCGTCATTTTACTCCTTTTATTTATTTGACGCACTTGATCGAAAAAATATGTGCGTTTTTCGGTTTTACTGCAACCGGTAGTTTTTTGCAGCTTCCTGAAATTCGACGCCTCACTATTTACAATACCCAAACACTTCCATACGATGGATTAGGTGTCTCCGAAGGTATTCGTCAGAATCTGGGAATGCATGTACCATACATGCAGATCAGTGATTTTTTCAAGGCGCTGCGCAATGACTATGGTGTTGGAATCTATTTTGACACATCACGGCTCGAATGTAGTTTTGAAATGTACGACACCGTTCGTGACAGTAGTTCCAATTACAAAGATCTTACCGCGTATTTATTGGCCGGCTACAATAACGAGGTTCCAGATGACAAGGGTTTCAAATTGGTATCCTATAAAGATGATGCCGATTATAATTACAAAACATACGAGCCAGTAAGCTATTCAATTCGGGCTGGCCATAAGGAAGTGAAGAGTAATATTGGAACATTACTTATGTTTCGAGGTGCTAACCCGGAAAATGGACACCAGTGGCAAGTTCCATCTGCCCGACAACCGGGCAATCTGTTCAACATCATTTTTCAATATCAAACCGGATTTTTCAATAGGGTTGTCAAGCACAAGAATGATTTCGGTTTACGTCTTATTAGCTATCGCGGCATGCAGCAGGATGGCAGCGGAGCGCTATATCCTTATGGATCCTCTGTAAGTAAATCTTTTGATCAGACCAGAATCGGGCAGTGGTCCCTGGATCCGAAGCAAAGCGATAGTTTTTTTTACAAAGTGACTGTGCCATTTTACAATTTCCTGGCTTATGCAAGGCGCTTGAGATTCAGTTTTCTATTACCGGTCAGCCTGTCCCGATCGCTGAAATTACAGGACGTTTATGCAATCAAAGGGCAGAATAGTGTCATGATCAGGTGCATGATGGAAAGATTAAACATCAGCATACCTGGTAAATCTGGAAAAGTATTGGCCAAAGGCTCCATGTATGTCCTGATTCCTGCGGACGCATCTCCCAACGTGGTTCAGAATGAACAGTTCTTTATTGAATTGGAGATGACATTCCAGTATACAGAAGTCATTGGCGATCGCACCATAGCTTACGCAGATTTCAAAATTCTGGTCTATGCAGATGCTGCCAAAACTACGCCGGGTAATCCTACGAATTTGTCGGTATTGTACGAGTCTTATCAGCTGACGACTCCTGCCGGCGAGTCGACGACAAGTTCAATGAACTCATTTAGCCTGGTTATGTCCGGAAACGAATATGATCTCATAAAAGTTGTTATCTCTGATCAAGGTCCCGAGGAAGATATTTTTATGGAATATTCCCTGGCATTCAGCGCTGACTACACCATCCTGTAAGCGCATCTTTCCTTCATTACAATTTTCATTCGCTGTATCTCGCAACAAAAAGAGATACAGCAAATGAAACTCAGCAGATCCGGAAGAAAACCAAAAAAGCTTGACAGTCTTAACAAGACCGATCGTCTGCGTTTTTCTAAGCGCCGGAAAATAAATGGCACAGCTGAGCGCGTAATATCCGATCTGCCAAACAATGAGCTGCCTGAAATGATCCTGGACAAAACCCTGGTGAACACCATGCGGTATTTTGTCAAATTTAGCGCCGAAAAGCTCCAAAAAAGCATCTGGCGCCTCGGAGTTCGTCACAGTGGAGATCTCTACGAGTCCATGCGGACCAGTGTCACGACCGGATCTTCCAAAACATCCGGAACAATCAGCTTCAACTGGTATGGCCGCTTTGTCGACATGGGTGTGGGCAATGGCTTAACACTGATAGAAAAGCAGACCGGTCGCGCACTAACAACAAATCGGAATCCATCCAGGATAACCCGCAAACCCAAACCATGGCTTACTGATGTATGGCCTGGCCAGGTTCACCGTATGTCCGAGATCCTTGCCCGGGATATCGCGATCGCCACACTTGAAAATATCAAACAAAATCTTCCGGAAGGAAAGCTTATCCTACCAGTATAATGGCCAGTAAAACAGAAAAATCAACCGTTCAGCTGATCATCGATGGCCAGCAAAGCAAAGTCTCATTGAAGGAGATGGGAGCGGCTGTGTCAAAATTGAAGCAAGAATACCGCGGCCTGGCCGAAGATCATCCGGATTTTGAAGAAACAGCCCGTCAGCTTAAGGTAGCCTCAGAAGCATACCACACTGCCTCGCAAAAAGCACGCGAGCTGAGCGATGCCGGTAAAAATCTTAAAAGTAACTGGAAGGATGTATTCAAAGGTTTTTTAGGAGGATCGGTCGTGACCCAGGGGCTGCAAACACTTGCGAATCTGGCAGTGACCGTGAAGGAGAAAATATATTCAATGTCTGATTCTTTATCTGATGTAGGTAAAGCAACCGACAAAGCAAAATCCGAGGTTCGTGAGTTAAACTCTGAGCTTTCAAATTTGAAAACAAGAACTTTCAATGAGGAGCTTAGGGATATGGCGACCGTCGCAGGGAAAAATGGTATTCAAAAGGATCTGGCCGGTTTTGTTAAAAGCACCGATATGGTAAATGTTGCGTTCGGCGATGAGTTCGATAACGTGACGCAGTTAACAGAGGGCCTGATCGATGTCCGGAAAATCTTCAAGGATATTCAAACCGACAACACTGCGGACGATATACTTCATATTGGTAATGCAATGAATTACCTGGCTGATGCCGGTACGGCAACGGGTAAAACCATGCTAGATTTTTCTAGTAGGATGGGAGGTACACTTATTCCCATGGGCGCAACTTCTGGCCAGATACTCGGCCTGGCAACTACCTTGGAAGAATTGAGTGTAACAGCTGAGCGCGGAAGTACGGCCATAAACACCATTTTCCAGAAGATGTCTACCGACGTAGAAGGCTTTGCAAAAGTCGCCGGCATGAGTACCAAAGATTTCGCGCATCTGATCAACACAGATATTTTTGGTGCCTTCAACAAATTTGTGGTTGGAGCGAAAGCCGGCGGCGCTCAGGCAACTGAGTTCGCAAAGATTCTGAAAGACACCGAGCTATCCGGATCAGGCGCGAGTGAGGTTGTCATGAAGCTGGCCAGTAACCAGGATATGCTTGCAAAATATGTCGGAGCGGCGACTCAGAAACTGAAAGAGTCATCTGCGATTACCGACGAGTTTAACAAAAAGAATAACAACGCAGCAGCGATCATGGATAAGGTCGGCAAGATTGCAGACAATGCACTCGAAAAATTGGCTGTGGTGGGTATGGACTTAATCGAAATCTGGGGCCGGTGGGTTGGGCTTGTTGACGAGTCCGCTGAAAATTTGGCCAATTTGAGTGCTCAACAGGATAAAGTTTCAAGGTTTGAATCAGAGCTTCCCAAATTAATTAAGCGCTATGATGAACTTAAAAAGCAATCCAAATTGAGTGCAGATGAGCAGAAGGAGCTCAGAATAATAATTGACCAAATCACGGGTGCCGTCCCGGGAGCAGCAAGTGGTTTCGATGCGTATGGAAAGGCGATTGACTTTAATAAGGATAAAGTAACACAGTTTATTCAGGAGCAACGCGAACTACTTAAGGTGATGCGGGATACTCAAATAACAGATCTGGATAAAAATCTGTCTCGAAAAGGTGTTCAAGCACAAAAAATTCAAGCCGATCTTAATCGTGGATATCGGGACGAAACCAGAAGTGGTGCCGGCGGGTCTTACACTGTTAGGGAAAAATTTACTGACGCACAAATTCGATCAATGCAGAAAGAGCTTGAGCAACTTCAATCAGACATTAGGGGTAACCGGCGCGAATCAGTTACAGAGCGTCGAAAAAATCGTGGATATGGTTATGATCCAATCGTTGGCGGATCCGGATCCGAAGACAGCGCTGGGGGTAATTCGCCTTCAAAAAAGCCAGTAACAGGAAGCAGCTCCGGATCCGATGACGGGAAAAAAGCCAAAAAGAAAAAAGAATGGACACCGGAAGACAGGTTAAAAGCCGAGATGGCCGAAGAAAAATACGATCAGAAGCGCGCTGATCAGAAGGCGAGTTTCGCGGAAGCGGAAGAAAAATACGATAAACAACGCCTCACGGACCAAAAAAGCTACATCGATGCTGAGAAAGAATATGATATTCTGATGGCAGAAAGGGAAGCTAAGCGCGCTTTGAATTCAGCCACTAATGAAATCGGCATAAGTGAAGCTGCGGGTAAAATTACTCCGGAAGAAGCAAATCTTAGTAAACTCAATGCGGAGGATACTTACTTGGCTCAGCTGTTTCTTATCCGGAAAAATTATGGACAGGATACTGCTGATCTGGAACAATCGCAAGCGGAAGCTAGCATTGCCCGGGCTGCAATGATAACTAAGGCAGAGAAACAAAATGTTGAACAACAGCGCGAGCTGGCGCTTACTTTACAAACCGCCAAGGTAGATGCTCTGGAACAAGGCGTAGGTGCCCTTAAAAGCTACTTTAAAGAAACAAGTCTGATTTACAAAGCATTGTTTTTGGTAGAGAAGGCGGCAGCAATTGCTAACGTAATTATAAAATCTCAGGCCGAAATTGCAGCCACAGGCGCTTATGCTGCAACACTTGGACCAATCGCCGGGCCGGCGTACGGAGCGGCGATGATTGCTGCAACTAAAATCAGAACTGGTATTAGTATTGGTCTGATTGCTGCTCAATCAGTTCAATCTTTTGTGCCTGGCCGAGAGGAAGGTGGTTTTACAGACTTAAACTCGCTGCGCAAAAGTAAAAGCCCGGCAGGATATGTGAATCAACCAACCTTGTTTGATCTGGGCCCTAGAAGTTACATTGCCGGCGAGAACTACAAAACCGAGTATGTGATCCCTGGGCCAATGTTGCAGGATCCATACTTTAAAGCTCAGGCCGAACAAATGGAGAGATACCGCACCACCGGCAAGCATCCTTTGTCGGGATCCGGCAGTGCATCCGGATCGTCCGGGTCAGGTAATATCGAAGCGCTTTTGATGATGCAGATTGACGAAACCAGGTTGCTAAGGAATGCCCTTCAATCCGGAGCGATCGCCATCAACTTCAATACCACACAGTTCGACGAGCATCAGAAATATATTAATTACATCCGAAGCTCGACAGCTGCGTAGTTTGGATAAAATCCATAAATTTGGATCTTATCCAATACTTATGTTGAAGGAAAATGATATCATACTATTAGAGGCAGGCATGCATGTCTTTGCTCAGGTTCCGGAGAAATTTCGGAATTCGGAAAGGCCAAAGTCCGATCTCAAGGAAAGAATTACTGTCGTTGTAGGCAGGGAATATCCAAACTATACAGAAGTTTCTCACATCCGGAACACCGTTTCAGGCCAGATCAAAAAAGTTTTCAGAGAGAATTTACAGTTTGTAGAAGATGATATCCTTAAACGATTTGTGAATTTTACCATTCCTGAAATACCGGAGGAGTTTTTTCTCATACCACCAGGCGAATATCTGGTCACGATGATTATCGACTCAACCGATGGCGCCCGTTGGATTCATGCACAACAGTTTTTTGATGACCAAGGCCAGTCGGTGATGGAAATCGATTTCTTCCAAGGATCCAGAGATCAGGCTAATTTGAATATTGCCCGGCTGCGACCACTGTTCAAATAGCCGGGAATTTATTTATTTGAGTGGAATAGTGAAAAACTCCCAGATCCCTCAAGTATTGGACGGTCTGGGATATGTCGGAATGACCACACTGCTCCTTAACCAACATTAGATCCTTTGTTTTTACATACAGTGCAATTGCACCTGTGTGTTTCCAGCCGTAAATATCATATCCGGATTTCAATAGGTCGATTTCTTCTAAAACTTTCAGGTGTTTTTCGTACATGTAGCTTTTTCCAACCCGCGTACGTCCTGGTTTACCTTCATGACTGAAAACATAGAAATGCGGTGGCAGATTTCGTATGTTCCAAGCTTTGAGCACTTCTTCCAATGCAGAAGGGATCATAACGGTTCTATGGCCAGTTTTGCTGTAGTCTGCATAGATCATGATATGATCTTTCTTTATATCACCAATCTGCATATTTCGAATTTCTTCCCAGGGACGACAAAAGGTGTAGTACAGCATTTGAACAAAAAACCAAAGTTCAGGCAGTTCTAGTTTTTCACAAGCTTGTTTATATGCTTGGATCTGCTCCTTATTGTAAGCAATATGCTTACTGGTTTTTACCTTCAGTTTCGTAATTGTCGCTGCAATTGGGTTCTCCGGAAGTTTGTATATTGGTTTGAAATAATTAAAAATTCCGCTGACAAAACCTTTATAACTGTTGAAGGTCTTGTTTCCCATTTTCTGCACATCGAGTGCATATTTCCGCATTTCAGCAGCATCTCGGTTAGTGAATTCGTCCAAATCGATTTTGTCCAGATTCTTGGCAACAATGAATTCGAGAAAATACCTTTCCCATTTTTCATAAGTTGTCACTGACTGGCTTTTTAGCGTCCGCTTCTTTTCATCCATGAACTCGCTGACGGCAACAACCAGGCCAATCTTTTTCTTATCAGCATCAAAAGCTACACCTTCCGGAACAGGATCTACAAACGCGCCGGCGTTCAGTGCTTCATTAATTTCTCGGATTAGTCGTTTCGCGTCCTGGTCGCGCTGAGTAATGGTGTCACCAGTTACCCGGGTGCGTTTTAAAACGAGCTGATTTTTTTCTTCTGACCATACTTCAAACCGGATCAGCCACTGTTTCGTCAGGTCCAGATCTGCTGGTCGTTGATAGCGGGGTTCTTTGAAAGGATATCGCTTATTGTCTATTATTACGAGGTCTAACATTGATGCTCTTGCTCGACACAAATTCGACACAGGTTTATTTTTCATAAAAAAACTGCATTCAGAGCGTCTAAATGCAGTTTTTTTCGTGACCAAAAGGAGATTCGAACTCCCACACCCGTAAGGGCACTACCCCCTCAAAGTAGCGTGTCTACCAATTCCACCACCTGGCCTTATTGTAAACTTTTGCTGTTGTTACGAGAGTTCAATCATTTTCAGCTGATCGTTTTCGACATCTGATTTTTGATTGCAACGCAAAAGTACCATTTTAAAATTATCAGGCAAATGCGTTTAACATGATTTTTTGATTCATATTGCCGCTGACCGGTTAATATATTGTCGTTGAGCAGATTATTTTGCAGGACTTTTACAGATCAGTTAGATATTGTTCGAATTATTCTGGCAAAAACGCTTTAACTTCCGGATGCATGGTATAGAAACGGTACCCTTTGCCAACCGGGACAGGAATGCCACTGGACGTATCGTCGCCGATGATCGGGTTTTTGGCGTACTTTTCCCAATGTATCAGGTCTTTGGAAGCCGCTACGTTTGTTGACCATTCGTGCCAGTCCTTGAATGCCGACGCATGGTAATAGGCATAATAAATTCCTTTGTATTCAATAATCTGATTGAACGCCACAGCAAATTTGTCGTAATTTTCGGGTCCTGCGTCAAGCACTTTTTCATCCTGAACATTGGTCCATACTTTAAGATCGGTGGATGTTGCAACCCATACTGCCGCGTCGTTACGTTCATAAAATAAGTACCAGACTTTTCCTTTTTTGACAACAGTCGGCGTTCCAAAAGGCCCTTTGCTGATTGGCTGGCCGTTTTTCATGCGCACATCCAACGAACCATGATCGGTCCAGTTGATGCGGTCAGTGGAGGTCAGCATTCTTGGAATGTCATCTTTGCTTTCTGCAAACATGTAATAAGTTTTGTCAGATTTAATCACGAAAACATCTTCGATCCATACGTTTTTGTGAATCGGGTTGCCGGGATATCTCGTCCATTTGAATCCGTCGGGGGAGGTGGCATAGCCCAGATATTTTATGTCCTTCCCGGTCTTTTTATCGTAGCCGGTATACCACATAAAAAACGAATTCCCTTCGTGCATGATAAACCCGCGCTCCCGGATTTTCTCATCCCAGGTATTTGGGTCACCGGTTCCCTTGAATAGTGGATTGCCGTCGTAGGCTTTAAACTGAACCAATTCTTTTGGAAATGGCAGTTTATTTGTCTGAGCCAGAGCGGCAGAGTTTGTTCCGATAGCAATCAGTAGCCATATCAGGCAAAAGCCATATTTTCTGATCATTCGTAAGTTCGTATTCCCTGCCATTGTATTGTTTTTTATGTTTTTGAGCGCAAGTGAATTTGTCTCGCGTTCTGTTACTTAATTTTTTCAGGAACGTTTTTTGGGATTTTGTTGACTAGTTTATTGGTTTTCCCTTTTTGTTTGATCAGGTCAAACGAATCGTAAAGTTCACCCGTTGCCGTGAAACTGTCGAACGATAATTTGTCGCCATCGACCTCCACTACATGAAAAAGCTGGGTGTAAACCGCACTGCGATCTATCCATTTTGATTTTTCAAGGTTGGAATCCGTCATTTTCGGTCCGCTAACTGATATAACGTACATGGTTCCCGAAACCGCACCTTTTTCCATAGGCACATTCATCATTCCGCGTGCGTAGGTATGGTCGTGTCCCTGCAAAACGAGATCCACTTTGTATTTGTCAAAAATAGGTTTGAAAGTTTCCCGCATCCGGGCATTATTTCGCGTCGTTTTGGGCGAATAAATCGGGTGGTGGAAAGTGATACAGGTCCATTTGTTCGGATTATTTTTCAGAATTCCTTCCAGCCAGTCGCGCTGTTTGTCGGTGTATTCCTGAGACACCTCAACCTGATCAGAATTAAGCGAAATAAACCGCATACCGTGAACATCGGAATAATAACAGGTTTCTTCCAGTCCTACGGGGCCATTTAGCGGCAGCGTAAATTGAGGCCGCCAGAACACGGACGTTGTGTTTACACCTTGCGGAGTGTCAAAATGATCGTGATTTCCCGGCGTTGGCAGTGCGGGGATCATGCTGTGAATAAATCCGCCGCCTGCAAACCAGTCGCCCCATTCTATATCGCGGTTGGCTTTGTTGATCAGGTCTCCGGCGTACATCATGAGCCTTGCATTGGAAGCTTTGGCAAATGCTTCACGCGCGACCCGTGACCAGAGTGACTTAATATTTACCTGAACATCGCCGTAGTAAACGAAAGAAAATTTCTCGCCAGCTTTGCCAGCCGTTGTAAAATGAATCCATTCACTCCAGAATTTCCCATGACCGACACGATACGCATATTTGGTATTCGGAACCAGATTTTCGAAAATATGTGAATGGTAGCTTGCTGTCGGCGTATCTTCCCAAACCAGTTTTTCGGTTTTTGCGGTAAAACGTTTGGCTTTATCTACGAAACGCGGATCAGCCTCCGCGACAGCTATTTCTGCAAAACTTTCCTTTATCTCCTCTGACGTCCGCCAGTTGACCGCCACTGATGTAGATGGATCCACCGTGACATTCAGCACGATACGGTCGGGAAAAGAGGAGGGGAGATACGGATTTTCAGCAACTTGTGCTTTTACAGAAATACCAATTGAAATCAGACAAAACAATAAACTTAACCTCAACCTTGCAGCAACATTTACTCTCATAATCATGCGTCAGAACTTTGTAATAAATAAAAATAAAAGGACGACACTTTTTGGGATATCGTCCTTTTAAACAACTTCACCATTTATAATACACCCGTTGCGGTCAACCCGGCTATTTTTTTAGTTAATATTTGCAGTTTACCAAGGTTTTCCGGTTCCGTCAATCAGCCACATTCTTGACCATTGATCGTCCGTTGCCGGCTTCAGGCGTTGTATAGCAGCGCTGGTATTTTCACCATTCCTCAATTTTTCGGGATCCCCATAGCCGTAGCGAACGGGGATTTTGTCACCCTTAGAAGCAGAGATAAGATTCTTTCCAAGATTGGGATATCCCGTTTTTCGCCAGCTGAACCAGGTATCTGTCGTGAACCAGCCCGCAACCCAGGCCTGCGTAAGGATCGGTTCCAGTTTGTTGGCGGCGGAGGCGTATTCAGCTTCTGCTTGTGTCAGGAAAGTTGAAAGACTAAATGCCTCCGTTTTATGGTTAACAGGGTTGTACACCATTTGAGCGCCATCCGTGATGCCGTATTGTACCAGGGATTCTGTAATTCCTTTTTTGTAAAAATCGAGCGCTGAACCCGATATCCATGTCCGCACGGCCGCTTCTGCCAGAATGAAATTTACCTCTGAGGCCGTGATGAAAATGGATTTTACCAGCGGATCGGTATCTTTTGCGTAGCTGTCGGCCAGGTAAGAAACAAAAGGATTGGCCGCAGCATCAACATAAATCGCAGGCGCAACTTCTTTGATCTTGCTCAATATGGCAGCATCATTTTTGTTGTAACTGCTTGGAGTCGGGTGTGCGGGCGGTAAGCCTACATATAGCGAAGTATCGATTCCCGCCGTGTAATTTTTCAGATATCGCTTCACTTTTCCATCTGCTTCTTTCACAATCAGGCCCTCGTCCGTACCTGTGCTTCGTACAACGAGTTGTACATCTACGGGTCTGATCCAGCGCGTCAAACGGGGATCTTTATGACTTTTCAGGAAGTCGATAGTCGTTGCTGCCGGTTTTCTTCTGTAAAAGTTATTGCGGTTGGTCATATTAAGCGGTCCACCAGGAAAAGATGCTGCCGGTGTTCCGCCCGGAAATTTTACTTCCGCATTGTCAGCGCTAGAGATAATAATCGGATATTTGGAATTGTTTCCGACGATTTCACTGAATTTAGCTTTTACATCGACTCCAACACCTTGCATATCAGCTGATTTCTCAGATAGCCTCAGTAAGTACCTCAGTTGAAGCGAGTTCGCAAATTGCCTCCATTTCATGACATTGCCCGCATAAAGCGGATCTGCTGCTGCTACCAGCGTGGTGACAGTGGCTCCGGTAAGCAGTTCATTTGCTTTTTCCAGATCTGCGAGGATACCTTTGAAAACCAGTTTCTGCTCGTCGTAAACAGGTTTCAAAATTCCGTCTTCCGCTTTCATCGCCTGCGAATAGGGAATGTCGCCCCAGGCAGAGGTCATGTAGGCCGACCAGTACGACTTCATAATCAGCGAAACGGCTGTGTAAAAAGTCTCGTCCGTTTCGCCAATCGCTCTTTTTGCAAGATATTCATTGTCAGACAGGATGCTGGAAAATCCATTTCCATTCGTGCCCCAGGCCTGGTTGAACCAAAGAAAAGTATTGGTCACTTCCGCTTCCAGGTAGTCGCGCTGTAAATATTGCATGGCTTCCATCGTTACCGCCTGGTCCACACCGTATCCGAAAACCATGTTGGTGTTATGCATGACCGAAGTGCTGATCACTTTGGACAAAACAAACCGCGTGCTGATACTCTTCGGATCCAGCGTATTCGGATTTACGTTCATTTCCGTCAGGTCTGTACAGGACGGTGCTGCCAGTAAAATCAGGACAAATAAAAGGGCACTTAAAGATTTATATATCGTTCTCATGTTTTTCCGGATTAAAATTGAACGTTTAATTTCAAACCAAGTGACGCTGTCCACGGACCGGCATTCCAGCGGTCAAAGCCTTGTGCGTAAGTTCCGCCTCTGCCACCTGTATACACAAACGCAAGTTCAGGATCAATGTCATTTTTTGCTTTTGTCCACAAAATCAGATTTTTGGCAAAAACAGAAAGTGATAAGTTCTGGGCTTTTATTTTGTCCGTGAAATTTTTCGGGAACTGGAATGACAACGCGATCTCTCTCAATTTTACATACGATGCGTCATAGATCCAGTTGTCTACACCCTGGCTCCAGTAGCCGCCGCCCGGATCGACGATCAGGTCGGAGGCAAACAATTTGGTGCCTTCCGCGCCGAAGTTTTCAACATAACCGCCTTTTCCGTCGGACCTTACGCCGGGATAAAACGCGCCGTTGTTTCTGCCGTTCAATGGGAAACCGCCCAGCTCGGCATTTCTACCGCCAACCCAAACTTTGTTATCACGATAAGTCTGAGGATTGTTTTTGATCTCCGTGGCAAGCTGATCGTTGTTTCCGTTGAAGCTATTGTTGCCCAAAATACCGCTGAAAGTGCTTGAACTGATGCCATTATGCCAGTCCTCAATAATTCCGCCGCGAGCGAGGCGAAGCATCGTCATGGAATAGTATTGTCCGCCTTGCCGCCAGTCGAAGTTGGCCGAAAGTGACAGATTTTTATAGGTAACCGAAGTCTGGAATCCAACGAAAAAGTCGCTGATTACGTTGGCAATCTTCTGCATATCAGTCCCTCTCTGGCTTCTTCCGTTGGCATCGAGCAATGGCCAGCCTTTGTAATCTCCTTCTTTGACGCGAAGAATGTCGTACCCGTAAAGATCTCCGATATTTTCGCCGACCTTAGTTTGGGCATATATCCCGGTCTGACTCCAGAAAGAATAGGTGTCAATTCCATCCGTCAGTTTTTTTAGTTTGCTACGATCTTTGGTAAAATTGATATTGAAATCCCAGCTGAAATCTTTTGTCTGAACCGGTTTTCCCCAAAGCTCCACTTCAAGCCCTTTGTTTTCGACCACACCTGCGTTGACCTGTGCGGAAGTATATCCGCTCATATCCGCGATGGGTACGTTCAGAATCTGATTCTTGTTCGAAACTGTGTAGTAAGTAACATTCAAACCGGCCCTTTTCCTGAACATGGAAAGATCAAATCCGAATTCCGTTGAAACAGCATTCTCAGGTTTAAGATTTACGTTCGGCATCACGGTATTGCGGCCATAAGTATCATATGTGCCCCAGTTGCCTTTCACGAGCGTTTGTCCCAGTCTGTAAGGGTCGGTATCTTTTCCCACCTCAGCCCAGCCACCGCGCAGTTTCAGCAGGGAAACTGATTTCGGCAAATCAACCATGTTGTTGAGCACAAGGCTGAGTGATGCGGACGGATAAAAATACGAGCGGTTGTTGGCTGGCAAAGTACTCGACCAATCGTTTCTTCCAGTCAGATCAAGGTACGCAAAGTTTTTGTACCCAACAGACGCGATTCCGTAAGCACTGTAGACCATTTTCTCCGAATAACCATTGTCGTAGGAGACGTTGGCGCGTTCAACATTGCTGGATGTATACAATCCCGGAAGCAGCAGGTTCTGGCCACCGATTGAAGTGGAAGATCCTCTCAGATAAAAAACGTTTGCGCCTACCGATGCATTGACCGAAATATCCCTGATTTCTTTTTTATACGAAAGCAGAAAATCCGAGTTCGTTTCTTCGCGGTAATTTACCGTTGAAAGGTAATATCCTTTCGGGTACCATTTGTCGGAATAAGCCTCCCGTTGCTGGACTTCATTATTGGTTTTGCTGTTGCCAAGTCTTCCCATGAGGCTGAAAGCGTCGTTGAGTTTCCAGTCAAATTTCGCATTTCCATACACGCGGATCATTTTGAACTGATCCGTACTTTCATAAGCCGTGTACCAGGGATTGTCCGTGCTGGCCGCAACTCTGCGCTGCATTACATTGGGATCCACCCAGTAATCTTTCAGGTCATTCACATTTACGTGTGGCGGCACAAAGAAAATATCTTCATACTGATAATCATCCAGCGATTGCAAAGCATAGTTATCAGACCCGGAATTAACGATATGCACGTTGGCTGAAAGTTTGAATTTCGGCGTAACATTGTACGAAGCAGCAAAGTCAAAGGCGTTCTTTTTCAGTTCCGTACCCGGGTAAGTACCGGTTCCCCGCATGTCGGAAAGTGACATCTGAAAACTTCCTTTTTCGCTAGAACCATTCACGCCGATGTCGTTGATGAAACTGCTGCCAGTCCGGAAATAATTTTTCTGATTATTTGGGTAAAACTTTAAAGGAACCGATTGTCCGTTACTGTTCCACTGTACGGCATTGGTACCCTGCTCAGGACCATACCAGTGCGTAAAAGCTGATTCGTTGAATTCTCCGTTTCTGCCCGAAGTAAAACGATCCTGTGTTTTGATATAATGGTAAGGAATACTTGCCGTGTAACCTGAATTGAAACTCACGCCAATTCCTTTTCTGCCGTTATCACCGTTTTTTGTTGTAATGATCAAAACCCCGTTTCCGGCACGTGAACCATACAAAGCCGCAGCACTAGGCCCTTTCAGTACCGATACGCTTTCTACATTATTGGCATTCAGGTCCGCAATTACCCGGGCATCATCACCGACTGGCACTCCGTCAATCACGATAAGCGGCGAATCCGCACCGGCCAGGGACTTTTTACCTCTGATGATCACCTGTGTTTCTCCGTTCAGGTCGCTGTTGCTGTTACTGATTTTGAGTCCGACCACTTTTCCCGTCAGGGCGTTCAATACATTTTCCTGAGGTACTTTCTGAATTGCAGCTCCTTTTATTTCTCCCACAGCGTACCCAAGTGAGCTTTTTTCTCTCGAAATACCTAGGGCTGTAACAACCACTTCACCAAGTGCTTTCACATCCGGTTCCATCGCGACGTTCACCACCGACTTACTGTCTAGCGCAATTTCCTGCACCTTATAGCCAACATAAGAAAAGATAAGTGACGCCTGGCCGTCCGGCGCAGAAATGCTGTAATTTCCTTCCGCGTTCGTCACTGTTCCCTGTGTGGTGCCTTTGATGAGAATGCTTACACCAGGCAATATTTCGCCTGACAGGTCTTTGACAGAACCTGTTATTTTGCGGTCAATCAGTTCCTGCCGGCCGTCGTCTTTACTGCCGCTGTTATTGGTTTCAGTTTCCGGCTTTCGGAAAAGAAGAATTTGTTTTCCCGTCACCTCATAAGAAACTTTGAGAGGCGTCAGTAGTTTGCTCAAAACTTCGAGCAGGGGTTCATTTGCCGCATTGACACTTACAAGAAGCGATGACTTTATTTCAACCGGATTGTACATAAAATGAACATCGACGTTCGAGCCGATTGTCGACAACACCTTTCTGAGCGGTCTGTCTTCCATTTTTATACTGACTTTTCTGTCAAGAATTCCTTGTGCCGCCAGATTTTCACTCGCGAAGGAGAGTCCCGAAAAGATAATCGCCAGACTTAATTGTAACACTGTTATTTTCATGGTGATCCAGAAAACCGCTTTGAAGCATGAATTTTTTTTCATACGTTTAAATGTTTTTTGTTCGATAAATTTTTGGACAAAAAACCCCACTCCGCTCCTGAAAAGGAGCGTTCGGACAACAAACGAAGTGTGAGGTACAAGGCTAATGATGTCGCAACCATCATTAGCCTTTTTTGTTGAAGAGAAGAGTTTAACGCATACAGGATCAGTTTAAAGTGAACAGGTTTATGTTTAGGAATAGTGTTATTGCATCGTTTTGCAACCTTTACTGTAAATGATCACCTTCCCGTCCATGATCTCATAACTGGCCGGAAGGATTTTGCAGATCAGGTCAAGTCCTTCATACAGACTTACTTCGGATAAATTTGCAGTTAATAAACAATTCGAAAGCACCTTTTCATCATACATCAATTCAATGCCGTAGGCTTGCTCGAGTGCTGTAAAAATTTCTTTGACAGGCCGTTCTTCGAAAGATAGTTTTGCAACATCAGCGATAATAACTGGTTCTTCCACGATCCGCTTGTGCAGGCGCTCATCCTGTTTTTCGTAAACCACCTGCTGATTTGGTGTAAGTACCATACCTGCAATCTCCCTGGAATTGATTTTTTTCGCGGCTCCGCGGTCTTTGCTCAGAAAAACTGAAACCCGTCCGGTCCGCACGGAAACCAGTGTACGGTTTTCCTTTTCATAAGCAGTGACAGTGAAGCTTGTCCCCAAAACTTTGGTGATCAGATCGTTGGCAAATACAAAAAAGGGGCGGTCAGTATCCTTGCTGATCTCAAAAAAGCCTTCACCCTTCAAATGCACTATTCGATTGGCTTCGCTGAATTTCGCTGGATATTGCAGTTCGCTGGTCGGTTGCAACACCACAAAACTGCCGTCTTCCAGTTTGACGGTGTCGGCTTCATGGCTATTATTGCGTTTAAATATATCCGACTTGCTTTCGCTGTAACTCACTTCCCGTACATCGCCGGTCGTATTTCGCGGCTGGGTTGTCAGGAACCATCTGATTCCGATCGTGATACATAATATGGCTGCGATGCTTGCGCCGATTCTCAGCCAGTTAATTTTTCCCGGCGATTGCTGATCACGTTCTTCCCGGATCAGATGCAGGGTAGACGCGATCCTGTTCTCGACTTCATCGTCGGAAATTATATCGTTTTCGCTGAGCGTGTAGAGCATCGCTGCGGCTTCACGAAGGATAGCAGTTTTGTCCTGATTTTCTGCTGACCAGGAGTTCCAGAAAGTTTTAGCTTGCTCATCTTTATCAAGCACCCAGGCTCTGAAAAGCGGATCAGTTAAAAAATCTTCAACGGTAAAACTGCGGTAATCTTTCATGAATCAACGGGCGTATGATGAGGAGATGCAGCGACCCGGTTCCGGATACCATAAATGCGAAATCTTTTTTTTAATATTTTTTATAAAATTCTGTAAATCAGTATTTTATAATTGTAAAAAACAGGCTAATGAAGGCAGCTTTACCATTTTCTCTTAGAAAGGCAAGTGCCATTTGCAGCAAATTAGAGACAGTCTGAGGCGCAATAGACATTAGCGCGGCGATCTCCTCGCGGCCAAGTTCCTGATAATATTTGAGATAAATCACTTCCCGCTGACGGCGCGGAAGTGCGTTGAGCAGCTTTGCCATCTCTCTGGTTTTCTCTGCCAACTCTTCTTCCTGGATCAGCCACCATTCCGGCGAAAACTCAATATCGAAATCGTTCGTCCCAAAAAACGCAGACGACTGGTCGTAATCAAAAAGCCGGAGTTTGCTGCCGTTGCGGAAGATTTTTCTTTTCAGACAAACACACAGATATGCACGGATGCTGTCGGGCCGGGAAAGTGTTTTTCTTCTGTTCCAAAGCTCAATAAAAAGGTCCTGAATACAGTCTTTTACAAACTCCTCATCCTTTATGAATTTGAAACCGTAATTGACCAGTGGCTTGTAATGATCCCTCATTAACGCAGCAAGCGCATTTTCGTCTCCCTCTGTAAGATGCTTCCAGCGTTGTAGTTCTTCCATATCAGCACAATGTTTGAGGCGGTTCATCTCGCGAGTAAATTAATATAGTTTGCCTGAACCAATTTTGACTGCCTCGATTTTTCTTAATTTATTAACATTGCGCCTGATTTTGCACACATCCTGATAATTTTTCAATTAACGATTGAAATAATTATATATCGTTGTTTTATAGGCATTTAGTTGCTTTTTCTACTTCGATTTAGACGGTTCAGGCTATGAATTGTAAAGAAATATCCCTTTTGTAATCTGGTAATTTTGCTAATCCGGGCAACCGCTTTGCACAAACGGTAAGTGGGCTTCCAAATTTGGGTTAACGTTCGATTTTTATCAGTGTAAAAAATTTTGTCTGATTGAGGTTAGAATTTCAAGGTGAGTTACACTTGATCGTGAATACAACTTTGTTTTGCCAGAACGAAATCAGCATCAGAGTAGTCCGACGTGTATTCCTGCACGTAATAAGTGTATTGTAAAAATGAACCGCCTTATGAAATTTCCGACAGTCGTAATTCTTGAAAAGTCGATCTTGTTTATTGTTTTGTCATTTATCTCTTTCCACACTTTCGCTCAGAAAAAAAAGGAAGAATTCGTGATCGGAATCTTTTGGCCACCCGTTTGGAAACACACCAATGATCTGCAATACAAGGTATTAAGCGAGTCGCATGTGGATTGTATTCAAAATGTGGAGAGTACGGATCTCAACACGCAGGAGAAGAATTTTAAAATGCTGGATCTGGCAAAAAAATACAAAATGAAAATGTACGTATCGGATCCGAGAGTGAGGGGAAATGAAGATTCCGTGAAAGCAATGGTGGAAACTTACCGGAATCATCCTGCAACGAGCGGTTATTACATCAAGGACGAGCCCGACAGTGCAAAAATGGACTGGGCGATAAAAACCTACCGGACAATTGCCGCGCTGGATAAGGACAAAGTGCCTCATGTGAATCTGTTTCCGGATTTTGCAGTCAAAAATTATGAAACGGAATATGTTGAAAGATGGGTAAACGGCGTCGGGGCTGAAAATCTAAAATATCTGTCATTTGACATTTATCCTTACAAAATTCGAGGTCGTTTTGAAAAATCTTACTACAACAATCTGGATATCATTCGCAGGGTAGGATTAAAATATAAACTCAAAACGTCTTCTTATTTGCAGTCGTTCGGTATTGTTGATATGTACAGGCGCCCTACTGAAAACGAAATGCGGCTGAATGTCTATTCCAATCTGGCGTATGGAATCAAAAATCCGGTCTGGTTCTGTTATGCAACGCCAACCGGTCAGGGAGAACAAAAGTTTATGAATTCCGTGATTGATTCCCTCGGGCAAAAGACTGACCTGTATGTACCTTTTCAAAAATTGAATTCCGAAATGAAACAACTCGGCAAAACACTAATTCATTTGGATGCGGTCGCTGTTTTTCATTCTGGCGACAGCCTTTGGATGGGTACAACACCTCCTCCTGCGGATTTTGTGGCGCAACCGTCCGACTCAAGAGCACAGGTTATTTTCAGTCATTTTAAGGATCAGAACAGTGATCGTGCGTATGTGATGGTGGTGAATAAATCATTACGGGAGAAAAAGGAAATCGAATTTCGTTTGACCGGTCAGGTGAAACGTTTACGTGAGATATCAAAGGATAATGGGAGGCGTATCAGAGCGCCGTATGATCGTAAGTCACATGTTTTGAAAGCTGAATTTCTGCCCGGAGAAGGCAAATTGTATGTTTTGGGGTATTGAACTATTCAAGTTTTACCCCTGATTTTAGGTTCTGATGCTGTTCTCAAAAATGATTATTCCAATTCAAAGCAACTATTAACTCGTATAATTTCTGATCCGTGAAAGAAGAAACATTTGATTCGAGAAGAACATTTATCAAAAGTGCCATTGCCACCGTCGCCGTGTTTTCAATTGTCCCAAGGCATGTGTTGGGCAAAGGCTTCATACCACCCAGCGACCAGTTGACGAAAGCGATTATTGGCCTTGGAGATATGGGTCGCGGACATATCAAATTGGGTGCGCCACGTGTCGTTGCACTTTGTGATGTGGACAGGAAACGCATGGAACGTGCCGCTGAAATTGTTGGAAAAGATGCCAAAACGTTTTCAGATTACCGTGAGGTAATAAAGCTGCCGGAGGTTGATATTGTGCACATCGCCACGCCGCCGCACTGGCATGGAATCATTGCGGCCGATGCAGCACGTGCCGGCAAAGACATCTGGTGCGAAAAACCAATGACCCGTACGATCGGAGAGGGGAAGAGGCTGGTGGAAACGGTGCAGCAGTACGGTCGGATTTTCCGGCTCAATACCTGGTTCCGGTTTAAAGACAATTACTATGGAATGAATACGACCGTAAAACCGATTAAAAAATTGGTGGAAAGCGGCCTGCTTGGTTGGCCATTGAAAGTGACGATCAGCAAGCACACCGGGTTTGACTGGAAATTTTACTGGGTTGGGAAAACCGATCTCGAACCGCAACCGGTACCGGAAGAGCTGGATTACGATATGTGGCTCGGGCCTGCACCCTACAAGCCGTACAACCGGCACCGTACGCACAATACGTTCCGCGGTTACTGGGATTACGACGGCGGCGGGCTGGGGGACATGGGCCAGCATTACCTGGACCCGGTTCAATATATTTTGGGAAAAGACGAAATCGGCCCGATCAGTGTTGAAATTGATGCGCCGCAACAACATCCGGATGCCGTCGGCACCTGGCGACGAATTGAATATACTTATGCGGACGGTTGCAAAATTGTTCTGGATGGTGAGGCGAAAGATAAGGATGTGCCATTTCTGGAAGGTCCAAAGGGTAAATTGTATCCAAATTTCAGGTCGGATATTCCGGATCTTGAAAGAAAACTTGCGGCTTTTCCCGATAGCCAGCCACAGGTAACGGATTTTCTGGAGGCCGTGAAAAGCCGGGAAAAATTCGCTCTAAATGAAGAGAATGGGCATCGTTCCTGTTCATTGGTCAATATTGGTCTTACTTCGCTCCGGCTCGGAAGATCTCTGAAATTTGATCCGATGGCCCAGATGTTTGTCGATGATGAAGCGGCAAACCGTCTCATCGATCAGCCGATGCGCGGACCTTGGACTCTGTAAAGATGTAGGATACAGCTTTCATTTTTTCCACCGTAAATGACCTTTTAGGTGATTAAATATTAGAATAAAATCATTTTGGACACGAATATCTTCACAGTTGGGAATCCTTGACTGAAAATTCTTATTTTGCGAATCAGGAGAAACCTAACATCCTGATCTGTAACCTACGATATGAAGAATTTGATGGCTGTTTTAGTGTCCGTATTTCTGGCGGGCAATTTATTTGCGCAGCAAAAACCTCCGCTGACGGAAAAAGATTATAGTAATGCCGAACGTTTTCTGACAGGCAATACGCAAAAGTTTATCGACAATGTGCCCGGAAAACCGAACTGGATTTCAGGAGACCGGTTTTGGTACAGAACGCTGACAGCCAATGGCAGTGAATTTATTCTGGTGAATCCGGCAAAGGGAACCCGTGCGCTGGCTTTTGACCATCAGAAACTGGCAGAAGCACTTTCTGTTGAAACAGGAAAAAAGTATACGGCATCGATGCTTCCGTTTCAGACTTTCACTTTTAGCAGCGATGAAAAAGCAGTTATTTTTAGTTTAAATAAGTCGCGTTGGGCTTATGATCTCAAAACATCTAAAATTGAAAAGCAGGTTGAAATCGAAAAAAAGAGCGCGGAGGCGGACGTTTTCGAGTCACTTTCTCCTGATGGAAAAAAAGCGGTTTTTATCAGAAACCACAATTTGTGGCTGAGGCATCTGGCGTCTGGTCAGGTAGTTCAGTTGACCACGGATGGCGTGAAAGATTTTGGCTACGCAACCGATAACGCGGGCTGGAGGCATAGCGAGCGGCCGGTTTTGAAATGGTCTCCCGATTCCAGAAAAATTTCGACTTACCAGCAGGATGAACGGCACGTGGGTGACATGTACCTGGTTACAACCAATGTAGGGCATCCGGCGCTTGAAGCCTGGAAATATCCGTTACCCGGCGACAGTGTTATTGCCATGTTGCATCGGGTCATTATTGATATCGAAACGCCGAAAGTGACACGTTTACAAATTCCTCCTGATCCGCACCGCTCCACCCTGGGCGATGACATCAGCAGAATGGGCGTTCTGAACGACATAGAATGGAGTGAGGATGGCGCACAGCTTGCATTCGTATCAACTTCCCGGGATCACAAACAAGAAAAAATCAGAATTGCCGACGCGGTTACAGGAGCTGTCAGGGAAATTTTTGAAGAGACTTCCACTACACAATTTGAATCGGGTCAAAGCGCGATCAGCTGGCGTTTTTTGCCAAAAACAAAAGAAATTCTATGGTATTCCGAGCGTGATAATTGGGGTCATCTGTATCTCTATGACGCCAATACCGGTAAAGTTAAAAATCAGATTACCAAAGGCGACTGGGTAGTTACGCAGCTGATCAGAGTGGATGAAAAAAGTCGGGTGATCTATTTCATGGCCAATGGAAAAGAGCCGGGAAACCCTTATTACACGCACTTTTACAAAATTGGTTTTGATGGAAAAAATCTGACGCTCCTGACGCCGGAAACCGGGGTGCATGCAGTTTCACTTGCAGCTTCCGGCAACTATTTTATTGACACCTATTCGCAGCCTGATATTCCACCCGTAACTGTTGTCCGCAACAATGCCGGCAAACTGATTTCAACGCTCGAAAAAACGGATGTTACGCGCCTGAAAGCAGCTGGCTGGAAACCTGCGATACCATTTTCGGTAAAGGCACATGACGGAAAAACGGAAGTTTACGGATTGATGTACACGCCGTCTAATCTGGATTCGACGAAAAAATATCCTGTCGTGGATTATATTTATCCTGGTCCTCAGGGCGGAAGCGTGCGTACCTGGGCTTTCAACGCTTCCAGGAGAGACAATCAGGCGTTGGCTGAATTAGGTTTTGTTGTAGTTGAACTGGAAGGAACCAGTAACCCTTTGAGATCCAAAAGTTTTCATGACATGAGTTATGGAAATATGGCTGATAATACACTACCGGATCAAGTGACGGCGATCCGCCAGCTTGCCGGCAGACATGCCTGGATAGATACCAGCCGTGTTGGTATTCACGGGCATTCAGGGGGAGGTTTTGCCACTGCCTGCGCGATGTTCATCTATCCTGATTTTTTCAAAGTGGGGATATCCGAGTCGGGCAACCATGATAACCGAAATTATGAGGACGACTGGGGTGAGCGATACAATGGCTTATCTCGTGAAAATGGCGAAGGTGTGTCTAATTATGAAGTGCAGGCCAATCAGATTCACGCCAAAAAGCTGAAAGGTAAACTGATGCTTGCGCATGGAATGATGGACGACAACGTCCCGCCTTACAATACAATGCTGGTCGTGGAGGCACTGGAAAAGGCGAATAAGGATTATGATCTGGTTATTTTCCCAAACAGTAGGCATGGTTATGGCAATTATATGCCTTACATGATGCGGCGCCGCTGGGACTATTTTGTGCGCCATCTGCTTGGCGCAGAACCGCCGAAGGAATATTTGCTTAAAAGTAGTGTGAATGACCCCAGAAATTGAGGTTAATAGTTTGGAGATTAAACAAAAAGACCCGCTTTCCATCAGCCGGAAAGCGGGTCTTTTTGTTTGGCGACTTATCCGTTCGTAACAGTCCGGTAAGAGTCAGCATTGTGTGTATCCAAAATTACATCTTTTACCTGGCGGGTGCTGCCATCGCCGATAACGATCTTGTAAACGCCGTCCGGAAGGGCATTTAGGTCAAATCTTGTTCGGGATATTGCACTCTTTTTGGAAATCATCTTTGAAGCAAGTTGTATTCCCTGTGAATCCAGAAGCTGAATCCGGACATTTTCATTTTCCGGTTTTTGAACTGTCACATCGACTTTTCCTGTGTCCAGGCTTTGGATAAATAACTGTGTCTTTTCATCCTGCGTTTGGGTAGTGACTGAGCGGCTGTTGGTCTGAGCAAAACCGGCGGAGGACAAAGTAACTGCTGCGGCAAAAATGATAGAACAAATAAGCGTTTTCATGGTTTCTGTAATTTAAATGGTGATCGAATGTTTTGCCGATTTCGTTCGGCCGATACAATAGTACCGCACGTTTCAACCATTAAAAAACAAAACCGACAGAGAGAACACTTACGCCGATAAACTGAATGATTTTGTGTATAGTATTGATAATCAAGCCTCTAATTTTGTATAATGTCCGATTCGCAGATTGAAACCGGACATTCATCGGTTAGCGATGTGGATTAAAAGATTTTGCGGATAATCGGAGGGTTAACAACTAGATTCCCTAGCTTCAAATCCCTAATCCCTTTCCGTAAAATAAAAGCCCCATTTGTTGCCCAGCTGATCCACTTTTACAAGAATCGTGTTCGGTCCTTTTTTTACGGGAACAGTAATGACATCGTCATTGGGTTTTGCTGCTCTGAGTAACGGCCGGCTCAATGCCAGTTTACCGTTAACCCAAACCTTCACACCGTCATTACTTCCGACACCAAATTGCATTTTTTTGGCGACAGGCGAACTAAATTTCCGGTACGCGTAGGACACGACATTTTTCTTTGGTTCAAATATTCTTGCAAGATCTATGTAGCCGGATTCGTTGCCGCTGTACTTTGTCCATTTTGTC
This sequence comes from Dyadobacter sp., assembly GCA_965279265.1. Classification (GTDB taxonomy): domain Bacteria; phylum Bacteroidota; class Bacteroidia; order Cytophagales; family Spirosomataceae; genus Dyadobacter. The sequence goes on from OZ257152.1 coordinate 6,169,872, forward strand.
CTGATGTTGTTTTTGCCTGTAAACACCGCTGTACTGTCAAAATCTTTTTCCGGACCGTAAATAGCGTCAAAACCTTTTCTGTCTTCGTTGTCGAAAGGACCAGTCAGCCACCAGTCCTTTATAAAACGGTAAGACGATTCAACGCTTTCAATAAAATTTGGAATATTACCCGGTTCAAGTTCTACCACGCCCATGCTGGTAATTCTGTTGGTGGCCAGAATTCGTTTGAAATCCGCCAATGCATCCGGCATTTGCTCCCTGCTTAGATAAGCCGTTCCGCCTGTAGAGTAAAAATACAGCCTTGTGTACAGTACAGGCAGATATGCGAGCTCCACTCTTTTGTACAATGCAGTGTCTTTTTTTGCAATCGCTTTTGCCATAACGAAAAGTGAATCCGCCTTCTGAATGGTTTTCAATCCCAGATAACTCACATCTTCCGGATCGGTCCAGATGCTGAAATAGGCACTTTTTGGTTTTACCTGCTCATGCATCATTTTGATATATTCGCTCACATAAGGGGCTGCCGGTCCATATACATTTTGAACAAATTCATCTATCAAGGCCTGGCCATCCCTTTCCGGATTCCACAAAAGTTGCGAAAATAGCCAGGCGCGCAGCTCAGAAAATTCGCCTCCACCGTTGTCGGAAACGTTATTCCCTTCCGGGAAAAGTCCGATTGCCTTGCGGTCAGCATAGAATTTTACATCATGTTTCACAGTTTCGAAATTGGGAAACGGAAGCAGATACCGTTCAAAATTGGTGTAGTAGTCCCAAATAGTAACCTGGCTGGCTATTTTACTCCACTGGTCCAGCCGTTCGACATATACCCTATGGTCATCACATTGGCCCAACGGGTGGGCAGAACAATAATCGTAGTGACACAGCCTGATGATGACATTTTTGGCCGGGCGGATATTTTTTGGCGGTATTTCGGTATAGGCGTACGCCAGCGTCTGCAATTTTACTTCCGGGTAAACCTTCGCAACGGAATCAGCAATCTGGTTTACGAAATGAATCAGCGTTCCTGAATGGCTCCCTTCCCGGTCATCCAGTTCCTTACAGTTTTTGCAGGTACAATATCCTTCACCATCGTTCTGGTCAACCGTGTAAACGCTTGCCTCAGGGTGGCTTTTAATCCATTCGAAAACCGTTGCCGTGGCTATTTTTACCACCTCCCGGTTAGTCAGACAAAGCTGTCCGCCCGTATTGGTTTCCTTGATCAGTCGTTTGCCATCCACCTCACTAAAATACTCAGGATGGATTTTTCCAAATTTCTGAGGCGAAACCAATGCATAAAAAGTATGTACGAAAGGGTAGGCGATGTTGCCTGACCCCAGCGAATCCGGCATCAGATTACTGTTGATACGATTGTGCAATGACCATTTGACATCATAAGCTTCTCTGTAAGATATCTGGCGGGCTTCCATAACTGGTTTTTGCCGATCTTCGATTTTACCGAGCGCAATGTTTTTTTGTTCGGGGATTTTCACCACTTCACGTGTGTACCAGCGGCATCCGAGGTGATCACCCAGATAGCCAAGTACGCCATACAAAGTGCCCCGGGGCGCGCCGCCTGCGATGAGCAAATTTTTCCCGTCGGATCGGATGATGTATTCCTCTTTGCCAAAAGTCGCCGGGTTCAGGTCATGCGTCAGCGAATTTGGCGCATTTCGGAAACCAACGTATATCAGTTTGCCGCCACCTTTGTTTTCGTTGACAACCGGGAGCACGCATCCGCTGATTTTCTGAAGATACTTTTGTAGTTCCTTCGCCGCATACTGCTCCGGCATCGGTGCGCTTTTTGAAATGAATATTTTGTAATCGCTTTTTCCGTCGTAAACCAAATTTGTTTCAGAAGTACATGAGACAAAAAAAAGAATGATAACAAGCCCGAGAGTTGAAAAGAATTTCATTGAAATAATTTGATAAAAATCCGACAATTACTGCCTTTCTGTGAAATAGAAACCCCACTTATTTCCCGTCTGGTCTACTTTTACCAATATCGTATTTTCGCCTTTTTTCATCGGAACACTGATCTGATCATCATTAGGCAATGCGGGACGTAAAACCTTCCGGTCCAGCACGAGCTTTCCGTTAATCCATACCCTTACACCGTCGTTACTTCCTACACCAAATTTCATTGTTTTGGCCTCTGTTAAGTTTATCGTCCGATAGGCATAGGATACAACATCCTTTTTTGGACTGAATTGTTTTGCCAGATCGATATAGCCGGATGTCTGATCGCTGTAAGTTTTCCATTTCACCTTCGTTCCATTCACACCAGTGTAGGTTTGGACGGAATCAAAATCCTGCTCAGGAGGGTAAACAGTAGCAAAACCCTTTCTTTCTGCATTGTCAAAAGGCCCGATCAGCCACCACTTGTTAATAAATTTGTCGGTCGATTCAACCCTTTCAACAAAGGCAGCAATGCTACCCCAGTCCGGCCGTTCGGCAATTTGGGTGATTTTATTATCGGCGATCAGCTTTTTGAAGTAGGTCAGCGTTTCCGGTAGTTTGCCATCCTCAATATAGGCAGTGCCTCCAATGGAATGGAAATAAAGCTTGGTGTAAACGACTGGAAGGTAGGCCCTTTCTACACGACCAAACAGTGCGCTATCCTTTTGCGTGGCTTGTTTTGCAAGATTGAATAAACTATCCGCTTTGTGGATCGTTTCCAGCCCCAGGTAGTTGACATCTTCAGGATCTGTCCAGATGCTGAAATATGCATCCGGAGATTTTACCTGATCGTGCAGTAATTTTATGTACTGACTGATATAAGGAGCCGCTTCGCCGTAGACATTTTCAACGAATTCATCGACCAATTTTTGTGCATCCTGCTTAGGATTCCACATCAGCTGCGCAAAGACCCAGGCACGTAATTCAGTGAACTCTCCTCTACCTTCGTCCGGCACATTATTTCCCTGTGCAAACAACCCGATCACGCCATGATCCGCATAGAATTTGACGTCATGTTTTATGGTTTCGAAGTTGGGATAAGGCATCAGGTACTTGGCAAATTGCGTATAATAATCCCAGATCGTCACACGTTTTGCTATTTTCTTCCATTGCTCCAGACGCTCACTGTAGGGCTTGTGATCATCACAAGTTCCGAGCGGATGCGCCGAACAGTAGTCGTAATGGCACAAACGGATGGTTACGTTATCTCTGGGACGAATCGTTTTGGGCGGAACTTCGGTATACGAATAAGCCAGTGTCTGCAGCTTAATTTCCGGATTGGTTTTTGCAACCGTATCGGCTATCTGGTTTACAAAATGTAGTAGCGAACCTGCCGGGGTACCTTCTTCGTCATCAATTTTTTTACAATTGACACAGGTACAATTTCCTGAGAAATCATTCTGATCAATAGAAAAAACGTTGGCTTTCGGATACGTTTTTATCCAGTCGAAAACCGTAGCAATTGCAATTTTAACGACTTCCGGGTTGGTAAGACACAGCTGCGCTGTGCCACGTTTGCCATTAACTTCAGAAAAATATTCAGGATGTGTTTTGAAATATTTCTCTGGCGCGACCAGCGCATTGAAGGTGTGAACAAAAGGATAAATAAAATAGGATCCACCCAGAGAATCGGGAATGGCCCGGTTGATTTTATTATGCAAAGCCCACTCAGTATTGCCGGCTTCACGATAGTAGGGCTCGCGGTACTCGAAAGCCGGCTTTTGGCGGTCCTCAATTCTGGTCAGTTTAATCGTCGGTTGGGAAGGTATTTTAATCACTTCCCGTGTGTACCAGCGGCAGCCCAGGTGATCTGTCAGGTAGGCCGAAACGCCGTAGACCGTACCGCGTGAATTCCCTCCTGCAATCAGCAGACTTTTCCCATCCGAACGAATGATGAATTCCTCATGGCCAAAGGCTGCTGTATCGAGGTCTTTCAGAACGGACTGGGGAGCGCCCTTAAAACCAATGTAAACCACTTTGTCATCAGCGCCGCCTTCATTCACGATCGGTAAAGTACTGCCGCTTATTTTGTTGATATACTTCTGTAGTTCTATAGCAGCGCTTTTTTCAGGCTGGGTTGCCTGCGCTGAAACCACTATTTTATACGCACTTTTCCCGTTTGAAACCAGTTCATTACCAGAGGAGCAGCCAGAAATAAAGGCGGCCGTAGCGAACAGAATGACAATGCAAGCGTAACGGCAGATTATTGTGGCATTAAAAAAACACTTCATTTGCGGTCAGATTTAGGTTTTTTTTGTCAAATAAATAAATGGAATTGCGGCTTTGCCAAAATGAGTCAGGTCATTTCAACTGATTAATTCAACGCAAACAGTTTTCCTTCTCCCGGTAAAAACGAGGTCGTGATCGTCCTTTTTTTTCTGTCAAAATCTGATCTGGATGGCTTACCGTTTACTTTGGAAATCTCTTTCATCTTCTTCACGGATTCATTCGCCTGAAACGTAAATGTTTTTGGCAGTTTGAAGGATTTATTCACGATCATCAGATATTCTTTTCCGGTGAATTTGTCGGTCAGACGACTGAAAATAACGTCCGCTTTCGCATCCTGAATTTTCCATGCGAAATCGACTGGCGGGTGTGACGTGCCGATCCACAGACTGTCGCCGGTGTGGTACACTTCCAACGCATCCAGGTTGATCAGTGTTTTCCCCAACTGCTTCATTTCGGCGTTCATTTTCTGGAACGGTTCGTACATGTCCGTTTTTATGCCAACCGAATCGATCACACTTTTGTACATGGCCATCGCTTCGGGATTCACATTATCCTGGGTGTAGTAAGTATACCAAACCGCGTTTTTTACACCATATGCCAGATTGGAATACACATTCATCCGGATTTCATCGGCATCAGGACGGCGCAGTTCTACGACACCCTTCAAGCCCATTCCGAATGACTGCAGGCAGGAAGAGGTTTTTACATTGTATTTCAACCCCACCCGGCGAATGATTTCCAGATTGTTAAAATATGTTTTTTCGAGTTTTTGTTTCCGCTTGTAGGGATAGTTGTCGTAGGCCAGATAATTAAGATTTTCCTTACCTACACCTTCGATGTATCGTTTTAAAAACTCATTTTCATAATTATTTACGGCCCAGTCCGGCAGATGGTTGATGTATGCATCTTTTGACGGGTCCAGTGCTTTTACTTTTTTCTGCAATTCCACGGCAGACTGTAAACGTGCAGAATCAGGTTCATCTGTGATGTAGTAACCGCCAAGGGCTGGGTGATTTTTAAAATCGTTCACCATTTCCCGGATTTTGTCTTCTCCCTGGTTTATACGGCCATCATAGGTGTAGACGGTCAGGCCGTACTTTTTTGCCATATCCAATGTTTTCAGATTTCCCTCTTTGTTGTGATCAACACCCGGCCCGATGTTCAGGATAATATCCACATGCGCATCTTTGATGACTTTGTATTGCTCGTCATTCAGCAGCTTTGCGGGAGGCGGGCCGTAGATACTGATCAGGAATTTGTCTTTTGCATTTTGTGCGTTTACGGCCAGTCCGGAAAGGAGCAGAGCTGTTGAAATACAGGTAATTGTATTCTTTTTTAATGTCATTTTGTAATATAATTGGTTTGTCAGAATGATATGAAATTGACTATTTTGAGACGGCGTAGAGCCTTCCTTCTCCCGGCAGAAAGTTTTCCGTGATCGAATGTTTTTTGCTGTCAAAACGAGATTTGACAGGCTTTCCAGATTCCTTGGATATTTCCTTCATTTTTTTTACCGAATCATGCAGGCTTATGGTGATTTCGTTCGATTTTTTGAATGACCGGTTCACGATCATGAGATACATCTGGCCAGTGGTTTTGTCGGTAAAACGGCTGATAATCGCCTCCGTTTTTTTGTCGGCAATTTGAGCGGGAAAGTCTACCGGCGGAAGTGTGGTGCCGATCCAGAGGCTGTCGCCGGTATGGTAAACTTCCTGCGCGTCCAGATGAATCAATGTTTTGCCAAGTTGTTTCATCTGGCCGTTCAGCACTTTGAACGATTCATACAAATCCGTTTTACCACCAGTCGAATCCACGATCGAAGTTGAAAACGTGATCCCTGTCCCATGCTGTAAGGTAGACCAATAGGGGAACCAAACCGGGTTTTTGACACCATAGGCAAGATTTGAAAACACGTTCATGCGCATTTCATCCGGGTTTGGCTTGCGAAGCTCTTCCACTCCGCTGAAATACATACCAAAAGATTGCAGACAGGATGAGGTTTTAATGCCGTATTTCAGGCCCGTCCGGCGGATAATATCGAGGTTGTTGAAATAAGTTTTTTCCAGTTTCGCTTTCCTTTTGTACGGATAATTGTCGTAGGCGAGATAGTTGATATTTTCCTTTCCGGCGTATTCGATGTACCGTTTCAGGAAATCGTTTTCATAGTTATTCACTGCCCAGTCGGGCAGGTGGTTGATGTACGCATCCCTTGCCGGATCCAGTTTTTTGACCTTCAACATCGTTTCCACGGCGGATTGCAATCGGGCCGAATCGGGTTCGTCTGTGATATAGTACCCGGTAAGCGCCGGATGGTTTTTGTAATCGTTCACCATCGCTTTTCGTGCGTCATCACTTTCGTTGATCCTGGCGTCGTGAGCGTAAACTTTCAGGCCGTATTTTTGCGCCATATCCAGCATTTTAAGGTTGCCCGCCTTGTCGTTGCTGACACTCCCGCCAATACTAAAAATAATGTCTACATTGCCTTCCTTCATCAATTTAAATTGTTCATCGTTGACGTATTCAGCAGGTGGCGGAGAATAAATGCTGATCAGGAATTGGTCCTGTTTTTTTTGAGCAGAAACCTGAAAAGCGGTTGTTGCTGCCAGGCCTGTGAGCAGCCAGGTGAATGGTTTTTGAAAAAACATGTCAGGAAAATGAAATTGGAAAATAACTGCGGCTGCACAAGTTGCGCTGCGTCGTATTGAGTACGCCGGAAGCTGTAACCGGCCTATGTTTTTTTTAAGATTTTTTGAAAGAAACGGATGGTGATCGTTTGCAAGATTTCTAACCAATCACCATCCGTATTCCGGAGATATTACCAGGGTTTACTGGTTCCCTGGATCAGCCACATTTTCGCCCACTGATCGTCAACTTTTGAGTCCAGGCGCTGAATGGCTGCGTTCACATTATCGATGTTGTAGTTCTTTTCTTCGTCACCATATCCGTAACGAACTGGTATTTTTTGACCATTTCCGCCTGCAATAATGTTTTTTCCCAAATCCGGCAACGCCGTTCTGCGCCAGCTGAACCAGGAATCACTGCTCATCCAGCCTGCAATCCATTGCTGGGTCAGGATGGGTTCAAGTTTGTTGGTAGCGGTTGCAAAGGCAGCTTCGGCTTTTGCAAGGAAGGCCGTAAGGTCGAAACTGTCCAGCTGATGCGTTCTGATGTTGTATACTTTTTTGTCGCCATTGGCAATTTTGTACTGGTTGAAGGATTCGGTAATTCCCTTCTTATAGCTTTCCGCCGCAGGTGTTGTAACCCAGCCGCGCACAGCCGCTTCTGCCAGAATAAAATTCACCTCAGCCGCAGAAATAAACACGCATTGGATTAAGGGATCGGTGTTTTTCTGGTAAATATCCGCAAGATAAGACACGTGCGGATTTGCTGCTCCCTCCGAATAAACGGTGGATTTCAGGCCTTTAACCGTACTTACGACCGACGCACTGTTCTTGTTGTACGCATCCGGATTTGGCTGTGCAGCCGGCAGACCAACATAGAGCGAGGTATCAACACCAGCTGAGTAAGTTTTCAGATAACGGCGCACTTTTCCGTCCGCATCGAGTTGGATTTTGTCATCAGCACCAATGTCTTTCACCACAATTTGAACATCTACCGGACGCACCCAAACGGTCAGGCGCGGATCCGCATCTTTTTTCAGGGTATTGACAATTGTTGCACATGGTTTTCTTCTGTAAAATTCGGTCCGGGTACTCCAGTTCAGCGGTCCGCCGGTCCAGGAATCGGCTGCTGTGAGGCCAGGATAAGTGTAAGCCGCATTGTCGGCACTGCTGGTAATGAGCGGATATTTTGTCGCGTTCGTTGCCACTTCGCTGATCGCCGCAGGAACATCCACGCCGATCGCTTTCATGTCGGTCGCCTTTTCAGACAACCGCATCAGAAACCGTAAACGAAGCGAGTTTGCAAATTTTCTCCACTTCATCACGTCACCCGCGTAAAGAATGTCAGCCGTTTTCGCAGCCGGCGTTACCGTCGCACCTGTCAGTATTTCATTGGCTTTATCGAGGTCCTCCAGAATGCCTTTGAAAACATTCTTTTGTTCGTCATACGCTGGCTTAAAAATACCGTCTTCTGCTTTCAGTGCCTGCGAATAAGGGATATCTCCCCAGGCTGACGTTAGATAACCAAACCAGTATGCTTTGAAAATCAGTCCTACGCCAGTCATGAATTTCTCGTCTTTTTCCCCGGGAGCTCTTTGCAGCAAATAGGACGTATTGGAGATCGGCGTGCTATAATCCGGTCCCCAGCTCTGGGCAAACCACAGGAAGGTGTTGGTTACAGAGGATTCCAGAAAATCGCGTTGCAGATATTGCTGCGCTTCCAGCAATACTGAACGGCTGACGCCGGTTCCGTAAAGCATCCGGGTATTTTGTGATACTGACTCACCAATCACTTTGGTCATGACAAATATCGGGTCAATATCCTTTGCAAGAATCGTGTTCGGATTCACATTGGTTTCCGTCAGATCAGCACAGGACGAAACGATGACAACAGGCAAAGCCAGTAACGTTTTGCCAATCAATTTTAATAGGGTATTCATAGAAAAATAAGTTTATAGGGATTCTCTGGCATGGTTTAAATGCCTCGTCCTCATTTATTTATGATTTAGAACTGTGCACTTAATTTCAAGCCGAAGGATGCTGTCCATGGCGCGGCGTTCCAGCGATCAAATCCCTGAAGCAGGGCAGCGCCGTCGCCGTTCGCACGGTTGAAAGCCACCTCCGGATCGAGATTGTTTTTTGCTTTTGTCCAAACCACAAAATTCCGGGCAAATAAAGACAGGGAGAGGCTTTGCGCACCGATTTTTTGTGCGAAGCCAACAGGCAGAGCGTAGGCAAGCGCGGCCTCCCGCAGTTTGATATACGACGCATCGTAAATCCACATGTCTACGCCTTTGTCCCACCAGCCGCTGCCTGGTTCAATGATGTCATTGTCGGTAACGAATACCGTTCCGGGTCCGCCAAAGTTCTCTTTATATCCGCCGTTTCCATCCGAAATAACACCTGGGAAAAACGCACCGTTGTCTCTGCCGTTAACCGGAAAGCCGCCCAGATCTTTTGTCCGGCCTCCTACATAAACTTTATTGTCACGATAGATTTGCGGATTATCCCTGATTTCCTGCGCAAGCAAATCGGCATTTCCCCCGAAAGAATTGCTTCCTAAAATACCGGAGAATGTACTCGAACTGATGCCATTGTGCCAGTTTTCGATATTACCGCTCCGCGCCATACGCAGCATCGTCATGGAGTAATAGTCACCTCCCTGACGCCAGTCGAAATTGGCGGTAAGCGACAATCCCTTGTACGTTGCTGTCGTCTGGATTCCCATCATGAAATCGCTGATGACATTTCCGATCTTTTCCAGATTGTTTCCCCGTACCGTTTTTCCGTTTGCGTCCAGCAGTGTCCAGCCTTTGTACGGTCCGTCGGCAACGCGACGCACATCATATCCGTACAGATCACCGATGCGCTCACCAACTTTGGTACGCGCGTAAATTCCGGTACTTTCCCAAAACGCATAGGTATCCATGCCATCCGCGAGTTTGGTTAATTTGCTTCTGTCTCTTGTGAAATTCACATTGACATCCCAGCTGAAATCGCGTTTCTGTATTGGCGTGGTACGCAGTTCGATTTCAATTCCCTGGTTTTCTACCACCCCAGCATTTACCTGTGCTGCGGAATAGCCCGTCATACCCGGAATTGTTACATTCAAAATCTGATTTTTGTTGGCTTTGGTATAATAGGTGACACCTACTCCCAAACGTCGCCGGAAGAACGAAGCGTCAATACCGAATTCTTTCGATTCTGCATTTTCTGGTTTCAGGTTCACGTTGGGCATCTGTGCCTGGCGTGCGTAGGTCACCTGTCCACCAAAAGTGCCTGACGACAGATACTGATCCAGGGCGTATGGATTCGTGTCTTTACCAACTTGGGCCCATCCGGCGCGTACTTTTAACAAAGAAATGGCAGCAGGGAGCTGAAACATATTTGAAAGTAAAACGCTCAGCGACGCAGAAGGATAAAAGTACGATCTGTTGTTGGCCGGCAACGTACTTGACCAGTCGTTACGGCCCGTCAGATCCAGATAAAGCATGTCCTTGTATCCAAGTGAAGCAACACCATAGGCGCTGTAAACCATCTTTTTGCTTCTCCCGCTTGAATAACCAACAGTGTTGCGGTTTACGTTGTCAACGGTAAATAGGCCTGGCAGTACCAGGGCAGTGCCACCGGCATACATGCTGTTTCCGTTGATAGCGAGTATGTTACCTCCCGCCGAAATATTCATGGAAAAATCTTTCAGGTCCTTTTTGTATGTCAGCAACACGTCCGCGTTTGTTTCGTCGGAGTTGGAAAGCTGATTGGAATAAAAACCGTTTGCCTGCCGCGTGTACGAAAGTGGCATGTTGTGTTCGCGGCGTAGCCCGTTGTTGCTATTGGAAATCCTGCCCATCAGGCTCAGATCACTGGTCAGTTTCCAGTCCAGTTTGATGTTTCCATACAAACGCATTTCCTTAAATTTGTTCACTTTCTCATAAGCTACAAACCACGGATTGTCATAAATAGAACTGACGCTGTACTGCTGTTTGTTTTTGACAGCCCAGTAATCTTTCAGCGCATTGATGTCCACGTGTTGCGGAAGCAGGAAAAGAGACTCATAAGGATAATCGCTTCCGATCTGTACCGGAGAGTTATCGGAATGCGATTTTACCAGATGGACGTCCGTTGAAACTTCGAAATTCTTCGAGACTTTGTAATTTGCCGCAAGGTCAAAGGCATTTTTGAAAAGCTCCATACCCGGCCTGTTGCCTGTTCCCCGTGTGTCTGAAATGGACAACCGATAACTGCCGCGATCGCTTACGCCCTGTACGCTGACATCGGTGACGTAGTTGCTGCCCGTACGGAAATATTCTTTGTAATTATTTGGATAAAATTTGAGCGGAGTAGCCACGCCGTTGGAATTCCACTGAACTGCCGGCGTACCCTCTTCCGGTCCAAACCAGTATTGGGAAGCCGATTCGTCAAACAATCCGTTTTTGCCGGTTGTGAAGCGGGTTTGGGTTGGAATGTATTTGTAAGGAACGGCAGCAGTGTAACCCGCATTGAAAGAAACGCCGACTCCTTTTTTAGAACCTGTTCCTTTTTTGGTCGTGATCAAAAGCACACCGTTTCCCGCACGTGATCCGTAAAGCGCTGCGGCACTAGGGCCTTTTAATACGGATACACTTTCGATATTGTTGGCATTCAGGTCGGCCACGATCTGTGCGTTATCACCCACCGGAATCCCGTCAATCACGATCAGTGGCGAGTCTTTGCCCGCCAGAGAGGTTTTTCCCCGAATTACAATCTGTGTTTCAGCGTTAAGATCCTGGCCTGCGCTGGTGATGCTCAACCCGGCAACCTTTCCTGTAAGTGCGTTCAGTACATTGGTGTGCGGCACCGTTTGCAGCTGTTCCGACTTGATTTCGCCGATCGCATAACCCAGCGAACTTTTCTCTCTGGAAATTCCAAGTGCCGTTACTACCACTTCTTTCAGGGCTTTCACATCGGCTTCCAATGTAATGTTAACCACGGAACGTCCGCCTATGGGTACCTCGGCCGGCACGTAACCAACATACGAGAAAATCAATGTTCCTTTTCCGTCGGGCAGGGAAAGGGTATAATTTCCTGCTACATTGGTGCTCGTGCCCTGCGTAGTTCCTTTAACCAGAATACTCACGCCCGGCAGCGGCTCGCCGGTAATTTTGTCGGTTACGGTACCACCGACGTTCAGCACAGCCTCCTGTTTGCTGATGGGTTTAACTTCAACAGAGCGTGGTCCTGTATTGTCTTTTGGGAAAATGAACTGGCTGTTTGGTATGAGCGGTCTCATCTCGTCAGCAATCTCGCTTTTGCGGGGAATGATCAAATAGACTTTTTCACTCAGTTTTTCGTAATCGAGATTGAGATTTTGTAGCAATCCACCAAGTTCATCTTTTAGCGATGTAGACTGTGTGCTCCGGCCCGACGGCGCTTTTTTGTCGGTGATCGTGCTCCGGTCGTATGTGAAGGAGATTTTATACCGGCCTTCAATTTCTTTAAGGATACTTTTCAGCGATTTCAAATCCTGTCGTGCCGACTTTTTTACAACTGCCGGACTTTGCCGATAGGCAAGTAATTGTCCGTGCGACGCAGAATTCGCCATCAGGAAGATACCTGCCGCGAATATGGACTGCGTAATTAAAGTAAACTTTTTCATGTAGGTTATTGGGTTTAGGAATTCTGAAAGTGAGATTTAAAATGGAGTGAATTAAGACTTTTCGTTGTCGTGAAACCGGTTGTGTATGATGATGTTTTTATTGACCCGTTTGATGTCCAGATCGTACACTTTTGACAATGCAGTAAGCAGCACGTCTACGCTGTCCGACGGGAAGATGCCGTTAAAATGTTTTTCCCTACTCACATTTTTGTCCACTTCCACTTCGTAGCCGTAATTCTGTTCAAGTAACCGCACAACATCCTGGATGCTGGCATCCTCAAACACCAGCTGGCCTTCTTTCCAGGAAGTGTATTTGGTTGTATTGACCGCTTTCTTGGCAATCTGATGCGATTTTTCGGAGAACTCCACCATTTCGCCGGGCGTCATTACCAGTGGGCTATCATCAGGATTTTCGCTGGTGGTCAATTGGATTTTACCGGTGGTAAGTACAACTTCGGTTTTTTCGAAGCGTTTTTTTACATTGAATTCCGTTCCCAGAACTTCAACATGAAGGCCGGCCGTATGCACGATAAAACGTTTATGCCCTGCGGTATGCCTGACGCTGAAATAGCCTTCTCCGTCGAGCCAAACCTCGCGGCTCCCTTCATTTTCCCAATTGCGCGGCAGGGTCAGTGTGGAGTTTCCATTCAGCGTCACCCGTGATCCGTCAGGCAAGTTGATGGATTTTGTTTCTCCGCCGTTTGTCGCATAAGTTCTGTTCAAAAATGGATTTTCCGGCCACAGAAACAGCGCGGTAAGCAGGAGCGAAATCGAGGCGGCGGCTACCCACAGAAATGCTTTTCTTCTGTAAAACGGGATTGTGAAATTTCTGCTATTTTCCCAGTCTTCGACGGAATCCATTAGCCTTTTCCTCGCATTCAGAGTATGTTCATAAGAGAAGCTGGCATCTTGTTGCCTGAGAGATTCCAGAATCCGGATCGCCTGTTCTACAATAATTTGCTTTTCAGGATTGCTGTGGATCCATTCTGACCAGCGTTTTTCGTGTGCCGGATCCGTTTTTTCGAACCAGGCTATAAATGTTTCATCAAGTATCAGATCTTCGGCTTGCATTGTAATCGTTTAGGTCAGGTAGTGCCATTTGACAACCAGTGCAGGTGAAGTGAATTGTATAATCTCTTTTTAAAAGTTTTTTCTAAAAAAATAAAAAAACAGTCCGGTAAGCCACTTGTTTTTCCGGCAAAGAGCTGGGAAAAAAGTCTTCGGAAATTGAGATCAGACACCGGTTATGTAAGTGTAAGAGAATTTGAAAATGTAACTTTCACCAGAAACCATTTAAGATGACCGAGGCATTACTATGGCAGAATTTCAAGTCGGGCAGTAAGGCGGCATTTGAAGAAATCTTTACGCTCTTCCATGAAGATTTGTATCACTATGGCAGCAAAATGACGAAAAATGGTCCTTTGCTGGATGATGTAATTCAGGAGTTGTTTCTTGAACTGTGGCAAAGCAAGGAACAGCTGGCTGATGTGATCTCCGTAAAAGGTTACCTTTTTCGTGCGCTGAAATTTAAACTTTTTCGGGAAATAAAAAGAGAAGGAAAACTGACTACACTTTCCGATGATTCGGAAGAACATTCCGTTTTTAGCCACGAAGCAATTTTGGTAGAAGAGCAAACGGAATTTGAGCTTAAACAAAGATTGACCGCCCATCTGGAAGGTTTAACCAAACGGCAGCGGGAAGCACTTTATCTGCGTTTCAACAGCCAGCTGAGTTACGAGGAAATTGCACTCGTAATGGACATCAGCTACCAGGGCGTTGTAAATATTGTTTATAAATCCATTAAATTTTTGAGAGAGAAAATGCTGATTCTGATCGGCTTTTGTATGATAAACTAGCGGTAAAACTTATTCAGACCATCCCGATATTCCTCAGAAATGCTTCGCGGTAATTCTGCCCAATCGGAATTTCCAGCTTGTCAATAAATATACGGTTACCTTCAATATGTGTTATTTTGGCCTTGTTGATGATAAAGGAACGGTGTACCCGCAGGAATTGTGATGCAGGTAGCAACTCTTCAAAATTAGAGAAAGTCATGGACGGAAGTAATGTGTGCTGACTTGTGACAATTTTGATGTTATTGCCATTTGCTTCGGCATAAAGCAGATCTTCATATTGAATTTTAGAGATTTTGTCTCCTGTTTTTATAAAAAGGTAATCTGCTTTTTCCGCATTGTTCTGGTCTTTCCTGATAGGAAGTGTATCCCTTGGCTGCAATTTTTCCAACGCTTTATCGACTGCTATCACGAAGCGTTCAAGTGAGAAAGGTTTGAGCAGATAATCGCAGGCAGCCAGGTCAAAGGCGTCTATCGCATACTCCTTGTAGGCGGTGGTGAAAATGACCTGAGGCGGGTTTCTCATGGTTTTTACAAAAGATATTCCATCCATAACCGGCATGTTGATGTCCAGAAACAGTATGTCAACATGCTGTTTCTGCAAGATTGTTTTAGCTTCAAGCGCATTGCCGCACATGCCGACCACCGACAAATTAGACAGGTGTCCGCAATAAGTTTTGATAATTTCTCTCGCAATGGGCTCGTCGTCAACAATTAGGCAGTTCATCGAATTTGTTTTTTTAGCTAATAGCTATTGACTGTTAGCTTTTGGTGTAACCGTTGTTTTAATGTTTCTTGAAGGTATGGCAATTGGTTTACTTTATATTATTTCTCTACTTCGGGATTTTATTTTCACAAATCTGATCAGTGTGAGGTAAAGCAATTAGGCTAATAGCCAACAGCTAAACGCCAATAGCTATTTGCTTTTCAGCCGCAGCGTCAGATTGTAAGATTTTTGGTCGCTTTCGATGTTAAGTTCGTGCTCATTTGGGTAAAGTAGTTCCAGCCTTTTATATACACTTGTCAGTCCAAAACCGCTGTGTTTGTGCGTCAGTGAAGTTTCTTCCTGCGTTTTATCATGTGAGTTTTTAATCGAAAACAGGATCAGATTTTCCCATATTTTTAGCTCAATTGAAATATAAATTTTGTCGTCGGCGGAGTTTTTGGAATGTTTGAATGCATTTTCGATAAAGACAATGAGCAGCATCGGTGCTATTTTTATTTCTGGACTGGTAATTTGGTCGAATCTTGTAGTTAATTCCAGCCGGTCACCGATTCGTATCTGTTCAAATTCAATATAGTTATTGATGTAAATGAGTTCATCTTTGAGCGGTACAAAAATTTCACCTGCCTCATAAACCGAATAGCGCAGCAAGTCCGACAATTTCAGCAATAAAGCAGGAATTCTCTCATGCTCTGTAATGGAAAGTCCGTATAAATTGTTGAGCGTATTGAATAGAAAGTGCGGGCTCAATTGCGATTGCAGCAGATTCAGTTCGCTTTTACTGTGTGCTGCCAGTGTCTGGGCATGCCGGAGCTGCTTCTCACTAATTTCCCTGCCCAGCTTTATGAGCATTCCCAGTGCCACGCCCATCAACAGAAAAGGGAGCCAGTAGAGCAACAAATTAAGCGCGTCATGACCTTCTATCGGAAATTCAGCGTGTAAAAAAAGCCCGATCGTACTGCCGGCAACGATTACCGAAAGGGCGATAAGCAAGCCGTTCGAAATGGTTTTTATGCGAAGTGACAACAGGCGCGCAAAATGTCTTCCCAAAAATACGCTTGCCAGAAAACAACCCGTCGCCGCCGTTGCAACTGCTTCTTCCTCATGTACATGTATGGTGCTGACAAATGAGTTAATGGCAAG
Organism: Dyadobacter sp.; assembly: GCA_965279265.1. Lineage (GTDB taxonomy): Bacteria > Bacteroidota > Bacteroidia > Cytophagales > Spirosomataceae > Dyadobacter. Next base: position 6,186,033 of record OZ257152.1, read on the forward strand.
CCAGATTGGCACAGCCGCGATTGCTGCCAGCAAAAGCATCGTATATTTTCCAAGAATTCTGTCGTATTGGTTTTGATTTGAATTGTTCATGGCGAATTATTTTTTGAAGACGATCCCGACCTAAACGTTGAAAAACAGACCCCGTTTTCCGGATATTCACAAAGGTGGGCAATGCCAAAAGCCAAAATAAATTCTATTGACAGAATAGTCTTTCATACGGACAAAACGAGGTTTCAGCAGTTCGAAAAGGTTTGTCATTCCAAAATGCCATTCCGTCATCCGGGCGGTAATGTACAACAGAATAGTTTCGGCCGACGCATCGTGAAGTCAATATTTGTGCTGTAAAATTATAACAGCCATAGAAAATAAAATATGAAAACGATTCACTTACTGCTGCTACTGACGTTGTCCGGGTCTTTTGCCCTAGCCCAAACCGGTGCCCGCTCGATTTCGGGAACTGTTAAAGATAATAAAAATGAGACCGTCCCCGGCGCTACGGTTCGCTTGCTCAGGGTGTCGGATTCGACATTGGTGGGTGGGGAAATTACAGATGCTAACGGGAAATTTAAACTGATCGTTGGTGAAAATGGGTCTTTTTCGTTGCGTATTACGGCAATGGGGCAGAGACCTTTTTCCAGCGCTGCACTGGGTATTGATGACGCGCATCGCCAGGTCCTTTTACCGCCCATTTTCCTTTTACCTGCCAAAGATGTGGAACTTCGCGAGGTTGTTATCACTTCAAGAAAGCCGCTGATTGAGCAGGAAATTGATAAAACTGTCGTGAATGTGGAGGCGATGATCAGCGCCGCAACGAGCAATGCGATGGAAGTTTTGGAAAAAACGCCGGGTGTTTCTGTGAACAATAATGGCGAAATCAGCTTGAATGGAAAAAATGGAGTGCTGGTGCTGATCGATGGCCGAAGTACCTACATGTCAGGCTCCGATCTGGCGGCTTATTTGAAATCGCTGCCCGGCGGCTTACTGGACAAAATCGAATTGATCGATAACCCTTCTGCAAAGTATGATGCTGCCGGAAACGCTGTCATTGATATTCGCTTGAAAAAGAATAGGATAGGTGGTTTTACGGGAAGTTTTTCGGCGGGATTTAGTCAGGGTAAATATGCGCGAACGAATGATGCATTGAACCTGAATTACAATTACAAGAAACTCAATGTATTTGCAAACCTGGGTTATGGATATGAAAGGAATTACAGTACTGATGTTTTTGACAGAAGATTTTACAATGAAAATGCGGCGTTGCTATCGACAGTTGACCTGACTAATGATCAGCGATACAAAAACAAAAGTATCAATGCCAATATCGGGTTTGATTTAGCTGCTACATCGAAAACTACATTCGGGTTTATATTAAATTTAAATAAAACGAAAAGAGACGGCGTGCTGGAATACGAAAGCAGGAACTACAATGCAATGCACCAATTGGCGGTTTTAGGTAAAGGCGGAACATCGGGCGGTGACAAACGAGATAATACTGCGCTGAACTTCAATATGCTGCACAAATTCAATACAGCCGGAAAGGAGTTTGCAGTCGACGCCAATTACCTGCACTATACGAATAATGGAAAGCAGTTATTGCAAAACCTTGCTTTTAAGCCTGATAATAGTCTGCTTAAAAAAGAAGAATTTCTGTACCTGATCCCTGCTGATATAAATATTTATACGGTGAAAGCTGACTATGTGCATCCGCTCAGAAACAAGGCGCGGCTGGATGCGGGTTTCAAATCGAGTTTGATTAAAACAGATAATGTGTTTGATTTTTATGATCGCGAAAATGGGTTTGAAACGATTAATAATTCGCAGTCAAATCATTTTAAATACAATGAGAATATCAATGCAGCTTATCTGAATGCACAGAAATCCTGGAAGAAAATCGGGTTACAGTTAGGACTGAGGGTTGAGAACACAAATATTGAAGGGAACCAGTTGGGCAATGAAACCATTGCCGGGTCTTCATTTAAAAAGCAATATACAGGCTTGTTCCCAAGTGCTTACATTAGTTTCAAACCGGATGAAAAAGGAGATAATACCCTTGGATTGATGGCGGTAAGACGAATCAGCCGGCCAAATTATCAGTTGCTCAATCCATTTCTTTTTCAACGGGATCAGTACACTTACAGCTCGGGAAACCCGGATTTAAACCCGCAGTATCAATCCCGCGCTGAACTGAAATACCAGCGGAAACACTGGCTGAATATGGGATTGAGCTACAATAAATTCAGCAGCACCATTTTCCCGACAACTCAAACAATAGATACAATTTTTATAAATCGCCCTGACAACATTGCCGGAGGATTTATGGTGTTGCTAAATACCAGCGTATCTGCCTCGCTGACGAAATGGTGGTACACAAATACCACATTGAGGTTATCGAGAGTTGGGCTGAAAGGGGAGGTATTGACGGCAGCCGTAGACTTTGAAAGTAATATCGCCCGGTTGGAAGTGAATAATTATTTTACATTGGGCAAAAGTCTTAGTGCAGAACTGGGCGGCTATTATGCGAGCCGCGATTTCACGGGGCAGACAGTCACCAGCGGAATGTACCGCGTTAATGCGTCCATTCAGCAGAAGTTTTGGGAAGGGAAGGCCAGCATCAGGCTTTCGTTCGAAGATATTTTTCATTCATGGGTTTACCATAACCGATCCATCAGTCTGATCCAATCAGAATATTTTCAAACAACAACCACGGACACCCAGCGAATCGGGGCTGCGTTTACTTACCGTTTCGGGAAAGACACTTTTGCACGGAAACGGAGGCATAACAACAATGCCTCCGACGAAGAAAAGGGTAGAATCGATCCGTAATCATCTGATTTGTTAATCACCGATTGATTTTGTCCATGATCAGTTCGCGGCTCATCATCGCTCCGGCGAATGTTCCGGCAGCGACAGCACCTGAAACCGAGCGCATCGGCGTGGTGTTGTCGCCGGCTGCAAATATCCCCGGCATCGAAGTTTTTGTAAACCCATCCACATCCAGATATCCCTGTTCAGTTAGTTTACACCCCAGCGAAACGGGAATATTCGTATGCTGTTGAAACGGCAATCTTGCATATAGTGCGTCGAGCGGAATCTTGCGTCCGTCTGTCAGCAACAGGTGATGCAGCTGGCCACTGTCGTGGAGAATACCTTCAATTTCTTCTTCAATCAAATTGATGTTCAACCTGCTTAACAGCGCAAGTTTCTCTGCGGAAATGGTCGATTTGCCATTCGTAAAAACGGTTAGGTCATCAGACCAGTTACGGATAAACGCCGCGTGTTCCGCCCCAGCGTCGCCGTTCATAAGTACACCTGTTTTTTGATTTTTGTATTCATATCCATGGCAATAAGGACAATGAATTACCGATATTCCCCAGCAATCTGAAAATCCGGAGATTGTTGGCATGATGTCCGTAATTCCCGTAGCAAAAAGAAGTTTTGATGCGTAAAAAACAGATCCGGTACTGGATGTCACGGAGAAATTTCCATCAGATCCCGTTGCTGTTTCCGCTACTGCTGACAAAAATGAAACGGTCTCGTATTTCAACACTTCACTCAGACCAATCTTTGAAATCGTTGCCGGTATCTCGCCATCGCGGGTTAAAAAATTGTGAGAATGAGGCGTTTGTCTATTACAGGGTGCCCCGCTGTCGATGATCAGCACATTTTGCAGCGCCCTGCCCATCGACAATGCTGCGGAAAGTCCGGCGTAGCTGCCGCCAATAATTATCGCATCGTATTTGTCTGGATTGTTCATTGTTGCATATTTAAGTTTTACGAAAGTCTCAGATCTGAGACATGATTTTACAAATTTTTTTAAACACCTATTCCTTTGCTGAAAGAGTACCAGGCCGCCTCTTTAAGAACAGCCATATCGCTCTTTCCCGACACATGCGAATTGATCGTAGCGGTCACCACAGCTGGTAGCAAAACTTCGATCCATTCGACTGTCAGCTGTTTGCTGATGACATCGTTTTTTAGAAGTTCTTCTATAATGATGCGGGTCTTATCAAAAGTTTTATCGTAGCGCGCGCACTCCTTATTATGATGGGTATGCTGATGGCCGTGCAAATGGTGAAGTTTGTGCAGAAACGCATATTTAACACCGCAATCTATAGCCGCGTACAGTAAATTTTCGAGCTTTTGCAACGGAACATCCGACTGCTGTTCTGCCAGGGTCATTGCCTGATAACAGCTTTTTTGCATTTCATCCCTGCATGCAGCAAGTAATTCTGTCCGGTCCCTGAAGTAGCGATGCAACGTTCTCCGGGTCACGTTGGCATGTTCTGCAACTTTTTCCAGCGCAGCCGATAGATCTTCATTAAAAATGAAAATGGCGGCTTCAATGATATTTTGCCTTGTATTCTCCGGCATAACGTTCTAAAAATTGTCTCAGATTTGAGACATGTCTTCCTGCAATACAGCAGTTTGGAACTTTAAGTTCGTGCTTATTTGAATTTTTGCGGCAATTGGTTAATTTAATTTGTTCAGCTGGGATGCGAGCAACTTGGCTTCCGAAGTCAGTTCAGTAGGATATTCGTTTAGTTCCAGAATTCGGATTGCGTTGGTAGTCAGCAATTTACCGGGCTTTATTTTGTAGTCAAACAAGATTTGATCACCCTGAAATGTTTCCGTAAAGTGAAAAAGATCGAATGACCCGGCTAGAAAATCCGCAAGTTCCTGATCATGGGTTGCTGCCAATACGATATTTTCACTTTTGCTCAGATAGGAGAGCACTGCTTTCCCGGATGCGATTCGCTCGATTGTATTGGTGCCTTTAAAAAGTTCGTCAAGGAGAAACAGACAGGGGAACTCCGATTCACTCTCATTTAGTAATTTTTTGATTGTCAACACCTCTTCGAAATAATAACTTTTGTCGTTCAAAAGATCGTCCGTTATTCTGATGGAAGAGAAAATTTTCATTCTTGGCATCACGAATTCTTTTGCGAAACAGGTATTTAAGGTTTGGCCGATGATTGCGTTGATGCCAATTGTTCTGATGAATGTGGTCTTTCCCGACATATTTGAACCCGTAAGCAAAGCGGATTTTCCACTCAGCGTAATTGAATTGCCAACCGCGCCAAATATCAGCGGGTGGTAGACGTCTGATCCTTGTATGTGTTTTTCTGACTCTAAAAATCCCGGTTTGCAATAATATGGAAGCGTTTTTCGCAGGGAAGCGATAGAAATGGCAACGTCAAAATATCCAACAAATTCGAAAAGATTCCGGACATGCGCTTTTCGGGATTCGAGCTCCTCCAAGACATTAAAAAGTACCAGGGGCTCAATCAAAAACAGGGCTTTGATAATCTCTGCCAGATACTCAACAGCCTGCCCGATTTCACTTTGCAGCCTGGCTTCGAGCTTAAAAATCTTCATCCGAAATCCTAAACCGTCAATTGCGAGAGAAGATTTCAAAACATCCGGATCCATTTCCTGTTTATACCCGGTACCGGCAATCCTTTTTATTAAAGTGTTTAACGCAAGTAGCTGCGGAATGGATGCACTGTATTGATATAGATTACTTTTGTTCCAATAATGAATGCCAAAATTTACGGTGAGTAGCAGGAGTAATACAATGAGCAGTTGCGGAAAAATAAATGCGAAAAGTGCTGAACCCACCGAAGCCAGTGAAAGTAATTGTATGGCAGGAAACCACCTGGGCTTTTGAATATGCTTTTCCAGAAATAGCGATGGAATGTAGTACGCATCCTTATGATTCAGTACTGATAAATCAGGTAAAAGCGCCTTTAATTTGTCGGGATTTTGTTCCAGCCATTCGATGATCTTTTCGAATTTGTCGGTCTGCGAGTTGTCGGGCGGAATTGACCTGATTGTGTGATAGAGAAATTGTTGTCCTGGCCTGGTTGTCGTCCGGTCGATAAGTAAAAACAATTCTTCCAGATCAAGGTCTTCAAAAGTTCGGTCCGCGATGGATTGGTAACTGGATTTATCATTACAAAAAGCGAAATATTTCCGTATTTGTCGAAAATCAAATTCTTCCTTTTTTATCTGGCCGTGATTTTCCTCGAGTTGTGTGAGCCACTTTCTTCGCGATTTGAACATTGGTAAAGATTTGAGGGGAAATGAGATTAAAATACCCGATTTTGTCGGAAGTTTCTGTATCCGGTAATGATGGCAATTAATTTAGACTATTAAACCCAAACTTACACTTGCGGCTGTTCTGAGATTTGAATGCTTGTATTTTGGGTACGCCGGATGCTTGATATTGTGGTAGTTTGTCTACTAATTCTTAAATTGTAGTATTAATAGTTGGCTTCATTGCAGGTTCACCTTAACCATCGTAAATATGAAAAAATGGATTTTACTGTTTTCGGTATTGGTTGCAGGATTAGGGAATGTGCAGGACAAAGTCGGCGGAGCGTGTGAAGGATGTGAGGCGATTCACGAAAGTCCGGTTCTGTTTAAAGACCTGAAAATGTTTGTGCGCCTACCGGATTTCACCGAGACATCGGCCAACCGGATTGGCATTAACGGGACGGTATTAACAAAGGATGGAAAGCCAGCAAAGGACGTGGTAATTTACCTTTACCATACGAATCCAACAGGTGTATATCCCAAAAAGGGGGACGAGGCCGGGTGGGGGAAGAGACATGGATATCTGCGGGCCTGGATGAAAACTGACGCAAAAGGCGAATACAAATTTGTCACACTCCGTCCAGGCGCTTATCCGGGTCGGGCTGAACCGGCGCATATTCACATGACGATCAAAGAACCCGACAAAAACGAATATTACATTGACGAAATTCTCTTCGATGATGATCCGTTACTGACCACCGGGAGGCGGGAAAAGCTCGAAAACAGGGGCGGCAGCGGAATTGTTAAGTTGATCAATGTAGGAAGCGGAATGTTCAAAGGACAGCGGGATATTTACCTTGGGAGTAACATTCCGAATTATCCTGAAAGATAACCGGTTACGAGGCAGCTGAAAGTAAAAGGGTACCGGTAGATTTTACTCAGCCGGTATCCTGTCTTTTATTATCCAAAATATGGCTTTTGAGAAGTTCGGTGACGCTTTATTTTGCCAGTCCCCGGCCGGTTTTGTGCTGAAGTTCATCAATCCGCTTTGATGCTTCTGCTTTGCTCAGCTTTTCGTCAAAATCTTCACCAGCTTCATCCGACAGTGTTTTCAGATATGAATGTTGTGCACCGGTCATCGGTTCATCTCCCGTAGTCCATTCGTCAGGATCCTTCACTGTGTTAGAACCTTTGATTTCATTGTTATCATCTGCCGGATCCAAGTCCTGACCTGATTTAGTTCCTTCCGTTGCGTTCATTGTTTTGCTTTTTTGATTTGTTGAAATGCCTCGATTAAAGGCCTATGTCTAATTTCAGTTCATCTATCAAAAATTATGCCGCTGAATATCCGCTTAATTTGTTGAGGGGTATGTAGAACCGGAAAAACATCACGTCACGAAGCCCTACGAAAATGGTGCTGCGTTTGAAAGGGAACCGAATTTTTTTGATAAATTTCAGAATGTCCAAAAATGGGAATATGAGAAAATACCTGACCACCATTGAAGGTAAAGCAAGCCGGAGAGAATCGATTAAAACTTGTGGAATGGTTATGATGACAATTTTATTTAAACCAAAAATTACCATGGCAGCGAAAATCTTTTCTCAGGAGTTATTTTATTTCAAGGATGATGGCACCATACCAAATAACAAATTGCCCTTGATTTGCTATCACGATGCGTTTACAGCGCGGGGAGATAACGGGGCAGAATGGCTTGAACGAAAATTTGCTGAGAATAACTGGACAAATTCCTGGCAGTGGGGTGTGTCCCGTTTCATCATTATCATAGCAATACACATGAGGTTCTCGGCGTATTTAAAGGTTTTGCCGAACTACAGTTAGGTGGCGAAAAGGGGCAAATTCTGAAAGTTATGCCCGGAGACATCATGATCATCCCTGCTGGTGTTGGGCACAAATGTCTGAGTCACAGCGAAGATTTTACGGTCGTCGGTGCGTATCCAAATGGCCTCGAACCGGACCTGATGAAAGGAGAAAAAGGAGAGCGTCCTACTGCTGACGAGAACATAAAAGCTGTGCAAATTCCCGATACAGATCCATTACAAGGGAAAAAGGATGGACTTCCAAAGCTATGGACTTGAAATACAAATGGTTAAGTTCGCGTTTGCAACAAAGATGAAGAAGCTTACTTCGGTCAATATATTTAAAAATAGAAAATACTTGCTATTGAATTTCCAATAAGCTTACTTTGTCTATTAGTCTAGTAGAATATTGTTTTTCTCTGAGCCACCCTTAGGAAAACAGCCTTAAATTTATTTTTTGACATGATAAAGGGCATTTATTGTTCTGATGATAACGCTGTTGTCTGCGTGGTGGTATTCTTTCTTTCTCAGCCCGATCCAGGTTGTTGTCGCTGATTCAAGCTTCTACATTGTTTCTGTCTAACTACTTGACTTTCAGTTCCGAAAGTGAGGTTGGTAGGTTGGTATCTCAATTCCGAGGCAAAATTTCCCAAAAACACCATATAACGTTTATCTACAACCGTTAAGTTTTATCACCGTTTTCTAAGCGCAACTCATTACTTAATTTTAACTTTTATGTTTAAACATTACTTTCGGGTAGTTCTGTTAATTTTTGGGCTATCCGCCAGGCTTCAGGCGCAGCAATTTGTAAAAGGTATTGTAAAAGACGAAGCCGGGCAAACACTTCCGGGCGTTACTGTAGTGCACAAAGGAACTTCAAAATACGCCTCCACCGATGTTAACGGCGCTTTTAGCTTCGATGCTCCCAAAGATTTTCCATTCTCGATCCATCTTAATCTGACGGGTTACCAGCAGCAGGAAATCGATGTTTACGAACTTTCAGCGGAACCCGTGGAGGTTGTTCTCAAGACTGCGAATGTACTGGACGAAGTGGTGGTGATCGGATACGGAAGTCAGAAAAAGGCGGATTTGACGGGCTCGGTTTCCTCTGTTCCGCAACTCGCGCTTAAACAGCCGATCAGCTCATTTGAACGTGCGCTGCAGGGCGCGGCCGCAGGTGTGCAGGTTACGCAGGTTTCCGGGCAGCCGGGGAGTGCGGTAAGTATACGGATTCGTGGAGGAAATTCGATAACAGGGGGAAATGAACCGCTGTATGTCATTGACGGATTTCCGGTTTATAATAGCAATGCAGACGCCAGCGCAGGTGTTACCGCCGGGCCTAGCATCAACGCACTCGCCAGTCTCAATCCGAGTGATATTGAATCAATTGATATTCTGAAAGATGCCTCAGCGACTGCCATTTACGGTTCCAGAGGAGCAAACGGCGTGGTGATTATTACTACCAAAAAAGGAAAAGCGGGACAAAATTCATTCACCTATGACGCTTATTACGGTAAGCAGAGCGTGTTGAAAAGAGTTGACTTACTGACGAGTTCAAGAGACTGGGCGCTGCTGAAAAATGAAGCGCGTGTCAATTCAGGAAAAGCACCCTATTATACAGAGGATCAGTTGAGTAAACTCACCGGCGGTACCGACTGGCAGGGTGAGGCGTTTCGTTCTGCACCAATACAAAACCACCAGCTAACCTTCACCGGAGGCGATGACCGGACACGTTACGCGATTTCAGGTAATTATTTCAAACAGGACGGCGTTTTGCGTAACACAGATTTCGAAAGATATTCAGGCAGGCTTAACCTGGAACGCGATTTTTCTTCCAAATTTAAAATCGGCCTGAATTTGACAGCAAGCAAAATTGAAGCACAGGTCGCTAACGCGGGTATTGTCAACGCGCTGCTTGCCATGCCTCCGACTGTAAATGTGCGGGACGCGAACGGAAAATATACTTATCAAAGCGAATTTGAAACTCCGCTCGGTAATCCGATTGCTACACTTGAAAAAGAGATTAACAAAACGAAAACGTACAGATTACTCGGTAACGTTTACGGTGAGTATACCTTTCTGGAAGGGCTTGTCGGCAAAGTTTCATTTGGAACGGACGTAATTAACAACAAGCAAAACCGCTACATTCCGTCTGATATTTACCAGGGCGCAAATTCAAATCCGACGGGAAAAGCTTATGTCGGCAGCAAATTTTCGTCCACCTGGCTCAACGAAAATACACTGACTTACTCCAAAACTTTTAACAACAAACACGCATTCAACATCGTTTTGGGTTACACGCAGCAGGCATTTGAAAGCGAAAGTGCAGTGGCTGGTTCACAGGCATTTATCACGGATCAGCTGACTTATAATGATCTTGGGAGCGGATCCGTTTATACACAACCCGAGTCGGGCTCAACATCCTGGGCACTTAATTCTTATCTAGGAAGGATCAATTACAACCTTTCTCAAAAATACATTTTTACGATCAGCGGGCGTGCGGACGGCTCTTCCCGCTTTGGCAAGGCCAACAAATGGGGGTATTTCCCATCGGCTGCATTTGCCTGGAATGTATCGAAGGAAGATTTTTTGTCCAATGTCAAATCAATCAGTAACCTAAAACTGCGTTTAAGTGCGGGTATTACCGGAAACCAGGAAATCGGGCAATATTTGTCGCTCGCCACACTGAGCAGCAATACTTACTTTTTTGGCGGGCAGACATACATTGGATTTGCACCAAACCGTATCCTGAATCCGGAGCTTGGCTGGGAAACTACGGCGCAATATGACGGCGGAATTGACCTTTCATTTTTTAAAAACCGCATCAACATTGTCTTTGACGCTTATTATAAGAAAACCACCAATTTGCTGCTGAATGTGCCGCTGCCTTACACCACAGGCCAGTCAACTTCGCTGCAAAATTATGGAACGGTTGAGAACAAAGGTGTGGAACTGGGGATCAATACTGAAAACCTCACGGGACTGATTTCCTGGAATACCAATTTCGTATTCTCTGTAAACAGAAACAAAGTGGTGAGCCTCGGCGACGGTGCCAATTACATCATTTCCGGTGCGAATATTGCGCAGGTCGGTGCACCGCTCGGTTCTTTTTATGGTTACAAAACCAACGGATTGTTTCAGCAAAACGATGACATTGCGAGCCTCCCGACAATCAATCCGGCTACAACCAAACCTGGTGACAGACGGTATGTAGATATCAATGGAGATGGTAAAATAACACAGGCTGATGACCGTACAATTATCGGGAGCGCGCAGCCTAAGTTTCAGGGTGGCATCACCAACACGTTTTCATTCCTGAATTTTGACCTGAGCATTTTCTTTCAGGGAACTTATGGCAACAAGCTTTTTAACCAAAATAAACAGCAGCTCGAATTGCTGACAGGACAGCAAAACGCCTCAGTTACCGCTCTGGAACGCTGGACGCCGACAAACCCGACCAACACCATTCAGCGTGCTTTTGAAGATCCGGCTGCCGTGAACACGAGTCGCTACGTGGAAGATGCCTCTTTTTTACGCCTGAAAAATCTAACGCTAGGCTACAATATGCCAAAAAGTATCGCGTCCAAAATCAAGTCGAGCCAGGTCAAAATATATGTTTCGGCACAGAATCTGTTTACCTGGACAAAGTATACCGGATTTGATCCCGAAGTGAGCAGAAACGAGCAAAGCACGCTGGCACAGGGAATTGATTACAGCGTTTATCCGAGCAGTAAATCCTATCTGGCCGGGCTGAGCATTTCATTCTGATACCGATAAAAATTAGCAATCAAGCCACGAATTCAAATCATTACGAGCGTATTTCCATCATGAAGAAGTTACTATATTTAATCTTGGCCTTCGGCATTTTTTCCTGCACCGATCTGAACGAGGCTCCTGCTGCGCTGATTACTTCGGAGCAATTTTACAAAACGGAGAGCGACGCAGTTGCCGCCGTAACGAGTGTCTACAACGCTGCGTTAAATAATGGCGGTCTGACCATGTACAACCGTCTTTTTCACCTTGCATTTGAAATCATGTCCGACGATGCCATTGCGGGTCTCAGGGTTACAAATGCTGACGTAAGAACAATTTCGGTACTCGCTCATTCTACCACCAACGACCGGGTTGACGAGCTTTGGCGTGAAACTTATGTAGCCATCAACAGGGCCAATATCGTGATTGACCGCGTCCCGAAAATTGAAATGGATGCTACTTTGCGTACCAGGCTTGTCAATGAAGCCAAATTTTTAAGAGGTCTGATGTATTTCAATCTGGTGCGTCTTTGGGGTGATGTGCCGTTGGTTTTAGCTGAAACCGGATCGCTGGATAAAGAAACAATTCAGGTTTCCAGAACACCGAAAGAAGAAGTTTATCAACAGATTATCAAAGACCTGACAGATGCTGAGGCTCTACCAAATACGTACACTGCGGGAGATGCGGGGAGAGCAACCGCCGGCGCGGCAAAATCAATTCTTTCGAAAGTATATCTGACGAGGCAGGAATGGGAAAGGGCTGCTGCCAAAAGTCTGGAAGTGATAAACGGCCCTTATGGTTACGATCTTTTTGAAAATTATGCCGATGTTTTCAACGTCGCGACAAAAAACGGAAAAGAGCATATTTTTTCTGTACAGTGTAAATCAAACGTGAACGGACAGGGAAACAGGCTGGCTTCTTCCGCCACGCCTGTTGGGATTGCGGGCGTTGCATCCGCCGGAACTGACGAACCGCACGCGTCTGCCTATCCGCTGTTTGATGCAAAAGACAAGCGCCGTGAAGTAACTTTTTTCACTTCTCTGGTGAGTCCGACAACGGGAAAAACAGTTACTTTCGAACCACGTTTTTTCAAATATTTTGATCCGGCACAGATTGGAAACCCTACGGAATCGGCGAAAAACATTCCGGTGATACGTTTTGCCGAGGTTTTACTCATTTTTGCTGAGGCAACGAATGAAGCCGGGGGACCGTCGACAGCCGCCATGGATGCTATTAACAGAGTACGTAAAAGAGCGGGACTGGCATTGCTGGCAGGCTTGTCAAAAGATCAGTTTCGTGAAGCAATTTATACAGAACGACGTTTGGAGCTGATGTTTGAATTTCAACGCTGGTTTGATCTGGTACGTACGAAGAGAATGATCACTGAATTGCACAAAGCAGGAAAAACCAATGCGGCTGAGAAACATTATTTGCAGCCGATTCCGCAACGCGAAAGAGACCTTAATCCAAAACTTACACAAAATCCTGGTTGGGAATAACCTACGTTTTTTATGAAAAAAAATATTTTTAGTCTCGGACTTTTGGCTGCGTTTTTTGTTGCGAACGATACGCTGGCTTTGGAAAACAGTCCGGCTCAGAGCAAGAAGCCGAACATATTGTTCATTTATGTGGATGATTGGGGCTGGACGGATTTGAGCTCCGCCGGTAGCAAATATTACGAAACACCGAACATCGACAAGCTTGCGACCGAGGGTTTGAAATTTAACCAGGCGTATTCAGTCGGGCCAAATTGTGCACCAAGCCGTGCTTCGCTCATGACCGGTAAGTACACGCCACGCCATGGAATTTATACCGTTGGCAATGCCGACAGAGGACAATCCGCTGACAGGAAATTGATCCCGATTACAAACAATACGGTACTGAATCCGTCTTTTGTGACCATTGCAGAAGAGCTGAAAAATGGAGGTTATGCTACGGGTTTGATTGGTAAATGGCAGTTGGGAAATAAGAAAAATGGTGCTGATCCGCATAACCAGGGTTTTGATCACGTGATCAGCGCGAACGGCGGTACGCCTTCTTACTTTTTTCCATACACCGGCAAAAAAGGTGCTGCAAACCACGAAGGTGTTGAAGCACTGCATGAAGGCCTCGAGGAGGGAAAACCCGGCGAATACATGACGGATCGTTTGACGGACGAGGCAATTAAATTTCTGAACAATAAAAAAGAACAGCCATTTTTCCTCTACCTCTCGTATTTCGCTGTGCACACGCCGATTGAGGCAAAAGAGGAGATTATTCAAAAATACAAAGCGAAAAAGGGCACAGAATTTCACAACAACCCAACTTATGCCGCCATGATCGAGAGTGCGGATCAGGGAATCGGGCGGGTTTTGGAAACGTTAAAATCACTGAAACTGGATGAAAATACGCTGGTCATTTTCTATTCCGACAATGGCGGAATGGGCGCTGTGACCTCGCAAAGTCCGCTCAGAGGTTCAAAAGGAATGCTTTACGAAGGAGGGGTACGCGTTCCGCTTATTGTGAAATGGCCTGGAAAAACAAAGCCGGGAACACAGACGGAAACGCCCGTAATCGGTATCGATTTTTATCCCACACTGCTTGAAGTTGCGCAAATTCAAAAACCGCTGAACACGGAGCTGGACGGTCAGAGTTTTGTTCCGCTTTTATTACGAAAACCAGCAAAAAGCCGCGAGATTTTCTGGCATTTTCCGGCTTACCTGGAAGCTTACAAAGGCGACAAACGCAACACCGACGCCTTCCGCACGAGGCCTACGAGCGTGGTGCGGTCGGGGGATTTCAAATTACACGAGTTCTACGAAGACGGCCATGTTGAGCTTTACAACATTCGCAAGGACATCGGCGAAACGCAGGATCTTGCCAAAACAGAAACTGCCAAATTAAAAGAACTGAAAGCGAAACTGGATGCCTGGAAGCAAAAGGTGAAGGCGCCGATCCCCACGGAGCTAAATCCGGAATTTAAGGTCGTGTCATCCGGGAAATGACGTTGGCCCTTCAGTGATCAGTTCATTTAAAATAACATTCAGAAATCTCAGTACAAAAATATTGAAAGGAATATGAAAATAGAATTGTTACCAGGCATGCTGGCAGTCGCATTGGGCGCTTCGTCGGTATTGGCGCAAAATAGCCCGCAGCAAACCTGGAAGGGGAAAATTGGGTCCACTTTACCCGAATCGGTTCCATTTAAAATTGAATACAATAAAAAAGCGCCAAAAGGCAGTCCGAACGTGATCTGGATTCTGATCGACGACGCGGGTTTTGGTGCCACAACTGCCTTTGGTGGTCTGGTCGAAACACCCAACATTGAAAAACTGGCCAATCAGGGACTGCGCTTTACTAATTTCCATACCACTGCAATTTGTTCGCCCACACGGGCTGCTTTGCTGACGGGTAGAAATCACCATTCCGCGCACGTAGGTTTACTAACGCCAGCTGCCATTGATTTTCCTGGTTATGACACGTACATCCCTTTTGAAAAAGCAACTGTTGCCGAAGTGTTGCGTGAAAATGGCTACAACACTTTTGCCCTCGGAAAATGGCACTTAACGCCTGTGGTTGAAAATTCACAGGCAGGACCATTTAACCGTTGGCCGACAGGACGTGGATTTGACCATTATTTTGGATTTCTTCCTGGTGCCACAGATCAGTGGCATCCCGAACTTTGGGAGGATAATACGAAACTGGATATTGAACCCAATACGAAACATTTGAACGAACTGCTGGCCGACAAAGCGATTAAATACATCGCAAACCAGAAATCGGTTGACGCAGAAAAGCCGTTTTTTCTTTACCTGGCAACGGGCGCAACGCATTCGCCGCATCAGGTTTCCAAAGAATGGATCGATAAGTACAAAGGCAAATTTGACCTGGGTTGGGACAAATACCGGGAAACGGTTATTGAAAATCAGAAAAAACTGGGCATTATTCCCCAAAATGCGATACTGCCTGAACGCAATCCCGGTGTAAAAGAATGGGCGTCGCTTTCCGAAAAAGAGAAAAAAGCGTATGTGCATTTCATGGAGGTTTACGCCGCATTTTATTCCTACACGGATTATGAAATCGGCAGGGTTGTCAATTATCTCGAACAGATTGATCAGTTGGATAATACTTTAATCGCTGTCGTTTTGGGCGACAATGGGGCCAGTAAAGGCGGTACGCAGCATGGAACTGTGAATCAGCAGATCAACAGGTTACAGGGTGAGCAGCGTATTGATGCCATTCTGAATGCAAGGGATCTCATCGGAACAGAGGAGTCGAGCACGGATTATCCGATTGGCTGGGCCGCCGCTGCAAATACGCCTTTCCGTTACTGGAAGGCAGATGCCAATACCGAAGGCGGGACCCGAAATCCGCTGATCCTGTTTTATCCCAAAGGAATTAAAGACAAAGGTGGCATACGGAATCAGTATGGTCATGTGATCGATATTTTGCCTACCACACTTGAAATAATTAAAGGTGAGTCGCCCAGACTGATTAACGGTTACAAGCAGGAACCGATAGAAGGCACGAGCCTTGCGTATGCCGTTGACAATGAAAAAGCGGCTTCGAAGCATACGGTGCAGTATTATGAAATTGCAGGAAGCCGGTCGATCTACAAAGATGGCTGGAAAGCAGGGGCGCTTCACGACGCTTATGAAGGGATCAATATTGGAAAGGACGCAGACCCTGGTGGAAAAAAAATCGACTTGTCGAAAGACGTTTGGGAGCTTTACAATCTGAACGACGACTTCAACGAGCGCGTCAATCTGGCTTCGAAATATCCTGAAAAATTGAAGGAAATGAAGGCGGTTTTTGACCAGGAAGCGAAAAAATACAATGTTTATCCCTTGAAGGATTTTACGGCACATAACATGCCGGCGGGGCGCACAGTTTACGGGAAAATGGCAGATGTTACGCTCTTTCCGGGTGTCGACAACCTGGTTGGCGTGAGCAGTCCGTTGTATGATGGCCGGTCGTTTACGGTGAATGCGGAAGCAATCATTGAAACAGGAAAAGAAGAAGGTGTGCTGTTTGCTGTTGGTGGAGATAGAAGTGGCATTAGTCTTTTCATCAAAGACGGCAAATTTAATTATGCGCATAAAACGCCCCGCGATTTGTTCAGCGTGGTTTCGTCTTCACCGGTTCAGAAGGGGAAAGTGAACTTTAAACTGGTTTATGAATTCACAGGCCAGGCGGAAGGTGGCAAGTCTGTGGGAAAGGAAACGGTTTATGTCAATGATGAAAAGGTTGGTGAAAGAAGTTTTGCGGCAGGGCAAGCCGTAGTTCAGGGACCAAGAAACATTGACGGAACGGATGTGGGCAGAGATCAGAAAAATGAGGTTTCCGATCAATACAAAGCGCCATTTGCTTTCACCGGCAAGCTCAAAAAAGTAACGATAAAGTATTGACTCGAATAAACACTTTCCAGCGTTTACACTTTCCAGGTTTTTGAAACCCGGAAAGTGTGTTCACCGATAAATTTGACTACAAAACGTTTATGAAAAACAGCATTAAAATACTCCTGGTGTATGTTCTCGGACTCGGGCTTTCATCCGCTTTTGCCCAGAAGAATACGCCCAATATAATCCTGATTCTTGCGGACGATATGGGGAAAGAATGTATCGGCGCATACGGCAGTACGTACAAAACGCCTAACATTGACAAACTGGCTGCCGAGGGCCTGAAATTCAATTACGGTTTTTCTCAGCCGCTTTGCACGCCTTCCCGTGTGCAACTGATGACGGGCAAGTACAATTACAAAAACTATTCGGAGTTCGGTTTCCTGAATCAGGACCAGAAAACGTTTGCTCACCTGGCTAAACAGGCCGGCTATACAACCGCAATTGCAGGAAAATGGCAATTAGGTCCGAATCAGAAATTGCCGAAACACTTTGGTTTTGACCAATATTGCCTTTGGCAGCTCGACAAACCAAGACGTGACGGGGAACGATATGCGAAACCGCTGATTGATAAGGATGGCGAAATTTTGTCGAAAACAGAGGACGACTATGGTCCGGACATTTTCGTCGATTACCTTCTTGATTTTATAGAAAAGAACAAAGACAAAAAATTCCTGGCCTATTATCCGATGGCGTTGGTGCATGATCCTTTCCTGCCTACGCCGGACAGTAAAAGCTGGAAATTGGATGTGGCCGGCCGTCAGAAAAAGGACACGCTCAATTTCCGCGATATGGTTTCATATTCTGATAAAAACGTGGGAAAAATTATCCGGAAACTGAAAGAGTTGAATCTTTACGAAAACACCATCATCATTTTCACCGGCGACAATGGTACAGGCCGGGCTATCGTAACGCCGCTTGCCGATGGAACAAAACTGCCTGGCGGAAAAGGGCTTACGCTGGATCGGGGGCATCATGTGCCGTTGATCGTCAATTGGGGGACGGGGAAATACAAGCAGCATGTCACAGATGATCTGGTAGATTTTACTGATTTTCTGCCGACGATTTCAGAAGCGATCAAACAGCCCGTACCGAAAGAATGGAATACGGACGGGACCAGCATTTTGCCTCAGATTCGCGGCGAAAAAGGCAATCCGAGGAAATGGATCTTCACGCATTACAGCCCGATCCATTCTGAGGGAGCAAATAAACAGTCGGGCAGGTTTTTCCGGGACCATCGTTTTAAGCTGTATTCAGATGGCCGGTTCTATGATCTGGCAAAGGACATCGAAGAAAAAAATCCGGTTCCTGAGGGTAAATCGACGCCGGAAGGAGAGAAAACGCGGAAAATATTTGCCGCGGAACATGCCAAACTTCCTGCCTGGAAAATCGGGGATCCTGGTGTGAAAAAAATAATTCTGCCAGGTTTTGAACCTGTTGCAGGCTTTGCTGAAAAAGGAGACTAAACCAAAAAAACATGAAATTGATACGCGCAAAAAACATTCTGTTCTTCGGTCTTGCAGCGTCCTTGCTGCTCGGAAACGAGGTGAAAGCACAGCAAAAGTACAATGTACTGTTTATCGCTGTGGATGATATGAACGACTGGGTGGGGCCGTTCGGAGGATATCCCGGCATCAAAACGCCCAATATCGATAGGCTTGCCAAAAAAGGAGTTGTTTTCCAAAAAGCATATTGCGCAGCGCCGGCCTGTAATCCTTCCCGTGCCAGTTTGCTGACGGGCATCAGTCCGGCTACCTCCGGGGTTTACCACAACAACCAGCCGTGGCGGCCGGTTTTAAAGGATGCGGTCACGATTCCACAATATTTTACAGCCAACGGTTATGAAGTAAAAGGTGCCGGTAAAATCTTTCACAATGCGTTCAACGACCTTCCTTCCTGGCCGGTTTATTTCGATGTCCCTCACTCTCCGGAACCACCCAAAGCGCCTGTTAATGGTTTCGCGCATTTTGACTGGAGTCCGGTCGCTGTGCAGGATGAAGACATGGGAGATTTCAAGGTTGTCAATCAGGGTATTGATTTTTTTGCCAAAAGACATGAAAAACCGTTCTTCCTGGCGATTGGACTCACAAGGCCCCATTTGCCCTGGTATGTTCCGCAAAAGTATTTTGATCAGTATCCATTGTCGGAAGTTAAACTGCCTCAGGTTATCAAAAATGACCTGGCTGACGTGCCCGGTGCTGGGGTAAAAATAGCGAAACCGAACGGGGACCATAAGTTTATCACCGAGCACAAACAATGGGAAAAGGCGGTACAGGGTTACCTCGCCAGTATCACCTTTGCGGACGGACAACTCGGCCGATTACTGGATGCGTTGGAAAAGAGTGATTATGCCAAAAATACGGTTATCGTGTTTTTCGGCGATCACGGATGGCATTTAGGTGAAAAAGAACACTGGCGCAAGTTTGCCTTGTGGGAAGAAGCTTCAAGAGTTCCTTTCATCGTTTATGCGCCGGGAATTTCGGAACTGAACGGCGTTTCAAGCCGTACCGTTAACCTGATAGATATTTATCCGACACTGATCGATTTGTGTAAGTTACCGGAAAAGAAAAATCTGGCGGGCAGGAGCATTGTTCCGCTGCTCAAAAAACCTGAGACAAAATGGGAATTTCCGTCTGTGACTACACATGGTTTCGGCAATCACGCCGTTCGTTCTGAACAATACCGCTACATACATTACAACGATGGCTCGGAAGAATTGTATGACCACAATGCAGACCCGCACGAATGGACAAATCTGGCAAAGGACGCCAAATTTGCCAGCGTAAAAGAAAATCTCGCGAAATGGCTACCAAGAACAAATGCCAAAGATGCACCGACCGTAAAGGAGGGAAAGGAATGATTTATTATTTAAAAAATTGATAATCATAGTTTTAACAAATCATAAGATATTAATGAAGCGAACACTTTATGCCAGTTTAATCATCGCAGCAGCGCTGTCAGTTTCCAGCTTAACGGAAGCGGTGGGGCAGGGGGGCGGAGGCGGAAAGAAGTACAACGTATTGTTCATCGCAGTAGACGACATGAATAATGATCTTGGCTGCTACGGCAACAATTTCGTGAAAACGCCCAATATGGATCGTCTTGCAAAAAGAGGCGTAAAATTTGATAAGGCGTACACGCAATTTCCATTGTGCAGTCCAAGTCGCTCATCTTTGCTGACCGGCCAGCGCCCGGACGTGACGGGTATTTATGAATTGCAGACGCATTTTCGCAAAAACCTGCCGGACATTGTGACGCTGCCACAGCTCTTTAAAAACAACAATTACTACACAGCCAGAATTGGTAAAATATACCATTACGGCGTTCCGGGTCAGATCGGTACGGACGGGCTGGATGATCCTATTTCTTGGAACAAGGTGACGAATCCAAAAGGAAGGGACAAAACAGAAGAAGGGCTGGTTGTGAATCTGACACCAGACCGTGGACTTGGAAGTGCACTGGCTTATCACATTGCGGACGGAACCGATGAAGAACAAACCGACGGCCTGATTGCAACCGAAGCGGTCAAAGTTTTGGGTGAAAAAAAGAATGAGCCATTTTTTCTTGCTGTCGGATTTTACCGGCCTCACTCGCCTTACATAGCTCCAAGGAAATATTTTGACCTTTATCCGGTTGACAAAGTGCCGCTCCCAAAGGAAAGGGCGGGTGATCTGGATGACGTTCCTGAGGCGGCTTTGTTTACGAAACCACCACATTGGGGGCTTGACGAAGCGAAACGAAGAGAGGCGTTACGTGCTTATTATGCCTCAATTTCGTTCATGGATGCGCAGGTAGGCCGTGTGCTGGACGAGCTGGACAGGTTGAAACTGACAGAAAAAACGATTGTGGTACTTTGGAGTGACCATGGTTATAACGTCGGCCAGCATGGTCAGTGGATGAAACAGAGTTTGTTTGAGAATTCGGCAAGAGTACCGTTGTTGATTTCAGTACCGGGAGGAAGTAAGGGCAAAACATCTCCGCGTACGGTTGAGTTGCTGGACATTTATCCTACACTTGCCGAGCTCACGGGCCTTGATCCGAAGCAGAAATTGCAGGGAAAAAGCCTGACTCCTTTATTGAAAAAGGCTGATGCAGCCTGGGACAAACCTGCGTACACCCAGGTTCGCCGCGGAAAAGTCATGGGTAGGAGCGTTCGTACAGAAAGGTGGAGATACACGGAATGGGATGGTGGAAAAGCCGGAACGGAATTGTATGACCACAAAAATGATGCAGACGAGTTCGATAACCTTTTCGCCAAACCAGAGCATCAGTTGATCGTGAAAGAACTTGCCGGGTTGCTGCACAACACTGAAATATTTACGGCGGATCTGGATAAGTAGGTCCGTTTTCTATTTGAATTTCTTCCCAAGTGCCGTGGGTTGCGTACCTGCGGCACTTTTAATTTTCCATGATTTTTGTGCTACCGACATTGCGTCCCTGCGGGACTTGGATAACTCACAAAGAAGGTGAAATTTCATTGCATGAACGTCATTCAATTGAATTTGAGGATTATCGTAATTGCGATAATTTGAGATATCCCAGGTGAATTTCATCGGTTGTTTTCCCGTCGGAAGATTCGAAACTGATTTCATATTTCTCCTTCTGACCCGGAGAAAGTATTTCTTCAATTTCGTAAATGTCATCGACGTCAATCCCATATTTGTCGTCTATGTGGGAAACGGCCTTTCCAAAATGATTGCTCTTAAAAAACATGGTTTGTTTCGCGTCTTTGATTGCAGCAGCGCGGTTTTCCTTTACGGTGAGCAGGAAATAATGCTGTTCTTCAAATCGGTTTGGCTGATATCCGCCAAGGTTGATAAAGAATAATTTGTTGTAATCAGGATTTCTGAATCTATCTGAATCCGATTTTGTCGAAACTTTTATCCGAAAACCATCGACTTGGGTAACCTCGCGCCAGGCGTCAATGTGTATTTTACCGGCATCAGGCCAGAATGCCTCTATTTCAGGCACGAGTTCTTTCAGTTCGTATGCCATGCCAAAGAAAACGTCGTGCTGTTCGGTATGTCTTCCTGTTGGTTTGCAGCCAAGCAGTATCATGAATAATTTGGGTTCTGACATTTCTTCGGAAAGATATTTAATTTCGCTTTAATCCTAGTGATTCAATTTTTGCCAAAACCAAACGGACCCGTTCTTCGACTGTTTGTTCGCCTGAGATTCTTAAAACCGGAGTATTAACACGTTCAAGCCAATTTTCATGCGCCTGCAAGGTTCTGTTGGAAATTCCGGTGTGATTGTCATAATCCTCGGCCCAGGCTATAAAAGATTCAAATTTGACGTTTCGCGCGGGCTCATTAAAGATGACTTCTCCGTATCGGGCGGATTCCCGGTTACGCAGCCTTTCGATTCTCAGCAATGGCGGAACGATCAGAAAAATGATCAGATCAAAATCAGGAAATATATTTCCCCAGTTGATCACCGAACCTCCCAGGATCCAGTTATTGGTTTTTTGTAAATCTTTCACAATCAACCTGTTTCTTTCCTGTGCTTCGCGGCGCTGTGAAAATGGCGGATCGGAGGGCAACCAGAAATAGTCGTCACTGTCAAAATATTGAATGTCAAGTATGTCAGAAAGTGCTTGACCCATTGTGGTGACACCGCTCCCAGACGCGCCGAAGACATGTAATTTCATCAATTGATTCCCTTTGACCAAAATTCAAATTTAAGTGAAGTTGGAATGATATCGTTGCCCTGTCCGACCAAAATTGACTGAATTCTCTTTGGAAAATAAAAGATGACTAAAAAATTTGCACCGCTGTCTGGCGGTGCAAATTGTGAAGGTACTTTATGATGAGGTCGCTTTAAGGAGAAACAAGGCTACTTATTTTTCAATACTTCAGGTTTGATCATTGCGTCGTTGCTGTGCCGCGGCAACTTGTAGACATCACCCTTGTCGTTGGTAAAATAGAGATTCGATTCCGAAGGTTTTCGTCCATTTCCGTCCGCCCAGATTCCATAAAATGAAGGATTTGCACGCAACGGCCTGCGCACATATGAATGATTCATGGTGCTGTTCTCAGTCAGCTGCTTTTCTTTTTTCCAGGTTTTCCCGCCGTCCTTACTCAGCCACATGGCCACTTCCCCGCCCGGATTGTAGGCCTGCGGACCGTCGACGGTCGGACCGATCACTTTCAGTACCTGATCAGATTCAAAATAAATTGAACCCATGTCGTAATTGCTGTCGGAAGTTGTCACGACATGATTTTCCCATTTGTTTTCTTTCCGGCGGTAAAGCGTCCATTCCCTTGGGTTGTTACCCGGGCCGGCCTCAAAACCTTTGCTTGATATGACCAGAATAGCAGGTTTTCTTTTTGGGTCAAATGTGATATCAAGCAAATAACAGTTCAGCTTTTCACTTGCGTAATCGTGGACAACAGCCAGATTTTTAGCTTCTGTCAGCGGCAGCTGCGCCTTTTCTCCTTTAATATTTTGCCAGGTTTTTCCAAAATCAGAAGTTTCCAGATATTGAAGATTTGTTCTGTAATTCAGCCCTTTTCCTTTTGGATGATAATCAAAAGCCACACCCACTTTTCCGTTTGACTCAGCGCTGACCTGATAATGTCCGTCTTCAATATGCGCCAGAATTTTCCATTCGTTCCAATGCGCGCCGTCTTTGGTCGTATTGAAACCGATCACGCGGTGCCCGGCTTTGTTGTATTTGGTAAACAATGCAATAAAACCCTTTCCTTTAATCGGATACACCTGAAAATAAGAAAAGTTATTAAAAGGCTTCTCTTTTCCATCCACGAGTTCGGTCGCTTTTACAGTTTCAAATGCTTGTATATCAAATGGTTTTGTGCTCTTGTGAATGTAGGAAGGCCTCGCTACACCGTGGGAAGTAGAAAAAATCCAGATGTATCCCTGATCGTCAATGGAAATAACCGGGTTGTCATGTGCGTCGATGGTTTTCTTATCGAGCAGGATCACCGGGTTAGCCAGTTTTCCTGTTTTGTGATCAAAATACGACACATTGTGCAGCAGTGTGGAATTATTGTCATCGGTTCCTCCGAAACAGAAAAACGTCTTGTTTACCTGTTTTGCGTAAATCGCAAAGGGTCGGTGATTGGCCGGGTAAACAGCGAGTCCGCCACTGTATTTGTAAACATATTCATCATTCGAGGGCTGGTTCATGTACCAGATACCTTTGAAACCATTTGCCCTTTTTAGGATGAGTTCCGCTTCGGCATATTTAAGGTCAGGGTGTACCTGCTGCGCCAACGTGACGAAGCCAGTTAAAACGAAAAGTGGTACAAAAAGGACTTGTATTAACTTACCGATCATTGTTAAGTATTTTTATTTAATGAATAAATGGAAGCGCTGAGATGATCAGGAGCCAGGATTTTGTTTGATCTCGTCAGGATTAATCTGGATCTGCGTGAGTGGAACAGGCGGTAGCAGGCGAAACGGCTGAATACTGAACCCTTTGGAATTCATCACTTCGAGGACACGTCCGGTTCTGAGCAGATCAAACCAGCGGTGATTTTCAAATGCAAGTTCAACACGCCTTTCACTTTCAATGGCAAGTCTGAAAGCGGCTTGATCGGGAATTTCTGTGCTTGTTTTCTCAGCAAGCCCTGCTCTTTTTCTGATGCTGTTAAGTAGTGAAAATGATTCTCCATCGGGAGTGTATCCGATTTCATTCAGCGCTTCGGCACTAAGTTTTAACGAATGCGTTTAACCCAAAAAGTCAGACAGACAGCCGATTTACCCAGTCGTTTTTGACAGATAAGAGTGCGTACGGTATTGGGTTTTGGTAAATGGTCGAATTCGGGATTGGATGTCCTTTCCGGATTTTATTTGAATTTCTGATTTTTTCGGCGAACACAGAAAGGTTCTTTAAGTAGCAATTGCACCATCAAGATACTTTTGAAAAAAGCAGACGGTCCTTGATTTTTCTCGGATCAGTATAATCTTCCTGCCACCAGGCATCCTGGTCGGCTCGTGGTGGCTTTTGCAGAGAAAGCGTTTTTCTAGCCTTTCGGGCGGCATTCTGATTTACTCTGAAATGATAATGATCAAAAATACGCAACGCCTCAATCAGATAAGAAACCGCAATCTTCCTGTCTCTGATCAAAAGCAGATTTTCTCCATTTTTTGTATCAGCAGTGCCGGAAAAGTTGAACGATCCCAGATAAACCCGGGCTGACGGTTTGTCAAAATCAATGACCAGGAATTTATGATGCATACGTGTTCCGCTTCCGCCAACAGGCTCCGATTTGAAAGGTTCCGGGACATTTTTCGAAAGTGCGGAAGGAAACACCGGAGCCAGATTTCCATTTGGTTTAAGTAAATCCATGCCGCCAACTTTTTTGTCTGAAATACCATAGACGAACAACTTATCATCAGCCGTTACTTTTTGAATCGCGGCAAGAACCGGACCTGGTGTCTGGTATAAAAATGCCAGCGAAAAGAACAGGCTGGAAGTGACATTTTGTGAAAGGTCACCGGCGATATTTGCAAGTACTGCATTGGTTGGTGAATGGGGAGAAAACGTGACCTGCGCATCTATGCCGTCCAGACCCAGGTTTGCCCATTCCGCTGAGATCGTGCTCCCAAATGCGGACGCTGAACTGGAAATCCAGTATTGTTCAAATGCTGATACAAAGGGTTTGACAGCGTTTTCTCCACTGATTATCAAAGCGTTGTTTGCCTGTACATAAAATCCCCGCCACGAAAAATTTGTAGAACCTGCCACGGCCACTTTCACGGTGTCGCCGCTGACTACAATCATTTTATTGTGCTGGAGTTTCCCCATATGTTGCCGTTTTACCTGATCCCGTCCCGCCGATAAAACGAGCCCCCTTTCAGCTTCATTTTCGGCTGACCCAGCTTTCCCGTGAGCGCCGTCATTGTCGATGATAATCCGTAAACGTGATTTTAGTTTTTCGAGCCTCGAAAACATTTCCGGTTCATTGAGATCATAGGCAACAACACGAACCTGCGCCGTAGGATCTGCAATTGCGCGATCTAGTAAGTCCAAAATATCCAGCCGGGCCTCAAAGCCCATCCAGGTAAGGGCTTCCGCTGTTTTGGGGTGAAATGGTACGAAATCCAAACCTTTGTCGGCAGTGGAAGGAAGTAATGTTGCTATCGGAGCAATGGATTCATAGCGGTCTACAAAAGCCTGTGATGAGACGAAACCGCGTGTAAAAGTGACATTCAGCTGATCCGGGTAAGTTTCACGTTTCAAAATAATGTCTGCCTGCTGAAATTCACCGTAGCTCAGTTCGTCGAACTCGTTCATAAAAACGGGTGTAACACGGTAGGTAAATGAGCCTGGCATGTCTGCATTTCTTGGAAAATGAACCCAGCGAAACATTTGTATAGGCGAGAGGCGGGTGGAGAGTTTTGTTGCCTGCACATTTGTTCCTTCAAACGACAAACGGTTTTTTAATGCGAAGAAGCGGTCGCCGCCGGGTTCCTTATATTCTATCGCGAACCCCACAAAGTCAGGAGGAGGCGTACCATTTTTCCAGTTCATAGCCAGCAGGCTCATGCCTTCACCGCGATGGATTTTCAAAGTGAAAACGGCATCGGGGTTCTTTCCGAAGACTTCAAATTCAGACCGGTTCAAGGCTGCCATGTGATTGATGATGAAAAGGTTTGCTGAGAAAGAGTTGTGTATTACGTGCTTAAATTACACATAGTTAATGCCTTCATTATTTCAAAACAAATGCTTTTGCACAAGTTTATTAAGCGGCAGATTACGGCTCAGTTTATTGTCTCGCACCGTGCTTTGTGAATCCATTATTGTTTCAGCAGGTCGGCGACGGTAAAACTTTCTTATTTAATCAAGAGTGGAGAATAACCTCCCCAAGAACTCCTTTTTTTAATGAACAACGAAACGGATATCTTCCGGTGATACAGTTTCTTTTGCCTCAATTTTTTCCGGTCGAAAAGCCAGTTATAAACACAGCACAGATGCTGCCGGCATCACAAGCGTCATTTGCTAAACAGATGAACGTTTTTTTATTCCCATGCTTTTTTAAAAAGTTGGTTTGCCCTCAATATATCCGAGCGATTGCAGAAAAATATCCGTCTCTCTTAAAGTCTTGTCAAACCATTCTCCATTGTTGAAAAAGCCATGTGCCTGTCCTTCATATAGAAACAGCTCACAGCGGTTACCCATTTCAACCATTTTTGCTTTGTAGGCTTCCGCCGTTTTTTACCGAAACAAGCTTGTCTTTCGACCAAAGAAAACCACGGTAGGGGAACCTCCTTTGGTAATGTTGTGAAAGGGCGAAATTTCCGGATACCGCTTGCCGATGCGTTCATATCCGTATTCTCCTGGTCCGTTGTTAAAAACAGGGTTGAAAAGAACGAGTGCGGTTGGCCGGGAGCTGACGGATTGTCCTTCCGATGGTTCGTCCAGTTTCGTAAAATCGGCGGCAGCGGCCAGATGACCGCCCGCAGATCCGCCACCCGCAGCAATACGGGCCGGATCAATTGAGAATTGCGCACTGTTTGTTCTTACAAAACGGATCGCCGATTTCGCATCTGCAACTGCTTCAAACGGCGTGGTTTGGTTTCTTGACTGAACACGATAATCCGCCAGAATTGTCACCATTCCGCGCGAAGCCAGATAACTGGCCTGTTTTTGAAACTGTGTGATTTTTCCTCCCGTCCAACCCCCGCCGTAGAAAAATATAATTGCGGGGTATTTCTTTGTTGCCTGAAATCCGACCGGCTTATAGATTTTAAGATTAAGATGCAGCGTATCAATTTGCTTGTATGTAACAACCTAAGGAATGGTATCTTGTCTGGTTTGTGCCGATACGTACATGGGAATTTGGCTGAAAAGGAAAAGAGCAAAAGTCGGCAGGTATGTGAAAATCGTTTTCAAACTAAGTGATGCGTTAATTTGTGGTAATGACATTTCAGAACGCTTGTGCGCATGCGTGCAATGTAGCAGGTTCATTTATTTTTCTTCAATGCCTCGACTCATTTTTAGCCTTCGTACCACGAAAATCATTGTCATGTCTAATGATGTTTTTGTTTTGAAAAAATAACCAGCTAAAATTCCTCTTTTTTTAGCGCGTTTCATCGTGAAAAAGCCTCAGCAACTATTAAAAAACATGTTTACGAAACGGATTTTTTAACATTTTTCGGGCTTAGGTTATGTGGCTGATAATGGATGAAAATAGCAAAATGTGCCAATTTAACCCAAATAGGCGGATTTGGATAACAAATATGCTTTTGATAAGAGTCTGGTCGGTTATTTAGGAATTTATTTTTTTTAAATAGAATTTATCGGAGGGCCTAATAACTGCTAAATGGCGTACATGTAGTTATTATTCATACGCTCTCGGGGATTTTTCCCGCAGGTGATATGGAGCACAATAGTCACCTTAAACTTAGTTAAATGCATGAAGAAGAAAATTCTACCAAAACATGGTACACGGTTCGCGCTTTTCAGCAAAAGGTGTAACCTGATCATGGCAATGGCCGCCCTGACCGTCACCGGGGGCTATGCCGCAAACCCAATTGTTCCGCTTGTTCCGGGGCAAAAATCCATTGCTACCGGAGGTGATTTTTCCGTTCGGTCGCAGTCAGGTCTTGCCAAACTGGCCGTTGCCAAAGGCAGTCATCTGCTGGAAATTACGGTTAAAGGAAAAGTATCCGGCGACAAAGGAGAGGGCCTTCCGGGCGTAAATATTCTCGTCAAAGGTACGCAACAGGGAACGACGACGGACGGGGATGGGAATTTTACCATCAGTGCACCGGGAAACAGTTCAGTGCTTGTCTTTTCATTTGTGGGGTACAAAGCCCAGGAAATCCAGATTGGAAACCGCGCTACTTTAGACGTGACACTTGAAACCGATAGCAGAGCACTGGACGAAGTGGTGGTTACGGCTTTGGGTATCAAAAAAGAAGCTAAGTCGCTGGGCTATTCGGTGAGTAAAATTGACGGATCCGCTTTCACCAAGACTCGCGAAACCAATATTGGCGCGTCTCTGGCAGGAAAAGTAGCCGGTGTGAATGTTTCAGGTTCTGCCGCAGGGCCGGCGGGAGCCACCCGGATCACCATCCGTGGGAACACCTCAATTGCTGGAGACAACGCTCCGCTTTTTATTATCAACGGTTTGCCAATGAGCAGTTCAAAGTTTGGACGCAGCACTGGTGACAGTCCGGACTGGGGAGATAACGTATCGAGTATCAACCCCGACGACGTTGAAGAAATGACTGTTCTTAAAGGAGCAGCTGCGGCGGCGTTGTATGGTTCAAGAGCCAAAAACGGTGCCATCATTATCACCACCAAATCGGGTAAAGGCAACAAGGGGATCGGTATTGAGTTCAATACCAACAATACCTGGGAAGTACCTTTCTTTTTGTGGCAATTGCAAAAGGAATACGGTCAGGGGTACAATGGAGTGAAGCCTTCGGGCGTAGGACTGGCTGCTGCGCACGGGCAAAATCACTGGGGTGCTAAATATGACGGATTGCCGACTGTCCAGCTGGACGGTGTTGAAAGGCCTTATTCTTATGTAAAAGACCAGGTTTTGAAAGACTTTTACGGCACAGGACACACTTCCTCAAACAACGTAGCCTTTACAGGCGGTGGTGACAAGGGGAATTTCAGAGTGGGTATCACCGACATGCGGAACCAGGGTATCGTTCCCAATGCCAAGATGCGAAGAGACAACATCAGTCTGAGCATCATTCAGAATGCAACCAAAAACATTTCGATCAGTGCCAATGTGGACTACATCAATGAAGAGGTAGACAATCGTTATGTACTGGAAAGCAACAATGCTAACAGCGTTGGAACCATCCTGTTCGTAAACAGCAACATGCCTACCAGTGCGCTCGCGCCCGGATACGATCCTGTTACTTACAAAGAAAAAGTATTGGGTACTGACTTAGGTGCCACGAACCCATATTATGCGCTGAATCAGATCAAAAACAAATCGCAAAAGGACCGCTTCATTGCCGCAGTAAACGCGCGCTGGAATATTACCCCCTGGCTGTTCGCACAGGCTAAAGCAGGGCAGGACTACTATTCACTGCAGCTGAATAAAATTGTACCGGAGGGAACTGGCTATCGTCCAAATGGTCAGATCGATCAGATCAATTCACTTTTCTACGAAAGAAACTTTGAAGCGATGCTCGGATTGAACAGGGCGTTGAACAAGGATTTGAACCTGACCGTGAATCTGGGAGGTAACCTGATGTCGCAGCATAGCAACGGCACGAACCTGAGCGGTTCCGGAATTATTACGCCGCGGCTTGAAGTAATAAACAATACTTCGGTTCGTAACACGACCACATCTATTGCCGATAAAAAAATCAATTCGCTGTTTGGTACCGCCGAGCTTGCTTTCCGTAATTACCTGTATCTGAACGTAACAGGCCGGAATGACTGGTTTTCAACGTTAAGTCCTGAATCCAACAATTATTTCTATCCTTCCGCCAGCCTTAGTTATGTTGTTTCGGATGCTTTTGATCTGCCCAAAGCCATCAGTTTTGCCAAATTCAGGGTGTCTTATGCGGCCGTTGGCGGAGATACAGATCCATACCAGCTCAACCTTACTTACGGCGTGTTGCCTTACAGCTACGAGGGCAAGCCTTTGGGTACGATCAACCAGGCCACAGTTCCGAACAGAAACCTGCGTCCGCTTAGTGTGAACGAGCTTGAAGCCGGTTTGGATCTGCGTTTGTTCAACAGCAAAGTAGGGCTGGATATTGCTGCCTACAACAGGGAAACGACCAACGATATTACCACCGAAAGCGTTACGACCGTTACAGGTTACAGCGGAGCGGTTGTTACCGTAGGAGCATTGCGTAACCGCGGGGTTGAGGCGCTGTTTACATTGCGACCTGTAACCAAGAAGAATTTCAGCTGGGACGTAACCCTGAACATGGCGTACAACAAAAGCAAAGTCCTGAAAATTTCCAATACCACCAACGAGCTTCTGATGGCAACGGCAACGAAGGTTTTCCTGAAACAAATTGTGGGTCAGGAATATTCGCAGATCGTAGGGCGCACAATTAAAAGAGATGCCAACGGCCGGGACATTATGGATGCCAAAGGTTTGCCGATTGTACCGACTGATGTGAAACCGTTCGGGTCTGGTATCCAGAGATGGACAACCGGTATTACAAACACCTTCAGTTACAAGGCACTGACTCTTTCCGCTCAGGTTGACGGCAAGTTCGGCGGTTTGATTTACTCCAATACCAACTACAACCTGGAACACCGCGGTATGTCTTTCCGGTCGTTGCTTGGCAGAGAGAATGGTGTAGTGTTGCCTGGTGTGACCGAAACAGGAGAAGAAAATAAGGTTTTGGTAACAGCTGCTCAGGTTAACAACAGGGACATCATCGTAAGACGCCGCGACGCTCTGGATGACTATTTGTATAATGCAAGCTTTATCAAACTTCGCTACGTATCACTGACTTACAATTTGCCACGCGCATTGTACGAAAAAATCGGATTTATAAAAGGAGCCAGCATTTCTGCTGTGGGAAGAAACCTTTCGATCCTCATGAAACACACGCCTGGGATTGATCCGGAAACGAATTTGTCAGCCGGTAACGATCAGGGTATCGAATCGACGCAGCTTCCTCCGACAAGAAGCTTTGGTTTTAACGTGAATTTGAAATTCTAAATCAGGGACTGATAAAATTAACTGAAATGAAAAAAATACTAGGCCTTTTATTAGCAGGCAGCATGATGCTCATGTCTGGATGCGATGGCGATTTTGAAGAACTGAATAAGGACCCCAACGCCGCGACCGGTGATCTGTTCAACCCGGCATACTTGTTTACTTCTGCACAGCTGTTTTCATCGAGAGGAGATAAGTCCGTCTCACTGGATTATAGTGAAACATTTGTTCAGCAGTTTTCAACACTGAGTGATGCAGGAACTTTCGACTTCTTCGGTGACAAATATGTTTACAACAAAGGCGGTAGCGAAGCCTTGTGGAAAACCACATTCAATGCCGGTGTCGGTGGCAGTAAACTGCTCGAAGATGCAATGGTGCTGTCCAAGGACAAACCGGAAATGAGCAACCTTTACAACATGGCAAGAATCTGGAAAACGGTAATCTACCATCGTTTGACAGATATGTACGGTGATGTGCCCTATTCTGAGGCCAATCAGGGTTATTATACGCAGAACTACAAGCCAAAGTATGATATCCAGAAGGATATTTATTACAATATGCTGGCTGAGCTCGAAGACGCAACCGCCAAACTGGATGCGGCAAAGGGTCCTGTAACTGCTGACATTATTTATTCCGGTGATGTTGCCAAATGGAAAAAATTCGGCTATTCCATGATGCTCCGGCTGGGTATGCGTTTGCAGAAAATAGAACCGGCAACGGCGGAAGCCTGGGTTAAAAAGGCAATTGCAGGCGGTGTGTTTGCTTCTGTTGACGATAATGCATTTGTGAGATTCCCTGATAAAACAGGTGCCAATCAATCACTTGTGAATGAAGAAAGCTGGACGCTGGCCGTATCTGGTCCTTCACCAGGCAAAATCAGCGCGACCTATTTCAATTTTTTGAAAAGCACCAATGATCCAAGGCTTAAATATACAGTGGCTGTTTATTCGAACCCAGCGGTGGCGACAACCAAAAATACGGATCCTGCCATTCAAAAAGGAATGCCTAACGGTTTCAATCTGGCAACCATCAAAACGGATCCAAGTTGGGATAACAGTAAGGATCAGCACCAATATTCCGGTGTAAACAGGGATGTTTATGCCAAAATCGATGGCCCGAGAATGTTGATTACTTATGGCGAAGTGCAGTTTATGCTGGCAGAAGCGGCTGTTCGCGGGTGGATTACCGGCGATGCCGCTACGTTCTATAAAAATGGCGTAACGGGTGCCATGAAAAACGTTGCCAAGTATGAGGCTACTGCGGTGATCACCGACGCGGAAATCAATACCTATCTGACTGCAAATCCTTTCGTTGGGGTTGCTGACAAAGAAAAGGCATACGAACAGATCAATACGCAATACTGGGCGGCTTGTTTCATGAATGGTCTTGAAGCGTTCGCGAATGTTCGCCGTTCCGGATATCCGAAATTAACGCCGATCAATTATCCAAGTAACGAAACTGATGGTACTTTTCCACGCAGATTGCGCTACCCCGAAGATGAACCTGTACTGAATGCGGACAATTACAAGGCTGCTGTGGCCCGTCAGGGAGCCGACAACTTCAAGACAAGGGTGTGGTGGGATAAGCAATAAAGCTTATAGTCAATAGTTTTTAGCTAACAGCTGATAAAACGCCGGGATGCAACTGTATTCCGGCGTTTTTGTTTTTTGGGATCAGCCTTTTTCCGGCCCCCCACTGGCCCAGATAAATTGAGGTTGGTCGTCAATTTTTTCTCCCCGATACATGCGTACAAATCTCCGTTGTTCCGCCAATCCATTTTTTTTAGCCCATTCTGTCGCTGCTATATTCGGAACAGGAATATCAATGAATATTTGCCGGTGAGGGAAATGCGAGGTAACTGCGTCAAGTAGCGTCTCGCCAGCCTCAGCTTTCAGGGAAATGACGGGTCCGATCTGCACCGCATTTTTGCCATCGCGGCAACATGCATATCCGGTCAGCGAGCCGTCAGATGCTATTTGTTTGTAAGCAGGTGCGTCGTCCGTGATCAGTGTTTTTAGGAAGGATAATCTGTCGGTGGCGGTAACTTTCTGGTCCAGGTTTGCAAGATCTGACATGTCAGGATCAGAGGGATCTAATCTTTTCATGTGGTTGGGCTCAAAATCGCCCAGGAGCGCACTGCCGGCAAAACGCACTACCTGATACGCTTCAAGAAAACCAAGTTTGGTATATAATTTTTGTCCCAATGCAGTAGCGTCGAGACGGATTGTTGCAACGGATTTTTGTTGCAGATAACCTATCGCATGAAGCAATAGCCTTTTTCCAATTCCATATTTTCGTACCCGTTCATCCACCAGCACCATGGCTATCCAGCCGATATTCTCAAAAACCGAAGTGGTTGTTGTTGCAACCGGAAGGTCTTCATTTTCCGCTACAAAACAACCCGAAGGTTCGAGTTTCATGGCGCGCAGCCAATCTGCATCCAGTTGGTTCCACCCTGCCTGGGTTGTCAGATGTCTGCATAGTAGTAGGTCGCCGGTAGTCATTTGCCGGATGTTAACGGGAGCAGGTTCGTGGGATGTTTCGGTTTCGGGCTTGTTATTTACCACAGATTGGAATCCGTTTATGCTTTTGGCTGATAGTATTGTTGAAAGAAAGAAAAGATTTGAAACGATCTCCCTTAATTTATTCGAATAAGCCAGTGTATTTTTTCCTGTATTGGAAAAGCTGGACAAATGTAATCACAGCAAGTAGATGTTTATTGTTCTGCTAATGAGATGTTTATGTAGTTGTATTTTGGTAATAAGGAAATGCTGCACGCCCTTATTACCAAAATGCTGATCTGGAAGATAAAGTAAAATTACTTTTATATTTCTCTGCCCAATGCGCCGTTTTGAAACAGAAACTGAAGCTTTCCTGCCGAAGTCAGATTTAGCTTATAGTAACCGTATCGCGAGTTGTATACCACGGCGCCGGAATAAATGTAGGCTCCTTTTTTAGTTCCGTTAAACCAGTATCCAACGGTTCTTACAAGTCCGTCACCATAAAACTGCCAGTAATATTCAAATGGCGTGGCGTTGGCTGGAACCATGGAAGTGAAGTATTCTGCATAGTAAATTGGGATGCTTCTTACTTTTGCAGTGGTGTTGAGGTAGATGGACAATGTGCCATTACTCTCGTGTACAAGCGTGTACCTGCCGTTTTTCAGTAACTCTTTTTTTTCTCCGGCTTTGATATAGAAATTGGTGGTGGCCAAGACAAAACTTGGTGTAACGGCGGCCGCTTCAACTCTTGCATTTTCTAAACTACTGCTTGTTTCAGTTTGGCTTGGTGTTAGGGCTTCTTTCTCACTGCAGGATGTAATGAAAGTCGCCGAGATTGTCACTAGTGTAAAAATTTTCAACCATTGTTTCATAGATGTGTTATTTATCAATTTCCCTACTATTACAGGCTTTCGGGAATGCCGTTGGGAATAGTACGGTGAATTTTAATAGAAGTAACAAGTACTCCGACATTTTAATAAATAATATTCTATTCCAAAATGTAGAAAAAGTTATTTAATTGATTACAAGTTATTATTCATTTAAATAAATATTGCTGATAACATGGCTTGATTATTTCAAATTCTCCTGTTTCATTTCCAGCTGAACCACTTTCTTTTGAACATCCAGCAATACCTTCATTATTTGATCCATATTGCTTTCTTTGGCAGGAAGCTCCCTGCTTTGGAAACTGTAATATTTCCATATTTCCAGCACGTCGCCCGATTCCACTGTGTAGGGTTCATACAAAGGGTTCAGCGATTGGAGTAAAATATGACCCGGTTCAATGGTGACCTGTTTGAACACAAAATCCTGCTCGCCTTTCAAGACCAGAATACATGGTGTTTCAGGTTTCAGACTTTTCCAGTCCTGCACAAACTGGCAGATGATTTCGGCACCCTCGGGAATGGGTAGCATGGAATCACCGGTCGTGGGAAACATCCTGTAAGTATGTCCTTTCGGTAAATTCGGCTGACTGAATTTGGGCAGATCCGCCAGATATTTCGGATCAGCAAAACCGCTTCGGTATCCCGCCTTGGCCTTGACGGGTATGTAATCCATGTTCTGATTATTGTCCTTATCGACTGTAATAGAGAGAATCCGCAATTTGCTGCCAGTTACATACACGTCGTTTCCTGCCTGTAACTCACGGATAAGCAGTTCGGACAGTTTGCCGATATCAATCTTTAACAATGTATCAACACTGACCTTAAAGTATTCTGAAAATTTAATGAGGTCCAGTGAAGTCGGATTTTTGGTTTTGCCCGATTCCAAAGCCTGCAATTTATTTCTCGACAGATCAAGCACTTCCGAGATTTCTTCCTGACTGAATTTTTGTCTTTCTCGCAAAAACCGGATGTTACTTCCAAAAAAAAGTGTTGCAGTTGCCATTTTAAAATGTTATAATTGGAAACATTAATTTGTTGCTCATGACAACAAATATACTTTTATTTTGATATTATGTTACAATCGGCTAAAAAAAATGATGTATTCGAAAAGCTGCGGAGGGAGATTCTTTCTTTGGAAGGATATCAAATTCCGGTGGCAGGAGAACGCATTCAATTTGGTCTGGGGCCTGTTGAAGCTTCTTTTCCGAGCCGTACCTTTCCGACTGGCGCCATTCATGAATTCATCAGTACGGATGCCGAAAGTGCCGCGGCGACAACCGGGTTTATGGCAGGCTTGCTCGGTAGTCTGATGCGAAAAAAAGGAATTTGTCTCTGGATCAGCAACAACCGGAATGTTTTTCCGCCAGCATTAAAATCTTTTGGTATTGAACCCGATCGCATCATTTTTGTGGATATGGTCAAATCGCAGGATGTGCTTTGGGCAATAGAAGAAGCTTTGAAATGCGAAGGGCTCGCGGCTGTTGTCGGTGAATTAAGAGAGATTAGTTTTACGGAATCAAGACGGTTGCAACTTGCAGTGGAACAAAGCCGCGTAACCGGTTTTTTGCACAGGAATAATCCAAGGAGCACCAATACGCTTGCCTGTGTTTCAAGATGGAAAATTACCTCCGTGCCAAGTGTAATGGAGGACGATATGCCGGGTGTCGGTTTTCCGCGCTGGCTGGTACAACTGCTTAAAATAAGAAATGGCCGGCCGGGAGCCTGGGAACTGGAATGGTCGGAAGATGGCTTTGTTCCTGTTGTTGACCACGCTGTTGCTGTTCCTGATTTGGAATTATTAAAAGTCGGCTGAGCGCCATTATTTGAATTTTGCAAACATTGGATTGATGTTTATAACAACTTAACTTTCATTTCCACGCACCTTTGTGACATCAATTTATAATAACAAAAGACTATGAAATTAACAAACAATAAAATCCTGATTACCGGCGGAGCAAGTGGTATCGGATTGGCCATGGCGGAGCGGTTTATTCAGGAAAACAATACTGTAATTATTTGTGGCAGAAGAGATTCTGCATTGGAAGATGCAAAAGAAAAACTGCCGTCTGTGATTACTAAACAATGTGACCTTACTCTGGAAGCGGATCGTTCAGCTCTTTTTGAGTGGGTTGCGAAAGAACACAGCGACTTGAATGTGCTGGTTAACAATGCGGGCGTACAGCAATGGATGAATATTTCTGATGACGACTTTTTTTCCAAAGCTAGCCAGGAGATCAAGACCAATATTGAAGTGCCGTTGCAACTTACGTGGCAGTTTTTGAAGTTGCCTGCTCTGGATACAATACTGAACGTTACTTCAGGACTTGCTTTCGTTCCGTTTACCAAAGTACCTGTATATTCGGCGACCAAAGCATTTTTTCATTCATTTACGCTTTCTCTGCGTGAACTCGTGAAATCAAAAAACATCGAAGTCATCGAAGTAATACCGCCTGCGCTGAACACCGATCTGGGTGGCATCGGGCTTCATGACCACGCACCTCCGGTAAGTGATTTCATATCTGCCATTTTTGCACAACTGGAAGAAGGGAAAGTTGAACTCACATTTGGTTTCACTGAAACAGTTAGTCAGGCCGGACAGGAAGTTTTCAAGCCAATCTTCTCGCGTCTGAATCAGGGTTGAAATCTGATTTATTTACAAACCGGTTTTGGTCTGACCTAAAAAAATCAGAACCAAAACCGGTTTATTAAATGAGTTTATTTTTTCGATGAATTACTCCTTCCCTCTATTCACCAAAAATTGTTAATTCGCTAAAACAATTTTGCATAAGTGATTTTTATTCCACACATTTATAGATCGTTAACCAAATCCAATTCAAATGGAAGAGAACAAAATCAATAGCCAAGAGCCAGCTAACTCGGCTGCCAGGATATTTAAAGGCCTTACGATCACGGCAGGGTTTGTAGGTGCGCTCATGCTGGCACTTATTTCGCCACTTGGCGAACTGTTATTCTACGCATTTTCTCTTTTTTCAATCGAAACCAAGAGAAAGCAAAAAGCCGGTAATTAATAACTTTATTTTCTTCATTGCTTTTCAGCTGAAACCTGCTGTCCTGAAAGATACAAGGTTATTCTGCTGATTTTCCCATCCAAATTTTTGGAAAACAGAACGGAAGCTTCTACTTCACGGCAGAAAAATTTATTTTCAGATTCGGGGTATATGGCCATGAATTTCTCTCCGGTGAGCCGTACCATTAAAACCTCCTTCTGCAAGATCACGTCAAATTCTTTACCTGCTTTCACGAGTTCTGTCCCATTTTTGATCTTGTAGTTTCCGGTATAGGTCTGTAAAATCTGGTTTGATAGTCTGATCTCTTTTTTTACAGGCATAATTGTGGCCTTAGGATTAAAAAACCGCATGCCCAGATCATCCTCCGATTGCGTGGAGTTGTTCAGAATCACAATCGCTCTTTGGGTTTTGCGACAAAATCCGGCGAAACTCCGATAGCCGCCCGTACCACCGCTGTGCGTAATTACCTCGTCCTGATTAACCTTTCGGATAAACCAGCCCATGCCTATTTTCATCCCGGGCGAAACGTCCCGCAATGGTTTCTGGGTGAGATCAATTGCAGGATTCAGCTTAGTGGATACCATTCCCATTTGTGCTTTCATGTACTGCATCATGTCTTCAGCGTTCGAACGGATCGCCCCGGCTCCGGCAAAAACATCCATGTCCCAGTGCGCGACGGGAGTGTTGCCGGCATGCCCGGTAGTCAGGAACTTGCTGTCATTCAAAGTACTGGTTTCCTTCATTTTCAAAGGTTCGCATATCGTTTCCTGCAACATCTTTTCGTATGGCTTTCCCGTAATTTGTGTTAGTGTATGTGCCAAAAGGGCCACGCCCAAATTGGAGTAATTCATCTTAAGTTCCGGATTTTTAAATTGATAGATTTTGAAAAAATCGTACATGTTTTTTACGCTGTAATCGACATAGGGATTGGTGGAGTCTTTGGGATTGAAGTTGTCGGGCATTCTGGGCAGAGCCGAAGTGTGGGTTGCGAGGTCAGCGAAAGTGATTTTGTGTCCGTCCGGACGAGGAATTTTCACGGAATCAGGCAGGTGATTTTCGATCGGGTCATCAGGTTTTAGCTTTCCTTTTTTGATCAGATCTGCCATCAGCAAGGATGTAAATGTCTTGGATATAGAACCGATCTCAAATACTGATTTTTGACTGATCGGAACCGTATTCGTCGTGTCCGAAAATCCATAAACGAAATATTCCACCTTGCCATCTTCCAAAAAAGCTACGACGGTTCCAACCGAAAACTTATTGTCAATCCGTAGTGATACCTGCTCTCTGATTGTTTTTCTTACATCATCGTCTGGCTTTTCCTGAGTTGTGCAACTGATTGCTATCCAAAAGAATGCGCAATGAATTAGAACGTTTTTGAAGTTAATCTGTATCATAAACGGGTTTGTCGGGAAGGGTTTTGAAGTGATGATGATTTTTAATGCAATGGTTGAAAGTCACAGCTTCATTTTCATGGATTTATTTGAAATAAAGGCAGCAATATTGATTTTCTATCGTCCCGATCGTTCGTTTCCTGTTGCCGGGTTTCCCACCAAACGTTCCTACGGAACGACTCTTGAAATTTGTTGGAACTACAATCTACCAACGATACGTCCCGATGGGACGAGTTGCCGGCACAGGTATCTTTGGAATTTTTTTATAGAATCGCTTTTTATTTATTGATCAATTAAAATGTCTTAGGCCATAATTCATATTGCCGGGTTCCCACCAAACGTTCCTACGGAACGATTCTTGAAATTTATTGAAACCACAATCTACCAACGATACGTCCCTGTGGGACGGGTTGCCGGCACAGGTATTTTTGGGATTTTTTATAGAATCGCTTTTTATTTACTGATCAGTTAAATGTCTTTGGCCATTATTCCTGTTGCCCGTTTTTCACCAAACGTTCCTACGGAACGACTCTTGAAATTTGTTGAGACCACAATCTACCAACGATATGTCCCGATGGGACAAGTTGCCGGCAAAGGTATCTTTGGAGTTTTTTTCAAGAATCGCTTTTTATTTACTGATCAGTTAAATGTTTTAGGCCATAATTCATATTGCCGGGTTCCCACCAAACGTTCCTCCGGAACGACTCTTGAAATTTGTTGAAACCACAATCTACCAACGATACGTCCCGATGGGACGAGTTGCCGGCACAGGTATCTTTGGGATTTTTTCTAGAATCGCTTTTTATTTACTGATCAGTTAAATGTCTTTGGCGATAATTCCTGTTGCCCGTTTTTCACCAAACGTTCCTACGGAACGACTCTTGAAATTTGTTGGATCTGCAATCTACCAACGATACGTCCTGATGGGACGAGTTGCCGGCACAGGTATTTCTGGGATTTTTTCAAAAGGCCGTTTTTAATTTACTGATCAGTTTCCACCACACGTTCCTACGTAACGACTCTTGATCAGTTAAAATGTTTTAGCCATAATTCCTGTTGCTCGTTTTTCACCAAAGATTTCCATAGTACGTTTTTTGCTAAAAAAATTTACATATTAATGACCAAAGTTTCTTATAGAGACGGAGAAATATGCAATGCTTTGGTTAAAAAGCGTTAAATACTTCAAAACATGGTTGCCACCAAATTCTATCTTGTAATTTTGATTCAGATCTTTAAGCAAGAATAATTTATTGGTGTTTCATATTTATATTTTTCTGAAAATTCATGAACAGAAATGATTACTATTTCGGGATATTCGTTGCCATTTTGAACATGGTGATTATAGTGATCCATGTTTTGCTACACCTTAAATTTGATTCCGGGGTTTATTCGTTGCCATCCTTTCTGCCATACGTTACAGTCACATCGGTAATTTTTCTTGCGTGGATTTTGGTGATATTGCGCTATTATTATTTCAAAAAATACTGGTCAATATTTACTGTTTCGATCTTTTTTATGCTGGCTACTGGTTTCCGGTATGTAGTATTATACTTCTACCTTAAATTTGGAGAACTAGCAAATCTGTATTTTCCATCTTATTATTTGGTTCTGGCGGTAGACTTTTTATATGCATTGTTTCTTATTTTTTCCCAGGTAAAAGAAAGACGTTGGTTGCGGATAGCGGGATTTGTTTCAATATTATTCAGTGTTGTACTCATTGTCACGCTTGCAGGTTATTCTGTCGGCAATGCAATAGCATTGAAAAGTATATTTGAAAAAATTCACAACTATACTTCATGGGTATCCGGATTTATCCCAATCCTTTTTCTGATCAATTTCTTTGCTGAAATTAAAAAGAATGAGGTTGGTAAAGTCGACCCGGGATCATCTGGTATTCACCGTTTCCTGATGCTGATTATCGGAATAACGGCAGTTCTAAGCACGACCGTATTGGCCTATCGTCTGAACGGAGAAAAACCAGTAAACGGCTATGTTCAACTTCCGGCAAGCACAAAGGCAAAAGCAATGGCAGCGCGGTTTGAAGCGAGGGTATTTGTAAGTGTACACGGCGATACCCTCAAATATAGGTTAATGAAACCGCTGAATTATGACAGTACCAAAAAGTATCCGCTCGCGGTTTGTCTGCATGGAGGTGCTGGCTGGGGAACCGACAATATCATTCAAATTGACGGCTCGCTGACTGCCCAGTTACTTTCAAACTACCTGACAAGGGAAAAATATCCGGCTTTTATTTTTGTGCCGCAATGTCCTCCGGGGTCGAGCTGGGGCGGACTCCCAAACATGAAGACCATAGATACGCTCGTTTATGAATCAATGTTTGCACTTGAAAAAGAATTCAGTATTGATAAAAATCGGCGATATGTTTCCGGCAATTCGCTCGGCGGTTATGGCTCCTGGGCATTCATAGCTGCCCGGCCTGACCTCTTTGCGGCAGCCATTCCGATTTCGGGCGCAGGTGATCCGGGTATGTCAGCGCGTATCGCCAATATTCCGGTCTGGGCATTTCACGGAGTTAAGGATATCAATGTGCCGGTAAGCGGTTCGCGCGATATGGTCAACGGAATGATTAAGGCGGGTGGCCATCCGAAATACACGGAATACCCGGATGCAGATCACGACATCTGGAAAATGGTTGTCAATACACCCGGTTTGGTCGAATGGCTTTTTGCACAGAAAAAGGAGTAACAACCAGGCAAAGAGTATAGCAGCTGGATCAAGGAAATAATTGCCGCTCAAATTAAGCTCCGGCGGAAATGTTACAAAACGTAATGGGGAATGGTAAAATGAGCGCAATCTCTTCTTTTACACCAAACGACTGTATATTCGTTTTTCTAATTTTCCGTAATTCCCAAATACCAGGATTTTGAACAAAACTATTTACTCCTTTGCGGTATTTTTTATCTCGTTATCTCTCGCAATTTCCTTAATTCAGAATTTGGTATTTCTTCAAATTGGTGCAGAGGTATTCAAACTAGAACCATTTTATCCATGGATTATTCTGTCGGCAATTATTTCTCTGATTGCTCAAATCGTGATTCTCAGGTATTTTTATATCAGGCACTATTTGCTTTCATTTTACGTGCTGTTGCTGGTAACAGTAATAACGCAGTGCTATTTTGTATTGATTTATAATTTACTGCTTTACCGTGAATTGCAAAACTATTACATTCTTACCCTTTACCTGGTACACGGAACAGGACTCTTGTATTCACTTAGTTTAGTATCTTCTGTAAAAAACAGATTTTGGCTAAAATATGCCGGTATTTCGGGAAGCATAGTTGCTGTACTCATGCTTTCCTTGCTATTGATTAATTCCTTTACACAGAATGAACAGATACGTGAGATTTTGCCAAAGATTTTCGAGTGGATCTCTTTTGGAAGTAATTTCATTTCCTTGTTTTATGTACTTAATTTTTTAAATGAGAAAAAGTTTTTAACAAAAATTGAAAAGGAAGAAACTGTCACGGGCAACTGGTTGAATGCGTTTAAAGCAGCGGGGTTATTTGCTGCAATATTTTTGGGTATTAATCTGTTGACTGCTACTGGTCGCGCCGGCGGGCCAAAAGATTTGATCAGCGCCAAAGCACGTGAACTTGCGCTGCCATTCGAAGCCAGGATTTATGTCAATAGTACCGGAGATACTTTGCGTTACCGTTTTATGAAACCGCTGAATTATGATTCGACCCGCAAATATCCGCTGGTAGTCTGCCTGCATCATGGCGGCGTACACGGTAAAGATAATGTAAGGCAAGTCGAGGGCTCGTATGCAGCGCTTTTTTCAGAACCAGACTTTCGTAAGCAATATCCGTCTTTTCTTTTTGCTCCTCAGTGCCCTGAGAACGCATATTGGGGAAATGTACCAAGCCGAAGGAATATTGATCAGCTCGTTCTGGAAGCGATGGGTGCGTTGGAAAAGGAATTTTCTGTTGATGAAAAAAGACGATACATCCTGGGTGTTTCTGGCGGAGGATTCGGTTCCTGGCATTTTATATCAACCCGCCCGTTCCTGTTTGCAGCCGCCATACCAATTTGCGGTGGCGGGAATCCTAAACTGGCGCAGCGCCTTGTAACCGTTCCGATATGGGCATTTCACGGCGATCAGGATCGGCTGGCTCCAGTCAGTGGGTCAAGAGATATGATTGAGGCGATTAAAAAAGCGGGCGGGGATCCAAAATATACCGAGTTTGCAGGAGCCGGGCATGACATTGCCAATCAGGTCAATGCAACGCCCGGATTGTGGGAGTGGTTTTTTACTCAAAAAAGAAATTGATAAACAACCTTCCTGCTGGCAACCCCTGGCTTATACAGGAAATGCTGTTAAGAAAGCCTGCGGTCATATCAACCGTTTTTATCCGGGATGGGATTTGAATGCGTATTTTCGCCTGCAAAGTTGTCGTGATTTCCCCCTTATTTTGTCTTGTACTCACCCGCTTCAACCAGAACGGTCGGGTTAGTTTTGTGTAGTAAAAATGATTTTAAATCCGCAAAACTAAAACAGCAATGGAAAAGATTGATCTGCACCCTTATCTGATGTTTGAGGGGAATTGTCGTGATGCAATGGAATTTTACCAG
The DNA here is from genome assembly GCA_965279265.1 of Dyadobacter sp. Classification (GTDB taxonomy): domain Bacteria; phylum Bacteroidota; class Bacteroidia; order Cytophagales; family Spirosomataceae; genus Dyadobacter. Next base: position 6,230,046 of record OZ257152.1, read on the forward strand.
CGTATATTTGGAGGCGACCTCCAATTTATGACTTATGGAGATATGGACGGCAGCTGTCCGGATGCTATGAAAAATCAGATTATGCATTCCACGCTGATGGGCGAGGAGGTGGAATTAATGGCCGGAGATAATCCGCAGGAAACACCACTTGGAGCTGGAAAAATTAACCTTTCTCTTAGCGGTTTTAATGAAGCTAACCTCAGAAGCAAGTTCGAAGCTTTAAGCGAAGGCGGACAAATTTTGGTACCCCTTGACAAACAAATGTGGGGGGATATTTTTGGCTGTTTTACTGACCGTTTCGGGGTAGACTGGATGGTCAATATCCGTCAGAGTAACGCCTGAGAAGTGTTCAGTTTTTGGGGCTGGAAATTTATTTTTCAGCCCCTTTGTTTTGCAAATGGTAAAACTTAACTGCGAGACAATTTTTCCAGAGCCTCGGAAATGGTACCCACGAAGTTTACATGCCTGCCCTTATTGCTCTCATAAATAAAATCCTTTATACTCTTTCCGGTATACTTGCCGAAATCACCAACAATAGCCAGGCCAACTCGGTAATTAGAAAATTTTTGAAGCACTTCGCCTGCAATTCCAGTTTTCAAATTAAAGAAATCCGGTGTGATGTTGTTGGTATGCAGGATTATTTTGTCAAAACCCTGATAATACAAATTGCCAAGCAGGTCCAGACCATCTTCTGCCGTTCTGATAATCAGTTCGTTTGAAGTTACTTCGGCAATTTTTATTTGTGGTATTTCGTGTGTTATAATTTCCATTTACATCATTCAGGCTGATAACCGGTTTAATTTTTCCTGCAAATATCTTCTTTAAAATTGATTTTCGAAGTTATCCATTTTTAGTTGTCCTGATTCCCCGGAGATTATTTCGGTATCATAGCTGATTAGGAAATAGTCTGTTGGGTAGTCTTTGTCCTTTTTTCACTCAAAGCACATAAGTCAAGCGCCAAGCACGCTAAGTTTAAGCAGATTCCTCTTCGTTTACTTTGCGTGGAAAACAGTCGCAAACGCTTCCCTGCTTTGCGTGAAAAGTTGACGTCTCTTTTTTTTCACGCAAAGCATATAAGTCAAACGCCAAGCACGTTAAGTTTAAATAGATTCCTCTTCGTTTACTTTGCGTGGAAAACAGTCGCAAACGCTTCCCTGCTTTGCGTGAAAAGTTGACGTCTCTTTTTTTTCATGTAAAGCACATAAGTCAAGCGCCAAGCACGCTAAGTTTAAACAGAATCCTCTTCGTTTACTTTGCGTGGAAAACAGTCGCAAACGCTTCCCTGCTTTGCGTGAAAAGTTGACGTCTCTTTTTTTTCACTCAAAGCACATAAGTCAAGCGCCAAGCACGCTAAGTTTAAGCAGATTCCTCTTCGTTTACTTTGCGTGGAAAACAGTCGCAAACGCTTCCCTGCTTTGGGTGAAAAGTTGACGTCTCTTTTTTTTCACGCAAAGCATATAAGTCAAGCGCCAAGCACGCTAAGTTTAAACAGAATCCTCTTCGTTTACTTTGCGTGGAAAACAGTCGCAAACGCTTCCCTGCTTTGCGTGAAAAGTTGACGTCTCTTTTTTTTCACGCAAAGCACATAAGTCAAGCGCCAAGCACGCTAAGTTTAAGCAGATTCCTCTTCGTTTACTTTGCGTGGAAAACAGTCGCAAACGCTTCCCTGCTTTGCGTGAAAAGTTGACGTCTCTTTTTTTCACGCAAAGCATATAAGGCAAGCGCAAAGCACGCTATGTTTTTAGTAAGAATACCTTCGCGGACTTTGCGCGGAAAACAGTCGCAAACGCTTCCGTGCTTTGCGTGAAACAGTTTCTGTCTCTCTCTCTCGAAAAATTTGGAGTTGAAAAATTATTTTGTTATTATTAGAAATGAGTTATTGTTTCCAATAGCAACAATAACTCATTTATTTATTGTAAATCAATAACATATCAGCCATGTCCAAACGCTTTGTCTCGATTTGGTTTCGCCATTTGACTACCGACCGAATTGTGATTCGCAGGCCGGAATTAAAATTGGTTCCGTTTGTCCTGGCGGCTCCTGAGCGTGGCCGTATGGTGGTGAAAGCAGCCAATAAACCGGCGGAAGAGAACGGGATTGGTGCTGGCATGGTGCTGGCCGATGCCAGGGCAGTTTTGCCTGAACTGGAAGTAATTGATGACAAACCTGAACGTGCCGGGAAACTGCTGCTTGCGCTGGCTGGCTGGTGCATTCGGTTTACACCGATTGTGGCAATTGACCCGCCAAATGGCTTGATTCTGGATGTGACAGGTTGTGCGCATTTGTGGGGAGGGGAAGAGCCCTATCTCAATAATATTGTAAACAAACTCACAGCTGCCGGTTACGATGTCTCCGCTGCCATGGCAGACACGCCGGGTGCCGCCTGGGCGGTTTCGCGTTACGGGCCTACGTTGTCGTTTGTAGTGGAAACGGGATGTCATTTGGATTCAATTCTGCCGTTGTCTCCGGCTGCGTTACGTTTGGAATCAGGTGTTTTGGAACGGATGCATAAACTCGGATTTTACCAGATCAGGAATTTTATCAGTATGCCGCGAAGTGTTCTGCGCAGGCGATTTGGACAATTGCTTCTGGATCGTATGGATCAGGTTCTGGGGTATGCGGAGGAAATTATTGACCCGGTAAAACCAATTGAGGCTTATACGGAACGGTTGCCTTCATTGGAACCTATTGTGACAGCCACGGGAATAAAGATTGCGCTTGAAAGGCTTTTGGAAACGCTTTGCAATCGCTTTGCAAAAGAAGGAAAAGGTTTGCGAACGGGAATTTTTAAAGGCTATCGCGTAGATGGAGAAATTGAGCAGATCGATATCGTTACCACCAGCCCTTCCAGTAATGCCAGGCACCTTTTTACGCTTTTTGAACTGAAAATTTCCAGTATAGAACCTGCGTTGGGAATTGAATTATTTACGCTGGAAGCACCGGTTGTAGAAGCTGTAACACGGGTTCAGGAAAGTCTCTGGGATCGGAGCGGAGGTCATGATGAAAGAGGTATTGCGGAGCTGCTCGACAGGCTGGCTGTCAGGTCCGGGATGCATGTAATCCGTAGATTTTTACCGGATGCGCATCATTGGCCGGAAAGATCTTTCAAAGTTGCTGATTCCCTGCACGAAAAATCGATGGCTACCTGGCGGACAGATTTGATCCGACCATTGCAGTTGCTTGCCAAGCCCGAACCGATTGATGTGACAGCACCCATTCCGGATTATCCGCCCATGCTTTTCAGGTATAAAGGGAAATTGCATCAGATCAGGAAGGCCGACGGTCCCGAGCGGATTGAACGGGAATGGTGGCTGGAAATCGGAGAACACCGGGATTATTACTGTGTTGAAGATGAAATTGGAGCACGTTACTGGCTTTTCCGCCTCGGGCATTACGATGAAAATGGTGCAAGTTGGTTCATTCATGGTTTTTTTGCCTAAAATATAGAAAACCATGCGCTATACCGAATTACAAATCACGACTAATTTCAGCTTTTTAAGAGGCGGTTCGCATCCTGAGGAACTTGTGCATCAGGCTGAAATTCTGGGATATAGCGCCATTGCCATCACAGACAGAAATACACTTGCCGGGATCGTGCGTGCACACGCTGCTGCAAAATCGAAAAAGATACGGATCATCCCCGCATGCCGGCTGGATTTGCTGGATGGCCACAGTCTTTTGGCTTATCCAACCAGCAGACAAGCTTACACCCAGCTTTCCGCATTGCTTACTGAGGGGAATCGCCGTGCTGAAAAAGGCCAGTGTCATTTATACAAAAAGGATGTTTTCAGGCACGCGGATGGTATTAAATTTATACTGATTTGCCCGAAGACATTGAACGCATCATTTGATTTTGAGCCGCATTTTTACCAGGATTTAAAAGACTACAAGGAAGCATTTGATCAGGATCTTTATCTGGGAATTGCCCGTACTTATCAGGGGAGCGATACTAAAAAACTACATCGTATTGCCCAATTATCAGCGCGGTTTGCTGTTCCGCTCGTTGCAACGAATGACGTCCATTACCACATTCCGGAGCGCCGGGAATTGCAGGATGTAGTCACATGTATCCGGGAAAAGTGTACCATTTACAATGCGGGTTTTCTTTTGCACGAAAATGCGGAAAGGTTTTTGAAACCAATCCCGGAAATGCAACGGCTTTTCAAGCAATATCCTGACGCCGTGAAGCGGACACAAGAACTGGCAGCAGCCTGCCAGTTTTCCCTGGATAGTTTGAAATATGAATATCCCGAGGAAATTACTTCTCCGGGATTCACGCCCCAGGAAGAACTGCAAAGCCTTGCCTGGAAAGGAGCAGTAAAAATTTATGGTGATTGTGTGCCGCAACAGGTCGAGGATGCTATCAATTATGAAATGGATTTTATTGAGGAAATGAATTACGCTCCGTATTTTCTCACCGTTTATGACATTGTTCGTTTTGCAAGGGAGCAGCGTATTTTGTGCCAGGGCAGGGGCTCGGCAGCCAATTCCACCATTTGTTTTTGTCTTGGTATTACCTCGGTTGATCCAACCAAATTTGAGCTTTTGTTCGAACGTTTTATTTCTTCCGCCCGCAACGAGCCGCCGGATATTGACGTGGATTTTGAGCATGAACGGCGTGAGGAAGTGATCCAGTACATATACAATAAATATGGACGGGACCGCGCTGCCATTGTGGCAACCGTCACGCAACAGCATCAGAAAGGCGCGGTACGGGATGTGGCCAAAGCGATGGGTATGTCGGTTGATGCGGTTAATAAGCTTTCAAAATCAGTATGGGAATTCTCTGATGAATGGTTTGAAGGAAAGCGAATTGCAGAGCACGGATTTAATCCGAATGATCCGCATCTGCTGAAGATTCTGGATCTGACCGGGCAGTTTATGGGATTTCCCCGTCAGCTCGGTCAGCATACAGGTGGTTTTGTGATTACACGCGGAAAGCTGTCCGATTTGTGCCCAATCCTGAACGCACGGATGGAAAACAGAACATGTATTGAATGGAACAAAGACGATATTGATACGCTGGGTTTTTTGAAGATTGATGTGCTGGCACTGGGCATGCTTACCTGTATCCGAAAAGCGTTTGATCTGGCCGAAAAACATTATAACAAACATTTTACCCTGGCCAATATCAGGCAGGACGATCCGGTGGTGTATGACATGATCGGGAAAGCAGATACGATTGGTGTGTTTCAGATTGAGAGCCGTGCACAGCAGTCAATGCTTCCCAGGCTGAAACCCAAGGTGTTTTATGATCTGGTCATAGAGGTAGCCATCGTTCGTCCCGGCCCGATTCAGGGCGATATGGTGCATCCTTACCTGCGTCGCCGGAACGGCGAGGAACCTGTTGAATACCCGTCAAAAGAATTGAAAGAAATCCTTGAACGAACGCTGGGTGTACCACTTTTTCAGGAACAGGCGATGAAAATTGCGATCGTTGGTGCAGGTTTCAGTCCGTCGGAGGCGGATGAATTAAGGCGGAGTATGGCGACTTTCAAAGTAAAGGGCATGGTAACACAATTTGAGACCAAATTGGTGGATGGCATGATGGCGAAAGGTTACACAGAGGAGTTTGCCCGCAGGGTTTTCAGGCAGCTGGAAGGGTTTGGCAGTTATGGTTTTCCGGAAAGTCACGCGGCCAGTTTCGCTTTGCTGGTATATGTATCCTGCTGGCTCAAATGTTATTATCCTGATGTTTTCGCTGCCGCCTTGCTCAACAGTATGCCTATGGGTTTTTACCAGCCTGCACAAATCGTGATCGATGCGAGGAAACACTGCGTTCCGGTAAAACCAGTTGATATTAATCACTCGTTTTGGGACAATATTCTGGAAGCAAACACCAAAACCTATTGTCCAATCCGATTGGGTTTCCGCCAAATTAAGAGTTTCAGAGAAGAGGATGCGCAGGCGTTGATAGCCGGGAGAGATGAACCTTACAAAAGCATTAACGCGCTCCGGGATGCCGGTGTACCACAGGCCGCGCTGGAAAAACTGGCAGATGCGGATGCCTTCCGTTCAATCGGACTGGACAGGCGCCAGGCGTTGTGGGAGGTTTCCGCTCTCGCCGACAGGCCCGTAGGTTTGTTTGCTGGTCAGCCTTCTGAAAGCGAATTTGAGGATAAAGTGCAGTTGCCTCATATTCACATTTCGGAGCATGTGGTGGAGGATTACACTTCAACGTCATTGTCCCTTAAAGCGCATCCGGTCAGTTTTGTACGCGAAAAACTGGGAATGCTTCATGTCACTCCCGCCGAAAATCTGGTCGATTACCCGGACGGGAAAATTGTGAAAGTGGCCGGTTTGGTACTGGTAAGGCAGCGTCCGGGAACGGCAAAAGGTGTATGTTTTATTACAATTGAAGATGAAACCGGCGTTGCCAATCTGGTGGTTTTTGAAAAATTATTCCAGAAATTCAGGAAGGAAGTGCTTCGGGCCAGATTGCTGATGGTGGAAGGAAAACTTCAAAAAGAAGGAGAGGTGATACATGTGATTGTGAGCCGTTGTTTTGATATGTCCGGAATGCTTCGTGACCTTACAATTGTTGAACAGGATGACTCCGCATTGCTCACACTTTCCCGCGCGGATGAAAAGGACGAATATGTTTCGCAGGCAAAAAACAGGAAGAGTCCGGTTCACAAACAGGTACAGACCGAAATTTTTCCATCAGGAAGGAATTTTAAATAATCATGGAAAAATCGAATTTTATGTATTATGTTTATAACACACCAACTACCCTGAATGAAAACAGTTACCGGCATTTTTCTGCTTGCTTTACTGCTTTGCAACATGCTGGGCCTTTCCCTGGCAGAACTCTGTTTCGAAAGCAGCTACAAAAATGCTACGCTAAAAGTTACCAATGCAGAAACGGAGACGCTGAAAATTTATCTGCCGTCCATCCCGTACGCCGCTCCGCTGGAAACAATTGATGTGCGTAATGAACTGCTACGTATTGAGGGCAGATTTTATAACACTGTTCAATATGTGCATCGGAATGATACTTTGTATGTCACAGTAATTGTGGATGTGTCTGCTCATCAACGTTTTGCCGAGTTATCTGAAATGGTTCGGGAGGTGTATGACCAGCCATCAGACACCGAAAGTCGCTCTTCAGGTCGTTTAATCAAATCGCTGAATGATCTGATGAAAATATATTTGCCTGCTGGTTCTCATTTTGTATGTAATAAACAATTGCTCCCAGCTTCGGACCGAAAAATCTTTTTTGGGTATTTACATTGCAAATTACGTTCACCGGCCAAAACACCTAATTTTCCCCCGCCGGAAAACTTCTCATTTCCTGTCTGATTATTATCGCGTAATGACAAATTATCTGGTTTCCCGACAGGAACCGGTAAGTGAGAGCGATTAAATTTTCAATATTAATTAACCCGAACCAAACACCGACGACGATTCAGGCTTGAATCAGTGTGAGAATCTTATGTCAAAACGTTTTAAAAACAATGAGAAATATAGCAACAGAACCCATAGGAAGTATTCCACGTCCGGCCTACTTGCAACAGGCCATGCAGGCATTTGGAAAAGGCGATATCAAAGCAGATGAATTGTCGAATTTGTTTGAGAAAGCGACACAGGAAACCATCAAATCATTGGAGGAAACCGGCTCTCCGGTTATTTCTGATGGAGAACAATCAAAGCCAAGTTTTGCTACGTATCCGGTTCACGGTTCGGCGAATCTGGCGGCTGGTGGTGTGGTAATTCCGTTTGCCGACGGCCACACCCGGCAGCTTCCCAAGCTAACCGCGGGGCCTTTCAGGTATCAGACTTACGCAAGCAATTACCTGGAAAGCGCTCAGAAATTCACGAAATTGCCTGTCAAGCAGGCGGTGATTTCTGCATCTGCAATCAGCCTGCTTTATCCTCAGGAAGGAATTGATGGCTACTCGCAGAAGCAATTTCTGGCCGATCTGCTCAATGAAGCGGAAGCTGATATCCGAAGATGTCTCAACGCAGGTGCTTATAATGTGCAGATTGACTTCACAGAAGCGCGGCTGGCTTTAAAGCTGGATCCAGGCAAACAATTACTGTCATCGTTCATTGATTTAAACAATCAGGTTCTGGCGCGTTTTTCTGACCAGGAACGAAGCAGGATCGGCATTCACACCTGCCCTGGCGGCGATCATGATTCTACGCACAGCGCCGACATTCCATACGCCGAGCTTTTGCCGTTATTTTTCAAACTTAATGCCGGTAATTTTTATCTTGAGTATGCTGCTGAAAAAGACAAAACAACAGTTTTGGAATCAATAAAGGAAAACATCAGACCCGGCCAGCGTATCTTTTTGGGCGTAACCGACGTACTCAATCCAAGGGTAGAAACAGCAGAGGAGGTTCGTGATTTACTTTTGCAGGCATCCGAATACATTCCTGCCGGACAGCTTGGATCCACGGATGATTGCGGCTTTTCACCATTTGCCGACGATACTTCCACGGCACGTGAAATTGCTTTCGCCAAAATCCGGGCACGTGTGCAAGGTACCAGACTGGCAGAACAGAAGCTGAATTAGATGAAAAATTTGTTCATTTTCTCAGTGCAAAGTTTTTAAAAAATAGTTAGCCGCAGTTGCGCCGGGTGCGCGTCTGCGGCTTTGTGTGCTATTACAATCAAGAATTTCCGTTGCTTCGCCACTCATCCATATTTTTTATTACAAAATAGTTTTTTATTTACCTTCGTCGCACTTTCGAGTCCTTGTTTTGAACCGCAATTTATGCCGCCCTTTAGACGCATTTTTACACAGGATGGATTAAACCTGACCCTTTCTGACTCATTATAAATTAGTCTATTATGAAAAAATTTATAGCTGCATTGCTTTTTCTAATCACGCTGACAGGAAACGCTTCATTCGTTAACGGACAATCGCAGGTACCATCTGCCAGGCTGGATTCAATTTTTGCGGATTGGAACAAACCCGGAATGCCGGGAGCGGCTGTCGGCGTGGTTTACAAAGGAAAGCTGATTTATGCCAAAGGATTTGGTGAAGCGGATCTTGAAACGGGGGCCGCCAACAGCCCGGAAACCATTTTCCACGTCGCCTCGGTTTCCAAGCAATTTACAGCTTACGCAATTGTGATGCTGGCCTGTGAGGGTAAACTATCGCTGGATGATGATATCAGAAAATACATACCGGAAGTCCCTGATTTTGAGAAGAAAATTACTATCCGGCATTTGATCCATCATACAAGTGGTTTGCGGGACCAGTGGAATCTACTGGCATTGGCTGGCTGGCAACTGGACGACGTAATTACGAAAGACCACGTTTTCAACCTGGTCAAAAGGCAAAAGGATCTGAATTTTGAACCAGGTTCTGCTTATATGTATTGCAATACGGGCTATACTTTACTGGCCGAAACGGTGTCGCGTATTACCAAACAACCGTTTCCGGAATGGATGGAACAGCATGTTTTCAAGCCGCTCAGAATGAAAAGCACACTTTTTTATGACGACAGTGACCGTATCGTTAAAGGCCGTGCTTATTCGTTTCACAAATCTACGGCAGGCGCACCGGACCCTTTTCAGAAAAGTATTTTAAGTTATTCCAATGTTGGCGCTACGAGTTTGTTTACTACCGTGAACGACCTCGCACTTTGGATTGACAATTTTCGTTCGCCGAAAGTCGGTGGAGCCGATATTATGACGCAGATGCTGGAACGCGGCAGGCTTACCAAGGGCGACACGCTTCCGTATGCGTTTGGTCTGGCACATGGCAAATACAAAGGTCTTGCCTACTATGGGCACAACGGAGCGGACGCCGGTTTCAGGTCTTCGATCAATTATTTTCCAAAGCAGGATTATGGTTTTATTGTTCTGAGCAATCAGTCAGAGTTTAACCCGGAGCAAAAGGTTTTCGAGATGGCAAACGTTTTTCTGTCAAAAGAATTTAAAGAAGAAAAGGCTGCCGTAACGCCTGTTGCCGCTACCAGTCAAATTTATAATATTGATACAACACTTTTCAAGCAATATGCCGGTGCGTATGAGCTCAAAGAGCAGCCGGGTTTTGTCCTGTCTTTCGAACGAAAAGGAGCGCGTTACTTTACCCAGGCAACAGGGCAGGGGCAGGTGGAAATGTTTCCTTCTTCTGACTCAACGTTTTTTCTGAAAGTGGTTGAAGCATCCATCATTTTTCATCGCAGCAAAGACGGTAAAACGGATCGGATTACTTTGCGGCAAAACGGCGATCATCCTGCGGCCCGTGTACAAACCACTCCCGGTGCGGTTGTGAAAAAGGAGCAGTTTGTCGGGAAATATTATAGTCCTGAACTTGAAACTTTTTACAACATCCGGCTTGAAAATGACGCATTGAAACTGATGCATGTACATCACGGCGAAGTTGATCTCAAACTTACTGGCAACAATAGCTTGCAGGCGCCATGGTGGTTTGTCCGGAATATTGACATCATTCGTGACGCTTCCGGTCAAATTACCGGGCTTCGTATGTCAACAGGGCGTGTAATGAATTTGTGGTTCAAAAAGATTGCTGACGATTTTGGATCTGACGTTCCGCTTTTGCAGGCTAAGAAATTGTAGCCCGCTGTCGCATCGCAAGATCCGGTAAATTTATTTTGCTTTTTTTGCCTCAAAATGTTTTAAATCTTTACCCGCAATGTCCTCCCAGCGATACAGGTGAAAAGTCCGGTCGTCGCTCATGGCAATGAAAAGTCCTTTCTGGAAATTGGCGTTTAATGGCACGGATACCATTTCGGAACCATCGCTGTGATTCGCCTTCACGGTTACCGTTTTGATCAGTTTGTGCTCATTTGCATCAGTTTTACTCCCTTCACGCGGGAAAATCTGGAAACGGTTGGCACCCTGATCGGAGACAAGAATGTAGCCCGTAGTATCCGTTAGTTTGTAAATAGAAATGCCCTCATGATCTTCCGTGAATCCGGTTGTAGCGAACAGCGCGAGTTCCTTGTTTCCTTTTTCAGGGTCTGCATAGTATTTCCGAACGCCCTTTCCTTCATCGGAATAATAAACATAGCCGAGTTCAGCGTCAACGGCGATGGACTCGATTTCTTTCAACCCGCTGTAAGTTCCGAATTTACGGACAAGTTTGGCTTTAACGTTTCCGGTGCCGTCGTCTTCAAGCAGATATTGCCATAAATAAGTGCCGTCAGTTGGTCCGGTTTTACGGCCAGCTATGGCATAGAGTTGTCCTGATTTGTTTTTATAAAGTGCAATACCCATCAGATCACGCGCACCTTCACCCGTTTGACCTTCGAAAACAGGAAGGCCTCCGTTGTCAACAGGTTTCATATCCGGCAGTGCGTAGACTCTGAGTTTATGCGTAAATCGCTCGCTTGTTACAGCAATGTCGGTCAATTTTCCACCCAGATTAAGTCCATATGCAACATCCACATTATTAGGGCGTTGCAGGCCGTGGATAATTTTGTCTTTTTGTAATTTCCCTTCCAGGTTAAAAACGTATAATCCGCCGTCCTGGTCTTTGTCAGTTCCGATGATCAGGCTTTTGGCAGGGTCAGTTGGATTGATCCAAACCGCAGGGTCGTCCGTATCATGAGGGACGGAATCGGTTACAAAAACAGGCTGAACCACCGCGAGACTATCATTTTGAAGCTCAGGTTTTGAGACCTGTTTTTTTTCAGCGCAGGATGCAAACAGCAGGCAGGTTCCTGCAAGTGAATAAAGTAATATTTTCACGTTCAGATTTTATGATGGTCAGCAAAAGAATGTTCCCGGATTTTGCTGTCCGGGAACATTTGTTAATTATTTTGTTCCAAAAGCGCCGATGAAAGCGGCCGGTTCAGGTGATTTGTAAGTAACACCGTTTACGAGTAAACCCGTTGCATACTGACGTGTAAAACCAGTTTTTCCTTTTGCCAAAGCAGGAGATCCGGCCTGTAAATGAAAATCCCAGCCCGTGTTGAAAGTAGCATTTTTGTTGTCTGTTGCCAAAGGATAGTTGACGAATTTGGGATCGTTTTCGCCGGCTTTTGCTGACAGCAAATCATTTGCTCCTTTCAATATTTCAACGGAAGGCTGAAACTGGTCAACCGCTTCCTGAGTTTGCCCGTAATAGAAAGTATTGCTGATCACCGAGCGATCATCCACAGAAAGCGTCAGATTTTCCTTTTTGATCCCGAAACGGTCATTTGCCAAAAGGTTGTTGTACAAATCGGCCCTTACACCTTTTTCCAGCCAGATCGAGCCGCCTTTTGTAGTTGGTCTTCTCCATCCCGCGTTGATAATGGTGTTGTTGTAACCTACCACGTATGCCTGCGGAGTACGTTCTCCCGAATTTGAAAGCTTTAGTGCATTGGTATTCGGACTGTAAACAACGTTGAAAGCGACATCCGCCTGCACACCGGACTTAATATTGATTGCATCACCGCCGGACACGCCCGTGGTATAAAAATAGTTGCTGGCAATGATCACTTTACCACCTTCGATGTAAAAGCCATCTTCATTGAAATTACGGATCGTGCTGTTTACAACGATCAGTTTTCCATCCAGATTTGCATAGTAGACTGCCGGCACATGCTGACCTGCTGCTGCTTTGAACAAACCTGCTTTCACCGAAGGCGACTCCTCTGTTGTAACCGCGCCACCATATTCCAGAATGGTATTGCTCAACACAAACTCACTCGATTTTGGCCCCGCAATGAGTCCGCCCCAAAGATTTCCGAAGAGATTTCCGGTCGTTTTCCAGGCGTCAGGGACCGTAAATTTAACTGGTGCTTCGGCAGTTCCGAGGCTGTACAGATTTCCCTTAACGACAACTTCCGGTTTAACCACAGAATCGCTGAAAAGCACCGTAACGCCTTCCTGAATGGTAAGCGATTTGCCTTCCGGGATCTGTATGTGGCCGGTGATTTTGTAAGTTCCGCCTTTGGTCCAGGTTCCTGACACTTCACCGGAAATATTTTCCTGAACAACAGGTGGTACAACGCCCGGCTCAGGGTCGGTTTCGTCATTTTTGCAGCCCATTACCAGTAAAAGTGACAGGGAAGCGTATGCAAGTAGATTTTTCATTTTCAGATTAAACATGATTGTGAAAATTTATTGAGTGAAATATTAAAATTTGTATCGAATTCCGATGAGGTAGGAGCGTTGGTAATAGTCGCGGCGGATCAGTGTTTTGTTGCCGGCGTTTTGATACGCTACATCCTTGTTGGCCGCATTTCCGTTTTTGATATAAACTTCTGTGGGCGTATTGAGCAGATTATTGGCTTTCAGGAAAACCCCGATTCCGTTTTTAAAAGTTTTTTCTGCCGAAGCATCCAGCTGCACAAATCCTTTCTGCCACAAATCATTATCCACGAACTGGGAAACAGTGTTAATTCTGTCGCCGGTGTAGCTTCCGGAAAGCTGTGCGTCCATGCCGTTTTTTGCATTTTTATACAAAAATGTCAGGTTTCCAACATGCGCCGATTGCCCGTAAAGCGGCCTGGTTTGAGACACATTGATCGTTGCCAGATCTCCGCTTTCATTGCGTATCCGTTTCGATTTTGGGGTGGTGATATTGGAATGGGTGTAGGTATAATTTGCTTTTATACCGAAGGATTTGAAGTACCGGATGTAATCAATTTCGAGGCCGTAATTTGTTGCATTTCCAAAATTTCCCGGGGAATAGTAAATATCCTGTCCGCGAACCGCATCACGCTGCAAAGTGTATTCTATCGGATTTTTAATGTGTTTATAGAACAGCCCAACCATAAACTGTTCAGCCGGTTTTGGGAACAATTCGTAACGCAGGTCAATATTGTCTGCCGTTGCTCTTTTGAGGTCAGCGTTGCCTCTCTCCTGATATTCTTCCTGAACAATGCGGTAAGGCACGATTTCAAAAAAGCCGGGCCGGTTGATCGAACGGAAATAGGAAGCCCGCAAATTGGTGTTGTCCAATCCTTTGTATTTCAAATGAATACTTGGTAGAAGGTCTGTGTAAACCTGCTTGCCGACAGGTTTGTCCTCGCCAATCGGGAAACGCATTTTGTATCCCTGGTCGGTCGCTTCCACGCGAAGACCGCCCAGAATTTCCAGATTTGTAGCGTCCGTTTTGAATTGTAAGTAACCGGCACTGATCCGCTCTGTTGCGTCATAATTGAGCGCGGTCGCAACGGCACCTCTTGGATTTTGTACCGTCCAGGCAATCTGTGCATATTCCGTAAAATCAACACCGTAAAGCGTAAACGGATTGGCTGGTCTCAATTGATAATTATTGTAAAAATTGGTTCTTGATTTATCCCGGAACAAGCCGCCTGCCATCCATTCAACGTTCACATTGCCAATGGGTTGCGTATAGGTCAGATTCAAATAACCAGATAGATCACGATCCGAATTGTGCTCCCATCTCCGAGATGCGTCACCGACTGTCGTTCGTGTTTCAATGTTGTTTTTTCTGATTCCAAGCAATGGAACGGTCACATTATCAGGTACTTCGTTTGTTGCTTTGGAATAAACCGCCGACCATTGTATTCCAAATTTTTCAGTCAAGCGGTGTTTTCCCTGCAAGGTGCTGTTGAATATCTGCTGCTTGGTAAGTCGTGACCGTGTCGTAAATCCGAGCGTTGCATTTCCGGCGATCGGGTCGTATCCTCCGATGGTCAGCTGCGTTGTTTTTACATCCCGTACCTGCACGTTCGTCAGATTCATGAAGGCGTTGTAGAACTGAATCTGGTGTTTGTCACTGAACCTGAAATCCAGTTTTGAATGAAGACCGTACCGTGTTTGCTGTTCGGAATATTTTCGTTCACTCATTTTGGTCAGCACTTCGCCCCTCAGCGTATCCACCGTTTCCGAATCAAAAAACAAGCTATTGCTTCCCCTGTAGGTATTTTGGTAACTTCCAGCCAGAAGCACACCCAGTTTATTGCCAAAAAACCGATTGCCAATCGCGAGACTTCCAAGCAGGTTGGGTAGCGGCGATTTGGATGCATAGTTAACCGCAGCTTTTCCAAAATCGCCAGCCGTTGCATTGTACTGGTTTCCGTTTTTTTCGTAAGGTGATTTGGAATCAATATGCTTAAAATCGTAACCCATAAAGTCGCGTTGCAGAAACAGCTCATTGTAGCCTGTCGACACATTTGCTGAAAAAGTGAAGCGGTCCGGCGCATCTTTCATCACCATGTTGATCGCTCCGCCGACCGCGTCGCCTTCCATCGACGGCGTAAGCGCCTTGTACACTTCGAGTCTTTCCAGCAGATCGGACGGGAAAATATCAAGCGGAACGTACCGGTATTTATTGTCGGGACTCGGGATTTTGACACCATTCACGAGCGTGTAATTGTATCTTTTGTCCATTCCCCTCAAAATGGCATGCTGCCCGTCGCCGTTGCTGTTACGTTCAATGGTCACACCGGAAATCCGCTGGATCACATTGGCAACCGTTAGGTCAGGAGAAATCTGGATGGTTTTGCCGGATACAATGTTCATCACCTGGCCGGAGTTCCTTTCCAGAGTCCGGGCTGTGTTGTCCGACGAACCGTCTCTTTTTCCTGAGATAAATACTTCTTTGAGTTTAAAATCCGCAGCATTTTCCAGAGCAAGGTCGAGATTGACTATCTCCTCATCATGAATTGTAATATCATGCTGTAAAGTAGCGTAGGCGAGATGCCGAATCGTGAGATGGTATGTACCTGTTTTGAGGTTGGCAATACTGAATGAACCATCCAGTCCGGAAACATCATTAAAGTTTGTTCCGGTAATCAGGATCACGACGCCGATAGCAGGTTCGCCGCTGGCCGCTTCCCGTAATTTTCCTTTAATTGTGCCGGCTTGCGAGATCGTGATTGAGCAGATCAGCAGGCCAACAAATAAGTAGAGTTTGTTTATCATCTTTCGTGGTAACATCGGAATCTTTCAGGCAAAACTTGCGCCGATTTTGAATAACGATACGAAGGTGATGAATGAAAGTGAAAGGATGCAAACGGACTGCGTTACAAAACGACAACAGCGTCGATATGGGCGTTACAGGAAAGCAACAAGCCTAAGAAATTTGCTTTAAATATCTTTAAATCAGTGGATTGTGGTAAAGTTAAAATCCATTAACTTTGTGTTATCATAATATTAACTGTATGTTAAGCCCACTCAAACCGACTGAATATAGCCCGACAGGTTGTCGCTTGGCAGCAGATTGAGTTTCTTTTTGAGGCGGTACCGCATTACTCTCAGGCTGTCCTGAGACACGCCGAGCAACGTCGCCATATCCGTGGAGGTAAGATTCATTTTAATCAGTGCGACCAGTCGCAGATCGTTTGGTGTCAGAGCGTCAGCGCGTTGTTGTAAACGATCAAAAAATGATTGGTGAACCTGTTCAAATATACCCCGGAATTCTTCCCAGTGCTGGTCGTCGTTCAGTCCGTCAGAAATTTGTTCAGCCAGTTGTTTGATCTGTTTTTTCTGATCGCGTTTTTCATCTTTTACGAGTGCTTCCAGCTGCGCACGAAGGTCTTCAAGCAACTGATTTTTGCGGATCACATGCAGCGTGTAGTTGGAAAGTTCGCTGGTCTTGATTCCCAGTTGTTGTTTGAGGTTTTCTTCTTCAAGTTCTTTGTTTTTCAGCTCCGCGGTCATCAACTGGTTTTGCGCCGCGTATACTTTTTTGCTTTGCGCATGTAATTTTTGTTCGTTTCTGAATTTGAGTTTTTGACGGCTTATCACCAGGGCTGCGATCAGAAGCATCAGAACGACGACCATACCGACAGCGACGGAAACGAACAGATCTGTTTTTCTGGCCTGCAAAAGCTTCTCTATCTCCGAGTCTTTTCTCTCAATCTCATAAATCGTTTGCAAAAGCGCGAGCTGCTTGTTGCTTTCCTGCGAATAGATTTCACCCAAAACCTGCCTGCTCAATGAGAGATAATGGAAAGCGCTGTCATTCTTGTTCAGCAGATTAAACGCTTTTCCAATATCATTGTAAGCGCCGGAGAGCTGGTTGTGCTCTCCCTTTTTTAATGCCAGATTTAGCGCACGAAAGCTGAAATTCAATCCTTCGCGGAATTTACCTGTCTTTCGAAGCACATCCCCCAGATTATTAAGGATCTCGATCTGTGCCTGTTCGTCACCATTTTGCTGATTGAGTAAATAAGCCTTATTGAAATAAAAATATGCGGAATCGTACTTTGCCTGATCCTCATAAATACTGCCGATATTCTCGAAAATTTTCGACTGTCCTTCCTTGTGATTATCCGACTGATAAGCTTGTAACGCCTTTCGCTGAAAATAAAAAGCACTGTCGTAGCGCTGTTTTTTCTCATACAAAAACCCGATCCGCCCATAAACGCCGGCTTTCCCGGACTCATTTTTTAGCTTCGTGTAATGCAGGAGCGCCTCATCATATTGTTTTCTGGCAAGTCTGATCTGTTTGTTTCGGTAATAAAGCGAACCAAGCAAAACCTGATTGTCGGCCAGCAGCTTTTCATCATTCCTCTCCCTGAAAATTTTGTCGGCCCTCAGCAGATAATCCAGTGCCTGCGGGTAATGGCCGGAATTGTAAAGCAGTTCCCCCATTTGCATGAGATAGCGCGCTGCAAGCAGCTCCTTATCATCCTTTACCGCCCTGTTGTAGTTTTCTTTCAGAATAAGAATAAGCGAATCAGGTCTCCCGAAATGGTTTTCCGGCAGTGCTTTTTCAGGATTTGGATCTGACAAAACTGCCTGACCCTGCAACGATTTGCAAAAAGCAAAAAGAAAAAAAGCAAGGAGAAGAAAAGGTGTTTTGGTCGAAGAGATTCTGTTTCGGAGTTTCATTGCACCTTCCGCCATGATTTGGTTCTGGCCGGCAAATTACTACTTTTTCAATTGGTGAAGATAATAAAACGCGTAGATGGTTAAATCTTTCAGCGGGCTCGTGGGGCATCAGGCATATTGAGTTCAAGATTTAGTCGGTCTTAATTTTTTTACATTTTGATAACATCACCGTTTTATTGGCATAACACAGGGAAAGTACATTTGCGGCTTAATTTTCACTCCAATAGGCAATCGTTAGCAATAATTTAAAGATGATTAATATTGATTTTGTTCAATTTTAAGACCGTATTATGAAGAAATTAGTTTTACCAGTTGTTCCCTTGTTGGTCGCAGGAGTAATGGTGTTGTGTCCGGGAAATGTGGCGCACGCGGGGGCTTCAAAGCACATCAATCCGACCAGAAACGGAATTTGGAATGCTAGGGAAATTACCGTTAGCGGTAATGTTGTGGATGAAACCGGTGAGCCGCTTTTAGGGGTGACCATTCTGGAAAAAGGAGGAAGTAAAGGTACGGTAACGGATGCAGCAGGAAATTTTTCAATTGAAACAAACGAGGGAAGCATTCTGGTTTTTTCATTTGTAGGTTTTGCGGTACAGGAAATTCCTGTTAAAAATGCCGTGAATTTAAGAATTCAGCTGAAACAGGATGCCCTCACCTTAAATGAATTTGTTGCCGTTGGTTATCAAACCATGCGTAAGGGTGATTTGACCGGTGCAATTTCAAGCGTGAAAGCGAAAGAGCTGAATTTATCCTCACCAACACTCGGTCAGGCGCTGGTTGGAAAAGTGGCTGGCGTTCAGGTGTCGCAGGTGAGCGGAGCGCCTTATGCCAGTACAAAAATCCGGGTCAGGGGTGTAGGTTCGGTCAATGCAAGTTCGGATCCATTGTATGTGATTGATGGTTACCCGGCCGGAAATGACGTTTTTATCAGTAGTAATGACATCGAATCCATTGATATTCTGAAAGACGCAGCTTCGGCAGCCATTTATGGATCACGGGCGTCGGGCGGCGTTGTGCTCATTACCACAAAACGTGGAAAAGATGGTAAAGGAAAGCTGGAATATGATCTCCAAACCGGTTTTAATCAGGTAAGTAAGAAAGTGAAGCTGCTGAATGCCACGCAGTTTGCCCAATTGCTGGTAGACGGCCGGAATAATTCCTACCGCGATTTTGTCGAAAACTCAGGCGCGACCTGGAACGACGCCATGAAATCCGACGACAACGCGACGCGTACCAAAAGAGTAGGGAATTCGGGAAGTATCAGCATTCCTTCGTCCATTTATGATTTCGCCACACAGCAATTAATTACACCCACTGTCAACACCGACTGGCAGGATGAGCTGTACCGGAACGGATTTTTCCAAAGACACAACCTTTCGTTCTCAGGTGGTAAAGATGCTTTGCGGTATTATCTCAGCGGCGGTTATCAGAATCAGGATGGTCTGATGGTTGGTACGGGTCAAAAAAGGCTCAATCTCCGGGCCAATATCGACGGGCAGGTAAATGCTAAATTGAAAGTGGGCGGTAATTTTTCATTTACACAAAATGAAAACCAGGAAGCTCAGGAAGGACGTTACGATCGCAGCCCGGTGATGGCGGCGCTGCTTTATGCACCATTTTTGCCTTCACACAATGCGGACGGAAGTATCGCCAAATTTGGGATGGGAGCCTTGTCTGCCGCAAACTACGGCGTTCAGAATCCGGAGAACCCGGTCGCGCAGGCAACTGAAACGAATATCAACCGGAAAGGTCTGCGGAGTAGCTACAATGCCAACGCAACTTACCAGATTATCAAGGATTTGTCGTTCAAGGTCAATCTGGGCATGCTCACTTACAATGAGAAATACAATTATTATCTGCCGACAAGCCTGAGCAGCGGCAATTTTGCGCCGTATTCGGTACAAGCCCAAACTGCTGCAAAAGCAACGGCACAGACGATCACACAGATTGATCAGCTCGCGGAATTTACACTGAATTACAACAAAAACTGGGGCAAACATCATGCAGATCTTTTAGCTGGTTACACGGCGCAAAAGACGAGCAGCGACCTGATCAGTGTTTCAGCTCAGGGTTTTACAAACGACCGTGTTCCTGAAATTTCTGCCAAAGGTGCGGATGCCGCTTTCTTTTATCTCAACAAGGCAGAGAAATATACCTACACCTTGCTGTCTTATCTGGCCCGTGCTACTTACAATTTTGACAATAAATATTTTCTGACCGGATCGTTCCGTACAGATGGTTCTTCCCGATTTGGCGCTTTAAATCGTTATGGCTATTTTCCTTCCGTTTCGGCAGGCTGGAATTTGTCGGATGAAGCATTTTACAACAATTTTCTGGGCGTGGAATCGACCGTGAAGTTGCGGGCAAGTTGGGGATTGAGCGGAAACAACAACATTGGAAATTACAATTCACAGCAAGTGATGGCGTCTCCGGGTGGAGTTGTTTTTGGCAACAACGCAATTGCCTCCGCATTTTGGGCTGGTGGTGTGAAAGACCCGAAACTGGGCTGGGAATCTACTTCTCAGTTCAACTTTGGAACGGACGTCAGCGTGCTAAAAGGAAGGTTGCTTTTGATGGCAAATTATTATGTCAGTAACTCCTATAATTTGTTGTTTAATCAATCCATTTCCGCTGTATCCGGTTCATCTTCAATACTTACTAATTTGAAAGATTCGAAAATCCAGAACAAAGGTTTTGATTTTCAGGCGGATGCAAGGGTAATTGCTGACCGCGATTTCAGATTGAACCTGACTGGAAATATTTCACTCAACCGCAATAAAGTCCTTGACATGGGAGGCGCCGGAACCATCATCACCAATGGTGCGGAACGTTCTTACAAAACCCACATTACACAGCAGGGATCAGGCGTAGGGATGTTTTACGGTTTCAAAGTGCTTGGCATTGTAACGCCGGAGAACATTGGAAAAGTAGCGCCATCTGCGGCAACAAGCCAGGGTATGCGTCCGGGTGATCTGTACTTCGAAGATGTCAATAAAGATGGCGTAGTGAATGACGCAGACAAAACTGTGATCGGTAACCCATATCCGAAATTTACATACGGACTTGGTATGAACGGATCTTATAAAAACCTGGATTTCAGTGCTTCTTTCAACGGGTCGTATAAAAATGAGATTCTCGACGGTCAGGATTATTATCTTTTCAATATGGAAGGGTCGGGGAATCAATACGCTGTGGTGGACCAGAGATATCGTTCGGAATCTGATCCGGGAAATGGCTCGGTTTACCGCGCAACACGTGGCGCGTCGCAAAGCAACAGCACGCGGCTGTCTACATTTTATATTCAGGACGGTACTTATTTCAGATGTACCGACATTACGCTGGCTTACAATATTCTGCAATTGTTGCATGGCAAACTGGGTGTAAGCAATGCAAGGATTTTTGCGAGTGTTACAAATGCGTTTACTTTCTCCAAATACAAGGGCTACAATCCGGAAGTTGATTATAACAATGGCTCAAATTTGACACCTGGCGTGGATTACGGAGTTTATCCGTTGGCAAGAGGTTACAATGTGGGCGTGAAGCTTGTATTTTAATAAAACAAATCTCACAAAATGAAGACTAAATATATAACAGTACTTGCGCTCGGACTTATGATGGGTGCAAGTTCATGCACGGATTTGCTGGAACAATCTGATCCGAATGCGGTTACCGTTGACAATTATTTTCAAACTGAAAATGACATTCAGCTGGCAGTCAATGGGATTTATCAGTCGCTTAGAAGTTCTGATGCGGTTGGTGAAAACAGTGCACTGTACACAGATGACCGCTCAGACGACACGGGTACCAACGACAACCAGTCGAACGCGGGCGAACCTTTTCAATTCAATAACTTCGCACTTTTGCCAAGTAATCCCTGGTTGAAAAATCATTGGGTGGCGCTGTATCAAAGTATTACGCGTTGTAATATAGTGCTTTCCAATATTGACAAGGTTACGTTTGCCGACGAAAGCAACAAAGCCAAACTAGCAGCCGAAGCGAAGTTTATACGCGCGTTCATTTATTTTCAATTGGTGCGCAAATGGGGAGATGTACCATTGGTTACCAGGCAATTGGTTACCACCGATGAAATCACCGCATTCACGGCCCGTGTGAAAAAGGAGTTGGTTTATGATCAGATTGTAGCTGACCTGAAAGACGTTGTCAACGCACCATTGGCCAATTTGCAAACTGGTGCCAACGTAGGAAGAATTTCAAAAGCAGCTGGAAATGCGTTGCTTGGGCAAGTATATCTGACCATGGCGACCACCCTGGATGCGACCGGAAAAGCGGCGAATCTGAATAACGCAAAAACGTACCTGGAAGCGTCATATGCCCTGAAGAATTTTGGGGCGCTGAAAGAAATTCCGTACGCAGATGTTTTCGATGTGACGAAGAAATCGACTTGTCCGGAATTGATCCTGCAAATCGTAAACAAACAGGGCGACCTGAATTATTCTTCTTCGATTGCTGCGAACAGTCAGGCAAAAGGAGAAACGATCAATTCGTTGAAGCCTTCCACCGGAAGTGGCACGATCGTCACGCACGATCTTGTTTTTGACTACGAAACCGGCGATTTACGCAAGGATTTTTCGATTAAATTCGCGAATGATCCGACCGTTCAGGATTGGTTTATAACCAAATTCAGGGATCCGAGCACAGTAGCCGGCGTGAACGGTTACGGCGGAAACGACTGGATACTAATTCGTTATGCAGATGTGATCCTGATGCTCGCTGAGGTAAATATGTACCTGGGTAACGACGATGTTGCGATTAGTTATCTGAACATGGTCAGGGAGCGGGCCAAAATGCCTTTGTACGCAGTAAGCAAAGCAAATCCTGAGTATGCTGCGAAGTATCCCACTTTGAAACTCGCCATTCTGCACGAAAGACGTGTTGAACTTGCTTTTGAGCATCACCGCTGGTTTGATCTGCTGAGAACTTTCACGACCGATGAACTCATCAGCTATTTTCACGCTAAAAAGCAGGCGGATTTTGGAAATGCAAAGCTCACTAATTTTACAAAAAAGGACCGATATTACCCAATTCCTTTTGATGAAAACAAACTGGATCCTGCCAAAATGTATCAGAATGAAGGTTATTGAGTAGAAGAACCGAATAAATGGGGAAAAGCTGGTGGAAATTCTTTCGGGAATTTTTACCAGCTTTTTTGTTTGCTGCCATTCATTCGGGCAGTAAAGATCACCCGGGCATTTCTTTGGTGCTTGATTCCATAAATATCCCTAGATTAAGGAGGAGTTCCGGTCTTAAAAGTGTTTGGTCAAAAGCCCTTATACATCGCGGGTAGCTTGATTTTTTATTTTATCAAATTGTTAATCGCATCAGCCGTATGAAGTTCTGCTGTTCAGTTTTTCTTTTTCTCAATATTTGTTTTTGCGGATTTGGCCAGCAACAGGTTGAAATGTGGGATCGGTTTGAGGTTTTATTGGAAGGGCCGGAAAAAGGCAATCCGTTTGAAGAAGTACAACTCAGCGCTGAGTTCAGGCAGGATAAAACAGTGATTAACGTGACTGGTTTCTACGATGGAAATGGTAAATACAAAGTTCGCTTTATGCCTCAGGGTCTTGGCAGATGGACGTACAAAACGTTTAGCAACATCAGGACGCTAAACGGGAAAACTGGTTTCTTGACCTGTGTAAAGGCATCCGTACAAAATCATGGGCCGGTAAAGGTGGCCGATACTTATCACTTTAAATATGCCGACGGCCAACGTTACTATCCGTTTGGTACCACCCTCTACGCCTGGACGCATCAGCCGGAAGCGCTGGAAAATATTACGTTACAAACGCTGAAAGACGCTCCGTTTAATAAAGTCAGGATGTGTGTTTTTCCGAAATACTATTCCAATGTATCAAACGAGCCCCAATTTTATCCTTATGTGAAGAAGTCGGAATCTAAAGCAGTCGATGGAAAAACGCAGTTCACCTGGGATTTGACCAGATTCGATCCTGCATTTTTTGAACATCTTGAAAAGCGAATTGATGATCTGAAACGGCTGGGTATAGAAGCAGACGTTATCATTTTTCATCCTTACGACAAAGGTCACTGGGGTTTTGACAGTTTAGGTATGGAAAATGACCTTAAATACATCAAATACCTTACAGCGCGGCTGGCATCATTCCGTAATGTGTGGTGGTCCATGGCAAACGAATTTGACTACATCAAAACCAAAACCCGCGCTGCCTGGGATGTTTATACCAAAGCCGTTGTCAATTCGGATCCGTACCGACATCTTTGTTCCATCCACAACGGGAGCGTTTATTACGACAACTGGAAGCCGGAATTTACGCATGTCAGTATTCAAAATGGCTCAACGGTAGAGGATTTTGGCAGGGCGGTGCTGCTAAGGGACGTATTTGCACGGCCGGTCATATACGACGAAGTCTGTTACGAGGGTGATTTACCGCAGCGATGGGGGCACCTGAGCGGAGAGGAGATGACCGCTGCCTTCTGGCAGGGCGTTCTGGCAGGCACCTATGTGACGCACGGCGAAACATACAAAAATGCAGGCGATACGATTTTTTGGGCAAAAGGAGGAAAATTGGTCGGGACTAGCCCCGCACGCATTGGCTTCCTGAAAAGGATACTTGAAGAGGCGCCTGGGCCGCTTGGGCTGGCTGACCCCTGGAAAGATCATCATACCGCAATGGCCGATAGTTCCTTTTACATCGTATACTTTGGTAGAGACATGCAAACCGAGTGGATTTTCAGTTTGCCAAAAAAAGATGGCCCGCTGACCGGGAGTAAGTTTAAGGTGGAACTGATAGATACCTGGGAAATGACTGTGAGGGAGTTGCCGGGGATTTTTGAGACTGGTGCTCCCGATGCTTATCGGATTTTTGACAAAGAACGCAGATCCATTCGCCTGCCTCCGAGGCCCTATCTTGCGCTTCGCATTACAAAAATTTAAATGTTATTATCGGGATTATGATTGAAAAGACGCCGGCAAAATTGCGGGCGTCTTTTTCCTGTTTTTGGTCTGTGTAATTTATTTCTTCCTTACAGCGAGTATTTGAAGCTCCGGAATGAGTTTGTGGGTGTATCGACGGGATGCATAGTCCGTCTTCTTTTGAACGCAAAAGCGGCTCCCGAAAAGGTATTGGCCCTGAAAACATCCTTCAAATCAATTTGTAAATGAAAACATTTTTGGCAGTCAGTATTTTTGTGTGGGTCTTCTGTGGCAGGAGTTTTGGTCAGTCAAATGCGCTAGTCAACACATCGGCCAGCAGTTTTGCCAGACTTCACAGTCCCGATATGAATGCCGTTCAATGGACGACGGGTTTTTGGGCGGATCGTTTTAAGGTTTGTCAGGAGACAATGGTGCCTCAGTTGTGGAAGACCTATACCGATCCCGAGCTGAGCCATTCATTCCGCAATTTCGAAATTGCTGCCGGTCTGAAAGAGGGAAAATTCAAAGGGCCTTCGTTTCATGACGGCGATTTCTACAAAACCTTTGAAGCAGTTGCGGGCCTGTATGCTGTAACAAAAGACAAAAAGCTGGATCTGCTGATGGACGATGCAGTCAGCGTAATAGCCAAGGCCCAGCGCGCTGACGGCTACATTTACACCAAAGCCATTATTGAGCAAAGGCAGAAGGGTAATTCAAAAATGTTCGACGACAGACTGAGTTTTGAGGCCTACAATTTTGGACACCTGATGACCGCAGCCTGTGTGCATTACCGCGCGACAGGAAAAACCTCTTTGCTGGAAGTTGCAAAAAAGGCTGCGGACTTTTTGATCGTGTTTTACGGCAGGGCTACGCCGGAACAATCCCGGAATGCGATCTGCCCCTCGCATTACATGGGTCTGACAGAATTGTACAGAACGACCAAAAATCGTAAATATCTAACACTGGTAGAATATTTGGTGTCAATCAAAGGAGCAACGGAAGGTACCGATGACAACCAGGACAGAATCCCGTTTCTGCAACAAACAAAAATTACCGGACATGCAGTGCGGGCAAATTATCTGTTTGCTGGTGTGGCAGATCTATATGCAGAAACCGGCGATACAGCCCTGTTGTCAAAATTGAATGTGATGTGGAATGATTTGACCCAGCACAAAATGTATGTGACCGGTGGCTGTGGCGCCCTTTACGACGGTGTTTCTCCGGATGGCACTTCTTACAAACCAGACGAGGTGCAGAAAATTCACCAGGCGTATGGCCGCGATTATCAGCTTCCCAATTTTACAGCGCATAACGAAACTTGCGCCAACATCGGCAACGTGCTCTGGAACTGGCGTATGCTTCAGATAACCGGAGAAGCCAAATATGCGGACATTGTTGAACTAGCCCTTTACAACAGTGTTTTATCCGGGATAAATCTGAAGGGAGACAAATTTTTATACACCAATCCGCTCGCTTATTCCGATGCATTGCCTTTTAGCCAGCGGTGGTCCAAAGACCGGCAAAGCTATATTTCCAAGTCAAACTGCTGTCCTCCGAATGCAGTCCGAACGATCGCGGAGGTGAGTCAGTACGCTTACAGCTTGTCCGAAAAGGGAGTATTTTTCAACTTATATGGGGGCAATACATTTAATACCACACTTAAAAACAGCGCGTTGAAATTGACCCAGACCACCGATTATCCCTGGGATGGAAAAGTAAATGTTCTGGTTGAATCCGCCCCGAAGGAATCGTTTTCTATGTTTTTCAGAATTCCCGGCTGGTGCAGCGGCTCCAGCATATCAGTGAACGGAAGGATACAAAATGTTCAGCTTATTCCGGAGACTTATGCGGAGGTGAAAAGCAATTGGAAAGCGGGTGACAGGATTGAATTGCTGCTGCCCATGCCTGTGGTGCTCCTCGAATCCAATCCATTGGTAGAAGAGACCAGAAATCAGGTAGCGGTGAAGCGTGGGCCGGTAGTATATTGCCTTGAATCAGTTGATCTACCAAAAGACAGGACAATTTTCGACATTGCTCTTGGCGTTAAAAACAACCTGACGACGGTGCCGGTTATGATAGAAAACAGTGCTGTAACGATGTTAATGGGCAATGCATTTTTGGTAAACCGGGAATCATGGCAAAATAAGCTTTACCGTGAAGTTAAAAACCCGGCGCCGGATACGATTCCTGTGAGACTGATCCCATATTACGCATGGGGAAATCGCGGGCACACCGATATGACCGTATGGATGCCTCTGGTTAGATAGTTGCGCGCGGCCTGTATTATTTTCAAAAACCTTTTTTGTTTTCTATGACCCGTTTTTTAACATTTTTTGCGGTCTTTATGATCCTCAGCTGTTTGGTATGTTTGGGACAAAACCCGCCATCAAAACTGAGGGTTCTGGTGTTGACAGATATAGAAAATGAGCCGGACGATACACAGTCGATGGTGCGTTTTTTAACTTATTCGAACCAGTGGGATATCGAAGGACTTATCGCTACCACTTCCATTCATCAGAAAAACCGCGTGGCACCGGAGAAAATAAAACACCTGATTAATGTGTATGGAAAGGTTAGGGAAAACCTGCTGTTACACGAAAAGGGTTTTCCGGAAACTGAATCACTTATCAATGTTACCAAAAGCGGATATGCCGATTTTGGCATGAATGCGGTTGGTAAAGGCCGTGACTCGGAAGGTTCTGAATGGATCATTAAAGTGCTGGATAAAAAGGACGAACGGCCGGTGTGGATTCCCGTTTGGGGTGGTGCAAATTGCCTTGCCCAGGCTTTATGGAAAGTAAAGATGACCCGCACTCCGGAGGAACTGAAGAAGTTTGTATCAAAAATAAGAATGTACACCATTTCCGACCAGGACGACAGCGGTCCCTGGATCAGAAAAAATTTCCCGGATCTTTTCTATGTCGGAAGTCCGGGTTTTCACGCAGCAGGAGCGTACCATTTTGCGACCTGGTCGGGGATAAGCGGAGATAAATTTCATGGACGTTTTACCGGAGCCAATTTTGAAATTGTCGACAATCCCTGGCTGGACGAAAATGTACGTAACCATGGACCTTTGGGCGCGGAATATCCATTTACCAAATTCCTGATGGAGGGAGATACACCTTCCTTTCTGGGTCTGCTGTCCAACGGGTTGAACGAGCCCGAACATCCTGAATATGGTGGGTGGGGTGGACGCTACGAACTGTATACGCCACGTACGCAGAAATATTTTTATGAACCTGAAATCCGACCGATTTACACGGATGCCACAGACGAGGTAAAGGGGTTTGACGGTAATTTTCATACGAGTAATAAAGCAACTTTGTGGAGATGGCGCGAGGCTTTTCAGCATGATTTTGCCGCCCGAATGGACTGGACGATTAAAAGTTTCAAAGAAGCAAATCACCCGCCAAAAGCAATAGTGGCGCATGGAAATGCGATTCAGGTTAAAAGTGGACAGTCCGTTTATCTGAGCGGAGAAGGTTCATCGGATCCTGACGGAAATGCGCTGTCCTATGAATGGATATATTATCCGGAAGCGGGGTCGTACGCAAATAAGGATCCGCTCGGAATCAAAGAAACCAGGTTGGTAAAAACAACATTCACCGCCCCAAAAGTCACGCAGCCCGAGACCATTCACGTCATCCTGGCAATTACGGACGACGGAGTTCCGAAGCTGACAAGGTACCAGCGGGTGATCGTGACGGTCTTTCCTGAGTAAAGTTTGCGTCTGGCTTTATTGGTGTAGAAAATGAGCCGATGCATTCATCCTCAAAAACAACCAGTTGTGTGCTTTATGATGGACGGCTGCCGAAATTGTGACTAATTTGGCTGGATAAGATCAGGAAGGGAAATATGGAATCAAATAAGCATACAGCCAGAACAGCAGGGTGGCTTTATCTGGTGGTTGTTGTAACTGGCATTTATAGTCTTGGATACGTTCCGGGAAAGCTGATGGTCCCGCATGACGCAGCCGCAACGTTCAATAAGATCGTCGCATCGGAAACGCTTTTTCGTTCGGGAATTCTCGCCGGTGTGATTTGCTACACTTTCTTTCTTGTTCTCCCTCTCGTGCTTTGTAAGCTCCTCCGTCCGGTGGATCCAAGGGTAGCAATAGTTATGGTGCTCCTGGCAGTTGTAAGTGTGCCGATTTCATTGGTCAATATGCTCAATAAATTTGCCGTGTTGCAGCTGATCAGCGGAGCGGATTATATCAAGGTTTTTGATGCCGATTCGATACACGCGCAGGTCATGATGCACCTGAAAGCCTTTGGGAGTGGCAATCAGATTGCTTCGGTTTTCTGGGGTTTGTGGCTTTTTCCTTTCGGCTATCTGGTTTTTAAATCCGGATTTTTGCCCAAAATTCTCGGTTTATTTCTGATGGCTGGCTGCGTTGGTTATCTGATTCAATTTGCTGCGCGCCTGATGTATCCTGCATACGACGAAATGGCGATTTCTGCATACATGACCTTACCGGCAAGTATTGGAGAAATTGGCATTTGTCTCTGGTTATTAATTGTGGGGGTGAAAGGGACCCAGGGAGAAAGTTCTCAATCTTAACATTATCTCAATGCTGCGTGATCGAAGATGGGATCAGAGATTCTACCATTTGTTATGCAGATTCCGCCACAGTTAAAGTCAAACCCGCCTCGTATACAGTGTCAATTTTGCAGGCTGGTTCATGTATTAGTTTTGAAATGTCAAAGGGAAACAAGGAGATCATATCCTGGCCTTTTTAATTATTCCGAAACATTTTCTAAATTATTACAACAGCAATCATTACTATGAAAACTTCTCAATTTGCATTGTTCTTCGCCTTCGTTGCCATTTTAGGTTTTACTTCATGCAGCAAAAAATCGGATGACGTTACGCCGGATCCGGCGGGAACCGTAGGCTTTCAGGTTAAAATTGATGGGAAATTATATGCGCCTGATTTTGCATACGCATTGGCAGAATCACCTGGCACGGCGAACTATTACGCCATTTACGGGCTCGACAGCAAAACCAGCGATGTGATCGCACTTGCGCTGCCCAACACGCTGGGCGAGGGCACGCATCCGATAAATGCCACGAATTTTGGAATTGTGAATTACAATAAAGAAGAACTTTCAACCGTCAACGGAGGTACGGGTACCGTTACCATCACGAAAAAAACGGCAACGAATATTGCAGGGACTTTTAGCTTCACTGCGATGGACGCAACCGGTAAAATAACACGTACACTCACAGCCGGCTCTTTCAACGTTAATGTTCGCAAATAATCCTGTGTCGTTTTCCGGCAAGTAAATAACCCTGCAAGTCCCGACTTGCAGGGTTATTTTATCTACAGACAATATTGAAACTTTGGATTTCAGATGATTGATGTTGTCTGTCAGGAAGATATAGCCCGAAAAGGGTAGTCAATGATCGAAAGGGTTGGATTTAAGGATATAAATTTAGGGTAACCGCTGAACTTGTTGTCAGGTTAGAAAACCATCTACAATGAAAGTTCAACCGATTACAATACCGTTCAGGCAGGATGCTGCATGCCTGACAGCCCTAAATAAGCTGAAAGTCAGTTTGTTCAATGCACTGTCGTTCTGCTTGTTTTTCTTATTGCATGGAGTCTTCCGATATCGTTTTGATATAATTGCCAAAAATCTGAAACAGTGTTTTCCGGAATATTCTTATCAGGAACAACAGGCGCTAATTAAATCGTACTACCACCATATGGCTGACCTGATCGTCGAACCATTTCTGATTAGCAGTCTCGGAAGTGAGTCTATCGGTACTTTTGTGAAGTATGAAAACAAGACAGTTTTGAATCATCTCTGGCGCTCGGGGAAAGATATTGTTTTGCTGGGGGCTCACTACGGGAACTGGGAATACCTTTTTTCGTTACCACTTTTTACTGACTATGAGGTGTTTGCCGTTTATTCTCCGCTGTCCAGCCAGTTTATGGACAAAAAAATGCGGAAACTAAGGTCTCAATATGGAGTGAAATTGGTGGCTAAACAGGATTGGTGCCGGTACATTCTCCAAAGAAAATCGGACAAGCCCGCCATTTTTATTATGATCGCTGACCAGCGGCCCGCTCTTTCGTGCAAATATGCTCTGCGCTTTTTTGGACAAAAAACTTACGTCCAGGCTGGCATGGCAAAGATTTCCCGTAATCTCGGTTGTGCGCTGGTTTATCTGGACACCCGGCAGACCGCACGTCATTGTTATAAATACCGGTTTGAACTGTTATCGGAAAATGCCGGAATTGAAAGTGATGAATGGATTTTGGATCAATACTATTCCGCCCTCGAAAGGTCCATTCTCAGGAAGCCGGAACTGTGGCTCTGGTCTCACGACCGGTGGAAAAATCACGATGAGCAAGTTCCAAACGTTTCGTTCAGTAACCTCACCGGTAGCATAGTCGTCTGACTTTCATAGTCCGATTTTCATTGCTCTTTTAACTTAATATCAGTCAATTTGATACGAAACAGCCCTTTTTCAAACCTGGTAATCTCCGGAACACCAGGTAGGCTGGTATTGTACGACATTTTTTTATCATCCAGACTGATCGAAAACATCCCGTCAATCAGATTTGTTTTGGGGTCAAAACCCGTAACCCGAATCCAGCCGGGTTTGCTTCCCTGATAATCAAACTGTTTGACGGTTCCACTGCCCACCGCCAGTAGCCAGAAGTTCGCTCTTTCGAGTTCAATTTTTCTTCGTTTGTCGAGTTTCGAGATTTTATATTTCCCTTTCCTTAATGGAACGTTGTAGAAATGCAACCTTTGCGTGGGCACGCAGTCGAGTCCTTCTATACAGCCGGTCACGTAGGGCGATTTTCCAATCCCTTTGGCACCATGACCCGGATATTCGATGTCGGTGATGATCTGAACGTTAAAGCTTTTGACCGATTCAGGTTTCCTGCCAGGCGGAACAAGCCGTAACGCTTTCCCGCTGGCAAACCAGGTCGAGTCATTTTTTACAGCGACGACATTGTATTTGCTGTCTGCCGGAAGGCGGGGATGCTTTATGCAAGACGCCAGAAAAAACGTCAAAATTGCCAACCATTTCATATTTCAGCTGTGTTGTAAAAGTTGATGATTACAGGTGGTTTAATTATCTAAGACAATTCGTCAACTATTTACTTAGTTTATATGAGGTATTTTTAGTTCATTATAAAACAGACGTCCGTGGCTCAAAATCTGAATGGATTCTGGTCGTATTTCTGGCGTTAACGTCAATCGTGATTTAAGATGTATCCTCTGCCAGACAAACCCAGCATGAGCGTGCTTTTTTGTTTATTTTCCATGTCGCACACCATTATTTGAACATTTAATAAGAAGTCGAATTTAAGTTACAAATGATCAAAACGTATATTGATAAAAGTGGGTTTTCCTTCTGCCTGATTTGCAATTTGTTCTGATCAATCTGGTGGTATGTGGCCAGCATCCATCTCCCTATATCCTTCCAAAAGCAAAAACGCTTCGTCCGGATCTTTTTTTTTAGAAATTTTTTATACGGAAGTGTCTTGCAGTACAATATTTTTTGATAGGTTGAGTCTGATTCCAAGTGATTCAAAATCAGGTATTTGTAATTTTTTTTCTAACTCAGTTTTAGGATGTTTTTTTGCAAAAAGCGGTTACTAATCGCATCCACAACCACAAAGGTTAAAGTTTTTTGTCTTGACGCTGATCGTTAATTCTAAAAGCAGCGTACGTCTTGTAAAATCCGATTTTTTTCAATTGAATATTTGAATAGTTTAATTTCTGTTTTTCAGTAGCAGCGGTACCGATTTTGTGAGGTTTTTGTTTAAGTAACTAATGTATAGATGCTTATCGTGTGGTTTCTTGTGCCCAAAAGTTTCTTGTTGTTCATTTTAATCTGCGTTTCATATTTAACAACTTCTACCTTATGCAAATTTATGCTTTGCGATTTCGCAGGCTCAGGATCGGAATCCTGAGTTGTGCCGCGCTGCTCGTTTCTGTGGGCAGCTACGCCTCCAGTCACCGGGAGGCTCCCCTCATTTCCAACGATCCGCTTGCCGACAACACGGATGTTTACGCCTTCAAAAGTCCCGATGACCCAAATTCAATCACGATCATCGCCAACTACATTCCTTTTGAATCACCCGAGGGCGGGCCAAATTATTACAATTTTGGCACCAACGTGCGTTATGAAATTCACATTAAAAACAAGACTTCCAGCGCAGGAGACGATATTACGTATCGCTTCACCTTTTCCAGCGTGAATGAGGATCCCACCACATTCTTCAACATCCGCCTTGGAAAGCAAAACCTGAAAACCACCTACAAGTGTGAGAAAAGTGTAGATGGCGGAATGTCGTTCACAACGATTATCGCTGCGGGGATTGTGCCGCCTGCCAACATTGGGCCGCGTTCGATAGAAGGGAAGACGGTAGGCCTCGAAGCGCCTGATTACAACTCATTGGTAGAGAGTGCAATCGCTACTGCAACTGGTGGTGAAAAAGTATTCTGCGGTCCTGTTGACGATCCATTTTTTGTGGATCTTGCGGGCGCGTTTGATGTAGGTAATTTCCGGCCGGAAGGCAATGCTGTAAATGCTCCGAAAGACGGTCTTGCCCGTTTCAATGTGCATACGATTGCTCTGAAAATTCCCGTTAAATTGCTTCAAAAAGACGGAAAAGGAATCGAAAGTATCAAAAGTATATTGGATCCTGACTACGTAATCGGTGTTTGGGCGTCGGCAAGTCGGCAGATGATCAAAACGCTTTACACGGATGGTGACGTTGGTTATGATGGCAAATTTGTTCAGGTTTCCCGCCTTGGTATGCCGCTGACAAATGAAGCAGTGATTCCAATCGGACAAAAAGATCGTTGGAATTCTCTGTCTCCATACGGCGGTGCTGACCTGGAATTTGCTAAATATTTTACAAATCCGGAACTGGCGCTTTACATGGACGATTCTCAGTTCGGTAAAGCTGTGCCATCATTAAGTGCATTGCGTATTCAGGCTAAATCACTCGGTTCTTTCGATTTCCGGAATGGAAAACCGGGGCTTTTTGGTTTGAAAGGGAATCCGGCTCTGGATGGAACTGCACTGGCAGAAGCCGCTTTCGGAGGCGTTTTACTGCCTGATGGAGCAAGTCCCCGCGCTGTTGATTTACTGCCAATATTCTACACAGGGGTTCCCAATCTGGCTCCATATCAATTGGCCACAGGTAAAAGTGGCAACCCACTGGCAAATGGCAAGCCATTCATTCATAACTTTTTACCAACATTGGGTGATATGTTGAGACTGAATATGGCTGTGCCGGCAACGCCTCGTGACGATGCTGAATTCAGTTCACTTGGTCTGGTGGGTGCCGCTGTTCTGGGGTTGACCAATGAAAAATATAACAAAACAACTGAGTTGCAGTGGATCCCCAACATGGACGGTTTTCCAAACGGACGCCGCTTGGAAGATGACGTGACCACCATCGAACTTCAGGCTGTATCAGGTGTGGTGCTTGCAGCGGTAGGTTTGTTTTATGATGATGCTACAAAAGAAGCGCCTGTATCTCCGGCTCTGCTCAGTGTACTGACATTCACGTCGGGCCCGACAAAAAATGACGTTGCGCTCAAAACGAAGTTTCCGTATGTGCAGAACCCATGGAGAGGATTTGACTACACTGAAAAGGCCAGGTTCTAAGCCATCAACCATAACAAATCGTATTATATGAAAAATCTTATATTTCTGATGGGGTTTCTGGCCTTTGCGTGCCTGGCTCCATATCAATCGGAGGCTTCGTCCCACAGGGAAGCGCCGCTGATTTCCAACGATCCGTTGGCCGACAATACCGATGTATATGCTTTCAAAAGCCCTGTAAATAAAGAAAACGTTGTTCTGATCGCGAACTACATTCCTTTTGAACATCCGGCCGGCGGCCCGAACTGGACCTCTTTTGGTGAAAATATCCGTTATGAAATTCACGTGGATAACAATGCCAAAACGCCGGGTGCGGATATCATCTACCGTTTTACATTCAAAAAAGTGAACGAAGATCCAACGACGTTCTTTTTAATCCGTCTTGGAAAAGAAAACCTGAAAACGAGTTACATGTGCGAACGCAGCATGGACGGGGGGCGTAGTTTCACTACAATCATTGAAAATGGAACTGTACCTCCGCCACATATTGGTCCGCGTTCAATTGACAACAAAACAGTTGGGCTGGGTTCTCCCTACGAAAAGCTCGTTGAAAAGTCGATCATGACGGCAAGTACCGGTGAGAAAATATTCGCAGGTCCGGTTGACGATCCTTTTTTCGTAGATCTTGGCGGAATTTTTGATCTGGGAAATATCCGTAAATCTGGTGCGAGAGACGCTGTTGCGAAATTTAACTGTCATTCGATCGTCATCGAAGTGCCTGTTGCTACTTTGCAAAAAGACCACAAAATGGTGTCTTCGGCTGCCAACATTCTGGATGGAGATTATGTGATCGGTGTCTACGCGTCTTCAAGCAGAAGAAAAATAACCACCTTGTACGGTGGCGGGGACGTGGGCTACGACGAAGGTTGGGTTCAGGTATCACGCCTGGGTATGCCTCTGACCAACGAAGCAATTATCCCGATTGGAATGAAAGACAGATGGAATGCCGTAACTCCTGATAAGGATCTGCAGTTTGCCAAATATTTCACCAATCCTGAACTGGCACTTTACATGGATGACGATGCCTTCGGAAAAGCTGTTCCCGGTCTGGCCGATCTTCGTATTCAGTCCAAATCACTTGGTGCTTTCGATTTCCGTAATGGAAAACCGGGTCTCTACGGTTTGAAAGGCAACGCCGCACTGGATGGAACTGCGTTGGCAGAGGCTGCTTTCGGGGGTATTCTGCTTCCCGACAACATGAGTCCGCGTGCTGTGGATATTCTCCCGATTTTCTACACGGGTGTTCCAAACATCAGGCCTTATCAGCTTGCTACGGGCAAAGAAGGCGATCCACTGGCGGAAGGGAAACCATTTATCAACAATTTTCTCCCGACACTGGGCGACTGGCTAAGGTTAAATATGGCTGTGCCGGCAACGCCACGTGACGATGCCAAATTCAGTTCACTTGGTCTGGTGCAAGCAGCTGCGCTTGGATTGACAGATCCTGCATACAATAAAGACAAGTCACTTCAGTGGATTCCGAACATGGATGGATTTCCAAACGGACGTCGTCTTGAAGATGATGTGACAACCATTGAATTACAGGCAGTTGGTGGCGTTGTGCTTGCGGCAATTGGTTTGTGGTACGATGATTATGTGCCAAAAGTTTCACCTAGTCCGGTCACACCAAATTTGCTGAGTGTGCTCACATTCAATGCCGGTGTAACCAAAAATGACACAACGCTGAAATCAGTTTTTCCATACGAACAAAATCCATGGCCAGGTTTCCGTGGCAATGGATATGAAGGAACGGTCGTTGCTCCTGAGCCACCTGCCGGTCTGACAGCCATAGTTGAAAACTACGACTGCGCCACAGGCTGGATTACTTTTGGCCACAAAGGCGGCGATCCTGCTAAAAAAGTGGAATATTCTGCTGCTGGCGTAGTAAACGGAGTATGGGGAACAACTACCATGCGTATGATCGAAACCGAGCTGCGGAAAGATAATAACAGTCGGGCCATATTGGAAGTGAAGGCACGTTATGTTGGAGAACCAGCATCCGAAGTGAAGCTGGACTTCGATTTCCGTACACCCTGCAAAATGACGATGCGCCTGGGTTTGTCTGCTGAAAATGGACCTGAACCTTTGTCGGCTGTTGTGATGGGTAACCCAACAAGTAACGATGAAGTGGTGATTGTGATCAAAGGTGCCGCTGGTAAAAAAGTACAGCTTGACCTGGCAAATAACAAAGGCCAGATCATTGGACAGCAGACCATCGGAAAAGCTTCTGCGGCTGAACGTCGTACTGTCAAACTTGGTCAGCAACCTGGATTTTACTATTTGCGCGTACGCACTGAAACGGACAAATACACCATCAAAGTGCTTCGCAATCAGTAGTTTTTAAATGTAAACCAACCAGTAAGCCAGAGGTAAGTGAGGTGATTTCGAGATTTTTTACTTTTCGGACCTCTGGCTATTTTTTCAAATTTAATTTTCCCCTTCATGGAAACGTATCTAAAAATGAAAACAAAAAATTTACTATCGGTCGGTATGATGGTTTTGCTTTTGGGGCAAATCAGCTGCACCGGAAAAAAGGAAACTGCGTCCAGCGAAAAGATTTCCGCAACCACCGAAATTCCATCTCTGTTTGAACGTACAGGCGAACTTGCCTCTGCTAATGAATGGCCGAAGACAAAGTTGAAAGTGGACGAATTGAAACAGAAAATCAAAGAAAATCCAACGGATATTAAATCACGTCTCCAAGTCGTGGTTATTTATTTGTCGGAAGCGAGAATAACCGGTGAGCACCCTTACTACTATCCTGCAGTGCTGAAAATTCTGGATGGTGTTCTGGCTATGGATCCGCAGAATTTTGAAGCTACTACGTTTAAAGCGTCAGTTAAAATGTCGCAACACCAATTTTCGGAGGCGCGCGTACTTGCTGAAAAAGCGCGTCAGATCAACCCAAGCAACGCTTACGTTTACGGCGTTTTGGTGGATGCGAATGTAGAACTCGGAGATTATGGCCAGGCTGTTTTGATGTCGGACAAAATGCAGGAGCTAAAACCTTCGCTCGAATCATATTCCAGGGCGTCTTATCTGCGTGAAATTTATGGCAATTATCCAGGCGCAATTGAAGCGATGAAGCTGGCAGTTCAGGCTGGGTTACCGGGTTCGGAGCCGCAATGCTGGAGTAAGAACACACTGGGTCACTTGTATGAGACAACAGGTCAGTTGAAAGAAGCGGAACGTCAATACGATGAGATTCTGGCGATGCGTCCAAGTTACGCATTTGCACTGCGCGGAAAAGCCCAGATTTTGAAAGCCAGAAAGCAATACGACCAGGCACTGGTGCAACTGGAAAAGGCTTCCAAAATAATGCCGGAATTCTCTTTTCAGGAAGAAATGGCGGATATCTATGCGTTGCAGGGGCAAACCGACAAGGCAAAAAACAAATATGCAGAAGTGGTGAAAATGCTTGGCGAAGATGCAAGGTCAGGTCACGCAGTCGATCTTGAACTTTGTAAACTGTATACCAAGGCCGGTCAGCTTGATTCTGCGCTTGTTTACGGGCTTAAAGAATTTGGCAAAAGACCGGATAATATCGACGTCAACCATGCGCTTTCATGGGTTTATTTTCAGGAAAAAAACCTTGATAAAGCTCAGCAACACATGAAAACGGCCATGCGTACGGGAAGCAAAGATCCCGAACTTTTGCAGATGGCGAGTGCTATTGAGGTTGCAGCCGGTAACAAGGCTCAGGGTGGCAAATTGCTTGCACAGGCCAAAAAAACAAATCCAAATTTCGTTCTGTAAGCGCTTGGTTTTTTATTTGCCACAAACATGTATCCACGATCTCTCATCGCTTTTTTGATCCTTGCCAATTACCTGTGGTTAGCAGGAACGGGCTGCATCAGCAGGCCTGAGGAATCTTCGTATATGCTCAAAATTCAAACCAGCTCAACGGAACATTTACGTTATGAGGAATGTCGCTATTTGCGTATGGACGGGCTTGAAGACTTTATGTTGGAAGCAATCGCCAGCCGTTACAATGACGCGCAGGATAACGCCCTGCACCATGTGATTTCAGTCGTAAGTGGAATTGACGCGCATTTTTTGCCTGTAAGTTTAACTTTTGATACTGCCCGGACTTTCACTCCCGGCGTTATTCTTCCGATTCTTTCCGTTGCCCGCCTCAGGGATATTGTCCTGGCCGTGTATTCGCCACCTGAATGAAAGATTTAATTGGTTTTGCAGCGAAATGCTGTAAAC
The DNA here is from genome assembly GCA_965279265.1 of Dyadobacter sp. Classification (GTDB taxonomy): domain Bacteria; phylum Bacteroidota; class Bacteroidia; order Cytophagales; family Spirosomataceae; genus Dyadobacter. Next base: position 6,268,532 of record OZ257152.1, read on the forward strand.
AATTTGCCGCACATTGATCTTTTCGATAAAATCCACACTCTGTTTTGGTGGATTTAGGCTCGACAGACCTCGTTGCTTTCTTAATTTGGGGCCGAATACAATTCACGACAATGAATAAATATATACTAGCAATTCTTCTCACGCTCGTTTTTTTGAGCGCGTATGCGCATCACGGTAATCTTTCGGGTGTCGTCTATGACCATGATACGGACCTGCCGCTCAGAGGAGTAACTGTCCAGCTCACGGGATTTAACAAAACAACTTTTACGAATGAATTTGGTCAATACCGGTTCGACGATCTGGTTGCCGCCGAGTACAAAATTGAGCTCACGCATGTGGGTTATAAGTCTCAGATTGTAAAGGTGAGCATTCAGGATGATGTAAATTCCGTTGTGAAAATCGAAATGGCCACCTCAGAGGTTGTTTTGAGCGAAGTGCTTGTTTCTTCCCAGCGGGCACACGACCAGCAACTGATCAGCAGTCTGGATATCAAATTTAGGCCGATCAATAATTCCCAGGAAATACTACGTATGGTTCCCGGTTTGTTCATCGGGCAACACGCGGGTGGCGGAAAAGCGGAACAGATTTTTTTACGTGGTTTTGATCTGGATCATGGCACGGATATCCGGCTAACAGTTGACGGAATGCCCGTAAACATGGTTTCGCACGCGCATGGACAAGGTTATGCAGATCTCCATTTCGTAATTCCCGAACTTGTTCAGGGAGTGGATTTTAAAAAAGGTCCCTACCATGCAGACAAAGGAAACTTCACAACCGCCGGCTGGGTCGATTTTCGTACCAAAGATGCTCTGGACCGTTCGTTTGTGAAGCTGGAAGCGGGCCAGTACGACAGTTACCGCGCGGTGGCCGGGATTGATCTGCTGGGACAAAAAGGAAGAGACAAAAGGCAGTCGGCTTATATCGCCTCGGAATATTCATTTACCAATTCGTATTTCGATAATCCGCAGAATTTCAACCGGCTGAATCTGACAGGAAAATACCACGGACATATTTCGCCCACAACCAATCTGACGCTCACCGCTTCGACCTTTTGGAGTAAATGGAACCACTCCGGGCAGATACCCGACCGCGCTTATGAATCAGGAGCTATCGGATTTTACGGTTCGATAGATCCCACAGAAGGCGGAGAGACAAGCCGTACCAATTTCAATGCGCAGTTTGTGACTGTAACGCCGAAAAACTATGTAATAAAAAATCAGGTTTTTTACAGCAATTACAATTTTGAGCTGTATTCAAATTTTACCTTTTTTCTGGAAGATTCTATCAATGGCGACCAGATACGGCAAAGGGAGAAGCGCAATTTATTCGGCTACAACGGAAGTATTTCCAGGCAGGCTTTTGTGGGAAAATCCCGTTGGACTACCACACTGGGATTACAGTATCGTCAGGATCTGACACGAGGTTCTGAGCTTTCACATACTAAAAACAGGGCAGAGGTTATCAGCCGTAGTCAGTATGGAAATGTTAACGAGCTGAACGCAGGCGCTTATGCAGATGAACTGATTCAGGTCAATGACCACCTGACCATCAATGCAGGTGTACGACTTGATTTTTTTCGAAACCAGTACGAAGATTTGCTCGGGCAACCGATCAATACCAGACATGCTCAGGATGCCATTGTATCGCCAAAACTGAATTTCTACTATACTTTCAATCCACGTTTTCAGCTGTATCTTAATTCCGGTAAAGGTTTTCATTCCAATGATACGCGTGTGGTTGTACCGCAGGGCGGTAAACAAATCTTGCCTGGCGCCTATGGATCGGATCTCGGATTTATTTTGAAACCAATGCCGAAGTTGCTCGTCAATGTGGCCGCCTGGTATCTGTGGCTTGCACAGGAGTTTGTGTATGTTGGTGATGCCGGCGTTATTGAGCCGAGCGGTAAGTCGAAGCGTCAGGGACTGGATGTTTCTATCCGCTACCAACTCACTAAAATACTCTATCTGGATGCGGACGTAAGTTCAGCAAAGCCACGTGCGATCGGAGAGATGGAAGGCATGAATTACCTGCCGCTTGCACCACTTTTTACTTCAACCGGCGGTTTGTCGGTTCAGATGCCCAATGGCCTGAATGGCTCTTTGCGCTACCGGTATATGGCAAACCGTCCGGCAAATGAGGACAATTCGACTGTGGCGAAGGGCTATTTTGTTTCCGACCTGCAATTGAATTACTCAAAAACCAGATACAATGTCGGTTTGTCTGTTCAAAATTTACTCAACACAAAATGGAAGGAAACTCAGTTTGACACCGAAAGCAGGCTCAAAGGAGAGGCTATACCGGTAGAGGAAATCCATTTTACCCCTGGTACTCCTTTTTTTGCGAAGCTCAGTCTCACGTTGTTTTTCTGAGAAAATGAACGTGCAAAATTAGGTCTGCTCATTGTTTGTAAAGAAATATTTTCAATTGATTTAATATTTGTTTAAACCATTACTTACTTCTAAATCATTGACTTATGAAAATGGAAAAAATTAAAACCGGATTCAAAGCATTGTCATACTTTGCGCTCTTTATTGGACTGCGGGCCTCCTGCGATGATCGTTTCAGATACATTGACGGATATGGTCAAATTGTTGCCCGCGACGAGTGTGTTTCAAATGGAAGACAGGCCTGGATCATGAATCTGGATATGTCTCAAACTGAGTTTCCGCTGGATGATAAAAGAACGATTTTTGCTTCTGACACAATAAATGGCGTTCGTCACGACAATCTGGTGCGGGTATTTTTCAATATTTCAGAAAACGACAAAAGTATTTTTAACAACGCTTTACACGTGAAATTCAGCCCCACAGGAGTAAATTGTCCTTCATCACGATTCAAAACAGACAATTTTTCAGCCTCAGAAACATTTGGATATACGAAGTTGTAACGATTTGTCGGCGGAGGTGCTACCTGTCTGAAATTGCTGTCGTTTTGAGCTGCTGTCAGTCTGAGTTTCTGTCAGTCTGAGTAGAGCAGCTTGTCAGTCTGAGCGGAGCTGCTGTCAGTCTGAGCGGACCGGGCCGCCGGGCGGTCGAAGACCGTTCCGCCAAAGTTGCAAGCGTGGTTAGCCCGCACTTCGACTACGCTCAGTGTGACAAGATGGTTAGCCCGCACTTCGACTTCGCTCAGTGTGACAAGATGGTTAGCCCGCACTTCGACTACGCTCAGTGTGACAAGATGGTGAGCAGCTTGTCAGTCTAAGCGGAGGTGCTGTCAGTCTGAGCGGAGTCGAAGACCGTCCCGCCAAAGTTGGAAGCGTGGTTAGCCTGCACTTCGACTTCGCTCAGTGTGACAGGATGGTTGGCCCGCACTTCGACTACGCTCAGTGTGACAGGATGGTGAGCAGCTTGTCAGTCTGAGCGGAGGTGCTGTCAGTCTGAGCGGAGTCGAAGACCGTCCCGCCAAAGTTGGAAGCGTGGTTAGCCCGCACTTCGACTACGCTCAGTGTGACAAGATGGTTAGCCTGCACTTCGACTACGCTCAGTGTGACAGCCCTGTTCGCTCAGTGTGACGGCCCGGTTCGCTCAGTGTGACAGGATGGTGATTTGGTTCCCTAAACCAAGTCGGATTTTCGCATGCTATTTCTTCAAACGCTCCAACAACATTGTGATATTCCCGACAACTGCGGCGGCATCATCCCGGTGGACAAAATGTCCGCTATTGGAAAGGTAAATTAATGCGCCGCCCTCGTGCGACGAATAGATGAACCTGCGCCATCTGTCAATGTTGACGCGCGTCCGTTCTGTGAAGAATGCCTGCTGATCGAAGTCTTTGCTTCGTCGTTCAAGAGGAACTTCGAATTTTCCACCCATGAAGAAGTAAATAGGAACCTGTGGCAATGGCAAGTTCTTTATTTCAGCGAAATCCGTTCGTCTGAGCTCGCCCAAAACCTGATTTTCGCTCCATGTGCCGTAATGAAGCGAGTCCGGCTTTGATGGAACATAAAGTCTTTGATATAACATTTCATCAATTTTCTTTTCAGGAACGCCGATCGTTCTGAATATCTGATTCCAGTTTTCCTTTGTTTCGGTAAAGTCGGCAGGGTCAATGAAAACAAGTGCAGCGATTTCATTTGGATAAAAACCTGCAAAAGCCCGCGCGTAAAGACCTCCCATTGAATGTCCGACGAGTACATACGGCGACTCTATTTTTAACGTAGCCAGAGCGCCGTGCAAATTCTCAGCAACCATTTTAGGAGTGGGAAGTTCATAAATGCGGTCTGACTTCTCCACGTTTGCGCGATCGTATGCGAAAACGGGCGCTACTTTGGAAAGCGCACCAATAACCGTATCCCAATTTCCAAGCCCGACACCCATTCCATTCTCAAAAATTAAAACCGGGGAGCCGGGTTTCCTATTTTCAAATCCTCTGGAATAAACAGTGAAATTGCGGCCATTCACATTCACAAGTCTTTCCTGACAAAACGCAGAAAAAGAAACACAAAGGCTAAAAATTTGAAAAGCAATCTTCATTTCGATTCTAAAAAATCCAATTCGTTTAGAAGTGTCTGAAACCGGATATATACTTAATCTAAATTACGGAAAGGTTTTAAGTTTAGGTATTCATTCGGAAATAGTAAAATCTCCGGTTTTATTTCTTCTAAATTGGACATGTTAATGTGAAAAATACATCCCGGGTTAATCTACCGGAAACTGAAACGCCATAACAAAATCCACTACGGAAAACGCATGAAAATATTCAAGTTCACCATTGCGCTGTCGATGTCAATCACAGTTTTTAACCTGGTGTTACAGGCAGCTGTGGCGCAGACAAAACCAAATATCATTTTCCTGCTTACGGATGATCATCGCTGGGATGCGCTGGGCGCGATGGGAAACAAAGTAATCAGTACACCAAATCTGGATGCACTCGCAGGCCGGGGAATTTTGTTCAGAAACGCCTACGTCACCACCGCGATTTGCTGCGTCAGCAGAGCGAGTATTTTGAGTGGGAAATATGAGTCCCGTCATAAGATCAATGATTTCAATACGGATTTTACCAGGCAGGCCCTTGCAGAAACTTATCCTGCGTTATTAAAAAAGGCAGGTTACAAAATTGGCTTTGTTGGCAAATTTGGCGTGGGCGTTAAGAATCAGCCTGATACGCTTTTCGACTATTGGGGTGCGGCAAAGGAGGGGCAGCCGGTGTATGAATTGGTTAACAAAAGCGGTCAGCTGATTCACCATACCGATAGCGTTGGCAAGGACATTGCCCAATTTTTGGGTCGTTTTGGCGGGAAAGAACCATTTTGTTTGTCGGTAAGTTTTAAGGCGCCACATGAGCTTGACGGCAATCCGCCTGCTTATCCCGTTCAGAAACGTTTTAAGGATTTGTACAAAAATGCAGTAATTACTGACCCTGTTACGGCCGATCCGAAGTACTGGAACAGCTTCCCTGATTTTTTCCGCACAGAACAAAATATTGCCCGGGATCGCTGGAAACCACTGCTGTCGACTCCTGAATTGAGGAAAGAAACAACCAGAGATTATTACCGACTGATTACCGGAGTGGATGAGGTTGTGGGCAATTTGGTGGCTCAGTTGAAGCAGCTCGACATTGATGAAAACACCATTATCATTTTCATGGGGGATAACGGATTTTCGCTTGGTGAACATGGGCTTGAAGGCAAGTGGTTCGGTTTTGAAGAATCAATCCGGGTTCCCATGATCATTTCAGGTGGCGCGCTTGACGAAAAACTGAGCGGCACAACTGCTAATCAAATGGCGCTAAATATTGATATTTTACCAACAATCCTGAACCTCGCTGGCGTGCAGGTCCCCGGTAACACCCAAGGCAACGACCTCATTGCTTTGGTGAAAAAACAGATCAAGCCGAGAAAGGATTTTTTTTACGAGCACACTTTTATGGGAAGTCCGCGCCTGCCAAAAGTTGAGGGTGTGGTTTCGGCAAATCTGAAATACATGAAATATATAGAACATGACTATGAGGAATTGTATGACACCCGCAAGGATCCACACGAAACGCGGAATCTGGCAGGTGATAAGGCTTACAAAGCGAGCCTCGAAAAACTCAGGAAACGTTATGGGGAATTGAAAGAGGAGGTCAAATGAAATTGTGTCACTGGGAAGCTGGTACACACCAGAAGGATTTATTGCTTCGAAAAATAAAAAATGTGCCATAGAAATGACGTCCGGTCCAGGCTAAACCGGGTGATAATTCTGATGAAAAACATCTCGAATCGGGATTGCGTCGCTCACAATCCTGATACAGTTTCGAAACTCTTCCAAGTAAAAAAGAATCGGCACAAAAAGTAAAGTTTGCTTGTCTTTTAGATAAACAAAATTTACTTTTAGACAACTAAACTTACATGGCTATGCGTAGCGTATTTAAATTTCTTGGTGTGGTGCTCGTCGTCGCCGGTGTTGCCATATTTTTTATGGATGCATCAAAAGGTGCAGAAATACCACTTCTGGCAGGATTGTTCATCGTGTTTATAAGCAAGGAAAAGACAGAAGATGAACGTGCAAAAATTTTGAAATCTTCTTCAGCATATATGGCATTAGTTGTCGGGTACGGACTCAAACTGATGAGCACCAATCTTTATGAACATCAGATAATACCGTTTCAACTGATCGACATCAATCTTTTCCTTATTCTGGTATTTACATTAGCCATCGGTATTTACTATTTACGTTTATACCTGTCCTGGGAATAGCGATTTGAAAATGAAAAACTCTATTAAAGTTGAACGGGCAAAACAGAATTTAACGCAGGCTGAATTGGCAGAGAAGGTTGGTGTCTCAAGACAGACAATAAATTCTATCGAGATCGGGAAGTTTGTTCCGTCAACGCTGCTGGCACTAAAAATTGCATTCGTTTTCCATACCACAGTCGACAATATTTTTACACTGGTAGAGGCAGATTGGACTTAGAGCGTGTTTGGGAATTATGTTTTGTTGATAGGATGAATTCGTTGCAACATGATTTGAATATTTGCTAAATACATCCATCCTACACTGGATGAGGCGGTATATTCATAGTCTTTGACAATTCTTCGAAAGAAATTAGACCAAGCGATGGTTCTCTCAACTACCCATCGTTTGGCGACCGGAACAAAGCCTTTCGTTGATTCGGGCCTGGCGGCTTTTTCAAATTTGATCTTATGTTTTTCAATCTCGTCTGCGAAAACTCCTGCATAGGCCTGGTCACCATAAATTTTAACCAAGCGTTCGTTTTGACAAATAATGTCTGGCATAAACCCTAATGCGGCGGCACCATCATGTATATTTGCAGCATGTACTCTTGCAAACCAAAGCCTTCCACCACTGTCAACGATAAGTTGCCTTTTTCTCCCATTCACTTTTTTATGTGCGTCCAATCCACGATTCTCCCAAATCATTGGAGATAATTTAACAGATTGACTATCAATACTAAAAATAGATGGATGCTCATTCCTACCTTCACTTTTCCGATCAGATTGATTAAGGGCATTATTTATATTTAAGAAAACATTGCTCTTTTTCCATTTAGAAAAATACCAGAAAACAGCCTGCCAATGAGGGTAACAGTCCGGTAAATTCCGCCATTGGCAACCAGTCTTTAAAATATAAAAGATTCCATCCATAACAGATCGTAGCTCTAATTTGCGCTTACGTTTTATATTCAAAAATACCGATATTGCACCCCATTGGAGATCGGTCAGTCTACTGTACTGTTTAATCAACTCTTTAACGTTTGGTCACTGCAAAGATGGTACGATCTCCATTCTTCTCAATTCCCAAACACGCTCTTAGACGCTGCGCATGCCCGGTACTCAAATTTCCCTCAAATTAAATCACCAGATAAAAGAAGATCTTTGCTGAACAAAATCCCGGGGTACAGTTGCTGCATCCATATTGCCCTCTGAAAGAATTGGCAGAATGAGAAGGTCTGGATATGATTTTTAAAATAGAAGAAATCACTATTATTAGATAGACTCAAACCCATAAAACGGGCTATGGGTCCGTTTTGAGCCCATTTTAATTCCCGAAATGGTTTTGCAGTCTTTCAATTACCACATTTTATTCTAAATTAAATCATGACTTTACGAGTATGTATTTCGGATTAGCTCAGCTTAACGTTACCTTGTAGGTTGTAAGGTCAATTGTCTATTTTCTTCTCCTCCATGTTTGCAGCCGCATTTCCCCACCACATTATTGCTATTGGCGCTTCTGCGGGTGGCCTTGAAGAGTTGAACACTTTTTTTGATCACACGCCTATGGACGGTGTTTCTTATGTGATTGTTCAGCACTTATCTTCGGATTTTAAAAGCAGAATGGTACAATTGCTTTCCAGGCACAGCAAATTGGTGGTCCAGGAGGCCGAAGACGGAATGCAGGTGATCAGTAACCAGGTGTATCTCATTCCAAGCGATAAATTTCTTACGATCCGGGGGCTAAGGCTATACTTACGAGAGAAGGGAAATGAGCGCGCTCCGCACATGACGATCAATACGTTTTTTAATTCTCTTGCGGCAGATTATGGTACAAAAGCGATCGCTGTCATCCTCTCCGGACTGGGTTCAGACGGAACAGCGGGCGTGAAAGCGATAAAAAAAGCCGGAGGACTGGTCATAGCCAGAAGTCCTGAAGGTGCCGAATTTCACAGTATGCCATCCAGTGCGATCGCTTCCGGTATGGTGGATTTTATTCTGGAACCAGAAGAAATGCCGGCGGTTATCGACGATTACGTGCGGCGCGAGATAGATTTGCTTGCTTCCGGAATTCATGATGAGCAGCATGTGACGGAAATCATTGAACTGATCAACCAGCAATTGCCGCTTGATTTTTCGGACTACAAACAGTCTACAATTATCAGGAGGATAAAAAGAAGGGCGTCATCCCATAATTTTGATAATCTTGGAACATACATTGAATTTGTGAAATCTAATCCGGTCGAACTCGTGGCGCTTGCCAAGGATTTTCTGATTAGTGTCACCGCTTTTTTCCGAGATCCCGAAGCCTTTGAGTTTATAGAGAAGAGTGTTTTACCAGGCATCATAGAAAACTTAGCGCCGCATGAGGAAATACGGTTGTGGGTAACCGGCTGCGCAACAGGAGAGGAAGCATATTCCCTGGCGATGCTGGTTGCCGAGCAGCTTGGCGATAAGATCAGTGAACACGATGTGAAGATATTTGCTACCGACCTTGATAGTGCTGCATTGGCGCATGGAGGGAGAGGAGTCTATAAATCTGGGATTGCCGCCAATGTTTCAAAGGAACGTCTGGACAGGTTTTTCCAGGTAGTGGGAAATGAATTCAAGGTAGATGCGGTAATCCGGAGAATGGTGATTTTCGCTCAGCACGATCTGGTAAAAAACCCGCCTTATTGTAACATGCATTTTATCAGTTGCCGGAATCTTTTGATATACATGACACCGGCTTTGCAGAAGAAAGTGTACATGATGCTCCTTTTTGGCCTCAGGCAGGAAGGTTACCTGTTTCTGGGGTCTAGTGAAAACCCATCGCCAATCTTACAAAGCCTTAAAGTGGTCAATAAAAAATGGAAGGTTTATAAAAATCTCGATTCAAATCAGGCGGTTCGATTTGAGTCTTTTTCTTTACCGCAAATCCTTTATAACAAGCCATCCGATTTTGTGAATTCGCAGACTGACACATTCAAGAGCATTGACAGGACCCTTGGAGATGCGGTCAACGAGACGGTAGTGAATGACCTTGGCTACCTGATCGTTTGCATTGACCAGAATCAGCGAATATTAAAATTTTACGGCGATACTTCGAAATTTCTGCTTCAAAAGATACTGACCGCAGATCTTACTGAACTTTTGCCATCGCCGCTCGCAATTGCATACCGGACGATCAGCAGTGAGGTAGTCCGAACTAACGAGCAGGGGATTGTAAGGGGAATTAAAATACAACAAGGCTCTGAAATCATCAGTGTCACCATGTCGGTGAGTCCGATGATTTTCAAGGGGCGCCGCAATGGTTTTCTTGTTGTCAGATTTAGTGAGGATCAATTGATAAGCTCCGAAACAAATGATGTCCCGGTATTTGATGAGCAAGTTTATTTTACCAAGTACACTGTTGGCCTTGAACAGGAGAATAGCGATCTCAAAGGCAGGCTGCTGGCATCAGAGGAAAAACTATATTCGCTCAACGAAAATATGCAGTCTTTCAATGAAGAGCTGCTTTCCGCGAACGAAGAGATGCAGAGTACGAACGAAGAAATGCAGTCGGTCAACGAAGAACTTCACACCATCAATTCCGATTATCAGTTCAAAAATAAGGAGCTTCAGCAACTCAATGATGACCTGAATAATTATTTTCGAAGCAATATTAACGGGCAGTTGTTTATTGACGTTGAACACAGGATAATGAAATTTTCGCCCGGCGCGGTTAAACTGATCAATCTTCAGGAAAGCGATATCGGGAGGCCGATCGGAGATATATCGACAAACTTCAAGCTTGAAACCATCAGCGAAGATGCCCGGATTGTGATGGACAGTGATGTTGTGCTGACAAAGGAAATTGAAGCCAATAACGGGAGTTGGTACCAGGTGATGACAATGCCATATCTGCAACAACCGGACAACCGTACCACGGGAGCCATAATTACTTTTAATGACATTACTGAGCTGAAAATCATTCAGCAGCAGCTTGATAAAAAAAATGAGGCGCTGATAAGGATCAATGAAGATCTGGATAATTTCGTGCATACTGCCTCACACGATTTGCTGGCGCCGCTGGCAAGTATTGAAGGAAGTATTTCGGTGATGAAATTAATTGATGTTAAAGATTCAGAAATGAGCAGTTTTCTGCCTATTATAGATTCCTCCATCAAGAAATTTCGCTCGCTCGTTGCTGAAATTGCTGTGGTGGCAAAATTTGAAAATAACTCCATGATTACTGAACTAGTCAACGTTGACGAAATTCTGGATGATATTGAGTGGAGCCTTGCGGACAGGATACAAGCCAGCAACGCGCAGATAACGAGAGAACTTCAGATCAACAAGATATTTTTTTCGCGCAAAAATCTTCGGAGCATTTTGTTCAATCTGATCTCGAACGGGATCAAATACCACTCCGATATCCGTCCTGTGATCAATGTGAGCCTAGCCTTGGATCAAGAGAAAACAGTGCTTTCTGTTACCGACAATGGTATTGGAATGGAGAAGGACCATCTGGACAAGATTTTTGATAAATACACAAGACTCCACGTCGATACGGAAGGCCACGGAATCGGGCTTTACCTGGCCAAAAAGATTGTAAATGCGTCAGGAGGCAAGATTATTGTGGAAAGTGAGCCAGGTGGAGGCAGTAAGTTTACCATCCATTTTTCCGGAGGGCTAGCTTCGGTTTAAATGTCACTTCATGCTGAGTGAACTTGTCGCGATTAATAAAATGGTCTTTCGGACTGGCAAGGCCTATAATTTCGTACCTTACAATAATTGACTCGCTTCTAACCTATCAAAGGTCAGCTAACACGAATCAGGTAAACAACCCGTAAACAGACGGGATGTGCTGAATCAGCATCTCAGACTTTTTTTCACAGATCGAATTCCAAGGTTTACACCTAATCGCCGGATGGTTTCTCGTTAACCGAAAAATCATGCTTCGAAAAAACCATTCCTTTCGCTTCTCTCTGGCAACTGACGGCTAACAAAAACCAGCAGTATCGGATTCGCCCCGCGATGGGGTCGATCACCTATTTAATGACTATTTATGAAGGTAGCATCACCAAATGTATTAGATATTTTGTCACGTTTGCGCGTGAATTTTCTGGGAGAAAAAACAAACAGAAATAGTTTATATGAAGAGCCGATCCGTTCGGAATTATATAGCTCGGAACACATGGACCGGCATGGCTGGTCGGTGGCACGATCCCACAAATTGCAGGCAGGCAAGTCGTCGGATCAGTTACTTAAAAGGCTGGATGACAATGAAAAGACGCTGCTCGAAGTGAGGCTATTGCTTGTCGAGGGAATCAGAACGGGTAAAACCATCACCCCTGGTGCCGAATGGTTTCTGGATAATTTCTATCTCATTGAAGAGCAGGTCGTCATAGCCAGAAAACATTTGCCAAAGGGGTACAGTGAAGGATTACCGTGCCTGTCAGAAGGTGTTTCAGCAGGAATGCCGCGGGTTTATGATATTGTCCTGGAAATCATCTCTCATAGTGACGGGCGCGTTGATGTGCGGAGTCTGAGTAGCTTCATCGCTGCTTATCAGACTGTTACTACGCTCACGCTGGGGGAGCTCTGGGCAATTCCGATCATGCTGCGTCTGGCCGTACTTGATAATCTGAGGCGGGTCTGCAGAAAAATTGCGCTGGATATGGTGGATCACAATCTGGCGGATTTCTGGGCCGACAGAATGATGACTACCGTAAAAGAAGCCCCCGAAGACCTGATTCTGACCATCGCGGATATGGCGCGCTCCAAGCCGGTTCTGGTGAGCCCTTTTGTGGCGGGGTTTACCAGGAAACTACAGGGAAAAGGTCCCGCCCTTGCAATGCCTCTGAGCTGGATGGAACAGCAGCTCACTGCGCTGGGTATCAGTAGCAATGATCTGGTAAGTCAGGAAAATCAGAAGCAGGCGGCGGATCAGGTATCTGTCCGTAACAGTATCGGAACGCTGCGATTTTTAGGGGCCACAGACTGGCGGGATTTTGTGGAAGCGTTGAGCAGCGTTGAGCAAATTTTGCGGCAGGATACTTCGGGTATCTATCCGCTGATGGATTTTGCCACACGCGACAGATACCGGCATGTGGTCGAAACTATTTCCAAAGCATCACTTTTGTCTGAGACCGAAGTGGCAATGGCCGCATTGAAGTTATCAGCTTCATATCATTCAGAGGACGACAATTCAAAAAGGCAACAGCATGTTGGTTACTATTTAATTGACAAGGGGCTAAGTAAAACGGAGGATGCTGCCAATGTAAAATATTCCTTCCTGAAAAATATCTCCCGCGCCATTTCAAGGGTTCCGGTGTTTATTTACCTTTTTTCGATTGCACTTCTGACGCTGATTTTTACCATTCCGATGTTTCATCAGGCCCATCGCAGTGTAATTTTGAATTGGTATCAGCTCGCTGCTATCGGCATTTTACTGGCATCGGGCTGTGCGCAGCTTGCTGTTTCACTGGTCAACTGGTTTTCCACGATCTGGGTTAAGCCAAAATTATTGCCAAGGCTGGATTTTTCATCCGGCATTCCTGTTGAATTCCGGACGCTGGTGATCATTCCTACGATGATTTCGAGCAGATTTTACATCGAACAACTGGTGGAAGCGCTTGAAATACGTTTTCTTGCCAATCGCGAATCCAATGTGCATTTCGGCCTGCTAACCGATTTTACCGATTCTGATACTGAAACCAAACCCGAAGATGACGAACTGCTGGAACTTGCAAGGACACGGATAGAGGCGCTGAATCAAAGGTATTCCAGCCCTGAAGAGGCATTTTTCTTCCTTTTTCACCGCCCGAGAATCTGGAATGTGAAGGAGGGTAAATGGATGGGCTATGAGCGGAAGAGAGGTAAATTGTCGGCATTGAACGCGTTTTTGAGAGGGAAAAATACAGGAGAATTTTCTTTAATCAGTGGAGAAACCGATGTGTTAAGGAGTGTGAAATACGTCATCACACTCGATTCGGATACGCAGCTTCCACGGGAGGCAGTTTGGAAATTCATTGCAACGATGGCCCATCCGCTCAATCATGCATTTTATGATCATCAAAAGAGACGGGTTACCGAAGGCTACGGAATTTTGCAGCCACGCCTGGCTTCATGTATGCCTACGAAGGCTGTTTCACTCTATTTGCGGATGCAGGGTGATGTCTCCGGAATTGATCCGTACACGCGTGCATCGTCAGATGTTTACCAGGATCTGTTTGGAGAGGGATCATTCACAGGAAAAGGAATTTACGATGTTGATGTTTTTGAAGAGGCGTTAAGCGGGATTTTTCAGGAAAACCGTATTCTCAGTCATGATCTGCTCGAAGGCTGTTACACACGCTCCGGGCTCATCAGCGATGTGCTTTTGTATGAAGAAAACCCCTCAAATTATACCGCAGATGTAAAAAGACATCATCGGTGGATTCGTGGTGACTGGCAAATAGGCGCATGGATGCTTCCATTTGTAACGAAAAGCACCGGTCGATTGACGAGCAACAAGCTTTCAATCTTATCAAGATGGAAAATTTTTGACAACATTCGCAGAAGTTTATTACCTGTTTCTCTGGTTGCATTGTTGGTAATCGGATGGTCGATGTTACCAAATCCGTGGCTGTGGACATTGGCTGTTACCGTCATTATTCTGCTACCCGTACTGACGGCAGCTGGCTGGCAGCTTGTAAACAAACCCAAGGATCTTCATTTTTCTGCTCATTTTTTCGAAGTAGGAATTTCCATTCGCGACATCCTGCTTCGTTTCATGTTCGGGATTGCCGTGTTGCCTTTTGAGGCGTACAGTTACATGGACGCTGTGGTCCGAACCAATTGGCGGATGATCGTTTCAGGGGAAAAACTGCTTGAATGGACTCCTTCCGCAACGGTTTCGAAAAAAGATGATGATCGGCTGTGGGCAGTATATCGTCTGATGTGGATCGCTCCGGTACTGTCCGTTTGCTGTGCCATATTTTTGGTTTATTATGATGTGATGGCACTCTTGGTGGCTTTTCCGATGCTTCTTCTCTGGCTTTTTGCACCTGCGCTCGCCTGGCGTTTAAGTTACCCCGAGAAAGAAGAAAGCCTCGAATTGCCAGCAGAGCAGGTGTTGTTTTTACACAAAACCGCACGTAAAACCTGGACTTACTTTGAGCAGTTTGTTACCGAGGCGGAAAACTGGATGCCGCCGGATAATTTTCAACAGGAACCTGCACCCGTCATTGCACACCGCACTTCCCCAACCAACCTTGGGCTGAATCTGCTCGCCAACCTCACTGCCTATGATTTCGGATACATCAGTGGCGAAGAAATGATCGCCAGGTGTAACAACGCCATGGAATCCATGCTGAAACTGGAACGTTACCGGGGGCACTTTTACAATTGGTACGATACCCTGAGCTTGACTGCGATGTTACCCAGATATGTTTCAACCGTAGATAGTGGCAATCTCGTCGGTCATTTGCTGACGTTGCGACAGGGAATTCTGGGCCTTTCAGATCACCCTGTTTTTGCACGAAATACTTTTTCAGGATTACGCACAACCGCAAGCATTTTACTGGAGTTTCCGAAAGGTGCGCATGTTGAAATAGTTGAAAAGATAATGGCCATTCCGGATGAGGATGCCGATTCGCTGGTACTGATCAAACAGAGACTGACAGCACTGGATTCACTTGCTGACGAATTGCTGATGCATGCGCAGGGTGTTGATGTCCATGTTGACAGGTGGTCGCGAAAGTTTGCGATTCAGGTTAAAAATGCCATCACGCATCTAATGGAGGTAGTTCCGTGGCTGGACATGCTACCGGTGCCGGATCACCTTACAAATCTTTTGAGTTTGAACAGGAATCTCAGTTTATCTGAGATCCGGGATTTCTCGGAAGAATTCGTTTCCGATATTCAATATTATGAGCAAAGTGCAAATGAGCAGGAAAAGTTATGGCTTGGCAACCTGAAATCTTTGATAGAACAGGGTTACCAGGAAGGACTTAGAAAGATTAGTCTGTGCGAAGCGTTAGCCTCGCAATGCGAAGAGATGAGTACCGTCGAGTATGATTTTCTGTTTGATAAATCCACAAGTCTGTTGCGGATCGGGTACAATGTCGACGATCAGAGAAAAGATGACAGTTTTTATGATTTGCTTGCGTCTGAGGCCCGGCTGGGTATTTTTGCTGCTATTGCTCAGGGGAAACTTCCTCAGGAAAGCTGGTTCGCGTTGGGGCGTTTGCTGACAAATTCCGGCGGTGATCCCATTTTGCTTTCGTGGAGTGGTTCTATGTTTGAGTACCTCATGCCGCAGCTGGTGATGCCTTCTTACGAGAATACACTCCTCTACCAAACGAATAAGGCGACTGTCAAGCGCCAGATTGAGTACGGAGCACAACGGAACATTCCCTGGGGTATTTCCGAGTCGGCTTACAACACAATTGACGCCAGCATGAATTATCAGTACAGGGCATTTGGGGTGCCGGGTCTGGGTCTAAAACGCGGTCTGGAAGAGGACCTGGTCATTGCGCCTTATGCGACGATGCTGGCCCTGATGGTGTCGCCGGCCAAAGCCTGTGCCAATCTCGAACTACTGGCCGAGGAGGGTTTTGAGGGTGAGTATGGTTTTTATGAAGCGATAGATTACACGGCCAGCAGGTTGCCGAGAGGGCAAACAAGCAGTATTTTGCATTCATTTATGGTGCATCACCAGGGAATGGGCTTTTTGTCGCTGTCCTACTTATTGCTGGAAAGGCCCATGCAACGGCGATTCGTCTCCGAGCTCCGTTTCCAGGCGACACTTTTGTTGTTGCAGGAAAGGATTCCGAGAGCTACGCTTTTCTACGCGCATACGGCAGATCTGATTGAAACAAAAACAACGATAGCTGATTCGCAGGTCAGGATTGTACCGACTGCCAACACGGAAATTCCGGAAATTCAGCTTTTGAGCAACGGACGTTATCAGGTGATGGTAACCAATTCCGGTGGCGGATACAGCCGCTGGCGGGACATTGCCGTAACACGTTGGCGGGAAGATACTACAACGGATAATACAGGAATTTTCTGCTATATCAAAGACGTGAACAGTGGCAATTTTTGGTCCAATACGCATCAGCCGACGTTAAAAACAGCCAAAGGTTACGCTGCTGTCTTTTCGCTGGGCCATGCCGAATTTGAACGGAATGACTTTGGAATAGATACTAAGACCGAGATCGTTATCTCGCCGGAGGATGATACGGAAATGCGGCGACTGAGAATTACGAACAGGTCTTTGACCGCAAAAACGCTGGAAGTAACCAGCTATGCAGAAATCGTACTGGCCAGCCAGGCTTCTGATGAGGCGCACCCGGCGTTCAGTAATCTTTTTGTCCAAACTGAAATCATTCCGGGGCACAATGCGCTGCTGTGCACGCGCCGCCCGCGTTCCAAACAGGAAGTGCCGCCCTGGATGTTCCACATGATGGACGTACATGGAGCCACAGCCGAAATGGTGTCTTTCGAAACAGATCGTATGAAATTTATTGGTCGCGGGCGAACGTTGCAGCATCCGCAGGCCATGGAGGATGCAGTGCTTTCGGGAAATCACGGTTCTGTACTCGATCCGGTGGCGTCCATTCGGCGTCGGATCACCATCAAACCCAACCAGACTGCGACAGTCGACCTGATCTTCGGTATCAGCGAAACCCGTGCAGATTGTGAGAATCTGATGCATAAATATAGCGACAGGCATTTGAAAAAACGTGCATTTGAGCTTTCCTGGACGCACAGCCAGGTGTTGCTCCGCCAGATCAACGCAACCGAAAGTGACGCGCAGTTGTATGACCGGCTTGCTGCATCCCTGGTTTATGCAAATCCATCTCTGCGCGCCGAACCGGCCGTAATATCCAACAATCTGCGCGGGCAATCGGGACTTTGGAGCCATTCCGTTTCAGGGGATCTTCCGATCGTTCTGTTGCATATCTATGACCCTGAAAGCGTGGAGCTGGTCAGACAAATGGTTCAGGCACATGCCTATTGGAAACTAAAAGGGCTGGCTGTCGATCTGGTGATCTGGAATGAAGATTATGGCTCATACCGGCAGATTTTGCAGGATCAGATCCTTGGATTGATTTCTTCCGAAGCCGGTAACAATATGCAGCACGGCAAACCTGGGAGCATATTTGTAAAATCCGCTGATCAGATTTCCAATGAAGACCGGATACTGTTTGAAAGTGTTGCCCGGGCAATCATCAGTGACAGCAGAGGCACACTATCTGAACAGGTAAACCGCCACAGTCCGGAGAAGGTATTGCCTCCGTTACTGGTCCCGCAGCCCATCATGGTATCGCTGATTCCCGATATTCTGGATTTACCCAACGATCTTCTTTTCAATAACGGCACAGGCGGTTTTACCGCTGACGGCAAGGAGTATAAGATTTTAACGGGCAAAAAAGGAACAACTCCGGCGCCCTGGGTAAATGTGATTGCGAATCCTGAATTTGGGACTGTTGTGTCTGAAAGCGGTTCTGCCTACACCTGGGCAATCAATGCGCACGAATACCGGCTAACGCCGTGGAGCAACGACCCGGTCAGCGATGTTGGAGGTGAGGCTTTTTATCTGCGTGATGAAGAAACCGCCAATTTCTGGTCGCCATCACCTTTTCCGGCGACAGGCAAAACGCCTTATCTGACAACGCATGGGTTTGGGTACACAATTTTTGAGCATGCTGAGCACGGAATTTCTTCTGAAATGCGGGTATCAGTGGACAAAGCATTGCCCGTTAAATTTGTCAGTTTAAAAATAAAAAATGATTCCGGACGTGCGAGAAAGCTTTCGGCAACAGGTTTTCAGCAAATGATTCTGGGTGATGTTCATTCGAAAACGGGGATGCATGTCACGTCACATTCTGACGCCGAAAGTGGTGCGCTATTTATCAAAAACAGGTACAATACCGCATTTTCCGATCGGGTTTCGTTTTTTTATGTCGAGGGTGTTCAGCAGACTTTTACCACAGATCGTGCCGAATTCATTGGCAGAAACCGGACCCTTAAAGATCCGCAGGCAATGTACCGTAAAAAGCTGTCCAATAAAACAGGCGCGGGGATGGATCCCTGTGCCGCGTTACAGGTTAGTTTCGAATTGCCGGGAGGGGCGGAAAAGGAAATTGTTTTCCTGATCGGCAATGCTGGAAATACCATTGAGGCACAAAATCTTGTCAGGAAATTTACAGACAAAGATGCAATTGACGCGTCCTTGCGCGAGGTAAGGGAATACTGGCAACAAGTTGTTGAAACCGTTCAGGTCACAACCCCGGATGTTTCTCTGAATATTTTGGCCAACGGCTGGCTGACGTATCAGACAATGGCTTGCCGGATATTTGCGCGTAGCGGTTTTTATCAATCAGGCGGTGCATTTGGTTTTCGTGATCAGTTACAAGATGTGCTTGCATTACTCCATACACGGCCTCAACTCGCACGTGAGCAAATTATTTTAAGTGCGTCCCGCCAATTTGTCGAGGGAGATGTGCAGCATTGGTGGCATCCTCCGGAAGGGCGGGGTGTTCGTACCCGCTGTTCCGACGATTTGCTCTGGCTTCCGTTTGTTGTCGCGAAGTATGTAGAAGCAACAGGAGACAAGTCAATTCTCGATGTTTCAATAGGATTTTTGGATAGCAGGGTGCTTCATCCGGGCGAAGATTCGCTGTATGACCTGCCGATGCACGCCGTAAATAGCGAAACGCTGTATAGCCATTGCGCAAGGGCGATCAAGCACAGTCTTCATTTTGGGGAACATGGTTTACCCTTCATTGGTTCTGGTGACTGGAACGACGGCATGGACCAGGTCGGAAATGAAGGCAAGGGAGAGAGCGTGTGGCTCGGGTTTTTTCTTTATGACGTGCTCACGAAATTCACCGCGGTGGCAAATCTTTTCGGCGATTCTTTATTTGCTTTCATTTGTAAAAAGCAGGCTGAAACTTTGCAAACAAATATAGAAACGTCGGCTTGGGACGGTGATTGGTACAAACGAGCCTGGTTTGACAGCGGACTGCCTTTGGGATCAAAAGAAAATGAAGAGTGCCGGATTGACGCGATTGCCCAAAGCTGGTCGGTATTGTCTGGTGCTGCGGGCACGGAGCGTAGGACGACTGCGATGGCTTCTCTTGATCAATATCTTGTTAAGCCCGAATTGCAGATCATCCAGCTTCTGGACCCGCCATTCAACGGCTCCGGGCCGAATCCGGGCTATATTCAGGGATATGTGCCTGGTGTGCGTGAAAACGGAGGCCAGTACTCGCACGCGGCAATATGGGCGCTGATGGGTTTTGCGGCTCTCGGAAACCGGGAAAAAGTTTACGAATTGTTTAGTATGATCAATCCTTTAAGCCACAGTTCTGATGCGGAATCGGTGGCGAAATACAAGGTGGAACCCTACGTAATGGCTGCGGATGTATACGCCAATGAATCGCATCAGGGCAGGGGAGGCTGGACCTGGTATACCGGATCGGCCGGGTGGATGTATCAGTTCATCACAGGCTCATTACTTGGAATGCACTTAAAAGCGGACAAATTGGTATTCAGTCCCTGTTTTCCTGTGGCCTGGCCGAGTGTTTCCATTACGTACCTTTTCGGGAAATCCACGTACCATATCAAGGTCTTCCAACTTCCCGAGGCAGGAGATTCCTGGTGGAAAATTGACGACAAGCGTGGAGATGGGGATACGATTTTGTTGACAGATGACTCTTCGGAGCATTGGGCTGAAGTTCATGTGGGCGCTGCTCATTATCTGTTATTGCCTGAATCGCTCTAGATAGAATATGCCTTCCTTAAATCGATAAGAGAGGTGTTCTCTATTTTGATAGGCACTTGCCGGCCAATGGCGACAAGGTAAAATGGCTTTTAAATTGGCCATTTTTTCAAGTTGGTTTTTTGGCTTCATTATTTGCGGAATTGGCTTCAACTGCGGATTATAGTTACTGCAATTTTGTAAATAAAAAAGGCAGGATTATGAAACCGGAAATCGAAGGAAAAGTGGTCGCTATTACGGGAGCGAGTAGTGGTATCGGACAGGCAATAGCGCTCCTGCTTGCCAGGCAGGGAGCAAAAGTAGTGCTTGGTGCGCGGAGAGCTGAGGTCCTGGAAACATTGGTCTCGAAAATTAATAGCGAGGGTGGTCAGGCCGTCTTTATCGTAACTGACGTGAAAAAACAGCAGGACGTCGCTGCGCTTGTGGGGCATGCCGTTGCAGTTTACGGAAGTCTTGACGCCATGATCAACAACGCTGGTGTAGGCCAGTTGTCACGCATTGACGAACTGGATGTGGCAGGTTGGGAAGAAATGATAGACGTTAATTTAAAAGGCGTTCTATATGGATTCGCGGCCGCAGTTCCCGTGTTTAGGGCGCAGGGTTATGGGCACATGATCAATATCATATCCACCTCCGGAATAAAAATTGTTCCGATGCAGGGTGTTTATGCAGGAACCAAAAACGCGGTCAGGGCAATTTCAGAAGCTTTCCGGCAGGAGTCTGACGGCAAAATACGGATTACCGGAATATCGCCTGGTGTTGTAAAAACGGATCTTGCAAATGGTATCAAAAATCCTGCAATGCGTCATGTGATTGCGGAAAATATGGAGCGGCTGGCGATTGCTCCCGAGGCGATTGCCGCAGCGGTGAGTTATGCTTTGCAGCAACCTGCCGATGTGGAGGTGGGTGATATCGTGATACGCCCGGCGGCCCAGAATTAAATGATTAACTTTACGATACTGCATTTGGAATGACAGGTTATAATTCTGTAGAGATATGATGGTGAAAAGCGACGGCCAATTAATTCAGTTTAAAAGTATTGCTGACCTTGCCCAAAGGCTTGAATTGCCAAAACCGCTCCATCTCCTTGCGGGAATAATCAATTACAATGATGTCAATGTCTCACTTACAGATGCCGGTCAACGGTTTTCACTTGATTTTTACAAAATTTCTTTCAAAACAAGTTTCAACGGGCAGGTCAAATACGGACAAGGATATTACGATTTTAACGAAGGGGGCATGGCATTTCTCGCTCCGCATCAGATCGTCACGATGTCTGACGAAGCGGAAGGTTATGAGGGATATTCCTTTTTCTTTCATCCGGATCTGATCAAAGGTTACCCGCTCGCACAAAATATCTCGAAATTTGGATTCTTTGGTTATGATGTTTCAGAAGCACTTTATCTGTCTGACACTGAGAAACGACTGGTTTCTGGTCTGTTTGAGGCAATCGCAAATGAGCTCAGCAGCGATACCGATCAATTCAGCCGGGACGTTCTGGTTTCTCAGATTGAATTGTTGCTCAATTACAGTAACCGATTTTACCACCGGCAGTTCATTACAAGGAGATCATTGTACAATGAGTTGATCAGAAAGATGAACGGTTACCTGACAGAAAGGATCAGAAATGGAGACTCTTCGACCGAAGGACTGCCAACGGTTCAGGAACTGGCTCATTTTCTAGGCGTTACACCCAGATATCTCACGGATTTATTGAGATCATTGACGGGGTTGAGTGCACAGCAGCATATTCACGAGCAACTGATCGAAAGTGCAAAGCATACATTATCCCATTCCACACGCACTGTATCCGAAATTGCATACGGTCTTGGATTCGAACATCCGCAATCTTTCAGTAAACTTTTCAGACAGAAAACGGCAATGTCGCCCGTACAATTTCGCAAATCCTTCTTTTAATTACTCTGATGCCATGTTTGGGCGATGGTTTTACGAACTAATGAAGTAAGTTGTGTAGCTTGGTTGTTAAGAAAAATTCGGCAATTCGCGCACTATTGACTCTTTTCGGTACTGGCTTCCTCAAAAAGCCGCATGGCCATGAGCCCATTTCCAACGGCGCCACCGGCGCGAAGTGCAGATGCAATAAAGACGGTTTCAGCAATCTCTTCTCGTGTTGCACCTGCACGAACCGCATTCTGAATGTGAGACTCGATGCAGTAAGCACACTGTGTCGTAAGCGCAACGGCAACGGACATCAGTTCGCGGTATTTAATCGGAATGACGCCGTCTTTTCTTTCAGCTGTATGTTTTAGGTTAAAAAAAGCTGCCGCCTCTTTTGGAGCAGCATTCACCAGGGCGTCAACATACGCTCGGTCTTTTGGAGTTTGATATTCGGACATATGAGTTACAAAGACGGTGTAAGAATCATAGAACAATTTTGGGTTATCGACTACCTCGATGACGGTTTAACAAGGTAAAAAGAACTGTTGAATTTTCTCAGCGCACCGCAGACATCGTTCCGTTGACCGGATTTCTTTGTGCTTTCCAAAATCCGGATTGATACGCCGGACGAAAGCTTCATTGTTTTTCAGATCGCAGCGTTCAATTTCGGATCTGGTTTTTTACCCTTAATGAAACGATTTCCAAATTTAATCCCTCTCATTTCAATCATTTCGTAGGTGAATTTAGAAATAATGCTGCTGACAATGAGTGTCATAACGAGTAGCGTCAGATATTTCAAATATCGCTCTCCGGGAAGCGGAAAGTAGTCCGCAAGGACGTAGACAACAATAAAATGAACCAGATATAAGCTAAAACTGATCTCGCCCAGAAAACGTGTGAATTTGTTATTGAATATTTTAATGTCATGCTGGGCCATCAAAAATATGTTGATCGCGAAAAATACGGAGACAATAATATGCTCTGGCAGGATACTGTATTTGTCGATCGCGGGCATGAAATAACTTATGGAAAGCATTGAGATCAAAGACAAAACGAGAAGGCCGTACGTTTTTACAGGGGTAGAAATGCGGTAATTTTGTATCGCAAAGAATAAGGCAATTCCAAGAAAAAATACAGGAGCCTGGTTGGGAAACCAGAAGTATAGAAACCAGTTCTCGGGATTGTGATAGTCTATCGACATTCTAATCAGCAAGTATCTGATTAACAGTTTCAGTGCAATTGAACCAAAGGTCAAAACTAAAAACCAGGTCACTGCGCTTTTAAGACTTTTTATCTTGTGAAATAGAAAAGGGAGGCAAAGATAAAACAACATTTCGACACTTACCGACCAACCGCCCGGTGGTAGATAATTGATGGTTCCGGGAATGAAATTGTTGATAAAGAATACATTTACAAGTACTTTCCAGATCACCAGTGGATTGCCATCGTTGTAGCGGGGAACGTAATAACAGATTGCGGCATAGATAATTGCGGCCAAATAATACATCGGGCTGATCCTGAAAAACCGCCTGATGAAAAAGTTTCGATCCGTGTATTCACCTTCGGATTTTGACCGGTTGTTGTAGGAAATGTAAAGTGTAAATGCACTGGCAACGAAGAAGAGTTGTACGCCGTAAGAACCTTTCGCACAGATGTAGTTGAATAGTTGGGGCATGTCGTCAACAACTTCCCGAGACACATGAAGTACGATAACCAGCAAAATGGCAATACCCCGTACCGCATTTATATATTCAAGCTTTTTTGATCCAACCGACATTTGAAACTATTGGTAAATTACTATTCAGTGATTTTAAAGATGATCCGAGTTTTGGGAAATAACTTTTGCAATAAACATAAAATGACTGAATGCAAGCTTTGGGTGGATTTTGCTTGTGGCGGCAGTAGCAGTATCAACAGTTCTGGCTTGGTAGGCAAGTTATAAAAATTATATTACAGACGATTTGCTAAAAATACGAGGATTTTGAGAATTTCATACAATTAGTTCTAATTCTTAATACGAGATTACTCGATGTTTCTCCTGCCGCGTCAGCGTGATTCCGGAAATTATTACAAATACAGTCTTTTGGCAGACCTTTAAGATTTAAGAACAACCATGACTTGTTGAAAAACTGTCGGCGTTACTTTAACCATGTATAACCGGTATTGTTTGGGAAGATACTTCGACACTGGTGTTATCCGCAAGTCTTTCGAAGCTGTTGCGTGCGTCGGTTATCTTTTCTGAAAAGCGGTGAATTGTCTGTAATTGGGAATATTTTGTGTCGCCCGGTTGGGGAGGTGTCAGGCAGTGACCACCTTGCTGCCGTTGTTCTTCATCGCGGCCGGCGCCACACCAAACCTGAGTTTGAACGCGCGGCTGAAATGGGAGGGGTTTTCAAATCCGCTCTCGAAAGCTGCTTCACCGACGGTTTTATGCCGGCTTTGCAACAATTCGAACGCATGCTGTAATCTTTTTTCGAGCAGCCACCTGCCAGGCGTGCAGTGGAAAAGCCTCTCAAAATCTCGTTTGAAAGCAGACAAACTTCTGTTGCTTAATTCTGCATAGGTTTCAAGTTTGAGGTTGTAACAAAAGTTATCGTCCATCGTCCGAAAGAGTAATATGGATTGCGGTTCATGCAGGAGCGTACAGAAGTACGACAAGAGTGCTGTGTTGGTAGAATTATCGGCGATGTTGAGGACAAGTTCTTTGAATTTTAATTCCATCAGAGATGGGTCCGGATCGCTGGTTTGAGCAAAATAGGACGACATGGAAACGAAGTAAGCTTTCAGAGTCTCATTCGATTCGAGCAGCATTACGGGCTCGTGGTGCTGTTCATAATTCAATATGGGTTTTGATTTTGTATGCAGGGTGTCGCAGATAAATTCATCCGGAATGAAGAAAAGCATTACGCAAAAGCCGGTATCTATTAATTGTTCCAGAATAAAACCTCCTTTTCGTACAAAAACGCAGCTGTCCTTTTGGATATGGTAGCTGCCTTTGGTGGTATGCCATATCTTTTGACCATCAATCACATAGAACAGATAATTGTATTTTGTCCATAAGTCCGCAAAACGGGTTTTCATGAGCCGCGCTTCCATAGGACAGTTAAACGCTGTGATCAGAGATTTTCCGCAGTCAAACTGTCGGTAATATCGAGGATGCTGAATTACTCGTTCAAAAAAATTGACCATATCATTTCGGGATCCGTTTTAAAAACTGAAAATAACCGTCGTTGTGCAGATCGGCGGTGTGGGAGTTCAGAATGAATAACTCCATAAGTCATGATCAGATGGCTTATGTTTTCGTTAAGAAAGATAAAAATAAAAATTTGCAAAGTGTTGGCATTCAATGCAAACCTAGTTTACGGTCATGGTATCAATGTGCGCCAGGTCGTTTTCTGCTCTGAACTTTTGAGTCAGATGATTGGCCTTTCAGGTCATCAGAAGGAGACAAGCGATTACTAATATTGTATGATTATTGCATTTCTTCATTTTTAAAACTCAACAAATATGAATCCAAACAAAGCATTATGGGAAAAAGGTGATTTTACAAAAATTGCGGAAACAATGCGGGAAAGTGGCGCTGCGCTCGTCTCACGATTGGGAATTACAAAAGGGATGAGGATACTGGATCTCGGTTGCGGCGATGGAACTACCGCACTTCCTGAGGCAAAACTCGGTGCCTATGTGACCGGCGTGGACATAGCCGCAAATTTGGTGGAGGCAGGAAACCGCCGTGCAGAAGAAGCAGGATTAACGAATTGTTCTTTTCGCGAAGGCGACGCGACGGAGCTCGTCCAAATTGAGGATCAGTCATTTGACCTCGTTGTAAGTATTTTTGGGGCAATGTTCGCTCCGAAGCCATTTGATGTAGCCAAAGAAATCGTGCGGGTAACCCGTCCCGGCGGGAGGATCGTGATGGGAAACTGGATACCAGGAGATCCCACGCTGGTGGCTCAGATTCTGAAGATTAGCTCAGCATTTACTCCTCCACCTGCGGAAGGTTTTGTCAGTCCGATGTTGTGGGGCGTTGAAAGCCAGGTTACTGAGCGCTTCGTCCGGGCGGGTGTAGCGGAAGAAAATATCTCATTCAGCAAAGAAAAGTTCACTTTCAACGCCCCCTATGCGCCGATAGAATTCGTAAACACATTCAAAAAGTATTACGGTCCGACAATGAATGCTTTTGAAGCAGCTGAGAAAAACGGCGCTGCGGCCGATTTGCAGCGCGAACTGGAGGTGCTGTTTGAAAGCCAGAATGAGCATTTTGAAAAGAACTTCACCCGTATTTCAGCGACGTTCCTTAAAGTAACGGTAAATCGATAAAATGGACTAAATGGTTTGTGCTGCCTTCGTTAAACGAGCAGCACGAACCGGCCAGGCTATCTTCAAATATCCTCTTTGGCTCAATCTTCGTTTTCATCTTCATCAACACCTTCAAAGTAACTTACCACGGTCATGAGCGGAAGTGTTGTCCGGTCTGCGGCGTTGGAAATCTGGATGATGGCGCGGTCAGGAACGTTTTTGTCAAAACCAATAAAAGTACCTTTTATAGTTTCGTCCGGGGTCAGCCGGTATACGATCGTTTTGTTAATGTATTTTGAGGCCCTTTTTTGCAAGCCAGTAAGGTGTAGTTCAGACATCAAATGTTTTCGTTTGGTTTGATCTTTGCCGACGTATGTTCACTCAGGGCAGTTTAATATTTTGGTTGTGCCGGAGATTGATCTAAAATGGTCTCCGGCTTCAAATTTCCATAGAATTTTCCGTTAATCCCGCCCTGTGGCAGCAAATGCCACAACTTCCTGGCTAACTAAATGAAGCAATGAGATGAATTCAAAACCAGTGGGCTTCGTAGTAAAAGTTCGGTCCAAGAAAAAAGTAATTTTATTGATGCATTGAAAGAATTTGTATTTGTTCAAAAACACACAATAAAGTTCCGGAAAACTGCAACTAAATATACGTGAAGCCAAGTTTAAACATATAATTCCTTTATATTTAAAGTATGTCCGCCGGCAAATGGAAACCACCCCCCGGACCTCGTTATGAACTTTATAAATAAGCAGACTGACTCCGACTTGCTGGCTTCCAGCTTCATACCGGCGATGGTAAAAAGGGAGTACGTCAACAACAGCGCTTTTATCTCAAAAAATTTCGTCAAACGTAGCAGGGCGGTGCTACTTTGGATCGATATATGCAGTTTTTCATCGCTTAGTAACAGCCTGATGAACGACACGGTCAATGGTGTCGAGCAGATAACCAATGTTTTGAACATTCATTACAATGCTGTTTTAAGAGAAATTGATACCTACGGAGGCGAACCGCTTTTTTTTGCCGGCGATGGGCTCATGTCGGCCTGGTCTGGTGATGACGGAAAAATGGAGGAGTTTGTCCAGCTCGCAGCGTCATGCGCAAGGTCAATCCTCAATGACCGTCAGGAGCTGAACGAGCAGAAAAAATCATTTTCTCTGCATGTTGTGATCGCCTCCGGCATGCTGGATGTGGCCGTGCTTGAAGGCGTGAGAGGAAACCGTCTGGCAACTTTTTTTGGGGATGTTTTTAATGAGGTCAAAATTGCGTCAAAAAACAGAGCACCAGGCGAGATACTGATATCGGATAACACGCTTGTCTTTCTTGGTCCGGAAGCAAAAAGTAAACCGGTCGAATTCAATACATCTGTTTTGTTAAGCAGTCCGGTGCGGTTTCCGTCGTCGAACAAAGGTGATATTGAATTGTCTAAAAATGCTTTTAACAAATTACAATCATTTATCCCGCACACCCTCACTTTTCCGCTAAGCATGGAGAGGCTGAAATGGATTGCGGAAATCAGGCCGGTTTCGTGTCTGTTTCTGAAGTTGGTCAATAAAAGTGCAGATTCTGCCGGAAACTTTCAGCAATTGAAAGATGCGGTGGCCCTTGTGACGCCTCTGGTAAAAAAATATGATGGGCTGATCAATCAGGTATGGATTGACGAGAAAGATTCTCAGATGTTGATCTGTTTCGGACCGCCACCTTCTGCGCACGTAGATAATCAGGAGCGTAGTGTCCGTTTGGGCCTTGAAATATTCAACATTTTGATGCAGTCCGGGTTTGAAAACAGTGTAGGTATCAGCAGCGGGATGGCCTACTGCGGGATACTGGGAAATAACATGTTGCGGCATTACACCGTAATCGGTGATGTGGTCAATCTCAGTTCGCGTCTGGCGGGAGTTAAAATAAACGCATTATTCTGCGACGAAGCTACCTACAAGGCAACATCCAATCTGTTAATGTATAAAGGACCAATCGCGCAGCGTATCAAGGGACGGAAGGAGGATATTCAAATATATATGCCCGAGTCATTTTTAAGTGATTCGCAAACAGTAAAATCGCCGGTTGTTCCGAGTCGCCATCTTCAATTGAGCGAAATGATGGATGGTTTTGTCGGGACTTCGGATGCAGCAGGACTCTGTATTATTCTAGAAGCTGAAAGCGGCATGGGTAAAACCAGATTACTGGAAAGTTTTAAAACGCAGATCAAAGACAAGGCGACAGTGCTCGCTACTTCCGGAGAATTCATCATCAGAAACACGCCATACGGTATTGCAGGACCCATCTTTTTGCAGTTGCTGAATATGCCTGAGCAGGGGGATAGCAGAAGCGCGAAAGAGGTTATTGATCATATTAAATTAAAATATGGAAGCCTTGCGTGTTTACTAAACGCCGTGATACCCGTCAATTTGCCGGAAAGTGATGCGGTGAAAAGCATGACAAGTAGCCAGAGAGTGGCTAAAACGCATGAGCTCCTACTTGGCATATTAGGCGAAGAAAGTAAACAGTCGCAGCTTGTAATTATTATTGACGATGCGCAGTGGATGGATGTGACAACGACGAAGTTGTTGGAATCGGTCAACAGCCAGTTGCAACAGTGTTTGATCGTGCTGGCATTTCAGCAGAACAGTGCTACCCCTCAGCTAAGAGAATTTGAATTTGAAAATATAAAAAGGATTGTGCTCGGAGAACTCTCCGAGGCAGAATTGCGGCAGCTTGTATGCTCAAAATTGGGTGTTTCCGAGGTGTCAGAAGAGGTATTCAGCCTGATTAAAGAAACAGGGAAAGGAAATCCATTTTTTTGCATCGAACTGGCGGGCTCTCTGCTTGACCAGAAACTGCTCCGTTTTGAAAATGACAGCTGTTTTTTGCAAAAAAATGCGCTACGCAACAAGTTTGTGCTTCCTGAAACGCTTCGTGGTGCCGTGTTCAGCAGAATTGACAGGCTGGATCAGGGGTCGCAGATCGCCCTGAAAGTCGGTAGTATTGTAGGCAAACGATTTGGTAAAAAACTAGTCAAGAATATCTATCCGATTGAAACAGAGAAAAATGCGGTGTTTAATTATCTGAAAACAGCCAGGCAATCCGGGTTCATCGATGAGCTCCTGGTAGATAATATGCAGGGTTATTATTTCACCAATGAAACCATAGCGCAGGTTGCCTATGAAATGACGCTTCTGGAACAGCGGAGGAAGTTACATAAAGAATGTGCGCTTTGGTACGAGGAAAATTTCAAAAGTAACCTTACGCCTTATTATGTAAGGTTGTCGCACCACTGGCTTCAAACTGGAGATTCCATTAAGGCTGCCAAATATCTTGAGCAGGAGTCGACTCGTTTGTTCAGTCTTGGGTTTGCACAGCAGGCGCTTGACGTGGGATTGGAGGGAATAGCGCTGCTCAATATGGAAATTGAACGGGAACCTGCACAGATTGGCGACAAAATAGCTGAAAATTTTGCTTTCATTTCAGATTTCATGGCCAACAGGACCATTGAAAGTCTGAAAAATCATAAGGTGCTCGAAGATGAAAATACAAAGCTGATTATCAGTACGCTCCTTGAACTTTGCCCGATCGCACATCAGTGCCAGCAGGTATCTCTTTTTGTTCTGATGACGACGCTCAGTATCCGACTCACGCTGGAACACGGTAACGGTGAATCTGCTGCCGAGGCGTACTCGATGTATTCGATCATTTACAAAACGGTCACCAACGATAGCGTTACTGCTTTGGCGTGGAGTAATCTTGCAATAGAGGTGGATCAGATCAATAATTACAAACTGCGCGGACGTGTCATTTTTATGCATTGCTGGTTTATAGCGCTTTGGTCAATCCCTCAGAAAACGCTCATACCCATTGCCGAGCAAGGTGCGCAAACGGCGTTCAAAAGGGGAGATCTGATCTATGGCTGTTTCAATCTGTCTTTGGTGGTGGTGTTAAAAAGTACTTCCGGTGTCACTCTGGATGAGGTTGTGAGCAATGCGCAAAGGAATTTTATCCAGAATAACCAGCGTGTAATCAATGCGGCCTTTCACTTAAAACACGAAGAACAGGTTGCGAAAGCATTCCAGGGTCGCACCATTTCATATACTTCCCTGACGGACGAAAAGTACAATGAGGAAAAAGATATTGCCAGTATCTGTGATACGGATCTTTACAATCAAATCGGCTATTATCTGGTTTCTAAATTGAAATTGAATGTTCATTTTGGCAACTATGCAGAAGCGTTGGCCTGGGGAGATCGTGCCATTCTTTTGTTGCCTTCCTTTGCCAGCCAGCCCGGTCATATTGAGCTGGAACAATATTATGCAATCGCTGCAATGTATCATTCGGTAGAGCAGGATGGGACCGTCAATACCGAGGTGATGGGTAAAGCAATTGCCGGATTGGCTAATTTCAATGCCTGGGCTACGGTTTGTCCTGAGAATTTTGGGCACAAGGCAATGTTGCTTCAGGCAATTTATCAGGGTCTGACCGGCGATCAGAAAAATGCATCAGAATTATTTGAATCAGCAGCTGAAAAGGCCCTAGCGGCAGGTTACATTCAGGATGCAGGCCTTGCATATGAGCACCTTGCTTTGATGCAAAGAGGCTCCGGATTAAACTTTGAAGAGTCGTTTCATTCAGCCATAAAAGCTTACAGTAAATGGGGAGCCGGAGGTAAGACTTCCTACCTCCGGCAAACTTTCGGAATTGCCTGATCTGCGCTCAACCGCGTTTGAGCAGCATCGCGTTTGCGTGCATATCGGGCCCCAGGGCCATCATCACCAGATAGTCTTTTGATATGGCCGCCTGCTCCTCAAAAAAGGCAAAGTTCAGTGCGTGTGTGGCAACGGTCAGGTTTGCAAATGTACTGAGGGTTGAAAGTGTCTGTGCCGGCTCGGGAGTCAAACGTGTATTCCAGTAGTCCATCAGACTTTTCGATGTCTGGTGTGGCATAAAAGAGATATCTGAACCATTTAATCCATTGTTTTCCAGTAATTTGGTTACAGAAGTGATCGACTTTTCCATTCCAAATGTTTGAAATTCTTTGAGCCCCTGCTCGGTAATCTGGAAGAAACCTGGCGAAAATGCCCGGCCTTGTCCCTTGCCTGCATAATTTTCCAGGGGCAATCCTTTTGTAAACATCTGGCCGTAATTTTCAGAAGCCGTCACTGTGTAATGATCTTTTACGCGAAATTTGGCTTTGTCGCTACTCAACGACATTACCGCTGCCCCGGCGCCATCCGCCGCACTTACGGATTGAGGCGTTTTGTAGTCAACGTTTGTTGTCCAGTTTCCTCCGATGCAGATCAGTATATTTTTAGCACGTTTAGCGCGTAAAAGTCCGTCCGCCAGCAGTAGGCAAGATCCATAATTCGAATAATCGTTGCCAATGGGAATAACCCAGCAGTTTTCCGGCAGGCCTAATTTGTTATGCAATTGCGACAACATATTTGGCTGAACGTATTCGCTGATTGATCCCAGACCCAGCAACAAGTCAATATCCTCAGGTTTTTTGCCAGCGGTTTTTAAGGCCATTTGTGCTGCCGGCAACATGATGTCGATCAGACCTTCACCAGGTTTAAGCACATGACGCGCATCATATCCATCGAAGAAATTACTTGCGGCAGGATGATTTGCCCTCAGCCAGTCAAAAATCGGGTCGTCATTACGACGTATTGTTTCGGGAACTGCCCAGCCGGTTCCAATGATTCGTGGTTTCATATCAATCGTTTTTTTGGATCCAGTCAGGTTCTGGAATACTGAATTTTCTCAACACCAGTTCCGCCGTCTGAAATGCGCCTTCAACCCAGGTTTGATTGTTGGAGTAAGCCTCGCCACATACGTAGCAAGGGAAATCCTGTACAGGCTGAATCATCTTTTCCATCACCTTGGTTGACTGATATCCGGGATTCCAAAAATGAACGGCACCGCCAAACGGGTCGTCGCCCCAGTCTACAAAGGCAGCTTCCAGAGGTTCTGGCGCATCAGTTACGTTATGCAGGATCATCAGCTCCCGGTGCATTTCGTGCACCATTGCTTTCGGCGCTTCGCAAAGCTTCCAGTTTTCGATGAGTCTTTTGTCAAATTCGTTGACCTCACTTTCTTCAACAGAAAAAGGCATGGCTTTTCGTCTGAATTTCAGATTTTCGTTGATCGTTTTTGTATCACCTGCGCCAAGTGAAATTGTCCGCAGGCCGCCCCAGAATTCAGAACTGATTGCGTCGTTGTATACCATCATGATGGCGTTGGTATTGGCCGGCTCATCAGGATCCGTAAATTTTTCACCGCCCCAGTAATAACACTGCCTGATGGGAATATCCGTAACCGATCGCCCGGTACTGACACCACGACTCTGCCACCAAGGGTTGCTGTAAGCGATAAACATTTTGTACAAATTGATGGGCACTACTGCGTTCATCAGGCTCCGAACATGCGGTGCTTTTTCAGGATTAAGAACCGGCCCGGTCTGCGCGAGGAGTTCGAGGCTTCTTTTTGGCATTGCCAGCACAATCGTCCGCGCGGTAACTGACTTTTTTTCTCCTTTGAAGTGAAGCTTTACCCCCTCGCATCCGTCGTGAAGCTGGGTGGTGTCAAATCCTTCCAGCCAGGCATCCGTAAACAGCTCTCCGCCAGCGGCCTGAAATTGCTGTTGCATGGTCCAGATCAGGGTATCGTAGCCATTGGCCAGCAAATAGTATTTGACGCCCGGAGTAAAGTCAAAGTATTCACAAATGGCGTCAACAGCGTTGATGTTGTAACCAAGGCAATCGTATCCAACGGTAGTGATCGCGATCTGGTAAGCTTCATGGCTCAGTTTGCTGGCCACAAGGTTCCAGAAACCATGTTTGTACAAAGGAATCCCATCGATTATCTGTTCGTTCAAAAATTTGCGTAAGTCGTCTCCATGCAGACTGTTGATCTTCGGGAAAATCTTTTGTACCGCAAAACCCAGGAAATTATCAGCCGTATTACCATCCTTCTGAAGCCATTCAATTTCATCGTTTGCCAGGTTAAATGGTAGTTTGTCCGGGGAGTTCAAATCTTTGATCTTTAAATATTTGCCCCGCAAAAGCATCAGGTTATCTGGCTCGGTTACATTCAGTTCTTTTCTGGGCAGATTGAATTTATTTTCTACCAGCGACTTAACCAATGTTTGGGAAGAAACATAACGCATACCGCCAATTTCGCAGACAACGTCGGGAAGGCCGGGCGCTTTGGCCGACAACAGCCGGCCTCCAACCCGCTTACTGCCTTCAAAAATCGCGATCCTGAGCGTTCCTATTTCTTCTTTCCATTTTCTCAGTTCTTCGGAGTGTTCCGCTCCTTCAAGCAACATCCGCCAGGCGGTATAAACGCCGGAGGCACCGCCACCAACGATAGCGACATCAAAATCGGGTAAATGATTATCTGACATAGGAAGAGGGGGTTTATCTGGCAGGTTTTGGTCCATAAATCGGGTTGTAATAGGGCGGCACAACTTGCGTATTGATGCTGGCGATAATCACCTGAGGCACCTGAGCCTCGTTGGCACGGCTCAGAACGGTAGGCATAATTGCTTCAAGTTCGGCGGGAGAACTGATGCCGTAAGCGTCCGCCCCAAGGCTTTTAGAAAACATCACCAGATCAACATCACCAAAATTATACATGTCGTTCCATATATCCGGCGCGTTCTGATCAGGAAAAAAGTGATTCATTCCTTGCGAAACCATGGAAAGCGCATTGTCATACAACACAACCCAGATTGCGCCAATCTTATTTCTGCTTGCGGTTGACACTTCGGCGCCGTGCATTAAAAAAGCACCATCCCCGACAATCCCGATGCAGGTGCTCTCGGGCTGGCCAATTTTGGCCCCGATAACGGAGCAAACGCCGAAACCCATCGGTCCCATGGTGAGGGAAGTATGAATCGTAGCTGGTGCCTGAATGGCCAGAAAATGTACTGCCCATCCAACGCAATTGCCTGCATCTATAAATATGTTAGTCGCGGCGGGCATTGTTTCCTGTATCACCCGCATCAGTGCTGCGGGTTCAATCGGGCTGGTTTCCGAATTAAATGCGTCGGCATCGATGAATGGAGATCGTTTTTTTATCTCCGCGATAGCCTGTTTTCTGTTTTTTATCTCCGTTTCATCAGGAGTGAACTCCGGGATCAGCCCGGCGAGATCGTCAATAAATCCGCCAATTTCGCTCACAACCGCATGGGTAACTTCAAATGAACGCGCAATAATTTTAGGATTTATGTCAACCTGTATAAAGGGTGCATCGGGACCTTTTGGTACAAGAAGCGGCAGCCAGGAATTGGTCGACAATTCGCCGAGATTCGACCCGATAATCATGATTCCGTCATATTGTGCGTCTTCTGCGCTCATATAATAATATGGCCACATGCAATCCGCAATTCCATAAACGCGAAGTGATAAGTCGTGGAGTTCAGGAAACAGGCCCTTACCGTCCGCTGTTGTTATGACCGGTATGCCATAAGTTTCAGTAAATAAAAGCAAATTTTTATATGTTTCAGGATCCTGCAAGGCTTGCCGGCAGCTGTTCCCGAGAAACAAAAGTGGTCGTTTACAAGCCAGTAGCTGTTCCATTGCGCAACGTACTTCCTGCAACGGCGCACCCTTTAAACTGGACCGGTAAGAACCGGTTTTTACCGCCAGTTTGTTATTCGTGATATTTTCTGGCGAGACGTTTATAGGCAGGCTGATATGAACAGCTTGTCTTGGTATCAAAAGGGAATCACGAAGCGCCTGTTTGAAGATTGTCTCGGCACTTGCCGCACTAGTAATTGTGTTGCTGTAACCAGTAGCGGCTCCGTAAATTGCATTGATATTCAGGTTCGAATCATCTCCTTCCTGCAAGTAACCAAGCCCGGAGAACTTCTGGTCCACTTCACCTGTAATCAGCAGAAGTGCTGATCCGTCCGCCTGGGCATTCATTGTGCCTGTTAAAGCATTGGTGGCACCGGGTCCGGTTGTTACGATAACCACGCCCAGTTTTCCGGTTGCACGATAGTAGCCGTCGGCCATAAACGCAGCGCCGGTTTCGTGCCTGCTGACGATGTACCTGAGTGCCGGTTCGTGGTTTTTCAAGTCGACCAGAAAGTTGACCAGGCCACCTCCGGGAACGCCGAAGACGTGCGTGACGCCTTCCAATTTTAAATAATGCAGAATCATTTCTCCGACAGTCGGAGAGGCGACCGGAACCTCGGGCGTGCTGAGTGTCATACTTTTAATATTAAAAATAAAGGAATGTAAGCGATATCGACAATCGTCTATGCAGTCGAACATATGTCGTTGCATATCTTGTCAATACCCAAATTTGGATAGGCTGTTGATGAAGAAATTATGAGCCTTCAATTTAAGCAAATATTTCAGTGAATCGTCGGGCGGGAGGCTGAATTCAGCATTTTTTACGTTAATGGTAAATACCCTTTACTTTTTTTGCAAAATACAGGAATGTATTTTGCGGTGACTTGTTCGGGAACATCAAAGTATGATGTATTAGATTTTATTTTTCATCAAGGTTTGATGGGATTATTCGCAGCCTTGTGTCTTGTGTAAATTTGAAATGTGCTCAAAATTAGCACTTTATGCGACGGTCGGCTTTGTCTTCAAATGGTTAAAGAACCTCGAAACCCCCTGGCAGCGTAATATGAATCCGCGCCATTGTGATAAACAAAAACTTTCCCATACCGGTAATCACAAAAGATGGCGCCGCCGTGCTTTCTGATGTCAGCAGGTGTTTGCACCCAGCTTGAAGTCTTTATATCAAATTTTCCAAATTGCTGTAACTCCCGGTACTGGTCTTCGGTCAAAAGATCAATACCGATTTCTGAGGCCATGTCAATCACGCTGTTTTCCGGTTTATTTGCTTTCCGGGCATCCAGCGCAGCCCGGTCGTAACACAAACTCCTGCGGTCTTTCGGACTCTCGGGAGAACAGTCGTAAAATGTGTATTTCTGCGTCTCGGGGTTGTAACCAATCACATCCGGCTCTCCGCCAGTCTCTTCCATCTCATTGAGTGACCAAAGTTTTTCCACATTGGCTTCCAGTTTTGCCTGTACCGAATGCCAGTCCAGACCCGGATGGCGGTTTATGTTTTTCTCAAAGCGTGTTTTAAGGATGTCGAACAGCTCGTTGCGTCTATCACTGTCCAGACTTTTTTTATCTGCGCCCATGTTGGTGTTATCTGATTAATTTTATTTGTTTCTCAGATGCTAATCTTCCAAACCTTTTCCATCTAAAATCTTTGGAATATATTTTTCTACCCGCGACTGTCGTGTTTTCGATTGTTTGGGCTGAGAAAAGTGAAGCAGATAAGCCCTTTGTCGTCCTGGTGTCAGGGTGTCAAAAGCAGTTTGCAAACCATCGGTTTCGTTCAATTTTATTTGGAATTCCTCAGCGACGGTAAATTCTTCCGGCTTTTTCAGTTCTACTTTTAAGCCAGCCTTTTCCACTTCAATCGCTTCGTAAATACAGGTCTTTACTGCTGTTTCTTTTTCGGTTATCTCCTGAACATTCGTGAATCGGATCTGACGCGCCGCCTGGACATTTTCTGTTTGTTGGATCAAAATACCGTCAGCATTGTTCAACAAAACGCCTTTGAAAAACAACAAAGCGCAATATTCTTTAAACACATGAATCAGCACAATGTTGCTTTTCTGAAAAGTGTAGGTTGGTACACCCCATTTCAATTCCTCGGTCAGTCCACAGCCGAGTACGATTGCACGCAATCGGGTGATTTCATCCTGCCATTTGTCGGCTTTGCCAAAATAAAAATCAACTTTTGGATTCATATTTTTTGTTGTTAATGAATTGATTTGTCAGCGTGCCGTGACCCTGCGCGACTCAGCTCTGAAATACCAGGAAACAGCTGTAAGAACCAGTAACAGTACGGGACCAAAAAATTCTTTGGCGCCGTCACCAACCTCTAAATGAGAGAACACTGCACCAGACATGGCAAAAAAGAAACCAGCATAAGCCCATTCTTTAATCAGAGGGAATTTCGGAACGAGGATGGCTATTACGCCCAGAATTTTCCAGACACCGATGATCGTGAGAAAGTAGAGCGGGTAACCCAGGTGCTCCATCATTTCCACTTCCTCTTTTAATTTTATCAGTTGAACGATTCCCGTTGAAACCATTCCAAGCGAAAGCCAGATTGTGGCAATCCAATAAATAATTTTGTCTCTCTTCGTCATGATCTTTCACTTTAATTGATTCACTATTTCCTGTAAACGATTGTGCGCCATGTTGATACCCTGGGCAAATGGCAGCCTCAGCATCTGGTCCCTCAGGGCAACAGACCGGTAAACAATGTGCATGGTAAGTTTGCTGGTATCGTCTGTTAGTGATTCAAATTCCAGAAATTCAAGCTGGACATCAAACGGCGCATTTTCCATTTCAAACGTCCGCGTGATTTTCCGGTTTGGTACAAATTCATGGTAAGTCCCATTTGCCTGGAAAACAACATTTCCCTTCGGATCCGACGTTTCGAACCGCCAACCTCCATGCCTTTTATTTTCAAGTTTCAACACTTTTGTTCCCATCCATTGCTCCACAATTTCCGGTTCGGAGTAGGCTTTAAAAAGTAGTTCCAACGGCAAGTCAAATTCCCTTGTAATTACCAAATCCTGTTTGCCGTCTTCTGCGTCAATTTTTGTCTTTCGCTCCATTTAGTTTTGGGTTTATTTTAATGTATGCCTGCGCTTGTACGCTGTTATTTCTCCTGTTTATAATTTTTCATAATCGATTCTAGTTTGTTAAACCTGTCGTCCCACATTTGACGGAAGGGCTCAATAAAGTCAGCTACCTCTTTCATTTTTTTTGCATTGATGTGGTAGTAGATTTCTCTGCCATTTTGCTGTTGTTCAATCAATTCGCACTCTGTGAGGATCTGCAGATGTTTTGAAACTGTCGGTCTTGCGGTGTCAAAATTGGAGGCTATTGCTCCGGCTGTCATGGCCTGGGTGGCCACTAACAGCAGAATAGCTCGCCTTGTCGGGTCGGCTATAGCCTGAAATACGTCTCTTCTTAAATTCATTATGTAGTTATTTGGCTACGAATATATGTGTAGTTATTTAACTACGCAAATATTTATCAGTTTTTCTATTTTTTGGTGCGAAGCATACTAAAATGAAATACCCTGCAAAAACTGATTGCAGGGTATCAAGGTAGGATTTAGGAAAAGTTAGTCTTTAAATTGCCAGAAACTGACCTGCATTTAGAGAGACAGTGTTACATGCTGGCTAAGGGTGCTACACGAATTTTCGCCTCTGTTTCTATATTTAATTGTAATCCAGCCAGGTAGTGGCTTCACATGCTTTGTCAGTTTTGAAGCGGACCCATCTTGAAGCAAAGTCTTTCGGGAAGTCGAATGATACAGTTTCTCCGGCCTTAACCGTAAACTTTTTGGCTTCCATCCATGGACCATTTCCGATAGGATCGGCCTCCATGGTGAAGGTGACGTCAGTTTTGGCACCGTGCGAAAGCTTCAATGTTTTTTTATCGTAAAATCCGATCAGATAGGGATCTGACGCTTCATTGGCTTGCACTGAAGCGTTTTTCCATGGCCCGCCATGACCGGTCGGTTTGCCGAGTTTCCAAAGATCATCGATCGCACCCGCCCAAACGGCCGCCTTTTTGTCGCTGGAGACGACAATGTGTTTGTTGGCTTTCGGGTTTTTGGCATCAACTCCGGTCATCACCAACAGACCACGGTAAGAGGCATAATCGTTGATGCGCAGATTGTGAGAGGAAACGGGGCGTATCTTCGCGTAACCGTCTGCATTTTCGGCAGGCAATTCATAAAAAGTGCCGTGGCAATTGAAAAGATCACGTTCAGTCGATACTTCCCTGCAAATTCGTAAAGCGCCCTCATTGGTCAGTCCTGTGAAAGCCTCGTTGCCCAGGGGTAACCTCCATCTTCTTCCCTTATCATCCACAACCAGAACCGATGACGCATCTACGGTCACCACTTTTTGTGGAATGGCAAACTTGTCGCGGATAAACGAAAGTGTTTTGGCATCTTCCTGACGAACCAGATTCATGTTTGCATCCAATTCATAATAGCCAGTTGCAGTGGGTTTTCCGGAAGCATAATCCATTGCGGCAATACCCAGTGCCCGACGATTTTCACCGAGACCATAAAGTAGTCCGCCCGAGCTGTAAGATGTTGAAACCGGACTCAAACCAGCAAATATCGGATCTGCTGTTGTAGTGCGTTTTTCATCAGCGATATAGGAGAATTGTGCCGATGCGTTTGTTGCATTATCCGTTTTGATCCTGATCCACTCGCCCGCATCACTTCCTGAAAATACAACATTAGCTGCACTTTTCTGGGCGACTTTTACCATCTTCAAAGTTGTCCAGGCTCCTTTGCCATTCTTATCAACTTCAAATGTGAAATTTATGTCCTTATCGCCATTGTTCTGAATCCATGCCGAACGCCGTGCCCAGCCGCTAAACAGAAATGGCTCTGAAGAGGTGTTGGCTTGGATGTTTTCATTCAGCCAGACTGCCCCTTCGGCCGTGTTTGGTCCGAACAGATCAGGTCCATTCAAAGGAGTAAACCAAAGGTTGGAGTTCGATTGCCCGGGACCTTCTATGTTCCCTTTTGCCTTTCTTTTGTTCAGAAATTCTCTTTGTGCAGAGTCATCACAACCGAAAACAAGCTGATCGTTCCATCTTGTGAAATCACCGATCACTTTCAGATACGAAGAACGGGGACGAATACCGGCTGTATTCTGAGAAGAAAAACCGGCTGGAAATTGCCAGAACATGCCGTGCATCGTCATCAGATAATCGGGCTTCTGGGTCGTTCCGATGTCACGGATTCGTGGCCATTCGGTATTCCATCCGTGCGCTCCGTCATAACTATGACTTGATTTTGGAAGTCGGAAAAACGTCCATTTTCCACTGTCGCGCACGCCGAGAAGTACCGATTTGTGATCCCAGCCTGTGGCCCAGATCGGATCTGTTTCCGGGTTTTTATTTCCATAAATGCCTCCCGGGCCAGTCACCTCTACAAACTGGTTTCTCCGCACCACTTTCCAGTTTTTACCGTCCCATTCGGACAACGATCCAGACTCAATGTCAAATTGCTTCTCAGCCAGTTTCCCAGGTTCGCCATTGTTTGAGTACACAGTTACACCCTGCCCGGAATAATAACCTTTTCCATGAGCGCCTGGCAGCAAATTGTTGTACTGGTAAGGCTGTTGTTCGCCATCGCCTTTGTTGTTTTTTACGTTGCCGTCAACATACAAAGTCTTTACATCAAGGGATTTGACATCCACTTCGTAAAAACCTTCCTCCATTGTGCCGTAATAGATTTTATTGGCCGGATCGGTCAGGTGCCGTGCATTGCCGGTATGTCTGCCGGGCATTGTTTTATAAGAAATCACCCTTGCAGTACCTTTGTCATCAATTGCGTACGGCCCAATGAAAAGCTGATTGCTTTCCTTATGGATCATCCGGTTGGCCGGTGTGCCGCCAATGCTTTCAGGTCTGACTGTCTGCGTCAGATCGGCGCTTATTTCGTACAGTTTGTCCGACGACCCAAAAGGTAAATGCGGCGCATAAGTAATAGCCCAAAGTTTTCCGGCCCAGCCGACAACAGCGCCCGTCCCGCACTCTCCTTCATTGTTGTACATCGCCAAATGCGGATAAATGCCGCTGAACGAAGGTTTGGGTTTGTTTTTAGTCTGGGCAAAAGCAGAAAGACTCAGCATTACGAGCATTCCTGCAAGGTATTGGTTCATTTTTTTCATTAATTAAAAAATTTAAAATCAGGGTGTCATCACACCGGATTGCTGATTAAAAGATAAAAGTTAAGATTAGTAGCCTGGATTTTGCGTGATACCCGTGTTAACCCGGCGCTCTACAGCGGGAATGGGCCACAGGTATTGTCTTGATTTATCGAAATTGCGCTGAGCTACCACTTTCACATCTGTTCCGAAACCGGTATAGTCCGCAAGGCCGTCCGCATCGATGGGCGTTACGCCCGGGAATGGCCATTTCGCCCGATTCTGGGCAGCAGGGTCGGGGAGGCCGACGACTGGTTTAACAAGAATTTTTTCGGCAAGTTTCCACCGGATCAGGTCCATGTAACGGAGACCTTCCCTTGGAAATTCGACGCGTCGTTCGCGGCGGAGTATCTTTTTCAGTTCAGCTGCCGATGCAATTTTGATGGCAGGATAAGCTGTGGTTTGGCTCGCTGCCACACCATACGCCCTGGCGCGGATCTGGTTAATTGCGCTCACAACACTTTCGTCGACCTCTCCAAGCTCAATTTTTGCTTCTGCATAGGTCAGGAGAATTTCGGCATAACGGATGATGATTGCGTCATTGTCTTCTACCAGTCGCTCCTGCCAGGTCTGGTCAATTCCTTTTTTCCAGAGAAAACCTGTAAAACTTGCAAACGCTGCCACTGCGCGGGTGTCTTTATTGGAAACTTTCTTATTTTCTTTTGAGCTGAAAACGGTAAGCGAATCCGGATGCGGCGTATAATTGTAGCCCAGCCATTGCGTATTGAACTCAACGATCGTGGCGGTCAGCCTCGGATCCCGGTTTTTAAAGGGTGCCTTCGGATCGTACAAAGGGGACTCATTGATCGGCTTCCCGTCTACGCATTCGTAGGCATCCATCATGTCCCGGGTAGGTAACTGGGCTCCAAAACCGCCTGCATTTCGTGACATATTATCCTGTACATAGCCAGCTGTGCTGAAAATCTGCTGTTTTTCGTCCCTGGGTACGCTGATCACCAGTTCTTTGCTGGTTTCTCCTACTTTCAAAAATAGTTGCGAATACGAGCTGTTCAGCGAATAGGCAGCAGACTGTATAATGGCATCGGAAGCCTCTTTTGCAATCTGCCATTTACCCATGTACAAGGCAGTTCTGGCTTTGATAGCCAATGCAGCGCCTTTGGTCAGGCGTTTTGTTTCGGATGCTCCGTATGCCACAGGCAGATTGGCCGCCGCAAAATCAAGTTCCTGGAAAACAAATGTCAGCACTTCATCCTGACTGCTGCGGGTAACGCCATAAGATTCGGCCAGCGTCACAGGCTCTTTCAGCAAAGGCACGTCACCGAAATGGGTGATCAATCTCGAATATTGGTAAGCCCGGATCAGACGCATTTCAGCTTCAAGACGTAAAAGGACAGCAGCCGGCGTATTTGCGGCAGCCTTGTCCTTGTTAGCCAGAAATGAGTTAGCTCTCGCGATCGCTTTGTAGCTGTTGAGCCAGAAAGTCTGCACTGCAGCATCGTCGGCGTTCATCGTTCCGCCGATTACTGCATTGGTCAATTGCCCGCGGTGCCACTCATTGTCGCTGAAAAGTTCATTGTCGTTACCCCAGAAAATAAGCCGGTATAGGTCGTTAACTGCCAGTTCCAGTTCTGTCTGATTGGAATAAAAAGTCCCGGTCGATGCCTCGGAAAGTGGATTGAGATCAAGCGTGTGACAGGCCGAAAAACCGGTCATCAACAAGATATAGAATAGTTTTTTCATGATCACTGATTTGATTTTTTATAAAACCTGTTGATTAGAATCTGATGGTAGCGCCTGCCATCAGCGTGGTCACGATGGGGTAGGAGTATGTGGCCGATTCCGGATCAAGGTATTTAGGGAACTTACTGATTGAGAAAACGTCGTTCGCTGAGACATAAAAGCGCAGGGATTGTATCCCGGTTTTCTTCACTGCTGGCTGTTTAAGTGTATACCCAAGCGTGATATTTTTGAGTCTGAAATAGGCTCCGTTCATCAGCCAATAATCAGAAAGTGCATAATTTGCCGCATTTGATGTTCGGGAAAGACGCGGATAGGTTGCTCTAAGGTTTTGTTCAGCGGTGTTGTTCAGGCTGTAAAATTTGCCGATCATATCAGCCGGTAAATTTCCGAAGGCCTCTGCAAATGGCTGAACTACCTCGCTGTTTAAGCGTGAGCGCTTCTTCGCTACACCCTGAAAAGTTAGGCCGAAATCAAAACCTGCATAATCCGCCCGCAGATTGCCTCCGTAAATGTATCGCGGTAAGGCTCCTCCGAGTAACACTTTGTCATCCGTGGTAATTTTCCCATCCTTGTTAATGTCCTCATAACGGACATCCCCTGGCTTGGTAGTCACGTTCAGCACCGGCGCACCAGTAATCTGGTCCTGTGTTTGAAACAAACCATTCGACACATAACCGAACCACTCGTTGTATTCGCTTCCGTTGCGTATAATCTGGTCGCCACGGAATTCAGTGCCTTTCAGGTCGCCGACCGTAGATTTCGCATCGGACAAATTTCCCGCAATTGAATAATTGAGCTTGCCGATCCGGTCACGCCAGGCCATTTCTAATTCCCAGCCTTTCACGTTTAGCACACCTGCATTCTGATTTGGTTTGTCGTATCCCAGGTAAAGCGGAATATCCAGCGGTAGCAGAATGTCGGTGGTTTTCTTCATGTAATAGTCGGCACCCAGTGTCAGGCGGTCATTCAAAAAAGCTGCGTCCACACCGATGTCGGTCGTCTGGCTGGTTTCCCATGTAATGTTTTCAACAGCGTAAACCTGTTGTCCGCCACCGGTAAGTGGGACTACGCTTCCGTTCTGGTAAAACAGCGCCGTAGTGAAATCAACGGTCGCCAGATATGGATAATAGGCCGGATTGTTGTCTTTGTCGAGCAACCGCTCATTACCAGCTTTTCCCCAGGAACCTCTCAATTTAAGAAAAGAAAGCCATCGGGTATCTTTCATGAACTGTTCCTCTGATATTGTCCATCCTGCTGAAAGAGAAGGGTATACGGCGCGCCTGTAAGCTGAGGCGAAACGTGACGAAAGATCTGAGCGGAGATTTCCCTGCAAAAAATATTTGCTTTTATAATTGTACTGAAGCCTTCCGAAAAAGGAATGAAGTCCCGATTCATTGGCATTTCCGGAATTGTCACGCAGCTCCGTAGAACCGGAATTCAGATATGGAAAGCTGGTCAGCGCGAAGCCACTTCTGGACGCGCCAAGGTTTTCCAGTGAGCGGTAATTTTCTTCGAAACCGACAAGCACATCAAAATTGTGTCCGCCTTTTAAATCTTTCACGTAATTGGCGAGAACTTGTCCGTTCATTGTGATTCCCTCTGATCTCCCCTCCTGCAAAACCGTACGGGCCTGATTGACTATCGAGCTGTTGGAGCCATCAGGATTGGTAAAACGGATCTGTTTGGAGAAGTATTTGTTTTTGTCCAGATCAAATA
Source organism: Dyadobacter sp. (assembly GCA_965279265.1). GTDB lineage: Bacteria > Bacteroidota > Bacteroidia > Cytophagales > Spirosomataceae > Dyadobacter. The sequence continues at coordinate 6,313,328 of OZ257152.1, forward strand.
CCGGCGCTACCAGCGCCGTGAGCGTGAGTCCGGTAACGGGTTTGAAATTGAGCGACATCCGCCCACCGATCTGATTGTTCAAAGTCCTTGTGAAACCACCTTCGCGGATTTGTGCCAGAGGATTTCGACCGTCTTTGCCAAGCGCCAGTTTTCCATTGGAATATACATCGTCGTAAATCGGCGGCATCACGCGCGCTTCGTAAATGGGGTTGAAAGTATTGTTCGGAAGTTCGTTTCCGTTGCCCTGATTTGCCGTTCTTTTGTAAAATACATCCAGGTTAATACCCAATTTTTCGCTTACCTGAAGGTCATTATTAAGGCGGAAAAGATAGCGGTCATATTTCCGGTTGTCGTAAAACGCACCTGAACTTGCGTATCCCAGGGAAGCTTTTGTATTGATTTTTCCATTGCCCATTGTGAAAACAATGTCGTGCCTTTGACGCGGCGCATTCTGCCGGTTGATCATTGATTTTTGCCAGTCTGTGTTTGGAAACAAATCCGGGCGTACACGGTTGCTGTCGAGATATGAATTTATGAAAGCCTGCGCGAACGGTCCTGCGCTGGCCCCGTCATTGGTTGCCTGTTCGTTGAAATAGCGCATGTAATCCTGGACACCGGCATATGAAGGCATGGCCGTGGCCCGTTGTACGCCGTATTCATAGGTGTATTCGAGGCTGCTTTGTCCGGATTTTGCTCTTTTGGTTGTTACCAGAATTACGCCGGCAGCACCTCTGGACCCGTAAATTGAGGCGGATGCAGCATCTTTCAACACTGTAATATTCTCTACATCACCCGGATTAACGTTATCAATACTGGCTACCGGCACGCCATCCACAATGATTAGCGGATTGTTTGTGCCAATTGTTGTGATACCACGGATCAGGATTGTTGAGCCAGAACCCGGAGCTCCGCTGGTGCGGGACACGGAGACACCCGCTACGCTTCCCTGTAATGCGTCCGAGACCTGCAATGTCTGCCTGCCTGCAACGTCCTTTGCGCCAATGGTCGAGATAGCGCCGGTAAGATCTTTTTTCTTCTGTGTTCCATATCCGACCACCACTACTTCTGCCAACGACTGATCGTCGGGCTTCATGGTCAGGTCCAGATTCGTACGTCCTTCGAGCGGAATGTCCTGGGCCTGGTATCCTACAAAGGAGAATGTAATCGTAACGGCGCCGGATTCCGGAACGGTTAGCTTATATTGTCCGTCAACATCCGTGACCGTGCCTTGCTGGGTTCCTTTCAGCACAATGCTGACGCCCGGTAATGCTTTCGATTGCTCGTCGCTGACCTTGCCGGTAAGCTGGCGGGTCTGAGCAATAAGTGGGCTGACCCAACCAAATAAAAGCAGACAACTCAGTAGAATTTTTTGTCTCATAAGTTTTGAATACGTTAATGTAAGGGTTGGTTTAAATCAAACCGATGGTTAATTCAAGTTTGACTTTACAAATATAAAATTGCATATTTTAGATAGATGTCATCTTTTATGACCATTTGCTTGATCAAAAGAATGGACAACCTATATATTTGATTGAAAGTAGTTTACGGTGTTAAGAATATGGAGAATGGACAAGCGAGGATGAGCTCTCTGGATCATCTGGATTACTGTTGCAGGCTGGTGAGTGAAATATATGGCAAGCCTGACGTGGGGTCATGGACCAATGGCGATTTTATACGCCTTGGATACATCCTATACAAAAAAACCGGCGTGCAGATAAGTCCCAATACACTGAAAAGGATCTTTGGCAAAATCAAAACGGATGTTCGCTATTACCCCCAAAAAGCGACAAGAGATGCACTCGCAAGGTATATCGGACATAGTAGCTGGGAAACGTTCAGTACCTCGGTCAGGCATATTCCCGCAGCAGCAGTGAAAACTCCGGCAGTTTCATTGGTTTTTGAAGCAATAATGCCCGATGAACCTGCGACTTCGCCTTTGAATAAAAGGAAAAAACGGAACAAATGGAGCATCACTTTCGTGGGAATGCTGATCGTTATTTTGGTTTCTACCCTGATTTATAAGGCATTTTATTTAGAGTCGTCATCAGCCACTGCAAGTTTGGTCTGCCAAAATCCGATTGGTGAAAATCCACATTCGGCGGCGTTCGTGGTACGGGGAATACCTGATATTGCAGAGATTAAATCACAATATACCATTGAATTCGGTGATGGTAGAAAAATATCCGTTGCAGCGGGCGACAGTCTTTATTCTCATTATTACGAGGTGCCCGGTCGTTATTCGGCCGTCCTGAAAAAGAATGGCGTGGCACTGGATACTACATCGGTGTATCTGAAAACAAACGGGTGGACGGCTACCGCGGAGATGATGTTTGACACAACACGCGTTTATCCCATTGAAATAAAAAACCTGCTTACCGGAGGGAAGAAAAGCGTGAGCATACGAGAGGTGTCCGGGGCAGGTATCGACACCAACCGTACCTTTTTTGTTAAATTTATCAATACCCAGGTTACCGGAATCAGCGCTGATAATTTCGATCTTTTCATTAAACTGAACACAACCGATCCGCGCCCCGGCGTGCGTTGTTCACAGGTTCGGGTGACTGTATTCGGGGAATCTTCAAAACATTTCTTCGATGTCATGAAACCGGGCTGCACACATTGGACAGACATGCAGTTTTCAGAATTTCAGAAGCCCGGAGAACAGAATCAGCTCAATTTTCTGGGTGTGGATTTGCATGCAGGTGGTACCCTGGAATTGAAAGTGGCAAATCAGCATGCACATCTGTTGATTAATTCAAAAGAGGTTTTTGAAACGCATTACAGAAAACCACTAGAACAGATTTACGGCCTGGGGATCACGTTTTCCGGTATCGGCGCCATCCATTCGCTAATGCTGAAAGATTTGAAAACTGGCAAAACTTTCGACGGGAATTTTTAGCAGCATTCGCATTAAATTTTACAGTAAAAATCCCTAAAATGAATCCAAAGCCTTACCTCCGGGAGGTGTCCCTGATGCGTGATTCGGTTCCTTCATACGACGAATATCCCTTCAATATTCCTGCGTTACGCTCAATGTCTGCTTTAAGTTTTCACCCCGACGTTACGTTTATTGTAGGCGAAAATGGTTCGGGGAAGTCTACACTGGTGGAGGCAATTGCACTTGGTCTTGGTTTCAGTATTGAAGGCGGGACGAAAAATGTCCAGATTAAAACGCACGACAATGCCTCTCCGTTGTTTGAATATTTGAAGTTTGTGAAAAGCTTCAAATTACCGGATGATCACTACTTTCTTCGTGCAGAGAGTTTTTACAATGTTGCAACCTACATGGAAGACACCAATTATCTGGTAGGATATGGAGGATCCTTGCACGAGCGTTCGCATGGAGAAGCATTTCTGGCAACGATAACACAGAAACTCAGAGGGAAAGGCCTTTATATTTTTGACGAACCTGAGGCTGCCTTGTCGCCGGCCCGTCAAATGGCTGCGCTGGTCGCAATAAATCATTTGGTGGAAAAACAGTCGCAGCTGATTATTGCAACACATTCTCCAATTCTGCTGGCATACCCTAATGCCGTCATTTATCAGTTGGATGAAAATGGCATAACCAAAGTCCTCTATGAGGAAACCGATCAATATCGAACAACAAAAGGGTTTTTGGATGACTATAAACGGATGGTCAAAATCCTGTTGAAGGAGTGAGGCAAGGTCACTTTTCTTGTTTACTTGACATTGATATGGGTTGACCATAAGTCCAGCTTCATATGGGTTTCCGCATGACCCGGTTGTTCTTTCCTAAACCTAAATCCAGCCTGTTTTTTTTCGTTTTTCGGCATTTCTGATTCCGGAATCTGGCTACGCCCAATTTTGACTAACCACCTTTCTACCTCTGCGCAACTAGAATAGAGTAAATGTATTTTTTTTGGTAAAATATCAAGGTTCAATATGGGGATTTTGCTTTTTGTTTGTCTGTAAGGTGATTTGTTGTCGAATTTTTAAAAATTAATTCTACGTATTGTCGGTATTATTCGATTGGGCATAATACGCAGAGCGTTTTTTTGATTTCGCGCAATCAGTTTAATTCTTACCAACAAAAGCAACATTTATGAAAAGATCAATCCGAATGATGATCCTGTTGATTGCACTTACAGGAGCTTTGAATTTTGTAGCCAAAGCGCAAACCTACAACTGGAAGTCGGTCCGAATGGGCGGTGGCGGAAATGTGACCAGCATTAAAGCGCACCCGAAAGTTCCCAATCTGTATTTTATAACGACTGACGTGGGCACACCGTATCGCTGGAATCACGCGACTCAAAAATGGGAAGATTTAATGTGGTCCGGTAAAATACCAACTACCTACTGGAACTGGGAGGCCGCTGCCAAATGCGGTGATCTTGCTTTTGATCCCAGTGATGCCACAGGGAATATTCTTTATGCCACGCATCAGACAGGAAAAGGCACCGCGCCGGGCGGTGGCACTTCTCCGGGAACGCTCATGAAGTCGGTGGACAGGGGCGCTTCCTGGACCGACTGTCAGCTTCCGATAACGGTCCTGCCAAACAGCGATCAGACATACTCTGACCGTGTGGCTGTTGATCCAAACAATAGCAACGTCGTGTATGTAACCACCCGTGCGAATGGTACTTACAAAAGTACGGCAGCAGGAGCCGTTGGTTCCTGGACCAAGGTGAACACTTCCTTACCGGACGACCTGCCAGGCAGATTTATCTTTTTTGATAAAAGTGGCGGTGTGATCGGTGGAGTAACCCAAAACATTTTTTTGGGTAGTCGGGATGGCGTTTATCGTAGTACGGATGGAGGGAATACATTTGCATTGATGCCGGGAAGCCCCGTGCGCCCACGCCGTGCAAGTATCAGTAACGATGGTACTTTTTTTGTAACGCAAACACTTCGGGACTGGAATAATAAAGCGGAAGGTACCACGGTCAATAAATGGAATGGAAGCAGCTGGGTGGATATCACGCCGGTAACCGGCAAAGAATTCAGTGGGGTGGGGGTAAATCCGGCAAACAGCAATGAGATTATCGTAACAAGTACTGGTTCCTGGAACCACGATATTGCTTACCGCAGTACAACCGGTGGGAGCGCAGGCAGCTGGACTGCCATGGTTCCTGCAACTCGTGATGCAACCGAAGCGCCTCATTCCAGCGGAGACGGGGCTAATGGAAATATCGGTCACAATGTCAATGGTTTTGCCTGGGATCCGTTTAACGCGGGCCAGGTCTGGTTTTCCGATATGTTGGATGTTGGCCAAACGACCAATGTATGGGCATCGAGAGTAACCTGGAAATTGAGGAACAATGGATTGGAAGAAATTGTCGTGGCCGGTCCATTGGTGTGCCCTCCTTCGGGCCCTAATTTTCTGGTCTCAACCACGGGTGACGTGGGCGGTTTTGATCACAAATCGCTGGACCTTCCGCCTGCAAAAGGAATAGCCAATTTTTTTGTAACCAATACGGGTACCAATACATCAGGCGGGGCCATCCAGTATTCCGATCCTAATTTTATTGCCAGGGTAGGAAGCGATGGTTGGGATGGTGTTGGAATCGGGGGCTACTCAACCAACGGAGGAACATCCTATACCAAATTTCCTTCCATGGCAGGGGCAAGAGGAAGAATTGCGGTTTCTGCCACGAGCAGAAAATTGGTTTGGGTTACGCAGGGAGGACTTACCTATCAATCTTCTAACCTGGGCACAACCTGGACCCCAGCCAGCGGGGTGCCTAATGCTGTGCTTAAACCCGGAGACATATACCAAATCTGGGCAGGTATGAATCCACTTGCCGCCGACAAGGTGAATGGAGATATCTTTTATATTTATGCAGCCGGCAAAATTTATGTGAGCACAGATGGCGGCGTAAGTTTCGCAGCCACCGCCGCTTCCAATTTGCCTAACGTGGGAAATGTTGCGCAAATGAATATTGAAACCACTCCCGGCATTGAAGGAGATTTGTGGATATCTTTTTCAGGCGATGGGATTTTTCACTCTACAGATGCAGGCAAGACTTTTACAAAAGTGAACCCTACCGGTATCACAAAAGTGAAGTGGATTGCTGTTGGAAAGGCCGATACAACGGCTTCTTCCAACCCCGTGATTTATGTCAGTTCTGAGAGCACACCTATCAACGGCGTTTCCTACGGCGTTTTCCGCTCGGACGATAATGGTGCCACATGGACAACAATTGCGAATCCGGTTCCTGGTATTGTAAGCAACATGGCGGCAGATTTACATGGCAGAGTGTATCTCGGAATTGGCGGTAACGGAATATTTGTGGGTGAACCGTCCGGCGGCGCCGTGGTTTCTGTGGCGTTGACGCCCGCTGTGGATTCTGTTATCGTTGGTTTTACCAAACAGTTGAAACCCACGCTGACACCCGCTTATCCCACCAACGGAGCCGTGAGCTGGAGCTCGTCTGATAACAGCATAGCAACCGTAAGCTCCACCGGATTGGTCACGGGAATTGCTACCGGAAATGCTACCATTACGGTAACGACGCAAGACGGCGGAAAAACTGCACAAAGTAGCATCAAGGTTACGCCTGTAATTGGTGTGACCGGCGTAACGCTTGATCCTGCCATGACGATCGGTTTGGGTACGAGTAAAAATCTGATTGCAACGGTTCTTCCGGCAAGCGCGGTAAATAAAAACGTAAGCTGGAATTCCTCTGATTCGACAGTTGCGAGAGTCAATGCAAGCGGACTTGTAACGGGTTTAAAATTAGGTTCAACAACCATCACGGTAACCACGGAAGACGGCGCGAAAACGGCAACAAGCTTGCTGACAGTCGGAACGACTGTTATCGCCAATAACTGCGGTGGACCAACGATTGGCAATTTTATTGCTGATAATCCGCAATCGCCAAATATGTGGACTTCCTCCGTCACAACTGCAATAGATATCAGCGGCGTGACAAACCCTGCGCCTGCGGATGCTTACAAATCGCAACGCAACAGCGGATCGCCGCTCATATATCGTTATGACAATTTGATTCCAAACTCAAAGTATGTGGTCAGGCTGCACTTCGCAGAAATAGCAACGGTCATTACAGCCGGAAAGCGGAAATTTAATGTAACTGTAAATACTGTTGCCGATACATTGCTCAAAAACTTTGATATTTTCACTGAGGCGGGTGGCAGAAATAAAGGTATCGTGCGGGAATTTGAAGTAAAATCAACGGTGGAAGGTTGGATTACGCTCGTGTTCCGTCCTATTGCAAACCTGAATTATCCTGCGATCAATGCGATTGAAGTCGGGCTTACCCCGCTGAGTTCTGTTGCGGTCAATCCTTCAACAGCTTCTGTTGGCGTAGGCGATACGACGAGACTGGCTGCCACGATACTTCCGGCCAATGCAACAAACCGCAAGGTCGTTTGGACTTCCTCCAATACCTCCGTGCTGAGTGTGGACGGAAGTGGGTTGGTAAAAGGCATATCCCCGGGTACCGCTACCATCACCGCAACTACCGACGAAGGCAGGAAAACCGCTTCGTCAATTGTAACTGCGGGAAATATTTCTGTAACCGGAGTTACATTGCCGGCAAATGCGTCTGTTGGGGTGAACAATTCTGCGACAATTGTTGCAGCCATACAGCCAACAAATGCGACAAATAAAGCACTGACCTGGTCTACGTCCGATGCTGCAATCGTTACAGTCAACCAAAGCGGTGTACTGACGGGTCTTGCCCCTGGTACGGCGACTGTTACCGTCACAACGCAGGACGGTGCCAAAACAGCGAGCAGCGTGATCACAGTTTCCAACGTGCTGATCTCCTCAATAGCGCTGAGTAAAACAGCCGTTACGGTCGGTGTTGGAGATACGACCTTGATTAAAGCAACTGTTTCTCCGCTGAATGCAAGCAACAAAACGGTGATCTGGACTTCGTCGAATCCGTTTGTTGCCAGTGTAAATACGTCCGGAAATGTGACGGCAGTTTCGGTAGGATCTGCAACGATCAGCGCCACGGCGCAGGATGCCAGCGGTATTTCATCCGTTTCCGCTGTAACTGTTGTTAGCGCCGGATTATGTGGGGTGCTTACCAACAATGGTTTTGAAAGTAGTTTTGTCAACTGGATCAGGAATCCGAATATTGCCGCCGCGACAATCAGTACCTCTGCGCAAAGCGGACTAAAAAGCGCTGCTATCACGGCGGATCAGGGGGCTATCAACTACGGGAAAACAATAACCGTTACGGGAGGAACGGAAATCACTTTCGACGTGTGGGCCAAAACGGAAGGAACGCCAAACCCTGCCAACGCTTCGCAATTGATCATGCCGTATTGGGCTGGCATCGGGATAGATTTTTACGATGCGCAGGGTGCCAAAATTACGAGTGGGACCACACAGTTTCAGGCATTCCCATCGCCAACTGCCGGTGTGTTTACCAAATATACCGTAACTAAAATGGCGCCAGCCAATGCTGTGACCATCGGAATCTGGGCATCAAAAGCGGGTCCAAGCGGAAGATTGTTACTCGATGATTTCTGTCTGACATTGGCTGCCCCTCCGCTGATTGCGCAAACAATCATCTTTGACAGTCTGTCTACAAAAACAGTTGGTAATGCGGATTTTGATCCTGCTGCGACGACAACTTCGGGTTTGGCGGCAAGTTATGCGAGCTCTGATACAACGGTAGCGGTTATTTCAAACGGAAAGATACGTGTCATTGCGCCTGGCATTGCTGTGATCACGGCTTCTCAAAACGGCAATTCCGTATATAGCGCAGCGCAACCCGTCAACCGTACGCTGGTAGTGTCATCCGGTTTGAAGGTGCTTTATCAGGATGGTGATAACGGGCAGGTAAATAATAATAACGCCAAACCTAATCTGACCATCGCCAATGAGAGTTCAATTGCCATTCCGTACAGCGAGCTTACGGCACGCTACTGGATTACTGCCGAAAATTATGCAGGTATAAACAAATGGATCGACTACGCGGAAATTGGGAATAACAAAGTCTCAATGAACTATGTTGAACTGGACAAACCGCGCCAAGGCGCTTTGGGCTATGTGGAATACAGTTTTACAGCCTCTGCGGGGAACCTGAATCCTGCCGGCAATTCAGGCGTCATTCAGTCCAGATTTGCCAATGCAGATTGGGGAAATCTTTCAGAAACGGATGATTATTCTTTCAAAAGTACATCTTCTTACGTGGCAAACGAACACATCACGTTGTACCGGAATGGTAAATTGTGGTGGGGTGCGGAGCCGGATACAACTGCGAAAGCGCTGGATCTGAAAGTTCATTTTGAAAACAAAAATGCAAACACCAATGCTACTGCGATCAGCTCCTGGCTTAAAGTAGAAAATAACGGTAATGTGTCTCTTGATTACGCTGACCTGGCCATACGCTACTGGTTTATAGCAGATGGAACTGCTGCCTTGAACCATTGGATTGACTTTGCCAAATTGGGTGCAGGAAATGTTACTGGTCAGTTTGTTGCAAATCAGCAGCGAACAAACGCCGATACCTATTTCGAACTGAAAGTAGCAGCCTCCGCCGGCAAATTATATCCGCTGAGCAATACGGGAAATTTTCAGTACAGGATTGCAAAGTCAAACTGGTCGGCCTTTGATGAAACCAACGATTATTCTTACAAAGCCGCTGCACCTTTCGCAGAAAACAGTAAGGTAACGGTGTATTACAAAGGACAGTTGGTTTACGGCGAGGAGCCCTCAGTACAGTCTAACGCAAGATTTGGTGTTATGGACAGTGAGATTACGGCTGATAAACTGGCTGTGACGGTACTGGGGAACCCGATTCACGGCGACAACGCCGAAATTGTCATCACCGGAGCAAATTATTCCCCGCTCAACATTACGGTGACCGACCTGAACGGACGCGCATTGTTTGAAAAGTCAATTGCGAAACCTCTACAATCAGAGCGCCACGCCATCCCGCTGGGTAAAACAACAGGTCTGTACCTGATCAAAATTGGTTCTTCAAAAGAGACTGTTTTGTTAAAAGTCATTAAGCCATAATGTCCTGTCACCCTGAGCGGAGTGGTACTTCGCCTCCGCTCGGGGTGACAAGATAGTGAGCCCGCACTTCGACTCCGCTCAGTGTGACAAGATCTGTGTTCAGTGTGACAGGATCTGTGTTCAGTGTGACAGGATCTGTGCTCAGTGTGACACTATTGCGACCACCCGGCTGCCCGAACAGTGTAACAAGAAATTGCTTTCGTTTTGAGTTGCTGTCAGTCTGAGCGTAGTCGAAGACCGAGCCAGGTGCCGCCACTTCGAACGCCCGACGGCCGGTTCGCTTAGTGTGACAAGATGGTGAGCCCGCACTTCGACTCCGCTCAGTGTGACATTACTTCGACCACCCGGCTGCCCGAACAGTGTAACAAGAAATTGCTTTTGTTTTGAGTTGCTGTCAGTCTGAGCGTAGTCGAAGACCGAGCCAGGTTCGGCCACTTCGACCGCCCGGCGGCCGGTTCGCTCAGTGTGACAAGATGGTGAGCCCGCACTTCGACTCCGCTCAGTGTGACAAGATGGTGAGTCCGCACTTCGACCGCCCGGCGGCCCGGTTCGCTCAGTGTGACAGTATTTCAACCGCCCCCGCAGTTACAGTGTTAATAGAATTATTTATTGAAAAAAAAATATTATTTATAGTATGGGGATGGGGCTGGTGGTCTTGTCTGTATGATTAAACTGTAAATCCGTAGTTGGGTTAATTAAATGATATGACGATTAATTCTACAAAAAAAACGCCGCAACAAGAGACCGGGCAGGGGATCGGGGATTTGTCTGTTCAGGATAGTGACCCGGTGATTCTCCACGATGAATATCTGATCCGCGAAATGTTTGTCCAAAATCCTCAGAAAGGCTGCGAACTGCTTTTCAGAAGATACTACACCAATTTGTGTAACCATGCGATCCGGTTTGTGCATTCCGGGGAAGTGGCCGAAGATATTGTCGCCGAAGTATTTGCGTCGTTCTGGCAGAGCCGGACTTTTGAGCTGATCACAACTTCCTACCGCGCTTATTTGTACAAGGCTGTTCGCAATCGTTCCTACAATTATTTGAAATGGGATTTGAACAGGACCTCGCCGCTGGACGTTGTTGGCACTCCGTTCGTAGCGCTCGGGCTGAACCCCATTGAAGCATTACAGTACAATGAGTTGCATCAGCAGGTGGAACGTATTGTGCAGGAACTGCCCCCGCAGTGCAGGAAAGCCTATTTGTTGAAACGCGTAGAAGGAAAAACGCTGGAAGAGATTGCCGGTGAACTTCAGATTACCCCTAAGTCCGTGGAGGCACTTATTACAAGGGCAATTGCACGGCTCCGCAATGGGTTGAAAGACAGCTGGTTCATATGTATCACAATCCTGCTTTCGATAAAAGTATAAAGGCTGTATGGGGTTAGGAACATCGTAATTGTCTGTTCTGTAAAATAAATGAAAATAGCATTTCCGTATCAATTACGACAAAATTTTGTGGCTGCCGTGAATCATCCAAACTGGCCCGATCAGACTATAAAAAGCAAAAAAATAAGATGAAAGAATCCATATCTAAAGACGTCCTGTTCGATTTTTTTAACGGAAGGACCACATCCATTCAGCGTAAGCTTGTCGAAGACTGGCTTGTGGAGCCGCAGAATGAGGAGCTCTATTACCAATACCTTGACGAATGGGAAAGTCGTCATCCGCAGTTCTCGCCACAGTTGGAAACTGCTTTGACTCAATACAGTTCACTGGTCAATGATGAAGATCAGGACAGAGAAATTCCTTTATTGCGCGCGGAACGTGCCAAAACTGGTCCGCTGGGCAGTCTGCGGCTTTGGATCGCTCTTGTAGCATGCCTGGCTTTAGTTGCCGGATTTGTTTTCAGGAACGATCTCATGTACAAATCGTTAACATCCGACAATGGGCGTATCGCTACCTACCAGCTTTCTGACGGGACCGCAGTAGTCCTTAATGCAAATTCTGTTTTACGGGTTCCTAGACTGGGTTTCGGATCAGGAAACCGCGAGGTGTTGCTTGAAGGTGAGGCGGAATTTAAAGTGGTTCACACGGAAAGCGACAGTCGTTTTATTGTGCGTATGGACAAAGATTACCTTATTGAAGTGCTTGGAACCGAGTTTGTTGCGTTCTCCCGGGAAAGAGGAACAAAGGTTTTTCTGACAAAAGGGAAAGTAAAGCTGAGTCTTCCGGAAGGAAAACAACTTTACATGAAACCGGGAAATCTGTTCTCATCCGAAACTGACGGCAAATTCAGCCTCACATCATCCGCTACACCTGCCAGGTTTGTAGCATGGAAGCAGGACATGTTTTATTTCGACAATACACTTTTGTCGGAGGTTGTGCAGCAAATGAATGACCGTTTTCAGGTTAAAGTACGTATACTGGATCCCGTTTTGAACAAATGCAGAATTGGCGGCGTGTACAAAGCAAAGCAGGCCGACGACCTTCTGGCAATCCTGTCCGAATTACTCCATCTGGAAATAGTGAAACACAACGAATTTATAGAATTGAGAAAATCAGTAACCAATCTAACTCATGAGTAGCAGATTTCTACAAAAAACCCGCATCGTGCTGACCATGTTATCTGTTCAGCAGCTTTGTACGGCGCAGGGGATTTCATTTGCGAGCCAGCAAATACCGGCCCAGAGTCAGCATGCGGAAAGTCGCGCCAGAGCCAAAAACCTGAAAGACTTATTGATCGACCTGGGCAAACAGCACCAGGTGAGCATATTGTTCGAAGAAGAAACAGTAAAAAATATCACCATCACCGGTGCAGATTACCGGCAGGATGGGGGCAAGCTGGAAAAGCAGTTGACCGACCTCCTCAAACCATTTAATCTTCGGTTCAGAAAAGCTGGTAAAGAGGCGTACGTAATTGTTTCGCGTTATGAAAGAAAGGCTCCGGAATCGGGGATAGCGACGATTGAGAGTGCGACAATTGCACCTGTTTCGGCTCCCGAATCGTTTGCAAAGCCGGAGGTTTCTGTTTCAAAAATCACAAAACTCAGTCCGGAAGATGTGACAATTAAAGGCAAGGTTACTGATGAACAAGGCGACGGGCTGCCAGGCGTAAGCGTAGTGCTGAAAGGTTCTCAGAGGGGCGTCACGACAGACATCGCTGGCGCTTACCAGATTACAGGAGCCGGTGCGGACGCAATACTAATCTTCTCCTACGTAGGTTATGTGCCTAAGGAAGAGATCGTTGGTACTCGCGCAATCGTGAATGTTTCACTTGCGGTTGACACGAGGGCGTTGGATGAGGTAGTCGTAATCGGCTATGGTACGGCGAAAAAGAAGGACCTCACGGGTGCAGTTTCCGTGGTAGGGCGCAAGGAATTTGGCGATATTTCAGCTACATCCGCGCAGCAGCTTTTACAGGGAAAAATAGCCGGTGTGCAAATTGTCAATACGAGCGGATTGCCTGGTTCCAATGCCAAAATTATCATTCGCGGTGTAGGCTCTCTGACCAATTCCGATCCCTTGTATGTGATCGACGGAATTCAGGGTGGTGATATTAATTCAGTTAGTCCATATGATATTCAGGATATAACGGTTTTGAAAGACGCCGCGTCTGTTGCGATTTACGGAGCATCAGCCGCAAACGGAGTGGTGTTGATCACAACGAAGAAAGGGAAAGCCGGAACGCCAAAAGTGACTTACAATGGTTATGTCGGCGTAGCGCAGGCTTGGAAGAAACTGGATATGTTAAATGCTGCGCAGTACGTTCAGCTGGTTAAGGACATTGATCTGACACAGGGAAATAAAGTACCAGATAAGCTCAATACGCCCGATGTGCTCGTAACGAGGACGGACTGGCAAAAGGAGATTTTCAGGAACGCGAAAGTGACCGAGCACCATGTGAATGTAACAGGCGGAAGCGAAAAGGCGACTTACAATTTCTCGGCTGGTTATACCAAGCAGGATGGGATTATGAAAGATTATGGCTACGAACGTATCAACCTGCGGACGCAGCTTGAAGAACAGATTGGAAAGAAAATACGATTGGGGCAGACCATCAATTTCAAATACAACAGAACAACAGGAAATGTTGCCAGTTTCGTGGAAGCGCTTCGTATGCCGCCTTACGCACCGACAATGGACCCGACGAACCTGGGTGGATATAGCAAGGTTACTACCATTTTAGATCAGAATGATGCGCTCAATCCGCTGCCTGGAATTTATCTGACAGAAAAACTTTCCAGAGGCGTTTCCAATCTCTTCCAGCTTTGGGGTGAAATTGATATTATCAACGGGCTCAAATTCAGGTCACAGGCTAACATTGGCCTTTCCAACAGCAATAGTTACAATTACACAGGTGAATATCTGAACGGAAACACCAAAACAGACCGCAAAATTGACGAGAGTTATTCGTTCTCTGTATCGCCGATTATTGAAAATATTCTGACTTATTCCAGAACATTCGGTCGCCATGATTTTTCGGTGATGGCGGGTAATACGTTCAATGAAGGGAACAGAAGCAGGAGCGTCAACCTCACAGGAGCCGGATTTACAAATGACCTGATCAAACAGATTGGAGTTTCCAAATCAAATAGCATAACAGGATCGGGGTCAGGAATTTATGCATCGCGCTCTTATTTTGGCCGGATCACTTACGCCTTTCATGACCGATATCTGGTGAATGCTTCGATACGTCAGGACATCAATCCGGCATTTGGAAAAGCATTTAGAAAAGGAAATTTCCCTTCGGTCGGAATGGCCTGGAAAGTTGCAAATGAGGATTTTATGAAAAACGTTTCCTTTATTTCTGATCTGAAAGTCAGGGCAAGCTGGGGTATTACCGGAAATGCAAACATCGGTTTGTTCCTGACAGATCCTACTGTTTACCGCGGTTATGGCAACAACAATATTGTTTATTCCTTTGGCGAGAGTAAGGCTTTCCAGCAAGGCGCAACGGTTACAAGGGTGCCAAATCCATTCCTGAAATGGGAGGAAACAACGCAGACAGATTTTGGGCTCGATTTCGGACTGTTAAGAAACAAATTACAGATCAGTCTGGACTACTACAAACGCAACAGCAAAGATTTGTTGCTCGACGTGAAACTGCCGGTATCAACAGGGCTCGGCGATGTTTACAATGATGCGAGCATGGTACAAAATGCTGCCAACGCGATCAATAAAGGTTTTGAAGCCGCAATCTCTTATGCCGGTCAGGCGGGAGATTTCAGTTACAGCATATCAGCCAATACAGGTTATAACAAGAACAATGTAGTATCGCTTGGTAACGGCGGACCGATTGTGAGCGGAAGCACCAACGGCGGAATAAACATTACCAAAACTGACGTTGGCGCAGCAATTGGCTCATTTTACGGCTTCCAAGTCGACAAGGTGGTATCTGCCGCAGCGGACGTTGCGAAGTACAATGAACAGGCTATCGCCAAAGGTTTTAAGACGTATCAGGATGGGTTAAAAGCGGGTGACATCGTTTACAAAGATCTGAACGGTGACGGGCAGATCACGGATGCGGATCAGGCATTTTTAGGCTCAGCAATACCTGTCTGGACTTATGGAGGCTCGGTAAATTTATCCTACAAAGCATGGGATCTGTCGATGGGTCTGGCAGGAATTGGAGATGTGAAAGTATACAATGCCCTGCGTTACTGGACAGAAGGTACGACCCGGCCTTTTAACTCATCCACTGCGGTTCTCGCAGCCTGGAAAAACGACGGAGACATTACCGATATGCCGAGATCAGGACAAAATACGCCGTCCAATCTGCGCGCATCAGACCGTTTCCTCGAAAATGGTTCATACATGCGGCTGCGTAATCTGACACTTGGTTTCTCGGTTCCGAAAACGTTACTGAATTCCATGAATACGAAGGTTTTTTCAAGCTTCCGGGTGTATGTGACGGCGATGAATCTGTTGACCGTTACCAACTACAAAGGATATGACCCTGAGGTTAGCGCCAGTGTAAGCGACGCCAAATCGTTTATTTTCACAAAAGGCGTAGACACGGGTCAGTATCCGCAGCCAAGGACTTTCCTGCTGGGACTCCAGGTTGGGTTTTAAATCATTCCATTCAACTTCATTTTTGTCATAATGAAAAAGCAAATACTTTCGTTGGGAACGCTGGCCTGCCTGGCCATTGCAGGCTGCGACAACTCACTGGACAATGTCAAAAACCAGACGAGCTATAACGACGATACCTATTTTACTACACCCTCCACCATTTCAGAGGCCTTGACGGCGGCTTACGGGCTCATGCTTTACAAAGGGCTTTATTCGAGAGATTTCTATTATTTGATGGATCTGACGGGAAATGAAGCGGAGGCCGATGCGCCACTCTTGGGAGATGTTCTACAGTTGCATGATTACAGCTATGCGGCGAATCATGCGCAAATAAATGACCTCTGGTCCACTGCTTACAAATTGACTTTCCGGGCGAATCTGGTTATCGATAAGGCAGCAAAAGTTACACCTGCCTCGGATGCGGAAAAAGCCAAACTCACGCAATATGTATCTGAGGCTTATTTTCTGAAAGCCTACGCCGATTTTTTACTTGTGACACTCTGGGGAAGGGTTCCGATCAGAAAAGATTATGGCGGGAACAGCGAATTTTACCTGACACGATCGAGTACTGAGGACGTGTGGAAAGAAATAGAATCCGGACTCACGAAAGCCATCGGCGGACTTCCGGTTACATATGCCAACAGCGCCAGCGATTTGGGAAGGGTAACAAAAGGAGCTGCGGTGGCGCTGCTGGGTAAGTCGTATTTATTCCAAAAAAAATATGCAGAAGCGGCAACGCAGCTGGAATTGCTGACCAAGGCGCCGTACACGTATGACCTTGTGACGAACCTGGACGAACTTTTTACCAAATCTCCGGTGAAAAATGCTGAGACGGTTTTCGATATACCGCACAAGGCGTGGGGCGGCTGGGCAGAAGGAAGCCCTTATTATATGTTTGGATCGCAGGAAGGGTCGGGTAGCGGGAAAAATACATTGACGGGCCGGGCGATGGAATATGGCTGGAACGACTGGCGGAACGTGTTTATCTCGGACGCAGCAGTAAAAGCATTTACCTACACCGACGAAGCAGGTAAAACTTACGTAGATCCAAGAGCGAAAAACACCTTTTATGGCGACAAGGCAAGTGGGGGCGACGTAAATTTTTGCGACAATTGCACCGGCGGTCCGAAACCGTATCCGTTCTCAGAAAACGGCAACGGCTACCGTTGGAGAAAATATGAACCTTACGAATACAAGGAAAAAGGAGAATTGCCTCAATCCGACATTAATTCGCAGGTTATTCGTTATGCCGATGTGCTGCTGATGCTTGCCGAGGCGCAGATTAATACGGGTAAAATTGCTGACGCGCTTCCGTTGATCAATAAAGTCCGCGTACGTTCCGGCGCGTTTCCTTACACAACAATTGGGGGTAAGGATGAAGCGATAAAAAAAATCATCCGGGAACGTCAGCTCGAACTCTGCGGTGAACAGGTTCGCTGGTTTGACCTGATTCGATGGGGGATTGCAAAACAGACCCTGAATGCGGAGAAAAAAGAGAAATATCCGGCTTCGAGCCAGTCGTTTTTCCAGGATAAACATGTATTATTTCCGATTCCCTTAACCGAGAAAAACACCAATCCGCTCGTTGCGAAGGACATCAGTAACGACTGGAATTAAATATTGCCATATTCAGAATTTTGAGTGAATCCCGCCGGCGATAGTCTGCGGGATTTTTTTTGAAATGCATTTACAGATCTGTTTGAGGCTTTAAGATTTAGTCATGTTTATTGTCAGAATGCTCCGATTTTACATAGTACGGCGACCTTGCACCATTCGTCCCATAGGGACGTTTTGTGGGTGGAACCAGGTATCAGTCGGATTCGTTAAGTTCCGGAGGAACGTTTGGTGATTTTACAGCGATTTGAAATTCCCCCGGCCAGGTCTTTAAATTGCTGGTTTTATACTTTTTTCTAATAAGTCACAAAAGCAATTGTGTTCTGAAAAATACGTCAAAAGGCTTCAATTTATAAATTTACCAACGCCATTACGGGACGACGGCGCCTATCGTCCCAATAGGGACGTTTTGTTGGTAGAAATACGTTTTAGTCAGATTCGTTACGTTCCTGAGGAACGTTTGGTGATTTTACGACGATTTGAAATTCGCCCGGTCCGGTCTTTAAATTGCAGGTTTTATACTTTATTCTAATCGGCCCTAAGAGCAATTTTGTCCTGAAAAATACGTTAAAAGGCTTCAATTTATAAATTTACCAATGCCATTACGGGATTACCGCGCCTATCGTCCCAGTAGGGACGTTTTGTTGGTAGAAATACGGTTTTAGTCAGATTCGTTACGTTCCTGAGGAACGTTTGGTGATTTTACGGCGATTTAAAATTCCCCCGGCCAGGTCTTTAAACTGCCGATTGGAAGGTATTAATTACAAAAGCCTGACAAATTACCTGCACAATTTTTTGTATTTCAATTTCCATAAAAAGCAACAGGCTTGGCGACCTCATAAGGCATGTTATTGATAAGCACTTGCCGGCGTGTGATACTTCGCATCACCGAAAATTGCTCAATGTTACCGTTAGATAATTAGAAAGTTGTCTAACCAACAATTACCCCAATATTTGAGAGAATCACGTATTTAACGATTTCAGGCTAGTTTTCTGAATCGGTAACTTTTACATAACTAAATTTTATAAACAAGATTTAGCGTCAGATTTCTGGTTTGCCGAACTCTTTGCCACATACACTACTTAACGTTTGCCAGTTACCCTCAAATAGAAAAATTTCTTAATGAATTTTGATTTAATGCCTGACGCTTACCCCAACACACCTCCTGAGCTCGCGATCGTAATTCCGGTCTACAATGAGCAGGATTCTATCCAAAAAGTGATCTGTGAATGGATAGCTGAATTAGAAAAATGGTGCCAAAATTTTGTAGTACTGGCTATCGACGATGGTTCCCGCGACAATTCGCTGGCAATTTTGTGCCAATTACATACGCAGTACGGACAGCGCCTTGTCGTAATTAGTCGGCCGAACCGCGGGCATGGGCAAACCTGCCTGGAAGGATATCAACGCGCAGGTGAGTTGGGTGCTCGTTTTGTTTTTCAGATCGATTCCGACTGGCAATGCGACCCGCAGTATTTTACCGCTTTCTGGCAAGCACGCAACGAAGCATTGGTGATTTCCGGTGTCAGAGCAAGTCGCGAGGACGGCTGGAAACGCATCATCGTCACGAAAACGCTTCGCCTGATGCTACTGCTCGCATTCAAAGTGGATTGCCCGGATGCGAATGTCCCTTACCGTTTCATGCGAACGGAGGCAATCCAAGGTATAATCCGTCAAATTCCGAATGATTTTCACCTGGCCAATGTGGCGCTGTCTGTTCTTTTGAGAAAGGACAAATCCGTGACGCACGCGTTTATTCCGATTGGTTTCAGAGAGCGGTATGGTGGCGAGCCGAGTGTGAAAATGCAGCTGTTCGGTCGGAAAGCCATTGAATTGTACCGTGATATTCAGACGATGTTGACTAACCAGGCAAATACCCTCCAATGAAAGTTGATTATCTTATTGTCGGTTCAGGACTTACAGGAGCCACCATTGCCAGGCATTTGGCCGATAACAACCGGGAAGTGCTGGTGATTGACCGTCGTCCGCACGGAGGCGGCAATGTTCATGACCAGATACATCCGAGTGGCATTCGTATGCACACCTACGGTCCGCATTATTTTCGCACCAATTCCGATGCACTTTGGTCTTATGTGAATCGGTTTGGCACATTTTATCGATTTGAGGCACAGGTCAAATCCTGGGTTGACGATGCGTACGAACAGTGGCCCGTCGATGAAGCGTACATTCGAAAAGTAGCAGGAGTTCCCTGGCAACCCGCGCATCAGGGTGCAGCACGAAACTTCGAGGAAGCATCGCTGGCCATGATGCCCCATGCTGTCTACGAGAAATTTGTAAAAGGATACAGCCAAAAGCAGTGGGGTGTGGAAGCCAGCCAGTTGTCAGCAGACCTGGCGAAGCGTTTTGATGTCAGGTCTGATGATGATCCCCGATTTAGCCGGCACAAATACCAGGGCCTTCCAACGGAAGGTTATGCGACCTGGATGGCCAAAATGCTGGAAGGCATTCCAACTACGTTGAATGTAGATTTTTTGAAAAATCGGCAATCCTTTCAGGCGCGGCGTTTGCTGGTGTTTACCGGGCCCATTGATGAGTATTTTGGGTTCAGTCTGGGAAAATTGCAATACCGTGGGCAGGTGCGTTCGCATCAATATGTGCGAGATGTTGACTATGTTCATCCCTGGCCGCAGATCAATAATCCACAGATGCACAACGGGCGTCATATTCGGACACTGGAATGGAAACACATGCTTCCGCCACAAATTGCCAAACAAATTTCTGGGACACTGCTTACCACAGAGGAGACGATAACACCAATATTGCCAGATCACTACGAGTATCCGTTTCCGGATGCCGGGAATCGGGCGTTGTTCAAACAATATGCGTCTCTGGCAGATCAAGAAAAGAATACGCTCATTTGCGGACGTTTGGGAGAATACCGATATTACGACATGGATCAGGCAATTGGCAGAGCGAGAATGCTCGCTGCAAAGATTCTTCAAAAATGAAAAAGCAAAATTTGAATTTCCCAAGGCGAATTATTTGTCTTTGTATAATTGGCTTTTCGTTGCTGATTTGTGTGCTGTTTCTGGCTGTTCAACTCCGGCTGATCGGCGTCGAAGTGTTGCGGGATTATGGCGAAGGTCACACGCTTTGGATGTCACAACAGATCACCAATCTGACGATTGCTTACAAGCCGCTGGACGGACTGCCCTATGTAATTTTTCCATATCCGCCACTGTATCTGGTTGTTTCTGAACTGGTTGGCTTTGGTACGGGTGATTTGCTACTAGCCGGGAGGACTGTTTCGCTGGTGAGTACGATTGGGTTGGCTGGAATTGTGGCAATGCTGGTTTCTCAAAGTATCCCGGTTGGGTTTCCACGTCTTTGGCGCCTGGCAAGTGGTGCCTTAGGTGCAGCGCTGGTACTTTCAACAGAGAGCGTAATTGGCTGGGCAAGTCTGATGCGGGTGGATATGCTTGGGTTGATGCTGATGTACGGCGGTCTTGCCGTTTGCATCCATTCTGGTAAAAAAGCAGCTGGTCAGTATTTTGCCGTTTTCCTGTTTGTTCTGGCTGCTTTTGCCAAACAAACGCTGCTCAGCGCACCTGTCGCCTGTGCGATTTTTGGCCTGTTTGCGTATCCCAAAACAACAGTTCGGGTTTACGGTTTTGCGTTGCTCCTTGGGGTAATAGGGCTTGCTGTTTGTAATTGGTTGACTGCTGGCGGGTTTTTGAAAAACATACTCAGCTACAACCTGAATCCATTTTCCTGGAACGTCGTGTTGGCACAGTTTTCGAGCCATCTGCGCCTGAACATGATGCTTAAACTATTACTTTCAGCGGCCATAGTGACCACTCTTTGGAACGGAAAAAGCATTCAGCGCATAGGGTTGAAACGTTTTGTTA
This sequence comes from Dyadobacter sp., assembly GCA_965279265.1. GTDB lineage: Bacteria > Bacteroidota > Bacteroidia > Cytophagales > Spirosomataceae > Dyadobacter. The sequence continues at coordinate 6,334,784 of OZ257152.1, forward strand.
CCTTAAAAGCCAACAATTCTTTTGCTCGCGCTATTCTCATCGGTGGTTTAAACGCTGGGTTGGCAGGTTTGCTGGCTATTTCCATCGGGAAAATGGGCTCGATTTACAATTTCTTTCTGGCCTGGGATATATCGCTTTGTATATTATCCACACTCTGCCTGTTTCGCCTGCTGGCGACATGGCGTAAGAATCGCCCGCAAACAAAAATTTATCCGATTGCCCTGATTTCACTGCTCGTGCTTTTATTCGTTCCGAGCCGGCGAATTATCGCGATGGTGACGGAAGACTTCGGTCGTCAGATTAAGGAAGAAGCGCAGCTGGTTCGACTTATTCAGGCTACGGCAGGACCTGTTTTGTCCGACAATATGCTGATCATCACCAAGGCTGGCCGCAAAATTGAAGCGGAACCTGCAACGCTCAGCTTTTTAACGCTTGCAGGTGGTTGGGACGAAACCCCTTATCTGCGTCTTTTTGACAAAGGTTATTTCAGTTTAATTGTGACAACGCCCCTTCTGAATGCCTCACGTTACAGTCCAGCCGTGGTGGCCTCAATCGAGAAAAACTACGTTATAGAACAAAAAGTGGGTGATTATCTGATTTATAGGCCGCGGGTTCAGGCAAAAACAGTGTTGGTGAAACAGTAGCAGGAATTTGCAAACGCGGGCAAAAGGTGCTACTTTCTCAGGCCGTTAAGGACGCATTCTATTAACATTTTGTTGGCGGGCGACTGTGTATTGTAATTTCCTGCCGTAATCACTGCGACCATGTTTTGCTCAGGCCACAAAAAAATGCGCTGACCACCATTCCCCTTGGCAGCCATTCCCTCATATTTTACCCCACCGGCAGTTAGGGATTCGCACCACCACAAATAGCCATAATCAATACCGTCTACAACAGCATGTTTGGCGAGAGATTGTGCGACATAATTTTGAGGGATAATTTGTTTTCCGTTCCATTTGCCTCCGTTCAGATAGACCAATCCGAGTTTTGCCATGTCCCGTGGTTTCAGATACAATTGTCCATAGTCATCCTGATGGTCCTGATTCAGAACATAGTCCCATTTAAAGTCAGTGGTGCCCAGGGGACCAAAAAGGTATTTCTCAGCGAATTCATGTAAGGTTTGTTTCGAAGATTTTTCAATAATTTTCCCCAAAACCAGTGAGTTACCCGAACAATACTGCGCCTTTTGGCTAGGATTTCCGTCCATTGGTAAATTCAAAATCGATTTTATCCAATTGTTGGTTGGGTAAATTTTCGTTTCATTTCCCAAAGAATTAGGGTCTCTGTCATCGCAGGCCAGGCCCGATTGCTGGGTTAACATGTTTTTAATTTTGATAGCGTTCTTGCGTGGGTCGAGATTCTGAATCTGATATTCTGGGAAATAGGATATGACTGGCTTGTCAAGGTTTTTGATAAATCCCTGAGCAACAGCAACGCCAATAAGTGCTGAAATGAAAGTCTTACTGGCCGACCTCAGTTCATGAAGTTTGTCAGCATCATAATCGTAGAAGTATTCTTCTAAGATCAATTTTCCGTCTTTTAACAGAAGCACGCTGTGGACATTTGAATAAGTATCGTTGGTGATCCTTTCAATCATTTTGCTTATCAAGCTGGTGTCGAGCCCCGAGCCCGCCAACTGTCCCGTCGGTAAACCATCCTGTTTTTGTAACGGTACATGATATTTGTATGTGGCACCGGGAGGCCTTGCATACCAGATTCTATCTGAGAAATCGACACTGGAACTGATGAATTTATATAGCTTGTCGGGTTGACCGTCCTGTACTTTGTAACCCAAAATTTTATTTCCATCTCTTACAAACTGCACCTGCTGATTGCCATTATTTAAAAAAATATCCTTGCGGTAAGGGCGTAATTTGTATCTCGCCGTACCAATTATCGCGTACAATGACGTATCCTTTGGTGATGCTGCTATTTGTAAGGTTGCATTTTCGGAGTAAGCATAAGTACCCTCAAGGCCTTTTAGCTCCTGAAAATTTACCTTATAAACTGGTTGTGCACCTGCGCCGTTAAATCGAAGCACTAAAATCATCAATAACAAGCAATGTTTCATATGGGGTTGGGAGATTCAACTTTGCCGGGTTTAATATACTGAAAATACGGAAAGATAGTAAAATATGCAGTTGAACTGGGCACTTAATGAACTGTCCTGAATTGTTAAACTACTTTCAAATCGCGGGTTAGGAGCAGAAGGAATTTCGATACCATATTGCTAGTTGCATTTCATCGGACCAAAGCGAAATCAATTTCCTGATAAAGATCGTTTTGTAGAACATCGGGCTTTAGAGTTTGGCTGCTTCTGTTAAAGATTCAGATGTTTATTTTTTTGCTACGATCTTCATTTGGAATTCAATGGAATCCGACATCGTTTGATTAGCCAGATCAGCATAGAATTTTCCTGATTTATATCGAACATCCCATAATGTTCTGTCAATGACTAACTTGCCGTTGGCTTTGAAAATTCCGTCTTTTAATTCCATTTTGGCCGGAAAAGTAACTGTATTAGTGATACCCTTAATGGTCAGGTTTGCTGTAATTTCTTTATCGTTTACATTTATTGATTTGACCCTGGTAAAGACAATTGTAGAAAAGGGAAATTTTTTAACCTCAAAAAAATCGGGATCTTTCAGGTGATTAACGAGTTTATTATCACGACCATGGTTTTTATCTTCAATTGTATTCATGTCAACTTCAACTGTACCGCCCATCAGTTCGCCATTTTCAATCAGCAATTCTCCTTTTGATATATAGACATATCCGGTTTGACTGTTTAAGCCATTGAAATTATAACCTCTCCAAGTCACAACACTCTCTTTGGGATCTATTACCACAAATTTTTCATTCCCAATGTGTAAGGATATGGAGCTGGCTGGGGAATTGTTTTTATTTTCCTCTTTTTTAAGATCACCGCAGGCGAAGAAAAGAGGAGCAAAAATTAAAGTCAGGAATGTGATTGATATTTTGTTTTTCATATTTCAGAAATAATGTTGATTGATATCAGGTGACAATTTTTTTAACTAGCTCAAAAGGGCATTATTGCTGCCCCTCCTTATTTTTAAAATTCGTGATGGTCTTTCCATTATATCGATAAACTCCATTTATGGATCCAAACCAGATACTTCCGTCTTCGGCTTCCAAAATCCCGCAAAGCATTTTGTCTATTGACATTATTTCAGTTACATCAGGATTTTTATTGTAGGAGGACTTTTGATTATATCGCAAAAGTTTCCAAGCCCCAGTTCCATTGGGATTTACAGCACCAGTAGTCCATATGTTTCCTTTTTTATCCTCGATTATTGCAGAAGCACCCCGCTGACTAATTTTGGTAAAGCCACTGCCTCCTGCCCTGAGCTTAGACAAAGGGTCAAAACGCCAAAGACCATTTGAAACGAACAAGGTATCGCCTTTTTTACCATCGATGATCGACCCACCGATCCAGATATTGCCAGTTTTATCCTCGGTCAAACCCCAAACGTTGTTGAAGGATTTACCTTCTTTGTTTCTGAAAACGGTAAATGTTTTTCCATCATAAAAGCAAGCCTCGCCACTTGTGCCAAACCATAATTTCCCCGTTTTGTCTTCCATGATCGTATGAATGGCATTACTGGGAAGTCCTTCTTTGGTTGTAAAATTCCGAAAAGATTTTCCGTCTGCCTGTCCGGGATCATAACGGCTCACTCCACCTCCTGTGCCAAACCAGATAGCACCTGCTCTGTCTTCATAAATGGTCATTACCGCATTACTGGCAAGCCCCTCCCTGGTTGTAAAATGTTGGAAAGGTTGCGCAGCTGCCTTTCCGGGTACTGCCCGTCGGGTATCGTAATAATAAACTCCTGAATCCGTAGTCGCCAGCCAAAGATTTCCGCGTCGATCTTCCAGGACATCCCAGAATCTGCGGGAACCTATTTTACTTGTGAGATTTGTAAATGACTTTCCATCTGCCCGTCCGCGGACTGCCCGTCGGGGGTCGTAGCGAAAAACACCGGCAAATGATGCGGCGATTAAAATGGTACCATTTTTGCCTTTTTTTACATTTCGAACCATTGCGTTGGGTTCGTAGGAAGTGGCTGTGTCCGTGGTTTCGGACTTGCTGGTGTCTGTTGGCAGGTCTGTTTTGTTTTGTATTTTACAGGAAGCGCAAAAAATAAACATCGATAATCCGCATACTTGCAGGAGTTTAGTCATTTCTATTTTTGTTTTAAAGAATTTCAGCCACCGCGGTGGCCACCACTGCGGTGGGCCGCAAAACTAAAAGGCTTGATGCTGGGGTCTGTTAACGTCAGGTAAAAGAAGGTTAACGAAATGTAAAAGTTGCTTACAAGCCGCTTTTCAGCAGCGATCACTGATGTGCCTGACTTTTTACAGAACTTATCCGGCTCACTTAAATCCTGCGTTTTGAGGCAGCCATTCCCTGGAATAGCTTATACATCTTAAAAAAACAAGGCGTATACTGGCCCTGGTGATCATTTTGGGAGTACTTAAAATGAGTGTAGAGAAATCGGAATGGAAAAAGTGGCACGTGTTTGTTTGTATGGAGCAGGCTGCAATCGGGAAGGCAGGATCTTTTCACCAAAAATGGGATGCTGATTTGAGCCAAATCGGCAATGCTGTCAGACACGCGAAGGATTGCTGTGTGCCGTATGACTGTAACTCCGGTTGAGTGGCCGTCTGCATTAATCGATGGCAGTATCCGTTTTCCTATAAGACATTTTTTGTCGGTTATCGTCCTGTAAAACATCTTTTCCAGATGAGTGATTTAAGATTAGTCCCTTTGCTGATTTTGCTGACGGGCTTTTTTTCTCTGCCATCCACAACGAACGGACAGCTTTCTGTTCCGAATGTGGAGCAGTCAGTCTACGAAGTTGCGCGGCTTGAAAAGAGAATGCCCATTGACGGGGATTGGGACAAACCCCAGTGGAAGAAAACATCCGTTCTGGTTATAGATAAATTCATGGGCACCGTTCCAGCGTTTAAGCCCGGAGTGGAAGCGAAAATGATGTACGACGACGAGAATATTTATGTGATTTTCCGGGTTAAGGATAAGTTCGTACGCAGTTTGGTTCAGGAATATAATGGCAACGTCTCGGCGGACGCCTGCGTTGAATTCTTCTTCGCACCGGATGCTGCGCTGCCGGCAGAATATTTCAATCTTGAAGTGAATGCGGGAGGTACACCGCTGATTTTCTATGTCACAAAACCGTGGACAGGATTTAATAAACTAAATACTGAGGATATTAAAAGGATCGAAATTGCGCATTCACTGCCAGCCAAAATTGACCCGGAAATAAAAACACCTATTACCTGGACTTTGGAGTACAGGGTTCCGCTGTCCATGCTGAAAAAATATTCAAACGTGACATGGCCCGCTCCTGGAATAACGTGGAAAACCAACTTTTATAAAACCGCCAGTGAAGGATCCAACCCGCACTGGATCACCTGGTCGTTTGTCAACAAACCGCAGCCCGACTTCCATTTACCTCAGTTTTTTGGAACTATTAAATTTAAATAATAACCCTTTTTATGAAAATTACCTTTGCAGGATTTAAAATTTTGAATTTATCGCTTTTAACTTTTTTGCTCGTGGAATCGTCTTTTGTCACCAATCCGAACGCAGACAGCGAGTTGTACAAAGCCTCGGTCTTTAATCCTGAAAAGTCTTTTACGACTGGAATTGAAGGGCCTGCTGTTGACAAAAACGGAGTGCTGTATGCTGTCAATTTTAAGAAGCAGGGAACAATAGGTCGTGTGACACCGGAAGGGCAGGGCAGTGTTTTCGTTGAACTCGAAAACGGCAGTGTTGGAAACGGAATCCGGTTTGACAGCAAAGGCCGGATGTTTATTGCAGACTACACCAATCACAATATTCTTATGGCCGATGTGCAAACCCAAAAAGTGTCTGTATTTGCACATGAGCCCAAAATGAACCAGCCCAACGACATTGCGATAGACGATAGAGACCGGCTGTATGCCAGTGATCCAAACTGGGGCAACAACACCGGCAACATCTGGCGCATTGATGTAAATGGAAAAGTGACGCTGCTGGAAGCCAACACGGGAACAGTCAACGGCATTGAGGTAAGCCCTGACAACAGGACTTTGTATGTAAACGAGACGGTTCAGCGGAAAGTTTGGGCGTACGATCTTTCACCAGCAGGCGGGATCAGTAACAAACGTTTGCTCATTGAATTTCCTGATTTTGGCATGGATGGCATGCGTTGCGATGCAAGTGGCAATCTGTACATTACCCGCCACGGTAAAGGAACGGTAGCAAAAGTGTCACCCCAGGGCAAAGTGCTCCTCGAAATTTTACTTAAAGGTAAAACGCCGAGCAATCTGGCTTTTGGAGGTAAGGACGGCCGCACCGTTTACGTGACTTTACAGGACAATGGCAATCTGGAAACCTTCCGTGTAGAAACGCCGGGACGCGAGTGGAAAATGCTTAGAAAGTAAAGCCCGGCTGAGGAAATCGGATTGGTTTTCTAAATCAGGTGACTGGCGATTGATAACTTAAACTAAAATAACTAAAAATATGCGGCGTCGTGAACTTCTGAAAGGCTTGACAATATTGCCTGTTGCAGGCGCGGTTCCAGGTTCAGCGCTGGCTTCGCAAGCAACGGCGTTAGCGGCTCCGAAACGTGATCTTTTTAAAGAGCTTGGGCTGCGTACTTTTATCAATGCAGCGGGTAATTACACCTCGATGACGGCCTCGCTGATGCCGCAGGAGGTTTTGGACGCCATTCAGTCGGGTGCTCAGGAATATGTGATGCTGGACGAGGTGCAGGACAAAGTGGGCGAGAAGATCGCTGCGCTTTGCCATGCCGAAGCGTCCATGGTTACCGCCGGATGCTGGTCCGCCCTGGTGCTTGGCATGGCCGGTGTGCTTACCGGTATGGATAACAAACGGGTTGCGCAGCTTCCGTTTCTGGCCGGTACAGGTATGAAATCCGAGGTGATCGTTCAGAAAACGCATGCAAATGGTTATCATACAGCTTTGATGAATGCTGGTGTGACCATTGTCGTGGTGGAAACGGCTGAGGAAGTGGAAAAGGCGATCAACGAGAAAACTGCTTTGCTCTGGTTTCTCAACCGCGAAGCTCCGGTTGGTAAAATCCAGCATCAGGAATGGCTTGCTATCGCTAAAAAACACAAATTGCCAACCATGATCGACATTGCTGCCGACGTGCCTCCTGTTGAAAATCTCTGGAAATATAATGATATGGGTTTTGACCTGGTTTGTATTTCAGGTGGCAAGGCGATGTGCGGTCCGCAAAGCGCAGGTATTCTCATGGGTAAAAAGGATCTGATCGCGGCGGCGCGCCTGAGTGCGCCTCCGCGTAGCGGAATTGGTCGGGGCCACAAGGTAAACAAAGAAGAAATATTGGGGATGTATGTTGCCCTGGACAGGTATATTAAACACGATCACAATAAGGAATGGAAAATTTGGGAGCAAAAAATTGCGCTCATTGACAAAGCAGTGAAAGATATTTCCGGCGTAAAAACAGAGGTGATCATACCGCCGGTAGCAAATCATTTGCCGTCGCTCAACATCTCCTGGGATCCGCAAAAAGTGAAGCTCGGCCGAGACGAGCTTGGTGAAAAGCTGCGCAAAGGAACACCGTCAATTGAAGTGATTTCCTGGGAAACCGAGCACAGTATACGCCTCACGGTATTCATGCTGAAACCCGAACAGGAAAAAATTGTAGCCCGCAGAATTCGGGAAGAACTTGTCGCGGCGTCCGCCTGATGCTGTGTTTTACATTGATCGTAGTTGAATAATACTTTCCTAAATCCCTTAAAAATGAACAAAATTATTTTCTATTTACTGGTACTTCTCACGGTCAGTGCCAGTGCGCAGGAGTACGATATTGTTATCAAAGGTGGCCATGTGATTGATCCCAAAAACAATATTAATGCTGTTATGGATGTGGCGATCAGCGGTGGTAAAATCGCCCGGATAGCCAAAAGTATACCAGTAAGTGGAGGTAGGGAAATTATTGATGCAACAGGTTTGTACGTCACGCCGGGGATTATTGATATTCACGGCCACGTTTTTGCCGGAACTTCGCAGGAAGGCGGGCTCAGCGATGGTTTTAGCGCACTTCCTCCTGATGGTTTCACTTTTCGGGTAGGCGTCACGACCATCGTAGATGCAGGTGGAGCAGGCGCAAATTCTTTTGCCAAATTCAAAAAGAATGTGATTGATAATTCGCAGACGCGCGTTCTGGCATTTCTGAACATTTCGAGCGCGGGTATGATCGGAGATGAGTATTCCGAATATCAGCAGGATTTGAAATACATGGATGCAAATCTGGCAGCAAGCGCAGCGAAGGAATACAAGGATTATATCGTAGGTATAAAAGTCGCCCACTTTCATAAACCGGATTTTATTGCCGTTGACCGCGCGCTGGAGGCGGGGAAACTCGCCGGTATACCCGTGATGATCGATTTCGGCGGAAGCAAACCCCGGCTTTCAATCGAAGACTTGTTTCTGAACCGTCTTCGTCCGGGTGATATTTTTACACATACGTATGGGCAGATATTGGAAACGAAAGAATCGATTGTCGACCTGGAAACCAATAAGCTGAAACCCTTTGTAACTGCTGCCCGAAAACGTGGAGTCATTTTTGATGTGGGTCACGGTGGCGGAAGTTTCACCTATTCGCAGGCCATTCCGGCTACACAACAGGGATTTTATCCTGAAACGATCAGTACAGACCTTCATACCGGTAGCATGAACGGAGCGATGAAAGACATGCTGAGTGTTATGTCCAAATTTATGGCCCTTAAAATGGATCTGCAAAGTGTGATCAAAGCCAGCACCTGGTCTGCCGCAAAAGCGATCAGGCGTGAAGAGCTGGGACATATCTCCGTTGGGGCGATTGCTGATGTCAGTATTTTGAATCTCCGGAAAGGGAAATTCGGATTCTATGATGTGGCACGTTACAAATCTGAGGGTACGGAAAAGCTGGAATGTGAGGTGACAATCAAGGGTGGGAAAGTCGTTTATGATCTCAACGCCAGGGCCATTCCACTTCCCAAAAAACCATAATCCGGTGAATGCTTTCTGGCCTTCGCATACAGATTTTAAAGGTTAAAAGTACGGATTTAAACTTTGCACAAAATGTTCAATTCTTTTCAACCAAAAATTGGAAATCTGCTCGTTTCGAAACCATTTCTGGTAGTTGGAGCGGTTTTGGTTTGTATTGGTTTTACGGCGTATCACCCGCAAAGTGCGTTGCCCAACGGCGATATAAACAATGGAGGATTGTTTCTCCCGGGTGGTTTTGAAGCGGTGGTCGTGGCGGATAGTGTGGGAGCCGCGAGGCACCTTGCCGTGAACAGTAACGGAGACATTTATGTGAAGTTGAGAAGTGTGGCCGACAATGGTGGGAGCGTTGCACTGCGGGATACGAACCGGGATGGAAGAGCGGACGTGATTCAAAACTTCGGTGATTATGATGATCCCGACAGCTATGGAACTGCCATGCGTATTTACAAAGGCTACATTTATTACAGTACTGCCGGCTTTGTTTTCCGGACAAAACTGACGCCCGGGAAACTGGTACCGGAGGGTAAGTCGGAAATCATCTTGACGGACGATTTCAAGAACAAAAAACATGGTTCGGAGCATATCGCCAAACCGGTGACTTTCGACAACGACGGACACATGTATGTTCCTTTTGGAGCACCTGGTGACGTTTGTCAGCTGGATAATCGTACGCCGGGTGATCCCGGCCAATATCCCTGCCCGCAACTCGACGAGCACGGCGGCGTGTGGCAGTTCGATGCAAACAAGCCCGGACAATTGCAAAGTGATGGCAAACGCTACGCAACGGGCATTCGCAGTGTGGTGGCGATGGACTGGAATAAGACAGACAACACGTTGTATGTCGTGCAGCACGGAAGGGACAATCTGGTGGCTACCTGGCCTCGTTTTTATTCTCCATGGAAAAGTGCCATGCTGCCGGCTGAGGAGTTTTTGAGAGTAAAAGAAGGAACAAATGCTGGCTGGCCGTACTACTATTATGACCAGATGCTGGGCAAAAAAGTGCTTAACCCTGAGTATGGAGGCGATGGGAAAAAACAGGGCAAGGGGAAAGAATATGAACAGCCTATTCTCGGTTTTCCTGGTCACTGGGCACCAAGTGACCTGTTTTTTTATCAGGGCGATCAGTTTCCGGCACGGTACAAGAATGGTGCATTTATTGCTTTTCACGGGTCAACGATCCGTGCGCCTTACCCGCAGTCGGGTTACTTTGTTTGTTTTGTTCCGTTTCAGAATGGCGTTCCTTCCGGGCCCTGGGAGGTTTTTGCAGACGGATTTTCAGGAAAGGACGTCATCGTCAATACAGGCGATGCAAGTGCGCGGCCTATGGGGATTGCCATGGGGCCGGATGGATCGCTTTACATTTCAGATAGTATGAAAGGTAAGATATGGCGGATTATGTACAAAGGTGATAAAAGCACATTTGGATTAGCCCAACTTTCGGCCATGGAAAAAAGGAAAAACAGTTCGCACATCAGAACACCGGATGCGATCAGAGACAATCTCGAAAAGAAAACCATCAGCCGGGGAGAAAAAGCGTACATGTTGTATTGCGGGCCATGTCACCAGGGAGATGGCAAAGGTGACGGAAGCCGTTTTCCTCCTCTCGCTGGTTCTGAAACGGTTACAGGAAATAAAACGAAGCTGATCAATGTGATTTTGAAAGGTCTGAGCGAGCCGCTGAAAGTAAATGGCGTAGAATATAACGGCGTAATGCCGGCCCATGATTTCCTGAAGGATGATGAGATTGCTCAAATTCTGACGCACGTACGTTCCAGTTTTGGCAATGAGGCAGGTAGCGTGTTGGCAAGTGAAGTGAAAAAGTTGCGCGGGATGAAATAATAAATAGCGGGGAGAATATCCAAAATAGTCAAATATACTCCCCGCTATCTGCTTCGTGTTCAATTTACTCAGTATGCCGGGAATGGCGGTTGGTCGCTAACGTTATCAATTGTGTCAAAAGATCGCTATAAGCAACGCCTGAGTTTTCCCACAATTTTGGATACATACTCGTCGCAGTAAATCCTGGCAAAGTATTTATTTCATTCAAGACGAAGGTATTGTCTGGCCTTAAAAAAAAGTCGATCCGCGACATTCCTTCGCAGCATAAAACCTTGAAAGCTTTGATGGCAGTTTCCCTGATTTTTTCTGAAATAACCGGATCAATGTCAGCCGGGATTTTCGTTTTTACACCATCCAGGTTCGTGTATTTTTCCTCGTAGGAATAGAAATTTGTTCCCGAAATAATCTCTCCCAATACAGAAGCACTGACCTGCTCATTCCCTAAAACCGCACACTCAACTTCTTTGCCAAAAACCGCTTCTTCAACCAGAACTTTTTTGTCGTGCAGAAATGCTGTTGCAAGCGCCAGCCCGAATTCCGTATGATTGGTAACCTTGCTTACGCCGACAGAGGAGCCGGCATTGGCAGGTTTAACGAAAATCGGAAGTCCCAATTTTTCCGTTATTTCGTCAAAAGAGAATTCATTCGGAATGTGTCTGTAAAGTGTGAAAAAGGCCGCAATCGGAATGTTGGCATCTCTCAAAAGTCTTTTGGCCACTTCTTTGTCCATGCCTATCGCAGAGCCCAATACATCAGGGCCAACAAAAGCCACTTCGAGCGATTTTAAAATTCCCTGTAAAGTACCGTCTTCGCCAAAAGTTCCATGAATGATGGGAAAAGCAACCTCAAACGAGGACAAAACCAGATTTGAATTCAAATCGACAATTTCAATTTTCCCGTTTGCCTTCTTTAAATAAACGAAAGAAGCATTTTGAAAGTAGTCGTTTTCAGGCAGATTTACATTCGCATCGTCATAAGCAGCATTGAATCGCCAGTTTCCGTCCGGGTCAACACCCAGCAGGATTGTCTCAAATCGCAGTTTGTCAAGGGCATTGTAAATGTTTGTCGCCGATTTCAGGGAAACTTCGTGCTCGGCAGATTTTCCTCCGAATATGACTGCAACTGTGGTTTTCATCGTTCAATAATTATTTGTGGTCTGGTAAAAAAGCTGCCGCAGGTTTCACTTTTTGAGCAATTGCAGGGCAGCGGAGGTCATGCTCAGAACACCCAATTGTAAGGCGGGTTTCAGATCAGGAATGTAGGCGGATGAATGCGTCGACGGCATTGATTTGTTGTTCACTTTTGCATCAGCCATTTTTTCAGGATTTACCGAACCCAGCGAGTAAATAAGGGATGGAATGGCAGGTTTTTCCCGCCCGTACCAACCAAAATCTTCTCCGAACATTTCCGGTGACAAACTTACCACCTTTTCCGCTCCAAGCAATTTAATGAAGTTATCGAAAACTGTCTCAGCAAGAACAGGATCATTGTAAACAGCCGGTGTGAACTCTTTTCTGACCGTTACAACAGGATAGTTTTCCTTTTCAACACCGGAAGAAAAGGCAATTCCCTCGCAGGTTCTTTTTATTTTTTCAATAAGCGACTTCTGAATATCATCACCAAACGACCGAATGGAAAGTTCAAGTTTCACTTCGTCCGGGATGATGTTGTCATTTGTTCCGCCATGTATAGAGCCGACGGTAATGAGGGCGGGAGTTTGCGGAGCAGTTTCGCGGCTGATAATGGTTTGGAAACCGAGTATCATTTTGGAAGCAAGGACGATGGGGTCAATGGTGAGCTGGGGAACGGATCCGTGCCCGCCTTTTCCTTTGATCAGTATGTCGACCGCATCAATATTGGCAAGCGCATAACCGCTGCAAATCCCAACTTTACCAGATTCCAGTGCTGAATTTACGTGCAACGCCAGCGCATAATCGGGTCTTGGAAATTTTGTAAAAAGGCCATCCGCAAGCATTGACCTAGCACCCAGGCCTTTTTCTTCTGCCGGCTGGCCTACGAAAATGACGGTACCATGCCAGTCTTTTTTAAGTTTGGTCAGTACTCGGGCAACGCCAATCCAGACAGCCATGTGCATATCATGTCCGCAGGCGTGCATTACCGGAGATTCTTTGCCGGATTCGGTTTTGACCGTCTGCTTACTGGCAAACGCAACTCCTGTATTTTCTTTCAATGGAAGCGCATCCATATCGGTCCGGATCATCACGACCGGGCCGGGACCGTTCTTCATGATCCCCACAATACCGTGACCTCCAACGCCACTCACTACCTCACAACCGGTTTTTTTCAGCGTTTCTGTCAGCAATTCTGCTGTTTGCTTTTCGAGTAGTGACAGCTCAGGGTGCGCGTGCAGGTGCTTGTACAGGTCTTCCAGGCTATCATATTCCCCGTCAATCAGCGCTGAAATTTGGCTTTTAGCAACCGTCTGCGCTTGTAACGTATTTGTCCCAAAAAAGACCAGGTTCAAAAATACAAGGCTGCGTGTTACCACCAGCCGGCTGATTTTTACTAAAAAAAATTGCTTCACCATTTGAGATTATTCAGTTGAGTTCTTTGATGTAGATATTGGCAAACTGAAAAGTATTGTTGCTTGCGTGGTCGTCCTGAAGTGCAATTTTACCGCATGCTGCAATACCCGGCAGCAGTGCATTTTCGACAACGTTAATCCCGTTGAGGTTGACTGTAATGCGGGAACCCTTCATAGTGATGATGAAACGGTTCCAGTCACCTGGTGGTTTGTCGGCCCGGATTTTGGGTGTAACCGCCTTGCGAATTGCTGCCGACAGGGTGGTGTCTACGCGGAAGCCGTATATTTCCCCGGAGCCGATGTACCTGTTTCCGATATTTACCTGGTTTTTTGAGTCGCCTCTCAGATAAATTCCGGTGTCGCCGGCGTAAGGAATTTCCACTTCTTTGTTGGTTCCGTCTGCATTTTTTTCGTTTTCGCCGTTGGAAAGTATTACCGGACTTTTGTCCATTTCAGGCTTTCGTGTTAGCCTCACGTCCGCCCGCAGCACAAAGTCGCAGAAGGTGCCTGTTGTCCATAAACACCTGTCTTTCTCCTCGCTTTTTCCATCGTAGTCAATCAAACCTGCGCGCGCTGTCCAGTGCGAACGATGCCCGGGTAAGACCTGCCAGCCAGAAAGATCTGAACCATTGTATAAAGGACGAAATCCCTGAGCTTGCAATTTGGAAGGATCCAGGCGTTCCAGTGTTCCTGTCTTTTGTCCGCCAACGGAATTTTTTCCTGGATGACAACTAACAATTAAGATCAGAAAAAGTAAGAAAAGAGCATGTCTTCTCATGGATCTGTCAGATTACTGGTGATAGCCCCGGTACGGGAACCGGGTAATTTCCGTTTTTGTCGGGCTTCACTGGCGGCTCAGCGTCCCAGGCAAATTTGTCGGGCATCAGCGTGAGAGTCGAATTGAGGGCTTCATCCCATTCCACCATTTTTCCGGAATGAACGGCCATTCTTCCGAGGATCGTTGTCATCGTGCTTTTTGCGCCCCATTCGGTGTCATTTAAAGGAGTGTTGTTTCTTATCGCTGTAAATAATGCGTCATGCTCAATCTGGTATGCATTTTCGGAATCCTTATTGCTGTTGCGCCAGATCTGTTCGCCATTGTAACTTTTGATGCCTGCCTGAAGACTTGCCGTTCCATTTGCTCCCTGAAAATTTGCACCGCCCTTGTTCCAGGTTCCGCCAATGTGCCGGATCTGGCTGTTTAGTTTGGTGCCGTCGGCGTATTCGTATTCAATGTAGCAATGATCAAAAATATCACCGTAGTCGGGGCCTTTTAGCGACGACTGGCCACCCATGCCCTGCGCCCGAACAGGGTAAGCACCTTTTACCCAGTTTACCACATCTGTATTATGTATCTGCAATCCGGCGGGTGATCCGGCCCAAAGCCAGTTGAAGTATCGCCAGTTGCGCATCTGAAACTCCATTTCCGTTTGCCCGCTTTGTCTGGGAATATTGGTCACCGGCCCGATCAGGTAATAATCGGTTGCCGAAATGATTTTTCCAATCGCCCCTTCCTGTAATTTTTTCACCATTTCCTGATAGCCGGGATCGTATCGGTTTTGAAGCCCTACGACTACTTTAAGATTTTTCCGGCTGGCTTCCTTTCCTGTTTCCAGAATCTGGCGGATTCCCGGCGCGTCCGAAGCAAGGGGCTTTTCCATGAAAACATGCTTGCCGGCCTTAACGGCAGCTTCGAACTGTGCAGGGCGGAAAGCAGGAGGCGTGACGAGCAACACCACGTCCGCACAGGCGATTGCTTTCTGGTAAGCGTCAAAACCTGTGAACTTCTGATTTTCAGGTACTTTGACGAAATTTTTGATTCTGCTTACTTTCAATAATGTGGCATAGGTTTCGTCCAGTTTGTCCCTAAAGACATCCGCCATTGCCACCAGCACGGCATTTGCGTTGGCGCTGAGTGCATTCAGTACGGCGCCGGCGCCTCGGCTTCCACAGCCGATGAGCGCGATTTTGATCGGATCAGTACGCAGCGTCCATGCGTTGGCTTTGCCTGTTAAGGTGGAATTGATCAAAGCTCCGCCGACAATTGCTGCCGACCCTTTTAAAAAATCCCGGCGCCCCGGAAAGCTGTTTGATTGATTGTCCTGGCTCATGATGCTGTTTTTAAATTATTCAAATTCAAAAATTCCAAACTTGTCATACGCATGAAAATCGCCGCTGTTACGCTGCCAGGCCCACAAAGCTTCGCCCTGGTCATAGTCGATACGGTTCAGATTGCCTTTCCATCTGCTGCCCGACACAGGTGGTTTTGTCAAAAGCGGCTTTAAAAGCGGGTAGGGAACAAATATTTCTGACGTCCAGCCTGT
The DNA here is from genome assembly GCA_965279265.1 of Dyadobacter sp. GTDB lineage: Bacteria > Bacteroidota > Bacteroidia > Cytophagales > Spirosomataceae > Dyadobacter. Next base: position 6,350,559 of record OZ257152.1, read on the forward strand.
CACTTTTGCATTGCTTTTTTGCGGTCCGCCGTGGACGGTTGTGAAATGTTTCGTTTTTCGATCGCCTTCGTAATGAAACGGTATCCAGCTATTCAGTTTTCCTTTTTCATTGTATATCGTAATGGGCAACTCGTGATTCAAGGGAGACAACTCGTACTCAAAATACGCCGGAACAGAGGCGTCAGGTTGCAGAAATATTTCGATGACATCTTCGTTCCACAGATCAAGAAAGTCGGCTTCCATGGTTGCCGTTAGTTTTTTGTCCTCACAAAAAAACAGGAAATAGAGACCTGTTTCCGAGTAAAGAAACTTCACTCTGGTAGTGTAATCCGCCCCGGAGGATTTCAATAGCGGAAGGGTAAGCCAGGCCGTTTTATTCCAATGGTCGTCTTTCCCGGTACCTGAAATTTCGAAGTCAATCGTCTTCCTAATTGTCAGCGAGTCCGGTTCCGTTTTTTCTGTCGCAGATGAGAAGCTGGCGAGCACAACCGCGACCGACACAACGAATAATTTACCGGGAAACTGCATCCGCTTTCAGTTGGTTTGATGTTGCCGGGAACCAGCGTTCGGCGTTTTCCCGGTAAAGCCTATCAATGACGCCTTTTGGCAAATGTAACGCCTTGAATTTTTCGTTTACTTCGGGTGCTTCCATGGTTTGATCAGAGGTAAAAAAAGTCCAGTGATTTTTCCACACCTCGTCTGCATGTTTCAGTTGTACTGCTGTCTCCTGGCTGTCGTCAAATACAAGATCTGTCGAATAAAGCACGCGGTCCTGGTATTTGATAAAAAAATCGTACACCTTTTTATGATCGTGAACGGCCTGGTACTGAATATGAGAAATGCGCTCAGCCATGTCTACGACCATATTCGGATACTTATCCAGTCTTTTTGCAACTTCGTCCAGACTCCATTCCAGGCTTGCCAGGTGCGCGCCGTCAAACCTTAAACCCGGATGCTTGGCGAGCATATTGTCTCTTGCCGCAATCTGCTGCTCGTAGGATGGATACTCGGGATGCAGATACATGTGGTATTCCGGATGTCCTTCAAAATATTCGCGGTCATTTTTGACAGTCATTTTTTCAAGCGGCAGCCAGCAATTTTTTGGCTCCCCCAGGTGCCCGACCAGTGTTTTGTTATTCTTTTCAATAAAATCCAGAACGGGATCCAGTCTGGGGTCATCGATCATTACAAACGATCCCTGTTTGTCTTTGAATTCCATTCCAATGTTTTTCCAGACTTTCACGCCACATGCGCCCTTTGCAAACGATTCACGCAGATACGCGATCGTGTTTTCCTGCCAACCTGGATTGTCCATATTTTCAATGTGGAAACTGGTTGTGTAAGCGAGCATGTCTGCATATTTTTTTAGATGCGTTGTGGCAAAATCCTGCTGTTTTTCGATTGAGACGTATTCCGGGGCAGCAACGTTCAGGCTTAACAGACGGAAATTATTTGCACGGGCAAAGTCTAAAAAAGCGGGATTATATGAGTTGACGTGTACATGCGCGTCGTATTTTTCCACGGTGGCGTAATCGTCCTGGTTGTAGTAGTCTGAATTTCGGTTTTCGGTACAGTTTTGCATAAGAAAAAGAAAGGGTATCAATCCAAAATAATGATATATTTTCATAAAGCTAACTTTTTACGATTTCGAGCTTTTCTTCAACCAGTCGGGCGACAGCATCTATGGCCGACGGGAATACGTTGCGCAGGTCAATGTCTTCATTCTGGGCCATGGAATTTTTCAGGGTTTGCATGAAAATATTCTTGATTTCGGTAGCCAGGTTGATTTTGCAAATTCCGTGTCGTATTGCTTCTTTCAGGCTGCTTCCTGGTATTCCCGACCCGCCGTGCAAAACCAGCGGCACATGTGTGGCGGCGTGTATTTCGATCAGGCGCGTCATGTCCAGTTTGGGCTCCTGTGTATAAAAACCGTGTGCTGATCCTATTGCAACAGCGAGTGAATTGATACCTGTTTGCTGAACAAAATATCTCGCTTCTTCGGGATCTGTAAATCCTGTCTTATCTTTCGACTGGCCAAGTTTGGCGATGTATCCAAGTTCAGCTTCTACGTTAGCGCCGTATTGTGCCGCCAGTTGTACCACTTTTTGCGTCAGGGCAATGTTTTCTTCAAATGGTCTTTCACTGGCATCAATCATCACGGAATCGAAACCTGCGTCGAGGCATTCGTGAACGAGATCGTAGGAACCGGAATGGTCCAGATGCAGCCAGCCTTCAACATTGTATTCTTCGAGGGATGATTTGGCCAGATTTACTGCCACCGAAAGTCCCATGTAATCAATGGAGCTTTTTGTCAGCTGCAAAATGATCGGTTGGTTCAGGTGTGCTGCTGCCCGCATGATTCCCCGCAGGGTTTCATAGTTATAAAAATTCGTCGCGAGTAATGAGGAATTGGTTTCCTGCATTTCCCTGAGTTTGTCAATCATGTTGCTTTTCGGCATAACCAAATCTTTCTTTAACGTTTTGAAGAATGTTTGCCCGGTTGGAAAAGGCACCGGTGCCGCCTGTTGCCGTTGTAGAGTAGGCGCCTGTCATATTCCCGAATTCCTGGCATGCAGCGAGTGGGTGACCATTGATGAATTTGTATATGAAACCGGCGTTAAAGCTGTCGCCCGCACCGATCGCGTCCACAACATTGGTATTGAGAAAAGCGGGTTGAAACGTCGTTTCTCCATTTGCAAAAAGTGCAGATCCTTCACTTCCAAGCTTCACTACAATTGCCTTGGAAAAGTGCCGGAGTTTATCAATAGCTTCCTGAATGGTTTTTTGCCCCGTAAGATTCAAAAGTTCGCTTTTATTTGGCATGAAAATGTCGACAAAAGGTAAAACTTCTTCAATGCCAATTTCCCATTTTTCCTCAGGATCCCACTGCGGATCGAAAGAGGTGGTCAACCCGGATTCTTTTGCTTTTCTGAAAATGCAGGCAAGATCCTTTTTGATTCCTTTTTGAATAAAAGCAGACGAAATATGAAGATGCTGCGACCTGCCAATCGTTTCCCAGTCAATGTCTTCAAAAACAAGGTCTTCCATGGCTCCCGGATGCGTCACCATCGCGCGGTCTTCTCCATAATTCAGGACGATGGTCGCTCCGGTTTGCAATGCTTGTAGACGAATAATCCCATCGGTATTGACACCGTTGTTGTTCAGTGTCGCGATCGCCAGATCTCCAAATGAATCTGCCCCGATTTTACCTGTAAATGCGACCCGCGTATCCAGGCAACTTAGGTTACTGGCGAAAATTGCGGACGAACTGCCCAGCGTTACAGTCATTTGCCGGGCAAGGATTTCTTTGCCCACGACCGGTACCGAATCAATCTGGTTTAGAATAATATCTATGTTGAGCTCACCAATTACCGAAACGTCGAAATTTTTCATCTTACCTGTTTTAAGAAAACGCCGATTTGAATCTTGTCTAATTAGGGAAAGGATAAATCGTAACGCCTCTTACTACACGCGTGATGGTTTCTTGCCGCGAAGGTTTATCCGGAGACAGGCCAAGTTCCAGAGATTTGTAAAAACCCAGCAACTGCGCAGGCAGAACACTCACAACAGAAAGCATCTCTTCGTCGACAGATTCACCTGCCGGCGATAACTCAATCAGCATGTCTACTTCTACTCCTTTTTTTGCCGTTTCAATCACGCCAATTCTGTACAATCCTGTTTCGCCCTGACTGACCGCCTTAACAAGATCTTTTTCATACTGAAATACATGCGCATTGTTCGAAAACAAGTAAACCAGCAAAGTTGCGGAATTGATCACCGCTTTGGGGCCATGCCGGAAGCCCAGGAAGGAGTCAGACTTACAGATTACATTTCCATCCGTCAGCTCCTGAATTTTTAAATCCGATTCTTTTGCTACAGACCTGAGTGGTCCTGAACCCAGAAAAACAGCCCGCTGGAAATCCAGACTGGCAACATCCCGAAGTTTTTCGCTGTAATTTTCCAGAATGTGTACGGCATACTGCGACAAAAGGTCAACCTGCGCTCTCAGTTTATCGATTTGCCCGATTCTTGAAATAAGCAGTCCGGCAAGCAACATGGATGTGAAGCTGCCCGTCATAGCGAGACTTTGGTCATCAGCTTCCGGGGGGAGCAGAAAAACGAAGGTTTTTTTATTGTCCTGGCCGGAGGATAAGGCAAGCTGACCTTCCGGATTACAGGTTATTATCAGATGATACGCATGCGCGCAGAATTCGTTGGCGACATGCACCGCTGCGACGCTCTCAGGGCTTTCGCCCGACCTGGCAAATGAGATCAGTAAAGTGGATTTTCTGTTGAAATATTGTTCAGGATGTAAAATAAGGTCTGTTGTGGCAATAGCAGTTGTGATCCTGTTCGTGTTTTTTTGAAATGGGCCTTGCAATACGTTGCCGATATAGGCCGATGTGCCTGCGCCCGTAAGGATAACGGTGAGCGACTCCTGGGAAAATACGGTGTTTAGAAAGGCGCTGAGCTGTTCTTTTTTATCACGAATAAGCTGCCACGTTTTTTGCCATAAACGCGGCTGTTGCGCGATTTCTCTTGCTGTGAGGTAGCCACCCTTTTTTTGCAATTCTGATAAAGTAAATCCGGGAAACTCTTTTGAAGTACTATATTGATCTTGTAATATATCGCTTTTTGAAGACATAGTTTGTTTCGTTTCATTTCATTGTTGAAACAAAACTAATCATTTCCTTTCGTAATTAGCAAATAATTTTACGAATAATCTTTTCGAAACTTCTAACGCTACATTTTTGTCAAGGAAACGAAATTAATATATCAAATAAGCTTATTTTTACGGATCGATATAGTTATTCCGCTCTTTCATAGGGAGCAAGTCTTATAAAAAGCAAAGTATTATTTCATGAGGAAAGCCGGAGAAAAATCAACAGTCCAGAGGCGCGTCATCATCCTGGAAATGCTCGAAGCAAAAGGTCAGGTAGATGTGACAACGCTCAGCAAAGAGCTTATGGTGAGCGAGGTGACAGTCAGGAACGACTTGAAACGTCTTGAACAGAAAAACGCGCTGATCAGGGCGAGGGGAGGAGCCATGAAAATTGACCGGGTGGGGACAGATTTTGCGATCTCGGACAAAAACAAGCAAAATTACGAGCAGAAAAAGCGCATTGGAAAAGCAGCTGCGGCGTTAATAGAAGAAGGTGATACGATCATTCTGGACTCGGGTACGACGACGATGGAGATTACGAAAAATTTGTCGGCGCTGTCGGAGCTCACTGTGATTACCAACGCTTTGAACATAGCCGATCAGCTTGCAGAACATCCGAAGGCAAATGTCATCGTCCCTGGCGGTTTTCTGAGAAAAAATTCATTGTCCCTGATTGGGTCAACAGCAGAAGAAAGTTTCAAAAACTATTTTTGTGACAAATTATTCCTGGCTGTGGATGGCCTGAGCGTAGTCTATGGCTTGTCGACGCCTAATGTGGAGGAGGCTCACCTGAACCGTGTCATGATATCCATTTCGAAACAGGTCATTGTGGTCGCAGATTCCAGTAAATTTCTGAAAAGAAGTTTCGCCTTCATGGCTCCGATCACGGCAATTGATATTCTGATCACGGATGACGGAATTCCACTTGAAGATCAGAAAAAACTGGAAAGTGCTGGTGTTAAGGTGATTATAGTTTAAGTAATTCCGACTGTTTACGGAAATGATAATTGCCTTGAAGTAGGTTTCAAGGCAATTATATGTTAATCAGTACGCGTCTGTTGTCACGAAATCGTTAATTCTTGTCATCCATTTTCCTCCCGTGAAATCCGGAAAAGTGACTGTTTCGTTGCCAAGTTCGATGGAATTTTCACTCAATGGCGTAATTGCGCTCCAACTAGCAGCGTCGTATACATCCATGGGTGTGGGCTTCTGCCGTTTCACCGCCTCCACGAATGCATTCATAACAAAAAAATCGATTCCATCGTGGCCGGTAAGATAAGCGTCCTTTTCCCAGCGTTTCCAAAGCGGATGATCGTACTTGTCGAGCCATTCTTTGGCGTCGTCCCAGCGTTCGTGGTCGTAGGTGGATTTGCCCTCAATGTAGATGCCGTTGTTGATATTCATCCAGATACCGCCCGTTCCCTGAACGCGAAAGCCGAGCGAATAAGGTCTTGGCAGGTTGGTATCGTGTTGTAAAAGAATGGTTTCGCCGTTGGTGCATTTGATCTGTGTTGTTACCACGTCACCCAGTTTGAAAAGCGTTTTCGTGTTTTGGTGATCTGCACCGCCTTTTTTTACAATGTAATTATGCAGCCCACGTGCCTTACTGGAAAATGAGCAAAGTGATTCAAATCTATTTCCCCGATTGATGTTCAGCATCATCGCCAGCGGACCAATTCCATGCGTAGGATAAAGGTCGCCATCACGGTTAAGCGAATGATTTGTGCGCCATTTGGCCTCAGAAAAGCCTTTTTCTCCAAACTCAACGCCACTGTTATAGGGGGTAATGCCATCATTGAATTTAACTCCCCGCAGGTCATGCTGATAACCTCCCTGCATGTGGATGAGCTCACCAAAAAGTCCCTGCCGGACCATGTTGGTGATGGCCAGGGTGTCTCTTCTGTAACATGCGTTTTCCAGCATCATTACCTGGGCGTTATTCCTTTCCGTGCTTCTCACAACCTCGAAATGGTCTTCCATGGTGATACCCAATACAACTTCGGTTCCAACGTATTTTATGCCGCTTGAGAGAGCATCCAATATCATCGGTGTGTGCAGTTCCCAGGGTGTAGCAATGATCAGCGCGTCGATGATCTTTGGATCCAGCAATTTCCGGTATGAGAAGTTATCACCAGTGTAGATTTTCGGAAGCGCTTTTCCGGCATCGCGAAACAGTTTTCCGCTCATTTCAAGCATTCTGGGGTCAGTATCGCAAATTGCAGTAATGGTTACGTCATTTCTTTTCAGCAATGTGCTGAGGTGCGCTTGTCCTCTGAGCCCGGTGCCAATGAATCCAATTTTAACCTTTTCCGCGAAAGGTTTGGAAGCAACGCTGAAATGTTTTAAGGTACTGATCCCCGCCACACCGAGTGACATATTTTTTACAAATTTCCTTCGTGATACGCGCATGAGTCTGATTTTGGTAATGAATTTTGGAATTGGATGTCAGGTTTTTCGGGCTGATGCTGCCCTTTTCATTTAATGAATTTTTCGTAAAAGAACTGGTTGTAATTTTTAAGGTTTATGAGATAATCTTCCAGTCCGAGCTTCTGTTCATCAACGATCAGGTACGTCATGTCCGGCGTGCGGTTTGCAAAATGGCGGGTGCGGTCCTGTTCAAAAAAATACTGTTTTGTGTCTGTCGACATTCCTTTGGGTAACATCGTTTTACTCCAGACTGTAATCAATTCGTCAAAAACCTGTTGTCGGCGCTGGATTTGATGAGTCACAATTTCTTCCGCCTTCCGAAGGTTTTGATAGGACTCTGCAAGGTTGGTAAATCGTTGTTGATGCGCTGTTTTGATGGTATTTTCGAGATTCGACAAATCCTTATAAGTCTGTGCTGTATGGCTTATCAGGTTGACGAGCGTTCTGAACGCCAAAATATCCTGTACGTTTTTCGGTCCGACAAGCAGATTTTGGTCACATATTGCAAGTGCGGTGTCCATCTTTTTTAAAATCTCGTCCGCGCTACGGAGTCTGTCCTGATAGCGTGTATTCCAAAACGGATCGTATTCCAGGGCGTCACCGCGCGGCAGATCGGGTAGATGTGTTTTCCCGATTTCGCCCCATGCCCATACACGTCGCTCAAAACTCTCCATAAAAAAATACGCGCCTTCATTTAGTAAATAATAAAGTGAGTCAATATCAGCGGATTCATTTCCGTATCTGTTTTTAAAAAAGGCTGTTTTGAAAGCAGTCAAACCAGGAGCGGAAGCGTTCCAGGAAAAGGCTGCTGTGGTAGCAAAACTGAGCATCCATGCCTGCACGGGCAATCCGGAGTCGTCCCAGGAAGTGCGGATAACGCCATCAAAAACACCTTTCCCCATTGTTTGCTGCAAAAATTGATACGAATTTTCAAGGCTGCCTGTCTTGATTTCTCCTTTTCCGTCTTTGGTAAAAAAGTAAGGAAGGAAAAGTTGCTCAATTCCCGGATTCGGATCATAAGCATAGATTGGATACCCGAGCGATTTGGCTTCCCTGGCGAATTTCAGGTCTGGCGTTTCATAGTCATACGACTCGGTGAGGATGATACCTTTGTGCGGAATGACGGGTTTTTCCTGTTTCATTCCGGCGTGATACACTTGCAAACGTCCTTTGGTCCAGCCCATTGGCGCTTCCCAGGTCATTACCCCGCGGGCCGAGCTTTCGAGTCTTTTGGCTGATTTGTCTATAAAAAGGTGGTACAGACCACTTTTTCCTATTTCGTGCTCTTTTACTTTGCACGCATCGCAGGCACCCAGTTCGTAAGTCTCATCCGAACCGATATGTATATACTTTGAACCGGGAGTGGCTTCAATTGCATCTTTCCAGAGGTCGGCCAGTAAATCATAGGTGCCGTCTTTCAGCGGACAAAACTCAAAATTGGATGCTGATATTTCCCTCAGTTTTGCGAACTGAGGCCATTTTAGTATAAAACTTACGTGTCCGAGGCCCTGTACAAGGGGCACGATCTGGATGTGAAATTTGTGCGCATAGTGTGTCAATTCCTGCATTTCTTTCATGGTGAATGCACCTGGCGCGCCAATTTCGGGGTGACTCGGATATTCAAATTTATCCTCCCATTCCCAGACCAGCATATTGATCTTGTACGCCGCCAGTTCTTTGATCAGGCCTTCAACATAAGTGCGTTTATCCTGGTGATGTTTGGTGTCGTAATGCACTGCGCGGGCTTTGGTGTCGGGCCAGTCTTTTATCTTGACGCCAGGAATCCAGGCTTCATTGCCATTTTTTTGGATTAACTGAATGAGTGTTTGAGTACCATAAAAAAGTCCGGCTTCTCCTGCGGAACTGATGGTGAGCGTGTTGGCGTCGGCGGCCAGAGAGTAGCTTTCGTTTCCCAAATTCCTGTCTGCGTTTTTCCGCGTAAGTCTTATCGTTTTCTGTCCATGTTTTCCGGAGATGCGGATTTTTATTCCGGCGATACTATTCAAATGACTTATGAGCTCATTGGCAGCAAACAGATCACCTTCTGTTGCGCTTTTATCAGTTACAACAGTTATTTCTTTGTCAAAAATAAAATGGCTGTCATTGAGTCTGATTTCTTTGGGGTATGGTATGAGCGATAACGCAGGTCTTGTTGCGGATTGTGACTGCGCGATGCTGTTGTTGCAAACTTGCGCTGAAAACAGAAATGTTAAGCAAATATTAAGGTAGCGGAATTGTCTTAAAAAGTAATCTTTAATTTTCATAACGACTATTTAGTTTCACAAAAGTAAAGGTAACGTAAAAAGATATCTTTCAAAATATTTCTAAATAATGTTTAATTTAATTTTTACCTTTCGTTTTGCTGTTGTAGTTTAGCAAATGAAAAGACACTTCTTAACAAATTCGTTTCTCGTTTGTCCGTATATCTGACCGTACGTTGGGTGCGAAAATTGCCAGGTATCCATAACTATCGATCAGATTCTATTCCGATTTCCCGGATATTTCCTTACAACATTTAAAGCGTTGCCTTGCTGAATCACCGAACTTCTTAGTAAATAAATGAAAATTAAACCCTGGATTCTTTACACGCTTATTACTACGCTGTTTTGGGGTGTTTGGGGCGCGTTTATAGAAATTCCTGAAAAGGCTGGCTTTCCTGCCACGCTTGGATATTGCGTATGGGCGCTGACGATGGTTCCCTGCTCGGTGGTCGCTTTGAAGTTAGGTAACTGGAAACTTGATCTTGACTTACGGTCCGTAGTCATTGGCTGTTCGGTTGGTATTCTTGGTGCAATGGGTCAGCTGATTTTATTTCAGGCTCTGCGGACAGGTCCTGCTTACATGGTTTTCCCGATCATTTCACTGTTTCCGGTGGTCACGATTGGCCTCTCTGCGTTGTTTTTACGTGAGACCACCAGCCGGAAACAATGGCTCGGAATCGCTACGGCACTGTTCGCGATCATGTGTCTTTCGTATCAGTCTCCAGGTCAGAACCAGTTTGTAGGATATGGTTGGCTTTTGTTGTCGTTCCTGGTGTTTCTGATGTGGGGATTGCAGGCCTTCGCTATGAAATTTGGCAATAACTGCATGCGCGCCGAAAGTATTTTCTTTTACATGACGGCTACGGCCGTTGGATTTATTCCCTTTGCAGTGCTGATGACAGACGAATCAAAAAACATTCACTGGGGTTTCAGGGGGCCTTACCTCGCTGCAATTATCCAGATTTTTAACGCGATCGGGTCGCTGACGCTGGTTTATGCGTTGCGTTACGGGAAAGCGATTGTTGTCGTGCCAATAACGGCGCTGGCACCTGTTATCACCATCATTATCTCCCTGTTGTTGTATTCCGTGATACCGCACGGAATCGTCCTTTTTGGTATGGTACTCGCGGTAGCTTCCATATATGTACTTGCCGAGTAATCCGTTAACGAACACTTTGACATGAATGAATCCAATCCTTCACCTTTTATCAAAAGATATTTCAAGGATAATAATTTAATTTTCAAACCATTGAACTAATCAAGTAATGAAACTACGGTATTTATTTCTGATATTTTTTATTGCGGCAGCCTGTGACAAACACGGTGATAAACCTTTGGAGGCCGGCGCGGATGATGAGCAAGCTACGACACTTTTGCTTAAAAACTACCGGCCGGAATCGCTCTATAAAAACACGGTCACGAATATCAAACGCACCAGATATCCCATCATTGATTTGCACTCGCATGAATATCCGGAAAACGAGAAAGAGATAGGGCAATGGGTGACAAGGATGGACAAATTTGGGATTGAAAAAACCGTAATCCTCAGTGGCAGAACCGGTGCAGCGTTTGATTCAGTAGTTCAGGTTTACGCGAAGTATCATGGCAGATTCATTCTTTTTTGCGGTTTTGACTACACCGGCTACGACAAACCCGGGTTTGGCCCGGTTGCTGTAAAGGAGCTTGAAAGGTGCTTCCGCGCCGGGGCGAGAGGCGTTGGGGAGCTCGGCGACAAGGGATGGGGAGAGGTGTACTCGTTACCGGTAGAGGCCAACGGAATGCACATTGACGACGCCCGGATGAAGCCTTTGCTGGTCAAATGCGGGGAATTAGGGATTCCGGTGAGTATACATGTGGCGGACCCGATCTGGATGTATGCGAAAATGGACTCTACAAATGATGGGTTGATGAATGCGCATAAATGGCGTCTGGACAACAAGCCGGGCATCGTGGGCCACGCAGGCATGATAAAAACGCTCACCAATGCGGTTCGCGATAATCCTTCCACAACTTTCATTGCCTGTCATTTAGCCAATTGTTCCTATAACCTGAAATTGCTTGGCGATATGTTCGACACTTATCCAAATCTATATGCAGATAATGCGGCCCAGTATGCGGAGACCGCCGCGATACCAAGAACTGCGGGAAGGTTTTTTGAGAAATATGCAGACCGGATCGTCTATGGAACCGACATGGGGACAGATGATGGTATGTATAAGACGACCTTTCGGATTTTAGAAACAGAAGATGAGCATTTCTACGACCGTCAGATATCGGGATATCACTGGGCGATGCATGGTTTTGGTTTAAACGATGCATCGCTCAAAAAGATTTACCGGCAAAACGCAGTCAGAATTCTTGGGTTAGAGAAGTAGATTTAATATGTATTTAAAAATCAGCCAGATAGATCTACGGTGGTATTCGGCCATGCTCTAAGTTTCTGCTTACCGGTAAGTCGTGTTCATTCAAAGTGCTTTGGAAACCAAGTTCAGCTGACGCGAAAGGATTAAAAATATTGAGGAAGTTTAAATTCAAATAATAAGAATACGAAAGGTATTTTCTTAAATAATAACGTTAAGAAAAATAAATTTGTCTAAATAATAAGCTAATAGAAATTATTTGTTATATTTGAACATCGAATAATTTTGTGCTTAAAATGTTGGGAGCAAACGAGGTAAAGGCTGAGATTGGTTGTTGGCTTTTTTTGTCTCGCCGCAGTTGAAGTAATACCTTATGGACTTCCAGAGCATCGATCGGTCGTGGTGTCATGACCTAGTTGATGACGTATACCTAAATGCGTTATTTTCGATTTTGGATCTGAGACTGACCAGGGGTATTGTGAAATGTTTTTAAAAATCAATTGTGAATACCTGTAAGTATTTACGCGGAAATTCTTGTGGCTTTACCCGGTATCTCGTTGCGGGCGGGATGCGCAATTCAAAATAATTACCAATCCTTACTTGAATCCTTAAACTTAAATTGATGAAAACAAACAATCTACTCCCAAGGTCATTGATACTCTATGTGTGCTTTTTGCTGTGCATAAGTACAGTATTCGGTCAAAAACGAATGCTCTCAGGGAATGTTTATGACGCAGATAATCAGCCACTTCCCGGTACGACCGTACTGATCAAGGGTACCACAACCGGGGTGATTTCCGATGCCCGCGGGCATTATTCCCTGGAACTACCCGCTCAGTCGAAAAGTGTGGTTTATTCCTTCACCGGTTTTGTTGCTCAGGAAATCGCAATTGACAACCGTACGCAGATTGACGTAAAACTTTTGCCCGATGCAAACCAGCTTACTGAGGTAGTGGTGACAGCATTTGGTGTGGAGCGTGAGAAGAAGGCGCTGGGTTATTCGGTTCAGGTGGTGGATGGTGCCAAATTGACCGAGGCCCGTGAGTCAAATGTAGCCAACTCGCTTAAAGGAAAGGTGGCAGGATTGCACGTCAATCCTTCAAGCGGCGGACCGGGCGGTTCAAGTTTTGTAATGATCCGAGGTAACAGCTCGCTCACAGGGAATGGCCAGCCACTCTATGTTGTTGACGGAGTTCCGATTGACAATCAGACGCTTGATGAAGCAAAAGTTGATGGCGGCCGGGATTATGGCGACGGGATAAACAATATCAACCCGGATGATATAGAGAATGTGACCGTTTTGAAAGGGCCGGCTGCTGCTTCCCTTTACGGGGCGCGCGGCTCAAAAGGCGTTATTCTCATTACGACTAAAAAAGGAAGAAAAGGTAAAGGGATTGGCGTGGATGTCAATTCCAATATCACATTTGAAAAACCCAATGTGATCCCTACCCAGCAGAATGTGTGGGGTGGAGGCTATGATGACAATTACGGTTCATTCGGGACGACCACGATCAACGGCCAGAGCTATTCTGTATGGCCAAGCTGGCTGGTGGACAACTGGGGCGGGAAAATGGATGGCCGGCCGCTTGTGCTTGAAAGGTGGAAAGAGGCAGGACCGATTCCCTACACGGCTCAGCCAGCCGATAATCTTAAAGAGTTCTTCCAGACCGGGATGACGACCACCAATACGATTGGCGTTTCTGGTGGAAGCGGGGTTGTCAATTACCGGTTGTCCGTTTCGGATATGCATAATAAGGGCATCATTCCCTTGACAAAACTGGAAAGGCAGACCGTTAATCTCCGTATTTCTGCCGACGTAACTTCACGTTTGTCAATTGATTCCAAGATCAACTACGTGAAACAAAAGGGCACAAACCGTCCACAGAATAATTCATATTCGCAAAATCCAATGACTGCGCTGACCTTGCTCCCGCGGTTTGTCGATATGAATATGATAAAGAATTATAAAAAGGAAGACGGTACGATGAACCGCATCACCGGTGCGCTGAACCCGTACTGGACTGTGAACGAATTGATTGGAAATGACACCAGGGATCGTGTAATCGGCTTTATTTCTGCCAAATACAAATTTACCGACTGGCTCAGTCTTCAGGCCAGAACCGGAACCGACTTTTACACGGATGTGCGTTTTGAGCGTATCGGACAATATACAAGCGGAGAAAACGGACGGGTGACCAATAACCAGTTTTTTGTAAAGGAAAGTAACAGTGATTTGTTTTTGAGCGCCGGCGGTAAACTCTCCGGAAAATGGTCAGGAACAGCGTCATTGGGGGCAAATCATTTGAGCCGTCACCAGGAAGTTACAGGCAATAGCGGTACCAATCTGAACGTACCGGGGTTGTATTATATCGGGAATACGAGAAACGTGGTACCCAGGCAATATGCTTTTGGCAAGAAGATGAATTCGGTTTATTTCTCCGGACAATTGAGCTACGACAACTATTTGTTTGTGGATGTGACGGGACGTAATGACTGGTCATCAACTTTGGGTGCCAACAATCATTCTTTCTTTTACCCTTCCGTTGCCAGCAGTTTTGTGTTTTCCGATGCCTTCAATTTAGACAAAGGTCTGCTTACCTATGGTAAATTGCGCGCTTCCTATGCGGAGGCCGGAAATGACGCAACCCCTTTTCAGACCAAATCGGGCTACACAGTTACGAGCAGTACCACTTACAAAGACCAGCCTTTTGCCTACATCAGAACAGACATTCCGCTGATTGATCTCAAAAATGAGCTTACGCGGTCTTTTGAATTCGGAACAGAACTTCGTTTTGCAAAAAACAGGTTGGGAATTGATTTTACGTACTACAATTCTTCCACGATCAACCAGATTCTTCCTGTTGAAATTTCTGCCACCACCGGATACACCACCCGGCTTATCAATGCTGGCGAAATCAAGAACAGCGGAATCGAGCTGTTTTTAAATGCAACCCCTGCAAAAAGCAAATGGCTGACCTGGGATGTGACATTGAATCTTTCGCATAATAAATCAAAAGTAGCCTCGCTGGCTCCCGGTATTACCACGCTGACCCTGATGGATCCGGGTTATGGAGCCAGCATCCAGGCAAGGGCAGGAGAGGCTTTTGGAAATATTGTCGGGTATCGTTTTATGCGTAATGCAAATGGCGACAAACTTTTGACAGCGGACGGCAAATATCAACGCGCCACTGACCTGGAAATACTCGGGAAAATTCAGCCTGATTATCTTGCCGGACTGACGAACACTTTTACGGTGAAAGACATGACTGTAAGTTTCCTGGTCGACGCACGTAAGGGTGGTCAGATTCTCTCTTATACAAAGCTGAATCAGATGGCAAAAGGAACCGGCAAATTCACTGAAAACAGGACCAATCTGATCGCCGACGGAGTGATTGAAAGCGCACCTGGTGAATTTAAGAAAAGCACGATTCCCATCCTTGCCCAGGATTATTATGCCGGCGCAGGCCCATGGAGCGACATTGGAGAAAGCCAGGTGATCGACGCGGATTATGTTGCGTTGAGAGAAATGACGATTGGCTACAACCTGTCGTCCCTGTTCAAGAAAAGTAAGCTGGTTAAAACCATGAAATTCTCGGTGGTGGGCAGGAACCTGTTCTACCTCTACCGCGATCCCGAATTTAAGATGATGGGACTGAGCCCAGAGTCGGCTTTCAGCACCAACACGGCTGCGCAAGGTTACGAAACTTTGTCAATGCCTACCACGAGAAGTATCGGTTTTAACCTTTCTTTTTCTTTCTAACAAACAGATTTGAACGACTATGAAATTATATATCAGGAACATAAAAAAGGTAATGGTGGGCCTCCTGCTGGTGTCGGGAACTGCCTGTACTTCGGATTTTGAAGAAATTAATACTGATCCGACGCTCGTCACAAAGGACATTGTTAAGCCCGCCATGCTGTTTACCGCAGTATTGAAAAATTCAATTTTTAATACCTATTCCACCGGGGTTATTTCTGAGTACGCAGGGTATTATTCCAATCAGGGTTCAGGTGTTATTTTTCAAAACAGCAACTGGTCAGAACCTTTCCGCAGTTATTACCGCAGTTATCTGGTAAATACTGCCGAAGTGATCCGGCTGACGGCAGACAATCCGAGGCTTGTCAATCAGCATGCGATCGCAAGGATATGGAAGGCCTGGCTGTTCTCTCAGCTTACCGATTTATATGGTGATGTTCCCTATTTTGAGGCGGTTCAAAGCGTCGAAAAAGTAATCAATCAGCCTCAGTACACGCCTCAGAAGGACATTTATACCGATATGCTCAAAGAATTGAAAGAGGCCGCAGCACAACTAAACAATGATCCGACGCTGGCTTCGTTCGGTGATGCGGACATTCTCTTAGGCGGAAATGTGGATTCGTGGCGGAAATTTGCAAATTCCCTGCGGTTGCGGCTTGCTATGCGGGTGCGGTATGCGGATGAAAACCTGGCCAAGCAACATATTTCGGAAGTAGTTTCGGCACCTTTGATCGATGACAATGCAGCTAATGCTTCACTTTTAACCGAGAATGGAGCCAATACGAATAACAGAAATCCGTTGTTCGACGACCCGACAAACAGCTACCCGCTTTGGGCTTCGCTGACGGTTGTAGAAAACCTGAAAGTGCTGAAAGATCCAAGGCTGACCATATTTGCTGCTCCCGCCACGAACGGCGTGGCCGGTTTCCGTGGCAGGCCAATCGCGTTGGGCATAAACGAAAAAACCTATTCAGAAGAAAATACGGCCACTTTAACCAATAAATTCCGGTCGGCAGTTTTCCCGATTGTCGTGATGAATAGTGCGGAGGTTTATTTCCTCAGATCGGAAGCCGCGCTTGCTGGGCTGTCGTCCGAAAATGCGCAGGATATGTACCAAAAAGGTATCAGTCAGGCATTAAACCAATACCAGGTTCCGGCGGCCGATGTGAAAACTTACCTGGTATCTGCTGCCGGTTTGCTTTCCGGAACTGTTGAACAAAAATTGGAAAAGATCATCGTTCAGAAATTCCTGGGGATCTTCTACCAAAGCAATGAAGCCTATGCTGAGTTCCGAAGAACGGGCTATCCGAGAATATGGACGGGAAGCGACAAGGGAAGCACGAATGGTGAAATTCCACGCAGGCTTACATATCCGCTGGACGAATATTCGAAAAATGAAACAAGTCTAAAAAAAGCGGTTACTGCTCTGCCTAACGGAGATGCCTATATGAGCAGAATCTGGTGGGATGCAAAACCTGGCTTGCCGTTTCACCATCCAAAACAAGGAACATTTCCGCCTGATCTTTAAGGATTAGAAGGTAAAGTAAGAATTCTTAAAGTCAATACAAAAAGCAATGCATATCTGCTGATAGCAGTGCTGCATTGCTTTTTAGGTTGGTGAGATTCAGCGTTTGAGCTGCCTGGGATCGGAGATTGCTCTGATTTTCCTACACCAGCTATTACTTTTTTTGGTTAGCCTGAAATCCATCTGGTAGTTCATACGGCAGACGTGCCTGGCCTGTAACATAAGACTCCTGGTAAATATTGACTTCAACCTCGTAGCCAAGCAGTTTTACCACTTCAATCAGGAAATACTGGCCGTCTGCATTTCTGACTGCGATGATGGTGTTTGTATCGAATTCGCCAGCGCTGTTTGCGCCGTTCGCATCAGGAGCCCATATGTTATTTGAATTGAAACGTTTTGTATTTAAATCTGCGGGATTGACCGTATTCTTATCGACTTTTCCCAGATTAAAGAATTTGACAGTCAGTGGCATGAAAGCGGCGTCGTCAACAAATTTATTGAATGTAATGTCGCCACCAAACATGTAACCCATTGCGAAGGGAGCCTGCAAACGCAGCTTTTGTCCGTTTCCAAATACACCAGTCTTTGCGAATTTCCATTTAAAACGGCTGTTGAGTTTTGCCTGTTTACCATTCGTGCCGGCTTCATCCTGTTTGGCCTCGGCAGCCTGAGCAGGTTGCGGCTCTGTCGGTTTGTTACAGCTTAATAAAGATGCAGAAAGAATGAAAGCGAAAAAACCTGTTTTGATTAAATTTTTCATGTAATAGATAAATAAAAAGATAAAAAATGATTGTTTGATAGTTGCCCTAAACCCGAAACATGCTTTTTCCGGAAGGCAATGCAAACGTATGGCAGATCAGAACTGCAATCAATTTTTTCAGGTGTACAAAAGGTGGATGCGCTTGTGTTTTGGGGTATACAAATGGTGATCGGGTGGGATTTTGGGGTGTTTTTAGGTTTTGGGGTGGGTGATTTTTTTGGAGGGAGCCGGGGGAAGTGACAAAATCCCCGATAGTCATGGATTAGATGTCGAATCTCGATGGGATAAAGCGCTGGAAAAATCACAACCCGCTTGTCTGGTCAGAGGATTTACTTCTTGAAAAATGTACGAACGTCAGGAGCCATCAGGCGGGATCAAAGCTCTTCTAAGCAAAATCTACCAATTTGCAACCGCCCTCACCTCCGCCCACTCAAGCCTATGATTCTTTCTATCCTCGGCCTGTTATACCTTTGGAGGAAAATAGGGTAAATGTTTAGCAAGATATTTAATATCAGCAACGGCAACGATTTGGCAATTCCGAACCTGAACGCGACAAAAATATTAAATCCCAGAACTACAAGCATTATAATGATGTGATTCAGCTCATCTTGTTTTGTTCGGTAATGCAGATTGATTAAAGTGTTTATATTCTTTTCAACCGGTTTGGTTTTTTTATTCATTTTTTCCCAACCAATCCAAACCAGCAATTTCCGGTAAAAATTTATCCCAAGCGAATCATATATTTTTCCTCTGCGTTCCCAGGCATTTTCGTTAAAGTATGCAGATGTAAGTGGACTTTTCAATGTTTCAGTAAACGTAAGTACAGAAGCCATCAGCAGGAAGTTCAGGGCAACTGCGAATGAAAAGCTTTCTATTTTAGTGAAAAGAACCAGAGCATAAACTAAACCAATGCTAATTATTACAATAAGAACTAAAACGGAGATTTTTTTCATAGATCACTTTAATATGCCCCAAGACTAGTTAATCGACGCAGGCTCTTTGCATCGATACAATTCTACTCAATTGACCTCAATATTCCAATATATCGACTTGTATTGCTTATATATTGCTTTACGTCAGGTTGTTAGAAATCATGCTTTCCCAAGAGGAAAGACTTTATGAGGGAGCGTCATAAAAGATTCTCCAAGGGAAGTTTCCAGAACATCCTCACGCATTTCCGCCTGGATGCGTAATAAAAGGAGCTATCCTGCTTATAATGCTGAAATCATGGCCATTTCAATTTAAAGATTCTATGATCAGAAATCCGACCAACCTCTGTTGCTTAATTGTTGTCATTTTCCTTTTCAGGGCCGGGGTAATCTTTGGTCAGAGTCCTGTTCCGTTAAAAGTTTCGGACCCTTTTCTACCCGTGAATGCAGCGGAAGTGAAGGTGGGCGGAGAAATCGGGCGGCGTATTGACATCACCGAGCATGCAAATCTGGAAAGTCTCCATCTGGATAAATATTTCATACAACCATTTCAGCAAAAAAAGAGAAAGGACGGCTTCGTTGGTACAGGCATGTTGATCGACGCGGTTGCTAAACTTGCTGCACACTCGCAGGATCCCGGCACGATTAAAATAAAAAATATGCTGGTGGAAAAGATCATTGCTGCCCAGGAACCTGACGGATATATTGGCATGTTTCCAAAAGCGGAACGCATGTGGATCCTTTGGGATGTACACGAAATGAGTTATGTAATTTACGGGTTACTGACAGACTATCAATTGTTTAAGAATGAAAAAGCACTGGATGCGGCCATCAGGTCCGCGGATTATCTGATAACAAACTGGTCGTCGATGCCACCGAAATGGGAGGAAAAGACTACCGTAAATTTGGAGGAAGCGACAACAGGTATTGACCGGGCGATGGTCACGATTTATCGCTTGACGGGACGCCAAAAATATCTGGATTTCAGCATACGGCAAAAGGGACTCAGAGATTGGAATCAGCCAATTGAAATTGGTCGTCAGCTCGGATTGCACGGTCACATTTACGGGTTTTTGAGCATGAGCCTCGCCCAGCTCGAACTGTACCGGCTTTCGGCCGATCCCCGGCTGCTTCAACAGTCGCGCCGAGCGATTGATTTTATGACGACAAAGGACGGCGCGGTCATTTCCGGTGCAGCCGGGCAATGGGAAACCTGGACGGACGATCAGGATGGCGAAAATGCGCTTGGTGAAACTTGTGCTTCTGCGTATCAGATCAGGGTTTACGAGAATCTTTTCCGCCTTTCCGGTGATGCCAGGTATGGTGATCTGATCGAACGCACGCTCTACAACACACTGTTCGCCGCGCAGTCACCGAAGGGAGACCAAATTCGGTACTACACGCCAATGGTAGGTGCGAGGAGATATTTTCATGAACAAGGCTATTGTTGTCCCAACAATTACCGGCGCATCATTGCCGAGCTTCCTTCGATGATCTGGTATAAAGGCGCCGCGGGAGACGGGGAGGGAATTGGTGTCAATTTGTATACACCATCTTCCACAAAGCTATCGCTTGCAAAAGCAGGTTTTGTGGAACTGGAACAACTGACCGATTATCCCAATACCGGTACTGTGACCATCCGTATTTCTCCTGCAAAACCCGCTGTTTTTCTATTTAGCCTGCGCATTCCGGAATGGTGCAAAATGGCGACCATTACCATCAACGGAGCGCCGTGGAAAGGCAAAGTGGTTCCTGGCAGTATGGCGAAAATTAACCGGAAATGGTCAAAAGGAGATGTTATTAAAATGGAAATGCCTATGGAAACGCGGGTAGTGAAGGGGCGAAAAAGGCAGGCGGGACGCGTGGCTGTTATGCGTGGCCCTGTTCTTTTTTGCCTCAATCCTGAACGGAATCCGGGCGTTGATCATGTGAATAAAGAAGTTGATCCCGACAATAAATTGAATGCTTTTGATCTGGGACGTATCATTTTAGACCCATTGACGATCGGTGCTCCGGAAAAGGATGAAACGGTTCGTCCTGGTGGTTTGTCACTGACAGTGAAAGGCTGGAAAGAGGGCTGGACGATGGGAAGGGGAAGTGGTCCGCACGATGTCACACTGACTTTAACCGAATTTGCAGATCCTGGCGGCAAAACGACCTACTTTCGTCTCGCAAACCTCAGTGAATCTGTTGATGATGAATTGTTTAAGTGAATTCTCGCTGACGAGTAAATCCTGAATTTAGAACAAAAAGATTAAAGGAGTTCCGATGCAAATTCAGAACTCTTTTTTTTCCATTTTTCGAATCAGGATTTTGTGGGAACCAATTGTCCCGCTCGCCAGGGTCAGAGTGACAATTTGCCTGGCGGAAGCCGGATGTTTACTGTCAATTGCTGCCCGGAAAGCTTCGTTTGGTGTAAATACCATTCTAACGGATAAGTTAACGGTATTCAATATTTTTTCATTCATATCTCCACAGATCAGAGTCCTGTCCGAAGCAGGACTGGCATACTGTAATAGTTCCTCCTGTTTCGCGGGCGAGAAAAGAAAAGGTTGGGAAAACGAAAATTTTGAATTCAATTTTAATCCGGATGTTGTTCCAGATAGGCATCAATATTCTTGATTAATCCATCATTGTCGAAAGTGAAGTCCAGTCCGCCTTTTTCAGTGCCAAATTTTCCGCTAAAATCAACTTTTATTTTGGCGTTGAAAGTGTCGATGATTTCGAGGGAAACGAGCCGTGTTTTTGTTTGGTAACCTACAAAAAACGTTTCCAGATAACTGCGTATACCGCTTTTGCCAACAAATTTTTCGCCTACCGATACGTCATCTATGATCGCCTTATCGGCAAATAAATTCAGTGCTGCTTCTACGTCGAAAGCATTCGCGGCATTTATTAATAGTTTGATTTGCTTTTCCAAGGTTGAATATTTTTTTTAAAAGTGAGGTTACAAAACTCCTCAGAAAACAGCTTACGGAAGTAGCCAAAATGCGTTTTGATGTATCCAAAACGAAGGTGGTTTTTACAGGAGGAATTAACTACGATTACCACCTGAGCCGGACAGGGGCGAAGTATTGAAAGTGCAGGATTACTGAATTAACCTCCGGAATAAATGGTCGGGTTTCCGAAGATTTGAGTATAATAGGTAAAAACCCATGTTTGCTGGGTTGCAATACTTGCAACCCGTTTTAATACTATTCTGGGAACAATGCCGCCTGACAGCCTCAATCTTGAGAAGTATGTAGTAGTGCATCACCAACTTTCTATTTGCTTTATCAGACATAATTAGTCAACCGGTTGACGGGCATTGGCCAAATGCTAACTAACCAACAGCTAATAGCCAAAAGCTAACCACCAAAAGCTTAAACATAATGAAAACAATGATTTTCGTCATGACCATGCTGTCATGGTCAATTGCTTTCTCCCAGACCAAACAAATTTTGGACAAGGTTAAAAATGAAGGTAGATATCACTCCATAATGCCAGGCAAGAGCTGGCTGGATACCAACGGAAAACCGATTCAGGCGCATGGCTTTTCGGTCTTTTACAACGAGGGTACCTATTATTGGTATGGTGAAAATAAGGAATATACCACGCCGGGAAGCAATATTTGGACTTATGGGATCAGGTGTTATACATCAAAGGATTTTTATAATTGGCAGGACAGAGGACTCATCATTCCTCCAGATACGTTAAACCCGCTCTCTGCCTTGCATCCTTCGCAGGCACTGGACAGACCACATATTATTTACTGTCCAAAAACAAAAAAATACGTTTGTTGGATAAAGTTCATGGGTGCCAGTCAGGCTATGGTTGTCCTGCGGGCCGACAACTTTATGGGGCCTTATGAATTGATACACAAGCCATTTAAGCCTGCCGGATTCGAAAGCGGGGATTTTGACCTCTATGTGGATCGGGATACAGGAAACGGTTATATCTGGTTTGAACGCCCGCATCACGAGATGATTTGCGCCACACTTTCAGATGATTTTACTTCTGTCACCAGTACATATTCCACGCACTTTGCCGGGATGACTGTCCCGCTTACTAGGGAAGCGCCCGTTCACTTTATTCGAGACGGAAAACATTATTTGTTCACCTCTGGAACGAGCGGTTATGCACCTAATCCGTCACTGGTTTCAACTTTTGAAAGTTACCACGATCAGTACAATGACCTCGGTAATCCGCATCCTTCTGATTCATCCGGAACATCCTATTGTTCACAAATATCTGATGTGATTAAAATACCCGGTAAAAAAGACCTGTTCATTGCACTGGCTGACCGGTGGATGCCTGCCTGCGATCCGGCAGTGATTGAAAAAGTGAACAAAAGTATCGAGGAACTTGGCAAAACCTTGAAGATAAGGGAAAGATCTTTTGATGAAGTAGTAGTAACTGACAGGACAAATGTGAAGAGAACCAAATCCAACGGGACCAGTGATGCCGTAAGCGACGCCACCTATGTATGGCTTCCAATAAAGTGGGAAAATGGAATTCCGCGTATTTATTGGAAAGAGGAGTGGAAGCTGGAAGATTTTGAGTAGCAGGTTTGCTTAAAGCAGTAGGGCTGTCTGTTAAAGAAATCACGGGCAAGCCGACGGTACGCTGATCAACGAAGGAATTATCATTGAAGCCAAGGCGCTCCTGCAACACGCCGATTAGAGCGTTGGAGACATTGCGTATAGTATTGGTTTTGAATATCCCACACATTTTAATAACAGTTTTAAAAAAATAACAGGCACAGTTCCAAAGTCAATTCGGGGGCACCATGTTTGAAAAGTATAGGTCGTTCAAGTTCGCAATTTCAAAGCAGCTCCGCTGTGCCGGAGTAGATTTCGGATTTGTAGATAAGGACGTTTTTGATCACAATTGATCTAAATGAAGTTCCGTTTTTGTTGACAGTGGGCAGTGCCACGAGATTGGGCTCCTGGGTTCAAAGCAAGAGGATCGGGAGTAAATGCGATCCCCTTGCCCGGCCTGACGATGCTTTTTTACAGGACAAACGATAGTAGAAATCGTGCAATATTGTTTTCACGATTAATACCTCCCTTACGGTAAAACTTCCTACAACCTGCTGTAAAACAAGCCCGCTTCCGCGCCATAATCAATTCACTCATCTTTTTTAACTGAGCCAATGACTCAGTTTTGCCTGGCTTAGTGATGCACATTGTTTTAAATCTGTTTAAACCATCGTCTGAAGGATGGCCGACGCATCATGCTATTGCTGAACTAAAAGGAAAATGTTATCTGTTCTATCAGGATTCAGAAAGCGCAGGAAAACCACATCTTCGCAACATCAAGCTGGGCGAATTCCTCAAACATAGCACTGGGAACTTACGAACAATCAGTCCCTGAAAACATTATCCTTTGAAGGAGACGACAAGTTACTTTAAGGCTGCTTTGTGCAAATCAGGAGGCACAATCTGTCACCTCCTTCAAACCAGTTATATTCTTGTAGGCAAGAAATAATTTTGTTTTTTATAAAATACTTTATACTATTGTGTTCTGATTAATGTGTCAAAATGACACTTTAATATGGATGATGAAATTGTCATTTGCAGATCTTTTTATTAACAAATATGTAAGCATTGCCAGATGTTTTTTTTGGGGGAACAGTCAGGCGAAATAATCAAAGTAAACATGAGAAAAATTTTCGTCCTTTTATTTTTGTCTTTCGCTTTGCCCGGCTACCCGCAACAGCCCAGGGGACAAAAGCTTTGGTACAAACAACCCTCCGGGAAGACATGGGAAAATGCGCTGCCTGTTGGAAACGGCAGGCTGGGTGGCATGGTGTATGGCAATGTAGTGGATGAAATTATCCAGCTTAATGAGCACACGCTCTGGTCAGGCGGGCCAAATCGAAACGACAATCCGGATGCGCTGGCCGCCTTGCCTGAAATTCGTCAATTAATTTTCGATGGAAAACAGAAAGAAGCGGAGAAACTGGCCAACAAAACCATTATCACCAAAAAATCTCACGGACAAATGTTTCAGCCCCTGGGTGAGTTGCGTTTGAACTTTTCGGGCCATGAAAGTTTCTCTAATTATTACAGAGAACTGGATATTGAACGTGCAGTCGCCAAAACAACTTATCAGGTGGATGGAGTTGGGTATACGAGAGAGGTACTGGCATCTTTTCCGGACAGGGTCATTGTGATCAATCTTACAGCAGACAAGCCAGGAAGCTTGTCTTTTGCCGCCTCTTTTTCTTCAAAACATACCAGCAAAGAAGTTAAGACTACACCCGGAAAGGATTTAACTATTGCCGGAAATACATCCGATCACGAGGGCGTAAAAAGTGTGATTAGGTTCAAAGGAATTGCACGGATAAAAACCGAGGGCGGAACAGTATCAGCTGGTGATACGGCATTGCATGTTAAAGGAGCCAATGCAGCTACAATTTACATTTCGATCGCAACCAATTTTAAAAACTATCAGGATGTAAGCGGTGATGAAAATGCGCTCGCTGCATCTTATCTGGACAAAGCTTCTGCCAAAGCATACGCAGCCATTCTGAATCCGCATGTGGCAGCCTATCAGAAATATTTTAAAAGGGTAAAGTTCGATTTGGGTAAAACGGATCAGGGAGACTTGCCTACCGATGAAAGACTTAAAAACTTCCGAAATGTATATGATCCTGAGTTGGTTACACTTTATTACCAATACGGGCGTTACCTGCTGATTTCGAGTTCACAGCCGGGCGGGCAGCCGGCTAATTTGCAGGGGATCTGGAACAATAAAATGTTGCCGCCCTGGGACAGTAAATACACAATCAACATCAATGCCCAAATGAACTACTGGCCGGCAGAAAGGACAAATTTGAGTGAACTGCATGAGCCTTTTCTGAAAATGATTGAGGAATTGTCTCAAACTGGTAAACAGACGGCTAAAACGATGTATGGTGCCAGAGGCTGGATGGCGCATCATAATACAGATATCTGGCGCGCAACCGGAGCAATTGATGGAGCCTTTTGGGGAATGTGGGTTGCTGGCGGTGGGTGGACGAGCCAGCATTTATGGCAACACTATCTGTATCAGGGCGACAAGGCCTATCTGGAAAGTGTATATCCTGTTTTGAGAGGTGCGGCCGCCTTTTATGCTGACTTTCTGGTAGAACATCCCAAATATCACTGGCTCGTGGTGAATCCGGGAAGCTCACCCGAAAATGCGCCGGCTGCCCATGAGGGTTCTTCGCTGGATGCTGGAACAACCATGGATAACCAGATCGCTTTTGATGTTTTTACCACTGCGATAAGGGCAGCAGAGGCTTTGAAGAAAGATGCTGCGTTCGCCGATACACTCAGACAAATGAGAAAGCGGTTGCCGCCAATGCATGTAGGTCAATATGGGCAGTTACAGGAGTGGCTGGACGATGTAGATGATCCAAACGATCACCACCGGCATGTTTCCCATTTGTATGGTTTATTTCCTTCAAATCAGATTTCGCCTTACCGCACACCTGAATTATTTCACGCAGCCCGCACCACATTGCTGCATCGGGGCGATGTTTCTACCGGATGGAGTATGGGCTGGAAAGTAAATTGGTGGGCCAGGTTACAGGACGGGAATCATGCGTTCGAACTCATCAAAAGCCAGCTTTCCCCGTTAGGAACCACACCCGGAGGTGGCGGGACTTACAATAATTTGTTTGACGCGCATCCTCCGTTTCAGATCGACGGGAATTTCGGATGTACGTCGGGTATTTCAGAAATGCTGATGCAAAGCGCTGATGAATCGGTTCACTTGCTCCCCGCACTTCCTGATGCCTGGCAGGATGGCCGTGTTAGCGGCTTGCTGGCACAAGGAGGTTTTGAACTGGTCAGTATGGAATGGAAAAATGCGAAACTGACGCGAGTCGAAGTCAAATCCAAGGTTGGAGGAAATCTTCGTCTGCGCGTGCCAAATGCAATAAAAGACGAGTCAGGCAAAGCATTAAAACGAGCATCAGGTCGGAATTCCAATCAATATTATATGAGCGAAGGCGTAGCTCCGGCTATCATGTCACCCAAAGTAAAAAAGGAACCGCTGGTGCTGAAAGAAACGCTGCTCTACGACATACCGACCAAGGCAGGACAGATTTACACACTGATTGCCGATTAAGTTGTACGTTTTAATTGATAATAAATATAGCATGAATACGCGATTGTCACAGGCGGTTTTCACAGTCTTTTATCTGATTCTTAGCTTTATTGCCTCCGCCCAGACCACCACGCTGGTCAATCCCGTTTTAACAGGTTTTTATCCGGACCCGAGTGTGATTCAGGTTGGAACGGATTACTATCTGGTGAACTCAACTTTCTCGTATTTCCCTGGAATCCCGGTTTTTCATAGCAAAGATCTTAAAAACTGGAAGCAGATCGGCAATGTGATCGACCGTGCTACGCAGATGGATTTCATGGGAGAAAAATTAACCAGAGGTTTGTTTGCTCCTGCCATAAGCCATCACAACGGAACCTATTATGTTACATGCACCGACATTGATCATGATGGCAATTTTATTGTGACGGCAAAAAATCCCGCCGGCCCGTGGAGCAATCCGGTTCGTGTTCCTCAGGTTCACGGCATAGATCCGTCTTTGTTCTTTGACGAGGATGGTAAAGCATACATCGTATACAACAGCGATGCCCCTGACAGAAAACCCCTGTATTCCGGACACAGAACCATCCGCATGTATGAAATTGACCCGGTCTCGTTAAAGGTGACCGGACAGGAAAAACAATTGGTGAACGGCGGTGTTGACCTAAGCAAAAAGCCGGTTTGGATAGAGGCGCCGCATATCATGAAAAGAAATGGCTGGTATTACCTGTATGCCGCAGAAGGAGGCACTTCTGTGAACCACACTGAGGTGGTTTTTCGAAGCAAATCGGTTTGGGGACCTTATGTCGCTTATGAAAATAATCCGATTCTAACACAAATGGGATTACCTGATGACCGAAAAGATCCGATCACTTCCGCAGGTCATGCACAGTTTGTCGACGGACCTGACGGTAAGACATATGCTATTTTCCTGGCCGTCCGACCGTACGAGGGGAATTTTTATAATACAGGCCGCGAAACTTTTATTGCGCCGGTAGAATGGAAAAACGACTGGCCGATCATTAATCCTGGCAGTAAGGAAATTAAATATGAATACACGGTCCGTTACAGTGAAGTAAAACAGAAGAACGCGCTTCCTCAGTCGGGCAATTTTGAGTATGCCTTAAATTTTGAAAATAGCCTGGACCCTTCATTTCTGTTCATGAGAACGGTCGACAGCAGTTCGTTTTCATTGTCCAGGAAATCCGGGCTGACCATGAAACTGAAACCAGAGACGGTTTTGGGATTCGGGAATCCGTCGTTCATCGGCAAACGACAGCAGCATTTGAATTGCACGGCAGAGACAGAAATCAGTTTTTCAGCAAAGTCTGAAAACGAAAAAGCAGGACTAATCGTCCTCCAGGACGAAGCGCATTTTTATTTTATAGGTAAATCTTTGCAGCAAGGAAAACCGTTTATTCAGCTCTACAAAGCTGGTGCAGACAAAAAAAGTATGGAACTCCTAACCGAAATGCCAGTTGCCGATGGTTCGAAACCGGTTAAACTGCGTATCAGGGCAGAAGGAGACACTTACAGTTTTTACTTTTCAACAGGCAGGGCCTGGCAAGGACTTAAGGAAAAGGTTGATGCTAAATTTTTAAGCACTGAGGTTGCAGGCGGTTTTATCGGGTGTTTGTTTGGTATGTATGCTACCTCTTCCGGTGATCAGTCCGGTAATTCGGCATCGTATAAGTATTTGAAATACAGCGGCAACGATCCTATGTTCAAGAAGGCGGCAACGGAAAGGTAGAGACGAGAGGTACAAATCTGAAATGTAGTTGAAGGAATAGACCCATTAAAATATCGCTTTTAAAATCATGAAACGGCTTTTATCGATTGCATCAGTCCTGGTGTTGCTGGCCGTAAATGCGAATGCACAGGAAATTCTGAAATAAATGTCGGAAGGTTATGATGCGCAACAAAACGGAGTGGTTTGCGGAAAAGTTGATTCTGTTACTTATCAATCCAGGACGTTGGGGAGCGCACATAAGGCGTTTGCACATATGCCACCGGGTTTCAATAAAGAGAAAAATATCCTGTTTTATTCCTTTTTCATCGGATTGGCGGAGATGAAAAGGAATGGCTGAGGGGGCACTCCGCAGCTGATTCCGGACGTTTCGGTTTATCCAAAAGAGCATGAGTCAAGAGCGAAAATGCTGTTTTATACATTCAGAAAATACAGATGTATTGTCACATGTGGTATATTCTCGAAGCTATCGGACAAATAGAACAGCAATGGATAATTTGCCGACGACAAACCGGAAAGATTGCTCATTGCTGTTCGATCAGAATTACAAAACAAAGGAAGCATTTGATGGCGTTGAAAACTTCTGGAAGTTTGTTTAAATAAGTCGTTTTTCGTTCCGTATTATAATGTAGAGCATTAAGTGGTGTCAGGTATTGTAAAGCGTCGTCAGGTATTGCAGATCGTTACAAAGTCCCGCACGCTATAAGTGATCAGTACATTTGTTCTAAACACAATGATAGATCGGTTTGAACGGATTTGTCAAATTACCAATTTCTTCGATGAGAGTTTTTAAGTTATTGTTTCTATTGTTTTTTCTGTCCTATGATCTTTCTGCTGATATCCGGTTGCCAAGGTTGATCGGTAACAACATGGTTTTGCAGCGCGATCAGCCGGTGACGATTTGGGGATGGGCAACTCCGAAAGAGGAGGTGACCCTGATACTAAAAAACAAAAGGCAAAGCACTGTGACGGCTGCGAATGGCAAATGGAAAATTCTTCTTCCTGCCCAACCGGCAGGTACTGGTTATGAAATGATTTTAAGTGGTAAAAACCAAATCAGGATTAAAAATATTGCATTTGGAGATGTATGGCTTTGCAGCGGACAAAGTAATATGGTCATCAAAATGGAGCGCGTGAAAGAACGTTTTCCGGATGATATTACTTCCGCCGATTACCCGGACATCCGGAATTTCTTTATCCCAACGCTTGCAGAGTTAAATAGTCCAAAGGAAGATTTGCCTGACTCGGATTGGAGAACAGCCAATGCAAAGGATGTATTAAGTTTTGGCGCGGTTTCGTATTTTTTTGCCAGAGATCTTTATGACCAGTATCAGGTGCCGATCGGCATCATCAACAGCTCGGTAGGAGGCACGCCAATAGAATCATGGATCAGTGAAGGAGGTTACAAGGATTTTGCGGAGATACAAAAAACAATTGCCCAAAACAAGGACACGGCTTACGTCAATTTATTAAACCGCAATTTTTTAAAAAATAGAAAAAACCAGTCAGGAGCAACGGATTCAAGTCAGATTCAGCACTGGGAAAATGAATCATACATGCCCAAGGGGTGGCGGAATTTTGATATTCCCGGCTACTGGGAAGATCAGGGACTTAAAGATTTAAACGGTGTTGTTTGGTTTCGCCGGGAATTCGAGATTCCTCAAAGCTGGGTGGGGAAGCCGGTTAAGCTTTTTATGGGACGTATCGTGGACGCAGATGAAATGTATGTTAACGGTAAAGAAATAGGAGGGACAGGCTACCAATATCCGCCACGCCGGTACGAAATTCCTGCGGATTTGCTGAAAGCAGGAAAAAATTTATTCGTCATCCGGGTAACAAATCAGGCTGGCAAAGGTGGTTTTGTACCCGACAAACCTTATTTCATGACTGTTGATAATCAGCAGATCGACCTGAAGGGAAGCTGGCAGTTCAAGGTGGGCCAGGTATATCAGCCCGTTAAAGTGGGTGAAGCAGTTCAAGCGCCTTTGGTTGCTCAAAATCAGCCTGCTTCTTTATACAATGCAATGATTGCCCCGTTATTACCGATGAAACTTAAAGGGTTTGTGTGGTACCAGGGCGAGTCAAATGTCACCAATGCCCGTGCATACAGCGCGTTTATGCCGGCTCTGATCAAAGACTGGCGACGGCTCTGGATGGATGAGAATCTTCCTTTTCTGGTCGTGCAACTACCTAATTTTCAGGATATAGATTACATGCCGTCTGAGAGTGATTTAGCGGTGATCAGGGAAGCACAAAATAAAGCGCTTACTTTGAAAAATACGGCCGTTACTGTCACACTCGATCTGGGAGAGTGGAATGATATTCATCCGTTAAACAAAAAAGAAATCGGAAAAAGACTGGCGCTTTCAGCCCGTAATCTTGCATACAAAGAGGAGAACGTAGTTTACAGCGGTCCGAGGCTCAAATCACAAAATGTATCTGGCAATAAGATTATTCTGACCTTTGAAGATGTTGCGGATGGAATTCGCTCCGGAGACTCGGAAGAGCTGCGATGGTTTGCGGTTGCGGATTATGATAAAAAATTCGTTTGGGCAAAAGCCAGAATAATTGGCAAGAACCAGATTGAAGTATTAAATGAAGATGTAGAGAATCCAAAATATGTACGGTACGGCTGGCAGGACAATCCGCAAGGAATCAATTTTTATAATTCTGAAGGTTTGCCGGCTTCGCCTTTCCGAACCGATATGGATACTTTGGATGAAACAAAACCGTGGAAAGGGAAGAAAGCTGCGGTTGTCCTGACCTATGACGATGCGCTCAATGTGCATTTGGGTCATGTCATTCCGGCTTTGGATTCTCTGAGTTTGAAAGGGACTTTTTATTTGACGGCTTCGTCGGATGCAGCCCGTAACAGAATCAAAGACTGGCGGAACGCCGCCGCCGGCGGCCATGAACTTGGCAACCACACGCTGTATCATCCCTGCGATGCGAGCGAGCCTGGCATGAGCTGGGTAAAACCTGAATATGATCTGAGCAAATACAGCTTGGGCAGAATCCAGGATGAAATCAAAATGTGTAATGCCTTTTTGAAATCGATCGATGGTCGCGATAAACGCACGTTTGCTTTTACCTGTGGTCATAAAAAAGTTGCTGAAGGAGAATT
Source organism: Dyadobacter sp. (assembly GCA_965279265.1). Lineage (GTDB taxonomy): Bacteria > Bacteroidota > Bacteroidia > Cytophagales > Spirosomataceae > Dyadobacter. The sequence continues at coordinate 6,382,188 of OZ257152.1, forward strand.
CATACAATCACTTTCTGGTGATTTTGTAGCGGCCAGGGCTGTACGGCATCAGATGCATTCTTTTAATGAGCAAAAGCTCCTTGATATCGATTGCTATTCAATGGTTGAGCAAACAGGTCAGCAGATGATTGAGCTTGTAAAACAGGCGCGGCAAAGTGGGAAATTGCTTGTTTTCCTGTTTCACGGTGTGGGAGGAGAACATGCGCTAAATGTTTCCATCCAGGCCCATAGCGAACTGCTACATTACTTAAAAGAACAGGAAAAAGATATTTATGTCGACACCATGCTCAATGTGGCAGAGCATTTAAAGGAATTGAATCAATAATTCCCGTCCTGTTTTAATTACTGATTTTTAACAGAGTCAGTGTCGCAGCCGAGGACAGCAATTATAAAATCGCTTTATCATGATAAAAAAAATCCTGTTATTCGTTTTAAACTTCGTCGTGTTCAGTTTAGCATTATCTGCCGGTGATCCGCAACCCTCTGGCGGTGACGACGGATATCGGCTCTGGCTTAAATATGAGCCGGTTAGCAAGGCGGCTGTCAAAACAGAATATCTCCGTTTCGCAGCTTTTATTGGCAATGCATCAAAAGGTGAAATAATGCAGAGCGCAGCCGGAGAGCTACAAACGGGTTTGAAAGGACTTTTGGGCAAGAGCGTTCCAACGGCAAATGTACCCGGCAGTGAATCCGGTGGTATTGTTCTCAAATTGGATGCTAATTCTGATCAGCCGGATGAAGGTTACCAGATAAAGCTGTCAAAAGGGAATGTTGTCATCAGTTCAAAATCTGAACGGGGTATTTTGTACGGGACTTTCGCCCTGCTGCGTCATATGCAAATGCAGCGTCCCCTGACCAATTTGACTATAAACAGCAATCCGAAGATCCGTTACCGCATGCTGAACCACTGGGACAACCCGGATGGAACAATTGAACGTGGTTATGCTGGATCTTCGCTCTGGAAATGGTATGAACTGCCTGAACGTGTCGACCCGCGTTACCGGGATTATGCCCGTGCAAATGCTTCATTGGGCATAAATGGCACAGTACTCAACAATGTAAACGCCAGTGCCAGGTTTATGTCACAGGAGTATATTGTGAAGGTAGCGGCAGTGGCGAATGTCATGCGCAGATATGGTATTAAAACGTATTTGTCTGTTTACTTTGCAGCGCCTAAAACCCTGGGCGGACTTCCAACTTCTGATCCTCTTGACCCTCGGGTGCGTGCCTGGTGGAAGGAAAAAGTGGCTCAGATCTATGAAGAGATTCCTGATTTTGGTGGTTTTTTGGTGAAGGCAAATTCCGAAGGAGAGCCCGGTCCCCAGGATTATGGTCGTACCCATGCCGATGGAGCAAACATGCTTGCCGAAGCATTTAAACCTTATGACGGTATTGTTGTGTGGCGGGCTTTCGTTTATAAAGCAGATCCCAATGCCGATCGCTTCAAAGCAGCGTTCGAAGAATTCGTTCCGCTGGATGGTAAGTTTGATCCAAAGGTAATTGTGCAGGTGAAGAATGGGCCGATTGATTTTCAACCCCGCGAACCGTTTTCTCCTTTGTTCGGCAATATGCCAAAAACGCCGCTGGGTATCGAATTTCAGATCACTCAGGAGTACCTGGGCTTTGCAACGCATGCCGTGTATGAGGCGCCAATTTTTAAGGAATGTCTGGACTCAGACACTTATGTAAACGGCGAAGGCTCCACAGTCGCAAAAGTAGTTGACGGAAGTTTGCATGGTTATTCCAGTACGCTCATGGCGGGCGTAGCCAATACCGGAAGTGACAGAAACTGGACCGGGCATCCGCTGGCCCAGGCCAACTGGTATGCATTCGGCAGGCTGAGCTGGGATCATCAGCTAAGTTCAGAACAAATTGCCCGGGAGTGGGCTGCGCTGACTTTGACGCGAAATGAAAAAGCGAAAGAAAGTATCGTAGGTCTGATGCTCAGGTCACGTGATATTTATGTTGCTTACAATACGCCTCTCGGGCTTTCACGGCCGTGGATGGGTGTTCATTTCGCTCCCGAACCCTGGCAAAACAAAGGCTCCCGTCCCGACTGGACAGCCATCTATTACCACCGTGCCGATTCTGCAGGTATTGGCTTTGACAGAACCCCATCCGGAAGTAACGCGCTGGCGCAGTACCGGCCGCAGGTACAACAGCAATGGAATAACCCTGACAAAACACCGCTTGCTTATCTTTTATGGTTCCATCATGTGAGTTGGGATAAAAAACTTGGTACCAGCAGAACGTTGTGGGAAGAGCTTTGCAACCGCTTTTATAGCGGAGCGGATTCTGTATCGTGGATGCAGCAGCAATGGGATCTTGCAAAATCCGGTCTGGATCCGCAATTGTATATTGATGTTGCACAGCGTTTAAAGATTCAGAAAAGAGAAGCAATTTGGTGGAGAGATGCCTGGGTATTGTATCTTCAGACCTTTGCAAAACAACCCATTCCTGCTGGTTTTGAAGTTCCAAAACAAACTCTGGAAGATGTCAAAAGGTCTGTCAATGTGTACCTGATCAGATAATTCGCATGATCAATCAATAATTTAGTCAATAATAATATATACTTAACAATGAAGTAGTTACAATTATTTGACTAAGTTATTTTCTTCGTTTATTTCATTATTGTTTCAGCGTATGCTTACTCGATTTATAACCGGAAAAAATGAGGCGGCATCGACAAAAGATTTTTTTCTTGCCGAAGGGTCATTGACCTGGCGGGCAATCGGGGCTTCTCTGATCGCTTCCAATAAATCAGAGCTGTTCAGAAGGACACACTGAAAGCTCAGGCCTTGTATATTGAAACGTACACCTATACATTACAGAGGTCAGAATCGCCAAATGCCCCTTATTTTAAGGATGTCCCGGCTTTCAGCTACTCTTCTATCACAAAATTCCCTTGTCTTCTCAGACTGTCGAGCCCGTCTTTCATGGCTTTTATTTGCTCTGATGAATGTCGTTGCCATATCGTAACCTCGCCAACTACTTTGAACGGATGTACAGAGCGGTAGGACATCGTCGGGTTGCCGGGGAACTTCTTGTCCGTTACATTCGGATCGTCTTCTAACTTCCCGGTCGCTTCTACCAGATATATTCGTTCGCGCCCCTGACCAGTAGCGAGTTCTGCTCCCCAGATTGCCGCATTGAGCGTGGCTGACAGATAAATGTGCTTTAAATTCCTGTCAACAAAATTAGAATGGAATCCGGTTTCAATAAGGTCTCCGATCTTTAAATCCGCTTTTGTGCCATGAAAGTAGGTTTGGGAGAATGGATCCGGGATAGTTTGGGCGGTAGCTTGTTTCATTTCGGTTCCCATAAAATGATTATTTTTTATTAATCGTCTCAATTTTGCGGTTCATGATTTTCATAACATCTGAGAGGCAATCAGGTGTTGTTGCTTGACCAAGTCAGGGATTCGAGTGATCTACGAAATCTATTGATATGCAATAAGTTATGACCTGTTAAAACTGCGGCTCGCCTGCTTTAGATTGGCTACAAACACATTACAGGTTTGCTGGAACTGGATGTTGAAATCAAGTCTTATCGTTTCGCTTTCCTAAACAATGTTTCAATTGATTCCGTAAATACTGGACAACCTAAAAATCCTGATCCGGCAAATATCAGAACCTGCTGCCAAAAATCATTGTATTCTCTAAACAATCTTGAACAAAATTGCGTAGCATCCATGTTCATTTTCGTCAGTGTATAGTTGTAATGATGTTTTTCCCGCCTGACTTAAATTCATTTGCAATTACCTTTATAATTATTTTTCATTAAATACTTTGCTGCAATAGAATCATAGTGCTTGGATAGACATATCATCTCATAAATACGATGAAACCCATCAAAATCTCCGATTTCAGCGGATACTCGTTTGCATATTCCTGCATCATCGTTCTGACAACCACCGAGATCTGCAGCTGTATTTCTGACCTACACGGATAAGCTGAGCCGTACCCGTTTGATCCTTGAACCCCTGCTGCAAAAGGCAGACTACTCATGCTGCCCGACTTTTGTAAAAACTCGTGAGAAAAACTGATCCGGTACCGTTCGATCATTCCATTGGTTTCCACTTTGTGAAGCTGCCCCGGCGAAATAAAGTACAGTATATTGTCATGGATCTATGCCTCCATATCCAGCATAAAACGGCCGGATCCTTTTTGAATCCATATGACCTGAAAGCAGCACAATTTTTCAGGTTGCCCGGTTTCCATTGTAGCTGCCGACTGCAGATCGTGTATTTCAAAGGGTGGTCCGGGTAGCCGCCCGGTGGAACCCCGGGGGGCCACAAATTTTTATCCCGGTTTCGTTCTGGTGAAATCGGGTACAAAATGGTTGGGATATAGGTTGATACGGTTCATAGGATAAGGTTTTGCCGTTATAGTCGGAATATGACTATTATACAACAATACGCGTCCATGGCATAAGTGTCTTTAAATTAGACTGTTATGTAAATTTATCGCCATTTTGATTGTTGATATTTCGCTAATTGTTCAAAATATTGGCGAAATGTCACAGTGTGGGGGAGGATCACCATTGTTTGCATCAATAAGCCTGTGAAGAATCAGGGTTAGAAAAAGAGGGTGTATTGAAATGCAGACCGGAGTCTATGGACTACAAAGGCAACGCACTGGCTGCCCCATTCAGCGGCTACGCCAGTGCGACGTAAAGTTGCGTAGTTATTGTCCAACGCTGATGTTTAAATTGGGCAGCTCTACCTGCAATTTGACTTTCGCTTTCAAAGCAGTAAAAACCCTCATCAACGTGTCCATAGTGGCATTACTTGCGTTACTTTCGAGTCTTGAAATTTGTGCTTTTTGCACACCGATAAGTTTGCCCAATTCTTCCTGTGTCAAATGGCGTTCCTGACGCGCTTGTTTAATTGCTTTTCCTATTAAATCCATCTGCAATTCGTACTCAAATACGTCTCTGTTGGCCGTGCCAACTTTGCCAATAAGCGTGTCCTGAACTTCGTCTAATGAATATGTTTTCATTTCTTGTTGAGTTATTTTTCTTTGTATTTAAAATATTTTGTCCTAAGTTGTTTTGCCTTTAAGATCTCGTTATCAGGCACTTTGCTTCGTTTTTTTACAAATCCATGTGTCGAAATTACCAAAGTGTTTTCCGTACCCGTTTTGTCCCAAAAAGCAAGTAGTCGATATTGCAGCCCTTGATAAAGTGTCCTGAATTCCCAAATTTCATCCGTTATTTTTTTGAAGAGTTCAGGGTTATGTTCATTCTGTGCTTTACGGATGTTATACAAGATTTTTTCGTAATGCTTTTTATCGAGCTCGCTCAAAAATGCAAATGCTTCTTCTAAAAATATAATTTCGAAAAGTTTGTCCATTACCTTTTTATTGTCTTAACGAAGGTACGGATGGTTTCGTTAAAAAGAAACTTTTGGGAGTTTTAAAGTTGTTTGCGTAACTGCGGACTGTTCCTAACCGCTTTAATATTTGGACTGGTTTGTAGCCCAAACTAAACAGATTTTACGTAAGGAAGACTATTTGCAGTTTGAAAAAACGCTGACATTTTCAAGGAAGGTTTATATTATTTCTCCAGGTAACAAAATTTTTATTGCCCTACGAGATAATTTGATAAAATAGTTACTAAGAGGTAGGTCAATCACAAGAAAAGCTCCTGCAAGCGATATCTTACAGGAGCTTTTCCTCTACATTTCGACCTAAATCTGGTTTTCAACCAACATGCACGACCTCCCGACTAATCCCCATAGTCAATGACTTACCCGTTACCCCACCAGAAAAGGGTGCGCCAATATTTTAAACACTTTATAACCCTCCGATCAGCTTCCTGACTTCGGAAAACTGCCGATACTCGAACCGCACTAGTTTCAGCCCTGCCTTTAATCCGTGGATTTCGATTTTGTTCATACCCTTTTGCAGACCAAACACTTGGGTGCCCATGGTTTTTCCTGTGGCATCGGTTACGGTCAAAGTCCAGCTGCCGCTTTCTACGGCATACACATCTACAAATACTTTTCCATTTGAAGGATTTGGATAAAAACTCCCCACAACAGCTTGTTCCACTGAGTTTTCAATCGATATGATCCGGGAATACTGAAACGAACCGTCCACATCCACCATTTTCAGGCGATAGTAGTTGGAGGCCCCCGGCATACGGTCAGTAAAAGTGTAGGCATTGAGCGTTTGAGTAGCCGATTGCTCTGTTTGACCATTGACCATCGACGACTGATCCTGCGTTCCGACTACACTCCCCATGACCTTAGCCCTCTGCCCCAATACAACGCCTATCTTTTCAAAAGACTTTACATCAGACGACCGCTGAATTTCGAACCGGTCAAAATTCTTTTCATCGGCTGTGATCCATTTGAGTGTATTTTTATTTTCAGCGGTTTTTTTTCCGGAAAAGGAAACCAGGGTGACGGGCAGCGCTGTGACTGAATAGGTAAATGGCACCATGTACGAGCAACCGGACCCGTTCAGCGAAACTTTCGCATAAAATGTATGAATCCCAACTGAGTGTGATTCGCTAGCCTCAAAGTCATTGGGAGCGGTAAAATCACCAGCAGACACCATCGCGTCACTATCAGAAAATATCCCGTCTATGGTTCCGGAGAATGCGTCGCCGTAGGTGAAAATAGGTGTGGGTGTATTGTTGACAATCAACTGATTATTTGTCACCGTTCCTGTAATACTGCCATACTTCAGTATACCATTGTTGGTGAATGTGCCCGCATTGCTTAGATTATCAGTAATTTCAATAAGCCCGGCACTGGTCACGGTTTGGGACGAAAGGTTAACAAAATTACCTCTCGCGACAATAACCCTTGAACACAAGCTATTAATGAAAGTGGAGGCATTCTGTATCCCAACCAGCCCTACGGTCGCGTTGACCCCAACCTTCAGGGTGGCCGAATTGGTAAATGTTCCCGTTTGGTTATTCAGACCGAAAAGAACGGCGTTATCTATCGCTATCACGCCACCGGCATTGTTATTAAAGGCTGCCTCGTTCTGAAGACCGAATGAACCCACACTGCTGGTGGCTCCGATCGTGATTCCGGCGGCATTCTTAACGGTTCCGGCTGAATTATAGAAGCCGATACTTGTGGTCCTGTCGATATCAATGTCTCCCCCGGCATCATTATTGAAAGTGGCGGCATTGGCAATTCCATATAGCCCAACTGCTGCAACCGAACCGACTTTCAAAGTAGCGGCATTGGTAAATGTACCCTTGTAGTTATTCAGACCATATTGAGTTGTGTTATCTATCGCTATCGCGCCACCGGCATTGTTATTAAAGGTTGCCTCGTTCTGAAGACCGAATGAACCCACACTGCTGGTGGCTCCGATCGTGATTCCGGCGGCATTCTTAACGGTTCCGGCTGAATTATAGAAGCCGATACTTGTGGTCCTGTCGATATCAATGTCTCCCCCGGCATCATTATTGAAAGTGGCGGCATTGGCAATTCCATATTGCCCAACTGCTGCAACCGAACCGACTTTCAAAATAGCGGCATTGGTAAATGTTCCGGTGTTGTTATTCAGACCATATGCTGTGGCGTTATCTATCGCGATCACGCCGCCAGTATTGTTACTAAAGGTTGCCTCGTTCCGAATCCCCTGTTGCCCTACACTGTTGTTCGCACCGATCGTGATATCCGCAACATTCGTAACGGTTCCTTCAGAATTATAGAAACCGTTGCGTGTGCTTCTGTCGATATGGATAGTTCCTCCGGTATTGTTTTTGAAAGTGGCGGCATTTGCAATTCCATATAGCCCAACTGCGGAAATCGAACCGACTTTCAAAGTAGCGGCATTGGTAAATGTTCCCGTTTCGTTACTCAGACCATATAGCGTGGCGTTATCTATCGCGATTACGCCGCCGGTATTGTTATTAAATGTTGCCTCGTTCAGAAGCCCCATTTGCCCTACACTGTAGTTCGCACCGATCGTGATATCGGCAACATTCGTAACGGTTCCGGCACGATTATAGAAACCGGTGCTCGTGGTTCTGTCGATATCGATGTCTCCGCCGATATTGTTTTTGAAAGTGGCGAAATTCCCGATTCCATGTTGCCCAACTGCGGCAACCGAACCGATTTTCATAGTGGCCGCATTTGTAAATGTACCCGTTTTGTTATTCAGACCGTAGAAAGTGGCGTTATCGATCGCGATCACGCCACCTTGGTTGTTGTTAAAGGCCGCATCGTTAAAAATCCCAGAGGTACCCACACTGCTGGTGGAACCGATCGTGATACTGCCGGCGTTCGTAACAGTTCCGTCAGAATAGAAACCGGCGCCTGTGCTTCCGTCAATACTGATGTCTCCGCCGGCGTTGTTTTTGAAAGCGGCGGCATTATCGATTCCAATTAGCCCAACTGCGGCAACCGAACCGACTTTCAAAATAGCGGCATTGGTAAATGTTCCGGATCGGTTGTTCAGGCCGGAGGTAGTGGCGTTATCGATCGCGATCACGCCACCTTGGTTGTTGTTAAATGCCGCCTCGTTCCGAATCCCAGAGGTACCCACACTGCTGGTGGCACCGATTGTGATACCGGCGGCATTCGTAACAGTTCCGAGGGTATTAATGAAACCGATATTTGTTGTTCTGTCGATTTTAATGTCTCCGCCAGCGTTGTTATTGAAATTTGCCATATTCCAGATTCCGTATTGCCCAGCTGCGGCAACCGAACCGATTTTCAAAGTAGCTCTATTAGTAAATGTACCCGTTTGGTTTTGCAGACCTATTGTAGTGGCGTTATCAATCTCGATCACGCCACCTGTGCTGTTGTTAAAGGCTGCGCCGTTGAGGATGCCCAAACCACCTATGCTGGCATCAGCACCAATCGTAATACTGCCAACGTTCGTAACGGTTCCGGCAGAATTATAGAAACCGGTGCTTGTGGTTCTGTCTATATCAATGTCTCCGCCGGCGTTGTTATTGAATGTTGCCGCATTCCTGATTCCGGTAGTGCCGGGGCTGGATATATTTCCAACAACGAGCTGTCCACTATTTTCGAATGTGCCTGTATTATAAAACGCCGTAGTGAATGTTACCATCCCTATTGTTATCGATTTAAAACCGTTCACGGTCAGCTTGCCTGTTGATGCAATGGTAAGCGTGGCCCCTGCTTGTATTTCAACAGTTTGTGCAAGAGCTATTGCGCTGGCTGCGATTATGGGCTGTATGGACGGGGTAGAAGGGATTACAACATCACTGGTGGCATCTGGTATCAGACCAGTGCTCCAGTTATTGCCAGTGCTCCAGTCGGCTGTGCCTGCACCACTCGTCCAAACGGTTTGTGCGTGCAGCGTGATATCGCCGAGTGATAAAATGACGATTAAAAAAGAAAAACAAATTTTATAGCGGGAATTGAATGGTTGAAGTTTCATGATAAGAAGCGAATAAGTCATTTTGAAAGAAGCGGTGCTAAAATATTGAATCGCAAAAATGAAGTCGAAGCCTCGCTTACTCGCTGATCAGCTTTCTCACCTCAGAGATCTGCCCATGCTCAAAACACACCAGGTTCACCCCCGGCTTTAATCGGCTAAGCGCGATTTTGTTAATGCCCATTTTCAGATGATGTACTTGTGTGTCGATGGCCCTACCGGCAGCGTCGGTGAGGGTCAAAGTCCAGCTGCCGCTTTCCAACGCATACACATCCACAAATACTTTTCCGTTTGAAGGGTTTGGATAAAAACTCCCTACAACAGCTTGTTCCGCTGAGTTTTCAATCGATATGATCCGGGAATACTGAAACGAACCGTCCACACCGTTCGCGGCCCGATCCACCATTTTCAGGCGGTAGTAGTTGGAAGTTCCCGGTAAAAAGTCAGTAAACTCATATGTAGTAAGTGCATGCCCGTCCATCCGTTGCTCAACGACTACACCAATCGTTTCAAAACTTCTTGCATCCGAAGATCGCTGTACCTCAAACCGGTCGAAGTCCTTTTCATCGGCTGTGATCCATTTGAGGGTATTCTGGTTTTCAGCGGTTTTTTTGCCGGAAAAGGAAACCAGGGTGACGGGTAGTGGGGTTGAACAATCTGAGCCCGATGCGGCATCGTCCGTGATGGTCCAGCCTTTGGTCGTAATCAGATTGCTGTGGGCCGCCGCGGCGTTGGTGCCGTAGGATCTGCCCCCGGCGCCAAGTGACCGCCCACTGGGTGTGGAAGTATTGGCGCTCCAGCCGTTCAACGTTGTGCTATAGTAATAGCAATCGAGGCCGCTGCCATTAAGCATATCGGTTAAATTTACCTCGGGATTCAGCGTCCAGGCTCCCAGGGACCGGTTGAAAGAAGTGGCATTACTAAACATCAAAGACATACTGGTCACATTAGTGGTATTCCAGTTGCCTATAGGCTGATTGAAAGCACTTGCTTTATTGAACATGGATGCCATACTGGTCACATTAGTGGTATTCCAGTTGCCAATAGGCTGATTGAAAGCACTTGCTTTATTGAACATGGATACCATACTGGTCACATTAGTGGTATTCCAGTTACCAATAGGCTGATTAAAGGCAATCGCATTAGAAAACATCAAATACATCGTGGTAACTTTCTCTGTATTCCAATTGGCGATAGGCTGGTTGAAAGCACTTGCTTCGTAAAACATGCCGTACATATTCGTCACGTTTCCTGTATCCCATGTCCCGATAGGCTGATTAAAGGCAACCGCACTAATAAACATATATTGCATATCCGCCACATGCTCTGTATGCCAATTGGCGATAGGCTGGTTGAACGCACTTGCACCCCAAAACATGCCGTACATATTCGTCACCTTCACCGTATTCCATGTGCCTATCGGTTGATTGAATGCACTCGCGTTTTGAAACATGCGAGACATAAGTCTAACATTACCCGTGTCCCAGGAGCCAATGTTGGACGGCCCGTTCAGGATCGCACATCCACTAAACATATTGTCCAGGCTTGTAACTATGTTAAGATTGGGCAGGTCGGTGGCGCTGATCTGTAAGTAGGAACAGCCAGAGAAGGCATCCTGCATAGACGTCCATGTCGTTGCTCCCCACTTGCGAATGCCGGTCAACCTGTCTTTATCAGCACCATAGTTGATAATAAACCTGTTGAAATTGGCCGGACTGATGCTCAGGTCAATAATAGCTCCCACCGGCAGGCCAGTAATGGTAGCCGTGCTCCCCGTAAATGAACCGTAACCCGAAGCCGTGCCGGGAGACACCTCCTGCCAGGTATAACTCCCCGGCCCGCTTGTACCTACACCAAATGTAAGTTGTGTATCGCCCGATCCGCTCGTGGCCAGGTTCCATCGGGTAACAAAATATGGTGTCTCGGAGCAATCTGAGCCGGATGCTGCATCGCCGGTGATCGTCCAGCCTTTGGTCGTAACCAGATTGTTACGGGCGGCCCCAGCGTTGGTGCCGAAGGATCTGCCACCGGCGCCTAAAGAACGCCCACCAGGTGTGGCAGAATTTGCGCTCCAGCCAATCAGTGTTGCACTGTAGTAATAGCAATCGAGGCCGCTGTTTAAAAACATATTTGTTAAATCCACCGTGGCATTTAGCACCCAGTCTCCAAGGTAATTGTTGAAGAAACTCGCACCGGAAAACATATTACTCATATCCGTGACCTGAGTGGTATTCCAATGGTCGATTGGCTGGTTGAAGGCAAGTGCCTGTCTAAACATGGTCCCCATATTTGTTACATTTACAGTATTCCAGGCACCGATTGGCTGGTCGAAGACAACGGCAGCGGCAAACATTCCCGACATATTGGTCACATTGGCGGTATTCCAGTTACCGATGGGCTGGTTGAAGACAATGGCAGCATTAAACATTCCCGACATATTGGTTACCTTAGCGATATTCCAGTTACCGATGGGCTGGTTGAAAGCTCGCGCCTGAAAGAACATATTGCTCATATTGGTCACTTCGCCGGTTTCCCATGTGCCGAGAGGTTGATTGAAGGCGCGTGCATTGTCGAAGAGCGCATTCATGTCGGTCACATGCGCTGTATTCCACTCACTAATGTTAGCTGGCCCGTTAAGAACCGTACAACTTGTGAACATACCCGCCATGCTGGTCAGCCCAGTCAGGTCCGGGTAGTCGGTAGCGCTGATCTGAAGGTTAGCGCTACCGTAAAAAGCCTTCGCCATGGATGTCCATGACGTTGTTCCCCACTGGCGGACGTCGGCCAACCGGTTTTTATCAGTGCCTTCGTCAATAATAAACCTGTTAAAATTGGCCGGGCTGATGCTCAGGTCAATGACAGCGCCCGAAGGAAGGCTTGTAATGGTGGCCGTGTTCCCCGTAAATGTACCTGACCCCGAGCCCGTGCCCGGCGACACCTCCTGCCAGGTGTAACTCACCGTCCCGGAAGTCGCTACTCCAAATGTGAGTTGTGTTGCCCCAGATCCGGCTGTGGCCAGGTTCCAACGGGTAATGAAAGGGGTTTGTGCGATAGCAAGATGACTGACTAGCGTCAGTAAAAGCATGTATAGTGTTTTCATGATCTGGAATTTTTGGGATGCGATTTGAGTTCAATGCCAATAATCTGTTGGTCATTTTCAGGAGGGCGCCTGGCGGGCCGATACGAAAAACAAGGCTACTCACGGACGACCTTCCTGACTTCCGAGAATTGCCCATGCGCAAAACGTACCAGGTTCAGGCCGGTAGACAGCCCATGCACACTGATTTTATTCATGCCCATTTTCAGATCACGCACCTGCGTGCCGAGGATTTTCCCGGCAGCATCGGTAACCGTCAAAGTCCAGCTGCCGCTTTCCATCGCATACACATCCACAAATACTTTTCCGTTTGAAGGGTTCGGATAAAAGCTTCCCACAACAGCCTTTTCCGCTGAATTTTCCATCGATATAATCCGGGAATACTGAAATGAACCGTCCACACCGTTCGCGGCCCGATCCACCATTTTCAGGCGATAGTAATTAGAAGCCCCTGGCGTCAGATCAGTGAATGTGTAAGTACTTAGGGCTCCGGTGTTGGGCATTCCTGCGTTAACCGTTTGACCGTTAACCGGTTCACCATTAACCGCGTCACCCCCTGCTCCCTGCCCCAAAACCCTTCCGATCGTCTCAAACGCCTTCGCATCGCCCGAACGCTGAATCTCAAACCGGTCAAAATCCTTTTCGTCGGCTGTGATCCATTTGAGAAGATTCTGGTTTTTAGCAGTCTTTTTTCCGGAAAAGGAAACCAGGGTTACGGGTAGAGCGGAAGAGCAATCTGAGCCCGATGCGGCATCGCCCGTGATGGTCCAGCCTTTGGTTGTGACCAGGTTGTTACGTGCGGCCACCGCGTTGGTGCCGTATTGTATGCCACCCGCGCCAAGTGACCGCCCACTGGGTGTGGAAGTATTGGCGTTCCATCCAATTAGCGTTGCACTATAGTTATAGCAATTCTGTCCACTGCCACTTAGCATATCGGCTAAAGTCACCACGGGATTTAGCGTCCAGGCTCCGAGGGGCTGGTTGAAAGAAGTGGCGGAAAGAAACATGTAATTCATATTGGACACCTTACGCACATCCCAATTGCCGACCGGTTTATTAAAGGCCGTAGCATAATAAAACATGTAAGTCATACTGGTCACCTCGCCTACATCCCATGTGCCAATGGGTTGATCAAAGGCAGTGGCGTCTGAAAACATACGCTCCATATTGGTAACCTTGGCGGTGTTCCAGCTACCGACGGGCTGATTGAAGGCCTGCGCCAGAAAGAACATGTTGCTCATATCGGTCACTTCGCCGGTTTTCCATGTGCCGATAGGTTGATTGAAGGCGCGTGCATTGTCGAAGAGCGCATTCATGTCGGTCACTTGCGCTGTATTCCACTCACCTATGTTAGCCGGACCGTTAAGAACCGTACAACTTCTAAACATAGCCGCCATGCTGGTCACCCCAGTCAGATCGGGGTAGTCGGTGGCGCTGATCTGAAGGTTAGCGCATCCATAAAAAGCCTGCGTCATGGATGTCCATGCCGCCGTACCCCATTGCTTCACATCCACCAGACGGCCTTTATCAGTTCCGTTGTTGATAAAAAAGCCGTGGAAATTTGTTGGATTGATTTTGAGATCAATGACGGACCCTATGGGCAGCCCTGCAATCGTAGCCGTGCTTCCCGTAAAAGTCCCGCTGCCGGAAGCTGTACCGGGCGACACCTCCTGCCAGGTGTAACTTACCGTCCCGGTGGTACCGACACCGAATGAAAGTTGCGTCGCGCCCGATCCGCTCGTAGCCAGGTTCCACCTGGAAACAAAAGACAGGGCACCCGAGCAATCTGAGCCTGATGCTGCATCGCTGGCGATGGTCCAGCCTTTGTTCGTAACCAGATTGTTACGGGCGGCCACAGCGCTGGTGCCGTAGGACCTGCCATTGGCGCCTAGCGACCGCCCGCTTGGTGTAGCAGGATTGGCACTCCAGCCAATCAGTGTTGCGCTATATTGATCGCAATCCAGGCCGCTAGCAGTTAACATTGAGTTTAGATTCACTGAAGCATTCAGTGTCCAACTGCCAAGAGATTTGTTAAATGAAGAGGCAAGGGTGAACATTTGACTCATACCAGTGACATTGGCAGTGTTCCAGTTGCTGAGAGACTGGTTGAAATTACTGGCACCGTTAAACATTGAACCCATATTCGTCACACTGGTTGTGTTCCACGCGCCGATAGGCTGATTAAATGTGGTTGCACCTAAAAACATGGTGCCCATATTCGTCACATTGCCGGTATTCCAGTTACTGAGTGGCTGGTTGAAGGCGGCAGCATTTAAAAACATGGCTTGCATACTGGTGACTTTCCCGGTGTCCCAGTTTCCGATCGGTTGATTAAACGCGGCTGCATTTGAAAACATAGATGTCATAAAAAGCACTTTGCCCGTGTTCCAGATACCGTTTGGTTTGGTGCTGATGGGCTGGTTAAATGCTATGGCCCCACTGAACATCTGATTCATGTACATCACCTTTGCTGTGTTCCAGTCCCCGATAGGTTGATTAAATGCGGTCGCACGTTCAAACATGTTTGACATATTAACTACATTCGCCGTGTTCCAGGATCCTATGGGTTGATTGAATGCGCTGGCATCGGTGAACATAACGCTCATATTGGTTATAGTCGCGGTATTCCATGACCCGATGTTGGATGGCCCGTTGAGGACTGTACATTCCATAAATGTGTAAGCCATGCTGGTAACTCCGCTCAAATTTGGCACGTCGGTCGCGCTGATCTGTAGATTGGAACAGCCGAAGAAGGCAAATTGCATGGACGTCCAGGCTGTAGTTCCCCACTGACGGACATCGGTCAACCGGTTTTTATCAGTGCCGTTGTTGATATTAAACCTGTTGAAATTGGTCGGGCTGATGCTCAGGTCAATAACCGCACCCGACGGAAGGCTTGTGATGGTGGCCGTGCTCCCCGTAAATGTACCCGACCCCGAGGCTGTGCCCGGCGACACCTCCTGCCAGGTATAACTCACCGTCCCGGAAGTTGCTACTCCAAATGTGAGTTGTGTTACTCCCGAACCTTCGGTGGCCAGGTTCCAACGGGTAATGAAAGGGGTTTGTGCGATAGCAAGATGACTGACTAATGTCAGTAAAAGGATGTAAAGTGTTTTCATGATCTGGGAGCTTACAAAATGAAGCTCATTTGGAATTGAGTTTTTTAGCGCTTTCGGGAGCTCCCCGCCAAACGTAACTTTCTACCACAGGCACGGCGATCCCGTCGGATGTTGGAGAACGATTAAATTTGAGTGAATTGTTGAGTAGTTCGGGTGAGCGGGTCTTCGGGCAGCTTGACAACCCGCACTGTGCGCTCTGACCGCATTGTACAGGTTGTAAATTAGGGAAAGCAATTTATACCGGCATGCGCAGCATCCATGTGCGGCATCGGCTCCATGCTGTAAATGTTTCGGAATAGATCAGGACATAACGCCCAGTTGCGTCAGCAGACCCACCGTATCCATGATGATCCTGCTTTCTGAAAACCACCCGTTTTTGACGACATCAATCACAACTCCCCAAACTTCAACACTTTTATTTGTCGCCGGAATGCTCATGAAATCACCCTGGTGCGTTCCCGTCCACGTAAACCGGGTCACCACTTTTTCTCCTTCCGAAATCTGTTCATTGACAGTCCAGTGCATATCAGGAAAACCGGTAAACATGGAGTTAAGCACAGATTTTAAGCCTTCTCTGCCTTGCTCCTGCCTGGGGAACGGGACATGTTCAATGAAATCTTCCGACACGATCTCATTGGCTGCATCCAAATTTTTATTATTGACTATTTCCTCAATGAAGTAATTGATGACTTTAATGTTTTCCATTTCGTTTAAGTTTTTGATATCTGATTTTTTTCGTCGGAATACATACAACCTCCATGTATTTTACCAGACGCAAAAATATCGTTCGTGCCTTTTGTGCACGATCAGTTGTGGGACAAATCCTGTCAAATTTGGGTCGAAACGTTTAAGTTAACACACACTATAAAGTGTGTAGTGAGAAATGGAAATTACTATTTCAAAATTGCCATTGAGCGAAGTACAGCAAACCTTTTTTGAGATGGGTTCTTCCATAACATCAGGCGACATCCAAATATTCCTACCGAAAAATTTGGATATATTGATCCCTAACCGTCTTTAAACGGCTGGTAAAAAACAAGAAATAATAGGTTTTAGCTGACAACCGGAACAAGTCCGTATTCCAGCATTATGCTTTTAAGCTTGCCCATATCGGGCGGACCGCCAGCTTCAAATATCCCTAATAGGTCTTTGAAGTAATTCGCTGTCAGAACACCAGGATTGGCAAAAGCAAGGACTTCAACGGTTTCATCCGTCTGATTGATGAAATTGTGAACTCTTCCTCTTTTGACAAAATGAAAGTCGCCCGGTCCAAGAGTGATAATCTGATCATCAACCGTTAGTGTCAGCGATCCTTTAAGTCCGTAAATAGTCTCATCAAAATTTTCGTGATAATGAGCAGCAGGTACTTTTGCATTGGGATGAATTACTACTTTAAACATGGTGAATTGTGCATTCGTATCAGTAGCATCCAAACAAAAATGGATTTCCAGACCATTGCCCAGATTTATTATTTCAAAGGATTTCATAACATATGTTTTTTATGGCATACAAATCAAGTCTTAGAAATCTTTTAAAAAGTTGATTCAAATCAAGAAATTTCACAAATGCATATTTCTTTTCCGAATTCTGCTGAGCGTTTCCGGTGTAACACCCAGGTAACTTGCGATGTGGTACTGCGGAAGACGGTTTATCCAGTGAGGTGTTTCCTTCAGTATCCTTCTGTATTTTTCATCCGGTGTCTCAGTGGCCATGTTGCTGAGCTGGTTTTTAAGCCATGCGACATTACGGCCCCTGTTTTTTATTTGATAAAGCGCATAATCCGGAATCGTCCGGGTAGCGTGCTCCCAGTTTTCCAGATCAATGGACAGAACCTGACAATCTTCGAGTGCCTGCATGCTCATGGTAGAAGGTGTCCGGTTGATAAAGCTATCCATTTCACCACACCACCATCCCTCTTCTGCGAAAAATATAGTCCTCTCGATGCCTTCCTGCGTGAGGTGATATTGGCGCATGCAACCTTTCAAAATAAACATAAGCTGCTTTACAACCTCTCCCTGATGAAAAAGCATTTCATTTTTAGCAATTTTTCGCGGTTGAAAAAGAGCGAGGAATTTTTCGAATTCAGACGATGGAAAGTCGTGCCTGGACTGGAGAGCTGAGAGTAATGGATGCGTAGCCATGTTAAATTTGCCTAAAGAAAGTATGCCAGATGTAGCATTTACCCGCATCTGCCCTTCATTGAGTTTCGAAAAGTCCAGAAACTCGTTGATCAGACTGAGTAATTACATAGGCTGGCAAGGCAGATTCAATGCCGGCCACCACCTGATGAATTGAGTAACCAAGACATCGGTCAATCTTTTCAGGGAAACTCCATCATAAATAGATGACATCCTTATTTGCGATGACATTTGAAGCTTTTTAGGCAGGCTTTCTACTGCAGAAGCTAACATACAACAGTAGATTAGGGTAATTTCTGGACATAAGCTAACAAGCCTAGGATGGTCTATCAAACAAAAAACCAATATTCTTGTTAACCGGCGGACCTGGCCAGTCGGAATTTCAGGCTTTCGGAGATTAGAAATGGAATAGCATGGTCAATTCCAACCGAAACGACATGTCCTTAATTTTCGAATTGTGGTGATCTGTGGCTCCGAATTCTCCAGCAAGACCAGCTTAGATAAGATTTTCGATAAGAAACGATGGACGAGTGCCAATGAATAACACGGAAATTGAGATTATTAATAACTCTCCGTATGGAATAAATGGCGAAGATGTTGTCCCGGACTCCAATAAGAACCCTTATATAATTTCGGCATTTCCACCTGGGAGAAAGGTTCAATTTTATTCAAGGCGATATGATCGTCCTAATGATTTCGCCTACAAGTTTAAAGTTATACGGAATAATAATTTTTACGAGATGGATGTTAAATTTAATTTCCCGGAGGAACTTATGCTCTAAAAGACATAAAGTATACGAAGAATGGAAAGGAGGTAAGAGACCCAGACCATTATTTAAACTTTGATGTGAAATTTGAGCAGACACCTGGGTTTCGGCCAGGTTCAAAGCTATAATAACAAACAACTAAATTCGTTAGTCATCGGCAATTCTCCCGCCACTTGCGCCACCAAATAATTCAGCCCGTTATAATGTACCAGCTTTGAGAAATGAAGCAGTGCTAGGCATATCCTTATAGCGTAAGCCCTTTTTTCTAATTGCAGAGTAGTTGTCATAGACCTTCCTACAACAAATGATTCAAATCTGGTTAATCAAATATAAAAAGATACTTATTGGATTTGCGATCTTCCTGGTAGGATGTATTATTATGGACATTATTATTATGGAGATATCATCAACGAGTCCGGAAATGCTGAATATGTCAGTTGATTCAGTGTACGCGTCGCCAACTGCAAAAAGGCTGCTTGGAGATCTTCGGAATGCCAGTTTTATTGTTGACTCAATTTCAGCAGATAAGACGAGATATTATTTTACAGGTACTATTCAAGGAGCACGTAAGGATACTACTGTAACAGGTAAAGCCATTAAAAATGGCGAAGGGTGGAAATTAGTGGAATTAAGAGGTTACCCACTGACAAAAATCACGAACTAACTCAGATTGTTCAAGGATATAATTTAACGCGTCATCGGTGATGCGGTTTTAAAACTTGATCAATATTTTTGTTTGTAGAGTAAGAAGATGATGATTGAACCCGCCACTAGCTGGACGGTCGCCTTTACGAATATACGCTGCGAAACAGTTACGTCATCGCCGAAAATCAACCGGGAAAGCACAACATTTGAACCTGAATCACTAACGGTCGGTGACTTTTTAAAGAGGCTCACAAATGAAACAATTGATCTTTGGAAGCAAATTCCTGCTAGTAGAAGGTAAATAAAATGTAACACTAGAGTAATAAGTTTTGACCGGGAAAAACAATGCAAGATAACTTTTTTGCGAATTCGAGCTTAGATGAGTTTGCTGATTTTGGAAATGGTAACTATAAATTAATGAGCTGCAATCACTCCAATTTTCGGCGTCACTCATACTTTCACCAACAAACAGCTAAATTCCTTAGTAACCGGCAACTCCCCCGCCACATGTGCGACCAGGTAATTCAGCCCATTATAATGCACCAGCTTTGAGAAATCCAGCAGGGCAAGATCCGTTTCGCTGAGCACAAAGATTTTCTTAGGATAAAACATTTCCTTGCGCAGCTGCTCCGTCCGTTTCCAGGATTTCGCGGCCAAGAAAGTCTTCCCAAAAATCAATTTTATGCGACTTACTAACCGGATCAAACGCCAGGCGTAGGTTGGGGATCTTGCTCATCTACAACGGGAAAAAACCGATCGTCTAGGCGGGAAAGTCTTTGTTCACGGTCACAACGGCCGCACCATCAAGCGCCCGCCAATTGGTCAAAATCAGTTCTGACCAGGTGGGATGATCCAGTAAGGTGCCTGAGAGCGTCACACCGGTCAACGCCGCGATCCTTTGCAAAAGAAACTTCACAAACAGCATAGGCACTTTTGGCCTGGCTGCCGTGTAAGCAGATCCGTAGTCGTTCATATAACCAGAATAGGAAACCGACGCACCGTTTGTGGAGTAGTAATCCGGGTTAAGATTCTTGGGAAAGCAAACCGCGTTTTCACCAGCGACCTGAACGGCAGGCGTGAGCACACCAGGGAGCGCAACCGTGCCCAGATCCAGCTCAGTGAGCGAGATGCTCTGATACTCCCCAAAGAACCGGTCCAAATCGTCGCCCACTTACAGCTGGTAGCCGGTTAGCGGGTTTGCAGATTTAACATAAGCTTTGCCCCTGGTAAACAAGCGCGCCGTAGTAGAGCTGCTTACAGTCATAGCTGTACAGATCGTTTCCGGCCTGCGGCATCTTAGAAAACTGAAATATCTGCTGATTTCGAAGCGAAACGGCAGATTTGGCACGCTCGACTCGCTGTTCGAGACGGATTCGTAAGATGAATGCGGGTTTTATAGGCTCAGCGGAATCTTGATTTCTTCGCCAAGATTCACACTTTCACCGTCAATTCTGATATCTGTAAACATTTGGTAATGTTCAGATTACTTGAGTATCTGTCGAGGGATGCAGGCGTATAAAGCACAGTATGGTCACTGTTTCCAATGATGTTTCCCGCGCCTGCGTTGGCGGTTCTGAATACTATCAGATGTACCTTAGCTTCCAAAGGAATATTTTATAATGAAGCATTCCCAGAGAGCTTATTTCTGAAAGGATATTGTGGCCCACGTCTACGCAGATCACTTATTATGCTCTTAAACAGCCTAAACAGTGAACTCGTTTTCTTGCTCTTTCAGTCAAGGAAAGCTGTATTGAACGACGTGCGAAAAAAAAGATTCTTTTCATTCCTGCAGGCTCTTCAGGACCTCCCCCAAAAATAATCTTTCAATAATTTTTCGCCTTGTTTAACTTTAAAGACAGTGGGATATGGAAGAGTAGCATAAGGAAAGCAAAGGAATGACACCGGAGAGGATTGTTAAAATACTGGCAAGACATCATGAAATTATCACCGTCCAACAGGCAAAAAGGATGTTAGAAATGGTGAATTTACTTGCCGGAATCGCAGTAATCAGTATCTTAGAAATACCAAAAGTTAGTTTTTTTTACAATTGCTGATTTTAATCGAATAATTATTAATTCATTAATCGATTCTCTAAAGATGAGAAAGGCATGTTTATATATCCGGGTCAGTACCGATGAGCAGGCTGACAAAGGTTACTCTCAAAGAGATCAGGAAGAAAGGCTCAGGCGACATTGTCAACTGCAATCCATCGAAATCGACTAAGTCATTATTGAAGACTATTCGGCCAAAACTTTTAAACGCCCCGCCTGGCGGTGCCTTCTTGCACATCTAAGAAAATCTCGACAGCCGAGATTGGTTTTATTCACAAAATGAGACCGTTTTAGCCGCAATACAGGTGATGCATATCAGATGATCAGTCTGCTGGGCAAATTGGGAGCAGAACCACAGGCAATTGAACAGCCTTTAAATTTATCCATCCCTGAAATAAAATGATGTTGGCAGTGTACCTGGCTGCACCCGAAGTCGAGAATGACCGCCGGGCATTGAATGTATTTCACGGAATGAGGCGTGCTAAAAAGAAGGTCGCTGGATGGCAGTCGCTGGACGGCAGAAAACGAAACCCCAACCAAAAGCCCAAAGTTCGTTCACTGAATGACTTGCCATTGCGTGGGTTTTTAAAATGCTCAAACTGCAGCAGAATGCTTACCGGAAGTGCTTCCAAAGGAAATGGAGGGTATTATTACTACTACCACTGCTCGGCCGCCTGCAAGGTGCGTTTTAAAGCCCAACTAGCAAACGAAAGGTTAGTGCATGAGCTCAGGGAATTGATTCCCAAACCTGGCAGGATAGAAATATTCACCCAAGCCGTCATGGACGATTTCAAGCAGAAAGTAAAACACCAGGAAACCGAGCGCAAACAGATACTGTCGGAACTGGATAGTATAAGCATTCGCATGCAAAAGGCAAGAATTATGAAGGTAGATGGTGATTTGGAAGAATCTGACTTTAAGATGATCAAAGAGCAATCAGCCAGCAAAACCGAGGAGCTGGAAAAGAAACTTAACAGTCTGCAAGGCAGAGATAGGATCAGTCCGAAAAGTTGGGGGGAAGTTAAAAAATTAGTTTTTTTGCATTGAATCAATTGAGAATACATTGCAAGAGTCTTATCTAGCCCTAGTCCAGTTCCTATTGCCCGAGGGTATCCTCGAATATTTTGAGCTTTCCAGAATCGTCGAATCCATTCCTGGCCTACATATTTACCTGGAAGAAAAGAACCTACCTCCTTCTGAATACAAAGACCAAAAATTGGAATCAAAGGGCTTTTTACCTGAGATATACATTCAGGATTTCCCTATTCGTAATCAGCGAGTTACACTCTGCATCAAGCGTCGGCGCTGGGAAGTGAAGGACACCGGAGAGATAATCAGTCGGGATTGGAATGTAGTGCAACAGGGAACTCGGATGACCAAAGAGTTTGCTGATTTTTTAAAACCGGGCCGCCGGGCGGGATTGTATTGATAATAACCCTATAAGTTGCTCTCAATTAGGTAAATACTTCCACTTGGATGGTAAGCAACTGCAACAGCAGTACAAAGACCACATCAGCGATTACAGGGACTGGGTCCAGCGCGAGCATGCCTCCGAATGGCTTTTGTATCCAGAAAATACCGGCCCACATCTAAGTATTGATGAGACTTCACTTTCAAATGGTGAGCTTTATACCATCATCACGAATAAAGCAGCCAGAGGCCGAAAAGGCTCATTGGTAGCGATGGTGAAGGGCACACAAGCCGGATCTATCATCGAGATTTTGAGGAAAATTCCCAAACGAATCCGTAGTAAAGTGCGCGAAGTGACTTTGGATATGGCCGCAAGCATGGGCATGATAGTAAGTAGATGTTTTCCGAAAGCATCGAAAGTCATCGACCGCTTTCATGTTCAAAAACTAGTATACGATGCGGTTCAAGAAGTCAGGATCAAATACAGATGGGAGGCGCTCGATTATGAAAATCAGGCTATTGAGGTCGCAAAACGGGCCAATTTACCATATCAACCCGAAATTCTTGCTAATGGTGACACCCTTAAACAACTGCTGGCCAGGAGTCGCTATTTGTTATTCAAGCATCATGATAAGTGGACTGCTTCGCAAGTTCAGCGTTCTAGGTTGCTTTTTGATCGGTATCCGGTTATAGAACAGGCATACCGGTTAGCAACAGGATTAGGGACGATTTTTAGGAGTTGTAAATCCAAAGAACAAGCCTTTAAAAAGCTGGCACTTTGGTACAATGCAGTCGAAGATTGCGGCCTGGACTCTTTCAAAACCGTAGCTCGATCCATTCAGACCCATTATCTGGACATCCTAAACTTTTTCAACAACAGAAGTACAAATGCTTCGGCAGAGTCATTCAATGCCAAAATCAAGGCTTTTAGGTCCTCATCCAGAGGTGTTCGAGACATTCCATTCTTCTTGTTCAGACTTACAAAACTCTATGCTTAACTTTCCCCCAGATTTTCTGCTTGATCCCAGAGATAAGGAAATTGGTGTTCTACTTGAAAAAGCCTTAAAAAACCTTTAAGGACTCGATTTGCTTTATGAAAACGGCAATATTGAAGAAAAGCGAAAGATTCTTGGTTCGATCTTCCCGGAAAAACTCACTTTTGATGGTGTGCAACTTCGAATCACGAGAATTAATGAAGTGCTCAATCTTATCTATCAGAAAAACAGCCAGTTAACCGGTAATAAAAAAGGGACAAACCTGTTATTTTCAGATTTGTCCCATCAGGTGATCCCGCTGGGATTCGAACCCAGGACCCATACATTAAAAGTGTATTGCTCTACCAGCTGAGCTACGGAATCATTTTCGCTTGCTTGTTATCTGAGGCGTTTTTTGCTTCTTTCTAAATGCTAACGTGGTGCAAAAGTACAATTTTAAATATACGATCCAAACCTTTGACAAATGTTTTTTTGTGGAAAACGGCGAGCTGGAAGTTAAGGGGCTCAATCTGAGATTTTTGTAAGCTAAAAAAAATGCAAATATTTTTTAGAGCTAATGTGTGCATTAATTTGGCAGGTATTGCTCAGGCAGGCAAGCCAGAGCCTTTTTCTCAGGATAGCCGGGGATGTCAGATCGGGTCCACTTTCAGCCAGCCGGTAACACTCATTCTCGGTTTGTGCGTCAGCAATACCTCATGTTCAAACTCACTGCTTTTGAAAAATACACATTTTCCGTTGATTGGTGAGATGATTTGCGTGCTGTCGGGATGATGAACAAGCAGTTGTCCGCCATCGTCTTCGTGCCAGTTTTCATTCAAATACATGATCATCGAATACTGGCGGCTGCCATTATTTTGAAACTGGTCCAGATGTTTTTTGTAAAAGCTCCCAGTTTCATACAATGCATAGTGAAATTCATATCCTGTAATTCCTGTGTAACAAGTGTTGTTAAGCAGCAACACAAACCGATCCATCAGATCAAAAAAGGTATTTTCATGCGGGTCATTGTGGCTTCGATCCAGCCAGTGAATTCTGTCACTACGAATGGCCGTGTCGTGCGCTACCACAGGGTTGTTGCCGATACCCGCTGGCACAAGTAAATTTTGGGAATAAAGATTACGTAAATTATCCCGTAAATGTGATGCGCGCGAAGTGCTGAGGAAATTCTCGGCGATGCCAATTTTATTGTCGATATAGCTGTCTAGCAGCGTATCAAAGATTTTTTGCAATCTGTGGGTCCTGGCGGATTAGTTGGCGTTGGCCGGTGTGTGGTGAAGGTAGCTGTAATTTATTGAATTTCAGGTGAAAACAATTCATGCGTCTCGTTTAAAGGTCAAGCAGTAGATTATCATGAGAATCATTTTTTATTATTGAAATGTATTACCCGAAAATTGAATTTTATCCCGGATATTTTGAAGCCAGTATGAAAGTGAAATTTCCTCTTACCGCATCGCTGTTTTTTTTGTTATTTTTCTTCACAAATGATTTATACGGTCAGAAAGACAAGACACAGTCTGTGCGAACCAGAATTTTTACCCCCGAGGAGGAACTGGCGGGCTTTAAGGTGTTGCCGGGTTTTGTCGTCGAACTGGTTGCAAGTGAACGAGACAGTGTTGTCAATCCGGTCGACCTCACTTTCGATGATGCAGGAAGACTTTGGACACAAACTGCCCGAATGTATCCATTGGACCCAATTTCTGATATCAAATGGAATGATCTGCTCAAACTGATGGATGATCCCGTCGCGCAAAAAAATCACCCCGCTTTCAAAAGAATTCTGGATCTGTATCAGGGAAAAACAAAGGGCACCGACAAAATTCTGGTACTGTCGGGTCTTTACGACAAACAAAAGGTTAAGGCGACGGTCTGGGCCGACGGCCTTACGATTCCCATGAGTATTTTACCGTACAAAAATGGAGCATACGTTGCACAGGGATCGGAATTGTTCTTTTTGGAAGACAAAAATCACGATGGGAAAGCAGATGACCGCATACCACTTTTCACAGGATTTGGTTTTACTGATACGCATACAATGGCGCATGTTCTTGTGCGCGGGCCGGGAGACTGGATCAATTTCAGCCAGGGCGCGTTGAACAAAGGCGAAGTTTCAGCCTTGAAAAGTAATGCAAAACTGAAAATTGATTATAGTAAAATCGTCCGCTTTTCCCTGGATGCAAAGAGAATTGAGCTCGTCAGTAACGGTCTGAACAACATATGGGGCTTCCAGTTGCGTGGAAACGGGCAATGGTACGGCTCTGAAGCGAACGACCTCGGCTACTCAGTGACACCCATAGAGCCAGGTAGCGGTTTTCCAGGAATAGGCAACGAACATTTGCGGAGTTATCAACCCTTTGTCCCTCCTTTACATCAGTTTCGGGTCGGTGGAACAGGGATTTCAGGTACTGCCTTCTCCGACGATCTCTCAGGTTCTTTTCCTGATGAATACAAAAATGTCGCTTTTCTGGCCAATCCGATCACAAGTACTATCAATGCTGTTCAGATTATCCGGAACGCCGACGGCAGTATTTCTTCCAAACATTTGCCTGATTTGCTCACTTCCGAAGATGATTGGTTTCGTCCCGTGAATATGGAGTTCGGGCCGGACGGTTGCCTTTACATCGCAGACTGGTACAACAAGATCGTCTCACACAATGAGCTGCCAACGACGCATCCGGATCGAGACAAAACACATGGACGAATCTGGCGAATCCGGCACGTTAGCCAGCAGCCAAGAGCAATTCCGGACTTATACACAGTGCCGGCGGATATACTACCTTCTCATTTGAAGTCACCATCACTTTGGGAGAAAAGAGCTGTCTGGCATCAAATTTCGGATCGGCCGGCGAGTGAAACTGCGAGTTTGGCACCGCAATTGGTTGCGATTGCAGGTGATGCCGAACAGGACGAAACAACACGCATTCATGCTTTATGGTCGCTGGAAGGAATTAAGTATGTGGATCATCAGCTTATTGAGACACTTCTAAAATCGGCGTCGCCGGATCTGAAAAGGGAAGCCATCCGTTCGCTTGTTTCCTTTTCCCTCACACCCGCCGAGCGCGCGAATGCTTTGAAAACACTGATTGATGATCCAAATCCACAGATCCGTTCGCAGGTAATCCGCACACTTTCCGAAGCAGGTGAAGCTGATCAGGCTGTGATAGAATTGCTCGTAAAAGCTTGTAAACCTGAGCTGCCAGGCGATGTCCTCGGGGGGCCTTATGAGCGTAAATTTGAACGATATCTGGCCAGGCAGGCATTGGAGCAGTACGCTTCTCAATTGCAGGATTATATCAGTCGGCAAGTGGCACCCAATGTTCCGGTTGTCAATATCTTGTGGGCAAGTCAGGCACTGCCGGTGGCTCAGAGAGAGGCCGCTTTTATCAGATTCTGGCCTCAGTCAAATATGGATCAGCTTGATGAATCAACTTTTGTGAGCGTGAGCGGTATGTTGGGAAACCGCGAGATATATAATTTAATGAAACCTGTTTTGCAAAATCCTGCCAGCGCCGGCACCTACGTGCGTTTTGCTTTGCAGAATCAGGCTCAGGTACAGTCTCCGGAACTTTCGGCTTTGATGGTTGCGCCTGTGACCACGCTACTGAAAGGGAAAAACCCTTCCGACATCGACCTGGCGCTGGATGCTGCGGGCCGTTTTAAGTTAGGGCTATCCACCCTGATCGCTCCTTTGATCACGGACGAAATGACTGACAATACCCTCAAACTGGCATTGAAGGCACTGGAAACCGAGGCGAAAGCAAATGAACCATTGTTTTCAAAAATTGTAACAAACAAAAAAATCAGCTTCAACGGAAGGGTAGCTGCTTTGAATACACTGGCAAAAATGAATGCTGTACTTGCACAAAATCTGCTGTCTAAATGGGCACCTGCTTTAAATGCTTCGGAAAAAGCAGAAATGACTAACGTGCTTTCCGGGTCAAAACAAGGCGCCGATCTTTTAATGCGCATGCGCGAAAAGAAACTGATTGGGACTGATGCATTTGACCTGTCAGCAGCGGAACGTATTGTTAATGCTGACCGCCGCGACGCCCGCCGCGAACATCTTTTAGCAATTGTGAGAAAACGTGAAGAAGAGAAGAAGGTTGCATTTAAGGGGAAATTAGTCAAATACATGGCCATCGCGGACAAAAATCAGGGAAATGCGGCAAACGGGAAAGTGTTGTTCCAAACCTGTTTGCTTTGTCATCAGGTGGGTAGTACAGGACAAGCCATCGCGCCGGCACTGGACGGATCGGCTTCACGGGAAAATGAGGCGCTGCTAACCGCTATCCTCGACCCGGATGCGGCTGTGGAGTCGGGCTATGCTGTTTACAGAATCACAAAAAAAGATGGCAGCAGTGTCGAAGGTTATCTTGTCAACAAGGACAGCCGCGGATCAACGATTGCATTCATGGGCGGAAGCAAAGTTTTTATTCCGGTTTCTTTGATAAAAAACGAAGGATTTCTGGGGGGCAGGTCGTTCATGTTGAAAGGGTTGACCGATAATTACAGCGACACACAGGTTGCTGATTTGCTAACTTACATCAAGACTTTGAAATAAAACGGACAAGCTTATGGTCAGGCATTTCGGGGTGTTTAAGTTTAAAGATTTTGTGACCGATGAACAGATCATAACCTGTTTCGGCACGATGAAAGCTATGGTCGGAGAGATTCCCGGACTTTTGGATATGGAATACGGTCCCTACAACAGCACTGAGGGTTTAAATGAAGATTTCACACATGGATTCCTGATGACTTTTGATTCGCTCGCGTCCCGGGATGCGTATCTGCCGCATCCGATTCATGAGCGGGCGAAGGACATTGTTGTTCCTTGTCTGGAAAGGGTCATTGTGTTTGATATTGATATTTAACTTTTTTGTTATTTTGAGAGTCGGCTGGCGGTTGCTTCGTCAATTTGCCGGCAGTATTTTTTTACATAATCTTTTTGCCCATGTCCGTAGCTGAGAAATACATACTTATCCTGGGTTGTTTCGATACCAAAGGCGAGGTTTTTTCATATTTGTATAAAAGAATTCGGGATCAGGGTGAGCGCGTCATCGCGATTAACACCGGGGTAATGGGCACATCGTCGGCCTTTCCTGTAGATTTTGAATCGGATGCTGTGGCATTGGAAGGAGGTTGTGCCATTGAAGAACTCAGGGCTAAACATGATCGGGGATACGCGATGGAAATTATGGGTCGGGGAGCTGTCAGGATCGTTACAAAATTAGTTGCGGCAGGCAAGATCAAAGCGGCGATCGGCATGGGTGGAGGAGGGGGGACATATATTGCGCTTTCTGCCATGAGGGAAATCCCGCTCGGAATTCCCAAACTGTGCCTCACAACGCTCGCAACAAAAGATTTGTCGAGACAAATTGGTCACAAAGATATTACCCTCATGCCATCTGTAGTTGACGTTGCCGGGCTGAATAGTATCATCAAACCTTTGATAGAACAAGCTGCCGCTGCAATCTGCGCGATGGCGAATGTGGTGACAGAAAACGCTGTTTTAGGTTCAGGAACCGTGGCGATCAGTATGTTTGGCAACACCACTGCTTGCGTGGACCGGTGTACGGAACTTTTGACAAAAGAAGGGTATGAAGTGCTGGCATTCCATGCGACCGGAGTGGGAGGGATGGCCATGGAAGCGCTCATTCGTGAGGGGTGTTTTGATGCCGTTCTGGACGTAACGACGACAGAGTTAGCCGATGATCTTTGTGGCGGGATTTGCAGTGCCGGGCCTGACAGGCTTGAAGCGGCGACGGAAATGGGCATTCCGCAGATAGTCGTCCCGGGTTGTTTGGATATGGTCAATTTTGGCCATCTGGATACAGTTCCAAAAGAATTTCGTGATCGCCAGCTTTATAGCTGGGCGCCGGATGTGACGCTGATGCGGACCAATGAGGCAGAAAACGAAATACTGGGAAAGCGACTTGCACAGAAACTTAACCGTTCTGCCGCTCCGGTACATATTATTTTGCCTCTCAAAGGAATTTCTCAGATTGACGCCGAGGGAGATATATTTTTTAATCCCGGAAGTGATCAGGCTTTGTTCGCTTCAATCAGAAAAAATGTAGCCGCGCATGTCAGCGTTTCGGACAAAAATGCCCACATCAATGACCCTGTTTTTGCGGAAGCCCTGGTCGGGAGTTTGCTGGCGATGCTAAGGAATTAATTTTGTTTCCGGAGATAAGCCAAAAAAGATTTTCCCGACAAGCTGATTAGTTCCGGGGTCATAGCAACTTATCGTAGGTATGTTTTTTCTCGAATTGGAATACAAACGCGTTTTTTTGGGAAAAGGGATTCAAACTGGTTCACTATGCTTTTGTCAGAAAACGAAAATATTTCCCGCAGAGATTTTATACAGCGGTCCGGCGCACTCACCCTGGCAGGGGCCATGGGTTCGAGCGGATTGCTTTCCGAACCCGCTTTCCACAAACCTATGAAAAGTATCCGGATCAAAAATGTCGATTCAAATTTTGAACGTGAACCGCTAAATCCGTACCGCTTTAAAGGAAGCGCGATTACAGACAGCTGGCAATCAATAGCGATGCTGGAATCGGACTCAGGCGTACGCAAAATTGGGTTGGGAACGCAAGGTGTCTTGTGGTCAGATTCAAAAGTTTTTGGCGCGCATTCAGAAAGTGCGGGAAATGCACTCATGTATGCAATGAGCGAACGCGCTTTGCAAATGTTAAAAGGCACTTCCTTTTCCGATCCGGTTCAGTTACTGGACGATCTGTTGCCGGAGGTCCTGGCGTATGGTAAAAAAATAACTGGCAACCCGGATTTGCGTAAAACCTTTGCCCTGAATGCGCTGGTTTGTGTGGACAACGCGGCATGGCTTTTACATGCCCAGGAAAATAACATTACGAAATTCGACGATCTTATTCCAACTGCTTACCGGCCTGGGTTGGCTTACCGGCACGAAAAAGTAGCGAGTATTCCTTCGTTCAGCGTTGGTACGTCTGCTGAGAAAATCAAGCAGGCCGCGGATGAAGGTTACTTTATCATGAAGCTCAAAACCGGGTCGGCAGGTACGCAACCGGAAATGATAGAGAAAGACATTGCGTTCCTGACCGCGGTGCACAAGGCAATTGGTCATTATGAAACGCCTTACACCAAAAACGGAAAAATTCCCTATTATTTTGACGCAAACGGCCGTTATGAAAAAAAGGAAACGCTGCTGAGATTTCTTGATCATGCAAAAAAAATAGGTGCCTTCGATCAGATTGCGGTAATCGAAGAGCCATTTGAGGAGAGCAATGAAAGTTTCGTTGGCGACATGGGTGTACGCGTTGCTGCCGACGAAAGTGCGCATACAGTTGAAGACGCTGCGCACCGGATTGAACTTGGATATTCAGCCATCGCTGTGAAGGCAATTGCAAAAACGCTGAGTATGACAATGAAGATCACACAGCTTGCTTCTGAAAAGAAAATCCCCTGCTTCTGTGCGGATCTGACGGTGAATCCCATTCTGGTCGACTGGAACAAAAATGTTGCTGCGAGACTTGCCCCTTTTCCCGGAATGACCGTCGGCTTGCAAGAAACCAACGGTCATCAGTATTACAAAAACTGGGAAAAGCTCATGACTTATCATCCAAAATCAAACGCGTCCTGGATTCGTACCCAAAAGGGCGTTTACCTGACAGACGCTTCGTTTTATGCCGAAAGTGGAGGCATCCTGTCGTCATCAGCACACTACGAAAACGTATTTGCTAAGTGAGAATCTGCTCTTGTCTCACGGTTATTGTAGCACTGTCACACGGAGGGTTGTGCAGTACTGTCACACTGAGGGTTGTGTAGTGCTGTCACACTGAGCGGAGTCGAAGTGCGGTCACACTGAGGGTTGTGCAGTACTGTCACACTGAGCGGAGTCGAAGTGCTGTCTACACTGAGGGTTGTGTAGTGCTGTCACACTGAGCGGAGTCGAAGTGCTGTCACACTGAGGGTTGTGTAGTGCTGTCACACTGAGCGGAGTCGAAGTGCTGTCACACTGAGGGTTGTGTAGTGCTGTCACACTGAGCGGAGTCGAAGTGCGGTCTACACTGAGGGTAGTGTAGTGCTGTCACACTGAGCGGAGTCGAAGTGCCGTCTACATTGTCTGAGTTCCCAACTTATACTCAGCTGTCTTCGACTCCGCTCAGACTGACACCCTCAGACTGACAACTACTCAGACTGACAGCTACTCAGACTGACAGCTACTAAGACTGACAACTACTCAAACTGACAGCTACTCAAACTGACACTACCTCAGGCTTACAGCACCACAGACCGCCAACACCTTAGACTTACAATAATGTAGACCGATAAAGCGTTCAGCATCACTGTCGAATGTTAGTACCCGGGGTTTTGGGTCATGTTTGGATTCCCTTCTGTTTCTCTTGCAGGAATCGGCCACAAATAATCCTTTTGGGAAAACGTTCTCGTTTCCACATTAACGGCTTTTTTTGTTTTTGGATTAACCGCTCCTTCTACTACTCCGTTCATTACCTTTTCTCCGATCTTCCATCTTCTTATGTCGAACAAGCGACTCCCTTCAAAAGCGAGTTCCACCCGACGTTCACGCTGGTATAATTCTCTTGTTTTGGCTTCGGAATTGTAAACTGTTGCAGTTGCCGCTGGCATTTTTGCACGGTTCCTGATCTGGTTGATGTATTTAAGTACGTCAGGATCATTCCATTTGCCGCTTTCTACCAGGGCTTCCACATACATGAGTAATAAATCTCCGTAGCGGTACACCATGTAATCCAGCGAGCCGCCTTTGCCTTTGTCGGCCAGATCCACATATTTCCTTAACCAGTAGCCTGTTTTGGAAGAATATATGGCTGCAAGGCGGTTTGGGTTGTTTGGCGAATCGTCCCAGGGATCCAGATTGCCGTAGTATGTCGAGCCGGGATAAGCAATCGTCGCCTCCATTCTCGGGTCACGGTTGGACTTGAAATTCGGGTTTTGTCTATAAATATCCGCACTGTCTGTACCTAGTTCTGTCAGCGTTTTTCCCTGTTTTGTCTCATAAGTATTCATCAGAGAGGCCGTTGGATTGAGGCATGCGTTTCCTCCCAGATAACCCGGTGCACTTCTGTAAAAGCTGTCGTTGTTACCCGCCTGTTTGATGAAAATCCGCTCCTCATTCACCTGCCCTTCATAGTTAAACAAAGTTGAATAGTTGGGATATAACTTATAAAGGTTCATGTCAATAACCTGTTTGGCAGCTGCGGCGGCTTCGGTATATTGCCTGTTGTTGAGCAGCGCAACGGTTTTCATTGTGTAGCAGGCTCCTTTTGTAATCCTTTTAATGTCATTGATCGCATAGGTGTTGGGCAGGTCAGCTGAGGCAGCATTCAGTTCTGAAACTACAAAATCTACAATTTCCTGTCTGGAATTCTTTTTGAGATCTGTTTCAGTAGGTAAAACGACAGTTGTTACAATGGGTACTTCACCGTAATACAGGAACAGGTCCAGATGCAGCCAGGCTCTCAGTGCGCGCGCTTCGGCAAAGTAGCGTTTCTTTAACCCAGGCTCGATCAGTGCTTTCCCTGCATGCTCCAAAAACCTGTTTGCACGACGGATCGCAATGTAATTTTCTTCCCAAACTGGCTGAACAGCATACCAGTCACCACCACGCATTTGGGAATTGGCGTTGCCAAGCGCAATTGTATTTACTTCGCCAAAAAAGTTTGCATACCAAACCGCATTGTCGGTCATTCCTTCAAATGTAATTCTCGTATTTCTTCGGTATTGAAACTGGCCGGTGGGAACCTGTTCGTAAATTGCATTGAGCGCAGTATTTATTTCGCCTTCCGTATTCCAGAAATTCTCGTCAGTAGTTGCAGTCGGATGATCCTTCGTGAGAAATTCATCGTTGCAGGAGCTCAGGAAAAACATGCTGATCAACAAAAAATATATCCTTTTCATGATTTAATTGCGTTTAGAATTTGACATTTAGGCCCACCGTGAAAACCTTCATCATCGGATAATTTGCCTCGTTCCCACGGGTTTCCGGGTCGAAATATTTCATTTTGCTCAGCGTTATCGCATTCTGGGCGTTTACAAAAATCCGCAGATTGTTTATCCTCAGTTTTTTAACCAGTTCAGGATTGAAATTATAGCCGAGCTGGATGTACTTTACTCTAAGGAATGCCGCGTTTGTGAGCCAGTAGTCGGCCGGCAGCACGTTATTGCCCGGTGCCGGGGCAAGGCGCGGAAACATGGCGTCCGGGTTTTGCGGGGTCCAGTAATCGGTCTGGAACTGCATCGGCGTCCCTCCGTCAAAATTGGAAGTCACGTTGAGCGGCGTCTGGAATCTTCCCGAATAATAGGCGAGGCTTTTTGTGAAACCGTTGATCTGCGTTTCAAGGGAAAACCTTTTGTACACAAAGTTCAGATTCGTGAAATAGCTCCCCTGTGGGTTTGGGTTACCGGATATGACTTTGTCCGCTTTGTCAATATTTTTATCGCCATTGATGTCCACGTACTTGATGTCACCAATTTGTTGACCCGGCAATAGCGTGGCGCCTCCATCGATATCCTTTTGCGTGAGCAGGCCGTCCGTTTTGTACAAATAATAACTGTTGACCGGGTAACCAATTTCATTGATGTCCAATCCGCTCGTGCCAATATAAGGTCCGCCTCTAAGCGATAAAATTTTGTTGCTGTAATAAGAGTAGCCAACGCTCGCGCTCATTTCCAGGTCTTTACTGAACGTTTTGGAATAATTTAACATAAACTCCCATCCTTTGTTGGACACTGAGCCCGAGTTGATAGGAAGCGTGGCCACGCCGGATGAAAGCGACAATGGCGGTGTAAGCAGGATGTTGTCGGTTTGTTTGCTAAACCAGTCAATCGTTATACCAAGGTTTTGAAACAGTCTGATATCCGTTCCGATGTCCAGCATTTTGACGGTTTCCCAGGTGATTTCCGGATTCCCGATCGAGGTTTCCGTGCCGTCTCCACCGTTGATCAGGCTCTGATAGCGATAAAGTTCGTTTACATCGTCATTGCGTCCATTGTTACCCATAAGCCCATAAGATGCTCTCAGCTTGAAACTGGTCACAAATTTCACATCCTTTAAAAAGTTCTCGTTGTGTACATTCCATCCCAGCGCTACCGATGGGAAAGTACCCCATTTGTGACCCGGACCAAACTTGGAAGAACCGTCCGTTCGTACTGTGCTTTCCAATAAGTATTTATTATTGAAAACGTAATTGAATTTCACGAAATACGACGCAAGATTTGCCTGGTCAAAATTGGAAATGAAATTAGCTTCCCGAGAAATTCCTCCGATTGCATATATAAAATGCTTGCCGTAGGTTTGGGAAAATTCAAGGTTCGAAGACAGGTAATTGTAGGTTCCCCTTCCAACGCTTGAACCCTTTGCATTGCCATAAGTGAACACCAGATTTCCGGTATAATAGTCAAGAAAATTGTATGAATTACGGTTCGATATCCCACCCTCGGAAGTGACACGGTAGAGATACTGCCCTCTTAATTTTAATTCTGGTGTGATTTGCCACACAGGCTGAAAATTGATGTTGATCTGATCTCTTTTATTTTGGGCGAAACCGCCACGTTCCAGTTCCGCCATTGGATTCATCATTTCCCCGAAATTGCCATATGCCTGATAACCATCGTCTTTCACAGGATATTTTGGGACAATATTCGGAGGAGTGCTGTAAACCAAATGGAGGGAATTGCCGAAACGCACCAGTTCCGACCGGTTCCTATTCCTTGTCGCCACCAGATCGAGCAGCATGGACACGTTTTTGGTGAGCGTCACACCTGTGTTTGCACGGAACGAAAATCTCTCAAAATCGCGTTTGGGCGTCAGGCCATCCTGATACAAATAGTTACCGCTTACGGCAAATCTCGCGAGATCATTTCCCCCTGAAATACTAATGGAGTGGCTTTGGATGATCGGATTTTTCTTCAAAATCAGTTTTGACCAGTTTGTATTCGGATAGCTAACAGGGTCACTGCCTTCTATCGTTTTTTGAATCGTGGTTTCACTGAACGGTTCCAGCCCGCCGATATTGGCATACGCTTCATTGACCATCGTCATATATTTCGGCGCATCGACAAATTTCGGCAAATAGGTGGCATTCTGAACACCGCCGTAGCCATCGTAAGTAACGGAAAGTTTGCCAGGAATTCCTCGTTTTGTTGTCACCAGAATTACCCCGTTTGCTGCTCTCGCACCATAAATAGAGGCAGCTGCGGCGTCCTTCAATACAGTGATACTTTCTACTGTCGTGGGATCAACGGAATTGATGTCAAACGGAACGCCGTCCACCAGTACAAGGGGAGAGGTGCCGCCGATTGTGGAAATGCCACGTATCAGAATATTTGAGCGGTCTTCACCAGCCATCCCGCTGCCTTGCATTACGGTAAGGCCCGTCACGCCTCCCTGCAATGCCTGCGACAACTGTGTGATCGGCTTGTTCGCAACGGCCGCCTTTACATCAAGTTTCCCGATTGAATTGGCCAGGTTTCTTGCTTTTTGTTCTGAATATCCCGTAACCACCACTTCGTTTAGTGCAGTATTTTGTTCAGCCAACGAAACGACCATATTTTTGGTACCTGAAACAGGAATTTCTTTGGCATCCAGTCCAATGAACGAAAAAACGAGGATTTCGCCTTTCCTGACCGGAATTTCAAAATTTCCGTTGGGATCCGTAGTCACGCCGCGATCCGTATTTTTGACCTGGACGGTTACGCCGGGAAGTGAAACGGGAGGTTCGCTGCTATCGAAAACCTGTCCCTTGATCATAAAACTGCTGTCGGGCAATGCGCTGGTCAGATTCCTGGCTGGCTTGTCAGCTGGTTTCAGAACCGAGTTTTTTACCGTCGCTCTTTTTAGTAAAATGGTGTTCCTGCTGGATAATTTATAACTGACACCCAATGGGTCCAGCATGTTTTTCAGGACGGATTCCAACCGGTTATTTTCATCGCGGACTGAAACTTTGCGGTCTGCGCTGATCATTTCGTGACTGTAAACGAACCGTACATTTACCTGTTTTTCAATTTTTTCAAGTACCTGATCAAGACTCATTTCGGTAACTATGATTGATATACGTTGATCCAGGATATTTTGTTTGTCCGGAGTGGCCGCGAGCGCCGTGCCAATAATCAGAAAGGTGAGCAGAATTTGTCCGAGCGAGATCTTCGCGACACGAACGGGAGTCATGACTGTTTGTCGACTTTTTTGCATAATTTTGAATTAGGTTTTGTGTTCTAAAAATACCAGAGTTGCAAACCTCCTCCATGGCCATTTTGAAGCTTACCCGGTCTGCGAAACCGGATCATGAAGACCACATTGGAGATGTCAGTTTAGCCGGTGATGTTTCTGCATTGCCGGCTTTTTGATCAGGAGATATTCTATTTCATAGGCATTGTCCCGGTTAGGTTTTGGTTAGTTTTTTATTTTTCACAGCCGTCGGAAAACACTTGAATTGCGTTGTTTGTCATTTCAAATCTCGCATTCAGCACTTCGCATATCATTTCCAGTTTTTCCCGGATCGGCCCGTCACCCAGCCGGGCGGTGATGTTGCATTTGGAGGTAATTTCTTGGTCAAAATTGATGTGTATACCGTAGGCCATTTCAAGTATTCGAAAGACGTCTTTAACCGGCGTTTTCTTAAAAGTAAAATACTGGGATTCAATCGGTAAATTGATCAGAACGGGCTCATCTACATCCGTTTTTCCCAATTCCTTGTTTTTTAGGTTCAGCGTAGCCAGCTGATTTGGATTTAAGGTCAACCGGTTTTTTGTCCCTTTTTCGCCTGCTTGGACCGAAATCTCCACAACACCGGTTTTTACTACCAGCTGAATCCGGTTTTCAGCGGCATTTGCCTTTATGCTGAAACTGGTGCCGGTGACTCTTGTAGTCATTTCGCCGGAATAAATGTAAAATGGCTGGTCCGGATTTTTTTGTACCTCAAAGAACGCCTCACCCTGCATCACAACTTCCCGCCTGTCCGCCAAAAATTGACTTGGATAACTGATTTTTGCATTTTTTTTCAGGATCACCGAACTCCCATCCGGTAAAGTCACCTGTTTGATAGTCTCCTTTAAATTGATGACCTCTGTAATACTGGTTTTTCCGTTTCCGATCAATATGGCATTGTAGGGTACAGCTGCCTGGTAAAAGTGTTTCCAGTAATATCCGCCAAAGCCCATTGTTAGCAACAGAACCGCCGCAACCTGGAACCATCTTCCGCGCCACCAGGAGCGCGTCTTTTCCTGCTGGGAAATGTAGTCCAGCAGTTTTGTTTTTCGGGTGAATAATTCCTGATCCGAAACGTAGTCCTCCTCTCCACGCACGGAAAGCAAAATTTCCCGTGCCTGCTCTATGTTGTCAACTTGCAAGGGCGTGTTTTCCAGTACCGAAATCCAGAAGGAATCCTGCTCACCTTTGTAAACCCATTTACGAAACCAGGGATCATCAACCCAGTCTTTCACCTCGAAGTTCTTATAGTTATTCATGGAATTATTTAAAATAGTGACTTCTGACACGATGAGTGACCGGTCCCTATCTCATACCCATGAATTGTGAAAAAATTTCGAAAAAAATTTCTACTTTTTGTTTAGATAGAAATTCAGATCATCGAATTAATGATCATTGTCAGTAGAATGGTTTTGTATTTCCAGTAATCCCGTAGCTTGACGATGCCGTAATGGATGTAGTTGGCAACTGCCTGGCGCTGCAGACCCATTATGCCAGCGATTTCTTCGTGGGAAAGATCTTCGTAATATTTTAGGTACAGGGCCTCCCGCTGTCTCTTAGGGAGTTGTTCAATGCCATTCACCAGCCGGCTGCTGTTCAGGGCATCGGTTTCGTTTGTAATCCATTGCAGTTCCGGCGTTATGTCGTGGGAGAATTGTTCCTCATCAGGAGATAAATTGGAAAACCGGGACTGCTTTTTGAGGCGGTATATCAGATTATTTCTCAACGATTGAAAAAGATAAGGTTTGATGGCAACGATATGGTCCAGTTTTTCTCTCTTTTCCCAAATTTCCAAAAACAGATCCTGAATGCAATCCTTGATCATATCTTTGTCAGATACGAAGCGCGTCCCATAGTGATATAAGGCATTGAAGTTTTGGTCTACAAGGTCTCCAAATGCGCTTTTGTCCCCTGCGCAGAACTGCGACCAGCGTTCGGATAAATACCTGTCATGTAAATATGCTGTTTGTTTCACGCAAATCAGGGACGAAACTTCACATTGAGTTGTTTAAAATCCACTTTGCTTTATACAAAAATTTCTTGCAATCGGCATGTAAATTAGTGTCTTCGGATTTTCGTAACTGTCCTGCGCTGTCTTGCTTTTTGGAAAATAAACAGAAATAATTTGATGACATTGAAAATCGAAACTGATCTGAATCCCATTTGTATACAAAATACGCCGGTTTGTATAATCCTGGCAAAAACCAAAGATTGACCTTTGTTGTGTTAAAATTATTCTATTTACATACAACAGATTATGAACAAAATGAAGAAGGTAAGACTTGGAAATCAGGGATTGGAAGTTCCGGTTGAAGGATTGGGCTGCATGGGAATGACCACGCTGGCAGGAAACGATATTTACGGTATAGCAGATGAAAAGGAGTCCATTGCGACCATTCACAAAGCGCTTGAATATGGTGTGAATTTTCTGGATACGGCAGATCTTTATGGCCCGTTGCTCAACGAGCGGCTGGTGAGTAAAGCGATTGCCGGTAATCGGGATAAGTACATCATCGCTACCAAGTTTGGGTACGAGATCGACGACGAAGGCCAGCTCACCTGGCGGATTAACGGGCAGCCGGATTATGTGCGGAAATCCGTTGAACGTTCTCTTGAAAACCTGGGAACGGATTACATTGACCTGTACTATCTCCACCGCGTCGATCCTGAAACACCGATTGAGGATACCGTAGGTGCTATGGCTGAGCTCGTAAAATCGGGGAAAGTGAAGTACATCGGCCTTTCCGAGGTGTCGGCAGCAACACTGCGCAAGGCGCACGCCATTCATCCGATTACGGCCGTACAAACCGAGTATTCTCTTTTTGAAAGAAGTGCAGAAGACAACGGTCTTTTTGATGCGCTTCATGAACTGGGTATCGGTTTTGTCGCTTATTCGCCTTTGGGGCGGGGATTTCTGACGGGTGATCTTAAAAGCCCTGAAGATTTTGAGGCAAATGATTTCAGAAGAGCAATTCCCCGCTTTCAGGGGGAGAATTTTTATAAAAATCTGGAACTGGTACAGGAAATTCAGAAACTGGCTTCTGAGAAAAACATCACGCCGGCACAGCTGGCAATTGCCTGGACGCTTGCAAAGGGAACAGTGCCAATTCCGGGTACGAAAAGGATCAAAAATCTGGATGCGAATGTTGCCGCTGCCGATGTTGCTTTGACTGCTGCCGAGCTCGCACATCTTGAAAGCATCGTACCGGCGGGTATCACGTCCGGCGACCGTTATGATGAAATATCTATGTCGGGCGTAAATTTATAATTGATTACTTTTAATGTCAAATGGGGAAGTGAGCGAAAGCGCTTTCCCGTTTGACTATCAATAGCATATGAAAAAGACCTCTGAGGGCCCGCAAATTATCAATTCCATTTCCGAATACAACCGGCTGTTGGGCTTACCGAAACCCGAACATCCGCTCATCAGCGTCATGGAACTGGAAGGTTGCCGTGAGCTGCCCGCCCTTCCCGACTACCGGCTTATTCAGGATTTTTACACCATTTTCCTCAAAAGAAATATCAATGGAACCATTGGTTACGGCCAGAAATACTATGATTTCAGCGAGGGTGTGATGGGTTTTTCTCTTCCAAAGCAGGTTTTTACTTTAAATAGGGATGTTGATGTTTCTAAACTATCGGGATGGATGCTGCTCATTCATCAGGATTTTATCAGAAAATATCCACTGGCAAAACGAATCCTGGAATATGGGTTTTTCTCGTACGAGCTGAGCGAAGCGCTGCACCTTTCAGAAAAGGAAGAGGCTGTTATCGACAGGATTATGCGCGACATCCGGACGGAATATCAGCAATCGATCGATGCGTACAGCCAGGATGTGATCATTTCGCATATTGAAGTATTGCTCAATTATTCCAATCGTTTTTACAACCGGCAGTTTATCACGCGAAGTAGTTCAGAAGAAGCGCCGCTCATCCGGTTTGAGCAATTGGTGATGCGTTATTTTGATACCAATCCAAAACAATTGCCATCTGTTGCCGAGCTCTCTGCACAAATGAACGTGTCTGCCCATTATCTGAGTGACATGCTTCGCTCTGCGACCGGCATGAGCGCGCAGCAGCACATTCACAACCTGTTGATTGAAAAAGCCAAACAAGTCTTATTGACGACAAATTTGTCGGTCAACGAAACGGCGTATAGCCTTGGATTCGAGTACCCGCAATATTTCAACCGTTTGTTCAAAAGCAAAACCGGCGTTACTCCGGCCGCATTTCGGAAAGGTTTCAGTCAAAACTGATAGTATTATAGTCCGTGGTTACAAAATGTCACAAGCATTGAAAGTTCTTAGTTTGCAGTAGCTCATCTTGTTAAAAATCAATCATGGTTTTAAATTGAATAAATTTCATAAATTTGAATTTTACAAATTTTCTTATTTATGAAAGTCACGTCTCTGGAAGAGTTTTATGAGGAAACTGAGCAGTATTCGGGTGGCGTCAGTGCGCTTTTGCCGGAAGGGATCAATAAGGAGATCGGGCATTTTAATGTGTTCAGCACCGAGGATATTATAGCCAAAGTACGCAACAAAGGCATTATGCCTTATAATAGAAGGGCGTATTACAAAATCAGTCTGGTCGGTGGGCGGAACATCGCCGAGTACGCCGACAAAGTAATTGACATTGAGAAAAATGCATTACTTTTTGCAACGCCTAAAATTCCCTACAACTGGGTGCCGCAGGATGAAGCGCAGTCGGGGTATTTTTGCATTTTTACCGACGATTTTTTGATTAAAAACAAAAGTGGTGTTGTGGTGGACGATCTGCCGATCTTCAAAGCGGGCGGCTATCCTGTCTTTGAGCTTTCAGATGAGGAAGCGAAAGATATAGATTTCATTTTCAGGAAGATGTATAAGGAATTATCGTCCGACTATGCCTACAAATACGACCTCTTGCGCAATTACGTACTCGAATTGATCCACTACGGACAAAAGTTGCAGCCAGCAACGGCGCTCTACCCAACACACAATGCCTCTGCGCGTGTTTCGTCGTTGTTTATTGAATTACTCGAACGTCAGTTTCCGATTGAATCCCCCGGTCAGAAGATCAACCTGCGTACGGCCAAAGATTTTGCTGAACGGCTGTCGGTCCACGT
This sequence comes from Dyadobacter sp., assembly GCA_965279265.1. Taxonomy (GTDB): domain Bacteria; phylum Bacteroidota; class Bacteroidia; order Cytophagales; family Spirosomataceae; genus Dyadobacter. Next base: position 6,424,116 of record OZ257152.1, read on the forward strand.
GAACCATTTAAACAAGGTTTTGAAGGAGAACACGGGTAAAACAACTACGGACATTATCAGCAGCAGGGTGGTGCAGGAAGCCAAAATATTATTGAGGCAAACTGACTGGAACATATCCGAAATTGCATATTGTCTTGGTTTTGAAGAAGTAGCTCATTTTTCCAATTTTTTCAAGAAACAAACGGCCGTTACCCCAATCGCTTTCAGAATTTAGTTCGCTGATTTGAATTTCGCAAATAGTGGATTGAAGTTTGCAACCATTTGCCTGAGTCTTTATCCCATTTTTGTATTATCAATTCAGAAGAATTAAAATGGAATTGTGCGGGTGAAACGTAAGACTGAATGTGTGCCTGATTATACATGGGTTCATATTTGGAGTAAAGCAACCGGCTAATGGAAAAATAGGGAAGCAACTTTAAGACAAAACAGATATGAAAATTATAAGCGGAGTGCTCATTTTGGTTACTGTATTTTTGAATTTTAAACATGGCTGGACAGGCATTTCCAACAATCCCGGTCCGGATGAAGCCGCGATGCTCAATGGGTTGAACCTCAGTAGGAACACAATTTTTATTTTCAGTTTGTTCACTATTGCTGCCGGGATTCTGGTGATTTTCCCAGGTACCTTTTTTGTGGCAAATCTCCTCAACGCCGTAATGATCCTGCTGATCATTGCCGTTATGTTAAAAGCCGGAAATTTGAAGGTTGCGCTGATTGAGATTCCTTTTCTGTTAATGCCGTTGATTCTGATTTATCTGGGCCATCCGATGAAAAAGTAGTGCAGTTTGTCAGGAAATATTGTACAGGTTTTTAGCGACGGGATTGCTTTCCAGATCATTTCTGCCTGCAATAATAAATGAAATCCCACCCATGGCCAGAGCAATAAAAAAGCTTGTCCATTCGGGTTCTGTTTGGGTATTGTCCACAACTCTTGGAGCGTGAAGTACTACACACCAGAGCAAAAACATGAGTCCAAGCAGTGCAGCCATAAAAAAAACGAATTTTTTTATAAAAATACTCACGGAAGTCAAAAGAAACGCCACCATTACGGCGTAGGACCAGAACGATTTTCCCGGGATCCAGGCTGGTATCAGCGTTGAAATAAAATCGGCATAAAGGTAATGCTGCACGCCAAAGATGACGAGTGACAACGCAAATAAATACGTGCCAGTGGCTGCGGTTTTGAGATGATGTGTGAAATGCCCATACAGAATAAGCGCTCCTGAGCCCAAAGCCAGCACTTCTCCCATTCCTGTCCAGTTTCCCGGATTTTTGATTTCGGAGAATAACGCCGGGATATAAATCAGCAGCAGATACAGCAGGAAAGTCGCAGCGATCAATAAAGTGCCTTGACGTTCGTATTTTTTAATGATCATCAGCGCTCCACCCAAAATCAATGATGCGCCAGAAACATAGATGAGTCCATTTCTGCCCGTAAAATCTGCCTTGACCGGCAGTAATCCGATCGGGAAATTGGCAAATGCTATGTGAATCAGACCAATGGCAAAGATTGACATCAGGAAAAAAATTTTACCGACGTCAGTAAGGGATTTTACGGTTGTCATGACCGGGAGGAGTCTTACGGTTTGAATTAATTTCAGGTTAACAACGGTGTGCGAGTGCATGGATTCCATTACGGTTGCCGGAATCCGAACCTGAAATTATCACAATAAATCAGTATTTAAGTATAGATGTGTCCAAGACTTATCTAACGGATGTTTTGATGCGTCTTTTTGCTCACGTTTCAGTTGAGGCAAGAAAAAACAGCCGGAAAATGCTTCCCGGCTGTCAATATCCATCAGATTAAAGTGTCTTATCTAAGCGTCTATTTCCTTTAATTTCTGCTCAGACGACAGACTTGCTGAATCTTTGTCGAGAAAAAATGAACAGTTTTCATGGAGCTGTAAAATGCTTGCCGGATAGCGGTTGCTCACATCCTGTTCAATGCTGTCTTTCACAGCCTGTGCCTTACGGAGATCTGGTACGGAACAGATGATGTGCGTAGATTTCATGATCTGTTTTACCGACATACTGATTGCCTGCGACGGCACATCGCCCAGTGTTGCAAACCAGCCTTCGTTCATTTGCTGCAAGCGGCAGGGCTCGTCCAGATTCACGATCAGATAAGGATTTTCCGTTTCAAAATCGGCAGGCGGATCGTTGAAAGCCAGATGGCCATTCTCACCAATTCCCACCAGGGCAACGTCTATGGGATGTTCGGAAATTGCCGTGCTCAGCCTTTCAATTTCTTCTTCCAGGTTTGTTTCTCCATTGATCAGGAAATGATCAGGAGTTGGCGACACTTTTTCCAGAAAGCGTTCTTTGAGATACTTTCGGAAACTCGCAGGATGGGTGACAGGCAGGCCAATGTACTCATCAAGATGAAACATCGTCACTTTGGACCAGTCGATATTTTCCTCCGAAATTAACTGGCTTATTGTTTCGAACTGACTCGTTCCGGTGGCCAGAATAATATTGGCTTTACCTTTTTCGGAGAGGATTTGGCGTATCAATGCGGCTGCTTCTGTACCCGCTAACTGGCCCAGTGTTTTGCTTGTATCAGCGATAATAATTTTCATTCAGGACGTTATGTTTAATTCAGGAAAAACGGCACAATTATGCCTTTATCTGGGTATTTCCTCCCTTTTTCAGTTCAATGTCAACTGGCTGATTGGTTTTCCAGGAGCCGGATGTGAAGTCGGGAATGTCAATGGAGCCGGATCTGTTCGCTACCGACCACTCCGTCAGCGGCGTGATTACGCTCCATGAAGCGCCGTCGTATACATCCTGATCCAGTGCAAGTCCGTTTCTCAGGCAGTCAATTAAGCGCCAGTCCATCAGAAAGTCCATTCCACCGTGCCCGCCGACCTGTTTGGCCATCTCGCCAATTTTTTTGACAATTGCCGGCTGATATTTTTTTTCCAATGCCTTGTACTCTTCTTCGGAAACCCATTCATGGCCCTGGGAGATTTTTCCTGGCAAAGGGTATTTCAATGCCGTTCCCTTTGTGCCGCTGATAAGGTGAATACGTGAGTAAGGCCGGGGAGAAGTGACGTCGTGCTGGAGCATGATCGTTTTTCCTTTTGCCGTTTTGATGACGGTTGTGTTCATGTTACCCCGGAAAGTCTTGCCCGCAAATTCCTTGAATGCGGGATCCGTTTCAGCCATTGCGTGCGCTTTGTTCGCAATCATGAAGTCATTGCTGGCCATGGAAACCAGGTAATCCATTTTGTCGCCGCGGTTGATATCCAGTGCCTGGCAAACCGGGCCTAGACCGTGGGTAGGGTAGAGGTTTCCATTTTTTTCGTTTTCCCTCAAACGCCAGTTGTTGTAACGTTTTGTTTTGTCGAAAAACGAATCGTAAATGTTGTGAATGTAGGCGCCTTCGACATGGATAATATCTCCAAAAAATCCCTGGCGTGCCATGTTGAGTGTCAGCAACTCAAAGAAATCGTAGCAGCAATTTTCGAGCATCATGCAATGCTTTTTGGTCTTTTCGGATGTTTCCACCAGTTTCCAGCAATCTTCGACGGTGGTGGCTACTGGTATTTCGCAGGCAACATGTTTGCCATGTTCCATCGCATATTGTGCCATAGGCGCATGCAGATTCCATGGCGTGCAAATGTAAATGAGGTCAATATCTTCACGTTCACAAACCTTTTTCCATTCGTTCTCCCCACCGGAGTACAGTGTGGGTTTGTGCGGAGTTCCTTCAAAAGTTTTTAGTGCGGCAGTCGCATTTTCCGGACGGATATCACAAAGCGCTTTTACCTCCACATTTTCCAGAAATACAATCCGTTTGATCGCTCCGCCGCCCCTGTTGCCGAGACCGATGTAGCCAATTCGCACCGTGTCAATTTTCGGTGCCGCATAACCCGACATGTTGAACGTCTGCCGGTGCGAACCAGAGGCTTGTTGTTTAATTTCCGGCAGGCTACCAGTGGATTTTGTCGTTGCACAGCTTTGCATCGAGGCACCTGCAATGCCTAATCCGCCGAATCCGGTCAGTTTTAAAAATTCTCTCTTTTTCATATTCACTTTATTTAAATCACAAAGTCAGTTCTGGCTTCCTGTTATTTGCGAAGAGAAATTCCTTCTGAGGGATTTTCTCTTCGCCGGATTTGTTTCGAATCACTTGATTACGGTCAAAGGCGCAACGTTTTTTTCTGCTCCGTTGTATCCTGCATTCTGGTTAATAACTGCCTGTGTATTAGCTGTGATCACAAGCGAAGGTATTGGCCACAAAACATGAAAAGCAGCCATGTTGGCAGTATTACCCAATAACTGGATTTTCTTTTCGTAGGTGTTGTTGTATTTCATGACCCGGTCGAAATAGAAATTTTTTGTACTGAAATTGCTAAGACTGTAACCACCCAGGCCGGCCTTGGCCATGATGTAGGAAACCCGCACCAGTTCAGAATGACGAGGCTCTTCGGCGAACAACTCGCGGGCGCGTTCGTTCATGATAAAATCAATGGTGACTTCGTTCGCCGTAATTGGCAATGCTTTTGCGCGGGTTCTGATTTTGTTGATATCGTCAGCGGCGAGGGCAAGTTGTCCCTTCCAGTAATACGCTTCCGCACGCAAAAGGTATGTTTCTGCAAGGCGGTAAATGTACCAGTCGCCGTTTCCGCCAACGGGCGTCGCCTTTGGGTCGTCCATTGGATTGTACATAATGTAATGTGGCATCGCATACACGTGTTTGAATGTATCGACCTGCGCCGCCAGGTATTTTGTGTTAATCGGTTTTCCAAAATCTACAGATGCCGGATTGTTGTATTTCAACTCATGTATATCTACCCAGTTGATGTCGCTTCTGCGCAAATCCGGCGTGGTGCGCCAGTTGTCGCCTTTATATGACCAAATGTCGTATTGGTAATAACCGGTAAGGCGGATGTTCGCATTTCCTCTTCCGAGGGAGTCATACATTGGGCCGCTGGCAACCATTCCGGCTTTTCCCTGGCTGTCAAGTACCTGTGGTTGAAACCACTGTGCGTTGTACATCCGCATCGTGTAAAGGCCCACCGATCTTGCCCCGGGAGGTGCTTCATAGCGGTCGATTGACGTCAGAATGGTTTCGGTGTTTTGCGCGGTGGTGAAATTTTTGGAACGATGGAGATCCCAGATCAGGTTTCTGAAAGGTTTTGCAGCATCAATACCAAAACGGCTCGTCATCAGCGCGTAAGGGCCCGTGATGACTTTGTTGGCAGCCTCAATTGCCTTGTCATATTCGGTATTGGCCAGATAAACTTTTGACAGTAAATGATTCCCTGCACCTTTCGAAATTCCGCCTGTTTTGGCGGCAACCGGTAGCCACTGAACCGCGTATTCCAGGTCGGATTGCAATTTGGTCAATATCGTCCAGCGGCTGTGTGTTTGAAAATCCAGTTTTGCGCCCTGAATTTCTTCACTGATAAACGGAACATCTCCATACGAATTGACCAGACGATAGTACCAGTAGGCACGGTGCCACAATGCTTCTGCCAGAATCGCATTCCGTTCCGCTTCCGTCGACCATTTGATATTATCAATTCTGGAAATCAGTACGTTTGTGTTTTTGATCGTGCCGTAAATTTGCGTGAACATGGCCAGAAAACGGTAATACTGATCCGTGTTAGGCGTGAGGTTGTAAAAATCCAGCTGTGACCAGGGCGATGCAAGATCAGAAGCAGCAAAATCCATGGTAAGGTTTGGCATTGTGCCGGTGTTCTCATTTTTAAGATCCTTCCGCATTGTGATCAGCAGCGATTCAAATCCTGCCTTGTCGGTAAAGACATTTTCAGGACTAAAAAAGGAAAGCGGTTCCGGTTTCAACCAGCCTTTGTCGCAGGCCGACTGGGTGATGAGCAGTACAATCAGTACTGGAAATATATGTATGAGACGTTTCATAATTCTATTGATTTGATCCTTGACAAATTACAATGACAGATTTAACCCAACTGTGAAATTCCTTGGCATGGGTATGTTGGCACCGGTTGACGGATCCCATGCTTCCGGGTCCCAACCCGGCCATTTGGTGAAAGTCGCCAGGTTTCTCACCGACGCAAACACGCGCAAATTGTTGAGCTTAAAGCGGGTCGCGACCGGCGTTGGCAGTGCGTAGGATACGTTTACATCCTGCACTCGGAGGAATGACAGTGGTTTGTAAATCTTGATTCCGCCTCCGAAGACGTTGGTGTTTGTGTTAAGTCTGGTGTAATCGTTGGTTGGGTTTTCCGGCGTCCAGTAGGGGAAGTCGTTGGTATTTCTCCGGTCATAGGTATCAGATCCACCCGTGCGAAGACCTTCGGTAAAAGGTGCAATGTGGCCCAGCTCGCTTCTGAGGAAAACAGAGGCAGTGAAATTTTTGAAAAACGTAAATTCATTTCTCAAACCAATCCGGAATCTTGGCTGGCGATAGCCGATGTACATTTTGTCCAGAAGCGCCTCGTATTTTCCGTTTCCGTCCACGTCGGTTGCTTTGAAATCTCCCGGTTGTAGTTTGTAAACCAATGCTGCGTCTTTTTCAGCAACCTGCCAGATACCGGTTACGTTGTAATTCCACACTCTGTCCAGCGCTTGACCCGGGAACCACTCGTTGGTGTAGTCGGGCAATTCAGACCTGACAGTTTTTCCATCAATGGTTTCTTCCTTGTAATCACCAAACAGCTTTTTAATTTTGTTTCTGTTAAATGAAAAAACGAGGCTTGATCTCCAGCTGAAATTACGCTTCTCGGTATTGATCGTATTTATGGTCATTTCAAATCCTTTGTTACCAAGTTGGCCAAGGTTGGAAGTAATATTTTTGAAACCTGTAATTTCCGGCAAAAGGCGGTTCATCAGCAGATTTGAAGTCGTCATGTCGTAGTATTCCAGGCTCAGATCGAGACGGTTTTTGAGGAAACTTACATCCATACCAAGGTTGACGGATTCCGTTCTTTCCCAAACCAGATTCGGATTTGCCAGCGTATTCGGATAAACGCCGACCTGTGGCGCGGAGCCGTCGTAATACTGCGTTGAGAGCAACTGGGCCAATGCCGAATATGCACCTATATCCCGGTTTCCATTCACACCATACGAAAGTCTCAGTTTCATTTGACTGACAAAATCCAGATTGAAGAATTTTTCCTCCGAAATTTTCCAGGCCAATGCCGCCGCCGGGAAAAAGGCCCTTGGCTGTTTTGTGCCAAATGCCGAAAACCCATCTCTGCGTAAAGAAGCTGTCAAGAGGTATTTGTCAAGCAAGGTATAATTAAGACGAACCATTGCCGCATCGCCCGTAATCTGTGTATCGTTGGTTGAAACCGTCGGGCTTACACCATATTGCAGGCCGTGGAATCCCAGATTTTGATTGGGTACAAATGCCTGGTTGGAAATTGTAGAGGCCCAGTCTCTCTTGCGTTCCGAGCTGTAAAGCATTGTGAGGTCAAAGTTGTGAATACCCACTTTTTTGTTCCAATGAAGCAAATTGTCCAGAATCCATTCGTAGGTCGATGCATCGTCACGTGTTCCATATCCGTTCGACCGCGTTGATCCGCCCTGCAAAGTTTTCGACGACCAGAAGTCGTAGTCCTTGATCGTTTCATAACGCGGCTGAAAAGACAATTTATAGTCGAAACCGAACGGCAGTTTCAATTTAGCATACATGGAAGCAAACAGCGTATTGATTTTTCTGAGCCTGTCCTGTCCGTAATAATCGATCAACGGACTTGCCGCTGCGGCGAAACTGTTCGGATACCACGAAGCATCTCCGTTTGTATCAAAAAGTGAACCGTAAGGGCTCATCAGATACATTTGAGCAAGATTTGCAGTCACCGAGCTCTCGTCCCTGTCTGCAAATTGCGTGTTCACGCCCACATTTAGCCAGTCAGTTACTTTAAAATCCACATTCAGACGGGAACGAATGGTAGAAAATTTGTCGCCGCGCAAAACACCTTCATTATTCTGATAGCCAAGCGACCAGTAATATGTTACGTTTTTGGTCCCGCCACCAATGCTCACGTCATAATTCTGGCGGACACCTGAACGGATCACTTCCTTGTACCAGTCGACGGTTTTTCCGGCAAGATAATTTTCGGTTTCAATAGGGAAAAAACGCAGACGTCCCAACCATTCCTGGGTATTGTCGGCCTGCGGATTGTTGCTGGCCTTTCTCCATTGATCAAGGGTAACACCTGCCGGAAGCTGCGTGGGGTTGTCGTAGTAAAAGCTTGGATTGTTGGGGTTCGTAGCCCGCAAAATGTCCCTCCTGAATGTCAGATAACCATCTTTATCAAATGGCTTAAAATCTTTGGTGGTTTCTGTGATACCGGCATTGGCCGAGAAATTGATAACCGGCTTGCCCGTGGTACCCTTTTTTGTAGTGATCAGAATGACACCGCCTGCCGCGCGTGCACCGAAAACAGCAGCAGAACTGGCGTCTTTCAGAATGTCCATCGTTTCAATATCGGCAGGATTGATGTCAGCAATGCTACCGTTAAAAATCACACCGTCCATCACCACCATTGGGTTCGTCCCTGCGTTCAGCGATTTTGGGCCCCTCACCTGCAACGAACTTCCGCCCGCAGCGGTTGGATTCTGGTTTGCGTTAAAACCTGCAACTGTCCCCGTGAGCATGTCGGTGAGCTGCGTCATCGGCTGGTTTTTAAAAGTTTTGGCGTCAATGCGGATCACAGCGCCCGTCAGATCGCTTTTTTTCATAGTTCCATACCCAACAACGACAAGTTCGTCCAGGGCGTTGGTACTCGGGTTGAGCGCAATATCCAGGCTGGTTTTGTTCCCAACCGGGATTTCTTTGAGGCCATAACCGACAAAACTGAAAGACAGTATGTCGGAACTCCCAGCCTGAATCGTAAAATGGCCGTCGGCGTTGGTGGTCGTTCCACGTTGTGTGCCTTTTACGATCACTGTTACACCGGGCAGGCCGGATTGCGTCAGACTGTCGATCACATTTCCGTTTACTTCACTCAGGCTTTGGGCATAGAGCCAGCCGGGAGCCAACAGAATAAGAAAAAAGAGCAAGAACTTTGACTTTGTCATGATGAGTAATTTAGGGATCATATGAAATGGTTTAGGTAATATTTTATACTTTGCAAAAGGATTCTTTTGCATCAAACTTGCCGGGTAACCTCAATTCTGCGAATGTTTCTATTTGTAAAAGAAGAAAGTGCCGTTTGGGTTATTTGTAATATTAAATTTGGAATAATGGCAATCTTACAATGATTAGTGCAACCTTCAATATTAATTTCAAAAAATAGTAGCGGAAACGTTTACGTTAACGTTTCCGAGAACGTTTTCGGAAATTATGCAGGTCGGTAAATCGGAATTCGTGGAAGTTGCTGAAGTAAGTTTGCGACAGGGGCATGGAATTTTACAACCTGAAATTGGTCTTAATCATTATTTGTACAGTAGTTAACCATTTATGCGCCGGAGATATACCACGATTAAAGACATAGCCAAAGCGCTCAATATTTCCATTGCAACCGTGTCGAGGGCGTTGCGGGATAAGTACGATGTCAGTCCGGAGACACGACAGAGGGTTCTGGACCTGGCCAGCGAACTGAATTATAAACCCAACTTCAATGCTACCGGACTGGTGCAGCGAAGTACCCATAATCTTGGTGTAATCATTCCCTCTATTACGAATTACTATTTTTCGACCGTAATTACTGGTATTCAGGAGATTGCACAACTGAATGGTTTCAACATTGTCTTATACATCACCAACGATGACCAGGAAATAGAATCTCAGGTTCTCAAAAATCTTTCGGGAAGCAGTCTGGATGGGCTTCTGGCCTGTGTTTCGGCCAAAGGAAACAAGAACGCGATATTTCAGGAACTGATCGAAGATGGTCTGCCAGTTGTGTTTTTTGACCGCGTTGTGAGTTCTATTGAAACATCAAAAGTCGTTCAGGACGACTACAACGGCGCTTTCACCGCAGTGGAGCATCTGATAAAATCTGGTTATAAAAAAATTGCCCACATCACTGGTCCAAAGGAGTTGCTCTTGACAGAAAATCGTTTAAATGGCTACTATAAAGCCCTGGAATCATTTGATCTGCCGGTTCGTGAAGACTTTATCATCCATTCCGGTTTTTCACAAAAAGATGGCGAAGCCGATACAACAGCGTTGTTTGCTGACCTGAATGACACACCAGATGCCATTTTTGCTGTCTGTGACCGAAAGGGAATTGGCGCAATCCTTACACTAAAAAAAATGAACATCGCAGTAGGGCAGGACGTCGGCGTAATTGGATTTACCAACGATCCGATGTCTGAAATTATCTCGCCTACCATGTCCACCGTTGCAGAGCCGGCTTATGAAATTGGCAAAACAAGTTGTGAATTGCTATTGAAACATATCAGGAAAAGTCATTTTGTTGCGGAACAGATTACACTTGCGGGCGAACTGATTGTCAGAGAATCAACCCGGAGAATTGCTTTTTGATTCGGCAGCTTCTTAGAATTGTATCAATTTAATTTTGTGAAATAAGTTAAGACGGAATATTCACATGATTTTTTTAGATTTTATTGTATTTTACTAAACATTGTCTATTTTTGACGGGTACGTACCCGTTTTAATCCTTAAAGCTATATACGCAGATCCTTTGATTTGGTTTAAATGTTGTGGTTTTGCTCAGGCAGCAGCGCTTCAATCAGGATTCTGTTTTGATGAAGTATATAGTGTATCGTTACTTTTTTTGTGGGCGGAGTGAAAGTCAGTGTACAGATTTCGAATCGATCGTACTTATGACATCACCATACAATTTGGTACCTTAAATTATTGGTTTAAATATGAAAGTTTTTAGTATTGTTGTTCTGGCCTGTACTGTTCTTGGGGTAGTTGCTTTCAGGAGCGGGACAGAAACTTCTGATAGCAATTCGAAGGTTTTGCAGACAAAATGGGAAGTACTTTTTGATGGTAAAAATCTGTCAAAGTGGCGAAAGGCTGCGGTCGATAGTGTTCCTTCCAACGGCTGGGTAATAGAAAATGGCACTTTGTCGGCGGTTAAAGGCCGCAAAGGCGGCGACATTGTTACGCGGGAAACTTATTCTAGTTTTGAACTGGAATGCGAATTTAACCTCACCAAAGCAGCGAACAGCGGTATTAAATATCTGGTGAATTCGATTCAAAATGTGAAAACGGGAAAAAGCGCGCCGATGGGTATTGAATACCAGATCATTGATGACAAAAACTATCCGGAGGTAATGGCTGATCCGGACGGCGTTTCTTCAACGGGTGCTGTTTATTTGATTTATGCGCCAACAGGCAAAAAACTTTTACCGGCGGGCAATTGGAATAAGGTGCGCATTGTTGTCAAAGGAAAACATACGGAACACTGGTTGAACGGTGTAAAAGTTGCAGATTATGAACGCGGTAGCGCCGATTTCAATGCAAAAGTGGCAACAACTAAATTCAAAGACTATCCTGAATATGCCAAGTCTCATACCGGACACATCATGCTAACCGATCACGGTGATCAGGTTTTTTTTAGAAATATACGTATTAGAAAACTGTGATCAGTTGGCATTGCGTACCGATTGCGAATTGTCAATCTCTTTCCAGACTTCTCAAGGTTCGCTTTGAGAAGTTTTTCTTTTTAAGCGCATGACCTTATTCTGCGAATTTGGGGTGTTGAGAAATTCGTCCGGTAACGACGGAAGTTCGTTGTTCAGGTAGCTCCCCGGCATTTCAGACCTGGTTTTTCGTCTCCATATATCAAGTGCTTTCTGCCGCTTTCTTAAAAACAGGCACCGCTTGTCAATCTTCTTCATTTCGCCGGTTCAGACCGTTCATATTTAAGGCGATTTATTTACAATTATAAAAAACGAGTATGGCAAGCGGCGATCAATATAGTACAAAAAGGGAGAGTCAAAAAAACTGTAAAGAAGGGGTAAAACGATTTCTTGAAAGGGGATTTGACTGGATCGCTCTGGTTATCATCACAGTAATTATTCTTTTAAGTCTGGTATTTTTTTGATTACTAAACCAAAATGCTGACGATATTTATGAAAACTTTTTATACCTCACTCGTTGCCGGCATTTTGTTGCTCACCTGTTATCTGGAAAAGCGAAAGGCAGTTCCTTTAAGTCAATTGCCACAGGAAGCGCTGGTCACAAATTCCCGGTTTTTTGTGGGTGGTGTTATCAAAGACTGTAACCCTGCACGAGTTGTGCCATTCCGCATGAAACTCAGAATCAAAGGGAGTTATCTCAAAGGGTCCTATCGTTCTATGGACTCCGATCGGGACGTTGAAGTAACCGGGCTGGTAAATACCCGCCAGGAACTGGAACTGACAGCCAGCTTAAATGGTAAACAGACTGGCGTATTTAAAGGAAAAATGGAAAATGGAAACGGTAATTTGTTGCGACTTTCCGGTATTTGGGCAAACAACAGCGGGAAGGATTTAAGTGAGTTTCTGGTGAACGAAGTCAGATAAATGCTAAAACTGGCTGCCGTCTGATTAAGAATGATAAAGACAGAGACAGATCGGGTAGTCTTTGTTAAAAATTTACTTTAATGAGCTAATATCAGCACACGTAATTATATGCGGTACTTTGGGTTATTTCTGCTTCTTTTTTTTTCCAATGAGCAGGCGTACAGTCAGGTACCTTCTCTTACCATTGAGCATCTGACAACAAAGGACGGCCTGCCATCCAACGATGTCTGGTGCATCAATAAGGATAAACAAGGATTTATCTGGATCGGTACCGGCAGGAATATCTGCCGCTATGACGGATATGATTTCCTCAGGCTTGACAGTCTCAAACTCGGTTACTGTGATGGCATTTCAACAGATTCGAAAGGAGACATTTATACTTCGGTGGATACGCGCGGAATATGCAGAATCGATGCTAAAACGCTTAAATTGACGACACTTGTCAGCAATAATTTTGACGATGCAGATCCGAACAACGATCTCCATCAGCAAAGTCTGGTTGATTCCTACGACCAGGTCTGGGTCTGTGATTACACTTCGGTAAAGCGGTATGATCCTCAGACGCAAAAACTACACCGATACTCTTTTGCAAAAAAACCTGCGGGTGAAGAAGTGTATCAATACGCGACCTTTTTTGAGGACAGAAAGCGCAGGTTGTGGATTGTTTCAGAGCTTGGGCTGTACCGTTATGACAGGAAATTGGATAAGGTTGTATGCGTATTGGGCAAGGATGCAGAATTGCCCTCAAACAGAATTCCGATTATGCTCAACAAGGCCTCTGCGGACTCAGAGGGCAATCTTTGGCTGGCCGCTTATGATTATGGTTTGGTAAAATTTAACCCCGAAACTGAATCTTACAGCGTAAGAAAACAAGGTTTTGCACATAATGACGTGTTGTGCGTGCAAGAATCACAGGATGAAAACGGCAGGAAACTGCTCTTTGTGGGTACCAGTGATGGAGTCAGTGTACTTTATCCTGAGAAAAACGAGCTGTACCATCTTCCTGAATTTTACAACAATGGCATCAAGGTCAAGGACATGTTTGACGACAAAGCCAACGGAATTCTTTGGATCGGTACCAAAGAAGGTTTGTATAAATATCACTATCTTAATGTAGGGATCCGGACCGTCTCCATCCCTGCGGGAATTGTGCGATTGCCTGTTCAGATAACTGCCATTCAGCCTGGGGGTACAGGGACGTATCTTTTGGGACTGTCACATACTGGTGTTATGAGCTGGAAACCAGCTACAAATCAATTCACATTGATAAAGTATCCGCTTAACGCACTCACGCAACAGGTGAGATGGATGGGGGATCGGGCATTTTCTTTTACCGATAAAGGGATTTTTGTGGCAAACGGTAAGGGACAAAATTTCATTCGTTTCAAGTCCGGCGACCATCTTTTTAAAGGAACTGATTTTCGGGACGGGCTGATAGATAGGAAAGGCAGATTTTGGATTGCAAGCCAGAATGAGGGTTTGAAAGTTATTGAAATGGATTCGGGTAGGGAGATTGTGCTCTGGCCGGAATCAGAATCACGCAAACTGACGAATGTTACCTACATCAAAGCTATTGTGGAAGGACAAGACGGGAAAATCTGGATTGCAACTTGCTCGAAAGGGCTTTTTTATTTTGATGAAGGAAAAAAAACATTCATCAACATTGAAACACTCCCGGTTAATAAGGGCAGGCATATCGGCGGGTATTGTATCAATGCAATGCAACGTACAGCCACGGGCTCGATACTCATAGCGAGCTGGGGCGGTGTTTCGAAGGTATCTGCAACTGGTGAGATTTTGTCTAGTTTTGACCTTCACAATGCTCCGTTAAATGATACCTATTGTGCCAATATTGCTGAGACTGCTGACGGAAATCTTTGGTTCAGCACCAATGAGGGAATTCACATCGCAAATCCTAAAACCAGGAAGATCCGGTATCTGACAACAATCGAGGGCCTGAGAAGTAACGCCCCGGTGGGGTTTTATTATGTCGGGTCCAATGAATTGATTTTGGGTCATACCAATGCGCTCAATGTGCTAAATATAAACCAGTTAAATAAGTCAGAGATTACGCCGAAGGTGATACTGAGTCTGGTTGAGGTAAAGGGCCAAAGACTTGCGCAGGATTTGAGTAAAGAGATTGTTCTGGGTCCTGATGAAAATGCTGTCACGTTTAATTTCTCAACGCTCAATTTTGAGCCGGCATCAAAAAATGCTTTTAGTTATCAGTTGCAGGGTTTCGATAAAGCTTGGGTAGATCTTGGTAATCAGCATACTGTTTCTTTCACAAACCTGCCTGCCAAATCATACACCTTGTTTGTGAAAAGCAGAAACGGGTCCGGAAAACTGAGCGCGCAGCAACTGGAAATTCATTTTACTGTTGAACCCTACTTCACAAATACCTGGTTTTTCAGAACGCTGATCGGGCTCGCTATTGCCGCGATGATTGTGGGTATGATGCGCTGGAGGGTGAATACACTCGCCGAGCGAAACCGGCTTGATCTACAGATTACAGAATGGCGGCTTAAAGCGCTGCAATCTCAGATGAACCCGCATTTTTTGTTCAATTCGCTTAATTCCGTACAGAATTATTTGTTGACCAACAGAGGCGTGGAAGGGGCGAAATATCTTTCAAAGTTTTCGAAGCTGGTCCGGCGGATTATGGAGAATTCCAACCACCAATATCTGTCATTTGAGCAAATTATTGACACATTACGGATGTACGTAGAGATTGAGTCATTTCGGTTCAATCATGAATTTACTTTCGTCTTTGACATCGAGGATAATGAACTTTTGCTTGATGCACATTTGCCCCCTATGCTTTTGCAGCCCTACGTAGAAAATGCAATATGGCACGGGCTGATGCCCAAAGAAGGCGAAAAAAGGCTTAAAATATCTGCCTGCGTCATCGGGAATCGTATCGTCTGCACGATAGAGGATAATGGTGTCGGAAGAACTTTTGCACCCCGAGCCGAAGGGCATGTTTCCCGGGGACAGGAAATGACGAAAGGGATTTTTGAGTCTTTACGGCATAAGGATAGTGAGGCCAGAATCGAGCTGATTGATTTGCTTGATACTGACGGGCGCCCGGCCGGAACACGCGTTAAAATGACTATACCACTCGAAAACGTTTGAAAATGAAACAACTTCTACGCGCCGTCATAATCGACGATGAAACGAATGCACGCGAAGCGCTGACCAACCTGCTCAGGCTGATTTCTCCCGAGGTTGAGATTTGCGGTGAAGCAAAAAATGTTGACCAGGGAGTTGAGCTGATAACACGGGAAAAACCGAATCTGGTATTTCTGGATATTCAGATGCCCGGAAAAACCGGATTTGACCTTTTGTCGGCGTTTGAAAAGGTTGAGTTTGGCGTGATATTCACCACTGCTTATCAGGAATATGCCATTCGGGCATTCCGTTTCAGTGCAATCGATTATTTGCTGAAACCGATTGATCCCGATGAATTGCAGGCAGCGGTCGGGAAGTATAAAATTCAGATGGCCGGCGTAAACCCGCAGCAATTACAGATTTTAAAGGAACAACTCGACAACACCCGCAGCCCCAGACTTATAGAACGTAGCAAAAATGACAATCAGCGTATTGCGTTGCCAACTGCTGAAGGTATTCATTTTGTACAGATGACGGAGATTATTCAATGTGAATCTTTGGGATCATACACTAAATTTCACCTTGTAAAAGGCCCGGCGATTGTGGTTTCAAGATTGCTGAAGGAATACGAAGAAATTTTGGACAACTATTACTTTTTTCGGGTGCACCAATCGAATATTGTCAATCTGGAACATATCAAACGTTATGTAAAAGGAGATGGGGGACAGGTATGGATGACGGATAACAGCGAAATTGAAGTGTCGCGTCGAAGAAAGGATGAATTCCTGAACCTGCTTTCTGATTTTTACGTGAATTCCGGGAAATTAAAATAGAAAAGGTGCTTATGTTTTCAAATTGGCCGGTTGGGGCGTTTCAGAGACTTGCCAGGTCTTTCAGACCTTGTAAGTCTTTTCTGCGTTTTCAGACTTGCCAGGTCTTTCAGACCTTGTAAGTCTTTTTCTGCGTTTTCAGACTTGCCAGGTCTTTTGGACCTTGTAAGTCTTTTCTGCGTTTTCACTTGCCAGGTCTTTCAGACCTTGTAAGTCTTTTTTTGCGTTTTCAGACTTGCCAGGTCTTTTGGACCTTGTAAGTCTTTTCTGCGTTTTCAGACTTGCCAGGTCTTTTGGACCTTGTAAGTCTTTTCTGCGTTTTCAGACTTGCCAGGTCTTTTGGACCTTGTAAGTCTTTTTCTGCGTTCTCAGACTTGCCAGGTCTTTTGGACCTTGTAAGTCTTTTTCTGCGTTCTCAGACTTGCCAGATCTTTCAGACCTTGTAAGTCTTTTTCTGCGTTTTCAGACTTGCCAGGTCTTTCAGACCTTGTAAGTCTTTTCTGCGTGTTCAGACTTGCCAGGTCTTTCAGACCTTGTAAGTCTTTTTCTGCGTTTTCAGACTTGCCAGGTCTTTCAGACCTTGTAAGTCTTTTTCTGCGTTCTCAGACTTGCCAGGTCTTTCAGACCTTGTAAGTCTTTTCTGCGTGTTCAGACTTACAAAGTCTCTTCTGATTCCCGTTTACAGTTTATTTTCCACCGCGTTTAAACTCAAAACGGCCTCGTATATATTTTAGATTTTGGCGCTTGTAGAATTTGTTAGTTTTGAAATGTCGACGGCAAAACCAATGCACCGGACTTTCATCTGCACTGGCCAATTTTCCGGGAGCGAACTGATACTATGCACTCCACTGGTTGGATAGCAAAACAAGCGACGTCGTTGAAATTGCATGCCAAACTCCGCAGCGGTTGGGACATCCCCGGCTAATCCGTTGAATTTGGAATTGTAACGATAAGTAAGCGATATTTTTCAATAATCAATGGAGATGACGGAACTGTCACTATTACTAAAAGACAGAGACCGCTCTGATGGGAACATTTGGCTTTGCCGCTAACGATGTCACCGGTAAGTTAAAAATATTACTGACGGAAAATCGCTTGATGTTAATATCAGGAAATAGCGGAGTCAAGAGCCTTGGTCGCGCACAAAATTAAAACAACGTAATCTTCAAAACGATATGAAAAACTTTACACCGCTATCTGATTCAATTTCTCACGATTCACTTGTAGGGCCAGGTGTTGCTGTACAATATCTTGGAAGGACTATTGTTATTACTTCCGAGCAGATCTCGTTTTTGGAGGGAGATGGCAACTACACTTTCATACACACCTATACGGGTAGTCGTTACCTGGTTTCTAAAACACTGCGGTTACTGGCAGACAATTTGAGTAATAATTTTATCAGAGTTCACAAATCCTATCTTGTCAATTCTGATTTTGTAATTGCCTGCAACGGAAATCAACGATTACTGAAAATGGCTTGCGGAAAAGAGGTTTCGGTCAGCAGAAGAAAGATCAAAGAAATTGCCGGTATGCTGATTCGTTGTAACCTTCGGATCAGCGCATAATGTTTCATATTCTAAAAACAGTGGGTTAATCTTTTAAACAGCAGGCTTCGCATGGATCGAAGTCTGCTGTCTAAATAATTGTCTTTCATATTATTTGACTGACGTGGCAAATTCGAAGCCATACTTTTTATCCGCATCGTCAAGAATGAGTACCCAATCCTTTCCATAACCCGATGACGGAGCTTTGAACTGATGCTTTCCCTGATTTTGAAAGATGCCAATTTTGATGGCTTCCCCTTTCCTTGTATCATACCAATGCGCCGCAAACTGCTTTCCGGTGATTTTTCCTGCGTTTAGGGTAATTTTTATTCCGGTTGAAACATAGATGAATGCATAATCTTTTCCCCTGGTAGCCTGCACGCGCGTTGCGGCATCGTTTTCACTTTCATCAATGAGCGACTGGTCCGGAATTCGATCCAGCATTGGCCTCGACTCCATCAGGCGCCTGACAAACTTCATTTGAACGGCTCCCGGCAAATCCATCGCCTGCTGCCAGAACATATGCGGACCATTGAGGGGTTCACGGGATGCACTGTACATCTGCCATATGTCATGACAGCCGTAGGTGTGTCCGAAGGCTCCGGCAAAAAGATCGAGATAGGCGTACTTCCTGACATCATACGCGTTGGAAGTCCCCAGATCAGCAGCATTAAAACAGACCGGATGATCCTCGTAAATCGGCTCGGCATCAATCACCGGTTTTGCTGGCTTGCGGTTGTATACGAAAGAAATCTTGTCATGGGTGATCTCGTCGCGGCAATGACCATTTTGAAGCATGTTGAAATCCAGCCAGCCGTCGTCATGAAACCAATATGATGAGCCTCCCATGTTCAGGGCATTGGGCTGAGGATGGAAGCTCATCAACGCATTTTCTGCTCCGCCAGCGCCCTTAACAACCCCCTCTGCCATAAGCCGCCATATCTTGAGGTCATCTGAATCATTTCTCGGAGTACGGTCGCCGCCTAATACCCAGACCACATTTTCGCTATTTTTGTATCTCGTGCCGATCCATTCACCGTAAGCCGCAGCGTTATTGATATTGAAAATCTCCGGACCTTTTCCCCATTTATCCTTAAAAACTTTGTCGCCCCAGGTCGGCAACAGGGCGATCACAATTCCGTATTCAGCAGCCTTATCAATCACGTAATCCAGGTGTTTAAAATAAGCTTCGTTTGGCTTGGCCGGATCATTGTTTTGAAGCGGAATCTCGCCGAGTGCGTTGGGCGTATTCAGTCCGTCAATTTCCGCAAGGGCAACGGCCTGAACTACTGTAAAACCTTGCTCTGCACGATGCTTCAAATAAAGATCAGCCTCCTCGCGATTCAGTCGGTGAAATAATTCCCAGGCCGTGTCTCCGAGCCAAAAAAACGGTGAGCCGTTGCTATGAACCAGATAGCGGTTGTTTTCACTCACTTTCAAACGTCCGCCGGAGAAAGGTTTTTGAGCCATCGAAACGCATACAATCTGCAGAAGCCAGGACAGGATTAAATATTTTTTCATTTCAGCTGATTTTGGAAGCGCTTAATTGCCTCTGCAAGAAAGGGATTTAAATGTGAATTTTCAGGATAAATTCATAAATATCAACATGATACAATAAAACAACTGACCGTGTTCTATAAACGAGAACGCCACCTAAGTACAACTGACCGGATTCAATTTTTTTCTAAGCGTTACTTTATCTAATCATTCACCTATAAAGTGATTTCCACGGTTTCGAAAACCGTGTATTGCGCTGTTTATCAGAATAATTGATGCCGCGAAAATTGCGGCGTATGCGATCAGTTTATCCCCATTCCAGTTCGCAACCGCGACCGCTATGATTCCCCACGCACCGACTCCCGCGGATTCGCGCAGGTTTCTTTTCCAGATTAAAAGCAAATTGATCACTGCCGCTGCCGTTATCATGATCACCGTCCAGCTAGTGGGTGTTACACCGAACCCGTTCCAGTTTATTTTGGTGAGATAAGCGGCGATGTTTGCAATGAGTGCTACCGAGATCCATCCCAGATACATCGCAAATGGCCAGCTTTCAAATGCCAGTTTTTTGAGGGTAATTAAGTCCAGTTCCATACGTGTATCAATGACGATGCGGATCAGTGAAATCAGAAGTAACGACATGATCAGCACGGAAAGACCGGTGTAGTTATAAAGCCATGCCAGAATCCAAAAACAATTTGCAACGCATGAGAGGACAAAACTCCAACCGATCCGGGCTACAACAGCCGGCGTCTGCCCCGAACCGAAGAGTCCTTTGCTCTGATAAACAACAAATGCTGCCAAACTCAGATAAATAAGTCCCCAGATTGAAAAAGCATAGCCAGCCGGTGTGAAATAATTTTGGTAGTCGGCAGAAACTGTGGCCATTGTGCTATTATTGAATACACCTGTATTGGAAAGATAATTCATAATAATGGTGATCACAAGTGCCAGGATGTTGGCGGTTTGCAGGGTCTTTGTCATTTGGGTTATTGGTTAATCGTTGCTTCAAAGATATTAAAACCGTTCCTGTTAAAATGGCAGCCGGAAATTTTACATTTTAATTATTTCATTTTTTTGCCAATGACCATTCATGGATTGGCGTTACCGTGATCGGCTGTAAGTTGCTTTGGAAGGAGCAATGACTGGATCCTCGTCAAGCGTTCATTTCGACCAGCCTGCGAGAGTTCGCAGCAACGTTCGTTCCAATGTTAAGTTTTTCATATCATTACTAAATTGTTACTTTTTTCGGGATTATTCCTTTTAGCTTTGTATTTGCAACTTACTGTTTATGGTATAATTAGTGGCAGTTTTGAATGGTTTTTATTTTGGATCATACAGCGTTTAATCAGGCGACAGCAGCCGTCGTTACCGAAGCTGAAAGAGGGACAATAAATGTCGTGGATTTTGGGAACGAATTCAGATGGGGCGTTGCGACTGCCGCTTTTCAGGTGGAAGGCGCGGTTGAAGTCGATGGGCGAGGCCCTTCTATCTGGGATACTTTCACAAAAAAGAAAGGCAAAATACGTGGTGCACACCACGCAGATACTGCCTGCGATTTTTACAACCGTTATGAAGCGGATCTGGAGCTCGTTTCGATACTGGGATTTAGGGAATTCCGGTTTTCAATTTCATGGTCGAGAATTTTACCGAATGGTACGGGAGATGTAAATGGCTCGGGAATAGCCTTTTACAGTAACCTTATTGATCGATGTATTTCGCTTGGAATTGAGCCATGGATCACGCTTTATCACTGGGACCTTCCGCAGGCGCTGGAAGATCGGGGAGGCTGGAAAAATCGGGAAATCATTAACTGGTTTTCTGAATATGTTTTGCTCTGCACAAAAGAATTTGGCTCCCGGGTACGCAATTGGATTGTACTGAATGAGCCCATGGCTGTGGCCGGTTTAGGTTACACGACGGGTCTGCACGCTCCGGGTAAAAAGGGCCTATTTAATTTTCTACCCGTAGTTCACCACCTGGCCTTATGCCAGGCAGAAGGCGGTCGTATTATCAGACAACAAGTCGAAAATGCCTACATCGGGACCGCCCTTTCCTGTTCACATGTGCAGCCTTATTCCAGCAAGCCGAGAGATATTCGTGCGGCGCAGAGGGCGGATGCTGTTATGAACAGGCTGTTTATTGAACCGGCATTGGGTTTGGGATATCCGGTTGACGTCTTTCCGTTTATCAGCAATATTTATAAATATTTTAAACCGGGAGACGCGGAGAAACTTGTTTTCGATTTCGATTTCATTGGTTTGCAGAATTATTTCAGGGTAATTGTCAGGCATTCATATTTTGCACCCGTTCTGTGGCTTGAGGAGGTTCCTGCCAAAGAACGAGATGTGCCGTTGACGGCCATGGGATGGGAAGTAGCGCCGGACGGTATGTATGAGATATTGCGACAATTTGGGAAGTATTCCGGGATACGTGAAATTGTAATTTCAGAAAATGGCGCAGCATTTGAGGATTTCCAAATGGACGGAGGCGTTCAGGATGTTGAGAGAATCAGATTTTTTGAAGCCTACCTTACTCAGGTTTTGAGAGCAAAAAAGGAAGGTGTGAAAGTGACGGGTTATCTTGCCTGGTCGCTGTTAGATAACTTCGAGTGGGCAGAAGGCTACGCGCCAAGGTTTGGCCTTGTGTATGTCAATTATGAAAACCAACAGCGTACAGTTAAGGACTCAGGAAAATGGTTTGCTCAATTTCTCAAAAGTTGAGGCCTGTCGATTAAGCTGTTTTAATTTTAAGAATTAGCAATGTTAAAATTCGATTCGACAAATTTTCACACACTTTGTGATCAGCTTGCGGCAGAAGATCAGGACCTGACGCAAATAATCCGTGCTTACGGTTACCCTCCGATGTGGAACAGGCCCAATACCTTTGAAACGCTGGTGCACATCATTCTGGAACAACAGGTTTCACTGGCGTCAGCACTTGCTACTTTAAACAAACTGAGGCAAAAAGTCACAGACATCACGCCTGAAAATGTGCTAAAATTGTCTGACGAAGAACTAAGGGCTTGTTATTTCAGCAGGCAAAAAACAGTTTACGTACGAAATTTGGCAGAAGAACTGGCGCGTGGAAAGCTTGACTTGCTTGCGATGGAAAGCAAATCCGACGAAGAAGTACGTATTCGGCTGACTGCATTGAAAGGGCTTGGAAACTGGACAGCGGATATTTATCTGATTTTCGTTTTAAGGCGGACTGATGTGTTTCCGGCAGGTGATCTCGCTGCGGTTAATGCGCTGAAACGTTTAAAAAAGCTACCAAGAGAAACACCGGTAGAGGCGCTTCCGGAAATTACAGATCGTTGGCAACCGAACCGGACCATTGCCACAATGCTGCTGTGGCACTACTATTTATCAGTTCCTGCTAAGGCGGCAAAATCTGCATGAGACCATATTTCATTTCTTGTTTTTTTACTTTCAAATTTTCCTGAACTATGAAAATTGCGACTTACAACGTAAATGGAGTGAACGGACGTTTGCCGGTTTTGCTTCGCTGGCTTGCAGAAGCAAAACCTGATGTGGTATGTCTTCAGGAGCTGAAAGCACCGCAGGAGAAATTTCCGTTGCAGGCTATCAACGATGCCGGGTACAACGCGATCTGGAAAGGTCAGAAAAGTTGGAACGGCGTGGCTATATTATCACGAGGTGTTGAAATAGAGGAGGTCAGAAACGAAATTCCTGGAAATGAGGGTGACGAAAATAGCAGGTATATCGAAGCGATGATCGGTGGTATACTAATCGGTTGCCTGTATCTGCCGAACGGTAATCCTTTTCCAGGCCCAAAATTTGAATATAAACTGGACTGGTTTGAAAAATTCTCAACACATGCTGCTTCGCTGGTCAACACGAAGAAAGCGGTGGTTCTGGCGGGAGATTTTAATGTGATTCCGACAGAATTGGATGTTTATAATCCTGCACGGTGGCTGAACGATGCACTTTTTCGTCCTGAATCGCGTGCTGCATACCACGGCCTGCTGGGAATGGGATGGAGTGACTCCGTAAGGATTCTGTATCCCGATGAGCGCATATACACGTTTTGGGATTATTTTCGCCAATCTTTTGACAGAAACTCAGGTTTACGTATCGATCATTTATTGCTAAACCCACACCTTTCAGGCCGTTTGAAGGCTGCGGGTGTTGACCGGCAGGTGAGGGGATGGGAAAAAACCAGTGACCATGCTCCGACCTGGATTCAATTAGCGGATAGTTGACACGAGGATTGAAAATTTTGCGTATTTCCTGCGACAATTAGTATCTGACCGGAATATTTGTCGCAGAAATTCAATTCGGAACACGCCTGAAAATATTTCTCAATGTTATTCAGCGCAAATTTATTCCCATACATTTTTCATTCCTACGACGAATATTGGATCTTTCAACAAGACAGTTTTGCTTTCGCCATTTCTGAGTGATATTTCAATAAATCCTTCCTCTCCCAGTTTCAAACTTTCACCGGGCGACAGCCAGATTTTGACGTCTTTTGCCGTTATTTCATCGTTACAAAATTCATCTTTAAAACGTCTGAATAGCATGGTAATTTCTGCTTCCGAAACAGAATCTCCTGGATAGAAAATTTCTTTAATGAATTTGAGAAGTTCTTCGTCTTTACGTGAGTTCATAGTAGTCTGGTTTATAGAGGTCCATCAGCAATCACTATGCCACTGATAACAATATCAGTGTAATAGCTGGCTGAATTGTTGATTAGGGTTTCATTTTTTTTGAATCGTTAGTCAGGAATTTTATCATTTACAATTATTATCAAAAGGTTTTGTTTCTTAAAAAAATTTAATAATTCAGATCTATATTATCGAGTGATTAGCCAGTTCAATCTTATTTTTAAATTGAAACAAAATAATAATTTTCGTCTATTTTACTGTCTTTGATTAAAATAAATTCTTGTCAACATATGTTTAAAGCGTGTAATTGGGAGATGAAAATTGCTACGAATATCACTTATCTTCTCGCTCGGACCGATTTGCAATCAGTGCAGTAATAGTTTCGCGTTTGTAACGCGCTAATACTGTGCGGTTGCTGTTATCAGTTTGTAAAACACTCGCTCGCACCGATTTGTAATCGGTGCGGTTATGGTTCCGCGTTTGTAACGCGCTAGTAGAGTGCCGACCCAATCTCAGTTCATGGTCCCCTGGTCTGGTCCCCTGGTCTGGGACTTTTCCGGCTTGAAAGGATAAGCAAATTAACTTTCGGATTTAAAAATTTGAACCTGACTAAATGAAGTCTCAGGAATATTTTATAATTTCTAAGTAGGTCCAACCCTCCTGACATACGGCTGTCATTGGGTCGTTTTATATTTGTGTAGTTAGTAATCAGGAATAAACAAAACGATACAAATGGCAGCATCAGGCGCGCTTCGTGGAATGGCTGACATTCGTTTTTGCGCAGCAGCTGTGAGGCGGCTAAAAAATAGTAAACTGAATTCCTGGGGACGGAGGCTAACTTCAAAGCTCCCGGATATACCGAATTCAGGACTGGGAACCATCAACACGACATGGAATTATCCACAGCGCCAATGCAACAAACGGCCCGGCTGGCCATTAGTTATTGGCATGTTGACCGCCATTTGGCGGCTATGCAAAAGTTGATGTCCGTTGGAGCGAAACTTTATCAGCCGGTTAAGGGGCATAATGGAGCTCCGCGGAGGTTTGTTACTGCTTCCGTACGCGACCTGTATGGCAGCATAGGGGCATTATATTATTCATCAAAAAGCATAGTCAACATGGAAACTAAGGATGGGAGACAGGCAATTTTAGCAAGAACCAGGGAAGAGTGGCGAAATTGGCTTTTAGAGAACAGTCAATCCCAGAAAGGCGTATGGGTGATTTTGTATCACAAAAAAAGTAAAGTGCCGGGAATCAACATCAATGAAGCTACTGAGGAAGCGCTCTGTTTCGGATGGATTGACAGCCTCGCGAAAAAACGTGATGCAGAAAGCTACTATTTGACATTCACGCCGAGGAACCTGAAAAGTAAATGGAGTAAACCTAACCGCGATCGGGCTGAAAAGATGATAAGTCAAGGCTTAATGACCGAACACGGTCAAAAAATGATTGATGTCGCAAAACAGAGCGGCCGTTATTTTCCTGAGTAAATTGAAATGTACGTGGTGTGTAAAAATTTGAAAGCGTACGAATTCATGCAATAACTTTGCCGGTTGGTTTTCATCCCGTCAAAAACATGTCCCGGAGGTAGTCCGTTTTTACGCTCAACCACTTCGCCATGCACCATTCCAGGTGATTTGTCAGAAATGAGAAGAGATTGGTTTTTCTAAACTGTCAGAGAAATCCGGATTTTGTTTATAAATCCAATTTGAATTTCTCATTGCGGAAATGATCTGGAAGGTTTTTTAGTTCACTCTCTTACCAGATTCTGCCATGATGCGCCTCAACGATTTGTTTACTGATGTAGAAATCCAGCCCAAAAAGTTAATTCTTTTGGAATTAACATGCCGTTGTTTTTAAACGATATCATTATCTTTTGCGGTGATCGCATGGAAGCGATTTCAATTTGTCCCTGTACAGGTGTGAAATTTATTGCGTTGATAAACAGTTTGTTAGTGACCTTCAAAAATTTGTTGCTATCGGCAAATATTATGCTTCTCGCGTCTTTCAAAATGAGCTCCTGATTTTTTTCTCTATCCCGGAATGTGAGTAGTGGATTCTATAAAATCTCTTAGACTTCATTGACATCATTGTTTTCTTCCAAAGGCATGAAACTGACGCAGCAAATTCCGTCGACAGGATTCGGTAGATCGTGTGCTTCGATATGTATAATTTTTTCCTTAATTTATCCAGGTTTAGCCTCGGTCATATTTTTAGCAATTCCCTGGCTGATTTCTTTGCGAATTCTTTCATTCTGCGAAAGCGGGTTTTGATTTGAAAAAGCAGTGCGTTTCATATTCTTAACCTTGAATAATTAGTTGATAAAATGGCCATTGAAAAGCAGGCACAATCGGAATTCTATAACTTGGTAATCGAACAATGGAATCTACGAATTTTTGTCTTGTGTTCACTTACATGGACGAAGCCCGTATTTGAGTTTTGAATACAAACCAGACTCTTTTCAAATCGAATTTAAATAACAGGAAAAAAAATCTACGCGTTCGCATGGCAAAGGTTTGAAATATTTGTCAAATCTATTATTTTACACTGGCTAACTCATTGATCCCGTTTCCGCTTTGAGTGTAAGCTCAGTGACCATCCTCTAACGTTATAAAAATGTCAAACTCGAATTCAAAAACCCTTCCTTTCAGTACGGAGCAATTACTTAAAGCTGTTGACGAATCCGCTAAAAGAAGTCGCAGTATTCTTCTTATGTTGACTTTTACCAGCTTTTTGGTTGCAATGGCATTGGTGAACTCGCTGGTTCCCAAGTTCAACTGGTTTAAATCTAAGATTGAGATAAGTAAAAACATGCTGCATTACATTGTGCTCCCGACTGAATCTTTCGACAAAACAAATTTGGTGAACAAGTTTGATTCGATAAAGCCAATGGATAAATTATCGGATTACATTATTGCAAACGAGAAATATTTTAATAAAGGCAGTGTTGATTCAAGCGTCTACAAGTACGCTGTTAGTATGGACAGGCAATATCCTGTTTTGCATAATTTCAAAATTCAAAATCCATTTTTTGTTCCTGTTCTGTTTGACTCTTTTCAGAGCAGGTGTGTTAAATACGATGAAATTGGAAAGTCGCTAAGATTTATGTACTTACACAATGTTTTTGAAAGGCAGTCGCTGTTAAATATTATATCTACACTGGATGACGCCTTGGTTGAACATCTTGATTTGATTCGAGTGCCAATTTTAGGGGTATCGTTTCATGTCAATTACCTGGGTGTTTATAGCGGATTACTTTTGATGGTACTTCTTATACTTTTCTATTTTAGCCTCCTCAGGGAAAAGATTAACCTAAAAATTACCTTTAAGAGAGGTTGGATAGATCTAAAGCATCACCATTATTATTTGTATGAGTATGCTTCCATGTTGCAGGTACTTAGCATACCCAAAAGTCTTTTCACCTATCGAAGAAAGAAAAATTTCACATACATATTGTTTTCTAAAACCGCGATTTTTTTACCATTGATTACATATGCGTCGCTGTTCTTTTATGATTTTTCGACCGTCGATATCGGTAGTGAAACAAATTTTTATATGACAGGCGTAACAATTGGCCTTAGCCTGCTTTTCTTAGTGGCGATAGGTATTTATTCGAAAAAAGTTTCCGAGCAGTGGTCGGAGCTGGATATTTTATGGGACAATCAAGCTTATGAGTTTAATCTTGAATACATATTTGAGGCTATTGGCGAAGATAAGGAAGTCGACCTGATAGATTTGTTTCCTCCAAGCATATCAAAAAAGGATATGGATAACGTTAAATATTTATGGTATTGTGTGGTAAGAAATAAATTCCGAAAAGGAAATATCATTTCACTCAGAGATTCGGAGCGTCTGCTTTCTGAATTTGTCAATAGCACCTTTAAGGGGGATTTTAATGAAAATGATCAAGAAATTACCGTAGAGCAAATTAACGAAGTATGGGACCCTTTGATTCAATGGTTCAATTCAAAAGGGAAAAAAAACGTGCATTCGAATTTTCGTACATCGTTTCGTGATACGGTTAACGGACTTCATATTTATTTTAAGTAATAATTTGGGCGTTTGTATTTGAATCAACTTTCTGTTTCTGTGCAAATCTGATCGGTATTTCCCCAGTTATAACGGTGGGTCCAACGCGCAACTTTCATGGATAAGAGACCAATTCCTTCGCCAACCAATACATCGCTGATGTAATGTCTGTTGCTGGCCATCCGCAAGAACCCCGCTGACGAAGCGACCGTGTAAGATGCATAATTGATAACACCAAGTGCGATCCAAACCGTACGTCAGCAAGCTGAGACAATTGCAGGTATCCATCAGCAGTTTTTCCTGGCTGTACCAGTTTACCGAACTTGTAGGTCAGGCTGATGCCAAAAGATCGGCAAGGAACCAGGATGTTATTGGGTGAAATGTGATTGCCAGTACGGACGGTAGTGATCTGGCTGACGTACTTTTTGAATGGATTGGTCTCAGCCAAACCGATGCTCCTGTTTTTGTGATAGAATTGTCCCGCCCGTTCCCTGGGTGTCATATTTTGCGCCAGGATTGCTTTCGCGCGGTTAGCGCAAACACCTTTTTGCCAGCTTTTCCAAGAACGGAAGTTATCGCCACGAAGGCCGCGGGTAGCAAAGCGTAGTATTTTCACACGAGATTGGTGTTTTAATTTTGTGCAGATCATATTCTGTTTGGCGATATAATTTACACCGGATCTGTCGGGTTCAGATTCAATTTAATGATATCTTAGAGTCAGAATTTCCTCAATAAACGTTATGAACATTCCTTTCAAAATACTCATCGTGGAAGATGAAATGGTCATTGCAGCCAACATTGCGCTCCAGTTGAACAATCTCGGCTACGAAATATGCGGTATGTTGCCGACAGGCGAGGAGGCGCTGCGGTTTATACAGGATAATAAACCGGATCTGGTGCTGATGGACATCCACTTGAAAGGTACGTTTGACGGAATTGAAACTGCATTATTTATGCAAAAACAGCAGGATACACCCGTCATTTACCTCACTGCCAACACTGACGACGCTCACTTTGCGCGTGCGAAAGAGACAAATCCCCTGGCCTTTCTGTCTAAGCCATTTCGAAAACAGGATGTTCAGCGGGCGGTAGAATTGGCTGTAAACAGGATCATGGCCGAACGCCAGCCTGACCACAAGATGGTTGCGGATCAATTTGTGCTTAGCGACCGTATTTTTGTGCGGCATCAGGATAAAATGGTTAAGGTGTTCATTGCCGACATTTACTACGTGGAGGCCGACCGCAACTATTGCCGGATTTTTGCAAAAAACGGAGATTATCTGCTCGTTACGACATTGAAAGACATTGAGGAAAAGCTTCCTGAGGCACATTTTTATCGAGTCCATCGGTCGTATCTGGTGAATTTGTCGCGTGTGGACGAAGTGGCCGCAACACACCTGGTAGCGGCTGGAAAGATAATCCCGTTTGCAAAATCCTCCCGCGAAGATTTGCTGAAAAGAATTACAACGGTGTAGATTTGATAGAAAAATTCTTGCCTAAATGCCCTCCGTATTTTGCCGATCTTTTCTTTTTGGATAAGGAAATGTGGTCTTTCGGACAATTTTCCCGGGGTTTCGTCCTATCTGTCTTGCACGACACAGTTCGATACATTTATTTCAGTAAATTTTACGCAATTACGCTAAACTTCTGATTATGAAAAATTCCAAAAATCCTTTGTCGTATTTTCCGATGGCGATTACGGTCACGCCAGAGCATCTTCAAATTAATTTTTCTATCCGTTACAAATAAAAACTCCCTGCTTATACCATCCATAGAAATGAAAAAAGTCGGCATCATCGGTGGCGCAGGCTTCATAGGAAGCCATATCACCCGGAAATTCCTCAATGAAGGATTTGTTGTCAAAGTATCTACCACCGATATTTTTAATAGAGAAAAATTCGCTCACCTCCGTAAATTGTCTCATAACGGGAAGCTGAAAATTACAGAACTGCAGGTGGAGAATGATTCTGTTCTGAAAGAATTTATTTCTGATTGTGAGATTGTGATACATTGCGGAACACCGTTTAGGCTTGGTGGGGAAAATCCGCAGCAGGATGTTTTCGAGCCTACTGTCAGAGGCACGCAAAACTTTCTGAACGTTGTAAGTAAATCACGTTCAGTAAAAAAAGTCGTTTTTCTGGCCTCGGTGGCCGCGTTGAATACAAATTTTCCTTTACCTGCGCACAACCGACCGCACGATCACGTATACACAGAAGCGGACGAACCCTATTTCAACCCCGAGGCACTGTTGTACGCTCAGGGGAAGTATCATGCCGATCAGATGGTGCGGAGGTTTATCAGCGAGAACCCGAAACCAGGCTTTGACATCGTCAGTGTTTCTCCGGTCCTTGTCGTCGGAAAGGCGCTTTCGGGGCGTACCGATTCGGCGTCGGTAGGATTACAACACCTGGTCAAATACAAACTAACAGCGGATCCATTCGTCGACATGCTTTTTGCAAACGACGTGGAGTTGGCAATTGTATCCGTTGTTGATGTGGCCAAAGCGATTTTCAATGCAGCAACCACCGCAGGTCTGCATGGTAAAAACTATCTTCTTGCCAGTGAAAGCTGGAAAATTTCCGATGTTTCGCGGATGCTCAACGAGCGGCCGCCAAAGGGAAATCCGCGCACTGTTTACAGCAATTCGCGGGCTGTCAAAGAACTTGGAATACAATTTCAACCTGCTTATGTACCGCTGAATGAGTATTTTTGATCGAATTTGCGCCTTTTAATTAGCATGCTACCAATGTGTTGACGATGAGAAATTTCCTTTTTTTGCTGGCTTCTTTGCTTTTGGCGAGTCTGGTAAAAGCGGATGTTCCGAACGAAAAGCTCAGCGGACATCAGGTCCTTTTGTTGAGTAAAGTATACCACCAGCGCGCGTTGTGGTTTCGTGATATGCCGCAGTTCGACATAGACAGTACCAGAATTTATTTTGAGAAAGCGGTAAAATTACTTGAAAGCAATCGGCCGGTGCGATACGATCGGTTGGCAGCGATTTTTGTTGACATGACGGACGGTAACAACCGGTCCTACAGCTATTCCACGGCTGACTCTCTCGCAGCAAAAGGTCTGGCATATTTCACCAATGTTCCGCAGTCGGAGAAGACCCTTTTGGTTGGATATAATCTGCTGAATAACCTTGCTTACATCAAAGAAGAGAAGGGAGAATTAAGGAAAGCTATGGAGCTGTTCTCGTCTGCGCTTGCATTGATCAGGGACAATACCAGCCCTTCAATCCGCGCCAGATTTCTCCTCGATAAGGGTATCTTTTTAAATCGTTATGGTTTGGAGGGAGAGAAAGAGGAGGGTTTGGGTTATTTGAAAGGTAGCCTGAAATTGTATGAAAGCCTGCATGATAGCACAAAGCCGGACGCGCGAATTGCGGTGTACAAAGTGTTGACTGTGCAGAAAAAAAATTTCCCCAAGTCGACAACGTATTACTTCATGAAACTCAAAGATTTGGTTTTGGTTTCTAAAAATCCGTTTTATCATACCTGGTATTACGCCGTGCACGGGCGTTACCTTCTTGAACAGGGTAAACAGCACGAAGCGAGAGCAGAATTGGTGCATGCGGAATCGATCTTGAAAAAATACCGCCTGGAAAATATTGACACCTATTCATATGTACTGGGCGCGATGGCCGATCTGGCGATGCAGGAAAATAATTATCCAAAAGCGATCTCTTTGTATAAAAAAGAGCGGGAAATTGCGGTCGCTAATAACTTCAAGAGGCAAAGTGTGGCTATTTTGGCATCACTGGCAGTTGCCTTCGAGAAAAATGGAGAGATGAAGGAGGCCTTGAATTATCAGAAACGCTACGCTGCCGAGGCACTGGATTTGCAACAGGAACGAGCGGAAAAAAGCCTCCGGGAAAATGAACTTGAATCTGATATCCTGAAAACGGAGAGGCAGTTAGAGGTGAAAAAGAACGAGCAGAAGTGGTTCATTGTATTGCTTATGATCGGCGTAATTGTCTCGGCTTCTTTTTATTGGAATTATTTTTTAAAAAAACAGGCAAATCAGAAACTGGAAAAGCTGAATGCGGAGCTGGGTGAAAAAAATGTACTTCTTGATAAACGTTATGCGGAGAATCAGTTGCTGGTCAGGGAAATACATCATCGCGTTAAGAACAACCTTGAAATGATTTCAAGTCTGCTGGCGCTTCAATCGGCAAAAATAAGTGATCCCAATGTACAGGAAGTCTTATTGGCCAGCCAGAACCGCGTGCATTCGATGGGAATTATTCACCAGAAACTCTACCAGGGTGAGCAGTTGGCCGCTATCGAAATGCGCGATTATTTCGTCAATCTGAGTCAGAGCATATTGTCTTCCTTCAATACAGACCGGCGCATTACGGTTGAATGCGACATGCCGGAGCTCACCCTGGATATCGATACTGCGATTGCAATCGGCTTAATTTCCAATGAATTACTGACAAATGCCTTTAAATATGCTTTTTTAGAAGAGCGGCAGGGAACGGTAAAAATAGCGCTTACGGAATCTGACTCTGAATCACTTCTGCTACAAATTTCCGATGACGGAATCGGGAAAATGCCCAATTTAGTGGCCCGGGGAACGGGATTTGGAACCCAGTTGGTTGAGTTGCTGAGCATACAGCTCGGAGGTACTCTACGCTATGAACACTCACAAGGCACTTCGGTCAGCCTTCTTTTTAAAAAATCGCGCAGCAACTGAATTGTTGTAATCCACATCAAGTGATTCGTTGAGACAACGTCTCTCAATGACTAAATTTCGTCCGGGAATCCGCGCTTCATCGCCAGACTGGCACAGTATTTATTGACAGGGAACTACGGAAATCAAAAAATAAAATAGATTCTGATAGTTCGATGGATACATTAAATACGAAGCAACGGACAATCGGGGTTAATTTCAACACATCCGGCCAGGCGGAAATTGTACTCTGGGCGCCGAGGGCCAAAGAGGTTGCGCTTTATCTTGCCACCAACAATGTAAGCCTGCCCTTGAACAGCGGGGAATTTGGTTATTGGACTTTGCAGACCGATAGTCTGAGGGCGGGCGATAGATATTATTTCGTGCTTGATGGTGGTAAAAAACTTGCCGATCCATGCTCATTGTCGCAGCCTGAGGGTGTGCATGGGCCGTCAGAGGCAGTCGATCTGAAGTCATTCAATTGGACGGATGATACCTACGCACATATTCCACTGAAAGAATATATTATCTATGAACTACACATCGGCACGTTTACCAGCGAAGGTACCTTCGGTGCGTTAGCGGATAAGCTGGATTACCTGGTCGGGCTGGGTATTACGGCGATAGAAATTATGCCGGTTTCGCAATTTTCCGGCGAACGAAACTGGGGTTATGATGGTGTATTTCCGTTTTGCGCGCAGCATTCTTATGGAGGACACAGGGAGCTACGGCAGCTGGTCGATGCCTGTCACCGAAAAGGTGTGGCGGTGATTCTCGATGTGGTTTACAATCACATTGGTCCGGAGGGGAACCGGCTCGCTGATTTCGGAGCATATTTTACTGAGAAATATAATACACCATGGGGAAATGCAATCAATTTTGACGATGCGTGGTGCGATGGCGTCAGGCAGTTTTATACAGAAAATGTACTGATGTGGTTCCGCGATTTTCATATTGATGCCCTCCGAATCGATGCTGCACACGCCATTAAGGATTTGAGCCCGGTCCACATTTTGCAGGAAATAAAAGTGCAGGTCGATCTGCTGAGCCAGGAAACAGGCCGGCGCTACGATCTGATCGTGGAGCTGGATCTGAATGATAATCGGTTTATTAACCCGATTTCACAAGGTGGATTTGGAATGGATGCGCAATGGATTGACGAGTTTCATCACGCTTTGCGGGTTTCATCCGGGCAGGAACGGACAGGTTACTATTCGGATTTTGACGGGATTAAGTCCCTTGCAAAAGCGTATCTTGATGCTTACGTATATGACGGAGCGTATTCCCCGCACAGAAAAAAGAAATTTGGGGGCAAGGCGAAAGGAAATCCGGGGCAGCAGTTTGTCGTTTTTTCGCAGAACCATGATCATGTTGGCAACCGCATGCTTGGTGAACGGACGAGCGTGCTGGTGAGCTTTGAAATGCAAAAACTTTTGGCTGGCGCGGTCATGGCTAGTCCTTATATTCCGCTGCTCTTCATGGGTGAAGAATACGCGGAAACAAATCCGTTTCAGTATTTCGTGGATCATTCCGATCCTGAACTTGCGCAGGCAGTTCGGGAGGGCAGAAGAAGTGAATTTGCGGCATTTCACCTGGAAGGAGAGGCGCCGGATCCGTTGTCGGTGCATACATTCGAGCAGTCGAAACTGCAATGGGACTTGATAAAATCCGAACCTCACAAAACAATGTTGCAATTTTATAAAGCGTTGATAAAAATCAGGAAAAGGCAACCTGCTCTTCGTGAACCGGAACGTGAGCATGTATCAGTTGAATATAGCGTTGAAAAGCAGACCATTATTTTATCCAGAAAACATTTGTCGCAGCATATCATTTGTCTGATGAATTTCTCAAATTTTGATCAGGAAGTTACAACCATGGAGGAAACTTCTGGTTGGACGAAATTGCTGGCGTCATCCGACGAGCAATGGCTGGGCGGCGTTGATTTTCCTGACTTTATTCCTGGAAAATTATCATTGACACTACCGGCGGCTTCCTTTACACTTTATACACAAGTTTATGAATAATCCCGGCGCAACTTACAGGCTGCAATTTAATGGCGAATTTAATTTTGAAAAGTTCGCGAAAATCATCCCTTTCCTGGAAAAGCTGGGAATCAGTACTGTTTACGCTTCGCCAATTTTCAAGTCAACTCCTGGCAGTACGCATGGTTATGATGGTGTTAACCCAAACGAAATTGACCCTGAAATTGGCACTTTGGCGGACTTGAAATCGTTGAGCGCGTTATTGAAAGAGAAAAATATTAGCTGGTTGCAGGATATTGTCCCCAATCACATGGCGTTTCATCCGGAAAATCCATGGTTGATGGATGTGCTGGAAAAAGGGCGTCAGTCAGTTTATGCGGGTTTTTTTGACATAGCCTGGAACAGTCGTCTTTTCCAGGGAAAATTAATGGTTCCGTTTTTAGGCACTAATCTGAACGAGGAACTGGAGCGTGGCAATGTTGCGATGGTTTTTACGGGTAGCGGATTTTCCATGCAATACGGTGAGGACATCTATCCCCTGAACGCAAGGTCTTATGCTACGTTTTTTAATCGGGAAATGGCTTCAAAAAATCAGGCTTTTGAAGGTATTTCTAGGCAAGTGGATGAAATTGAGGAGGTAGAAAATCCTGAAATGTACTCTTTGCGTTGGAATGAATTGCGCATGCAAGTCGCTTCCTTATTTCAGAATGATGAATTGAAGATCATTTTGGAACAGCGACTGGAAGAGGTCAATGCTGATACGACAAATTTGAATGAGATTATCGACCAGCAAACCTACGTGCTTTGCAATTGGCAAAAAACCGAAGAACAGATCAATTTTCGTCGATTTTTTACTGTCAATGATCTGATCTGTCTCAACATTCAGGACGAAAAGGTATTTGAGACATATCACGATCTTATCAAATCGCTGGTACATGAAGGTGTTTTCCAGGGGTTGAGAGTTGACCACATTGATGGTCTGTTCGATCCTCGCGCTTATCTGGAACATCTTCGAAAACTCGCAGGCCCAGACACGTATCTTGTTGTAGAAAAAATACTTGGCAAAAATGAAGAAATGCCGCTGGAATGGCCTGTGCAAGGGACAACCGGTTATGAATTTCTTGCAGCTGTCAATAATTTATTAACCAATAAATCGAGTGAGAAGTCTTTCACTCAGTTTTATCAGGAGTTAACCGGAAACAGTCAGTCGGTAAGGCAGCAGTTGCAGAAAAAGAAAGCATTTATCCTTTTCGATCAAATGGGCGGAGAGCTGGAAAATCTTTACCAGCTTTTTGTTGAGTTAAATCTCATCTCAAACGATAAACTGGAACAGATCGGAAAGGAGAATTTGAAACAATCTATTGCCGGATTTTTAATACACTGTCCGGTTTACAGGTATTACGGAAATAGCCTTCCCTTTTCTGAGCAAGAAATTTCTGACATCAAAAATATATTTAACGACGTTAGATCAGAGAATTCGCACTTAATTGACGCGGTTGACTGTGTTGAATCGGCGTTGCTCGGAATGGCGGGGCGGGACGATGTAGACTATAACGCGCGAGCGCTGGAATTCTATCAGCGATGCATGCAATTTACCGGCCCGTTGATGGCAAAAGGAGGAGAAGACACGCTGATGTATACCAATGATCGTTTTATTGGGCACAATGACGTCGGCGATTCGGTCGAAAATTTTGGATTGTCGATCAGGGAATTTCATATTGCAATGAAAAAACGTCAAAGAAACTGGCCACTTTCTCTCAATACGACATCTACGCATGATACCAAGCGGGGAGAGGATGTGCGTGCAAGACTGAACGTACTCACCGATCTGGACGATGAATGGTTTCAAAATGTTAAAAAGTGGCAGGAAATCAATGCGTCGTTGCGGAAAGAGTTTACTGCGCCTGACCGAAATGACGAATATTTAATTTACCAGACTATCGCCGGAGCATATCCGATGCCAGGCCAGGAAGAAGATGATTTTCCGGATCGTTTTGAAGCGTATCTGGAAAAGGCATTGAGAGAGGCCAAAACAAACACAACCTATGCCGAACCGAATGACGACTATGAATCCGGAACAAAATCTTTCGCGAGAAAATTGCTGTCAAAAAATAGCGAATTTTGGAAATGCTTCGCTTCATTCCATGAGAAAATCGCTGATTATGGCATTGTAAATTCCTTGTCTCAACTTGTTCTGAAATTCATGTGCCCGGGGATACCGGATGTTTATCAAGGTGCCGAATCGTGGGATTTCAGTTTGGTTGATCCTGACAACCGAAGACCGGTTGATTTTGAAAAACGACTTCAAATCTTAACGCAGATCGGCGAGCAGCAAAATCAAGGCGGGTTTTTGGCCGAGTTGTGGAAGGACAGATACAATTCCGGAGTAAAATTGTGGCTGACTCAGCAGCTTTTCGAACTCCGCAAAAAGTATCCGCTCGTTTTCTCAGAAGGAGAATATGTACCTTTTGAAGTCAAAGGAAAGTTGAAAAATCATATCATTGCGTTTGCGCGAATTTACAAAACCACAGTTGTTGCTGTTGTTGCGCCTTTACACATATCACGAATTTGCCGGGACCAGCAGACGGATATACTTCATCTTGACTGGGGAGATACAAAAATTGTTTTGCCGCCAAATCTGGATGTTGCGTGGGAGCGCGATCTGGCAGGAAACGGGAGCACTTTGCGAAGCACGCTTCTGCCGGGCGAACTATTTCGGGAATTCCCTGTAAGCGTTCTAAATGGTGTGAAGGCTGACAATACGCGGCGTGCGGGCATTTTGCTTCACATTTCTTCCCTGCCATCATCCTTCGGAATCGGTGATTTGGGGCCGGAATCTTACGTTTTTGCAGATTTTCTTGAAAGGACCCACCAACGTGTCTGGCAATTACTTCCGCTAAATCCGACTGAACAGTCGCAAGGGAATTCTCCATACAGTGCGTTGTCGAGCAGGGCAGGAAATCCGACGCTGATCAGTCCGGAAATGCTGGCGGCTGACGGACTCCTGGACGAAATTGACCTTACAAGCTATTTTGTAGAAAACACCGGGCATGTTGACTTTGAAAAAGTAGAGCCGTTCAAAATAGAATTGCTCAAAAAAGCCTTTAAGAATTTTCTTGCCGATCCTGAAAAATTCCCGCTCGCCGAGTACCGTTCATTTTGTGAAAAAAACTTTGAATGGCTGGAAGACTTTGCCTTGTACATGGTGATCCGCGACCAGCATTCCGGAAAATCCTGGCCGGAGTGGGAGGTTGATTTCAAGCTGAGGAATGAAGACGTGTTGAAACAGTTGCTGGTAAACAAAAGCGATGAAATTGATTTCGTGAAGTGGGTTCAATATATTTTCGATAAACAATGGAACGCCCTACGCAGTTACTGCAATGCACGGGATATTACGTTTTTGGGCGACATGCCATTTTATGTAAGTTATAATTCTGCTGATGTCTGGTCGCATCGGGAGCTTTTCATGCTGGACGAGGAAGGGAAAATTACCGGTGCGGCGGGCGTTCCGCCTGACACGTTTTCGGAGGATGGGCAGTTATGGGGAATGCCGGTGTTCAACTGGGATGCGATGGAAAAGCAGGGATACGATTGGTGGATTCAGCGCCTTCGGAAAAACGTTGAATTGTTCGACATCACGCGCCTTGATCATTTCCGCGCTTTTGCGGACTATTGGTCGGTACCGGGTGGAGAAAAAAATGCCAGAAATGGTTCGTGGAAACTGGGACCTGGCTCTGCATTTTTTCACGCGGTTATGTCAGCTTTGGGCGAGCTTCCGTTCGTTGCTGAGGACCTTGGAGAGGTCAATCCGGCTGTTTATGCGCTTCGCGACGAATTTAATCTGCGTGGGATGAAAGTACTTCAGTATGCCTTTGAAGAGAGCATGCCGCATTCAGATCACATCCCGCACAATTATAGGGAGAATTTTATCGCATACACGGGAACACACGACAATAACACGGTTAAGGGTTGGTATCGGAAGGAAGCTGATCAGGAAATCCGGAAGCGACTTGAAGAATATCTGGGCAAAGAAATTAACGAAGATAACATTTCCGAAGCCATGATCAGGCTGGTGTACGGGTCGGTAGCTGCCTTGGCGATTCTTCCGGTTCAGGACGTACTTAATCTTGATGAAAACAGCAAAATGAATAGCCCCGGCTCACCGGAAAATAACTGGACCTGGCGTTTGGTGCAGGGGCAATTGAATCAGGAAACGGAGAATAAACTCAAATATTGGAGTCGACTCTATAATCGCGGATTCTAGTGTTTTTCTGGTAAATCGTTGTTGATCAGTCCTTCTGTCAGACTTTTCCATTGTATTTTTGAGAAAGCAAGGATGGCTGCGGATCCAAAAAGTTTATTTCTTAATTTATCAATCAGGCCAGTTGATTCGTCATTTGGTGCAATATTTCTGTCATATACCGCAGCTGTTACCCGGCTTCCCTCACGGGTAACTGTAAATGTGCTTGTGGCCTGATCTGAGTAAAAATGAGCCGTTTCTTTGTTTTCCGTGGCAGGAGCTACGGTAGGCCGGACGCGGATTGCCAGGCTTTCGATAGCTGGTGTTTCCAGAGATTCTATTTTTTCAACGCGTACCCAATCGTATCCGTCTCCGGCTTTGGAACCCGGTCCGGGGGCGTCAATTCTGAAAAGACATCCTTCAACGAGCGGCCCGTTTATTTGCTCGCCTGCTGAATCGGTTAAAAGGAAATGGCCCAGTAATCTCCCCGCGATTGTGTGCCAGTTGTTTACATCTCGTAGCCTGCCGGTCGACAGAACGAATAAAGTTTTTGCTTCGGTAATACTTGCCAGTTGAGCAACACTTACGGCGTTGATTTCTTCGCCGGATAGCTGCTCAGGAACAGAATTAGTATAGTCTTTTTCTGACATGATCTTTGCGTTTTGTGAGCGTTATTATTCAATTAATCTAAATCCATGCCATGCGTACGCAGTTTATAGAGTCATCCTGAAACACCAACAGTTTTTAGTTAATTCGGCCGTTTATTGTCTCTTGATCAGGTAATTATAGGCCGAAAGCGTTTGCGCAGTTATTCAGCAACAAT
This sequence comes from Dyadobacter sp., assembly GCA_965279265.1. GTDB lineage: Bacteria > Bacteroidota > Bacteroidia > Cytophagales > Spirosomataceae > Dyadobacter. The sequence goes on from OZ257152.1 coordinate 6,463,896, forward strand.
TATCATTTAACGATTTTTACTTTAAAATTTTATGGCTCACATATACAGAGGCAGTGGCAAAAGTTCATCAGAAGGCGGTCAGGGCACCGCTGAAAGTGCTTATCCGTTTTATATCAAAGCGCCACTGGTGCTAATCGGTCTGTATCTTTTCTTTTACATCGCCGCATTGTTACAGGATGTTATCGTTCCATTCGCATTTGCCGGTTTGATAGCAATTTTACTCAATCCGGTTTACACTTTTTTGGAAAGTAAAAAGCTCAATAAAATCCTGGCAATTATCCTCACCATTCTGCTTGCAGTTCTGGTGATATCGGGTTTGATGTTTTTCCTCTCATCGCAAATTGCCCAATTTGGTGAGATGCTGCCGCAGCTGGAAACAAAGGTGATGTCGTTACTGAAAGAAGTGCAAACCTGGCTTACCGCACAGTTCGGGTTATCGGAGCAGAAACAGATGAGCATGGCGAAAGATGCGGTTAGCGGCGGCAAAGCTTATGTGGGACAAACACTGAATACGCTTATGGGGCTTTTGAGCTTCCTGGTGCTAATCCCTCTGTATGTTTTTTTACTTCTTTTTTATAAGCCACTTATTTTGAATTTTATTTTTGAGGTTTTTGAGGAGGATAATACGGATCAGGTTGCGGAGATTTTGCAGGAAACCAAAGGCGCCGTGCAGAGTTATATTGTCGGGCTGATGATTGAGACCTCGATTGTCGCCGTTCTAAACTCTACCGCCCTGTTGATTCTCGGTGTCAAATACGCAATTTTGCTGGGTGTAATCGGGGCAATTTTGAACCTGATTCCCTATCTCGGAGGAATCATCGCGATCAGTTTACCTGTATTGATGTCGCTGATCACCGGCGACAGTATGACAACTCCACTGCTTGTTGTTGGAGCTTATGTGTTGATTCAGTTTGCAGACAATAACATCATTGTTCCACGTATTGTTTCGTCAAAAGTTTCTGTCAACGCTTTGATCTCCATCATAGTTGTATTGTTGGGCGGAAGTCTGTGGGGAGTAAGTGGCATGTTTTTGTCGATTCCTTTTGTAGCAGTGCTCAAAATAATCTTTGATCGCATCGAAGGTTTGAAACCGTGGGGGAAATTACTGGGCGACAGTATGCCAAAAGATTCGCCTGAAAATGTAGTCAATAAAGAGCAGCTATAAAAAATCCGGTGGAAGAGTATTCCACCGGATTTATAAACACCTTTAAAAAATCAACTATTCGTGTTGTTGACAGGTTCGGGTTCCAGCAATTGTACCTCTACATGCAGCGATTCAAGTGTAGCATTGCCATATTGCGTCACCATTGCTACGTCGGCAGCATCGCGTCCGTGTGCGATCTCAATGCGATAGCCTTCTGTAAATTTCTGTACAGCGTCGAATGTAAACCACTCTCCACCGATAAACACCTCAAACCAGGCATGAAGGTCCATCTCCTGAAGCTTGTCCAGATAACCGACTGTCATTCGGGTAGGAATACTCAGACTTCTGCACAGGGCAATGGCAAGGTGCGTAAAATCCCGGCAAACACCGATCCGGTTTCTGGCGAGGTCTAGTGCTGTGGTTGTGGAGTCTGTCACTCCATATTGGTACTTTACGTTTTGATGAATCCATTTACGGATCTCCTCCACCTGATCGTAGCCAGGCACAAAGTTGCCGGCAATCTCAAATGCCAGTTTGCCAATTTCCGGTAAATCCGATTGGCAATAACGGCTTGGCAAAATATAGTGCATCACATCATCGGGCAGATCCCCGATTGGCGTGTAAGCAGGAACATTCACAGGAATTGGTTTGGTCACGTTCACCTGCGCCTGTACCTCGGTAGAAATTGTTACCTGTCCGACAGGCATTATGAAGCGTTGGCAAGGATTGCCGTACAAGTCAGTGTATTCGGAAAACTCGACCTGAGGATTTACCTCAAATCCTTCCTGGATAACGGATTGCCCATCCTGGCGTCTCGGCCGCAGCATGGTGGTAACGTTTGTAGGAGCGTACACACTGTAAGTGATGACGCTTTTTCCTCTCATTTTCATAAAGTTCGATTTGTAAGATTGAGTGATCGCCATTTATAATAAAATTCCTGTGCCACCCGCCGTTGGAGACGCACGTATAGCAATTAAAGCTGGCCTAATTTTTATAGATCGTTATACGTAAACTAAAATTTTATATCAGAAAGATGTACGTATTCAAAATCGTGCTGGAATTTTCAGGCGCGCTGCTCGCTTTGTTTTCTCTAATTCCGCTTGTAAAAAATGATTATTGGGCATTCCGGGTTTTTGAATATCCCCGTCTTCAGAAACTTTTTCTTACATTGACCCTGCTCATCGTTTACTGTTCGCTCTTCCCGATCAAAACACCATTGGAAATTGGTTTGGTTTCAGTGGTTGCCCTGAACGCAGTTTATCTTTCCGTTCTCGTATATAAATTTACATTTTTCGCCAAAAAGGTAATTTTTCGGGCCGAGAAAACAGATTTGCCAAATCAGATTCAAATTGTTTCTTCCAATGTATTTCAGGATAACCGCAATACCGCCGGTTGTATGAAAATGCTTGAAAAGCATGATCCTGATCTCATCCTGCTTTTGGAAACGGATCAATTCTGGTACGAGGGAACGCGTGCACTTGCTGACAAATATCCATATCAGGTTTTGGCTGCTCAGGAAAACACCTATGGCATGTTACTGTATTCCAAACTGGAACTTGTTGATTATCAAATAAGATTTCTCGTAGATAAGGAAATTCCGTCAATCAGGACAAAGGTGAAATTACCTTCCGGTGAACTGATCAATTTATATTGTGTGCATCCGACGCCGCCAGTACCGGGCGAGAATACGCACTCAACTGAGCGTGACAAGGAACTTTTGCTCGTTGCCAAAGAAGTTAAATCTGATGAAGCTCCGGCTATCGTAATTGGCGACCTCAACGACGTGGCATGGTCTTATACCACAGGATTGTTTACGAAGATCAGCGGATTGCTTGACCCCCGTATTGGCCGGGGATTTTATAACACTTTTCATGCAAAACTTCCTTTTCTACGCTTTCCGCTTGATCACGTGTTTTGTTCAACGGACTTTAAACTGGTGAAGCTCGCGCGACTTGAAAACTTCTCTTCAGACCATTTTCCGATTTTCATCACATTGCAATATGAACATCTGGCAAATGTGGAACAGGAAGAACCGGAAGCAGATGCAGAAGATATCGAACTGGCAGAAGAGAAAATAAAGGCAGAAACTGATGAGGATTAATTTTTGATATTAATAACAAATTAAAAACCAATTGATTACAGCAAAGAATCAATAAACTAAGAAATGGAAAACTTTACCATGTTGCAGTATTTTGAGTGGTATTACCCTGCGGACGGAAGTCTGTGGAACCACTTCAAAAATGAGGCTGAGCGGCTTAAATCAATCGGGTTTGATTCGGTCTGGCTTCCACCGGCCCAGAAGGGAATGGCGGGAGGGATGTCGTCAGGTTATGACACCTACGATTTATTTGACCTCGGTGAATTTGATCAAAAAGGCTCTGTACGAACCAAATACGGGACCAAACAGGAATTAATTGAGGCTGTGAAAGCAGCGCAAAACGCCGGGCTTGTGGTCTATGCGGACATCGTTTTGAATCATAAGGGCGGTGGCGACAAGACGGAAAAGATTCCGGTACGAGAGGTTAATTCTGATGACAGGAACGAGTTTACAGGAGAAACCATTGAAATTGAAGCTTATACAAGATTTACGTTTCCGGGAAGAGGAAAGCAATATTCCGACTTCGTTTGGGATTATACATGTTTTTCCGGGGTGGACTACAACGCAGCGACTAAGGAATCGAATATTTACAGTATTCAGAATGAGTACGGAGATGGATGGCAGGATGTTCTTGACCTCGAAAACGGGAATTTCGACTATCTGATGCTCTCTGATATTGAGTTCAGAAATCCCCATGTCAGGGAAGAATTGAAACGGTGGGGAGAATGGCTATATGAGACAGTCGGTTTTGACGGATTCAGGCTGGATGCGATCAAACACATGGATCCGCAGTTTTACAATGAATGGCTGGATCACCTGCGTGGTAAGTTCGGAAAGGAATTTTACACGGTAGGAGAGTATTGGGCTCCGTATGACCTGCAATCTCTCTTAACCTATATTGAGGTCACGGAAGGCAGAATGTCACTTTTCGATGCACCCTTGCAGGCCAATTTTTCCAATGCCTCAAAAGCTGGAAGAGATTATGATTTGCGCACCATCTTCAACGACACGCTTGTTCAGGCAAATCCGCACCTTGCCGTAACAATTGTGGAGAATCATGACACCCAGCCATTACAGGCACTTGAACAGACGGTAGAGCATTGGTTCAGGCCAATTGCATATGCACTTATTTTGCTGAGAGAAGCCGGATATCCATGTGTTTTCTACACGGATTTGTATGGTTCAAAATACCAGGATACAGATGCCGAAGGACAGGAGCATGAAATTGTCATGGCGAAAATGGACTGCATGGAAAACCTCCTTTATCTGAGAAAACACATCGCATACGGAGCACAGCACGATTACTTTGACGAGTCGGATTGCATTGGCTGGACCAGGCGCGGAAGTGAAGAACATGATGCATCGGGCTGTGCTGTGCTGATTTCAACTGGCGGAAATAAGTCGAAAACCATGGAAGTAGGCCAGCAACATGCAGGCAAAGTGTTTGTCGATTATCTGGGTGGAATTAAAGATGAAGTCACGATAGGTCCGGATGGGTCGGCCGCGTTTGCTGTGCATGAGGGTTCCGTAGCCGTATGGGCTTTGAAAAGATAGGGTAGAAGTGAGTACCACAAATGTGTGGAAAGTCAGAGGGCGACGATTTCCGGTGTAACAGTGTCCAGCACCGTGATTTCGTCGCCCTCTCTAATTATTCCATAGTCTGAAGCAGTGAGATTTCGACCAAAATATATGCGCCTGTTTGTCTTTCTGTAAGTCGCCAGGGTTTTAAGCGGTTCCGGACTTTTCTTGGCAGTAAACGGGTCAATATTTATCATAATACAGCGGTCGCAGCACTTCGGGACTTCAAATTCCAGGCCTCCGATACGGATACGCTTCCACGCGTCCTCCTCAAAGGCCAGCGCTGCTGTCACTACAAAGTTAGGTCGAAAACGGGTCATCTGAACTGCATTTTCGAGTCTGCTGTTGAGGTCATCCAGCGAAGCGCGTGTAGTGAGCAGGTAAGGGAAATCATCCGCAAAACTCAGCCGGGTGAGCGTTTTGGCATATCTTGTATCCAGGTAGCGTTCCGAAGTCTCATTCATTTCAACAATGCGAACGTTTTTCAACAACTTCTCGCTTAACCAGTTGTCGGCTTTGCAGCAGACGGTCCTGGCCGACACACTGTCATCCCACACCTTCACCTGAATTTCCTGTGGGTCATTCGGCAGAAAGGGAACATGTGTGTTGTCGGTAGGTTCTGTTCCGAGCGACAAACGCAATCCGTCTTTCTCCAAAGATACGTCAATCAGCGCCATACCAGCGTTGGTGCGCTGTGTCAGAAACATCCCGTTTTCATCTACAATCATCCAATTCCTGTCAAAACGCAGTCCGCGTTGTCCCGCCTCCGTTTCCCGCAGACGTATTCCTCCGAGAGATTTTACCGGGTAAATCCAAATTTCTGCAAGCGTGAGTGAAGCGGAAGATTCTGACATACAACTTTTTAAACAAGGCTGAGATTACTTTGTACCAATCGCTGAACAATACTTTCAGACGCTTTTTCACAAAAATCCAGGCCAGAATAGTCCGGATTAAATCCGCCGATGTAAGGAACTGCCATGATGAAAATCCGATTGCTCGCCTTTCCCTGCTGATCCACAATTTGAAACGAATCGGTAATGGTAATGCCTGGTACTTTTAAATAGTATTCTCCATTTTTACCTTTTTCTACATCTTTGCCTCCTTTGGCAAAATCACTGGCGCCGGCTTCTGCCGAGCGGAATGCCAGGCGGGCCGGACTTATATTGCCACCCATCAACAAATTTTTGAATGGGAAAGCGTCATACGCCAGGTGCGGCTGGCCAACACAGTCAACGAACGTTTTGAAGTACACGGATTGGGGATGTCCTTCCTCATCCTTGTAGTTATAGGTTGCGCCACCTTCGGGTTCAGCATCAACTGAGCTGTCATCTCCTACGGTGAGGATATCCAGTTTTCCGGCGTCGTTAAGTGCGAGCAATTCTTCGCAGGAACTTTGAGGTACAAATGCGATAACAATTGAAATCAGAGGCATAAGGACTTTTTTAAGTCGCTGCATGTCTTCCGCCGACAGGTATTTTGCCGGATAATTCATGGCGAAACTGAGCACCGCCAGCATCTCTTTCCAGTAAACAGACTCCTCTTTTTTAATGGATTCCTCCGCTTCCTTGTATTCGGCCCTGAACAATTGAAACGGCTCAATACTTTCTCTCAGATTCATCATGGAATTGACGAAATCTTCAATTGTCATGTCTTTTATGCGGTCATAGAACGCAGGATCTTTTTCAATGAAGAGCTCTTTGAAATCTTTTTCAAATACGAAATCCAGAGAAAGAAATCCGTCGTTCTCAGCGATGTTTTCGCGTACCTGTTCGGGCGTCAGCAGCGAGTCCGTCGACAGCAGTGGTTCCTCGAGATGGAAACGTACGGCAGGAAGTAATCCATTTCTGGAGTGCATTACCATCCTGAATTCAGGGCTGTCCTCATGTGGAATAAAATAAGTTTTACCATCTGTTCTTTTTTCAAAACTGCCATTGCTGCGTGCCATGGTTCGGATGGCGTCAATTGCAGTTAACGAAGACCCTTTTATTGCCACAGCATGGTTTAGTTTCAGGTCAAGTTTGGATGGTGGATACGGGGAGTCGAAATACCCCGGAACTTTCCCTTCATGCTCAACAGGCCATTTATGACCTGTACAAATCACAACACAGTCAAATTCCTGGCTTTCTGATTTGTTTGTCACTACCCGAACCTGGTCAGTTTCAGCATCATCAATTATATCGGCTATGATTGTTTCCAGATGGATTTTGGTGACGATTCCTTTTTTTTCTGCCTTTTTTTGCAAAAGGTCAAATTGTGCCGACAAATATTTACCGAACAGGAGCCTGGGCAGAACCTTATATTCATTAAATCGCTTGCGGTCAATTTTAAAGCGGTCGAGTGTTTCCTGAGGAACCGTCTCAATCCATTCTTCGATAGAGGTCACGAGATCAGGAATTTCGTTGTCAGAGACGTTGGTTATATGCTCGTCATTTGCGCCCGCATGGCTGTAAGGCATGCCTGCGCCAAGCTGATGTTTTGCCTCGAAAATCTCTATTTCAAAATTTTCGCCCGATGTTTCCACCAATCTTTTGTACATAAACAGTCCACCTGGGCCGGCTCCCAGTATGGCGACGCGTGTTGGTTTTATCTTTGATTCCATTCTCTGAGACTGAGATTTGTTTTTGGTTACTACTGGGATATTGTGATGTAAATATTTCATGAAATAAATTCGTGCCTGAGCCTTGAAGCGCTTGAATTTTCATTATTTCTCAGTACAAATATGCGGGTCAGATTTTGCTGCGTGTTGGGATTATTTAAACCATAAAGCAAGACGGTACGGTTTTGTTAAGCAGCAAATTCACATAGAAAATTTTGTTCAATGGAAAATACATCGCGCATGAAAAAGCGAAATAAGGCCGCATTGTGGCTTGGTGGGATGCTGATTTTAATTGTAGTCATCCGGCTTGTATTACCTTATGTGGTTTTGCATTATGCCAATAAAACCTTGGCTAACATGAAGGGGTATTACGGCCACATTCAGGATGTTGATCTTGCAATCATTCGTGGTGCATATAAGGTTGACAGCATTTATCTTAATAAAACGGATACCATTTCCGGGAAACAAACACCGTTTTTCTCAGCTTCGGTTATTAACCTTTCTATCGAATGGAAGGCCCTCTTTAAAGGTTCAATTGCAGGCGAAGTGATAACTGACCACCCGGTGTTGGTTTTCACGAAAGACAAAGTAGAGCCAAAACAAATCATCAGAGATTCTGCGGATTTTAGAAAAGTATTGGACGGGTTCATGCCACTGGACATAAACCGGTTTGAAATTAGAAACGGCAAAGTTCAATATAAAGACAATACTTCTACGCCCAAGGTTGATATCGAAATGAACCAGCTGCATCTTGTCGCCCAGAATTTACGTAATAGCTATGATTCGTCAGCAGTGCTCCCTGCGAGCGTGAATGCAACGGCTTCGGTTTATGAGGGGATTTTTCGCCTCAATGCCAGGCTTAACCCAATGGACAACAATCCGACATTCGACATGAGTGCTGAACTAAAAAACACAAATCTTGTAAAACTCAACGATTTTTTTCAGGCTTATGCCAAAGTGGATGTCAATAAAGGACTTTTCGGGCTTTATTCCGAAGTTGCAGCCAAGGATAATGCGTTTGCAGGATACGTGAAACCGCTTATTCAGGATCTTGATATTTTGGGGAAAGAGGATCGGAAGGATAATATTTTTCGTAAGCTATGGGAGGGAATTGCCGGCGGTATTGGTGAAGTATTTCAAAATCAGAAAAAGGACCAGATCGCAACAAAAATTCCTTTCAGGGGAAAGCTTGATAGTCCGCGTACAAACCTCTGGTTTGCCATTGGAACCATCTTACAAAACGCTTTTATTCATGCGCTGCAACCTTCAATTGACAACGAAATCAGTATTGGATCTGTAGAGATTCAGAAGGAAGAAAAGAAAACATTTTTACAGAAGATCTTCACTTCTGATAAGAAAGAGAAAAAATGAAAGGAAAATAGGAAATAAGGTGTACAGCGGGCTCTCGAACATAAGTCTGAGCTGCTGTTATTCTGAGCTGTTGTCCGTCTGAGTAGCGCTCAGACAGACGAATTGACTAAAATTTATGCAAGAATCTTAAATAACTATTTTAAAATCAAGCCCTGTAATGTGTATTGGGAAAACACTGGGCAAGTTCGTTCGCGAGCTGAGAAATAGAATCCTGTTTGATGAGAATTTTGTCGATCCCCACATTCTTCATCTGAAAATGATTTAACTCAGGCATTGCTCCGGATAATATGAAAAATGAAATGTGATCGTTGCCAATAATTCCTTTAATTTTTTGAACACATTCAGGGCCGTTTGTCCTTAGCATGCCCCAATCCAGAAAAATGTAGTCAGGGAAAGGTATTGAGTGGTTTATCAGGCCATCTATGGCTTCAAAACAGTCAAAACAAAAATTGCATTTTGCTTCTGGCACAGCCTCATGCATTGCCACGTTGAAAATAAACTGATCATCTCTATCGTCGTCAATCAGCAGGATTTGTGTAGGTTTCATTATTAGTGTGTTGATGAACTTTGTATTAACAGGTAAAATATTGTGCCAGTAATTACGTATAGGCCGCAATTAAAAATCTTTCGGTTATTTCCTTCTATTGTCTTTCAAATATTTCGCTACGGACTTCTTCTTCGGATGGGTAAAGTTTCAGAGATTACTGTTCTGCCGGAAGGAACAAGCTGAATGTGGAACCATGTCCCGGCCGACTTGCAGCCGTAATGGCGCCGCCGTGGTTTGTCGCCACCTTGTCACATATCGCCAGCCCGATACCGGTTCCCTCATACTCATTTTTCCCATGCAGTCGCTGAAATACCTGAAAAATCCGGTCGGTATGTGCAGTATCAAATCCGATTCCATTGTCTGTTATATCAATGCGGTGGTATGCGGCAGCTGCCCGCAATGGTTTCGCAATGTAAGGCATGTCATCATGTGTCAACCTTGTATAGTCCACATGTATCAAAGGAGTTGTGTCAGGTTTTCTGAATTTTATCGCATTACTCAGAAGATTTTGAAAAAGCTGTTCAAGTTGTGGATTGTCGCCGTTGATTTCAGGTAGTTTTCCAATGGTAACTTTTGCTCCCGATTCCTGCACGAGCAACTCAAGCGTGTTCAATACTGATTTCACTACTTTGTCCAGCGACACATATCCATTCGAATCCTGATTGACCGACACTCGTGAAAAAGTCAGCAAATCGGCGATCAACACGGACATTCTCTTTGCTGCGTTTTGCATCCGAATCACATATTCCCGCCCGTCTCCGAGCTGTGGCGCGTAGCGCTGCATCAGTAGATCGCCAAACGACTGCACCTTTCTAAGTGGCTCTTGGAGATCGTGAGAGGCTACGTAGGCGAACTGTTGCAAATTTTCATTGGAGCGCGCCAATTGCCCGTTTGAGATACTCAGCTCGTCATTGATGGCCATGAATTCTTCATTCAGCGCACCGAGCTCCTCATTTCCTGCCGCAAGTTCTTCGTTGGCCGACTCGAGTTCTTGTGTCCTTTGCAGCACAAGTTGTTCCAGTGCCAATTTTATTTTCCGCTGTTGCGTTACGTCCTGTACCGTTCCGTTTATCTTGTAAGCCTCACCTTTTTCGTTGAAATATGTTTTACCCTGTGCGTGCAGGATTCTCTCAACTCCCGCAACCGCTGGGTTTAATGTATATTCGACGTCGTAAATAGCGTCCGTACCAGGGGTGATTGCGTGGGTAATAGCCGCTTTGACAAGTGGCCGGTCCTGTTCCTGAATGGGACTATAAGCTCTTTCAACAGTGATGGTCTCGTCGGGACCAATGCCGAACCAGTCCCTGAGCCGCTCGGAATATTCAAGTATGCCGGTGGCAAGATCGATCTGCCAGGTGCCAAGTTCCGCCAGTTCCACGGCGCCGCGTAGGGTGATCTCCGCTTCCTGTATACTTTGGCGGGTGAGAATCTGTTCAGTCACATCGGTGGCGATCACCATGACCCCACTTATTGTTCCGTCCGCCTCCTGTTTTGGCTGGTAGGCAAGGTCAACGTAAATAGTTTGAAAAACGCCGTTCCGGACAATTTCGACGCGCTGTTCCCTCGAAATGAAAGGAATTCCGGTACGTATTACTTCGTTTATTAGCTGATCAAATCCCTGGTCTGCGATTTCGGGCAGGGCTTCGTGCAGCGATTTTCCTTCCAACTGAGCAGGTTTCCTTCCGACGAGATCACCGTAAAACGGGTTTGCCATCTTAAATGTCAGATTCTGTTTATCAATGATGGCAATGGCCACCGTCGATTGCTCAAACAGAGAAAGCAATTGCATCTGACTCTCCTCAATCTGTTTCTGAGCCACGGCTCGTTCCGTAACATTCGAAGCTATTTCCAGGATCGCATAAACTTGTCCGAGTTTATCAAGAATCGGGGAATAAGAAATATCATAATAATCGGTTGTCATTACTCCGGAGCGCATGACGTCAACCTTTGAGCCATATGTTTCAAACATTTTTCCACTTGTGAAGACATCATCCAGAATTTGAAGAAAAGGTTGTCCTTCCAACTCCGGCATCACATCTTTCAGGCGTCTGTTGGTAATGTCCGGGCCTTTGCCGACAATATCGATGAAGGCCTGATTTGGCATTTCAATCACCAGATCGCGCCCTACAAAAATACCGATTGCAGCAGGTGCGGCCTCAATTACATGTCTTAATTTTGCTTCGCTTTCTTCAAGGGATTTTTTAGCTTTTGCTTGCTGGGTCACATCGGCGGCGATGACCATCACGCTGGTTACCTGGCCCGCATCGTCATGAAGTGGTGTATATGTAAAGTCTAAAAATATGTCTTCGGATTTGCCGTTTTGTGTTAGTTCAACCAATGTTTCATTTTCCTGAAATGACGCTCCGGTATCGAAGACTTTTTTTAACAATTCCGCAAGCACCTGGCCTTGTATTCCTGGCAACACTTCAGCCACAGGTTTCCCGATCACTGACCGGTCTTTTCCCCACACCTCAAACATGCGGTCGTTCCCCGTTTCGATGATCATTTCGGGTCCGCTAAAAAGTCCGATGGCAATTGGGGCCTGTTCCACTATATTCCGGAACCTTGACTCATTGACTGATAGTTTTTTGAGCGCCTTCATCTCATTGGTTGTTTCCTGACACACAACCAATACACCTGCAATTTCAGAGTCATCATCGAGCACAGGGTTGTAGCTGAATGTCCAGTACACTTCCTCCATCTGACCATTTCGGTAAATCGGGATCAGCGTATTTTCATTGTACGTAGCACCGCCTCCTTCAAGCACCTGATCAATCAATGGTTTGATTACCTGCCATATTTCCGGCCAGCAATCTTCAGCGCGCTGGCCCAGGGCGGCGGGATGCTTTGCGCCGTCGCCGAGACTTGGCCGGTATGCATCATTGTAAAACTGGATTAGCTCTTCACCCCACCAAAGGAACATCGGCGATCGGGCAGACAGGATTGTGGACACAGTAGAACGAAGGCTCGCTGGCCACTCATACGGATTTCCAAGCGAGGATTCCGACCAGTTATAAGCCCGGGTGAGGGCGCCCATCTCTCCGCCACCCATTAAAAATCTAGGAATATTTTGCTCCATTGTCAAAATCACGGATAGTCGTTGTCCTTACAACATGGGGAAAAATGCAAGGAAACGGTCAGTTCTAAATGATACGGAAGCAAAATTCCTATGCTCCCAATATTTGAAATCTAGTGTGTATGATCTGCTTACAGATATACATTTTTCGTGCCAGTGCCAGAACTTTATGCGCATTACGTGCAATTGATTGATTTATTTGCAAAGAGAGGGACGCGCTAACTGAGAATAATGCGGTTGTCGAAAATAACCTTAACCCTTGAATCGGTACAGGTATGGAGCCTTATTCGCGGCCCCGGTAAATTTTTTTTTCAAGTCGTTCCAATACATTCAAATCCAGAATCATTTTCTGAAAATTGTTTCTCGCAAATGGTTTGTCATAAATTGCTTCGTAAAGCTCCTGAACCTCTTTCATTGTAAACGATCGGGAAGCAGTTTAAATGCGTTTATTTTCTAACCAAGACTTAAGCGGAGCGTTTCGAGCGCCTTGCTTACAAAGTCATTGTGGTCCATAATCATCCTCGGTAAAAATTTGATATCAAACCAGTTGATTGAATGGTCAATCTCAGTTTTTTTTGGTGCAACCCGGTTTATATCCGCAAGGGCATAGTAGCCTACGGAAATAAGCCTTTTTGGATGTCAGTCGTGCTACTTTTTTGTTCCTAGTTTTTGCCTAATTTCTCAGGATTGGGGTCAATCAGCCGTTTGATGAAATCCAGGCTGTTTCTCGTTGCCGCCCCAAAAACGTGGAACTGTTCAAGGTACATTTCATCAATGGCTGTTCGGTGTTTAAGAATTCTCTCGGCAGCCTTATCTAGGTCCTCCTCCCGATACACAAAAACCACTTGGAACTGCCCGGACATCTCCATTGAAGCCCAGCTTGGGCACCGGAACGTTTAATTGTTTGTCGTGGTAGCCGAAAATTACATAGTCGATTGAGACCTGTTGAATGTAATTTTGTTCGCTCGGACTATTCATGAAATTGGGTTTTAGGCAGATTCATTCAGAAGAATACGAAAGCTAACAGGTTTTCGATTGACACCAGATCTTGCCTCAAATTGTGCCTGTTCGCAAAACTAACCCGTTTCAGCTTTTTGTTTTCAGAAGTTTCGTTCAGCGAAGCACAAAATGTTGAGAATACAATTTGCGCTTTTCAGAATACCGTATCAGATTGACCAGAAGCAGGATAGGCAGAAACTTTTAAAAAGGGGGAAAAGTTGACATCCGATCTCGTGACGTACATTTGAAAAACACATATTTTTGTGTTTAAAAATGTTCTTAACGACGCAAATTTGCGATCGGAATCCCGAACGTCCTGGCCATTAATAGTAGTTTTTGATGTCATTTACTTCCAGAATAATAGTCTTTTTTTTGCTCTCATCTGTTCAGTGCATTGCGCAGACAAACAGGTATGTTTTTGAACGTGGCATGATGGGTTCGCCTTTTAAACTGGTGCTGTATGCGAAAGGAGATTCGGTGGCAACCGTTGCTGCCCGAAAGGCGTTTGCAAGGATTCAGCAGCTAAACGATTCTCTCAGTGATTACCTCAATGGAAGCGAAATAAACAAACTTTCCGCACAGTCGGGGTCCGGGAAATGGGTCCCGGTTGGTAAAGATCTTTTTAACATTTTGTACGCATCAAACGAAATCAGCAGGAAAATGGATGGTGCATTTGATGCTACCATGGGGCCTGTTGTTCAGGTCTGGCGAAGAGCGGTGCGGCAAGGGAAATTTCCCGATGACGCCGAAATTCGCGAAGCGATGCAAAAAACCGGCTACAAAAAAATGAAATTGAACAGTTCGGCCCGCACGGTTCTACTCACTGAGCCGGGAATGCGTCTGGACATTGGCGGGCTTGGAAAAGGATTTGCGGCTGAGGAGGCGATGGACGTGATCAGAAGTTTTGGTATAAAATCGGCGATGGTAGATGCGGGTGGCAAAATTGTTGTTACCAATGCGCCTCCCGGGACGAAAGGATGGAACATCACGGTTTCGAACGGCAGTGATTCATTACGAACCATGTTGTTGTCAAATACCAGCGTGGCCACTTCCGGACCTACATACCGTTATCTTGAATTTAAAGGGATTAAGTATTCGCACATTGTTGACCCGCTGACGGGAATCGGGCTCACTTCGCACATTCGGACAACCGTAGTTCATCCCAATGGCGCTGTTTCCGATGCGTTGGCGACTGCTTTTAGTATTGTTGGTATTAACCGAACCAAAAAGTATTTAAGATCTTTCCCAAAAACAAAGGTCTGGCTTTCAGAGCTAAGCGATGGAAGAGTGACTGAATGGAATTCGCTGGAGTGATAAAAGGTCTGAATTTTAGTTTGTTGTTTTGCATGTGAAGATGAAAAAAACAACCTCCGTTTTCGGCCCGTTTTTAGCTTTCCGCAATGGCTTCCAGATATATCGGTTACATTTCAGAATCGGTGTGTAACACAACTTTCAAAAAAGGTTCGCCTTTTCCAGTATTGAGGTATGTTTGTAAACTTGCCAGGAACGCATCCCAACCTGCCTCGCAAACCTGGTAACATTCCAAATTTCTGTTCAGCCCCTTGTGTAAAAAGTGCAGCGTTGTGCCATGTCCATCCGTTTCCAAGGTCCAGATCATCGTCGTTCCTTCCCACTCTGACTTGTTTGTCAGGGAAGCCAGATCGATGTACGCTTTCACACATTTCCAAACAATCTGTTTATTGGGTTTTGCTTCCATAAGCTCCATCGTTTTTCGCGTTTGGCCAAAAGCGATGTTAAAATGATCACTCGCATGGGTTGCGGAGCCGGTGAAATCATTGCTCCACCAATCCGCGATGTGTTCGGTAAGCGCAGCATAAACTTCATGCGCAGGTTTGTTTACTTCGAAAGTTTTTTGATAATTCTCCATATTTAAAATACCTAACCGACACCGGTTAAAAATTCGGCACCGCTCGGAATCCGGTAAAATGCCGATAAACTTATTTATTTGTATTAATGAGTTTCGCTTCGTCGGCGGTGGTTGGTTTGTCTTTGCCGTTTGGTTTGCCTTTTCCGGTCGTGATCAGGCTAAATAAGCTTTGCTGTACATATTGTGTCCACGCGTTCTTGCAAACTTCAAAACATTCATATTGAGGAACCAGACCAATCTGCGTGAACGCGATCTCTGTTTTTCCATTTTTTTCGGTAATATCAAAGACAATTTTGTTGCCGATCCATTCGGTTTTATCCTCGGTAAATTTGAAATAGTTGTCCATTACAAGCCAGACAACCTTCCTGGCCGGGACTACTTCAATCAGTTTCATGCGGCAACTATGGGCATCCTCAAAATGATATTTGAACTCATCATTGAGCTTGCTGGTGTCACCTTCAATTTCTTCTGACCACCATCCGCGCACGTTGTTGACCGCGTCGAAAGCCTCTTTCTGCGTTTGATCCACCAGAATGCTGGTGGTAAAATCTGATGTTTTCATTTTGTAGCTAATTAGTCAGATGCAGCTCGGCATCGGGAATATGTAGTTGCAAATATATTGGCTGATTATGAATTTCTTAGGGGGTAAAATGGACTTCTTGACGGGTTGATTCGGACAACGTCAATTTATATCTTTGTATAAAAAACAATGAAACAAGTAACAATCGTTGTTCCCGAAGCATACGCCAATTTGAGCAGTGTGGCGGGCACTTTTCAAATTCTGACACGGGCCAACGCACATTGGCAAAAGCTTGGAAACAAGCCGCGAATGGATATCCGCATTGCTGGTTTTGTATCGGAACTGAGACTGGACGGGGGGATTTTTTCTGTAAATCCTGTTAATATTGCTGCAATAAAGAAAACAGATCTGGTCATTATTCCGTCCGTTTCTCACGAGTACGATCTCGTAATACGGGAAAATCCGGAGCTAATAAACTGGATCAGAGACCAATATAAAAGCGGCGCCGAAATCGCAAGCATTTGTACCGGAGCGTTTTTGCTGGCGGCAACCGGTTTACTGGACGGCAGAAGCTGTTCTACCCATTGGAATGCGGCAGCGGATTTCAAGCGTCTGTTCCCGAATGTAAATCTGTATACCGACAAACTGATCGTTGCCGAACCGGGAATCTACACGAATGGCGGCGCATATTCATTTTTGAATCTGGTACTTTTTTTGGTCGAAAAATATTTTGACAGACAGACGGCTATTTTCTGTTCCAAAGTTTTTCAGATTGATGTTGAAAGAACGTCACAATCGCCTTTTCACATTTTCCAAACTCAGAAGAACCACGGCGATGACCTTATTGGCAAAGCACAAACATACATTGAAGGAAATTTGAGCGAGCGGATTTCCTTTGAAAATCTTGCTTCCAAACTGGCGATCAGCAGGCGCAATTTCGACAGGCGTTTTATCCGGGCAGTCGGCAATACGCCGGTCGAGTACTTACAGCGGGTGAAAGTGGAGGTCGCAAAAAAGTCACTGGAAAAAGGGAGGAAAAGCATATTCGAGGTGATGAGCGAGGTTGGCTATTCGGATGACAAGGCGTTCCGGGAGGTTTTTAAAAAGATAACCGGATTGTCTCCGCTGGATTATCGGGCAAAATACAATCAGGAAATCGTTCTGGCTCAGCCGATTTAGTTAAACATTACCATTTTGCCGGCATTTCCAGACGTTATTTTTGGTTGTCCAATGCCGGCTTAGGACACCATCGTTCTCCATCCGCCAAAGCCGAGGGCTTCCCGGCCTTTTGAGCATGAGCGACAGAAACAATTACAAAAGGAATTTCGACACACAAGACGTCGCAAACGGAACGATTTTCATTGTGGGAATTTCAGCTTAAACCGAAGTTATTTGCGATTCGTCCGATAATAACGTTCCGGTGGAAGCAAAGGAGTGAATAACGTATGGTGTTTATCCTTCAAATACGATCCATTGATAAGAACGCTGAATGATCTTTGTACAGTTCGTAATCCCGTAACAGGTTTTAAAAACGCCATCATAAGTCATCATTTGTCATAGCAATGTAATCCGCCGCCGCGTTTATTTCCTGTCGCAAAAGTAAATTTAATTGTGCTGCATGATGTTGAACGTGTTGCATGTTGTAAAACAAAATATCCAAAATTGAATAATTTAAGGCTTCTGAGCTCGACAAAGCGAGAAACATCGGCCCGGACCCGTCTATCCAGTTATTATTTAATCGGTCCGCTGTCAGATCAGTAAGGAACAGTCGCAGTTTTTCACGGCTCGCATTCAGATAATCCAGCAATTCCTTTTTAGTGTAAATCTGGTCGGGGACAACATCGTCCAGCGCATCCTTCGGAATATCGACGGCCTCGGTCAGTGTGAAGGGAAGGGGAGAAGAGAAGTTTTCTGGTGGAATCGTTACATAATAATCCAGAAATATCAGGGAATGATAAGCGATGAAATAGAACCTTTTGTTGCTACGCAATACTTCGTCCGGGCACAGCGAAATTGCATTGCCAAGCATGTCGATGCTCGCCCCGAAATGTTTCCACAGACTTTGTTTTAAAATGTCGAACATGCTATTACAGAATCGTTTGGCCCAGTGGTTAACCATCTCACAGATTGCTAAATTAGCAAAACTCTGATTTGTTTCGATTTTTAATATTTGAAAAAAGTTGAATCGGTTTTAACCCTACCGTTTGTCAATGAAACGACTGCCTGAATTCCAGAGGGGACAGATTGGTTTTTGTCTTGAATAGTTTATTGAAAGATTGCGAGTGCTCAAAACCTAATTGGTACGCAATTTCACTAACCGACAATTTTGAGGTCGATAGCTTTTCTTTTGCTTCGTCAATCAGCTTGTCATGTATATGTTGCTGAGTGCTTTGGCCGGTTAGTACTTTAAGCAAACCGCTTAAATAACTGGGGGATACATGCAAGGCTTCTGCAATATACTGCACGGTGGGCAGGCCATTGTTTTGGATGGAATCGCTGTTGAAATAGGCGGTCAGAATATCTTCGAGACGATTGAGGATTTCATGATTCGAAATTTTCCGGGTTATGAATTGCCGCTGATAGAAGCGCTCGGAATAGGTCAGCAGCAGGTCGAGCTGAGCGATGATCACGTCCTGGCTGAATTTGTCAATATTCGAGTGATATTCCTGTTCAATGTTTTGTATAATACCCACAATCATCGTCTCCTCTTTATCGGAAAGGTGCAATGCTTCGTGAACGGAATAGCTGAAATATTCATATTGCTTTATTTTTTTTGCAAGCGGTGTGTTCCAAAGAAAATCCGGATGGACCAGCAGCGACCAGCCGGAGTGCTTTATGTCACCGTCCGCCTCAATGGAAAAAACCTGGCCGGGCGAGATGAAAAACATCACTCCTTCGTCGAAATCATACTCCTGCTGACCGTATTTCATCTTCGCGTTAAAGCTTCTTTTCAGCGCAATGGAATAGAAATTGTTTACAATGCTTCGGGGCTCATCCTCGCGCAATCGCTTGACGTCCTCGAAATTGACAACACTGATCAGCGGGTGCTCAGGTTTTGGTAAATATCGGAATTGATGCCATTCGGCGATCGTTTTAATCCGTTGTGGTTCCATGTTTGCCATATCACAATGTAGTCATTTTATTGATAATCGCTGATCTTGAAAATAGTATTGCCTGGCAGAATTCGTTCAGCCAGGCAGTACGATCGATCATATCTTCAGTGTGAATTATATGAGAGGTCGGAGTGAAATGCTGCGGCAAATTCCTTTGCAAAATCGGTCATCTTTACTGTTCCGAGCACTGCCGGTTTATTGCGATTGTAGTCTTCTGACAAGAGACCTGTGTTCAGTCCTGCGTACATTTCTACCAACCCAGCTGCTGCTAAACGATTCATTCCGATCAGTTCCAGGCCAGTTTGAACCTGTTCGTCCGAAACAATCAGCCACTTTAAATCCGGATTACCAATTGCAATACCCAAAATCGCGGCAGTTTCATCTCCTGTAAGCTCTTCACTGGCAACATATCGGGCTTTTCTCCCTGAAAAAGGAGTCGAAATTTCGTCAGCAATTGCGGCTGCAATGTCCGTTGGTGAAACCCAGGGAATCTTGCTCTCGCCATAGTTCGTAGCTATCACGCCGGTTTCCTTTATCATTGCAACATAACCATATAGATTGTAGTAAAAGGAGGTGGGCCGCATATGCGTAACTGAAACATCAGCCGGGAGTGCGTTCAGAATTTCTTCAACGTCGTGTGCGTAACGCAGGCCGCCGTTGCCCTTATCCATATTGCCGCCTATCGTACTAAGGTTAATCACCCTCTTCACGTTGGCTTGTCCGATTGCCTGTGCATAGCTATTGCCAATGTTGTGATAAAATGCCTTTAAATCAAGGTTTTGATCAAAATAATTGGCGGGGGGCACCATGGTGTATACCAGATCTGCACCGGTAAAAGCTGATGTAATAAAATCAACGTCCTGCATGGAGCCAATGGCTGCGGTGGCTCCCAATGCTTCAATTTCTTTCTGGTTTTCGGGCCTGCTGCTGACTACGGTTACGGCATGTCCCAGATGAACCAATTCTTGCGTAAGCGGCTTGCCGATGTGTCCTAACGAACCTGTTAATGTAATTTTCATTTTTGTCCTGTTTATTTGATACTGCAAAGTTGCGCAGCATTGAATGGACAGGTGTAGCTGAATCTACTTTTGTTGTAGCCGAATAAATGAGGTGAGGTTTTTCCCGGACAGGGTTATCAACTTCATCCGGGGTTTGCATCCTCGGGTTTGAGAAACGTAAAGATCAGATCATAAAACTCTTCCGGAAGAAAAGGCTTAACCAAATAGGCGGAAAAGCCGTTCGATAGCGCATTTTCACGCTCATCATTAAAGGCAGACGCCGTGAGTGCTACAACAGGAACCTGTGATCCGCTTTCACGAATGATGCGCGTGGCCTCAAACCCATTCATGACGGGCATCCGAAGATCCATCAATAGTAAATCGTAATGTGTTTCTTTGAATTTATCAAGTGCCTCATCTCCGTTTTTGGCGGTGTCGCATTGCAAGCCAACTTTTTTGAGCAGATTTGTCGCCAGGAGCAGGTTAATGGCATTGTCATCCACAACAAGGACGCGAGCCTCCGGAAGTGCAACCTTGACGCCAGCGGGTTTTTTCTCTTCAACCGGCTCATCGGAATAGGAAAATTCAATAGAAAATGAAAAGATTGATCCTTTAAGCAGCTCACTTTTCAGATTGATTTCACTACCGAAAAGTCTCAAAAGTTCCTTTGTAATGGCTAGTCCGAGACCGGTCCCCCTGTTATTACGATTTGCCTGTATATTAGTCTGTGTAAAAATTTCGAAAATCGAGGCCTGGTCTTCCAGTGCAATTCCAACACCGGAATCACTAATCTCAAAGTAAATAGATACCCGATTGTTATCTCTTTTCTGCTCGCTGACGACCAGTTTAACAAAGCCATTTTCCGTAAACTTTATTGCATTATGGATCAGGTTCGTAATGATCTGATTTAATCTCACCTGATCTCCGTTTAACCGTGCCGGAAGTGTCGGATCTATCTCAAATATCAGATTCAGTTTTTTTTCGTGGACCCGGGGAATAAATGTCTTTTCCAGGTTTTTAAAGAGAAGAAAGATATCAAATGGCTCATCCGAAAGCCGGACATGGTTTGAGTTAATTTTATTGAAATCCAGGACGTCATTGACAACCGACATCAGATGGTCTGAGGAGAACTTCAAAGTCTCTACCAACTCTCGCTGAAAGCTTGTTCGCAAATCTTCCTGGCGTATCAGGTGAATAATTCCCACAATCCCATTCAACGGTGTCCTGATTTCATGACTCATCATAGAGAGAAAGTCCGATTTGGCCTGGGTTGCGTCCCGGGCAACGCGGATCTGCATTTCAAGCTCATCATTTTTACTTTTTAAGCTGTGAAAATAAATGAACTCACGATGCTGCCTCGTGTAGTGCATTTTCATTACCAGCGGAAAAACAATTTGTCCAAGAAAATAAAAGAAACCACCTTCCTTTAAAAATTGGAACAGAACATCAGGACCGTTAATATAAAAAGCGAGAGAAAAAAAGAGAATTGTTGCCACTGAGGAGATCAGGGCGTAAGAAAATTTCCATCGCAGTATCCATACTGAAAATATGAGTTGCAGAGTCAGATTGATGCTCAGGTCGTAGTAGTAGCGGGTTTCAAAAAGGGCCAGAACTATGGAGTAGGAAATGATCAGTAAAATCCGGCTGTAGAAAGTGGCGTTCTGACCATTAATTTTTCCTTTGTAATGAAGATAGATGATGATTGCCACGAGACTGCTGCAAGCAATCTGCATCAGAAAAATGGAATAATAGCCCGGATTGCCGTTCAGATAATATAGGACAGATGTTAGCGGATAACCGATCAGAAAGGTAAAACAAAATACCCGATGTCCCCAAAGCGATTTCGCTTCGAATTCTTTTTCCCAAAGATCCTGCAAGCCGTCAGGATCTTTATTGATCTTCGGGTGTAGATTATTTTTTTTCAATTTTTAAGAAACGCGAGTATTTACTGCAATGTAGTGATTTTGCAGTAAATTTCCCATCATTTTAAGAGGCTGTGTATAGAAATACTTGTGGGTTACATTTTGCGCGTAGTTGTACTTCATAGATTATACGTGCATAATAAAATTCATTTCAATTTTTTATTTGCTCGCGGTCTGATAGTAAGCGATTTAAATTGATTTGGGTGTTGGCTGACTTATGAATATACATAAAGACCCGATCGTTCGGGAATTTTCCCCGAAGGTGAACGCATCACCGTGGGGAAGAACCAAACGAAAATCTCTTGTTTCAACAATTTCAATTACAAATAGCCGGGTATCAGGCAAAAAAGCAAAGAGCTGCCAAATTTATTTGGCAGCTCTTTGGATAATTCAACTACAAACTTTTCGCGCTGATTACTAGGATTTAATAAAGGCCAAAAGGTCTTTGTTAATTGTGGCGGCTTCCGTAGCAGGCATTCCGTGTGGAAAACCCGGGTAGGAGATGAGCGTGCCATTTTTTACCAGTTTAATTGCTTTTACAGCCGTAAGTTCAAAAGGGACGATCTGGTCGTCCTCACCATGCAGAATAAGTACCGGTACATCCACACTTTTCAGATCTTCCGTAAAATCAGTTTCAGAAAACGCCTTGATACAATCATAGTGTGCTTTAATGCCACCCATCATGCCCTGCCGCCACCAGTTGTCGCGGATTCCTTGTGACACAGTCGCTCCTTCACGGTTGAATCCGTAAAATGGCAGTGTAAAATCCTGGAAATACTGAGCGCGTTTTGTTGCCGTTCCTTCACGTATTTCATCAAAAACGGACATAGGGATGCCGTCCGGGTTGCTTTCGGTTTTCGCCATAATAGGCGTAACTGCACTGATCAAAACAGCCTTTGCTACGCGACCTTTCCCGTATTTGGCAACATAACGGATCACTTCCCCGCCGCCGGTTGAGTGGCCAACGTGAATCGCGTCTTTCAAATCAAGTGCCTTCGCCAGTTCGGCAACATCTGCCGCGTAGGTATCCATGTCATTACCAGTGTCGGTCTGCGAAGATCTTCCGTGACCCCGGCGATCATGGGCGATCACTCTGAATCCCTGGTTTAGGAAAAACATCATTTGCGCATCCCAGTCGTCACCGGATAAGGGCCAGCCGTGATGAAAAACGATTGGCTGCCCTGTTCCCCAATCTTTGTAATAAATTTCAGTGCCGTCTTGTACTGTGATCTTGCTCATGTTTTTGACTTTATGTTAAGAGATTTTTTAAAGATATACTTTTGTCCCAAACGTAAAACATTGTCCAAATATAATCCATATCATTCTTTTATGGTTTCCAGGATGGCACAAGATTTCTGCTAACCGGATTCTGATCTCAGTTAACGCGGGCCCGGTCAGATGTAATCTTTGCTTGTAGGTCCGGGTCTGGTGGTATATAGTATTTGACGATTATTTCCGGAAAGAGAGCTGAAAATTACAGGCAGGCAGGACTTTGTTAAACAAGCCCGTTGAAGGTAAAGGGTACTGAAAAGGAATAAAAGCTCTTTGCCAAAATTCATGACTATCTCCAATTTAATGAGCAAAAGAGAATTAAGCAATTGTGCCGGAATGTAAGATCATTTTCAGGTAATCTGAGTATTGCGACGTTTGTTGTTCGTCAATACTTACGTCACAGAAACGCACAGGTGAGATACCTTAGATCAATTGGAGAAATGTATCACAAAAATTTTAAAGCATAAAATAGAGCAAGACCACCGTAATGAGTGCCCATATCACAGCAATTACGATTTCTGTGTTCGTTATTTTTGAAGATTTGTAATTTTCGAAACCCTTCATTTGTAGTTTGGCGGTCCTGCCCGAAATTTGGCTCGTAAGCCAGCGGTATTATGAAAAGAATAATGTTGCTGCACTGATTACGATATAAATCAGTATGATAGATAAGGCACAGACCAATACTGAAAAGGTTTCACTGTAAGGCCTTCTCTCCCTATTTCTGTTTATTGCATTGTGCATCGCTTTACATGTTTGGTTTAGAGAACGAGCCGGATTTTCCGGCTCTATTTCTGAAAATTAATCTCAGCCAGGATTTTGCAAGACGTCGAGAATCTCAAATTTTTTCAAACCTGCCGGCATTTTCCATTCCATGGTTTCTCCTTTACACAAGCCAATCAGCGCAGAACCCATCGGTGTGAGCACTGAGATTTTGTTCTGGCTTATATCGGCGAAGGCGGGCATCACAATTGAGAATTCCATCTGTTTGTTGGAAGTTAGTTCCCTGACTTTGACATACGAATTAAGGCGAATACTGTCAGCCGGAAGCTCATCATTTTCGACCACGATCGCCCTGTTCAATTCATAGGAAAGCGACATTTCAGACGCGTTGGCTTTGCCCGGAAAGTTCTCTGCAAATTGTTTCAGCATGCGAAAGTCATCTTCACTAAGTATCACGTTGTTTTTTTGCGTATTCATAGCTGTATCTTTTAATGCGTTGATAAAAAGGTAAATCCCGAAAACCGGGGCATTGCAGGCTTGTGAAAATCAGAATTAGCCCTGCTTTATATTCAAGAAAATCTGCTGAAGTTCAGCCCAAAACTGATGAACAAAGAGCCGTTCCTGTCGTGATACGCCTTCCTGTGCTTTTGCGACACGACTCAATATGTTGATGAAACGATTCTTGTTTTTTTCATTGATACTGACTGCGTATTCACTGTTAAGCAAAGTGTTGGGAGCTGCGTCTGCGCGATTCAAAGTGATCCAGTTTTCCTGAATAAAATTGGCATACAACGACAAATCCGAATTGGGTTCGCTTGTCGGAATGAGCTTTTTGTCGGTCGATGCCCGCTTTGGAAAAACAGCATCTATTGTTGCAAGTGCCTGAATGATAGTCGCGAGCCCCGTGGCAATATGCGGTGAATGAATCATATCTGAATGTGATGAATGTCTGACAATAGAACCGGCAAGTCCAGCTTTAAGAAGTTGTCTTTTTAACTGAATGAACTTGCTGCAAGTTGGTGAAATACACGTTCGTCAAGCTTGTACCGGTCATTGAGCGTCAGGCTGCTGCGTGCATTGAAAAGTGCATGGTTGACGGCATTGTACATGAGCCAATAGGAGGGAGCTTCGCCCAAAACACGTTCTTCCAGCCGTAGGCGTTCCTGAGCCTGCTTGGCAAGTTGCACCGGAATGGGCAACGTTTTGAATATTTTTTCATCCGCTCTGGTCACGGATTTTTGCTGAAAATGCTCATAAACCGTTGCCGTCAGAGTAGGCTTTTTTTGAATTTGACCCGATAACATTTCGTGTAATTGCTGCTGGAAAAGTTCGGGAGTTAGCCGGCTGTGATGGATTTTCCTCACGCCGGAATCTTTTTCCACCTGTTTTTTTCCTGCGGGCTGCCTTTTTACAGGTTGTCTTTTTTCCTTTCCGTTAGGCCCTTGTTTCAGCCAAAGCTGATAAACCGGCAATTCGTTGAATGAGTCGGCCCAGCCCATAAGTCCATTTTTACAAATAGATCTGTACATGCTGCTTCCGGGCGCTATCTGACTGTCGAGCATCGCCGTAATCGTTTGACCCTGAATGGTAAACGGAGTCTTTCCGTTGTAACTATTGGTTAATATCATGCTTCGTTTCAGCCGTTCCCCACCGATGGAATACTCTTCCGGAAGAATGATGCTGATGCTGAACTCACCTGTCGTGGTGAACTTGATCTGGAGTGTATAGTCGTGAAACAATTTATCTACGACCTCACGTATGAGGATATTAGGAATGATCGCATAATCTGCACTCTGGATACCGAATATCGTTTTTCGTCCACCTCCCGGTTCGCCAACGATCAGTTGCTGACGATCCGTTGCCATGATATCATAGTCGGGCAGCAAATCAGTCAGCCACACCGGATTGACCGGATAACAGATGTCGTCCCATGAATTGCTTAGATGTGGTTGCGCACTGATGTAGGTCATAATTCTCATTATTAATTTTACAGTTGTAAATTTACAGTCATTATTTATACTTTCAAAATTTCAGCATGAAAGTCACCGGGAATGTGCTGGCAGATCATTTCGAAGATGACAATGGACTCCGATTTTATTCGTCATTGCGTACTTAGTAACCGGCCGAAAGGAACATTCAGATGGAATTAACATGGGTATACGCCGAAAGGAAGTCGAGAATATAGGTAAGATTTTAATATACTTTCAGTTTAAGCAAGTGATTAGTCAGGGATTACCAACTTTTGCTAGCCGCGCCCTGAAATATTTGTGGGGCTGTTTCGCAGTATAAAACAAGTGCAGAATTACATTACGTAGTCCGTGTATCCTGAAAAAAGGTATATTTTTACACCTGACGGTTGATCTTGCAATCTGTTTCTTTGGACAAATTCAGCAGCAACGGGCGTTTTTTCAAACAACCTCATGAAACAACTGACTCTCATCCGGCATTGAACTATGAATAACAAAATCGCACTGATTACCGGTGCCACTTCCGGAATTGGCTATGTTACAGCTATTGAATTGGCAAAAAAGGGTTTTGATCTGATACTCGTTGCCCGTAATGAGGCGAAGGTGTCGGCGTTGCAAAAGGTGATCGGTGATCATGTTAAGACGGACTTTGTTTTGTGCGATCTTTCCAGCATATTGTCCGTCCGGGAAGCTGTCCGGATTATCCGGGTGCAATACGATAGAATTGATGTTTTGATCAATAACGCCGGGCTGCTCGTCCAAAACAAACAATTTTCTATAGACGGTGTAGAGCTGACATTTGCCACGAACCACATCGGTCCGTTTGTGCTGACAACAGGGCTCATTGATTTATTGAAGGCGGCAGATCATGCGCGAATTATACATGTTTCCTCAGAAGCACATCTGTTCGCCTTTTTCGATATAGACAAATTGGTGAATCCATCCTGGTATCAGGATCTGATCGTCTATGGCCGTTCTAAGCTCGCCAATATTCTATTTTCCAACGAACTTTCTGACCAACTGAGGGAATTTGGAATCACTTCAAATGCTCTGCATCCCGGAACTGTTTCCAGTAATTTTGCCGGAAACGGAGATGGCGTTTCCGCTTTCTTTATGAAATTATTTCGTCCGTTCTTCAAGACTGTAGAACAGGGTGCCGCCACGAGCATTTACCTGGCAACATCGCCGGAAGTCGAGGGAGTTTCCGGAAAGTACTTTGTCAATTGCGAGCCGGGAAGAACTTCATCGGCATCGAAAGACCGGGAGTTGGGAAAACTGCTTTGGAAGCTGAGTGAGGAGGTGGTTGGGAAGCAGGGAAAGTAATTGTTTGTTTTCGGCCTGTTTAGAATAAATTTAGGTTTTGCGATGTTAAGCATTCGTCAATCAGAAGAAATTGTAGGCGATGAAAACGGCTGAAAAAAAGTGCAGAATAGTAAGAAAAGGGAAATTTGGGGTAAGTTAAAGAAAGGGAGAAAAACCGTCACGACTTTGCTGTTCGATATTTCTTCCGATAGAATTCTAAACATTCAATTCTCGGCATGAGGGAACTGAAAAATCCAACTGTCATGTCAGAGGGTTGTCGGAAATTCTACATATAAAATACCAATCAATTTCGTCCTTTATTTAACCTAATCATTTATAATTGTGATTGGCCAATTAAAATACTACTTTTCATGCTATTAATGTGCTGTTATAGAATTTTCTTAATTCATATTTGATGGGGGTGCCGATTAAAAACAAGCTTAATGAGAAGGAGTTTTTCCGGATCAAGAGAATGAAAGAGATAATTAAGACCACCAATCCACACGGTCACAAAGATTATCTTGAAATCATTTACCTGGAGCAAGGCACCGGCTTTCATCAGATTGACTTTAACCGTTTCGCTGTCAAGCCTCATAGTTTGTATTTGGTGATGCCCGGCCAGATACATAGCTGGGAGCTCACCGAGATTCCAAAAGGGTATGTTGCCATGATTCAAAAGGATTTTCTTTTAAACAACCCACTTTACGATACACTATTTCAAACCTTCCCGCTAATCTTTCCAAGCGGGTTTCATTTGGAAGAAGAAAATGAAATTTTCCAGGGCATTTTCAGAAGTATTGAGCTGGAATATACCAAGGCCGCAACCAACTTCGAAGCAGTTATTCAGACATATCTGCTGCTGCTTTTTAATTTGCTCAAACGAGAGATTAAATCACATCAGGTACTGCCAGTTCCATCCCTGCTCACCAATTTTTTCAGTACACTGGAAATGGAATTCAAAACAAACCATGAAACCGGATTTTACGCGGACAGCCTGAGTACAACTTCTAAAACACTGAATGCAGCCTGCAAGAAGTTTCTAGGAACGACTGCTGGTGAGGTGATCAACCAAAAGTTAACTGCCGAATCTAAAAAACTGCTTTTATACTCACACAAAAACTTGACTGAGTTGGCATTTGAACTTGGTTTTTCCGACGCGTCCCACTTCAACAAGTTTTTCAAACGCCGGACTGGCGTACTTCCCGGTATTTATCGAAAGGGAATTTCCTGAATGTACCAGAAATCGGCGCTCATGTACAAAGTCTACTTATATTGTAGAGTTAACTTTGTGGCTCTGCTGAACTGGCAGAAAAATGGATAGAACTCACGATGAAATTTTCTGGTATTACCTTACTGATTTTACTTACTGGCGTAATTTTTGTTCATGCGCAAACCATCATTGGCAGTGTTGCTGACAGGCAAACCAGGCAGCCTTTGGCTTATTGTTCGGTGGCGCTTTTCAAAAGTCAGGATTCCACATTGGTTACCGGTCTGCTGACGTCTGAAAAAGGCCTTTTCAGATTTGAAAATGTCCCTGTCGGATCCTATTACTTGCAAACCCAATACATTGGTTACAGCAAATCCACCGTAACGCTATCTGCTTTGGCTGGCCAAAATGAGATTGAAATTCCAACCATTACAATGGATGCCGATCCGAGGACTTTGCAGGAATTGAATGTAACCGGTGAAAGGCAAACATTGGAAAATAAGGTTGACCGGCAGGTTTACCGGGCCGACAAGTTTCTTAGCAGCCAGGGCGGTACAGCGATTGATGTATTAAGGAATACGCCGTCAGTTACTGTCAATAGCGAAGGCGACATTACACTGCGCGGTTCATCAGGTTTTTTGGTTTTGATCAATGGAAAACCCGTGCAGGCTGACGCGGCCACAATCCTGAACCAGATACCGGCCAACACGATTGAAAATGTAGAAGTGATTACATCTCCATCTGCGCGATTTGACCCGGATGGAAAATCGGGTATTATTAACATCACAACAAAAGTAGCCCTGGCGGGAAGCAGGTCTTTTTCTGCCAGTGTTCAGGGTGGTTTGCCAGCTATTTACCGTTACAATAACCTGCATAATCCTGTGCGTTTTGGAGGCGATGCGACATTTAACAGCCGATCAGAAAAATGGGATCTTAGCGTGAGTGGAAACTACTTGCGCAGTGACCTCGCCGGGCGGCGTACCGGAGATGTGAATACCACGATTGGTAATGTGTTCACCGCTTTTCCATCAGATGGAGAGCGGAGTTTCATCCGATATAACTATACGGCCAGAGGCTCAGTTTCTTTTACGCCAAGTTCAAGGGATGCGTTTTCAGCAGGATTTTATACCGGCTACCGTTCACAATCGCGCCGCGCCGATATCGTTTACAACAACACGAAAACGGATCTTGCAACCGGGAATATCCTGGGACGCATTACCTACTTCAATTCAAATATGGCACTAAAGTCTGGCAGGATCACATTAGGAAACCTGGATTATACCCACACTTTTAATAACAAATCGGCACTTGGCATTTCCGGGCTGATCGAGAATGCTGATATAGATGGGCTTACTACCAATGTAAATCTTGCGGAACCGCTCAGAAATACCACTTTACAAAGCAGCCGCAATCCAAGTGAAAATCCACTGAATGCATTTCGGTTAAAAATAGATTACAGCATCAATATAGGTAAGGGAAGGCTGGAAATGGGTTATCAGTACCGCAACCAGGTTCAAAAAGGGAACTTTCAATACCTGGAACTGGATTTGAAAACCGGATCATTCAGGCCTGTTCCCCAATTCAGCAGCAACACCAAAGTGTCCAATCAGATCCACTCCATTTACAGCCAGTACTACGCAAAACAAGGCAAGGTGGAATACATCGGAGGCTTACGCTACGAATATGCCACCCGCGACTTCACCGCAGGCAGCATGGACACGCGCAGCCTTGATTTATCTAATCTATTTCCATCGCTGAATCTGCAGTACCAGTTTAGCAAATCGATTCGGGGACGGGCCTCATATAGTAAGCGTGTGCAGCGTGCAACGAACAGTGAGCTCAATCCATTTCCAGAGCGTGAACATTCTGAAACGCTTGAATCGGGTGATCCGGATATCCTGCCTGAGTTTATTGATCTTTCGGAAGTTGGGGTCGTGAAAGAATTTAAGGATGGCAGCGTCTTTGCAACCATATACAATCAGCGTATTATGAATGTGGTTAACCGGGTAAATAGCGTATATAACGACACGATCCTGAACCGGATTTATACCAATGCAGGCCTGGCGACTTCCTGGGGACTGGAAGTCGGCAGTACAGTGAATATTAATAAGTGGTGGCAGCTTTATACCGGAGGAAATCTTTATCATTATAAAATCAATGGTTCGCTGTTCAACAACGATGTGCGTGTGAACACGGCCAGCTGGGTTTATTCGCTCAATGCTAATACTACTTTCAAATTTTCCCCTACATTCCAGTTACAAGGCTCAGTAAACTATCTGTCAAAACGGGTCACCGCGCAAGGAGAAGACTCGCGTTTTATTACACCTAATCTTTCAGCAAGAAAAACCTTTCTGAAAGGAAAACTGGCAGCTACCATTCAGTGGCAAAATGTTGATCTTAAGCTCCTGGGCTCAAACCGGCAGCGAATTACCACTTTCGGAAAAGACTTTTTTACGACGACTAATTACATTCAGGAGACGGATATTTTCCTTTTAAATCTGAGCTATAATCTTAACCAAACTTCTAAGAAAGTAAAGCTTCCGGCAAGTGAGTTTGGAGAAAAAGAGTTTTGACATGCATCATTTTTAGCGCGTAAATCAAGATTGTAAAACACAAAAATCGCATTACGTTATTGCTATTGAAATGGTTTCCAGAAGGCATCTGTTGAAACTGGTCCATGTAACCGACCTGCATATTAATCACCTGTGGAAAATAGCCCTAACTTCAAAAATTCACCAGGCTCGTATTGCCAAAAGCCGGTATCTGTCTATTCCAGAGATGCGGGGGCAGGCAATCCGCAATATTGGAAATTCAGAAATTACTCTTCCGGGAAATTCCAATACAGTGGTGTTTCAAGAAATCAGCTAAATGACATCATAGCCGATTCTAAAAAGCAGTATGATCCCGGATTTGTTTTTGTATTTAAAGCAGACATCGGCAAGCGGATCAAACACCTTAAATGGATCGGAATTTAGGCGCTGCGTATCCGTATGCTCGCAGCGGGCAGGTCAGAGATTTGCATTTAACCTTAGTTTTGCATCAAAATCCGGATATTTAGGATAAACAGTTTTTGGATTTTGTTCCTATATAAAACGATTGAAAATTTTTCAGACGCAACACGGACGAAACTAAATTTTCGCTCAGCCCTGTACACACGCTGCCGTTATACCGGACCCTTATTCAGGGCCCGTATTTTCACCCCCTACATCCCGGTTTTCTTTTTTTGAGCAATATTTTAGTGTCAATTTATCGGGAAATTGTAAATTCTAATCAAATTTATAAACTACAATTTGTTTATATACAAGCAGATAGGTTTTATTTTTCAATAAATCTATTAAATCGATATACTATATATTTCAACTTTTGTACATTTGCAACCAGAACCACCAAAACGCACGAAATGAAGTCATTTATTCTTTTTCTCAGACCCTATTGTTGTAAAATTTCGCTCCGTTGCTGAGAAGTAAAACATCCTCAACGTTTATGTCGGCAGAAATACTGGCAAGTATTTGCAGTTTCCGGCCACCCCTTGAAAAGTTTTTTAATCAAAAAACCACTAAAATACGGTTAGCATGAAATTATTTTTAAAGTCAACCTTCCTATTAGCATCGATTTTTTTTCCTCTATTATTGGCAGCACAGGACGGTTCAGTAACTAATATAACTTTTTCCGGAAAGGTAGTTGATTCCCGCACATCCGAAGCGCTTATCGGCGCGACTGTAACGATCAAGGGTACAACAAACGGAGCATCCACGGATGTGAACGGGGAGTTCAGTCTCGTTACCGGTCAAAAATTACCTTTTACGCTGGTCGTTTCATACATTGGTTATCTGAAACAAGAAAAACTGGTAACTGAAAGCGGAGTAGAAATTAAGCTGGTATCTAACGACACGCAGCTTGAAGACGTTGTGATCTCCTCACGCCGTCGTCAGGAATCTGCCCAGGATGTTCCGATTCCAATTTCTGTAATTGGGGGAACCAGAGCAGAGGATGCAGGTGCGTTTAACGTGAACCGGCTCAAAGAATTGGTGCCTACGGTTCAGTTGTATGCGTCGAATGCAAGAAATACGACCCTTAACATTCGTGGCCTTGGCTCAACGTTTGGTTTGACCAACGACGGAGTTGACCCAGGCGTAGGTTTCTATGTAGATGGCGTTTATTACGCACGCCCGGCAGCCACGGCGCTCGATTTTATTGACATCGAACGTGTTGAAGTATTGCGCGGGCCGCAGGGAACACTGTTTGGTAAAAACACAACAGCAGGTGCATTCAACATCACCACCCGTGCGGCAAGCTTTTCGCCTGGTGCAAATCTTGAATTGAGTTATGGTAACCTGGGTTTCATTCAGGCTAAGGCTTCGGTAACAGGACCTCTGAGCAAAAAACTTGCAGCCCGCGTATCCTTTACCGGCACCCAGCGTAACGGTACTTTCTTTAACGTGCATACGCAATTGCCGATCAATGACATCAACAACATAGGTGTCAGAGGACAAATTCTGTACACGCCGACAGAAAACGTAAACATTACCATCATCGGCGATGTTTCGGATCAGAAACCGACCGGTTACGGATGGC
Source organism: Dyadobacter sp. (assembly GCA_965279265.1). Classification (GTDB taxonomy): domain Bacteria; phylum Bacteroidota; class Bacteroidia; order Cytophagales; family Spirosomataceae; genus Dyadobacter. The sequence continues at coordinate 6,496,789 of OZ257152.1, forward strand.
CGGTGGCTGGCGTTGTAACAACCAAAAGAGCAGCATACCGACAGTTCAATGCAATTATCGCTGACCTGAATTATAAACTACCTTACACAAGTGCGTTCGAACGTAAGCTGGATCTGGACACGCCTTCCAAAGCAGATAACCAGTTGGGCGGTGTTTCGGTCAACGCAGATATTAAAATAGGCAAAGGCACCCTGACATCTACGTCGGCCTGGCGTTACTGGAAATGGACGCCATTGAACGACAGGGATTATATCGGATTGCCGGTGTTTACCATTTCTTCCGGTAATTCGAAACACGATCAATGGTCGCAGGAAATACGCTACTCGGGTAGAATATCGCCTAAATTGAGTGGTGTAGTAGGAGTTTTCGGCCTTTGGCAGGATCTTACCTCTGATCCTGTACAGACCGAAGAAGCCGGTTCTGCGCAATGGCGTTTCGCACAAAGTTCTACAAGCCCGCTATGGAAAACACCCGGTTTGTTCGACAATTTTGGTATCCGGACTACAAACGAAATCAAGAGCACAAGTTTGGCGGTATTTGCGCAGGCCGACTGGGGTATAACAGAAAAGATCCATGTTTTGCCAGGTGCGCGTTACAATTACGACAAGAAAGTAGTGGATTACAACCGAGTTACCTACGGCGGATTGCAAACGACCGATGCTGCATTGGTCGCTTTGAAAAACGGTGTATATACCAACCAATCGTTCAACACAGATTATTCGCAAGGTAACTTCTCGGGACAGCTTTCTTTGCAATACAAAGCCACAAGTAATGTGAACGCTTACGCAACTTATTCAGTTGGTTACAAGCCAATTGGTGTGAATGTAGGAGGGTTGCCAACCGCGAATGGGCAGGTGTTGATCGATCTTGCCAATGTGAAACCGGAATATGTGGATCACAAAGAATTCGGTATCAAAACCAAACCGACCCGCAATTCCGTTTTGAATCTGACTGCTTACCGTTCTGATATCAAGGATTACCAAACGCAGGTACAAACACCCGAGCCTGGTGTAAACCGTGGTTATTTAGCCAATGCGGAAAAAGTTCGCGTACAAGGAGTTGAACTGGATGGAAATGTTCGTCTTAAGCACTTTACATTCAATGCGGCGGTGGCTTACACAGACGCGAAATATGTAAAGTTTGCCAACGCACCAGTTCCGTTGGAAGAAGTAGGAGGGGCTCAGGCCTTCAAAGATGTGTCAGGAGGAGTTTTACCCGGCGTATCCAAATGGTCGGGCTCAGTGGGTGGCGAGGTGGTTGTGAAAGGAACGCTTGTAGGCCTGAAGGGTAATTATTTTTTGGGAGTGGACGAATTTTTACGGTCTGAATTCTCATCTAGCCCATCTCCTTCCCAGTACCTCAATATCGGTGGCTACGGACTTACAAACGCACGTTTGGGTTTCAGAGCATCTAACGGACTTTCATTCTTTTTATGGGGCAGAAATGTCTTCAACAAGAATTACTATGAACAACTATTGGCTGCTCCGGGAAGCTACGGACAGTATGCCGGAATCGTGGGAGACCAGCGCACTTATGGCGTAACGTTGCGGTTTACATATTGATATTTGGCTGTACTACCTGCCAGTTGGTGTTGTAGGTAATTATTAAGCTTTAAAAGCAAAACAGCGGCGGACTTTGTTCTGCTGCTGTTTTTTGTTTTTGGAGCATAGAAATCTGTGTGATTTTGCACAACGGACCGGAGTCTCTGGCTTGTAAAGAGATTCTATTTTCTTAGATTAAAAAGCCTTGGCGTGTAGGAGATCATGAGGTAGCTCCAGACGGGAGTTTTGTTTGAATCCGGTACTTTATTTAACAATTCCATGCGCTGTTCTGTAACAGAATATGAAAATCCAAAAATGATTTCAACGCGCTTTATAGGCTTGTAATTCAGTGAGAAATCGTTTTCAAAGCCAAGATATGTTCCTGAAACTGCTTTGCCGTCAATTGTCAACGGGTACTGGGAATAAAAAAGATGGGAGTCGGCGCGCAATGATAGCTTTTTATTGACCTGACAGATTAAGAAAAGATAGGGATTCAGAAGCCCCTTGTCATTTACATCGGCGGGGAATTTTGTAAAAAGATTCATATTACCCATAAATTTCCAGGTGACACCATATAGTGGAACGAAGGAATTGGACACTTCATTTGAAACATCGGCTTTGTTTCCGCTCAGAATTTCTGCTCCAAGGCGAAGCGTCATTTTTTTGACATCCAGGCTGATTTCAGGTTGCAGATAATATGCGCTGATCTTTTTAAAAGCCGCATTGGTTCCGAATTGGTAATATGTATTAATGGTTGCATACATCGGGCCATTACTGTAATCAAGTCTTCCGCCATTCGTAACCCGATTGTAATAAGACTTATCTTTGTTCGTCCTTTCAAACACTTCCGCCGTATTGATGGTTGTCAGTGTGAAATGCCTGTTGATCTTGTGTTTGAGATGATGAACCATCAGAAGTTTGTACTGATGCGAAGCCACCGGCGAATAGGCGGCATCAAAATGTTTTCCGTAAGGACGCGTGAATGCGATGGTGAGGTCGGTCGTTAATTTTTTATTGTACAACAGGCGAACACCCTCATGTGCACGGCTTTGCTGACTCCAGGGGGCTGCTGAAAATATACGTCCATTATCCAGTGACAACGCCTGCCTGCCAATCCTGAGTGAAAAATGTCTGGTCAAAGACGGTTCAATGTATAGTTCAAATGCATTGATACTGCCGATGTGCGAGAATTTTCCTGATTTTCCCAAAACATGAATTTCCTGCGGAGAAGCATGGAATTTGAACCTGTTGGTCTTGTAAGTAATACTGAGCCGGTTTCGCTGATTAATATATAACTCAGGCATGTCGGAATCGGATGGAGCCAGCACAAAATTGTCTCTGAATTCGGCGCGTGGCCTTACTTCAAAATCGACGATGAATTCTTGCCGGAGACTGTCGCTTTGTTGCGCAAAAGATTCGTAACTCCCCAGGATTGAGAGGGAACACAGGAAAAGAAAAAGAGGCACGGTATTATTAGTATAGTAATTCTATCGATATTGGTATATTTGAAAACTAAGGTACGAAATTATTTGAATCAAGGCGGTTGACGCGAATTCAAAGCTGTACTTCAAAGAAATAATTTGAGTTTAAACCAGCTTTATGAGAAATAATGTAATTGCGCTGATCCTGATCCTTACGACAGCAATTTTCTTTGCATTCTCAAGGTTTTATTGGTTTCTTAAACAAGATTTTGGGGTCGGTTTATTTGACTCAGTCGCATTATGTTTCCTGGCGGGGTAGAATGGTGACATTTTTCCCTTTTTGTTTTATCCGACTTTCAAAGCCATAGCCAAATGAAACTAGCTTTAATAATCGCCCTTACAATTCTTACCCCAATCTTCACTCTTGCTGGTGAAAATGCCCGCAACAATCCCGTAGTTAATTTTGAAGCGTTCTGGAAGATCTTCAATATGCATTATGCCAATTTCGAAATCCGGCAGGTCGACTGGCAAAAACAATATGAACTATTCCGACCAAAGATAAATCCGGGTACAAGCCAGGAAGAGCTGTTGGTCTTGCTGAATGAGATGGTAGCACCGCTTAAAGACGGCCATGTAGTGATTTCACCAACTGGTGACTTACCTGCCAGCGCCAAATATGCGTCGTTTTACAACGAGTTCCCGTCAAAGGAATTGCAGTCACAGTTCCATAACGTAACGCTTGATTTGCTGTATAAAAATGGTTTTAATGAATTGAAAAAATTCAATAGTTCGCGATATGATATCGGCGGATACTGCCGTTCAACGGAATATGGTTATCTCTTGTTAAACGGCTTCGGCGGTATGTCGCTGGACGTTTTTAGTAAACAATTGGATGACATGGTTACGGAATTCGCTGATATTAAAGGGCTCATAATCGACATCAGAATAAACGGCGGCGGGGCTCCGGCTTTTTTGGAAGCCTTGACCGGGAGGTTGACCAAAGTCAAAACCCTTGTCGGGTATGGCAGAACACGTGTCAGTAGAAAGCACGAATTCAGCCCCTGGAAACCTTACTACATGACTCCTGCGGGCAATAGACAGCTTATCAAACCGACGGTAGTTCTGACGAGCGGATCCACGATTAGCGCCGGAGATCATTGCGCTTTGTATTTGAAGGAATTGCTTTATGTGAAAACAATTGGTGAGAACACCAACGGGATTTTTTCGTCTATGTTTGGTAAAACACTGCCCAACGGTTGGGAAATATCGCTGTCCGACGGGCAGACGGTTAGCAGCCGACGGGAAAATTATGAAGGTACAGGAGTACCGGTTGACATTGCCGTGGTACATCACCGGAGCGAGATGGAAAAAGGTATTGATCCGGGTTTGATCCAGGCACTTGGATTTCTTCAGAAACAGTCCGGAGCGTTGGCTGCAAAGACGATATGTTTTGAACAAATTGCTCTCGATTTTTACGCAGACAGTCTGATGGTCAATAAAACTTATGGCGATGTTGCTGCATATTCCACCGGCCTGGTGGAAGAAGATGCCACGCTGCTGGCGCCGTTTGCACGTAAATGCTATTCACTCAATGTTGTAAATCAACAAACTACCGGCCTGCAAAAAAGAGTAGAAGCTGAGCACAAGGCCGATGCCGCGTTTTATAAGCAAAATGTGCAACGCCGTTTTTATGTGGCACTCCGCCGGCCAATCCGGTCGAAAAGAAGGTGGCCGTTCAGCAGGCGTAATTCCCGCAGGCTGACCGTGGCTCATCACATTACCATCAATGACAGGAATTATGTTCGTCTGCATTTGAGCCAGGGAGGTTGGAAAGGAGAGACGGTATTGGTGGTTTTAGATAACTCCGGTAACATCGTGGAGCATTGTTTCTTGTCCTACAACTATCTCACAGGTCAGGTTTACCAATGAACAGAAGCTGATCATTTCCAATCGTTGCACAATGCCCGAAACCGGATGAACTGATTAAACCACTACGGTGTAAGTTGGATCATCCAAGATGTTTACGTCAATGATATTGCCTGCATTTTTTAGTAATTGACGGCAATCCGGGCTAAGGTGTTTCAACTGCAACTTTTTGCCTGCTTTCTGATACTTTTCAGTTATTTTGTTGAGCGCTTCGATTCCGGACATGTCGGCAACTCTGCTTTCAGAAAAATCAATGACCACTTCCTGAGGATCTGCCAGGATATCAAACTTTTCATTAAACGCAGTAACAGAGCCAAAAAAAAGCGGACCGTAAATTTTGTAATGTTTCACGCCATTCATGTCAACGAATTTTTGTGCACGAATTCGTTTGGCACTTTCCCACGCAAATACCAAAGCTGAAATGATGACTCCGATTAAAACGGCCAGTGCCAGATTGTGGAGGTATATTGTGATCAGGGCAACAAGCATTCCTACAAAGATGTCCTGTTTTGGCATTTTATTAATAATCCGGAAACTGACCCATTCAAATGTTCCGATTGCAACCATGATCATCACGCCGGTCAAGGCTGCCATGGGCACCAGCTCAATCACCGGGGCGCCGAAAAGGATGATCAGCAGGATAGTTAAAGATGCGATTATGCCTGATAATCTGGCTCTTGCGCCGGCAGAAAGATTCACTAACGTCTGCGCGATCATGGGGCAGCCGCCCATTCCAAAGAAAAACCCATTCAGGATGTTTGCACTTCCCTGGGCAATACATTCCCTGTTGCCATTACCCTTTGTCGCGGTTAGCTCGTCAACCAGATTCAACGTTAAAAGTCCCTCGGTTAAGCCCACACCCGCCATGATCATTGCGTACGGCAAAATGATTTCGAGGGTCGAAAAATTGACAGGAACTTGCGGAATATGAAAAGGGGGAAAACCGCCGCTTACGGAGGCAATGTCCCGTACAGTTTTGGTGTCGATCTCAAAGCCAAGGACGACGGCAAATATGACGATAATGGCAATCAGGGAAGGCGGGACGGCCTTGGTAAGCTTTGGTAAAAAAATAATAATTCCGATTGTGAGCAAAACCAAGTCCGTCATGGTCAATAACGGGCCACCGGTGAGCCAGGTCTTCTCGCCATTGACAACCGTTTTGAACTGTTCAAACTGAGACATGAAGATGACGACGGCAAGTCCGTTTACAAAGCCATACATCACCGGCTGAGGAACGAGACGGATGAATTTTCCGAACTTGAATATCCCTACCAGAATTTGAACAAGACCAGCTAATGCGATGGCTGCAAACACATATTCAATGCCATGCGACTTCATTAGAGCGATCAGAACGATTACCGTGGCACCTGCACCGCCTGACACCAGACCCGGCCTGCCACCGAAAATGGATGTCACAAGCCCCATAATAAATGCCGCATAAAGTCCCATCAAGGGCGGGAAACCAGCAAGTATTGCAAATGAAAGTGACTCGGGCATCATCGTCATGGCAACAGTCAGGCCGGCAAGAATTTCAGTTTTATAATTTACTTTTTGGGTAAAGTCAAAAAGATTTAAATAACCCTTCATAAATATGAGGTAGTGGTTAACGCGGGATGTAGCATTTTTTCGTCGCTAAATTTATTCAATTTTAAGCAATAACAGGTCGTTTACTAAGAGTTAGAAATTGTATTATGACTGGACAGCGGCAAGGAAATTGTTCGCTTTGAAAGGATTGAAACAAAAAATGCCGTGAATATTCATAGAATATTTTTCGTAGACAGAAATTTTCTTGGCCATGTGTGCAGCTTTGAAATGTCATATTCGAACACAATTGAGGCATTTTGAATTTAAGCTTCCATCTGAAATCTAAGAGAAAATGGTGGCGATGCATGTTAAAAAGTACCTGGCCTTTAAGGAGAAAGCTATTAGCTGGCAAAATGACTCGTTTTTTTTAATTGTGATTTTCCAAGTTGCAAATTGATTAACTTCTGTTGCAGGCATTCCGGAATTCACGGCAGTAGCGGGAGGGATCTGTGGAAAAGGAATGGCAATTGTCGTATAATCTGTACTTTTAAAAGACTTTTCTAACATGTGGAATGCGAGCCAAAGATGAAATCCCTGTTCTTGGAATCGGAGAATTCCGTGTAGATCAGCAGAACGACAACGGTTTTCAATATCATAAAATTTGCGGTTCTCGCGTGATCGGGAAACCACACAAACACGACTTTTTTCTATTTCTTTTGTTTGAAGATGGCAGCGGTACACACACCATTGACTTTGTTGAACATCCCGTTGCGTCACATCAGTTGCACCTTTTGTTTCCTGATCAGATTCACTCCTGGAAGTTGGGTGATGATACCAACGCGCAACAGATTATGGTTAGCAGGCACATTTTTGAGACTTTCGCCCATTCGTTAAGATACGATTTGGTGCTCTATCAAAATCATCCGGTAATCAGACTGGATGCGGAAACCTTTCAAAAGTTATCGTACGAATTTCAGGCAATTGAGATTGAATTGCTGACAGAGCCAATTCTTTGGGATATTGTTAGCGCAAGATGTACGATCATTGCCCAAATGGTGAGTCGTGAGGCGCAAAAGGCATTTGATGATCTACGATTTTTCCCTGCCAAACCCGTGCTGCTCGAATACCGTTCACTGATAAATATTCATTTCAAAGAGCAGAAATATGTCTCGTTTTATGCGGAGAAGTTGAACCTTACTCCCAATTATCTGAACATTCTTTGCCGTAAACATTTTCACACTTCCGCCACTTCGCTGATTCATAGCAGGTTGATTCTGGAAGCAAAAAGATTGCTGCTTACATCTAAAAATCCAGTAAAGGAAGTCGCTTATGATCTAGGGTTTTATGATCTGGCTTACTTCTCCAAGTTTTTCAAAACACAAACCGGTATGTCGCCCAGGCAATTCCGTGAGCTTTAACAATCATTCCGATCTTGCATGGTAAGGTATAGATATTTCTCTGGTGTGATAAATAGTACAAGTTATAGCGCGATTTTTACTAATATTTCAATGATAAGACATCTAAATTTGTAAAAAATACAAGTTATGACAGCTCATTCAATTTCCAGAAAGGACTTTATCAAAAATTCATCCATCTTGCTCGGAGCAGGTGCAGGATTACTGCATGTATCTTCTTCGGATGTTTCGCAAACCCAGGCGGCGGTTCCTGCAGGAAGCGCATTTACGCTAAAAAACGTGAGGCTGGAAACAGGTTTTGAATATGAAGATGGTGAAGTGGTTCACACCAAAACGGAGCTGTTCATGGTTGAGGTTGCGGACGGGAAGATTAAAGCCGTTTTGCCCAACAAGCCGAACGCCAGTGCAATTGATGCCAAAGGATTGCTGTTACTTCCTGCGTTCAGGGACATGCACATTCACCTTGACAAAACATTTTACGGACTTCCCTGGAAAGCAAAGTCTGCGAAAAACAAAACGGTGAAGGACATGATTGCTTACGAGCAGCAGATTATTCCCGGGCTTCTCAAAACTTCTGTTCCGCGTACAGAAAAGTTGATTGAGCTCATGCAGTCTTACGGGACAAATTATGCAAGATCGCACGTAAATATTGAGCCTACTTCCGGACTTGACTCCTTAACGCATCTTCAGCAGGCCCTCGAAAATAAGAGAAAATCGTTTCATGCTGAGCTTGTCGCCTTTCCGCAACACGGAATTTATTATACCAAATCAGAGCAGTTAATGAAGGAAGCCGCAAAAATGGATATTGATTTCATTGGCGGGCTGGATCCGATGAGCATTGACGGATCGATAGAAAAACACATGGATTTTGTCGTTCAGCTGGCGCTGGATAATCACAAAGGTATTGACATTCATCTGCACGAAAGTGGGGAATCCGGGATGAAAACCATTAACTATCTGATTGATAAAGTGATTGAAAATCCTGAACTGAAAGGCAAAACATTCGTAAGTCATAGCTTTGCGCTCGCGCATCTGGACAAGGGTAAATTAGAAGAGACAGCCGAAAAGCTTGCCAGTGCAAAGGTGGGAATCACGTCGACAATTCCATTTGGCGGAACGATCATGCCAATCCCGGTTCTCTATAAATACGGCGTAGATGTGATGACCGGAAACGATTGTATCATAGACTGGTGGAGCACGTTTGGAAGCGGGAGCATTCTCCAAAAAGCAAATCTGGCGGCGCAGCTGTACGGCTATCGCACCGAATTTGACCTTTCCAGAATATTGAAATTAGCAACCCATAATATTCTTCCGCTGGATGACAAGGGAAACCGGAGCTGGCCAAAAGCGGGTGATCAGGCAGATATGGTTTTAATCGATGCGAGCTGTTCAGCAGAAGCGGTTTCAAGAATATCGCCAGTCAAATCATTGATTCATCGTGGAAATATTGTGTATTAAGATCATTAAAAATGATCCTTATGAATAAGAATAATGCTTTTTTTTGATTTTGTTATAAAGAATAAGTTGGCAGCTGTTGCGCTTATTCGGTGGGTACAGAAGCGGGATAAAAGGCAAAAACTCAGAAAATTGTCAACGAAAAAAGAGGCGCCGTCAGGTCGCCTCTTGCATTTAGGATATAACCGGGAACCCGGTTAAAGCTGACTCAATGAGAATATTCGCTATGATAGGTCAGGTAATTGATGACCGACCTGATTCCAAAAATATCGCGAACACATTTCTGAGCCTCAATTCTTTCTTTTAGCAGGCGTACACTTCCTTCTAAAAACACAAGCCGCCCCGTGACGCGAACTTTTATTTTTTCGCAGTTAATAAACGGGTTCGTCTTCAATGCGCTCATTACTTTTTTTTCCAGAATTTTGTCTGTCGCAATCTTACTGGCTTCGGAATTAAAGGCAGGTTCCCTGGAGTTCTGGTTTTCCGCGAAGGTATCCATGATTCAGCAGAATATGTAAAGGGTTGTTGAGTTTACCCTGCTTTTACGCAAGGTTCAGGTTATTGCTGATCAGAGCAGCAACTGAGCATAATCTTTTGGTTTTTCAGGCACTTTCACGCCGTCTTACCTCACTTGAAAAGGTCTCGTTTGAACTGAAAGCTATTGCTGCTGCAATATACAAAAAATCCTAATAAATCTTCGTTAGAGTCTCTATGAAACACTTTCTTTTTCAAAAGTGTTCCGGAAATTTTGCGTGATTTTTGAATTTTTTGTAGATGGCCTGGAAAACCGCAGTTTTACTAGTGAATGAGTTTGATAACGGCCCAGGGCCAACTATTAGAAACAAGCACTTCACTGCTTTGCTCTGATTTTTCGTGCATAGTTTTAATAACTAAAAAATTAGTTGTAAACTTGCAATGTAAATATCGGGCAAAGAGTGCTATTAAGGAATATGAAAGAATTTGGCAAAAATGCGTTATTGATTTTCTTACTTGTCGCAGCAAATTTTGCGCAGGCGCAAAAGAGAGAATTTCGGGGTAGGGTGGCGGACGAGCAAACTGGTAAACCGCTGGAATTTGTAACCATCTTTATTACCAACACGACCCTGGGTACGCTGACAGACGAACGAGGAAGTTTTGTAATAGCATTAAATCCCGGCAAATATGATGTTGCCGTCACGATGGTCGGTTATGGCCCGGTCATTTACCCGTTAGAAATTTCTGCTGAAAATACCAGGCCTTTGAGTCCGGTTTTATTTAAACTGGTGCCGACAGAAAAAGAACTGGATGCGGTTTCTGTAAAAGCTAAGAGAGATGAAAGCTGGTATGACAATCTTGAAATATTTAAAGATAACTTTTTAGGAAAGAGTGCTGTATCTAAAAAATGTAAGTTGGTTAACCCGGAGACGCTGATCATCGTCTATGACGAAAAAAGCAACAAACTCACGGTAACCGCAAAGGACTTACTGGTGATCGAAAATCCGGAACTTGGATACAAAGTCAGTTATTTGCTGATTGAGTTTGTTTACGACTTCCAGGAAAAATATGTCACTTATCTGGGTTATCCAAAATACGAATTTCTAAAAGGAAAGAAGGCCAGAGAAAATCGTTGGGCCAAAAATCGCAGGACTTCATTTAAAGGATCTGCTATGCATTTTGCAAGGGCATTAAGGGAGACGAGGTTGGAGAAGGAAGGGTTCAATTTAAGAAGGTTAATCAGGAAACCTAATCCAAACAGACCTACGGAAGAACAACTTGAAGATGCACGGAGACAGCTTCGCCTTAGAGGCTCTGCCGTCTTACTTGATGCAGATGATCCGTTGAGCATTATACTATCCAAAACTGGTTTACCTAAAATCGTGGAAATACTGGATACAACCCAGGTTCCATATTCAGATTATCTTCAAATAAATGGAGAAAAAGTAAAAATGGCTTTTGAGGGTTATTTTCAGGTAGTGTATGTTGGGGAAAAAGAAGAGCTGGCATATGTAACTACGTCATTTGGAACTCGTAAACCTACTTTTCAAACGTCTGTGATTTTCCTCAGAGACAAAGAAGTCTTTCTGGAAAAGTCGGGGAGTTTTTCCGAGCCGTTGGGAATCGTTTTTGAAGGTTATTGGGGTTGGGAAAAAGTAGGAGATATGCTTCCACTCGATTATATGCCTGAGGCGAACTAGGAACAGGTTGAAGGGAGGGATAAATATAGAATAATTGAACTAGTTTAGGAAATTTCTTTTCCAATCTCTTGTATGCCGTCCAGCTGTCTGTTTGAACATCTGGATCGGCATTAATATGTGATCTTCCCTGAATTTCTCAATTGGACCGCCAATAAAAATTGTGATACGTTCAGATTTATCAGCCCATTTCAAACTGACTTTCGTTTTTCAGCCAAAGCTCCGCTCCAAGCAGCTGATTGATCATTTCCTGTTGATAAATCAAACTCTGGCTTGTTAATTTCGGGACAAGTTCCTTGTAATAGTCAATGCCCAGCAGCAATTGATCTCTGAATTTCTGGAGGTATTTTTTCTTTTTGTCGTTCAATTGCCGGGCTTGCAGTTCGATATCTTTTTTGTAGTGATCCAGATACAGATTCAATTCATTCACGAACATGTTTGGCCTCGTTGTCGTGTTAAGTAAATCGACTTTTCCGTAAATGTGTCTGACCATTTCATCCAGTGAGTAGACTTTCGAAAACCAGGCAAGGTTTGGGCCGGGACAGATTGAAACTGCTTTGTTTTCCCTTGTTGCAAGAAGCTGATTTTTCAACAAGGCCGACGTGCTTAATCCATCGCAAAGACAAAGTTTTTCTGTAATCGCATCCATTTGCTGGTCAAAGTCGATTGGTTTTGGATGGATGGCGTGCAACTGACGGATTTTCAGGTTTTGATACTGCCGGGAGGCGGTACAAATGGGTTCTGTCGTAAACTCGGTGTTTGAAACGAGATACTTTTTCTTGCATGGACTGCCCGGTCGCCCTTGTTTGATTCTTTCCAGACGCTGTTTTTCAGCACTGCTTGTTTTGAAATTATTAAAAAGAACACCCAACGGTGAGGAGTTGCTCACATAGTAATCTTCGCTTTTTGCTTCTGTCAAAGCTTTTAGCGTTTGTTCGTCCACATTGGTCACCTCGGGTACCAGCAGAAACGGACTTCCCCAGCCGGTTGCATCTACCTCGTAATGCTCACGTAAAAAACGGTCCTCTTCGGCTGTGCCGATTCCGCCCTGCACCGTTATTTTGAAACCAATATTTTGGTCTGTTTTTAGCCCTTTTGTGGCCAGAGCAGATTGATAGAGTGCGTTTAAATCCGTCCGCATTTCGTGTTTCCTTGCTTTGAATTCTTCCAGAATTGGTCCAAGCAGATAACCTTCCGTCGCAAACGCATGTCCTCCGCAATTTAATCCGGATTCCACTCTGAATTCGGATACCCAGATTCCCTTTTTTGCCAGATATTTGGCCTGTATAAAGGCGGAGCGAAAGTCACTTACTTTTAGAATGATTTTTTTTGCAAAGTCGCCGTTCTCATCCGGGTAAAAATCTTCAAAGTGTTCAAGATAGTTATACAACCTCGGGTTCATTCCAGCCGAAAGAATCAATGAAGAAGTCAGCGTACTATTGGCAAAACCACGCAATGCGGCCGAGGCATCGGAGTATTGATCTTCAAGCGCCTGGCCATTTTTATCAACATTTAATTTGTCAACCTTGGACATGATGTTGACATCAATTGCCCCTTTTGTCATTTGTTCCCGAAGTGTTTGCTGAAGTTGCTTCTTAGCTTCCTGATCAACCGTATCCAGCATTTCAAGATAACGCATTTTTAAAGGAGCGCTTTCCGGCAGAAGGTCAAAATACCGGGTTATTTCGTTGCCATCTTCAAAGGACTCATTTTTCAGAATGTTAAAATGTTTGCTAATCATCCTGTTCATCAGATTAAGATAAGCCGTTATACGTTTGCTTCTGAAATCGACTTCTTTGGATGAAATCGGGATAAAAACATCTCCGCTTGCGGTCGCGTGGTAGCGGCGCATCCTTTCTATCATTTCGTCGTCGACGATAGATGCAACGGAGGAAATGCCAAAAGGAGCGACCTTTATAGGGGTGTCAACGGAATATCCCAGTCCTAAAACCGGAATGTGAAATGTATGTGCTTTGTTTTGCTGAATCATGGATTTTGCAGGAGCAATAAATTAAGATCCAAAACTAAGCTAAAACTCAGGCGTATAAATTGACCGTTGTCGGCTGGACAAATGATAGAAATCAGTAAAAATTTTCATTGTCGGAAAATACACGCTGCGGTAAATTCAATCTTTCAGGTGCTCATTAAGTTTTACTATTTCCCTCGATATAAGCATCCGCTGCGGTTGCGGGTCAGTGTGGCCTGATTTGAGCTACAAATCAGGCCAGCTATTGAGCAGGTAGGGCACAGATTATTTGGAATAGAGTTAATGATAGTTTCTTCTTGGAGAAAAACCGTTTTCGGTTATCATGATCGTGTTTATTTAAAATGTTAGAAAACTGAAGATGAATTTCAGGGTAATAAGTTCGGCTTTTGTAAGTATTAGCCAAAAGCCAGTTTACCATATCGATTTTCATAATGAACTATTAATCAGTTGTTTATTGCGCTAATTGCTAACAGCCAACAGCTATTTATAAGGATTGAGCTAAATGTGCTTAATCTTCATTGCACCACCAACTTCCGGCTAAGCCCGTTTATCGTTACCACATACAATCCGGGCGAAAGAATCGTCTTGGGGAGAAGTTGTATGGTAGTTTCCGAAAGTTTTTTCCGTTCAAATGGAATCGCTTCTCCTTTTGTATTCGTCAGTATTATCGTTGCGGTTACCGGAATGTCGAGATTCAGGTACCTTCCGTTGGATGGATTCGGATACGGTGCATCTGTACCTTCTGTTCTTACCATGACCATACGGTAGTATTGCGAGGTTCCATCACGGTCGGCCTGTTTCAGGCGGTAATAGTTCATCCCTCTGACTGGATTTTCGTCGGTGACCTGATATACCGTTTTTCCCTGGTAATTGTTTTTCGCTTTTACTTTGGCAATCACCGCAAAGGATTTCAGATCCGCACTGCGTTCTACTTCAAAATAGTCCGAGTTCTGTTCCGAAGTTGTTTCCCATTTGATCTCAACCTGCTTGTTTCCATTGCGCTTTGCATTGAAATAAGTGAGTGTTACAGGCAGGGCGCCATAGTTTTCGCTTACACCTGCAAGCGTCAGCGACAGTTCACTATTGTCTGCATCTTTGATCCAGACCGCACTTTCAGGTGGACGGGTTCCGGTGATCTCGGCGGCTGCCCTTCCTGAACTTCTGCCGCCTGTACTGGCAGTTGGGAACGCGTTTTTTGTATGATAAATGCGCTCATAACGCACGTAACTGTACATGGGCCTCCATCCTCGGTGTATCTCCCAATAGTTGTTAGCGCGAATAATAAAATAGCCCGTCCATTCAGTGGGATATCCGTTGTCAAAAACCGTGCTGTAAACCTGTGTGCCCTCGTCGGAACCGGAAGGAATGTAATATTGCGGTGAACGGGCAATTACGGCTCCACCCTGATTACCACCTACCGTTCCGGATGCATCTAAATGCACACCGCGCCCCTCCGCGTAGATCAGATCGGCAGCGCTCCCAGTACCTGAAACTGCAAGGTTGAAGGGTATTCTGATCCGTGCCGACCGGTTGGTGCACTGTGTGGAGTTGTCCTTGTATACCACGGAATAATACGTCGATGTTTGTGGGGTTACGGTAATATTGTCACTCGTAAGCCCGGCTATAAGCGTGCCGTCTGTCCAGTATTGGGTTTCTGAATGACTGTACCATGTTTTACTATTTGTCCCGTTCGATGCCGGTGAACTAAGCTGTATATTCTGGCCCGGTGCTGTAACCGCCGCGGCGCCCACCGCTGTGACATTTCCAACGGATGGCAAAGTGACCAGGACAGGGTAATCTGCACTTGTAACGCCCGAATTGCTTACGACTATTTTGTAAACAATGTATTCCTGGGCACTGGTATTGTTGTAGGTTGCTGGTATGTAGTCGGGCACGGTAAGTTCGGCAGGGCTGTTTGTTACGAAAACAGTTTTAACAGTTTTACTGGTGGCTGAGTTACCGTAGTCCTTTTTCGCCTGAACCAATGAAACTGTAAAGTCACTTCCGAAGCTCCCGGTATTGGTGAAGTTTACCGGCACTGAAGTTCCCCTGGAACCGCAGATGACTGTTGGCGTACTGTTGGAAATGCTGATGACGTTGTTTACAGAAACAGTTACCGATTTGGCTGGCGATAAACAGCCATTTTTTGACCGGACTACGGAATACTGCGTTGTAGATTGAGGCGTATCTGTTAAAGGATTGCTGCCAGAAGTATTCGTGCCGTTGTTCCAGGTCCAGACGAATGGAAGCACTCCTCCGTTGTAATTGGCTGTGAGTGTTATAGCAGTTCCCGGTGAGACCGGACTGGATGGGGCTCCGGTGATTGTGGTTGGTAATTGCGGAACATAATATACAGTACCCGACCACGAAGCTGCGCTGGATGTAACCCCGTTGACTGTGCACGTAGCTGAGTAATTGTAAGACTTGTATCCGCCGTAGTTATTATCTGACTCCGCTGCCGATAATTCCTGAGTTGTGAAATTTTCTCCCGTATCGCCGCCAGTCCAGGTTACAACTCCAGGAGACGGGCAGCCTGCTGCCTGAAGTGTAATCGAGCTGCCAGAGCAGTAAGGCGGGGCGGTAACTGCGGTGATGATCGGAGGCGATACACATCCGCCACTGATGGTGAATTTATTGCTTACAGGTGAGGAACATCCGTCGAGTGAGAAAGTTACATAATAATCAGTTGTAAATTGCTGTCCCTGAGTCTGGTACTGATAGGCGCTGGTGTTTTGCAAAACATCAGTTCCGTTGGTCCAGGTGTATGTACCCGCCCCCATATAGGAAGATGTCAAGGTTGCGGATGTCTGATTACAGTTAACCGAAGTAATATTTGAAGTGATCGTTGGGGTTGAAGTCAACGCATGTATCTCTGCGTTGGCTGAATACACGCTCTCGCAACCGTCCACAACTGCCTTGGCCCGGTAATTGCCCTCCGAGGTGACGCTGATTTCCGGGCCGGTTTGCCCTGTTGCCCAAACATATTGTGCTCCATTGGCTCCCGAAGCGGTCAAAGTTACAGCTGGCCGGCTGGCGCAAATTGTTGAGTTTGAGGCAGAGATCAGCGGTGTGGATGGTGGCATACATTTCCTGAATTCGACCATTTCTCCAGAGAAATCGTAGTAGTAACGCGGTGTTGGGATATAACCTGCAAAGGGGACATTTGCATATACGACGGCGTAACTACTTGCTTCTTTGAATAAACTTCCCGACTTATTTTCAACTCCTACCTGACCCGGCCCGGAATCCGAACCAATACCACCGAAGGTCTTATTATTGGTGCTATGAATTTGTATTTTTCCTGTGGCCCCTTCAAATAGCTGGATCTGAACGTCGATTGTTCCTTGCCCTGTATTGGGATAGGGGTCGGTGGCTGCCTGATTTACAGAAACTCCCTTGTAATTTACGACCAGAATTCTACTCGGGCTACTTCCTGTTGTGAAATAATTAATGGTGGAATTGGTGAAGTCGTAATTTCCGACCTGCCAGGCAAAAGCAATAAAATTATCAATGTCCGGGCTTCCGCCTAATTTCTGGGTAGCATAAGGACCGGGGCTCATTTTGGTTAACAATGCATTTTCAAAGGATAGTGTGCCGTTTGGATTAATGTAAAAAGTTGAATAGCTGTTTTCCCAAAACTCAAAATTAAAACCAATTGGCAGGGCGGGTGATGAAGTGGAAGGATCCAGAGAAACAGGGGTACCTGTGCCACTAATTTCCAGCAACGGGCCGCCAGTGGAAAGCGCGTAAGTTTGCTGTGCGGATGCACTTTTGCAAATGAGGCAGCAAAAGCTCACAAAAAGTAAAATTCGTTTCATAAAAATATTTGGTTAAGAGTAAATGCCAGGGTTTGCTGGGGTGCCTTTTTATTCGGTTCTCCTGATAGTCGGGAACCGTGTGTTTAAATGAATGTTAAAGTCAAGTTTCAGAATTTTATGTTTCGATGCCATTGTAACGGGGTCAACGGCCTGGAATTCATGGTGAATGGCAGTGATTTAAAGCCGGTTTACTAGGCGGTAACTGTGTTTTCCTGTTGTATAGATATGCATTTTGTTGCACGTGTATCTGAATGAGGACACACCCGATGATTCTTCTTCTTTTAAATCAATCGTGGAGACAGGTTTCATAGTTAAATGCTTTTGCTCTAAATCCGGAGGTTTGCTACTTCAAAATTCAGCAGAATTTATCAGCAGGAAAATCAACAATTTTGGGGATGGGTTATTGAGATAAAACATGGATATATTGGCATGTAGATGCCTTTTACCCTAGGTTGTATACGTTTTACCCAAAAATCCTGGCAAGTCACGGTTTACGGGTTGGTAAACACAGAATTTTGTGGTAGGTTCGGCCAGGCAGAAATGCTTTAGATATCTGGCTCAGCCTTCCTTAAAGAGCATTGATGAAACGGTTCCTGATCATATTATTGCTTGCCTGTCACGCTGGTTATGCACAGCTTCCAAATATCTCGTTTCAGCACATTACAGATCGGGACGGTCTCCCGAGCCGCTCGGTGGAGTGCGCAGGGGAAGACACCACGGGTTTTATGTGGTTTGGCACACGCAAGTGCCTTACCCGCTACGATGGCTACACATTTCAAAAAATAGGAAACAGATGGGTACACGGCTTGGCTATTAATCCAAAAACAGGCTGGATGCATTATTCTTCTTCGTCCGGGAAGCTGATAGGATTACAGCTCCAAACGCGGAAAGAGCAGGATATTGTCGCGGCGGCAGCAGGTGGAGGTTTCAGCACATTCGTGGATTCATTTGGAAATATTTGGTTTTCCGATCGGGACAATGTCAATCGGTACGACCCGGTTACGGGTAAGTTGAATACTTATCCGATGAGAAAAACTACGTATTTATACCATAAGGGGTATTTTACGGAAGATAATGACCATAACGTATGGGTGCTGGGAATGGAGGTAGGCGTGTTCCTGTTTGATCGTAAAGCCAATAAACTGGCATGTAAAATCGGCCCAGACTGCCCGGTGAAAAATGAAAATTTCGAATTCGAGTTTCGGAAAGCATTTGTTGATAAGCAAGATCAGCTTTGGATCACCGTGGCGGGTCTTGGCCTGATGCGATATGATTTAAAAACAGGACAGAAGAAGATGTTTCCTTGTCCTAAATTTTCATTGATTTCCATTTGCGAAGGGGTGGATGAGCAGGGGAAAAGGATATTCTGGATTGGTTCGCATTCCGGCCTGGGCATTTTCAGACCCGATTCAGAACGGTTTTTCTTTTTTGAAAACCTTATTCCACAAAAATATATTGTCTATGATATCGTCAAAAGCAATCGGACCGGTATTGTCTGGGTTTGTACTTCCGAGGGCCTTCTAAAATATGATCCAAATAACCAGTTTATTAAAAGTAACAAAGTCGGTAAAGTACCTCAACCAGTAAATGCCATCCTGAAAGATCGCTCGGATCCCACCGGCCAGACCTACTGGATGGCTGTGGCCTTCCAAGGACTTTACAAATGGAACCTGGCAAGCAATCAGACGACATTTTTTGAGTTTCCAAAACACAGTAGCCAAATGGAGGCTGTGTGGCTGATTCAAGACAAAAATAACAGACTGTGGGTTGGAGGTAACCAATGGCAAACATGGCAGGACGGAAAAAGTGATTTATCCGACAACAATTTCGAGGGCATTTTTCAATTTAATCCGGCTGCCGGAAAATATCTGCCGACTCCTTTTGATGTGCATCATTCTTTTTTCTCGACACCGTTTTATTCGTTGGGACTGATCGACAGGAAAGGTCGGTTTTGGGTTATCAAGCATGAGGAAGGTATGCATGTGTTTGATCCTGAAACCAATAGGGAAATAAAGTTGTGGTCGGGTGAGGCACATACGGCGCTTTTCGCCAATGCCAACTGGGTGACATACATTTTCGAAGACAGTCGTTCCACTATCTGGCTGACCACCTTTCAAGGTATTTTCCGATTCGACGAAGCAACGGGGAAATTCATTAAAACCAAAACCGAATATGGCATCCGCAGCATCACAGAAGCACCGGACGGAAATCTGTGGGCCGTCGGATGGCCGGGACTTATCGAGCTCAACAAAGACGGTAAAATTTTGACGACACGTTCGACAAAAGACGGGCTTTATGATAATGAATGCGTTCGTGTGCTGGTGGATGCAGGCAATCGGGTTTGGATTGGCACTTTTGACGGTCTTCACCTTTTTGATCAAAAAACGAACACTTTCCGAAGATTTACTGTCAACGACGGTTTGCTATCGAATGATACCAAAATCAGCCTGTATGCCGCAGGCAAAAACAAACTTTTAGTCGGCAACATGGGCGGCTGGAACACGATTGATATGAATATGCTGGCAAAATCAAGTGCGCCACAAGAGGTCCGTTTAGTGAATGTAAAGGTCAATAACCAGGAAAGCGAGATAGACTGGACGAAGCCAGTGAAGCTCAGACACAACGAAAACGCCGTCAGTTTCAGTTTTTCCGTACTGAATTTTCGAAAATCCAACGACAACTATTATAGCTATTATCTGGAGGGTTTGGAACAGGCATGGCGCGATTCCGGGCAGGATCACCAGGCATTTTACACCAACCTGGCACCTGGAAAGTACGTTTTTCACGCCAGATCAACAGGTGAAAGTCCCGGCCCTGCGCTTCGGGTAGCTTTCACTATTGAGCCTGCCTGGTATGAAACGTGGTGGTTTCGGGGAATGACGGGTTTGGCTGTTCTGGGCTTGTTGTGGTATATTTATCAAAGCAAATTGTCCTATCAGATTATCAAGAATAAACTGGAACTCGAAGAGTTGATGGTTTTGCAAAAGGAAGCAAAATACAATGAGGAAGTAGCAGCTTATCAACTCAAACTATCAGAAACGGAAATGGCGTCCTTACGGTCGCAGATGAATCCGCATTTTATTTTTAATTGCCTCAATTCCATACAGTTTTTTGCAGCCCAGAATGACGGGGAGAAAGCATCTAATTATCTGAGTAAATTTTCCAGGTTGATAAGGCTTGTGCTCGAGAATTCAAAGTCGGAGAACGTTACCCTGGAAAATGAAGTCGAGACTTTGCGTTTGTACATCGAAATGGAAGCGATGCGTTTTCCCGACAAACTGCATTACGAGATAGAAATGGATCACGAAATTGATGCCGATGTAATCAGGATTCCACCATTGCTTTTGCAGCCTTTTGTAGAAAATGCAATATGGCATGGGTTGATGCACAAGGATTCGGGAGGTACCGTCAGGGTTATGCTGACGCAACCGCAGCAGGACATGTTATATGTTGAAATAACAGACGATGGTATTGGAAGGCAAAAGGCGGCAGAATACAAGAGTAAATCTGCAACAAAAAACAAATCATTGGGAATGAAAATCACAGCGGACCGGATCGACCTGATCAACCAGCTCTATAAAATTCACACCATTGTGCAGGTCATTGACCTGCTTGATGACCACGGATTGCCGGCTGGTACGAAGGTTGTTCTGCATATCCCGATTTGAGATAATATATCCCTTCTTAATGTAAAATGAACAGACTATGATTCGTGCGATTCTTATTGATGATGAACCTAACGCACTCGGTCTTCTCGCGCTGCGTCTGGCTCAGAATTGTCCGCAGGTAGAAGTGGTGGCTTCCTGCACCAAAAGTCTTCAGGGTGTTCAGGCCATCCTGGATCATCGTGCAGACGTCGTTTTTCTTGATATTGAGATGCCGCAACTTAACGGCTTTCAGGTTCTGGAGGCTGTTTCGGGCGTTTCGTTTTCGCTGGTTTTTGTCACAGCCTATGACAAATTCGCACTGAAAGCATTTCGGTACAGTGCCGTCGACTACTTGTTGAAACCAATTGATACACAGGAATTGATTCAGGCTGTTGCCCGCGTAGAAAAGGACCGGAAAATGCACCCGGAACAGCTGGAACATTTAAAGCAACAATTTAGTAGTCCTGGTAAACCTTTTCCTGACAGAATTGCGCTTCCTTACCAAAACGGTGTAGCTTTTGTTGAAATGAAAGATATTGTATACTGCGAGGCTGACAATAACCACACAAAATTTCATTTGCTGGACGGGCAATTTCATTTGGCAACCAAATCCCTGCGTGACATTCAGGAATTACTTGAAGAGCGCGGTTTTCTTCGCGTTCACCGACAGTTTCTGATCAATCTGGACCATATCAGAAAATTTGTCAAAGGAGAAGGGAACTATCTGGTTATGTCGAACCGGCAAACCATACCCGTGTCCCGCATGCAAAAAGACCGGCTTCTCGAGAAATTCGGCTGGCTCTGAAAAAGCAGGACTTTATCATTGTCAGCAGTAAGGAAAGTGGCTGCTCAGCCTTTTTTATTACTCTTTGTTACGTGGTTGATGATTGGTACACGGATTATGACAATTAAATTTCTAAATTTTTATTTTGTTCTTTTTCTTGCAGGATTTTCCTGCGCGATGGAAGAGAAAAAGACGATGATAACTATCGCCTGTAACGCGTGCACGGGAATGCCTGTGACACTTTCCACTGCAAACATTTTACTGAATACACCAAAAGATATTTATCACGAAAACTTTCCATCTTCGGGTACGGCACACATTCAACTGGATAACACCGATACGCTGGATCTTTTTTTAACAATAGGAGAGAATGATAAGCCAAAGATCATTTCCACTCACTTATATTTGGAGCCTGGCACCAATATAGATATTCTCTTTCAAAACGGAATCCTAACATTTCAGGGAGATTTGGCACGGGTTAATTTATATAGATACAAAATGTTAGGTGTTGATGTAAAAAGAGCTGATTATATAAATGCCAATGGTCAAAAATACATGAAGGTTTCTGACGTAGAAAAGGAATTCTATCTGGCCACAATAAGATCATTCGGAGAAGAGCTAAATCAAATGATAGTGACTGACGGGATGCTGTCCGAATTCTATAAACATTTATTGGTTGACCTTAATTCCAGTTCTGAAATAATGCAACGCTTAGCCTTCGATTTTCAAAAGGATTTTATTTTCCGAAACGCGAATGAAAATAATATTCTTCAAAACCCTGTCAATTTAAATGTATTCAGTGAATTGGATTTGAATCTTTCCTTATCCAGAAATGCTTTGTATCTTTTTTTTCTAAGACAAAATTTGTCCCTAGGAATTCAGGATCTTTGGGAATATTACGATGAAAATGAGGAGGAAATGAAAGTTAGCAGGTACGAATTGACGAAGAGTGCGATTAAAATGAATCCAAAACTGGTTGCATTTCAGGATCTGATTTTAGCACTATGTTTAACGCAGATATCTGGTTGGGAGTGGGTTGTGTATGAGGACTTGCAAAAGTTTGCCCAATCCTATGAGCACGATTATCCTTCTTCAAAGTATTTAACAGAGCTGCGCGAAGTCGTTGGCGAGCGTGATAAACTAAGAACGGGAATGCCAATGAAGGATTTTGTGATGCATGATGTTGCTGGTAAAGCGTTTAAGCTTTCAAGTTTGAAGGGCAACCTGATTTATATTGACGTATGGGCGACATGGTGTGGGCCCTGTCGGGATGAACTCAAATATTCTGCTAAGTTGTCGAAAAAATATGCGGGCCGCGCCGATTTAAAGTTTCTTTACACCTCAGTGGACAAAGATCATGAACTATGGATGCGTTTCTTAGAGAAAAATAATTCATTAAAAGGGATTCATGGTATACAGTCTCCCAGGAATACGCCACTTGATTCAACCAGTATCATGGAACTTTATAAAATAAATGGTATTCCCAGGTACATTCTTATTGATAAAGGTGGTAGAATAGTTGATTATAATGCGGCACGTCCTTCCGTATTGTTGAAGACCAAATATTTGGATTCTCTTTTAGCCCTATGATATGAGGTTGGGAAAACGTTTCTTGATGGTATTTAATTTGAATCGATATAGCCTTTTTGTTAGACTATTGGTAGCAATATCACTAATTATCAGTGGCTGCTCTAACGGCGATAGTGAGATGGTTACAGTAATTAAAGGGACAATATCCGGGCTGCCCGACGGGACTATGTATTTATTCGATCAAATGGCAAGCAAACTGGATTCTGTGCAGACCGATCACGGGCGATTTGAATTTAAGATACCTGCTGCCAGTTTTAAAATGCCTGCCTATGCGCAAATTAGACATCGGTCTCGCAAGGATAGCACACTTCGGATGTTTATTTTCCATACGAAAAAAAAATATAGAGGTGGCCCGATAATGACAAGCTTGATTATGCTTGAATCTCCTTCGTCCAACCTGATTGGCAAGCTCTCGGATTCAGACTATTCCAAATCAATCAAAACTTCGAGTATTGTTGGAGATCCGGTGATTGGTCGGCAGTCGCAGGCTTTTTATGATGATACCACTGACGAAAATAGTTTTAAGTTTGAAGAAATAGGAAAACAAATAGCAGCTCATCCTTATTCGTATCACTTTCTTTTTAAACTTCGAAACGTCGCTCACAAATTTAGTTCGGTTCAACTCGCTCGTTTAGTGGATAGATTTAACAAAGAGGTTCAGAGCAGTGAAGTAGCATTATCCATTCTTAAAAATGCCAGGGATACAACCTTAAAGGTTAATCGATCAACCCGTTTTTTGAATGAGTTTGGGGAAGAAAAAAGTGTGTTAGAGTCAGGCAAGTTAAACATGGTCGTCCTTTGGGCATCATGGTGTGGGCCATGCCGGAAGGAGATACCCCAGTTGAAGAGCTTGTATTATGCGCAATTAGCCAACAAAAAATTCAATATGGTGTCAGTTTCCATTGATGCTGAAAGGGGTATGTGGGTTAAAGCATTGAAAAAAGAGAATATGCCGTGGAGGCAGGTAATTTTGTCTGATGAGCAAATGAAAGTCTCGCAGCAGATATTCAATTTTGATGGGAGTATTCCCCTGATTTTATTCTACAATGACAAAGGAGATCTGTTACGGAAAATGATCGGATTTAGTGAGGATAATTTTATTGACATTGACAAATTCATTGCTAAAAACTCGGGATAGTGTCATGAGCCTCCATGTTTCGGATTTTTTTAAGTTTGCGCGTGCAGTCACCGGCCGCCCAGCCAGATTCTCTTCTTCTGGCTCATAAGCTACGTATAACGCTCTGGGTTTGTTCGGGCAACAATTTTATCCGGGACCAGTTCGGTATCTCCTGTTTCAGTTTATCTCGCGACAAAATCTACCATGGTTAATTCCCAAGGCTTACTGCTGACGCTACCTCCGGTGTTTCTTGGTCCTTGATGGAGTCGGAATATCTCTCGTGCAGGGACATTATCTCGTTCAGGTAGGATTGTAGCACTTTCTGTTCAGAAGACTTCGGTTCTGGAATCTTTCCTGTGAGATAAGCCATCATTTCAACAGGACAGGCGTCAAAAGCCGCGGCGAGTTTCAGGTAAAATCTGAGTGAAGGTGAAGATTTATCGTGCTCCCAGTACAGGTAAGTGGCGTGGGCTACGCCTGTTGTTTCAGCTACTTTCCTGGTGGTTAGCCGCCGGGAATCCCTTAGTTTACGTAGTAGTGTGCCGATCTCCATGATGCTAATTTGTTCTGTGAAGTGTAAATTTTCGTAATAGTATTTTGACTTTTTGAACAATCCTAATTTTTATTTAATTTTTTACAAAACGGTTACAAAGTCTACAATTGATCGGATTTTACGACCAAATTGAACGGTTTTTCGTATAGTACTAAAAATGGATTAAATATACCTTTGTGAGGTTGATGAGCTGTTTATGAAAAAAAGTGTCCTCTTTCTGCCTGCTTCTATTCGTAGTCACATATTGCCCGCGTTGTATCTGGCCGATCTATTGTCGAAAGATCACGAGATTTATTTCTCGGTGATCAATGATGTGCTGGAAGAATTAGTGACTGGCCAGGGCTATCAAGTAGTGCGGAGCGGGCGTATCCGGGTTGCGTTGGGAATGGAAAGGCAGTACCTTACTGAGCAAAAAGGGAAAGCAGGGAAATGGGAAACGTTGAAGAGTATCTGGAATAATGACCTTTACGAAGTCCGGCAAAAAGAGCTTGGTCGAATCGTTGATCAGATAAAACCGGTGGCAATATTCATTGATATTTTTAACAGCACGGATATTTTGGTACTGTATCCCAAGTACAAGGACATCAAGCTGGTATTCGTGAATCCAATGTTGTCTACTTATCGTGTAAACGGTTTCCCGACTGTCGATCAGGGGCATTGGCCGGAGCATCATGCCGCCAAAAACGACTTAGAAACAAAAAAAGGCATACCCTTGAAGTATTTCATTACGAGTCCTCTGGACGTGTGGATCGGAAAGGCAATTAACGATCAATTTGAAAAACTGACCCGTGCTGATGGTTTTTCACAAAAACATCCCGTCGCAAAAGATAGAACAAGTGCCTTACTTTTTGACAACATTCCTGAGATCATGCTTGCACCACTGGAACTCGAGGTTTCCTCCGAAGTGCGGAAGCCCAACCAGCATTATCTGGGGTTGTGCATCAGTGAACACAGGCAGGATACCGAATTGGATTCCTCTTTTGAAAACCGTTTTCAAGAGATTGTTGACAGAAAGAAAGTGGGAAATCGTCTGATTTACTGCACCTTCGGGACCTTTTACCAGGGCTCAGACAGGGCCTTGCTCGATTTTCTGAATAAGTTACTCGAGGCCATTCAAGAACTCGAAAATGTGGATGCGATATTTTCGGTAAACAAACTTGTGATTGAGACGCTCCGTTATCAACGGAAAATACCAGCGAATATCCACATGTTTAGCAGGGTTCCGCAACTGAGGGTATTACAGCACGCGGATTTGTTTGTGACACATGGGGGATTGGGCTCGGTAAAGGAGAGCATTTACTACGGAGTACCGATGCTCGTATATCCTCTGGATCTGCAGTACGATCAAAACGGAAATGGACTGAAAGTGGAACACCATGGATTGGGGTTGCGCGGCGTGTTTTCTTATGAACGGAGCGGGGATATGAAGAAAAAGATTTTGGAATTGCTGGAAGACCGGAGCTACACACAAAATATCAGGAAATTCAGAGAAATCTGCCAAACCAGCTATTCCTCCGATAAATTAAACCATACACTAAATCAAATACTCCTTCACCCATGAAACTGAACGCCACTGAAAAAAACGCTTTACAGGCCGTAGAATACCTGCTGTGGGAATTTAAGGTAAGGGTGTCCGCCAAGGGTTTGAAGGAAGATATGATCATGCATCCGGAATTCCCAAGCATGGTGTCCATCAGTGACGCACTGGCAGAATGGCAGGTGCCGAACATGGCTGTACGTCTTCAGGCTGCCCAGTTAAAAGAAATTCCACTCCCATCTCTTGCATATATAAACACCAGAGGCGGTATACTTGCCCCGTTAAAATCAGTAACCCACGATA
The DNA here is from genome assembly GCA_965279265.1 of Dyadobacter sp. Classification (GTDB taxonomy): domain Bacteria; phylum Bacteroidota; class Bacteroidia; order Cytophagales; family Spirosomataceae; genus Dyadobacter. The sequence goes on from OZ257152.1 coordinate 6,523,578, forward strand.
CAGTAGAATGGCTGGATACAAAAAAAGGCTGGCAGAAAGATTCGCTCTCAGATTTCGAACAGAAATGGAATGGAATTACACTTCTCTTGGAGCCGAATGGGGAATCAGGAGAGCAACGTTATTCCGAAAGAGTGGAGGGTCAGTACGTTACTAGTGTCAGAACGCCATTTCTTATCGCGGGAGCAGTTGTTTGTTTGGCTATCGCTTTCGGATTGAACTGGAATTTTCTTCAGTCTGCCGGATTATCATTCGGTGTCCTTTTGGCCGTGAAATTGTTTGGGATGATTGTTAGTGGCTTGTTGTTATGGCAAAGTCTGGATGCCGACAATCCTTTCCTGCAAAATATCTGCCACCTTGGTAGTCAGGGTAATTGTAATGGTATATTACAATCAAAAGCTTCAAAAATTAGCTCCTGGCTTTCGTGGTCGGAAGTGGGATTTGTCTATTTTACTGGTGGATTCTTTGGTTTGTTGTTCGCATTGACATCCGGAAACTTTTCACTTGTTGCGTATCTGGCTTTGTTAAGTATGGTTGCATTGCCATATACGATTTATTCGGTTTGGTACCAGCGTTTCGTCGCGAAGGAATGGTGTACATTATGTATGCTGGTTCAGATTACACTCTGGGGAGAAAACGCAATCTTGTTTACCTATTCCGGCGAATTCGCCTGGGTATTGAAAAGCGAATCCCTTGCACTTTTAGCTTTAGCCTTTCTGATGCCGACGCTAATCTGGATACTGATCAAAAAGCCGTTAACTGAGGCTTTACAACTTTTTGACGTACAGAGGGAATTGCAGAAAGTGAAGTTCAACGAAAACTACATCCGAGCGACATTTGGTAGCCAGACAAAAATGCCACCCATTTTTGAGGATATGCAAACCGCAGCGATTGGGAATTTAGACGCTCCACATGTGGTCACCGTGGTGACCAATCCACTCTGCGGGCCTTGCTCCAGGCTACATGGGGAGATCAACCATTTAGTGGAAAGTGATAAAAATTTTAAATGTCAGTTTGTGTTTTTAGGGCCGGCGAAAGCGTGGCAGATCGCATCAGGGTTTTTAAGTGCAACAACGACAGACCGAAAAGTATTGATGGACAGTTGGTATTCAAATATCCAACAGGATGCAGAAAAATGGATAGGAATAAATAAAGTAGAGGTCAACCCACATGAAGTTAACCCGCAGGTCAGGCTGCATGGAAGATGGTCCGAGCTTGCAGGGGTTACCGGAACCCCCACTGTGTATGTTAATGGCGTAAAACTATCCGCAGCGTTTAAGATTCGGGATTTGAAACGTGTTGTCCCCTTTCTAAACCGGGAGGAAGGCCACCCGGTTAGTATTTGAGGATTTTCGAAAATCGTGTATATATTTTTCACTTTAAACATTGTAGAATTATGTCAATGTCAAGTTTTAGTGTCTTTGCTCTGACAAGGTCGGAGATGAAAAATGTTGTGGGAGGGGACTATTATTGTTCTTGTAGCGTGACAAACTCTAGCGGCAATACTATGAATATCGAATACACAGCCCAAGGAAGTTGCGCTTCTAGTTCATCCGGTGTGGCATATTACTCATACCAAAAGAATGGTGTCACTTATTCCGGTTATATTCCCATTACATCGGTGTCATCGAGTTGCGGACAAAAGAAACAACAGCCTCCCAAATACAATCAGACATAGTTTCAAATTATTGCAATGGTGATCGGTCAATTAGGTAGAGCGTGAAATGCCATTGTCATTTTTTTCGTCGTGATCTTTTGAAGTAATCAAAAGGTCACGACGTTTTGGACCAATAATTTAATCGCCCTATATTTTCAGGAAATCTCCTATTTTAAGCTAAATTTAGGGATAGGCAGAATAGGTTGTATTAGAGTATTTGTTCTAAAGTTTTGGACAGCGTTCAATTTGATTCTAGTACAATTCAAACATAATTATTCTATTACATGAGAAGCAATTTATTCTACCTAATGTTGGTGATCCCCTCGCTGGTTTTTTACTCTAAAAATGTAGGGCTATCGATAGATTACCGATCGTTCAAGAGTGCGGACTCAATGCCAACAGACACGATGGATGTGGGAAGTATCTTTCTCAGTTTTAGATACCGAATCGATGAGCTTGATACAGCTAAATCTAGCAAGTTATTACAAGAACAGAGAGAATTCTTGATGCAGTATAATCTTCCTATTGACGGACTAGAAGAAATTAAAAACCCTTCAAAATATGATTATGTGACTTTGTCTCAGGGATATGATGTGACCGTGAAGAAATTGTGGAATCATCCATTTAGAGATCTATATAGACAGGTATGTTCTCAGGTTTTGATAAAACGTATATGTTCTCAGAAGAGTACAAAAATACCTAGTTTACAGTTTGGGAGTTCTAGGCTTAGGTTTTTTTTAGGAGAGATGATGGATTCAGAGGGTATTAATATAGTGTTAATATATGCCTCATGCCTGAAATTACAATCTATTAACAAGGACAGTTCTCTTTGCCAAGATTATAAAAGTTGGCTTGCATATGGCGAGAAAATATTAGCTATTCATAAATCTGAAGTTAGGTCAATGGAAATACAAAACAGGTATCAATCTGATGAGTTGGACAGCTTTATATTGTCAGATCAGAAAAATAGACTGGACGTCGATGGAGAATATTTACATAAGATAAAAGCAGCTACGGACGAAGTTTGTAGGATCAAATAGATTAAGGAAATATTAGCCTAATGAAGTAAATTATGATATATCGTTTTTTGGCGTAAAGGAGAGGAGTGTGATACATGCCGGAAGAAGATGATTAATTTAAAGGACTAATATTATTCGCAAATACCCAATAAAAAATTTGCCATAGTGTGCGTATCCGTTGATACAGATAGAGGTATCTGGGTCAAGGCATTGAAAAAAGAGACTATGCCATGGAGACAGGTAATTTTGTTCGACAAGCAAATGATAGTCTCAAAGCAAATATTCGATTTCGATGGAAGTATTCCTATAATTTTATTCTATGATGACAAAGGAAATATTTTAAAGAAAATGATAGGGTTTAATGAGACTAATTTTGTTGATATTGATAAATTCATTGTCAAAAATTTGAAGTAGAAATTAAAAATATTTTATATGGTTTGGTTTTCTCTGAAATATAGAATTATAGGAGTATTATCGCAGTTTGCAAGGTGCTTGGATAAGATCAGAAAGGGGATTGCTTATCGTCTATCATTGTACCGGCAAGCTAGATGTTTAAAATGGCTGAATGGAGCACCAGAGCGTAGTGATGCAAGGGAAGTACGCCTATTTGCAATAATGCGTAATGAGTCCTTGCGTATTTCTCATTTTGTTCAATATTATGAGTCCATGGGGGTAGATCGTTTTTTTTTTATAGATAATAACTCTTCTGATGACTGTGTTTCCAAAATTATAAAAAATAAAAATGTTCATGTACTTACTACAAACGGACCGTATTTATATCATTGGATGTGGATGGAGCATATGTTGGATAAATACGGAAAAGGCCACTGGTGTATGGTTGTGGATATCGATGAGTTGTTCTATTATCATGGTAAACAGAGCTTAACATTAAGAGATTTTTGTCGTTATTTGGAAACAAAAGGGGAGACTGCCGTACGATCCCTTTTACTGGACATGTATCCTTCTGATTCAGTGAATAATACGATTTACAATTCCGGCTCAGATCCATTAAATATAGTTTCATACTTCGATGCGCAATATTTCTCGAGACCATTTTCTTTTCAGGACAAAAAGAGAATGGATTATTTTACGACGACAATTTTCACCGGGGGAATGAGAGACAGAGTTTTTGGAGAGAGCAATCCTCCATCAATATTGTCAAAGATATCTCTGTTCAGATATTTACCGCAAACATATCTCGTTCAGGGAATGCATGCCATTAATGGCTCTCAGGTCAGCGAAATTCAGGCAGTTGTCTTCCACACCAAATTTCTTTCGGATTTTATTTCAGAAGTAAAAGAAGAGTGTATAAGAGAGCAGCACTACGGAGGGGCATTTTACTACAAGATTTTCAAGAAAAAGATTGACGAGAATCCTGAATTAAATTTTCACTTCGAAGGCTCTGTAAAATTCAAAGATTCGCAGCAGCTTATTGATCTCGGAATGATGAAAACGACTGATGCGTTTGAAAAATATATTGAAAAAATTCAGGAAGATGCAACACAACTGGACCCTTCCTAACTGTCATATATAGCGCAGCGTGCACTGAATGCTGGTTACTGAAATGCGCGACGTTTGATATCATGCTTTGGGTCAAATTGTTGAAACTTTTCCGACAAATACCGAACCGTAAGCAATAGACGATTTAAGATCTAATATACTATTGAATGGATTTTCCACACTACCGGCAACTTGATCAAATGGATTGCGGTCCCACGTGTTTACGCATGATTGCGAAACATTTTGGTAAACATTACACCGCACAGACTTTAAGGGAAAAGTCCCATATAAGCCGTGAAGGGGTTTCAATGCTGGGGATTGCGGAAGCGGCCGAGGCTATTGGGTTTAAGTCGGTGGGTGTGCGGGTTACATTAGCCAAATTGGTTGAGGAAGCCCCGTTGCCCTGCGTGCTGCATTGGGGCCAGAATCATTTTGTGGTTTTAGTTTCTGTGGAGCATAGGCCATCGGTGCTTGGCAGGGGTTTCCTGTCGGGAATTTGGGGTGGAAGACGACAGGGATTAAATTTGGAGCTGTTTCCGAATGAACCTGTTGTCCACGAAAACGAAGCGAGACAAACCGAGGTTGCAGCAGGCAAAAGTTTAGGTGTTTTTCAAGTTGCTGATCCTGCGAGAGGTATTATCACCTATACGGCTGAGGAATTTGAAAACCAATGGCTTTCGGGAAATGTAGGTGGTAGGAAAGAGGGGCTGGCCTTACTGCTGGAACCCACTCCACGGTTTTATGAGGAAGAAGAAGAAAGGGTGAACGGGCTTCAAATCAGTCAGTTGCTCGGTTATCTATGGGGTTATAAAAAGCTTGTTGTTCAGCTTGGGCTGGGCATGTTGGTTGGCAGCGGGCTCTCACTACTCATGCCATTTCTTACGCAGTCTGTGGTCGACGTTGGTATTGGAACACAGAATCTGTCGTTCATTTACCTTATACTCATCGCGCAGATGGTTCTGCTATGCAGCACCGCAGCAGTTGATTTTTTACGGAGCTGGATATTGCTGCATATCAGTACCCGGTTAAATCTGACCATTTTATCCGAGTTTCTTTCAAAACTCATGCGATTGCCGGTTTCGTTTTTTGACGTGAAGCAGTTTGGCGATATCATGCAGCGAATCGGCGATCATCACCGGATTGAAGCTTTCCTGACGGGGCAGACGTTGAGTGTTTTATTTTCTCTTTTCAATCTATTCATTTTTGGATTCGTTCTTGCGTATTATCATTTGTCCATCTTTATGGTGGCAGTGGGTGCTTCGGTCTTGTATGCAGTATGGGTCATCCTGTTTTTGAAACAGCGCCGTAAGCTGGACACGAAACGTTTTGAGGTATCATCACGCAACCAGAGCCAGATCGTGCAGCTGATTCAGGGCATGCAGGATATTAAGCTTTCGGGGGCCGAAACGCCCAAACGCTGGGAGTGGGAACGGACACAGGCCAGGCTTTTCAAATGGAGTGTGAAGAGCCTGGCCTTGTCACAGTTTCAGCAGGCAGGGGCACTTTTGATCAACCAGAGCAAGAATATATTTATCACCTTTCTGGCGGCCAAAGCTGTGGTGGACGGACAGCTCACGCTTGGCGGTATGATGTCTGTCCAGTACATCCTGGGGCAATTTAATGCCCCCATTGAACAGATGATCGGCTTTTTACAGTCGTGGTAGGATGCGCAGATCAGCCTTGAACGTTTGAACGAAGTCCATGGCCTGGCGGATGAAGAACCCGCGCATGAACAGAAACGCAGCCAATGGGATCAGACGCAGGATATCCGTCTGTCGGGAATTACGTATACATATCCTGGTGCAGGTAATGAGCCTGTGTTGAAAGACATGAACCTGACGATTCCGTACGGCAAAACCACCGCTATTGTTGGTACAAGCGGAAGCGGTAAAACAACTTTACTGAAACTACTGTTGCGCTTTTACGAACCTCAGCAGGGATCAATTTCTTTGAAATCGAGAACAATTATTTCATTACCGCAAATGCATGCCTTTGAAAACGGCAATGATAAATCTGCCAAAAGTGGAGAGCTCGGTTTAAAATTTATATCCCACAAAGCATGGCGAGAGCAGTGCGGGGTGGTGATGCAGGAAGGCTTTATATTCTCCGACACCATTGCCCGTAACATAGCAGTTGCCGACGAGGTGATTGATCAGAAAAGGTTATACGAGGCCGCGCATGTGGCTAATATCCATGAATTTATTGAATCACTTCCGCTGGGGTATTACACCAAAATAGGAGCAGAAGGGAACGGGATCAGCCAGGGACAAAAACAACGGATCCTGATTGCAAGAGCAGTTTATAAAAATCCGCACGTGCTTCTTTTTGACGAAGCCACTAACGCACTGGACGCCAATAACGAAGCCGTGATCATCGGTAACCTGGAAGAATTCTTTAAGGGAAGAACGGTGGTGGTGGTAGCGCACCGGCTGAGTACGGTAAAACACGCAGATCAGATCGTGGTGATGGAAAAGGGTGAGATTGTCGAGATTGGCACACACTCCGAGCTTGTTCTTGCAAAAGGAAAATATTTTGAACTGGTAAGTAACCAGTTGGAACTGGCAGTATAAAAGACGATGAACGCTAAACTGTAACATTTCATGCCCATTTCCCTTACTCCGTCGGACGTCAGCTCTCCCTTCCCAGAACTCCATTCGGAAGAGGTACACGAGATCATCAGCCGCCCGCCGCATTGGCTGGTGCAATGGGGTATCACCTTGTTGTTCGGCCTCACCGTGCTGCTTGGGCTGGGTACCTGGTGGATTCGCTTTCCTGATATAGTAACAACATCATTTACGCTCACCGCTACCGATGCGCCACGCACTATGTTGGTACGCACAGACGGTAAGCTGACAAAACTGCTGGTCAAAGATGGAGAGCAAGTTGCCAAGGGCCAAGTGGTAGCTTTTCTGGAGAGTACTGCGGATCATGCACAAATATTTGAGTTGCTGACGGCCGTTGAGCAGCTTCGTAAGGTAGTGTCCCGCGGGCAATGGGATTTGGTCCGGCAATTTGCGGCTGGGTCATATTCCAGACTTGGTGAAGCCCAGCAGGATTTCCATACTTTCAACCAGCAACTTACCGAGTTGAAATCTTTCCTGGCAGGCGGGTTTTATCCGGAAAAAAGAGAATTACTCATCAGCGATCAGGCCGATCTGATCGCTATGGAAAAGATACTGGCGGAACAATTGACATTGCAAAACAAAGATTTACAACTTGCAGCTGATGAATTTCAGGTTCAGGAAAAATTGTTTAAAAGTAAGGTGATTTCACTTTTGGAATATAATAAAGAAAGGGCAAGGCTTCTTGCTCGGGAAATGCCGGTGAAAGGACTGGCCTCTTCGCTGATCCAAAATCGGTCAGCTCGGACGGCCAAACAAAAAGAACTACTTGAACTTGAGAATGCCATCAGGGACCGGAGAACTAACTTTCTTCAGTCAATGCAGACCCTGTCGACCAGTCTTGAGGTCTGGAAACAGCGATATGTGTTGATTGCACCGGTTGGAGGAACCATCTCTTTTTCCGCACCCTGGCAGGAGCAGCAGCATTTAACAGTCGGACAGGAGCTGATGACGGTAGAGCCTGAAAGCAGTTCATTTCAGGGTATCGTAAAAATCCCACAAGCAAACATAGGAAAGCTTGAACAAGGACAAACAGTGCTGATAAAACTGGACGGGTTTCCTTTCCGGGAGTACGGAATGGTGGAAGGCAAACTATCCAAGCTATCCGTCACACCGGGAAAGGACAGTACCTATTGGGGTTATGTTGATCTGCCTGTAAAGCTGACTACGCGGTATGGTCGGATTTTACCTTACAGAAATGGCTTAAAAGGGCAGGCCGAAATCATTACAGCCGACAGAAGACTTGCAGAAAGATTGGTGGCGACGCTGCGGGATGGGCGAAGATAAGTTTTGCTCAGTTTGTTCACCTGCCCTTCACGAGGGTTTCTACCACTGATCTGATAGTGTCGGTCAGATCCCGTTGCTCACCGCAGCGAACCAAATCCCGGTGCCTGGGTTTTACCTTGCACCTGTTATAAATGGACATCGTATATCTTCACCGGCACGCCAGGCGACAGGACTTCATCAGGCATCAAGATTCAGAATACGACATATCTCGGCACATTTGGTATTCAAAAACAGTAAATGTGCTATAAAAGTATCATTTTTTGATATAAAACTGGAAGTCTCCTGTGACGTAAACAGATAAGTTTGCATAATCAGATTGTAACAATTTGTAGAAAAATTGAAACATATTAAATACAGTCTCGCCTGGGCGAGATTTAATATCTGTCTTTTCCGTAAAATGTACCATGGCTTATCCTAACTTTTACCATGAAGATTTCTTGTAAAAATTTCCTTTTACTGATATACTTCCTCTGTCTCAATGTGAGCGCGCAGTCGAACAGTTTAGCCGTAAATCGCCTTAGAACAGAATATCTTGTGAATCCGAACGGAATTGACGTGGTACAACCTCGCCTGAGCTGGGAACTATCTTCCGGTGCAAGGGGACAGTCGCAGTCTGCCTACCAGATCATGGTTGGCAGTGATTCTGCCGCCTTATCCCGTGGTTCAGCTGATATCTGGGACTCCAGAAAAGTAGTCTCCGCACAGACAAATCAGATCAAATTCGGAGGAAAAAAACTTTTGTCAAAAGGTAGATATTTTTGGAAAGTAAAGGTTTGGGATTCCGGTGAGTCTGCCGGAGAATGGAGCGAAATCGCGAGTTGGTCAATGGGTTTACTGAACCTGAGCGACTGGCAGGCCGCGTGGATCGGTGCAGCCGCTGAAAACATACCTGACGAACAAAAATATTATGTCAATTATGGTTTCCAGTCAGATTTTGAGACAATTGAAAATGCTGCCAATCAACGTGTAGTAATAGACTTGGAGCAAGTGTCGGAAGTTAATCAGATAAAATTATTTCCTGTTGATTACAAAAAGCAGCCGAATGGCTATCTGTTTCCAAAGCGGTTTAAAATTGAAATTTCTGCCACGCCGGACTTTAAAAATGCGCGGGTGGTTGCGGACGAAAGTAAAAACGATTTTGAACAGCGAGGCTTGGTGCCATACGTTAAAACGTTCAGTCCGGTGAAAGGACGCTATCTGCGAATCTCAGTAAACAAGTTGAACAAAACCGACGAGGGGAAATATGCTTATGCGCTGGCAGAGATGGAAGTAATTGATTCCAGATCCAAAAATGTTGCTTTGAAAAAGAGCGTATCAGCCACAAATCCTTACAATCTGTATCCTTACTTTTCCTCCGAAAACTGGCTTCCGGTCAAACTCACCGACGGTTTTTATAAAATCAATTCGGAGCACAAACCATTCACGATGCCCATACCCGCATCGCCTTTGTTGAGAAAAACATTTGCCGCAAACAAAAAAGTGAAACACGCGACCTTGAATGCAAGTGCACTTGGACTTTATGAAATGCACATCAACGGTAAGAAGATTGGTAATCAGGTTCTTGCGCCGGAATGGACGGATTATCATAAACGGGTTCAGTATCAGACATATGATGTTACGCCCTACATTCAGAATGGCGCAAATGTGATCGGAGCGATGCTTGCTGACGGATGGTACGCAGGAGCTGTTTTCTCTCATCCGGACCGTGGCTCCTATGGATTTGACCGCAGGCTGATTGGTCAGCTGGATATTGTTTTTGAAGACGGGACAACGTCTCAGATTGTGACGGACGGCAGCTGGAAAATGATTGAAAACGGTCCGGTACAATCGGCATCGATCTTTGACGGAGAAAATTTCGACGCAAAATTATTGCCCGACGATTGGTTGAAACCCAACTTTGACGAAAGTAAATGGAAACCTGTAACCGTCGATAAATCCGTCGATATTACACTTAGCGCCCAGTTGAACGAGCCGATCAAAATCATTGAGGAAATAAAACCGGTCAAAATTTCGAAGGTAAATGAGAATACCTACATTTTCGATCTTGGGCAAAATATTGCAGGTTGGGCAAATCTGAAACTAAACTACAATCCCGGTGGTCTGATTACATTCCGTCATGGAGAAGTGCTGGATGATGAAGGAAAACTTTATGTAAGCAATTTAAGAGGTGCAAAACAAATAGACGTATATGTAACAGGGGTAGGTAATTTTGTGGACTATGAACCAAGATTCACTTACCACGGATTTCGGTATGTAGAGATTTCAGGATTGACTAAAAAACCTAATTTGACTGACGTGATTGGAAAGGTGGTCGCATCCGCATCGCCGCTTGCCGGAAGTTTTGAAAGTTCATCAAAGGATCTCAACAAACTCTGGGAAAACATACTTTGGACACAACGCGGCAACATGCACTCAGTTCCCACCGATTGTCCGCAGCGTGATGAGCGTGCAGGCTGGATGGGCGATGCCCAGGTTTTCGCTCAGACTTCGATTTACAACCTCGATATGAGTGCGTTTTTTACAAAGTGGATCAGGGATATCCGGGATTCTCAAAGGCCTGAGGGACGTTTCCCGGACTTTTCTCCGCAGGTAGGAGCGTGGAATAACTTTTACAATTCGCCGGGCTGGGGCGACGCCGGTGTGCTGATTCCCTGGCGCATGTACGAGAATTATGGAGACAAGGAAATACTCGCCGTTCAATATGGCGCAATGAAAAAGTACATCCGCTACATTGTGAAAATGAACCCGAACCTACTTTGGAAAAATGCCCGTGGAAATATGTACGGAGACTGGCTGAACGGGAATACCATCATTTCCAAGGATTATCCGAAAGAGGGCGGCAAGGTTCCCGATGATATTTATTCAACAGCGTTTTTTGCGCACTCTACCAGAACAGTCGCCAAAGTTTCCAAATTGCTGGGCAAGGACCAGGACTACCGGTATTTTGATTCGCTTGCAACCGCGATTCGCTCTAAGTTCATTGCGGAATATGTTTCCTCAGATGGGAAGGTTCAGGGAAATACGCAGGCAGGATATGCAATCGCGCTGGACTTTGACCTCGTGCCGGACAACCTCAAAAAGCAGGCCGCAGCAAAGATGGTTCAAACGATAAAAGACTACGATTACCGCATTTCTACGGGTATTCAAACCACAATCCGCATGATGAATCAGTTGACCGAATTCGGTTATCAGGACGTCGCTTACAAGTTGATTGAGAGCCGGAGATTTCCTTCCTGGATATACTCAATCGATCAGGGTGCAACTACAATCTGGGAGCGTTGGGATGGATATGTCAAAGATCGCGGCTTTCAGGCGGTGGGAATGAATTCCTTCAACCATTATGCCATCGGTGCGGTAGGGGAATGGATGTACAGGAGCGTTCTAGGGATCAATACCGACTCAGCCGGGTACAAACATTTTGTTATCAAACCGGTGCTGGGCGGGAGCTTAACTTGGGCCAAAGGTTCCTACGATTCCATAGCAGGTAAGATTTCTGTTGATTGGAAGTCCGGAAAAAGTGATTTCCAGTTGAGCGTTCAGATCCCGGCCAATACAACTGCCACCGTGTACCTTCCGGCAGGCAAAAGCATCAGTGAAAGCGGACAAAAAATTAGCAATGGCAAAGACTTTCGTGTTCTCCAGACAAACAGCGAAGGCACGGCATTGCTGGTACAATCAGGCAGTTATAATTTCAGCGTAGTATTATAAACAATTAGTAAAGACTGTTCCTAAATCCCGGCCATCGTATCCAAGGGTGCGATGGCTCACAAGAGCACGTTGTTCAAAAAATCCATTCGTAGCTAAATCAGGTAATTATGAAAAAAATCACTACCAGGTATTTCCATTGTAAATGGACACCAAAATCGCTATGTATAGGCAGTCTTGTGGCTGTCTCGCTAGTCAGCCTTCTTCCGGGAAAGCTGAAATCGGAGCCGCTCGGAAAAACCAGCATTATCGCAAGTACCAACGTCGACAGAAATATTAAAGGTAAAGTTCTGGATGAAAAAGGTGGAACCTTGCCCGGCGTCAATGTAATCATCAAAGGATCAACGAGGGGCACGGTAACAGACGAAACGGGAACTTTTACCATGAGTATTCCTGATGGAGAAACGGTGCTGACATTTTCTTACATTGGACACCTCACCCAGGAAATTACCGTTGGAAACCAGAGCTTTCTGGACGTAACGCTGAAAACGGATACCAAATCTTTGGAAGAAGTTGTGGTAGTGGGCTACGGGCGCCAGAAAACAAGGGAAGTTACGGGTTCCATTTCGTCGTTGTCAACCGCCAGATTACAGGATCAGCCGGTGGGGCAGATTGGTCAGAAAATTCAGGGAAGAATTGCAGGTGTGCAGGTTAACCAGACTTCCGGTCAGCCGGGAAAAGGAATTTCCATCAGAATACGTGGCGCGGCTTCGGTGAATGCCGGGAACAGTCCGCTTTACGTCGTCGACGGAGCGCCGATCGTAGGCGATATCAACAGCATCAATCCCAATGAAATTGAGAACATTTCAGTTTTGAAAGGACCTTCTGCTGCGTCCATTTACGGATCACGGGCTGCTAGCGGTGTGGTTTTGATCACTACAAAACAGGCAAAACCGGGAAAAACCAGCGTGCAATTTAGTGTAAACCGTGGCGTTGGACGCGTCCCTGATCGCGGTCGTCCGGATCTGATGAATGCCAAGGAATTTCTGGAATTTCAGAAAGGTATTTTCGAGGATAAAATAAAATATGAAGGCTACACCGGTGGAATTCCAGCTTTGTACCAAAATCCACAAAGCTGGACCGGACCAGATACGGACTGGATGGACGAAATGCTGAGAAACTCCAAAATGAGCAGCTATAATTTGTCGTTAACTGCTGGAAAAGACAAATTTACTACAGCCACCACAGTTGGGTATTACGATGAAGATGGTGTAATGCTCAACACCGGGTACAAGCGGTTTTCGCTGCGTTCCAACAATGAATATCAGGTAAATGATAAAATCCGGGTTGGATTAAATGTGGCGCCGACTTACCAGACAGGCCAGAATTTCGGGACTGACGGAACATACAATATCATCTTCGCCGGGCTCACAACGCCGCCGATATTTTCACCCGATGAGAAAAATGCAGATGGAACGCGCAAGCTGCGATTTGAAGGCCCCGGACTTTTCACGCAGCCGAATTGGGTTGCGACACTGGAAAATTCGCAGAATACAGAGACTACTTCCAGACTGCTTTCGAATGCATTTGTAGAATTCGATTTTCTTAAAAATTTCCGCTTCAAGTCAGCAGTGTCTACTGACCTTGCCAACCGGACCAACCGTATATTTAATCCGAGTTCCGTTGGAACAATCTGGGCACCTCCACCAACGATTCCTTCCGGCTCCTACGCAACCACGAACTACTATTCCTGGTTGAGTGAAAATACGCTGACTTATACCAAAACTTTTGCGGAACATCACAATCTGGAAATTCTGGCCGGATACTCAGCTCAGAAATTTCATCAGGAAGTTAACTCCTTGTCGGGAAGCAATTTTCCTGACGATCTGGTCTCCTGGATTGACGCCGCGGCCGTGAAAAACGGAAGCAACAATACTTCTGAGTGGTCACTTTTGTCAATGTATAGCAGATTCAATTACAGTTTCAAAGGCAAATATCTGCTTTCAGCTTCAATCCGCCGCGACGGATCTTCACGCTTTGGCAGTGAAAATCGCTGGGGAGCTTTTCCATCTGTATCGGCCGGCTGGATTGTATCAGATGAAAAATTCATGGAAAGTCTGCGCGCTGTAAGCTATCTGAAATTGCGGGCCGAATATGGTTTGGTGGGTAATTTCAACATCGGTAATTACAGTCAGTTTGGTGCTGTTTCAACAACCAATTATGTTTATGGCGGGGCCCTGGCACAAGGCAGAAGTCTGACTACGCTGGGGAATAACAAGCTGACGTGGGAAACGACAAAAGGAATAGATGTAGGTGTAGATCTCGGTTTATGGAATGACCGGGTGTCTCTTACTGCTGATTATTATCAAAAATCGATTGACGATATGTTGTATCAGGTCGACATCCCGATGGGAACCGGTTTTGGCAACATTCAGTCAAACATTGGCGGGTTCAAATTCTGGGGATACGAATTTTCGGTCAGTACAAGGAACCTCACCGGAGAATTGACATGGAATACAGATTTCAATATTTCCTTCAACCGTAACCGGGTTGAAAAACTGGGTACAAACAATACGCCGATTGATGGCGTAGGTGAACAGGGAACTTACTGGAAAACGCAGGTAGGCAAGCCGATCGGGCAGTTTTGGGGTTACGTTTTTGATGGTATTTACATGAATCAGCAGGAATTTGATTCCCAACCCAAAAATGTGACTTCAAGTGTCGGAACGGTGCGTTACAAGGACCTGAACAACGACGGCGTCATTACCAATGCGGACCGGGCTTTTCTGGGAAATCCGAATCCCAAGTTCATTTTCGGGCTTGCAAACAGTGTGTCATACAAAGGATTGGATCTGAATGTGGTGATTTCCGGAGCAATTGGTCAGGATATTATCAACGGACAAAAAGAATGGTCGGACAACCAGGATGGTGTTTTCAATGTGCAGAAATACTGGAAAGACAGGTGGAGATCGGAAAGTGAGCCCGGCAACGGAATCTACCCCAGGACGACCGGCGCGGGCAACAACTTTTTCAGGTATGCCAACAGCCGCTGGATCGAGAATGGATCTTACGTTACGATCAAAAATATCACACTAGGATATTCACTTCCGGTTTTACAAAAAGTGTTCAGCAGAACAAGGCTGACGCTTAGCTGCCAGCAGGCTGCGGTTTTTACCAAATACAAAGGAATGTCTCCGGAAGCAAGTATCAACGGGTTGAATGGACTCAGAGAAGGAGTGGACGCAGGAGCGTATCCGATTCCCAGAACTTTTGCACTCGGCCTGGAGCTAAACTTTTGATTTAAACAGCAACAATCATGAAAAGGAAACTATATATATCGCTTTTGCTCATCGGGATGCTGTCGTCCTGTTCTGAGGATTTTTTGGAACTATCCCCTGAAAGTTCGATTACCGACGGTACTTTTTTTAAGGAACAATCTCATTTTGAGCAGGCGCTGGTCGGGGCGTATGCCGGTCTGCGCGGTATCAAGGGATCACGCTCAGCCTTTGTAATGGGCGAGATGCGGTCCGACAATACATTTTACGAGTACAATAGCACAGACCGCGGTGTACAGTACATCAACATGGAACTCGCTGATGGTTTTCTGGATGATGCGTCCAGTAATGTGACCAATGAAATGTACAACAATGCATATTCAGTCATTTCGCGGGCTAACAGCATTTTGACGAATATTCCCAACGTTGCACTTGCTCAGGCTGTTTCGGACAGAATTGTTGGCGAAGCAAAATTCGTTCGGGCCGTCGCTTATTTTGACCTCGTACGTTTTTATGGCGGTGTGCCGTTGTATCTGGATCTCGTAAAAGGCGTGGAGGATGCATATCTGCAACGGTCTACCGTTGAACAGGTTTATGCAGCCATTGAAGCTGATTTAACTGACGCCGTTGCAAAACTTGCGAATCCGACTTTCCCGCAGGTCGGAAGGGCAAATAAAGGGGCCGCAAAAATGTTGCTGGGTGACGTATATCTTACTCAGAAAAAATATGCATTGGCTGAGGCTCAGCTGAAAGATGTTGTAACGATGGGTTATGATCTGCTTCCCGACTACGCATCTGTATTTGCCCTGAATAACAAAAACAGTAAAGAATCGATCTTTGAGGTTCAGTATCAGCAGGGGAATCAGGGGCAAAACAGTGCCATGGTTTACGCATTTTTGCCGATCACGGACAACGCAACATTGCTTACAGGTACAGTAGGGCGCGTTTCGGCAGGAGGCTGGAATGTGCCGACACAGGAGATGGTAGATACTTACGAGTCAGGCGATGCACGGTTGCCAGGTTCCATCAGTGTTATTGAAGGAACCGGCCCGGTGGGAGCGCTGGTGATTGATGCGGTTAAAAGTCCGGTCGGGTACAAACCCACTGCCGGTAAAAGGAGCTATATTTTTATCAACAAATATCTGCATCCCCACAGCCTGATCAACAATACGGATGACAATGTTCCGGTATATCGGTTTTCAGAAGCGCTTTTAGCTCTGGCAGAGGTGCTGAATGAGCAGGACAAAGGCGCGGCAGCATTGGAATACCTCAACAGGGTAAGGAAAAGAGCCGGTCTGGCCGCAGTTACAGTTACTGCCAAAGATCAGCTCCGCGAAATCATCATTCACGAAAGGAGGGTTGAGCTCGCTTTTGAAAATAAAAGATGGTTTGATTTGCTGAGAACCAATAAAGCAATTGATGTGATGACAAAAAATGGCCAGTATCTTAAAAAACTTTACCCGATTATCCCGGCCAACAGTTACAACATAACAGCACAACGTCTGCTTTTCCCAATTCCATTGCGGGAAATTCAGATAGCGAGTCTCGAGCAAAATCAGGGGTATTGAGAATCAGCGGATAAGCGTGGAGCGGCGGGTGTCACCCGCCGCCCAGGTAAAAACTTTGAAAGGATGTTCAGCAAAACAGGTAAGCAAAGCAGTTGGCGTTTTATCGGATTGATTGTTACGGTCATGTTATACAGAAGTTTCGCATTAGCGGGAATGCCCAGAGCCAGCCAAAGGTCGTTACCAAATGGCCTTGCACCGACACTTTTGGTGACTGATTTACGGTGCGAAGGCCGCGCTGCTCCGGTTTTTACGGACGAAGTAAATCCACGTTTCAGCTGGGTCATGAAAGCAACGGATTCTTCGCAACGCAACCAGTTTCAAACATACTGGCACGTACAGGTGGCGTCCACTCCGGAATTGCTTACGGCAGGAAAACCTGATATCTGGAATAGTGGAAAGATAAAAGGGGCGTCAGCCAATAACATTGCTTATAACGGCAAAGCTTTACAATCCGACAGAAAATACTTTTGGCGCGTTAGAGTATGGGATAAAAACGGATCCTCCTCAGCGTGGAGCGCAATGGCTGACTGGCAAATGGGTTTGCTAACGGAAAAAGATTGGCAGGGAAGCTGGATTAAAGACCCAGCAAAGGTCCCGGTCGGCAACACCGGGTTGTATGGAGACTCGCCGGCACCATTATTTCGGAAAACATTTTCGCTGAACAAAAAAATAAAAACAGCCACTTTACACATTAGCGGGCTGGGTTATTTTGAAGCATATCTGAATGGCAAAAAGATTGGAAACGGGGTTTTGGAACCCGGCCAAACGGATTATTCCAAACGGGTATATTACAATTCGTATGACGTCAGTGGCATGCTGAGCCAGACGGATAACTGTTTGGGCGTGATGCTCGGCAACGGCTGGTACAATCCACTGCCGTTGAAGATGTGGGGATGGCTGGATCTCCGTAAAACACTAACGACCGGTCAACCCGCTTTCATTGCACAGCTGAACATCCGGTTTGAGGATGGCAGCATGTCGGAAGTCTTTACCGATGAAAACTGGAATGTTACGGCGGGACCGATAATCAGAAACAGTGTTTATCTGGGAGAACATTTGGACAACAGAAAATCCATAACGGATTGGAATATGCCTTCATGTTCGGCTCAGGGTTGGATGAGCGCAGTAACGGCGCAACGTCCGGAGGGGAAACTCCAGGCTCAGCCAATACCGCCAATCGTCATAAAAGATACATTGGTGCCCATCGAAATTCGCAGCGCAGGGCCGGGCCGCCAGATTGTAGATTTTGGGAAAAATTTTGCTGGTGTCATACGATTGAAAGTTGTTGCGGCTAAAGGAACAACAATACGTGTTAGATATGGCGAACTGATTTATCCCGATGGCAACCTCAATGTAATGACCAGCACGGCCGGACAAATTAAAAAACCTGGACTAGGTGGAGAGGCCGCTCCGGACACAGCGTATCAGGAAGATGTATTTATTGCAGCCGGAACGGGTTTGGAAATATTTCAGCCGCGCTTTACTTTCCATGGATTCAGATATGTTGAAGTGAATGGATATCCTTCTCAAATTGGTAAAAAAGACATTGCCGGATTGGTGATGCACACGGACGTTCCGTTCTCGGGAAGTTTTAGCTGCTCCGATTCCCTGATCAATAAAATTCAGGAAGCTTCACGTAACACGTTTCTAAGCAATTTGTTCAGTGTTCAGTCCGATTGCCCGCATCGTGAAAAATTTGGTTATGGCGGTGATATTCTGGCAACAAGCGAGGCATTTATGAACAATTTTGACATGCGTTCATTTTATGCAAAAACGGTAACAGATTTTTCCGACGCTGCCAGATCCGACGGTGGGCTTACGGAAACAGCTCCTTTTGTTGGGATCGCCGACAAAGCCTTGGGTAAAAACGGGGCGGGTCCTGTTGAATGGGGATCCGTACATCCCGTATTGCTGTTCCGGCTTTACCAATATTATGGTGATCGGAAAATGGTGGAGGAGCATTATCCTGTTGCCAAAAAATGGGTTGATTTCCTCGCTTCGCACGCGAAGGACTACGTAATCGACGTCACGATCGGAGATCATGAAAGTATTGATCCCAAGGATCTGGCAGTGAGCGGAACATCATTTTTTTATTACAACGCCCATCTTGTCGCCTGGATGGCCGACCTGTCGGGCAACAAAAAAGATGCCCTTTTTTACGCAGCATTGGCGAAAAAGATCAAAAAATCATTCAATGAAAAATTTGTAGACCCAGCAACCGGAAAGGTCGGACTAGGAACGCAGGCGACGCAGGTTCACGCTTTGTATCTAAACCTGCTTGATGAAAACGTACGCGAAAAGGCTTTAAAAGTCCTTGAACAGGAGATAGTGGCAAAACATTCAGGGCATATCGCAACGGGAATGTTCGGTACCAAATTCATTACGGAAGTACTGAGCAACGATGGAATGGAAAAGCTGGCCTATGAGATGGTAACCAAACCTGGATTCCCGGGATGGCATCACATGTTTGAAAGAGGTGCAACTACGATCTGGGAGCACTGGGAATTTAGTGACGGATCTTTTTCTCACAATCATCCGATGTTCGGCGTTGTTAGCGAATGGTTTTTTCGTCATCTCGCGGGGATCCGGCCATCTGAAAATGCGGTGGGTTATGACAAGATTATTATTCATTCTAAAATAAATACTGGTCTTACTTCCGCTTCCGCAAGTTACAATTCCATAAACGGGCAGGTGGTTTCCAAATGGTCAGTAAAGAACGGCAAGCTGAATCTGGAAGTAAACATTCCTGTCAACACAACGGCTGAAATAGTTATTGCGGCCAAGGATCAGAAATACATTCAGGAAGGTGGGAAACCGGTTTTCGGGTCAAGGGAAATACAGTTTGTCCGATCCGAAAATGGCCTGGTCCATTTCAATGTAGGTTCCGGTCACTATCGTTTTGTTGCAGATATGCCTTAAGAGGCGTTGCAGTATGAACGCTTCTCATTTGCGCTTTTGCCAATGATTACTCACTAACAAAGTATTCGATGTTGAAATTTGAAAGAAATTTGCCGCTGTTAGTTTTTTTGCTGCTGTTTGCATTGGCTGCAAAATCGCAGACCGTTGTGAAAATGGCGTTGTGTGACAACAGAATTAACCCGGTAGGTATTGATTCGCGGGATATGTTCTTCTCCTGGGAAATCCAGTCGTCCAAACAAGCTGTGACCCAGTCCGGTTATCAGCTGGTGATCGCGTCCACGCAGGAAAAGCTCAATGCCGGCAGTTTTGATGTTTTGAACACGGATCTGGTAAAAAGCAGCCAGAGTATCCAGATTCATTATAAAGGGAAAAACCTGCCTTCCGCTCAAACTTTTTTCTGGAAAGTAAGAATCTGGGATAATGATCAAAAATCTTCTGCGTGGAGCAATAGTCAAAACTTCACAACGGGCATTTTTCAGGAGGGAGACTGGAAAGGTGCAGGTTGGATTGGTCTGGAAGACATGCCTGAGTCGGAAAGAATTGTACCATTCATACATATGCTGAACAAGTCCAATGACAGTCGGATCAAACCGAATGCTGTTTCTCCGATACTACGAAAGGAATTTGTAGCCAACAAAAAAATTCGGAAAGCTTTGCTGTTTATCAGCGGTCTCGGTCATTACGAAGCGAGCTTAAATGGCGAAAAAATCGGTAAATCATTTCTGTCGCCGGGTTGGACAAGTTACGACAAAACCATTCTGTACAATACGCACGACGTAACGAAGCAAGTTCAGCAGGGGAAGAACGCGATGGGAGTAATCATCGGAAACGGATTTTACAATATTTCTCAGGAGCGATATGTAAAAGGTGCCGGCGCTTTTGGCAAACCAAAAATGATCGCGATGCTGAAAATTACATTCTCTGATGGCAGCACGCAATACGTGGTTTCGGACAAGAGCTGGAAAGTAAGCCGATCGCCCATTACATTTAATACCATTTATGGCGGTGAAGATTACGATGCGCGGCTGGAACAGGAGGGCTGGAACCAGAAGGAATTTGATGATAAAAATTGGTCGAATGCGGTATTGGTTAAATCTCCGCAAGGCAGGCTGTCACCGGAAATTGATCATCCGGTATTGTTTGTTGATTCACTTAGTACACCCAAAATAACCTCCTTAAAAAATGGCGCGGTTGTTTACGACTTTGGTCAGAATATTTCCGGAGTGCCAAAAATAAAAGTAAGGGGTAAGGCCGGGCAAATTATCAGAATCACGCCAACGGAACTCCTGCATGCGAACGGGGATGTCAACCAGGCTGACGGAGTTACGCCGCACTATTACACCTACACTTTAAAGGGAGACGGAGAGGAAACATGGCAGCCCCGATTTACTTATTTCGCTGTCAGATACGTGAAGGTGGAAAGCGTGGATGGCGCGAAATTACCTGATGTCGTCGGCCTGAAATTGCTGCATAACCGGAACAGTGCGCCGTCGAACGGTTCATTTTCCTGCTCGAATGATCTTTTCAACAAGATTTGGCTCATGATCGATTGGGCAGTCAAAAGCAATCTCCAGAGCTACATTACGGACAATCCCCAGCGCGAGAAATTGAGCTGGCAGGGTGAGCAGAATTTCATGCGTACGGCCATCAATTACAATTATGATATGTACAATCTGTATCGCAGTCTGATTCAGAATATGAAGGACGCGCAGCATGATAACGGTCTTGTGCCGGATATTGCGCCGGAGTATATCAAATTCGATGGCCCGTTTGTTGATTCGCCCGAATGGGGATCTACCGCAATTCTTGATACCTGGTTTTTGTACGAAAGCTACGGAGATACGGCGATGATCAGCAAAACGTATGACATGATGACCAGGTATGCGGACTTTTTAGGAACCCGGGCGGAATCACATTTGCTCAATTATGGTTTGGGAGACTGGCTGGATCTTGGGAATGTGACGCCGAAAGGGCTCACCGCGACAGCCTACTATTTCCATTGTGTGGAGGCGTTGGGCAAAATGGCGGGTCTGATTGGTAAAAAGCAGGACGCTCTGAAATACGGTAGTTTGGCAAATCAGATCAGGATTGCTTTTAACAAAAAGTTCTTTCATGCTGATACGAAAATCTATGCAAATGGGAGCCAGACAGCCATGGCAATGCCGCTGAGTATGGGCATCGTCGAGGATCAGTTTAAAAAGGAAGTACGTCAAAATCTTGTTCGAAACATTCAAACGGCTGATTCTAACCGGCTGACGGCTGGGGATGTGGGGCACAAGTTTCTGGTGGAGGCGCTTTATGAAAACGGAAATCCCGAAACGCTGTTCAACATGACCAACCGAAACGATGTGCCAGGTTATGGCTATTTGTTAAAAAAAGGGGCAACGGCACTCGTAGAGACCTGGGATGGCAGATCATCTCAGAATCAGCTGGCTATGGGTCACATTCTGGAATGGTTCCATGGGGGTATAGTTGGCATTGGTCAGATGGAAAATTCAGTTGCTTTCAAACACATCCGGATTCGTCCTCAGCCAGTCGGAGATTTAAAACACGCCGCGGGTAGTTTTCATTCGCCGTACGGATGGATCAGGAGTAGCTGGAAAAAATCAGCAGATGTATTTGTACTGACTGTCGAAATTCCGGCAAATAGCAAAGCGTCGGTTTATGTGCCGGCTAAGGCGTCATCGAAAATAAGTCTGAACGGAAAGAAGATTCAGTACGTCATGTCGGAGGATCATGCAGCAATGATGGAACTCGGTTCAGGAAAATACGAGATAAAAGTAGAGTAGCAAATACAAAGACTTGAATTATGAGAGGACTAAAGAACAAGGTGGTAATCATCACCGGAGGAATTGGTGACCTGGGCTTTGCTACGGCAAAACGGCTTTTTGAGGAAGGGTGTAAGATAGCGCTTTTTGATTTGAAAGAAAGCGATTCCGGACTGGCCGCATCGGTCAACGCCTTGTATATTCAGGTCGACATTAGTCAGGAAGAAAACGTAGAAGCTGCTTGCAAAAGGGTGGAAAACGAACTCGGTCCCGCCCACGTGCTGATCAATACGGCGGCGGCATTTGTGTTCAAGGGTATTGAGGCAACTGCTGAGGACTGGCAGAAAAGCAACGGCGTGAATATCGCAGGAACGTCATTTGTGACCAAACACACGGTGCCGCAAATGATCAAAAACGGGGGAGGGAGTATCATTAATTTTTCTTCTGTAAGCGGTTTTATCGGTCAACGGAATTTTGCGACTTACAATGCAACAAAGTTCGCAATACGGGGTCTTACCAAATGTTGGGCTTACGATCTTGCAGAGCACAAAATCCGGGTGAATACATTGTGTCCGGGTTACATTTATACCAGTGCTTTTGTCAATTCCTGCAAGGCGTTGAACCTGGACATTGAAGAGGAAAACAAAAGGGCATCGGAAATGCATCTCCTCAACCGGCAGGGCCAGCCAGACGAAGTTGCGGCTGCGGCGGCTTTTCTGGCCAGCGACGATTCGTCGTTCATAACCGGCAGCGATTTAATGGTAGATGGTGGATATTTAGCAAAATAAAAATATGAAACTCGTAGATCTTTCACACCCCATGGAGCACGGACAGGATACGTTTCCGTCCGACCCGAAGCTGAGCATTGTTTCGCATGGAAACACCCGGACTTTAAAATACAACATCACCCAGATCGTGATGAGCTCGCATCAGGGCACGCACCTAGATGCCATGTATCATTTTTTGGATGATGGTAAAACGCTGGACCAGATGCCGCTCGACTGGTTTTATGGGCCTGCGCATCTGCTTCGTATACCCAAGACCGCCCGTGAAGAAATAACAGTTACCGATTTTCTTCCTTTTGAAAATCTGCTGGTTGCCGGAGCTAAAATTATCTATGAAACCGGCTGGTTCAGGAACTTTGGAAACGAAAATTTTTTCGAAGATTTTCCATCGCTGACGCAGGAGGCAAGCGAATATCTGGCTGGTAAAAACATACGTATGCTCGGTATGGACACGCCGACTCCGAGCCGGGATTGGTACGAGGTGCACCACATTCTGTTGAAAAAGGAAATTGTCATCGTAGAGAGCCTGACCA
Organism: Dyadobacter sp.; assembly: GCA_965279265.1. GTDB lineage: Bacteria > Bacteroidota > Bacteroidia > Cytophagales > Spirosomataceae > Dyadobacter. The sequence goes on from OZ257152.1 coordinate 6,547,152, forward strand.
ATCTGGATCAGGTTCCTGCCGAATTCACATTTATTGGTTTTCCACTTAATCTTAAAGGCCGTGACGGCTCACCGATCAGAGCGGTAGCTCAGTTCTAAAAGTTTTATTCTTATGAAAGCATTGTTTTATCCGGAGTTTCAGAAACTCACGGTTACGGAGAGGCTTTTGCCCGAATTTTCCGAAAACGAGGTGTTATTGAAAGTACTTGCCTGCGGAATTTGCGGAAGCGAACTGGAAACTTTCAAAAGTCAAAGCCCCCGCCGGGTGCCGCCATTAATCATGGGGCACGAGTTCTGTGGGATTATTGAGGCAGTTGGTGCCAGTGTAACGCGATACCGAAAGGGGGACAGGGTGGCCAGCAACAGCGTTGTTTCCTGCGGGAGCTGCGATCCCTGCAAGAGGGGTCTGACGAATTTGTGCCGAAACCGCCAGATTTTTGGTATGCATCGCGGTGGAGCGTTTGGCGAGTATGTCAACGTGCCTGCACATGTACTTGTTCCCATGAATGAAAATACGACGCCCGAAGCCGCCTGCATGACAGAGCCGCTCGCGAACGGCATTCATATCGTCAATCTCACCAAACACCTTGCTCCTAAAAAAGTGCTGGTTATCGGTGCCGGTCCAATCGGATTGGTAACACAGCAGGCGTTTCAGGCATTGCTTGGCATTGAAGTTTATGTTGCAGATTTGAGAGCAGAGAGACTCGCGATAGCCGAAAAGCTTGGCGCTTCTGCTACCATCAATTCGGGGGAACGCGACCTGGTTTCGGTCATTAATGGATTTACGGAAAACGAAGGAATAGATCTTGTTGTCGATGCTGTGGGAACGACCCAGACTAATCAACAGGCTTTGCAATGCATCAGGCCCGGAGGCGCTGTGGTGCTGATCGGGCTGTACCAGAATTCACAACCATTTTTTACTTACGATATCATTCTGGCTGAAAAACAGATAATAGGAACCTATGCTGCTACACAAAACGAAATCAAAGAGTCGCTTGACCTGATTGCTTCCGGCAAGGTGGATGTTACGTCGTGGGTTCATTATTACTCGCTTGATGATGGCGTGGCAGCATTTACTGACATGATGCTGGCGAAGGATTCGCATGTCAAATCAGTCATCGTTTTCTAAAATTGAGGTTTCAGTTTTTTTTACATTCATATTTTGACTTTACAACAATGAGTACAAATCATAAGAAAATTGTCATTACAGACCATGGTTTTGCCAATATAGACCCTGAACGTGCGGTTCTGGAAAAATCGGGATACACGCTTGTTGACGCGCAATGTAAAACCGAAGAAGAGCTGCTTGCAGCAACCAAAGATGCATTTGCGATCATCGTGCAATGGGCGCCGATCACGGAAAAGATCATCAGGAACATGGACAACTGTGAGCTTATAGTCAGGTACGGCATAGGAATCGACAATCTGGACCTGGCTGCCGCGAAGGAAAAACATATCCCGGTTTGTAATGTACCTGACTATTGCATCGATGAAGTTGCGGATCATACCATGTCGCTGGCCATGGCGTTGAACAGACAATTACCGGCGACCGATCAAAGGGTGCGGGACGGAATCTGGAAAATTATTCCCCCCGGAAATGTACCAGCATGTAAGGATTCACTTTTTACAACTATGGGTTTTGGCAGAATTGCGCGCTCGGTGCTGAAAAGAGCGTCGGCTTTTAATTTCAGGCTCGCTGCTTATGATCCGTTCGTGAGTGAACAGGAAATGGGCGAAATGGGGGTGAAAAAAATAAGTTTTGAGGAAGCGATTTCGGATTCCGACATTCTTTCGCTGCATTTGCCTCTTAATGAAACGACCAGCCACATCATCAATCAGGAGACTTTGAAGAAAATGAAGTCAACAGCGATTCTGATCAATACCTCACGCGGCGGGCTGATTAATACACTGGAACTTGCCCAGGCGCTTCACGAAAATGAGATCGGCGGCGCTGGAATTGATGTTTTTGAACAGGAACCGTTACAGCCTGGTCACGCGATTCTGGCGGCTCCGAACGCACTGATTACCTCGCACACTGCCTGGTACAGCAAGCGTAGCATTCCTATTCTCCAGCAGTTTGCTGCGGAAGAGGTATTAAGGATAATTAACGGTGAAACTTTGAAAAACCGAGTGATCTAAAATTTAACCAACCTTAAATTATATTCTCATTCCCGTCTCATGGTCATCATTGAAACCTATACTTCGGCCGTTATCTTTTGCATTATCACCATGCTGGCCTGGGGCTCCTGGCCCAACACACAGAAACTGGTTTCCAAAGATTGGCGTTTCGAATTATTTTATTGGGATTTTGTCTTTGGGATCGTGCTGATTGCCATTCTTGGTGCACTTACTTTTGGCTCCGTCGGGCCAGATGGTAGAAAATTTTCGGTGGATATTCTACAAGCTGATTGGAACAATATTTTTCTTGCAGCGCTCGGCGGGCTGGTTTTTAATGTGGCAAATATTCTGTTCGTCGCCGCCATTTCCATTGCAGGGATTTCTGTTGCTTTCCCGGTTGGAGCGGGGGTAGGTCTGGTTTTGGGTGTAATGCTCAATTACTTTTTTCGTCCCGACGGGAATAGTACGTTTTTGTTTTCAGGTGTGTTTCTGATTGTGCTGGCGATACTGCTTTCAGCAAGCGCGTACCGAAAAGTCTCGCCAAACTCCCGAATTGAATGGAAAGGACTGTTGCTCGCCATCGCTGCCGGGGTATTATTTGGTGTTTTTTACCGATTCGTAGCCGCCTCGATGGCCACGAATTTCACAAACCCGGAAAGCGGGCTTTTAGGTCCGTACAGTACAGTAGTGTGTTTTTCTCTGGGAATTTTTCTAAGTAATCTGTTATTAAATTCAATCATTATGGTGCGCCCCATTCAGGGCGAACCGATCGCTTTCAATCGCTATTGGAATACAACAGCAAAAAACCACTGGATGGGATTACTTGGCGGAGCAATCTGGGGCGCGGGTCTGATTTGCAGTATTCTGTCAAGCGAAAAGGCTGGTTTTGCAGTTTCATTTGGTTTGAGCCAGGGTAATGCACTCGTAGCAGCGCTCTGGGGGGTATTGGTCTGGGAAGAATTCAGAGGTGTAAAGGGAGTTGGCAAAATTTTGCCTGGAATGTTTGTCTGCTATGTTTTTGGTTTGTTGCTGATCATTCTTTCCAAAGTTTACAGTTGAAATCAGGGTCGGTTGAATGTTTTTTCCAAAGCGTGTTGAGCATTTTGTCAATCTGAGCGTTTGTCAGTCTGAGCGTATGTCAGTCTGAGCGTAGTCGAAGACCATCCCTCAAAAGCAATATTATCACCTCGCTAACACTTCGACTACGCTCAGTGTGACAGCTAGGTAGACGCTACGCTCAGTGGCACAGCTTGGTGAGTGCTTTTGTTCAGTTTGATAGCGTGTTGAGCATTTGGTCAGTCTGAGCGTAGTCGAAGACCGTCCCTCGAAAGCAATATTGTCACCTCGCTAACACTTCGACTACGCTCAGTGTGACAGCTTGGTAAGCACTACGCTTATTGTGACAGTTAGGTAGGCGCTACGCTCAGTGTGACAGCTAGGTGAGTGCTACGCTTATTGTGACAGCTAGGCAAGCGCTACCCTCAGTGTGATGCAAGCTTAATTCAAATCTGATACAACGAAGCCTGATGACGCAGTGATTTGTGTTTCAATTGAAACTGTTTGGGCGAAAGCTCAGTAAAATTTTTGAACAGCTTGTTGAAATTGGATACATTCTGAAAACCACATTCGTAACAGATTTGTAACACGCTGAATTGGTGTTGCATCAGTAACTTGCATGCATACCCTATTTTTAATTCAATGACAAACTGCGAAAAGGGTTTTTGCATACGCTGTTTAAAATATCGGGAGAAAGCCGTCGGACTCATGTTGGCAATATCAGCTGCGTCCGTAAGCCGTATGGGAGATTTGAAATTGTTCATAATATAGGCGTGCACTTTATTGAGACGGTCGTTGTCATTTTCGTTGATGTATTGGCTGTAACCATCACTTGCCAATAAAATCAGATCAGCCGATACGGATAGGAGGATTAATATTTGCAATAATTTCATCAGTTTCTCGGGACCGGTCAAAAATTCCAGTTCATACATGTAAGCGATCACTTTTTCCTGCGTTTTTCCTGTGATCTTCACACCGCGCCGGGATATGCTCAGAAATTTTTCAAGCGCCGAAAGCTCAGGTGTTGCAAAAAATGACGTTCCCAGAAAATCTTCCAGGAAATGGACCACAACTGCCTCCGATGACGGAATTTCAGTCGCATCGATCGCGTTGTCGTTCTTCCAGGTATGCGCCAGATTTTTACCGATAAAAATCAGGTCATTTTCTGCATATCGATCGATATTATCTCCAACAAAACGGGTTCCTTGGCTTTTTATTATCAGTGTGAGCTCGTATTCTGCATGGTAATGCCACAGCCCGGGAAAGCTGCCACTGTACCTGAAATGATTTACACTGAATGATTCAGCATCGGTTTTCTTAACTTTTAAAAGCAACGGATCCATAAAGAAATAAGCTTCGAACTCCCTGTTTTCTACTTTTCAGTTGAGGGTTGAAAACCGGAAAATTTTTGTGAAAAGCCACCCTGCTTTCTCATTGCGAATTCTCTGTCCCGACGGTATTCCCAGGATTGGCCGATTCATCCCGGATTTCAGGAATCATTGGATGATTTGGAATTTAACGCAACAAAATTTGCTGATCTTCGCGGAAACGTTTGGTCAAAACTCTACTAGAAATTAGCCCGTTTTAGTTTAAAAACACCCGTAATCCGCTGTTTTTGATAGTTCTGGCAGTTATCTTCCGGTTTGTTGTACACCCGCATGTCAAAAGTTCCTTCGATCGTACCGCCATCTTTATCGCTATACCTGGTTATATCAATCGTCTGAAAGTCGACGGGAAGTTCTTCCTGATCGCAAAATCCGTCTCCCTTCGGGATGCGCCGGTAATTTGCCCGGTTGTCATAAACCAGCAACGGCGAGGGTTTTGCGGCAGCGGAGCCTGTTCTGATACGTTTGATGTAGGTGGTGGTATTGGCTGCATTGGCATTTTCTTTTGCAAACTGGTACGCTCGGGCACTGACGACTCCTGTCACCTTGATGCCGGCATTAAATCCGTTGGATTTGGTTTGATCCTGATAATTTGTCGCCCCGAATCCAATCGCCATTTGGTCGCCATCAAAGAAACAGCCTACGGTCAATATTCCTTCGTTTGTTGTTTCGGGGTTGAACTGACTGAAGTGTACAGACCGCCCGTCATCGAAAGTGGCGTCGAGACCGTAGCTTTCCAGGTTGTCCGGATTGACGGTTACGTTCTTTTTTTCGCAGCTGAGCAACAGAAATCCAAATGAGAGGAGAATGATTAACTTGTTCATAATGAGGTTGATTTTTGAATGAAAAAATGTAAAGATTAAAGGGCTCTCATGCATGTGAACTTACCATTGGTCAGTGTAATTGATTTCCCTGCCTTTTTGTTGGTAATCGTCCCGCTGAATTCTCCGGTAATTTTTCCGGGTTTCAGAATGGATTCGGGGGCGGTACTTTCTGTGATCTTAATGACCGGCTCGGTTCCCGTACCAAGATCATAGATGTATTCGGCGCCTTTGTAGGTCATTTTCACCGATCCGAAAGCCTTTCCTGTCGTTTTGTATTCACCCGCACCGGTATACGAGTCGAGCGTTATCGTAATTTTGTCTTCCCCGGAAACCGCTTTATCACTCGCTTTTCCGTTGATAATCATCATCACTTTTGAACTGCTGCCACCCGCAATGCCATAACAATAAGCACCGCTCCAGGCTTCTCCATCCACTTTTGCGGAAATAGTTCCGTAATTTTCGGCAGGATTAATGACACTGTTTTCCTTGCTTTTACAGCTTGCAACGGCCATTGCCAGGGTAGCGAGTAAGAAAATTTGACTGAATTTGGTTGTCATGGGGCTTGTGTTTGAGAAATTGTAGTTTTTATTACATTACAAATTTCCCTTAAACAAGCACGCGCCACAATAACATATTAGGGTTAGAGCAAGTGGGATAGGCGAGGCGCTATTTCCCCTGAGAGACCTTGTAGAGGGCCTCAGTAGCACTATTCACATGGAGTTTTTTGTAAATACTCTTGATGTGGACGCGCACAGTTTCAACTGAAATTGTCAGTTCAGCGCCAATCATTTTGTAGCTGAATCCTTTGACAAGATATTCCAGTATTTCATTTTCCCGTTTACTGAGAAGTTCCAGGTTCGGATCTTTTTTGGTTTCAAACTTTGGGATAAATCCCAGTACCTTGCGGGCAATGGAACCCGACATGGGAGCGCCTCCATTTAATACATCACACACAGAAGCTTGAAGCGATTCAAGATTCTTCTTTAAAATGTATCCGTTTGCGCCGGCACAAATTGCATTGAAGACATTTTCATCATCCTCGAAAACAGTAAACATCAAAATCGCAACGGTTGTATCGACCATCCGGAGGTCCCTCACCGCACTTACGCCATTGCTGTGGGGCATCTCTATGTCCATAATGATGACATCCGGCTTGTAACGCAAGACATCTTTTCTGACGAAACTTGCATCCATAATGGCACCAACGACCTCGCACGATTTATCCCATTCAAGCAGTGTCACCACGCTGTCGCGCAGACTTTCGTTGTCTTCATATATGAGCACCTTTGGAATCATACCTCAAATTTAGTCCGGAGAATTGACAGAAAATATACCATATTCAGGTTATGGGAATGAGTAAATGAACGAGGGTTCCTGAGTTGCCGGGTACGATCGAAAGATTCCCTCCAAGCTGTCGCGCTCTTTCTTTCATACTTTTTGTTCCGGTCCCGGTTCCGTTACCTTTCCAGTTACCGTTGTCTTTGATATTCAATTCCAATGCGTTATTATTTCTTACAAAGGAAAGCGCTACCTCAGAAGCCCCGGCGTGCTTCGCTATGTTACTTATGGCTTCTTTACATATCAGAAGTAGTTCCTTGCGTGTCTGAAGGGGTAATTCTTTGTCGGTAAGCCCATCGTCAAGTGAAATGTTAATGTCAATTTCCAGCGGTTCCAGTGTCTGAGAAGCATATTCTCTTATCCTGGCGACCAAACTTTCAATCTTTTCGTTTTCTGAACGGATGGCCCAAACAATGTCGCTCATTTTTTCCTGGACTGTTTTGCTTTGCCCGGCAATCTTTCCCAGCATTTCTCTTGCCTGTTGCGGATTTGAAGAAAAAGCTTTTTGAGATACGTTACTCAAAATATTGATGCTCGTGAGTGTGCTGCCAATCTCGTCGTGCAGGTCTTTGCTGATGCTATTGCGTATTGCGAGCAGATCAGCTTGTTGTTGAATTTTCTTGCGTAGTTTGAACCGGTTGAGCCAGGTAAAACCGGCGAATAACACCAGTGCGAGAAGCGCGAGCAAAAGGTTACGAATTACTTTTTCGTGATCAAGCTCGCTGTCCATTAATTGACTTTCCTTCTCCGACAGTGCCAGTTGCTGCTCCTTGTTCTTGGTTATCAGATTTTGTTTTTCAAGCGCTTCATCCTGCAATTTTTTTTCGGTTGATAACAGTTCTATTTCAGCCTGTTTTTGCTTTGCTTCCAGAAAATGGCCCGCTATCAGGGCTTCCTGTTTTTCAATTTGCAATTGCTTTAATTTTTGAACTGTATTAAGTCGTATTATTTCTCCGTCTTTTTTCTCAGTTTCATACGAAGCCCGGATCTCGGTGATTCTCGCAAGATTGCTTTTTTCCAAAATACTGTCACGGTAAGCGATGTATCGTTTGTGATTGAAATGTGCCTGTTCGAAATTCTTTTGTCCGGAGTAGAATATGCTGAGCTTTTCATAAGCATTTGCAATATTTTCTTTATTGTCCATGGCAATCGCAAGGTGTAATCCCTTTGTATAATACGACAGGGATTTTGCAGAATCTTTGGCTGCATTAGCAAGGTTTCCTGCCGACACATACAATCTGGAGAGCATTTGTTTATCATCAATCTCTTCGAAAAGCGCTATGCCTTTTGTTTGCCAGATCAGCGCTTCCGGATAGTTTTTAGTCCTTGAATAGTAGGCCGAGAGTGCGGAAGATGCGGAAGCTATCAGTTTGGTGTTTTTCAATTGCTCTGCATATTTCAAGGCCAGTTGTAGATGAGTCAGGGAAAGAGGGTAGGCCGATTTCAGCAGATAAAGCTGGCCAATATTGATATTCGTAATGGCCAGTCCTTTTTTGTCGTCGAGTTTTGTTCTGATTGCAATGCTTTTTTGTTGATAATGGATGGCGTCATCAACCTTTCCCAAAAGATAAAACAATGAGGAAATATTGCTGTACGTCTCTCCCATACCTTGCTCGGCATCATTCTTTTCATAAAGGGTTAAAGCTTTCAGGAAGCTCTCCAAAGCTTTGTCTTTTTCTCCTTTTGCAAGATACATGGAGCCAAAATTGCTGTAAACTTCGGCGGTTTTTTTAGAGGCTTGTCTTTCGAGGCCTAGCCCGAGAGCCATGCCAAAATAGTTCTCGGCCTCTTTATTTTTGCCCCTTTCCATAAACCGGATTCCCTGTCTGTTATAGACATTGATCAAAAGACTGGTGTCTCTTAGTTGTTTTATCAACGGCAGGGAAAGGGAATCAAAATGGTTTGTTTCGCTTGTTTTACCAATCGACTGACTCAATTCTGCAAGTTTATCATAACAAGTTATGATTTGCTGCCGGGCATTGGTTTTGATTGAAAGGTGCAACGCCTGCCTGAGAATGGAAGATGCAGATTCGTATTCAGCACGTTTAATTAACGCTTCGGACGATGACAGTAATTCCTGAATGCTTTGAGACGAAACTGGTTTTGCCTGCTGCGCAAAGGCATGGTCGGAACTTCCCAAAACAAGCAATTGAAACAGGATAACAAGTAACGTTTTAACATCCATTTGTTCGCAGAATCGGGTAGGTGATAAGGCAGGATATCACCAGACTATCTGACCTTAAAATTACATTTTGTCAGTTACCAGTAATTACCACTAAATAAAATGTTGAAATTTTTGTCAATATGAAATGATGGATTAAGTCAACTGTTTGGGAGGAATTTCGTGCATTGCATTTAGCTATTCTAAAAAGGAAGAATGAAATTTCATTTGCGCCGGAGGATGTTGATCGAAATGCCTTGATTTTTGCATTAAAAGACTCGGCGGATGCATTGGTGATCCTATTTTTGAAAAAATTCAGAATCTCCAAATAATCGTACAATGCAAACATAATTGGATCAAGATGCAAGGCAAATCAATCCTATGCGCTCCACAAGTATGTGAATTGATCCCATTTATCCCTGGAAAGTGGCCCTTTCAACAAAAAAGCACTTAACAGTTAAGTTAAGTGCTTGATTTTAAGAGCCCCCAGTCGGGATCGAACCAACGACCTACTGATTACAAGTCAGTTGCTCTACCAGCTGAGCTATGGAGGCCTCTATGTTTGTGATAGCCGTTTGTTATTCCGTTATCATGGTGCAAAAGTAGTAGGAAACACTATATGACGCAAGTCTTATCCAAAGATTTTTTAAACTTTTTTTTTGAAATTATATAGCCTCCTGAATTATAGATAGTTGGTGTTTTAGATCACTCAGCTGTTCCAGGGCACTATTTATCTTTCTGTCAAATTCTGCCTTCAAACGATCCGATGTTTTAGACTTCGCAAAGAACTCGATGTTATTTTGCCACAAAGCAATGTCGTTTTCCAGTTGAGAAATCTTCCGTTTGATGTCATTTTCCTTTCTAAATAATCCACGCCCGCCTTCTCCGTCGCGAACCAGTTCCACTTCATTTTCCAACACAGCCTGCTCCTTTTCCTTTGAAGACAGCTGACCGATTGCACTCACGTACGTGTTTATAGCTGCGATATAGCGTTTCTGCGTGGTCTGCATGTCTTTTTTAGGAACAAAGCCAATAGAACTCCATTCGCTCTTGAAGGCGCTTAGCAAATTCAGGGAAGACTCGTCCTTACTGGCAGCAGCAAGTTCGATTCTCTCAATTAGGTCTGTCTTGCGTCTTAAATTTTCCTCAAATTCAACTTCTACCTCTTTATTCTTCGCTCTTTTCTGATTGAAGTATGAATCGCACGCCTTTTTGAAACGGTCGTAAATGGTGTCCTTGTATTTTTCAGGAACCTGGCCTATGCCTTTCCACTTCTTTTGCAGATCAATAATTTTGTTGGTATTCGACGGCGTGTCTTCTCCCGTTGCCAAAATAGTCTCAGCTTCTGTGCAGAGTTGATTTTTAAGTTCCAGATTCTGTTCACGTTTCGATTCGAGCTGACGAAAAAATTCGCCTTTGTTATTGAAAAAGGTTTTCAGTGCTGCCCAGAATTTCTTACTCAAATCTTTGCCTTCGTCTCTTGGCATAATACCCTTCAAGGCCACCCATTGGTCCTGAAACGCCATGATTTCTTTCGTTTTGGCATTCCATTCTTTTATGCTACCCGAGCTATACTCTGTAAACGGAACAATCTGATCGTAGATTCCGACTTTTTGATCGAAATTCTCCTGCATTGATTTTTTTTGCTCTGCAAACTGGCCGCGCTGCGCATCATACAAGATATCCATTGCAGCTTTAAAGCGTTGCCAAAGTTTCTCCTGATCCTCTTTTGGCGCAGGCCCCAAGTGCTTGTAGTCTTCAAATATGTGGTTTGCTTCATTCAGGATCTCCCGCGTCATCGGGCGGTCGGCAAGCGACTTGCCAAGTTCTTCGACTTTCTCACAGAGCTCTGCTTTCAGCTCTGCATTGCGTCGGCGATCCAGCTCTTTAAGTTCAAAATAAATATTCCTGTTACTGAAATAACGGTCAATCAGCGCATTATAGGTTGCCCACAGCGTTCCGTTATGCGGAGACGCAATATTGCCGGCCGACTTCCATTCTTCCTGGATTTTCTTGAATTCCTCCCAGCTGCTTTTCATGCCCGACGCATCGGTCTCACGTGTTCCCTCATCTTCCAGAAGTGTACGCAGGCGTTGCAACAGCGCTGTTTTACTATTGAAATTCTTATCTTTTTCCTTTTCCAGGCTCTGATAATAGGCGTTTTTCAAACCCCTGATTTCCCGGCTCAGCGCATCAATCCTCGCCGTTTCAGCATCGTATTTGAATTCAAATCCTTCGTCATTACCATTGTCAGCCACGTATGCAGTCAGCGCATCTTCGCGATCCTTCTGTTTGATATGATCCAGTACAGGACGAATTTCCCTTACAGCATTTTCAGCTTTCTTTAACAGCGCAGGTTTTGAACCATCACCGCTTACGGATGCCAGCTCATTTTCCAACAATTTTACCAGTTGCTCTTTCGAAAGCTGGCTATAATCCACGTCGGACACTTCCTCCTCATGTTCTTCCGTCAGCGCATCATTAAGATCAATTTCAAGGGTATCAATTGTTTTTTGTGTCAGGTCTTCCTGCTCGTTGCTTTCGACCCCTTCTTGTTGTTCTTGTGCCATCGTGATTAGTGTTTCGTACTTGCGACTCTTATAGATTACAAATCTAATAATCTTTCCAATGAATTGGCTATTTTTGACTTCCGAACATTGAACATAATACAATAATGAATCATTCGATTGCAAATATTAGAAATGAATACTGTTTAAAGGGGTTACAGGAAAGCGAACTGGACCGGGATCCGATTAAACAATTCCGTAAATGGTTCGAGGAAGCGGTGGATTCAGGTATTGACGAGCCGAATGCCATGCACCTTTCCACCGCTAGTTTATCACGCCCGACAGGTAGAATTGTGCTGCTCAAAGATCTTGACAATGACGGTTTTGTTTTCTTTACAAATTATGAAAGCCGTAAAGGGCAGGAAATGGAAACGAACCCGCAGGTCGCACTGACATTTTTTTGGAAGGAACTGGAACGACAGGTAAGGATTGAAGGAACAGTGACAAAAACTACGCCTGGCGAGTCGGACAGTTATTTTGCGAGCCGGCCGCGGGGAAGTCAGATCGGTGCCTGGGTTTCGAGCCAAAGTACAGTGATTGAAAGCCGCGACGCACTGGAAGCTAAATTAAAAGTAATTGAGGACAAATTTGAGGGAATTCAGGTGTCACGTCCCGACTATTGGGGTGGTTTTCGTGTTATTCCCGATTATGTTGAGTTCTGGCAGGGCCGCCCAAGCCGCCTGCATGACCGTCTCGCATTCGAGAAAATGAAAGACGGTACCTGGACGATCAACAGACTTTCGCCCTAATACCTCTCTGATGTTTTAAGGGCAAAGTGATGCGGGGAGCATTCTTTGGTTAAATAGGCTTTCCTTGGAAATTCATTTTCAAGTTAGAATTAATCAGAGTAATATCTGAATTTAGGCAACTAATTATTGAAACAGCAGACGCAGACTTGGAATAATACAGTTTTGTGTCTGCTGTTTTTATTTATGTGGTATAATGTATGCAAAAAGGGGATAGCTTTCCTGCTCTTCGTGTTTTCAAAGAATGTAAAAGGTATTAAGATAATTGATTTAGGCGGCGATTTTAACTTCCTGTTTTTTGCCGTGCCGTCGTTTTGCTATTAATACGCAATTGGCTGTCAAAACCCCAAAATACAGCCATACTAGCTCTGTTTCGGATTTCCGAGCTTTGATTTTTTTGAGACCATAGTGCTCCTTTTCATTTCCGAAGCTCCCTTCTAGACGGGTCGACCTTTCTTTGTTGAGAACCGCCTTGATTAGTTTGGTGGGTTTATCATCCTTTCCCCTTCCTTTTCTAATGAAGTTTGTAATAATGGCTTCTTTGGTGGTGAATTTCCTATTTTCATTAGTAGCGTAAATGGCATCTGCCCCTACATGTGAACATTGACCAAATATGATCTTATGCTTTAAGATGCTAGTTTTTAGTCTTTTACACTCGTTAAAAGCCTTGTAGCTCACATGCTCCAAAATGCTAATCCCACCTACTTGAAGTTTGTGAGCTTTTAGCCCAAACTCGACCGGTTTATTTTCTTTACCACGAACAATCGGTCTAATATATGGCTTGTAAATGCTAACAATCCGATCCTTTATCTTTGCGTTGGGGTGATTAAAATGGTGTTTCTGTTGCTGATAGACCAGTTTAATGGTTTTGAAAGTCTTTGAGTCTATCTCCGTTAGTCCACGGCCGTGAACTTGATTTAGTAAGTCCTGGTAGATTTCAATACCCTTCGCCAATAGCTTCAATAAAGCATTCTTTCTAGCCTTAGTTTTTCGATGAGTCTTTTTCCTGATTTTACTATATGTAGTGGTTTTGATTTTTTGCTCTTTGTATTTTGAGCGAGGCAGGCGCAGCTTATTGAGTTTACAAAGTTCAGAGATCTTCTTCTCCCAGATCCACCCACAGCTTTCCCACAGTATTTTGACATCTGTCGGAAAGCGTAGATGAACTTCATAACAAGTAGCATCCATCAAAAGCACATTTTTATCAGGAATTTCCTTCTTCCAGGCTTTAATCAAGACTTTTTGGACCTCTACCATATCTACATTACGTCCCAAGTAGCACCGTACTTTGGAAATGAATGAATTGTCTTTAATTGATTCATTGTCAGTTAACAGCATTCCGCAAAAAAGCTGCATCGCCCAATCCGTATTAAAACGAGCAAGTAGTTTCTCGTCGCTCAAACCCGTATAATGCTTTAAAAACATCATCCCCAATAGGCCTTTTTGAGGTAGCCATGAGGGAGCTCCGCGAAGAGTCTCCTTCTTAGGTAATAATGCTGTCAAGCCATCCCAATCGACACAATCATGTATACGGCCAAGTTCTGTCGTCTTGAAATTGTACCATTTTGAGGTGTATTCGAAATCTAGAGGAAATAGAGTAAATTGCATGCGCTTATTTTGAAGTGTGGTAACCTTAAGATAAGCAAAAACCCCGAATTATACCAGATAATGGCATATTCGGGGTTTGGTATTTTTACAATACTCTGTTTATCAGTATAATACAAGCTTAAAGGGCGGCCTAAATAAAAAGCACGCTGATTTAAATCAGCGTGCTTTTTTGTTTAAAAAATCACTTCACCTTAACGCTCGCTCATCGGAACGAAATCACGGTGTGGCGCACCTACATACACCTGACGCGGGCGACCGATCGGCTCTTTGTTTGTACGCATCTCTTTCCACTGCGCGATCCATCCCGGAAGGCGACCAATTGCAAACATTACTGTAAACATATTGGTCGGTATACCCAACGCACGGTAAATAATTCCTGAATAAAAGTCTACATTCGGATAAAGCTTACGTGAAACGAAATATTCATCTTCCAGAGCCGCTTTTTCCAGTTTTTGAGCAATTTCCAAAACCGGATCGTTGATTCCCAGCTTATTAAGTACATCATCCGCAGCTTTCTTGATGATTCGCGCCCGAGGGTCAAAATTCTTGTAAACACGGTGACCAAAACCAAACAGACGGAAACCGCTGCTTTTATCTTTGGCCATGTCAATGTACTTCTGCGTATCACCGCCATCATTTTTGATCGCTTCAAGCATTTCAATCACTTCCTGATTGGCGCCTCCGTGAAGTGGTCCCCAAAGTGCACTGATACCCGACGAAATCGACGAATAAATATTGGCATGTGATGAACCAACCAGCCTCACGGTTGACGTTGAACAATTTTGTTCGTGGTCTGCATGCAATATCAGCAGTTTGTTCAAGGCTGCTGATACAACAGGATCCACACTGTATTTTGCAACAGGCAGCGAGAACATCATGTTCAGGAAATTGGAACAATAATCCAGATCATTCTGTGGGTAATTCACCGGATGGCCCTGCGATTTCTTGTAGGACCAGGTAGCAATCGTTGGTAATTTGGACATCAACCGAATGATGTGCAGCTCAGTAGCCTCGGGCGTATCAATATCAAATGTTTCAGGATAAAACGCGCTCATTGCGCTTACCAGCGAAGACAACACGCCCATCGGGTGCGCATTTACCGGAAACCCTTCAAATATTTTACGCATGTCCTCATTTACAAGGGTATGCGTTTTGATCTGATATTCAAAATCGGCAAATTGTTTTTCCGTAGGGAGCTCACCGTAAATCAAAAGATAGGCTACTTCAAGGAAAGAAGATTTTTCCGCAAGATCTTCTATTGAATAACCCCGATAATTAAGAATACCTTCTTCTCCATCTAAAAAAGTGATTGCGCTTTTCGTCGCGCCAGTGTTTTTGTAGCCTGCGTCAATTGTTATGTATCCTGTAAGATCACGTAATTTTGCAATATCAATGGCCTTTTCCTGCTCACTTCCTTCAATTATTGGAAACTGGTAATTTTTACCATCAAGGATTAATTCAGCTGTTTGGGACATATAAATAAAGAATAAAATTAAAAGGTTAGCTTAAACAAATTGTTGATGATTACCTGAAAGAACAAAGTTTGGTCTCAGTGGGAATTACCCGTTTGGTGAATTAAATTACTGTTAAATTCAAACTTTGTACCATACTTTGGCCTCAAAACATAAGGCGCAATATCTTAAAAAACTCCGTATTTTCTATTATTATCTCGCTTTTATTTGTAAACATTCAAGGCAGGGACAATATTATTTCACAATTTGTAGTAATAATAACATTATTCTATTTCTGCCGTTTTGGGTCTGCGGGCGTTACCCCGAGATACAATCAAAGGTAAAATCAAACCGCCGGTAATTCTCCGTTTGTCTTAGCCGGCGCTTCCGATTCCAAGCTCCGCCCGAATTGTGCCTTCACAAAATATCTGGTGTACAACCCAAACAAGATTAAAGGAAGCAAATGCGCTCCGTAAATAAATGCTTTCCCGGTAATGCGGTATGAGAAAGATGAAAAGGTGATGTAGACGTACAAAAACCAGCCCATCGCCACCAGAGCAAAACCCATATACCACAGGGCCGCTTTTTTATGACGAATAAAACGGTAGAGTCCCTCACAGGCAACCAAAGAAATTCCTACGATCAATATGACTGTAAGCAAAGCCCGGGGAAAATTCCTGATGTAACTGTGCTTGTAGACCAACACGCCAAGACGTCCGATCAGGTTTGGGTGTGCCAAAAGGTAGGCATCGGTAATGCTCAAAACGAGTAATAGAAGTAAGCTGCTTAACTTTTTGTTCATAGGAGGTAAAACGCCTGATCGGTTTTTTATTTGGAGTATGTTAGATATTTATTGCAAATGAGTTCTGTTTTTTGCGGGTCAGTCAGCCCGTCATCCAGCCAGTGGATCACAATCCCGTCTTTTTCCATCTTTCGGAAAAATGTCATCTGACGTTTTGCAAAACGATGAATTTCCGTTTCGAGTTTCCTGATCATCTCATCTTTTCCAAGAACTTCGGTCAAGTAATAGGTCACATATTTGTATTCCAATCCATAATAAATGAGTTCTTCGGATGCAAGGCCAGCGTTCATCAAATCCTGTACTTCCTGAATTAATCCGTTGTCAAGCCTGTCGTAAAGCCGGCGACTGATTCGCTCTCGCCGCAACGCAACAGCGGGATTCAGACCAAAACAAATGTAAGGATATTGGTTTGAAAGCATGGAAAACGGAGCACTTTGCCCGGGATTCTGCCCAAGAAATATGGCAATTTCTATGGCTCTGATTAACCTTTTGTGCGTTGAGGTGTCAGCAGCTTCCTGATAATCACTTTTCTGGCGATTAAACATTTCGAGTAATTCTCCGTAAGATTTTTGCGTAAGTTCACTACGAAGCGTTTCATCCGTCGGGACATCCGTGAAACCGTAGCCACGAAGTACCGCGTCAATGTATAGTCCAGTACCTCCACAAACCACAGGAACGCGATTGCGTGTAATTATACCCTGCCGTGCCAATTCAAAATCCCTTTGAAAAAAACTTACATTGTATTTCTGACCGGCGTCCGTAATGTCTATCAGATGATATGGAATGTTTATGCCATGCTGGCTATACTCTTCCAGATCTTTACCGGTACCAATGTTCATACCGCGGTAAACCTGACGCGAATCTGCACTGATAATTTCGCCATCAAGCCCGGCCGCCACATTCACTGCCAGGTGCGTTTTACCTGATGCGGTCGGGCCCAAAATTACCAGAAGTGGTTTTTCCGAAAATTCGTTTTTCAAAGGCGTTGATGGTAAAATTAATTTGATAAAGAACCGTTAAATGCTGACATTGGTTTCGACAGAGGTCACTTTTGAGCTTCATTGTTGTCAAAATCCCGGACAAATTTTCTGCTGCCCAGATTACAGATCAATAAGCGCTGCTCTGAACTCTGCATCAAAGGCTTTGTTGAAAACCGCTGCATTTGTCCGGTATCAAGATAAAATTCGAAAGGTTGCGTATCCGACACTTCCCGGAATCCGAGTTTACGATAACTGGCACCGTCTGACCATTCCAGATCGGCGTAGGTCATGATGTCACCCGGCTTGAATTCGGAACTGAAAGCGCTCAATAATTTCGCCAGCCCACCCACAACAGTGGTATGAAGCAGATTTGAAAAACGAATCATCTCAAATGATCTGAATGAATTGCCGTCCCGCCAGAATATACGTGGATGACTAAACGTAACTACGGCCACCAACAATTCGCTGCCTGCCAGCTTGTTGCGAAATGTTTCCGAAAGTACACGAAAGTACCTTTCTGGCAGGAAAAGTCCATATTGCGTTTTAGAGGAGACCGTATCCTGCAAATGGTTTTGGTGTAAAAACAAGCCGGCCGTCGCCTTATCAATCCGTTTGGCCTGGCATAGACGAGCCGGAATCCGCTCGGAAACTCCGAGTAAGGCACTTAATCGGGACTTGACAATATCTGTTTTACTGAGCCAGAAATCTTCCCAAACAACAACGCTCAGAATCCCCGCAGCACGTAAACTTTTTTGTAACCCGCCATATTTTAAAAACTCATTTCGGGCCCCATTTACAGTAACCAAGGTGTCAATATCAATCAAACGGATCACTAAAACGATGACGTCATTTTTGAAAATCTGAATCGCATCAAATAGATCAACATCTCCATCGCTGATAGCAACGGCTGTTTTCTGGCCAATGGATGTGAGCCAATTGATTACTTGCGTTGTAAAATGCTTTCTTTGGTGCAACTGCCTTTTGTCGTTATTCTGATGATTCACAGCGAAGGTAGAATCAAAAGGCCGCATCAACAAAAATAGCGCAGCTGATGCCGCGCTATTACCTCTAATTGTGTAGTATGTTATTTCGAACCTGGCAAACCAAATACGATCCCGACATTTACCCCGCCAAATTGTGAAGTGGATTCAAAATCAACGTTACTCGCAGAACCTGTCGTAGCGCTGTTGCTTTTGTTTCCAAACACGAAGTGATAAATTCCTTCAACCTGAATTCCTACATTGCCAAAAGCAAACAAAAGACCCACGCGTGGAGCCGCGCCAAAGTTGCTGTGTTTCGATGATTCCGCAACGGTATTGCCATTGTACTTGGCATCATATTTCGAAAAGTATACACCTGCATCACCACCCACATACGGTCTCAAAATGCCCTGAGCGAAGAAATAGTCAATTGTACCGGTGACAGGGGTCACTCTTCCATTAAAGCTCAAAGTTTGTCCGGCTACCGTGTAATCTGTACCATCGGCATAAATTTTCCCGGCGACACCAAGTGCCAGATTCGGAGACGCGAAAAAACGCAGATTGGCGCCACCACCCGCGATGGTTTTGGAATTTTCCCTGTTCGACTTGGCTAATCCTCCCTGCAACCCCAAAGAAACCTGGGAAAATCCAGTCACATTCACAAGCAGTACAACTGCCACCGCCATTGCCGATTTAATCAAAAAAGTTTTCATAAATAAATTGTTTGCTGTGTTTTATACTCACTTGGGGGTACATCCAATATTGATCCAATATTGAAAAATTCACAACACGTAATTTTTATATTTCTATTAGTCAGTTACTTAAAATATATTTTTAACCTAAAATTATATTTTTCAAAACAGGAGGGACTGTCCAGTCAATTCCTCAACAAGGACTTTACATGGGAAAAAACCGGGCAGATAATTCTGTTAGCCTGCTACGGAACGGTTATTAGTAACGCCTGCTTCCCAACCAACCAACGCTTTTTTACGGATACTACCCCAACGGTACTCGCCCAGAACACCTTCCTTTCTGATGACACGATGGCAGGGAATGAGATAAGCGATCGGATTGTCGCCAACAGCCGTACCTACTGCGCGCACGGCTCCGGGATTCCCGATACTCTCTGCAATTCGCTGATAAGTCGTCAGCGATCCCTGTGGAATTGTGAGCAAAGCCTCCCACACTTTTAATTGAAAATTTGTCCCCTGTACGAGTAGCGGCAGTTTTTCCAAGGCGTTTAGATTGGGCTGAAAAATCTTGTCAATGTAGGCCGCCGTTTTATCCTGATCTGCCATGATTGCTGCAAAATGCCATTTTTTTGCCAGACGGATCAGTTGATCATCTTTGGAAGACGCGTCTACAAATGCCATAGCACAAATCCCGCGCTCAGTCACAGCAATAAAGCATTCCCCAAAAGGCGTGTAGTGAAACCCGTAGCCGATCTGCAAACCCTTTCCCGCGGTTTTGAACTCCTGCGGCGTGACCGCTTCAATACTGGTAAAAAGATCATACACCCTGCTTTGGCTCGATAATCCGGCTGATTCCGCCAGCTCTACCAAATTGGCTGATTCCTGGATTTTACCTTTGAGATAATCAGCGGTGATGTATTGCAGGAACTTTTTAGGACTTACACCTGCCCACTCACTGAAAAGACGCTGAAAGTGAAACTGACTGGTATTCACTTCCTCTGCCACCTCAAAAAGTGTAGGCTGACTTTTCACGTGTTCGGTCATGAACTCAATCGCCCTCGCGATTTTTTCATAGTTGTATGTTTCCTGGTCCATAATGCTTTGTTTAATTAGATCCGATGATGTTAGCAAGTCGTTTTGTGCTGATCGACAAAACAAAATTGGCACATTTTCGCAGGGCACTCAACCCGAAACTTGCTTGACTGATTCCTGGCGTCCATCAAACCGCTGCCTAAAATAGTTAAATCCGGTCGTGATCGCCGCAACAGTGCTATGCAATTGCCGTGGGTTAACAAAAAAAAGGCGTCCTTTATATCGATTTCAGCATTTTGCAGTTAAATTAATAGGATAAAATGTAAGCGAACATCTAAAACCTACATCCCAATGAAATTAAATCCAACGCAAACCGCCCTCGTTCTGATCGAATTCCAGAATGACTTTACCACGGAGGGGGGCATTTTCTACGGCGCTGTAAAAGACGTTATGGAATCCAACAACATGCTTTCGAATACTGTTGAAACTGTGAAAGCGGCACGGGAAGCGGGCATTCAGGTCATTTTTGTTCCGATTGCTTTTACAAAAGATTATCACGAGGTAACTGCCACTCCTTACGGAATTCTGAAAGGAGTTGTGGACAATGGCGCATTTAAGAAAAATACATGGGGAACCGAGATTGTTGACGTACTTCCTCCGCACCCGGAAGATATCATCATTGAAGGCAAGCGCAGTTTCTGTGGATTCGCGAGTACGAATCTTGATTTCATTTTAAGGAGTACCGGAATTCAGAACATCGTTCTGGCGGGTTACCTCACTAATTGTTGTGTTGAATCGACGATGCGTACCGCGTATGACAAAGGCTATAACGTGATTTCATTAACGGATTGCTGCGCAACGCTGAGCCTGGAAGAACATAACAACGCTTTGAAAAATGATTTTCCGATGTTCAGTCAGCCGATGAAGCATGATGAATTTATTGCGCTTATTGCGAGTGAGGGAGCGCTGGAACTAAAAGGTAAGGGTTATGAATAAATAAATTGTTTCACTTAAAACAAAGTAAATGAAATTGTTACGTTATGTTGCCGGATCGCTGATGATCCTGTTGGGCACAGTAGTGAATGCTCAGAACTTCAAGGCAGATTTAAAAAAACTGGACGCGCAGGTTGAATCCGCGTTTAAGGAGAAAAAGCTTACGGAACTTGAATATAATAAGTTAAAAGAAGAACATAATATCATTCAACTGACTATAGACAAGGCCGAAGCCGATGGTGTTACCACTCCGGATGAAAAGAATAAAATTTATTCAAAGATTTTAAGATCAAAAAAACGCTTTGCTAAATATAAAACAAACAGCGAAGTGTACTGAAAATGGAGTAGTCCAAACACAAGAACGGAGCCGAACACATTGTGCGGCTCCGTTCTTGTGTAGATATGAATGGAAACAAATGACTTCTTAGTATTCCTTTTTGCCATCCTTTTTGGCCTTTTTCTCGGCGCGTTTTTCTTTTAGATTTTTCTCGGGCTCTTTTTTCGTACTACCCTTATCGAGATTTTTACCCTTTGCCATGACTTTCAGATTTAGCGTTTATGTTGGTAAATTAACAGAATTAGTTACAGATTTGGTATTCCCAAAAGAGAAAATTTTAATGACGGCTTTCAGTCAGCAATATTGTTGTTGGAAAACAGAAGTTTAAGGATTAGCATTTACGAAAAATCAACCCTTTGTAATCCAGTCTATAATCAGATTTGCTCTTGCCGCGGACTCGCCGTCACTGGGAGATTTTCCCTCTCCTCTGAGCTCGGCAACAATTTGTTCGATTAATGGCTCCTGTACATGCGCCGGGTAGGGGATATTGTAAGTTTCCGTGCCTTCTGCAGTTTCCACAATGATATCGAATTTCTCGAAAAAGGAAAATGTGATCCTTCCTTTTGAACCAATAAGCTGAGCCTGATCCTCGCGTTGTTCTTTGTTGATCGTATAACACCAGCTTCCAAGCCCCAGAACCCCTGATTCAAATTCGAAATTGGCGACGGTAATGTCGTCTGCCGCATACAAACCTGCCTGGTTGCGGGAAATACCGCTTGCCGTTTTTATTGGCCCGAGCACATATTCCAGATAGTTGAACTGATGCGAAGCGAGATCGATAAAGTGCCCGCCCCCGGAAATTTCAGGATCAACCCGCCAGCGTGGTTTAGGATTTTCACCAACTTCTTCATCGTATGGCTGCCATTGCAGACAAATGTTAACAAACCGCAGGTCGCCAATGACCTTATTGTCAATCAGTTCCTTTAATTTAACAAAATATGGCAACGACCGGCGGTAGTAAGCAACGAACAACGGAACACCTGTTTCGCTGCTCATTGCGTTCATGCGGTCGCATTCCGCTGCGTTTCTTGCCATCGGTTTTTCAACGTACACCGGCTTGCCTGCCCGCATTGCTTTTTCGGTGTATTCCTCATGAACGTCAGGAGGTGTTGCGATGTATATTGCGTTGACTTCCGGGTCATTGATCAGCTCGTCCACATTGCTGTACCATTTTGGAACACCATGTCTTTTGGCATAGTCCTCGGCAAGTCCTGCATCACGCCTCATGACGGCAACTATTTGCGAATTTGCCACTCTATTGAACGCCGGCCCGCTTTTTACTTCTGTCACGTTGCCGCATCCTATAATGCCCCATTTAATTTGATCCATAACAGTTTTGTAAGATTGAACTATCAAGTAAGCATTTTAATTAAGTATTCTAATGAAATTTACTTTTACCTTTAAGTATAATTTTTTGAAAAACGAAATGGAAAGTCAGATCAACAATCCGCTTCACGGCAAGACCCTGGAAGTAATACTGAATGAACTTGTGGATTATTACGGCTGGGAACAGCTTGGTTTTCATATTAATATCAATAGTTTTCAACACGAGCCCAGTGTAAAATCCAGCCTCAAATTTCTTAGAAAAACGCCCTGGGCGCGGAAAAAAGTGGAAGATCTTTATCTACAGATGCAGGAAAGAAAATAGCTTTTCAGCGACAGACAGGAAAAAACTTTACAAAAATCTTTAAACTTCATCCTAGTAAATTATGCCCTTCGTTGATTATTATCAAATTCTTGGCGTACCTAAAACAGCTACCGACAAGGATATCAAGAACGCATATCGCAAGCTGGCCCGCAAACTGCACCCGGATCTGAATCCGGACGATAAGGATGCCCAGAAGAAATTTCAGGAACTGAATGAGGCCAATGAGGTACTAAGTGATCCTGAAAAAAGGAAAAAATATGACCAGTACGGTGAAAACTGGCAGCATGGTGAGGAATACGAAAAGGCGCAGCAGGCACGCCGAAGCCAGAGTGGCCAGCAGGGAAGCTACTATTCAGGTGGCGGAGATGGGTTTTCTGATTTCTTCGAATCGATGTTTGGTGGAAGTTCGGGTTTCAGCGGTGGCGGAAGGCAGGCGAAATACCGTGGCCAGGATTATCAGGCTGAGGTTCATCTGGACTTAAAAGAGGCTTTTGAAACACACAAACAGACGCTCACCGTTAATGGCAAAAACATTCGGATCACAGTGCCGGCGGGGATTGAAAATGGGCAGACTATCAAAATAGCCGGTCATGGAGGGAAGGGAACGAACGGGGGGCCTGGCGGGGATCTG
The DNA here is from genome assembly GCA_965279265.1 of Dyadobacter sp. Lineage (GTDB taxonomy): Bacteria > Bacteroidota > Bacteroidia > Cytophagales > Spirosomataceae > Dyadobacter. The sequence continues at coordinate 6,570,500 of OZ257152.1, forward strand.
TTCATCACCTTCACAATTGCCACCGACGCGCGATTCAGAAGGGCGGGAAATGACATCCATGTAAAACAGGATCTGGACCTCTATACGGCAGTTTTGGGTGGCGAAATCATTGTTGAAACGCTGAGTGGAAAAGTCAAGCTACCGGTGAAGGCAGAAACTCAGAACGGTAGTGTTGTACGACTTAAAGGTAAAGGGTTTCCAATTTATAAAAAGGAGGGACAATTTGGCGACCTGTACGTGACATTCGATGTCAAGATTCCGACGAATCTGACTGACAAACAAAAAGAGCTCTTCACTGAACTATCCAAATCCTGATTGTTATGGAAACAGACCAATTGATCGCCGCCGAGAAGTTTTGTACCTATTACAACGTTACGCTTTCATTTGTACACGAATTGCATGAAATTGGATTAATTGAGACCATAATAGTTGAAGAGACAGAGTTTATTCAGATTCCTCATTTACAAAAGATTGAGCGGATCATACGACTCCACGATGATCTGAATATCAATCTCGAAGGTATTGAGGTAGTGGATACGCTTTTGAACCGGATGGAAAAAATGCAGCGGGAAATGCAGATACTAAGAAACAAACTGAGCTTGTATGAGCCATTTTAAGCTGCATTGTTGTCGACATCGGCCGCGATTTACCTGAATGCAAAATAACGAACGTATCTTTGTATGCTGACCGGAAGCCGGTCAGCTATTTGTTACGAATTCGTTCTTATGAAATTTGAAGATTACCACATTGCTCCGGAAATAAAGAGAAGCCTTGAAAAAGCAGGTTTCAAACGCCCCACAGACATTCAGTTTAAGGCCATTCCGGCCATAATGAAAGGCGAAGATGTTCTCGCTATTGCACAAACCGGAACAGGGAAAACGGCGGCGTTTGCAATTCCCGTTATTGATATTCTGAACCGGCACAGGGGATCAAGCCGTCCAGAAGGTATCAAATGCCTCGTCATGGTTCCCACGCGGGAGCTTGCTATACAGATCACGGAGGTTTTTGAACGGATCGGTCAGTACACGCACATCAAAACGTTCAGCGTTTTCGGTGGGGTTGAACAGGGGCCTCAGATTGCTCAGCTTGAAAAGGGTATTGATATTCTTGTGTCGACGCCGGGCCGCATGTTTGATCTTGTGAGCCAGGGGCATATTAAGTTAAATAAAATTGAGATACTGGTGCTCGACGAAGCAGACCACATGCTGGATCTTGGTTTCATTAAGGATATTCAGGACGTGATCAAATTGCTGCCAAAGAGCCGGCAAACGCTGTTTTTTTCGGCAACGATCAATGAAAAAATAAAGAAACTGGCCTATTCGCTGGTGCGTAATGCGATTCGTATCCAAATTTCTCCCCAAAACCCGGTTGCCAAAAATATCACACACTCGGTCGCTTTCATTGGTATGGACGACAAGCGTTTCTTTCTGGAAAGGGTAATAAAAGAAAATTCCGATAAAAAAATTCTGGTTTTTGTCCGTACCAAAGTGCGTGCAGAACGGGTGTTTCACGCGCTGGAACGCATGGAAATAGAAAGCGTAACCATCCATGGGGATAAAGAACAGGCCGATCGGTTGACGGCTATGAACGCGTTCCGCAAAGGGGAAGTCAAAATATTGATTGCAACCGATGTCAGTGCCCGCGGTATTGACATCGCAAATGTAGATTATGTTGTGAATTATGACCTGCCGGAGCAGGCCGAAAACTATGTTCATCGCGTGGGAAGAACGGGTCGCGGTACGCAAAAGGGCATAGCAATATCATTTTGCAGTCCGGAGGAAAAACCTGTACTGGAGGAAATTCAGGAGTTCCTGGGGCAGCCGATTGATGTGGTGAGAATTACAACCACTGAATACGCTGAAACGCTCGATTTTACTGCTGATACCACAGACGACTTAAAAGCGCTGATGAAGGAAGTTGAAGATTTCCAGTCGAGGAAAAAGAAGGGAAAAAAGAAGTAAGCGGATCGCAGTCCAATTCAACAAAAAAGGCCCTTAACGTTTAGCTAAGAGCCTTTTTTGTTGAATTTATAAGATCAATATTCAACCTGATCCGGAAGAATTTGACCTCGAATTTCACCGTATATATTCGCTTTCGTAGGAATATTAACGTAAGCTCTTCCAATGATCAGATCGTACTGCTGCTCAAAATTAAGCTTATACTTTCCCGTAACCTGTGATGTGGTGAATCCAGTCAATTCCTGCCAGATTGGTCCTCTTTCCCAAGCCGGATCCGACGAATTCAGCGTTACGGCAGTAGGTACAATATTTTGGTAGGAGATGTTATAAGAAAGCTCCATAGTTGTTTTATTGTATTCAAAAGCACCAGTACCAACAGCAGTAGAAACTGCCCTTGGAATCGTTGACCCGCTATTAAGTGTTGCTGAGAATTTCACGATGTCAGATTTTTGCGGACCTTCTTCTTTGCAAGAAGATACGAAACCCAACATAGCAACTCCTGTCATAAATAGTAAAAAACGTTTCATTGGCTTTTTCATAAATCTTTAATTTTTAAACAATATGATTCTTAAATATACTTACAAAGTTAGAACGATACAAAAATGATACCAAAGTTGCCGTTAAATATTCCAAAGGTCGCTTTTTCTTACATACACAATCCTGTTTTCCCAGATTACCCTGTCCCAGTGATCAACAGATCCTACGATCGTAAGCCGGTGGCCCTTGCCGATACGCTCGACAACGGCCGAAGCGGAGGAAGGTTCATCTCGCAAAAATGTATTTTCATTGACGATTATACAAGTTTTATACAGCGAAGGAACGTTGAGAACGGCCAGAATCACAAGAAGATAACCAACGATGGAGACTTTATGGATCTGCAGTATTGCCTCTCCTCTCCGTACCTTCAATATCATTATTCCAACGATATATGCCCCCAAAGTTAGGAGCAAAATTGGAATGTAGTCACCATATCTGCGGTAAAATATTATAAAATAATTGTAATCATCAAACTCATAGCCACTTAGATTCTGCTCTTCGGCAAGCTTCGCCATTTTCTCAAAGAGCCGTCGGGATGGCTTCGTTAGTGCTAATTTGTTGAGATAATACAGACATTCTGTGTAGTTATTGGTCTTTTCAGACAGGAATGCCAGCTTCAAAAGCAAGCTTTCGTTATTTTTTTCATCATCGGTAAAGTTTTTTTTATAGAGCAGATAAGACTCCTGATACCGGGCGATAGCAAACAGAGAATCAGCCGTTTTTAGCTCATTAACACCCTTGCAAAATCCGGCAAGGGGTGCCAAAATGACACCCAGTGACAACCAAATTATGAGTTTTTTATTTTTAAGCGCTTGCATTATACTTTTAAGAATTCTACTTTTGCATCGCAATTACGGAAAACGCCCCGGCTAATCCAACAAATTGAATTGATTCCGTAGCTCAGCTGGTAGAGCAATACACTTTTAATGTATGGGTCCTGGGTTCGAATCCCAGCGGGATCACAAAAAGCACCTCAAAAGGGTGCTTTTCTTGTTTAAAATGCATTGATAATCAGATTATTTTACAAAACAGCAGGTTGTTCTGAATAAAGATAAATCAAACTATTTGGTCACCATTTGGATTTGGTAAATTTTGTGATCGGATGAATGTTTGATTGAGGCGATTTGATTTAAGGTTTCTCCGCAAACTTTATTTCTAACCTTAAATGTGTTGAAGATTAAATTCACTCAAAACCCTCCTCTGCTGCTTCCCAGGTACTTTTTGATTACTTTTGACGCATGAAAGTATTTAGCAACCTGGCCGACTACAACAAATATCTGAACCTGCCTCGTCCCATGCACCCGCTCATGGACAGCAGGGTCTGTAAGCAGACAATACCCAATTTCCCTGCCATGAGTGCCGAAATCCAGGTTAATCTCTTCAAAATTGCTTTAAAGAAAAACTTCTCAGGTGATATCAAATACGGCACAAGTAAGTATAAAACCGAAAACGGTTTAATGCTTTTCAGCGAGCCCGGACAGGTTGTTTCGTGGGATACACTGACATTCTGGGATGGTTATGCATTTGTATTTCACCCCGATCTTATAAAAAAAAATCCCATCGCCCGCCAGATCAGTCAATATAAGTATTTCAGCTATGATATTGATGATGCGCTGTTTTTGACTGCACAGGAGGAAGAAACGATTACCTGGCTGTTTACAAAAATTCATACAGAACTGATGACCCATGGAGATGAAACCAACATATACATCGTTCTTTCCCTGTTGAACGTGGTGCTCACTTATGCCGAAACCTATTATCAACGACAGTTCAGCGACAACGAAATCTCCGCACGAACGGCTACGTTCAAAGTAAAAAAGCTTTTACAGGATCACTATCATAACCTTTCACAACCCGTGAATGGGGTACCGTCCGTCTCCGAACTGGCTGCCCGTCTTAATCTGTCTGCCAACTATCTGACGGACCTTGTTCGCCACGAAACCGGGAAAAGTACCATAAGCCTGATACATGAATATGTATTGGAGCAAGCGGAAATTCTTTTGGTGCAAACCGATATGAATGTGAGTGATATAGCCTATCAATTAGGTTTTGACAACGTCCCGTACTTTTCAAGGCTTTTCAAAAAAGCAAAAGGCAAAACTCCCGTGCAAATTAGAAATCAGGGAAAAGTATAAGGAATCCCCCTATTTGTGTTAGCAGACGACATGAGGCTTATCTAGTTTTGGCAAAACAAAATTGGCTGCCTGTATGTACGTAACTGTTTCATTTCAAAAGCGGATTCTCCTGGCAATGTCTTACTTCATTATTCATATATTACTAAACCAAAACCATGATTTTTAAAACCGAAAAGGTCAACGAAGGATATTGGAAAGTCACTTTTGACAATCCGCCGGTCAACATGTTCGACACCGAATTTTCCAGGCAGTTGATTGTGCTGATGGACGAGATGGAAGCAGATCCCAGCCTGAAAGTGGTCGTTTTTGAAAGTGCCAATCCTGATTTTTTTGTCGCACATGTTGAACTTTTGAGGGTAAACGAATTCCCCAAAGGGACCGGAAAAACCGGGCTCTCTATTTCCTGGCCAGATATTGCAAAACGTCTGGAACAAGCCCCATTTGTAAGCATCGCATCCATTCGAGGGAGAGCAAGAGGGCTGGGCAGCGAATTCGCACAAGCGTTTGATATCCGTTTTGCAAGTAAGGAAAAAGCCTTTCTGGCACAAATTGAAATTGGTATTGGTTCATTTCCCGGCGGAGGCGGAATGGAACGTTTGCATTTGCTGACTGGTAAGGCCAGAGCACTTGAAATTTTATTAAGCGGAGACGATTACGACGCCGACACAGCCGCTGCCTATGGCTGGGTCAACCGGGCTATTCCGGATGCGCAACTGGATGAATTCGTAGACCATTTTGCAAGACGGATATCATCTTTTGATCAGCATGCGATCGCTTCCATCAAGTCCATCATGAACGAGCGCGCGGTTCTCCCTAAAAATGAAGACATTATCGATACGCAGATAAAGTTTTTTGCCTCACTCCAGCGGCCCGAAGCTATTGAGCGGATCAAATCACTGTTTGGTAAGGGCTTGCAGCAAAGTGGCGAACTCGAAATGAACCTGGGGAAACACATAGTCAATAGCGAAGTTTAAAAAACGGCCTTAAAAGATTGTTACAAATTGAATTCAAATCAAGGATGAAAGCAGTAAAATTAAATGCCCCCGGCGGCGTGGAGCAGTTGGAATATGTGGACATAGCGATTCCTGAAATCAAGGATGGGGAGGTTCTGGTTAAAGTAAAAGCCATCAGTATTAATCCGATTGATACGAAAGTTCGTGAAGGAAAAGGACTGTATAATCTCATAAAAAATACCGCTCCCGCGGTGCTTGGATGGGATATTTCCGGGATTGTAGAAGAAAGCCGGAGTGATCTGTTCAAACCCGGGGACGAGGTATTTGGTATGATTAACTTTCCGGGGCACGGAAAAGCCTACGCGGAATATGTTGCTGCGCCGGCAAATCAGCTGGCTTTGAAACCGGAAAACGTTTCGTTTGAAGCTGCTGCGGCTGCAACGCTGGTGGCAATAACTGCGTGGCATGCGTTGGTAACCTACGGCAAAGTGCAGAAAGGGCAAAATGTATTAATTCATGCGGCTGCGGGAGGTGTCGGGCACATTGCGGTGCAACTTGCAAAACATCTTGGAGCCAACGTTACAGGTACTTCATCTGCAAAGAATAAAGATTTTATAATGAAAATGGGAGTCGACAAACATATTGATTATCAAGGTTATGATTGGGAATCTCAGGTGGCCGAATATGATTTTGTCCTGGATGCGGTTGGGGGAAGCAATGTAGACAGCTCCATTGCTGTAACCAAACCAGGTGGCACAATCATTAGCATCCCTACCAGTCTTGATGATGCAGTTACAGAGCGTGCCAGGGAAAAAGGGATAAGTAGTAGCTTTATCCTGGTAAAATCCAGCGGCGAGGATATGAGACAAATCGCTTCTCTTCTGGAGAACGAGGTTATTAAACCGCATGTTTCACATAGTTTTGATTTTTCTGAGTTACGTAAGGCACATTTACAGGTAGAAACGGGCAGAACGATCGGTAAAGTAGTCGTGACGCTCTGAATTGCCAGAATCATTATCTTGCGCGTTTGAGAAAAAAAGGTCAATAAATCGCCATAATCATCTGTTCCAGACTATGAAATCAATTCAAAAAAGTTACGATGCCGTGATAATCGGTTTCGGAAAGGGCGGCAAAACATTGGCCGCTTACCTGGCCAAAGAAGGCTGGCAAGTAGCAATTATTGAACAGTCGCCGCTTATGTACGGAGGAACCTGCATTAACATCGCCTGCATCCCAACCAAGTCGCTGGTGCATAGCGCCGAGACCAAGGTTCCTTATCGTGAAGCAATTGAGGAGAAAAATATGTTGGTGACTAAACTTCGACAGCGGAACTTTGAGATGGTCGACAGTCTGCCGGGAGCGACCGTCATAACCGGAACTGCAACTTTTGTATCGCCCCGACAAATTTCTGTTTACCTTGCAGGTACTGGCGAACAGGTGCTGATCGAAGCTGAGAAGATTATCATCAACACCGGAGCAAAGCCGCTTATTCCCTCCATTCCCGGTATTCAGCAAAGCCAGCGTATTTTCACAAGCACAACCCTGATTGACCAGACGAACCTGCCTGACGAACTCGTGATCGTTGGTGCCGGCTATATTGCGCTCGAATTCGCCAGCATGTATGCGCAGTTCGGTTCCAGGGTCACATTGCTGGACCGGTCCGCTACATTTTTACCGAATGAAGACAGGGATATCGCAGATGCTATTTATTCTGCCTTATCCGCCAAAGGCATAAGCATAGAGCAAGGCGCGCGGATCGAAGAAATTATTCCGGGCGATGCGGTAGATACGATCAGGTATCGTAAGGGAGATACGCAAAAGGAAGTAAAAGCCTCCGCCATCCTGATTGCGACCGGTCGCCAGCCGGTTACTGAAAATCTTCACCTTTCTGCTGCCGGAGTGGAACAGGACGACAGAGGTTTCATCCGTGTTGATGAATACCTAAAAACGACAGCCGAAAACATCTGGGCTATCGGCGATGTGAACGGCGGGCCGCAGTTTACTTACATATCGCTGGATGATTACCGAATTATTCGAAGCCAGTTTTTTCAATATGAACCGCACACGACCCTCGACCGAAAATACGTAGGATCTTCCCTGTTCATTACCCCTCCGCTCGCGCAAGTGGGGCTGCGTGAGCATGAAGCGCTTGCGCAGGGTTACCGGATTAAAGTTGCCAGCTTACCGGCAGCCGCCAGTACCCGGGCTCAGATCCTGAAACAAACCGAAGGCGTTTTGAAAGCAATCGTGGATGCGGATACAAACAAGATACTGGGCTGCACGCTGTTTTGCATTAATTCCAGTGAATTAATCAACCTCGTGCAACTTGCCATGACAGCCGGGCTCGAGTACACCATTTTACGGGATACAATTTACACGCATCCTTCCAGCAGTGAAATATTTAATGATATTTTTAGCAAAATATAAATGATGAACGCTCTTGCAACGACCGCCCAAACAAATTTTGATCTGATTAACGGCACGAAGATCGCATACCGACAATTCGGAGCCGGTGAACCTCTGCTTCTGGTGAACAGGTTTAGGGGTATAATGGATACCTGGGACCCGCTTTTTCTTGACGCATTGGCAGCTGATCACAAGGTCATTTTGTTTGATTATCCGGGTATCGGCGCTTCCGAAGGTGAACTGCCTGCGGATATCCATGAGGTTGCCGCGCATGTGATCCAACTCGCTGATCATCTCGGTCTTGACCGGTTCAATATCCTAGGCTGGTCATACGGCGGGCTGGTCACGCAGACGGTTACTTTTCTATATCCCAAGCGCATTAAGCGGACTGTTCTCATTGGTACTAATCCGCCAGGCAGCAACGCCTTGCCTATTGAACCTGCTTTTTTTGAGTGCGCATTGAAACCTGAAAATACCCTGGATGACGAGTATGTGCTTTTCTTTGAACCGACCTCAGAAAAGAGCCGGCTGGCCGCAGAAGCTTCGCATGAACGCATTGCGCAGCGCCTGGACAGAAGTATGATTCCCGCAACACCGGAACTGTTTCAGCGCTATTTTGGCGGCTCTGCCGTTTTCAGGGAAGATAAGTTGAATTTCAGGGAACGGTACAAAACTTTGGAATCTCCGGTATTGGTCATTTCCGGCGACCACGACATTAGTTTTGCCACAGAAAACTGGTTCCCGCTGCTACGCAACGCACCCACGATGCGGCACATTATACTGAACGACGCCGGTCATGGTCCACAACATCAGTTTCCTGAACTGGTTGCAGGTTATATCAACTTTTTTCTCAGCCATTCATAAAGAACGTTGCTGAGCAGTGATTGGCATTTTCTCGCCCATTGACTATTGAAATATCTCCCTCCGGTGATTGAGGCCCCAATCCCGCATCGCTTCGATAATCTGACTGAACGTGCGGCCATAGTCGGTGATTGAGTACTCAACACCGATGGGTTTGGCGTCGATCACGGTGCGGTTCAGGAGTTTATTGGTTTCCATATCCTGCAACTCTCTGGAAAGCATCCGTGGCGAAATGCCAATTTCCTGCGCCAGCGCTTTGAAACGATAAGGCCGCTCGTTGAGGGTTAGTAATATCAGTACTTTCCATTTCCCCCCGATCAGATCGAGTGTATCCTGTACAGCCCTTCTGTTACGGCTGCATTCCTGTTTGCTTAATTGCTCCATGCTATATTGTATGATAGCGGTATACTATATGTAACCAATGACAAAAGTATATCATTGACCGTGTATCATTGCATATCAACTTAAAACAAAAATTTATGGAAGCTTACACATCGATTTTACAGATCATTTTAGCCTTGTTTTTTATCATGCCAGGCATCATGAAATTAAAAATGTCGAAAGAAGAAATGGTCAAGAAAGGCAATATCACCGAGGATCAGTCGGTGTATTTCCCCCGGTTCATTGGTGCTGCTGAACTGTGCGGTGTGGCAGTCATGATCTTGTCGATCTGGCGCGAGGAATTCGACATGATTGCCGGCATGGCTGCTGCCGGCTTCGCGATTGTGATGGCAGGAGCAATCGTTGTTCATGCCAGAAAAAAAGAATGGAAGGTGTTGCCGGTGCTGATTTTGGCATTGGTTTTATCGGTGACTGTCGCAATATTAAACTTTCAAAAACCATGAAAATCCGGATAGTAAAAGCCGCTGAACGTGGTCAGATGCAGAATAACGTATTTGAAGGCCGCACCTTGTTCAGCAACGGAATGTCCAGCAGGACACTACCGCAAAATTTCGGAGCACTGTATGTTTTTAATGATGATATCCTGTATCCTAAAAGCCATTTGGGAATGCACCCGCACAAAAATGTGGAGATTGTCACCTTCATGATTTCCGGCACCGAATCACACCGGGATACCCTGGGGGCGCATGAAGAGTACCATGCGGGAGACGTACAGCTCATCAGCAGCGGAAAGGGTTTATATCATGAAGGCGGCAACGTGTCTGAAACGGAAAACGCCAGGCATCTGCAGATATGGGTAGCTCCTCGTGAGCTGGATCTTGCTCCATCGGTTCAGGTATTAAAAGCGGGTCAGCTTTCTGAAAGTACCGGAGCGAAACTTCTGGTTTCACCCGATGGTGCCGCGGACTCATTGATCATTCACCAGGATGTCTGGATGTACCATGCACGTATTCAGCAAGAGGGTCCTTATACCTGTCGATTAAATAACCGTCGGAACGGCCTACTGATTTATGTACTTCAGGGAGCTGTTACGATCAATGGCATTGAAGCGCAGAAAGAGGATACGGCCTTTGTCAGCGAAATTGATCTAATAGAAGTTAGTTCTCATTCTGACAGCTCGGAAATTATTCTGATCGAAACTACGCTCTGATATGAAAAAACATCCGTTGAGAGAATTCAAAGAAACCCCGGGCGCGACCTTGGGAGGATTTAAGTCGCTGCTTGCGGAAGACGTCATTTTCTCCAGCCCCATATTCACAAGGGACCTGGTGGGCAAAGATCTCGTATCCGAAGTAATGCTGACGTCCACAACAGTCCGGGACGGAAAATTTACGCATGAGTTTAAACGGGGTAATTCGTGTTGCTATGTATGAAGGTTTGAAGGACCTGGTGCCGGAAGATATGTGGGAATTGCAAAAACAATGAACTGTGAGTCTACAGTTTGAAGCCCAGACAAAAAGACTGGCAACGCTCATTATCCCGCGAATATGAAATTCTGATCATTTTTCTCATTAGGATTTCAATTTTGCTTTAAGTTTTCGTGAACTATTTCATCAGTAATATAAACGGTACCAGGCGGATGGGTGAGGGGCGACTTCTATCCGCATCCAAACAATTTCATTCAAATTAAATTACATAATCGCGCTAAATCATCATGAAAATGGCTCGACTCTTGTACCAGCGGGATCACAAAATGCACCTCAAAAGGGTGCTTTTTTCGTTTTTGAGCTTCTGCGGCACTTTTAATGTATGGGTCCTGGTCGGCAGCTTTCTCCTGCCCTCTATAAAAACTAACTCCTCATTTCAGCAAATTTTGAGCTTCCTGAAAAAATGCTCTATATTTGTAGAGCATGATACAAATAGATAGAGCACCTCTGATGGCTAACAATATGACCAAAGGCGAAGAAGAACTGATGAACCATCTCTGGAACCTGGAAAAGTCTTTTTTTAAGGAATTGAAGGATCAGTACAAAGACCCCAAACCCGCTACCACCACTATTAACACCCTGCTAAAAAGGCTGATTGATAAGGGAGCAGTTAATTACACGCTTTTCGGGAACAGCAGAGAATACTTTCCTCTGATCAGTAAGGAACAGTACTATTCGAAACATCTGCGAGGCCTGATTAAGAACTCTTTCAACAATTCGATTGAGCAGTTCGCTAGTTTCTTTACCAGGGAAGTGGAAATAAGTGATAGCGATCTGAAGAAACTAAGGGATATCGTTGACAATCAATTAAACCGCAGATCAAATGATTGATTATCTTATCAAATCGACGGTGTGCTCCCTGATCCTGTATCTGACTTACATAGGCTTTTTCAGGAATTCGAGAGCTTATCATCTTAATAGGCTGGTTCTTCTGCTTTCTATATTTTTTGCATTGATCGTACCAGCGCTGAATATCCCGCCGTTGATGCTTCAAAAGTTTGGTCATGGACATACAGCGCCATTGTTGAAGATATTGCCCGTCAGCAGTTATCTGCATGCAAGTGAAATTGCAATCGGAGCCCCACAGACAGGTTTTCCGGAAATGTACTTCGCTTGTTTACTTGCTTATGCGATCATCTCTACAATTCTACTAATACGGTTTGCCATTCATATTTCACTGCTGCTACTAAAAGGTTACCGGGCCGACAAAATTATTTACTACCGAACTACAATTGCCCTTCTCAGTGAAAAGGTGAATCCATTTACATTCTTCAATACGATATTTGTCTCACGCGAGAGTTATCAGAACAAAACGCTGGAGGAGGAGTTGGTCCTGCATGAAATCGCCCATAAAAAGCAACTGCATTCGATTGACGTGGCCATTATTGAATTAGTGCTGGTTTTCTTTTGGTTTAATCCCATTTTATACCTGTTTAGAAGATTGGTTAAAGCCAACCACGAATACCTGGCCGATGATTTTGTTTTAAGATCGGGAATATCCCTTAGTGACTATTCCGATAAGATTATCAACTACACCTTCAAACGAAGGACACAAAACATGGTAAGCGGGTTTAATCATCTCTTTATCCGTAACCGGCTAAATATGTTGTCGAGATACAATCAAAAGAAAAAACCAGCCTGGCAGCTGATATTATTAATCCCGCTTTTGATCGTGCTGTTCCTGAATACGGCATTTGAAAATGCAAATAACTTCTTACCAAACTCGATCCAGGGTGTTTTCTACGCTGACGAAATACATTGGTCTGTGGAAAAAGAGATATGGATTCGGGGAGGCATGAAGGTGATGTTCGGATCAAAAGATTTTACTGGCGAAGGATCGTTTTCTGGTTTCGACCCAGGGACTATTTTAATCGTCGATGGTAAACGGCTTTCTGCTAACGAAACGATAGATGTTTTGGGAAAACGATGTAAACTAATCTTTCTGACAAAAGAGCAAGCGAAAATTAAACTCGGTACAGATGGCACCGTTGGGGCCGTAGAAGTCAATACTTCCAGGTAGCTGTCGGTTACCGGAAGTCCCGTCCTAATTTAAATCAACTTGTAAAATATGAACAAACTATTTCGGGGCCTTTTAAAGCTATCCCTCGGGACGCTAAGCCCGTTATTCACCGCGGCAGTTGCACCGGCTCAGACCGTCGATGCATCGATCGATTCAATTATTAGCAATTTTATGTCGGATCGAAAAGTTCCTGGCTTTGCTGCATGTATCGTGCGGGATGACGCGATTATTTGGTCAAAAGCTTATGGCAATGCAGATATCGAAAACAAGGTACCGATGAGCATAGACGGCGTTATGAATATCGGTTCGATTTCGAAAACCTTCACTACAGCTGCCGCTATGCAACTTTGGGAAAAAGGTCTGCTTGATCTTGATGAAGACGTGAGCAAATACCTGGACTTTAAGGTGCAAAACCCTAAGTATGCGCATAAGAAAATAACAGTATTTCAGATCTTGACCCATACTTCCTCCATTCTCGATGGCAAAGCCTACGGTCTCAACTATTCCTGTGGGGACCCAACCATAACCCTCCAAGACTGGATATATTCAAATCTGAGGCCAGAAGGGAAGTTCTTCAATGCAGGGGACAACTTCGGAGACTGGGCTCCCGGATCGGGGCAGCGCAGATACTCAAATGTCTCCTTCGGCCTGCTTGGCCTGATCGTAGAAAAAATCGCAAAGCAACCGTTTAACGAATATTGCCAAGAGTTCATTTTTAAACCCCTCGGCATGGACCATACCGGATGGATGCTAGGAGAGATAGATGTTAAAAAGCATATAATACCCTACGCATACGTCACTGAACAGAACCGCAAAAGTTTACTGGGAGAAAGCCGTTTATACCCTACAGCGGCGGGTTTCAAGACAGGGACCTTCATACCAGCTTGCCTGTACAGTTTTCCAAATTACCCGGACGGGCTTGTTCGTACAAGTGTTAAGGAATTATCCAGCTACCTGATCGCGATGATGAACGGCGGTGACTTCAAAGGAAAAAAGATTTTGAAAAAAGGAACAGTTGAAAAAATGCTGTCCCTCCAGGTGGCCGACAACAATTACCAGGGACTGACCTGGCATATTTATGAATGGGATTCACGATTGTAAACAATCCCAGGATATGGGGTCATACCGGTGGCGATCCAGGTATTACAACATACCTTTTCTTCGATCCGGTTTCCAGGCTCGGCCTGATTACTTTTCAAAATGCCACGACCGGCGGCACATACGGACTTTTCGAGGCATTGTACAAAACCGTGGCGAACTCGACACTCGACACTATCTCCCCGGAACTGCATCATACGAAACCGGGTGTCTTTTACGCTGATAAAATACACTGGTCCGCAGAAAACAAGGAGCTATTGTTAAGCGGGAAGATTAACGTAAAATTCGCGAATAACAATTTCAAGGGTAATGGTTCATTCTCGGGATTAGGCAGGATACAACTCCTGATTATCAACGGGCAGAGGGCAAGCGCCGGTTCGTCGATAACCACTTCCGGAAAGAGGTGTGTTATTCAGGCCCGATCAAAGCAGGATGCAGTTGCAAAGTATGGAACCGAGGGAGAATTTGGAGCGGTTGAAATAACAATACCCCAATAACCTGTATGCGACATTAGCTTTTTGAATTTCGGGAATACCATTTTAATGATCACATTTCCTTTTTTCATTCCTTGCCACATTTGTATTGCAACAACATGAATTGCCTCATACCCGCAATCGGCCAGATGTCAGATTGTGCCAAAATCTAATCTGGCCGCCCAAATGCTCCGGAGTCGCTGGCGGGAGAATTTTATAATTTTTCTGATATCTTGTTCAAATGATCAGTCAGGAACGCCCCAGATTTAAATCGTCGTTGCCAGCAGATGGCCTAAATCAAGAATTTCAAATGATATAATGGAAGGCAGACTAATCCACCTGATGCCCGGAGCCGTGCTGCAAGGAAGTTATGACGCTGCCGATTATCCTGACCATTCGATCCTGGCGGCGAAAAAGTTTGGCACCATTACCCACAACGGTCTGTATGTCGAAAGCATGAAAGCGATCATCATTGCAGACCGCGCGGCGCATACCGGCATATATGGGCCAGGCACTATCAGGGGCGCTGGCGATGGAAAGGCATTTCAACTTGGGTTAAATAAAGATGGCAGGCCTAAAAACCTGTTTTTTATAGGTTGTACGGATGTGCTGCTGAAAGGCATTCAGGTACTCAATTCGGCGCAGATTACCATTTCAATTTCAGGTTGTGAGCGTGTGAATGTAGACGGAATTTATCTTCGAAGCATGTCCAATTGGAACTGCGATGGCCTGGATATGGATGCAAAAGATGTTACGATTGCAAATTGCATTATTGATGCCGAAGATGACGCGCTTTGTTTTAAAAGCGAGTATCTGGAAAAATTCTGCGAGAACATCACCGTCACCAACTGTATACTTTCATCGCTGTGTAACGGAATCAAGTTTGGCACCGGCTCCCGGACCGGCTTTCGAAACATCACAGTCAATAATTGTATCGTAAAAAAAGCATCATATAACGGATACCGTCACTGGAAAATGACACCGGATCTCGTTGATCAGCCTGATCAGCAGAGCGTGAATACTGGAATTGTTATTCTGGGTGTCGACGGGGGAATTGTTGAAAATATCAATATTTCGAATATCGTCATGTCCGATGTGCTCAGTCCGATCTTCATTCGGGTCGGGGGTAGGTTTATGAATCCCGATAAAAAACCTTCTGTAATGCGTCATATTTCAATACAGAATATCCGTGCAGAAAGCAGAAGCGTCATTCCATCCATCATCGCCGGTTTGGAAAACAGCCTTGTGGAGGATATCACGCTTTCCAATATTGACATTCGGGTTAAGATCGCTGTAAACACTGACCTCCTCAAAACTTTTCCGGCTCAAATAAAGGAAGACATAAAAGGTTATCCGGAAAACCGCCTGACTTTCGGTATGCGGTTGCCTGCAAGCGGGTTTTATATCAGGAATGCAAAAGGGATAAGGCTGTCCAATGTTTCGGTAACATTTCCTGAAGAAGAGTCGCGGCCGGCTTTTGTGATGGATCGTGTTCAGGGTATTGAATTAAAGGACGTAAAAATAAACGGCCGGAAATTAAGTGACAGCAGAAAAGATTTTTCCCAGTCGGGAAGTGAAAAAATTAATATTGAGAATTAAAATGTTAAATCACAAACCCTTCTATCTTTTCATATTTTTTTATTTATTCCTGTTTTCAAAAGGCTGGTCGCAGGAAAATAGTGCTTCGGGACTAACCAAGCGACACTATCAGCTGATCGAAACGCCCACGGACCCCGGGAAATGGGATGCATGGCGAAACGAGTTAAAGGTCTGGAAGGATTCTACGCTGCGATATTTGCATTACAATAATGAAAACTACCGCAATCCTGACTTTAAATGGGCTTCCCATGCCTACTCCACATTCTTTTTGATGGCCAATGAAAAGACACTTTATGACCAGAACGGGAATTTTGACATCCATGCTTGTTTGCAAAAATATGAAGACCAGGGCGTGGACGTGGTGGTGCTGTGGCCTACCTATCCGCAGCTTGGTTTCGACAACAGGACACAATTTGATTTCTACCGGAATTTACCCGGCGGTGTTAATGGCCTGAAAAAACTATCTGCTGAGCTTCATGCGATGGGCAAGAGGTTGATGATTGCCTACAATCCCTGGGACAATATTGCCAGAAAACAGGGTATCCGGGATGAGGATGAACTGCTGAAAATGGTGAAAGAAATAGATGCTGACGGGGTTTATCTGGATACGATTTCGATCGTGGACGGTTTTTTTGACAATTTACAGCAAGCCAAAAAAGGTGCCATATTTCAGTCTGAGATTCCAATCAACCCGGAAGCTTTGAACCTCGTACACCAGTCCTGGCTGGAAGTGGGTTGGAACGAAAAATACAAAAATCTGGAATTTGGCGAAGTGCCGCATCTGGTAAGGAACCGCTGGCTGGAACAAAAACATATGATTTACCGGCTGTCAAGATTCAGTCATGAACAATCAACGCTCATACAAAATGCATGGGTCAATGGCTGCGGACTGGTGATCTGGGAGAATGTGTTTGGAACTGTAAATCCGTTGAACTCGCGTGACAGGTATTATTACAAAGCACTACTGCCCGTTCTGCGACAGTACAACGCTTTTTTCACGGAAGGCGAATGGACACCTTTATTTCCTGTTCAATTAAACCGGGTTTTTGCCTCTCAGTGGAAGCTGGGGAACAAAATATTATGGACCATCATCAACCGTCAGGAGCAAAGTAGCATCGGGAAGCTTTTTGAACAGGAATATGTAAAAGGAATGCGTTATTTTGATCTGATCAGCGGAGCTGAAATACTAGCTACCCTTGAAAACGGGAAGGTTAGTATCAACGCCGATTTAAAACCCAAAGCCATCGCAGGAATTCTGGCAATTCCCGGCGACGAATGCTCGCCCGAATTTTTCGCCTTTCTGAAAAAACAGGCAGAAAATCATGAAAAGGCAGATTTTAGTATCGCAGTAACACTTCCAACGCACTTACTGAAACCTGTTGGTTTAACACAAAAATACAATACAACGTCGTTTCCTAAGGAAATGTCGCGTATTCAGGTTCCAACAGATTCTGTGCAAATGACTTTTGCCTTTCGCCAGCGGGAATGCGGCTTTTACCCGATCGGGAATTATGTGGATTATTCATATAGCCAAACCCGCAACGAGATTGCCGCGGCAAAAGTAACGACGAAATTACATCCGTTTGCAATGGATATAACCTTGGTAACCAATGCTCAATTTGCGGCTTTCCTGAAATCATCCGGCTACAAACCCAGTCATCCTGGAAATTTCCTCAAACATTGGAGAGATGGCAGATCACCCAAAGGTCTGGAAAATCATCCGGTAACCTATGTTGACCTAAATGATGCGCGTGCTTATGCCAAGTGGGCGAAGAAGCGTCTGCCCACAGAAGCCGAATGGCAGTGGGCTGCACAGAATGGGCAGGAGGCAACTGCTTATCCCTGGGGCAATACGCTGGACTCTGCTTTTGTTAATTCGGGACAATGGTCTGGCACGACACCGGTGACCAAATTCGAAAAAGGCAAAACAAAAACGGGCCTTTATGACATGAGCGGGAATGTATGGCAAATGACTGAAAGCGAACGTACAGATGGGTACAATGACTATTGTATTTTACGGGGTGGTGCCTGGTATATCAACCGTGCCTCCGAGTGGTATGCGGACCAGGGCGCTCAGAAAACCAATTTTGGTGCCAAGTACCTGCTTACCTGGCCGGGACTTGATCGCTGCGGGACCGTTGGATTCCGATGTGTCGCTGATCTGGAATGATTAAATATTTTGATCAAATGAAAAAATCTGTGCTCATTTGGATTGTTCTCCAATGTTTTACAGTTTTTGCCATTGGCCAGCAAGTGCTGATCGTGGCCGATGAAATACCTGCGATGGAGGTTTTGGCAAAGGCATTGAGCACACAGGAAAAAATGGAGAGTAAAATCGTGCTTCAATCAGAAATGCCCGGCTCTTTGGCTGATTTCGAGGCGGTGGTTGTATATATTCATAGGGATCTGGATCCCGGACCGGAAAAAGCATTTATTGAATACACACGAAATGGCGGCAAGCTCATTTGTCTCCATCATTCGATCAGTTCGGCCAAAAGAAAAAATGAATCCTGGTTTTCTTTCCTCGGCCTCGATCTGCCGAAGGGTGAGGCAGAGCAGGGAGGATATAAATTTATAGGAGATATTGACATGACAGTAGTGAACCTGGCACCGAAACATTTCATAACTACCAACAAGATCAGCTACGATACGATGATCCCTTACTTCCGGGAAGGTCATAAGAAAGCGAAGAAAGTTCCCGGATTTGTCCTCTACAAAACAGAGGCATTTTTAAACCATTACCTCCACAGCGATATGCCAAGGACGATCTTTCTTGGAATGACCATGAAAGATAAAAATGGTAAAATCTGGGCGCAGGATCGCTCTGCCTGGTATATGCGCTCCGGCAAGGGATGGGTTTTTTACAGCCAGCCCGGCCATGCCGTCAGTGATTTTGAAAATCCTGTGTATGTCCGGATGGTACTTAATATGATCGTGTTCGATCCGGATAAAAGCAAAAACTAATGCAGATCAGTACCCTTGTTTTTTCTGTAATTCACCGGCGAAACGCCCATCTGTTGTTTAAATAATCTTGAAAAATAAAAAGGATCGTCAATTCCGATCTGAGAGGCTACTTCATTAATGCGAAGATCGCTGAAATGGAGTAGCTGACATCCTTTTTGTATCCTGAGGTGGTTGAAATATTCAATTGGCGTGTAGCCCGTATCCTGTTTGAATTTTCTTGAAAAAAATGAGATGGAAAGGTGGGCAGACTGGGCAATATTATCCAGTGTGATGGCGCGCGAAAGATTTTCCTGCATGAATTTTACAGCCCGGTCGGTCGCGCTGACATGTGTTGTTACGCCATTTTGCTGGCTAAAAAACTCAGGCGCTATAAACGTGGAAAGATAATAGGGCAGGGACAAGTTTGCGAGCAACAGGTTGGCGGCACTATAACCTTTTAAAAATGTTGTCGCAATCTGTTTGAAAATCATATTCCGCTCATCTGAAAAACCTACCTGAATGGGCTGGAAATTTTGGTTTTCTGCACCCATGATCGCATAGGCAGCTTCATTTCCCTGGCTTCCGTTCAGATGGAACCAATAGATACTCCATGGATTTTTTGAGTCTGCGCCGTAAGAATGCGGTATGCCGGTTGGGATAACAATTATTTCTCCTGCGTGAACCGTTATATTTTCGTCCTGTATCTGAATCCAGCCTTTGCCATCGGTGCAGTATAAAAGGATGACCTGCGATATTCCGCCGGGTCGCTGATAATAGTGATGTAATGCCTTTGGATAAAAACCCATACGGGAAATGAACAGCGACCGAATCAGCGGAAGCTCTTCGCAATTGGTAATGGCGATTTTCGGTACCTCAATGATCAATTCTCCTTCAAAACCTCTGCTTTTTCTCATCACACTTCACAAATTCGTTCAAATTACCCTAGTTATGGTCAAAGGTATAATAATCCATGTTTAGAGTAAAATCGTTCAGCTGATATTTCACGGAAAAGATGAATTTTGAATTGTAATAGTACAAGTATAAAAAAATTGAAAATAGCTGTTTATGGCCCGGAAAGTCAACCTGTTCTTATTTATTTCTTTTGTTATTGTATATAGTAATCTGTTCGCCCAGGACAATTATGCGAAATGGAGCGCTTCGGAGCTGGTATTGAATAATGGACTTGTTAAGAGGGTAATCCAGCTTCCTGCTTCCGGGGGACAATACTTTACCTCTGAATACAAACCAGTGGCCGGTGATTTTAAATATTTTGATAAAAAAAGTCCGGAATTTCAGTTTGAGTTTGATAAAAAAGTTTACTCCGGGCTGGGGGAGTGGACTTTAAAGAATATACAAAAGATTACGGATTCAAAATCAGGTCAGGGTGCTGCTGTGACGCTTTTAAGTGGCGATAAGCAGGTGGAGCTCACCTTGAATTATCTGTTATATCCTGATCTGCCTGTTGTACGTAAAAGCCTCACGATCAAAAATCTTTCCGGCCGCGATGTTCAGCTCGAATCTGTTGATATTGAGAAATTTAAGGTCACACCCTATAATGCGACCACTTTCAGCTGGATTTGTCACGATTATGGTCGGCGGCGTTCCATAGGCCCTTACGACGGGAATATGCAGGATGCCCTGGTGACGGTGCATAACAGCGACTGGAAGCAAGGAATTGTGATAGGAAACGAGGCATCCGGTGTGGTAAAACATACTTCGGTTTTCTGGGATGAACCTGTGATTTTGAGCGGCCTAACGCACAAGGAAGCGCGTTTTCCGTTCAGAAAATATATCAAGAAAGACGATGCTTTCATTACGCCGCAGGTTTTTACCATGGTTTACAACAATCATAAAGATCCGGACGAGATACTTAATTCTGCCGTTCCGGACTTTATCAGAAAACATATGGGGATACGCCTTTCCGAATTGGAGCAGAAGCCCACTTTCATCTACAACACCTGGGTGCCCTTTCGGAAAGATATTAACGAGAAACTGGTGATGGAACTGGCAAAGGCCGCTGCTGATGCCGGAATGAAAGAATTTATTATTGATGACGGCTGGGCTGACAATTATGGTGACTGGGTGATCGACAAGAAAAAATTTCCAAATGGTCTGAAACCGGTTTTTGACTATATCAAATCCCTGGGGATGAAGCCGGGGCTTTGGGTCAGTGTCGGCAGCGCATCTCCGGACAGTAAAGTTTACCAGGCGCATCCGGAATGGTTTGTGCTGGATGAAAAACAGCAGCCTGCCAATTTGCACGAAGATGACCTCAGTATGCGGACAGCCTGTTTTGGTACGGCCTGGAAGGGGTATATTAAGGACGTATTGCTCAAACTGGCACTGGAATATGGGCTGGAATATTTGAAACTGGATTTTACAGTTGTTACCAGTACTTACCGTTTTGGCAATAAGGTAACTGGCTGTTATGCTGCGGGCCATCCGGGGCACAGCGACCACCACGAATCTTTATATACCAATTACGAAGAAGTATGGAAACTCTTCGATGAGTTGCACGTAGCTAAACCGTCGCTGTTTATTGATTGTACATTTGAAACAATGGGTGGGCTGCAATTGATCGATTACGCCATGCTCAAACATGCCGAAGGCGACTGGCTTTCCAATTTCTATGGGCCTGGAACACAGGTGGATCTGCGTGTGCGGAATATGGCTTGGTGGCGTTCGCCCGCTGTGCCTGCAACGGCATTGGTTATTGGAAATCCTGAAATGCAGGACGAGGGCTGGGCATTGCATATTAAATCGCTGGCCGGCGCATTACCCATAATGCTGGGTGATCCAAGAAAATTGTCTGGCGAGGACCTGAAAAAATACCGTGGTTATGCCGACTGGCTGCAACGCATGGAAAACCGGCATCAGATTATGACTTACCGGCAGGATCTGGCGGGGTTTGGCGAACCAAAGGAAGGCGCCTGGGATGGCTTTCAGCGCATTAACACAGAATCTAAATCCGGTGGAGCAATCGGCGTTTTTCGGCAAGGTGGAACCGATCGGGAGCGGCAGGTAACCATCCAATACCTTGACCCAGCCAAACGATACAGGATTATAGAAGCGCTGACTGAAAAGAGCATTGCCTCCGGAACGGGAAAAGAGCTTGCCCAATCCGGGTTCCGCGTAAAGCTGGATGAATTGTACGATGGGAAATTATTTGAAGTAATGGTAGAATGATCACGAAATTTAACAGACAAGATTATGGCAAAGCAAACACTGACAACCGAACAGATTAAACAGTATCATACCGACGGCTATTTGATTATCAGAGCATTTTACGATGCTGAGGAAGTGGCGAAATTGTATTCCATCGCCATAGAAGACAGCGCGGTCAGCAAACATGCGATCAACGTAAACGATAGCTCGGGCAAACGCAGCAAGCTCTCGCTCTGGTATAAACCCGGCGACGATGTGTACGGATTACTCACCCGTGGAGAGACGCTTGTTAAGTCGGTCGATCAGTTATTAGATCGCCAGCCAGGGGACGAGCAGCATTCCGTATGTCACTATCATTCCAAATTAATGCAAAAAGAGCCGAAGGTGGGCGGCGCCTGGGAGTGGCACCAGGATTATGGGTACTGGTATAAAAACGAGTTCCTGCTGCCCGACCAGATGATGTCAGTCATGTTTGCTATCACGGATGCCAATGAGGAAAACGGCTGTTTGCAGGTGATCAAAGGCTCACACAAAATGGGCAGGGTGGAGCATGGTTTTTCGGGAGAACAGGTTGGAGCTTCGCAACGTTACGTGGATCTTGCACTGGAAACCATGGAGCGGGTATATGTGGAGTTAAAAGCAGGTGATGTGCTCTTTTTTCATAGCAACATTCTGCACCGTTCAGAGGCCAACTTGTCTGATAATCCAAGATGGTCTATGATATCGTGCTACAATCGTTCAACGAATATTGGCTATAACGAATCATCGTCATCTTCCGCAAGCATTACACCCATTGAGATCGTCCCGGACAACGCATTGCTGACCTGGTATGCAACCGGATTGGCAGAGGACGGATCAGATTTTCTGAGCAAGGAGGCGGATGTATCTTTAAAGTAACGAACTTTCAGCTTTCGGTCTCAGGGCAATCGGCTGCTGTTGCCGAAAGCTATTTTTGAAACTGTAAAAAACCTGTTACTATGGCAGTTGTAATTGCAACCGGACCTGATGTTATTACCGGAAACTATCCAATCAACAAAGGTTACGTCTACCTGATCAGTACCATTGCGGCTTTGGGTGGCGTATTGTTCGGGTTCGACCTGGTCATTATTTCCGGGACAGTTTCTTTTTTTGCAAATCATTTTCAACTTAGTGAACTTGAAACCGGCTGGGCTGTGGGCTGCATTAATCTCGGTGCCGCCATTGGCGCGGTGATCGGAGGCAGGTTGAGTGATACGCTGGGGAGAAAAAAACTTCTGATGCTTTGTGCTGTGCTTTTTGCAATAACCGGTGCTGGTACGGGCTGGGCTGGCTCGTTTCCGCTTTTTGTCATGTTCAGGATGTTGAGCGGCGTGGCGGTTGGGGCAGCTGCGCTGGTATGTCCGATGTACGTTGCCGAAATTTCGCCTTCCGCCATGCGCGGCAGGATGGTATCCTTTTACCAATTGTCCATCGTGATCGGGATTTTATTGGCATATCTGTCAAATTATCTGTTGCTGAATACCGGCAACAATAACTGGCGCTGGATGTTTTCTTCCCAATCCGCGCCTTCATTGTTATTCTTCTTTGGCTTGTTTTTTGTGTCCGAAAGTCCGCGCTGGCTCATTGGTAAAGGGAGAGGTCCGGAAGCAGATCAGATTCTGGGGCGGATCGGAGGGGCAATTTATGCCAGAGCAGAGGCAGAACAGATCACGTTAAGTTTTGCTGAAAAGTCAGTAACGAAAGTAGCGGACTTGTTTAAAAAAGATGTCTGGCATATCGTCTTCATAGGTATTGTGATCGCTGTATGTTCCCAGGCCGTCGGTCAGAATTCGCTGTTTTCCTATGCACCTGAACTTTTCAAAAAAGCGGGAATGGCTCAGGATTCTGCATTTTTACAGTCCATTATCATCGGCGTCATCAATTTCATATTCACCTTCATCGCCATTGCTACGATCGACCGTGCGGGCCGTAAAAAATTACTTCAATACGGGTCATTCCTGCTTTTCGCTGACGCGCTTGCATTATCGGCTGCCTTTTATTTTCAGTTGCCCGGCATTTGGGTACTGATTTTTGTACTTGCTTTCATTGCCATTTATTCCGCCACGCTGGGACCTGTGACATGGGTAGCATTGTCGGAGATTTTTCCAAACAAGATCCGTGGTAATGCACTGGCTGTGGCAACGCTGGCTTTATGGATCGCTAATTTTTTTACTACCTCGCTGTTCCCTGTCATGAATAAGTACTTCGGACTGTCGGTAACATTTTTGATACATGCGTTGATCTGTCTTGTTTATTTTCTTTTCATCAGAGCACGGGTGCCTGAAACGAAAGGAAAATCACTGGAAGAAATCGAAAAGTTATTGAGCAGGAAATAAGGAAGTCTGTGGCAGGACCGAAAAACACAGTTTACTTAGGGCACAGGCTATCGGGCAAAACGAAATCGGCCCGATTTAACAGTTCCGGGTCAGGTTTCATATCGTCAGAAATAACGCCTTATTTTTCACTTTCTGATTTCAGCATATCCAGCCAGTACTGCAAATCGTTACCAAGATCGGAATTCATTTTGGATTTAAATAACCACACGAGCCAACCTTGCATGCTTTCTTCAACCTTTACCACTGTTTCGTTTCCGTTCGATTGCAGGTACCAGTTGTGAATCGCTGACCCGCCAAATGTGGTACCGCTCCATCCAAAAGCATGATTTTCAGAAACTGTGTGCAAAACTGATTTGATTTTAGCACCATTGACCGTCCAGCTGAATGGCGTACCGGCTTTAGCGACATTTTGCATCGAAGCTTTTGTGATTTTTTTGTTCCATTCGGTCCAGCGGTTCACATCCGTCAGCACGTTCCATACTTGTTCCGGGCGCGCATTGATCCTGATTTCCTTAATTTGTTTTACTGGGGCATTTTCATTGATTTTCATCGTATTGAGATTTAAATGATTTGTTTACACAAAGTTGCACTAACCTCGCTTCTTCCTGCTTGACTTAAATCAAGAAATTTCCAGGTGCTTATTTGGGGTGAAGAAAGATTTAGTAATCGTTGTTTTTAAATCTAAACGGTTGTTGAATATGATTGTACCTGTTCTGACACAATATGGCAAGCGGGAATACAGAATAGCATATAAAAACAAACGAAAAGCGGAGGAATGCCACCTGGCCTTGTGTTTTATTTGTATTGTTATTCGGAGATAATATTGGCTTATGGAAAGTGTTAAATTTCAAAGGCATTTTACAGTCAATAAATCAACAGAATTTTAAAGGTGTAATGTCCACCAAATTGGCGTTCGCCGAGCAGACCATCCACTCTTTATCCGAAAAACTTTGAAAAGCAGTCAAAAAACGCAATTGCATGAATTTAAACCTGAAAGTGCAGAAAGAAAATACATTTGACGCCATTGTTATCGGCTCAGGCATCAGTGGCGGGTGGGCAGCCAAAGAGCTCACAGAAAAAGGCCTGCGTACACTTATGCTGGAAAGAGGCCGGGACGTAAAGCATGTCCAGGACTATCCCACCACCATGTCAGCTCCCTGGGAAATGCCGCATCGGGGACGTTTGCCGCTGGAAGTGATCAGCCAGAATCCCGTTGTAGGTAAGACCGGCTATGCCTTTAATGAGTTTGGCGAACATTTTTTCGTGAAAGATCAGGAGCACCCTTTTGAGCAGGTGAAGCCTTTTGACTGGACACGCGGATATCAGGTGGGTGGTAAATCTCTGATGTGGGCACGGTGGGTGCAGCGCTGGAACGAGACGAATTTTGAAGAAAATCTCAAAGAAGGTACGGGCGTCGACTGGCCGATCCGTTATCAAGACCTGGCACCCTGGTATAGTTATGTCGAGCGCTTTGTTGGCGTTGCGGGCAATAGGGACGGTCTTTCTTCCCTCCCTGACGGAGAATTTCTGCCACCTTTTGAGATGAATTGCATTGAAAACCATTTTCGAAAATCGGTTTCAAAAAAATATAATGACCGCCATTTTATCATCAGCAGGACAGCCAACCTGAGCCGTCCGGAAAAAATCCACACAGACCTGGGCCGCACCAGTTGCATGTCACGAAACTGGTGTAACCGGGGTTGCCCGTTCGGGGCTTATTTCAGTACCCAATCTGCCACGCTTCCGGCCGCTATGAAAACAGGCAAGCTGACAGTGCGTCCGTTTTCCGTTGTGCATTCCATTATCTATGACGAAAAAAAGGGGAAAGCGACCGGCGTGCGGGTAATTGATACGAATACACTCGAAATGACTGAATTTTTTGCCAGGATTATTTTTGTCAACGCCGCTACCCTGAACAGCACTCTGATCCTGATGAACTCAGTTTCGGACCGTTTTCCCAATGGGCTGGGAAACGATAGCGGTGCATTGGGGCATTACCTGATGGATCACAACTACCGTGGCAGGGTGAGCGGGATATATGAAGGCAAGGAATTTGACCGCCATTATTACTTTGGCCGCCGGCCGACAGGCACTTATATCCCGAGGTTCCGAAATATGGGCGATGACCGCCAGAAGGATTTTGTTAGAGGGTATGCCTATGCATGTGGTGGTTCGCGGCAGGGATGGGAGCGGGGAAATTCGGCAGAAGGTTTCGGTACTGACTTCAAATCGGAACTGACAAAACCCGGGTTATGGACATTTAGTATGACAGCAATGGGTGAAATGCTGCCTCATGTAGATAACAAGGTGACTCTTGATTTTCAAAAGAAGGACAAATGGGGTATGCCCACGCTTCAGATTGACTGCCGGTGGTGTGACAATGAAGACAAAATGGTGCCTGATGCGATAACCCAGGCACAGGAAATGATGGAAAATGCGGGTATCACGGTGGTAGCAGCTTACGACAGTCATCAAAATCCCGGACTTGCGATCCACGAAATGGGAACGGCGCGTATGGGCCGCGATCCTAAAACGTCCGTATTAAATGGTTTCAATCAGATTCATTCCTGCAAAAATGTATTTGTAACAGATGGTTCAAGCATGAGCTCTTCTGCTTGTCAGAACCCCTCATTGACCTACATGGCCATGACTGCCCGGGCAGCAGATTTTGCGGTAAAGGAATTGAAGAGGATGAACTTGTAAACTGCATTTCATAATCCTGTTGAGTCCAGGCCATAAAAAACATGGCCAAAAGCGGGAATTTCATAAATAAGCCTGTTTACACCTTGAATTGCCAAATAAAAGAAGCAGTCTGGTATCCTGCTGTGTTAAAAAATTATAACAAAGCAATTGTCAGACGATAGACGATACCTTAATCAAAATCCGGTCATTGAGTAGCATTTTAGATGCCGGTTTGCTGTCATTTAACAATTGAGAATTTAGTAAAACATATAATTTAAAATTCAAATGGACAGAAAACAGTTTCTCCGGCAGCTGGGTGCAATTTCAGCTTCGGGCCTTTTACTTCATCCTGCGTTGGCGGCCGCATTGGTCAGGACCAAAAAAATACTGGTTGTCTCTGGCTGGCAGGATGTTAATATTGGCGATATCACGCATACACCCGGTCTGCTACATATCTTAGAAACCTACTTACCCGAGGTTGAGGTTACACTCTGGAAGCGCAGCCGTGGGGAGGATGTGAAAGCCATGTTGAACAAAAATTTTCCGAAAGTAAAGATCATCTACGGGGATGTAGACGGTGATTTGAATGTAGATAATCCGGAAGTTACCGAGGCCTTTAAAACCAATGATTTTATGCTTCACGGCTCTGGCCCGAGCATTGTTGGCCAGGCAAACCTGGAAGCCTGGGTGAAAGCCACCGGAAAACCGTATGGCGTTTTCGGTACAACGATACAGCAAATTAACCCGAAACTGAAAACGCTACTTGAAAAAGCAAGTTTTATCTACACCCGGGAAACTGCGTCCATAAACGTATTGAAGGAAAACGGCATCGCAGGAGACCACATTGGATTTGCACCTGATGCCACCTTTTATCTCAACATCGAAAACAAACAAAAAGCAGATGCGTTTCTGGCTTCTGCCGGATTGACTCCCGGGAAGTTCATTTGTGCCATTCCGCGATTAAGATATACACCCTATTATAAATTTGCCAAGCGTTCGGAATGGTCAGAGGAGCGGATTAAAAAGATGGAGGAGACGAATGAAAAGTACAAAGAAGCGGATCATGCCAAGTTAAGAGAAGCCATTATCGTCTGGGTGCGGGAAACTGGTAACAAAGTGCTTGTTTGTCGCGAAATGACCTATCAGACCGAAATTATGGATGAATTGCTCATCAATCCGCTGCCGGAAGATGTGAAACCCTTTGTGGTCAAACGCGGATATTGGTTACCGGATGAAGCTGCCTCTGTCTATGAAAAGGCATTTTCGGTACTTAGCTTCGAATGTCATTCACCCATTATCGCCGCAGCCAATAAAACACTTTTTTTCTATTTGCGGCAGCCGGAAGATACGATCAAAGGGCAAATGTATTATGACCTGGGGTTCAATGACTGGGTTTTCGAAATTGAACAGACAACCGGAAAGCAAATTACGGATCGTTTGATGGAGGTCTGGAAAAATCAGGCTGCCTCAAAAGAAAAACTTGCGAAATCGATGCAGAAAGTGAGTGAATTATACAAAACGGCTACCTCCAGAGTTTCGAGCGTAGTTTAAAAAATGTATCACAGGCAGATTTGGCGAATCAGAAGTTAGCGTCGGCTTTACCGAGATTTTTTTTGCCAACTGCCTGCGTGTATTCTTTTCTGTATTTCATAGGTGACTGTTGAACAATTTTATTGAAATGCTGACTGAAATTGGACCAATTGTGAAAGCCGCTCTCGTAACAAATCTCTGTAATGGATTTTTCAGTAGTGACGAGTAATTTACACGCATGTGAAATCCGAATTTCCGTCAAAAACTGGATGTAATTTTTCTTGGTGTTTTTCTTGAAATAGTGACAGAATGCGGAAACGCTTTGATGGGTGAGACTAGCAACATCTTCAAGAAATATCTTTTTTTGAAAATTTTGCATCGTGTATTCAAAAACCTTATGAATGCGGTCCTGATCCTGCTTGGAGAAACTCATGATGGTGGACTGGGTCAGATAGCTGATCTGGTCGGATATGCTGATCTGATGGAGGCAGTCCAGAAGTGCGGCTAGTTGCGTAAACCCGGATAACGATTCGATCCTGCGCAGCGTCGATCCGACATTCTCTCTTAGTTCTCCTTTTAAGACAATACCCTGAGAAGCATGGCGGAGCGTATTTCTTATCAATTGCATTTCAGGTAGCATCAGAAAGTTCTCGCCAAAAATATCCTCCCGGAACTGAACCACGATGGCGCTGCAGATCATTTCGGGCTCTTTTTTTCTAAACCAATGAGGCAGATTTTTACCTAACAAAAACACATCTCCTGCACTATACTCGCCGATATGGTCGCCTACAAATGAAGATCCGCTACCGACAGCCTCTATCAGCAGTTCGTATTCCTCGTGCTGGTGCCAGGGTGTTTCGAAAAAAGGCGTCGTGTAGGAACGTGCCACAAATGACGAGCTATTGTCAAGCGGTAACTTCTGAACAAGGGGTTTCATCTGTTATGTTTCGCTATTTTGGTCTATATATATACTTGAACTTCAAAATAACATATAAAAATGCCAAAATAGCGATGGAATTACTTTTTAATTTGCTTGTACTTTGTATTGTTAATATTTCAAGAAGAATTTAGCTATTACTCAGCAATTAAACATTTTTCGAATATGGGACCAAGACTTAATATTGCAGAAAAATCTGATTTCGAAAGAGATGGATTTATAATCAAACGTAATTTTTTTAGTCAGGAAGAAATTAATCTTTTATATAGTCTGGCAACAGATGATAGTGTGACGAGTCATGCTTTTGATCTTAAAGACACAAACGGAAACCGTACAAAACTGACGCTTTGGTTTACCCCTGGCGACGATTCTTTCGGGCTAATGTCCAGGTCGGAGCGTATGGTAAAAGCAGTGGAGGTGCTGCTCGGGAATGAAGGAGAAGTTTGCCATTTTCACTCCAAGGTTATGCAAAAAGAGCCAAAAAAAGGTGGCGCCTGGGAATGGCATCAGGATTACGGCTATTGGTATAAAAATGGTTTTTTGTATCCGGAAGCGATGATTTCGGTCATGGTTGCGCTGACGGATGCCAATATTGAAAACGGTTGTTTGCAGGTTTTAAGAGGGACCCATAAAATGCAGCGTTTTGAGCACTCATTTGTTGGTGAGCAGCAGGGTGCCGATCCGGATTTCGTAGCGGAGGCTGAGAAAAACAGTGAACTGGTTTATGTGGAAATGAAAGCGGGTGACACACTATTTTTTCACAGCAATATTCTGCACCGTTCGGATGCCAATTTATCAGATAAGCCACGCTGGTCAGTCATTTCGGCGTATAATTTATCTTTCAACAAACCTTTCAGGGAAAAGAATACGTCTTGTATTGAACCTGTAAAAATGGTTGTGGATAGCGCTTTATTGGAAAGTGGTAAACGGGTTGTCAAACAGGCAGACTTTTTGAGCAAAGATGCTGAAATTACTTTGCAGGATTTAAATCGTTCTTAACGGGTTTGGGATGCATATTGAACTTGAATATTTACCTGTTTTTCCTGAAAATAAATCCATCGGTATTGGCTGTGTTGGAGCCGGTTTTATTATGGCCGACTGCCAGTTGGTAGCTTACAGAAATGCCGGATTCAATCCGGTAGCGATCACCTCGCGGACCTTGGCCAACAGCCAGAAAGTTGCACAGCGGCATAATATTGCAAAGGTTTACGCCTCATACCAGCAAATGTTTGCCGATCCCGAAGTGGAGGTGGTTGACATCGCTGTGCCACCCGATGGGCAGATTGCTGTTATCAGAGAGGCTGTCAAACACAAAAACATCAGGGCGATTTTGGCTCAGAAACCTCTGGGAATGAATTATTCCGAGGCTTTGGAAATAGTCAGGATCTGTGAGGATGCAGGCGTCGTTTTGGGTGTAAACCAGAATATGCGTTATGATCAATCGGTAAGAGCCTGCAAAGATCTGTTAAACAAAGGATTGCTTGGCAAACCGGTTTTCGGCTCAATCGATATGCGGGCAATCCCACACTGGACAGGCTGGCAGGCGGGTATGGGCTGGCTTACTTTAAGGGTAATGAGCATTCACCATTTGGACACATTCCGCTACTGGTTTGGAGACCCGAAAAGTGTTTATTGCAGTGTTGCGCAGGACCCGCGGACAGTTTCAAAATTTGCCCATGACGACGGCATCGCACTGTATATTCTCGAATACGAAAATGGTATGCGCGCCTCTTCCTGGGACGATGTCTGGACAGGCCCCGCCCGAGAAGGTGCGGAGGAAGATATTTACATCAATTACCGCGTGGAAGGCCTTGACGGTATGGCGAAGGGAAGTATCGGCTGGCCGAATTATCCTGCGCACAGCCCGAGCACGCTGGATTTTACCTGCAAAAACATTTCCGGCTGGCAACGTCCGCGTTGGGAAGAGGCCTGGTTTCCGGATGCCTTTGCCGGGCCAATGGCGCAATTACTGGTGGCTTTGGAACAAAATAAGGAGCCCGAGATCGGTGGGAGGGATAATTTAAAAACAATGGCCCTGGTAGATGCCTGCTACGTTTCGGCAAGAGAGCACCGGGCCGTAGAGATTGCAGAAATATATTATTAAAGAAATAATATGATGGTCTTATGATTCAGGTTGGAATTTTTACAGGTTATTTCCCTTACGATTTAGCACAAACTGCTGCCCGTATCAGGGCACTTGATTTCAATACGGTGCAGCTTGACGTATCGTTCAAGGACATGGATTTGTCGACAAACGCACTTGATTCGGCAAAAGCCAAAAAGATCAGGGACACGTTCAGAAATAATAATTTGCCAATATGCTGCATTTCAGGTTATACCAATCTCGTACACCTGGTACCGGAAAAACGCAAGGCAAATCTGGATCATCTCAGGCAGATCATCCGGTACGCCAACGAACTAGGATCACCCTATGTCATCAGTGAAACCGGGACATATCATTTGGAAAGTGACTGGGTTTCGGATCCGAGAAATAAAACGGAGGAAGGTTATGCTGAATGCCGGGATGTGATCGGTGAACTTGTTGATTTTGCCCGTCAGCATGGCGTAACATTTTGCGTGGAAACTTATGTGAATAATGTCATCGGATCGGTTGATGAAACACTTCGGCTCTTTGCCGATATTGACCATCCAAATCTGGGCCTGCTGATGGATCCCACCAATTATTTCGACGAGCACAATATCGGTGACATTGATCTGACAATCAATAAGATATTTGACGCTTTGTCTGATAAAATAAAAATTGCTCATGCGAAGGATGTAAAGCTGGCTTCAAGCTCGGTTGGCGTGGCGATGGCTGATATCGATGGCGATGAGGCACATGCACTCCGCGGTGTCGGCATGATCGAATTACCCGCGCCGGGGCTGGGTTCTCTCAATTATGATCTGTATCTCAAACGGCTCGCCAGGAAACATCCGAATATCCCGGTCATCATTGAGCATCTGGAAGAAACGGATGTGCCAAGAGCCAGGCAATTTATTCATGATAAGTTACTGACCAACGGCTTGTAAGCTTTGACAAATCAACGGTTAACCTTCACCGGAACATCATTTATTTTATGATAAAAAATAACTACAAATCAGTTGCTGGTTTACTGGCAGGGGGACTTTTGCTGGCATTACTTATTTCTTTCATACCCGGAAAACGGCCGAAATCTTCAGTCGATGATGAATGGATCCATTACGGTCACGACGCTTCAAATAATAAATTTTCTCCGCTCTCGATCATCAACACGGAGAACGTAAGCCAGTTGAAGGAGGTTTGGAATTATCAGGATAGCAAGGACGGTTCCAGTATTTTGTTTAATCCACTGATTGTGAAAGGCAGCATGTTTGCCTTTATGCCAAGCGATAAGCTGGTAGCCCTAAACCCGGAAACCGGAAAGCTTATTTGGGAATTTATTCCTGACAGTACCGACGTAAGCACCTGGACCCGGGGTGTTACTTTTCATCCTGGCAAGAATGGAAGACCTGATGCCTTACTTTTTGTTTTTGGGTCAACGCTTTATTCCATCGATGCGTCGACAGGAAAGGTGCTCAAAGATTTCGGAAATCAGGGGAAAGTTGATTTTTATACAGGACTTTCCGTGGAACCGTCGATGAAAAAGCGGGTCCATGTGACGGCAAATGCGCCGGGTGTCATTTATGGAGATTATTTCATTGTTGGATGCAAAGTTCCTGATGAGCTTCCGTCTACGTCCGGTGACATAAGGGCTTTCAATGTTAATACCGGAAAGCTGGAATGGGTTTTCCATACCATACCCAGAGAAGGGGAATTTGGATATACAACCTGGCCAAAGAATGCCAGGCAGAAAAACGGGGGTGCAAATTGCTGGGGTGGCATGGCCCTGGACGAAAAATTGGGAATCGTTTATGTTCCGACTGCTTCGCCATCTTTTGATTTTTACGGTGCCGACCGGGAGGGAAAAAATTTATTTGCCAATTGTCTGCTGGCTCTGGATGCGAAAACGGGTAAAAGAATATGGCATTTTCAGACCACACACCATGATTTGTGGGATCGGGATAACGGATCTCCGCCGAATCTTGTACAGGTAAAACACAACGGAAAACAAATAGATGGTGTAGCGTTGGTAACAAAAATGGGCTATGTTTTCATGTTCGACCGGAAAACAGGCAAGCCCTTATTTCCGATCAACGAAGTGGCGGTTCCGACGAAAAGTGAAATGCCGGGAGAAAAACCCTGGCCCACCCAGCCCATACCAAGCAAACCTGCGCCGTTCTCGCGGCAGGGCTTTAAGCCGGAATATTTCAGCACAATAACGCCGGAAGTAACACAATTTATCAAAGACCAGATCGCAGAAAACAAATATAACACAGGCATTTACGAACCGCCGAGCCTTCATGGTTCCCTCATCGTACCTGCCGCGCACGGCGGTGCAAACTGGGGCGGCGCATCCTTCAATCCTAACACGGGTGTCATGTTTGTCAATGCGATCGACATGCCATGGTTTCTTCAGTTGAAAGATATTAAGTCGTTGAAAAAAGACAATGATGAAAGTGGCGAAAATTTGTTCAAAATGTATTGCAGCAGTTGTCACGGAGCGGATCAGAAGGGTACCAATTTCGGGCCGGATATTTCTTTAAAAGTAAAGAACTACGTCAGAGAAAATCTTGAAAACTTCATTAAAAAAGGCGCGGAACCGATGCCTTCGTTTCAGCATTTGCCGCAGAAACAGATTGATGCTATCACAGCCTATCTGAAGGGGATCGATGAAGTAGCAGATAAAGGGAAAATGACCGATGTTGATGAATCAGCAACGAAAGAGCCATATGGTTTTTCCGGTTATGAATTTTTCAAAGATCCGAATGGTATTCCGGCGATCAAGCCGCCATTTGCCACCTTGAATGCTATTGATCTGAATTCTGGTGAGATTTTGTGGCAGGTGCCGCTCGGTTTTGATAAAAAACTGGAAGCGCAGGGTATCAAAAATTCAGGTATTTTTAATCGTGGCGGAGGAATTGCTACTGCCGGCGGACTTATCATTATCGGTGCAACGGTTGATCAGATGTTTCGTGTTTTTGATCAGAAAACGGGAAAAATATTATGGGAAAAAGAGCTGCCCGGAAGTGCCACGGCGGTACCGTCCACTTATTCAATTGGTAAAAAACAATACATCACAGTTGCGGTAAGCCCAAATCCGGGCAAGGGTTATTATGGCGGTTATATCACGTTTAGTCTGGAATAATATTGTGAATCAGGAAGATTCCCTTGTCTTGCAATGTAAAGACCGTTAAAATAACGTCAGATATTTTTCGTCGAGATATCTATGATAATTCTGCGCTTTTAAAAACATCAATATTAAAATACTTATGAAAAATCAGCTTACTGATATACCACGTCGTCAGTTTATACAAACCTCCGCTCTGGCGACTGCGGGTTTGTTTGCCTCTTTATTTCCGCAAAAAGCAAATAGTATGTTTTTTGAGAATGGTGTTCAGGTATCTGCCCATCTCTGGGTTTATGCAAGTAAATATCCGCCAACCTGGGACTGTTCTGCTGACCTGCCGGCAGTGTTTGCAGACATCAAGTCGGCTGGTTATTCAGGAATTGAACTAATGGATATTTTGCTGAAAGCCGATGATTCTGTTGAACGAATTAAAGCCCTGATCAAAAAACACGACCTTCCGGTAGCAGGATGTTCCTTCGGAGCCGACATGTGGAATAAGACAAAACATGATGAAATTTTGTCTTATGCCACAACCGTTATAGACAGGCTGCACCAGTTAGGTGGAGAGACTTTCGGGGTTTCGGTCGGAAATGCAAAACGCCTGAAAACGGACGAGGAATTGGATGCCCAGGCCAATTTGTTGAAAAAATTAATACCTGTTTGTAAGTCAAAAGGCATTAACCTCAACCTGCACAATCATACCTACGAGGTTGAAAACAATTTTCACGATTTGAAGGGAACAATTGCCAGAATTCCGGACATCAAGTTAGGGCCTGATCTTAACTGGTTGATTCGGGGAGGAGTTGATCCTGTCTGGTTTATTGACACTTATCAAAAGCAGATTGTGTATCTGCATATCCGGGATCAAAAGGAAAATGGCAAGTGGAGCGAGGCGATAGGCGAGGGAGTAACTGATTTTAAGGCTATTGCAAAAGCATTAAAAAGAATCGGTTATAAAGGAAGGGTTGCGGTCGAGCTCGCTTTCGACGAACCTGCTAAACGCCCGGTTTCTGAATCATGGAAAATGAGCCGAACTTATGTGAGAGATGTGTTTGGTTGGTAACTAACCTTGTACTTTTAGATTTAGGGTAAATAATTTAGTTTTTAAAAGGGAAAAGCAAATGCCTCATTGATGGTCGCGTAACAGAGACTGATGTCTGCTCAAGAAACTTTTGCATGGAAGTTTCTGTCAGAGATTTGCTAACGGAATAGGTAGGTTTTCCTGGTTCAGAAATTGTTTTTACACGGTACACTTTTCACATTAGTGGGCAAAGAAAACCTGACAAGCCTCTTTTAGGGAGGCTTGTCGTTGATAGTCATGTTTTGTCAATTGGAGTAACAATAATTTCGCCCCACCAGAATCTAACTAACAGCCAGAGTCACTTTGTAACCAGAATTTTGTGCGCTGACTCGGAGCCATTTTTGCGTGTGATTTTTACAACATAAATGTCGGGTTTTAGATTTTCAATCGATAATTTTCCCGTATACCGCTCCATTAAGCTCGATTGCAGAACCAATTGTCCACCGTTATTCCAGATCGTTAGCCCTGACACCGTACCAGGGTTATGGACTAACAATTCATTACTTGCCGGATTAGGGTATACGGCAAGTTCAGTTTCCGGGGAGCCTTCTGAGTATAGACTCCGAATATGGCTGTAAGCAAAAGTGCCATCCCGATCAATCATTTTGAGTCTGTATAAATTCTCCCCGTTCGCCGGTGTCAGATGATAAAACTCATATCCTCTTTTAGTATTGGTGTTACCGCCCGCAGTCAATGAGCCGATAGTCAGCCAAGTTTTTGCATTAAGGCTGTGTTGTATCTCAAAACTGGCGCTGTTGGCTTCTTCCGAGGTAAGCCATTGGACAATAACTGATCGCTGCTCCTTCGAAACAGAAAAAGAAATAAGCTTTACAGGAAGCGGAGTCTCTTGTAGGTCGTAGGGACAATTGGCGTCATTAACCGGATCGGCGACATTCATCACAACGACATATCCTCCCGTATTGTAAAACCCGGCAGGTGCTACGCAGGATGCGTAATTGACCACGCTATAAGTACCAATTCCAAGAAAGCCTTCAGAAGAAGCCTGCCCGTAATCGTTGCCATAGCCGGTAGTTCCGGATAGATACGGGTCGGTATTCTGGATCAGAATCGCTCTTCTGTGACCCCATAAAGTACCGGCGTCCCTGTATAGCCAGGTGTAAATTGCCTGTGCTGCCAGGAATGGAGCAGGCGGCGGCAAAGCGCCAGGGGCCGGAGCAACGGAGGAAAATGAGCAGCTTCTGTAAATATTCTCGGCATAACCAAATGTTGTATTTTGACAGGTTGCCGGGTATGTAGAACTACCAGAAATACGCTCGAAAGGGTCGTCACCGTTAGAACCTATGTGCCCGAAAAAGCCATTGTTGACCATGTCTTCGGCATGTCCCTGAGCTAATCCGGTCAAATTAGTCTCCAACCCGGTAAGCGGAATGCCAAGAACTAGGGGACTTCCGGGATAACTTTTACCGGCGCGGGCAATCCGTTCCTGATTAATAATGTAGAGTGACTGTTCCTGTGGAGTGGCAGTCGAAAAACCGGCAGGTAAGCTCAGGTCACCCAACGAATTGGTAGGCAAACCGAGTTGAATCTCTTCCTGGCGTCTGCCATAGTTAAATGCTGCAATTACCTGCGAAGCGGCCGTGAAAGTTGCAGCGCCTGAAGAAGAATTTGTATATGTATTCGGCACATCGTCAGGCAGATTAATGTTTGATAGCAGATCGGTTGGGGATTGTGCCATGCTTATCACCGAAAGGCAGGTGAAAAGAACAATCGTAAATACTTTCGTAGAGTATTCCATACTACACAGGTTAGAGGTTGAAAGAAAAGATATGAAACGCTAGAAATTGCGAAGGTTTACGCTCGATTTTATTCGACAATAAATTTTTGGTGGCAAAAACTCTATGAATTAGACGGCTGGCGTTCAGGATAGTCACATAACTATCTCATGGTCAGAAAATATGAGCCGGATATTGCTGCCGGGAGTGAGATTACGGAATAGATTATTCGTTTCAAGGTTCAGGACGATACCTCATACCTCCAAATTGAAAAATTTAAATGCGTCCCTTGTGATGATCTTACAGTTTTCGGACAATTCGTCCAGATTGCAGCCGAGTACTCCAATAATATTGCCTGAAATTCCTGTTGCTTCTAGCAGGCTTAATCGTAAAATTTGCGTTTCGGGAAGTAGCGCTTTTCCCTTCAGGTTGTTAAATGTTTGGAACGCAAATTCCTTATCGGTACTGATCAGAAAACGCCCTATTTCACGGATTCCGTTCAACGCCTTCATTTGGACGACAATGTGATAAGTAGTTTCCATATCCGGCTGTGAGCAGGTTTCAAGATGGATCGTTGTTTTGAAGGGATTTTTATAAAAAATACAGAAGACCTGCCAAATGACAGGCCTTCTGTATTTAAACTAGCCAATCTCAATCAGCCGGGGCCCCTTTTGTTTGGCCTCTTCTTTTTTGGGTATTACGATTTGCAATAGGCCGTTTTCATATCTCGCAACGATACCTTCATCATTAACTACATCTTTCGGCAGTAGGAAACTTCTTTGGAAGGACTGATAGCTGAACTCTCTGCGACTGTAACCTTCATGCTGATTTTCCTCGTGAACTTCTTTTTGTGAAGAAATCGTCAGCAGGTTGTTTTCAAGCCGGATTTTAAAATCTTTCTTTGCCAGTCCGGGCGCTGCTACCTCCACGCCAAAGCTGTCTTCTGTCTCCCTAATATTTACCGCCGGCACGGTAGTCTGAGTAGAGGAGAAATTACTGTTGTCCCAGTTAAAAATTTCACGGCCAAGGAAATCGTCGACCAGCGCTGGGATTGCAGAAAATGAATTCCGGTTCCTTTTGATAATTGACATGACTATTATTTTTTAAAAGTTAAACAATGATTTTGATTACGGATGCATCGCGCATCTGACGTCAATTTATCAAACTTTGTTCCAATAATACCCGACTTTCTGCATATCGGAAATGTTTTGAAAAATGCTGACAATTTTACTTTTTCCGATATTAATTCTGACAGATTTTAGTGCCGTAACAATAAAAATAGGCTGACAAAATTTCACTTCCCGCCTAGGTTTGTCTGTCTTACAGATCAGGAATCTGGTTACGAGTACAATGTTTCGTCCTTTGTGGTGGGGCTGCACGAATTCCCTTGTTGCCGACAACGACTCATTGTTTTGTTATTACACAGGTATCTCATTTTGTCAGTTCACTCCCTGAAAATATACTTTTCACTCCTCACATAGTTACGCTCGGTTCTGTTGCAACAATGAAAAAACTGCCACGTAAGTTAATGATAGTAACTAAATAAATTATTCCACAATCATTAATCATTTTACCATGAAATCACTGAGTAGATTGAACAAACTGAGCATGTATTTACTGACCACTGCTTTGGCAGCAACCATCGTTTCCTGTAAAGACGACGATGATGACATGCCGGTGACACCAACAGTTGGGAATATTGTAACGGTCGCGTCCGGAGATGCGCAGTTCTCTACCCTTGTTGCGGCAGTGACCAAAGCAGAGCTGGTCACAACGTTACAGGGGACCGGCCCGTTCACAGTATTCGCACCTAATAATGCGGCGTTTACAAAAGCGGGTATTACAAGTTTGGATGGATTGACGAAAGACGCATTGACACCTATTTTGACATCGCATGTCGTGAGCGGTGAAGTGAAGGCAGCGGACGTCAAAAGCGGAACAGTTAAAACGGTTAACGCCAACAACGACATTTATTTGTCAAAAAATGCGGATGGCGTTTTTATTAACGGTAACATTAAAGTTATCGCCACAGATGTGGATGCATCAAATGGGGTAATACACGTGATAGACAACGTCATTGTACCGCCAACACAATCCCTGGTGCAGGTGGCCCAGGCGAATACTAATTTTTCGGAACTTGTGTCACTTGTCCTGGCGGCTGACCCAGCGGTGGCAACGGCACTTTCTACGGCTTCTGCCAATGGGTTGACGGTTTTTGCGCCAACGAATGCAGCATTCACTGAGTTGTATAAAACAACACCAAAAGCAACTTTACTTGATCCGGCGAACAGAACACTTTTAACAAATGTGTTACTTTATCACGTTGTTCCGGGCCGTGTGTTCTCCACAGATCTGCCAAACGTTTCAGGGGAAGTAGCTACGGCCAACACAGCTGGCAAGCTCACATTCAATCTGACTGGCGGAGCGAAAGTGGTAGGTAAGACAAGCGGTGCTTCTAATATCACGTCTGCTAATATTTTGGCTACCAATGGCGTTGTTCACGTCATAGACAAAGTGTTGATGCCATAATAAAACTGTTGCTTAACATTGGTAAACGATCTGAATTTAGGTAGTTTACCAATGTTTTTTATTGTTACTATACGTCACTATGTTCTCGATCAGGTACCGGTTTTTGTTCATGATTTTGCTGGGAGGATATTCGTTTCTGAATACCCTGCTGGTCGAGTCATTTGAGCATTATCCGATTGTTACACCCAAGCCGGTTATTTTTCTGCTTTTTCTGGTTTTGACCATTACGATTTGGGAAGGAAACCGCCTGCTCGACAACTTTCTGGCCACGTTGGAAATCAGGTCCTTCTGGAAGAGAATCAGTTATAGTTTTGGAGCCAGCATATTGGCTGTATTTTTTACAACCATGCTTTTAGGTGGAATAACTTCCTACTATACCATCTCGCATAACTGGATGGACTGGATTCTCCCAATGAAACTGCTTCTGATGTTCAGTTTTCGGGTAAATCTTTTCTTAAACACGATCAACGTCATATTTCTGTATCATCAGCAGCTCGAAAAAAGTAATCAGGAAGTAGAAAATTACAAAAGGATCAGCAGTCAGGCACAATTGCAGGCGCTGAAAAATCAGGTAAATCCACATTTTCTCTTTAACAATCTGAGCGTGCTAAGCGCATTGATTCCCATGGATGCAAATGCCTCGGTCGAATTTGTGCGACAGTTTTCCAGGGTATACCGTTATGTGCTCAAAAGCCCTGAAAAGGAGATTATTGAATTGAAGGAGGAATTGAATTTTATCGAATCTTACCTTTATCTGCTCAAAACCCGTTTCGAGTCCGGTTTAGTATTTACGATCAATGTTGATAAGGATTGTCAGTCCGCTTTTATCGTGCCTGTTTCATTGCAAATGCTTGTAGAAAACGCGGTCAAACACAATGTGATTGGTAAGAATAAACCGCTTCATGTGGAGATTCTTTGTCTGGATAACGAAACGATAACGGTTAGAAATAACCTTCAGTTAAAACAGGCTGATGATCAGGAATCAACAGGTCTTGGACTAAATAACATAACGCAAAGATATGAGTTCCTGGGGCAGCATGGCCTCGAAGTAAAACAGACCTCCGAGCAGTTCAGTGTTACTATACCATTGATCAGGCCAACACATGCATCTTTTTTTGAGCCATGAATTTTTCTTAAAATTGTTTGAAATTTAGAATCTAAATCATGAAAGTTCTTATACTGGAAGATGAGGCGCTCTCTGCCAAAAGAGCATCGCAACTCCTGCGGGAATTTGATCCTGACATTGAAGTAATGGATACGCTGGAATCCATTGATGAGGCGGTATCCTGGTTTAGTAAAAACCCGGAACCGGATTTGCTGTTGCTGGATATTCATTTATCGGACGGACTTTGTTTCCGCCTTTTCGAGCGGCTTCCCGTGAAAAGCCCGGTTATTTTCACTACCGCTTACGACCAGTATGCCTTGCAGGCTTTTAAATTGAACAGCATTGATTACCTGTTAAAACCACTGGATAAAACTGAGCTTCAGAATGCGCTGATCAAACACCGAAATTTGAATGAAAGCCGCGGTGGAATTTCTCTGGCAGATATCAGACGGATTGAGGAAAATATGCTGTCATTCAGTAAAAAATACAAACACCGTTTTTTGGTTAAATACGCGGATACAATACTTTACAAAAATATTGATGAAGTGGCCTATTTCTACGCTGATGATAAAGTGGTGTATCTGGTGACGTCGGAGGGGCGTAAATATTTGGTAGACTATAATCTGGAAAGCTTGGAAGAGTTGCTGGATCCGCACCTGTTTTTCAGGATAAACAGAAAAATTATTGCCAGGATACAATCCATTCAAAAGGTCAAGGCGCTTTTATCAAGTCGACTGCAGGTTTTTCTTAAACCGCCGTTTGAGCAAAATACATACGTGAGCAGGGAAAGAAGTCCGGAATTTAAAATCTGGTTGGACAACTGATTGGCCATTACATTAATATCACCACCACATGAAAAATATTTTAACGCTTACCTTGCTCTTTACGCTGTACTTTACCGCCTTAACTTTTGGACAAAAAAGTCGATATGTAGGGGTTTTTCTGAAAAATGGCTCGATCGTGAAAGGTACGCTGCTGGAAGAGCAGCCTGTTGTCAGACTGGAAATATTTGACAAAAGCATACTTACTTTTCAAACAGATGAAATTGAAAAAATTGAAAACGAAAAGTACGTTAATCCCAATATTCGTTACAAACAGAAGGGTTTCGTTCACTACACCGAGCTTGGGCCGCTGGCCATGAGTAACCGCGCATCAAATGGCGTAACAACTTCCGCGTTTTCTTTTCAGACAACAAATGGTTATAAGTTTAATCAGTGGTTTTATACCGGACTTGGGCTTGGGGCTGATCTTTATGCCGTGCAAACTTTCGTTCCTGTTGTTTTGAGTATACGCGGTGACTTTACCCGCACCGGCGATAAGTTGCCTTTTTATTTCCTTGAAGGAGGTCATGGGTTTAATGCCACTTCCAACGATGTCGACAGTGTCCGTTTTGGCGGC
The DNA here is from genome assembly GCA_965279265.1 of Dyadobacter sp. Classification (GTDB taxonomy): domain Bacteria; phylum Bacteroidota; class Bacteroidia; order Cytophagales; family Spirosomataceae; genus Dyadobacter. The sequence continues at coordinate 6,613,033 of OZ257152.1, forward strand.
GGACCTACGATGGCAGCCGGGATCGGGTTGAAAATTTTGTTCAGCAACAATACCGGATTCACCATCTCGGCAGGATACCGTTTTCAGCGATCATCCGTTCAGCAGTCGGGAATTGAAAAGAAAGAAGACTTTAACCGTCTGACGTTAAGGGCCGGTTTTTCCTTCTGATTATTTGACCAGCCGCTGGAAATTGAGCTGTATTTGAAGCAAAGTATCGTATTTCAGGAGTTTAATGAATGTTGGGTTGGCGTCTGCCGGCCAATGCCGTGCTGATCTATCATGCGGTCAGACGTCATCGTATTATTTTGATTAAGTATAAATATGTACTAATTTTTAATAAATAGTATAATATTGTATTACTTTGGGTGATGAACCGATGATCAGGAAAAATGCCGTTACCTAAAAGATGCTTCTGTGAAAGGATTGCGAAAGACAGTGCCAAATGCGTTTGCCGCAATCAGTTATCGGCAGACAGGTCAAAACCATCGTCCGATACATCAAACTTAAATAATGAAAGCAAAATTTGATACGCTGTCCGCGACATGCAGCAGAGAAACAACACGGCTTTACAGTACCAGTTTTTCACTTGGGATATTTTTTTTCAGCAAAGAATTACGCGACCACATTCATGCGATTTATGGCTTTGTGAGGCTGGCAGATGAAATTGTCGATAGTTTTCACGATTACCCCAAATCCATACTGCTTGCCGAATTTTCCGCAGACTGTTTTAAGGCGATCGAGCGGGGCATCAGTACCAATCCTGTCGTTAATTCATTTCAGGAGGTGGTCAATAAGTTTAATATCGATCATGATCTGATCCGCCAATTTCTAAAAAGCATGGAAATGGATCTGGACGAGCAGTCGTATACGCATGACAAGTATAACGAGTACATCATGGGATCTGCGCAGGTGGTCGGTCTCATGTGCCTGCATGTATTCACAAATGGCGATCAACAGGAATTTGACCGGTTAAAAGTTCCGGCCATGAAGTTGGGCTCCGCATTTCAAAAGGTTAATTTTCTCAGGGATTTGCAGGCTGATTACCAGCAATTGAACAGAAGTTATTTTCCGGACATCAATTTAGCTTCATTTTCTGATGAAAATAAGCGAACGATTGAACAGGAAATTATTAATGAGTTTGACGAGGCATTAAGTGGGATCAGACAGCTGCCGTTATCGTCCAGAAAAGGTGTATATCTGGCCTATGTTTACTACCGGCAGCTGCTGCTTAAAATAACAAGAGTTCCGGCGAATCAGGTCATGTCGGAACGGATAAGAGTTTCCAATGGTCAAAAATTCTGGCTGATGTTCGACTCTCTGATCCGATACAAATTGAATGTGATATGAATGGGATCTAAATTGATTCCAGTCAGATTAAATACGGAAAGAAATGCCGCATGTAACCCGAACGATAAATTTAATTTACAAACAACTTCATGTTAAATAACAAAATCATATTTGAACCAACGAATGACAAAAATGTGCTCGAATATGAGGAAGGACATTACAGTTCGTCTTTTGAAACGCCGATGAGAGCCGACGCATTTGAGCTTGACGACGATACTAAAATTGAACTGATCGCCAAACATTTTGCTGGTATTATGCAGATTTTAGGCCTGGATCTGGACGATGACAGTTTGAAAGACACGCCAAAGCGGGTGGCTAAAATGTATGTCAAGGAAATTTTCAGCGGTCTTAATCCCGCAAATAAACCAGAGCCCACGCTTTTTAAAAATGCCTATCATTACAATCAAATGCTTGTTGAGCGAAATATTACGGTTTTCAGCAATTGTGAGCATCATTTCGTGCCGATCGTAGGAAAGGCGCATGTGGCTTACATCAGTAACGGGCAGGTGATCGGTTTGTCAAAGCTTAACAGGATTGTTCAATATTGCTCGCAAAGGCCTCAGGTACAGGAAAGACTGACGATACAAATTGCCAATTTGATGAAAGAGGCACTCGGCACCGAGGATGTGGCGGTGATCATCGACGCATATCATCATTGTGTGTCGAGCAGGGGTGTGAAAGATTCTGGCAGTACCACGCTTACTGCTGAATATTGCGGGCAATTTTTAAATAATGAAACCAGAAATGAATTTCTAAAATATATTGGAAAATGAATTTTAAAGGGAAAAATATACTTGTTGTTGGAGGAAGTTCAGGTATTGGCTTATCGCTTGTTAAATTTTTACATGAAAACGATGCGGTGGTTTATGTAATATCACGCTCTCAGACTACTGATCTGCCTCAGGGGGTTAAACACCATCAAGCAGACGTAACAGGTGAACCTGGCCCGATCGCTGAATTTTTGCCCGAACAACTTCATGGTCTGGTTTATTCGGTCGGCAGCATCAATCTGAAACCATTTAACAGGCTTTCAGCAGATGACTTTTTAAATGATTATCGCCTCAATGTTTTAGGGGCCGTACAAATCATTCAGCAGTTACTAAAACAGTTGAAAAATGCTGGTGGCGCCTCAGTGGTTCTGATCAGTTCTGTGGCTGCCAAAACCGGTTTGCCGTATCATGCCAGTATTTCAGCGGCGAAAGGTGGGGTGGAAGGGCTCGCTTTGGCACTTGCCGCTGAACTGGCAGCGCAGCGAATACGGGTGAATGTAGTAGCTCCGTCTTTGACGGATACGCCCATGGCCCAAATCTGCTGAGCACTACGGAAAAGCGGGAAGCATCTGCGAAAAGGCATCCTTTGGGAAAATACGGTCAACCGGAAGATATCAGCCAGGCGATAGCATTTCTGCTTTCTGAAAATAGCAGCTGGATTACCGGACAGGTCATTGGTATCGACGGAGGTATGGGTAAACTGAAAACAGCCTAGTGTCGTAAGTGTTAAAAATTCAGGAATATCCATATCGAGTTAAACTTTTCGCTTCATGAATGATAATAAAACAGATGTGATCATTATCGGCGCAGGGCTGGCTGGGTTGACGGCTGCCAAGGTGTTGAAAGCAGCTGGTAAATCTATAAAAATATTGGAAGCTTCTGATCAGGTTGGTGGAAGGGTCCGTACAGATGATGTGGATGGTTTTTTGCTTGACCGCGGCTTTCAGGTATTGTTAACCGCATATCCCGAGACGAAAAGGTTTCTGGATTATGATGCGCTTGATCTGCGCAAATTTGATCCTGGTGCCTTAATACTGAACGAATTCGGCAGCACGCGCATCGGAGATCCTTTAAGACAACCAGGTACTTTGATCAGTACTTTGCGGTCTCCCGCAGGTACGCTTGGTGATAAAATGCGGATGCTTGGGCTAAAAATAATGCTGGCCAAAAAGGGTATTGACGAGATTTTTTCGGAAGAACAAACCACTACACTGGCTTATCTGGAAAATGCCGGGTTTAGCGCACAGATGATGAGTCAGTTCTTCAAACCTTTTATGTCGGGAATTTTTCTTGAAAACAAACTAAGCACGTCAAGCCGCATGTTTGAGTTTGTGTTCAAGATGTTCAGTGAAGGCGATGCGGCAGTGCCTGCAAAAGGAATGGGAATGATCCCGTTACAGCTGGCCCGTGACTTATCAGCTCAGGAATTAATCTTTAATGAAAAAGTGGTTGAAATTGATGGTAGCACAGTTAGAACTTTGTCGGGTTCGGTTTACCAAGCTGACGCAGTTCTCATTGCGACCGATCAGCTTAATTTGCCAAAGCCATTTCAGCAGTCGGTCAGGGCATATCATTCGGTCACGAATATGTATTTTACTTCGCCTGGCAAACCATTCGCCCGGCCGTTGATTGCCTTAAATACGTTACCCGGAAAGTTGGTTAACAACATTGCTGTCATGAATGAGATATCTCCGGCATATTCTAAAAATGGAGATTCGTTAATCTCTCTTTCTCTGATCGGAGATCACTCCGAAGCAAATAGTTCTCAACTTCAGAAAAAGGTAGTTGGTGAAATGAAAACCTGGTTTCCGGAAGCAACTGACTGGAAACATCTAAAAACCTACCACATTCCTTATGCTTTGCCCAATGACGACCAGGTAACAAATGAGCCGGATGGTCTGGTCAAAAAGTTGCATCCGAGCTGCTTTGTATGTGGCGATTATTTAATGAATGGTTCGATCAACGCTGCGATGAAAAGTGGGAGACTGGCCGCCGAAGCAATACTTAGCACAACGTTTTAACTTATGGCTGATCACAAAATATACAGTGACGAACTTTTAGATAGAAAAAGATCATTGGGAGATAAACCGGCAGACGACTTCATAAAAGTTGTTTTTGCTGACCCGGCAAAAAAAATCCGGTTACAAAAGTGGATGAACCCGGCAAGCGGAGATCATGCTGCTGAATCATTGAGCGTCATTTTCCCCGGATTTGCATTCATTGATGAAGCAAAGCAATTGCCGGCATGGGCAGATCCACAATTGATGGAAGAAGGATCTGCTTTTTTTACACGCTATTCGGAAATAATCATGAGCCTGCTCGGGCTGCTGTCACTTCCTTATTGTTATACGGCTGCCCATGGCACCATGGTTTTGTACATATCCGAACTGATCAGAAAACAAACCACAAAGCGCCTGTATGATACCGCCATATTTGTCTGGGACGTGATGGCTCCTGATGCTTTTGCACCAAATGGAAATGCGTATCAGCAAATCTTAAAAGTGCGGATTATGCATGCCGCGGTACGTTATTATACTTACCAAAGCAGAAAATGGGATGAAGCCTGGGGTGTTCCAATCAATCAGGAAGATATGGCGGGGACAAACCTTTCGTTTTCCCTCATCGTGGTACGCGGTCTACGGCTGCTCGGTTTTAGTGTCAGCGAAGGAGATCAGGAAGCTTTTCTGCACACCTGGGCGGTGATTGGTTACTTGACAGGTTTGGACACGGATTTAATTTCCACTAATCAAAAAATAGGGGATGAATTGGATGAAGCTATCAAACGCCGCCAATTCTGCGCATCATCACATGGCAAAGAGCTGACGGAATCACTGATCGCACACATACTGGCTGTTAATAAAAGCAAAGCTACGGATGACGATATTCTGGGTTTGATGCGGTATTTACTGGGTACTGAAATTTCAGACTTGCTCGGTATAAGGAACGTTAGATTGCCGGTTTATAAACTAGCGCTTATCAGGACATTTAATCTGTTTAAAAGTCTTATTCCGCAGCGAAACGTCAATCAAAAATTCCAGAATGCCTATACAACGTTCAAAAAGCAAAGCCTGGAAATCATGGAAAGCATGTAACTTTGAAAATTTATTAGTCGCTATTATTTAATTTGGCATGAAATCATACCAGCTCATTCATCAATTAATCTCGCTTGTAGAACAACTGGAAAAGGAGAGCCAGGGACGGGAAGTGTCTATGCAGGACTTCGCCGGTTTCCTGCTGCATACCACCGGTGAATCCAGGGAACACTTTATGCCAGGTGAAGTCAGATTTGGCAAGTATGAAAATAAGGCACAGGAAATCGCTTTCCAGCTTGACAACAACATCGGACGATTATTTGTAAACATGAGCCGATACGCAAAATCGTATATCAAAAAAGCACTGGAAGGCACGCCATTGTTAACGGCTGAGGATTTTACTGCACTTTCTATTTTGCTTACTCATGACCATCTTTCCAAAAGCGAACTGATCAGTTTTAACTTGCAGGAAAAAACATCAGGTATGGAAGTAATAAGGCGGCTCATTGCAACCGGACTGGTGACGCAATGGGATGATGAAAAGGATAAAAGGAGCAAGCAGATTGCGATTACTGATGATGGGAAAGTATTACTCTATGCGGTATTTAAGGATATGAGTAATGTAGGTAAAATGATTACCGGCAAACTTACAATTTCCGAAAAGCTGACGCTTCAATACTTACTGCAAAAATTGGAAAATTTTCATTTGGAACATCATGAAAAGAAAACCATCACAAGCAAAGAAAACCTGAAATCGTTTGTTGAAAATGATTTGCTTGCCGATCTTCATTAAGGAAAAGCGCCTTTGTGTTGAGATTTCGCTGCCTTGTCGATGAAAATCCTCGACGGCATTTGTCGTGTAAATAAATTTCCTAGTCTGTTCGTCCGCTCAACAATTGAAAGTTTGAGCGACACTGACTCTACAGTCTTAGAATCCGGGTTTATCTTACTCATTCGTGCGATGCGGCTGATTGCAGAATTAGTCATACTTCCACACGATTGGTTGGTGACAAAAGTAATTTTAGATTCCAAAGCCTTTTACGCTTCCGGATGGTCTGTTTGCTCCGAATTCAGCTGGTCAGTTTCGGTGGTAATAAGCGGTGCGCTTAAACCGAATTGAGATGATCCGTCACACCGAATTTTCCAATCATGTCGTCAAATTCTGGCTTTCATGTCAATTTACCAGCTAAGAAACTATCAAGGATTTACAACCCGGATAATCCTGCTGCTTTTACCTTTCGGAGTAAATGTACGGAAGTGGTAATTGCCTTTCGAAATTAATGGTGACGTATAGAGGGGACTGTTTATCGTAGGTGCTGAGCCGTCGGTTGTATAGCGAACGGCCAGGCCCGGGTACTGATTGTTCGCTGTTATCTTTCCATTTTCAAGTAAAACGCCTGGAGTAGGAACGCGGTAGGAAAATCCGCCCGCATAATAATCCAGTCGCGGTAGTTCACGGCTCCACACACGCTGCAAGTAGCCGTTCCAGGCTAGCTGATAGTCGGCAGTACTCCTGGCTGTGTCTGGCTCAGTGGCCCAGTCCGGATCTTTTGCCCAGGCTCTTTCTGCACCACTTAGTAGTTTAGGTAAAAGCATGTACTCAAATCGTTCAGCCGTTTCAATTGTTTCACCCCATAGCGCAATCTGCAGACCGACAATATTCTTCTTGCCTTCTTCGGTAAGCGCTTTTTTGCCGCGGTAAGCATTGGGCAAGATAGGATTCCCGTCCAGATCTTCGCGACTATTCTTATAATAGTCGAAGGGGATAAAATAGTAAGGCTTGTCGATATCTACATAGCCGGCCCAGAACATCCCCGGTTCGTTGAAACTTCTGTTGGCGGCCATGTCCGCATAGTTGTTGGTAACATTGGAAAGTACAACACGATACCCCAGATTGGCCATCCGGTAGGCCAGATCCTCAGCGCCTGTTCCCAGCAAGTTGTTCCAAACATCCATCTGATACCGACGATGGGCGATTGAGCTGTCCTCTACCATGCGTTTCCTGCCATTTTTGAATACTTTCTTCATGCCAATCTCTTCCCATCCATAAAGATAAAGGTTGCGCGCATCCAACATCGTGTTGACTTTGGAGAAATAATACTTCCAAAGTTCGTCAACGTTTTTTATTGAAGAATCTTTTTCAAGCAAAGCCTTCACTGCCGGCGATTTTTCCCATACTCCCGCGGGTACTTCATCTCCACCAAAATGAATGGTAGCCAATGGTGCGTCCGCCTCTTTGTACATTGCCAGGAGTTCGTCGGTTACTTTTTCCATGAAATTATAAACCGATGGCAGTGCTACATTGACAACATTGTCTCTCCAGCCTTGTACCGAGCGATATTCGGACTCATCTTCCGGATCTCTCAGACGGTATTTCTCTGCTTCTTTTTTCTGGCCCTTTGCCATCAGATCACGGTAGCGTTTTTCCATGGAGTAGATCGCCGCGCGTGCGTGGCCGGGAGTCTCAATCTCAGGAATGACGCGAATGTGTCTGGCCGTGGCAAAGCGAAGCAACTCGACGTAATCATTTTTGTTATAATAACCACTTCCCGGATAGGTGCCTGCAACGGGGCCTGAACCGTAAGTCGGCCGAAGGTGATCACGTTCAGTCGGGGTATGCCCGCGCCGTGCGCCAAGTTCGGTAAGTTCAGGAAGTCCGGGGATTTCCAAACGCCAGCCTTCATCGTCGTTCAGGTGAAAATGGAGCACGTTCATTTTGTACAAAGCCATCAGGTCGAGTACTTTTAATAGCTCGGCTTTGGTTCTGAAATTACGCCCCACATCAACCAGCAGCGCCCTGTGACCGAATCTCGGAGCATCTTCTGCTTCCAGTGTTGGAAGTGCATAGGATGCATGCTTACGCTGCCAGGCATTGGCCGGGAGCAGTGTTTTCAGCGACTGAATTCCGTAAAATATTCCCGCCGGGGAAGAGGCCGATACAACGATCTTATCCTTTTGTACAGATAATTGGTAAGCTTCCGCCGTTGCGTTATTTTTTTGCAGGAAGATCGCTTTGCCTGTACCGGTTTCAGTTACGATCGATTTTTTCGTTAAAATCACACCAAGTTCTTCCGCCAGTAAATTTGCTTCTTTGGTAAATAGAGGATCAGCGATGATCTTGATTCCCGCATTTAGCTGGAAACTTCCGTTGGTTTCCCGATAGCTGGCAGGTGTGGGAAAAATTTTGATTTGGTTTGCCAGTGGTCCAAATTTCAACCGCGCGTTTTGCTGGAAAGTAGCTGCCGCTATGACTGGTTCGTCTTGAAGTGCACCGAGGTAGTCGGGATCGGCATTGACAATTTTTTCACCCTGAGCAGGATTTTTGTCCCAAACAATATAAAAACCTACTGATAAATCGGAAAGGTTACGGAAGTCTTCTGCGGTAATTTTAATACGGGTAGTCGCGCCCGGAGCTAATTGTTTGAAGCTTTTGGTTGGGGTAATACGGTAAAGTCCGCCATCCAGGGCAGTGATGTCAAAATCCGGATTTTCTTCTTTCAGTAGTCTTTTAAAGTTGTTAAAATAAATGGCCCATCCGGCAGCGGGGAGCACGGTTTTTCCGGAATTGGTAAGTGCAATCACCGCGCGGCGGACCGCACTTTGTAACGGAGCATCGGGCGTGGTGCGGGCCACTTCCATTTTGTACGTCAAAGTTCCTGTCGGGGAAATTGATTGAGCAAAACACCAGCTTAAACTTCCAAACAAAATCAAGCTGAATCGTAGTAATCGGGATATCGTATTCATAGCCCAAAAGTAAGTTCGGTTGAGTAATCGGGCTGTTCCAATAATCCTGAAAGAAGTTAAAGTAGTCCCGGACTTGACTACTTATTTTGAAATGCAGGGTTATGCATTTTGCTGATTCTTTAATTTGGCCAGGTATTCCGATGGCGAAACACCGTATTGTTTTGTGAAACTTTTGGAGAAATAGGAAGGCGTGTTGAACCCGACTTCATAGGCAATCTGGTTAATGTTCAGCCGTCCTTCCTGTAACAGTTTCAATCCCTTTTTTAGTCGTATGGATTTGATAAAGTCATGAACGCCCTGGCCCGTCAATGATTTAAACTTTCCATACAGCACCGTCCGGCTCAGATTCGTAAGCTCGCTGATTTTCTTATTGTCCAAATCCGGGTCTGCCAGATTCTCCTGAATGTAGGTTACAATTCTATCCAAAAACTCTTTATCCAACTGGTTGGCGACCAGGTCCGAAGGGTAAAGATCGTCGGACTGGACAAACTTCTGCCGTATCATATCCTGGTTCCGGATGAAATTATACACCACCTGGAATAGCAGATGCTGCTTGACAGGCTTCATAAGGTAACTGTCGGCGCCCGCTTCATAACCCGACAGTTGGCTGTCTTCGCTGGCCTGACTGGTGAGTAGAATAACCGGAATGTGGCTGGTGTTCGGGTCATTTTTGATTGTCTGGCAAAATTCCAGTCCGTTCATTACCGGCATGATCATGTCAGAAATGATCACGTCAGGCTGAGATCGGGCTGCGACCTGAATAGCTTCTTCACCGTTTTCTGCCTCGGAAACATCGAATACATCCGAAAGCAGAAGTCTGAGAAACGTCCGGATCTCAGGATTATCATCCACAATCAGAATTTTCTTTCCTTGCAAGGCTTCTAGTTTTTCAGGGGATAGGGTCTCGGCGGTTGTTGTTTCGGGGGCCGGCAGTGGCGAAACTGATGCAGCACTGTTAGCAGATCTGATCGCGGTATTTTTTGATTTCGGAAGCATAACAGTAAAGGTTGTTCCTTTATCCGGCGTGCTTTCCACGGAGATGGAGCCTTTGTTGGCCTCAATAAATTCTTTGACGATGACGAGCCCCAGGCCGGTTCCGGTTTCGCCGGCGGTACCAATCGTAACGCTTTGCCGCTGAATATCAAACAGACTGGTGGCTTGCTCCTGGCTCATGCCAACTCCTGTGTCGATAAAGGCCAGGATAATCTGATCGTCATTGTCTTTGGATTCTACGGATATTTCGCCATTCACTGGAGTGAATTTTATGCTGTTGCTCAACAGATTACGTAAAACTGTGTCTATCATTTGCACATCAGCAAAAACGGTGTGTAACGGATCTACCTGTAAAGAAAAGCGAATGTTCTTACCTTTCATTTGCTGTCCCAGAAGCGCCTCGTTTTTGATCAGTAGCTCATGCAGGTTGAGGTCTTCGGGTACGTAAGCGATGTTATGTGTCTGCGTCTGGGCCCAGTCGAGCAGGGTTATGAGCAGGCTCTGGATTGAATTCGAGCTTTTGTTTATATCACTAACATAGCTGTAAATTTCCTCACTACTGAGCTCGGGAAACTTCACTTTGACCAAATCGGAAATACCGGACAAAGCGGCAACCGGATTTTTGAGGTCATGTGCAAGTATCGAAAAGAAGCGGTCCTTGGTGTGATTGCTCACTTCCAGATCTTGATTGGCTTCTTTCAATTCGCGTGTTCTGGCGGTAACTACCTCTTCCAGCTGTCGGTTTTGCTGTTCCACGGAGGCCAGGCGCTGGTAAAAGAGCAAAAGTATGATGCCGACAATCGCCACTAGAATGAGCAACCTAAACCACCAGGTTTTCCAAAATGGTGGGGTTACTATCAATATTACTTCGGCGCTGTTAGCAGATAGTTCTCCGTTATTGGCGACAGTTTTTACTTTGAGCACGTACTCACCCGCATCCAGGTTGGTATAGGTTACGTTGTTTTTTGATCCAATCCGGCTCCACTGTTTATCAAATCCTTCGAGTACGTAGGCGTAGTTGACCTTCTCCTTGTTGATGTAATTCAGAGCGGCGAATTCGAATGTAATGACCGACTCGGCGTAGGATAGTACAATTTTTTTGACGCTGTTGATGCTCTCGTTCAAAGGAGATTCAGTCTTGCCAACCTGCATCTCTTTGTTGAAAATCTGAAAGCTGGTGAAAAGGATAGGAGGTTCGGCGGCAGATGTTTGGGTGTCTTTGGGATGAAATTCATTGAATCCATTAAATCCTCCCAGGTACATTTTTCCATTTCGGCTCAGGCAGCGTGCAGCTTTAAACTCATTCCCCTGCAGTCCGTCGGTAATACCAAAGTTTTCAAATGTATTCTTGCTGATGTTGTATTTGGAAATCCCTTTCGTTGTACTAACCCACAGGTTGCCAGCTTCATCAGAAATCAGACCGGTAACAACGTCGCTGGGCAGACCGTTTCGGGTATACCATTGGGTAATCTCACCCGTTTTCGTATTAAGCCGGTTCATCCCGTAGTTGGTACCCAGCCACAGATTCCCCTTGGTATCCTCCCAAATGGATGTTACGCTGTTGTTGCTGAGACTGTTAGCTGATTCGGCGTGTTTGAAAGAGCGGAATTTGCCGGTTTTCTTGTCCATAATACAAAGTCCTCCGCCGTCAGTTCCTATAAGCAAGTCGCCGCTTCTGCTTTCCGCAAGCGTAAGAATGTAGTTTCCACTCAGGCTGGCGGGATTTTTTGGATCATTCACAAAATGGGTAAATGAATTATCAGACGGGTTGTAGCGGTCGAGCCCGCCTCCATAGGTCCCTACCCAGAGCTGCTCCTTGCTATCTTTGAAAAGGTAAAAAGCATAGTTGCTGTTTACGCTTTTCGGATTTTTAGGATCATTTACATAGTGGCGGTAGTTGTTTTTCTCAGGGTTAAATACCGTAATTCCTTCACCCCAGGTTCCTATCCACAGGTCATGATTTTTATCCTCTGCTACCGTCAGCACATAGTCGCCGGCAATAGAGTTAAGATTATTTTTGAGGTGTTTATAATTTCTGAATTCATTTTTTGAACGATCAAAGCGATCCAGCCCGCCTCCGTCCGTACCGATCCAGAGCAGGTCTTTTGTGTCCTCGTAAATGAAGTTCACGATATTGTTGCTCAAACCGTTGGTTCCCTGCCGATGCCGGTAGTGATTGAACTTTCCCGCTTCCGGATTAACTACATTGACACCTCCATTGCGTGTTCCCATCCATACATTACCCTGGCGGTCTTTCATCACGGAGTTTATCGTATTGCTGCTGATGCTGGTTTTGTCGTTTTCGTTGGTCCGGAAGTGAGTAAAGCTATCCTTTTTGGGGTTAAAAAGAGTAAGCCCGTCGTTTTCGGTACCGATCCATAAGTTACCCAGATTGTCTTCGGCGATAGAAAGCAGGACGTCGTGGCTGAGCTCTTTCCGCTTAAAAGGACTCAGCACCCCCGATTTCCTGTCCAGCTGACTGAGTCCGCCGCCATAGGTACCAACCCAGAAATTTTGATGACTGTCTTCGAATACAAACTTGATCTTATTGTAACGAGCCGAATTCGTTTGTGGAATCGTTTGGGTAAAGTTTCGGAACTTCTGGGTTTTCTTGTCGTAAAGGTTCAGTCCGGTCGTGGTTCCTATCCATATGTTTTTGTTTTTATCTTCATAAATATGAGAGATATTGTTTCCCGTTAATCCGCCGGGTTGGTTGCCTGTGGCGGAATAATGGAAAAACCGTCTCTTCTTAGCGTCATAATAATCGAGACCGTCGGAAGCCGTGCCGATCCATACGTTATTATCACTGTCTACGAAAATACACTCGATGTAATCACTGGAAATTGTTCCGGTTGCAGAAGATCTGACTCCTTCCCGATAATGCGTAAATTGATTGGACTTTGGATCGAAAACATTGACCCCACCCTCCCAGGTCGCAAGCCATAATTTCCCATCGGCGTCTTCGGCAATGCATTTGATATCATTGGAACTTAAACTATTCGGGTCGCCAGCATCTTTTTTGTAAATGGTAAATTTATAACCGTCGTATTTATTAAGGCCGTCCATTGTACCCAGCCAGATGAGTCCCTTTTTGTCCTGAAATGTGCAACTAACAGTGTTCTGCGATAAGCCATCATTGCTGCCGTAGTTGATAAATTTTACATTACTAGTTTGGGCAAAAATGAAATTGGATAGGAAAAAAAGCAAAAACACGGTTATTCTATATAACATACTAAAATATCTTGAACGAAGACTTTCGCCACTTTTAATTCTTGAAGTTACAACTTCGGGCATTTAATCTTGTTGAATTTCTCAAAAATACTACCAGAAAATTCGTTCAGAGTGACTAAAAGTGACACCACGGACAGAAATACCACAATTCGGGACTATTGGAACACGGGACGGATTGCCTTGCTGGTAATTTTATCGAACAATGGTCAACTCAATTGTCATTTGGATGGCAGTAAGTGACTTTTTGAGGAAAATGCCCTTCTGTTTTACCCAACTTTTCGGATCAACTATCGCTTAAAATGATGTTAAAATTTACGCAAAAACTACGACGCGCTTTGTTCCTCACCGCCTCTGGAATGCTGGTGCTCAGCACAACGGTAATGTCGGTGGATGCCTCGCCGAAATCGGTTACCAGCAAGTTAAAGAAGATTACCGTTTCGGGTAAGGTTGCATCTAAGGAAGGCGAGCTTCTTCCGGGTGCCAGTGTGATGGAGAAAGGAACGCTGAACGGTACCAGTACAGATATGAACGGAAAGTTCAGTCTGGTAGTTGAAGACGATGCGGTCCTTATCGTTAAAATGCTCGGTTATCAGACGCTGGAATTGCCGGTTTTAGGCAAATCTGTGCTAGACGTAGCCTTGGTTACTGAAGTTGCTTCATTGAACGAAGTAATGGTCGTAGGGTACGGCAGCAAGAACAAAAGCAGCTTCACCGGTTCGGCGGTAACATTGGGTTCGGAAGATCTTAATCAGGCTTCCCTTTCAATGGCGAATCTGCTACAAGGCAGGGCGGCGGGTGTACAGGTTACTCAGAATAATGGCACGCCCGGAGCGGCACTTTCGATCCGGATTCGTGGAACCAACTCATTAAACGCCGATAGTGAGCCTTTGTATGTAATTGACGGTTTCCCGGTTAACGGCGGTGTGGGTTTTTCCCTCAACCCGGAGGACATTGCTTCCATCACTATTCTCAAGGATGCGGCTTCAACTGCTATCTACGGATCACGCGGTGCCAACGGAGTAATTTTGGTAACGACCAAAAACGGATCAAATAAAACAAGCCGGGTTAGTCTGCATAGCTCTTATGGTATTCAGAAGGTTGTGAACCGCTTTGATCTGGTTGGCCCATATGACCATGCCGTACGGCTAAACAAATTGGCAGGAATCAACGGCGAGCTTGCTCCTTATGGCGCTGGCCGGTTGGATTCGTTACAACGGGGAATATTGGGTACCGATTGGCAGGACGAGCTTTTTCGTACAGCTTCGGTACAAAATCATACGGTTAGTTTTACCGGTGGTACTGACAAAACATCGATTTTTTCTAGTTTTGATTACCTGGATCAGGAAGGTATCATTGTTCATTCCAACTTTAAGCGGATTGGCGGTCGTGTCAACGTGGATCACACCGTGAATGACAAGTTCAAAATGACAGCCCGTGTTTTTGGTAACTATGGTGTTCAAAACGACTTGCCGCTTGCTCCTTCCACAATAAACGGATTTTTGAAGCAGGTTTTGAGAGCTAATCCCGCTTCTACTTACGATTCGGGAATGTCTCCGCAACGCGATGCACGTAACCCCCTTCACTTTGTTCAGGCAGAGGATCGCGAAAATACTTCTTACCGTACAAATGGTTATTTCTCGTTGAAATATGAGATCATCAAAGGTTTGTTGCTGCAAGGGGACTTCGGTGCGGATATAACCAAAAGCAAATACCGCTACTTCGCTCCGTCAACGGTTCCCAATGCCATTTCGACAAAAGGTTTGGCTACAGTGACGGATATAGATGAAATGGATCTGATCTTTAACCCGACACTTAACTATGATATTAAGAAGGGCGATCATTCTATCAAATTATTGGCAGGTTACAACCATCAGAATTTCACCTACCAGGAAACGGGTTTGACGGCTACCAACTTCAGTAGTGATGATCTGGGATATAACAACCTGGCAACGGCTCAGGAGTTCAATGCTTACTCAGGAAAAAGTATGATCAAGCGTAAAAGCTGGTTTGGACGTGTGGATTACGACTTCAACGACAAGTATATTTTTACCGGTATCTACCGCATAGACGGGTCTTCGGTTTTTGGAGACAACCACAAACTGGGCTATTTCCCTTCCGCAGCATTTGCCTGGAAATTTGCTCAGGAAGAGGCCTTGAAGGATCTGTCATTCCTGTCTTCCGGTAAGGCGCGTGTAAGCTATGGTATTACAGGCAATGACCGTATCGGTTCCGGTATTTCACTGGCGACTTTCGCTGCCAACAGTTCAACCCGCTATACTTTTGACGGAGTTACTTCGGTGAGTGGTATCGCAGTTACGCGTCTGTCGAACCCGGATCTGAAATGGGAACAAACTGCGGCCTGGGATTTGGGATTGGAAGTAGGATTGTTCAAAAACAGAGTAATTGTAGAAGCTGATTACTACGATAAACAAACCAATGATCTATTACTTGACAGAAGTATTTCGCCTTCAACCGGTTTTGAAACCCGTTTCGGAAATGCCGGTAAGGTACAAAACAGAGGGGTAGAGCTTTCGGTCCAAACGGTGAATATAACCGGTAAGGATTTCAAGTGGAATAGTACGATCTCTTATGCCAACAACAGAAACAAAGTGAAGTCATTGGGCGTCAACAACTCGGACATTTATGTAGGAAGTTTCAAACCGGATGGAGCAGCGAACTTTGAAAGTCCATTTATCATCCGTGTTGGTGAGCCTATCGGTGCGATTTACGGCTATGTGTACGAAGGAATTCTTCAGGCGAACGATCCGGCTTTGGCCACACATCCCAACGCGCAGGCTGGAGACCCGAAATTCTCGGATCTTAACGGTGACGGTGTCGTAAATGCCGACGACCGTATGGTCCTGGGAACCGGTGTACCAAAAGTAAACTTCGGTTTTACCAATAACCTGACTTACAAAAATTTCCGACTGGATGTGGTAGTTCAGGGACAAGCGGGAGGCAAGCTGGTGAATGTTCAGAAAGTCGATTTGCTGAACCCGATTACACAAGGAAACGTACTTAATCAGGTAATAACAGATACATGGTCTCCGGAGAATACAAGCGGTACAATCCCGGCCCGTAGTTTTTACGGTAACACACACGGAGGTTTTGTTAATTCGCGTTTTGTAGAAAGCTCGGATTTCCTTCGGCTGAAAAACGTGACGCTTACTTACAGCATTCCTGCTTCTGTATTGAAAAGCGTAGGTATAAACGGGTTTGATATTTATGTGAACGCACAAAACCTCGCTACACTCACCAAATATTCAGGGTTAGATCCTGAAATTGGTAACCTGGTCTCTAACACACAGCAGAACCGCAACGTAGCAAGAGGGATAGATTTTAATGCCTATCCGGTGAGTACTATGTTTTTATTAGGTGGAAGATTGACGTTTTAATCAAAATATAAATCGAATCAGAAATGAAGAACGCATATCGAATAATGAATGTAGCCTTACTCTCCGGATTTTTTCTGGTGGCGGCTTGCGAAAATGGACTTGAAGACGAAACGTTTTCCGTGTATGATCAGAACGTGCTTACCAAGCCGGAACACGCCGAGCAGGCAGTTCGCGGAGCTTATGCCGCGTTAAAAGATAATGGCGGATTTGGTTACTATGCCGGTCATTTGTATTGGTTGTACGAGTATCCGGGAGAGGTGGTAACTACTACGGGTACGGCCCGTCAGGGAGGTCAGATCGATCAGTTGACTTACGATGCTTCCAACTCGACGTTCAATGGTGTATGGATCAGTATTTTCAAACTGATCTCAAGAACCAATGAAGCAGAGGAACTGATTTCCAATGTTGATTACACGGGAAACTCATCCAGTTTAGCGCTTCAAAACCAGAACCTGGGAGAAGTTCGTTTTCTGAGAGCATTGGCTTATTACGACGCTACGTCACTTTGGGGAGATGTGCCTTTATTAATTAAATCATCTTCTAAATTCACAGAAAGTGATGAAAATCCCCCATTGACTAAACAGTCTGTAATTGAAGATGCGATGATTGCGGACCTTCAATTTGCAGAGCAAAACCTGCCACAGTCGTATTCTGCCACAGAAGTAGCGCGTGCAACAAGCGGTGCGGCCAAGGCACTTTTAGCTCGTCTTTACATGCGTCGTGGTGAGTTTCAGAAAGCTGCTGAAAAATCGTTGGAAGTAATGAACAAAAACTATGACTTAAGAACGCAGGCCGAAGGGGGTATCAAATCACTTTTTGCTACAAACAACCGCTCAGACAATGAGTTTATTTTTGTTCTGAAGTCATCAAACGAGGCTGGTTCCTATGGTATCAATAGTAACAGTTTTGGTATAAACTCAGTGCCCTGGGATTTCAACAGAGGATGGAACAACTTCCCGATTCACCTGCAGTTCTACGCGCAATTTGCGAAGGAAGATGCGAGAAGAGAACTTCTGACAGGAATCTATAAGGCACTTTACGGGACTATTGTCAGTGTTCCGAAAGAGTTCGGCGGTATCGGTGGAACTGCGCCCGATACAACTGCGGCCAAATACGTTTATAACTTAAAATACCCGCACGTCAACAACTATAATTACGCAGGTTTTAACAACGTAGTGATCATTCGGTATGCCGATGTTCTATTGATGCGTGCCGAGGCATTGAACGAGGTAAGTGGTCCCAATCAGGAGAGCATCACGTTGCTGAATCAGGTTCGTACCCGTAGTGGACTTCCTGCGCTTACTTTGGCTGCTTTTACTACCAAGGACAAACTGCGGGATGAAATTTTTGAAGAGCGCAACAAGGAGCTGTTTATGGAAGGCCGTAAGCGCGATGACCTCTTCCGTTGGGGAAGAAGCGCCAGCAATGGTTCTAATCCGTTGTTGAAATTTAAGGAGAAAATAGTACCAATATTGCTGTCACCATCTACCTATTCTGATGCGGTTGATTACACCAAATACCCTTATCCTCAGAACGAAATCCAGAGTAACACATCGCTAGAAGCCAATGTGAATGCAGGGCGGGTTAGGTAACACAATAATTGCTTAAGGAAAGGTGCCGACACTAAATTCGGTACCTTTCTTTTGTAAACTGTCAATTCGGTATGCGGAAGTTTAAGAAGCCTTTCATTTTAATTGCCTTAGTTTTAGCGGGAATTGCACTGCTCTGGCAGTTGGATTCAGTCAGGGATTATGTCGCTCCCATTCGTATTGGGGCAATTGATCTGGTTCATGAGCCTGAGAATCGGCTTCGTTTTAAGGTTAATGTCAAAACAAACCGGGATTCGGATGCTTATTTGAAATATTGGAAACGGAACAGCAAAGACACCTTGTATTCTACCGTTTCAAAAAACACGGATTCACACACACTCTGGATTGTCAATACAACCGGAGATACCCGTTACACTTTTCAGGTAGTAGCTTCGACCGGTACCAAAACCGTGGCAAGCAAGAAGTATCCGCTCGAAACCCGCTCTATTTACCAGGCCACTCCGTACTTTACGCTTGAACACATGGATAGTACTTTCTCCAAAGAAATGGGGAATAAATACTTCCTGACCCAGATTTTGTCCGAACCGGGATCGGCTGTTATTATTGATCATAAGGGTGAGATAGTCTGGTACGAACCGTTTAAAAAAGGCGTGAAGGTCTCGCACTGGACGCCGGAAAAAACGGTTTTATGCATTGTCGGCGCAGAAAAAATACCGTCTTCTGGTGGAGATGAAATTATTGAAATGGATCTCACAGGAAAGGTCCTGACTCATTTGCAGGTCGGCAAAGGCGACATGGATAAGCTGGTTCACCACGAAGTTCGTACCGATGATGACGGCAACATTTATGCACTCACTTTTGATAAAAAGCTATTTGACCTTACATCTGTTGGCGGGATGAAAAAGGACACCGTTAAAGGCGATGGAATTGTCATTTTCAGCCGCGAGGGGAAAAAACTGTGGGAATGGACGATGCTCGATCACCTGGATCCATTGTCGGATCCGGAAATCATGAAACATAAAAAGGACTGGGTACACGCCAACTCGGTTTACCGGGAAGCAGATGGCAACTTCCTGATATCTTACCGTGACCTGAATCAGATCTGGAAAATTGATTTCAAAACCGGGAAAGTACTTTGGAAGCTGGGAGAAAAAGGAGACTTTCCTTTAACCAAAAACCAGCTTTTCAGCGCACAGCATTTCGCGCATACCACTGCGACCAACGAACTAATGATGCTGGATAACGGCATTAAGAATGAAACTACGCGGGCGCTTTCATTTAAACTGGATACCAAAAACAAAACAGCGCAAACTGTGCTGGACATTAAATTGCCCAGGGAATATTACACCACTGCCAAAGGGAATGCGCAGTTTATCAGCGGGGACAAAGTGCTTTTCAGTCTGACGGACCCGCGTTCATTCCTGATTACGGATTTAAAAGGTGAGATTCTGTGGAAAATTCTGATTGGCGGCGACCCGTACCGATTGGAACAAACTTCGGGTTTTACATTGAATAAACCGAAATTCTAAAAATGGCAGTCACTTTCGAAACGCTTACTGAGCGGGAAACGATAAGTTTGCGCTACCTGTTTTTCACCTTTTTGAAAATTGGAATGGTGTCTTTTGGAGGACATATGGCGCTGATTTCCGTTATTCAGCGCGAAATGGCGGAAAAGGATAAAACGATCTCCGCTGAGGCAATTCTCGATGCGGTAGGAATCGCAAGTCTGTTACCAGGCCCGATGGCAGTTAATGTCGTCACTTACCTCGGTTATCATTTAAAAGGAAAAAGTGGTGCTTTGGTCAGCATGTTTGGAATTTTGCTTCCTGCATGTACGCTTATGCTGGTGCTCTCCTGGGCTTATTTTTCTTATTCGTTTACCTCTGAGGGGGTAGGCAGTATGTACTTTGTCCCGGCAGCGGTTGCAGCAATCATCCTGTCAACCGGCGTTCAGATGTATCAGAAGGAAGTCCGAGGAAAGTTGTTAAAGCTTGTTTTGTGTTTCACAACCATCTTGCTGCTGCTATTTTTTAAAGGTTATTTCCTGACCGTTTTGCTCCTGCTTGCCGGGGGAATAGCCGGGATACTGTTGAAACTGGGAACTGATAACAAAGCACAGACTGGAATGGCAGGGTTTAATCTGAAGCCAGGCAAGGCGGCTGCATGGACGCTGGCACTATTGGCATTGGTAGAAGTTTCCTTCGTCGCCAATGTAGCGCAGTATTTTGAGAACATTTCTATAAAAATAAGTCTCATTTTTTCAGGAATCAGCTTGTCGCTTTTCGGTGGAGGTTATGTGATGATCCCTATCGTGCAATCATTGTTTGTCGATGACCTGAAATGGCTGCTGAAACAGGAGTTTGTGGATGCCATCGCATTCAGCCAGATCACACCCGGCCCAATTCTGGTTAGTGCTACTTTCGTTGGTTACAAGCTGGCAGGTATCAGTGGGGCGCTGCTTGCTACTGCGGCGATATTTATTCCATCTGCAGTTCTGATGATAGTCGTTTCCGGAATTTTTGAAAAAAATAAACACCGGCAATTTTTGCAAAATCTACTAAGTGGTATAAAGGCAGTGGTGGTAGGTATGATTCTGGTAGCGGGGGTCAACATTGTACAGGGATTCGCCGGTGATTATCTCTTGGTCGGTGTTACCATTGTTGTGTTTGCACTCAGCTATCGCCTCAAAGTAAGTCCTGTATACCTGATTCTGCTATCGATACTTTCAGGTATCAGTTTTTATTCCTGGCAATAAATTTTAAAAAAACATGGCTGAAAACTTTAATAATACATCAATTGCCAACAGCGGTCCGCCGCGCGGCCGACAGCCTCAGGGCATTCAGATCATTGGCACCCAGCGCTCCGGATCGAATCTCCTTCGGGTTATCCTGGATCAGTCGGCAGATATCGCTTCTCCGCATCCTCCCCATATTTTGGTGACGTTCGGCCCTCTTATGTCAAAATATGAGCCCTTGACCAAAGAAAGTTATCAAATGCTGGTTAACGATGTGGTCGATTTTGTGAATGCGAATCCTGTTCCCTGGGAAGGAGTTGTGTTGGATAAAGAAGCCATTTTTACTGCCTCGCAGCGGTACACGCTTTTTGATCTGAATCGCCATATTTACGAGGCGGCAGCCCATGCTAAAAACGCCCGGTACTGGTGCTGTAAAAGTATGGCCAATGTCCACTATGCGGAAGAGCTGGAAGCATACGGGATCATTGATAAGTACATTTTTCTTTACCGCGACGGACGGGATGTGGCAGCCTCGTTCAAAAAGGCCGTCGTAGGCGATAAGCATACCTATTTCCTGGCCAGGCAATGGATGGAAGACCAGGAAGCATGTTTATCGCTGGCTTCGCAGCTTGAACCGGATCGTTTTTTTGCGTTCAACTACGAAACGCTGATCAGCGAACCCGAGCTTACCGTTAAAGCCTTGTGTGCATTTCTGGATATTACTTATAATGAAGAAATGCTCAATTTCCATACTTCGAATTCTTCTAAAATAACGGCAGCGGCCGGTGAGATGTGGGCCAATCTGGAGAAACCGATCATGAGCGATAATACAGGGAAATTCCTGAAGTCTTTCAAAGAAGGCGATCTCGAAATATTCGAAATGGTAGCAGGTAAAACGCTTCAAAAACTGGGTTATCCACTGTATACTTCGATGAAGAAACTGGACCTGATTTCAGAGGAAAGTTTGAAGAAGTATCAGAAACAGAACAGCTTGCTCAAAAAAGAAATCCTGACAACCGTAAGGAAAAGTGATCTCGAGAAAAGGGAACCGCAGCTGATATTGCTCGACGCCATCAAGAGCAGATAAGCAGGGATAAGCAATGCTACTAAAAATGGATTGAACGTAAAAGGCTAACAGCCAAACGCTAATAGCCAATAGCTATAAAAAAAATGAACAAGTACATAACAATACTAAGTCTGGGGTTGATGTTTCTCGCTAGTTGCAAATCCGATGGACAAACGGAACAGCCAACACCTGTACCGGAAGAAGAACCTTTGGATGGCGATCCGGATATTGGAGATTTATCGGCTCCCGGTACCTTTTATGACAAATTCGAGGGGCCGATTGATGAAACCAAGTGGGGCAGGATGAACCGGTTGTGGGGGCAGTCGGCAAATCCTGTGCATCAGCATGGGGGTGTGATTCCTGAAAACGTGTACACTAAAAGTGGCTATGCGATTATGCGCGCCCTGGGCGACCAGTATACGGGGACGCTTCGTGGGCCTCAGGGACATAGCAAAAGGTTGGGGGGAGTGCTTACTTCCAAACAACGGTTTGCCTCCGGTCGGTACGAATTTAAGATGCGGGTTCTGCAGGCGCCGGATATGGGCGTACTGTCGGCAGCGTGGTCGTTTTGGTATAAAGAAATTACAAAATCTTCGGATCCGGTAGTTTGGGATAAGGCAATTGCCGCAGGGAATATCCCAGATGGTAATGGTAAAATTATCCTGAACCATGAAATTGATATTGAGGTAAAAGGGGCAAACCTGAGCAACCCGATTTACACCAACTGGATTGGAGAGAAAACCGGGGAATACGATAGCAAAAATGTAGTTTATCCGACCGGTTTAAACGATAAGAAATTTCACGTGTACCGGTGGGACTGGCATACAGGTGGTAATGCTCAGGAAGCCCGGGTTGAATACTACATCGATGACGTGCTGATGCGTACCAGTACCATGAAAGTTCCGTACTTTGCTTCCAATATTAACGTGGGTAACTGGTTTGCCTGGTGGGCCGGCAATGACAGCGGAACTTACAAAGCGCCCAATTTTGAATCACTGGAGATGTATGTGGATTGGGTTAAATTTACCCCTTTCAATGAGCCCAACGATGATTTTTTGGATAATAGATAGCCACGATCTGAAACGGGTTGTTGTCGTTTAGTAGTTTTGTTATCCGCAATCAAAAATCAGCAGGTCCCAATGTTGAGCATTGATCTTTTCAATGACCAGACATTAAAGATTCGATTTGTCAGCTCAGTGAAAATTTGCAGCATGGGTTATCCTATATTCCCGCAGGTGCAAACTCCGGCGTTTATGTATTGCAACTAAAATTTTCCGGAAAAGCCTCCGACAGGGTTCAATTATAAAAAAGGTAAGTGTTTTTGGACACCTACCTTTTTTGTAAAGTCAATCTGATTAGTATCGTAGCGAAGAATACCATCAATCGAATATCCCATTCATTTTCGTCAAAATAAGCGGAGTGTTATCGGTTACAACTATTGTATGTTCGTGTTGCGCCATGAAGCCTCCTTTATTTCCCACCATTGTCCATCCGTCGTTAGTTTCAGTTGCGTAAGACGAAGTTGTCGAAATAAATGTTTCAATCGCGACGACGGAATTTTTTTTGAATCTCCTCTGGTCAGATTTATTTCGGTAGTTCAGCAGGTCGTCCGGCTGTTCATGAAGCCCCCTGCCAATGCCGTGTCCTGCAAGATTTCTGATAACCTTAAAACCTCTTTTTTTCGCTTCTGACTCCATTACATGGCCAATATCTGAGATTTTGGTACCGCCTCTGATATTGCTGATAGCCTTAACTAAAATTGCTTTTGAAGCGTCGACAAGCTTCTGATGCTGATGAAAATCGCGCCCCACTACAAAAGAGCCACCATTGTCGGCCCAAAATCCGTTAAGCTCCGCCGACACGTCAATGTTAACAAGATCTCCCTCCATTAATTGCCTTTTATCAGAAGGAATTCCATGGCAAAACTCATTATTGACACTTATGCACGTCCACCCGGGAAAACCATATGTAGAGTAGGGGGCCGATTTCGCGCCGAACTCAATTAATATTTTCGCCCCAAATTCATCAAGTTCTTTTGTTGTCATTCCCGGCTGAGCATAGTCGGTCATTTTCTTTAAAGTGTAAGCAACAGCCGCGCTCGCCTGGCTCATTCCTGACAAATCGGATTCTCTGGTAATGGACATAAATTTTGTTATAATGGCGAATGCCGTAATTTTTACAACGGTATATACAAAACACGAAATACCGTGAACAACAATTTTTAATTTCGTAAATGTACGATTTTATCGTTTGCAAGGCAGTGGATCTGTCAGTCGAGGTCCATGGTATCCAATTTTTTTGAGATTTAGCAACCACTCCTGAACTTCATTTGGGATCATTTCGTCCCGGATTCAAGCGGTTGTCAGCGAAAACCTGGCGATTTAATTAGCGTTGGCTCAAAAAGGTTATTCGGTATCTTTCAATAAAACAGGAAAGTGGTGTTGATTGATTTTGATCCGTTCCGACAGCAAAACCTAATTCGGATAGGTCTTCTAACAGGATCTTGGGCTCATTGTACGTTACCAAATCAGGGTTAACGGGGTCAATCATGAAATATATTTCCTGAAAGCCCATGTAAGGAACCTGGGAAAAAATGCTGGTCACTTTTGTGACCTGCCCGTTGGAATTAATCTGAACGTTTAGTGAGCACCGGTTACCATCAATGTCATTACCCTTTATCTCTAATGATCTCATTCTATAGTTGAGTTAAAAAACATTTGATGTAAATAGAAATTAGTCTACATATGTGTATACGAAAAATTCGATTTTGGTCACATGGAGTCTGATTCTTTTTTGAAAGTGCGCTGCGATATTTTGTTTGATAGTTATCTGTCTTATTCTGATTTCTTTAGGTTTGCCGTCCAGCGTCAATTGGTGGAGTGGTTGTGTGTAATTTTTGATCTGATGGAAGCGACGCATTTACGGCTTGATTTTAGCGCTATTCAGATTTTTTTTACGGAAGTAAAATAACAATACAGCAGAAAGAAATATTGATAAAACGGGCATAGACCAGCGACCAGGAAGGATTAGCACAACGTTGCTTGTTTGGACCGCCTCCTGTTTAAAAACGTTACTGAGCACAAACAGGCTGTTGTTGGTAAAGTGCGCAAGAATAGGAATCCATAAGTTTCCTGAGTAGAAGTACAGGTATCCAAACAGACCTCCGAGAAGCAGTCTTGGAAAAAATCCATAGAACTGCAAATGAATTGCGCTGAACAAACCGGCAGTGAGCCAGATGGCCAAATGTTTATTATCTGTTCCTTGAATCAATTTTCTTTGAACGATGCCGCGGAAAAATACTTCTTCACCTACGGCCGCAATGAGCGCGGTGACAATCAGCGCAACGATCAGCTGATGCAACGAATTGATATCGAGTATTTTGGTGGTCATGACTTCTTTGTCGTCTTCCTTTTGCAGCATCCAGCGCTCCGCATTGTCGAGAAATTTCGGAAGCCAAAGTGTTTTGTTCCAGTCGATCACAATTTCATTGAATGGTACCAATGTAACAACAATAAGAATTGCTACCCAGATAGCCTTAATGGTCCACACCGGGCGGGTTTGGAAATTGTTCCAACGAGCACGCTCAAACCAGTACCAGTAAGCAAGCGCGGGAAGGAGATAAGTAGAAAGGTGATTGATGGCAAGCGTAAGCATTAGCCTGTTCCAGCCGATTGGCAACGCATTACTGACAATTTGCGTTAATACCGCGCCGAGCGACATGCCAAGGAATACGCATCCCGAAAAGAGCAGAACAAATCTGACATGTTGTAATGATGAATCCTGCTTCATAAATTGGCTTGTGCGGAGGTAAAGTCTTTTTGTTAAGCTGTAACACAGGTTCAGCCTGTGCCTAAATGATCTCAATGTGATATTTACAGGCAGTCATCGCGCAGGTGATGCGGAAAATGGATTTATCATATATGTCAGAAATGGCGACTCAAAGAGCACCAGTTGATTTGTCGTTTGTGATTTATCAAAAAATGATTGAACTACTACATGAAAGGTATTAAAATTGTTATACGTTTGTGCTTAATATTTTAGATTTTTCATCAATCACACTAACTCTATGCACATCACCTATTCGCTTATCTACTTTGTTTTCTGCTGAAAACCTCATATTCAGTGGTTGTTATTTTGCAGTATCCAGTCTCTTCATAGTTTTCTCAACGCAATTTTAAACTTCGTACGTATCAACTTCTGAAAAGGGTTGATGATCGTTACTGTCGGTTTGTTCTCCAATTGACCAGCTGGGTTGTATTGGGATTCATCTGACAAGCCATGATTGCATTTACAAAACTATCCACAGCTGTACTTATTTATGAATCTGACAAAATATCTTGAACGTTTCAGGCGACTCCACATGATGATCGGAAAAAAGGCCACAGGTACACCTGCTGAGCTGGCTGGAAAGCTGGATTTGTCGGAAAGAGCAGTGTTTGAATACATACGAATCATGCGCGAGATGGGTGCTCCAATCGCTTTTTGCCACTATCGGCGTAGCTACTATTACGAAAGAAAGGTTCAGTTTGATATCGGTTTTCGTGATTTGAGCGATGACGATAAACGCATTATTGAAGAACCTGAGGGGGAGTTGTGATCCGATTGACCCCACTGTTTTTTACAGAATTATGGGCACTGCAGAAATAGTTCAGTGAGAGCATATATGTTTAGGCCTTCATTGTTAGAATCCATACGGCAGCATAGTCGTTTTGGTTAACATGACACCGGGGAAATTAACATCAACATAATGAATAAAAAAACGATACTTTTTTACCCTGCCAGTATCCAAAGTCATGTGATTCCAGCCATGAACCTGGCTAGTCATTTGAAAGATGCGTATGAAATTTACGTGCTGGTTTCGGATCAAAAGTTGGCAGATATCGTTAGTGCACAAGGATTTCACCCCGTTATGATCAGTTCATTTAAGGCTGCAATAGGGCATGAAGCAGGTTACCTGAAAGAAACCGGCCAAAACTGTTCACTTTGGAATATCTCCCGGACCATGTTGACTAATAAGTTGTATGATAATAAAGTGGCGGAGCTTAACTTAATCTTTGAACATTTATCACCCTCGGCAGTTATTGTTGATATTTTTAACAGTACCGAGCTGTTTGTTTTGGATACAGTGTTTCCGATGTCAAAGCTCATCTGCTTCAATCCAATGCTATCAACCTACAAAATGGATGGGATTCCAACCGTTTCTGAAAGATCGTGGGCAACTGCAGATATTAAAGACTACAAAATTCATCAAAAGGGGCAGATTTTCCAGAGCTGGACTTCATGGAAGGGTTCTTTGTTCAGGTTTCTTTATGCCAGGCAGCTAAACAGCCTTTTTAAAAAAGCTAAATTGGGAGAAACAAATAAACTTGTTAAGAATTCTACTTATACATTGCTTTTTGACAATGTTCCTGAACTTTTACTTGCACCACTTGAACTGGAATTATCTCCGGCAGTCAGATCGCCAACACAGCATTACCTTGGGCTTTGCCTGAACAAATCCCGAGTAGACGTAGACATTGATGACGATTTTCAGCAGCTGTTTGAACATTTACTGGACAAAAGAAAAGCGGGTGTGAAAATTATTTACTGCAGTTTTGGTACATTCTATGAAGATTCCAATCCCATGGTTTTGCAATTTTTGAACAATATTCTCAGGGCCATTGCGTGTCTCAGAATCCCCGTCGAGTTTATATTTTCCATTAAAGCTCAGATTAAACAAACTTTACTTTATCAAAGTGAAAAGGCCCCGAATGTACACTTTTTTTCAAAAGTGCCGCAGTTACAAGTGTTGGAAAATGCGGACCTGCACATTACACATGGTGGTTTGGGCTCTGTTAAGGAGAGTATTTATTATGAAGTCCCAATGTTGGTTTATCCACTTGATCTTACTTACGACCAAAATGGCAATGGCCTTAAAATCGAACAGCATGGCTTAGGGCTGCGTGGGGTGTTTAATCAGGATAAAACAGAAGCGATCACAACGAAAATTTCGAAACTTTTGGATGATAGGTACTTTAAAGAAAATATCGCAAAGTTTAACTTAAACGTGCAAAACAGATATCCTGGAAATTTTATCCATCACACTATCAATAAACTGATCGACAAAAATGAGTCCATTTGAGCACAACGCCAGTGAGGCATTAACCAAACTGGTTCAGTTGGCGAATGTAAAGATTACCAGGAATACCTTGAAAAAGGTACTTTGGCAGCATCCACATTTTCCAAGTCTGGCTTCGTTAAAAGACATACTTACTGATTGTAATATCAAAACCATTGCCGCGCGGGGCTCTATTGAGAAACTCGCAGGATTGCCATTGCCTGCGCTGGTCTTTTTAACGATTGATAACGGAATTTTTGCACCTGTACGCAAGGTCACCGCGAACCAGGTAGAGTGGTATCATACCCAAAAGGGTTGGCAAAATGATAGCTTATATGAATTTGAGCAGAAATGGAGTGGTGCAATTTTATTAATTGAAACTTCGGCTGACTCGAATGAGAAGAATTACAAAATCGAGCGAATTAAGGAATTGTTAACCATAGGAATTAATCCCGTTGTTCTGACAGGAATTCTGGTGGCAATTGGACTTTTGCTGACAACCAGCCATCCGGCAGGATTAGAAGTACTTTTAATACTTAAACTAATTGGGGTAGCGCTGTCGAGTTTTTTGATAAAACAGAGCGCAAATTTTTCTCCTAAATCCATTTTAAGGCCTGCTCTCAGCCTAATTCAAAAGCGAAGTAGGATAAAGAATCTCCAGAATGAGAAACAATTGCCTCTTGTAGGTAGTGTCAGCTGGGCGGAAATTGGCGTGTTGTATTTTGGAACAGGTATGCTGGCGATTTGTGGGACTTTGGTACTACGGTTAAATGTCACGGATTCACTGCTTGCCCTGAATATACTTGCCTTACCCTTCACATTGTATTTGGTTTACCAACTGTTAAAGGCAGGAACCTGGTGTGTCTGGTGTAATGTAGCATTATTGATTTTCTGGCTGGAATTTGCGGCCGGATCGTATATGGTGGATGATTTTAGCTTTCCGGACATTTCCAGTGCCGGTTTACTTCTGGCTTCCGGGTTGTTCGTCTCGGCTTTGTATGCTTTCGTCAAGCCTTTTGTCATTGCTAAAATAGGTATCAATGATGCGCTACGGGAAGTGAAGAAGATGAAGTACAGTCCGCCTTACATGGAAGGGATCTTAAAGAATAAAAACCAGATACCTCCCGTCTTCGAAAATATGAAGGTGTTGGGTATCGGTGATCCGTCCGCCAGGCATGTAGTTACCATAGTATACAGTCCGTGTACAGTGGAATCGGCAGAAATGCACATGGAACTGAGAAAATTGCAAAGTGGTAACAGTGATGTTTATTGGCGTATCATTTTATTAGCCACCAGCCTGCGTGATGTCGATATCATAAAGGTGATGTTGAATTGTCCGACTGAAAAAGTGCACCAATGTCTGGATAGCTGGTTCCCGGATATCCACCACCAATCGGTCACGAAATGGAAAGCCACGCATGCTTATGCTTCACTACTGTCAGACGAAGTACTTCAAGGACAAATGACATTGCATGCACATTGGTGTAAGCTGGCCAAAATAATGACTGTCCCATCGCTCTTTATTGATGGCGCTTCGATTCCTGCTGTTTATCAGGTTCATGACATTCCGATTCTGTTAGATCTTTTACGAAAAATGCAAGTTGATGTTAGTACACAGTCGAATAAACAACTGGAGAGGTCATCTTAGATATTGGTCGTGGCGATCAGAAATAACGCCGTAGTCACGGATAAACTTAGATGGGTTGTGTGAAGGGCAGGGAACAATGAAGATAAGAGCCGAAGAAAACACGCTGTATTATGGATAAAATAGAAAAAGGGGCAGATTTCAAAATGGACGTAATCTTGATTTCTGATGCCAAGGACGAAAAATTAAGGCAGATAACGGAGGTGGCCATTAGATCCGCAGGAACTCGCGTAAATATAATTGTGGTCGAATCTAATAAAGAGATTTATTATGACAACGTTACCACAATTCATCCGGTGATACCCTTCAATTACAATGCCTATCTCAATCTGGGAGCCAGAGCAGGGGCATCCGATTATATCTTATTTGGCAACAACGATCTGATATTTATTTCAGATTGGTCGGAAACTATCATATCAGAGATGGAGAAACATGGAGTGGTCTCGGCCTCGCCTTTATCTCCGATCTCGAACACGGAAAGTACTTTTAAAATTAGTTCAGGCAGCGTATTTGGTTATGAAATGATGACCAGATTTTGCGGATGGGCATTTGTATGGAAGCGGGATTTTTTCAATAAGGTCCAGGGTTTGGACGAAGATTTTGCTTTTTGGTGCGCCGATAATTCAGCTATTGAACAATTAAAGAAGCACAACGAGCAGCATATTCTGGTGGGATCCAGCCTGGTTCAACACATGGGGGGCACTACTCTGAAACATTTAGACAGTAATCTCAAATACGAATACACTGTGTTAGGCGTAGAGAAATTTAACAAGAAATTCAAGGTTAATCTATGGGAAGAGGAATATTTGAAAAGGGGAAGAGTGAAGTTTCCAGTGCCGGAATCGGTCTTCGTAAGACTTGTAAGAAGGGTACGAAATTCTTTGAATTAGAGATCATTAAAACTACATAAATAGATTATGGCATTTCATTTCAGACTTTTACTTCTAAACTTTATTAGATTTCTCAAAGACCCTAATAATCCAGACTATTCAGCGGTGTCATCGAAACAAAAGTTATTGAACGTTGGCTTTTACTATTTGGTCATATCGTTCGTAATAAGTGGAATCATTCTCTGGTATCCCGTTGAAATTGCTGAAAAATTTGGCCTGTTTGATGAATTAAAGGAAAAGGATTTGAAGATGAGCATGCCTGTCAAGATAGCTACAGGCCTTATTTTCGCTCCGCTGATTGAAGAGGGCATGTTTCGGCTTTGGCTGGGTTTTTATCGTAATGAAAATTATTTCCAATGGTTGTACTACGTATCTGCTATACTTTTTGGCCTTGTTCACATTTTCAATTATCAGTTAAATGACTCACACTACGCCTTTATCCCTTTTATAACCATTACCCAAACTTTTGGTGGCCTAATACTTGGGTATATCCGGATCACATACGGTTTTTGGTACGGGGTATTATTGCATGCCTCCTTCAACGGTCTTGCAATAGCAAGGTATCTTATTTTTGGACATGATTTTTAAACAACACTTGTTATGCTACCATTTTATTTTAAAAGGATCGGATACTTGATCAGTATCCTGTCATCTATCCTTTTTTGTCGATCATGTTCAATTTCTCCTTTTCTTGACCATTCACTGAGGTGTGCGCTGGAGTTTTCAAATGGGTCGCTCTTGGGGGCCTGATATTGGTTACTATTTCCGGAGAGAAAAATGAAACTCCTGAAATTGAACGGCTACGATTCCGTAGCTTCTTTCGCAATTTTTTTGGTATGTTACTGATCGGCGTTGTATTTTCCCTGT
Organism: Dyadobacter sp.; assembly: GCA_965279265.1. GTDB lineage: Bacteria > Bacteroidota > Bacteroidia > Cytophagales > Spirosomataceae > Dyadobacter. The sequence goes on from OZ257152.1 coordinate 6,644,394, forward strand.
CAAATCTGCTTATCACACATGATAAAATCAGTATAGAAAAAGCATTAGGATATCTGAGGGATTATGACCTACCTAAATTTTCTCTTTCTTTTCTGTCTGTACATTTATTTTCTTTTCGTAAAGAATTAAGGAAAATAAAGGACATACCTTGAAGTCGTGTGTTTTATTGACCAAAATTTGCTGTGTATCTAGCATGATTATGGCGTCGTTTTTGTCAAAGATTTATATAATGATCCAGAACGAATTGTTTCATGGTTGAATAGGTGGCGGTCAGTTTACCTCATCTCCAGCTAGGTCGCATGTAACTCGTTGATGGTTAATCTGTAATACAGAATTGAAAATGGAAAAATGTCTGCCCGAAGACTCTTTTGATGAAAATGTAATAATTTTTGAAAATATTCTTCAAAAATATAGTCACTGCAGAAATAGTTCAGTGAGAGCGGTTAGCTTTACAACATCATCATGCAAATGCTGTTGGCCAACGAAGTCTGTTGATGGTTTTAGTAAATTTTTTATCACTTAAAATTTTGTTAATAATGAAGTCGCAAGCTATCTATTTGGAAAAGTATGGAATGTCAGAGCTGTCATTCCAGGATCAGTTATGTATAAATGGAGAGTATTCGTGGAATGAATTTTGTGGTGATGCAGGTTATCTTGCTGGTTCTGCTGTGGCATATGCAACTAATGCTGCTGATATAGCGAATAGGGTTATGTTTGATATAGCAACGGGCAAGTTTATAGAGAGGGCATTTAAATAGATTTAGTTATTTTAAAAACTTTTAATTAATGGATATTTCAATCGATAGGCAGTCGGATAGTGTACTCGATGTTTTAAGTTCGGAGGAGCTTATGAATATTGGTGGTGGGGAGATGATTTTAAGCAATCCCACCACCTTGATGTACGCGGCAAATGCTGTGAACTTTATTGCTAACAGCTGGAATACTTTCTGTTCTAATTTTAGTCAGGGATATGAAGATCATCGTAAATAATTAAAGAAATAAGCTACCGTATTTGTCAGGTAGCTTATTTTGTTTTTCAATCCCATATGATCAAAGATATAATCGTATTTTATCGGAACCCCTACTTGTGTTTTGACATTGGCAAGACAGAAACATTGAGAAAAAAAGTGGCATTATTTCGAAATTTATTTATTTTATGTCTTACCTCGGCCTTTATCATAGTAATGATTATTATGCTTTTTGAAACTGTGTTAAAGTCAGTATTTGATATTTCAATAGTAAAAAATTTAGTTGATAACAAGGAGAAATTTAGGGTCACGAACGATCGCTGGGATGCTTTTCTAAAAATAAGCGTGTTGGGACCTTTTGAAGAGGAATTCCTTTTTCGTCTAATTCTTGTAACTAAATCACCTTTTTTGAGGTTCGTAGTTCTTCTGGGCTGGATTGAGCATTTTGCTCCTCAGCTTCTTCAGCTAAGGTTTTTCTCCATGTGGTATAATGCAATTTCTCTCATAATTTTATTGGCAATAATCACCTCTGAGAAGATTTCTAAGCAGGAGTTTTCAACTGTTTTCAAGAAAGATAGTTATAACTACTTGTGTTGGGGATTGACACTGGCATTTGCATTGGGACACATAAGTAATTTTGCTCCGGTAAACTGGTCTTTTTTTTATTTATATCCCATTTACGTTCTACCACAATTCCTATATGGTATTGTATTTAGTTTTCTTGCAATCAGGTACAACTCAATACTATGGCCGTTTCTTTTACATGCAGCAATCAATTCCACTGCGCAGATTCATAGGTTCTTAACTGATATTTTTTAAATAGATTGACAAAATCAATCGCTCTTTATCTTGACCACACGCACACGCATCAAACAACATGATATCACAGACTGCGGCGCAGCCAGCCTTGCTTCTGTGGCGGCGCATTATAAATTACAATTACCCATAGCCCGTATCCGCCAGTATGCGGGAACGGATCAGAAGGGCACCAATATGCTGGGCCTCATTGAGGCTGCACATAAACTGGGATTTCAGGCAAAAGGCGTGCGGGGCACAATTGAGAATCTCCCTAAAATCCCACTTCCGGCTATTGCTCACGTCGTTGTCAAAAATACCACCCAACCGGCAGGAAGTGGCCTGCACCATTATGTCGTTCTGTATAAAATGAGGAATGACAAAATAACCTTTATGGACCCGGGTGACGGAAAGCTGCACACCAAAACCACGGAGGAGTTTAAGGAATTGTGGACAGGCGTGCTCATGATCCTGCTGCCGTCTGAGGAATTCAAGTCTGGTGATCAACGGGTATCTGTTGCACGCAGATTTTGGGCCTTGATCAAACCGCACCAAAGTGTAATGATACAAGCGCTCTTTGGTGCGGCAGTCGCTACCTTGTTGGGGCTTTCAACTTCAATCTACATTCAAAAAATAACCGATCATGTGTTGCCATCCGGCAACATGAACCTGTTGCGTTTATTGAGTGTCGGTATGTTGTTAATCTTGCTATTGCAAACGCTTGTCGGCACAATTAAAACGGTTTTCGTTTTTAAAACAGGCCAGCAAATTGATGCACAACTTATTCTCGGGTACTACAAACACCTGCTTAAACTTCCGCAGCAGTTCTTTGATACGATGCGGGTAGGCGAAATTATTTCCAGGGTCAACGATGCGGTTAAGATCCGGTCATTTATAAATGAGACCGTCCTGGATCTGGTTGTTAATGTCTTTATCGTGCTGTTTTCCTTTGTGCTGATGTTCACCTATTACTGGAAACTGGCATTGATGATGCTTGCCATCATTCCTTTATATATCTTTTTTTACTGGTTGTCCAACCGCATCAATAAACGCCTGCAAAGGCAACTGATGGAGAATTCTGCGGAATTGGAAGCACAACTGGTAGAGTCGCTTAATGCCGTGGCAACCATCAAAAGGTTCGGTATGGAAAACTATGCCAACTACAAAACCGAAACACGGTTTATCCGGTTGATTCGTACCGTGTACAGTTCGTTCATGGCATCCCTGTCCGTAGGGACAGCAAGTGGGTTTGTATCACAATTGTTTACAATCATATTGCTCTGGGCCGGTACTTCGTTTGTGATGACGAATGAGCTCACCGCCGGCGAGCTTTTTTCCTTTTACGCTTTGATCGGATATTTCACCGGGCCTGCCGGCAAGCTCATTGGTGCCAACAGGACTATTCAGGATGCGCTCATTGCAGCAGACAGGCTTTTCGAAATCATGGACCTGGAACGGGAGAAAACAGAGAACAGGATTGAGTTCACCCGTGATATGGTTGGTGATATACATCTGGAAGATATTATATTCAGATATGGGACGAGGGCAATCATTTTTGAAAATTTAAATCTCACAATCAAGAAAGGAAAAGTGACTGCGATAGTAGGGGAAAGCGGATCGGGAAAATCTACACTTATTTCGTTGTTACAAAATTTATATCCTTTAAAAAATGGACGTGTACGGATCGGGGATTATGATATTCAGCATTTGAGTAATGAAAGTTTGAGAAAGTTGGTGAGCGTTGTTCCGCAGCAAATACACCTGTTTGCTGCAACTGTCCTCGAAAATGTAGCTTTGGGAGAATTTGAGCCCGACATTAAACGAATACTTCACTATGCAAGAAGATTAGGAATTCATGAATTCATTGAAGAATTGCCGAACGGATATGCAACGCAGCTGACTGAAAACGGGAACAATTTATCCGGCGGACAAAGGCAGAGACTGGCCATTTTGAGAGCACTTTACCAGGAGCCGGAGATTATCATTTTTGACGAAGCTACTTCCTCTCTGGATTCCATTTCGGAACAATATGTTCAGGAGACGATACAATCATTACGAGACTCCGGGAAAACGATCATACTTATTGCCCATCGCTTGTCCACAATCATGGAAGCCGATGAGATTGTGGTTGTTCATAAAGGGAAGGTGATTGAAAAAGGGACTCATTTGGAGCTATCAGTGCAAAAGGGACAATACGAAATATTGTGGAGGCAGCAGAGCGGAGTGAAGTTGGAGCCACATGCTAATCATTCCGTCTAATCTCATTAAATATTATGCCGCAACAACTTTTTCCGGATGATGTTCTTGAAAATAGTACAGAGGGATATTTGCCACGGGTAGCTGTAAAGAGTCAATGGATTTATATCATTACGGTAGCTGCTATCATCCTGACATTATGTTCTCTTCCTTTTCTATACATAGACATTTCCGTTCCCGGCAACGGCGTTTTACGTACGGCAAATGAAAAGACAGAACTCCGGTCGTTGGTGAATGGTGTAGTTAAAAACGCTCTGGTAGTTGAGAATCAGTCTGTAAAACAGGGGCAAATGTTATATGAAATCGGCTCTGTGGAATTGTCATCACGTGTTCAGTTTAATACGGATCAGCAACGGGAGAAGGCCAATTTAATCAGCGATTTGGGGACGTTGCTTGGCGTCAAAAAAGAAACACTCTACACTGATCATTCTTTTTTTACCTCCCTTTATGCGCAGCAGTTCTTTTCATTCCAAGCCAGAATGCAGGAAAACCTTTTTCACCAGCAAAAGATAAAAAAGGAATTGGAGGCAGACAGAAAACTATATAAGGAGAAAGTCATTGCCATGAGAGACTTTGATTCGAAAGAATTTGAATACACCCAGTTGGTTGCAGCGTATGAATCAAATTTTCGCCAGCAAATGGGACAGTGGCAATCGGATATGAGCAGCCAGAAAACTACCCTGCGGCAGCTTCTGGCTGAGGAGAAACAATTGATGGAACAGATGAAAAGTTTCCTGATTACTGCTCCCGTTACTGGTACAATTCAGCAGATTTCAGGTAAATATGCAGGTAGCTTTATTCAGGCGGGCGAGATCCTTGGCACCATTTCCCCGGATGATTCTTTAATCATTGCTGAATGTTACGTTTCGCCCAGTGATGTTGGTTTACTAAAAAAGGGGCAACCCGTTTTGTTCCGGATTGATGCATTTACTTACAATGAATGGGGGATGGTTGGTGGCAAAATCAACGACATTGCGCACGACTTTACCACCGTGAAGGACCAGCCAGTGTTCAAGATCAAATGCATGTTGAATCAAAGGAAACTTCAATTAAGAAGTGGTTATACGGTCAATCTTACAAAAGGACTTAGCCTGCGTGCCGAATTTATCGTGGCAAGGCGCAGTTTGTTTCAACTTATTTATGACAAAACAGATGATTGGTTGAATCCAAAAAATAGACCTCGGGGGTAGGTTCTTTCAGCTGCTTACTAATAGCGCGTTAACCTGAACCTGACCGGCGTTCAGCAGTTCAAACGACTTAGTACCGGTCAGAAAATCAGTTGTTTCAGGAAAATGATCATCTTGCTTTCAATGTCATTGTAAGGCTCAGTTCTGGCGAAACACCCGGTACGACGTATCTGAGTTTTAAAGTATTCCCGTTGTTTTCAAGTACTGTCCAGGCCTGCAAACCGTCCTGATCAATGTTCAGTATTTTGGAGGCGGCATCATACGTCCAGGATCCATCTTCTGCTTCGGCTGGTTCAGTAGGATCACATTTGTTCGTGCCATAGTTGCTGACGATCTTCCCGGATTTCTTAAAAATAAGTGCGTCGTCCAGATCGCATGCTTCCAGCAGATCCACAAGGTCGGCGTCAGGTACACCATCTTCATTCCAGTCTGCCACAGGGTTGGAAATCATTGACTCAAGTTTCCAAGATTTGTCGACAAAAATTGCCGAGCCGGCCGGTGCCGGGCTGTCTTTTTTGTCCTTGCAACCGCTTAGCGCAAGCGCCAGAACGAAAGTGGAAAATAAGCTTGTGCGTAATTTTTTTAAACTTTTTTTCATGACAAAAATTGAATTGGATTTATATAATTATGGATTGAAATTTGACTGTCATTGAGATAGAATTATCCCACTTTTGCCAGAAATGTCTTGATATTGTCACGATACCCCTTATCCCATTTTACGCTTTGTCCGGTACTTAACCGCACTGTATATTCGCCGTTCCCGTGGTTTTCCAGCCGTTCCATAAAGCTCAGGTTTATGATATCGCAACTGCTCGTTCGGACCATGCAGGAGCGGTCCAGCCTGTGCTCGAGGCTCGAAATGTTATCATCTATCGTATAGCATTCGTCGGGCGTGTGAAGTGCAATGTGCCCGTTTTCGCAACTGAAATGAGCGATTTTTTCGACAGGGAGCAGGCGGTGTGAATCCGTTTCATGTACCAGCAAATTTTGGATGCCATCCAACCACATATCCTCGATTGCTTCACCCAATGTCAGGCTGATTATTTCTTCCATTCCCGGCTGAATTTGCCCTTTTTTCAGCGTTTTGGCCATTTCCGTGACTTCCACAATCTGAGTTGCATTGTATGGTTTCGTAATGCTGCAAATAGAGTTCTGGGGCCGTCCGCAAACAGATTCATTCCTGGTAAACACGACAAATGGTTTGTAATGCTGCCACACCTCTTTGAGCACTTCCATGCTTTCGGGCATGGTGGCAGAGATATCCAGGAATATTATTTCTGGTTGGTGTAGCAGAATTTGAATGATTGCATCGAATCCTGTAACAGCGTCACCAACAATTGTAATGTCGGTATGTAGCCGGATCATTTCTGCCAGGCCCTGCCGCAATTGCGGACTATTGTCCACGATGATTGCATTTAAGTTTTTCATTTGGGTTAGCTGATAGTCTGGGAGTTAGAGTCGATTGTACGCAGTTGTTTGGCTCCAATTGGCTGGAGTGTAACTGTACTTGCATACAAACAGCTGGTGTTATTTGTTTATTGAGGGATTTTTTTATTACAAAACATTTCTCGGTCGATGCAGACGGGAAGAAATTTGGGCTCGTGTGCGCGTTTAGAAAACAGAGAAGCGTGAATCCTGGACTTATTTAAATTTTTCATAGCTGATTATAGAAATTGTGACGAGGGAGGCAGACGCAAATCAGTTCATTTCCCGAAACAAACATACTATTGAATTGACCGATCAGTCGCCGACAGTTATTTAAACTGTTATTATTGGTTTTTGAATTGTTTAATTTGGCTTTTCAATTGATACCGGCGTTGTTGGCAAAACAGTAGGCGCGTCGGCATTCGTGTGTCAAATTTGGTAAGTTTTGAAAAATTGAATTTCAATTCAGATAATTTTAAGAACGGTTCGTATAAATTAACTGTGTCAGTTACTTACGAACACTTACATTTGTTTTTATTTCAGCCACTTAGGAATCAGTCTCTTAAATGGTGATTTGCGTGAATAAGGCTACGTTGTGTCCTAAGAAAAATTTCGGATCCATGCAATTTGTAAAACGAATGCTGAACAAGTCCAAACTTCCGCTAACGATCGGACAGTTCTGGGGTTATTCGCTGATATACTGGAGCATTTTTGCTATCCTCACTTTGTGGCAGCTGACCATGATGTGGCTGCTCAAAATAGGCACGGTTATGCGCGCCCACGAGACATTTATCTGGTTTCTTGACGGCCTTTTCTGGTGGTCGACTACGCCGCTGGTGCTGTATGCTTCGTTAAGAATTCCGATCGTTTTTAAGGAAGAACGTAAACCGCTGCTACGTCAGATTTTCCTGCATTTTCTGATCGTTACCTTTCTAAATATTTTTATTAATGGTCTTCATTATTACGTGACCAATCCATTGATGTTCAGTATTATAGGGGAATCTATTCCGGTTGAAAGTTATCTTTTCTCCTTTGTTATGGCCTACACCGGTAGTTTTGCGCAGTATATGCTGCTGGTAGTTGGGTTTAACAAAGTCTCTTACATTTACCGTTATCAGGAATTAAAGGAGCAGAATTTTAAGATGGAACTGCACAACGAGCAGCTCCGCGGCCAACTCGCTACGGCGCAGTTACATTCCCTCAAAATGCAGTTAAATCCGCACTTTCTGTTCAATACGTTGCATGCCGTGGTGAGCCTGATTATCAAGGGTGACATCAGAAAAGCCACGCTCATGATCACCACACTGAGTGATCTGCTCCGCGCCGTACTGGTAAACCAAACAGCTGATTTTATTCCATTCAGTGAGGAATTGAAACTCACCAGACAATATCTTGCCATTCAGCAAATTCGTTTTCAGGATCGGTTAAGAGTTGAATATGATATCAATCCTGCCACCGAACTCTGTTTTGTACCACAGTTGATTTTACAACCATTGGTTGAAAATTCGTTCACGCACGGAATTTCAGAACTCACGACGGATGCATTGATCCGGATCAAAAGCCGTCTGGAGGGAAAAAACCTCATCATCGAAGTCAGTGATAATGGGCTTGGTATTAAACAAAGGAAGTATTCGCGGGGAACCGGTCTCGGATTGAAAAATACATTACTCAGATTAAAACAGGCTTACGGAGATGACGCCAGGATGGATTTTCAGCAGCCCGCTCAGGGTGGAACCACCGTTACGCTCTATTTTAAAAGCCAGCCAAAAACCAAAATTCAAGCAAAGGATGACTTACTCCTGCCTTATTATTGATGACGAAATTTTAGCCAGGGACGTGATCAGAACGTTCCTCGAAACAGACCGGACGGTTGAAGTGGTGGATGAAGCCTGTAATGGCAACGAGGCTGTAATTAAGATTCTACAGCACCGGCCTGATCTGATATTTTTGGATATTCAGATGCCCGAATTTGATGGTTTTGAGGTTTTGAAGGAAATCTGGCCACATCATCAGCCTTTTGTGGTATTCACAACCGCATTTGACCGATATGCTTTGCGCGCATTTGAGGTGAATGCCATCGATTATCTTTTGAAACCATTTGACGAAATACGCTTTCACCAGGCGCTGGGGCGAATCAAAGAACGGCTGTGTGTCCGGGCACAGCCGCGTATGGAAGCGTTGGTCAATCGGCTGATCAGTCAGCAGGCCAGCGAACCGGCAGAAAACTACCTCAAGAGAATCCTGGTAAAAGAGTCGGGTAGAATGTTTCTGGTAAAAACAGACGACATTACGCATTTCGACGCAGACGGCAATTACATTACGCTGCACGTTTCTCAAAAACAGTATACCATTTACGAGAGCCTATCCAGCCTGGAACCACGGCTTAATCCCCAGGATTTTATTCGGGTGAGCAGGAGTTATATAATTAATGTCAATTATATTTCGGAGCTGGAGTCCTACTTTAACGGGGAATATATTGTGCATCTCAACACAGGCGAGAAGATCAAATGCACCAGGGGTTACAGGGAAAACATGCGGGAATTTTTAACAAAAATGAGTTAAAATGAAATAAGCCACCACGATCCGTAGGTTGTGATGGCTTAACTTTTACCTGATTTTCGTCAGCTCTGAATCTGCCAGGCCGGGCGTTTTTATGAAAAGAACTTTATCCGACTTCCGGCTTAATATGCTTTTTCGATATTCGACCGTTTTACCATCGGAAAATCGGACGATCTGCTCGTAATCCCAGGAGTCAGTGCCATTTACGGTAACATTTCTCCAATAATCCTCACCGACTTTAAACCCAAAAATGTTATTCGTCGGGACTTTGGTGCCTTTCGCCGTTTTCGTTGTTTCATCAAAAATGCATTCCGCACCGTTTTCGTATTTCCAGGTTCCTTGCAGAAACAGATAAGGATCGGTTTCAGTCTCTTTTTTTTTGCATGCAAACAACATGAAGAGAAGGTAAACGATTACGAGATATTTAAACTGTTTCATATCAAATCATTTTCAAAAAGGATCAATGAACATTAACTAAAGTGTTAGTACGAAGAATTTGGACCCGGCAGGCAAAGCGGCCAGATTTTGATTGTATATCATCCATGCACTCGAATACCATACGCCTACTTCCTGCGGGTTGTAGACTCCGGTCCAGTATTGTGTCACAAAGATTGAGGACGAAGTTGTTTTGACAAGCGGTTCAATTTCAAATGTATGTCCAGATATTTTGCCCGACTTCGCTTCTGTCATTTGGATCTGGTCATCTATAACAATATTGAATTCGGCGCCTGCCTTGATGTCCACATTTGTTTTCTCATTAAAGACCCTCCATTTTCCGCCACTGTAATAAACGCCTACCGGACTTGCGTTATACGTGCCATTCCAGCGTTGAGAAATCAGGAGTTTTGCAGCAGGATTGTTGTTTAAAAGTGGATGGTCAATAGCTGTCGTGTTCCCGGATACATTGCTGCTCGTCGCAACGTGTTTGAATGCCCTGGCGCCTGGGGCCGCTACCAGAAAGTTATATTTAACCCCTGATGGCATAGTAGAAAAGTCCTGATTGAAAATGGTCCACTTTCCGCTGCTGTACCACAGTCCGGTTGGAGCTTTATTATAAACACTGCCACCCTGCCAGTTCGCAGTAGTAATCACAATCGCGTCAGGATTATTGTTCAAAGCGCTGTTATTGATTGTGGTAACATGTCCTGATGTGTTTGATGACGATGCAACGTGTGATGAAATGGTGTACAGCGCGGTCGTGAACGGACTGGAATTACTGTACGATGTACCTGCCAGATTGGACGCGAAACTTCTTACAAAATAGGCTGTTCCCGGTAAAAGGCCCGTTATGGTCTTTTGAAAGTTGAATGGAGAAGAAGGCGGAGTCGTTCCAACCTGGACGATCGTTCCGTTTTCAAGCGTGGGGTTGTCGGCAATGCCGTAGACGAATCCAAATTTGGTAATGTTTCCACTTTTTTGTTTTTGGCTATCGTCGGCAAATACGGGGTCGGCCACAGAACCTTCGATCGTCACCTCGGTAGTTTTGATGCCGGACAAGGCTCCTATCGTGTTTACAGGAGTTAAGGGAGTTACCGTTTTCTCAGTTTGACAACTGAATAAATTGAGCAAAATGAGGAAGGAGCAGGAGGTAAGAAAATTTTTCATAATGTAAAAAATATGAGGTTTGTACTGGTAAAAAATTGAATTGATGAATCGAAAAAGATGGCGGAACACGCTGGATCAAAAAATCTCAGGAAATTGAGCATCTGTTTTCGTTCCTCAATTCCTTAGTCGGGAAATTGCGGTCTGGGGAAACATAAGAAGGTTTTTTTTGCAAAGAAATTTCGCGAGCGAATGCGATGGGGAAAACGTCAGCGACGGGGCGAACGTCTTTTGAGGAAAATTATGAATCCCACAAGTAAGGCAATTGACGCCAAAACAAGCAGAATTGAGAGGACGTATGAATGGGTTTGAATTGGGTCTGCATTGCCGACCATTACAATGCCTGCCCAGGAGTAAGGAAGCTGGTCGGTTTTGGATGCGGTTTCAAGCCACTGTATCTGCGCCTGTTGCAGGGCAACGTCCAGGGGGAGATTATCTTTTAGACCTGCATAAAATAGCTTTGTCAGTTCATAAACTGGCTGGTTCTCAACGCTCCATAAGGTTGTAATCGTTGAGGGAATTCCAATTGCAGCGAAGCCTCTTGCCAGGCTGAAAACGCCTTCGCCGCGCTGATTTTTGCCAACGCCGGTCTGGCAGGCTGAAAGCACGAGTAATTCCGTAAGAGATTGATTTTGCGGCGAGAGCTCCGTCAGAAGCAATGTAGAGTCGGAAAAATAGAGGGTAGGAATGGTTCCGGTGCTGTCGGCGGTAGCGTGCGTTAGCAGTTGCACGATGCGATAATTTGAAGCATCCCGGACAAAAGCATTTCGTGTGGCCTCCTTGCCTGTTAATGATTTGGCAAAAGAAAAATTTTCACCAAGTTCCCGGAGCGTTCGATCAGACCCGGGTAGGGGAGTTTGTGCGAGCCTGGCGTTGAAGTTTAAAGGGGCCAGGCCCAGGAATGATTTCGTTGGAAAAAACGGTACTGTTTTACGGGTACTTTTTGCAAGAAAACCTGCCGAGTACGTATAACTAAAAGCAAAATATTTTACCAGAAAATCTGGTGTGGAAGGCGATTTGCTGAGGGCCTGCATCGGCAAAAAACTGCCATCGGGCGAAACGATAATTCGGGTTCCAAGCGGTATATTGAATGGCAGGATGAGCTGTCGGTACAGGTTATTGGATACTGAGAGGTACTTGTCGAAAGATTTGTTTTGCAAAGCTTTACTGCCGATGAATCGGTTGAGTTCGAACGAATTTGTAAGGAAGTCGGCGAGGTTAATCTTTTTCAGAATGGCTTTGTTCAAAGAAATATGTAAGCCGTATACGGAGCTTTCACCGACAAAATAAGTTAAAAAGGTTTGATTGTCTGGCAGGATTTCACGGCGGAGCCTCGCAAAGCTGAGGACGCTGTTATCGTATTTGTAAGCGTAATATTGCGGATTCGTTTTTTCAAGATTGTGAATAAATGCAACTTGTTTTTCCTGGGCTTCGAAGAGCTTTTCACGTATCGTTGTTGCCGCTTTGTCGTTACCTTCTGCCTCATTCAATTTGTTTTGCAGATCGCTTACCTGTTGCCGTAGCGCCTTTTCATTTGCAATATCTTTTGCAGCCAAGACCTGATTTGCACCTAGTTCGTTGAGCTGATCGTTCAGCATGACGGCCCTGCTTTTTTCGAAAAAATAGAATGCCTTTTCTGCGTCTCCCAGCAGGTAACAGGTTTCAATCGCGTTTTCATACATGCTACGCGTTTTGTTACGCCAGAAAAGCTTTGAAATATTTCCGGTATGTTCCCAACGCATGTAGTCAATCATGGTATCGGCCAGCATGTAGGTTTTTAACGCGTTTTTTAGCTTTTTTTTATCATTCGAACTGCTTTTCGCATAGGCGAGCCACGTGTCTCCCTTGTCGCTGATAAGGGTGTAAAGTATCCTTTTTGATGGAGAAATATTAATCGTTTTAGCAAATGAATTTTCTGATGGCTTGCTGGGATTCAGAAAAAGCGATTTTTGAAAAGTTGAGATTGAGAGGTCGAATTTTCCCTGTTTTTTGTAGACTAATGCTTGATTTCCTAGTATTTGCGCTTTGTCGAGTCTGTCTTCACTCATTTCAAAAGCACGCTGATAGTATACTAGCGCGTCAGCATATTCTTTAAGCTCTATTGCGTAGATATCTCCGATTTCACTGAAAAACACTGCCGCATTGTTTTTTGCCGTAACCTCCGATTTGATAAATGGTTCAATTAATACAACTGCCTTTTGAAGATAGTTGATTGCGCTTGAAAACCTTTTGTTGCGTCTCTCTACCGCAGCCAGTTTAAAATAAATAATTGCAGCAGTTTGCGCGTCTTTATCGTCACCAAGCGCTTCATATGCATTTTTAAATGATTTAATCGCTTCGTCCCAGTTTTGAAGTGCAGCTTGTGCCTGGCCTTCCATAAATATGTTTTCTGCGATGTATTTTTTATTCCCAGAAGCCACCACACTGCTACGTCCCATTCTTGCGTAATTTATACTGAGCTGATAATCACCATTTTCTAGGTAAAATAAGGAAAGATGATTAAACGCCCTTGCCTCCAGAACTTTTCTTTCCGGATACAGCGCAGTTAGCCTGACGATCTGATTTAAAGCTTGGACCATTTGTTTATGATCGTTAAGCTCTTTGTACATTAGCAAGAGATTGAAATATCCATTGACACAATTGGCCGGATAGGCTAGTTTGCCAGGTTTTTGATTTATCTTAATAGCTTCTTTTGTGAGGCGGATTGAGTTGTTGATATCACCTTTGGTACGCAGTGCTTTACCCTGGTAGTGTAGTATTTTTGCGTAAATGGAGTCGGGAGCAAACTTGCATTTTATGTACTTTTTTCGCCACACTTCCAGCTTTTGAATTGCAATTTCAGGCTTTTCATTAAGCAGGTTTATTGCTTCAACTCTCTCAAGAATATTTTCCTGTTTCGGGCACTGTGCTACCGCAACAATTGCCTGAAACAGGAAATAAGCTATTATCAGTAATGCACGCATTCGGGATACATTCAAATTTTTACTGTCCCGTTAAGTTAATAACTAATTTTTTATGATCCGCTTTTCTCTTATCTGGTCAGATGGTAGATCCCGCTCTGTTTGTGTAAAAGACGTATAGGGGGAAGAGAATATGGTCGTGTTGTCATCCGGAATTTCAGGGGCCGGCGGATTGGTGCTAGTGCGTCCAGTATTCCACGATGCAATAGTTCTTCCCAAGGCTATTGGTGTTGCGAATGAGCTTCCCTTGCCTCCGACGCCAACGGAACGTATTGTGATTGCGCAGTCTTGGCTATTGCTGAGCACGCCAAGTGCCACGAATTCACTTGAATAATTCTGGTTGGGGCTCACTACGGGAGGAGTCGTCCCTGTTGCTGGTTTAATGGTGGTCACAGCAATCATTTTAGGTACGTCCCTTAGGCAAGCCGGGTAGAACTTGTATTTACGGGTTGAAAGATTCGTATTCGATGGTTCCAAAGACGCTGGTGCACCGTTCAACTTATTTCCAGCTGCTACAAAAAACCATGCTTCCGATTTGTTCATGTATTGAGAAAGTATTTCTCTCGGAAACGATACTGTGTCAGCGTAAAAACCCAGGCTCACGTTGTATGCGGTAAATTTTTCGTTAGAGGCAAGCGCACAAAGTAAGTGGTGCAAGTTCCCCTTTCCGTTTCTGTCAAGCACTTTTATTGGATATACCTGAGCAGGTACATTCTGTAACTCGCTGATCAGTAGTGAGGTTACAATACTTCCGTGATGTGTAGGGTCGTCATCATTCGCAACCAATTCGGATGGATTGATCATGTTTCTTTGATCGCAGCTACCAGCCGTAGGTGTTGATTTACTTATTGTACTCTGATAAGCACTGTTTCCAGTTAGATTGGCGAAATCATAACCTGTGTCCAAAACGCCGATTCTATAGACCGGGCTACTTTGAATTTGCGTAGGATACGAGTTGACGTAGCTAGTAAGTTTCTCATCGTACGGAGCGGGTTTGCCCCCGACCGTATTGGGAGTATCTCTTCTTGTACTGTCCAACATTGTAATGAAAGTAGGCATCAAATATTTTACAGCTTTGAAGTCTATGACTTCCCCCGCTCCCGCGCCATCAGGTTTGGCTGCCAACTCTCCGCTCTTTCTTATTTCTGTAAGTTCCAGATCGGTGTATCTTCGTAATGATGGATCGCAATTACAACTCTCAATTTTATAATTAGGAAAGATTTTTTTTAAGTCTGCTTCAAATTGCTCGATTTCTGCGATAGGTGTACCAACTTTGAAACGCGCGACAAAGTCATTCTTGTTGGCAATCTCTGAATAATAATATGCGGAATCCTCCTTGTCGGTCGGCGCTTTCCACACTTTGTCTGCCTGGTTCCATTTGTACTCTCGCCATAAGCTGCAACTGGAAAGTGTTAATGTTAAAAATACGAGGGTAATAGTGGCTTTCATAAAGTAAGGTTAATTAAGATTGATAATATTTACTCCAACCACCTCATTGCTTCCGGCTTTCCCTCCAAGTTACCATCGATTACCTCTTGTAACAATTCTTGTGCCTTTTTCTTATTTAACGGTGAACCGCTTTTGATAAGGGCAATGGCTTCATAGAATTTTCCGGGATTGGCGTATAGATTTTGCTGCTCACCGAGCTGATGAAAGTAGGTTATTGCTTTGTCGTAATCAAGCAGCCTAAGGGCAACAATTCCGGCAACTTTTTTTGCCTCGGCATTGTCTGGATCTCTGGCGAGAATCGCATCGCACAGTTTCGTAGCTGTTGCGTATTGCCCTCTGTTATAGTTATTTACAGCAGTTTGAATGCTATCGGTATTTCCACCCATTTCCAGGCTGAGCGTAGTGAAATTCTCATCAGTGTAAGCTGTTGCGAGTTGTTCCAGGTCGGGCCTGTCCGATTTGATCATATACCAGGTTACGCCAAAAGCAAACATGGCGACGACTGCTGCAATGGCATACCACTTTCTGAGTTCAGAAAACCGGCGGTTTGGTTTTCTGAGCGCCTGCCAGTCATTGTGCCTTTCTTTGAGCTTTTGTTTGCGTGCCTCTTCACGGGCAGCATCTTTGGCGGTTACGTAAAAAGCAAGAGCAGCTGCAAGTTCGGGGTTGGATAGGAGGTCAGCTTCAAATTGTGCCTTTTCCGCGGCTGAAATGCTTTTTTCCAGATATTTTTCTATTCGTTCGTCCATTTTTTTTCTTCCTTTACAATGGTGTGTCTGTGCCTTTGTACAAACTTCGAAGCTTGTCCAGGCACCTTAGCCGGCTCGTTTTCACAACCGCCGCTGACTGATAGCCTAAAGTTCCGGCAATTTCCTGATCCATAAAACCTTCTCCCCAGGCAAGAATCATCCGCCTGCATTTTTCTCCCAGCTCGTTAATTCGCCGATGAAGCAATTCCGTGTCGTACCGGGTAATAAGCACGTCTACGATACTACGCGACTCATCCGGCAGGGTAAACAGCAGATCGTCTATCCCGACACCCCGGTTTACCTGTTGTTTGTTAGTCGTGTTTTTTCGGATCAGGTCAACACATTTGTTGTTAAATATCTGGTGGGCATACGTTTTCAGCTCCGACCTTCCCTCGAAAACTCCTGCCTGAATGTTTTCTATCACCGTCAAAATCGTATCCGAGTATGCCATGGAGCATTCGTCTTCGGTAAGTTTGTGTTTCCAGACACCTTCGCGAATCAGGTACAGATATTTCTCGTAAAGGCGATTTTCGTAAGCCCGCTGTTGGTTTCCTTTGGAAAGGACGCCAGCGATGATTTCGTGATCGTTGTTTAGTTTGCGGAAGAGGGCCATGTTCAGGTCAAAGTGCTGCGGAAATATATACAAAAGGTCGCGGATAAGAAACATTTTTGAATACGAATAAGATTACATCGCTTTGTTTCAATTATCATTACAGCACAATTTACAAATTGCATGCTTTTTCTCTCCTTAAACTCATGATGACAGAGGCACTCGATACTTTGCGACAGGTTGTGAACCGGATTTCCCCGCTATCGGACGAGGTTTGGACGCAGTTTGCGGCGATCTGGCTGCCTTTTTCTGCAAAGCGCAAATCAGTTCTGACGAGTTCGGGAGAGAAAGAAAACTTTCTGTATTTCGTGCTGGGGGGCGTTCAGCGGGTCTATTATTTCGACGAAAATGGAAGAGAAGCAACTGTTGTTTTCACTTACAGCCCGTCTTTTGGCGGTGTGCTCGATTCTATTATGCTTGGCACCTCCAGTAAGTACTGCTATGAATGTCTGAGCAATTCGGTTTTTTTGCGTGCATCTGTTCAGGATCTGAACGAATTGATAGGGCGCGAACACAGCGTGGAAACACTTATCAGGCTGGGTGTTGCAGGCTCGCTCGAGGGAGTTTTGGAAAGGCTTGTAGAATTGCAGTGCTTTTCAGCAGAAGAAAGATTTATCAAGCTCTTTAATCGTAGCCCGCACATTTTACAACTTGTTCCCCATAAATACATTGCAAATTATCTGGGCATGGATGCGACTAATTTCAGTAAGCTGCTAAACCGGTTACGCATCTGAAATCTTGGTTTTTACCAAAATGTGTAAGAAGAGAAACCTCGTTCTTTGTGTCGGAAACAAAGTAATACAAAATATGAATTCGATTACGAGGACAGATTTACTCGATAAACTGGTAAAAAAGGTGCAGGATCATAAACAACAAACAGCGCACAAGTTCAGTAAGATGCGAACGTCTGATCTTAACAGACTTTCGCCAGCAGGCGGTTGGAGCATTACACAGTGCCTGGATCATTTGAATAGCTATGGAAACTATTATCTGCCGGTTATCAGGCAAAACCTGGAACTGGCGCTTCCGGATGACGACGGTAAAGTTTTTGAAAGTGGCTGGCTGGGTAGGTATTTTGTGAAAATGATGGATCCGGAAACGGGGAAGAAAAAGTACAAAGCTTTTAAAGGTCATATTCCTGAGACGAATTTAGACCCGGCAATTGTCATCCAGGAATTTTTAAAACAACAGGATGAGTTGAAGTTGCTATTGTTGTTTGCCGCCAACAGAAATTTGAGCGAAATTCGCATTCCCGTTTCAATATGCAAATTCATACGCTTAAAACTTGGTGACGTGTTCCAGTTCCTCATTGCGCACAACGAACGGCATCTGCAACAGGCCACGAGAAATTTACAGGAAGCGGAGGACAAAAGAATTTCTTTGTATAATCTCCGGTGAAGTCTGTTGATGATACTTAAACGTTTGCGTACATTTAGGTTGAATCTCACTTTACGGAACGTTCGGATGAAAACGCTAATCGGATTATGCCTCTCAGGAAGGATGTTCGTTTCAATGGCAAATTTGTTAAGCCTGTTTATTTTGACTTCGTTTCTCTCGGCCGATGACAACGCCAGAGGAAATCTTAGGTACAAAGGGCCGAAGAGCGATTTCGAGATCAAATTTAAATATGCCTACTTTGTTTCAGGGCCGGATGCGTTTGATTCAGGCAAGACTATCCGAAGACTTATTTTTACGGCCTCGGATATTAGCGACAAATTGAAGGCCTGTGAAAATCTCAGATGCGGGGACCGTTATATGGATGGAATTCAGTTTGATCTTGATGCAGGTCGGCGCGTCCTTTACTGGATGTCGTTGGATAAACAACTCGTGCAGTATTCCGGTACTGTGGAAAAGGAAGCGCTGAAACTAACCAACGACACGGCTGATAAAATTGCTGGCAAATTGGTAGTCAACGATAGCGCGGCCGGCGGACCAGCCGTTGAAGTGGAATTCGATGCACCTATTTTAAAAGCATACAAAAAGTATGACTGACAAGTCTATTTCGGAATATCTTTTAAACGCTAAGATTTTCAAGTTTGATAAAATCGCATTTATACCCTGCAATTCTGAGGGCAGTCTGAATGCGGAGAAAATCAGGAAAATCAGATCTTAAAGTAAGCAGCAAATCCTGGAAATCATAAGTCCAGTGCTTCACATTAAGTTTTTTCAGGCAGTCGTGTAATCTTTGTATTGCTATGCTGTTCCGGAGTTTGGTCCGAAAGGAAATCTGATATGTTGAATTCATAATTGCGGAGTATATACATTGTTATTGGTCTGATTGAGCGGTATTCCTTCTATCAGTGAATATTTCAAAGATATGCACTATTTATATTCGTTCCAAATAATTAGAGAATTCTAATAACTATCTAATTTTCTAAAACGACTGGTAAGATTGACGGTAATGCGAATGCAATTTGCAAGTATTTTTGAGACATTGTATTAAATCTGTGTTAATTGTGAAACTGTAACTCATTAAACAAGAAAAGGAGGCAGTTGATAAAACATACCTCCTTTATTCACAGTATTTTATCCAGGTAATCAGGTCCAGGCGCGTTCAAGGAAATCTACCCAGTTTCGCCACATAATGTTCTCAATGTCGGTTTCAGAATAACCTCTTTTGCGGAGTAAATCCGGTATTGTCTGCAGGTCTGCGATTGATTCAAGATCGCCGGGGCTCTGTTCTTTTCCATATGCGCCATCGAGGTCGGATCCAATGCCGACATGGTTGGCATTGCCTGCAAGCTGACAAATGTGATCAATATGCCGGATGATGTGTTCTATTTTCAAGCCGGTTTCCTGCGGTGTCGTTTTGCCCCTGACCCAGCCTGGAATCATCATCCACGCGTCAAATGCCATGCCTATCACGGCCTTACGGCTTAGAAGCTCCTTAATCATTTCGTCGGAAAACTGGCGGTTATGAGGAACAATTTCACGCACGAGGTTATGGCTTGCCCAAACGTGACCGTTGAACATGCCCATTGCTTCCCAAAATGCGGTATCGCAAAGATGAGTTGCATCCAGAATTACGTTCATTCGTTCCATTTCCCGGATCAGGTCCTTTCCTTTTTGCGACAAAGGCTGATCCGAATCTGTTCCGTACGCATAAACGCCTGGCCCGTAATGGGCAGGTCCTACGGCCCTCAAACCATATTCATATGCAATTTCCAGATTTTTGACATCGATAAAAGAATCCGCGCCCTCAAGGCTGAGAATGTATCCGATGGGCAAGTTTTCAGTTGATTCAGCATTCTTCCATAGTGCAAGATGGTTTTGCAAGGCTTGATAATCACGAATCTGCACCATTTCACCAGCTTCTTCCATTGCTTTGTACCAGGCTACCTGGCCCTGCGTTTGGGCCCATGCCTGTGCTTGTGAATTCCAGCCTGGAATGAGGCTGTCGGGTTTCACGAAGCGTCCGATTTGCGTTCCGACGCACATGCCAATGTTGGCCTTCCGCATTTCCGGGAAACTGACCACACCCAGGCCACGATCTGGTTTGTCGGTAAGGTGTTTTTCTCTGTCGCGGATGGTGGCAAGCTCCTGTGTTAAATCCCGGTTCCATTCCAATGCATTCATGGAAAGGTCGAGATGGGCATCAAAAATGAACATATTAATAAGAGTTTAGTTACCGGGGAAATTTTCCTGGTTAATTTTCAAATGGTAAGACGACGCTTGCGGGCAACAATGTTCCACTCCTGGGTTATATCACCGTTTTCAACAACCGAAGCATATTCGTGCAATGCAACGGTGGGGCAAATGTGATAGGGAACCGCATAGAATACGTCCCCGATATTGATATTCTGCCAGGCATCGGCACTCACTTCCAGCACACCATGCTCTTCGCTCTGGCCTTTGACCGTGTAATTGGTAAGATTCAAAAGTTTAAAACGGTTTTCTATCGGATTCTCGGCGGCAATCGCTTTGTGCCCCAGGTCAATGGTGACGGTGCCGGATGATGGTTTGGATACAACTCTGGTCAAAACCAGCGCCCCGTATTGAAAAGGCTGGTCATCGAAGCGATCACCATACCCATAGTCCCAAAGAACATTGGTACCTGGGCTGAGCAACACTTCCTCACGCAAAGTGTGTACGGTGAACGAGGGAGATCCGCCGGCAATGATCAAAGGCTCGTGGCCCTGATCAATTCTGATTTTATCTATTAAAGGCAACACCGTTTCGTAGGCATTGTCGCTTTCTGTTTTTCTTTCGGCAAATTCTGCGGCACGTATGTGACCGTCATAAACGTGGATGCCGAGCACATTGATATTTGACAGACTGGCCAGATGGCGGTACAACGAAAGGATCGTTTCGTCTGTCGCGTGACCGGATCGGTTCATGCCATTGTTCACGTCAATGAATATGGTAGAGACGAAGTTTTTGGACTCTGAAAACAGGTTCAGTTCATCTCCGGAGACTTCATTGTCAATCAGTGATGAGAACAAAACATCGGCATATTTTTCTCTTAGTTGGAACAATCGCGAAATGTTTGGACCTACCATCTGATAGGCCAGCAGAATCCATTTGGCACCTGCTTCTGCAAGCATTTCTGCTTCGGCGATTGTAGCGCATTTGAATTTGCTAATTCCCTGATCCAATTGTAGCTTAACTATCTCGGCTGTTTTGTGCGTTTTTACATGCGGAACAAGCCTGTCCGGCGTTCCGGCAATATTAACCATCCGTAAAATATTGCTTTCAATTCGCTCTTTGTAAAACAATAGGGAAGGTGAAATGACCAGTTCAGGATTGTTGAGTTTGTACCACATAAGAAATCCGGGTGTAAATTGGTAAATCGCGAAAAAATAAGGCGGAATAAATGATTATTCCGCCTGTCTATCTGCATGCTATTTTTCTTCTAATTCGAACATCGCCTCAATTTCGACGGGAATATTGTCAGGCAAGGTTCCCATTCCCACGGCACTTCTTACGCCAATCCCGTTTTCTTCTCCCCAAACTTTGGCAAACAGTTCGCTGCATCCGTTGATAATGAACGGGTGCTTTTCAAAGTCGCTGGTGCAGTTAACCATTCCAAGCACTTTGATAACTCTTTTAACGCGGTTGAGGCTTCCCAGATTCGCTTTCAAAGTTGCAAGAATAGCAAGTCCAACCTGCCTTGCAGCAAATTTTCCCTGGTCGGCATCCAGGTCTTTTCCTATTCTTCCTTTGATCAGGGTACCGTCTTCCTGTACCGTTCCATGGCCGGAAACATATACCCAGCGTTTGTCGACTATCAAAAGAGGTTTATAAACACCAACCGGCTTTGGTGCAGGTGGTAAAGTAAGGCCAAGTTGTGCAAAATTGGATTCAGGAGTAGTGTCCATAACTGGTAAATGGGTGATTGGCCGGCGAGGCCGGATTGAAATACAACAAAATTAAACAAACAAATTTAGCACTAAAACCCCTAGCAAACCCATTACAGAGACAATTGTTTCCATAACAGACCAGGTCAGAAGGGTGTCCTTTATGCTTAAATTAAAATATTCCTTAAATAACCAGAAGCCTCCATCATTCAAATGTGAAAACATCAGGCTGCCCGAACCGATAGACAATACAATAAGTTCAGGCCTTACAGAAGAATTGACAAGGAGTGGAGCCAGGATTCCAACAGTAGTCAGTCCTGCGACTGTTGCTGAGCCAACACATACCCGGATAACAGCGGCGATTCCCCAGCTAAGCAAAATGGGGGAAATATCCACACCCTTCAGGCTTTCCGCGATGTATGTGCTTACACCACTTGCCGTCATAATTTCCTTAAAAACACCTGCGCCGGCAATAATCAGCAGAATAACCGAAACACCTTTGAATGCTTCTTCCATGGATTTGCTGATTTTCTTCATGTCCATTCCTCTAAGAATGCCTAGTGTGTAAGCAGCGAAAAGTACGGACAAGAGCATGCCAAAATACGGTTCGGCCATGAGGCCAACCACCTTGTTATCCGGGTAAATCCGTTTGATTCCCGACATCGTTGTCAGCAGAAAAACGGGTAGGAGGGCAGTGATGATACTTATTCCCAGCCCTGGCAATTCAGATGTGGGGCGTGGTTTCACATTAAAGAGATCTGCATCCGGTTTGGGTTGAAATCGTTTTAAAGTACTGCCAAATAACGGACCAGCCACGGCAATAGCAGGAATGGAAACGATAATTCCGTAAAGTAAAGTCTGGCCAAGATCTGCATGAAGCTGGCTTGCAATGGCCGCTGGTGACGGGTGAGGAGGCAGGTAACCATGCGCAACGGACAATGCCGACAACATCGGTACGCCGATGTACAGGAGCGGCAGTCTGGCTGTTGCGCTGATCATGAAAATCAAAGGAATCACAATCACAAACCCTGCATTGTAAAATAAGGGTATTCCGATCACAAAACCTGCAAGCGCCATACCCCATTGGATGTAGGACTTTCCAAAAATCCCTATCAGCGCGTCTGTGATACGCTGTGCAGCACCACTATCCGCAACCATTTTACCGAGCATCGCGCCAAAACCCACAATCAGAACGAGATCACCCAGCGTGCCACCGACACCCTTTTGGATTGCCTTGCTTATGGTGTCGACGTCCAGCCCGCTGGCTAGTCCTAACCCGATAGATACCAGCAGGAAAGAGATAAACGTGTCTATTTTGAGCCAGGCAATCAGTAGAATCAGCGCTAGAATGGCAAAAAACGTGAATAATAAAGGCATAAATTGTTGGGTTGGAAAGTGAACTAACCATTATAAGGTTAAAGATGCAGAAATTTAATGCTGGTACTCTATTAAGTTTTCTCATACAGTGAAAACCGTAAAATGCGGTGGATCATGACGATATAAATCTATTGTCGAATATGCTTCAATATAGTTTGTTAGAATGCTTTAAAATAGCGAAATTTGACTCTTTACAACTTGTGTTATTGTATTAATCACGTGAGTTGTGGTATTATGCCATTTTCTCACTTAATCTTTTTCGATTCTTTTCTAATTATTTATGGCAGAATCTTCTGGTGAAAACATTATCCCCATTAATATTGAGGATGAAATGCGTGGAGCATACATCGATTACTCGATGTCCGTTATTATTTCCCGCGCTTTACCCGACGTTCGCGATGGTTTGAAACCGGTGCACAGGCGCGTATTGTATGGTATGTCCGATCTGGGCGTCAATTACAACAGATCTCACAAGAAATCTGCGCGTATAGTAGGGGAGGTTTTGGGTAAGTATCACCCACACGGTGATTCCTCCGTATACAATACAATGGTTCGTATGGCTCAGCCATGGTCCCTGCGGTATCCTTTGGTAGACGGACAAGGTAACTTTGGTTCTGTTGACGGTGACAATCCCGCGGCGATGCGTTATACCGAGGCTCGATTGAAACGTTTGGCCGATGAGTTGTTGAATGATCTTGGTAAGGATACTGTTGATTTTCAGCCGAATTTTGATGATTCACTGTCTGAACCTTCGGTTTTGCCTGCCAAATTTCCCAACCTGCTTGTAAACGGATCTTCCGGTATTGCTGTTGGGATGGCTACGAATATGGCGCCGCACAATCTTACTGAGGTGGTAAATGGTGTACTGGCATATATTGATGACAATGAAATCACGATTCCGCAATTGATGGAGTACGTGAAAGCGCCTGATTTTCCAACCGGTGGTACCATATATGGTTATAACGGAGTAAAGTCTGCTTTTGAAACGGGTCGCGGAAGTATCATTATTCGTTCCAAAGCGAACTTTGAAGTTTCAAAGACCGGACGCGAACAGATCATTATTACCGAAATTCCTTACATGACCAATAAGGCGGCGATGATTGAAAGAATCGCAGGCCTTATTAACGATAAGAAACTGGATGGTATTTCCGACATTCGTGATGAGTCCGACAGGGACGGAATGCGTATCGTTTTCGATCTGAAAAAAGATGCAATTCCTAATATTGTCCTCAATCACCTTTATAAATATACGCCGTTACAATCATCTTTTGGGGTAAATAACGTTGCGCTCGTAAAAGGTAGGCCGGTAACACTCAACCTGAAAGACCTGATCAAACATTATGTTGATCACAGGGTTGTCGTAATTACCCGTCGTACGGAATACGAATTGCGTGAAGCCGAAAAAAGAGCGCACATTTTAGAAGGGTTAATTATCGCTCTGGATAATCTGGATGCTGTAATTTCTTTGATCCGGAGTTCACGTGACCCTGAAATTGCGAGAACCGGTTTGATGGAACAATTTGCCCTGAGTGAAATTCAGGCAAAGGCGATTCTTGAAATGCGTCTGCAACGTTTGACAGGCCTGGAAAGAGATAAGATTATAAAGGAATATGATGAGATCATGTTGCTGATTAATGACTTGAAGGATATTCTGGCAAATGAGTATCGCAAGTTTGAGATCATTAAAACGGAATTAGGGGAGATCAAGGACCGTTATGGTGATGAACGCCGCACCAAAATTGAATTCTCTGCTGAGGAATTTAGCGATGAAGATATGATTCCTGATGACGAAATGTTGATTACCATTTCGCATGAGGGATACATCAAGCGCACACCTTTGGCCGAGTACCGTACCCAGACAAGAGGTGGGGTAGGGTCCCGCGGTGTAAAAACCAAAGACACTGATTTTACCGAGCATTTGTTCTCAGCAACAATGCTCAATTATCTGTTGATCTTTACCGAATATGGTAAGTTGTTCTGGATGAAGGTGTATGAGGTTCCGGAAGGAAGCAAAACTTCAAAAGGCCGGCCGATACAGAATTTGATCAGTCTTGAAAATGGTGATTCAATTCGTTCCGTGATCAACGTTCGGACATTGTCGGACGATGATTATATCAACAATAATTACCTGATTATGTGTACACAACAAGGTACGATTAAAAAGACTTTGTTGGAAGCATATTCCCGTCCGCGTACAAACGGTATTATCGCAATTTCGATTCATGAAGGTGACCGCCTGCTTGATGTGGCGCTTACCAATGGAGACAACGATATAGTAATTGCTTCAAGCGCGGGCCGTGCCGTGAGGTTCAATGAAAAAGGAGTGAGGCCAATGGGTAGAACAGCTGCGGGTGTTCGGGGTATAAACCTGAACGATGCCGAGAATAAGGTAATCGGAATGGTTTGTATTAGTCGTGAGGATGCACAACTCCTAGTAGTTTCTGAAAATGGATTCGGAAAGCGTTCAGATATAGCTAGTTACAGGATTACCAAACGTGGGGGAAAAGGTGTTTCAACCATGAACGCTACTGAAAAAGTAGGTAAATTGGTTGCAATCCGGGAAGTAACCGAGCAGGATGACCTGATGATTATTACCAGAAATGGTATCGCTATCAGAATGAGCGTGCTTGATATTCGTCAGGCAGGACGTAATACACAAGGGGTGAAACTGATTCGTCTGAATAATTCTGATGAGATTACCTCGGTGACGCGAATCCTGAAAGATCCGGATGAAAAAGCAGCTGAGGAGTACGATGAAGAAGGAAACCTGATTGTGAAGGCTCCTGAGGTGATCGACGGCTCACTGGAAGCGCTGATTGTACGGGCAACTGAACAAGATGAAGATGAGCTTGATGAGGAAGTGGCGGAAGATGAGGAGGACGATGTAGAAGATGATGAGGACGAGGATGACTCTAAGGCATGATTTTTGCAAAGAATACCATAATAAATTAATATTTTACGATAGAACTATCAATCACAGCAAAAGTTGAAATTTATGAAAAGAATTGTTTTGGCTTCCGCAATTGGCCTTTTGAGTCTTTCTGCTTTCGGGCAGGATGCGATTGAAAAGGCAACTGTGGATCAACTCCGCAAGGACAAGGAAAAAAGCGATAATAGTTTGAGTGATCCCAAAAGTAGTGCAAAGGCTGCATTTTGGGTTGAAAGAGCAAAAACGTATGAAGATATTGCGCTGAAAGGATCTTCTATTGATTCTGTTGCAGCTAAAACTGCCATGGAAGCATACAAAAAAGTGGTAGAGCTGGACAAGACCAAAAAGGGAGAGCCAGGAAAAGCTGCGAAAGAAGCAGAAAAGGCACTTGCAGGTGGCGAAGGTACAATGTTGTATCAGGCGTTTTTCAAGCAAGGAGCGGAGCAGTATCAGGCAAAAAATCTGAAATCTGCATTGACATTGTTCAAAACTGCGCAGCAGATCAATCCAAAAGATACGACAGTCGCACTTTACGGTGGTATCACAGCGCAACAGCTTGATGACAAAACGGAAGCAAAGACTTTGTTCGAAACTTATGCTGCAAATGGTGGTAAAGATCCAAGCGTGTTTTATAGTTTGTCTCAACTTTATCGGGCAGACAATAATTTTGACAAAGCAACAGAGTCTTTAAATAAAGGTCTGGAACGTTCGCCAGGTAACAAGGATTTGAAATCGGAAATCGTAAACATTTTGCTGGCTTCCGGTAAGGAGGACAAAGCGATTGAAGAATTGGAATCACTTGCCAAGTCTGATCCGAATAATGTTCAGAATCTGGTGAACCTTGCGATTCTGTACGATAACCTTCATACAAAGTCTGGTGCAAAAGTGAAGGAGATCAATGGCAAACTTGGTTCAGGCACGACGAAAAAAGCAGCTTTGCTGAAAGATGTTGAATCTGAAAAAGGCAAGATCGAAGTGTTTGACGGTGAAGTGAAACGTATTGGAGCTTTGATCAAAAAGCAACCTAAGAACGCGGATCTGAAACGCCAGCTTACAGAGGTAACTGCCAAGAAAGAAGAGGCTAAGGCTGCCATCGCTAAACTTGAAGCTGACGTGAAGGCTTCAGAAGAGGCTTCAAAAGGCAATGACGTTGGTGCTTTGGAAAAAGAACTGGCCGAGGCAAAAGCAAAACAGCAGAACTCATCCACACAGGCAATTGCCAATTACAAGAAAGTTTTGGCAATCGATGCAAACAATGCTGATGCTCTTTACAACCTTGGTGTATTTTATTTCAACGAAGCTGTTATCATGAAAGGCGAAGTTGATAATATGAACATGACTGAATATCAGCAACGAGGTAAAGAAATTGAAGGTCGTGTTTGCGGACGTTTCAAAAAAGCGAAACCATATTTCGAAAAAGCGATTCAAGCAAAGGATCTGGCAGAAGCGAAAGAGAATCTTAAAATTGTCGACGATGTGATTGCGCAGTTTACTGAAAAGAAAATTACCTGTGTTGAGGAGTAGTCTTCAATGGCACATCATAAGAAAGGGAGGCCAATATGGTCTCCCTTTCTTATGATGGAAATTCTATTTAACATAATATAAATTATACAACAAAAATATGTCGACTTTTAGAGGGCGATATTTGGTTGTAGCTGTATAGATGATCTGCTGTAAAGCTGTGTGCAAACCTAAGGCGACGAAAAGTGTCTCATTTTAGTTTGAGGTCTCCGGTAAAATGCTGAAAAATAAGCTGTTACTTGAAGTTTTGTCAGTCAGTTGCCATCATGTAAAATGATGATGATAAACCCAATCAAATCGGGATATACAGCGTTAAACCCGATTTGATCAAAAAAATGGTAAAGACACCAGGTATTTTTCAGTAAATTGAATCGGAAATTATATCTGGCTAATTATGAGGATATTTATTAATGACAAGATTCGGAATATCTCAATTGTACTTACTCTTATTCATTGTATAGTTTTGATGTATACTCCCGGAGGCTCCTGGAGCACCAATCCCAGGGAACTCGGATTTTGGATAGCAATTTTCAGTTCTGTAACGAGTACAATTGTCGTTAATATCTTATTTGTAATATCCGCGTCGAAAAAGGATGAAAAAAAGCAAAGTGAATGACATTCTAACTCTACCGTTTTTTGAAGGAGTAGAAATACTCTTGAATGGCTAAGGTGTCATTTTTACTAATCGATTTTACATAAGCTTCATCAAATTCATTAAACATTATACCCGAAGAAGATGACCTGAATAAACTCGGAAAAAGAAAGTAATCGCTTGAAAAGTTAGTATTCCATGCTACACGACTGTATTCAAATACAGATAACTTCAATTCCGAGAAATTTACATAACCTAAAAGATTAGACTTAGTCCAGAATCCATTAAGAAGCAGAAACCGCGGTGACGTTTTACAATGAAAAGAAAATTAAGAGTTGGCTGTAAACAATTTAGACGTGTTTAAAATCATTACAATAGCAAAGCAGAAATAAATGGCAGACATATCTATGAATTTATATGCTATTATTCTAATGGTAGCAATGTTTCAGTCGTTTCTTTTCGGTTTTATTATAGCTGTTAGGGGTTTTAAGGAAAATAATCAGTCAGATTTTATATTAGCTCTACTTATATTTATAATGGGCTTATCTAATTTACCCCATTTATTTGGATGGTTAGAAATTGGTGTTTTGTGGAATGAGTTTACTTTTTACCCTTGGAATGGATTGGAATTAGCCGTTTTACCAACGGTATTTCTACTTTTACAAAGTAGGCTAAATAGTCGCAGGCTTATCAGTTTTAGAGATTTGAAAAACTATTGGCTTTACATTATTTATTTTTCTTATCATCTTACCGTAGCCATTCAAGGCAAAGAATTTGCTAAATGGTGGTGGTTCGAAGTGAACAATTATTATAACATTGATGCTATATTTAGTTTTTGCAATGTTGTATTGTTTTTCTTTTTTATAAATCGCTTTTTTACGGTTTATTCAAAGTACCAAGCCTGGAGTGCAAATTACTATTCAAATTTACCCCCGTTAAGTATTTCTTGGATTCGGAATTTTCTAATTGCCTACTTTATTTTTGTTCTGGTAGATGGGAGTTTAACTATTATGGAATTATTAATAGGTGCACAATACGACAAAATGTGGTGGGCATATCTGGCTAATTTTGTACTTATTTATTATATCACCATTTATGGACTATCCAACAGACCAAATAAATTAGTAGAATTTGCTGTTGCCGAGATATCACAAAATGTAAAGAAAGTTGAAGAAGTTACAACGCCACCAACCTTTACAAATCATGAAATCAACCATTGGAAAGAACGAATTCAAGATTATATCGAAACGAACCAACTATATTTAAATCCAGAATTACGTATATCTGAAATAGCACAGTATTTTAGTATTAATGTTAGTCATCTTTCCACCCTAGTTAACCTTTGTTTCAACCAAAACTTTAACGAACTTATTAATGCTTATCGCATTAAAATATTTATCCAAAAAATAGGCAAAGGGCAATTAAAAAGCTTTACACTAATGGGCCTTGCATATGATAGTGGTTTTAATTCCAAAACCACCTTTAACCGTGCTTTTAAAAAGTATACAGGTATTTCACCCAGCGAATATCTGAAAAATGAAGTAAAATTGTAATAAAGATGTATCGAATAATTATTTGGGGCGGAGAAAACAGGGTAAAACCACATTTTTGTGACCGATTTATTATTCAACATTTTAATTGCAATTCAAATGACAAAAAAACTTCTTTCTATTTTTATCTTGTTTTGCTGTGGCTTATTGACAAAAGCCAACAATACCCTTGTACTTTCACATGCTACAGCCTTGAATATTAGTATAAGCTTTAAAAATGACTTTCCAGACACTTACCATTTAGCTTTGATTATCTATACGCCAGATGGAAAGAATCAAACAAGAGTCAGCAACCTAGATCCGAACGAAATAAAGAGCTATACATTCCTTACTGGCACGGTGATTTATCTTGCAAATTGGAAACAAGAAGCTTTAGCTATGAAAGGTAATGATATTAGAAGAGCTGGTGCAAAGCCTTACATTACCTTACAATCATCAGACGATAAAAAAGTAATCAGTTTGTCAACTCTTGCTTTTAGTGGCAGCTCAAATAGTAATGAAAAAGACTACTCTGGAGTATGGCAATTTAACTTAGGAGATAATGACATTGTTCAAAGAGTAAATCTAGCTTTGAAAAATGATTCTCTTTGTGGTACTTTTTTTGGACAGCCTTTTTGTGGTAAAGTTTTTAAGGGCGTTTTTAATTTCAAACTTGCAGAATTTAACTACAAAGGACAATTTATGGACAACATCAATATTGAAGGAACTTTTACAGACAAAGAAGGAACAGTTTCCAAATGGAGAGCTTTAAAAGAATCTGAAAACAGAACTTCAAAATCTTTCGTACTAAACCCGACAGTCTTCTATCGTAATTACTCATCAATTGAAACACCAGTTTTAAATTTGGTTTCAGGCGACACCATAAAAACATCAACTGTTGACGCAAGTGGAACTGATAAAAATTCAAAAAAGGTTACTTGGGGTGGCAATCCTCTGACCGGGCCATTTTTTATTGAAAACTCAATGCCTGGTGATGTTGTAGCAATTAAAATAATTTCCGTAAAAACGAACAGAAGTTGGGCATTTAGTGGCAGAAGTATTGTTGATAATGCCCTTGAAACAAACTATTTGACAAATAAAAAAAATGAACGTATTGATAATGCCTGGTTAATAAATACAGATAGTAGCTTTTTGAAAATGGAATACCCTTCTGAGGGATTAAAAAAATACAGAATTCCTTTGACACCCTTTTTAGGTTGTGTTGGTGTTGCCTCATCGTTTGGCACTGGTATTTCATCAAGAGAATCAGGAAACTTTGGTGGTAATATGGAAGAGAAAACTATTACTAATGGTACAACACTTTATTTGCCAGTTTCAGTGCAAGGTGCATTCTTATACTTTGGTGATGGTCACGCTGCACAAGGAGATGGAGAGTTAACAGGCAATGCAATGGAAACATCAATGGACATAGAGTTTATTGTTGAGCTTTTAAAAAATCAAAATCAAAATATTCCAAGAGCTGAAAGCAAAGACTTTATAAAAAGTATTGGCATCGCTGCAACCTTAGACCAAGCAATGAAAATTGCTACAACAGATTTAACCAGGTGGTTGGAGACAGAATATAAATTAAAAGAGCCTGAAGCAGCAATGATTATGGGGTTTTCGGTTGAATACGAAATTCCAGACTTGGTAGGTTTAAACATTAGTGTAACAGCGAAAATTAGAAAAAATGTATTAAACAGTTTACAATCCAAGTAAGACTTTGTATGCAGCTAGCACGGGGTTTTGCAATATTAGGGCAGATTGAATAACAAGCTATGAACCAAAGATGAATTTGTGATGAAAATAATAGTTGTCCTCCTAAAATAATTAATATCAAGCTACTAATATTCAGTCGTGGAGTTTTTGCCATGTTTCCTAACCCGGCCAACATTATGTAGGTACTAAGGTTAGATTTTCACCGCAATGACAACACCGGTAGCCCAGGCCTGTTTTGTCATTGCTAGATCATTCCGGGATTCCAGATTTGCAATTAATTTTTCGGCTTTTTCTTTATGCTCCGCCGGCCAGCTCGGTCT
This sequence comes from Dyadobacter sp., assembly GCA_965279265.1. Lineage (GTDB taxonomy): Bacteria > Bacteroidota > Bacteroidia > Cytophagales > Spirosomataceae > Dyadobacter. The sequence goes on from OZ257152.1 coordinate 6,676,238, forward strand.
TTCAAGCATGTCATCAATTATATAAAATCCTCCCGGATTCAGCATGCTCAGGACTTCATCCAGCATCAGATATTTTCCGTGCCAGGTATCCGCAAAAATGAAGTCGAATTTATCGTTATTACTTCCTACGATCCAGGTGGCTGCATCTGTTAGTTTCAAAGTGAGTCTTTTGTCCTCGGACAAATGTCTTGACGCGATGGCCATAAATTCCGGAGCGCTGTCAATAGATACCAGTGATGAGCCAGCATCCATTCCATCCAAAATCCAGGCAGTAGATAGTCCGGTTCCTGTACCAAGTTCGAGAAATTTTCCACCAGGTTTTGCAGCGGCAAGTGTTTTCAAAAGCGCGCATGTTCTGATTTCAGAAGACATGTCAAATCCGGACAATGCAGTGCTTTCGAGAATTTCCGTGTACGCGGCCGGAATTCCGTAAATTATTTCCTCGTTCATTGATTCAATTGTGCAAAGGCATTTGATATTAATCAAAAACATATGATGTAGGTACCAATCAAAAAGTAATACCCTGCACGTATCCATAAGATACTTACAAGGTATTACTTTTTTTGGAATGATCCGATTAGGCGATGTCGCAAATGCCAACGCCTTGTTTTAGAGAAGCGATTGGATCTTTAAGTGGAATAAACTCCTGAGCAACAAATCCTTTGAAACCAGTATCTGCGATTGCTTTCATGATCGCGGGATAATACAATTCCTGCGTGTCATCAATTTCATTTCTTCCAGGAACACCACCAGTATGGTAATGCCCGATATATTTGTGATATTTTTTAATGGTAGCGATTACATCACCTTCCATGATCTGCATGTGGTAGATGTCGTATAGCAATTTGAATTTTTCAGAGCCAATCATTTCGCATAGGCCTACCCCCCACTCTGTCCGATCGCACATGTAATCCCTGTGGTTTACCTTGCTGTTGAGTAGTTCCATAATCAAGGTTATGTTATACTTTTCCGCAGATGGCATCAGGCGTTTCAGCCCCACAGCGCAATTCCGCATGCCGTCAATGTCGGACATCCCGCGTCGGTTTCCGGAGAAACAGATCACAGTTGTGTAGCCCGCCTCTTGAAGTTTTGGGAATAATTCTTCATAACTTTTAACCAGTTCATCATGGTTTGCCAGGTCGTTGAATCCTTTTTCGATCCCCATCCCTGCGCCGTTTGGTAGAGCGCATGTAAGCCCGTATTTTTTTAGAATTGGCCACTCAGCCGGACCTAAAAGCTCTATCGATTTGATTCCCATGGCTTTGCATTCCTGGGCAAATGTTTCAAGAGGAATTTTACCATAGCACCACTTGCATACGGAGTGATTGATTTTGCCCTTCAAAGCAGGATATTTATTTGATTCAGTCATCTGTTGGTCCAATTAATGTTTGGATAGTAATTTCGAAATTCACGCAGCGCACGGGTTAGGTTATGTCGCAAATGGTAACACCTTGTTTCAGAGAAGCGATGTCGTCTTTACGGCTCGGAACAAATTCCTGCCCTACAAATCCTTTGTAACCAGTCGCAACAATTGCTTTCATAATCGCGGGATAATACAATTCCTGAGTCTCGTCAATTTCATTTCGTCCGGGTACACCGCCAGTATGGTAATGGGCGATATATTTGTTGTATTTGCGGATGGTGGCAATTACGTCGCCTTCCTGTATCTGCATGTGGTAAATGTCGTAAAGTAATTTGAACTTCTCCGAGCCCACCATATCACAAAGTCCTGCGCCCCAACCTGTTCGATCACACATGTAGTCTTTGTGATTCACTTTACTGTTGAGCAATTCCATCACCAGCGTTACGTTGTGTTTTTCCGCAATCGGCATAAGTTTACGCAGACCTACTGCACAGTTTACCATTCCGTCTATATCCGACATACCGCGCCTGTTTCCGGAGAAACAAATGATCTTGTCGTAGCCCGCTGCCTGTACTTTTGGTATAATATCAGTGAAACCTTTAATCAGTTCATCGTGGTTTGCAGGATCGTTGAAACCCTTATCGATGCTTTTTGTTAGCCCTTCACCCCAAGGCAAAGCGCAGGTAAGTCCATACTTTTTGATGATCGGCCACTCTTCCGGCCCGCAAAGTTCGACGGAAGTCAGTCCGATTTTTTTAGCCTCCTGAACAAAAGTTTCGAATGGTATTTTGCCGTAACACCAACGGCATACAGAATGATTGATTTTCCCATTCAGCTTTGGCCCTAATATTTTCTCAGACTTGGCAAATGCAGTTTCCATCGTCCATGGAATGGTGAGGAGACCAGCACCTGCGGCCATGTTTTTCAAAGCATTCCGTCTGCCCAATCGTTTATTCATAATTTCCTTTAATTCGATATATCTAATTTACTATGAAAGCGTAGCAGTAGATAAGAAATACTCTAATACTTTGAGGTTTTCGTTTGAGTACACTTGGTAAGTCTTAAAGACTTGCCAAGTGTTGTCTCGAGACTTGCAAAGTGTTGTGCTTGGTAGATCGTAAGTCTGCCTTTTGGTGTTCCCGAAAAACTTGAAAGCTGCCGATTTTCCGCGGCGACACTTGGTAAGTCTTAAAGACTTGCCAAGGGTTAGGCCCGAAGGACTTGCCAAGTGTTGGGTCCCAAAGACTTGCCAAGTGTTAAATCTTTAAGACTTGCCAACTGTGCCATAATCTTGTGTGAAATTACTTCCTGGCGCTACCTGTTTCTTTTGTTGGGAAGTCCTTAGGTACGCGCTGCGTCACTTTTCCGGTGGCAACCCATTCAGTGCCACGCTGTAAGGTGGTGATAAAGCCGATACACTTTTGTGAGTAATTTTCATGTCCAAGTGTGGTATGAAAAATCCTGCCTTTTCCATAATTCAGCGTCATTAGCATAGGCTCGTTTTTTCCGGAACCATGCTTTTCTTTTGGACTATATGCAGTCGCCAATACAGTCATATTTTCCGCAGGCCCTCTCAAACGATCATACAATTCATCCTTTTGGTGAAGCCAATCTGCTGGCAGCCCTTTCATTATCGGATGATTTGGCTCTCTTGTTTTTACGATAAATTCATGTTGGTCACCATGACTCCCGCCCACCCCGGCAACAGGATCGTAAACAATTTTCGACTGCTCGTCATTCCAGTATACGTAAGGGCCTGACTTCTCGTCGCGTCCTTCCCATCCGCCAATACCAATCATTTTGTTATAGGCAGCCCATTTAGGAAATGCATTGTCGGCAGCATGCACAACTACCAGACCTCCCCCATTTTTGACAAATGTTTCAAAAGCTTCGTTGGTTTTTTGAGGCCAGGAATCGCCGTTGTAATTGGATAAAACGATGTCATATTTTGAGAAATCAGGGTTGAAATTTTCCATGTTCTCACCCTTCTTTGGTGTCGTCACAACAGCTACGCTAAACATACCTGTCTCTTCCAGATACCCTTTCATCATCTGAGTGCCTTCATTCATATTCCTATGATTATTCTGCCCATCAATGATGAGCACCTTATAAATCTTACCGGGAAAAGCAGTTGCTGCGAAAACGGAAATGGACAATCCTACAAGGAGTGCCCATGCAAAACGTGAAAACTGATATCTGTTCATTTTGATTTTACGGATAAATAAGAAAGCCTGAATTGAAGTAAAATTAAAGAAGTCAGACGATTCTACTATCTGATCTCCTGATTTTAATTCAATCCAGGCTATTTGTATTATACTTTTAAAAATAATGATACATTAAATATGTAGCGTTATTTTCCTCCTTTTTGTACTTTTCCTTCTGTGTAAATCGGACTGTTTTTGCTGCCTCCGGATTTCAGATACGCAATCAAATCTCTGAGCTCGGATGGATTAAGACCGTTAATCAGGCCTGGCAACATGATGGAAACGCTTGATATTTTCGTAGAAGCTACTTGTTTCTTGGCAACTTTACGAATCGTTTTCTGGTCAAAAGGATTTTGCGCTATATAGTAAAAGTTAGCATCCTCATTCATCTGACGACCAAGAACGGATTCTCCATCCTTCAAGGTATAGATAGTAGATGCGTATTGGTCAGAAATCGCTTTATCAGGCATAATTATGGCGTCCAGAATATCCTGAGTTGAGAAGCGCGACGCAAGCTGTGTCAAGTCCGGGCCTATGTCCGAACCCTCGCCCTGTATCATGTGGCAGCGGCTGCACAGTACAGCTGAGAAAATCATTTTACCTCTTTCAAAGTCACCTGATCCAAGGCTATCCTGTACCATTGCGACTGCCTGGTCAACTTTCCAGCCCCTTCCAGGTCCTTTTGGCGAATAGAGCTTGGTAAGATCATTTCCGTTAGTAGTTAGCTTCTCGGCTCCTGAAAGCTTGTTATAATAAGCAAGTTTGTCCTGAGGAACGTTTTTAAGGGCGATCTGGCGCGACTTTTCGATGAAGCCGATATAGCTCCTGCCACCTTGAAAACTGAAGGCTTTGTCGTACCATTTAAAATACGCATCACGCAGTTGAGGCGTCCAGCCGGTTTTAGCACCGCTAAGAACAAATGCATAGAATGTCTGCTGTTTTGCAGGCATTTTTTCAAGCATACCTGCAATGTCCAAACCGTACTGTGGATTTCTCAGAATCAAGTCGGACGATGCAGTAGCCGTTTCATTGTCTTTATCGTCGAAAACTTCGTTCTTCATCAACAGGGCCATTGTGCGTTCAACAGCTTTTGGTGCTTCAAGGAATACAAGAAGCTTACTGTAAAGACGATTACCCAAGGCAGACGTAGACGGATAGTTTGGGCTTATGTAGGCAGTCACTTTTGTTTTAAGGGCTCCCTCGAGGAGGCCATAACGGAAGAATGCTACTTCAAATGTACGCAAAAGATCGTGTTGGCGACTTTCCTGTAGCTTTTTAAAGTCTATGCTTGTAAGCGCATTCAGCAGTTCTGATTTCACCGAAGCGTCGCCCTGGCGAGCCAGTGCAAGCAAGGCGTAAACTTTGATCTGAGGATTTGTCTCCGCGAGAGCCTTTGCTTTCCATTGCGCCAGTGGCTGGTGCTCAACCGCGAGGCGGGCAGCGTAGCGTACGGACCTGTCAGAGTGTGCAAGATGAGGCCAGGCAGTTTCTATTGCCTTTGGATCAACTCCCAGGTGATATTTCTCAAGTGAAGTTCGCAGCTTGTGCTCTGGTGTTAGAGTTACCGACGCTACGTTAGCGCCTGTTTTCAACGACTTGTAGTCTTTATAATAAACCCGGTATAGATCCGACTCCAGTCGACGACCACCAGTCAGGAAGTACAGTGCGCCGTCCGGTCCGATAACTCCATCGGTTAGTGGTAGCGGCGATCCGGATAAAAATTCTTCATGATCGGCCGTGTAGGTGCCACCTGACGGTTTTAGGTGTAATCCGTGCATTATCCCAAAACTCCAGTCAAAAGCGAGCAGCGTGTTTTTATATTTTTCAGGAAAAAGTGCATCCTTAAGATAAATCAAATTGGTAGGCGAACCCTGACCAATGTTCATTATTGCCGGTACGTTATCCGGAAAAGAAGGAGCCCACTTGGCATCTCCCGTTCTCCATCCAAATTCACTCGCGCTTGTAGCATGACAGACCCTTGTTGGGCGATACCAAGGAGTACCGAAATCCCATTCCATATCAGAATCGTAAGTAAACATGTCGCCAGCTTCATTGAAAGCGATGTCGAATGGGTTGCGAAATCCTGCGCTTACCAGTTCCCATGTTTTGCCTTCCGGGTCTGTATGTGCAATCCAGCCTCCTGGTGCCATCCGATCATTGGCATGTCCTCTTGGATCTTTAATAAAGGGAAATAAATTATCATTTGTCCAGTTATTTGGAAGACGATAGGAGTCCATTTCCGGAAGATCAGTATGGTTTCCTGCTACGACGTAGAGGGACTTTTTATCGGGAGAAATCTGTACGCTGTGTGGACCATGTTCGCCCTCACCTTTCATCGCTTTTAGCAGTGTGATCTTATCGTATTGATCATTGTTATCAGTGTCCTGTAAGCGATAAAGGCCACTTCCTTTGGGGAATCGGGGACTCTCTCGATTGTTGATTACAACATAAAGGCTGTTGAAGGCATAAAGTAATCCATGCGCAAAACCCATTGCTATTTTTGCTGTGTCTCCTTCAATCTTCAAAGTCTCAATTACCGGCTTTTCCGTGGAACCAATTGGGGGCAGAATTGTCCGGTATAACGATCCATATTGATCAGAAGTAATGAGTCGGCCCTTGTTATCGAACGCCATAGAGACCCACGATCCATCGGAATCCTCTGACGGACTGAATAAATGTTCTGCTTTAAAGCCGTCAGGTAATTTCAGTTTGTCTACCTTGGAACCTGGCGGCCTGTGTTTGGCGGTCCGGTTGCTCAGCATAACTCCGCAGAAAACACAGACAGCCAGTAAAACTGCCAGGGCCATTGGAATTTTTAACCATTGTTTTTTTGTGTACATTTTTCAGTTCAGCGTTTTAGTAATTGTAAAATAATTAAAGGGTTAACCGTGGGAAGCCATTAATTTTCCACGATAGAATTCAGGTTTTGGTGAAATAATTTATCTTTAAAAAAACAAAAAAATACTTAGAATAGTCTTGAAAATACAATTTTAAGCCGAATTAATTTAGTCTGCATCCTGTTCTGTCGGGTGGAAATGTCATTTAGTTTTAAAAAATGGGCTGTAACAAAAGAAGCGCAGTAAGCGGACACTTACTACGCTTCCCGAATGATTATCAAAGCTGGTCTGGCGGGTTATTTACTTTCCAAACAGACTTCGAAATACGACATTTCATTTCATCAGAAATATGGCGTTAACGCAGATTCTACCGCTGGCAAACCGTAGTAGTCATCCAGTATTGTAAATGCGTTATCAGGTGCTTTGTAGCCTGCCGGAAAATAGTAACTCAGGGGATTGGCGATTACCCGTGCTCCATATGCCCCGATGATTTCTTTCACCCTTCCTGCTCTTACAATATCAAACCAGCGTTTGTTTTCAAAAGCGAGCTCTACCCTTCTTTCTTTAAAAATTGCTTCGCGCATATCGGCGGTCGAAGATGCTTTTGTTGCCGCAAGTCCTGCACGTGTCCGTATCATGTTCAGGTACGTCGCTGCATCCGCAGTCTTGTTTTGTTCGTTCAGCGCTTCTGCCAGGAATAGTATAACTTCGGCGTAACGGTAGACAGGCCAGTTCGTTCCCGTGTTATTATGTAAAGCATGCGTTTTCGCATATTTTTTGATGTACGGATAGACTTTGTTTGCTCTTGCACTCTGACTCAGCGTGACGTATGCAATGGAAGCGTCCTTCCTTTTATCGCCCGTTTCATAAGCTGCAATGATGTCGGGAGTCGGAATGTTGTTGCCTTCTTCTGACAGATCCTGCGGATTAGACGTCCCGGTAATTGGAGCCAATTCTGTCGCCTTTATCGGGCGTGGTAAAAATTGATAGAAAAAGTTGCCGTTGTATCCCGCAGAGCCTTCCATATACTGTACCTCAAAAACCGATTCTGAGTTATTCTTGTTGGCAGTTGAGGTTGAAAAAACATCTGCGTAATTTGCAATCAGCGAATATCCTCCCGTTGCGACCACTTCCTTCAATACCGTTTCAGCCTGGGCCCATTTTTTCTGGGTAATGTAGAGATCAGCCAGCAGAGTTTTTGCAGTTCCGGAAGTTACACGGCCGGCCTCTTGTTTCGATTTGTCAAACAGGATTTTTGACGCTTCCAATGCATCTTTTTCAATCTGGGCGTAAAGTTCTGCTGTTGTAGAAAGTGGCAACGCAGCCTCCTGGCGGTTGGCAACCGGTACCAGGTGCAGAGGAACTTTACCAAAAAGACGGGTGAGCTCAAAATACGCGTATGCTCTCAGAAACAATGCTTGTCCTTTCAGGTTACCTTTCGAGGTTGCATCAAAATCTACGTTGTCGATCAGTGCCAGGATCTGATTGGCACGTGAAATGATCAGGTAATCCTGACGATATTGTTGCAGCACGTTGTCATTTGCCGTAACGCCGCTTGCAATCGGCACGGCGAAATCAGCGAGGTTTTCAGTTGCATCCACGGCACCAAAAAGCGGATTCCGTGCATAGTAGGCGTTGTCAGAATGGAGCTCAGTTAATTTCCAGATCCGATCGTTGTAAATGGATCTGAGGGGTACGTATGCTGCATTGACGGCTTGTGCAAAATCCGATTCGGTTTTGAAAAACGTTCCTGAACTTAACTGGGTTTCAGGAACAATCGTTAGAAACGAATCCCGGCAGCCTGTCATCGCAAAACATGCCATGCAGGCTAATATAATTTTCTTTTTCATCTCTATATAGGAATTAATGAAATTGATCTGCTTAAAAATTCAGGTTAACACCGATTGTCCAGGTACGCGGCACAGGATAGTTGGACAGGTCGACGCCTGAGCTCAGGTTGCCGCCATTTCCGTTTCCGTCGCCTTGCGCGCTTGTTTCCGGATTTGGTCCGCCCCAGTATTTTGTAAACACATATACCTGTTGCGCGGAAGCGTAAAGCCTGGCAGATTTAAAATACTTGTTTTTAATCCCGATGTTGTACCCCAGCGTGATGTTTTTGATCGTGAAAAACGAGGCATTGGCGATAAACCGGCTGTTCATCCAGTCGCGCTCTATGCCTGTGATGTTTCCGCCAAGCGCCGCGTTGGTGATTCCGTAAAAGCCTTTTCCAGGATTTTCAGGTGTTCTGAAACGGTATTTCACTTCTTCCACCACATTAAATACACCATCCAGATTGGCAGTACTGTACAAGTGGCGTACAAGCAACTGATTGCCGAAAGAACCCGAACCGGTGATCGAAAGATCGAAATCTTTGTATGTGAAATTGTTGGTTAAACCGTAAGTGAATTTTGGGAACGGGCTACCGATAATCGCTCTGTCGTCCATGTCACCGCCGTTGGTGATGACGCCGTCTCCATTTACATCTTTCAGTTTGATACTTCCTACTACGGAGCGTCCGGGGATTTGTGGAGAGCTTGCCAGATCAGCAGCATTCATGTAATTACCAAGACCAACCATTCCGTAAAACTGACCGAACGGTTTGCCAACCTGCGTGATGTGAAAATCACCATAAACACGGTCAATTCCATCTGCCAGCGCCATTACTTTGTTTCTGTTGAAAGATATGTTGGCGTTCGTTGTCCATTTCAATCTGCCGGTCAAATTTCTTGACGTCACCGAGAACTCATGTCCCCAGAATTTGATCTCGCCAATATTGTCACTAAATGCCCCGAAGCCAGATTCCTGCGGAACCTGTACATTGTAAAGCAGGTTGGTAGTTCTTTTTGTGTAAAAATCGTAGATGAATTGGATGCGGTCGTTGAACAATCCAAGATCTAAACCGATGTCAAATTGCTTGGTCGTTTCCCAGCCAAGATTGTTGTTGGCCAGGGAAGTGACGTTTGCACCTGTCGCTACGTTGTTGCCAAAAACTGCATTTGTCGTATTGTTTACGAGCGCATATTGCGTATAATTACCAATATTGTTGTTTCCGATTACGCCATAACTTGATCTCACTTTCGCAAAAGAAACGGCTCTCAGGTCTTTCATGAAATCTTCATCCGAAATCACCCATCCGACAGACGCAGACGGGAAGGTTCCCCAGCGATTTTGTGATCCGAAACGGGAAGAACCGTCCGCTCTGACAGCAGCTGTGAACAGGTATTTTCCTTTGTAGTTGTAAGTCAGCCTCGATATGTAGGACGACAGCGACCATGCGTTGATACCATTTTGAGTTCCGTTGCGGTCAATGTTCAGGGCACCCTGAATGGTTGGGAGACGGTCATCAGTGTAGGTGTTCGCTGAAATGGTACTGAATTCCTGACGGAACTTTTGCTGTGTAAACCCGGCCAGCAACTCAAAATTATGGTCACCAAAACTTCGTCCGTAGGTTGCAAGGTTTTCGTTCAGCCATGAAAAATTTTGCAGGGCCTGCCTCACTGTCGTCGCAGTGGTTGGGATCGGCACGTTGATTCCGTTCGTCGCCGTGGACGGATTGAAGAAGAAGAACTTGGAATTTTCCAGTTCAATATTCATCGTTGTCCGAAGGGTCAAACCTTTTACAGGCTGATACTGCAGGTAGGTATTGCCCAGCAATTTGGTTGTTTTGGTTTCGTTTACCAATTCGTTCGCTGCACGAACCCAGTTTGGATAATTGTAGATGTTTCCTGTGCTGCCGGGAAATGTGTTGTATTTGGTCAGTTCTCCGTTTGCATCATAAATCGGCATCACCGGCCAGGTGTGCAGGGCGTTGAAAAGAATACCGGTTCCTCTGTCTCCATCGGTTCTCGGGGTGTTGTCGAACACGTATTGTGGTGCGATGTTAAATCCCAGCTTTACCTTTTTGTTGATGGCATAATCCGTATTCATCCGCAGCGAATAGCGTTTGTACGTATTATTAATCACCACACCTTCCTGATTGAATATCCCCGCGACAAGCGAAGTGCTCACGTTATCCTTATTGGAAGTCACGGTCAGGTTGTAGCTCTGTATCGGTGAAGTGCGCAGCAGTGCACCATACCAGTCGTTACTTTTGCCACGGTATTGTGACGGATCCTGAAATTCTACCGGAACTGCCTGTCCTGCATCTTCATATAACTCCTTCTTGAATTGCGAAAATTCTTCGGCATCCATCATTTTTATCAGACCGCGCTGAGGAACTTTCTGAATACCGTAATATGCGTTCAAACTTACATTGGTTTGTCCGTTCTTTGGTTTTTTTGTGGTGATCAGAACCACACCGTTTGCTGCCCGAGAACCGTACAAGGAGGTCGATGCAGCATCTTTCAAAATCGAGATGTCCTCAATTTCGTCAGGGTTCATGGCGCCGATGTTTCCCGTGATCGGGAAACCGTCAATTACGTAAAGCGGATCACTTCCGGCAGATACGGAAACCTGGCCACGAATACGAACCGACATGCCTTGCCCAGGTTTACCGGTAGTTTGGTTAATTTGCACACCTGCAAGCCTTCCTTGCAATTTTTGCGTCACCTGCGAAACAGGAATGTCTTTAAGTTCTTCACTTTTTACGGTTTGTACCGACCCGGTTATTTCTTTTTTCAGCTGGCTTCCGTAACCGACAACAACAACTTCTGAAAGTGACTTTGAGTCCACAGCAAGTTTCGCATCTACACTGACTTGTGTACCGATTACTATTTCCTGAGATATGTAGCCTACCGATGAGAAAATCAGGGTTCCACCCTGGTCGGGCGTGTTAAGTGTATACCCTCCATCGACGTCCGTTACCGTACCCGTAGTCGTTCCTTTTAAAACTACACTTACTCCAGGAAGCTTTTCTCCGGCGTCGTCAGTTACTTTACCTTTTATGGTTTTATCTACCGCAGCAACAGTTCGAATGCCTGCATAACGGTGAAATGTGCTTGTCTCTCCTGGGTAATTTGCGTATGCTACCGAGCTCATAATGAGGCCGGTAAATACACTTGCCAGGATATTTTTAGATGGCAGATACTTACCGACAAGCATTTGTCGAGGTTGATTCATAAATTTGATTGTTTTATTTGAAAAATAGGACAAACGGATTCGTTCAATTACTTTTTGCGAACTAATGGAATGGAATTGCGTTTAATTTCAGGTCGGAGGTGTTAGCGCACTTCCGGCCTTCTTTTTTTTGGTCAAGGGTTAGGATATAATCAATACTTTCTGGATTTAGGATTTGTTAAACGATTAAGCTTCTTTCTTTAATTTAGGGTGATGTTGGGATGTTAGGAGTACGCTACCGACTTTTCAGTACACGTTTTTGAACTTTGAAAGTTCTGGTCTTGGCGGGGAGTAGTAGATTGTTTCCTCCGTTTCGCCCGGCGTCAAATAGTCGGGCTGAAAAATGGATGGATTTATTCCTTTCAGCGCATTCAAAGCAGATATTTTGGAGTAAGGTGAATTCGACATTCCGGAATCTGTTTTATCTGCCACTTCTTGAAATTTGGATAATAAGACCGGTTTTTTGTCATCCGATATCTTACTATTATTTAAATGAATTATGCAATATTAAAGCGGCGGCTTAGGTTAACTATCCTGCTCTGTCTGGTTTTCGAAATATTTATTTGACTATGCGTTATTGAATAATTACAACATTGGTGCATCGCAATCCGAGAACTTTGTCACCGATGGTTTTTAAAATTGGAATATTTTTATACAGCGGATTTCCGACAACTGTTGTTGTTTTTGCAACGTATAACCGGGCTTACCCGTCATTTCAAGAGCTATAAAACCGGGAGGCGCTAACATTGTATGGATTTCCCATCATCCAAGATTTGACTCATTTCTGATTCGCCTATTTGTACAAATTCAATTTACCAGCCAGCTGGGGCATACTTCGCGTGTAGTCAGTACTTGTCGGTTTCATCTTGCAAAGACATGGAATTTTTATGTCGCGAGGTTATGGTGCAAGACGTTTATTGACTTGGGCTTTATACAAATCTCTCAGACATTTTCTAATGCGCATGCAACGGGCCCGGCGCATTTGCCGGTCTCCTACGACGGAGGCGACACTGTCATGACAAACCCAAGCTGCTCCGACATATCAAATCAAAATCATTAGAAAATGAAAAATCTAAAAGTACTAATCGTGCTTATCACGATACTCATACAGGCATGTAATCCGGAAGAGGGTAATCAGGTTGAACCCCTTGACAGGGTCCCGGCGGATGTGATGACTTCCATTAAAGAAAAATTCCCGGCCGCAACGGACCTTAAATTCTCCGTTCTGGAAAACAACAAAGTCTTCAGATCAGAATTCAAACTTAAGGGTGCGTCCATGGCGGTGGTGGTCAACAAAGAGGACATATTGAACTCGGCACGCCTTTCAACCGAAAACTTCCCTGATTCACTCAAACGGATGCTCATTGGCCTGGCCATCGAAGGCGGGGATTTCTCCAACTACCGGCTCGTGGAAACAGCCGACGGAATTACGCACCATGTGGCAGATTACAGACTGAATAACATCAGCTATACACTCAGCATTCAGCCAGGCGGCCACATTTATCTGACTACCAGCCCGCAAGCCTATGAGACCAAATCACTCAGCGATTTGCCTGACGGAATCCAGAACTTCATAAACGACCGAAACAAGCCCAATCCGGGATACATTACAGGCATCACACAAATGGAGGGAGACGTCAAAAATTACTTTTTGCCCAGGAAAGAACTGGCCTATAAAAAAGCTTCCGTCTTCCTGCTACCCGATGGCACCAAGCGGTATCATGTATATACCGAATTTTATGGCATAGACTGGAGTTGGGCTCCTCTTATATTTGACGAAAATGCCAGGTTGCTTTGGGTTCCCGGTTTTGACCAACTGGAGATCTTCAAATTTCTGACGATGGGATTGGGTCCGTGTATTCTCCCCGATCAGGACAAAAGCTACTTCAGGAATCTGTTTGAAACCACACCGGAACTGAACGGTTTCACCTTCGAAAGAATCAATCCAACGACAGGTTCAACGACGGTTTCCAACCAGAATGCTTCATTGAATGCCTTCGCCGGTTACGGGGGGTATAATTTTGCACTCAGCAAAATCAATGATTCCCGACAGTTTTGGGAGCTTAAATACGATACCGGTAAAAAAATGGTTGATCGCTACTATCACGCCCATCTGTGATGGACGAAAGATTTGACGCTCAAACCAACTGCATCCTAACGCCAATGCTTTGCCCTGTAATTTTTAAATCCACGGTAGTTCATCTGCCCATGGGATTCTGTGACTCGGATGGCCGCTCTGAACGAAAAACCAAAGGATAAAAGATTTTGGACAACAAAATGCGAGGGAAGTTTCAGGGCTACAATCCGCTGTTTTTTACAGGAGCCGAATAGCAACCCCGCAACAGGGAGCGGTAGAGATCATTGATATTACAAAGGGCGGGGCTCGTGCATTAAATGCCGGTTCCCGCCCTTTACTTTGCCACAAAGTGGAGATTACCCTGCTGACTGTAAATATTTATACGCTAAAATCAGCGCCGACACGAGGCCGTCATTCCGGCTTGCTGAACTTCCAGGTAAGTAGCAAACCTACCTGAGAGGGCCTTATTCCAATCTGTCCCTCAGCAGCGTTCATCTTCCCGAAACAATATTCAAAATACGGCCCCGCGCTGATGGATAACGACGAATTAAGCGTGAAGCGCTTTCCGGAAGACAAATTGGCGAACAGAAACCCGCCGGATCCTGGTGACAATGACCTGGTATATTCTGCGCCTACGTTCGAATAAAGCTGTCCAAGGAGCCTGCTTTTGAAATCGATTTGTTTTTTAATTCCTATCCCGACCAGATGTACTGAACGGCTGTAATACTGCTTGTTTGCTAGTCGCTGTATTTCGTATTCGTTTGGCGCTGTTTCAATAATCTTGTATTCGTCCGAAGAGAAGGCATAACCCAATTGCGTATTGATCCTGCTGAAATTTGCCATAACCTGAAAGCCGTCCTTTGTGGCTCCTGCGCCAATTTTGTATCCCAAAGTAGAAAAGGCCCGGGGAAGCGCCACATCCTGAATGCGGGATTCAGATCTTGGTAAAATACGCACCTGCTGAACAGTTTGAAAAGAGATTGCATTGAAAATGAACGACAGCTTTCCGGCTTCTGACCATCCAGTGTGTTGCGTTTTATGGATCGTGCTCTGATTGTCCTTCACGATTGATGCAGTTATCTCCTTGCCAGCATACCGGATGGCAGGCAATGTCAGCTGATGTTTATTCTGAAAGGACGAAACCGGTGTCAATAACTTAAAATCGCTTTCCCGCAATTCCGACACATTGAGTTCCCGTGAGGTCGTTATTTTCCTGTCAAATACGTCAACCGGTACCGCATCTAACAAATATTCCTGAATCGCTTCCTTTTTTTCCTTCCAAGCGGTTTCAACGCTTTCCTTAGCGGTAACAGTTTTCTGCCCTGAAGTCGTTATTTGCTTTCCCTGTACAACCAGGTCGGTTGCCCTGACCTGCGGCGCTCTCGTCAAATCTTCGGACAGATGCGCACCAGCAGAAGCGGTTGTGGCTGAAATGGTTTCCGCATTTCCAGCACGCAAACGACCGGCATCTTTTTTTTCATTAGTTCGGGCGGGATTATTCCCGGGCTCATCGGGGATGGCAGCTACGCGGGTTTGAGCTTTTGCCTGCATAGTCCTGTGCCCAGGAGAAGACCGACTGCCATTCACTTTTTTAACCTTTGATGGTGAATGCTGCGAGCGGTGAGCCGTTTGCTCCGATGGTAAAAGCATTTTGTAGCTAAGCAAAACCGCACCGCAAAAAAGTATAGCGGCAACCAGGGTCCAAACGGACGCATTTCGCCACAATGGCGTTTTTTGGAGCAACTTATACATTTTTCTGTCAAGAGCAGCATCGGGTTCGCTCTCAAAATCTTCAAGGGAACTCCGGAGCTTCCTGCGCAGCGCATCGTCTATTTCATCTTTAAAAGGTTTCATATTTTTTGATGCCTTTATGTTCCAATTTTTTCAGCAAAAGGTTCCGTCCTCTCAGTAGCTGCGAGCGGGATGTTCCTTCCACAATCCCCAGCATTTGCGCAATTTCTGTGTGTGTATAGCCGTCAACATAGTACAAATTGATCACAACTCTGTATCCGTCCGGCAATTCGGCGATCGTTTCCATCAAAACCGAAACGCTAAATTTATCGAGTAAATCCTGAGGATCATTTGTGCCATGATCATAGGGCATTTCATCATAAGAACTAAGCAGATTTTCTTTTTTTGTAACCTGATTATAATAATCGACCGCGTGGCGGATCATGATAATTTTCACCCAGCTGTCAATAGATTCGGGTTTTTTGAGTTCCTTTATTTTCTGAAATATCTTAAGCATACCTTCCTGAAAAATATCTTCTGCCTCGGACACCGTTCTTGCATACCGCAGACATACACCCATCAACCTGGCCTTGTAACGATCATAAAACACAACCTGAGCCCTTGAATCCTGCTTTTGACAGGCTTCCACGAGCTCAGGTAATCCCAGTTTATTTTTGGATCTGAATAACTTCATTAAAGGAAATCAAATAGCTTTCCCACTGCTAGCGGGGCATCATTGGTTTGAAATGTATGCGTTATTTTATTGGTATATAAATCCTTCGTAAGTCTCAACGATGACTTTTTCGGACATGGGATTAAGCAACAGATACCAGGATTCCATGGTAAGTATGGATGAGTCGGAGCCATAGACCCCTTTTGCAAACGCATACTGAATGCTTTGTAGCCCGTTGAATAAGGTATAAATGGCCCCAGTTAGATTTTGATCAAAATCTTTCAGATCCTTCCCTGTTTTTTCAAGTAGTTGCGAAAACCCCAAATCGCCATTAGTCTTATGGACAACCGGGGAACCATCAGAATTGTACGCACTCCACATCAGATCCCCATTTTTATCAAAATACAAATTTGAAGAGGGCGTAGCAAAACCTGTCCAGCCTGGTTTATAATAAACACCATAGGTTTTTTGTCCATCCATTCCCACGATCACAAACACGCCGTAATCGGTCATTAAAACAGAATGATCTGAAAAGAATTTTTTTATTTTTGCAGGAACGTCCGTCTCGGGCAGCACATAGTATGAGGAAAAATCAGATAAGAGTGTTATCTGGTGGCTACTTCCCGCAAGGCGGTAGTGCAATTGATACCCCTTTCCATTTAGCCGGTAACTCATGAACGCGCTATGCAATCCATTGTCATTGTCATCAACCTTCAAATCGGAAAACACCCCACCTTTGATAGCCAGGCGATCAGTAAGCCCTTTATAAAATGAAAAATCCGCTCCTGCTTTGCGGAGTACGGCAGCGGTAATGGCGGTTTCATTTACTTGAGTCTCATAAGCGTCATTTTTGCTCTTAAAATTAACCTTCCACAGCTTACTGGTAACAAGCGTCTTAAAAAGGATATCTTCGGCATAGGGATAGCGGGTTTTAATTGCTTGTATCGCGGTTACAGGCACCTGCTCCGTGTCCGCAGGCTGAATATCATCTACCTGATTACACCCAACGAAAAAACAGAATACCGTAACCCACAAAAAATTAGCGAATAACCTCATACTGTAACAACTTTTCTTTCCTGACGATCTCATAAAAGGCTGACGGGTATTCTCACACGAAGCGTTGCATGAGGAAAAATATTCTGATCGCGAGCATTCCGACTGTACTTCGGTAGAGAATCGAATGTAGATAGAATGTCAGAAGAAAAATAGCGGGAAAGGGTCGTGATGATTTTGGCCTCCTTTATTATTTACTCTACGATCAGGTTAAAACAAATTCTTAATTTGCGCAAAACCTTGTTAGCGACGAGTTAGCCTACGATCCGGAGTTATTGACGATAAATGCTTTGAATAGCTATTGGCAAAGAGAAATGAATAACTTTCAAGCCTCTATTTTTCGTGGATTTATAAGTAGAGCTGCTACACCGATGGTTGAGGGGAAATATATTACAAATGTTGATGCCCCTAAAAGCCCTGCGCATGCCGGGCTTTAGGGGCATAATTATGTCTAGGACAACAGTTCCATTACTGCCTTGCCTTTACCATCGGGCGTGGTATAGAATGGCCTTTTTTCAACCTCATATTGCGTGTCTTCCGCAATGCCCAGCGCGTGGTAAATGGTTTGGTGAACCTGGTCAATTTTGATCGGATTCTCTATCGTTTTACACGGACGTTCATCGGCAGTTTTACCATACACGAAACCTTTCTTGATTCCGCCTCCAAACATCAGCATTGAACCCGCATCTGTAAAGTGTCGGTGCATTCCATAGAATTTCAGATCCGACAGCACATCCGGTTGGTTCACCTGTTCCAGAACTTTAGCATCCGGTTTTCCTTCAACCATCATATCTCTGCTGAACTCGCTGGCAAGGACGATCATTGTCCGGTCAAGATGGCCCGTTTTGTCAAGATCTTTAACAAGTTGCGCGATTGGCCCGTCGATCATTTTTTTCATATCGACCATTCTGGTGTGGCCGTTTTCATGTGTATCGAACCCTTTGAATGGCTCGTATTCTGTTGTAACGCTGATAAAACGTGCGCCTTGTTCCGTAAGCCGGCGCGCCAGCAAACACCCCAATCCGAAACGGCCGGTATTGTAAATGTCGTAAATTTCTTTCGGCTCCGTACTCAGGTCAAATGCTTTGGATTCTGGTGAATTGAGCAGCATATAAGCCTGTTCCATAGAACGTTTCAACGATTCTTTTTGATAATCGCTTCCAAACTCTCCTACCGGACTTTTGCTGATCAGGTCGTTATACAGTTGGTTTCTCCTTTCAAATCGTTTCGCGTCCATGCCGACAGGGGGCCTTACACTATCCAAACCCTGACTCGGATCCGGGATGGCGAAAGGTCCGAATTCATTGCCCAGAAATCCCGCTGTGTGGAAGGCTTTCAACTCTTCGGCCTCCCCTACTGTAAACCGCTGGCCAATGTCGATAAAGGCAGGAATTACCGGATTTTTTGGACCAAGTTCTTTTGCGATCCAGGAACCCATGTGTGGTGCCGCAACCGTTTGTGGTGGTTCGTAACAAGTATGCCAGTGATATTGGTGACGCGAGTGAAGTATATGACCCATATCCGCTGCCTGGTATGACCGGATCAGCGTGCCTTTATCCATCACTTTTCCTATAGATTGCAGACCTTCGGAAAAATTGATTCCATCCAGAATCGTTGGCACCGGTTTGAAAGTACTCAACACCCGATTGCCCTGCATGCCGGTCTCAAAAGGCGTGTATCGTTTTGGGTCAAATGTTTCAGTATGTGCCATTCCTCCTGCCATCCACAATAGGATAACTGTGTCTGCTGAGGATTCCGGAGCTCCAATTCGCTTGCAGCCAGAAAGCAGATTTGCCACCGGAGACGCAGCTGCCAATGCTGCCAGCGTAGCAGCGCTGGTTCTTTGCAGGAATTCCCTTCTGTTCCAATTATTCATGTTTTTGTTGTCTAAGAATTACTGATTATATTTTTAAAATGTTCGATACGTTCAGTACTATTGATACCATTTAGAAATATAATACTTATCATATTTCTAAAATTATAATTAGTTTGATACAAATAATACTTTCAATACTTAAACATCTTTTTGTCTGTATAAAACTGTTCTAGAAAATCAATTGAAACTCAGGCGATAAGGTCACTGCCCAAACCAAATCCTGAATGCTTTCTTCGCTCGGATTATTACCCAGTATCTTTTGTGCCACGGCTAACTCCTGCGGCTGTGGCTCTCTGCCGTAAGCCTTTTCGTAAAGTTTGGTGACCAATACGCCGGAGGTAGGATACAAAGTTCGCCAGGTTTTCGCACCGGTTTTGAGTGTTTTGGTGAATTTGGATCCGTTTGTAAGTTCCAATGCCTGCAAAAGATTGGCCTGAGACATACGGCTTGTACTGACGGTTTCCCTGTTCGGTCTGCCGAGGGCGGTCAGGAATGGATCGTTTTTAACAAGCGACGCACGCGGAAATGGAATCTCACTTTCAATATTTGCCGGTAGTAATTTTAACGCCAGGGCAGAATCTGAGTAGACGGGACTGAACGTGGTACTAACTGCATCTGCAAACTGTTCGGCAGTCAGCCTTCTTCTCACCATTCCTTTAAACTTATAATTCTCAGCCATCAAATCTCCCGCTTCTTTTACCGAAACAGAAGGCTGCTGGTACGTTTTCGAAGTCAGAATATTCAGAATTAAACGCTTTACATCATAACCATTTGCCACAAAATCCGATGCAAGATAATCAAGCAGATCTTCGTCCCATGGCATGTTGTCCATGACGTCTACGGGTTCCACCAAACCGCGGCCCATAACCTGTGCCCAGATCCGATTCACAAGCGTCCTGTAAAGGCGACCGTCTTTTGGCTGAACAAGAAAATCGGCCAATTGACGCAGTCGCTGTTCGGTATCTGCATTGACGTCAATTTCTCCAAGCTCTTTGAATAAAATCCTCCTGCCTGCCATCTTGCCGGTAGGCTTGTCGCAGCGATTTATTTCCAGCGTAGTGTCGGCAAAAATGTTGGCGAAAGCATATGCATCGTCCAGTTTCCAGTCACTAACGAAGCTGTCGTGGCAGGAAGCACATTTCAAATTGAGACCGAGCAGAACCTGGGAAACATTTTGTGCGGCCTGCATTTCTGTCCGCTGGCTCGAATTAATGGTTCCCCGCCATTGAATTCCTTTTATAAAACCTTCGGATTCTTTGTTGGGACTGATCAGTTCTTTTACAAACCAGTTATACGGTTTGTTGGTTTGCAAGGATGAGTAAAGCCATTTTGTAATATCAAACCGGCCCTTTGTGATGTACCCTGTTCCAGAGTAATCATTACGCAAAGCGTCGTTCCAGAATGTGATCCAGTGTTGGGCGTAATCATCATTTCTATTTAGAAGCTCTTTAACCAGAATTTCCTGTTTGTTCGGTCGGGCGTCATTTACGTACGCGGTGATGTTTTCCGGTGTTGGAAGCAAACCGATCACGTCCAGATAAACCCGCCTGATGTACGTACGGTCATTAACTACCGGCGACCATTTTGTCTGGTTTTTTTGAAAATATACATTGACGAAACGGTCTATTGGCTGCGTCAGATCTCCCGTCGCTGCCGGGATCGCCGGCATTCTTGGCGCCATTTCTGCTACCCGGTAAATACTTTTTTCTTTATCCGGGTAAGGAGCGCCTTTTTCGATCCAGAATTTTAGAACTGCAACGTCCTTTTCACTCAATCTCTTTCCTTTGGTAGGCATTGCTTCCTTGTGGCCGGTCGGAAGTGAAACTCTGCGGATCAGTTCACTTTTTCCCGGATCACCGGCAATGATCACGGGGCCATTTTCTCCGCCCTTCATTACAAACTCCTTCTTATCAAGGCGAAGTTCTCCTTTACTTTTCGCTTCACCGTGACAGCTGTAACAGTTGTGGGCAAGTATCGTTCTTACTTCCAGATTAAGATCTTCCACCTGTTTCGGCGTCAATGTTGCGCCCATACTTGCGAAAGAGAAATTACCGCTTTCTGCGGGAGCATCTTGTTCTGTATCGTTTCCAAGAGGCAAAGTGCTGCTTAGGTAGTCGTCTCCATGAGTAACCATGGCGCCGTAATGGCCGGCAACGGAAACTCCCAGCACAGTGGTAATCAGTAGTGATCTGTAAGGTAATCTTTTGTTGAACCGCAGCGAAAAAAGCGCTGCAAGTGAAAGCAGCATGGTTGAAATGCCTGCCCAGCGGTGAATTTCAAGCACCGTTCCGGCCGACTCTTCCTGAGATGCGAGCATCCAGCCAAAAATCACCGCGAACACGGCGCTTATCGCACCGATCCATGTAAGTATGTTTGTTGCGTCCCGAAGTTTTTCTGATTTGCGTTTCCAGTCGATCAGTTCCAGAATCAGCGCAACGCAGAGCAGTCCGATCGGAAAGTGTACGAGCAACGGATGAAGCCTTGCCAAAAATTGCCAAAGCCAAAATGTTTCAGTGGATTGAAGTAACACGGTGATTATAATTAGTGGTTCAGGGGAAAGAAAATTCGTAGCGTTTGTTCTAAAACCGGATTGTTCTGATGAAAGATCAATTTATTACTTATTAACGAAATTTTTGTGTATTGGTTGTGTAAAATTCAGGAGATATGCAATTTGGCATATCTCCTGAGTTATCAAATAGCATCCATTAGATCAAAATGTCAATAACCCGGATTCTGAGCCAGTTTTGGGTTGATCAGAATTTGTGGTGCCGGAATTGGCAGGAAATATTCGTTTTCCGTGTATACGTAATCCGTTGAATTGAACGGAACGTTCCCGCGGTCAACTGTTGGTTTTGCGCGTTCCATCGCACCATGTGCGTTCATGAACGCCGCCCATTCGGCTGGTGTTTTGGTTCTTTTCAGGTCAAACCAGCGTTGGTTTTCGAACGCAAGTTCCAGTCTTCTTTCCTTCAAAACAGCTGCTCTGAATTCCACTTTTCCACTTACGGCTGAAGGAGCAAGTCCTGCTCGTTTACGAACCTGATTCAAGTAATCCAGGGCTTCGGCAGTTGCACCTGTTGATTCGTTGATGGACTCAGCAAGCATCAGGAGCACATCTGCATAACGTAAAATCGGCCAGTTGGTGTTGGTCCGGTTTACAATCGTATGCGGGTAGTTGTATTTGAAAACATATGGTACAGGATAAACTTTGCCATCCAGCGTGAAATTGGTTTTAAGGGAAATGTCTTTCCGTACGTCTCCTGTTTCATAAGCGGCAATGATATCATTCGTAGGAACATTCCGTCCCCCGTTTGCGCCCGCTGAGTAGCCGGTTACCGCACCTTTTGAAACTCTTGGAGCAAACACATACTCAAAATTACTCTGTTCGCCAAGGTCATTGTCTCCCTGATACTGAATTTCAAAGATGGATTCAACACCGTTCTTTTTTGCAGGGGAAGGATCAAAATTGTCGGCATAGTTCGTGTTCAAAGTATAGCCGAGGGCAGTGACCTGTTTAAGTGTTGTCACCGCTTCCGCATACTTTTTCTGCACAAGATATGCCTTGCCCAGCAGTGAGAGAGCCGCGCCCTTCGTTGCTCTTCCCTTGTCGGCCGCATTGGTATATTTGGCAGGAAGCAGCGCAATCGCTTCGGTCAGATCCTTTTCGATCTGAGCCCAAACTGCTGTTTGTGGAGATCTTACCAAATCAAAAGCAGGATCGGGAGTGGCCAATGTAGATGTAACGATCACCACGTCACCAAAATACTGAACCAAATTAAAGTACATATAAGCACGCAAAAATTTCAACTGACCTTCGATCTCCTTTTTCGGAGCATCGTCAATTTTCGCAATCGCGACTTTTTCCAATGTAAGGTTGTCGTTGTACATCGCTGCATAATAGCCGTTCCATACGTTCGCAATTTCGCCATTACCAGGGTTGATCGTTGAAAACTCGAACGCTTCCCAGCCACCTGCACCACCCCGGTCGGACGGGTTCAGGTCGATCGTTGTGTTGTCTGTCTGGAATTCCCCGAAAAGGTAGGCGTTATTGTTCAAAGCCTGAACCATGCTATACACCCCACTTAGTGCCTGTTTTGCCTGCGCTTCGTTTTGATAAAAAACGTCAACACCTACTTTCGTCGGGTCGGTTTTGTTCAGGAAGTCTTCGCTGCATGAAGATTGAAAGAGCGCCAGAAATACGATTCCTATCGCAGTTATATTTTTCATTTTCATCAATTTTAGAAGTTAACTTTAATACCTGCTGAAAACGTTCTTGGAACCGGATACGACTCGTCATCGTTGTTCAGTTCCGTTCCGCCTCTTACACCTGCATCCGGGTTGTTACCAGGATATTTGGTCACCAGCAGCAAGTTGGCCGCGTTTACGAAAATCCGTGCATCGGAAAGAATTCCCTTGATTTTAGGAAGCGTGTAGCCGATTGTTACGTTTTTCACCCACATGTGTGTTCCGTCATAAACATAACGCTCGCTGCTCTCGCGGCTCCATTTGAAATAATCGGTACCACCTTGTGAATGTTTGTCGTTTGGATTCGGGCCAGGGTTTTCAGCAGATCTCCATCTGTCTTTCGCTTTTTCCAACACGTTGAAAACACCATCCATGTTCATTGTAGAAGCCTCGATATTTCTGTAAACATCGAATTTGTAAGCACCCATCAATAGCACACTGAAGTCAAAACGTTTGTAGTCAGCACCAACATTCCATGCCCAGTTGAATTTAGGATTTGGATTTCCGATTTCAGTCATATCCTGGGTATCGTAAGAAACGATTCCGTCTGGTCCGCCGTCAGCAGCACCATGCAAATCTGCAAATTTCATCGCGCCGGGGATTGCACCGTCTTGTTTTGGAGCAGCGTCGATTTCAGCCTGGGTATTGAAAATTCCCAGCTTTTTGTACCCGAAGATCATACCGATCGGGCGTCCTACACGCTGGATGTTGTAACCACCATACTGACTTCCCTGCAGAATGAAATCGTTCTGACCTCTGATCGCAAGTACTTTGTTGCGGTTAAAAGTAATGTTTGCATTGGTACGGAAATTCACCTGGCCAACTTTCAAACGATAGCTAACCGCAACTTCAACTCCCTGATTCTGCACTTTACCAAGGTTTTTTAAAGTTTGAGTGAATCCTGAAACCGCCGGAATGTTGTAACCAAGCAACATGTCGTCAGTGATTTTCTTGTAATATTCCACTGTAAAAACCAGGGAATTATTGAAGGTTGATAAGTCAAAGCCCAAATCCAGCTGATTTGATTTTTCCCATGTCAATTGTGAGTTTGCAAAACGTGTTACGGTTTTTCCGGAAGACAGCGTGTTGTTGAACACATAATTGTTCAAGCCAAGAAACGCAAGGCTGGCGTAGTTTCCGTCATCTCCGGCATTTTGTCCTACACCGAAGTTGTTATTTGCTGTAACATTGTAACTGTTGTTCCCAGTCATACCCCAGCTTCCTCTCAGTTTCAGGTCGGTCAGCCAAGGTGTTTTTGGAATAAAAGATTCCTCTGAAATTCTCCAGCCTGCGGAAACCGCAGGGAAATCTCCAAATTTGTGTCCTTCACTAAAACGGGAACTTCCTTCGCGGCGCATCGTTGCTGAAAGCAAATATTTGTCTCTGAAAGAATAATTGACACGTGCGAGATACGCAAGCATGGTCCAGCTTCTTTCAACGGAGTTCGACGAACGAATTGTCGCATTGCCAAGAAATGGTGCAAGGTCATCCGGGAAAGTGTTACCGCTTCCGTAAAGTCCTTTTACGGTTTCCTGCTGCGCAGTGTAACCAAGCGTTGCTTCCAGGTGGTGATTTTCTCCCAGATTTGGCGTGTAAACCAGGAGCTGGTCAGCTGAGAAATTTCTAAGCTCTTCGGAATCATCACGTTCCGTAGCGATCCTTGGCGGAGCTCCGTTTGTGCCTGTTGCTACTGCGTTACCAATTGTGGACGGTACAAATTCCTTGTACATATTGTAGTTGATCTTGGCATTTACAGAAGAGCGGAATTTTAGCCCTTTTGCAAGATTAAGTTCAACATATCCGTTGGCAAGGACGTCAGCAATGTTACGGTTACGTTTGATGTTTTTCAACATATACAACGGGTTCGGGAAGCCGAAAATGTCGCCTACTCCATTGTAGTAAGGAATCAGTTCACCTTTTTCGTCATAAGGAGAATAACGCGGATCACTGATCAATGTTAACCCTACCTGTGCGTTACGTCCGTCTGTACTTGCCAGGCTTGATTTCGAGTAACTTCCAGCAAGGTTCATTCCGATTGTGATGAATTTGTTAACACTTCCGGAAAGGTTTGTACGCACTGATGCACGGTCATAACCTGTGTATTGCAGCGCTCCATCTTCTTTATAATAACCTACCGATACCACAGACTTGATCGGACCTTTACCAGACGACAGCGTAACATTGATGTCTTTGTAAGGCGCATTGTTATGCAGGATCAGGTCAAACCAGTTTGTAGAGTATTTGGTCGCTGCGGGATTACGGAAGTCGATTGGTATCTCTTCTTCAGTTGGTTGTTTTTTATTCGTAAGCACATATCTGCCGATGAACACTTCCCTTTTGAACTGAGCGAAGTCCGGTCCGTTCAAAACATGTGTTTTTCTTGAATCAGGAACATTCTGAATACCGTAGTCAACCGAAACATTCAAACTTGTTTTGCCATCTTTCGCAGATTTCGTCGTGATCAGAACCACACCATTAGACCCTCTCGCGCCATAAATTGCAGTAGAGGCTGCATCTTTCAGGATGGAGATCGTTTCAATGTCGTTCGGATTCAGATTTTGTCCGACAGAAATACCTACCGGAAATCCGTCAATAACATACAGAGGATCGCTACCCGCACCAAGCGAACTGATCCCGCGCACTTTTACTTCAAATTGCTGACCCGGCGTACCACTTTTTTGCTTGATAATTACACCAGGAGCTTGTCCCTGCAGCATACGGGTTACGTTAGACTTAGGTACTTCGCCGATGTCGTCCATGTTCACTACGGAAACCGCAGAGGTGATATCGCGTTTCCGTTGGGTACCATAGCCGACAACCACGACTTCTTCCAGGGCTTTTGTATCAACCAGAAGTTCGACGTTTAATGAGGTCTGATTTCCCACTGTAATCTCTTTTGGTACGTACCCGACGAAAGAAAAGACTAAAATATTGGAACCCGCATCAGGGATGCTGATGGAATATGCACCTTCTGAATCCGAAACTGTACCCGTACTGGTTCCCTTGAGAACAACGCTTACTCCGGGCAGGCCAAGGCCTTTTTCATCTTGGACTTTTCCTTTTATTGAACGGTCAGCGGTATTTGCGGCGCCTGCGATGCTTACTGTGCTTAGCAGCAGGATTGCCAGCGAAGCATTCAGCAGGACTTTGAAAATATCTCGCAAGCGGGTTTGCTGTAACCTGATGCGCGATGCTAATGGTCGAGGTTGATTCATAAATTCTTATTTTGACTAGTTGAAAAATGATTGAACGCGTGGTGATTCCATGTCTTTTTTTTAATCATGCAGTTTTGTTAAGGTGAATAAAAATTTTTGGTATTAATTGTAATTATCGAAGTTTCAAAATTGGATCATTTTGAAGAGTTGCTTCTGACAAATAGACGTTGAGCTGAAAAAAAAATCACAATTATTTAAACTGACATTGATATCAAAATGAATTTCCTGGCGGTAATACATATTTAAATGATAACTGACTTTTCAAAGCGCAAGTCGTCCGACTGTGTCGAATACCTGTTATTTTGTCAGCTGGACACATTTAAATAATATCATAAATAATTTAAATAATCTAATATGTGGCAAGGATATAATTATTTTACAACCTGACCATCCTGCACTGTCCGGTTTTACTATTTTGTTGTTTAATTGTACTTTATCTGAAAGCTGGTAGCTGCCGGTAGGAAATTGTATTATGTTGTGAAGTGAGCTTGTCTCAGTGATAAAATTCTGACAACCTGAAAGATGTCGCTAAATAAAATATTTTGTTATTGCCACATTTAAAGGCTGGATAGCGTTAAATTAGTAACCCATTCCCTTTTTAATTTACGCATGAGAATGACTGCTGTATATGGTTAGAATTTTCCTGTTATACTTTTTTTTCGCGCTTTCTGTATTTTGCCTGCCTGGTTCAAAAGCGAACGCAAATCACATTGTAGGTGGTGAGCTGAAAATGAGACCCGTATCAGGCGGCAATATGTACGAGATCACACTTGTGCAGTTCTGGGACGAGAACAATCTCAAAATTGCCACTCCGAACAGCGGCGGAAACCGGGACGAAACAGCGAAACTTTTTATTTACAGGAAAAGAAATGACGAGTTGCTGGGTAGTGTGACTTTAAACTATCAATCTTCGAGCAATGTCACATATCAAAATAAGACATGTGCAACTGTTCGTTCGTTAAAGACTGTCCAAGGTATATACACCGGAATGGTTTTGCTGGACCCAACAAAATATTCCGATGCGGAGGGTTACTACATTGTCTGGGAGCGCTGTTGCAGAAACGGAGATATTAACAATATCAAAAATCCAGGAGACAATGGAATGGTGTTCTATCTGGAATTCCCGCCGATAACCATGATTAATTCGTCTCCCGAATTTCAGTTTCCAAATGGACAGTACATTTGCGTAAACCGCTCATTTTCGATGAATACGTCGGCGGTTGATGCTGATGGTGACGAATTGCGTTATTCTCTGGCGGTTCCGTACCGGGGCAATACATCACCCGGCCAGCCGGTTGGTGATGACACCAAAAAAAATGGATATCCGCTGATCACCTGGGAGACTGGAATTTCCCTAAGCAATGTAATCCCCGGGCCTGCTCCTTTGGCAATTAACAGCAGAACGGGCGTGCTGACCGTAACTGCCAGTCAAAAAGGTTTATACGTTTTTACTGTGATGTGCGAGGAATACCGAAACGGTAAGAAGATCGGCCTGGTACGAAGAGATTTTCAGCTCCTGGTGATCGACTGTAGCTATGATACGCCGGATGCGCCAATAGTGATGGTTAAAGCGCAGCCTGTCACTGAACTGGAATTTTGCCCGGAAAAGCCGGTTGAACTCGAAACAGCGGCTTCGGAAGATTGGTCGTACCAGTGGCAGTTGAACGGGTTGAATATTATAGGTGCTAATTCTGAGAAAATTATGGCGAAAGATTCAGGGACCTACACTGTTGTGAAAAGTTACAAGATCAAGTGTTCCAGCGATACGTCCTCAATTCCAATCAAATTAAAATATGCAGAGCCGGTGGAGGCGCTCATCTCGGCGGAAAAGAATTTTATCTGTGTTTATGATAGTATTGTTCTGACTGCAAACGGAGGCAACCCCATTCCCGCTAATTATGTGTATTCATGGTTAAAGGATGGACAGATTCTGGCAGAAAACAAGATTCAGACAGTCGCAAGCTCAAAAGGGGATTATGTATTATTTATTGAGGACAAAATTTTGGGTTGCACCGGTAGGGACACGGTTACCATTTCGGATGATCTTACGAAGGTAGCATTGCCAGAGCAGGTAATGGTCAGAAAGCACGCAACTGTATCCGTTCAAGCCAAGGTCACACCGCCAACGTCAACATATACATTTGAATGGTCAGAAGTTGATTCAGGCCTCAAGAGCGCTGCGTCTGACTCTATTGCAATTCTCGGACCGCTCACCGATACGACCTACAAGGTAAAGGTTACCTCTGTAAATGGTTGCATCTCTGAGGCAAGTGTAAAAGTTATTGTTTTTGACAAGCTGTATATTCCCACTGCTTTTAGCCCAAATCAGGACGGGAAAAACGAAACTTTCGAGATATTTAACAGCGATAACCAAATTACCGAAGTTAGTATTTACAATCGCTGGGGTCAGATTGTGTTCCATTCGCAAGGCTACCAAGTACCCTGGAATGGTAACTATAATAATCAGCTGGTTCCATCGGGCACCTACCCTTACCGTATCGTTACGAAATTCGGTGACTATCGTGGCGAAGTTTTGCTGATCCGATGATATAAGTTTTGGCGTTTGGCCTCAGTCATATCGATATTTCGGGCCAATCTCAAATCATCATGCCGCCGTTTAGCAACCGGTCCGATTTCCATTCTCATTTTGAAAAACTTAGCTGACCGAAATTAGGGGCAATACCTAATGTCTAAATTCCTGGAATGTTCCGTCAGAAAAAAACAACATTACTCTCTCAATCTTTTTCTCTGCCTGCTTTTCCTGAGTACGCTCATTTTTCAGTTCTGGGAGATTTGCGTATCCAGTCAGTTGGTCAGAAATATTCTTTTCACGCAATTCTGAGCGGACAGGCTCATCGTCTCTTTTCGTAATGACCGAGCTCTGCTCACGAACTAACTGAGGCTCAGGATTTACAATTGGCAATTCGACGTCATCCAAGATCCATTCCATTCCTAACTCGGGAAAGCGTCTGATTATTTTTTGAACAATGTCCAGACTAGGCTTGTTCCGCCCGGCAAGTATATGTGAAACACTTGACCGCTGAATCCCTATTTCATCTGCAAAATAAGATGGAGATATATTCTTGTCTGTCAGAATCTGCTTTATTTTCTCGTTTAAGTTCATTTGTGTAAATCATCTACGATCAGTATACAAATGTAATAAAATATAATTAACAAACATAAATTACAAGTTTAAATCATAAGTTTAGATATGTAAATATTTTAATTGTTTAATATTATCAACTCTTCATTGGGTTGTATAAATGTAAATAGCTGATGACATTTTAAAACAAAAAAATGCGATACCCGTAGATATCGCATTCTAAGTAAAAGCAGAACTTAACTGTATCAGACAGCTACGTGATTCTCGCGAAGGGCATCGTTTAAGGAAGTTTTCAGATCCGTGCTGGCTTTTCTTTTCCCAATGATCAGTGCGCATGGGACATTGTAGGTGCCGGCAGCGAATTGTTTAGGCAGTGTTCCGGGAATTACCACAGAATCTGCCGGAACAAAACCTTTATATTCGACTGGTGTTTCTCCGGTAACGTCAATAATTTTGGAGCTTCCGGTGATCGTTACACCAGCGCCGAGTACTGCTCTTTGGCCTATATGCGCTCCTTCTACGACAATACAACGGGATCCAATAAAAGCACCGTCTTCTATAATAACGGGTGATGCCTGAACAGGTTCCAACACGCCGCCAATTCCAACGCCACCGCTTAGGTGAACATTTTTTCCAATCTGCGCGCAACTGCCCACAGTTGCCCAGGTATCGACCATGGTGCCTTCATCTATATAGGCGCCGATGTTGACGTAAGACGGCATTAGAATTACACCCTTTGATATGTAGGCTCCGTAGCGTGCTACCGCTGGAGGAACAACACGAACGCCCAATTCCTTATATCCGGTTTTTAGCTTCATTTTGTCATGAAATTCGAAAATCCCAACTTCACTTACTTCCATTTGTTGTATTGGAAAATAAAGAATGATCGCTTTTTTGATGCTTTCGTTTACTAACCATGTTCCATCGTCTTGTGGTTGTGCTACTCTCAGTCGTCCCTTGTCGACCTCTTCCACAATGTCTTTGATAATTTGAATGCTCGCAGGGTCCTTCAATAATTCCCGGTTGGACCAGATGGACTCAATTTGTGAGGCAATACTCATGTTAAATTTTTAGATTAATTAAATGTATTTAACTTATTGTTAATCAGTACTTTATCAGATATTTTAATTTAAAAATAACTCTTAATTTTCACTAAGACAAAAGTACCTATAACATGTAAGGTCAAATATACCGAGGAATGCTATTAAATCAAAACAGGAGGTAATTCGGAACGCGCAATGGAAACAGACAATTAATTTACTATTATGTTTAGCAAAATCAAAAATTAGAAAAAAATACCATTGAAATTTACTAATTTAGATAGCAATAATATGGTAGTAATGGGGACATTTATTCACTATTATTATTGCCGATTCACTTTTAAACCGCCTTCATTTTTATTAATTTTGCACTGTAATAACATAATCCCTATAAATATGTCAAAAGTAAAAGTTGCGATTAATGGTTTTGGGCGAATCGGACGCTTGGTTTACCGCCAGATCTACAACATGGAAGGTATTGATATCGTTGCGATCAACGATCTTACAAGTCCAAAGGTTCTTGCTCATTTACTAAAATACGATACCGCCCAGGGGAGATTTAACGCGGAAGTCACTTCTACAGAAAATTCAATCGTAGTAAACGGAGAAGAAATAGTTATATATGCCCAGCGTGATCCGGCTCAAATTCCATGGGCACAGCACGATATTGATGTAGTTTTGGAATGCACAGGATTCTTTACCAGTGCCGAATCAGCAGGTGCGCATATTACTGCTGGTGCTAAAAAAGTTGTTATCTCGGCTCCTGCTACCGGCGACCTCAAAACAATCGTTTTCAATGTCAACCATGACATTCTTGATGGTTCTGAAACAATTATCAGCGGCGCTTCCTGTACAACAAACTGTCTTGCTCCTATGGCACAGGTACTTGAAGAAAAATTTGGAATTGTAAATGGTCTTATGACAACAATTCACGCATATACAAATGACCAGAATACCCAGGATGCACCACATCCAAAAGGTGATTTGAGAAGAGCACGCGCAGCTGCGCAGAACATCGTCCCTAACAGCACTGGAGCTGCGAAAGCGATTGGTCTTGTTCTTCCTTCATTGAAAGGCAAACTCGATGGATCAGCGCAACGTGTACCTACGTTGACGGGATCTCTCACTGAACTTACGGTAATACTGGGCAAAGAAACTTCAGTTGAAGAAATCAATGCATCTATGAAAGCAGCCGCAAACGAAAGTTACGGCTACACTGAGGACGAAATCGTCAGCAGCGACATTATCGGAATCAGCTACGGATCGCTTTTCGATGCAACTCAGACAAGAGTTCAGAAAGTTGGCGGAACACAGATTGTAAGAACAGTTAGCTGGTACGACAACGAAATGTCATACGTTTCGCAGCTTGTCCGGACTATCAAGTACTTCGCTGGTTTGATCACGAAGTAATCGCAAAAACTCCAAAAAGGGCGGCCTATTGATACAATAGGTCGCCTTTTTTTATATCCTCACTGTTTTGATATATTTAATGGAATAACCCTTTTCAACAAAAATCTTTTCGTAATGTGTCTTCACATCATAATGTTCGGCCAGCAGATCGGACTGATAAAGATCATCAGTATGATCGATCAGCTGATAATCTGTCCTCTTCTCCATTACTTTCAAAGTGTATTGATATAGAAAAGTATTGTCTGTTTTAAGACAAAAAATACCACCTTTTTTAAGATATCTCGCGTAATTGTCCAGAAACCTCATATTGGTCAGTCGCTTGTTTTCATCCCGGTCCCTAACCTGTGGATCCGGATGGATCAGCCAGATCTCATCCAACTCTCCTGCATCGAAAAACTCGTCCGAATATTGAATTCCGGCGCGCAAAAAGCCAACATTTGTTAGGCCGGCCTCCATTGCAGAGCGACTGCCCCGGGCAATCCGATCACCTTTTATATCCATCCCGATAAAATTCTTTTCAGGAAACAATTTGCCCATTCCAATACTGTATTCTCCCTTTCCGCAGGCAAGCTCGAGTATAATCGGGTTTTCGTTGTTGAAATACAGGCGCTTCCATTGTCCTTTAACCGTAGTATACAACGGCTTCCCAGCTTCTACCACATTATCAGCCTGGGCGCTAAACTGATAATGATGCAATTTTCTTCGTGTCATTAAAACATCATACTTTATAAACTATAACTCGTCCAGGTCGGCAACCACAAATGTACTACCCCCGACATATATTGAATCCGACGTTGCGGAATCGTTTTTGGCACCTTCCAGCGCCTCATTTACGTTTTGGTAAACCATACCCATCAATCCAATAGAACCTGCCATTCTGTGCAAATCTGCGGTCGGCAATGCCCTTTGATTGGATGGTTGACAAAAATAAAACTTACCATCCTTTGGAAACAACTCAAGCATGGCAGAAATATCTTTATCGCCAACAAAACCTATAACAAACCTCATGCAAGTTGAGGGGATTTGAGAAAACTGACGGATTGTTTCTGTCAGGCCGGCGAAATTATGTGCCGTATCGCAGTATACAACAGGAAAATCCCCAAGTTTCTGCCAGCGGCCTTTAAGTCCGGTTCTGGTGGTGACGTCTTTTAACCCTGCCACAACAGCATCAGCCTCGATAGAAAACCCGTTTCTCTTCAATTCCTCAATTGTCGTCAACACACCAGCAAGATTTTTGGATTGATAGGATCCACTCAAATCCAGATCCAGCTCTTTGTATGCAATCTCAGAAGTAAACAGGTCCGTGACCTCAACCCGCATTTGATTCGCGATTACCGATATGAGATTGACAGAAAACCGATCAGAAGCAAACGTCAATTCGGCATCATTCGCCTCCGCTGCAGCTTCAAAAACATCCGCGATGGCGTTATTCTGGCGTTCACTAACTACAACAGGGGTTCGATATTTAATAATTCCCGCCTTTTCAGCAGCGATTTTGGGAAGCGTGTCTCCAAGAAATTGGGTATGGTCGAAACTTACATTTGTTATCACAGAAAGAACCGGCTGGATAACATTGGTAGAATCCAGGCGCCCTCCCATGCCCACCTCGATTACCGCTATATCAATCTCTTGAGTGGCGAAGTAGGAGAAAGCCATTGCAACCGTCAATTCAAAGAACGAAGGTTCAAATCTATCAATGTTAGATAAATTATCGGCGACAAATTCTACGATAAACTTCTCTTGAATGGCAGCACCATTTATTCGAATGCGCTCTGTGAATGATTTGAGATGTGGCGAGGTGTAAAGCCCTACCTTGTAACCCGCAGCCGACAAAACTGAGGCAAGCATGTGTGAGGTGCTCCCTTTTCCATTTGTGCCGCCGACGTGAATACTCGGATATTTTGTTTCGGGATTATCCAACAATTTACAAAACTCCTGTGTAGTATGAAGGCCCGGCTTGAAAGCGCGGGCCCCGATCTGGTGGAATACTGGTAACCGACTGTACAAAAAGTCGATAGTTTCCTGATAAGTCATTATGGTTACTGCGAACTGATTTTAAATGTAATTGACCCAACGGATTCGTCCGGCACATTCGAAGACTTGGGTATGAAAGTCAATTCCCGCACCGCATTCTTATATTGGTTGATAACCGCATAATCGGTCACAGTCGAACTAAGATTCACGATATTCTTGATTCTGCCATTTTTGTCAACTGTAATTCTGAATGTGATCGTTCCAGTTGCATCTGATTTATCGTTTACCACAGGCTTACGCGACCAGCTCCAACCCGACAGGCTCAACCCTACTGCAGTACCGCCTCCACCACCCTCACCCTTGTAAGTTTTGGCATACAGGCTACCGGACTTTGCTCCTTTGTCGCCAACTCCATCAGCGTCATCACCATTATTGTTACCTCCTACCCCTGATTTGGTGCCATTGGTACCATTACTACCCGACTTGCTACCAGAGGATTTCGTAAACAAAGCCTCTTTATTAACAGCCTTTTCAGGTGTTGGTTTCGCCGCAGGGGCGGAAGAATTTTCACTTCCTGACGACTTCTTAACGTCAGTTTTTTCAGGTACCTCCACCGGACTTTCTACTTTCGAAGTGATTGCCGGCTTCTCTGCAACAACCTTTGTGGGCTTCGTCGACTCAATTTTAGGCGGTGTCGGAGGCGTAGGTTTTGGTGTCGAAACTGACTTAACCTTCTTAACCTCATCCGCATCCGCCTTCATATTTTCAGCGACCTTGGAGTTATTCGGCTTGTTAAATGTCTGGACATCGCCTTTCCCAACTTTGCTTGTTCCATAATTAACCTCCACAAACAATTCCATCGGTTCCACTTTTGGAACCGAACTGTTGAGCCTGATAAAAAAGAAAAGCCCGAGCATTGCACTGGTTATGCCAAATGACAGCGCCCAGGAAATAGCAATACGTTGACGATCTTCTGCCTGTAATCCAATCATTGATAGTAAGCTTTTGTTTTCTCGTGTAAACGTAAATTTAGCCCTATTTCGTATAAAAACAAAAGAAGGAACCAAAAGGCTCCTTCCATATTCTGATAAGATAAAATCCCTTATTTTACTTTATAAACCCAGCCGGATTCTCCTATTACAGTTTTCAGCCTCGCCGACGCCTTATATGCGTCACTCTCAGATTCATATGCCTGTAACGCGACTTTCACTTTGGTACTGCTCTTGTCGGCAGGTAACAAGACAGCATCCGGGAATCCTTTTTCTTTTAACTGAGTAAGCAAAACGTTCGCCTGCCGGTTACCTTTAAAAGCACCTGCAATCACATAGAATTTTGCTGTAGAAGCGATCGGTGCTGTTTCAACTGCTGCGTTAGCAACTGGCCCAGGCTCGACGGAAGCGGAATCAACAACCTCGGCAACAGTTTCTAATTTAGGTGCAACAAGTGGTTTCTGAACTTCAGCTTCAACATCCGTGGTAACTGCATCTTCTACTGCAACACTTTCCTTTTGTTCAGTAAACAACCCCGGGAAAGGGTTCAGCGAGCTTTTGTTATCCTGGCTATTAGAAACGAAAAAGGCACTGAAATATACAAGAATCAAAATCGAGCTTGCAACTGAGGCCCAACGCCACCAATTAATCCTGCGCGTTCCTTGCTCATATTCTTCCAATACTTCAACTTCTTCCTCAAAGGATTTTACCGAAACACTCCTGTTCGCAACAGACCTGGATGTTACAACAGCCGCGTTGACCTTTTGAAAGCCATACCATTCATCTTTAAAGTATTTTCCATCGCCCGGATCGAAAACGAGCTTACCTTCCTTATTCGTCCTGAACTCTCCTATCCCTTTTATTTTGGCCTGACCGCTCAATTCCAGCACTGAACGGAGCTTATCTGTGTATCTCTTAACATATGCAATGGCCTCAGCATGAGAAATTCCCTCATGTCTGGATATGAAATTAGCCAATAAACCGTCGTCGAGTTTCAAAAACTCATTGAAAGCCAGTCTTTTATCTGGTGGTGAAAACACTCCTGAATTCTGATCATAACTTGCAGGAACCTGATGCGAGAGCAAAGCCCCAAAGCCAGGCAGGATCACAAATTCGTAATCCACGATCAACTTCCTAATTACGGTTTCAACTGGTATCATTGAAGTACTTTAACGATTATCGAAAGCGAAGTTAAAAAGAAAACGATAATCCTCCAACAAAGTTGAGCCCCTGCTGCGGGTAGTACTGATAACGCTGATATTGTTTTCCAAGGATGTTGTTCAACGACACAAACGCAGAGAAGTTCCTGGTTAACAGGTAGTCTATCTTCAAATTCAGGTCAGTGATTACTGGCAGTTTTGTAACTTTTCCACTCTGAAAATTTTTCGCTTTAATTCCTCTCAGCGCATATAGATCAACTGTTAAAAACAATTTTTTACTGATCGTTAATGCATTAAACCAGTTTAACGTCAAGTCCGGCCGGTGCCATGGCTCTTCCAATGAACCCATTGCGTAGTCGAACCAGTTTACCTTAACAGATGTCTTGAACAAATCGTTGTAGTTGTAACCGGCTTGTGCAGAAATTGTGAGCACTTTCGTTTTCTTCGGGTCATAAATTGCCGAGAATTTCGTCGAATCCACCAGGGAATTATTGAAGTTGTAGAAGTTACGATACTGAGCGTATGACACTTTTCCTTCATAATTGAACCCTTGAACAGACTCTCCTTTAATCCCTGCATATAAGTCTGAATTCTTTTCTGTATTAACAATCAATACATTCGGACCCAGCCACTGGTTTTCGCTCAACATACTTTTCAGTGTATTTCTCACAATATCACCATTGTATCCCGCAAACACGTGCAAACCAGTTACCGGGATTACATCCACATTCACGACCGGGTAGGCCTTGGTTCTATTGATTTTCAGATAACTGTCAGTTTCGCTAACAGCGTTAATTCCCGCTGAAACTGAAAACAAGTCAGTTACATACTTGAAGGTTGGTTTTACACGAAACAAATTTCTGTTGTAAGTGAACTGATCAACCCGTTGTGAAACAAATGCATCAACGTCGAGTAACGCATAAAATGTTTTCGAAATTGGAACGGAAGCTGTCAGTTTAGTGCCCCAGTCGAGCTCTGATGCATTATACCGGTCTTTTAGCGTATTAAGGCTGGTTTTCACCGAGTAATCAACAGCAACCGACGCATCCGTATTTTCAAACCCAAGATTAATACCAAACTGGTTGATCGTCTGCCGTATCGTATCCCTGTTGACCTCAATGCCCTCGGGCTGTCGCTGGTAACCATAGAAATAATAGTTCTGGCGATCATAGTTTAAACCGGCCTCCAGCTTCGATTTGGCCATAATATACTTCCCGCCAATTTTAAAATTGGTGGATGCGTTAGCCGAATTTTTACCATCAACAGGACCATTGGCGGCCGAAAGGTGTTTGAGCTGTGTTGTAAATACGAGATCTTCTGCAACCCTGGAACTCACAAATACATCACCCAGAAACCTGCCGAAATTACCTGCACCAAGTTTGATGTAATTGTTAAGTGCGTCGGGCTGTGAAGCGCGCTCTTTTTCGTCCGACGACACGCCGACAGAGGGAGTTAACTTGGGCGAGGCAATGTTGATCTTCGGGTCTATAATTTCATAAGAAACTTTCTTTTCGCCGGTTGCGGCTTTAACCGGCTGGACCTTATCAAAAAGTCGGTTTGCCGGAGCGAATTCTATACTCTTTTCTTTTACAATTTCGTAAGTCTGACTTTCGATCTCACCGCGCTGGGCATACCCAAGCTGAGCGGTGAAGCCCAGCGTAAGCAGCAGTATGGAAGTCCGGATATTGCTTTTATCAATCATATTAAATATCTGTTGCTGATTTTTTAGACTATCGTTGATCATTTCAATTTTTCGATTCCTGCAAGTTTGGTCTTGGCCAACTCAACCGCCTCCTTGTCATCCGAGTTTTCAATGATGGATGTTAAAGTTGCTTTCGCCTGACCTACATCATTCATCCCTACATATACTTCGGAAAGCAAGATAAACGAACGCACACGCCAGTAATCAAATCCTTCAAAATTTTTCCCCATTTCGATGATGGCCGCCTCAGCTTCTTTGAATTTTTTATTTTTGGTGAGAATAACCGCCCCCCAATAACTTGCCTCAGCACCGTATTCGTCTTTGGACGAAGCTGCAACTTTCTTAAACTCTTCCGCAGCCTTCGTCAGATCTCCCCTGTCATAGGGTACTTTCCCCAGATAAAGCTGCGCCTTTCCCAAACCTGCCGGAATTACATTGCCAACATTGATCACCTCACGCGCATAATACAATGTTGAATCGTAACTTTTCAGACTGTAATAGGTGTCCATCAAACCGATCCATGCCTGCGTCTGCTCTTTTTTGTTTTCAGAGTTACGGAGTAATATTCTAAAATTAGTTACTGCATTATTGAAATTTCCACGTCCGATCTCAAGTTCAGCAGAACGCTGGGCGGACGCTGCAACAAAAGTAGAACGGTTGTCCTGGACCACTTTCGAATAGTACTGCAAAGCCTCACTTAAATTACCTAGCTTGTCGAAAGAAGAAGCAATAAAATATTTGGCATCGTACTGATGCTTACTTGCAGGGTAAGATTTCAAGAATTCAAGCAGTGACTGTTTTGCGTTCTCATACTTTTCAGCATAGTAAAGGTTGCGGACATTTTCAAATTCAACCTCTTCCAATTTTTCATTTCCAGGGTTGCTTTTCCGGACCACGCCAAGCACCTGCGTAAACTCTTCCGGACGCCCAACGGCCGTATAACTTTCCTGAATACCTTCCAATGCACTGCTCGCGGATGGAGAGTCGGAATAGTCAGTCAGAATCTTCTTAAAGTCTACAATGGCCTGTTCATAAACTTGCAGATTGTAATAGGACTGTGCACGTCGGAGTAACGCAGCAGGAATCAGATAACTTTTAGGTTTCTCGTTGATCATCCTGGTAAAACCTTTTACGGCCGCAGAATAACTTCCGTTTTTGAAATCAATGTCCGCCATCTGGAAGTAGGCGTCGTCCAGGTAACGGGAAGAAGGATATCCGCTGATAAGCAACTCAAACTGCCGGCGCGCTTCCGCTTCCTTACTCATGTACACGTAAGCCCTTCCTTTTTGGAACAAAGCATAATCCTTATCCACTTTTCCTTTTGCAGAAACCTGATCATAAGTATTGATGGCCTCTGAATAATTTTTCGCGGCCAGATAACAATCGGCCAGGCGTACGTACGCATCCTCAATCACCTGCGCATCAATTCCCTGCGTGTTGCTCACAAAGTCTTTAAAATAGCCAAGCGCCTGGCTGTACTTTTTCTGGTTATAATAATTGTAACCAAGCGCGTACAGACTCTTACGCGCGTAAATGCCTGCTTTTGGATTTTTGGCAATCTGATTGTAAAGTGCAACGGCCTCCTCAGACTTCTTCAATCCCGAAAGCGATTCAGCTTTATAATATTGAGCGGAGATCGCGATCGGCTCATCGATGGGAAATTTCAGAGATTTCTCGAAGTAAATAAGTGCCTGATCATATTTTTCCAGATTAAAATCCGTCACTCCCTGATTAAACGTAAGGCGCTGATAGGTCCCATTAATTTTAGCATTGCGTTTTGACAGCCCCTCAATGTATTTAATTGCTCCCGCATTGTTACTCGCGCCAGCGTATCCTTCGGCTACTAACTCGGTTGCCTCCTCGGTATGTTTGCTATTAGGATACTTCGCCATAAAGTCATTAAATTCCTTTACAGCATCATTGTTATTTCCCAGGTCCAGCTGCACTTTTGCATGGTTATAAGCTGCCTCTTCCTTAACAATCGCATTGAAGTTTAACTTAGCTGCGTTATCGAATGACGTTAAAGCATAACTTAAATTAGATGTCTTTAAGTAGCTGATTCCCAGTATATATGACGCATACTGCGATACAGAATCCTTGCCAACGGCAACAGTCTTTAAAGCACCGATTGTACCTTCGAAATTGTTCGTTCTGAATAATGAATGACCGTAATGCAATGCTACCGCAGGTGGTACGGCTCCGGGTTTCATTTTCTTGTATCGCTCGTAAGCAGTTACCGCCGCTGCGTAGTCACCTTTCTCGTAATATACTTCTGCTACATACAAGGCAACATCATCCAGTTTGGTATTACCACGTTGCTGCGTAAGCACTTTCTCTCCGTACGTAAGGAGTTCGTCATATTTTTTGAGCTGATACAACGAAGATATGATCCAGTTAGGAGCTTCATTTTTGTAATAAGGGTGATTTTCGATCCTGAGAAAATCCTGATATGCTTCATCAAATTTATTTTTCTGATAATTGATAACTCCGGCATAAAAAGATGCGTCACCGGAATTTGGAAAAGACGTATCCGTTTTAACCTGGTTAAACAAAGGCAAAGCCAGGTCCGGTTGCTTCGTGTTGTAGTACGACATTGCTAGCTGATAGATGCTCTCGGTTTTCTTGGCACTGTTACCACCTAGATTGACAGCCTTTTCAAGATACGTAATCGCCTTTTCGTACTCGCCTGCTTCATAGTAATATCTTCCGAGATCTCCATATATCTGCTGAGCCTTCGGATGCTCCGCATGGTTTTTTACGAACCGATCTACCTGTACTTCCGCCTCAGGATAATTCAGATAAAGTCCGGTTACAGCTACATAATATTCGGCCGTAACTTTGTTGTAATCGCTGGTACTTAATAGGTTATCCTGGGTATTGAGAAATTCGCCAAATTCCTGTCGTGCGGCGACAAAATTGGACTTTTCATAATACTCGAGACCGTTGCGGAAATGGGCGTCTGATGCCGTAAAGCTCATCGAATTCTGAGCATTGGCACCAAATCCACCCACACATAAAAAGAACCCGAGCGTATAGGTACTATGTTTTAAAAGCATAGGGGCTTGTTTAGTGGAGTTTTTAAGTGAATTAATATTTACAATCATATAAATTTGAAAGACTGTGGATCTGCAAAAACTATTTGCTAGTAAACGAAAAGCATCCTCCAACCGTATAATACGTATGAAAAAGCACCTTTTTTGTATTTAAAGTTTAGAAGACGACCTCATTACGCACAAGTGTACCACGGAAATTTTCGTCCATTTCTCTAAATTTCATTGCAGCACTTTCCAAAAATGATTTATCCATACATTTCTCGATTTCTGCAACAGAAGCTACCTCGTATTCGTCGATTTTGTAAGTTTGCTCATACATTCCGGATTCTACCTTAATAATATACTTGTTATTCCACTGGTAGATACTGATCTTAAAATGTTGGTGAGGAATATCTTTTATATATCTCATATCTCAAAAAATAAAACAAAAGTAATCAATTCATTGCTCACATGGCTTCACAACTGAAATACTACATAATACTACAAATATTAGTACTAATAATCCTTGGTTGTGGGGGCCAAAAAAAGAAAGACGCTGCCGATTTTTTTCTTAAAGCCAACGTAGCTTTAAGTCAAAACAATTATGCCGAGGCAATCAGGCTGTATGACGAAGCAATTGCCAAAAACGCCGAGTTTCCGGATGCATATCTAAACAAAGGGATCACATTGCTGAAAATAAACCGTGTCAGCGATGCGCGCGAGATTTTAACACAGGCAATTGTTCTCGATCCAACATTAGTACAGGCAAATCTCGTGAGGTCAGAAACAGCGCTTCGAATGGGTGATCTGGCAGCGGCCGAGGAGGATCTGAAAACAATAGCGAAAATTTACCAGGACTCGACCCGCTATTTTTTGATTCATGGAAATTTAATGAATGCGCGGGGTGCACAATCCGAAGCGCTGGCCGACTACGACAGAGCACTGACATTATCTAACAAGAATGTAGAGGCGTTGGTGAACCGGGGCGCTATATATTATCAGTTAAAATCATACGAATTAGCCAAAAAAGATTTTACCAAAGCTGCTCAATTAAACCCAGCATCTCCCGAAGCGCTCAATAATCTGGGACTGATTGCGACTAAGGAAACTAACTGGGAGCAGGCCATTTCTTATTTTGACTTGATATTGAACTCCAACCCTGCGGAACCGCTCGCTTTGAATAATAAAGGTTTCGTTCTTCTTCAGACTGGCAACAACACAGAAGCTAAAAAATTAATTGACCGGTCGCTGGATATCTTCCCGGCAAACGGATACGCTCTCAGAAACCTGGGTATATATTATCAGAAAAATGGAGAGCCTGAAAAAGCGATAAACGAGTTTAACAAGGCCATTGAAATCGCAGAACCTGTGGAAATGTTATACGGCCTCACTGGCTCACTCTATTTTCAGCAGAAAAACAAACCGAAAGCATGTGAACTCTGGACGCGCGGCGCAGTGCTGAAAGATTCTATTTCTGTATCGCAGCTTGCCAAAAACTGCCGTTAAAAGTTGCCTACCAGTTTGCTTTTACAAATGTTTTCAACCCTTTCCAGACGCGGGTATTTTCGACCGGATCAGTGAAGGCCTCGAAAATTGCAGCGCCGGGCGCCTTAATAAATTCTTCAAACCTATCGTGAAGAGACTGCAAATTATCTGCTGAGAAATAATTAATGCCTGAATCTTCTGCCGTTCGTCTCGCATTAAAGGAGTGTCTCGTTTCAAAATAATCAATAAGTTCCGGCAACCTGGCAGGTCCATCGATCATTCGAAAAATATTCCCACCGCCGTTGTTAAGTATAACGATTTTAAGATTTGAAGGAAAAGGATATATCAATAACCCGTTGCGATCATACAAGAAGGCAACATCACCTGTAACCAACAGCGTAGGTGATTCATTGACTATCGATGCGCCTATTGCTGTACTTACACAACCATCAATTCCGCTGGTACCACGGTTTGAAAATACAGTGCGAATTCCTACTCTCTGTCCAAATACATTTAAGTAGCGAACGGCCATACTGTTGGCCACATGCAGCTGATAGTTGTCACCTACCACTGATAATAAATAATCTATAACTGATAGATCGTTTAACAGTGTTAAATTCGATAAATACTTACTTAAATTTGCGTTGGATATTTGATCAAATTGCTTCCATCGCAAGAAGTAGGCTGTGTCAATATCAGGGTCTGAATTTTGTACAAACAACTGATAATCAATCTTCTCAAAAATATTTTCAAAGAAATATTCTGGAGAAACAGCTATCTGGTGCGTCAGTGATTGAAATGTATCAACCAAATGCGTGTCTTCGCTGATGTGCCAGTGTTTAATTGCCGGGTTATTCCTCAAAAACACTTTGAGTTCCTTAGAAATCAGGGAAAGTCCATAAGTAATCAACAAATCCGGCCTTAATTTTGATGTATCAGCCGCTCCAAGGAATAAATCGTGATGGGTAATTGCATGTTGGTTTCCTTTCTGATTACTGATCGTATCTGATATAACCGGGACGTCAAACTGATCTGAAATATTTGAAAGCGCAGTATTTAGTTTTGTACTATTCCCATATTGGCCGGCAACGATCAAGATTTTTGAAGCATCTTCCCATTCGTTCAGGAGCGTATGCCAGGTTTCAGTTGATAATGTTGCTTCCGTTTGTACGCGGTTGACAACCCTTAATCCCGGGGAAGGAGCAAATTCGTCTGTGCCAGTGGGATAAAATGGCTCTCTGATGGGAATATTGATGTGGACAGGCCCATACGGAAAGTTTAGAGTACACAGAACCGCCGCATTAACACTTCTGTTGACCATCCAAGCCGCATCTTTGTGTTCGTAATCAGCTGGTAATTCAAAAAATTCCTTTACGTGGCTTCCGTAGATTCCCGATTGGTAGATTGTTTGACCATCCAATTGGTGAATCCATTCTTTGGGCCGGTCTGCCGTAAGAACCAGCAGTGGTACTTGGGAAAAAAAAGCCTCTGCGACCGCAGGCGCATAATTGTATGCCGCGCTGCCCGAAGTGCAGATCAACGCTACAGGCACATGTAGTTGTTGCGCCATTCCCAGCGCTATAAATCCCGCAGCGCGCTCGTCCATCACAGTACGCAATTGAAACCCTCCGTGACGCACAAATGCCAGCGTTAACGCCGCACTACGCGAGCCTGGTGAAATTACAGCGTGACGGATTCCATGTGCGTGACAAATTTCCGCCAGATCAACTAATGGTTGTAATACTGCCATTTGATATAGGTACAAAAAAGGCCTCAAATGAGGCCTTTTTATATTGATTGGTAAATTTATTGCCCGAGAATTCGGACAATTAACCAAGATATGTTTTCAATGCTTTGCTTCTGGATACGTGACGTAACCTGCGAATAGCCTTTTCTTTGATCTGACGTACACGTTCGCGGGTAAGGTTGAACTTCTCTCCTATCTCCTCCAAAGTCATCGCATGCTCGCCGTTAAGCCCAAAATAAAGCGCGATCACGTCCGCTTCTCTCTGCGTAAGCGTGCAAAGCGCGCGCTGTACTTCTTTACGCAAAGATTCGTTGACAAGTCCTGAATCAGGTTTGTCTTCCAGGTCGTTTTCAAGAACATCCAGCAAACTGTTTTCTTCTCCCTGAACAAACGGTGCATCCATGGATACGTGTCTTCCTGAAATCTTCATTGTATCAACAACTTCCGAAGAAGATATTTCAAGAACTTCAGCAAGCTCCTCAGGAGATGGTTCGCGTTCAAAACGTTGTTCCAGCTCAGAGAAAGTTTTAGATATTTTGTTCAAAGAACCAACGCGGTTCAATGGAAGACGAACGATACGTGACTGCTCTGCAAGTGCCTGAAGAATTGATTGACGAATCCACCAAACTGCGTAAGATATAAATTTGAAACCACGTGTCTCATCAA
This sequence comes from Dyadobacter sp., assembly GCA_965279265.1. Classification (GTDB taxonomy): domain Bacteria; phylum Bacteroidota; class Bacteroidia; order Cytophagales; family Spirosomataceae; genus Dyadobacter. The sequence goes on from OZ257152.1 coordinate 6,720,875, forward strand.
AGCGTTGTGCGGCTTTGATCAAACCCAAATTTCCTTCATTGATCAGGTCACCAAGTGACAACCCCTGATTTTGATATTGTTTTGCTACAGAAACAACAAAACGCAAGTTAGCTTTCGTTAGTCGTTCCAGTGCAAGCTGATCCCCGTCCCTGATTTTCTGAGCTAACGTCACTTCCTCATCCGGCGTTAACAAATCTACCTTACCGATTTCCTGCAAATATTTATCTAATGACTGACTTTCGCGGTTGGTAATTTGCTTACTGATCTTTAGCTGTCTCATCCTAAATTCTTATATTAATATGTGTTAACAACGACATTTGCTAATGCCTTATATTACAAAAACACAATTTTATGCATTTTTGTTCTCAGGCTTCGGAAGTAATACTTTACGGGATAAGCGATACTTACCAGTCTTTTTATCAACTTCAACCAATTTAACCTGAACTTCTTCGCCAACTTCCAGAACACCATCCATCGTTTCGATGCGTTCCCACTTGATCTCAGAAATGTGCAACAATCCGTCTTTTCCTGGCAGGAACTCTACAAACGCTCCGAAAGGCATAATAGACTTCACTTTTCCTGAATAAATTTCGCCGATTTCCGGCACCAATATAATTCCGCGGATACGTGCAACTGCTTTATCCATTGAAGTCTTGTCAGCAGAGAATATACTTACAAAACCAGCACCATCTTTTTCTTCAATAGAAACTGTGGCACCTGATTCTTTCTGAATATCCTGAACAACCTTACCGCCAGGCCCGATTACCGCACCAATCATTTCGCGATCGATCTTGATTACGACGGCGCGAGGCGTGTGAGGTTTCAGATCTGCGCGATTTTCTTTCATTGTTTTATTCATTTCGCCCAAAATATGCAATCTGCCGGCTTTTGCCTGCAACAATGCTTCGGACAAAACTGCGAACGACAGCCCGTTTACCTTGATATCCATCTGGCAGGCGGTAATGCCTTTCTCAGTTCCGGTTACCTTGAAATCCATGTCGCCTAAGTGATCTTCATCACCAAGAATATCGGACAACACCGCATACTGACCTGTTTTTTCGTCGGAGATCAAACCCATTGCAATACCGGAAACAGGCGCTTTAATTTTCAGTCCTGAATCCATCAGTGCAAGCGAACCGGCACAAACGGTGGCCATTGACGAAGAGCCGTTTGATTCCAGAATATCAGAAACGATACGAATTGTGTATGGATTATCTTCCGGCGCAGGAAGCACTTTTTTCAATGCACGTAACGCCAGGTTTCCATGACCAACTTCACGACGGCCAGGTCCACGGTTTGGTTTTACTTCACCTGTTGAAAAACCAGGAAAGTTATAATGAAGCAGGAACTTGCTGTATCCGTACTTCAAAGGGGTATCAATAATCTGCTCATCTTGTTTTGTACCCAATGTAACCGTCGTAATCGATTGGGTTTCTCCACGCGTGAACAATGCCGAACCGTGTGCATTTGGCAAAAAGTCAATTTCCGAAGCGATCGGACGGACTTCATCAAGACGACGGCCATCCAGACGTTTCCTTTCGTCCAGTACCAAACGACGTGATGCATCGTATTCCAGATCATGGAAATAACGTTTGATCAGCGATTTGTTCAATTCTTCATCCTCGCCGATTGATTCCATAAATTCAGCCAGAACAGCTTTGAAACCATCTTTACGAATTTGTTTGTTGGGCGATCCAAGCTGTGCTACTGCATACACTTTGTCGTAACAGAATGCACGAACTCTTGCTTCCAGCTCTTCATCCTGCAAATCACCAACGTATTCCCTTTTTTCGATTTTACCAACCGCAGCTTCAAACTCTTTGAGCGCAAGGCACTGTTGTTTGATCACATCATGCGCAAAACGCAACGCTTCAATCACTTCATCTTCGCTCACTTCGCTCATTTCGCCTTCTACCATCGTAATATCCTGGTAGGTTGCGCCAACAAGTAGTTCGAGCGTCGCGTTTTCCAACTGAGATGTACCTGGGTTGATGATCAGCTGACCGTCTACTTTTGCTACACGAACCTCAGAAACCGGACCTCCAAAGGGAATGTCCGACGCTGCAATTGCAGCAGATGCAGCCAAAGCAGCCAGTGCATCTGGCAGTGCTTCTGCGTCGGCAGACATCAATATAATGTTAACCTGAATTTCCGCGTGGTAATCATCCGGAAAAAGAGGACGTAGAACACGGTCAACCAAGCGGCTTACCAATACTTCATGGTCTGAAAGTTTTCCCTCACGGCGCATAAAGCTTCCCGGGATTCTACCGGCAGAAGCAAATTTTTCCTGATAATCTACGGATAAAGGCAAAAAATCAATTCCCTCTCTTATTTCCTTATTAGCTACAACCGTCGCCAGCAGCATGGTATTTCCCATACGCACCACTACTGATCCATCTGCCTGTTTCGCTAATTTCCCTGTTTCAATTGTAATTTCTCTACCATCCGGTAAAGGTATAGTCTTGGTAACTATGTTAAAGAGCATAGAATATGTGTTGTTTGAAAGCGATTGAAACGTCACCAGAACGTCTCTTGTGTAACTCAGATAAAATTCCGCAAAAAATCAGGGAACTTACTTTGAGAGCAAGTTCCCTGATTGATAAATTACTTACGAATGTTCAATTCGGCAATAATCGCACGGTAACGACTAATGTCATTTTTGAATAAATAATCCAATAATCTTCTACGCTTACCTACCATTTTAAGTAGCCCAAGACGTGTATCATTGTCTTTTTTGTGCGTCTTTAAGTGCTCGTTCAAATAATTGATACGGTACGTAAATAATGCGATTTGTGATTCGGCGGAACCAGTGTCCCCTCCTTCTTTCTTAAAACCTTTCGTTTCGAAGATCTCTCTCTTCTTTTCCGTGGTTAAATACATGATTGTAACAACAGATTAAATATGTGAATGTTCACGGCACTTTGCCGTAAATAAGGACGCAAAAGTAAACATTTATATCCTGAATCAAAAATATAATTTTCCTATGATTCAATAAGTACGGGTTTGCCGAATCTACCCATCCACTTTGCTTTTATTCTTTTGATATACATTTGGTATACGTCCTTCTCAAACAAACGGGAATCACTCCGGGCTTTGTCTACAAAATATAAACCTGTCAGGAACAGCAGGCTATTCGCCATCCACGCACCCACGGGAACGGCAAGCATACCTTCTTTCACCCATTTATCACCTTGGTTTGTAATCACGTACAACAGGATAAAAAACACTATAGAAACTAACACAGGAACACCGAAACCGCCCTTTTTTATGATAGCGCCCAAGGGAGCACCGATCAAAAACATCACCAGACAGGAAATTGCCTGTGTATATTTATGGTGTTTTTCCAGTTCATATTTGTTGGCATCTTTCAGTTTTGTCTGAAGATATTCACTTTGAGAGTTAGTAAAGCTCAGCATACTCGCTGCCGCGCTTTTGGCATTTGTGAGAATTTCTTTCTTCAAACTATCGCCCATTGGCTTGCGAAGCAGAGAATCAATCCATTTACCGGGCAACAGCTTTTTATCCGTCCCCTCCTTGTAATTGTAAGAGAAATATTGCTGACTATTGGGAACCAGATTCTTTTTTGTCTCCACATAATTGTTACGCATCGAATCAGCCGTGGACGTCAGATCCGAAATATTCTTCATGAATTCGTGGTATTTGAACTGTCCTTCATCAGTTCTTTTCATACCAAACGAAGACAGGCTTTCCCAGAGCTCATAGTGATCAAATCCGTTGCGCTGAAAATTTGAGATAACCGGTGCTCCGGTTGTCGGAGAAGAAATATACGTCGGGCGGCCGCCATTAGCAGCTTCCTCATTGTAGATCGTTCCGTGGTATAATTCGATGACCAGGTACCGGTTGTTGTTTTTACTGTACATACGTCCCGAATCTGCAAGAATAATGGTAGTATTTCCCAATTCGTAGGAACGGCTGTCGTGCTTATAAATCACCATGCCTTTCATGGAACCGTTTTCCTCCTTCTTGTCAACCTTGATACTGTAACCCGGCAGATCATTGTAAAAAATACCTTCCTTAATTTTTAGGGTTGCCTTGGTAGTTTTTATATCATAAAGCAGGCTGTACCCTTTCAAATTTGCCCACGGAGATACCCGGTCATTAAAGAAAAAAGAGAATACCGTTACAAACAGCGCAACGATAAATAGCGGCATCATGGCTCTTACAACGGAAATCCCTGCACTTTTGATGGCAGTCAGTTCAAAAAATTCACCCAGATTACCGAAGGCCATCAGTGAGGACAACAGCATCGCGAGCGGAAGCGCCGTGGGAACAGTGATGAGACTAAAGAAGAAGAATAGTCGCGCGTAATCCAGAATGCCCAGTTCTTTAGAAACGAAGTCATCGATATAAAAAATCATGATTCTCATTAAAAAAACGAAAACCACAACGGACATTGTTATAAAAAACGGCCCCCAAAAGGCCTGTAAAACCAGCTTATCAAGCTTCTTCATTAACTACCTACAATTTCTTTCAGATTATCCATAAACCCATGCCAAAGTGATAATAGTTCATCTTCATCCTTATTTGCTGAATAATCTATAACACGCAAAAAGGTAGTCTGGGTGAGATCGCTTACTTCTAACTTCAATTCCAGGTGATTATTGTCCAGTTCGTCAACGCTTGTGTTTTCAAACTCGAAGCGTACACCTTTGTTAATTCTCAATCCTGTCTGCTTGGCAATATGGCTGTCCCCGTCCCATTGAAAATCAAACCTGTGATCAGGCAACACGGTAACTTTTTCCGCAAACCATTGTTCAAGGCCAGAGGGTGTTGATATATATGGAAATAAGACTTTTGGTGAGGAACGTAGCTCAAATTCAGTAATAAACTTAAATTTTTCCATAGTAATCAGGGGTAAAAAGGGTGACCTTATTGAAATCGGCGTACATCCAAATCTTAAAAGTTGTAATATAGCATAATTCAATTGTAAAATCCGAAACGGCAATTTTGCTTTTTTTGTAATTTAAAATTTTGAAACGAAATTTCAAAACCTATTGCGTGATAAAAATTTTTAACATACTTTTGCACCACAATTACGGCGGGGTAGCTCAGATGGTTAGAGCGTAGGATTCATAACCCTAAGGTCGGCAGTTCGATCCTGCTCCCCGCTACGAAATGCCAAAGGCGCTCATTGAGCGCCTTTTTTCGTTCGTTACAGAATTAAATTTCAAAACTTTCGGTTTCTACAAAAGGGACATCGTGTTCCGGATGCAACCACCATGATATGAAGTTATTACTACAATACCTCAGCCGCTACAAAGCGCTGATTTTGCTTGCTTTACTGCTGGCCGCAGTTAACCAGGTTTTCTCCCTTCTCAATCCGTACATTCTTGGTAACTATCTGATTGACCCTTTTGCCAATAAAGCCAAATATTTTCGTGATAATGGACTGAACAACGAATTTTACAGGGGCGTCCTCATAGGTCTGCTTCTGATTATCGGCACGGCCATGGTTTCGCGTATCGCCAAAGCGTTCCAGGATTACGTTGTCAATGTGGTGATCCAAAAGTTTGGGGCTGATTTGTATACAGACGGCCTTCGCCACGCCCTTCGCCTCCCCTTTCAGGATTTTGAGGACCAACGCAGCGGAGAAACTTTGTCGGTATTGCAAAAAGTGAGGGCAGACTGCGAAAAATTCATCACCAATTTCGTCAACGTCCTTTTCGCTACATTGGTAGGTATCGTTTTTGTGGTGATTGTGGCCTTCAAGCTGAGCCCGATGCTACCTGTCATATACCTGATCGGCTCGGTCGTACTGGCCCTATTGACCAGTTTGCTGAGCAGGAAAATTAAGATTATTCAAAAAACAATTGTCAAGGAAACCACTGCGCTTGCCGGATCAACAACGGAATCACTGCGTAATATTGAGCTGATCAAAAGTCTTGGTCTCACACAACAGGAAATTCAGCGGCTTAATACGAATACTTTCAAAATCCTGAAACTTGAACTGAAAAAAGTAAAAAGCATACGCTCAATTAGTTTTATACAAGGCACATTCGTCAACTTTTTACAGCAGTGCATCATGTTTTCGTTGCTCTACTATGTGTTTCACGAGCAGATCACCGTCGGACAAATGATGATGATGCAATTCTATTCATTCTTTATTTTCGGACCGTTGCAGGAACTTGGGAATGTGATTTTGTCATACCGTGAAGCAGAAGCGTCGCTCGCCAATTTACAAAACCTGCTGAGCCGTCCCGTTGAACGCAAACCTGATCACCCCGTTACGATTAAAGATATTGAGTCACTTCGCTTCGAAAATGTTCGTTTTCAACATCAGTCCGCCACAAGAGCCGCATTGGAGGAAATTTCCTTCCACGTAAGGCGCGGTGAGACGATCGCTTTCGTTGGTCCGTCGGGTTCCGGCAAAACGACACTTGTGAAACTGCTCGTAGGGCTCTACCATCCGAATGTCGGTACGGTGTACTACAACGAAAACAGCGGAAGCGACATTGATTTTGATGAAATGCGCCATAAAATTGGGTTTGTTACCCAGGATACGCAGTTGTTTTCAGGTACAATCAAAGAAAATCTGCTGTTCGTAAATCCTGCCGCAACAGATGATATGATCGATGACGTTCTTCAAAAAGCAGCCTGTTACAACCTGCTTTCCCGTGCAGAAAACGGCATTGAAACAGTCATCGGTGAAGGTGGCTTGAAGCTCTCAGGCGGCGAACGTCAGCGGCTTTCCATCGCACGTGCGCTGTTGCGGAATCCGAATCTGATGATTTTTGACGAGGCCACGTCCGCGCTGGACTCGCTGACGGAGGAGGAAATTTCAAATACAATACGCCACATCACGGATCAACGCCAGCACATCACCGTTATGATTGCGCACCGTCTTTCCACGATCATGCATGCCGACCGCATTTATGTTCTGGAAAAAGGGAAAATCATCGAAACCGGCAGCCACCATGATCTTCTGGATGAAAAAGGTCTTTATTATGCCATGTGGAGGCAACAGATCGGAGAACGAAAAGACGAGAAAGTGCTGGCTTAAAAGCCCGCTGCAAAACGAAGAAAGCAAGATTCAGGTTTTCAAAAGATTCACTGCATGATATTTTTGTCCCGGCAATATCCACTGAGGGTATTCAGCAAACAAAAATATCATGCAGGAAATTATCCGGCGACTCAACAATTACGACTGGGAAAAAGCAGCAGAAAATCTGACTGATACAGGATATTCTCTATTGAAAAGCGCAGTTACAAATGAGGAATGTGACGAACTTGCCTGTCAATATGACAACTCCGCACATTACCGGAAGACGATCAGTATGCAGCGGTATCGTTTTGGCCAGGGAGAATACAAATATTTTAACTACCCGCTTCCTGACCTTATTCAAAGTGTTCGTGAAACGGTTTACGAAAAAATAGCACCATTGGCCAATCGTTGGATGCAGGTTTTAAGGATCAACACAAAATATCCCCACAGATTTTCGCAATTTCAGGCGCTTTGCCATGACCATAATCAGATCAAACCGACTGTTTTGATTTTGAAATACGGTACCGGGGGATACAATACCTTACACCAGGATTTGTACGGAGAAATATATTTTCCGATACAGCTGGTCATATTTTTGAGCGATCCGGAAAAGGATTATTCAGGTGGAGAATTTGTGCTCACTCAGCAGATTCCGCGGGCCCAGTCCAGGGCAATGGTTCTGCGTCCGGCAAAGGGTGATATTTTACTGTTTTCTACCAATTTCAGGCCGGTAAAAGGAAGCAAAGGTTACTATCGGGTCAATATGAAACATGGAGTCAGCGAGTTGCATAGCGGTGAGAGGCTTACTCTCGGAATCATTTTCCACGACGGACTGTGTTGATTATGACCAAACATGACGATCTGGGGCAACCGAATTTTGCCGCAATGAGAAAACTAAAAACGATGATTTCCAACGGCAAAATTTCGTTAGGAGGAAACAAGGTTCTCAAAATATATGGCACTTTGGAATGCCGCTCCGGCAAACGCATGAAAAAGCAAAACCGTGTTTTCTTTGCAGATGAATCCGAAGCAATTGAAAATGGATATCGTCCTTGTGGGCACTGCATGCCGGCAAAATATCGGGAATGGAAAGCGCTATTTAACCGCCAGACTTCGCCATAAATAAAACACGACATACGTTTCCCAACCTTTGTAGCTGGCAAAAAACTTGTCGATCCGGTCAGTTTCTGTTCTGGAAACGATTACGTTATGGCTGACCAGGGCGTTGAACAAGCCTACGTCCCCGTAAGGTATTCCACCGGATTCCCGCAGAGATTTCATCAATGAATAATTTGCCGTCCAGACCCCGATACCCCTTTGCGCGGTCAGCGCACGCTGCCGGGACAGGAAGTCCGGAAGGGCTGAAATTATCTGCTTAGACAACCGGCCATCCTTGAATGTCCCGGCCAACTCGATTAGATATTCTGCTTTTTTCTGTGAAAACTGCATTGCGCGCAGGTCATCGCAATGCGCCCCGGACAGAATTTGAGATAATGGAAAAACATGGTAAACTTCTCCATCCAGTTCGACAGATTTTCCATATTTTTCTACCAATCGTCGCTTTAATTTATAAGCAAATGTGAGGTTAATTTGCTGACCAATGATGCTCCAGCAGAGTGCCTCAAAAAGATCAGCGATACCGATAAGACGCAGCCCCCGGAAAGAATCCACCATGTAGTCGAGATTTTCATCTGTTTCAAGTAGTTGGTAAAAAGGCTGAATATCCCGGTCCATATCAAACCATTCACGGATGTAGGCGATCACAAAATCGATCAATCCGGCGCGGGTCTCGCCGTTTAAAACATTGATTTTAAGAAAATTACCCTTCTCCTGAATCTCAAACACAAATACCTGACCATCGAACTCTATAGCTTTCCGAATACTATTCGGACCGATCACGTGCAGGCAATCGTCGTAATTTCTGTTCAGAAACCAGATACATTCCTGAAAACTAAAATTGGGTGGAATTGGAATCAGTATTGAGCCGGGTTCATTCATTTGGCAAAGGTCCTTCACTGATATTACATCTGAAAACCGATTCTTGCGGTTTCCAACAAATCCGATAGCTCAATGCGTAATTTTAAAAACCAACTCCCGAAGCAACTCTCCTTCCGAAATACTCACCCCGTCAAGCCCTTTTAATCTGCCATCGCTTTCCCTCAGGTAATGAATAATGTGCGCCACTTTCGGCAACGGATAATTCCGCATGGCAAGGGTGTAATCTTTAACAAAAAACGGATTGATGCCCAACTCAGACGCCAAACCCCGCTCAGACTTGTCGCGACTTGCGTGTGCCAGCAAGAGCTTTGAAAAGAAACCAAATAAAATAATCAGAATGGGCGCAAGCGGATTATCTTTTGAATTTGCGGAAAAGTGCGAGACAATTTTATTGGCCTTAATTACGTCCCGCTGGATCAATGCTTTTTGAAACTCAAAAACATTGTATTCTTTGCTGATACCTACAAAACGCTCGACGACTTCCGCATCAATTCCCTGATCCACCCGCAGATTGACCATGATTTTTCTGATCTCGTTTGTCAGTCTTTTCAGGTCGTTCCCAATATTGTCGACCATCATCTGCACCGCTTTCGGGCTTATCTTAACGCCTTCGGTCTGACAGTAGGCTGTCACCCATTCCGGCAATTTGTTATCGTACAACTTTTTAGACTGAACGACTACTCCGTGCGTATTGAATGCCTTTATGTAACTCTTCCGCTCATCCGCATTGGCCTGAAAACACAATACAAGGACAGTACTTTTCAACGGATTTAGCGCATAATCTTCAAGCCTCGCCAACTGGTCCTTTTGTTCAATTCCTGCCAGTTTATTGGCGTCTTTAACGATGATCAACTGCCGCTCCGCCATGAACGGATATCGCCTGGCATAGCCCAGCACACCAGTAACATCCAGGTCTTTGCCATAGATAATAAACTGATTGAAGCCCTTTTCAGCTTCCGGAACAACTTTACTTTCCAGCAAATCCGCAATCGAATCAAGATAATACGGCTCATCACCGTGCAGGAAATAAACCGGCTTATAATTTTTACTTTTAATTTCCTTAATGACAACGTCCGGCGTAACAGCCATATCCTTATTCTAAATAACTAATTGATACCAAATTTAATAACCCTGCCATTTGTGAACAACAGATTCATCGTTCAGGAATGAGTCCGCCGCAATCTGCAATTGAGGGAAAAATTTTAAGAACTGCTGGCGATAAAATGCCTCCCTGATTTTCAATTCCTCAACAGCATTGGTAAGTGACAATAAAAACGGCGCCCGCCGCGACAGACGACTGAATGTAAGATCAATACCTTCCAGCGTCGCGTAAGTCGTGAGCCAGTCCTGCCTGATCATTGCTTGCACCATGCCTGTTGCGTCCGGCGGCACGAGTTCCGCATTTCTCCCGAACACCGAATATTGCTGCTGCGCATAAATATCCAGCGGAACATCACAAAATTGGTCAAAATATTTGGCTAAAATATAGTCGAAATAAATATCCAGTACAATTCCGGCAATTTTACCATGTTCCTGCGCAATGACATTCTTTGTCTCCCGCACGATGGGGTGGCTATCCGTAAAGCTGTCAATAAACCGGTGTAGCTTCAAACCAAGCACATAATCCTTGTTCCAGCTTGCCGTTTTCTGGTCTGTCAAACGCCCCTTAATGAAATCGCCGACATAATTTCCCATAATCACCTTTTCGTTCTTTCCTGACAGCAATAAGTGTGCTAAAAAATTCATAAATCTGACATTGTGACAAAAATCCGGTACGTTTGTACTTTTGATCCGATAAGGGTACAATTATTTTATTACAACACATAATTTAATCAAACAATCAAATGAAAGTCGAAAAAAATAACGTAGTAACGTTAACATATAGTCTCATGATTCCGGATCAGGACGGGGAAATGGACATTGTCGAAGTCGTAACCGAAGAGGAGCCGATGCTTTTCATTCAGGGAATCAGCGGGCTTCCGGAGGGTTTTGAGAATCAAATCGAGGGGCTGGTTGTCGGAGATACTTTTGATTTCACAGTTGAAGCAGAAGAAGGTTACGGAGAATTCGATCCGGAAGCGGTTGTAGAGCTGCCAAAATCAGTATTCCAGATGGAAGATGTGGATCAGGACGAACTGCTTCAGATCGGCAACATCATCCCGATGACCAACGAAGATGGCGAGCGCATGCACGGACAAGTAGTTGAATTGAAAGACGATTTGGTTGTGATGAATTTTAACCATCCGCTGGCTGGAAAATCAATGCATTTTGAAGGACAAATCGTCGCAATTCGTCCGGCTACTGATGAAGAAATCAGCCACGGACACGTTCATGGAGAAGGTGGTCATCACCACTGATCCGTTTTCCTCACAGCAAGATTCATTTTTTGCTGTGAGGAAGCACCTCATTCAGTATCCTAGACACTTCCAACGCCATATTGCTCTACTTCGACGCCAAAACGTTTCAGAAACTCAACACCCTCTTCGACCGCAATTCCCTTGTAAGCAGCGTAAGAATTAAGAAAAATAACTTTCCTGATCTTCATTGTGTAGATCACCCTCGCGCACGCAATACACGGAGCAAGTGTAACGAAGAGTGTAGATCCCTCGATATTTGAGCCATTTTTTACTGCAAAAAGAATGGCGTTCTGCTCTGCATGCAACGCAAGTGAACAGCTTCCTTTTGCGTCACGCGGACAACCGGTTTCCGGGAACTCCTCGTCACAATTGTGCGTACCCGCCGGCGGCCCATTGTATCCTATTGAAATTATTCGTGTATCTTTTGTAAGAACCGCCCCAACCTGTGCTTTGATGCAATGGGACCGCAATGCCAGATTTTTGGCAAGTTCCATGTAAATGTCATCAAATTCCGGCTTTAAATTCGTTGTAAGTAAAGTCATTGAACTGGTTTAACTGAAATTATCCGCAAACTTATGCAAAGCATGGATTGGATTCAATATACATTACGATTTTGGTTGAAGGAAGTATTGATTTTCCTGTCGGTTTGCTCATCTTCTGCTGTATCATTTGCACAGTCTGACAAAGTAATACTAACCCTGCCGCTAGAAGTCTCTTCATTATTCAAACAACGTCAATTTTACATTCAGAACGTAGAAGACAGTCGTAAAACTCCCGGTGCGGCGCTGGGTAATGTGATTGTTTTTGGCAAAGAAACGCCGATTGCTATGCCGCGAAGCGTTGAAAAAGAGCTATTTGGCTATTGGTCGTATGAAGCACCGAAAAAAGAGCAGACCTATCTCCCACTTTACATTACAGTGAAGGATCTGTCCGTCAGCGAAAAAAGAACCGCTCCAAATAAAGTGACGGGCGGAATTAAGTTGTCGGTAACCTTCCGCTGGTACCGGAATATGCAACCGGTAGAGCTAACAAACTTTCAGACATCCGCCACTTACACCAGGCCCGAAAAAGACTATGACCATGCCAGGCTCGTAAAACAAATGCTGGATCAGGCATTGAGTCATTTTAACAAGTGGATGACCACAAACGTTGGGAAAAACCCAGCACTGGCGAGAAATCTGATGATTGTATTTAAAGAAATTTACAGAGCCAATGAGTCTGACACTGTGTTTTACAGTCCAAAAAGACCGCTGGTTTGGGACGATTTCAGAGGAAAAAGCAGGCCGTCCAGCAGGTATGCTGCCGCGGTTTTCACGAGTTTCAGTTACGAAGGAAGGTCTTATCCAAAAGACGCCGATCTGGTTTTGGAAATCGGATTGAAAACTTTTATGGTCAAAAGCATGTCATGGGGAAATTCCAATGCCCGGGATGCAAACACCATCCGCCACGAACAAATACACTTCGACATTACAAGAATGGTAGTGGAACGATTCAAGAAAAGACTGCAACACGCGGAACTGACAATTGAAGATTATGACAGCGAAATTCAGTACCAGTTTCTCGAGACTTTCAGGGAAATGAATACGGAGCAGGAGACTTACGATGCCGAAACCGGACATGGGACCAATGGTGGCGCACAGGCGGCCTGGGACCGAAAGGTTGCGAAAGAGATAGCGGCGATTTACTCAGCGCAGCAATAACGCGCCGGAAGATTCCAGGTCGTAAAACCGGTTGCCCTCTGTGCGTATCTGCTCTTTCAATTTTTCCCGGCTTTTCCTTCTCATCGTTCCGCCTGCCAGAAATATTGTACGCTGGCCATTTGCAGGCATTTCACCAAAATCATCCTGCTCAGTAATCAACTGATAATCAATATTTATAGACTTAGGAGGTCCTTGCCAGATCGTCCTTCCATGCCAGTTGAACAGCGTACCGTTGTGTATTTGCCTGCTGTAAAAACTTGCTGGATTATCGGGATTTTTGTTGTTAAAAAAAATCCGTTCAGTGATACCTTCCTCAATTGCATAATTTTTCAGGTGAAATACATAAGCACTGCTGTCGGCAGGAAATTGATCGTCACAGGAAATAAATAGTTTGTTACCTTCTTTGAAACTGATTACGTCATGTTTCGGTACAACGTGAAACACAACTTTCGGCCTGAGAAATGTTTCCGTGACCGAATAGGTAGAGTAAAGAACAAAAACCAGTACACTCAACGGAACGGCACGTAGCCATGGAAATTCTCTCGATTCGTACGCATAGCAGACGGCTAGCAATAAAATGTATAGAGCCAAAACCTCAATACGGTCCAGATAAAGATTCTCCACCAGAAAGCCAGGTAATAATTTAGGGGCAGCGGCCGAAACATTGGTTAGATAGGCAAGCAAATCGACCAGCCAGTTGATTCCGGTTTGTAAAAATCCAATTGGAAACAACGCAGTCAAAAGTAACAGCATGGCAGCTGGCAAAAGTGCGTTGGTGAAAGCGACTACGAAGGGATTGACAAGCCAGAAATACGAAGGAAACTGGTGGAAATAATAAATGCTTAAAGGAAATGTGGTCAACTGGGCTGCAAACGAAAGTGCCGTCACCTGCCAGATCTTGACTAATAACCAATTGTTTGGAATCCATATCTTTTCAAGCGGCTTGTAAAACAGAAAAATCCCTAGCATCGCAAGGTAAGAAAGCTGAAAACCAACGTCAAAAAGTGCATGCGGATCAAGTAAAAGGATGATGAACGCGGAAACCCCAAGCGTGTTAACGGAGTTATGCCGCTTCCCAAAAACCTCAGCAATCACCAAAACCACGCACATGACAGTTGCCCGCTGCACAGACGGAGGAAAGCCTGTAATAACAGAATAAAAGACCAGGAGCGCTGTTACGGTAACCAGATAAAGATATTTGCCTCCCGGCAATCTTTTCATCCAACCAAAAAGTAGGCTGATCACCAAAAAAATCATGGCAACATGCATACCAGAAACGGAGAGAATATGCACCGTTCCGGAAGTTGTGTAGTCGTCGATCTGATCCGAGCGAAGATCATCACGGCGGCCAAGCAACATTGCCTTCACCAAACCATAGGAACGATCATCTTTGAGATTGGCCCGAAAGTGCTGGTCAGCCCACTCCGAAACCTGCATACTCCACAAGCCGGGACTGAAATTTTCCCTGGTTTGCCGGATAATTTGGTAGGAACCGGCCGGAAGATATGCTATAAGCCCTATACCTTTGTTCCACAAATAATTACGGTAGTCAAATTCCCCGGGATTCAAAGGTGACTTCGGTCGTTCAAGTTTTCTGATCACCAGCAAATGATCAAGCGGTTTGGGAATTTCAGCTGCGTCAACCGGCAGGGATATCAGCGCACGGCCATCAGCAGGCGCCCAGTAATGACCAACTCTTAGCCGAATGATAGCCAATTCGAAACGAATAGACTTTGCTCGTTTTTCCGGGAGTGTTTTAACGACCGCTTCATACGCATCGTAGTCAGCAGTATCTATTGAATGTAAAGAAGCAGTAAGTTTCTGATTTTGCAGCGCTGTTGAAAAAAGTCCCGCGGTGGTCAGAAAAAGCGAGAAAAGGGCAGAAACAAACGTAAATTTTCCTTTGAAATAGCAGAAAAATGCGCCAGCAAATAATGGTAAAAAGGTTGCTAAAACGGCAAAATCCGTGATTCCGGATTGCCATGGCACGAAACCCGCCAGCAGAATTCCCGCCGCGTAAAAGAAAACAAATCCCACAAACGGCAAACGGGCAATCATCTGGCTAAATATCTATCGGAAGAGAAACCGCCTCGTCACAGACTCTGTTCCGGTTGAAACCCGGCAAATGTAAAGCCCGGGCGCCAGATTGCGTGTATTTATTGCAATCTTCCGGCTCCAGACGTCTGTGAATTGCGTGACACTTCTTACTATACCCTTCTGATCATAAATAGTCACTGAAAAACTCTGAAAATCTTTAAACCTGACATTCGCGTAAACATTTTCAGAAGCCGGATTGGGAAAAACATCTACCGTAAGTTGGTCAGCAGGATCAAGTCTGCCGGCTTTGGCATTTTCAATTAACTTAATTCGCCTTGGACTCAGTGCAATTGCTGCCTGCATACGCGCGAGCTGATCCGCTGTGAAAATGTTCATACACCCGTCGGGTGAGTAATCCATGTAATTCTCAATCATCACCTGTGTCGTTCTGCCAGAGCAGGTAACATATTTCGGCGTACAGTCAAACGAGAGATTTCCTGCCCTCGCCTGCGGCGTGTCATTGCAGTAATCTGTGCCGCAAAAGTTATCCTGCGAGCCCCAGGTATGCAGCAAGCCCAGCCAATGCCCTATTTCGTGCGTTGTCGTCCGGCCGAGATTATAAACCGTGCTCGTGATTGAGCCAGTGCCGGAAAGATGCTGAACACTACCAAAAACTTTATAATTGATAATCACTCCATCCGTTGCAGCCTCAGCGCTTTTAGAATTGTCGAGCCCGTCAATACCTTCGACAGAAGGCAACTGCGCCACACCAAGATATGCAGTACCAAGCGCGCAAACCCATATATTCAGGTATTTATCAGATGGCCACGAAACGATGCCGGCCAGAACCTGATCATCTGTGTAGGGATTAAAAGTCGTCTGGGTTACATAATTTCGCGTAATTCCATTGGTATTGTGCCCGTCGGGATCGTATTGAGCAAGTTCAAATTCGATTTGCGTATCGGTACCCACAGCGTTTGTGTTATACCCGTTCGTCCCCTCCTTTTTGCGGTAGTCTTCGTTGAGCACAACGATCTGGCTCCTGATCTGCTCCTCAGACAAATTCGGGTTATCACTGCCTCCTATGCGGTTATCCTGCTGATTATGAATAATATGCACGACAACCGGAATTCGGATTACCTCACCGGCGGCCTTCCTCAACCGGCCACCGTTGTTTTGAACATAATCCTGAATAGCCTGCTCAGTTTTAATTCGTAATGCACGATATGGAGCACTTTTCTCACTTTTTCTTTTGATCATTTCGTCCGTTGCACAACGCACAAACGAGGAATCCGCACCTTCCTGGGCAAAGGAGGGTGCGGACAAATAAATCCCCGTAAACACAAGCATTGTAAATATTGAAAACCTAGCTCTCCGACCTCTCATATGCAGCAAGAATATCCTTCACTAAACGGTGTCTTACCACGTCGGAACCATCGAGCTCCACAAAACTGATTCCCTTAATCCCTTTGAGAAGATTTAACGAATCAATCAGACCGGATTTTAGGTTTTTCGGTAAATCAATCTGGGACTTATCACCTGTAATAATTGCTTTTGAACTTGGCCCCATACGTGTCAGAAACATTTTCATCTGCATCGGCGTGGTATTTTGAGCCTCATCAAGCAAAATAAAAGCGTTGTTCAGTGTTCGTCCACGCATGTAGGCAAGCGGAGCAATTTCGATTACACGGTTTTCCAGATACAATTTAAGCTTTTCAGGTGCGATCATATCGTCCAATGCATCGTAAATAGGACGCAGATATGGATCAATCTTTTCTTTCAGGTCGCCAGGCAAAAATCCCAGGCTCTCCCCTGCTTCTACTGCGGGCCTGGTGATGATGATTTTTTTTACTTCTTTGTTCTTCAACGCCCTTACCGCAATGGCCACCGCTGTGTAGGTTTTTCCGGTTCCCGCAGGTCCAACCGCAAAAACGAGGTCATATTTTGTAGCCTGCTCTACCAATAGCTTCTGGTTAGGTGTTTTGGCTTTAACTACGAGTCCTTTGTTCCCGTAAATAATTACATCATCGTCATCATCTGCATTTTTTGGTGTTGAAGCCACAAACCCATTTAAATATCCCTTCACATTGTCATTGGTGATCTTACCGTATTTCTGGTAATGTGCCACCAACGAATCCAGCACATCAGTGATCCGCATTATCTCAGGAGCCGTGCCCTGAATTCTGATTTCATTTCCTCTTGAGATAATCTTGCTCTGTGGAAAAGCTGCAGCTACTTCTCTGATATTAGCATTGTGAATCCCCAGGAAATCGACCATAGAGACATCTTCGAGTGTGATGATTTTTTCTAGCAAATGATTAAATGTTTAGTAGTATAAGAATTAACGTAAAATGTAGTAATAATAACCCGAATTTTCCTGACCTGAATGCAGAATAATATTCCAAAACAAGATTTATAAAGGCCAATCACGCAATTAAAACAACAACTTATTCATTATCAGGCATTCATAAATTTACCTTTTTTTTACCTAAAAATAGATAAGTCAACTTTCTTTCCCCGCAGGCTAGCAATGATTAGTTTTGTGGTAATATGGAAAATGAAAAAGCATTCAATCAAGGCAACAGGGCAAATTCCAGGGCGAGTGGTTCAGATCGGAAGTCAATCGGCCGTAATCCTGGTACAGACCAAACTTTTGGAAAACTTCCTCCGCAGGCTATAGATGTGGAAGAGGCCGTACTGGGCGCCCTTATGCTTGAAAAAGATGCGTTGACAGCCGTTGCTGACATTCTGAAACCGGATAGCTTCTACAAAGATGCGCATCAACGGATTTACTCAGCTATCGTAACCCTATTTGCTGACTCTGAGCCTATTGACATGCTCACGGTTACTGCAAAACTGAGAGGTACGGCTGAATTGGAAATTGTTGGCGGGGCATCTTACATTATCGGCCTGACCTCAAAAGTCAATTCGGCTGCAAACATTGAATTCCATGCCAGGATTATTATCCAGGCAGCGATAAAGCGTGAGCTGATCAAAATATCTTCCGAAATTCAGCGCGATGCTTTCGAAGACACAACGGACGTTTTCAGGTTGCTGGACAAAACGGAGCAGGCAATTTTTCAGATTTCAGAAGCTAGCACCAAGAAAAACTATTCCGACATGGGTTCCATAATGACCCAGGCAATTAAGGAACTGGATATAAAACGGAACCAGAAAGATGGTGTGACAGGCGTACCGTCAGGTTTCAGCGCGCTGGACCGGGTAACATCGGGCTGGCAAAAGACAGAACTTGTGATTCTTGCGGCCCGTCCCGGTATGGGGAAAACGGCCTTTGTCGTATCGTCTCTTCGAAACGCTGCGGTGGATTTCAATATGGCCGTTGCCATTTTCTCGCTCGAAATGTCGTCCGTACAGTTGGTGAACAGGCTTATATCCGCAGAAGCGGAGATTGACAGTGAGAAAATTCGTAAAGGAAGGTTATCTGATGAGGATTTAAAACAAATGCATCAGCGTATTCACCGGCTCACAAATGCACCGATCTTCATTGATGACACGCCTGCCCTGTCAATTCTGGAGTTGCGGGCAAAGTGCCGAAGATTGAAGGCGCAGCATGATATTCAGATGATCGTAATTGATTATCTCCAGCTGATGACTGCGGATACAGGTGGAAAGGGTGCCGGGAACAGGGAACAGGAAATTGCGATGATTTCAAGATCTCTTAAAAACCTTGCAAAAGAACTTGACGTACCGGTAATTGCACTTTCGCAGCTGAGCCGTGCAGTGGAAACACGCGGTGGCGAAAAACGCCCGCAGCTTTCGGATTTACGGGAATCGGGATCCATTGAACAGGATGCGGATATGGTTATTTTCTTGTACCGTCCTGAATATTATGGAATTACCGAAGACGAGTCCGGAAACTCAGTTGCCGGCGTTGGTGAAGTAATACTCGCCAAAAACAGGGCGGGATCATTGGATACCATCCAGCTACGGTTTATCGGAAAATATACCAAATTTGCCGATCTGGAATCTCAGTATGCTTCGCCGGCCGGATTTACGATGGATCGTCCAATCAATACTACCAATCCGATCGCTTCGTTTGAAAGCCAGGCTCCTGCCCCGGGCGCGACGCTCCGTAGCCGTGCAAATGACCTGAATAATTTCAATTACAAAGGACCCGAGGAAGAGCCGCCGTTTTAATGAGACTTGGTAAGTCTTTGCTCCCGATAACACTTGGGAAGTCTTGAAGACTTACCAAGTGTTTACCCGACTTACCAAGTGTAGCCCGCAGACAATTATCTTTTTCGGACCAGCAAAGCCACATTTTCCACATGATGGGTATGCGGAAACATGTCAACCGGCTGCGCTTTTACAACATCATAATCTTCTGCCATCAAAGCCAGATCGCGAGCCTGCGTTGCGGTATTACAACTTACGTAAACGATGCGGTCCGGGGCTGCCTTTAATATCGTTTCTACCACGGGCTGATCCATTCCCGCGCGAGGCGGATCGGTAATAATTACGTCGGGCCGTCCCTGCTGTCTCAGAAAATCCTCATTCATAATACGGCGCATATCACCTGCAAAAAACTTTGTATTGGTAATATTATTCAAAGCCGAATTGATACGCGCATCTTCCACCGCCGCTTCCACATACTCCACGCCTACCACTTTTTTCGCCTGTCGGGCCACAAAATTGGCGATGGTTCCTGTGCCGGTATAAAGGTCATATACCGACTCATTTCCAGTTAACCCGGCATATTCGCGGGTGATCTTGAACAAATTATACGCTTGGACAGAATTGGTCTGATAGAAGGATTTCGGACCAACCAGAAAGGTCAGATCTTCCATCGTTTCGCGGATGGTCTTATCACCGGAATAATTAATCACATCCTGATCCTGGTAGGAATCGTTGCCTTTCAAATTCACGATGTAGTTGAGCGAGGTAATTTCCGGATGCTCTGCAATCAGAAACTGCATCACACGTTCGATCGCTTCGTCATCCTGTTCGCCAAACTGCACGATGACCATAATATCGCCGGAATTCGCTGTGCGGATCACTATGTTTCTTAATACACCTCTGTTGAAACGCACGTCGTAATATGGGATGCCGCTCGCGTCTCCAAACTGCTGCAAAGAGTTTCGTATCGCGTTGGAAGGATCCGGTTGAAGATGACAATGGTTAACAGTAAAAATTTTATCAAAATGCTTGGGAACGTGAAAACCGAGCGCATTTTTCGAAAAAACCTCATCAGACTGCATTTGCTCGCGTGTAAGCCAGCTCCAGTTGGAAAACGTAAATTCCAGTTTGTTTCGGTAATAAAGCGTTTCAGGCGCAGCGAAAATCGGGTTTATTTCTACATTTTTTATTTTTCCAATCCGCTCAAAATGATCAACCACCTGCTGGCGCTTGAACCGCAACTGATGTTCATACCCAATATGTTGCCACTTACACCCGCCACAAACGCCAAAATGCTCACAATAAGGGACACTTCTAAATGATGAACGGGAATGAATCTGTGTCACAACAGCCTCCTGCAACTTCTTTTTTGTTCTAACTACTTCGAGATCAACAACATCTCCGGGCGCTACATCACCTTCAACAAAAACCACTCCATTCTCTGACTTATAAATACACTTGCCTTCTGCCGCGAAATCAGTAATTTCAACGTATTCATACCTTGTACCCTTGGACATTTTTTTCATTTTAATTTCTAAACCCTAATCCTATCCGGACAAACTTCTACCGCAGCTACAAGCCATGAAAAACCGACTGCTACTATCTTTCTTTTTACTGTTTTCTTTCTTTAAAGCCAACGCAACGCACATTGTCGGCGGCCAGCTCTTCATCACTGAAAATTCAGGTGCGCTCAACAATTACAGGATCGGTCTGACCATGTATTTTGATGCCCTCAATGGTAATCCCGGCGCTGAGGACGCATCCGTGAACATTTATGTGTTCAGAAAAAGGGACAACGCCGCCATCGGTTACGTTCAGGCCCCAAAAATAGAACGAAAATCTGTTTCCTACGCTAATCCGCAGTGTGGAATTTCAACGCTGCAAACCTATATGATCACCTACAGTGCCGATGTAAGGCTTGAAAAAAACAGTTTTGACGATCCACAAGGCTATTATATGGTCTGGGACCGTTGCTGCCGCAATGGTACAATTACGAATATAAAAAATCCAGCAGACGCCGGAAGTTTGTTTTATCTTGAATTTCCTCCGTTGATAAAGAACAATGTTGATTTCAAAAACTCATCCCCTGTTTTTCCGGCAATTGTGGGTGACTATGCATGCGTTAACTCACCATTCTTCTTCGATTTTGGTGGCAAAGACGCGGACGGAGACAGTTTAACTTACCGGCTTATCACGCCAATGCAGGGCTATTCCGACAAAAATACTCCCAGCATTCAGGCAATAGGTTCGTCCAATTATCCACGTCTAACCTGGATCGACGGGATCACTGTGGCAAACGTCATTCCCGGGCCCAAACCGCTTACCGTTGATCCCAAAACCGGGTTGTTGTCTGTTACACCAGGCAATACAGGTCTTTTTGTTTTTGCTGTTCAGGTAGACGAATATCGAAAAGGCATCAAAATAGGAACACTGACCAGAGATTTTCAGCTAAAAGTTGTGGACTGTCCAAAAATGGAACCGCCGAAATTGCTATTCAAACCAGCAGGAAAAAACACCTACTATGCCGAAAATGAAATTATAACGGTTAACAAAAATGATCCAAAATGTTTTGAAGTGATGGTCACTGACCCGACCATAAATCAACTGGTAAAAGTAACGGGTCTTGCTATCAACAACACAAATGACTATTTTTCTCTCCTGCCTGCCGAATTTGTGACTAAAATCAGTAACGACACGCTGCGATTTCAGCTCTGTCTCGACGAATGTTTTGTCACTTACGACAACCGCCCGATCCGGATTCAACTGATCGCAGAGGATGCCAGTTGCCCGGTGCCATTAACGGATACACTCACGATATTTATCAGGCGCCCCAATAGCGAAAATACAGCACCAGCTGTGACCACCTCCCTTGCCAGCGATTATGTCCATGTTACAGCAGGAGTTCCGGTGAGCTTCACTGTTTATGGTAAAGACGCAGATAAAGACAGCCTCAATCTTTCAGGCGCCGGACAGGGCTATTCGCTAGCCTCACAAACCATGAGTTTCCCGGGAGTGAGCGGAACGTCGGCTGTACAACAAAACTTCAAATGGACGCCCCCCTGCAACGCTCAACAGGGCGATACGCTGGTTGTTAATTTTACAGCCAAGGATCTCAGGTGTGAAAACAACCCCTTCTCCACGGTAAAGCCAGTGTACTTCATCATTGACAAGTCCTTAAACACGCCTCCTGCCGTTATCACCAGTCTTGACGGGCCAAGTGTTACGTACAACCTGGGAAGTAACACAGGTCTCGTTTTTGATGTTATTTCAACCGATCCGGACACCAACACAATTTCCCTTTCCGCCGTTGGGCGTGGATTCGATATGAAGGCGATGGGAATGAGTTTTACAGACAAAACCGGAAAGCTCAAAATAACATCTCCATATAACTGGAAACCAGACTGTTCGATACTAAACGGGGATACGGAGAAGACCTTTACAATTGATTTTATAGCACAAGACAAAAGTTGCCTGGGCTCTGCGGAAACCACATCGGTCAATATTACCATAAAAGATGCCGAGGCGAAGGAAATGCCGGAAATACCTAACGTGATCACGCCAAACGGTGACGGAAAAAATGACTGCTTCATTTTCGATGATTTACCTGAAAGTACATGTGCAAATCAGTTTATCGACGTCACGGTATTTAACCGTTGGGGAAAACAGGTTTATTACTCAAAAACTAAATCCAACAACTGGTGCCCCACAAACATTTCGGCAGGTTATTATTATTACCTGATTCAATACACGCAAAAATCGCATAAAGGCGGTGTAACTGTTCTCAAATAATCCGTCGCACTTTGGATCGCAAAAGGAATGCCGTTTCAGTTTATTCTGAGACGGCATTCCTTTTGCGATCCAACAGCAGATCTGGCGCACTTCGCCCTGATCTTTACCACCGAAAAACCTTGGATTCCGAAACCTGTAAGGCGTGTTGTTTGTTGACATGTATATCAACTTTCACTCACAAATGAACAGTTCTTCAAAAATCTCTTTTTTATTAGCACGTCTTGCAATTGGGATGAGTATGTTTGGACACGGCTTGGTCCGAATGCCAAAACTCCATGGTTTCAGCAACTGGATGGTGGGTCAATTTCAAAAGTCCATGCTACCCGAGGCGCTCGTCAGACCGTTCAGTTATCTCGTTCCAATTGCTGAGCTGTTGATCGGGATGTGCCTGGTCGCCGGTCTTCTCACCAGGCAGATGTTGATCGCCGGAGCGCTGCTAATGATCGCACTGATCTTCGGATCGTCCATGATTGAGGAATGGGGAGCCATCCCTTCACAGCTTATTCACGTTGCCTTTTTCAGCGTGTTGCTTGTCTATGCGAATGAGTATAATGCACTTTCTCTGGACGCGATTCTAAGACGAAAGAAATCAAACTGATCGTCGGGTATTTTCAAATTCATACCAACCATATAAAAAGAAACATACATATAATACTTAAATCCCTTTTAATATATAATATTCATTTAAAAGTTCAGTCACATATCATACTAATTTTACTTTCTATACATATTTTAAATATAGAAAGTTTATAAAGTGACCAGTCAAATAAGTATCGAATTATCTATGCTTATGGTACTTCATTTAAATATAAAAAGTATATCATATTAAGTAAATATATATTTATAAAAAGTATTATACATATTATATTAGTAATAAAAACTATATGTATTGGATTATTATAAACTTAATACATAAAATACTTTCTATATTATTAAACTTTTAATACATTACATTTATAATACTTTGATAAAAAGCAAGTTAGCTAATTTGTCACGGCAATCTCGCTGCTCTCACTTTGGGCGAACTTGTTTGGCTGGCTGATTAATGCTTGATGTTACTTTGAAATTCCAAACGAGTTTTAGCTGGTTAATTCAAGTTCCTTGACGAAGTAACTACTATTTTAACTGGATTCCAGGCAATAAATGAAAGCGAATCTGAAACGCTGTCGAAAAGTTTATGCAATCCCAGCCTAACCGAATTTGGGTGATTATTGATACAAAAGCACGTGCAGAGACCTAGCTGGACGAGCACGCCAGCAATAAAAAAGACATGATATCCGCTGCTGAAGATTCTTTGCAATGGTCACAGACAGACTACATTTACATGTTTCAAGCGCATTGGAATGACCCGTCCACACCGGACGAAAAGACTTTGGATGCAAATGAGATACTGGGCAGGCAGGAAAATTGAGGTCGATCGGCGCGTCCAATTTAAGCCCTGAACGACTCCTTGTATGAATCAATACGAGTAAGAAAACAGCCTGCCCTCCTATCAGACTTTCCGGCCAAAATACAATTTACGTAAGCGCGAATACGCTAAATCTGAACAGGAAAAATCTACTTGAACAGCAGCTAGCCAGTCCCTCCCATGGCACTCATGGCACGCACAGGTTCCGCTGAAATTGAACTGAAAACGGAAGCGATTAAAAACATAACAATGCAAGCAGCTTCTGATTGCAAACACCTTCTCCGTATTGACTCCGGCGAATCTACTTCTTCTCCCAAGCTCCAAAATAATACGATACGCCCTGAACTTTATTAAACAAAAGTTGATTAACCGTATACTGTAACAAAGTTATTTACAGATGAACAACGGAAGATTTGCCATTTCAGTACATATTTTAACTTTGCTCGCCACATCGACAGATGAATGGTGTAGCTCTGAGTACCTGGCGGGCAGTATCCGTATTAATCCGGCTATGGTTCGTAAGGAGCTTGTGAACCTGCGCGCGCGTGGTTTCGTCAAAACCAAGGAAGGTAAATCAGGTGGAGCTGCCTTGCTGAAAAGGCCCGACCAGATCATGATGTCGGAAATTTATATGGCAGTGCGCAGCGCTGACTTTTTAGGGAAAAGCAAAAATCAGCCAAATCCGGATTGTCCGGTTGGCAGTAAAATAAATCACTATCTGAACGACCTGTACGGGGATGTGGAAAAAAACCTATTAAAAAGCCTGGAACAAACGACGCTGGCCTCCTTTTGTAGTAAATTTCAATGATTTGATACTTAAAACATAAACCAATTCTCTTACAGTTTTATTAATAACAAATAACAAAATGAAAATAGCACTTATCGGAGCTACCGGATTTGTAGGCTCACACGTATTGACAGAACTTCTGAACCGCGGCCACGTTGTCACAGCAATTGCCAGAACACCAGGAACGGACATAAATTCCGATACCCCGGTTTCCTGGGTTAAGGCCGACGTATTTAACGCCGACGAAGTATCGGATCTCGTATCAGGGCACGACGCTGTGATCAGTGCTTATAACTCTGGCTGGAGCAATCCGGAAATTTATGCGGACTACGTTAAAGGAGCCAACGCGATTCAGGACGGGGTTAAAAAATCCGGTGTAAAACGACTGCTTGTTGTTGGTGGAGCGGGAAGCCTGGAAGTCGCACCTGGTTTGCAACTCATAGACACCCCTGAGTTTCCAGCTGAGTTCAAAGCCGGAGCAAGTGCGGGACGCGACTATTTTGTAAACACCTTGCGGCCTGAAACTGATTTGGACTGGACCTATCTTAGTCCTGCAATTGAGATGCATCCGGGCACGTCTGGTACAAGGAAAGGAACGTACCGTACCGAGCTGGACAACCCTGTCTTCGACGAGAACAGCAGAAGTATTATATCAGTAGAGGACCTTGCTGTCGCGATTGTTGACGAAATAGAAGAATCGAAATTTGTCAAGAAACGTTTTACAGCGGCTTACTAATTCTCCTTTCTAAACTTTTCAAATAATTCAAAAGGCACATTTATTTAATACTCGCAGTATGAAATAAATGTGCTTTACTTTTATATCTTCATATACATTTAATATGTGTATTATATACAGTACTTTTTTAATGTATAATATGTGTTAATTATATTATATATATGATTTTTTATAAAAGCCAAAAAAATATAATACATTTAAAATGTAATAAAATAATAGTATTTATAAAATGTATTTAAATAAATATTAGACAAATACAAATTAAAAGTATTAAAAATATAATTAATATAGAGTAGGATCAAATAACACACTCATTACCAAGAGAATAGAAATTTCAAATTTTGAGAATTAAAAAATAACACAGCCAAATTCCACTGAAATGATCACATGCCGGCGCTATTTACCGGTCACAGGCCGCCGCTGAAATATATTCAATCTAACGAATTTACAGACTACCAGTGCCTGCCTCGAACCGAAATTCCAAAACCAACAGCTGTATTGTGTATTTCTGCACACTGGCTTTCGAGGTGAAATAAATTACGGCTCTGCCAAATCCGGGAACAAATCACAATTTCGGAGGCTCGCAAAAGCATTATTCGATGCACAATATTATGCGGAAGTCGACGCAGCCATGACAGCCGGAAGCGTGACGGAGCTTGGGCGCGACCAGGTAGATGAAATCAACTACACATTTAAGAAATATATTTAGCCGGAGATCGAATGCGATGGGTTTGGTGGCGCAGCGCAACAACGCCATTCCGACGCCTGATCAATATTTGAAGGTTCTCTCAGTGCCGGGTTTAAAGAGTGCTTGAGAACAATCCGCAGTATTCGATGTGAAAAGCAGTGTGTGGTCGCGAGTTGTGAATTCAGTAAGTATAAGATAGACGCTTAGCCTGACAAATTAGCAAGGCGGCCTACCTGCAAAAATGCCAACGTATAATTGTATTGTGGCATGATTTTCTTTAATTTAATGTATCACTAAATTAAAACATCATGAATCGCGAGCTGATAGCAACAACAACCATTTCGATAGATAAAAAGGACACGATCGTATGGGATGCATTGGTAAATCCTGAAACCATCAAACAATATATGTACGGCACCGAAACCCATACGACCTGGGTGCTGGGCTCACCCATTACTTTCACCGGCGAATGGCAGGGACAGCCCTATACCGACAAAGGTGTGATACTTGACATAAATCCGCTCAGGGTATTGAGTTATAGTTTCTGGAGCCCACTTTCGGGTACCGATGATTTTGAGGACAATTACACACATATTACCTTCCATTTATCCGCATTTGACAATAATACAATCGTCACGATTACACAGGATAATCTGGAAGATGACGAGGCAGTAGTGAAGGCGGAAGACAACTGGATGAAAGTCGCCCATAAAATGAAAGAGGTAATCGAAAATCGCTAAGCGTAATCTGCCAGCCTTTTGATGGCTGGCAGATATTTATCTTCTCCAATAGCTACCCACGTAATTTTACCTTTTCAATCACCAGAGCGAGGCCGGTTTGCAGGAAATCTTCCAGCAAAAATAATCTCCTATCAAGTTGTCTTTCAAAATGTTAAGTCATGTAGATCATACATGGGAAATATTAATTTAACATTGGCCTAGCATATATATCCTGTAAGTTTGAGTTCTTTGCGCCAAAATGACACCAACTTATATAATCTGATATGAAGAAGCGGATCTTAGGATTACTCTTTTTCTCCCTTTTGTTAGCTCCTGAAAAATCATTTGGACAGCGCTTTCTAATGGATCTGGTGGACACAACCAACCAGATGGGGAAAGGCATGCTCTCTATTTACGAACGTTACAACCGCGTGCGTATCAGCGGCTACATTCAGCCGCAATTTCAATTTGTTACCAGGGAGGGCGCCGAAAGCTACAGTGGGGGCAATTTCCCGACCATTTCTAACAATCGTTTCATGTTGCGTCGTGGAAGGTTGCGCGTGGACTACGCACATTTAAACGAAAAAGGTGATCCAACATCTTATTTTGTGTTTCAGTTTGATGGAACAGAACGTGGCGTAGCGATCAGGGATTTTTGGGGTAGATTTTATGAAAACAAACTCAAACTCTTTTCACTTACAACCGGCATGTTCGCGAGGCCATTTGGTTATGAGGTCAATTTGTCGTCTGCCGTGAGAGAGACGCCTGAGCGGGGACGCATGTCGCAGATTCTGATGAAAACCGAGCGGGACATTGGTGTCATGGTCAGCATGAACGACCGCAACAAGGGGAGCAGGATTGCCAACCTAAAATTTGATGTTGGCGTATTCAACGGCCAGGGAATGTCAGGTCCCGCCGATTATGATAGCCATAAGGATGTTATTGCACGGATTAGTATTAAACCAACCAGAATAAATGGAACTGGTAATACACTACTTTCAGCAGGCATTTCAGGTTACGCAGGAGGTATTACAAGCCAGTCGCCGGTGATGTATAAAGCGGTAAAAAAGGTAGAAAAGTATGTGATGATGCGCGATTCTGCAACCGCAAATTACCACAAAACTGCGCCACGAAACTATATTGGTGCGGATGTTCAGCTAAAATTCCCAAATGACCGGTTTTCAACTGAACTGAGGGCAGAATATATCAGGGGTACCCAGACTTCTACCGCACTCAGTACAGAAAGCCCGGGAATTTACCCAATTACAAACGGATTAAAAGACCCGCTTTACGTGCGGAGCTTTGACGGTGCATATTTCTATTTTCTTCAAAATTTAGGCAGTATAAGGCACCAGTTTGTGATGAAATACGATTGGTACGATCCCAACAAGCATGTTGCAGGAAAAGCCATCAATGAGCTTAATGGCTTTACACGGGGTGATCTGCGATACAATACGTTCGGAATGGGCTACTTGTATCTGGCAAACGAATCGTTAAAATTTACCTTTTATTACGAAAATGTAAAGAATGAAAAAACAGACCTGCCTGGGTTTACAACAGATCTGAAAGATAACGTTTTTACATGCCGGGTTCAATACAGTTTCTGATTGGCCGTCTCACACGCCAAACCGAGCGGTAAGCACTTTTTTTCTGTATGAAAATATACCCAAAACCTCGTTTTTGACAAAAATGGCATCAACGATTTCTCCGATAAACCAAAACGGAAGTTTGTAATGCAAAATATCCTCCATCAGCACACCGCCAGGCACTGCTGTAAAACGGTGCTGGTGATGCCAAAACGTATACGGACCAAATCGCTGTTCGTCAACAAAATAACTCCTGTCCGAAACATGCGTAATTTCCGTACACCATTTTAACGGTATCCCCAGCAGCGGTTTCACGATGTAACGGATAATCTGGCCAGCGTACATTTTATGCCCCTGATGCTTCGATGTCACAACAAAACCCATATGTGGAGGCGTGATCTCATTCAGATTAGCCGGATTGGAAAAAAAATCCCAGGCCTCGTCGAGTGAGATGGGCAATGTTTGTGTAAAATATAATTCTTGCATACAAGGAAAGTAACCGTTTTGTAAAATTGAGTTTGTATAAACGTCTGCCACAGGACAATACCAAAGCTATGCCAACCTTCAGGCTTTCATACTTAATGCAATTCGCTTTCTTCCAAGATCAACCTCTGTCACCTTCACCGTCACGATCTGCTGTAACTTCACCACTTCGTTCGGATCTTTGATAAATTTGTCGGCCATTTGCGAAACGTGAACCAAGCCGTCCTGTTTAACGCCCACGTCAACAAAAGCCCCAAAGGCAGTGATGTTGGTAACAATCCCCTGAAGAACCATTCCGATTTTTAAATCTTCCGGCTTTCTGACTGAGCTGTCGAATTCAAATTTTTTAACGGGCGAGCGTGGATCCCGGGAAGGCTTTTCAAGTTCTTGCAAAATATCTTTAAGTGTTGGAAGCCCCACCAATTCTGTCACATACTTTTGAGGAGCAATTTGTTTCCGCAATTCAGGTTTTTGTATCAATTCCTGAACAGTCGCACCTGAATCTTTGGCCATTTTTTCGACCAACGGATAACTTTCCGGATGTACCGCACTGTTATCCAAAGGATTAACACCATTTTCAATACGTAAAAAACCCGCAGCCTGCTCAAAAGCTTTGGATCCAAGGCGCGGCACTTTTAGCAGTTGCTGCCTGGTTTTAAAATTTCCGTTTTTGGCCCGAAAATCCACGATATTTTGCGCCAAAGCGGGTCCAAGGCCTGATACGTAGCGTAAAAGGTGCTTGCTTGCCGTGTTGAGATTTACGCCTACGGAATTTACGCAACTTTCCACGACTACATCCAAAGCATTTTTCAATGCAGTCTGGTCCACATCGTGCTGGTACTGGCCTACTCCAATCGATTTCGGATCGATTTTCACAAGCTCGGCCAACGGATCCATAAGCCTGCGACCAATAGACACCGATCCGCGGACAGTGACATCTTTGTCCGGAAATTCTTCGCGCGCTACATCAGAAGCGGAATAAATTGAGGCGCCTTGTTCACTCACCATAAACAAGCCGATATCCTCTGACAGCCCGGAGTTATTCAGAAGTTTTTTGACAAAATCTTCTGTTTCTCTACCAGCTGTGCCATTGCCAACCGCTATTGCTTCAATTTTGAATTTTCGGATCAGTTCAGAAATTACCGTGGTTGCTTCCATGGATTTGTCGAACGGATAAACAACTTTATCACTTAGCAAATTGCCCTGCCCGTCCAGAACAACAACTTTGCAGCCTGTTCTGTAACCCGGATCAATTGCCAGCACATTTTTTTGCCCAAGCGGTGAAGCCAAAAGCAACTGCCGAAGGTTGTCTGTGAAAATCTGTATCGCATCTCGATCAGCTTTTTCCTTCGATAAATTTTTAAATTCCGTTTCAATACCAGGTTTAAGAAGCCGCTTATAACTGTCCGAAATAGCAACTTCGATCTGATCTTTTGACCCCTCCGTGCCAAACATAAACAACCTGTCCAGCGCTTCGAGCGCCTGTTCCTCATCCGGGGAAATATCAACGCTCAAAATCCCCTCTTCTTCCGCCCTCCTGATCGCCAGTAAACGGTGAGAAGGTATTTTGGCCAATGGCTCTGAAAACTCGAAATAATCGCGGTATTTGGCCCCTTCTTCCTCCTTTTTTTTCTTAACCTTGGACGAAACAATTGCTCCGCGTTTGAACGTCAGGCGGATTTTAGCACGCGCATCCTGATTTTCACTGATCCACTCCGCAATAATATCACGCGCACCTTGCAGCGCGTCTTCCGTTGTTTTCACTTCGTCGTTCAAATAACCGGCAGCTTTGCCCACAGGATTGGATTCCTTTCCGCTGAAGATAAGTTTTGCAAGCGGTTCCAGCCCACGGTCAATCGCCAGCGAGGCACGCGTTTTACGTTTTTGCTTGTATGGCAGATAAATATCTTCCAGCTCTACCAGAGAATATACATTTTCAATGCGTTTTTGCAGCTCGGGCGTCAGTTTCCCTTGCTCATTAATACTTTTAAGGATCGCCTCCCGCCGTTTTTCAACCTCCTGCTGTTTCTGCCACGACTCTTTTATTGCACCGATCTGTACTTCATCCAATCCGCCCGTGGCCTCCTTCCGATACCGGGAAATAAATGGAAGTGTTGCTCCTTCTTCGAAAAGCTGGATCGTATTCCGGACCTGCTTTTCGGTTATACTGGTTTGTTGGGCAATCAGAGAATAATTCATTGAAAATAAACTTATCTTAACAAATTGAAATTAAATTAACCTTACATGCAGGGAAATGAAGTCCGCAAACTAATATTTTTCCATTAACGCCATGTAAAATCCGTCGAAACCATCCAGTGCAGGAGAACTTCGGTGCTCTTTGAGAAGCTTCCATTCATCACCGAACTCGGCAATAAACCTCTTCACCTGATCCTCTGATTCCGATGGTAAAATGCTGCAGGTAGCGTAAACCATTTTACCACCCACTTTTACCATATTGCAATACCTGCTTAAAATATCCCACTGCACTTTTTTAATTGCGGCCAAAAATTCAGGTTTTAGCTTCCATTTCGAGTCAGGATTGCGCCGCAAAACCCCCAATCCCGAACACGGTACATCCAGAAGCAGCCTGTCTGCGCTTTCTGTAAGTTCTTCGATGACTTTTTCCGAATTGATCCATTCTGTTTTTAGAATCCCGACTCCGTTCCTTTTAGCGCGAAGCTGTAACTCTTCTAGCTTTCGGTATTCAATATCCATTGACAAAATCTTTCCTTGGTTCTCCAATAGAGCAGCTATGTGTAGAGACTTACCTCCGGCACCTGCACAGGCATCCGTCACAATTTGCCCCGGATGAATGTCGAGAAACGGCGCAATCAGCTGTGAACCTGCATCCTGCACTTCAAAATAACCCATTTTAAAACTATCCCGAACAGCTACATTTTGTCGCTTTTTCAGGATCATTGCTTCCGGAACACCAGTTATCCGCTCAGTTTCAGCTTCTCCGAATATTTGACGTACGGAATTTAGATCAGATTTTAATGTATTCACCCTGATCACAAGCGGTGCCTCGCCATTCAGTGCAGCGAGTTCCAAATCCCATCTTTCACCAAGTTCTTTTACACCAACTTCGTCCAGCCAGTCGGGGACCGACTGCGCGATTTTACGAATCTGCAAGCCTTCCTGATACCTCGCTAGTACATCTTCAGGTTTGACGTCAGCAAATTCCTGCCACTCAGGAAGTATATGGTCGTTTTCCTGGTTTAGATGCAAAGGTTTGATTATTAACCAGATCCCGACCAATTTCCACAAATATTCCGGTGTAAATTTCGATTCCGACCCTTCACAATGCAATACAAGTCGCCACCAGCGCACCATTTCATAGGTGTTGGCAGCAATGAAGGCGCGGTCGCGGGATCCCCATTTTTTATTTGACTTCAGCAATCGCTCGACAACCTTATCTGCCTGGCGATTCTTTATAAATATATCCTGCAACGCATCTACTGTTGCTTCAACAAGCCCTCTGTAAAGTTTCAAAGTGATGATTCTGTTTGTAATCGCGGTAATAATTTCCGGCACCAAAGTACGGCAAAGTTTAGCAAAGACCGGATGAAACCAGGATTCGAAATTGAATCTATTCCCTTTCCGGGAGCATAAAAAAATAAAAACGCTGCTGACAAACAGTTGTCATTTCACAGTAGTTTATTGCCTACAACCCGAATATTATTAAATCAAATCACGCCAAAACAGAAGAAAATGATTAAGACTGACCTGATCAAGCAGCATAAAGGCGAATACCAGGCCACGGATCAACCCCAGCTGGTAATTATTGGACAGGCCAACTACCTTTCAATCTGCGGCGTAGGCGATCCGTTAATGCCGGATTATGCCGCCAGAATACAGGCACTCTATTCGATCGCCTACACGATTAAATTCGAATACAAAAAAATGAATCAGGATTTCATTGTTTCAAAACTGGAAGGACAATGGTGGTTTGATGAAACTAAATTTCCCGGCCTGACCATCTCAAGCGCGCCGCAACTGGTTCCCCGTACTGAATGGAACTATCGGATCTTGATAAGAATGCCGGATTATGTCAGTGAAATGGTAATCCTCAATGCCAAAAACAAATTCTTCCAAAAGACAAAAAACGTTTTGGCTGACGAAATTCTTCCCTTTCAAATACCTGCTGGAAGAGCCGTTCAGGTTCTCCATTTGGGCCCATTCAATACCGAACCTGAAACCCTGACCGTACTTGGCCAATTTATCACCGACAATGGACTTGTAAAAAACGGATTACATCACGAAATTTACCTTTCCGATTTTCGAAAAACCAAACCTGAAAAGCTCAGAACTATTCTCCGGGAACCTGTAAAATGAACTGGTTCGAAAGGCAGAACCAAAAGCTTTTTGAAGAATAGCGACTTACAACCCAAGATGAAATGGCTTACAACGAAATTTACGCTTCCAGGATTCGAGAATTACTGGCGCACAGAGCTGATGTGGAAGAAAAAATACTCTTTCAGGGCCTGTGTTTCATGATAGACGGCAAATTATGCATTTGTATCAGAAACGAGGAAATGCTGTGCCGGCTTGATCCTGAAACATATCTTCCATTACTTGACGAACCGGGGGTGAGTCAAATGATTCACCGTGGCAAAGTGATGAAAGGCTACGTTTTTATTGAATTAAATGGTATTACAACGAAATCTGCCCTCCTCAATTGGGTCAGTCTTGCCCTCGATTTCAATAAAAACGCAAAGGCTAGTGTCAAGAAAAAGCACAGAAAGTAATCGCCACACTACACGGCGGGTTGCGGTAAAATAATCTCAAATCTCGACCCTTCGCCAAGCACAGATTCAATCCGGATTGTTCCGCCGAGCATCTCTGTGAGTTGTTTGACCAGCGCCAGACCGAAGCCAAAACCTTCCTCTCCGATTGTACCATTCATTGAAGCCGAAGTCCCGGAAAGAATTGACGAAATACCCGTTTCGCTAATCCCGGTTCCGGTGTCAGTCACTGCGATTTCGAGCGTTCTTTTTGTCGTGAGGCCAGACAATAACAGGCTCACCTCAATTTTTCCGTTAGACGGCGTAAATTTCAGGGAGTTACATACCAGATTACCGATGATCTGTAAAAGTTTATTTCCGGCGATAACAATTCCATCCGTCTCGGCACTCGTATTGATAGTAAGCGAAATATGCTTTTGTAAAGCCTGTGGCGTGTACAGATTTTGTAGTTTTGTTTTTAATACCGACAAATTGAAGAAAGAACTGCCTGCCTCGAACTTAACAGCGCTTCCTGATACTTTCATAATTTCCCCGGTAAGGTCAAGCAAAGAATGACTGCTATCACGAATAATCGATACGTACTCGAGCACTTCGGACATGGCATTCGCTTCACCTTGATCGGTAATGATCTCCGTGAGGCCTACAATTCCTGCCAAAGGTCCCCGAATGTCATGTGCCACCTTCATCTTTGACCGTTCAGATTCCCTGATACGTACCTTTAAAGATTCCAGCACCTGGAAAGTTTTCAGCCGGCTCACAATTTCGTCGGCTATAATTTTAAGCATTGTCACCTGATCCGCTGTCAGCACCTTGCTTTCCCGATCCAAAACGCACAACGCGCCAATATTTACACCGTTTCCAACCGTAAGAGGCACTCCGAGATAATATCGCGCCAAGGGCTCACCAGTCACATAAAACTTATCTTTGAACCGCGCATCTGCCGACATATCACCCACTTCGAAGTGTTCATTGCTCATGATCGTATACTGGCAGGCAGAGTCTTCACGCAACATCTGATCCAGATCCATACCATGGTTTGATATGGTCCATTGCGTGTAAGAATCGATAAGATTCACAAGAGAAATCTGCGTTCCGGTTATTGCGGCCGCCAGCTTTGCAAGATCGTTAAAACTCTTTTTATGTTCTGAATAATCGACATCAAATCCGGAAAGACTCAGTAATCTTTCCATTTCATTCAGAGGAACCTGCGGCTTTTCAATAGTCATGTTTTATTTCTGCATCGAATTTTCCGGCAATTTACGAGAATTAGTACTATATTTTTTACAATTACTAAATCGACGTACATCCTAGAAAAAAGTCATTAACACAGTGCAAAGATTTCTAGACAAATGGCAATTACCGCTTTCAACCTATTCACATCCAAATTAGCCATTGCATCCTTTTAATATACTTTTGCATTTGGGCATGCAGATCGGACTGCCATTTTCAACAGGACTGTAACACAACAAGAAATGAGCAATAACAGGTTTCAAACTAACTTCAAGGCCATATTTGGCGCCACTATTGTCACAGGTAGCCTGGATATCTTACTGGCCATACTTTGGTATGCAGTGTTACAAAAAAAGACAACAGCCCTTAAAATACTACAATCTATTTCAAGTGGCCTCTTTGGTATGCCTGCGTATCGTGGTGGAATGCCTATGGCTTTGATTGGGCTTTTCTTACATTATTTTATCACATTACTATTTGTAATGTTTTACTTTTCTATTTACCCGATGGTCCGTCCTTTGAAAATCTACCCGCTTTTCTCAGGTATCTTATACGGATTGGCGATATGGATGCTGATGAACCTGATTGTATTGCCCTTCACATTCCGCTCTCTCGGCACGATTGAACTTTCATCAGCAGTTACCGGCGTATCGATCCTTATTCTCGGAATCGGGATCCCGCTTTCATTTATCACAAATAGATATTATCAAAATTAGAAGTATAGACACAACTCAGCCAAATATTGATTTTTTCCAAGATTTGAATAATAGCTAGAAATAAATCAACATTTTTCGACATCACCGATTTTTACCGAGGAAATCCTGCTTCCGAATCCTTTCCACCACATAACCGCGAATTGCCACAGTATTAAAAAGCAGCGGGGAGGATATTTCTTGAATGAAACACCTCAATTTTCAGACCCGTTTCGTTATATTTTTCTTTTCATCCATCCGAAATTTAGAACATTTCATTCTCCGTCAAAGCATGCCGTTAAAGACAAAAAATTCAAAGGCTTTGCCACAGAAATAAACAATCCAAAACACAATGCATTAGATAACAATTAATTGTACACAAAACACAAACTATTATTTAACAATGTTAGAATATTTAACTAAAATAGTTTGCTTGATTTCATCAGTTTTGCGTTGTTTTATGTTCAATAAGCACGGTATTGGGAAAGACTTCCAAATCATTTATTGGGGGCGCTTCGTAAAAGACTTCGTCTATAAATTTCCCGTGCTAGTACAAATTATGATCAAAAGCCATTCTGACAATACGACAGTTTTTCGATTGACAGACTGGAATTTGCCGATTTAATTTTATATTTGGACAAGCACCTTAAAATTGAATTATTTAAATAAAACAAATGTTCGCTACCGGACGCCGAAACGCAACAAAATCCAAAATGAAATTCAAATTTACGCTCGGTATTTTATTGTTCACTTCCAGCCTGGCGCTGGGTCAGTCGTCGATCAAAGCGATCAAAGCGGGACGGTTGATTGACGTTGATAAAGGAGTTGTACTGAAAAATCAGATTATCCTTCTGGACAGCAACACCATCATTGATATTGGTCCTGCCCTATCCATTCCTAAAAACGCTCAAATCATCGACCTGACCAACGCTACGGTTTTACCAGGACTTATTGACTGTCATACCCACATCACATCACAACCCAGCGGAGACTATTACGGAGACATTTTCCGCAAAACACCGGTCGACTACGCGGTAACAGCCCATATTTTCGCAAAAAGAACGCTTGAAGCCGGCTTTACCGCATGCAGAGACGTCGGTGCCGCAGGCTTCGTGGATGTTGCCCTCAGGAATGCCATTGACCGTGGAGACATTCCTGGCCCACGTCTGAAAGTTGCAACGCTATATATAGGTTCAACCGGCAGCCATGGTGACCTGAACGGCTTTTCACCTTATGTGTCCTTCTACACGCCAAAACAGATGACTGGTGTAGCGGACGGAGTTGACGAAATCAGGAAACAAGTGCGATACAACATCAAATATGGGGCCGACGTAATCAAATTCGGTGCCAGTGCCGGCGTTCTTAGCGAGGAAGAAAGCGTTGGAGCACCTCAATTTACGCAGGAGGAAATGAATGCCATCGTAGATGAGGCAAAAATGTGGGGCAGAAAGACATGTGCACACGCCCATGGAACGGAGGCCATTAAAATGGCGGTAAAGGCCGGCGTTGCCTCCATTGAGCACGGAAGTTTCATTGATGAAGAAGGAATTAAGCTGATGAAAGAACGCGGCACCTATCTGGTAGCGGATATTTACAATGATGACTACATTTTGAGTGAATACGCAAAACTGGGTTATCCGCAAAAAATCCTTGACAAAGAACGGATGGTTGGGAAATTGCAACGTGAAAATTTTGCGAAGGCGGTCAAGGCAGGTGTTAAAATAGCTTACGGAACCGATTCAGGCGTTTACCCGCACGGATGGAACGGCAAGCAGTTTTTCTACATGAACAAATTTGGTCTGTCGCCCATGCAGGCAATACAGGCTGCCACGCACAACGCTGCGGATCTGCTGAACTGGTCAGACAAAATCGGGTCGATTTCGAAAGGAAAGTATGCCGACATTATCGCGGTGGAAGGAAATCCTATTGACGATATCAAACTGCTGGAAAACGTGCAGTTCGTGATGAAAAATGGAGAAATAGTTAAAAACCAATTGAAAAAGTAAAATTAAAAAGTTAGCTGACACCGGGAAAATCACAAAGAATAATGAAAAAAATTGCGCTTTCAGTACTCCTATGCTTCATTTCCATATTTTCACATGCTCAAAGTAACGCTGCCGATAAATTGATCGGTGTTTGGCTCAGTGAGGAGAAAGATGGAAAAATTGAAATATACAAAACGGGAACAAAATACTTTGGCAAAATAATCGGAGGTAATGATCTGATTGAATCAGATGGCACGCCCCGAAAAGACGACAAAAACCCCGACAAAAAACTGAAAACCAGGCCGATCCTGAATATGATCATCCTGACAAACTTTATTTATGAAGACGGTGCCTGGACAGATGGGAAAATATATGATCCGAAAAGCGGCAAAACATACAGCAGCACCATGAAATTAAATGGCGACAAATTGGAACTCAGAGGTTTCATAGGCGTTTCCCTGTTTGGCAGAACCACAGTTTGGGAGCGGGACAAATAAGAAGTTCCAGTTTAAAATAATGAAAATAAACACAATAAAAGTCACTTTCTAATAGGAAAGTGACTTTTATTGTGTTGAGGGAATACAAAACGGATCAGGTTTGTTGCCATTTAAACACCTGATGAAATAATGAATAATATCAAACTCGGCATTCTTGATCAGTCCGTAGTCAGAAAAAACAGCAGCGCCAGAGAGGCGATTGAAGAAACAATCGCTACCGCCAAACTGGCGGAAGCGCTCGGCTATAGCCGCTTCTGGATATCCGAACACCACAATTCAGCATTTATTGCCGGCTCTACACCCGAGGTGCTGATGGTCAAACTGGCAGATGAAACGAATCACATCCGTATCGGTTCTGGCGGCATTATGCTGCCTAATCATAGCGCGCTGAAAGTTGCCGAGAATTTCAGAATGTTGGAAACACTTTTTCCGGGGCGTATTGATCTCGGCATGGGCCGAGCGCCCGGCACAGACCGCCTCACTTCTTCCCTGCTCAACCCATCCAATGATTTCAGCGAGTCCAGTTATCTGCGCCAGCTCGAACATTTGCAACATTTTTTTGCTGATACCGCCGGAACGGACCGTGGATTTATATACGCCACACCGCAGTCAGCAACCACGCCGATGCAGTGGATATTGAGTTCGAGTGGCGGTAGCAGCAACATTGCGGCGCGTTTCGGACTTGGACTGGCTGTTGCCAAATTTATCAACGGGTTTGTAAAACCAGAGGTTGTTGACACTTACCGGCGTAATTTCCGCCCATCCGAATACTATCCTGCCCCACATGCAGTACTTTCCATCTTTGTGCTTTGCGGCGAAACAGAAGAAAAAGCAATGGAAATGCGTAAACTTCAGGATTATATTTTACTGCAATTCGAGCGAGGCAATTTTGGTCCGTTTCCTGACTTCGACGATATCAGGAACTACCGGTTTTCTCCCGGCGAACTGGAAAGATTGCAGTACAACAGTGGGCGCGTAATATCCGGAACCAAAGAGCAGGTAAAGGAACAGTTGACCAAACTTGCAAATGATTTTGAAGTAGACGAAATTATCATCTCCACAATGGGAGACAGTGCGGCAAGTCGTAAACGGTCCTTTGAACTCATCTCAGATGCGTTTGAGCTGAATTTGGCACAAACTCGGTATTAAAAATATTGATAACAATTACTCCTAATTTACTTTTTGACTTGTCCGGCCACATTGACGGATGACGTATATTTGCATGGCCACAATAAATATACTGAACCCAATGAATCGTTTCGACCGGATTACGGCTATTTTAATTCAATTGCAATCTAGAAAAATAGTCCGTGCTCAGGATTTAGCTGATCGTTTTGAGATTAGCCTCAGAACAGTTTACAGGGATATCAACTCGCTCGCAGAAGCCGGAGTTCCGATTATTGGTGAAGCGGGCGTCGGTTATTCCATCATGGATGGCTACCGGCTTCCGCCTGTCATGTTTACAAAAGAGGAAGCGCGCACCTTTATCACTGCCGAAAAACTCGTAGAAAAGTTTACTGATTTGTCAACGCAGACGCACTATCAATCAGCGATGTACAAAATCAAGGCCGTGTTGCGTACCAACGAAAAAACGATGGTCGAAACTTTGGAAAACCACATTGAGATCAGGAGAAACAATACCGCTTTCAATGATGAAAACAGCAATACACTCGACACCCTGCTAAAAAGCATTACGGAAAGGAAAGCCCTCAAAATTCAGTACATGGCCATTTCAGCAGACGAACCCACCGAAAGGATTATCGAACCGGTGGGTATTTATCATGAAAACGACTATTGGTATACCGTTGCGTATTGTCATCTGAGGCGTAGTTACAGAAATTTCCGGTCCGACAGGTTTGAAAAAACTGAACTTCTTGACCGATCTTTTGACAGACAGCACGCACCGCTAAGCGATTTTTTAAATCAGGTAAGGGAACAAAAAAATCTCCAGTTGGTTACGATCAGACTGGACAAAAAAGTTGCACGGTACATTCGGGAGCAAAAATATTATTACGGTTTTGTATCTGAAACTCAGATAGAGAATGAAGTAGAAATGGTGTTTCTTAGCGCTTCCCTGGAAGGTTTTGCACGGTGGTATCTGATCATTGCCGCCAATGCAACAGTTATTAACCCACCACAACTCAAAGACACACTAAAAAGGCTGGTTGCTGAAATATCTGCCAATCTTTAACAATAGGTTCCGGTGGAAACAAATGCAACTTTTCCGGATTCAAGATCAATTGTTATGCTTAAATTTGGAAAAAAACTTCAAAAGATAGCCGTTGGTAACACTGAAAGTCCGAACCGTCCATTTCTTATACCTCGCCGTATTCTTTCAGAGCTGTGGCAGATCTGGCCTTACCGGGAAGATTCCTTTGTCCCAAAACGCTGACTATTGTGCGCCTTCTGTTCCTTTCGACCCTGCTGAAAAATTTAAACCAGTACAAAACACGGATTCTCTCATATCAGAAAATGGAGAATTACTGGAGATTCTTTCTCTGCACGACTTTCTCACGGGCAACGCCACGGGAATTTTGCCGGAAATCAAACAATTACAGCGAAACGCCGGTGATACTACTACTAATGGCGAGCTAGTCAGGATTAAAATAAAACAGCGCATTCAAAACCGTCTTTTTCAGGTTTCAACCGAAATATCAGGACTGGCGGCAGAGCTGGATTGCGCCGGAGAAAGGGCGGATCAAATGGCTTCTTTTCTGGACAACCGCGACAAAAAAAGGACAAACAGACTTACCATCGCCTCCGTTATCACAGGCTCGCTCGCAACAGTTGCTGCTGTACTGGTTTCGGGACAGGGGGCTCAAAATACCATCACGATTGGCGGGGGGCTTTTATCTGCTGGGCTGAGCGCTTTCACAATAAAGCCTCCGGGGCACAAAATGCAATATGAACATGGCAGAAATCTGCTCGGCGATATCTGGAATGTCCCAAAAACCTCCAAAATGTATTCCCCCGCAATTTGGTATATACTCAACGAACGACAGTTCAGCAACGGCAAGGAGTTGTCACTGATCAAAAGCATAAAA
Organism: Dyadobacter sp.; assembly: GCA_965279265.1. Taxonomy (GTDB): domain Bacteria; phylum Bacteroidota; class Bacteroidia; order Cytophagales; family Spirosomataceae; genus Dyadobacter. Next base: position 6,762,496 of record OZ257152.1, read on the forward strand.
GAACGATGGACAGAATTTGAGTTAAGCAAACAGGATGACTCGCAGGCTGCGTTGCTCTTTGAAAAGGGAGGAATCTACGATGCAAATCTGCTTCACACCAGAGCCACCATGCTCAATCAATTGCAATCGACAATCAGATCAATTGATCAGGATATTCAAAGCCTTTTGCCGGCGCTTAACAGAATTGAAAAATAAAACGACATCCGTAAAATGGAAAAACTCTTGCAACAAATTGCATTCATTCATGAAATAGACAAATTGAAATACATTCAGCGAAGAACGCGGCTGTTTAACAGCGACCGGTGCGAAAATGATGCAGAACACAGCTGGCACCTCGCCATGATGACGCTCGTGCTTGCTGAACACGCCGACGAACCAGTGGATGTTTTGAAAGTCTTAAAAATGGTGTTGATCCACGATATCGTTGAAATTGACGCGGGTGATATTTTCATCTACGACACAAATTTGAACCACACGAACACCGAAGCCGAACACAAGGCGGCGGAAAGAATTTTCGGTTTGTTACCGGCAGAACAGGCGCAGCATTTTATAGAAATATGGGATGAATTTGAAACCGGCTTCACGGCAGAAGCAAAATTTGCCCGATCAATGGATCGTATGGAACCACTTCTGCAGAACTATTCGAATGAGGGCGGAACATGGAAAACCTATCAGGTCGACTATCAGAAAGTTGTCGATAAAAAGAAGGCAATTGCGCTCGGATCTAAAAGTCTTTGGGACTACGCGCAAACCATTCTTGAAAGCAGCGTTGAAAAAGGTTACCTCAAGAAACAGGATTTGTAGATTTTCAGGCTCTGAAAGCCAAAATTGTAGACCATTTCCTTTCAACGAGGCTGAATTTAATGCGGGCGTATCCTTCTGGCGAAATCTCAGAAGCCCAATTTCCTGGTGCCGTTAACAAATATAAGTTCAGAAACGGATTTCCAATTCAACATAAGGTGTTCCCGGTCGCCGCGAAATGATGCGCGAACGCCAGCGATTCTATATTTAAAAACAGCAGTATCCCGGAAAAGTATGGCCAACAGAATTAAAATCCTGGGTATATCAGGAAGCCTGAGGAGCAATTCCTCCAATACAAATGTCCTCAAAAGCATCGCCGGGTTTAAACCGGATGAAATCGAATTCGTTATTTTTGAGGGGTTGGATCAGATGCCGCATTTTAATCCCGGCCAGGACGGAAATCAGGCTGTACTCAATTTCAAGATCGCAATTTCCAATGCTGCCGCTGTAATTTTTTGTACACCCGAATATGCATTTGGCGTACCAGGTGTTCTGAAAAATGCGCTGGACTGGACCGTTTCGACCGGCGAGCTGAACGATAAACCGGTCTCGGTAATCAGCGCATCCCCACTGAATTCGGGAGGCGATAAAGCCCTCGCCTCACTCCTGCTTACTCTGACCGCGCTCGGAACCAAAAGAAACGACGCGTCGGCACTGTCAATTCCAAATATCAAAATCAAGTCATCTGCGGATGGTGTACTTACAGATGAAAACACATTGGATCAATTAAAAAAGCAACTGGATAATCTGTTAAAACTCATAGGATAAGCCTGCCGTTAAATCATATTTATATTATTTGTTAATAAAATAATATAAATTGGGCTGAAAAATTAAAGACTATAAATTCTATATTCTTCATAGAATAATTCCTATTTTTGATTTCTGTAACGTTTAAACATGTCCAATCCAATGAAATTTGAAACCTTACAACTGCATGCCGGACAGCAGCCTGATCCTGTAACCAATTCCCGCGCAGTACCGCTTTACCAGACAACATCTTATGTTTTCAACAATGCTGAACATGCCGCAAATCTGTTCGCATTGAAAGAATTCGGAAATATCTATTCGCGGATTATGAATCCGACAAACGATGTTTTCGAGAAACGTATTGCCGCACTTGAAGGAGGCGTTGCTGCGCTGGCTACCGCGTCGGGACATTCTGCCCAGTTTATCGCGATCAATAATATCACCACTGTCGGAGACAATTTTGTAACCACATCATTCCTCTACGGAGGCTCATACAATCAGTTTAAAAATTCGTTCAAAAATATCGGTGTGGAAGCACGCTTTGCTGACGGTGACGATGTTTCCTCTTTCGAAAAACTGATCGATGAAAAAACAAAATTCATTTACCTTGAAACGATTGGCAACCCAAGTTACAGTGTTCCCGATTTTGAAGCGTTTTCTGCACTTGCAACCAAGCATGACCTTCCGTTAATTGTAGATAACACTTTCGGTGCGGCAGGAGCCATTTTCCAGCCGATTAAACACGGGGCCCACGTAGTTGTGCAGTCTGCAACAAAATGGATCGGCGGACACGGCACTTCCATTGGAGGCGTAATCGTCGACGCAGGAACATATAATTGGGGAAATGGGAAATTCCCGCAGTTTACCGAACCTGCACCAAGTTATCACGGTCTGGTTTACAGTGACGTTTTTGGCGTAAACGGGCCGTTTGGAAACATTCAGTTTATCATCCGGGCAAGAGTTGAAGGTCTGCGGGACTGGGGCCCATCTGCGTCTCCGTTTAACGGCTGGATGTTCCTTCAGGGACTCGAAACACTTACTTTGCGTGTAGAGCGTATTGCTGAAAATGCCTTGAAACTGGCTACCTGGCTGGAATCGCATCCAAAAGTAGAAAGCGTAAACTACTTAGGCCTGGAAGCAAACAAATATCATACACTTGCCAAAAAGTACCTGACGCGTGGATTCGGTGGCGTCTTGTCATTTGCGGTGAAAGGTGACAAAAAAGCTGCGGAGAATTTCGTTGACAATTTGCAGCTGATCAGTAACCTTGCCAACGTTGGCGATGCTAAAACTTTGATCATCCATCCTGCATCAACAACACATTCGCAACTATCTGACTCAGAACAATTGTCGGCAGGAGTCCTACCATCCCAACTGCGTATTTCCGTTGGAATAGAGCATATTGACGACATCATTGCCGACATCCAGCAGTCGTTGGACAAGCTATAAATTTCAAATTTCCCTTGGCCGATCACGCTTAGAAAGTTTTAGTCAGGTAACATTTTTGCCCGGAAAGATAACGTTATGCCAAATGCAAAACGCGGTTCTGTTTTGAGAGAAGGACTTTTGGCCAACCAGGAGACGCATCAAATCGTTCCCAGTAACATTCCGCTTTACGGGTTTAAACACCTTAAATTCCAGTCAGCTAATAAAGGGTGAAGGAAGCGGCATAATATCATTAAAAAAATAGAGCGGGGAAATACCAGTTGATCAAACCGCCGGTACATCCCCGCTCTTTTATATGCTCAAAACAAAGCCTACTCCTCTATCCCCTCCAACGCAAACATAAACGCAAACTGAAGTGCCACTTCTTTCAGATATTCAAACCGGCCAGATGCGCCACCGTGACCAGCTTCCATATTGGTTTTCAGGAGCAAAACATTTTTGTCCGTTTTGTGTGTCCGCAATCTAGCAACCCATTTTGCAGGCTCAAAATACTGTACCTGACTATCATGTAATCCGGTCGTTACAAGCATATTGGGATAAGCTTTCCGCTCCACATTATCGTATGGAGAGTATGACTTCATATATTCATAGGCGTCTTTGTTCTTCGGATTACCCCACTCATCGAACTCGTTGGTTGTCAATGGAATACTCTCATCGAGCATGGTCGTGACAACGTCCACAAACGGTACATCCGCTATGATCCCGTTCCACAAATCAGGACGCATGTTGGAAATCGCGCCCATCAGCAGTCCACCGGCGCTACCGCCTTCTGCATACAAATGCGCAGAAGAGGTAAAATTATTGCTGATCAGATATTCGGCACAATTGATAAAGTCCGTAAAGGTGTTTTTTTTCTTAAAAAGTTTTCCGTCCTCGTACCATTGCCTCCCCATTTCCTGTCCGCCCCGGATATGTGCAAGCGCATACACGAATCCCCGGTTGAGTAAACTCAGCCGCGTACTGCTGAAACCTGCGTCCATACTATTGCCATAAGAACCGTAAGCATAAAGCAGCAACGGTGTGTTGGCGTCCTTTTTTGTTCCCTTTTTGTATACCAGGGAAATGGGAATTTTCAAGCCATCATGTGAAGTTGCGTAAAGCCGTTCAGTCACATATTCCGCAGGATCATAACCACCCACTACCTCCTGTCTTTTTTTCAAATCCCTGGCCTTTGACTCCATATTGTAATCGTACACCGAGTTTGGCGTCGTCATGGATGTGTAAACATACCTGAGTGTGGTGCTGTTGTATTCCGGGTTGGATCCGCCGTAAGCAGTATAGGCGGGCTCTCCAAAATCTACATAATGCTCTTTCAGATCGTGAATGTTACGGATCCTCAGTTGCAACAAGCCATTTTTCCTTTCGGTGATCACCAGATAATCCCTGAACACGTCGATTCCTTCGAGCAGGACATCATTTCTGTTGCCAATTACCTCCTGCCAGTTTTCAACACCTGTTTTGTTTAACGGCGTTTCCATCAATCTGAAATTGAGGGCATCTTTGTTTGTAACGATCAAAAACTTGTCCCCCTGATGGTCAATATCATACAAAACATCCTTCATTCTGGGTTGAAAAACCTCAAATTTACCCTCAGGTTTGTCCGCATCCAGAATTCTGTACTCCGATGACATCGTCGCCGAAGAAGCAATAATGATGTACTTTTCAGACTTTGTTTTGCCGACGCCGATGTAATTGCTTTTATCCTTCTCATTGTAAACCACGACATCCTTTTTGGGATCAGTACCGAGCGTATGCCGCTTTATTTTCTCGCTCAAAAGTGTTTTGGCATTTGTTGCAGTATAGAATAATGTTTTGTTGTCATTACCCCATTCCGATCCGCCCGAAGCAGGGAAAATCGCATCAGGATAAATTTCACCCGTCTCCAGATTTTTGATATAGATTGTGTACTGCCGCCGTGAAACCGTGTCAACACCGTATGCCAGAAGCTTATTGTCCGGGCTGATGTTAAAACCCGTTGCCGAATAATAGGGATGATCCCTGGCCAGTGCATCAACATCCAGAAGCATCTCTTCCTTCGCTTCCAAACTTCCTTTTTTCCGACAATATTTGAAATACTGCTGTCCTTCTTCACTCCTTGTATAATACCAGTAACCGTTACTAAAAACGGGAACAGACTCATCCTTTTCCTTGATGCGGCCTTTCATTTCCAGAAAAAGGTCTTCCTGAAACTTCTTCGTTCCGGCCATCATCGTATCCACGTAGGCATTTTCCTCATTCAAATAAGACACAACTTTGCTGCTATCGGGCCCCTGGCTGAAAAAATCCGCCATCCAATAATACTCATCATTGCGCTTGTCACCATGCATTCCGGTGTCGTGATCCTTTTTTTCCGCTACGGGTGGAGTCGCGCCCGGCCATTGATATGCTTCTTTCACTTTTGTTTTTTGTTTACACGAAAAAATTATAACAGTCAAAATCAGTAAAATAATTCTCATACGTTGAAATTTGAGCATTTTTTTATACTTCCTTAAAATATGATATGTATTTAATTTATAAATCATCCAATACTTTTTCCCTTATAATACTTTTCTTTTTATATATACATATTATTTAATTTTAACTTTTAAAACTTTTGATTAGTTTAATACTTTTAATACATACAATTATTTATAAAACATTTTATTAGTTCATTTCTTTTAGTACAAATAAAAAATAACCGCCATTTTAAAAGTAACCCGGGATTGTTATGATTACCGTCTCTAAAATTACAAATTTGAATGACTTCTCCATTTCATCGGTACACTTCTGTTATATTTGGATTTTGTATAACATCAATACCCAATAATGGAGAGACCTGTTCACAAGCTATTCCTGCTCGACGCCATGGCGTTGATATACCGGGCGCATTTTGCCTTCATTAAAGCACCGCGAATTACCTCAAAAGGACTTAATACAAGCGCAGTGTTTGGCTTTACGAATACGCTGCTGGAAGTCTTGCAAAAGGAAAAGCCCACACACATCGGCGTCGCATTTGACACTTCTGCTCCCACTTTCCGACACATACAGTACGAGGCATATAAGGCACAGCGCGAAGCACAGCCCGAAGACATTACCGTGGCGATTCCCCTGGTGAAGAAATTATTGGAAGCGATGTGCATTCCAATTTTGGTGCTGGATGGATTCGAGGCGGATGACATCATCGGTACCATTGCCAAAGAGGCTTCCAGAGAAGGTTTTGAGGTATTTATGATGACGCCCGATAAGGATTATGGCCAGCTGGTGGAAGAACATGTTTACATGTACAAACCTGCATTCATGGGAAAAGGCGCCGAAAAACTTGGAGTTCCTGAAATTCTCGAACGCTGGCAAATTCAACGGATCGATCAGGTGATTGATATCCTGGGCCTGATGGGTGACGCCGTTGACAATATTCCGGGCATTCCGGGCGTGGGTGAAAAAACGGCACAAAAGCTGATTGCCGAATACGACACGATTGAAAACCTGCTGGCACACGCCGATGAGATCAAAGGGAAACTTGGCGAGAGAATCAGGGAACATGGCGACAAAGCCATTATGAGCAAGCAACTTGCCACGATTGATATCAAAGTACCTGTTCCGTTTGATGCCGAAGATCTTACAGTCTGCTCTCCGAATACAGATAAAATTATTTCGCTTTTCGATGAACTGGAATTTAAAACACTACGTCAGCGCGTACTTGGCGTAGGACAGCCGATAACAACTACCACTCCCGCTGCGAAAGCCAAACCTGCTGACAAAAAAGGTCAGCTTGATCTGTTTGGAAATCCGGATCAGGAGCTAGGCAAACAGCCTGCGGAAATCAGCGAGAATCTTTCAGATCAGGAAGCTGTCGATGAAACAGAAACAGCGCTGCTGACGAAAAGAAATATTGCCAATACGCTGCACCGTTATCATACAGTGGATACACCCGAACTGATGACGAGTCTTGCGCACTATCTGAGTTTGCAGGATGCGTTTTGCTTTGATACTGAAACGACATCTCTGAACGCTATCGACGCAGAATTGGTAGGAATTTCGTTCGCGTATCTGCACGGCGAGGCTTTCTACATTCCGGTACCGGCGGACCGTGAAAAAGCTCAGGAAATTGTCGAATATTTTCGTCCGGTTTTTGAAAATGAAAACATTGAAAAAATTGGACAAAACATCAAATACGATCTCCTCGTGCTGATGAATTACAATATTGAAATTCGGGGAAAATTGAGCGATACCATGCTGGCGCATTATCTGCTCGAACCGGACAAACGCCACGGAATGGACATTCTGGCGGAATCCTATCTCAACTACGAGCCAGTTTCTATTACTTCGCTGATCGGCAAAAAGGGAATTAAACAGAGCAACATGCGTGATGTCGCTATCCCTGAAATTACACAATATGCAGGCGAGGATGCGGATATCACTTTGCAGCTGAACACAGTTTTTAACGAAAAGCTGCCAAAAGTAAATGCTGAGAAACTGTTTCAGACCGTTGAAATGCCGCTTTTAAAAGTGCTCGCGTCCATGGAAAGTGCAGGCGTGAGAATTGACTCCAACGCGCTGGCGGAGATGTCGGCTGTACTGGAAGGCGATTTGCGCAAAACAGAATCGCAGATATTTGAGATTGCAGGTACTTCATTTAACATCGGCTCACCCAAACAGTTGGGTGAAGTGCTTTTTGATAAAATGCAATTGATCGCCAAGCCGAAGAAGACCAAAACAGGGCAATATGCGACTGGCGAAGAAATCCTGTCTGAACTTGAAAATGAGCACGAAATAGCCCGCAAAATACTTGACTACCGGGAATTGCAGAAACTAAAATCGACTTACGTGGACGCTTTGCCACTGTTGGTGAGTGAGCGCACAGGCCGCATCCACACATCTTACAATCAGGCTGTTGCGGCTACCGGTCGTCTGAGCTCGACGAATCCGAACCTGCAAAATATTCCGATCAGAACACCGCGGGGAAGGGAAATCCGGAAGGCTTTCGTCCCACATAATGATGAATTTCAGATATTGTCGGCGGATTATTCGCAGATTGAGTTACGTATAATGGCAGCGTTTAGTGAAGACGCGAGTATGATCGAAGCATTCAACCAGGGGCGCGACATTCATGCGACTACCGCCAGTAAAGTATTTAAAGTTGCCTTGGAAGATGTGACCTCAGATATGAGAAGAAAGTCCAAAATGGTGAACTTTGGTATTATTTACGGCATTTCGGCATTTGGGCTCAGCCAGCGGCTGGCAATACCGCGCGGAGAAGCTGCCGGTATCATACAATCCTATTTCGAAGAATTTCCCGCAGTTAAAAGTTATATGGACCGTGTGATAAACAACGCACGGGAGAGCGAATTTGTGGAGACGATCCTGGGCCGGCGCAGGTACGTGCCCGACATCAATTCCAGAAACCAGACCAATCGCGGATATGCTGAACGAAATGCCATAAATGCGCCAATTCAGGGTTCTGCGGCGGATATGATCAAAGTGGCCATGATCAACATCCACGACTTCATCATCAATGAAAAGCTAAGGTCGCGCATGATACTTCAGGTACATGATGAATTGGTTTTTGATGCACACCGCGATGAAATCCCTTTGCTTAAGGAAAAGGTCGATGAACTAATGCGCACCGCCATTCCGCTGCCTGTAAAAATGGAAACAGGGATCGGAATCGGGGCCAATTGGCTGGAAGCGCACTGATATACTTTTTATACAAAACCGAACCGGTCCCTGCGACCGGTTTTTTTTTATGCCGGGAATTTAACAATTACTTTACAGCACTTCCATATCTGGAAAGGCTTCCTGGCGTAATTTGCGCTCCAAACGAAAGCTAAAAACACCGACCAATAATTTTTCAATATAAAAATGTACTTTTTGCTAAATAGTTGATTTTAAAAAATTTAATCTATACTTTTCTTACTCGTCGGACACCTGATGCTTCATTTCCCAGCGCACAGCAAGCCGGAAAGAGAAAGCGAGATGAAGAATCAAATGTTAAGTATATATTAATATAAAAATACATTTCCATTTTGAACTCAACCTGCCTATGCCGAAAATCCAACTGTATCAATTTAATATCTCAATTAAAAGTCCAGGCGTATAGAGGATGACGCCCGTACTATTTATTCTACTCCTTCATTCACTTAACTCTAAATTTTATGTCTGAAAATGTTTTACCCAGAAACACGTTGCGGAAGCTTACGCGAATTATTCTGTACCAGGGCCTGCTATCCTGCCCATTGTTTGCAGTCTCAGCAGTCAATGCAACACCTTTTACTATCACGTCCGGTATAGACAAAACCATTACAGGTAAGATCGTGGACGAAAATGGCGTCGGGTTGCCTGGTGTCAGCGTCGTAGTTAAGGGATCAACAAGCGGTACAATTTCTGATTCCGAGGGGAAATATTTGATCAGCGTTCCCGACAACGGCGTTACGTTAATCTATTCGTATGTTGGCTACCTTCCCAGAGAAGTGGCAGTAACTACAACAACAAGCATCGATCTGACGATGCAACCTGACGCACGAAACCTCAATGAGGTGGTCGTGACCGCTTTGGGTATTAAAAAAGAAAGCAAACGTCTCGGTTATGCGGTACAGGAACTTAAAGGATCCGACATTGACAAAGCGCGCGAAACCAATTTCGTAAGCGGTTTGGCGGGTAAAGTCGCAGGTGTTCAGGTTATGACAAGCCCGAGCGGTGTAGGTGGTTCGGCAAGGATCACAATACGGGGTGATAAGTCATTGGATATCAATAAAAACCAACCCCTTTTCGTGATCGACGGGGTGCCCATTACCAATGAACTGACAGGTTCAAGCGGCCGGTCGTTTCAGGAGCTTGACTACGGAAACGGAGCGTCACTAATTAACCCCGATGATGTTGAATCGATGACAGTGCTAAAAGGTGCGAATGCATCAGCACTTTACGGTTCACGTGCGGCAAATGGAGTAATTGTAATCACTACAAAATCAGGCAAGAACAGTAAAGGGTTGGGCGTGAGCGTGAACGCAGGCCTTACCTTCGAAAACCCCTTGATTCTGCCTAAATTCCAGAGAGTGTACGGCCAGGGCAACAATGGGCAGTTCAGTTTTGTGGACGGTAACGGCGGCGGTGTCAGTGATGGTGTGGACGAAAGCTGGGGGCCAAAAATGGATGGCAGCCTCATTGCCCAGCACAATTCGCCGACTTCGAAAGGCTACAGAGGTGGTGATATTTCCTTGATTGACGACGGATCTCTTGGAACCGCAACCGACATGGCCGCGCGGGGAACGATAACACCTACCCCATTTGTGCCAGGCAATAATCTGAAAGAATTTTACGAAACAGGGATTACAAACAATACGAATGTGTCGCTGACCGGCTCGAATGAAAAAGGTGATTTCCGATTGTCTTACACTTTGCTCGACCAAAAAGGGATTATCCCAAATACGGACATCAAACGGAATACGTTTGCAATCAATTCCGGATACAACCTCTCGCCAAAACTCAGCGTACGGATTTCGGCAAATTACGTGAATACTTCGAGCGCCAACAGGCCGAACCTGACCTACGGAACCGAGAGCATAATTTATCTGCTACATTGCTGGATGGGGCAACACGTGGACTTAAATAGTTTGAAAAACTATTGGATACCCGGAATGGAGAACAAGCAGCAGTTTAATTTTAACTACAATTACCACGACAACCCGTACTTCAATCTGTACGAAAATACAAACAGCCAAAGCGCCAACCGTATTTTTGGAAACATTGCACTGAAATATAACTTTTACGACTGGCTGACTTTGCAGGTACGCGGAGGCACTGACTTCAATAATGACCTGAGAAAACGTCGTCGCGCTTTCAGCACGCAACGCTTTCCATTTGGTAGCTATCGTGAGGAACGCGTACGCAACGGAGAGTCTAACTTTGATTTTCTTTTGAGCGCAAATAAGGATATCAGCGACAAATTCTCTCTTGGTGCGAATTTTGGAGGTAACCGCCAGAGCAGCAAAATGAACAACCTGGAAGTTACAGCTCCACAGCTGCTTATTCCTGGAATATACAGTTTTAACAATACCAAAGTAGCGCTCGTGAGCTCAATTTACGACGGCAACAAAGTGATTAACAGTATGTACGGATCCGTACAGCTCGGATTTAATAACTATTTGTTTCTGGATGTAACGGCTAGAAATGACTGGTCTACGGCCTTGACATTACCTGCGGCGGCAGACAGTTTGGGCTCAACTGTTAACTCCTATTTCTATCCTTCTGCATCCCTGAGTGCAGTGGTAACAGATATGTTCAAGTTTCCTGAGTGGGTTTCTTTTGGTAAAGTACGAAGCAGTTTGGCGCAGGTGGGTAATGATACAGATCCTTATCGGTTTACAGCCGGTTACGGACGCTCGGATCCTTGGGGCGATTATCCCGTTTATTCTTCTTCCAACACGCTGGTTAATTACAATCTAAAACCTGAGATCAGTACGTCTTTTGAAATCGGGACAGAATGGCGCTTTTTGAAAAACCGTGCAAGCCTGGACTTCACGTTCTACAACATCAATACGAGGAACCAGATTCTACCGTCGGTTCCGGTTTCGATTACTTCTGGTTTCAGTAACAGAATTGTGAATGCAGGTGAGATAAAAAACTATGGTTTTGAAGTAATGCTGAACGGCACACCAGTGCAGGTTGGTGCTTTTAAATGGGATGTCAGCGTCAATTGGTCCGCTAACCGCAGCAAGGTGATCAAGTTTGACGGAGAAGTACAAAACTACCAGATGGTGGAACGCCACGGCGTGTCGATTCAGGCACGCGTGGGGGAAAGAATGGGCGATATGTATGCGATCGGATTTCAGAAAGTAGAAGATCCGGCGAGCCCTTACTTCGGTCAGCAGGTGTTCAACGAGTCAGGTCGGTTTGTGAGCACGAGCAATTTAATTAAAGTAGGGAACTACAATCCGGACTGGATGGCGGGTATCCGTAACTCGTTTACTTACAAAAACTTCACTTTGAGCGGTCTTTTGGATATCCGCCACGGAGGGCAGGTTTTCTCTGAAACATTTGTGGTGGGTTTGGAAGCCGGACAATTAATTGAAACGCTTGAAGGCCGTGAAAATGGCTACGACATCAGCCAGGCCGGAAACGGGGTAATCGGAAAAGGTGTAATTCAAAATACGGATGGTACCTATCGGGTCAATGACGTTAAACTCAGTGCCCGTGAATATCACCAGTCCAGAACCGGAAACCGCGATATTCCTCAAGGAGGCATTTTCAATGCTTCTTACGCCAAATTGCGTGAAATGCGCCTGGCCTATTCTGTTCCGGCAAGATTCCTCAGCAAGGCTAAAATCAAAGGTTTGAACGTGTCTGTCGTGGGGCGGAACCTGGCAGTTTGGAGCAAAGTTCCACACATTGATCCGGAGACATCTTCGCTGAGCGGCGGAACCATTGTACCCGGTATTGAGTCGGTAGGTATGCCTACGACACGTAGCTGGGGCTTCAATGTTGGTTTCAATTTCTAATTTTAAATTGACGACAAAATGAAAAAGATAAAAAAATATATCGTTCTCATAGCCGCTGGCGCACTATTGTTTCCATCGTGTACCAAAGATTATGTTGAAAAAAATACGGATCCGAATGCGATCACTGATGTTACAGCAGACCTTTTGCTTCCAGGAATAATCCGGACAGCTACAAATAGAATGGTTGACGAAAGCTGGGGAATTGGCAACATTGTGATACAACACACAGCCAAAGTTCAGTTTGTTTCTGAAGACAGATACACCTGGGGAGACAGAAGCGGATTGTGGGACAATATGTACGACAACCTGCGTAATGTGCAGCTGCTTTTAGAGCTGAGCAACAAAAACAACGCAAATAATTACAAAGGCGTGACGCTTATTCTGCGGGCGTGGATGTATTCACTTTTAACAGATGCTTACGGTGACATCCCTTATTCTCAGGCAACGAGCGGAGTTTCAGGAATTCTTCAACCGAAATATGACACACAGGAAGCCGTATATGCCGGAATCCTGAGCGACCTGAAAATCGCCGGTGATTTGCTCGGACCGGGTGAAACATTGGTTGGTGACTTGATTTACGGAGGCGATGTAGCGAAATGGAAAAAGCTGGCGAACTCCCTGAGATTGCGCTACCTGATGCGGATTTCAGGCAAAAAGGATGTCAAAGCGGAAATGCAGGCGATTATTTCCAATCCGACTGCGACACCGGTTTTTACGGGGAATGACGATAACGGAACCCTCGAATATCTGACATCTGCACCAAATCAGTTTCCGCTTTATACAGCACGTTCCGGTTCATTCGACGAATTCAGACTTAGTAAAAATCTGGGTGACAAATTGGGTGCTTTTTCTGACCCGAGAATTACAGCCTTTGCCCAGCCAACAGATGCTTCTGCCAGTACCGGAAAACCGGTTTACGTAGGCGTGCCAAATGGCCTGAACGAAGTGGCTGCTCTGGCATTCAATGGCGGACCTAACAATGTGTCGCGTGTCGGCTCGCTTTTCTACAAGGGCTCTATAACGGAGCGCGGCCTAAAAGTTGCGAAAGGCTACATCATGGGATATCCTGAGTTACAGTTTATTCTGGCCGAGGCCGCAAAAAAAGGCCTGATCACAGGTAAAACAGCCAAGGAATATTATGAAGAAGGTGTCAAAGCCGCATTCCAATACGCCGATGTCACTATTCCAGCCGACTATCTCACCCGCACAGGCGTTGCATTCGCGGACGCCAGCGCATTGGAACTGATCGGTACACAAAAATGGATCGCATTGTTCTTCACCGGACTTGAAGCCTGGTTCGACTGGCGCAGAACAAACATTCCGGTAATTACGCCCGGAACGGACAACGTAAATGGAGGAAAAGTGCCCGTCCGTTTTGCTTACCCGAGAAGTGAACAAACACTGAACCCGGCAAGCCTGAGCGAAGCAGTCGCAAGGCAAGGCGCAGACAATTACAACACAAAAGTGTGGTGGGATTTATAATCTTTTTTAGATCAACGGAAGGCGTGACTCAAACAGTCGCGCCTTCTTCGTTTAACAGCGATTACGAATTAAAAAAACCCAGGGGATTTATAAGAAGATCCATAACTATTCGATTGCAATAACCCCGGCATAACGGAGCCATTCTCCGGCAACAAAATCATGAATGACCACCTTGAAGAATCATCGCATTCGTATATGACAATTTCTTTCTGAAAAATTCATAAAAATCACGATATATTAGTAAAAAAAAATGCTTACTTCGCTTTATAATTGTAAACAATACACTTAATAAATAAAAATGCAGTCTCTGATTCACAAAGTCTCTCTGTTTTTGTTGGCTTGTCCCATTATCGCTTCGGGGCAAACAGGCACAGGAAACTACACTACCCTGCCTCTGAAAGATCTTGGGGCCTTTGAACACAGCAGTCCAAACTGGTCTGTACAGGGTGATGTTTCTATTCATCCGGCAGGTCTGGTCAAAACAAAAGTAACACAAGGAACAGGCGTTCTGGTTGGCAATCCGGGAACCGGCCTGACTACGAAAGTGAAGGCAAACGACCTTCGTTTCTACACGGAATTCATGGTGTCTCCCGGAGCAGAAGGCAGCCTAATTTTGCCGGGCGGGCAAAAAATCCGCATTTCTGACAGTCATTCCCAGAAAACCCCAAACTCCGAAACTTCGGGTTTTGTAGGCCAGTTTCCAACTCAAAATGCAGCAAAGGCGCCTGGTTTGTGGCAGACGCTGGAACTTGCTTACGATGCGTCAGTTCCACAGCTGCCTAATTCGGCCAGATTAAACATGCTTACGATGAATGGTGTCAGCGTTGAAGAAACTGTTTATTTACCGGTAATTAAATCAGTTACGGAGTCGCAGCCACTTTCTCTGGAAGTAACAAAAGGAACGATCGCGTTTCGTAACATGGGCTACCAGCTTCTGGTAAGCCGCAAACCACTTTCGTTAAAAAACCTTTCCTACAAAGTTTACAGTGATAAATGGGACGCGAAAGAATACAACAAGCTTGACCATGAAGGTAAAACAGATTTATTGACGCAGGAAGTCACCAACGGACTGAGAGAATTCCATTTGGTCTACGAAGGAGACATTCAGGTGGATGAAGCAGGAGATTATATTTTCACAGGCGTTTATTCCGGTCCTGTTCTTTCCGTTGATATTGACGGAAAAAGCGTTCTAAATACAGGTGAAAGTACCTCACAGGAAACGCACACCGGCACGATTAACCTTACCCAGGGAGCACACAAATTGAAAATACACTACTCACGTTTTCCGTGGCGCCAGCCGGCGCTTGGACTTCGTGTGGAAAAATCAGGTATTCGCCCATATGACCTGCATACGCTTTCTTCATTGCCCGAACCTGAGCCAAAACCGTACATCAGCGTAACACCGGAAACGCAACCGGAAATGGTACGTTCCTTTGTACTGCTTGATGGTGAAAAATATAAAAGAACGCACTGCATTTCTGTGGGAAGTCCGGATGGCTGGAATTATACAATGGATTTGAATCGCGGTGCACTTCTACAGGCATGGAGAGGTCAGTTTGCCAATGTTACTGAAATGTGGTACGAACGTGGCGAGCCGCAATTGCTTTTCCCGGCAGGTTTGACTGTTCCGGTATCCGGCAAAAGCAGTCTGGCGATTCTGGAAAACGAACAGGCTACCTGGCCGGATTCTTCCAATATCAACTATCTGGGTTACAAAATTGATTCAAAAGGATTTCCTGGTTTCCGCTACGCAATCGGCTCAGCGATTGTAGCGGATCAGCTTGTATCTGCCGCCAATGGTATCACCCGTACTTTTAGCCTCGAAGGTGCTGCAAAAGGGACAACTTATGCCCTGCTCGCAGTTGGTAAAAACATTATCCAGATCGAGAAAGGCCTCTATCAGATCGACAACAGATATTACGTTCAGATAGATAAAAAGAGCAAAATACTACTTCGCCCGGCTGGAGAAAATAAAGAATTGCTTTTGCCAGTAACAGGCATGGTGTCTTACACCATGTTTTGGTAGGTCTGAAACGCTGCTACCAGGTTCACCGGCGTTGGACCTGAAACCCAATTTTTAAACAGAATTCTGTCTTTAATAAAATGAAAAATATTCTTTTAACCACACTGATTTCTCTTGGCTGTGTTGCTGCAAATGCACAATCCAAGACAAAAAGTGAAGATGATTACTACCGAATTGTTACGATTCCCATTCCGGAAAACATTAAAATGGAAGTGGGTGGCCTGTCGGTTTTGCCCGATGGAAGGCTTGCTGCCTCAACGCGCCGTGGCGAGGTATGGATGATTGGAAATCCTTATCTGAAAGGAGACGGACAGCCTTCATTTCATCGCTTCGCATCCGGTTTGCACGAGCCGCTCGGTTTGTTATACCGCGGGAAGGATTTTCTGATCACCCAACGCGGTGAAGTTACCCGCCTGGCAGATACCAATAATGATGGCGTAGCCGATGTGTACGACTCATTTTCCCGGTGGCCGCTTTCCGGGAACTATCACCAGTATTCTTACGGCCCTGTTGCCATGCCGAACGGTGAAATGCTTGTCACACTCAATCTGGACTGGATTGGCAAAGGTGCAAGCCAGTCGAAATGGAGAGGCTGGATGCTGAAACTGGGAGAAGACGGAAAACTCACTCCGTATGCAACCGGCCTTCGCTCCCCTTCCGGCTTCGGCTCCTATAAAGGTGATATTTTCTACACCGAAAACCAGGGCGACTGGGTTGGATCCGGACGTATGACGCATCTTGAAAAAGGCGATTTTGCGGGTAACCCAGCCGGCCTGAGATGGAGCGGCGAAGAAGGTTCTCCCGTTAAACTGAAACCACAGGACATTCCGGATACAGGCGAGCCGATTTATGATGTCGCGAAAACGACGCCTGGTATTAAGCCTCCTGCAATCTGGTTTCCGCACACGCTCGTTGGAATTTCGACTTCTGATTTTAAAGAAGACGTAACAAACGGAGCGTTCGGCCCATTTACCGGACAAATGTTCGTCGGAGATCAGGGACACAGCATCATCACGCGGGTTGATCTGGAAAAAGTAAACGGCGTTTGGCAGGGAACAGTTTTCCCGTTCCGTGAAGGATTTATGTCCGGAATTATACGTCTGGCCTGGGGTTTGGACGGATCCATGTTTGTAGGACAAACGAGCCGTGGCTGGTCGGCCACCGGTAAGGCTGAATTTGGTATCCAACGCCTGGTATGGACCGGAAAAATGCCTTTTGAAATGAAAACAGTGCGCTCCATGCCGGACGGTTTTGAAATTACGTTCACCACGCCTGTTGATAAGAAAACTGCCGCCGATGCAGATTCCTACAAGCTGAACAGTTTTACCTACAAATACCATCATACATATGGTAGTCCGATTATCAATACGAAAGAACTGGCACTGAAAGGAATTGTGGTTTCAGAGGATGGATTGCGTGTGAGACTGGTTGTTGACCCTGCGACATTGAGAAAAGGCTACGTTCACGAGCTGAAAGCAGAAGGTGTTCGTGCCGGCGAGGGGCTGAGTCTGCTTCACGCGACCGGCTATTACACGCTGAATGAGATTGCGGGAGGAACGGCAGTAAATCCGTCTCAATTTACAACGACGGTAAAAGCCACTGCAATGGATCACAGTGCGCATACTGCCACTGCTGCGCCAGCATCCACACCAGCATCGGCAAAACGTGTAGTGGAGATGCCATCCGACTGGACCAACGGTCCCGACCAGGTGATAACCATCGGTACTGTTCCCGGTTTAAAGTTTGACATTTCCGACATTCAGGTCAAAGCCGGAAGCCGTATTAAATTGATTTTCAACAACAATGACGACATGTTACACAACCTGGTAATTACTAAACCGGGAACCGTGACCGCAGTTGGCGAGGCAGGATTGAACCTTGGACTTAAAGGCACAGAACTGAACTATGTTCCTAAAACGAACGACGTCCTTTTCCATACGAACATCGTTGAGCCGGAAAAAACGGAAGCAATCTATTTCATTGCGCCAAAACAAGCCGGAATATACACCTACGTCTGTACATTCCCAGGCCACTACACTTTAATGCAAGGCAAATTGAAGGTGTCAAAATAAAAACGCAGCCACGGCGAAGGCAGCCGAGCGGAGTCATGCCAGCCTGAGCGAAGTCTTTGTCAGCCTGAGCGGAGTCGAAGGCAGCCGAGCAAAGTCTTTGTCAGCCTGAGCGGAGTCGAAGGCAGCCGAGCAAAGTCTTTGTCAGCCTGAGCGGAGTCGAAGGCAGCCGGGCAAAGTCTTTGTCAGCCTGAGCGGAGTCGAAGGCAGCCGAGCAAAGTCTTTGTCAGCCTGAGCGGAGTCGAAGGCAGCCGGGCAAAGTCTTTGTCAGCCTGAGCGGAGTCGAAGGCAGCCGAGCAAAGTCTTTGTCAGCCTGAGCGGAGTCGAAGGCAGCCCGAATGGAAAACCAATCCCATTCGGGCTTCAAACAGAAAATTACCAAATTCAAGTATAACTACAATGCCTCACATTCCACATAATTGGAAGAGAATGTAACCGGATTACGCAATTTTTAGTATGAAAATTTAATGATTTATTTAAACTTTTCCTTTTTTAACCAAAATTGAACAAAGTAGGAAATATATCAGACCAGGAAGATGCCAACATCCGGCTATGGATTAATTTCAAAGCCGGAGACCCCGATGCGTTTGGGCAGCTGGCGCAGGTTCATTACCGCGCACTTTTCAACTATGGAACGCGCTTCTCAGCCGATTCTGATTTTGTAAAAGACTGTATTCAAGAGCTCTATCTCGAATTATGGGAGAGGCGCACTTTCCTCTCCGAAACCTCCTTTGTCAAATCCTACCTGCTCAAAGCACTCCGACATAAACTGATAAAAGAAAGCATACGGCTAAAACGTTTTCATGAAAGCCCGGACGTGGCATTCGACACTGATGCTGCAAGCCCGTCACTTGAAGCGGATATCATTGACTCGGAGAATGTGACGGGAATTCTAAAAAAACTGAACCACATTGTCGCGTCCCTGACCAAACGTCAACAGGAAATCATATATCTTCGGTTCTATCAAAATCTTGAAAACGAAGATATTGCAAAAATTATGGGACTTGGCAGGCAGAGCGTGTCCAACCTGCTGTACCGGACGATCCGGGAAATAAAAGAGAACTGGATTCCCGTGGAATTCTGCCTGGCTTTATTTCTTTTGATTTGAGAATGAATTCCGCAAAAACGAAGGATCTGAAAAATGGCTCATTATTGCCCAATTTCGGCCCATCTATAACTATTTCAAAAAATACTTTCACTTTTTTGGTTATATCCCAGCTATAAACAGACATACGTAATAAAGTCGTAGGACAGCAACTCACCGCTCTTGTTTTACACTGTATACACCAGTACAAATTTTCAGCAAAAATCCGCGTCAGAGTCAGTCACCGTGTTCCCGACTAGTTATGCCCGAATACCAAAATTATTCTGTTGATCAGTTCGCCACCGACCCGGCTTTTCGTAGCTGGGTGCTCGATCCCGACACGGGTTCAGATGCTTTTTGGCAGCGCTGGCTTCTTCTGAATAAGGAAAAAACCGGCACAGTTAATCAGGCGAAGACGCTCGTTCTGGCAGTCCATGAAAAATACAGGGACGAATTGCAAGACGCTCAGATTCAATATGAAATCAGCGAGCTGGTTCAGATTGCGAAGGAAAGGCATCATATCAAGGGAAAAAGAAACGCCCTATTTTTTAGTCATCCGTTCTGGCGGATAGCTGCGATGATCGTAGTTTCGGCTGGCTTGTTTTGGGGTTATGATCAATTTTCCTACGGTAAAAAAACGATCGCATCCAGCAAACAGAAATCGACTCTCGGTCGTATGCAGGTCAAGGTCAACAACTCCGAGTTGGAGATGACTGTGCTACTCAGCGACAACAGCGTAGCCACCCTAATGAAAGGAAGCAGACTCACCTACCCGACGCAATTCACCGGTGACGAAAGAAAAGTGTTTTTGAGTGGAGAAGCATTTTTTGACATAGCAAAAGACCCTCAGAAACCATTTCTTGTTTTTGCCAACGAAACCGTGACCAAAGTTTTGGGAACGAGTTTCAGGGTGAAAGCATTTGACAATGAATCCACTGTGATGGTGGTAGTGAAAACCGGACGGGTATCGGTTTACCCAAGAAAGGAATACGAAACACTTGCGGATCCAAACGATCGTGAGGTAGCTGGTGTAATTCTGAGCCCAAATCAACAGGTCGTTTTCAAGAAAAAGGAAAACAGACTGGAAAAAGGTATCGTCGCCAATCCAGGGATGCTGAAAGTATCATCGGACCAGAAAGAGCTCATTTTTGACGACAAACCAGTTTCAGAAGTTCTCCATACGCTTGAAAATATTTATGGAATCGTAATCGTCTTTGACGCAGAAAGCCTTTCTTCATGCCTGATCAGCACACAGTTCAATGAAGAAAATTTGAAACAGCGAATGAGCGTAATTTGCCAGGCCATCGGCGCGACCTATGAAATGGTTGACGGCCAGATTATCGTCAACAGTAAAGGATGTAGTTCCTGAAATAATTCGGTCTTGGTAGACAAGTCCGTACACAAAAATAAACTGATGCAATTCAATTTCTCGCCTATGGTATAATTAAACTATCTTTTTTAAATGAAGGGCCAGTGGAGATTGCGCCTGCACTGACCCTGAATTCCCCTGATTTTCATCAGTAACATCCCAAAAAGATGAATGGGAATACTTTGTCCAATCTTTTCCAATTCCGAACAAAACATTCAAAAGTATGAAAAAACACCGACAATTGTCAAGGCTACTTTATCGTGCAATGAGAATATCATTTTACCAATTATTAATTGCGTTTATACTGGCCAACATGACGTCTGCCCATACAGTAGGGGCGCAGGATATACTCAATCAAAAAGTCACGTTGCAGGCCTCTAATCAGGAAATGAAGGCAGTACTGACTAAGCTTAACAAGCTGACACAGATCCGATTCACGTACAGTACGGGGTTGATAAAAACTCAGAAAAAAGTGACCATTAATGTGGTAGAAAAGCCACTTGCAGATGTTCTGGATGAACTTTTTCGGGAACACAATATCATCTACAAAATCGAAGGCAAACAGGTTATCCTCACGAAAAATGTACACGCCCCAACAGGGCTGATTGATGAATACAAATCGCAGGGAAACACGGAACCGGACCGCAACATAACTGGCAAAGTTTTGGATGAAAAAGGCCAGCCTCTGCCAGGCGTGAGTGTGGTTGTGAAGGGAAGTAAGGCCGGAACTTCAACAAACACAGAAGGCACTTTTCAACTTAGCATTCCTGATGGAGACGGAATATTGGTCTTTTCCTATGTTGGATATAGTGCCGAAGAGGTTGCAATCGGCAGCCGTTCCAGTTTTGAAATTTCGATGAAACCGGATGTACGAAATCTGGAAATGGTTGTTGTGACGGCACTGGGTATCAAGCGCGACGCAAAAAAACTGGGCTATTCGACCGCGACAGTAAATACAGAAGAAATCACGACAACACGCACTACGAATCTGGGAAACAGTTTGCAGGGAAAAGTGGCAGGGCTAAACGTATCGCCGCCGGCGAGTGGTCCGGGTGGTTCAACGAAAATCAGGATTCGCGGACAGTCATCATTTGGTGGTAACAACTCACCTTTGATCATCGTAAACGGCATTCCCATTAACAATTCAAGCATCTCGGCTGGCGGTTCTGCCGGTAACGGAACCGGCAACCCAACAGGCGGCTCTTCCGACTCCGGTGATGGGCTGCAGAGCATTAACCAGGATGATATAGAATCCATGACCGTACTGAAAGGTGCAGCGGCCGCGGCTCTCTATGGTTTTCGTGCAAAAGACGGAGCAATCATCATCACGACCAAAAGTGGTAGTAAAAGTACCGGCATCGGCGTGGAACTCAATTCCAATTTTCAGGCACAACAGGCGCTCGATTATACTGATTTCCAATATGTTTACGGCCAGGGAGAATTTGGCAAAAGACCTACATCGGTAGCAGAAGCACAAAGTTCGGGTGTATTTGCCTTCGGTGAAAAAATGGATGGCAAACTGACTCCTCAATTTGACGGAAGCATGCAGCCTTATTCTCCAAACAAAGACCGTATCAAAAACTTTTACCGCACCGGTACGAGTTTCACCAATTCCGTCGCACTGTCCGGTGGAAATGACAAAGGGAATTTCAGGCTTTCGTTTGCCAATACAGATGCAAACGCCATTGTTCCAAATTCTGACTATCATAAAAAGATCATGAACCTGGGATTGAACTACAAGTTTACCGACAAACTTTCTGTTCAGTTGAATGCGAATTATTCTAACGAATTCAACCACAATCCGCCGCAAATTGGTCTTCAGGATATGAATGCCAACACAACGATTTATACACTTGCCACGAGTATTAATTCCGACTGGCTGCAAAATCGCAAGGATGCGAACGGCAATGAAATGCCGCTTTCCCGTTTTACAAACCGAAATAATCCATACTGGGTAGCACTCGACCGGTTTGAAAACGTCAACAGGGATCGCATCTTCGGGAATACGTCAATACGATACGATTTCACAAAATGGCTTTTTGTGCAAGGAAGGCTGGGACAAGATTATTACACACGGCCATACAATTACAACCGACCAACCGGAACACGCTCCATCGGTGCTGTGACAACAGGATTCAACGGCTATTACTACCAGGACATAGCCACTTTCCGGGAACGTAATCTGGACGTGTTGATTGGTGCCAATAAAACCTTTGGAGATTTCGGGATTGACATCACTTTGGGTGGCAACCAAATGCTTCAGATTAATGACAATGTCAATACGGCGGTGACCAATTTCTATGTGCGTGATCTTTACACGATTGCGAACGGACAGGTAAAAAACCCGAATTACAGCTACGGAAAAAAGAAGGTAAATTCGATATATGGTTCGGCTGAGTTTTCCTACAAAAACTTTTTGTACGTAAACGTCACCGGCCGTAATGACTGGTTTTCAACGCTAAATCCGCAGTCGAACCACTACCTGTATCCCTCTGTGAGCGGAAGTTTTGTATTCAGTCAGGCATTCAGCAACACACCGCAATGGCTTAATTACGGCAAACTTCGTGCAGCTTACGCGGAAGTAGGCGGCGATACGGATCCATATTCCAACAATCTATATTATGCGATCAATGCCAACCCTTTCAACGGCACTGCGCTTGGGAATTTACCGTCGGCTGTAAGCCCGAATGCGAACCTGAGACCGCTGAAAGTGAAGGAAGTGGAGCTTGGTCTGGAATTCAAAACATTCGATAGCCGGTTGAATCTTGACATGTCAGTATATAGAAAAAATACGGTCGACGAAATACTGAACGTAGACATTTCCAATGCATCCGGATTTAGTCAGACGAAGGTCAACGTCGGTAAGTTACAGAATAAAGGAATTGAATTTCTGGTTACGATCGTTCCGGTAAAAACAGACATAATCACTTGGGAAACAGGATTTAACGGAAGTTACAACATAAGCAAAGTGCTCGAACTGGCGGCCGGCCAACAGCGTTTTGATGTGGGAACAGGTGAATTTTTCGGAATTGTTTCGCATGAGGTTGGAAAACCGCTTGCTTCTTTACGCGGCTTTGATTACAAAAGAGATGCCCAGGGTCGGATTCTCACGGTCGGCGGACTGCCACAGCAGGGTAACCTCATAACCTTCGGCAGCGCCATTCCAAAATGGGTAGGCGCCTGGGTCAACACAATCAATGTGAAGGGTCTCAAAATTACAACCCAGGTCGACTTTAAATCCGGTAATACGATCCTTTCAAATTCAAACCTCAACTTTCTGCGTGAGGGATTATCCCAGAAATCACTGGAAGGACGTGAAGGTGGCGTATTGCTGGACGGCGTGAATGCCGATGGCAGCCCAAATGCCACGAAAGTAGAGGCTGAACAGTTTTACACTTCCTACCGAAGCACCGGCCTCGCCACTCCATTTGTTTACAATGGCAGTTTCATACGCTGGAGAACGCTGTCACTTGGCTACGATTTTTCCCGTTTCGTGAAGAACAAAACTTTCGTCAAAGGACTCTCGCTGAGCGCCAATATCTTCAATGTGATGCTCATCAAAAAGCATATTGAGAACCTTGATCCAGAAGCGCAGGTTTCGGCGTCGGACAACTTGCAGGGAATTGAAACCCACACACTACCGACGACCAGAAGTTTCGGTCTGAATCTGAATATCAAACTATAACTATCCGCCATTTTTATGAAAAGAATCTTCATATATCTTACCATCCTGGGTATTCTCCCGGGCATGAGCGCTTGCGACAAAGGCTTTGAGGAAGTAAATGTCAACCCTGTACTGGCCACCAGTATTGACCCGGCCTATTTGTTTTCCAACGCGGAATTTGGCAGTGCAATTGCCACGCAGTTTTATCAGATGCAGATTGTTCAGCAGATCAATTCTCCGTATACCGGTGTAATGGAAGGCGGAAATCACAATGTGGTTTACGATCCGAACTCTAACGCGAATTTCAATTCATTATATCTGCAAAACGGTCCTGTTAATCTTTTGACTACCGTTTTGGCACAGACGAAAGACAATCCCGCAAGAAGTAATCTGTATCAGATGTCACGCATCTGGAAAGCGTACGTATTCATGGTTTTGGTAGATACTTATGGCGACGTTCCCTATTTCGAAGCTGGAAAAGCATATTTGGCCGGTATAAATCTTCCTGTTTACGATGATCAGAAACTGATTTATGACGACATTCTGAAAGAATTAGAAGAAGGAACGAAAGCACTCGATGCATCCAAGCCAATCGAAAGTGCCGATCTGTTTTACAAAGGCAACATTGCCCAATGGAAAAAGCTCGGAAATTCCCTGCTTTTGAGAGCGGCAATGCGTTATTCCAAAGTGGATCAGACCAAGGCAAAACTTTATGTAGCAAAGGCAACGGATCCTGCAAATGGAGGACTGTTGACAGATAACAAAGACAATGCATTGATCGCTTTCAATAGCACGTTCAACCACCCGTTGGCCAACTATCTTCAGGGAACGGAACGTGCAAATGTTTACATGGGCGAAGCCTTCATAAGCTTTCTGAAAACTACAAAGGACCCAAGACTGAAAGTAATCGCTGTAAAATATGCAATTCCTGCCAATCCAATCGCTACCGCGGGTGCGGAGGATACAGACCCCGCTAGTCAGGAAGGGATGCCTTATGGCTACAATGAATCGACAATTGTAAACGCACCGGGATATCCGGGGAAAAGCGGCGCAGCATTTAAATATTCACAGCTCAACCGTAAAACGCTTGGCAAAATAGATGCTCCTGAGTTTTTCATCACTTATTCGCAAACTGCGCTTTTACAAGCAGAGGCGGTTCAGCGGGGCTGGATAACAGGTGATGCGAAAACGTTGTACGCAGCAGGTATCAAAGCGCACATGGCCCAAATGGCTCAGTACGACGGGCTCGCCACCATTCCAGATGCTGACCAAAATACCTATCTGACGGCAAATCCGCTTGACGCAACGAAAGCGCTTGAACAGATAAATACACAATATTGGGTTTCATCATTTTTGAATGGTTCGGAGGCTTGGGCAAATTTCCGAAGAAGCGGCTTTCCCGCACTAACGCCGAATCCATATAGTGGCAAAGATCCTTCGGTGAAGGACTTTATCCGCCGCCTGGTATATCCTGTTCGCGAGAAATCTGTAAATACCAGCAACTACAATTCGGCAGTTGCCAGAATGGGCGCTGACGAGTTGGGAACCCGCTTGTTTTGGGACAAATAAAACCTCTCCCACTGAGCGAAGTCGAAGTGAGCGAAGTCGAAGTGAGCGTAGTCGAAGTGAGCCGTTGTCACACTGAGCGTAGTCGAAGTGAGCGTAGTCGAAGTGAGTCAACGGCTCAGCAATTTTTAAAATTCTACTCAAACATGTTACACTAACGTTGTTTCCAATCTTAAATTCAGTTTTATGGATAGAAAAAACCTTTTTACAAGCGCTCTGCTCCTGCTAGCGTTTACCGCAAACTCCCAATCGATCTCCCCGACCGCCGACCAGATCAAAGCGTACACATCCGGCTGGAAAGGCGAACGTTCCGCTGACGGCAGGCCCAAAGTTTCAGACGCGATTTTGGCCCGACTCAAAAACATTTCGATGGAGGAAGCCTGGGGCGTATTAAGAAACAAAGGTTATCACAATCAGTTTGAGGGGGAATGGCAATTAATACATAACGAC
Organism: Dyadobacter sp.; assembly: GCA_965279265.1. Classification (GTDB taxonomy): domain Bacteria; phylum Bacteroidota; class Bacteroidia; order Cytophagales; family Spirosomataceae; genus Dyadobacter. The sequence goes on from OZ257152.1 coordinate 6,788,667, forward strand.
AGCGTAATGACAGGCCGGGTTGTTACAGCACAGTATGTTCCGTTGCGACCTGATTTGCAAGATCTTGTTAAGGAAACCGGAAAGAAGGAAGGACGTGTTCAGGCAGGCGGTACAAACTCCTGGCCGATCGACGTGCTTAAAGAAGGCGACGTATATGTGGCCGACGGCTATGGAAAAATTGCTGACGGAACGCTGATCGGCGACAATCTGGGCAACTCAATTTATGCGAAGTCCAAACGCGGCGTGATTTTCTATGGCTCCGTACGCGATGTAGAAGGGCTGAGTCAGATCAAGGGTTTTAATGCCTGGATCAAGGGCCAGGATCCTTCCTACATACAGCAAATGATGCTAACGAATATCAATACGCCGATACGAATAGGACGCGCAACTGTACTTCCCGGAGACGTGGTGCTTGCGAAAAAATATGGCACCGTGTTTATCCCCGCTCATCTGGTGGAAGAATTGGTTCTGACTTCAGAGGTTACTGCCTTGCGTGACCAGTTTGGTCATCAGCGTCTGCGGGAAGGAAAGTACACTCCGGGTGAGATTGACACGAAATGGACTGAGGCGATTTCCAAAGATTTCCTTAACTGGGTGAACGCCTATCCCGGGAAATTACCAATGACTAAAAAAGAGCTCGACGATTATCTGAAAGACAGAAACTACTGAAAATTTTAGTCGGTTGACGCGTGCTTTGTATCCTATTCATTAACCTAAAATATTATCTGATGAAGAGCATTCTTAAACAAATTCTTGCCGCCAACAAACAAACGGAACTAGCTGAAACAGAGGCGCGACTGTCCGAAATAAACAACCCGGCCACGAAAGATAGCCGCCGTGATTTTCTGCGTAAATCGGCTTTTGGAGGCATTGCACTCGGGAGCTTTATGGGTATGTCAACAGAGGATACTGTTGCGCAGGCGACATCGAAGGTGAACAGGGCCTCAAAACCTTCTGAGCTGAAGATCACTGATCTGAGGTATTGCATTATTCAAAATGTCGGCCGGACGCCGATCATTCGTATTGATACCAATCAGGGAATCTACGGTTTGGGAGAAGTGCGCGACGGCGCTGACGAGCGATATGCACTTTTTCTGAAATCACATTTGCTCGGACAAAATCCCTGCAATGTTGAAATGCTCTTTAAAACCATGAAACAGTTTGGCTTTCACGGCAGGCAGGGCGGCGGTGTTTGCGGCATCGAAATGGCGCTCTGGGATTTATGCGGGAAGGCTTACAATGTTCCCTGCTGGCAACTTCTGGGCGGACGTTACCGCGATAAAGTACGTCTATACGCGGATACACCGGAGTCAGACAATTTAGACGAATTCAAACAAAAAATAAAATTTCGAACGGAAACACAAGGATATACCTGGTTGAAGATGGATGTTTCGATCGGTATGTTGCGGAATAATCAGGGCAGTGTTGTAAATAACAAAGTTTGGGGTGGCGGATTTTCTCAGTGGGCTGGCGATTACAATTCTTACGCAAATACAAAACATCCTTTCACGGCGATTCAGATTACGCCGAAAGGCCTTGATGAAATGGCAAAAGTGGTAGAGGATGTACGAAGTGTTGTGGGTTATGAAATTCCGCTATCGACGGACCATTACGGCCATTTTGATCTCAACAACGGGATCCGCCTTGGAAAAGCGCTTGACAAATACCGCCTCGCATGGCTGGAAGACATTGTGCCCTGGGAGTATACAGATCAGTGGAAAACAATTTCAGACGCACTCGAAACGCCGTGCCTCACAGGAGAAGACATCTATTTGAAAGAGGGATTTAAGCCGCTTATTGAGGCCCGCGCCGTGGATATCATCCACCCCGATCTGGCGACATCCGGCGGGCTGCTCGAAACCAAGCGAATCGGCGATTACGCAGAGGATCATGGCATTGCGATGGCTATGCATTTTGCGGGCTCTCCGGTAAGTTTTATGGCGAATGTGCACTGCGCAGCAGCAACGCAAAACTTCCTTGCGCTGGAACACCATTCTGTCGACGTTCCGTGGTGGGAAAGCATTGTGAAGACAACAGATGGCCGCAAACTGATCGATAAAGGTTATGCCCCTGTTCCGTTGGATGCGCCCGGGCTGGGCATAGAACTTAATGAGGAAGAATTAAAAAAACACCTGCATCCAAAAGATAAAAGCTTCTTCGCTCCTACTCCTGAATGGAACGAAAAAAGATCTCATGACCGGCTCTGGAGCTGATTTTGATAGTGGTCTGAATGGCAGACTTACCATGCCTGTTATTCAGATCATTCTTCTTCCATTGTCAAATCGGCGATATCCTGTATTTTCTGATGGTTTGCGTGAAAACTGATGAATTCACTTTTGCCACCAAACCAGTCAAATACTTCCTTCTTTTTCAGTTTTGTCTCTTTTTCTAACAAAAACCGGCAATAGGAACTCCATTGATAATCTTTGTCGTCCAGATGGTCAAATCCATGATGTTTCAGCTGGTTATGAATGTAGTATGTCATCTTGACAAAGTAATTTTCATTGTCAATCAGTTTTCTTCTGAAATTCTTTTGGAACAGACTCCCGTTCCTGTTTTCCTGAATATTGATTGATTTACTGTAGCTCATGAAGAACCTGCGAAATAACTCCGCCACGATTTCGCCGGAATTGAGCCTCTCCATATCTGCCTCTCTCGGAAATTGATCGTCCTTTACTAAAAAGTCCTGCTTGTTCTTCACTCTGATCAATAAATGAAAATGATTTGGGAGCAGGCAATAAGCATAGGTGTCTATGCAGTCGGATAGATAATACTCGTATTTTTTCAGAAAATGCAGGTAATTTCTTTGTTGATAAAATAGGTTGCAGCCACCGTTTCCACGATTGTAAATGTGGTAATATCTTCCGGCCATCAAGGGAGTAATTGTGTGATCCGCCATTTTTAGATAAAGTTCGTTTTGAACTTTGACGTGGTGGTTTAACAAAAGTCTTTGTCCAATTTGACAGACTTACAAAGTCTGCAAGACTTGGTAAGTCTAGGATGCGAAAAAAGACTTACAAAGTCTGAAAGACTTGGCAAGTCTGGAAGCGAAAAAAGACTTACAAAGTCTGAAAGACTTGGCAAGTCTGGAACAAAAAATGGCCGTCCAATCGATAGCGGACAGCCATTTTTCACCAATGAATATTCTAACGCACCTTCATAAACCTCAAACTTTTCGTCTGATCGGAATTGTCGATCTTTAAAACGTAACTACCGTCCGAAAGCCCTGACACGTTGATGCGAACCCGGTTGTTGCCGATTTTCACCTTTTGTTGTGAATTAAGTACTCTAACCCCGGAAACGTTATAGGTTTCCAGATTCGCAGTCCCGTCAGTTCTTGATTCAAAGTTAACATCGATATAGTCTTTCGCCGGATTTGGAGCCAAAATCACGCCATAAAGCTGCTCATATTTCGCTGAAACGATTCTGCTGTTTGTAAACGAGCCATCTTTGTCAATTTGCTTTAGCTGATAATAATTGACCCCGTTGGCAGGATTCTCATCAAGGAAATTGTAATTGCCTATTTTGGATTCTGTCAAAGGAATTGAGGCCAAAATTTTCGCTGTTTTTACCTTATCATCATAACGAAGTACCTGAAAACCTTCTCCGTTTTTCTCTGATACAACTGTCCATGCGAGGTTAACACCTTCCTTCTTTACCTCTGCTTTGAAATTCGAGATATAAATCGGCAATGCGTTTCCGATTTTGAAAGCCAGCGCACTTGGTGTCGACTTACAAGTGTTTCCTCCCTGAATTTCAAGTTGATAGTTGCCATCTGGCAAATTATTATAGGTGATAATCGGGCGGTCATTAACCGGAACAATACTCTGTGTACTTGTCGCTACACTGGATCCCGCAGAATTAAGGATTCTCCAATCCACGCTGTAAATTTCTTCTCCAAAATAATTGAAAGTAAGTGTCGTAGGCGCTGCTGTAACGATGGATTTCAGTTCAGGACCCGTTTTACAAGGTGGCCGTGAATCTGCCACGTTAATAACGAAAGCCCTGGAATTTGGTGTTGAAACGCAATCCCCGCCCTGAATTTCAAGGGTGTAATTTCCATTTGCCAGATATGCGAATGTAAGATTCGCAGTTCCGCCTGTCAATGTACCGGTTTTATTGGTTGCCACCGAAGTATTTGAGCTATTCTTAATAGTCCATGTCAATGTATTAGGTGTGTTGGTACCTGTAAAATCAACCGTCAGACTCGTACCTGTGATGTTTTTAATTGTCGAAATTGTTGGTGTACTTGCACAATTAGGTTTTGTAATTTCGAATGTTTTCGAGCTTTCTGATGAAGTACAGTTACCAGCAGAAATTTTAAGTGTATAGCTACCGGCGCTCAATTGTTTGCCGTAGGAAATAGCTACACCAGCCGTGTTGACATTACTTGCCGTACCGGACGCCACGCTAGAACTTCCACCGGTCGCAGTGATACTCCAGTTCAAGCTTGTAATGCCGCTTCCTGTGAAACTAAAAGACAATCCCGAGGAGGTAACAGAGCTTATTGTACCGACTACCGGATTTGAAGCACAACTGTTCACAATATATTCCGGATTGAGCGGAGTATCCTTATAGATACAGCCTTCGATCTCCTTCACGGTCAGCGCAGGGTAACCCAAATCCGGATTTGTATGCCCTTGCTCGATTGCCTCCCTCATGAGGCTGGAATTGAAGCCGCTCGTAGTAACTTGATTCAGGTCATCCTGATTTATTGGCAAACGATCACTTTTCCGCACGGCCTGAACTGTCATAATTTTGTTATTAATCTTAATAACATTATAAGTTCTCACACCGTCACCACCTAGAAAATAGGATTGCCACGTGTTTTTCTTGACGGTTTTTCCATTACAGATCACCTGATCATTTGTTGCGGCTCCCAAATAATTTAGCCCGGAAGTAATGGGGTCAGCTGGATTAACACATTGTGTTTCAACATATTTACTAGTTTCAATTGGAAAACGGTCATTGGAAAGGTGATAAAGCACAGCACGATTGGCTTCATATACCCCGCTTTTTGTGATGTAAATTCTATTTTCAACGATTTTGGTCACGATCGGGTCATTCCCGTACATCCCCAACAGTTCATTGTTTTCCCAGATTCTTGGTCCGCATTTTGCCTGAATTTCAGCTAATGTTTTTGCCGCGCTCTTCTCATCTCCCGGCCCTGGCCCCGGACCCGACGGATCCGATTTTGCAGCCATCAGCCCGACAACCAGACCCAGAAAACCCAACTTTTGTAAAAATTTCATAGATAGTGAGATTTGGCCGAACCTTCATGAAGTTCGGTGAATAAAAAAATGATTTGATAAATAATTGTAAACAATGCACAAATGCAAAATTTGCTCATTTAACTGCTTACTAACGTTGAGTTTTGAAGGGCGTAACGAATGACAGGCCGCAACGCGGTGATGTCAACTTTTCAATCGAGGGGAACTGGCTGCAAACGCGCCATCGGAATTAGTCAACTACCGGATGGATCTGCAAAAATTTAAAGCTTGTAATTATTGGTTATGTTAAACAAAATGATTCTTAAAAATCGTTGAGTGAATTTCTCGTTACTTTTTCTAATCGTTTACTTAATCCAATTCAGTCATTTTGCTGCATTAAGTTTGATTCTGATATAAAAGACACATCCATTAAAACTTATACTATATAAATTTGCATTTTTAATGCCCCAATGATAGAACTTTCTATTCTGATTTCAAAATTACAAATAAAATTACTACTACAAAATTTTGAATTTGTTAGCAGGTAAAGCCACGCAGTATAATCACCGCCGTTGCCCTGATTTCTCTAAAATGTTTTTGCGAAAAAATCAAACAACGTTGAAAATAAGCTTGGGGACGGATAACCCCTGCCTTCGGCCGTGAGAACTTGTAGGATTTAGTTCAGAACACGCCACCCGATCGCGCGGATGGTGCACTCAAAAAACATAACAATTTCTTCACACAGCGTTGAGTCTTCCCAAATCTGTTCAGGCCCCAATTCGTTCGATGGATAAACCAAATATGCTCCCAAATCCTGCAAGTGGCTCAAATTCCCGACTTCATTTTGTATTTTGCGCGCTTCCTATACCCATTTCCTATGAGGAATTTCCGCAACGTACTGTTTTATACGATCACAATAGGTGCCTTTTCGGCACTACTCTACTTCCTGATTTATACCGGACAGAGCCTCGAACCGGAGAACATGGGTACCCTAAAAAGTCTTTCGAAAAGCACAGCCTGGGATCAGTTTATTGACACCTTCAAACACAATGTAACCCACCCGCTCGCGCTTCTGCTACTTCAAATGGTTACGATCATTTTGGTCGCCAGGCTGTTCGGATGGTTTTGTAAACAAATCGGACAGCCCACGGTAATCGGAGAAATTGCTGCGGGTATATTCCTGGGCCCGTCTTTTGCCGGCATGTATTTTTCCGACTTTTCCAGTTTCCTGTTCCCCGCCCAATCACTTGGAAATCTCCAGTTTTTGAGCCAGATAGGCCTGATACTTTTTATGTTCATTATTGGTATGGAGCTGGATCTTAAAGTACTGAAAACCAAAGCACAAGAGGCCATAGTAATTAGTCACGCAAGCATTATTTTTCCCTTCGCGCTAGGCGTCGGGCTCGCTCTTTACATCTATAAACAATTTGCTCCTGAGGGAATCAGTTTTCTGTCGTTTTCTTTATTCATTGGAATTGCGCTGAGTATCACGGCTTTCCCGGTACTGGCGCGAATTGTACAGGAAAGAGGTCTATCCAAAACCAGGCTTGGGACGATGGTGATTACCTGTGCTGCAACAGACGATATCACCGCATGGTGTATTCTTGCCGCGGTAATCGCGATCGTAAAAGCAGGTAGTTTTGTGAGTTCCATATATACAATGATCCTGGCTGGAGCTTATGTCATGCTCATGCTTGCCGTAGTCAAACCATTCCTCAAACGACTCGGTGACCATTACAGTTACCGGGAAGGCCTTACAAAGCCTGTTGTCGGAATCTTTTTTGTAGTGCTGCTTCTTTCATCATACTGTACAGAAATTATCGGTATACATGCCCTTTTTGGCGCGTTCATGGCAGGGGTGATTATGCCACCGAATCAGCGGTTCAGAAATCTGTTTATCGAGAAAGTAGAAGATGTGTCCATGGTCTTGCTGCTTCCCCTCTTTTTCGTTTTTACCGGCCTTAGAACACAGATAGGGCTTTTAAATGACCCTTATCTGTGGAAAGTTACCGGCCTGATTATCCTTGCGGCAGTCACCGGAAAATTTGTGGGCAGTGCCGTTGCTGCTCGCTTTGTGAAACAGAGCTGGCGCGACAGCCTCATAATAGGTTCGCTCATGAACACGCGTGGCTTAATGGAGCTTGTGGTTCTCAACATAGGTTACGATATAGGCGTACTCTCTCCCGAAATCTTCGCCATGATGGTTATTATGGCTTTGGCTACGACCTGCATGACCGGCCCGGCGATGGATCTGATCGACAGATTTATGCCAGAAAAAAAACAAGATCTGGTACTTTCGAATCCTAAACCGGCGCATTTCAAAATCCTGATCGCTTTTGCCAGTCCGCTTGGCGGCAGAAAAATGCTGCGAATTGCCAGCCTTATCACCGGCAAAAAAACAGACGAAACCAATATTACCGCATTACACCTTTCGCCGAGCAGCTATTTAAGTCAGGTAAATACGGAGGAATATCAGGACGAAACCTTCCGGCCAATCAGTGAGGAAGCAGCGAGCCTGGAAATTGAAGTGACTAAGTTATTCAAGCCTTCGCAGGATGTGGAGCACGATATTGTCGACGCCGCAAATCAAGGAAATTTCAGTCTGCTGCTTATGGGTATTGGTCATACGGTTTTCGAAGGAACCATTTTGGGCAGAATCCTGGGTATCACAACAAAAATAATCAGCCCGGTACGTTTGTTCGATTCAATTACCGGAAAAGAAAAACTATTCCACCAGGACATTTTTGACGACAGAACAACCCACATCATCAAGTCATCGAAGGTTCCGGTTGGCATTCTGATCGAGAAGGACATGGGGGAAATTCAACAGCTATTTATTCCACTTTTTGAGCCGGGCGATAAGTTTCTTCTCGAATTCGCCGAAAAAATACTGGCAGTTTCCAGCGTAGAAATTATCATCATGGATTCTTTCGGACTGAGCGAAAACATCCCTGAAATGGCCAAAATTATTGCACGTCTGCAAGAAACAACCCCGGACCACGTTCGAATTCACGAAGGCAACGCCCTTGTGAAAGAATTTCTTGATCAGCAGGATCTGATGCTGATTGGCCTTGACAGCTGGAAAAAAGCCGTGGAATCACACAGTATCTGGCTTTCACATTCGCCTTCGGTATTGATTCTCCGCCCATGAAATCGCACTTGATTAAATCGTTCAGGACAAAATTAATGGGGTCCGCAGCAGCCACGAGTTTTTAAAAGGAAGAATAAGTGCTTATTTTACAAGAGTGAAGTTAGCTTTTGACCAAATATGATCGCATCCATTACAAAAAGTACTTTTTTTACCCGTTTTAATCCACAAACCCTTCTTTTCTTTTTTCATAATTTCTTCATTAATGTTGGCACAACGCTTGTGTACGTGTCTGCCAATATCCTGTTACTCGAAAACCATCCGGAATCCTCGCTCCCACTCGCATATATTGCAGCAGCTTTTGCTGTGATGGCGGCAGGGAAAATTTATGAATATTTTGAGCACCATCTGTTGCTCCAACGATTGAGCATGGGTACGATGCTGGCCTCGCTTTTCACTGTCATTGTGGTAATGGTTTTGCTCTGGCTCGGACATGGAATCGCAACCGCAATCGCTATTATGGTTGGTTACCGGATCATTTATTTGCTAATCAATCTCGAATTCTGGGGACTTTCTGCACTTGTTTTCGACGTCAGGCAGAGCAAAAGACTGTTCAGTGTAATTGGTTCCGGTGACATGCCCGCAAAGGCATTGGGCGCAGTTCTGGCAGTATTGATTCATACGCCCTCGGTTTTGATGATATTGCTGGTCATATCTCTTGTTTTTTTCGCCCTTGCATTTTACACACAACATCTTACTTTCAAATTCACAGAGATACCAAACCCGCACCACGCAAAAACGAGGCAGAATCAGGAACCTAATTCCGTCATCGTTGACAAATATTTTGGAGGAAACAAACTGGTTACAGCATTGTGCCTCGGTATGGTTTTCATTGCGGCTACTGCCACCTGGATTGAGTATCATTTTTTTGTGAACGTCAAATACAAATTCCACAGCCAGCACGATGTGATCTTTTTCGTTGGTTCATTACTGACTGCAACCTATGTCATTTCGACCATCGTAAAACTACTTTTTTCAGGCAAAACGGTGGAGCGTTTTGGCGTTCGCCTGACGCTGTACCTGCTGCCACTCACAACCAGTCTGATCTCTGTCGGGCTCATTGTTTCTTCCTATTTCCGTAATGATGAACCTTCCTTACTGGTTTATTACTGCCTTTCCTACCTGCTGTTTGAACTTGTGCGCCGCACCATTTTTGACCCGGTTTTCCTGGTACTTTTTCAGCCACTTTCCACTAAAAGCCGTTTAAAAGGACATACGCTCGCCAAAGGGCTTTATGAACCGATGGGAATGCTCCTGGCCGGCGTTATCCTGTGGGTGGTTTACACAATGAAATGGTCCGACATCGGACTCACTTTTGACCTATCCTTACTGTTTTCCATTGCCGCCATGCTCATTTTGCGAATGGCTTACGGGCAATATGTAAAAGAGCTTAAAAGCGCGATCAGCAAACGTTTCTTGCGTAGTGGTGAAATGGCTTCACCCGGTGAGGCGCTGCCCATTATTATTGAAAACCTTAAAAGCGACAAAAAAGAAGAAGTTATTAATGCAATTGAATGGCTGGCCAGAAATAAGGTTTCTTCGTTCAGAAAAAATGTCGGGGTACTTCTTACCAACCAGTTTGTAGCGGTACGTCTTAAAACCCTGGAAACACTTTATCTGCAAAAGGATGTCTCGCTTCCTATCACTTTTCCTGACTACATCGAAGCCGAACCTGACGCAGTCTGCCAGACACTGGCGGTTCGTCTGGCATGTTCAAATAATTTATTGTCCCAGGAAAAAATTGCCGGCTTCCTTGCCCATCAGGATCCTGACATCGTAAAGGGAACAATAATCGGTTGCTGGGAGTCCGGTATTTCACTGCCGTTGATTCACGGAACCATCAGAGGACTTTTTCAATCTTCGAATGAGGCTATGCAGATTGTTGCATTGGAATGCGTGGGAATTATAGGGTTGAACGGGTATGAAAATTTTGTTAACAACGCGCTGCAATCAGGATCGCCAAATGTCAGGACACATGCAATTGAAGTAATTGCCAGAAGCGGCGATCTCACCCTTCAAAATGAACTGAGGCCTTTCTTGTCGGGTTTTCACAGCAAGACAACCATTTATGCGCTCGTAAAATCTGGCGAATCCGGTGCGTTAATTCTTGCAGAATGGGTTGATAATGAGTCAAGTGAAGACAATTTACACTTTTTTAGCCGCGCCATCGAGAAGCATCCGCACATCAGTTTACTTTCAATACTTTTTAAACTTATTAAAAATACATATAATACAAATCTTTCGAACCATATCATGCATATCGGAAGTACGTCTATTGCGGTTCGGCATGCTTCACTGAAAGCGCTCGCAAGCTTTCAGCCAGACTCGGATTTTACCACAACCCTGAATGAATTTGTAGAAAAAGAGCTTATTCACGCAAATCTGCTTTTGGCCGGAATGGCCGAAAAAAAAGCCGACACTGTATTCGCCGATGCGCTTCAATATGAATTTGAAAGCACGACGGAACGCCTGTTTTATATTTTTTCTGTATTGTACGACAAAGACGCTGTCAGAAATGCGTGGAAAGGAATGAAACATGCCTCGCGGGAAAAACGGGCCAATTCTCTGGAGATGATTGAAAGCCTGCTCCCTCGCGTTTTGTATCCAGCACTTCGCGCATTGTTTGAGGACATTACCATTGATCAGCAACGGCTTGCGCTGGCGCAATATCTCGGAAGTACGGCGGCTCCAACGTCCATTGTCGATTACATTTTAGAACAAAAAGAAAAATACTTTACGTCCTGGACGATCGCCCTTGCCGTTCAAAACGCATCTCTGGCTGACCTTGATCGCGCAACAACCGACGCGTTGCTAGCACATCCCGTAAGGCTAATCAGAGAAGCAGCTTACCAGAAAATATTTAACAGGCCCGAAACTTTGACAGAACAAACGATGAAACATGCAGAAATGTCCAGTCAGATTTCCGAAATGGAAAGAGTAATTGTATTAAAAAACACACAACTTTTTTCCAAAACGCCGGAAAACGTGTTGAGCTCAATTGCCCCGATTATGAAGGAAGTAACATTCAACGAGGGCCAGCAGATCTTTGCCAAAGGAGACCTTGGCGACAGCATGTATGTGATCTACACGGGTGAGGTCGGTATTTATGACGGAAGTAAACAACTGGCTTTGTTCGATAAAGGAGAAATTTTTGGAGAACTGGCGCTGATGGATACAGAGCCAAGATCAGCAACAACAATTGCAGAAACGGACGTATTGCTGTTCAGAATTGATCAGGAAGATTTCTTTGAATTAATGGAGGAAAGGGATGAAATTCTGCGGAATGTACTTACCATCCTTTGCCAGCGCATCCGTGTTCAAAACGAAAAAATGCGCCTGCTTTCCTCAAAATAAACGAGACTAAACGATTTTAAGCAAATGATCGAGTTGCTGCTGCTTGGCCGCCGCTCGGGTTCTTATTGCAGACTCTGTCCAGTAATGGTGTGCACTCAAAAATTTAACCTGGATCTCATTCCAGGTCCGCAGATCGGGTACGATGTTGCGGATCCGAAGCTCCTCAAATAATGTCTGCGCAATGGGCTCAAAATCGTTACGCCCCAGATAATCAAGATCTGCATCACAGATTATCCTTTCCAGGTGCGTTTGCGGAGACTGGGGAATTTTGGTGGCCATGATCATCCCACAAATCTTTTGAATATGGTCCTCGCTGTAATCAAAACCCGGTAGCGCGGTTTTTGCGATCGCACAACCGGTTTCCTCATGGTGCTGATACGTTTCCATAAAACCACAATCATGATACAGCGCTGCGGTTTTCAGCAGAAGCAACGACTCCTCATCAAGAACGCCCTCCTGCAAGGCAAGATTCGCCGTCGCCACAACTACGTCCATGACATGGTGAATGCCATGATAAAAAAGGGTATCTGCCAGCTTCTCCCGGAGCTGACCAATGATGTATTCTTCGGCGGCATTTATATTCATTATTACTCCATTACTTCATAAATCTGAACGGCATTGGCTTTATTCTTTAAATTTACTCCGCCAAGTTCAACACATCGGAATGCTTCCTTTATCTTGAAATAAGCCGATTCCGGTACAACAACCTGCCCTGGTTTGGCGATCGACTGCAACCGCTGAGCCGTATTTACCGCGTCGCCAATTACAGTGTAATCCAGCCGCCTTAACGCTGCCGAACCAATGTTGCCCGAAACCATTTCGCCGGAATTGATTCCAATCGCCACCTTGGGATAATACCCCGAACTGTCCGACAATTCTTCTTTAAATCCGTTGATCTGATTCCTGACCGACAAAGATGCCTCAACTGCCCTGTCCAGGTGATATTCGCCACGAAAAACTGCCATGATGGCATCTCCCATAAATTTGTCGACCAAGCCGCCGTGCGCAATTATCTCTTTTACCATCACATCAAAATACTTGTTGATCAGGCTGACGACACGTTCGGCGGGCTCGCGCTCCGATATAGAAGTAAATCCGCACATGTCCATAAAAACAACAGTGGCTTCAATATTCTCACTGGATGTCAGCGATTTTTCAAATGCATCCTGCGTCATAAACTGCAAAACCGATGCATCGACATACATCCTCAAAATGTCATTCTCCCTGACTGCCTTTAATGTTTCCTTTAACTGCTCCACATAACGAAGCGTCTTTTCCATAGTAAGTTCCAGATCTCTGAAATCTATCGGTTTCGTTACAAAATCGAAAGCGCCACGGTTCATTGCGGTGCGGATGTTGTCCATGTCGCCGTAAGCAGACACGATCACTGATTTCAGCAGCGGACTGACTTCCCCCAAACGGATAAGCAGCGTCAGACCATCCATTTCAGGCATATTGATGTCGCTAAGTACCATATCCACGTCCGGATTCTCTTCAAGCACTTCCAAAGCCTTTACCCCGTTTTCCGCGAATATAAACTCATAATGTTGCTCACGGATCTGCCTTCGGAATTTTTGTTTGATCAGCAACTGCAAATCAGCCTCATCATCCACGACCAGTATTTTCGATTTCATTTTTTTTTATTTTATCAAACCAAAAGCCACAAAGCTTTCAATCACTCAGGCTGTTTTTAACTACATTTATCTCTCCCCAATTCTCCCTGAATTCCGTTCACAAAACCGGCGGAACCTGCATCAGCTTTTCCTTCAACTCAACAAAATTTACAGGCTTTGTGAGAAAATCATCCGCCCCGAATTTGATCGCCTGATCGTGATTTTCACTGTCACCGTATGCCGTGATCATCATAACTTGTGGCGGAGCAGAAGGAAAATCTCTGCGGATCGTTTTAAGCAATTCGATCCCGCTCATGCCTGGCATATTGATATCGGACAAAATCATAACAACTTCCGACGGATGCGCTTCTAAAAACGTAAGTGCATCCTCGCCCGAAAAGGCAAAAGAAAACGAAAACTGTCCGCCTCGGATTTCCCTCCTAAATTTCTGTTCAAAGAGCGATTTTACGTCCTCCTCGTCATCAACAACCAATATTTTCATTTTAAACAATTTAAATTTCTCGAAACAGCAGCCCGTCTGATCAATCAGGAAATGGGGATCGTAATTTTAAACTCTGTTTTTTCACCTGGAACCGTATCAACATCCAGCGTACCGCCATGCGCGTTGGTGATGATGTCGTAACTCATCGAAAGCCCTAATCCTGTTCCCTGACCCGTAGGTTTGGTGGTAAAAAAGGGCTGAAATATTTTTGCTTTCACATGCTCGGGCATACCGGTACCGTTGTCTGTCACCCGTATAAACAGCTTATTATCAAACTTTTTGGTCGCGATTTTCACCTCTGGCTTGTATCCCCCTGCGCCCTCCGGCAAAGCTGCCAATTTCCTTTTCTTTTCCGAAACAGCGTAAAATGCATTGGTAAACAGATTCAGGAAAACACGTCCCAAATCCTGGGGCATGACATCAATCTTACCAATCGACGTATCAAAATCGGTAACAAGCGAAGCGTTAAATTCTTTGTCCTTCGCACGCAGACCGTGGTATGCCAGCCGCATGTATTCATCTGCCAATGCATTGATATCTGTGGGTTCTTTTTCGCCTGAGGAAATCCGTGAATGCTGAAGCATTCCCTTTACAATTGAATCTGCACGTTTACCATGATGCGTTATTTTCTGCTGGTTCTGGCTCAGGTCGCCAATAATCTCCTTGATGTATTCCTTTTCCGAATCCTCAATATTGGATTTGTCAATTTCCTCTTCCAATTCCTGGCAAAGCTCAACGGAAACCTCAGAAAAATTATTGACAAAATTCAGCGGATTCTGAATTTCGTGGGCAATTCCCGCGGTCAGTTCTCCCAGCGAAGCCATTTTCTCACTTTGTATCAGCTGATTTTGTGTTGCCTTCAACTCTTCAATCGTTTTCTGAAGCTCTTCTTTCTGAATCGTAAGCTCGGATGTTCGTTCAGCAACCAGATATTCCAGAGATTGTTTTTGTTCCTGGTTCTCTTTTTCCTCCCGCAAGCGATCCTCCCGTTCTTTTATGATCACTTTCTGCTGTTTCTGCGCATACACCCAAATCGCAAAACAAAGCACAAAAGCAAAAGTTTTACCATTGGAAAGGTTGTCGCCGTGTTTACGATAAAATTCAGGCAGAATGGTCTCTACAAGATCGTTCAGCAGTGCGATTACGACAAAAGGTGCGACGGACAAAACTACCGTCCTGATTGATCTGAATTCCTCCCGTTTGTACGCGGTGTACACGAGCGTGATCATAAAGGCATGCCACACGAATTTGATCCAGATGGATTCGCTGAACATGTAGTAAACCCCCAAAAGGCCAATGGAAATGTATCGCGCCACAACGAGTTTCTTGTCCCAATCCGGCAACTGAATTTTCGTGTTCAGTGAAGTCCGGATATACTGGATGAGGAAAAAAGAAACTACAAAGTATTCCATATTGCGCTGGCTGGTCGGTGCTGGGTATTTTTGAATCGTTAAGCAAAGTAAATATTTTCCCTCAAAGTATCGATCTGTACCCACACAAGGTGCATCGGAAACGGAAAATATTATATCAAAACCCGGAAACAGCCTCTAATTTATTTCTAATGGAATTTTAATCCCTTTATAAAACCTTTTTAACCTCATTTTTAACCTGGCAACTGAATATTTGTCCGCAAATAAGTCTAAACTAACAAAGACAATGTCGTTCAAAGTATTCTGGTTAAGCACGCTCGCCTCACTCGTTTTAATTTCTGCTCAGTCACAAGCGCAGACCACTTTTACACTTCAGCAAGCACTACAAACCGCCAAATCAAATAACCCTGTTTTAAAAAGAGAACAGTTTAACATCGAGATCAGCCAGGCTGATATTACTACGGCGCAGCTGAGGCCAAATCCGATCCTGAATAATCAGTCGCTACAGTTGGTTCAACCGAACCGGTTTCAGGACCACACGTCCTTTTACAACAGCGCAAACCGCCAGACCTGGTGGCAATTAACCAAGCCTTTCCAGTTGCCGGCTCAGCGCCAAAACAAAATCGCATTCGCTCAACAGAATGTGATTCTGACCCAAAAGCAATTCAGCGAAACGGAACGTAGTCTTTTCCAGGCCGTTTCACAAAAATGGCTCGATGCCTGGGCAGCGCGCAAACAACTCGATATTCTCAACAATGCACAAGCCAACATTGACTCGCTTGCAACCACAAACAGACTGCGTTTGAAAAATCAAGTGATCACGACCACAGACCTTTCAAGGACAGAGCTGCTTGCTGGCCAGTATGCGTTGCAGACTAAAGCTGCCCGCCAGGTTTATCTCAACGAACTTACCAATCTCAAATATTTATTGGGAACAACCGATTCGATTGCTGTAGACACTACGAATTCCTTTGCCGTTAATTTCCCTGTGCAGATTGAAGACCTCGTGCAGCAAGCGTCCCAAAACAGAACCGACATCCAGGCCATCAAATCAACTATGGACGTAGCCGACGCAAATATCAAGCTGCAAAAATCGTCAGCACTTCCGGTTCCTGAACTCGGTCTTATTTACAATCCGCAAAACAAGGTCCAGTATATGGGTGTTTACGGAACCATCCAGATTCCAATTTTTTCCCGAAATCAGGGAGAGATAAAAAAGTCTTTTGTGATCAAACAGCAGGCAGAACAAAGTCTCAAAACAACAGAAGTACAGATACATACAGAAATTGTGACTGCGTATAAATCTTATCAACTACAAAAACAGAACTTACAGAATTTCAACCAGTTACTCACCCAATCACAATCAATCCTTAACAGTGTTAAATATTCTTACCTCCGTGGCGGCACCACGATCATCGATTTACTGGAAGCCCAGCGTAGTTGGCTGGACACCCAGCAACAATACTATGACACTTTGCAGCAATACCGGCAAAGTTATATTGACCTACTTTACGCATCAGGCCTAATCAATCAAATCGCACAATGACTCAAATGAAGAATCTGTTAACATACAGCTGGCTGGCGCTCGGTTTGCTCGCCGCCTGTACCAAAAAAGAAGACAAAAAAGCTGCGATAGACACCAGTACACCGACGGTCAACGAAACCGGCTCTGTCATTACTTTTCCGAAGGCCGAAGAAACGGCATTCTTTAAAACGGAGGCGATCGCAAGTTCGGCGCTCGTTGCGGACATTACTGCGCCGGCAAAAGTTTCTGCAACAGTACTAAGATCCAACGAAGGCGCTTCGGGAAATATCGTCATTTTCGACAACCCGGATCTGTCGGGGAATTACACACAATTGCTGCAACATTTGACGATGATCAGCCAGATCCAGAACATCAATATCAAACAGCGAAAAACCGAGCTTTCGCGTATCCAGGATTTGCAGGAGCACGGAGCAGCAACCGGCAAAGACCTGCTCGAATCGCAGACAGCGCTGTCTATGGAAGAAACCAACCTCATTAATGAGCGTTCCGCCATTATTGAACACGAAACGAAGCTGAAAGCCGGCGGATTTGATCCGCTTATGCTGCGCAGAGCACCTGCCGGCACAGCATATATTATTTGTGATATTCCTGAAAGTGAGATCAGTAAGGTAAAGCAGGGAAGTAAATGCATCTTACGGTTCACAGCATTTCCGAATGAGAACTTTACCGGGACCATTGACGCCGTCGCTGATATGGTGGATCAGACTACCCGGATGATCAAACTACGTGTCACCATTAACAACGCCACAGGCAAATTGAAAGCGGGTATGTTTGGAACACTTGCGTTCGGTTTGAGTGAAGGTAAAAACCTCAGTATTGACAAAGATGCGCTGATCACGATTCAGGGAAAAAACTACGTTTTTAACAAAATTTCGCCTACCAGTTTTGAACGTAAAGAAATTACGATTGGTGACCAGATCGGCGACCGTATTCTGGTTTACACCGGCCTTAAAGATGGCGACAACATAGCCATAAAGGGTGTGAT
Organism: Dyadobacter sp.; assembly: GCA_965279265.1. Classification (GTDB taxonomy): domain Bacteria; phylum Bacteroidota; class Bacteroidia; order Cytophagales; family Spirosomataceae; genus Dyadobacter. The sequence goes on from OZ257152.1 coordinate 6,806,395, forward strand.
GCAGCTTAAAGGACTTTCATTCGGGTATTGAGGCTGGGCACGGCGCCGGGGACAATTGGAACTTATCCGTTCGCCTGCCCTACTCCCAATCTCCCATGTAAACACGCAATTCATGTTACAGGCGCAGATATTTGTTGGCACAGACCAGCTCAAAGGCGAACAGCCCTTGTACGAATACATATTCCAGTTTTTAGTTAAGCAAAAGGTTCAGGGTGCCACCGTGTTACGTGGTCGTCAGGGATTTGATGGTAAACATCTGAACCGACCGAACGATTTGTTCAGCTTCGACGAAACACCCATGATCATCACTTTTATAGATGAAGAAGAAAAAGTTAAGTCGACTTTGACCAAACTCCGTCAGGAAGTGAAAAGTGGATTTATCATTACAAGTCACGTAGACAAATGGAATTAAATGATTAAGAACCTGCTTTTTTTTAGTTTACGCAACCGCTGGATCGTCATCTCGATCAGCGTTGTGTTGATGGGCGTCGGATTTTGGTGTTTTACCCAATTGAAAATCGAAGCCTATCCTGATATTGCCGACACCAATGTGATCGTGATTTCACAATATCCCGGCCGTGCTGCCGAAGAGGTGGAACAACAGGTAACCGTTCCGATTGAACGCGCGCTGCAAAATACACCAAACGTACTAGATCGCAGAAGCCGCACGATTTTCGGTCTTTCAGTCGTTCAATTGACTTTTAAAGACGGCACCGACGACTATTTTGCCCGTCAACAGGTCATTGAACGTATTGCAGGAGCACAATTGCCAGACGGCGTTGCACCTGAACTGGCGCCACTTTCCACTGCCGTTGGTGAAATTTTGAGATATGTCGTTGAAGCTCCGTCTACTTATAGCCCAACGCAATTGCGTGACTTACAGGACTGGGTGATCAAACCCGCACTTCTTCAGGTACCGGGCATTGCTGATGTAACAACTTTCGGAGGCCCGTTGAAACAGTTTCACATCCTCACATCGCCTGAAAAACTGGTAAAATATGGCCTGTCGCTGCAAGAAGTGATTGATGCCATTAACGCCAACAACCAGAATACCGGTGGGAACATCATTTCGAGGGGCGGACAAGGGTTTGCCATCCGCGGATTGGGGGCGATCAAAAATGAAAAAGATATTCAGAACATCGTCCTCAAATCTGACAATGGTGTTCCTGTTTTTGTACGCGACGTTGCGACGGTAGAAATTACTCCGCCGCCACCAAGTGGCGTGATGGGTTACACGATTACAAGCGAAAAAGTGGATGTAAGCAGCGGAGTGGAAGGGATTATCCTTTTGCGGCGCTACGAAAATCCAAGTGAGGTATTGAAAGTTTTAAAAGAGAAAATGGCTGATTTACAAGCCAGTGAGCTACCGGAAGGTGTTCGCCTGCGTCCACTGTACGACAGAAGTTTCCTCATTGACCATTCACTTGAAACCGTTGCCCATACTTTGTTTGAGGGGATTTCAATCGTAATTATCCTGCTCATTTTCTTTCTGGGAAGTATTCGCAGTGCGCTGGTTGTTGCACTCACAATCCCTTTTTCGCTGCTGTTTGCGTTTATTCTGATGCGACTGACAGGCATTCCGGCGAATCTGCTGTCACTTGGTGCCATTGATTTCGGTATTATTGTTGATGGTGCCTGCGTGATGGCCGAGCACCTGATCCGGAAATACAGAACGGCCACGGTTGAAGAAAAACAACAGGGAATTGTCAGGATTACTTTACTAGCCGCTCAGGAAGTAGGCCGCGAAATTTTCTTTTCCGTTACCATCATCATTCTGGCTTATATGCCTATTCTGCTGATGACACGTGTTGAAGGTAAATTGTTTTCACCAATGGCCTTGACCCTCGCTTTCGCCGTGATCGGGTCCATGATCGCTGCATTGACTTTTATACCGGTGCTGATTTCGTTTGCGTACAGAAAAGCACTCTCCAATCCGGATAAACCGATGAAGGACCATAAGAATTATGTCCTTGATTTCATGACCGGTATGTATGAAAAAACTTTAAAGCTGTTTTTGAAAAACTACAAAACGACGGTGATCGCCGGTTTTTCCGTGGTGATTGTTCTGGTACTTTTTGGACTAAAACTCGGAACCGAATTCCTACCGACACTGGATGAGGGGTCTATATTTTTGAGGGGAAACTTTGCGTCCGGGATCACCATTCAGGAGAATGCAAGCTATGCGCCAAAAATCCGGAAAATAATTGCCAAATATCCACAAATTTCATTCGTGATCACTCAAACGGGGAGAAATGACGACGGAACTGATCCATTTCCCGCCAACAGAAACGAGATATTGATCGGCTTAAAAGATTATGACCTTTGGAGCAAAACAATCACTAAAAAGGAGCTCGTTGAAAAGATCAAGAAGGATCTCCAGGCTCAGCTTCCATCCGTTGCATTCTCCTCCGGCCAGCCGATTATCGACCAGGTGATGGAAATTGTTACGGGCAGCGCAGCCGACCTGGCCGTATCCATCGTGGGCGACGACCTGAATATGATGCGTAAAAAAGCAGAGGCTATTGCCAAAATAGTGAAAGCTACTCCGGGTGCAGATAATGTCAACATTGAGCAGGAAGGCCCTCAGGAACAATTGGCGATCAATATTAACCGTGAGGCAGCAGCCCGCTTCGGTATCAATGTGGCAGACATACAGAATATGATCGAAGCAGCAATTGGCGGAAAAACAATTTCGACGCTGTATGACGGAACCAAGCGGTACGATATCGTGATCCGGTTTCTGCCGGCTTTCCGGAACTCCATAGACGCGATCAGAAATGTGCAGGTGCCATCCTTGTCGGGCGCATTGATACCGATGAGCGAACTGGCAGACATTCATTTCATCGAGGGCCAGACCAACATATACAGATACGGCAGCAAGCGTATGGTAACAGTTCGCACGAATATTCGCGGCCGTGATCAGGGCGGATTCGTGGCCGAATTACAGAAGAAACTGGACGCGCAGGTACACGTACCGAAAGGATACAATGTGATTTATGGTGGACAGTACGAAAACCTGGAACGCGCGGGAAAACAACTCGCTTTTACCATTCCGCTTACGATCGTGATGGTATTCCTGTTCCTCTTTATGCTATTCAAAAATCTTTCGCATACAATGGTGACGATGAGCTGCATTCTGTTCGCCCTCGGTGGCGGGATTGTGGCGCTGCTGATGCGCGGCTATTATTTTAACGTTTCAGCTGGCGTTGGTTTCGTAAGCATATTCGGAATTTCGGTAATGGCCGGTGTGCTGCTCGTTTCAGCACTCAACAGGGCTACCGGATTGAATGAGACCAATCTCTATGACAGTGTTTTGGGAGCTTCTACGGAGCAACTTCGTGCGCTGCTTTCCATTCTGGTTGTAGCCATAATAGGCCTGGTTCCGGCCGCAATTTCCTCCGGAATTGGCTCGGATGTTCAGCGGCCGTTATCCACTGTTATCATTGGCGGACTCACAAGTACACTGCTGTTTGCGCCGGTATTACTTCCTCCGCTTTATCTCTGGGCTGAAAAAAGAAGAACCCCTAAAAAGCCGGAAAACACAGACTTAGATTTGATTTAATCGATGAGGAGAGTGCTGAAAGCCACGGTGATTTTCGCAGTGGCTTTTTTTTGTTTGGCTGATGGTTCTTAGTATTCGTGGCAAAGATTTGTTAGTCTGATAGTAGATACTGCCTGCCCAATGATAATTACTGTCAGTCTGAGCGGAGATCTTGCCGGTCTGAGCACAGATGTTGTCAGCCTAAGCTCAGATGTTGTCAGCCTGAGCTCAGATGTTGTCAGTCTGAGCTCAGATGTTGTCAGCCTGAGCGGAGTTGTTGTCAGTCTGAGCGGAGTCGAAGACCGAGCCAGCACTTCGACTCCGCTCAGTGTGACAGCGCATTTGCTCAGTGGGACAGCGTCTTTGTTCAGTGTGACAACATTTACATCAAGTGAAAACAAAAATCGCATTTCAAACAATCAATAATCAAACTCTGGATCCAACAGCCATGGCTAATAGCCAACTGTCAATAGCCTTTTATTTGCCAAAAATCCCTTTAGGCTGACCGTTGGATAATTACCGGTAGACAAAGGCACGGTTATTACCTAAATTGCAGTGCATAAGCTGATTAGAAGCAAAGCGATCCTCCTCCAAATAAGATATTTATTCATTTTGCGGCAACACGAACACCGTTTCATTATAATACATACAGGCCATGTCGCGTTTGATCACTTCACTCCTATACCTATTGGTTTTATCGGTTGGACAAGCGTTTAGCCAATCTGATTCACTCGCCGGGGAATACCATTTGCAGGGTGTGATGGAAACTGCATCGGCATTGATTTTAAAACCCGACAGCACTTTTGAAATCTATTTTTCTTACGGCGCTATGGACCGGCAGGGAAGCGGTATCTGGCAGGTAGATCAGGGCAAAATAATATTAAACAGCAGGCCACGCCCAAAGGTGGATTATGCACTCGTTTCAGCCAAAACAACTTCAGAAGATTTTACTACCATCAAAATACTAAGCCAAAACCGACTCATTTTGCCTCATTTTGAAGTAATGGTGCGATCGGGTAGCGGGCAGAATTATGGAAAAACCGATACAGAAGGTGTTTACACGATACCAAAAACGACGGTGACCGCCATCGAGCTTTTTTTTACTTTTTGCCCGGAGCGATTTTCAACTTTTCCTGTGAAATCGGGCAATAATTATTTCGAGTTCAAATTGGAATCCTGGATCGCTGAAATATTTGCGGAAAATATCGCACTTTATGCTACACCCGGGGGGCTGACGGGCCAGCATCCTTTGCTTTCCGGTGATGCTTTCAAATACATCAAAAAGAATTAAAAATCACTGCTTGGGTTTGAATTTACCCAAAGCAAAACCGATCTGAAAACCCATCGCCACGCTGGGCATAACTTCGCTCTGGTCCGACCAGTTACTACTCCACCAAACCCAGGAATCCTGCGGCTGTGCTCTGCCAACTCCTGGAGTAAGTGTGCTGTACCTGACTTTTCTCAAACCCAATCCGGTATAAACATCCAATGTCATCCGATTGGAAAAATAAAACTGCCAGCCGAATTTTACGTGGCCAGCATTTGAAAACTTTCCAAACCGGACATTTTTATTCTCAAAATAACCGCAGGATCCATTGGCGCAATCCTGGCCCACCCACTGCGTCTCGCGGTGTTCCACTCTTTTAAAAAGGTATTCTCCCGCCAGGTACGATCTTCCCCATTTTTTTTCGTAAAAGTAAAAACGGAGTTGAGAACGTATCTTAAATGTCTGCTTATCGGGTCGTTCGCGGCCATCATGATACCAGGCATTGAAGCTCGAGTGACCATAACCTGCTTCCTGTTGGAATGTAAAGCGCTTGTTTGGAAACGGGACTTCCACACCAACCTGAAAGGTATTGTCGATGTCAAACAAGCCCAAAGGAAGAAATTTAAGAATAACATGCCCCCGGGACTGGGTTTCATCGATCTGTGCAAAGACATTTCCTGCAAGAAAAATGAAAAACGCCGCCAAAAATATTTTTTTCATTGCACTTCAATTTTACTTAGCAGCTGTAACGTATCGTTGTTCGCGTAACTGTACTGAAAAAGTCCGTTTTTCCCGGTAACGATGAGCCTGTTTTCAAGCGCTATTACATCATATGACGGGACATTTGTATAATGGTGTTTAAGCGCCGGGAGTTCAGGTTTTGAAATATCCAACATTTTCAGACCTTTATCTCCTTCACAGACAAATAATTTGTTGCCGGAAACACCCAGCCCGTACGGTTCGTCCATAGCTTGAGAATGAACCATCCTGGGTTGTGCAGCATTACTGATGTCCACCACATCGAGCGAGCTCTGGCTTGCAAAACGACGACAGGTAGTTCCGTTGCGCAATGTGACATATGCAAAATTACCCTGCGCAACCACCGGATCGCAAGATTGTATATGCGTGTAGGTCGATAGCAGCGAAGGATTTCCCGGTGTTTTGTTGTCGAAAATGTACATGCCGTTACTCCCGCCAACGAAAAGGTAATTCTGATAAGGAAAAATGGTTTCTATACCAATCCCAATGTCCTTCCGGGTTGACTTGACCGGGCTCGCGCCATCCGTAATGTCATACACTTCCAGAGTTTGACGGGAAACAATGTACAGCGTATTTCCGTTGATGGCGAAACGGGCCATAGAGCCACCGACTCCGGCTTGTGGCGATAGCGAATTATCTTTCTGACTGTCGCATCCGGCGAACAGCAATACTATGAAAGCTAAAATGAAATAAAATTTGAAAATTCCGGGTAATGTTTTCATATCTGAATTCTGGAAATTTGATGTTGAAAGGAACCAAATATTTAGCGATAGCAACTTGGTTTTGAACTCATTGTAACCTTTTCCCAGCCCATCACAACTCCATTTTTTGCATCAGCACATTCAAAATAAATATTCTGAAAAGGCGGATAATTGAGATTGGTAATTGCGTTGGCGACGCGCTTTGTCATCTTTGGCTCTTTTGGATTGCTGATGTCAAATACGACCAGATCCGTGGCGTTATCTGCATAAAGCCACTTTCCTTTAACGGCAATGTCATAATTGCCCGGAATGGAGATGAACGACAAATTATTAGGGTTTTTGGGGTCTGCATTGTCAATAATGTGCACGCCTTTTCCTTTTTCATTAATGAAAAGAAATGAGTTGAAAAGATAGATTTTACCCGGGTCTTTCAACGGCAATGCAGCCTGTGTAATAATATTTTTAACTTCCGACTCTGTTGCATAAACCGGGCGATAGCCCGTTCCGTCGAAAGTAATTCCGTTGTCAGGGTCATTGTTGACGTTGGTGACACAGGATAATACCGGAAAAATAAGGAAGATGAGTAGCAGCTTATTCATAGCAGATGGTTTTTGAGTATTGACACAACCTTCTGCGAAAACGTTGTAACCATTTGAAAATCCTGCTGTTATTATTATCTAACGGCAACATCCCGCGCAATTTTCTGCTTTACAACGCTGCCAGGGCATTTATGTCCGGCACTTCAACAATCTGATTATGCCACCCAAACTTAACTGAATTGATCATGGCTTTGCCCATTTCTCCTAAGGTTGAAAAATACTTTGGAAAAAGCGACTTGACAACCGGGTACATCCAAGAAAAATATTTATAATATTTCAGCGTGTTTTTGAGTCCGGGAGTTGGATGCATATAACCAGGCCTGAACGCAAACACCCGTTTGAAGGGGAGTTTCATCAGGTCATTTTCTGTTTTACCCTTTACCCTCGCCCACATGGAATTCCCGTTCTCGGAACTGTCCGTACCACTGCCTGAAATGTATCCAAAAATCATATCAGGATTGAGTCTGCAAAGTGTTTGTGCGACGTGCAGAGTCAACGTGTAAGTCATCTTGTAGTACTCCGGCTCTTTCATGCCCACAGAAGAGACACCCAGGCAAAAAAAGCAAGCATTGTATCCCGAAAGTTTATTCTGTATTGCTGATAGATCAAAAAAATCACTGTGGATGATCTCTGTCAATCTAGGGTGCGAAACACCACAAGGCTTCCTGTTGATCACCAGGACGGCCTCTACGTCGGTATCAAGCAAACATTCGTGCAGTACACCCTCGCCCACCATCCCGGTAGTTCCTGTGATTATTGCCCTGATCGGCAGATTTTTATTCATGTCTTTTGATTTGTATTAGTGGTAGTTCCTGAATGTGATTAAACTCCAGTAAAGCCTTATAAGGATCTCCGGCGAGCCCCAAAAGTTGTGCAAACGCCGGCTCAGTTTTGACACCCGTTTTTTTCAGCGCAATAATTTTCTTCTGAAAGTCAGGACCGTAACTCTCAAGTATCTTTTGCTCAACCAGCATGTGCCGGTACCCGTACTGTTCGCGCACCGGAATTGACTGCGCAAAAATCTCTATATCAAACGCTTCTGTTGTAAAATTGACAATCACGACTTCCGGATTATCTTTTTCCCTGAGCCGAAAATGAGACATACTTCCGAATGTAGCAGAAACCTTCCGGATAAAATCCTTTCTACTGGAAAAACAACAGAGGATGTCGAGATCACTGCCCTCCACGTCAATGGCAATGGGAACTGTACCGGCGAGGAAAGGCTCAAATTCGATTAGCTGATTAAAAATGTCAAGCTCAGTCAGAACCTGGTAAGCCCTCCGCTGCCTGGTATTTCCATCTTTCAAATACAGAATGTTCCAAAAGTCGGCCATTGTTATGATGGATTAAATGCTGGCAGAAACTGCGAAATTGATTTCACGCGCCAAATCGGCGAAATTTTTCCACCAATTTGTAAATATATTGCGGAGATGGGCGAAAAATGTGAACTTTAAGGAATAATAATTTAAGAACCCTCCCTCAGCTCCCGGTTAAAATCGGAAAATATAACTATTCCTGGCAATCTTCCGCACCGGTCCAAAGAAAAGAGTTACTTTTCGGAACGGAGTTCAATGCTTTTTGTTATGTATACAAATTTACGATACGCCCAATAGAGCCTCTCAGTGCTCACAAGGAACATGAAAACATCGGTACTCGAGATCTCGAATGCCTCTTCGGAGGTTATGAAGGGTTTAAACAGAACATTGACATTTAAAAGATTTATTGAATATATCAGAAAACGGATTTCCGACGGAACGACGGTTCGAAAAGGTTACTTCGAATTCGTGCTCGAAAAACTTACGGCAGATCCTCGCTTTACTGAGGAGGTCAGGCTGGAAGATATCCATAATTACCAGGAACAGCTCGATCTGATTTACAGCATCATGATCCCCCCCGTGGCCAGGGAGAACGAGGTACTGTGGGGGCTGAGCACGGCGCTTGATCCCGTACTTTTTTATGGTACTTCGGCATTTTACAAATTGCTCACAATCGAGGAAACAGGTTTACTGAATTGCAGTATCATCAAGGAAGAAGAGCACCAGATCAACATCAAGCATAAGATCCAAATGCTTTATTCATTGATTCTGAACAGATTGTACGGTTTCAATTTCAATTTCCAAAACCAGATGATTTTGTCACTGGCGGATGAGAAAAGTGGATTGCCGAGATTCTACAGGGTTAACCTGGACACGAGTTTTGTAGATGTTTTCCCGTCCGAAGATTTGCAGGATTTAAAACTGGACACCTTCGATCTTAAAGAAGGCGCCGACTGGAGTGAACTTTCCCGTATTCTACCGCTCTCAAAATTACGATTTGAAGGGTTTTCTATTATCACTTTGACCGATATTACCTCCGACTACACGGTGGAGCGAATTAAAAATGTCATTCTCGATCACGGGAAAGACGATTCTCGAGATTACTTCGTGAAAATAGCCCTGTCGCTGAAAACACTGGTGGCTAACAAGGATGTCGAATTTGGCTTGCTGCCGCTTCTACGCGTCAATTCCAGGGTCGTATTTAATCACGAGAGCTATACTTACTCCATGGTGATGAAGCATGCGATGGAGAACGGGCTTGGTACAGATGAATTTGAGCGCATGACGGAGGCTTATTTCCAGAATCCGAAAGTGCTTATTCTGAATAATATTGGCACCTCTGGCGTTCCCCTAGACCATTTTACCGAACTTTTGCTGGCAACAGGAATTAAGTCGTATGGTTTGCTTCCTGTCTATTATAACAACCACGTGGCTGGCGTGCTGGAAGTTTACTCGCGTAGCCTGACGGTTCTGGATGAAACGGTTTTGTCCAAGCTGGATGTTGCTCTGCCGCTTGTTGCGCAGGTGTTGCAAAACAGTATCGACGAGTTTCACGGTCGCATCGACAATATTATCAAGGACAAATTTACGTCCATACAGCCATCGGTACAGTGGAAATTTAAGGAAGTTGCATGGAATTTTCTCAGAGATCATGCACAGCAGCCGCAGAATGCTGAAATTGAGAGCATTCAGTTTAAAAACGTTTTCCCGTTGTATGGCGCGATAGATATCAGAAATTCAACAATAGAGAGAAATAAAGCGCTCAGCGAAGATCTTATCGTGCAGTTTAACGCGTTGATCGGCACCATAAAATCAATCAAAAAAGAATATGGACTGGGGCTTCTTGATGAAATGATCTTTAAATGTGAAAAATGGATCGGTAAAATTCGCGACCATTCCATTGATCATGAAGAGATGAAAGTGAAAGATTTTTTTGAATTTGAAGTCGGACCTTTCCTGCAACATTTCAGAATAAGCTGTCCGGAGCTCTCTGAAACACTGAACCAGTATGATGCCGTGGTGGATGAAGAAACGGGCGCAGCCTTTGCGAATCGCAGAGCCCTGGAATCTTCCATGCAGAAGATAAATTCCGGTCTCAATATGTATCTCGATCTGTTCAAAAATCAGATACAAGAGTCGTACCCCTGTTACTTCGAAAAGTTCAGAACTGACGGCGTGGAATATGACATCTATATTGGTCAATCCATTGCGCCTCAAAAAAAATTCAACAATCTGTACCTCAAAAACATCCGGTTGTGGCAGTTGACAAGCATGGCCGCAATAGCAAAAATTACACATTCGCTGCTGCCCGACATGGAAAAACCGCTGGAAACAACGCAGCTTATTTTCATCAATCACGGCAGTATCGACATCAGTTTCCGTGATGATGAGCGCCGTTTTGATGTGGAAGGTGCATACAACATCCGGTATCATGTGATTAAAAAACGCATCGATAAAGTCAGGATCGCCAACACAGAGGAACGGTTGACACAGCCCGGCAAAATTGCGATGGTATATTTTAATAGCAAGGAAGCAGACGAATATGTGGAATATATCAGATATTTACAGGAACAGGGCATGTTAACCGACGATCTGGAACATCTTGAGCTTGAAGAATTGCAGGGCGTCACGGGTCTGAAAGCCCTGCGTGTCGGAATTAATCTGGATGGAGTCTGGAAACAATCATTGGAAATAGCGCTTTTAGAAAAACAAACTGAACCAGCCTTATGAATTATGCCGACCTGACTGAAAAGGTAAAACATGAATTGACACATTTTTTCAAAAAGCACCAAAACCCCGGGTTCATTTACCACAATAAGGAGCATACCGAAGAAGTGGTATCACATGTGACTGAAATTTCAGACCACTACCAGCTTGACGACAAAGATCGGTTTGTGGTTACTTCCGCGGCCTGGTTTCACGACATGGGCTATTTTACGGGCGAAGCCAGCGGCCATGAAGAACGCGGAGCGAACGCTGCGGCTGAATTTTTAAAGGGAATCGATGTTCACGAAAAACAGATTCAGGCTGTCAAGTCCTGTATATTAGCGACTAAACTACCGCAGTCTCCCAAAAATCTGCTCGAACAGATCGTTTGCGACGCAGATCTTTTCCATTTCGGAACGGACCAGTTTTCTGAACGAAACAAGCTGATGCGGAAAGAGGCTGAGTGGCGTGCAGGACAAAAAATAAGCAAGAGCGACTGGCGGAAAAGTACGATTGACTTGCTTGAATCGCATCATTTTCATACCGATTTTTGCCAAAAGCTTCTGGATGCGAAAAAAGGTAAAAACCTCAAAAAACAGATTGAGAAGGCTTCTGACGATAGTGACGAGGAGCCAATTTTATTTAAGAGTCCGGAAAACTTAGCGCCTGAAACAAAACCAGAAGTTACTGAAATCAAAAAACCGAAATTTGACCGGCCCGATAAAGGAATTGAAACGATGTTTCGGATCACTTCCAACAACCACCAGCGACTGAGCGATATGGCTGACAACAAGGCCAATATCATGATCACAACAACATCCATTATTTTATCGGTATTGCTTAGTGTTCTGGTCAGGAAACTGGAAGAAAACCCGTACCTCACCATTCCCACCATGCTGCTGATTACGATTTGCGTCATTACAATGGTATTTTCTATTCTTTCTACCCGCCCCTCTCTGCCTCATGGAACATTTACCCAGGAAGATATCAGGGAGAAAAAAGTTAATCTGCTCTTTTTCGGGAATTTCTACAGAATGAATTTTGATGATTATTCCAATGGGATGCAGGAAATGATGAACGACAGAGAGTTTCTCTATGGTACGCTCACCCGCGACGTCTATGCTCAGGGCGTTGTGCTTGGCAGAAAATACAGGTTGCTCCGCCTGGCCTACAATGTTTTTATGTTCGGTATAGTGGTTTCCGTTCTCGCGTTTGTAATTGCTTCGTTCTTTTCAGGCGGCTCAGCCGATTTGTAAAAATCCAACTATGACATCCCTAAGAGTAAAATACTGGCTTCTCTCTGCTCTGCTTGTATCGGTGGGCGCCTGCGCTACAAAAACAAATGACGACGAGATTGTACGCGAATATGATCTCCAGTCTCCGCAAAAATTTTTCATGCCTGAAAGCCTCTTTGAAATTTCGGGCATTACGTTTGACGACGGGCTTAGCGACACCATTTACGCTGTTCAGGATGAAGAAGGCAAACTTTTCCGGCTCGCGTATGGCGTAAAAAAACAGGAGCATACCAAATTTGGTAAAAAGGGTGATTATGAAGACCTCGCAATAATAAAAGATCGGGTTGTGATCCTGAAAAGCAACGGCGCCTTACTGACATTTCCGCTCTCGGACGCTGTCGGCCCCGAAGTGGACAGCGTTACGGAATGGAAAAAGTTGCTGCCAAAAGGCGAATATGAAGCCATTTATGGAGACTCCAAAACCGAAAAGCTTTATGTAATCTGCAAAAACTGCCAACAGGATAACGCCAAAGAAAGTGTATCCGGATTTGTATTTCAGGCGGCAGATTCCATTTCTCAGGTAAGTGATTTTAGAATTGACGTAAAACAGATCATTGCCAAAACAGGCAAAATGAAGGCCGCATTCCGGCCATCCGGAATCGCACAAAATCCTGTGACGAACGACTGGTATATCATATCTGCAATCAATAAACTACTGGTGGTTACCGACGCAAACTGGCAGGTAAAAGAAACAGCGCACCTGGACGCAAACATGTTTAACCAACCGGAAGGCATTGCATTTGATAAGACAGGGAATCTGTATATTTCCAATGAAGGCGGAGATCTTTCAGAAGGTAATATATTGAAATTCAAACGACTGCCTAAATAAAAATCACTCCATTTACAGACAAAGAATGAAGATTAAAGTATACGCATATATTTTAGTTGCCATAATTTTCGTGGCTTCGTCGTGCGCAAGTTACCGACAGCAATATGCAAAGGAAGCTCAGAATTGGGAGCAGTCCGCGCCAGATCCGAAAAAAGCAGTAAAACATACCATGTACCTGATCGGCGACGCTGGAAATGATTCCCCGGAACATCACGCGCCTGTGCTGGCTTACCTCAAAACAAAACTCGCGAAAGAAACGGAAAGCAGCTCTGCTGTTTTTCTGGGCGACAATATTTATGAATACGGCATGCCTCCCAAAGAAGATTCAGCAAACCGAAGCGTGGCCGAATACCGCATCACCTCTCAGCTTGAAACTTTAAATGATTTTAAGGGCAGGCCGGTGTTTGTTCCTGGCAATCATGACTGGCGGGGCTGGGGACGCAAAGGTCTCAGCAGGCAGGAAAATTTTGTAGAGTCCTACCTTAACAAACGACGCGGAAAAACGGATAAGGATAGTTGGGAAAGTTATTTTCTCCCCAAAGACGGCTGTTCGGGCCCCGAGGTTGTCGAACTGAATGACAATGTGGTTCTGATCGTTGTGGACTCGCAGTGGTGGCTCACCGACTGGGACAAGGACACCAAAATAAACGAGGGCTGTGAGATACGTAACCGCGACACATTCAAATTTAATTTTGAAAATATTGTTAGAAAATACCGCAACAAAAATATCGTGATCGCGATGCACCACCCGCCGTATACATACGGACCGCATGGTGGAAAATTTACGATTAAACAGCATATCTTCCCGCTTACAGAAATGAATCCGAACCTCTATCTGCCCCTTCCGGGAATAGGTAGTTTGAGCGCGATTTTTCGGGGAACAATCGGATCGCGGCAGGATATGGCAAACAAAAATTATCGCGATTTAAGGGCGGCGATATTGTCAGCTGCGAGAAAAAACGGGAATTTCATCATTGCCAGCGGACATGAACACGCCCTGCAATATATTGAAAACGACGGTCAGTCATTCGTTGTGAGTGGAAGCGGCTCGAAGAACAGTCCGATTGGCATGGGAAAAGGGTCACAATTCGCAACCAGTAAGCTAGGTTACAGCACATTGGCCTTCTACGACGGAGGCGAAACCTGGGTACAGTACTGGGAAGTAAACAAGGAGGGCACCGATGCCAAAATGGTTTATCAGAAGAAAATAAAGGATAAACTTGCGGGCCCGCAGGAAGAGCCAAAACAGGATTTTGAAGAGTATGAGAAACATGCTGATTCGACTGCGCATCTGCTGCTTAAATATCCTGTCAAGCCCATCAATAATTTCCATAAAGTTGTTTTTGGAGCGCACAACCGCGATTTGTACATGCCTGCTTATACCTTTCCCGTTCTGGATCTGGCCAGTTTTAAGGGTGGTGTGACGGCTGGAAAAATGGGTGGCGGGAATCAGACAAATTCCCTTCGCGTACACAATGAGGCCGGAAAAGAATATGTTCTTCGGGGGATGACCAAAGACGTCAGCCGGTTTCTGCCATTCCCCTTTAATAAAATGGTAGCAGCAAAATTTCTTGCTCAGGAGAACTTCCTTTCTACCCACCCTTTCGCGCCTGTTGCCGTACCGCAATTGGCTGAGGCAATTAATGTTTACCACACAAATCCGGTATTGTACTACGCTCCTCCACAACCCGGCCTGAGCCCCTACAACCAGATTTTTGGTGGCGCAATGAACCTTGTTGAAGAGCGTCCGGCGGGTAAAAAATGGAAAAAAGATCATTTCTTCGGGAATGCTGACAAAATACTAAGTACTCCGGAAGTAATTGATAATCTGCTCGATAACAACAAATCTAAGGTGGATGAAGCCTGGGCGTTACGTACGCGCCTGCTAGATTTTTTGGTGGGCGACTGGGACAGGCACGATGACCAGTGGGCCTGGGCAGCCAAACAGCAGGATGGTAAGACACTTTACCGCCCCATTCCCCGCGACCGTGATCAGGCTTTTTCAAAATACGACGGCTTCGTAACCAACCTGGCAAGCCTGACAATGCCATTTTTGAGGCAGCTTCAGTCATTTGGTCCTGAAATAAAAAGCATGAAATGGAATACCTGGAGCGCAAGGCTTTTTGACCGCACTTTTCTCAATCAGCTCAGCTGGGAACAATGGAAATCTGAGGTCAAATTTGTTCAGGAAAACATGACTGATCAGGTCATTGAGAACGCGTTCAAAACATGGCCGCAGGAAGCCCAGAAATTGTCGGCACCGTACATCATTTCAAGCATCAAGGCGAGGCGGAACAATCTGATTGAAATCGCGAAAGCACATTTTGAATTTTTAGCGCAGTCGGTCAATGTAATTGGAACCGAAGAAAAAGAGCGGTTTGAGGTGGAACGAATGAGCGACGGTTTAACCCGGATTACTGCTTATGAAATTTCCAAAAAAGGTAAAATAAAGGAGCAAACTTATCAGCGCACCTTCGATTATGCAATTACCAAATCTGTCAATATTTACGGAAACGGCGATGATGACGAGTTTATAGTAAAGGGTGATGCAAAAAAAGGAATTCGGGTGCGCCTGATCGGCGGAACCGGCAAAGACATTTTTACCGACAGTTCATTTGTCCGTTCTGGTGGAAAAAAGACATTCGTTTACGACGACATGGGCACGAACACGGTGAACGCCGGCAAAGAAACGCGGGATAAGCGTACAAAATCCTATCGTTTTAATATTTACGACAGGAGAAGTTCCGATAGCAATTATGACATCGCTATGCCGTTGCCGGTACTTGGTTTCAATCCTGACGACGGTGTGCTGATTGGAGGTGGTGTCAATCTGATCAAATACGGCTTCAAAAAAGAGCCTTACGCTTCAACACAAAATTTTGGAGGTAGCTATGCATTCAGTACCCACGCGTTCAGGCTGCATTACACCGGCGATTTCATCAATGCATTCAAGAAATTTGACCTCTATCTGGACACCTATTATCATGGACCTACCTACGCTTTCAATTACACCGGCCTTGGGAATGAATCGGTTCGGATTGTAGATCCTGAAAACTATTATCGGGTAAGGCAAAGTGCTATTCATATTTTTCCAGCTGTAAAAAAAGGCTTTGCCGGCAACAGCGGCTTTTTTGCACTCGGTCCATTATTCGAAATTTCAGACATACACCGTTCCGCCGGACGATTTGTCACAACCGATGCAAGCGGACTGACCGAAGACGTTTTTAAGACAAAGTATTTTGGAGGAGCACAGTTTTTATTCGATTTCAACAACGTAGACAACTATTTTGCACCGCACAAGGGCATTCACCTCCGGACTACAATGAACTGGACGGCAAACCTAAAAGAGGATCGTAACTATACCGGTCTCAGGGCTTCGCTGGCCATTTATCAGGCATTGGACCAGAATGAAAACTTTATTTTTGCAACGCAGATTGGTACCGGAATCAACTTCGGCAAAGGTTACGAGTTCTTCCAAATGCCTGTAATCGGCGGCGTGCAGGGGTTGAGAGGGTACCGAAATCAGCGCTTTTATGGCAACAGCAGCTTGTGGCACAGCTCAGACCTCCGCATCCGGTTTGGAAGCAGCTACAACCCTACGCTACCGCTCACTTATGGTATGTTCGGCAGTTTCGATCATGGCCGCGTCTGGCTCCAAAACGATCATTCAGGGAACTGGCATTACAGTTATGGCGGTGGAATATGGCTTGCACCGGTCGACATCCTGACGATTTCGGTTGGTGCTTTTATTCCAAAAGAAAAAGTGGAGCAGAAACCGCGGATTGCATTTCAGCTTGGATTCGCCTTTTGAGGTGCATTTTTCACCGGTCAATTACTACCTTCGCATTTGAATTACAAATCAAAAGCTTAACAATCCCGAAAATTCATGACATATCAACCTAACCCGGACCGCTACAACCGTATGGCTTACCGCCGCAGCGGGAAAAGCGGACTTAAACTTCCTGCCATCTCGCTGGGACTATGGCATAATTTCGGCGGGGTTGATGTCTCTGAGAATTACCGGGCAATACTAAGAACAGCATTCGACAATGGTATCACGCATTTTGACCTCGCTAACAATTACGGACCGCCGCCGGGATCCGCAGAGGAAAACTTTGGTCAACTGCTGAAAAAGGACTTCGCGCCTTATCGGGACGAATTGATTATTTCTACAAAGGCAGGGTATCTGATGTGGCCCGGACCTTACGGAGAATGGGGTTCTAAAAAGTACCTGATTGCCAGTTTGGACCAAAGTCTGAAACGAACGGGCCTGGATTATGTAGACATATTTTATTCTCACCGTCCCGATCCAAATACGCCTCTGGAAGAAACCATGGCCGCTCTGGACCTCATCGTTCGGCAGGGCAAGGCACTTTATGTGGGCATTTCCAACTATAAGGCCGACGAAGCTGCGAAGGCAATCGGCATTTTGAAATCATTGGGCACACCATGTCTCATTCATCAGCCTAAATATTCGATGTTTGAGCGCTGGGCAGAGGGCGGATTACTGGATGTTTTGGAAAAAGAAGGCGTGGGATGCATTCCGTTTTCGCCACTGGCACAGGGACTTTTGACCGATAAATATCTGAAAGGAATTCCTGCCGGTTCACGTGCTTCAAAAGCGGAGGGCTTTTTACAGGAAAGTCAGGTAACACCTGAAATCGTTGACAAAATAACAAGACTAAATAATCTGGCTATCCAACGGGAACAAACACTCGCGCAAATGGCTCTTTCCTGGCTTTTAAAAGACCCGCGCGTGACGTCTGTGCTCATTGGCGCAAGTCGCGTTTCCCAGTTACTCGACTCGCTCAAATCCCTCGACAACCAACATTTTGAGGATCATGAATTGCGCCAAATTGAGGCCATATTAAAATAAAATAAGTATACATTAAAACAACCGAGGATTTGAATCAACAAATTGCGCATATCGCCCTGATTGTACGTGATTATGACGAGGCAATCACTTTTTACCGTGATAAACTTCATTTTACACTCATCGAGGATACTGTCATGAGCGAGACAAAACGATGGGTGGTGATATCACCGCCGGGCCCGGCAGGGTGTTCGCTACTGCTCGCAAAAGCAGCAAATGAAGAACAGCTAAAAAGTGTTGGAAACCAGACCGGCGGACGCGTGTTTCTCTTCCTCTATACGGACGACATTCAGCGGGACTACCAGAATCTGATCCAAAATGGAGTAACAATAGTGAGAGAACTTTCATCGGAACCTTACGGACAAGTTGCAGTATTTGCAGACCTTTACGGCAATCTTTGGGACTTGATTGAAAAAAATTAAGTAGATTTAACAGTGTTAAATTGCATTACAATAATAAATTTTACAAATAAATATAAAAATGGACGTAAAAGACAGCAATGGTACATTGCTAAGCGAAGGTGATGCTGTGACATTGATCAAGGACCTGAAAGTGAAAGGATCATCTACTACGCTCAAAAGAGGAAAGATGGTGAAAAATATTCGACTCACAGATAGCCCTGGGGAAGTTGACTGCCGGGTCGACGGTATGAACATCGTACTCAGAACGGAGTTTTTAAAAAAGGCATGAAACAATAGTGTGATGGAGAGCAAGGAACAGCGCATTTTCGAAAACGGAACCATGGACGCTACCATGTGGCAGTGCGACGAAATCCGGATTGGTCATGCGTTGTCCAATTTTACCACGCTTTTTAGTTTCGGGACTGGCAACGATTCGGACGTTGTCAGGATGCATTTTGGACTGAAAGGTGACTACCGATTTACCCACAAACAATTAAATCGGTCATTTGACCTTATTGGCAGCCATCATAATATGATGTATTCCAAAGGATTCGACATAGTTGTGGAAAATAAGACGCTTGAAATAGAAACCTTTGGCGTCCAGTTTCCAAAGGAGCAATTTTTAAACTTCACCGGGAATGCAAATGATCAGCTGAAACGCTTTTCAGAACAAATAATAGACGGTAAAAGCGTTCTGTTTTCTGAAAGTTGGGGGAGCGTCAATTCAGGTATTCAGCAGGTAATTCACCAGATAATCCATTCTAAATTTTCCGGCGAACTGCAAAAACTGTTTCTTCTGTCAAAAAGTATTGAATTGATCGTCCTTTGTGCTGATTCATGCAGGGTTTCGTCAGAAAAAAGTGATCTGTACATAAAGACCTCAACAGACAAAGAAAAGATTATTGCCGCCCGTGACTTGATCAATAACCGGGCAAATTGTCCACCTAACCTCTCCGAAATCGCAAGAATGGTGGGCTTAAACGAATACAAACTAAAAAAGGGTTTTAAGGAGGTATTCAACAACACTGTATTTGGTTACCTGACTGACCAGCGCTTGTTGCTGGCAAAACAGTATTTACTCGATACGAACCAGACTGCTGCCGAAATTTCGGTTCAACTAGGTTACGCTACTCCGCAGCATTTCAACAATGCTTTTAAAAAGAAATTTGGAATTACTCCTTTTTTGGTTAGAAATAATCCGTGAAAGGCAATCTGACAACATAGAAATGTTTCTAGTTTTACCGTGCCGGGATTAATCCTTATCAGGCCTTTGTTATTGTCACCTTCAAACGATTTCAAATGAGTGAGCCATTATTTGTAAAAAACGAAATAACCATCTCCGCACCAGCCGCCAAAGTCTGGGATGCGTTAGTCAATCCGGAACTGACCAAACAATACATGTTCGGATGCGAAACCGTGTCGGACTGGAAAATTGGTAGTAGTCTTGAATGGAAAGGGCTTTATGAAGGCGCGGACATGGTATTTGTGAAAGGAGAGATTTTAGAAATTCAACCGGAAAAATTCCTCGCGTACACAACCATTGACCCTAATTCAGGGATTGATGATACTTCTGAAAATTATCTCCGTGTAACTTATGCACTTTCAGCAATAGGTAATGATACTTTACTCGAAGTGACACAGGGTGACTATGCTACCGTAGCAGAAGGCGACCGGCGCTATCAGGAAGCGTGGAATAATGGGGAAGGCTGGAATCCGATTCTTACAGAGATCAAAAAACTTGTAGAACAGAATTAATCTGTTTTCTCTTTTTTACAACAAACGTAACGCATTTAGCAGCCATTTATTGACCACATCAGAAAGTCCGTAACCCTCACCGAGGAAGAAGGCACTATCCTAACCTCTTAACTTTCTGTATAAAAACTGACCAAAAAGCAGGAACCAGCAGACTAAAACTTCAAAGTGCCTGAGAATGAACAAGACGATTCCGGGCGCGAAGCTCTTGTAATCTCGATTACCAAAACTGGTTCGTAACTCAGCCTTTTTTTGTATCATACTTTATGGATTCTATTTGAGATGATGCCGCGTAAACTGTCTCACCGCCGGTACTATTCATATTTTTAACAATCTATCTCACTCATTTTCAATAAATTATAAAATATTTTATTTTTTTTCTACCTTTCCTGTAACCTTTTTCCTGGTTCTGAGTTTCCACATCAGATACACAATTAAGACCTGACCTGCTTGAATACGCTCTCGGATAATACATTGATGCTCCGTGTAAAGAACGGCGACCTTGATAAGATGGGTTTGCTGTTTCAAAGGCATCACAGATCGCTGTTCAAGTTTCTTTATCACATGACGGGCAGGTCGGACCTGAGCGAGGACATCGTGCAGAACGTATTTTATCGCATGCTGAAATACAGACATTCGTTTTCAGGAGAAGGCGAGTTCAGAACATGGATGTACCATCTTGCCAGAAATGTATTGTCGGACACGGTAAAGGACAACAAAAAATCCAGTCACGACGACATTCACCCAATCGCTGATAAAATCGGCGGGGGAATGCACGCCGACAGTGAGCTGGAACGAAAACAGGACTCCGAGATGCTCCATAGGGCAATGGACAAACTCACTTCAGAGCACCGGGAAATCCTCGTGTTGAGCCGGTTTCAGGAACTCAGATACGAAGAAATTTCTGAGATTCTCAATATTACGGAAAGCAACGTAAAGGTTCGTGTGCACAGGGCAATGGCAGAGCTCAGGAAGATATTTTTGAACAAGGCAAACATCAGAAGCGCATGACTTGTGAACAGGCAAAAGGAAGATTTACAGATTGGGTAAACGGGAATTTGGCTGACGCTGATCACCAGATTGTAGAAAAACATTTGGAAGGTTGTGCCGACTGCCAGAATGAGTTTGCCGAGAACAGACATTTGTGGGATGTAATGGGCCAGGTGACCACGCCTCTGCCCGGAAGCGACATGCAGTTTAGATTCAACCGTGCACTGGCGGAATATAAAGAAAGTGTCGAGCCCGTGAAATCTGGTGTGATTCGTTCACTGAAACGAACTGTACGTGATTTCTGGCGCCCGGATTATGCCGTTCGGTTTGCCTACGGAATGGTGCTGCTGGTGATTGGCGGTTTGCTGGGATATCAGTTCAATAGGATGCAGTCGCCTGACATTGCCTACATGCAGCAGATTGACACGCTGGCAACCCAGGTTCAGGAAATGAAGCGGATGATGATGCTTACTTTGATCGAGAATCCGTCGGCCACCGAAAGGCTCAGGGCAGTAAGTTATACAAACGAAATTACGAATTCGGACCCGCGAGTGATTGAAGCGCTCGTGACGACGCTGAACAATGATCCGAATGTGAATGTGCGGCTGGTTACTTTGGAAGCCCTCGCACAGTATGCAAATGACCCTGTTGTACGAAAGAAATTGATTCATTCACTCACGAAACAGGATTCGCCCATGGTACAGGCAGCACTTGCGGATCTGATGGTGAAAATCCAGGAAAAAGGTTCTATCAAAGCCTTTCGAAAGATACTGATGAAGGAAGATCTGAACCAGCTTGTGAAAGCCAAAATAGAACAAAGTATTAAGGAGCTGTCCCAGTCATAGGTGGTCCAGAAACTGACAGGAATTTAACTACATTTTTCATTAATACCTGATTTTTATTAGCCATGAAAAAAATTGCAATCCCCCTGCTGGCGGGAATGGTGTTTTGCTGCACCCAGGCCCCGGCACAAAAAACCGAATTTAAAGAACATTTGAAAAAGGAATTCAACGTCACCAATGCTCCCGGAAGCACCCTTGCCATTTATAATCTCAATGGTTCCATCAGCGTCGTAGGATACGAGGGTAATGAGATTGTTGTGGAAATTGATAAAACCATTTCAGCGAAAACGAATCAGATTCTTGAACAGGGAAAGCAGCAATTCAAGGTAATGATGGAACAGCAAGGCGACAGTATTATAGCCTACATATCCAGTCCGTTTGATAGCCGCCCTAACAGGAACAACCGAAACAGGGATGACAGGCGCAAAATTGAGTACCAGTTCGATCTGAATTACACAGTCAAAGTACCCTACTCTATCAGTCTGCACGTTTCTACGGTTAACCGGGGAAATGTTACAGTCGACGGAGTTACCGGTTCTCTTGGAGTGTTTAATGTCAACGGCGCAATCCGGGTTGACAAAGCCAGTGGCCCATCAGAAATAAGAACGGTAAACGGAAACGTTGACGCAAATTTTGTGCGTGTCCCGAGTGGTTCGTCATCGTTCAAGACAATCAATGGGGATATCAGCCTCACTTGCCCGCCAACACTTTCGGCCGATTGCGAATTCAAAAGTATGCACGGAGAATTTTACACGGACTTTCCCGACGCTGTATCGTTGCCAGCGACTGTTACCAAAAATGAATCAAAAGACAAGAGTAAAACGATGTACAGGCTTAATGCAACATCATCAATCAGAATAGGCGGTAGCGGAACCAACAGGCTAAAATTTGAGACTCTGAACGGCAATATTTATGTTAAAAAGAAATCATAAGTATAAATTATATGATACATTTTAATTTTTTAGAAAGTACTTAGCGTATTATACATATGGTATTTTTTATAAGTACCAAAACTATTGAAATGGTTTAAATGTCTCGTAAGCTTGATTATAATTCAACATATTTTATTTTAAATACTTTTTGCAAGGCCATTATTTATTAAAAGAACTCATGAAAATCAATAAGATAGTTTATTCACTGGTGCTGTTATGCGGCTCATTTCCAACAGCCAGCTTCGCACAAAACGATATGAAGGAACAGCTCACTGTGCCTTTAACCACACCCGGCAAACCCGGCTCACTGGAAGTGAGCCTTATACGGGGCTCAATCCATGTGATCGGTTATGCGGGAAAGGATATCATGATTGAGGCGGTAGCTGCTGGTGAGAAGGAAAACAACAGGAAAGCCGAAGGACCTAACGGTATGAAACGACTGACTTCGGGCAGCGGTGGAATAGAATTGACCGCGGAGGAAGACAAAAACAATGTCAAGATCAGTACCGGATTTAATAAACGCCCATTGAATCTGACGATCAAAGTACCGCAGCAATTCAAACTGAAAGTAAGCGCAATTAATGAAGGTGATGTGGTGATCGACAATGTTCAGGGAGAGATGGAGGTAACCAATATCAATGGCGCTATTGAGCTCAACAACATTTCGGGTTCTGCTGTTGCGAACACTGTGAACGGCAATGTAAAGGCAAGTTTTAAAACCATCACCGAATCGCCGATGGCATTTTCCAGCCTGAACGGAAATATCGATATCACTTTCCCTGCGACTGCAAAATTTGACGTAAAACTAAAATCTGACCGAGGAGAAATTTTCACAGATTACGATGTGGCTGTCCAGAAGACACAGCCAAAATCAACTACGACAACCGAAAAAGGGATGTACAAAATTTCCAAAGAAGACTGGGTTCAGGGAAAAATAAACGGCGGCGGCGGCGAGGTGATGATGAAAAATATGAACGGAAATATCTTTGTCCGTAAAGCCAAATAGACCGCAAATTAGCTAGGGACAAAAACGGACAGCCAAAAAGTTGGCTGTCCGTTTTTTGCTCATTCTCCCATCCAAAAATTCTCATCGCAGCTAAGAGAGATCCGGAAAAGTCATCCATAACTCTTCAAAAAACCTTGGTTTTATCCCTCCGAGAATCACACATAGCCCTGCAATTTCCCTGTCGTATTTTCTATTGAATTGTCCCGCCCAACTCAATCAGTAATCTGGCCAGATCTTCCAGTTTTTTCGACTTCAAATTCCCTGTAATCTGTTCCGAAACAGCCTCAGCGGATGTCATTCCCTCGGCCAGAATTCGCTTGCCTCCTGGCGCTAATTTGACGTAACTAACACGTGCATCCCGGCTATTTACCTCCCGTCGCACAAGCCCGGTCTTTTCCAGAGGCACGAGCATTCTGGTTACACCGGAAGCGGTCAGGCCTATCTTTTCAGCCAGATCAATGCGTCTCAATTTCTCCTCGGGTGCTTCTGCAAGATGATACAAAATCATGAAGTCATTCAGGCTGATACCATGATTACTGAGCCGGCTGTCGAATTTCCGAGAGAGTACAGTTTGAACCATATTAAGATTCAGGAAAAGTTTGAGCGTTGCAGATATGCTTGACATATACTTGATTTATAGTTGATATATACTTGACTATTCAAGCATTATGCAAATATATAAAACTATTAACAAATTGAAAACAAAATGATTATGTTTCACATGAAACATTTTTTATATATTTTATTGGATTTCAAAGAGAATGCAAGTTCTGAACGGGTAGGAACGCATTTCGCCGCAGGAGCAGCCTCCTGCCTGTCCAAAAGTTTGAAATGAAACCGACTGGGAACTCTGCGATACTTTGGTGGACGTGAAATTTTTGAAGAAAAGCAAACAGCTTGCTCCCTCTCAGGAAGCTAATTTGGAATGCGTTTTATCCGGCCGAAACCTGAGAGAAAAGCGGTTTTATAAATGCAGTCCGAAATTGTGATCGCGGGAGATTACCCGGAATGCGCCTGCAAAAGCTGGCGGTATTTGTTCAAAACGCTTGACTTGGAAATGAATCCGATGTAAGCGCCGGACGCCTTGACAACAGGCAAATTCCAAGCCCCTGTTTCATCGAATTTCTTCACAACAGAAACGACATTATCCGACTCGCTGATGACGGCGGAAGGCATGTGCATCAGGTCAGATATTGTGTGCGTTTTGATTTCATGTGCATCAAAAAGAAAAGGTCTGAGATCGTCAATTGTAATAATTCCAACCAAAGAAAAGTGGTCATCAGTAACTGCAATTATGTTACGTGTTCCCCTTCGCACAAGTTCGGCAAGCTCTTCAAAAGGAGCGCTCACACCGATGACCTGAACGTCTTTGTCGATCAGTTCGAGTGTCTGAAGCAACGATAAAAGATTCCTGTCATGTTCGCGTGTAAAGATTTTACCCTGTTCGGCGAGCTTCTGCAAATCCGGTGAAATAGGTGAAAACCATTTAGCAATAAGATACGCGATTACGCTCACCATCATGAGCGGAATAAAAAGGTCGTAGCCGGAACTTGACTCGGCGATCAGAAAAATAGCCGTCAGCGGCGCATACAATACACCGCTCATGACGCCTGCCATACCTACGAGAACAAGATTGGCGACAGGCACGTTGCTGACGCCAATCTGCTGACAACACAGCGCAAATACAAATCCCAGAGTGCCACCTGCAAATAACGACGGAGCAAAGTTACCGCCATTGCCACCGCTGTATATGGTGATGGAACTTGCAAATGCTTTGAGCAGACAAATCACGGCCAGGAAAATCAGCACAACCCAGTCGCGATATCCGATGAAACGGAAAAAACTGTTTTCCATCACTTCCCGAACCTGCCCGTTCGTTAGCGCCTTGATGGTGTCGTAACCTTCCCCAAAAAGTGGCGGATACAAGACACAAAGAATGGAGAGCACCGCGCCGCCAGCCATTGCTTTTTGAATGCGGGTCATTTTAGAGGTATGAAAAAATTCCTCCATGTATTTTGTAATTAAAACAAAATACCGAGCATACAAACCACAAAGGATTCCAAGCAGGAGGTAGAACGGAATGTTGTGGTAGTCGAAGGGATGACGTGTTTTGAAATGAAAAAGAATGGTCTCGGTGAGCAGCATTCTGGAAATCAGATTGCCACAAACCGCCGCTACTGCAAGCGGAATAAAGTCGGTAAATACAACGCCCGTCAGTAAAATCTCGAAGGCGAACATCATGCCGGCAATAGGCGCATTGAACGCAGACGCAATGCCCGCCGTAGCGCCAGCCGCAAGCAGCAGCGTGCGTTCCCGGTAGTCCAGTTTATATGTTTGCGCAAAATTGGATCCGATAGCTGCACCCGTGACTGCAATGGGACTTTCGAGACCGGCAGAACCGCCAAGCCCGACAGTAATGGCACTTTGAACAACCTGAGAATACATTTTCACAGACGAGACAATGCTCGAATTCTGCGCAATTTCATAGAGAATAACCGGAATTCCTTTCTTATCCTGCCCTTTAAATATAAATATTACGACAAGTGTGGTGATTACTATGCCAAGAAAAGGAAATATGAGATAGAAAAGGATCTGTTGCTCAAAATGGACTTTATAGGTAATTACATAGTGAATGTAGTGTACCAGAGATTTTAAAACAACTCCCGCGAGCCCTGCCGTGCATCCAACCAGAATACCAGAAAGCACCAGGAACTGACTTCTGTTCAATACACTTTTGAGCCAAAACAGGATGATTTCATAACTCTTCGCTTTTCTCAGTCCGTAACGTGTGAAATCTCGTCTGAATTTTAAAAAATTATAAAACTTCCTGATATTTTTTTGCTTCACAACTATACTGTTTAATACGGCATTTTAAATTCCCCGACCATTTGCAGCAAACCCGACATCTATTTAACTATAAAAATCGTACTATATAACAACACATCCTGATTTCTTACAACTTCCGGATGTAATCGTAACCTCAAATTCATATATACTTCATGATAACTGTACTCAAAATTGTCTTCACCGTCCTCCTAATATGGATGTGTTATGTTGTTATCACAACCAGTCTGAAAAGCAACCTTTTCAAAGAGTGGAATTTTTTAGGGTCCATTCCCTGGATGCGTGCAACACTATGGGATTTTTATGCCAATGTGTTCGTAATTTACCTTTGGATTTTTTACAAGGAGCCTAGCATTCTTTTAAAAATCGTATGGCTGGTCGCAATGGTATTTTTGGGTAGTATTGCCAGCTGCATTTATGTTTTAATCGAACTTTTTCGACTTGAACCAGGGGAAGGAATTCAGGAACTTTTAACCAAACAACATGTCTGACACCATTTGGTTTCCGGTCGTCCTCTCGATTGCCGCCTGCTGTCTTATCATGACCGCAGTCTGGTTTTGGGCGGTCAAAATAAAAAACGGTGGGATTGTGGACGTTTTCTGGTCTTACAACTTTCCGGTGATCGCCGTCATTCTTCTGTTGCTTGCGCCTGGATTTGATACACGGATCTATATGATATGCGGAATGATTCTGCTCTGGGGAATCCGGCTGGGCACGCATTTGGGAAACCGAGTGTTCAGTCACATTCATGAAGAGGAAGGCAGATATGCGCAACTCCGCAAGGATTGGGCGCCACATGAGGATCGCAAATTGTTCTGGTTTTTTCAGGCACAGGCGTTTTCTAACGTACTTCTTGCGGTGCCATTTTTCATCATTACCGCTAACCAACAACCATCACTCTCGCCTCTGGAATATGGAGGTGTTGCAATTTGGTTCTTTGCACTTGCAGGGGAAACGCTTGCAGACTGGCAGCTTGATCGCTTCAAAAAAGATCCAGTGAACAAAGGTAAGGTCTGCGATGTGGGTTTGTGGAACTATTCCAGGCATCCCAATTACTTTTTTGAATGGATGATCTGGATGTCCTATTTCATTTTTGCACTTGCATCTCCGAACGGATGGATTGCCATTTTGAGCCCTGCAATCATTCTTTACCTGCTGCTGAATGTCACGGGAATTCCGGCAACCGAGGAGCAGTCGGTTCGCTCAAAAGGAGCACTGTACAAGGCCTATCAAAAGACAACCAGTGCTTTTGTCCCATGGTTTAAAAAAGGGTGATCTTGTCGTAAGTTGTTCAGAAAACATCCGACACAAATTCTTTTCGATTGATCTATACGTAACCTTTTGTCGTAAGTAAAATCAAATTTACCCATTTCCCATTTACAATACCATCCCGCTATGTGGATCGATAATTTTCTGGAAAAGGATCAGATTCCTGACTACCTTATCCGCACAAGAATCCGGCAGTTACTTAAACAACGTCTCGAAGACGAAAACAAAGGTGGCGTCGAGGCGCAGCAAAAACACCTCATGTCATTTATTGAAAACCTGAAATACTCTCCTATTGCGGTCAACACAGCCGATGCCAATGAGCAGCATTATGAGGTGCCAACACCCTTTTACCAATATTGTTTGGGTAAAAATCTCAAATATTCGAGTGGGTACTGGAAACCTGGTGTGACAGATCTTGACACCTCAGAAAAAGATATGCTGGAACTTACCTGTGCACGTGCTGAACTGAAAAGCGGCCAGCAGGTGCTCGAACTCGGCTGCGGGTGGGGATCGCTTTCTCTTTTTATGGCCGCCAAATTTCCTGAAAGTATATTCACCGTCGTTTCCAATTCCCGGACCCAGAAAGAGTACATAGATGCCCAGGCAGCTGAAAGGCAGATAACTAACCTGACTGTCATCACGGCTGATATGAATACATTTAGCATAGATGGTGCGTTTGACCGCGTTGTATCTGTTGAAATGTTCGAACACATGCGAAATTACAAACTGCTGCTTGCGAAAGTAGCATCATTCCTAAAACCGGATGGAAAACTGTTCATACACATTTTCACGCACAAGGAATACGCATATCTGTTTGAAGTAAAAGACGATACGGACTGGATGAGCAAGTATTTTTTCACCGGTGGCGTCATGCCAAGCGACGACCTGATGTTTTATTTCAATGATGATTTATCGGTAAAAAAACACTGGCATGTCAGCGGGACCCATTACGGCAAAACTTCCGAGGCATGGCTTGCCAATATGGACAGGCACAAAACCGAGATCATGCCGTTGTTTGAACAGACTTATGGAAAGGAAAACGCCACAAAATGGTGGGTTTACTGGCGGATCTTTTACATGTCCTGCGCCGAATTGTGGAACTACAATGATGGTAACGAATGGCTTGTGAGTCATTATCTTTTCGAAAAAGCCTAGCGCGAAATGGTGAAGCTGATATTGGCCGTTTTATTCTTTTTGATTTCCTTGTTGACTGTGTTCAAGGCACCTGCTTATGCGTTGTGGCTGCTGGCGATCCTGATTGATGAATTTCCATGGATACCGATACTACTCACGATTTTGTTGCTCGTCTTTAATCTGCGGACAACCGCCTACCCGTTTGCTACTAACAGCTTACTCCTGCTTGCGTTTATTTTGTTCCTATCACCGGTTCTTAGAGCAAACCTGGTATCTAAGTATCTGAGAAATAATTTAATCTCAGCGTTTGGTGAGTTACCTGCACAGGGCAGTAAGCCGGCATTCCTGGCTACAAAGATGTTTTGCGGAAATGATACTGTTGCCTGCAAAACATTGGCTTACGCTTCTGAGGGGAAAAACCTTTTGCTCGATTTCTATCCTGCATCCGCTACCGGGAAAAGGCCTTGTGTTATTGTGGTACATGGTGGCTCATGGAAAAGCGGCGACAGTAAGCAGTTGCCCGAACTCAACAGCTATCTGGCGAAACAAGGCTATCAGGTAGCAGCAATCAATTACCGGCTTGCTCCCGGTGCAAAATGTCCTGCGCAAGTTGAGGACGTTGCCGATGCGCTGACTTTCTTAAAAACGAGATCAGATGAATGGAAAATAGATACCAGCCAGTTTGTTTTACTTGGTAGGTCTGCCGGTGCACAAATTGCCTTATTGGCAGCATACACATTAAAAGATCCTGACATTAAAGGAGTTATAGATTTTTACGGACCCGCAGATATGGTTTGGGGATATTCAATTCCTTCCAATCCACTCATTATGGATTCCAGAAAAGTTATGGAGGATTATCTGGGTGGCACTTATCAGGCTTATCCGCAATATTTCGAAAACAGTTCACCGCTGCTTCACGTGACCCGCCAATCGCCTCCAACACTGCTCATACATGGCCAAAACGACGTATTGGTCGCTTACGAACATAGCAAACGATTGAATGAGGCTTTGAAAGAAAATGGAGTAAAGCATTATTTGCTTACTCTTCCCTGGGCCACACACGGTTTCGATTACAATTTCAACGGACCGGGAGCACAGCTGTCAACCTACGCCGTCTCCTATTTTCTTAAAAGCGTAACCAATTAGTACTGGCCCAATACTTCTCTATTCACTCATCTACACTTTTCCCGATACGCCACACAATGCTTAAAACTGCAATCATAGGAACAGGAATCGCCGGCATGGGATGCGGGCATTTTCTTCACGGACAAGACGACCTCACGTTCTTCGAACAAAATGACTACGTCGGCGGGCATACAAACACTGTAACTGTTGATGAAGACGGAAAGCAGGTTTTTGTCGACACCGGATTCATGGTGTTTAATTTTGAAACCTATCCAAATCTCTGCAAGCTTTTTGAGCAAATTCAGGCGCCGGTCAAAAAAACGGACATGTCATTCAGCGTACAGCATATTCAGAGCGGACTGGAATACAGCGGTTCCAGTTTCAATCATTTGTTTGCGCAGCGGAAAAACATTTTCAATCTGCGTTATCTCAAAATGCTCGCCCAAATTTCCCGTTTCAACAGGGAAAGTATTCGTATTCTGGACGATCCCGCTTACGCAAACTATTCGATTGGCAGGTACATAAAAGAATTCGGATTTAGCGAAGATATGCTTTGGAAATACCTGGTGCCAATGAGCTCAGCCGTTTGGTCGACACCGATGAAAGAAATGCTGGATTTCCCGGCTGTAACGTTGATCAGATTTTTCAAAAATCATGGGTTTCTCGGCCTGGACACGCAACATCAGTGGTACACCCTCGAAAAGGGAAGCCAGGCTTACAGGGAGATACTGATTGAGCCGTTTCGTGACAAAATTCATCTGAACAGAAAAGCCGCAGCAATTGCAAGAACTGATGGAAAAGTGACTGTTTTCGCGGCTGACGGATCTCAGGAGGTTTTTGACAGGGTGATTATTGCTACTCATGGAGATCAGGCGTTGGCGTTGCTTCACGAACCGACTGTGAAAGAGCAAAGTATTTTACACCATTTTAAATATCAATACAACAAAGCAACGCTGCATACTGACGAACGCCAGATGCCAGCAACAAAACTTGCCTGGAGCAGCTGGAACTACCGCATCAGGGAGGAGAACGGCGAACAGAAGCCGAGTACAATTTACTGGATGAACCAGCTCCAGCAGGTTTCGGACAAGAAGAATTATTTTGTGTCCGTCAATCCGCATCAGGACCTGGATGAATCGAAGATTCTTAAAGAAATCGACTACGAGCATCCATTATTTGATGTGCCGGCAATTCAGGCGCAGGCAAAACTTTCCAGCCTGAACGAAAACGGACCAGTCTATTTTTGCGGGAGTTATTTCAAATATGGCTTTCACGAAGACGCCTTCGCGAGTGCTGTCGATCTATGCAGTCAATTGCTCGGCAAAAAAGTTATTTAGGCTGTAAAATCCAGGAAATATATTTTATCGTATATGCTGTATGGAAGCCGAAAATATCAATTCATGTTTGTATAGGGCCAGGGTCATGCATCATCGCCTGAGTCCGAAAAAGCATCAGTTCCATTACAACATTTTTATGTTTTATCTTGATCTGGATGAGATCGACGCGCTAAGCAGCAAACTTTGGTGGATGAGCAGGAACCGTTTTAATCTGTTCAATTTCCGGGATGGGGATCATCTGCAGTTACCGATAGAAAATCCTGACAAGACAAAAAACACAAGACAGCATATCACCAGTTATCTGGCAGAGAATGGTGTTGAAATTGGCAATGGTAGAATAATGGTTTTGACCAATCTGTGCACACTCGGATATCAGTTTAATCCTGTGTCATTTTACTACTGTTTTGATGAAACAGGCAGTCCGGTTTGCGCCATTGCCGAGGTCTGTAATACTTTTCACGAAATGAAACCATACTTTTTGGGAACAGCATCGCCTGCCAGTTACACGTTTACACTCAATACCAGGAAAGACTTTTACGTATCGCCGTTCATTGACCTCGATACCAGTTTCGATTTTCGCCTTGAAACTCCGGATCAGAAACTGAAAGTAAAAATCAATGACTACGACAAGGATGGCAATCTGTTTTTTTTGAGTAGCCTGACCGGAACGAAAGCGAAACTGACCGATGTGAATCTACTGATTTACTTCTTTTCTTTTCCGCTAATAACTTTAAAAATTATCATTCTGATCCACTGGCAGGCATTCCTGTTATGGTCAAAAAAATTCAGTTTTATCAGAAAGTCAGATAATCCGATCTTACAGAAAGAGGTTTTCAGACCATATAAATCCTAGCTCGAAATATTATGTTAGTAAAACAAAACCATCTTGCAATCAAATCTGAAAATCACACATCTTACAAGCCGGGTTTTTACCAAAAGATGGTATGCAGCCAGCTCAGTAAAATGACTTTGGGGAGATTGAAGCTCATCTTACCCGGAGGAGAATACCTGATTTTTGGCGACGGTTTAGAAGAAATTTCAGCCACAGTCAGGGTAAACAATGCCGAATTTTTTAAAAAGATCGTGTTATTCGGCGACATTGGCTTCGGTGAGGCTTACGTGGAAGGCCTTTGGGAAACGGACAACATCACAGACGTAATTGCCTGGGTACTGCTTAACGTGGAAAATGCTCCTGGTGTCTCGGGAAGCAAATCACAGACCTTCGCTGTGAACATTTTACGGTTTTTCAACAAATTTTCACAGAATAAAAGATCCAACACGCTTTCCGGTTCCAGGAAAAATATTTCGGAACACTACGATCTGAACAACGATTTCTTTTCCATTTTTCTTGACAAAACGATGACCTATTCCAGCGGAATTTTCAATCGCGCCGGCATGGACCTGGAAGAAGCTCAGGTAGAAAAGTATGACCGTCTTTGTCGGAAACTTAATCTGAAGCATACTGACCATGTATTGGAAATTGGTAGCGGGTGGGGAGGCAATGCAATCCATATGGCGCAGAACTATGGCTGCAAAGTGACGTCGCTTACGCTCTCCGTGGAGCAACAAAAATTTGCGATGGAACGGGTGCGGGAGGCAGGATTATTGGAAAAAGTGGCCGTTCTCGTTCAGGATTATCGCACCATTGACGGGAAATTTGACAAGATAGTTTCGATTGAAATGCTGGAAGCAGTCGGACACGAATTCCTGGAATCTTACTTCAAAAAATGTAACAGTCTGCTGAAAAAAGACGGCATACTGGCAATACAGGTAATTATCTGCCCGGATTCCAGATACAACAGCCTGCGAACAGGTGTGGACTGGATTCAGAAGCACATTTTTCCAGGCTCTCTGTTGCCTTCGGTTGGAGCAATTAACAAGGCAGTAAACAATACAGGAGATCTCAGTCTGGTGGATCTGAAAGAAATCGGGCTGCACTATGCACACACTTTAAAACTTTGGCTCGATAAGTTTAACGAGGGACTCGGCCAGGTTAAAAGCCTTGGATTTGACGATACTTTTATCCGAAAGTGGACGTATTATTTGTGCTACTGCGAAGCGGCTTTCAGAATGCGGAATATCAGCGTAATTCAAATGGTTTATACCCGTCCAAACAATACAAAATTCTAACCGAAACGCATTTTAACCTGACTATCTGAGCTAAAAAAGGCCTGCCGGAATTCGGCAGGCCTTCGTTTGAAAAAGCTATCATTATTGATTGAACGTGGCACGGGCGAGTTGTACTTCAAGACGGATATCTACACCCCGATCCTGATTGTTGCCATAGCCGTTTCCGCCTCCGATGCCCACTCCCATTCCGCCACCCATACCAATACCGCCTCCCAGGCCAATGCCTATCCGCGGAGAAAAGCCCGACTGAGATGAAGCGCCATCTATTTTGATGTTCACACCCAGCATTTGCGCCTCCTTGGTATTAACCGACATAAGATTAAAAGGAATGGCAATCTGCTCTGTAAGTTCGCCATTTTTATCCATGGCAATGTGCGATTTGATACTCCCCTCACCCACAACCAGATTAATCGAATGCGGCCCCTGTTTATCCTTCCAGAGCGCTTCCTTATTATACGAATCCAGTAGGATGTCAAGACCCAGGCTGTTCGGCAGGTCGGTGTCAATCCGTTTCAGCGCCTTCCTATCCTCACGCATGATAACCGGAAAAAGCAGCGAATAAGCATCCTTTTTCTGTCCTTCCGGGCTAAAAGAAATTTTCAGACCGCTGCTCAATATCTTCTGAATCGTATTGGGATCCTTTGTTTTCAGGGTCAGATACACATACTGATCGTCATTAATAATGCCATAACGGAGGCGCGATTTCTGGTCCTGCTGATCTGGTTTTACTTCATCCACATACGAAAACGGCGCGTTCCATTTTGATTCGTAGGGCACGGTTTTAGAACTATTGCATGCCGCCAGTCCCGTCAATGCGAGGATGAGCAGCCAGCTATTTTTATTGCTTTTCATTTTATTGTTCAAACACTGAATGGTTATGTAAATACAAACGAATTCGTTCTCAAAATCATTACGAATGACAGTCTTAAAACGTTGCATTTTAATGATTATCTAATTTACTTCCCGATTTTGGACAAATCCTTATTCATATGACGAGTTCTGCCTTAAAAAGGTTGTAAAATTGCCTCCGGATAACAACAAAAAAGGAAGCCATGACTTTACACGACTTCCTTTCCTACTATTTAATCCATCAAAACAACTTCCCTTAAACCTAATCTGGTATCTGTATCATTTCTTAATTATTTTCTGGACATGCACTGTCCCGTCCTTCTTGGTATATTTCAAAATATAAAGACCTGCCGGCCAGTTATTAACGATAATATTTTGTTCGTCATTGGCTTTATTGAAGAATGGCTTACCCAGATGGTTGAGCACCTGAATGCTGCTTACTCCGTTAATCTTTTCTTTGTTGAAAGCCAACTGATCCGTGACAGGGTTCGGATAGGCAAAAGCAGTTGCTGATCCTTTGAAATTGAGATTCACGATACGGCTGTAAGCAAAACTTCCGTCTTTGTCGATCATTTTCAACCGGTACAGATTTCCGCCACCAACCGGCGCTGCATCCGTAAAAGTGTAATTCAAAGTGGCATCACTTTCTCCGCGCGCGGCAACCTCACCGATATTCTCCCATTGTTTTGCAACCACATTTCGTTCAATTACAAACTTTTCAGAATTCGATTCCGACGTTGTCTGCCAGGTCAGAAGTCCCGTCATCCCCTCCTGTTTCGCCTGGATACCCGAAAGCGTAACGGGCAAGGGATAAGAAAAACACGTACTGGTAAAGATGAATTCTGACGCAAGCAAAATATTATTACCCACAATTGCAGGGCCGTTGATCGCTCCGGACACAGCTGATAAATCTACTTTTGGGCCTAGAAATGCACCTTCCATTTTAAAGGAGCTGATAAAAACAGCCTCTGCGTTCGGGAAATTGAATAGGGTTTTGTCGCCGTATGTTGTAACCATCAGCGGCGTCAAGGCAGTTGCAGTTGAAATGTTTACAATGGTATTGGAGATGTTGATTAAAATACCAGCTCCAACGGGAATGTCCACGAATTTTACCTCCGAAATTTCTCCGTCGGGCAAAGTCACGTTGAAAACATAATCGATAACTGTGTTATTTCCTGTCAGGGTCAGTACACCATTTGTGATGTTAACACTGGTGCCCGGCGTCGAAGCCTGACTAGCATACTGTGCGCTCAGATTAATGTAGTGCTGTTTAAGGCCAACGAAATCTATTTTTCCGGATTCATTTATATTCCCACCTTGTCCTGCCGCGTGCGTCGGCAGATTGCTCAGACCTATTACTGACCCGTAATAAAAATCACCTTTTACTTTTATCTCGCCGCCGGTAGAATTCGTAAGTCCGCCGTTGACAATAAAGTTGTCCTTGTCCGCCAGCACGCCTAAACCATTACCTACATTATAAATGCCGGTGCTATTGAGGGTAAAATTTCCGCCCACAGCCAGTCGGCCACTGGTGCCACCAGTACCTGTGGCGTAGTTGCCGATCACAATTGCATTAAAATTCCCATCTCCGTCAAACCCGGTGTTCAAATAAGCGGGAGGGACCGACAACCCGTTGAACTCCGGACATTGTCCGTAGGAAACCAGGCTTTGGGCAAAAAACAGGCAAGCTGCTGCAATCCGTAGGTAAACGGCTCTTTTACTTGTAAATATGTTTTTCATTGCAGGGTTGAGTAAGGTGGATTAAAAGTGTAATTTTTAAACAGTACAATTGACCAAGTCAATAAACTTCGTGAAAATTAGCGCCAGTAGACCATTTCAGCATCTGTCAGCACATTTGTGCGGGCAGTTCCATCGGAGTCCATGGTTTGCAAGGTTTTCACAGAGAAACCGTCGTTGCTCGTATTGGTGAAAATAATTTTGGCATCATTTGGAGAAAAACGAGGGTCCAGATCGTTGGTTCCTCTTACTTTTTCCGCGGACAGATCAGATGCGATTCCCGTTGCAATGTCGATTACAAAGACGTGTGCATCGAGCTGCCGGCCTTCGTTGTTCTGGAAGTTGGCCACATCAAGTGTGAAAACAGCCTGTTTTCCGTCGGAAGAAAAATCAGGATTGCTCATCTTCCCCGCCCGTCCGGTGAACAGATTTGTCAGCACACCGCTTCCGGGATTGATCACGTACAATTCATTATCATACACTGAGCTTCCGGTAACTCTGGCTACAATCCTGTTGCCCTGTGGTGTCCAGTCACAGCCGGCAAAAAACCGGCCCGCAGGTGCTTTCGCTACTACACGCAATCCAGTTCCGTCCGTATGAACTGCGTAGAG
Organism: Dyadobacter sp.; assembly: GCA_965279265.1. Lineage (GTDB taxonomy): Bacteria > Bacteroidota > Bacteroidia > Cytophagales > Spirosomataceae > Dyadobacter. The sequence goes on from OZ257152.1 coordinate 6,843,240, forward strand.
TTTGTCGTAATTCGGATACAATATCTCTGTACCGTCAGGTGACCAGCAGAACGAAAGATCCATGAACGAGACGCCCGCAACCGGAACGACCGTCACTCTTTTCATTTCTTTCCCCACTCTGTTGGCGATGAAAATGTGCGGATCCGTATTGATGTTGGATATGAACGCTACTTTCTCTCTGTTCGGGCTTACAACCGGGCGCCAGTTTCCGCCGAATGTTGTCAGTTGCAAAGTTTCGTTTCCGTCGGAAGAAAATATCTGGTAGTTGTCGGCTACTTTTCTGGCGAAAAAATACGGCAGATCCGGAATTGCCTTCGTTGTAAACGACCATACTTTGCTGTAAACCGGGCTGTTTATGCTATCAGAGGAGACAACCTGCCAAAAATAAGTTGTCGCATATTCAAGGTTATTCACTGCCAGGGTATCATAATTGAGCCCGGTTGCAATCGGTATTGACGTATTCTGTCCTTCCTTAAAGAGGATGACGCTGTACCGAAGTGAATCTTTATCCGGATCCGAACCCTTCCAACCCAAAACAGTCGACAGGGAGACATTGGTGGCTTTGTCGGCAGGTCTCACCGCAGTAGCCATCAAGGGCGGTTTGTTTTGGTTATTATCCGGAACCATGAAAATGGAAACTACTGTCGCTTTATTTTCTTCTACCTGAATCGAGCTCAGGTCGGTTTTGTATTTGTCAACAACCGTTTGAACGCTGTAAGAGCCTACCGGCAAACTGTCGACTTTGAAATTTCCAAGAGAATCAGGTATCACACTTCTGCCTGTCGGACTGATTCGCACCAGTACATTTTTCAACGGTTTTTTATCGGCAAGTGTCAGCACTTTTCCCTGCAAAGAACCATAAAGCTTTGGCTCGACAAACGTCTCCTCGGTACAACCCATGATCATCAGCAACAGAAAAGAGCAAACTGAACAGAACCGGATATATTTTGATTTAAATTGAATTGATTTCACGATAAAGAAGGTTTAAGCTGTAACTTGATTAAAGCGGTTTGGAAATACTTTTTTTCCCAAAGCCGCCACCCAGATAAATGGAAAGCCCCACTGATGCACGCCAGAACGAATCATTAAAGGACCCACTGATACTGGAATCAAATTCATCCTTAATAAAATAATTGTATTGACCCGAAACGTTCAGGCCCAGCCGTTTGGTAATGGCATATTCAACGCCCACTCCTCCATTGATCATCCGGTCCTTTTTTCCTTTAAATTCAAAAAATGAGCTGGTACGGCTTGTTGTCAAACCCGCTCCGATCTGAACGAAAGGTGAAACGCGTTGCAGGGGAAGTGTGCGGTACTGGAGATTCAGCTCGCTGATGGTAACGTCTCTGGAAAAGTAGTTTTTGGCGGCAAGCGTTCCGGAAGTAGCATTGAACTGCAGATTCCAGTTGCGGGACAGGCCCGCGTTGATTGCCAGGCCGAAACCTCCCTTATTTACCGACGGGCCGTAATCACCCGCATAGCGAAGCAGTGAAACCGACGGCATCACTGAAAAACGTAACCTGTCAGTATCGTTGCGCGCGCCGTAAATGTCCGTTGCCTGCGCGTCTTTTTGCTCTATTTCGTAATTTGCAAGCATTGATTTCAATTGCTCAGCTTTTTTCGGGTCCGCATTCCACAATCCATCACGAACGCCTTCCAGTATCATCGAGTGCACCGATTTCTCGATTGCTTCTGTTACTGCCATCTGAGATGGTTCGTTGGTGGTAAAACCTGTTTCAGTTTCAAGCAACCGTTTGAATTTTACGAAACGGAACAGACTCGCATCCACAGACTGCGACAATATTGTTTTTGAAGTGTAAATAGTCTTTAAAATCTTCCCGGTTTTTGTGGCCACAGCGCGCAGATAAACCGTCACACGATCCTGCCGATACTGTGTTGAACCACCCGCGCCGAAGTATTTCAGGCCCGCTCCGCCGGTAATTACGTTGGCATCGTAAGAAACGATACCACCTTCAAGAATAATCCCGGCAAACAGCAGAGGTGGCAAATTCTCACTCTCCGCTTTGTATTGCGCAATACTGGAACGAATGATCTTCCGCTCATTGAGCAAATTGCTCACGTTTTCACGCTCAATTGCCACAAACCATCCGCTTTCTTCCAATGCTTTGAGCAGAATATTGGTAGCACCTTGGGTAACCGCCGTGGAATAATTGATACCGTTATCGGAAGGTTTGTACTGGCCGGTCTGGTCACGAAATTTGTAGACCGCCGCCACCAGTTTGTCGGTTGGCGGTGGCAAGGTTCTTAAACCCGGAGTAACCCTGGTGTCTTCACCGAGCCGCGCAATTTTTTGTTTCGTAGGTTGATGAAAGTATGGGCTGCATCCGTTCAGGAGTAAAAAAACAGCTCCCGTCAAAAGATAAGCAAGCCGCTTTCTGTTGAGTAAAAAATTCATTATAAAAGATTGATAGAGTAAGGGTTCCCGAAACGAGTTTCTGGGTTAAAATGGGTATAATCGACTGCTAATAGTATGGCACTGTAATTGAAGTTTCTCCGCCTTTGCCGTCACCTATCCGAACAATTAGCCCTTCGGCGCCGGGACTTACGTCAACTGTGAAATCGCCGTACTGATAAGTCCCCTCTTTAAGCCCGTCCTCGCCAAACTGACTTGTGTAGAGCTGTCTGGAAAGGGAGCTTAGAAGCTGTCTGTTGAGCGTTTCTGTGAAATCGTTGAGGTTTGTTGAAGAACTGGTAGAACTGGTAATTTTGGCCTTGGGATCAGTAGTTTTATCCTGAATCTGTGCGGAACTGAGCATCCAGTTGTAATTGAACGTATCGCCACCGAATGATGGGTTTCTAGGCCGGTAAACCAATGCCTGGGCGCTGGCGAAGTATTGCACAGTTAACAGAAAAACGGTTATGCTGTAAAATTTTTTCATGGTAATGTATCTGATTTTTTCCTGATCAGTATCACTTGCCGGTTGCGGTAATTGGTTAAAAAATCCCGGTCCCGGATTGATCCTGTGTGTTGAGTTGATTTTGGATCTCTTGAAAACTTATAAAATATTGAAAAACTTCCTGTATTGCCTCGGCTACCTGCGCCCCCATTGCGTCGCCCCTTACCTGCACAAATTGTTGCCATACGAGAAGATCTCCTACCTTGATTGCCACCATATTTGACAAGCCGGGTGAAGGAATTTCTTCTAATTCAATTGCTAGTTCCGGATTGGCCACAACACTTGCCCGAAATTGTTTCATGGAAGCGGAATCCAACTGAATACCAGTCCATTGGCGATAAAACTCTTCATAAAGATCTCGCCCGATCTTGGTTTTTGTATTGTCAAGAATAAATGTTGCAATACCGTCTTCTTCAAAAAGAGACTCATCCATCGGCATGATTGAATACGCATCTCCATTGCCGCCACTTAGCTCATCTTCCGTCTCCTGCGCGTTACAGGGAAGCATTGCGCAGCAAAATAAAAGCGAGAGTAAGATGTTTCTCATTACTTCACATAAAATAAGTTGGACTCAATGGTGACCTGCATTCCACCCGTTTGCTCTATCTTCAGTGCAGGAAGTGCTCCGGTTCCCGAACCATCAACCGTCAGGACGTTATTGTTGTTTTTCTGAGATACCTGAAAATTGATTCCGTTGCTCGTAACCTTCGACAGACTCATTGTGTTTACATCACCATCCTGATCCAGAACGTATTTGCTGTTTGTTCCCGAAAAATCCATTGTAAGTGTATTGTCGTTTCCGGTTTGCTTGGTGTCTACGACGTTACCGGAACCAACCAGATTCAGATTAAGCGTGTTTCCGGTACCGGCTTGAATAACAGTTGCATCGGACCCGATTTTCCCTGTTCCTCCGAATGATCCCAGAACAGAGTAGAAAGCCTCATTAGATAAGCCTCGGCTTGAAGAAAAAGATCCAGGTGTAATGTCCTGATGTGTTTTCTGGGCAACAGCACTTGTTACGCAGAACAATGCCAACAGGCTAAAAAATGAAGTTTTCATAACGTTTGAATTAGATTTTTTTGATCTTCGCCGCACACTAATTGTCCGATTTTTGGGATAATTTTTCGTTGTATGGCTGGGCGGATGATCGGATCGAAACTAAATTGCTATTGCCGGTCTGAGTAATTTTGACAACACCCGTTGATAATGGCATTTCTTTACAGTCACCAATTGACGATCGGCCCTCATTGTATTCTATTTTTGTCCCGGAATTTTCAACTGAAATTCTCATTCCATCCCGCTCAATCAGGGCAAAGTTGCCCTCACCGGATTGGAGTACTTTGATGCCGTACTGTTTGCTGTTCCATATTTCGTCAATCCTACGTTTCCTGCTCATCAGTACACCTTTTTAAAAGTTAAGAAAAGCTTCTTGAAAATAAAGACTCGTAAAACGCTTGGAAAAATGAAATCTTGTTAAGCTCAAATTGGACGCCCGGAGCATTTTACACTCCGGACGTCCGTTTGAATAATCGCCTTCTAAGCCTTAGAATCAGATTCCGCCGTTGCTTTGTGTAACGATACCGCTATTCTGACCACCCGTTTGAATGATCGAAGAAAAATGCGAGCTACCGGTTTGTATCAGGGTACCGATATTGCTATTTCCGGTTTGAAGAATTACTGACTCCTGATTGGTACCACCTTGGTTCACATTCAAGTTGTTACCATCACCGTTCTGCCATGATTGACTCAGGTTATCGTCACCAGTCTGAGTGATTGTACCAATGTTGTTGTCACCAGTTTGAGCAGCTCCGTAAAAGTCGCCAACTGGTCCTGAAGGAATTCCTGTTACTTTGTTGTCGTCTCCGGTTTGGGTAACTACAAATGAGTTCCCGTTACCATACTGGTGTAATTTCGCCCAGTTGTCGTCTCCGTCCTGGCTAAGGGTTGCACCGTTGCCATCTCCAATTTGCGTAACATAACCAACGTTGCGGCCGTCCTGAGTTACAGTCGAAGTGTTGTCATCACCGTCCTGCAAAACTTTTGCCCAGTTTCCTGAGAAAGTATGTCCGTCCTGGTTTACAGTTGATGTGTTATCGTCACCTAACTGATCTACATCAGCTGTGTTCAGGTTGTCTTCCTGATCAACACTTGAATTATTACCATCACCAAGTTGATAAACATTTGCGTCATTCAGCGCACCATCCTGGGTAACCGTAGAACCATTATCATCTCCATCCTGAAGAACGTCGGCGTTGTTTCCGAAAAGGAAAGTTCCATCCTGATCAACGGAAGAATTATTATCATTTCCGATCTGATCTACGTCAGCTGTGTTACCAAAAGCCAACGTTCCGTCCTGGTTTACAGTAGATTCGTTGCCATCACCTGCCTGATTAACGTCAGCTTCGTTGTTGTAGTCCGTTTGTGTAACCAGGGAGTTGTTTCCGTCACCTGTTTGTAGAACATCCGCTTCGTTGTTTCTTACGGATTGAGTAACATTTGAGATGTTATCATCACCGATTTGATCCACGTTTGCATCCTGATTTCTGCCAGTCTGTGTTGCGTTCGACAAATTGCTTCCGCCAGCCTGGGTAATATCAGCAAGCTGACGATTTCCTGTTTGATTTACATTGGAAGTGCTCATACCCGCTGGGTTCGAACCGTTACTCTGGTTTACAGTAGCAAGGTTTTTTTGTCCAACATTGGCAGCATTGCTGATCTGTGTTACGTTAGAAAGGTGATCATCGCCCGTCTGACCTACAACAGCATAGTTGTGGTTATTCGTTTGATTGACATTACTTGTGTTCGACTGAGCGAACAAATAAGTTGCTGACAATAAAGCAGCAACGGTCAGGGTAAGTTTTTTCATAATAGAAAAAAGAGAAAGGATGAAAAAAATTGATTAAAAACTGAGGTTCAATATATTTAGAGTCAATATATTCTTTATGGATTGTTCGCTTGAACGCCAATGCTGCTGTTCTGGTTGCCGAGCTGTTTCACATTCGAGATGTGCCCGTCACCAGTCTGGGCAGCATCTTCAAGATTCTGGTGGCCAAACTGTTTGGAAATAATAGTGAGATTGTCTCCATTTTGGGAGAAAATTGCTTTGTTGGAAGAGCCCAGTTGAAAGGCCCCGGCGATACTTGTCCCCTTGATCGTGTTACCATCTCCAGACTGTTGAAGCAACACCTCATTATCGTCGCCGGACTGAGTTATTGTAGCTACGTTATCATCCCCGGTTTGCTCGGCATTGGAGTATATACCACCGGCAAGTCCCACTAGTTTGTTGTTATTTCCAATTTGGAGAAGTGAAAAACGGTTGTCATCGCCTTTTGTAATAACGCGCGATATGTTGCCGTTTCCGGTTTGGATGACGGTATTGATATTGTCCTGACTGCTGCCATTTTCAATCCACTGGTAGGAGTAATTCTGATCTCCCAGTTGAGTCGTATATGCTTCATCACGGGTCCCGTCTATCTGCTGCCAAACGTCGTTTTCGTTGCCGTTCTGAACAACAATACCTTTGGAAGAGACTGCCCAGGATGCGGTTTGGACCGAATTGTTATTCGTACCACCCTGATCAAGTGACAGTAACGATTGATTGGCGGTGGCTCCGCGGATCACCTGAAGCCCCGAATTTAAAAATCCATATTGGCGGGCGTTCGTTTCATTGTCAACATTTTCCGAAGGTGAAGTACCATCCGAACCGATAAAAACTTCAATATAATTTTTCCCGGTCTGGAGAACAGTGCTGATGTGGGATTTCCCGTATTGCTCAACGACAGACTCACTTTCAGAAATACTATACGCGTTGATGTTATTTTGGGTAACCGTAGTGAGGTTCTTGTCGGCAAGGTTCTGGGCAGAACTGGCCTGAAATACTGACGAAGTGTGGGTACCCGCCTGAGTTACCACGGCTTGATTATAATCTCCGGTCTCGACAATTTTCGACTCATTGCTCTGGGCAAAAAGCGTACTACCAGCCAGTAGCGATGCTACCGTTAAGGTCAGTTTTTTCATAATCTCTTTTCGTTGAGGAGGTGAACCGAATTCATTCTAGGAATCAGATTCAACAACATTAGTCGGACTCGAAACCCGATTCTCCCCAACTTTATCTAAAAAAAATAATAAAAAAAATCTATTCCGCTGTATTTTAGCACATTAGACGTCAAAATATTTTTACATCGCAATCACGATTACAACTTTAAGTTGTCGAGAATAGCCACAGATTTGGGCGAAAATAAATTTTAAAAATTGATGTGATTAATTCTACATGTAATATTTATGTAATTCAATAAAACATTTATATTTGTTCAAAATTAGTCCTCTGTTTAAAAATTCTTCTCGCCGTTAACATGAAAACATCAGTCTCTTCACCGATTTCACAGATTCCTTCTCAATCAATCTGTTATAATTCTAGTTCTCCATATCGAAAGCAGAGAACTATTTCTACATTTTGTTAGTCCGTTTGTCTCAGCGAACAGTATTGTCTTCGTTGGCTAAGTTTTGATGTAATGTCGGACGTTGCACGGATTGATCGATTTGTACAGTACCAGCATTTTGCGATCCCGGAATATTTACATTTGCCGACTTATTGAAAAATCATTCCCTACCCGAAGGCAGGTGAATCATCTGAGCATGTGATGTGACTATTAATGTGATGAAAACTTACAATTCTCCTCTAAACTCTTAAAAATGCTTGCTGAACCAAAAACGATCTCGCAAGACGAAGAAGTTATCTTATCGATAAAACAAGGAAATAAGGACAAAAATAAGCTGGTGCAAAAATTGATCGATGATCACCACGGGTTTATACATAAATTGAAACTTGAAACCGGACTCAGTGAAATTGAATTAAAAGACATCTACACTGATACCGTCCTGCTTGTTTTGCAACATATTGAAAATAATACATTTAAAGGCGAAAGTAAGTTATCTACCTATTTCTTCAGAATCTTTTATTTTAAGACTGTTGATTATTTAAGAAAGGTATCTGCAAACAAAATAGATTATACCGGTGACCTCCCGGACCAGAATGATGCTGCCCAGAATGTAACCAGCCAGATAGAAGTTCGAGACGAAATGAGTCAGATTGTTCGTCTACTCGACAAAATGTGCGCGCCGTGTAGGCAAATTATTATGGATTGGGCATATTGGGGGTATAAACCAGATGAAATCGGCGAAAGAATTGGTGAGCGGGATCCCGTTAAGTTTTCGAAAATGAAATACAATTGTGTGGAAAAATTCAAAAAGCTCTGGAATAAACGAATGCGCCTCCTGTAAAATCAGCCAATCTCCAGACGCATCCAAAGCTCGCAGGAATGATGGCCGCTATTGCCAAGCGGAGCAGCCAGCAGTTGAAAACCAAGGTTTTCGTAGGTCTTCACAGCCCTGAAAAGTTCGCTCATTGTTTCCAGGTAAATGTATTTGTAGCCCGCCAAGCGCGCCGTTTCTATACATTTCAGTATAAGCATTTTGCCGAGTCCTTTCCCGCGCGCTTGTGGCTCCAAATACATTTTGACCAACTCCACAGTGTCTGCCGGCAGACCTTCCGTTGGAAAAATTCCCGCGCCACCCAATAAAACTTCATTCTCCAAGGCAACAAAGTAGGCGCTGTTTTCCAACCGGAACAGGTCACTGAGATGATCCGTTGTTTCATCATAGTAAACAGTCCCCGGTTTATCTGCCTTGAACTCTTTCAAAGCAGACCGGATTACGCGGGCAAGTGCAGCATTGTCTCTTTCTTCCAGACTTCTAATCTCAATTCCCATCAGCTGACCCATTCAACATGTTCGTTTTCGAGGGTAATCAAAACGCCTTTCGCCGGCTTCCCCATTCCTTTGTAAGCAGTAATCAGTTTTGACAAATGTCTTTTGGGTACGTCAGCATTACTTCCTCCCACAAAAGTCATAAAGATATTTTCCCCATCGGGCATCTGAACCAGGCGATCTACGTGCAGCATTTTGCCACCCGGGATCAGCAGATCCTTGTTGTTTTGTACATGCGATTCTGTTCCGTAAAGCGGTTTAAAAGCTTCACTTTCCATAATTTTATGTGCCTGACGTGCAATGGATTCACCCTCTGCGTTCGTCCAGATACCTTCTCTTGCAATTGCCTGCACGGAAGCTGGCAGGTCAGAAATTGTTTTGACCCGCGTAAGGAGATACTTTAACTTTTGAAGCCTGTCTTGTTTTAATTCAAAAGTTTCAACATCAAAAATCCGTTCTGCCATCCTTCGCAGGCGAAGGCGATCTGTTCTGTCATTGCTGATAATGTCTCTCATGGCATAGACTTCCGAATTCGTTTTCCGGTGGGCATGAAAACTGTCACCTCCGCCCGTGGCCAGTACAAACCTCGTTTCATCATCATTCCAATGCGGTTCGAAGTCCGGTTGACTCAGAAAATCATTCATCCAGTTGCTAATCAATTGACCTGACTCCCACTTTCTCTCCTTTTTGGCTATGACATACAACCTTTGTATGGGCCGCGTGAAGGCAACATAAAGCAGGTTGAGATTTTCTACAAGTGTTCTTGTCTTTTCCTCTGAATACTGGGTGCTGATACCCGTGTTTTCCAGGTCTTTGACCACAGAAACCATTGAGCTTCGCAGCTGCTTTGGAAGTATTCCGGCAAGTTTCAGTTCGTCGTATGGCAACGCGTCCAAATCTACCCACAACCTGTCAAATTTGGCATTTGGCGTCACTTTCCAGTTCGCGTATGGAACAATTACCACCGGATATTCCAGTCCTTTGGATTTGTGTATGGTGGTGATTCGCAGAGCGTCCGTATCTGCTGGAATGGTAATCGAAAGCTTGTGTTTTGATGCGTCCCAATGTGTAAGAAAATCTCCAAGGTGGTTGGTTCTTCGCGTGCCAAATTCGAGCACAACATCCAAAAAACGGAATAGATACTGATTTTCTGCAAGATTTTGGAACAATCCAAAAGTTTGCATGAGCATTTCGCTTAGTTCAAAAACGGTAAGCTGCCGCATTCTGAAAGCCGTTAATTCGATTCCCCATTTAGAAAAATAAGAAAGAAACGTGTCCAATCCACGCTCGGCACAAAGTGCGCGAAGCGCTTCATGTTCCTGGGCACTTGGATTTTCATGCCGGATGATCAAATGAAATAAATAAGCAGCTTCATAACGTGCCAGACGGTTGTCGGGCATGTACAAAACCTGCATGAAAGAGATCACAAATTGTACCGAACGGGCGTAACCGAGTGACAACGCATCATCTGAAATAAGCGGATACCCGGCCTCTTTCAACGCATTGGCCAGTGCAGTGGCCTCCTTTTTTTTTCGGCACAAAATGGCAATATCCCGCCATGCATAACCACTGGTTCGCAATTCGGTAATCAATTCGAGCGAGCGTAAAACAATCGCATCATTTTTTGAGTCATTTTCTGTCTCACCGTTTTCCTCTTTCATATCCAGAAACTCCATCTGCACATGGCCGCCTTCTTTTACACCATCGGGAATTTCCTGTTGAAAATTCTCGTCGTACACATCGCGGACCAACGGATACTCATCTCCGATCGAAGCCGAAATAAACCCAAAAAACTCATTGTTAAAACGCGTAATTTCCTTGAAACTGCGGCGGTTCGTACGTAAATGATCTACCTGTAAATGACTGTCGAGACTCCAGAGCCGGTCATTGTTAAAATCATTTTCACCCAATACCGATGCAAGCTGCAATACCTGGTTTTGTGCCAGATTCAGGATCAGATCCATGTCACCTCCACGAAACCGATAAATTGACTGTTTGGCGTCACCAACAATGAGATTGAAATAACCGTCCGCCAGCGTATTTTCAATCAGCGGAAGCAAGTTCGCAAATTGAAGCTTGGAAGTATCCTGAAATTCATCTACCAGAATGTGATTATACTTCTCTCCCAGCCTTTCAAAAATAAAGGGAACAGGCTCTTTGGACACAATTTCAATGATCCGCCTGTTGAAATCTGAAATATGAACCTGGTTATTTTGCTTTAATAGTGCGTCAAATTCCTTCCTTATCTCGCCCAAGAGAGAGAGATTGTAAAGATGCCGGTCAAGCTGGTGATACAATGTAATTTTCTGCCCCTCTGATTCTCTTATCTTTTCGATATCAAAAAAAATACTTTCCAGATCCGGCCTGATCGACTCGATATTCTCCTTGATTAATCCTGCCGTTTTTGGTCCGTACCATTGGCCTTCACGGATCGTTTTGTGCACATACGAGTTGGGCTCGTCCCAGAGCTTATTGCCTTCCAAACGGTTTTTAAAAAACCCATAAATACCTCTTCCTGATTGATGAAAGTCCTTTTCAACTAAAAACGAACGCTCCATCAGGTCGAATGCACGTTTGCCATGAGCGGAAAGACTCTCCTCCCTTTCCCGGATAAAAGCCTTCATTTGATTCCGGATTGCGATCCAATCCTCCATTTGCAAATCTTCGATCCGCAGCATCTGCAAATAACTTTGCTCGCTGAGCAAGGTACCCGATGCTTCCCTGATCTGCATAGGCAGTGAGGCCCAGCTTTTCCCTTCCTCGGCTTTTTCACGGTAATATTTCTCTACAATGTCCGTCAGAATTTCTTCTCCCTCCTGCCCGATTCTTGCCAAAACCCGGTCCACTGCTTCCTCCAGTAAATCACTGTCGAGCTGCGTTTCAAAAACAAACGGAATTCCGAGCTCATCGGTGAAACTGCTGATAAGCCGCTGTGTAAATTTGTCAATGGTCATCACCGAAAAATCGGAATAACGGTGCAATATTTGGCGAAAAACCAACTGAGAACGCAACGAAATAAGCTGACAGGTTTCGCGGTACGTCTGTTCAGTCGCCGACGATTCGGGATATAGCTCTGTTACAACATCATGCAGCATTGGCGGAATTTTCTCATCCAACGGCGTCCATTCAGAAAACATTCTGAGCATCTGCAAAATACGCTCCTTCATTTCATTGGCAGCGGCATTGGTAAAAGTTACCGCCAGAATTTGCCGGAAATACATCTCCGAACCCGAATGCAACGCCAGTTTCAGATACTCTTTTGTAAGGGTGTATGTTTTGCCTGAACCAGCGGAAGAACTATAAACTTTGAACACGAAACAGCATTTTAAAAAGTGCAGACCACTTAAACATAAAACAATATACACAAAAAAAGCAGGCAAAAACTGCCTGCTGATTATCAATAAATTAATGAGGGATATTTACAGATTGAATCGAATTCCCCCCGAAATATTAGGACTCAGATAAAAGGGCCTCGGCAAAACTTCAAGGTAAGTTCCTCCTTCCAGGAAAACTGAAATTTTATTGTCCGGAATAAAATATTCTATTCCCCCCAATGCAGAACCTCCCAGGGAGATATTCTTCTGATAATCACCATTCAAACGTTTTGGATACGATCTGCGGCTGTTAACCTGCCCTCCTAATCCATAATAAACGTGAACAGATTCAGAACTGAAAAGTGGCGTATGCCACAGATAATGGGCCTGAACGGAAACACCAACGTTTTTGTAAATTCCCTCGTCGCCTCTGTATTTGCGGTTGTTTGACAAAATCCCGCCGTAAGTTCCGATCGTTACGTCAAAGGCATGTATCGTATTGAAGTATTTCCGTATGTTAATTCCGGTGGGTTCTCCAAGCTTAAAACCAACTGCCCAATTCTCATTTTGGGCATGTGCAAATCCAAAACAAAGTGTGCAAAGAACGACTAATGATAATTTCTTCATAGTTTAATAGTTGTCGGGGATAAAGTGACCGATTCGTGTGTATTGCGGTAACGTACTACGCAATAACGCTATTTTGTTGATATTTCTTCAAAGTTTCCACCAGAACTTCATTCTCCTCCCGTGTTCCTACTGTGATACGCAAACATCCTTCACAAAGATGTACTCTTGATCTGTCGCGGACAATAATCGCCTGCTCAATCAGGTAGTCCATCACTGATTTGGCGTCATCGAAATGTACAAGTAAGAAATTGGCATCAGATGGAAATACTTTATTCACCAACGTTAAATTTTGAAGCATCGTACGCAGGTAATCTCTTTCTTTCAATATTTCTTTCACCATTTCATCTTTTTTCTCAAAAGACAGAAGACCTTCCAGTAAAGCCAGCTGTGCGGGCAGACTGATGTTATACGGCGGCTTAATTTTGTTGAGTATACGAATCAGCGCTTCGGAAGCAAAACACATTCCCACGCGGAGGCCGGCAAGCCCCCAGGCTTTGGAAAAAGTCTGAAGAACAACAAGATTCGGATAGGTATCCAGGCCGGAAATCCAGGAAGTCGTGTTGGTAAAATCGACGTACGCTTCGTCCACAATCACCAGACCGTTAAACTTTTCCAGAATTGCCTCAACTGCTTCCTTTTGTACTACATTTCCCGTGGGATTGTTGGGCGAACATATCCAGATAAGCTTGGTAGCAGGTGTAATCGCATCCAATACAGCCTGTGTATCTATTTGATAATCGACAGTAAGCGAAACTTTGTCGATGGCAACATTGTGAATTGAAGCGCTAACCTCATACATGCCGTATGTAGGCGGCATGATGATGATGCGGTCCTGACCGGGTGTACACGTGGCACGAACAAGCAGGTCAATAGGCTCGTCACTTCCGTTTCCCAGAAAAATTCTTTCAGTATTAATGCCTTTCATCGGAGAAATTTTCGCTTTAATTTCTGCCTGATGCGGGTCAGGATAACGGTTGTAGTGCGCCGCTGTTACCGAACCATAAGGGTTTTCATTTGCATCCAGAAATATACCGGTATGACCTGTATACTCGTCGCGTGCGGATGAATAGGGCGCCAGCGTAAGAATGTGCGGGCGGATAATCTTGTTTAAATCGAATGTACTACTCATTTCAACCTGTATAAAACAAGGCTGATTGCTCGCCTTGTTGACTGTAACTAAAAAACAAATAATCTTTTGTCGAAACCAAACGGCTCTATATCAATGACCTTCACAGCATCTGCATCCTTATGCATCGGATTAATCAAATAATTCGATTCTGCCGGAACTACTACGGATGGTACCCGGAGAAGCAATGATGCCTGCGTTTTTATCCAATCGTCGCCTATTTCACGAGACCATTGCTGGTCTTGCTGCCAGTCCGGCATTTTGTACACCAGATTCTTGCTGACCAGATGATCCGGAATGAACAGCACTACTACCACATAATCAGGAGGAGGAGCCGGCTGCTGCCAGTGAACCAGGATTTCAAGCATGGCAAGTGATCTGCTTGATGAAGTGTAGAGCATCCGCTTGCCGGGGGAGTTCCATCTGCCACCGTGTTGGAATGCACCCTCTCCGGTCAGGTCATTTTGATACGCCGACCTGCTGATTCGGAATAATTCCATCAGGCAAAAATACCATGTTCAATCCGCCCAAGCTCCGTTTTGATCAATTCGATTCCGGCGTGCGTACGAAGAAAACTGATGGGTTTTTTATTGCCCAGTGCAAGGATATTCCGATGCAACCAATCCAGAAAATATTCTTTGCTTAGCACCCGCGTACCAATGGAAAAGAGATCGGCGAGGGAGATCAGATGATCAGAAACTACGTTACTAAGCAAATCTGTATCATTGTAGCGCAACAGATTCCTTGGTGTGACCGGCAAGAGAGAAATTACCTCTTTTACATCAAGACCGGCAGAATCCGATAAATGCTGTATTGCGGCCTTGGGAATGCCCTTTTCGGCGAGTGAAGCCAGATCGAAGTCATTTTTTACAGCGTGCTTAAGAATGCCATAACCTCCCAAACGCTCATTAACCATAAATGCTGTCATAAGAACTATATTTAAAGGCTCCGGAAATATGTCTTCAAATTTACGACATATTTCCGGAGCTCAAAGTTTTTATCACAAAAGTTTTTGCAAACGAATCGTTACGGCTTTTTTGTGCGCTTCTAATGATTCCGCCTCAGCCATCACCTCAACAGTTGGTCCGATGTTCCTGATCCCTTCTTCGGAGATGTGCTGCACGGTAATTTTTTTCACAAAACTATCCACAGAAACACCGCTGTAAGCTTTGGCATGGCCGTTTGTCGGCAAAGTATGGTTTGTCCCGGATGCATAATCGCCGCAGGATTCGGGTGTATAATTTCCAAGAAAAATGGAGCCCGCCTGCACAATCTTTTCCGACACCGCTTCCGCATTTGCAACGCTCAGAATCAAATGCTCTGCTGCATATTCATTCAGCAAATCAATCGCGTCTTCCTCATTTTCGAGCAAAATCGCCTTACTGTTCGCAATCGATTTTGCGGCGAGATCCTTTCTGGGTAACTTATCCATTTGGGAAGAAAGGGTAAGATTTACAGAAGCAAGCAACTTTTTACTCGTTGAAACAAGCAAAACCTGGCTGTCCGCACCATGCTCAGCCTGCGACAGTAAATCCGCAGCAACGAACGCGGGAATAGCTGTATCGTCGGCATAAATAGCCACTTCGGACGGCCCGGCGGGCATGTCAATCGCTACACCTTCTTTGCTGACTAACATTTTAGCAGCTGTAACATATTGATTTCCTGGACCAAAAATCTTGTAAACTTTCGGCACACTTTCCGTTCCGTAAGCAAGTGCCGCAATAGCCTGTGCACCTCCAAGACGAAAAGCCCGGGTTACGCCTACGAGCCTGGCAGCATACAAAATAGCCGGATGATTGGACGGCGTGCAAAGAACAACTTCTTTGCAGCCGGCGATCTGAGCAGGAATTCCCAGCATCAAAACTGTACTGAACAACGGCGCAGTACCGCCGGGAATGTAAATACCGACCTTTTGTATTCCGACACTCCGGCGCCAGCAGGTCACACCTGGCATTGTCTCAATCTTTTCAGCGGGCTGCAACTGGCCTTTGTGAAAAGTATAAATATTGCTGTAAGCCTGATGTATAGCCGCCTTGAGCTCCTCACTCAATTGATCCTCCGCCGCATCAAATTCCGCCTCGGAAAAAGCAAGTTCTTCCAGTTCAATTCCATCAAATTTCAAAGCAAGATCACGCAAACCCTGATCTCCTTCCCTGCGGACGAGATCCAGAATGGGAACAACCTTATTTTCAATCTCCCGGGAATCCTGAACGGGACGCGTCAGCAGCGAAGGCCACAAGCTGCGATCAGGAAAAGGAATAATATTCATATTCGTTTACTTCAATCTGCCCTGAGGAAAGAGCAATTACAAAATCATTTTTTCAATCGGTATAACCAGAATACCTTCCGCACCGGCTTGTCTTATCTTTTCAATGTTTTCCCAAAAATCATTTTCGTTGATTACGGAATGCAAAGAACACCAGCCTTCTGTCGCCAATGGCAAAATTGTCGGCGAACGCATTCCGGGCAGGAATTTGATGATATTATCTACCGCAGAAACAGGGCAGTTCAACAGAATGTATTTGTTATTTTTAGCAACCTGCACGGATTTAATCCTGAACAAAAGCTGATCCAGTAGTTCCTGCTGCTCCTCAGAAAGGTGTTTGCTGGCAATCATTACCGCTTCCGACTTGAAAATCGTTTCAACCTCTTTCAAGCCATTACTCAGCAACGTGCTACCCGAGCTAACGATATCGCAAACTGCATCGGCCAGACCAATACCAGGCGCAATTTCCACCGACCCGCTGATTTCATGAATCTGGGCGGAAACATTGTTTGCCTCCAGATACTTACCCAGTAACCTGGGATAAGAAGTGGCAATACTCTTTCCTTCCAGATCGTGAACTCCCTGATAATCATATTCTCTCAAAACACCAATTGACAAGCGGCATTTAGAAAAGCCCAGTTTATGTACCGTGTCTACATTGCGGTCAGATTCAACTGAAACGTTTTCTCCAACAATACCCAGATGAGCCACGCCGTCTTCCACGTAACCAGGAATATCATCATCCCGGAGAAACAGGATTTCAGCAGGGAAATTGGTGGCAGCCGTTTTCAGCTTGCCGGCACCGTTGTCAAACCGGATACCACATTCTTTGATCAGTTTCAGGGAGTCTTCGCTAAGCCGTCCCGACTTCTGTATTGCAATTCGTAATATATTCTTCATCCTATGGGTCGCTTACAACGTCGGGTCAGCCCTTGGCGATCAGCGTTTCTTGGGTAATTAACTGGTTACTAATTTATTTTAACAAGTTCGATAAGTTCTGCAATACTTCCTTTCTGCTGTTCACCGGTAACCATATTTTTTAGTGAAAACAGGCCTGATTTAATTTCTTCCGAACCGATCAAAATTACAAAAGGAATACTTTTACGATCCGCATAATCCAGCTGCTTTTTCAATTTGACCGAATCCGGATACATCTCGGCATTTATTCCGGCCTCACGCAGTTTTGGCAACACGGACAGTCCAAAGGTAAAGGCTTCCTGATCAAAATTTGATAACATGACCCGTGTACTTGTCATCTGATTTTCCGGAAACAGATTTAGCTCCTCCATTACATCATAAATCCTGTCGACTCCGAATGAAATTCCGACGCCGGAAATTCCCGGAACACCGAAAGTGCCCGTCAGATTATCATAACGCCCTCCGCCACAAATACTGCCGATTTGTACGTTATTCGCTTTTACCTCAAAAATCGCCCCGGTGTAGTAGGACAAACCCCTCGCCAGCGTCACATCGAATTGAATTTTAGGAGCCTTTAATCCAAGCGCCTTCACCATTTCCCAAACCTCTTCAAGTTCAGAAATGCCTTTCAACCCTATTTCAGAACCGCCAAGCCATGCTCTCAGTTCCTGAAACGGAGCAGCATGAGCAGCTAATTCAAATATCGGTTGCAGCAACCCAACGCTCTCAACTGAAAATCCACGTTCGATCAACTCCTCCTCAACCTTTTCCTTACCGATTTTATCAAGCTTGTCTATCGCAACACAAAGCGGACCTTCCATTCCCTGCGCTCCGATGGTATCCGAAATTCCTGTCAGAATCTTTCTATTATTAATTTTAACAGTAAAATCAGAAACACCCAGCTGCGGCAGTATGTCGTGCAGCAACATCACAATCTCGGCTTCGCAAAGCAACGAATCCGTACCTACAACGTCGGCATCGCACTGATAAAACTCACGGTAGCGACCACGTTGCGGACGATCAGCGCGCCACACAGGCTGGATCTGATATCTTTTGAAAGGCATCACGAGCGTCCCCCGGTTCATTACAACATAACGCGCAAAAGGAACGGTGAGATCGTAACGAAGCCCCTTTTCGGAAATCTTCGTCGTCAGCTTTTTACTTCCCTCCTGCCAGTCAGCATCCGTCAGCTTACCGCTAAAATCGCCGGAATTAAGGATTTTGAAAAGTAGCTGATCGCCTTCTTCGCCATATTTTCCCATTAAAACCGAGAGATTTTCAAAAGCAGGCGTTTCAAGCGGCTGAAATCCGTAACGCTGAAAAGAGCGTCGGATGGTATCAAATATAAAATTGCGCTTTGCCATTTGTTCGGGGCCAAAATCGCGCGTTCCCCGGGCAAGAGATGGTTTACTCATTATCAATTGAAAGAAAAATCCTGAGCGTCATTTGCGATGTTACAAGATGATCACCACACGGACCGGCAAGAGTTACAGTACTTTAAGCAACATTTGAGCAGTAAAAGGTGTCCCTTTTCTGCCTAAAATCGACTTTAAGCCGCAAAGTTAGGTTAGCCAATGCAATATTTATGACTATTTGCTACATTATTTACACAATAATTGCTAATTTTGCGGCTCTTTCACAAAACAATAATTTAAAATGGGAGTTACGGAATTAAAACGTAAAGGTCGCAGAAATAAGGCAGTGGCAAATAATCGTACAGCTAAAATCAAAGATCTTTTGCGTAAACCAGAAGTACGGAACGTAGATGTTGAGGCAATTAAAGCGCAATTTGAAGCGAATAAAAAATAATCAAAGCGTCTCTCCGATACAATGTTATCAACAAGTCCCTGTCAATCTGTTTTGGTAGGGCTTTTTGTTTTTTTGTCGGATTTCAAATTGTGCGACAGCGTTTTGCGTACCGATTTGGTTTTGATGTTCCGTACCGCCTGACGCAGACTACGGCGGGTTTCGCGGCGTACATCCAGAAGGATCCGGAAACGCAAAGCTTCGCCGAATAAAATGAGGCCGCCGTTGATGAGTGCCAGACTGTAAATTCCAAGAAGAACCCATACCTGCGTCGGCTCTCCGATCCGCCGCTGTTGCGCCGCTTCGCTGAGCACACACAGACCAAAACTGAAGAGTATCAACCCAACCGGAGCCAGTAGCATCCACTTGGTACGCGTTGACATTCTTTTAATCAGTTTCTGTCCGGGAGGTTTTGGATCAATAGATGGAATCATTCTTTATTTATATTACCTTAATGTGTCCTAAAATTATCAATTTTTAATGAATTGGTCCATAAAACAAAAAGGTTTCTGTCATGTATCGTTCAAAAACATGAGAATATTATACGCCAACGACACAAGGATGTCACTTCTCATCTTAAAGAAATCAATTCAATAACCAAATTGGCCCACTGCAAGCAGCAAAGCCCCAGCAATTAATGAAAGCCATTATCAGTTTAGTTTTAAGATATATTCCCAGGCCATATTTACAACTTGTTGGCCACTGGGCTGCCCGTTTTTTGAGCATATTTTACATCGGAAATAAAGTGGAATGCCCGGTCTGTGGAAGTCATTACGGCAAATTTCTTCCATACGGACGAAATACTTCCAGCCGGGAAAACGCACTGTGTCCAAGCTGCTTGTCTTTGGAACGCCACCGTCTGATGGGGTTGTATCTGAAAAGAAAAACAAATTTTTTCACGGCTGATTTAAAAGTGCTGCACGTTGCACCAGAGTATTGCTTTATTGACCGTTTCGAGAAAATGAAAAATCTCGATTACATCACTGCCGATATAGAATCACCGTTGGCAAAAGTGAAGATGGACATTCATGAAATTCCATTTGCCGACAACACTTTTGACGTTGCTTTCTGCAACCACGTCATGGAGCACGTTGATGATTATATACTGGCAATGAGTGAATTACATCGCGTTTTGAAACCCGGAGGTTGGGCATTGATCCAGTCACCTCAGGATCTAAAATATGCCAATACATACGAAGATGCAACCATCACCGATCCCTTGGAACGCGAAAAACACTTTCTGCAAAATGACCATTTGCGCCTTTTCGGAAGGGACTATGGACGTGAGCTCGAAAAAGGCGGATTCACTGTAAAAGAAGACCGGTTCGTGATGGATGAGCTGACAAAGGAAGAGGTGAAACGTTATGCACTTCCAGCGGAAGAGATCGTTTACTTTTGCCAAAAGATAGCATAACTGGTTTTATGAAGGATATTCAATTGTCGCGCCGGTCTCCCGGTGCGATTTTTTTTCGCCCAGTCTTTTCAAACCTTCCAATAAAAAACCGATACCATAACCAAACAGCTGCACAAAGGAAGCAGCAACGCCCAGTAAAGCTACTTCAACACTTCTTGTAGCCCTTAAAGCATCTGTGAAGAGCAGCAAAATGTAAATGGCAAGCCCCGCAAGGCCCAGATAAAAAAATGGCTTAAACAGCAGGAACCACACCGGAATGCTGCAAACACACACGGTAAAAAACAAGGGAAAAGTGTGAACCAGTTTGAGCTCTTCGGGATAAAAGCGGCCAATGTTAATGCGCGCTCTTCCGAAAAATTTAAGTTGCCTGAAAAACTGTCCGAACTGCGTCCTGCGTTTGTGATAAATGAACGCTTCCGGTAACAATGCCGACTTAAAACCCAGCCGCAATGCTGAGATGCTGAAAAGAATATCCTCCCCCATTCTCGTCGTTTTAAACCCACCGGTTTTTTCCCAAACTGCCCGTGACAATCCCATATTAAAACTTCTGGGATGAAACGTCCCACCCATGTTGTTCTTTTTGCCGCGAATCCCGCCTGTTGTAAAAAAGGAAGTCATCGCATAGCTTATCGCCTTCTGAATCGGAGAAAACGAAGGATGGTCCGTATCCGGTCCTCCGAATAAATCAACATACGCTACATTGAGCTTACTTTCAACGATTGACAGATAATCAGGCTCAATGAGCGCGTCAGAGTCCAGCAATATAAAATAATCCCCCGTAGCGCGTTCAAAGCCAAAATTTCTTGCAAATCCCTGGCCACCGTTTTCCTTGAAATAATATTTAATGTCCAGTCTATCCTCAAATGAATGTACAACAGCATCGGATTTTTTGAAGGAGCCGTCCTCAACAATAATGACTTCAAAGGTTTTAAAAGTCTGACGCGCCAAACACTCCAGTAATTCCTGCAACTCGTCGGGGCGGTTGTAAACAGGGATAATAACGGAGTATTTGCGCATAACAAGAGCTGTTTTTTGAGATTTTAATTGCGTCCCAGGGCGATTTTTAATGCAGATTCGTTGGCCTCGATAATCCGGTCCAGATGCGCATCGGTCAGCGCCGTCGACAGGAACATACTTTCAAACTGAGACGGCCCAAGATAAATGCCCTGATCCAGCATGGCGTGGAAATACTTGCCGAAAAGCGTCAGATCCGATGATTTTGCAGAAGGGAAATCCGTCACTTGCTGATTTGTAAAAAACAACGTGTACATCGAACCAATGTGATTGATTGTATAGTCCAGTCCAAGTTTTTTCAAGGAAGCTGAAAATCCATCAAAAAGCTTGTTTCCTGAGGCCTCCAGCTGCGTGTAAACTTCCGGATGATCATTGAGATAATTGAGCATCGTCAAACCGGCAGCCATGGCAATGGGATTACCCGAAAGTGTCCCAGCCTGATACACAGGGCCCAACGGAGATACCCAATTCATGATTTCAGCCTTGCCGCCATACGCACCCACCGGCATTCCTCCGCCGATAATTTTGCCAAGCGTTGTCAGGTCAGGTGTTATCCCAAACCGCTCCTGCGCTCCACCCCTGGACAAACGAAACCCGGTCATGACCTCATCAAAAATGAGCACAATTCCCGCCTTGTCACAAATATCCCGCAGTCCCTGCAAAAAACCATCAGCAGGAAGCACGCAGCCCATATTCCCAACAACAGGTTCCAGGATGAGTGCAGCAATCTGGTTTTTATTATTATCTACCAGCATTTGCACGGCAGCAAGGTCATTGTAAGGTGCAGTAAGTGTGTCATTGGCCACCCCCTTTGTGACGCCCGGGCTATCCGGCGTTCCGAATGTCACGGCTCCGCTTCCGGCAGCGATCAGAAAACTATCGCCATGGCCATGATAACAGCCTTCAAACTTGATGATCTTGTCCCTGCCTGTGAAACCTCTGGCAACGCGGATTGCTGACATAGTCGCCTCAGTACCTGAGTTGACCATCCTTACTTTTTCAACCGATGGCATCATGCTCACGATCAGCTCGGCGATTTCCACTTCTTTACGTGTAGGCGCGCCGAAAGAAAAGGAGTTTTGAAGCGCATCTGAAACATTTTTCTGAATCAGCTCGTGCGCGTGGCCAAGAATCATCGGCCCCCAGGAGTTGATCAGCTCTATATATTCATTCCCATCTTCATCGTAAACGTATGGCCCTTTCGCAGATTTGATAAAAATAGGCGATCCACCAACGGCACGAAATGCCCTGACCGGCGAATTAACCCCACCAGGAATATACTTTTGAGCCTTCTCGAAAAGACTTTGACTTGTTGAAATGTTCATTAAAATAAATTTACTTTGGAAGCTACTTCATAGGTTCCCACTTGGAACCGTTGTATTTCAGGATCGTCGGCACCTGATTCTCGTGAGATTTCGTGTAGTCGAAACCAGACAAAAGGTAATCTTCTTCGTCATAACGGCGCATCTGCAAACCGCTCGAAAGCCTGTCCTTGTATTTGTACATCATCCTGCCAAAAAACAACAGATGGTCATATCCCTGGTAGGAATAGACAGACGGAAATGAATTGGCCTGATTCCAATAGGCCTTTTGAAATTGCCTGATCTGCTCCTTTTCACGATCCACATGATCCGTTTCTATCAAATACAATCTGGAACCATAGCGGTTGAGGCGCGACTGCTGTAAATTAAAACTGGTTGCCGTTGCGATAACAGGAATCGATGCAAGCTTACGTCCGGTCAAAACTTCCAGTATCGACGAACCTGCACCGGAATCCGAGGAAAAAATAGAAACCTGAGCAGGTTTCTCCCGTTCAAAAGATGAAATTTTGTTTTCCAGCCATTCCCTTTCTCCCTGGATTTTCAGCATTTCCAGGATTTTGACGCCTTTACTTTTCAGCTCGCCCGCATACGAAAAAGCCATTGATGAATCCTTCGCCGTGTTTCCATAATAAATTGCGGCAGCTCCCGTAGGTGCAACAATTTTCATCCACTGTGCTGCCTTTTGCATCTGAAATGCTATGGAAGGATGTGCCAGATAAATATTACTACTTTTTTTGAGCAGTCCCGCATCAGTCGACAAAGGATTTAACATGTACATATTGGCGTCTGCAACGTATTCTGACGCCACTTCAAACGTACTTTGATATAACGGGCCAATCACAAAATCAGATTGCTGAAACAGCTTGTCACCCGCGACGATGTCCATTGCCCTTGTATCGTTGCTTACATCGTAGGCCGACAAATTAATTTCAATCCCTTCTGACTTCAGTTTCTCCTTCGCAAGCATCAATCCAAGATAATAATCGTATGCAAACTGGTTTGATCTTTTCTTTGACACTGCAAATTCATCGAGGCGGAACGGCAGCAGCACAGACACATTATAATAACCCTTTGACCATTGGTTCTCCTTTTTGGCTATTTCATGTTTTGGCCGCTCCGCTTTTTCGGACTCGAGTTCCTTCGCACTCATCTTGAACTGCTTCACCAGCTGATCTGCGAAATACAGGTCGGTCTGCGTCGACTTTGATGACTTTTCTATAAACTGAACCACCTGAACCGCGATATCGCGGTCATCCGGGTTTTGCTTCTGAATATTAATCAGCAGCGCCAGATCGTCAACATTTTCCAGATAATGCTGCTTTGCTGATTGAATGTCCTTGTTGAAAGAATTGTCCTTTATCTTTTGAAAAAACTGTAATCCTTCTTTAAACTGACCCGAAGCCAGATTATTCAGACCGAGCAGATAATTCACATCGTTCATCTTATTCCAGCTTGGAAACCGATTCTGCAACTGCAACAGCATCTGCCTGCTCTCCTTGTATTTTTTACTTTGATAAGCTGCAAGCGCATAGTAGTAATGCGCATATTCCGAATAAGAATAAGTTACGCCTGTTGTTGTCAGAGGCGACAGTTTTTCCATCGCCAACGCATACCTCCCTTGCTTGTAATCACTTACAGCTGCCTTGAACTTACTGTCGTATTCCACTTTTTGTGCGGGCAACGTGGTAGAAGCAAAAATAAACAGTGTAATAAAAAAAATTAAAATTCTCATTGACCTCTTGTCGACGTTGGATTAGCGGGCAAATTACGAAAACCGTTTTAAGGTAAAAAAGAAACGGGCAACGTTTCCATTTGAAACATTGCCCATCCTCTGTTTTATATCAAGCGAAACTACTTTTTCTTGGCTCTTTTTTCGAGTTCAGCTTGTTTTCTTTTAGCTTCCTCACCGGCCTGCAACGATTTTTCCAGATACTTCTGAAACTTGGATTGTTTCTTTTCACCGTTTGCATTCTTCTTCCGGTTTTCTTCCAGAATGTTTCTGATTTTGTCCTCGTTGACGAATTTTTTGATCAGCAATTGCTGGGCAATCGTAACTACGTTTGAAACAAAATAGTAGAAAGTAAGACCTGCCGGGAATGAGTTCAGCACAAACATGAACATTAAAGGCATGATGTAGCTAAGCATTTTCATATTTACCGGACCAGGTTGTGTAGGCGTGATCTGGTTGTTATAATATGCGTAACCGATACTTGAAATGGTCATCAGAATCGTGAACAAACTGATGTGGTTTCCAATTCCGAAAGGAACTGTAAATGGCAGTTTGATAAAAGAGTCATAGGTTGAAAGGTCACTTGCCCAAAGGAAATGTTGCTGCCTTAATTCAATGAGGTTCGGGAAGAGAAAGAACAGCGAGAAGAGAATCGGCATGGTGGCGAGCACAGGAATACACCCACTCAACGGACTCACGCCCACCTGCTGATACAGCTTCATCTGGTCTTGCTGCTGCTTCGCCATATCATCCGGATTACGCGCTTTCAGCTCTTCAAGTTCCGGTGCAAGCAACTTCATTTTGGCCATACTGATATACGATTTGTATGTCAGCGGCGTCAGTAATGTTTTTACAAAAAGTACGAGGCAGATGATCAGCAACCCGTAATTTGAGATGAATTTTTCAAGGAAATTGAAAAGAGGAACCAGAAAGAACTTGTTAATTGGTTTCAGAAATGCGTAACCAAGGTAAACGTTCTGGTCAAAATTTTCCGCAACTACATTCTTTACAATATGGTAATCGTTCGGTCCGAGATAGAACTGATAATTTGCTTCACCTTTCTGTACGGCCGACATGGGGATCAATGCCGCCACATCCATCGTTTTCACGATCACGCTGTCATCAGGGTTAACATCTGCTTTGAGATCAACTTTGTTGAAAGGCTGCTTTTTGGCGATCAAACCTGCCAAAAAGTACTTGTGCTTCAGTGTAAACCATTTCACCGGCTCCGCAGCCGTCGCCGATTCGTTTGATGTCGCGCTTGTAGAAAGACTATTCAACTCATCCGTGTAGTAGTTGATCGTAACCACTTCACGGTTTTTGTGCATGTCGTTTTCAAGTTGCAAGAGGTCATTCTTCCAGTTCAGATGAACAGATTTATCGCCCATTCCAACACCGGTTGATTTGATCCCGTAGTCGATTACATAACCGGAACCGTGCACGACGTAAGTCTGCTCAACCGACTGGTTATTTTTAAGGTCAATTCTGTACGTTACAATTGCCGAATCTTTTTCCGACAAAGTCTGATTTTGACTTGTTGTCGAAAAAAACATATCAGTCAATTTCACATCTCCGCCCTGCGCCGGGAAATCCAGCTGGAAACTGTTGTGATTTTCGGCAATAAGATAAAGCGGTTTCTGATCGTATGTTTTATATTTTTTGAGACTTACCTCCTTTAATACACCACCCTTGTTGGAGAAAACAACTTTTGAATCAACTGTTTCAATCACCAGGTCCTTCGGAGCAATTGTTACAGCTGTGGAATCTCCTGTCTTAATACCTGCATGCAAGGAATCCGATGACATTTCCGCAGCTCCGGCAACAGACGCAGAATTGGCAGCATCTTTCTTAACCTGTGCTACCGGTGCGGGTTCCTGAGGTTTTGGAACCAGCGTTTGATAGCCTATCAACATCAGCATGATAAGTACCAGGCCGATAATAAAATTTTTATCCATTCTAAACTTAAAATTATTGAGATACTAAACCCCTTTCGGGAGGGCAAATGTAATAAGAATTTCCCTGATTGATCTTTTATGAAATGATGAACGGGTTAAATCAGGAAATGACTGCCCTTTTTTCGAGTGAATAAGCCAAAGCCGCTTTCACGAAATTGACAAACAACGGATGTGGGTTCATTACGGTACTTTTGAGTTCCGGGTGAAATTGAACCCCCACATAAAATGGATGTGACGGCAGCTCTACCATCTCAACAAGGTTGTTGTCCGGGTTGATACCGGTTGCCAGCAATCCGTTTGCTTCGAAATCCTTGAGATACTTATTGTTAAATTCATAACGGTGACGGTGACGCTCGCTAATGTTCACTTTGCCATAAATGCGATTGGCCAGTGAATCCTTTTTCAGCTTGCAGGGATACGCGCCAAGGCGCATCGTACCGCCTTTGTTGGACACGTCTTTCTGATCTTCCATAAGGTGGATCACAGGATGGTCGGTTGAAAAATCCATTTCCACAGAATGCGCACCAGCCCACCCTATCACGTTTCTGGCATACTCGATCACAGCCATCTGCATACCCAGACAAATTCCAAAAAACGGAACACCGTTTTCACGAACATACTGTATAGCAGCAATTTTTCCGTCTATTCCGCGCTCTCCAAAACCGGGAGCAACAAGCACGCCATCCAGATTTGCAAGTTTCTCTACAACGTTGTCCTCGGTGAGACTTTCCGAATGAATCCATTCGATCGTCACTTTACACTCATTGTACGAGCCCGCATGAATGAACGATTCCACGATGGATTTATAAGCATCATGAAGCTCAACGTACTTTCCAACCAAACCGATTTTTATGGAATCAATTGGATTTTTCAGTTTCGACAAAAAGTTTTTCCAGGAGTCAAGATCCACATCCTGGTCGTTGTAGATGTCCATCATATACAAGGCACGCTGATCCAGACGCTCTTTAAGCATCAGCAGAGGCACCGCGTAAATGGTGTCAGCGTCCATTGCTTCGATTACAGAATTGACCTGAACATTACAGAAAAGTGCAATTTTCTTACGCAGATCCTGAGAAAGGGGATGTTCGGTACGGCACACAAGGATGTCGGGCTGAATTCCCGATTCCTGCAACATACGCACGGAATGTTGTGTCGGCTTGGTTTTCAACTCCCCTGCTGAGTTCAAATATGGAATCAGTGTCAGGTGAATGATCAGTGTGTCATTTTTTTCAAATTCAAATTTGATCTGACGCACGGCTTCAAGAAACGGAAGCGATTCGATGTCCCCTACACAACCGCCAATTTCTGTAATTACAATATCATACTCACCTGTCTGCCCCAAAAGAAGCATGTTTCTTTTAAGTTCATCTGTGATATGTGGAACCACCTGAACCGTTTTGCCAAGAAAATCTCCACGCCGTTCGGCAGTAATGACATTGTGGTAAATCCGTCCGGTCGTAACGTTGTTGGCCTGAGACGTACGGACGTTCAGAAAGCGTTCGTAGTGGCCAAGATCAAGATCGGTTTCTGCGCCATCGTCCGTTACATAACACTCGCCGTGTTCGTAAGGATTCATAGTACCCGGATCAATATTCAGGTATGGATCAAATTTTTGAATTGTCACTGAAAGACCTCTGGCTTGTAGCAGTTTAGCTAGTGAGGAGGCAATAATTCCTTTGCCTAATGATGATGTGACGCCGCCCGTAACGAAAATGTACTTAGCGGTCCTGCGTGCTGTGGAAGCCATGAGACGTTGCTTTTTTTCTATGATTACGGGATACAAAAGTACAGGAAAAAAGCGTCAGATTTTAAGGAGTGAGTTTAAAAATTTAATTTTGGAAGGTTAATGGATTGTGTGCCTAGACCATTACACGTTGAAAAAAATAATCTGCCACCAATCAGTGAACAGCAATAATCTCATTTTTCCTGATTTAATTAACAATAAACAGTTCTGAAATGAAAACATATTTGTTTTCGCTGTCCACGCTTGCAAAATCTTAAAAGTAAATACGTCACCTCTCTCGCCGTTGCAAAATAGCGTATATTGGGTTCAAAACTATCCTTAACCTCAAACCTATGAAACGGAAAATAATCACCGCTCTTTTAATTTTTCATGCCATTCTGGGCTATGCGCAACAACCCTCCGGTGCTGCTGATGGAAAAATCAGAGTTATAGTTTTTGGCGCACACCCTGATGACTGCGATTTGGGCGCTGGCGGCCTCGCATCCATTTACGCGTCTGCGGGGCATCTGGTCAAATTTGTTTCCCTTACGAACGGCGATAAAGGTCATCAGGAAATCGGTGGAGGCGAACTTGCAAACAGAAGGCTAAAAGAAGCCAAGGAAGCAGGGAAACGGCTGGGAATTGAATATGACGTGCTCGACAACCATGATGGAGAGCTTTTACCGACACTTGAAAACCGCATGCAGGTAATCAGAAAAATTCGGGAATGGAAAGCGGATATCGTTATTGCTCCCAGAACAAACGACTACCACCCCGACCACCGGAATACAGGCGTGCTGGTACAGGATGCGGCCTACCTGGTAATAGTGCCCAATATTCTTAGCAGCGTACCTCCATTGGTGAAAAATCCGCTCTTTTTGTATTTCAGAGACCGTTTTCAGCGTCCCAATCCATTTCGGCCGGACGTAGCAATTGATATCACAGAAGCGATTACTAAAAAGGTGGATGAACTTGATGCACACGTCTCGCAGTTTTACGAATGGCTTCCATGGACGGACCAAAATCTGGACAATGTTCCAAAAGATCTGGTAGAGCGGAAGAAATGGTTGTTGGCAGCCATGGAGAAACGATCCTCGGTGACACCTGAAATCAAGACATCTCTGGACAAATGGTATGGCAAGGAAAAAGCCGATAAAGTAAAGGCAGTTGAGGTGTTCGAAATTTGCGAGTACGGAAAACAGCCATCTATAGACGAGATAAAAAAGCTCTTCCCGATGCTTCCAAAATGAAAAGAGGCAAACCTGAATAATACAAAAAGAGTCTGCCCGAAATTTTCTAAATTTTCGGGCAGACTCTTTTTCAATTTTACAGAAAACCTGGGTTTTTCCGAACACTTATCTATGATAAGCGGTCCTTAAAACTTTCGTAACCAAAGCTCCGAATAAGCCTAAAATCACCACTCTCACCCCAAATACCAATGGAAGGTAAATTAACACCGTTAAATGTTGTAGTTTTTACCATTGTGTAATGTATCATATCTTCGAACACAATGCGATCTCCGATTTGCAGAGGTTCGTTAAAGGAATAATCCCCGATAAAGTCCCCGGCCAGGCACGTCATTCCGCCCATGCGATACGTTGGTTTCCCCGCCTGTGGCTCCTGAAAAGCATAACGGATTACGGGTTTGTATGGCATTTCTAGTGTGTCTGGCATGTGCGCCGCAAACGAGGTATCCAGGATTGCGACCTGAATTCCCTGACTGTCCATTACATCGAGTACGGTTGTCATCAGCTCTCCGGTTCTCCATGCAATAGCGGATCCAGGTTCAAGAATGACATCCAGGTTGTACTTCTCGCTGATAGCACGCACTAAACTGATTAGCTTTTCCGTGTCATATCCTTCCCTGGTCATCAAATGCCCTCCGCCCATATTGAGCCATTTAGCCTGATGAAGCAAATCCGAAAAACGGCTTTCGAGCGCTTCAAGGGTTCTTTCCAGTGTATACGAGTCATTTTCGCACAAAGTGTGGAAATGAAGCCCCTCAATTCCAGCTGGTAAAATATCAGGTAATTTGTCCCTTGTTACTCCCAAACGTGATCCGGGAACACAGGGGTTATACATATCCGTGGAAACCTCTGAATATTGCGGATTGACGCGTATACCACATGACAATGTTCGCTCCGGGTGCGCAGATTTGAACTCCTCTACCCTGCTTTGAAACCGCTCCCACTGGCTAAGGGAATTGAACGTAATATGGCTGCTGCGTTCCAGTACCTGATCAAACTCCTGATCCAGATAAGCCGGCATATATGTGTGAGCCTGATAACCAAAGAAGTCATTTATTAATCTGATTTCGTTCAGAGAACTCGCAGTAGCACCACTCAGATACTCTTTAACGATCGGAAAGGCACTGTACATTGAAAATCCTTTCAACGCGAGAATAATCTTGCAACCGGCATCTTTTTGTACACGGTCGATCAATTCCAGGTTTTTTCTGAGCAGCGCCTCTTCTAAAATGTAGCAGGGAGACGGAATGTTTTTATAATCAATGGGCATTTTTATGTAATAATTTTAGAAAATTTAGCTTAAAATTGCGATCTCCGCATCGAATGAAAACTTGGAAGCAATGTTTCTCTATTTTTGTCCACAAAAGTAGAAGATCGTTTTCCCAAAACACAGCTTTTGAGTCCAATTTAACATACAACCTTTAACATGGCTTTTTTAGTTCTCGATATAGAAATGACCGGCCCCGAACCTGGCTGGAATGAGATCATCCAAATTGGTGCTGAATTGTTTGACGACGAATGGCGCCCGCTGGGGACATATCTCCAAAACGTCTATCCCGAAAACGAAGAAGCGTTCACTGCTAAATCCGAAGAAGTACACGGTTTGTCACTAGATGACCTTGAAGAGGCACCGATGATATATGATGTGATTCCGGAGTTTGAAAAATGGATAAAAAAACTCAATATGAACAAGCCAAACCTCTCAAACGTGGTTATTTGCGGGCAAAGCGTCATAAATGACATTAATTTTTTAAGATATGCTTATCGGAACGAAAAGCTGAACTGGCCATTTTCAAACAAATTGATTGACCTTCACACTGTCTCATACTTATTTTTTCAAATTTTATCGAAGAATGGGCGAACTACACCGCGATCACTTAGCCTTGGTTCAGTTGCGACGTACTTTGGATTTGAGAGAGAAGAGGAAACGCATAACGCATTGGAAGACGCCCAGTTAACGGCAAAATGCTTTAAAGAATTCTTTAAGTTAATTAACAAAACTAAATTAATAGATTAGCTCATTGATTTACATATTTAAATTATATGTTATAGTAAACAATTCTATATTTGAAGCCTTTATGTAATTTACATATTTAAATTATGGTTGATTATAATCCAAAAGAATGGTTTAAGTATATCTTCTACTTTCAAAAGGCCGACACGGTTCGTAAGCTTTCGCCGTTGATTATCTCAATTGGGGTCTATTCAGCAGCACTTGCCTATCTCCTGCTTGTTCACTGGCGATTTTCTGACAATTCAGATCTGAAACACATTTCCCTGATGCATACACTTCTGGGCTTTGTGATTTCGATGCTTCTGGTATTTCGTACCAATACTGCATATGACCGGTGGTGGGAAGGCCGCAAACAGTGGGGCTCGCTCATGAACGCCAGCAGAAATCTTGCATTGAAAATCGACGGATTGCTACCTGAGGAATACACCGATGAAAGGGATTTCTATAGAGCCATGATTCCCAACTACGCATCCGCACTTAAAAACCATTTGAGAGGAAAGTATTTATCGGCCGAGTTTGAAGATTGTAAACTCTTCGGCAAAACAAACCTGATCATCCAGGATCACATACCAAACCAAATAGCGTCCGCGATTTTTGCTAAAACGATCGCACTTCAACGGGCCGGAGCGTTGTTACCTGAACATGTACTTGTGCTGAGCAATGAACTGGAATCTTTCACAAACATCTGCGGGGCATGTGAAAGGATTAAGAATACACCTATTCCATTGTCTTACAGCTCTTTTATCAAAAAATTCATTTTCACCTATTGCCTTACGCTTCCGATCGGTTACGTTTTTAGTTTACATTTTCTGGTTGTTCCCTTCGTGATGTTCGTGTTCTATATTCTTGCCAGCCTGGAAGTCATTGCGGAAGAAATTGAGGATCCTTTTGGCGAAGACTCGAATGATCTTCCTATCGAGCGTATTTGCGGAGGAATACATACATCCGCAAAAGCCTTAATCAGGTAGGAAGCAAATGTAACAGACCAAACATTAATAATCTCTGCGGTGTCACAAAATGCCCGAAACCTCCATAAAATTGGGCCAATTCTTAAAATGGGATTAGAATTTGAATTATTTTCACAATTTTTGCTCCGGGTGTATTCGGGCCTGTTTTTTCACTTTTTGTATTTTTTCCCAAAAATCAGGTTTCGATCAAAACATGAATTCAATAGTTCGGCAAAAATTTCTCGAAAAATGATGAAGGATGCAACCAAAACCCGCTAAACTTGCATTTCAGCGCTGTGACCACTGGTTTTTGAATCTGAAAAAAATAATACTTATTGCATATACCTGTTAGCAGGTTGGTTCATTTATTAAGTAATAAACGACAATCATATGTATAAGTTAAAGTTTTTTATAGCAACGTTAGTTGCAGGAATATTCTCAACAAGTTTGGTCCAGGCTCAGTCTAAATCCACTGTTGATCCCGGCATTTCCACGCATAATTACAAACATCCGAACAAGGCTGCCCAAGCCAGGGAAGGTGAAACCAAGATCCGGGTCTCGAACCTGGGCACCGTGGAACGCTACACTAAAAATCGTCGGAGCGGCTATTCCAGTTCGACACCCAAGTATGCTGTGAGACCTGCGTCTCTGGTGTTGATCAGAACTTCGCCAAAAGAAGGATTGGCGCTCAATCCGCTTGTCTCTCCCAGAAATTACAAAACTTCTTCCGGCTTCACACCTGCCAAGACCTATGAATTGGCAGATATAGAAATGACACCGGATTCAGTTTATCCGAACAGAGACTAAACCAGCCCTTGATCGAAGACAAGCCGGCACCCTGAGGGTGCCGGCTTTTTTTTGTGTTCTATTGCCTGCGAACCGACTCGAAGAAAAATGTCATTACAGATTTGTCAAATGTAACCACATCCTACGCTCAGATTTACTTAAACATTTTCCATTTGATTTTCACTTTTCAAATTATTTCGAAACCCTGAAATAATATAATAATACCATTCGGACCTTTCTGTTTAATGTATTTTTAATTGGATTGGCTTGCTCTCATTATTTGAATTTCATAGTTTTATAACATGATAATCAGTGAAACCATACAGGATTTCTACCAGAGCCATCCCGCTGCCAAAAGACTACGGGAACTGCCTGATTTCACGAACGGCACACAAGGTCATTTTAATGTCTTTCCAAGAGAATTTTGCAGTCGCTACACGGCATACAGTCGGCGGGACTATTACAAGATTTCCCTGATCATCGGTAAAGGCAGGTTATTTTATGACAACCATGAAATTGAAATCGACCGAAGCGCGCTGATCTTCTTCAATCGCAATGTACCCTATTCATGGGAAAATATTTCGGAAAGCCAGTCAGGTTTTTTTTGCCTGTTTTCAGAAGACTTCATTAGCCAGGAAAATTGGCGGAGAGCTAATGAAGATTCGCCGTTATTTCATAGTGACAAAATCCCAGTCTATTTTATCACAGAGGAACAGCAGGAATTCCTCGAAAGGATTTTTGTCAAAATGCGCAAAGAGATGGAAGTTAATTACGTCCATAAGTCTGACTTGCTCCGGACTTACGTAAGCCTCATCATCCATGAAGGCATGAAAATGCAACCATCGGTGTTACACTTAAACCAGACAAACGGTTCGTCCAGAATTACATCTTTGTTTGTGGATCTGCTGGAACGACAATTTCCGATCGATTCGCCGGAGAATAAACTTGAATTACGGACAGCCAAAGACTATGCAGGCAAGCTTTCAATTCACGTGAATCATCTGAATCGCGCATTGAAGGAGATTACCGGAAAAACCACCACAGAACTGATTATTGAACGCGTTATACATCAGGCAAAGTTATTGCTTCGTCAGTCCAACTGGAGTATTTCTGAAATTGCTTATTGTCTCGGTTTTGAGTACGCTGCCTATTTTAATAATCTTTTCAAAAAACAGACTGGAATCACTCCAAAGGCGTACAGAAACTGATTGTTTGAATTTTATAGTTTTCTGTTTGAAATCAGTATAAATTATTGTAAGCTGTTAATATAATTTTGCAGCAGTTACATAAAAGGTAAATCCGAATAAATTCTGTGTATAGGTCGAAAGGTAAGTTCAGGCCTTTCAACTTTATCCGCACGCCACATTATTTACAATGTATGTTAAATAAATGTTTTTCCGGACTATGTCTGATGGCCACCTTGTACGGCTCAGTTTCATCGGTTTCTGCGCAGGTTCTTTCGTTACCGGATGCGGTAGAAACAGCGCTGATGAATTACGGAACCATAAAAGCGAAGGACAATTACATTAATGCATCAAAAGCCACCGTCCAGCAAAACATTAAGGAATATCTCCCTAACCTGAATTTGTCGGTACAGCAGGATTATGGAACTGTGAATGGACAGAACGGTCCCTTGTATGGATTGGGCCTATCGGTTGCGTCCTCAGGCCTCCCGCTTGCCTCCCAGAACTGGAATTCCGGATTCGGCGCGCTGTACCTGACCAACGTCAACTGGGACTTTTTCGCTTTTGGGCGAACAAAAGAGAAGATTAATACAGCTCGGTTTGCAGTAGCCAGAGATGAAAGTGACCTTGAACAGGAAAAATTTCAACACGCGGTGCGAGTTGCTGGCGCATATCTGAACTTACTTGTTGCACAGCGGCTTACGCAATCCTGGGGCAAAAATCTTGAACGTGCGGCAGCGCTTAAAAATGTGGTCGTTGCACGGGCTAAGAACGGATTGATTCCAGGCGTGGATTCTTCGCTTGCAAATGCAGAGGTTTCGAACGCGCGCATTTCAATTACACAAGCATTGGATTTTGAGCAGGAACAGGCTGCCAAGCTCGCGCAATTGATGGGAATTACCAACCAGCAATTCGTGCTTGATACAACATTTGTAACCAAAATACCTGCCACGCTCGCAGATTCTGCTACTGAAATCAGTAATCATCCGCTGCTCAAATATTATGGAAGCAGAATTGCGCTGAGCAATCAGCAGGCCACCTATTTTCAGACGCTCAGCTATCCTACGCTCTCACTTTTTGGTGTGTTTCAGGGAAGAGGCTCGGGATTCAGTTCAAATTACGCACTTGATCAGCATGCTTATACCGGCCAGTATTTTGAAGGAATCAAGCCGGTACGCGCAAATTATTTGTTGGGTTTGGGACTCACATGGAACCTGACCAGCATGCTCCGGGTACGACATCAGGTTTTGTCTCAAAAATTCGTCAGCAACGCACTTCAGGAGGAATATAACCTCGTGGACCAGCAGGTAAAAAACCAGCTCATCCTTTCGGACAGGAAAATGACCAATGCGCTTAGCAACTATCGTGAGGCACCGATTCAGGTGCAATCAGCGAGCGACGCTTATTTGCAAAAAAGCGTGCTGTATAAAAATGGGCTGAGCAACATTGTTGACATTACCCAGGCACTTTACGTACTCAACCGGGCCGAAACGAGCCGTGATCTGGCGTATAACAACGTTTGGCAGGCACTGCTTTTGAAGGCTGCCGCAGCCGGTGATTTTAATTTGTTCCTAAATAAATAAAGGATTCAGTGATTCTGTTGTATTGACATTTTAAACTGCCGATTATCGACAAGTATCATACTTCTGCATTTCCTGCAACTGCTCGGTTTGATTTTATAATGACCTGTTACAAATATGGATTTAATTCGTTTTGCGTTACGTAAGCCAATCACCATCATGGTGCTCGTCGCCGGATTGTTGTTCTTCGGAATCAACGCCGTCAGGACCATTAAGGTCGACATTTTCCCAAAACTGGACCTGCCTGTTATGTACATTGCCCACCCGTTCGGCGGCTATACACCAACGCAGATGGAAACATTTTTCGGCAAACAATATATTAATATCCTGCTTTACGTAAACGGGATCAAAAGCATTGAAACAAAAAACATCCAGGGCCTGACTTTGATGAAGATCAATTTCTACGCTGGTACCAATATGGCCCAGGCGTCCGCCGAATTGAGCGCATTCACAAATCGTTTGCAGGCCATTTTCCCTCCCGGCTCCAACCCTCCGTTCATTATCCGGTTTGACGCCTCAACTTTACCTGTGGGCCAATTGGTGCTGAGCAGTACCAAAAGAAGCAACAATGAATTGCTCGACCTGGCAAATGTCTATGTGAGATCCACGTTTACCTCAATTCCAGGGCTCGTTTCCGCACCGCCTTTTGGAGGGAATATCCGGACTATCGTCGTGAAGGCGGATCCTGAATTATTACGTTCGCACAACCTGACCACCGATCAACTGGTGGAGGCACTGAGGGTAAACAATCAGACAGCTCCGTCGGGTAACGTAAGAATCGGAGACAAAAACTACATCACCCCGACCAATACAACCGTAAGGAATATTAAAGATTTTGAAAACATTCCGTTGTTTAAAGGTAATGTTCAAAACCTGTATCTCAGGGATGTTGCCACTGTCGAAGACGGTGCTGATATCACCTCGGGATATGGGCTCGTTAACGGAAAACGCTCGGTATATCTGAGTATTGCCAAAAGTGCTGACGCCTCGACATGGGAAGTGGTGCAAAACCTGAAAAAGGCAATGCCGAAAATCCAGAACTCACTGCCGGAAGATGTAAAAGTCAGTTACGAATTTGACCAGTCGACGTACGTACTGAACTCGGTGATGAGCCTCCTTACGGAAGGAGGAATCGGCGCTATCCTTACCGGTTTAATGGTGTTGTTGTTTTTGGGAGACGCACGCGGAGCCCTTATCGTAATTTTGACCATTCCGACCTGTATTATCTCAGGCGTTCTGTTCCTTGACTTATTTGGCCAGACCATCAACATTATGACGCTCAGCGGACTGGCCCTGGCGATCGGAATATTGGTTGATGAAAGTACTGTAACTATCGAGAATATTCACCAGCATCTCGACATGGGCAAACCCAAAGCACTCGCGATCTGGGACGCCTGCCAGGAAATTGCCTTTCCCAAGCTCCTCATTTTGTTCTGTATACTGGCCGTGTTTGCTCCGGCATTTACGATGGGCGGCATTCCCGGTTCTCTTTTCCTTCCGCTGGCACTGGCAATCGGATTCAGTATGATCGTTTCTTATCTGCTTGCCCAGACTTTCGTACCCATCATGGCCAACTGGATCATGAAGGTAAAGCACCATAAAAATGCAGATGGATCTGAAATGAGCGATGCCCAGGAATTTGCGGTGGCTGGTTTGAGCAAAAATAAAGATGAGCAAAAAGAGATATTAGTACACCGTGCAGACAGTGATCAGAACGGTAAAATAAGCTTTTTCGAACGGGTTCGTGGCCGATTTATCCGATTTATAACAAGGATGATGCCTTTCAGGAAACCAATTGTAATTACCTATCTGATCGTGACATCGGCCCTCGCAGTGCTTTTGCTCGACAAAATCGGGAAGGACGTTCTGCCCAAAGTAAATGGTTCTCAGTTTCAGGTGCGCCTGAGGGCATCGGAAGGTACCAGAATGGAGCGCACGGAAGAGAAAACCCTGAAAACGATTGAGGCGATTAAGCGCATTGTCGGACCTGAAAATATTTCAGTTACATCCGCTTATGTGGGGCAGCATCCGTCGCTGTTTTCAATAAATCCAATCTATTTGTGGATGGCAGGTCCGCAGGAAGCTGTCTTACAGGTTGGCCTCAACGAAGGTTTCCATATCAATCTGGATGACCTGAAAGAACAAATCAGAAAACGGGTGCATGATGATATCCCGGATCTGGCGCTGTCATTTGAGCCGATTGAGCTTACGGAAAAGATTTTAAGCCAGGGCTCTCCTACTCCGATTGAAGTGCGGATGTCGGGGAGAGATAAAAAAGTGAATGAGCAATATGCACAAAAGGTCATGGATAAACTGAAACAGATCAGTTATCTGCGGGATGTGCAACTTGGGCAGTCCAATAAGTATCCGGCAATTAACATTGAGGTCGACCGTATGCGTGCTGCACAACTTGGCGTGGACATGACCGACATTTCCAAATCCCTGATTGCTTCGACCTCTTCTTCACGCTACACGGACAAAAATATCTGGGTTGATGAAAAAGGTGGATTCAGTTATGCTGTTCAGGTTCAAATTCCTGAAAACAAGATGAATAGTATCAATGATATTGGGGAAATTCCACTGTTGAAAAACACTGCTCGACCCGTATTGCACGATGTAGCGACGATCACGCCCGGAACCACATACGGTGAAAACGATAACCTGGGTTCTCTTCCGGTATTATCTGTAACGGCAAATCTCAATAATCAGGATCTTGGTGTTGCGCAAAGTGACGTGCAAAAGGTGATTGCTTCACTGGGAGAACTTCCCAGAGGGCTTACGGTAGAACTCATCGGTCTCAGCCAAACGCTGACTGACACGCTTGAAAGTTTGCAAAATGGTCTGATTGTGGCGATTATCGTGATTTTCCTGATGCTCGCCGCGAATTTTCAGTCATTTAAAGTGTCAGCAATTGTCCTCGCAACCGTTCCCGCAGTTATACTGGGCTCGTTGACACTGTTAATGTTGACTGGTTCGACGCTTAATCTGCAATCCTACATGGGTATAATCATGTCTGTTGGTGTTTCTATTTCCAATGCAGTATTACTGATAACCAATGCAGAACAGTTACGTAAACACAGCGGAAATGCAATTGAAGCAGCGAAAGAGTCGGCAGGATTGCGCTTGCGGCCAATTGTAATGACCGCAGTCGCAATGGTCGTTGGCATGGTTCCGATGGCGAGCGGTCTGGGAGAAGCCGGCGATCAGTCGTCGCCACTTGGACGTGCTGTAATAGGCGGACTAATTGCCTCGACTTTTGCGGCCCTGTTCATCCTTCCGCTTGTGTTTGGCTGGGGGCAGGGAAAAGCCTCAACCCAAAGTGTATCCCTGGACCCGGAAGATGAAGAAAGTAAATTTTTCGTTCCGGCCTAAAATTAAGATATTAAATTTACAAAAATACATTCCTTTCGCCTGTAATACGCTGGTTTAAAACAGAATAAGACATTCGGAAATAATAAAACGATCATATGAAAACCTTAATTAAAGCGGCTTCTTTCATGGCACTGATGGGAATGTCAGCGAGCTTCCAGAGCTGCGACTCTTCCAAGGCGAAAGAGGAAAATGCAGAAAAAAACAAGGTAGCGGATGCACCTGTGATTGAAACTGTTACATTACAAAAAGGAATAGTGTCCTCTACAATTCAGATCCCCGGAGAACTCACTGCTTTTCAACAAGTTGATTTGTATGCCAAAGTAAACAGCTTCGTAAAAAAACTATATGCAGATGTAGGAAGTGAGGTTCGTGAAGGGCAGCTCCTTGCTACGATGGAAGCTCCGGAGGTAAGCGCTCAGCTTGCCGGCGCCGCCTCTAAATACAAGGCTCAGGAAGCTGTTTATCTTGCCAGTAAAGCTAATTATGACCGTTTACTGGAAACAAGCAAAACACCGGGAACTGTCTCAAAAAACGACCTGGACTTCGCGCTCGCGAAACAAAATGCAGACCTGGCACAACTGGACGCTGCCAGATCAGGACAGAATGAAGTAAGTGAGAACAGGAATTATCTCGAAATTCGTGCGCCGTTCGGTGGTATTATCAGTGCGCGTAACGTCAGCGCCGGAGCATACGTTGGCCCATCAGGCAAAGGTTCTGAATTTCCCTTATTCACACTCGTTGAGCAGCGTAAATTGCGGCTGGTTGTGAGCGTTCCCGAAGCATACAACAGCTCCCTCAATCCAAAAACGGAAGTGAATTTTTCCGTCAAGTCGCTTCCAAATCAAAAATTCAAGGCCAAAGTCGCCCGCCAGGCCGGAATGCTAGACACACGTCTAAGAGCGCAACGAACCGAAATGGACGTAGTCAATACAGATCGGAAACTTTTACCGGGTATGATTACCGAAGTTCAGATTCCGCTGCAAGGCGGATCGGATGTGTTTGCTGTGCCAAATTCTGCTGTGCTGAATTCAACACAAGGTGTTTACCTGATTAAGATTGTAAACAACAAAGCTGAGTGGGTCCCTATTAAAACCGGGAGCACCAGCAACGAACTAACGCAGGTTTTTGGAGATATTAAAGAAGGAGACGTAATTGTAAAAACGGCAAACGAGGAGATTCGAAACACTTCAGAGGTAAAAAATACGAAGAACGTGAGTGAATGAAAAACGAAAGCAAAACGCCTATTTTGCAAGCGTCTTGCTTTCGTTTAAAACAATCCTCAATTTAAATCCGGCCATTTCCGTCTTCACCTCGCGGCATTGGCCATTTTTGTAGGTATAAATTCCCTGTTTCCCGTCAGGCAGTGAAACGCCATAGTTTCCTTCTGACAATTTTTTCACGCTACACATTTGAGCAAAACGCTCCGAATAAACTTCTTTAATATTGACCGGCTCCTTATAATACAGGCTGGTAACCGTGCTGCTGATCGGATAGTTGAGCTCCTTTTTATCATTTTTGGGAGCATCGGAACCCGAAAACAAAACTTCGTATAAGGGATTTGTGGTACTTTTTGTTTGCGTTTTTTCTTTCAAATCACCGTTTACATGGTGAGCAGCAACGGACGAAACAAGCTTTCCATTTGAAAAACTGCTTTGGATCGAGTACTTACCGGAGTAGAAAAACACCTTGAAGCTTGATTCAATCCGATGTGTCTCTACGTCGTTTTTCACCTCATCGCCAAACACTTTAAGCGACCCAATATTGCGACCGGCAACAATTACATCATAAAAACTGGTTTGTGAAATCGCACCCGACGGCATTGCCGCCAACAGAATAGCACATGACAACCAAAAGCTTCTCATCTTCATTACCTGTATAAGTTTTCAATCGTTGAATATCAGTTTCCTGAACAAATACTATGCCCGCTGTCAATCTGTGCTAAATTGAGGCAGAATCCGTTCTTCTCTCTATCGGCTTGCTCCGATTGATATACAGAAAACAAACGTATTCCAATGGGCACCGTCGGGAAAGACCTGCCTGCCAACAGACTAAATATACGGCAAATGAACAGAAACTGATGCTTCATCCCGTGCATTTCTAGCGAACGGAGCGGCTCAACCGCAACTTGAACAATTAAAGCAATTGTAAGAAAAGCTTACGATGTTAGATTTGAAGATTCAGACTCTTAGGTCAGGAAAATGAACTAGAATTTGCCAAATTTTAGAGTAACGTTGTATGAGATATTACTCAGGTCGGCATCGGACAGGCCATCGCCACGCGCGCCAAACGCTCTGCGATAAGAAACACCCGGACTGAAACGCATCCACTTAAGCACGTTGAACTCAACCTGTACGCCTGGTTCAAGAACAAAAAAGCAGTTTGCTTTTTGATCATCATCGTCGTCCCAATTGTCAAAATCCCAGTCTTCTACATCGCGACGGTCATATTGTAGCGTAAAGCCGGTACCTGTCAGCAGATTAAAATTGACATGCACTTTTTTTGTAGACGCCATTACATATTCGGTCATCAATCCCACCTGCCCATATTGGTAGGTCATTTTTTGTGCCGGAAAATTACTCCGATTGTCTGGGACGGGAATGTAATTGGTCGTAGCAGCTGCACCCAGACCAATCATGAATTTCCGGTTCACAAACCAGCCTCCGTAAATTGAAGGCATGTTGGCATAACTTCCGTTGATTGACGTGAACTTGTTCGATATTGCAGCATAACCACCTGACCGCCTGATACCTGAGTGCCTGAAAACCGTTTCATTGTCTTGTCCGAAAGAAAGATCCACGGCGGCAAGCGCCAAAAATAATGTCAGAAATGTAACTTGTTTTTTCATGATTGTCTGAGTTTCGTTTCATCTCAGACAATCTATCCGATCCAATCCCCTATTCGAAACACCAAAATTTCTTCACCTCACTCCAAGTACGTAACATCCAACTGTTGAATCAATGCATCGTGCTCCGGAGAGAGCGTGAAATATACTTTCACCTTGCCGTTCTGACCATTTAAAAGAAAATACCCTCTTAACTGATTTTCAGCGATGAACTCAGAAACACTTTCAATTTTGCCAGCCTTGCGAAAAACATAATCCGTTTCGTTCCTTCGGTGGTTAATCGACCTGTCAGGAAAAAAATTCTCTGCAAATATCCCGCTGGACTCCGCCCCTTTCCAGTCGGGAAGCAGCTTCGAAAGTTCGTCTTTACGCTTTGCAAGTATTTTAGATACCTCGACCGGCCTGGTTTTCAATCCCGCCAATACAATTATTGTGTCCAAAACTGCTGTATTGATCGTCGCCATTCCGGCATAAGTTCTGTTCGCATGTGCTATGATTCCTACCCCAAAATCGGGTAAAATTTGCCACTGACTTCCGAATCCCGGCAAACCACCCGTGTGGCCTACTCCGGTTCTTCCCTGACAATCCTTACTCCACCGCAGCCCATAACCATAAGCCGACACCATAGCGCATTCCCTCCCATTTGGATACTTGAATTTTGGACTCAGATTATTGAAGTTCCATGGTTGCTGCATTTCCCTGACATCGCTCCGGGATATCGGTCCAGTTTCAGGCCCGGAACGGGCAGGCCAGGCAGCTAAATGAAATGCCACATATTTTGCATAATCGTCAATAGAAGTGATCAGGCCCCCCATTGCCCCATAGGTCCCGTCGTGTTCCAGTTCTTCTTCCTTCCAGACCCCATCTTCAAAACGATACCCATGAGCCAGCAAATCCTTTGGTGCTTCGGTATATTCCCAAATCGTGCTATTCATGCCCAGCGGCTTAAATATCTTTTCATTAATATATTGCTGATAGGGCTTGCCAGAAACGTTCGATATAATTTTCCCAAGCATCGCAAATCCGAGATTCGCATATTCATATGTAACACCGGAAGTATTTGAAAATGAGATTCCGCTTTTAATGAGTTCAATTAACTTTTCGTCCCGGGTATCCAGTTGCCTATCGCCCCAGGGGTTATCCTCCGGAAATCCCGCAGCATGCGTTAGTAAATGCCGGATGCTAATTGCCGGAGCATCGCTCGTCAAAAGTGGCATGTCTTTAAGTTCGGGTATGTAGAGGAAAGCCGGATCATCAAGTTTTAACTTTCCTTCTTTTCGTAACGCCATAATTCCCATGGCGGTCACACTTTTTGACATGGACGCGATCCTGAAAAGTGACGCTGGACTTGCACTAACTTTCGCTTTTATGTCCGTCATTCCCAAACCACCGGAATAAACCAACTCTCCATCCACCACCAATCCAAAAGCCATTCCGGGGAAATGATTCTGTTCTGCGTAATCTCTATATAGCTTCTCTACAACCGGCAAAGTAGCCTTGATCCTGCTCAGGCGGCCAGGATCGATTTCGGTTTTTTGAGAAAACACGGGGCTGATTGCCGCACACAAGAGTGTATAAATCAAAAGTTTCTTCATCCTTACTTAAGCTTAATAGTTGGTCTGTGTGAATATATCAGTTTTTGAGCGAATCTGCGTCAGTTACGACGCAACAATGTGTTCAAGAAGCTCTTTAATACCAATAAACTCATTGTCAACATATGATAAAGAGAATCTAAAACCGGATACAAGCAAGATTTTGTAACACAAAAGATACATTTCCAGGTAAAATACAATAAGTACTTTTTTATCTTATTTAAAAAATCCAATTTTAGAGAATTTTTTCAGAAACAAATCCGTTAATATTGCAACTGAAAGTAGTTTAAGATTATCGTCAGAGCGAACGAAGACTATTTTTAACAAACATCGACTTAAAAAAATTATATTATATAAATCAGAATTAACAGTCAGGTAGTAATGCTGACGAAATTTTCACTCCTATGAATTATTCAATTTTCGCCCCCTCCGACTCCCGAAAGTATCTGCGAATTGCAGTTGCCGCTTTCTTTTTTGTTCAGGGACTGAGTTTTGCTGCATGGGCCAGCAGAATTCCCGATATCAAAAACATGCTTCACCTTACAGAAGGTGGTTTGGGAACTGTACTTTTGGCATTACCGCTTGGTCTGATGGCCAGTTTGCCAATTTCCGGGTGGATGGTAACGCATTATGGAAGTAAAAAAATGGTGCTGATCGGTGCAATTTTATATGCCACAACACTCGGTTTCATTGGTTTTGTTACGCGCACCGAGCATCTTGTAATCGCGCTTTTTGCATTCGGACTTTGGGGAAATCTGACCAATATTGCGGTAAATACGCAAGCAGTGGCAGTTGAACAGGTTTACGGAAAATCAATTATGGCTTCCTTTCACGGTTTGTGGAGTCTGGCGGGTTTTATCAGTGCGATGATCGGCTCGTTGTTTATTTCCGTTCATATTCCGCCACAAGTTCATTTTAGTATCATTGCTGTTATTGCCTTCGCGATTATTTTCACCGCGTACAAGCACACGATGGGCGATAGCGAAAAGAAGCAAGAAGACGCACAACCTATGTTTGTAAAACCCG
This sequence comes from Dyadobacter sp., assembly GCA_965279265.1. Taxonomy (GTDB): domain Bacteria; phylum Bacteroidota; class Bacteroidia; order Cytophagales; family Spirosomataceae; genus Dyadobacter. The sequence goes on from OZ257152.1 coordinate 6,887,727, forward strand.
ACCGTGATCTGCTGACGCTCGGCCTGATCGGATTTTGTGCGATGGTTTGTGAAGGTGCTATGTTTGACTGGAGTGGCGTGTATTTTCAGGAAGCGGTAAAAGTTCCTGCGGCAATGACTACACTCGGCTATGTTTCTTTCATGGGAACAATGACTGGCGGAAGATTTGCAGGCGACTGGCTTGCCAATAGAATCGGCCGTAAAAAAATGTTGCAGGTAAGCGGGATACTAATGGGAACAGGACTTGCAATCGCCGTTTTGTTTCCATATTTAGCCACTGCAACTTTCGGCTTCCTTTTGGTTGGATTTGGAGTTTCTTCTGTTGTTCCGTTGGTGTACAGCGCAGCAGGAAGATCTAAGACAATGTCAGCCGGAATGGCCTTGGCAGCAGTTTCCTCTATCAGTTTCATTGGATTCCTGATCGGCCCTCCGCTGATCGGTATTGTAGCACAATTCGCTGATCTTCGCTGGTCATTTGGAATCGTTGGTATACTCGCATCTATGACTGCTGTATTGAGCTCGAAAGCAAAATTGATCCAGTAAGCTGGTCTGGCATACAATTGTTAGTTTGAAAAGGACGGTCGTAAGGCTGTCCTTTTTGTTTTTAATCCTCATTCAAATGAAAAAACTGGCTCTGCCATTCGTCCTCGTCCTACTATTCGCCGGACGCGCTTTCCCACAAAATGATTCACTTCGAAATCTTGACATCAATCTGGAAAATTATAACTATCCATTTCCGGTCTCATTCCTGAACATTGAATCACAGGGCGAAAAACTGAAAATGGCATATATGGACATTCAGCCGAAAAGTAGTAATGGCAAAAGTATCGTGTTGCTTCATGGGAAAAATTTTAATGGTGCATATTGGGAGCAAACTGCCAAAGCATTGAAAGACAAAGGATACCGTGTTATCATTCCCGATCAGATCGGATTCGGAAAATCCGGCAAACCTGCTCATTTTCAGTACTCCTTCCATTTGCTTTCATCATTTACCAAACAGATTTTAGATCAGCTCGGTATCAAAAAAACCAGTGTTCTTGGCCATTCCATGGGCGGAATGATCGCGGCACGATTCTCCCTGATGTATCCGGAGACCGTCGAAAAACTCATTCTCGAAAATCCGCTAGGTCTGGAAGATTACAAACAGAAAGTTCCTTTTCAATCTATTGACGACTGGTACAAAAATGAGCTCAAAAGCAATCTGAAAACCATTAAAGAGTACCAGTTAACAGTTATTATCATGGTGAATGGAGGCAGGAATATCTGCCCTGGCTAAACCTGCTCGCCGGGTGGACGCTCAACAAAGAATATCCCCGAATTGCCTGGAACTCGGCTCTTACTTATGATATGATTTACACCCAGCCCGTTTGTTATGAATTTGACAAGGTTGTGGCGCCCACACTGCTCATCATCGGACAACTGGACAGAAGTGCGGTTGGTAAGAATCTGGCTTCTGACGAAGACAAAAAAACCCTTGGAGATTTTCCTGCGCTTGGAAAACTTACGCAGGCGAAGATCAAAAATAGCCAGCTTGTTGCACTCGACAAGGTTGGGCACTTACCTCATATCGAGGATTTTGAACGCTTTATTACAACGCTGACAAAGTTTCTTGAAGAGACCAAGTAGCCACTTATTTTATAGCGCGGCGTCCGGTTACAAATTTTCAGTGTTCGAAATCGGACGAATCGAGAGCATGAACTAACGACAAGAACCTATTTATCAGATACTTACTTTTTAAAAAAAGTATGGCACGTGCTTTATGCAATATTCGGTTAAGCTGAGGCCTCTCACCCAATCACCGATCAAAACTGCGTTACCATGTTCCAGAACTACTTCAAAATTGCGATTCGGAGCTTGCTGAAAAACAAGCTGTTTTCATTCATCAATATTTTTGGTCTGGCACTCGGCATGTCGTGCAGTTTGCTGATAGCGTTGTGGGTAAAGGACGAGGTTTCCTTTAACAAATTCTATCCACAGATCGATGACGTGTACTATGTACACAACGCGTCGGACTGGAAAGGCCAGCAAAATGTGGGTGACGCGACTCCCAGCCCCTGGACAGAAGCACTGGAAAAGGACGTTCCGGAAATTGACGCGATCACAAAAGTGACCTGGGACCGCGAAATATTATTGAAGGCGGGAGAAAAATCGACGAAGGAAAACGGCATTTATGCAACGCAGAATTTTTTCAGGGTGTTTCCATCTCCTTTTATAGCGGGAAATCCGGCGACGGCTATCACAGAGCCAACTTCAATTGCGATCTCCGAAAAGCTGGCCCATAAATATTTTGGCGACAAAACCGCAATTGGACAAATCATCAAACTCGATAATGCCAAAGATTTCACCGTAAGCGCTGTTTTCAAAGATATTCCTCAAAACGCATCAGAGCGGTTTGAATGGATTGTCAATTTTAAAGTACAGGAACAGGACTGGATGAAATGGTGGGGGAATTCCAGTTTCAAGACGTACACGCGTCTGAGGCCTGGAACAGATCCGCTCCATGCCCAGAAAGTGATGCAGGCCGTTATCAAGAAGAAAAGTCCGCCGGAATTCATCGGTTTTCCGCTCCTGCAGGAAATGAAGGACGTTTATCTTTACTCGGAATATACAGGTTTTACGCCCACAGGTGGCAGGATAGAATATGTGCGAATTTTCTCCATCGTCGCAATATTTATTCTCCTCATTGCCTGCGTTAATTTCATGAATCTTGCGACAGCCCGATCTGTTCAGCGCGCCAAAGAAGTGGGTGTAAGAAAAGTGGTGGGAGCTGAAAAGAAATATCTCGTTGCCCAATTCATGGGCGAGTCGCTGATTGTGAGTGCATTGGCGGCGATTCTGGCACTCGTTTTTGTACTTGCTCTAATACCCGTGTTCAATGAAGTTGTTCAAAAACAAATTTCCTTGGCTGGTTCTGATCCTGCACAATGGATGTTATTTATCGGACTGATTTTCGTGACGGGAATCGTAGCTGGTAGTTATCCTGCGCTATACCTGTCTGCTTTGCAACCGATACGCATCCTGAAAGGTCGGTTAACATTTACCAGCAAAGGTGTTTTCCTGCGAAAAGGTCTTGTTGTATTTCAATTTGGGCTGTCAATATTTTTGATTGTCGGCATGTTGGTGATCGGAAAACAAATGGATTACATTCAAAATAAAAAACTCGGCCTCGACAAGGATAACGTGATGTACATTCCACTTGAAGGGGATTTGAACAGCAAACTGGAAGACTTTCGCCAGGAAATCCTCAACTCCCCTGCCGTTTCGTCAGCCACAACAACCGGTTCGCTACCTACCAATATTACAAGCACATCCGGGGATCTGGACTGGGCCGGGCGTGACAAAAATCTGGACAACTCCGTTGCGGCAACATATGTTGGCTACGATTTTGCCAAAACGATGAACATTCAGATGCTGGATGGCAGGGACTTTTCCAAAGAATTTGCAGCGGATACAGCGAACTACATCATCAATGAGGCAACTGCCAGAATGATGAAGATGAAAGACCCTGTCGGCAAGCAGGTGAAATTCTGGATGGGAACAGGTACCATTGTTGGTGTAATGAAAGATTTCCATCTCAACTCCTTTCACTCTGCAATCCGGCCCCTGATCCTGGTAAGTTACCGGGGACTCAACACAGAGCATATGATGATCCGGACCCGTTCCGGCCAGACGCAGCAGGCCCTGGCACACATCGAAAAAGTGACAAAGGAATTCAATCCGAGCTATCCGTTCTCTTATCATTTCCTGGACGAGGATTATGAGAAAATGTACCGGTCAGAAATGATTGTCAACACTTTGATCCGTTATTTTGGGTTCCTGGCCATCATCATTTCCTGCCTGGGGCTACTCGGCCTGGCCGCGTTCACGGCGGAGCAGCGCACCAAAGAAATAGGCATCAGAAAGGTTCTAGGCGCAGACGTGGCAGGCGTTGTCGCATTGTTATCGAGAGACTTTATAAAACTTGTCCTGATATCCATTGTGGTGGTATCCCCGGTTTCGTGGTATTTAATGGACAAATGGTTGAAAGACTTTGCTTATCATATTGACATGAGCTGGCAGATACTTTTGTTGGCTGGCGTAATGGCATTGGCGATTGCGCTGTTTACAGTGAGTTTTCAAAGTATCCGGGCGGCGTTAAAAAATCCCGTGAAAGCACTTCAATCCAATGACTGACACCTCAAACAGCATTTATCACAAACTCAAAATCAAAAAATAGCTGCCCGGTGTTACCTGGCGGCTATTTTTTAACAATCCCTATCTTTCTTACTTTTAAATAAACTATGCAAGGAACTGTTTCAGATAGTTTCTGCTGGTCAGGATTGCGCTTGTCACATCTGTAATGTTTCCTTCATAAGCCTTGTCCTCAACCTCAATCACCACCGGACCGCGATACCGTACATCGGTGAGCGCTGCAAAAAATCCCCGCCAGTTCACATCACCCAATCCGGGTAGTTTCGGAGAATGATATTCGAGCGGATTAGCCATAATTCCTACCCTGTCCAGTTTATCCTTGTAAACCTTGGCATCCTTCAAATGAACGTGATGTAAGCGGTCTTTGTAATTGTAAATTGGTTTTATCTCGTCCATCATCTGCCAGATCATGTGCGAAGGGTCATAATTTAAACCAAATATCGGGCTGGGAATGATCTCGAACATTCTATCCCATACAGCAGGGCTAATTGCCAGATTTTTCCCGCCCGGCCATTCATCGTCGGTAAAAAACATCGGGCAGTTTTCAATGCCGATTTTCACATTACATTCTTCCGCTACTTTTATCACTGCAGGCCACACGTCGGCAAAGCGGGACAAATTATCCTTGATGCTTTTTGCCGGATCGCGGCCGATGAAGGTATTAACTACCGGAATACCCAGCTTTGCAGCTCCTCTGATCACCTGTTTGATATGTTCAAGATAGAATTCTGAGCGCGCCGGTTCGGGATCAAGCGGATTGGGATAATAACCAAGCGCCGAGATGGTTACCTTGGACTCATGCAACGTGTGTTTGATATTGGCGACCTTTTGCACATCCAGATTGTCGACGTCAATGTGGGTAACGCCCGCGTACCTGCGGTTATCGGCGTTTCCGGCAGGCCAGCACATGGCCTCAACACATGAAAAGCCATGATCCCCTGCAAAACGTATTACATGTTCGAAACTAAAATCCTGTAAAATGGCGCTGTTGAAACCTAATTTAAGCATACTTAAAAGTTTACGGGTGTAAAGGAATTTGGCCGAATTCAAAACTGAACATCTGCCGGACGTGAAATTAATCATATACTTTTTAGAATCAGAACCTGTCTTGAATTTGGCTAGCACTTCGCTTACCCAAATTCTACTCTCTGCATCCCACTAATTCAGTATCGGCATAAGCCCTATTTCGAACAACTTTTTGGAGCTTTATCAAAAACTCATCCAATTTTTACCCGTATCCATCAATCCAGGCGTCCATTTGTAACTATACAGCACCGATAAATCCTTCGAATTTTAGTAATATTGACGTGTTAACCGATTAAATCAGTACAAAATTCGTCCAGAAAGGAAGAATTCGATTTTTTCAAACTTAAACGTTTTTGAACCAACATGGCAGATTCTGAACCGGGTATTGGAAGAAAAATACTCAGCTTTTTTATCAACGAGAATAACGAGGTCGTGAAGCCTAAAACGCCAGAAGCGACATCGACGGCAACCCCGCCACCAACAACAACAGTGCCCAACGTGGCTGGCAATGCAAACGTAGACCGCAAGTTTGTGGATCACTTTGTGGATCTGCTCGAAAAGGCAAACCTTCCAGGTCCTGACTATTTTGAATACAAACAGGCTTTGAAGAGCATGGAGGGGCTTTCCCTGGGCGAGGAGAAACAGTTTCAGGCTGCCTGGGCAAGTTTTAAGGCCATGGGCGGAATCAAAGACACCAGCATTCTGAAAACGTCTGCTGACCAGTATCTCGCAATTCTCGATAAAGACCGTTCTTCATTTTTGAAGGATGTAGATCTGGCAATTAAAAACAGAGTGGGTTCGCTAAATGACGAACTTAAAAAACTCGAAGAAAATAATACCACATTTACACAGCAAATTGCTGACCTTCAAAAGAAAATTGATGACAACAAGAACCGTTTAGGCCAGATTTCGGGTGAAATTACAGAGCAAAGCGCTAAAATTAATGCCAACAAAGACAATTTTGAAGTGACGTTCAATAGTTTTGTTGAACAAATTAAATCCGATCTTAACAAAATTAACCAATATCTTAAATAACCTAAACAATTCCTTTAACTATGGCAACACCAGATTTTTCTCAAATCGGCGGCTCCCAGGAAGATCAGTCCAAACGTTCGTACTGGAGTAAGCCCGAAGGAATTACCTCGCTCCTATTTCTGGGTGCAGCAGGCGCAGCAGCGCTTTACTACTGGAACAAACTCGCCGGATTTCTGATTGAAGTCACACAAAATACCCTTTACCTGGGTTTTTTGATGGCCATACTGGCTGTGGTAGTGTTTCTTTTCACTAGTAAAGATGTTCGCACCGCAGTATTTTTTCTTTTCAAAACATTGATGCGAAAAATAACAGGTCTGATCATCAAGCTGGATCCGATCGCGATCATGAAGATATATGTTGAAGATCTTAAAGAGAAAAGAGAAAAAATGCAGGGACAGATCAACATACTGGCTGGCCAGCTTGTGAAATTGAACCGAAATATTACTGACAACAACGAACAGATTAAACAGAAATTCGCGGAAGCCAACAAGGCCAGCCAGATGAGTGACCGACCCGGAATGAAAGAAACCGCGTCTTTGGCCACCATTGAAGGCGCCGGGTTACAGGAAATGAATGAAAAGCTCTTCCCTTTGCAGCGTAATATGAAAACTGTTCTGGAATTTATGGAGAAAGTGAACAAAAGCGCTGACTACATTATTAAAGAAACGGAGATTAAGGTTAAACTGAAAGAGGCTGAGTATAAAATTGTAAAAGAAAGCTCCAATGCATTGCGTACTGCCGTAAGTATTTTCAAGGGGAACCCGGACAAAAAATTCTATTTCGACGAATCGATGGAATACATACAAGATGACATGAGTATGAAGCTGGGTGAAATGAAACGTGCGATGGACCTTTCAATGGACTTTATTAATGGGGTGGATGTGCAGAATGGCCTTTTATCAGACAAAGGACAAGCCATGCTGGAAGCTTACAATCATGGAGAATTTAAGCTGATCAGTCTGGACGGACCAGCGCAGGTATCTCGCTCAATTGACCCGCCAAAAGATTCAAGTTATAAAGGACTTTTGGACTAAAAAATCAATTAATCAACAGTTTACGAATCTAAACAATCCTATAAAATTACATGAAAAGACTAACAGTTGCCGGAAGGCTTTTAATAACCGCCCTGATTCTTGGTGCAATATTTGTCGGTTACAAATATTTTGGCGGCCAGAAAGCACTTAATCAAATTGCCGTAGACCAGGCAACAAGCCCGCAAACGGAAGCTACAAATACGGACGACACAGCCGCTGGTTCCACAAGTGATACAGAGGCTTCGGATACGCCGGCCGCTGGCGGATCGTTCAACTACACACCGCCTGTTCCTGTTGATGGAAAGCTTAAAGGTGTTGTAGAGCTGGGCGCCAGCGGATTTAATTCTTTCATCATCAAGGTTGACAAAGAAAAAAGGTGGAGTCTGGAAAAATCTGAATTTGGTAACAGCCTGGTTACTGAGAATATGGCGACTGACGAAGATGTGCGGATAGGCCTGAAAAAATATATCGGAACGATGCTCGACTACGGTGTCAGCGGTAAGGAAATACATTTTGTAGTGAGTTCCGGTGCGGCCAAAGCAGAAGTGACCCAGAAAATCACAAAGGCTTTAAAATCATTAAATTACGTAGTAAACCAGGTAACGCCGGAACAGGAAGGGCAACTTGGATTTCGCTCAGTAATGCCGGCTGACTACAACAATAAGGCTTTCGTAGTGGACATTGGATCGGGAAACACAAAAATATCCTGGATGGGTGGCGACAAGGTAAATTCAGTCGAATCATATGGCGCCAAATATTTTCAGGATGGAACAGATGATACAAAAGTTTATCAGGAGGTTAGTGCCAAATCCAAACAGATTCCTGCTGAATTAAGAAAAACCTGTTTTATAATCGGTGGAGTTCCTTTTGAAATGGCCAAGGAAGTTCGCAAAGGTAAAGAACGCTTTACAATATTGAGTGCGCCATTGGCATATTCTAAATTGACAAATGCAAAATCCAAAGCAGGCGTTAACATTTATAAAGCGGTTACAGATGCGACAGGTTGCAATCAGTTCGTTTTTGATTGGGACGCAAACTTCACAATCGGATTTCTTTTAGGACTTTAAAATTTAAGGGCGTGTAGCAAAGGAATATGGGACAATAACCATATTCCCGCTGCACGCCTTCTCTCTTTCCCCCATGACACTTTCGCAATTCTTTGTTTCGGTATCAGAAAATCCATGGCCTTTTGCTCTGCTGTTCATTTCGATGCCCATTGCCGCCTGGCTCATCGGAAAAATCGCGACCGGCAGTAGGGATGTGAAATTCTGGAGCTATGTGTATGCGGTTTTGGTATACGCTGCATGCATTCCCGGAATTTTTGCAGTCACATTGAATATCTACCTTTTTCTCTTTGAGCGGCAGAGCGTTTGGCAGGCAAACATCATTTTACAGTTTTTGCCGATCATTACCATGGCATTGACTCTGATGCTCATCAAAAGTAAGATTCCGTTCGCGGTTATTCCCGGATTTGGCAAACTGTCGGGTTTTCTTGCTCTTATTTTTTGTATGATCGGAGTAATGTGGTTTTTCGACAGAATCCACTTAGTAGCATTTACTTACGTTCCGTTTTCTGTCATTTTAGTCGGATTTTTACTGACTTTACTCGCGATTAGATTTGCGTGGAGCAAACTGTTTTGAGCAACAGCCCGTACATACAAATCTGCGTGAGCGAAGAACAGCGGCTTTTTGCCCGAAATCTGGTTGAACATTCCCTTCGGCACCATCACGTCTCCAATATTTGGGACAAGAATGAAAATGAACTCTCCCGCACCCGGATGTTTCGATTTACAGGAACTTTGGGCGAAATCGTTTTTGCAGACGCCTATCACCTGCCCCGCCCGAGCCGTTCTTTCGGAGCAGTGGACGGTCAGGATTGGGGACAGGATTTTTTCATTAAATCAGAAGACTCTCAGTTTTCGGTGGATGTAAAATCAATGAAGCGGCGGTCGGGTGAATTGTCTTCTGAATATGTTTTAAATATTCCTGCTTCCCAGATTAGAAAACCAAATTCCAAAACCTCCCATTACTTCTGCATTTCTTTTCACCAATCCGAAACCTCTGGAACAATCGCTTCGCTTTTGGGATTTGTGGACAAGGTTGCACTACAAAACGGAGAAATCGGAACGTTGTTTAAAGCCCATACCGAAAGAATCCGGTTTGACAAATCAACCTTCATATTCAACGAAGACACCTATGAAATCCCATTTGGTCAGATTGATCCGCCAGTAGTAACAGATCATATCAGGAGGCAGAAGGGATTCAAAATGTGTTATTTGAGGTAGCGGAATTTGTACGTATATTTGAACGAGCAGTTTTTCAGGGTGTGTTTCTAATCCACCAACAGCTAAAAAGTTCAACGAAAACAAGAATCAAATGTGTCTCAATGCTGCAAAAGGCATTGATCCTAAACATACATGGCCTCACGCGCACGCAATTACGACCAGAGAAAACTTCTTGGACAAGTATACACGCCCCGGCATATTGTAGACAAAATACTTCTTCACACCGATTTCTACACCAATTTTTCAGAAAAAAAAATCCTTGATCCTGCCTGTGGAGACGGACGGTTTCTTGTTCCGATTGCAGAACATATCATAGCCAACTCGGCACCGGACAAATTGGATTTTAACTTAAAGCAGATACACGGCTGGGATATTGATCCGGATGCACTTGCTGTTTGCAGGCAAAATCTTGATCAGCTAATTAGTGGGTCGGACTTGAAAGTAGACTGGAATTTGCAAAACAAAGACGCGTTGAGGCAATCAGGTTCAAGGAAAAAATTTGATCTCATCATTGGAAACCCGCCCTACATCAGAGTACAGCACCTCTCCGAAAGTCAGCGTAAACACATTCAATCTCGTTATTTGTTTTGCAAAACGGGTTCAACGGACGCCTACGTAGCTTTTTTCGAACTGGCTTCCAGCCTATTATCAAAAAAAGGTGTCTGCGGATTTATTACGCCAAACTCCTACTTCACTTCAAGCACCGGCAAAGCTTTGCGAGAATTTTTTCTACTGAATCAGAATCTCATACACATTACAAACTATGGCACACTGAGATTATTTGAAAATACAGGGACCTATTCCGCAATCACGGTTTTCGGAAAAACCAAAAATGATCAGTTTGTATTCGAAAAATATCAGTCTGATTTTCAGTCGGAAACACGTCAGATACCATTTTCAGAGCTGGATCAACACAAATCATGGCAGTTGGCTGTAAAAGAACCGGAACATCAAAGCGGAATACGCTTAGGCGATCAATGCCAGATTGCCGTAGGAATAACAACGCTCGCGGACCGTTTGTATTTGTTTTCCGATATCAAAGAAGAGCAGTCAACGATCTCGGCAAAAAATAAAAACGGAGCACAAATCCGGCTTGAAAAGGAACTTTTAAAACCTATCGTCAAAGGTTCCAAGCTTAAATCCAGCGCAGATCCGATCAAAGAATACATACTCTTCCCATACAAAAAAGACGCGTCCGGCAAGCATAGAATCATTCCCGAACAAGAGATGAAAACTAATTTCCCAATGGCTTACCAGTATTTTCTGGATATAAAAAATGAACTGGCCAAACGTGACAATGGAAAGCCAAATGCCGTAGCATGGTACGCATTTGGACGCGCTCAGGCTCTGGATCTTTCTTTTGGCAAGAAAATTATTTTTTCACCGATCAGTCTCGCTCCAAATTTTATACTGTATGAAAACCCCGACTCTACTGTATACTCTGGGTATTTTATCAAATATGACGGAGATTACGAGGCGCTTTTGAGAGAGCTAAATTCTTCCAGAATGGCCGACTATATTGAAACGGCAGGCAGGGATTTTCAGGGTGGCTACAAAGGATACAATAAAAAAATCCTGGAAAATTTCACCATAAACAACTAAATCAAAGCACAAACATATGTCGATCGATGTCTCCATTCAAAGACTGGAATATCTGTTGGAAGTTATTCCCGCAAAGCTCAGTGCGTTAAACGATGGTTTCTTCTCACAAAAAACCGATCCCCTTAAATGGAGCAGGAAAGAAATTCTGGGGCATCTGATAGATAGTGCGGCAAACAACCACCAGCGTTTCATCAGAATTCAGTACGAAAACGAGCCAGTCATATTTTACGATCAGAACAAGTGGATAGAAATGCACCGGATACCAAACTTACGAGAAAGAGCAGCTAATCCTTTTATGGACCGCATACAATGCACATTTGCTGCACATCGGCAAACAGCTAACTCCGGCCAGTCTGCTTAAAAACGGAGCAGGTTTTGATGGAAAACTTTATGATCTCGCTTATTATTTCAAGGACTATGTAACGCATTTAGAGCATCATTTGCGACAAATTATCGAGTACTAAGCATCATCCTTTTCTGCTGCTTTCAGCAAAAATAAATTTATTGGTTTGTTCATAAATAAACGAACGTTCATTTATATTTGCATGGAAATATGAGAACGAGAGATACAAATAAGGAGGCGATAATTCGTAAAAAGGCGATTGAAATGATCGTACAGCAAGGTTTTGACGGGCTGAGTATGCACAAGCTTGCAAAATCCGCGGGCGTCTCTGTTGCAACGATCTACATTTATTTTAAAGATCGCGAGGATCTCATTCAGCAATTGTATACGGAGGAGACAAAAAAAATGTCCGATGCAACACTGATTAATTTTGATCCTGACAGCCATTTTGACGAGGGTTTGAAAGTCCAGTGGCTGAACAGAATGCGGCATTGCCTTGACAATCCGCTCAGTATGTCATTCATGGAACAGGTAAAACATTCCCCTTTGATCGACAGATCCGTAATAGACAGGACCTTTCTGGACGCCATGTCCCGTTTTGTACACAACGCAATTGAACGCAAAGAATTGATTACTTTACCCGTAGAGATTTACTGGTCAATTGCATTTGCACCACTCTATCAACTGGTCAAGTTCCACATTTCCAAAACAGGCATGGGTGGACGGCCTGCTTTTATTTTTGACGAAGAAAAAATAAATCAGACACTTCAACTTGTTTTAAAAGCATTGAAACCCTGAACTTTTCATTGGTATCTAAACTTATCAAGACCTGAGCCCATGCATTACCAATACCAACCGACCGGGTTCATCCTGGTTTTCAAAACGAACATCGATTGCAAAGACGACGTGTGTTTCCTGACACCGATATTAAATTCCTGCATTGGAATCATGAAGTGGAGTGTTGACTTGTCCGACATCGACAATGTTTTACGCATCGAATCGGATGACCCGGATCACAGCAGAGTGATCGAAATTGTCCGGAATGCAGGATTTTTCTGCGAAGAATTAGTTGACTAAATACAACCAGACGCGCAATGTCAAACCAAAATAAAAACACTTTTACCGGTTATCAAAAATTCATCGTAGCCGTTTTAGCCGTATTACAGTTCACGGTTGTGCTGGACTTTATGGTACTTTCTCCTCTTGGGGCAATACTCCTGAAAGAACTGTCGATCAGTACAGCTCAGTTTGGGTTGGTGGTATCCGCCTATGCTTTTAGTGCAGGAGCAGCTGGTTTGCTTGCAGCCGGCTTTGCCGACAAGTTTGACCGAAAAAAGCTGCTTCTCTTCTTCTATATAGGTTTCGTTTTCGGCACATTTCTGTGCGGGATCGCGCCTGATTACAATTTTCTACTTATGGCCCGCATCGTAACGGGGATCTTTGGCGGCGTTATAGGCTCAATTAGTTTCGCCATTATTACGGACATTTTCCCACTCGAAATGCGTGGCAGAGTGATGGGCTTCGTACAGATGGCCTTTGGTTTGAGTCAGGTTCTGGGTATTCCGATCGGGCTTTATCTTGCCAATGTTTTCGGATGGCATGCACCTTTTTTGATGATCGTAGGCCTGAGTCTGATCATTGGCGTTGTACTCATGCTGTACGTGAAGCCGATTAATGAACATTTGAAAATTCAGAAAAAGGGAAACGCATTTCAACATCTGAGCAGTATTTTTGCAAAACCGGAGTATCTCAGGGGCTTTGCCGCTACTACTTTACTGGCAACAGGTGGGTTCATGCTCATGCCATTTGGCAGCGCTTACGGCGTTCACAATCTGGGAATTTCTTTAACACAGCTTCCGCTTTTGTATATGGTCACAGGCGTTTGCATGCTTGTATTTAGTCCTGTGATCGGAAAACTGAGCGACAAAATTGGCAAGTATCAGATGTTCATTTTCGGCTCCGTGGTTACTTGCATCATGACACTCATCTATTGTAATCTGGGAGTAACGCCACTTTGGGTGATCATGATCCTTAACATATTGTTGTTTGTTGGAATTACGGGTCGCATGATTTCCGCTTCCGCTTTGATGACCGCCGTTCCGGAACCGCAGGACCGTGGCGCTTTTATGGGAGTGAACTCTTCAGTGCAGCAAATTGCAGGCGGAGTTGCTGCGCTCATAGCCGGACAAATTGTAAAAGAAACCAGTACCGGATTCCTGCTCAATTATCCGACACTCGGAAACGTGGTTGTTTTTGCAGCGGTCGTAACTGTCTTTTTGATGTACACCATTCACAAATATGTGGCCAAAAAATTGGCAGCTGCAAGTCCTATTACACCGACTGAAACGGTATAACACTGCGCAAAGACATCCCGGGAACTTAAATAAACGGAGCCTCAATCAGCTCCGTTTTATTTTTTTTAAAATCCGAAACAACTGACCTACACCATTTCCCAGTGATCCGACCTGAACCCCATCGTTCGGCAAGCCTCTTCGTCAATACACAATTAAAAAAAATTCTATAAATTGACGTTATATTTTCAGTCGTAACGAAATTGATTTCGCTTTCCAAAAAATAAAAAATCCAAAATCACAAACCTCTATCTCCCTATTTATCAGTACGTTAGAATAAATACTAAAAAATAATCTTTTTATACTTAGCATACTTTTTAAAAGTTTCATACATTTATATCGACAAAAACTTTTGCCACATTTTATTTAATAGGATTAGGGTTAAAAATATTTTACGTTTATTTACGTATCAAACGCTGAATAAACCGTTAACTTATTATACATTTAATACTTTTAAATGAAAATCATCAGTATTGTCAACAATAAAGGAGGTGTTGGAAAAACGACTTCCGCCCAGAGCATTGCTGCCGGTCTTAACAAATTCGCTAATGCACGTGTGCTGGTCATTGATCTGGATGCACAGGCAAGTCTTACCAAAAGTTTTGGGATTACACATGCGGGATTAAAAAAAGACAGCGGTTCGTTTATCACCGGCGAGTATGACTTTGATGAGATTGTAAAAAGAGTTGGTGATATAGATATTTTGCCAGGTTCAGCAGAAATGATTCACAGGGAAGACACGATCAAGTCGGCACCTATATTTCCGTTTAACCTGAAAATTGCGCTTGAAAAAGTAAAGGACCGTTATGACTTTGTGATCATTGATTGTCCACCGGCACTTTACGGGAATACGCGTCTGGCGTTGGTTTCATGTCACCAATATTATGTGCCGCTGCAGGCTGAGTTTTTGAGCTATGAAGGTTTGCGGAATTTTCTGGTGTATTCTGCGGAGATCAAAAAAATCAGTCCGAGTACAAACCTGGGTGGTGTGTTTGCGACGCGTTATAATCCGAAGATCAGAAAGAAGATTAGCCATGAACTGATCAGTGCGACGAGAGAGCAACTTGGTGATGTTTTTATGGAATCATACATTCGGGACAATATTGCTTTATCAGAAGCGCAGGCAAGCGGAACAACGATTTTCGATTATGCACCAAACAGTAACGGAGCAGAAGATTATTACAAGCTCACGAAAGAGATTTTAGAACGTATTAATAACTGACACGATGGCGAAGGAAAGGAAATTTGATTTTGCACCACTTCCACGGGTTTCTGACATTCAGGAAGAAAATGAATTGAATCAGGCTAATGAAGTTGCCGAGCAGGCACCCACCAAGGTAACGTTTGATTGTGATTACATTTTGATGGAAAACATGAAAGACTTTGGCTATTGGGAAGGGCTTACGCAAAAGGACATCATTCTGGAATCTCTGAAACTTTACTTTAAGGACAAGGAAATTCGTCCGCGCCCTGATAAAATCCGCAATAAAACAAAAGTGGGTCGCAAGCCGAAAGCGGCCAACGACTGATCCCGCCAGATCCGGCTTTAAAATTATTCTCCCCAGGCTGTAATCACAAGATTGCGGCCTCCACCATTATTCCGGTGTTCACAAAGATAAATTCCCTGCCAGGTGCCGAGCGCCAGTTTCCCATTTCGGATTGGGATGGTGACTGAGCTTCCGAGTAACGCGGCTTTCAGGTGAGCGGGCATATCGTCCGAGCCTTCATAGTCGTGTTCGTAATCAGGATCATTTTCCGGAACGTTTTTGTTGAAGAACATTTCAAAATCGACTCTCACAGTTGGATCGGCATTCTCATTGATTGTCAGGGATGCAGACGTATGTTGAATAAACACCTGGCAAATACCAGCCCTGAATGTTGCGATCTCAGGCATTGCCTGCAACACTTCACCTGTGATAAGATGAAAGCCACGTCGTTTTGATCTTAGCTGAATGGTATGCTGGTGAATTTTCATTTGTTGGTTTATATTACCTGCAAATTACAAAGTCACAAAAAGAATTTCGTTCTTCCTGTGACTTCTAGAAAAAGCATTTGAATCTCGTGCGAATGGACTGATTACTCCTCAATAATCGAAAGAACGTTTCCAGCCGGATCTTTGAACCAGGCGATGAGTGGGCCTCCTCCCCTGTTGATGCCATTTTCGTCAATATCCATTCCCGGGTATCTCTCGAAACCAATTCCCTTGTTTTTGAGTGCCACCACCGTCTCTTCTATATTGTCAACAGGAAAGTTGAGCACAGTGAAAGTTGCGGCGATGTGGTTTGGTTTTGGATAAATCAGGATGGTGTTGCCTCCGGCCAGCTCCAGATGTAGCAACCCGGGCATGTCCCTGCTTTCCGTGACAGTGAGTTCAAGAACCTTTCCATAGAATTCTTTCGCCTTTTCCGGATCGTTTACCGAAAAACTGCTGAATGCTTTACTTTCCTTGAAGTTGCTCATATCCGTGATTTTTTATTTTTTAGATTACAAACGCGGCAATTTGTCATTTGATTGAAATCCCGCAACAATCATGCCTGCTGAGACCAGTCGTTAATCATATTTTACTGCGGGATAGTTCAGGAGCCTGCGCCAAAGGCCGAGCTGGCCGATGCAATAAGATTCGCGGTCCGTACAAAAGATGATGGTATCGAGCAGGTTATAATTGCCACCGGGCATCTCGTACGGATCCGGTTCAGACAGCGCTTCTTCGGTCAACGCGGAATATGCTTCCCGCAGTAACGGTGTGATCTTATTCCAATCCGAGCGGAATTCATCCAATCCAGGATAGTCGGCCCCATCCTGAATTCCTTTATGATTGGAAAAAAGCGCGTCGGAAGTTTGTTTTAAGTGGATGCCTACAAAGCCGCCAAGCGTAAATCGCTCCTGAACCAAACTTCCGGCAAGCCATGCCATGTGGTTCGCTTTTGTGTTCAGTCGGTTTTGCGCATCCGCATCTGCTATTCCGTCCAAGGCGTTTATAAAAAGACGGCTATGAAAATCGTACACGTCAAGCATTTTTTTCAGGCTATACCTTTTCGAGGCTGTCGTTTCCATTTTATTCAATATTTAGTTTGATAAAGAATAGAGACAATTGCAAATCTCATATCCGGACAAGCTGGACAATAATTTCCAAGTCTGCAAAAATGATCAGGCCTTATTAAATCTTTGATGACTGAAACGGTTTTACTCTACTTTTCGTAAATCCTGGACAGGACTCGGTATGCGTAAGAGCGCATAGCAACGATGGTGACGAGCAAACCAGTCAGACCGGCGAGGATGAAAACAAGCGCAATTCCACGCTCCGCTCCCGTTCCGAACCAGTGGCCCAACAGTTGCACGCCCGCCCCGGTTGTCATGAATGGAATAAATATCAGTTGTGCAATCGGCCCGATCATGAACGCTGTAACAGGCGAAGCTGCCTGTTCGATGCTTTGGGCAAAACCGAAGACACGCCCCTGGCGCTCGGGCGAAATGACCTTTTGCAGGATCGTCTGCTCAGCAGCTTCTACGACGGGTATGAGACAAAGATAAACGAACATGCCAATACCCAACATGACGATGGATGGCTGAGCGGGAAACAAAACACAAATTACCCACATCAGAATGTTAGCAAGAAAAAGTGTCCTTATCGGGTTTTTACCCAGACCCTTTTTCGACACCACAATTCCTCCGAAAATAAATCCCAAACTTAGCGCACCCCACAAGAAACCCCAGACCTGCACGGATACAAGAGATAATCCATAAGCGTCCATCAATGCCATGAATACCCCACCCAGAAAATTATTGAAAGTATTAAAGAAAATAAGCCCGAAAAGTCCGGGGACACTTTTTACGGCTTTAATAGTCCCGTGGATATCAATGTTGTTTGTCTGCAAATCCTCTGAATGAAAAACTTCGCTTTCGGGGATTTTTATTGTGACCAGATGAGTCAGCACAAAGACAGACGACGACACCGCCAATACGAGCATCCAATACATGCCAAGATTACCGATGATCAGCCCGCTGAATATGGAAGATGCCAGAAACGAAACGCCGTTGATAGTCCCAACCATACCGTTGGCTTTATCCCGCTCGTCTTCCGCAATCAATAAAGTGACGACAGTTGACAAAGCAATACTTCTGATATTCCCGGCAATTGCACCAAAAAGTGCCAGGACGATAAAAATCCACAAATTGAAGCCGCCAGGATCGCGGAGTACCGAAGCGGGGGTTGTCGAATAAATAACGAAGCAGGCGCCAAACAACAAAAGCGACAGAATGCCGGAAATAAGCATTGAAGTTTTCTTCCTGTACTTATCTACAATTGATCCCAGAAAAAACCCCGAAACCGCGACAGTACCAAGGTATATTCCTGCCATAATGGAGGTGGCCAGCACAGATTTAGTTTCCAGGTATACCCAGAAAGTAACCGCGAACCAAACGAAGTTGTTGGTTAGTGATGCCAACAGTGAATTGGCTAACACGGCATAAAATGTTCTCATGCTGTCATTTTTCATAGGCATACATGCAAGAAGCTTTCAAACAGCGCGCTTCGTTGCAAGCAGCTGATTACCCTTTTAGCCAGACAAAATATTACCTAAAAACCGGACAACCCTTACCCTGGTTTCTTGCAAAGATAACCAGCTGCGAAAAAACTGTTGCTTTCAAATCGTAATCAAATCTTTTTCCCCTGGATTCGGAAAGCGTTCAATATAGCAAGCAAGGCTACGCCGACATCTGCAAAAACAGCCTCCCAAAGTGTTGCGATGCCTCCGGCTCCCAGAATCATTACCAGCACTTTTACGCCCATTGCAACTGAAATGTTCTGGTAGACAACCGATTTGGTAATTCTACCGATTTTTATTGCGGAAACAATTTTCGACGGCTGGTCATTTTGGATAACGATATCAGCCGTTTCAATTGTCGCATCCGATCCCAATCCACCCATCGCAATACCAACGTCTGCCAGGGCAATTACCGGTGCATCATTCACACCGTCACCGGCAAACGCAATGTGTTTTCCGCTGTCTTTCAACTCCTGGACAATTTTCACCTTCCCTTCCGGGAGCAAATCTCCATAATACCGAGAAATCTGCAATTTTTCTGCGACGGCAGAGGTCACGGCGCGTTTATCACCGGAGAGCATAACAGTCTCTATACCAAGCTTTTTTAGCTCCTCAATGGCGGCAACGGCATCTTCTTTTACCTCATCTGCAATGGTAAGGTAACCCGCATAGCTGTTTTCAACTGCCACAACTACGATCGTTTCCGCGATGTTTTCAAGGTGGGCAGGATAGTCAACAGAGAACTTGCTGAGTAATTTGAGATTACCCGCCAGAACCGTTTTGTCATCTACCCGCCCGCGCAGGCCGTGTCCGGCAATTTCCTCTACTTCTGCCGGAACCGGAAATTGTATGTCTCCGGCATGGGATACTACCGCTTTCGCGACCGGGTGAGTTGAGTAACTTTCCAGGGATTTGACCAACCGCAGAAATTCGGTTTTGTCCATTTCCGTTTCGATTTTCTGTACTTCGAATACACCCTTCGTAAGCGTACCGGTTTTGTCTGAAACCAGCGTGTCTATTTTGGTAATTACGTCGAGGAAATTCGCTCCTTTTACAAGGATTCCGTTTCGGGACGCGAGTCCGATACCTCCGAAATATCCAAGGGGAATCGAGATGGTGAGCGCACAAGGACAAGCAATAACCAGGAAAACCATTCCACGGTAAAGCCAGGAATCAAAATTATAAGCTTCTGTAAAAAAATAGGGCAACACCACGATACACAATGCCAGAAGGAAAACGATTGGTGTATAAATTGCTGCAAGTCTGCTGATTAACAACTGCGTAGGCGCTTTTCTGGCAGTTGCATCCTGCACCATTTCAAGTATACGCGAGAGCTTCGAATCTTTGAAAAGTGCGGTCGTTTTGATCTCAACCGTCTTATCCGTATTGATCATACCTGCCAGAACGGGCTCGTTTGCACTTTTGTCATCCGGCCGTGATTCACCTGTCAGCGCAGCCGTATTAAATGTACCGGAGGCCGAAATCAGAACGCCATCGAGGGCCACCTTTTCGCCAGCTTTAACAAGAATAGTTTCTCCGATTCCTACTTCATCAGGTGCGACCGCAACACTTTTAGCGTCCCGGATTACTGTTACCGTATCGGGCCGAATATCCAACAATGCCTTGATTGAACGTTTCGATCTACTGACCGCCAGGTCCTGAAACAATTCGCCTATCTCATAAAATATCATTACAGCAACACCTTCACTGAATTCGCCGATGTAAAACGCCCCAAGCGTCGCGATGGTCATGAGGGTAAATTCATTGAAAAAGTCGCCCCTTATTACTTTTCGTCCCGCGAGCAGAACTGTTTTATACCCAGCCAAAAAATACGCCGCAAGCATAAATCCTATTTCTATGCCGCGATTCACTTTAATTTCCGTTCCAAAATGGATGATCAGAAAAACCATTAAAATGGACAGACTCAGCCACAGCATCCAACGGCTTTTGAATAAACCTGCATTATCGTCATCACCATGGTCATGGTCATGGTCATGATCGTGATCATGACCTGCGTGATCGTGACCCGCGTGATCGTGTTGTTGCGTCTCAGTTTTATGACCGGACCTCGTCGACTTTTTATTCAAAGCAATCGGCTCCGACTTGCAGCAATCGTCGTGATCGTGTTGGTGTGTATGCTTTTTTTCGTCAGCCTTCATAATGGTAGCAGTGCTCGTAATGATGTTGAGTTACAAATCATCAGACAGTTTACAAATTAATTTCTGAGGCTGCCTGATGACCACAAAGGTAGATGATATGAGCGTGCAACAGGGTAACATGTGCTGAAAATCAAGTAGTTGTAATGTTGTTGCATTAGGTCATTATGTTGCAAATATTCATAGTTTCCTGATTGAGAGCTCAATATGTTTTTGATCCGAAACTCGTTTGTTTCAAATTGTCGCCGCGAGCAGCCCAAGTTTTTTTATACTTTCTTCGATTTCTCTCGTAAAAGGCGCTCCAAAGCTTATCCTGATGTAATTCGAATACCGCGCATCCGTACTGAATATTTGCCCCGGCGCTATACTGATTTTTTCCGCAATGGCTTTGTCAAACAATTCAAGCGCATTGACATTTTCCGCCAGTTCTATCCACAGCACATATCCTCCCTGCGGCCGGCTTACGCGCGTGCCGGCGGGGAAATATTCAGAAACTGACTGCATGTAGCGCAAACATTGCGTGTGAAGCGCCTTTCTGAGATTCCGCATGTGCAGGTCATATCTACCGGTTTCAAAGAAGAGCGCAACAGCTGCCTGTGTTGGTGTGGCAGACGAAACCGTGTGTGTGAGTTTGATACTGATCACCCTTTCCAGAAATTTCCCGGGAACACACCAGCCGACACGGTAGCCGGGGGCGAGTGTTTTCGAAACAGAAGAGCACAACATGACCAGGCCTTCCCGATCGTAACTTTTGCAGGTACGCGGCCGGGTTTTGCCAAAATACATTTCACCATAAATATCATCCTCAATCAGCGGAATTTGCCGGACCGCCAGCATTTCCACCAGTTGCTTTTTGCGGTGATCAGGCATTAATGCACCAACCGGGTTACTGAAATTTGGCACAAACAAACAGGCCGTCACGGGAATTCGCTCCAATGCACTTCCCAGATATTCCAGATCTGCACCGGAATTGGGATCCACCGGAATTTCGAGCACTTCCAATCCAAGACTCTTCATGACATTGAAAATTCCAAAATAAACCGGACTCTCTATGGCGACGGTGTCTCCCGGGTTTGTGACCGCTTTAAGACAAAACACCAGCGCTTCCATGCAGCCCTGGGTGGTTACAACGTCCTCCTCGTTTATGTTTCCGTTCCAGTTAAAAGCCTGTTTCGCTATCTGTTTCCTGAGCGTGGGATTTCCCTGAATCTCTTCATATTGCGTACAACTGAAAGGGCTCCGCCGGATGGCTTCGGACATGGCCTTATTCAGTTTGGCAAGCGGAAGTAAATCCACGGACGGCGTGGCAAGCGATAAACGAACAATACCCTGATGGGACAGGGTCTTATAGACATGCCTGATCATATCCTCGACATTGGCATGGTCCACATCTACCGGTTGCAGCGCAACAGCCGGCTGCGACGGAAACTGGCTGGAAGTAAATTTGACAAAATATCCGGATTTTGGCCGCGCTTCGATCAGTCCCTGATTCTCCAATTCAACGTAAGCTTTATAGGCCGTACTCAGGCTGATACCCTGCTCCTTACTAAGCGCCCTCAGTGAAAGCAGTTTATCTCCTGTTTTCAAAACCGACGCCTCCATCTGACTGGCTAATCGTTCCGCAATCTGACTGTAAAGAAAATCTCCGTTATCCGCAATTTTGGTTAAATTTAACATGAAGGAACGAATCTGTTATGCCCAATTAATTAAAAAGTGAATCTGTTTTCGAAAGTCGCAAGGTAGTAGTTTTGCAGAATAATCGAAACGACATTTTCATTTAACTCCTGAGCAAATCCTGATAACGCACAAAATGAACAGCAATTTGAAAGCATACGTCGCCCTGGGATTGGTGTGTTTTTTCTGGGGAACTACATATCTGGCCGCCAGAATCGGCGTGTCGGGGTTTCCCGCCCTCATTTTTATGGCCATCAGGAACACCATCGCAGGAAGTTTGCTTTTGATGTTCCTGATTATCCAAAACCGAAAGTTTATCTGGAAATGGCGTGACGTACAATTACAAATCATTCCAGGATTGTGTATGGTAACGCTGGGTGCGGGTATTGTCGGCTGGTCGGTTCAGTTTATTCCGAGCGGGCTTGCCGCGCTGATCTGTTCTACGATTCCGTTTTTTACGATAACGATCAATCTGTTGACCAAAAAAAGTGAAGGAGTAAACTGGCAAATTCTGGCTGGTATGTTGCTTGGACTGCTTGGAGTTGGTTTTATTTTCCGGGACAATCTGGAATTTGTGAATAATCCGAAAACTTTGCTGGGAATGGCAATTGCCCTGCTTTCCTGCGTATTCTGGTGCCTTGGAGGTTTTTACACCAAACTTTTCCCCACAAAAACGAGCTCATTTTTTAATGCATCCATCCAGATGCTCGCGGGAGGAACCGGGCTTTTTGTGCTCAGTTTTTTTGCCGAAGACTGGCACTCCCTGCCTGCGATGACTGCTCGGTCAGCCTGGGCCTTGCTTTATCTCATTCTGTTCGGCTCAATTCTGGCCTTTGCTTCTTACCTGTACGCCCTGTCGAAACTACCCGCCGGATTGGTTTCTGTCTACGCCTACATCAATCCGCTGGTCGCCATCATTTTGGGATACATCATTCTGAATGAGAACATTACGTGGATCACTGCACTTGCATTCTCAGTAACAATGAGCGGTGTATTTTTGGTAAATCAGGGTTATAAGGTGCAGAATAGTAAGATTGAAATTAAAACAGTTAACAAGTCACTTTCATGAAAAAGGAAGAATTTATCACGCTGTATGGCAGAGACTTAAAGCGCCTTTATTCCGAAATCGAGAAGTATGCTTCGGATGACATGCTATGGCTCGTGCTGCCGGGAACAATCAATTCAGGAGGAAATATTTGCCAGCACCTGATTGGCAATTTGCGAACCTATGTTGGCTTGACGCTCGGTAATTTTCCCTACATACGCGACCGTCAGGCTGAATTTGGGAAACGATTGTTCACCAAGTCCGAGTTATTGGAAGAAGTTAGTTTTCTAAGCAAAGTGATAACCGATACGCTGGAAAAACTGACGATTGAGGAACTTGAAACGGACTACCCACGCGCAGTGCTCGACCTGTTTCCCGTACAGACGACGCGCCTTATACTAGTTCATTTATCAGCTCACCTGGGATACCATACGGGTCAGCTCAATTATCACAGGCGATATTTTACAGAGAAAGAAAATCAGTAAACAACAACATTTATCTGCCATGAAAATCACATCAGAATTTGCAGCGTCTTTCGCCAAAGAATGGATCTCCTCCTGGAACCGACACGACCTTGACGAAATCATGTCCCATTATTCGTCTCAGATTACCTTTTATTCTCCAGTTATCACGCAGGTCGGGTTTGGAGAAGAAGGGGTAATTGAAAACCTGGAAATATTACAGAAATACTTTTCAAGAGGGCTTGAACTTTATCCTGATCTGCACTTTGATTTTCACGAAGTGCTGTATGGAACAAATTCGATGGTCATTTACTACACAAGCATCAATAATCGTAAATCAGCAGAAATGATGCGTTTTGATGCCGATGGCAAGATTGTCGAAGTACGGGCACATTACAGTTTCTAGGCAAACCGACAATATGCAGACAAACGATAATTTTTTTTAAATGCTTCAAATAATAGAAAACGACCTCGCAGATTTTTCTGCCATTCTGGAACAGGTCAAAATAGAAAGTCTGGATTTTCTTGAAAATTTAGACAGTTTACCAACCAGTATCGATGATCAGCATACGATTTCATCAAATCTTCCCGACTCGGGATTGGGAACAAAACACGTTCTTGACATTTTCAATGACCATTACAAAAAATTGATGGTCGCGGCGCCCGGGCCGCGTTACTGGGGTTATGTTGTCGGAGGTGTAACTCCGGCGGCGCTCGCTGGTGACTGGCTTACGAGTGCATTTGATCAAAACACGCAATCTTTGAAAGGCGCGGGAGACATTTCTGCACTGATCGAAATGGAAACCATCTCCATAATACGCCAACTTCTAGGCCTGTCAGACACATTCAACGGCGGATTCGTTTCCGGTGCGACAATGTCCAATTTCACATCGCTCGCAGTAGGACGCCAATGGGCCGGCGCACAGCTAGGCCATGATGTAGCGCGAGACGGCATCTGTCCGGACATCGTAGTGATGGCCGCGACGCCCCATTCGTCGGTAGTCAAATCGTTGTCGATGCTTGGTTTGGGCAGTAATAATTTGATCAGAATCAAAACATTGCCTGATAGAGAGGCGATAGACATTTTAGATCTGGAGGCGCAGTTGAAATTTCATCAGGGCAAATCTGTAATCATCAATTGCAGTGCGGGTACAGTGAATACAGTTGATTTTGACGACTTTATCAAGATTAGCGAATTAAGGAAAATTTACAATTTCTGGTTTCATATCGATGCCGCTTTCGGGGGATTCGCAGCATGTTCGCCGGAATTCAAACACTTGCTGGCAGGCTGGGAAAATGCGGACAGTATCACAATAGACTGCCATAAATGGATGAACGTCCCCTACGACAGCGCTATTTTCCTCACCGCAAAAACGCATGAAAAGTTGCAGATCCAAACGTTCCAGAATACAAACGCGCCCTATCTGGGTGATCTATCTGAAAATTTTTCATTCCTCAACTTTTTGCCGGAAAACTCCCGGCGTTTCAGGGCACTGCCCGCCTGGTTTTCTCTGATGGCTTACGGCAGGAAAGGCTACCAGTGGATCGTTGAAAACAGTATTTCGTGCGCCCGTCAGTTTGCGGGTAATATAGAAAGCAGTGATCAGTTCGGGCTGGCCGCACCAGTCCGGCTGAACGTTGTCTGTTTTGAACTAAAAAATAAACACGGCAAACAGGGTGAATTTTTAGACAAACTGAATGCAACCGGAAAGGTTTTCATGACACCATCTTTGCTAAACGGAAAACCATGTATTCGAGCTGCATTTGTTAATTACAGAACGAGTGCCGATGACGTAAAACTAGCTATTAGCGAAATGGAGCAGATTTTGCAAAAGCTATGACAATTGTCTTTCTGCTTTTCAAACTTTCCGGTGATGCCTGGCCGGGAAGTTTTTCTTTTTAATCCGGTCTTTGAAATGCTTTTTCGCCGCTTGATAAAGATTCTCTCAGTTTTACAACGCTTTTCGCCAAGTTTGCATCCTCTATTCAGTACTAAAACGACGCCAACATTTTCAGATGCGAAAAATCTCGGGTAGTTTGCCTTTTTTACTCCTCATGGTGTTGATTGGCTGTACGACCTCCAAAACTACCGTTCATTTGAAGACACTGCCGAACTATGAAAATGCGGCAACTACGCACATTCTGTTTTTCAATTTCGAAATTTCGGGTAAAATTGATCATGAAAAAGTGAAGCTGGTTAATGCAATTGCGGGTTCAGGACGAATGAAAAATCTTTCCATTGATGTGCATCAACAAAACCGGATCGGGATGACCTGTCATGACAAATCCGGCAGAACGATCCGTTACGAAGAATTTGAACATCCGCTTTTGAAAACGGTTGAAGTTTCAGACGCAGCAGGAAAATTATCTAAAAAGAGCATATCAACACAAAGAGCAATATTAGCAGTGCGCTTGCAGGAAGACCAGCGTATTGATCACATAAAGCTTTCCACAATAAGCCCCGGCCAAAAACCAAACAAAATATACACATTGAAGATCCGGCCATGAAAAAACTTTACATCATAATTTACCTGCATCTCATGTTCGCTTTTCAGGCAAAGGCTCAGAAGTTCAGGGTTGATACCTTGTTCAAAGGTGGAAATATGGACAACCGCGTCAACATTGTTATCCTTGGAGATGGATTTACAGATGCAGAAATGCCAAAGTTCAGAAACGAAGCCAGCCAGTTTGCTTCATTTTTTCTGGGATATGAACCCTATAATCATTACAAAAACTACTTCAATTTTTACTGCATCAGAACACCGTCCCGGGAGAGCGGCATTACCAATCCTGGCACGGCGCCAGACAGATACCCAGACCAGCCAGTCGGAACAAAAAACACATTCTTTGGCGCAACATTTGGCCTTTCGATACACCGGTTGGTCACAGTTGGCAAGTATGACGTACTTTACAATGTATTAGCTACAAACCTGCCAAATTATGACCTGGTCGTGGTACTGGCAAATACGCCCTGGTATGGAGGGTCTGGCGGATCCATCGCGGTCCACACGCTGGACGCGAATGCAAATACAATCGGGGTACACGAAATTGGCCACACTTTTGCGCATTTAAATGACGAATACTGGGCAGGACCCGGTTATGGATGGGAGGCTCCGAATATGACAATTGAAAATAATCCGGCTCTGATCAAATGGAAAAACTGGCTAAATACGCCAAACATCGGCATTTTTAAACATGGCCAGGCAGAAGCGGCAATTTGGAACAAACCCACGGAAGACAATTGCCTGATGGAGTTTCTGCATTTTCCCTTCTGCGCAGTATGCAGAGAGGCTACGACCGAAAGAATCCTGGAAATTGTAAATCCGGTTGAAAGCGTAGCACCTGACACGGCGACCACTGTTGTTTTGCAGGAAAACAACGAATTCAGACTTAACCTGCTTTCGCCTGAACCCAATACACTCAAAACCTCCTGGACGCTGAACGGAGAACTGATAAGCAATAATAATACTTCGCTATTGCTGCAAAAATCGAAGCTTGGCGGCAAAACAGGCATACTGCAGGCAACCGTTTTTGACGATACTTTCCTGAGCAGAACTGACAATCGTGCTACAAAGCGCAGTCATAAAATTACCTGGAAACTAGCTGGTACAGGGAAAGAGAATTTGGTACTGATTGCCTCTCCGGACAGTATCTGCCATGGAGAGTCTGTTACAATTACCGCTTACGGTTGTACAAACGGAAAACTGAAATGGTCCACAGGAGATTCAACTCAGTTTATAACAATTACACCTGAAAAGTCCGCCTCTTATTCAGCAGTTTGTAAGGTTCCTGGCTCGGAAAATCTGTCAGATTCGCTTTTCATATATCTAAAACCGTCACCGCTGGTGACTGCTTTCAATGGCGGCCCATACTATGAAGGAAGCTCCATACAGCTTTCAGCAACCGGCGGAGCAACGTATCGATGGAAAGGGCCGCAAAACTTTAATACTACGATCCAAAATCCGGTTATAATCAACGCGGCAACGTATCACAGTGGCATTTATCAGGTTACCGCACAAGGCTTAAATGGCTGTTCAGCGATTGCGTCCACCGAAGTAAAAGTGGATTATCTGCTCGCTACAAATCCATCAGCAAGTAGTCAATATAAAATTTTCCCAAACCCGGCAAGCGAAAATATTCACATTGAAACAGCACTTTCAGGAAGATCGAATCTTAGATTAATTGACATCAATGGAAGAGAAATCCTAAAAAAAACCTTCACAAAAAATACAACGATCGACGCACAGAAACTAACTCCGGGGATTTATCTGATACGCATTCGCAATGGCGCGAAGGAAATTTCTGAAAAGGTTGCGGTCCGGTAAATTGGGCAAAACAATTACACCCGCGCAAAATGCTTTCTGAGCAGAGAATTTTGAACACGCTGAAAAATTCCTAACTTGAAAACTAAACTAAAGCCCAGTCGCACTTTCCCGTCAAATTATAATATGAAAAAAAATCTGGCATTACTTGCCATCCTGATCTGTCCATTATTAGTAAATGCACAATCTGTTGAAAAACCAGCAGATTCGACCTGGACAAAAATTTACCGGGGATCCTATCCAAGGATCAATGACCTGGTCCACACTAAACTCGACGTAAAGTTTGACTATGCCAAGGCCCAGATGATCGGCAAAGAATGGCTTACGCTAAAACCGCACTTCTACCCAACGGATTCTCTTTCGCTCAATGCGCAAAGCATGGAAATCAAGGAAGTATCTCTGGTTCAGGCAGCAAAAAAAACGCCACTGAAATACAAATATGACGGATTGGAGCTAAAAATCTCGCTGGATAAAACTTACAACGGAGGTGAAAAATATACGATTTATATCGATTACATCAGCAAGCCCAACGAGATAAAAGCAAAAGGCAGCGCCGCAATCAGCGATGCGAAAGGGCTGTATTTCATTAATCCGACCGGCGAAGAAAAGGGTAAACCAACGCAGATCTGGACACAGGGAGAAACAGAATCCAACAGCGCCTGGATGCCGACAATTGACAAACCGAATCAGAAATCCACGGAAGAAATTTCCATGACCGTTCCCGCAAAATATGTAACGTTGAGTAACGGATTGCTGATCAGCCAGAAAAAAAATGCGGATGGTACCAGAACAGATTACTGGAAAATGGACCTTCCTCACGCCCCTTATCTGTTTTTTATGGGCGTTGGCGACTATGCGATCATTAAGGATAAATATAAAGGAAAAGAGGTAAGCTATTACGTGGAAAAGGAATACGCTCCGGTTGCTCGCAAAATATTTGGCAACACACCCGAAATGATCAAATTTTTTTCTGAAAAACTAGGTGTGGATTATGCATGGCCAAAATATGCGCAAATTGTCGGGCGCGACTACATCAGCGGCGCCATGGAAAACACCACTGCCACGTTACATGGAGAAGGCGCCTATCAAAATGCGCGGCAGCTTTTGGATGGGAATGCCTGGGAAACCGTCATTGCACATGAACTGTTCCATCATTGGTTTGGCGACCTGGTTACGGCCGAGAGCTGGAGTAATCTTACCGTAAACGAATCCATGGCAGATTATAGTCAGACACTCTGGATGGAATACAAGGAGGGAAAAGACGCCGGAGATGAAGAGAATAACCTGGGTTTGAGCTCATATCTGTCCAGCCCGGAAGACGCGGAAAAGGATCTGGTTCGTTATCATTACGCAACCCGGGAAGATATGTTTGATCTGGTTTCATACCAAAAAGGCGGACGGGTTTTGCACATGCTCCGCAACTATGTGGGCGATGACGCATTTTTCAAATCTCTCAATAATTACCTCACTACCAATAAGTTCAAAACCGGCGAAGCGGCGCAACTCAGGCTTGCATTTGAAGAAGTGACCGGACAGGATTTGAACTGGTTTTGGAATCAATGGTACTACGGCAACGGTCACCCTGAACTCAAAATTGATTACGTTTATGATGACGCCTCGGGAAAAGCGATGGTAAAAATTGAACAAACACAAAAGAACGGTCCAATTTTCAGAATTCCGCTTGCGATTGATGTTTATGAGGGAAAAGCCAAAAAACGTTATAAGGTTTGGGTTGAAAATCAGGTCGATTCATTTTATGTGAGTTACGCCAGGCGTCCTGACCTGATCAATGTAGACGCTGACAAAGTGTTGCTGGCAGCAAAAACTGATAACAAGACAGTTGAAAACTACATGCATCAGCTCAACAATGCGCCACTGTATATGGACAGAAAAGAAGCGCTGGATTATTTCGGATCGAAAGGAATGGAAGAATTGACTGCTGGCATGAAGGACAAATATCCGAAACTGCGGGCGGCGACGATCAGTAAATTGAGTACAACCAAATTTGCAAGAGATCCGGAAGTGATCAAGGAAGTAGCCACGATAGCCGGAACGGAAAAAAACAAACTGGTAAAAGCCGCCGCGATTAAATTTTTGAGCAGAACAAAGGACGCCGCATACGAAACTTTGTATGAAAAAAATATTAATGACAGCAGTTACAGTGTTTCAGGTGCAGCTCTGGAAGGTTTGATCGCATTGAAACCAGACGAGGCATACAATCTTGCCAAAAAATACACGAACGATCCGCAAGGCCCCCTAGCAATTGTGGTTGCAAAAGAAATCACTAAAAAGGGCGATCCTGCTGATTTTGATTTCGTCTACAATCAATACAGCACATCACCAGCCAGCGCTGAAAAAGTGACCGCAACCTTTACTTTCACCCAATATCTGCAAAAAATTCCTGACGTTCCAAATATCAAAAAAGGCATTGACGCGATTTTCAAATTCAGGAATTCGATTCCGGAATCATATCACATGTATACTGACCCACCGATCCGTAGCAGCATGGAAGCCTTGGGAAAAACCAAAGGTGAAGAGGTTACAAATTACATCAATGAAAAATGGAAATAAGGAAAAGCTGACGACTTTGTCCGGATCTAAAATACTAAATTTTGTGAAAAAGAGAGCCTTACATGGTTCTCTTTTTTGTAGATACCAGCCTTAACAGCTCTGAGTTTTAAACTGCATCTATCCGCTGATTTAACCCGGATGTTTTCAGAATTTTGAAAATACCAGACATCCACTTGGTCTTCCGTAAACAGTCAGGCAGGCCATCAAAATCCATTGAAGAGCCTGGATTAGGCCAGATCCACGAAAAAACCACTTTCGGGCACATGCGGCACTGTTCCCGAAAGTTAAAGCTGAAAAACGATATCCTTAAACGCTACATTATCAAGTTCAGGAACGATAAAAGTGTAGCATTTCACGTTCGGCTCACTTTCATTCAGCTCCCTGTTCAGATATCGGGCCAAAGAGGACTTAAAGTCGATCACCATCTTTGGCAATAACAAATCCTTGTGATCCGGCTTCAAAACTTCAACAATTCTTGCGTCCGCATGAAGCAACAGATTTGGAAGCAACTGATGCACAAAATAAAAGTCACCGGTGAAATCGGAATTGATATGTTTTTGGAGGGTAAAAATGTCCATATCAACCAATTTCTGATCCCCGGCATCTTGCGGGCAGTGAACCAAAAGATCCACTTCATATTGCGCATTGATTTTCTCGCACACTGCGACAATGCTGGCGAGCGAATTGTCCGCTTCAAAATAAACCACCCCAACACCGTAAGATTTAAGGCTTGCTGCAATTTCTTTTAAAACCTGACAATCAATGCCAAGCAGAATTAAATTTCTTTTTTGCCGCGCCAACTCCGCTGCAAAGGCCCTGCCCCAGTATGTATCCGCATTTCTGATCACCGAATAATTCATTTGCTTTCTATTGTAAATATTTACACTTCTGTTCAGGTTAAGACGGGTTTGAGTTGTCATGCAGTGGATTCAAATACCCATTTGCAAATTAAGACCACTTCGAAATGAGAAGAAATACTGATTTATCATTAGTCACAGAAACAAAACGGAACAGGAAAATACCAGTCGTTTCTGAGCAATTGCAGCGGATTAAACAACCGGAGGTAGCGGAAAAAGACGAAAAACTTCTTGAAAAACAGTTGGCAATAATCAGAGCAATGGCACAGCTAAGCAGCAGTGGCGTATCGGTATATGATCTGAAAAAAGAAGCACATGTTTACGCCTCACGGAATTTTTATCAAATTTTTGGATTTAACATTCCTGAGCAACCATCAATTACAAATGAAATATTCGACCGGCGGGTTCATCCTGATGATCTTGCAGCATTGTCAGATAATGGTCAGGCGGCGACGAAATTCCTTCTGACGCTTTCGCCTCTGTTCCGTAAAAACTACAAGCTGATCAATGAGTATCGGATTCTTTCACAAGGTGGGAACTACATCCGGGTGATTGAGCAACATCAGGTACTTGAACAGGACGAGATGGGAAATATCTGGCTCTCTCTTGGTGTCATTGATATTTCGCCCGATCAGTCGTCACAGACCGCCGTCAAGTTTCAGATCATGAATTTCACAACCGGCGAGTTGGTCAGCCTACCGCCACATCATATGCAGGTTACGCCAAAGCTGACAGTGAAGGAAAAGGCGATTCTGGAATTGATCCGGGATGGAAAACTGAGTAAAGAGATTTCCGCGCTGTTCGAAATCAGCGTGCATACGGTTAACACACACAGGCAGCGGATTCTTGAAAAACTGAGTGTCAACAATTCCATTGAAGCCATTTACACTGCAAAACGAATGGGGATAATTTCCTGAAAAACCAGCTCGTTCAGAAACAGTAATATATGACCGACATTTAATTACACTCAAAATATCAGTCGTGTACGCAGACTTGAAGTCTGAAAAGGTCTTTGGGCGTTTTTTGTCTGAATCAGTACTTCATTTACCGTGTCCTGGAAAATATCATCGAAACGCTGGCCCCGGTACAGAAATTTAAGCAGCGCTGAGGTAAAAACGCCGTTGCGGCCTGATCCGTTCCGGGCGACACTTCCCGGAGCGGTAGCATATCCTATGAAAAGGTTATCCAGGCCAGTTTGCGTGATATCAATAAGTTTAAAACCGCGATCCTCACCTCTGGACCAGGACCGGAATGGATTCTCCCTACACGCGTCTAATAGGATAATGTTGCTTTTGGTGTTCAACTTGGCAAATTCGTCCAGCACTCTTCTAACCGGAAATGCCTCGTAGTCAACATCTTCCCGGTTGGTTAGTTTGGCCTGGGTTGGAATTATATAATTCTCGCCATTCACTTCTACGCCATGACCCGCATAGAAAAAAAGTGCCACATCCGCATTTTTAGCCAGTTGTCCAAAACTCCGGAAAACTTCAAGAAAATCCTGTTGTTTACGCAGGTCATTGTATCTAAACACCTTGAAACCAACAGATTCCAGGCGCGCAGCAATATCTTTTGCATCATTGTTTGGCCGTCCTTCAAGTGATTTACCGCCGTCGTAAGCTGAATTTCCTATGATCAATGCGAATCTTCTTAATAATACCGCCTGCTTTTCTGGTTTCGCAACCGCCCGAAGTGCTTCTTCCGTCTTCTTTTTATCTTCTAAATGATAGGTCAAGGTCGGGTCCAGCGCTTCGCCTTGTGCAAAAAAATCGAGTGCCTCCTGGTATTGTTTCAAATTAAATAAACTTCTACCCTTGTTGATATACGCGCGCGTATACTTTGGATCAAGTCGTAAAGTATGCTCAAAATCGATGATCGCATCCTGATAATCCCCTAGCCCGTTTTTTGCACTCCCACGATTGTAAAATGACATAACAAGCTCCGGGTTGTAAGCGATTGCCTGGTTATAATCTTCAACAGCCGCTTTGAAATTTCCCTGATCAAAAAAAAGCGATCCCCGGTTGTTGTATGCATCGGCATATTTGGGGTTTAGCCGGATCGCTTCCGAGTAGTCTGCCATCGCTTCCTGATTCCGACTGATACTTGCTCTGGCATGGCCACGTAAAAAATAACCCAGCGCGTTTCCCGGATCCGCTTTAATTGCATTCCCTGCATATTCGATTTTTAGATTAGTATCCGTCGTATTGATCGACTTATTACACCAATCCACCGCTATCTGGTCGAGTTTCAGTGCCTCCCGCGCACGCTTCTTGTCCTCCAGATGATATGTGATGCTGTTGTCCATCGCTTCACCTTTCTCGAACATATCGAGCGCCTCTGTATACTTTTTGAGCTGAAAAAGACTTTGCCCTTTGTTGAAATATGCACGTTTGTATTTCGGATCGATTCTGATTAACTGGTCGTAGTCATTAATTGCTTCCTGATACCGACCCAACAAACCTTTGGCAACACCCCGGTTGTTATAGGCGTCTGCGAAACCGGGGTTGAGTTTGATTGCCAGATCATAATTTTGAAGAGCTTCCTGGTAAAGACCTTGATTGTAGTAAGCCACCCCCCGATTATTGTAGCCTACTGCATGACTGGAATTGAGTTTCAAACCTTCGTTGTAGTCTATAATCGCCTCTTTGTTCTGCCCGGAATTCATCCTGGCAGCGCCCCTGATCATAAAGGCATCTGCATTTTTAGGATTTATTCTGATTGCATTTCCCGCGTATTCAATTTTCAGGTTATTGTCGACGGTTTCCCGCGCCATGTCCAGCCAGTCTTCTTCAGACTTATCCGTTTTTAACCCGACCCGGATTGCGTTTTGAGCACTTTTCTTGTCGTCAAGATGAAAATTTAATGATTTGTCGCGCTTCTCACCCTCAGCGAAAGCATCGAGCGCTTCCTGGTACTTTTTCAAATGAAACAGGCTCTGGCCTTTGCAAAGGTAAGCCCTGGCGTACTCAGGATTCAGTCTCAGACTTTCTGTAAAATCAACAACTGATTCTTCGTACTTAGCGAGCTGAATCTTTGATATCCCCCGGTTCAGATAAGCAGTAACATAGGAAGGATCCAGCCGGATTGCCTGGTCGTAATCTTTGACAGACTCAACGTAGCGCCCCAAATTGAAGTTAGCAACACCTCTGTTATTTAGCGCATTGGGATAATTTGGCGTAATACGAATCGCATTGTCAATATCCACCAACGCTTTTTGGTTGTCACCGGCATTAAGATGTCCGACCCCTCGCAACAAAAATGCCCATGCATTGTTCGGGTCTATTTTCAGTGCATTATCTGCAAAACGGACAACCTCGGCATTGTCTGTACTTTTACTCGCTTTTTCACACCATTCCGCTGCGGTTTGTCCAAAACCGGCATAACCTATTAGACAGAACAGCAGAAAAGGAAGGATTTTCATTTCATAAGGATATAAATTTTTCGGCCCTTCTTCCATTATCAGTCAGGTTTTCACTGCCGGTTTCTAAATTAGCTATTTTGCAATAAAATTCCACATTATTTTGTCGTCAATGACATCATCTTCTCCATGTTGCCTTTCATCCGAAAATAAGCTCCTAACCGCCTCATTCATATCCACATCGACTCGTTTTATCACCTTGATCATGTAGCAAAACAATTCAAAATTCAGCTTTTCTGTCAAACGACGAAATTCCGGCCACACATTTTTTTAAAATCCCTAATGCGTCATAAAATACTGGTTTTTTGCTCTATTTCGGTTTTAAAAGGAGATATTTATTTCAGTAAGAATCCGACGAAAATTGTCGAAACTCATCAACAGGTTATCGAATCCTGACATAAATCTCTCAATCTTAAATCAGCGAATTATTCTTCACAGCATCAATCTTTACGAGGGAACGTCTCATCATGAAAAAATGGAGGTATTAATTTCGACGCTTTTATCTACCTTCACCAGTCACATCGTTGTAGACTTTTAATCCGGGAATTTGCGCGACAGTGACAACAACGAAAATGGATTGCTTTTAAGACCCACCATGAAAAAAATTGATAAAAACCAGCTTAATCTCTTCGGTCCCGATGTTTGGTACGAATTCCTGCTGGCCATTTCACCCGACGTTGCTGCCAGCAATGCAGTTACTCTGAGCAAACAAAAGATTCGTAAACTGATCGGCGAAGATGCCGCTTATCTGGATTCGAGAGCGCATATTTCTCTGATGACTTTTGAACATCTTGATCCTGACCTTGTAAAGCGGAAAATCGCAGGCATTTTGTCGGCCCAGAAAAACTTTTATGTAAGGTTGAAAGGTGCTGATTTTTTCGAACCAACCCCGGAATCACGTATTTTGCATATTCCTATTGAAAAAACCACGCCGATCAGAGAGTTGGTGGATCTGCTCAAATCCGGAATAGGGAAAGGTGTCAAATCCAGAAATCCACACCTCACCATCGCTGGTGGTTTGTCATCTATCCAATATCAGATTATCAACTCCATGCGTTCGGAATTCGCTTATGAAGGGGAATTTTTATGCTCCGGCATTCTCGTTCTCAGAAGATTGCACAGCCAATCAGAAGGCACCTGGAATTTGAAAGAAGAAATCCTATTTGGAAATCCGGAAAATCAACTACCTCAATGACAACAAGTTAATCCACTCCTGAAATATTTATCGCTTACAAGGGTAAAAAATACTTAGAACTTTGTCCAATCCCGTGAACCAAAATCGTCATTGGTTTTTAACAATTAAACCTGAAACAAAATGAAAGATTTTTTATTGGTTTTCCGCAACGAGTTAAATGCCATTCCTTCCGGCACAACTGAACAAATGCAGGCAAGCACCCAAAGATGGATGGACTGGATAGCCGGCATTGCTGCACAAAACAAGCTCACTAACCCGGGAGCCAGCCTGAAATCGGGCGGCAAAGTTGTGAGACAAGACAATGTGATTACCGATGGCCCGTATGCAGAAATCAAAGAAGTTCTTGGTGGCTACACCATCGTAAAGGCCAACTCGCTGGACGAAGCCATCGAGCTGGTGCAAGGTTGCCCGATCTTTCATGTTGGAGGAAATGTAGAAATACGGGAACTGAACGTGATGTAGAAAAATCGGCCGGACCGGCCAGGAAAACCGGTCCGGCTATTGTTGAAATTCACAAACTACTTTCCTGACGCTATTTCTACAAAAAAAGTAACAACTCAGTTTATTAAACCCCTTTAAACAGCACCCAGATGTTCAGGAAGGGGGATTTCAACACTCGATTCGTCCGGCACGGGAGATAATCTACGCGTTTCCATCGGTATCAGGCCTGACCAAATTGGCAGCGGTTTATCTTCCGGTTCGTCATTTGGCATGCCACTTCTCGTTTTAGCCGAAGCCTGGTCCAGTGCAAAAGCCAGAACTGTGGTCTTACGGATTTCACTGTCAGTCATCGGGCGCAGGTAATTCCAGCTATCAGGGACAATTTTATTTGTCAGCCACTCGAATGCTTCGGCTTTTCGGGCAGGATCCTCAATTTTTTCGGCGTCAGCGAAAATCACCACAGATCGATAATTTACCGAATGACTGAATGCCGATTTTGCTACAACCAGCGCATCCGTCAGCATAACCGAAATGCATACAGGAACTCCCTTTTCCAATTGTCGTATAAAATGACTGCCCACAGAGCCGTGAATGTAGATTTTATCTTCATAACGTACGAATGAAGTCGGGATGGAAAACGGCTTGTCGTCCATAGAAAAACTAATTGTGCAAAACAGCGCTTCATCAAGTATCGCATTGATACTATCGTTGTCGTACTGCGCACGTTTTGCGGCGCGGCTGGGAATGAGGTGTGGTTGTGGTGATGCCATGGTTGTATATTTTTTACAAAACTGACACCAAATTGGATCAGGAACACCGTCCAATTTTTGAAAATCCAG
Source organism: Dyadobacter sp. (assembly GCA_965279265.1). GTDB lineage: Bacteria > Bacteroidota > Bacteroidia > Cytophagales > Spirosomataceae > Dyadobacter. The sequence goes on from OZ257152.1 coordinate 6,925,113, forward strand.
TAGTCCAATTTTTGGCTATTTTAAAGCTTCCCAGATTGTTTTTGAGATAACGGCAAGCAATTCTGTGTTCACAGCTTTGTCGTCCCATTCCTTGGACAGCAATACGAGCACGTACTTGCGGCCGTCAGGCAGAAACACAATACCTGAGTCATGCTGCACCCTGGCAATGGAGCCAGTTTTATGCGCAACTTTAACGTTTGTGGGCAGCTTTGCCGGGATCATCGAATTGAATTTCTGATCTAGCAGAATTTTGATCATATCGTCGCAGGCGTCTTGATTGATAAGTTTTCCAGAGGCCATTTGTTCGAAGATCAGCATCAGATCGAAAGCAGTGACCGTATTATTCAGTCCCTTTTGAAATGCCTTTGCATCTTCCACGCCTCGTAAAACAAGAATGTCTTTAGCCCCCAGTTGGCGCATTGTTGTCATCACATTCTTCGGGTCAACGAGATCAATGACCAGATTGGTCGCAAAGTTACTGCTGGCAATAATCATGTCATAAACCAGATCGTGAATTGCCATCTTGTCGCCGATGTGTTTGTAAAGCTCCCGGGAACTGTCATTTACAGAGTCCTGACTGTACAAACTTCCGTCAACAATACTTTTGAATTCATTTTTAATGGTAATTGAATCCGAGAGGTTGAACCTCCCCTCCGAAGCTTGTTTGAAAACCTCCACCATCACTGGTGTTTTCATGGTACTGGCCGCGTGAAAAGATTCGTTTGCATTAATCAGGAGCGACTCGCCACTTGTAAGATCCTTACATGCGACAGCGTAAACACCCTTTTGTACGGAAAGCATCTCTGCTATCTTTTGCTGCAAATCTTTGGAAAGATGCTGACCGAAACCTGGGGCTGGTATCAGGAAGACCAAAAGAAAAATGTAAATCTTCATATATTTTGCGAATGCTGGTAACGTGGAAATGGAAGCTCAAAACATACTGATCGGAATCACATTGAGCCTGGCTGCTACAACCTACAAAAAAGCCCCTCAAAGACAAAGCTGTTTTTTAAACTAAAAATATTTTTTACATTGACTGAAAATTATTCTGTCATTTTCTACAAAAAACAATTGTAAATTTTCCTGACGTCGGGAAAAGCTTCCGGGCTTCTAAAAAAATATCCTCCCCATGTACGGATTTCCGGTTTACAGTTGTCATAGGTGCAAACAATGAATGCGGACACGGCGGAATCCTTTCTTTCAGAAAAAATTACGATCTTAACCTTTCGGCAGCATGATAGAAGTTTTTAAAACAGACATTAGAAATCCCATTCAGGGAAATCTTGTTATAGATCTGATACACCAGACTTTTCCGGATTTCCGCGCAAGTTTTGATCTCGAAGATTGCGACAAAATTCTTCGTATTGAATCTCCCGGGCCGAATTTCCCTACACAATTCCTGATGGAGCTTCTGGAAAATTTTGGATTTTTAGTTGAAATTCTGCCCGACGAGCCTTCTGTTGCTGAACGAACACTGATCCACGAAAACAGCGGAGTCTTCGGCTGACCGCTTTCCGCGCGGATTCCCTTCCGGAAATCAGTAAACCTACATGACTTCTTATCGGTTGTATTTGTTCCGGTACTGCATCGGCGAAAGCCCGGTAATACGCTTGAACGTGGTTCTGAACGACTTTGTATCCGTATAACCTACCTTCCACATCACCTCATTAACGTTTTCACGCGTTGACTCGAGACTCAGTTTCGCAGCCTCTATTTTAACCCTTTGCAGGTATTCACTGGTGGTATTAGACGTCGCTTTTTTGAAACGCCTTTCAAGATTTCGCCTGCTCAGGGCAAACATCGAAGCGAGCTGATCAACCGTTATTTTCTGCCGAAAATTGCTCTCAATATATTCCTGGGCCTTTCGTATCGGTTCGTCATCGTGCTCTTTCTGACCATCAAAAATAATAAAGGACGACTGGCTATCACGGTCAATCTCGATTTCAAAAACCTTCGCCGCCAATACGGCGATGTCCCGCCCTGCGTGTTTTTCAACCAGATAAAGAATCAGATTCTGGAACGAATTAGCACCTCCGCTCGAATAAATCCCGCCCTCGTCTGTGATTATCTTTTCCGAAACCAGATTGACGTCGGGAAACATTTTTCGAAAATCGTTGGTCGCCTGCCAGTGTGTGGCGCACTTTTTACCTGCCAGCAAACCCGTCGATGCAAGTAAAAATGCGCCTACACACAAACTTGCGACCTCCGCTCCGGCCCTATGCCGCTCCACAATCCACGGGACAAATTCCTTGTTAATTGCAATCACATGGTCCATATCGCCGTTGACAGCGGGGATAATGATAAGATCTGTCCTGAGAACTTCTCCAATAACAAGGTCCGGATACACTTTGAACAACCGGTGATACGAGACCGCTTCTTTGCTAAGCCCGACAAGCTGAACATGAAACAACACCGGTTTTCCCATTTTGTCGAGAAAATCATTCACCTTATTGAATATTGTAAATGGCCCGTCAATACAAGCCAGCGCAACGTCACCCTGAGGAACGAGAATAGATATATGTTTCATGGTTTCCAGATCTCACGCTCGCTGCCAGACAAGACGAATTTGACCTTTTAAAATAAATTTATCCGCTTTTTTTACAACAATTAGAAATCGTAATTCCCTTTTCCACAATTTGCCTGAGCCTATCAGGCGCCCGAACTGTCACAATTCACCCCCAATCTTGCCGGATTTGCACCCGTTTTATTATAAATTAACCCGCTAATTTTACATCGTCAAAGTAAGCGAATCTTAACCATTTAATCGAAAACAAAAAATGAGAAAGTTGAAATTACAGATGCAAATGTCCATTGACGGATTCGTTGCCGGCCCAAATGGAGAAATGGACTGGATGGTTTGGAACTGGGATGAAGTAATAAAAACGCATACTGCCGCACTCACCGAATCATGTGACACGATTTTACTGGGCCGAAAAACCGCTGAGGGCATGACCATGTACTGGCCTGCGGTTTCATCAAATCCCGAAGCAAGTGACGAAGACCGTTACATGGCCGAAAAAATGAATGGAAACGCGAAGTTTGTCTTTTCCAAAACAATTTCTGAATTGGAGTGGAGTAACACCACCGTCGTCCAGGATGATATCATAACCGCAGTAAACAAAATAAAAAAGCAGCCTGGAAAAGATATAATCACGTACGGAGGCGCAGGTTTCGTTTCGTCATTGATCCGTTTCAATCTGATCGACGAATACCATCTTTTTGTAAATCCTGCGATTCTTGGAAACGGGATGGCAATTTTTAAAACTGTGACTGATCGGCTAAACCTGAAACTTGTCAATAGTACAACAGGCAGTTGCGGAATTGTCATTCTGCAATACGAGCCGGTAAGCAATTAATAAAGTAGTGATATTGCATCAGTAACTAACTGATCTACTATCACTTAAAAAAAATATCAAAACTTTTTAAAATAAATGTCATTCATGCTGTCCGGAAATCTAAAATAAAAAGGTCTTTATTTCACAAGGTCTGTAAGCACGGGCAGCGAAGCATCGCACCTGCGTTGCCATTTCTCAATTTATATATCTCTTAACCAATAATTCCCTCTCAGCATGGCAGTGCATATAAGCCCATATCTCCATCTGGCCGGTAAGTGCCACGAGGCAATGAATTTTTACAAAGAATGCTTTGGCGGAGAACTAACTTTACAAACTGTTGGAGAATCGCCTATGGCACATCAATTTCCGGCGGGTTTGCAAAAGCAGGTGCTTCATGCGTCACTGATCAATGCGAGTTTGGTTCTGCTCGGATCCGACATGTCGGAATCGACCGAAAAAGTATCTGGTAACAATATTTCACTTTCCCTCAATTGCAGCACAGCCGAAGAAATGACAACATTTTTCTCAAATCTGTCAAACGGCGGAAAGATCAATCATCCGATTCATGAGTTTTTCGCTGGCCTGATGGCCAATCTTGTTGACAAATTCGGAATCACCTGGATGCTTTATTGTGAGAAAAAATAACAGCCCACATCCCGGAATACAATGCTGCGTTTGTAGCGCCGCGTTAAAACTTAAATCAGGAAATATCTTAAAATGTAATTGAAATACATGAAAATCTTAACTAGAATAGGCGCCGGGATTGTGATACTGATCCTGCTTATACTCTTCGTCGCATTGTTCACAAAAGACACCTATGTGGTGGAAAAGGAAATAACGATCAACGAGCCCAAAACGACCGTTTTTCAATATGTTAGCTTGCTCCGCAATGGTGATCAGTTTAATAAATGGGTGATGGCAGATCCCAATATGAACAAAAAATACAGCGGAACCGACGGCACAAAGGGGTTTGTTTATGCGTGGGAAAGCCGGAAAGAAGAAGTTGGCAAGGGAGAGCAGGAAATTACAAAAGTGGTAGCCGGCGACAGTTTGCAACCCGGCCAGATCGATTATGAAATACGTTTCATCAAGCCCTTTGAAGGGAAAGCCGATAGTTATATCAGCACAACTCCGAAGGGACCAGCCGAGACACAGGTGAAGTGGTACTTTTCCAGCAAAATGCCCTATCCGATGAACTTCATTTTGCTGTTCGTTAAAATGGAGAACATGCTTGGCAAAGACCTGGAAGCCAGTCTATCGAACCTGAAAAGCAACCTGGAAAAACAATAATCAACAACTCAAAAACCTAATCTGTTAACTAAACCAATAAAAATTATGGGAACTAAAATCTTTGTCAACCTACCTGTTAAGGACCTGGACAAATCAGTAGCGTTTTTTACCAAACTTGGATTCACTTTCAACCCTCAGTTTACCAACGAAAAGGCCACCTCCATGATCATCGGAGAAGATATCTACATCATGTTGCTGGTAGAACCTTTTTTCAAAACCTTTACAAAAAAGGAAATTGCCGACGCGACCAAAACGACGGAATCGATCATTTGCCTTTCCGCAGAAAGTCCTGCAAAAGTGGACGAAATGGTAAGTCTGGCGTTATCAGCCGGTGGCACCGCACCAAATGAAAAGCAGGACTCCGGCTATATGTATGGCCACGGTTTTGAAGATTTGGATGGCCACCTCTGGGAAGTAATGTGGATGGATCCGGCGGCCTTAAACGGCTAATTTTTCGCTGACGCATATGGTGTACTTTTTGCCAGATACACCGTCAAATTATCTGTTTTTAACACCAGAAACAGTCTATAATTTTAACATAACACAATAAAATAATGGCGTCAATAAACACTTACCTGAATTTTGCAGGAAACACGGAAGAGGCTTTCAATTTTTATAAATCGGTATTCGGTGGAGATTTTTTGTTGCTGCAACGTTTCAGTGACACCCCGTTCGCAGATCAAATGCCGGAGGCGGACCGAAGTAAAATCATGCACGTTTCGTTACCCATCGGCTCCACTGCTATTTTGATGGCAACCGATGCCCTGGAATCTATGGGCCAAACGCTGGTCTTTGGAAACAATTCGTACATTTCCGTTGGTCCCGACAGCATGGAACATGCTGATAAGCTATTTAACGGGCTTTCGGCAGGAGGACAAATCGAAATGGCTCTTGAAAAAACTTTCTGGGGCGCTTACTACGGCAGTTTTACAGATAAATTTGGCGTACGCTGGATGATCAATTATCAGCTTCCAAATGAATAGTTTTCAGACCGTGCGCAAATAAAACACGCCCGCAAATTAGTTTCCAAATTTAGCAAACACCCAAAATTATGAAAATTGCAGTTATCATTGTCCGCGTGCTGATGGGGCTCATTTTTACCGCCTCGGCAATTGTTGTCCTTTTCAACCTCGTTCCCGTACCTGAGTTAAAAGGTACGCCCAAATTGTTTAACGATGCCATTGCTGCGACAGGTTATTTCATGCCGACCCTAAAAGGAATAGAATTAGCTTGTGGCATACTTTTGATTATCGGCAGGTATCTTCCGTTGGTTACCGTCGTGATTTTTCCGATTGTGCTTAACATTTTCCTTTACCATGCTTTTGTTTTGCCGGAAGGTTTACCGATCGCAATTTTCATGTTACTTGCTAATCTCTTTCTGGCTTACACTTATCGGGAAAGATATGCGCCGATGCTCTCTCCAAAATAATCGCAGAAACAAATCGCCATTATTTTGTCGCATCGCCAGTCTGTAATACAGTTTTACAGGCTGGAATTTCCCTTTTACGAATCGCCATTAAACTGACTAACCATGGACAATTCAGACCACAATCCAGCACCGGTAAGCGGCAATCAAATTGCTACGTCGCGCGTGATTCATGACTCTCGTGAGGCAATCTTCAATGCAATTACAACACCGGAGCTACTGGCAAAATGGTGGGGACCGAAAGGTTTCACCAATACTTTTGAAGAAATAGACATAAGGCCCGGCGGTGTGTGGCGTTTTGTAATGCACGGGCCAAATGGGGCAAATTATAAGAATGAAAGCGTTTTTGAAGAGGTTACCGTGCCCGAAAGAATTGTAATCAGGCATATTTCTCCACCAGAATTTATCCTGAAAATTGAGTTGACTGAACAACCCGAAGGCAGTCTGCTTGATTGGCTGATGACATTCAACAGTCCGGAGGAAACAAATAAAGTCAGAAAACTGGTTGAAGAAGGTAATGAACAAAATCTGGACAGGTTAGCGGAACTGCTGGCAAAAAATTCTTAATTTGGACCAGCGCGATAACTAAACCATCCAATAACAAAAGCGTCAAAAAATGGATCAGCAGACGGCTCAACATTTCGAACAGATTCTTCGCCAGGACGTGAATGAGCGTAACGAGGGCTACTACTACCTGATCGCGCTTACCAATGAGCCTGTCAATTGGGCCTATGCCGTTTGGGATAAATTGCTGGATCTGACTGTCGCCGGCGACAACCACCAACGCTCAATTGCGGCACAATTACTGGCTAACCTCTCAAAGAGCGATCCTGAAAAGCGAATGCAGAAAAACCTTGAAACCGTTTTGAAAGTGGCTCGCGACGAAAAATTTGTAACAGCGAGACATGCACTTCAGTCACTCTGGAAAATTGCAATAGTTGATCAAAATTTGCTAATCGCCGTAACCGAGCACCTTATAACCCGGTTTGATCATGCAATGGAAGAAAAAAACGGAACGCTGATCCGATATGATATCATCGAAGTATTCCGAAAAATATACGACCAGATCCAGGATGCTAACGTCAGCAGAATTGCTTTGGAACTCATTGAAAAAGAAGAGGATCTGAAATATCGTAAAAAATATTCTGGTCTCTGGAAAGACCTGATTAATCCCAAAAAAACAAACGCACACCTGCATGAGCAGGCGGGCGATCCCAAAATGAAAAGTAAGTCAGCTCCTCAACCCGACATTTTCGGCACACCGCGCCCGATTTTCGAATACTATCCCGTACTCGTTCCTGACGACGAAACGTTAGCCCGGCTCAGCGCCATAAACACCCTTTTGATTGAGCACGGTGTGCCGGCTGGCCCGCTTGTTAAATTCCCGCACATCAGCATTGACGGCGTCAAGATACCGGAAGATGATGAGCGCATTATTCAAACACTCAAGGATTTTGTAGCCATCCGACAGCCGGTACCAGTCGAATTCGGACAGGTTACCCATTTCCCCGGGAATTTTAAATTGACAGTATATCTACCGGTTACAGACGGGAGCAGAATCATTAGTTTCGATCAGGAAATGATGGCTGCTTTGCTGGGAAGACCTACGAAATTAAAACTGCATCTGAGCCTTGCCAGGTATTTACTTCCAGCTCATTTTCCATTTTTCCTGAATCCTGAATTGTCTTATCCCACGCACTGTTTTTGCGATAAAATCGCTCTTCTTAAAAAAGAAATCGGTACCAAAGGAGCCTTTAAAAACATCCTGACCATACCGTTTGGGGTTTAAATTAAGATCTCGTGGTATTTTAATTCTCTCTGCAGTCCGGATTTAAGTCGTCACATTGTCTGACTTAATGAAACCATTCGACGACAGCAATGACAACGCGCATACTATTTCTACATTCGGCGGGCCCACAAAACGAGGGACAAGGGAGCAGCGTTTTGCTCAGCTTTATGGAAAAGGAATTGGGAAGCTTTTACAAGATTTATTCACCCAAGATCCCAGACCCTGAAAATCCTACTTACAAGGTCTGGAAAACCGGCTTGGAAAAACAACTCGATTTGATCGATGACGCGGTGATACTGGTGGGGCATTCGCTTGGAGCATCGGTTTTATTGAAATATTTTTCCGAAGTTCCTTATCAAAAACCAATTGCCGGGCTTTTTCTGGTTGCTGCTCCTTACTGGGGAGCAGATGGCTGGGAATTGGAAGACTTCACTTTAAAACCTAATTTCCCATCCCATTTGTCCTCCATACCCCATATTGGCATTTACCACAGTAAGGACGATGAATGGGTTCCGGTTGCCCACGCGACGCATTACCAAACAAAAATTCCCACCGCAACTGTCAGAATTTTCAGTCAGCGCGGGCACAATTTTGATGCCGGTTTACCAGAGCTGGTACGCGACATTAAATCAATTTCAGGAAAAACAAACGAAATTATAAACCAACACTGATATGAAAATCAACACCACGACACTTGCGGATGAACTTCGGGAAAATGCCCGACAACTTGGCTCAGTTATTGACTCATTCTCTGATTCCAGTATAAATATCATCCCCTTTGAAGGGAGCTGGACAGCCGGACAGGTCTGTGACCACCTGCTGAAATCCGGCTCTGGCATGCCAGAGGTTCTTCTTGAAAACACCTCGCAGGTCAATAGGCCAGCCGACCAGCATGTGGAAATGATCAGAAAAATGTTCCTTGATTTTAGCTCCAAAATGCAATCGCCGGAATTCATCATTCCATCGTCGGGCCCGTTTGACAAGAAGATGCTTGCTGACGCTTTGGAAAATAACCTGGAAGAGATTATCCGGATCGCGGAAACAGAAGATCTCTCACCCGTATGTGAAAGCTTTGCATTCCCGGGTGTTGGCAATCTGACCCGTTTTGAATGGATCAATTTTTTATCATGCCATACCAAGCGGCATACACACCAGCTGGAAAATATTCTTGCTTCGATCTGATCGTCGTTTCAACCCCCAAAATAAATTTGATTTACAGACGATAAATCATTATTTTTCTAACGCATTTATTTGCCGATCCTCCAAAAAGCAAATCTTACGTTATGAGAATATGGTTACCTACGATTTTCTGTGTGGTCAATCTTGTGCTTTCCACTTGTGTTTACAGTCAGAGTCCGGTAAAACATGCCTTAGTAATTGCCAATGGCAATTATGACAAAATAAAAAGCAAGGGCTGGGGAAAACTTTCTTCCCTGAACGATGTGCCACTGATTACCAATGCTTTGCAAAAGCAACGTTTCGAAAATCAGAATATAATCACGATTATTGACGCGACTGCCGAACAGATGCTTGCTGGCTTCCGCAGTTTGAAAGCGAAGCTCAAACCGGGTGATATCGTTGTCATCCACTATTCGGGTCATGGGGTGCAACTGGCTGACGACAACGGAGATGAGCCGGATGGCCTTGATGAAGCGCTCGTGCCGATTGATGCCGTATACGATCTGAAAGACGCTGGTAAATATCTGCGCGACGATTACCTGGGTATCATTTTCAGTGAAATCCGATTGATTCTTGGGCAAAAGGGCCACTTACTTGTATTCCTGGACTCCTGCCATTCGGGATCAGCTTCACGAGGAAACGCAGTTGCAAGAGGAGACCTTAAACCGCTGGTATCCCAAAAAACATCTTCAAAACCGGAGGTTGGCGCGGGGCAGAGCCTGGCCGATCAACCGATAAAAACAAGGACCTTGTCAAGTAGCAATCTGGCGCGATTCGTTGTATTTTCAGGATCAAGTTCAAATGAAAGCAACTATGAGGCCGCTGTTGACGGTCAGACGTATGGTTCTCTATCTTATTCGGTCAGTAAAGTGTTGAACCAGCTGGATTCAAAGGATACTTACAGGCATGTGTTTGCACGGGTCCGTTCAGAAATGGCAGCCATTGGCCAGCGACAAACTCCGGTTCTGGAAGGAGATGTCGACTACCGGTTTTTCAATGGTGATCTCGTCAAACAGGAGCCGTACATTGAAATAAAAAAACTACTTCCCAACAACGCCGTTGAATTGAGCAACGGCCTAACAGGTGGTGTAAATATCGGAGACATTTTCGTTCTGGATATCGCGGGAAATTCTTTCAACAAAGATAAGTCTCACCTGTTAACCGGAAAAATAACCAGCAGCGGTCATTTCTCATCCGTGCTGACAATGGACCAACCGTTGCCATCAGGCTTTTCGGCGACGAAATACTGGGCATATTGTACGCAGCACTCATTTCCCAACGCTTTATTGAGCGTTTTCGTCAAACGCGCGATCGGCAATCGGGCTCTGATGGATTCGCTAAAAGTATGGAAGTTTGTCCATCTTGAAAACGATGAGGCAAAGGCCGATGTATTTCTGGCCCCGGACGAATCGGGTAATAGTTGCGTACTGGAAGTAGCAGATTCCGGCTTGCCCTTTTTAGATATGGCTCCGGTGGATCTCCGAACTTCTGGCGGAATCGGGGATATGAAAAAAGCAATGCTTGCTTTTACACAAGCAAGGTTTATCAAAAAACTGAATCTTGTCTCGCGGAAGATTAAGTTAGAATTGTCGCTGGTAAGAGTCAAAATTAAATTGAATTCAAATGGCGATACAGTCATCGAAAAAATTTGGGACGAGCCATTGGATACGCTCAACCGGAAATTCTCAACGAACGACAAATTTGTGCTCAAAATAAAAAACTCCGGGACAGCGCGCGCGTTTTACAATATCATTTGCATTCAGCCGGACCACAAAATCGTACCCGTGGTACCTGCCACTGCGAACGTTGATATGAATTCGTTCATCGTTGAACCGGGTCAGGAAATCATTTTACAAACACCCATTCTGGACGGTTTTTTCAAGCCATACGGTGTAGAAATGCTCAAATTGTTTGCGACTCCGACACCTGAAAATCTTTTCCCGATCATTGAAGCACAAGACGGAATTACGAAGCGAGGCGACGGCAGCCCCCTTGACAACCTGATAGAACAGCAGCGCAAAAGAGGAACGGTGGTGCGAGCGCCTCAGGAAACGGGGGCAACTTTTGATTATGTTTACACCATCATACCTCCCGTTAATTGAAACAAAACATTTAATATCTGTACCCCTCCGAGCCCTGCATGACAAAAAAAAACAAATATCTGCTCACTGAAACACTGATTAAAACCCTGATCGTGTATTTCAAAATCCTGTTAATTGCTACGGTACTTCGGCTTGGTTTTGAATTTCTCGATCCTTTTGAAATGTTTGTTGACCGTGTCAAGGACGAATACAATGAAATGCTTTATGATGTCATGGATGGTGTGCGTTCAACAACAGCCCCCGAACAGTCGAAAGATATATTCATTGTCAATGTAGATACCGCATCGCGGGCAACGTTAGCCAAAATGATAACAAAAGTGGATCAGTACAAACCGAAAGTTATTGCTTTGGACGTCATGTTTGACGATTCCACCGTTATGCGCAGTGCTGATCTGGAAAGGGTGCTGGCTAATGTTTCGGACAAACTTGTTTCCTCCGCTTTTCTTGACACTCGTGAAGGAAAACCCGTGTATGAAAAAGAGGAAGCTGAACGTTCACAAAAAATTCTAAAAAGATCTGACTCATCTTATATATATGGTACTGAGGCATTTGTCAACTTCGTATCTGAACCCGAGAATGAGCACATCCGATATTTTCAGCCGTTTATCAGAAATAAAGCAGATTCAATTACGATAAATGCGTTTCCGGTTGAAATTATCAAAAAATTTGCACCTGACCAGTTCAATCGTTACAAAAAGAAACACGAGAAAATCAATGGCCGGGACCCGGAAATCATTGTTTACCAACGCGATGCTTCGGGATATCCCATTTATCAAATGAACGATATTTTGAACGAAGGGCTGACATTCGACGAATTTGAAGGCAAAATTGTGCTGTTTGGCTACATCGGTCATCGGGACGACCTGCATGAGTCGCCGTTTGAGGGTGCTAACGGGAGTGAAGCTAAAATGAACGGCGTTATTGTTCATGCAAATATCGTTGAAATGTTGTTGCGCGACGAGACGGTGTATTTGCTTGGAAACAGATGGACTGGCGTGTTGTCAGCAGTACTTGCTATTATACTCATTTTTGGCCTGATAAAACTCCATCACCGTATGCATGAACATTCGAGCCATTTTTTCGAAAAAGGGAAAAGATGGTCTTACTCAGCCGCTCTGGCAAACGGGCCGTCAGGCATCAGAAATTATCTGCGTTTGGGTGTCCTCGTAAAAGGCCTTGCCCCGTTTTTCAGCTTCCCGCATTTTATCTCTTTCATTTGCCTCAGCGTCTTTTTCGTACTTCAGGTGGTTCTTTTGCACAGGTTTCTTATTAAAATCAACACGCTGCTGATCGCCGCGGTAATTGTTTTGGCCATCAAGGCGGCAGAGACTTCCAGCGATGATTTTATGTTTCTGGTCCATCGCATTTCGGATGGTTTTTCCAGAAAGTCACGAAAAACAAAAACATCAAAGCCATAAATCAATGAATCTATTTTTCCGCAAAATACTCGTACTTATTCTTTCTGTTTTCTTTTTTTCTGCCATTGAAAATTCTGGAGACGGAAACGTCTGCGTTACCTTAAAAGCCGGGAATGTGCAGTATCAGCGCTCACCAAATGATCCCTGGCAGCAACTCAGTCCGAACAAGCCAAGGATTTGCCTGGATGAAAAATCCCGAATCAAGCTCTCTCAAAATACAGAGGTGAGCATCACCGGAAAGGGAAAAAGTGCTCCCTTTCGTACGGCAGGAATCTGGCAGCTATTACCATTGATTTCAAAAGAGAGCAATCCGCCCTCGATTTTTGACAGGACCATGGATTTCCTTCTGGCGAAGGCGAAGAAAAGTCCTTTCTCTCTGGATGAATACGCAAAAGTCAATATGCGGCAAAAGGGGGTAGTTTCGCGTGACGGCGAGTGCATTCCTATAATGACGAGCCCCTTGTATGGCACAAATCTGATCGGAACTGTTGTAAAGTTCTCCTGGAATCCAACGGATAAAAACAGCGAATACAACTTCTCCATCTATGAAAGTGCAAGCCAGATTGCACAGCCGATTTACACGCTTGATACAACCGGAACGAATGTCGAAATAGATCTGGCAGATCTTGATGTTGTTCCGGGCCAGGATTATTATTGGTCCGCGACAAAAAAGGGAGCAGAAAAATGTATCACCTACACTTTCAGAATTGCCGAAAAAGAAGTCAACGACAAGCTTGCAGCTGCACTTCAGGAACTCGATAAGGAATTACCAGAGAATCCGGGTTTACATGCGGCCGTGTCGGCGGCACTTTATGAAGAAAGCAACTTCCTGGAAAATGCAAAAAACCAATATGAAAAAGCGATGCAAACTGAGCCGAAAAATGCACTTTTCAAAGACAGTTACGGCCTGTTTCTTGCCAGAAACGGACAGGTAAAGGCAGCGGAAAAAATCCTGAAATAATTCAATTTCAAATATTTTCAGACAAAAAAAACACACCCCGGTTACAACCAATCAGGCGTCTTTGTGTTCTTACAATTAAACCACCTGCATGTAGCAGCATTTAACGTAACGCCATGAACATAAGACCATTAATACTGATTTGTGCTGTATTCTGCTTTGCTTTTTCCTGCGAAAACGGAGCGGATATGGAAGCTGAGGAATGTCCTCAAAATATAGGGTGTACAAAAAATTATGTTATTGTCAGCGCGGAGATCAAAGACGCCAACGACAAGCCCTACAAGCTTGATGCGTATTACACCACCAAAATTTCGACAGGAGAAAAAATTTCGTTTCAAAATCAGGAAACGGATTCGAGCGCACAGCATTACGGTGCCTACCCGATCCTTGGTGACGGCCAGCTCGCAAAGACTTCAAAAAAAGGGGAGGAATTTGAGTTCACCGGAATCAAAGACGGAAAGGAAGTATTGAGACGAAGATTTGTTATCGGTCACGATTGTTGCCACGTACATCTGGTAAGCGGCGATCCAAAAATTACGATCTTGTAAACATCCACGAGCGTGCAGCCCAAGCCTATCACACTGAAAATACCAGGATGGCTACAACCATTAATCCCAGAATTTACTCTTAGTTAAACTCGCCCGCATTTTATAAGTTTTATTGTAACGCGATGAAAAGATTATTCCTGATTGCCACATTGTTTGCCCTGGCTTTTTCATGCGACGACTCAGACCGTGTAAATTCGGTCGATTGCCCTCAAAATATTGCCTGCACCGATATTTTTGTTTCCTTGAAGGTCGAAGTTAAAGATGCTGACGGCAAACCTTACAGCCTGGATGAGTATTATACGACAAAGATATCGACGGGCGAGCAAATATCTTTCCAAAATAATGACACCGATCAAATTTCTCGTATTTACGGTGCTTATACCATATTCACAGACAACCATTTGAAAAAAACCATAAAATCCGGGCAGGAGTTTGAGTTTATCGGAATAAAAGACGGAAAAGAAGTCGTCAGGAGGAAATTCGTGATCAGTCATGACTGCTGCCATGTGAAATTGGTAAGCGGAGACACGAAAATTACCGTTAAATAATTAGCTGGCAAATTACCAACCGGGATGATTTCAAAATGAATCATATCGATTCATTTTTTGTATCCATTTTACAACCGAATCAACTAAAAAACCAAAGCCATGGGTGCTCTGATCATGCTTGTCCCGTACATTCTGGTTCCTCTGGCGGCGACGCTTTTGGTCAGGAGGTTCCATTTAAAAATATGGCCAACCTATCTTTCGACAGGTCTGATTATTTTCAGCTACCCATTTGTGTATATTTTTAGTGTAATGCAGATTAATCCGCAGCCCTCAGGTTCATGTATGACCGGCGAAGCGGCATTTGTGATGGGCAACACAGTATTCATGCTCCCGCTTTCGCTTTTGATTCAGTTTGCTTTGAATCTTGTTTTGGAATATAAAAGAGCACGGTTTTGGTGAATTTTTATCGACGGATTAAAATTAATCAGCGTACATGTCCACGATTCCATTTCAAACAATAGATTGGGCTGAGGTTGAGAAAACCGAACATATAGGCGAAACCGGTACGTCGTTTTGGCAAACGATAGAATTTGGCGGACTCAGGTTGCGTGTGGTTGAATATTCAAAGGGTTATTTCGCCGACCATTGGTGCCGGAAAGGTCACGTTGTTTACTGCATGGAAGGCGAATTTGTAAATGAACTTGAAAACGGAGCCTGCACTGTGCTCAAACAGGGAATGAGTTATGTTGTTTCAGATGACCTCAGCATTCACCGTTCCATGACTGAAAACGGTGCCAAATTACTGATTGTTGACGGCGATTTCCTGAAACCAAACTTTCCCTTAAATAGCAATTAAGGTTTTATTTGGCGAGCTACCCTGGTAAAATCGACGTATTTGTAAGCGCCCAATACCGAGCGTTCCAGCAGCAAATTGTAGGTTCCCCACGGATATTTGGCAGATGTTTTAACCGTTTGTTTTTGAACGGATTGCTTACCGGTTTTACTTCCAATTAAAAACTCTGTTACCGCCCGCCCATCCATTTTCGACGGAATAGGTAACCCGTACATACTTAAAATAGTGGGCGCAATATCCACATTTGAAGTAGGCAAAGTGCCTGCAAAAGACTTCCTAAAATCCGGTCCTTTGGCGAAAAGGGCAATGTTGATCTCATATGGACTGGATCCGCCATGACCCGCAACTCCTCCCGAATAATCTGTTCCGGCAAATCCTTTTTCATTTTTGGCATCATTCCAATCCATCGCTACCAGAATATCGCCCGCCCTTGCATGATTGTAATGAACGGCGTCAAATGAAAGCGTACCGTCAACCCATCCCAGATCTCCTCCCTCTGTCTTCGCTTTCGTAAAGATCGCCCCAACCCACTTTTGCTGATGCAATGAAGCAACGATGTTTTTGATCATTTCCTCGTTATGATCTTTCACATAAATGGCCCCTTCCGCCACAACAACATCCTCCGATTCCTTCGACTTTTTGAAGCCACCCTCTATCAGAAAATCTGCCAGATTTATTTTGCCGATATGTGTTACAAAACCGTGGTCGGTGGAGATAATTATATTAAGTTCATTGTCCAAATTTCTCTTTTTTATTTCGTCCATGATTCGGCCAAACTGCGCATCTACGAACCGGATAGCCGAAACAGCCTGCGCTGAACCAATACCGTGGCTATGAGCAGCGCCGTCAGGATCTGAAAACCAGATCGCGCTTACCAACGGGCCATTTTTCTGCAATCCCAATTGAAGTAACCCATCGGTAATCCATTGATGGCGAGCCTGATCGTGGGCTTCATTTTCAGCCGGTGGCGGCCCGATTGCCTTCGTAACTTCATCCTTCAAGGTTTCGGGCAAAATCAAATCCGGATTTATGATAGCACCATTTACCGTTGGATTCTGCAGAAATGCCTGTCCGGTTGTTCCAGAGCTAAAAACCATCATTTTTTCGCCGGCATTTTTCAGCACTTCACCCAGCGAAACTGCGGTCAGCAGAGGCCCCTGAATCGCTTTCGAGACCTTGGAAAGATCGCCGTAACTGGTCCCGGTGGCTTTGCTTCTGCTCACCTCCGGAAAAAACACGGAGTTGCCCAAAATCCCATGCGTACCCGGATAGGATCCTGTGGCATAAGAGGATGAGTTCACTCTGGTCACTGTCGGAAAAACGCTGTGGTGCTGCGAACCATAACAGGCGTCATTTTTGAATGCAAACAGATTAGGCATCTGAGCAGCCGTGATATAGTCCGGGCGTAGGCCGTCAAAGAAAACAATAAGCGTTTTATTTCTGGTACGCGATGCACCTGGATTATGCTGGCCAACAACGCTGTAAGTGACCGAACAGGCGGTCAAAATTGCAAACATTCTTAAAATACTCAAATTCATATACTTACGATGGAATTTACCTATTTTATTTCCTGAACAATGACCGTACTTGCTGCCCTGCTGATCCCGTAAAGGATCAATCTGTTTTTCTCAGATTGATCAATCGCGATTCCCTGTCCATGAATGGAAACAGGTATGGTTTTGACGTGTTCAAGCGTGTATCCCGACTTCGGAATCCGCATCACGTATAATTCCGGCTTGTCGTGACCCGTCAGGTACAGCAATCCGTTTTTACCCCATGCGCCACCGGAATTACTTTTGGGTGAGAATAATTCAATGATATTTTTCGGGAAAATCCAGGATTCAACCTGTTGCCATTCCAGCGTGTACTTTACCAAAGATGTCCAGCTTACATCGCGTCCTTCGCTGGCCTCCTTGCCACCATAATGCGCAAATCCAATGTACCAGAATCCGTCTTTCTGATCAATCCAGGTCAGCGATCCGTGTTCCGCAATGCCAAAACTATGATTGCCGATGTGTTTCATGGTTTTAACATCAAAAATTTCAACAGCGCTCGCCATCGGTATTTCCGGGTAATTGGAGTTGGCACAATATAGCTTCCCATCCAGTACAACACCACTGTTCAGGTGCTTTATCCCCTCTTTTTCTCCGTCCCAGGTTGCCAGATGCTGTCCCTTTTCCTTGTCGTATTTCCGAACCGTACTGTTATTGATCACATAAAAATGAGATTCATCTACGGCCACAGCCTGCTTCGCTTCTTCCACCTGAAACTTCCTTAATTCAACCGTATCCTGCCCGAAAACAGCCATCGAAAAACAAAGCGTGAAACCGGTAATAAGAAATTTCAATCTGGCATTCATAAAGGCTATTTAAGATCTGAAAATGAAACACTTTAAAATTATGAATTAAAGCCGCAAGACAGGTATTATCTAATTGTAAAGTCCCTTAATTTGATTGATAACTGTCTGATTAATCCGGATTTGAATTTTCAAAGTTTCTCAAAGTCGTTGGCAGGTATATGACCAAATGAAATTTTTTGTTGCTGTCCCAAAAGGGAAAATGAAATGCCGGATTTTATTAGCAACAAATTTTGTGGTAAATTTTGGGTCGCATTTGCCCGCTTCATCATGAACCACAATACACCACTGGAATTAGCGTCTGAATTCATACACTATACCAACAAGAATATTTTCCTGACCGGAAAGGCCGGAACCGGGAAAACTACTTTTCTTCATAACCTGAAAAAAACTTTACACAAGCGCATGGCGATAGTTGCGCCAACCGGCGTGGCGGCGATCAATGCGGGCGGCGTTACAATTCATTCATTTTTTCAGCTGCCCTTTGGCCCGCACATTCCCAACAGTTTTGCCGAAACCCAGCAACATCAAAAGTTCAGTAAGGAGCGGATCAATCTGATCAAAAGTCTCGACCTGCTCGTTATCGACGAAATCAGTATGGTACGGGCGGATATGCTGGATGGAATCGATGCAGTTTTACGGCGTTACAAAGATCGAAACAAAGCGTTTGGCGGCCTGCAACTGCTCATGATCGGAGATTTGCACCAGCTTTCACCCGTGATTAAGGACGAAGAATGGAATCTGCTCAAAAACCATTACGAAACCATATTCTTTTTCAGCAGCCACGCTTTGCAACAAACGAATCCGGTCAGGATTGAACTTACGCACATTTACCGACAGACAGACACGATCTTTATCGATCTGCTGAACAGAATCCGTGAAAACAAGCTGGACGCAGATACTTTGCAGACGCTCAACCAGCGCTATATACCCGATTTTAACCCTCCGGAAGAGGAAGGCTACATCCGGCTGACCACACACAACGCTTCCGCGCAGGAGATTAACGCAGTGAAGCTTAAAGAAATTGATTCCAAAATTCGCAGCTACACCGCCGACGTGACGGGCGACTTCCCGCCCTTCTCCTATCCTACCGAGCAGCATCTGGAACTCAAAACCGGCGCGCAGGTCATGTTTGTGAAAAATGATGTTTCTCGCGACAAGTTATTTTACAATGGCAAAATCGGACATATCACCCGCATTGATCAGGACGCTATTTATGTCAAGTGCAAAGGAGATTATTCGGAAATTGAAGTTCAAAGGGCAGAATGGAGAAATGTAAAATATGCGCTGAACCCGCAATTGAAAGAAATTGAAGAACTTGTGATTGGTAGTTTTACCCAGTATCCGCTTAAACTTGCCTGGGCGATCACCATACACAAGAGCCAGGGACTCACCTTTGAGAAGGCCATCATTGACGCCAATGCCTCCTTTGCGCATGGGCAGGTTTATGTTGCTTTGAGCCGTTGCAAAAGTTTTGAAGGGATGGTACTCAGCACGCGTATCGGGTTGACGAGCGTAAAAACCGACACTACTGTTGCCGCTTACTCCCGTGATGCCAGCAACAATCCGCCAGATAATTTCCAGTTACTGGAGGCTAAAATTGCTTTTCAAAAATCTTTACTCTTCGAGCTATTCGATTTCAGCGAGATCAAAAAAACGTTTTTTCAGTTCAATCGTATTCTGGAAGAGAACGCCTTGATCGTCAATCCGGCAGTGTTTGATACGATGAAATCAATTAAAGAATTTAATGAACAGGACATATATGCGGTCTCGGACAAATTCAGAAACCAGCTCGACAGATTGATCCAAAACGGAGTTGTTCCCGAAGAAAATGAAGAAGTGCTCACCAGGGTCAAAAAGGCGAGCAAATACTTCTTTGAAAAATCGGACCAGTTTCTGTTTCCCGAAACCCGCGCGATGATCGTTGAGACTGACAATGCCGCCGTGAAAAAGACCGCACTTTCAGCTCTGGAAAGCTTTCAGAAGGCCGTTTTTATCAAGCACGAAAGTCTTAAATCCGCATTGACCGAATTCAAAACTGCAACCTATCTGCATGCAAAAGCCAATGCCGACATCGATTTTAAATCCCGCACCGCAACGCCGCCACCATTGAAAAACACAAGTGCACCAAAAAATATGGCGCACGGAAAACTATATTCTTTATTGAAAGCCTGGCGAAACAGCATTGCCGCAGAAAATGACGTGCTTGATTATATGGTGCTGCCGATGAAAACTTTACTGGAACTCACCGAAAAAATGCCACAAAATCAGGATCAGCTCGCGACAGTGAAAGGTATCGGAAAAGCGAAAGTAAAACAGTACGGCCCTGCGATCATCGCCATCATTGCAACTTACTGCGTTGATAATGAAGTTGAAGCGCCGGAAATTGATGTAAAAGTTAAAAAAGAAAAACCGGACACGAAAGGAGTTTCACTCGCACTTTTCAATTCCGGCAAAACAATTGAGGAAATTGCCGGCGAAAGAGGAATCACAACGAATACCGTTGAGACGCATTTATTTCATTTTATAGGTTTGGGAGAAATTGATGTCTATCAAATTTTTGAAGCAGATAAAATCAATATGATTACCGACTATTTTTCGGAGCATCCGCAGTCCACACTGACAGAGGCAAAAGCCGCACTTGGCGATGAAACCAGCTACTCAGAAATACGGGCCGTTTTACTTCATTTGCGGAGAAACGGCGAATGAAAGATAATTAAGAATGTAGTAGCGGAAAATTAGTTCATATTATTGAGTTTCATAATGAGCTATTAATCAATAATTTATTGAGCTAAATGCTAATTACCAACAGCTATTTACAAAAAAACTACATCCGGTCAATTAATTTTTGAATGTACGCCCTTTCAACCAGGGAGTCTGTCTGGCTTAGGGTTTTTAAAAAATATTGTCGTGCGGCTTCATGATTCCCTTCCAGAAAATTGATTTTGCCCAATGTGGCATTCAGCAAATAATACTGGTTGAGAAACGGTTTCTGCTGTAAATTCTGCAAAATCCCCATTGATTTTTTTTTCTGATCCGAATAGTAAAGTGCAATCGCATAATTCATTTCAACAAACGGATTTGGATTATTTTGGAGCAATTGCGCGTACAATCTGCTGATTGATACCCAGTCCGTTGATTTGAAATCCGCTGCCACGCAATGCAGGTAGGCGATTGAGGCTTCAAAATGATAGGAAGAAACCATTTGCCCCTGCGACTGGAACAGAAAACTCGACGCATACTGGATCAGTTCCTTGTTCCACAACGATCGATCCTGTTCTTCCAGATCGAGTAGTGCTCCCGTTGCGTCAAATCGCGCTTTGAAACGGGCTGCACTAAATAGCATCATGGCATGCAACGCGGCAGTTTCCTTGTTTCCAATGCTGCTTTCCAGCAAAGCCTTATTCATCAGCAACGCATCCTCACAAAGTTCTTCTCTTACGATTTCCTTTCCCCAGGACGACTTATAGCCTTCATTGAAAATGAGGTAGATGATCTTGTGTACAATCGGCAGGCGATAGCCTAAAAAAGCCAGGTCAGGTTCAGTAAACAGAATCTTTTCATCGCGGATTTTCTGGCGCGCTCTTAACAGCATTTTATCAACGCCGTCGAGCGTCATGCCCAAAATTTTCGCTATCGCTTCTACTTTCAGGTTCACAACGTATTTGAGCGTGATGACTACCTGCACTTTGGGAGAAAGATCAGGATGTGCACAGGAAAACAATAATTTCAGTTGCTGGTCGTCAATCGGCGATTCTGAAAATCTCGGTTCATCTGCAACAAAATCCTCGTTTTCAAACATGCCGCGAACACGATCCTCCTGCCTGATTTTGTTGAGTGCCTTGTTTCTGCAAACCCTGAAAATCCAGCCTGCCGGGTTCCCTGGAACGCCGTCATGAGGCCAGGCGGTCAGGGCTGAGGTAAATGCATCCTGAACTAGATCTTCCGCGGTTTCCAGGTCGATACTTTTGGAAAAATAAAGCAGGGACGACACCATTTTACCGTAATGACTTTTATATAGCCGGTTTACTTCCAATGGCACGATATCAATGGTATCATTCATAATTGGCGGCAATTATAGGACGGACCTCAATTACAATTCTACCCTTCAACACTTCCGGACAGTTCTGCGCGATCGAAGCCGCCTGATTTACGTTTTCTGCCTGAATCAATACATAACCGCTGATGGCCTCTTTCGCCTCTATAAACGGACCATCAGTCATTACATGATCCCTGTGCACAAAATTACCAGTCGTTTTCAACGCTTCACCTGTAAGAAAATTCCCGGAATTTGCCAGCTCCTCAACCCATCTTGTCATCTCACGGATGTTGGCATTAAACTGCTCATCCGAAGCCATACGCTGTTTCCCGACATCCTCCCGAATGAGTAATAAAAATCTTCTCATCGCGCAAATTTTAAGTCTGACAAACTAATATTTAATCCGAAGAAATGATCGGACGAACTTCGATTACGCTGGTGTTGTTGAGCACCTGCGGGCAATTTTGCGCGATTGCAGCTGCCTGAGCCAGATTTTCAGCCCTGATAATGAAATATCCACTGATCGCCTCTTTGGCCTCGATAAACGGACCGTCGGAAAGAATTGCATCTTTTTTAACATATTTTCCACTTGGGTGCAATGGCTCCGCAGCCACATAGTTGCCGGTTTCGGCCAACTCTTCAACCCATACGCCCATTCTTGCAATGCACGCCTGAAAATCCTCCTCGGAAAGCACCTTCCGCTTTTCCATGTCTTCTCTGATCAACAACAAAAACTTTTCCATATCAGCTAAAATGATTTGACGAAAGGATTATTCTAAATTACATGGGTCGGATCGGCCGCACCTCTATGTGTACGTCATTCGTGATCAGCTGCGGACACCCCTGAGACAATTTCACAGCTTCATCAATATTTTCAGCCTGAATGATAAAATAGCCACTTATCGCTTCCTTTGCTTCAATAAAAGGGCCGTCGGACAAAACCTCAGAGTTTGTGACGTACCTTCCGGTCGTGGTCAACGGTTCTGCGGCAATATAGTTTCCCGACTGGGCAAGTTCATCAACCCAGTCGAGCATCGCGCGCAGCCTCACCATATACTCATCCTCGGTCATCTTCGCCACTCCCACCAGATCCTGCCTGATGAGCAACATAAATTTTTCCATGCAAAAGTTGTTTTAGTTAATATCCGTTTGAACGGGGCCGTTCAGTGTGAACCTTGATCATTTCCTACCCGACCTGGCCGCGTTCAATTTAAAGATAACCAACCAAATTTTCTACCATGCAAGTCGCAAGCTGGCTGTCAGTAGCCCGAATTAAAAATCGACGATTTATGTCTGTTAATCAGCCAGATGTCTTTTTGTTTTTGTCAAAATCCATTTTAGGCCCACATATGAAATTGAACAAACGCAAACAATAATCAGCATAAAACGAAGATATTCTGCCGTGGCCATCGACAAACCAACTCCTGTACCAACAGCCAAATATGCCGCCAAACAAAAAGGGCATTTGGGCAGAATAGCCAGGATCAGACCGGGCACCAGCCAGCGAAAAGTCGCCAGAAAGCGCAGCAGCATAATTCGAACCTTTTGAACGGGCCCAATTGTGTCTCCCGGCAAAACCGGCAATTCCGAATGACATGTACAGCGTTTCATGATTTGGTTTCAGACGAACTGCAACACGATTGAGCAATTATTTCTTTATCATTTTGATCTTCCGCCGATGCATCCTGCTCATATTTATCGTGGCGACGGACCCAGTCTGTCAGATCCTTTCCCGGACCATTTTCATTTCTTCCTTTTGGTGCAAGATCCAGATAATTATACGCACCGATCAGTATCTCGTCCCCGCGTGCGTAGGAAGACTGCGTATGAAAAATGTCGCCATTCCCGTCTTTGTAAAAAACACTGTTTCCAGGCAATTCCGCACTGTCCGCTTCAATGAAGCCGAAGTTGTAGTAAACCAACCCTGTTTCCATTTCCTCCTTCGTGAAGGACACGTGAAAATCAAAATTGAAGTCGTTATTCAGAGACGAAACCCAATTAAATTTCCAGCCCATTCGCTTTTTGTAAGCCAGCAGCTTTTCAATCGGGCCTCGGGAAATTGCGGCAAAAGAGAGGTCGTTGTGTTCAAAATGCATACGGGCCGCATCCACATGGTCCGCATTAAACGAGCAGCCCACGCATCCCTCTTCGTCGTCCGGTCCGAACATAAAATGCTGTACAACCAGTTGGCTTCGGTTTTCAAAAAGATCCGCGAGCGTAACTTTACCGTTTGGACCATCAAAAACGTAGTTCTTTTCAACTTTAACCCAGGGCAATGCGCGGCGCTCCGCCAACTTCCTGTCAAAAAGCCGGGTCAATTCTTTGGCTTCTTTCAAATATTGCCTGTGCTCTTCCACCCATTGTTCCTGCGATACAATACGATGCTGCTTTAAATCGAGAGGCGCTTCAACTTCCTTTTCCATAATTGAACATTTAGTTGCTAAGGATAAAGTATTTCCAGGAAGACATTCTGGTTTCAGGAATCCGGACAAACTGAGAAAATATTTTCGAAACTCCGGGGGCCGTCAGTGAAAACAAATTCTACCACAATAAGGGTCGATTTCCCTATCTTTACGACAGGCAATCACATCAAATCTCTCAGAAAATGGGAAAAAGACTGGAAATTATCACCCCGGAATTGCAGCATTTTATTGAACAGCAAAAGATCTATTTTGTTGCCACCGCGATGCAGACAGGAACAGTTAATCTCTCTCCGAAAGGAATGGATTCGTTCCGGATTTTGTCGCCAAACCGCGTTATGTGGCTGAACGTAACCGGCAGCGGAAATGAAACTGCCGCTCATCTTCTTGAAAATGAACGGATTACAATCATGTTCTGCGCTTTCGACGGGAAACCGCTTATTCTCCGGCTTTATGGGCATGGAAAGGTATACCATCAGCGCGACAGCGAATGGGAAAAATATTACGGCCTTTTCCCCAACCTTGCAGGTGCACGTCAACTGGTTGATATCGAGGTACACACCGTTCAGACTTCATGCGGAATGGCAGTTCCGTTTTTGGATTACAACCGGGAGAGAGAAGAGCTCAGTCGCTGGGCAGAGAAAAAAGGACAAGACGGAATACACGATTACTGGGAACAGAAAAATACAGTCAGTTTCGACGGAATGAAAACCGGGATTTTCTGAGTCAAAATAAAGCAGCACCTCAACGCGAGCCCATTTATTACGGAATTCGTGTGCGGGTGTTTTTAAAATTTAATATCAATTTTGATGCGTGATAGAATTATCGGGATCATGGGTGCTATGCCCGAAGAAATCCTGGGTGTAGTGAAGATGCTGCGCGATACGAAAGAGTCCACCTTGGGCAGAAGGAATTACTACGAAGGAAAATTAAACGGAATCCCGGCGGTCGTGGTTGTTTCGGGTTGGGGTAAAGTGGCTGCCGCGGCTACAATTTCCACGCTCATTCTTCGCTTTCAAATTACGGAATTGATATTTACCGGTGTCGCCGGAGCAATTAGCCCGGATCTTCGCATTGGCGATATTGTACTCGCAAAACGCCTGATCCAGCACGATATGGACGCGCGGCCTTTTATCAAACAGTACGAAATTCCTTTGCTTGGTAAAACTTTTTTTGAAAGCAGTGACACCAAATTGGAACTGGCTTCAAAGGCAGTTCAGTCGCTGTTGCAAAACCGGCATTTACACGCAGTTATTGAAGAGAATGACCTGGTTCAATTCGGAATTTCTGTGCCGAATATGCATATCGGAGACGTCGCAAGCGGCGACAAATTCTTTTCAAACAGTGCTGACAAAAATGAATTACTTGAAAATATTCCAACGATCCTTTGCGTAGAAATGGAAGGTGCTGCTGTGGCGCAGGTTTGCTACGAAAACGACATTCCCTTTACCATTATCCGTACAATTTCTGATGCGTCTGACGACGATTCGGTCCATGACTTTTCCGGCTTCATCCAGGACATTGCCAGTAAATATTCTGTTGAAATAATTCGAAATATTTTCAGCCTGATTTCCTGAAATCGCGTTCCTACGGCGCACCAGTAACCGAAAATTAACTACCGACTTTACCAACCAATGAGTCATTTTCCCGTATCCAATTCCAATCTTTCCGCCGCACATCTTGCCCAATTTATCCGGGAGAAATATAATACCGGCAACAGTACTAAATGCCGAATCCTGAAAGCCGGAATCAACGATACGTATCTTGTAGAGGGCGAATCCGGCAAATTTGTCTTTCGCGTATACAATTACAACTGGCGCACTGAGACTGAAATTCTCGAAGAAATCAAACTTCTGACAGAATTTAAAAATCATAACATTTCGGTTTCGTACCCGATTACAGATCATTCAGGAAACTTTTTACAGGAATTTGCGGCTCCCGAAGGAACGAGATTTGGACTTATGTTTTCCTATGCTGCCGGCAAAAAAATACTGAACTTTAATACTGAAATCCATTTCCACATTGGCTCGCTCATGGCGCGTATGCACCTTGTGGCGGAAAAACTCCAGCTCGATCGCGTTACTTACACGGGCCAGGTTCTAGTGGTCGATTCACTTAAAAAACTGGAAACATTTTTGCCAGAAAATACGCCCGAGACGGAGTTTATGCTTTCTACACAATCGTACCTTTTGAGTGAAATAGCTGGTGTAAAAACGGAGCAGATCAGGCACGGAGCTGTCCACATGGATCTCTGGTTTGACAATCTCAACATCAGCGATTCTGGTGAAGTTACATTTTTTGATTTTGATTTTTGTGGAAACGGCTGGCTTTGTATGGATCTGGCCTATTACATTTTACAGGTTCACAGTACCGAAAAAAATGAAACGGAGCGGAACCAAAAGGTAGCTGCTTTCCTGAAAGGCTATGAAAGTGTAACTGCACTTACGGCCGAAGAGAAGCGGATTATTCCCATGCTTGGCGTTTGTCTCTATTTCTTCTACCTCGGCATTCAGGCAGAACGTTACGACAACTGGTCGAATGTTTTTTTCAATGACCTTTATCTGCAACGTTACATCAGCCTGCTCGTGAAGCCTTATTTTGAAAGACAAGTGATTGGAAATGAAAGTCATTAGTTAGCAAATTATGCCGCGGGCTGTGATTTCTCTGCCTGTCAATAGTAATACCTTCGATTTATTCCCTTTATCAGAAAACTAAATACAATTTCGGAACATGAAAAAACTTCTCCTTTCGGGAGTACTCGCAACAATTTGTTTCTCCACAGATATTTATGCTCAGGGAAAAGCCAAGAGCCTGTTTAACGGAAAAGACCTCAAAGGCTGGCACGCTGATGTTCCGGACATGGACAAGAACAAATCGTTAAAAACACCGTTTATCGTTCGTAATGGTCTGCTCGTCAGCCTGGGAACACCAGGAGGGCACCTGATTACAGATGCCAATTACGAAAACTTCAAACTTACCTTCCAATATCGGTTTGCCGGCAAGCCAGGTAACTGCGGCGCGCTTGTTTTTGTATCAACACCGAGGGCACTTTATGAGATGTTCCCCAAGTCCATTGAAGTGCAGATGATGAACCAGAATGCCGGCGATTTTTGGTGTATTCAGGAAGACATTACCGTTCCGGATATGGAAAAACGACGTGGCCCGAAGGAAAACTGGGGTGTGAATGGCGACAAATTAAGACGGATTCCAAACCTCACAGACGGAACCGAAAAACCGCTCGGCGAATGGAATACCATGCATATTGAGTGTTTAAAAA
Organism: Dyadobacter sp.; assembly: GCA_965279265.1. Taxonomy (GTDB): domain Bacteria; phylum Bacteroidota; class Bacteroidia; order Cytophagales; family Spirosomataceae; genus Dyadobacter. The sequence goes on from OZ257152.1 coordinate 6,952,591, forward strand.
ATACGATTAAAGTTTGGCTTAATGGCGTGATGGTAAATTATGGATACAACGCCACGGCTTCAAAAGGACAAATCGCTTTGCAGGCAGAAGGATCAGAAGTTGAATTTAAACAGATTGAGCTGGCCCGGATTACCAAACTGACAGAGTAATTTCCTAAATAGCAGGTCACAGTAAATCAGCCGGAAACCTTCATTACCGGCTGATTTTTTTATGCCAAAATCGAAAGAAAAATCAAACGGCCTCAGCCACTTTTTTCATCTTTTCCAATCCCGTTTTCGCTACAACCAAGGGATCCTGAGCATAATATTCTTTATTAAAGACTTCAAAAGAAAGTATCACCGGCTTGTCGGGATTACGAAGCGAAACGAGCAGGTCTTTCAAAGGTGCGACGCCATCACCTGCATACACCCGGTCGGCATCTGTAATGGTTTCTCTGGGCGGCATTTTAGGATAATCATTGATGTGGAAAATCTCCACCAGCGGTTTGCCCACCAGTTTAACACTATCCATTCCTGAACCTCCTTTGTGCAAATGATACACGTCCATGAGCAGCCTGGCAGAAGGATGTGAGGCCTCCGCGGCTACGTAAAGGATTTCTCCCACACGGCTCAGATTTTTGGAGAAACCCCACAATTCAAGATGTGGTACCACGCCGGTCTTATCACCCAGTTCCAGAATTGTCCGGTATCTTTCTGCCACCCGCGCCAGATCCAGGGAAGAACCGGTTGTTGCGCCCATCGGCGGCGCAGCTACCCGAGGGCAGCCGATCTGCGCCAGTTGCTCCATTTCCATTTTTAGCTGCTCCAAAGCCTTCGCACGCGCAGATTCGTCATCAACGATCCACGTTGCAAAGCCAATTGCATCCTCTACTTTCAGCCCAAGATCATCAACAATTTTTCTCGCGTCGGAAAGGGTTCCGCCACTTTTGAGAAAATCCTGTAAAGTATTGATCCATATTTCGACGGATTTGAAACCGGCCTTTGCAGCCACTTCAAGCTCTTTTCTAAAACCCAGCTTGTGTCCCCTGAGCGTGCTCATATTCAGGGAATATACAAATGGCGCTGGTTTGGTTTTTTGTTTTATATCGGCTGGTAAAATCCCTGATCCGGTGACAGCAAGAACTGACGAAAGTGCTTCGCGACGATTCATTCAAGTATATTGTTAGCGGTACATTTTTAATGCAAAGCATCTTTTACTCTTTTTTTACCTCCGATGTGTTTATTATTGTATATTGGCTTTCTCTTAAATCTGAGATCGAAATGGCACAAAATGATTATGTAGTTCCTGCTCAAACCCGTATTGGCCATGTTCACCTGAAAGTCTCGGACCTCGAAAAATCACTTGCTTTCTATCAGGGCTTGCTGGGTTTTGAAATCACTACGCGATACGGTGACCAAGCTGTATTTATTTCTGCCGGAGGCTACCATCATCACATTGGCCTGAATACATGGTACAGTCAGGATGCGCCAAAAGCGCCTAAACATGGTGTCGGGCTCTTCCACACCGCCATTCTCTATCCTACCCGAAAAGACCTGGCAGTCATTTTTGACAGGCTCCGCCGCGCCGGTTATCCGCTTACCGGAGCAAGTGACCATGGTGTGTCGGAGGCGTTATATCTCAACGACCCGGATGGTAACGGTGTTGAGCTTTATTGGGATCGTCCGAAGGAATCATGGGCTTATCATGCTGACGGATCTATTGAAATGTTTACAAAAAGCCTGGACCTGAATGGGTTACTCAATGAATTGAACGGCTGAAAACTCCATTGCCGTAATTCCATTTTCACGCTGCCAGTTTCCAACTTTATCGACATGTAAATTCGGGTAACAGTTCACAAGTCGGATAGAATGCAGTGCGTCGTCCGCTCAGCAAAAGCAATTTTAAAACAAAACATTTATATAAAATAATTTTACCAAAATGTGAAAATTATTTTAAATCGAAATGCATACTATGATACAATAAAGTTAATTTCCTACAACAAGTTTAAATCTCCTGACGCAATAGAATATACCGTATTTTAACAAATAGTATCCGATTAGCTCCATATTTGTTTAGAATTATTACAATTAATGGCTAAAAGTTCCTGCTTCTCAAAATTATGAAGAGTTATAAAAAAATATTTTTATGATAAAAAATGCGAATTGAACGAATTTAGGGTCTTTTGAAAATTTTATTTCAATCGAAAAAAAATTTCATTTTTTTATAAAACTATTTCTACATAGTTTTGGACCGGTAAGCCTATAACACATTACTCAACGTATACCTCTCTTCCATACAGTTCATTATCTCGATCCTCGTGATTGTGTTGATGTGTACCGTACATCCGGTTACTCATGTTGCGGCGCAGCCGGGGAATGCGGTCTATGCTAATTCACATACAGCAAGCAGTGGCGGTGTGACGAACGCGGCGGACGCTTCCAATGTAAGCAATACAAAACCCAACAACAGTAGTGCGACAATCAGGACTTCGTTAGCAACGCCCAATCCCTGGATCCAGCTGGCATTTGCGTCGATGGTAAATGTGAGCACGGCGTATTCTGTTTATATCCGGACAGACGATGTTGCGCTCAATGTCCTGGATAATATTACGATCAGAGCGTATGCAACTGCCACAGGAACCGGCAGCCCGGTAACGACGTCAAGTCTGAGGCAATTTTATCTGGCGGACGGGACAGCACTATTTGCAGCAACTTTATCCGCTAATTTTCAATCAGTTAGAGTTACGCTGGACAAACCCCTGGTCGGCAATGTTGAAATTAAAGTGTACCATGCATTTTACGGGCCGTCATCTACCAACGCCACGAATCCATATCCTTTCAGCGCTTCTGATTGTGGATTGCCTAACGTTACATCAAAACAAGATCTCGTTATAGGCCTTGGCCGTTTCAATGTTACAGATCCTCAGAAAGCAATTGACGGTGATACAATCACAAATTCCTCCTTCACGACAAACGGACTTGCGTTGGGAAATTCGCAGCTGAAACAGGTTTTCAATTTTAACAGCACGGGAAACGCAACCGATGTGGTCAGGTTGATCATTTCAAAAAGCGGGAGTTCGCTTGTGGCTCTGGACCTTGCAGGTAACATCACCATTCAGGCGTATATGGGGGATGCGGTAGCAGGAAGTTCCATGCTCGCCTCAGCACTTTTAGGTGTTAATCTGTTGAATCTGCTCAGCGATGGCAAAAAAGCAACATTTTATTTTGCCCCGAAACTGAATGGAAATGCAGTACCATTTGACCGCGTGGAAGTAAGCTTAAACACCGGAATTTTAGGTCTGAATCTAAGTAGCAACGCATTGAATATACATGACATCCGTCGGGTTCCGGACGCACCAATTGCCTCAAATATAACAGCTTGCAATAATGCGGGCGTTGTGTCTTTGGTAGCAAGTTCTGCTCAGGATGCACTCGGCCTGACCTATAAATGGTATAACTATAATTCCGGAGGTAATTCGCTTTTTACGGGCAGCACATACGGTGTAACGTTACCAGTGACAGGGTCTTACACTTACTATGTCGACATTCTGAAAAATGGCTGCGACGCCACTTCCGGACGGAAAAAAGTGGACGTCACCGTCGTGAACGCACCGACTACCCCAGGCGTGACACTTGGCTTGTAATTCGCTTTAAATCAGTTCTCTATAAATCAATCTATCAGTTCCACAAATCAAAACAAAAATTTTTATGAAACGGAAATTTACTACCATTCTTTTGGGAATGATCATGCTTATTGCGGCCATTCCATCACAGGCATCGACATTCTACGTTCTAAGCGGAGATTCGTTTACGCTTACCCCCGCGGTCGGAACACTCAGCTCTTACCTGTGGAAACTTGACGGAACGGCCGCAGCAGCCGGCGACCTGCTACCCAACGGTGTTTACAGCAAAGTCCTTACGCTCGCTTCACCCACAGTTGCCGAAACGCATACGCTTTCGCTTGCCGTTGTTGATGGTTTAAGCTGTGTTTCCCTGGCAGTGGATCACACCATTATTATTTTGCCGAAACTTACTGTGACCATTACGGCAAATCAATCTAACTTCTGTGTTTCGAACGATGTTGCAGCTATACTTACAGCGACGATACAAGCAAATGACCTCACAATTGCCAATGTGACATTGTCGCCATTCGCATGGAGCAAAGACGGAACCGGTATTTCCGGAGGTTTAACAGGAACATTAAACGTTACAGAAACCGGACTTTACACAGCATTGGTTACCTATGTTTTGCCGGCCGGAACATTCGGTTCATCCAAACTGGGCTCTGCGTTTACATCAGCAGGAACAGAAATCAAACATGACCTTGCAATACCAATCGTACCTACTCTGACGATCAACTAGCTTAGCAGTGGCCGACGGATCGATCGTATAAACTTCAAATACGCCACGCTGATTGGATATGAAATACCTTACACTGATCACCATACTATTTCTAACCCGCCTTGCCTTCGGGCAAGGCGGGACCAGGGAAGTTGTTATCTGTAACGGCAGCTCCGTTCGTATCAAGGCCGAGTCTGCCAGCTCGATCGGTTTCGAATGGCGCCGGAACGGGCAAACTATTCCCGGTGTTTCCGGCAGTGAACTGGTGGTCAATGAAGAGGGTAATTACTCCGCGTTCGCGCTCAACGCAGACGGATGTATTTCTGATCAATCAGTGCTTGTGATTCTTGAATTCCGACGACCGGTTGCCGTGGACGACTTTTTCTCCGGTAAAAGTAACATTACACTACTGCTGAATGTTATGAAAAACGACCAGCCAGTCTGCACACCGCTTGACGCCACAACTTTGACAATCAAAACCTTACCAGCAAATGGAATCATAAAAAAAGAAAACGAGCAGTATATATACACGCCAAACACAGATTTTAAAGGCCAGGATTTCTTCACTTATTCGGTGAAAGACAACAGTGGCCAGGAATCCAATACAGCCCGGGTAACAGTGGATCTCTCGACACCGTTACCGGTAACGCTTGCCGCTTTTAATGCCGTCAGACAAGAAGCCGTTGCTTTGCTCACCTGGTCCACAACATCAGAAATCAACAGCGAACTCTTTGAAATACAACGTAGTACAGACGCAAAAAACTGGACTTTAATCAGAACGGTCCGTGCATCCGGAAACGCTGCCAACACGCAATACTACCGGCACACCGACGAATTGCCGGAATCGGGGACAAATTATTACCGGCTAAAAATGATCGATTTTGACCAAAGTTTTGCGTTCAGCCAAATCCGTTCGGTTCACTTTCCGGAGTTTTCCTGGGCCAGGCTCTTCCCAAATCCGGTCAGCCATACGCTGCAAATTAATATCCGAAACAAAATGGTCCGGAAATTACGCCTGATCGACTTGTCGGGACGGGTCTTACATGATATCAAAATACAATCCTCAGAGCTGCAACTGGACATGCGCCCTTACATTCCCGGTATGTATTTCGTCCATCTTCAACAGGAAAACGGCCTGGTTGCCGTTTTTAAAATTACCCGCGATTGATTAATTAAACCAAATCAGTGACAGCGTACCGCCCGGATTCGTACAAAAACTGTCCGAATCCGAACATCGGAAATTGTAGAAAAGTGGCTCTGCACCGTCCAGTAGCCACTTTTAATTTTTGGCATATATATTGTATACAAAGAACTATGTTATACATTGTACCGATTTATCAGCCAAAAATAGAATAGCACAAAAACCCTATGATCCGCAATTATTTTAAAATCGCCTGGAGAAATTTATTACGCAACCGCGCCTTCTCCGCTATCAACATCATCGGGCTCTCCATAGGCCTTGCGTCCTGCATGCTCATCAGTTTGTACGTACTGGACGAGCTCAGTTTCGACAGATTCAATGAAAAAGCGGATCAGATCGTACGAGTTGTTTTTAAAGGAACCATGCAGGGTGGAGAAATAAACGATGCGCATGTAATGCCGCCGACCGCATCAACCCTAAAAGCTGATTACCCGGAGGTTTTGGAGGCAACGCGTCTGCGCCAGGCAGGCAGGCCAAAAGTACTGATTGGCGATAAGCAGTTTTCTGATGAAAATATGGCGTTTGTTGATGCCAATTTCTTCAAGGTTTTCACTCTTCCATTTATTAAGGGAGATGATAAAACGGCACTGACGGAACCCAATACCATCGTAATAACCAGTGAGACTGCGTTGAAGTATTTTGGTACCCAGGATGCTGTCGGAAAATCTATTAATTTCAAAAATTCCGACATCCCTTACAAAGTAACCGGCGTGATGGAGAAAGTGCCTGCAAATTCCCATTTTCACTACGAATTATTTGGTTCAATGGCTGGCCTGGAAGAAGCGAAATCAACCACCTGGATGACATCTGAATTCTTCACCTATCTGCTGCTTCAAAAAGGATATGACTATAAAAAACTGGAAGCTAAATTGCCGCAGACTATTGAGAAATATATGGGGCCGCAATTAAAGAAAGCCATGGGTGTATCCATGGCAGAATTTCGGAAATCCGGTAACTCACTTGCACTCCATCTCCAGCCATTAACGGAAATTCACCTTTACAATAGTTTCCAGTATGACTTGTCTGCCAGCGGAGATATCAAATATGTATACATTTTTGGTGCGGTCGCAATTATCATGCTTGTTATCGCCTGCATCAATTTCATGAATCTGTCCACTGCAGGAGCCTCAAAAAGAGCGCGTGAAGTTGGTGTAAGAAAAGTTATGGGATCGCAAAAGAAAGAACTCGTCTTACAGTTTTTGTTAGAATCCATACTGCTGACTTCCATCGCACTGGTATTGGCTGTCGCCTTTGCGTTCGCCGGAATTCCCCTTTTCAATACACTTTCTGGTAAAGATTTGTCACTCCGACTCGACGAAGTTCCTCTGTTATTACCGGGACTGTTGCTTTTCGGACTCTGCGTGGGCGTGCTCGCAGGCAGCTATCCGGCGTTTTTTCTTTCTTCTTTCAAACCGATTTCAGTATTAAAAGGAAAATTCACTTCCGACAAAGGCAATATCAGCCTGCGAAGTGGCTTGGTTGTCGTGCAGTTTTTTATTTCAATCACACTCATGATCGGCACAACCGTTGTTTATCAGCAACTTAAATATATTCAAAGTAAAAAACTAGGTTACACAAAAGACCAGGTATTGATTCTGGACACATGGGCACTTGGGAAAAATCAGAATGTTTTTCGTAATGCACTGAAAAATGATCCGCAGGTGGCCAACATCAGCACTTCGGGTTACATTCCTGCGGGACCTTCATACAACAACAATTACATGGTTTACCCGGACGGAAACAATACGACGCTGGTTAAAACGCTGCGGTACGAGGTTGATGACAACTACATTTCAACGCTTGGCATGACCATGGCTTATGGACGTAATTTCTCGAAAGAATTCGGGAACGATTCCTCGGGTGTTATACTGAATGAAACCGCTGCCAAAATGCTCGGCTGGAAGAAAAATGCGCTGAACCACACCATCAGCAGAGCTGATAATGAGGGAAAAATAGCAACATACAATGTGATTGGGGTCGTGAAGGATTTCCATTTTCGTTCGCTGCACGAACGAATTGCTCCTCTGGTAATGACACTGGGTTCCGACGCAGGCACAACGATTATCAAGCTAAAAACCAGAGATTTCAAAAGCGTTCTTGGCAGAATTAAAGCCGAATGGGACGACTTCAGACCTGAAACGCCGTTTTCGTATTCCTTTCTTGATGAACGATTCAACGACACTTACAAGGCCGAACAAAAAATCGGACAAATACTGGGCATATTTGCTGGCCTCACCATTTTTGTGGCATGCCTTGGGTTGTTTGGCTTGGCTACTTTCACCGCCGAACAACGTACAAAAGAAATTGGCGTACGCAAAGTTCTAGGCGCATCGGTGGCAAGTGTGGTGACACTGCTTTCCAAAGATTTTCTCAAACTTGTGGCCATAGCGCTCATTTTGTCCACGCCTGTCGCCTGGTATGCAATGGATAAATGGCTCCAGAGTTTTGAGTACAGAATCACGGTTTCCTGGTGGATGTTCGCGCTTTCCGGAGTACTATCCGTGTTTGTGGCGCTATTTACAATCTCGTTTCAATCTGTGAAAGCGGCGCTGAAGGATCCGGTAAAATCGCTAAAATCAGAATAAACATCATCGGAATCCTATCAAATAAAATTTTCGTCTATGAATTTCAAGCAATTTTCACTTCTGATATCATTAAATATCTTATTGAATGCCAACGTCTTACAGGCACAAAAAGGCGATTCGGCAAAAATTGACTTGCTGATGAAGCAGGTGTACAAAAATGGAATTTTCAACGGCAATGTCCTTGTGATCCAAAACGGAAAACAAATTTATCAGTCGTCGTTTGGTTTTGCGAATGGAAGCAGAACGACGAAGCTCAATGCAGGATATATGTTCAATATTGGCTCGATCGGCAAGGAATTTAATGCAGTTGGAATTATGATGCTGAAAGAACAGGGTAAGCTGAATCCGGACGATAAAATTTCGAAATATCTCGATGGCTTGCCGCAATGGGCAGAACGGGTCAGCATCAAAAATCTTTTGCAATACACGAGCGGCTTGCCGGATATCAATTGGAAAATCATCAAAAGCGACGCAGATATCTGGAGTGACATGAAAAATATCGGTGTACTAAATTTCGAACCCGGCACGAATTACGCTTATAATAACAGCAATGTTTTTTTACAGCGCAGGATTATAGAAAAGATATCAGGATTACGTTTTCAGGATTTCGTCCAAAAAAACATGCTTCAACCGTGCGGAATGTCGGAATCGGTTGTGGATCCTGATATGAACGGCGCACGGGTTGCAGTTTCTTTTAACAATGATTTTGTACAATCTCCTCGCCAGTTTGACTATGTAATGACTGGCTGGACCTCTGTTACGGCGACAGACCTTTACAAATGGGCAAAATGCCTGCATACCTACAAACTCATCAACAAGGATTCTTTTAAGGAAATATTGCTGCCAGTATCACCGAACAAACAAGCGGGACTCGGCGGTGGCAGACTCGAAGGAAGTACAGTCGCGGAACACACGCACCATGGTTCAAGCGCGGATTTCGAGGCTTTGATGTACACAGAACCTGCGGCCGACAACGCCATTATTCTGCTTACGAACAATAAGAATTTTAAGGTGTTTGAAATCAAAGACGCCATTAATTCGATTTTGAAAGGGACACCCTACTCAATACCGAAGCGATCTTTGCTGACAGCTTTCAAGCCAAAACTCAATGACCTGAATGGTGAAGAATTGATTTCATTTTACAAACAGTTAAAGGTAAAACAGCCTGATGATTTCAATTTCGGAAACGAGTCGGAACTGAACATGATCGGCTACGAACTCCTGGGAAGCAACCGTTTTAAAGAAGCGATCAAAATATTTGAGCTCAATGTTGAGTTGTTTCCTGTTTCAGCAAATGCCTACGACAGCCTTGCAGAGGCATTTTACAAAAATGGAGAGAAAAAATCAGCTTTATTTTTTTACAAAAAATCGCTCGAACTCGACGCAAATAATCCGGGAGCAAAAGAGATCGTAACCAAACTGGAAGGCGGAAAATAATGCAGAGAGACTTGCCAAGTTTTAGAAACTTGGTAAGTCTTTTTCAGCGTCACAGAGACTTGCCAAGTTTTAGAAACTTGGTAAGTCTTTTTCAGCGTCACAGAGACTTGCCAAGTTTTAGAAACTTGGTAAGTCTTTTCAGCGTCACAGAGACTTGCCAAGTTTTGGAAACTTGGTAAGTCTTTTTCGGCGTCACAGAGACTTGCCAAGTTTTGGAAACTTGGTAAGTCTTTTTCGGCGTCACAGACTTGCCAAGTTTGAAAAACTTGGTAAGTCTTTACAGAAGACTGTAAGATTTCCGATCGAATTTTCAACTAACACACCAGTCATTTGAAAATCGGTCGATGAAGAGCACGTTAAAATTAATCAGAATCATTTGGGTTGGCGCAGACGTCTCGTTTACAACCAGGATACTTTATTCCAGGCAGGCGCAGGGAGTCGATGACCCCATTTTGTCGAGCGGCGACAAAATCAAAGTTTTCGATGGCGAAAACTATATTCCCTTTTGTCCCGCGAAAGCTTACCAAAACGTTTTCATTTTCTATCCCGGCGCACCGGCAGATCCGTACGCTTACGCACAACTTTGCAGGCGTATTGCAGATCATGGAATCAAAACAATGATAATCAGAATGCCCTTCCGCCAGGCATCATTTGGTTACAACAAACCAAAAGAACTGGGTTTGTTTGATAAAAAAAACAAAAAGTATATTCTTGCCGGGCATTTCCAGGGTGGCAAAATGGCCGCACAGTTTGTAAAAGAGAATCTATTGCTAGGGGACAAACTGGTACTACTCGGGACAACGCACCCAAAAAATTTCTCACCGGCGGATATTCCGGTCAAGGTTCTAAAAATATTTGGAAGCAACGACGGAGCCGCTCAATCGGCTGATGCCAATTCCAACCGTAATTTGTTACCTCCAACAACAAAATTTGCGGAGACCATCGGTGGAAACCACTCACTTTGTTATTATGGATTTCAGATTGGCGACAAAATAGCCAATATTTCAAGAGAGAATCAACTGGATTCAATTGTAAATTAAATCCTCGTATTCATTGCCTACCAATAGTTACAATCATTGCGACAAATCAAAAAATGGAATCAGCTTTTCTGGCCGTCATCAAGCAAAATCAGCGTATCATCCACAAGGTGAGCCGAATGTACCGGGATACAATAGAAGATCGTCAGGATCTATTCCAGGAAATCGTATTCCAGCTTTGGAAGTCTTTCCCAAATTTCAGGCAGGAATCAATGGCCGGCACCTGGATTTACCGGATCGCACTCAATACGGCGATTGCATCGTATCGTAAAGCTAAACCGGCTCTGAGATTCACGGACACGCTCCCCGACGATGCCAGCCTGATTGATCACCAACCCGTTTCCGAAAACGAAGAACGGATGTATCAGGCATTAAGCCATTTGAACGATTCGGAGAAATCGATTATCGCGCTGTTTCTTGAAGATTACTCGTATGCGGAGATCGCAGAAATTGTCGGGATCAGTGAGAATTATGTAGGTGTAAAAATGAGCAGGATAAAAGAAAAACTTAAATTAATTGTAAACGGAAAATAACATGGATCTGAACGAATTTAAATCGGAATGGCAAAAACCAAACCAAAGCAGCTTTGGAGAGGATGAGCTGAACAAAATGGCGAAATTGGAAAGTCAGTCGAGGCTGCTTTCTGTTCGTAGAAAGTTGATCATTGAAGCGATCGGACTCACCGTTTTCCTATTCATTTACTATGATGGGTTTGACGGACATTCAAAGCCAGTGTATGCCAATGTTCTGTTAGTAACGAGTTTGTTACTGTATATTACCAATAACATTTTTAGCTATCTTTTTATTAAAAATCCAGTTGAAGGCCCCAATTTAAAGCTGTCACTGCAAATCAGAATGAACAAACTGAAACGAATTTTCGCGTTTTCGATGGTGTCATCCATGATCTATGCTACCACATTGCTTCTGTTTTTTACGTCGTCTGTCAAATGGACCGCCGGTAAATATTACGTTGTAGCACTGCTGATTCTGATCTCATCAATCTTATTCTATTTTTCATTTTTAACATGGAAAAAGAAAATTGCGCATTTCAATCAGCTGCTGATTCAGTTCGACGAAAACCGGTAGGCAAGAATTTGCATACCTGAATTGCGCGATTAGAAAAGCGAGTTACAGGGGCGTGACTTTAAAATGACCTGATTACTTCGTTTATTAGTACTCGAAAAACGCTCAAATTTGATGGTATGATCCGGTCATTTAAACTATTGCTGACAGCACTTTCGCTGGTTGTGGTGATGGCTGCAACCAATGGTGAGGATCCTGCAATTGGTGTAACAACGAGTGTAGCGATTTTTAGAAATGAATCGAAAAAATTCGCTGTCAGTACCGGTCAGTTAAAGCTGGCAATCGCAAATCTCAAAACTGGCAATAAAGAAAGCGCAGATTGCGCGAAAATGGCACTGAAAGACGCTCGACTCCACTACAAAAAAATTGAGTCATTTATAGAATACTTTTTCGTCCATTCGGCACGGATCTATAATCGCGCCCCGAAAAATGAAATCGAAGAGCCATTTCTCGAATACCAGGCTCCGATTGGCTTGCAGTATATGGAGGCAATGTTATACGAAGATGAACCTGCCTTAAAAAAAAGAGAACTGGCCGAACAGGCAAACATTCTCGCAAATTCTGCTGCGGACCTGAACGCGTTACTTTTTGAATTTAAGGCAAATGACAGTCAAATTCTGGAAAGCCTTCGTTTGGAGCTGATCCGCGTCATTGCCTTGGGTATTTCTGGTTTTGACGCACCGCTAAGCAAAACGGGGATCGAGGAGTCTCACGAAGCACTATTTACAATGCGAAAAGCGCTTCTTCCCTATTTGCCAAAATCTGGAAACGCAACGGACAGCGTTGCATTTTACCTGAACCACTCCATTGAGTTTCTTAAAGAAAATCCGGATTTTGACAATTTTGACCGGCTTCGTTTTTTAACCGAAAATGCACTGCCTTTACAGCAACATCTCGGAGCACTTATCGCAAAAATAGGCCTTGAACTGAACACAGCAGGTATTTTGAACTATAATGCTCCAAATATTTTCAGTCCCAAAGCGTTCAATGATTCTGGTTTTCATGCTCGCCGGTCGACCTTGCAAAAGGAACAAGTTGCGCTCGGACAAAAGTTGTTTTCTGACCCACTTCTGTCCGGAAATACAAAAATCAGCTGCGCATCATGCCATTCACCAAACTCGTTTTTTCAAGACGGGCTGGAAAAAAGTCCTGCATTTGATCCAAAACAAAAAGTAAAACGCAACGCCCCTTCCCTGTTATACGCATCTTTCCAACACGCTCAATTCTGGGACGGAAGAGTTAAGACACTCGAAGAACAAATCGAAAACGTAATTCGGGACTCTACCGAGATGTTTGGCAATCCGGTGAAAATTGTCAAAAAATTAGCCAAAAGACGTGGTTACCGCAAGTTATTCATAGAGGCATTTCCACAAGCCGAAGGCAACGAAATAACCGAGCAAAAAATTTACAGATCCATTGCGGCATTCGTTCGGACATTACACCCGTACAATTCACCATTCGATGAATATCTGGCCGGGAACAAGCAAGCACTATCGCAGAGCCAGATCCATGGCTTCAATCTTTTTATGGGCAAAGCGCAATGCGGAACCTGCCATTTCGCGCCGCTTTTCAACGGGCTGATTCCCCCGCTGTATACACTGACGGAATTTGAAATTTTAGGTACTACGCGTACAGAAAACCTGTCGAAAGCTGAGGTTGATGCTGATCAAGGACGATTCATGTTCCGACCAATTAGATTCTACAAAGGCGCATTTAAAACCCCCACAGTCAGAAATGTGGCAATGACGGCGCCGTATATGCACAATGGGGCTTTCTATTCACTCGACTCATTAATGGAATTTTACAACAAGGGAGGTGGTGCAGGCCTCGGCCTGGATCTGCCGCTGCAAACTTTACCTACAGCACCACTTAATTTGACGGAGATTGAAAAAAAGAACATTATTTCATTTCTTGATGCTTTGACCGATCGCCCGCAAAAGTGAATTCCTGACCGGGTTTTTGTGCCAAGTAGTTGCTAAAAATTAAGTTACTATTAATGGTTTTACAACGATCTATCAATCAATCACTTATTGAGCTAATCGCCAACTGCTAATTACCAACAGCTACTTACTGGATAAAACATGGATCTAATTGAAAACCAAACCCGCGAATACATTATATTCACGTTAACTTTCCTAACAAAACGTTGTAAAATTGTTTTTGAATGAAAAAAACTTTCCTCGCTGTACTGATTCTCTTCATCACCGACTCGTTATCGGCGCAAACTCTACTGCGCGGCCCGTACTTACAGGCCGGAAGTCCCACGAGCATGGTTATCCGCTGGCGCACAGAGGAGCCCACAAATACCAGGTTACGTTTTGGCCCCACTGCCAATGACCTGAATCAGACTTTGCGTGACGATGCCCTGGTAAATGACCATGAAGTCAAAATCAGTGGCCTCAGTCCCAAAACCAGATATTTCTACTCAATTGGCACTTCTGCAAAAGTCATTCAAGGCGATGCAGGTAATTATTTTGAAACGCATCCGCAGCATGGACAGCCTGGCAAATATCGCTTCGGGGTTTTTGGCGATTGTGGGACCAACTCGGCGATTCAGGGAAACACAAGAGACCAACTTTCGGCATATCTGGGCAACAACTATCTCAACGCCTGGCTTTTACTTGGCGACAACGCTTATGGATTTGGCACCGATACTGAATACCAGTCCAACTTTTTCAACCATTATAAAGACAGTTTCATGAAGCGCAGCCCGCTCTATCCAACGCCGGGCAATCATGATTACAGCGCCGACAACCCCGAACGTCAGATGGATCACGACGTTCCGTACTATAAAATCTTCACGATGCCTTCGAAAGGAGAATCGGGCGGAACGCCCTCTGGAACAGAAGCTTATTATTCTTACGATTACGGAAATGTGCATTTTCTTTCATTAGATTCCTACGGAAAGGAAGACCGTGCAACCCGTATGTACGACACACTTGGCAGGCAGGTGCAATGGATCAAGGCAGATTTGGATGCTAACAAAAACAAGGATTGGATCGTTGCATACTGGCATCATCCGCCTTATTCACAAGGCTCGCGCAATTCGGAAACCGAAGGTGATATGATATCAATCCGACAAAATCTGTTACGCATTCTGGAACGTTACGGAGTTGACCTCATCCTGTGTGGCCACAGCCACATTTACGAGCGTTCGAGACTGATGGGCGGGCACTATGACAAGGCGGCAACGTTCAAAGCAGGTGTTCATAATTACAGTTCATCGTCAGGAAAATATGACGGGAGCGATAATTCCTGTCCGTATATCAAAGAACCAGGAACAAAAAAAGGAACCGTTTATGTCGTTTCCGGCTCGTCCGGACATTTGGGTGGAACCAGCCCTGACTATCCGCACAAAGCCATGTATTACTCAAATCCGGAAAAAGGGGGAATGTTATTTCTTGAAGTAGAAGGCAACCGGCTCGACGCAAAATGGATCGGAGAAGACGGGCAGATCCGTGACAAATTCACGATGGAAAAAGACGTGAACAAAACGAAAAGCATCGATCTGAGTTTCGGCGGGAAAGTGACACTTACGCCATCTTTTGTCGGAAAATACAACTGGAGCACAGGCGAAAACACAAAAAACATCACGGTTTCACCCACTGTTTCAACAGAGTACCAGGTTAAAGATGAGTTCAATTGTGTCAGTGACGTCTTCAAAGTCAATGTCGAAACACCACCGCCGTTCACGCTAACCTCCTTTGATGGTTCGGTTGCCCCAAGTAATCTTGTTACGCTGAAATGGACCACTTCGCTTGAATTTGGGTCATCGGCTTTTGTCGTCGAACGCTCAAAAAACAACAAGGATTTTGTCGAACTTGCAACTGTTCCTGCGGCAAAACAGTCGTTTGAGGAAAAGAAATATGAATGGAAAGACGAGACAAGCAGCAACATCGTCAATCAGGACAGCCTTTATTACAGATTGCGCATGGTGGATGCGAATTCCAAATTTGTTTATTCGAAGACCATTGGAATCAAAATAAACCGGATTAATCAGGATCTTGATGTGGAAGTAATGCCAAACCCGTCTCTTGCAAATGCCATACAAGTCCGTTTGACTGGCCGTGAGCAGGCAAAAGGTACGCTGACCGTTACAGATAATTCAGGGAGATTAAGAATGACGCGGGAACTTACACTTACTACCAAACCCGTCACATTTCTGCCAGATGGAACCCCGCCAGGCGTGTATTTTCTGAAATTCGTATTTGAAAATCGGACGTTCTCAAAAAAAGTCGTCGTTTTCTAAAATACGAAGTCTGTTACATTTTACTATTTAAAAGGAGCTGTCTCAAAAAGACAGCTTCTTTTTCCTTTATACCCTTGCCGGTTTTATTAGGATTGATTATCTTTAGATAACAGCAATCCAGGACCGATGGCCAGACGACAACCTACCTTCAAGCCCTATAATCAGCAGCAGTTAATGCTGCTTCCTCCAAGTTTAGATGAGTTGATTCCCAAAGACCATGCGTGCAGGATCGTCAATGAGGTGGTCAACAATATTAATTTGGAGCCGCTGAATGCGGCTTACCATACGAAAGGAACTTCCAGCTACCATCCGCAAATGCTCTTGAAAGTGCTGGTCTACGGCTATGTGAGCAACATTTATTCGAGCAGAAAGTTAGAAGCAGCTTGCAAGGAAAGTATCTATTTCATGTTCCTAAGTTCGATGAGCTATCCTGACCACAACACGATCAACCGGTTCAGGGGTGTTCGTTTGAAAGATGCATTGCGTAAGATTTTTGAAGAGGTGGTTCTGTTACTGGCCAAGGAGGGGCTTTTAAGCATTGAAGAGGTTTATACAGACGGCACCAAGATCGAAGCTAATGCCAATAAATATACCTTTGTTTGGAGAAAAGCCATTGCCACCAACAAGGAAAAGATGAAGAAGCAGCTGGCACAGATCTGGGAATACGCCCAGAGCGTGGCCGCTGCCGAAGATGACCTTCCCGACCCGCCTGATTTTACCACGATCAGCAAGGAGAAGGTTAAGGATACCGTCGAGAAGCTCAACCAGGTGTTGGGCAAGAAGGAGGATATTGACAAAAAGATGAAGGCAAAACTGGGTTATGTGACCAAGCATTATCCGGCCAATATTGCCCGTTATGAACAGCAAGAGGTTATTCTAAGCGACCGTAATAGTTATAGTAAGACTGATCCCGACGCCACATTTATGCGATTGAAGGAGGACCACATGCGCAACGGTCAGTTAAAACCGGCCTATAATGTGCAGATATCAACCTCCAACCAGTTCATCGTCAATTACTCTATACATCCTAATCCGACCGATACTAACACACTAGCCGGGCATCTTGATCAATATGAAAGGAGCTTTGGAAACTCATTAAAATCACTGACTGCGGATGCTGGTTATGGTTCAGAAGAGAATTACACGCTGCTTGAAGAAAAGCAGATTGCGGCTTACGTAAAATATGGCCTCTTTGATAAGCGGCAGAGCAAAAGCTTTAATAAAAAGCACCCATTCAGTCCCGACAAGCTCTTTTACAATCCAGAGGGCGATCATTATATCTGTCCAATGGGCCAGAAAATGCAATACATTGGTAATAAGAATAGCAAAACCGCAACGGGCTTCTTTCAGACTGCCCGGATGTACAAAGCCAGCAATTGTGACAAATGTCCCTTAAATGGAGCTTGCCACAAATCGAAAGGCAACCGGATTATTCAGGTTAATGTGAACCTGGAAAGGCAGAAGCAGCAAGCCGACCAACTACTAAAAAGTGAAGAAGGGATCAAGAAGCGGAAAAAGCGGTGCTTCGATGTCGAGCCTGTTTTCGGCAACATTAAACAGAACCACGGCTTCCGGCGGTTTATGCTCCGTGGCAAGCAAAAGGTCGAAATCGAGTGGGGATTGATTGCAATTGCACAAAATATCAGAAAAAAGGCCGCCTAATAGGCTTGTTAAGCCGCACCTCAAAATATATAGACGAAATTTCGAAAGTAAGTCGTGCGAAATCCTAAAACACGATAACTTAACTTGTCACAAGCAAAAGGCCGCCCCAAATTTATTTGAGACGGCCTCTTTTTCTTGCGTGCCACCGGACCAAAATTATGCAAAGCATTTGTAATAAGATAGTTACATAAAAACAAATCCCGATTAACTATAAAAAATCAAGTAAAAGTACGCATTCAAATGCAGTACAAGTACGCTCAAATACGGCACTTTGCCAAGATAATTTTGCATTGTCCAAATAAATTGGATTTCCACAATCACCTTAAATCTACACAAAGCTATGAGCGTACCATTTAAATCTCTGGTGGCCCAAAAGGTCGAAAGCGAACAACAATTATTGAGCATTCCCGGAGTAAATGCTGTCGATGTTGGTTACAAATATACCAACGGACAGCGTACCGACGAGGTTGTGATCCGCGTGCACGTCAGTAAAAAAAAGAAAAACGTACCCGCAGATCAGATGATCCCGGCAGAGATCAACGGAATTAAAACGGATGTAATTGAAGGAACTTACGACGCACAGATCGTTGCAGAAAAACAAGTAGACACAGTTGACGCCCAAGCCGACACAGTACGCTACAGACCTCTAAAATGCGGTATAAGTATCGGTCCGGACAGATCGGTGGGTGGATCCGTTTTTGCCGGTACGATGGGTTGCCTGGTCAAAGACAAGGCAAATGGTAAAACAATGATGTTGAGCAACTTTCACGTCATGTGTATTGACAACTCATGGCATGTAGGTGACGTACAAAACCAGCCGTCACTGATTGACACAGGAACGCATGCGGATGGCGTCGGCACTTTAACACGCGCTGTTTTGTCATCGCATGTTGATGGGGCCGTCGCGAATTTCAAAGCCGGCGTTACCGGAACAGCCAACATTCCGGGCATTGGAAATATCGCAGGAACAGCAACAACCACGCTTGGCGCGCCGGTCCGGAAAAGAGGCCGTACTACCCTGCTCACCTACGGATTTATAGACGGACTGAGCGGAACGGTGAATGTAAACTACGGGGGGGCAATTGGTACAAAAACATTTACCAACCAGATTTTCGTTCGACCTGATACGGCCCGCAATTCTAAGTTCAGCGATCACGGCGACTCAGGTTCTGTGATTGTGGATGCGAACAATAAAGTAGTGGCGCTCCTTTTTGCAGGAACGGCGGCACGTACTATCGGTAACCCGATTGCATTTGTGGAAGCTGAATTGAATGTGACCGTGCTCAAATTTATTTTAAAACCTCTCAAACTGGAAAAAATTGAGAAGATTGAAATTAAAGAGTTCAAACTGGAAAAGCTTGAACACAAAGAGAAAATTGAAAAGATTGAGCACAAAGAGATCAAGGAGGTAAAACACGAAATTCTGGAGAACAAACAGCTTGTAGACGGACCTGCGAAATTTCTGGAAATACCCGGAAAGCTGAACGAAGTCTTCCAGCCGGGATCACCAATTGATGGTCCGATACTGAACAATAGCGCTTCTTCTGATCTTGAAACGCGAATTCAGCAACTGGAAGCCGTTGTCTCCGATTTGTCGTCCTTCATTGAAAGCAGCTTGCGGCCGGATCTGGGCGAAGGCGCTTTGTCCAACGAGTAAATTTTTAATCTGAACAGATTGCAGTGATTCATTTCGAATTGTGTCATTCCCGCCAAAGTCTCCCAAATTTCCGGGCTAATCGCAATTTGAAATGAACCTGTTCTGTCATGCCTGGTAAATCTTTCTAAACAAACTTAATATGCTTCTGATACTCGCCCACCACCATGATGCGGAAGCAAAGTGGCTTTACGATAAATTACTCGCCGAAACACAGCTAAAACCCATCTTGCTCATGCCGGAAGCACTTGGAATAGACTATGACGTCACCCTTCAACTCAGTAATAACGGCCGTCATCATGCGTCCATTTTGTTCTATAATCCGAACTTTAAAATTCAGAGCGAAGACATTACGTATACCATTAACCGGCTTAGTTATGTAGATCCGTTAATTTGGAAAAATGCCTCAAAAAAAGAACAACTATACGCTACGAATGAGCTTAACGCATTTTTTCCGGCGTTTCTGCATGCCCTGCCCTGTCCTGTCAGCAATCCGGCGCACAACGGAGCATTGGGCGGAGAAACTGTTTTTTCAATGAAATGGACCAGCTATTTTCTCAGCCAAAATGTGCCCGTTCATCCCGTGGTTTTTGATTCGCCCGACCAGGTATATCATCTTTTGCAAAAAACGCCTCAAAAAAGCATTCTCCGTTTTATACAGATTGGAAATGAGCTTATTACTCAAAATGGCCAATTAGTTCCCCCTGGTTTTGAAGGTCTGAAGGAAATGATCAGCCACAACAGAGAAAAGGAAATGGCGGAGTTCATCTATTTGATTGCGGACGATGAGATTCAATTGCTGACCATTACCAAAACGCCATGTTTGTCGCTTTACTCCGACAACATTACTGGCCTTATTTTTAAACTTTTAACCTCAGAGTCCGATGATACTATTAGTGGGAATACCCAGCGAAACACCACTACGGTTGTTGGCTGAGGCGTGCAAAAAACAACGGATACAGCACACTTTTTTTAACCAGCGTAATCAGGAAGAATGGAAGGTAACAATCGACGAAACAAATATTGAACGAAGCAGTCTTTCGAATGGAAAAAAATCTTATTCTCTGGGGAAATGTAAGGGAATTTATTTACGTACCATGGATCAGACTTTGGTTCCGGAATATGCGGAAAGCACACTTAAAACCGAAACCAACAACATGTATTACAGGTTGTTCCGCCTCATGGATGCTGACACAGATTGCCGTGTAACGAATCCGCCTTCGGTTCAAATGTCCAACAATTCCAAGCCATACCAGTCGCTGGTCATCCGGGAACAGGGGCTGGATATTCCGGATATGTGCATTACAAACAATGCCGAAGAGGCCAGAAATTTTATCGCGAAGTACAAGGGAACCATTTATAAATCCATCAGCGGAACCCGAAGCGTTGTGAAGCAAACGGACGCACAGGCATTGGAAAACCTGCACAAGATCAAATACTGCCCTGTTCAGTTTCAGGAATTGGTTACCGGATTCAACGTACGCGTTCATGTGATTGGGCAACGGGCAATCGCCACAAAAATTTGCAGCGATGCGGTTGATTATCGCTACGCGCATACGGAAAATAAGTACGCCACACTTGAACCTTTCGAGTTGTCTGACGAAATTTCTGAAAAATGTATCCGCCTCGCACACTGCCTTAAACTTCCTTTCGCCGGCATTGACCTGATGTTCACAAATGACGGGCGAACAATTTGTTTTGAAGTAAATCCTTCTCCCGGTTACAGTTACTACGAAAATTCCACCGGGCAGCCGATCAGCAGCGCATTGGCACAATATCTTGCATTCGGCGTAAATTAACGTGTTCCGGAGTGACGACACAGTAGTTTTTCCGTTTCCTGTCATTTTGAATTATTATTCCTGTGTTTGGATCAAATTCAATTTGGTGATATGAAAAAAATATTGTTTCTTGCGGTGTTCCTGTTCACATTAAGTCTGTGCCTTTCTCAGCCAGCACCGCCGCGGCTTATTGTGCGGGGTGACGATATGGGGTTTTCACATGCAGGCAACGAGGCGCTAATCAAGTCGTATAAAGAAGGAATTGAAACATCGATTGAGGTCATTGTACCATCACCCTGGTTTCCGGAAGCGGTAAAAATGCTTGCGGAAAATCCGGCTATTGATGTGGGCGTACACCTGGCCATCACCAGCGAATGGGACAATGTCAAATGGCGGCCGATGAGCGACTGCCCCAGTTTGAAAGATGCTGACGGGTACTTTTTCCCGATGATTCACCCAACCAAGCATTACCCCAAGCGTGCAATACTGGAAAATCCCTGGAAACTGGAGGATATTGAAAAAGAGTTCAGAGCACAGATAGAGATGGCGCAGCGAAAAATTCCGCGGATTAGTCATTTGTCGGCGCACATGGGATGTACCGGATTGTCGCCCGAGGTAAAAGAGCTGACCCGTAAACTTGCCCGCGAATACCATATTCCGGTAAATCCTGACCTGGATGACGTCAAGGGTGTTAGTTATGATGGTCCGCACGAGACGTCAGCTGAAAAAATTGAAAGCTTTATAAAGATGCTCTCGAAACTGGAACCTGGTAAAACCTACCTTTTCGTCGATCACCCTGGCATGGACAACGATGAATTACGCGCCATACATCACATTGGTTATGAACAGGTTGCGGCCGACCGCCAGGGCGTGACCGACGTATTCACAAGCAGCAAAGTAAAAGCAATTATTGCAGCGAAGAAAATCCAGCTGATCGGCTATAAAGACCTGGTCAAAAAGTAGCCATTTACTAAAATTGCAATTACAATAAAAAAACAAGGACCGTGTATCACAGTCCTTGTTTCAAAGTTAAAAGCTATAATATCAGGGAGACCTATTTCTCTTTTGAGGTTACTTTTTTTACTTCTTTTTTGGTTGCGTCGTAGGCTTTCTCTGTTCCCTCGGCCACTTTCTTCGCACCTTTTTTAACACCTTTGCCTACGGCTTTTGCGTCTTTTTTAATCTCCTTTCCCACTTTGTGGGCCACCTCTTTGGTTCCGGCAACTACTTTTTCCGTTTTAGTCTGTGTTGTATCCTGGGCAAAACCTGCGGTGGACATTATACCAAAAGCTACAATGGCAAGAATCTTTTCCATGTTTTCAGTTTGTTTAAATCTGCTGCATTTCGTGGCAGCGTTGACAAACATTTAGACAAGATTCGTGCCCGAAGGTCACACTACAATTTCCCTACCTGGGTATTATAATATTTAATTGACTCCAGAACCGAAGGCAAATTGCTCGGCTTATTCTCCACATCCTTTTCTATATAAATGTTGCCACGGAAATTCTGCTTTTTCAATTCCTGGAAAACACCCGGGAAATCGACCACTCCGGTACCAACAGTAACGTCTTTCAGTTTCGGATCGTTAATGGCCGCAATGTCTTTCAGGTGAATGGCAATAATGTGGCCTTCAAGTTTCTTTACTCCTTCAACCGGGTCAATACCACTTTTGGGCCAATGCCCCAGATCAGCGCAGGCTCCGAAGTTTGGATGGCCTTTGATTGCCGCCAAAACAGAATCCGGATGCCAGTATGCACTCACCCCTTTCCAATGCTCGTGAATGGCAACTTTCATTCCATAGACGCCGGCAAGGCTGTCGACGCTGTCCCACATTTTGACCGGAGGCTCTGCGGTGACAAATTTGACACCAAAATTTTTCGCAATTTCAAACTCTTTCTTCCAGCTTTCCACCGTTTTGCCGCCACCGATATACATCGATTCCATTTTGATTTTTTTTGCAGCCAAAACCTTTTTCAGTTTGCCAATGCCCGACGGTGAAAGTTGAGAAATCAGCGAGTCTTTCAGTTCCGGGCCGGCTTTGTGAAAAGTCATCCCTTCAATGTATCTGATCCCGGCACTGTCGACCTGTTGAACAGCCACAGGAAATGAAACTGTATGAAAAGTGTACATCGCGATGCCTAACTTCCAATCTTTTGCCGGATTAGCACTACTTCCTTTTTTCCCCTGCCCAAAAGCCGGCATCAAAGCGAGCGCTGCCAACAATGCAGAAGCAAGCAATACTTTATTCTTCATTACAAATCAGATTGATGGTTATACATATTTACCTAAACCAGAAATATGCTTCAAAATACTCTGTTTGACCTTTAATGGGCCAAACTATTCTTTCAATGCCCTGATTATGATGACATCCCGAGACACTTCCTCACCCAGATTATTCATCGTCACATCCACTTCTTCCGTGACCGAGTCTATTGCAAAACCAGCGTTCGACAGCAGACTCACCGCATCATTTTTATCATATAATTTAAAATCGTATTTTGTGAAAGGCAGTTTTTCCATGAACTTTTTGTCTGCAATGGCAAGGACAAAAATGCCTCCAATTTTCAAAACCCGACGAATTTCTCCAGCGTATTGAGCTGGATCCTTCCAAAAATAGAGCGTGTTGACCGTGAATACTGCATCAAAATAGTTGTCGTCAAATTCAATTGTCTCAGAATTCGAAAGCACAAAATCAGCTCTACCATCAGCAATAAACTTTTCATTAATCCGACTTGCCTCGGTGATCATTGTCTCCGAAATGTCCAGACCAGTATAACTTGCGATTTGCGTTGCACCAAAAACCATCGCAAGATGTGCTGCATTTCCAGGTCCAATTTCCAGTATGATATCGCCTTTTTGCAAATCTGCGATTTCAACTGCTCTTCGCGTCATGCCGGCATTATTTTGAGCCATCCGGTCCGCTGTTTTTATCCCGTTTTCACCGTCAGGTTTTCCGAGCTGGGCTGCAACTTCTTTCAGTTCCTCCACTGACCATTCTTTTGCCATATTTTTCCAATAATCTGTTGGTAAATCTCTCTCGTTTCGAACGACATTGTATTATTAAAAATGCGTTACAAATTTTAAAGTCCGCGTTTACCTTCTTCCCAATAAGGTTCTGTCCTGATTTGACTTCCACTTATTCCTCTCTCTTTCAATGCTTTTCTAAAATACTGTATCGATTTCGCCCTGCCTGCAAGATAGAAAGTTGCGTCGCGCCATACATCCCAGAATACGCTTTCCGTAGTTGAGACGGAAGCGAGAATTGCTATTGCCTCCGACGCAGGATTTTCCGTTGTTTTTGAAACCACCTCTGCCGAAAGTTTGGCAAAATCCGGCCAGTTTACAAATTCATTTTCCAATTCAAGAATGCAAAGATATTCCTGGTTATTGCTGTTGACCGCGTCCTTTATACATTCAAATAAACCAATTGAGGTTTCATCACCAAACATAAAATGATATTTTGACGACGAATTGTATTTTAATCTCCCGCCGGGTCCACGCAATTTCAAAGTTTGTCCTTCGCAGAGTCCTTCGGCCCATTCACTTCCCGGACCTTTTCCGTGCAGATAAAAAAGGACATCGCAAACGCCATTTTCCTTATCAAAGAAAGATGGTGTGTAGTGTCTGTACTCGGTATCACTCACCCTCAGTTGCACTACCTGCCCAGGCAGAAACCGCGTCCCTGAAAGGTCTCCCCTGAACCTTACACGTTTCAATCGGGGATCCATGTATGTTACTTCTGAGACTGTTACCGCATGCATCTGGCTACCCAAAACACTTTCCATCGTATCTCCTAACCATTTCGGAACTCTTGGCATAATTGATGTTATTAATTTATAAACGCTCTAAATAATACTTATCTTTGGCAAAGATACCGTGTGCCTCGTGCACAGTTTTACCCCAGACGGATTAAGAGTTACCCTAAAAGGATTTTTTATGAGAATGCGCCTCACCGACCCCGTTTCGCGGGAAGTTATATATGAAAGAGAACTGCCGGATCAATACGTAACGGCGAACAGCATCGAGCAGTCCAATCTGGAAATCAATCTGCCGATTGGCAAAGCGAACGTTTGTGATACCTGGTTTGATGGCGTACATGTTGCGTTTGGCGACATTAAATTTAGCCAGCGGACCACTGTTAAAGCCGAGTGCGATACGCCTGCGATAGAAATGCATTTCGGTATGGAAGGTAGTTCTGAGGCCAGATTTAAAGGTCATCAGCAAGTTTTCCGATTCAGCGGTGGGCAGCATAATATCTGTTATTATCCTGAATTTGAAGGTTATTTTACTTCCGACCGTCATGAGGAGATATACAAAATGCTTGAAATACATTTTACAGAAGAATATTTCAAACGATTTGTAAATGCCGAAAGCGTTTTAACTGATCGGTTTCAAAACGCAATTATCAAAAAGACGTCGACGATGCTCAATCCGGTGAACATGTCGATCACGGTTCAGATGAGCGCCATTTTACAGGAAATTATTCATTGCAAACGACAAGGCGTAATGAAAAGGCTGTTTTTCGAAGCGCGTCTTCTCGAATTGCTGATGCTCCAGATGGAGCAGTTTGAGTCGGCGGCCACAAATGAAAATAGCCCTGCTATGAAAGCCTGCGATGTTGAAAAACTGCAACACGCCCGTTATCTGATCGAGCAAAACGTAAGTACTCCATTGTCACTCGCAGAACTATCCCGCGCCGTTGGACTAAATGACTTCAAGTTAAAAAAGGGATTCAAACTCAAATTTGGAACGACGGTTTTTGGTTACCTGCATGAGTTGCGCATGCAGGAAGCTCGCCGGATGTTACAGCATTCTTTGAAAACAATTCATGAAATATCGGATTATTGTGGTTATGCCTATGTACAGCATTTCACCACGGCTTTCAGAAATAAATTTGGCGCTACTCCCGGAAGTTTCCGGGTATAACCCGAGTTTGCCCTTTTTTAAAGCTATTCTAAAACCCGTACGCTCACATACGAAGACGACGTTCCGGAAGAATAAACTTTGTGTACCGCTTTCTGGAAATCGCTAACTTCCGCCTTATAAATATTCACGAATTTCTGAGGATTGCGGTCCACCAGCGGAAACCAGCTGCTCTGAACCTGGATCATGATTTTGTGCCCTTTTTTAAACCTGTGTGCGGCGTCCTGCATATCGAATTTCACGTTCTCAATTTTGTTGGGTACCATCGCTTCCGGCTTAGAGAAACTCTTTCTGAATTTTGAGCGCATCACTTCGCCGCGCACCAAAAGCTGAAATCCACCCATTTTCATAGCCGGATTCACAGGGCTGTCATTCGGCGCATCTCCGGGGTAAACGTCAATCAATTTAACGACAAAATCTGCGTCTGTGCCAGTCGTGGAAACGAACAGATTTGCAGCCACATTACCGGAAATCGCGATATCTTCGGTCAGCACATCTGATTCATATACAAGCACATCCGGCCTGGATGCTGCGAAACGCTGATCTTCATACATAAAATCTGCTCCGCGAATGATCCTGATCTCTGAGGTATACGGAACGGGTTTGGCGGGGTCGCTCGTGTACTCATTATAAGCAGGTTCAACACCGACCTGCATGATTGTCATTGTTGGCGAAAAAGAGAGTTTCCCGTCAGGATGCAGATAAAGCTTCTTTTCAATCGTGTTTTTAGGAGGCCACTGGTCGTACTTTTTCCATTCATTCGAGCCCGTCTCAAAAATGTAGGCTTTTGGTAAATTGGGGTCAGTTTTGTCTTTCAGATATTGATTGAAAAAAGGCAACTCAATTTCCTTTTGGTAAAAAGAGCTTGTTTTTGATCCAAAACGAATATTACCCAAAGATTCGCCCGTTCCTCTCGACCAGCCTCCGTGAATCCATGGCCCCATTACCAGCAAATTGGCCGACTTCGGTTTGTTGCTTTCTATTCCCTGGTAGGTTTTCAGCGGTCCGTACAAATCTTCCTGGTCAAACCAGCCACCAACAACCATCACCGCCGGTTTTATGTTTTTGAGAAAAGGAACAGGCGTTCTCGATTGCCAGAACTGGTCATATACTTCGTGCTCCATTAACTGGTTCCATATCTTGTTTTCTCCTTTGAAAATCTTCTCGTTCACCGTTTTGACCGGGCCCAGATTTTTGTAAAATTCATATGAATCCGGCGTGCCGTAAGCACTGAAACCTGGGGCTCCTTTGGACGTGGGAACCGGACGCGTTGCGCCATATGATGATATGAACGAAAATGTACCCATCAGAAAAAAAGCGCCGTTGTGATGGCGGTCGTCACCCATAAACCAGTCGGTAACCGGTGCCTGGGGCGAAGAAGCTTTTAAGGCCGGATGTGCTTCCACATTCGTCATGGTAGCGTAGTACCCCGGCGCTGAAATTCCCCAGGAGCCTACCCTGCCGTTATTGCCTTCCACATTTTTTAAAAGCCAGTCGATCGTATCATAAGCATCCGAGCTCTCGTCAGTTTCAGACTTGCTTTTTTTATTGGGTATAAATGGCCTGTAAGCATCAAAATCCCCCTCAGACATGTATTTCCCGCGGACGTCCTGATAAACGAAAATATACCCTTCCTTTGCAAAAAGCATAGACGGGCCAAGTGAAACCTTATACAAGGTGTCTCCATACGGCGCTGAACTGTATGGTGTTCTGTTTAACATGATCGGAAATTTGACCGACGAAGAAGCCGCCTTGGGAACATAAATCGCCGTAAACAGTTTGATACCATCCCGCATCGGAATCATCCGTTCCATTTTAGTGTAATGGTCCCTGATGTACAAAGAATCTTCATTCTTCTTCGGAGCCTGCGCAAATAAATGGGTTGTTCCGTACAAAAGGACGAAAAAAATGCAGGATAGAATCGTCTCCCGGTGCAAGAGAAGCGTGTTGAAAACTTTGGAACAGATGGTAGATTTCTTCAAGGTATCAGATCATTAACAGATTAACATGACCCAATTTAAGCATAAAACCCAAACCCCATTGACTCTGCGAGAATATTCATATCGAAAAATGTCAGGTTACAATTCTGGTGAACAAAATGCAGGCGTTGCATTGAACAGATTCAGATTACAGCGCCAGGCATCGTTTTCCTTTTTAGAATAAACGCACAAATCAGTGAAATGATCAGCCCGATCGGAAGTACCTCTGCGTAGGTAAACAGGACCACAAAAAGCGGATTTTTATACATCTCTTTGTAACCAGTCATTTCGACCGCCTTTTGCTGCAATTCCGCCTGAGGCAAACCTTCTTC
This sequence comes from Dyadobacter sp., assembly GCA_965279265.1. GTDB lineage: Bacteria > Bacteroidota > Bacteroidia > Cytophagales > Spirosomataceae > Dyadobacter. The sequence continues at coordinate 6,980,830 of OZ257152.1, forward strand.
TGCGGCTACTTTCATTACGTGAGCTGTATATTTTTCCATAAAATCAGGGATGAATATGTAAAAGTCGACCAGCCACACGGCTACATATATAGACGAAGCGATCAGTGTAATGTACAGGCCGATTTTGAAGGCCTGTACAAAAGTTACCGTACCGCCGTTAATCTTGTCCCGGAAATTTTTGACAGCTACAAATATCAACGAAAAGGCCAGAACCATTGCTGAGTAACCCAGCACCATGCTCCCTTCGTAATTGTCGTTGTTGTAACACATGGTCGCACTAGCCGCCATAAAGACAGCCAGTATTGTCCCGGCAATCAATCCGCAAATGATGACATTCTTTTTCATTTCATTAAGATTTAAATGTTTTCAGACTGAAACAAATGTGGGACGATAACGGAGATTTGCATTCATACTTTCGGGTGATTTTGGAGGATTCAGTCGAAAAATTACCCTGGATTATGAGATTCTCAGGGGATAATGATCAGCCTGCGTGCTTTTTCGACGGCCTGTGTTCTGCTTTTCACTTCCAGTTTCTCGAACAATCTTGACGAATGCGTTTTGATGGTGTTCAGAGAAACAAACAATTTGCCGGCAATTTCCTGGTTGGTATTCCCGTCAGCAATCAGTTGCAGCACTTCTAATTCACGCTTGCTTAAACCCAGTCTCCGGCATTCCAACTCGTTGGGCACAAAATCGCCCGCATTGGTCACCAGAATCTGCGTCTCAACAAAAACAGTTTTCGTTTTGGGTTGCATCAATTTTACTGCAAGCCATATTCCCAGGCCTGTAAATATTACGGCTATTGCTCCTGCGTACAATTCAAAAGCGTGATGAACAATAATCAGCCTCAGTTCCAGCCATTTCAACACAAACATCAGCAAAGCAAGTGCCGAACCGTACAAAATGATATCCTTGTATTTTAGTAAACGGTCCAAGAAGATTTCGTTTGGTGATTGCAATTGTCTGTTATCTCAAAAATAGAAATTTTCCTAAACTCATTTAACATGATCTTTTAATCTTTCCAATTTTGATCTTAGAAACTTGCCTGATAATGGTCCGCTCATTGCTGCGGTTGATCCAAACCGAAGATCTTTGTCATTAATGTTCTAAATTTGTAAATATTCATTTAATAGCAAAAATGATCAAATTCAGACGATTGGACCATATACTGATTTCGATTCCGTTGGGTCAGACGGAGGCGGCACGCAAATTCTATGGGCACACAATGGGATTGACCGAAATTCCGGGAAACCATCCAAAAGGTGCAATCTGGTTTGAAATTGCTGATATTCAACTGCACGTCAGAGAAGAAGCCGGTCAAACTACATCCGACAGGCATCCGGCTTTTGAAATTGAGGATCTGGAAGCGGCCAAAATCCATCTAAGCCAAAGTGGAGTTGCGCTTTCTTTTTCTTCTGAAATTGATGGCCGCCAGCGGTTTTTCATACGTGATCCTTTCGACAACCGCATCGAATTTTTAGAATACCTCAAAGCGTGATCAAATGAAAAGACTGCTCCTTTTTTGCCTGTTAATTTTGTCCTTTTCAGACAGTTTGTTTGCTCAACTTCCTGAAAACATAAATCTCAAAAATGGCGATCTGGTCTTTCAGGACCTGGACTGCGGCCCGCTTTGTGATGCCATAGAACAGGTAACGATCAGTTACGGAAACCGGCATTTCTCGCACCTCGGCATGATTTATGTGAAAGATGACACTACTTTCCTGTTAGAGGCAATCGGAACATCTGTACAGCTCACGCCGCTTAGCCGGTTTTCGGCCAGGACCAGGCATCCCATGCTTGTTGGCAGGGTGAAAGTGCAGTATGAAAATATTGTAAAGAAGGCCGTTGATTATGGCATCAGCCAGATTGGGACCTCTTATGACGACGAATTTCTCTATAATAATGGCAAGTATTATTGTTCCGAACTCATCTATGATGCCTTTAAAACGGCAAACGCCGGCAAAGACTTTTTTGTGTTGCAACCGATGACCTTTAAACAACCGGGGAGAAACAATTTTTTCCCTGTTTGGATCAGTTACTATCAAAAACTTGGAATTCCAGTCCCGGAATCTCAGCCGGGCATAAATCCCGGTGGCATTTCAACATCTCCACTGATAGACATTATCAATCCCTGAGCGTCAAAAAGGGTCCATTTTCCAATGTGTGGTTTGATCCGAATCGCGCCTGATTGACTGAAATGCCGGGTAATTTTTTTTAAATAATTCAAAACTTATTTGCTATGGAACAAGAGCCATTTGTTATTGAAAAACGCTACAATGCTTCTCAGTCTATTGTGTGGCAGGCGATTACCGACAATGAAAAAATGAAGCAATGGTATTTTGATATTGATTCATTTGAACCGGAAGTGGGTCACCAGTTCACATTTTCGGGGGAAAAAGATGGCATCAAATACATCCATTTGTGTGAGGTGACGGAAGTTGTACCTGAAACCAGATTGGCCTACACCTGGAAATACAAAGACTATCCGGGAATTTCGACGGTTACTTTTGAATTATTCCCTGAAAGTGCAGCAACAAGAGTCAAATTAACACACAGTGGAATAGAAACTTTTCCAAAAAACAATGATGACTTTTCAAGTGAGAGTTTTGCCGGGGGATGGGGCTATATTATTGGCAAAAGTCTGAAAGAATTCGTTGAAAGGTGAACACTCTTGTTACAATTTATTTGAGCGCTTGCAAAAACACGAAAACTTTTGGACAAATACCGTGTTAGTTAATTTTTGTGACCATTAATCGATAACTATCAGTTTTTCAAATCATATGATTCATTCAGTAATATTTAAGCTCAAACACGAAATTGGCTCCCACGAAGAAACAGCATTTATGAATGCCGCGCGCAAACTCTCCGATATTCCGGGTGTCCGGGATTTTGAATGTTTGAAACAGACCAGTCCAAAAAACAATTTTGACTACGGTCTTTCCATGAGATTCGAAACTCAGGAAGCACATGAAACATACAGCAATCATCCGGAGCATGTACAATTCCTGGAAAATTTCTGGGCCAAGGATGTAGTCGACTTTCTGGAAATTGATTACGAAAAACTCGATTGAAACTCACAAAACAATTGAAGTGCCTGACGAATTTTCTTAAAACCGGTCAGGCACTTTCTATTGACCGCGCATCCGAAATTTGGCAGAAATTGTATGTTTTTTGTCATTGCAGCCAAGTGATGAAAATTGTATTTTTGTAATACAATAAGGACGCAGTCAAAACGATTGACGCCTGAATTGGAACAAAAAAAACTTAGATCATGAAAATTGCAATCAATGGTTTCGGACGTATCGGAAGAATGACCCTTCGTGCCCTGCAGGGTAAAGAAAATGTTGAAGTTGTGGCGATTAACGATTTGACAGATATCAAAACGTTGGCCCATTTGTTAAAATATGACTCATCACACGGCCATTTCCCTGGTACTGTTTCCGAAGACGGAACTTACATCCTTGTCAACGGCAAGAAAATACAATTACTAAGCGAAAAAAATCCCGCAGACCTGCCTTGGAAAGAACTGGGAATTGATGTAGTGATTGAGTCAACCGGTCGGTTTACGGACCGGTCGAAAGCGCAACTGCATCTGGATGCCGGCGCAAAAAAAGTGTTGATTACTGCTCCTGCTACCGGAGGGGTTAAAACAATTGTATCTGGAGTAAATAATGCGATTATCTCGGAGGATGATGATATATATTCAACCGCCTCCTGTACAACCAATGCGATCGCTCCGATTCTGCATATTCTTGACAACGCTTACGGTATTGAATCCGGCTTCATGAGTACGGTCCATGCATTTACAGCTGACCAGGTTTTACAGGACGCACCACATAAAGACTTGCGACGGGCACGTGCAGCGACGCAGTCAATTATTCCTACAACCACTGGTGCGGCCAAAGCAATCGGCGATGTACTGACAAACCTGAAAGGTAAACTGGACGGATTTTCTTACCGTGTGCCGGTTGTGGACGGTTCCATTGCGGATCTTTCTCTCAACCTGATCAAACCCGCCACTGCTCAGGAAATCAATGACTTATTGAAATCGTACGCCGAAAATTCGCTCAGCGGGGTTCTGGAATATACGGAAGAGCAATTTGTTTCCGTCGATATTTTAGGAAACACGCATTCGTCTATTGTTGACGGAACTTTAACAAGAAGTATCGGAAAAATCGTTAAAGTTGTGGCCTGGTACGACAACGAAGTTGGAATTTCCAACCGAATTGCCGAACTGGTTTCTGAATTGAAATAAACACGATTAAGAACAAAAACATGCCATCAGCAAGGCTCATCGTCATTGTCGCATTCCCCAACCTGCCGCTGCTGGATGTTGCGGGGCCGACCGACGTTTTCTTTCACGCCGGCAAACTGGCGGGGCAAATTTCAGGTGATCAGAATACTTATGAGCTGCTGATGGTGTCAATGGATGGCTCGGACCAGGTTGTGACAAGATCCGGAATTGCCCTGGCCTGCCCGACAAAAATTGGTGAATTAAAACAACCCATTGACACGCTGCTTGTGGCTGGGTTCGATTTCGATGAAAAGGATGACAGGCATCAGGATTTTTACAATTGGCTTGCCGGCATGCATAAAAAAGTGCGCCGGATTGGCTCCATTTGCATCGGCACGTTTGCACTGGCGAAAGCGGGGATACTTGAAAACAAAAATGCTACCACGCACTGGAAGCAAGGGATAAAATTACGTCAGGATTATCCCCGTATAAAGGTTGATTCATCACAGTTTTTTATTCGGGATGGTAACATTTATACTTCCGGAGGCGTCTCATCCGGCACCGATATGGCACTGGCGATGGTGGAGGAAGATTATGGCCGCGAGATCGCCTTAGCGGTTGCAAGGCATCTGGTGGTATATCTGAAAAGGCCCGGTTATCAGTCTCAATTTGGCGAATTGTTGGCCGGTCCTGAGTTTGATAGTAGTATTTTGAACCGGTTGCATGCCTGGATGCGTGAGCACCTGAATCAGGATTTGGGAGTAGAGCAACTCGCCGCCTGCTGCAACATGAGTCCCCGGAATTTCGCCAGGGTTTTCCTCAAAGATACTGGCCTTACGCCTGCCAAATATGTGGAGAAACTGAGGGTGGAGACTGCCCGTAAACTACTGGAAGAAAGCGATATGAATATCGAACAGATTGCGCAGAAGTGCGGGCTGGGCGGTTTGGTGTCAATGCGCAGAAGTTTTCTACGGAACCTGATGGTTACACCAAGCGATTACCGAAGAACATTCCGAACCAGTCTGGCTATGCAAGATTAATTTGCATTCGGTTGGTCAGATTTTACACAAAGAAATCCGGGAAACAGGGTCAAAGTTTCTCCTGGATTTCCTTACGCATTGCCTTAGTTTTCGCATTTACCACCTTAATAGCTGGCCTCAAAATCCGCTGAATTGTAGGCGTTTGTAAACCAATTCCGATAAAAACCAACTGCGACACCGGCTCTTCGGTATCCCAGACCCCATGATTTTCGAGTGTCAGCTTTTTACCTGTTGATTGCAATAAAATCTTTTCGTTGCTGCCGGTGAATTTTATGAAACCCTTGATTCTGTAAATCTGCTTGTAGTGGAGCATCAGCGAAACATTGAGGGTGTGCAACAGATAATCTTTGTAAAATTCGTTGTCGGTTTTATAGGTGACCGAAACAATTTTGTGCTTACTGATCCCCGAAAATACGACACCTGCTTCCAGACGATCCATGTCGTAATCCTCTGCCGAAAGCAAATTATCTGCCGGTACAGCTCCGTCCACAGACATCACCACCTTTGCGAATGGATTTACAGAGGCCATAATTCCATTCAGCTTCAACGCATATTCGGCTGAAACAAAACTGGCTTTGTTAATTACGATCAGATCAGCAGTGACGAGTTGGCGAATCGTTTCATTTGTTTCATCCAGATAATCTTCAACATTTTCAGCATCGGCAATGCAAATTACCTTGCGCAACCGAAACACTTTTGCCACATCTTCTCGTTTGAAAATAGCCGCAACAGTACCCGCATCGGCAACGCCGGTAGTTTCAATAAAAAGATTATCAGCACGTTCCACACTGAATGCCATCATAGAAAGGACGTCGTAAAGCTCCTCATCAAGCGAGCAACAGATGCATCCATTATTCAATTCGTACAGGTCACTGTACGATTTGGTAATCAGCGTTCCGTCAACAGCGGCCTTTCCAAATTCATTTTCAATCACAACATTCCGTTGTCCCTCAACAATCTTTAGCAGGTGGTTCAACACAGTGGTTTTCCCCGCTCCTAGAAAACCGGTAATCAGATATACGTCAATTTGTTTTTCGGACTCCATTTTGAATAACGTGCAACTAAGTTGCAAATGTAAGATATTTCTTAATTGGTCACAAAACTGTAACACAAATTCGGCGCATAAACATTCCAGTTGCTGGTTAGAATTGCCAATCCGTTACCGAAACCGTGCCCTAAATAAAAGCCATTGACAAATAAATCGTCAATGGCCTGTCTTATTACAATTCGCGAAGACATTTACGCTCTGAAAGAATCACCTCCAATAGGGCAAACGGATGCGACCATTCTTTTTTTCCCCTTGTCTTTGTGGAAGAAATAATCCAAACGACCAAGATTAATTCCGGCGAAACCGACCTGATTGATGGTCGTAATTTTACCATCCAGATTTTTGATATCCTCAGGCGCCTTCATAAACGTATGCGTGTGACCGCCGATGATGAGGTCAATATTCCGCGTCGTTGCTGCCAAAATCTGATCTGAGACTTTCTCCTCTTTATACTTATAGCCCAGGTGCGACAAACATACAACCAGATCACAATCCAGATCATTTTTTAAAAGTGAAGCCACCTCGTTGGCCTTTGTAACAGGATCCTGATAAATGATATCGCCGTAATTTTTTTTGCTGACAAGGCCAGCCAGTTCCAGACCGAGGCCAAATATACCAATCTTGATTCCTTCCTTTTTAAATATTTTGTAAGGAATCGTGCGCCCTTTCAATTCGGTATTGGCAAAGTCGTAATTACTGACCAGAAACGGAAAATTCGCATGCGGTAGCTGCTTTACAAAACCGGCAATCCCATTGTCGAAATCGTGATTACCCATTGTTGCGGCGTCGTAACCCATGTCGCTCATGAGTTTCATTTCCAGCTCGCCGCCAAACAAATTGAAATAAGGCGTGCCCTGGAAAATATCTCCCGCGTCTAGCAACAACACATTTTTTTGTTCTGCTCTAATCTTTTTCACCAAAGCAGCCCTGCGCGCCACGCCGCCCATTCCCTGATTTCGCGATCCATCCATCGGGAAAGGTTCAATCCGGCTATGCACATCATTGGTATGCAAAATTGTAAGTTGCACCGTCTCATCTTTTGCAAACGAGGCGAAAGGAAACGACGAAAGCGCAATCAGTCCGGCCGCTCCTGCGCTGTTTTTCAAAAACTCCCGGCGGCTATTCAATAACGATTCTTCCATCTAATTTGCTGTTTATGGTTTTCCCCTGACGCGTCAGATCGTTAATATTGTCGATCAGTGCGTCACGAACCTTTTTGTCAATCGTTTTCCTGTCCGACGCAGTCCGAAGACAATCCAGATCATCACCGCCATTGGCCAGATAATCGTAAGTGATCAGTTTGTATGTTTGATTTACATCGAACGGTTTCCCGCCAATAGTAATATCGTATGCCTTTTTATCCTTGATTTTCATTCTCATACCCGAAATTGGTTCACCATCTTTCTTTACAATGAAATTGATCAGTTCCAATAGCTTCGGGCCGGTCAGACTGAGTACCATCAATTCATTTTCGAATGGCATCAATTCAAAAACCCTGCTCATTGTAATATCACCCTGGGGATATGTCGTACGAAGGCCCCCTTTTGTTCCGAAGGAAATCTGAATGCTCGGATCCTTTTTCAACCCCTCCGTCAGCACCGCATCGGCAAAATAGTTTCCGAGCAATGTTTCAGGCGTGGATGGCTTGGTGAGCGCCTGTTCAGTGCGCCCAAGAACCCGGTTCATTTCTGCCTCCATCTGTTTTTTATAGGGCAGATAATAATTGACAACCGTGGAGTCAACTCCGGCTTGCTGATCGATCCCGTACTCTTTATATTGATTGCCCGTAACAGCGTAATGACGTTGGCAGGATGTGTTTACCAAAAAAAATGCTCCGAAAACAAGAATAATTACGGGAGATCTTAAATAACGCATTTTTGAAAGTTAAACCGGTTGAGAAACAAAAATACGATTCAGTTTCTTAAAAATTGCGTGCTCTAAAAATTGATCTTCAAAACTTTTACGGCCAAACTCCCGCTACATCCACACAAACGGATCTCCTGAAGCAATATGTGAAACTTTCAGATCCGTCAACTTTGGCCGTAACCATGCGGCAAACCATTCCATTCCCGGCTCTTCGCTGACAGAATGTCCCAAAACAATCAATGCAGTTTTACCCCCGAGCAGCCTGGAATCGCGGATGTATTCAGCCGTTTCCCATTCCGAAACTTCACCCACAATGAGTACGTCCGGCTTATTTGATTCGGCAACAGCTACTTGCCGCTGACCTCCCCAGGCGCCGGGCAATAATGCGATGCGCTTACATTCCTGCTCCGGATCACCAATCATGCGTAAGTGCGATATGTTCAACGCTGATTTGAGGTGAGACACAAGCTTGCCCAAAGTAATGGAGGGAATATCCAGCATCACCTCGCCTGTTTTATAGTATGAAAGCCAATTGGCCTTTTTGGCTACACCGTAACTGATCGCGTCTGGTTTTAGCGCATGGCAATAATCATGAAACCGCCAGACGGCAATTTTATGCTTGTCAAGCAGTTGCTGTTTTCTTTTAGTCACAGAATTGTCTTTTACCCAATCCGCATCGTCGCGGTGGTTGTAAAATGTGGGCTCGTGAGCAATAATAAAATTGGCTTGCAGCTTCACTGCTTCTTCGATAACAGAAATGGTCGCGAACATGGTAGTAACAATTCCGGTCACTTCCTGATCAGGACTTCCCGATTTCAGCGTATCCACGGTATCTTTCAACGTTGTAAGTTTTCCCTCCCGAAGGACCAGATCCATTATTTGCCGAACAGTATATTGCTGCCGTAAAGTTGTATTTGACAACACGGTTCGTGAATTCAGCCCCAGCAATGTCATTCCGCCGGCAAGTTGCATGGAATTCATTATAAACTTTCGTCTCGGCAAACGCAATCGTTTTGGTAAAGATTCATGTTCGTCCATTGTTGTTTTGTTTGAATTTAAAATGTTGCTGACATTCCCTATCTAAAATGCGTATTTTACTTTTTCGGGTAAAGGCTCCACCACGATCTTCATCCATTTTCCATCGACTTTGATCACCACAATGTTATTGTCTCTATCGTAAAACATGGTCCCGTTGTCGCCTCCCTTCAACTCTTTGTAATTTACATGTCTTGCATCATCTGCAAAATTTTGCTCCGCATCTTTTGCAGATTGGGTTTCAAGAATATCAGCACGACCGACATTTCCCAGTGTGAACGCGTTCGACATTTTCAGCGAACCATAAAATATCGCTTTATCACGTCCGAACAAAAAGGAATGCTGTCGCACATCCGATCCGATTTTCATCCAGTTATAAGCTTTTTCGGAATGGTCGTAAACGGTGCTGTAATAATACGTTTCAGCAACTGGTTTTTCCAACTCTGTATGTTTGTTTACCAACATCGTAATTCTTGATTTATCGTCGCTGGCGTATCCTTCAAACACATGATAACCCCAGCGCTTTTTGTTTCTTTCAAATTCATTTCCTCGAACCTGAATCATATAAGGCGTGCTAAGAATGCCGTCGATGGTCGTGTACATCGGCGTTACCGCAGGATTAAAACCGAAATTATAGCCACGTTCTTTCCAGCGAGTCCATGTGGTGTCTACGTCAGATCTTAATATGGATCGCTTGAACTGTGAATTTTCAGAACCAGGCATCAGTTTAAAATAATCTGAATTTATGGTCGTTTTCGCATTTTCCTGAGCATGGCATTTCGTTTCCATCACGAACAAAATGGTTAATACCGGCAGAAACATACTGATCTTTAATTTTTTAAATCCGGTCATGAGCAAATGGTTTTGGTTGATTTTGTGAAGAAGCATTTACATCCAGCAAAGTCGCCAGCGCTCCTGAATTACTTCAAAGCCAGTCCATCACGACTTGTTTCAAAACAAAAAATGCGTGGAACCATAACGGCTGCCACGCATTTTTTATTTTTTGATCAAAATCTTACCAGCCGTCAGTCTGTTTGAGGTTGGGATTGGCATCAATCTGCGATTGCGGAGTAGGATAAATTTCCAGCTTTGGCGAGTAAGGTTGTAACACATTGTCGACAATCTGATCCTGAGTCATTGCAGCCCGCTCCTCAGCCAAAGTGCCCCAACGGCGAATGTCAAAAACAGTCACCATTTCACCCGTCAGTTCCAGCCTGCGTTCTTTACGAATGGCCGCTCTCAGTTCGGCAGCCGTCGCCGCCTTCGACGCCGTGGCGTTTGCACGAAGGCGAACCCTGTTCAACAGTGGAAGCGCCTCAGCTGGCTTACCTGTTTCTACCAACGCTTCGGCAAGGCAAAGCAGCACATCAGCAAAACGCAGCTCAATCAGATCGGAACTATAACCTTGTATGGCAGCGCCCGAAGGACGCGGGACACGGGCCAGTTTACCAAAAGAAATTCCATATCTGAAATCATCGTGTGCCAGCGAAGCACCAGTTCTCTTTACGATGTAATTCCCTTTTACAGGATCATAGAAAATACTGTCACCCGTCTCCGCTCCCGCTCTCCCGCCACCCTGAAACGCATATTTGGATACGAGTGTAAAGTCCCGCCGGGTGTCCTTCGCTTCATACAATTTGTAAAAATCATAAGTCAGACCGTAATTGGTTTGCTCGTCACCATTTACAAGGCCTGGCGGAAAGAGATTAAAAGGAAGAATATTTCCGTTCGGATTTGAAGAATTGATAAAGTACCCGAACGAAAGAACTATCTCCGGGTTTCGTTCATTGGTAAGTGCAAAAATATTTGGAAAATTCGCCTGCAAAGCCATGTTGTACTTACTTTCATTCGCCGTTCCCACCACTTCGCTTAGCTTGTCCGCCGCTTTCTGATAGTATTCGGTTTTGTTCAAAGGTTTTCCTGCCATTGTCAAATATACCTTCCCGAGCATCGCTTTAACTGCTCCGGCGGTAACGCGGCCCAACTCGCCTCCGTTACGGCTATCGGGTAAATTAGCTTCCGCAAAGGTCATGTCCGCGATGATCGCGTCATAAATAGCTGCATCGGTCACTTTGGCACCATAGATCAGGTCGGTGTCTTCAAGTGATTTTATCTCATCCAGTATCAGCGGCACACCTCCGAAAAAACGCACCAGATTAAAATATGCATACGCACGGAGAAAACGCGCTTCGGCAAGATAGGGGTCGGCTTCGCTCTCATCATCAGGAACTGCACTTTTGGCATTTGCAATAACTACATTGGCACGAAAAATAATCTTGTAAAATCGCGACCAAACCGCATCAAACGCCCCGGAATTGGGTAATTGCCCGAACCTGTAATACGGATCGGAGCCGGAGCCCAGAATCCCGGCCGTCGCATATCGGTGTCCTGATTCGGTGAGAATAAAACGACTTGTAATGTCTGTAAAATCCGGCGCTGTCCAGGCCTGATAAACTCCGAGTGTTGCTTGGTTCAGTCCTTCTTCATCTTTGAAAACCAAATTCTGGCTCAGCGAAGAAAAAGGAGTTTCTTCCAGATTATCCTTGCAGGAAAAAGTAAATAGGGCACACACAATCACTGCGCAACCACTTAAATATCTCATATTTTTTTTCATGACGTCCTTGTTAAAAATTGCAGGAAATACCAATTGTGTAGGAACGCTGGGCGGGATACGCGCCATAATCAATGCCTTGCTGTAACAGCGATTGCGCGTACGAACTCACCTCAGGATCAAAGCCGGTATATTTTGTCAGCGTCCATAGATTGGTCCCGGTTACAAACAAACGCGGATTTTGTAGCGGTCCGATCCGGGGAAAGGTGTAAGCTAAGGACAGCATTTTAAGCCTTGCAAAACTACCATCTTCAACCATCGTGGAATTTATATCGCCGGACGCAATACCACGCTGGATTCCGGGATACTTTGGATCATTGTGCGGATTTGACTCAGTCCAACGCTTTTGATACCACTCCTCCGACTGGTTGAAGCCCACGCCGTTGAAATCCACCACACCGTTATTGAGATAAAAACTCGTCAGATTCAGTACATCATTTCCGACGGAACCCGTAATGAGTGCGCTGACCGAGAAGTTCTTCCAGGTGATGTCATGCGACCAGCCAAATGTAAAATCCGGTGAAGATTTACCCAATACAACACGGTCGTCCGCATCAATAATGTCATTTCCGTCGGTGTTTTCATAGATCCAGGCCCCATAAACCGGCGTTCCTTTTGAGCCCGCAGGCGCAGGCCCCTCAAAGGTGGTGAAGGTTGGGATGCCGTCACTGTTGAAGTCTGTCGGTTGTGTAAGCCGGTTGACTTTGTATCCAAAAAACTTCCCGACTTCCTGACCAGGTGTTAAAATACCTGAAACTCCTCCAAGCAAATTGCCATTGATTGTGACATAATCCGGTTGGGTCCGGTCTCCAAGATCAACAAGTGTATTCAGGTTTCTGGAAATATTAAAACGCGTCGAATACTGAACATTTTTCCTTTTGACAACCGCTGCCTGCACACTCAGTTCAATACCCCGGTTGCGCATCGTGCCATAGTTGTCAATCACTGAAGTGACACCCGATTGAGAAGGAACCCGACGATATTGAAGCAGATCAGAAGTAACTTTGTTGTAATAATCTACACTGAAAACCAGCCTGTCCTGGGCAGTATTGAAGTCGAGGCCCAAATTGAGCTGGCGTGTCCGTTCCCAGGAGAGATTAGGATTTGCGATTGTCGTTGGGTAAACACCCGTTACAATCGTTCCGTTTTCTCCGTTTCCCATTTCATAAAAACCGCTGCTGTATTGTGAAAGGGACGAATAAGGACCAATTGCCTGGCTGCCCGTCTCACCAAATGAAGCCCGCAATTTGGTATTGGAAATGAACTTGACGTTTTTCATGAATTCCTCGGCATCAAGATTCCACGCGAGCGCAACTGCGGGAAATACACCATATTTTTTGTTTGCCGCAAATGGCGATGCACCGTCGACACGTATTGAAGTGTTTAGTACATATTTTCCTTTGTAGGAATAATTTGCCCTCAAAAACGCCGATTGCAGTATCCGCTGTTCTTTGAAAGAGCCGATGGTTTGCGACTGTGCACTACCAATGTTATCCACGCCAAAATATGGAACAGCAAAGCCAGATGACGTAGTGTTGACGAATTCAACAGTCTGTTTGTTATATTCCACACCCATGGTGGTGTTCAGATAATGATTTTTCTTAAATGTCTGCTCGTAGAGAAAATAAGCGTTTACGTTGTAGCTGTAAGTATTTGAAGTATTGTTACTTCCTCTTCCACCCACTGCATTTCCCTCTGCTGTGGTCGGAGGCAAAAATACGTTTCTCCGGGTGAGATTCTGGTTGCTACCGAGCGACACAACAAACTGAAGACCTTTTACAATTTTAAAATAATTTTCGATGTTGATGATCGAGTAATCATTTTTGGTCACATCCGTTTTGTCTGTCAGTTCATTAAATGGATTTGAAAAATAAAATCCCTGGTAATTCGGAATTCCAAGACTATTGAGCCCTTTGTAATCAACAGGTAAAGTAGGTGCCGCGCGAAGTCCATCCATTAAACCGCCCGAACTTGGCCATGCCCTTGATGCTGTCACAGCCCGGTCTGTATTCTGACGGGTGAAGGCAAGTTGTGCTTTAACCGTGTACCAGTCGTTCAGCTCACTGTTCAGGTTGGCTCTCAAACTCGCTCTGACGTTATCTGAATTGATGATCGTACCCTTTTCTTTCAGGTAATTTCCGGAAATATAGTATGACGATTTCCCCCCGCCACCAGAAAGACTCAGCGTGACATCTTCCCTGAAACTCGGCTGCGTAATGGCACCAACCCAGTCCGTATTCGTCAACGCACTGTCCAGATTGCCGAACGGCGGTTTACGTCCTGTGAGGCTGTAACTTTCATTCATGATCTCGGCATACTGCCGGGAATTCATCATTTTTGCTGGCCTCGCAATCGCTCCAAACGAAGTTTTATTCACCAGTTCAACCCTCCCTTCACCTCTTTTACCTGATTTTGTAGTAATCAGAACAACGCCGTTAGCACCTCTTGAACCATAAATTGCCGTAGCTGACGCATCCTTCAAAATCTCCATACTTTCGATATCATTCGGGTTGATACCGTACAAACCGTTTTGAGAATAAGCGCCAGTAAAATTTGCGCCGGCTTCTCTGTAAGGGGGCATTGGGAACCCGTCTATCACATAAAGGGGCTCATTGTTCCCGCTTAGTGAGTTATTACCCCTGATTCTTACAACAGTGGAAGCCCCTGGTTCACCGGAAGTTTCGGTCACCTGCACACCGGTTGTCCGGCCTTGCAACGCCTGATCAATCGTATTAACCACGGCAGATTTATACTCTGCTGACGAAACCCGGGATGTTGAACTGGCCAGATCACGTTTGCTTTGTGCACCATATCCTACAACAACGACCTCTTTCAATGCCTTGACCTCAGGGAACATCTGTACGTTAAAAACGGTCTGTCGCCTGACCAGCTTCTCCTGCGTTTTGAATCCCACATAACTGAATACGAGCGTGGTTTTGTCTATCGGTACCTTCATTTCGAATGTACCCTCTGCTGTTGTTACTGTCTGTATTTTCGTGTTTTTGACCAAAATACTTACGCCAGGAAGTCCCGTACCGTTCTCGTCCCGGATCGTCCCCTTAATGGCCAACCCCCCGCCGGGTCCAAGATCAGGCATGGTGTCTGCCGGAGATGCTACTGATGTAGAATCTGTGGTTTTTAGCAATGGTGCAGCTTTTTGCCCGATTACAGAATCTGGTTTCGAATTTCCGGTCGAATCTATAATTTTACCTTTGGAGAGTGTATCAAGCGCAACCTTTGGTTTCACAAGCGGATCTATATTACCCGTCGGATTTGTCAGCAGATTGGTGTCAGCCTTCGATTTTGAAATGGAGTCAGGCTTGGCTTTGGGTGCCGGCAGCGTATCCTTTTTTACAGCGCCACTGGTTACAGAATCCTTAACCGGTGCCTGAACAGGTTGTACGTTCGGTTGGGGAATTGCGGAAGTATCAGGTTTTACGGCAGGTTGCTGCGCATGCGCATCTGAAAACCAGAAAAGAAACAGAAAAAGCAAAACGGTTATCGGGGCGACGGTTCCGTTTGGTATAGGAATCCTGTCAAAGCGTTGAGTTTTGTTCATATAATTTATGGCTTGGTGAGACTTGTTCGATCCATACAGACCGATAATCAAATTTTCTGCCGAACAAAAACCGTTCCTAAATCAATATTGGTTACAAAAAATACGAGAAAAATAGAATTAGTACTACAAATTATTTCACTCAATTTTATTTAACGCTCATATCTTTTCACTTTTATACCATTTACACCACCCTAAAATGAAGCATCTACAATATTTTCTTAAAAAAAACAAAATACACAACTTATAATTTTTGGAAAGAAGGAGTTACCGATTACATTTGTCGAAATGCCAAAAATTGGATGCAGATTCAAATTCCGGAAAAACCGGAATATTTTGCATAAGGGCCAGGAGAAAAACATACAACACCATGAGTCAGGAACAACTGTTAACAGCCGATTATATTGACTCCCAGATAGGAAACGTAATTGAATATTACATACACTGGGATTTTGAAGAAGATCCTTTTTTTGGAAAAGCACGCATCAAGGGGCTTGACGAAAACTACGGCAAGCTAAAGATCATCTGCGATGTCATCGAAGGAAGCGATCTGGAACTGGCTTACGAACAGGAAGAAGTTTTCATGCTCTCGGATAACCACCCCATTTACGCCGGCGTGCTTCCCGAAATTTACTCGGCTAACTGGGTGTCGACGGATGGAAAAAAGAAAAAGCAGATATTTATGGCACCGGCAAATGAAAATGCCAAAGAGTACGCCGTTGCACAGACCAATAGCAAAGTGATCGTTAAAAGGATCCACTAAAACGTCATTTCCTATCTTTTTATCAAAAATGCCCGCTTCGAAAATCCGGAGCGGGCATTTTTGATTTTGTATTACTGATTAATTTACTTTCACTATCTTTTTTGTGAGCACTTTGTTGTCGAAAACGGCCTGCACAACGTACAATCCTGCCGGGTAGTTGGTGAGGTCAAAAGTAAACGCATTCGTGCTCACCTGCCCTATTGTTACGTCTCGCTGCATCACACGCTGTCCGGCAGCATTGAATAGATAAATTCCCTTCAAACCAGCCGGATGGGGATAAAACTGAACGTTGATCAGCCCGTCCGTAGGATTGGGACTAACCAGGAAACCGGCTTCTTTAAGATTCGGATTCAGCTTGACAGTGCGGATATTGATATCATCCAGGTACACATCATTTTCGTTTCCGTTGGTGTTTACAAACGCAACCAGGATATCCCCTCTCGGGACGAAACTGCTGATATTTATTTCTTCCCTCCTCCATTCCGCAGCAGTTGGCGTAAATGCCGTTCTTGTTGCTGCCGACCGTGTAATCAATGTTGACCCCCATTTTTTGTAAACGCTGGTATAAGTTTTCCCGCAATCGGTACTGATCAAAACCTGCAACGTATCCCAAACTACGCCCTGCAGTGTTGTACTGTTGTAAGTAGCAGCCGCAACCTGGAAGGAAACAAAAGCGGAATCTGCGCCAGCGATATTCACAGTCGGGCTTCTCAGGTAATCGAGCTGTCCAACTGCATTGTTTGAAAAATTGCTCATCATCACCGAAGAACTGCCGGTTTTTGACGCAGAATTGGTTTTTTCCCAGGTACTTCCCCCGTCGGCGTTTACTATATCCCAACCTTTTGGCGGGAAAGTTCCCTCAAATCCCTCTGTTACCGGCGGGGCGCTTGGCGCGTAATAGATAAAATTAAATGTCCGGAGATCATTGGAAGGTTCTTCATCCGCAACACCATTCGGGTTCGATGTATAAACGGACAGTACGTGATCTCCTTCCACCGTTTGCATGGAAGGCAGCGTCACCACCTGCTGCGCATTTGTCGTCAGCGCACCAGTCCAGTTGTATGTAATTTCGGAACCATTGTCAATATAGGCATGAATCGTTGCAGACCGCAAAATCTCGCTTCCGGAATTTCGGATGGTCACCTGCGGAGCAAACGTGTTGGCACAAAGTCGTTGATCTGGTTGCGAAATGGTTCGAAGGGAAGCGTCATTCTTTTTGAGATTGATGGGGGTGCAACCCAGTGAGTTGCTCAAAACTGAACGATATGTGGTGAAAGCGGCCTCCATCCTTGCTACCTGCTGCCTGGTGAACATCAGCAGGCACACGTCGGGCGAATAATCCATGTAATTCTGGTACATCACCCCGGGTGAGGTAGTTGTACAGTTATCTGTAAAAACTCCGGTACGAAACTGCCTGTTGGAATTCCCCTGGTTTGGCGTGTCGTCAACCCGGTCCGTGCCACTGCATGCCCCGTTGTCATCGCCCCAGATGTGGTACAGGTTGAAGTAGTGGCCAATCTCGTGCGTGAGCGTTTTGCCACCATTGAATTCAGAACTTGTGCTTCCGGGCAACGACAAGTAATGGATCGCTACACCCTGCTCATTAGCTGGGCCAACTTCCGGGAAAGTCGAATAACCAAGAATCTGCGAACCCAGGTCACAAACCCATACGTTGAGATAACTATTGGGGTCCCAGGCGTCTGCTCCTCCCTGAGATGTGTGCTTGATATTTTCGTTGTCGTCGTTGAACTGAGATCTGCTGGTGGAATATCTGACGATTCCTGTTGTTGTTTCGTTGTCCGGCGTTCGTTGTGCCAGACAAAACTGAATACCCGATTGTCCGAATAGTTCTTTGAAATAGGAAGGAATTTTTGACGCTCCGCCATTGGTTCCCGCATAATCTTTATTGATTGTGTCAAGCTGGGCTATCAATTGTGCATCCGTAACGAGTGACTGGCTATTGCTAACCACATGGAACACGACAGGAATTGTGACCAGTCCTCCAATCTGCATGGTTCTGTTACGGGTTGAGCGCTCAGTGACCACTTTTTGAAACTGAGTTTCTCGTGCGTCAAATGCAACTCGTAAAGCTGGTTTGGCCTTAAACTTGTTTTCCAACTGAACCATCGTACCGCACTTCTCTTGTGCTTTTAATACCAGCGGAACTGTCAGGAAGCAAAATAAAATCTGTATTCGGAATAAATATTTCACATTAAAAATCTTTTGGTTCGTTTGCGGACAAAGGATATTTTATTCTTCCCACGACCTGATTGATAATCGGGAGAATAAAAACTTTTCTGAATTGTTATATATTACGTTTAAAAGAGATGGATTGATGCGTAAACAAAAAATATTTAACGGATTTTTAATCGGAAGCCTTGTGCCAAAACCTTGCCGGACGGGGCACTTTCCATTACCGAAAGTGTGTTACAAAACTAAACAGAAATTCTAACGCTCCCTTACTAATGGGGATTTGTGCCGGACAAAGGTATCGCGGATTCAGTATTTTAAAATCGGAAATTTAACCCGGCAAAAGATCCTGATCGGTTATTTTTTGCAAAATTTTGAGCCCAAACCTTACAGCCTAAAATAATTTGATGGAACAGCCTCAGCCCAGCACGCATCGCAAGATTATCCATATTGATATGGATGCATTTTATGCGTCCGTTGAGCAGCGGGATTTTCCGGAATATAGAGGAAAGCCACTGGCTGTTGGTGGCTCGCCGACCGGGCGTGGTGTGGTGGCAACCGCAAGTTATGAGGCGAGAAAGTTTGGCGTCCGTTCGGCAATGCCGTCCAGAAAAGCTATCCAGCTTTGTCCGCAGATCATTTTTGTATATCCAAGATTTGAGGTTTACAAATCAGTTTCAAGACATATCCGCGCCATTTTCGAGCGGTTTACAGACATCATCGAACCCCTTTCCCTGGACGAGGCGTTTCTGGATGTATCCGAAGATAAGCTTGGTATCGGGTCTGCAATCGAAATAGCGCGTCAGATAAAAAAATCCATTCAGGATGAATTAAGCCTGACTGCCTCAGCAGGAGTGTCTACCAATAAATTTGTTGCCAAAATCGCTTCTGATATCAACAAACCCGACGGCCTGACATTTATCGGCCCCTCGAAAATTGAAACTTTCGTGAATAGTCTTCCGGTCGAGAAATTCTTCGGCGTCGGCAAAGTAACAGCGGATAAGATGAAAAGCATGCAACTTTTCACCGGGGCAGATCTGAGGAAACTCACCGAAGATGAATTGGTGAAGCACTTCGGAAAGGCAGGTCATTTTTACTACAAAATTGTGAGAGGAATTGATGAACGCGAAGTACAGACACATCGCGAAACAAAGTCGCTCGGTGCGGAAGATACTTTTGTTTATGATCTGAATACGGTTGAGGAAATGCACAAAGAACTGGACAAAATTGCGATCACCGTCTTTAACAGATTGCGCAAAAAACAGCTGAAAGGAAGGACGGTAACGCTGAAAATTAAATTCAGCGACTTTACGCAAATAACACGCAATTTTTCATATTCCCAAGCTACCGACGATTTGGACCTGATTCTGGATACGGCAAAGGACCTGCTGGCAAAAGTAGAAATGGAGGAAAAAAGTGTCCGACTGCTGGGGATTTCATTGTCAAATTTCAAGGAGCCCGAAATAAAACCTAAAAAACCAAGAGATCCGGAACAGCTGGAATTGTTTCCATGATCTCATTTTTGGCAGAAAACCTTCTGGATCATATCACAAACTTAAAACTACTTTTGACACAATTCACAGAAGTAGCGCATCTACTCTATGCGCCTGCACTTTGCCTTCGCACGGAGCCCAGGAAAAAATGGTAAACCGACCATCCTGAGAAGCTACCAGGGCAATGGCCTTATGTTGGTCATGAATGAACTGCGCTGCGGATAAATGACGTGTCCCACCATTTTGTACCGGGTGAACCACCGACGGAATATTGCCAACAACCGGCTCAGTCTGCAATATTTCCTCCACCTGTGCACTGCCCTTTGCCCTACCGATTTTGGCACCAAACGCCAGTACCTCGTATCGGTCGTTGATGATCGTCGCACCGTCAACGGCAGTTAAACCAGCAATATTATTGATCGCCGAGCTGAGCTTATCCTGCCAGGCAGAATGGCCGAGTTCGCTCACCTTTTGTTCATTCAGCAAAGCGAGCTCAGAAAACGCGGGTGTGATGGCGTGTGAAATCGGATGAATAATGGACTCCCTCCAATCCTCATTTTCGGACGGGACAACCAGCAGAATCCCTCCGCGTCCGTGGCTACTGACCGACACCGCCATTTGCACCAAAACATTCAGAGAATCATTCCACAAAGAAGGTGAGGAAAATCCGATCATCGAATTTACCAGCTTTGGGCAGTCGGCCAGGCGGACGCTTCCTTCATCAATGATTTTGATTTCGTCACCTTTTAAAACGGCCACATTTACAAATTTGCCAAATCCTTCAACACGCCGGTGTTTGATCACCAGCATACCCGGCTCTACTACTTCCAGCACAAAACAAAGACCTGGAATAACCCGGGTAGTACCCCAAACAAACAATTCATTTCCGTCGTACCAAACACCCAGATGAATCCCTGAACGCTCCACAGCAGGGGCAAGTTTGGTCAGAATTTTGGAAGTCAGGGCGATGCGCTGTTCAAAAATCAACGGATGACCTGCGAGCTCAGGCGGCAAAAAAGCAATAGAGATTTTTGGCGATCGCCCCTCCTCCTTTCTCAGGCTCGACCAAAATGTGGTATCTATGATCGCTTCAATGATTGCAGCGCTTGGCTTCGGTGCCAGTTCGGCTTTATAAGACGCACTCACTTCGCTATGATGATAGAGAAAATGCTTTTCCACTGTTTCCGCAACCGAACGGGCCGCAGTGTAAGTTGTGGGCAGGGTAAATTCCGCTATATCTACATTAATGTCAAAGTTGCTCACAAATAAAATGATTTCGGTTAAGGCCCGGACTCGTCAAGCAGGATAACGTTTTCGCATCTCTTGCTTTTTTGAGAACAAAATGAGCAGGCAAAAAGTTGGGATGAATTTTAATTATTAAAAGAACCATCGCAATGCGGTTGCACAGCGATGCCTTCCGTTATTTAATGTATAAATTTGCACGATTAAACCTGGGTTTCTCATTTGATTACTTCCTTTATATGGAGTTTTTAGTACTTATCGCATTTGCCGGCTACATTTATTATTTAAGAAACTACGCTGATTTGCGTTCAAAAGCCGAAAAAGAAGTAGTAAAAATGGAAGAAGGGATAAGGCTTTTCCAAGATGGCAAGACGGTTGATGCGTTTACATATTTCGATTCCAGAATTAAAGAACAACGAAAATCTCCCATCGCGCATTTGTACAGAGCGCGTTGTTATCTGGGTTTGGAAAATTTCGACGCCGCAGCTGCTGACCTCAAAGCTGGCCTTAGTTACGATGATTCGGTCTTTGAGCTGCATCTGGATACAGCCAAACTAAATTTCCATTTCAAAAATTACGAATCTGCGCTGATTTCAATAAATAAAGCAATAGCCAAATCCGGAGGGATCAATGCGGAATGTTATCACTGGCGCGGTCTCATTTACGAAAAACTTAACCAGTATGCGGAAGCAAAACAAGATTTTGACACGGAAAACATCATTCTTGATGATTATCTGAAACAAACTTCCAGTCCCATAAAAGTTGCACCCCCACTGTTTGACAAACGTTTACTTGCAAATTTTATCCTGACTTTTTTCACGACAGGACTTCTGCTTTGGATTATCAGGAAAGCCGACAGCATACATCTGCCGTACCTGTTAGCCGTGATCGCTTCCATGTCTCTCGGTTTTGCGGAACCGAAAAAAGGATGGATTCTTGCGCTCGTACAAGGTACTTTATTGTGGATTGCCTATACTTTTTTGGCACAAGTACCACAAAGCGGTGCAAAACAAGAACTTGAAAATTTCAGTCTTTATGGCTCCATTATACTCACTTTTGTCGGAAGTTTCCTCGGGGCCTTCCTTAAAAGAGCGCTTGATGGACCTGTGAACACATAAATGGGGAATTTTACATCATATTTTCCACATTCCGCCACGTCAATATTATACGTCCTTTAAAGCCACTATACGCTGCCTGGTATAGATTAATATAAAAATTCGAATACATTTTTTAACTCTCCGCCTTTTTTCCATTGGCCGACATATTTGTCAGGCTAAATCGCCAAAATCACCCGACCGGTAAAATAAATTAATTCGTTTTTTTCGCCACTTAGGTGTGACTTTATTCTACACTTGAATTCATAACAGCCAATCAAATAAGCCGTTTAATAATAATTTGGACCTTACTTAAAGATTTTCGAGTTAGGAAAAGTCCTGCTCGTTTTGAAAAATTTTCAGGTGCCTTACAACCATTATTTAAATCGATGCATCATTTAAACAGAAGTTGGTTCTCAGGGAGGTTGAATCCATGGTTTTTGAGTGGATAATTGAAAAGGGCAACGTCCTGGGATTTATGAGATGGAAGCGAGCAATAAACTCACCTGACAAAAACCTGTTGATTTGAGCCATTTGCCTCAAAAAACAGATTTCGTGCGTACATGAATTAAACGTTGTTGGCTTAATTATTGATGATGAGATTTTATGTCGGATTAAGTAAAATTAACGTTACAAACATAATTTAGTGCAAATTCACAACCTTCCTGCTCCGTTAACCCTAACATTCTTAAAATTTGAAACAAAAACGATACTGATTATTTGAAGACAAAATTTTTACTCCACAAACTAAATAATCTGTATTGATGAAGAGCATTTCCGTAGTGATCCCTAACTATAATGGGAAACATTTATTCGAAAAGTACTTTGATCATAATTTCAATGTGCTGAAATCGCTGAGCCAGGACGTCCAGATCATTGTAATCGACGATGCATCAACAGATGAATCGGTTGACTATCTTGAAAAAAATTACGGCGACAAAATATTGTTGCTTCAAAAAGATTCTAACACCGGATTCTCAGATACTTGTAACCTGGGAATTGCCAGAGCGACAAACGACCTCATTTTTCTGCTGAACACAGATGTGACGGTTGAAACTGATTATTTCGAGAAGCTATATAAGTACTTCGACCTTGAAGACACTTTTGGCGTTATGGGACGGATTATCGGCATGGATGACGATCTCATCCGTGAAGCGGCGCGCTCGCCAAAGATCATGGGGCGTAAAATAAAATCCGGGGACTTTTTTCACGTCAGCGACAGAGATTCTTTCACGCCAACATTTTATCTGTCAGGGGCGATCGCGCTGATGGATACCAAGAAATTGAAAGCGATGAGTGGATTTAACGAAATGTTCAATCCTTATTACTGTGAGGATCAGGAACTATCGATCCGCGCATGGCGTCTGGGCTGGAAATGTTACTACGAGCACAATGCCGTTTGCCGCCACGAGGTTTCGGCAAGTACGAAAAACCACAACCATAAAAGAGCAATTAAAAAGATACATTTTCGTAACCGTTATTATGTGCATTATTTGCACATGCACGGAATGGATCTTCGGTTGTGGCATCTTCAGGTGATCTTTTGCGACGTTCTGCTCGGAATATTTACCTTGCAATTTTACAAAGCGGAGGCATATATGGATTTTCTGCGAAACAGAAAGGCGCTTGGGCGTAAAAAAAGGGCTTTTAGCTACCAAATGCGCAAACACCATTCCAATATTGGCATCACAGATGTGATTGAAAATATCAAGATGATGCTAAAATATAAACAGGTTGTGAAGCTGTAAATCACCGGAACGGGTTATTCGGGTTGTATTATGTACGCACAGTAAATCAGGCTTGCCTGAAAGTCAGAGGACGGTTCATGTCACATAAATGTGTTAATCTCCCTCTGGCCTTCCCAAGTTTTCAGAGCCGCTTTAAGAATGACACGCCCGGGATTTTGAGTTATTATAACTTCCCTACCCAATATCTAAGACAAATTTAATCTCGGCCGGAATGAAAAGCCGTGGTACGTTGTTAACTTTGCACCTCAAAACTCCTGAATTCTGGTGGAGTATCACTTGCCGGTGCATCGATTTGCACCTCTAACAATAAATGAAAACATACTTTAGATTACTTTCTTTTGCCCAGCCCATTGCGAAATTTGCCATCCCATACGTACTTTTCACCATACTTGGTGTCATTTTCAACACGTTAAATCTGGCGTTGCTTGTTCCGCTCTTAGGGACATTGTTTGAACCCAATAAGGCCGGTGCCGCACTGGTCAAACAACCCGATAGCTGGATCAACATCACGGGATATTTCAATTACTATGCGCAGGAAATCAGGCTGGAATATGGTGCATTAGGGGCATTGCAGCTTGTTTGCGGAGTAATTGTCATATCGGTCTTCCTGAGTAATTTCTTCAAATATTTCTCTCAGCGGATCATTGAAAATCTCCGCATATTTACGCTGCTGAATCTGAGAAAAACGGTTTTCAACAACGTGATGAATCTGCACGCGGGCTACTTCAGTAATCAGCGAAAGGGAGATATTATTGCAAAGATCGCCTCTGACGTTCAGGTGGTACAGTTCTCGGTCACCGGTACCCTGCAGGTTGTTTTTAAAGAACCATTGCAGCTTGTTGCATACATTTTCATGCTGTTTTCTATTTCGTTCAAGCTGACGATCTTTTCAGTGATGGTCATTCCGATATCGGCGTTTCTGATTTCTAAAATTGTCAAGAGATTGAAAGAGCAGGCAACACAGGCGCAGGAACTGTTTGGCATCATGATCAGCTATCTGGATGAAGCATTGTCGGGCATCAAAATCATCAAGTCGTTCAACGCGACGGAGGCTACCAAGCACAAATTCGATACCGAAAACATCCGTTATTCTGAACTTGGCAGGAAAATGGCACGCAGGCAGCAACTCGGCGCCCCTGTTTCCGAATTTCTGGGTGTCGCCATGGTGAGCTCAATTGTGCTTTACGGTGGCTCTCTGATTCTAGCACACCAGTCGGTCCTGACTGTTCCCGAATTTATCGGATATATCGCCATTTTTTCTCAGGTGACGCGTCCCGCAAAGGCACTGACCGACTCTTTCAGCACCATCCATGCGGGAATGGCGGCCGGAGAAAGGGTTTTGGAACTGATCGACGAGAAACCTCTGATCACTGACGCACCTGATTCAAAAGCAATTACTGAATTCAACGACGCAATCAAACTTGAAAATTTATCATTTTCATATCCGGGGCGGCCTGTCTTAAAGTCGATAAATCTGACTATTCCAAAAGGAAAAACAATTGCGCTTGTGGGGCCCTCAGGCGGTGGTAAATCGACGCTGATGGATCTCATTCCCCGGTTTATCGACGCAGAAGATGGAAGAGTAACCATTGACGGAGTCGATGTGAAAGCGCTAAAATTAGAATCACTTTGGTCTCTGATCGGCGTAGTGAACCAGGAATCAATGCTTTTTAACGATACGATTTTCAGCAACATCGCTTTCGGATCACCAAACGCAACGATTGAGGCAGTGGAGCATGCGGCACGCATTGCAAACGCACACGAATTCATTGAAAACACGGAAAACGGCTATTACAGCAATATCGGTGACCGTGGCATGAAACTCTCAGGCGGGCAAAAACAGCGAATCTGTATTGCCAGAGCAGTTTTGAAAAACCCTCCGATCATGTTACTGGACGAAGCGACATCCGCGCTCGACACTGAATCCGAAAAACTCGTTCAGGGGGCATTGAATAACCTGATGAAAAACAGGACTTCGCTCGTAATTGCACATAGGTTAAGCACAATTCAAAACGCAGACATGATCGTGGTACTTGAAGACGGCCAGATCCGCGAACAGGGAACACATCCAGAATTGATTGCCAATAACGGGCTTTACAGAAGGCTCATTGACATGCAAACTTTTAGCGAAGCCTGATGGAACGGGAGCCTCTGATCTCAATTGCGTTGTGCACCTACAATGGGGAAAAATTCCTTCGTGAGCAATTGGATTCAGTCATTTCACAAACGTATCGTAATCTGGAAATCATCGTAGTTGACGATCGTTCGTCGGATGAGACAGTACGAATACTTGATGATTATGCGCGCCAGGATGGTAGATTTAATGTATTTATCAATGAGGAAAATCTGGGATACACCAAAAATTTCGCGAAAGCACTTTCACTTTGTACAGGCGCTTTTATTGCAATCTGCGATCAGGACGATGTTTGGCGCGATGACAAAATAAGTCTTCAGTTAAAGAAAATGCCCGGCCACGAATTGGTTTACCACGATTCTGAATTTATCGATGAAAACGGCGTCTCAATGCACTACCGCATTTCAGACAAATTCCATTTTTACAGAGGGCGGGAACCGGAAGTTTTTTTGTTTCTCAACTGCGTTTCAGGCCACAGTGTGATGATTAACCGATCGTTATTGAAGGAAACTCTCCCCTTTCCTGACGGTTTTCATTACGACCAATGGCTCGCTTTTATTGCAACAAGCAGAGGGCCGATCGATTTTATTCAGGAACCTCTGGTAAAATACCGCCAACACAGAAAGAATTCTACCGATATTCTGGCGATACGCACAAAAGGGGTAAAAGTGGATCAAAGCGAGAAGATAACCAGGCTTTGGATGGAAAGTGAATGGCTGAAATTCTGCTCTGAGAAGGCCCCTCATTCAATTTCCGGGGCAGTTTACAAGTTAAGTTTGCAAAGAAATACCTCGTTTATAAGTATTGCTTATTTCATGCTGATCTGGAAACATCGTTCCACATTACTGTTTTTATTAAAAAAGAGTGAAGTAAGCAAGTTTTTTTATACGCTAAGAAAAGCCTGGGGTGAGCCCGCTAAACACACATCCTGAACCAATTTTTGGATTTAAATTAATACAATGGTCAGCATCATAATTCCCTCTTTCAACTACGGATTCATCATTGGAGAAACTTTAAAAAATCTCCAGTCGCAATCCTTCTCCGATTGGGAAGCGCTGATTGTCGACGACGGCTCGTCTGATAATACCGCCGGAATTGTGGCAGCGTTTGCGGCAACAGATAGCCGTATTCAGTATCTACATCAGCCTACGCAGGGAGTTTCAAAAGCCAGGAATGCAGGTTTCCGGCATTCCAGGGGCGAATTCATTCAATTCCTTGACGCTGATGATCTGCTGAGCAGGCACAAGTTAGAACGTCAGGTGGAATTCATGGAGGCAAATCCTGAGGTGGATATTTCCTATTCCGACCACATCTATTTCGAAAATGACAGGCCGGATATTCACTACCCCGACTACGAAATGAACCATAACAATTGGCTTCCGAAAATTTGTGCAAGAGGTTATGAGGTTGTAGATATCCTGGTTTATTCCAACATTGCCGTAGTCAGCAGCCCATTGTTACGGCGGGAAGTTGTAGAAAAAGTGAATGGATTTCCCGAATACACACGGTACACGGAAGATTGGGAATTCTGGTTTTTGTGCGCCGTCAACAACGCGAAATTCTGCTTTCTGGATGACCCGGATGCCAAGACCCTGATTCGGATCCATCAGCGAAATACCAGCAGGAACATACAAATCATGCAGGGTGGAGAACTTGAATTCAGAAAACGGATTATAGAACGGATCCGGGATTCTACCATTCTGACGGAGGAGGAAAAAGAAAGACTTTTACTGAAAAACCAAACGAGCACCACCAAGCTGTATAAATATATGATGTATCATGCCAATTTGCTGAGCCCGACTCAACTGAAACGCATGGCGAAGTTAACGAGCTGGAAAACATTTATTTCTTATTACTTTAAATCGTTGAATTTTAAGAGAAAAGGATTTTTTAAAAAACAGTATCATGCCGGGAACCGCTACTAAAAATATTTCTCCTATTGAAATTGACATCATCATACTCAGTTTTGCAGGGAACGACGCCTTGAAGAAAATTACCGAGAACGCAGTCAAATCGCTGTTGGAATCTGAGAATCCTGCGCACATCAAATTTAATGTGATTGTCATCGAGTCCATGAAAAGGCTGAAACCTTTTCAATATCCCGGAACGACGACAATTTATCCCTGGCAAAAATTTGGTTATCATAAATACATGAACATCGGGATCGGGATGTCCCGCAGTCCGTACGTATGTATCTGTAACAACGATCTGGTATTTTATCCAAACTGGGCTTCCGAAATTCTGGCGGAATTTGAACAGGATGATGCCTTGATGAGCGCCTGCCCTGCCTGTACGGTGCACCATCCGGAAAATGGAATTGCCTTAAATTCAGGCGTATACTACGGCTACGAGGTGAGAAAAGAGCTTGTTGGCTGGTGTATTTTTTTCAAACGGGATATGCTCAAAATTACGGGAAAACTGGATCCGGCGTTCAAGTTCTGGTTCGCCGACAATGATTACGGCAATACGCTTGAAAAACACGGATTAAAACATGCGCTCATAACTTCTTCTCATGTTGATCATCTTGAAAGCAGAACGCTTAAAACAAAAAGTGATAAGGAACAGCGTGAACTCACCAGTCGGGAGCGATTTTATTACGAATACAAATGGGGCGGACGAAGCTATTTTTCTTATTTGAACCAGATCAGAAAATTTTACAAACAACTGCGCAGGGAAAAAATCCGCTAAACGCTGGCCTTCATTTTCAGTAGGCTGATCATCAATTTATAAGGAAAAGAGAAGCTCGCAATACGCGAACGGCGGGTCGTCCAGATCAGGCCAAGAAGTTGCTTATGCGTATAGCCACTGTCGAGAGACCGTTGCAAAAACCCCAGATAAGCGTCGCGCTCTACCCTTTTAAGGTCTCTTTCATTTAAGTTATCCGCGTTGACCGGTAAAAAACCACCCCATTTTTTGTGCACTTTAATGATCTCGTCCATCCAGGTGCTGTCGAAATTCCCTTCCGAAAAATGCTGTAACAATACTTCAAAAGTAACCATCACGTGATACTGCTGATTGACGGCAATAGAAAAATCCAGGTCATACCCGTGAAATTTCTTTAATCTTTTTTCATCAAAAGGGTACTGAATTGCCACTGTTTTTCTGGTACACATCCAGCAGCCGTCAATACACGCGACACGCGACAAGCTTTCAGTCTTTGGATTACGGTATTCATGCTGATCGGGCTTGCCGGTGTGTTTGAATCCCTGGATCAGATTTGCATAGAACCCACCATTTTCCTGTAAATGATAGTTGTACCAGCTCGAAGGCGTCAGCGATTTGTAACCTCCGCCGGCAATGCCCAACAGCCCAATTTCCTCATTTTCCTTGAAAATCGACAAAACCTTTTTACCCCAGTTTACCGTTCTGAAACTGATGTCCTCATGCATAAAACACAGAATATCAAATTTTGCCCGTTTAGTCCCGTGGTTGTAAATCTCGCAAATTCCTTTGCTCCCCGAACCATTGTCAAATGCGATCACTTCATGAGGAACGCCGATCGTGGCGGATATATTCTCCTGCACCAGTTTCAGATCAGCTGCATTGGCGGAACAAATAATAATGGAAATCATAAATATGGGTAAAAAGAAAGTCCGGAAGCCAATTCAAAATGCCCCGATACTGCTGCAAATATATCATTCCTATTTCTTAGAAACGCTTTGTTCGCTTTCCACAGGTATTTTCCCCAACGAGTTTACCCGGTTGCAGTAAGTAGAAAATGCCGGCTTTATGTATTTTATCAAACAATGCATCTGATCCTTTGCCTGTTTCGGAAACGGATGCACCTGATTTATAGGCATATTACCAAAAACACAACCCTTTCATTTCTCAGTATGCGCCGTCTTATTGTTTTATTTTTAATCCTCACAAATTCACAACTCTTCGCGCAGGTAAAGCTTGCGCGGTTATTTTCAGACCACGTGGTATTGCAGCGCCAGAAACCGATTCCGGTCTGGGGCTGGGCAAAGCCTGGTGAAAAAATAAAAGTAATTCTGGCGAATCAGACTCAGAATACCAAGGCAGATCCGACCGGAAAATGGATGGTAAAGTTTACACCTCTTGAAGCCGGCGGACCATACACATTGACCGTAACTGCTAAATCGGGCAATGCAAATGTCTCTGACATCCTGATCGGAGAAGTGTGGTTATGCTCCGGACAGTCCAACATGGAGTGGTCCGTTGCGCAGGCCAACAATTTCACAGAAGAAAAGAAAAATGCCGATTTCCCGCAAATCCGGCACTTTAAAGTGGAACACGAAGTTTCACTTGCCCCGGAAAAAGACCTGACAAAAGGAGAATGGAAACTTGCGTCATCGGAAACCGTAGGTGGATTTTCTGCAATTGGCTTTTTCTTCGCGCGTGAATTGTATCAAAAACTGAATGTTCCCATTGGTATCTTACACTCATCGTGGGGCGGGTCGCAAATTGAAGGGTGGATCAGCAAGGAAGCCATGCTTGGTAACGAGGAGTTAAAAAGTTACGCGCAAAATTTGCCAAAAACGTGGACCGAAGCGGATGACATTATGGACAGGAAATTGCGTAAACAAATTTTTGGGAATGTGTCCGTTATCCCAACAAAAGAAGATGAACTTGCATATGTCAAAAACGGATATGAGGCAATAAAAGGCATAAAAACCAATGATCCACTCGGCCAGTGGGACTGGAAGGGGCTGATGGGATTCCGCGGCCAGGGCTATATGGCGCGGCAGGTTGATGTACCCGAAGACATGACTGGCAAAGCAACGACACTTTCGCTAGCTGAAAATGACGGACCGGTGGAAATATATATCAACGGAAAACTGGTGTCAAATGAGACTGTAAAGGGAATGAGAAAGCTTACCCTACCAGCCAACACGTGGAAGGCGGGCACAAATGATCTTGTTTTGAAAGTGGGTAATATGGTCGGTATGAGCTGGTTTGGACCCGGGTTAATTGGTAAGGCGGCAGATTTGTACCTGGAAGAAGGCGCACAAAAAATACCGCTGGTTACCAACTGGAAACTGATTCCATCTTTTGCTGAAAAACACGAATTTGCGCACCTGATGAACAATGTTGGAACGAGCATTTACAACGCGATGATTGTCCCTTTGATCCCTTTCGGAATTCGGGGCGCGCTTTGGTATCAGGGTGAGAGTAATGCAGGCAGGGCATACCAGTATCGCCAGTCTTTTCCGCTGATGATTAATGATTGGCGGAAAGTATGGTCACTTAACGGCCAACCAGACGATTTTTCGTTTTACTGGGTGCAACTATCAAGTTTTGGCGGAGATGCCGACAGCAACAAAGGCAGCGGTTGGGCAGAATTACGCGAAGCCCAGAATATGACTTTGAGTTTACCAAAAACCGGCATGGCGGTCACAACGGATATAGGAAATCCAAAAGACATTCACCCGACAAACAAACAGGACGTTGCGCATCGGCTTGCTACAAATGCGCTAAAAGCAGATTATGGTCAAGACATCGTTTACAGTTCTCCGATATTCGACAATGCAAAATTTGACAATAATAAAGCCGTCGTTTCCTTCAAATATTCCGAGGGCGGATTGATGGTAAAAGACAAATACGGCTATCTGAAAGGATTCGAAATCGCGGGTGAGGACAAGGTATTTTATTATGCCAAGGCAGAAATTGAAGGTAACAATGTGGTGATTACCAATCCGAATGTGACAAAACCCGTGGCCGTTCGTTACGCCTGGACGGACGCGCCGGAGGATGCCAATTTGTACAACAAGGAAGGATTTCCCGCGAGTAGTTTCAGAACGGACACCTGGCCGGGAATTACAATTAACAACAAATTTGAATAGTCACGGCATTTTTAAAAGCTCATACATGATACGCGTATTAATCCTGGGCCTCGTAGCCTCCATTTTCGCATTAATTGCTGCTCAAAAATTAACCTGGGATGACAAATCCGACACATATACGGAATGGTCGGAATATCTGGGTGGCCCGGATCGGAATCACTATTCGGCTCTCACGCAGATTAACCGTGAAAATGTCAAAAACTTACAGGTTGCCTGGACATACTCAACCCCCGATTCTGGTCAGATGCAAGTCAATCCAATTATTGTCGACGGGGTATTATTTGGTGTTACACCAAAAGTACAGGCATTTGCGCTTGATGCCGCAACGGGCAAAGAATTATGGAGCTTTGGCGACAAATCCAACAACGGATCAAATACCAGTCGCGGTGTATCGTACTGGCGTAACGGGACTGACCAGCGCATCATGCACACAGTGGGTTCAATTCTGTATGCGCTCGACGCCAGAACAGGTAAACCAATCGAGACCTTTGGTAATAATGGAAAGATCGACCTGCATACCGGGTTACCCGAAATCGCAAAGGACAAATACATGGTTTCCAATACGCCAGGGACAATTTTCGAGAATCTGATCGTGATGCCACTGCGGCTTTCGGAAGATTCTGATGCAGCTCCGGGAGACATCCGGGCTTTTGACGTTCGAACAGGTAAGCTCGTCTGGACTTTTCATACCATCCCGTATCCGGGTGAATACGGCTATGAAACTTTCCCGAAAGATGCCTACAAAAACACATTTACCGGTGCTGCCAACAACTGGTCAGGCATGGCTGTGGACCGCAAACGAGGAATAATTTATGTTCCGACAGGTTCAGCCGGTTACGATTTTTACGGAGCCAAAAGAAAGGGTCAGAATTTGTTTGCCAATTCTTTGCTGGCACTCGATGCCAGAACGGGTAAACGACTGTGGCATTATCAGACGATGCACCACGACATGTGGGACCGCGACCTCCCCGCGCCGCCAAATTTGATTACGGTGAAAATGAATGGAAAAAGCATTGATGCCGTTGCGCAGGTTACAAAGCAAGGCTATATTTTTGTTTTTGACCGTGTTACAGGAAAACCACTGTTTCCTATCAAAGAAGTAGCCGCCCCACAGAGCGTACTTCCGGGAGAATTCCCCTGGGCAACACAACCCATTCCTTCCAAACCGGCACCTTACGCGCGCCAGGCTCACACGCTTACAGAAAAAGACATCAGCATCCATGCTCCCGACCACGATTCACTGGCGATCAAATTCAAAAGTTATAAGAAGGCACTTTTTGCCGCGCCAAGTAAAGAAGGAACTGTAATCCTGCCAGGTTTTGATGGGGGTGCAGAATGGGGAGGTGCGGCGGCGGATCCAAAAGACGGAATCATTTATGTGAACAGCAATGAAATGGCATGGATTCTTACTATGAAGGATACCCCAAAGGCAAGTGAACTATCCTCTTTCAGTCCGGGTGAAAAAGTTTATCAGACTTACTGTGCAACCTGCCACGGGCCACAGCGAAAAGGAAATGCGAAAAGTGGCTATCCCTCCCTGATCGACATTCAGACACGTCGCGACCGGCCTTTTGTAACGCAAATCGTGAGCAGCGGAAAAGGCATGATGCCGGGTTTTCCGATGTTGACTGCGGACGAAAAACAAGCTTTGATTTCATTCCTTTTTGGCGAAGAAAAGGTTGAACCAGGTGCTGAAACAGTGGCATCAAAAAAGCTCTACTTACCGTATGAAAGTACCGGTTACAACAAATTTCTGGACGCAAACGGATTGCCAGCAATCTCTCCTCCCTGGGGAACCTTGAACGCAATTAATCTCAATACGGGTGAATATCTTTGGAAAATTCCCTTTGGTGAAGTTGAATCGCTGAAATCAAAAGGCGTTGCTCCGACAGGAACGGAAAATTACGGCGGACCTGTTGTAACCGCAAGCGGACTACTTTTTATTGCCGCAACTAAGGACGGAAAATTTCGCGTTTTTGACAAAACCAATGGCAAACTTTTGTGGGAAACTACATTGCCGGCGGCCGCTTTTGCAACACCTTCTACCTACCAGGTTAATGGCAAACAATATGTGGTTGTTGCGTGTGGCGGAACCAAACTGGGTACGAAAAAGGGTAACAAATACGTGGCATTTGCGCTACCTTGAAACGGAGTAGATTCTCAAATTTGTGGTTAGATAGGCATTGGCTGAAATCCAGAACTTGTTCTGATTTTCAGCCAATTCTGTCACAGTACTTCGGCTTATTTTACTAAGATTCCGTTTTTTCTGATTTCTACTGTGAAGGGTGCGGTCTGGCTGGCAATATCCGGATTGCTACCGAAACTTTTGCGTAGTTCAGTTCCATCCAGTTTGGTAACAATCGCTTCAAAAACACCGCGTCTAGTCTTCGACAATTTTTCTCTTTCGAAGACTAGCGCAAATCGGTGCGCAGGGTCAATAACCTGCCAGTTCTGGTTGATATGATAGGCGCTGATATAAATGGAATCTACCGGAATCAAATTAGACAAAGTGTCTTTAAGTAGCACAATTTTAACAGACCTAACAGGTGTGCTGTCAACGTTAACAAAATAGAAGTTAATTGGTTCAGGACCTTTGTCTTCAAATAATTCACTGCACGACGTTAATAACACAGCCAGAATCGGAATAAAAATAAGTTTTTTCATTTGACGATATTATTTAGTCTTGATAGTAAACCAATTCTCCATAGCCTCCTTTGGTGATGGCGCCATAAAGCACTCCCCAATTATTTACCACTCCATCGCTTATCACAATCTCATTGAGATAATTGGGGGTGTTGAACTTTCTAGCTCTGCCGGCTCTAATTCTCATTGTATTTTCAATTCTTGATTCAATTGGCATGTCACGCGCCCAGCCTACACCCCAACCAATCTCACTTTCCATCCACGTCCTTGCCGCAAGATTGTTATGCAAATCCATAGCTATGTTGTGCCCATAAAGGTAGTCACCAGTAGGGCTTTTTTCATGAGCTGTCGTACATTCCATGGCATATCTGGCACCCGTATTCTTAGACGCTCCTAAAATTATTACGTTGCGAATTATCAAACAATTCCATGTTGAGTGCCGTATTGCATCACCCTTTTTACCTTCGCTTGCATCCGCATATTTATCTCCAATATCCTTTGCCTTGGATGCAGCAATAGTATAGCCCGGAACATACCTCGGATGATTCATTGCTACGCTTTCTTCATGAGGATTCATAAATCCAAACGGATCTCCAATTCCTGATATTCTCCCGCTCTTTTTCTTGTTTTTCTTTTATTTGATAATCTCGGGTAGTACATCTTTTTTCAGTAATGCCTCATAGAATGTTACAATAATTTCAGATTTCTCTCTAATTTGTGTTAGTGAACTAATCGATTTAAAATCAGCGAATATCCGTTTTATATCCTTTTCTGAAATATCTTTATCAATACTTAAATCGGGATACTTACCTGCAAATGGCTCTATCACCGAACTCAATTCTTCATATGATATACTTTGGTCAGCATCTATTCGAAGATTACCCGATTGGTGAAGCGATCGGTAATAAGTCTCGAATTCATCGTTCGATTGGTTGAGGAACTCAACTGGGAAGTCCGACGCCACTTTAACTTGCTCTCCCTTAAATTCTATAACTTTTTCCGTCTTCGCCGGTACAGGCTCTGTAGGCTCGTTCAACCCTGTCTTACCGCATGAAAATACGATTGTGACGAAAAGAGAAAATAATAGGGGCTTTTTAAATTTTAAACTTATAAATTTAATAGGTTCTAATGATGAACAATTATTTGAACTGAATCTCAGTCTCACCCTACCGATCGCAAAATCCGGGTGAGACTTTTTTGTAAAGGTATTTAGCGCAGCAGTATCAAACTATTGCTTAAAAGCAATAAATTGTGTAGTAGTCTGTTAAACTATTTTGTGACCAATTCTTTCGACTTGCGTCTTTCTTTTGTTTACAATTAAATCGAACATGGAAAGTCTATTGCGAAAGCTCAGTTTGTATGTAGCTTTGTCAGAAAGCCTTATAGCCGAGTTAAATCGTATTGCTGTGAAAAGGAATTTCCCGCCGAAGGTGAGGATACTGAGCCCAACTCAGGATCAACAAAGCTTAATATTTTTAACCGAAGGTATAACTCGAAACTACTACCGAAGCGGCACAAAAGAATGGACCAGTTGCTTTTCCGAGACCGGTGATTTTGTATTATCAGTTGACAGTTTTTTACTTAATTTACCCTGTAAAGAGTTTATAGAAACATGCACAGCAATAGAATTTATTGAAATCCCCAAGAAGTATTACAACCTGCTTTTAGTTCAATACCCTGAAACTCATTCAGTTACTGAAAGTATACTAGTTAATAAGCTCAATTTGACAATTAGTCAGATGCACTCCTGGCAAATGAAGTCAATCGCCGAACGATACCACATGTTCACTCAGCAATTTCCCAATATAAACAAGAAAGTTCAATTGAAACATGTTGCCAGCTATCTGGGCGTCACGCCATTTCATCTTTCGCGGATTCGAAGAAGCTAATACCATTATGATTTACACCATTAAGTACTCCAACATCTTTTTCCTTCCAGCCTCACCAGGCAGCTTGCCCATTCCTGCACTCATATTATCTACCAGATGTTTGACGTCGGACGTCCCCGGAATAACGCAATTTACGGCGGGATTTGCCAAAATATATTTGAGAAAATATTGCGCCCACGAACTGATCCCGTAATCCGCTGCCCAGGCAGGCAACTCTTTCCCTTTTACCAAACGAAAAAGTCCTCCCTGATCAAAAGGCTCGTTGATGAGCACCGCTACTCCATTGTCTGCGCAGGTCTTTAAGAGGCTCTTCTCTGCATTTCGGGAACGTATGGAATAATTAAACTGCACAA
This sequence comes from Dyadobacter sp., assembly GCA_965279265.1. Lineage (GTDB taxonomy): Bacteria > Bacteroidota > Bacteroidia > Cytophagales > Spirosomataceae > Dyadobacter. The sequence goes on from OZ257152.1 coordinate 7,017,573, forward strand.
AGTCCACAGCTTTGGACTTTACAATTTTTTCAAGCTGACCATGAGACGAATCTGTGTAATGCGTAACGCCGACATAACGCACTTTTCCTTGCTGTTTCCATTCTCCAAGTGTTTTCAGATGCGTCTGATAATCCTGTAAGTTATGCACCTGCATGAGGTCAATTTTTTTCCGCCCCATTTTTTTGAGCGAGTCATTCATTTGATCAATTCCCTGCTGCCTGCCCGTGGTCCAGACTTTTGTTGCCATAAAAAACTGATCGTTTGACTTCAAATCGGTCGTCAGATCCCCAATTACCTGTTCCGCACGCCCGTACATCGGTGATGAATCAATTACCTTTCCACCAATCTGTTGCATGTTTTTCAAAACTTCTTTCAAAGGTTCCCGCTCTGAGGATGCACCCCCTACATCAAATTGCTGCCAGGATCCCAGCCCGACAACAGGAAGTTTTTCACCGGAAGAGGGAATTTTCCTTTCTAACATCGCGGGTGGATTTTTCGAAAATGACGGATATGGAGAAAAAAGCAGTGAGGTGCCGGCAAGCGCTGACAATTTCATTGCTTTGCGGCGTGATTCGGAAAATTGCATATTTATTCTGTTTGTGGCTAAATTAACGACAAACATTCATAAATCGTGATCGAACCCAGATTTTCCTGAGTAAAAATTCTTTTGGTTTTCGGGACGCAGAATTTCACAAATAACTCAGCCACTTCCATTTTTTGTGCCGGCCTTTGAACGCAGTGAACCATTTCGACGGCATATAAAGCATGGCCACAATTGCAACCCAGATCAGATAAACCCAGCCTAGCTGATAACCGAAATCGAATGGCCTGAATTTAAAAAAGAGGTCCGGCGATGTGGCCTGATCCCAGGTGTAACGCCCGGAAGCCAGCACGGCGATTGCGCTAAAAAAATGGACTAGCGCAAAGTGTATGACAAAATAAAAGAACGGAACTTTCCCGTAAACCCTCAGAAAATCGCTGAATCTGCTTTTCCATTCATCCATCAAAGAAAGGAGAATCAAAACCGGCCCGACTGTCATGAGCGAAAACAGCAATGAGGGTGGATATTTGGATGCGTTCAGAAATGAAAAAACACTCCGCAGATAATTCTCCTGTGCTGTCCAGGGTACAGGATCGCCATAAAGATTGATCAAACGCAAAACAACAAAAAGTGCAGTTGCCGCTATTCCAGCGCGAAGCAAAATTGCCTGCCTTTGTTCCGCAGCTACATCTGTATGATACAACATCCCGATGCCATAACCAACTAACATAATGCCTGTCCAGGGCAAAATCACGTACAGTACCGCCACACTTCCGCCGTCGCCTCTTGGGTAGAATTTGCCAGCTGCCGTAAAAAATACATTTGCAAGAATGTCAACGGTCGAGTTTGGAACAAGTTTGATAAAATCGAACAAATTATGACCAAAAATCAGTACCAATCCGATACCAAGTATTGCTTTCGGAGGAAAAATCCGGATGAATATCCCCAAGAAAATCATACTGCATCCCAATGCCCAGATTACATTCAGAAATATGACATTATAAGAAGGATCGAATGACAAGATGAAAGTCATTATGGCAACTTCCACGAAGATGAGCCAGATTCCTCTTTTGACCAAAAACGCCGATTTCCCCCCCAACGTTTGTTTCTGGCCAGAAAGATATGCCGAAATTCCAGACAACAGCATAAACGACGGAGCACAAAAATGTGTGATCCATCTGGTAAAAAACAGGGCTGCGGTTGTCGTTTTGGGATCGAGCGGATCAGCGGAAAAAGCGGTGATGTGAAAAAAGTCGCGAACATGATCGAGCGCCATAATGATCATGATAGCACCTCGCATGATGTCGACAGACTGAATTCTTGTTGAAACTTTGTTCTGATTAGCAGCTAAATTCATGTGCTTTGAAATTGAAGAATCATAGTGTTGAGCAATCGCAGACAGGATGCAATTCCAGTCCGACAAACCAAAAAGCCTGGATTATGGTAGTTTTACTTTCGAACCAGGCTCTGACAGGAATTTATCAGATGCCAATTCAAAAGCTGTTTACCAAATAGGTCGTTCTGGCGGCTAAATTACGGACTCTCCCTCGTAACGAACAAATATGTTGATCCAGATCGCCCTTCCCCAACGAATAATGAGTGGCTGCAACAACAGCAAAACGCTGCTGATGATAATAAAAAACGGGGTGACTGACAGACCAAAACCGATCAAAAGGATAACGGAAAGTATGGCCATGAAAATGATCACGATGGGAAAACTTGCCCATAGTGCGCCGATATAAAACCCTGGCTCGATCTTGAAATCCTGATTACAAACCGGACAACGATCCGGCATATCAAGACCGTTTTTAAAACTGTAAGGATTTTTGACAACAAACAGGTTTCCCTCATGACAGCGCGGACACTTCAATCCGGCAATGCTGTAAATCTTGCTTCCTTTTCCGAATGGTTTTGCTTTGCTGGAATCCGTCATAGTCATATCTCGTTCAAAATGCACAAAAGGACCTGATTGGAATATCCCGGCGATATGGAACGAGCCTGCAACAGTAGCTAAAATATCTGAATTTTCACCAAAAAAAACAAAAAGCGCCCTGAGAAGCGCCTTTTTTGAGTATATCGTAAACGCAATTCAGGAACGGCAGCAACTGGTTTGAAGTATTGTTGTATCGGAAACAGCCACAAAGGAATGAATGACATTCGGATGAAAAGCGATCGCCTGGTTTTCCACGACTGTAAGTTCTTCTTCCGTAGTCACAACTCTAACCTCACCTTTCAGCACCTGTAAAGTAAGGTAACCGTAATCAGAATTCCGCTTCACTTCCGCACCAGCTTTTAGCGTTGTTACAACCATTGTCAGCTTGTCTGATTTAAAAACTGTTATTCCATTTCTATCATTTTTATCCCAGGATTTTTCACCTTTCAACTGATTGATAAAAACGGGAATATCCATAAAAACATAGGGAGCATCAATGACTCTGTTTCCCTCCGGCCTGTTCAGAGTGGCGTCGTTGCGTTTAATATCCATGACAGTTTCTTTAATGGTGAATCAATGATTCTAATTTAGTCAAAGCCTTTTGAATATCAATCCCTTCTCCCAAAACGCATTCAAAAAGGTCACCCTTTTTTTCAACCCGTTTCAGCATATTTTTGATAGTAAAGTCTGTCGGTTTTAGTCCGGGTTTTACCTCACTCCAATCTAAAGGCGCAGAGACGGTGGCGCCAGGTTTTGGACGGACGCTGTATGCGGATGCCAGCGTTTGTCCGCGCCGGTTTTGCAGGAAATCAACGTAGATCTGATCTTTTCTTCGCTTTGACAAGGAACGTTCTGTGGTTGTCAGCTCCGGAAGGCGCTCAGTGACCAAAGTGGCTATAATGTGTGCAAAGTCCTTACTCTCCTCGTAGGTATATTTTTGATCGAACGGAATGTACACATGCAGTCCGCTGGAACCGGAAGTTTTGCAAAATCCTTTAATATGAGCACTATCCAGAATTTCCTTAATCGTTAAAGCAACATCCACGACGTCGTCAAAAGTATTTTTATCCGAGGGATCAATATCCATCACAATATAGCTGGGGTGTTCCTGGTCATCCGCCGTAGAATTCCAGGGATTTATTTCGATACAACCCAAATTAACGATATACAACAAACTCTCCACATCGTTACAGATCAGATAATTGATCATCTTGTCATTTGATTCTGAGTGAATCTCAATCGTTTTCACCCAGTCCGGGGCGCTGTCACCGGCATCTTTGTGGAAAAAACCTTCTTCTTTAATTCCGTTTGGATTGCGCCTGAGCGACAATGGGCGGTCTTTCAGATAAGGTAAGATATAAGGCGCTATGTTTTTGTAATATTCCAGCAACTCTCCTTTGGTGATCTTCTCGTCAGGCCAGTATATTTTGTCAGTATGTGTCAATTCCGGCTCATGTTTCATGGCTTTGATTGGTTTTGGTGTGGATTTCTTCCTTTTTGCCGGAGTTTTTTCCGCATTTCCGGATTGTTCCTTTTCTTTATTCCGCTCCGGGGATTGATTTGATTTCTCCGCCGAAATACTTTTGAGGTTTTCAATGTCGTAACGATCCTCTGAAGAGAACTCATCTTTGTGCTTGATCAAAAGCCAGTTCTTTTCATCTTTTTTCATCCTGACCAATACAAAACCACCTTCCAGTTTTTCTCCCTTGACAAAAATTTTCAGTTCGCCTTTCTCCAAAGCCTTGATAGCCTGCGGCTCTGATATTTTTTCGAGATCCTCATTAACAGGAAAAAACCGACCCTCGTCCCAAACTTCCACCTCCCCTGCTCCATAATTGCCTTTCGGAATTTTTCCCGAGAAATCAATGTAATCGACCGGATGATCCTCTACCTGCACCGCCAGACGTTTGTCTTCCGGGTTCATAGACGGACCTTTTGGCACTGCCCAGCTTTTAAGCACGCCGCCGAGTTCAAGTCGGAAGTCGTAGTGCAAATGCGACGCATCGTGACGCTGCACCACAAAACGGAACATATTCTTTTTTCCGTTTTTGCCTGATGGCTCAGGCGTTTTATCAAAGTTTCGTTTTTCCTTGTATTTCGAAAGTGTCATCAGGATGCCTTTTTAGCAGGTTTCAAACTTTCCTTCAATTGCGCCATCAAATCGCGGCTGCGCGAATGAACAATTTTCATCTCGGGCGCGGCTGGTTTTTTGCCTTTCGCCTTCGCGTTAATCAACTTCATGAGCTTCTCAGTGTAGGTATCCTTGTATTTGCTGATATCGAAATCTGCGGTCAACTGTTCAATGAGCTGAATGGCCATACTCATTTCAGCAGGTTTAATTGTTGCTTCCGGTGCGTTGATCTCCGAGGCATCGCGTATTTCATCTGCAAACCGAATGTGGTTCAGAATCAAAAGATTACCTGACGCTTTGATTAATACCAGACTCTCACGATTTCGCAAAACATAAGTACCCAAGGCAGCTTTACCTGATTTTTTCAATGCCTCCCGCAACAAGGCGTACGCTTTAACGCCCGATTTTTCGGGTTGCAGGTAATATGGTGTTTCGTAGTAAATACTATCGATGTCCTTCTCATTGACAAATTCAGCGATTTCGATCATTTTCGACTTCTCCGGACTGGCTTTTTCAAAGTCATCTTCGTACAGAACAACATAGCTTTCCTCTATTTTGAAGCCCCGTACAATGTTTTCCCATTTCACTTCCTTGCCTGTATTAGCATTCACGCGCTGAAAATGAATATTGGCGTGGTCTTTTTTATCCAGCATGTCCAGATCCAGTTCACTTTTCTGAACTGCACTAAAAATTTTGACCGGAATATTCACCAGGCCAAATCCAATTGACCCTGACCATATTGCTCTCATAGAATGATCGTTAAGAAGTAAAACTTACCATTTGAGATACAATAAAAATCTGTGCCCCGGCAGAAATAATGTGATTTATAACCTGATAAGAAAAGCTGCTAAATGAAAAAATGACCGAAAATCGAAGCTGATTACGGCCATTTTGAGAATATTCTACATTTTCTAATTTAAGATCACCGGCTCTCATCAATGCGGTTCCGGATTTTTAAGGAATTGATGGTAATTCACCGGCGCAGTTCTTCCATTCCTATTGACATTATTCAACTCTGAAAACGCCCACAGCAGGTAGGAAGTAATGTCCTGATAAAATCCAGATCTGATCGGAAAGAGGCCGTCACCGTTTCGTAAAGAATTAGTGAAAAGGACAACAACGATATTGTCAGGACATTTCATCCAAACACTTCTGAATCCCTGAAACACACCATTACCATAACTGATATACCACCAGCCGTCGTGATAGGAAAATTTTCCCTGGGGCGTTAACGCACTGTAATTGGCATAACCTTTCAATATCAGCGAGTCTTTCAACGCCGTTGTCAAAATGGATTGATCGTCGGTAGAGAAGATTTTGGAGTACACCGCCCCTGCCTCAGTGGCTGTCAGATAAAATCCGTAGCCGCCGGCAACTGCTTTAAAATTACCCGGATTGAACCCATAAGTACCGGTTCTGTAAGGGTAATCGTATCCCAGCGTCGGCCGATCTGCCGAATTTACCAGCAATAAATCAGAGCTGACACCTGCTTTCGCAAGAATATTTTCACGAACATACTGCTCATATATTTGCTGGGTTTCAACATCGTCAGTGTTATCGTCACCTGAAAACTTGTAGCCCAGCATCGCCGGAATCAGCAATCGAAATAAACCAAAATTAGCGTTTTGATAACATTGATTTCCATAATTCTCCGGCTTAATTCCCTTTGCAATAATTCCTTTTAATCCGTACCAATAATTTTCTGTAAATGCACCATTCTGACAAAATTCTCCGAGACCGACAATGCCGCTTTGGTGTGTCATCAAATCCCTGAAAGTAATTTTATTGATCAGACTGCCGGTTTTCCAATAAGCAGGCAGGTAATCGATGATGGGATCCGACGTTTTTATTCCCTTTTCATTTGCAAGTTTCATAAAAGCGATGGCCGATATTGTTTTGGTCATGCTGGCAATCTGCATTTTAGTGTCGGTATTGACAGGCAATTCTCCGGCCTGTTCGATCGACCTGGATTGAAAACCACCTGCGCCGGAACCCACGATCTTACCTTTCTGCGATACCGTAAAACTGTACCCAAAACCTTTGCCTTTCAGGGAATCATCAATAATCCTGACCAACCTGTTGATATAATTTGATTCTGTGGAAAAAGTTTGCGTCCTCCCATAAACCACGCCTCCGGAGGTTTTAAGATAGGAACGGACAAAGTAATTAGTAGCAGCCTTTAAACCGATGATTTTGCTGACAAACGAGCCGGAATTTTGCAGCGCTTTGCCGGCAAGTTCCGTTTTAAAATCATTCAGTGAAGGCGCACTCACATCGGAAGCCCAGACGTGCCCGTATTGAATTACAGTTCCGGGAACCTGCTCCGTTATCACAGATTTTGCAGTTGCGGAAACATCAAGAACGTCAGAAACAATCGTTTCGCTTTGGATTTCTGTCGGGAAAGGATCAGATTCCTTTGTGCATCCGGCCCCGTACAGCAAAAAAAAGACGACGAAAAAGTATCTAAAATTCATCTTCAACATTTTTGAAATTATTTGATTACAATGAGCTCAGTCGAAAAGATTTCATTTTTAGTAACAAGCGATTCAATAATTACCGGCAACAGACTGATCGACGCAGTTCAAACATATTACGAAAGAGCAGAAATGTCAGCAAAAAATCCAGAATAACAAATTTGAGATTTCAACATGAATTCTTTAGACTAATCTGACAGCATTTTGTAATCACATAACAATTCAAAGCCAGTCGCGTAGAGACGAAAGATCGGCAGAAAAAAATGTAAGCGATAATGCAGAAATCCCCTGGGGACGTAAGAAACTGACGCGAAGCAATATCGCCTGGTGTAAAAGTCCGACCTCTAATTTTATTGATTGACGTACATAAAAAAGAGATGGTGCGGACATTCTTCAACACCATCTCTCGCAGGATATCAAACGATGATTTCTACAACTTCACGATCGACAACCCGACATGATAGTCTTCCAGAGAAGGTGTTTTCGACGTTTCAGGATATGGTAAAACTTCTGTTACTTTCAACGCGTAATTCTGACCATCCAGCGAGAACGTTTCAATACCTGAATTTTTGCCGTCGCCACTAAATTTCACCTGAACATCTGCATTGTTATTCCCATCAGAAATCGCGAAACCAACTACCGCCGCCCCCATGGTGACACACACGACGTTGGATGGACACCGACTGTCCTGTACTTCTTTCAGGTTCACTGTCAAATCTTTACCGGAGGCAGGAACAATGGTATTGACGCGGTAATTGAGATTGGAAATTTTTGAATCAAATTGAACTTCCGGCTCTGCTTCATTTTTGTTGTCGCAGGAAATAAGAAACGAAGCTCCGATTAAAGCGGATAAAAATATTTTTTTCATGCTAATAGAATTGATGTGATATTAGTAAGATTCAGGCCACAGGTTTTTGGTTGGAAACATTTCTTTGAATCAATATTTTTTTATCAAATGAAATCATTCCGGTAATTTATATTCGGGTCTTTCGGTCCATATCACCTGCACACACGCTCAAACAAACACGCTGCGATACCACATTCCGGAACACTTTCTGACCGCTAAAAATCATAAAATGCACGGATATAAATTGGAATCCAGGATTTTTAATTGGAAATTGCGCCCCCAAATTTTTAAAAATCTATAATGGCCCATATTTCCTGCGGAATTGATTTCGGCACATCAAATTCCAGCATCGCTACTGCAACACCTGAAAAAATACAACTCATACCCGTTGAAAATGCCAGTGTAACCGTTCCAAGTGCCATGTTCTTTCTTCGCAAAGACAACACACCTTTTTATGGACGGGCTGCTATGGACATGTTTTTGGCCAAAAACCCGGGAAGATTAATGCGTAGTCTGAAGCGTGTTTTGGGCACTACGGTCATGAAACAAGGGACCATGGTGAATGGAGAATTGATGAAATTTGACCAGATCATCGCATCGTTTCTAAAGAACCTGAAAGACAAAGCAGAGCTGGAAATGGATCAGGAAATTGCGCATGTTGTGATGGGAAGGCCGGTACATTTTGTTGACCAAGATGAACTTGCGGACGAAAGAGCAGAGGCAGAACTGAAGTCTATCGCGAAGCAACTCGGTTTCAGCCACGTTGAGTTTCAGTTTGAGCCCATCGCAGCCGCTTTTGCACATGAAGAAAACGTTACGGGTGAAAAACTGGCTCTGGTTGTGGACCTCGGTGGCGGAACATCGGACTTTACAGTCATTCGTTTATCAAACAAAAACCTCAACAAACCCGATCGCTCGTCGGATATTCTGGCTAATACCGGTATTCGCGTTGGCGGAAATGATTTTGATAAAGAGCTCAGCCTCGCGGCCATCATGCCGGAACTGGGCTACCGGAGCACTTACGGGGATAAGAATCTGGAAGTTCCGCTCCGCCACTACTATGACCTTTCGGAATGGAGCAAGGTAAACTTTCTTTATACGACTAAAATTATTTTCCAGACAAAACAATTGCTTTTCGAGGCTCACGATAAACTGAGATACAACCGGTTGATAAAAGTACTTGAACAGGAAACGGGACACACTTTGCTGGCAGCAACGGAAGGAACAAAAATCGCGTTGACTTCGATGGACGAATACAATGCACCTTTCGATTTTTTGGAAGAGGATTTGACCATCCATGTGAAGCGCAATGTATTTAACGAAGCTATTTATCAGAAAACCAGCAAAATTGCCGAGTCTGCAATTGATTGTCTTCAGATTGCGCAAGTACCTGCTTCGAAAATTGAACTGGTGATCATGACCGGTGGGTCTACTGAAATTCCATTGATTCAGGACGAATTCCGTAAGTTATTCCCGAATGCCGAATGGGCAGATGAAAATAAACTTTCTAGCGTTGGATTGGGTCTTGCATACGATAGCAGAAATAAATTCGGTTTCTGACAATTAACGAAACCATCTGAATGCAAAGAACCGGAGATTTCCCTCCGGTCTTTACTGTTAAAGGTAAGACTAAATCTTATCCGACATTGTTGCCGTCTTTGTCTAATTTCACCCTCGCACTCTCTTTGCCTTTTTTAACGCTGAGTTCATAATATTGAGATTTGTCAGGAGCGGTTACCAAAAATGCATCCGTTATTTCCCAACCTTTAAAATCATCGCTCTTGATCACCGACTGAATTCCTTTCGGCAAATCTGCCGGTTTAACCGCCACCTTTTCCTGAGTACTTACCGGCGAATTAACTGATTCCTGTGGTGTTGTTCCTGTTAATGTATTCGCCTGAACTGAGGCAAAAGAAATAAGTGTAAGTGCCACGGCTGAAATTACTAGCTTTTTCATAATCTGTTTTTTTATTTACAAAATCTGAGTTTAGTGCTTCTGCACGTTTGCAAATTACCACGCTATAATTGTTCCTTCAAGCCAAAAAATCATTTAACACACTGATATACAGCATATTGACACTTTTTTGATGCTAGTTAAGACTGTTGTGTATCTTCTACAATCTGGTGAGAAAGGCGACAAATTTACCGGCAATGCTCTGAAAAGGATCCCCGCATCCGAATGGACATTTTGAAATTGTGCAATTCTGTCTCCAGAAATTACCGCCTTCATCAATAGAATTTCGGATACAAAGTCTTTCTTTAAGTCAAGTAGCAGAGAATACCGCTTCTGCAAACAAGTGATCAAAGTCGGCAAATAGGCGTTTCCGGCACCTATCCTCTATATATTCATGATGTCACCTGTAAATCTGGGTCAGTTGCTACTCGCAATTGACAGAACGAACTTCAATTGGGAAAAGAAAGATGCATATAATGAGTTTTTGGAAATTCTGGACAATGAATTTTCTCCTGAGTTCAAAGCCAAACTGGAACTGGTAATCCCCTCCTTTTTTCCAAACGATCAATCGGAGCGATTGAAACAACAATTTGGTAAGCGGAGTTTGTCACTTTGTAGTGAAGGTTATGAGGTTGCGGTCAAACACTACTTTAACCTGATGTACAATTGCCCGTCGGATATGCCACAACCACTGTCGATTTTTGGTGACAGGAACCGTATAAACTGGGCAGAAATATCCAGGGAAGGCGAAAAAATTCATCTTGAGATATACCATGCCGATCCAAAACCTTCCATCAAAAAAGAATGCAAGCTAAAAGAACCAGAACCGATAGCGCTTAATCGTGGACGCCGGCTCAAATTTTCCGACATTGGGCCTGACCGGGACTGCAAACCAGAAGAGTTCGAAGAAACACAACGTTCTTTGATGGAACTATACTGCCATTACCCGTTGCTCATAACAGAGCAACATACCATTTCCTATTTCTTTGCAAACAACCCGGTTGCCAACGGCGCCGCAGCGCCCGTTGGCTTCATCCTGATCACGGTCATCAGCAAACAAAAACTAAGTCAGGTAGAGCAAAATTTGTTTATCACTTTGTGCCATGTCCTGGCATACCAGAACGCCCTGAACCAGATTGTCGCCCATCAGAAGATCCGGACCGCGATCATCTCCATTCTGATCGATTCTTACGCACATAATATCTCGGCTCATAGCCTGGTAGCAATAGAAAATTGGTTTCGTAAGCGGAGCGCCCAAATGAATGATTCCTTAATGGAACATTATAAAATTTTCCAGAGAGACAATGAATCCAAGGTGTTCGGACAGAAAGCCGCTGCTAAGTTTGCTGACCAGGCCGAACGCTACTACAGGCTGCTTGGCCAGCAAAATTTTCAGGATCCCCAGTTTTCAATTTTAGATCTGATACGCCTTAATAGCGAGATTTCCCCGGTGCAGAGCCTGGATGATTCGTTACCCGCTATCATACCGGGACAAACCGGGATGGTACTCAGTAACGAGGCGGGTTCTGGGTTGGCAAAGAATCTGACTGTTCCAGTACCCGTTGACTACGTGATCTGGCCTTTTATGAGATTTTTGAGGGGCAAGGCGGCATTCTGGTCCGGTGTCACCAGAGATCTGACATTTGGCGGAGAGCACATCTCATTGTATGACATTTTTTACAAGGAATTCGCAGAAAATTCACTTTATGTTGGCACTATCGCCGCCACCGAGGGAATACACAAACTAAACATTCGCATCGGGCTCGACAACAATTTCAACGAACATTCCGAAAACTCCATCCGCTTTTACGACTTTGTTCAGATTAACTCAGAGATACTTGCCCCGGACAGAGAAGCCAAATCCGGGTCAGGCCCTGATGCAGGACAACAGTCTGAACAAGGCAAGGCAGTTAAAGCAGGAAGAAAGATCAATCACGACTTTATTCTCGACTCCTCAATCTCCCATTCTGCGTACGGCTTTCTGCGATTTGGTAAGGATTTCGAACTGCTGAGGAAAAGACTGAGTAAGGAAAAAGTTTTTATGCCGGGTCGGATCGTGGGATTGCACTCTCTGATGACCATCATTGAAAACACAGTGCGAAACGTGAAGCATTACAAGCACAACATCGCAGAGATGCAGAGAAACGGTCTCACATTATTGATCACACTTGAAAAAATGGATCTTTTCAATGTTCGCAAAAATGAAAAGATTCGCCATAATAAAAATTCATACAAAGGGATACACCGGCTTTACCGGGTAGGTCTGGCATTAGGCCACACCATCAGCCCGCACAAAAATCCTTACAATGAAACCATTGAACGTTTGTTTAACAAAATTCTGGATGAACAAACAGGGATTGCCCGACTGGGAGGAACCTATCAGGACAAAATTTGTTCGTCCATGCTGCTTACCAACAAATTTGATAATGTTGAGACTGTCCAGAACCGACGCGATTTCTTCTATTACCCATGGACACATCCGATCAGGTTAAGTGCGGAGGATCTTGAGAACTGCAAAACATTTGACAAATCTTTTTCCAATAAACTGAGGGACAAAGCGCTTTCACGAAAGAATTTCACTTCGAGCCAAAAAACCACATTTGTTCACAAAGAACATAAATCAGGCGACAACAGCTACTTTTTCAAATTCTTCAATATTTGGAAGTCCAGCAAGATTACCAGGCACAAGTCCGGGATGTCCGCCAATTCTCAGAACCAGGGAACGATAAGAACAAAATTCAAAGAATCTGACAACCCGTCCCGGTTTCAGCTGCTTCGAGTCGACAAGATTGCGGACTATTTAAAGGAACTTCAAAGCAGGCAGGAAGAACGAAACATCTATCGGGTAATTGAAACGAACGGCTGTGAGTCTCAGGACTCAAATTATTATGATCAGTGGGTCCAAAACATCCTTCCTGCTGATATTAATATTATAAAGTTTTATTCATGCGAAACTGAACCGGCCAGAATCAATCATATATTTTCAATCAAGGACAATAAAACGACATTTTTCGGGTGTGAAAGGGAGTCGGGTTTTGAGCCATTGGAACCAGGAGAGCTGATTTTCGCACATGGGGAAAATGTAACCAGTAACCCAATGCTTAAAAACGCGATTCTTGATTATCGCAGCCATGGCATACTAAAGGAACATTTTGCCAGAAAAAAGGGATATAAATCGATTTTTAAGGGTATCGAACCCAAGCATGTAACGGAATTTACTGAATGCCTCGGCGTGCAGATAAAAATATGGGATGACAGGGTCTATCAGAAAATCCCTGACTACAATCGTTGCCGGGAAAAGTTCGAAAAATCACTTCGTCTTTGGATATATCCGGAAATACGTTTAAGCCAGGAAGACAGCTCCGGCTTACACTTTGTGGATGATGAAAATTTAGAAGTTCATACAATTTATGTCGTTCATTTATCTTATATTGAGGAGTTATACGAAACATCCGGGCAAAAAAATCAAAGAAAAATCGACTGGTTCATAACCAGTTATCTGGAAGCGAGAGTCAAATATACCTCCGACGAAGAAATGGACCTGGTCGGAACATTTCATTCTTTTTCCTTATGTGTGATCTCGGGTCGCGGGAATGATGAATGGTATACAAAAGAAGTGTCGGACAAGTTACTGCCCTTTGTACTTTACAAACCAATAGAAAGTCTGATCAATGCCGTTTCGGATGCAATTGAAATGAAAGATGATTTTCAGTTAAAATATAACATTTTCAAAACACTCCTTGGGTAATCATGAAACATATCTTCATTGCGTACCAGCCTATTGACTTTGAGATTCAGGATGTATCAACGCTGAATCCCGAAATTAACCGTGACTCTTCCTACCTCGAATACAGCTTTAATACCGGACCTTATGTGCTTCATTATTTCACTTACACAGAGCAACAAAGGAAATCGATTGCCCTCGCAGTCCCCGGAAAATACGAAGAAGTTATAGGAAAGATTCTTGAGGCACTTTTTGCCGCCGCAGAAAGATATCCAAATAATCAAAGGCTGATTCTTTTGCACTCAGGCGGAACAAACAGGCTTTCAGTCAGAAGAAATGACTTAAATAAATATCCGAAACATTACACGTTCAGTGGCGGCAACGAGGTCGGAGATAAACTAATAAATGTTGCAGGACATTTTCTTCCAAGACACAACAACCCAGACATAGGGGACCTCGAAAACGCACTGAGCGACATCTGGAAAAAATATGACGCTGCCGAATATTCCAAAGAATTTCTCAAAGAATTGTGATGAGCAATCTATTCTACGAAATAATTAAAATAAATCCTGACACTGAACAAATTGAAACGCTGAACCCTGATGAAATTGCGGGTTCAAGGCTTCGGAGATTGCTCGAAAAAAACAACTTTTTACCGAAATCCGATGCCAATCCGGCGCATCTCATCATTTTTCTCGCCAATCATCCACGGTTTAGTGAATTGAAATTTCTACATGCGGTAATCCGCGATTACAGAGCCTCCTCTACGTTAAATGCGCATGACGAAACAATTACCCATTCGACTCTGAACCTGCTTCCAATTCTGACAATCTGCCGTGAAATCCCATCCAACCGCAAATTTGGTGTGCAATTTTGGGACTCTTCCATCTGGCAACGATGGGTGTCAACAAACGGCGATGGTTCGGATAACACACAGTTGGATGAAGTACTTTCAGAAATCAGATTGTCCTACGAGCTGCATGTCTATGATCAGTATGTTGCAATGGAATTTTGTGAATTTTCGACCCGCGTTTACGGAGATTCATATTTGATGAGCCTTGACGAAAACGGTCATGCAAATCACGTCGTACCTTTTCCATTTTTTCAGGAAACCAAATTCAAGCAGTGGTTCAGGAAAAGATATACAGATGATTTACAATATTTTAACCAACTAACATGGCGCCTGCTTTTAATAGATGATAAAGCTGACGAGAAATTGAAAATCATAAAGCAAATTACGGGAACGAATTACTATGTTGATCTAAGTGAAATCGATACCACACCCACTTTGCAATACGGTCTAAATACCAAAAACAAGCCTATTCTGGTATTTGATTATGCAACCAACAATGAAGACGCATTAAAAAAAATACAGGAAAAAAATTACGACATTATTTTACTTGATTATTTACTTGCAGGCCCCCCGGAAAAACGAGAACTGGGAATCGATTTTCTCAAAGAATTAAGCAACAATCAAAATAATACCAAATATTTAAAGGGTCCTAACGACCGATTCTGGATTTTTTCCGTAACATCTTTTTCATGGGCCTTTATTGATCACATGAAGGAAGAAGGAATGAGTCTTAGCGACAACATCTGGACATTTACCAGAGGGGCTGATCCCATAAATACCCCCAACGCGTTTTTGTACTACCTTACTGAATTTTTGCACGTTCAATTTTCGGAATTTCATTTCAAAAGATCTATTGAATCCATCTGGCGTGAAGCGCTTCTGCAATTAAAAAGGAAGGAGACATTCAAAAGAGCCTGGGCTCATAATACGCTGAGCAAGCTGATCAATTCTGCCAACAAGATCGAAGCGTTGAGAAATCTGGCAGGCAGGTTTGATCAAAAAGAATTCAATCCTGCGAGCTCACTATTTGCTAACTCGTACCTTCAAACAAGTTTTCATAAAAGCGAGGCAAATAAAGAGATCGAAAGCGGCTTGTACGGCTATCTCACGAATTTTCTTTTTATATTGTCTTTCAGCGATGGTAACAAATGGGAGGAATTGAAAACGAATTTAGAGATCATCGAAAGCAAAGTACCGGATTTAGCAAACAGCAACTGCGTAGGATATAGTGTCCTGAAAAATAGAATTAATATCCTAAAAAACCAGTACAACTGATGATAACAGGCAAGTTTTTCATTCCTGAATTCTCGGAATTAGATGAACATCTGGCAGACACTTTCCGGTATAAACTCTTGCAACGCTCAGGACCTGTTTATTCGCCACAAGAAAAATTTCCGATTTATGTAACGCTAAAAGAGAAATCAATCGAGTTCAATTTCCTGGGCAGACTAACTTCAAGAGACGAGAGAAATGGATCGCATATATTTGGACAGTCAACGCTATTAAGACTTTCCATTGGTGACAACCAGGAGCTGACAAACGAATCAATAAAAAGTATTTTCCTGAGAGAACTCGGATTCAAATGGTTCATGGAAACTGCGAGTTCCAAGTCTCGTTCAAGGTCTTCACAGCAAGTTTCAGTGACCGCCGGCGGCTCAAATTTGCTGGAAAAAGACGCGATCTTTTATTCCATACGGGAGCCTGATCCTGAAATTAAACACTTGTCGTTTTCGTCACTTGAATGCTTTGGTTTGGATAAAATTTCCTGGGAGGACACCGTAATTGACAATGAGGGTGAAGAGACGGAGAATACCTATTTAAGCTTGACCAAAGAAATAAAAAAAACATTTCTCCGCAGATTGCTGCTGGATTTCCTGGAAGATTTTTTCCTGAGCAACACGTTTAGATATTCGCCAAACTTCGCCCTAATCAATGACCGTATCCGGGGCAATAACCTTCTGTCCGGAATATTTCTTAAAGCAGATTTTTATGTAAAAAACGAAAAAATCAAAAAGGAAGTGCCTCCGGTCAATTCGCTGCCCGCGTTGATCTCGTACCTCCGACCCGCACAAACAAGAGGAGAAGACCCGGATCCACTTTCAGTTCATCAGTTTATAGCAGCGCTGGATAAATGGTCCCACTTTATCGTTTCCGAATCAAACAAGGACCTCTTTGCGGTAAAAAAACATTATCCTGATGTTACTAAAATATGGGTTTCTAAGTCAATACCCGAGGCATGGTTCAATTACGCCGATGTTGAATTGACCAATGCGCTGATAAAAAGAACGGATTTTAAATTATACCGCTCGCAAAATGGCGCGAATAGCGACCAAAAAAAATCTATTTACAAGCGAAGTGCCAATTATCTGACATCTAATTATGAAATTGTTAAAAGCATTTTTGTAACGTTTTCCGTTTCCAAATTCCCGGATGCCCCTTTGCCTCTGGCGATTTTCTTTTCCTTTGCGCTATCGCTGTTTTTCTATTCGTTTTACAGGAATCCACTTGGTTCCAATCCGATTACTTTCCGAAGCCTCGGATTTATTGCAAGCCTGATTGGCAGCATACCTGTTGCCTATTGGTTGTTGGGAAAATTACATATAAAATCATACTTTCTCAGGAATAGTAAAAGCAGCAAGCGAATTCAGGCCATCAGAATAATCAGCATTCTCATTAATGTTGGTATTTTCTGCAGTTTTTTCTTTTACTGGGCCTGGTGGCTATATAATGGGGGACTGGATAGTTTGTTGCTGAGTGACTGGAAATGGCTCATATTTGCGTTATTCACATTTATAGTGTTTGGCCTGATTTGCGCTTTTATTTCAATTACAATCATTGGCCACGCAATCAATCTTATACTTCCCAGACTACAAATGGCTATCATAACTTCCTGGATAGCCATTCTGAGTCCGTTTGATTTCTGGAAAATCGGTTTTAACGTTACGGTGCCAAGCGCGCTTTTTTACGGTGGTCTTCTGGTTGTATTTACGGCAACTTACCTACTGTTTCAGATTATCAAAAATACATCATTGAATGACAAGCCAAAAACAGTTTGGAGGCTGGTTAATGTAATGATACCTGGCTATTTCCTGTCACTTTCAGTAGGTTTTGTAGGAATTAACCTGATGGCTCCCAGTTATATGACCCAAAATGATTTCTTTTTCACGAAAAACGTTCGCGACAACATTTTTCAGATAAACGAGCTGGATTTCAAGAAGCAACAGGTTCTAAAGTATCGGGATTCAATAGCGAATCAGAACGAGGGACTGCAAATGGAGGTCAGATTTGCACGTATAGGCCAGTCCAAAGAGTTCAGAAAAATTGAAGCATCGCTTCAATCAAAACTTACGAAGAACGCTTGCCTCATGGACTCAATAGAAGCAGATCTCCAGTTACTTGAATCATCCCTGCGGATTGACAGTCTCTTCCGTCACGCACATGACTTCAATATTGTCACGAGCGACAGAGATCTCGCTTACCGGGATTCTGTTAAACAGATAACCAAGCTGAAAAGCGACACAACGAAAATGAAAAGCAAACAGAATTTCCTTTATAAATTCCGAATGGAAGAAGAATTGCGTATTCCCACATTTTCATTCGTTCATCCACTTCTGCCCGCATGGCTTACCGGCCCATGGAAGCTAAAACACACGATCATTATCATTCCGGGCTTTTTGATACTGATGTCTGCCTTCGCACTTTTCAGTGGAATTTTCCTGACATTGGTTTTTGATGACAAGCCAGTTACAGACCCTCTTTAATCCAGCTCACTTCCAGCTGATCAACATCCGCACTACTTAAAAACAGTCTTTTCCTCCAAATTCAATTCTGCTTCTTTCCTTGTAAACCACACCGGACGCATTTCCTTTCGCGACAGCAACGGAAGCTGATCGCTGTGATGTTTCGATCCGGGCTGGGTTGCATTTCCATAGCTCGTCAGCACCTTTGCCTTCACAGGTTTAGAGAATTCGATGGCGGCTACATAAGTATCCCCGTGCATAGGATAATACTTGCCATCTTTTGGTGCGCCCAGCGTCATCGTACGAAAAACACCCATAGGCCCCGGGCCACCATTTCCGGGCACATCCACATCCCCGATTTTAAATCGAAAAACATCGCCCCATGCGATGTCAGCCTCGCCATAGGTCGACTTGACGTCCTTCATTGCGTCAAGCAGGGCCGTCAGCGCGGCCTTGATATCGGCAATTCCGCTCGGTGTATTAACAGGGTCATTTAAATCCCACGGTTTTGAAAACAGTTGAGACGCTGTTCCCAGAGAGCCAAGCTTGTCTGTGCCTCCCACCCATTTCCTCACAAAGCGATCGAAAAGAAATGCACCTTTGCTTTCGTTGTCGGTATTATGGTCCCAGGCAGCCAGAACAGTCGCTGCCTCCTTCGCCTCCGCTGTTCCCTCAGCTTCTGCCGCCGCGATCAAATCTGTAACAATTCGGTCCGCGAGTTCCATTCTCGTAGAAAGCTTCATTTTGATAAATTCATCAAGCGTGACTTTGTCCGCAGACATGAGCATCCGCACGGAACTTTGTGTCCGAAACGACATATTCGGTGCCGGAGCCATGTAGGCGGGGAAATTTTTCGACTGATTCACCATTGGTATCGTTGAAGTCCAGGGCGGTTCATTGGTATTTTGCAGCCAGCCGGTACTAGGGTTTGTAACTTTGGGTAAATCCGCATAGGGATGCGTTTTGGACCAGAATGTCCCCGATGTGTCTCCTTTAACCACCCCTGCCCAGTATTTCCAATCGCCGCGTGGCCTGACGGGCACCTCGGCGTTGAAAAGATTGAAAATATTTCCTTTGTTATCTGCAAACATCAGCGTGTACATCGGTATTTGCAACCTGCTTACGGCAGATTCAAATTCCTTCAAATCTCTCGCTTTCGCCATGTCCCAATATTGCTCAAACATACCCGCCTGCCCCAACCCGGCCACCCGCATGGCAATTACCTTCCCGTTTTTTTCACTTACCACTGGTCCATGAACAGAATGTTTGATGACCATTTTTTCTTCTTTCAAAGAACCATCGGTCTGTCTGATCTTCAGCACTTTATTTTTCACGTCGAAAGGCATTGATTTTCCATCGTAACGGTAGCCGTTACCGGCAATTGTCAGTTCGTAAAAATCCTGCCCATCGTTCGTATTTACTGTTTGCGCGTAGCCTCCCGATTGATTAAATGACATCGTAAGAACTGGAAAACCAATCCGGCTGATGCCGTAAGCATTCACGGACGGAGAAACCAACTGAGCCTCAAAATAAACATACAAGTCTGTCCAGGGAAGATGTGGATTTGTTAATAGCAAAGCGTTTCCACTGGTGGATCTCGAAGGAGAAATCGCCCATGTGTTCGAGCCGTTCTGGTCTCCCTGCGCTTTTTCCGCAGCTGCAACTCTCGCCTGCGGAGCCAGAAACACAAAGTGCGTAACCCTGTGCGCATGCGCGATGACATCCACCGGCGTAACAGGCAGAGCGCGTTTTGCCTCTTCACTAATTTTATCCGGATTTTCGCCGGCGTAATCGTTTATTCCCCTGGCAAACGCATCCAGGTTTTTCTGCATAGCGGGCTTTTGCAAACCATACCAGCTTGCTGCTCTTTCGTGAATTCTGTTTGTAATTACCCATCGGTCCGCATCAGCGTATTTCTCTCCCCAATACTCGGCCCCTTTGCCTCTTGCCTGCCCGTATAAAGTCAACACCAGATCGCCATGATTTTTCGCCTGCGCCCAGCCGTATGCGTAAAAGAGACTCTCATCATTTTTGGCATAAATATGCGGCACGCCCCAGGTATCCCATAAAATTTCGGCTTGCTTATAGGTGGACTTTTGCGCCAGAGACTCCTGGCTCCTAATCAGCCCAACCAGCAGAACCGACGAAAGAATTAAATTTTTAATCATACTTTGTTACCAATCAGGAGTGAAATTGAATTTATGGTAGAGCCATCCATCTTTCTGCAAATACATCAAAACGAACAACGTATATGCAAAATACAAAACAACCAATTATTATTTTAAAAATTATCTACAAATCGGATTAAAATTTTACATTGATAGAAAAACACAAACTTATTTAAACATAATTACAAGTGACTAAATTTGTGTTCTTTGTATAATTATCGGTATATTGGTTTTTACAATAGATACTGATCATACCGGAAAATTGCACCTCAACGTTAAATGCATGAACGATAACTTTGCTTTTCAAAAGACCGATTTCGTAATACGCTGAAAATGAAGAAATTTCCATTCGTATTTTGTTTACTTCTGGCAATAAATTCAAATTTATACGCCCAGGAAGTTGAAATTAAGATCGTGAGCAACGGAAATCTGAAAGGCAAGAGGGCAATCCTTCTGACAAGAGAAAAGGGATTTGCTTCCATCGTACATTCGGTGAAAATCATGTCTGACATGGTTACCCTGCAACTTGCCCGCGACCTGGTGCCGGATTTGTATCAATTAAATATCGCGCAGATGAAGGGTTCCCTGTATTTTTTCCTTGAACCGGGCATTCTGATCACCGTGGATACCACCGACGTAGCGAAGTCGAAAGTGACGAACTCAAAAAGCAACCCCGACTGGAAGCGATTTTATGAGTCAGTTCAGCGGCCTTCCGATTTGCTCGTGAACAGTTTCACTGCCGGTGAAACGCGTGCCCGAAAAAGCAATAGCACCGACAGCCTCAAATACTGGATGGAGCGAAAAATTACCGAAAATCGGGATTTTCTCGACAAAACCAGTGCTTTTATTATAGAACATCCTTATTCCTACGTGAGCCTTTACCTACTAAAAAATAACTGGTACGCTTTCAAAGATAAAAACATGTTTGAACGTCTCGATGTGTCAATGGCGGGCCACAGAAGCTATAAATTACTGAAAGAGAAGAATCGTGAGGCGTCCAAAATAACTGGTCGCTGAGGTATTTTATTAGGATTATGAACTGGCGTTTCCAGCGGATTTATGCAGGAATGCGAAGCAAAGTTTTGACGAAATGAGGGAAATTGATCAAAAAAGCTTCTTTGATTAATAAAATACACAATGAATTTCAAATATAGAACTGCTACGTTTGCCGACAAGGACAATTTGCAACAACTCGGTCTGAACGCATACGGACGATTTGAGAAAGTACTGACGGAGGAAAACTGGCAAAAGCTGTACGGTATTCAATCCGGCGAAAATACTTACGCTGATCTGCTTAAAAAGTCAATATGTTTTGTCTGCGAAAATGAGGGCAGGATTGTCGGAATGGCGTTTTTGATATTGAGCGGAAACCCAACACAAATATTCCTTGAAGAATGGTGTTATCTGAGAATGGTTGGCGTTCACACCGATTTTGGAGGATACGGGATTGCGGGAAATCTCACGAAGATGTGTATTGACTACGCCAAAGCCGCCGGCGAAAAAACAATCGCATTACACACTTCCGAATTCATGGACGCGGCCCGGCATATTTATGAAAAGATCGGATTTCGGCAACTCAGGGAAATCCCGCCCGCATTCGGAAAAAGGTACTGGCTTTACACCATGGAGTTAATTTAGGTACAAAAGGCAAAACGAAAAAGGAGACTTTCGCCTCCTTTTCCTCATTTTTCATTAGTCTTAGGTAGCCAGCGGCGGACCCGAAGGAATCATAAATTTCTCCCGTTTGCCACGGAAGGTTTGTTTTTTGGCAGTAAACTTGGCAGTCATGTACTCTCCCATGTAAACCGACCCGGTGATCACATCATCTTTTACCACACCGGAAAACATAAAAGTGATGCCATCCCCGGCTGTCCTGCTTGACGCACGTATTTTGACTTCGCTACCTTCAATGTTGCCTTGCAGCTCATTCACTGTATATTCCCCTTTGTGAGATCCCTGCAACCAGTTTCCATCCTGTTCAATGATGAAAGTGTGCTTGCTTGTGCTGCTAAAAAATTCCACGTTAACATCCCAGTGACCTTTTATCGATGCTGCGGGCGCCGACATTTCCGTTTTTTTCGGTGCACGTTTTTGAGAAAGCACTTCAAACAAACGATCGGAAACGACTTTATCATCACCTGGCTGCATTTGGCCTGTTGTGATGGACACGAAAGTAGTTCCTGCTTCACGGCTTCCTCCGCCGAGCGCGATACGCGGTTTGGTTCGCCCGAATAGTTCTGCGATTTCCTCTCCGGTGATATTCAGTTTTGCAGGATCCCAGGTGATAATCAGTTGCGGAGTACGATTAGAAAGATCTGTTGGCTCAACAAATTTTGTTTTCACTGAGTCGATCGTGGTCAGTTTTTTCGAGATATTATCAAGCCAGGACAGCCATCTTTTCCACTCGCCTGCATGATCTCGCTTGATCCAGGCTTCCACTGCAGCAACCATTCCCAGTGTTTCCTCACGTCCCACTTTATTGTCCCGCCCGGGGCCATGGTGTGGCGCGCTTGCCTGCCATGCTGACATCAAAAGATCTTTTTTACCAAGCACCAGCCCCGCACATTGCGGACCGCAGAGTGCCTTTCCTCCACTGTAAACGACAACGGTAGCTCCTTTTTGCAAATGCACGTTCGGGATTGTCAAATCTTCCGCGGCGGCATCGACCAACACCGGAATATTTTTAGGCTTGGCAACCTTTGCAATCGCTTCCAGAGAAAGCGGCCCCTTTGTTGCCTGCTCGCCGGTCATGATGTAAATCATTGCAGTCCTGGAACTGATCGCGTTCTGCAACTCTTCCATCGAATCCACGGTAATAATTTTTACGCCCACATTCCGGATCGCATGATCGTATACGTTCCGTGAATAAGCGGGAATAATTACTTCTGTTTTCTCAAAACCTGATAAATCAGGAATACGGATCAGCTTTTCAGGATTTCCACCTGTTACGCATGCAACGGTGACATGCTTCATCCCAGCCGCGCAGCCCGACGAAACTACGCCCCATTCCGCACCTGTCAGCTTTGCCAGTTTTTCGCCCACACCAAATGCCAGTTCGTCGTACTGTACAAACGACTGCGCGGCCGCGTCCATCGCAGCCCGTACCTCCGGCCGTTCGATGGATCCACCGATGATGGTAAATGTTCCACGACAGTTTATGATAGGCTCAACGCCTACGGATTCGTAAATTTCTCTGCTGGCGGCGAGTGCAGCAACCTTCGCTGTTTCAGGTGTAGTCGGACCGGATGATTTAGGTAACATGATACCTCCGGCCAAAGGGAGAAATGACAAATCTTTGATTGCTTCTCGTCTTTTCATATGGGTTGATAGGATTATAGTAACAGGGATTTTTGTAAAGATGCATAAATTCTGAAATAATACTCTTTCGTAAGAGCATCTCTTTAAAAACCCACAAATCACAATCATATAATACAGCAATTCAACTCAAAACATAATGAAAATTTGGCCCAAACTCAATTGATCCTTTGATCTTTTTACCTGAAACCATGAACGATTCTCTTTTTTACTTTGCGTAAAACTTTCCTTCTTTGCGGGAATAAAAGCCCGATCCAATAAACTGTCGATCATTGAATGGAAAATTACAGTATCGTTCTCTTCATACTCGCCCTGATGATCGGCTTGTCGGCAGTTGCGGGCCGCATCAAAATCCCCTATCCCATTTTGCTTGTTACCGCGGGAATCGCATTCGGGTTCATTCCGGATATGCCGGAAATTTCACTGAATCCGGAAGTTGTTTTTCTGATCTTTCTACCGCCTCTTTTGTATGACGCCGCGTTCAATATTTCATTCAAGCAACTGAGGACCAATCTTCCTACGATCACCACACTTGCAATCCCGCTCGTTTTTTTCACGACAACAGCCATAGCGGTTTGTATCCATTTTCTGCTCCCGGCAATGACCTGGCCGCTTTCATTTGTTCTTGGGGCCATACTGTCTCCGCCTGATGCCGTCGCTGCAACAGGTATCACAAAAGGACTCGGATTGTCGCACCGGACCCTTACCATTCTCGAAGGCGAAAGCCTGGTGAATGACGCTTCCGGCTTGATCGCATATCGTTTTGCTGTTGCCACCATTGCCGGAGTCGAGTTTACAATGTGGAAGGCGCCATTTCAGTTTTTGCTGATAGCGGCCGGCGGTTGTTTTGCCGGATTCGTGGTGGCAAGAATATTGGCATCGTTTCTGCGACAAATTTACGGAAACACAGTACTGGCGGTGAGTGCGATGGCCCTCGCTCCTTTTGTGGCGTATTTGCTGGCGGAGGAATTTCACGTATCGGGCGTCCTGGCCGTGGTGATTTTAGGCGTCAGTTTATCCATGTATACAAACAAGCTGTTCCCGCAGCAGACCAAAATTCAGAATAAATCGTTCTGGGATGTGGTCATTTTCCTGCTTAACGGACTCGTTTTCATTCTGATCGGACTTGAATTTCCCAAAGTGATCCACAGCCTCCAGCACGTCAATATCCTTCCATTGATCGGGTATAGCTTTCTGCTTAGTCTGGTAATGCTGATTCTGAGGATATTCTGGATTTTTGGGCACAGCCGGAACTTAAGAAAGGAAATTGACCGGCGAATATCTATGCCCGAGAGGTACAAGATCAATCTGTATTCAGATGAAAAGATCGACTGGAAAAACTCCCTGATCATCGGATGGTCGGGTATGCGCGGAATTGTTTCGCTGGCATCGGCTCTGGCCTTACCCATAACGCTGGACGACGGAACAGCCTTTCCACAACGCGATACACTTATTTTCATTTCCGTCATCGTTGTGCTGATCACTTTGATCGTACAGGGATTAACGCTCCCGTTTCTGGTCAGGTTGCTGAAAGTCGACGAAAAAACGGCTTGTTAATTTGCTCAATAAATTGCTTCCAGTTCACAAACAGTGGTCTTGCCAACCGCCAAACCGTAATGCAACAATGGCGTAAGACCCCCTTTTTATTGTCTTTTTATACCATGCCCGATTTCCCCCCAAGCGTTTACATTTGTAGAGTCAAACTAAATAACTGATTTATCATGGAAACGTTGACCTGGAACAATGACGTCAAAATATTCTACATCACCGCCGAGACGTTTCCCGAGGGAATTACTGCCGCCCACGAAAAACTTCATAGCCTGATACCTTTTTCGGATGACCGTCAGTTTTTTAGCGTTTCCAGACCGGAAAACGGGCAGATCGTGTATCGGGCGGGTACAGCGCAATTATATGACGGTGAAGCTGAAAAGTTTAATTGCGAGTCTTTGGTTCTTGAAAAAGGCAGATACGCAAGCCTCACCGTACCAAACTACACCGCTGACTTAACCTCAATTGAAAAAGCTTTTCAACGTTTACTGGCCGAGCCCAATCTCGATCCACA
Organism: Dyadobacter sp.; assembly: GCA_965279265.1. Classification (GTDB taxonomy): domain Bacteria; phylum Bacteroidota; class Bacteroidia; order Cytophagales; family Spirosomataceae; genus Dyadobacter. The sequence goes on from OZ257152.1 coordinate 7,043,315, forward strand.
GGGTTACTGCGTTGAATGGTATATCAGCGAACAGGACGTTCGGTGTATGATCCGCCTGGATGAGTAGCATTTTGGCATTGTTTTGTTTTTGAATTCTGAGTGATCAAATTTTTAATAAAATATATATCTGATCGTGTCCGGTTATTGAATTTTCAATTGATATGAATTTGTAAAACATTCAATCACAATTTAAGTTTTGAAAAAGATGGAAGAGTTCATGTTAATTTTCAGGCACGAAGACGGACAAAAAATTGCGTCACCGGAACAGATTCAGGTTTGGATGAAACAGACTATGGATTGGATCGGCGGGATAGCCGCCCAGAACAAGTTTGTAGAAGGCAACGGGCTGCCATTTGATAACAGCCGCGTGGTGGGCCATAATAATGTGGTGACCAACGGGCCGTTTGGAGACATCAAAGAGACAATTGCAGGTTACGTGATCGTCAAAGCAGAATCAATAGACGAAGCTGTGGAATTTGCCAAAGGAAGTCCTGTGTTACAGGCCGAAGGAAATACGGTAGAAGTTCGCAGAGTTGCCAGAGAGGATGGAATTCATTAATTAGCACAGTTTGGCTCCAAAGCGTTAAACACTCCGCTCTGAACATGACAGTCGACTCCCAGCTACCTCATTTTCAGAGCGGCAAATTCGTTATTCATATGCATTCGCAGGAACTCATTCCACATTTGTTTCGGAAGGAATTCAGCAAAATCGTAACGGTTCTTTGCAGGCACTTTGGGCTGGAACATATCGAAACGGCGGAAGATATCGCGAGTGAAACTTTCCTTGCTGCGTTTGAAATCTGGACTTACAAGGGCGTGCCGGCTAATCCGACTGCCTGGTTATATGTTGTTGCGAAAAACAAAGCGAAAAATCATCTTACTCGCAACAACCTGTTTAATGACAAAATCAGACCGGAACTTCCAAACGAAGATCAAGGATCAACGGAGATCAATCTGTCTGAACAAAACATTACAGATAGCCAACTGCAAATGTTGTTTGCCATCTGCAATCCGGTCATTTCGCAGGAGGCACAAATTGGTCTTGCATTACGTATTCTATGTGGTTTTGGCATCAATGAAATTGCGGATGCTTTTGTCACAAACATTGAAACAATCAGTAAAAGGCTGTCGAGAGCAAAAGAAAAATTACGCAGGGAACAGGTCAAAATTGGATTTCCCGAGGAATCAGAAATAGGCAATAGGTTGGAAAACGTTTTAAAGACGATTTATTTACTTTTCAGTGAAGGTTATTATTCTGAAAGTCAGGATGCTGTGTTGCGGAAAGATCTGTGCCTCGAAGCGATGCGGCTCGCCTATCTGCTCATAGAAAATCTGCCTACAAGTCGCCCCGAGGTTAATGCATTACTTTCTTTAATGTGTTTTCATTCGTCACGTTTCGAAGCACGAAAAAACGACGATGGTGAACTGATTCTGTATGAAGATCAGGATGAAACACGCTGGAATCATGACCTCATTGCAAAGGGTGTTTACTATTTCAATCAGTCGTCAGGCGGTTCCACAATTTCACCATATCATTTGGAAGCTGGCATCGCGTACTGGCATACAATCAAAGCCGACACTGCGGAAAAGTGGGAAAACATTTTGCAGTTGTACAATCAGCTATTGCAAGTCCGGTATTCGCCCGTGGCAGCATTAAACCGTACTTATGCACTTGCCAGGGCGAATGGAAAAATTACCGCAATCAAAGAAGCCGAGAAACTTAAATTGGAAGACAACCAGTATTATTTTGCGCTCTTGGGTGCGCTTTACACCGGAATTGACAATTTGAAAGCGATCACACATTATGAAAAATCCCTTTCACTGATCAGAACTGAACCAGAAAAAAAGTCCATTAAACGAAAAATTGAGCAACTTCAGACCAGGATTTATATCAATTGAAAATTTGGAATAAAAGCGAAATTATCATACATCAGTTTATAAAAACCGTCCTTTCAAATGACAAAAAAAGACATCCGAACCAAAAAATCAGAACCGGATAAGGTCGATGCATTCATGGAGACTGTCGAGCATCCGCTTAAAAATGTAATGATATTGCTTCGTGAAATAATTCTGAATGCCGGTCCGGAAATTGGCGAAGAAATCAAGTGGAATGCGCCTGCTTTTTTCTATTCCGGCGAGATGGAACCGTCTGATCCAAAGGAATACAAACGACATCTGGCTGTGTTTAATTTTTTCAAAAAGGACGCAATTCGAATCGTATTTCCAAGCGGCGCGAAAGTAACAAACAGCTCCGGATTACTGGAAGGCGACTATCCCGACGGCCGACGTATTGCAACATTTTACAGTATTGACGATGTTAAGGAAAAAGAAGCGGCGCTTAAATCTGTCATCGTGGAGTGGCTTACTTTGTTGGAAAAGTGAGGTTGATTGGTGCATATCAAAAAATCAGTAAAATAAATTCCTGCCAAAAAATTCCCAATGAGCTCCTCAACAAACCAATTTTGAGCTTTTCAACAAACCCGAAGAGCTGAACAGGCCCGACCTTTGTCAAAGTTAAAAATAACAGATCATGACAAAAGTTTGGTTTATTACAGGAAGCTCCCGGGGATTGGGTAGAAGCCTTACAGAAGCGGTTCTCGCCAGTGGCGATCAGGTGGCGGCAACAGCCCGCGACATCTCACAATTAGACTCACTTTTAGAGAAATATCCTGGTCAGATTTTGCCGTTAACGCTGGACGTTACAAATCGTGCACAGATTGTTGAAGCCGTTGAAACTACGATCAGCCAGTTCGGTAGAATCGACGTCCTGGTCAACAACGCAGGTTTTGGAATTACAGGCGCGGCAGAGGCATTTACCGAAGACCAGGTTCGCAGTCAGCTGGACACAAACCTCTACGCCCCCATTGCAGTTACCCGGGCAGTCCTTCCGTACATGCGCAAGCAGCGTTCCGGTCGTATTTTACAGATCAGCTCCATTGGTGGCCGCGCAGGCAATCCTGGTGTGACCATTTATCAGGCAGCGAAATTTGGCCTGAGCGGATTCAGTGAAGCGTTGGCAAAAGAAGTAAGGCCGCTGGGGATACTGGTCACCAGTGTTGAGCCCGGAGGTTTCCGTACCGACTGGGCAGGAGATTCCATGACCTATGCTCCTGTCGTCCCCGGTTATGAAGAAACGGTCGAACGTCGATCAGAAATGTTCCGAAGTGGATCATTTGTACCCATGGGCGATCCTGAAAAGGCCGCAAAGGTGATGATAAATCTGGCTGAACACCCTTCACCGCCCATTCACCTTATCCTTGGCAGCGAGGGCGTAGCGATCGTTCGTTTTTCGGAATCTGCCAGACTTGCCGAACTGGAAAAGTGGAGCGCCGTAAGTGAATCGACTGACCATGACGATGCGGTGAATTTTCTCGAAACTGAGGCAGGAAAAGCTTACATAACGGAAGAGCCGCAATTGTAAAACTAGAATTGCCGGATCAAATTGTCCGGCAATTCTGTTACTCTTGAATAATAAGCTTCTCATGATCAAAGACGAAGAAAAACAAAAGTCGGCCCCAATCGTATATTCCTGCTATTTTACGCGAAGCAGAGCGGGTGAACAATTTATCCCTGAACATGTTTTCAGTTACCAGATTTCGGGTACGCTGAGCATGAGCGACGGACATAAGGACTACGTTTTTAAGGAGGGGGATTTCAGGTTTAGTAAACGCAACCAGCTCATCAAGTTCAGCAAGCAGCCGCCGGAGGGCGGGGAATTCAAAGCGCTTTCCATTTACCTGGATCAGGAAACGTTACGCAATTTCAGTCTTGAATACGGGTTTAAATCCGAAAAGCATTCAACAGGTGGAGCGGTAATTGAACTAAAAAGTGACAAATTACTGGCCAGTTTCATGGAGTCGCTCGCTCCTTATCAGGAAATGGGACAATCGGAAAACCAACAGTTGATGGCGCTCAAATTAAGAGAAGCAATACTGGTTCTGCTGCAAACAAATCCGGAACTGAAAGATGTGCTCTTTGATTTTAGTGAACCCGGAAAGATTGATTTAGAAGGATTTATGAATAAAAATTTTCATTTCAACGTCCAAATGAAACGGTTTGCCTATCTGACAGGAAGAAGCCTGGCTACCTTCAAACGCGACTTTGAAAAGATTTTTCGCACATCGCCCAGCCGATGGCTTCAACAAAAACGGCTCGAAGAAGCATATTATCTGATAAAAGAAAAGGGCAAAGCGCCATCTGATATTTATCTGGAGATCGGCTTTGAAGATCTATCACATTTTTCTTTTGCATTCAAAAAGTTGTACGGCGTTTCGCCATCGAGAATATAGGAGGCACACTGCTATTTTGTCATCCCTATTCAACACAAACCGACATTTTGACGCCCATTTTTTTCTGGATGTATTTTTTGATCATGCAATTTACACTTAACCAGAAAATACATGGATACGTTTTCGACCATGATCATCGATGCGGTAGAAAAAACAAAAAATGCCGTAGTCAAAATTGACGTTTTTAAAACAGATAAGGGCAAACTCCGCCCCGCGGGATCCGGCTCAGGATTTATATTTTCTTCGGACGGACTGATTTTCACCAATTGCCACGTTGTCGATGGCGCGGAAAAGATCATGGTGAGTCTACTCAACGAAAATGAAATTGAGGCAACGCTCATTGGTAAGGACCCCGATACAGATCTTGCCATACTTAAAATATATGCACAGGGCTATTCCGTTGCCAAACTAGGCGACGCGAGCCAACTTCAGATCGGCCAGTTTGTAATCGCAATCGGTAATCCTTTCGGTTACCAGCACACTGTTACAACCGGCGTTGTCAGCGCTTTGGGGCGAACACTCGAAACGCAATCGGGCCGTATGGTTGACAACGTGATTCAATCCGACGCTGCGCTGAATCCGGGAAACTCCGGCGGCCCTATGATTAACACGGATGGTGAAGTAATTGGTGTCAACACAGCCGTGATCCAGGGCGCGCAGGGACTTAGCTTTTCGGTAGATATCAATACCGCCAAAGAGATTGCCCGGCAGCTGATCAAGGATGGAAAGGTTTTTAAGGCATATCTTGGACTTCAATTGCAGGATGTGCCCGTAAATGAAAAGGTTCGCCAATTTCATCAGATACCGAACAGGAAAGGAATATTTATCACCAGGATTGAACCAGATTCACCCGCATCAAGGTCCCAATTACTCGAAGGAGATATCATCATTTCTTTTAATAACAAGCCGGTAAGCAATTCCAACGAATTATTCAGAGCGCTGACCAGCAAATCTATTCTGACCATCACCAATGTGTCTGTGATACGTCACACGGAATTGCTCAACTTCATCATTGTTCCTGTTGAGAAAAAATAGCAGCGGCGATTCTCGCTGAAATTGAAATTTCCAACCAACAAGAACCAAAAAGGGTAAATTACGGGCGCTATCTATCTTTTGGGCTTAGCCGGTTTTACACAATCACAACGCCGGCTGATTTTTTACCCTGCTCATGAAAAAACGTTACCAGGTGCTTTTTGCACTTTCATTGCTTTCTGTAATCACATTTCTCGACCGCATCGCGATCAGTGTGGCCAGTCCTAAAATCATGGCCGATCTGGGCATGAGCAAGGAACAACTCGGCTGGATTCTCGGAATTTTCGCGCTCGCTTACGGAGGTTTTGAGATTCCCACCGGTTTGATGGGCGACCGCCTCGGTGCAAAAAAAGTGCTGATACGGGTCGTACTCTGGTGGTCTGTTTTTACTGTACTTACCGGTTTTGCCACAGGTTTTGGTATGCTGCTTATCACCCGATTTCTTTTCGGAATGGGCGAAGCCGGTGCGTATCCCAACTCTTCGATTGTACTTTCCAAATGGTTTCCCGCCATTGAACGTGCCCGCGGCCAGGCCTGGATCTGGTCGGCGAGCAGGGTTGGCGGCGCGCTGACGCCATTTTTGGTTATTCCTATCCAAACCCATTTTGGATGGCGCGCTACGTTTCTATTTCTGGGTGCTCTTGGAATTTTGTGGGTAATCTGCTGGTATTTCTGGTTCCGCGAGGAGCCAACTGAAATGAAAGGCGTCAGCCCGGAGGAGCTAAACCAAATTCTTACCCAAAGAAATCTGCCCGAGGGCAGTCACAAATTTTCCTGGAAAATTTTCAGGGACACCAATTTGCTGTTGCTGATGGCTATGTATTTTTGTTACGCTTCCGGCGCGTTTTTCTTTCAAGGCTGGCTGCCGACTTACCTGCAAAAGGGGCGCGGGCTTGACGACCAGGAAATGTCCTTTATCACTTCATTTTCGTTTGTACTGGGTGCGGTCGGTTGTCTTTCAGGTGGGTTTGTCTGTGATTTTCTGGTTAAAAAAATTGGTCCGCGCTGGGGTCGGGCTTCGGTTGCGCTTACCGGTTTGGGCTTATCGGGGCTGTTCATGCTTCTTTCGGTTTTTATCCAAGACAACACGCTCGCAACCGTCTTGTTATCAGCAGGCTTAGGATTAATGGATTTCACAATTCCGGCCTCCTGGTCAACCGCAATGGACATTGGTGGCAAAAACGCAGGCACCATCACCGGCGCAATGAACACGGCCGGACTTGCGGGAAGCACCCTGAACACGATTGGTTTTGGTTATCTTGTATCTGCTTTTGACAACAATTACAATGCACCTGTCGTACTTTTGGCGGGTCTGCTTATTTTCGGATCACTTTTATGGTTGAAAATTGACTCGACAAAGCGCATCGCATTTTGATATTTTTTAAGCGAATATCGTTGATGTATGAAAACAGGGGCGAATTCGATCTGGAATGATCGGGTAGCCGCAACGTAATTATCTTGCAAAAATCATTATTATGAAATTCTGTTACTGCGGTTCGGATCGGCCGTTTTCCCAATGCTGCAATCCGATCATCAAAGGAATTGCCCGTGCAAATTCCGCTGAAAAACTGATGCGTTCCCGATATAGCGCGTATGCAATTTGTGAACCAGATTACCTGATTGCAACCACCCATGTTTCTCAAAGGTCTCAGCTCTCAAGAAAAGAAATTGAACAATGGGCGAAAACGAACGTTTGGAAAAAACTGGAAGTTGTCAGAGTCGATACCTTTACCGTGGAATTCAAGGCATATTTTAGAGACCGATTGGGCAAAAATCAGGTACATCACGAAAAATCGAACTTTGTGTTTGAAGGTGGAGGCTGGTTTTACGTGGACGGGATTTTTGATGACTCCATTCCTCAGGGGAACTGAGTCCGACAATTAAAAAGATATTAACATCAAAACAAGCATGTTCAGACAATTCGCTATTGCCCGTTTTATGATCGGTTTTATCGTATTTATTCTTGCCTACATGGTCGCTACGCTATCATACGATGTGTTTTTTCATTTCATAACTGCCGGTTTGTTTATCTTATCACTATGGATAATGCATGAAGTCCGGAAAGGGCATGAGGAACAACTGATCAAAAACGATGCGGCCTGGGAGGAAAAATTGCAGGAAATTCAGGAAAAGCTGGATCAGAAAGAAGCCGACGTAAACTTTCTGATCCATTCTTTAAATGCGTTAAAACCGGAAGCTGATTGATTGCTATCTCACGATTTCCAACGGACGCGTTATGACGTCCCCGTCCGATTCTATGCGAATGAGGTAGTTGCCGGGAGCAAATTTTGAGAAGTCAAAACTTTCCTTCTTGGCAGTATTTTTAATTTTTCTCTTCATGATCACCTTGCCGTTTACGGAGATCAGGCTCAGAGCAACAGGTTTGGCCAAAAGGTCCTCGCTGATGTCGATAGTCAGCAAGTCGCTGACCGGATTCGGATAAAGTACTGTTTCATTGCCATACTTCACCGACACAGATATAATTTTGCTGTATGCGTAAGTTTGATCACGATCTATTGCTTTCAGCCTGTAGTAACTATTTCCTGAAAAAGGGGATTTGTCGGAAAAGTGATAGCGGGTAGACTCCGTTGCCTCTACGTCACCCACCGCTGAAAATACCTTCCCATTCCTGCTACGCTCAACCGTATATTTTTCCACATTTACTTCCGAAGTCACGTTCCAGCTCAGTGCAACCGAATTTCCCTCGGCCATTCCGACAAAACTCACCAATGTCACAGGCAATGCGCCGCTATTCTCCATTCCCGGACTGCCGTCGTTGCTGGCGCGGGTTGTCCAGTTTGTTCCCACATTGTTGTCCAGACCTGCGCTTTTCAGTTCAAGAGATTTCCCCCCGCCATCAGCATCAGTCGGCCAAGGACTGGAATCGAAATATTCGACTAAGTCGATCGTATTTCCGAATGCATCGGATAGAACGAGTTTCTGCGATTTATTTGATAAATTCCTGGCAAACTGACCGTTTGCAGCTTTTCCATATTTGGTGTTAAAGGCGGTTGAATTGCTGGCAACCAGGAAAAACCCGCCAGCCGGTAAAGTGACCGCCGGAAATTGGTACGACAAACCAAGTCCCGAAAAATAGAGCCCGGCCAGATTTGCGCCCGAACTTCCGTTGTTTTTTATTTCCAAAAACTCATGATCGGAACCACCAGCCGGATTGTACATAATTTCATTGATCACTAATGCCGGCACTGAAACGTTGTTACAAGCCGAAAATGAACCGATGTTATTGGTGATCCATGTGCTCCTGTCAGTGATGAAAGTTTTTAGAAATGCAATATTATTGGCAAAATCGCCGATTCTGTGCCACTTTGCTTCGTCCCTGGCGACCGACGGAGCCAGAAATGTTTGCATGCTTGTGATATGGTTTTTGATCACGTCTATATTCAGCGGCATGCCACTTTGCGTGAGCTCATTCCACCTCCTGGACATGTAGCAGCGATAGGTATCATTTTGAAACAGTTTATAGAAAAATTTCGGTCCTTCCTGATTACCATTGTGAAATTGCCATTCAGTGGTTCCCGAGCGCCCGTCTACGCCGCCGCCAACCAGACCGAATCCGTAATTGAAGTCCCAAACCGGGCCGGCACGTAACTTGCCAATCCTGTCCTGGTGAAAATAGGTGCTTATTTTGTATGCGTCCACACAGCTGCCAATTTCGTTGACCAGCATGTAATCCACAAAGGCCGGCACGTCAATGATTGAAGGATAACCGTCTGAGAGGGAGGAATTGTTATTGTTTGTTGCGGTTTCCAATTTGCGAAAAACCGACTCGATGTATGTTTTCTGTTGTGAGGTGATCAGCGATGGCTCAGGCGTATCGTGCACAAAATCAATAGATTCGCTGTAACCGGAGCGGTTATTTCCTTCCATCACAAATGCAACCGGATCACCGCCCGTCGTTTTATCAGCTTTGATAATATAACCTCCCGTCAGATTTGGTGCCGCATTATCGGCATTGGTCATCTCTGTAATATTCACACGGTTTCCATCCTCTTTTATCTTTTCCTGAAGCAGGTAAAGTCCGCGATACTCGTTGTTGATGAACACCTCGCAAAATACCGTGCGGGCGCCGTAATTGCCCATATCCCGGAAAAATTTGTAAGCAAGATAGTCGTGAAGGCAACTGGGGTCGTAGGCAAGTCCGTTCAGAATCCAGTCGTTTTCACTGGGCATGCCCATCAGCGAAACATTGTTATTGGATCCATCCGCTTTTCTCGTTTCAAAACCGTAAGCCTTTTTATCCAAAGCCTGCGAACTCGATCCCCTGATTTCTATACCAATTCTTCCGTTGTAATTATAATTGACATCTGTAAGTGAATTGGTCTGCCCCTCTCCGTTGTAAATAATTTTCATAGCGCCTCCCACTTTTGACGCATCCACAATTTGCGCGTCCGGCGTAATCACAACGATGGGAAGATTGCTTGTAAAAGTCTGCGCTTTTAAACTGATTTGTGAAAGTAGCAGGCAAAAAGTAATTGTAAAAAATTTTGACCTCATAAGTAATCGTTACTTTACTGGTGTTGAAATAATTGCGTCTTAACCTCACCAATCGATCTTGGTTTAGCGACACGATTAAAACTAACACATTTATTGTAAAGATTATACTACTTAACTGCCATTTACCAAAACTTATTCTATTATTGGTTACAATTACAAAATGCCCTATCTATATACGCAAGTATTTCTTTACGAGGCTATTAACCAGCCGTCCATCCCCCATCGACAGATAAAACTGAGCCAGTCATGTAACTGGAGGCGTCGCTTGCCAGGAATATTGCAACGCCCTGAATTTCCCGTAACTGCCCCCAGCGCTTGAGTGCCGTCGCGCCGAGAATATTGTTTTTCGTTTCGTCTGTATCCGCAATGGGAATATTCATTTCCGTCAAAAACGGGCCGGGACAAATGACATTGACCAATATGTTGAAAGGCGCCAGTTCCAGCGCAAGCGTGCGTGTCATTTGAACAACTGCTCCTTTGCTGGCAGTGTAAGGCGTTCTGTTCGAAAGACCTATGAGCCCCAATGCACTTCCCAGATTGATAATCCGTCCACTTCCGGCATCTTTCATAAACGGAGTTACCGCTCTGGACGCAAGCCAGGTTCCATTTACATTCACATTCATTACGTGATTGAAGTCAGCAGGAGAAAGTGCTTCGATTGGCCCGCGTATATTGATTCCTGCACTATTGATCAGGATATCTATTTTGCCAAATGTTTCTATCGCGTTTCGGGCCATCGCCCCGGTCTGAACCGGATCTGTGATGTCCGCAGAGAAGGAAATCACTTTGACTCCAAAATCTCTCCGAAGCTGTTCTGCGGCAGCAGTTCCCTCCGCTTGGTTTCGGCAAACGAGCATAATTTCCGCACCAGCCGAAGCCAGTCCCGAAGCCATTGCAAATCCAAGACCTTTTGAACCACCGGTAATGATTGCTGATTTCCCACTGAGGTTAAATTGACTGATACCCGGAAGTGAACCGCTCATAATTTTTGATTTTATTGAAAAGAAAATTGATCGAATTTTGAGATATTTAGATATAGATTTGAAGGATAATTTTTTATCAAACTTCCTCAACCGGCCATTTTCCATGCAGCAATTGTTCAAAACAAAGTTTGATTTACCGGAAGAAAAATGGAAAGAATTTGAACAATATTATCACAGGATGGAAGTGCCGGGCAAAACAGTCCTTTTATCCGAAGGTGAAATTTCTAAAAAAGCTTTCACAATAGAAAAAGGTTGCCTTCGCGTTTGGTTCAATAATGATGGAACTGACACAACATTCCAGTTCTTTTTTGAAAATGACAACGTTTCCTCCATCGAAAGTTTTCGTAAACAAACCCCCAGCCTCTTCACCATAGAAAGCATTGAACCCTGTGTCGTTTACTTCGTATGGAAGGAGGATATGGACAAAATTTTTGACGCGATTAACGAGAGCACGGTCGCCCGAGCACAGCTTTTCGATACATTTCTTGACAGACAATTATTCTACATGAAACATTGCCTGTCGTTCATCAAAGATTCTCCGACAAAACGTTACCTGCAATTGCTTCGCGAGAGCCCGCACATTGTACAGCGTGTTCCACAACATTACATTGCGTCCTATCTGGGTATTACGCCCGTCTCGCTGAGCCGCATCCGAAATAAAATTCAAAAGGCCGAAAAGAGTTAAACCATCTCACTTCTTATCTTTTGTTAACGTTCTGAACGCTGCCGGCCATCGTACTTTGTTTCATCAAAATTTGAACAAAAATACAGATGAAAGCAGCAGTATTACACCAGATTGGAACAGCACCCCGGTATGAAGAAAATTTCCCTGAACCGGTAGCAAAAACCGGCGAACAAATTCTATTTGTTAAAGCCGCTTCGATAAAAAATATAGATAAGGGAATCGCAAGTGGTGCGCACTATTCCAGCCACGCAACTCTGCCGGCAGCGACAGGCATTGACGGTGTCGGACTTCTCGAAAATGGGCAGCGGGTTTACGCGGGACAGGCAACAGGTTTTATGGCTGAAAAAGTGATTATTTCTGGATCAAAATACATTCCGGTTCCCGACAATATCGGCGACGCAACGGCGGCGGCACTTCCCAATCCCGGTCTTTCGGCCTGGTTTTCCCTGGCTTACCGCGCTGCGATTCAGCCCGGAGAAACCGTTTACATCAACGGAGCAACGGGCGTCACAGGCAAAATCGCGATCCAGCTTGCCAAATATCTGGGTGCCGGAAAAGTGATTGCATTGGGACGAAATCAGGAAATATTGGAAACACTTACTGACCTTGGCGCAGACGCAATCATTTCCCTGGCACAACCTGAAAATGAGCTGAAACAATCCTTGACGGCCATTATAGCCAAATCTCGACCCGACATCGTCATTGACTACACCTGGGGCCGGCCGGCCGAATTGTTACTGGAAGCACTTGGCGGATCAGACCTGCATGCAGAGGCGCACAGAACGCGGTATGTGACTGTGGGAGAAATGGCGGGACCCGTGATTCGGCTGCCCTCAGGTATTTTTAGAAGTGCTGCAATTGAATTGTACGGCATTGGCGGAGGAAGTATTCCCAGGGAAATTATGAAAAGAGTTCCGGGTGAAATTTTGCCCCTGCTTTTTGAACTCGCGGCAACAGGAAGGCTAAAAATCGAGACCGAAATTGTGCGGTTGAAGGATATTGAACAAGCCTGGAACAGAAACCCTGCGGGAAAAAGACTTGTTGTAATGCCCTAAAAAATCGCCTCATTTCCAGAGATGTAGAAATGAGGCGATTTAAAATTTGTTCGTATTAATACTAGTACTGGTGAAAACCCTGAGAAACAAATTCCAGAACCTGCGGAAGTGATCCACGCCAGTAAGTCCAGTTATGCGCTCCGTCCCGTATCCTGAATTCGTGCGGTATCTCTTTTTTACGCATTGCAATGTGAACCAGGCTATTACCCTCATACAAGAAATCATCATCTCCGCAATCTATGTACCAGCGAACGGCCTTTTTCTGGTCGTCCTTGATGTTGTTGATTTGGGGTACTACGCTGTGGCGATTGAAATAATTGTTTACCACTGAATCCTGAATTGCCGGATTATTGCGAATGAGATTCTTTTTTGCGTCTTCTACCGTGAGCGGCCCCGTGGAAGCACTTAGCGGGCAGGCCGACGAGAACAATTCGGGATGGTGCAGGGCGTACATAAAACTTCCTCCGCCGCCCATCGAAAGGCCTGCAACAGCACGGTAACGCTTCTCAGATTTGATCCGGTATTTTTTTTCAACAAATGGCATCAGCTCTTTGAAGAAGAAATCTTCGTAGGGCCAATCTCCCTTCACATCATTAAAATATCCCCTTCGGCCAGTGTCAGCGTCCGGCATCACGATGATCATGGCAGTCGACGTACCTTCCCGGATCGCCTTGTCAGTAATATTAAGTATCTCGCCGAATTGTACCCAGCCGGTATGATTATCCCCTGAACCGTGCAAAAGATAAAGTACAGGGTAAGTCCGATCGGAAGTTTCGTAATCAGGCGGCAGATAAATGGCAAATTTCCGCTCCATTTTGAGCAGTTTGCTTGTAACCGACAAATTATCCAACACCTTTCCCGATTGTGCAAAACCGGCCGATGAGGCGAAGGTGAACACAAACATTAAGCATAATAATCTCATAAAGTAGCTAATAAATTTTTGATCTGCGTCGTAAAAAATTTCGCGCCACATAGCGCGTAACGACACTTTCAATAGCAAGGGATAAAAGGATTTTTTCTCCTTATTAATTAATGACATTTTAATTAAACACAATAATAAAAAAATGTAATTTTCGCTTCTTCACGGAGCGCCGTCCGCTCGGTGCAATGCAACACCCTATGAAACGAACTTCGCCCCCGCATCCGATATCTCATTTTTTTCGTGAACAAACCTTTCCATTTTTAAAAGAGAACACCAAGGTTATTGCGCAATTCCTTTTCACGCTCTTCTTCATCGGCCTGGGAATCTGGTTTGTCAAGCACGAACAAACTGAGATCCACGAGGTGAAACGTGTATTGTCTAACGCCGATCCGATCTGGATGGCTGTGGGAGTTTTATTTACCGTACTATACATTTATCTGCAAGGTTTCATGTATGTCGCTTCATTTGAAGCAGTTGGCGGCAAAATCGCCGTTTATGATGCTGTGGTTCTCTTCCTCAAAAGGAATCTTGTTAGTATATTTCTACCAGCAGGCGGCATTTCTTCTCTCGCTTTTTTTAGCGGGGATATTGAGAATAAGGGGGTCAGCAAAACACAGATACATTTTGCCTCGTCCATTTATGCATTTATCGGAATTGTGTCCGTTGTAATCGTAGCGCTACCCGCTTTTGTTTATGCACTTTTTGAAGGCAACCTGAGTCAGGGCGAATGGCTGGGACTGGCCTCGGTGATGCTCATCGTTGCAATTGTGTTGGTGGTGTACCGGTCTGCAATGCACAAGGGCGTTGTTTACCAATGGTTACTCCGGATTGCCCCGTCCGCGGAAATGCTATTAAAGGAACTTCAGGCAAATAGTATTGAGCGTACCGGACTGGCTAAGTCTTTGTTTTTAAGCGTATTGATCGAGCTGGTCGGAATTGCGCATGTGTACATTGCCATGATGGCGCTACATGCAAATCCTACTTTTCTTGCGGCGCTGATGGCCTACGTAATTTCAGTTATCTTTTTAATCGTTTCTCCATTTCTCAGAGGCTTGGGTGCGTTGGAAGTTTCTATGTCGTTCGTTTTGACACGCTTCGGCTACTCCGGAATTGAGGCCATTTCCATCACATTTTTCTACCGTTTTCTCGAATTCTGGCTTCCGTTGGTGGCCGGCGCTTTCAGTTTTTTGATCAAAGCAGGCAAATTATTGCTTCGTATAATTCCCGCGTTGCTGCTGCTTGTGCTTGGGATCGTCAATATCATTTCGGTTCTGACACCCGCAATTGGCAGCCGTGTGAAATTATTGGAAAATTACCTGCCCGGAGAGGCGCTTGAAGTGTCCAATTATTTTGTCCTCGCGGCTGGTTTTTTTCTGCTGGTAACTGCGGCATTTATGCTGAAAGGCCTCAAAATTGCCTGGTATTTTGCCGTAGCCCTCAGCCTCGTTTCATTTGTCGGAAATCTCACAAAAGCCATTGATTATGAGGAATCTGCGATCTCACTTATTGTCTTGATCATTCTCATCACTTCCCGTAAATCGTACTACGTCAAACACAATCCGAGGTTACGAAATATCGGTATCAAAACAACGCTGTTCAGCATTCTGGCCGTACTGCTTTATGGTATTGCAGGTTTCTATTTTTTAGATAAAAAACATTTCGGAATTGATTTCAATCTCGCCGAATCCATTCGTTTTACATTTGAAAATTACTTTTTAATTGATAGCGGAGCCTTGGTTGCCAGAGATGCTTTCGGACGAAACTTCCTGTTTTCTATCAAAATAAGTGGTTTCCTTTCACTTGCCTTTTTGCTCTACACGTTGGTGCGCCCGTACGTGATCAAAACTGCGCTTACAGAAGAAGAATATCAGATAGCAAAGGAGCTGCTTCAAAAATATGGTAATTCCGCGATGGACTACTTCAAGCTATATCAGGACAAAATGATTTTTAAGCCAAAAGAAACGGATGGTTTCATTGCATACCGGGTATGGGGCAATTTTGCGGTTGTGCTGGAAAATCCTGTTGCGGGCAGTGCCGAAAATATGGTCTCACTCGTCAGTTCCTTCGATCGTTACTGTATTGAAAACGGGCTCAAAAGTCTTTACTACCGGGTCCCTGCGGAGTCTGTCCCGCTTTTTTCGGCAACGGGAAAACGAAAACTTTTTCTCGGTCAGGAGGGCGTAGTTGATCTCACCACTTTTAGCCTGGAAGGCGGAACCAAAAAATCCATGCGTAACGCACTAAAAAAGGTGAGCGACAAAGGTTACCGGGCAGTAATTTACAAAGCTCCGATCAAGGACGGGCTTTTACAGCGTATCAAGGCCGTTTCAGACGAATGGCTTGCGGACACAGGCAGGACGGAAATCGTATTCTCACAAGGCATGTTCCTCTGGGATGACCTTAAACAACAAACAATCATTACCGTAGAAAGTCCGGAAGAAAAAATCGTCGCATTTATAAATCTTATCCCGGATTATGTTCCTGGCGAAGGCACTTATGATCTGATCCGAAAAACAGCGGACGCGCCAAACGGTGTTATGGACTTCATTCTGGTAGAAGCTTTTAACCATTTAAAATCAGAGGGTTGTACAGCGGTGAACATCGGTTTCGCTCCGATGTCAGGAATTGGCGACGCCAGGACTTTCCCGGAAAAATCGATGAAATTCGCCTATGAAAAAATACGTTCTTTCTCTCACTACAAAGGACTCCGCGATTTTAAGGAAAAGTTTTCCCCGGTCTGGTATGACAAATATCTGATTTACGGCGACGATTATGACCTGATCCAGGTACCGACTGTGCTGAGTAACGTAATCAAGCCATGAAAATGAAACAGCTCACTTTTTGTTTTCTTCTTTCCAACGTTATTTTAAGTGCGTTCGCTTCGCAAACTGACTCACTCAGTTATGGCGCTTTTGGCAGTATAAAAATTTACCATCCCGCCAAACAACCCACATCACTGGTTCTGTTCATTTCGGGAGACGGCGGGTGGAATTCGGGTGTCAATGCGATGGCAAAAAGCATTTCCGCGCAAGGTGCTATGGTGGCTGGAATAAACGTTGTCAGTTATTTAAAAGAGTTGAAAAAACAAAAGTCGGCCTGCTATTATCCTGCTGCAGATTTTGAAGATCTGAGCCTGAGCATTCAAAAAAAATACAGATTCCCGAAATATCTGAAACCGATCCTGATGGGCTATTCTTCCGGTGCTACCCTTGCCTATGGAATGCTGGTACAGGCTCCTGCTGCCACTTTCAAAGGCGGGATAGGTATTGGATTTTGTCCCGACATTTCACTGGACAAGCCGTTGTGCAAAGGAAATGGTTTGACTTCACGCGTTCTGGAACCCGGAAAATCATTCTACCTCGATAGATATCTTACACTGAGTGCACCTTTTGTGGTATTCAATGGAATGACTGACCAGGTTTGCGTTTTTTCCGCGGTAAAAAATTACCTCAAAAACATGCCGAATGCGCGGCTTGTTGCAATACCGAAAGTTGGCCATGGATTTTCCGTCCCGCAGCGGTGGCTCCCTCAGCTGATTGTCGCCTTTCATTCGATCAACAATTCTTCACCAGGTGATGTTTTTAAAAACGCGGTCCCCAACAGTACAAAAGTAGTCCCGACTATTTTACCGCCTGGCTTACCAATTACGATCGTTCCAACGCAGACACAAACGAACCAACCGATCGCTCTGTTTTTGTCGGGCGATGGCGGCTGGACAAGTTTTGACCAGAAAGTCGCAGAACAGTTGGCAAAAAAAGGAATATCGGTGATCGGATTGGATACGCAGCAGTATTTCTGGAATCCGCAATCGCCGGAAAAAACGACGCTCGATATGTCAAAAATTCTCAGCCATTACTTGCAGACCTGGAATAAAAAAGACGCCATACTGATCGGATATTCATTCGGGGCCTGCGTTGCGCCATTCATCGCAAACCGTATGAACAACGATTTGAAACAAAAACTAAGCGGTATTTTTATGCTTTCCCCTGACGAGAAAGCAGATTTCGAAATCCACATCACCGACATGCTTGACCTCGGAAACGGAAACGAACATTACGATGTTTTACACGAAATCAGTAACATTAAGTCACTTCACCCGGTTTGCTTTTTTGGGAGCGAAGAAGACAAAAGTCTCATCGAAAAATTTGAGCAAAAAGGCGCTAAGGTGCTCATTGTGCCGGGAAGTCACCATTATGACAACAATTTTCCGCTTCTTTGCGAGAAGATTTTGACAAATATCGCAGAAAAATAGCCCACTTCTGAAGAGCCATCTAAACAAACAAGCGGGCAACCGAAATTTATCCGGATTGAATAGGTACTTTGGCGCATCTTTTGACTTTGACACAACCGACGGGAAGATAAATCATTATTACAGTAGTATTCAATCTGATTCATGTACGTTAAGGAAATTTTTTCAATCTGGAGCTTGCTCGGCCGAATTTGGTCCGGCGTTTTGGCGGTAACTGTTTACGCCGCGCTGGTTTTTTACCTGTTTCAATATCAGAACTGGCATTTTCTCGAATTCCCGATCTCCATCATTTCCATTGTAGGCACAGCGTTATCACTTTTACTCGGTTTCAGGACCAATTCGGCTTATGACCGGTGGTGGGAGGCAAGACAAGTCTGGGGAGCAATTGTGAACGACAGCAGGACGCTGATCCGCCAGTCGCTTGCCTTTATAGACGAAAAAGATCCGGATAAAAGCGGTGCCGTGCAGCATCTCGCGCATCTTCAGATCGCCTGGTGTTACTCGCTCGCTAACTCGCTAAGGGGTGAACCTGTGCTGGTACAGGCTAATCTGCATCTGACAGAAGAAGAACTGATGTACGTTGGCAGGCATGACAATACGCCAAATGCAATTTTGAACCTGATCGAAACGGAGGTTGCGAAGTTGTACAGTCAGGGAAAAATCACACAGCTGTTTTTTCAGAATATAGACGACACACTGGCGCGCCTTTGTGATGCCATGGGTAAATGTGAACGGATCAAAAACACTGTTTTCCCGACCCAGTATAGTTTTTTTGTCCATTTGACGATTTTTATTTTTACAATTATTTTGCCAATGGGGTTAATCGGAAGTATCGGCCGCATCGCCATTCCCATCACATTTGTGATTTCTTCATTGTTCTTCTATGTTGAAAGTATCTCCTATGTGATGCAAAATCCTTTTGAAGGAAATCACAACGACATCCCGATGACCTCCTTGTCCAGAACGATTGAAATCAACCTTTTACAACTGATTAACGCGCCGTTTATTCCGGACAAAATCCTACCAAAGGATGGCTATGTGATGTAAAAAAAGCGGTGTCCCGATTTTTGACAGTCAGAATTTATTCTGATCTGTCAAATCGAAACACCGCTTGTAAAATTCCTTTATCTGCCGACTATTGTGCTTTTACTGTCGTGTAATACAGTTCAAGTTTGATGCCAGGATCTGTCGTACTCTTTTGGCTACCTATGACAAGCCTTCTCACTCCTTTCGACCATTCAAGATCTGCCTCCGGATAAGCTCCCGAAGCAAGGGCAGAAGTGATCATAAGCAATCCCTCATTCTGGTCCGTGTCACTATTCAGCAGACTTGTTACATAGGCACTCACATCAAAAGAATAATATTCCGTATTATTCACAAGGTCAGTGATATATGTTCCACGAACCGCCGTTCCCTGTAAGTCAGTGAGCGGAGATAACAACTGATTATTTTTGTCACAAAGGTAGAGGGAAATTGCCGGAGGCGCAGAAAAGTTCCGCGTCACCGATTGTTTGAGGGCGGACACACGAAGAAATGCCCGATTTGCCACTGAATATTTTGTGTCTTTCAAAGTCCGGATGTTTGGCAGATCAATCCGCGTCATGATGCCGGTACCCTCCTGGATGAATGTTTTTTCTCCGGATTTAGATGCTGGTAAGGAAAGACGGCGGTTAGCCGGCAATTCTGCAAGCGCTGTTTTGCTTCTGTCACCCAAAATCTGGTTGTATACTGCTGTCACATTAAACGGAAAAACGGACTCAGTCACTGCATCCACACCCGAAGTGTGATAATGTAATTGAATAGCCGTGCTGTCGCTGCTTGTCAAAAATCCTACAACAGATCCGTTGTCCGTAGATTTGGCCGTAACCATCAGACCTTTCAGAATTTGAATCCATTGATCGTTGGACGTCAGCAAATTAGCTTTTGCCTGCTCAAAAATTTTGTTCCCTAATACATCAGACAATTTGATAACCACAGCCCGATCCGTGTAAGGTCGCGGATAAAAAGTTTTCGTACCCAGCGGAATCGGATCAAAAGCAGTCGTATTCTGATTGTAATAGGAGCTTTTCACCAGAATGTCTTCCAGCAACGCGTGCGCTGAGTACGTCATCAGCTTGGTCGTATCGCCGTAACTGTAAGGCGAACCGGAGTAAGCAGCCGAAGTCTTTTCATAGCGCATCGACAATACCAAAGAGTCATATATTGCTCCGTCAGGAATAGTGAGACTTGACTGTAGTGTCGGTTGAATGAAGGTAGTTGCATGCATGATACCAAAATAAGGATCTGAGTATCTGCCGATTAACATACGACCAGGGCCACCGGTCATCACGGAATCATAACGTACTGTGGAAGTAGTAACCGTAGAGGTATCGGAAAATAGCACCATGAAATTGTCCGGATTAGGCTGAACCAGCGTTTTCACCTCGTCGCCCCACTGACAACCTGCAACCGATGCTGCTAAAAATATAAATACCAGAAATTTAGAAGCCGGCCTGAAAAATTCCCCGAAGGAATAAGAATTAAATTTCATTTAACGAAAGAACAGTAAAAATGCAAAACTATCAGATATATGACTCAATTACAAAATGAAGTGAAAAAACCACGCGTTTCATTGACAGATTTCAGGCAAAAAATTGTATCAGATCGGCCATATACCTCAAAATCAATGATTTTTCACGGCTAAGGGATTCTCAATGAATTTGCAGAAAACGTGTTTTGTACCTTTCAAACCCTGTACGCAGCCTGACGCCAAAGCGTGTCAGACAATTTGAAAGAACGAAAAAAGAAAATTTCTATTTCCTTTTACCAAATGAAAATAGTAATACTTCGTGTTTAAAGACCCAAATGTGACGACGGGGGTTGCAACATAGTCCATTTCTTTTTCGTTACAACCATTAGCCCGGTCTACTGTGTCATAGCAAGTATTCAGTGGGATGTTAAAGGATTTCAAACCGGCGACCTGCATTTTTCAGATGTAAAAAACAGTTTTTGAATCTGCTCTGCATCAAAACAGGATTCATTGACGTATGGTAGATTTGACCGAATGCAAAAGTTTTATGCAAAAAGTAAATATATAATTTCTCTAAGCAGTGGCAAGATGTTATGTTTGCAAAATATTTGAAAAAATGCCCGCGTATGCCGGTATAGTTCTGTCAACGGAAATGGTCATTTAATCTCTCTTATACTTCGATTTTATTTTAATTGTATCAATTTAGTCAAACCAGAATTTTTTCATGTTTAATACCTTAAAAAAGTCCTCATTAGCCATTCTAGTAGCTTCAACTGCATTAATTCAAATTGGATGTAGCGGAGACGTTGATCCTGAGAAAAACGGAAACTGGTACAAATCAGGTATTCCTTCCTTCGGTGGTTCAGCCAGAAGCAGATCAGTAAGTTTTACAATCGGGACTAAGGGATATATCGGAACAGGCTACACCAACGAAACGATTCCAAGAGTAAAAGATTTCTGGTCTTATGATGCAACTGGTAAAATCTGGTCTCAAGTCGCTGAATTCGCAGGAACAGGCAGAAATGACGCAGTTTCTTTCGTTGTGGGCGGAAAAGCGTATGTGGGAACCGGTTTTGATAACAATACTGCACTTGACAACGGATACAAAAAAGATTTCTATCAGTATGATCCTGCAACAAACAAATGGAAAGCAGTAGCTGACTTTTTGGGAGGAACACGCCAGTACGCAACGTCGTTCGTAATTGGTGACAAAGCATATGTTGGTCTTGGATACAACGGAACAAATTACTATCAGGATTTCTACACCTACAACGCGACAACCGACAAATGGTCTGAAATTGCAACATTCGTAGGTGGAAAACGCAGAGGAGCAACAGCCTTCACATTGGGTGGAAAAGCTTATGTTGGTTTTGGAGCCAACAACTCTGGTGTTAACACAAAAGACATCTATGAATTTGATGCTGCCGGAAACGGAGGACTTGGATCATGGCTGAAAGTGGATTACACGCAGGATGACCTTGGTGCAAGAACGAACGCGTTCCCACTGGTTATTGCTGATAAAGCATATATCGTTGGAGGTGTTGGCCTTTCTGATGTTTGGCAGTTCACTCCTACCACAACGACTGCAACACTTCCTACTGCGACGTGGGTACAAATGAACCCGTTCCTTGGCGGAGCCCGTTCTTATGCTGGTGGTTTTGTAATCGGAAGCATTGGGTACATCGGCACAGGAACATCGGGTTCAACTGGTGTTGACGATTTCTGGGCATTCGATCCAGCCGCTGCATTGAACGACGACGATAACTAATAGTGATAGTAAAAAATAATAAAACGGGCATCATTCTGCTTGTTGTACTGGCCTTCGCTGTGATCGCTTATTTTGCCCTCCCGTTGATGCGGGGAAACAAAATAAGCTCAGACGGCGAAGGTCTTTATAATTTGAGGATTGAAAGTTTTCAGGTTGACGGATCCTGGGCTTACAGAATTTACAAAGATTCTGCTGCAATCATTGAGCAGAAAACCGTTCCTGGCATACAGGGAAACGCCGGATTTAAGAATGAAAATGAAGCGCTTAAAACCGCCGCTTTGGTGGTTGAAAAACTGAACCAAAACATATTCCCGCCAACAATCTCCAAACGTGAATTGGATAGCCTTAAAATCAGCTATTAAAAATTGATATTTTAAGCGCAAATAGCCAGCAAAACTTCCGGCTATTTGCGTTAAAAGTAATCAGGAACGTTTCACTTTACTTAAAAGAATAGCTTCCGATCAGCGGGTAGTGATCGGAAAATTTCTGGTTACGTTCTGTAGAGAATCCCAACAGATTCAATTTCCCTTTGTCGTAAAATTGATGGTCTATCCGGATAAAGTAAGGAATTCTGTTGAAAGTAAATCCAAAACCGCTTCCTCTCTCTTCAAATGCATTTGCGAGCGGTTCGCGAATCTTCCCATAAACATAGCTGTAAGGCGTTTCGTTGAAATCGCCACATACAATGAGCGGATACGGCGACTCGGCGATCCAGTTGCGCAATGTCTGAACCTGTTGCGCACGATTGGTAAAGCCTCTTTTCATACGCGCTAAAACGTCTTTGCTCTCCCGCTCAATTCCAGCCACTTTTTTCTGCTTCACCAACGTACTCAATTTCAGTGTCATCGAGTACAGATGCACCGCGATTATCCGTACCGTATCTCCTTTAATTTTGACATCCGCCTGCACCAGCCCATTGGTTTCGCTAAAATTGGTATCTCTGGAAGCAACGATCGGATATCTGGAAAAAATAATTAAACCGAAATAATTTGTTTTTGACGATTCGCCGGGATGAGATAAAGCACTTTGGTAACGATATCCGTGGTTTCGGAAGTAGGCGTTTACATTCACCCGCTCACTGCTCCGGCTAGTGAAATATTCGGGAATACACAAAATATCAGCTTTCGAATCTGCGATCCATTTTCTCATCTCAATCATCTGCTTTTCTTGCAAATCCTTATTGTCCCGAATCAGGGTCCAAAACCCGAGCACATTGTAGTTCATCACACTGAAATTTGCTGACTGCATCTCCTCTCCCCACAATTTATCGGGCTTTTTGAATGAAAAAGTCCTTGGCAAAAATAAAAGTGACGTCAAAACAACAAAAAGAGACACAATTCCATTGACCGGTTTCACGAATAGCCAGAAAATAACCAGGACCAGATTGAGCATGACTGCGACCGGAAATGACATCATCAGAAAACCAGGAAACCAGTGAGACGAAGGGGTCCAGTAGGTTAAACCAAACACTACCAGGGTGTACAGCGCAATACACTTCGATAAAAACAATAAAATCCTGAGCAATCCCTTCATTCAAAAAAAATATTTCTATTGAAAGACAAAAGTAGGTGATGCATTTGAATAAAGAAGACACTTGTTTAGTTTGTACAAATCATAAAATAATATTACATTTGCATCATAATTCAGGTTTGATCGGTTGATTGAGGGGGTCATGAGTCCCCTTTTTTATTTGCAGTAAGCTTTACATGACCATAAAAGAACATTTAGAAATCCTGGTGACCCCATTTTTGGAAGAAGGCCGGATTTTTGTGGTGGATATCATAACAAAACCTTCTAAGGTAAGTCAGAAAATAAGCATTCTTGTAGATAGTGACGAAGGAATAACGATACAAGAATGTACTTCTATCAGCCGTAGATTGGCGAAACAACTTGAAGAACTTGAAGTTTTTACCGAGCCGTATACTTTGGAAGTTTCATCTCCCGGGCTGGATCAACCTTTGATACTGGCACGCCAGTACCAAAAGAACATTGGCCGGAATCTTAAGCTAACGCTTAAAACCGGAGAAGTAGTTTCGGGTAAACTGGTTGAATCAGACGATGACAAGATAAAGATTGCATTGCCTGAGCCAAAGAAAAAACCTAAAGTGCCGGTGGATCCGGCGACGATGGAACGTGAAATTGCCAGGGACGAAATTACCAGGGCCATGATCGAGATATCATTTAAATAGTTGACTGGTTCCTGAACGGACGATGTGTTAACTTAGTACAGTTATATAAATTTAATATCAGCAAATATTCTTTAAGTATAAAAATGGATAGCGGAGTATTAATTGAGTCATTTGCGGAGTTTGCCAGCTCAAAGAACATCGATCGTCCGACGATGATCAGCGTTTTAGAAGAAGTGTTTCGTACCATGATCCGTAAAAAATACGGAACAGACGATAACTTTGACGTGATCATCAACCCGGAAAGCGGTGACCTTGAAATGTGGCGTACACGTGAAATCGTCGACGACAATTCTGAGGACATCTGGGATTACAACAAAATTCCTCTTGCAGAAGCAAAGAAAATCCAAACTGACTTTGAAGTTGGTGAAGAAGTTGCGGAAGAAGTGAAACTTGTTGAGTTCGGACGCAGACTCGTTCAGACGGCGCGCCAAACCCTGATCCAGAAAATTAAAGATATGGAGAAGGAGATCATGTATGAAAAATACAAAGATCAGGTTGGTGAAATGATTACAGGTGAAGTGTACCAGACTTTGCGCCATGAAGTGATTATCATGGACGGGGAAGGTAACGAACTTTCATTGCCGCGTACCGAGCAGATATCCAAAGATCGTTTCCGTAAAGGTGAATCCGTTAAATCGGTGATCCATAAAGTGGAAATGAACAATGGCTCTCCAAAGATCACTTTGTCAAGAACTTCACCGGTTTTCCTTGAAAGATTGTTTGAAATAGAAATTCCTGAAATTTATGATGGAATTATTTCAGTACGTCGTGTTGTTCGTGAACCGGGGGAAAGAGCAAAAGTAGCTGTTGAGTCTTACGATGACCGGATCGATCCGGTTGGAGCTTGTGTAGGTATGAAAGGGTCGCGTATTCATTCTATTGTTCGTGAACTTGGAAATGAAAACATAGATGTAATCAATTATACCGACAACCTTGAACTGTTGATAAGCCGTGCGCTGAGCCCTGCGAAAGTGAGCTCAATGCAGATTGACCGCGATTCGAAACGTGTTTCTGTTTTTCTGAAACCGGATCAGGTATCTCTTGCAATTGGTAAAGGCGGGCAGAATATAAAGCTTGCCGGGAAACTGGTTGGTATGGAAATTGATGTGTTCCGTGATATTGAGGAACATAACGATGAAGATGTGGATCTATCGGAATTCTCAGATGAAATTGAGGACTGGATGATTAATGAACTGCACAAAATCGGTCTGGACACTGCCAAAAGTGTACTTGCCCTTAATAAAGAGGAACTTGTTCGACGGACGGATCTTGAAGAGGAAGCTGTCGAAGAGATTTTGGATATACTCCGTAAAGAATTTGAATAATAATATGTGGAAGAACTGGCAGTAGTGTTTCAATCTCCACCAATGCAAAACTTTTTCTATTAATTGCTAAATATGGCAGAAGATAAAATGATGCGCCTTAGCCAAGTGGCACGGATCCTGAACGTAGGAATTACTACGATCGTAGATCATCTGTCTGCCAAAGGGTATAAGGTGGAAAGTAACCCCAATACCAAGATTAATTCAGATCAGATTGATTTTCTTGCAAAAGATTTCAAATCGACTGATCTTAAATCTACGTTGTCATATCGGCCAGCGCCGGTGGAAGCACCCGTGGAGCCAAAAGAAGAAAAGGTAAAAAGTGACGTGGACGATATCCTCTATTTCCGTAATTCTCCTGCAAAACCTGTTGAAGAAAAACCCAAAGTTGAGGAAGCGCCAGAGTCCGGCTCAAATGAACTTGAGAACAAATTACCAGGCATCAAAGTGGTCGGAAAAATTGACCTGGATGCACGCAGACCTTCCTTCCCCCCTAAACCGGAAACGGCGAAAGACGTAACAGAACAGCCTGTAGCTGAAACGCCAAAGGCAATCGTTGAGCCTCCAAAGGAAATTATCAAGGAAGCAGAGCCGGTTGAGGTAAAAGCTGAAAAAGCACCTGAAACGGTGAAACCTGCTGAACCAACGCCTGTTGCTGAGACGCCAAAAGTAGTGGTGGAGCCAGAGGTGAAGGAACAAAAGCCTGAACCGGTTGTGTCGGCACCAGTGGCTGAGGCCAAGCCTGAACCTGTTGAAAAACCTTCGACTCCGATAACGACTGAAATCCCGGTTTCTACACCTGTGGAACAGCCTAAACCAGTTGAAACGACTACGGCTCCTGAGGTAAAGGCTGCGGAAACACCTGAAACAACTACTGGTGATGAAAGCTCAGAACTAATTGAAGCGCGTGGCGAGCAATTGCGCGGGCTTCGTGTGATTGGTAAAATTGAACTTCCATCTGATAAATTCAAGAAAAAAGATCCTGTTGCTTCAAGCGACGCTTCTGCTGCCGATAAAAAACGCCGCAGAAAAAGGAAACGCATTCGTGACGGTGTTGCTGTGCCTGGAACTGAGGTAAGGCCAGGCGCAACAGGAGCAGCAACAACAACTCCCGCCGGAACAAATCAGACGCCAAGACCACCTAGAGACGCGAATGCTTCGGCTCCTGGAAACAGAAATACGAACACAAACCGTCCGAACACAGGTACAGGAACGCCTGGTACACCGGCTGCACCAGGTTCAACAACAGGAACTACCGGTTCTGGAAATAATGCCAAAACTGGCAGCAACGCTGCAAGAGGCAACAACCGCAGAGGAGGTAAAAGAGAAGAAGTTTCCGACAAAGAAGTTTCTGACAATATCAAAGCGACCATGGCCCGTATGGGTGGTGGCAATACCAAATCAACAGGACGTGGCAAGGGACTTCGCCGCCGTGACCGTGCAGATCAGAACGATCCGAACGCGATGGACGATGAAGAAACAAAAGTATTGCGCGTAACAGAATTCGTTTCTGCAAACGACCTGGCTTCACTGATGGACGTAACAGTTCAGGAAGTTATATCCGTTTGTATGAGTATGGGTATGTTCGTGTCAATCAATCAGCGCCTTGATGCAGAAGCAATCACATTTATTGCCGACGAATTTGGATTCGAGGTAGCGTTTATATCTGCCGAAGAAGAAGTTCAGAATGATGTGGTAGAAGAGGTTGACAGTGAGGAAAGCCTGAAAGAAAGAGCCCCGATTGTGGTAATCATGGGTCACGTCGATCACGGTAAAACTTCGCTTCTCGATTACATCCGAAATGAAAACGTGGCAAGTGGTGAAGCGGGTGGAATTACCCAGCATATTGGTGCTTACAGTGTAAAAACCAAAACTGGCAAAGTAGTTACATTCCTGGATACACCTGGTCACGAAGCCTTTACAGCAATGCGTGCCCGTGGTGCGAAAGTTACCGACGTTGTAATTGTGGTAATCGCTGCGGACGACAGTGTCATGCCGCAAACGAGGGAAGCAATCAACCATGCACAGGTTGCCGGGGTGCCAATCGTATTTGCATTTAGTAAAGTAGATAAAGCCGGCGCCAATACCGAGAAGATCCGGGAAGAGCTGGCAAATATGAACCTGCTCGTTGAAGAATGGGGTGGAAAGTACCAGACGCAGGAAATTTCTTCAAAATCAGGACTTGGTGTTGATTTGCTTTTGGAAAAAGTATTGCTTGAAGCAGAACTTCTCGAACTAAAAGCCAACCCGGAACGCCGTGCAAACGGAACCGTTGTGGAAGCCTCTCTTGACAAAGGTCGCGGTTATGTGACGACAATTCTGGTTCAGACCGGAACACTTAAAGTGGGTGATGTTGTCCTTGCCGGAGCACATTTTGGTAAAGTGAAAGCAATGACCGATTACCTTGGGCGGAAACTGAAAACAGCAGGACCTTCCATGCCGGTGCAGTTACTTGGGCTGAACGGAGCTCCTCAGGCAGGTGACCGTTTCAATGTATTTGAAAATGAGCGTGACGCGCGTGACATTGCTACGAAACGTGAGCAAATCCAGCGTGAACAAACCATCCGTACCCGCAAGCACATTACGCTTGAAGAGATTGGTCGCCGTAAGGCAATCGGAAGCTTCCGCGAACTGAACCTGATTGTAAAAGGTGACGTGGATGGATCAGTAGAAGCACTTTCAGATTCTTTACTGCAATTGTCGACAAACGAAGTACAGGTGAATATCATTCACAAAGCGGTTGGTCAGATATCCGAATCGGATGTCAACCTGGCTATTGCTTCTGATGCGATCGTGATCGGCTTCCAGGTTCGTCCGTCGGCAAACGCCAAGAAGATGGCAGAACAGGATCAAATCGAGATTCGTCACTATTCCGTTATTTACAGTGCGATTGATGAGATCAAGGATGCGATGACGGGTATGCTCGCACCAACAATTGAGGAAGTTATTACCGGTAATATTGAGATACGTGAAGTGTTCAAAATCAGTCGTATCGGAACCATTGCAGGTTGCTATGTAACAGATGGTTTTGTTAAACGTAACAATAAAATCAGGATCGTTCGTGACGGTATCGTGTTATTGACGGGCGAAATTGATTCGTTAAAACGTTTCAAAGACGATGTTCAGGAAGTACGGAATGGTTACGAATGTGGTTTGAGTATCAAAAACTTTAATGACATTGAGGTAGGCGATATTATCGAAAGTTTCGAACTCCGTGAAGTGAAGCGGACGTTGTAAGATAAAAATAGAATCGGGAATTTATTCCCGGATGAAGAATACAAAAAAACCGAATCGAAACGATTCGGTTTTTTTGTATATGAGGTAAAAATGATATCAACTGAACAATTGTTTGCTAATTCTCTCCCTCTTTAAACGCAAACCTATATTCTTTCTGCGACGGAATCCTGTAAAGCAAAATCAGGCCAAGCACAAAAATAATGAGGAGCGCAAGAATACTGTTCCGCATACTTCCGGTCAGTTGTTCAACCATTCCGTAAATGAAAGTCCCTATAACGATGGCAAGCTTCTCGGTAACATCGTAGAAACTAAAATAGGATGCGGAGTCAGGCGTGTTTTCCGGAATGAGTTTGGCGTATGTGGCACGTGAAAGGGACTGTAACCCGCCCATGACCATACCAACGGTGCATGCCAAAATGTAAAACTCCCCCGCCTCGGTCGTATAATAGGCGCCAGCGCAAATGAAGATCCAGATTGTAACCCCGATCATTAAAGCGTAAATGTTTCCAATCCTACCAGACAGCCAGGCGAAAACGTAAGAGCCAACAATTCCCACAAGTTGTATCAGTAACACAGTTATGATCAGGCTTTGAGAAGGCAATCTGAGTTCCGTTGCTCCAAAAATCGTCGCCACGTACATCACGGTACGCAGGCCCATGGTGTAAATAAAAAATGCAGTCAGGAATTTCGCGAGAAATGGCTGCTCTTTCAACCCACCGTATACTTTTCTCAATTCCTTGAAACCGTTGAAAATCCAGTTTCCGGCATATTTCCTCCCGGTACGTGCAGACGGTAAGTATCGAAAGGGAATCTGAGCAAAAAGAATCCACCAGATACCAACTGTGAAAAATGAAATTCTTGCCGGCATACTCTTGTCGGAAATTCCGTAAAATCCGGGAAAGAGAACCATACTCAGATTGAACAACAAAAGCAGCACGCTTCCGAGATAACCCATAGAGAATCCCCTGGCGCTGTATTTGTCGAAATTATCCTCAGTAGCGATGTCGGGCAGATACGAATCATAAAAGACAATGCTCCCACTCCAGCCGATAAGGCTGATTGCAAAAATGATTATTGAAAAAGACAACGTTTGTTTAGTAAAGAAAAAAAGCAACATGCAGCTTGCTGAGCCCAGGTAACAGAAGAATTTCATGAATCGTTTTTTTCTGCCTGTAAAGTCAGCCACCGCCGTACATAAAGGAATGAGCAAAGCTGTAAACAAAAAAGAAATTGATACTGTGTAAGAGAATAATACGGAACTTTTGACAGAAAATCCGAAAAAGTCGGTAAAAAGTGTGCCGGAAGCACTGTGAGCGGTTGCACTGAAATAGACCGGAAAAATACTGGATACAATCACCAACGCATGAACCGAATTGGCCCAATCGTACATACACCACGCATTGATGATTAGTGGATTATTCTTTTGCATAACGGGTAAATTTGATGCAAAATAAGAAAAGCGACAGATTAAATCCGCCGCTTTTTTCAACTAATTAAAAGTATTTCTAATATTTATTTGATCACAGGCTCAAAAACCATGATGGTTTCCTGCTCAACGCCAGACACGGGCATTTTACTTTTCAGTCTCATTTTGCTGTTGCTCAACTCTTCGACACCAAATTGACCTGCAAAGCCTGCAATGTTGATATCCAATATTTTCGACTCCTCTTTAAGGTACCATGTCCCGCCGTTCAGGACCTGGCTTGAACCTCTGTCAAATGCTTTGGTAACATTATTCGCCAAAAATTGAATATCCATATCCTTTCCGATGGACTGTGTCTGTGTATTGAGTTTATTGGTTGCAATTGTAACTCCCGAAAGATCAGTAACGGACGACATTCTCCATGGATAATTTATCAGTATTTTATCCTTTTCCGTTGGCTTTGGCGTTTCCTCCGTATCTTTACCACCGCAGGAAATCATGAAAAACAGCGCCACAACAACGGCACAAAGGTTAAATATTCGATTCATTTTGCTAAATTTTAGTAATTATTTCAATCGGCTAATTTCAAAAAAACAAGAAACTAAATGTATCACCCAATTTCTGCTGAATCAGATTTCTCTCTTTATTTTGATAATAAACCTGAATGTTTCAGCAAAAGTAACGAATTTCTTTTGTGAATTCTTATAGAAAGCAATACAAATATGTCATCACGCTACCGTTATATTGGAATTATCCTTTTGATAATCAGCACGATCCATTCCAGTGCACAAGATTGCAAACCTGCATATACGCTTACCCCCGTTACCGGAAATAATTCGATTGAATGGAACAAGTTTCCAGAATTCTCGCTTCCGTTTAAAATTGTCTACAACGCACCACGGTTCGGCGATACCCAGTCCCAGCCTTTGAAACATGGTTTTAGCCACCTGGCCACATTCAGCGGTTCGGAACAAGCTTCCTTGCCGGCCAAAAACCGTGCATGGCTTTGGTACAATGTGGCAACTTCAAGCGGCGATCAGCCATGGGGCAACAATATTCTAAGAAGTCCCTGGGGAAATGATACCACTGCCTACCGAAATTATTGGGACAATTACGCATCGGTGTTACCCCAATCCGACATTGTGTGCATGGATATTGAACGTTTACAACGTGAGGACCGTGACATTCTTGCACTGAAATCCAACAGCCAGACTCCCGCTAAATATCGTGCGCTTTCTGATCAGGATTTTTTGACCACATATAAAAAAGATATGCGGTGGTGGTATACAGAAAGTGTTAAGCGGTTGAAAGCCAAAGGACCAAATACTTCCGCACAAATTACGGCTTACAGTGATGTTCCCATACGCAATACCTGGCTCAATATCACGGCAAACAGCTGGCAGGACTGGACGACCAACCTGGCAAGAACAAACTACATAACTCAGGACGACGCTGGAAAAATAGGTGGCAGCTACTACAACGCACAGGACTTTCTGACGCCTTCAATATATTATTATTACGGCTACGACAATCCGATCGGGAAAGATTATCTGTCTTATCTGCTTTTTCATGTTGAAGCGAACCGGGCATGGAGCGATAAACCTGTAATTCCATTTGTTTGGCTACGTGTCCACGACAGTTACGATCCAAGCACGCCTTTTATTTCGCCATTCATGGCCGAAGCAACCGCCATTTTTCCATTTTTCTCAGGAGCAAAAGGATTGTGGCTGTGGGAAAATCCATTTTTCCCCGGTGACCGCTCCGACAACTATGCTGTTTATGAGCGCTTTATATATGGCTTGTATCGGCTTTCAGAATTCAAGGATTTTTTTGAAGGAAATTACCAATTAGTAATTAATCAGTCTGCGCGAGACCACATGTCGCTCCAAAACCCGGTATGGCGTGGGGTGGTGAAAAATAATTACATTCTTATCGCGGCACAAAATCCGTATGCGGGTGACAACGATGAAACATCGATTAATGTCTCGTTTCAAAAGTGGAGCAAGACAATTAAGGTAAAAGGAAAAGAGATATTCCTGTGTAAGTTTGACCTCAACGAAACCGTATCGTCGACCGAGCCGTTTTTATCCGACGCCTACATATATCCAAATCCTACCAGCAGGGATCTCAATATTTCCTTAAGTGGAATAAACGGTGTAACGGACATCGATTTTTCACTTGTAAACGCTACCGGCCAGATCATTCTGGAAAGGAAATTAAAATCTGTTGCAGGAATTACAAAAGAGAACATTATCCTGCCTGACATTTCGGCTGGTTTGTACTTCGCACGGTTCGTTACTGCCGGTCGCACGATTACCAAAAAAGTGGTAGTCGCGCAATGACCCGATTAGTGACAGGGAATTTGCTTCCTTCCTTTTTTCTAAAATATAATTGACCTGCGTAGCAAAAGACTGCCTCGCTAAAATCCTATAAACTAACTTCCATGAACCGTCTAGCACAGGAAACAAGTCCATATCTTTTGCAGCACGCACACAATCCGGTGGACTGGTTTCCCTGGGGTGAAGTAGCACTCACGAAGGCCAGAACTGAGAACAAGCCAATTCTGGTCAGCATTGGTTACTCTGCCTGCCATTGGTGCCATGTGATGGAACGTGAAAGTTTTGAAAAAGAGTCTGTTGCGGCGGTGATGAACGAGTATTTTGTATGTATCAAAGTGGACCGCGAAGAGCGCCCGGATGTGGACGCGGTTTATATGGATGCATTGCAGGCGATGGGGACGCGTGGCGGATGGCCATTGAACGTTTTTCTGCTTCCGGACGCCAAACCATTTTACGGGGTAACCTACCTCCCACCCCAAAACTGGGTGCAGCTCCTGAGAAGTGTTCAGGATGCATTTACGAATCATTATCAGGAATTGGCCGATTCTGCCGCGGGTTTTGTCCAGAATATGCTCCACTCCGAATCCGAAAAATATGGTCTCGTTAAGCAGGCACAAGACTACTCCCTGGACAGGCTCGACGAAATGTTCGAAAAGTTAAAGGCCAATTTTGATCATGAAGAAGGAGGAATGAACCGGGCACCAAAATTTCCGATGCCTTCGATTTACAAGTTTTTACTGCGATACTACGATGCAACGCAAAACCCGGAAGCGCTTGCACACATTGAATTATCACTGAGCAGAATTGCCTTGGGTGGAATATATGACCACGTAGGCGGTGGCTGGGCGCGTTACTCGGTTGACGAAGCGTGGTTTATTCCTCATTTCGAAAAGATGCTTTACGACAATGCGCAATTACTCAGCATATTTTCAGAAGCATTTTCACTGACCCTGAATCCGCTTTTTTCAGATCGGATTACAAAAACAATTTCCTGGCTGGAAAACGAAATGCTTGGAGGTGAAGGAGGTTTTTTCTCTGCCCTGGACGCCGACAGCGAAGGTGTGGAAGGTAAATTCTACATCTGGACCGAACCTGAACTTGAAAATATACTTGGAGAGGATTTCACCTGGTTTTCCAAACTTTACAATATCAGTAAAGCAGGCAACTGGGAACACGGATACAATCATTTACACCTGACCCGCGACGTAGAAAATACTGCTAAAACAGCAGGAATATATTCTGCAGATTTCCAGGAAAAATATGAGTCCGCCTTACAGAAGCTGGCTTCATCACGTACCAGTCGTATCAGACCAGGGCTCGACGATAAAATCCTGGCCTCCTGGAACGGATTGCTTTTGAAAGGACTTTGTGATGCATATCGTGCGCTTGGTGATGAAAATATTCGTAATGCCGCTGTAAAAACGGGGATTTTCCTGCGTGAAAAAATGACCGAGGGTGCCAGGCTCTGGCACAGTCATAAAAATGGCAAATCAACAATTACTGCTTTTCTCGAAGACTATGCCGCAGTCACAGAGGGTTATCTGGCACTTTATCAGATCACTTTTGACCAAAAGTGGCTAACAGAAGCGCAAAAGTTAACCGACTACACGATCTCAAATTTTTACGATCCGGTTGAAGGATATTTTTATTTCACCGATACAGCGGGTGAAGAGTTGATAGCGCGCAAAAAGGAATTGTTTGACAACGTAGTTCCTGCGTCGAACTCAATCATGGCCTCAAACTTATATACGTTGGGGAAAATTCTGGATAAAGAAGAATATCTGTCTCTGTCTGATCAGATGCTTTCTAAAATGCAGAAAGTAATGCTCGCAGATGTGCAATGGGTTACAAACTGGGCCGCTCTATTTTGTCAGCGGGCCACTCCTACCGCAGAAATTGCTATTGTTGGCCCTGAGGCAGATTTGTTAAGGAAGGATCTGGATCGATTTTTTATCCCAAACAAAGTGATCATGGGTTCCAATGGAAGCTCTGAACTTCCTCTTTTACAGGACAAAACAACAATAGGCGGCAAAAGCGCTATTTACGTTTGTTTTGATAAAACTTGTCAGTTACCTGTCGCCTCTGTTGAAGAGGCGTTAAACCAACTTGCTCAAAACTAACCCAACGATCGTTCAGAAAATTTTCTTTTTCCGTTTTCTGGGCTTTGTTGTATGTTTTTTGAATTCGGCAGAAAGCACACTGATGTTTCCATCCGATTCAAGTATTGCAAGATCGACATCCTGGATAGACCGGCATCCGTGTTCATGAATCGTTTCCAATAATTCGTTGACGGAGATGTGCTCATGCCTCAGATTGGTTTCATTGACCTTTCCACGATAAATCAACATTTTAGGTTCACCCGAAATCGCGCTTCTGAGTTGTGGAAAACGATAGGTCAGGTATTTAAGGATTGCGTTGATTGCGAACAGAGTTGTTGCTGCTACAAGCCCGCCCGCGAGTGTCGTGTCGGAACCGACCATCGCATTTTGCACGGCATTACTGATTAGCAGCACAAAGACCAGATCGACCACCGACAACTGGGCAAATTCCTTTTTCCCGAATATGCGGATCGCGATGATGATAAACAAATAAACACAAGCCGAACTAAACATAATCGGCCAGTATTTATCATAAATTGTAATCAGGTTTCCCATGAAATGATACGATCTCTGAACTAATTGTTCTCGTCAAAGAATTGGATAATAACGCTCCCGAATTATATTCATGTGGTGTACCGGATGACCAAGAATTACAAATCCGAGGGCGAGCGCCGAAATTTCGCTTTTGTAAGCAACGCCGGATCGTAACATCATTTCCTGATTCATGCCTTTGAAGAGTGAAACGGTTGCGGCGCGCACTTCCTTAAACTCCTGCAACAGGTCCGATAATGAACGGTCATTGGCAATGGTATTTGCTGCAAGAATCTGCTCATCGTATCCTGGCAAAACTGTCTGATCATTTCTGGAAAAACGCAACGCCCGATAGGCCATAATCCGCTCATTGTCTGTCACATGCTGAATAATATCCCGCACCGTCCATTTTCCAGGAGCATACACCTTGTCCCCTAATGACGCCAGTTTTTCTGTTTCAGCGTATATCAGCTCAGGACTGTATTTTTGAAAAGCGTCAAAAATATCGATGTCTTCGACGATATTGATGTAGCGGTCAAAAAAAGCGGGCATTGGGTTAATATCAGATCTTTTCATTCCTGGGCAAAGTTTAAAATTTATCTTGTGTTAATTAAAAACGAATCATCGAAGTCTATTTCTGTCGCGCATATTTAAAGTTAACGCGTTTTAATTTCCCCGCCATTTCTCCCTCGATATAAGCATGCAGCGAATCCCTTCCGATCAATTTATACGATATTACCCTGGGAAAATCGTGTTGTGAATTTTCAAAAATATACTGCCCGTCTACAATCTGCTTCAATGTGAAAGAAACTTCCCGATCCTCATTCTCACCAAATGCCGTAGGCGCGTAGACAATTTCGCCTTTTTTGAAAAATAACCTTACTGTTTCCAGCTCCTTTCTGTCAGTTCCGTTTACCTGGTAACTAGTGCCGGTCATTCGCGACACATCTACTTTTCTCCACGCCTCAAAAAGGTATCCTCCTCCTTTTTCCATTTTCCAGGTGCCCGCCAAGAGCGCCAATTTCGAAAAATCAGACTCGGTAAAATTCGTCTTCTGCGCAAACAGCTGAGACGACAGCATGAACATACAGAGGGTGAAAAATCGAATAAAACAATTCATGAGAAATAAGTCAACAAGTGGTTACGAATATACTACCGGGTTAGCACCTGCAAGAGATCTCAAATTTATGCTTTTCCCTCATGAAAATCGTGTTGTGACAACTATTAAATCTCCTGCAATTGACAACCGGAATGCATTGCACGCCATCTAACGCTTGTTTTAGAATGAATTAAATGCAGAAGATCAAATTTATAATTTAAAATTTCATACTTTTGGTACAAATCCTCGGAGAATTGAAAAAGATTGTGGCTATCGGGTTATTGTTTTTGTTGCTCTACAATTCGTTGGGGCTAACAATTGCTATACTTTTTTTTGACAATCAGTACAAAACCGCTACGGATGCCACCAGCTCAGAGGAATCGCGGACTGTCAAAATGTATTTACCTTCTCTACCTTATTCCAACAATTGGGAAAATTCTGATGGAATTGAAGGTCTCGTTCAGGAGAATGGAAAATTTTACAATGCCACAAATCTGAATCACACCAACGACACGCTTTATGTAACGCTGACAAGCAATTCAATGGCAAGAGATCATTTTGTCGAGTTGTCAAGTATGATGGAACAGCTTACAAATCAGGATTCCGAACTTCCTCAAAATAGCAAGGAAAAAGCTTTGACGCTGCTGAGCGGGCTTTTCAAATTATACATTGAGGCTTCCGGCAGATATTTTGTTCCCGGCAATTTCCAAGAGGGAGGCAAAATCCGTGCAGTTTACAACGCATCCGGATCGCATTATCTTTCCTATCTCGCCAAGCTCCAGACTCCGCCTCCCGAGCGCATTTGAATATTTTCTTTCGATTTCTTATCACTTCTCAGCATGTGTTTGCACGTGTTTGAGAGAAAAATGTTTTACCTGTGCCTAGACGCTTGATACAGGGTAAAAGTGGAATAAGATCGGAATGTCATTGATTCAACTTTCTGTCAGAAAATGTTATCATACTTATGATCAATCATTTACATTTAAAAGTACGACTTTGGGGCATGTTGCTTTGTTCGGTCGTATTCATTTCAGTTTCTTTTGCACAAATGCCAAATGACGCCATATACATGTCAAAAAATACGGCGTGCCTCGCAGTTTCGTACAGCCACAGCTCCTGGGACAAGTACTGGGAAAACAAACTTCTTCGTGAAAACCTGAATATTGGCACGCATACGACACAAAGTGCAATGGCCATGCTTGCGGTGGGTGTTACAAAAGACCTTAATGTTATCGTAGGTCTGCCTTACATCTGGACGCAGGCAAGCGCCGGGAATCTGATGTGGCAGCATGGCGTCCAGGATGCATCGGCATGGATAAAATACCGTTTCCTGAACAAATCAGGTCTCTCGCTTCATGCCATAGTGGGTGGCTCGCTACCCGTTGGAAACTACATCCCCGACTTCCTGCCCATGTCTATTGGTTTACAGGCTAAAACTGCCACCGGAAGATTGATGGCCAGTTATCGCCATCCGAAAACAGGAATTTATCTTACCGCGTCGGGAAGCTACATTTTCAGAAGCCGTATTAGTATCGATCGTGATTCTTATCAGTCAGATGGGAAACTTTATAATACGAAC
The DNA here is from genome assembly GCA_965279265.1 of Dyadobacter sp. GTDB lineage: Bacteria > Bacteroidota > Bacteroidia > Cytophagales > Spirosomataceae > Dyadobacter. Next base: position 7,081,140 of record OZ257152.1, read on the forward strand.
CAGGTGAGTGTGCCCAATGCTTATGACGCTTCTGCAAGAATCGGATATCTGAAAAAAGCGATCCAGGCAGAAGCTTTCATCGAACATGGTGCTTGTGACGGTGGCGACGCAATTCGCAGAAATGACATGCCTTTTCCCACAAACAATATGAAATCTACCACGCTTGGGGTTTACGCTAAATTTCAGCCAAAAAATTTCGGAGTAAATGCGCGTGCAAGCCACGTAATCAGTGGTGAAAATGCTGGTCAGAGTACAGCTTTCTCAGTTGGTATTTTGTACCAATTCAAATACATCAAGTCATCAGCTAAATAGTCTGGTATTCCTCATTGAAATAAGATGAAAAACGCAAATATCTTTTCCCCAATTAAATTGACCTCAATGCTCAGGACCGGGAGCCTGTTGTTTGTCGCCGGAATGCTGTCTTGCAGCAAAACCGTAGATGAACCATCGGCTGGTATCAGCACACCTTCGACGCTGGATGCTAACGCAGGAACCTGGAAAACATATCTTTTAGCCAATTCCAATGAAATTCCGGTTGCTGAACCGAAAGGTGAGACATCCGCTGAATATGTTGCAGAATTGAAAAAACTAAAAGAAACTGCCGACAAAATTACGCCGGATCAACGCGATAAAGTGAATTACTGGGGTGCCGGCGCAGCTTACCGCTGGAATGAAATTGCGCGCGAACTGGCCGCACGTTACAACAGTCCGCCTGCATCAAATGCAGAAGGCAAATATCCTGTCCCGGACGCAGCCAACCCGCTTGCAGAACCGAAGTTTCCTTTTGCAAATCCGCCTTATTCGGCCAGAGTGTTCGCATATCTGAGTGTAGCACAATATGATGCGCTGGTTTCTGCCTGGAACTATAAATTCAAATTTAACCGTAAAGCTCCGTCAAAAACGGATGCATCCGTCAAAGCCATACTTCCTGTGACCGATCTCCCGACCTACCCATCAGAAGATGCGGTGGTTGCGGAAGCCTCAGTGACGATCCTGAAAGCGATGTTTCCTGGCGAAGTACCGTTTCTGGATGCAAAACTGACAGAACACAAAAACAGTCGTCAGTGGGCCGGCATGAACGTTGAAAGCGATATTGCCGCGGGCGAAGCGCTTGGGAAAGCAGTTGGTGCCAAAGTGATGGCACGAGCAAAAACGGATGGAATGGGTGCTGCCAACAACCAGGCAAAAACAACTGAAATGATCGCTAACGCGGTCAAAATCGGCTTGAAAGAAGCCTGGGTAAGTCAGGAATTTCCAAAGCGCCCCCCCATGCTGCCCACTTATGGATCAGTTTTGACCTGGAATTTTCCAAGTGCTACTGTCGTTGCACTCAGACCAAAAGCACCACCCGCATTGGATAGCCAGGAATTCAAAGACAACATGGACGAATTGCTGAACATTGCTAAAAACCAGACAAGAGAACAGGCGCGCATCGCCAGTTTCTGGTCTGATGGTGTAGGAAGTTACACGCCTCCCGGGCACTGGTTTCGCCGCGCCGCTGTTCTTGCTCATGACAATAAATTCAGTGAAGTACGTACGGCGAGAACTTTTGCATTGCTTGGAACTGCCATGCAGGATGCCGGAATATGCTGCTGGGATGCAAAATATTACTACTACTATCCGCGCCCAAATCAGATGAGCAGCAAAGTGAAAACGTCCGTTGGATTACCAAACTTCCCTTCTTATACGTCGGGTCACTCGATGTTCTCGGGAGCAGCAGCGGAAGTACTATCCCATATTTTCCCGGACCAGAAGGAAAAGCTTGACGCAATGGCCGTTGAGGCCTCCGTGTCCAGGATGTACGGACTAATTCACTACCGTTTCGACTGTGAGGTTGGCTTGGCAACAGGTCACAAAGTAGGCAACTATTCGGTACAAAGGGCGCAAACCGACGGAGCAGAATAAATTTGTTTAGCAGGAAAAGACGCGGTTGATTGTTCATAATCGACCGCGTCTTTTTTTGTGTACAACAGAATCTAAACGTTTACGATTTCACTTAACGCTTTCGGATCAGGACCATATTGATTGCTTCCTTTCTCTCCTTCCGTACAAGCCAGTATCAGGTTGTAAATCGGGATAAGCAAATACCAGCCGCTTTTACCTACATCGTGCATTCTACGGACGCCAACTGCTATTCCCGGAACAAGGAATGCAAGGGAGACGATCATCGACAAAGCAGGAATTCCGATGGCGTTACTCAGGAACGATACCACGACAGCAATGATCAGGTTAAAGAGAAAAAAATACCAATACTCGCTTCTCCTGGCTCTGCCCGAAAAGACTGCATAATTTTGAAGCACTTTGATAAAATAATTCATACAAGATTGAAATGAGGGATTTCCTAATCGTCAGGCTTTTCGGAGTCGCCCCGTTTTTTTTAGTGGTTGCTGGTCTCCACAGTGATCGGTCTGATCACTGTGGAGACCAATTTTAACCAAAATTATACTACTCATTCTTGATAAAATTACCTAACGGTCACTTTCTAAGGATTAAATTAGCGTTCCCGGTAATCTTTACAACAGGAAATGGTAATTGCAAATCAACTCAGGTTTGTCATATCAAATGGCAACTTCCTTAACCGCTTCCCCGTGGCTGCAAAAATTGCATTACCAAGCGCAGGAGCAATCGGCGGTAAACCCGGCTCACCCACCCCGCCGGGCGCTGCGCCACTATCAATAATATGAATTTCAATTTGCGGCATTTCGTTGAAACGCATCACGTTGTATTGATGGAAGTTTGTTTGATCACAGACCCCGTTGGTAAAGGTAATTCCGTCCTTGATAGCCGCGGTAATTCCCATGACGATATTCCCTTCTGTTTGCGCCTTCACGTTATCCGGATTTACATAATGCCCACAGTCTATTACGGTCACAACTTTGTCGATGTGCACGCCTTTATCCCGTTTTGAGACCGTCATGCAGGTCGCAGAAATACTGTCGAACGACCTGAAAACGGCCAGACCTTTACCAGTTCCATCAGCCAGTTTTTCTCCCCATTTTGCTTTTTCACCCAACGTCTGAAGTACCGTTTTGAAACGCTCATCTGAAAGAATTTCCATTCTGGCTTTCAGCGGATCTTTGCCGGCAAGATGGGCGAGTTCATCAATAAAACACTCTTGCCCCCACCCGAAATTTGAAGCATATACCGACCGCCACCAAACTACCGGTATATCAGTTTTCACGTGTGTCCAGCTTACCTTGGAAGCTGTGCTAAATTCATATTTGTTGTTATGAGTACTGATTTCTTCACTCAACCATGGATCTGCCTCATCATCTTTTAAGCCCTTGAAAACCTGAGAAACAATCGATTCTCCAATCGCGTGATGGTGGAAACCGGTAATTTTGCCGTCTTCAACAAAGCCCTGAAGATGGCTCAGCATTCCTGGCCTGTAAGGCCCCTGCGTAATATCATCTTCGCGTGTCCAAATCACTTTAACCGGTTTTTTCAGCTCACGCGAAATATGACAAGCTTCCAATAAAAAATCATGGTATGCCTTTCTCCCAAAAGCGCCGCCCAGTAAGGTTACATTGATTTTGACCTGCTCCGGTTTCACCTTCAGATATGCACATACGTCCCGCATTGCCCAGTCAGGTCCCTGAACCGGCGCCCAGATTTCTACGGTCCCATCCTCTTTCACATGCACTACTGCATTTTCCGGCTCTATCGGCGCATGGGCAAGAAACGGAGTTTCATAGTTTGCTTCCAGTTTGCTTGCAGCTTTTTCGTATTTGACCTTAAAATCACCTTTTTCTTCGTGATTGATTCCCTCTTTTTTTGCTGCCTCATAGGTTTCCGCAAAATACTTTCCGGTGTCTACTGTTTTTGCGTACTCGCCATTGTCCCATTTTACCTGCAATGCCTTTTTCCCTTTCAATGACGCCCACCAGTTGGTCGCGATTACTGCCACCGCCTCGGACGTACGATGTGGCATTGTACGTTCGGTTTTCATCACCCGCAATACACCTTTAATTTTTCTCGCCGCAGCATCGTCTATTGATACAATTTTCCCATGTAATGCTGGCGCATGTACGATACTCGCGTACACCATACCGGGAACATCAATATCGATTCCATATATAGCTTGTCCCGTTACCCGTTCAGGCACGTCAAGCCGTTTGTTATATTTTCCAATGATTTTAAAATCCTTCGCTTCTTTCAGTTTTGGCTCTTTCGGTATTTCCAGCTTGGATGCATCATCAGCGAGTTCACCGTAAGTAAGACTTCTGGCTGTCGCTTTGTGAACAATTTTGCCATCCTCAGCAGTGCATTCTGACACTGGTACATTCCAGCGTTTCGCAGCCGTAGTTGTGAGCATTTCTCTCGCCGCTGCCCCGGCCTTACGTATTGGCATCCATAGCCCACGCACCGAGCTACTTCCCCCGGCGGTCTGGCTTCCGTACTTTTCCTTTCCGTCGCTTTGCACGATCAATACCTTTTCCAGGCTTACCTCCAATTCCTCTGCGAGCAGGGAAGGAACAGCCTGGGTGGAGCCCTGTCCCATGTCGGGACGTGGATTGACAAGTGTGATATTACCCGCGGTATCAATGATGATAAACGGATTGATTTCCAGCCGTAAAATAGCCGGGGTTATTTTTTTTATCGTAGCATTTTTTTCAAATGAGGTGATACCAAGGGCGAGGCCAAACGTGGCAATACCTGTTGCTTTGAGAAAATCACGACGGGATGTGGCTGAATTTTCCAAGATCCTGCTGGGTTGAAATTTTAAATTGATCTATTTAACGCCTACATTTTCGGTAACTTTCATGGACTCCGATGCACGGTGAATTGCTTTTCGAATCCGATCGTAAGTTCCACAGCGACAAAGGTTTCCGCTCATTGCCGTATCAATATCGGCATCGTTCGGTGTCGGGTTTGTTTTTAACAAAGCAACTGCGGACATGATCTGACCCGACTGGCAATAACCACATTGCGGAACTTGTTCTTCAATCCATGCTTTTTGAACTGCGGTCAGGCGGCCAGCGTCCGGGGCGCCTTCTCCGACCCCTTCGATCGTCGTTATTTTGTCAGTTTTGTTTAATGCCGACACGGGTGTTTGACAGGAACGCGTAGGGTTTCCGTTGATGTGAACGGTGCAGGCTCCGCAGAGTGCCATGCCACAGCCAAATTTGGTTCCTTTCAAGCCGACAAAATCCCTAACGACCCACAACACGGGCATATCGGGCTCCACATCAACTTTGAATTTCTTGTTGTTTACATTCAGATTATATACGGCCATGGTGAGATAGTGTAAAATGTCGTAGTCTAAAATTAAAAGAAATTTTGTTCAAATCAGAACTTTCCTAGTCGCAATTGTGTGAGTAAATCCGACGAGCAGTTATCTTCATTATGAAAGCTTATTTTTTATATTCAAGGAGCCCGATTATTGGTATTTCTAAGTCAGGCCCTTTAATTCCGGCTCTGAAATCGGTTTGAATTGGATTAGAAAATAGCCAACGTTTCAGTTTCATCATTCTAAAAAAAGATTTTCAATAACAAACTTGGCACAATGGGTAAATCAATCATTATAGTTGGCGCAGGTCCTGGGTTTAGTACCGGCGTTGCAGAGAAATTTGGTTCGGAAGGATATGCTGTCGGCCTGATCAGCAGAAATGCTGAAAAACTAAAAGCTATGTCTGAACAATTGACCGCCAGAGGAATCAAAACCTACTTTGTGGCTGCGAGTGCGAGTAATCAGGACGAGCTTGAATTTGCAATCTCAACACTCAAAACCCAGCTAGGCGGTGTTACTGTTTTATTGTACAACGCAGCGGCCCTGAAAAGCCGGGATATCTGGACGGAAACGACAGATTCCCTTCTGGAAGATTTCAAGCTCAATGTTGCCCATGCTTTGTACAGCGCACAGCTTCTTTTCGATGATCTGAAAAGTAACCAGGGTGCAATACTTCTAACCGGCGGCGGCCTTTCAAAAAATCCCAATCCACAATATGGCTCTCTTGCACTGGGTAAAGCGGGAACGCTAAATCTCGCTAATCAATTGAACAAAAGACTAAAAGACGATGGGATTTTCGTGGGGACAATTACCATAAACGGTTTTATCAGACCGAACAGCCCAACACATTCTCCCCAGATTCTGGCTGAAAAATTGTGGCAGCTCTTTACCAGCCGGACTGCTTTCGAAATTCAGCATTGATTCAGCGAGACTATAAATGATCCCGTTCTATTCAAAACCAAACCTGACCCAATATAAGTAAGGTCAGGTTCGGTTTCAGTTTGTAGCAATGTGCCCTTAAATTAAACAAAATCGATTCCTAATTTGCTTCAAATCAATTGCCCCGGATAATTCGACTGCCGGATATGGCACGCAGATAGCTGTAAGCAAGCCAGATTCGCTCACGCCGGCCGTGTGCAAGTTGCCTGATTACTTTTGGGTGAACAAATTCGGCAAGAGCTTATCGTGTAGCAGCAACCGCCAGGTTCCCCAGTCGTGAGCACCATCACCACCGATAAAGTAGTCGTGTTTTATGCCATACTTTTCGAGTGCCGCATGGGTCGCGGCCGAACGTTTTCCAACATAATCAACCTCCTTACTACCCAGGCCTATCAGCAAATAATCCACTTTCTGTTTTGCTTTTGGATCGTTAAAAAACGTAGCATTCATTTTTTCTGTTTCAAGATCGCCCGCGCTCAATATGCCGAATGAGCTAAACAGATCTGTGTTATTCAACCCAACGATCTGTGTGTGACGGCCGCCCATCGAAAGCCCCGCAAGTGCTCGTCCCTTACGAGTTGCCAGCGTGGAATATGTTTTGTCGACAAAGGGAACGATCTCATTTTTCAATTCCTTCTCAAACAATGCATAAGTTTTGGAAACGTGATCTGGATCGCTTCTGTGCAGCACCTGGTTGTTCGGCATCACGATAAGCATCGGCTGCATTTTGTTTTCTGCCAGCAAATTGTCGGCAATAAAATTAGCGCGCCCGTCCAGCATCCAGCCTGAGGCCAGTTCGCCGCTGCCGCCTAAGAGATACAGTACAGGATATTTCTTTTTCGCGTCGTATCCGGGTGGTGTGTAAATAAAAACCTCTCGTTCGCCATTTAGCGTTTGGGAATGGTAGATCTGACGCGTGACAGCACCATGAGGCACTTGTTTTGCGTCATAGTACGCCGGTTCTTTGCCGGGAATTATCAGATTACTGTATGCAGGTTGATTGGATGTTCCCGCGAAAGTGTTGTTCGGATCCGCGACAGCAACGCCATCTATCAGCAATCGATACACATAAATGTTCGCTTTAAAAGGTCCGGCCCTTAGAGTCCAGATCCCGTCCGCCTCCTTTTTGAAAGGAACCGGATCTTTTGCCGAAAGGGCAAGCAGAACCGGACCTCCCGTAAGCTGAACATCAGTCGCGTCCGGTGCTTTGACACGAAACGTTACCGTAAGATCGTCGTGCACTTCAGGTGAGACGACCTGAGCGCCGTAGGGAATAAGATGACTCGTATTTTTTTGCGGATTCCAGTCCAGATTCACATTTTCCTGTTGACCGTAGATTTTGGTGGCAAGCAATAATGCAACTGGCAAAAGGCTATATTTCATAAATATCTATCGTAAAATTTCTCTCCTTTTAACACCCTGTTCACGGTTTGTGCAATGCGGTCTATCTTGGTTTCTTCTTTTTTTGCAGCAGCGATCCAGTCGATGTATGCTTTTTGTTCGCTTTGGGTAAATTTCAGGAAGTTTTCGTGCGCTTTGGGCTCGTCGGTCAGGCATAAGAGAAGCACCTCCGGAATTTCGATCAAACTGTCATCTGCATAAAGCAAAACGGTTACCCAATCACCTTCCTTTTTACCAATCTTTTTCCGAATCTCCGCTTTCACCGGCAGGAACAGCTGCCCCTTTCCGTAGCGCATCAGGTTACAATTGATCTCACAGTCATCAATTTTCCCCTTCACTTTAACCCAACCAAAAGGGAATGTTTTTTTGAAGCGGACGTCGTGAAGCACGGCGTAGGTCCATCCTCCTTTTCCTTCAAATTTTTCCAGCTTATATTTGTTGTCCGCTAACGGCGTTTCCATTGGTTTTAAATTCAATTGCCTGTTATCAAATATTTACTTTTAATCCGGTCGTTGAACCTCACCAATCAATATGTATCCCGCGATTTTCATTCCGGCTTTTAGCAACGTCGATCTTGAAATTTTGTTGGTGATGTTACAACGTGCTGCGGGCACGCGATGATGAAGATAACATTCTTTTTTCAACTCCTGTAAAAGGAAACTGCCATATCCCCTACCTCTGTGGCTTCCAAGGACTTCCATAAACAGGTCTGCAAATGGCGTATTGTAGTGAACCAGAAATCCGCCTGTGGCAACAACTTCATTATTATTCATCAACACATAATCCCCCTCCATTCCAAATGCGCATTCAGCGACGCTATCCTCAGCATTTTTCAGCCGAAAAGTAATATCAGGTAAACAATGTCGGGTTGTTGCATAGTCCCGAAAAATAATCCGGTCTGCACGGATATTGTGAGTAAACTCAAAAAGCATCGACGACAAAAGACAATCATTGGTCTGGCTTTCTATCAAACTGGCATTCGAGGCAAACAGCATTTCGCTAAAACACGCGGCCGCATATTTCCTGAACGATGGAACAATATAGAACTCAAAAATAGTGTCTCTGCTTTTCAGGTCTTGGCCCTTGACAGCACCGTAACCAATATTTTGTCCATCAAATGAAAGCAGATAACAGTCGGTCCAGCCACGCTCATGAAAAGCGTTGCTCACGAATTGCGCATTTAGCTCCTGAAGGAACTGTTTCCTGAACGGCAAAATTGTCGCAAGTTGAGTTTGTACTGCTTTCACTGCCATTTGTAAATGGAAAAATGTTGGAAAATTGTTGGATAGCCGTAACTTGTTTTTGCAGGAATTACCTATTTGCTCAGGATCAAATGGCATTCGATACGCAGACTTCTACATCCGCAATACCGACAGTCAGTACGCAAATTGAGAAAAAAAGCTATTTTTACAAACACTGAGCTCAAAAGACATAACCCGACAATTTATGATTACCAATGATGCAGTTTTGCTAGGTATATTATTGACCATTCTTGCCTTGATATTCTACGCTGCATCCCTTCCGGGCCGTAAATGGCAACGCTTTTTTTCGGTAATCCCTCCCCTGTTGCTCTGCTATTTCATTCCGGGCGTTCTCAATTCTCTCGGACTTATAGACGGAACCGGGTCTCAGCTTTATCCGGTGATTTCACGTTATTTTTTACCAGCCTGCCTGGTGCTTTTTACTATCGGCATGGATTGGCGATCATTGGGACGACTTGGGCCTCAGGCTTTAATAGCTATGCTCGCCGGAACCATAGGCGTAATGATCGGCGGGCCGGCAGCGCTTTGGCTCGTAGGACTGGCAAGCCCGGAAACAGTAGCCGGCGAAGGACCGGATGCAGTTTGGCGGGGACTCGGTACCATTGCGGGTAGCTGGATTGGCGGCGGAGCAAATCAAACCGCCCTTAAAGAAGTTTTTCAGCCCAGTCCACGACTTTTTTCACAGGTAGTGGCTGTCGATGTTTTGATCGCCGAAATGTGGATGGCTGTTTTGATTTTCGGCGCAGGCATATCGCTGCGACTGGATAACCTTTTAAAAGCCGATTCAAAAAAGATTGAGCAGGTCAAAATACAACTGGAAACCGATCATCTAAATAATCAGCGAATCCCTGGTGTTAAAGACTTCATATATCTGGCCGCCGTTGGTTTTGGTGCTACCGGTTTGGCACACTGGCTTTCGGAAATTATCACACCATTTCTTTCCGGAAATTATCCGTTTCTGGCAAAATACAGTCTGACTTCCTCGTTCTTTTGGGTTATTTCACTGGCAACGCTAAGCGGCATCTTGCTGTCTGCAAGTCCATTAAGAAAACTTGAATATGCGGGCGCATCTAAACTCGGCTCCGTTTTTTTGTACGTTCTGGTCGCGACGATCGGGATGCAGATGGACCTGGGGGCAGTTTCGGAAAACCCGGGGCTGTTTGCAATTGGCTTGCTCTGGATCACGATTCACGCCGTGATACTGATAGTCGTTTGCAGAATATTTAAAATCCCGTTCTTTTTTCTGGCTGTGGGCAGCCAGGCCAATATCGGCGGCTCGGCATCCGCATCCGTCGTGGCCGCTTCGTTCCATTCCTCACTGGCGCCAGTTGGTGTTTTGCTCGCCATCCTTGGTTACGCAATAGGAACTTACTGCGGTTATCTCACCACGCTCATGATGCAATGGGTAAGCGGTCACTAACCGCGACGACTTTCAGTCCGTCAGTTGATGCAATTTCCACCAGTCTGTTCCCGAAATGGCCGGCATGTCGTCCTCGATGACGTTCGTAATTTCTCTATAAAGCTGATGATTGGCCGCAAGATTGGAAAAACATACAACCAAAATATCGCGCTCAGGAAACAGAATCACCAAATTACTGAATCCGCACGTGCTCCCGGTATGAGAAAACGCAGTACCATTTTTTGTTGTTTTGTCAAAAAACCATCCAAGTCCGTATCCCTGTTCCGGATGTTCCGGAAAAGCAAAGCCCACCTGTTTAACTTTGTCAAAAACGTTAACCAGTTCGTTATTCCGTAATGATTTAGACCAAATTAAATAATCTTCCAGTGAAGTGTAAACACAGCCGTCGCCGAGCGTTGCACTGGTCAGGCTCTGGTCAGAATCTACAATCTTACCCGCTTCGTTTTTGGCGAATCCAAGCGCCCTGCTGCCGACAGGAAACAGTCTGTCGTATAGAAAACTGTTTTTCATGCCCAATTTATCAAACACTTTCTGCTGTAAAAACTGGCGGTAGGGCATTCCTGAAACACGCTCTGTGACCATTGCCAGCAAACAAAACGCAGTATTACTGTAACGAAATTTTGTTCCTGGCTCAAAGTATGTCTGAGTCTGATTGATGAGTAACCCGACTATGTCCTGATCCAGAATCTGCCTCTTCCAGGTGGAATCCATTAACACTTCATAATCCGGAATACCGGACGTATGCGTGAGTAAATGCCTCAGCGTTATTTTGTCGGATAAGGCGGGATTGAGTTCGGGGAAAAATTTTGCAATATTATCGTCAAAATTGACTTTTTTCTCCTTTTCCAAAATCAGGATTGTCACTGCCGTGAACTGCTTGGAAACAGACGCCATCCTGAATGTTGTACGCTTATCAATCATCATTCGGGTTTGCCTGTTAGCAGCTCCAAAACCCTTTTGGTAAAGAACCTGCCCTTTTTCATACACCAATACTGCAACGCCGGGCTCACCTGCTGCGATATGCTGTAAAAGAACCTTATCCAGTTTAGAAGTCAAATTTTGACCCTGTAAGGTTGCGAGGAAAGTCAGCGAAGTGAAAATTAGAAACATGACATAGATTTTCATTAGCAAACGGCTTTAATATATCAACAAAAATCTGTCAAAAACGGCTCCTTCTACGTTTAATCCTGCTTTTCGCCCAATGCTCTAAAATCCTCACGGACAGGCGTAAAACAATCAATTACTTTACATTCCGTAAGCGCCTTAGCTGAGTGAGGTAAATTGGAAGGAATGAATGCGGACATCCCGCTGGTGAGTATCTGTTTTTCGCCTTGAATATTAAATTCCAGCCGTCCTTCGATTACATGGCACCATTGTTCATGCATGTGGCTATGTTCGGGCAGATTAGTTCCGTTTTCGATTGTAAAATGACAAAAAGTAGAAACATCGGAATGAGAAATTTTGCCCGAAATTCCCTCCCAGACTTGTATGGTTTTCCCCGTATTAAAATCAATAAATGGCATAAAAATCAAATTTGTAGTTATTATGCAAGTTTGCCCTTATTTTTTGAAATGATCAAGGCCAATGCGCCCATTGGTACAACATCTTCGCCCAAGGCGGCCAGTTCCACTTTCGGAATCGGTTTCAGCGCACCCATCACAAAACCAGGCAATTGATCACGTATGCCATTCAGCAACGGGGTACCGATGAGCGATATACCTCCACCCAAAATCAAAACATCCGGATTGAACAAATGTACTACGTGTGAAAGTCCCCACGATAGTTGCTTGACAACATTTTCCAATATATCACCAGCCACCTGACAACCATTCCGGAATGCCGGACTAAGATATTGGGCTTCGGCTCCCGGCTTATTTGAAGCCACCAGCGTGGCCAGTATACCTTCCGGGTTCTTGCCCGCAGCTTCACGGACTCTTGCATCAATCGCCCAACCGGCGCACTCATCTTCCAGGGTTGTCCCATTTACATCCATGCACAAATGCCCGATCTCCGTTTCACCCTCCGCTCGTCCATGATATAATTGTCCATTTTGTACAAGACCGCCACCAATTCCACTCCCGATCGTCATGTAAAATACCGTTCGCAAATCCTTACCGGCTCCGTAAACGGCTTCTCCGAGTGCAGCAACATTGGCGTCATTTTCGATGTGAACCTGAGAATCCGTAATTGCCGACAACCAGGCAGAAAGTCCAAATCCCGACCAACCGGAAATCTGGTGAGAAATACCGATGATCCCTGTCTGCGGATTAACCGGACCACCAAATCCGACTCCTGTTTCCATAATATCATAACCTTTCCTAATGTCCCCGACACAAGTTTCAATCTGATGCTGAATCCCGGAGGCACCCTTTTCTTTATCTATCCGAAACCTCCATCGACCGAGTATTTCCGCTTCGGGAGAAAAAATAATGAGTTGTAACTTCGTACCACCAATCTCAACAGAAAGGTAAGATTTCTTTTTACTGCTAAAATTCATTTGTTTAAGTTGCTGTACAGCGTTTCCGGCCGGAAAACTATTTTTGATTTAATTCGTAAAGTAACAAAATACGACGTTTTCACAACAGGAAATTTTCAAAAACAGGAAGTTTCAGAATGTTTTCAATCACCGGCGAGGATGCCACAAACGATGATTTAAGAGACCGGGAGTTTCATAAATCAATCCGGCTTAACACCTTTCTGAAAAACTTGGTGAATGGAAATGCCAATGATATATTTGACAGAATTAAATGACTTTTTATGAAGTACTGGTTTATTGCGTACTTGTTGCTCATGACTTTTTATGCATCCGCGCAACCCGATCAATGCGGTTGCCGCGTTGTGTTAAATGAAGCTGCAACAAAAGTAGAGCAGATTTATGCAGGCTTCAAGGACAAGGTAAACAGTAAGACAAAAACCGCGTACATTGAGCGCAAAGCAAGTTACGCTAAATTCGCTTCTTCAATTTACAACATGCTGGAATGCCATCAGCTCGTTGTTGACTTCCTGGATTTTTATCGGGATAACCACATTTTTCTTCAATACAACACACCTGCCAGCATTGGCAACCGACAGACTCTGAAAATTTCCGATCAGGAGATCAAGCGTCTGATTGCGTCAGACAAAATGGATATTGCGGGGATATGGCAAAGTGCAGATAAAATGTACAGATATGCCATCCTCCCTTACAAGTCAATCGTGAAGGGATACACGATGATCACGTTGTCGCATCCCGATTCGGCCTGGAAAGCTGGGACTGTCAAGGCCGTTTTTACCGATATTAAAAACGATCGCACCGCTGGCTACCTTTTCCGAAATGACTTTTCACTTTTATATACTTTGTTTTCACTTGAAAATCGCGTGCTCGACATGGGTGACTACAAGTTGTACAGGGAAATGACAGCAGAGCACAAGGAAGTTCAAGCGCATGAAAATATAGCCCAAAATAGCTCTGTGGCTTTACTCAACGACTCGACCTGGTATGTGAGAATTCCAACTTTCATGCAAAAGGACGTAAAAATGCTTGACAGGCTATTGCAGTTGAAACGTTCAGAAATAGCAAATTCCAAACAGGTCATCATTGATATTCGCGGTAACGGAGGCGGAGATGCGAGTCCCCCCATGTTACTTTTGCAAATTTTGGGTACTGACACGCTGGAAAGCCCCTCCTGGGACTACCGGGTGAGCAAACTGTATATTGCCAAGATTGAAAGCAGACTCAAAGGAAAAACAGACAGTTCCTGGTACAAGAAATTTAAAAGCGCAAAAGGAAGCTACATCCACGAAAAATCATCAGTTATCAGGCTGGACCCGATATCGAAAAACAAGCAAAAAATTGCCGTGTTAATTAATGAAGGCTGCGCCAGTGCTTCTGAAATGTTCATTTATTATGCACGGCAAAGTGAAAATGTAACGCTTTTTGGCACCCATTCCAGCGGAACCATGGATTATGGACCCACAGACAATTTCCCGCTGACCTGTAAAAATTTCAGTTATTTCAGTATTCCTTATGGTCGTAATGGCTGGGTAGACACCAATCCTATTGACAAAATTGGCTTCCAACCGGATGTCGAAATTGCTCCTGATGTTAACTGGATCGGGTTTGTAACCTCTTTTTGGTCAAACCAGAAATGAATTAGCGAAAAAAAAAGAAGCCTTCCCGTTCGTTTGGAAGGCTTCTCACAATTACCACTACACTTAAAATTAATGCACTGCGGAAGTGTCTACTTTGCCTTTTCCGCTTCGCGTCCACAAAACAAAAGGAACACATATCAAAAACATCAGACCCAGGTAGAGAAAGACATCCATATAGGATAATACCATCGCTTGTTTGGTGACCGAAAAATCGAGGACTTTGTAACCACTTTGTAATGCAACGTCGGATGAAAGTCCTTTCGCCATAAAACTATGCTGCAAACCGTCGACACGCTGCTGAACGACAGGATTGGTGATGTCCAGCTTACTCACGAGATCATTTCTATGCACCATATTCTGACGGGCGATGAATGTCGTGATCACGGCTACACCAAAAGAACCACCCAATTGCCGCATCATTCCTGTGAAAGCGGCGCCTTCACCAATTTCCCTGCCTTTCAAAGTTGACAAGGCCAGTGTAGAAATTGGCACGAAGAGTAAACCCAGCCCAACTCCCCGAACAAGAAGCATATTAAAAAACGCGTCTTTACCCGTGTCAGGAGACAGAATCTTGTAGCCCCAAAAGCTGTAAAGGAAAAAGAAGATCATGCCGAGCGCCACCAGGTATTGCTGTTTCACCCCGCGCTGCAACAATTGCCCAACAACCGGCATCATCATCGCCGTGACAATTGCCGCCGGAACCATCAGCATTCCCGATTGCGTAGCCGTCCACCCGAGCGTAGCCTGAGTATAAAGCGGTATGATAAAAGTTGAACCGTACAGACCAAATCCAAGTATGAAGGACAACACGGTGCCTACCCGCAAATTACCATTTTTCATGACCCTCAGATTCACGATCGGATTTTTCGTGCTCAGCTCACGCCAGATAAAGAAAAAGAACCCAAGTATCGCTGTTCCGGTAAGAACTGTAATGATTTCGTCATTAAACCAATCCTCTTCCTGTCCTTTTTCAAGTACATATTGAAGCGATCCCACGGCTACTGCTAACAATACAATTCCCAGGTAGTCAACTTCATTACTCGCTTTTTTGGCTCCACCGTATTTCGGGCTTCTCACAAATTGAAGCGTAAGTAAGGCTGCGATAATTCCCAAAGGAATATTGATGTAAAATATGTAAGGCCAGCTGTAATTATCGACAATGTAACCTCCCAGTGGCGGACCCAATGTTGGGCCGACGATAACACCAAGACCATAAATGGCCTGTGCAATTCCCCGTTTTTCGGGCGGATAGCTTTCTGTGATCAACGTTTGTGCAGTAACCAGCAGCGCGCCTCCGCCGAAGCCCTGAATCAATCGAAAGAAAACCAGTTCCCAGATGTTATCGGCCTGACCGCATAAAAAAGATGCGACGGTAAAGATGATAATGGATGCAGCAAAATAATTACGCCGTCCAAATTGCTGCGAAAGCCAGCTCGTCATGGGAACGATGATTACGTTACCGATCGCATAAGCTGTTATGACCCAGCTTACTTCGGAAAGCGTACCCCCAAGATTGCCGCGCATATCATTAAGCGCAACGTTCACGATGGTGGTATCCACGATCTCTAGCAACGCACATAACACGGCTGTAAGTGTGATAATGACCCTCCGAAAGCCGTATTCGACAAGGGATTCCTGTAATTCCATTTTGTTCAGTTTTGAGTATGGAGTTCAACGTTTCAGCATTTGCCAAATTTGTCGGCGCTATCGTGAAACTTAAACTGTGTACCAGTTGAAAGTTGCCAGGTTCAAAGTGATGCACTTCATTTCCTCACTTTGAACCTGAAATAAATCTAATCCAGTTCAACATCTACAAACACGTTCATACCCGGGCGAAGCTCATTGATATACTGATCTTTACCTTCCTCAAATTCGATCCTTACCGGCAAACGCTGCACTACTTTAACGAAGTTTCCACTCGCGTTATCAGGCGGCAGCAGCGCAAATCTCGCGCCGGTTGCAGGCGAAAACGAAGCGACTTTTGCTTCAAACGTATGTTCCGGATAAGCGTCAACGTGGATCAGCACCTTCTGTCCGATCTTCATTTTAGTAAGTTGCGTCTCTTTGAAATTGGCCACAATCCAGGGCTCAGTTGCCTGAATGATACTGAACAAAGCCTGCCCTGCCTGCAAATATTGACCGACCTGCGCATTTACTTTTGACACGCGGCCGTCAGCAGGAGCAGTTATGATTGTGTATGACAAATTCAATTGTGCGTTATCGATATCCGCCTGACGCGCTTTGATATTGGCTGTCGCCACGCCTGTTTGCCGCGAGGTGGCTTGCGTTTGCGAGCCAGCCGCTTTTGCCTGACGTTCCGCTGCGTTTCTCTGAGCAACCAAAACAGCCAGTTGACGTTCCGCTTTTTGTTTGGTAGCCTGTGCCTGCTCAAATTCCTGTTGTGTGATGGAATGGTCTTTGATCAGATTTTCGTAGCGGGCAAAATCCTGATTGGCTCTCCACACACCGACCTTCGCTTCTTCGATCTGCGCTTCAACAACAGACACATTGGCCTGATAAGTGATTCCACTGGCAGCGGACGCAGTTGTAGTGGCATTTGCAAAAGTCAGGTTGTTTTCGGATCCTGCATAAGCGGCACGGGCTTGTTCAAGCTTGATCATCTGATCCCTGTTATCCAGCACAATCAATGTATCTCCCTTTTTTACGGTTTGGTTATCTTTTACTTTTATTTCTGTCACGTATCCGGATACTCTCGGAATAACCGGCGAAATATTGGCATCAACCTGCGCATCATCCGTTTCCTCGTGGTGCAAACCGTGGTTGTATTTGGTATATCCCCAGGTGCCGCCTCCGATCACCAGCAAGGCAAGGATGATTACGAAGGTAAAATTTTTCTTTTTTGGTGCAGCTTCTTCTGAAATTGCTGTCTGTTGTTTGGTTTCCATATAAAATCTGAAATTGAATTTTGAGTGATGTATAAGCGCTGTCTTGATGGCAGCGAACCTGAAATCTTGTTTAATTAATAGTACCGGCTGTTTGTTCCAGTTTTTTGTAAGCTACTACCGCGTCCGCTTTTGCCGATTCAAAATTTATTTTTGATTGTACCTGCGCCACATCGGCGTCCAGCAATTCAGTTGTAGTTACGAGGCTATTGTCAAATTTGTTCTTTGTAATCCGGTAGTTTTCATCAGCCTGTTCCACGGCCTTGGCGTACACATCTATTTTTCTTTTACTCAAAACATAGTTGTAATAAGCGGTATTGATTTCAAGATGAATGCGGTCGGCCAGAATTTCTTCATTCGTTTTTAACTGATACACATAAGTACGTGCCTGGGCAATTTTTGCGCCTGTTTTCCAGAATGAAGAAATGTTGTATTTAACACCAATCCCGGCATTCATTGCGTTTGGAATCATGGCGACACCCGGAATATTCAATGCAACGTAGCCGGCGGTTAAAGCAACGCTTGGATAAAAATCTGCCTTAGCAACTTTGATATCAACATTAGCCGCTTTTTGACGGATTCCGTTTGCAGCAATATCCTTGCGATGCGTTAGTGCTGTCTGCTCCCAATCCGCAGCGTTTCCTTCGTCTTTCAAAGTAGTAAAGCTCGAAGAATCTGCTGCTATCAATGTACTTTCCGGTAAACCCAGGAGGAGATTAACATTGATCGTCGTGATCTTCAGGTCATTTTCAGCATCCAGTAACGTCAGCTCAACATTGGATTCCTGTAATTTCGCTTTCATCAGATCATTACGTGCAAGCAAGCCATTTTTTTCACGGTTCGTAAATTCCGCCACCCTTTCCTGCTCGCGTTTGAGGTTTTCTGAAACCAGGTCAACGGCTTTTTTTGCTTTGTACAAATTGCTGTAAGCAGCGATCGTATTCTGAACCACGGCGTCACGGTCATTTGCTACGTCAAGCCTGGCTGCTTCTTCCAGGTAATGAGCCGACTCCAAACCGTACTTGAAACGAAAACCCGAAAACAAAGGAAGCGACGCGCTTGCCATCCCGTACATCGCCTGATTTACGTGGAGCGCACTACCTCCTCCTGTGCTATCACTGCCGCTTTGCTTCAATTTCAGGTCAATATTCGGCGTATTCAAACGAAGATATGAAGCCGACACACTTAAACTCGGGAGTTGATTTTCTTTTATCTGACGAATATTAAGTGCCGCAAGATCAACGTTCGTCTGGCTTAACTTCAATTGTTTGCTATTCTTCAAACTCATTCCTATGGCCTCCTCAAGAGTCAGGACCCGAGGACCTTGCGCCTGCGAATAAGCGGTCGAGACAATCAGAGCCATTCCAAGTGCCAGCGATACCATTCTTTTAATGTTGAATGTGGTGTTCATTAATTACTGTCGATTTAAATAAATTCTTTAGGTGCACACTTAACTTACGTTTCAGAAAAGACTGAAACTCCTCATCTGGCATTTCTTCCAGCTTGTTGATCTTTCTGTAAAATTCCTGGGTCGCCAACGCCTGGTTGATTGTCCCATACAGCGTCGTAGTCATCAGACTCATATCAATATTTTTCCTGAATTCACCAGTTTCCTGGCCAGCACGGATCAGTTGTTGCATCAACTCCACATTTCTGATTTTGAGATCCATGATGTAATCTGAAATCACAGGTGTTCGTTCGGATGACAGCTGCTCACGCATCATGATATTATGGAAGCACTGATTGCCCAGTAACCGCTCAATTGTGCTGTCGATCATAATATTTACCTTCTGAAGTGCAGTGATCTCGCTGATCGCAATAATGCTCTCAATTCTCGACCGGGACTCAGAAATTCTGGTTGCGAAAAGTGCTTCAATCAACTTTTCTTTTGAGCCGAAATAATAGGAGATCATCGAAACATTGATATCGGCTTCCTGTGCAATGTCCCGAACGGAGGTTCCAGCAAAACCCTTCTGAGCAAATAACCGCTCGGCAACTTCTATGATCTGCAACTGCTTAGGATTGTATTCCATTTGATAACTTGTTTAACCCATTCGGCCGACCGAATTCCTATCTTTTTGGTAAAATTCCATTGCCTTTCCGAATGATGAATCAAAAGTAATACGTCAAAATCAATAAATCAAACGATCGTTTGATTTATACAAACAAACGTTTGATCGATCATAAGATTTCACAAATTAGTACCATTAAAATTTTTTTAATGTCAGAATTAACAATTGTCGAACGGCAAATCGAGTGAAGCGTTTTTGTATTAAGTAGATCTAAATTGTTGATTTTTAGCTACATGTACGCGATTTGATGGGAAGAATCTTAAATTGAGCGAAATCGTAACTACTTTGCTTGCTGGTTATTTGAGTCGGTCAGGATTTTCGCTAACGAACGCACCCCATCCACCTTTTTTGGATTTAGCACCAGATTTCGACGCTGCGGCCGCGGGAGAATTGGCATGGTAATGGTGACAAATGGCTATTGCAATTCCATCTGTGGCATCCATAAATTCTTTGCTCAATTCCATTTTCAGGATTTTTTCAAGCATATATGCAACCTGCTCCTTGGATGCACTACCGCTTCCTGTTACAGATTGTTTGACTTTTTTCGGCGAGTATTCTACGATCGGAATGTCACGGGAGAGAGCGGCAGCCATCGCAACACCCTGCGCTCTGCCCAATTTGAGCATGGACTGCGGATTTTTGCCATAAAAAGGATCTTCAATTGCCATTTCATCGGGCAGGTAGTCATCAATAAGCTGGGAAATGCGCTCAAAGATTTTCTTAAGTTTAAGTTCGTGGGTAGTATATTTGCTGAGATGAATCACACCATACTGTACCAAAGTAATTTGCTGTCCTTTGATAGAAATGACACCATAACCCATCACCTGCGTGCCGGGATCAACTCCAATAATGACTTTTTCGGTATCCTCGGCCTGCTGTCTTTTTATCATGGTGCAAGATAAGGAACTCCATAATCCGAAAGAAAAAAGAAATTGGCGCAAGTTGATAGGATTTGGCAAAATACTCGTCACAATACTGATTATCAGCTACATCTACAACACCTTTCAAAAGGAACAAAAAGGTATTTCAGATGTTGGCCATGTTTTAAAGAAAATCCTGATTGGCGAGAACGCCTGGACAATCGCCGTAATGCTCTTGCTCGTCCCGGCCAACTGGGCACTTGAAAGTCTCAAATGGCAACAATTGGCCATGAAGGTAGTCAAATTAAGTTTTTGGGATGCTTTTCGTGGAACATTGACGGGACTGGCCGTCGGCGTTGCTGCTCCGGCTCAGTTGGGCGACACCATAGGCAGGGTGGCTGCATTACGATCCGATAAAAGACTGGAAGCAATTGGCGCGGCTGTGGTTTCGAACGGAATTCAGTTTTACGTGTCCATAGTTGGCGGAACTATCGGTTGGTTTTATTTGAGGAAATCTATTTCTCTCGACTTTCGAACACAACTATTTACAGGATACTTGCTAATTTTTTTGATCGCTTTGGGGTGTGTTGTCACAGTTTTTCGCAAGAAACTCCACCTATGGAAGCCAACAAAACCATTGTTTAAAAACTTCCATAGCTATTTCCATATCATTGGAGAATATTCGGCTTCGGATTTGTTGATTGCTACGCTTTATGGCGCTTTACGCTACACTGTTTTTTTAAGCCAATTTGTTCTAGCGTTGTCGCTATTTGAGTTTTCTCTTGGTGTACCTGAATTATCTGCTTGTGTCGCGTTAATTTTTTTAGCAAAGACCGTAATCCCTGCTGTGAATATACTTGGCGACCTGGGCTTACGTGAGTTCACAGCTCTTTTTGTCTTCAAACAATACAATCTACCAACGGAAGAAATTATTACGGCTACATTTGGCGTCTGGATCATTAATGTTCTGGGACCAATTTTAGTTGGCATTTTTCTGATCTGGAAGTATAAATGGAGTTCTGCAAAAAATGTTTGACATGCTGATCAATGACTTATTGGTTCAAATGATGTGGCTTCTGCTCAGCAGCTACGCTGTTTTCACGCTGGCGCTTGTTTTTTTGTGGAACAGAATTCCCGGTAACTATACCATTTTCCAGCATCCCACTCCAACCATATCGGTCATTATTCCGGTCAGGAATGAAGTGCAGAATATTGGTTTTTTGCTGGATGATCTTCAAAACCAGACATACGACAAAAAAATGTTTGAGATTCTGGTTATGGATGACTCCTCCACGGACGGAACTGCCGAGCTGGTCCGCCAACATTCCATAAGATTATCGGGTAATATCCGCCTGATTTCTTTGCCAGATATTCCCGTTAAATCGCCCAAAAAAAAAGCTATTGAAACGGCAATGCTGCTTGCAACCGGCGAGCTCATCGTTACAACGGACGGCGATTGCCGGGTCGGGACGGATTGGCTCCGTACACTTTCAGATTGCTACCGTGCTACCGGCGCAAAACTGCTCAGCGGCCCTGTTACTTTCAACAGTGAGCAATCTTTGACAGATCATTTGCAAACTGTCGAGTTCTCCAGCCTGGTCGGCAGCGGAGCCAGCGCAATATCGGCGGGATTTCCATCACTGTGCAACGGAGCGAATCTGGCATATACAAAAACTGCTTTTGAAGCGGTTAAAGGTTATGACGGAGTGCGGCACATTGCCTCAGGCGACGATGAATTTCTGATGCATAAAATTGAGGCTCAGTTCCCCGGCAGCATTCATTTTGTCAAAAACGCCGACGCGATTGTCAGAACCGGAGCGCATCAGGATTGGTCTTTGTTTTTCCGGCAACGGAAACGATGGGCCAGTAAATGGAAGCATTATCAGAGTAAAACGCCGCTTGCGCTTGCGCTCTACATATTTGGATGTAATTTTTGCCTGATTGCAGCCACGATTCTATGCGCCCTCGGATCAATTCCGTTAAGTCTGTTATCACTATTCTGGCTGGTCAAGTGTGCTCCGGAATGGATTTTTATTGGGACAATTCTTGGTTTCCTGAAAAAACCAGGCTCAATGATTTACATTTTACCTACCCAATTGATCTATCCGTTCTATGTCTGCCTATTTGGATTGGCGGCACAAAGCCCTGAATATGAATGGAAAGGAAGAAAACTGACATAAAAAACCTGCCTGTAAAATTACGGGCAGGTTTAAAGCTTCACATAACGCTATATTTCTATTTTTTCAGGATTTTGGAAGTGTGTTTTCCTTCCTGATTTACAATGTTTACGATGTATAGTCCCTGTGTGAGAGATTGAACGTTCACTTTCACCTGAGTCTGATTAGCCGCCGGTGTAACGGAGTATATCCTTTTTCCGCCAACAGTAAGAATTTCAAGCATTTTAACCGGAGAATAACTTTTTACATTCACTTCATCCTGAGTTGGATTGGGATAAAAATCTACGGCCAACCTTGCATCACACTGCCCCGTTTCAACGCTGCGTAGCGTGCTGTATTCCGTTTTTTGATCTAAGTCAACCTGTTTCAGACGGTAGTAGTAATAACGGGCAGGAGAAGCTTCTGTTGAATAAGGTGAATCTGTGTAGCTGTAATCTTTTTTGTTTGGATCAAAAGTGATTTCCGATAGTGAAGCAAAGTTTTTAGCATCCGCTGAACGCTGAACCACAAAGTGAGAAAAATTCGTTGCCTCTGTTACCACCCATTTCAATTGAACATTGCAATTTTCGTTTCGGGCCGTAAAAGTAGCCAGTGTAACGGGCAATGGTGTTGTAGGTGGAGGACTTGTAAGGCAACCTAATGTGCTTGCAGGATAAGTAATATCAATCGATTCTGTTGGTGTTAAAGTCACACGAATTTTTGCTCCCGCCGTGCGGATCGTTGAATTAAGATCTGTCACCTGCGACCATTTCCCATTGGCATAAATGTATCCCGGATAGCCCGTTACAGCACCACCACTTTCCACAACTCCCGGAAACAAAATGCTCCCTGTCAACGATTGATTGTTGTCTGTTCTTACAACAGTACCCTCAGAATTCAGCCATTCAATTTTAGCCGACTGACCCGTCGCATCGTAATTTGGTGTTACAGTATAATCCAGATATGGCTTATCTTCAAGACATTTAGATTGCGCAGTCAAAGTCAGCTTTGGTGTAACCGGCACTGCAATCGAAGGAAGGAAGGGCCAGAAGTGAACCTCGTCCTGGCTCTGGTAAAAACTTTTCGCGATGATCTGACCATTGATGTTACCACTGTTTTCTTTTACCAAATCAGCTTGTGGCGCGAATACAGTACCGTGGATCGGCGTACTACCACCAAGCGTAACTTTATCAGTTGCGTCCGGAAAGTTATAAATCACGTAGCTCCCCTGGGAATCAGATAGACCACCGACACTTGGGAAATTTACCTTTGTATTTCCTTTGGATGCTACGAAAGCAGGATAATTGATGATGTTTACAACGAAACCGAATTTGCCGGTGTAAGTTGTTGTGCCTGCCTGAGGGCCGGAAGGTATACCTTCAATATTTGAATTTTTGATCGCTTCCCAAACCGCAGCCGACACTGTCAAAACGTTGATCTTATTAGGATCAAGAATAATTTTCGGGTTATTGCCAATTACAGCAGTATTGGTATAAGGCCCAACTGGCGCATTCTGCATGATATTTCCATTCTGATCCCGAATCGCTACGTTATCCGCCATTGCGGCCAATTGCGCCGACCTGCTTACGAGCTGCGTAAACGCGCCGTCAACATCAATTTGGTTATCACCGGTGCCAAAAACATTTTCGCAGACCGGATTCACACTTGCGCTTACATTCGGAGTAAAAACGTTGGCCTGCGCACTCAGGCTAATGTTGGGCGTATCTGAATAGCCGGCTGCGGAACCGGTAATACGGATCGGAGACATGGCATTGTTGTTATCCTTATACCACACTTTCAAATTCGTAGCAGCCGAACTGTTTGGGGTACAATTCCCTATTTTTGCGTAATTGTTATTGGTGATCTGAAAACTTCCGTTATTGAGTTTAACACCTCCTCTTACTGCCAGGCCAATTGTTGCTCCGTTTACCGAAAACACACTGTATTTCTTGTCAAAACTGATCTGATATTGATTGCTTGTCAGGTTTCCGCCAATCGCCACCGGACCTTCCGTTTCATTGGAGATTAATGTTGCATCACCTTTAACAAAAATGTTAAAACCTCTTGCTGCTGATGTCGGGCTCTGAGCCTCAGCCTGATTAAAAATTGATGCGCAAAGCACCAGAGAGTTTAGAAAAAAGAATTTGAATGACATATCTTCGTCGAGTTGAGTTACTCAACAAAAGTATGGCAGCATCTAAACAGCGTAATTTGTTTTGTGACGAGTTGTATATTTTTTGGGGTGTACCTGAATTTTTTTGGGGTTACCTAAAAAGTTAAATTGCACTTTATTTATAGTACCTACAATCTACATCGAAGTCCCACGAAGCCCATTTCGACTATTTTGCAAAACTTCTACATCTAAATCTTACCAAATTTGGACTTTTGAAACCTATTTCGAAAATATCCGTCAAAATACATCTACAATTCTCTAAAAACAAATATGTATTATTCCAATACAAAGCCTTTAAATCAGTCTCTGGTCATCCTTAATTTAATTGGATTTTACTCCTGAAATCTCCTTAATTTCCATCTGCATATCCTGCAACATTTTCATCAATTGCTGCATGTCCGTCTGTGGCTCAGGAAGCTGACGGCTGTGGAAACTATAGTACTCCCAAAGTTCAAGAACCTCCGATATATGAACCGTGTATGCAAAGTATTGTTTGTTAAACGACTGCAAAACCATCGTCCCGTCTTTGTTGATCGTAACCTGCTTGAATACAAAATCCTGCTCTCCTTTTAAAATAACGATACAAGGTGTTTCAGCCTTCACTTTCGTCCAGTCCTGAATATAGCGCGTTATGATATCACTTCCTTCCGGTATTGGAAGCATGGAATCTCCCACGGTCGGAAACATTCTGAAAGTGCCGTTTTTTGGTAAGTTCGGCAGATTGAATTTTGGCAACGTCGCCAAAAACTCCGGATCGCTGTAACCTGAACGATAACCCGCTTTGGCTTTGACCGGCACGTATTCGATGTTTTCTTTTTCGTCTTTGTCGACCGTAATAGCCAAAACCCGGATATTGCTACCTTTCATGAACAGCTCACTGCCCTCTTCGAGATCCTTCATTTTTTGTTCTGAGAGCTTGGTCAGATCGATTTTAAGGAGACTATCGATGCTCATTCTGAAAAACTCAGAAAAATTGATCAGATCGTCAATTGTAGGATTAGCTGTTCGTCCGCTTTCATGCGCATTCAGCTTCACTCTGGTGATGCCCAATTTCTCCGACAATGTCTCCTGGCTGAGTTTCTGACGCACACGCAGATACTTGATATTTCCTGACCAAAATATTTCCTGAGTTCCCATACAACATTGATATTTAAAAAATCAAAAATAAGATACTTACAGTATCAAATGTAAATACTATTTTTTAAATTCCTAATGAAAATCAAGGTTTTTATTTTGGTAAAATCAAAAAATGATTGTTTTAGATTTCCCGGCACCTCGTTTCTCGCGAATTTAAAGCGCCGGGAGCGGTCAGAAAGTAATCCAGCTGCGGTCCGGCTGATTAGAAAAGTGCTTCGAAAATTTCAAAAAGGTTGGCCGTGCGTCAGCGCTACCAGCCGGCTGGTAACGGATGGAAATTTGTCTAATAATTTAAGTGTATAGTCTGTGAGTTGCGCTTTGCCAAACAGGTGTTGCAGATAATATCCTGCTGTTATTCGGTGTTTGAACACATCATTCCACGCCTTTTCATAATTATTCCTGCACTGCTCGCGGGTTTGCTTATCGGCGAACAGCATGATCAACTCGTCTGCGAGTAGTTTCGAAGCCAGCATTCCCATACTCATTCCATTGCCGCACAACGGTGTGATCGACCCGGCGGCATCGCCCAGCAGAAAAATCCCGTCTACGTTTGTTTGTTTTTTCTTAAAGCGAACATTACTGATTACCAACGGCTCCGGCCTGACAAACTGAGCTTCGGAAAAATATCGTTTTAGATGCGGATTTCGGTATAAGACATTTTCCTCCATTACTTTTATGTCCTTCCCGTTGTCATTCAGATTCTTAGCAGTCGTCAGATAACACAGACAATACAAGCCCTGATCCACTTTGGAAACCCCGCAATAACCATCTTTGAAATTATGGAGCTCAATTTTATTCTCCGGCAACCCGGTTTTGATGTGATACTTCACGCCAATGTAATTCCCTTTTCCCTCGTTTTCCGGAGAATGATAATTTTCACTTTTTTGAATAAAGGACGGCGTATATTTTCCATAACTTCCACATAAAACACTGGCAGAAAAAACACCAAGCGAGGTCTGGATAGTGTAAACTTCGTTCCTGCTTAAATCAACTGAATTCACCTTGCAATTTTCCAGAATCTCAACTCCTTTATCTTTCGCAATCCTGGAGAGCGTATGGTCCAATGTATACCGGCTGATTCCGAAACCGCCCAAATCAAGCGTATGATTGAGCATAAATCCATTTTGCGAACTGATACCTAATTGATTGATTGCAGGCAAATTTAATTCTGCCAGGGGAACGCCCATACTTTGCAGGAAGTCCCAGCTTTCCATAGAAATGTACTCCCCGCAAACTTTATGAAACGGATATTGATTTTTTTCAAACAAAACAACACTGATTCCACGCTCTGCCAATTGTATCGACAGGCACAGCCCAGCGAGTCCGCCACCAATTATGGCGCATTGAAATGTATGATTCGGATGATCCAAAAGTTCAGATTTATGATACACTAGTCAGGATATACGATGATCTGATGCCGGAAAGCCCATTTATTTTTTAGTGAATAGTTGCCGGCACCGGCTAGTTCCAGCATTTGTTTCCACTCTTTTCGCTTAAATCCGCGCCATACCGACAACGGGGCGTCGTTTTTCACCAGATAAGATTTCGAAAAAACGGCTGTCAGTATTTTGATCAGATAATATGCCAGCGCATTTCTTTCCAGATCATTTACAATTAAAATTGCTCCATTCTTACTTGAGAATCGAATCAGATCAACAAGCTCATTTTCAGTCAAATGGTGACAAAAAAGACATGCGTGGATAATGTCCACCGAAGCAAAGTGATGGTACATGTTCCGGTAATCATCGCAAATAAAATGAATTTCAGGATCTGGCAGATTGGAACGGGAATAATTGATACAAACCGGCTTAATGTCCACGCCAAACAGATCCAGTTCAAACCTTTTATTTTTCCGCCAGGTGTTAATCCGCTTTAACGTATCTCCGCCGCCGCTTCCGATATCTACGAGCGAATATTTCCTTCCCTGCTCTAAAATCATTTTTAATGCAGAAAAAGAAATCCGGTATCCGCCAAGCCAATGATTGATAAAGTCCAGCTCGCTCAGATTCCTGAACAAATCAGTTTCCGGAATCTGGTCTGCGTCGAGCAGTTCTTTTTCCTCGCTCCTGAATTTAAACATAACGAAACTGCATCGTTTCTATACTCAGCCCCGGCCCGAATGCTGCCGCAAATCCCAGCTCACCCTGAACAGGGCCTGTGGCCTTTTCAAGTACTTCCTTTAAAACAAACAAAACCGTAGGAGAAGACATGTTTCCGTAATTTTTCAGAACATCGTAACTGGCAGCAAGGCAGCACCTGTCCAGTTCCAGCGCAGCAGCAAAGTCATCGAGAATCTTCTTTCCACCGGGGTGAATCGCCCAATGCCGTATTTGCTCAGCGCGAACATCGATTGAAGCGAGCATCGGGCCGATATTATTTTTGATCAGGTCGGGAACATAGGAAGTAAGATTCATAATAAACCCTGATTCCGAAAGTTGCCAGGCCATATCTTCATAGCCGTTGTGCAATATAAACGAATGAAACTTGCTTATTTCAACAGGGTAGCCCGTATCTGAAGGCTTTGAGCTAACCAGTACGGCGGCAGCGCCGTCACCAAAAAGTAAATTTGAAAGGATGTAGTCGTCGTTGTAACGCTTTTGAAAGTGAATTGTGCAAATTTCGGTGCAGACGATCAGCACGTTGGCATTCGGTTCGCTATTGCATATGGCGTTGGCCTGCTTCAACGCAATTATTGCCGCGTTGCAGCCCATAAAATTGACACTGCTTCGCTGGATAGTAGGTTTTAATCCCAGGCTACGGATTAATTCAATGTCCAGCCCCGGCGCAAACAGTCCTGTGCAGGTAACAGTTATTAGGTGCGTTACTTCCTTTTTGAGGTTATCAAAACCCTGAATCTTTTTAATTGCGTTCATGGACAGGTTTGTCACATGGCGCTTGTACCATGCCATACGCTGGGTGAGTCCCGGCTCCGGCAGCAAGGTTGGCGTTTTACTAAAAAAAGTGTAATCTTCTACTTTTTTGTCAAAATCATCAATTACCGAATACCTTTTTGCAATGCCCGTTTTGCCTGCAATAATTCGTATTTTCCTTTTAACAATTTCATCATCCGTAGATGCCGAGTAGAATCCGGTAAGTGTTTCCTGTGAAAAACATTTTTCCGGAACGGCAGTTTCAATAGCTGTCAGGTAACTCAAAGGAAAATAATGAATAAGAATTAGTACTAAAAAACAGCTGTTCATGCACAGCCCCGCAATCTGGTTCATTCGCATTGTATTCCGAAAATTGGCCTGCCCGGTGTCTTTCAAAACCAGAAAAAACCAGTAACCAAAATAGACTACAATAGGAACAAAGAATATCTGAACGATGTAAAAAATCGTTCCATTGTGCATTTCATTGAAATATAGGAAATAAAATACATTGCACAGAACAAACATTACGGCTGTAAAAACAAATGTACCGATGTAGCCCAATTTATAACTCAATGTTGTGACGCCATCTTTCAAATCCTGTTTGTGCTGATATATCTGGGTCAAAGGATAAGCACCGGCAATCTGGAACGAACAACCGAGGAGAATGAACACCGACGCACGATTGAGTTGCAGCAATTCACCTGTGATACCGAGATGGGACATAAAGTAAGTGAAGGCACCCTGGAAAACAACTACCACCAAAAACCCGGCATACGGATACTTTTTGAGCCTGATTTGCCTGGAACTGTAAGCACGCGAAGCAGCAATGTACAAAACGAGACAAATCGCAAAATAGGGATGCACGAAAATTGCCGCCAGAAGAATGGCCAGCGAATCCAAGACCAATGTCGTATAAAAGAGCGTTATCGTAGGAAGCGGCGGTTTTTCAAGTCCACCGATACTATCTTCGTCACGGTCGATGTAGCTATTATAACCATTGCTGGCGGGATACACCAGTAAATGGATGATCAGAAAAGAGAGAACGGCTTTGTAAGGAACAACATCATTTGCCTGACTGAGGGCAAACAGAAACAAAGGCATCAGAAAAAATGAGAACGGAATTCTCAGCAATTTGATGGTATTTCGGTCAGGAAACATGCGCTGGGGTTAATTTGCCTTCAAATTAAAATTATTTAACCAGCAAATGCAGAAATGGTTGTGTAATTCGGTAATTAACCTTCCGGTCTACACCGTTTCCTCACTCACGTCCTTTGTAGTTATACGCAATTGATGCGTATTAAAAACCTGGGAATTAGGCGCTACACTTTTTGTTAAAAATACACTTCCACCGATTACGCTGTTTTTACCAATTACCGTGTCTCCGCCAAGAATCGTCGTTCTGGCATAAATAATTACATTGTCCTCTACGGTCGGGTGTCGTTTGGTGTCAAAAAGTTCTTTGGCTACCTGCAAAGCGCCCAACGTCACTCCCTGATAAATACTCACATTTTTCCCGATTACGGTGGTTGCTCCTATCACGATTCCGGTCCCGTGATCAATCATAAATGGGACGCCAATTGTTGCATTCGGGTGAATATCAACGCCGGTTTTTCCGTGCGCAAATTCGCAGAGTATGCGTGGCAACACCGGCAGATTCAACAACGTAAGGTGATTTGCGATCCGATAAACAGTGATCGCATAAAAACCCGGATAGGATACGATCACTTCATTGACACTCGTAGCGGCCGGATCATATTCGTAAATCTTGCTGGCGTCTAGTCGTAAATCCTGATAAATTTTTTCCAGTGAAGAGTAAAACGACTGCACCGCGCCCTCCACATCCAGCTCCCGCGGATCAAGATAACTTAACAGAATATTTTCGAGATCAATCTGATTTTTTTTGAGAATTCCTTCGTACGAAGATTGTTTGGGTAGATGATTGCTGGGAAACAAAAACTGTATCAGATCGTCGAGCCAGGTCGTGGCATCGTGCCAGGAAGGAGTCGCCTCCCACTCCGCGTGATGCGTTTTTCTGAGTAAACTAATCAGAGACTGCGTGTTGGAATCGGTTGGCATTTGTTATTTATCTGTTTACTTAAATATTTAAATCACGCAAAGCAGGAATGACCCGGTTACCTGGTAAAAAGCAATTTCCATTCCCACTTTGCATGGTTTTTTTTGACTATCGCCTGTACCCGCTCCTAAGCCTGTACAAAGTTTCTACAAGCAAATCGACATCAGAACAGGTGTTATAAAACGCCAGCGATGGCCGTACAGTGGTTTCTACGCCAAACCTTCTCAGAATCGGCTGTGCGCAATGATGCCCGGAGCGAACTGCAATACCGACATTGTTCAACGCTGCACCAACCTCCTCTGTTTTATAACCATCAAAAACAAAGGAAAGCACAGACGCTTTTTCTGCGGCCGTCCCGATTAGACGGAGCCCCGGAATCTGCGTCATCAGTCTGGTAGCGTAAACGAGTAAATAATGCTCGTACTGATGAATGAGATCAATTCCGAGCTTGTTGACATAATCAATCGCCGCTCCCAGCCCTACTGCGTCGGCAATGTTTCCGGTACCTGCTTCAAAGCGTGACGGGGCGTTGTGGTATTTGATTTGTTCAAATGTCACGTCAACAATCATATTTCCTCCGCCCTGCCAGGGTTGGGTTTCATTCAGCAAATCCTCTTTTCCGTACAAAACGCCAATTCCGGTCGGTCCGAATACCTTATGTCCCGAAAAAACGAACCAGTCGCAGTTCAGACCACGAACATCCGAGCGCAAATGTGAAACCGACTGTGCACCGTCCACCAAAACTTTCGCACCGGCGGCGTGGGCCATTTCCACAATTTGTTTTGCCGGCGTTACCGTTCCGAGCGCATTGGAAACTTGTGTGAAAGATACAAGCCGGGTTTTCGGACCAAGAAGTTTTGCATATTCTCCCAGTAGTATTTGTCCGTCGTCGTCAACCGGAATGACCTTGAGAACCAGCCCCTTTTTGTCTGCAAGTTGTTTCCAGGGTACGATGTTGGCGTGATGTTCCAGGTTACTTACGATGATTTCATCTCCTGCCCGCAAATTCTGATCGCCCCAGGTTTTTGCAACCAGGTTGATCGCTTCTGTCGCGCCGCGCACAAATACAATTTCGTTTACCGAACCTGCATTCAGAAAGGCGCGTACTTTCTCCCTGGCACCTTCATAAGCATCGGTTGCTCGTGCAGCCAACTCATGTGCAGCACGATGAATGTTGGAGTTTTCATGCTCATAAAAATAGCTGACGCGGTCAATCACCTGTTTTGGTTTCTGAGTCGTGGCGGCATTATCCAGCCAAACCAATGGATGCCCATTCACGGTTTCCTGTAAGATCGGAAAATCCTTTTTGATCTGATTTACGTCAAATTGACCGGCAATACCTGATTTACTGGCAAGACCAGGGAGCTGATCTTTATTCTCACCCCAACCTCCCCTACCAAAAGGCTTGATGGAAAATGGCGAATCGTTCCGACTGTTTAATTGATTTGAATACAATTCCGGCTGTCTTCCCGACAAAAAGTAGTATGATGCATCACTTTGGTTTGGTGTTGCAACCGGACCTTCCTGAAATGAACCAAACGAATCCGGTGTTAAATTCTTTCTATTATTCAAATTGCCATAATCGGGAACGACCGGTAATGCAGGCACAAAATCATTTTTACCAGGAAACGGATACTCCGTCCGGACACTTTTGCCACTTTCAGAATTTCTGAAAGACGGAGAAACTCCGCTGCCAGCAACCGAAGACGGAACAATTCCGGTACCTGCATGCGGGTCAGCGTGACTCGTTTGCGGATTTGCAGGATTCACTTCGTTGCCGTGATGTATACCCGAAGGTGAAGCACCACTGCCCGCTAACGACGCCGGCACCAGACCACTTCGCTCCTTCGGAACAGTATCGGCACTGATGTACGCTAAATAATCAGGCGATTCTGTCGCCTGGAAATGACGGGCATTTTGAGAAGCCGAAGGAGTCAGACCACTGCCCGACAAGGACGGCTGCGTAACTCCAGTACCTGCAAACGGTGCTGCCGTTGCTCCGGTAGCAGGAAAACCGCCCGTTGCAGGATCAACGGCAAAACTGTTGGGATCACCAAAAGCATAGGAATTTATGGCCGGATTTCCAGACGGAGAAGCCCCAATGCCGGAGAGCAAACTTCCTCCACCCTGATTTCCAGGATTAAACTGATTTCCAAAGAACTCGGTAAGACCGGTAAATGTTACTGGGCCCAAAGTCGCGGACAAAGGGTTGACGGCAACATGCGGATCAGGCAGACTTGTCTGCGGATTGGCTACATCAAATCCTGCATCTTTGGATAAAAAATCAGGACTGTTTGTATGCAACGTGTTCAACGCCTTTTCCATTCTGGGATGGTCATGCAAATGCGGTGAAAATACAGGCCTTGGAATCTCATTCAGCAGGATATCTCCCGGCAAAGCAGAGAACAGTGCATTTGCCAGTTTTTCGATCTCGGTCACCTCAGGAAAGTCTTTTGGAAGCTCGCCGCCATGTAACGGATCGCCACCGATCTGGTCAGTAATTATACTCATGATAGTTGCCAATTTCTACATCCTCAAGCACCGCAATTGCATCGTCAACGAGTACTGCAAGTGAACAATACAAGGATACCAGATACGATGCGATGGCCTTGTCATTGATCCCCATAAAGCGAACAGAAAGTCCCGGTGACTGTTCACCCGGCAAGCCCGGCTGATACAAACCAACCACTCCCTGGCGACTCTCTCCCGTACGAAGCAATAAAATTTTCGTCTTTCCATCTTCAATCGGAAGCTTGTCAGAAGGAATCAGCGGAATGCCGCGCCAGGTAATAAACTGAGAACCGAAAAGTGAGATCGTTGGTGGTGGCACGCCCCGTCTTGTGCACTCACGGCCAAATGCAGCAATCGCTTTGGGATGCAGGAGAAAAAAACCAGGCTCTTTCCACACTTTCAAAAGCAATTCGTCCAGATCATCCGGTGTTGGTGGGCCCTTTCGTGTCGAAATTTTTTGAGACGGAGCGATGCTGTTCAGCAATCCGTATTCCAGGTTATTGATCAACTCTCCCTCCTGCCGTTCCTTAATACTTTCAATTGTCAGGCGCAGCTGCTCGCTGATTTGGTTGTAAGGCTTGCTGTACAAGTCCGAAACCCTTGTGTGGACATCCAGTACCGTGTTAACTGCGGTAAGATTGTACTCGCGCGGATTTTCCACATAGTCAATAAACGTATGTGGTAGCTCGCGTTCATCACGGCTCGAACAATCGACCTCCGCATAACTTCCGGCTTTCACTTTATTGAGACGATAGACTCCGGATTCAACCGGAATCCAGTTCAATAAATGAGTAAGCCAGCGGGGAGTAATCGCTTCAAATTGAGGCACAGTGCGGGTTGCAATGGCGAGTTGCCTTGCTGCAACATCACCTAGTGCCGTCTGCTGCTTGTTTTTTAAATCGGGCATTTGACGATGAAAAGTTAATTTTTGAGAAACGGATTATTTGACTGAATATGAATCAGTAACCAACTTGATTCAGGTATACGTCACCGGCAAAGATATTATTAAATATTTATAATCTATAAAAAAGGTAGATTAAATAGATTTAAAAATAAAATTCAAGAGCTATTCAGTTGAAATTCAATAGAAGCTAAAAAAATTACTGAAAATTGGTTGACATTAGCTGAATAGAAACAGCCAATGAATCAGTCTTTTGCCAAGCATGGCCTATCGGGCTCCTTTTCGCGTCTTATAGATTTCTCTGAGATCGGTTTCAAAAAGTGTGTAGGGATCTTTGTGAAATTTTATAAAATCTGCCACGCTGACCTGATCGGGAAAAGGAGCATAGAAATGGGTTGGGCTTTTCGCATCATTTCGCCAAACCAACACATACGCGAGCTCCAATTTTTCCGTCCGCAAAGTTTTAAGAAGCGTTTCAGTCCACCAGGTGGGATTGGGTATGCTTTCCAAACCAGTCTCAGTAAACGCGGCAAGCTTATTTGCTTTTTTTGCAAAATCGGAGACGATTTTCAACTTCCTTAACCCTGCTTCAAGATTGTATTTTCCATTGCGACCGAAGTCGGCATAATCGTCCATCCCAACAAGATCTACCCACTCATTCCCTGGATAACGCTCTAAAAATTCGGCTTCCGTGTTGAATTTGCAGTCTGGCGAAAAGGCGTAGATAAAATTGTGAACATTTAAAGTATCTCTCAGATAGGAAACCGTAAACTGCCAGACAGAAATGAAATCTTCGCGGGAAGTGTGGCCTTTTCCCCACCAAAACCAGTCTCCATCGAATTCATGATACGGGCGAAAGATCATCGGCACTAATTTGCTATCTTTTCCCTTGGAATTGTTTGCAAATTCCGCCACTGTACCGAGTATCTCTTTATACTTTTCATGGTGCGATCCGCCCGGTTTGATCAAAGACATTGCAGCCACAGAAATAGAATCTTTCCAGTAAAAACCGCCATCGGAAGCGGGATTTGAAAAATGCCAGGCCACCGTAGTCACACCACCCCGATTGTAAGTACCTGTAACATTTTTGATCAACCCCTGCATGGTCCTCGCTATCTGATCGGCAGGCCGGCCAGAAAGTCCGCTTAAATCAACACCAATCACAGCCGGATGAGAGCCGGTAACGGATTTGACGTCCGAACGACCTTCCTCACCAGACCAGCCGTGACCATATTCAGTGGCGTGCTGATGACCAAAGAGAATGTGTTTTTGGGATAAAGTTTTGAGATTCTGGTATAGCGCCCGGGTTTCGGTTGTTGCATTGCCATCAATTTGCGCATGGCTGGCAGCACCTGTTAAAAGTAGAAAAAGAGCCGATAGAGAGATTTTTTTAATTGGCATAAAAGACAGAGTTCAAAAGAAATTGCTTCAACATGCTAAATTTAACAGATTAAAATTCAACTGACCTTCGGAATGCAGCAGAGTCTGATAGAAGTGTTGAAGTTCAGTGCAAGGAAACTCCGATCCTCAAAAAACCAACATCAAATCAACGGAACAATCTGCTGGAAATCAAACGATTGCGAATTAAATTGAAAAATATTTACTCTTATTTATAATTAGTATAGTTAACATTCCGAAACTTTATCTTTACTTCGCAGCACATTTCCCACTCCGCCCGGGATACGTTTATATTTTAAATCTCACAAAAATGTGAAGTGTACGATGTACTACCCAATCAGGTTCATTGCACGAGTCATATTTTGAATATTACAAATTGTTATAAATAGTTTTTTACCAACCCCTAAACAAATGTTAAACAACAATTTAAGATTGCGTCACGCACTTCTTACAATACTCGTAGCAGGTATGGTTTCATGTAAAGATGATGATACCGAAGTAAATCCGGTTCCGGAAACTCCGCTGCGTGCAAGGATTGAGTACACAACTTTAACGGCAACTACGGCGTACAGTACGCCATTCGTAGATGCCGCCGGGAAGTCGACTGTTGACCTGAGTAACGGAAACAATCGCTACAAAATGTTCCAGGCGTTAAACAGTTACATCAGCACCTCCGTGAGCGGCAATAAGCTGATTGACGCGACGGTATTGAAAAATATGTTTTCCAATACAGCAAATCCATTTGCTGATAGCACAAAACTGAACACTTCGGGAGTACAGCTAAAAAATATCGTTGCCTCTTCCTGGCCGACTGCTGATGCGGAACTGGTTCGCGCCAGATTCGAAACGCTTTTTGTAGAACAGGCAGAAACGAGCAAATCAATTGCCAATGTTGCAGCGGCTGGAAAAGCGGGAAAAGCAGGCTCATATCTTGTTAACGCACAAGGAATTGAGCCAATTCAAATCATTCAGAAGTCACTGATTGGGTCTATGCAGTACGACTACATTGGAAATGTGTTGTTGACGAAAGGCCTGGATGCAGATAACAAAACTGTTGTTAGTGGTAAGACTTACACCCAACTTGAACAAAACTGGGATGAAGCTTATGGTTTGCTGACGTTGAACCCGATTTATCTGGAAGGTGCCACAGACGCTGCGAAAAGCGCCAAAGCGCCTGAAAGCTTTCTGGGATCTTACCTTTGGGAATACAACAAGGCTTCCTACGCCAAAATCCACCCGGCATTCCTGAAAGGTCGTGCTGCTATTGTGAACAACGACAAGGCTGAATTGAAAATCCAGGCTGATTTTATCAAAGCTGAAATGGAGAAAGCAATTGCTTCGGCTGCGGTTGGTTACCTTGGAAAATACATTTCCGGTGCAACGGATGCTGCGCGTGTTCATGCAATGGGCGAAGGACTTGGATTTATTTACTCACTTCGCTTTGCAACCGTAAATGGTGGAACTGCCAAATTCTCTGACGATATATTGACAGGCCTGGTTGGTTCTGCAAATGGTGTGTGGGATTTGACTCCTGCAAAAATCACTGCTGCCTCGGACGCAATCAAGGCTAAGTTCAAGTTATAAGTTTTTCAGGAACTCAATTATAATTGTAAAGGATTGGCGACAAATTTGTTGCCAGTCCTTTACTTCTTCGTTTAATAACATGACCCTATTTAACAGGAACACAATCGGAATGATATGCCTCACAGCCATGCTGGTATGGGCGTGCTCAGGAAGCGACGAACCTTCTAAAGAACCTGAACCTGCCGACACGGGAAAGGACAGAAAGGCCATGCTCACCAACTGGGCTGACAACATTATCATACCTTCCTACGCTGCATTTAAGGTAAAACTGGACGTTATGACTGTCAAATCAGAGGCTTTCAGCAAAAAACCGGATGCGACTACGCTAGCTGAATTCCGGCAATCCTGGGTGGATGCCTACACCGAATGGCAAAAAGTGGAGATTTTCGATGCCGGACCAGGACTTCAACGAGCGATCCGGAATTATTATAACATTTACCCGACGAGTGTTTCAGGAATCGAAGCAAACATTGCCAATCCTTCGGTGAACCTGGAAATTACAGCTTCGTACGACAAACAAGGTTTTCCTGCATTGGATTATCTGTTGAACGGAGTTGGAAAAACGGATGCTGAAATTCTTTCCTATTATACATCAGCAGAAGGCACCAAACGACTTGCTTACGTTAAACGCATTACAGACCACATGCAGGAATTGATCACAGGCGTGATCAGTGACTGGAACGGCTCATATCGCGAACAATTCACGACCAAAACAGGTGTTGACGTGGGCTCTCCTATGGGGGAACTAACGAATCACTATGTACTTCATTATGAACGATATATCCGGTCGGGTAAATTCGGCATACCTTCCGGTGCTATGCTGGACGGGATTGTTGCCGCTGAAAAAGTAGAAGCATTTTACAAAAAAGACATTTCAAAAGTACTGGCACAAACTGCGCATCAGGCGGCTGTCGATTTTTTCAATGGTAAAGGTGTAAAATCAAATACAGCAGGGCCATCTTTCAAAACGTACCTGGACGCGCTGGGTGCAAAGGACAAAACGACCGGTAAGCTTTTAAGCGAGACAATTACCGATCAGTTTGCAGCAAGCAAAGCGAAGATTGACGCGCTGGACACAAATTTTTACCAACAGGTAAAAACCAATGATCAGGCAATGAAGGATACATATAACGAACTGCAAAAAGCGGTCAGAATGCTGAAAGTGGACATGACGTCGGCAATGAGCATCACCATCACTTATACTGATAACGACGGCGACTAACCCTGGAATTGCACCTGTTTCGATTCATTGGAAGCTATCAAAAAACAGGTGCACTTGTATCCAATTATGGTTTACTTACAAAAAAAGACATCCTCTGCCCCGTTGGCAGTTTTTCGGATCGCACTGGGCTTGATGCTTTTTGCCAGTCTGTTTCGCTTCTGGCTAAAGGGATGGATCTATGATTTGTATATCAAACCATCATTCTTTTTTACCTTCTACGGTTTCGGATTTGTAAGACCGCTTGGGGGTTACACCTATCTGCTTTTTGGAATATGCGCCCTTTCAGCATTGCTGGTGGCGATCGGCTTTTTCTACCGTACGGCAATCATCACGCTGTTTCTCACCTTTACATATATTGAGCTGATTGACAAAAGCACCTATCTGAATCACTATTATTTCATAAGCCTGCTTTGCCTTATGCTCATTTTCCTGCCTGCAAACGTATGTTTTTCCGTTGATGCCTACCGCAACAGGAATTTGCTGGCCGACGAGATTCCCGCCTGGTGTACTGATGCAATCAAGCTGCTTGTGTTCATACTTTATTTTTATGCCGGGCTGGCCAAGCTGAATAGTGACTGGCTTTTGCATGCACTGCCGTTGAAAATATGGTTGCCCGCCAGAAACGACATGCCCATTATTGGCTCGCTGTTTAACGACCCGCGAACGGCTTTCATCTTCAGTTGGTTTGGCTGTGCCTATGATCTGACCATCGTATTCTTTCTATTGGCTCAGCGAACGCGTCTGGTTGCATATTTGACGGTGGTCGTGTTTCACGTCATGACCGCAATTTTGTTTCCAATTGGTATGTTTCCTTACATCATGATCGTGACGGCGCTCATATTCTTTTCCGCACAATTTCACAAGGCCATTTTGCAGAAGCTGGGGAATTTGCTCAGATTGCCCGATCAGTTTATCCGTCCCAAAAAAAGATTTTGCTTCTCTCCTGTTTCCAATCTGTTGTTGGTGAGCGGTTTCAGTCTGTTTTTCTTTTTCCAGCTTTTGTTTCCTTTCAGACATCTTATGTATCCCGGCGAGCTTTTCTGGACTGAAGAAGGCTATCGTTTTTCCTGGCGGGTTATGCTGATTGAGAAGGCTGGTTATGCCCAGTTTACAGTAAAAGACACGTCCGGAAAAATCAGGATCGTCAACAACAACGATTTTTTGACGAACTTGCAGGAAAAAATGATGTCTGCACAACCAGATATGATCCTCCAGTACGCACACCATTTAAGAGATTACTATTCAAAACACGGTTTCACTTCGCCTCAGGTTTATGCTGATGTTTACGTTGCGCTGAACGGCAGGCTGGGCAAAATCTTTGTAAACCCGGCAACTGACCTTGCGAAAGAATCAGAATCCTTCCAACACAAATCCTGGATTACACCCCTAAATAATGAAATTGAAGGTTTTTAGTACATTTATAAGTTGCCTGATTTCCATTTGCGGTTTCGCTCAATACAGCGTAACAGGCGTTGTCAGATCACAAAAAGACAGCAGCGCCGTCTCGGCCTGCATTGTATTTCTGAACGACAGTCGCAAAATCCAAACGGATGAAAATGGAACTTTCACATTTGAGCGGATCAAAAATGGCTCCCATACAATTCGTACATCAACGGATAATTTTCGTTCTTCCCAACAGACGTTTACAATCAATGGGTCTGATTTCCGGATTACAATCTGGGTTCAGTCGCTGGATCAAAATCTCGACGAAGTAACGGTAAAGGAAAAGCAGACAGACTTTGGTTTCTCGAGGTTACGGGGTGTTGAAAATATGGCGATTTATGAGGGAAAAAAGTCAGAGGTTATTAATCCTGAGCAGCTTGTCGCCAATTTGTCGACCAACAATGCGCGACAGATTTACGCGCGCGTAGCCGGGCTCAATATCTGGGAAAATGAAGGCGGCGGCCTACAGCTCAGTATCGGCGGCCGCGGTCTGGATCCGAACCGTACTTCCAATTTCAATGTCAGGCAAAACGGCCACGACATCAGTGCTGACGCGCTCGGTTATCCCGAAAGTTACTACACCCCGCCGATTGAAGCTGTCGGGCGGATACAGATCGTGCGCGGTGCCGCATCACTACAATACGGAACGCAGTTTGGCGGACTGATCAATTTTGTCATGAGGAAACCTGTTCAGGATCGAAAATTTGAACTCGTGGCAAGGCAAACCGCCGGCTCATTCGGTTTTTACAATACTTTTACGAGCGTTAGCGGAACGGTGGGAAAGTTTAGTTACTACACTTTTTTTCAATACAAACGAGCAGATGGATGGAGAGCCAATTCGCATTTCAACAACGCCACTTTCTACACGGATTTTGATTACAAAATTTCTGAAAAGACTTCCATTGGCGTGGACGTTACACATATGAATTATCTGGCAAAACAGCCGGGCGGACTTTCTGACGCCATGTTCGCGGCAAATCCCCGTCAGACAAACCGGGAGCGAAACTGGTTCGATGTAGGCTGGAATATGCTCGCTGTTCATTTTGACCATAAATTCAATCCGACAGCGGAGTTTAACGTGCGCGTGTTCGGTTTATCGGCGCATCGTTATTCAGTGGGTTTTCGTCCCAACCGCGTCTCCACCATCGATGACAATTCCGAGCGTGACCTGATCAAAGGGGAGTTCAACAACTGGGGAACTGAGGCGCGTTATATGAAACGTTATTTTACGGCTAAAAAGCTATCTGTTCTGCTGGTTGGTG
Organism: Dyadobacter sp.; assembly: GCA_965279265.1. Taxonomy (GTDB): domain Bacteria; phylum Bacteroidota; class Bacteroidia; order Cytophagales; family Spirosomataceae; genus Dyadobacter. The sequence goes on from OZ257152.1 coordinate 7,122,089, forward strand.
GTCGCTATTATTATGGTCACAATCAAAGTCGTCAGGGCCAGGGAAGCAACGGCAAAAATGCAGATTTCAGCTTTGTGGAGCCGGAGCGTTTCATCACCTACGACTACGAGTTCCCAAATCGAAACACTTCACTATTCGCGGAAAACATCTTTTATCTCAGTGATAAATTGTCTGTTACGCCTGGGCTGCGTTTCGAATACATCAGTACAAAGGCGGATGGGTATTATGGCAATATTTCGCGTGATCTGGCGGGAAACATTATTAATATTACCCGAAATGATGAAGTACGCGTTAATAAAAGAAAATTTCTGCTTGCAGGCGTGGGCATCAGCTACAAGCCGGTGAATCAGGCCGAAATTTATGGAAACATTTCGCAAAATTACCGCTCAATTACTTTCAGCGACATGCGGATAGCAAATCCTTCCTCCGTCATTGACCCGAATATGAAAGACGAAAAGGGCTATTCGGCAGACCTCGGGATTCGAAGCAGGGAAACTTCCTTTTACAGTTATGATATCAGCCTTTTTTACCTGAATTACAACAACAGAATCGGAGAAGTACAGTTTTACGATGAAGCCAATCGCGTACTTCGGCTGCGCAGCAATGTGGGGCAGGCTGTGATTATGGGTGTGGAGTCTTACGCCGAAGTCGATTTTTTCAAATTTTTAAATCCCGAAAGCAAAGACTTCAGCATTGTCGCGTTTGGTAACTTTGCTTTCATCAAGTCAGCGTATAGAAAAAGCAAGATACCGGGCGTACAGGGAAATGAGGTGGAATTTGTACCAAAAGTGAACATAAAAAGCGGAGTGAGAGCCGGGTACAAAAAGCTAAAAGCTGCATTTCAATTTACACATCTTACCGATCAGTTTTCCGACGCCACAAATGCCACTGATGGAGGAATCTCATCGGTGGTGGGAATAATTCCGGCTTACAAAATCATGGATCTGAGCCTCTCTTACGAATTCAGGAAATTTAAAATAGAATCGAGTTTCAATAATCTGGCAAACAGTATGTATTTCACACGCCGTGCTACGGGCTATCCGGGGCCAGGAATTTTGCCATCAGATGGCAGGTCATTTTACCTTACATTACAGGTCAAAATCTGATTATTATCTGACTTTTTTTGGCAGATAACGAAACAGGCGCCCGATTGGACGCCTGTTTTGTTATTAACACCCCATTTTGACTATGCGTGCGTTACTCTTGCAGCATCGCGATGTCTCTTAATGGTATCATGCCCTGTTCTCAAAACTACTTTCTGGTTGGAAATCAATGCCCGGATATCAGTCGTGAGGTCTTCAGATTTCAAAGCCTCTTCGTATGCCTTTTGCGCTGCATCTTCACCGAATTCGCTGTTTTCCAATGCTGTTTTTCTATCATCGCTGGTAAACGTCGCTTTAACATCCATCCAGACCCTGTACAGTTTACCGGAAGTTGTTGTTCCCTCAGCTGCATCTCCCCCCAATTTATTTACTTCCTCTCTAAGTTCGGCAGCAATATTCTGGCTGTCTCCTGCAAGCTTGTTGAACAACATCTGAAGATCTGAATCATTGGTTTCGCCAGCCGCTTTTCCGTATCCAACCACACGGTCGTTATTGATTTCAATTAAATCGTTAAGGACCTCTATAACATTTGAATTTTGTGACATAACAACAATTGTTTTGTGATAACGCCATGGTTAAATTTCCATTCCAGGACTCAAAAAACAATTGCTGATGAACGTATAAGATGAAACATAGAAACAAACTGGGAAACTATATTCCCGTACAGTTTACATTTTTACGCCTGGAGCGAAATATTGGGAAGCGATCTTTTTCCGACAGCGCTGATAACCTGTCCGACAAATAGTGGAATGGAAATGTAAAAACCGGTGCCTTTTCCATGCTGGCTTTCAAACCAGATACGCCCGGCCTGCGCCGTAATAAATTCCTTACAAAGCAGTAAACCAAGTCCGAGCCCTTTCTCATTATCTGTACCGTAAGTAGACTGAGCTGTAAGGGAGAAAATTTCCGATTGTTTTTCGTACGGGATTCCTGTTCCAGTATCCTGAATACAAAGCCAGCATTCATTGTTTCTGACCTGAGCAGAAACCGATATTGTACCACCGCCATGTGTGAATTTGATGGCATTACTCACGAGGTTACGGACAATGAGCTCCATCATGTCGCCATCCGCGTAAATCTCAATGGAGCCGTCGATTAAACTTGTCAGTTCAATGTTTTTTTGAGCAGCTATCGACCTTTCAGTTTCCAGCGTATTTTCAAGCAGTTTTGCCAGGTTGTAGCGGTCAGGGAAAACGGAAATACCATTGATCTGAGACTTTGACCAGGACAATAACCGCGACAACATTGCCGAAGTATTTTTTGTAGTGTTGAGTAATTCTTTTTCGATAAACTGTTTGTCCTCACTGTCCAGATCATATTCTGTAATGATTTCCAGCGAATTTTGAATGCTGCCCAGCGGCGATCTGAGGTCGTGAGCAATGATGGACATCAATTTATTCTTCTCTGCGTTAAGTCTTTGCAGTTCAAGGTTTTGTTTAAGAATCCTTACATTTTGCTCCACTATCGACTTGGATTTCAGTTCAGCCGAAAGTTTCTCGGACTCGTAGTGACGCCGTATGTAGGCAATGCAATAGAGGCTCAAAAAAGATACGACGACACAGGCCGACGAAATGTCGACAAAACGGTCAAAACGGGTTGCGTACGTGTAAGCTACCAAATCCGGATAGAAGTACTCAACCGCGTGAAGAGTTAAAAGCAAAATAATGTTGATCGGGATCCATATCTTGTACTGGCTTTGAGGCGAAATGGTGATCACCATGATCAGTGTAAGCAGGAAGAAAATGGCCGTCGGCCCCTGAATACCCGAGTTCAGAAAATAGTTGATACTGAAAAGCACAATCCCGGTAATTTGCGCAACGACGATGCTCGACGCCACCTTTCCCCGCATTCTGGAATTGTAATACAGAAACGACATTATAACCAACACAACGAAGCTTGCCAGCGAAATTTTCGGCAGGCCAATCAAGTAGTTGAATGGAACGTTATAGGCAAGCGCAACAACGACGATCAGACAAACGGAGTGAAAAATCCTTGCCCTGAGCGGAAAATCCGCTGACTTTCCGGTAATCCAAGCCCACCCAACGTCGATTCTTTGCTTCAACGGCAACTCATCAATCATCAATTATTTCTAAATTTTATAAAAAAGATAACAAAACGGTAGCAGAATTGTACCTGTAAACATTCTTCGCATGAAAGTAACACTTTGTTGATAATAAAAATAAAATAATTCTACGAAAAATTCATTATTTAATCCCTTAAACTACGACAAACGACGCATTAAGTATTCAATATTGTGATCAAGAGTAAATTATACGGATAATTTAAAGTAAAGTAATTCACAAAAACGGTTACAACATCTACTTAGAAATTACTGTTGCAAAGCCAGTCCTAAATCTGCTGAATTCTCAAACTCACTTTCAAGAATCACCCCGATCACTATTAAGATTTGGTGTGGAATGAAATTTGTTGATTACATCCCAAAAAGCCTTGTCTGAATTTTGGTTAATTAAGGATAAAATCGCAGCTTGCCGTGGGCAGCATCAACCATGTTTTACAGGCATTGCCTCAAAATATATACTTCATAAATTGGTCTTAAATAATGAAAATAGTAATCGTTGGCGGCGGCTTTGCCGGAGTGAATCTCTCTCTGGCACTTGCAAATGACAAAAACTACGAAGTGATTTTGGTTGACAAGAATAATTATAACTTCTTCCCCCCACTGATATATCAGGTTGCAACTGCCTTTTTGGAGCCTTCCAGTATCAGCTACCCATTCCGAAAACTCTTTGCGGATAAAAAAAATCTGCATTTCAGGTTGGGTGAACTTGTAAAAGTGATTCCCCAAAACAACAAAATTGAACTCACAAACGGAGAACTGGAATATGACTATCTCGTGTTTGCGACAGGGGCTGAAACCAACTTTTTTGGCATGGAAAATGTCAAACAGAATTCCATTGCCATGAAAACCCTTGACGACGCCATAGAAATGCGTAACAAGCTTCTTCAGCAAATGGAACAGGCCACAATTTCCCAGGATCCGGAAGACGTAAAAAAACGCCTGACGGTAGTCATTGCAGGTGGCGGACCAACCGGAGTGGAGGTTTCGGGAATGTTCGCTGAAATGCGGAACGGGATTCTCAAAAAAGAGTACCCTGAACTTGCAGGGAAAGGCAGCGAGATATATCTCGTAGACGGAGGAAGCGCGCTGCTTTCGCCAATGAGTGAAAAATCTCAGCAGGATACCTACAACGATCTTCGTAAAATGGGTGTAAAAATCAAGCTTAACTGCCACGTAAAGGATTTTGTGAATGATACAGTCGTCCTTGGTAACGGGGAAACAATCCCGACAAAAACGCTGATCTGGGCGGCAGGCGTAACAGCAAAAATCTTTGAGGGTATTCCTTCGGAAAGCTATGGACGCGGCAGAAGAATGCTGGTAGATGAATTCAACAAAGTGCAGGCAACGGCAAATATATACGCAATCGGCGATACCTGTTTGCAATTGAATGAACCCGAATTTCCCGGCGGACACCCTCAGGTAGCACAGGTCGCTATCCAACAAGGGAGAAATCTCGCCAAAAACTTTAAAAAAATGGTGGCCGGTGAAGCACTGAAACCCTTTGCCTACAACGATAAAGGTTCAATGGCAATTATCGGTAGAAATAAGGCAGTCGTTGATCTTCCGAAACCAAAAATACATTTCCAGGGATTTATCGCCTGGTGCGCATGGCTGTTCATTCACCTGGTGTCGTTGATCACGTACCGGAACAGGATACGGACATTGTACAACTGGATGATCGCCTATTTTACCAAGGATCAATCGCTCAGAATGATTATCAAGCCAACTGCAAAACAAACATTTGACGATGGTGGAAATTAGAAGAATTGAGATTTGACCGTAGTCGATTATCTGTTGTGAGCTACAGTACAGCAAATTAAAGGACTTATCCGGCCCCAAAGCCTGGTAAGTCCTTTTTTATTAGATAAAAATTAGATTTGACTATCCCTTCTCCAATCTTCAGTTTTCGCTCAGAATTCACCGATAGCTTCGTTGCATCAAAATGAGGGCAATTTTCAATTAGAAACGAAGCGCATGAAACCGATTTTAATTCACAGGATAAGGTCCAACGCTACAAACTGGAACTCCTTTCGGTATTGTTCACAAATAATTTTAATTTTTGAAAAAAATAATTCAACTTAATGTTACAGAAGCGTGCATCCTCCGAAAAGATTTAGCAACCACAATTCCAATCCTCACATTTTCACCTAATACTCCCCTGCAACATGAAAAAATGTTTTGTTTTTCTGTTTCTATGCGTATTCACCATTCCACCACTGTTTAGCCAGGACACATTACGGCTAACATTGGAACAGGCTCAGGAACAGTTCGTAAGAAAAAACTTTGCACTCATTGCTCAGAAATTCAACGTAAATCTGGCCGAGGCCGCCGTGGAACAGGCAAAGCTGTGGTACAATCCAAATTTATTTGTAGAAACCAATCTCTACAACGGGTACACCAACAAACTCCTGCCATATGGTAAACAGTCCGATCTGGTCAATCCCACCGGCGGGGTTTTCAATATACAGTTACAGCAGGTTCTGACTCTCACATCCAGCCGAAGCAAACTGGTTAAACTTTCACAGTCCAACGTTGCGTTACAACAAGCTGCTTTTCAGGATGTAATGCGCAATTCGAGGTACGCGCTCGCACAAACCTTCGGAAACCTGATCAATGAGCAAGCTAAATTACGTATGCTGCGGTTGGAGCAGATGCAACTGGAAAGTCTGCTCGCCGCTTTTCGAGCGCAACTCAAAATCGGTGCTATTGCGCCATACGAGGTGACAAGACTTGAACTGGAGCAAAAAAATTTCGGACAGGACCTCAACAATCTCCAGGCGCAGATTTCCCAGGACGAAGCCGTCATGCGTGTGCTGCTATCCGAATCCGGAACGAAGTATATTGCTCCCGTTAGCGACAACACAAACCTGCCAAACACAGTAAAACTCGACCAGCTCCTGGAACAGGCTTACAGCAACCGGCCCGACTGGCAGGCTGCTCAGACACAGGTTCAGTACAATCAGCAAAATCTCGTTTACCAAAAATCGCTCGCGACGCCCAATCTTACGCTTGGCACTGATTATCAGCGTGTAGGCTCAGCATTCCCGCATTATCTGGGAATTCAGGCAATTATGGATCTCCCGGTCCGCAACAAAAACCAAGGGAATATTCTGGCCGCAAAAGTGGGCATTGATCAGGCAAAAACTTCCTCTGAGTTAAGCCATTTACAGATTGAACAAGATGTAGTTTCAGCATTTGAGCAGTACCAGCAGGCAGTTGCCCTGCAACAAAGCATTTCGCCGGAATACATCCAAAATATACAGGAAATCTCGAAAAATGCTACTGAGGATTATGGCAAACGGATCATTGATCTGGTGAGTTTTATCGATAAAATCCGCTCATTTAAAAATGCACAACTTAATCTGATAGACACGCAAAACACTGTCTTTCAGGCAAAGCAGCAAATCAATTATGTGACCAATACCAAAACATTTTAAAGATTAACACCCTGTAACAAAATGAAACCAGCACATTTTATCTCACTTGCGTTTTTGGTCTTGATCTCATGCAGCAAAACCGAAAAGCCAAAAGAAGCGGAAACAAAAGACTCGGAATCTGCCTATCGTACAGACTCTGTTCAGCTAAGAAATTTTGAAGAGGAACTCCAGTTCACCGGGCAGGTTTCCTTCGATCAGAAAAAGGTCGATAAGGTCTATCCGATCGTCAGCGGGAATGTTTTGGAAGTGAAAGCCGATCTCGGCGCCTATGTAAAAAAAGGCCAGGTTGTAGCAACTTTACAGAGCGGCGATGTCAGCGACTTTTTGAAGGACTACAATGCTGCAAAAGCAGGTTACGACATTGCCAAACGAAATGCAGACAACACCGAACAGCTGTACAAAACCAAATTTTCATCGGAAACGGATCTCGTAAATTCTCGGAAACAGCTTGAAATCGCCAATTCTGAACTAGAACGTTCCGGCCAGGTATTGAAGCTTTATGGTGGCGCTTCGTCTGGTAAACAGCCCATGTTTACAGTCAGAGCACCTGAAAGCGGATTCATTGTTGAGCGGAACGTGAACCCCAACATGCAGATCCGTTCTGACAATTCAGACCCGCTTTTCACCATTTCGGACCTGAACGATGTATGGGTTTTGATCAATATTTATGAATCCGACATCCAGGCGGTGAAACAGGGACAAACTGTTAACATTACCACCCTGGCCTATCCTGACAAAGTATTTACCGGTGTCATTGAGAACATAGGGCAGGTTGTCGACAACGACAGCAAGGTTTTGCAGGCGCGTGTGGTGCTTCCAAATCCGGGTGGATTATTGAAACCGGACATGTTTTGTTCAGTAAAGCTGCATATCGAAAAACCCGAAAAACTACTGGCAGTCAATCCGATAGCCGTCATTTTTAGTCAGGACCAATATTACGTTATCAAGGATTCTGGGGGTGGAAAATACAAGGCCGTTCCTGTACAAATCCTTAAAAACACATCGAAATTCATGTACGTAAAAGGCGATTTGCAGCCTGGCGACAAAGTGGTTACGGAAGGTGCTCTCATGCTTTACAGCGAACTAACAAACCAGTAATTTCATGGACAAGCTCATCAAACAAATCATTGGATTTTCGCTCCGGCACAAGGCAATTGTTTTTTTCATAACCCTGCTTGTCGTTGTTGCGGGAGCCATCAGCTTTTATTTTACGCCAGTCGAAGCATATCCTGACGTAACAAATACGGAAGTCGTCATTATAACCCAATGGCCCGGCCGCAGCGCGGAGGAAGTTGAACGCTTCATTTCGGTTCCAATTGAAACAGAAATGAACTCAATCAGCCATAAATCAGCGTTACGCTCTATCAATTTATTTGGACTTTCCTTCATCAAAATCGTCTTCGAAGACGGCGTCGACGGATTCCAGGCACGGATGGAAGCAGCACAAAAGCTTGCCAACGTGAACCTGCCAGACGGTGTCGGTGCTGAAATACAACCTCCCGCCGGGCCAACGGGCGAAATTTACCGGTACACGCTTCAATCAAAAACCAAAACGAATACCGAGCTCAAAACAATTGAAGACTGGGTTGTTGAAAAAAATCTCAAAGCGGTTTCGGGCGTAGCCGATGTGGTGAGTTTTGGTGGCCATATCAAAACATTTGAAGTGAGCGTCAATCCCAATTTACTGGCCAAATACAGCCTTACCGCGCTTGATGTCTATGGCGCACTACAAAGAGCAAATGTGAACGTGGGCGGTGATGTACTCCGGCAGGGTCAGCAGGCTTTTGTGGTACGCGGCATTGGTGTGGTGTCGAGCGTTGCCGACATTGAAAAAATAATCGTCAAGAATATCAATGGCGTCCCGATACGCATGACCAACATCGGAACCGTTCACGAGTCCGCACTTCCTCAGCTCGGTATCGTTGGCCGCGACGACCATGATGATGTCGTTGAAGGAATTGTACTGATGCGAAAAGGTGAAAATCCGGGAAATGTTTTACCTGTTTTAAAAGCAAAAGTTGATTATTTGAACAGTGTTATTCTTCCTGCGGACGTTAAAATCAAAGTTTTTTATGACAGAACAGAGCTCAACAGCCATACGCTGAAAACTGTCGGCGAAAACGTGGTGATGGGGATCACGTTGGTAACCATCATCCTGCTCATATTTTTGGCAGACTGGCGTACCACTGCAACTGTGGCGCTCGTCATTCCGCTCGCACTACTTTTTGCATTTATTCTGATGCGCGCCAAGGGAATGAGCGCGAATCTGCTGTCGATCGGGGCAATAGATTTTGGTATAATTATCGATGGGGCCGTGGTGATGATTGAAGGACTCTTCGTAATGCTTGCGCACTGGGCAGAGCAGGATGGTATGGAGAAATTCAACAAAAGAGCTAAAATGGGCAGGATACTAAAAACGGCTGTGGAAATGGGGAAATCTATTTTCGTATCAAAACTGATTATCATTACCGCCCTGTTACCTATTTTCTCTTTCCAGAAAGTGGAAGGTAAGTTGTTCAGTCCGCTCGCTTTTACGATGGGGTTTGCCTTGTTGGGTGCACTATTGCTGGCACTTACTTTTGTTCCGGTTATGAGCAGCATTTTACTAAACAAAAACGTAAAAGAACGCCATAATCCGATCGTTTCGTGGCTGAACAAAATGTACGCGCCGCTGCTCGATCATGTGATGGCATATCCAAAACGGGCGGTAACAACGGGCTTAGTCGCACTAGGAATTGCCATCTTTGCGTTCCGCTTTGTAGGTTCCGAATTTCTTCCGCACCTGAACGAAGGGTCCATTTACGTTCGGGCGAGTATGCCTCTTTCAGTTAGTTTGGAAGACAGTTATCATTACACTAGAAAATTTCGGCAGATTTTTGAGCAGTTTCCGGAAGTACGCGGCGTAATCTCCCAAACCGGCCGGCCTAACGACGGAACCGATGCCACGGGATTTTTCAATCAGGAGTTTTTTGTGGATCTGTTTCCTAAAGAAGAATGGAAAAGGGACATTACAAAGGAACAGCTGATTGCTGAAATGCAGGCCAAACTGGACAAATACAAGGGCATCGACTTCGGGTTTTCGCAACCCATTTCGGACAACGTTGAAGAGGCTGTTTCCGGCGTTAAAGGCTCTATTGCCGTCAAAATAACCGGCGACGACCTGAATTTGCTGGATAAAAAATCAGATGAAGTTTTTGCACAGCTGAAAACGGTAAAAGGAATTGAGGATCTGGGCATTTTCAGGAACCTTGGGCAACCTGAGTTACGCATCACGCTGAACCCTGATAAAATGGCGCAGTACGGAATTGATGCCGCTGACGCCAATGCAGTAATTGAAATGGCAATTGGTGGTAAAGCAGTAAGTCAGGTTTACGAAGGTGAACGGAAATTTGACCTTCGGCTCCGCTATGATCAGCCATACAGATCCTCCATTGATCAGATCGGGAATCTGCTGGTTCCTACTTTGAACAATGGTAAAATTCCGTTGAAAGAAATCGCCGATATCAAAAATCAGGCAGGCCCGGCGTTTATTTACAGAGAAGACAATTCCAGGTTTATCGCTGTCAAATTTTCCGTACGTGGCCGTGACCTTGGAAGCGCAGTAGCCGAAGCACAGCAAAAAGTGAAAGATCATGTCAAACTTTCGAAGGGATACGGGATCAAATGGAATGGAGAATTTGAGAATCAGGAACGCGCCGAAAGACAGCTCATGATCGTTGTCCCTATCAGTATTCTGCTGATTTTCTTTATTCTTTTCGCTTCATTCGGCAATGCACTTGATTCCATTCTGGTTTTGCTCAACGTTCCGTTTGCGCTCATCGGAGGTATTGCTGCATTGCTGTTGACCAACGTCAATTTCAGTATTTCCGCTGGCGTCGGCTTCATCGCGCTCTTCGGCGTGGCAACGCAGGACGGTGTAATTCTCGTAAATAAATTCAGACACAATCTGCATGCGGGTATGGGTCTGGTTGAAGCGATCAAGGACGGAGCACGTTCCAGACTGAGACCTGTTGTGATGACTGCGTTGATGGCATCTCTCGGTCTTTTACCGGCTGCGCTTAGCACCGGCATTGGCTCGGAAACACAAAAACCCCTCGCAATTGTAGTCATAGGAGGTTTGATGACAGCAACCATGCTTTCATTGCTGATCCTGCCGACGATCTACGAATACATTTACAGCAGCAGAGAAAAGAGGAAGAAATTACTCTGATTAATACAGGATGACTATGAACACTTATGGAGCAGAAATCAGAAACGGGGTGGTCAGCTTCCTCCTGTTTCTGATTTGCTCCACACAGGCCTTTGCCAGAACAACGGCTGCCATTTCTGATACACTCCTGCTGAAACCCGGCATTCGTTTCGTGGCGAATATCGACAGCAGGAGTTCAATTATCCAGCATCGTCATGTAAACATCAAAGGGTTTAATGCAGGAATCAGTTTTGGAAGAAAAAGAGACAGAATTACTTTGGGTTATTACTGGCTGGGATACAACTCGTCTCAGCGACTGATCGACCTGCATAAAAGATTCGCGCCGACATTCAACTTTGCCAGTTACGCAAAAACAGATGTTCGGTTTGTAGATTTTGCCTATTGGCACACCGTCATCCGTACAAAAAAATGGGTACTTTCGATTCCCTTTGAAATCGGTGTTGGTGTAACGAGAACCAATATTTTCAAAACATCCAACGATTCGCTGCTGCTCCCTGCCAACCATTATTTTTGTCCGGTACAGGTTGGAGTTTACGGCGAGTACAAATTATTTCCGTGGTTTGGGCTAAATGTGCAAACAGGCTACCGAAACGCGATTTCACCCAGCCCTTTCAGGCACAGATTTGCAGGAATTTATTACAGTTATGGCTTATCGGTTTACCCCTACCCGATCTGGCGTGACTTGAAAAAACTGGTTGGAAAAAACAATTAAAGAGAAATCCGGCAATCCGAAGTTGATCAAAAAAATGGCCCGCCCCAAATTCAGAGAATTTCCGGCCAGGCCATTTTTATCGTGCTTTTTATGGAATGATAACTACTTTCTGCTGGGTCACAATGTCATCCCCAAGTAAACGAACTACGTACAAACCGGAACTTACCATGTTGACGTTAACATCAATCTTTCCTGATTTGCCGCTAATGTCTTTTTTCAAAAACACCTTACCGCTGGTGTTGATCAACTCCATGGATTGATACTTTTGAGACAGGTCCAGAACCATACTTCCGGTTGCTATCAGAGATGGTTTTACAATACCTCCGTCTGCGATCTCACTTAAATTGACGCTGATAATTCTGGAATAAGCAAAACTTTCATCTTTGTCAATCATTTTCAAACGGTAATACGCCATGCCGGAGTTGATGGCATGTGTAAAACTGTACGACGACCCTTTTTCAGTACTTTGTGAATTCACTGTGCCCAGATACTGAAACTGAGATCCGGTTGTGCTAAACTCGACATCAAATTGCCGGAAATTTTCTTCACTTGCAGTTTTCCAGTTAAGGCTCACTCCTTCGGCACCCGGACGTGCAGTAAAGTCTACCAGCCTGACAGGTAAAGCATTGCCATCAATAATCTGATAAATTTTGTTCTCATCCAAAGCTACGGCGTAAATTTCACCATCCTCCCCCTCACCATAGTCGGCAATAGCACCTTTTGTGGCCGGAGTTGTTGCGGAAATTGTTCCTGCTGCAGAACCCGGAGCGATGATATGAAATCTTCCTGTATAATAATCCGACCCGATGTAATACCCATTCATCATTGGATATTTTTCACCCCGGTATACAACGCCTCCAACCACCGAAACTCCCTGGCTTCGTGGATAGACATACTGTGGTGAAAAATTTGAATACGCTGAACACTCAGCCGTGTAGGTTCCACTGGTATATGCCGGAGTACGTGCATTACCTTCGTAACACCTCCATCCGTAATTCACGCCTTTGGCCTGAGCAGGAGGACAAAAATCAATTTCCTCCATAAGACCCTGCCCCACGTCACCTATCCAGAAATCGCCGGTTTCGCTGTCAAAACTCCATCTGAAGGGATTTCGAAGGCCGATTGAAAAGACTTCATTTCTTGGCAAAATGGTATTTGTCGGGAACGGATTATCCGACGGGGTGGTGTAAGTTGCCGTGCCGGAGGTAGCCACGTCAATTCTGAGCATTTTGCCCAATAATCCGGTCGTGTTTTGGGCATTGTTACCAACGTCATTGCCCCCACCGCCATCGCCGACAGAAATGTAAAGAAACCCATCACTACCGAAGTGCATTTCACCTCCATAATGATTTCCGCCGCCATGGGTTATTGGCAACACAACGGTCGGTGTTGCGTCGTCCATGACATTGGCAGCCGGATTTGTCGATTCATATCTGGCCACAACGAGGTTCCCCGATTTATTCACGTAGTGAACAAACAGGGCTCCGTTGGTCTCAAATAATGGATGAAAGGCAATACTAAGTAGTCCTGCTTCGCCGCCGGAATTAACAAGCGATGTCAGATCAAGATAAACGGCGGGGTTTTTGAAAGTACTGGTAAATACTTTAATCACACCAGCCTTTTCAGCGACAAAAAGCCGTCCGGAACCATCACCTGCATTCGCAATGTGTATCGGTGATAACAGGCCTTCAGCCAGCTTGTCCTGGAGCTGAATATTCGGCTGCGCTTTTAAAACAACACAACTGAATAATAAAACAACTGAAAATCTTGCGAAACGCACGATTTTACGGAATTCTGAGTCAAGTTTTTTCATATCCTTCCTGGTTTAAGCGTTGAGATTTAAACAGATTGGTTTCCCTGTAACAAACTAAAAATCAATAATTTCCTACTGCAATAATCGCACCATGAACAGCACCCGGATTTATTTTCGGGCATTTTAAAATAACCCTGATCAATATCTTGCCTTCACCGCAGACTTTCGTCCACTTTGATTCGTAACACCAACAATAATTGATAAAGAAATCCTGATCCTTTACCTTTGTTAAATGTCAAAAATGCTTACAGAAGAAGTTCAGGCCAGAATGGTCCAAAATGCTTTCGAAGTTCAGAACGAGATTGCCAGGGATCACGCACCTGTTGTGAAATTATATACCAAATACGGTAAAGCTGTGTGGTTGTTATCCGAACTTGATCCTGAAAACAACATTGCTTTTGGATTGTGTGATTACGGTCAGGGAAAACCGGAACTGAGTTATGTGTCCATTTCCGACCTGGAAAGTATTAAGAATGCGAGGCTGCGCGTCCCGATGATCGAACCGGATACGCTTTTTGTGGGGAAATATCCGATGAGTGTTTATCTGGAAGCAGCACGCACTGAGAAGCGGATCACAGAAGACGAAGATGTGCTACTGAAAGCTGCTATCACTGTTTCCGCCAGGAAATAAAAGTGCAGCAAATCTTTCTGCCTTACGGACTGTGAAGTAATAAATTTCAAAAACCGTTACCTGAATATGCAGATAACGGTTTTTTGAAATTTTGTTTAATCATATTCGACAAAGGACTCATCTTTGTAACACCAAAGCCATTTTTCACCTGGCTGAGCCGAACTCACTACGGGATGCGCTGTCTGCTGGTAATGCCGCGTCATGTGTTTACTGGGCGAACTGTCGCAGCACAACGTTACGCCGCAGGTTTGGCAGGTACGCAAATGCACCCACGTACCGTTAACCTTTTCACACTCCGAACAGACAAGCTTTTCCGCCGTTTTTATTTCGGAAATTTCCCTGATATGATTGCAAATCTGATCACTCATTTTAAACCTCGCTTAAATATTGATGAACAAAACTAATTGACATTGAACCCTCCCCAACGGCAGAAGTCACGCGGTTCATTGCACCGGCCCGTACATCGCCTGCGGCAAATATACCCGGAGAGCTCGTTTCAAGCAAATAAGGATCACGGTTTGCTTTCCATATCTGTTTGAAATTGTCGTAGTTATGCATTTCTCTTCCTGTTTCAATAAACCCTTTGCTGTTTTTAAGAATTTCAAGACCCACCCAGTCGGTATAAGGTTTTGCACCAATAAAAATAAACAGAGCGTTGGCCCGTACAACCCGTTCTTCGGCAGTATTAAGGTCAACAAGTTTCAAGCTTTGAAGCTGACTGTCGCCAATGGCTTCAAGAATTTCAGTACAGCCCAGCACTTCTATATTTTCAGTATGATCCAACTGATCAATCAGATAAGATGACATCGAAGACCGAAGATCATTTTTACGTACTACGATGAAAACTTTTTTGGCAAATTTGGAAAGGTGCATGGCCGCTTGTCCCGCTGAGTTTCCACCACCCAGTACGTACACTTCTTTTTCACTGCAAGCAGCAGCTTCAGTGTTGGCCGCTCCGTAGTAAATCCCCTTGCCGGTAAAATCCTCTACTCCTTTCGTCTCAAGTTTGCGATAATCTACCCCGGTTGTAATCACGACAGCCTTTGTATTGATCTCCGTATTATCTTCCAAAACAATGGTTTTATAAGAATCTTTGAGCTTAATTTCTTTCACGGACTGCGGAGAAAGAAATTCTGTACCAAATCGTGTTGCCTGCGTGATCGCCCGATGCGCCAGATCTTTGCCACTCAGTCCGGATGGGAAACCGAGATAGTTTTCAATCCGGGAGCTTGTGCCCGCCTGGCCACCCGGTGCTCTGCGCTCAATAAGCAAAGTACTTAACCCTTCCGATGCTCCGTAAACCGACGCCGATAAACCCGCCGGACCAGCGCCGATGATCACCACATCGTAAATTTGTTTTTTGACAGTAGAATTGAGCCCGATTCCGGCGGCAATTTCTGTGATGGCAGGCGTTTTTATCAACTTTCCGTCATCAAAAATAACGACTGGAAAATCCTTTGATTCAAGGCCGTTCGTGGCGGCAATCTGTTTTCCCGCATCACTGGACTCCATATCAAGCCACAGATATGGTACCAGATTGCCGGCAAGAAAATCTTTGATTTCGTGGGATTTTGGAGAAAACTGATAACCCAGCAACTTAATCCCCTTGAAATCCGGACGATAATTACTTTGCCAGTCGTTCAATAGCTCGTCAATGGCGGGATACAACTTTTCCTCCGGCGGATCCCACGGTTTCATCAGGTAGTAATCCAGCTGCACATCATTAATCGCTTTGATCGCCGCATCGGTGTCAGAATATGCTGTCAAAAGCACTCTTTTGGCATAAGGAAACAGAACCATCGCTTTTTCCAGAAAGTCGACACCCTGCATTTCCGGCATACGCTGGTCGGAAATAAAAATGGCCACTTCCTCACCTTTGTTTTGCAGGTCGAGCAAACTTTCCAGTGCTTCCTTTACGGAGGAAGTACTCAGAATCCTGTATTTGTCACGATAATGGCTTTTAAGATCTCTGCTGATCGCCCGCAGAACCTGTACATCGTCATCAATTGAAAATATGATTGGCAAACTCATTTTAAATTCTTTTATCAGATTAAAAAAATCAATTTATCCACTAATTGGAAAACAGACCAAAAACTCTGTTTTCCCTGGCTCCGAGATCAGGGTTATTGAGCCATGATGTTGTTTTACAATTCTCGAAAC
The DNA here is from genome assembly GCA_965279265.1 of Dyadobacter sp. Classification (GTDB taxonomy): domain Bacteria; phylum Bacteroidota; class Bacteroidia; order Cytophagales; family Spirosomataceae; genus Dyadobacter. The sequence goes on from OZ257152.1 coordinate 7,138,235, forward strand.
AACGTCGAGCCCCAGACCCGTTCCCTTGCCGATCGCTTTGGTGGTAAAGAATGGGTCAAAAATCCTGCTTTTGATCTCTTTGGGAATACCAGGACCATTGTCGATAATCGAAACTTTCACAAATTCCTTTTCCAACCGCGTTTGAATCGTCAGTTTAGCACCTGGATGACCGTCGAGCGCATCGGTCGCGTTGTCGATCAGGTTGGTCCAAACCTGATTTAATTCACCCACCATGGCTAAAATCGGAGGCACATCTTCTTCGAAATCCTCAACAATTTCAATGTTCGCCTTTTTAATTTTGTAGTTCAGTAAAACCAGCGTATTCCGGATTCCGAGCCGAATGTCCACTACTTCTTTATCGCCTCCCCGATCCATGTGCGTGTAAGTCTTCACCGACCCTACCAGATCTCCGATCCGTTTCGACGCCTCCTGAATGTCCGCAACCATGCGTTCGGTTGTAAAATTATTATTGATCCAGCCTAAAATCGGGGCGCGGTGACCGACGGGAATATGCGCTTTGATTTCATCAAGAACCTCTCGGTTGAAACCAAATTCCACAAAATTTTCAGCCATATCCATGCCGTCTTTAATACCTTCATCATAGAGCCAGTCGGAAATATCGTCTTCCATTTCCGAACGCTGCATCATCGTAAGTATCGGGCGTTCCTGGTTTCTGATGGCAGCGAACATCTTCTCATTCACAATATCGACCTCCTTTGGCTCCATGCGGATTGACATCAACTCCTTGTAATTTTCAGGCTGCGCCTGCAAGTGTTTTTTGAGTGAAGCAGAACCTCTTACGATCGCAGCAGCGGGGTTATTGAGCTCATGCGCCAGTCCGGCAGACAATTTGCCAAGCGCCATCATTTTTTCGTTTTGCTGTTCCAGTTCGGTAAATTCCCTTACGCGGGATGTCATTACGTGCACCAGTACCTGCGTGAGTTCAAAATGATCGCGAATCATATCTCTCAGTTTCGGGATAGGCAGGCTCATGATCTGCGACTCTTCCATGCTCTGACAGTATGCGTTGGCAAACTTGGCCCTTGAAAATGGCAAAATTCCGGTAATACTGCCCGTAGGGAGTTCAGCGACACCCAGTTTGGCATTATTTTGCAAGCGGTACAGTTCCAGCTTGCCAGTCATGATTACATGGGTTCCTTTAACGGGGTCTCCGGGAGAAATGAGCATATCGCCCTCTTTCAGGATGTAGTGAGTACTTTCGTCGATCAACCATTGCAGTTGGTCGGCAGGTACATCTTTCAGAATTTCGCTGGATTGAAAATCTGAAACTTCAATTTTTTTCAACATCGGTGGCGGTAAAGTTTTTCATTTTAACTGCATTTAGTTTTACAGTCGCGGGGACATAGCGATCAGGTTGTAATACATTTATGAAAGTTAGTCATTTGGGGCTTGCGAAAATCCATTAACAGGTTAAAGCTTCCAGAAAACAAGTTTAAGGAGAAAAATCAAAAGGTGTAGAACTCGTACCTGATTTCCCATTTCATTTCCTGACCCGGAAGCGCGGAGATTTTAATATAAGGCTCCGGGCAGGAGGTTGTTGAGCAGGCCCAGAATACGCACTTTTCGACCGGCCGATCGGAAGTGATCACTACACCGGCTTTTGTTTTTATATTTTCAATTCTGATATGATAATCCTTGGCGGTGCCGCCAAAACCCTGCACCCCGCTGCTAAAAACCTGCTCGTTTTTTGGAAATAATTTATTGAAAATAATGGCATTATCGACTGTGGAAGCAATTGTACCAAATCCCTTACCTTCTGCCTTTATGTTGAACGGAAACGAAATTTTGATGTTCGGCCCCGTCGCTTCCTGATCAATGGTAAAAAAATTATGGTTGTATACACTTGTTTCAATGGCTTTTTTACCCGTGTTTTTCAGGCTATGCTCCAACACCAGAAAAGGTTTCCCTTTGACCAGCCTCAACGTTTTTTTGTAAATATAACTGTACCCTGCTGCATCCTGAAGTGTGTGGGTGAACTCCGTTTTTTGCTTACGCTTTTTGACAGACCATTTGCCTCCGTTTTTAATCTCATAGGTTTTGGCAAAAGAATAATTCTTTACGTCCGGCCTGACCAGCGTTCCGACGCCGATTTTCAGAAATTCTCCACCCGAAGCAGCCTCTTCAAAACCCAAGGCCATAAACTCTTCAACAGGCCCCATGATTGCGTCGTGCAATTTTGGATCATATTTATCAAACCACTGACCAAAATACTGGTGCCCTTTATATTCCAGTTTTGGTACAACGCCAGCCCAGTCAAACCGTGTGCCACGGTAGTAGCCAATCTTCTCATCCGGAAGATATAAATCTGCCTGAACCATTCCATTTGAAATAACGGCAGTGGGAACATCTTCCGACATTAAACGAGCCGAAGAAAATGTCACCATAACCAAAACAAGCATAACACACAATCCCACTTGCTTCTTTGTCAATTGACTGGCTAGCATAAAAAAGCGGTTTAGAAAATTGAGTTAGGTCTCGACCGGAGGCAGTTAATGGAAAGAAAAAAGCAACAAAAAGAGTCAGGCTTTATTCCAAACGTCTGCAAATTCTTCGGGATGACGCTTGAATTGGGCATGCACATATTCGCAAAGCGGGGTCACCTTTAAATGGTTTTCCCGCACATATCCGACCATCGCATCAAGTAATTTTCTGGCCATACCTTTTCCCTCATAGGCGGGATCAACTTCGGTATGATAAACACGCATGCTATCGCCCAAAATACCAATGTCCATTTGGCCAATCTCCTGGCCGTCTTCCCATAATTTGAAAGCTCCCTTACCATTCTCACGAATTTCGAGTTTAACTTCGGCCATAATTATCAGATTAATAAATTACTGGTTATTTTTTTCAATTAAGCGGTATCTAACAATCAATGCAAATAACGGAATTGTGACTATTGGCAAGCGGTTTTTTGAAGTACAATGCCGTCTCCAAATTTGACTTCTTTCAAATTCTCAAACACGAATTTCCCGTCAAGTTCTTTCATGTTGCCATACCCTTCGAGCAGCAGCGTGTCTTTTTTCAAAAAAACAACCTGACGAACAGACTCACGGCCCTCCGACATGAATGAATAATCGGCCAACAAGGTGTCGCCGCTCAATTTTCCTGAGATGGTACCGCTGTTACGGTCCTTTTCAAACAAATTGTACGTCAAGCTCCCTGCTACCGAATCACCATTTGTTTTGGCATTGAGCATAATTGTATCCTGCTTTAAAGCAGACCCAAAACATAGCTGTCCACCAACGGTTTCAGCAGCGAGAGAATCGTTTGCTTCGCTGTTCTTTCCCTTGTTGCACGAGAACAGCGTCGCAATGACGAGCATTACAGTTATTGAATTTTTCATGATCCATCAATTTAAGAAAAAAAAACGGACAAATGATGCCCGTTTCGTATGACAAGTTTTTAACTTGCCGCATTGTGAAGAGTGGTCAACCAAAGCTTTTAGCCGTAAATCTCGATTTTCTTCTGCACCAGCGGCAGGACCATGATAAACTTGGAGCCTGTCCCTTCGGTGCTTTTGGCCCAAATTTGACCGTTGTGTTTATCAATTATCTTCTTTGTTATAGCTAGCCCAATTCCGGAACCTTCATATTTGTCTTTTGTATTTAACCGTTGAAAAAGGGAAAATATCTTATTGCCAAAACCTTCATCAAACCCGATTCCGTTGTCGGACACGCCGATGCAGCAATAATTTCCGTTTCCCTCTGGCATATTCCAGTCTTCCGGGTAATTTTCATTCGCTATGGAAATTACCGGTCTTACATTGTCTTTACTGAATTTCAGTGCGTTGCTGATCAGATTCTGAAAAACCTGTCTTATCTCACCCCGATTGACTTCAATTGCAGGTAGTTCATCAATAAATAATTGTGCTGACTTTTCAGAAATGACGAGCTCATAGTCGTCGATGACTTCGTCGACAACATCCTTTAACGGCGTGCGAACAAACTGTTTTTCGTCATTTGCCAGCCTTGCATAGGCAAGAATATCAGCTATCATGGTTTTCATCCTGTTGGATGAAGTAACAATCTTGTCCAAATACCGACCGCCCTCTTCCGGTAATACAACAGAAAATTTGTCTCTCAGCAAAGTCCCAAAAATCTGAATTTTCCTCAGTGGTTCCTGCAAATCGTGAGAGGCAACCGAGGCAAAGAGTTGCAAATCCCGGTTGCTCTTTGCCAGTTCAGTGTTTGAATTAATTAATTCGATATTTTTTCTCCGCAAAAGGGCCTGAATTTCCTTTTGGTAACTCAAATCAGTCACAATTATGCTCAGACAAGTTCCACCATCCAACTCCAGCGTCGTCACTGAAACCTGACAGGCGATTACACGGTCCCGTCCCTGGATCAAAATTTCAACGTCCGCATCCTCAGCATCCTCTTTCCAGCCTTCTTCGAACAGATCCCGAAAAGCATCTCTAAAATCTTTCGGAATAAAAACTGCAAAAGGTTTTCCAATAACCTTGTACAGCGGCACATCAACGATTGACGCGAATTTCGAATTGCAATAAAGAATTACACCCTGCTCATTCAGTGTTATGGCGCCCTGATTCATCTTTTCGATCAACACCCGGTAAGTCTGATCGGCAGTCTTGAGGGTATACAATTTCTGTTTGCCGTCGTCTCCCTGAACCACAAGCGCATCAACCTGCCCTGTACGGATGGCCTCTATTGTTTCCGTAGCCTCCTCCAGGCGCCAGAGAAGATCCTCATTCTCCCTGACTAGTTGTTCATATGTTTTTACTAACTCCATCGGGTTCACGTTGATGAGATTCCTAATCCTTTCAGCACCTTCTCTTTATTCGACATATCGCCGATCAATCTTCTTTCTGGCAGCGGAAAGCTTTTTATCAGGAGTGGAAGTGCAATGATCTGCTCCTGTTTCGCCAGACCTTCGTGCTGATACACGTCCACTATTTCAAGTGTGTAATTATCCTTAATATATTGTTCACAAACGCCCCTCAAATTGCTGATCGCCCGGGTTGAATTCACTGATGCCCCGGCAACAAACAATCTCAATACATAATGGTCGTCGTCCTGTTCTGGCAAATCTTCCGTACTTTCCGTTGCTTTATACATGATCAAATTTTAGCGGGGCGAATATTAAGGCCTACGAGTACTTTTTCTTCGTTGGACAAATCGCCAATAATTTTCCGAATTGGTTCCGGAACCTTTTTAACCAATGTCGGGATTGCCAGGATCTGATCTCCTTCGGCAAGCTGCGGCTGTACCAGCAGATCAATTACTTCTATTACGTATTTTCCTTTGAGGTGTTCTTCACAATATCTTTTCAGGTTCGAGAGCGCTGCAACGGATTTTGCTGTTTTTCCCGCCACATACAGTCTTAGTTCCCATATTTCTTCGTCTTCGATTTCCATACCGGTAATTTTCTTAGTCAGTATTTTAATGCTTATCTGTTGCTTATTTATTGCTTGTTTATTCTCGTTTCGATCATTTGTTCCCGGTTCTTCTCCATAACCTCTTTTCTTAGCTGTTCTTCTATATAAGCCCTGTTGAGCTCGTCCTGAACCGATTCAAATTCCTCTTTAAGACTCGCAATTTTTGATTCGAGTACCGTTTTTTTGCGCTCGATTTCCCTGTCTTTACGCGTGACAGCATATTTTTTCAATTCCAATCCGGCCTTTTCCTGCATTTGCTGCGCCATACGTGCAGACCCGGTAAGTACTCCCTCTGGCCCAAGATATACATCCACAAGGTCAAGTCCTTTATTCGAGATCATGAATTCACGCACCTGATTGGAGTGTTTCATTCCTCTTGACTTCATGACATACATGCCTCTGTTTCGTTCTCCGTTGGATTCAATGTCTCTAACAAGAAGCCACGCATCAACAAGAGACGACACGCCCTCATCCGTTTGTTCATTCACAATAGTATTCAGGGAAAGAGCAGTAAACAATACCGTAATCTGTTTCGACTGCAAAAAATCGATAAGCCTGATCAGCATACTTTTGACCTCACTCACGGAGCCAACCGTTATCAGGTTTGTGATCGGATCTACAATAACTACCTGTGGCTTAAATTCATTAACCAGCTTGTGTATCGCGACCAAATGCATTTCCAATCCGCTTAATGTGGGCCTTGATGCATTGAATCTTAACAATCCGTCATCTACATATTTTTTCAGATCCAAACCAATTGAGCGCATGTTACGCTGAATTTGTTGCGGCGACTCCTCGAAGGCAAAATAAATGCATCTTTCTCCTCTACTACAGGTTTCACTGGCGAAAGAACCTGCCACACTGGTTTTGCCCGTTCCTGCCGTACCAGATACCAAAATACTGCTTCCCCTAAAAAACCCTTTTCCTTCAAGCATTTGATCCAGCGCCGGAATTCCTGACGAAATACGCTCGGTAGAAACCTCATGTTCCAGGGTAAGGGATGTGACCGGTAACACGGAAATTCCTTTTTCGTCAATCAGGAAAGGATATTCATTCGTGCCGTGTACGGTACCTCGGTATTTTACCACTCTGAGCAAACGAGTCGAGATCTGATTGCTTACACGGTGTTCCAGCAGAATCACACAATCTGAAACATATTCCTCCAATCCATGGCGTGTGAGCGTTCCTTCGCCTTTTTCGCCTGTAATTATGGTGGTAACTTTTCTCTCTTTAAGCCATTCAAACAATCTACGCAATTCCGAGCGTATCACAGACTCGTTATCAAGTCCTGAAAATATATTCTCGATCGTATCCAGCACCACCCTTTTCGCTCCGATGCTGTCTATGGCATGACCAAGACGGATAAAAAGACCGTCGAGATCATAATCACCTGTCTCCTCAATTTCGCTACGCTCAATACGTACATGATCCAGACGGATCAGTTTGTCCGCCTGCAACTTGTCCAGATCAAACCCGAGTGAAGCAACGTTAACAGCGAGTTCATCAGCCTTCTCCTCAAAAGCGAGAAAAACCCCTGGTTCGCCAAATTGTGTTGCGCCGGATACCAGAAATTCCATTGAAAACAATGTTTTTCCACAGCCGGTACCGCCGCAAATTAATGTGGGACGGCCGGTTGGTAACCCACCATTGGTAATCTCGTCGAGACCTTCAATTCCGGTTGGAGTTTTCTGAAGTGATTTCAGTCTGTTGTTCAGGTTCTGAGGGGAGTCGGGACTCATTCAACTGATTGTTTAGTATTTTAATCGCTTTTTTTATTTGTGAGCTAAATAAAAAATTGTGCCAGAGTGTTGCATATCTCTGAAATTGGTTGGGGGAGCAGACCGGATAGCCTAAAACAAATCAACCCATCCGATAAGATCGAATGGGTGATTTTTTTCTCGACGTTAAAAAACCTGTTACGTAATTACCTGTATGTTAACCAGAAACAGATAATTGCTTTTGTTCTTGTAATTTTTTTCTCACTCATTCGCTTTAGGCCTTACCAAAAACAGCTAATTATAAAGGTGTTGCTCAAACTTAAAGTTTCCCGGTAATTGTTGTATTTCCGTTCAATTCGTACCATTTCGTTGCCGCGTAACGCACGCTGCGCTCATGTAATAATTTTTACGTTAGAATACGGCCATACACAAACGTTACGCCTTCCATAGTTACAATTCAGGATGTAAACATTTCCCCGTACTGATGAAAATTGCCTTAATTATAAGCTTTTAACATCTCCGACACCTTCAAATTTTTTCGAGTAATGATACGCTTAAAGCTTTTGTGACAGCCAGCGATGGCCGCCAGATTTCCGGAGGCCATTCATGCCCGGTCATGGAAGTTTACTTTATTCTGTCGCTCCACTTCATATTTTTTTGCCTGCGAAATGTTTCAAATACCCAGTCATTACCATCAGGCAAAAAATTCTACCGTTGTTTTTTGTTAAGACGTCCGGCAATGAAACAGGTAACAAAAAAATTCGATTATTTTTTTGTTAGCTATTAAATTCATAGAACAAATATCTATAACCATCTCATTCAAAACTAGATACAAAATTTCAATTAATCAGATATTCTATATTTCCAACTACAATTATGATCTTTCTATCCAACTTTATTCTTCAAAAATGCTCTTTCTGACAAACATTGCAGTCCGAATGAGACAAATGAGCCGTTTACGTTTCCAGACTCCTATACGAATCGGCAGCGCCAAAACCATCACAAAACATTAAACCTGCTAGTTGGAAATTATCTCCCGCAATTGCAGAATGTTGCTAACAGACAGTTTTCGATAAATGTTGCTTTTGATGGTGCTAATCGTCGAAGTTTTACGATTAAGGTGTACCGCAATCCACGAAGTTTTCATTCCGTTGCTTAGGTGTCGTGCAATTTCAAGCTCCCGCTCGGTGAGTCCCATCTCCGTCTTCTTTCGATGTTTGTCTATCGAAACCGCCTGAAGAATAAGTTCCATGGTTTGAGAGCACACAAACTGCTTCCCATCCAGAACCGTTTCCACGCACCTCAGGAATTCTTTCAACTCGGCATCTTTCGAGACGTATCCACTTACACCTACTTTGAGATAAGCGATTTCAGTATGCCAGCTCGCATTCACATCATAAACAATTACGCGGGTGTCAGGAAACATGGATCTTAGTTCCTTCACGAGCTTAAGATTATTGCCCTCAATTGCATCGTTCACGCCAAGGATAATCAGGTCATACTTCGTGCGCAGTTTAATCTCTTGAAATTGTTTGAGATTTTCGGCCTCTGCCAAGTGTGCTTTGCCGAAATGTTGCGTAAGTAAAGTCATTGCTCCAAACCGAACCAATGGGAGGTTGTCAATAATTGCGATAGTCCACATGTGAAGTTTAAATTGATGAAGTTTTTAGTTAACTCTTTTGTGAGGCCTCAGGCATCACATTGGCACTGCATACAGCTTCTTTTGAAATCCGGTCAAAAGTCTGCCGAGTATCCGATTACTACTGTTCAGCAAAGGTTACACACAAAATCAGAATGGGAAATAGACTGATGATACTTTTTTTCCTCGCAAGAAAACTAGCTGTATAGTCTCCTGAGTCTATTGCATTACCGTGAAGTACTGAACAACTTTGTATCAAATAACTTTGAGAAAATTACACTTCATTAAAATAACGAATACAATGAGTCCGGAAAATTCGAATGTGCTGTATGGCAGAATAATGATCCTGGATGATCATGAATTATTTGGACAGGCGTTGCGGGTCATGCTGCAACAGATGCTTCCCGACGCAGAGGTAAATTATTTCAATATGCCAGAAACAGCAAGAAAAGAACTTCATCTGCGTGATTACCAGTTTTTGCTGGTCGACTTGCTCATTCCGGAAACAAACGTGTATGATTTTATAAGCTTTTGTAAGACAAGATACGACAAACTGAACATCATTGTAATCAGCAGCACCACTGACCATAATGCCGTAAAGCGTTGTATTGAACTGGGTGCCAGTGGATATTTATCCAAATCCACCAGCGCTGACGAACTCAGGATGGCGTTGGAAAAAACAAGTCAGGGAAAGCGTTTTATCAGTTCCGACCTGGGTGTTGAATTTCTCAGCGGACATTTTCAAAAATCTGAGGGCGACCTCACGCCAAAGGAAGCGGAAGTTCTTAAATTAATTGTCCAGGGACATAAAGTGCGGAATACTGCGGATCTGTTAAACATCAGCCCCTACACCGTAATGGCGCATCGCAGGAATATTATGAAAAAATTACAGCTTCATTCTGCGGCAGAACTGGTCCGGTACGCGTTTGAAAACAATTTGATCTCCTGATCTTGTCCCAATACATCATGTAAAAAAACTGGTAATAACCTCCGACTGTCGCCTACCGAAAAATAAATCCATTAAAGACTGAAAATCAGGAAATTATAGTTCATTTTAAATTTATTCGAAAAAAAAATACTACTGCATTGTGACCTGAATTAATTTTCTCGTCCAAACAGCAAATCTGTTAGAATTTTTTCGATGGATCTGCAAGGTAAATTTTCCGGCATTCCCCCAGGAACCTGCTCGAAAGCGAGTATGGCGTTCGCATGTCAAAAAATCTGCAAACATAGTTTTTCTTCTCTTGGACACTTGTTGTTGATCATCTTTTTTGCCGAAACTCATTCTTTTGGTCAGCTCAGCAAAAAGATGTTCAGGACATTGCCGAATACTTTTCAGCTTGTCCCGCGAATCACTTCAAATTTTGGAGATCAGGAACAAATCGGGCCGGCCATTTTTAAATTTGATTACAAACAAAATCACCTTGAAAACCAATTAAGTAGGTCTGCAATCACGGAGATTCATCAGCCGGATCTCAGAAGCATTGAATACAAATTGGGAGCATATTTTAGTAGTGCGCATTCATTTACAACGATTTTGGTTCTGGCTCTCTTGCTCATTAATTCAAACCTGTATTATAAAAACCGGAAACTCTTATCAAAGGAAATTGACGCCGGAAAAGCAAAAACAATCATCGAAAAGGAACATTGTGCCAGCCTGGACAGGATTGCAGATTTAGAGGAAAAACTGGAATTTGCCAAACAAAATGAACAAATGCGGCTGGGAATGGAACTGCACGACGGACTCTCAGGAATGTTGGCTTCCATCAAATTGCAACTTGAAACTGAGCACGCAAAAACCGAAAACTACGAGCAAAAAAAGCGTATTGCCGCGATAACGGGGCTTGTCGACTCGGCCAGTCAGCACACACGCTGTAAAAGTCACGAATGGTTTAAAGCAGGAAAAGATGCTATTGAGCAGTCGTTTTCCGATCGTATTTCTTGTCTTGTAGATAAGGCTTTGCCTGAAGAATATTATGCCAAAAATGTAGTAATCGACGATGATGCTTTGCAGAATATCACTTCGCACACCAAAACAGAGCTGCTTAGAATCATCCAGGAAGCAGTGACCAATGTTGTAAAACATGCCAACGCGCGCAATATCAACATTTTGCTGTATGAAGAAGCAACATCGCTGGTCATGCACATCAAGGACAATGGAAAGGGATTTGATCCCAACCAGACGAACTGCGGAATCGGACTGAGTTCAATAAAAACGAGGGTACTGGAATTAAAAGGACAGCTTGATATCATCACAGGTAATCACGGAACTGAGCTTATTGTCGAAATCCCGGTCTGTTAGGTCCGCTTCTCACACGATAACTCCGGACGGCCTTACTTTTTCAGGCCATTTATTGCCAGGTCGAGAAGCAGGTTTAACAAACCTTCCGCCTCGCCCATTTTGTCATACATGATCAGGTCCATCTCAATACCACGTTGCGCACTGGTGAATATAAAGGCAAGTTTTTCCAACTCAATTTCATCGATTTCACGAAACTCTCCTGTGGCTGTTCCGAAGCGAAGAATACTTTTGAGAATATTTGTCTCTTTATCATCGTACTTTTTACGCCAGAAACACATGTCACCACTCTCTGTCAGCGCTTCACGGGTCTCGCTGATTAAGACGGCATATAAATTAACCACTTTTCTGATATTTTCGAGACGAATCGTTTGAAAGACTCTGAATTTCCTGATGGCTGTGGGTTCTTTGGAAATCGCATTCTGAACGAGATCAAAAAAACTATCTTTCTCCCTTCGTATTATTCCATCAAAAATCTCCTCTTTACTTTTGAAATAATAGTAAAGCGTGCTTTTTCCTTTACCCGCCTCTTTGGCGATGTCTTCCATCGTTGTTTTATTCAGCCCGTACTTCTGAAAAAGCTTGTCGGCTCCTGCCAGGATTTTGTCACGCAGAATTTCGTCTTTCGTTTGGTTTAACTCTTTAATAGCGAGGTTCATAACGTTTGTGGTATAAAATCAGCACGAGGGGCTGCCAATTTTTATCAATTAGGTTAATATCAAATAACAACTTTGATTTTTGTCCGGTTCAACTTCACTCCGGCAACCGGAACGTAAAGTATTCTACAAAGCATAAATACTTATAATCTTTCAGAACAACGCCTTATGCAAGGATTTTGTTTCACAGATTCTCTTTCCGTTGCCGCCCAAGCCACCTCATATCTACAAGCAACAGGACTTATTTTTACCTGTTTGAACATCTTCCGCCGGCCTAATCCTCAGTTTTTCAAAACCTGAAATCGTTGATCAAACTCGTTTAAGTACTGTCAACACGCTAATTTAGATATTATGCTACACAAATTTGAGCTATCTTATTGTATGGTGTCAGATAAATCGTTCTGCCTGCCATAAGATAACTTTTAAGGAAATATCCATTACCGACCAAACCAGGACCCAGCGTATAAATCTAGCTAAGGAAATGACCTACCTTTCCGGCAAAGCTGTCGGCAAAATCTAAGAAATGGCATACTTCGGGTATAAGAGCCATTTTCCATCGATCCATTCTGCCTTCGCCAAAATACCGCATTAATCCCCTGGAAATGACCAATTCAAAATTTTTGGAGCAAATCCTCTTTATAAAATCATCAAATTTTACTCGTTATCCGAGGATATAATTTAAAATAAAGTACAAATTTCATTGGATTTATCAAAAGGCATGTTAATTTTGGACCAGAATCGTTTTTTGGTCGAAAATACTATCACACAAAGGATGCAAAAGGAAGATTTGATGAAGGAGAAAGTTCTTGTGAGTGCGGATAAGCTTTTCCAGAAATTTGGATTATGTAAGACCACCATGGAGGACATTGCGCGGGAGGCGGGTAAGGGCAAAAGTACGCTATATCATTATTTCAAAAGCAAGGAGGATATTTTCTTTGCGATTCTTACCCGTGAAAAGGACAGCTTTTTTCAGGTAGTACAGGCAGCAATTGCAAAAGAAACCACCGCTAAGAAAAAAATAGAAGTTTTTTACATAAAACGCTTTGAGACCATCAGGAAAGTAATAAATCTTTACAATGTACTGATGGCGGAAACACGGGATTCGTTATTGGATAACGGGCAGATTAATATCTGGCGAAAAAGGTATGACGAAAAAGAGATCAACATACTGAAAAGTATTTTGCAGTACGGAATCGTGACCGGAGAATTCCGGGTCCTTAAAGAAAGTGAAATGGATGGTCTGGCGTTTATTTTTTCCAGTGCCCAAAGGGGAGTTGAAATGGATTTGGTGATGTATGACAAATTGGACGAAATGGAGAGTTGTCTGAATCTTTTGGTGGATCTTGCGATTAATGGGTTAAAAAAGTAAAAAATTTTGAATCATTTCCGACCAGGAAACGTATTTGGTCTACTGGTTGAGTCAAAAATTAAAATGCGATTATAATTTTTAATTAAATTGAAGAATTAGATTTCAAAATGGCGAATAACTATTAAAATACGCACGGAATGGGCTATCAGGATTAAAAATCAATTAAAAGCTAATAGCCAGGCCCGGTTATTTTATCACAGAATTTGAGTTCAAAATTGGATCCCTGATCACCCGTTTTGCGACATTTAAAGCAGTAAATCAGATTTTTCAAACATCGGTATCCGGTATTCGGAATCAAAAAATTGGCACAAAATGATGCTAAAGTGTGAAACTGGATAATATTAGATTTTTTCAATAGCGCTTATTTCAGAATTGTAGCCGAAAATCCATACCAAAAACCGAACCATTCATCCTAAAAAATACTCTATTCATCCATTTAATGCTTTTATAATTAAGTCAAATAAGCTTGCTTAGTATTGTAATCGGGAAACCAAATTGGACTATTACTACTTGGCAACCAAAAAAAACACACCAAAAAGAAAACCTTTCGTAGGGAATTCATGTTCAGGATAACAATTCATTAACATTTGAAACCTTACAAAAAACGAGTAAAATGATGCTGGATTGATTTTAATGCGATTCACCACCATAGCGTAATTAGTAGAATTCTGACACCAATTATTATGAGGAATAAATTACATGCCCGGGTCTCTGAATTTAAAGATTCAAAAATTGTGAAAGCAAAGGGACTTTACCCTTATTTCAGGCCTATTGAATCTGGTCAGGATACGGAAGTGCTCATCAACGGCAAACCTGTATTGATGTTTGGGTCCAATTCTTACCTGGGACTTACCAACCATCCTGCAATCATTGAAGCATCCCAGAAGGCGATACAGAAATATGGTACAGGATGTGCAGGATCACGGTTTTTGAACGGGACACTGGATATTCATGAAGAGCTTGAACGCCGTCTGGCGATCTATACCGGCAAAGGTGCGGCAGTACTTTTCAGCACCGGCTACCAGGCAAATCTGGGTGCGTTGTCGTGTCTTACAGGACGGAATGACTATTTGGTCCTGGATGAAAGTGACCATGCATCAATCATTGATGGCAGCCGCTTATCATTTTCGAAGGTGATCAAATATGCGCACAATGACATGAACGATCTCCGGAAAAAACTTAGCCTGCTGCCGGAGAACGCAGTGAAGCTGATTGCTACCGACGGAATTTTCAGCATGGAGGGTGATATTGTGAAGCTGCATGAATTGAATGCGGTTGCAAATGAATTTGAAGCATCCATACTTGTTGATGACGCGCACAGCCTTGGCGTCATCGGCGAAAAAGGCGCTGGTACTGCCTCACACTTCGGGCTCACTGATTCCACAGACCTGATTATGGGTACTTTCAGCAAATCACTCGCATCATTGGGTGGGTTTATTGCAAGTGACGAAGAAACCATTGAATATCTGAAACACCGCGCGCGCTCGCTCATGTTCAGTGCAAGTATGACGCCGGCTTCCGTTGCAAGCACCCTGGCAGCGCTTGACATTATCGAATCCGAGCCGCATCATATTGAACGCCTTTGGGCAAACACACGCTATGCAAAAGAATTGTTGCTGATCAATGGTTTTGACCTCGGTCATACCGAAAGTCCAATATTACCGGTTTACATCCGCGACAATGACAGTACGTTTCTGATCACAAAGCTGTTACAGGAAGACGGCGTGTTTGTTAACCCTGTTGTGTCACCGGCTGTTGCACCTCAGGACTCGCTGATACGCTTTTCACTGATGGCGACGCACACATTCAGCCAGATTGAGGAAGCTGTTGATAAGCTCACAAAAGCATACAAGCAGGTTCATCCTGAGCAGGTTAGAGAAAACGCCTGATCTGAAAGTCAAAGTTTAACGTAAATCCTCCAAATGAAAAAAATTCTATCGGTTACCTCTAAAAAGGATATGACGAGGTTCATTGATTTTCCTCATGACCTCTACAGGAATGATCCGAATTATGTCCCGGAAATTTTCATAGGACAACGCGATTTACTCACTCCTGGCAAACATCCTTTTTATGAACACTCATCGATTCAATTGTTTCTGGCACTGGATGATGAAAAGGTTACCGGTAGGATTGCTGCGATACACAACGTTAATCATAATACGTTTACTGGCGGCAACGATGGTTTTTTTGGTTTTTTCGATTGTATCAATGATCAGGAAACAGCGGATTTGCTTTTCGCAAGTGCGGCAAAATGGCTAAGCCAGAAGGGTTTAACTAAAATGCTAGGACCTGCGAATCCAACAACAAATGATATATGCGGTGTGTTGATCGACGGCTTTGACCGTCCGCCGATGGCGATGATGCCATACAACGCACCTTATTATGACGACTTGATCAAAGGAAACGGTTCTCATAAAAAAACAGATCTGTTTGCTTACGAAATCAATGTGGCAGATTCCAATGACCGGTCGGTGAAGCTCATTGACACATTGGAAAGCAGATTGAAAACAAAGGGAATTACAATCAGAAAGATTAACCTGAAAAACTTTAAAAGTGAAGTTCCGAAGATCAGGGAAGTTTACAATAAAGCATGGGATAAAAATCTGGGATTTGTACCAATGACCGACAACGAGTTCGATTATCTGGCGAAGGACCTCAAAATGATATTGAATCCTGAGTTTTGTCTCGTTGCCGAAAAAGATGACCAGGTGGTGGGTTTTGTTCTTGGTATTCCGGACATCAACCAGATTCTGATCAAAATGAAGAGAGGCCGTTTGTTTCCGACGGGCATTTTCAAACTGCTTTTACAACAAAAAAACATCACACGGATCCGGGTTTTGACGCTGGGTGTTTTGGAAGGCTACCGGAAAATGGGCATTGAAGCTTGTCTTTACGGCCATATTATTAAAAATACTTACGGTACAAAAATTACTGGCGGGGAATGTTCCTGGATGCTTGAAGAAAATTATCTCATGAACCACGCCATTGAACAGATTAACGGTAAGCTGTATAAAAAATACAGATTATTTGAAAAGGATTTATGATTGACAGGGTACTCATAACGGGAGCAAGCGGATTTATAGGCTATCATCTTGTAAAAGCAGCACAAGAGGCGGGCCTTGAAGTTCACGCAGCAGTGAGGCCTTCGAGCGACGTAACCAGGCTAAAAGAATTAAACCCAATTTTTGTGCATGCTGATTTTAGCTCACAAGAATCTTTGACCAGGTTGCTGGAAAACGCAGGTTATAGTTTTATCATTCATGCCGCAGGTGCAACTCGTGCGAAAAGTGAGAAAGATTATAATCTGGTAAACGCGGAATACACACTGCATCTGGCAGAAGCGGCCCTGAAATCGTACAAACCTTTGAAAAAATTTGTTTTCATGAGCAGTCTTGCGGCGGTCGGGCCGGTGTCGGGGACATTGGATCAGATTACAGAATCAACGCCACCAGCGCCGGTTACACGTTACGGAAAAAGTAAACTATTAGCCGAAACGTACCTCAATGCAGTTGAAGGGCTCAACATTACAACGATACGGCCGACAGCAGTTTACGGACCGGGTGAAAAGGATCTGTTCATTTTGTTCAAAACACTGAGCCGACGACTTGACATCTACATTGGAAATAATCCGCAGCGTTTGAGTTTCGTTTATGTAAAGGACCTTGCAGATGCCACGATTCTGGCGATGATGAATGAGGAAATCGGGAACCACGTTTATAATATTTCGGACGGAAATGCCTATGACCGTTATGCACTTGCCGATGAATTTAACGAACTCTACGAAAGAAAAGCTTTGAGGTTGCACGTTCCGTATGCCCTGATTCGTATGATTGCTACATTTTTGGACTTTGTTTACAAATCGTCCAGGTCTGCACCGGTTTTGAGCAGGGAGAAATTAAATGAGCTGACTGCACCCAACTGGGTTACCAGCATAAACGCAGCCAAAAAAGAATTGAACTATCAACCCCGTTTTAACCTCAAAATGGGACTTGCAGAAACTATTAAATGGTATAAGGAGCACCACTGGCTCTGACCCGAACAACATATTTTCATCGTTTGTACGCCTGCCAGCCGAGATGGAAATGTGTGTCACAAAAGAGATTTAAGCTAACAAAATTAACAGATTCATTCAGGATATCTGCATTGGAAACTATGCCGGAATTATCTCAAAATGAATAAGGCATCGGCCAAAGGCCATCACACAAATGTTCAAGAAATCAAGTCTTAAAATATTACTACTCCTTGTTACTGCATTGCTGCAATACACTGTGGCACTGGCACAAACAACTGTAAAAGGGGTGATAACCGATGCTAAAACAGGTGAAACCCTCCCCTACGTAAGCATCATAATTCCGGGCACAACCATGGGCGCTTCCGCCGATGTGGATGGAAAATATACACTGACTGTGCCTGCCGGACAATCCAAACTTCGCTTTACGTACGTGGGGTACGTGAGTGTTGACAAACCCGTTACTGCAGGCGTTTCTCAGGTGATCAATATCAAAATGGAGGTGGACGCGTCGATGCTAAAAGAAGTTACAGTTAAGGGCAGAGCACGTTACAGGAATAAAGATAATCCTGCCGTTCAATTGATTCGCCAGGTGATTGCCAACAAAGAGAAAAACCAGCCAGCAAGTAATGATTACGTAGAGTATGAGCAGTACGAAAAGATATCATTTTCTCTCAGTAACCTGACCGAAAAATTTAAAGACAGGAGAATTTTCAAGAATTATCAGTTTCTTTTCACAAGCCAGGATTCTGCATCAGTGGGTGGCAAAACGATGCTTCCCGCGTACATGGAGGAAAAACTGTCACAGGTATATTTCCGCAAATCTCCTTACGCCAAAAAACAGTTGATCAAAGCAAACCGGCGTGCTGAATTTGACTCCAAATTTGTTGACAATAACGGTTTGAGCGCTTATTTCAACAGGCTTTACGAAGACATCAATATATATGACAACAACATTTCCATCGCCACCAATCTGCTGTTAAGCCCGATTGCCAACAGCGCACCTACCTTTTACAAATTTTTTATCCGCGATACTGTTAAAACCAATAATCCCTGGCTGATAGAACTTGGATTTGTGCCAAGGAACAAAACCGACATGCTTTTTGAGGGTAAACTTTTCATAACCTTGGACGGCAACTACGCAGTGCAGAATGCATACCTGACGGTAAACAAGGATATCAACCTGAACTTCATGCGAGATCTTGAGGCAACGATTGAATTTGACAAAAGTGAGGACCAGAGATATCATCTCAGCAAAACAAGCCTTGCTATGGAATTTGCTGTGGGAGAAAAAAGTGCGGGATTGTATGGTCAGCGAATTGTCAATTTCAAGAATTTCGCGATCAATCAGCCACAGCCGGATGGGGTGTACAAAGGTCCTGCTCAGCAAATTGCCTACAATCCCTTGCAACGAACAGGGGAAGAATATTGGTCGGCGGTGAGACACATTCCATTGGATCGCACTGAAAAGAACATCTATCGGAACGTGGATACTTTACAAACGATCCCCTCTTTCCGCAGGACTATGGATATCGCAACGTTGCTGTTGGCCGGATATAAATCGTTTGGAAAAGTGGAAGTTGGTCCTGTGAATACATTTTACAGTTTCAACCCAGTTGAAGGATTCAGACTGCGCTTTGGCGGAAGAACTACCACGGAATTCAGCAAACGACTGTTCTTTGAAACCTATGCGGCCTACGGCTTCAAGGATGAAAAATGGAAATATTTCCTGAGCGGAACCTATTCTTTGAACAACAAATCAGTTTATCATTTTCCGCTCCACTATGTTCGTGCAAGTTTCCAGCGTGACACCAAAATTCCGGGACAGGATTTGCAGTTCGTTCAGGAGGACAATTTCTTGCTTTCGTTCAAAAGAGGAGAAAATAACCGCTGGCTTTACAACGACATATATAAGTTGGAGTATGTAAGCGAGTTCCAAAACCATTTATCTTACAAAATAGGATTTACAAAATGGGCGCAGCAACCAGGTGGAATTTTGCAATACATCAAATCAAATGATGAAACCCAGCAAAATGTTCTGAAACTCAGCAACACGGAGGTCAATTTCGAATTCCGGTACGCACCAAAAGAGCAGTTTTATCAGGGTAAAGTATATCGTACGCCGATTATCAACAAATATCCGATTTTCACATTCCGCTACGGCGCCGGACTGAAAGTGCTGGAAGGAGAAACGAGGTACCACAATTTTACTGCCAACATTTCCAAACGTTTCTATCTTTCACAACTTGGGTATGTTGACCTGACAGGTGAAGGTGGGTACATTATTGGTAAAAATATTCCGTTTCCCTTGCTGACAATTCACCGTGCCAACCAGACCTATGCTTATCAGCTGAATTCATATAACCTGATGAACTTCCTGGAATTTACCAGCGATCATTATGCGAGCATCGACGTACAGTACTACATGAACGGCTTCTTATTCAATAAAATACCATTGCTGAAAAAATTAAAATTGCGCGAAGTGTTTAGTTTCAAAGCTTTAACTGGTGGTTTAAGAAATGAAAACAATCCAAACAAAGGCGCTTCGGTGTATAATTTTGCAGTGGATGAGCAGCTTCGGCCGATTACCTACACGCTGGGAAAACAGCCTTATATGGAAGGCAGTATAGGTGTTGCCAATATTTTCAAACTGCTCAGGGTCGATCTTGTAAAACGTTTCAATTACCTAAATCATCCAAATGTTTCCGAATGGGGCATCAGGGCGCGGTTCAGGCTTGATTTTTGAGATAGCATAATTACGGGCCTGATTTTATATTTTACCACAGCCGGGCCCGTTTAAAATATAATGTTTCGCATGAAAACATGCGAAAATTTGACACCAGGAATAATAGTAAGACTATGAATTATGCAATAATCGCGGCGGGTGAGGGATCCAGATTGGCTCAGGAGGGTTTTACGCTGCCTAAGCCAATGGTAACCCTCAATGGACAGATGCTTATCGACCGGCTTTTGTCAGTATTTTCCGCAAATAACGCGGAATCTGTCAGGATCATCATTAACGAAGAATCGGCATTACTGGAAGCGCATCTGCATAACACCAATTCTGCCACGCTAAAAATAGTCAAACGCTCCACTCCCAGCTCACTGCATAGTTTCAAAGTGCTGCTCGAAACTTTTGGCGATCAGGAGGCGATTTGTCTTACTACAACGGACACGGTTTTCAGGGAAACTGAATTCAAAGCTTTCATTGCGGAATTCTTGATTAATCCCGATCTGGATGGTTTGATGGCTGTAACATCTTTCGTTGATGACGAAAGTCCACTGTTCGTTCAGGTGGATGCGCACGACAATGTCACAGCTTTTAATGACGCGAATTCGGGTTTTACCCCCTTTGTTTCCGGCGGAATCTATTGTCTCAGGCCAAAAGCACTTCAAGTGGTAACAAAGGCAGTTGATTCAGGCACAAGCCGGATGCGCAATTTTCAGCGTCAATTATTACAGGAGGGCCTAAAAATAAAAGCGTTCGAATTCTCAAAAATTGTAGACGTAGATCACATTCAGGATATCAAAACGGCTGAGCTGTTTCTCAATGAAGAGAGTACAGCAGATACGCTTTCAGGTATAAATCAGTAAATAAAGGGTTGGGGACAAATTTTTCTCCCTCGCCTTTGACCATAAAAATGAATCGTTTGAAATTATTAGGAATACATAGAAACAAGAAGTTTTCACCGAACCACATTGGAAATGACGGTGCCATTTTTTCGCTGACAGCAAAAGCCCTGGAAAATATGGGCTGTGAAGTGACCATTTGCTGCGAAGATGAGTTTTTGGCAATGAACGAGGTAGAACAGAAAAATATATTCACAATGGCCCGTCAGAAGGAAGTTGTGAAAAAACTGCAGAAACTGGAAAGTAACGGAGCAATTGTGGCAAATTCTGCCTTCGCAATTGAAAATTGTTTCCGGATTAATATGCATCAGGCACTTGAAAACAACCGGGTGCCTGTTCCAAGCAGCTTTATCGTTTCAACAACTGATGTCTCCGATGACGTTTTTGACAAATTGGAAGGCAAGGGATTTTGGATTAAAAGAGGCGATTTCCACGCGATCCATAAAGAGGATGTTACGTTCGTAGCTTCTGTTCGGGAAGGAAAAGAAATTCTTCACGAATATGCGCTCCGGGACATTCCGGATGCGCTTATTTCGCAGCACCTCATTGGTGATCTGGTTAAATTTTATGGCGTACGCGGAACTGACTTTTTTTTCTGGTTTTATCCGTACGACCACAATCATCACAAATATGCCGACTATGAGAACGTTAACGGGAAGTCAGTCCATTACAATTTCGACGAAAGTCTGCTGAAAAAAATAGCAGGAGATTCAGCTGAGGCGGTTGGCGTGGATATCTATGGAGGCGACGCGATTGTAGGAAAAGATGGAAGCTTTCATATAATTGACTTGAATGACTGGCCAAGTTTTGCGCCCTGCCGCGACGAAGCCGCAGTCCAAATTGCTAACGTGATTTATCAGCGATTTACTGAAAAAGTTCAATGAATATATCTACAAAAACACCGCAGATGGAAACAGCTACGAAAGGCACAGCTTTTGAAAATTCATTGAAGTCCAACGATACGGAGGAGCAGATTGACATCTGGTTTTACCGCCCGATCGGTTACCAGATTGCCCTGTTTTGTGCCAAAATCGGCATGACACCCAATACGGTGACGATTATAAGCATCTTTTTTGGCGTCGCGGCTGGGATTCTTTTCTTTTCTCAGGACCTGTATATCAACGTAATCGGAATGTTGTCTCTCGTCTTCGCCAATTCCTTGGACAGCGCAGATGGCCAGCTTGCACGGATGACGAATAATAAAAGCCGGTTAGGCAGGATTCTGGACGGTGCTGCCGGAGATTTTTGGTTTATTTCAATTCATATTGCAATATGCCTGCGTAGTATGAATGAAGGATGGACTGCCCTGATCTGGATCCCGGGCGTGATAGCCGGACTTTCACACGTATTCCAGTCGGCCATGGCAGATTATTACAGGAATGTGCATTTGTTCTTCATCAAAGGAACTTCCGGCAGCGAGCTGGACAACAGCCGCGACCTGCAAAGCGAATATGACGCATTGACCTGGACCGAGAATTTCGGGATGAAACTTGTTGCAAGAACATATCTGAATTACACCAATTTACAGGAGGGACGCTCACCAAGGCTGCAAAAATTACTATCTGTGGTACGTCAAAAATTCAAAAACGGTCTGCCAGAGAAACTGATCGTAGATTTTCGTGCGCAGAACAAGCCACTGATGAAATATACAAATATCATTCAGTTCAATACAAGAGTGTTGTTTTTGTTTCTCTGGCTGTTTATCGACCAGGCCTGGATCTACTTTTTCTTTGACATTTTCATTCTCAATCCGATCCTGATATACATGGTCGCGAAACAGGAAAAAGTTAGCCGTCATTTTTATGACAAAATCGAAAAAGGTGAGTATGAATACGCGACTGTATAAAATATTATTTTTTGCCATTGGCATTCTCACCCTGGGCTACATGATTTATGGCCTTGGATGGGAAACCATCTGGATAAATATCCAGCGTACCGGAATCTGGTTTGTTCCCGTGATCGGGAGTTGGCTGGTTATCTACGCGTTGAATGCGTTCGGTTTTAAGGCCATTATCCAGGAACCGGAATTGCCAAAAAGCGATCTGTCATTCCTCTCGGTATTGCGCCTTACGATCTCAGGTTATGCGATAAATTACATTACACCGTTTGTCGCGCTTGGGGGCGAACCGTACCGGATCATGGAGCTCAAACCCGCACTGGGAATACAGAAAGCAACCTCATCCGTGTTGCTTTACAGCCTGATGCACATGTTTTCGCACGTGTTATTCTGGCTGGTGTCCATTTTCCTGATCGTTGCCTTCGTGCCGATCAATGATATGATTTTGGCTGGTTGCGGGTTAATGCTCGTTTTTGGGCTTGTTTTGGGTTACTGGTTTATTCGGTTTTATCAAAAAGGTTTTACAGTAAGCACCTTTCGGATTCTCGAAAAAATCCCTTTTATCAAAAACAAGGCAGCAGCATTTGCCCGTGAAAAATCGGATACGTTACATGAAATTGATGACCAGATCCGGATTTTTTATGCAGATAGAAAACCGAGATTTTACGCATCGCTTATTCTTGAATTTTTAGCGAGAGTGGTTGGTTGCCTTGAAATCTTTTTCACGGCACAGGCAATTGGCCTGGACATGTCGGTTATCGAATCACTGGTGATCAGTTCCGGCTCATCGCTTTTCGCCAATCTGATTTTCTTTTTCCCAATGCAGCTCGGAACACGGGAAGGCGGACTGGCACTCGCTTTGCAAAGCGTTGGATATCCGGCAGTAGCAGGAGTGTTTATCGGTGTTGTGATGCGGATTAGGGAGCTGGTCTGGATTGTAATCGGGCTGGTGATAATGAATAAAACCGGGAAAACAAATGTGGGCAACGAAGTGGAACAATTTGAGAATTCGGAACTGGAAATTGCTGAGTCCATGCCGGTAACAACAAAAACAAGATAATGACGCAAGGACTATTATTTGACTACGGAGGCACAATAGACACCAATGGTTTGCATTGGGGAAGTGTTTTGTGGGCGCAATATGAAAAGAACCATGTGCCGGTAAGTAAGGCCGATTTCAGTAAAGCATATGCATTTGGAGAGCGCGCGCTGGCAATAAATCCGCTTGTAAAACCCGAACATAATTTTTACGATGTACTCTGCCTCAAAACCGAGCAGCAATTTAACTTTCTGGAAGAAAACGGATTTTCTCTGGACAGAAATCTGATCGAAACCATTGCCACCGACTCTAACGCATTTGCCAGATGCACCATTGAAAAGGCGTTACCGACTCTGGAGGTGCTTGTAGAAAAGTATCCTTTGGTAATGGTATCCAACTTTTATGGTAACCTGAACAGCGTATTGAAAGATTTTGGAATCAGATCCTATTTCAAAGAAGTGGTTGAATCTGCTGTGGTAGGCGTCCGTAAACCTGATGCAGCGATTTATCAGCTTGGTGTTGAAGCACTTAATATACCGGCAGAAAATTGTATCGTAATCGGGGATTCTTATTCAAAAGACATCGTTCCAGCACATTCCATTGGATGTAAAACGATCTGGCTGAATGTACAGGGATGGGAAGATACTACAAAAAATGAGGACAATATTTCTGTGGCTGACATTGAAATAACGGATTTTAAAGAGCTTACCAAACAAATAGAATTGCTGTTTTCCAGCCAGCGACAATTGAACTGATACACTTCATCAACAAATAAAAGATTAAGAAAACGAAGTTAACGACATCAATATAAAAAAATCATGACGTACGATATTTGCACAATAGGTCACATCACACTGGATAAGGTCGTAACTACCCAGTCGGTAAAACATATGCCTGGCGGCACGTCGTTTTATTTTTCCAAAGCGCTGAAACAGTTTGATGTGAATTACATGCTGGTAACTGCACTTGCTTTGGAAGAAAATCATATTCTCGCTTCATTGCGGGAAGAAGGTATTGAAATCTGTGCGCTGCCAAGCGATCATACTGTGTATTTTGAAAACATATACAGTGCAAACCAAAACCACCGCGAACAAAATGTACTTCACAAAGCCTCGCCGTTCAATACGCTGGAAATGCCTCAAATAGAGTCACGGATTTTCCACCTGGGGCCCCTCCTTTCGGACGACATTCCTGTTGACCTGGTGAAATCACTGGCAGCAAAAGGACTTGTATCGCTTGACATTCAGGGATACCTGCGTTATGTAAAGGATAAAAAAGTACTTTACCGTGATTGGACCGACAAGAAAGAGGTGTTGTCCAACATCTCGATTTTGAAAGCCAATGAATTTGAAATGGAAGTGGTTACCGGCACCAGCGATATCCATGACGGAGCAAAATATCTGGCAGATCTTGGTGTGAAAGAAGTAATTATTACGTTGGGAAGTAACGGTTCAATCATTTACAAATCGGGCGCCTTCTACGAGATTCCAGCGTATACACCAAAAGAAGTGATTGATGCAACAGGCTGTGGCGACACCTACATGGCCGGATATCTTTGGAAAAAAATTAAAGGTGCTTCGGTTGAAGAAGCCGGCGAATTTGGTGCTGCCATGGCTACACTTAAAATTCAGTCATCAGGACCGTTTTCAGGCAATGAAGAATTGGTACAGCAGGTTTTAAGGCAAGGCTCAGCAGACGAATACAAAAAAGTTTTACCCATGTTGTCTTCCACACTTTAAGGCAAGCATGCATTGAATCTGTGTTTTTAGTAAAATTATTATGAAAAAATATGCCTTCATCATCATTCTGGCGATTGGGCCTTTGCTCTTTTCTTTTTCAAAAAGGACAATTCCGGTAAAAAGTGACCCGATTAAAACAGTTGCTATTGATTCATTCCCGGTTCCGGGCAACGTACCCGGCTTACTATTCTACATTCAGCGTGACCCCAACACCAACACGATCTGTTATGAATTGAACACAGACCGGCAGGGCAAGGTAAGTGCAAGCGATCCTGTCCATGTTTTCTGGATACGCTACCCGGAGGGTGGAATGCGAAAAGACCTCAACTATTTTCAGAAAAAATTCGCATACGGAATCAACTCAAAATCGCTGGGAAACGGGACATTCGAACTAAGATCTGTAGCGTACTCTAAGTTGCCGCTCTATTTGCGCAGGGACAACAGTAATCAATACCGCGTTTATGCGGCGATCGACAAAAAAGAGTGCATTCTAAGCCGCGTTTTCATCCGGATTGATGGTGGCTCGTTTTGGTCTCCCAACGTCCTCTACATAGAATTGAAAGGGAAAGATGTAGCCACAGGAAAAACGATTGTCCAACGTATTAAACCATCCTGACATGGCTAAAAACTATGTTTCCAACTCCACGGAATCTTCCAGAATGTTCAAAAGCAATTTTCTGGAGTTCCTTTCCAAAGTTCATTTCAGTGTTCCGCTGTTTATATTTTTACCGGTAATCGCATACTTTTCCTGGAAAGCCATTGTGCCTGGTGAAATTCGTGTTTTTCATTTTGCAGGATATTTGTTTGAAGGCCTGTTTATCTGGTCATTCACCGAATATTTTATGCACCGCTTTATTTTTCATTTTTCACCGAAAGGAAAGACAATGGAACGCATTCATTTCATTTTTCATGGTGTTCATCATGATTATCCGAACGATGAGAAAAGGCTGGTTATGCCACCTTCGGTCAGTATTCCGCTCGCGACCGGATTTTACTTTTTGTTTGCAATTTTTACAGATGAATTTCAGGTTGCGGCAATTTTCGCTGGGTTTATCACAGGTTATCTTTTTTATGACATGAGCCATTACGCACTGCATCATGTCAATTTCAAATCCCAATTTTGGAAAAAGCTAAAAAAACATCACATGCTGCACCACTATTCCCAGCCCGACAGGGGATATGGTGTGAGTTCTGATTTTTGGGACAAAATATTCCGTTCAGATTTTGAACAGAGCCGCCAGGAAGAAACAGTCAATCAGAGAGATTAAACCAGAATCGCCACGAAGTTCACATTTCGTGGCGATTCTGGTTTTAGACAATATCCGTTACAAAATTTAGCACCATTCTCAGTTTGGTTTCTTTGATGTGTCGGGGACTGTCCTTATGGTTGTTTTCCGTTTTTTCACCGTATATGTAGTCACAGTATCATCGGCTGTTCTTCCCGTACTGCTTCGGCCCTCAATGGTTCCTGTCGAATTTGTGGTACCGTTATCGTTCAAAATCGGTGCAGAATCTCTCGTGAGTGAGTCTTTCGATTGTTTTGTCACAGTTGTTGTCGTCTTTTTCTTCTTCAACGTTTGGTGTTCCTCGTGAACCTGCGTTCTCTGGGCTATCCCGGCGGTTGTCACACCAATTATCAACAGAAATAATATCGCAAGTGTTTTCATATCTTCGGCTTGGTTTCGGTAATGAATGAGATTTAACTTCTTTATAAAAATACCGTTCCTGACGAATCAATTCCAACCATCCGGATAATTTAGTGTCTGACAAATAGATATCCAACTCCCAATATTATGAAACTGATCATGGCTCTTTTAATGCTCACGGTATTATTGAATTCCTGCAAAAGTGACTATTGCAAGTGTGTGCCGCCACCAATCGAAAGCACGATTACAGGCCGCTGGGAATGGGTAAAAACAACAACTCCTTCCCGCTCATTTACGCCCGCAGATGCAGGATATTCCCGCGAGATGAACTACTTCAACGCGCTTGACTCAGATTTTGTCACATTTTACCAAAATGACTCATTAAAAAAAACGCTGACGAGGGACCGTACTTTTACTCAAATCAACTCAGACAACAAGAGTTTCCTGCAAAAATTCAGAGACAGCCAGTACTTAAAATTCTATATCAAGCCGGAAATTGAAAACGGGAATTTTCTACTCGAAATCAGCGAACCAATGAATGTGTACAAAGCCGAGGCGGACACGATCCGACATCTTTTTCGCTATGCTGGCCAGGCGAACAAGATGGTGCTAGTCAACTTTAAATAGTTTTTTACAGATATGCCTCCAACGGTTTCAGGGAAACTGCCTCGTGAGACGCATCGTAAAGACACTGCTCATTTTTTACCAGCAACAGTTGCGGAGACTCATGACCTACGCCAAAAACACTGGCCACGGACATGGAAATAGCCCTGTCTTTAATTACATCCACCATGTAAAATGGAATGTCGGCCCCAACTGTCGCCTCCGATTTCAGCTTTTTTAGTGCCATCAGACTGACCATGCACCGCGTACTGTGTTTATAAATTACGGCGTGTTTGTCAGAATTGATGATATTTTGTATTTCCTGCTCAGTATTCAGTTGTATCCAGTCCATCTTTTAATTTAATCTTTAATCATAGTAACCAATTCTCCACCGATTTTGTCCCCACCCGCTTCAATCCCGAAAAATAATTCTAAATAGTCTCTGAGGCAAAACTAAATGTCGGCGAATTCCCACGCACTTTGATATGCCTGCAAATCTTCTGCGTAAGCGATAAAGTCAGCATAGAAAGGCAATCTCGCGAGCGTAGCGCTGTCTCCGATCACGACCAGCTTTTTTCTTGCCCTTGTCATGGCTACATTCATGCGTCGTATATCCGACAAAAACCCAATCTCTCCTTCCGGATTACTACGCGTCATACTGATGTAAACGATGTCCCTCTCCTGCCCTTGAAAGCTGTCGATCGTATTTACAGATATTTTATCGGCAAATTTCTGCAAGATGCTTGATTGCTGAAATTGTTCCTTCAAAATATTTATCTGTTGTTTGTAGGGGGAGATAATCGCTACCGTAGGAAAATTATCCAGCCTGTATTTCAGCTTCCCGTCAGTTCCCGGCTCCGTTAATTCGGAGACCAGTTGCGTTAAATGTTTGAATAAAAATGCCGCTTCTTCGGGATTTGTGGAACTTGTCCCTTCCAGTTTTTCATCAAATCCGCAGCCGGCAGTATCAATAAATGACAGCGCAGAATCTCCTTCAAACAGCAAGTGTTCCGCAACCGATTCGCTTGCCTTTAATCTATTGTCGTAAAAAACAGATGACGAATAACCCATGATATTTTTGTGCATGCGATACTGCTCATCCAGCAGAACCACACTTTCAGGGTGCAGGTCCACACATTTTTCCAATAAAGTTTTACTCAACCCATTTTTTGCTGCTTCCGCGGATTTTATTGTCGGCGACAATTGGCAATGATCGCCCGCCAAAACTAACCTGTCTCCTTTTAAGATCGGTATCCAGCATGCGGGTTCCAGCGCCTGCCCAGCCTCATCAATCACAACGGTTCCGTATTTTAGCTGGCGGACCGTATAATGGTTTGCGCCCACGAGCGTTGCCGTGATCACCTGCGCCTTTGAGAGCAGATCGTCAATGATGTATTGCTCCGTTTTGCCCACATCTTTCATGATCCTGTGCGCTTCGTCGAACAATGCTTTCCGCTGATCACGCTCTGCTTTCCCGAAATTGCGCTTGTATTTGTGCGCCATATTCTTGAATTCTCCGGCCTGCTTTTTCAGCTTCTTCGCCTCTTTCATTTGGCTGTGTTCTGCCATTTTGCTGTCCAGAGTCAATGCCATAAGGCGTTCCGAAACACGTGCAGGATTTCCCACACGGACAACGTTAAGACCTTCGCCGGCGAGCTTTTCACTCAGTAAATCGACGGCGGTATTGCTCGGCGCCACCACGAGAACCCGTTTCCGGTCCTGGCGGATCAGTGCCTTTATTGCCTGCACCAGCGTAGTTGTTTTCCCTGTCCCAGGAGGACCGTGAACTACCGCCAATTCATTGGACGACAATATCCTGTTCAAAGCCAGTTGTTGGGAAGCGTTCAGTTGAGGATGCATTTCGGGAATTTGGGATAAATTGAAGGTGGGAGTTTTTTCTCCTGTCAGTATCCGCACCAAATGGCCTTCGGGTTTATCAGCAGCAGCCTGAGCTGTCTTCAAAGCCTGTTGCATTTCATCATAACTGTTGTCGTCAAACAGCACATCAATACCCAGTTTCCCGTCCCTTGACCAGTCAGGTAGCTCGTCGGTTCTCAATGTGATTTTGAGTCGATTTCCGCTCTGATGCGTAATCGTGCCCTCTACCCTGTCCTTCTGCGGCTCATGATTTGAGAACAGAACCGCGGGCATGCCAAATCGAAGCTGATGATTGACGTCCTGATGCGTGGTGCGCTCCACCTCCACAGTAAGATAATCTCCCCGGCTCATCTCCGAACCGCGTATCGCGATTGGATACCAGGCCAGTCCATTGGCCCGCCGATCCGATACAGAGGTAGATTCTGTTAATTTGATATAAGACCGGCGATCTTCTTCACGCTCCGATTTCAGTAATTCGAGCAGGTTTTTAAAATAGTCCATTTACAAAGGTACATGGGATAAATAAAAGTTTACTGCACTTCTAACAGCATTAGTTTTCAGCATCCGGCATACTTTTAATATATTGGGAGTAAACTGATACAAATTCACTATACATGAAAGCCATCTGGAATAACCAAATCATAGCGGAGAGCGATGCCACAATCGTGATCGAAAACAACCATTATTTTCCCGCAGATTCCGTTAGCACGCATTTACTGATACCGTCGGCAACCAAAACGACTTGTCCATGGAAAGGCGAAGCCTGTTACCACACTGTGACAATCGACGGGAAAGAGCTTAAAGACGCTGCCTGGTACTACCCGCAGCCCAAAGAAGCTGCGGCAAACATTGCCAATTATGTGGCATTCTGGAAAGGTGTAAAAGTGGTTGAATCCTGATTTTCCCTGACATGAAAAAATACGATGCAATAGTGATCGGTGCCGGTCAGGCCGGAACACCACTATCCAAAAAGCTTGCTCAATCCGGCTTAAAAACTGCTTTGATCGAATACCGCTGGGTTGGCGGAACCTGTGTCAACGATGGTTGCAGCCCCACAAAAGCCATGATTTCTTCTGCCAGAACGGCCTACCTTGCGGCCAATGGAGCCGAACTTGGTGTGTCAGTGGGAAAGATTAAAATTGACATTGAGACAATCATCAAGAGAAAGAATAAGATTGTCCTGAATATGCGAAAGAATTCTGAAACGGGCGTTCTTGAAACCAAAAACCTGGACCTCATTTACGGAACAGCTTCATTTTCAGGGGACAAGCAAATCACTGTTCTTCTAAATGACGGAGGAAAGCAAATTTTGCAGGCAGATCAGATTTATATCAATACCGGCGCGAAACCGGAAATTCCTAAAATTAACGGAATTGAGAATATTGGCTATCTGACGTCGACGACAATTCTGGATTTAAAAGAAATTCCGAAGCATCTGGTGATTGTCGGGACAGGATACGTCGGCATGGAATTCGGACAGATGTACAGCCGATTCGGAAGCAAGGTGACGATGCTGGAAAAATCTGCCAGGATTATGCCAAAAGAGGATGAAGACATTGCGCAGGAAATTGATAAAATTCTGACCGATGAAGGGATTGATATCATTAAGGACTGTAAGATTAAGTCTTTTTTGAAACGCCGCGATAAAATTGCCGTAGCTGTACAGGTGAAAGGGAAAATCAAAATGATTACCTGCACCCACGTACTGATTGCTGCCGGACGCGTTCCGCAATCTGCCGGTCTGTTACCGGAAAAAGCCGGCGTTAAAGTGAATGACAAAGGATTTATTGAAGTAAACGAATTCCTGGAAACTTCAGCAAAAGGAATATTCGCATTGGGTGATGTGAACGGAGGACCGCCTTTCACGCACATCGCCTTTGACGATTACCGTATTGCCATTGATGCCCAGACAACCAAAACAGGAAAATCTACAAAGGCCCGAATTCTTCCTTATTGCATGTTTACTGATCCGCAGCTCGGCCGCGTAGGCCTGACCGAACAGGAAGCAAAGGAAAAAGGATTGGATATTCTTGTTGCTAAGATGCCGAATACCGCGGTTGCCCGTGCGATAGAAATGGGTGACACCCGTGGTATGATGAAGGCAGTTGTGGATGCGAAAACAGGGCAAATTCTCGGGGCTTCCATACTGGGTACGGAGGGTGGAGAAATTGTGACTGTGTTACAAATGGCCATGATGGGCGGCGTTACCTGGCAGCAGATTCATGACGGAGTTTTTGCTCATCCGACTTTTTCAGAATCTCTCAACAACCTGTTTATGTTTCAAAATAAGTAAACATACTGAACGATTTTGCCCGCATCGGGATTGACATACTACCGACACCGCCCTGTTGCGTGAGCGGTGTCGCTTTCCAGCCGAATCTCCCAAACCGATATGATTGTTGTTAAAAATGTAAGCAAAAATTTCAATGGAACGGCTGCTGTCATCAACATCTCATTTGAAGTAAATGAAGGTGAAACGCTGGTTTTGCTTGGCACGAGTGGATGCGGAAAAACAACAACCCTGAAAATGCTTAATCGGCTGATCGACACAAATGCCGGTGAAATTTTAATCAGCGGGAAAAACATAAAGGATTCGAAACAGGAGCTACTTCGCCGGCAGATTGGATATGTATCTCAAAATAATGGCCTTTTTCCCCATTACACGGTCGCTGAAAATATTGGCATTGTGCCGAAACTGAACGGCTGGAAAAAGGTGAAAATAGCGGAACGGTCAGCAATGTTACTCAACCAGATACGACTGCCTGCTTCAACTTTTGCAAACAAATTCCCGGACGAATTAAGTGGTGGTCAAAAACAGCGGGTAGCACTGGCGAGAGCACTGGCATCCGATCCACCAGTATTGCTGATGGACGAACCATTCGGCGCATTGGATCCGATAACGCGAGCTGAAATCCGAAAAGAATTTAAGGATTTGACAAAAGCAAACCGAAAAACAATTGTGCTCGTAACGCACGATGTGCAGGAAGCATTTGAGCTTGGAGACAGGATTTGTTTGATGGATAAAGGAGAAATCATACAAATCGGCACGGCCAAAGAACTAATCTTTTCGCCAGCAAATGATTTTGTCCGTAACTTTTTCAGCCATCAAAGATTGCAGCTGGAACTGAGTTCCCTGACTTTACACGACATCTGGGATACACTGGAAGCGTCTGTAGGAAGCAGCAAAGCAGATCTGAATGTGCATCAAACGCTTTGGGAAGCGATGGAACTACTCGCAGCATCAAATCGTAAAACGATTATCGTTGCGAACGGGAGCGAAATGAAAATAGTAGATTCAAAAACGGTCAATGCGGGATATATTAAAATAAAACATAACGAATAGCATGGAGGAGTCGCAAAGTTTGTGGTCATTCATGATCCAGCAGTCGGACAAACTGAGGGAACAAACGCTCGCTCATATCGGACTGACATTCATTTCCCTGCTCATTGCTGTCGTCATCGGGCTTCCGCTTGGAATCTGGATTGCTGAACGAAAAAAAGCCGCCTGGCTGGTACTCGGAATTGCCGGAATTCTGCAAACCATTCCAAGTATCGCACTCCTTGGCTTCATGATCCCATTGTTGGGAATCGGTGCGCTTCCCGCTATTTCGGCACTTTTCCTGTACGCGCTGCTCCCTGTGATCAGAAACACTTATACCGGAATTACCGGCGTAGACGCTGCTGTGGTAGAAGCTGCAAAAGGCATGGGGATGAGTAAATGGCAGATACTTTTCAATGTACAGCTCCCGCTCGCCATGCCTGTAATTTTGGCCGGAATCAGAACAGCGACCGTGATAAATGTGGGTGTGGCAACGCTTGCTGCCTACATTGCCGCAGGCGGACTCGGCGAATTTATCTTTGGAGGAATTGCGCTGAACAATACCAACATGATCCTTTCCGGTGCTATTCCTGCCGCACTGCTGGCGATTTCATTCGATTTTTTATTGTCATTGGTTCAAAAAGCCGATCTAAAAAAAATGAGGAAAATTGCATACGTGCTGCCGGTTCTGTTCATTTTGTTTTCTTCCTTTTACCTCATTCCATTTTCAGGCGGAAAAATTCTCGGCGGCTTTACGCCCGAATTCATGGGCCGGGAGGATGGTTATCTCGGACTTCGATCGAAATATCAGCTTGACATCCCAACAGTCGTAATCAGCGATGCTGTGATGTATAAAGCTGCATTTGAAAAGAAAATTGACGTAATCAGCGGGTACAGCACCGATGGACGGTTGAAAGCTTTTGACCTGATCACGTTGGAAGATGATAAAACGATTTTCCCGCCCTATTACGCCGCCCCGATGATAAGAAAGGAAACTTTGGACAAGTATCCGGAAATTGCGGCTGTATTGAATCAGCTTTCGGGCAAGATCAATGACTCCATTATGACCGATCTCAACTATCGTGTGGATCATCTGAAACAGTTGCCGGAGCGTGTCGCAAAAGATTTTTTGGTCAAAAACGATTTATACAAACTTCCTAATAAGGGCAGTAATGGTGTAGTCCGTCTTGGCTCAAAAATATTCGGAGAACAGTATATCCTGATCAATATGTACCGTATGCTTCTGGAAGGCAATACTGACTTGAAAGTAGAGACACGGACAGGCCTCGGGGGAACCAAAATTTGCTTCGATGCACTTACCAATAACGAAATTGACATGTATCCAGAATACACCGGCACCGGACTGCTTGTCATTTTAAAACCATCTCCAAAAGAACTGAGCACGATGATCGGAAACAGAGACAAGGTTTTCGATTTTGTAAAAAAAGAATTTCATAGGCGGTATCAACTCGAATGGCTCGCTCCGATTGGCTTCAATAATGCTTATGCGCTGATGATGCGCCGGAGTCAGGCAAGGGAATTGCATATCAAAACAATAACTGATTTAAAACTTTACGCTTCTGATGACCACCGCAAGCCTTAAAGAACAATATTTACAAGTAAGGACACACTCCGAAAAGATATGTGAACCCCTGGAAACGGAAGATTATGTGCCTCAGCCTGTGCCGTTCGTTAGCCCTCCGAAATGGCATCTGGCGCACTCAACCTGGTTTTTTGAGACATTTATCTTACAAAATCATTATCCTGACTATCAGGTTTTCAGCAAGGATTTCAGCTTCCTGTTCAACAGCTATTACAACAACGTCGGCGACCGCGTATTGAGAACCGACCGTGGAAATATTACACGCCCGACGATCAGAACAGTTTACGCTTACCGGGAATATGTGGACCGTCATATGCAGGAATTGTTAAATAACCTGACTGATGAAAAGGCGCTGACACTGCTGACTCTGGGGCTTAATCACGAACAGCAGCACCAGGAACTGATGATTACCGACATTAAATACATCCTCGGCCATAATCCTTTATTTCCGGTTTACAGCCTGGATCAGAATCTTGTCAATTCTGAAAATACGGAATACGGGTTTTCAAAAATTGATGCAGGGATATATGAGGTAGGTTACAACGGCAACGGATTTTGCTTTGACAATGAGCTGGGCCGTCATAAGGTGTATATCAATCCGTTCGAAATCAGCAATTCACTGGTGACGAATGCCGAATTCATTGAGTTTATGGAAGCGGGTGGTTACGGTGATTTCAATCTCTGGCTGGACGAAGGCTGGTCGTGGGTGAATGAAAATAACATTGATTCGCCAATGTATTGGCACAAAATCGATAACGTCTGGCACTGCTACACGCTCGCCGGGCTCCTAAAAGTGGAACCTGATGCGCAGCTGAGTCATATCAGTTTTTTTGAGGCTGCCGCTTATGCACAATGGAAAGAAATGAGGTTGCCGACCGAATTCGAATGGGAAGTTGCATCAGATCAGTTTTCCTGGGGTAAAAGATGGGAATGGACACACAGCGCTTACCTTCCCTACCCAGGTTTTACAAAAGCCAAAGGCGCGGTTGGCGAATACAATGGCAAATTTATGATTAATACCATGGTTCTACGGGGTGCTTCGGTCGCGACTCCTGTGGGGCACAGCCGCAATACATACCGCAATTTTTTTCATACCCATGAACGCTGGCAGTATACCGGCATCAGGCTGGTAAAATAATTGCTAAGAAAATTAACAATATTCCCCAAAAACTGCTTGCTCATGAAATTTGAAAACAATCTATACACTGCTGACACCATTTCGCAACCCGGTTTATTCAAAAACACGCCGGAAGATTATCAGGTAATCGCGCCTGAACAGAGCTTTGCGGAAGATGTGCTCAAAGGCTTGTCTGCGGAAGCAAAGTTTTTGTCGTCGAAATACTTTTATGACGATCGCGGCAGCAGCATCTTTCAGGATATCATGGGAATGCCCGAGTACTATCCGACCCAGTGCGAATTTGAAATCCTGTCCATGCAAAGTGAACAAATTCTCGAAAAGCTTGACTTTGACAAACCATTTCAAATTGTGGAATTCGGCGCAGGTGACGGTATTAAGACCCGTCAATTGCTAAAAAAACTGATGGAGGCTGATCTTGAATTTCAGTATGTACCCATAGACATTTCGGCAAAGGCCATCAAGGACCTGACCAACAACATGACTTTTCATTTGCCTGGCCTGAAAATAAAGGCGATGGTCGGAAATTATTTCGATATGATGCAACAGCTTGCCGCGTCCGACGTACCCAATCTGTTCCTGTTTTTGGGTAGCAATATTGGAAATTATGCCAATCAGGAGGCCGACGATCTGATGACTCAATTTCATCGGAACATGAAGTTCGGAGATAAACTACTTACCGGTTTTGATCTCCAGAAGCATCCGGCAGTAATCAGCAAAGCTTACGACGATCCGCAGGGAATAACCAAAGCATTCAATCTGAATTTGTTACATCGAATGAATCGTGAACTGGGTGCGAATTTCAAGGTAAATCAGTTCGATTTTTATTCCAATTATAATCCTGAAAACGGGGAGGTTCGCAGTTATCTGGTAAGCCTGAAACCGCAGCAGGTATACTTTACACGCCTTGGAAAAACTTTCGATTTTCGCCAGAATGAGCTGATTTGGACCGAATTGTCGCGTAAGTACACTTTGACGGAAATTCAGCAAATGGCAGCACGGAACGGCTTCCGTGTGATGGAACATTTCCTGGATTGTAAACACTATTTTACCGACACATTGTGGGTTAAGTAGCGCAGTCATTAGTTCATAAAGGATCGTTTAAATTAATCCAAACTCTAATTGTGATCGGAATGGAAGACAGAAAAAAGATCGTCCAGGAATTGTCCCGACTGATTGAAACCAGTCACGCACATATCACCTTCGAAGACGCATTGAAAGGATTACCAGCTGAATTGCGAACCAAAACGCCGGGAAACCTGCCTTACAGTATCTGGCAGTTGGTGGAGCACATTCGTGTGGCTCAGGCTGATATCGTGGATTTCAGCATTTCATCTGATTATAAAGCGCTCGACTGGCCCAAAGATTACTGGACGGAGTCGACAGATCACATCACCGACGATAGCTGGAATGAATCCGTTGATGCCATTAAATCTGACCGCGAGCGTTTTCTTAACTTTTTACAAGATGAAAACAACAGTCTTTTCGAGCCGTTTGAATGGGGTGAGGGGCAAACACTCTTCAAGGAAGCTTTGCTCATTGCCGATCACAACGCATATCACGTCGCCGAAATATTGGTAATCCGGAGACTTTTACTGGACTGGAAATAGTCAGATGGTTTTCTCTATGCCTTCGGGAATTAAGGATTTTTGTTGAAAAATGCGTTGGTAATCCTTCTTATTTTACCGTCGCTTTTTGTTAAAATAAACATCTCCTTACTGAACGGATCATATTCTACCCGCAGATCTACCCGCCTTGCTCCCGACATTTTAACCAGATCTGTGTCCATTTCATCCTGAACAATAACGATTTCGTGTATGGTGCTGTCCGATAATTCTTTATTGATGTTCAAATAAAACAACCGTCCATTGACAATATCTCCAAAAATGTACTTGTGTTTCAATGCTTCCAAACTGCCCTCATAAACATAGCCACCACTGATCGCATTTCCGTCAACATGATCGTATGCGGCAAAAGGAGCAATGAAATGATCGCCACCTTTGGCATCCACTTTAAATACGTTTTTCAAATCACGGGCCGAAATTCCAAACATACCCTCTCTCTGATTCCAACCGTAGTCTCCGCCTTTCACGATCACGTTAACCTCTTCAAAATTTGCCTCCCCGACCTCCGCGCTGAACATCGTTTTACCATTCGTCAAATCCCAGGAAATACGGTGCGGGTTTCGAAATCCATAAGCGTAAATCTCCTTTCGGGTCATCGGATCGGCATTCTTTACGAAGGGATTATCCGCAGGAATTCCATAGTTACCATTCGGGCTGTTATTTCCCAAAGGATCAATGCGAATGATGGTTCCCAGCAGCGATTTAAGGTCATGACAAAGTTCCGGGTGTTTGCTGATTGTTGACCCGCCATCACCCGTGCCCATGTAAAGCAGACCGTAGTCGGGATCACTTTTGGTGATGCCAGGAATGAATTCGATATCCTGCGTACCATGAACAGGGCTCGGCACATTAATGCGCAGTAACTCCCGCCGAGTACCTTCAAAAACAGTATTTTTCACATCACTATTTTTCCATTCTGACAAAACCCACTGCATTTCAACTTTGACCGAATCTGCGTATTCGTAGTCAGCCTTTTTGCCGGAAAATGCTTCCGTATGTGTAATGTAGATCAGACCGTTTTGCTGATAATCAGGGTGAAATGCGAAGCTGCCCAGGCCCGTACCAAGACCGGGTGCATTGATATAGCCAGCAATTCGATTCCGCAGATCAAGAAACTGCGTTGTCTGCAAACCTTTGGTCCTGTAAATAATCCCCCGCTGATCGCTGACAAACAATGTGCCGTCGCCGGATGGATCAGCGCGCATGTTGGCAATTCTCGTCAATGGAGTTTTAGGGTCGGACGGGAGAATTTGTATAAAGTCTTTGAGTTCAATTTTTAAACCGGATTTGCTGACAGGTTTCCCTAATCTTTCCAGCGGTTTAGCCAACGCGTTTTTATCCTCCTTTACCAGAAGTGGGGCGATCTTTTCCTTTTCAGATTCCTGCCTGATGTAAGCCAAAACAGCCGTGATCTCAGCAGGCTTCAAAAAATCGAAAGGTGGCATCGTAAGTTTGAATTTACGGTTCAAAGCTACCGCTCGTGGGTTTCCTGACTCAATAACTTTGGCTGGATTGACTATAAAATCAACCAGTTCCTTTTCGGAAAGCAAACTCGTTATTCCGCCAAGCCGGGGTCCGATTCCCTCATTTTGTAAATCATGACAAGAAACGCAATTCGTTGTAAAAACCTCCTTGCCAATAGCAAGTGTCTTTGCATCCGAATCAGAGTCGCTGCCTGGCCTTGTTCCAGCGCAGTTGAGCAAAGAAAAGAGAAGAAGTGTGAATATTATGGTGTAGAGAAACCTTCGGCACATCTGGCAGTACTAAGAAATTTGTTTATAATTCAGAATCAGAAAGTAAAACTATACATTATGACAACTATACTCAAATTTTGTTCGAAGGCTGGTAAGAAAAGACTCTGGCACCGAATTTTTAGCTAACGCTTTAACATTAACAAATCACAAACATGAGCAATAAAGGCGCACTATTTCATCAAAAAGACGATGATTCTGAAATCCGGATCGAAAAAAATGAAGTGGAAGAGGTTATCCCGGACGCAGATTTCAGGTTTAGCCTCATCACAGTTGTTGACGGACATAAATATTTTGTCTCAGGAACTGAGGACGAGGTATGGGAAAAATTAAGGGAAGCATCGGATAAGGAGGATGGCGTGGACCTGAATATTATTCTTTGAATTTGCATCGTCGAGTCAAAAAATAGCACACATTCCGAAATTTGCTGGACACATGTTGATCGACCTATTCAGATTCGAAACGAACTCACAGTTTGCGTTCCATAAGTTTTTGACTTGAACCACTTGTCGGCCTGATCCGCTTTATCCAGCTCAGCGAACGTCCCCAGAAATAAAAAAGCACCTAACAAATAAATGTTAAGTGCTGTTGACTTGTGATCCCAATTTGATTCGAACGCCAGCGGGCGCCGCCAATGGCCCTCATCTTAGAAGCGGCCGTCGCACGGGATGACGCTCTATTCAGCTGTGCGAACGTCCCTGGCATTATAAAAAAGCACCTAACAAATAAATGTTAAGTGCTGTTGACTTGTGATCCCAATTGGATTCGAACGCCAGCGGGCGCCGCCAATGGCCCTCATCTTAGGAGCGGCCGTCGCACGGGATGACGCTCTATTCAGCTGTGCGAACGTCCCTGGCATTATAAAAAAGCACCTAACAAATAAATGTTAAGTGCTGTTGACTTGTGATCCCAATTGGATTCGAACCAATGGCCCTCATCTTAGAAGGATGACGCTCTATCCAGCTGAGCTATGGGACCCTCTACTTCAAGCTTACTTTCTACCTAAATAAAACAGGCAGCTATCAGTTGTCAGAATGCAGTTGATTCTGCCTACTGCATACCGTTAACTGCCTTTTTCTTATTGTCGGGGAGACAGGATTCGAACCTGCGACCCTCTGGTCCCAAACCAGATGCGCTACCGGGCTGCGCCACTCCCCGAACTTACTTATTTTGATCAGCTTTCTGACCAATTTCCCATGCAAACAGAAACAGTGTAGAGGAAGCGGGATTCGAACCCGCGGTACCCTTGCGAGTACGGCAGTTTAGCAAACTACTGGTTTCAGCCACTCACCCATCCCTCCTTCTTCCGTTCTGGGTTGCAAATATAGGCGGTTGCGATTCAGAAAAACAAACA
Source organism: Dyadobacter sp. (assembly GCA_965279265.1). Lineage (GTDB taxonomy): Bacteria > Bacteroidota > Bacteroidia > Cytophagales > Spirosomataceae > Dyadobacter. Next base: position 7,178,500 of record OZ257152.1, read on the forward strand.
ATTGCTAAAAAAAACTTTCCCAGAAGCTACAAATGCCTATTTTTGAAAAAATTTAAATTACCCAATACGTTCATTATGAACTGGAATTACCCCTTTGAGACTACTGAATATTTTTTCATATTTTTTTTCATTTTCGCCTACACAGCCTTTTTAATACGTACAGTTCGGGTTGCGCGCCTGTTGAATACCACCGCCAGAACGCTCATTCTGAAATTGTTTTTGAGAACAATTTATTTCGCTTTGCTGATCATCAGTTTACTTGGCCCCTCATTTGGAGAGGCGAGCCGCGAGGTGCAGGCGAATGGAAAAGACATCTATTTACTCGTCGACCTGTCCAAATCAATGGATGCCGCTGATGTATCTCCTACCCGACTGGAAAAAGCCAAATTTGAAATAAACCGTTTTGTCCAGCACGAGAGCTCAAACCGGATCGGAATCATTGTGTTTTCAAATGAGGCATTTGTACAGGTACCACTCACTTATGACGCGGCTGCCCTGGAACTTTTTGTACAGAGTCTTCAGACAAATTTGCTGCCAACCAGCGGAACGGACATTTGTGGTTCATTGGAACTTGCCTACAAAAAACTGATAACCGGAAGCGAACAATCAGAACGTTCCAAGATCATTGTGCTGCTTACGGATGGCGAAAACAAGTCGGATTGCAGCGGAATTCTTTATAATAATCTGCGCCGCTTTGGCGTAGCCACTTATGTAGTCGCGATTGGTACAAAAACCGGTATCAGCATCAAAGACGACGGAAAACAGCTCACAGATGAAAATGACAAAATTGTTGTGAGTAAGCTTGATGAAAGTTTTCTAAAAAATCTGGCTGCAAGTACCAAGGGATCCTATTACGAACTAAACAATGAAAAAAGCGAAGTGAACCGTATGATTACAGATATTGACAGTGCAGACGGCACGTTGGTAGACACCAGAACTGTGACCGTTGCGAGTAATAAATACTACTATTTTTTGGGTGCGGCACTATTATTAATTATGATGGATGTGTTAATTACCATCGGAACCTTCCGGTTGTAATGATCTATTCCTATTTTTGCGCAGAAAACCTGATGCATCATGACCACCTTAATCCTGTATGCTTTGCTGTGGATATGGGATCACCGCACGTTTGATTCGATTACAAAAGCGAACGAACGAAAGGTGATCGCAGAAAAGGCATACCATGATAAAAACTTCAGGGATGCGGCTCGTGTGTATGACCAGATTGCCTACGGATCCGTTTTTTCGGAACCTGCGGCAAGATTAAACCTGGCACATGCCTACTACCGAAATGGAGAACCGGACAAAGCATTGAAACAATACAAACTGCTGTACGACATTGATGATCACACCATCGCATCAATCGCCAATTGTCAGATCGCACTAATTGAAGTTTTCAGGAAAGACACGGCCAACGCGCTGAATAGCCTCAAAACCGCCTTGCGCCTGGAACCTGGTAACGAGTTGGCCAGATCGAATTATATTATTTTAAAAAACAGTTTTTCCGGAAAAGAATTACCCTCGGAAACCGGCGTACCTAAAAAACAGGTACAAAATCAGCTGACCGAACAATCGGCTCCCACGCCACCTGAGGCGCAAAAACAGCAGCAGGAAGTCGAGGAATCTCTAAAGAAGGAACAACTATTGAATAGCCTTCGCGCGATGAATATGTCGGAAGAACAGGCAAGAACGATTCTGGATGCCATGAAATCAAACGAATCACAATATATTTACCAGCTCCGCAGAAAGCAGTATGCAAAAAAAACGGAAGGTACAAAGCAAATAGAATGGTAATTTTTATAAAAATCAAATGACGAGCATACCAGAAACCAATTTTCAATTTCCAGGCCAAACAGCGTTTTACAAGGGCAAAGTAAGAGATGTCTATTCCTTTGAAAAACGTCTGGTAATGGTTGCTACGGACCGTATTTCAGCTTTTGACGTGATTCTGCCAAGAGCCATTCCTTACAAAGGGCAGGTACTCAACCAGATTGCTTCACATTTTTTGAATGCAACTGCCGACATCGTACCTAACTGGCTGGAAGAGGTTCCGGATCCAAATGTAAGTATTGGTATCAAATGCCAGGCCTATCCCGTGGAAATGGTTGTTCGCGGTTATCTCGCAGGCCATGCCTGGCGTGAATATTCCGCCGGCAAACGTTCCGTCTGCGGTGTGAGCCTGCCTGACGGATTGAAAGAAAACGACAAACTTCCTGAGCCAATCATCACGCCAACCACAAAGGCACACGAAGGTCATGATGAAGACATTTCAAGAGAGGAAATTCTCGCGCAGGGTTTGGTAAGCCCGGAAGATTATGAACACCTTGAACGGTATACGCTGGCTCTTTTCAACCGTGGCACGGAAATGGCTGCGGATCAGGGATTGATTCTGGTAGACACGAAATATGAATTTGGCCAGCTTGACGGAGTAATTTATCTCATCGACGAAATTCACACTCCCGACTCTTCACGTTACTTTTATAAGGATGTATACGACGAGAACCAGAAACTGGGTATTGCTCAAAAACAGCTGTCAAAAGAATTTGTGCGGGAATGGCTCATTCAGAACGGGTTCCAAGGAAAAGAAGGGCAGTCTGTACCCGAAATGGACGATGCCTGGATTCAGCAAATTTCAGAAAGATATATTGAATTGTTCGAAAAGGTGACTGGCAACAAATTTCAGAAAAACCATCTTAAGGATCCGCTGGCACGTATAGAAAAAGCAATTCTGAGTGCTGTGTAAACAACAGCAACCAGAAATAATACAGTGAAAAACATCAAAAAATTGGTCTAACATTTTTCTCCTATGAATTATACCATCGAAAAAAAGGAGCAATACGCATACATTGACATGCAGGAAGTTGCTTTTTCAAATGAAATCCCTGCCGAATTCGAAGAAACAGCACGTGATCTTTTTCGCGAGGATTTTCACAATCTGATCGTGAACATGTCTGCCACCAAATCATTTGACACGGCGGGAGTAATCGTTCTCAAAAAAGTAAACAGACTATGTGCCAATGACTTGGGACTATTGGTACTGGTTACGAAGGACGACGATTTTATTGACGAACTGGAAGCATTGAAAATTCCTGATCTGAATATACTGCCTACAAAGGAGGAAGCCATTGATGCCGTTTTCATGAACAATCTGGAAAACGAATTCGGAGCAGGTGACGATGATTATGATGATGAAGACTACGAAGGCGTAAGCGAATCCAGGGAGCCCTGATTAATTAACTGCTGCCTTTTTCCAAAAACATACTATCCAGTCGGGTAGTATGTTTTTTTATTTTATCCTGTTACCTCAAATTCTTACCTACCTTGCTTGGGAACCTTTAAAACTTTCAGCCACGAATAATTGTTAGATAATATTGGGCCTGAAATTAAAGATATTTCAGTAAATCGAAGGTTTGACCATTGAAAATTGGGTACATTTTTCAAACAAATACGATTAAATGTGGCGGTCAAAATATTTGTATTTTTCAAATATGAGAATTCAACTTTTACAAGATTGTTACTATTTTTAGATAAATTGTAATAAAATAACCAAGTTGATAGGAGTTGGATAAAATTTCGCGTTTTAGGTATTACACCAAATATTTTTTATCATTATCTTGCGAGGCTTTACTCTATTCTTAACCCGGTAGCCGTTTTGCATTTTTTTAAACAGCTTTATTTATATAGATTCTACATAGAATTTGTAATTACTCTACACTTTTCGATATATGTCGCAAATGTCTGAACCAATGGTAGAAAACAAAGGGATGTACCGTCCTGAATTTGAGCATGATGCATGTGGAATTGGCTTTAGAGCCAACATCAAAGGCCGCAAGTCACACCAGATCGTGGCTGACGCAATTCACATGCTTGAGCGTATGGAGCATAGGGGTGCTACCGGTTTTGACCCAAACACCGGCGATGGCGCTGGTATTTTGATCCAGATACCTCATGAATATTTCTTTGATGAATGTTCTAAATTAGGCTTTCAACTACCTCCTGCCGGTGAATATGGCGTGGGGATGATCTTTTTTCCCAACGATGAAACGATTCGGGAGGAGTGTAAAGCCATATTAAACCGCAAAATCAAGAAGCTTGGCTTACTACTTTTAGGTTACAGAAAAGTACCGACGCTCAACAACACGCTTGGTGAAGGATCACTCTCGGTGGAACCTTATGTGGAACAGGTTTTCATCAAACGTCCGGATGACATTACCGAAGATCTGGGTTTTGAGCGTAAACTATACATCCTCAGACAATCCTCGGCGCGTCTGATCACGGACACGGTACAAGGTTCAAAAGGACGTTTTTATTACTCCTCTCTATCCTGTCGTACAATATCATATAAGGGCCAGCTCACTACTGCCCAATTGAAATATTATTTCCCGGATTTGGAAAACGAATCGGTGGTATCTGCACTTGCTGTGGTTCACTCCCGTTTTGCAACAAATACATTTCCTGCATGGGAATTGGCGCAGCCATTCCGTTACATCGCCCACAACGGTGAAATCAATACCGTAAAAGGTAATGTAAACTGGATCCGCGCCGGCGAAAAGTCTTTCTCTTCCGAATTCTTCAGCAAGGAAGAAATGGATATGATTTTGCCGATTTGCGACAGAAATCAGTCTGATTCTGCTAACCTGGACAATGCAATTGAACTTTTGCACCTATCTGGCCGCTCATTGCCCCACGTGATGATGATGCTTGTACCGGAAGCCTGGGACGGAAACGAACAGATGGATCCGCAGCGCAAAGCTTTTTACGAATACCATGCTGCAATTATGGAACCCTGGGATGGTCCGGCTTCAATATCTTTTACGGACGGCAAAATGGTGGGCGCTACACTTGACCGAAATGGTCTGCGTCCTTCCCGTTACTGGGTACTCGACGATGACACCATCATTATGGCGTCGGAAGCGGGTGTGTTGGATGTAGATCAGTCGCGCGTGGTTTCCAAAGGTCGTCTGCAGCCTGGCCGTATGTTCATCGTGGATATGGAGCAAGGCAGGATCATTCCTGACGAAGAGGTAAAAGCTTCCGTTTGTTCTTCACAGCCTTATCAAAAATGGCTGGATGAAAACAAATTGCATGTAGAATCGCTGAGCCACCCGATCCGTACTTATCTGCCTTACGAAGACAGTTCGCTTTTGAAACGTCAGATTGCGTTTGGGTATTCTTCGGAGGACCTCCGCATGATTCTGGCTCCGATGGGACAAACTGGTCTTGAAGCGATTGGTTCCATGGGTACGGATGTTCCGCTGGCAGTTTTGTCGGAACAAAGCCAGCATTTATCCAATTATTTCAAACAACTCTTTGCGCAGGTAACCAACCCGCCTATTGACTCGATCCGGGAACGGGCGATTATGTCGTTGATTTCCTTCGTTGGAGGTACTGAAAATATTCTTACAGAAACACCGAAGCATTGCCGTCAGATCGAATTACCGCATCCGGTACTGACGATCAATGAGTTTGACAAGTTGAGGTTTGTTGATAAGGATCACTTTCAGGCAAAAACCATTAACACGTATTTCCGTGCTGACGAAGGCGGAAGAGCGCTGGAAAGAGCTTTGGAGCGCATCTGTCGATACGCGGTGGACGCCATTGATGATGGTTTTGAAATCATCATTCTTTCGGACCGCGCGATTGATTCTGACCACGCACCAATTCCTTCTCTGCTGGCCTGTGCAACGATTCACCATCACTTAATCCGAGAAGGATTAAGAGGAAAAGTAGGCCTTCTGGTTGAAGCAGGTGACGTTTGGGAAACACACCACTTTGCCACACTGATCGGTTACGGAGCTTCCGGAATTTGTCCATATATGGCGTTTGAAACGCTTTCCTATATGAACAGACAAGGTATGATCGAGGAAGGATTTAAAGACGAAAAACTACATTACAATTACATCAAGGCTGTCAACAAGGAATTATTAAAGATTTTCTCTAAAATGGGGATCTCAACCTTGCAGTCGTATCAGGGCGCACAGATATTTGAATGTGTAGGTCTGAACAAAGAAGTGGTTGACAAATATTTTACAGGTACAATTTCACGTATCAGCGGAATGGGAATTTCCGAAATTGCACGTGAAATTCTGGTACGGCACAAAGTGGCTTATCACGAAACTGCGGAAGCAAATCCAAGACTGGAAGTGGGTGGTTTTTACCAGTGGAAACAGCGCGGAGAAGCGCACATTTTCAATCCGCAGACGGTTCATTTACTGCAACAGTCTACAAAGACCAACAGTTACGAGCAATTCAAAAAATTCTCTAAACTGATTGACGACCAGAGCCACAAAGCGTTAACGTTACGCGGATTGCTTCGTTTCAAAAAAGGGAATCCAATTCCGATTGAAGAAGTGGAACCGGTGGAAAACATCTTCAAGCGATTCGCTACGGGAGCCATGTCTTTCGGGTCTATCTCATGGGAAGCGCATACGACGCTTGCCATCGCTATGAACCGGATTGGCGGTAAATCCAACTCAGGAGAAGGCGGTGAAGACGAATTGCGTTACAAAAGGCTGCCAAATGGTGACTGGATGAACTCGCAGATCAAGCAGGTGGCTTCCGGACGCTTCGGTGTAACAAGCCATTACCTGAGCAATGCCGGCGAATTGCAGATAAAAACTGCGCAGGGTGCCAAACCAGGCGAAGGTGGTCAGTTGCCAGGATTTAAAGTAGATGACTGGATCGGACGGACCCGCCATTCTACGCCGGGCGTTGGGCTGATCTCGCCGCCGCCTCACCATGATATCTATTCTATCGAGGATTTGGCGCAGTTAATTTTTGACCTAAAAAATGCCAACCGAGAAGCGAGGATCAGTGTAAAACTGGTTTCGGAAGCGGGCGTAGGAACGGTTGCTTCGGGTGTTGCCAAAGCACACGCCGATCACATTCTGATCTCAGGTTACGATGGTGGAACCGGTGCTTCTCCGCTCAGCTCGATTCGTCACGCGGGTCTGCCATGGGAACTGGGACTTGCCGAAACACACCAGACACTGGTAAGAAATAAACTTCGCGGACGTGTTACGGTACAGGCCGACGGACAGTTGCGCACAGGTAAGGACCTTGCCGTTGCAGCACTTTTAGGTGCTGAAGAATGGGGCGTTGCTACTGCTGCACTCGTTGCAGCCGGCTGTATTATGATGCGAAAGTGCCATTTGAATACCTGCCCGGTCGGCGTTGCCACGCAGCGTAAGGAATTGCGTGCACTTTTCTCCGGAAAGCCGGAACACGTGGTGAATATGTTCACGTTCATGGCGCAGGAATTGCGTGAGATTATGGCGCAACTTGGGTTCCGCACTGTAAATGAGATGGTTGGGCAGGCTCAGTACCTGGAAATGCGTAACGATATCAAACACTGGAAATATAAAAACCTGAATTTTGATGCCATCCTTTACAAAGAAGGGGACCTTTCGGTTGCGCAATTCAAACAGGAGGAGCAGAATCACGGGATTGACGAAATCATTGATAAAGAACTGATTAAGGCTGCCAAACCGGCATTGGACAACAAGGAAGAGATTTATGCCGAATTCCCGATCAACAACCTGAACCGGGCAGTAGGTACAATGCTTTCCAACGAGATTTCCAAAAAATATGGTGGCGTGGGACTTCCTGTTGGTAACATCCATTTTAAATTCCGCGGCACGGCCGGACAGAGTTTTGGTGCGTTCAACACGACAGGCCTAAGGCTTGAACTCGAAGGAGATGCCAATGACTACTTTGGAAAAGGTCTTTGTGGAGCCGAACTGATCATTTATCCGGACCGCGATTCGAAATTTAAACCGGAAGAAAATATCATCATCGGGAACGTTGCTTTCTATGGTGCGACTTCCGGAGATGCGTACATTCGCGGTACTGCCGGAGAGCGTTTCTGTGTACGAAACTCAGGCGCGAAGGTTGTGGTTGAAGGCCTTGGAGACCACGGATTAGAATACATGACAGGTGGTTTGGCCGTTGTTTTAGGCGAAACTGGCAGAAACTTTGCCGCAGGGATGTCTGGTGGAGTGGCTTACGTTCTGGATAAAAAGGGTGATTTCAAAGAAAAAGTGAACATGGAAATGGTCACTTTGGAGCCGTTGAATGTCGAAGATCAGGAAATACTCAGAGAGTTTTTAGACAAACATTTCCAATACACGACCAGCAATATTGCGTTTCAGCTGATCCAGAACTGGGAACAATCCGTGAAGCAATTTGTGAAGGTATTGCCGGGCGACTTCAAAAAAGCACTGGAAGGACGTGGGATTACCCTTGCGCAACAGATTGCCGATAAAAATGTCGTTTATCAGGACATCGTTGTCGACGTTGAGCATCAGTAACCGAACCTGACACCCGTGAGCTATTGGCTGTTGGCTTCGATTTGCAAAAATGAAACAGCCGGATTTATCTGAACCAAGATTTTAATTAGTATATAAGGAATGGGAAAGCCAACCGGATTTTTAGAGTTTGAACGGGAACTACCAAAAAAGAGAGCCGTTGAAGAACGTCTTCATGATTACAAGGAAATTGAAACGGCGCCGACAGATACTACATCCAAACAACAGGCAGCGCGCTGCATGGACTGTGGAATTCCATTTTGCCATAACGGCTGTCCGCTCGGAAATATAATACCTGAGTTCAATGATGCGGTTTATGACGAAAACTGGGGCCTCGCCTATCAGATTCTTACATCAACCAATAATTTTCCTGAATTCACCGGACGGATCTGCCCGGCTCCTTGCGAGGCTTCCTGTGTATTGGGAATCAACAAACCGCCGGTAGCGATTGAATTCATTGAGAAGTCAATTATTGAAAAGGCATTTGAACTAAACCTGGTTAAGCCAAGAATACCGAAAATCCGTACTGGTAAAAAAGTTGCGGTGGTAGGTTCGGGCCCGGCAGGGATGGCAACAGCCAATCAACTCAATCAGGCTGGCCATACGGTTGTTCTTCTTGAACGCGCTGACCGTGTTGGTGGCTTGCTGCGTTACGGTATTCCTGATTTCAAATTAGAGAAAAAAGTGATCGACCGTCGCCTTGGGGTGATGGAAGAAGAAGGCATTGAATTCCGAACCAATGTTAATGTCGGTGTTGATATCAAGGCCGATGAACTTTTGAATGAATTTGACGCCGTCGTGCTGACCATGGGATCCACGGTTCCAAGGGATGTAAAAATTGACGGTCGTAATTTGAAAGGGGTGCATTTCGCGATGGAATTCCTGAGTCAGCAAAATAAAAGGGTAGCTGAAATTGCCGTTGAAAAAGACCATAAAGGTGCATCATACCAGAACGGAGACATACTGGCAACGGGCAAGAACGTAGTTGTGATCGGTGGCGGTGACACAGGATCTGACTGTGTGGGCACGTCCGGCCGTCATGGTGCGGCTTCAGTAACACAGATCGAGCTGATGCCAATTCCTCCAAAAGATCGCGATAGCAGCACACCATGGCCGAATTGGCCGATGATGCTGCGCACTTCAACTTCTCACGAAGAGGGTTGCGACAGGCATTGGTCTATCAATACAAAAGAATTTGTAGGAGACGAAAACGGAAACCTGAAAGCGCTGAAAATTGTAGATCTGGATTGGCAAAAAGATCCTGAATCAGGAAGAATGCTGATGAAGGAAGTTGTCGGAAGCGAGCGAAACATCCCGTGTGAACTCGCATTTCTGGCAGCAGGTTTTCTGCATCCGCAACAGGAAGGACTGTTGAAAGATCTGGACCTCGAATTTGACGAGCGCGGAAATATCAAAGTAAATGGTTATCAGTCAACTACAAACGAAAAAGTTTTCGCAGCAGGCGACTGCCGCAGGGGACAGTCACTTGTAGTATGGGCAATCAGTGAAGGCCGCGAGGCTGCCCGTGCGGTGGACGAATATTTGATGGGTGAGTCATTCCTGGAAGCAAAAGCGGTTTCTATGCTCAACCCGGTGTTTGCCCACGCATGATTTTAGCAGGACTTATTATGGACTAGATTAACCTGGCTAATGCTTTAACAATTACCAGAAAGCTTCCTTTACGGGGAGCTTTTTTGGTTTGAGTTGGTACCGGTACCGTTATTACATTTTAGGATTGTAGTTTTGATACATATATTTGACCGAAAATTAATTCAAAAGGATTAACATCCTCACACGCGCATGTTTTTGCACTATTCTCCTTTTCTGTTAAAATGGTTTTATTCCGGCTACGTCTGGCATATTCCGACGGTTGAAAAAAAAATCTTCGTCACTTTTGACGACGGACCAATTCCCGGCATAACAGAATCAGTGATAAAGACGCTCTCGGAATTTGACGCGAAAGCAACTTTTTTTTGCATCGGCGATAACGTCCGGAAACATCCCGATATTTTTCAGCAACTCATTGCTGCCGGGCATTCGATAGGAAATCACACATTCAACCATTTGAATGGCTGGAAAACGGAGGATCAGATTTACATTGAAAATTTCGAACAATGTGAGCGGCAGCTGGATTTGAATACTACGCTCTTTCGCCCGCCCTACGGACGTATTCGAAAATCACAGGCTCGCTTGTTACCAACGTCAAAAAAAATTATCATGTGGGACGTGCTGAGCGGTGATTTTTCCCGGGAAATCAATCCGGAGATTTGTTTCCAAAAAACAATAAAATATACCAGATCAGGTTCGATCGTTCTGTTTCATGACAGTATCAAGGCGTCCAGAAACATGCTTTTTACTTTGCCCCGTTTTCTCAAACATTTTTCCGAATTGGGTTATCATTTTGAGGCATTACCGATGGCATAGCGGATAATCTTCAGGAAAAAACGGATTGAAAAGAGAGCGTTTGCACACCTAAATCCTGTTTGCCACTTTAAAGTTTTTAGTTTATAAATCAAGTTAGCTTACAAATAATGATCGAAACCCACGCACATATATATAGCGAAGATTACGCAGAGGATCGCACCGCAATGCTCGACAGAGCGTGGGACGCAGGAATAAAGCAGATTTGGATGCCTAATTGCGATCACGCCACAATTCCAGGCATGATGGAGTTAGCTGCTCAGTATCCCGACCGTTGCCTCCCGATGATCGGGTTGCATCCAACATATGTGAAAGATGGCTTTGAAAAAGAACTTCAGATTGTTGAAGATTGGCTCGACAAGCATACTTTCATTGCTATTGGCGAAATTGGAATGGATTTGTTTTGGGACAAAACTTTCCGTGAACAACAGGAAGAAGCTTTTTTATTCCAATGCAAACTGGCCCGGAAACATGATCTCTGGATTGATATTCACAGCCGTGAAGCATTTTGGGAAACAGTCGCGCTGATCGAAAAATTTGGAGATTCTTCGCTTAAAGGTATTTTCCATTGTTTTACAGGAAATCTGGAAGAAGCGCAAAAAGCCATCGAACTCGGTTTTAAACTTGGCATTGGCGGAGTTGCCACTTTCAAAAACGGCGGGTTGGATAAGGTCCTTCCTTTTATTGATCCAAAGGAAATTGTCCTGGAGACCGACAGTCCCTACCTGGCCCCTGTCCCCTACCGTGGCAAACGAAATGAGGTTGCATACATTGAAATTGTGGCCCAGCGCGTTGCGGATCTTTGTGAAACTTCCAAAGAAAACATCATCGAAATTACATCAAAAACTGCTGCGGGTTTATTGAAAAGTTAACGTTATGAAGTACAATACAATCCACATCAACCCTATTTCGCCCGAACCCACACAAGGTTCTGTGCTGGTAATTTACACCGGCGGAACATTGGGAATGGTATATGAAAGTAAAGGTAAACAGCTGATTCCGTTCAATTTCGATCAGATTATCGAAAAAGTGCCTGAAATTCAGAGACTCAGTTTTGCAATTACTTTTTTGTCGCTCAAAGAGCCGATCGACTCTTCCAACATTACACCGGAAATATGGATTGAACTGGTTACGATCATTGAAGACAACTATACTGACTACGACAGTTTCGTTATCCTGCATGGAACCGACACCATGGCCTACACAGCCTCCGCGCTGAGTTATTTGCTTGACGGGCTTAGCAAGCCCGTCGTACTCACGGGCGCACAGTTGCCGATAGGCGTTGCTCGCTCTGATGCAAGGGAAAATTTCATCTCTGCCCTTGAACTTGCCGCCGCCAAAAATGACGACGGAACACCAGTTCTTTCTGAGGTTTGCATTTATTTCAATTCACTCTTGCTGCGGGGAAACCGTTGTAAAAAACAGGAGAGCTCGGACTTCAATGCTTTCCATTCCGAAAATTATCCTTACCTGGCCAATGCCGGTGTACGCATAGAATATAACCTCCCTTTCATCAAATCTTTTCAAGCTGACGCAAAGTTATTTGTTCAAAAACGACTTGATACCAATGTGGCATTTCTCAAAATGTTTCCCGGTATTAACCAAAAGGTCGTGCAATCAATTTTCAAAATTGATGGCTTGAAGGGTATCGTTCTTGAAACTTACGGCGCCGGAAATGCGACTACCGAAAGCTGGTTTCTGGATGCGGTACGTGAGGCAATCGAGAGCGGAATCATTATTTTTAATGTGTCGCAGTGTGATGGCGGGCGTGTAACGCAGGGGCAATACCAAACCAGCAAATTTCTGAAACAGGTCGGTGTCGTCAGCGGATCAGACATTACCGCAGAGGCTGCGATTACCAAAATGATGTACGTTTTTGCCAACGAATCAGACCCGCTGAAATGGTCAGCTATTTTAGCGTTGCCCTTACGGGGAGAAATGAGCATCTGAATTGATCTTAAGGAATTATCAGCGTTCTACTTCAAAAGCCTATATCCCGCATACGGCAGGATATAGGCTTTTTTTAGTATTCAAAATTGCAGCCGAAATAAACCTTCAAACCTCGGAATACTGGATTTTCTACCGCCAAAAAACACAAGCCAGAATCATTACTAGTCAAATTTTGAGCCTTGTTCACCTTTTGTATACCTGTTCCGAAAGCTGGTGTACCTCTTGTATACCTGTCTGATTAAACAAGCCTGTCTTCATACGCTAAGTTTGCATGGTCATTAACCAACAGCCTTTTGACGGCGGTTGTTCTTTTCATGTAAACGCAAACCGTTATGATTCCTAAAATAATCTGGTCATTGATTGGCCTCAACACCGCCGCACTGCTCGGATTTATCATCTACTTTTTAATCAGTACCGAAGGACGAAACGTGGATTCGATGGAGTCCGGCTGGACGGCCATACTTTTCGGTCTTGGGGTATTTGTTATTCTGCTTGCCGCCCTTCCTTTGCGTATGAGCCAGTCTGTTTTAAGCCTTTGTTTCTCCGGTTTTTTTGCTGCGCTTCCGCTACTGATATACCTTTTCAACGCAGCAGGGGAAAAGATGGAATCCATGAAAAGACCCACATTAATGTCAGAAGTTTATTTTGAAGACAAAAAACAGAGAAGTGTTGCCGCGGCTATTGAAAATGGAGACATTGAGCTGGTAAAACAATTAATTCAGAATCAGGACATCAATATCCAGGGTACACGTGTGTGGGATGCGGAAGGACTGAATTATCTTGAATTCGCCTGCCGTTTTCGCCCAAACGCTGCGGACACTGCTGTCAATACAGCAATCATTTCACTTTTGGTAGATGAAGGTTCCAAAACTACCCGCGCACTCGCAGAAGGAATAAACAATCTGCCGCTGAGTATACTGACTATGTTTCTCGATGCCGGGGCGGATCCGAATACCCATGGTTTTGTCAATCAGGATCCACTCGTTTTCTCAGCACTCGGATCGACAGAACGGGAGGTCGACGCAGCTATTCTGCTCGTTGAACGGGGAGCAAAAATCAACGTCAAAAATAGAGAGGAAGTACCACTTATTATGTACGCTGTAATCAACAGCGACACCGACCATTGGCTGGAAGCCTGGCGATTTGTACGTTTTTTAATAGAGAAAACCGATGTCGATTGTAACGCCAACAGGCCGGGTTATCCCAACTTCTTTCAGACGATTGAATCATTTGAAAAAACGGTAGCGGAGCAAAACATAAGCATGCCTGAAGATTTTCTCGCAGTTGCCCAATGGGCGAAAAACCATAAAACCGATCCAAAATACACCTCCAAATCTGAATAACAATGGACTTAAAATTCTTCTTACTCATCGCCTCAACGGTAACCATCAATATGCTCTTCGGTTTCTTTTTCCCGATCCCGAAAAAAACTGAACACCCGATTGATCAGATCTGGTGGGACAATTTGAGTGACGAATGGAAAACGATTTTCAAGATCAACCAAAATCTCTCGAAACATGGGGTAAACATTTTCGGTATTCAAAAAGAATACATCAACAGGTTGCATTCACATGGCGAGGATTCGCTCTCCGCAATGAACACCTCGCTCTATGATCTTGCGAACGAGGAACGATTCAGTCTCGGCCTACCCTCGCTGTACATCCGCGCGATTCGAAACAATTATGTAATTCATAACGATGCTGTTGATTTGCAAACCCTGGCCGATCTGGATACGATATACCTGGTTAACGGACCGGGCGATCTTTCGCCCCTCAGCAGGTTAACGAATTTACAGGTTTTGATCATCAACGACTGCGGAATAGGCTACAACGTACCGATAAACAAGCAGTTACTAGATCTATCACCATTAAAAAATCTGGGAAAACTGCGCGTATTACATTGTTCCTCCTCCGCTCTAAAATCGCTTGAACCAATCAGAAACCTGACAAGTCTGGATGAATTGGTTTGCGATCGTTCCGGAATCACAAGCCTTGATCCAATAAAAAAACTGACAAAGCTTAGGAAACTCTCAATCGGTTCCAAAGTGGAAAATGCGGATGTTCTGGCGAATTTTACCGAACTGGAAGAACTATATCTGAGTGGTTCAAAACCACCTGTCCGAGCCATTGGCAAACTAAAAAAACTGAAAAAACTGCTGCTGACGGAGGGTGATCTGTCCCTTGTAAACGATTCTTATCGCTACAAAAACCTGGATTTTCTGGAAAATTTAGGAGCGCTGGAATATCTGGATATCAACAACACAAGCTACCGGGGTGACCTAAAAAGTTTAGGCGGGTTGCAAAAATTGAAGGCTGTAACACTATCTGCCGTGAAGCCATCGGAAGTAACAGATTTGAAAAATATTAACAAAACATGCCGTATTATCAACGCATTTGAATTTGAACGTTAAAACAATGAAAACAGCATTTATCATCATAAAATGGTTATTTAAAACCGCTTTCCTCATCGTTGGAAGTTTCCCAATATTCCGATGCGGTTCTGCAACCGACGAAAACCGACCGAGAAAATTCAACGGAAAAGAAATTACTGACCCAAATTTTGTCATACTTAACGATCAGTTTGGCAAAGACGCAGCGAACGCCTACTACAAATCGCGCGCATTTGAATACGCGGACGTCTCCACTTTTGAAGCAGTTGACGACCACTACGCCAAAGACAAAGACCGGGTTTATTACTGCGATGAATACCGGGAAGGTCAAAATTACTATCTGACAAAAAAGCAAACTATAGTAACGCTCAAAGAGGTCCATCCGGCGACCTTCACAGGCCTTGAAAATGGTTATGCACGTGACCAAAAAAATGCGTGGTTTCAGGGTGTGGCTTTTAAGGTGAAAGATGTTGCATCCCTTACAAGTATTGACATGCATTTTGCAAAAGATATTCAGGCCGCCTATTTGAACCAGAAACCGATTGCTGGCAGTCATGGCAAATCTTTTGAACTGACGGATCGCAATTTTGCCAAAGACGAATCGAACATTTACTATTACGGGTACACCGGTGAGGGGCAGCATAACATCTGTATTCTGCCATGCGACAGGCCGTCCTTCCGGATACTGGATTACAGATATTCCAAAGATAAAACCAATGTATTCTTCCTGGGATTCGTCGTGAAGGGTGCCGACGGCGCTACTTTCGAAATACTGGAGGAAGACTATGCAAAAGACAAAAATGCTGTCTATTTCGAATCAAGAAAAATTGGAGGAGCCGACCCGAAGACCTTTTTCGTATATAAAGAAAACGGAGAATTTGGGCACGACGTGAGTTATGCCCGGGACCAGGAATCGGTTTTTATGGACGACAAAAAAGTGAAAGACGCCGATGTACTCACTTTTCAGGTATTGGCTGAAAACTACGGTCGTGACAGCAAGCACGTTTATTACAAAGGGAAAATTGTGCCAAATGCCGACCCGACGAGCTACAAAGTTTACCCGTTCGATATGGGAAATGCAGATTCAGAAGACGCAAAAAACAAATATCACGAAGGAGTGAAAGTAGAACCTGAGTGACGGATTCAAAACAAAACTGCGTTTTAAGTATCAGAATCGACGGATTCCGGCACTTAAAACGCAGTGGATTATTTTTAAACTCCTAAACTCCAACCGTCGCGATACGTACGTTTCACAAATTGGTTGACGTCGTCAAAGTTGGTTACTTTCATATTTTTGTAATCCCAAAGCATTTTCATATTGCTACCCGGATAATCAAAACCGTTTCCGGACGCGCGCGGTTTTGGCATATCCGCTCCTCTGATCGCAAGGTTCGCCATCAAAATTGCTTCTGTCAAAGGCCCCGCCAATTCAAATGGAGAACTCAGTTCTTTGTTTCCGAAACCGGCGATCGCTCCTTCTACCCATTGTGCGTAGTGGCCTTCGGCGCTGCCTGGTACCCGGGCAAAAGTCTGTTTTACTTTCACTTCCTGCATACGGGAAAGTGGCAAAAGACGCGGATTGGCAGCATATTCGCTGGCCATCATTTTCCCTTTGCTTCCAACAAACAATATTCCGCTGTTGCCGTCGCCGAACAACTCGTTCGCTCCCAGCTCCTCAGGACGTTCCGGTTTGATACCGCCGTCCATCCAGTGCATCGTCACAGGTCCTTTTGTTTTTGGCGTTTTAGGGAAAGTCAGAGTTGCATGGCTTGAAGGCGGGCAGCTGTCCGGGAAAATTCCACGTTTACCGAAATCCGTAAAAACACTGCTCACACTTGCCTGCATATCAATCGCATATTTAAGGCCCAGCACACGGAAAGGCGCCTCCATCAAGTGGCATCCCAGGTCTCCAAGCGCACCGGTTCCATAATCCCACCAGCCTCTCCAGCTGCCAGGAATCAACTTTTCAACGTAATCCTTGTAAGGTGCTGTTCCCAGCCACAAATCCCAGTTCAGCTCTTTTGGAACTGGTGGCTTGTCGGCTGGCCAGGGAATACCTTGTGGCCAGATTGGCCGGTTGGTCCAGATGTAAACTGTGCTCACATCGCCGATCACGTCCGCATCATACCATTCATGCAGCTGCCTCACACCATCGCCGGAAGAACCCTGGTTTCCCATCTGAGTCACGACTTTGTACTTCGCCGCAGCTTCCGTCAGCTTGCGCGCTTCATAAATATCATGCGTCATGGGCTTTTGCACGTATACGTGCTTGCCAAGTTGCATAGCCGCCATGGCTACCACTGCATGGGTATGATCCGGTGTGGAAACTGAAACCGCATCAAAATTTTTCGACTCTTTTTCAAACAGCTCGCGCCAGTCTTTGTAATATTTCGCTTTTGGGAAATTTTTGACAGTATTAGCAGCACGCCGGTCGTCCACATCGCACAGATAACCGATATCCGCTTTTCCGCTTTTGAAAAAATTGGCTAAGTCCGACTGCCCTTTACCTCCGACACCCACACCGGCAACGGTCAGGCGATCGCTTGGCGCTAAAAAGCCTTTGCCGCCCAACACATGACGCGGAACAATCATAAATCCCGCCGCAGTTGCACCGGCAGCTTTAATAAAACCACGCCTGGAAGAAGCTGGTTGCTCGTCATTTAAATTCTTTTTTTCCATGTACTTGATAAAGGTTTAATTTCTTTCAATTTAAAGCAAAGCAGCTCAATTTTGAATAGTTTGGGAGAGCTCCACATTCTAAGCACTCAGAGCCAAGAATTTACTCGAAAAATTGACAGGAATGAAGGATAATAGGACCAAAACGCTCGACAAATAATGTCATGAACTAAGGATTGCAACAGTATGGCGACTGTCAGCGTAAGTGACTTTATAATATTTTGTTGATCAAATAGAACGAATACCGGCTCACGCGACCATTTAAACCATACTAAATATTTGTAAAGTGTAAAATAATTTGATGTATTGATAAACTTTCGCATATTTTTATGTCACCAGTGTTTATTAAAACAAACCAATTGCCATGAAAAAAATTTGGTATTACCTGACCATAAGCTTACTTCTTGCGTCCTGCAACAAGACAAAAGAGACCGCAAAACCAATTCAATATGGTTCAAACAAAGGAAAATATCTGACCATACACAGCACAAAAATCTATTACGAGGAGTATGGCAAGGGAACGCCGTTACTACTACTGCATCAGGGACTTGGTTCAATAGAAAATCTGGGAGAAATTATTCCGGAACTATCTAAACATTTCAGAGTAATTGCGCCGGACGCACCCGGACACGGACGCTCCGAACAAGCTGATAGTTTGAGCGGAGATTTACTGGCAGATTATTGTTCGGCAATTATTGATCAGCTCCGGCTCGACAGCGCTTACGTGATGGGATGGAGCATGGGCGGAAATACCTCCCTCCTCCTCGCGGCTAACAGGCCGGATAAAATCAAAAAAGTTGTAAGTGGCGGTTCCAATACCAAATCAAGCGGGCTGACCCAGGAAGGGCGTGATCTATTGAAGGAATATACCGTAGAGGCAGTAAAAGAAGATGAAGACTGGCTGAAACATTACCAGGGCATGAATCCCCAACCTGAGAAATGGATCAAATTTTGGGAGGACACCCAAAAGATGTGGGCGAGAGAAGTCAAAGTGCCGGATGACAAACTGGCAAGTATCGATGTTCCGGTTCTCATTATACGTGGCGACCGTGATATGATCAGACTGGAGCATAGCGTTGAAATATTTACATCACTCAAAAAAGGACAATTGTGTGTTTACCCGAATATGGGCCACGAAATGCCGGAATTGAAAAGTGAAATGCTTTGTAAAATCGCGATTGATTTTCTCAAAGAAAAAGGAGATGCCGAAGTACGTCGCTGACAATAACACTCAATTTTCAGCACCTTGTCCGGGTTTACTTCCGGAGATTTTATGGTCATTTCAATGCAGAACGCAAGAAATTCGTAAAAACCAACTACCACAGGTTTCGGTCAAATCCGGAGTGCTTTCTTGACTACCTCTTTTTTACCTCTGGAAATCGGTACCTGCGAGCCATCAGTCAGTAACAGGAAATCGCCGTATGCTTTCATCCAGCTTTTAACAAAAGCCTGGTTCACCAAATGGGACTGATGGCAGCGAAGAAAGCCAAAGCCGGTCAGCAATTCGTCATATTCATAGATGGGTTTGCTGACCAGCAAATGTGCGCCATCAGTTAAAAAAAAAGTTGTGTAGTTATTGGCAGATTCACATCGGATAATTTCGCTCGTTTTGACAAACCGGGTTTCCTCCAGAGTTGAAAGCGCGATGCGCTGCGCTTCATTTTTTGACTGTGACAGGAGCAATTCCATCAGGTTGTCAATCTGCTGGTTCCGGACTTTCATCCTTCGCTGTTTCGCGCCCCTTGCCACAGCTGCCTGTAACTCACTGATATTGATCGGTTTCAAAAGGTAATCCACAGCAGCAAATCGCATGGCCTGAATGGCGTACTGATCATAGGCAGTCACAAAAATTACCTCAAAATCGTATTCGGCAAGACTACCTAAAAAAGAAAAACCATCCTGTCCGGGCATCTGAATATCAAGGAAAACAATATCCGGCTGGTGCAAATACAACGCCGACCTCCCCTGGTCGGCATCCATGGCGAGCGCACAAACTTCCACATGCGGGCAATACATTTCCAGCAAAGTCTGTAAATTGCTCAGGTTGTGGGTCTCGTCATCAATCAGTATTGCTTTCATAAAAACCAGTGGGTAAAAGTGAGTATTGCCTCCGTGCCTGACGGCAACCTTTCGTTAAATGCCAGGGATATTTGCTGCTCTTTGTTAAGTTCGTTTAAAATGTGTAAACGATCACGTGTCAGTTTTAATCCAAAACCACTTTCGTTTATTTTCGTACCAATTCCTTTTCCATTATCGTCAATTTTGACAATCAGGTCACCGTCCTTCCGCTCAAATATGATCCCGATCCGACCGGTGTCCTGTAACGGTGCAACGCCATGCTTTACCGCATTTTCCAGCAACGGCTGCCATAATAAAGAAGGCAGGTTCGTCGCAGAGACATCAATTTGCTCGTCAACCTGAATTTCATATTGAAACCCGAACCGGAGCTGTTCCAGTTTCAGGTAAGTCCCGATCGTAGCCAGCTCCCGTCTGAGAGAGTTCTCCTCTCTACCGCTATTCGTCAAAGACTCGCGCATCAACCCGGCGAAATCGGAAAGGTATTCATTTGCCCCTCTGATGTCATGCCGGTTAATCAGCCCCTGAATTGAACTCAGTGCGTTAAAAACAAAATGGGGGTTGAGCTGCGCATAAAGTGCTTTAAGTTCAAGTTGTAGCTTGTCGTTATTAGCAGCCACTGTTCGGGTTTTACGTCGCTGGTGAATCAGCATATACACAAATACAATCAGGGATATGATTAGTGCGCCCATTCCGGCGACAGCAAATTTAAACCACAACGACTGATACCATTCCGGCTCAATTTCGAATTGGTATTCAGTCACATGCTGCGGTTGTACAGCGTATCGGATCTGTATCCTGTATTGTCCGGGGGCATAATCTTTCAACCAGATGAAACTGTTATCGTACTCGTTGTCCTGCCATTTCCTTACAACCCGCCCATCGCGTATGAGTTGATACTGGATCTGGCTTTTGGAATAAATATCGGCGTTCAGAAGAAAAATCAGGTTGGTGTTTGTAACCGGCAGTTTAAGGTTGTTCAAAGCATACTGTTTAGCATTGGCAGCGGTTTGCTTTGCCCAGGGATATTGTAGCTTTTGAAGGAAAAAATCCAGATCCGCAGAAGTATAAATGCTCGAAACCACCGGCCGCACCGACTCCCAGGATACCAGGCTTGTGGCAATAATTTTTTCATCCCTTTTTGTTCGGACATCCAGAATCAGCATACGTCCCAACGGAGCGCTGTACCCACCCAAATAGGCCATTTGCGGCAATCCGGAGCTTTTGATCAAGCTGGAATCAGTAAAACTTGTAACAGATTTCCACGATTCGACAACCTTTTGGCCAGGGTATTCCAAAACGCGAAACTGGTATGAACCTGCATTGACTTTATTTACACCATGCAGGAAAAACTGAGCTCTGGCAGTATCGAAGGTAATACGGGCCAGCGTACCAGCTGGGCGTAGCAGTGAGAAGGACGAATCCCTGGCTAACGCGTCAAAATATGAACTTTTATCCCGGACATTCCAGAACGAATTATTGGTTTTGGGGATGGCGAGGATCAACGCAACCATTTCAGGTTTTTCCAGCGTTCCTTTGGGAAAGCTTTGGGAGTAATCGGCCCAGTTGATCTGAGCACAAAGCGAAGTGGATATCTGGATCAGAAAAAATAGAAACATGCTTACCTTGTTCATAAGTATTGCGTTTTTTTCAAAGGTCTGCGGTTTTCTTTTCTGTCTTTTTTGTGATGTGAATTTGGTGACGACTTCTGTGAATTTGGTTTGTTTGATGGTCAATTATGCGTTCGGTGATTCTTTGATTTCAAATACTAACAAAAAATAAGGCACAAACAAGTGTGGATGTAAATTTGCATACGTTAAAAAAAACGCTCAATTCGGTTAAAACGAAGTGAACCAAAAACTCCTTTGGTGTATCTACAACGTCCGCGCTGCAATATTTTATATCGTAACGCATCGCTAACGATCTCCCAGGCTGTTCGTGGTATTTTTTGAACGCTTCACCTGGTATGTTCGAACGTTTTTATCGATCGTCGAAAGGAGTAAACTGTTTTTGCCGGTGAACACCATTGTAAACAGCAAATTCCCGGGTCGCCTGCCAATTCCTGACTATGAGTGGCCATTCATTTTACAGCAATGTGAATGACTAGAATGTAGCAACGATCGCCTCCTATCAAAGAGATAAAAGAGAATCCAGGTAATTATCAGACAATAATTGCGAGGGACGTTTCGCGTTAGCAGTTACGATATTACCATTTTTATCAATCAGAATATATCTGGGAATTCCATTGATTTTATACAATTCAGTGACCATACTGGAATCCGCTAAAACTCCAGCGTTTTGTATACCGTGCAATCCTTTAATTTGTGAATTTTTTCGTAAAAACTTCTTCCAGGACGCAGTGTCACTATCTATTGAGACGTAAAGGAATTTTAAATCAGGATAAGCTGAATATTTTTTCGACAGCTTTGCAGCGTATTTTAATTCATCTACACATGGCCCGCACCATGTTGCCCAGACATCGATATACACTAAATCCTTCTTAAGATCCGAAAGCTTAAATACCTTTCCATTAACATCCCGCATCTCTAAGTCTTTCATTGGCATCCCGCTTTTCAATTCATGGTAATCCGTAAGGATATAATTCAGCCCCACCAGATATTTTGATTGAGGATAATCCTTTTGAAAAAAATCAATAAGTTTCACTTCCATATTATAATCCATCCGGATACCGTACGACATATGAGCAACAAATAATGCCATAAGCAACTCCCGATAGTCATTCAATTTCTCATCCCGTAAAATTGCCCCCTTAACGTATTCATACGCACCGGTTTTTACTTCATTGTCGTAGCGATAGTTTAAAATATCATCGAATATTGGCGCCAACCTACCAGGCAAATACCATACATATCCAGGATCGTTAATATAGCTGTGATGCAAGCTTAAATCTTTAAATGCATTAGATAATGTTGAGTCCAAAACGACACTCCTATCATTGTTGCTACTTTCGTTCATGGCAACCTGAGTGTCAAAATACATGTGTTGTGTAATTTCAAAAAGAGAATTACGGTTGATCAGCAGCTGCCGGTAGTACTCCGAAATAGTCTTATCTTTTTTAATCTGATCTTTTAAGACTGCGCCGAATTTCATTAAGCTATCCAGATAAACCTGTTTTTGCAAAGAAGATGCAGATATACTTTTTATTAAATTCGCATTTGAATGTTTCACCCTTTCTCTTTCAACAAGGTCAATTTTGGTGTAGTATGAATTGATCAGTTTCAAATCCCCTTCAAATTTTGGGGAGCCATTCTCAATGGTAAGACTGATATTTGCCCCCGGTTCAAAGTACAGCGTCATGAAAAATTTCTTTTCGGACTGATCTTTATTTCCGATTGCCAAATGGAGGTTAAGCGTATCATTTTGGCTAAATTCAATTTTAGCTCGCCCTGTTGAATCAAATCTGGACTGATAAATTTCCTTAGGCCCGGTAGGTAAAATATTAGATCTGGTGAGAGAAACCTCCATTCCCGCACATTCGCGACAGGTGAGATTGATCTGACTTTTATCGTCCTTCAAGGCAGAAACGCAACTTATAACAAAAACTATGGAGATTATCGTCAACATAGTATAAATGACTGCTTTCATCTGCTTTAAAGGGAATGGCCTGATAATAAAAGTAATAATTGCTGTCATTTACTGATCATATCGTAGGCAGCATCGGGGATTTCCAGCAGCAAAAATTTACTTTAAGCTGGGCCTTTGAAATGTAGGGACGGAAGGTGGAAAAGGCCATGAACCTAAAAAAGAAAGGCGCCGGAGCCAGAAGTCATTTTTGAGGAGGATTTGTTTGAGGTGTTGGGTGGGTTTGGGGTTTTGCGGGGGTGAAATAGGGGTAATAGGGGGTTGAGCGATGGAGAAAGTGGTTTAGTGGAGATGGGTGTAGTGGTTTTACTGGTTGGGCAGGGTGTTTTTTTGGCCGCCTTGAGTTTGGTATGTTTGACTGGTAGGGGTTTGTGAAGAGTGGTGGGTTTGGTTGCACACGGTAAACTATCGGGCAACATAGGCTTCGAACAAAAGCCTTCGCGGACAGGTCTAAACATTGCGAATGACGGTGGCGACAAACACAAAGCTCCAGTTATCTAACGGCTGGAAAGAAAGAAGAAGTAATGATTATACTATTTTTTATAGGAAGTAAGATTCGATTCCGTGTCAAAACCGTGCTTTTTAAGAAATCAGATGAAGAAGCACTTACAACTTGCCCACCGGATTTGGTTCTTTGGGTACTATGTACCAAAACACAACATTCCTTGGCTCTTGTCAGCCCAACATAATGCAGATTTAAATCTTGCGTGCGATCACCTCCATACATTGGCATTATATGCTGATATAAATCTAGATGGAAAACTATATCAAATTCCAAACCCTTGGATTTATGCAATGTCATGATCTGAATCTCATCCGCACCTGCAGGCTTGTAAGAATTTAACCGACTCTCATTAGTTAATACATCACGAAGTAGATTGATTGACTTCGCACTAAAGCCCGAGGGAATTAGCAAATATGCTACACTTTCCATTTCTGATATAAACCAAGCTAGGTCAAATGTATCTTGTTTTATGGCAACGGTTAAACTTTCAATTGACTTTAAGACCTTTCTTGCTTTCGTTTTCTCATTAGAGGTGTCGAGATAATTATCAAGAAATTCTGTTCTAGAAGATTGCCTGTTGAAGATGATGTTTAGTAGCTGTCGAAAAATATCTGACCAGAGTGTAAAATCCTCGTCCAAAGCGGTAGGCTCAAAAAATTTATGTGGTGATTTTAGATTTTCACTGATTGCTATACCGGTACGCCTTCCCCGGATTAGAATTCCAACTTTATTCATTTGCCGAATTTTGAATTTCTCCGCAAATTTTGGTATCATCTTCTCAATCCATCGCCCAACTGCTTCCTCTGACCCGTCAACGCAC
This sequence comes from Dyadobacter sp., assembly GCA_965279265.1. Taxonomy (GTDB): domain Bacteria; phylum Bacteroidota; class Bacteroidia; order Cytophagales; family Spirosomataceae; genus Dyadobacter. Next base: position 7,203,246 of record OZ257152.1, read on the forward strand.
TTTTCATAAACTCTAAGTTCCTCGCTATCAAGAGTTATGGCAGCCTCATTTAGAAGAAGCAGAGAATAATTAATAATTGAGGGATGGCATCTGTGATTGTAATTCAACGGGAACAATTTAAAATCTGGAAGTTTTATAGCCAAATCCAATAAGAACTCTGCACTTTTCCCAGAGAATTTAAATATTGACTGGTTGGCATCCCCAACAGCAATAGCAGTAATACCGAGATTTCGAATTTTCAAAAACAGGTCATGCTGCTCTTTTCCACAATCTTGGTATTCATCAATAAATACGTGACTGTATCTTGCCTTGATGTAGTTTCTGCAGGCAAGAGAGTTATCGAAAATGTAAAGGGAAAGCACCCCAATCGTTTCAAGTAATATTTTACCGCGCGTAAACAATTTTCTTAATATTGGTAGGTTTTCCGGATTGAGGGGATCAAAGCCCGCCACATCTTCCCCAATGAGTTCATGTGCCTGGTCCAGCTCCAAATCTGATACTCGTATTATAACTATTTCACTTCTCGGAATACCAAACAACTGCTTACCAAAAGGGATTATAATTTCCGACAGATAGAACTTGTCCATTGTCCCAAAAAATGAAGCCTTCGAAGGAATCCCATTTGACAAACATCGTGTCCGCAACTCCAAAGATGCCTTATTTGTATAAGAGATGGCAACTACACCTTTATATTCTAATAAGCCAGGTAATACTTGCTTGATTTTTTCAGATATCACAAAAGTCTTACCGCTTCCAGGGTTAGCGATAATAACTAGGTTTCCTGGCGAATCAAGTATCAACTGTTGCTCCTTTGTTGGCTTCATCGTTATCAATTAGTAATTAGGTCGCAACATGCTCTTAATTGCTTAGCAATCTCAGAGTCCTTTAAAGCCTTTAACGATTCATGCTTCTTCTGAATGAAATTAAACATGTGTGTTGCCTTCTTTTTTTGCATGATAGCCAAAGCGTCCGCTTTACTATCTGTTTCAAAAAAATCGATTAGACTTGCCTCTAACCCCTGCTCCATTAGATCGGTCTCTAAATCTTTTCCAGCAATATAAATGTATCCATTTTCAAGAATATCTATTATTCTTACTGCCGCTACTTGATTTTCACTTGGCGGTGTCCCAGTGGAGAACCCTGTTAATAGACTGCGATTCGCCTGAATAATTTTTTCCTCATCTTCTGAAACGTCAAATTGAGCTTCGTAGATAGCGAGGCCTCGTTGAACGCCCGCCATTCGAAATTCCGGTTTCTTAGGAACCTTAAAAATATCGTTGTCAGTTCGTACAACCCATTCTATATTTAACGCAGTCAAGATTTTTGTAAATGTCTCAAATCCAACCCCGTCAGCCATGAGAATGCTGAGATTTAGCTTATCCAAATCTATATTTAATTGTTTAGCTAACGCTTTGAAAAATATTACTTCTGATATTCCTTCTACGAGGAAAACTGCACTCGAAAAAAAAGCCTCTGCTGCGACGACATTCAGCCTGTATCCAAAATCAAGGAACGATTTCTCGATAATGTTACTACATCCCTTACTGGCTGCCTTAGCTCCTTTCTTCCCGTCATGAAAAAGCCTGACTATCGAGTTTGGTGAAAATTCAGCAGCAATTTGTGGTGAATGAGAAGTGATAAACACTTGTCCTCTAAGTTTCTCGATTAAATATTGTGCTAATTTTCTTTGCTGATGAGGATGCAAATGAGCCTCCGGCTCTTCAATGCAATAAAAAACCACCTCCAATGGATTCACATCTTGTATCTCATTTCTAGCTGCCCAAAGTGCAAGAAAAATTTGATTGTTGCGCCCGTCACCACCAACGGCTAAATTTGAATTACCTACTTGAGAGGATAAATGTAAATTCTCAATGAATGAATTTAGGTCAGAAGCTCCTACATCAAAAATTATGTTCTGATCGGAATGGTGAATAGATAGCTCTTGCAACTCAGAATTTATAACTTCGGTAGCGCTCTTTACATATTTTAGACTAGAAACGTCCTTATTAGTTTTTAACAAATCTTTTTCAATGATGGTTAGACTTAAATCATCATCTTCTATGTCTTTTTGCGTGCGTTTTTCCTTAGCTTCTTTTAATAAATTTCGCTTCTCTTTTCTTACATAGCTATTTAGATCTCTGTTACTGCTAATATATTTCAAATGCAGTACTTTTCGATAGAATCTCTCCTGAATCTCCTCCAAAGCCTCAATTGAATATCCTGCATAGAATTTATATTCGTGCGAGTTTCGCCAGGCGCGATACGCAAGGTATAAAACTCCATCATCACTAATTTTGCCAGGCAATTTAGAAACGACACAATCATCAGTTACTTCTTCAAACTTGATAATAATTTCAAGTTGGCTAGTTTCCTCATAACAAAAGAAATCACTATCCTTTGGTTCAATGTCTAAGTCGGAAAGCCCCCTATCCAACAAAATTCGTAAAGCATAAAGAAGATTGGTTTTACCAATATCATTTGAACCAATGATAAGAGTTTTGTTAGTAACATTGATGGTAGCCTTTTTAAAATTCCGAAATCCGGTTAATCGAATTTGTGATATTATCATAAGGAAGGTTTGATTTCATACTTAAACAGCTCAATTTATTAAAATATTTAACAATTTCTTGCATTATTTACATTTAACTGGATCAAATGAAGAAAATAGTATATCCTTACACAATCCATCGTGCGAAATGGAACAAAATTCTTTCTAGCAAATTAAATACTTGAATCTGCGATGATTCAATTCTCTTATGTCAGGTAAATCTGCTGCCGAAATCACAACGCCTGGTTCCACACTACATCCGCCCCAGGAACTTTTAAGGCCTGATAAACTGTCTAATTCCTAGATGACTTCAAAAGACATTTCATGAAAAAGATAGGATTTATCGTTTGGGAATTGGCCTGAGCATCAGGCGTAAAAGGCCTAGACGGCAATCACCCTTCATAATCGATTTCAAGAGCAGGCAAAAACAACCAAATCCGCATCAAAACGCCTTTCCACCTAATAATCAGCCGAATCCCAAAACCCACCCTCCATTTTAAGATTTTATTGCCGTTTTACCGTATAGCTGATAAGGACATGCATATATTAGCAAAAAGGGTCATTTTAATTCCCATTTCCTTTATGGACATCCATATACAACAAAGAAGACCATTGGAACGATTATCCAACGCAGACGCAAATCCAGGGAGATCTGGCGGATTATTCCCGGAATTTCGCACAGAAACCTCCGAAACATAGAAAAAGGCCATGCCAATCCTGTGCTTGAAACCCTGATACGCATTTGTAATATGCTGGGGATGGTAATAAAGTCAGAGAGACCAAACTGATGGGAAGAAAGGCCGGGATATATCATAACAGTGCACGGAGGTGCGGAATGGTCTTTTGTAAACCATCCCGCCACCTCAGTACATTCAGTCCTATTGCAGCATGAATTTTAAACAGGCTCTTAGACTTTCCCTTTAAATTTTGGATCAAAATCCACCATCCATTCAATACCGTATTTGTCTCTGAACATGCCAAAATAAGAACCCCAGGGGCTGTCGTCCATAGGCACTTCAATAATTCCGCCTGCCGAAAGTCCGCTAAACAATTTGTCTGCTTCTTCACGACTTTCCGCGCCGATCGAAATCTTAGACCTGTTTTCATTTTCATTAACCCGCCCCATAAATTCCGGCACGTCGTTGCCCATTAACACATTTTGGCCGATTGGCAACGCGATGTGCATGACCTTGTTCTCCTCACTTTCCGCAATCGGATGTTCGGGGCTTGAAATTTCCTTGAAACGCACAATCGTTGCAAACTCTCCCCCAAATACGGATCTGTAAAAATTGAATGCTTCTTCGGCGTTTCCGTTAAAGTTGATATGCGGATTGATAAGTGCCATGGTTTTTGATGGTTTATTATTATGGATTTATTTCGGTTTGCTTTTTTATCAAAGCATCAATGTGTTTATCTCCAGACTGTTTCTTGACTGATTTCCGGACATCGAGGCATTTATATTTTGCAATAATACTTTTTAGTATTTGATTTAAGTATTACAAGCGGCGGATAAGCTGTCTCCCCACAAACAACTTTAAATGAGGGTCCGTTACGCCTGGTTACACACTTCATCAAAAATCAGGAACTTTTAAGGTCCTATAAACTGTCTAATTCCTAGATGACTTTAAAAGACATTTCATGAAAAAGATAGGATTTTTATCGTTTGGGCATTGGTCTGAGCATCCGGCTTACAAGGCGCAGACGGCTAGCGACACGCTGCTGCAATCCATTGATCTGGCCGTTGCTGCCGAGGAAATTGGTTTAGATGGCGCTTATTTTCGGGTGCATCATTTTGCATCGCAGCTGGCATCGCCTTTTCCGTTGCTTTCGGCCATTGGTGCCAAAACCAGCAAAATTGAGATTGGTACGGGCGTGATTGACATGCGTTATGAAAATCCGCTGTATATGGTGGAAGACGCAGGCGCTGCGGATTTGATTTCGGAGGGGCGATTGCAACTGGGTGTCAGCAGAGGTTCGCCGGAACAGGTTATTGACGGATGGCGGTATTTTGGATACGAACCGGCTGAGGGAGAAACCGACGGAGATATGGGACGCCGCAAGGCACTGGAATTTCTGGAAAGATTGAAAGGCAAAGGATTTGCACAACCCAATCCCTACCCGATGTTTCCAAACCCGCCGGGTTTATTGCGTCTCGAGCCTTACTCGGAAGGATTACGGGAACGGATCTGGTGGGGCGCTGCTTCCAATGCCACCGCTGTGTGGGCAGCCGAAAACGGCATGTATTTGCAAAGTTCGACGCTGAAATACGACGAAGGCGGCAAGCCTTTCCATGTGCAGCAGGCGGAACAGATCAGGTTGTACAAAGAAGCGTGGAAGAAAGCAGGACACCAGCGCGAGCCGAGGGTATCGGTAAGCCGGTCTATTTTCGCATTGGTAAACGACCAGGACCGCTATTACTTCGGACAGGAATCCGACCGGAGAGATAAAATCGGGATGATTGAGCAGGACAAACGTGCGATTTTCGGCAGAAGTTATGCTGCGGAACCAGACCAGCTCATCAAAGAACTGGCCCAGGACGAGGCAATTCAGGAAGCTGATACGGTACTTCTGACCATACCCAATACACTGGGCGTGGATTACAACGTACATGTGCTGTCTGCCATTCTGGAACATGTGGCGCCGGGGCTTGGGTGGCGTTAACCCGGATATGGATACCGCGAGATCAAGTCAACGTTGTGCATCACCCTGTTATTCATGCAAGGTTCCACTGTTCAGCCGCATGGCTTAGTACCGAAACTGGTATGTTTTTGATCATGTTGACATTTCACCGGCACCCGCCTGACGGCGGGTGCCGGTATGTTCTTGCAGAACAGGCCAAACCAGCATAGTGAGACAAGCGTTTCTAGGGGTGGTTACAATACAAAAACGCCATCGTTCAGCTGGAAAACATCTTTCGCAATTTTCAGGCTTTCCAAATATGCCGTGGCACGCTGACACTTTTCGTGTGCACGGACGCCCAAGTAACTTTCACGCAAAAAGCCACTCCCGCAGTAGCCGATCAACATTTACAAAGATATGGTGACGAAGGCCGATCGTTTGCTTTTAGTGCTTTCAATGAATGCCGCATACATTGCTTACCTCCGCTAACGGCATCTGTAATTTTCTTCCATTCACCGACTGACTGAACCAATATCAAGGCCTGATCATTCGATTATGCACACGGATAACTAAAAATTCTTGCTCAGCGAAAGCCTCCGGGCTTGATTATTATTGCGTAAATAACTTACCTTTGACTAATTATTTATTATTGGTCTAAATAATAACAATATAACTCTCATTAATCCTATTACTGCATATGAATCTAAAATACGCACTCTTAATATTACTGCTAACAGGTTGTTTAAACCTGCGCGCCCAGGAAAGCGGTGGCAGCCTGAAAGGAAAAATCAGGACAACCAACAACGAACCGGCAGCATTTGTGAGTGTGCTGATTAAAAATTCCCACAACGGAACAGTAACCGACGAAAATGGAACCTACCGGATCGGCAATATTCCTGCCGGCAAACACATACTGCTTGTAAAGGCAATCGGATATCAGCAAATTGAAAAGGAAATTGACGTTGAAGACGGCACCACGCTGACTCTTGACATGACGATTCATGCCGCAGCCACGGAGCTCCAGGCCGTTGAAGTAACAGGCCGTAAAGAGCAGACATACAAGAACTCCTACGCTTTTTCGGGTACAAAAACGGAAACACCCTTGCGCTACGTTCCGCAGGCAATCAGCTACGTAACCAAGGAAGTAATGCTCGACCGCCAGGCATTCAAGAATAGTGATGTTGTAAAAAACATCAGCGGAGTTAACCAGTTTTCGTACAACAACAATGATTTTGTACTTCGCGGTTTTCGCGCAAGCAATACGATGATCAATGGTTTGCGTGTAAGTAGCAGCGGTTGGAACCAGTCTCTGATTCCGCACGTCGAACGCGTGGAAGTAATCAAAGGCCCTGCTTCGGCACTGTTTGCCAATACCGACCCGGGCGGAACAGTTAACATTGTGACAAAAAAACCATTGGACGAAAACAGGAAATCAATCAACTTCACGACCGGCAGCTACAACACCTACCGCCTGACCTCCGATTTTACGGGACCGATGAATGATTCCAAAACGCTGCTTTACAGACTTAACTTTGCCTATCAGAATGCAGAATCGTTCCGGGTACTGCAGGGCGGGCAGGATGTGGTCGTTGCTCCTTCGTTTTCATTTATTCCTGATGAAAAAACCCAGGTAAACATTGACCTCGTCTTTATGAGCTCTGTGGGCAAGCTGGATCGCGGGCAACCAATTTTTGGCGCCACTGCCGGAACCAACCTGAACTCCACCCCTATTTCCTTCGCAATCGGTAAAAAAAGCGACTACATCAAAGAATTGAACATGTATTCGACGATTTCCCTGACCAGGAAATTGACCAACTGGTTGTCGTTCAATGCTTCTTATATGAAGTTTATGTATAACGAAGATCTCATGGAGCACCGCACTTCCAACAGCTATGGCGTGGATGCTGACGGAAAGGCCATTCCGACCCTGATGCAGATGCAGACCATCAGAAGACAGACCAGGAACTACACAGACAACGTCAGCGCGTATTTCATCTCCGCGTTCAACACAGGCAAATTAGAGCACAAATTACTTGTTGGCTTTGACCATATTCTCTTCCAAACCGCTCTCGGCAACTCAAATTATAATGCAGGCGGCTTTATCAATGCGGCGGGCAACGGCGTTGTGCTCACAAAAAGCGGCACACCCGCTGCTTACGACCCCAAGAACAGAGCCCTTTATCTGATCAAAGACAATATGCCGGTGCCAAATGTTCCCTTTTTCAATCTTGAAAACCCGGATTACAACATCACCGACATTTCCAGATATTACAATATCAGCTCGGCTGTCACACCTTCCAGATATTATGCGGATGGCGTATACATTCAGGAGCAGTTTAAATTTGGAAAGTGGAACGGTCTGCTGGGTTTACGCATGGAGCACTACACGGATATGCTGGATTACACGCTAAAAACCGAGAAAAAAGTAAAGCAAAAAGCGTTAATCCCGAGAGTTGGCCTGGTTTATACGCCGTTGCAGTGGATCAGCCTATACGGCACTTATACAGAAGGATATCAGCCGCAATCTGCGGGCACCATTGGCGCACCTGAAATTTACGGAGGACCGTTTGATCCGTTGATCAGCAACATGATTGAGGGAGGCGCGAAAATGGAGTATTTCAAAAAGCGGCTGGCTGTCAACCTTGCCATTTACCGTATTGAACAAAATAATGTGTTGGTAAACGCAGGGGCTGCTGACAATCTGAACCTGCTCCGCCAGATCGGACAACAGCGTGCAACCGGGCTGGAACTGGACGCTTATGGCCAGATAACCCCTGACCTCAGCCTGACTGCCAACATCGCCTTCAACAAGGCAGAAATCACCAAAAGTACCAATGAAGCCGAGGTTGGCAAAATATTCCCGAATGCTCCGCGCAGGCAAGGCGGTTTCTGGGCGAAATACAAATTCCCGCAAAAGGCACTTTCCGGCCTGGCTGTTGGTGTGGGCAGCAATTTTGTGACAGAAAGAACCACCAATGACACCAAAAACAATCTAAAACTTCCAGGATACACATTGCTTGATGCTGCGATTTATTACAACGTCGACAAGTTCAGGCTTTCACTTAATCTGAACAATGCGTTGGATAAAACACATTGGGTGGGTGGTTTTGACTACAACAGGCTGTTTCCCGGAGCTCCCCGGAACTTTCTGATCGGTATTGGTTACTCATTTTAATCACGCCTGCCAATTCACCAAACCATTTGAAATCATGAAAAAAGTTTCCGGAATTCTCCATCTCTGGCTTGGTATGGTATCGGGCTTGATCGTCTTCATCGTTTCGCTCACCGGATGCATCTTTGTTTTTGAAAAGGAAATTTTTGACCTGACTCACTCCGGGATCGTCTATTCGGAACCGTCATCCGGCAAAGTAAAACCGTTGTCCGAATTGTTGCTCACCGCGCAATTGGCTCTTGGTGCAAAGAAGCCGATACGGAATGTGGAAGTGTTCAGTGATCCGGCACGTTCATATATTTTCACAGCATCCAAGACGGACAAGAAGGCGAAAAATGTCTGGAATTATTTTCAGCAGGTAAAATATTACCAGGAAGTTTACATCAATCCCTACACAGGAGCCCATCTGGGAACGGTCGACCGAAAATATGAATTTTTCAACATCGTCCGCCGGATTCATCAAAATTTGCTGCTTCCCTATGAAACCGGAAGCCTGATTGTCGGAAGCTCCTGTCTGATATTTTTGGCACTTCTGGTTACCGGTTTTGTACTTTGGATACCCAAAACGAAAAACGGATGGAAACAACGGTTCGCAATCAAGTGGAACGCAAAATGGCGTCGCGTTAATTATGACGCGCATAACGTTGGTGGCTTTTATGTGCTGCCTGTTGCCCTGGTCATTGTGGTGACCGGGCTGGTCTGGTCATTTGACTGGTGGGAAGATGGTATTTACAGAATGCTCGGTTCAAAACAGCGCCCTACTTTCAACATCGAACAACCCGTGTCGGCAATAAAATCAAAACCGTCGGAAAACTTGCTGGACAAAGTTTTTCTGGCTGGTGTCGACAAAAAATTACGGTTCGAAAGAATGACGATCTCAATACCCGAAAAAAACGCAGCGCCTTACAGGGTATTCATGGGCCTGAGTAGAGGCTCCGGCTGGTCGTCGTCCAATTATTATTACTACCACGGCGAGTCGGGCCGGCAGTATGGACAGTTACTCCAGGAAGATAAATCATTGGGACAGAAATGGAGAAATACGAACTATGACATCCATACCGGCGGCGTTTATGGTCTTTCCACCAAAATTCTGGCTTTTCTGGCAAGTTTATTCTGTGCGACTTTACCCATAACAGGCTTTTGTATCTGGTGGGGAAAAAGGAATAAGTCTAACAGGAAGGCCACAAAAGTTTCCGGCCCCGCACACAAAAGTGAAGTAAAGAAGAAGTCAAAGCTGGTCCTTTCAAAAACAGTGCAAAAAACCTGACTTACCTACCTGTATGCCGGCCGGGATGCGAGATGGGGCCGGCTTTGGTTTGTACAGATCAGGCCACTACTACCCAAACCATATACTGATAAACGCTATCCAGCCTGTTTGGTGTCAGTAGATTGACCGACGACGTCCCTGAGCCGGACAATTTCAGATTCCAGGTCTTTAATATGTTCATGAAGCGGCGTCAGCATTTGTTCGATTTCAGCTATACTATACCGGGGAGTGATATATTTGGGACAGTTCCAATCAAAGGCAATTACATGAAGCAGGATAATCCGTTCTGCGGTTTTTTCAAAGCCCTCCGGGATGACCCGCTTTGCCAAATCCCGGTTGTCATCTATATCCACGACTTCGAGTTCCGCATATATTTTCAAACGGGCCTGATGCGCATAATCCATCAATATAAGAGAGACTTTCGGATTGGTGGCGGTATTTCCCACCGAGATATACTGCTTGTTACCACGCAAGTCCGCAAACCCTAATGTGGCTGGATCAATCATACGAAGAAACCCCTTCTCGCCCCCTCTATGCTGGATGTAAGGAAAACCATTTTCGCCAATACTTGCAATATAAAAACTGTCCCGAGCCGCAATGAATTGCGCCTCGCTCTCAGTAAGCCCTTCTCCGGAAATTCTTTGTTCCAGGTGTGCGTAAGCCTGACGGCTCCCAAACCGTTCCTGCATCGCTTTCACTTCTGCTGTGAAAGCTACTGATGCATAATTTTTTCTCATAACTATCTCATTCTTAAATTTTAATACGAAAACTCAAAAAACTGTTTTAACGCTTTTACATGCCACCGGCAGTTGAAGAATCCTGTACAGTTTCTTTTCCAAAAGTTTCTGGTTCCGGACTTTTTTCTTCCTTACCTTTTGGTGGATTTAAATTTTCATCGTTCCACATCGTATCACCACATTCTTCATTAACAAATGGGGTATTTTCAAACAACTCTTCGGTTTTCATGATATTTGAGGTTTAATGTAGGTACATTTCTTCGGGGTAGTCTTGCACCGAAGACTGGTAAAAAGTAATTGTTTCATCCTGTTTCAGCCGCCACTAAATAAAATCATTCTTCACTTCAATAAGTACATTTTGGAATATCTCCGGTCTCTGTAAAGTCTGACCCAGTATCAGCGCACCCTGGATCTTTATAACGGTTGATTCGCCCAGCCTTTTAGCCTTGCCGACTTCATGGCCCAGATCCGTTGCAAAGTGTGTAAATGCTGTTAACCATCTTTGAAAAATGTCAGCAATTTTGTCTCTGAAAATCTCCCCGGCTGTCCCCTGTGACATTGCACGAAGAATACACGCCAATCGGCCGCCGTCATAGAGCATATAAATGGAGTTTAGCGCTGCATCCAGACGTTCAGTTCCGGGCGTTGATGAAAAAAGAACTTCCGAGATTTCCCTATTGGTCCATTCGATCACGTAATCTAGTACGGCATCGGCCATTGCTAACTTTCCTTCCGGAAAGCGGTGGTACAAGCTCGCTTTTTTTAAGCCTGTCGCCGACGCCAGTTCGGCCAAGCTCGCACCGTCGTAGCCAACTGATCTGAATACATTCATCAGCCGCTCTATAACGATATTCGCTTCAAATTTTGCGTGAGCCATATATATCCCATTTATTTACCGAACGATCGGTAAATAAATTTAGTTCCTTCATAGTCTTCAATCTGAGATAAATTAGCAGCATTCACTGAATGGAAGATTCTAAGCTTAAAATTTCTGCGAAACTGAGCAGACACATCCGTTTTTGTCTGAGCATGAGGGGTGTACGCTGAGCTGTGTCAGGATTTCCTGCTACATCCCATCAACAGTCGGGCCCAGTGCTTCCCTGCATCGTTCACTTCCTTACTCACCGGAATATATCTTTCGGAGTATAATTCCTAAGCAAGCCACTATTCCAAAAAACATTTATGCGAAATATGGCGCCAGTCAGAAAAAAGTCGTCATTGCACTTTTCCTTCAGGATTGTTCGGTATTGAACAATCCTTGCGAAATCGCACATCAAACATGCCTTCGATCCGGAATAACAAGTTGATTTACAATTTATTAATCTATGGCACACCGTTTTTAATAATTCACTTGTAATCGTTCAGACCCTAATAACTAACACTTACCTTTCTCAGACCATGAAATATTTAGGGATACTTTTTGCCGCGTTGCTGATTTGGCCCCAAACTTTGCCGGCGCAGAATGCAGCACCGGATCGTTCCATGTATCTGAATCAGAAGATTCCCGGATTGGCCCCGGTTTTGTTCGCTCCGGAAATGATTTCTTCAAAAGATCACTACGAATATGGGTCCGTATTTTCCAAAGACGGAACGGAATTCTATTACGGAGTAATTATTAATAAAAAGCCTCAGATCCGTTACAGCCATTTTGACGGCAAAAAGTGGACAGTCCCCAAGACAGTTATTGCCAGCAATGCGTACGAATACAATGATCCGTTTCTTTCTCCTGACGGAAAGCGCCTATTCTTTATTTCGGATCAGCCCGGAAATGGAAAGGGTGATAAGAAAGATTTTGATATCTGGTACCTCAGGCGGGAAAAAGCAGGCTGGTCACAAATCCCTGTGAACGCCGGCCCGGCTATCAACACAGATAAAAACGAATATTATATGTCATTTACAAAGTCCGGCACGATGTACTTTTCCTCTAATGGTGGCACGAGCCCGGATACCGACAAAAATTATGACATCCGCACGTCTCATTTTTCCAAAGGTGTTTTCGCTCCATCTACCACGCTGGGTAATGCTGTTAACACACCGCATTACGAAGCCGACGTATTTGTTTCCCCTGACGAGCAGTATTTGATTTTCTGCTCCGAACGTCCCGGTGGCCAAGGACAAGGTGATTTATATATTAGTTTCAAAAACAAAAGCGGTCAGTGGCAACAGGCCAAAAATATGGGCAGCACCATTAATAGCAACGGATATGAATTTTGCCCCTTTGTTACAGGAGATGGAAAATATCTGTTTTTTTCCCGGGATGGGGATATCTTCTGGCTGCAGGCGAAGGTTATAGAGTCTTTGAGATAACCCGGCATATCGGCAGTTTGGTGCACATTGCTCCAGTAACCAATCCTGCGGTTTCATCTTTTACCAGCTTGCTGATGGCTGATGCCCGGCGAAAACCTCATGAAGACTTGATGGCTGTAACATGCAGCATTGACTCTATGCCAGTATTAGAAATTTCAGCAAAAATGGGCACAAACGACCGGAACAAATACAATTGATGTTTTGATGAGAAGCAGGCATTAAAATGCATTGGAAGCTACAACAGCCGGCGCACTGAGATAATTTTCACCGGTTTTATCAATGTCTGGATTTTTTCGTCTTGACCAGTCTGCCCTCGCTGAATTTTACGGACAGCCTGCATTCCTTCTATCACCCTTCCAAAAGCAGCAAACCCTTGTCCGTCAGGATTTCGCGCCCCTCCGAAGTCCAGCTCAGGCTGGGAATGTATGCAGATAAAAAATTCCGAACTGGCGGAGCCCGGGGTCGTTCTGGCCATAGATAACGTACCATCAATATGTTTTAACCCACTTTTGCTGGTAATTTCGTGAGCGATCGCCTCTAAACGCCTGGTTGAATCCTGCCCAAGTCCACCCTGTATTACTTCAATTTTAACCTTACTTACAGGCTGGTTGTCCAATCTCACTACACGGTAGAATGATGCTCCATCATACAGTTTTTGATCCACGTACCTCAGAAAATTTGCTACTGTTACAGGTGCTTCATCGGGATACAACTGTAAAGTAATTTTACCGGCATTCGTAATTATCTGAATTTTTTGAGCCTGCACATCCGTCAAAGAAAACAGGAAAACCGACAATGATAAGCACACCAAATTGAATAAAACTTTCATGGCTGTAGCGGAATGGGAGTCGAACGAAAACAAATGTTTTGCCAATATGTGAAGTTTACATTTCATTAGCAACAGCCTGATGCCCTGACACGTCGCTGAATGGAAACAGGTTTTTAGCTTAAAATGGATTCAGATGTGTGCCGCATGGCATCTTACACGAATGTTGCCACATATGGGCGCGTTTCCCGATGGTTATAAAAACAGTACCCGCTATGGATTGCAGGACATTTGACATCCCTATTTTAATTGAGAACAAGCGACGCTACACCTTCTTAACTCGTGCGCCAGCCTTAGATTCCGCAACCCTTGAAAGCGAACTACCCGCGGAGGAAACCAAATTGACGTTTTGAAATCAGAAGATCCGTGCACTTGCTGACAATCCTTATATTTAAGATCTCATAAACAGCAGTACACTTTTAGGATACATTCAAAAAACATTTTTTTTTGCGCAAAAAACTTCATTAGTTGGAAGCAAATCTTCAAGGACTTTCAACCAACATTAGACGCCAAAATGCTTAACCGGAACGATACGAATCAAACAGATTCAAGCGAATATATTATCAGAAAATCCAGACCCGAAGATTTCCTTCAGATTTTTAGTTTATATCAGCTTGTTAGTAAGACTCCCGGAGGACTGGCCAGAACGGGCAGTGAAATCACAGAGGGATATGTTAAAAATTTCACGGAGAAATCTATAGAAAATGGTGTTCAATTTGTGATCGTTAGCCAGCGAACCAACGTTATTATCGGAGAAATCCACTGTTACAAATTGGAGCCATCCGTGTTCAAGCATGTTTTAAGTGAGCTAACGATCTCAATTGCCGACGCGTATCAGGGTAAAGGTTTAGGCCGGAAACTTTTTGAGGCATTGCTCAACGTTGTTTTAATAAGCAGAGGCGATATTCTCAGGATTGAGCTAATAGCAAGAGAGTCAAACGTAAAGGCAATACAATTGTATGAAAGCCTGGGATTTGTAAAAGAGGGAAGGTTGGAAAACAGGATACACGTCCGAGGGAAGATTTTCGAAGCAGATATTCCGATGGCCTGGCTAAACCCAAATTTTACAGACAGTTAAACTTCGCGTCCACTCATCTCATCTGCGAACCTCCTGATTGTTTCAGTCAAAGCGATCAACGGGAAAGAGCCGGGCCCCAGGTCAACTGTTGCTAGCTTTAAATGTTACCGAAACACATAGGCAACTGTGAAGGCCGCTTTAAAACCCCATATCAAATAACATGGCGCCGAAATTGACAATACCAGTTTTCCAATAACCGGTATTGTCTTTTCCTGGTGGCGTAGCATGTTTATGTCAGTCATCTGAACTACTGTCTTCGCCCTTCTATCTACGAATTATTGAATAAATATCAGTCCTTCTGTCTTTTAAGTTCCTGACGCTTCCAAACTGATTTAACTCCCTTAACATATCAATATCAACGTCGGCAATTAAAATCATTTCCGTATTTGGCGTTGCTTCGGCCTTGATTCCGTTGGTGGGAAACGAAAAATCGCAGGGGGTAAAAACCATCGACTGCGCGTACTGAATATCCATATTGTGAACTTTTGGCAAGTTGCCGACACTGCCGGCAATGGCAACATAACATTCATTTTCAATGGCTCTTGCCTGAGCGCAGTTTCTCACCCTTGAATAACCATTTTGGGTATCTGTAAGAAAAGGCACAAATAAAATGTTCATTCCCTCATCTGCTAAAATGCGGCCTAACTCGGGGAACTCAACATCATAGCAAATCAGGATACCTATTTTTCCGCAGTCAGTATTGAAGGTTTTTAAGGTGCTACCGCCCTGCATGCCCCATACTTTTGCTTCATCCGGCGTGACATGCAACTTTTCAAACCGTTCAATCCCGCCGTCCCTCTTGCATAAATAACCCACATTGTAGAGACTGTTGTCAACAACCTCGGGCATGCTTCCGGTAATAATATTTATGTTGTAGGAAATGGCAAGCTCAGAAAAGCGGGCCACAATTTTCTCAGTATATTCTGCTAACTTTCTAATCGCGTCCGCTTCTGCAAGATGATTATAATCCGACATCAAAGGCGCATTGAAGAACTCCGGAAACAGGGCAAAATCACATCTGTAACCCGATACCGCATCCACAAAATATTCGACCTGCTGCATCAGTTCATCGAAGTCATTGTACAGCCGCATTTGCCATTGTATCAAACCTAACCGGATAATTGACTTTGTAAAGGCAGCCTGATCGGAACTTTTCTCATAGTAGACATTGTCCCATTCAAGCAGTACAGCATATTCATTGGAATCCTTATCGCCTTCGAGATACCCCTGCAATATTCTGGCAGGGTGAAAGTCGTTAGACAACTGAAAATTCAGAACAGGATCATGTATGTCTTTGTTTCGTACTTTTTCGATGTACTCCTTGGGAGAGATCGTATCGGAATACTGATGATAATTAGGTATTCGGCCGCCAAAAATAATTCCCTTTAGATTTAATTTCTCACAGAGCTCTTTTCTGTAATCATACAAACGCCTTCCCAATCTCAGGCCGCGAAATTTGGGGCGGATGAAAACATCAATACCGTACAAAATGTCACCTTTCTTGGTATGGGTATTAAAACTATAATTTCCGGTTATTTGTCTGTAGGTATGTTTTGTATCAACTTTTTCGTAGTCAACAATAATAGATAATGCGCATCCGGCCAGTTCATTATCAACTCTTATACCCACTTGTCCTTCATGAAAAATGGTGGTCAGCGTTTTGATGTGATGTTCTTTCCAATAGGCATCCGGCATACTGGAATAGGTCTCAATCATCATTTCCTTAATCTCCTGGTAATCTTCAGGTTTTAAAAAAACCAGCTCAATATTCTCAATTGATTTTGTGTCTTTGTTCGGTTCCATAGTAATTCTCTCCGTTTTGCCTGTCTTTACATGTTCAATACCGGAGACTTGTTTTTGTTATAACTACTTAATTTAAAATATTTTACATCGAGATTTAAAAGTATAAAATACCCTCAATGACAACTTTTTATAGCCCCAATATGATAGGTAATGCTAAAATTGCGCACAATAAAAGGAGTAACAAAGAAACAGCGTGGAAGTTTTCCAAAAGAATCTACATCAGGGAGCAACGAGCCAATATACTTTTGGTTATTTGTTCTGTTAAAAATCCGGCTGTTAAAGCATCAACGATCCGAATTTTTCTATTGGATTGCTCAGGATGGAAGTCTGAGGTGGGCAAACAGGTGATGCATTTTTTAGGGTATTTTTTTACAAAACGTCAAAATCCGTGTACAGCCAATGTGCTGTGCGCTTTACATAAAAAACACAACAACGAATAGCATTTCCCCCGGCTACTTTGTCGAACGCGATGAGGTATTTGGGCAGAACCGGATAAAAAAATTGTCGCCTGAATAAAGTTGGGTAAACTCAATCCAGACGACACGCAATCAAATTGAAGGTTCAGGCACTTTCAATTTGTAATTACATCAATTTCGGCATAACCTACGGCATCATTTTCCTGCGTGTTGCGGGTGGCTATCAGTTTGATGTAGCGTCCTTTCACTGGTGCAAACTTCTTAATTTGCCATAGTGGATTGTTTTTAATGTTAGAAAACTCTCCATCGTCCACTACACTCCATTGCTCATTATCAGAAGAAACCAAAAACTGGTAATTGGTAATAATTCCTGCGTTTCGGCTCTGACTTGGAAGGTATCGGAACCCTGCCAGATTTTGCTGCTCGCCAAGATCTATGACAATGCCGGCAGGCAATTTGTTATTTCGGGATTGAAACCAATCCGTATTCCTGTTTCCGTCAATAATATTGTTCACTTTGCCATCGTCAATCCCTACGATCTTCCATTTTTTTCGGGAGATGTCAAACTGTTCTTCCCCCACAGGACTGCTTTTCCCTGAAATCGGATCATGTGCGATCGCACGTACTTTCACTTTATTTACTTCTTCAATGGGTTGGTTATACCTCATTGAAGTTTTAGTTGGCTGGCTTCCATCCAGCGTATATAAAATCTGTGACTCTTTATCGGATGCCATAATGGAAATTTCCCCTGTTTTAGCGCGGGTGATCTGAGGAGCCTCCAGGATTTGCGGAGCATTGTAAACACTGACATTAGAAATGACAGGATTTGCCTTGGAATCAGTAATCGTAAAGCGCAACTGTGAAGCTGTCACAGTTGGAAATGCTAGTATCCGCTTATAACCAATTGTGGTCTGCTTGTCCAGCTGTTCCCATTTGCCATTTACATATGCTTCAATTGTAAAGGATTTCACCCGCTGACCCAACTGGATATATTCCTGAACAAGAAAACGGTTAAAAGCTTTGGGAGCGCCAAAATCAACAATAAGAGAAGCTGTTTTCACTTCATCGTCCGTGGTCCAGTAGGTGTTTTTATCTCCATCCAAAGCCCTGTCCGCTCCAAATTCCTTGGACTTCCCGCGAACATTTGACGCGCTTGCCTTCATTTTTTTCGCCAGATCTACCGCGAACGCTTCTTTCACTGCACCAGCGAGCTCCAGAGCAGCTTTTTCATCTGTCTCATGAATCCGGCCGGTCTTATCGATCGGAAAATTAAGGAGCATGGTTCCATTCCGTCCGAATGAACTGTAATAAATTTTAAGCAGTTCTGGCAGCGTCTTCACCCGGCTATCTTCATATTCATGATAGAACCACCCCGGACGGATAGAAGTATTTACTTCGCCCGGTACCCAGGAATCGCCATTTTCTACACCGTGCGCTAACATATCATGGGGTACATCACCCTTGGCATTTAAAAGACTCCAGTTGGTTTCACCTACGTAACCGGATTCCGTTCCTACCCAGCGAAGATCTGCACGGTCACCGTTGTCGTTCCAAATGACAATTTTGGGCTGGATTTTTCGGATCATCTTATAGGTGTTGGCCCAGTCGTAGTAAGTAGTGCGGTCTATTTTCCGGCTGGTTCGGGCCCCGCCGTAATAGCCATCGCCGCCGTTGGCACCATCAAACCAAATTTCGAAAACATCGCCATATTTGGTCAGACATTCTTTAATTTGTTTGCGGAAGACATTCTTTACATAAGGCGCACTGCCGTCCGCGTCAAGAAGTCCATAACTTGAATTATTCCTATCCCATGGTGAGATGTAGATACCCAGTTTCAGTCCGTACTTTTTGCATGCTTTTGCCAGATCGCCTATTATATCGCCTTTACCGCCTTTCCAGGGGCTATTCTTTATGGAATATTCCGTGGTTTCGGTAGGCCAAAGGCAAAACCCGGAGTGGTGCTTTGCCGTAACAATTATCCCTTTCATGCCCGAATTTTTGCAAACCCTTGCCCACTGATCACAGTCCAGATTGCTTGGATTAAAAAGTTTTGCATCATCTGCTTCGCCATATCCCCATTCCTGATCGGTAAACGTATTGGTAGAAAAATGTATGAAAGCATAATACTCCATTTCCTGCCATCTTACCTGGTTTTCCGTGGGCGTGGGCCCGACAGGACCGGGCGCCTTCACTTGCCCAAAACAACTCCCGACCGTACATAAAAAGACGAGGGCTGTATAAAACTTCACTTTAATCATCATATGTTTCAGGTTGTATGAATTTTTCACTTGGTTTATCTAAATTGACATTTATTGTACTTTCTTCTCCCGAATTCAACCCAGCGAGTCCCCGATCACTAAGCTGCACATGATCATAGAAGGGTGATAATGGTTTGATCAATCATTTCATCCAATTTCAGATCGCCATCCAAATCACAGTAAAGAGTCAACGATCAGACCCGTATCTTTTAGGGCATTCCAGAATTCGGCGGGAATATTTGTGGTCACCATGTCTATGTTGTGTTTTACTTTGGCTGCGTTGGTGGTACTCACTGCAACACTGCTGACACCCGGAACAGTAAAACCAAAATTCAGGCAAGCGTGCGCGGGTGAGATGCCGAACTGCTCACATAACTTCCAAAATTCAGATCTCCACGCATACAGGCTTTCTCCCTCAGGCGTGTCTTTATCAACAAGCCCGTAATTGTAATAATCACTTCCAACCAGAAATCCCCCGTTAAAAACCGCTGAATTAATGACAGTTACACCTTTTTTGTGAAGACCAGAAATAAAATCCATTAATTCACGTGGGTGGTCATGAAGCGTCAGACTGTTGGCGATCATCACCCAGTCCAGCACTACATCCTTTGAAATTCTTTCGATCACGCGCCATTGCTTGGCACCCACACCTATGCCTGAAATTTTACCCGCAGCTTTTAATTCAGCGAGTGCTTTGTAGGCATTGAGAATATCCATGTACAGATCATTTTCTTCTTCCAGGCTCTGCGCGTTGGACAAATATTCGTCAGGATCGTGTACGGAAGCTAATTGAGAAGTATAAGGCCCCAGCAAATCGTTTCCCTGATAGAAACATTCCAGGATTCCTTCGTAGCTAATTTTCTGTACAGCATCATGGGTCAGTTCTTTCCAGATTCCTGGCTCAAAAGTAGGTTCTGGTGTAGTAAGCGGGACCTGGTACCAACCCAGTTTGTTGCTGATAATTACATTTTTTGGATCTACATGCAAGGCATCCAGCGATTTTCCTAAGGATTCCAAAGCAAGACCCGCCCCATATTTACCGGCACTATCAAAAACTGCCTTTTCCGGCGAGTTTTTTATACATGCTTCTACAATTTCTTGTTTCTGCTGATGATTGGTCGCACGGTAAATATTACCCAGACAACTCGTCCCGAAAACGATCGACGGCAGCTGAATTGTGCCGGGATTTTGATTTTGCCAAGTTTTTACTTGCATAGGACTTAAAACTGTACTTTATATTTTCTTCATCCAATCGACACCATAGCTTTTATCACCCCATTCGCAGGGTCAAGCCAGCTTTCAAAATCTTTTTTTACATCCCCGAAAATAACACGGTGCGTAATGTAAGTAGTTGGGTCTATCATGCCGGCTTTCATGCAACTGGTTACGTGTTCGAAATCTTCCCGGGTCGCGTTTCGGCTGCTCATTAAAGTTGACTCACGTTTGTGAAATTCAGGATGCGAAAAACTGATCTCTCCTTTTTGCAGACCGATCAGCACATATCTTCCGCCATGTGCCAGATACTGAAATGCGGTGTTGATTGCTTTCAGATTTCCTGTTGCATCCACAATGACCGTTGGCATATCTCCACCTGTCAGCTCCATCAGTTTTTCCTGTACATTTTCGGTAAGCGCGTTGACTGTATGTGCCACGCCCAGTTTCTCACGGCAAAAAGCCAGTCTGCTATCGTTAATATCCAGCGCTATCACAGTCGCACCGGCTATCCTTGCAAATTCCATTGTTCCCAGGCCGATTGGCCCTGCCCCGACAACGAGTACGGTATCCTGCGGTGTTACCGCGGCTCTTCTTATTCCATGGGCACCGATTGCGAGCGGCTCAACCAAAGCAAGTTCGTCAAAACTAAGCCCGTTTCCATGGATGAGCGAATACGACGGAACCGATACATACTCCGACATGCCGCCGTCAATATGCACACCAAAAACCTGAATACTGGTGCAGCAATTGGGCTTCCCATTGCGACAGGCCACACATTTTCCACAGTTGAAATAGGGAATAAATGTGACAGATTCCCCTACCGAAAACCCGGGCGCACCGTCCGTTTCAACGATCTCTCCGGCTAGTTCGTGACCCAGAATCCGGGGGTAATTGAAAAAAGGCTGAGTGCCTTCATACGCATGAAGATCGGTACCGCATATTCCGATTCGCTTGATTTTGATAATCGTATGTCCGGGCATTAGAACTGGCTTTTCGGCTTCCCTGTATTCAAATTCGCCCGGTGTGACGCAAACAAGTGTATTCATATTTCAAAATATCGTTATAACTTTTATTCGTGATAATGAAAAAACGTATCAGACTTGTACATGCGGCCTGACAAAAAAAATGACGATTCAGTGTGAAGCGCCCAATTTGATATTCTTAATCGAATTATTTTTTATAGCAAAATAAAGTACAACCAGAAAACAAACTGCGGGCACGATGTAAGCGGTCTGAATTGACGAAATATCTGAAACCTGCCCCATGATCACCGGAAATATTGCTCCGCCAACGATGGCCATGATCACCAGCGATGAACCGACTTTTGTCTTTGCACCCAGCCCCCGGATACTGAGGGCAAATATGGTCGGAAACATAATGGACATAAAAAACTGAACACCAACAAGTGCGTACAC
This sequence comes from Dyadobacter sp., assembly GCA_965279265.1. GTDB lineage: Bacteria > Bacteroidota > Bacteroidia > Cytophagales > Spirosomataceae > Dyadobacter. Next base: position 7,224,907 of record OZ257152.1, read on the forward strand.
TGAAACCATTCCGGTGGTGGATACGGCCGCGATCAACAAAAAGATATTTACAAGACTGTACACGGCCAGCAATCTTGGCGGTGCAATAAACTTCATCAGATAAGTACCTATGAAACGGCCGATCATGAAGCTCAAAAATGCACCCGACAATAGATATGCAGCCGTTTTCTCCTCAATACCAGCTACTTTATCAGCAAAACGGATAAAAAAACTACTGATACAAACCTGCGCTCCGACATAAAAAAACTGAGCTGCTACCCCGAGCATCAGATTTTTCTCTCCCAAAACAGAACCTGTTTCCGCGCCGTCACTTTCTTCTTCCTCTTTTATTTCAGGCAGACGGGTGCGCCAGATAAGAACTGCTACAAGCAATACCACGACCCCAATAACGATGAATGGTATTTGCACCGAAGATGCTTCAAGATTCAGATAGTCATTCAGTTCCGCAGATGTCATAGACAGTTGTTGCTGTTCGGACAAACTCTTTCCCGAAAGTATAAAGGTACCGCCCATTAAAGGAGCCAGAAATGCCGCCAATCCGTTAAACGACTGTGCAAAATTGAGCCTTTGTGTCGCAGAATCGGCATCCCCTAAAACGGTAATGTAAGGATTCGCTGCGGTTTCAAGCAATGTCAATCCACTTGCGATGATAAACAGCGCCACCAGGAAAAAGCCAAAATGGCGCATTTCTGCCGCAGGATAAAACAGGAACGTACCCGATGCAAATAGCAGCAAACCCAGCGTGATACCAGCCTTGTAACCAAACCTCTTCATAAAAAGACCCGCTGGCAACGCTATTAAAAAATAGGCAATGTACGAAGCAGAGTCTATCAAAGCCGATTGAAAATCAGTGAGCTGACAGGCCTTTTTAAGATGCGGAATTAATATCGGGTTCAGGTTCAGGGCAAATCCCCACAGGAAAAACAGGGATGTAATCAGAATAACAGCCAGCCTCGTTTTACGATCAGCCATAGGATAGGAAAATTTTTAATTGTGTAAATAAAACTAGGGTACAATTTTATAGATCTGATCCATCAAAACCCATTTTTCACCGGGTGCTGCCCATTTTAAGGGCTGCTGAAATTTCCACATCAGCTCTTCCCACTGCTGCACTTTCGGATTTGTCGCATCCATTTTTGCTTTGCTGTCAAAGTCAAAGTCATCTATGGTTTCCATAATCATAAACAAACGGTTACCAATCCTGTAAATCTCCATATTGATAACGCCGCTACCGGTGATACTTTCAGTTATTTCCGGCCACGCATTTTCTGTTTTATGCAGTTCTTCGTATTCTTCGATAAGCTTTTGATCGTCTTTGAGATCCAGTGCCAGACAAAACTTTTTCATATTTACTTTCGACAATTTTTAGTGCTTTTACTGCTTTATCAATCCGTCAGTAATGGTACACAGTATGCACAACAAATGTATAGTTTAATAAATTATAGTAATTGTACAAAAGTGCGATCCATTTTAACAAATCGGACTATTTTTGTTAGTTTTGAAAAATAGTCTCCCAACCAAGGCATGCTTCAATGGACAATACTGAGTTTAAATCCACATTTTCATTGCTAAATGCGGATTATGTACAATTGAACAAAAATTGGAATTATCGTAATGTAATCAGTCCATTTTACAGGATTTACCTGATTGATGAAGGTAATGGATCGCTTGGAGATGCGGATCGTGCGCATGTTCTGGAACCAGGATATTTGTACATGGTCCCAAGTTTTACCCTATGCAATCACCACTGCCCTAAATATCTTGGCCAGTTTTATATTCATGTCCTGGAGGAAAGTGCCGATGGCACATCTCTGTTTTCTTCAAACAGAAAAATTCACAAAATCGAATCCATACCGGAAGACATGATCCGCTTCAAGAAAATTCTGCATCTTAACCCGGGCAGAGATTTACGAAGGACCGACAATCCCCGCGAATATGAAAAGCAGTTAACCCTGGCAAGCTTTCAAAAAAGGAACAACCTGATCCCTCTTTCTGACTACATTGAAACAAAAGGGCTGATTCTGGAAACGATCGCACGGTTTTTAAAATCCGACTCTTTCAAATCATCTGAGGCTAAAAAAATCCCTTCCAGGATCCTTGACTCTATTAATTACATTCTTACAAATCTGCAAAATAACATCACGGTCGAACATTTGTCTGATCGCGCAAGTTATAATTCCAATTACTTTTCCAGAATTTTCACGAGTTACACGGGAGAACGCCCCTTGGTATACATCCAGAAAAAGAGGATTGAAAGAGCCCAATATTTAATGATCACTACAAATCTTCCGCTTTCGGAAATTGCCATCGAATCGGGATTTGAAAGCTTGTCTTATTTCTCCCGCACTTTTAAGGACGTTACGGGACAGACCGCCACTGAGTATAAAAAAATCAATAATGTTGTTTAAGAAAGAAGTGTTTCAAATTTCACATCAAAACTGTTTTACGTTTCTGGCATAAACTGATTTTAACTGACATTTGTGATGACTGTGTCGTCCTGAAACGGCTGTCAAACCCGTTTCGGGAAAATAGGATTGTCAAAAGTCATGGTTTTGAAGCGAAATGTATTGGTTTTGATTTGTGTCAAATTAACGAAGAGCCGCCAAGCATATCTACCCGGCGCCTGACATTTCTCAGGCCTGCGAAACGCTGCATATGCAGCGTTTCGAGCGGTTCTGAATATTCAAATCCTTTTCCATTATCTTCAATTGACATTGGAAACGCGCCGATATCGAAATGAATTAACGCCTTAATTTTGGATGCCTCAGCTCAGGCTTATATTTAAAAAGTTATAATCGTTCTTGCGAGCACTTTGAAATTAAAGTGCTCACCTGACTGCTCTCCACAATATTGAGGTCGCTACTGGATGGTTAGCGCCCCATGATGCAATCCCTCGCTGGCAATAACCACTTCTCTGGTATTAACTTGTAATAGAATACACGCAAAAAGACAGGTCTGATCGGTTTCATCTGGTCATTTGTTGATTCCAAAGTTTAAAACCTCTTCCAGGTCCAGATTGACGGTTCCCTTTAAACCCATCTTCTGATTTATCTATGCAAACCACAAAAAGGACTCTTCATTTCTGTTTTTGTTGACCAGTTTATTACTTAGTTTTGACCGACAGATTATAAAATATATGTCCTTTTATTCCTAAATCTACCATAACAATGAAATCAGGTCAAGAACGCAGAAAATTTCTCAAGAAAGGATTGCTTGGCAGTATGGGGCTGTACGGTCTTTCCGGAAAGAAAACTTACACCCCGGAGCAAGAAGAAATACCTGACTTCCAAGCTCCGCCAGCAACGGGCAAGTCGGTTATCGATCTAAAAGTTGCGCCAATCAAACAGGTAAAAGTTGCATTGATTGGTATCGGGGCAAGAGGCAGCGGGCACGTCATGCAATTTGCATCCCTCTTTCCCGACAAAGCGGTTGTTACCGCAGTTTGTGACATTCAGAAGGAACGGGCGGACAAAGCTGTCGAAAAGTTGAAAGGAAAAGGGCAGACCGCCGTTGCGTATTCAGGTAAGGTCGATTCCTGGAAGGAAATGGTTAAACGCGATGACATTGACCTGGTTGTGATCGCTACGCCTTGGAGAGATCATGTGCCCATGGCCGTTTATGCAATGAAACAAGGTAAACACGTGGTAATTGAAGTGCCGGCAGCATTGACGCTCAATGAGTGCTGGCAGCTTGTAAACACTGCCGAGGAGACCCAGCGGAATTGTATGATGATGGAAAACGTGTGCTACGGAGATGAGGAACTTTGGATCCTCAATATGGTTCAGAACGAAGTTTTTGGCACCCTGACAAGTGCGGAAGCTGCTTATATCCACAACCTTAATGCATATTTGCTTGATACAAAAGGTTACTATGATTTCTGGCGACTGAAAGAAAATATAGCACACGATGGAAACCTTTATCCCATGCACGGCCTGGGGCCTGTGGCGCAGTACCTTAATATTTTACGCGGCGACAGGTTTGAACACATTGTTTCCATGAGCAGCCTTGAAGCTTCACTATCCGAAAGCATAAAAAAATTACCTGCCGATCATCCTTATGCAAATTTTAAGGGAACCATCCACAAGGGAGATCTCAACATTTCCCTCATAAAAACCCACATGGGTAGAATGATCACATTAAAACACGATGTGGTTTCCCCGAGGGCATACGACCGGATCAATTCACTTGGCGGCACGCACGCATTCCACCAGGGATATCCAAGTCGCTTGTCGGTAATCGACAAGGGTCACGATTTCCTGAAGGAAGCGGATTACAATGAGTACAAAAGCAAGTATAAACATCCGATCTGGGATAAACTCAAAAAAGAAATTGAGGTGAACGGAGGCCACGGAGGCATGGACTTCGTGCTCATTTACCGGATCATCGATGCGCTAAATAATGGCCGGCCGATGGATATGGATGTATACGATGCGGCCACATGGAGTTCGGTTATTCCATTGTCGGAAGTTTCCGTGAGCAAAGGAAATATTCCCGTAAAGTTTCCTGACTTTACCCGGGGTCGGTGGAAAGAAAATCGCGATTTGGGTATTATGAAAAGCATTTGATTTATTTCAGCTAACAGCAGCGGCAAACCTTTTCATCCAAATGGTCCGCCCAACCCCGTGTTCCGCCAAGGAGATGGGTTGGGCGCTTTCAATTCATTTAGTCCCGCTTCTGACGGCGCTGAAACCACAGCTTTCCCTTGATTTTAAAGGGTGGCTGTCATTATTAATTCGATAAAACCATAAAATGAAGTTCATCCATTTAATTATCCTTCTTATACTCGTATATGCGCAAACTTCCTGCAAAAAGACAAAAAATAAATCCCAACCCGAACCCGACGTTGCTGAAACTATATATGTGGGTAGTGATGATAAAAAGCTCTACGCTATTGACGCCGTCACTGGTATAAAAAAATGGGAGTTTGTAACGGGCGAACGTATTTTCTCCAGCCCAACTTTTGCCAGCGGGGTGGTGTTCGTAGGAAGTTCTGATAAAAAACTTTATGCAGTTGATGCTACGTTAGGAACAAAGAAATGGGAGTTTGTTACAGGGGGCCAAATTTTATCGAGCCCGATGGTGGCCAATGGCGTCGCGTACATAGGAAGCAGAGACATGAAGCTTTATGCAGTGGACGCTGCAACAGGCACAAAAAAATGGGAGTTTACGACAGGCGATGGTATTTTGTCGAGCCCGATGGTAGTCAGTGGAATGGTATACTTTGTGAGTAATGACCGCAAATTATACGGTATTGATGCAGTTACTGGCATAAAAAAATGGGAATTCGTCATGGGCAACCAGGGAGACTCCTCCAGTCCCACGGTTGCTAATGGATTGGTGTATATAGGTAACGGTGATGGAAACCTTTACGCAGTGGACGCTGCGACAGGCACAAAAAAATGGAGCGTTATGACGCGCGGGTCTATTTTCTCAAATCCGACCATCACAAATGGGGTGGTATATATCAATATCTATGGCGACAGGTTATACGCGTTGAATGCCACAAACGGGGACAAAAAATGGGAATTTGTAATGTCAAAAAGCCATATGTCCGGTCCCATTGTCAGTAATGGCATCGTTTATGTTGGAACCGAAGGAACGCTCGACGGTAAATTGTATGCAGTTGATGCGGACACAGGCATAAAAAAATGGGAATTTTCGACTGAGCGTTCTATTTTCTCAAGCCCTACGGTGGCCGGTGGTGTTGTTTATGTAGGTAGCTCTGACAGGAAACTTTATGCAGTTGATGCTATAACCGGCGTCAGAAAATGGGACTTTCAAACCGGAAGTTATGTTTACTCTTCTCCCTGTGTGGTGATGAAAAGCGGGAAAGTATACCACTCGGGCATTAGCGGCGCTCAGGAATAGACACTGGGCGGGAATGACCCAAAATTGATTATGAGGGTAAAGTTCTGGCTTAATTCTGCTGATTTTCCAGGGTACCTGCCAACAGAACGATAATTTCATTCATTCTCCGCTAGTTTTTATACCTCACCCAGATCCCGAGACGGGCACGATTCTCCCGAATTAGAAATTGGTTCACTTGGGGATTTTGAAAAGTATTTATTTCATCCCACAGCAGCGGCAACCTTTTCATCCCCATTGGTACACCGCCACCTTCTTCTTTTCGGAAAATGGATTGGGCGGCGTCAATTCGCCTATTCCCGTTTTTGATGGCACCGAAACCACAGCCCTTCTTTAATTTTAACGAGTGGCTGTCATTATTAACTCAATACATTGTAACAAACCAAAAAATGAAGTTCCTCCATCTAATTGCCGCTCTTATACTTGTATTTGCGCAGATATCCTGCAAAAAGACAAAAAATGAACCCGAACCCGACGTCGCAGAAACTGTATATGTGGGTGGCGATGACAAAATGCTCTACGCAATTGATGCAGTCACCGGCATGAAAAAATGGGCGTTTGCAACAGGTGAACGCATTTTCTCCAGCCCGACTGTTGCTGGTGGCGTGGTGTACGTAGGCAGCTCTGACAAAAAGCTCTATGCAATCGACGCTGTAACTGGTATGAAAAAATGGGAGTTTGTTACCGGCGATGGCGTTCCCTCGAGTCCTATGGTGTCCAATGGTCTGGTATATGTTGGAAGCGTAGACAAAAAGCTCTATGCAATTGACGCAACAACAGGTACAAAAAAATGGGAATTTGTTACCGGAGACGGCATCTCATCGAGCCCTATGGCGGTCAATGGATCGGTGTACGTAGCAAGTGATGACCGCAAATTGTACGCTATTGATGCAGTAACAGGCGTAAAAAAATGGGAATTTGTAATGGGTAGTCCCGGCTACAATTCTGGCCCAACGGTTGATAAAGGAACGGTGTACATTGGCAACGGTGATGGTAAGTTATATGCAATTGACGCGAGTTCCGGATTAAAAAAATGGGAGTTGGCTACGCCCTGGCCTTTCTATTCAAGCCCGACAGTCGCAAATGGCTTGGTATATATAAATGACAGCAACCAAACGTTGTACGCTGTGGATGCTGTAAGCGGCATAAAAAAATGGGAATTTGCACTAATTAACAGTGATAGGTGTAGTCCTGTCGTTTATAGTGGCGTCGTTTATGTGGGAACTGCGGGATTTCGTCAAGGGAAACTATATGCGATTGACGCGACCACCGGAGAAAAAAAATGGGAATTTGCCACGGGCGGAGCCATTGATTCGAGTCCGGCCGTGGCGAACGGCGTAGTATATGTGGGCAGCTTTGACATGAAGCTACATGCAGTTGATGCAAACACCGGAGCCAGCAAGTGGGTTTTTGATACCGGGGGTTATGCGCTTTACTCTTCTCCATGTGCGGTGATGAAAAGCGGGAAAGTATACCACTCAGGCATCAGCGGCGCACAGGAATAGGCTGGGCAGGAACTACCAAAAATTGATATTGACGGCAAAGTTCTGGTGTCATTCAGCTGGTTTTCAACAGATCGCTAGTTGTCATTCACGCTCCGCTCACCCCATTACAATTGGCGCGAGCGGAGAGTTCGTTAAGACATCTATTAAAACATTTTTTATCGACAAGCCGGTTTTTCTACTTTTCATTCAGGATTAAAGCCACATTTGTTTTACTGCCAAGAACCACTATTTTGGCAACCCGTGTCTATCTTTCCAAAGCAGATATTGTGAAGGATACCATTTTGAATTTGAACAACATACGAAAACAAAGTTCTTACAAAACCAGGATATATGACTTTCATATCAAAATAATCAGGCTTTATCATTTTGATAGGAAAGTACACGAATCTGTTATTTGCTTCCATAAGCAAAGTGACTTGGTTGATCGGGATAACAAATACTATTAACTTACCTAAACTGGACGCGGCAGATAAAGGCTACAATGGTGACGAATGAAAGGATCACAACCAGAAGCGTAAACGGTTGGATGCCGGGTTTTGGCCTGGATTTCATAATATGATTTGGTGACATGAAAAATATTTGACGTATCTGTAAAGTCATATCAATTCCGGTGCCATCCATTCTTAATTTACATAAAGAATTGAAAATCAAATGATTATAAATAAAACAAAACTTTCCGACCATAACAGGCACTCTCATTTTGGTAGCATCTTATCAAAATGATAAGCAACCTTCATACCCTGAGCGCCAGCACTCACCCGGTATAGAACGCCTGATGTTTCTGCTTGACAAGCCCACTCAGTACTTTTATCAGGTTGTCCATACCCCTCCCTTTCGTTACCGAAATATACTCTGGCCCGTAACCATGCCTGGCGTTTGTAAAATCAGCAATCGTCCCAGCATACTCCATCTTTATGCTATCCAGCTGCTCAACTGTCAGCGAATCAATCTTATTAAAGACTAGCATTGTCGGGATATGGGCAGCCCCGATTTCTGACAGTATCGTATTGACCACCTCGACCTGCTGCCGCCAGGCAGGGTGTGACACGTCGACCACATGAAGCAATAAGTCCGCTTCGCGTACTTCGTCCAATGTTGATTTGAAAGAATTAATCAACAGCTCGGGTAACTTCCTGATGAATCCTACGGTGTCGGTCAGTAAAAACGGAATATCATTTAGCCGTACGTTTCTGACAATACTGTCTACGGTTGCAAAAAGCTCGTCCCTGGCATACACATCCGCATTTGAAAGGTAATTCATCAATGTTGATTTACCGACATTGGTATAACCCACCAATGTGGCACGCACGATGCGGTCGCGCTGCTTCCTTTGCGTAATGCCCTGCTGATCTACTTTTTCGAGTTTTTCTTTTAGCAGTATTATCCTGTCTTTAATCGTCCGGCGGCTGTCTTCGGGATCAATCTTTCCACCTGTCCTTTTTCCATCGTCACTCGCTTTGCTATCAGGATCTGCGCTAATCCGGCTCATGCGTGGCAGCAGATACTGGAGCCTGGCCAGTTCTACCTGCAATTTCGACTGCGCCGTTCCTGCGCGCATTTCAAATATTTGGAGTATAAGTGCCCCTCTATCCATTACCCTGGTTCCCTCAAAGGCCTTTTCAAGGTTACGCAGCTGCTTTGGGCTCAGTTCATCGTCAATAAGCACGATTTCTACCGGGTGGGCAACCAGAAATTCTTTGATTTCTTCCAGCTTTCCCGGGCCGATGTATGTCCTTGCATCAGGATGCGGCAGGTTTTGGATAAATTCACCCACCGTTTGAATCATCAGGGTTTTTGCCAGGAAGGCCAGTTCCCGCAGATATTCCTTTGTTTGAACTGCATTTTGTTTTTGGGTGCTGACTGCTACCAAAATCGCCCTTTCGGCATGAGCAGTAGTTAAATGCATGGTTTTATTTGTTTTCATAGCGGCTGTAAATTATTGGCTTGCCGGATCAAGTTCAATTCCCGACAGGCAGAATTTAATTTACACTAAATTTATTCCAATACATTTTAAAATATCAATCACCAATACAACCACCTTATTTACAGTCAATTATAACACTTTTTTCAGCAACTGGTTTTTATGTTAATTGATCGCCATTATCATTTTGATAGGATCTGACGTCTTCCCGCCTTTGACCAACCAATTTTTCTTGACAAGCAGTTGAGGCAAATCTTATATATTGTGGCGTCAAAAGTTTAAATCATCAATATTTTGGAAGGGCATACGCATATCACAGAATTTCATAAAAAGGTCAGACTGGCAGGTGTGATGTTGGCAACCGGAATCGTATTTGGCGACATCGGTACTTCACCACTTTACACTTTGAACGCATTGTTCCACTCCGGTGAGATCGTAGAGCCCGCAAAGGCCCTGGGTATCTTAAGTTGTGTTATCTGGACGCTTACCTTACAAACTACACTCAAATACATTCTGATTACACTGACAGCCGACAACAATGGCGAAGGTGGCATATTCTCACTTTACACGCTGTTACGCCGATATTTTGGAAAGTGGTCGGTCGTGCTGGCGGTAATGGGCGGCGCTTTTCTGATCGCCGACGGGATTATTACTCCGCCCATTTCCGTATCGTCCGCCATTGAAGGACTTCAAAAAATATACCCTGGCCTCGACACCGTACCAATTGTCATCGCCATCATCATCTTTCTATTCGTGATCCAACAGCTAGGTACGCAGCAAATCGGAAAGTTTTTTGGACCTGTGATGCTGATCTGGTTTTCGTTTATAGGAGTCATTGGGCTTATGTCTGTCTCTTCAAACCTGTCTGTACTCAAAGCCGTCAACCCCTACTATGCCTACGAACTACTGGCCCACTACCCTGCCGGATTCTGGCTTCTCGGTGGGATTTTTCTTTGTACTACGGGCGCAGAAGCACTTTACAGCGATATGGGGCATGTGGGAAGAAACAATATCCGGGTTAGCTGGATTTACGTAAAGATAACATTGCTGCTATCATACGCCGGCCAGACCGCCTGGCTGATTAACAACGGAGTCGCTAACGAGCTCAGCCCGTTTTTTAACATCATCCCCGAAGCCATTTATGTTCCCTCCGTTATCCTGGCGTCCCTGGCTACCGTGATTGCCAGCCAGGCACTGATCAGTGGCTGTTTTACACTGGTCAACGAGGCTATCCGGCTGGGTTTATGGCCAAGGAACCGGGTTATTTTTCCAGGGACGATGAAAGGGCAGATGTACATTCCCTTTTTTAACTGGTTTCTGATGGCAGCCTGTATTCTTACAGTCCTGCATTTCCGGGAGTCAAAAAATATGGAAGCGGCCTTTGGCTTATCTGTTACGCTGACGATGCTGATCACCACATTCCTTATCTCGCTGTATCTGCGGATACGCCGAGTCCCCACTGTGGTTATCGCACTGATCACAATTCTTTTCCTTGCTGTCGAAATTTCGTTTTTGATTGCAAATCTGCAAAAACTTCACGAAGGGGGGTGGATTATGCTCGTTGTAGGGGGGCTGCTGACCTGCACAATGCTCATTTGGTACTATGGAAAAACGGCGCAGGACAAATTGATTGCAAAGACGGCAGTTTCTCCGCTCGTATTACAAAAACTTAAAGATGTGAGCAGCAACGACAAACTCCGTATTTTCGCGACAAACCTGATCTATCTGACTGCATCCAGTCACCCGGAAAGTATTGAAAAGCGCATTCTGGATTCAATTTTTCATACGCCGGCCAAGCGCGCCGACATTTACTGGTTTCTGCATGTTCATGTAACGGACGAGCCGTATACGCTCAAGTACGAGGTAAAGGCGCTGGAAGTAAACGATGTCTACCATATTGTGCTTCACATCGGCTTTCGCGTCGAACCGAAAGTGGACCTCTTCTTTCGAAAGATCGCGACCGAAATGATGTCAAAAGGAGAATTAGGATACGAGCGTACCGAAGAAAAAAAATACGACAGCCAGGATTTCGGCGATTACCGTTTTGTGATAACCAACTCATTTTTATCCTACGACAACAGCCTGCCTTACTGGCGTAATTTCCTGATCAAATCCTACTATAACCTGAAACTGATCGGTGTCAGGGAAGACGTAAATTTTGAACTCGACGCCAGCAATGTCATCTTTGAAAGGTATCCGCTTGTCTTCGAGCGGGCCGATCAGTTGAAGCTGGAAAGAATATAAAGTCCCGGCAGAGGTGCTGAGGTTGCAGGTTGGATTTATTTTGATGGAACACCCCCAGACTTCACGGTTAAATAATCAATTTAAGCACTTGATAAACAATTATATAACCCTCGTGACAGACCCGACCCAGTTCAGAGACAAAAAGGATGTCAGCGAGTTTACTGACCGCATATTCACGCCATTGATTGTAGGATTTCTCTCAATAAAGATTGTCGAGAACAATACCTTCCGCGCTTGTTTCTGCACCCTGGTTTGTTGGGGAGTTCAGTTTTATTTTCTGTGTGGGTCAGCCCAATACGGCCGACCCGCTGATCAGTAACAAATGCGAAGCCCTGTCAACTGCGGTAATGACCTATTCGGTAATTTCCTGATGGGTGCTCACAGCAATCCTGTTCCAGGCGTTGATGGTCGCGATGGCCATAATAATTTCCGCAATCTGCGTTTCGGTGAAAATCTGAGTGGCTTTCCGATACGTGCCTTCACTTAATCCGGCCTGACTGATTAATGTAATTTCTTCGGTCATTTCCAGAACAGTCTGCTCTTCGCTGGTAAAAAATTTTGTGGCCTCTTTCCAGGCACTGACCAAAAAAATGCGCTGAATGGTTTCACCGTTTTTCAATGCATCTTTGGTATGCATATCGATACAGTATGCGCAATTATTGATTTGCGATGAACGGATTTTAATAAGCTCTTTTAAGGTTTTAGAAATTGTGGCTTTTGCCAAATAACCTTCCAACGCATACATTGCCTTGTATGCCTGTGGTGAGACCGCGTTGATATTGATTCGATATTCCATTGTTTTGCTTGTTTAAATTTGTATGGCACAAAGTTGCACAAGCCAAAACAGGGAAAACTTAAACTGGTTTAAGAAACGTTTTTTTTACGGATTTCACTTAAGTATTCGGGCGTAAAATTCAGATAGGAAGCGATAAGATACTGCGGAACACGCTGCAAAAACTCGGGTTGGCGATTTCGAAAATGGTGATAAAGATCTTCTCTTGAATAGTCATACAGAAATTTTATCCGCATTTGAGCGGCAGCGTAGGCTTTTTGATATACGCACCTGAAATATCTTTCCATTTTCGGATGCTCTGCAAGCAGTTTCTCCTGGGCATCCCGATGAATAGACAGGACGTCAGCATTTTCAACAGCCTGGATGTAGAATTCAGTTGGCGATTGTTGGAGAAAGGAAAAGGTTTCTGTCATCCACCAGTTTTCAATCGCAAATTCGGTAGTTTGCTCAATGCCTTTTTCATTGACGAAAAATTTTCGCAAAATGCCTTTCAAAACAAAATAATTCGATTTGCTAATTTGCCCTTCCACAAGCAGGTTTTCCTTTTTTTTGAAGGTCTGCGTTTGAAAATAATGAAGAATATCATCAAATTCTGCATCACTTATCGCAACAAATTTATTTATATGGACTTGTAGAATCTGGGACATCAGACTAGTTTTTTGTCATTACAACCCTAAAATAGTAATTAAGTGAATATTCCTTGCTGTTTGCCTGAGCGTTTTTAGTATAATCCTCGTTGAAATTTGCCATACACGGTGACAGTAATATTTCACAACCAACCACAATACTGAGCAGCGAAACCCGCCAGGCTCGCAATAGAACTTTGTTTCGTCTGCATGTTTCTCCAGGCTAATCTGTTCCCTGCTGTTTGCCACTACAATTCCAGAAAACAATACAAGTTACCGCAATGTTTCAAGATAACTTTTAAGCTCCTTTAAAAACGGCTGATTCCTACACAGGGTTACACCTGAAAGGTTTCGGTTTGCCGCTCAACTGGCGGCTATTCGTAGAGCGTGATTTGGTACAGGCAAAAATGGGAATTGCTCTTGAAAGAGAAGGCGAAGAAGGCCGGGTTTATCTGTACCACAATGGATTCCTGCAAGCATGGGAGTACGAAGATACTACCATCAAAGGAAAGACCACACGCGCCTACGGTAGGCAGTGGGTTAAGATTCTGGTCTAACGTTTAGTTGTTGATGAAGTGCAAATACTAAAAGCGATTGGGATTCCTGATCGGTTTTAGTATTGAACTGTGATCAGCCGGCAATGTGATTCCCCTGCCAATTCACGTATTTAATATAAATTACATTTGAACTTTCGAAATGTAATGTTCCGTTGTTTAATTAAAAACAAAAACTATGTATACGAAAGAAAGCAACATCGTCGGTCTATTATCTTTTGATAAGTCAAACATTTTCGGAATTCCCGTTTTTGAGGCCTCAGAAATTAAAGTTTCGGCTCGAAGTAAAGGGAGTGTCATTAGCTTTGTACTAAATGATCAATCGTACGAATATCCTTTAATTAGTTCATTAGAGAAAGTGTTATACCACTTGGGGAACAAAATAGATCAGTTCCCTGGCATGGACGAGAAGTTACTTTAATGCAATTATCAATATCTTAGCCAAATTATATTTTGAGATCCACAGCTGATATCGTGCGGATCTCAAAATATAATTCTGCTACCAACTGTAATTGTTAATATTTGGGTCTGTTCGCAGACCCAAACTTTTAAGGTAGATATCTTAGAAAAACTTTTTTGAAAAAATAGACTTTGTTGATGTGTAAATCTGCTTAAATTTTTGGTCAAGGTATTTATCCCTGTTCATATTATCTAAACCTCTCACCATGATATATAATCCTGCTAGTAGACTTAGATAAAATGCATTTCCCTTACTATCTAGTGATTCTTTAAGTGACTTCACGGTGTAAAAAAAGGTAAAGAAACCAACGACAAACTCTATAAAACCGTAAATGACATTTTTTTTTCGCTTAAACGAATAAAGGACTATTGAGCCAAGGGTGGCACATACTATTAGCAACAGATTATTTCGATAGACAAAAATCTCATCTCTGAATTCATAAGTTGCTTTTACGCAGATAGCAAAGATTAATAAAAAGAAAGCTACCTTTTGAACCTTCTTATTCTTCTGATTTTCGACAAATTTCAATAGCCGGTTCCGGGTTCTTCCGTGCGCTTTTATAAGCTCTTGTATTTGGATGTCTTGAAGTTGCCAAAATCCAGTTTCAGCCCAAAAGGCCTCTGCAAATGGATCAGAAACTGTTACGTAGAAATATTTTACGTCAACATATTTCTCCATGCCTCTTACTTTCCTAAATATTGAAAACATCGGTCTCGACACCAAAGGTATCCAACTCAAGTAATCTCTATAAAGATCAGTCAAACAATCACCGGATTCAACAACCTGGACCGTTGATGCTCTTTGACCATTGGATAATAATTTCTCCATATAATTGAAATCTCGGTCATTCATTGACTTGCGAAGATCGGAAATAACGTGGCTAGGTATAATTAAGACCCAGCCCTCCCTATCAATTGTCAGTATATTGGGGTATTTGGACAATACTGCTGTACTGACAAGTACAAGTGCTTTTTCCACGGTGAAATATTTCATCATAGTGTTTTCACTTTATAAGTTTACCAACTGTAATTACTAATATTTGGGTCTGTTCGCAGACCCAAACTTTTTAGGTAGATATCAGTAATTGATACGGAAGAATGCCTCAAAAGCTTTTGCAACTCCTTCACTCCTACCCCTGCACGATACGCATTTAACCGCGATATTCTTACTTGTTACCTCCTGTTTAAGCTTTTTTACTTTGAAAGGACTTTCAGGAATATCGGCACGAAGTTTTAAGTGCTTGTATCTTGTGTTCAGATGCATTAACGGGTTGTTCGCCGTCAGGAATGTATTCTTTAATTCGGCAATCAAATAATCTCTCAAAATTACAGCGTGTAGGTTTGTGAAATTTCCCACTGGCAGATCCAGGCTAATTTTCTGCACCACAAATTTCGCGGCATTTTCCTCATTTTGTCCAGATAATGAATGCTTTCAATTTAATCAGCGCAGAACTGTAAGTAGTTGCCGTCTTTGATCTAAGAGTGGAAGAGATCATTTTGATTGTAAGTTCCATCTCAACCGTAAAAATTGTCGCACGCCCGTTTTCATTTTTTACCGCGGCGACTTCAAAACAAAATCCTTTTTCTAAAAGTCCCGTTTTTGTCCGGCAATTTTCTTTCTCCTAAACATCCCGTTGCTTTTTAGTTTCAAATTTTGCCGGGCAGACAATGCGGTTCCTTTCGAATTGGAGCGTTTACAGATTCCAGGCTTGGATCTCGATATACCATCGGGCAGATAAAGTTCCTTTGCAGGTGTAAGACTTTGGGAAAACATAATTCTTACCCGTATCGCTCTGTTGCATCCCGTAAAAAGTTACAGCTAAGATTACAAAAACAACAAATGCCGCCTCACTTGCGTGAAACGGCATTTTGCAGAGAGGAAGAGATTCGAACTCTCGATACAGTTACCCATATACTACCTTTCCAGGGTAGCTCCTTCAACCACTCGGACACCTCTCTGTGTGGTTATGGGCTGCAAAGATAATCTTTATGTTTTTATATGCAAGTTAAAATTTTAGAAGCATTGGCTCTTTCGTAAAAAAATACCGCCCGCACGCTATAACAATTCCCAAAATAGTCAACGGTATTTTGCAGAGAGGAAGAGATTCGAACTCTCGATACAGTTACCCATATACTACCTTTCTAGGGTAGCTCCTTCAACCACTCGGACACCTCTCTGCCTGGATCAACCGAAGTTTTTTGGACTTACATCCAAATTGTTCTTTTTCAGTTGCTCTGTTAGTCCCACTTATGTCGGATTCCCCGTTTCGGAACATTCGGAATAACGCTATATTTGCTGATTGACTAACTGCTTCATTTAGAAAAATCAGCAAAGGAACTGAACCTTACCACGCTTATCAATGTGTGATGGTGCATGTTGCTGCCCAATGAATATTAAAATGGACCATTTTTTATACAAATTTCAGAAGTTGGTTGCGGTCACCACCCTATGCTGTTGCTTGTTGCCATTGAGCGATGCACGCTGTCAAACGACCTTGGTGACGGACTTTGGTATCGAACCAAATTCTTATGAAAATGTAACATCACACGTTCAAAAAGCAATTGATCACGCGATAAAAAACAATTCCACCAAACTGGTCTTTCCCAAGGGCCGATATGATTTCTGGCCGGATGGAGCAACGCAGGCAAAATATTTCGTTTCCAATACTTCGACAGAACTGGAGGATTCCGCCAAAATAAAAACAATTGGCATGCGTTTTAAAAATGCCAAAAACCTCACTGTCGATGGCAACGGAGCATTATTTATTTTTCATGGCAAAATGACTACCATCGTTCTGGATCATGCTGAAAATGTGCAGCTCCAAAACATAGAGATAGATTTTGAACGGCCAACCATGTCCGAAATGCGCTACGATGGACCCGTAACAAGCGGGGTGAACATCGAAATTCATCCTGACGCAAAATATACGATTACCGACGGAAAGCTTATTTGGTACGGCGAAGGTTGGAAGACAAAACACTTTCATGCGGTTGAATTTGATACAACTTTCAAAACCATGAGATATAGCGATTGGAAGGTTTTCAATAAAAGCAAGGCCACAGAAATTCGTCAGGGTCTGGTTCATTTCGATACGCCGCAAAGTTTTAAACCTGTACCAGGCAACATCCTGACGGTCAGGGATATCATACGCGATCAGGTGGGGATGTTTATTGTGGAAAGCAAAAATATCACCCTCCAGGACGTAGGTATGCACTACATGCATGGACTGGGTATCGTAAGCCAGTATACAGAAAACATCACAATGCGCCGTGTAATCTGCGCCCCTCGACCTGAAACGAAGCGCCTTATAGCGTCATCAGCTGATTTTATGCACTTTTCGGGCTGCCGCGGACTGATTACAGTAGAAACCTGCACATTTTCAGGCGCGCATGACGATCCAATCAATATACACGGAACAAATCTACGTGTCACCGGAACACCAGCAAGAAATCGCTTGAAACTGCGCTTTATGCATGGACAAAGTTATGGCTTCAATGCTTTTTTCCCGGGCGACACCGTCGCCTTTGTCCACTCGGCTTCCATGATCCGGTTCGCTTCCGGGAAGGTAAAATCGGTAGAAAGATCCAATGACCGTGAAATTATTCTGAGTTTCGAAGGTGATGTACCAGCCGGCCTTGAACCCAATGACTGTATCGAAAATATGTCGTGGACTCCGGAGGTCGTGATCAGGGGCAACAATTTCACCAGAACCAACACGCGCGGCATTTTGCTCACCACTCCAAGGAAAGCAGTAATTGAAAACAATGAATTTTTCAAGACCGGCATGAGCGCCATCCTCATTGAGGCCGACGCGGAAGGTTGGTATGAGTCGGGCCCTGTTCGTGATGTGACAATCCGGAACAATAAATTTATGGATTGCGCCTACCAAGGCGGACCGGGAAACGCCGTCATAGCCATCAACCCATCCAATAAAGTGGCTGATGTCAAAAAACCGGTTCACTTCAATATCCTTATTGAAAACAACATTTTTAAGGTATTCGATTATCCCGTTTTGTATGCGAAAAGTACACAGGGGCTGCGGTTCATTAATAATTCGGTAATCAGAACGAATACTTTGCCTGCAAAATCAGAGAATAAAAATATGTTTTACTTCAACGCATGCTCACATGTTACGATCAGCGGAACGAAATTGACAGGAAATGTTTTGGGCAAAAATATTAAAACCGAAAACATGCCCAAAAACAATGTCACCCTCCCGGATGGCAACAAAATTAATTTTCAGTAGACCCGGTGTCGTAACCTTCTCGGTCACAAAGTAATTTGATCACCTAATCCATTACCTGACAAGACATTTCAGGAATGTCATATGCATAATTTAAATTGAGCACAATCTGAAACTTCAGGATATTGTGATCGGAATACCTCGTCAGAAACCTGCAAAATTTCCAGGATAATAGATTTTAACTATCGAAATATAGAATTAATCGATTGTGATTATTTCTTTTGATATTATAACTTTATCGGCGTGCACAGAAAATGAGCACGAAAAATGTTAATTTAATCATGAACTTATAAAAATGGACAAGGAATCAAACGACATTAGTAAATGCCCGTTTCACAACGGCACATTGGACCAAAATGGTGGTGTGAGCCAACAAGTGGGCGGGGCCGGAACAAGAAACCGTGACTGGTGGCCTGACCAGCTGAAACTGAACATTCTCCGCCAGCACTCTTCTCTGTCGGACCCGATGGGCGACAATTTCAGCTATGCGGAGGCTTTCAAAACTTTGGATCTGGAAGCATTAAAAAGCGACCTTCATGCGCTTATGACCGATTCTCAGGATTGGTGGCCAGCCGATTTCGGTCATTATGGTCCGTTATTTATCCGTATGGCGTGGCACAGTGCAGGAACTTACCGCGTGGGTGACGGCCGCGGAGGGGCAGGTGGAGGACAGCAGCGTTTCGCCCCTTTGAACAGCTGGCCGGATAATGTGAGTCTGGACAAAGCGCGCAGGTTGCTGTGGCCGATCAAACAAAAATATGGACGCAAAATTTCCTGGGCCGATTTGCTTATCCTGACCGGAAACATCGCGTTGGAATCAATGGGTTTCAAAACTTTCGGCTTTGCGGGTGGCCGCGCCGACGTATGGGAACCGGATGAAGATGTTTACTGGGGTTCGGAAGCAACCTGGTTGGGCAACGACAAACGATATGGTCAAGGTTCTGCTGGTGTTGCCGGCAACGGAGTAGTATCATCGGATGAAGATCCGGGACGAAATATCCATACCCGTGATTTGGAAAAACCATTGGGTGCAGCGCACATGGGCCTTATTTACGTGAATCCGGAGGGGCCTGACGGCAATCCGGATCCAATCGCTTCTGCGAGAGATATTCGTGAAACTTTCGGCCGTATGGCCATGAACGATGAAGAGACCGTAGCACTGATCGCAGGCGGACATAGTTTTGGTAAAACCCACGGCGCCGCTCCTTCTGATCATGTTGGCAGCGAGCCGGAAGCTGCTGATGTGGAATCCCAGGGCCTCGGATGGAGCAACAGTTATGGCACCGGTGCCGGCGCCGACACCATTACCAGCGGACTGGAAGTAATATGGACTAAGACGCCGACCCAGTGGAGTAATAATTTCTTTGAAAACCTTTTCGCCTTCGAATGGGAATTGACCAAAAGCCCGGCTGGTGCGCACCAATGGATTGCCAAGAACGCAGATGCGATCATCCCGGACGCATACGATAGCAGCAAAAAGCACGCGCCGACCATGCTTACGAGTGACCTGGCTTTACGGCTTGACCCGGCATATGAAAAAATATCACGCCGTTTTCTGGAAAATCCTGACGAATTTGCCGATGCTTTTGCTCGTGCCTGGTTCAAATTAACACACCGTGACATGGGTCCGCGGGAAAGATATCTGGGCCCCGATGTGCCTCAGGAAGTTCTGATTTGGCAGGATCCTATTCCGGCTGTTGATCATGAACTGATCGATGAAAGTGATGTCGCGGCTTTGAAAGCCAATATCCTGGCTTCAGGATTGACCGTATCTGAACTCGTTGCGACAACCTGGGCTTCGGCAAGCACGTACCGCGGTTCCGACAAACGCGGAGGCGCTAACGGTGCACGTGTACGTCTGGCTCCTCAGAAAGACTGGAAAGTAAATAACCCGACGCAACTTTCAAAAGTGCTCGGTATATTGGAAAGCGTTCAACAGGAGTTTAATAGTACGCAATCAGGTGGCAAAAAAGTTTCGCTAGCCGATCTGATCGTGATCGCTGGTAATGCAGCCGTTGAAAAAGCAGCCGGAAATACAATCGCCGTTCCTTTTACACCCGGACGGATGGATGCATCACAGGAACAGACCGACATAGAGTCTGTTGGTTACCTGGAACCTATTGCTGACGGATTCCGCAATTACCAAAAGGCGAAATTCAATGTATCTACGGAGGAATTGCTGATCGACAAGGCGCAGCTGCTCACGCTGACAGGACCAGAACTGACGGTATTGGTTGGAGGTCTGCGCGTTTTGGACACCAATTTTGATGGCTCCAAAAACGGCGTTTTCACTTCACGCCCTGGCCAGCTTACAAACGATTTCTTCGTGAATCTGCTCGATATGGGTACCGCCTGGAAAGCAATGTCGGACGACAAGTCGCTGTATCTTGGAAGCGACCGCGCCACCGGCCAGCCAAAATGGACTGCCACTCGTGCAGACCTGGTGTTTGGTTCCAACTCAGAACTGAGAGCCATTGCAGAAGTATACGGAAGCGCCGACGCTTCTGATAAATTTGTAAAAGATTTCGTGGCAGCTTGGACCAAAATAACAAATCTGGGTCGCTTTAACCTGGTTGGTTAATGAAGCCTGGTACAATTGAAAAATGGGCATTCCGGATCATTCGGAGTGCCCATTTTTTTTATGTCAGGCACTAACCTTGCCCTCAATATTTCCCAACGGATCTGCGTTGGCAATGAATCCCGCACGTGCGTCCTCCCAGGAAGTGTCCCGAGGGTAAAGTGCTGAACGCAGGTATGCCCAGGTTAGCTCCCGAACAGCGGCAACACGGTCAGGATTTTCATCTGTTGTTTCCGTGACCTCATATCCCGAAATCCCGCCAAGCAAATGTTCTCCCCCAAATAATGTCACGAGCCAGTCTGCGCCAGGACTCAGCCTGTACGCATCTGTAAACCAGTCCCATCCCCGCACTGTCAATGGAGAAATATCTTTGTCTCCTGCAATCACCAGCGTCGGCGTGGTCATCTCAGCATAGCTTGGGTTCATGAACGGATAACGCTCGGTTGCGAAAGCGCTGAGGTCTGCCCCACCCCTGCCAGCCGGCGTGAGTAGCACGCCAGCCTTGATGCGCGAATCCGATAAATCCTCGCCCAAACTTCCATCGGGACCAATAATGCGTGCGCCTAAAAGCATTCCGGCAGTCTGAGCACCAAACGAGTGACCAACCGCTGCAATTCTACTTTTGTCCAGCCGGCTTTTCAGTCCCTGGACAGAATCTTCGATTAGATCAAGATGGTCAAGAATATGCTTCATATCCTCCACGCGAAACCGCCACATTGACGGCGTCCTGGGATCGTCCGCACCGAGTCCTAATGTTCTTGAATCGAGAAAGGTTGGCTGGATGACTACGAAGCCATGGGCCGCCCAGAAATTAACCAGCGGCGCATAGCCGTCCAGTGATGAACCATATCCATGTGCGAAAACGATGATTGGCAAGTGTTGGCCGGTGACAGGTGCCGAAATCCTTATTTGCAGATCGCCCCCGCGACCAGGTGCTGAAAGTACAATCGGACTTACGGACAGAACCGGCGCTGGTTCCGGCAGCACTAACTTTTTTGATTTTGAATTATCCATGATTTTTGTAATGTGATTTCAAATCGGCGTTCGTACTGATTGCTTCATTGAATTAATATTACAAAGCTCTGGCTAAGCCGAGATCATTTTTAAAGAGAATCAAACCGAAAGTTATGATTTTCATACTTCCGCTCTTCTTTTCCGATAAGCGTTAGGCGCAAGACCTGCTATCCGTTTGAAGTAGTTGTTGAAATAGCTCGGATATTCAAAACCCAAACCGTACGCGATGTCTGTCACACTCCAGTTGGTGTGCTGCAAAAGCGCTTTGGCTTCTGCGGCAATTCGCTCAGCAATATGTACCGATATGGGCTTTCCCGTAATTTCCTTTACGGAGCGGTTGAGATAGTTTACATGTACGGCGAGTTTTTCTGCAAAATCCTGAGCGGTTCTTAACCTGAGCGGATCGGCAGTAGTTTCGATTGGGAATTGGTGTTCCAATAATTCCATGAACATATCAGTAATCCTGGTGGCGGCATTTTTTTGCCTCAACCCGTTTCGCGGCTGAATCCGCAACGCCTCGTGAATGATCAGATCAATGCAACTGCGGAGCATTTCCGCCTTTTGACCATAATCACCTGCGTGTATCTTCTGCATCCTTTGAAAAAGTGAGCCAACGAACGAGGCCTGTTCGCTGTTTAGTGGAACGACCGGCGTACCTTCAAAACGAAATATCGGCGCATTCAGCAGGCTGTCCGTTCTGTCTCTGCTACCGATAAACTGCTCGGTAAACACACAGGCGTAGCCTTGCTGTTCGGATGAAAGATGCTCATTGGAATAGGCAATGTGCGGGTTTCCAAAAAACAGGAAGGTACCATCAATATCGAAAGTCTTATCACCGTAGCAAATTTTAAAGTGACCCGTTGCAAGAACAATTTTATAAAAATCCCTTCTACCATAAAAAAGCGCAGGGTATGCAGGGCCCGTGATCTCATGGATTTTAAAGCCTTTCAATTTTACATCAGCACTCCGAAACGACGCCGCTGCACATTCTCTGATTGTTTCCATTTGTCAAAGTTAATAAATTCAAACCTTTACAAAATCTTTGATTTGAACATTTTCCGTTGACAACTTAATATCTCCTTTTACTGGGTTTTTACTATAAATAGAAAAATTACGGCAAGCCATTCGCTTCTGTCTGCCAGGCGCATTTATTCGCTGCGTAAACTTTTGACAGGATTTACCAAGGCAGCTTTGATACTCTGAAAGCTGACCGTCAGCAATGTAATAAGTACAGCCCCTGCACCGGATACGGCAAAAATCCACCAGGAAATTTCGGTACGATATTCGTATTTGCTGAGCCAGTTATCCAGAAAATAATAAGCCGTTGGTGTGGCAATCATGAAAGCAATCATGACCAGCAGGACAAAATCTTTGGAGAGCAAACGCCAGAGATTGAATACCGACGCGCCCAATACTTTTCGGACGCCCATCTCTTTGGTTCGCTGCTCGGCAATGAAAGACGCCAATCCAAACAATCCCAGGCAACTGATGAAAATCGCCAGGATAGCAAAGCCGGAGGCAAGTCGGCCAATCCGCTCTTCGGTAGCAAATTTCAAAGCATACTGCTGGTCGGAGAATTTGTAATCGAACGGGCTGCCGGGGTTGAACTCGCGAAATACTGACTCAATCTTGGTTAATGATTCGGTGGTACTGCGCGCTGGGTTTAGTTTGATGTTGATCACATTTGCCCAGTCATAATCCAACATAAAAACGGTCTGGTAAACCGGCTCAAAGGGTGAACCCATCAGCATATCTTTAATAATACCCACTATCTGGTATGGCTTACCATTCCATTTTACAATTTTACCCACCGGGTCTTTTAAACCCATGTATCTGCCTGCCTTTTCAGTCAGGACCATGCCGGAAGAATCAGTCGCGAAGCTCCGCGAAAAGTCTCGTCCCGCAACGAATTGCCACCCCACCGTTTTGCCAAAATCATGGGTTACGGCCACGGTCCCAAATTGTTCTTTGAAATTCGGATCTTTGCCCTCCCATTCGAACCCGTTATTCTGCGAATTCAACTTGGTCGCAGGCGCCGAAGAAGTAGACATTTCTTCAACCGAACCCGTTTCCATCAGCTTGCTCCGCAATGTATTATAATGGCCATATAACTCGGGAGTATTCATATCAATGGTGATTAGTCCATTACGCTCGTAACCGACCGGCCGGTTTTTGGCATGCTGGATTTGGCGGAAAACAATAATTGTTCCGATAATCAGCGTCACGGAAACTGTAAACTGGACTACGACCAGGATCTTCCGGGGAACAGTGGCAAAACGGCCAATCCGAAATGTGCCTTTCAATACTTTTATAGGTTGGAAAGAAGAAAGATAGAGTGCCGGATAACTGCCAGATATCAGTCCGGTTAACAAACTAAAACTTAAACCGGCAATCCAGAACAATGGCTCACTCCACGGCAACCCCAATTTTTTGTCGGCAACTTCATTGAAAACAGGAAGCATCAGTAGCGTGAAGAGCAACGACATAACAAAAGCAAACGCAACCACCAGTAGCGATTCACTTAAAAACTGACCAATTAACTGAGCGCGTACCGAGCCGACTACCTTTCGGATACCAACTTCCTTAGCCCGTTTCTCGGACCGGGCCGTCGACAGATTCATAAAATTGATGCAGGCCAGCAGCAGCACAAATATTCCGATGATCGCGAATAGCCACACATACTGGATCCGTCCTTCAACTTTACCAGTTTTATCCCATCCTGTATACAAATGCCATCGGCTCATTGGGTGCAAAAAAACTTCCGGCTTGAAGGAGGCGGTTTCCGGTACGTGGATCAATCTCAGATTTTTAATTTTTTTCGAAACAACCTCAAAATCGGAGTTTGGTGAAATCTGAGCTAGCATCTGGAAAGAGTTATTGGCCCAGTTTGCATTGTCCTTAATCCAGGTTTCTGACGAAACATACAGATCCCAGGGTGCAATAAAAGTCATTTCCCGAAACGCAGTATTATACGGCAAGTCCTCGTAAACGCCGGTCACTTTCACATTAAGTTTATTGTCAATCTTCACTATTTTGCCCATCGGGTCGGTCTGGCCAAAAAGTGCTTGCGCGACCGATTCCGACAACAAAATCGAAGCGGGTTCCCGTAGTCCGCCCCGTGTCCCTTTCATCATCTTCAATGTAAGCATTTCGGGGGCCTCTGATCCGACATAGTTGCCGGTTTTGGTAAATTTACGGTCGCCATAAGCCAGAATATGTTCTCTGGTCCAGGACGACATCACAACGCGGTCAAAATCATCCCGAAACTCCGTTACCAGTACGTCTCTTAATGGAATCGGCATGTGTTCACCGGCACCAAATTCTCCGTTAACGGATGCGCTTTGCATGACCTTCGCGATCCGGTTATAGTTGTGGTGATATTTGTCGAACGACAACTCATCATAAATCCAAAGTCCTATGAGCATCGCTACGGCCATGCCTATGGCGAGCCCGCCAATATTAATTAGAGAATATGCTTTTTGTTTAACAAGATTCCTGAAAGCGATTTTAAAATAGTTACGTATCATATCATGACTAAAATAAGAGCTTGATGAATAAAGGTTTCGTTGTCTTCTCAGATATTTTGGCTTAATAAATCCCATAGCTTGTTGCCAGTAAAGCCAGCGGGCGTTTCTTTCCCCGACCTTTTTAACCTGATAATTGAATTCTTCATGCAGATCGCCTTGTATAATTTCATACTGATGAGAAGCGAGAATCCATTTAAGCAGCCTGTCGGCAACCAACGGCGGTTTTACCGGATATTTGTCGGAATTTTTCATTAGCCGAATGCTGGTTTGACAAGGTTCGTCAGTCTTGACCAAAAATTGTCCCTTACTTCCTGAATCTGCTCCAATGTGCGTTGTCCGTAGACTGTCACTGTATACAAGCGCTTTCGGCGGCCTCCGCGTTCAGCCGTAGCTCCTCCAACCTCAGATTTGACCATGCCTTTCTCTTCCAATCGTTGCAGCGCTGAATGCACCTGATTCAACTTAACGGAACGGCCAGTTTGCTCGATGATTTCATGCATGAGCACCACGCCATATGCCTGTCCCTGCATCACAGCTACACCCAATAGTACAATTTCTTCAAACTCTCCTAAATAGGTCCGATTCATGACTTTTGATTATTCCCATGTTTGCTGAGCAAATAGCTTGCCTGCGCAGTTAACTCAATCTATATTGTTGATTATAAGGACTTTAAAAGAAATAGACTGATTAGAAGTGTCCGATATTGAACATTTGATGTCCGTTATGAAGGATTTTGGTCCGAAGCTCAACTTAGATAAACCGCAAGCTATAACGTTTATTCAGCCGTAACTCTACCGGATTTCCCCAACCCAATAGCGGGAAAACCCGGGAGCTAATCATGCGTTTTCACCGGAATCTCGTAAAGGGCAAAAAAGAAGTAGTGGTTTTGGGTGATCGGTTATCCTGAATAAACAGATGTATCAGGATTCCTGTATAACGGGTTATGATCAGGTAAATTTTATTGACTTAAAATGTATATTTATTGTTTATCAATAAATATTTGCTATTTTTGTGATATCATTTTAACCGTTTGCAATTATGCCAGAAAAAAACAACTTCGTATTTAAGGGCCTGCATGTCGTTGCCTGGGTCATCTTCGTTGGCTTGTGTATTGAAGCCGGAGGTTTGGTCGTCAATTTCTTTTTCAGCCTGTACAAACCGGAATTTGTACAAAATCTGTATCAAAAGCTGGACCTGAGCGAGATATATGCGAGTAGCCCAAACGCTTTTTTCAGCATGTACAGCTTTATCCTGACAGTCTCCATTTTAAAGGCCTGCCTGTTCTACGCTGTCATCATGCTTATCAGCAAACTTAATTTGTCAAAACCGTTCAACAGCGATGTTGCCTCAAAGATTACGAAAATCAGTTACTACACGCTATCCATCGGACTCATCAGTTACATTGCCCGGCAAACGGCAAAAAGTTTGCTGCATCGTGGATTTGACATAGAAAAACTGAACCAGTTTTGGGCAGACAGCCAGGCGTACATTTTGATGGCCGCCGTCATTTATGTCATTGCGACTATTTTTTCAAAAGGAGTTGAGATCCAGAACGAAAACGACTTAACTGTTTAGGCCATGCCAATCATTGTAAACCTGGATGTCATGATGGCAAAGCGTAAGATGTCACTGAATGAGCTATCGGAAAAAGTGGATTTAACTTTATCCAATCTTTCCATTTTAAAAACCGGAAAAGCAAAAGCAATCAGATTTAGCACTCTGGACGCTATTTGCAAAGTATTGGATTGTCAGCCGGGGGATATTCTGGAATTTAAGGAAGAATGAGTAAAGATGACCCAACCGCCGTTTGGAGTTTCCTGAGAATTATTTATTGGCTTCTTGCAGACGTCCCTATACCCTGAGAGCCAAGTAGAGTACACTGATTTAACGGTAACAAAGTTTATTCAGCCATATTTCCGGAAAATGCGCCCGCCAGAAGCACTCCCCAGGTCATGCCATTCCCAGCTGGCATTCTGATATCCGTGGAGTGCATTGCGCTTGTGTAACCGGCTATCAAAAAAATCTTCGATTGAGGCGTCCAGATTTCCTTGCCGCTTTTTTACCAATGGAGCTTCGGATGTATAAACCAGGATTTCGGATTTCCACAAATTGTAAAGATCATTTCAGCGCAAATCTTGGCTGAGTCAGGGACTATTGGCATCAATAACCCTGTAAATCCCCCCAGCTTCCTTTTCTTGATTCCAACTTGTGGTTGACAGAATTTAGCAGGAATTGTTTCCTTTCAAAGAGGTCCTCCCGACTAACTCATTGAAGATTAAAATGGAGGGAAGCCGAAAATCCAGTATCAAACCGAGTAGGCGAAAACATTAATATAAAAATGGAAAAGGTATTTGTAAAATCAAAACCCACCTTATTTCATGGTTGGGGCTTTGTCGATGGTCACTGGGTTTACATTCCACTCTGGGATCCTTCACCGGTTGACAAAAAATTCAGAGGCTTCAAACAGCTACAACTGGCGAGCGCGATCAACGACATTGCGAAGAACGTCGCCTCCAAAGACCTTGCTCTTAAACTGAATGACATCACACGCGACCTGATTGGCCAATCCGGCAAATCGGCATTGGTATCCTGGGAGGAAGGTGACGGAATATGCCCGGACTGGTGGCCTTTCCCCGGACATCCACCGATTGGCGGCGGAGGCGGAGATCCGGATCCTGTTTATTTTCCAAAGGATATGAGTAAAGTACTGGTGAACCAACTTGCCGCTCATTTGCTGGTTACGCTGGCAGGTCAGGTCAAAATGCCCCAACTGAAAGAAATTGGCACACAGCTGATGAATGTTCAGGGTTGATTTCGAGTGAATTAATCTTGGATTTTGTTTTTTGTTTTCCGAAACGCTGAGGCCTCACCTGGGTTTGATTTGGGTGGGGCTTTTTTTATGGGTTGGGGATAACAGAGCAAGCCCGCACCGGGCACTGGAAAATATCTGCTTGATGCTGAACTCATTGCCATTTCTCAGGCGACGCGGCGCGGTTGGTTTATCCTGGCGAAGCAATGTTCCAATCGGAACAAAAAACGCCGAAATTCCAAAGGGGTCTCTGTCCCTTCGGGACATTTCGTTGGTAGAAGTTGGGATATTATGTCGCTTTCGTTCCGTAGGAACGTCTCGTGGTTTTGAATTGGAAGACGAACGTTGTTACAAACTAGTATTGAATCAAGAAACACTGATAATATCCTGTACCGTACTCTATCGCGAAATTTGCATACATTTGAAGGTTACAAAAACCTCATATTTAACTTCCCTCTTCACAAAACAATTGTAATAAATCACATTGATTAGAAATAGAATCTGATTACTTTTTCGAATCAATGTCTAATTCCACAAGTATCAACCGAACCTATATCCGTCCAAATCCCCCCACCACGAAGTCCATTTCACACCTTCGCGAACCAACAAGTGTTCCCTACATTTGCTAACTAAACCTTAACAGTCAAACCATGTCAGCACAACATAAACCAACCACACAGGAAATTGCAACAAGATTTAATGAGCTTGCGCAGGAGGGAAAATGGTTTGAGATTCAGGACGAATTTTTTTCGGAAAACGTGAAGAGTATTGATCCCGTTGATTCTCCGTATTTCGGATATGCAGAGGGTAAAGCGGCAGTCCGTCAAAAGGGAAAGGATTTTGTAAGCCGGATTGAAGCCGGGCACAGGTCATACACCAGCGAGCCAATCGTTACCGGAAATCATTTTGCCGTGGCCAGAGAGGTCGATATCACTGTGCAGCCGCACGGAAGAATACAGATCAACCAGATTATGCTCTATGAAGTGAAAGACGGAGAAATTATCTCAGAGCAGTTCTTTTATTGATATCCTGCAAAAACGTTTGATAGGAAGTCGGCCCAAACAGCGCCGGCGATTGTAGCCCGATGTCCCCTATGATGGTAAGAATTTCGGAAACTTCCTGCACACCATAGCTCAAACGATTTGACCTGTATCACCTCATACAAGCTTAGCGTCAAGTGGCTTTTTGAGAGATATCTCTGATAATCCCCTCCAGCTCCTGTGCAGAGGCCAGAATGTAATCCAGGAATTGTTTATTTTCCTGCTCAGAGTTAGGATAGTTTTTGAGCAGATCAACCGCGCCCATCAACCGCGCCAGAGGTGCCCTCACCACATGTGACTGCACAAAGGCGATATCCTGAAGCTTTTCATTTTGCTGATCTATGGCTTTGGCGTATCGCGTGCTTTCTGTAATGTCCAGACATGCCCCGATCATTTTAACAGGGACTCCCTTTTCATCCGTTTGCAATCGGCCCCATGATTTCAGGTACCGTATTTCTCCGTGCGGCCGTACGATCCTTTCCTCAAAGACAATGTCGGTTTTGTTGTGTAACACCTCGAGAATAATATCTTTTACCCGCGCTCTGTCATCAGGATGCAACAACTCCTGGTATCCGTCAAAAGTCGCTTTAAACGCCGTTTTATCCAGGCCATAGATTGCGTACAGTTCATCGGACCATTGCACGATGTCGTTTAATATATCCCATTGCCAATTGCCGAATCCAGCAAGTCCCTGGCCCTGTTTCATCAAAAGAGCAGATTCTTCAAGCAGGATCGATTTTCGGCGGTTTTCTAATATCACTCTTAATATCGCTGCACATCGCTCTAACAAACTCAACTCGCCTTCATCAGGTAACTTAACTTTGTTATAATAAAAGCCCAACGTCGCAATCACCACTCCTTCCGAATTGATAATCGGCTGTGACCAGCAGGCAAGGAGATTATATTTTAGTGCAGCTTCCGCATATCGCGACCATTTCGGATCACTGGCAATGTCTGCCACGATGACCCGCTGCTTCAGGTATGCCGCAGTGCCGCACGAACCGACATCGGGCCCTATTGAAAGCTTATGCAGCAATTTAAGATAATCGGACGAAATCGATGGAGCAAATGCCAATTCCAGTAAGTTTTCTTTCACTTCGTGCATCGAGCACTGCATTCCCGGGTAAATCCTCTCGATTCCCTTCAGATACATGATCAGCAGGTCACGCAGAGTTGCGTCGTTGGTGATGTGAAGCTCCAGAACCGCCTTTTCCAGCTGGCTCAATTCCTCTAATCTTTTGGTTTCCGTTATATCCAGCATCAGACCACGCAGGAAGGTCGGCCGGTCGTTTTCAACGATGACAGAAATTATATCTTTGATCCAGATGACATTACCATCGGCCCTGATCATTCTGTAATCCAGCGTATGATCTTTCAGATTGTTTATCTGACTCTGGCAATACGTCACAGCATTATGGACATCATCCGGATGTATGTGATTTTCCCAAAAATTGTGTTCTTCTAACCATTCTTCAGGACTATAACCCAAGATATTCTTCACGTGGTCGCTCACAAAAAAAAACTCAAACGCCAGTGCGTCGGCTTCCCAGAAAATTCCGTTTACAGATTGTACCAGAGACTGAAGGTGCTCGCGCGACGCTTTAAGAAAATGCTCTGCCTGGGTTTTTTCCGTAATATCCTGCACGGCACCATATATTTTGTAACAATGCCCGTCTTCGTACTCTGCCTGGCCACTGATCCTGATCGTCCGCTCATTTCCCGCTGCCGTCGTTATTTGCAGGTCTAAATCAAACATATTTCCATTTTCCATGGCGCTCTCAACCAAACTGATGAAGGTTTGTCGCTCATTTTCGATTTTTATAAAACCGATTACGTCATCAAAGGAAGGAGTAAAATCCAAACCAACTCCGTAAATCTCTTTTGTAACATCCGACCAGATAATAGTACTTGTGGTCAGGTTTGCTTCCCAGCTTCCGATCCTTGCAATTCTTTGCGCCTCTTCCAGTAATTTCGTATTTCGATCGGTAGCAATATCTTTCTCGTATTTTGGACCTGATATAACCTCGGTCACATCTGCAAAAGAACAAACCATCTGGCTTAATCCTGCAAAATGGGCAACAGAACCAAGTAAATGTACCGGCTTGGCCATCTCTTCGCCATCTTTCGACTTTTTGTTGAATTTGACAACGGGCAATTTCAGAATGACGTTACTTGAAACAGCTTTTTCAAATAAGCCTGCCCATTCACTGGTATCCACACCAGTTTTGTCGCTAAACACATCAAAAAAGCCCCTTCCGATCAGATTACTTTCAGCAACCCCAACCAGCGCTTCGAATGCTTCATTCGCACATAAAATTGTAAGCACCGGAAAATCAACCGCGAGCACGATTCCGGGCGTTGGCAGTACCTTAAAAACATCGTGATGCAGATCGGCATCTTTAAGCCGTCCACGAGTCAAAAAGTCCTTACTCATACTTCTAAATGTGGTTATGTGCTAACTAAAAACTGAAACACGCAGCACACGCATCGAATGTCTTAAAGATACTGATGCATACATTTTAATGGTCTTTTGAATTTTGGTAATTCAGAACACAGGTGAATATAAAGAAATTTGAAAATCTAAAAAAACTTTTATCGAACAAATTCTATTTTTTATCGGTACTTGCCTATGTTTTGTTCATGATTTACGCGCCACTTTTCGCTGTTCCGACGAAATTCACCGTGGCAACTCGTCCAGTCCATCAAACCGGCAATTCAACGAAAAACATTGTTCCGGAACCTTTCACCGGCTCGTACCAGATGGCGCCACCATGCGCTTCCACAATTTCTTTGCAAATGGAAAGTCCTATACCGAATGATTGCTCTCCGGCAGTTCCTGATCTTTTCGCATTGTTGAAGGGAAGAAATATCTGGTCTTTCAGATGATCCGGTATGCCGATTCCATCGTCCTTCACCGTCAGCAAAACTGTGCCGGTTTGTATCGTCAAACTGACCCAAACCGTGCTACCGACAGGTGAAAATTTAATTGCGTTGCTGAGCAAATTACTGAACACCCGCCATATTTTCTCCCGGTCGACCGGCACCACAACCTGCTCGAAACGGTAATCAATTTTCTGCTGCTTTTCACCGGCTTTATGGCTCAGCATGTCCACACATGACTGCACGATCTCCTCCAAAGATACCTCGGTCTTAGAAACAATTTTACGCATCGAGGCCGACTGCAAGATATTATTAATCAACGTATTGGCTCTTGCTCCGGAGCGCTGGATGACATTGACGATTTCCTGCTGCTCCTGGGACGGAACCTGATCCCAGAAAACCAGATGTGACCCCGAGATCATGGAAGCAATGGGATTCCGCAGGTCATGCGCCACTATTTTCAGTACCGTTTCATTCTCGATTTCTGCCTGTTCGAGCGCGTTAATGGTATCTTGCAAGACGATGTTGTTTTGCGTAATCATTCTGTTCAATTCTGTTATGGCGCGCAGGTTGGCTATACTTTTCCGGGCGCTTTGCCAGATCAGGTATATGATCATACTGAGGGTTGCCGCGATCAGTATCGCAAATTTCAGAAACAAATCCTCTCTTGCGTCCTTTTCGGCAACAAGTTCCAATTCATGCTCACGCTGAATCTGTTGGAGGAACTGCCCTACGTCACTTTTATTTTCCGCATTTTTGCGCAGTTTTTCCAGGCGCTCTCGTTCCAAATTTGCGATCAATAACCTGCCCGCCTCTTCAAATTTGCCCTGTCCGAATGAAATGGACGCCTGCATTGTCTGATACGAAGCAGCGTTCGCTTCGTTGTTGACAGCCCCCGGAAGTGTTCTCAAAATGCGCAGCTGTTCTGCTGCTTTGGCATAACGTTTTGTGTCAATGTAAACGTTGGTCAATATCACGCGGGATTCCTGCTCCACCTCAACAGACCAATCGATGTCATCGTCATGCTGCAGACATTTTTGTATTAAGTTTTCCGCAGTTTTCATATCTCCTTTCAGAGCGTACGCTTCTGCCTGGTTTCGCAGAATTACGATTTTTGCAAATTTGATAAAATTCTGTTGACGGGGAAATCTACCTGCGTTTTTATTGATAAAATCCATGGCCTGCCGGAAATAGGTTAACGCAATTTCCGGTTCGTTACGATGCAGATGTGCAGTACCAATATTCCGCATACTACCCTGCTTTTCAATAAATTCCAATTGAAAATTCTCCGGCTGCCGGCATTGCGCCAGCTCTTTCAATTCCTGTTTCCAGTACTGGATCGCCTGGTAGTAGTTTTCTTCACGGTAAGAAATATTTGCGATCCTGCTGCTGTATCTTGCGCATTCACAGGTTTCACCCAAACCCGTTAGAAATGATTTGCCATGGTAGTAGTTTCGGTATGCCTGATAGTATTCTTTTTGCTGAAATAAATCGTCGCCTTTCAACAGCAATGCTTTCGAATATTCGGCCGGATATTTCTTACGGATCTCATCGGGAGCAAATACCTGTAACAGACTGTCGGTATAAATCAGCGCATTTTTTGCCAGCGTTGAATCCCGGTGACAGAGCACTTTCATGAATTTGTAATAGCTCATCCGATCCTTGACACTCTTTTTGTCCAGCGTAGCCATCAGCGAATCCAGCGTTGCGATGGACCTTTTGACGCCAATTTTCCTTGAATCCCGATCCAGGCTGTCGATCATGACTTTCAATAGCTCGTCATGATCCTTTTCCGCGGATTTCCGGCAAGCCACGAATCCCGATAATAAAAAAAGGAAAAACAAGAAAACCCTGTAAAAGGCTGTGTGCGTGGGCAGGCAAAAATTCCTCTTCATTGGTTGTGTGTCTTGACTTACCCCATGACGGTACCGCCTCGGAGTGGGTGAATATGCAACGCGTCGATGCATTCTCAGGCATCGAACTTTTTTAACTCAAAAGGTAGAACTTATTTTAGTTTACTGATCTTTCACCGCACATAGTTTTAAAGTTGTCCCACAGAACGTTGCATGCTGCCGCGCTAAAATCACCATGATGCCCGGCTGAGCGAAACGGGCTGTGCCAGTGAGCGAACCGGGCCGCCGGGCGGTCGAAGTGCGGGCGGTCGTGCTTCGTCAAGCTCAATATGAGAGCGGGGTGGTTAAGTTGCGGGCTTCACGGCTGGCTCGGGCTTCGACTCCGCTCAGCCTGACAACACCTCAAACTGACAACACCTCAGACTGACAACACCTCAACCTGACAACGCCCCTGCTCAGACTGGCAAGACCGCGGCTCAGACTGTCTTCGACTGCGCTCAGACTGATAAGCGCTCATCATGCTGTCACTATCGAACTTAACCAATCAACCATTAAAGTCCCTTCACAGACAACCCGCTTGGTACAGATGCGGGAATAGTTTTGTCAAAGGAATCGTCATTGAGGGTATTCAGAAATTCAACGATTCTGGAAATGTCTTTAAAATTGACATCCATGTGTGTTGCCAAGGAATCTATCTGGCCTGCTTTTACTTTTGGATTCAATATCTTCCCCCCCGCAACGTCCTCATAAAACATCAACACCTGATCGAGAGTTGCGAATTTGCCGCTGTGCATGTACGGACTTGTGTACCGAAGATTTCGTAATGTCGGGGTCCGGAAGGCGTAGTCATTGTTGATGCCGGCGTCGCTTTCTTTACGGTTACCCGTATCGGGAACACCCAAAGTGTGTAGTTTGTAATCCGAAAACATGGGGCCGGAATGGCATTTGGCGCATCCGGTAACCAGAAATGCATTCATGCCATCTTTTTCACTGGTTGACAACGCGTTGCTGTCGCCGCGCATATACTGGTCAAACCGGGTATTGGTTGCGATCAGCGTTCGTTCGTATGCCGCGATCGCCTTCGACAGATTCACCTGATTTACAGGCTCCTGCTCACCGGAAAAGGCTGCGGAAAATAGCTCACGATAAGTTGGGATTTTTCGGATACGACTTATCACTTCATCCAAAACCTGAGTTTCATGGAAAGAATTGCCACGCATTTCTTCCAGCGTTTTGATGGGCTCCAATGCCTGCATTTCCAAACCTTTTGCCCGCAAATCCCAAAACATCGGAGCTGTTTCGGGATTGTATTCCACACCGTTTTTTATTCCGTTAAAAGCAGTATTCAGGATACTCTGAGAATTTCGTTTGACAAAAGGCATGTCATTGGTCTCTGTAAATCTTCTCTTACTGCCAACGCCAACTCCGTTGACGCCGATTGAAGTCTCCAGAAATTCGGCATAATTAAACTCTGGCTGATGGCATGTTGCACAGGAAACGTCTCTGTTGCCGGACAGAACAGGATCAAAAAACAACAATCTGCCAAGGTTCACTTTTTCAGGGCTGGTAGGATTGTCTCTCGGATGGGTCACTGACAAAGGAAGCGCACCCAGATCAGCAATTGATTCAAAGGTTTTAGTCCGTTTCTCTCTTAGTGAACTTCGTTCATTTCCACAGCCACCGCACAGGATTCCTGTCAGGATAATTAGCCAAAAATAATGCAGATTCACAAAAAGCTTTCTTACATCAACTTGCATTTTCCACGCTTTACTTTTAGGTCAAATTTAACAATTTCAATTCACTAACGCTTCAAGGCAAACGCGTGTTACTTCCTCAGCAACCTTTCGGCGTTGGTTTTATATATTTTCTTTAACACAGCATCGCTCAACCCAAAGCCCTGCATCGGCCAGTGGTAACCGGTGAGGTCAATGGCGTAAAAATGCTCGTCGCGGGTTTCGAGGATACGAAATGTAAATTCATACATCTCGTCGGTTGCTTCCATATCCGTTCCGTATAACAGCTTGTCCTGATACTTCTCGAAGAATGCATACATATACCTCGGTATTGGCGCTACCTCTGCAAACCGGGCAGCGAAATCAGCATACAGGTTCTTGTACTTGGTAAGCAAACGGCCCAGAATCTCGAGATCGTACTCACAATTGGCAAGGTGACAGGCGATGAATGTAGTCCGGGGATTGTCGCGTACGACATTTTCGAGTGTTTGTATCAACGCTGCGTGACCTAGTAACCCCGGCTTGGTTTTGTCAATTTGCCAGGTGAAAGCATTCATCAAGCCATCATTGGTCGAATCCATTGGCTGGTACATCCACATCGGCTCAGCGACATGCAGGTTAACAGGCAACTTCAATTCGGCGCATTTTTGAAACAAGGGCTTCATGCGCAGGTCATCCACGTGCATGCCGTACGCACTTACAGGTTCGGAAAAAAGTTCGCCCAGGCCCTTGTCGCCCAGCTCCCCAACGCCACTGGCACCCACTTTAACACAACGTTCAAGCTCCTTTACCGCCTTCTCGCTCCATCCTGGTTCGTTGTAGCCGGTATAATCAAAACCGCACCAAACCTCGAAACGGTCTTTGTACGGTGCATAAACATTGTAAACCGAATCGAAAGCTGTGCCGGTCAGCATCGTCAAAATGATGGTCTTGTCAATACCAAAACGGTCCATGCGCGCAACCCATTTTTTCACATCGGCATCGCTTTTAGCCAGCCATGGATGTGAGTGCATGTCAATTACGGGAAACTTAGCCTTCGTAATTTTGGTGACGGGTATTTTATAAATAGACTGTGGCCGGTAGTTCTTCAATAACAGGGAATCTGCCCGTTGCGCGAAACTACCACGCATACTAATTATCAAAAGCAATGTGTAACCAGCAAGTTTCAACATGTTCTATTCATTTAGCAGACATAAAGTTGTTTACAATCCCATCAGTTACTATTATTTTACCCAACAACAAAAGCCAAAACACGCAAACATTACCTGCCCGAATCAACAAAAAAGGAAAAGCCAGTCTCATAAACAGACCGGCCTTTTACCAAACTCTCCTTACTTCATCAGTATCCCGGATTTTGTCCTATTGCTTTTGCATCAAGAGCAGGAATCGGCAACAGGTAATCATTCTCATCGTACCCCTGCGCATTGTCAGGTAAATTGACTTTTTGCAATATCCTCTTTCTTAGTACGTCAAAATAACGGTCGTTTTCAAAACAGAGCTCGTAGCTTCTTTCGTCAATTACTTTCTGATCAAATTCTGCTTTCGTCATGGCCAGGGTCGCTTTGGGCTCTTTACCCGTACCGGCATTGGCACGATCAATGATCAGATTCAATCTGTCCACTGCAAGTTTGGTCGGGCTTCCGGCGGCCATGTTCGCAGCTTCGGCATAGATCAGCAATATGTCGGCAAAACGCAGCAACTTCATTTCAATCCCCGCATCACCACCACCCACCTGCTGCTCATAAGTCAGGTTCGGCATGTTGAATTTGCCAATATAGGGCACACCGTCGGCAGATTTAGACCAATTGATCAGTGCAGCAGCCGGATCATAAATATCCGATGTAAAATCAAGCAGCAGATAGCTGTGTTTGCGGGGCTGTTCAGGATAAACGCTTGAAGCCCAGTAAATCTTCACAGGCCCACTGCTCCACCCGTCCATTTCGGAAGGCGCCCACACATTGCCAGGCATATACGGTGTTTCCGATGTGGTGTGAAATGCAAACATGATTTCCTTATTTCGGTTGTTGGCTGTTTTGAACACATCGAGAAAGGTAGGCAATAATTGATATGGCCCCTTGCTGATTATTTCATCAGCTACATCGCGGGCTTTTGCGTAATTCTCCGTCTGATTGAGTGGTGCGGTGGCGCGAGTTAGATACACTTTTGCCAGATATCCTTTTGCCACCCATTTATTGGGCTTACCCGGAACAGCAGCGTCATAATCGCCCAAATGTTCAGCTGCAAACGCGAGATCGGCTTCCAGCAAATCGTACACTTTTGAAATTTCCAGCCGTGATGCCGTCGTTAAGGGTGTTAAGATCGGGTCTGGGGTGTCTTCTGTGATATACGGAATTTTACCATACAACCGCACCAGCGTAAAGTAATTGAAGGCCCGGAGAAACCGTCCTTGGGCTACAATATTATCAATGGCATTTTGAGAATTACCGCCCAGACTTCCGGCTCTTACCGCCTTTAAAACTGCATTGATATTTGTAATTGATTTGTAATGCCAGGTCCACAACTCGTTGAAGGAAGTGGCGCCAAAATCAAGCGTAGCGCCTTCATACTGGCCGTCGGGAAACAGCGGTGTGCCCTGATACCCACCCCATGTAACAAACAGGGCGTTCATTGAACCAGCATAAGCTGCTTCGCATTGTGCGGTTGTCGCATAGAAGTTCTGAGGAGTGGAGATTCCGTCCGGCACTTCGTCCAGGCTCTGACACGAAAAACTTACGATCATCAAAAGCAAAGCGACGATGCTTCTGTTCGGATAAAGTATATTATTTTTCATTAGTTATATTTTTTGGTAATCATTTAACCAGCGACCGCCTAGTCAATTCTAACGCTTTGCGAATCGGGTGTTACTGATGATTTTTAAAATGTTAGATTAAGACCGAACATGAATGATTTCGCCGTAGGATAATTGCTCAGGTCAATACCAAGGCCACCCGCCCCGCCGGCGTTAAACGAACTCACTTCGGGATCGTAACCTGTGTATTTTGTAAAGGTTAGCAGATTGATGGCGGTGATGTAAGTCGCCAGCCTGCTCACTCCGATCTTGCTGATCAGCTTCGTAGGGAATGTGTACGAAAGTGTCACATTTTTCATACGCAAATACGAACCGTCCTCGATCCACCGGCTGGAACGTTGATCCACACCGATACCCGAAGTCTGGTTGCTGCCAAGATCCAGCAGATTTCTGTCGCGTGCGCTCAAAAATACCGGGACATTGGTGTTTTGATTGTCAATCGTCCACCTGTTTTTAAGATTGGCACTCAACCCGTTTGCAGGGTTTTCCGTTTTGATTCGAACGGCGTTAAAAATATCGTTACCATAACTGCCCTGTATCAAAAACGTTAGATCGAAATCTTTGTAGCTGATGCTGTTGTTCCACCCATAAATGAATTTGGGTGAAGCATTTCCGATCACTTGCTGGCCGTCTGCTGCCTGCGTGATTTTACCGTCGCCGTTAACATCCTTCCATTTGGCTTCACCGGGGGCCTGGCCCATTGCTTTTGCCTGACTTCTTTCCGCTTCGCTCCAGGTACCCAGATTTACGTACCCCTGCATCTGATCCACGGGCTGGCCAACTTTGAGATATTTCAAAGAAAAACCACTGCCCCAGATCTGGTAACCGCCACCAGTACCGGTACGAATGGCCAGAGGACGGTCATCGAGCAACCCCAGGACTTCACTTCTGTTGAAAGAAACATTAACGGACGTGTTCCATCTCAGTTTACCAGCCGTGAATGGCTTGCCACCAACTGAAATTTCCAGCCCTTTATTCTGTATGGAACCAACATTTGACAGAATGGTAGAAAACCCGGTAAATGCCTCTACCTGCTTGTTAAGCAAAAGGTCAGTCGTTCGCTTTTTGTACACGTCCACGGTAGCGACCAAACGTTCACTGAAAAATCCGAAGTCCATCCCCACATTGGTCTGTTCCGTGGTTTCCCATTTCAGGTCAGGATTGGCGGCTCTACCCAGGGCGAACCCAATATTCGGCGAACTGTTTCCGTCATACGGATAATTAAACCCTGAGGCAATAGTCGCGAGCGTTTGATAGGGCTGAATTGCCTGGTTACCTGTTTTCCCCCAACTGGCACGTAATTTCAGATTGGATATTGCCTTGATATTTTCAAGAAAACTCTCCTGGGAAATCCGCCAGGCGGCGGCGGCAGAAGGGAAATAACCCCATTTGTTGTTGGCACCAAACACAGAAGAACCATCGGCCCGATAACTTGCTGTGACCATGTACCTTTCATCAAATACATAATTCACCCGACCAAGATAAGAATTCAGAACCTGCTTCGACTGTGCGTTGTAACGCTGGTTGATTTGAGAAGCGCCGCCCAAATCATTGATCCCGGTTTGATCACTAAAGAACCCTTGTGCTGAAATGAAAGAAGATTTTGACTGTATCAACTGCTGCTCGGCAACTCCGGTGATCGTCAGGGCATGCTTCTTTCGGAACGTGTTACTGTATGTCAAAATGTTGGAATTCTGATAATACTGATACTTGCTTTCGGCGAGGTCTCCCAATCCGCTCACACCACGGCCTGGCTGTGTTTTTGTGCCATAATAATGCTGTTCGTCATTGGAATTGATACTTGCCGCACCAGTCACTCTTAACGACAATCCTTTCAGGAGCTTGAAATCCAGAAAAGTACTGATCTCGTTGGTAATATTGTTCTTTTCCGCTTTTGTTTCGAGGGCAGTCGCTACGGGATTCCAAACGTCGTTGTCGGCGTATATTTTGCTTCCATCCGGCCCGCCTTTTAAGGCTTTATTGTTGTAATTCCCCGCAGCATCATAAATGGGCGTGATGGGGTCAAATCTGGCAACGGTATTGATGACCTGACCGAGGATATCGCCAAAGCGCGTCCCCTCACCCACAGGCGGCACATTTCCCTTGTCCCGTATCACGTGAAGATTGATACCTGCGTTCATCCAGCTGGTAACTTTCAGGTCCAGATTGCTCCTCAGATTATAACGGGCATATTTGGTATTGAGCACAATCCCCTGCTGATTCATATATCCAGCCGACACAAAATAGCGTACATTTTCGCTTCCGCCGCTTACCGACAGCTGGTGATTCTGCATCTTACCCGCCCGGTATATTTGGTCCTGCCAGTCGGTTCCGCCTTTGGCATCCAACTCTGCAATCCTTTGTTCGGTGAAAGGTATGATGGGCTGAATGGGCGCGCTTACCGTGCCGTTTTGTGTGGCAGCCCAGTCGTTGGCTTTGCGTGCATAATCGCCTGCATTCATCAGATCCAGTTTATGATTCAGTTTTTGTACGCCGAAACTGAAACCATAATTGAAAACCGCTTTTCCCGAAACACCTCGTTTTGTGGTGATGAGAATTACACCGTTGGCTCCGCGGGCTCCGTAGATTGCCGTTGCTGATGCATCCTTCAAAACTTCCAGTGATTCGATGTCATTCGGATTTACGGTACTGATGTTGACGCCCTGAATGCCATCCACTACGACCAAAGCATTATTTCCACCAGTTATAGAGTTACCCCCCCGGACACGTATCGTCGCATTTCCTCCGGGAGCACCATCTGTATTTTGGACCATCACACCGGCAGCGCGTCCCTGCAATGCCTGGTCTACACGCTGTGTGGGCAAGCGGGTCAATTCTGCCCCTTTTACCGAACTCACAGATCCGGTAAGATCCGACTTCTTCTGGCTTCCATAGCCCACCACCACCACTTCTTCCAGCGCTTTTGTGTCAGCAGTCAGCGATACATCCATCTGCTTTTTATTCCCAATTACAATCTCCTGCGACAAATAGCCAACAAACGAAAATACCAGTACATCCGCTTCGCCAGCTACACTGATGCTGTACGTGCCGTTCGCATTCGTTGAAGTTCCCCGTTGTGTTCCTTTGACCAGCACGCTCACACCCGGCAATCCTTCGCCTTTTTCGTCGGTTACAGACCCCGTAATATTCAGATCCGGCGGACTCTTATCCGGGACGCCACCCAGCGTTTTGAAGGCATCGCCAGCCGTGGTGGGCGACTCAAAAGCGTAGCGATGTAAAAGAATGGAACCATCTACCAGCCGGTAACCAATGTTCATTGGTTTAAGTGTGGTTTCGAGAACAAATGATAACTTCTGATTAATATGATGAACCGACACTTTCCGGTTCGCACCGATTGCCTTGGAACTATATACGAAGTCCACCCCGGTTGTTTTTTCGAGGTTATTTACAAATTTGCCTACATCGGTATTGTCCAGATGAATCGTGACAATCCTTTCCAGCAGGTTTTGTGCATGGGTGCTGCCAGCTTGCAATGTGCTGATCAGAAAAGCAGCCATAATTAATTGACAGACAGAGTGTTTCATAACAACCCAAAGCCAGGTTTGATAATATAGACGGTCTTTCATACTTTTGAATCTTTGTTAAGTTTTAGTTTAGGATTTGGCAAAAAAAGTCCTTTCACACCCTTAAATGGATGTTCTGCGAGATACAGGAAGGGCGGCAAATCGGTACCGGTGCAACGGTACCGATTTCATTTCGGGAAGTCAGATAGAAGTTACTACATATGTGATGGGTTTAAGGATGGTTATTGACAACCTTTTCCTGTGATCAGGATCTTGGTTCCGCGTACTTCGTAAGTTCCGTTGATTGTACCACAAAGCAATTCAAGTTTGGTATACAAAGCCTGATTAACCAGATTTCCAGTAAACGGGCAGTTACTTAACGAGTCCTGTTCAAGTTCAATTTCAGTCCCGTAAATGATCTCCAACTTGTGAATCACTTCCCCGATCGGTGTGTCGTTAAATATCAGCTCAGATGGATTTTTCTGGTCTGTATCAACCACAATCGGCTGTGGATCTTCCGTAATTCCTGTCACAAATTGCTTATTATCAGGAAAATACGTCGCTTTCTGATTCGGAGTCAGAATCACGCCGCTATTTGGATTAACGTTGGCATTTCCTTCTTCCGTTTGCCGATAGACGGTGACTTTACCACTTTGCACAGTCACCTGAATGGGTTGTGCAGGATCGTTCGCCCGAATCTGAAATGTAGTGCCCAGTACTTTTGTAATAATATCGCCGCAATAAACGAGGAACGGATGTTCAGGATCGCGGTGCACGTCAAAACTGGCCTCACCAAGCAACCTGACCTGCCTGTTATTTTGGTCAAAAGCCTTGTGAACGGCGAGCTGCGCATGCGGAGCCAGTACTACGAAACTTCCGTCCGATAGTTTAACCGACTTACTCTTTGAAGTCTCGTTCACATACTGCGTCCAGTCGGCACGTTCTACTTTACTGATGAGCGACTGCTCCCCAAAAATACCGGGGATTACTTCCTGATTACGGCTTATGCCTACAACAATAGCAAGGACAGCGGCTATTCCCGATACAACAAGCAATACTTTACGCCATAAAGGTCTGACAGGCAAAGCAGTATCCGTTTCAGAGGTAGCCGGGTTAATATGAATCCAGAGCTTTTGTTCCAAAATAATCCACTGCTCTTCCGAAAAGGGAATTTCTACCGGCTCGCCAAGTAGCTCATACCATTGCTCAACCAACCGGCATTCTTCAGGTGTGCACCGGTGTGCCTCATAACGCGTCAATAATTCAAGAAAGGCGGATCGGTTCATCAAATTGCAGAATCACGGTTTTCATTGATATAGTCTAAAAAACAGATGCGGGCCGTAAAAGAAATCTGCGGTTATTCGAATAATGAAACAAAAGTGCAAACATCGGTCAAATATTCTTTAAATATTTCAAATCGTAAAAATGCCAAATTTTATTGCAAGTAACCCTGGACAGCGATCAAACATCTCACCAACTGCATTGACAGCCAGCAAATAAGAAAAACTATCTGATCGTTCGCCGGAGAATAATCTAGGAAAAAAGGACGCTGAAAATAACTGTGTAAGAAAGGTAATCCTTCAATTGAAAGCGAAGCAACCGTAGCGACTGCGTAATATGATATTCGACCGCCCGGTCGGAAAGTCCCAGCTGCCGGGCAATTTCTGATGTGGTGCGCTGTTCAAAACGACT
Source organism: Dyadobacter sp. (assembly GCA_965279265.1). GTDB lineage: Bacteria > Bacteroidota > Bacteroidia > Cytophagales > Spirosomataceae > Dyadobacter. The sequence goes on from OZ257152.1 coordinate 7,268,577, forward strand.
CATTTGAAAAACCAACCTCGTTTTTTCGGGAAGCAGTGCAAGTGCGCTCTCCAGTGCCGCCGATAATTCTTCCAGACCCACGCCTGTATCTGCCCGCAGGTCTGCTGCCTGTTCCGACGCCTCTCCCAATTCAATTTGAGCATTCGCAAGCCTCGCTTTTATAAAACTGATCACGCCGTATCTGAGTGCAGTTTTCAAATATGCCTCAGGATTTTCGATCAATGTCTTTTGCCGGTTTTCCCACAATTTCACAAACAACTCCTGAACCAATTCCTCAGCCGCAATCTGATTGTTTGTCTTCCAGACCGCAATGGAAAACAGCGATCGCCAGTAGCGCTGGTAGATCGCCTCATAGGCCTTTTCATCACCTGTAAAAAGGAGCCTGCCCAACATCTCATCAGGAAGCGTCGCATACAATTCACTCTCCATCCGACAAACTCATGGTGTCATAAAACGACTCGATTTGCTACTATTGATTATACTAAACAAAGCGCGACAAATATATAATTTACCTCACCCACACTCCATTCAACATCACTTTGGCCACATTTCTTGTATTTTTAACGTCTTGCAGCGGATTTCCTCTTACCAGAATCAAATCTGCTATTTTGCCTTTTTCTATACTTCCAAGCCGGTCATCAATCTGGAAATTTCTGGCATTTTCCATCGTTGCGGCAACAATTGCGTCCAAAGGACTCATTCCACTTTCTACAAACAGCTCCATTTCGCGCTGAAATGCCCAACCTGTTTCCGCATAAGCTATCATGGAATGCGAACCCAATACGATCCTGACACCGCGTTTTTTCATTTTGCCCGTCAGGACCTTCATGTTGTTAAATCCTATTAATCTGGCTGAATCGATCTCTTCAACCCATCTTTCACTAGGGATCTGATATTCAAATGCGCCCAGTGTAGGACTTACGAATGTTCCCTTTTTAACCAGAAAATTGATAAGCGTATCGCTGCGCCAGCCGTCCACATCCAGCTTTTTCCAAACAGCGTAACGGCCCTGTTTTCTTGCATTATTGTCTCCTAAAACAAGCTGACGGTATTTTTCTCCTTCAATCTGAGGCTGTAACGACAACCCGAAAGAAGTAATGTGTTCAATTCCATCCAATCCAGCTTCAATAGCTTCCATTGCTTCCGTAATTTCCAAATGAGCTGTAACGGGCAAGCCGCGCTTATGCGCCGCACTACATATCTCCTGCATTATTCCCGGTGGTATTCTGAAATAAACTTTGATCACTGACGCACCTCTGTCGGCCATTTTATTAACCTGGTTTACCGCTTCCACTGCATCTCTGACCACGTAAGCATCTTTCGGATAAGCAACGGGAAACATATCCAGATGCGCATCAGCCAGAAAGAGTCGCGGGACGGGCCTGCCCGATTTCCGTTCGCCGTCGTAAGCTTCAATCCAGGCTCCGGGATCACGGACCGAGGTAACGCCGTGTTGCAGAAACAGCGAAGGCAATCCTTTTTCTCCGTCCAGATGAAAGTGCGAATCAATAAAACCAGGCAACAGTGACATTCCTTTTGCGTCCACTATTTCAGCTCCTTCGGGTATAGAAACTGCTCCGTTTTTACCCACAGATGTTATTTTACCGCCCTGCACGATTACGCAGCCGTCGGCCATTGGCTGCCCGCCATTTCCGTCTATAACAAGCGCTCCGGTTATGGCAATTATCTTTTTTCCCACCGGAATTTCCTTGTGGTTAATCTCCAGAATCAAATGCTTCTTACCGTTTTCAGTGCTCTCTGAACGGCAGCTATGCAACCCAAATAAAACCGAAACAATCGCAACAAAGAACAGGCAGCTTGGTAAAAATTTCATATCATAAATTTTCAGGAACAGAAATCTGATACTCCTTCCCGGGTAGTTACACAAAAAGAATTGATTCTAATTTAGAATTTATTTGACGATATCTTCCAGTGCAGTTTCATCTCCTTTTGCAGGTCCGTGCCAAATTCCTCCTCCAAATGTTACAATAAATATTTTTTGAGGATCACGCGGATCCGGGTCCACGCGCTTTCCCCATTTGAAATTGTAACCCTTAATTCTCACCCAGGAATTACCGGCGTCCTCGGAACTGTAAGCTGAACCGTTGAATCCACATGCATAAAACGTATGTACGCGCGCGTCATAGGTTATGTCATGAATATGCTGGTCGCCCGCCATACTGTTTTTCCAGGTCTGGCCGTCGTTTTCTGAAACAAAAATTCCTCCGCCAACATCCGCCGAAAATTTGCCGTTTGTTTTTCTGCCCCAGGCTGATATAATTAAACGGTGCTCATTTTCAGGATCTACGACCAGACTTGTCGGGCCATTTGTGCCGTTGGGCAGATTTACTTTCGTCCAGGACTCGGCTCCATCGACTGACTGATAAAGTGCGCCGTCGCCGTCTGTACCGATGCTCCCGTCGTCACTTCGCCGGTTGACGATCAAAAACAACGTGTTATCTTTTTGCCTTTTTACAATCCGCCATGCGAAAGGCTCCGCACCTTCAATTCCTTTGTTTTTCTGTTTCCAGGTTTTGCCACCGTCGTTAGATTTATATACACCTTTTCCAAAAACACAAACATACAAAGTCCGGCTTTCGGGATTACTGGCCTGGTCGATCATCATATGCGTCATGGCACCTTCACCGATGTCCTTGCTGATAGGTGCCCAGGTTTTACCTGCGTCTTCGCTGACCAATACACCACCTTGATAATCTTTGACACCGCTTTTTCGCCACATTTTCGGCCTCGGCAAATCATGTGTTCCACTCATCACAGCCCAGACTCTTCCCTTCACTTTTGGATCAAATTCCATCCAGTAAGTGCTGTTTTCCCATGCACGCGGCACTCCGTTATTCCGGGTTGCGCTTAGCCAGCTCTCGCCACCGTCCCGGCTTTCCATGAGACCGATATCTGTATTGGCAATAAAAACATGATGCTGATCATAGGGGTCAAAAACCACAGCATAACTCGTAGTAACCTCCAAACCACGGGAAGACCAGCCTGCACCTTCCTTGTTTTTGGTGTAGACCTGCTCCCAGGTTTTACCACCGTTGACCGACTTTACGGTACGCCCAAAATCCGTCGCATAGCAAATGTCGGGATCGGAAGGTGACACGCCGATCGAAAACGGGTTTTCTCCCCAGGTTGGTCCGAAGCGCTCATTGACCCATTCGTTCTCAAAGTTTTTCGAGACAAAATTGCCTTTTTTCGTCAAATTATCTTTCCAGACCAGCTTCCAGGTTTTGCCGTAATCAGCGCTTTTGGCCACGCCAATAGAAGTTGTGTCGGCATGTACTTTCAGGTTGGCGTAAGAAACATATACAACTCCCGGGTGCTGCGCACTGGTTGCAACACTTCTCCATTCAGGAAAATCACCTCCTTTCAAGCCCCATTGGACCAACCCTTCCTGCCTGTTTTCCCATGTTTCACCGCCATTTTTTGTGATAAAAATTCCACTTTTTTCCTCGGCAGCGTTGAAGTAAGACGTGCCGGAAATGCCGTAGATTACGTAACTTTTAGTTTTTCTGTCAAAACCTGCTGAAAACTGATTAATTTCTCTGACTCCTTCCGGAAGTCTATTTATTTTCCAGACTCCTTTTTCGAGTTTATTAATCGTGCTTTTGCCGCAGACAAAAACCGTCCGATCGTTGGTCGGCGAGCCGGGATGAATGTAAATATTTTTGGCAATATCTACCAAGTTGCGTTCTTTCTTCCAGCTAATCCCACCATCCGCAGATATATAAAAGCCAGATTTCCCATCAACTGAAATGGCAGCATACAGCTTTTTCGAATCAGCGGGATCTACTGCAAAAGCCAACACTTTGCGCACAGTACCGTCTTTTGTCATTACGGTTTCATTCGCATGATCGCCCTGAGAAACCGTTCCGTTTACTGTTGAAGGTTCAGGATAAAATAGCGACCAGGTGTTTCCTCTGTCGACACTTTTGAACAACGCTATCGAATTGGCGTAAACCGTATTTGAATCAACCGGGTCAAATACATAGTAATCCACCGGCCCTTTCAGATTGAACATGCGCCAGGATCTACCCCCGTTAACCGTTGAAAATGAGCCCGTCATGTCACAACTTACAAAAGTACGGCTGGCGTTATGCGGACTTACAGTTGGGTGAAACATGGCTCCGCCTCCGCCAAATCCTACAAATCCCCAGGAATCGTTTCTTCCATTGGTATTACTGTATATCTTCCCCTCAACTGCCGGAATACCGTGCCATACACTGGACCCAAACGTGTTGATGTAAATCTGTTCAGGCGCATTGCGGTCAACAGTAATTCTTTGTCCCCAATGAAAGTCATAACCTTTTATTTTGTTCCAGGTTTTGCCATAATCATCGCTCCGGTATGCTGCGCTGTTGAATGTGTTGCAATAAAGCCTGCCGGAATGGTAAGGGTCGGCGGTCACGTCGTACACATATTGATTTTGATCAAAAATGGTTTTCCATGTCGTTCCGCCATCCTCAGAAAGGAAAATACCACCAGGGATTTTGAGTTTTTCATTACCTCCGGTGGACCGTGCGATGTCGCCACCAATCAGATCACTGAGATCAATATCAGCCCAGCCAGCCAAGTATATACGGTCAGGATTCTGCGGGTCACACTCCATTCCGTTTGGAAAGAGAAGCCCTTTGGAAACATTCAGTTTGGTCCAGCTTTCAGCTCCATCGGTTGATCTGTAAACTGCTCCTGAATAAAATGTCCTGCCCTTTTTGCCATTTTTGTGCGCTGGTGTAGCACTTACAGTCAGGAAAAGTGTCCCGTTACGGGTGCGTGTCAGTTCAAAGGCGCAGTTATTCACTCCCATCCCCTTGTTTTTTAGTTTCCACGTCTTGCCATCGTCGGTGGATTTAAAAACCCCTTTGGAATATACGCTCGTATATAAGGTGCGATTTCCGGGAGCAGAAGTGGGATCCATAACGATGCTCGTTGCGGGAGAATCAGTCCCCATTCCTTCAATACTGGGTTTCCATGTCTTGCCGCCGTCAATGGAAACGCAGATACCTCCTCTTGCGGTTTGTTTCCAGGATGGGTTCCGGGTCATTTTACCGCGCGGATAATCATGTATTCCCGACCAGGCCGACCAGATTTTCCCTTTTACGAGGGGATCAAATTCTATCCAGTAACAAGTATTGACCCACTCAGCAGGAACGCCGTCAGCCGAACGAATCCAGCTTTTGCCACCATTGAAACTGTGATGAAATCCAATATCGGTGTAGCTGATTGCAATGTGACTGCTGTCAAAAGGATCAAAATGGACACCGTAGCTCGTGGTAACATCAAGCCCTCTGCTCTTAAAGGAGCCGTCCGGTTGCGGCTGGCTGTAAATCTCGTTCCAGGACTTACCACCATCTACGGTCTTCATTGTTCTGTACCAATCTGTTACGATCGCAACCTTGCCATCCTGCGGAGATACGCCCACATCCATCAGCCGGATGTACTCGCCACCAAATGCTTTTGAGGCCCAGGCGTCTTTCAGGTTGGTTGCATCAACCCCATCCTTCACACCATAACGACCAGAACCTCCGCCACCTTTCCAGACCCAGTCCCAATTCTTGCCGGCATCAGCTGTTTTCAGCGCACCATACCAATGGATAAATCCATCACCCTTCTTCTCTTCGTAACGATTTGCAACCAGGTACACTTGCTCAGCGTCGAATTCCGCACAGGAAATCATCGCGTAACTAGGCTTTATATCTGCATTTGAATTTGAAATGATTTTATTTCCGCAGCGCTTCCGGCTAGTTCCACTGTCTTCCGAAATCCAAACCTCGCTGTGTCCGAATTCCTCGCTAATTTCCTCGCCGGCATCATGATGCAATGCGTAAAACAGTTCTTTTCCGCCCTTTGATTTATTACCGGCAGTGAATGAAAATGCCGGACTCATCGCTTTCGGGAAGGCTTTTGCGGTAATTTTATGGGTGTTTTTGTTAAATATAAATGCGGCCTCTCCGGTAAAAATAATCAACTCATTTTTTAGCCCGGAGCCATTGCTGTACAGGTAATTAATCCGTTTACCAATATCCTGTTTATTCCAGGTTTTACCGCCGTTCGACGAATACAACAGAAATTGTCCCATACTGAAATACAAGGATGATGACCGAACAGGGTCTACGCGGATGCTTTCAATACGTTCCTCCTTTTCATACAACAAACCGGATTTGGTTTCGATCTGATAATTGGCGTGATCCCCAGAGTAGGATTCGGTCAGGATTTCGTCTTTCAAAGGGAATATCTTTTCCCAGGTTTTGCCGCCGTCGTTGCTTCGGTTGAGTGTACTGGAACCAATGTAAATGGTGTTTGAATCTGACGGATCGTAGGCAAAGCTGCTGGCTCCATTTGGCAGATTGATCTGATCGTAGGATTTACCTCCGTTTTTGGTAAGATAAGATCCCGTCATATCACATTTCAGCAAAAAATCTGAAGTGCTGTGGTATGAAAAAGTTGGAATGAAGGTAGCGCCTCCCCCACCCGGACCGACTTTATCCCAATGCACATCCGAATGTCTATCTCCGTAAACGCCACGCCCGAACCTGAATGCAAAAATACCCGCAAGCATGATCAGAAAGAGAAAGCATCTGACTACCAGGTTGAAACGCATCATATTTTCAGGAATTGAATAATCTACATTATATACATTTTTTTCTAACGCCACTGTTCCTAACCATTGTGACAAATATAAGGAAAGATAAGATTTCAGTCACTTTTACAGAACAAAGAAATAAAATAAGACTAAATTTTAATTTCACAACCTAGCCAGAACAAAATATTTGCTCAAAAAAAGAAAAAATTAGAAAGTTTTCGAAAGCTGTTTGCTGTACTCTTTGTATCGTTTGTTTATGCTGCGGTTTTAGCCGGGAAGCAATTCATTTCAGGCAAATCGGGTTTATCTGCATTGCTTGCAAGTTGGAGTTTGCACGTTTCATCTTTATAGAATTTTAACTCCTTCCTGCGAAAAGTATATTTTAAAACACACACTCTGCAATAAATGCCCTTTACTCTACACCTTTTTGTTGTAAACTTGTGCTATTTTAAGCATTAAGCAGTTACATTTGTTGTCCGGTTCGCAAGGCTGTGCGGTTCCCGCTGCCGGATTGCTACTGAGGAATGATTAAAGAGACTCACGTTATGAAAGGTTCCCCTCCCATCGCCTCCCGCGCTGTTTTCGCCTGGACGGCAGTGTTAACCATTTTGCTGGCAATTTTTGCATTTGTCACTTTGCTTACCAATTCTAAATCCGTTATTATCAAAAAAAACATTCAGGTATTACAACTTGAAAAGGATAATTATCACAAAATTGACACCTGTATTGCACTGCTTTATTCGGCAGAAAACAACAGTCGTTTTTTTATGGTTACGAAGGATTCAGCCTACATCAATGCCTACGAGAATCAGTTACAGAGCATAATCGGAATTCTGAACAAGTACGAAACCGACCGCGAAAGCAATTCAAAACTACTTTCCGGGCTAATCTCCAACAAACAGAAAAAAAACGAGGAATTTGTTAATCTGCGGATGATGGTGGACAGTCTTCTTTCTTTATCACTGACGACACCCGAAGTTACTGCCTTTAAATCGGGAAAATCCCGCAGGAAAGCGGAAGTAACAAAAAGTGAGATCAAAACGGATACCGTTGAGATTGTCGCAAAAAAAAGCAAAAAGAATCTGATGAAAAGGATTATGGATGCGATCAAGGACAAAGAACTGGCAGATAAGCGCATTTCACAAGTTAATAGTAATACGATTGTAAAAACCGATTCGGTGGAATTACCGCCGCCATCTTTGCCTGTCAAAAACCATGCACTTCTGGAAAATGCGCGCCGGGAATTGAGCATAACCGAGCAACAGCTTTTGGCGATTAACAGCCGGATTTTTGCCCGACTGCAGCATTCATTACAAGAACTAAAATATAGCGAGGAGCAGGAAATCAAAGCTTTCAGAGAATCCATCCTGACAGCCACGAAATCAAGATTTGACGAAATGAGCATGCTAATATGGGGAAGCGTGCTGTTGGTTGCCATACTTGCGGCGATGATCATCTGGAACCTGGTGAAACTTTACAAAAAGGACGTCACCATTATCCGATACGCCAGTCAGATGGCTGAAACAACAAAACGCAAAGGAGATTTCATGGCACAGATGACACACGAAATCAGGACTCCGCTGAACTCGATTATCGGCTTTTCGAATCTGATCGATTCCCAAAAAATTGATGAAAATTTGAGAGTTAACGTCAGCTCAATAAAAAGCGCGTCTCAAATTCTGCTCTCATTGGTGAACGAGATCCTCGATTTTTCAAAGTTCGAGAGCGGGAAAATCACCTTGCAAAATCAACCATTCCGGCCGGTTATGCTATTCGAGGAAGTCATTTCCATGCTTTCTGTCCTTGCAGCAGAGAAGAATATTCGCATCGTCAGCCGACTTGAACCGGATCGCGTCATGACATTAAATGGTGACAATTTTCGTATCAAACAAATTGCCATCAATCTCCTGACCAACGCCATCAAATTCACGCCAGCCAATGGACAAATTATGGTGAGCCTGAATTTCGATAAAGGACCGACCGATCAGGGAATGCTTAAAATTGGTTTTAAGGACTCCGGGGTTGGCATTGCACAGGAGCATTTAGGCGCAATTTTTGAAGATTTTATTCAAATTGAAAGTCGGGATGATAACGCGGTGCAGACAGGCACAGGACTTGGGCTGGCGATCTGCAAGCGCATTGTGGATCTCTACGGGGGAAAAATTACAGTTGAAAGTATTCTTGGTGAGGGATCGGAATTCAAGGTGTCGCTTCCGTTAAAAATAATTCCGAATGTCGCGACAGTGGCAGCCAGCGAAGAAAGCAAACCAGTCTCGACGACTTTATTGGAAGGCAAAAAAGTGTTGGTTGCTGACGATTTTAAAATGAATCTACTGCTGACAAGCCGGATTCTGGACAAGTTGGGAGCATCCTACGATCTCGTCGAAAACGGACAGGAAGCCTTCGATAAGTTCAGCACAAATACGTACGATTTAATCATTACCGACATAGAAATGCCGGTAATGAATGGCCTGGAACTCACAAAACGGATACGAGGACATGCAGATGAAAAAAAGGCACAAATCCCGGTCCTGGGTTTTACAGGAAGCACCGCAGATGACAACCTGGCTTATTATACGGAAATTGGCATGAACGGCGTGCTGGAAAAACCATTTGACGAGCAACATTTTACTGATCTTTTAAGACGATTGTGGTTGCCGGAATCATAGTTTATTTGGGTAGGTTACACAGGCCAAGCGCTCCTGCTTTTTCTTCCTTTTTATCAACAATCAGACTTTTCAGCTCACCGTTGAAGGCAAACCGTCCCGTTGTACGCCTTTTTCACCCGTGAATTAAGGTCTTTGCCTACGCTAAATCCCTCCGACGATGCGGAGTTCAGGTGTCTGTTTCTGCTGCCGATTGTTTTTCTGCAACTTTTTCATCGTTAAGAAAGAGCGTTACCTTTTTTGTCTTCACCGAAGGTAATTCGGGTCGTATTTTTACCGGGACCAACATTTTCAGATGCTTTCAGGACGATCTGTTGAGCTCCGTTGTGGAGCAGATAACCCAGTTTTCTATCCTTGATAAACAACGTGCTTCCACTAATTAAACCGCCATTTGCACACATCACGCCTTCCGGAGTTTTGGTACCAACTTCAATGATGCCTGCCGAATTTTACGTCGACTAACATGTCACCAAAATCCCGTTTTTCGGAATGCAAGCGCACTAAATCTACCTATTATACAGACAAAGTAAATCTAAATAGCCAATCTCCGTACACCGTAAGCAGCAGACGAATCACGACCTTGTGACTATATCCTGGCTTCCGATTATTAAGGCATCAGAATCAGCCCTTTTTTGAATTATCCAACAAAATTTGTAGCTGGATAATGACAAACAGAGGAGGCTGCGCGTCGAATCCGGCAAATGAAATAGAATTAAATAAACATTAAATAATACTTATCATTAAAAGCGGTAAAATATAGGGATAAAAAAATCGAATTGGTCCTATCAGGGAAAGTTATTGTCGCAAAAAGACATCGAAATAATGTAGTATTGCCCAAAATTATTTCGATAAAACTAAAAAAATAGCGGTGCCGAGTATAGACTTTACTCTACAATTCTATTCCCTCCTAATGGAAGCAAGTGCCAGAAATGTTATTTTAAAAAAAATGGAGCCCTTCCAGTACAAAAGGTATCTGGATGGACAAGCCGGAAAAAGTGTCAACACCGACACAGCATGTTACAGGGATGCGAAATATCACTGGTCGGAAATTTTCTATGTGCAGATCATGAAAGGGCTGTGGCTTCTCTGCCTGGAAACCGAGGAGAAAACAGACACATGGTACATTGTCCAGCCAAAAACATCTCCTACGGCTTATTTTTCAATTAATTATTATGAGGCGCGAAACAGTTTCGCCTACCGCGATCAAGACCAGATTAAATGGAACAAGAAGATCATTATTTTTTCCGGACCGAGCGATTCCTATGAAATTATGGTAAAAAAAGATTCGCCAATCATTTGTTACCGCTTTGTATTTACAGGTCAGTATTTAACAACAATAATCAATCTCTCAGCTCAATTTTCTTCTTTGTTTAAAGTACCACAGGTACTTCAGGGCACAATATCCGGGTTCACGAGAAGCACCTATGATTCCGAATCATTATTATTGAAACGCATACATCATATCCTGAAATATGAGCGAAACAAGTTTAATTATTTGTTGTCACTTACCAAAGCAGCATTTGAAATCATTGACTATTTTTTTGAAATATCATTCCCAGAATCTGCTCAGGAATCCATTACAAAAGATGATATTGAATTAATGTCAAAGGTTGCTTTATTTCTTGAAAGGCAGATACAAAGCAAATTCCCCGGTATTATTTCAATTGCCGACCATTTTAATATTTCACCGACTAAATTAAAAGTACTGTTCAAAAAAGTTTACAATGTAACGCCACTTATTTATTTCAGAAATTTACAGATGAAATATGCGTCTGAAATATTGTCAAGAAAAGAGCGAACCATAGATGAGGTATCACGGACGCTTGGATTTAAAAAGCCAGGCACCTTCTCAATCTGGCTCAAAAGATATGCTACGAAAAACCTCCATAAATTGTAAAAACTCCTTAAATCACATAAAAAAATGCATAATCCCCCCTTCATTTCAATTGTGGACGACAGCGCAATAGCACGTCATTATCTCAGAATTATCCTTTCAAGTTCCGATATTGCAATCAGTTTCGAAGCTGAGAACGGCAAGGATTGTATAGACAAAATGGCTGCAACACTTCACGTTCCTGACTTAATTATTCTCGACATTGAAATGCCTGTCATGTCTGGTTTTGAGGCTTTACTGATTCTGAAAGACAGATGGCCCGCTACAAAAATAATAGCTTATTCCGGCCTTGATGATCAAAAAGAAATTGAGCGAATCATTGAGGCTGGTGCCGATCATTTCATATCGAAAAACTCAGATTCGCCCGTTTTAATTACGGCGATAAGGGAAATGTTATGCATGACCGTACCCTGAGTAATGCACGTCCGTTACACTAATATCAATATCACTCCTGTCCCTAACCCACAATCTCTTAATGAAAACAGACACAGAAACATTTAAAACAATTCAGGATTTATATTCACTTTACAAAACCGAAGTTGAATTATCCGATTTAAAACCGCTGTCTAAAAAAACATATCTGATCAACGCAACAAATTTTATAAGATGGATCAACGAAGGCTTTGAACCGGGAGAAAGAATGAAGAATGTTTTGCCGGAACAGCAAACATAAAACACGCTCCTGTATCTTTTATTAAATGTCAGTAGACCTCCACAGCTTTGCGGGTTTACTGACTTCAAATTAAAATAAAGCGGGATAATTCTTCTGATGGTAGTCTGGCCGGGCTTCTTTCAAAGTATCGTATCGAAACTTTTTAAAATTATCCTTTTCCATATTGCATTCACTGGCGTTTAAAAGTCAGCACATTCCGGAATTATATCATTCAAAAAAATGCTGACCAGCGCCAGGAATCTGATCAGCATCAAGATTTTACAACGAACAGTGGTCACGAACCTCCTAAGCTTTTGCAATTTCCATCACGACCCTTCCCTCTATTTTACCCGCTTTCATCTCGTCAAATACAGTATTGATATTTTCAAGCTTTGCAGTGTGAACACTTGCCTTCACCTTTCCGTCCAATGCAAATTCAATTGCTTCCTGCATGTCTTTTCGGGTGCCCACAATGGATCCACGCACGGTGTAACGGTTCAGCACAGTTTCAAAAATAGGCAGATCAAAACTACCTGGCGGCAAGCCATTCAGGGCAATTGTGCCTTTTCGCCGCAAAGCAGAAATTCCCTGTTTGAAAGCGATTGGTGACACTGCTGTAACCAGTACGCCATGCATTCCGCCAGTCTCCTTTTTGAGAAATTCGCCAGGATCGGTTTCGAGCGCATTCACGACCAGATCTGCTCCCAGCTTTTGGGCGAGATCCAGTTTGTCTTTACTGATGTCAACGGCTGCCACATGCATTCCCATCGCTTTCGCATACTGTACCGCCAAATGTCCAAGCCCGCCAATACCGGAGATGGCGATCCATTCGCCAGCTTTAGTCTCCGTTTCTTTAATGCCCTTGTATACCGTAACCCCAGCGCACAGAATTGGTGCCATTTCTATCATATTGGTATGAGCAGGCAAATGAGCGATGTATCTGGCATCGGCAACCACATATTCAGCATAACTTCCGTCCACACTGTACCCGCCATTCTGCTGGGTTTCACATAAAGTTTCCCAACCGGTGATGCAAAACTCACAGCATCCGCAGGCACTGTAAAGCCAGGGCACGCCTACGATGTCGCCTTCCTTTACGCCGACAACTTCCGGACCCAATGCCACCACGTAACCGATTCCCTCATGTCCTGGGATAAGTGGCATTTTGGGCTTGACAGGCCAGTCTCCTTCCGTCGCATGCAGGTCCGTATGGCATACACCACTGGCGATTACCTTGACCAGAATCTGATTTCTACCCGGTTCTTTGACCGGCATTTCCTCTATTTGCAGTGGCTTTCCAAATTCATGAACAACCGCTGCTTTCATTGTTTTTGGCAACATATACGAGCGTTTAAATTTACCTTTACGACAATCTAAATCTCCGCAAATCCAGCAAATGCGTACATGATCAAAATCAGTCAGTAAGGTAACACTGGTCAGTTTGTTTTGTAAACGCTCCAAAACGAACGATTACAGAAAGAAGCGCAACGTTTTACTACTGCGCTCCTTTCTGTAAACCCGGACATCGAAACCAGATTTTCAATGCGCCCAACCTCGGTCATCAATTCAAAACCAGTTCTCTGATGGCCAAACAGGGCTTCTTTTTTATCGAATCCAAAATCGCATTAAGCAATTAACTCCCGTCTGATCGCTACCTAATCTTGGTGCCGAGCATATTGGCTGTTAAGTTTGTCCGTTTCAAGTAAAAATCAGGAAATTGCACTTCAACGCACAGCGTTAAACGTAACGGCCATTTTTTTTGCTGATCAAAAAATCTACATTTTGAAAAAAACGATGCCCTGATTCAATGCCGGTCGCCATTCAATTTAAAGCCTGAGTTCCCTTCAAAACGACAGGAAGGGGCAGGGTGCATTGAGATAGGATTCACTCAAACTTTTGGCTAAAATATGATCTGCCTGCACGATCCAGCGATATTTTGGGAGCGAAAATTTTATACAATTTATCGTTACCGCATTGCGAGGTTACATCCTACGCTTTATAAAGCTAATGTTGGAAATAGAGCCGCTTGTCCGTTCCATAAAATTTAAAGGCATTCCCAAAAAGCACCATTGGCAGCAGTGTTTAATTCGGAGTAATTCGTATTTTTATCCACTACAACCCGACTCTTAAACAAGATCTCCATGACTGCTTTAATGCATGCAATTAACAAAAACAACCTCTTTATTGTACAACAACTCATTCAGAATGGGGCGGATGTAGATGAGCTCGATGGCAATCAGGATGCTCCACTGGTTATAGCTGCGTACAAGGGATGCAACGAAATCGTGAAATTGTTGCTAGAAGCTGGTGCAGATGTGCGGGCTGTTGATCCCGGCATGAAAGCCACCGCTTTGCATGCAGCTGCTTACGCGGGTAGAACGGGAGCTGCCAAACTACTGATCGAGTATCATATTGACATCAATAAACAAGGTCCCTACAATGGCTTCACTGCATTGCACGACGCGATCTGGCAGGACAATGTTGAAATTGTCAAATTATTGCTGGAAGCTAACGCGGATTTAAACCTCCTCTCGAACGATGGTAAATCTGCGTTGGACTTCGCGAAGTCTAAAAACCGAAAGGAAACAGTTGCTTTGATTGAGGCTAAATTGAGGTAGATCCGCTTGAAAAGGTGTAAAAAATGCACGCAAATTCACCCCGAAACCTACCGAACCGTATTTTCCAGAACGATAACGTTAGCGCCGGACGATGAGCAAAGGACGCTTATATATCTGAAATGTTTTAAACGGAATGCGAAGCAAGGGCAAATAAAATCAATGCTTTAAACAAAACCGAAGAAACTGATCAGGCGATAACACTCGTTTACGTAACGATTGCAACTCGTTATGCTTTTAAAACGCAACAAAAAAGTGGCAAAGACTTTTGTCCCGCCACTTCCTGTTAATCAAATGGTTATTCTTAATATTCCAGTTCTTTCAGTTTCGCGATGACACGATTTGCGATGATCTGATAACCTTTGTCGTTCAGGTGAATATCGTCTGTCGCGATGTCTCTCCGCATCCCTCTCGGAAAATTCAAATTAGCGAGGTCTTTCAGATCATCAGCAGATGGAATGTAACCAATAGCAGTCATTTCGGCATCGGTAGGTGGCGTCATTTCAACAAACATTTTGCCATATTTGGCTGACAACGCAGCATTAATTGCAACCGTCTGATTGTAGTTTTCCGTTCCCTTATTTTCTCCGGATGCCGTCAGAACGCCGACAATCACATACCTTGCCGGAGCAGTAATGTAAGCGATCGAGCTTTCCAGAGCTGCGATAATTTCCTCCTGAGCACCTGATTTTCCGATATTATTACGGCCATACCATAGAATCTGCGTGGCTGTTTTAAGTCTTGAAGCATCATCAAGCACAAATTGAGAGTCAGCAGGAACGTCGATTACGCTCACGGTAGTTGGTGTGATGGTGTACATTTCCCCTCCTGAATTGGCCGTCCTTCTGATAGTACAACGTACTCCGCCCACCGATCCGGTACGACTATATTCGTCACTGTTAGAGGCTGTTGACAAAAACATATTACTCAGCTTCGTAATTTTAACGGGTGTGATCCCATTTAGTTTATTGCCTTCAATGGTTATTTTCAAAGGTGTACCACCTTGCCTCACTGCAATGCGTGAAGCAACCTGGCCCACGATCCCGTCGCTCAGAACCGGGCGTGCCTGCATTGCAGCTGCCACTATACTCCCGTATGGAGCAGTGCCACCGGCGCCGATTGTCAGACTGTCGCCAAAAAAAGCGAGCGTCTTATCTCGCTCGGCCTTATCTTTTTTTGGAAAGATATCGTCGATGAAATCACTGCATGACGACAATAGCGTTGTGGTTAAAATTGCAGCCCCGGAATGGCGAAAAAAATGCCTGCGGCTCAAAAGGTTTTCCGGATTTTTCATGTTCGATTTAGTTTTCAGATCTTCGCTCATTCTCTTAGAAGGAATTTGGGGTTGTTCTTGCGGACTGCTATGACAATAATCATTCCAACCGATAGCTCACTTTCCTGACCGTTCAATCAATAAAACTTGTTGCATTTTTCTACGCGCCGTTACTTTGCAAAAAATAGCAGAGCCATGGAACGAATTGTATACCAACTAGCAGGTTTAATCGAGACATTAGTAGTCGCAGGGATGCTTTTCACTGCATTCAAAATCATTCAGACACTTGCTGTAACTTCACCTAAAAAGTAGCACAATTCTCATATCGCTACTCCCACTTTTCGCCGATCAGAAAAGCGTTTTATCGCGCGCAACAGAGGGCAAAATTATCCACATTTTGTGTGTAAAGGATCTGCTTTGCTTTTTCAGGTTATCGAAAAAATTTGACATTCACGAACAATCAGTCCTGCGTTTCCATTAGTGGTAACGGGTACCATTTTCCCAATCAAGGCCGTTGAAACATTTCGTGTAAATGGGAGTAATTGCCCGCGACCAAATAACGGGACTAAAACTGTTCGTTGGCAGGGAATAGTATTTGTATGAAAATGAGGTAAAAATAAAAATCATGAAAGAAGAAAATATTAAAACAACGGCAAGGATTCTTTTGGGAGCAGGTTTGATATTTGCGGGAATTAGCCATTTGACGTTTGCCAGAAAAGAATTTCAGGCTCAGGTACCTGATTTTGTCCCGCTCAAAAAAGACGACACTGTCATCTATTCCGGCATAGCAGAAATTGCGATGGGCAGTGCGTTGGTTGCTGCGCCGAGGAAACACAGGGAAATGGTGGGAAAAGTTGCGGCTGCATTTTTCACGTCGGTTTTTCCAGGAAATATTTCCCAGCTCGTAAATCACAGAGATGCGTTTGGCCTTGATACAGATAACAAACGAATTTTAAGGTTGTTCTTCCAGCCGGTTCTTATTTTATGGGCGTTACGAAGCACATCAAAAAAGGATTCATTGTTGAATTAACCGGTAGCTATTGATTCAAACCAATACCCAAGGACTTATATCAATGCCTATGCAACTCAGTTTTTTTGATGCAATTTTCTAAACAAATTTTCCCCTCGAAATTGCTTTGAAAAACCTTTATGATATATTCGGTATGGATAACGAATATCA
This sequence comes from Dyadobacter sp., assembly GCA_965279265.1. Lineage (GTDB taxonomy): Bacteria > Bacteroidota > Bacteroidia > Cytophagales > Spirosomataceae > Dyadobacter. The sequence goes on from OZ257152.1 coordinate 7,285,455, forward strand.
TAAAACCGCAAATCAATGCCGATACATGTTGCCATCACACGCAGAGTACTTCCTGGGAAAGAAGATGAATTTAAAGTCGCACTCCGACGATTTTTGGGGGAATCATTTTTACACGGCGGCGTGCAGGGTGCCGGGATGATTACTCCTCTGCCCGGTACAGACAGCCGGGAAATTGGTATACTGCGAACCTTCGCTGACGAAGCCGAACGTGACGCCTTTTACAGTTCGCAGCTTTTCAAAGACTGGGAGGCATACGCTGCAACTTTAACAGAAGAGCCCAGTTACCGTCAGCTTACTGGTCTGGAGGCCTGGTTTCGGTCGCCGATTCCGCCGCCACGTTGGAAAATGGCAGTTGCTACGCTGTGTGGCGTTTTTCCAACGAGCCTTTTTCTGTCGTTCACGATTTTGCCACTTATACATCCACTGCCAGCCGTGTTTCGTACGCTCATTGTAGCAATTTGTATGGTTGGTATTTTGACGTGGGTGGTTATGCCGCAGGTGACAAGGATTCTAAAACCATGGTTACAGGAAAGCGGTAAGTAAACCCAAATTTGAATGAAAATAGAATAATAGCTACGTTTCAGATTGATATTCTTCCTTTTTCCCAGTATATCAATCACATGTTTTGCAATATTATCGCCGCACCAAAATAACTACGTTTTACATCCAAACAGGAAGTAAGTGTGTTTTTAGTTGCCAACTCTTTTTTGTAAGTCGGCAGGGTATCGTGCACCTTGGACGGTAATTTGCGAGGCCGCATACCCAATATCTGCCAGATCCTGTTCGCTCAATTCAATACTCACTCCCCACAAATTTCTCTCTAAACGATGTAATTTGGTTGTCACGGGAATAGGAACAATCCACGGTTTTTGTGCCAGAAGCCAGGCCAGCGCAACCTGTGCAGGGGTGGCCGGCATCCCGGTGGCCGGCATCCCGGTGGCCGGCAGCCCGGTGGCCGGCAGCCTCCCGGTTATGTTTTTCCGCTGGGCGATCGCATTGAGCAGATCAACCATATTCTGGTTCGCCTTCCGGGCTTCCACAGTAAAACGGGGAACGATATTACGAAAATCCGTGCTGTCGAAGGTTGTATTTTCGTCAATTTTCCCAGTTAAAAACCCCTTCCCTAGCGGACTGAAAGGCACAAAATCAATTCCAAGCTCCTCCAAAGCTGGGATTATTTCTATTTCCGGTTCTCTCCACCAAAGTGAATACTCGCTCTGGAGAGCGGAAACCGGATGCACTGCATGGGCGCGGCGAATGGTCTGGGCACCCGCTTCTGAAAGTCCGAAATATTTCACTTTACCTTGCTGAATCAAATCTTTCACAGTTCCCGCAACATCCTCAATTGGCACATTCGGATCAAAGCGGTGCTGATACAAAAGGTCGATTGGGTCCGTTTTCAGCCTTTTGAGCGATGCTTCAACAAATGCGATGATATTTGCAGCTTGGCTGTTCAGGCCCGCGTTTGCGTCTCCGCCTTCAAATCCAAATTTTGTTGCGATCACGATTTCGTCACGAAACGGCGCCAGGGCATTTCTCTACCAACGAAACGTCCTTAACGGACGAAAAGTGGGTAGCAGGAAATCAGCATCAAGGGTTAAATACACGCATATAAAACGCTTCGGAGTCAACCCGTCAAATTGAATGAACGCAAAATGTCGCGCAGGGACGACTGGTTGCCGGGAAAACAAAAAGACAATGTCCCGGGTCGTTTTATAAAAACCGTCACGAATTTAACACGCAAATTGATCTTGCAGAAAACGTCCCATAGGGACGACTGGTTGCCGGGAAAACAAAAAGACAATGTCCCGGGTCGTTTTATAAAAACAGTCACGAATTTAACACGCAAATTGATCTTGCAGAAAACGTCCCATAGGGACGACTGGTTGGTAGAAAAAAAACAACACCTAGGGGCATTCTATAAAGACCGTTCGAATTTAACACGCAAATTGATCTTGCAGAAACGTCCCATAGGGACGACTGATTGGTAGAAAAAAAACAACACCTAGGGTCATTCTATAAAGACCGTTCGAATTTAACACGCAAATTAATCTTGCAGAAACGTCCCATAGGGACGAGTGGTTGGTAGAAAAAAAACAACACCTAGGGTCATTCTATAAAGACCGTTCGAATTTAACACGCAAATTGATCTTGCAGAAAACGTCACATAGGGACGACTGATTGGTAGAAAGAAAACAACACCTAGTGTCATTCTATAAAGAACGTTCAAATTTAACACGCAAATTGATCTTGCAGAAAACGTCACATAGGGACGACTGGTTGGTAGAAAAAAATTGACAAGCGCAGGCGTAGGTCGTTCCATCGGAACGTTTGGTAACTGCTGGAATTTAAACTGACAAACAACCTTTCTCAAAATCCCCACAAAAAGTAGAAACACCTTGATTGACCATGGCGAAAAGTATAAAAATCAAATATTCGACAAACCAGATTAGCTCGATGTAGGGAAATGCATCTACTGGCAATAAAGCAATCGAGGGACGTTTTCATCAACTGATGAAGCGGCATAATTCCGGTGGATAATGGACAACCAGCAGAGCAAATTCCTAAGCATACCTGGACAATTCTGAAACCTTCACTTTCAACGCACGACTCTTAAAGAGATCGGCCTTGTATCTGAAAATGAAGTTTCTCAGCGACATTCCTGTTTGATTGATCATGCAGAGATTTGCTACTTCCTCCGAAATACTGAAGCGCATCAGCAATTCAGCAACCCGAATGGTTTTGTTCTGGTGCAGTTCATTTTTAAGATGCGCGACTATTGTTTCAGCCAAAGTCTGTTCCTGTATCGGTTTGCTGGCTTTTTTATATTCAAAATTATTCCTCACAAAAATCGTCACCAGCATTTCAATTCCTGACTTGATCAGTTTCAAAAAAGACGCTGGTTGATTGATGAATTCAAATGATATTTGACTGATCAGGTACGCAACTGCCTGAGCATCTCGCTCATTATGCAGCGCCTCTCCCTGATTCAGACGGACTGTCCTACATAGATTTTCTACCTGCTTGTACGTATCGGCAAAATCCGGACTGCATGCTTTTTTCTTTTGGAAATCCTCCGACAGATAGGTGTCAAATGCGATCACTAAAATCTCGGTTCCGTCATTTTCCTGAAAAATCGGGTGTTGGCCGGGTTCAAGAAAAATGACTCCATGTTGCACATAGTTTTTCATTTCACCATTCAAAATGAACATCCCATTGCCGGACAAAATATAGATAATTCGGTAGTGAGAAAGGTGCTCCGGAGTCGACTCCCAAACCTTCGTTTTACTTTGAAGCAAATGAAATTTTCTGTAAGCACTAAACTTGATAGGTTGCATGATTAAAAAACCGGATGATACTGAAACCCAATTTTGCAACGGAAGCCATGTCATGAAAATAACAATGGCGGAAGGTCGGTTTTTTGTGTTTGAACTGCCAATATCCGGTGCTGAAGCAGAGCCTGTTTAGCGTCCCAACCAATTTTTGAATTCCGTAACGCGATCAGGACTTACATAAGTTTCCTGAGACAATGCTGGCACGAGCTCCATTTTCAGCCTTCCTGCAGAAATGGTATGAATGTCTCTGATTGCGTTCACAGAAATAAGTAAAGTTCGATTAATTCGAAAAAACTGGCCAGGGTCCAATAGCTGCGATAATTTTTCCAGGCTATATTCCACGGCAAAATGACGACCGTCGAAAAGCCGAAGAAAAGTGGCCCGCTCCTCAATTGTGAAATACGCGATTTCCGGAGTTTTAAATGTGAATATCCGTGGCCCTGCTGAACACAAAAAGCGGTCCTTGTATTTCTCTACAGGTGAAATTTCCGATTGAGTCAACGGGAGTTGACCTTGCACAATGGTCGCCAGTTTTCTGAATTTCACTAAAGCCGCCTGTAATTCTAAGGGATTAACAGGCTTTAAAAGGTAATCAATGCTATTGGCTTTAAAAGCTTTCAGCATATATTCGTCAAATGCGGTAGTGAAAATTATGGGAATCAGCAGGTTCATACTTTCCACGATCCGGAAGCCATTGTCATCTTCGAGGTGAATGTCCAGAAAAATCAGATCTGGTTTGATCTTCGCTTCATTTTGAAGGTAAGCAATGGTCTCGAAAACCGAAGGAATAACCGCAAGGATTCGAATCGACGCATCTACACCCAATATCAGTTTTTCAAGCCGCTCGGCGCTCAGTTCTTCGTCTTCTACAATGAGCACGTTCATGATATCAACGGAATTTTGACCACAAAATCAGTGGCCGTTTTTTCAATAATCACTTGCCTGTTGCGTAACAGTCTGTATCTGCTGACAATATTTTTAAGTCCAAGCTTCGTTGTGGATTCTGCAAGCTTCCTGATTTGAAGGGGATTACTCACAACAAGCATCTCATCTTCAATGTGAATGCTTATCAGAAGGGGGTTATGCAAAGACATGGTGTTGTGTTTTATTGCATTTTCAATCAATAGCTGCAACGTGAGCGGGATGATCGCATAACGATCCAGATCCTCCGGGGACAGCTTCACATCCATTCTCATCTTTCCCCTGAAACGGGTTTGAAGCAGGTAGGTATATGTTTCGAGAAACTTCATTTCTTCCCTTAAACTGATCTGGTGCAGGTCCGCCTGCTCCAGGATGTATCTGTAACAAAGCGAAAGCTGTTGGATGAACTCACTGCTTTTATCGGGACGGGACTCCACCAGCGAAGAAAGTACGCTCAGATTATTGAACAAAAAGTGCGGGCTGATCTGGTTTTTCAAGGTCAGAAATCGGGCACGCATATTTTCCTTCGCAAGCCTTTCCGAGTCTACAAGAAGCCGTTTAAGATTCTGCTGAATTTGGTTGCTCACACACAAATAATACGCTGCAATGAGCGCCAGAATAGTGAGTGCCTGATTCGACTTATACCTGATCATTCTTCCCGGCATGGGCGCCCCTTGAAAAATCCGTATGGGTACATTGTCCCAAAAAACTTCCATAAACGCCCAGGTAAAGATCAACAACCGATTAAAAAGGATCGCGAGCAAAACAGCGGGAATCAACGTAATGAGCTGATTTGAAAGACTAAATTTAGGGGATTTATCGCTTCCGGTGAAAGCTGCCAGCTTCTGCAAAAACCAGTCGACCATGTAAATCCAGCTTGTATAAAAAACGGTACTGATCAGGATTTCGACCAAAAATAAGGGCAATTTCCTGAAAATGGTATACCATACGTCGTGCTGGACGTTGATGAATGTTCTTAATGGAATATAAACGATCGCCAGCGCAAAGCCAAGCAACCACTTCTGACCGAAAACCTTGGGCCGCATACCTGTACTGGAAAGCATTTTTCAAAAGTAATGGATATTTAGCAAGAATGCACCGCAATTTTGTGCAACAGGCAGTGATACCCACTTCGGCAACCGTGGGTGGGAGTTTCTACATTTTGATTCCGGGAGCGCAACCGGAACTCGCGGACATGATAACTGTCGGAAAAATCATGCCGCATTCAGCATAAATTCTGCCATTTATAAAGCTGAAACCGTCGCGTATAGAGTTCTATAATTTCGACCCCGGAGATTCGGTAGTTTTGGTAAATCACAATAAATCCGCTGGCCCGAATTAATATTTCACCTATGTTACCAAGGATGCTTCCTTTCCATAAAGCCGTTTATACGACAGAATTAACGCAGGAAAAGATCAGTGAACGCCTGGCTGAAAACATCATGACCGGCTTCACTTTTCACCACGAAAAATCCTATCACGGTGATTTTACGCCGACACATTTTTTGGTGAGGAAGATTGACAGCAAGTTTAAAAAGCGTACCGTCAACCCGATAGTTGAAGGAAGATTCGCAGATTTTGATGGTAGAATACATGTGACCCTGCATTTGCGGCCGCACACAATCTGGTGGTTCATATTGGGCACACTTGGCATTTTTTTTGCCTTTTGTCTTGTGTTCGCAGTTCCGGAACTTATGAAAACCGGCAGTCCCCAAATCCTGCTAACTGGCCTGATACCAACACTGCTGATCTATCTCTTTTTCAGGGTTATATTTTTTATTCAAAGCAGCACTGACGTCTATTTTTGGGAGCACATTTTGCAGTTAAAAGAAATCGGAGAATGACGGTGAGAAGATTGCTTTCCCACAGCGGGCAATTTATTTTTGTTCCACTTCCTTGAAAAAGGAAGCTACTGCATCCCGGTCCGGAAGCAACGACCATTTTTTGGGATGCTCAATAAAAAGTTGTAACTGCCGGAATAAACTATCCGGATTCATCCAGTCGGACGGCTGAATAAGAAATGGCTTCAATGGTCTGAAAAAGTTCTCAAAAATAACCCAATCTACATATTGCTCTCCATCCATATTCAGTTGATAAACCGACTGAGATTTGCTTAACCTGTCAAGAACGGTCTGATATGGGCTTTTTGGCTGCCGTTGCTTTTTACGTAATTCAGGCCTCATAGGCCATATTACCCTCGCTTCCAGCAGAAAATTTATGTAATCATTCAAATTGTACCAGACGGTATCCCGGTGTATGATAAATCGAATTGGTTTCATAAAGTCAGAATTCTGATTCGCATGGTTTCACTTCAAAATTATCAGGAGAGAAACACTTTATGGCTATTGGAAGCTAATTTAGAGTGTTTACAAAGAGTTGAACCCCAAACCGTTTCTGGTTCAAACCGGACTATCACCATACCATAACTGCTTCATTCGTTCAACTTTCCTCGTCCGTGTTAATGCCAAACACGCAAAAACAGGACATCTTGCGGAAAGAACAGACAGGAGCCGACAATCCCGACTCCTGTCCAATTTTCTATTAATATTTTAGTTAAAGACAAAAAAAGCCTGTTTGCGTGTGTTCAGGAATGATTTTTATGAATTAAAAATCAGGCATAGCATAAATTTATTTTAGTTTCAAAGCCACAACAAGCTTTCGCTGCTGTCGCTTAATTAACAAATACTCTATCAATACTCTCTTTTTATGAGTGAAAAAGATGCGTTCCAAACAAAAAACGAATCACTTCATCATCGATTGAATATAGATCTGGCCTTGAAAGCTGCCCGTTTGGGCGTATGGGAATTAGATGCACAAACCAATACTGTCAGTTGGGACGAACGTTGCAGGACACTGTTTGGCCTGCATTCGGACAGCCCTTTGCAATATGAACAGGCGCTGTCACATGTGCATCCGGACGACGCAAATTTTGTAAATGAGGCAGTTCAAGCCTCCATGGCTCCCGGCTCGGACGGCTCTTACGATGTGACATTCCGGACAATTGGCGCGGACGATAGTAAATTGAGATGGGTGCGATTTACCGGACAAAGCTATTTTAGTGACGACGGTATGCTGCTGAAACTCGCGGGCGTGGCACAGGAAGTAAGCAAAGATGTGCTGGAACGTAAAACCGTTGAAGACAGCGAACGGCATTATCGCAAATTGATAGAACAGGCTCCTTTCGCCACAGCGGTGTACCATTCGCGGGATCTGATCATTGAAATTGCCAATGCCGCGATGATCAAATTGTGGGGTAAAGACTATTCTGTAATCGGTACGCGACTCGAAAACGCCTTACCCGAGCTGAACGGACAGCCATTTATTGAAATTCTCAGACGAGTTTTCGATACAGCAAAGGAATACAAAACCACTGAACAGCAAGTTTACCTGAATGTTGACGGAAGTTTGCAGGGATTTTGGTTCAATTTCACCTACCGTCCTCTTACGGATGAACATGGGCGGGTTTATGCAATTCTGAATATGGCGGTTGATGTGACCAATCAGGTGGTCACTTCAAAAAAAGTTGTCGAGGCGGAGGAACGCTTGCGAGGTGCTATTGAACTGGCAGAACTAGCAACCTGGACGCTGGATATCAAACGTCAGAAATTTATTTACTCAGATCGTTTTAAGTTTTGGCTTGGCTTTTCCGAAGATAGCAAATCAATCGACGAAGCCTATAATCCGTTACCAGATGATTTCAGGCAACAAGTGGCCGACAGTATTGCTGATGTCATACAAGTCGGATCATCCGGAATTTATCAAAATGAGCATCCGATTATCAACCGACTTACCGGGGAGCAGCGGATCATTGATGCGCAGGCGCGCGTTTTTTATGACACAGACGGGCTCCCGGAATTTCTGATCGGAACGGCTCGTGATGTCACCAGGCAACACCAGTTACAAGTTACATTAGAGAAAGAAGTTCAGTATCGTACGGAAGAATTAGAGGCTGCAAATGAGGAACTTGCATCCATGAATGAAGAGCTTGCCGCAATAAATGAAGAATTTGCAGCAACAAACGAGGACCTGGCGGAAGCAAATCAGTCATTGACACGTTCCAATCTCAATCTGGAACAATTTGCATATGTGGCAAGCCATGATCTACAGGAACCCTTACGTAAAATAAAGCAGTTTGGTGACCTCCTGAAAGCCCAATATGCAGATCCGTCGGCAAAAGAACTTTTCTATCTGGAACGCATGCAATCTGCCGCGACCCGCATGTCCGCGCTGATCACCGATTTGCTGGCGCTTTCAAAAATATCTTCCCAGCAAGAAATTACGGCACTTGTTTCGCTGGACCAGGTGGTACATTCTGCTCTGGCCGATCTGGATCTGCGGATACAGGAAACGGGCGCGGTAATCGAGGTTGAGCAGTTGCCAACTGTTCTTGGTGACGAAGCACAACTGGGTCAGCTTTTTCAGAATTTATTGAGCAATGCGCTGAAATTCAAACAAATTGATGTTCCGGTGTTGATACAGGTTAAGGCGGATGTGGTTGGAGTGAAGGATTTGCCACCATCTGCACGCCCAGCTCACTGGGCTCAGGCATATCATCGGATTGATGTGATAGATAATGGAATCGGATTCGATCAGACTTATTCAGACCGCATTTTCCAGGTCTTTCAGCGACTTCACGGAAAAAGCGAATTTGAGGGTACGGGAATCGGACTTGCCATATGCGAAAAGGTGGCTGCCAACCATGGCGGCACAATTACAGCAGTCGGCGAGAAAAACGTTGGCGCAAGGTTCAGCGTATGGCTGCCGTTAAATGAGGTTTAACACGCTCGGTCTATTGTTAGATTATTTTCCCTATCAGGAAAACGCAGTCCTGACTTATTCTACGCGCACCTGATAGTACTTCGAGGAATCGCGACACGCCAAAAGAAAATAAATCTACAATCTACTTTTACTTATAGCGATTCTTTACGTAGATTTAGCTTCCTGAGGAAACGATGTCCCTACTCAACTCAAATCATAATGGCAGAAATCACCTGGACCTGGTCCGTGGAAGAGCATACGAGAGTCAAATACTTGCTCCCCGCCAATCCCGTCGACAAGCAGAGCGCCGCAATTGCAGCATCCATTTTCAACTATTCTCCGGTGTTAAACTCGTTCAGCACTACATTGATATTTACCTACTACGAACAGATGGATGCGTGGGAATACACGCTTAAAGGCGCATTTATGGGAATATTTTACACTAAATAAGACTCCAAAACCATCTGCATATCAGACTTACCGTAGCCTTCCCAGACTACGGGCAGAATACATTTGCCCTTAAGTCAAAATTTATCTGTTGCGAGCCGGGCGAATTATCTTGTCTTTCTGGCAGCACGGTCATCCCACTCAAACCACCCGAATTTTTCGAAATTTTTGTATTATTTGCGCAGCAACAAGCCAACGCAATTCCAAAAATACAAATTGTCCAGGAATGACAAACTGTATTTTACCCTGAACTACCTGCAATTTTTCCCAAAAATTACATTTTAATTGAAGTTAAATATAACTTTACTTTTACAAAAGATCCAACCCGCTGCCTTCATCGTATACAAATTATTGTATCACCACAATTTTTAAAACACGCCTATTATTTAAAAAATTATAAGAATTGAAACCTGCTCAACCTCATCAAATACAGGCTGATTATGATAATGTGATGTGCGGGCCGACACGTCATTATTCAACGACCGAAGCAGGTATTTCGGATCAAATTTTTGATTTTTTCACCAAACTGCTCGATACTTCTGACTGGCCACCCCGCTGGTATTGTGGCAATTGGACTGATTTTCATGGCTGGCTCTATATTCTTTCCGATATCGGCATTTGGGCTGCTTATTTTGCAATACCAATTCTGTTGCTGACGCTGTTGCAGAAAAGAAGCGACATTCCCTTTCATAAAATATTTTTTCTTTTTGTTGCCTTTATCTTGCTATGCGGTCTTACACATTTGATGGACGCAGTGGTATTTTGGTGGCCGGCTTATCGCCTGAGCGCGTTGTTACGTCTTGCAACTGCAATCGTTTCCATTTTCTCGGTTTATGTACTTTACAAGACGCTTCCGCTTATTTTCAATTTGCGATCAGTAACAGACCTTGAAGCTGAAATTGAAAAAAGAAAGGCGGTTGAAGAAAAGCTGGCCGCAAGTGAGTTTCTCCTATCCGAAGCAAGCCGCATCAGCCGGGTCGGAGGATGGGAAACCAACCTGATTAAAAACAAGAGAACCTGGTCAAAAACGATTCTGGATATCCTCGAACTCCCGGAAAATTATGCAATTGAAAATATCGACGTTCTGAGTTATTTCCAGGAACCGCACCGTCGGCAACTCCGTGACGCGATTACAAATTGCTTTTCGTTTAACCAGAAATGGGATCTGGAACTTTTGCTTACTTCCGGAAAGGGCAACAAAATTTGGGTGCGTTCCACGGGAGAGCCCTTATTTGACGAAAATGGAAAACAAATCAAGGTACGAGGTATTCTCATGGACATTGAAAGGTATAAAGCTACCGAGGTTGCCCTGACCGAGTCTCTGGAACTGACAACGCGCAGCAACCAGCAGCTCAAAAACTTTACACATATTCTTTCTCACGACATTCGGAATCACGCGAGTAACCTACTCACAATCAGCTCACTGGTTGATAGCGGACAATTGAATGAAGAAAACGCGGAAATGTTTGAACAGATAAAAAATATATCTGTCGGACTAAATTCCACACTGGAAGATCTGTCGAAGGCGATAAGAATAAAAGAAAGCGTAGTCTGCAAGGAAATACTGAATTTCGAAGACATTACGCGCAAAGTGATCGTAATTCTTGAAAACGAAATTAAATCGCATCAGGTTGAAATTAAATTTTATTTTGACGTCGGGCAGGTGTATTTTCCAAAAATTTATCTGGAAAGCATTTTCCTTAACCTTATTTCCAATGCGATCAAATACCGTAACGACGCGGTTCTGCCTTTGATTACGCTAAAAACATACCGGGATTCCAATCATAGAACGGTTCTGGAATGCACAGATAACGGGATCGGAATTGACCTTGATCTTCATGGAAAAAAGATATTCGGCCTGTATAAAACTTTTCACGACCGTGACGACGCGCACGGTGTTGGTCTGTTCCTGGTAAAAACACAGATCGAATCCCAGGCAGGAAATATCGAAGTTTTCAGTAGCCCCGGAAATGGTTCGACCTTTAAAATAACTTTTAATGAACAAACTTAATACTGTCTGTGTCATTGACGACGACAAGATTTATTCATTTGCAATCAAACACATCATCAACCGTTCCGGAATCACCGAAAATATTATTCTATTTCATAATGGCAGAGTTGCCATGGATTTTTTCCACCAACAGGTGCAGGAGCAACATTCCTTACCTGACGTTATTTTGCTTGACCTCAATATGCCGGTTCTGGACGGCTGGCAGTTTCTCGAAGAATTTGAAACGATAAAAACCTCGCTGAAAAAGACCATTCCCATTTACATCGTCAGCTCCTCAATTGATGAGGAAGAACACAGCCGGGCAAAGGCGATAGAATCAGTTAACGACTTTATTACCAAGCCAATAACAGTCTCAATACTACAAAAAATACACAATCAAATTTGTTAATATTCCGGGTAAGAGGCGGCGCAGCTTCATTGCACCTTTAACATTGTTTTCAAATCCGCCTCATAAATGTTTCCTTCCCTGTCCGATGCCAGAATAATCCAGCTCGTGTTAAATTGAAATGGTTTTTTGGGAACAGTGATATCATTGATTCGGTTACCCTTGCGCCATCCGGTTGTATCCGGCCGGATTACAGTGGCTTCGGTTCGGAATAATTCAGTTTTGGTGGTGTCAACGATCCCGAAAACGATCTCTCCCAAAGCAGGTGTTTTTGCGTTGTAAATTGTATGCCCTGCAAGCACAACGGCAGAATTCTCCGTGGAAATAACGACCGGCCTGCTCGGAGCTCTTATCTGACCCAGCGACGCATATGGAAGATTATGCCACCCGCCGTTTTTGTCACGGATTCGCATGACAAATTGAGGAGAAGCAAGCATGTCGACGCTGTTTTTTGTCGCAACCCACAGCGTTCCATCTGGTGACAGCGACGCATGTAAATGATCGTCCGCCGTCTTTTTCCCAGATTGCACGATCTGTTCCTTTGCCCATTTTTTGGGCGGTGAGGCATCTCTATGCACCCGCATACTCACTTTGTCGCTCGCCTGATCCGACCAAATCACCCCTATCTGCCGGGCCGGTAAAATTGTAACGGTACTGATATCATCTTCGTGGATGTGCTCCGCCAGCACATTCGGCTCAGACCATTTCTTCCTATTTCCCAGGGAATTCCAGACACATATTTTATCTCCAGCATCGGAGGCAACCCAAAATCTCCCTTCGGTATCACAGACAATCGTCGCCGTTTCAATGTCTTCTGTCGGAGAAGGCGGATTTAATGTGGCCAGAATTTCCGGCACCCAGCGAATTTTGTTTCTTTCAATTTTCAGGGTCAGTTGAAAAACTGTCAGCGAATGCGAACTTACGCCGACTGCCGTGATTTGATTCGCTCCTGCCCAGACGTCCACACGGCCTGGAATACCCGTCAATACCTTCGTAATTTCCGTATTTTCATGCCATCCGTTCGCTGTCCGTTTCCACAATGAGGGCCCGCTTTTCCGCGGCAAAATAGCCCACCAGCAACCATTCATATACCACAATTTCGACTGCGGCTTGTCGGCTGTCGGATAAGCGGTATCAACCTTAAAGACAGGTTTGGTGGTGACGGTAGCGGCAGGATGATCGACAATTTGGCCGAACCCCGGACAATTCACAACACCTTCCAACAGCAACAAGAAGAGATTTAAAACGCTCAGATTCATCAGAAGAATATTTGATGAAGATACTCGGCTTTACCAAATATTGCCTATCAGATACGCTTCTTCTGTAAAAAAAAGACTTAGAAAGTATACAAAAACCCTACATTGAGCCCCTGCGCCAACTGTATATTGTCGCTCTGATCCTCGTTGTAGGCCACTATTGCACTGAGATTCACATTGATGTACTTATTAATTCTGGCTGTCAGGGATGCGTCCAGGCGATTGTCAATTTTAAGCGGATTGAGGATATTGGAATAAAGCTGATACCGGAATTTCAGGTTCATTTGTTTCGCTATGTCCCGGTTATAATTAGCCACGATTTGCATGAGCGCGACCTCGTAACCAATACGTTTACCAATAGGAACTCCGTAATTTTTCTGCTCCGGCGTATTAATGTACAAGCTTTTATCCCAAACAATGGTTTGCCGAAAAGCGCCCGGTGCTACATCCAGAAAGAAATAGGGATCCGGTTTAAATTCAAAACCAAGCGACTGAGTCAGATAAGCCGGGGCAAAAAGCGTTGAGCTCTTTCGCCGCAACGGAATTGTATCGTTGATCATGGAATAGTCATAACCATTTGCAAATTGGGACTGGAAGTTAAGATTAGCGAAAAGTATCCATTTTGGATGCAGGTCACGGCTATATTTTGTATCAAAAAATATTCTGTCCTGATTCTTCCTGCTGCCCTGTCCTTTATTTTTCAAGATGCCGTATTGTGCCTGCAAATCGTTGCGCCACGAATTTTTCCCGGCTCTGTTTTCCGAAACCGCATTTAAAAAAACACCGATTCCGGCAGAATTCACGCCTCCTCCTGTCCAGTTATCGCTAAAAGCTCCCTGGTTAAAGTTCGCACCCAGCTCAGCCTTATGCCAGCTCGTGTCTTTTGAGACCTTCAACCTGGCTGCGTTCAGCCTGTTGGACAGATCTATCAGCTTACTGAAATCGTAGACATTCTGTGCCCGAATTACTTTTGGCAAAAACAAAAAAGGGACCAAAATGAGCGCAAGGGGTCTGCTTCTTCTGACTGATTTTAAAAATAACGTTGAAATACGATTCATGTAAAGGGTTCGTTGCGCGCAAACTGCCCAAAGCGAATGAGCGATCCAAGAGTTCGCACCAGTTCACAAAGGGTTGTTATTTTATAACAGAATTGCCGCCTTTTTATTCTGAATGAGGGTAGAAATTTCCATTGCTATCGACTTGGTTTTGTCCAATAAATTGATAATCAAAACTATATACGTCATCAATACTTTTCCGATGATGTAGTTTTGTTGCTATTTGAGATCAGATTGCTCGTCAATCTGTGGCTGAATGAATACAAACTTTGCAAATGGGAAGGCTACTTTTACCGCATCACGAACCCGGCTGATAGAATCCGTAATGTCTTCGGTATGGAGGTCCGGCCTGAACACACAAATCAACATAAGTAGCACTTCCTCGGGTGACTGGTAGGTAGACAGAATATCCGGCACTGAAAGCACTGCGGCATCCTGCTCCGCCAGAAGTTTAATTTTGTCCTTTGTTTCCTGCGTAATCCCCTCCCCCATCAACAGGCTACGGCTTTCCCTTGCCAGGATAGCCGAAACAAGAACCAGCAACAAGCCAACTAAAACCGAGGCGATTCCATCCAGATAATCAATATCAAAATGGTGGCCGACAAGCATAAATCCCAACACGATCAGCAAGCCAAGTACCGCTGCACCATCCTCGAAAAGCACCAGAAAACTCGACGGATCCTTGCTTTTCACAATTGCATCCCACCAGCTCAGTCCATTCCTGACGCTGTTAAATTCACGAACGGCAACGACAAATGACCAGCCTTCCAGCAACATGGAAAAACCCAGCACCACATAATTCCAGGTAGGATCCTGTAATGGTTCAGGGTGTATAATGTGCTGAATTCCCTCGTAAATGGAGATGCCGCCGCCTAAACCAAAGATTAGAATTGACACAATGAAAGACCAGAAATAAAGCTCCTTCCCATAGCCAAACGGCCGCTGACTGTCAGCAGCTTTGTGACTTTGTTTTAAACCATAAAGCAGGAGTAATTGATTAACGGTATCCACCATAGAGTGAATACCTTCCGAAATCATAGACGAGCTGTTGGAAATTCCGCCGGCAATAAATTTTGTTACCGCGATCAGAATATTGGCGGCAAGCGCACTGTAAATTGATTTGTTGTTTTTAGCCACAGCCGTGTAAAATTAAAGTTCGTATAGGGTATGTGGAACATTGCCGAACTATTTGAAAACTGTGTAAAATCATGCCAGGTCGTATACTGGTAAGCTTTTTGTAATAATCGTATTCATTCAGTACAACCTGTGGTTGAACCCGTCGTTAAACAAAATTACATGAACAACATTCCACTCACCGTCAAAAGGTCCATTGAATTACTTGGCCTGTTCCTGATCGGCACCCTTTTTGTAATCGCGAGCGATATTCTGATGCCAATCATCATGGCATTTTTCATCAGTATCGTTATACTTCCGGTTTTTCGTTTTCTCAAAAAACATAAATTTCCGGAAGCCCTTGCCATTGTATTGCCAATTTTACTGCTCGCGATCCTGCTGGCACTAATCATCTGGTTCTTTTCCGCACAGGTTGGTCAGTTGGTTTCAGATTTCCCACAGATTAAAAACAATGTAAATATCCATCTAAAAAGTCTGAGCGATTGGATTTACAGCATCAGCGACTATTCCACCAAAGAGCAAGTGGATTTTATCAATAAAAATACAAACGACTTGCTAAGTTTTGCTGGTAAAACGGCCAGCGGCGCCGCCGTAACGCTCAGTTCGATCTTTGTTTTTATGGGACTTCTGCCTATTTACATCTATCTGATGCTGTTCTACAAAAGTATTTTGCTCCGGTTCATTTTCATGTGGTTCACTGAGGATCACCATAATAAAGTGAAAGAGGCGATTTACGAAACTGAGGCTATAATTAAAAATTACCTGATCGGCCTTTTGATACAGGTTACATACATGACCATTTTACTTGGCGGAATTCTGATGATTATTGGCATCAAACATGCCCTTTTAATCGGCGTTATTTTTGCCTTTCTCAACCTGATACCTTACGTAGGCGCACTCTTGGGAAACATTATTGGTGTGTTGCTCACACTTACGTCATCCACTGAGCTCTGGCCGGTTGTCACTGTTCTGGGTGTAATTGCCACTGTTCAGTTTCTCGACAATAACATTCTCATGCCCAGGATTGTCGGTTCAAAAGTGAAGATCAACGCACTTTTTGCCATTCTCGGCGTAATTATCGGGGGGAATATGGCGGGCGTTGCAGGCATGTTCCTTTCAATGCCAATGATTGCAGTATTAAAAGTAATTTTCGACAGAACGGACATGTTCCGCCAGTGGGGTGTGCTTCTTGGAGACGAAAGGCCTGCGCGAAGCCCTATGACTTTCCCGACTTTCAGGAAGAAAATTCCCATTAAAACCAAAACCGGTACCGAAAAGTAACCTTTGCTTTTTTACAGATACGACTTCAATTTCCTTGCTTTATTTAACTAAACTGGCTGAAACCGAAAACTGGA
Organism: Dyadobacter sp.; assembly: GCA_965279265.1. Lineage (GTDB taxonomy): Bacteria > Bacteroidota > Bacteroidia > Cytophagales > Spirosomataceae > Dyadobacter. Next base: position 7,302,112 of record OZ257152.1, read on the forward strand.
TTTCAGCCGGTTTTATGATAGCGCAGGTAATGCAGCCTAGGTTATTGTTTCATTTAAATCAACCACTTCCAAAAATCCGGCAAATAAGGTTGCCGACTTTTTCCGGTACACATTAGTCGGCCAGGTTATTGTTGCCTGCCTCTCCATTTCTTCACCAACTATTGGTATTGCTTTAAGTGAGGGATAATGAAACAAAGAAGTTTTCATTAAGACGGTGCACCATTTTCCTGTATCCACAAGTTTCAGCAACATGTCTATATCGTTCATTTCCAACAAAATATCAGGAACCACGTTTGCCTCCGACAGGCATTTATCTAAAAATTCACGAATACTATATCCCTTGACTGGCAGGGCCAACGGCAGATTGGCCAAATCTGCAATGGTGGTCGTTTTTTGGGAAGCCGAAGGATGATCCCGGTGCAGGATCAATGATAAGACCGATTTAAAAAGTGGATGAGAGGAATAATTTTGGGTCTGCCGGACTGGTATAAACGACAATGCAAAGTCCAGTTTCGATTCCGCAATTAGTCTCAATAGTTCATCAGAAGTACCGAATTCGATTGTTACTTTGATTTTCGGATACATTTCACAAAAACGAATTAAGGCCTTGGTAAGCAATGGAGAAAGACCATAAGTTGATCCAATAAGTAATGAACCCGCCTGGATATTATTGAGTTCTCTGATCATTTCGCGCCCGTCTTCTGATTTACGCACAGTATCAAGCGCGTGAGGCAAAAATAACCTGCCTGCTTCGGTTAAAAACACACGCTTTGCAATCCTGTCAAAAAGAGGAATGCCCAGCTCATCTTCCAGCTGTTTAATCTGCTGTGATAATGTGCTCTGACTGATGTTCAAAATCGCGGCAGCCTCAGTAAAATTCGACCGCTCCGCTGCCTTGATAAAATATTTAAGCTGCCTTAATTCCATATCCGCATTTCAGGAAAAAACTTCTTATCGAAAATACCGATCAATCTGATCGAAAAAAAGAGTTTAGACGATTAATATTTCATTCTCACATTTGTATAAACAAAAACATGGAATGGTATGGAAATTACACAAACACCAGAAAATGCGCTATCTCAATCAGAGGTGAAAGCGATTATTAACGCGCCAATCGAAAAAGTTGACATTGCCGATTGGCTATTGAACCTGCCTGACGCGGAGTACCAGCGTTGTTCTACTAAACACATTGGTGCCGCAATATCTTCAACATTCGACGGACAGCCGGTTTCACTTAATGTTGAAACAATTGGAGAAGCGCTAATGGTACAGCATTACGTGGCATTGGTGCACCAACCTGATTATTGCAGAATGTTGTCGATATCTGATGCAATCACTTTGGCCGGACGAACCAAGGTGCAGGTTTTGTGGGAACTTCGTGCAACAAAGATTGACGAAAACACCTGCGAGTACAGCAATTCCATTCACGCCACTGCTACCCCAGAATTCTTCCGATTCATAGCAGAACATAATGTAAGCCTGGAAAAAGCACATGAAGCGAGACAACTCGCATCGGACGAACACAACCGTGAAGAGACGCCGTTATTTGCTAAAAGCATTGAAAACAAGGCATTGACAGGAAAGTACAATCAGCCATTTTAGCATGATCGCCGATAAAACATTAGCGGATCCAATTAGGGAAGTGAGGATTATTCATAAATAATTTGGTTCTAAACTATAAAAAACTGTCGTCCAATTCTGGCAGTTTTTAGCATTTACTATCACCAGGTTTCAAGATTGACCGTTGGATCATCAAATTAATTTAAATCAATAAGGATATAATCAAATAAAAAAAGGCAAGCCGATGATTAAATCAATCGATAAAACCGTCCGGGGCACAATTTTTAATGTACTTTTTGTATGGACAGTTACATTATTACGATTACAATTATCGGAATTGCAACCCTCGGAATGGCGTGGATGCCATCTTTTACCAAACTAACCGGAATATCTGATTCGGTAATCTACGTATTGCTGGGGATTATCGCGTACGAATGTCTGGATATTCTGCCGCCCCCAAATCCGATGATTTATGACACGTACACCATTCATCTCACGGAACTCGTTGTGGTAGTATCACTGATGGGAACAGGGTTAAAAATCGACAAACCTTTTTCGTTCAAATCATGGCAGGTGCCTTTCAGGTTGCTTACTGTAACAATGGTTTTGTGTATCGCAGCAGTAACTTGTCTGGCCTATTTTGTACTCCATTTTGACGTCGCCTCCTCCCTCCTGCTGGGTGCTGTACTGGCTCCCACTGATCCGGTTTTGGCTGCTGATGTTCAGGTCGGGCCGCCGATGGAAGGGGTTACAGATGAGGTGCGTTTTTCACTTACTGCCGAGGCTGGGATGAACGACGGTATGGCATTTCCATTCACCTGGCTGGCAATACTGCTGGCAGCATCATCTGTTGGAAACTTTTCCGTGGTCATGGAAGAGTGGCTCACCATTGATCTTATTTACAAAATATTGTCCGGCATAATTCTAGGTGTGCTCCTCGGAAGGCTTCTTGCATATATCATTTTCAATTTTTCTGAAAAAAGCAAAGCGATAAACCTGAACGACGGATTTATTGCCGTTGCCGCCGCCCTGGTTGTATTTGGTATTACTGAACTGTTTCACGGTTATGGCTTTGTGGCTGTTTTCGTTGCTTCCATCACGTTGCGGAACTACGAGCTCAACCATGAATTCCATAAAGACCTGCACAGTTTTTCCGACCAAACGGAGCGGATTCTGGTGGCGATCGTGTTGCTGATTTTTGGCGGAAGCCTCGTTCACGGAATCCTCGACCACCTCACCTGGAAAATGGCCCTGCTCTCGATCGTCTTCCTGTTGCTTGTCCGCCCGTTATCCGGTCTGATTGGTTTAATTGGCACAAAGCTCCACATCAAGGAAAAGCTTGGTATCAGTTTTTATGGAATTCGTGGAATTGGCTCATTTTACTACCTGGCATTCGCACTCAAAGAGGCGCATTTTAATTTTGGAAAAGAGTTGTGGTCCATGGTTGCATTTATAGCCTTACTTTCCGTTCTCATCCACGGCCTCACAGCAACGAGAGTTATGTCCGGTCTGGAAAAAAGGTTTTCCCAAGCAGATTAACCACCGCGAAGTTTTCCAATGTACGCTAAACCCAATCTTCTGTAAATTTGAATTCCTTTCAAAAGAGCATAAACGACGCCAGCAGATTCCGATGTATGCTTTGCGACGCAAAATAAAACCTACAGAAACAATGCACAGCAGTAAAAATTACCGGCATATTACTCTATTAGCTTAATAGGTAATATAAAAAAAGCAATTCCTTTTACGCCGCTAATGTTATGAAAAGATCGATTCCGGTATTGGTGCTGATTGTTGTAAGCCTGGCCACGATGCATTTTGTACAGCCTGCCCGGCTTAAACCGGTTAAACCGAATGTTATTTTTATTCTGGCAGACCAGTGGCGCGCAGAAGCAACAGGTTATGCGGGAAATCCTGACGTCAAAACACCAAATATAGACAAGCTGGCAAGCGGCAGTGCGATCTTCAGAACTGCCGTTTCAACAATGCCCGTGTGTACACCATACCGCGGTTCGCTGCTCACGGGTCAATATCCTTTGCGACATGGCCTTTTTTATAACGACAAACCACTCCCTAACGAAGCGTTGACGATGGCTGAGATATTCAGGGATAACGGTTACCGCACCGGTTATATTGGAAAATGGCACGTCAACGGGCACCGGAATGGAGCCGAGCCCTTCAGCGCGAGGGATAAACCGGTAACCCGCGATCGCCGGCAGGGTTTTGACTATTGGAAAACGCGTGAAGTTTCTCATGATTATAACAGTTCATTCTATTTTGACGAAGACGACAAAAAACAGGTTTGGGATGGATATGATGCATTTCCCCAAACAGACAGTGCAATAGGTTTCATAAAAAAACAGGATAAAAAGCCCTTTCTGCTGGTGCTTTCATGGGGACCTCCACACAATCCTTACAATACTGCACCGGAAAAATACCAGAAAATGTATGACCCGGCAAAGCTGAAAGTACGCCCGAACGTACCCGCGGAATTACAAGACAGCGCCCGCCGGACGCTCGCAAATTATTACGCTCATTGTACGGCGCTTGACGACGCAATGGGCAAATTACTGGCGGCCGTCAGCGCCGCAGGAATATCTGAGAATACCATCATTGTTTTTACCTCCGATCATGGAGACATGCTACTGACACGGGGTGTCTTCCGCAAGCAAAGGCCCTGGGACGAATCCATTCTCGTACCCATGCTAATAAAATATCCGGAGAAACTCGGCAAAAAAGCGATCATCGTAAACAAACCCATTGGCACGCCGGACATTCTGCCCACATTATTGGGCCTGAGTGGTATCAAAATTCCGGAATCAGTTGAAGGGAAAGATGTAACACAAGGGATTCTGAAACCAGAAAAATACCCGATTGACGCGGCGTTGATCATGCTACCAGTTCCGTTTCATGAATACAATTTTTCTAACGGTGGCAGAGAATATCGCGGCGTGCGCACTGAACGCTACACCTATGCGAGGCGGCTCAACGGTCCGTGGCTTTTGTATGACAACCAGACAGATCCATACCAAGAGAATAATCTCGTCAACAAACCTGAATATAAAGAACTTCAGGCCGGATTGGAGAATACACTGGCTGATAAATTAAAGGAACGCGGTGACCGTTTTCGGCCCGCTGACGAATATATGGAGCTTTGGAATTACAATTATGATCACAAAGACAGCCTGAGACCGGCCTCCTACTACCAGGAAATTAACCGCTAGCAGGATCATACAATAGGCTTTCAGGGTGAGTTTGCCAGTGGATTCCAACTCAATACCGCTTTCAAATTTGGACTAAAAAGCGATGAAACGAAAGTTAGTATGGGAGATAAAGACGATTTGAATTGAAAAACAGAACCAATCCGGTTGTGCGATGATGTGGTCAGCTTCATCATAAAGTAAAAGCGTCATGCGTTGCACTGTCAATAACCAACAAGTTGGGCAATATCATTGAACGTGACCCCTGCAATGTAAATCATCTTTTCATAGGCTGAAAAAATTACGAACCGCTTTTACGATTTAGTTTAGGTTAAAAATGCGGATATCTCTATAAACCCACGCCATAAATTTTCTATCATTCGTCAGCAATTGCCAAATAGAATGATCGAACGGTCGTTCAAAATAGCAAACGGCTACATCCAGCTTTTTCAGGGGCTGATTAACGTCAAATTCGCATTTTTTCGATCAATATTTACTTTGTGACCAAGTCAGAAAATCGTCCCGTTCCGCAAAGCATCACGCGAATACGTTGCAATTGATTTAAAATATTGTCGAAACGCGCAGCCAGACAATACTTATCCGGCAATAACGCTTTTGGAATAGGCTCTAAAAAAATCATCAAGGCCGGTTTTGACAAAAAAAAGACAAGTAGAAGGCGCAGCGCCTGTGTTTTCTTTTATAGTAAAGATCCGTCAGGTAAACGTTCGTAGATTAATTGAGAAAACCAGCACTTCACACCCCGAAAAATTTACGTTTGAGATCTCAACCGGATTGACTAATTTGTGTTGTTTGCCTCCGCTAATCAATAACTGGATCTATGCACCGCAGTTTTCCGGCCCTGCTTATTCTCCTTCTGTTGCCTGTTCTGGCTCCGGCGCAATTTATTTTTCAAAATCTGAAATGGCAGGATGGGCTCAGTGAAAAACAGATCAGATGCCTTTATAAAGACTCCGAGGGCTTTCTTTGGATCGGAACAACGAATGGTCTGAACCGATTCGATGGCGCTGTGATAAAACAATATCAGAATGAAACAGGATCTAAAAATCTGAACATTAACGCCATACAACCCATTCGCGACGAACGTTTCCTGCTGATCGGCACCACGGAAGGCATCCGGATTTTCAACAAGAAAACCGGTTATTTCAAAAAAGACGAGCGCTTCGCATTGCTGGAAAATGAAAGGATAGTAGCCATTAGAACAGATGAGCAGCAACGCTTCTGGATTATTGCTTCCAACAGCATTTTCATCTATGATAAAGGAAAATTGTATACTGCCGCGTCATTGATTCCTTCACTAAAAACTGTTAAAAATCCGGAGTTTTACTTTTCGGGGTTTTTATGGGATAAAATGCGTAAAGGATTCTGGGTTGGCGGAGAGAACGTTTATTTTATCAATTGCAAAACAAATGTTGTCTATTCAAGAGACAACAACCCTAATAAATATCCAATCCTGAACAGCGAATGGGTCGAGGCGATCGCGCTGGATAAGAACTTTAATATTTGGTATGGCTGTAATCGTGACCTGACGCTGAATTACTGGAATCACAAATTAAATATTGTTGAGAGTTATCAGGAACTGGGCGGAAAAAAAATCAACGACGGCTACAATCACCTGTTTATCGACAATATGAACAGGCTTTGGATTTCAACCTGGTCGTTTGCCGCGTACATCAAAGAGCCAGGGAAAATTATTCGAAAAATCCAGTATAGCCAGACTCAGAACTATTCCATAGCTTATGGACATTTCCGTGACGCAATTCAGGATCAGGAGGGTAATATCTGGCTGGGAACCATTAACGGAGTGAGCAAAAGTCAGGAACATTCGCCTGTACGGGCAATCTATCGTTTGCCCAGTTTTGAATTTTTCCTGGAAACCGGTTTTGCACAGGCTAACTGGGTAAATGTGGACGGCGATATTATCATGGCCTGTAAAGAAGAGGGCATTCTGGCATACAACATACAGAACGGAAGCCATAAACGCTACGTTGTAACCGATGGCCGTGACAAGATAAGAAATCGGTTTTTGGCCTCAGCCAAAAGTGGACAAAGATGGTGGTTTGCAGGATTTGACGGTATTTACTACCTGGACAAAACACGGGATAAGCTGATTCGCTTTACTCATCCGAAACTCGGTAAAAAATGGAGTCACGCAAATATCATATTGACGGACTATCTGGGAAATATCTGGTTTCACGTTCTGGATGACGCCATTTACCGCTACAATCCTTCGACAGGGCAATGCGACCGGTTTGACGGTTCCGATCCAATTTTCGGAAAATTCAGTTATCACAGGGTTCAATCGGCCTTAAAACTACGTAACAACGATTTGCTGTTTTCGATGAACGGTTCAGGTTTTCTGAGATTCGATCAGACTACGGGCAAATTTGAAACTTCACCTGTTTGCGAAGCTGCCCGGTTTTCCGGACTTAGTTTGGCGGAGGATTCCAAAGGCGATATCTGGGCAGCGGTGTTTGGTCGCGGCCTCATGAAATTCAACATCGACGGCCATTGCCTCGACAGCCTCAGCACGAGCAATGGTTTACATTTGGATCAGTTTACCAGCATTGGAATTGATGATCAGGGCGCCTTGTGGGCCGCTAGCCGGGAAGGGCTCGAATTTATCAATCCGGATACGAGAGAAGAAACGCGCGTCCACATCGATCTGGGCAAGACTTTACAGGATTACTGGAATTACCTGCAGGTTGTTAACGGAAAAGTTTACGCTGTGATGCTTGACCATATCGTGGTGATAGACCCGCTGCGTTTTGCCGCGATTCCAGTTAAAAAACCCCCTCATATCACCTCTTTAAAAATTTTCCAAACTGAGAAAAAGAACGGTTTCAGAAATGGCGAACTTCACCTGGAACCAGATGAAGACTACATCACATTTCAGTATGCCTCGCTCAATCACCGCGACGTACCTTCACTCCAATACAGTTATCAGCTCGAAGGTGTAGATCAAAATTGGGTCAATGCCGGACGATCTTTGTCGGCGTCATATAACAAACTATCGCATGGGCATTACGTTTTCAAAATCCGTAGCACCGACGAACATGGCAAATGGATGAAGCCCATCACAACGCTCAGAATATATGTTAAGCCGGAATGGTGGCAAAGCTGGTGGGCATATACCTCCTATGTGTTAATCTTACTGGCAGGAACTTACATCATATATACAAACCTGGCAAAACGTAAGAGAAAGCGGGTGATCGACGAAACGATAGATTATTTTGCCAACTCCGTATATGGCGAAAATTCGGTAAATGAAATCTGCTGGGATATCGCAAGAAACTGCATTTCTCAGCTGCATTTTGAAGATTGTGTGGTGTATCTGCTGGATAAAGACAAGAACATGCTTGTACAAAAGGCAACATACGGACCAAAAAATCCCAAAGGGCATGAGATCAGTAATCCGATAGAAATAACGCCAGGCGAAGGAATTGTTGGCACAGTTGCTGTGACAGGCAAGCCACTTATCATTGCCGATACCTCGCTGGACCCGCGTTACATTGTCGATGACGAAGTGCGGTTTTCTGAAATTGCCGTTCCGATTTTACATGAAGGTAAAGTGATCGGTGTAATTGATTCGGAGAACCGCAGGAAAAACTTTTTCAAAGAAGAACACCTGAAAGCGCTTTCCACAATTGCTTCTATCAGCGCAAACAAAATAGCCGAGGCAATCGCGGAGGCCCAAACCCAGGAAAAGGAAATTAAACTACTGGAAATCAACAAAATGCTGGCTGAAAGCCAGCTTATGGCGCTGAGAGCGCAGATGAACCCACACTTTGTTTTCAACTGCCTCAACAGCATACAGGAGTGCATCGTGACAGAAAAATATTCAGAGGCAAGCAAATATCTCAACAAATTTTCGAAACTTTTCAGGATGGTTCTCAACAATTCGGGGAGGAATCTGGTAACAATTCAGGAGGAATTCGAGGTGCTTGATCTCTATCTGCAATTGGAAAGAATGCGCTTTGAAAAAAGCTTTTCCTACAAAATTGTCATCGACGAAAAACTGGAAGCAGACGAAACGCTGCTGCCCTCCATGCTGGTACAACCTTATGTTGAAAATGCCCTCTGGCACGGGCTGATGCACTCTGCCGGCCAGCGAAACCTGATTATTGAATTCCGCCTGATGAGCGATGACATCCTGGAATGCCGGATCGATGACAATGGAATTGGCCGTAAAAAATCTTTCGAGCTCAAAAAACAAAGCAGCAAAACAAGGCGGCATGAGTCAAAAGGCCTCATGATATCACAGGAAAGACTCGATGTACTGAACCGCCAGGGGCAGCACGCTGAGGTACATATTACCGACAAATATGATACGACCGGCCGTGCAACCGGTACGCTTGTCGTGATAGAATTGTCGGCATTTTTAAAAAACCGGTGACAATCTGGCTACTCAAACGAGCTGAATACCTTTGGCTTGTCCATTTCAGCCGTTCAGTCATTTTATTTGGACTTTATAGTTTCAATCCTATTTATTTGCATCAGTAAATAAATCAGAAAGCCATGCAACTACTATATATAGAAAGAGAAGTCGGTGCTACTGTGCTACTTATCGCGCTTGTCATCTTCGTGATCCTCACTTCGCTTATTAAAAAAGTTCAAATTAAAAGACACACAAAAATACTCAATGACGGTATAGAATCAGAGGCAACAGTGCTCAACATCGGACCGACAGGATCTTACATCAACAACCTGCCTCAACTGAAAGTGCAGATGCAGGTTGAACCGCAAAAAGGGCGCAATTATGTAACGGAAGTGAAACAGGCGGTTCCCCAGGTTGACTTTAATCTGTTGCATTCAGGAACCCGTATTGTCGTAAAATATCATCCTGCACATCCAAAGGAGGTAATCCTTTTAAGAACAATTTAGGCGAAGTTTTTCACCAAATGTTTCGGCTTCATCTCAATTTACTGAAAGTTGCACCTGTTCCACACTTTCTGCCACACTTCATCCCTGCAAAACAACAATTTTCCGGATCCTGATGCTATTCACATGAAGGCGATATCGTTATGATCCGGTTTTATTAGTTGACAATGCGTGAACGGTTACGCGTCTTCTCTCATGGCTGTTAACAATCGTTAATGGCTCACTCCGTCTGCATACTTTAATTTATTTTGTAAAGTTTACAGGATTAATATGGAATATCGAATAGAAAAAGTAGTTTTAGAATGCTTTTTTCTTGAGATCATATAGGCTCTGTAAATCAGCCATTCATTTGTAAATTTCTTAACATTCAAAATGAACCGTAGAGACGCCATTGAGAAAATCACCCTGATGATGGGTGGCGTTCTTGCCGCACCGTTGCTGGCAGGGGCCATGGGGGAAAAGCTGAATTTTGGCCCCTCATTTAATTTTACGCCCGAACAGGAAACCTTGCTTGCCGAGGTTGCAGACGTTATCATTCCTGCTACCGGAACTCCGGGTGCAAAAGAAGCTGGCGTAGAAAAATTTATTACCCGCGTTGTCCGTGACTGCTATCAGCTCGAAGAACAGAAAAAATTCTATGCCGGTTTGGACAAGCTCGATAAAGATAGCAAGGATGCCCACGGAAAAGGCTTTGCTGCCCTTGACGCTGCTCAGAAGATGGATATGATCAAACGCACGACAACAGCTGACAAGCCGTTCTTTTTACAAATGAAAGGTTTAACTGTCACCGGATATTTCACATCGGAAATTGGCGCAACGAAAGCATTGGACTATCTGCCAATTCCGGGAAGGTTCGATGGCTCTTATCCAATGCAAAAAGGACAAAAAAGCTGGGCGATTTAGTTTGATTCATCTGCTGATTTTTGACAAAACATACTGAAATTTAACAATGGCGAACTTAAATATTGACGCAGTAAAAGACATTTCCTACGATGCAATAATCATCGGGTCAGGCGTTTCCGGCGGTTGGGCGGCAAAGGAACTTACGGCAAAAGGACTGAAAGTACTGATGCTGGAAAAAGGAAAAAATCTCGAACACGTTACGGGGTATGAAAACGCATTGAAAGCACCCTGGGAAACGCAATACAACGGCAGACTGACTGTTAAGCAAAAAGAAACGCATCCGTTTCTTTCCCGGGATTACCCCTACAACGAGATGACGGAAAAATATTGGATGAATGATTCCGACTCTCCGTACGAAGAAAAAAAGCGCTTTGACTGGTTCAGACCGAACATTGTGGGCGGAAAATCAATCATGTGGGGGCGCCAGTCGTACAGATGGAGTGACCTCGATTTTGAAGGAAATTTAAAGGATGGTATTGCCGTAGACTGGCCAATCCGTTATAAAGATATTGCACCCTGGTATTCCTACGTTGAAAAACATGTTGGTATTTCGGGTGAAAAATTGGGGCTTCCGCAATTGCCGGACAGCGAATTCCTGCCTCCGATGGATATGTATTTCGTTGAGAAAGAGGTTCGCAAAAGACTGGAAAAACAATTCCCCGGCCGCACCATGACCATCGGCCGCGTTGCAAACCTGTCGCAGCCTACAAAAATCCAGCTTGAAGGGGGGCGATCTCCTTGCCAGTACAGAAATAAATGTTCGTTGGGATGCCCCTACGGTGCTTATTTCAGCACACAATCCAGTACGTTGCCACCAGCAGTAAAAACAGGACTGCTGACACTCCGCCCGGATTCCGTTGTGCGAGAAATTATTTACGACAATAAAACGCAGAAGGCAACGGGTGTGCGTGTGACAGACGCTGTGACCATGCAGGAGCGCGAGTATATGGCCAAAATAATCTTCGTTTGTGCCAGTACAATCGGCTCGACACTCGTGCTTTTAAACTCAACTTCCGAACGTTTCCCGAATGGTTTGGGAAATGATTCAGGTGAATTGGGCCACAATCTGATGGACCACCATTTCCGTACGGGAGCAAGTGGTACCTGGGAAGGTGATCTGGACAAATATTACTTTGGCCGCCGTGCGAACGGTATTTACATTCCGAGGTATCAAAATATTGGTAACGACAAACGTGATTACATACGCGGCTTTGGTTATCAGGGCGGTGGCGGCCGGCAGGGATGGCAGCGAAACGTGGCAGAGCTTTCGTTCGGCGCGGATTTCAAAGAAGAGCTAACAACACCAGGCAACTGGACAATGGGCTTCGGCGGTTTCGGAGAAACACTTCCCTACCATGAAAATCATATGTACCTCAACAAGGAGAAAAAGGATAAATGGGGTATGCCAACCGTTGTTTTCGACGCTGATTTACGTGAAAACGAAAAGAAAATGCGCAAGGACATGATGAACGACGCCGCAGAAATGCTGGAAAAATCAGGTCTTAAAAATGTCAAAACGCATGACAACGGATCGTACCTTGGTATGGCGATACACGAAATGGGCACAGCGAGAATGGGACGTGATCCGAAAACTTCCGTTTTGAACGGCAATAATCAGCTGCATGCAGTGAAGAACGTTTTTGTAACAGACGGCGCGTCGATGACTTCCGCCTCCTGCGTAAATCCGTCACTGACATACATGGCTCTCACAGCCCGTGCGGTGGATTTTGCAGTAAAAGAATCGAAGAAGAAAAACATCTGACGCGTTGGTCAGACTTGCCAGGTTTTAAAAACCTGGCAAGTCTCAAAACCTGGCAAGCTTTTACAAAATACCCACTCCCAGTTCTTTGAAAGCAGCAAACTTCCTTTCGGCAGGATCTGTTTCTGTAATGATATAATCAAGATCCTGAATCGGACAAACCCGGTAAGACTCAAAAGTCTCAATTTTGTCGAAAGTACTGAGCGCGACTGACACTCCGGAATGACGCAGCATGGCTTGTTTCAATTCTGCTTCTTCCATAAAACCAGCGGTAACGCCTCTGACAGTATCCAGCGCGCAGATCCCCATAAAGTAAATATCCGCCTGAAAATTTTCAACCATTTTGATTGCCTGTAAACCCACGACAGTCTCAGATTCTTTCAGATACTTTCCTCCCAAAACAATCAACTCGACACCTGCATATGCAGCCAAAACAGGAATGATTGCCATGTTGTTTGTAATCACAGTCAGTTTTATATCCGTCGAAAGACGGGAAACCAAAGTGTAAACTGACGTTCCCCCATCAAGAAAAATCGTCTGGCCGGATTTAAGAATCGCCTGTGCTTTCGCAGCAATCACCTCTTTGTCGTCACGGAGCTGCCCGAATCTTTCTTTAAAAGTCAATGGATTGTGTGATCTGGGAATGGCCCCTCCGCGTATTTTGAGTAAAAGTCCGTTTTTTGAGAGCGCGTCAATATCCCTTCTGATTGTGTCCTCAGATACGTTTAGCTCTTTGCTCAGCGATGCGAAATCTACCTCACTATTGTGTTGTAACCGTTCAAGAATGTAATTAAATCTTTTTTCGCGAGCCATATCAATAATATTATTTTGCAAATTTATGCAAATTTGCATATTATTGCAAAATCAAAAATATAGTATTTCATGACCGACATTCAGGCAAGCATTCCGGATAAAAAAACAGCGGCAGCACGCAAAGCAAGTTTATTGATTTTTCTGGTTTGCGGCATCGGCTTGTCGTGCTGGGCGCCGATGGTGCCTTTCGCGAAAATCAATCTTGGCCTGGACGATGCGGCGCTGGGTGTGGTACTGCTCTCGCTTGGTCTGGGTGCTATTCTCGTCATGCCTTTCACAGGCATGTTCATCAACAAATACGGCAGCCGAAAAGTCACGCTGACTGCTGCATCTGTCATTGCGCTCATTCTGCCTTTGCTTCTTCAGGCAACTTCGGCGATCCAGCTCAGCATGGCACTTTTCATTTTCGGTGCTGCAATCGGATCCATTGACGTTGCAATGAATTCCCATGCCGTGCTTGTTCAAAATCGATACGGCAGGCCCATTATGTCCTCATTTCATGGCTTGTTCAGCGTGGGCGGATTAATGGGCTCTATCGGTCTCGGTTTCCTAATTAAACTGGGTTTGCCGCCTACAACGGCTGCGATCAGTATTTCAATTCTTTTGTTTGTAATTGCTGCCAGCCAATACAAAAACCTCTTTCCTCACTCGGAAGAGGAAACTGTGGAATCTTTTTCGTTTGTCCTGCCACGTGGTCCTGTATTGGTTCTTGGCCTGATGTGCTTCGTTTTCTTCCTGGCTGAGGGCGCGTTACTTGACTGGAGTGCAGTTTTTTTACAATTCAACCGAAACTTTGATCCTTCTTTGTCGGGTCTTGGATTTGCCTCATTTTCCGTGGCCATGGCCATTATGAGACTTACCGGTGATAAAATTGTCCATCGGATCGGATCTTCGAAAGTTGTATTGTATGGCGCATTATTGTCCGCAGCCGGATATTTTGTCGCGGTTCTGATTCCCTGGCCGGGAACAGCTTTGATCGGATTTGTGCTTGTCGGACTTGGCGCTGCAAACGTTGTACCCGTATTTTTCACCGCTGCCGGCAACATTCCCAACGTTCCGACCTCCGTATCCATTCCCGCTGTAACAACATTGGGTTACGCGGGCCAGCTTGCAGGTCCTGCGTTGATTGGCTTTCTGGCAGAGGCCACTTCATTGCCGGTAGCTCTGGGTTTTGTTGGAATCCTTTTATTAGCTGTCGCATTTACATACAAAGGACGCGACTGAGAATCAATCGTGCGGGTAAATATCAGCATAACTATTTTGCTCGGCCCACTCCACAAAATTAAGTTTCCTGAACCGCTCAACCCATGCCTTTTCCTCGGTTTCAGGTACGTGAAAGAATATGATGCTACCGCCAACATCTTTCCTGTCGGTCACCTCCGTCATTTTCATCAATTTTATTGATGCAAGCCAGTCGGCCTGGTGGTCACGGTTTTCCATGTTATATAGTCGCGGCATAATGGTGATCACCTGACTCTGATAATTGAGATACCCGCTCACACCCCAACCTCTGCCGTCGTTCGTGTATGATTTTTTATTCAGATAATTCAGCACAAATTGTAAACTGTCGCGGTGAAGCGCGGAGACGTAGAAACTATTATAAATGTACTCCACTTTGTGATTGTAGGAATTAATAAAATCAAAAACGCGATCTATTGTAACCGTATTTTTTGTTTTGACCAAAACATCCGTCGGAACCAACCGAACGGTACGCCCGGCTGGTTCCGGAATGGTTTGTTTTTTGCACGAATCCAAAACAAAAACAACGGCTATCAAAATTAGTATTAAACGTTTCATAACCTTGGTTAATTATTGATTTGGGCGCCCGATGTCGCCAGAATGAGAACAGACTCAAAATGAGGACCAAACCCATGACAAAAAGGTTGTAAGCACCATTCCTTTTCAATAATTTTAACCAGATTTTCCTTAATTCCCTCCCATTCTGCTTTTTTCCGCCTCATTACCCAGGCTTCTGTTTCTGGAACCTTTTACAGTTTTCTTTCCGAAATTATATGAAAATGACAACCTCACCCGCTGTGTATCGCTATAATATCGACTGCTAATATTGACCGGTCCGTAGGTTGTATTCAGCGAAGTGATCTGTGTTCTGAAAACATCCTGAACCGATATTTTAAGGTTTCCATTTTTCCCAACCGCCTTATTTAAACTCACCGTTGCCCAGTAAAGCGATCGGTATTGCCAAATCGTGTAACGATTTGGAGAATTGTAGGAAATGAACAGCTCTGCCTTATAACCTCTGGCAAGTGAAAAAATGTTCGTAGTATAAAACGCAGCGCCCCAACCTGCCAGATTAACCCCGGGAACATTGCCAATCGGCGAATTGGTCCGGCTGCCCGAGATAGTCAGCGACGTATTGGTTTGCCACCATTTTGCAAGTTCATGTGACCAGCTGAATCCTATGTACGCACCGTCTACGCTTTTGAGATTACCGGTCGACTGCGTGTAGACCTTGGTTTCCTGGTCTGCAAACATGACATCGGAGATCATGTCACGCTGATGCGCATAATTGGCAAAAAACGACAGATCTTTCACCGTGTAATACACATCGATCGCATTTGTGAATGATGGTTTGAGCAAGGGATTTCCTTCGTAAACCGTATATGGATCCATCAGCAAACGAAAGGGTACCAGACTGGAAAGCGATGGTCGTGAAATTTTCCGGCTGTAAGAAACGCTGAGACTTGTTTTGTTTTGAAACGTACGACTGAGTCCTGCACTGGGAAACAGTCCTGTGTATTTCCTGTTCAAATCGGAACTCAGCAGACGCTGGCTCGTTTTTTCAAGTCGTAAACCCGCCTGAAGGGACCAGCCATTCTTGAAAGAATTGCTGAAATTGCCGTATCCGGCATAAGAATATTCCTGATAAATCCCTGTATTACTGTACGATGAATCGATCTGAAATCCTGAATCAGTCTCATTTTCCTGCGTAAGTTTGTTGTCATTTTCCGCGGAAATATATTTCACGCCAATATCCCATTTACCTACTTTCGAAGGCAGTGTCAGATCGGCCTGCGCGATCAGACTGTTCTGTTTGCCCGGATTGGTAATCCGTACCCCGGTGTTGTTTCCAATTGATTCGGATGACTCATTTCGGGGCTGGTAAGTAAGATTTTGTATGTCCGATTTATTGAAAAAACTTTTTGTCACGTTAACAGTCAATTCCTTGCCCAGACTATCCAGTTTTCCGGTGTAATTGAAATTGACATCGTAACTGCGTGTGTTGTTACGCCTGATTTTATCGACATGCAGAATCGAATCCGGCAATACCGCTGCGTTTCTGAAAATCGTGTTCATATCCGTCAGATTTATACCGTTTCGAAGCCCGCTATTGAACCGCAAACCGACCGTATGGTTTTTACCGGGCGAAAAGTCAACACCGCTAAACGAGGAAATACCCTTCGTTTTGTAAACCACAATCAGATCATTGACCATCGAACCACCCGGGAAATGCCGTTCTAAAACCTGGTCTTCCATATACTTATCCGCAGTCCCGCTCACTGAGGTGAAAATATTCCATTTGGCGGAGCGAAAATTAAGTGATCCGTCCGGGTAAAAGCGACCCAATTCACCCTGAGAATAAATCAGGCTTGCTCGGCCATTCACACCTTTTTCAAGACTTTTTTTGGTAATTATATCAATTACAGCGCCAAAACCCGCGTCGTATTTCGCTGGTGGATTTGTCAGAACTTCAATCCTGAGGATGTCTTCGGCGGAAAAACTTTGCAGGAAATTTGTCAATGATCCCTGGCTGGTTTGCCGCCCGTCGACCAGGATCAGCACATTACCTTTATTGCCCACCTTAATTCCCGAGGCTGAATATTGAACCAGCGGCGCATATTTGAGCAAATCTTCGACCTTGTTTCCTTTTGCAATGACACTGTTCTCCACATTGAGGATCATGCGATCTTCCTTTTGTTCCACCAGCCTGCGCTGCCCTTTTACCGTAACTTCTGACAAATTTTCTGCATTTTCATCCAACGAAAATTGCCCTAAGTCTTTTGAGGGTGTGTCCCCGTTCACATCAAAAACGGCCGTCCACATTTTTCTAAAACCAACTGACTGGAAACTCACCAGGTATCGGCCTGCTGCCAGATTTGTGGCCTCATAAACACCTTGGTCATTTGATACAATACCTTTCACGACAGCCGAATCCTTAGCTGCTAAAATGGCGACGGTGGCGTATGGAATGGGTTGACTGTTCTTCTCCGTAACGCTTCCCCTGATGGAAAACTGTCCCATGGCGGGAAGGGCGAAAAAAATTACAAGTAAAAATGCAACTGAGATATTTTTCATGGCTAATAGATTTTTGACATCCGATGGGTTGATTAAGAATTCCCAAAAGAGCCCGAAAATCCGGCCATTTTAAATTTTGTTATACAAAACTCTTGAAATATTCGACGAAATAAGCTTGTTTGATTTCGTCGATAAAATGCCGGGTTTCGTCGAAAAGCCGGTGTAGCATAGCCGACTTAATCCAGAAGAGGTACAGTAAGCCTAACAACAAATTCGTCGGTGGTTTCCCTTTTTTCAAATTTGTGCCGCGCTGGAAAATACAAATCAAGACGTCTGCTCAGATTTAATAGCCCGATTCCCCCACCCCGATTCAGAGCGGCCGGATTTGACTGCACCGGTTTACTATTGCTGATAATAAATTCCAGGTTATCCGCGTCAATTTTCACTTCGATTTTTACATTAGAACGGTGCCGGGTTGAATGAATGCCATGTTTAAATGCATTTTCAACCAGCGTAATCAATAACAAAGTCGGAATCCGGTGCTGCGGTTTTATATCTCCATTTTGAACAAAGAAAATCTCACTGCGCTTTGTGCTGCGCATCGATTCAAGCTCCACATACTCGTGCAGGCACGCCATCTCTTTTTCCAGTTTCACAAACTCCTCGCCGGTATCATATAATGAAAACCTGAGGATATTGGACGCTTTTGCAAGATATCCTGCGGCATCAGCAGACAACGGCTTAATTTTCTCATAGGCCGCTCCCATGATACTGAAAATAAAATCCGGACTCAGTTGTGATTTCAACATCTGAAGTTCCAGCCGCAACGCCTTCCTTTGCAAATTTTGCCGCAGCGAATTTTCAGAAATAGCGAATTTTGTGACTACGATTGTGATTGGAGATGTCAGGAAAATCATTTCTCTTACATCGCCGATCAGCGTGGTCAGAAAAAGGGGAATATCTGAAAGTGGAGGTGTAAAATACATGTGTGCAGCCTCCTGAAGACCGTCTGATAATTTGTCCAAAGTAAACAGACTAATGACCAGATACATATATGCCATCATCACTATATGGTCTGCTACCAATAACAGCAATGCTGTTGCGATAAGTGGCCAGATTCCTTTCAGATAACTTTCCAGAAACCTGTAAAAGCCCACCGCAACGTAGAATAGCGGGATGGTCTTGGCATAGTACAGCGTAATTGTCAGCAAAAAATCGAGCTGATAGAGTCTTTCACCCTGAAATTGAAGTGAATAACACAGGTGGATGAAGACGTAAAATATCCAAAAACCAACGTGGTAAAACAGACGCAACGCAGGCGTTTCAGGAAACAGCAGTTTATTAATCCAAATTTGATCCGTCGTCAGATTCATAATGAGCCGTTTTCCTCCTCTAAAACCCTTTGACTTCGAATCAATGGCAGATTTATTCTAACAGTCACAGCTTGCCCATGCTCGGTTTTTACAAAGTTGCTGTTCTGCGGAAAATAAACTTCAAGTCTGCTTTTCGTATTAATCAGCCATTTTTCATCTTTTGATTTAAATAACAATTTGTTGTCTGATGGCCCGTTGCAAATCACGGTAAATTCCAGATGATCCGAATCAATGACCGCCGAAATATTGATATCCGGTTTCTCTCCGCCAGCAATGACCAATTCTTCACAGGTATTTTCAACCAGTTTCACTAGTAAAAATGTTGGCACAAAGTGACTCATTTTGATCTGTCCAACTAACGAAAAATCAATGCGATTCTCAAATCCGCTTCTGGCATTTTGCAGTGTGACATATGCTTTAATACAATCCAATTCTTTATGCAAGCGAACAAATTCCTCTTCCGTTTCATACAAAGCGAAGCGTAGTATGTTGGCGGTTTGGCTCAAAAATTCCGCTGCACTTTCCGACAACGGGAGAATTTTGGCATAAGCAGCATTAAATACATTGAAGACAAAATGTGGATTTAGCTGCGATCTGAGCACTTTGAGCTCCATTTCAAGTGCTTCGCTTTGGAGATTCTGCCGGATCAGATTTTGCGAAAGTCCGTATTTCAAAATTTTAAGTCCTACGGGTACGAACAGAAGCTCAATCCCGCTTACAACATTTAATATTAGTAGCAACAACCTCCTTCCGTTCCAGCCGTCAACATCCAGATATAAATGAAAATTGAAATTGAATTTATCGCCCAAGCTGTTTAAATCACCTGCTGCGTCAATTAAAAGAAATGCAAGAACAGAAGCCAAATAACCCGACAGCACCGTAAGCATAGCCGCAGTTACCGCCAGCCAAACTCCTTGAAAACGTTCCCGAAGGAGATGAAATAATGAGACACAGAGATAATATTGAGGAATTAGTTTTAAAAAGTAAAGCAATCTTAAAACATAAACCTGCCACGACCCAATATCTCCCAAGAGCGAATGAAGCAATTGCGCGTTGTTGATCACCAGGAAAGCGACCCAAAAAACGCAATGGTAAAAAACACGTTCGGAGCCACTTTTTGGAAAAAGTAGTCGTTTCAGCCATACCCTGTCCGGATGAATGATTTCCATTGAATTCTATTTCTCGGTGAGTTGCCTTAAGACGTCATCGCGACTTGCAGAAACCGCAATCGTAACCTGTAAACCGTTATTCATTGTAACCATATTGCCCTCAATGAACTTGATGCTATTCCGGTTGACAATGTATGAACGATGCGTCCTGACGAAAGGAGGTGTGGGAAGCTGATTCATCATATTTGTCATAGACCCAAGCGTAACCAGCACACCACCAACATGATGTACCTTCACATAATCCTTTAAGCCCTCAATAAAATATATATCCCGGAACCAGATGCAGTGCATTTTTTTATCTGCTTTAACCCAGATATATTCCTCTCCTGCCCGAACACCGATCTCATTCTGTTCAGCAATATCAACTTTTCCGGAAAACTGCTGGATTTTTTCATCTGGTGTTGGGACTGAAAATTCATGCTCTTTCCTGCCGTGGATTTCTGAATTACCAGCAATCAGTTTGCGGACTTTTGTGACAGCCTTCAAAAACCGGTCGAAGCCAATGGGTTTTAACAGGAACGAAGTCACATCGTAATTGAACCCGTCAATGGCATATTCAGAATAAGCCGTCGTGATAATAATATGTGAATCAGGAATTTGGATTATGCCGAGTAGATCCAGGCCGGATAATTCAGGCATATTGACATCCACAAAGACGAGATCGGGTTTCAGGTTTGGAATCAGTTCAATTGCGTCAATCGCATTGTAACAGCTTCCGGCGTAGTCAAGCCAGGAAACTTTTGCAATCAGATATTTCAGAACCTCGTGGGCAGGCTCTTCGTCGTCTATAATCAGACAGGTTATTTTTTTTGTTGTGCTCAAAATTTTGTCGCAATAGTATTCTGATTTATGCTTTTAAAACGCCAACATGAAACATTCTACCCTTGGATGGTAAACTGCACCGGTAAAAGTGACAACTTTCCCCCTTTCCTGAACATAGCCAAATTTCCCCAAATGAAACGAATTTATCTCTTTCTTGCAGTTATTTTATTGACTTGCCAATTGCGTGGTTTCACGCAAAATAACACTGAGGAAAACCGTTTTTGGTGGAAAAGGAACAATTTACGTGTTATCCAGACCAACCTTCCCGACTACGAAGCGGGCACGCTCAATCCGGATTCTTTGGTTAAAGATCTCGTCGATTTTTCTGCTAATACTTTGTTGATCAATGCCGGTGGAATCATGGCCTTTTATCCGACCAAACTTGATTTTCAGTATACGAATCCTTTTATGAAGCCCAGTATGCTTGGCGACGTGATCAGAAAATGTCACCAAAAAGGAATTAAGGTCATTGTTCGATTTGATTTCAGCAGGGTGCATGAAAGTATTTTCAAGGCCCATCCGGATTGGTGTTACATTTCTCCCAAAGGCGAACGCATCATCAATACAGACATGTACGTGGTATCAATCAATGCGCCTTACGTTCAGGAAAAAGCTTTCAAAATTATCGGCGAAGTAATGGACAATTTTCCAATTGACGGAATATTCCTGAATATGCCCGGCTACCAGGTAAATAATCCTTACGAAGGGAAATATCATGGGATCGATCAGAATCCGGCAGATCAGAAGCGATTTTCTGAGTTCAGTAACGGCCTGACTTTGCCAAAGGAAGAAAACAAAGCTGATCCGTTATTTCAGAAATATGCAGAGTTCAAAAAGTTTACGGTGGAAGATTGGTCAGAACGGCTTCACAAATTGGTCAAATCCAAAAACGAACAAGTCGCAATTTGCACCTATTCTGACAAATTCGTCGACATCATCCGGCACGAATCGCAAAGCATGACCACCCTGCCCTACTGGCCGTATACTGCTTCGGATAATGTATCGAACGCGGTGAATTCTTTCCCGAAACACATCATCAGCAATGCCAGTATTCAACAAATTTCGTTTCAGTCCAGGTACAATGCGGTCGAACCGCAAGAAGTGCAGATCAGGTTATATGAAAATATTGCAAACGGCTCAGGACTGGATATGAGTATGATGGGCGACTTGCGAGGCTATGAGGACGAGCGAAACTACAACGTTTTCAAAAAAGTTTACGCATTTCACAAAGCAAATGAGCCCTATTTCGGCAAATACAAATCAGTGGCCAAAATCGCAGTAATCGCGCCCGGTTCATGGCCGAGCGGTGAGCCTATGCAGGAGTATAGGGGAATTCAGCTGATGCTCAGAGAGGCACATATTCCGTTTGACATCATCGAGGACGGCCAGATCGGCAACCTGGAAGAAAAGCTTAAACAATACAAATTGCTGATACTGCCTGAGATAACTTACCTGCCGGCAAATTCCATTCGAATAATTAAAGCGGCGAGCCAGAATGGGACAAATTTGATAGCCACAAACCGCTCCCTTTTCGACGCGCCGGAAGCTTTAATGGATTTGTTTGGTGCCAAAATTATAAACAAAGACAATGACGGCGCTGGCAATTATCTGGTGCCTGATGAGCGCAAAATATTCAAAAGTTTCCCCGGGCAGAAAATGATTTTCTGGAAGTTTAACCTGGGTCTTTATGATCTCAAAAACGCCGATCAGCGACTCCTTCCGATTCTGTCAAAAGGCCGGCCGGGACCACCAGAAATTATCGGAGGCCATGAGCCGACAGGATATTACGGAATGGGAATCAAAAATCATGAGAAAAGCAAAGCCGTTATTTTCCCGATAAACCTGGGACGGCTCTATTACATGCACGGTTATCAGGAACATAAAAATCTGCTGCTGGATGCGATCAGGTATATTTTACCGGAAGCCTCGCAGACAATTCAAACCAATACCCCGGCAAGAGTTGAGACGATTTTGACGGAATACACAAAAAACACAATTGCCAACGCCGACAAAGTCACAACAGATGGTGCCATCCTTCATTTGATTAACCTCACCGGTTTTAGCGGGAACACTTACTTCGACCCGCTGCCGCTGCATAACCTGAAATTCAAAGTTCAACTGAGCCGGAAACCAGCCAAAATATTTTTGTTGGGAAGCAAAAAACCAATCAAATTTGTATGGAAGGATGGTTTTGTCAATCTTGAAATTCAGCAACTGGAAGACTTTGAAGGCATAGTAATGGATTGGTAAATAAGCCTGCAATTCATCTAAATTTAAAAATCATGAAGGAATCTGAAAGCATATATACCCAAATCGGCCTGAGTTTGCCGGATTCCCAACAAAGTCAGATGTTTGGCAAACCATGTTTCAAAATTGGCGGCAAAGCATACATTTCCCTGTTCGAAGGATGCATGATTTTTAAACTTAACGGCGAAGCACGGACAGACGCACTGGCACTTGACGGAGCGGCGCCATTTGATCCCTCCAAAAAAGGACGGCCCATGAAGGAATGGATTCAATTGCCTTTTGGTTATCAGGATATGTGGCCTCATTTTGCAGAAGCCGCTCAACAATATGTACGGTCACTTCTCGAAAAAAAATGACAAAACCAATTCCCACACTCTACGAATGGGCAGGCGGAATGCCTGTTTTTGAAGCACTTACCGACAAGTTCTATGAAAAAGTATTGTCGGACCCGCTGCTGGAACCCATTTTCAAACACATGTCGAAGCAACACCAGCTGCATGTTGCACACTTCATTGCGGAAGTGTTTGGCGGACCGGAAATGTATAGTAGCGAAGAGGGTAGCCATTTCAAAATGATTCAGAAACATTTGTCCAAACACCTTACCGAACAACACAGAAAACGATGGGTTTCGTTATTGCTTGAAACAGCCGACGAGATTAATTTACCCGACGATCCCGAATTCCGGTCAGCGTTTGTAGCTTATATCGAATGGGGGACGCGTATTGCAGTGCTCAATTCCAACACATCAGAGTTGGAAATGAATCCCGACGAACCGATGCCAAAATGGGGCTGGGGGGTTCCTGGTGGCCCATTTATCAGTTAAAACGCAAATGTGCTTTTACAAAAAAACAATACCGGTACAATATGTACTGGCTTTGATTTTATTTTTGCTACACACCAAAAATATTACGGTTTAAAAACGCATTGCGAAACTTACCCTTCGGATCATATTCTGCCAGGAGGTGTTGAAATTCAGGCAGTTTTTCATACCGGGATTTGAACTGTTCATGCGTTATAGTAAAGAGTTTACCCCAGTGCGGCCTCGTATTGAAGGGCGCCAGCTCCTGTTCAATTACCGGTAATAATTTCATCACCTCGGGAATTTCCTGCTTCCATGTGAAGTGAATGGCCACTGACGCCTGCTTGTAACATGGGCTTATCCAGAGATCGTCGCCTTCAATCGTGCGGATTTCCGAAGTGAGCAAATGCGGCCCGATCTGACTTTTAAGTTTAGAAATGGCCAGAATCGCCTCGACTGCATTTTTACGCGGCACGAAGTATTCCGATTGTAATTCCACGCCACTACTCGGCGTAAAACCCATTTTAAAATGCGGAAGCCTTTCAAACCAGGGACCGGAAACACCCATTTGTTCTGTACAGTTTTCAGCCGAAAGTTCAGGAATTGGATGCAGATTTTTCGTTGCCAGTTTTGCGCCAAAAAGCTCCGGTTCCGGCTTGAATGCATCGCCATCTTTCACTTTCACCCAGACTTCTTCAAAATAATCATTTTGCCAGTTCGTAAATAAACTAACACTGTAACCGGTCGCCTCAATGGCATCAAAATGATCAGCAAACTGATTCATTGGGAGGCGTTCATATACATACTGTTTTGCCATGAAAGTAGGCTGTACATCGAGTGTAATACTTGTCACGACTCCCAGTCCACCCAGATTCACGACCGCTGCTTTGAATTTCTCGCCGTCTTTTTCCCTCGTTAACTGAATCGCTTCCCCTTTCGCAGTCACAAATTCAAGCCCCGCAACCACCGTTGCCAGATTGCCGTTCCGCTCGCCCGATCCATGCGTTGCCGTAGCGCAAGCGCCTGCAACTGAAATGTGCGGAAGCGATGCGAGGTTGTGCAGCGCGAACCCTTTCTCATGTAAGTATGGGCTCAGCTGCCCGTAATTCATTCCCGCTCCGACCGTTACCGTCTTTTTCGCTACATCCAGTTGCGCCTGGTCCATTCCTTTCAACGATAGAAACAGATCGGTACTGTCTGCGATATCATTAAAGCAATGCCTGGTACCAAGCACTTTAAATTTTGATGTCTTTTTTACAAATTCCCGAACCTGCGCTACCGTTTTTACTTCAACAAGCTTATCGGTGCTATACGTCAGATTTCCGGCCCAGTTTTTTAGTTTTTCGCCGGTTGCCCAGCCCGTTAAAGAGGAAAATAAAGGAGCCGTCATTAATGCGGAAGATAGTTTGATAAAAGTTCTTTTTTTCATTGCGGGTAGCGACGGACGAACGAATTCATTTAATAAATATCCCACAAATTAGCTGAATAATTCAATATTACAATCTATCGTACGACATCATTTACACCGAAATTTCCATTCAGGAAATTGCATCACTCCCTGTAAACAAAGAGGAAGATGCAAGCACCTTCCTCCTGATGAATTTAACACCTGTCAGAAAAATCAAAACAAGATTTTGTCAGCTTTCCCGCATGGGTTTAAGCCCTTTTGTCCATTTCAGCAACTCATCCAGCATCTTTTTCGCGGACGTTTTTGTTGCCTCACCTACAACCAGCTCATCCTGGTCATTGATTCCCTGAGTAAAAAAGGGAAAATTGACTGCTTCCGGAAGTGCAACAGTTTTGAAAGTCGCCAAATCTGATTTAAGGCTGTTCGCCGCTCTCGTTCCTGCCGAAACTCCGCCGTAGCTCACGATAGAAGCTGGTTTGTAACCCCATTCCTGATACAGGTATTCCAGCGCGTTTCTCAGTGGCGCTGGATAATTGTAGTCGTATTCTGCCGTTACAAAGATGAATGCGTCTGCTTCGTCAATTTTTGCACTCCATTTTTTGGTATGCTCGTGCTGATACTTTTTCATTGCAGGATGGTTCGGCTCGTCCATCAGCGGCAGTTTTATCTCTGCCAGATCCAGCAGTTCTACTTCAAAACTTCCATACTCTTTCGCCACATCCAGCACCCAGGCGGCCACGATAGGCCCTTTTCTTCCTGGCCGGACCGTGGACGTAATGATTTTTAACTTATACATATCAAATCGTTCAAATTTCAGATTATTGCGGCCCGAACTCTCCGTCAGCAATGATTGTAACTTCTTCACTCAACATTGGAGGAGCAAATTTAGGTCCGATTCCAAAATCAGCTCTTTTAACAGTTCCCGTCGCACGGAAACCAGCAACCGGCTTTTTACTCATTGAGTTGGTGATCGTTCCTCTGTATGCAAGGTCA
Organism: Dyadobacter sp.; assembly: GCA_965279265.1. Classification (GTDB taxonomy): domain Bacteria; phylum Bacteroidota; class Bacteroidia; order Cytophagales; family Spirosomataceae; genus Dyadobacter. The sequence continues at coordinate 7,328,308 of OZ257152.1, forward strand.
AGTGTAACCGGTTTTGTGACGCCATGCATTGTCAGATCGCCTGTGACTGTGTACTTGTCTACGCCGTTTTTCTTTACACCGGTGCTTTTGAAACTCAATTCAGGATTTGCAGCTGCATCAAAAAAATCAGCTGATTTGAGGTGATCATTTCTTTTTTCAACACCCGTATTAATCGATGCAGTTTTGGCTGTCAGCGTAAAAACCGCATCACTGAAATCAGGTTTTGCGGCAGTTATTGTGGCATCAAAATCTGTGAAGGCGCCCGATACAGTTGAGATACCAAGGTGCGTAATGTCAAATTTAAGCTGTGAATGCGCTTTATCGTTTTTCCAGGTCGATTGTGCATGACTGATAAAGGCGAAAACAGAAAGCAATGCTGCCAGTGATAATTTCTTCATAATTTGTTTGTTTACAATTATCTGATTTAAACTTTTTAACCAAAATGTTTAATTTTCTAAATATACTTATTTAAACCACTAACATTTTGGTAAGTGCGCTATTTAACAAAACAATGATTTTGAATTAAATGCAGCGTGATCGCGAGTATCCCGGTAATCAACAGTGATAAAATCAAAAAGTCCCGGAAAAGTGAATTTTCCGGGACTTTTATGAAGAAAAAATATTATAGCAAAGCTGCGCCAAAAACGCCGGCGCTGTCTCCCAGTTTTGGTTTCAAAACGGGCGTGGTTACAACACCTTTATTGAAAATATACTTTTTGATTTTCTCAAAACCCGCTGTGTAAAGCAGATCAATGTTGCCAACGCCACCACCAATGACAATCAGGCCCGGATCCAAAACGTTGATCAGCGTCGAAATTGCCCGGCCGTAATATTCCAGAAGCCGCTCTATTGTTGCAATGGCATGTGGGTTTTTGCCCTCATTGTATTGTTCCAAAATGGTTTTCAAAGATAGTTTTTCTCCGCTCACACGCTCATAATATCGTTCGAGCGCAGGCCCTGAAATTACTTGCTCCACACAACCTGCCTTGCCGCAATAGCAAGGTTCTCCGTTTTCTTCCAGAATGTTGTGTCCCCATTCGCCACCGATGCCGTGGTGCCCTGCGATGATTTTGTTGTTAACTACCAAGCCGCCTCCAACACCAGTGCCCATGATCACACCAAAAACGACTTCGGCTTTGGGATAATCTTTTCCGGCCCCGATCAGCGCCTCGGCAAGCGCAAAACAATTTGCATCGTTGGCCAACTGAACCGGAATACCCAGAATTGCTTCCAGGTCCTTTTGCATTGGTTTGCCATTGAGACAAATCGTATTGGAATTTTTCATCAACCGGGAATCCGGTTCCAGAACGCCCGGCGTGGCAAAACCGATTTTGGAGGGTTTTTCACCCACCTGCTCGGCGACCATATCAATCAGCTTTTTGATCTGAGACAAAATATGCTCGTATCCCTTCGCCGATTCGGTCGGGATGCGCATGCGCACGACAACTTCCAGATTATGATCCGAATCCAATACGGCACATTCTATTTTGGTGCCTCCTAAGTCTATTCCCCAGAGTTTCATTTTTTAAGCTTTTAGCAGCTGGCAGATAGCCATTTTGCTGCCAGTACGTAATTTATTTTCGAATTTAAATATTGCCGGGCATCGGGTGTCAGTGATGCACCTTATAAAATTTATAGCCAAACAGGAAAATTACCGTGTAACAGATAATTGGCAGGTAATACGCCGTTGCAACATTATGCTCGGCCACAGCTCCCATGGCAAACGGGAAAAATGCGCCTCCCACAACACCCATTGAAATGAACGAAGAAGCCTGTTGTGTATGCGAACCTAGATTTTTCAAGCCAAGACTGAAAATGGTCGGGAACATGATACTGAAGAAGAAATTCAGCATGAGTAGCGCGATGAACGACGGCCATCCCCAGCTTTGCGCAATGATCAGACACATCACAATGTTGCAGGCAGCGAAAATGGCAAGCAATCTGGGTGGTGCAATGTAGCGCATCAGAAAAGTTCCTACAAAACGCCCGGTGAGCATCATTACAAAGAAAAGAATCATCCATTTACTGGCTACGGCATCAGAAAATCCCATTTTCTCGTGACCATAATTGATGAAAAACGCCCACGTCCCAGCCTGTGCCGCGACATTGAAAAACTGCGCTACCACGGACCATTTGAAATGTTTGTGTTCAAAAAGACCTTTTTCAGGATGTGTATCCACATTCGTTGCATCAGGATCAGTAGCCGCAACATGCGGATCGTTAAGTGCCGGCACTTTAACAAAAGAAAACAGGACAGCGATTGTGGCGATCACAGTTCCTATTGCGATATACAGCATTTTGACCGAAGTAAGGTCGGTACTGCCTTGCACATGATTTCCAAAAAGAAAATACGACCCCATCCATGGTCCGATAATCGTACCTAACGCGTTGAATGCCTGTGCAAAATTGATACGCAGATCGCTTGTACGCTGATCGCCAAGAGATGCTACGAATGGGTGCGCAACCGTTTCAAGGGTTGAGATGCCACAACCCAGAATAAACAGAGCGACCCCAAAAAATGGAAATGACGCGGCAGCGGCGGCGGGAACGAATAAAAAAGCCCCGGCTGCAAAAAGTGACAATCCGAAAAGCACTCCATTTTTATATCCAAATCGCTTCATGAACAAACCCGCAGGGATTCCCATCACCCCGTAAGCTCCAAAAATCGCGAACTGTACAAAAGCAGATTGTGTTTTGGTGAGGCTCAGCACAGTTTGAAAGTGCTTGTTCAGAACGTCTCCCATGGTGATCGCAATTCCCCAAAACATGAAAAGGGAAGTGACAAAAATGAGGGTAATGAGGTATTTTTGATCAGTGAAACGGGGTGGCGTTGCAGATTGTGCCGGCGAAGAAAGGTTGCTCATTTAGCTGATTAGTCAAATTAAATGTATGGTATGTTCTATTTACTAAAATGTAAATTAGAGAAATTTAAATACTGATTCCAATCAAAGTTTTTCACATCGTGCCCGCCCGGACGTATGTGGAAGCCAATTTGACCTATAACAGGTTGATTTAAAGCAGGGAATGAACCTCCGGGAAAACCGCTTGTTCCCAGCAATTTGTAAATAGCATCGGAAGCTTTGGCAGTTTCAAACTCGCCTTCGGGATCTGCCTGTTTGTCTCCTTCCGCCGTTCCGAGGTATACGGGTCTTGGCGCAATCAATGCAAGCACAAAATGCTGATCAAAAGGAAGTTCCGTATCCTTATCACTATATTTTATAAAACTTTTGGCGTACCAGTGCGGGAAAACAGTATTAAGCCTTTTGACATTTTCACCGATTCCACGCCGAAATTGCTTGCCACCTCCCGCTCCTGACTCGTTGCTGAGTACAATGGCAAATCGGGGATCCGTAGCTCCCGCCCAAAGTGCAGCTTTACCAAGCCGGGAAAAGCCAAAAGCAACGATTTTTTTCTTGTCAATATCCTTGTCGGTTTCAAGATAATCAACGGCCCGGCTCATCGCCCAGGCCCAGGCTGCCATCGTGCTAAAATTATCTTCCCGGTTTTGCAGTTCAGGATAAAGTGTGTGAACACCGGTCCGGAACATCTGTTCTTTACGATCGGAAGCAATTTCTTCCCGATACATGGTCACAAGTGCAAATCCCGCATCCAGAATACTATCCACCGGCCACTGACTTGCGTTCACCCCGCGACAGGCGTCGGTCGCTTTTCCGTTTACTGCACAGGGAAACATTTTGCTGTTTTCGGTCCATGCTTCGGTCAATTTAATTCCCGGATCGGCGTTTATTGCCTGATTGCCGACAAAATTAATACCTACAATCGCAGGAACGGGACGTTTGTTTTTGTTTGGAATATAAATCAGCAGATCAAATTTCGCTTCTTTACCCTTTTCTCTGATGCGGACGGTCACCTGTTTGCGTGTTGCTTTTCCGCCAAGTGCATTTTTATCCTGATCAAATACTTTAAAGTGCATGTCTTTCGGACGCCCAGGAGCAGTTCCATACATTTCCCTCGTCATGATTTCCAGTATTTCTTTTCTTCTGGCGGGCCATTCTCTGGCTGAATTTACCTTTTGCCCATTGTTAAATACAAGTGGATCAGGGAGTGCGGAATGCTGCTGAGCCTGGCCGAAACAGGCACAATTGACAACCAGGGTAAGAATGACTACGCCTGAGAATTTCATGAACGATGCGATTAACTGATTTCTGAATGTTTGAACAACAAAGTTCAAAAACCGGCTTTCCTACCTTTTCATTTAACTCCCAATAACACGCCTGCCTGTTCAAGCCATAATCGGGCCATCAGTTCATGCCCGGCCGGCATCGGATGAATTCCGTCCCAGATCCAATATTCAGCTGGTGCTTTGGACAATGCATCATCGAATGCGGATTGAAACGGCACATGTATTGCGTCAAATTCTGCCGCCAGCTTCTTTACAATTTCCTGGCGTTTGCTCACTTCATTCGTGTACAATTCGAATTGTTCTTTTACCCTGCCGACAGGCAGAATAAAGGGCTCTCCCAGAATAAAACGGGTTTCAGGCAATTTTTCTATGGTCAGCTTAAGCAGATTCCGGTAAACGGATTCAAATTGTTCGGGCGTACACGCCGTGTTTCCTTTGATAAATGCTTCGGTATCATTAATCCCTACCAGAATACTTAAAACCTTCGGTTGAAGATCCAGTGTATCTGTTTGCCAGCGTTCCGCCAGGTGTGTAATCCGGTTTCCGCTCACTCCCCGATTCAGAAAATGGAATTGTTTTTCAGGATGCTCGTACCACAATTTACTGGCAATGGTGTACGCATAACCGTGCCCCATCACGTGATTCCAGTCCGTGTTACGTGTCCGGTTTCCGTCCGTAATTGAATCTCCCTGGAAAAGCACCGTAAATCCGTCTGGCTGCACAAACTGATTTTTCGCTGAAACACGGGAGCTTACTGTGGCAAGTCCTGCTGTTGCAACCACCGTTTTTATAAAATTCCTTCGATTGTTCATGCGCTAAAAGTCAATTAAATCCCCCGCTAAACTTTATACGGTGAGAGCCTGGACAGGCTATTTTACTTTGGCAAAAAAGTTGTTCATATAATGCAGCTGGTACTGAATGGCATTGTTCCAGTATGGCCAGTTGTGACTTCCCGGCCGCGTGATATAATCATGCGGGATATTCCTGAAAAGCAGTTGCTGATGCAGGTTTTCATTTACTTTGAAAAAGAAGTCCTCAGTACCACAGTCAATGATCAGTGCCAGCGTATTAGGCGTCAAAAGCTGCAACATATTTGATACCGTATTTTTCTCCCACCTTTCGGGCTGTTCAGCGTAAGTTCCAAGTCTTTTTGCCATATCCCAGTTGTTCGGGAAGGGGCGGATATCAACGCCCCCACTCATGCTGCCCGCCGCTCCAAATACATCCTGGTGTTTGAAAGCGAGGTACAACGCACCATGCCCCCCCATGCTAAGGCCCGTAATTGCCCGGCCCCTGCGATCCTTGATCGTCTTGTATTTGCCATCAATAAAAGACACCAATTCCTTCGAAACGTAGGTTTCGTATTGAAACTGAGGATCGACCGGACTATCCCAGTACCAGCTTCCCACTGCTCCGTCCGGACAAACGATGATCATGTTGTAAAGATCCGCCGCCTGTTTGAAACCTGTCGCCTTGCTGGTCCAGTCGGCATAATTACCTCCGTAACCGTGCAGCAGATACACAACCGGATATTCCTGTGAGTCGTTGTATTTGTCGGGTTTAACTACAACGGCCTTAATGTTCTTTTTCATTACCGCACTGTAAGTTTGAACAGTATCAACCACCGAGCCATATACGACGGACGTAAGATTAACGAACAGACAAAAAACTACAAATAGAACCTTTTTCATTTTCAAATTATTACTATCAAATATTTATAAAAACCAGGGAAACATTTTCTTGTTTAATCAAACCCGACCATCGCCTTGATCGTTGCATTTGCCGGGTCCAGCCAGGTTTCAAACTGATCCTTTATTGTGTCAAAAGTGGCCCGGTGGGTAATGTAAGTTTCGGGCTTGACAAGTCCCTGCCGCATGCAATCCATCACGTATTCAAAATCGGCCCTGGTTGCATTGCGACTGCTCATCAAGGTGGCTTCGCGTTTGTGGAACTCCGGGTGACTAAATACAATCTCACCTTTTTGAAGTCCTACCAGCACATACCGGCCGCCATGTGCAAGATACCGGAACGCGCAGTTGATCGCACCCAAATTTCCGGTTGCATCGATGATCACAGCCGGCATATCTCCGTTTGTTATTTCGAAAAGTTGCTCAAAAACATCTGGTGCGCGTGCATCAAGACCAGCATAAACGCCGAGATTTGTTTTACAGAAATCAAGCCGTTGTGGATTTACATCCAGTGCGATTACTTTTCCGCCCTGTATTCTTGCAAATTCCATGCATCCCAGACCGATTGGCCCGGCACCCACAACGAGCACAAACTCGTCCATCTTAATTTGAGCTCTGCCGACACCGTGCGCGCCGATTGAAAGTGGCTCTACTAACGCCAGCTCGTCATAACCAAGACCGCCGTTGTGAACCAGTGAATAGGCAGGAACACGTAGATATTCCGTCATCCCGCCATCAATATGTACACCTGAAACCTGCAAGGTCGTACAGCAGTTGGTTTTTCCCGATCGGCAGGCTATGCATTTACCGCAATAAAAATATGGAATGATGGTAACGGTATCTCCTTTTTTGAAATCGCCGTCGCCGTCATATTTTACTACATCCGCGGCAAGTTCATGCCCCAATATTCGGGGATAACTAAAATAAGGTTGTGTACCCTGGTATGCGTGCAGATCCGTACCACAAATCCCCACTCTTCTGATCCTGATTATCGCTGTACCGGGAAGTAGATCCGGTTCCTCCGCCTGCTGATATTCCAGTAAACCTGGCACCGTGCATTGTAAAATTTTCATTGATAAAAATTATTTCTGAACAAACCGGCAAACAGTCACCGCATATTGAAGTCGACACAAATGTTTTCTACCCCTAAACTACGACGATATTTTGCGAACAGGCAACCCGGCAAGATCACAAATTAATATTTGAGCCGGAAAAATTTAAAAACTACCACAATTAACCAACGGCAAAGTCTGTTATCGAGAAATTTTTCTACAACTTTTTATTTCAAAATACCCTCAATGCGTGTATTGAAGGTCAAATCGGGGAATTGATCTCATTTTAATGCTACGAAATCGGCTGGCACTTAAATTGGATACATTGGTCATAACTTTCACCTAAAACAATAATCTATAATGGGAAATCTTCTTTATACAATAGCTGTAATTCTTGTCATTCTTTGGCTGATCGGCTATTTCGGCTTTGCAAGTTTCGGAATGGGAAACATCATTCACATTCTTTTGGTTATTGCCATTGTTGCAGTAATTCTGAGAGTGATTCGTGGAGACAGAGTTGTATAGAAAAACATAATATAGTGTATCCGGATTTCAGAAAACTGAGATCCGGATTTTTTATGACCTATCCATTTATTGGGCCGGAAAGCGCCCTCATCCATATTGAGGCATAATTGTTTAACAAACTTCATAAACTTCAAACTGAAAATTGAGATGGAAAATGCAGCAGATTATGAAATTCCTACAAAAGTAAACGCCGTTTTTGCCAACAGGGAAGACGCCGAACGCGCTTTTGACGAGCTGATGTACCGCGGCTACAAGCCCGACGAAGTAAATGTTATTTTGTCCGATGAAACGCACAAGCCATATATCACACACACTTTAAACGAAAATGAACACGGAAATAAAACGATGGAAAAAGCGGGTGTAGGCTCCGCCGTTGGTGGGACAACAGGTGCTATAATCGGAGCGGTTGCTGCCCTGGGAACTGCCGTCATTATTCCTCCCCTTGGTATCGCGGTCGCGGGCCCGCTGATTGCTGCCTTTGCAGGCGCGGGCGCAGGTGGCCTGACAGGCGGAATTATTGGTGCGCTTGTCGGTTCGGGTATGTCAAAAGAGCACGCTGAAGTTTATGAAACCAGCATCAAAAGTGGAGGCGTGATCATTTCTTTTACCCCAAAAACAATTGAAGACAGGCTTGAAATTGTCACGGCCTGGAATAATCTCGGAGCTAAACAATTACATGGAAACGAAACCTACTCGGCGTAGGTTATTGCAATAGCCGTCGCAATCGTTACGATTTCGGCGGTTATTCATTTTTTGAATTAGGAAAAAGCCACTCTCCCACTCATGACTCACGAAAAAATTTTCAGGCGTAAAGACGGAACCCACGTAAAAATTTCCGTCTGGTTGTATGTACATCAGAACAAATCCAACTGGGGTTACGTACTATTTGTCAAAGAGGCGGGTTCGGACCGCTGGTTTGATCCATTTAGTGACAAAGATTATATTCTGAGAATAGTTAATCCAAGATCCGTAGACGGAGTCAAAATGGACACTTACGACCATTATGTAACGCCGAAAGAGATTCTTCAGGCCAAACTGGAACTTTGGGAAATGATCAAACCCAAGTAGAAGTTAGTTCTACAAAATGCCTTTCAGAACTGACCACACATTTTCTGCCACGATTTTGTGACCTTCTACCGATGGATGAATTCCGTCTTTGAGATTCAGTTTTGCCTCACCACCTACTCCCTGCAACAGAAAGGGAATAAGGGTAATTTTATTCTTATCAGCAATTTCCTTGTAAAGCCCTCTGAATTCAGTGGTGTATTGCCGGCCCATACTCGGCGGCATTTGCATTCCAGCCAATACGATTCTCGCATCCGGATATTTTGCTTTTACCTTATCAATGATCGATTGCAGATTCTTGCGCGTTTCGCTCACGGGGATACCACGCAGACCATCGTTTCCGCCAAGTTCAAGAATAAAAATGTCCAGTGGATTTTTGAGAATCCAGTCTACCCGGCTGTTACCTCCGCTTGTAGTCTCTCCGCTCACGCCAGCATTGACCACTTTGTAGTCCAAATCCAGGGAGTCAATTCGCTTTTGAATTAATCCGGCGAAAGCCTGCGAAGGATCATCGAGTCCGTAACCGGCCGTCAGACTGTTGCCAAAAAACAAAATAGTCTTTTTCGCCACCGAAGCGGCTTTTGTTTCAGTTTGTACGGATTCTTTTTGTTCTCCATCATCTTCCTTTTTTTCACTGTTACATGCAACAAGGAGGACGGACAGGGCAAGAATTCTGGAAATTGAGATGAAGTACTGCATAAAAATAAGCTTTATAAATTGTACCTGGCACGTTAATTGGATTGTGACAGCAGGCCCAAAGATAGGAACGAAAGCATTTAAAAAATCATGGACAATGCCGTTCATTTACTTTTAAACACCGTTTAAACTATATTTATGGTCGGCGGCAACGCGATAAGAACCAAAATTCTGTAAATCAAGTTGCCAAGTCTTACCGTGACACTACAAATATTAAAATAATTACGTTTGATGGATACCATTCTCGATTTGCAGCAAGTAGGTAAAATATATCAAAGTGGAAGCCGCTCGTTAACTGTTTTGGACCAAATCAATTTTTCTGTACCCGCCGGCTCAACGCTGTCTATTGTTGGACCTTCCGGGAGCGGCAAAACGACCCTTCTGGGCTTGTGCGCGGGGCTGGACCGAGCCAGCTCAGGTACTGTCGAGCTGCATGGTACCCGGCTGAATAACCTCAACGAAGACCAACTCGCGGCAGTCAGAAATAAATATATCGGTTTCATATTTCAGAACTTTCAGTTGATGCCAACACTTACGGCGTTGGAAAATGTCATGGTGCCTTTGGAACTGCGAGGCGAGAAAAACGTCAAACCGAGGGCAATGGATCTGCTCGACAAAGTGGGCCTTGCCGAACGTAGCCACCACTACCCTACCCAGCTGAGCGGTGGAGAACAGCAACGTGTTTCGCTTGCACGGGCTTTCTCAAACAAACCCCAGATATTGTTTGCCGACGAACCAACCGGGAACCTGGATGCAGAAACGAGCGAAAAAGTTGTCAAATTACTATTTGACCTCAACAAAGAAGCCGGAACCACGCTTGTCGTAGTTACCCACGATCTGGAACTGGCTGCAAAAACGCAGAGAATCATCCGGATTAAAGGGGGCCGCATCATATCGGATGCACCTACGCAAGTCACCCAGATCATGTAGGTTCGAAATCTGCCTTTCACTTTTTCGGAAATTACTAATCATTAAAATATATAAGTTGTAGCGAAAATTTGGTTACATGATTGATTCTTTATAAAAACCTATTAGTCAATCATTTATTAAGCTAATCGCTAACTCCTAATTACCAACAGCTACTTATGCAACCGGAACAACCCAATCAGAGCAAGGGTGTTAATTTTAACTGGCTTTTGAAAATGGCCTGGCGTGACAGCAGGAGGAACAGGTCGCGCCTGCTCCTTTTTGTATCTTCCATCATTTTGGGTATTGCTGCCCTCGTAGCGATCTATTCGCTTGGTGACAATTTAAGAGCAAACATCGACAATCAGGCTGCTACACTGCTTGGCGCTGACCTGGAAGTTTCCGGCAATAAACCAGTTACCGCGAAGGAAAAGAAATTCATTGATTCGCTGGGAATTAAACGCTCTGAGGAAAGAAGCTTTGCTTCCATGATTTTGTTCCCAAAAAACGGCGGAAACAGACTCGCTCAGGTTAAAGCACTTGAAGGAGAATTCCCTTACTATGGCGAATTGGAAACTGTTCCGGTCGCTGCTGGCAAAGATTTTCGCACGAATAAGGAAGCACTGGTTGACCAAACGCTGATGCTCCAGTATGAGGCAAAGGTTGGCGATTCCATCAAAGTTGGTGAAGTCACGTTTGCAATTGCCGGAGTTTTGAAAAAAGCGCCGGGACAAACCGGTTTTACGAGTTCCGTGGCTCCTTCGGTATATATTCCCATGCAATATCTGGGGCAAACCGGCCTGATGCAAAAGGGCAGCCGAATCGCCTACCGGCATTACGTGAAATTTGCGCCCGGAACGGATCCCCAAAAATTGCTTGAAACCATCAAGCCAAAATTAGAAACGGCTGGATTGGATTATCAAACGGTACAAACGCAAAAGGAAGATACGGGCCGGTCATTTCAGGATCTTACCCGTTTTCTGGCACTCGTCGGTTTTGTTGCCTTGCTGCTCGGATGCATTGGCGTGGCAAGTGCCATTCACATCTACATTCGTGAAAAACTGAATTCGATTGCAATTTTGCGATGCCTTGGCGTGCGCGGCTCTCAGGCGTTTGTGATTTATCTTATCCAGATCGCCGGAATAGGTTTGATCGGGTCCGTGGCCGGTGCAATTCTGGGTACATTTATCCAACAGTTTCTGCCTTATGTGATCAAAGATTTTTTACCGTTTGAGCTAACCACCGACATTTCATGGTCAGCGGTTGGTCAGGGAATTGGCATCGGACTCATCATTTCGGTACTTTTCGCATTGCCTCCGCTGGTTGGGATCAGGAAAATTTCACCCCTGAATGTTTTGCGCGGGTCACTTGAACCTGCCAAACTAGAAAAGGATCCGTTGACCTGGGCAATCTACGTGCTCATTATTCTTTTTGTTTTCGGCTTTTCAATGCTCCAGACAAAAAAATGGGTCGAGGCACTCACCTTCACGGGAGGAATTTTGGCTGCTTTTCTCGTTTTGACAGGCATGGCCAATTTGTTGATGTGGCTTGTTCGGAAATTTTTTCCAACGTCCTGGAGTTACCTCTGGCGTCAGGGACTTGCAAATCTCTACCGGCCAAATAACCAGACAATCATCCTCATCGTGGCCATCGGTTTGGGTACCAATTTCATATGTACACTGTTTTTCACCCAGGGTATTCTTCTTGAGCGCGTGCAGTTGTCATCAAGCGGCAATAAGCCGAACATTGTGCTTTTCGATATTCAGGGTAATCAAAAGGACGGCGTGATGGCACTTGCGAAACAACAGGGCCTGACTGTGAACCAGACTGTTCCGATCGTGAATATGCGCCTTGAGGAAATCAATGGGAAAACTGCGTCTGATTTTCAAAAGGATACAACAAACAGCCAGGCTGGCAAAATTTTCGGACGGGAATACCGTGTCACGTTCCGGGATTCACTGACTTCTTCCGAAAAAATTCTGTCGGGAAAATGGCAGGGCGTTTATAATAACAGGCAAAAACTGATTCCTATATCTGTTGAAAAAGGTTTTGCCGAACGAAATAAAATTGAGCTTGGCGATACCATGACGTTCAATGTACAAGGTTCCATTATGCCAACGGTGGTCGGAAGCATGCGGGATGTGAACTGGGGCGAAGTACAGACAAATTTTCTGATCGTTTTCCCGAATGGTGTGCTGGAAGATGCCCCACAGTTTCATGTAATGCTGACGCACGTGCCTTCGCCGCAGGTCTCGGCCAGGTTTCAACAGGCCCTCGTGCAGCAATATCCCAATATCTCCATAATTGATCTCGCATTGGTATTGCGGGTTATCGACGAACTTTTCGAAAAAATCGGCTTTGTAATCCGGTTTATGGCTGGTTTCAGCATTCTCACCGGTCTTATCGTATTGATTTCTTCTGTGCTGATCAGCAAATACCAGCGCCTTCAGGAAAGCGTTTTGCTTCGTACCCTTGGTGCCAGCCGCAAGCAAATTTTCACCATTACCTCTCTGGAATATCTTTTTCTCGGTTCGCTCGCTGCTGCAACCGGAATTGTCATTGCACTTATCAGCAGCTGGGCACTCGCCAAATTCAGCTTTGAAACGGAGTTCAAGCCAGAGTTTTGGCCGGTATTGATTCTGTTCACTTTCGTTTCCCTGCTGACCATATTCATTGGTTTGGTAAACAGCAGGGGGCTGCTTTCAAAACCGCCATTGGAGGTACTGCGGCAGGATGTGTAGTATTTGAAGGATTAATATTTAGAAAGCCAGAAACCGTTTCTAAACTCGAAAAACTTAACCTAATCTTAAAATTAGAGGTGAGTATGCCAGGTTTAAATTGCCCTACTTTGCGATTTAAAAGAGCAAGCCTGTAAACAATACTAGGAATCTCTGGTCATAATAAAATGTTTAGTTGGTCTTATTTATGCTTGTGCCCGACGGTATACCTTTCATCCTATTTTTTCCTAAAATTTTTTCAAACGTTTGCATAGAATTTCAAACGTTTGCATTACCTATTAAGTATATTCTATTATTTGTATTAATAATACAATTTGTAATCTTGTACTTCCAAATTGCGCCTCAACGTACCAGCAGTGGTAAGCTTTAACCCTAGTTTAATTAATATCTAACCCATAATTATTATTATGAGAAAACCTTTGACTCTATTAGTCAGAACGGGAAGCCTCCGAAACTGCCTTTTACAGGCTACCGCAATTTGCGGACTGTATTCGACAGCGGTAGCAAAAATCCCGGTTCGGGAAAACACTTCGGGAGAAATCCATCAACAAACGAAGGTTCTTAAAGACGTAACGCTGACCGGAAAAGTGGTATCCGGAAACGACAACTCCGGCCTGCCAGGCGTTACCGTTGTAATCACAGAAGGCGGCGCAAACAAACAGGGAACGACAACAGATGAAAATGGCGTTTTCACTTTTGCAAACCTTAAAACAGGTTCAAAATACAATCTGGAATTCAGCTACATCGGTTTCGATAAGCAATCCGTAACCGACTTTTTATTGACGGAATCCAATATCAGTTCGCTGGAAATTAAAATGAAGGAATCCGTATCGAACCTAAGCGAAGTTGTGGTGGTAGGTTACGGAAGCACAGTAAAAAAAGACATCACCGGTTCTGTTAAATCACTCAAAAGCGGTGAATTCAATGCGGGTATCATCAACTCCCCTGAACAGCTTCTTCAGGGTAAAGTTTCCGGTGTCAACGTTACATCGGCAACAGGTGAACCCGGCGGCAAAACCAGCATCACAGTCCGCGGACCTGGGGGTGTACGTACCGGTAGCACGCCGCTTTTTGTGGTTGACGGTATGGCGCTAGACAACAGTAGCACGGGTGGAGACTCCAATCCGCTTAATTTCCTGAATCCTCAGGATATTGAGTCAATGGACGTTTTGAAAGACGCTTCGGCAACAGCCATTTATGGAGCAAGAGGAGCTAACGGAGTTATTCTGATCACGACCAAAAAAGGCAAATCCGGACAAGCCAGCGTAACCTACTCGGGAAGCCTAGGCCTCTCCACAATGGCGAGACCACTAAATGTATTGTCGGGACCCGAATTTCTTGCAGAATCAGCCAAATTGGGCGCTACGGTTATCAACGGAGGTGCAAACACCGACTGGCAAAAGCAAATTTCCCGCACCGCCACGACCCACAATCACAACGTTTCGATTGGTGGAGGGACAGACAAAATGACTTATTATGGTTCTTTCGGGCTGCAAAAACAACAGGGAATCCTGAAAAACAATCAACAGGATCGCTACACGGGGCGTATCAATATGTCTCAAAAATTGCTCAATGACCGGGTGACGCTTGATGTCAATTTGAATGCTACCAACACAAAAAACCAGCGTCCGGATATTCAGGGAATGATTGGCGGAGCTATTACTGCGAACCCGACTTACGCACCTTATGACAAGGATGGCAACCCATTCCAATATCAGGACGGAACCAATCCGTTGATCAGCATGCGATTATACAAGGATGCACTAAGTACAAACCGCGTTTTGGCAAGCATCTCTCCTTCTGTGACGATCATTAAAGGTTTGGTCTACAAGTTGAACTTCGGTATCGACAATTCAACTTCGACCCGCGATTTACAAACGCTTCCGAACGCAATACCTGCATCAATCGGACGACTGGAAACTTACAACCTTAAAAACTCCAACCGTTTGATTGAGAATTACCTGACCTATAATTTCAACAAAAAAGACCATAGTTTTTCTGCTTTGGTAGGTCACTCTTATCAGCATATCTTCCTGCAAAGCCGCAATTTCAGTATCAACAAATTCCCGATCTCGGATATTGAGCCGATTTATAACCCGGGTTTGGGCCAGGATCTGACAATTGCACAAAACTTGCCGGGCGGTTTTGCCACGATCAATGAACTGCAGTCGTTTTTCTCACGTGTCAATTACAGTTACAAAGACAAATACCTGATGACTGCCACGCTGCGTATCGACGGATCATCAAAATTCGGTGCCAACAATAAATACGGGTCCTTCCCTTCTTTCTCGCTGGGATGGAGAATATCCGAAGAACCATTCATGAAATCGTCTCCGTTCTCCGACCTGAAACTTCGTGCGGGCTGGGGAAGAACAGGTAATCAGGAAATTCCTTCAAAAATCACTCAGGCACGTTTCACTTCTAGTGTATCAGGATCAACCAGTTATCCACTGAACAGTTCCACTACCTACCCGGGAGGAACGACTTATACACGGCTTGCAAACCCGAATATTCAATGGGAAGTTTCAACGCAAACGGATTTAGGACTTGATTTCTCACTGTTTAAAGGTGCATTAAGCGGAGAAATTGATTATTTCCAGAAAACCTCAGAAAAGATATTGCTGGAAGTAATTCCTGCTGACCCCGTGCAGCCTGCCGGTACTTTCTGGACCAATGTTCCCGACATGGAGATCGTCAACAAAGGACTTGAATTTGACCTGAATTTCAGAAAATCACTGGAAAACGGGCTGAGATATTCGATCGGTGGTAATGTTACATTTATCAAAAACAATGTAAAAAATTCGCCTTACTCCGTAATACCTTCCGGCGCTGCGCAGGGGTCAGGTCTTACTTCGGCAACCATCAACGGTTACATCAACAACCAGTCGATCGGTACTTTCTTCCTGAAAGAATTCATCGGATTTGATGACAAGGGAATCAGCAAGTTCAGAGATGTCGACGGTGATGGTATCATTTCCGACAAAGACAGAGTTGCTTCGGGTACTGCCCTGCCAACGAAAATGTACAACTTTAACGGAAATGTATCGTTCAAGGGCTTTGACCTGACTGCAAATTTTAATGGTGTAGCCGGTAACAAAGTTTATGACAACACAGCCAACTCCAACTTTTACAAACTGAAACTGTCCAAAGGTGTGAACGTTACACCGCAGGCATATGCTGATGCGGCTGAGTCTGTAAACAACTCTGCGCCTGTTTCAACGCGCTACCTGAAAAACGGCGCTTACCTCAGATTAAATAATCTGGTTCTTGGTTACACGCTCAACACGGTAAAATTGGGTATTCACAAATGGATCCAGACAGCCCGTGTGTCTGTAACAGGTCAGAATCTGATGGTTTGGACGAAATACAACGGCTACGATCCGGAGGTAAACAATGACCGTTCTATCAATGGTATCACTTCGTATGGTATCGACTATCTCAGTTACCCAAAGGCTAAAACAGTAATTTTTGCCGTAAATCTTGGCTTTTAATTAATCAATGATGAAAAAGAAATTATCTCTCATATTTACGGTCGCAGGCTTGTTGTTCATATCAAATGCCTGTACTGACCTCAAAGAAGATATCCTGGACGAAACCCTGAGTGCGAAACTCTCCGATGAGGATGCCGCAAATGGTCTTTTGGCACCAGTTTATGCGTTGCTTCCGAGCCTGTTCCAGCACACCACTTATTTTGCTTTACAGGAAATTTCAACCGATGAGGCCATTTTGCCATACCGCGGTGGAACCGACTGGGGCGACAACGGTATTTACCTTGCGCTTCATGCGCACAATACCACAAGTACTGACCCCAACGTAAACAGTACCTGGAACTCAATTGTGCAGTCGCTCTCGCGTTCCATTACTGCGATTACCAGCTTTAAGAATTCGACCAGTGCAAATGCCGGTCTGTATTTGGCGGAAGCAAGAGGAATGCGCGCCTATTATAACATGCTCGCGCTGGATATGTTTGGAATTGTGTTCATCAAAGAAGACGCCGGTAGCCCTTCCACCATTGTAAGGGGCGACGAAGCGGTAAAGTATATCGAAAGCGAACTTTTGGCAATCGAACCCTTGGTTCAGTCAAAAGCTGTTGTAGGCCCAGGCCGCCTGAACCAGGCAGCAGTTTGGGGATTGCTTTCGAGGCTTTATATCAATGCGGCTGTTTACAGAAATATTTACGGCGCTACTTTTGACTTCAAAAGTGAGGATATGGATAAAGTGATTCTTTACACCGACAAAATTATCGCGTCGGGACAGGCCAAACTTTCGCCTGATTATTTTGCCATTTTTGGAAATACAAATCATACCAATGAAGAACTGATCTTCGCTGTTGACCAACGCCCTGAGCTGAACGGACACAACAGGATGGCATACTTCTCAATCTCAGGTGACCAGTTCCCACTTGCTGCGTTTCCGGCTGCGAATGGCACGGATGGCCCGGGCATCACTTCTGATTTTTACCAGTCATGGGTACAGGCTTATGGCGCCGTGGATCCTAGCCGCGACCCAAGATTCTACAAACAAAACATGTCGATCTATACCAATGCTGCCGACACCTGCCTGAACGACGCTGATTACAAAATCAACCGTGGTATACTGAGAGGTCAGCAATATGGCGCCCTACGCGTAAACGGAGCATTTGTAAGATGTCCGGATGGAAAATTAAAGGTGGGCAAGCTCACTTATGTGACGAGAAACAAACCAGGTCTGGATGTGAATTTCTCCCAAAATATCGATTTCACGACAGGCGGAAGTAACTACAATTCAGGATACCGTGTTGAGAAATACGAATTCAGCCGGGTTTCGGATTCAGGAAGAAACAAAGGTGAGGCGGATATTGTAATACTTCGTCTGGCGGACATTTACATGTTGCGTGCAGAAGCAAAATTGCGTAAAAGCAATGACGCAGCAGGGGCACTTGCGGACGTGAATCTTGTGAGGGCGTCAAGAACCGCCACCACTCCACCGCCTGCGCTGACATCAATGGATCTGAATATTCTTTTCCGGGAGCGTGGATTTGAGTTTTACTGGGAAATGCTCCGCCGGACGGACATGATCCGTTTTGGTAAATATGAGGGTACCTGGACAGAAAAGACCAATTCCGATGTAAAAAAACGGATTTTCCCAATTCCGCAAAATGCCATCGACGGCGCTTCTAACCTTCCGGGGTATATGAAGCAGAATGAAGGCTATTAAGTTAGATTTTTATAGCGCAACGGCCGCGGGAATGATATTCCTGCGGCCGTTTTTTGTGATATTCGTTTTTTATATCGCGAGAACATTTGATGAGTAAAACACACCCATAGCATGACAGTCACTATCTCAGCCAGAATAATGTTAATATTGCTTTGTTCTCTTGCGGCAAGTTGTTCAGGCAAGAAACAAAACATGGATCGTGAACAGAAGATGCAGGCTGATACAGTTGAAAACATAACCTTCCCTACCTTTCGCGAGAATGGCGTAAGGTACGATCTAAAGGCATGGCTTGAAAAATCAGTTCCTGGTCCGATTATGGGTGAATGTAAGCCCTCTTGGGACTTCTTTTATTTTCGCGTGAATGGTTTCGGAAAAATCGACAGCTTATACCACCATGGTGATTTACGAACTGAAATTACCAAAACAATAATTAAAAATATACACGAAACGGAAGGACATTGGCAAATTGATAAGGACGCTAATGTTACTACCTCGACTTGGTTTATGTTTTCGTATTTCGACTATGGCACAGCATTTGCTCCCACCTCTATGTGTTCTGAAACTGACAAATTGTTGCAACAGAAGATAATGAGGCTCAGCAATGACCTTAGTCTTCTAAACTATGAAATGGAGAGAGGAAAAGTTATTATTATTAATCCATCAAAAAATGGTGGAGGAGTTGTACGAATGGATTGATTCACTGCTTTCAATTGATCTTGTCTTTTTTTTTAAAAGTAAGAAAGCAAACTTTTTAGCAGTTAATTTATTGAAAAGTACATATGAGAACTAAAAAAATAGATCAGCAGTACCAATGCGATATCAGAACGGTATCATTTATTTAAATGACACTTACCTTGGCAATACATCGCAAGAATTTTTCGTTTCTGCATATTTACACGAACTTATACATGCATATATCGGTCCTACATCAACAGAACAACTAGATCATGATGACATGTCCTATAATTATATTAACCCGATGAAAGAAATTCTAGTCAGCATATTTCCATATTTAGGAAATACCAGCGATCCCGACAACGCCTATAAGCTAGAGGCTCTTGCTTGGAATGGCTTAAGTAACACGAGAGCATATGAAGATAAAGGAGAGGCTTGGGGAGCTTCTCAGAGGGCATGGGTAAACGATTTTCTAAATGGAACTTTGGGCGCGACTAATTGTCCGTAAACACGCTGTGTTTACTTTTTGGTTAATTACTCTTTGTGGATCTACCGCATTTTGTCAAAATTCTAGACTTAGGCCAGAAGATATTGAGTTATTTCCAAAGCCAGGATTTGAGCTAGATCCGCCACACAAGTCAACTATCCGAGATAATTCCAACATAAAGCCTGAAAATTTTCGGTTTGCAGACAAATCTGGGAAAAGTCTGGAATATCGACTATCAGCTGGTACAGGGGCGGAGCCACCTGACTGTATACCATCTTGGGGATTGTTTAGATTTAGTGTCAACGGGAGAGGACTAATTGATACTACGTGGTTCGACGGCAAACTTCCAGCGGAGGTTTCAAAACGGATATTAAACAATATCCGATCTACCGAAGGAAGTTGGATGGTCGTACCTGGTACTAAACCAAACGATGTCGCTTGGTATGTCTATTTCTATTCTGATACACGAGGGCGATGGAATAAAAACATGCGTTGTCCTGAATCTGATAAGGAGCTACAAAAAGTGGTATCGTCGATGACATCGCTCTTTTATAACTCATTTTACTTTCTAGGAGAAGACAAAGCCACCATGGTCAGGCCTACGAGTAACGACGGTACACCAAAAATTTAAACTTTCAAATAGCAATCTCAGATATACGATGACGACGACTTTGTCATCGTATATCCTTACTCCAAATTCTGTACGCTGTTCTTACCAATGCCTGTACCGATCTAAAGGAACAAGGGCTGGATGAAACGCTCAGTGCACAGGTATCCGACGAAGCCGCTTTGAAAGGACTCATTGCGCGGGTTTACGCACTATTACCAACTTTGTTCGAGCACACCCTAATTTCGTCTTACATGAAGTATCTACGAACGAAGCCATCCTACCTTTCCGTGGAGGTACCGACTGGGGCGATAATGGTATATACCTGGCTTTACACGGACACGCGACCACCACCAAGCGGAACGTCACCAATATCTGAAATACGCTAACCCAGTCTATTTCCAGATGTATCACGGCCATGAGCTCCTAGGCGAACTCTACCAGCCCCGACTCCGCCCTAATCTGTGCTGAAGCCAGCGGTCTGAGAGCTTACTACAACATGGTGGTACTGGATTTGTTTGGAATCGCATTTCAAAAGGAAGATGCCGGAACCACCTCTAAAATACTTTGTGGAGTCGAGGCGGTGAAATATATAGAAAGTGAGCTTTTGG
Source organism: Dyadobacter sp. (assembly GCA_965279265.1). GTDB lineage: Bacteria > Bacteroidota > Bacteroidia > Cytophagales > Spirosomataceae > Dyadobacter. Next base: position 7,348,698 of record OZ257152.1, read on the forward strand.
CCGTGGATCCCCTTAATCCAAAACCATAGTAGGACCTGGACGTTTGAATAAGGCTGCTGTTTCGTCGCTTCTGGCCAAGCTCTATCTGAACGCACCCGTTTATCGCAATATCTATAGTACTTCATTTGACTTTGGAACCGGCGACATGGATAAAGTCATTCAGTATACCGACAAAGTCATAGCCTCCGGCCAAGCCAAGCTTTCAGCAGATTATTTCTCGATTTTCAATGACGAGAACCACTCCAATGAAGAACTGATCTTCGCTGTTGACCAACGCCCTGAGCTGAACGGACACAACAGGATGGCATACTTCTCGATCTCAGGTGACCAGTTCCCACTTGCTGCGTTTCCTGCTGCGAATGGCACGGATGGCCCGGGCATCACGTCTGATTTTTACCAGTCGTGGGTACAGGCTTATGGCGCCGTGGATCCTAGCCGCGACCCAAGATTCTACAAACAGAATATGTCGATCTATACCAATGCTGCCGACACCTGCCTGAACGACGCTGATTACAAAATCAACCGTGGTATCCTGAGAGGTCAGCAATATGGCGCCCTACGCGTAAACGGAGCATTTGTAAGATGTCCGGATGGAAAATTAAAGGTGGGCAAGCTCACTTATGTGACGAGAAACAAACCAGGTCTGGATGTGAACTTCTCCCAAAATATCGATTTCACGACAGGCGGAAGTAACTACAATTCAGGATACCGTGTTGAGAAATACGAATTCAGCCGGGTTTCGGATTCAGGAAGAAACAAAGGTGAGGCGGATATTGTAATACTTCGTCTGGCGGACATTTACATGTTGCGTGCAGAAGCAAAATTGCGTAAAAGCAATGACGCAGCAGGGGCACTTGCGGACGTGAATCTTGTGAGGGCGTCAAGAACCGCCACTACTCCACCGCCTGCGCTGACATCCATGGATCTGAATATTCTTTTCCGGGAGCGTGGATTTGAGTTTTACTGGGAAATGCTCCGCCGGACGGACATGATCCGTTTTGGTAAATATGAGGGCACCTGGACAGAAAAGACCAATTCCGATGTAAAAAAACGGATTTTCCCAATTCCGCAAAATGCCATCGACGGCGCTTCTAACCTTCCCGGGTATATGAAGCAGAATGAAGGCTATTAAGTTAGATTTTTTACAGCGCAACGGCCGCGGGAATGATATTCCTGCGGCCGTTGCTCTGTAATATCAGCGCTAATCAGTATTAACAGCCATCAGCTTGATGGTCACTGAGACAACCAAAAAACCTTCCCCTTTTGTGCTAAACTGCTAGCTCCATCCGGATAAAATGTAACGCCCTAAAATTCAATATTTCGGACGGATATCGCACATATTGTAATCGTTTTCGTTGCGGTGGCACTAACCCCATCTGGTGTTCCTTGATCCTGATCAACTTTTGTTGCGCAATATAACTAATAAATTAGTTATATTGCGCAACAAATAATCCGGTATGGACAAAGCCTTATTTTCCCGGTTCTGGCTAACAACCTCCCTGGCCTATTATTATTCTTAACAAACACCAACTGATGCTACGCAATTATATAATAAGCGCTTATAGAAATTTGATCCGGCACAGGCTATTCTCGATTATTAATGTGCTGGGCCTTGGTTTAGGGATAACAGCATCCTTGCTGCTATTTCAATACGCAAGTTTCGAATTGAACTTTGATAATTTCCATTTCCAAGGTGAGAATGTATATCGAATCCGGTTGGATAGTTATAGTGGTGGGTCCTTTGAAAACAGTAGTGCCACCAGCTATTACGGCGAGTCACCTGAACTAAAAGAAACATATGAAGAGGTACAAGACTATGTACGCCTGCACCGTGCGGATGGGATGATCAATTACCAAAAAGACGGAGTTATTATCAGCAATTTTGAACGCAAGGGTTTTTATGCAGATTCCGGTTTCTTTTCGATATTTTCTTTTCCTTTTGTAAAAGGCGATAAAAATAATGTGCTAAAAAACCCAAATTCTGTGGTCATAACCGAATCCGTTGCAAAAAGATATTTTGGAAATCAAGAACCATTGGGCAAAGTACTGTCTCTCGTGACGGAGTGGCAGGGAGGAGATTATGTTGTGGAAGGCGTTGTAAAAGACCTTCCTGAAAACAGCCATATTAAATTCGATCTGCTGTTTTCAATTGAAAAGCTGCTCAACAATAATCAGTTCAAACATGGTTCGTGGTATTGGACAAATTTTTATAATTATGTCCGGTTACAGCCCGGTACCGACATCGCACAATTCCAATCTAAAATGGACACAATTCTCTACAAAAACCTTGGCAGGGAAATGTTAAAATCCAATAGTAAACAGAAATTCGTTTTACAACCCATCAGAGATATTCACTTGCATTCCAACATTTTCTCCGAAATGGATGTGAATGGGAACGCGCAGCTCGTCTCTTTTATCCTGATTATTGCGTTTCTGATTATCGGCATCGCATGGCTTAATTACCTTAATCTCTCCACCGTAAAAGCAATGGAAAGAGCAAAGGAAGTAGGTATTCGAAAAGTGATGGGATCTGGAAAGTCGCAGCTAATTTTTCAGTTCCTCTTCGAATCCCTGATGTTGAGTTTTGTCGCAATGGCAATTGCAGCGATGCTTATGTTTATGGTCAATCCATATTTTAATGAATTTGTAGGAAAAGACATTTCATCGGGCTTTTTTAAACAAACTTCTTTCTGGATACCTGTTACCTTGATCCTGGCGATCGGAACATTCTTGTCAGCGTTGTATCCTGCATTCTTTTTGTCCTCTTTCCAGCCGATCAGTGCTTTGAAGGGTAAGTTTGTCAAAAGTGTAACAGGAGAGCAATTCAGGAAAGGGATGGTCATTGTGCAATTTACGGCTTCAATTCTTTTAATTATCGGCACCCTGATTATCGGAAAACAAATCAGTTTCATGCAGGAACAGGAATTGGGGATTAGCATAAATAACAAATTGATTATCCGTGCCCCCAAAATTCTTAAGAGCGGTAGCTACTCAAATGAGATGCAATCATTTAAGAATGTATTGTTGCAATATCCCGCTATTACAAAAATAGCGACGTCCTCTGAAGTACCTGGAAAAGAAATTTTCTGGACAAATGAATTTAAACGCAAAGAAGCATCGGACTATGAGAAAAGCATTTTCAGCATTGTTTCCGTCGACGCTGATTACATACCCTGCTACGGAATTAACCTTATTGTCGGCAGAAACTTTTCGAAGGAAAGAATTTTTGATTATGGAAATACTGTAATCATTAATGAAACGGCGTTGAAGGTTCTTGGTTATAATTCCGCCGAAAGTGCACTCAATCAAGAGATTCAGGTAGGTGTTGACTTAAAGAAGGTGATTGGTGTTATCAAGGATTTTCAGCAGGAGTCATTTAAGAAAAGCAAAACACCCTTGATTCTGTATTTTATTCCATGGGGAAATGATTACGTTTCTGTTTCGCTCAATTCCACTGATTTCCACAACGACGTACACATTATTACAGAGGCTTACAAGAAAATGTTTCCCGGAAATGCGATCGAATTCTTTTTTCTGGATGACTTCTTCAACCACCAATATCACAATGAAGTTCAATTCGGAACAATCGTAAAAGTATTTTCCCTGCTTAGTATATTCATCGCGGCAATGGGGTTGTTTGGCTTGTCGTCATTTATTATCGCCAAACGGACTAAGGAGGTAGGTATCAGAAAGGTTTTGGGAAGTTCAGCGTTTTCTATTTTATATTTATTATCAAAAGACTTTTTGATACTCGTAGCGATAGCTTTTGTGATAGCTATCCCCATTGGTACACTACTAATGAATAAATGGCTTGAAGGGTTTGCCAGGCGAATTGATCTCCCGGTCTGGATTTTCTTGTTATCCGGGGGAATCGCCTTATTGATCGCATTTTTCACCGTAAGTTTTCAGGCCGTTAAAGCATCGCTCGCCAATCCCATCAATTCAATTCGAACAGAATAATAATTGAATGTTTTGTTTAGCCCCCACATAAAGATCTGCACTATACTGCCGTTCAACGTCCCGGAAACAGCGGTTATTTTCAATTGATATCGGAAATTTGTCCTTTTGCCTTTTTTCGATTGAAATACTGATCCCCGTCAAACCGACAATCCAGGAACCTGAAAAGCCTTTTTCAAATCCTCTCTAAGCAGAAAAAGCACCATATCAGGTTCAGGTTTCTGAGCATAAGCCCGCTGACCTCTTTTTCATATTTTGTCAGATTCCTTAGAAGAAATCTTGTTGCCGCTTTTACTAAATTCCTTTTATTTATAAACGGAAAAATATCGGTTTCTGGTTTTATTCTGAGTATTCCCTCACTTTGTTTCTCTTCCTGATGCTGCAACTTCATTCCTTTGGAATGCAGAACCTGGATTCGGGGCAAACACATTGATAAAGGTGTTGTGCGAACGATCGGCCACATGCAGATAACTGATCCAGATCGCGGAAAAAATGATTAGCCGCGTTACTCCCGCAATGTTGTTGGTTTCATTATTTAATGGTGTTGTAAAAGCCTCCGCTATTACAGCGTCTGCTATTAAAAAGAGGATTCTTGTGCCAAAATACAACGAAAAGATTCTCGGGAAAGAATCCCGCTTTTTGAAGAACAGAATGATCAGCAAAATTGAACCACAAAATAACAAACTGTTGATCACGCATTCCAGAACCAGAAAAAGCCGGAATGAATACAGCTTTAAGGCAGCGTCATCGAGAAAAAGATCCCACATTCTCATAGAAAAGTAGTGAACCGAGCCCGGGTCAAAGAGCGAGACCAGGAGTTCGAGGGGCTGGGCCACGAGTGCTGTTGCCAGGAAAAACAGCCAGCCTCCAATTTTCAGACCAGTTCCATGGGCATACCTCCCCTCAGGTGAATATCTGTACAGCCAGACACATGCCACAATTCCCAAAAGCAGGGTCACCATTCTCAAAAAAATCATCCAGTAATTTGTGTCTCCGGAGTAATCCGTGCCATTTTCGTGGTTAATGAACTCAAATTCCAGATTGGTCACAAGCTTCTCAACATCAGCCTTGTACTCATTGACTTGAGAGACCGGCACGTGGTCTTGGAGAGTTCTGTATTCATACATCAATTCCCACCCTTTTTCTGCCTCATTAAAACCTATTTTGTATGACATTTCGTAGGCATCCCGCTTTACATGCCATTCCTGGTTGGTCATTGTGATATTGATGGCTGACCTAAGCAAAATTTTGTAACGGATGTGATATGGGAAACGCAGTGCAAGCGGACTTTTCCTCTCTTCCGCCGGAACCTTGAGTAACTGATCATTCATAAGGCTTCCGAGTACGGTGAAATACTCCGTTTTTCGGGTGCTGTCGTGGTGCCACATATTATCTATGCCATAACGCTCTACAATTGAGAAATTGTTAGCTTCACGCTGGTCGTAGTATTCCAGTGTATCCAGGATCCTGAAGTTCATCTTCTTGTAAACGCCCTGGTAATATTTCATGTAACTTTCCTCCGTGTCCGACAGATTATCCTGCTGAAAACTGGACCTGATGTTATCGGCCTCTCCTCCAAAGTATACCGTTTTAACCATCAGATTACCACTCCGGGTGGTATCATTTTTCGAGGGCAGATAAAATTCCTCCGTTACTTCGGTGTACCCGAAGTCCTGATTCGCAATCTCTACGACATCGGTGATTTTTTCGTTCAATGGCAACCCGGCACCGTAAGCCGGGAAATTTATCGTGCTCACTTTCCCTCCTTGTAATGAAGAGGTTGCGTCAATAAACACGAGGCGTTTTTCCAACCTTACCATCACAACAACATGATTAAAAACCGTAGGAGACGGCAAACATTTCACCATCTGACTCCGGCGGTAAGTATCAATCAATACCGGATCACAATCGAAACCCCCTTCTTTCAGGAGCGCGCAAAGTAAAAATGCCTTATCCTTACAGTCGCCATATCGTTGCGACAGTACCTGATCGGGCTTATGGGGTTTGTGCGAATTTTCACCGGTTTCAACGCCGAGGTAACGAATTTCATCCTGCACGAACCTTGTTGCCAGTTCAAGGTAATCCGCGTCACTTTGTGCTGCTTTTTTTAGCTCTTTCACTTTTGTTTTGATCGCCGGAGAAGGCGCCGGCAAATCATAAAACTGTAAACCCCATTTAACTACGTCGGCCCAATCTCTGAATTCCGAAATCTGCACAGAAGGCTCATTTTCCAGCCAAACCGGTACGTAATCTTCATAAATGCTGTGCTTATTACCTTTGCGCTCCCATTCGTAAACCCGCAGCTTCCCATTTTTTTTCACAGTTCTCGCTGGTGGGTTATTAAAGTCTTTAAAATTGATCTGGCGCTCCTCACCGGCAAACAAAGCATAGTGTATGTGCGCGATATAATCGTACGTTCCAAACACCAGATTCCCTGAAAACTTACCCTGAAATACCGGATTCCAGCCTGTCCTGGAATAAGCAAACTCGATCTGATCACCTTTACGGATATCCGGCTGAGCAATGGATGCGTTGTAATTTCCGTTGTAAATAAATCGTTGCCGGTCGGATTCGACGGCAATTATTTTTAAATCCGATAGTTTTAGCCTGGTAACTGACTTTCCATGGCGTATCACATTGATGTAGTGAAAATTGACCTGCTCATATGTGGGATCAAAAGTGACACTTATTTCAGAGCCATTCTGAATTCCGCTTTCCGAAACGATTTCCCTGACCACGTTGGTAAAAGTGGTCTCGTTTTCGAGATTTACCTGCCTGTCCCAAAATGAAAGATAATAGCCTTCCGAATACTCCTTGGGAGCCGGTTTCGGTCCGGACGGGATCACGGCGACAACCCAGGACGGAGCGGAAACAATACCAACCCGCGGAGCGGCAACGGATTTGAAACAAATCAGCGATATCGCCAAAAAGAGATAAAATGGGAAGATCCTTTTACGGGCAAAAAAATGTGTCAAGCGAAATGATGATTGGGGGCCAGATTTACTGTTATAAATCTATAAATATTTCTCTAATAAAATAGCAATTTGAATACTATCGGTTACAAAATATCATATCCGCAACGATGACTCCCTGATAATCAACTCAGAAGGCAATACAATACTTTCATGAGAAAAATCTCCGGATGCATTGACCTGATTGAGAAACAAACGCGACGCCTCCATCCCAATTTTGCGCCCGGGCCGGCTAACGGTAGTCAGTGAAGGAAAAGTGTAAGCCGAAATCGGCGAATTGTCAAAACCCACCAAACCCACGTCCTGCGGAATTTTGAGGCCTTTGTCCTTCACCACCCGCATCGCGCCGATTGCCACCTGATCGTTCACACCAAAAATCGCATCTGGTGGCGAATCCATCTCCAACAGACGTTTGGCAGGTAAAATCGCGCTTTCCACTTTGAAGTTGGTATTAATGATCAGTTCTTCAAAAACGGGCATATTGTGTTTTCGAAGACAATCGATGTAGCCTTTCAAGCGCTGTTCTGAAACAGTGAGGCCGTTCGGGCCTTTCAGATGCGCAATATTTTTGTACCCGATACTGATCAGGTGCTCCACAGCAGCAAATGCACCATGGTAGTCATCAACCGTCGCTCTGCTTGTTTCAAAGTCCTCGAACTCACGGTCAATAAAAATCAACGGTGTTTTGCGGTTCGTCACCTGTTCAAGATGCTCGTAATATCCTGAATCATAGGTCTCCTGGGAAACAGACAAAAATATGCCTTCGGCACGGTTAGAAAGTAATTTGGATAAATACTCTTTTTCCAACAGATAACTCTCATTGGTTACGCAGATATTGAGCGTATAGCCCATTGGTTGCAAAACATTGTGAAGGCCCTCAATGACCGCCGTTTCATAATAATTACTGATGTTTGGCACCACCACGCCAAGGGTTGCTGTCTTTTTATTTAGTAAACTCAGAGACACTTCGTTACGCTGGTAACCTACCTCCCGCGCGTATTCCTGTATGTTTTTCCGGGTATCCTCATTGATGGCCGGGTGGTCGTTGAGCGCCCGGGATACAGTAGAAGGTGAACAATGGAAGCGGCGGGCAATGTCTTTTATCGTAACAGGACGGGTTGAATTCATCTTTGTAATTATTGCAATGATTTATTATAATTTTTTCAAACGTTTGCATTCAATATAAGCATTTTTATATTTTGTACTTAATTTATACCATGCTATCATTGTGCAAATGTAATGAATCACGACAATGAATGATCTGCTGGTAAAACCTAAGCCCGACAATAAAACCTACCAATCTTTAACCAGTGAACAGGCTGGCTGGACGTATTTGAACTTCGAGGCTAAAATACTGGATGTAAATGAGGAATTTACCAAAAACACCGGTGATTACGAATATTGTATTGTTTTACTCGGAGGCAACTTCAAAGTTCAGGCGGGCGATGAAGTGTGGGAAACCAGAAATGGGCGCAAGGATGTATTCAGTGGAATAGGCCACGCAATGTATCTGGGCCGTAATACAACCTTCACTTTGACCGCACAGGCCGCCAATACTGACATTGCCATTTGCTGGGTAGCTACCGACGAAGACCACGCTTCCCGCATGAAACATCCTGAGGAAGCGGCAATTGAATTTCGCGGTGGAGACAACGCCAACAGACAGATCAACAGCTTGTTACAGCCGGGTTTCGACTGTCACAAAATCGTTTGTGTGGAAGTTTACACACCTTCCGGCAATTGGAGCTCCTTTCCTGCCCACAAACACGATGAACGTAAAGTTGACGCGGATGGAAATCTTCTGGAAGCCAATCTGGAAGAAATATATTTTTACAAAATAGACAAACCGCAGGGATACGCCATCCAGCAGGTTTACACGGACGATCGCTCACTGGACGAAATTGTTCGTGTAAAAAGTAACGAGGCCGTTTTGGTACCAAAAGGTTATCATCCGGTTGTGGCAGGGCATGGCTACAACGTTTATTATCTCAATTTTCTCGCCGGTAGTGACCAGTCTCTGGCAAATACCTCTGATCCCGACCACGACTGGATTTACGGGTCCTGGAAAGGTTCTGACCCCCGTTTGCCCATCGTTACGCTTGAAATGAACGGCTGAAATTAATGTTGTTTCCGCATTCCTGAGCAGATGAAAAGGAAGCATTTTCAAGTTTGGCGTCATCGCCACGAAATCTCATTTCTGATAAATTTTTATTTTTCATGACAAAAAAATATGACCTGTTAACGCTCGGCCGCTCGTCAATTGACCTGTATTCGGCGAATGTTGGCAGCCCTTTTGTTCAAATTGAAGCTTTTAATGCCTTTGTTGGCGGATGTCCGTTAAACATCGCTACGGGTGGCCAGCGCCTTGGTTTGCAAACCGCGATCCTGACAGGAATCGGCAATGACCAGGTTGGGAATTTCATCAAACACTTTCTAAACGAAGAAGGCATTCTCACTGAATGGGTTCCCACAATTGAAGGTACCAGAAGCTCGGCGGTAGTACTCGGCATAGAGCCTCCCGACAAATTTCCACTGGTTTACTATCGCGACAACTGTGCAGATATTAACATCAATATTGATCACGTGGACGCCATCCCGTTCGAAGACTTCAAGGCCGCCGCATTCTCAGGAACCGCTTTCAGTAAGGATCCCAGCCGGACAGCGATGTTCTATGCTCTGGAAAAAGCCAAAAAAAATGATGTGACCCGGTTGCTGGATATTGACTTCCGGGCCGATCAATGGAGCGATCCACGGGCGTTCGGGGTGACATTGCGGGCGGCTTTGAGCAGTTTCAATATTGTGGTTGGAACCGAAGAAGAAATACTTGCTACCTATCTGACCGACAAGGAGCAATTGCTGATCAAACACCAGCAAATTTCTGCACCTGAAATACGGGGCAACATTGACAGCGCGATACAGGAGATCATGAAGTCAGGTGTCGAAACATTGGTTGTGAAACGTGGAAAAGACGGAGCGTCAATTTTTCAGCCGGGCAAAGAAGAAGTGATCGTTCCTGGCTTTCCAGTCGAAGTATTGAATGTCCTGGGAGCAGGAGACGCATTTTGTGCTGGCTTTTCCTTTGGATTACTCCGTGGCTGGGATTTGTACAAAAGCGTAAGAATGGGGAATGCCTGCGGGGCAATCATCGTAACCCGCGAAGGCTGCGCCAATTTCATGCCGACCAATCAGGAAGTTATGGAATTCGTTGCTGCGCGGGGAGGGTTTTAAGTTAAACGCTGAGTTTTGGGAGTTTAACGCTGAGTTAGATGAGTTCTATAGGAACAAGCCTCAAAAAAACTCTGCGAAAAACTAGGGAGTTAAACGCAGCGTTATGCAGCGTTTGAATAAAACTAAAATTCTTATCGTACAGCGGAACTCAGCGTAGAACTCCGTGAACGCTGCGTTTAAAAACCAAATTGATGTTCAACGCGGAGTTTCGGGAGTAAAACGCAGCGTTACGCAGCGTTTGAATAAAACTAAAATTCATAACGTACAGCGGAACTAAGCGTAAAACTCAGTGAACGCTGCGTTTAAAAACCAAATTGATGTTCAACGCGGAGTTTCGGGAGTAAAACGCAGCGTTATGCAGCGTTGGAATAAAACTAAAATTCATAACGTACAGCGGAACTCAGCGTAAAACTCCGTGAACGCTGCGTTTAAAAACCAAATTAATGTTCAACGCGGAGTTTTGGGAGTCAAACGCTGAATTAGGTGAATTTTGTCGAAATATGCCTCAAAAAACTCTGCGTAACTCAGCGTAAAACTCAGTGAACGCTACGTTTAAAAAACCAATTCAAGATTTCTACAATTAAAATACAATATGGAAAAGTTAAAAAATTATATCAACGGACAGTGGGTTGAAAGTCATTCGGGACAGGTAATGAACGTGGTGAACCCGGCAACACAGGAAGTGCTCGCCCACGTGCCTTTTGGAAACAGTCAGGATGTTGCGGATGCTGCAGAAGCAGCGGATCAGGGTTTTCAGGAATGGAGAAGAACACCGGTTTCGAAACGCGTGCAATATCTTTTCAAGCTGAAAACGTTGCTTGAAGATAATCTGGACGACATTGCGCGAACCATCACGCTTGAATCCGGCAAAACTTTTCTGGAAGCAAAAGCGGAAATGATCCGCGCAATCGAAAACGTTGAAAATGCCTGCGGTATGCCCGCCATGATGCAGGGCGAATTTTCGGAAGACATTGCAAAAGGAATTGACGAGTACATGATCCGCCAGCCGTTGGGTGTTTGTGCATGTATTGCGCCGTTCAATTTTCCGGGAATGATCACTTTCTGGTTTTTACCCTATGCATTGGCTTGCGGTAATGCGTACATCATTAAGCCTTCCGAAAAAGTACCCCTGACAATGACTAAAATCGTTGGTCTTATGGATCAGCTCGACCTGCCGAAAGGTGTTTTGGGTCTGGTTCAGGGTGGCCGCGAAGTGGTGGATGCGCTGCTGGAACATCCGGTCATAAAAGGGATCAGTTTCGTTGGGTCCTCCAACGTGGCCAAATATGTTTACTCAAAAGGAGCTGCGAACGGCAAACGTGTACAAGCACAGGGTGGAGCGAAAAATCCGGTAATCGTGCTGCCGGATGCCGATATTGACATGACCACCCAAATTGTGATCGACAGCGTTTATGGTTGTGCCGGACAGCGCTGCCTGGCTGCTTCAACCATCATCACTGTAGGTGAACATCAGGAAATCACAGAAAGTCTGGTTGAATCTGCAAAAACACGTAAGACTGGTTTTGGTCTGGAAAGCGATGTTTTGATGGGTCCGGTAATAACCCAGGACAGTAAAAATCGTGTGAATCATCTGATTGAAAAGGGAATAAGCGAAGGCGGAAGATTACTTCTCGATGGTAGAAATGCAAAGATTGACGGTTTTGAGCAGGGAAATTTTATCGCGCCTACCATCATTGAAGACATTCCGCTGGATGGAGAACTTGCCGGAACCGAAATTTTCGGACCTGTTTTGAGTCTTGTTCATATCAATACCATCGACGAAGCGATCAAATTTATCAACTCCGGCAGGTACGGAAATATGGCATGTGTATTTACCAGCAGCGGATTGAACGCCCGTAAATTCCGACACGAAGCTGAGGCGGGAAACATCGGAATTAACATTGGTGTAGCAGCCCCTGTTGCGCAGTTTCCGTTTTCTGGCTGGAAAGAAAGTTTCTACGGCGACCTGCACGGACAGGGAAAACATGCGGTGGAATTTTTCACACAAACAAAAGTAGTAATTGAACGCTGGCTCAAAGAATGGAACAGAAAGTTCTGACGGATATGATTCCCATGCACCCTTTCGCAAGCCAACATGAAATAGTTGTTAAAAATAATCGATTATAAAAAACCTAACGCTGTCCCATGACAGTGCATAAATACGAACCGCTAACAGCCAAAATTAACTTCACAAATGACAAAGAAACTTAAAACCGGGGTGATCGGCCTGGGCCGCATCGGTCAGATTCACCTCAGCAACCTGGTACATCACATGCCGGACGCCGAAGTAATCATCGCCTCCGACCTGTCCCCACAATCGCATGAATTTGCACACAAACTGGGTGTGACCAACGTTACAACGGACGCATACGATGTGATCAACCACCCGGATGTGGAAGCGGTAATTATCTGTTCCCCTACCCCGTTCCACGTACCGTATACAGTTGCAGCGGCCAACCAGAAGAAACATATCTTCTGCGAAAAGCCGCTTGACGTAACTTTGGAGGCCATTCAGGCAGCCGAAAAAGCAGTTACAGAAAACGGAGTTAAACTAATGCTGGGTTTCAACCGTCGTTTCGATGCCAATTTCAGCAACGTCCGGCATCTGGTTGAAGCCGACAAAATCGGCGATCCGCACATTCTGCGTATCACCAGCCGCGACCCTGCGCCGCCGCCGGTTGAATACCTCAAAATCTCGGGCGGCATTTTTCTTGATATGTCAATCCACGATTTTGATATGGCCCGTTATATTGTAGGGAGCGAAGTGAAGGAAGTTTTTGTGAAAGGTGACGCGCTTATTCATCCGGAGATCAAGGAATTCGGAGACATTGACACTGCCGTAATTGTACTGACGTTTGAAAATGGAGCAATCGGCGTGATAGACAACAGCCGCAAAGCGGTTTATGGGTATGATCAGCGTCTTGAAATCTTTGGTTCAAAAGGTATGGCCAAAGCTGAAAATAATACTTCCGACACGCTGGTGCATTTTGACCGTGACGGAGGTCATATCTCCCTGCCGTTACACTTCTTTCTAGAACGATACGAAACAGCGTACCGGGTTTGCCTTAAATCATTTATCGATTGTGTGCGGCACGATACCCCTTCGCCTGTTGATGCCCATGACGGATTAATGGCAACTGCAATCGGCATTGCAGCGATGAAATCATTGACAGAGGGACGAAGTGTCAAAATGGAAGAAATTTTACAATATGCCGAGTTGTCATGACCATGGTCGTTTTGTAAAACAGATGTCATTGCTTTGACGAGAAAGGAAGTGGGCAGTTGTACGCAAAAATCGTGAATCAGTTACTAATTTTGGTATTTTACAGCGTTGAAACAACATGGAAGCCCGCTTCCTGACTTCAAAATTGCAAGATCATCGATATCCAGTTTACCTTAACTAACTCTTAATCAGAATGACCAATACAGGTTTACAGACCCTCGATTACATCGTATTTTTCATTTATCTGATCGGCGTGTCTGCTTATGGCTTCTATATTTACAAGAAAAAGAAATCCGCAGAAGTAAGCTCAACAGATTATTTTCTGGCGGAAGGCTCGCTTACTTTCTGGGCCATCGGCGCGTCAATTATTGCATCGAATATTTCAGCCGAGCATTTTATTGGTATGTCCGGATCCGGATTCGCAATCGGTCTTGCCATATCTTCCTACGAATGGATGGCGGCGGCATCGTTGATCGTAGTGGCTGTTTTCATTCTTCCGGTTTACCTGAAAAACAAAATTTACACCATGCCGCAGTTTTTGCGGCAACGCTACAATCCGACAGTTGCCACGATTATGGCAGTTTTCTGGCTACTATTGTACGTTTTTGTCAATTTGACGTCTATTCTCTATCTCGGCGCCCTTGCACTGGAGGTAACGGCGGGTCTTGACTTTACGTACGGAATTATTGGTCTGGGTATCTTTGCCGTTATTATCACCATTGGTGGGATGAAGGTGATCGGATATACAGATGTTGTTCAGGTAATTGTGCTTGTACTCGGTGGGCTCGCCACGACTTATCTTGCCTTAGAGCTTGTCTCCCAACACTTTAACAGACCTGGACTGATGAATGCCTTGGCGACCTTAAAAGAACAGGCCGACTCACATTTCCACATGATCCTGCCAAAACAGAGTCCTTTCTACAAGGATTTGCCCGGCCTTTCCGTAATCATCGGTGCGATGTGGATCAACAATCTGGCGTACTTTGGTTGCAATCAGTACATTATCCAGCGTAGTTTGGGAGCAGATCTTAAAACAGCGCGGAAAGGCATTTTGTTTGCCGCTCTTTTGAAGTTGTTGATCCCGATTATCGTTGTTATTCCGGGCATTGCTGCATTTGTTTTATATCAAAACGGCATGTTCCAACAGGAAATGCTTGACCCAAATGGACTCGTGAAACCTGACCACGCATATCCGGTACTGCTCAATTTGCTGCCGGCAGGATTGAAAGGAATGGCTTTTGCCGCGTTGACAGCCGCAATTGTCGCTTCTCTTGCAGGTAAGGCGAACAGTATTTCAACGATTTTCACGCTTGATATTTACAAGCAATATATTGCGCCAAAAGCCAGCGAAAAACAGTTGATTCGCATCGGCCGGATCACCATCTGGGTTGCGATGGCCATTGGCGTGATCATTGCGCCCCAGCTTAGGGTTTTGGAACAGGCTTATCAGTTTATACAGGAATACAGCAGTTTCATTACTCCCGGTGTTTTTGCGATTTTTATCTTTGGAATGTTCTGGAAAAGGACCACATCTGCTGCGGCACTTACCGCTGCTTTGCTAACGATTCCTTTGTCCACAGCGGGAAAATTCCTGGCACCAGACGTACCATTTCTCGACAGGATGGGTATTATTTTCCTGATCCTTTCTGCAATAATAATAGGAATGACGCTCGCTGATCCTAAAAGTAAAAACAATCCCAAAGGTCTCGAAATTGACGAAAGTATGTTCAGTCCCGGGAAAGGATTTGCAATTGCGTCCATTTTGCTCTGTGGCGTACTGGCTGCCTTATATACGATTTTTTGGTAAAACAAGGCGGCCTGAAACTGCTGGGTTCTATCACTTTTTATTTGATCTTTATGCTTTTGACTACAAAAGAACTCTTTCAAAAATGTTACGGACGCTATGCCATTCCGGCTGTGAACGTGTTTTTCATGGAAGAGATACATGGACTTTTTGCGGCGGCTCAGGAGGCAAATGCGCCGTTTATTGTACAGACAACGCCTTTTGCACGTGACTATGCGAATGCCGATATGTTGCTTTCCATGATTGCGTCCGCAGCAAGAATTTATCCCAACACCGTTTACGCCGTGCACATGGACCACGGTTATGAGGAGCATATTTTTGAAGGCATCGAAAGTGGTGGTTACACATCTGTTATGATCGATGCCTCTCATGACAGCTTTGAAAAAAACGTCGAAAGGACGAGGGCTGTGGTTCAAAAGGCGCACGTGAAAAATATCAGCGTTGAGGCAGAGTTAGGTGTTTTGGCTGGCGTGGAAGACGATTTGATTGTGGATTCAGCAAATTCGTCCTACACCAATCCCCAGCAGGTTGTTGATTTCGTTCAGGCGACAGATTGCGACAGCCTTGCAATCGCGGTGGGGACAAGTCACGGCGCCTACAAATTTTCCGGTGGCCAGGGCTTGCAGTTTCATATTCTTAAAGAAATTCAAAACCGTTTGCCTGGCTTCCCGTTGGTGCTACATGGCGGTTCCAATGTGAGTGCCGAAGTGGTGGAGCGGATTAATGCAGCTGGTGGAAATTTAAAAACAGACGCAAAAGGTGTTCAGGAAGATGAAATTTTGAAGGCTATCCCGCTGGGAATCTGCAAGATCAATATCGCAACAGACATGCGCCTGTTGTGGACGATGGTGAACCGGGAATTTTTCCGGGACAAACCCGACGAATTCGCTCCGACAACACCAGGGAAAATATTTATGGAAACTTATAAAGAGTTTATGCTGAACAAATTTGAGCTGTTTGGCTGCACAGGAAAAAGCGTTGATTTTTTGTAAAGAGGACCAGTATTGATAACGGCATTAAAGAAATAGTTGCATAACATGACAACAAGACTCACAGTAGCCCAGGCTACGATCACATTTTTAAAAAATCAGTATATCGAAAGGGATGGCGTTGAGGAGCCATTCTTCGGTGGCTGTTTTGGTATTTTCGGTCATGGAAACGTAGCGGGACTTGGTCAGGCTTTACAGGAAAATCCTGATTTCCGTTACTATCAGAGCCGCAATGAGCAATCAATGGTGCACGCGGCAGTTGCTTACGCCAAGGTAAAGAACCGGTTGGGTGCATTTGTTTGTACAACTTCAATCGGGCCAGGCGCAACGAACATGATTACCGGGGCTGCATTAGCGACGATCAATCGCTTGCCCGTGTTGCTTTTGCCCGGGGACATTTTTGCCACCAGGGAACCGAACCCCGTTCTGCAACAACTCGAAAGCGCGTCTACTCAGGACATTTCTGTGAATGATTGTTTCAAACCAGTCTCAAAATATTGGGACCGTATCAATCGGCCGGAGCAACTCATCTATTCGCTACCCGAAGTGATGCGCGTACTTACCTCGCAGGCCGAGACCGGTGCAGTGACATTGTCCATGCCGCAGGATGTACAGACCCACGCCTACGATTTCCCATCGGATCTGTTCAAGAAAAAAGTTTGGCGTGTTGGAAGGCCACGTCCTGACGTAACCACACTTAATGAAGCGGCCGAATGGATCAGATCATCTAAAAATCCGGTAGTCGTTGCTGGCGGCGGCGCAATATACAGTGCTGCGACAGACGTACTTCACGCATTCGCATCAAAAACTGGTATTCCGGTCGGCGAAACTTTTGCAGGTAAAGGGGCCGTAAGATACGATCAGCCGTACAGTATCGGCGGACTGGGTGCAACCGGTACAAAATATGCCATTGAAATTGCCAACGAGGCCGACGTTGTGATCGGAATCGGAACACGTTACAGCGATTTTACTACCGCATCAAAATCCATTTTCAAGAATCCTGATGTAAAGTTTATTAACATCAATATCAACGAGTTTGACGCATTCAAACATGCAGCTTTGCCTCTGATCGGCGATGCAAAAGTGATTCTGGAAGAGTTGGCTATCGTGCTGGGTGATTTTGAGGTGAGCGAAAATTACCGTGAGAAGATCGCCGGTATGAACAAAGCCTGGGACGATGAGGTCACACAAATATATGCCGACGGGAACGCAACAGTACCGCCTATTGATCAGGCAGTTGTGATTGGCACACTCAATACTTTTATGGATGATCGTGATGTGATGATCAACGCTTCTGGCAGCGCACCCGGTGATCTGCACAAATTATGGCGCGCAACCGATCCGAAAAATTTTCACCTGGAATATGGTTTTTCCTGTATGGGTTATGAAATTGCAGCTGGTTTGGGTGCAAAAATGGCAGATCCGAGTCGTGAAATTTACGTCATTTGCGGAGATGGCGGTTATCTGATGAACAACCATGAGATCGTCACGTCCATTCAGGAAGGCGTAAAATTCACCATTCTGCTACTCAACAACAATGGATACGCAAGCATTGGCGGCTTGTCGGAAAGCATTGGTAGTGAGCGATTTGGAACAATGTACAAGTACCGGGATGACAATTCCGGACAGTTGTCCGGAGGATTCCTACCCGTGGATCTGGCAAAGAACGCGGAAAGCCTGGGTGCGATTGTGATAAAAGCAACAGACCGCACCTCACTGGAAGCAGCACTCGCACAATCGAAAGTAAATGACCGGACCTCCGTGATTTATATTGAAACGAGTTTGTACAGAACCGTGAAGGGCTATCATGCCTGGTGGGAAGTGCCGGTGGCCGAAGTGTCTACTTCCGCATCTGTGCAAAAAGCATTTGAAACTTATAAAGAAAATAAAAAGGAGCAGCGTATATTCCTGTAAAAGAAGACAGGCAGAACGAAATCGCAAGGTACCTTTCAGAAATTTGCTGTTGTTTAAAAATCAAAAAAGATCATGGAGTGCATGTTGGCAAAAGTAAAGCCCTCTTCACTCCTTTCCAATTGCATCAAAAAATGAACTTCGAAAACATAAAATTAGGCGTTGCTCCCATCAACTGGACCAACGACGACATGCCCGAACTGGGCGGGGAAAATACATTTGAACAGTGTATCAGCGAGATGGCACTGGCGGGTTTTACAGGCTGTGAGGTCGGCAACAAGTTTCCGAGAGACACAAATGTTTTGCGGAAAGCGCTTGAACTGCGTGGCCTTCAGATTTGCAATCAATGGAACAGCTATGAATTGACCACAAAATCGCTTGAAGAAAACAAGAAAAACTTCATCACCCTGCTCGACTTCCTGGAAACGATGGGAGCCAAAGTGATCGGTGGCGGAGAAACCGGTAATAGCTGTCAGGGACAAATGACCGTCCCGGTTTTTGAGGGCAAAGGAATGCTCACCACAGCAGATGAATGGAAAAAATTCACATCAGGCCTCAACGAGCTTGGGAAAATCGCCCGTGATCGCGATATGAAACTAGCCTTTCATCATCACATGGGTACCTGTATTCAAACGATCGCTGAAACCGACCGGCTGCTTGATGAAACTGATCCTGAAAATGTATTCCTCAATTACGATTGCGGACACTTTCATTTTGCTGGCGAAAATCCGGTAGAAGCACTGAAAAAATACATTGGCCGTACAGCACACATACATCTTAAAGACGTTCGTCCAAACGTACTTCAACGTGTGCACGATGAAAAACTGAGCTTTCTGACCGCCGTTAAACAAGGTGTTTTCACTGTTCCCGGCGATGCAGAGGGATGCATCGATTTCCCATCTTTATTTGAAGTGATCAGTAATAGTGATTACAATGGCTGGATTGTGCTTGAAGCGGAGCAGGATCCTGCAAAGGCCAATCCGCTGGAGTATGCTATTATTGCCCGTAAGTTTTTTAAAGAATTAACGGGAATTTAAACCAAATGTGTTTCAGTAACTGAACCGTATTTAAAAGCCATCGATTCAATCGGTGGCTTTTTCATTTTCTACCTCGTCCCAACGGGCTTTAATCAAAACTTAACCCGGACTCCGCAACACTTTACAAGCAGAAAACGTATTATCAGTAAAAGAAGCCAATTTTAATGCCTATGCACTTCAGTTACTTTCATTATAAAACTGATCACTATGTTAAATTTTAAAAAGTATAACCTGCTAATTTTCATTGCATTTTCGCTGGTTATCGGGAGCTGCAAAAACAAGGATGTAGCCCCGGTGGAAGTCTCCACTACTGACAGCACTTCAAATACGAACTATGTTGCGATCAACAACTGGTTGTACGAAATTATGAACGACGCTTATTTTTGGTACGGCTCCATGCCCGCAAAAACAAGCCTTGACAATACGATCAATCCCACCAATTATTTCGAAAAACTTGTATATCAGCGCGCAACTGTCGATCGGTTTTCGGACGTCACCGATGATTACGACGCATTGCAGAATGATTTCAACGGGATAAGTAAAATATTCGGAATCAGCTATTCGCTGTCCTATCTCGATGAGACAAAAACAAGTATGGGATTGTTTCTTAATCTCGTTGTGAAAGGCAGTCCGGCGGAAACGGCTGGGTTGAAACGGGGAGATATCATCATGAAAGTGAACAATACCCAATTAACAGCGAGTAATTATTCCTCTTTGCTTGGCGCCAGCGAAACGGCCGCCTTCACCCTTGGTAAGCTCACGAATGGCAAAATTGTAGCGAATACCACAAATGTGTCGGTTACAAAAGCGCTGGTAAGCGAGGATCCGGTGGTATTTTCCGGCATTATAACGAAAGAAAAATATGGAAAAACCATTGGCTATCTCGTCTACACCCAATTTGTTCCCGGAACTGACGCCGACGAAAAAAAGTATGACAATGAATTAAGACAGGTTTTTGCAGGTTTCAAAAGTGCAGGCGTCAATGAGCTGGTGCTGGATCTGAGATTTAATCCGGGAGGTTATATCAGTTCGGCGGAAACGCTTGCCTCGCTGATCGGAAAAAACATTTCGAGCTCGAAAATATTCTATAAAGAAAAATGGAACGACAAGTACATAGCATACTGGCAAAAAACGAAAGGTGCCAATGCGCTCAACTACAACTTCTCGGACGAGGCCAATAACATCGGCGGTAGTCTGAGCCGTGTTTTTGTTTTGACTTCAAATGGGACTGCCTCCGCAAGTGAATTGGTCATCAACGGGTTAAAGCCGTACATGAGTGTCGTCACCATTGGTGAACATACAGCAGGGAAAAACCTGTTTGGCTCACTCATCGATGACGACCAGAAACGATGGACATGGGGCGTGTACATGATGCTGGGACAAACTGCCAATGCGAATGACCAGTCGGATTATGGAACTGTGAACGGAATGACGCCTGACTACATCGTGGAAGACTCGAGTGTGCCGTATAAGGCTTTCGGAGATGAAAACGAAACACTGTTCCGTAAAGCGCTGGATGTGATGGGAATTCCTGCGAATGAAGGAGGCAGGCTGGCACCAACATTGATGGTCAGTCCCGCTGTGAAACTGGCACTTCGTGACAATTTGCAGCTACCAAACCAGCGGATGATTTCCGACCATGTTTTGAAAAAACTTAATCAGTAAATCCTTATCAATCAGAAAAAAGCCCAAATTAAACCGGGCTTTTTTTATGCGTTCGTCGTAAATTTGAAAAAACAGTTACTTGAACAACCGATTCAATAAGTCTTTTTCAAAATTTATGAGGGCATTAATTATAGTAGATATGCAGGCCGGGTCATTTACGCCTGAAACACCAAGATTTGATGCCGAAGAACTGATCAAACGGATCAATATCCTGTCGGCCAATTTTAGGAGTAACGGCGACAAAGTGATTTTTGTGCAACACGACGGAACCAGAGAAAACTGCTTCATTCCAGGAACCGATGAATGGAAAATTCTTCCCGAACTTGTAGTAGAAGATCAGGACAAACTGGTCGGTAAAACTGCCAATGATTCATTTTACGAAACAGATCTCGATTCATTTTTGAAAGCGAATGAAATCAATCAGATTGTAATAACGGGCTCTGCAACAGATTTTTGTGTAGAATCAACAATTCAGTCTGCATTGACGAGAGACTTCGAAATCACGGTTATCAGCGATGGTCATACGGCAGCCGATCGCCCGCATATTACGGCAAAAAATGTGATCGACCATTATAATTGGATTTGGGAAAATTTATCGCCAACCAAAGGAAATATCAGCTTGATAAATACGGATGAATTTATTGCTACCCATTTTCAAAGCAGTTAAGGAAACGCACATACCATAAAAAGAGAACCCGGATCAACGACCCGGGTTCTCTTTCATTTATATTGATCTGAAATTAATTTATCCAGCTAAATTCGTATTGCAACTCAGGAATTCTGGTTCTGTCCGCAATACGGCGTAATCTCGTGGGCAAAGCCATCAGATAGTCCCTTGCTTTCTCTGCCTTTTCATTGATATCCCGCACGGCTCCAATTTCCCATTCAACAAGAAGTGATTCCAGAATTTCAATGTAATCCATGGTCGTATAAACACCCAAACGCTGCGCTGCGTCAGAAAAATGCGAGAACGTTGCCCCCATTTTCACGCCTGACTCTCTCAAAAAGTGTGCAGGCATTACTATTTTTTTTCGCATCATATCTTCAAGCGCCAACATAAGTTCGGAAGCATCCACTTCCAGAATACGGGCGACAAAAGCCTTATAAGCTTTTGCGTGGCGCATTTCATCAGAGGCAATTACACCGCAGATTTTTGACAAATGCGGATTACCGAATTTTTTAGCCAGGGTAGCTGTGCGTCTGTGAGACACGTTGGTTGCAAGTTCCTGGAAAGATGTATAAATAAAGTTCCGATATGGATCGCGGTCGGTACCGATGTCAAAACCGTCGGCGATCAGATATTGCGTGGAAATTTCCATGGCACGCATATTCACGCGACCGGAAAGGTAAAGATATTTGTTAAGCAGATCTCCGTGACGGTTTTCTTCGGCCGTCCAGCTTCTTACCCACTGCGCCCAACCGGAAGGATTTTCAACCTGATCCACACCGATTACATCCATAAGCCAGGATTCGTAAGTTGGCAACGCCTCCTCTGTGATTGTGTCTCCTATCAGTACCGCAATGTAATCGTAAGGTAAATCCCGGCAGCTTTCCTGTAACAATTTCACCTCACTGAAAAAGTTATCTTTTGATGAATCCGGTAAAAAATCAGTAGGCTGCCAGTTTTCGTCAATAGGCTTCAGATATTCAGCCATCAGGCCGTCAAGATCTTTTCCTACATGCTGCATCACTTCTAGTCTTGTTGCTGAAAGTGCGGTTTCCATTATTGCTTCTATTTTAATACGCGATACTATTTCCACAAAGTACGGCAATTTAATGTAAGTTTTGCATGATAAAGCTCATTTCCTGCATGACAAATTTTAATATTGAAAGCACTTTTAGACTACTTTTGCATAAAAAATTGGAATGAAAAAAATTATCGACTATCTGTTAAGCATTGTTTACCTGTTACATTTTGGCATCACACTTCTGGTATTTCATGCAGCGCAAGTGATCGCCTATAATATTTTCGGTAAAAGAGCACATGAACTGACGGTCGACTATCTTAATTTCTTCCTCACTTACGGTTTGTATTTCACCGGTTCCAGTATTACCTTTCGTAATTTTTCCGATATACCGGTCAACAGGCCGGTTATTTTCGTCGCCAATCACCAGAGTACTTTTGATATTCCACCGATCATCTGGTTCCTCAGAAAATATCATCCTTATTTTGTTTCTAAAATCGAGCTGGCGACCGGCGTTCCGAGCATCTCTTACAATCTTCGAAAAAGTGGTTCTGCACTGATCAACAGGAAGGATGGCAAACAGGCCATTGCAGAAATTGCACGGCTCGGCAAACTGATCCATGAAACAAAGGGAGCCACAATTATCTTCCCGGAAGGAACGCGTACAGCGAGTGGCCTCATGAAGACATTTGTGACGGGTGGCGTCGCGACTTTGTTGAAAAGGGCTCCGGATGCGCTGATTGTGCCGGTCGCCATAAATGGAACCGGAAAATTTAATCCAAAAGGCCTTTTCCCATTGCGTTCATTTACAAACCTCTCATGGACTTCCCTCCCCGTTGTAGAGCCAGCCGGCAAGAAAGTAGAAGATTTGCTTCTGGAAGTTCAGGCTGCGATCCAGGAAGTTCTGGATGGAAAAGTGTAATTCGGAGCTCATTTTACAGAAAATAGCAAGACCAAAATTAAAAAAAGGATTATTCCGTTTTCATAATTTCTTCTTTTCCAGTGGGTTCGCCAGCACGCTTTTATTCATTGAAAAAGCTTAACAATCGTTAACAATAGCGGTTTAAACCTGATAGACAAAGGTTACTCTAACCCATGAACTTTAAAATAATAGCTCATGAAAAAGATACTTTTTGTCGCCGCAGTTTTAGCACTAGGATTCACAACTGCACAAGCCCAATACGATCCAAGATACGACAACCGGAATGACCGTCACGAAAATGACCGTGACTATAACCGCAGCAACCGGGATTATGAACCTGGCCGGGGCCGGAATTCAGATATTGACAGACTTCAGAGACAGGTACGTGAGGATATTTCAATTGGGATCAGACGCGGGACGCTCAATTCCCGCGAAGCTTCTGCTCTGATGCACCAATATGACCGGATTGAGGGAATGCAACGAAAATTTAGCTCCCGGGGCCGTTTGTCAAATCGTGAAACACGAATTCTCACAGGTGAACTGGAACGTCTGATGGCCGACACAAACCGGATGAGCAGCAGACGGGGCGACAACTGGGCACGTGGCCGCAACCGATATTAAGATAGTTGAAGGTTTAGGGTAATTCAAAAAGCATCCCGCTTCTGGCGGGGTGCTTTTTTTGTAGTAGTCAGAAGTATCGTACCAGTTTTACATGAGATTTTTCAAAATCCTCCTTCTGGTAAAAACGGTGTGCGTTTTCACGATAATCGCGTGAAGTCACTTCGAGCTGAATGGCGCCTTTATCCTTTGCGAAAGCAACCAGATAATCCATGAGTTTGCTTCCAATATTTTGCGATCGAAAATCCTCATCTACATACATTTCCTGGATTTCACCTACAAAAGCGGCATGATGCAGAAGTGTCTGGACGTGACAGCTCCCCATGCCAACTGGTCTATCGCCAAGCATTGCGACAAAATAACCGATCAGATCGTTTTGCAAATTTCTGGTGAATATCAAATCAAAACCAATCCGATCCACCATTCTGTTTTCGAGGCGGCAGATCATTCCGTAAATGGCGTCACCGTCCCATAAATTGGCAGGCCTTATATAAACTTCGTCTGTTGTCATCAAAACCCTCTTTTTTCAAATGTTTAAGACAAAAATGATGAAAATAACAACTAAATATATTGCTGCAATTCAGCTGAATCGTGGATAAAAACACCTTTATCTGATTTTTTCGCAAGCGCAATCATCGCATTGGCTACTTTGGCTGAATCAATGGCACGATACTTTTTGAGCGGTCCCACCATAACTGGCTTTAAAACAGACGCAAAAATCTCTCCAACACGCTCGCCAAGCCGGGTTTCTTTCCGTTGGCCGAGCAATAACGAAGGCCTCAAAATATGCAGCGAATTGTACTGCAACTCTTTCAGCTCATCCTCAACCTCCCCTTTAACACGGTTGTAAAAAATGCTTGATTTCGAGTCTGCACCCATTGCTGTAACAATCAGAAACTTTTCTGCTCCGTTCAACTTTGCCAGTTTCGCTATTCGCAGCGGGTAATCAAAATCAACTTTTCGAAAAGCCTCCTGAGAACCAGCCTTTTTGATCGTTGTTCCAAGGCAACAGAAAACGTCGTCCGCTACAATCTGAGAAACGTCGGGATGGTCAAAATCAAATATAACTTCCGTGAGTTTTGTATTTTTTACAGGCAGTTCATTTCGGGTCAGTACAATTACCTTGCTATAATAGGGTGCGTGCAAAATACGTGTCAGCACCTGAGAACCGATTAGTCCCGTAGCTCCGACGAGTAAGGCAGTTCTGGTTAAGGATTCGCTCATTGCGTTTGGTTTAATTATAGGCTAGATCAGGTCTGTCATCGCCTGAACAGCGAAGTTTTTACTAAGTAGTTACATAAAATTCTGTACCAGCTGAAACAAAACAGCTTTCATTATATGTCATTTTCGATCGCAAACCGAAGTAATTCGTTTTTGCCTTTTAAATCGAGCTTGGTACAGATATTCTTCCGGTGCGTTTCCACCGTGTAATGGCTGATCGACAACTGCTCAGCAATGTCGGCAGTTGAAATGCCCGAACGGATCAGCCGGATGATTTTCACTTCTCTGGCAGTTAGCCTGAATTTTTTCAAAAAATAGTCTTCGGAATGGTGGTTGCCATGCGCTTTTCCTGCTCCTTCAAAATACACTTTCCCCTGATATACCTGCTCAATTGCCGCTACGACTTCATCCACAGAGGCTGTTTTCAGCAGATAACCTTTTATGCCCAATTTTTCAAAATCCTCCACGTAGCGAATTTCGTTGTACATACTCAGGATAATGATCTTTGCAGTCGGATCTGTTTCAAGCAGCTGACGTGCAACCTGCATGCCGTTGAGCTGTGGCATATTAAAATCCATCAAAATCACATCGGGTTGGTGCGTTTCCACACTTCGGAAAGTGTTGGGGCTATGGTAAACCTGCTCTATTACATCGACCTGATCATATCTTTCAAGTAATGAGCACAGCCCGTCGCTAAATAAACGGTGATCGTCAACCAGAATAATGCGGATCGTAGGCGTTGAGGACATACGGTACGGTTAATTGCACGAGGACACCGTTTTCATCTGAGTTAATCTCCAGAACGGCTTTTATAAATTGAGCCCTCGAATATAGGTTTTTAAGACCAATCCCCTCTTTTTTATTTTCATTTTTATTCTGCTCCTGAAAACCTATGCCATCGTCTTCCAGACTGACGACCAGATTCTGTTCCTGATAAATCAGCTGTATAATCGACGAATTTGCCTTGGAATGCTTGCGGATATTCTGTACTGACTCAGTGATGATACGGTAAATCATCAGTTCGCATTGCGGATTGAGCTTTCTCTCTTTTCCAGCGAGAATGAATTCAAAATCTATATCGGGAACCTCATTCCATTGCCTCACGCGTTGTTGAATCACCTCTGACAGGTTGTATTTTTCAAATTCCACAGGACGCAGATTGTGGGTAATATTCCGTAGATCTTCCGTAGCCTTTTGTATCAACGCGGTTGAGCGCGCAGCATTTTCTGTCAGGTCTGTAATGGTGTCCGAATCGAAATTTTGAAGATAACCTTTCGCAGCTGCAAGTGTATTATTTACATCGTCATGAATATCCTGAGACATCCGCAGTCTTTCAAGTTCCTGTGCGTCTATAATTCGATTGGTCAGTTTGCGTTCGGCAAGCTGTTGCCGTTTCAGGTAATATTTAACCAACAGATATAATCCGGTAACAACTAGTAGCAACGTAAGAAAAATGAACCACCAGGTTTGCCAGAATGGTGGTGAAATTTGGAAAGATACAGACTTTGGTTCCGTATAAAACCCGTTTGCATCGAGCGCCCGCACTTCCAGCACATAATTTCCAGGGCTGAGGTTTCCGAACTTAAATACAGGATCTGATCCGTTGGTAAGCCAGTTTCCCTGATCCTTTCCGTCACGGAAGCGGTACTGAAATACTGGCTCAATCCGGGAAATAAAATCCAGAACGGCGGCCTCAACTCTTACGTTATTGCGATCGTGAGCCAATTTGATTGTTTCTTCGGCCTTCGACCCAATGTCAAAATAGTCAGAATCATTGACCACCAGATTTTTCAACACCAGTCCGCGCGAAGACGGGTTGTCAAATGATTTTGGGTAAATCTGGAAAAGGCCTTCCACACTGCCAAAAAACATCCCGCCATCTGACGATTTCCAGGCGGCAAAACTGTTAAATTCTACATTACCTGTATGCCTAATTTGCCGGAAATTGCTTTTGCCATCGAAACGGGAAATGCCCTTATTCGTACTCAGCCAGTATCCGCCACGATGATCACTCAAAACAGCATAAATCACATGATCCGGCAAGCCATCCTTAACAGAAAAAATCTTGATTACCGATCGTTTCGCCGGATTGTAGTG
The DNA here is from genome assembly GCA_965279265.1 of Dyadobacter sp. Lineage (GTDB taxonomy): Bacteria > Bacteroidota > Bacteroidia > Cytophagales > Spirosomataceae > Dyadobacter. Next base: position 7,376,027 of record OZ257152.1, read on the forward strand.
CACCAGGCCATTATCTGTACCGATCCATAAATTCTGTCCTTCCGGCGTCATCGTCAGAATATTGAATCCGGGCAGCGCATCAAACACAACCTCCGCCTGGCGGTCTGTCAACTTATAACAGCGCAAATCTTTGTCCGCGCGGCCGGCATACAGCATTTTTTTTTGGGGATCAAAATAGAGTGCACCTGAAAACGCTTCCTTTTCGTCAGCGAGCAACTTATACGCACCTATGGAATTCAAAGTGTATAAACCACCCATCGTTGCCACTACATATTGGTCCGGTGCGACCTCAATGATACCCTTCGTGTAGTTAGCCCCTGCGGGATCCTTAATACCTTTAATTGTAATACTCTCCAGCTGCGTTTTTCCAGGCCTGATGACATTGAGCCCTTCTTTGGTACAAAACCAGATATTGCCTTGTGAATCTGTAAGAATACCGCGGATATTATTTTGCAACAATCCATTTTCGGCTCGGAACGCAGTGACGCTTTTATCTTTTTGAGAGAATTTTCTAATGCCCTCACCTATCGTTCCAACCCAAAGATTCCCAGCTTTGTCTTCACTCAATCCCCTTATACCTACATTATTCAGATCGTCCGGGTCCAGTGGATCGTCGGCAAACTTCACCGGTGCCATTTGGGAAGGATAAATAACGTCTACGCTTTGCGGATCAACATTGGCCCACACAACACCTTTACTGTCAACAAATACGCTTGACAGGTGGTTGTGCAAAAGCGTATTTTCCTGAAACGGTTTGTGGGCCAGCCGGTGAACAACTATACGTTTTGCCGTATCATAAACGATCAGCCCGCTTTTTGAGGTGGTGATCCAGAGCTGATTATCCTTATTCATCGCCAACGAATAAACCGGATCATTGATAAAGTCAATATCAATGTCGTGCAATTCAAATTTTCCGTTTTGAAGATGTACTAATCCGGCATTCGTACTGAGCCAGAACGACTGATGATCAACCGAGTACAAAGCAAAAACTTCCAGTCGCTCACGAAAAGCATCTTTGTCCCTGCCGGTAAAATAATACTGCCGGTGTTTTGTCCGGCAATTAAATTTAAGAATTCCGAAAGGCTGTTTCAGCCACAAAATCTCTTTTGAAGGGTCAAAGTGCACGATCTGTGTCGCCGATTCAAAACGAAAACCAGTTTCAGGCAGCACGATGCGTTTCCGGCCGGTATGGTAATTCATAGCCACTACACCCTCTGGGTTGTTCAGATACCAGACAGTAGAATCATTTGCATAAAAAACGTTGTGATGCGAAAACAATCGCTTTCCGGAAGCATCATTGACATAGTAATTACGGAATTTGTTCGAAGAACGGACATATCGGCTGACACATACTTCCGTTCCGATCCAGATATCACCGCCCGGCGCTTCTACCAATCCGTGAAGCTGCCCCTTACCAATACTCTGCGAATCCCGGTCGTTGTGTACAAATGCGTCAAATTTTTGACCGTCAAACCGATTCAGTCCTGCCTGGGTTGTCATCCACATATAGCCGCGTTGATCTTCCAGAAAATATTCCACAGTACCCTGGATCAGACCGTTTCGCGTTGTCAGATGGCGAAAGCTAAACTGAGCATTTGCGGATTGCAACGACACAGTACAAGCTACAACTACAACGTATAGCAAATGGCGTAGAATAATTTTCATCAAGAGAGTGGACTGAATTTGACTACCACAAGCATTACCGCTATTTACAAAGATAAAGTTTCCCGTTTCATTCAAAAATACCTGGTACCGGGTATTGCGAAAAGTAAAAAGCTAATGGAAATTTGTGATATAAAGTAAACCCTACTCTATAAAAGATACTAAATTTTCCTCTGTTTTTAATTTTTCAAGAGATGAAAAGTAAGGTCTAACACTCCTGTATTCCATGACCAAATCATGCTATGCACACGTGGAATTCTTTTCATCTCAATCACGGCATGTGGCGTCCGGACATCGAAATTGATGATATCATACGAAATGATATCATCTTATTTTTTAAAAGGTATCCCTTATTTGCAAACCAGAACGGCTACGTATTTCAGACAAAGGCGCTCTCGCCGGTGATTGCACGTCCGACAATAAGTGAATTAATTTCTTTTGTGCCTTCATAGGAATAAATTGCTTCTGCATCCGCCACGAATCTGGCAATGTCATATTCCAATAAAATGCCATTGCCTCCAAATAACTCCCGGGCGTGATCTACTATGGAACGCATACGAAGTGTACAAAAAACTTTTGCAAGAGAAGCATGTTCGTCAGCCAGTTCACCCTCGTCCTGTAATTGCGAAAGCCGGTATACCATGGTCTGCATCGCAGTCAGATCCCCCAACATGGTTACCAATAAATCCTGTACCAACTGAAAGCCAGCTATCGGGCGCCCGAATTGTTTTCTTTTCATCGTGTACGCCAATGCGAGCTCGTATGCGCCCCGCCCACAGCCAACTGCCTGCCAGGCAACTCCCGCGCGCGTCATGCGCAACACATTGGCCGTATCCTTGAAGGAATTGGCGTTTTGCAGGCGATCCGACTCGTTAACCCGGCATTCGGTCAAAGTTATCAGGGCGTTCTGAACCGTTCTGAGCGCCATTTTATCCTCCATTTTCTCGGCTTTAAAACCCGGATTTTCCTTCCGAACTATAAAGCCCTTTACCTGATTATCTTCCGGATGCCTTGCCCAAATGATCGTAATGTCAGAAAATGTAGCATTTCCAATCCATTTTTTCTGGCCGTTCAAAATCCATTCGTCGCCTTCGCGACGGCAGGTCGTGGTGAGGCCGCCCGCAGCAGCAGAGCCAACCTCAGGTTCTGTCAGCCCGAACGCACCGATGATTTCCATTCGTTGCATCTGCGGCAGCCAGTATTGTTTTTGTTCTTCCGATCCGCACAAATAAATGGAACCCATGGCGAGACCGCTGTGCACGCCAAAAAAAGTTGAAATAGAAGAATCCACCCGCGCCATTTCCATGGCAATGAAACCTTCAAGCAATGAAGACCGACCGGCACATCCATAGCCCTGGTAGGTCAGTCCGCAAATATCGAGCTTGGCCATGAGGGGAATAATGTGCATGGGAAAATGGGCTTTGTTCCAATATTCGTTCGCGATCGGACGAATTTCTGTATTCATAAATTCCCTGACTTTTAGCTGCATCGCACGATCGTCCGGTGTCAGCGTTTTGCTAAGCTCATAAAAGTCACCGTTCACCTCAGGCTGTGGCTTTTTAGTGCCTGCCCCGGCCTGCATCATTCGCAGCATTTTGGCCAGATCTTCTTCGCTCATTTTGGATACGATACCCATGAGCTTATTCAGATCTACCTTTTTGGACAACCGGTTCACGGCGGCCAGATCAATATTTTTGAAGAAGGAACGTAGTTGGGAAAATGATTCGAAGATACTCATCAGGAATGATTTCAGCGTTTGAAGATGTATTTATCAATGATAAAGCATCAACTTTCCAAAATCTATCCCGGAATATGCAGGCAATATTTAAAATGAGATTTGAAAATTACCGAAATAACCTCCCCCATTCGTCAGGCTCGTCATTGGATTTGTCAAAAGTGTCCACCCAGTCGACAAACAGAATACGAAATTCCTCAATGGCATTTCTCAGTAAATCCAGGTAACGCCTGCTTGAAATATTGAACATCTCGCAGGTGTAAGTATGCGTAATGAGCGCCTGCGCCGCCAGTTTGATCATCACCGAATTTTCCATTCGCTGCGTATACAATGCGCCACCTTCCGCACCGGCAATTTTCGCACCGATCATCGCTGCGTCCGTCAGCATTTGCTCACGTAGAAATTGCAAATCATTGTCCTCCGGTAAGGTGTCTATCAGCGAGTTTACGATATCAAAAATCTCCCTCGCTTTTACCATCACCGGGAGATTAATGGTGCGCTCCTGTTCGTGGCTCATTTCACGAAAGGCATCGTCATCCGTGTCGTCATCATCAAACCAATCTGAATTATCATCATTAAACTTCATACGCTGCGTTTTTGATATTCCCTCAATTGATTTCAATCCGTCACGACTGAAAGTTTCGTAAAATTCATTAATCCAAATCACTTATCAAATAGAATAAGTACTAGTCTGGATGCTTTAAGAAGGACAAATCTAAGCAAAGTTTGAAAAAAAAAGTGCCGGCCTCTATAATTCCAGGACAGGATACAGCAGGACAGTTCAGGTATTATTGAAATAAAATTTTAGATTTAAACAACAGCAACTGCATCATTATGAAAACATTCTGCACGATTTTACTCCTTCTTTCTGTGTTCTGTTTTCGCTGTGTTTTATTTTTCCAAACAAAAAAAAGACATCAGGAATTGCGACAAGTGATTCCCTTCCTTCAATTTTGATGCAGCTGCTTTTCAAAAAGCGCCCGGAGAGTTTGCTCTTTATCGGTGGTAATGAGAAAATTACAACAAAGCGGCTTTTGAGGAATTTCTGAACCAGTATCCAATTAGAAAATACCAAAAAGACGGGTTTTGAGGGTATTCCTGTGTGGAACGGATATTGTGTCATATTTAAAAAAAACAACAAAGTCATGACAACAAAAACACAAGCCAACAGCAAAAAGCAACCAAAAAATGTAGCAGGTGGATCGCCGTCGTCAGGTGGGCCAAAAGGCAAGGCAAAACAAAAAGACGATGCAGCCAAACCGTCTAAAACGCTTGCCAACGAGACCGCAGCAAAGTCGGAAAAAGACAATATGACCGACAACAAGGGTTACAATGAAACCCCGCCAACGGTTCCGGTAAAGTCTGTCACTAAGAAGTAGCAGGCTTATTTGGCGTTGCCGGAATTCATAATCGCTTCGATAGCGACCGAAAGGTAGACCATGGGTGCATTCCAGTTGATGGCGATTTCATTAGAAGCGTAGGAACAGTCGTCATCAGTAAACGATTCGTCGGCGAAATTACTGGCATATGTCTTGCATTTATCCTGCTGCGCGGGGTTAGGCCCGCCGGACAAAAGACCAGGGACGGGTTCCCTGATACCGTCTGCAACAGATGGCCGGTGATGCGGATGCATGACCTGCTTCGACCCATAACCTGTTAAGAAAGAATAACCAGTTGCGTTTCGTCCCAAAATATAATCCAGGTTCCCCACGGCCGCATGCAGATATTTTGGCTCTTTTGTGATCTTGAATGCGTTAAGTAGTGCAATTCCCTGATTGGCTGCAACTGCACTGCTGCCCCAGGCGTAATCTTTTACATTTTTGCCCATCACCGTATTGTAGGGCTGCTTTTCGAGATCAGACAAAAGGGCGCTTGAAAATTCCAGAACAATTTTCCTGACTTCACTAACCAGATTTTCTTCCGTTTTATGCTCCTCCGCACTTCTAAGAATTGTATAAAACGCAAGTGCCTGAACCTGACTCCATGACGGTAATTTCATCGGCTGGTTTGTTTCGGATTTTATCTTTTTCAAGTAATCCGGTTTACCTGTCAGCGCAAACAATTCTGCTGCTGCCCAGGTCCATTCATCGGAAGCATCTTTATCTCCGTAGGCGCCGGTCACAACGTCCGGATCAAATGTTTTGTTCATCTCGTTCTGGTCGTACAAAACTGCTGGATTTTTCTCTGCCCACTCCCAACCTCTTACAGAAGCCGTTACACAGGAGTCAGCGAGTCCGGGTAGCTCCGCATCAAAACCTTTAAGTATTCTCCCCGCCTGGGCCATCACAGCGACAAAATCGAGGGTTGCGATTGTATTTTTACGCACAACGTACCTGGGTTTGTCACAGGCATCCGGCATTATCATGCCATCGAATTTGGGATTGGTAAGCTTGTGATATACACCGCCGTCAGCAGGGTCCTGCATGGTGAGCATCCATCTTAAATTCCATATTACCTCATCCAGCAAGTCCGGCACAGCGTTGTTACTTTCAGGAATATTGGTATTGAATGTTTCAAAATACTCCGGATAATCTTCGTACAGCGATAAAAGCGTGCCCATCGTAATTCCGGAATTGACAATGTATTTGTTGTAATCACCTGCGTCATACCATCCTTTTGGTGAACTGACTGTATGATTTTCCGGGCGACCGGGAGAAACCGCAGATGCATGCACAAGCACTTTGTCATCCGGATGTCCTGCCGCCCTGGCCCATTTTCCGGCAAATTTTTCAGGCAAAGCCGTGGAAGCTCGTTGATAGTAAAATCCTTTCAGCGATGCCAGGGCAATCTCCCTGTGAACCTGTGGTTTTATTTCGAACACAGCCGATTTGCCCACAGAAGGAACTTCAACCACATATTTTCCGACCTTTTTCAATAGCGAAAAATCAGCAATTCTAGTCGTTTTACCGGAATATGAACTAAGTCTCGGGTTACCCAATTTCCCTTTAAACACGGTTTTGCCGGATGGAACCTGCTTGACAAGAAATTCAACGTTTTTATCTCCCGGTACAACCACAATTTTTTGCCCCAAGGGATAAAAACCGATCTGATTCAATTTTATTTCCGGCAAATTGTTTTGAGCGAACGCTGTGTGGAAAGTTGCAAACACGGTCAACACAAACGCTGCCGAAAGTCTGCGGATAGAGAAAATGTTGCGCATGAAGTTATTCAAAATATTACCAGAAGTCTTTAACTGTACGAAGCAACTGAGAAAGGAAGACTTACCAAGTCTCAAAGACTTGGTAAGTCTAAGCAAACGGCAAATTCACGAAACCTTTTTGGGGCCAATAGAATCATAAACAACAACTTTTTCCCACAGGTGAGAATATTCTTTGATAAAATCGAGGTGAATCGGATGTGTCTGGTAAATTTCTTCTTCAATAATATTCTTAAAAAAACACATCCAGGAAAAAGTGTAATCCGTTACGATCACGGAGCGGTTTGTGGCCGCAGGCGTTCCGATATGCACGTATTGAATCGTCGGTACTTTGGCAAGCTTTTTCAAGCCCTCCAGAAGTTTTGCCTCATCCTGCGCATTGTTCTTATTTTTCAGATAAAAGTATACGTGATGTATAAAAAGCTCCTTTGTTTTTTCCGGTTCGGCAGCAAGCGGTGAAACAGTAGCCAACGTAGCCAAACCGGCATTTTGTAAGAATTTACGTCTCGAATTTTCTTCCATGTTTTTGAATAGGTGAATGTCTTCTAAATTTTACTTTCCCACAATCTAAGAAATTCTGTCGGGGTCATGACTGCAACTTTGCTTTTTTTGAAATCTTTTATATTTCCGGTTATAATAAAATCAATGTTGCCACCCGCTTCCGCAGCATAATTTTGAAGCGCGTCTTCAAAGTCGGTCATATCGTCCGAGTTCAACGCTGCCGATACTGCCTGACTATCAATAACCAGTACCTGTGTAAAGCTAAACAGCTTTCTCAAATTGGAAACAACAGTTTGGTGGCTGGAAAGTCGCCTGAGCAAATAGTACAAATTGCTATAGATTACCGGAGTGATGAACCCGGTGACTTTCTTCTCCTCGCACATTGAAATTAAAACCGCCGAGTCATCAGAAAACGGTCTTCTATCAAGAAAAAAGTCCATCAGAACATCTGTATCCAAAAGAATAGTTTTCATTTTAGAAGTACTTTTCTGTCAAAGCTTGCTGCAACTGCTCTTCATAATCGAAGTCAGAGTCTGCTTTAAAAGATCCTTTCAGTGATCTGGTAATAGGTGCGAGTGGCAATTCCTCCTCTACCGACTGGCTTGAAACTATTTTAAGATAGCTCTCCACAATATCTGAAAGACTTCGTCCATTTAATTTTGCATAAGACTTTGCCTTAAGGATAACCGATTCCTCGATGGTTAAAGTTAGCTTAACATTCATAAAAAAAATTTAGTTTTGACAAATTTGATAAATTACACGTGCAAATCATTGCCACAAGGCACGTGTACTCATTCACTCTGATCTAACCCAACTCCGCCAGCTTATTAACCGTATTCCAGTTCCTTGTAGTCGCCATTACTTTCAGCTTATTCTCAAAGAAATTGTTATGCAGTTTTGTATTTCCATAACCAGCCGGACAAAACAGGTAAATGACTTTATCCCGCAAAATGAACTCGTCCGGCAGATATTGCTCTGCTTTGATCTTTTCAAAATTTTCCCGTGATGGTTCTTCTGACAAGAACGTTACGTGCAGTTTATTTTGGTCAATGCCCGTTTTTCCGGTAAACGGATTCTCCTCCCTGATTCGTTGTAAATATTCGTGACTGAAAACAATTACCGGCACTGAAAGTCCAAAATCCTTGTCAATCTGATGCCTTATTTTTTGTTCCCAATCTGTGTTTTTTTCTCCGGATCGGAAAAGGATGTTGCCGCTTTGCAAATAGGTGTTCACATCCGCGAAACCAAGATCCTCAAATGTCTTTACCAGATTTGGCATCTTGATCATATTCTTTCCGCTGACATTGATGCCCCGTAAAACGGCTATGAACCTGGTCTGCGTATTACTCATTTTTCACAATGCTTTATTTGGAAGAACACGAACATCTTTGTCAAGGTAAACCAAGCGAAAAGAAGTCTTATATACAATATTTCACGCCATTTATCGCAAAACATAATGATCACAAAAAGGGATTTACTTGTTGCCTCAATTGCCATCGGGTTCACAGCTACGGTGATGTATGCCAAAACGAAGATTGCCGTGATGGACTCCGCAATATTTGAATGGAATGACATCCCCGTGAAAGAAACAAAAACTGGGGCTGTCAGAACGTTTTTTCGTTCTCAGACTGCAACGCTTGATGAACTCGAGTGCCATGTAACCACACTGAATCCCGGAGACAGCTCACATCCTCCGCACAAACACCCGGAAGAAGAAATAATAATCATAAAAGAAGGAACAGTTGAAGCGCTGGTGAATGGTCAGATGAAACGGGTAGGCCCCGGATCGGTTATCTTTCAGGCGTCGAACCAAATGCATTCGATAAAAAATGTCGGAAGCAAGCCTACAACCTATCACGTATTCAGCTGGCATTCGCCGGGAACAATGAAGAAGAATTAGCCCGGCTATTGGCCATTAGCTGTTAGCTAAATGCCAACAGCTAATGGTTGATTCTTTTAATACTTTTAAAACATTTTATTCTTACTAAACTTACTTCGTCTTACCGAAGTCAGCAGCCATGGTATTCAGGTTTGCATCGGGCAGATGCTCAGAAGCAACAACCATCCTATATCTGAACGTTGTCGATTCTCCATTTTTAATCTTAAAATTCAACACATCCTTGCCATTACTGAAAGCTTTCTGACCCAATGGATTGACAGCAAAAAGACCGTAACCTCTCGCATGCCAGTAAGCCGGGTAACCCGGATTTTTTGGGTGGTCGATGATCGCGATGCTGATATTTTCGTCTTTAATTTTACCCGTCAGATTGCACCAGATGGCACGTTTCGCCCAGACATCTTCGCCTTCAATTCCGTTGCTGTTGCGATAATTTCCGGTGATCCCGTCATTGTTCAATTTCGGGACCTTCGTAGCAATTCCGGCAGCATCCGTAAAAATTTCAGGTTTGTTCGACGGCAGTTCCAATTCACGTGCAACCCGGATCGCGAACATGCCATCTTTAATATCGGGCATAGCCACATCACCGTTGACGGCAGTCAACGTTGTCGCACGGTCCATCACGCGGGTATCGCCTTTTCCGCTGAACGTGTAGGTCGTGACTTCTTTCAAAGTCAGCTTTCCGTCCTTATCAACCCAGTCGGCGGTGACTGTGAGTTCACCCTTGTTTTTACCGCTTTTGACAGCCGTGATTCCGGTGTGTCTGATTGTTCCGTAAGCACGTTTTGCATGATCCACGGCATCCGAATTATTCCAGTAATCGTTGCCGTTTACATCTTCATAATTCAGCCAGACTCCTACATGGTGCGGGTGATCCACACGCTCTCCCGGCCTCGGATCTAATGGCCATCCACGTGTTACCAGCGTTCCCTTCGCAGTCATCACCGGATACAAAACGGCCTTTTTCAAAACGTCTTCACCCGGATAGAAATATGAGGTAAACGGTTTCCCGTCAATAACGACATCAACCTTTTTGTCCTTCTCGTTTTTTATCAGATCCACCTTCTGCGCCTGCAAAAAACTGGTCATGGCAGTAAGCGACAACGTGGCTAAAATTTTGCCTGTATTTATTAGATTCACCTTTATGATTGGGTTTCGGGTTAAACGCAGCGTTAACAGAGTTGTCTCCGTAACGCTGCGTTAGAAAATCAGCTTAGTAAAATTTCTCTCTTCTTGGGATCCCAGCTCACTCTTTTGCCGGTGTGCAACGCCTGAGTTGCCATCATATTCGCTACCGAATGGTTGAAACCGACGCGAGCCGGTGCATTTGTTTCCTTACGGCTGCGGATACATTCCATCCAGTTTCGCATGTGCAATGAGGTCATTGGATCTGATCCGGTATTGGCATCTGTTGAAATTTTTGTTCCGGATTCAAGCGACATACTCGGCAGCAAATTCGCTTTAAGACCCATTCCTTTTGCATCTTTTTCCTGCAAACCTCCCTCAGAAGTAATTTTATTGGTATCCAGATTGATCATCCCGCCGTTGGAGTAGTAGTATTCCTTTACGCCGCCAGCTTCATTGTTGAATCTGGAAGAATAAATGACCTGAAAACCTTTTTCTTTGTTATCGAACGGGCCGTATTCAAAGGCTGCTGAAAACGTGTCGACGTTCGTGCGGCCATCTTTCCAGGTGTAAATACCACCATTCGCTACCACATTACGCGGCGCATCCAGGCCTGAGAACCAGTGTACAGTATCAATCTGGTGTGCCATCCATTGTCCCGGAATACCGGAGGAGTATGGGTAAAACAAACGGAATTCAAGATAAAAGCGAGGGTTCCATGCAACTTTTGGCCTGTTCATTAGGAAACGGTCCCAGTCCGTATCTTCCTTTCTGATCTGTTCAACCAGTTCTTTTCTTCTCCATCTGCCCGGCTGATTCACATTCCAAGTCATTTCAACGGTTGTGATGTCACCAAACTTTCCGGATTTAATGTAGTCGTGTGCAGCATGGTAATTTGGCGCACTGCGTCTCTGAGAACCAACCTGAACGATTTGTTTGGAACTTTCAACGGCTTTCAGGGCAACTTTGGCGTCTTCCAGGGATTCTGCGAACGGTTTTTCAACATACACGTCGCGCCCGGATTTTACTGCCTCAGCACAATGCAAAGCGTGTTGAAAATCAGCCGTACTGATAATCACAGCGTCCACATCCTTACGTGCCAGAAGCTCCTCATTGTTACGCGCCTTGACGAATTCGCTGGCCGACCAACCCTTTCCTTTAATGAATTTTTCTGCTTCATCACGGCGACGGTTCCAAAGATCGGACACGCCCATAAATTCAAAATTCAGTTCCTTGGAATGTTCGGAAAAACTAGGTGCCAGTGAGCTCCGGAAACGGTCGGAAAAACCGATAATTCCAACACGCACACGGTCATTTGCCCCCAAAATACGCCGGTAACTCGACGCACTGAAAGCATTCGAGCCAACGGCAACTCCCGCTGATGCCAGGGCAGCGCTTTTTATAAAGTCTCTTCTGGTAGTCATGATTGGTAATGTTAAATTGAAATGTTTTATTTAAAACGCATAATAAAATAACTCCTTAAAACACCGATATATCCGGCATCATTTATTTACCTTCCTTTATTTTCAGGCTCCTGAACGAAACATTGTCGCCATGATCCTGCAATAACAGATTTCCCTTTTCAGACAAGCCAAAGCCATCAAACTTCTTGAATTTGGATTCCGAAACAAGGTCTTTATACTCTTTTGAACCGCGGACGTATTCAACAACTTTGTGGTTGTTCAGAAAATGCTGCACGGTTCCGTCAGCAAGCACCACAATTCGTCCCTGATTCCACTCTCCTATTTTTTTGATTGATCCGTTTGGCTTCACGGAAGCAATAACGTCATAAAACGATCCGATTGTGCGATTTCCGTTTTTGCCCATTTTCGCGTCCGGATGTTTGGCATCATCAAGCACCTGATACTCGCATCCGATTCCCGATTTTCCGCCGGAATTAAACTTTTGGTCAACAAAATACTTGACGCCGCTATTGGCACCTTCTGTCAGTTTGAACTCAAATTGAAACTCGAAAACAGGTCCGAAAAGCTTTTTGGTAACAATGTCATTACCTGTTTCCGAACCGTCAGATTTTGAAATGGTTATCGTTCCGTCCGCATAGTTCCATCTTTTCGACGGAAATTCGGTACCGCCGTAAGCACGCCATTGATCAGCTGATTTGCCGTCATAAAGTTGCTTCCAGCCCTGCGCTTTTTCAGCATCTGTAATCGAATTTGGAATAAGGTTTACGATCCGGATATTCGTTGCCGGGCTTGGTTTCAGATTCGTCGTTTTTATTCGTACGTTTTTCCAGCTCACCTGCGTTCCTTCACGTGTCGCATCCTTCCCGATCGAGTGAACCTGCAGACAGATAAAACCTTCGGGCGTCATATTGTCAACCACATCTGCAATGGGAACGCCGTTCAGGAACGTTCGGATTGAACTGCCGATCGCTTCAATTCTGTACTTGTTCCAGGCATCTTTTTTGAACGCTTTTTTCCCTTCCGGATTGATATCAAGAGAATACAACCAGCCACGGCGCGCTTCGTCATAAAGCCCGCCCGACCAGGCTCTGTCGCTTGGGTCAATTTCCACCTGATAACCGTGCACCCTTCCATTCTGATATTCAGGTGTTGAAAGACTCCGTATCTGAATTCCGGAATTCAGTTTGTTGTCTACCTTTACGTCGCATTCGAAGATAAAATCTCCATAATTCTTCTCTGTTGTAAGGAAGGAATTTGGCGTGTCCATCACTGATGTGCCCACAATGGCGCCATCTTTGATTTCATATTTGGCTTTTCCGTTCAGCTGCTTCCAGCCGGTAAGGTCTTTTCCATTAAAAAGGTCCACCCAGCCGTCTTTGGATTTCTGAGCCTGTGCAACGTTAATAGAAATTGCCAGCAGCACGCCAACAAAGTATTTCAGATGATGCTTCATGTTTAAATTTAGTAATGATGCGCGTTGAAACGCGAAAGTATTTCCCTTAACTTACATAACGAGCTATTGCCGTATATACCCTTACAAATGCTTTTCAGACTATTTCCGCAAAACGGATTAAGCATGTTTAAATGGGATACTTTAACGTTTCCGTGATGTATTTCTTATTAATTTCGGCGCAGATTAACGGTGATTTTTCGGGATCAGGAACACCGTCAAGTTCTATTACTCCCCAGCCTTTGAATTTGATTTTATCCAGCGCAGCAAATACAGCCGGCACATCAACTCTTCCCTGACCAAGTTCCACAAATTTATAACCGCCACCATCTTTTGGTTTGGTATCTTTTAAATGGAGGGTATGGATAATGTCTTTGTATTTGATGACTGCCTCCTGCGGTTCTCCGCCACCTTGTTTGTAATGCGCAATGTCCAGCAGCAGTTTAAGGTAGCGCGGATCCATGGCCTGCACAATTGTGTCCACCTCTTCCGGCGTTTCGCCGAGCTGGTTCATGTGGTTGTGATATACGGCCTGCACACCCAAATCAGCGGTTTGTTTACCAATTTCGTTCATGACCTCCGTCAATTTTTTCAACTCTTCGGTCGTGGGCTTCCTGTCTTTCTGGCGCAAACTGTTGGTCATTTGAACCGCGTTCCCACCCAGTGCTTTTACGAAACTGGCATGCGCCACATGCGTATCGATCGTGCTTTGAAATTTGGCAGGATCAATTTCCACATTGCCGCTTGAAAACATGGCGAGCTTCAGATTATTTTTGATCAATGCGTCTTTCAATTCGGAAACTTTATTCCTGTATGGCCCGAAAGTGTTGGCACGGAGCTGAATTCCCTTGTAACCCAGAGACGCCAGATCGGCCATTGCCTGTTCATCTTTTCCACCCCATGTAATAGCAGAATATCCTATTTTCATGTCTCCTCTTTTCAGCAGCACTTCCGCCCAGGCGGGCGCAGTCAGCAACGCTCCGGTTGCCAGGGAAAGATTTCTTAAAAATAGCCTGCGGTTCGTTGATTCCATATTTGTCATGAAAAGTTGATTGGTATAGTCCAAAGAATTGATTGCCTTTTTCTACTGACGATTATAACACAAAAAGGCCCCTAGAAGTGGGACCTTTTTGTGTTATTTAAAACAGCAACCTTACTCTGCAGGAATTTCTGTTAGGGCAGGTATGTTGTTGTTGAAACCGTTGTAACCTTTATTCTGGTTGATGACGGCACCCGTGTTCCCTGCAATTGTCGCCTGTGGAATCGGCCACAAAACGTGATACGGGCTCATCAGATACTCATCCGCGTGACGCGTTTTTACACCTTTATTATAGAAATCGCTTTTTTCCATCACACGGTCATAGAAATAATTATTGTCAGAAAACGTGGCCAGGCTGTATGTTTTCCCATTTGGAGCAGGTTTTCCGGTCATTGCAAAAATATAGGCAATACGGGTAAGTTCCGTTTTACGTGGCTCCTCAAAATAAAGCTCGCGTGCACGTTCATCCAGAACTGTACCGATGTTGATCTTCGCCGCATCGTAAGGATCACATTTTGCTCGTGTTCTCACTGCATTGATATCCTTGGCAGCATTGGCCAGATCTCCCTTCCAAACATACGCTTCGGCACGAAGCAGATAAGTTTCCGCCAGACGGAACACATACCAGTCCGTATTACCGCCACTTGGCTGTACTTTCAACGGATCCTCAATGTATAATTTGTAGCTCGGCCAGTCGAACCAGCAGCGAATCGTGTCAATCGTCAGAACGGCTCCTGTTGCGCTACGGAATTGCAGATTTTTCCCATAACTTGGATCCTTGCCTTTAAGCGCGGGGTTGTTGTAGACCAGGTCCTCCATACGCGTCCAGTTGCCGGGTGCATGGCGCAGATCTTTTGCGTCATCCCAGACCCCTTCCTGGGAATAGTATGTTGGACGAACACGTCCGATACCGCGACCGATAGGCGTAACCTGATCAATTTCAATGCCGTATGTATCAATTGTTCCGCGTGTTCCCGCCGGCGTGTTGATGTTGTTGTGCCAGAAAGGCACCGTGTTACGCATCAACTGAATACCGCCGTCAACATTTCCGTCAATGCTCACACGGTCAATCACCATCATCAGTCCTTCGGTGTTCGCTCCGATTGATTTGTTGGCCGGGCGGTGCAGATCCCAGACCACGTTACGGTTTGCATTGTTTGCATCCACACCAAAACGTGCAGTCATCAATTTATGCTGCCCACCATCAATTACATTGCTTGCCGATTTGATTGCATCGTCGAACAAACCAAGTGCGAGATTGATTTTTGTAAGGAGGTGACTTACAGAACCCCGGTTCACCGAGCCTTTATCTGTTACAACCGGCACCCACTTCTCGGCAAATTCGAGATCCTCTTTCATTTTTTTAAGAATCACCTCTCTTTTTGTCGTTTTGAAGTCCAGCTTCGGATTCACCAGATCCTTCAAAATCAACGGAACGTCACCAAACTGCTGGGTAAGACGGTAATAGCGGTAAGCCCTGTGAAAATATGCCGCACCTAAAATTTCATTTTTTTCCTGCTCATTTTTGTAGGTCGGCTCATCAATACGGGTAATCGCAGTATTGGCATACTTAATCCCTTTGTAACCCTCAATCCAGTACCATCCAATTTTATTGTAGTCACCACTGTTGAGCTGTGCATCCGGCGTGATCAACAGGTTCAGGTTTTGCGCCGGACCTGATTTGTCCGTAGTGCCTTCAACGGCTATGTCTGAAAAAATAGCTTCGGTTACCATTGGTGGTGCGTCACCATACCATTCTATTCTCATATTTCGCTCGCAGGCAACCAACGTAGCACGAATACCCGCCGCATCTTTAAATGTATTTTCAGGAGCGTAAAACGAAAGTGGCTCAGGTTTCAGCCAGCTTTCGTTGCACCCCGCAAGCGTTAGAGCTCCGGCGATAAATACAGCTGGCAATATCAGTTTTGATCTTTTATATATTGTGTTCATATTAAAATCAGTTTTTCAGGTCGTTTTACAAAGTGATGTCAAGACCCATGGTAAAAATTCTAGGACTGGGAACGGAATACGTCAAATTAGCATTTGTCGCATTGTTGGTTCCGTTTTCAGGATCCCAGAATTTCCAGTTGGAAAGGAAACCCATATTTCGCACGTTGGCATAAATTTTCAGATTTTGAATACTGATGCGCTGTACAAGATTTTTCGGTACAGTGTAACCGATTGCCAGACTCTCAAACCGAATAAATGATTTGCTTTGATAAACGCTGTAACCCGTTGCCGAGCCTTCACTTGAATACAAGCGCGCCCATTCATTGTTACGATTCTCGGCAGTCCAGTAAGGAAATACATAAGAGCTACTGCGATCCGGGAAACCGGGACGGTTCTTCATCTGATTAAATTCTCCTTTCTGACCAATGTATGAATACATCATCGCAGACACATCAAAATTCTTGAACAGCTTGAATTCATTACGGAATGTGAACCTTGCACGTGGTGAAGTAAATCCCTGGAATACTTTGTCCTCATTTGTGAATTTACCATCGCCGTTAACATCCAGAAGTTTATGATCACCTGGTCTCACGCCGTATTTTGCTGCCGCATCGGCTTCTTCAGTTTGCCATACACCGATCACTTTGTAGTTCCATATCTCATCAATTGCATGCCCGATAAACCAGCGGTTTGTCACGTCATCAGCTTCTTTTTCACCGATCACATTGCCGGAAGCATCTTTTACAGGCATCCTGTTTCCGTAGAGATGAACAATCTTATTTCTGTTCATCTGGAAATTCAAGGTTGACCTCCATGAGAAATTTTCGCGTTTCAAAATTGCGGCATTCAGATTAAGCTCCAAACCCTTGTTGTCAACCTGGCCAAGGTTATCCAAAACAGAACTATAACCTCCTATATCAGGTAAAGCTCTGTTAACCAGCAGATTTTTCGTCGCAGACTTGTACAATTCGATACTACCATCCAGAATATTATTGAAGAACGAAAAGTCAAAACCAAGGTTGAAAGAGTTGGTCTGTTCCCATTTCAGATTGGCATTTTCCATCCTGTTCACGTACAGCTGGCTTACCTGATAAACCCCGCCAGCGGAATTAACATGGAGATATTTACCGGTAGACAAGTCAGAAAGCGCCAGATAGCGGCCAATATCCCGGTTACCATTGTTACCGTAGGAAACCCGGACCTTACCATAGTTGAACCAGCTGTTTTTGAAGAAAGGCTCATCAGTAAACACCCAACCCAAAGCTGCTGATGAGAAAAGCGCCCGCGGATTTTTTTGACCAAAAGCAGAATACCCGTCACGCCGGGTTGAAACAGTAAGCATGTATTTCTCTTTGAAGGAATAGTACAACCTTGCCATCAAGGCATCTGCGGTACTGGTCTCGTCGTTACTCCACATAATCGGAGCATTACCAGCGCTCATGTTGTGGTATCCAAGAACATCGCTTGGTGCAAAACCTTTGTTGGAGATACTGTCGTCCCAGCTGCGGAATCTTTCCGCATTCGCCAGAAGTGTTACGTCAAAACTGTGATCTTTCGCGATGGTTTTATTCCATTTCAGGATGTTATCAACCTGCCAGCTAAAAGTTCTGGTGTTTCTTCTTGACGCACGTCCGCCTTCCGCCGCCCATTCCGCATGTTTTGAAGACTCTGCATTATAGCGGTGATAATCCTCATAACGCGGTGTAAAATTGGTCTGGAAGCTGAATCCAAGAGGCAATGTCACCTTGGCAAAAATAACGTTGTTCAAGGTGATCGAACCTTTGTCACGCGTGGTGAAACTTGGCGCATAATAAGGGTGATTGCCACCACTCGCTTCTTCGTTTGGTCGCCATTTATAAGTTCCGTCCGGATTAAATTCCGATCCCCATGGTGACAAGTTCGGTGCAAGATCAATATTTACCGGAATCTGGCTTTCATCCCTATCGGCAAACTGTGTGTTAATACCAAGCGTCAAAAATTTATTAACCTTCCCCTCAACATTCAACCTGCCTCTGAAAGTATTGTATGCATCCCCTACCACAATACCTTTGTTGTTCAGATAACCTAGTGACATGTAGTACGATACCTTATCATTTTTACCTGAAAGACTCACGGTGTGATCCTGGCGCAAACCTTTTTGGAAAATTTTGGAATACCAGTCAACACTTCTTCCGTCTTTGTAATTCTGAATTTCAACCGATTGCATATTCAGACGCGTTAACCAAACGGTTGTCGGATCTCCGGACGAACCATCAAAAGCAAGCCATTGCGCAAGGGAAACATCGGAAGGAAGATTATTCGGATTTGTAAACCGGCTGGGCTGCGCTGTAAGGTTGATATTGCGCATAACTTCCTGACGCCAGCTGATAAAACCGTCAGGGCTTAAAACAGGCTGATTTTTCGCAACCTCTGCGAAACCGAAATTCGTGTTGACATTGATCAGTGTCTTGCCTTCCTTACCCTTTTTAGTGGTAACCAGAATTACACCGCTCGCTGCCTTCGCACCAAAAACAGAAGCCGAACTCGCATCCTTCAATACGTCGATTGTCTCGATGTCATTTGGATTTATATCCTCCAGGCCACCATAGTAGATCGCCCCGTCAAGAACGACCAACGGACTTGTTCCGGCAGCCAGTGAGTTTGTGCCCCGCACACCTACGTTTCCCCCACCCTTGGCAGATGCCGAGAAACCTACGTTCATACCAGGGATATTCCCGCGAAGCACGTCCTGAACGGACTGGGGATTTTCGTTTTCCAGTTTGGTTGCATTGACCTGCGAAACCGCACCGGTAAGGTCTCTTTTCTTGACGGTACCATAACCAACCACAACAACCTCATCGAGCGTTTTCTGGTCGCTGCCTAAAACAATATCGAGGACAGATGAATTGCCAACTTCCTTTTCCTGAGTCTGAAATCCTACCGCAGAAAAAACTAGAACCGGGTTTGTTCCAGTCGTATTAATTTGACACTTCCCGTCCACATCAGTTGTGGTCCCATTGGTCGTTCCTTTTTCAACAACGGTTACGCCGGGAATCGGTGTATTATCATCTTTTGATAATACTTTTACCAGCAACAGCTTTGTCCAGCAAAACGTGTTTACCTGGTTTTTGGAGCGATGTGCCTGCTTCGGCACTGACGGAAACGGGTGGAAGAAGCAACGCTAAGAGCATGCAACCCGCCGTCAAATGCAAAAGAGGAGCCGTAGATCCTTTTCTCATAGGTCAGAGGTTTAGATGATAAATTAGTTAAGTGAGATGTACACTATATCAATTTACCCCGACGCAATAGAAAGATTTCGACCCCTACAATATTATTATTCTATTTTTAAAAAAAATTATCCAAATGAAATCTAAAAGAAATAACATTTTTACTACCCCAGCTCTTTAAAAATCATTTGGGAACAGCGGCGCAACCTACGCCACTGTCCCAGATAAATTTTGTTTCAAAAGATTTTATCAATACCCCGGATTCTGTGCAAAAACCGAAACACCTTCTGCATTTTTAGCACTCCTGTCAATTTGCGTTTGAGGGATTGGTCTGACCAGGTGTCTTTCCGCTACGTTGGCCGCTGCCTGTGGGTTGTATTTTTTAACACGTTCGACCAGATTGCCCCAACGTTTCAGATCCATCCAACGCGTTTGTTCACCAGCCAATTCCCTTGCGCGTTCTTCCATCAGCAATTCGAATGTCATGGCTGATTCCTTAATCACCATGGCGTCTTTTTTACCTGGCCATCCGGCTCTCGTGCGCACCACATTAATTGCGTCGGTTGCATCCTTCACTTTTCCCGCACCAAGCTGAGCCTCTGCCAGCATCAAATAGGTTTCAGCCAAACGGAAGACAAAAAAGTCACGACTTCCCGGCTCGAAGGTCATATCAGGACGTTTGGTATCAAAAAACTTACGCAACGTTGGAAACAAAGCTTCTGAATACTTGCTTGGCACCAAAATCTGATATTTTTTCTTGGCCCTATCTTCTTTCGACATTTCAAAGCCTGGAATGAATATGGCTGTATCACCTGCAGCAAATGTTAAAGTTGCCTTGGAGTCATCGAATGCCGAGTTGTATGTTCCAGGCTTATTAGACAGCCAAGTGTCTTTGAACGTCTTTTTGTATCGGGAATCATTCACTCTTTCCCCAAAAACAACATCTGTGCAATATGTTGTTGGTCTAAGTCTCTTAAACGGACGTCCGTTCAGGATATCGCGCTGCATACCTGCCTGCACATCATATTGCATACCAAACAAGAGGTGTAAGTTGTTGCCCCCATTAGCCGCCGCAATGGTATTAGTAAGGTTTGTAAGAATATCGGAAGTATACTGTACTGCCCAGACAATTTCCGTGTTCCTTTGGTTACCTTCGTCAAATACACTGGCAAAATCATCCAGTAATTTAAAGCCGTATTTGGTAGTCACGTTGCTACACAATTCGGCTGCTTTTGCAAAATCATCAGCTGCTTTTGCGGAAGAATATGCCTTTGCAAGATAAACCTTCGCCAAACCCATTTCGGCTACAGGTTTAATTATCCTGCCGTATTGTGCAGATGTCGCAGGCAGATCAGCAATTGCTTGCGTCATGTCGTTAATGATTGCTGTGTACATTTCAGCATCGGTCACTCTACTGGTTTCCTTCGTCGCTACAACGGTTTCAGTGAGCCTTAAATCAACCGGACCAAATTGTTGAAACAATATAAAATAGAAGTGCGCTCTTAAAAACTTCACTTCCGCAATACGCAGCTTTTTGGTATCGTCACTCAATCCTGCAACAGTCGGGGCTCTTTCGATGATCGCATTGCACGTATTGATTCCACGATAGAACTCATCCCAGATTTGCGCCAGATAATCTACCGTAGGATTCATTTGGGTATCATAGAAATGAAAACCCTTGTATCCTCCGTCGGCTCCAGTTGCATAAATATCTGTCCCGTATTCGGTCATCGTAAGTCCGGGCTGCGTGCCGTAATAATTCCTCAATGCTGAATACGCTGCATTGACCCCTTCTTCAAATCCTTTGGGTGTATTGAGGTATTTGTTATCGATTCCTGACACCACCACTTCGTCGAGTAAGTGATTGCAGGCCTGGCCTGACAGCATAAGCGCTGCTATGGCAACAATTCTCGCAGGTTTGATTATATATTTAAAATTCATGTCTTAGTCAATTAATATTTTTTACAAACTTCATTAAGCAATCCTATATTTAAAACTTAACATTTACTCCCAATGTCCAAACCTTAGTGGCAGGCGTAACACCGTTGTTAACAGCTGTTCCATTTGTTTCTGGATCCACGCCATTGTACTTTGAAATAAAGCTCGACCAGATTTTAGGCTGCTGAATACTTGTAAAGATTCTCAGCGATTCCAAACCGAGCTTCTTGGTTAAGGTGTTGGTAAAAGTATAACCTGCATTTATGTTGCGGAGTTTAATAAAGGATCCGTTAAAGTAAATAAGGGAAGTGTTATACTGCGGAAACTCCTGGCTGCTGAACGGTCTTGGATACTGAGCGTTCGGATTGTCAGGTGTCCAGTAGTCAACCTTGATTTGCTGATAACGACCCGCCAAGGCATTGTTGTCCTGGTGGAAACCGCTTATAATTTTTTGTCCAAAACGTCCAAAAAAGAAGAATGACAAATCAAATCCCTTGTAGGAGAAGCGGTTGGTCAATCCAACGCTGAAATCCGGAACATCCGACCCTAGCAAAACACGATCCTGCGCATTGATAATGCCATCATTATTCGTATCCTGAAGCTTCACCTGACCAACACCCGCACCCAATGCATTGTTCTGATCACCAGGATAATATTTCTTGGCTTGCTCAGCCTCGCTTACTTGCCAGATACCTATCTTTTTGTAGTCAAAGAAAGAGTTGAGTGGCTGTCCGATAAACCATTTATTTCCAACATCATCAATCTTTCCGTTGTAAAGAGAGATAATGGCCTCACTATTTTTTGTAAACTGCAAATCGGTGTTCCATTTAAACCCACTTTTGGTATTCATGTTTGTGGTGGTAATACCCAGTTCAATACCCCTGTTTCTGGTTTCTCCCACATTACGTGTCACCGCACTGTACCCGATTGAGCCAGGAAGCTGATCCGAGAGCAGCAAATCGGTAGTATTGGTTTGATACACTTCAAGTGACCCCTGAACGCGGCCTGCCAAAATACTAAAGTCAACACCTATGTTGGTAGAAGCTGAGCTTTCCCAACGCAAATCAGGATTCCCAATTGTACCAGGTCTGTAACCGAATGCACCGGTTGCATCCCACGCATAGACGGTTCTGTTGAGCAGACCCTGAGTTTGGTAGGGAGCCACACCCTGATTACCCACTTTACCCCAGCCCGCTCTCAATTTAAGTAAGTCAAGCCATGGTGTACCCTTCAGGAAAGGTTCATTGCTAATATTCCAGCCCACTGCAACTCCCGGGAAGTTACCCCATTTGGTATTCTTTCCAAAACGGCTCGAACCATCACGACGAAGTGTCAGCGTTACAAGATATTTGTCATTGAAGTCATAATTGACACGACCAAGGAATGAACTAATCGACCATTCAGTCAAACCACTGACGGTTTGCAGAATCGAACTAGCATTCCCCATATTGTAAAACTGTTGCGTTTCAACAGGAACTCCCTGCACATTCGTTCCGTAGTTTTCCATTCTGTCGCGCTGGATGGATTGAACCAGTGTTACGCCCAGATTGTGCTTATTATTGAATGTCTTATTGTAGCTCAGGATGTTTTCAAGAGTCCAGTTAAACCCAAAACGATTTAAATTGAGCGCCTGCGCGTCACCTCCTTTACGTGCATTCGTTTGCCCGCCAATAAATCTCCCCCAGCGTGAAATAGTGATGTCCGGCCCAAAATTAACACGATACTTTAACCCATCCAGAATTTGCACTTCTGCATAAATACTATTGAACATTCTGTATCGTTTTGTATTGTCAACCTGAGCTCCTTTAACAATTTCTGCCAGCGGATTGGTCAGGAGTGCATCGTTGGTTGGAGCAAAATTAATACTTCCATCTTCCTTAAAAGGAGCACCAAGCGGATTCTGGTTAATCGTAAAGCTGTAAGGGTTCAGGTTTTCACCATTTCGGTTACTGTACATCAGGAATGACGAGATACCTATTTTAAGCCTCTTATTGATGCTATGATCAATGTTTGTTCGCACTGACGTTCTGGTATAATCCAAGCCAGTTGTGATACCTTTATCCTGAAAGACGCCTGCTGAAATGTAAAACTGTGTTCTCTCATTTCCACCCTGAACACCCAACGTATGGTTCTGCTGAAAGCCCTTTTTCAGAATCAAGTCTTGATAGTCCGTGCTTCGTCCTGCGTCAATCCCAGCTTTTACATTAGGGTCGCCTCCCAGCACAGCAATTTTAGCGTCAGCCGCCGGATCGGATTTACCAGATGGAACGTATACCCCGTTTGCGTCAGTGTAAATAATCTCGCCCTTACTATTTTTAGTTGAACGATAAGCCTCTCTAACATATTCTGCAAATTCGGCACCGTTAAAAAGCTGCATCTTATTAAGTGCTTCCGATTGCCCGAAATACGTATCATAAGTAACAGTTGTCTTGCCTCTGGCCCCTCCTCGTTTTGTTGTCACCAGCACAACTCCGTTTGCACCGCGCGCTCCATAAATAGCCGTTGCCGTAGCATCCTTTAAAACCTCCATTGACTGGATGTCATTTGGATTAATATCCTCATAACCAGCAGATAAAGGTATTCCATCCACTACATACAGCGGATCATTTCCTGCATTGAATGAGCGCCGACCGCGTATAAGAATCTTAGGAACTGTCCCCGGTTTAGAACCCGCCTGACTCACATCAACACCTGCTGTCCTTCCCTGTAAAGCCTGTCCAAGGTTCGTAATCGGCATTTCAGTTATTTCTTTGGCGGATACAGAAGAAATCGCCCCCGTAGTCTGACTCTTCTTTTGCGTACCATAACCCACAACAACTACCTCACTCAACGCCTTCATATCACCGGCAAGACTGATTGAAATCATGCTTTGATTTCCTACCGTAACTTCCTGGGAAACAAATCCAACCGCTGAAAAGACAAGAATTGCATTATTGTCAACAACATCAATCTTGAAATTCCCGTCAACATCCGTATTTGTTCCTGCTCTTGAACCCTTGAGTACAATGGAAACACCAGGTATCGGAGTATTGTCATCCGCCGAAATTACTTTCCCGGAGATAGTCCTGTCTGCCGTGATCTCTATGGCGGCTGCGGAATCAAGGACTGGTGCGCCGTGAGCCACCGAGCCCGCGCCAATTACGCCTGCCAGAGCACAACTAAATAAGTATTGACCAATACTTGTAAAGTTTCTTTTCATACAAATTCATCTGGTTATATTAATAAAATCTTTCAAATTAACTCTTAGACGCAACAATCAAATTAGACCCTTACCCAAATATTACAATTTGATGTTAAAATATTTTTATTTTGTAATAACCCGGTTACATAACTTGTAAAGTCCCGTGAAATTGAGATTCAGTTCAAAAACTCAGGAATGTACCAGGTTAACCGGACGAATTGAATAATTCCAATAACCATATCTATTGCACAGATAATGCAATTTTAAATGGATTGCTGAGATTAGAAATAAGGGAAGAGATTAAGAAATTTTTGAGGGACTTTATTTATGCAATCGTTATCGGGAACGTTGCCAGAATGGTGACAATCGAATAATTAATTGTAAAATCTTGTCATTTTGACACCGACTGTACATTCCTGCGAACGGCAGGCAATCTACCATTTTGTACTTTACCTATATTATTTACTAAATAAAAAACCCGACATTGCGACGAAACGAATGGGAGACTAGACTAAAACCCCTCATTTGTTTTAGTTTTATGGAGTAAGGCGAAAGTTTATAAAAATCAATGGCTGCTTCCAAACTTATTGTTTCACAGACCATTCCGACAACGGTTTTGTATTCATGACCGGTTTTAAAGTTGAGAAATATGCATTAAAACTGTTTGTAGAATTGGCAGAAAGTGTAGTTTCGAACCCCACAAACTGTGTCCCCGGGTTTGCGGCATCATACGCATGTGTCGGGGTTGTCGACCAGGTTTTAATATTAATACTCAGTTTTGTGTCAAAGATCAGATACATCTTTTTATTGTTCTGCGATAATTCCACCGTTTTCGCATCAAGTATTTTCACCGAAGCCGCCGTTAGCAAGTTCCATCGCATGGTAGCCTGCTTCGCTCCTGCGCGAACCTCGTCACGTACCACTACAAACGAATTTTCATGAATTGCAATTCCGCGTTTTACACTTTCAACCTGATCTTGATACAACTTTGAGAGATCCGTTACAGCAGCCAGATCTCCGGCTTTATCTGACCAGGAATCGATTTTTGCATAGCCCTTTACCAATTGTTGCTGCCCGTCAAAACTGAGTGTATTGTGTGCCTGCGTATTCAGCCGGAACACCTGCCAGCGTTCTGAATTTTGAGATTTGTTCCAAAGATCGACGCCATTTGTTTCAAGCGAATTGTAATTCTGCATACCAAAATCCATGGCCCATCGCTCTCCCATCGCATCTAACACAAACGATCCGACGTCCATATGCCCGTGATTTACAGAAGGAGAACCTGCTTTGAAGCCAACGAAAATGGCATTGGGATCCGTCCAGGAAGTGCGCATCATCGCGACCGGATTCTGTCCCTGTCCCACCCAAACCTTGTTCCTCGGTTCCTTAATAGACTTGATGTCTATCTTACTACCCCAAATCATCAATGCCGGTGCAATTCTGTTTCCGACGAAACCGGATGATGCTCCGGAAAGCATTGTTTTCTGTCCCCATAACAGAGATGGATTCCTGGTTTTTTCAGCGAACCAGAAAATGGCAGGATTCAACCCCTCCCTGTTCCCGCTGTCACCCCAATTGTGCGCAAGTCCGATGGGTCCGACAATATGCTCGACAAAACCTGCCGTTTTCAAAAACCCAGGCATAGCGGACAAGCCAAAATCTGTGCCCAAAGCCTTTTCCACTGCGCTCAGAAACAGCACGTTGAAACTCGTACCATAGTCCCAATATCCAAAACCTTCCGGATAAGCTCCATCCGGCTGGTAAGATGTCTTCATCGCCTTGGGTATCGTCTCGACTGCGCGCCTGATCACTTTTTCGGCCAGTTCACGATGATCTTCCGCGATGGCCAGGGCACCGAAAGTCATGCCGGCGTTACAAACCTGGTTCCAGTTGTGTTCGGCTTTTAAAAACGAATTGTATTTGTCATCGAACGAGGGCTCAATACCTTTGCTGATGATTGCGTCACGAATAATTTGTCTGGACTGAGTGGAAAGCCTATCAAAGAGCCAGTCATATCCGATCGAAACTGCCATGGTCATTTCTGCAACGTCCAAAAAATGAGTAGGATTCCAATCCTCAAACGCAGAAACGGCAAGCAATTCCAGCTCCGCTCTTTTCAGGTATTTTTCATCGCCGGTGGTTCGATATGCATAACTAAGCTGAAATACCCGGCGCAGACATTCTCGTGATTTATCCAGCAAACGCCTGCCTATTTTGATTCTCTCAACTGGTGGCATTCCAATGATTTTGTCGCATTCGGCCAAAATTTCCTGATGAATACGAGCCCATTCCGGATTCCGGTTGATTGCCCTCAATATGTCGTTTTCTTCTCCTTTTAGCAAAAGAAGCCGTGGGTGCGGTTTGTATTGTTTTGAAAAAACTTTGCCCATATGCGTTAGATCATTCTTCTCGATGGTCTGAGCATGCAGGGCTGTTAAAGAAAGTAAAAATATAATAACGAGTTTTTTCATAATTTTTCATGCTTAACCTGCGATTGCAAGGACCGGCTAAATTACTGCGACAGGCCGGTATTTTAACCAGCGTCACAATCAGTACTTCACATTGATGATTCGGACTATATCCTGCAATTTGCGGATAACGAAAATTTGCTCTGCTCAGAAAAAACCCCGAAACAGTTCAAAATGAAATGTCCGGGGCTTCAAGAGTCAGGTTGTAGTGAGAACTTTCAGCTTTTATTATCAAAAAACTAATACTCAATAGTGCGACGGGTCCTCGTCCTGCCATTCATTTACGCCGTCCCGAATCCTGTTTCGGAAAGTGAGTGTATCCTGGGCAAAAGACGTGGTGCCGTCTGCGTTCGCATATTTGTATCTGAGAATAATTTTTCTGTCCTGAAGAAGTTTCGGTTTATTGAAAACGCTTTGACCGTCGGGAAGGACTTTCACCGCCGAACCCTTTGCCTGGCTCACAGTTACCACGGTTCCGTTCAATGTAATTTTTAATGAGCCTGGCTGGTCACTTATCTTACTTGTTACCAGCGCATCGGGCGCCACTGTTTTCAGATTCATAATTTTACTCTCCGGTGAAGGAATGCTGGTAAAATATTTAATTGTTTTCACAACGTTCCCCGCCGAATCTTTCACGGTTGTGATACCACCGTGCCAGTAGTTCCCGAATAACATGTTTTCGTATTTGAGTGCTACAACCGTAGTTCGTTTTGCAAATGGAAGTGAATCGGAATCCGCCGAATTGATTTTGAAAGGAATTGCATATACCGGATTAATGGTTGCAGAATCTTTCAGAAACAAAGCGGAATCCGCCTTGATTACCACAGATCCCATGTGCTGGCCGTTTTTTATCACCATTTTACTATTATCGGAGATGGTAAAATAATTTGCCGGCATCGGTTTCAGTTCCGTTACCCCCTGAACTGCTTCCTTGATATAATTTGCCCCTGCTTTCATTGCCGCAAGTATTGCAGGCGTAACCAGGGAGTTGTCCATGGTAAAATTGACAACACGATCCTGCCGGTTTTCACGAAGACCACCCAGTGCAGCGCCCACTTCAATTTTCATTCCTTCGCCGACTACAAATGTTCGGACGTTGGTCTGGTACATGAAATAAATTGAACTGTAATCAAAATCCTTTATGTAATCTTCGTAACAGGAACTCAATCCCAAGGAAAGAAAAACTATTACGGCTGTGATTTTTTTCATTTTTTCTCCTGGTTTTTAAACGCTTTTATGTTATTTACAACTGGTTTTTTATCAAAATCCAAACTGAGCTAATCACTTCCAGGCGTCCCAGCCTTCATTCTGAACAAGGTTGCTCATCCGTAGCATTTCGTCATAAGGAATTGGCAGGAATGCCGACGTGTATGATCTGGTTTCAGCAACTTCATCGAGCTTGTAAGAAAATGTACCGTCCCCGTTTTTAGTAATTTTCGCCATGTGAACCGGCTTATTAAGGTCTGACAATGTGGTTGTCCAACGGCGCATATCGTAAAAACGGAAACCCTCGAAACAGGTTTCGAGCCTTCTTTCATTTTTGATAAATTCGTTGAATGCACTTTTTCCCAAGGCTGAAACTTCCGTCAGATATGGGTCGGTTGTAAAACCTTTGCCTCCATCTGTATTGTTTTTCGTACGGAGGAAGGCAACTGCGTCTTTCGCTGTGAGTCCGTATTTGGCTCCATTTGGCCCTTCAACCTGATTGGCGGCCTCGGCAAAAGCCAGCGCCATGTGCTCCCAACGGATAAAAAACTTCGCATGCGGCTGACGGTTTATTGAATTGTCCGACCAGTTAAGCCCCATAAACACCATTTTTTTAATGTGATAATTGGTTCGGCTGTTTACAGCAGGCCCGGCAGCATCTTTTCCATTAAGCCAGTTTTCAAAAGTATACATCACCGTACTGGTATTGATTTTGACTGCCTTCGCATTGTTGTGAAAAATGATGCTGTAAAACCTTGGATCTCGGTTATCGTAGGGTTTCGACGGATCGTAAAGACTTTTGGGATCGGAGATCGGATAGCCGTTTTTCATTGGAAACGCATCCACGAGTTCCTGTGTAGCGCCAACTGATCCGGTTCCCTGGAATCCACCGGGGTAAAACATTCTTTCCATCGCGTCATTTCCTGTATTGTAACGAGCGGAGAAAATGATTCCGCCAAAATTCGGATCAAACCAGTTTACTGCTTTTGTCGGACTGAATCCGTTCGTTACCGCGTCCGTTTTTTGCTTGAAGTCCATCACTTCCTTGGCATTTTGCGCCGCCAAATCCCATCTTGTCACATCATTTCCGGGATTAAATCGCGGACTTGCCCAGGTCAGATACACCAACGCCTTGATGGCACGGGTGGTGATGCCGTCAAATCTGCCCCAATAGCGGCCTCCCGCGTATGCACGGTCGTTCACGTTTGGAACTAAGAAATCGCGGTGTGCAATCGGCAAATATTTGTAAGCGGAATCGCAGTCGGCAACGATCTGTTTAACACATTCCTCATAGGTATTTCTGGCCAGATTTGTTTCTTTTTTAATATCAATCGGTTCCAGTATAATCGGGAAGCCCAGCAACTGACCATTCATTCCTTTTCCACCAAATTTTTGAAGCAGATCCCATTGAAACCAGGCACGTAACGCGAACGCCTCCCCCTGTAAACGATTTTTGACAAGGCTGTCCAAATGCGCATTTACCAAAAAACGGGTGTTGTAACCACGACGGTCTTTAAGAAATAAATTGACCAGATATATGGAACGATAGTCACGATCCCAATAAGTACGGAAAGGATCCTGGCTTGTTGGCAGCGCACCAACAGCAAGTCGGTTCATGGTGTTTGTCGTACTCGTGATGACTACATCATCCGTAGTTCCGTCCATGTAAATTCCTTCATTATCGTTGTAATTTCGCGGCATGTTGTCGTAACACTGGCCAACGAGCCCCTGCACCATGTCCTGGTATTTCCAGATGTCTTCCGTCGTGCGGTTGCCATTCGGATATGGTTCCAGATAATTCACACAGGACGCGAGAAATGATCCTGACAGAACCAGAGCAATAAAGACAGGTATTTTTATTGTTTTCAAATTCATAACAATGCCCGATTAAAAAGTAAGTTTAACACCTCCTGTGAATGTTCTGAACAGCGGATTTACCGTAACACCGGAATTGATTGATTCCGGGTCTACGTCCTTTATTTTCGAGATTGTCAGCAGATTTGCTCCCCGTACAAAAAGGCGAAGGCCGCGTGCTCCGATTATCCGGGAAGCATTGGATGGAACCATATAAGCTAGTTCCACATTTTGAACCTTAAAATAACCTCCTGCTCTCAGCCAGTAATTGGAACCCTGAAAATTGTTATTTACCTTCTGGTAGGTCAATCTTGGATAATCTCCCCCAATATTATTTTTGACGAAATCGGAATAATTATTATCGCCCCAGCCATTCCAGAAGTATTTGTTGGTCATGCCGATGTCATAGAAGGCCCGTCCGTTTCCAATTGCCGTCAGCTCGAAATTCCGGTAACTCAATCGCAGGTTAAGCGCATAAACAAGTCTGGGCGCGGTATGTCCGATCTGACTCTGGTCGTTGTCATCCACAATGCCGTCGCCATTCAGGTCCTTGTATTTCAGGTCGCCCTCTTTAAGAATTTCATCATATATCTGCGGAATCTCCCGGGTTTCGGCATCGCTGGTGAATTTGCCAACGTACGTCTGACCCCAGTAGGCGTCCGCGGGCCTGTTCATCCGGCTTTGGTACGAAAATCTGTATTTTGGTTCATCCCATTTGATGACCTTGCTGTTCTGAAAAGACGCATTTCCACCGATTGAGAACTTTAAGGCGCCGACCCTGTCGGAATACTGGATACCGGTTTCCACGCCAAAATACCTGATTTTATTGTAGTTGAACCAGGGCCTGGATGTGGAAATTCCTACAACCCATGGAACGGTATTCGCAAGTTGCGAGACGATTCCGTCGCGTAGATTATTGAAGTAATTTACTTCGACAGACAGCTTTTTATTGAATAATAATGCGTCGACGCCAACACTGAATTCTTTGCGTTTTTCCCAGGTAAGATCCGGATTTCCGATACGCGCAGGAGTTGTGCGGTACACGGAATTGTCGGTATTGCTGCCAAACCACTGATTGGTGGTGAAGGGTCCGAATGCAGCTCCGGTTGAGTTAACCCCCCATCTGTCCAGGTCATAAAATGGAGGCAGGAAACTTTCAAAACCCAAAATGCCGGCTTCCGCCCGAAGTTTCAGATAATTGATCTGCTTTACATCTTTCAAAAAATTCTCTTCGGAAACCACCCAGCCTAACCCTGCTGACGGAAACATTGCATATCTTTTGTCCTTTGCAAAACTGTATGTGCCTGCATAATTCAGTACGCCCTGAAAAATGTATTTATTTTTGAAAGTATAAATCCCTGTCAGGATTGCGTTTTGCTGGCGCTGCGGCTCCTCAATTCCGTTTTTGGATATACGTGAAAGAAAATAGGTAAGTCCCAATTGCAGGTCATTATTGCCCCAGCTTCTGTCGTATCCCAGATTCTCGTAGATCACAAATCTTTGCGAATAGTAGTCATGCAGTTTTTCCAGGCCGGACATATCCACACCATCATGCACCTTTGACAACCGAACCGTATCCTGACCTGATGATGTTGTACCGGGTGTTGCGATGTAGGCGATATAATCTTCTGCTTTACCGATACGGAGGCTATTGAAAACATTAAATCCTGCATAAGTCTTCGATTTCAAACCCGGCAAAATTTCCTTCATGTCGTACTCAAAAGTGACATTCGACGCACCGGTACGGCCTGTTTCGGTATAATAGCCATTGTGCATCAGGTTTCCGATCGGATTGGTCTTGAAATTGGAACTGACGCCATACCAGGGCGCCACGGCGTTATCGCCGAACGCGGCATAAACCGGAAAAGCGATTGGCGGGGTATTGGTGATGTCATTGATCGCCGAGTTGAACTCCACCAGATCAAGCGCCGTATTGGTATTGCCGTCTTCATTGGTAAAATTGGAATTATAGCCGTAATTCGGAGAACGACGGATGGTCATTCCGCCGAAAAAATCCACCTTAACTTTAATCAGTTCGTTGATTTTCACATCGATGTTGGAACGTACGTTGATCCGATGGTAGTCCGATATCTTGCCAATTTTGTAGATATCACCTTCGCCATTATAACCCAGATACGCATTGTACTGAATGGTTTCATTTCCCCCGCCCGACGACAGATTCACACGACGGAAAGACTTGGAATCTTTGAGCATCATGTCCCGGAAATTGACGCTTGGGTAGTACAGGCTGTATGGGTTATTTTTCGAATATTCCCCGATAGCTGATTCGCTGTAAAGCGAGGTCATGCCACTGTTGAGCCTGGCCATATTGTTCAGTCGCGCATAGTCGGCACCAGAAGCCCAGCCCGGAAAACGGTCCACAAAGCTGACACCCTCCTCAGCGTTCACATTCATGACGCGTTCATTCACTTTGCCTCGTTTGGTTTTGACATAAATAATACCGTTGGCTCCTCTCGGCCCCAGCATCGCTTTGCCCACAATATCCTTGATGACCGTAACTGTCTCAATCTCCTGTGGGTCGAGGTTCATTTCCGTGATATCGGTGGGAATGTCGTCGATGATAAACACCGGACTGAATCCCCGCGCAGAAAGACCTACTTTTTCGGTCACACGAAAAAAACCCAGCTCTTCCTCCGCATTCAGGCCCGTAGAACCATCGCGCTCGGTCACTTCAAGCCCCGTGGCAATACCGGCAAACGCATTTCTGAGGTCGTTGGTTGGGTATTTTTCCAGGTCCCCGGTTCTGAAGACGTTGTAACTTCCTGTTGCATTTCTTTTCTGGATGTTCATGTAAGGCATCGGCACCACATCATCCGAAGTGGCAAAAAGTCTGGCCTTTTTCAGCACAATATTATCCTCGATCAGGTCACCTACCAGTGACACTTTTTTGCTGTATCCATAGGAAGTGACCGTGACAAAATCTTCCGGCAATGCTTTAAATTCGAAACCTCCATTGTCATTTGTCTCCGCATGGATGAGCCCCTCGCCCACAACAACGACCGCTTTCGGAATCGGGTTACCTGCTTCGTCGGTGACTTTCAGATTAACATTGACAGGCTTCGCCTTTTTTGCGTTTTTTTCCTGAGCATTTACAGTTGCGGCTGCAAGCAGCAGTAGCAACATCAAACCGGCAAAACCAAATTTGTATATATTATTAATTCTCATGATGATCCGTATAATTGGGTGAGCTACCAAACTTCGTTGGAAACAAAATTTTTCATTTTGTACATATCTTCGGTATTAAATGGAAAATAGTACATAGCGTCCTTCCAGCGCACCTGGCGATCGGCAGACATGGGCAAACGGGTGTATTTGAAGCCGGTAGGATAAGTTTTGCTTACAGGTACTTTTTCAATGTCAACACTGTAAAGCGTGCCGGACATCACTCTTGGGGCATCTTTCCAGCGCCGTATATCGTGAAAATAATGACCGCCTTCGAAGCACAGTTCGATCGTCCGTTCGTTTTTGATCCGGTCTCTTAGTTTTTCTTTCGAAACAATATACGCCGGTAAAATATCCGGCATTCCTGCCCTGTTTCGGATTTTGTTTAAAGCCTGAACTGCGCTCATCGTTGCCCCTGGCGCCATTCCGTTTGGTCCGTAAGCTTCATTGGCTGCTTCTGCATAGTTCAGGTAAAGTTCACCAAGCCGGATGATCGGATCCGTGTATTGCGGAGTCGTTTTATTCTTTACGCTCTGTTCGCCCCAGGTCTTTCTTTCATAATATCCGGTTCGTGTAATTCCAGCGTAAGACTGATCCAGGAGTTCTGCGTAAACGGCCGTTCCATTAACCATTTCATAATAAATCTTAGCGCCTCCGTAACCAGGTACCTGGGCATTATTGTAAATGATATCGATGGCAAAGCGGGGATCACGGTTTGCATACGGATCCTGTTCGTTGTAATGGCCAGCCAAGGTTGCTGCCTGCCGGTCAGCTTCGGTGTTGAGCGGTTCTCCCCATTTTGTTTCGAACTTATCAACTGTATTTTGCGTCGGACACTCGCCTGACCAGCCCGTTTTGCCTCCGCCGAAAACGCCGTTTACCTGGCCCTGAAGATCTCCCACATTATATGTTTTCGTTCCCGCCGACCAACCCCAAAGCTGCTCGTTGGAGTACTGCGTGCCTATGTAATTCTTCTTGTATTCAGATAAAGGCAGCAATTCATAGCCAAATTTCTCTGCCAGTTTTATCGACTCCCAGTTGGCAATAGCTGCTTCCTCCCAGTCCTTGTTTCCAAGCTCGTTGTTCAATGGGCTTGCCGCATACAACAAAGCGCGCGCCTTAAAAGCCTTCGCAGCAACACCATTTGGCCTTTTTTGTTCGGGATTATTCAAGTGACCAGCAATTCCCGGTCCGGGATCACGGCGCATCAGATCGGCCTTTTCAAAGTACATAGCCGCCGTATCCATGTCCGCTGCAATTCGGATCAGTGTTTCGTGTTTTGATAATCTGGCGATATCCCATTCGTCGTCCGGCCCGATCACGGTGTTGAGATACGGCATAGGCCCCCACAATCTGAAGAGCTCAAAATGCGCGAACGCACGGATAAAGTGAGACTGCCCTTTGAAATCGTTGACATCGACGGGATTTACGTCCTTCAAAAGGTTGATGTTTTTCAATGAACGGTTACAGATACGAATAATCTGGAACATGGATCCGAGTATGGGACGACGGGCCTGGTCATACGTCATCTTATTGATAATGGCGGAAACGGAGCCACTTTTAACAACCTGCGCATCCATTACGCGTCCCATGTCGCTCATGTCGGTGAGCGCCTCCATGGTGTATTTCTGATCCCAGAAATCGAAATAGAGCGAGAATGCATTTTTGATATTGTAAGCCCGCCAGGTATTTGAAGTCGGGCTTTCCCTGATCGTGCCTTCATAAATGGCATCGAAAAATTTCTTAAAGTTTTCGTATTTTGAAAACACATCCTCGTCTGTCAGGCCGGATTCAGGCGCCACATTCAGATATTCTTTTACGCATCCCGAGAACATTGCCACAAACAATACGGGCAACATCAATGTGCTGATATATTTTTTCATATTTGTCATATTTTAACTTAAAATGCTGCTCTGATGGCAAACTTCAAAGTGGTCATCTGAGGATAAAATCCCTGGTTAAAATCCTTTCTTTCCGGGTCTCCTTCAATCAATTTCGTGAAGGTGAAAAGGTTGTTGCCTGTCACAAAGAACACCAGATTAGAGGTACCCAAAACACGACTTAACAACTTGGAATTGAATGTATAAGAAGCATATACCTCTCTGAGACGGAGATAATTGGCATTTCTCCAGAAACGGTCTTTTACCATGATGTCAAATCCTCTGTCGGCTTCCCCTCCCCCCCAGAAGAGGTTGTCGGTACTTCCTCCACCGGAATAGTGCAGCGTGGCATGGTTGGCACCCGGATTGGTCGGCGTCCAGTAGTCGAGCTGAGAAGCATGCACCCGCCAGTCGCCTTTTATAAATTCCACTTCATAAGGCTGATTGAATTCCACATATTTGCCGACATTCCCCTGGAACATGAAATTAAAATCGAATTTTCTGAAGGTAAATCCTGCCGAAAAGGAATACGTGATCGGTGCGAAATCCGAACCGGGAATCGGGTATTTGTCCAGGTTTGTCACCTTGCCATCGCCATTGTAATCCAGATATTTGTAGTCACCGACGTTGAGCTTATAGAGGTCAATGGCTGCGGTATTATTGTGAATATCATCAACGGAAGTATAGTAACCGCTTCCCGTCAATTCTACTCCACTTAACTGTGCGCCGAGCGGCTTGTTTGCATCCTTCTGATAATCATAAGCATACGGAAGATCGTCTTTAAAGAGAATCCGGTTTTCGTTAAAGCCGAATATGCCTTTCAGGAAAAAAGTAAAACCTTTACCAATCGTTTTGCGGTAGTCTGCTTCCAGTTCGATTCCATGTTTTTTGAGCCGCCCCAGATTCAGTTCCTTGAAAGAGTTACCAACAAGCATGGTTACGCTGCGCGGAGTAAGCAGCATTTTTTCCCGCTGTTCATCAAACACATCCACGGTAAAAGTAAAACTGTCGTTCCAGAGACCGAGCTCCACACCAAAATCACGTTTCCGGGCTTCCTCCCATTGTGACACCGTGTTTGCACCCAGATCTTCATGAATGTATCCGGCATTATCTTTGAAATAATTGCTCAGGTACAACCACCGGTTGGCTGCAATATCGCTGCCGACCTTTCCATCGGAATATCTGAATTTCAGCTTGCTGACCCATGGAAGGGCATCCTTAAAGAATTTCTCTTCCGACAACATGTAGCCCACAGCGCCCGACGGGAAAAAACCATATCTGTTTCCGGGAGCAAAGCGCTCCGAGCCTGTGTAGCCCACGTTAACCTCCACAATGTATTTTCCGGCATAATCGTAAGTTCCCCTACCCACCATACCTTGGTTGTAATAAGGGAATGCCGTCGTTTTGTCCTTTTGCTGACGGTTTACAAGCGCCAGGCCCGTTACATTGTGTTTGCCAAAACTGCGGCTATAGTTCAATGATGCTTCGTAATAAAGATCTTTGTAGTAACCGGGATCATTTTCCAGAGAACCTACATTAATATCCAGAGGAGACTGCTGAAACGTTTCATTACCTTGTCCGTTCCTGAACCATGGATTTTCTTCAGTGCCAATTTTGTCATAGTTCAACTGGTATTCGGGAAAGGTATAACTTGCAGTGAGTGAACGTGTTCTGTAAAATGTACTCAATGAAACTTTGCCCCTGACCGCAAGTCCTTTTGTAAGCACATCCAGTTTCTGATCCAGAATTAAATCTGTAAACAACTGAGAATCAATATACCGATTGAACGAACCCTGATTCATAGACGTGTACGGATTGCCGGTAAACTCTCCAAAATTCATTGCAAGACGGTCACCTCTGTCATTTGGATAGTCGGGATCGGGAACCTGTTCAAGCACCCATGCCGGAAAATAGGCGGGAT
This sequence comes from Dyadobacter sp., assembly GCA_965279265.1. GTDB lineage: Bacteria > Bacteroidota > Bacteroidia > Cytophagales > Spirosomataceae > Dyadobacter. The sequence goes on from OZ257152.1 coordinate 7,412,804, forward strand.
ATCTGGATGGCCCTGTTGAATAAAGATTACGCCAGGGTGTGTCGTTTGGCTGATTTTTCACACCCGTTTCACCACCAACATTAAGCGATAATGTGGTACTTTTACTGAGATTGAAATCAATATTCGTCCTGTAATTGAAACGGTTGTACCAGTACCGGGTATCGTCATAACCTTCGTTATAAGCTTTAAAGAAATCGCCCTGATAGGCGTAGCCGATCGAGGCGAAATATTTGATAAAATTGGTCCCTCCTGTCACGTTGAAATTCGCATTGGCATTTGTAGCGAAGGGCTTGGTCATGACATCAAACCAGTTTACATCAGGATATCGAAGGGCATTGAGCGGGCTCGACGGATTACGGTATTCATTCAGTGCCTGCTGGGGAATCAGATTCGTAAACTGCTGACCATTCATCAATGCCTGATTATACATGGACATGGTTTTGTAGGAACTGATATGGTCAGGAATTCTCGTTGCTTTTGCCAAGCCGTAGGATGCTGTAAAATCCAGTTTTGGTTTCCCGATCGTTCCCCGTTTGGTTGTCACAATCACTACGCCATTTGCACCCTTTGCACCGAAAACGGCCGTAGCCGATGCATCCTTCAGAACTGAAATCGTGGCAATCTCGTTGGGATCCATATCCTTAAAATCACGTTCGACGCCATCCACCATAATCAGCGGTTGCGAGCCATTCCAACTTGAAAGACCGCGAATGATGATTTCTGAGTGGTCATTCCCGGGTTCTCCGCTCGACTGCATTGTGAGCACTCCCGAAAGCTTTCCTGCAATGGCGTTTGTGATATTTGATGTACCCGAACGCATCAGCGCCTTGTTATCCACCTGCGTAATGGCGCCTACGACACTTTCCTTGCGCTGCGTTCCATAACCTACCACCACAACTTCTTCCAGAGACTTGTTTTCAGGAATAAGCTTTACGTTGATCGACCTGACATTTCCGACGATAATTTCCTGAGAGATATATCCGATGTAACTGAACACCAGCACTGAACTACTATTTGCTACGTTGATTTTGTATTTTCCATCCGTATCTGTTGAAAGCCCGTTTGTTGTGCCTCTTTCGACCACATTGACACCCGGCAGCACTTCCCCGTTGTCTCCTTTTACTATCCCGCTTATGGTCACCACAGCATTTACAAGGCTGCTGTTCATGGACGTAACCAGTTTATTGGCATGAAAATTCTCGTCCTGAACCGCTCCCAATTCTTCGGTATTATGCTGCAAGGACACTATCGATTTCTCCGATTTAATAACCTCTGTTACAGACTGTTTTTTTGCGGACGACACATAAATCGTTTCATTGACACGGCTGAAACTAAGATTTGTTTCTTTTGAGATATGCCTGAGTATTTTTCCAATACTCGTTCCACTAAAACTTACATCCAGTTTTTTGTTTTCAACGAGCTTCTGATCATATTGAAAATTGAAGCTTGTTTTGTCATTGATCGCCACAAAAGCATCTTCCAGCGGAACATCTTTAAGGTCGATAGAGATGAAGATTTTTTCAATGCTCTGCTCCTGAGCGCTACTTTCTGTAGCTGAAAGAAGCCCAACAAAAAGGCATTGTAAAACCATTCCGATCACTGCATACCTCGACATTGCTACAATTTGTTGTAGTAGTTTTAATTCCATATTTTTGATTGTTTGAATATCAGTATTCATTACAACTGACTCTTACCACAACCTGATCGAGCGCCAACTCTTGTGCGTGGTATTAGTCAAATCCCAAACCGGTAATCTTTCACAGATTACCGGTTTTTTAGCTTGTGTTCTGGTTTGATGTCATCCGGCGTTATTGAATAATTATGGTGTTTTCGTTTTTGGTAAATGAAAATCTGTCGGGATAGCTCATAACATCCAGTATGTATTCCAGCGGTTTTTGCTGGAACTTGCCGCTGAATCGCCAGGACGGATCAATTTTACGACCTGCCGCGATGCTTATTTCCACGCCATACCAGCGTTCCAGTTTGCGTATGGTCGCCTTGAAGTCGGATTTCTCAAAATATAAGATGCCCTCTTTCCATCCGATCTGTTCCTTTTCATCGTAGCTGCTCACTTTCAGCGCCTTTTCGGTTTTTTGAAAAGTGGCCATTTCACTTTTGGTTATGCAAACGCTATTTTTTTCGCTCTCAGTGCCGATCACAGCTTTGACTTTTACTTTACCTTCCACTACCGCAACCTGCACTTCCTCATTCTCAGGATATGCCCGAACGTTGAATCTGGTTCCCAAGACCTTGGTGATGACATCTCCTGTGTGAATGACGAACGGAGCGTCAGGATTTCGTTTTACGTCAAAAAAAGCCTCGCCGGTAAGCGTAACTTCCCGCAAAGTGTCAGAAAACGCCTCCGGATAAGATAATGTAGATCCTGCATTGAGCGTGACGAGCGTGCTGTCGGGCAGAGTGAGATTGAGTTGCTGTCCATTGTTTGTTTTCTGCTCGACGGAACTTGTAACTGAATCCTTTTTGACCTGTTTAAAATAAAACTGAAACCCGAAAAAACTTCCAACCACCAGAAAAGCTGCGGCGGCAAACAATTTGAGAAATGGAAATGGCCGTTCGTGCTGAGAATGTGTCTCATCAACATCTTCATTTTGAACTGCACGCTGCAACCGTTTCCACTGGTAATCCAAATCCTGCGGTAAAACCTGGCGATCTTTAAATTTCAGTGCGTAGACAATTTTTCGTGCTTTTTCCACTTCTATTCTGCTCGCAGGGTTTGCCAGCAGCCAACTTTCCCACAAATGATCATTTTCCGGTTTTTTTCCGGTGAGCCATGCACGGAATTCATCATCGAGGACGAAATCGTTGCATTTGAAATGATGATACTTTTGCGTTTCCAATAGGATAATATTTATTCTTTACTTTAATAAAGCAAGAACAAATACGAAGTGACCCTCTCCGAATTATTTTTTTTCAGGAAATTATACAAATAATTTTAATCAGTTTTTAATAACCTGATTAATAGGCATTTAAAAATCGAGAGCACCTCAAATTAATCCAGAAATGTAATGAAGGGGGATGTTTCTTGCAAAAGCCGATCGCCGGAAGAAAAGAGAAGAGATAAAAATACGCTGATCACAAACGGCACATTTCCAGTCTGGGGCGCTAATTCTTCGTTGAGAGAATCCAGGGCTTTGTATACCAGCTTATATACGGCCCGGGTAGAAATATTCATGACTGTGGCAATGTCGGCAAATGACTGATCGTTGTAAAATTTAAGATAAAGCGCTTCTTTTTGGCGTGAAGGAAGATTCTCTATCGCTTTTTGGAGCAATACCACATTCTCGCGCAACACCTGATCCCGGATTATTTTCGCCTCCACAGAAAGCTCAATGTGAAAATTGTTTTCTTCGGTATCCAGTTCCACAAATGACGGGACACTTTTAAGGCGTTTTAGTATCAGCCTGCGAAGAGAAGCAAGCAAATAATTACGAATGGAATCAGATGGTCCCAGAAACTGTTTCCGTTCCCAAATATTGAGGAAGAGTATTTGTATACAATCTTTAACTTCCTCATCGTCAGCATTTAATTTCAAACCATAGCCGAGAAGTACAGGATAATATTTTCTGAATATGGCTTCAAATGCCTGCTCGCTTCCAGATTTAAGCGCATTCCACAACGGATCACTTGCAGCAGTTTCACCTGATTCTACTTTTCCGGAAGCTATGCCGATTCCTGGTAAAAATATTTCGTTTCCCATTTCCATTTATTTTCCTGAACCGCAATCTATTCTTCGAAATGAACCCTTGTAACCTGACGATTACCTGGACAGACGCGAAAAATCCCGAACACCCCTAAATAATGATCTTTTTTCACTGAATGTTAAAAATTGCAGACAAGGTTTTTAATTTTGAAATTAACCTCCCGGAGCCACAAAAAAACGTGCGGCGACGTCAAATCCGGATGAAATCTGAACTACCAACCAAAACCAGAGGTACCTGTTCAGACGTTAAGAAAGAGGAAGTAGACTAAAAAAAAAAGGACAGTGACCGACATGATGAGCACAAGAATCCCACGCATTGTAATTTTATTTCCAAGTAATTTGATCGAAGGACTGCTTGGCTCGCCCTCACTGATGATTTCAAGAGAATTCCGGATTCGGTCCCAGAGTGTATTGACCTCCTGGTTAGAAAGCGAATCAGGTTTCCAGTCGGATGCTTTCAACACCAACTCACGCGCATTTTCCACAGTACCTTTCATAGCAGGATATTTGACCATCCAGTTCTCCCAAAATGTTCGCATAGAAGGATCATCCGGGAACCGTACCCACCGGATAAAAAGATTTTCCATTGCTAGTTCCTCGGCCGAATACTCCGAATACGGTTTCATGTAAAGCACTTTATTGCGTTGATGATAAATGATAATTTTGCCGAAATCACTCAAAACCAGGATATCATTTATTGTGTTGCGACGATCTTTAAAGCGCCGGCTCCATTCAATAAAAGAAGGAATCAAAATACGTTTTATACTCACTATTTTTTCAAACTTGCCCTTACCATTGTGCGATTTGAATATCCAAAATAACGAAAACGTGTTCGCAGCCTTTTTTACTTCCGGACTGGCATAATTTCGACAGCACTGCTGGCCTGAATTGCGGAAAGCAACGTACTATTTCATTTGGCATTTTCATATATTCATGCAAGTTTTAAAAAATCTCTTTCAGGTAGGCGGCGACCTTAACGGTATCACTTTTGACCAGCAAGGTGCGCTATGGAACGACGGCAACAGCTATGTTTTGAAGCTCAGTGGAGGTCTGGTACTTTTTGATTGCGGATGCGGCGACACGATGGATCAGATTTTCAGGAATATGGCATATTGGGATCTTTCTCCCGACGACATCAAATTTTGCATACTCACTCATGCGCATTTTGACCATGCAGCCGGCGGGCCGATACTGAAAAAACAGGGCGTAAAATTTATCGCAGTAAGAGAAACGGCGGACTCCGTGGCAGCCGGCGATGAACGTTGCTGCGGATACCTCTACCACAAGATATTTACTCCTTTTGAAGTAGACCAAGTCGTGGCAGACGGAGAAATCCTGGAAGTTTTAGGTCTTAAAATTGAAGTGATACATGTTCCAGGCCACAGTATGGGGTGCACAGCCTATGCCTTCCGCTGGGACGGAAAAGATGTCGTCGTGAGTGGTGACCTGATCGGAACGTTGCTCGGCGGCGATTTCGGATGGGGTGGTTCGATTGATTTTGACAAAAAAATATACATGGAATCGTTGCGCAAATTTGCCAAAGTAGATTCCGACATCATGCTCCCGGGACACGGCCTGATCTATTTTCACAAACCCCGGCGACGCGTAGAAGAAGCCCTGAACGCTGCACTGATGCAGTGGCGTTAATCGCTGTGATTCATTATGTATGCAATCAAAGCGACAAATTAGTAGCGGAGACGTGTAAAGTCTGTAAAACTTGGCAAGCCTTCGCTACTTTTTTTCATTACCTTTGCGAAAATTTTAAGCTGATCGGAATTGATTAAAACCCGGTCTTAAATTCGAATAATCGCAAACAATTGATATGACCTCGCACCAAATTCGTCAGGCCTTCCTGGATTTTTTTCGTAGTAAAGAACACCTTATTGTTCCATCGGCACCGCTTGTAGCCAAGAATGACCCTACCCTGATGTTCAATAATTCGGGAATGGCGCAGTTCAAGGACTTTTTTCTTGGAAATGGCACCCCACCTTCAAGACGGATTGCTGATACGCAAAAATGTCTGCGTGTTTCAGGAAAGCACAATGACCTGGAAGATGTAGGATTTGACACCTATCACCACACCATGTTTGAGATGCTTGGGAACTGGTCGTTTGGTGATTATTTCAAAAAAGAAGCGATTACCTGGGCATGGGAACTACTGACGGAAGTTTACAAACTGCCGAAGGAACGTCTGTACGTGTCTGTTTTTGAAGGGAATGCAGCAGACGGCGTTCCGTTTGATCAGGAGGCCTGGGATTTATGGAAACCAATCGTAGGTGAAAGCCGGATTATATTGGGTAATAAAAAAGATAACTTCTGGGAAATGGGCGATACAGGACCTTGCGGCCCTTGCTCTGAAATTCATATTGACCTCCGTCCACAGGCAGATGTTGACCTGGTTTCCGGAAAATCACTTGTGAACAACGACCATCCGCAGGTTGTTGAAATATGGAACCTCGTGTTCATGCAGTTTGAGCGTAAGGCAGACGGCTCGCTGATCCCACTTCCCTCAACCCATGTCGACACCGGAATGGGTTTTGAACGACTTTGTATGGCCGTTCAAAATAAGACGTCCAACTATGATACCGACGTTTTTCAGAATACAATTCAGGTTTTGGAAAAATTATCCGGCAAGTCGTATGGCGCAAATGACGAGCCTTTCGCAGACATTGCCATGCGGGTAATCGCTGATCACATCAGGGCGGTTTCATTCGCCATTACGGATGGACAGCTTCCTTCAAATGTAAAGGCAGGTTATGTGATCCGCCGTATTCTGCGACGTGCAGTGCGTTACGGATATTCCTATCTGAGTTTACAGGAACCGTTTTTCCACAAACTGGTTCCCGTTCTTGCTGATCAGTTCAGTGACGTTTTCCCCGAATTGAAAGCACAGGAAGAGTTTGTAACAAAGGTCATTCTGGAAGAAGAAAAAAGTTTTCTAAGAACGCTGGAGGCAGGTTTGAAACGACTGGATGTGATCATTACCTCATTAAAGGAAAAAGGGCTGAACAGTATTCCCGGGGCAGAGGTTTTTGAACTGAGCGACACTTTCGGTTTTCCGCTTGACCTCACCGCGTTGATCGCACGTGAAAAAAGCCTGCAAATTGACGAGGCAGGATTTCTTGACGCGCTGGCGGAACAGAAAAAAAGGTCGCGTCAGGATGCAGCAAAAGAAGCCACGGACTGGATAGAATTGCGTGAAGCGGATGGGGTAGAATTTCTTGGATATGATTTTGAAGAAACACACAGCCACATTGTTAAATACAGAAAAGTAAAAACCAAAACCGGCGACGAGTATCACATTGTGCTGGACCGCACACCTTTTTATGCAGAAATGGGTGGTCAGGTTGGTGATACGGGCGTTCTTACGATTGGCAGTGACGGGAACCGGGATAAGGAATTCTCAGTCAACATTATCGATACCCGTAAAGAAAATGATCTTTTCGTCCATATTTCCAAAGATAAAAATCTGGATGAAATCTTGCAGCAGGCCGGTATTGTTCATGCTAAAATTGACGCGTCGCGCCGTAGCAAGATCAAAGCAAATCACTCTGCAACGCACCTTATGCTTTCGTCAATGCGTGAAGTACTTGGATCACATATAGGACAAAAAGGTTCGTTCCTGAATGACGAGGTACTGCGGTTTGACTTTTCCCATTTCTCAAAGGTAAGCGCGGAAGAGCTTCAAAAAATTGAAGATCGGGTAAACGAAAAAATCCGTGAGAACATCGCTTTAAAAGTGCTGACAAACGTACCGATTCAGGATGCGATCGATATGGGTGCGACGGCCACTTTTGGCGAAAAGTATGGTGATTTTGTTCGCGTTGTCATTTTTGATCCCGCGTTTTCATTGGAACTTTGCGGTGGAACACACATTCCGTCAACGGGCGAAATTGGTGTGTTTAAATTCATTTCAGAAGGTTCGGTTTCTGCCGGCGTGCGCCGCGTTGAAGCGGTTACCGGCGAAAAAGCGCTCGAACTGATGCGCCAGCAGGAAGAAACACTGAACAAGTTAAAGGATTTGCTCAAATCACCGACCGACCTCTTGAAGGCCGTAGAAAACCTGATCGAAGAGCGCAGTGGTTTACAAAAGCGCGTGGCCTTTCTTGAAAATGAAAAAATACAGGTCCTGAAAACATATCTTACCGGTAAAATGAAAAGCCATTCGACGTTCAACCTGATTGTCGAAAAAGTGGACGTTCCAAACGCAGAATCGTTAAAACAACTCTCATACGAGTTGAAAGATCAGATCGAAAACCTGATCGCGGTTTTTGGCGCTGACATTGCCGGCAAACCACAGCTGTCTGTTTACATTGCGGAAAACATCGTAAATGAAACAGGTCTGAATGCTGGAAAAATCGTAAAAGAGCTGGCGAAAGAAATTCGTGGCGGCGGAGGTGGGCAGCCATTTTTTGCTACTGCGGGTGGATCGGATGCGAGCGGACTGGATACTGCGTTGGAAAAAGCAGAAGGGTTGTTCTAAGCTGCGACATTACTTTAAAATATATGAATTGGCCAAAACGAAGTTAGATCGTTTTGGCCAATTCTGCTTTCCACCCTTTATCAAAAACTCAACCTTTTTTGAGCTTCATCGCAACCGGATCCCAGTTGATAATTTTTTTCTGAAAATAACTCTCATTGCAGGACAGTACAGGTGCCGCTGCGCGAAATGCAAATGTAGGATCCTCCACAGTTCCCAGACTGCCTTTCTTTATGTTTTCAAAGAAATCACGGAAATGGTTTGCATGGGCATCATCCTCCCTGGGGGCTTCAAACCTAATTTCCTTTACCGGCTCCGCTTTCCTGGTATCGTCGGGATATTGCGCGTCATACTGCTTTTTAAATTCCTTTTGCTCGCTTTCCGAAAATGTGTTGTAACTGTCATAGCCGCCAAATCCGGGCGCTTTTGGCAACTTCTTCTTCGTCAGGATCAGGTTGTTTTCTGTGAACTCAATCTGGCCCTCCGTTCCGATGATACGCGTATTGTTGGCGATTGCGCCTGCATTGGCAAAATTAACGCGAAGCACCATCTGGAAATTGGCATGAATGTCGGTCTTGGGATAATCCAGAATTGACACAAGTACATCAGGCACATCGCGGCCATCTTTCCAGTAACTCAGCTCACCGGATGAAAATATCCGCTCAGGTCCCATTGAGCCGGTCACGAAGTGAACCCCTGTGATCAGGTGGACGAATAAATCTCCCGCAACGCCCGTACCATAATCCCGGTAATTTCTCCACCGGAAAAATCGTTTCGCGTCAAAAGCTTTTTTTGGAGCATCGCCCAGAAAGGTGTCCCAGTCCAGGGTTGTGAGCGAAGCGTCTGTCGGAATAGAATAATTCCAGGCTCCGATGCTGTTGAAACGATCGTTATTGGATTCCACATAGTTGATTTCTCCAATCTCACCGGCAAAAAAAAGCCTTTTCGCTTCCCTGAACGAAGCAGAACTGATCCGTTGACTACCTACCTGCATGGTTTTACCGGATTTTTTCCAGGCATCAATTACAGAAAGTCCTTCGTTGATGTGATGTACCATCGGTTTTTCACAATAAACATGTTTTCCTGCCTGTAACGAACCCTTGGTGATATGGTCATGCCAATGGTCTGGCGTCACAACCAGAACGGCATCTATATCCTTGCGTTCCAGTATTTTGCGATAATCTCTTGTTGTGAATATATCTTTGCCAAAAACCTCCTTCACATGCTGCAAACGTCCATCGTAAAGGTCAGCAGCCGCGACAAATTCGGCATCGGGTGTACTGCGAAGCGCCGCTTTCGTATCCCCATGACCTTGTATACCCATCCCGATTGTAGCAAAACGAATTTTGTCATTCGGGCTGATTTTCTTTAAATCACGGATGATGTTAAATGGTTTGGCGATACTTTCGGTCGCCAACAAGGCAGAAGCCGCCGACACCGACCTGATGAAATTTCTGCGTGTAGGATTCATAGGAACATTCAAACGATTAGGTTTTGATGCCCTAAAATAACAAATAAATGATTACACAACTTATTTGGTGGAATTATCCAACGTGACTTGTTAGGCGAATAAAGTGCAACTACAATTCTTCAATCCAGATATCCTTGTAAGCAACTTCGGCTTTTCCGCCGCCATGAATCTGCAATCCGATCAGCCCGCTTTGCGGTATCGACTTGTCCGGTTCCTTGTAATCTACCGTTTCGGTTCCATTTAGTTTGATACGGATCCGTCCGTTTTGAGAAAAGACTTCGTAATCATTCCAGTCGCCGCGTTTCAGAATTTTGTTTACCAGCACCGAATCGGGACCGATCAGCGTTTTATTTCTTCTCGATTCATCATACAGACTTGCCCAGTATTTTTCTCCAAGATCAGCCTGGTAACCAGTCATTTCGTAAGGCGGATCACTGAGTCGCTTGCTGTGAAACTGCACACCTGTATTGATAAATCCGTCAGTCCCGGAAAGTTTAAATTTTAATTTTAGCACGAAGTTGGAGTAACTTTTTGTTGTTACGATGAAATCATTGTGCGGCACCGTTTCTGTAAGCGAACCGCCGATCAGCATGCCGTTTTCGATCCGCCACATTTTGACAGTATCTCCCTCCCAGCCGTTAAAAGTTTTGCCATCAAACAACAATACCGGCTTTTTCAGCGGAACAAGTGCAAATGCCATCAGGAAAGCAAATGCAGGCCACAACCTGAAAAAGCAAAAAAACGAATCGTAAAGCCGCTTTGGCGATAGTTTATTTAACATAGTGATGGATCGGGGGACTATCTCTGAATCAATCTTCTAATTTAATTTATAACCCAAAAGAAAAACAATCTACTATTTATATCCTGTAAAAAATGAATGTATTAACGTTGGGCATCTCCAAAACGAAAAATACGCTTATATTGCCCGACAAACATCAGCCGGAAAATCTTAATGAAAAGCGCATTTTTAATACTAATAGGCTGCGCAATCGTCGTGTCCTGTACCAAAACTGAAAAAAAACTCCCCGAAGTCGCAGTACGGGATACTACCATTACCCGAGAAAATTCATTTACAGAACTGTTTATTGATTCGCTGACGCTGGCAAAATATAGCCAGAAGCAAGAAACATCCGACAGTATCAGCAACAGGATGCAGAGTTTTTACAACCAGCGAAACCATCAGTTTGCCTGGTTTTTTCCTGATGGAATTGCGGAATTCGTGCCTACTTTTCTGAGTCTTCAGGACGACTACATACATTATTCCGGTGACAGCACTTTGAACAACCCGAAACTTGCAGCACAAATTGATTCCATTAAAAACCGAAAACGAATCGATCCAAAAGATTCTGTCATAGTCAATACAGAACTGGCGTTGACGGAACAGTTTTTTAAATACGCCAGCCTGGCCTACACAGGTGATCAAAAGATCAATACGCAGGAACTCAACTGGTTTATACCAAGACGAAAGATAAACACACAAGCATTTCTGGATTCTCTCTTGAAAAATAAAGGTAAAAATCTGGAAGCGTATGAGCCGGTAAACAGGCAATATAATTTACTGAAAGACAAGCTTTTGAAATATTATCAAATTGAAAAAAATGGAGATACAGCGACAATTACCGTAGCTAAGAAATTGAAAAAAGGCAGCACTTCTGAAACGATAACAGCCGTTAAAAGAAGACTTACATTACTGGGAGATTTAAAAGAACAGGACACCACGGCAATTTTCGACTCAACACTTTTCCGGGCTGTAAAGCAATTCCAGGCACGCATGGGACTGACGGCTGATGGAGAAATCGGTCCGGGATTTTTACGGGAAATCAACGTGCCGGCCGGGCAGCGAATCCGACAGATACTGATCAATATGGAACGGATCAGGTGGATGCCTGCCGCACCGGCAACCGACTACATCCTTGTCAATATTCCGGAATTTCAAATGCACGTGTACGAGAAAGGTGAATTGTCATTTAACATGGCGGTGGTGGTGGGCTCCGAAGCCCATAGTACTGTCATATTCTCAGGAACGCTGAATCAGGTAGTTTTCAGCCCCTACTGGAACGTTCCGCCAGGCATTCTGAAAAACGAGATTTTGCCGGGTATCAAACGCAGGCCCAATTACCTGGCGAAACATAATATGGAATGGAACGGGAATTCAGTGCGCCAAAAACCCGGAAAAACAAACTCACTCGGATTGGTAAAATTCCTGTTTCCCAACAGCTACAACATCTACTTTCACGACACGCCGTCGAAGAGCCTTTTTGGAGAAACCAGCCGTGCGTTCAGCCATGGCTGCATACGTCTTTCAGAGCCGGCGAAACTTGCCGGGTTTTTGCTCAGAAGCGACAGCACCTGGACGGCTGAAAAAATTTCGGCAGCAATGAATTCAGGCAAGGAAAAATACGTGCGCCTGAGAGGGAAAAACGAAATACCCGTCTACATTGGTTATTTTACGTCGTGGGTAGACCGCGACGGAAATCTTAATTTCCGAAAAGATGTGTATGGACATGATAAGAAAATGGAAGAACGGCTATTTAATTCCAAAAGCCAGGCCTCAGCCGTTGCAATTCGCTGAAACGGCTCAGCAACTTAGTATTTTTAAAAAAATTTAATCCTAATTACAAGCAGACAATTACCTGTAAATCAACACAATAGATTCAATATTAAAAATAATACTACAAAAATATTTAAAAAATGTAGTATTTGTTCCCAAGAGCGCTTGGTTTTATAAATTTTATGCTTTAGCTTTGTATTAATTAAAAATAGAGGAGGGTTTATAAAAGCCTTGGTTATTTACCAAGGCATTTTATTTTTCCGGCCTTTTGTAATTCCAGCCTCCCTATTGCGCTTCGCAATTATTTGCTTTCCTGACTCCGGCATCTCTCTAATTTCCCCGGCCTTTTTTCGCAGGCTACATATTTTCTCCTGGGGCCAGAAGCAGGCGATTTCATTCCAAATTACACTTTTCAAATAATTATTTTAAGATAACCACCATACTAATAAATTGACCTCAATCATCAAACTATTAGCATCAAATTCTCTTAAATCATTCATCATCAATAAAAACCGTTGATAATCCCCAGCTGTACACCATCAAAAAATATAAATATACAAAGAATGACTCTGCTACATTTGTCACAGAAAATATAACAAAGACAAGAAAACAAAAAGCCATGAGAAATTCGATCAAAACATTAATATGTGCACTGACATTAACTTCTTCCATCGCATTTGCCGATGACAAGACGAAGACTGCTGATATCAACGACGTGCTACCACAAAGCACACCAAATGTGGAAAGCGCTGCACCTGAGAGAAAAAATGACAATCCTGCAACACAGACCAGTTATTCGCCGGAACAAAAGGCAGCCATTGTAGAACTTAAACTGGAGACAGTTCAGAAAAGTAAATAAGATAGTAAAAGGTAAATGAGTTAGAAAAGGGACATCGCTGATGTGCCCTTTTTTGGTTTTATTCATCGACGAAATTATAGTAAGCCTGTTCAGCAACAGACAATATTCTTTGTTTTAAAACAAAAGCAGCATTCATTTCATTTTGAGAACATTTTTAGGTTTCTTTAATTAAAACACAAAGATTATGGAAGAATCAGAAAAGCTCGAACGGATTATTGATGCCAGAATGAAATTGAAAAGTCGCTTTGAAGAGAAGATGAAACAAACTCCATCCGTTTCCGACGACAAGCCAATGGGCAGCGGACCGGCGAACCGACACGGAATGCCGCTCACGCCCGTGGGGCAAACGCTGACCAAAAAATGGCCGGTACTTGATCTGGGTTACCATCCTGACGTTTCTCTGGATCGATGGAGGCTGATCATTGACGGTGAAGTGGAGCATCCGGTGCGATTAACCTGGGAGGATTTCATGGATTTACCGCAGACAGAAGACGTCTCCGATTTTCATTGCGTTACAACCTGGTCAAAACTTGACATGCAATGGAAGGGCGTCCGCTTGATGGATCTTGCTGCGCTGGTTCAACCCAGGGAAACCGTTACGGACATTCTTTGCTATGGATACGACACCTACACCACCAACGTATCCATGGAAGAGGCGTTGAAACCAGACGTGTTACTGGTTCACACATTCGACGGAAAGCCGCTGGAACTTGAACATGGCGGACCTGTACGCATGATAACTCCACAATTATATGCGTGGAAAGGCTCAAAATGGATCAAACGAATTGAGTTTCTTTCTAAAAAAAAGCTGGGTTTCTGGGAAGAAAGAGGATATTCCGATACCGCTTATCCGTGGCGAAATGACCGGTACAGCTGATTACGATCTTACACTTTACAGCAGTTAGGATCTACTTCCCTTACATCTGCCTTTTGAAGAATGACCAGGCTTCAAGGTGTACATCAATGTCATTCGGATAATCGTGTTTTCCATTAATTACTTTTAACAGAACAATTTCTGGCATTCCTTTCTTGTTATAAACGAACTTTTCTATCGTTTTTCCGTCAGCCGGATCTTTGTCCGGCAACAAGCTTTTCACAGGTTCAACACGATATCCGCTCAACCTGGCCCAGTATCTGAAAGTCTCATCCGTCGAACGTACCGTTCCCAGGTAAACATTGGGAATACGCATTTCGCCGCCGTTGTATAAATTCAAAGAATCCTTTGTTCCGTTGACGATCATCACAGAAACAGGTTTGCCGGATGGGGCGCAATCCATATTGTCTTCGGTTGGCAAATTGGCAATTATTGCTGTAATGGCCTTGAATTTTCCCGGCATTGTCAACGCCAGTTTGTAAGCCATGTGCCCTCCTCCTGATGTTCCCACCGCAAAAACGTGGCCGGTGTTAATCTTATATTTCGCTTTGAAATACTGAATCATCTCGTCGAAAAAAGCATTTTCATTGATATTTTTCAGGTTTGCTTCTGAGGTTGCAGCTTTACGGCATTCGTTCCAGTAGCGCTTGTACCCGTCGGGATACACAATCAGAACGTTTTCCTTCTCAGCTACATCCTGCAATTTGATGGCACCTTTCCGCGCTCCCAGGCCGTCGCCTCCGGAACCATGCAGCACGAAAACCAGGCTTGAGTTTAATTGCTGCGTCGCCGGTTTCTGGAAATGAAACGTCCTGTAATGCCCCTCAATCAGCAATGAATCCGATGTGAGCTGCGCTTTGGAAATATGAACCGAAAGAAATAAGCATATCAATAAATAAGTAAAACGCATCAAAAGTGAAAGTTTATGGAATTGTAAAATTTGTAACTAAATCAATACTTCATCATCAGGCTTAACAATTTCCTGTCAAGCTTTTGGCCATGAAAATTTTCATAATCAACATCGGAACGATTGGAATTTAATATACCAAAATCGCCGGAAAATTCCCAAAGAGAAAACCCGATTCCGTTCGAGGTAAGAATGTCCAGAACGTCGTTGAACCAGGCCAAAAATACATGGTGAGGCGTTTTGTTCCAGCAGCCGCATTCACCACAATGCACGCCGACACCCTTCCCGACCAAATCGATCCATGGTTTATAGTAGCTTTCCAACATATCCCTGCTCAGATATTTGTCACCCACCTGTCCCGGCCATTTGGGTTCAGGCAAATTATTGACATCCTTATTGGCCCAGGGTGCTTTGTAATGGGAAATGATACCGGGATGATAACCCCGGCAACTTTGTCCGACATCCAGATCGGTGATTTCAGGAATAACGGAAGAACCTACATCATTGCCATCTGCGATGATCAAATGCTCCGGATTTTCACCCCGAATAGCCGCCGACGCCGCAACGACCAGCTTCCTGTAAACAGCGCCGGGAACGGAGGTTCTTTTTGACAATTGGTCATTCATATCTTCACGCATGCTGGGCTCGTTCAAAAGATCAAAACTGATCCTCTTAGACGACACTTGCTTATATCTCTTCGCCCACATTTTCCAGTGAAAACAGAACGCATCCAGTGCTGCCTTATCGGTCCAGAGATTATAAGGCTCATGAAAACCGGCATTCACACAATATCCCGGTGCACGATGCAGATTGAGACTGACATGCATGTTGTATTTGTGTGCAAGCGCAACCAGCCTGTCAATACGCTCAACGCCCTGTTCATCAATTTGATACACTTCCTCCGGTGTGATGTCTTTGCTTCTGTCAAATTTCAGATAGGCCGGATAAGCAATCGGAATCCTGACGAAATCAAATCCCCAGTCCTGCATCCATTTAAAATATTCTTCGGTTGTCGGTTTTCGCCCGCCTCCAGGATCTGGCGAAAAGAAATCAAGAAGATTAAAACCTTTCCATTTTGGCAATTTATTCTTTGCGGCCTCCTCCTCAAAAAATAGCGAGGAAGAAACAACAGGAGTCAGTGATGCCAGGATTCCCGTATTTTTGATGAAAGTTCTTCTCAGCATATCGATTTTTGCGCATGTTCTCCATCTAAAATGCGTTTCTCGTTCATTCTTACTGATACGATGAAAAGCAAAAAACTTTCCGGAGCAGATTCCGGAAAGTCAAATTATGAGAAGATGCAAAAATCAGCGTGTATAAATGAGACCAGTTGACGTGAAGCCCGTTCGACCGGACCAGTTGTAGACCATCTCAACGTTTTGTTCTTTAATAAATCGTTTCCTGAACTTTTCATGCAACGAATCAGGTTGCTTTTTTCCATTCACGATTAGTTCGTCCTTGCTCAGCTTGTACGACAAATTATTTTTATCTGTGATAATTCCTTCTCTGATCAAATCACCGATCAGTTCTGCCTGCATTTTCTCATACTTTTCCCGCATCACATCGGCTTCCTTTCGTGAAACCTCGGCTTGTTTTCTGAAAACATCAGCCTCTGCCCTACTTTTGTCAGCTTGTCTGCGTTGTATTTCCGCATCCGCCCTCGCTTCGTTAGCCTGTTTTCTGATCTCCACTGAACCGTAACTGCTGAGTTCCGCTTTCTTTCTATCTGCGTCCGCACGTTCCCGCTCCTGATCGCTCCGTTTTCTCTGTTCATCGGCCTGGTCACGTTGTATGTCGGCTTGCCTCCTCTGCTCATCGGCCCGTCTTCTTTCCTGATCAGCACGATTCCGTTCAACCTCGGCCTTCGCACGCTGAATCTCGCTTTCCTCTCTTGCCGCTTCGCTTTTGACCACAACCTCCGTTATAACCGATTTGTATTGACCCATATCCTCCTTACTGATCACTTTCCCATCCACTTTTAGGTAAACAATTTCATCATCATCCTGCACCACTCTGTACTCTTTCCCATTTTCCGTGAAGCTCATATTCATCATTCCCCGGCTCCGGTGCTTCTCCTGAACGTCCTTTCCCGGCAAAGTGTCCGTCACCTGTTCAGATTTACCTTGAATCTGTTCCTGCGGAATTTTATAAACTGTTTCTTCTTTTGGCAGTTTCCGGTTCGTTTTTTCCGAAACCGCAACGACTATTTTGTGATCTAACTGAGTCGATTTTTTAATCTCCTTTTCCGAGGGGGAAAATGCGACTGACAATATTCCCGCTGCAATTACACTGGCTGTTACAAATAATTTTTCCATGGCGTTTAACTGTTTATTATGGCTATAAATGATCCGTTTGATCCGTTCAAGTAAGTGATTTCGTTTCCCGGCAAAAGCCACAACCTCAGGCGAATTGGAAAGATTGTATTCCTGAAACGAAACCAGGGCATTTACAAAAGATATTTTATTCTCAATCACTGCAATTGCTATATCGTCACAGCAATGCTCCCGCTCTTCCCGAATGAGCGAAGACAGCCACAAAACTGCCGGATTGAAAAAGAACAAACTCTCTACAAAACTTTGCAGCAGGTTGACCAGAAAATCTGCACGTTTGATGTGTGCCAATTCGTGAAGCAAAATCGCCTCGACCTGCGCAACAGGCAAATTGGTCAGGAAGCCGAGAGGTACGATGATCATTGGTTGGAAAAAACCGGTCACAATTGGTACCTGTATCAGCCTCGAAGAGATAAATTCAATACGTTCATAAACCCCGATCCGCTGCGCCAGCTGTCTTAACTCCCATTGCCAGTATTCGCTCACTTCCTGTTTTCCTTCATTTCGCAGTCTGTGAATGTAAGCGAAACCACTGGCTGCTTTGAAAGATTTAAGACAAAATACAAGTAACCAAACGACCACGATAGAAACTGAATTGACATTCAGAAAATTTTTCAAAACGCTCAATAGCTCGTCCTTTTGATCAGAAACAGAAAATAATTGCGTACCGAAAAGATGAAGATCAAGACCGGATTTTAAGGCGAGCCCTTGAATGGTTTCAATATCTTCTGAAATTGACATAAAGTGCCTCAATTCGCACCAGAATGTATATCCGCTCAGGGGCACAAACACGAACAAAAGTGTGGCCAGCAAATTATACCTTAGTGCCGGGCGCGACTTTTTTGTGAACATGAGGACAATTCCGGCAAGAACAGCCAATATCAGCCCCTGCCAAAGTGAGTGGATTAATGTCCAGGAAAGCGATTGAATTACATTTTGAAATAACGGCTGGTGAAGAAAATTCATGGCTGCTTGATTTTTTGCATGAAAGAGGTTTATTTATCGTCTATCTGAAAAACGTTTACGAATCCAGCTTTTTGAGAAATTCCTTGATCTCATCCAGCTCTTCCTTTGACGTATTTTTATTGCCAAAAAGCTGCATCACCAGACTTGCCGCAGATCCCTTGTATGTCGAATCCACGAAGCGTTCCAGTAAAAGACTTTTCGTTTTGTCTTCTGCCTCCGCTGGGCTATATACGTGCTTCATGCTGCTTTCATCCCTTTTCACGATTCCCTTTTCAGCCATGATCTGCATCAATTTCAGAGTTGATGAATATTGTACCGCACGTTTCTCTTCATTTAACCTGTCATTGACAAACCGTACCGTTGACGGGCCGTGTTGCCAAAGTACCTGCAGTATCTCCAATTCTGATTTCGTCGGCTCCATAACTAAGTGTTTTCTAATCAACGACTCAAAGGTAGGAAATATTTCGTACGAAAAAATATTTACCATAAATTTTTCAAAAATATTTAACCTCAGAGCGTTCATAAGCACCGGATAATAAGTCTGGGAGCAAAATCGCCATCCCAAATGGTGACCGCTTTACAGACTGTCTATATTTTTGTAAAAATGAAATCCTCAGCACGTCCAGGAATAACTTCAGCGCTATGAACAAAGCACTTTTATCAATTGCAATTGTCTTCCTGTGTATTTGCGCAGCCTTTTCGTTTGTCTCAAAAACGGAATGGAAAATTTCATCCGGCTACAACATTCGGTTTAATGGCAAATTCGCCGACGGGACTTTCGAGAAATTACAGGGAACAATTTTATTCGATCCATCCGATCTGACTGTCTCGCGATTCGACGTGACAGTGGATGTCAATTCGATTAACACGGGGAAAGAACTCAAAAACAAACACGCGGTAAGCGAAAAATGGTTTGATGCTGAAAAGTATCCGACTATCCACTTTGTTTCAAACCAAATATCCGTAACCGATTCCGCATTCCTCTTGAAAGGTGAGCTGGAATTACATGGGATAAAAAAAGATGTCGAAATCCCATTTAAGTTTCATCAGGAAAATGGCACCGCTGCTTTCGATGGAAGTTTTAGAGTCAACCGTGGAGAATTTGGAATTGGTAAATCATCCGGCAAAGAATCAGATTACACTACTGTGGAAATTCATGTTCCGGTGACAAAGTAGCAGCCTAATTTTTCCATTGTAGGGACGGATTCAAACAAATAATAAAACCTGCATCTCTGTAAATACCCACATTTATCGCAGGGCAAAAAGAGATGCAGGCAAAAAAGTTAAAAGAAAATCAGGCTCCAAGTGCCTTGCGTGCATATTCCACACATTTCGCCGTTTCCTTAACAGCATCAGATCCGGCCGGAATGTCGTATTCCAGTTCTATCGTCGCAGGAAATTTGTATTTATTTTTACGCATCAATTGCAGCGCCGCAATAATCGGAGTATCGCCTTCGCCCCAAACCACATTCGCACCACCGTTCGCCTTAGACTTGCGGTCTTTTGTGTGCATACTCACGATGTGATCATGTTTTGTTTCAATTAAAGGAATCGGATCAAAACCTGCTGCAACATAATGACCCATATCGAAATTCATCGCATTATATTTCGACTGGCCTATTGCCTCATCCCACCAGGTTGGTGTCTGCTGCGTGTGTCCGTGATATCCAACATAAATTTTATTTTTTGCAGCAATCTCGCCAAGACGCTTCGTCTGGGCTGCGTCGTTTGGCAACTCTACATTTGCCTGATTCGCCCCCAGCGCCTTAGCAGCCCGAAATGCATAATCCACCTCCGCATCGGTATTATTTGCTCCGAGCGCCGATGGTTTGTATCCGTAAATTTTCACACCTGCGTCGTTGTACATCTTCCTGATCTGCTCAAATTTAGTCATTGGTACTGACGCTCTCCATTCTGCCAGCTTTTTGATGTAGACTTCCTGTTCGGCTTTTTGTTCCGGCGTGAGCTGGGGACGCTGTCCCGGCTGCCCCGCTGGACGGGCGGGCGCTTCCGGCGCTCCTGCAAACGACTCGGCCGACGGCCCCATCAGTTCTATCGCGCTGATATTGCTGTCAATACAGTACTTCAAAACTTGTTCCGCACTGCTCGGCATACTTCGCCAGGAATAACTGATTACGCCAATTTGAACACCATTGAAAAGCGAATTGGGCTTTCCCAGATTCCTGATGTACGCAGGGAAACCGAAAGATGGAACCGTAATGAGACCAATTCCCGCTGCTGCGAAAGCAGACTGACTTAAAAATTTGCGTCTTGAAATATCCTGATTATCCATATTGATTAAAATTGTGATTGACAATGCTGAAAGACAAAGAAGACAGCAAGACACAGGAAATAATCGGAAATCTGAGTATTAATTTTTAGACGGGTTTGTCGGCCGTTTTTGCTTCACTTTCGCTGCCCGGTTTTACTCAATATTTTCCTTTCAATGCAGCAGGTTTCAGATAGAATGATGCAGGCGGCTAGTACCCGGATATTGAACTAAAAATTCCGTTCATGATTTAAAATGGCGTGAAATAGGGCCGTTTTGCGAGTGGTGAAAAAGGCCAGGGAATGGCGATGAAAATGATAAACAATGCAACAGAGAACCATATGAGCATGGTTTTGAACTTTTGCCGGTCATTGGGTTGCCTCTTGGATAAAGCCGATCCGATGGTGATTACCATGATGGACGCGAACATCAGCGAAATATGTATCACGCCAAAAAATAACATTTCCCTGTGCTGCGATGCCTGCTTAAAATTAGCAAGAATGTATTTGATAAACGGACTCGTAAAATATAAAACCGAACCGATCATCAGCTGGACATGGGAGATCGTGGCAGTCCAATGACGAATCGAATCGTGGCGTTTCTTAAATGCACTTCCCGAAGAATATCCTACTAATGCCGTAAAAATGGCGAAAATCAAACTTCCAACGACTAGCCAGCGAAAAATGGAATGAAAAAATATAAGCGAAGAATACATGTAGCGGAAGATTACGGTGTTGCAAAGATCAGGTAAAAACTGCTTTCAGCGTTGGATTAATCTGTGGCATTAATGCCGTGTAGTTCGACACCTGATGGTTTGGTGGCAATGTTTTCGAAAAGAAGCTTGCTGAATCGCTTTGGTATTTTAAATGAAGCGATCTGCACCCCGCCGCCCGCAGTTACGTATGCCCGGTTGAGTTCGCAAGGCAATCAGGTAGGGATACAGAATATCCAGGCATCGAAGAACCGTCTATCCGTATTCTGCCAGCAACCGTTTGAAAAGTCTCAGGATAAAACCGGAGCTTTCATCAGAGCGCGCGATAACCGGATTTTACCAAATTCCCGAAAACTAAAAATCCCGCAACAATTCATTACGCACAAGTTTTCCAATCTGACCTGGGAATATCGCCCCGAGCCGTTCAGGGCCTTGTAAAGTTGTCAAAAATGGCATTCAGGTCTTGCAGTTTGATGGTTATTGGTTTTCACTGAGTGTTGTTGCAACGCTTGTTTTTAAGATTTTGAGCGGATTTACATTCCTCAAACTACTGGGCGAGAATCGAAAAAATCCAAAATTCGAATCAAAACCTGTTGTATGGTGTCGAAAAACAGTCAAAACTGCTCAAAATCTATCCCCGTTGGATAACTAACAGCTAAACCTATCTTGTAAATCAAGTCACCAGCGCTAACTTTAAAACCTGATCAACATCAAATAAATTCTATTTTTTTTACAGCACCGGCTGGATGGCGCTCCGGTTCACAGAATGATTCTATTTCAATACGACGTCAACCCACCATGATCTATAGTTTATATTTTAAAGTGCCGCTTTTTGTTACATTATTCCTGTGCAGTATAATTGTTCTTCAAATTAATTTCGACAATCCGTTTTTTAAATCCAAACGGTTAAAAAGTGGGTTGGTACTTACCGGCATGCTCTCGCTCACTTTCCTGATTCGACTGTTGTATCTCCGAAATTTTGAGAGTGACGTGGATACGAGTACCTGGCTCAGTGCCGTGATCTCGTTTAATCACTACGACTCCAAGATCTGGACGTTGCTGAATTATTCAGATTCCCGCCCGCTTACTGTACTGCCTTTAATCGCCGGGCACTGGCTCGGGCTACCAGTTGGCTACGCTGCTTCGGAAACGATCGGACTGATATTCTGGATCGGAGGTATGTTTCTCCTCTATAAAACCTTTAACATATTTCTACCTAGAAAAATGACGCTGGTCGTGATATGGAGCCTGTGCCTGTTTATATCTACAATCTGGTTCGGATTCGCGGCCTATAATTCCGAACATGTCAGTGTTTTCATGATTACCCTTTCAGTTGCGGCCTATATTTCCTTCGTTTATGGGAAATGGAAAAGCGGCTTCATCTCTATTTTCGTTGGCATTCTGTTGGGTAGTTTTGTATATGCAAAATTTCAGAATGCGCCTATGGGTGTTTTAATCGGGCTGTTTTTATGTATAGAAATGGTCCTGGGAAAACAATGGAAAAACGGCATCCTGTTAATATCCGGCAGTATTCTACCAACGTTGCTGATCAACATATACTTTGCCACAATCGGCAAACTTGATGTATTCTGGAACAATTACTTTTGGAATTATTTCTATTATTCCTTCACTAACCAATTTTCCGGAATGCCGCTTTCCAGCCGTTTCAGTGTATTGCGCTGTATCCGGTTTGTGCTCTATTCGGCCAATTCCGGGATCTACATTCTGACACTCGGCGTTATTATCGTAGCCGGGCTTTTAGTCAGTTACAAGTCATTTTCAAAAAAATCCAGCTCGGAAATAAGACTTTTCGCGTTCTCATTTTTTTTACTTTTTTTAAGTGTATATGCTGTACTTCAGTCAGGAAATAATTTTCAGCATTACAAACTTTATCTTATTGTACCATTATTGTTGTTTGCGGTTCTGGTATTATCTCAAAATCAGTTGCAAATCAGGCGATATCTGATCGTTTTTCTGACAGTAGGTAGTCTGGCACAAACTGCGGTAAATATGTATACACTCAAAGACCTTACCGGAGCCGATGAAACCGCTATACTAGACGATAAATTGATCAATACAATCCGGCAATATACACTCTCTTCTGACCCAATTGTGGTCTGGGGATGGCGTGACGCTGTTTTTGTACGCGCCAACAGGCCAATGGGTTACCGCGACGCCCATGTATTTCACTTTTCATTACAATCGCCACTGATACCTTACTGGACGCGCGATTTTATCTCCGACATGGAAGTCAATAAACCCAAGTTATTTATTGACGCTATGATCCCGGTGTATTCCGAAAGAGGGCACATGCTCCGTTCGCACGATGAAGTGCCGGCGATTTATAAGTATGTGCACAAGAATTACCGGTTGGTGAAACAATTTAACGGGATCAAAATTTTCAGACGGATCTGAAAGAAATTTACCTGAAATCAACAAATACGGGCCAGCAGTCAATAGTAACGTCCCACAAACTTATTTTCAACGATCATGCGTTTCATTTTGTGCGGGTCTATTGGACCTTGACCCGCATAAACAATTTTTCCACCGGGCTCCACGAGAAGTGTATATGGAAGAGCGCCTTGCCATTTGGGATCCACCGCTTCGATCAGTTTGTATTTATCTTCGGAATTGAAAATGTAATTTTTCCCCGACGCGAATTTTCCCTGTAAAAATTTCAGCGCCTTATCTTTTTTGTCCGGGTTGTCAGCACTGATCGATATGAATTCAAAGTCCCGGTTCCGGTACATGTGGTGCATAACCATAAAATCCGGAAACTCCGTAACGCAGGGCCCGCACCAGGTTGCCCAGACATTGATCAGCCGTAGCTTATCCGACTTATTTTGAATCATTTCCTTTAACCCCGCCTCGTCGATCGTTTCAAGACTCACCGGCTCCTTCGCCCAGCTTGCCCGCTCATCCTCCGCTCCATGTTCTTTTGAAATCCATTTCATCGAACAGCCAAAGGTTTTTGTTGACGGGACAGTTACCGGTTTGCCGGCCAGCAATTCTTCAATGGCATTGCGGGCATCTTTGTTTTTAGGCATCCCCGTTGGTTTTTCGACGTCATCAATCCGACCATTGTATCTAAGCTTGCGATCTTTGTCAAAAATAAAAATGTGCGGCGTTGCAATCGGTCCGTATGCCAAAGCCGTGGCCTGATTGTCACCGTCATACAGGTATGGGAAGTTATAGGCCATGTCCTTCGCCCTGATTTTCATCTCTTCATAGGTGTCGCTCAGGTCGGTGTAACCCAGTTCATCCAGTCGGATGGCTTTCGGATCATTGGACGTAATCGCAACAACCGCCACCTTTTTTGACTTAAAATCGGAGGTCAGTTCCTTAATCCTTTCTTCGTACGCCTGGGCCGTGGGACAATGATTACAGGTAAAAACGATCGCCAGCACCGGAGCAACGGCAAACGATTTCAAACTGTAATTTTTGCCGTCAATTCCTTTTAGGTTAAAATCAGGCGCTGACGAACCCGTTTTGAGCGTTTCAGGATGTTGCGCAAAACCGCAAAGGCCCGATAGTGAAAGATAGAAAACCAGAAGTAGCTTGTTGTTCCTGCACATATCCGTCCGATTTTGATTAAAAACCAATTTAATTTTAAAATCCCATAATTGCTATTTTATACTCCAATAGTTCCATTTTAACAAACAAAAGCTGTTTCACTTTGGTAACTCTACCTGAGCGGATGTCCGAAGATAGGCTACCAAGTCTTTGATCTGCGTGTCGGTCAGGGGTTCCAGCAGCCCCGGCGGCATCATCGAAACTGCCGTCGTTTCTCTGGTCTGAATATCCGGTTTACTGATCACAACGGCGTCCTGACCAACGATTTTCAAAGTCACCTGACGCTCGGTTTCCTTGGCAATATTTCCAACATACGTCCTCCCGTCACGCGTTGTGACAACCACCATTTTGTAGTCGTCCTGAATTTCACCGCTTGGATCCAGGATATTTCCCAACAGATAATCCAGATTGGCTCGGTTGGATCCGGTAATTTCAGGTCCGATAATTCCGCCGTCTCCATACATTTTATGACATGGACCGCAGGTATTTTTAAAGATCAATCTACCCTGCGACGCATTCGCAGCTGAAACGGCTTGATCAGACAGCAGGGTTTTATATTTCTTATAGGCCTTTTCGTCAAAAGCAACGTGATCAATCGGCCCCCATACCTCCACAAAACCGCTACCCACCACACGCCTCAGCTGGCGTGCTATGTATGCGGGAATTTCGCTTTTGGCAATCGTTTTTTTAGAAATTGCCTGCGTGAGCAGCCAGCCGTATTTTGGCCTGGAAGCCAGCGTCTGAATCGCTTCGGTTTTTTCTGTTGCAGTGAATTTTGGATATTTTTCAAGAATCAGTTTGCCCAACGGCTCGCTGTCGTAACCAGCCACAGCACGTATCGCGTCTTTTCGTAGCGCAGCGTCATCCAGCAGGGTTGGCAATTCTTTGACCAGTTCAGGCCGTTGCCGGGAGGCAAGCGATTCCAGCGCCTTCTTTCGTTGTTGAATCGGCGACTTGCCATCTTTCAATACCGAAAGATAGTTTTTAGCCGCTTCCGTATCGCCAAAATGTTGGGCAAGTTCAAGTGCCAGTTGCGGAGTTTTCCCTGGCATCGCTTTCAATTTGGCATAAACCGGATTCCAGTTCGCAGGTGTCTTGATATCCGAACGTCCTTCAAGCCCGTCCCGCATTCCCTCTAAAAGATCAATTTGATTTTTATCTGCTTTTCCAATTGCTGCGATCAGTATTTCAGTTGCATCGGCATCCACGGCGCGGCGCGCAATGTAATTTGACACCATCGGTATTCCGCTGTTTGCGACCAGATCCAGTGCTTTCGCAGGATTTATTTTGACCAGAGGCTCAACTCCAAACCAGATCATTTTCGGCAGATTGTGATCAGCCACATCTTCCTTGTGCGCCATCAAAGCCCCCGCTATTTTCCAGCGCAGATCAGGTTTGATTCGTTGCAATGCAGCGGCAAGGTAAAGTCTCACAACAGGAGAATTATCCTCCTGCGCCATTTTTTCAAATTTGGCAATGGTCGGCAACGATGGATTCATCTCCTCACACAAAAACTGGATCGCCCATGCCCTGATGTATGAATCCTTGTCTGACAGCGCTTTTGCCAGTTCATTTTCTTTCAATGCTCCGACAGCCTGTAATGACCACATCGCGCGTAGTCGGTAATCCTGATTTGCGTCTTTCAAAAATATAGTAACCAACTTATCCAGGGCATTTTTCGACAATTTGCCTTTCACAGATCTGTTCTGCAAAATCAGCCTGGCTCGCCGCGCGTGCCACTCACTTTTGCTTGTTTGCAAACCAGCCAGTTGCGCATCGTCCATTTTATCCAAATCGGCGTAACGGTCTTTCCAATCCTGGGCCAGTGACTTTTTCGGCGTAATTCTGAAAATACGTCCGGTTTCGGAATTAAGTACGTCCGAGCCGCAAATGTCGGCATCGTGCCAGTCCAGCACATAAAGCGCACCCTCAGGACCGACTTCCATACTGAATCCTACCCACTGTGCATTGTTTGCCATCAAAAAATCATCGCCATGCCTGCCGGAGAAACCGGACCCGGCCGGGGTGAGAATGTCTGACAAAACGCCGTGCTCGTGAATATTTGCCATAAATATTTTGCCTCGCTCGGCTTCAGGAAATGCATCTGAAAGGTATACCCGGGCACCACCATGCGCCGACCGGTGACTGTGATCTGCGATGGTTTTGATGTCATTATAAACGTACGGATTGAAATGCTGACCACCCTGCCGGTGATAAATTCCGCCGGGAATGACGTGCCACAAATGCGGAATCACACAGGCAGTCATCAATAGTTGCCCTTTCGCATCATAATCAATTCCCCAGGGATTGCTAAAACCGTGCGCAACAACTTCAAACTTGTCTTTGGTCGGATGATATCTCCAAACGCCACCGTTTATATCCGTACCCTCTCCCGCCAGAATATCTTCGGGAAAAGGATCTTTGTGCTTGTAAATCTTACCCTTTCCTTTTGGTTTTCCTACCTTGGAAGGTGTGGCAAATCCCTGCAAACCATACAACCAGCCGTCTGGCCCCCAGTGAAAACTGTTGAGTGTTTCGTGCCGGTCGCGTATTCCCCAGCCGGTCAGGCGGACTTCTATCTGATCTTCATCCGCTTTGTCATCTTTGTTTTTGTCAGGGACAAAAAGCAGGTTCGGTGGCGCACCGATGAAAACACCGTCAAAACCCACCGCAATTGCAGAGGGGAATGCGATACCTTCCATAAAAACTTTCCTGCTGTCGGCCACACCATCATGATCCGTGTCTTCAAGGATCAATATTCTGCTATCTCCTGAGTTGGAAAACCCTTTACCTCTTGATTCATAATCCTTGTTTTCGGCAATCCACATGCGCCCACGATCATCCCAGCAAAACGCCATCGGCTGGGTCATCATTGGTTCCGACGCCCAGGCGTTGACCTGAAAACCCTCTTTGATCGTCATGGCAGCGACCGCCTCATTGGCGCTGAGAAATTTGGCTTCTCTCCCCTCTTTTTGCGCAATTGCCCACAATGCGGCGGTATTGTAGGTGCCGTTATTTCCTATGAACTCCCCAAACGTTTTTGTCAGTTCAACGTCGTTGAGAACGCCTGTATAAATAACCAATTCATGTTTTATAACCTCTGTTTCTCCTTTTTTAATATGCCAGTCCGCTTTGCGGGCCCGTGCCGGCCCAGCACCCAACTGCCCGTCAACGCGCCAGGTCTGCGGATAACCTTTATTTTCAGGATGATCCAGAATTGCAATATGTGCCAGATCATTGCGGCCCTCCACCTGCATCGCGATGTCGACCCACATTGCAGGCTGCCCTTCTGCTTTTTCATTTCGTTGGCGTGCGGCGTTGATTACTTCACCTTTAATACCTGGTTTCCAGGGCATTCTCACGAATAACCCGCCATAATCATATTTGCCAATTGTAACATCTGTCTGCGCTTCACCACTCCATTCCAGATCCAGCAAATATTTGCCGTCTTTTTGCCGCATGGACCACAGCTGTGTCTCTGTCAACACGGCGTTTCCAGTCGAATCCAGCAAATTGTAAACAGTCTGCCATTTTACTTCTGCACCTTTTTCTTCGATAATTGTTGCAGAAACCTTTTTCCAATAGTCTTCCTCCGGATGATGAAAGTAATCGCGACCGTTCACTCGCGTGTAGCCCCAGTAAATTCCGGTTTGATGCTTGTGATGCCCCGGGCTGTAATCTGTCAATACGCCTTTTCCGTCAGGAGCAATAATGGGATGTAGATAAGGACGAAAATTTGATTTTACATTCTGGACGATAACAGGCGTTTTTTCATCTCCACGAAGTACAGAAATCGTTTCAGCCTGATCATCTTTCACCAGGCGAAACTGTATTTCATCTACGGGAGAAACCGTTAAATGTCTTTCATTTTTGCTGACGGGAAGCCAGTAACCAAACACAACCAGAAGTAAAAGTAATGCTGCGGACCTCATTCTATTTATCTTAAATGTGAGATTTATCCATTTCCGTAACGGATAATTGTTCACTAATAAGAATGCCGGGTGGTCGAAATACTCAACTGATAAATGGATTGACGGCTAGAAAACCCGAATCCCCATTTTTTCATAGACCTGTATTTCTCCAAGCTCTTCCGGTCGATCTGTAATTATTACAGACAAATCCTCTGTCGGACAAACGTGAAACGACTCAGCCGTTCCAAGTTTCTCCAGGGTAGAGAGGGCAATTACTTTTTGGGAAGATTTTATCATCACGCGCTTCACATCACTTTCCTCAAAATTTGGGCCGGTTACACCCAGCTCCGGATGAATGCTACAGATACCAAGAAAACAAATATCCGGCCGGAACTTCCCAAAAAACTGAATGGCGTCATTCCCGACCGTTACGTATGAGTCTTTTAACAATTTTCCGCCTGCAAAGAAGACTTCAATATGTTCATATTCTTCCAAAATCGAAGCAATGGGGAAACTATTTGTGATCACCGTGAGCCTGATTGTTTTGGGAAGAGACCTCGCGATAAGCACTGCAGATGTACCACCGTCAAAAATAATTACATGCCCGTCCTCAACAAATTGAAGCGCTTTCTCTGCAATAATTTGCTTTCCTTCATTGCTATATTGCATTCTGTCGCGAAACCGGTGTGGTCCCGGGGCATGCGGAACTGCACCGCCGCGTACTGCTTTTAATAAACCCTGATCCGACAACTCGCGTATATCCCGGCGAACAGTGTCTTCGGAAACATGCAGTATGGAGCTGAGGTCACTCAAAAGGACTTTTTGATCTTGTCCCAACTGATCAAGGATAATCTGAAAACGCTCTTGTTTTAACATAAACAGTTTATTTTTTTGCAAAATTAGAAACAAATAATGACAATTTTGCAGAATATTGCAATATTAAATATACATTTGTGGCAAATAATTGCAAATTTAGTTATGAGAAAAAGTATAGCTATCGACATGGATAATGTCATTGTCGACATAGAGACAAACTGGATTGAATGGTATGACCGTGAATTTCGGATCAGGATCACAAAACAAGCCATGCAGGGAATTCCGGAAGATGCAGCTTTTCCGGATCCGGTTTCGGCCCGTAGTGTGATTCACAAGGCTGGTTTTTTCAGATATGCGCCAATGATCGAAGGTGCTGCGGAGGCAATAAAAAAGTTGCATGCAGATTATGACATTTTTATCGTGTCTGCGGCAATGGAGTTCCCCAACTCACTGTTGGAGAAACACGACTGGATCATGGAGCATCTGCCGTTTATTACCTGGAAGAATATTGTGCTTTGTGGCGACAAGAGCGTAATCGGCACTGATTACATGATCGATGACCACTTAAAGAACCTTGATTTCTTTAAAGGCAAAACATTATTATTCACGGCCGGACATAACATACTGGTAGACAGGCACACAAGAGTCAACAACTGGAATGAAGTACTTCAGTTTTTTGAGACACAAAGGGATATCACTTACTGATTTAATTAGTCCATGAAACAAAAAAAGAGCGGTGAGAAAAATTCTCACCGCTCTTTGCAATTTTATCCGAAGAATTAGTTCTTCGATACATGTTTCAATTCAAGTTCAACAATTGCAGCCTTTTGAGAAGCTGTATATTGTTTTTCAGTAATTACGGCAGCTTTTTGTGGTGCTGGACTTTCAATTGGAGAAACAGATGTTGGCAACACCTTGTTTATAACTGAAATACTCTTTTCCTCAGCAGAATTATATATGTCGTTATTGCTTGTTTTAATTACGTCGGCGTAGGTTGAAATGGACATAACCATCAAAGCTCCTACTAAAATTTGTTTTGCATTTTTCATTGTTCTTCTTGTTTACTTTATTTTCCTTTTTGTGTCTGTAATTGTGATACAAATATAATACAATATTCTGAATACAAACGTTCAGTGCATTTAATTACAATACATTATTCTGTTAAAATCGATTAAATCCCGGCAAAAGAGACTCAAATTATACAAAACAAAATGGTATTATTCGAATATAACCAATCTCAAATTTACCAAAACTGTTGTTTTTTATTCAAAAAAAATTTTGTCTTACTTTTCCATACATTCAGTTACAATTGACCCGGCAATTAAACCCTCATTTCATTTGGCAAATTGACATCTATAAAGAATATAATTTGGAATGCACTTTAACAATACCCAAAAACGGCCTAAAAATTCTCTCAAATCGCCCTGGACTCAAAAAATATTTTTAAAATATTTTAAAAAAAATGATTAAACGGTAACGTTACCTGCAATCAGATCAGGTTTCCCTCGAAAATTTCGGTGCGTTACACTGTTCAAGTGATTCTATCGGGTGGACTTCGTCGCAGAATCTCGATAATTTTGACAAACTTTGTCTTCAGGGAAATTCAATTCACACAATAGGTATTAGCGTGGTCAGCGCTCGCCGGCCAAAGATTGTATAATGAAGGTTTGTATTGCGGAAAAGCCAAGTGTAGCCAAAGACATTGCCGAAGTACTCGGCGCAAAGCAAAGGAAAGACGGGTATTATGAAGGCAACGGTTACCAGGTAACCTGGACATTCGGTCATTTTTGCACACTCAAGGAGCCGCACGACTATACCGACCGCTGGAAATCCTGGCGGTTGGAAGAACTGCCGATGATCCCTGCAAGTTTTGGCATTAAACTTATCGACAACGCCGGGGTGAAAAAACAGTTCGGCATCATCGAAAACCTGGTCCGGCATTGCGACGAAGTGATTAATTGCGGTGATGCAGGACAAGAAGGCGAGCTCATTCAGCGCTGGGTTTTACTGAAAGCAAAATGTGCTGTTCCTGTCAAACGGCTGTGGATTTCCTCACTTACCGAGCAGGCAATCCGTGAGGGATTTGAAAAATTAAAAGAAAGCGATCAGTACAATAATCTGTACGCAGCGGGCAGCGCACGCGCCATCGGCGACTGGCTCCTGGGCATGAATGCAACGCGGCTTTTCACGCGGAAATTCGGACAGGGGAAAGTCGTGCTGTCAATAGGAAGAGTGCAGACTCCCACCCTGGCGATGATCGTGCAACGCCAGAAAGAGATCAATGCATTTGTATCAGAAGAATATTGGGAGCTGAAAACGATCTACCGGGAAACCGAATTTACCGCAACAATTGATCGTATAAAAACGCTGGAAAAAGCTGAGAAGGGACTTGCCTATTTACTCGAACATTTGTTTGTAATTACTTCGTTCGAGAAAAAGGAAGGAAAAGAAGGTAATCCCAGGCTTTTCGACCTGACCTCTCTTCAGGTGGAGGCCAACAAAAAATACGGCTATTCTGCCGAAGACACACTTCGACACATTCAAAACCTTTATGAGAAGAAGTTTGTGACCTATCCACGCGTGGACACCACTTATCTTTCTGAAGATCTGCACCCAAAGATCGAAGGTATTATGAAGGACCTGACGTATTACAGTCAATACACCGAATCGATACTAGCCAAACCGATCCCAAAACTTAAAACAGTTTTTGATGATAAAAAAGTAACAGATCACCATGCCATTATTCCAACCGGCGTGTTGCCTGCCGGGATCGGAACAGACGAGAAGCGTATTTACGATCTGATTACACGCCGCTTTATCGCCGCTTTCTATCCTGAATGCCGGGTATCGAACACAACGGTTTTGGGAATGGTCGGAAAGGTTGAGTTTAAGGCTACCGGAAAGCAGATCCTGGAACCTGGATGGCGCGAATTGTACGCAAACGACGCCAGCGCAAAAAAGGAAGCTGCGGAAGAAGAAAAGGTTATGCCGAATTTTGAAGTTGGAGAAACTGGCCCTCATGAGCCGAGAGTGCATCATGGCAAGACGTCTCCCCCGAAACCATATACTGAAGCGACCTTGCTCCGGGCCATGGAAACCGCCGGTAAACAGGTTGAAGACGAAGAGATGCGTGAACTCTTAAAAGACAATGGGATCGGACGCCCTTCGACACGTGCCAATATTATTGAGACGATCTTCAAAAGGAATTATATTGAAAAGAAGAAGAAAAACATATTTGCCACACAAACCGGAATGGATCTCATTGATACCATCCAGAACGAACTGCTGAAAAGTGCAGAACTGACCGGAAACTGGGAGCGAAAACTGAGGCTGATCGAGAAAGGTGAATACGCGATGGAAACTTTCAAACAGGAACTTATTGAAATGGTGGTGGAATTGACACGGGAAGTAAAATCCAATAACCGCAGCATGATTGCCATTGCGCAGGAAATCGTAGCCTCCCCGGAAGAAAAGCCAAAAAAAGTGCCGAAACCAAAAGAACCAAAAGAGGAGATTTCCATTGAATCCCTTACTTGCCCCAAATGCAAGGAGCATTTGCTCAAAAAGGGTAAAACTGCTTACGGCTGCGGAAATTTTCAGTCCTGCGGGTTTAAGATTCCATTTGAAATTATGGGAAAACTTTTGAACGATAAACAGGTTTACGATTTGCTGAGCAAAGGAAAAACCAGTAAGATCAAAGGTTTGATAATGCCCGGAAATCCGGAAGCTTTTGACGGCAAACTCGTCATGAACGGATCCTTTAACATTGAAGTGGGTTAAAACTACAAGTTGTAAGTCGCAGACTGATAGCACTTTCAATCAATTCCGGCCAGCAGCCGGGCCAGGTTTACTGTGTGGAACATGTACTTTCCAATCCCCATTTTGAAGGAAAACGCAACAAGGAAGACAAGAGTAAAAAATTGGGTTTAGGCCAAAATAATATTTACAGCTTTGTTTTTTTGTTTTTTCAAGCAAAGAAAAAGCTTCTCTCCTGGCATAAATTTACGGTCGAAATTTGCGTTGGCGGCGAAAAATACAATTCCCCAATCCGATATCCACCAAAAGTTGCGTAATTGGCAATATTCGCTTAATCAAATTAAAAATTTGTATAGTTCAATAAATCTGAACGACGACACGTTCTGGGCTAATGTAACTGATCGAAAAGATTCGTGCACAACAAAATGTGTGTAGAGATTTACCCATTACCGGAGATCGGCCGATGTCACGAACCTGAGCAAAAGCCAACTTACATTTAGATCATTTCTATTTATAATACTTCTTGGTCTCAATCAACAATATTGCTATCAAAATAAATTGAACCTGTACTGGCCCCATTTTTTTGTAAACAGAATTAATAAAAAAATTTAATATATATACTGACTTTAATATCAATATGTTACATCATTTAATAAACTAATAATCAGATCACTACCAGGGGTAGTCTATTCATTAAAGCAGTGGGAAATTTGTCATAAGTAAAAATCTAATATTAAATTTTTGTTAAATACGGTAACATTGCGTCTATGCCAAATCAACACATTTACGATTTAGTCATATGGTACGAATCTTTACCTTGAACAAGCAACTCCTCTACTTTACTATAGATAGTACATGCTGTTACACGAAAAAGAAATTGCGATAATCACTGGTGCAGGAAGCGGCATAGGCCGCACGATAGCCATTACCTATGCCAGGCACGGCGCCCAAGTAGTACTTTTTGACAAGGACAAAGATGGATTAAAGGAAACGATTAGACTACTGGATGATGATAGCAAGGAATGCTGTTATTATTGTGTGGATATGACAAGCGAGTCGGAAATTTGCGCCGCAGTAAGGGATGTTTTTGAACGATTTGGCAGGATAAATATTCTCATAAACAATGCCGGACTGGGCAAAACCGTATCCATGTTCGATCTGAGTCTGGACGATTGGGATTACATCATCAACACCAATTTGAGAGGAACGTTTATTGCCTCACGGGAGGCAGCCAAAATTATGAGACTTAACGGCGGCGGATCCATAGTCAACATTGCCTCTACGCGGGCACTTATGTCTGAGGCGGATACTGAGGCCTATTCCGCGTCCAAAGGCGGCATTCTGGCCCTGACGCACGCGATGGCTGTTTCACTTGGCCCCGATCGGATTACAGTAAACGCGATAAGTCCGGGGTGGATTGAAACCAAAGATTATGGAAAATTAAGCTCCGAGGATCATAACCAGCACCCGGTGCGGCGCGTTGGCAGACCGGAAGATGTAGCGCTGGCTTGTATCTATCTGACCTATCCCGAAAACGATTTTATTACCGGAACCAATCTGGTCATTGATGGTGGCATGACCCGGAAAATGATTTATGCGGATTAAAAATTGAGCATCACACGTCCCTTAAGTTGGCTTTATACTGACCGGGTGTTTGCCCGGTCATTTTTTTGAAGATTCTGTTGAAATATGATAGACTTTCAAAACCCGTTCGTTCGGCAATGTCGCCAAAAGAAAAGTCGGATGTGATGATGAGAAATTGCGCCTGTTCAATTCGTTTAAACTGAATATAGTTAACAGGTCGCTCGCCGGTGTGTTCAAGAAATATACGGGAAAAATAATCCGGATTTTGTCCTGCCCTCAAAGCCAGATCTGCTACACTGAGCGATTCGGAAAGATGCGTTTGAATATAATGTATTGCTTCCAGCACTTTTGACGGGACAGCAGCTTGTGCTGTTGCCTTAAAATCACAACTGGATAAAAAACGCGATAAAAGCTGCAAAATAATGCCGGTAGTTTCCATATGAGCGCCGGCCGTGAGCAGATTGTTGAGCTCCATAAACTCCTGTAAAACCGGTCGCTTTTCATAATCTTTCGGGTCGTGTTTCGGCAACCCTCTGTTAGGATGCAGCGCGATGAGATTTTTGAACAGTTGCTCATCCAGTTGCGTTGCGGGCGTTTTGAATATTTTACGATTTGTCAAAAAAAGAGACGAACCATCGACCGATTCTTCTATGAGCTGAATGTAATACTGACTTAAAAAATCGCCGCCGGTATAATCGCAAATTGTAAAACTTGGAATAAGATATAAGAAACCGGGTTCGAGCAAAATATGCTGATCCGGGCCAGACAAACTTCCGCTACCGGCATCGATCAGATACATTCTGAAAAAAGGGCTGATTATTTTCTTGTAATTCCAGCTTTTGTTCAGTTTGACGTAGTCCGTATTTAGCAGTGTAAACGTCGATTTCATTACTATTTTATGCATTGTAGCAAGTATATTTTATTTTTCCGAACATCCAAATTAAGCAAAAAGTCGGATTTGTTCAATCCAAATACACATTTGTACAATTTTGATAAATAATTAAATTTTAAATTTGTACATTCTAAAATTGACCGTGTAAAATGATACGTTTCCTGCTTTCCGGACTTATTTTTGCTTCAATTCTTGTGCTCGCTTCATGCGGCCCTGATTTGCCGGAAGATGTGGCATTTGCCTATTCGGAATTGCCGGACAAGCTGGATTACAATGAACATGTAAAGCCGATTCTATCTGATAAATGTTTTGCATGTCACGGTCCTGATAAGGCAAAACAAAAAGCCGGGTTACGTCTGGACATTGAAAAGATGGCTTTTGCCAGCTTGAAAGAGCATCCTGACAAGGTCGCGATCAATCCCGGGAATTTGACCGGCAGCGAGTTTTTTCACCGTATGATGTCCTCCGATCCGGAATTTATGATGCCTACGCCGGGATCACACCTTACGTTGACCGCAACTGAGAAAGCGACACTTATCAAATGGATAGAAGACGGCGCGGAATATAAACCGCACTGGGCATTTGTGAAGCCTGAAAAACATGAGGTTCCGGAAATAGAAAATGAGGATCGCGCGGTGAATCCGATCGACAATTTCATCATCGCCAAACTGGAACAGCAAAAATTGAAACCGACAAAAGAAGCAGACAAGGAAACGTTGCTCCGCAGACTTTCACTTGACCTGACCGGACTCCCACCGACTCTCCCGGAAATTCATGCTTTTTTAAAAAACAATGCTCCGAATGCCTACGAACAGCAAGTGGATCGTTTGTTGAAATCTCCGCATTATGGCGAAAAAATGGCTGTGGACTGGCTGGATCTTGCGCGTTTTTCCGACTCGCACGGCTACACGGTTGACCGGCTCAGAGACATGTCGCCTTATCGTGACTGGGTAATTGCCGCCTTTAATAAAAATCAACGTTACGATCAGTTCATTCACTGGCAGCTCGCTGGTGACCTCATGCCAAAACCCACCAAAGACATGCTGATTGCCACTGCTTTCAATCGTAATCACCAGCAGAATATGGAAGGTGGCGTTGTGGAAGAGGAATTCCAGACCGAATATGTGATTGACCGTACAAATACTTTTGGGGATGCAATGCTGGGCTTGTCGGTTGGATGCGCAAAATGCCACGATCACAAGTATGACCCTATCTCTCAAAAAAACTATTACGAGCTCTTCAGCTTCTTTAACAATGTGAAAGAAGCCGGACAAATTTCCTGGGACGACGCGCTACCCACACCAACACTGATGTTGCCTACTCCGGAACAAGAAAAAATGATCCGGTTCATGAAAGCGCAGAGCGATACGCAGGAGAAAATACTGGAAACTGCAAAGAAAAGTGCTATCAGCGATTTCGAAAAGTGGATTACAGTTGGCTCTTACCGCAAACTGGCTACCGAGAAACTTCCTAAGTCGGGGCTGGTCGCTGCTTATTCGTTCGACGGTGCAAGTTTAAAAAACGGTGTCAATCCGAAGCAGGAAGGAGCAATGAAGCGGGAATCTGGCCAGCCTGGTGGCGAGCCGGTATTTGAGAACAAAGAGCATGGAAAAGCCATGGTGATGGACGGCGACATATTTCTTGATCTGAACGAAGTCGGTGTTTATCGTAAATCGGAACCGTTCTCGGTTGCATTGAAGGTAAATATCCCAAAGGATCTGAAAGAGGGCGTCATATTCCACAAAAGCCAGGCGGAGCGGTTGTATAATTTCAGAGGTTATCACCTCTATCTCAGAGACAACCGGCTTGAACTGAATATGGCCCACACAGGCCCCTCCAATGCGATCACCAAAATTTCAAAACCAAACATTCCCCGCGATCAGTGGATTCAACTGACGGTCACCTATGACGGCTCTGCCAAAGCGAGGGGATTCAAATTATTTCTAAACGGGCAGGAACTGCCGATGGAAACCACCATGGACCAGCTGACAAAAGATATTTTGTTCAAATCAAAAGTGCAGCCGGGTTTGCAAATTGGCGCATGGTGGCGGGGTTTGGGTTTCAAAGGCGGAAAAGTCGATGATATTTTAGTTTATGACAGAGAATTAATGCCTTATGAAACGGAAATTATTGCCGGCAGAAAAAATTGGGCAGAGATTACGGGAAAACGGCCGGAGCAACTGGCAACAAAGGAAAAGGAAATTCTCAAAACTTATTATTTAAACATTGTAAATCCGTCGACTACCGCAGTAGCCCGTGACCTTACAAAATTCCGAACATCAATTTCCGATTCGACTGAGCAAGTACGTGAGATTATGGTGATGCAGGAAATGCCAAAACGGAAGAAAGCGCACATTCTTTTAAGAGGAAATTACGACGCTTTCGGAGAAGAAGTTTTCCCGAATACACCCGGTTCGGTACTTGCTTTCCCCAAAAATCTGCCCAAAAACCGCTACGGACTTGCACTTTGGTTAACAGACAAAAACAATCCCCTGACATCTCGTGTTGCAGTAAACCGTTTCTGGCAAAATTTCTTTGGAACAGGTTTGGTTAAAACGACGGAAGATTTTGGTAATCAGGGTGAAATGCCCAGCCACCCGCAACTACTCGACTGGCTCGCGGTGCGTTTTCAGGAATCGGGATGGGATGTCAAAAGTTTGTGCAAAATGATGGTCATGTCGGCAACATACCGCCAGGATTCCAGGCCAACCAAGGAAATGAGGGAGAAAGATCCTGAAAACCGATTGCTCGCACATGGCCCGGTGAACCGGATGACTGCGGAGATGATACGTGACAATGCACTCGTAGCCAGCGGGTTGATCAATCCCAAAATTGGCGGAAAAAGCATTAAACCATATCAGCCGGATGGATTGTGGGAAATCAACAACACGCACTACACGCCCGATTCCGGAGATGTCGTCTATCGCAGAAGCTTGTATGTGATCGCAAAACGAGCTGTTCCAAACCCAACCCTTTCCACATTTGATGCGACCTCACGAAGTTTTTGTGTCGTACGAAGACAAAAGACCAATACGCCTTTGCAGGCACTGGTCACCCTGAACGATCCAACGTTCACGGAAGCAGCCAAAGTGATCGGAGAGCAAATGACCCGAATTCCGGATAGCAGACAGGCAATTGTAAGCAGTTACAGAAAATTGACCGGGAAAAAACCGACAGAAAATGAGGTCAGACTATTATTGTCGCTTCGGGAAATGGAAGAAAAAAAATTCAGGACAAATCCGAAAAAAACAACAGGTTGGCTGCAAGCGGGACAATATGTAACCGACAAAACTTTGGATCCAGCTAAAATTGCGGCAAATGCGGTCGTTGCCAGTACCATTTTGAACTCTGATGCCACTTTAACCAAGAGATAACCATGTGTCAAAATCATGAAGATGAATTCAGGCTTAATAGCCCCGAGTTTAACCGGATACATAAAAGTCTGGATAGGAGGCGATTTCTGACCAAAACTTCACTTGGTTTAGGCGCCCTCGCAATGGGGAGCATTTTTGGCACAAAAGCATTTTTTGGTTCTGACCAGAAGGTCGCAGCGCCCGGCCCGGGGGACATGGAGCAGGAAATAATGAAGGCACTACCACACATTGCACCGAAAGCAAAACGCGTGGTTTATCTGTTTATGAGTGGAGGTCCTTCGCAATTTGAAACTTTTGACTACAAGCCGAAACTCGTAAGTCTTGCTGGACAAAATTTGCCCGACTCCGTGAGGAAGGGTCAGAGACTGACGGGAATGAGCGCAAATCAGAGTGCGTTGCCGATGGTTCCCTCCATCTACAAATTTAACCAGCATGGCAAAAGTCAGACCTGGATCAGTGAATTGCTCCCCTATACTGCCCAGGTGGTTGATGACCTCTGTATCGTGAAATCGATTTATTCGGAAGCGATCAACCACGATCCGGCAATTACCTTTTTTCAAACAGGAAATCAATTGCCGGGCCGGCCTTCCATCGGATCGTGGGTAAGTTATGGCCTTGGATCCGACAATCAGAATTTGCCTACTTTCATTGTTCTTGTTTCCAAAAACGCGCCAAAAGATCAGCCGCTTTATGCACGCCTGTGGGGGAATGGTTTTCTGGCTTCGAAACATCAGGGCGTGCAGTTCCGGTCAGGAAAAGACCCCGTTCTTTACCTCAACAATCCGGAAGGATATGACGGCGTTGACAGAAAAGAAATGCTCGATTATCTTTCAAAACTGAACAAGTTACAAAACGAGTCGCTCGACGATCCTGAAATCGACAACCGGATTGCCCAGTATGAAATGGCGTACCGAATGCAGACATCCGTGCCGGAAGTAATGGACACGTCGGATGAGCCTGATGAGGTTTTTGAACTATACGGACCCGATAGCCGCGATTCCGGCAGTTATGCCGCGAACTGTATTCTTGCCCGGAAGTTGCTTGAAAAAGATGTCAAATTCGTGCAGCTTTATCACCAGGGCTGGGACCAGCATGGCGGGCTTCCGAAAGGAATTGCACAGCAGTGCAAAAATACCGATCAGGCGACTGCTGCATTGATTATGGATTTAAAAAGACGCGGAATGCTGGATGATACACTGGTTATATGGGGAGGTGAATTTGGCAGAACCGTGTATTCGCAGGGCAAGCTCACCGCCGAAGATTACGGGCGCGACCATCATCCAAGGTGTTTTACCATGTGGATGGCCGGTGCAGGTGTGAAGCCCGGTATCAGCTATGGCGAAACAGATGATTTTAGTTACAACATTGTCAAAGATCCCGTCCATGTGCATGATTTCCAGGCGACACTGATGCATTTAATGGGCGTTGACCACGAAAAACTGACTTACAAATTTCAGGGAAGAAGATTCCGTCTGACCGATGTACACGGAAATATCGTGAAGGATATTTTGTCGTAATGGTAAAGAAAAGCTTAACGTTCTCAGGTTTCTTAGGTGGTTACAAAAATAATAAGCCACCTAAGAAATACCAACCTTCAAAACATTCACAGTTAAAACTACCGGTTGTCAGCTTGTTATAACCAGCTTCTGAGCCATTTTCTGAGCCTTTAAAGCCAGTTCGGTAGCAAGAAAACAATGATCCTGTGACATGGCCGTTTCTGTACGGTTCAATACGTCATCTACAAGTTGTTTGCCATATGTAAGCTCAACTTTGCTGCAATCCACATATTGCGTTTCTTTATTGTTGACCAGAAACAAATGATTGCCACCGTCTTTGCCGCCAATATCCACATTCTTTCTGATTTCAATAAAGCCTTCAGTACCCAGAATAGTGAGTCGTCCGTCGCCCCAGCTTTTCAGTCCATCCGGGGTGAACCAGTCGACCCGGATGTAACCCGCGCCACCATTTCCTTTAAGCATTGTATCACCGAAATCCTCAAAGTCAGGATACTTCGGATGATTTACATTTCCGATCTGCGAAGCAACGATGTCCGCTTTTGTGGAGCCGGTGAAAAACAAAAATTGGTCAAACTGATGTGAGGCTATGTCACAAATTATCCCGCCAAAGCGTTTTTTGTCAAAGAACCAGGCAGGTCGGGAATTTTGGGAAATACGATGCGGGCCCAGGCCAATCGTTTGAATCACTTTTCCAATAGCTCCACTTTTAACCAGTTCGCCGGCCTTGATCGTTGCACGGTTTTCCAGCCTTTCGCTGTACATGATGGAATAAATTTGCTTGGTTTCCTTCTGAACTTTACGAACCTGCGCAAGTTGTTCGAGCGTGGTGATGCCAGGTTTATCCGCCATGTAATCCTTTCCGCTTTTCATGACGCGAATTCCCAGCGGTGCGCGCTCATCCGGAATCGCGGAACTCAACACGAGCTGAATCGATTTATCATCAAGTATCTCCTTTTCACTGGCTGCAAGTTTCACTTTCGGATAACGTTTAGCAAATTCCTTGACCAGGTCTTCTTCTTTGGCATAAAATGAGACAAGTTCTCCCCCACCTCTCACTACCGCTTCCACCTGACCATAAATGTGACTGTGATTAATCCCGATGACCGAAAATTTAATTCTTGGTTCTGCAAATGCAGCAGGCGATTCAGGCTCTTCCGATGCAGATTGACTGGCAGCCAGTACTTCCTCAGACAAAACGGGAAGCATCATCAGCCCGGCTGCTGTATTCATTGAACTCTTTAAAAACTGACGACGGTTATCTTGTATTTTTCCCATGTTTGCTGGACGAAATGGTTCGGTTAAAATATGCGGCGTTTAGATTTACCTATGTTTAAAGACACCATAACGCACCGTTCTCCCCTACAAGCCCGGATTTATATTCTGTACCAGCATCCGCTGGGTCTGGCGCTACTGTTTGTTTCCGATTGAAACACCGAAAGTTAGCCTGGAATCGTTCCTTTTCCTGCTCGCCTCGACGACGCTCTCATAGGAATTTTCAAAACTTGTTCGCAGTGTAACGTACTTATTGATAGGCAGTTCCAATGACAAAATCGTATTCCAGCGCAAGTTCGAAAAGTCGTTCAGTGCAGGCTGGATAAACGTAATGTGATTGAACCTGAATTTGTCCTGTAAAAATGAATGTTTTCCTTTCATCCTGAACGAATTACGAATGGTGGAAACAGTAGGTATTTCCCGGAAATTGGTGGACTCATACACGATCGCATCCGTTAGTGTCAGCCGGTTTGCACTGCTGTTTGCCACCCGAAAACCCAGTCCGCCACCAGCCATCTGACGCAGGTCGATGCGTCTCAAATTACTCGTTTCGAGAATGGCCAGACCGAAAACATAGGTGCGTCGCTTTTTAAAAACATCTACAAAAAGGTCAAGGTAACTGTCTCTTTCAGCTAAAATACCGTTCTGCTTTCCATAGGTAAATCGCGGATTTGTGGTAATTGAAATGACAGGCCCGGTCAGCAGGAGCTCTGCCCGCAAAACCATCAGCGTTCTGTTCACATTGCCTCGTGTGAAATTTCCATCACCGATAAATCTATATCGCATCGTATCAAGCAGCACAAATTTTTTACTTGCCAGACTGTCCGGTAATTTTGTTTTGGACGAGTCTGTTTTTTGCCTTGTCAGCGAGTCCGGAAGCGCATTTTGCGCAACTGAAAAATCAACAGACAATATCAAAAACAGGAATACCAGGCTGGCAGACAACAATGTACGGCTAATTTTCATGAGGTTGAGTTTGGTTGACAATTCGACCGGGATACTTTTTGATCGGTAAATATGCGGGTAACATGACGTACTTTCCAACCATAAATGCATCTATTTGCAATCGCATGTCACACTTTCCTGTAAGATTACATACCAACACGCAACGCTTTTGAAACGAAACTTCTTTATTTTACCAAATGAAAAAGTACATCCTTACACTTTCTGTGTTCGTTCTGGGCTGCGCCACAAGGACAGTGCCCGTCCATCAATCCGCTCAAAATATTACTGCGAACGGAAAACTGTTTGCTTCGTTGTACCAGCAGCGTGCGGCGGAATACCGCGCCTTGTGTTACCAGGCATTCAATCTGGCCCGCCTCAGAATTGACCAGGCGCTAACCGCAACTCACGAAAAGCCACTGGCAATTGTGACTGACATTGACGAGACCGTTCTGGACAACAGTCCGTACGATGTAAAACAGTCTATGGTCGGGAAGGATTATGAGCAAAAATCATGGGAAGACTGGACATCCCGCGCAGCGGCTGATACGCTCGCTGGCGCCGTGAGTTTCCTGACCTATGCTTCGTCAAAAGGGATTAAAATATTTTACCTTACGAACCGTGCAGAAACTGAACGAAAAGGGACGCTGGTAAATTTGGTCCGTTTCAACTTTCCCGATGCCGTCGATGCAAATCTGATATTGAAGGCTGCCGTTTCGTCCAAAGAAGATAGGCGCCGCAAGATCGCAGAAACACATGAAATTGTGATGTTGATGGGCGATAACCTGGCTGATTTCAGTGCGCTGTTTGACAAGAAACCAGGAGATGAAAGACTTCGGAATGTAACTTCATTGCAAGAAGAATTCGGGAAAAAGTTTATTGTTTTGCCAAATCCGGTATATGGCGACTGGGAAACTTCGCTTTATCAGTACAATTACAATCTGACTCCGGCCCGTAAAGATTCGATCATCAAACAAACTTTAAAAAGTTATTAGTCCGTAGTTCGTATCAGAAACAAAGAGTAAAGATATTCTTGCCAAAGCAAGGCAGCCGTCAAAAACAGTTTATGCATCAATTTATTTTAGAAGAATTTCAAATTACAGAACTGACAACAACCGTCATTTTGAGGCACAGCTCCGAAATAACTGACACCCGGCAGCGCGGCTTTTTTGATATTCAGCCTAATAAAATAGAATTGAATTTTGCTACATTTCCCATCTCTAACGGACTGGGTGAAATCCGTACGGTTTATCTTGAACAGTCGGATGGGTCGGTCAAACTTTCCTGCAACTGTACCGGATCCAAAAATCGCCTGTGCGATCATCAGATTCAGGTACTCTACAATCTCTTGAACAGGAAGGAGTTACGAATCTTCTTTGATAAAAATCTGCGGTACGAAAAAATGAAACAGGTTGCCAAAGATTTTGGCCTCGAAAATGAAGCGGATCCCGATTCCTTTTTTGAACTGGAACTTGTTGGCAGAGAAGCAGTTGTAAAATCGAAATTGAAAGAACTTTTGCCGCTCAATCCAACCTCGGTAACTTTTCTCGAGGAAAATCTGCTTCCCAAACCCGGAAGTTTTCTAGCCCGCGAATCGGACCAAAAAGAGGAATTGAAACGGATTGTGGTAATTGGACAGCGTAAATATTACGACCACTTTTTTATTGAGCTGATGGAAGCTCCTCAAACCAAAGATGGAAAAATTAAAAATCCGGTTAACGCCGTAAATCCACTCGACGGAATCTGGAAAATTGACGATGCCCGGCAAATTAAATTTTACAGCGGGATTTCGCGGTTCCAGAACAATTACAGGTCAAGATCGGAGGCGGACGTTGATGGCCTCCGGGCGGTTGTTGGCAACCCGCTGAACCTGGATTTTTATTATCACAACATCAGCATTTCAGAAAACTTAAACGCAGCCTCTCTCGTACCGGTAA
This sequence comes from Dyadobacter sp., assembly GCA_965279265.1. Lineage (GTDB taxonomy): Bacteria > Bacteroidota > Bacteroidia > Cytophagales > Spirosomataceae > Dyadobacter. Next base: position 7,457,518 of record OZ257152.1, read on the forward strand.
AATTGCAGCGGTCAGAAGTCGACTTCAATATGGCGGTGGACCACAAGTCGGATTTTTATGAAATTTACGGTCATTTGATGCTGGACGGACGAAGTTTCGACCTTGACAAGATGAAAGTTAGTTACGAGTACTTTATCATCAACGGCAATACAATGCATTTTATTCATGATGTGGATATACTGCGGGCCATTGATTTTTTCAAAAAACACAACAACAGAATTCTGATTCACCAGTCAAAATTTGATGCGTTCAAAGAAAACATCCTGTCGAAACTTGAAAAGAAAGTCCGGATTGTTTACTCATACCTGAAACCTGCTACACCCGGCCAGCTGATTGAAAATGGCTTCGATCAGGAACTTCAAAAGATTATCTACCTCGGTGATTCAGGAAATTACGTCACCGTAACACCCGTTATGAAATACGGAAATGTGGAAATATCAGTTTTTTCCAGAAACCAGATTCATTCTTCCGATAGTAAGGGGAATCCGTTTACTGTTGCACGTGAAGAAGAAGCCGAAGTTCGTTTCGCCTCGGAGGTAATGCGCAAACATCCTGATTTTGAGGAGCAACTGGAAGGCGAGACATTTTATTTGCACAAGAAAAGTTTTCTGGATGAAGATTGGTTTCTGGATGTGTTCGAAGACTGGCAGAAAAGTGGTATTGCCATCATGGGTTTTAATAAACTGACCACCAACAAATTAAACCCAAATAAAGCGCAGGTTTCAGTCAATGTATCAACCGGCATCAATTGGTTCAATACGACACTGAACGTGAAATTCGGCAAGCAGAAGGTGACCCTGAAACACTTGCACAAAGCAGTCAGGAACAGGACAAAATACGTACAGCTTGACGATGGAACGATGGGGATTTTACCAGAAGAGTGGATTGCCCGTTTTGCCAAATATTTTGCGGCTGGTGAAATGATCGGCGATCAGATTCAAACCGCAAAAATTAATTTTTCTGACATCGGAGAAATGTACGAAGCAGAAGTGCTTTCCTCTGAGGCGAAATTACAACTCGAGGATTATAAAAAACGATTTGCAGGATTCGAATCTATTTTGCCTGTCAGGGTACCTGATGGGTTAAATACGGAATTGCGCCAGTATCAGAAAGACGGACTGAACTGGCTGAATTTTCTGGACGAGTTTGAGTTTGGCGGCTGCCTGGCCGACGACATGGGCTTGGGAAAAACCATCCAGATAATTGCCTTTATACTGACTCTCCGTGCAAAAAAACACCATAACACAAACCTGATCGTCGTACCTACCTCGCTCATTTTCAACTGGCAGGCGGAAGTAGCCAAGTTTGCGCCTTCTATTAAAATACTGACAATTTACGGTTCAACGCGCGTGCGCGATGTAAAGGATTTCGACGGTTACGAGATTGTCCTGACCTCATACGGCACGCTGCTTACGGACATCAATTTTCTCAAACACTACAATTTCAACTATATTTTCCTGGATGAGTCGCAGGCTATAAAAAATCCGGAGTCGCAGCGGTATAAGTCGGTCAGATTGCTCCGTTCCAGGAACAAAATTGTGCTCACCGGTACACCGGTTGAAAACAATACGTTTGATCTCTACGGCCAGCTTTCGTTCGCCTGTCCGGGGCTCTTGGGAAATAAAACGCAGTTCAGAAATCATTTTTCGATCCCGATAGATCAGTTTCATGATACCGATCGGGCAAAAGAATTGCAACAAAAAATCAACCCGTTCATCCTGAGAAGGACAAAAAAACAAGTCGCAAAAGAGCTTCCTGAAAAAACCGAAATGGTTCTTTACTGTGAAATGGGAGAAGAACAAAGACGCGTGTACAACGCTTATGAACACGAATTCAGATTGTTTTTGAATACAAAGTCCGACGGCGATTTGCCTCGGGAACAGATGCATGTGTTGCAGGGACTTACCAAATTGAGGCAAATTTGCAACTCTCCCGCTTTATTAAACGATCATGAATTTTATGGAGATGCTTCGGCCAAAATCGAAGTGCTGATCGAACAAATCGAGAGTAAATCGGAACAACATAAAATTCTGGTTTTTTCTCAGTTTGTATCCATGCTGGATCTGATCCGTAAAGAGCTGGAAGCACGGAAAATATCATTCGAGTATTTAACCGGGCAAACGCGTAACCGTGCTGAAAAAGTAGACAAATTTCAAAACGACGCAACAGTCCGTGTTTTTCTGATCAGTCTGAAAGCGGGTGGAACGGGGCTCAATCTTACAGAAGCAGACTATGTCTACATCGTCGATCCCTGGTGGAACCCTGCCGTGGAAAACCAGGCGATTGACCGGAGTTACAGAATTGGCCAGAAGAAAAATGTGATTGCTGTCCGGTTAATTTGTCCCGATACGATCGAAGAAAAGATCATTCATTTGCAGGAATCTAAGAAAGATTTGGCAGATGGTCTTGTAAAAACAGATGGATCGATACTAAAATCGCTGACGAAGGAGGATCTGCTGGGGTTGATGTCGGGCTGGTGAAGACTTTGTAAGTCTGGGAGGAAAGACTTGTTAAGTCTTTAAGACTTCCTAAGTCTCAACCGATGAAAAAGACTTGGCAAGTCTACAAGACTTACAAAGTCTCAGGCAGTAAAAAAGACTTGGCAAGTCTGGGAGACTTACCAAGTCAATCTAAATTAATTAATTATTCTAAACAGCCTGTTCCAGCGAATTTTATTGAAGAAGCCTGTCGGATTCGGATCTATCGACATCCAAACGAAAACCGCCTTACCGACAATATGATCCATCGGAACAAATCCCCAGTAGCGCGAATCTGCCGAATTATGACGGTTATCTCCCATCATGAAATAGTAATCCTGATCAAAAGTGTATGAGGTAATCGCTTTCCCGTCGATTTTAATTGCATTTTCCTCTACAACAACATTATCCTTGCCTTCATAATTTTTGATCACTGAACCGTACATGGCCACATTTTCAGGTGTCAGGTTGACGGTCATTCCCTTTTTTGGCACAGTCACAGGACCGTAGTTATCACGGTTCCATTTGAACAATGCAGAGCCTGGGTACAGACTTGGTTCGCTTGTCTCTTTAAGGGCCTTCACAACAGTAATGCTTTTGACAAAATCGTATTGTTTCAGTTTTGCTGCAATTTCTACCGTAGTATAAACCAGGTAACCCTGCTGATCATTTGCCGGTATTGTGTCGTTGAAACTTTCGGTGTAGGTATTGTATTCAGAAATCCCATTCTCTTTAAAAACTTTCTCTTCGTTAACCGCCGTCGTAGTCGCAACAAAGTACTCATTTTCCATTCGCGGCGGGTTTTCGACAGCAACGCCGTTTGCGTAAACCTGAAGATCGCGGACTTCCAGTTTATCACCCGGCAAACCCATACATCTTTTGATGTAGTTGGTTTTCAGGTCAACCGGATGCTGTAATTCCGGGGGATAGTTGAATACCACCACATCACCACGTTTCACATCACTGAATCCTGGCAGGCGGAATTGAGGCAGCTGAACGGCATCCGTGTAAGACGGAATGTTTGTTCCCCAGATCGTCTGATGCGTCAGCGGCACTTGCAGCGGTGTTTTCGGAGTACGCGTTCCGTAATGCAACTTGCTGACAAAAAGAAAATCACCAACCAGGAGACTGTTTTCCATTGATGGCGTCGGTATTGTAAACGCTTCAAAAAATAGCCAGCGGATCAGCGTCGCAGCAACGACGGCAAACAGGATGGAATCAAACCACTCGCGCACTGCCGACTTTTTCTTTGTACTTGCAGGAGAATTAGAAATTGTACTCTTATCAAAAGCCATGTGTATTCAGGAAATAGATTGTACGTTATAATTTTGAATAATACCGATGATCCAAAAAAATGATCAACTTATTCTTATCGGGATATTTTAATAAAAAATCTGTTCGGAATTTGAATAAAGGACCTTAGCCCAGATGCCCCAGAAGGTCGTCCATGCCATATATTCCGTGTTTCCCTACAAGCCATTCCGCGGAAACTACGGCACCCATTGCAAAACCCTTACGACTATGAGCAGTATGGGTGATTTTGATCGTATCCACCTCCGACTCATATTTCATGATGTGTGTTCCCGGCACCTCTCCTTCCCTTTCGGCAGTAATTGCGAGTTTGTCTTCGGCAGTTTCAGGTGACAACGTCCAGCCTTTCAGCCGTTCAATGTTTTCAATTACACCCTCGGCCAGTGTAATGGCCGTCCCGCTTGGAGCATCCAGTTTGTGTATGTGATGAATTTCGGTCATCGAAGATTTGTATTCCTGACCGTCCATCAATTTCGCAAGATACTTGTTCAGTTTAAAAAAAAGATTGACCCCGATGCTGTAATTCGAAGCGTAAAAAAAAGCTCCGTTGGTCTCCTGGCAAAGCAGCTCAATTTCCGGCCGAAAATCCAACCACCCGGTGGTTCCGCTGACAACCGGCCATTTTCTTTCGAGGCAATAAGTTATATTATGGAATGCTGCTTCAGGCGCGCTGAACTCAACAGCAACATCGACATCCTCTTCGGCAAGCAGGTCCATGTCCGCGCGGTTATTGACGTCAATTTTTCCTGCGATTGTATGACCGCGGTCGAGGGCAATCTGTTCGATTGTTTTCCCCATTTTACCGTAGCCGAGCAATAATATTTTCATTAACAATTCTGACCGGTCCGCCGGCGCGATTAGTGATGATTAAAAGTTTATTTAAAATTGAAGACAAAACGTACCTGTGCTGTTGGTTGATTTACCATCGGCTGGTAAACTTTCGGCTCGATACGCATTGTCAGGTCATCAGTCAGGTCAAAAGTTTTTAAGTGCGCAGCAACATTGGCCTCGATGATTGACAAAGAATATATCAAACCAGTTGCGATCACAGCAAGCCCCTTGTAACGGCGGTATCTATTTTTTTCACGTTTAACCTGATCGATTGTCAACATCAGCGAGTCTACCCGCTCACCTGTCAAAACTCCCCCACGGTAAAAAATCGGGCGACGCAGATCGGCTGTATGGTCCGGTTTTAGATTATAGTTGGAATCATAGAATGTAAAATAACCCTTCACAAAATCTTTGTAACGTACATGCCAGTAAAGTGCTGTCCACGTTCCGCCGGCCATTGCTGCATACACGAAGCCAACTTTCCAGTAATCCCTGTTGTATATTTGCCCGCCCCCGGGAATCAACGCCAATTTGGTTGCCAGGCGAGGATCGGGCATAAATTTCTTCTTCTTGCCCTTTCCCAAAATAGAATCGCCTACGGCAATTAACGTACTATCTGTAATAACTACCGGGCCTTCCGTACGCTTCAAACTGTCAATTTTGACAGCCTGCCCCATCCCCTTACCTGCAATTAGAAGGACTATTCCGATTAATAACCAGTTTTTCAAGTTTATTTATTGAATTTCAATGTTTCCAAAATCTTTTTCAGTTCGTCCTGCGATGCGAACGGAATCTTGATTTCCCCTTTATGCTCCTCATTACTCTTCACAGAAACCTTTGCCCCAAAATAGGAGGACAATTGAAATTGCAGCGATTTTATTTCCTGATTGATTGTCGGTGGTTTTTTGGTCCCAAATGACAGATTGTTCATCATTCCCAATTTCCTTACTTCCTCCTCTACTTTTCTTACAGACCAGCCTTCTTCAATTATTTTGTTAAAAATTTTCAGTTGGCTCTGGTCGCTGTTGATCGTAATGATTGCCCGTGCGTGGCCCATACTGATCTGGTTGTCGCGCAGTGCAGCCTGAATATCCGGAGGTAATTTGAGCAGCCTGATATAATTATTCACGGTCGTGCGGTTTTTACCAACGCGCACCCCCAGCTCTTCCTGTTTAAGATTACATTCCAGAATAAGCCGCTGGTAACTCAACGCAATTTCTATTGAGTTCAGGTTTTCACGCTGAATGTTTTCGATCAGCGCCATTTCCAGCATCTGCTGGTCGTTGGCAGTACGAACGTAGGCAGCAATACGAGCCATTCCAAGCAATTTGGAGGCTTGCAAACGCCTTTCACCGGAAATAAGCTGATAAGAATCCTCCCCCAATTGCCGCACAGTAATGGGTTGAATAATTCCCTGCACCCGAATTGAATCCGCAAGTTCCTGCAAAGCTTCCTGGTCAAACCGTGTGCGTGGCTGGTAGGGATTTGCCTCAATCAGGTCAAGGTCAATCTCGTTCATTGATCCCACTGCATCCGACGCGCTGATCCTGGCACCTGCACGTGGCGCATTGACCTTTTCGGAATCTTTCAACAAGGCTCCTAATCCGCGCCCAAGGCCCGTCATTTTCTTATTTTTATTACTGGTGTCCATTGTGTGTTATGATCGCTGAGCCAGGTCAGTTGACGCCCAAATGTTTATCAGAAGAAAGCAATCCATTCTTGGTAAGAATTTCACGGGCCAGGTTTAAGTAGCTCACTGCACCCTTACTATCAGCATCCTGAGCCATTACAGGAATCCCGTAACTTGGCGCTTCACTGATGCGGACGTTCCTTGGAATGATGGTATTGAAAACCAAAGATTCAAAATGACTTGTCACTTCGTTCACTACCTGATTTGATAAACGCAGACGCAGGTCGTACATGGTAAGCAATATACCTTCAATAATCAGCTCTGTATTGAGGCGTGACTGGATGATGGTTATTGTGTTCAGTAATTTCCCGAGACCTTCCAGGGCGAAATATTCGCATTGAACGGGGATGATGACCGAATCTGCTGCGGTGAGGCTGTTTATTGTGATCAGCCCAAGCGAGGGTGAACAATCAATGATAATAAAATCGTACTCCTCCCGTACTTCCGAGATCGCATCCTTCATCCGATGCTCCCGGTTTTTCAGGTTGATCATCTCAATTTCCGCTCCGACGAGATCTATGTGCGAGGGCAATAAATAAAGATTTGGAAACTCTGTTTCAAGGATAATGTCGGCCGTTTTCGCCTCCTCCACCATACACTCATAGATGCTGTTTTGCATCTCCTGCGGATTAAACCCAAGGCCGGAAGTAGAATTAGCCTGCGGATCTGCGTCAATAATAAGCGTACGAAACTCCAGTGCAGCCAAACTCGCTGCAAGGTTAATAGCGGTAGTCGTTTTACCTACTCCTCCCTTTTGATTTGCAATTGCAATTACTTTGCCCATGTATAATTTGAATTACCAATGCCAAATTTCCATTATTCAGGTCAAACGACCAAAAAATGTTCCACGGAGTTTTTAATATTGAAGTCAACTATCTAATTTTCTGATAATTAACTTACATTATTATTTGGTTAAAAATTGTTAAACGGTAAAAATCACGGGTGTTTCACGCCCAGACCTGCGTTCCTTCAGTACAATTTTTACACATTTCGATCTCAGAACGCGACCGGATCAGCGACGCACGGAAATCCTGATACTTTTTGCCTTTCCATAACTGACGGAAAGTTTCGCGCTTCATGTCGCCGAGCTGATATTCCGCGTCTTTGTCGAAGCAGCATGGAACTACGGCGCCGTCCCAGGTGATCACACAGGAATGCCACATTTTCCAGCAATGGTCAACAAACTTGTTTTTAATGGAATAGCGACCACTTTCATGCTTTTCGTAGCGGGAATATTTGTCGATCGTCGGTATCAGTTCGTTGCCTTCTTCGTAGTCATAAATCTGAGCCGTTTTCAGACCAACCTCATCGACGCCCATTTCCTCCGCGAGTCTTTTCACATCTTCAATCTGGTGTTCATTGGGCTTCACAACAAGAAATTGAAAAATTACATGTGGAGTCGCCGATTTAAGTTCTTTTTTCCACTTGATGATATTCCGCGTTCCTTCAAGTACTTTTTCCAGCTTACCACCAATCCGGTATTGCTCGTATGTATCCTGCGTGGTTCCGTCAATTGAAATAATCAACCGATCCAGGCCGGACTCAACAGTTTTCCTTGCCCTTTCATCGTTCAGGTAATGGGCGTTGGTGGAAGTTGCGGTGTAAATTCCCTTGTCGTGCGCGTATTGCACGAGCTCAAAAAATTTTGGATGCAGATAAGGTTCTCCCTGAAAGTAAAATATCAGATACAGCAGTGTATCAGCAAGTTCATCAATGGTTTTTTTGTAAAGTTTCTCCTCCATCATCCCCGTGGGACGCGTGAAAGAACGCAGACCACTCGGACATTCAGGGCAGCGTAAATTACAGGATGTGGTTGGTTCAAAAGAAATTGCGATCGGCATCCCCCAGTGAACCGGATTGCCGCTTGCTTTGGAATAAAAATAACTCCCCAATATCTGAATCGCGTTCCAGGCACGTTTCGGCGTCACTTTCGACATCAGGTTCAGACCGTCCTTAAAATTTTTATTCATTTTGATGGCTCTTAGCTGTTAGCCATTGGCTTTTAGCTGCGTTCGATTCATTACTGTTTCCTTCACTCTCCTAACGTACTGAAATGCCCGTTGTGTATTTGATTTCAGATATTACAAAGTAGCTACTGATGTGTAACACACTTTTTAGTGCAGAAAGTTTGTGTTGATAAAATTGATTGTATGCCTCGCCATCTTCCACTACCACTTTCAGCATGTAGTCAAAGTTACCTGAAACGACCGAACATTCCAGTACTTCACCCATATTGACAATGGCCTGATTGAAATCTTCAAAACTTTCTTTACGTTGTTTATCAAGCGTTACGTTGCAATAAACAACAAGCGCTTTTCCCAATTTCCTCCGGTTGAGCAGGCAGACGTATTTATCAATAAAACCTTCCTTTTCCAGTTTTCGTATACGCTCATGAACCGGCGTTACAGATAGATTGATCTGACTGGCTATCTCCTTGATAGTCAACCGCGCATTGGCCTGTAATAATTCCAGAATTCTCCGATCGGTTTGATCCGGCTGCATAAGTATTTTTTTATGTCATCTTTCCGTCAAAGCAGGTTCAACAGAATTTTTTTTTACAAATAACACTAAAAACAGTTTTCTTTTCTATCCTTTTTCGCTTTAAAAGAAAGTTTTTCCTTCATTTATTACTTTTGCACGCTAATGATAAACACTATCCAAACACCTTTCAACTTTCTCATTGCTATGATAATCGGCGTACCCAAAGAAATAAAAAATAACGAAAACCGCGTCGCGGTTACACCAGCAGGCGTAACCGAATTCCGTAAGCATGGACACACAATTTATGTACAGGCAGAAGCCGGTCACGGCAGCGGATTTTCTGACGAACAATATATAGAGGCAGGAGCGGTAATTCTCCCAACAATAGAAGAAGTTTACGCGATTGCTGAAATGATTATCAAAGTAAAAGAGCCTATTGCAAGTGAATACGCATTGATCAAGGAAGATCAGTTGCTTTTCACTTATTTCCATTTCGCTTCATCCGAACCATTGACCCACGCCATGATCGAACGCAAAGCCGTTTGTCTGGCGTATGAAACAGTTGAGAAGGCAGACAGAAGTCTGCCTTTACTGATTCCGATGAGCGAAGTTGCCGGCCGGATGGCTGTTCAGGAAGGTGCCAAATACCTTGAAAAACCAATGGGCGGCTTTGGCATTCTTTTGGGTGGTGTTGCAGGCGTGAAACCTGCAAACGTTCTCGTGCTCGGCGGCGGTGTGGTAGGCACACAATCTGCGAAAATGGCGGCCGGACTTGGTGCAAATGTAACCATCGTGGATATAAGCCTGGCACGTCTCCGTTACCTGGAAGATATTATGCCCGCTAACGTGGATACCGTGATGTCAAATGAATACAATATTCGCCAACTGGTTCAAAGCTCCATTCTCATTATTGGAGGCGTGCTGATTCCGGGCGCAAAAGCACCTTCGCTTATTACCCGTGATATGCTGAAACTGATGAAACCCGGAACCGTAATGGTTGACGTGGCCATTGACCAGGGCGGATGTTTTGAAACTTCAAAAGCAACCACCCATGAAGATCCGATTTACGAAGTAGATGGCGTTGTACACTATTGCGTTGCTAACATGCCTGGCGCAGTGCCCTACACTTCGACACTCGCTTTGACGAACGCAACCCTCCCCTATGCGCTTCATCTGGCGAACAATGGTTGGAAAGCAGCCTGTGCATCAAATGAAGAATTACGCAAAGGTTTGAATGTTGTGAACGGGAAAGTGGTTTTCAAAGGTGTTTCCGATGCCTGGAATCTGCCTTATACGGACGTGAAAGAGATTTTATAGGTCGATATCCAGTTACTCCATACCCGCAGATACCGAACCAAAAATTTGGTATCTGCGGGTATTTTGTTTGAAAATTCCGGTAAAAAAAATTTGCCCTAAACCTGCAAAATACTGATTTGCAATACGATGTACACCTCAGCAATCTTCTCCTTTAAAAACCCATATAAAATCCTGAAAAATACATAAATTACTATTTCAAATTTGTTTCTGCCTGATCCTGAGATCCGTTACGTTTTATTTTCTAAAAATATTACTATTATTTTCCCTCAAACCTTGCAGAATCGAATATTTTTCTTACTTTTGCATAAATTTTTAGAACGAACATCCGTTCGCTTCTCTGCTTCAATCACGGTTCCGACGTTTAGTCGTCCCCAACCTTTAACATTGTCCGGTTGGTTTTTTACCGTTTCGTCATGCAGAGCCCCACGGATGGTTGGTGGTGGGCTTAGCGCAATCCCCTTTTAAAGAGATAAACTGGCAGTTAAGATATCGTCGTGCTTTGTCGACACGGTTCGATCAGTATCTACACTGAATGGTTTGAGCAATATTTTGCGCAGGTTTAGCCTTGCCAGTGATTATTCATGATTCCAAAATCATGTTTAATGACTCTCAAATACCTACAAATCAATATCTTAACCGTATTTTCAAGAATTTAATAACAATAAGAATAGAATGACAACTGAAACAATTGAAGTAACCGAAGCAACTGAAACTTTTCAAACCTTTGCCGATCTTGGCATTTCAGAAACAGTCCTGAAAGCTTTAACCGAAATGGGTTTTGTAAAGCCTTCACCAATCCAGGCTCAGGGAATCCCGGCCGTTATGCAAGGATCCGACGTAATCGGTCAGGCGCAAACGGGAACAGGTAAAACTGCTGCTTTTGGTATACCTGTATTAGAAAGAATTGACGTAACAAATAATGCCGTTCAGGCGCTTGTACTTTGCCCGACACGCGAATTGGCGGTTCAGGTTTCTGAGGAAATTGGCCGTTTGGCAAAATATCAGAAAGGACTGAGAATTGAAGCAATTTATGGTGGTGATTCAATCGATCGCCAGATCCGTTCACTCAAAAGAGGCGTACACATCGTTGTAGGAACTCCCGGCCGTGTGATGGATCACATGGAACGTCGTACACTGAAATTCGATCAGGTTCGTATGATGGTTCTGGATGAAGCGGATGAAATGCTTGACATGGGTTTCCGTGAAGATATTGAAAGCATACTTGCCGAAATGCCGGAAGATCGCCAGACGATCCTCTTTTCAGCAACGATGTCGAAGCCGATTATGTCCATCACAAAACGTTTCCTGAATGATCCTGTTTTGATTAAAGTGGTTCGTAATGAGCTTACAAATGTGAACATCGAACAGGTTTGTTTCGAAGTAAAGCCACAGGCGAAAGTGGAGGTTATGACACGTCTGATCGACATGTACCACCTGAAATCGCTTTTGGTATTCTGTAATACAAAACGTAAAGTTGATGAGATCGTTGAAGAACTTCAGCTTCGCGGTTATGCGTCAGAAGGTATCCACGGTGATTTGCGTCAGCAACAACGTAGTAATGTAATGAGCAAGTTCAAGGCTGGTGTAACGACCATTCTGGTTGCGACGGACGTTGCAGCACGTGGAATTGACGTGAGCGGACTGGACGGTGTGATTAACTACGACATTCCTTTGGACGAAGAATATTACGTACACCGTATCGGCCGTACAGGCCGCGCCGGGATGTCCGGTAAAGCGTTCTCTCTGGTTGCACGTGACGAAAAATTCCGTTTGAAAACCATTGAAAACTATACCAAAGTGAAAATCGACAAAGGTGTAATTCCATCTTTTGAAGATATCGTTGGTGTTCGTAAAGCACGTTTTGTAGAAAGCATTGCAGCAACCATCAATGGAAGCAGCGACGCAGATCTTTATCAGGATGTACTTGAAATGCTTCACCACAGCGGATTCTCTACTGAGCAGATCGTTGGAGCAATGGCAAAACAGATTATGGGTGTTCAGAAAAATGAATATTCTGACAGCAACCTGGCCTGGGAAGAAAGACGTGGCGGTGAACGCCCGGAACGTGGTGGAGAGCGCCGCGAAAGCCGTGGTGGCGAGCGTGGCGGAAGCAGCAGATTTGGTGATCGTCGTGAAGGAGACCGTTTCGGCGACCGTCGCAGTAGTGCACCAACTGATCGTTTTGCTCCACGCACAGAATCGCGCAGAACAGAGGGTGGTAGCCGTGACGAATCAAAGCGTTCTGCTACACCGGAGGCTGGTATGACCCGTTTGTTCCTGAGCCTTGGACGTAAAGACCACATCCTTCCAAAGGATATCGTTGGCGCAATTGCCGGAGAAGCGAACATTCCCGGAAAAACAATTGGTGCAATTGATATTTATGACAAATTTACTTTTGTTGATGTTCCGGAACGTGATGCACGTGCAGTATTGCGCGCCATGGACGGTAATACTATCAAAGGGAAACCTGTTCAAATTGATATCGCAAAATAATTTGCTGATCTTTTGATCTTACATATAGAAACCGGAGGCACACACACGCTTCCGGTTTTTTTGTTTGGATTCGGCCACTGATTTTTGGCGATTACAAATCCATCCATAACGCGTTGCGCTTCGTCAAACAGGGATTCGTCACTAACGAACCTCTTTTTTCCCTAACTTAACGCCATGGATAAAAAAGAAAAACCCGAAGTTTGGCTGCGTGGCCCCATATCAGGAATTCCCGCATTATTGCAACCTGTTGCACATGCGCTGCTCCAGGCGCAGGAGGAAATCAACGCACTTGATGTACCTTTTCCAAAACATCTGCTCTGGGATAAACCTGCCGGCGTGGCGTCTGTGGGATTTCACATGCAGCATTTGAAAGGCGTTCTGGACAGGCTTTTCACCTACGCCAGAAACGAATCGCTTAGCGAAATCCAGCTGGATTTTTTGCGAAACGAAGGAAAACCACCTTATGTGGACTGTACTTTTAAAGACCTACTGGACGCATTCAATGATCAGATAGAAAAAGCTGTAGCACAACTAAAACATACTGATGAAATCTCTCTGACCGAAATTCGTTTGGTAGGGCGCGCTCAAATCCCTTCCACCCACCTTGGTTTGCTTTTCCACGCGGCTGAGCATACACAACGACATCTGGGACAGCTTTTAGTAACTGCAAGATTTGTACTGAGCTGAAATTGGATACCTGAATAGACAAAATCACTTTCAACGGGTTTAAGATAAAGTTTAGAATCGCACGGCGTGACAGAGTAGTATATCAGTTCATGTCTGCTTTTATATCTACTCAAAACAATTCAATAAAATAATATGCACTTTTTAAAATCAATTTTGCTGCTGTCCCTGTTGGCAGTGAGTAGTTTTTCCGCTTATGCCCAAAAAAATCCGGAAGACAAAGCCGGCTGGAAACTTGGATCACAATCATACACTTTTCGTCTTTTTACTTTTGCAGAAGCATTGAAGAAAATTGACAGCTGCGGTCTGAAATATGTAGAAGCCTTTCCTGGACAAACCATCGGCGGCGGAATTGATGGCAAAATGGATTTCAAAATGGATGCGGCAAAGCGTCAGGAAGTCAAAAATCTACTGAAAAAAAATGGCATAACCATCACCGCATTTGGTGTAGTGAACGCGGCTGATAAAGCAGAATGGGAAACACTTTTCGAGTTTGCAAAAGATATGGGAATCCTCAACATTGATACTGAGCCGAAGCCCGAACAATTTGAATACATCAGACCGCTCGCCGAAAAATATAAAATCAATGTAGCATTACATAACCACCCGAAACCGTCCCGTTACTGGGCTCCGGATTCCGTCCTGAAATATACCGCAGGCAGCAAATTTTTGGGCTCCTGCTCCGACATCGGCCATTGGGTTCGTTCCGGCCTTGATCCTGTGGCTTGCCTGAAACAACTGAATGGAAAAGTGATGGGCATGCACTTTAAGGATGTTGTGAAGGACACACCTGATGGAAAGTACCACGACGTGGTCTGGGGAAAAGGCGACAGCAAAGTGGACGCAGTAATTGCGGAAATGAAACGCCAGAAATTCGAAGGCCCCATTTCTGTAGAATACGAATACCACTGGGAAAACAATGGCCCGGAAGTGGCGGAAAGCGTTAAATATTTCCGTTCTGCCTACGAGAGAATAAAATAAAATTTGTGCCTGACAAATCAATCACTTATCTCATTTTCATAATTCCACAATATGAGCTACAATCGTCGCCTTTTTATCAAATCTGCCGGAGCCGCTGCGGCAGGCTCTCTCGTTTGGCAACTTACAGGATGTGGAACGTCCGGGGAAAAATCCGGAAAATCCGATTCGACAGCTGTTGCTGACGGAACAGCATCCACAGCTCCATCAATCCCGGACTTTGGTTTGCAGCTTTACAGTGTACGTGACGTCATCGGAGCTGATCCAAAAGGTATTTTGAAACAAATTGCAGGATTTGGGTACAAAAAAATTGAAAGCTACCAGGGTGACAAAGGCATTTTTTGGGGTATGGCGCCGAAGGAATTTAAAGCATACATGGATGAGTTGGGCATGACAATCGTCAGTTCGCATGCAGACACAACTAAAAATCTTGAAAAAACTGCCGCCGAAGCAGCCGAAGCTGGACTTACTTACATTCTGCAACCGTATATTGGGCCACAGAAATCACTGGACGAGTGGAAAAAACGCGCAGACGAATTCAACAAAAGAGGCGAAATCTGCAAAAAAGCTGGAATCAAATTTGGCTATCACAACCACGATTATTCCTTTGCAGAACTGGATGGGAAAGTACCTCAGGAAATTCTGCTTGATAACACAGACAAATCCCTGGTGGTATTTGAGCTTGATCTGATGTGGATTGAAGTGCCTAAATTTGACACAATCGGGCATATTAAGAAATACGCCGGCCGATATGAACTTTGTCACATAAAAGACTTTGTTCGTGAGCCAAAAGTGGATTCAACGGATCTCGGCAAAGGCATCGTCGATTATCCGAGTCTGCTGAAAATCGCATCCGATAACGGCATCACACAGTTTATCGTTGAACAGGAAGCCTATCCCGAGCCGGTAATGAAATGTATCGAAAACGATGCGGAGTACATGAAGAAAATGGTGTTTAAGGGTTGAGCGTTTTTTTGGCTATTAGCTGTTAGCTGATAGCCAAAAACTACGTACTAAAAACTAAAACTGTCTAGTCCCCCTCGGAACGAATATTGAAAAGCCGCCGGAGCCAGTTTTGGCGTTCGGCGGCTTCTTCTTTGTCATTTGGTTCGGACTTACCCAGATCGTTTAAGTCCGGTTGACCGGCATTTATCCAGCAGGTGTACCACATGTCTCCCACCATTTTGACCGACGCCTTCATTCTTCTTTCAACCTGACCACCCAGCAAATCATGATAGCGACTTGAAAAAGCTTGTGAATAGGTACGGGTTAACACATTATTCCGCAATTCGTAAGTATATTTTTTATCCTGTTCAAAATTTGCGCTGAGCTGCTTTTCAAATAAAAACACAGAATCGCTCGCGTTATGAGACTCCTCCACTACTTTCCATACAGTTTTAGGAATGCTCTCCAAATAATCCGCCCCTCCGATCCATAAATCATATTCGGCGGCAAAAAGCTCTGGCAACCTGGACTCCCAGAAACCGTGAATTCCTTCCTGATTTGTAAGCTGACCGTTATAATTTCTTGTTGTATGCAGCGGAACATGTGCGTCCGCCACGTAATGACCGAGATCGGCAGAAAGTCTCAAAATCCGGTTAGCATCTTTTGCCTTGAACGCCTCGGTTAATTGGTACGCAGCGAGCTGCAAATGCCAGGGAACGATGCCATGACGCCGCAGGCTGTCTTCACCAATTTTCGTCACCGCATCGTCCCAGAACACCGGCAGCTTTTGTAAAGCACTGTCGCCATAAACATCCAAATCAATGAAATGGCGTTCGGCCTCACCCACAACGGCATACCTCCGGCGGTCTGGATTCACAGCGTTCTCGGTCAGGTAATCAATATGACTTTTATAGAATTGCTGCATTTCCGGTGGCAAACGAAAAACTGCCAGGCGATTGATGCGCTTGTGAGCCCAGAAACCCCAGTGAGGTGTGAAGCACCAAATGGCGGACAAAACGGTGACTGTGAAGCCTGTCGCAAGGATTTTTCTAAAAAAAAAGAAATTTTTTTTTAACTCATGCCGATTCTGTCGCATGGCGGATCAATATAAAATTTGGAAAGGAGGTAACCTGCCTTTATATCGATATATACCGCATTTGCAAAAAAAAGTAACAAATCAACATTTTTTGAAACCTAAATATAAACAAATCTACATTTTTCATTTTCCGAAGTTAACATTCAACCCGACTGTACACGCTTTTAACAAAACAACCATGGAAAATCTAGCAAAATATTATTTTGCACAAAACGACTCTACCTCTCACTAATTTTGAATTACGGTCAATTTTCAGAATTGTTTATATTTATTATAAAAATAGTGCAATACGAAATTTATGTTTTACCTTTGTATTAACAAAAAGCAAAAGTTATCAAAGTTCGAATCAAATGAGACCTAAAAATAAAACTCTGGGATATTTAGTACCCGTATTTTTTATGTGCGTGTTTATGCTCGTAATTTATGGCGCGTACGTTCCGCACAAACCAGCTGAAATTCAGCGTGTGGTTTGCATCAAATTTAAGCCTGGTACTTCCAACGAAGTGATCGAAAAGCATTTCCGCGATTTCGCTACTATGAAAAACAGCGTGAAAGATCTTGTTGCTTATTCGGCAGGGCAAGTTCAGACATCAGAAGGAGCAGCCAATCAATTTGACGTTGTTCATTATCTTACTTTCCGTACCGTGGAAAGTGCACAGAAATATGCTTCAAATGCCGATCGTCAGGAGTTCGTAAAGAACAATGAGGTAAAATGGGATAAAGTATTGGAAATGAACTCCAATATTGAGAAGTAACAAATAGTAATAGGAGTGAAAATTATTAAAAAGAGCCGGGGATCCCGGCTCTTTTTTTCGTTTACCACGCGATCTCTTCGAGCCCTTTTGATTTCAGGTACGCGTTTGCCTTGCTAAAATGTTTGGTGCCAAACCATCCTCCCCCGTTGGCCGACATAGGCGAAGGATGTTTTGCCTTGAGTACATAATGTCCGGACTCGTCGATTACCTTGCCCTTCTCCTGCGCATAACGGCCCCAAAGCATAAATACGACATTTTTCTTTTCCTCACTGATACATTTGATAACGGCATCAGTGAAAGTTTCCCAGCCTTTGCCCTGATGCGATCCTGCGTTGCCGCTTTGAACCGTCAACGTGGAATTCAGCAGCAATACACCCTGATCCGCCCACCGTTCCAGATTGCCCGATGCGGGAAAAGGCATTCCCAGATCATCCTTTATCTCCTTGAAAATATTAAGCAAAGAAGGCGGCATGCGAATCCCGTCGTTCACCGAAAAACAAAGGCCATTTGCCTGTCCGGCACCGTGATACGGATCCTGCCCCAGGATAACCACGCGACATTGATCAAATGTGCAATGATTGAATGCATTAAATATTTGTTTTCCAGGCGGAAATATTTGCTTGGTCTTATACTCATCCGTCACGAAGGAAATTAGCGTTTCGAAATACGGCTTTTCAAATTCCGGCGCAAGCCTTGCTTTCCATGACTCTTCTATTTTCACACTCATTGTCTTAATTTTGTATTAGAATCTAAATTAATATGATTTTTGATTTGGAATTATCAGTAAATGATGACTATTTTCGTTTAGAATGATGTAAAGCCATTTATTTAATACCCAATAAATGGTCCAGTTTTCACTAACTCCCTCAATCATTATGGTTTCGAAAGTAACGGATGGAGTCAAGGTCACCGTTTTAACAGAATATCAGCCTGATTATTCCAATCCAAGGCAGGATCATTATGTTTTCACTTACAAGATCGTGATTGAAAATCACAGCGAATATACTGTAAAACTTCTTCGCCGCCATTGGCTTATCTATGATGCCAACGGTACGGTGCGGGAAGTGGAAGGCGAGGGAATCGTAGGCCTGCAGCCAACACTTGAACCCGGAGACTTGCACGATTATGTGTCAGGCTGCAATCTGCGTACAGACCTTGGAAAAATGGCCGGTACCTATCTTATGGAGCGTGTGCTGGATGGAAAACAGTTCCGCGTAATTATTCCGGCGTTCACTTTGGTTGTACCCTATAAGCTTAACTAGGCGCATAATTCGATTTTTCTAACCTGTTATATTTTACAATACTAAATACTTTTTAAATTTAACCTATTGATTGCTGCTTACCTCAGGTATCTTCTCCGTTCGGGAAATCAACACGCCATTCATTCTCCGTTTCTTTTTGAGCTTTACAACAATGTAATCCGGGAAAACAAAGACGAACATCCCGACTACGTCCCGTTAAAGGCCTTACGTAAAAAATTGCTGTCATCGAATGAGGAGATTGAAATTCTGGACCTTGGCGCAGGCTCCCGAATTAACAAATCCAATCTGCGCAAGATAAAAACCATCGCACGAAACGCCGAGAAACCGGCTAAATTTGGCAGACTCTTCCACCGGCTCATCAGACGTTTCCAGCCGGAAACCATCGTTGAACTGGGCACATCGCTGGGACTTACAACTTTGTATCTTTCAAAAGCTGCGCCAAAAGCCGAGA
Organism: Dyadobacter sp.; assembly: GCA_965279265.1. Lineage (GTDB taxonomy): Bacteria > Bacteroidota > Bacteroidia > Cytophagales > Spirosomataceae > Dyadobacter. Next base: position 7,476,289 of record OZ257152.1, read on the forward strand.
TTCTATCGTTTGAAGGGTGCCCGGAAACGGCAAATGTGGCTGAAAAGAATTTCGCGGATCAAACCGCAAGCAATATAAGGGTCGTTTTGGGAAATATTGATGTAACATTGCCAGAGCATTTAACGTCGTTAAAAAACATAGATTTTCTGTATGTTGATGCAAATCATCGCTATGAGCCAACTGTCAGGTATTTTGAGCAATGCCTCCCCTACGCCAAAAATGACTCGCTTTTCATCTTTGATGACATCTACTGGTCGCCAGGTATGACTCAGGCCTGGGAATATATAAAAGCACATCCGCAGGTCACAATCACGGTAGATTTGTTTTGGATAGGACTTGTATTTTTTCGGAAAGAACAGGTCAAAGAGAACTTTGTACTAAGATTCTGAGTGCATTCGAAAGCTTGCGTATACCGATAGATAAGTGTTCTGCCTACATCTTTCCGGGAGTTGGTACATTTGCTTACCCTTAATCTTCAACGCCATGACCTCCGAGACGGTGCTTAATAAACTGCTGGAAAAAGAAATCATTCCGCCCGCACAAGCTGTTGCGATCTCAGACTACGAAAAACGGAAACCATTCTCAATTCACCGGGAGCTTCGGTCTGTTCTATATCTTGGCATTCTCCTTTTCACTTCCGGATTGGGCGTTATAATTTATCAGAATATCGACACAATCGGGCATCAGGTGATCATTGGTCTCATCGGTCTTTTGACTGCGGGCTGCTTTTACTATTGCTTTCAAAAAAAACAGTCTTTCAGTTGGCAGGAAGTCAAAAATCCGGACAAACTGAATGACTACATCTTACTACTTGGCTGTACCGCGTTTTTGATTCTGGAAGGCTACCTGCAATTTCAATACAAAACTTTTGGCACGAAGTACGGCCTGGCGGTTTTTATTCCAACAATCGTTTTTTTCTTTTATGCCTATTTTTTTGATCATCGGGGAATTCTGTCAATGGCAATTACCGGCCTTGCATCCTGGTTGGGACTGACAATTGCTCCGCTTTCACTGCTGTCAGGAAACGATTTTACGGACTTCAAACTGGTAATAACAGCACTCGTCCTGGGTGTCATACTAATTGCGATCGGCTGGCTGACCAACGAACGGGATATCAAAAAGCACTTTTCTTTCACCTACGTTTTTCTGGGGGGAAATCTCGCAGCAATTGCAGCGATGATCGGCATGTTCAATCAGGAAATCAATATTCTTTACTTTGTTTCCGCTGCCGGTCTTGCTGCATTTTTCATCTTCTACGCCCGTCAGAAGCAAGAATTGGTTTTTTTGCTAATGGGTACGGTTTATGGATACGTTGTTTTCACGTATATGCTTTTCAAAATTTTACCGGATGATCTTTTGGCCGGCCTTTCGATTCATTATTTTCTGGTTACCAGCATTGGTGTCATCTTTTTCCTATTGAACGTAAAAAAAATCCTCGGCATAAAGAAATGAAAAAGCTATATAATCCTGAATGGATACAAAATTTGGAAATTATCCGCTTGGCTGATTCCTGGTTTGAGAAAAAACTCATTTCAGAATCGCAATTAATTGGAATTAAGGCCGGCTTTTCAGTGCCATTTTACAATCCCGGCATTTTCGTCAAAATCGGACTCTTTCTTTTCACGCTTGTCGCATGCAGTTTTTTTGGCGGCTTTCTTTCCATGTTTTTCCTGGGCATGAGTGATGGTGATGGCCCGCTGAGCCTGCTGTCCATCGTGGCGGGCTGCGCCTTCATTTTTGTATTGGAACTATTAATACGGGACAAAAAACTCTATCATTCAGGAGTTGACAATGCGCTTCTTTATTCAGCCATTGCCGCCTTTACAACCCCTTACTTCCTGATTGTTACCAGCCCAACTGTTGCGCAATCCTGTTTTTACATATTAATTATTCTCGCGATCGCTCATTACCGCTATGCAGACGCATTTATCGCAATAGCTAGCTATGCCGTCCTTTTTACGCTGTTAGCCAATTTAATGATGAAATTCCCACTTGGCGCGGCACTCCTTCCCTTTGGAATTATGGCAGTATCAGCCATCATATTTTTCTTCGCAAATAAAGCCGTATCAGATTATTACTCCTTCTGCAACAAGGTTTTCAAAGTGCTCTCACTGGTTACGTTTTACCTTGGCGGTAATTATTACGCAGTGCGCGAAGGAAATGCGCTACTAAACGATCTACCGGGCTCAATTGCTCCGCAAATATCTTTTGCTCAGCTTTTTTACTTTTTTACGCTTGCCATTCCAATACTGTACGTTGCGGCAGGATTGAAAACCAAAGACAGAATTTTGTTCATCACCGGGCTATTTGCGATTGCATTTTCAGTGTTCACCTATCGTTATTATTTCGCGTTTCTACCGGTCGAGCAAGGCCTTGCGCTGGCGGGAATATTGATGATGGTGACTTCCGTTTCAATCATCAAATATCTAAAAACAACAAAACACGGGCTGACAGACGACCAGGATGGCAAAAGAAAACTGGCAAATCTCGAAGCGCTGATCATTGCCCAGCAGGTGGGACAAACGCCACAGGAAAGGGGTGTCGAATTTGGTGAGGGTAATTTCGGCGGCGCGGGAGCAGGCGAAGGATATTAATCCCATACCGTAACTAAAAAACAGAATTGATTACATTTGGGCTTGTATTACAAAACCAACCCGGATGAAACGATCGATCCTTTTTTTTCTACCACTTTTGTTCGCTGTTTCAGCAATCGCACAGAAAACAAAAACCAACGCCGGCAATCCGGTTTTTCCAGGATGGTATGCTGATCCGGAGGGCATTATTTTCGATAAAAAATACTGGATATATCCGACCTATTCTGCCCCTTACAAAGACCAGGTTTTTTTGGATGCTTTTTCTTCAGATGATCTCATCGGGTGGCAAAAACACTCGAAAATCCTGGATACTGCTGCTGTCAAGTGGGCAAAAAAAGCGATGTGGGCTCCTTCCATAATCGAGAAAGGCGGAAAATACTTTTTGTTCTTCGGCGCAAACGATATTCAGAGCGACAATGAATATGGCGGTATTGGCGTAGCGGTTGCTGATAAACCGGAAGGCCCGTATAAAGATCACCTTGAAAAACCGTTGATTGACAAGTTCCATAATGGCGCACAACCGATTGATCAATTTGTATTCAAAGACAAAGATGGGCAACATTATCTGTTCTACGGTGGATGGAAACATTGTAATGTTGCCAAATTGAATGATAATTTCACTGGATTCATTCCCTTCTCAGATGGCACTATTTTCAAGGAAATCACGCCAAAAGGGTACGTGGAAGGGCCATTTCTGTTTATTAGAAATGGAAAATATTACTTTATGTGGTCGGAAGGTGGCTGGACAGGACCAGATTATGCCGTCGCATATGCAATGGCAGATTCTCCGTTCGGGCCGTTCGAACGAATTGGAAAGATATTACAACAGGATCCTCTGGTAGCAACCGGTGCGGGGCATCATTCGGTAATTCGCGTACCTGGCAAGGATGAATTTCATATTGTATACCACCGCAGACCGCTGACCGAAACAGACGGAAACCACCGCGAGACCTGTATTGATGTAATGACTTTCGACAAAAATGGCCACATTAATCCTGTCAAAATCACCAGAGAGGGAGTTAAACGACAACCGTTGAAGTGATCAATGACGCGCAGATTTGCCGTGCAAAATATCCATGTGCGAAGTTGTTTCCTCAGTATATCAGGGCGCCTTATGCGTAATTTTTTTGTGTTGCCACCTATCAAAAAATATCAGGCAAACACCTGTCACAGAAAACTTTGTGCTGATTTGGTATGGTATGAAAACAAAAATAATCTAAACGCTTCGGATTATGGAATGATTTTTGCTGTTCTTTGATTTGGAATCGACGTATGCAGGTAAAACCTCTGAATCACCACAAGTATAATTAGTAATGTACAACGCCAAAATAGCGCAGGAAGTCATTCAATGGCAGCTAAAAATGCAGAAATCTCCTTCGCGGGTAGATAGGGCATCGAAAGCTGTGCAGGATAAGATCAACAGCATTATTCCTGATAAGGTGCATGATGTGATTACCGCTACAATCAAGCAGATGACAAGGGCGGTACTTTATGGAGCAGAATTTATGACTTCGATGCCAAATCAAAACCTTTCTTTTGAAGGTCGTGAAAAATTGGTGAGGGATCGCATTGAGTTCTACAAAAAGGCTGGTGCGGCAGAAGGAGGTATTACGGGAGCCGGTGGATTTTGGCTTGCACTTGCCGAATTTCCGGTTTTGCTGGGCATTAAAATGAAGTTGCTTTTCGACATTGCGTCCATATATGGCTATTCGGTCGACGATTATCGCGAGCGACTATTTATCATGCATGTATTCCAGCTCGCATTTTCAAGCCAGAAAAATAGACAGCTCGTTTATGAGAAAATTGTGGACTGGGATTTGAAAAGCGAACTATTACCTGATGACATTCATAAATTCGACTGGCTTACCTTCCAGCAGGAATACCGTGATTACATAGATCTCGCTAAAATGGCGCAACTAATTCCAGGTATTGGCGCGGCTGTTGGTTTGATTGTCAATTACAGGCTGCTCAACCATTTAGGTAAAACAGCCATGAATGCATACAGGATGAGGTATCAGGAAAGTGAAATCAGAAAGTTGAATACCACACAGCATTATCAGATTACCTAAGAGAAAACACACAGGGGAAGGCTAAATATATGAAGGTCATTTTTGCTTTAATTTTGAATGAGTACAGAACAAAAAGATAAGGTTTTTACCAAAAAACTGGATTCAGCATTTCTAGCGGTCTACAATGGCTATGTATTTTTTCTCCGGTTTTTCAGAGAAGCATTCCGTGGCCGTATGGAGTTTCAGGAAATCGTAAAACAATGTTACGCGATCGGGTACAAATCGCTCCTGTTAATCAGCCTTACCGGCTTCATTACCGGGATGGTGTTTACAAAACAATCCAGACCTTCACTTGCAGAGTTTGGTGCAACTTCGTGGCTGCCTTCACTGGTATCTATCGCCATTGTAAGGGCTTTGGCTGCCCTGGTGACAGCGCTGATCAGTGCCGGAAAAGTCGGTAGCAGTATCGGAGCTGAGCTTGGGTCGATGCGTGTTACAGAACAAATTGACGCCATGGAAGTCTCTGCCGTAAACCCGTTCAAATTCCTGGTTGTTACACGTGTACTTGCGTCCACGATTACCATTCCACTCTTGATGTTCTATTGTACGCTGGTTAGTTTAATGGGTGCCTTTCTGAATGTGACGCTCAATGAAGGAACAAGTTTTCTGGCGTTTTTCGAGAAAGCATTTGAACAAATCACTTTTCTGGACATTGGAACTTCCGTGGCTAAGGCGGTAGCTTACGGCTTCACGATTGGAATTGTTGGCTGTTATCAGGGATACAATGCAAAAAAAGGGACAGAGGGAGTTGGAAAGGCTGCCAACGCATCGGTCGTTATTTCCATGTTTCTCATTTTTATAGAAGAAGTGATTATCGTTCAGTTTTCTAACTATTTCAGAGTCTAGTATGCAGGAAATAAAGCAACAGCCGGAACAGCCGATTATTTCTATCAAGGATCTTTACAAATCCTTCGGTAGCTTGGATGTTCTACGGGGTGTTAATCTGGAAGTTGAGAAAGGTGAAAACGTAGTTGTCCTGGGCCGTTCGGGAACAGGAAAATCGGTTTTGATTAAAATTATTGTGGGTTTGCTAACGCAGGATAAGGGAACCGTGAATGTCTTGGGCCGCGAAGTTTCAGGACTGAATGAAAAGGAGCTTCGGGATTTGCGCTTGAAAATAGGTTTTTCGTTCCAAAACAGTGCCTTGTACGACAGTATGACCGTGCGTGAAAACCTTGAATTTCCATTGGTAAGAAATGTAGCGAACCTGACAAGGGCAGAAATTGACGAAAGGGTTGAATCACTTCTGGATTCCGTTGGGCTTCTGCAAACAATCAATCAGGTTCCGTCTGAACTTTCAGGGGGACAAAGGAAACGGATAGGGATCGCGAGGACGCTGATTCTTAAACCTGAAATCATGCTTTACGATGAGCCAACAGCCGGCCTAGATCCGATCACGTGTTTGGAAATCAATGAGTTGATAAACGAAGTTAAAGAAAAATATCACACTACATCCATCATCATTACCCACGATCTGACCTGTGCGCGGGCCACCGGAGACCGTGTTGCGATGTTGCTGGACGGACAGTTCCTCAAACAGGGAACATTTGAAGAAGTTTTTAACACAGAAGAAGAAAGAATCAAAAGTTTTTACGATTATAATTTTATTCAGTAAATAATGGAAACAACAACCAGAAAACGATCGGTAACCGTTGGCCTTTTTGTAATCATAGGTGTCCTCATTTTTGTGGTAGGTATACTTACCATCGGTAGCATGAAAAAGATTTTTTCATCAAATATTCATGTTACCACAATTTTCGATGATGTTAACGGTTTAAAGCCGGGTAATAACATCTGGTATTCCGGTGTAAAAATCGGGACCGTGAAAACACTTCGATTCCTTGAAAATTCAAAAGTTGAAGTAATCCTTAATATTGAGGAAAAATCGCAGGAATTTATCCGTAAAGACGCGAAAGCCAAAGTGAGTACGGACGGTCTGATCGGCAACAAGATCATTGTACTCTACGGCGGTAGCCAAAAAGTACCATCCATCGAAGACGGTGACGCCATTGCCGTTGAAAAAATCGAAAGTACGGAAGAAATGATTGCCGTTCTATCCGAAAACAACAAAAACCTACTCGGAATTACCAGTGCTTTCAAGACCATCAGCAAAAATATTCTCGAAGGAAAAGGTACCGTGGGAATGATGCTAAACGACAAAAAGCTATATGAAGACCTGGATCAGACCATGACCGGGCTCAAAAAAGCATCTATAAATGCCCAGGCTTTGACCGCGTCAATTTCTTCATATACTTCGAAACTGAATCAAAAAGGAGGCTTAGCGAACGATCTTGCCACTGATACAGTGATTATGCGTGACGTAAGAGCAACGATGTCCAAATTGAATGAAACCGTCACTTCGGCGAATACGATGGTCGCGTCGGCCAATGTAATGGTAAACAATCTGAAGTCTGCGAGCAATGATTTAAATTCCAACACGAAAAGCCCAATCGGCGTATTGCTTCACGATGAAGAAACTGCCGGAAATTTGAAAGGAACACTGAAAAACCTGGAAATGGGAACAGAAAAGTTGGATGAGAATATGCAGGCGCTCCGTTCTAACTTCCTTTTCAGAAGGTATTTCAAGAAAAAAGCGAAGGAGGAGGCAAAACAACCTAGCAAAGAAGAGGTAAAAGAGGAAATAAAATAATAGCTTTGGAAACGGCGACAGGAAGCTGTTATTTTCCAGCGCTTAACCGCCGTTGAAAAAGATTATTCCTAGAAAAATTTACAGATGCCACTTGAAATTAATCCGGCCCTGGACATTGCATACCTGGAGAGGGTTTACGGAGATGATGCGAATATTATTTACCTTATTTTCGACGCTTTCTTGTCGGACTGTTTACCTCGTTGGGTAGTGTTGAAATCCCTGCTTGATGAGCAGGATCTGGCAGAATCTGCTAGTCTCATACATGGATTGAAGCCAGCTTTCACGATGTCCGGAATGAGCAAAGTGAAGAAAAAAGTCGAACAATTGGAGTTACTGGTCAAATCCAAAGCTGAAAAAGAAGTTCAGATTGCATTGTATGACGAAATAGATACTGAACTCGAATTTCTAGTGCCAATTCTTCGCGCAGAGGCTGCACGCCTGCAGAGCATGTAACAGGGGCTGGTGCGAAGACAATAAATCCATTTGCCATGTTTATAACTATTGAGCCGGCGCTGTTAAGTGACGCATTAGAGATTGCCGAATTCAGCCGGCGAACATTTAGAGAAAGCTTCGCCGATCAAAATTCCTTTGAGAACATGGAAAAGTTCATGCGGCAATTTTCAACCGATACGCTTGCGGCAGAAGTGAGTCATGAAGAAAACACTTTCTTTGTTGCGCGGCTGGAAAAAGAAATTATGGGCTATATCAAGCTCACCTTAGCAGAAAAACCGGCTGAGCTGGCCGGCCTGAAAAATATTGAGATCGCCAGGATTTACATTGATAAGAAAATGAAAGGCCAGGGTATTGGCAACAAGCTGATGCAGGCCGGACTCGATTTTGCAAAGATGTCAGGATTTGAAGTAGTTTGGCTCGGCGTGTGGGAATTCAATTCTGCTGCTCTCAAATTTTACAAAAAATGGGGCTTTGAGCGTTTCAGCGAGCATATTTTTATGCTAGGTGACGACCCTCAGACGGATTGGCTGTTAAAACGATACGTTTAATCTGTGCGTACGAATCGGGTTTACTTGTCAAAATCCACCGTCAGTTCCACAACTTCAGCAACTCGAACATTCTGGGTAACCGCAGGAGACCATTTTGGTCCGGATTTTACAATTTTAATTGCAGCTTCTCCCCTCTCTCCGGATTCCGTTGCCATAAAATCCATTAGGCTCCCGTCAGAAATCACACGAAAGGTTACTTTCACACTTCCTTTGAACCCATATTCAGCAGCATTTTCTTTTAAATAATCGCTGTATTTTTCCCAGCCGTCCGTTGGAGCTGCCTTCCTGTCCTCTATTCTTGTTGTCGCCATTGAACGCTTACTTTGGATTCCATATCCCTTCACAACTACCTCATTTAGTGCCTGAACATTGTCTTGCAGCACAATAGGGCCATTATCTGCACGCTTCGCACTTACCCACTTTTCTTTGTACCCGAGACCAATCAATTTCAATGAATCTCTGCCCGGGATAGTAACCCGGAAGTTTCCGTTACTGTCCGTTGTTCCTACTTCAAAAGGACTATTGTAAATACTAATACCAGGTAAACCATTTCCCTGTGTGTCGGTAACACGCCCCTGGATTACAGAAACATACGACACATTGTTTTTGTTGACTTTAACTGCCTTTTTCGCGGATAAAAATGATGGTGACGGCGATGCAGGTACTGATATAACCTGTTTCCCGGAAACTGCTGACTGATCCTGGATGGCAACGAGTTCCTCCCGGCTAAACGAAAGATCTTTCGGTAATACGCGAAGAGAATCTTTTTTAATAGGCTGAGATTCTCCTGCAACTTCCTTTTTCGGATCATCATCTATCGGCTGCAAGGCTTTCTGGAAATCAGTGAATCTTGCAGGTTCGGCAGAATTTTTTATCGGGAGCTCTGTTTTTAGGATTTGATTGTTGTTCGCAACCTCGCCATTAACCTCTTCTTTTTCAAACCGATAATAACCAAGCCATCCGATCGACAACAAAACAAATGCAGCACTTATGTAGGCCCAGAGGGGTATTCTGCGTGATTCATTCTCTTCCAGCCTGCTTGCCAATCGCATGTTTAAATCTCTCCGGACAGCTACCAAATCCGCATTATTTGTCGAAAGCTGAATAAATCCTTCATAAGCCTCTGACAGAAAGGGATCTTCCAACATTTCCTTCTCAAAAGCATGTTGCTCCTTCATAGACATTTCACCGGCATAGTACAGCCTGAACCGGGCAAGGTCCGTTGAATGATTCAAATTATTTGTCGCCATAATTATCCATGCAAATTTTCAGATTCCGCTTTCCGTTCTGGATATAGCTTTTAATTTTATGTAACGGGTATCCGGTTTCATCCGAGATTTCCTTGTAACATTTTTCTTCTTTGAAAAATAAATTGATGCTGTTTCGCTGCTCATCACGAAGTGTCCCGAGACATCTATCCAGGCCGGAAAGTTCACGATCCAGCCTGATAGCAACGGATTCATCTATCATTTCGCTGTAAATTTCACTTTCCATAATCTCTTCCGTTCCCACAAAAGCCTTTTTCGCTCTGATCTGCATCAGACAGTGATTTACAGTTACACGATGGAGCCAGCTTTTGAAATTGTCAACTTCAAAAGTTAACAAATCTGAAATGAGTTTTTCGAATATCTGCATCACGGCATCCTTGCTGGCCTCCTCATCCCGGAGATATTTGTAGGATAGCGAATAAACCAATTCCATATATGGCTGATACAGTTTGCCTAACAAACGGATTTCACCGGATTGCCTGTACGATACAAGCTGCTCCGATTCGGTCATTTCATTTTTCTCTTTTCCGAAAATTCTTAAAAACTTCAAATTATCGCTGAATAAAGTCGCCGTGGTTTTATAAAGGATGCACGATTTTTAAAATTCCACAAAAAAATTAAAAAAATTTATGGAAAAAGATTTCCAAAGGCATCTACATGGTAAATCAAACCTGCAAATACCATGAAAATTCAAATGATGATCGGCCTTCTTCTCCTGTTGGGACCGTTTAATTCTATGCCTTCCCGAACCATTAAGGGAACGGTCATAGATAGTTCTGTAAAACCTATTCCTGGGGTATTGGTTCAGGTAAAAGGTACAAAAATATCCGTGCATACGGACCTCTCGGGCAATTATTCGGTTTTGGTTCCTCGTTCCGGCCAGGCTTTGGTGTTTAGTATGACGGGGGTGAAGACTATTGTAAAAAGTATCACCAGAGATTCGGTTGTAAACGTTACCATGCGTTATGACGAAGTCGATTTAAACGAGGTGGTGGTTATCGGCTATCACACTCAAAAATGCTCTTTATCTTCGAATGTCTCCATACAGTCGGCGCCCACGCCGATCGTCAGTTATTCTTACATCCTCAAAAAACAGAATACAGAAGACTACAATGCGATCAATGAAAATGGTTTTCAAAATGCCGCACAAACACCGGTGACAACCTTTTCGGCTGATGTAGACCGCGCATCATACAGCAATGTGCGACGGTTCCTCAATGGCGGTGATATGCCACCTGTTGATGCGATACGGATTGAAGAAATGATCAACTATTTCGATTACCAATACCCTCAACCTGTCGGAAACGACCCAATTGCTGTGAGGACTGAAATCTCTGACTCACCCTGGAATCCGGGATTAAAACTGGTACACATCGGTTTGCAGGCCAAAACAATACCGGCGGGAAATTTGCCGGCATCCAACCTTGTGTTTCTTATTGACGTTTCGGGTTCGATGGCGGATCAGAATAAACTTCCCCTTTTAAAACAGGCGTTCAAATTACTTGTGGACCAATTGAGGCCAACAGACAAAGTGTCAATTGTGGTATATGCGGGAGCACCTGGTGTGGTATTGCGTCCCACGTCAGGTTCTGAAAAAATTAAGATTAAAGAAGCCATCGACAATCTGGAAGCCGGTGGCTCAACAGCAGGCGGCCAGGGCATTGGACTTGCTTACAAACTTGCCGACGAAAATTTTATGGCTAAAGGAAATAATCGCGTCATCCTGGCAACGGACGGAGATTTTAATGTTGGCATTTCCAGTGAGGGAGAATTGCAGCGTTTGATAGAGGAAAAGCGGAAGAGCGGAATTTACCTGAGCATTCTGGGTTTTGGAATGGGTAACTACAAGGACAGCCACATTGAAACACTTGCAGACAAAGGAAACGGTAATTACGGCTACATTGACAATATTCAGGAGGCGCGTAAAATGCTAGTACAGGAATTTGGAAGTACCCTTTTTACAGTTGCGAAGGACGTCAAATTACAGGTAGAATTTAATCCGGCTCTTGTGCAGGCATACCGGCTGATCGGTTATGAAAATCGTTCACTTAAAAACGAAGACTTTCAGGATGACAAAAAAGATGCGGGTGACTTGGGATCGGGGCACACGGTCACTGCGATTTACGAGATAGTACCGGCTGGTATCAAAACCGACTATTTACCCCGCACGGACAAACTTAAATATCAAACCACGACTGCGTCGGTAAAATCAAAAGAATTGATGACCTTAAAAATTCGCTACAAAAATCCGGACAACGAGAAAAGCGAGTTACTTGAATTTCCGATACAAAACCTGGTAAAATCGTCGGAAGCAACATCTGATAATTTTCGCTTTGCAACCGCAGTTGCTGAGTACGGACTACTATTGCGTAATTCAGAATTCAAAGGAAACGCGCGTTACGATGACGTAATCACCAGAGCAAAAGGTGCTTTCGGGAAAGATGAAGAAGGATACCGGGCTGAGTTTGTAAAGCTAGTCAAACTCACGAAAAATCTGGATAACAGAAGGGCAACCGCTGTTAAATAACAAAAAAAGCCGCTTTCTGAAACAGAGAGCGGCTTTTGTCAATGATTTATGATTAAACTTAGATAACTGTTACGTTAACTGCGTTTAGACCTTTTTTACCATTTTCTACATCGTAAGACACTTTATCATTTTCACGGATATCGTCATTAAGACCTGAAACGTGAACGAAAATGTCTTGTTCACCAGTTGATGGTGAAATGAAACCAAATCCTTTGGTATCATTGAAAAATTTAACTGTTCCTTCGTACATTATTCTTTTATTAAAAAATTTAGGATGCAAAGATCAAGTTAATTTTTGGATAAACCTAATTATGTAAATTTTATTTTCAGATAATTATAGATTTTTCGCTTGATAACCCGGCAAACAGTACTGATATGGCTTTTATCAAATTGCAAAAAATTGCTCAGTTAGCTCCCAGCGCTATTTCAAGCAAGCTGCTTGCTTTTTCACTGAAAGTTAAAGTAAGCGCCATATTTCTTCCGGGTTCGCTCATTTTCCCCCAGGTTTTTCTCAAAATATTGATCATTTTTTCGTCTGGTTGTTTGTCTATCAACTCATCGAACTGAAACTCAAGGAAAACAAGGCAGAGTGCGTTCTCAATTGTCTGCACTTCCTCATCGCTTTTAATTTTCTGTTTGAGAATAATCTCCCGCACCCTATCCACCTCAGCCTGGTTATATCCAGCTGCAAGCATAAATTCTGACGCCTTGGATGCATGGAATCGGGACAAATCACTTCGCCATTTCAGATAGCCGACACGACCATCCGGATAAGTGTTCCGAGGAATTTCCCAGCGACCAATATGCTGACTCCGCGATGCCAGCAACAAGCTTTCGCTCGCGTGAGGATCTAGTTTTTTGACCCATTCATAAAGTTTTATCGCATAGAAATACTCAGCCGGATAATCCGAGCCTTCCCAGGTTATCAGCGTAGGTGATTGTTGATTATATGCATCAAACAAATTAAACGCATTTTCCAGTTTACTCATGGTGATGTAATGAATGTAAAATTCAAAGTAGATTTCCCGTTACTTTTCTGTTTTAAATTTAAGCTCGATTTTGTCATACGCGGATAATCGTAAGCCGTGCTTTGTGTCTTCATGGAAAACGAGTCCTCATTGACGTCATTTATGGAAATTGTCCAGTCGCCGCCTTTTGCAGCTGAATCCACCGCTCCAACCAGAATGTCCGGCGAATTGACACGCCACTTCAAAGTCATTGGTTTCGGATCGCCCTTGAAATAGCCGGTAAAAACACCATCTTTTTGAAACTGTACTGTTTCCATATAACGCTCAAAATCAACACCGCCAAATTGCTGTTTCATCTTTCCGTCGCTGAATGTTACGGCATCGTTCACCAGGATTTCGCTGATGACCCAGTTTGCAGGTTTGAGGAGGCGTTCAGTCGCCTGTCTGGGGTCGTCCGAGCCCTTTTTACAGGAAAGTGCAGTAAAAGCAATCGCAATGAAAAGAATAAATTTTACCTTTTTCATAAATCTTCAAAAATTTGAATGATATAAATTTAAAGTACCAGATCCCGCATCAACCGGGAAAGGGTAATTTCGGGGTTTCGTGCGTATCCGGGATGCACTTTGGACGCTTGTACAACTGAACTGCGTGTGGCCGTCAACCACCTGAAACGCGACGCCGCCGGCAAACATCCGATCGGCCCTGCATCGCTTCTTCCCTCGCAAATCCTGACCAATGCATTCAGATAACCGTCAATTTCGTCGATATCAATCTGTTTTGAAAACGTAGTCAAACGTAATGGATCGAGATAATATTCAGCTTTTAAAAATTTCAGCGATGGGCAAAAAACGATTACGCCTACATTCACAAATTCTTCACGTTCTACCCTTGGCACAACGCGGATCACGGCGTACTCAAATAAGTGATGCTCTTGCATGCTGCGCTTCGTTTACGAAAATTTCAGAGTGATTAATTCGTGAGGTCAGGAACCGGGCATAAACCAGGCGCCGCTCTTCGGCCGTCTCATCCGGGGAATTAAGCATAAGCCAGTCGTCCGGAATGATCGCTACAATTTCAGCGATCCGCTCGTCAGTAAGCACTGACCTGAACTCGGCATCCACCTGGGCCAGTTCAGAGGCTTTACGCAATAAAACATGATCCTTTACCTGAGTAAAGGGCCGCTTCGACTGTTCTTCCCAATTTTCCCATGAATGATGAAAATATAGGGAGGCACCATGATCGATCAGCCAGAGTTCCTTGTGCCACATGAGCATATTGGTATTTCTGGCCGTACGGTCAACATTGGTAAGCAGGCAGTCGAGCCACACAATTTGTGATGCCAGCTTTGGATCAACCGTTGTGACAATCGGGTCAAAAGTAATTGCGCCAGACAAATAATGAATGGCCAGGTTCAGCCCGGTACTTGCGCGAAGCAAATCCTGAATTTCCTCATCAGGTTCGGTCCGTCCAAACGCCTCGTCAAGGTTCGCAAAAACCATTTCGGGCATCCGCAGGCCCAACAATCGCGCTATTTCTCCACCGATCAGTTCAGCGATCAATGCTTTCACTCCCTGCCCTGCTCCGCGAAATTTCAGCACATACAAAAACCCATCGTCCGCTTCTGCGATTGCAGGTAGCGAACCGCCTTCCCTAAGCGGAGTAACATAACGTGTTACGGCAACTGTTCTCAAATCGGGAGTATAATCTTTCATAAATTTTCGGTTCAAATCAGCTTGTTTCGACACAAAAAAAATGGGTCAATTTCTTTCAAAATCAACAAGCTTGCGAATATAAGGGATTCCGGAAAGATTTGAGGGCATCAGACAAGGCGCTTCTTAAACGGCCGCCGGATTTTATCCACTATTTTCAGTTACTTTGTTTGTGAACATCCAAGTAGATCGCAGATATGGAATTTACCCGTGCGGAATCAGCATTGCTTTTAAAACTGCTTTCAAAAAATGAAAGCACTGAGTCATTGAACATTCAGGAGAAAATTATCGCGTACCAAAAATCTGCAGGCTGGATTGATGTGGACGACGATCCGGTTTCGCGTATAAACGAATACCGGACAGGGCTGGCGGAAGTCATGAAAAAAATGAAAAAACATCCCCATGATAGCGCAGAAGCCGATGTATTGAGTAAAGAAGCGGAGGAGATTATTCAGAATATTTCGGATCTGGAACGCCAGATTCAGGGAAGTAAAGGATAAAATTACAGCCACAGAAAGGTTAAACATGCTGTGGCTGTAATCAGATTTTCATCAACGATTGGGTATTGTAAGTGCTTTAAACTGCTTCGTCAAGTCAGTCAATGACTGTTCGACGCCCATTCGCTCCAGTGACGAGGCACCGACAAACCCGTGCACACCTGTTTTTTCAAGAATCACTTTTACATCTTCCGGTGTATTGATCGGCCCACCGTGGGCCAGGAAAAAGATTTCCGGATTCACTTCTTTTCCCGCATTCATAATTTGAATGGTTCGGTCAATGGCATCATCCATCGTACAGGACGCGTCAATAACCCCGATTGAGCCGCCCACTGTGGTACCCACGTGTGCAATGATAGCGTCTGCACCGGCTTCGGCCATTTGTCTTGCTTCTTCTGGTTTGGCTACATAGACAATTGAAAACAGATCCATTTTCGTTGCCAGCCTTACCATTTCTACTTCTTTATCGAAACCCATGCCCGTCTCTTCCAGAACCTGCCTCAGATGCCCGTCTACGATGGAATGTGTCGGAAAATTGTTCACGCCCGAAAATCCCATCTCTTTCACTTTCAGCAAATGGTGCCACATACGCCGCCGCGGATCAGACCCGTGCACGCCGCAAATGACCGGAACTTCTTCCACAACCGGAAGTACCTCAAATTCACCGATTTCCATCGCCACGGCATTCGCATCACCATACGCCATCAGCCCGGCAGAGGAACCATGGCCAGCCATTCTGAAACGACCGGAATTGTATATAATAATCAAATCCGCACCGCCTTTTTCGATGAATTTGGCACTGATACCGGTTCCGGCACCGGCTGCAATAATCGCTTTGTTCTGATCCAGCGTTGCCTGCAAACGATCTCTTACTTCCTGTTTTGTATAGGGATTACCCTTACCTGTCCATGGATTTGGCATAATATTATTTTTATCTGTCTTGTTATTTCTTTTGTTGTGAAAGGAAAGTAAGCAGCGAAGCCAGTTCCTCATACGACAACGCATTGGCGAGTCCTTCCGGCATCATGGAATTTTCCAGCTCCTGGCGGGTCAAAATATCCGACGTTTTTACCGTAAAAACTTCTCCGGTAATATTTCTCAACACAAGTTTCTCAGCAGATTCCTGCGTGACGAAACCCATGTAGGTTTTGTCTCCTTTTGCAGTAATTAACACCGACGAAAATCCCTGCGAAATTGAAGCATTCGGTTTAAGAATTGATTCTGCAATTTGCTCGCGGTTCATGATGGAGCCAATCTGACCCATAAATGGCCCTTTCATCGTTTCACCCTTTTGCAAACTATGACAAGCAACACAGCCCTGGCGGGTGAAAATCGTTTTACCCAAAGCAGGATTTCCCTGAATTTTGGCCATTGCCAGCATCACATCTTCAATTGACGACTCGCCTACCTGGCCTTTTTTGTTTCTGATTTTTTCAAGATCGACCTTTACTTCTGTTTTACCTGCAACTGCTTCCTCACCTCCGAATTCGGTGATGCCCATGCGATGTTTGGCATTCAAATCAGCATAAAATTCTTTACCCAAAACATCTGCCTTGTTCCATTCCGCAACGAGCAACGATTTAATTGCCGGTGATTGCTCCCATTCAATTCCCTTATAATAAGGTCCGTGACTATCCGGTCTCGTACTCCACCAGGTTTGCCCTTCGTAAGGCGCTTCCTTTTTGTAAAGACGGGACAATGTGGTCAGAATCTGTTGTTTCACCACAGGGTTTTTCGACTTTTTGTAGGCAGCGATCAATCCGTTCACCGCCTTTGGATCATGCATGTAACGCAATGCCCAAAGTGCCAAAGTGTTGTTTTCGGTTCCGATCGCATTGACACAAGCATCCACAGCATGCAAACTCACCAATGCCCGAATGGCAACGTGAGCGGGAATAATTGCAGAATTTGGCGTCGCATGAGGTCCTTCGACATTCTTTTCCGGGGCTACGAAAGAAGCCGGCACTTTTGTGCGGAGCAGCGCTTTTGCCACATCAGCGCGGCCCAGCCTTCCGAGACCGATCGTCGCGGCCACCTGAACGCGCACCGAAGGATCATTCAACGCTTTTACAAAAAGATCGGTCGGTACATTTTTCAGCCATTCTTTGCGGTCTGTAAGCGCACGGAATGCGAATTCCCGCATCGCATTGTCCGACGCAAGTTTCACAAGATTCGGAACTCCGCTTTCTCCTGCGCCCTGTGCATACGTGTACATACCAGCCACGCGTACGTCGAGCGGAAGTGACTTGTCAGCGGCCAGTTTCCAGCCTGCATCAGTCGCCTGTTTTCCGGGACGGCCCAATAATTCCTGCTGTGCATGAAGACGGGCGACAGCGCTGCCTGATTTCAGATAACTTACCAGTTCATCAACAGAAGCTTTTTTCAAATCTGCAAATGGAACATATTTCCAATCTTTTGGCACTGCACGAATCACAAAACCCTTTTTAGGATTTCCGGAGTAACCGGCACCATCCCATGCAGCCAGAAAAAGCCGACCCGAGGCATCTACGTCCAAATCGGTGATTTGTGAGAGCTGTATAAATTCTTCGTCTTTTTGTTTAAAACTGGCACCATCCGGTGTTACACGATGCAGATAAAGGTAGCTTCTCCCCCAGTCCGCCATCATCGGAACCTTGTTATATTTTTCCGGCCAGGTCGCATCGTCCATAAACAATGAACCTGTTCCTGAACCACCACCAAGATCTACCAGAGCAGGAATGGTTTCTTCTGTAAAGTGCTGAAATAATAGCGGGTATCCATATTCTCCCGACTGCACCTGATGACTGAAACGGATATTCCAGCCTCCTCCATCGTTCGTATTATCCCGGGTAAAAACATTCATATAAGGGTCAATGGCGACGTCGTAAATGTTGCGGAGACCGTGCGTAAATACTTCCATCTCTTTTCCATTGGGGCGCACACGCACAATTCCTCCACCAAGCTGGGTCAATTTTTTACCCGAACGATCAATAGCATCATGAAAGCCAAAATCACCCACGGCGATATAAATCCAGCCGTCGATACCCATGCGGATTCCGTTTGTCGAGTGATCCGTACCACGGCTTTGCAGGAATTTGGCCGAGCTGATGTGTTCTATTAAAGGTTGTGAAGGACCATCCGCGACACCGTCACGGTTTTTGTCTTCAAACACAACCAGATCCATACCGGACGCCTTTCCTGTTTCCTTTGAGAAGGTTGTATGAAGCACAAAGACCTGATCACCAAGCGAAATAATTCCACGCGGATCGTCCACCATCGCGAATACGGAATGTTTGTCTACAACGCCATCATTATCGCTGTCGACAAGTTTTACGATGCTTCCTTTACCTGGATCTTTCCCCAGCGAGCCGATCATATCCACGCCAACAAAAACATCTCCGGTGGCTGACACTGCCAGACAAGCAGGGCTTGGCGTCAAATCAGGACCAGCAAAACCAGTTACACTTAAATCGGCAGGCCATTTTTTTGCATTGGGCAAAGAATCTGTCGCATTTGAAAATGCAGAACTTTTTGGCACCACTTCTGTGTGTTTATTTTGAGGAGTGTACCAGGTCAGCATCAGGAAAGCGGCAAACAAACTCCAGGTAATTTTGAGCATTTGAATTCAGGGATTGGGTATAAAAATGGCTTGTAACAAAGTACGAAAATATTTCTGTGCGTTCAGGTCAACAGGAAGCCTGCGTGGCTTGAATAAAATCACTTATGTGGCGTTTTATACTGAAACGGCCACGCTGAAAAAATTCCGAGCTTCAAAGTAAAGGCAATTATCGTTTATCTCAAATAAAGAATGGGATTTTCGCCTACCCCAGGCAGCGCGGTCATGCCTCAAAAATCCGACCGAAGAATTTAAAAAAATAAAATCGGTAAAAACCCTGATTTTCGAAGCCCCGAACGGCAACGTTACCGTTCCACTAACGGTTTGAGGAACTTGACGTTACTTTTTTTCAGCGTCGAATAAATTCAATCTTTCTTTTTTTTCCTAACCGTTTACTTTTACATTGTTTGAAGAAAATATTCGTAACTTTAATTAAAATACTTTAATCGCGGGTAGTACATAGGCTGGTTAAGAGAAGTAGTTCCAGTTGATGTTTACAGAATTCAGTCAATTTACGGGTGCCAACCGTAAATGTACTGATGCCCGGAAGCAGAGTCTAATTTATTTTATCACCTTAAACCGACGTCATTATCGAGAAAACTTTAATCCTAAGAATGCCGCTACAGCAGTAGCGTTTAAGACTCAACGTAATATACCCCCCCACAATAAGAAGAATGAAAAAGTCGAATATTTTTACCTACATCGAGGTTTCCAAGATGGTGGAAAGCCTGTCCCAATTGAGCAATGAGGCCAAAATTAAGGACCAGTTGAAAGCTCAGAGCGCCTATTTTAATATTATTGATCCAAAGTATTTCTCCGACCAGCTCTCTGCTGAATGGACTGATATGGTTCGATTCATCAAAAAACAAGGAACTGCGCTCAATGAGGAAGGTAAAACCGTATTAAACGCAGTCAACAACACGATCAATGAAATGTCGGATGAAGAATGTAAAAAGTTTATTCTGCGCATCTACGATTTTTATGACAAGCTGAAAGTTGAATTTGCCTGATTTTGCTATTTTCAGATTCAAAGGGCAGATTTTCAGCGTTTTAAAATCTGCCCTTCCACTTCATTCCTCAATGGGGAATTGTTTATTTAAAGAAAAGCAAAAACCCTCACCTTACTTGAATTAGTACCGCCTCTCAATTTCAAAGCGCTCATTACTTACCCCTTATTTCTGAATTTTCCTTGCGAACCATTTGGTCAGGTGATGCTCGTTACAGGAATTTTGTGTCAAGGGCGGATTGCGATTTCGCGCAACAAGATAAAATCCCGTTTTAAAATTTCATAGCTCGGCAACACTATTTTCTTTTTCAGCGTAATGACGGTCAGGGCTGCGACGCAGTTCTCCGGATATACCTTTTCCGGCAACCGGGAATGCAGCAGCTGAAATTTAAACAATGACACCAAACATCAAATTCCCAATGATCCTCAACAGACCATTTCCCTGGCGCGCAATCGGGCTAAATTCCTTAAAAATACTATTTCTGGCGACGATCATTTCCTGTTCCAAAAACGGTGACGACGTGACACCAGGAGACGCAAGCGCCACCGGAACGACAGCTTCAATCGATAGCATCACCACCTCCAAAGCAACAGCAGAGGGAAGTCAGGAAATTGCGGCCAATGCTGATGATATTCTTGCGAACGCCACTTTTTCATCGGTGGTTTCCATTGCGTTTGCAAGCACCGTTACAGTGACAAATCCCCTGGCGTCCGGCGGTGTTACAGTGACGGAGTCCAACGGCGACGTAACCATCAATTCGAGTGTGGCCGAAGTTGAATATGTGCTTTCAGGAACAACTACAAACGGCTCAGTAAAAATTTACAGTGATAAGAAGTTCAAACTTACCCTGAACGGCGTTACGATAACGAATGCGGATGGCCCTGCGATCAACATCCAATCCAGTAAACGAGCCTTTGTGGTACTGGCCGACAAAACGACAAATTTGCTCACCGACGGCGCAACCTATACCGCAAGCGGTACTGAAGATATGAAGGCGACGTTTTTTAGTGAAGGGCAACTGATTTTCAGCGGAACAGGAAGTCTGAGTCTCACAGGAAACTATAAACATGCGATTGCGAGCGATGACTACGTAAGGGTGATTGGCGGAAATATCACTGTGACAAGCGCGGCTTCCGACGGAATTCACACAAATGATGCGTTTATAGCCGACGGCGGCACCCTGAATATCACGACAAAAGGCGACGGAATACAGTGCGACGAAGGATTCATTGTGATCAACAATGGGAACTTTACCATCAACGTGGCCGACAAAGGAATATCAGCCGCTTATGATACGGACACGACGATTGACCCGTACATTGTGATCAATGGCGGAATAGTCAACGTGACTTCGACTGGCGGTGAGGGCATTGAAAGCAAGAGTGTTATGACGATCAACGGCGGAACCATCACCACCAAAACTCTGGATGACGGATTGAACGCCAAGACATTTATATACATCAACGGCGGTGCCATTTATGCATACAGCACCTCAAATGATGCGATCGACTCAAACGGAAAAATTACGGTGACAGGGGGTAAAACTGTCGCAGTTGGATCTACTGCCCCGGAGGAAGGATTTGATTGCGACCGAAATACTTTCAAAGTTACCGGTGGAATTATGGTGGGTATCGGCGGAGCAAGCAGCTCTCCGACTGCCACAGTCAGCACACAGGCGTCCGTGTTATTGGGCGGAGGAACCGCAAATCAACTGATTCATATAC
This sequence comes from Dyadobacter sp., assembly GCA_965279265.1. GTDB lineage: Bacteria > Bacteroidota > Bacteroidia > Cytophagales > Spirosomataceae > Dyadobacter. The sequence continues at coordinate 7,497,898 of OZ257152.1, forward strand.
AGTCATCGGATGGAACTGAAGCACTGACATTCACAATTCCACGGACTTACGCAACGATGTTATTTTCAAGTCCAAAGCTGAAAGCCAGTACGTCTTACAAAATCTTCACGGGCGGGAGCGTAAGCGGGGGCACCAATGTAAACGGACTGTATACGAGTGGTGTTTACACGCTTGGAACGCAGGCCGGCACATTTACCACGAGTAGCATGGTTACAAAGGTGGGCGGAAGCATAGGTCCGGGCTGATGCAAAAAGCAACGGTTTGCGACGGAACGGTCAGATGAATGGCAACTCTCCTCCTGAAAATGCCGAATATCCGGCCGTTTTACTGTTGCAAATTTCCATAGTTTAACCTCATTTTGTGAAAAAGGGCCATTTACATCGTTTGGCACGTTTGTTTAACCTCTTGTTAAATCGTTATCAATTTCAGATACGACTGAGCTAAACCAAACAACGTAATGGAAGAATATTCAAATCCAAGCAAAAATATTTTCAAGTACATCGCTTATCTGTGTCTGGCAGTTGGTGCGTTCTTTATTATCAGACATTTCACAAAGTCATCGGAAATGGATGCTGGTTCTAAAAAGGACATGGCACTTTTCATCCAAAACTCGATTATCGATATTGACAGAAAACTAAAAAACAATGGCGTTCATGAAGATGTGAGTTCGTTTGTATCATGGAATAAGTCGAACACTGCGCTGTACAACGATGCAAAAGACAACAAAGATAAATTGATTAAACAGCAGAGCGAGATCCTGAAAGATAGAATGGTCAAAATTCAGACGCGAGAATTTCCTGAAATGCGGGATGAATACGTAAATCTAAAAAAAGACGTGTTGTTACAGGAAAAAATCCAGATATCGGCGTCAGGAAAAGCGAAGGAAATTCTTGTGTTTTCAGGGAATGTTTTTGAGCCGAAACGCACAAAACGCAAGTTCCTGAAAGACATCAAACAGATTGCCAAAGATTTGCGATTCAAAGAGGTAATTTTTAAATGGTCAGATAAAAGAGAAGATTATTCATCATACCAGATTGACTCAAAAACGGATTCTGAAATCTGAATTTCAGGCCCAACATGAACATCAGCTTTGTTTCGACAGACGGAAAAGGAGAATTTTTAAATTTAACCAAAGCGAAGTTAGCCGGGGAAAAATTTGATTTTGACATCTTCCCGGTTTTGCCGTTACTTTATGGGCGTACAATTCTATTGCATTTTGAAACATCTCATTTTATCACTTCTTTTTCTTTCCTCGTTTTCCGGATTTTGCCAGAATGGTACTTTGCCGCTCGACGCCGCTAAAAATGTTTCATACAGCGATCTGGGAAATTTGCCAAAATCGAAAGACCGGATTTATGTGGACGCTCAAAAATGGGTTTCAAAAACGTTCGGAAATTATGAAAATGCCGTCACGCTGGAAGAGCCACAGACTGGCAAACTGGTAGTTAACAGCTACATTCCGGTGGCGCATTCCAGGTATGAACACATTCGCTTTGATATGACGATCAGTTGTACGGAGCAGCATTTTGATGTGAAGATCGACAAGCTGGATGGCATTGCCACCATGTATCAGCCAACCCGAATCGGCGTGAAAGACAACGACCTGATCCTGGCAAAAGAAATGGCTTTAAAAACAGAGCCAAACCGAAAAAAGCGTATGATTGCAGAAGAATCATTGCAGCGTTCCAAATCGGACAATGACGCTATAAACAAGGCAATGTATGATTTACTGGCGAATCTGAAGGTCTTCTTAGTTTCCGAGAGCGGGCAGTGATTAGTGAAATTGGTTTAGTTGTTCCACTGTCACAAAATTAATCTACCGATCCGCTGAATTCGTTTCCAGGACAAATCTTTTTGTTTTTCGTAAATCAGGTCGATTACTGCAAAATATGGGCTCCATGGATCAGTATCCTCCTCAATTCCCTCTTTGAAAAACACGTCAATCTTTACAAAAGCATATTTACCATCAGTTGTTAAAACCGGCTCGGTTGTAGAAACGTAGAAACCGGATAACCTTTCAGGCGAACTTACTGTGGAATAACTTTTACCGCTCAAAATAATCTTTTTTGATTTGATCCAGGTTGTTCTTCTCCTCAATGATTTTCTTTCCCGCGCGTTTATCAACTTTTTAATCTTCGGATCGCGGAACAAATATTCAGGATCGTCACCTTCCGCTTTGTCACCTGCGAGATTTTGTAATTGTTCTACTGTTTCATCACCGAGGAGCTCAGGCCAAAAAATCTCATAGTCCCAGGTCCGGGTTTTGTTCAAAATGAAAATTTTTTCCGGCTGTTTGTGTTCCATAAGATTCATGATCGCAAAATTGGATTGATCTCCGAAGACAGTCCGCAAAACCTGGTCCGTCTGACAAAAGCCGGAAAAATTAATAAAACACAAGGTTATCAGAAGTAAATTTTTCATGTTTGGTTTTCAATCTTTAAATGACTTTCCACTGGCACCATTCTTGATATTGAATCCCAACTATTCAATCGTAATTTCAATCAGTCAGAAACGTCATGCCCGAAGGTCCTTCCATAGTTATTTTGAGAGAAGCAGTTGAAGCACTAAATCTAACGAACAGGCCAATTATTGAGGCGGAAGGAAACGCGAAAATTGATACGGATCGGCTCATCAACCAGAAGGTAATCGCCGTCAAATCCTGGGGTAAACATTTCCTGATCTGCTTCGATAAATTTACGATCAGAATCCACCTGATGCTTTTCGGCTCCTATCTCATCAACGAGAGAAAAAAAACAAAGCCAAAACTGAGCATTCGTTTCAGTAAAGATGAGCTCAATTTCTATGCTTGTTCGATCAAGCTGATCGATGAAACGGCTGATCAATTATATGACTGGTCTGGTGATATAATGTCAAGACAGTGGAAACCGGCAAAAGCTTTGAAAAAATTAGCAGGGATGCCGGATGCACTGGTATGTGATGTTTTGCTGAATCAGGACATTTTCTCAGGAAGCGGCAATATTATAAAAAATGAAGTCCTGTTTCGTACCAAAATCCACCCGCTCAGCATTATCTCCGAAATTCCGGAAAAGAAGCTTAAAGAAATGATCCGCGAGACACGAAAATATGCATTTGATTTTTTGGATTGGAAAAAAGAAGGTTCACTGAAGAAACACTGGCTGGCGCATACAAAACAAACCTGTCCCCGCGACCACGCTGATTTTCATAAAGAATATATGGGTAAAAATAAAAGGCGGAGTTATTTCTGCGAGGTTTGCCAGAAGTTGTACAATTAACCGGATTGTACAATGTTACTTCAACCCCTTCCATTTTTTCACCAGCATATCCGCAATCACCTGATACCCTTTGTCCGATGGATGAAGACCGTCAAAAGTCATATTTGATGCTTCCGGCGGGTATGGGTATTCGTCATGTTCGGCATCGAATGGTACGGCTGTATAACCCGGGTAAGTGTAATTCTGGTACTGCCCGGTTTGCGGATCTTTCAACCTTTTGAAATTTACCATGTTTTCCAGATTAATACCGCTGTCATGGTACAAATCAACTACTGGAAGCTTTTCAACCTTTCCAATTTCAACAATTGCATTGGCAAACTGTTCCAGATTCTGCTCCTTTTTAGTCTTGTACGAGCCGTAAGCATTGTTTTTTGCACTGTTGATATAAACAAAATCACCGCGTTGCATGGGCGTGATCAGTATAATTCTGGCTTTTTTATTCAACTGTTTAAGCTTGTCGGTGATTTTCCGGAACGAGCCATACACAGTTCCCGTACCCGTGTTTTGTTCGTAATCAGAAAGAATTCCCAGCTTTTTGCCCTGCCACCAGTCGTTGGTTCCCAGAAAAATCGTGTAGACGTCTGCCTTAACCAACCCAAGCTCCTCAATTTTAGTTGCGATGTTTACCGATGTCCAGCCATTGTGTCCCTGATTTATAACCGAAACATTAGGAAACTTTTCGGTTATCAGGGTCATGTAGCCTTTTGTGACCCTGTTACCCGTTTCGTCCTGATGGTCATTGAGATAAGTGATTGAATCCCCTATCGCAACCCAGGTTATTTTTCTCGGCACCGCTCCTATCCCAAACAAAATTAAAATAGCAAACAGCAGACTTCGTTTTATCAGTTTCATTGGTTATGATGTTCAGGCGAGAAGTAAAGGCGGGCGATGGGCTGATTTAACCATGTTATTTTCTTTAATTATTGGTACATAACAAGTAAAACTACCTCGCTGAGTCATTTACATTACTAGTGCCACGACCGGATCGTTGAACGTTCGCACTGCCACGAATACACGAATTGACACGAATCTCCTCCACAGGCTCGAAATATCCGAATTCGTTTATCGAAAGTTACAAGTTTTGCAAAAAATGAAAATTTAACCACCATGATCCAAGCTCCGAGTTTATGAAAAATAGAATCCCCCTCCTTTTCCTCATTGTCGCTTCGCTCGGTTGCAATGAAAAACCAGCCTCTACAACGTCCAATTCCATAACGGGAACCTGGAAACTGGCTTCCAGCAAAATCATTTCAAAAGGAGATACCACGATTACTTTCCCCGTTGCAAATCAGGAAATGATCAAAATGTTTACGGAAAGAGAATTCGCTTTTTTCAAACATAATACCAATCGTACTTCCAAAGATTCCGCCGTTTTTGACGCAGGGAGCGGAACTTACACTTTAGACGGTGAAAATTATTCAGAGCACCTGACCTACTGCAATTACCGCGAATGGGAGAACCGGGACTTTCATTTCAACCTGCGCGTGCAGAACGATACGCTGATTCAAACGGGTATTGAAAAAATTGACAGCTTGAACATCGATCAGGAAATTCTTGAAATTTATGTCAAAAAACGTTGACTTCGGGTTTTGACCAAACGATTATGGAAAGCGGTTAATCGAGTTTTTTGTAGTAAAGATTTTTCGCTTCGAACGTCATTCCGGCATTGTGGCACTGTAATGCAAAATGCCCCTCTTTATATTCATCGTCACTATGGGTCATCACCAACTGATCCTTAACCCAAATTTTGATTGTGCTACCTATGGCCTCAACCCGCATCGGGAACCATTCACCATCTTTGGTTAGCAGTGCACTTGCTTTGCCAGTTGGCGTACCGGGTTTCCAGAGCCAGCCTGTATACGCGTCCTGACTGTTACAAATCTGCGCTTCGTAACCTTCCGGAAAGCCGTCCGGATTACTCGCCGGCGGGTTTGCCCGGATATAAAGTCCACCATTCGCATTCTTTCCCTGGCTGGTAATTCTGAATTCGCCTTTGATTTCCAAATTCCGCAAAACGGGATCTGCGTACAAATGCCCGCGACCGTCCGTACCAGTTATAACGCCATCTTTCACCTCCCAGACCGCCGTTCCGCGGCTCGTCCAGCCTTTTAGATCCTTACCGTCAAACAGCGGCCGCCATTTTGGTTTTGCGTTAAAAGAGCCAAACACAATAAGTGAACACAAACAGAGGAGGGTTTTGATTTTCATCACGCGAACAGTTTACTATCGTTTATCACTTACAAAAGAGACATGTAAGCAATGCTATCGTGAAATACGCGATTATGACACAATAGGACTATTTTATCTTAGAAAATGGATGAAAATTTTGGAGGATCGCTCTCACACCGCGCTGTCACACTGAGTGAAGTCGAAGTGCACGCTGTCACACTGAGCGAAGTCGAAGTGCATGCTGTCACACTGAGCGGAGTCGAAGTGCATGCTGTCACACTGAGCGAAGTCGAAGTGCGCGCTACTGTGTGTGAATTCCAAACCTATACCCGGCGGTCTTCGACTACGCTCAGACTGACAACACCCTCAGACTGACAACATGCGAGACCGACAAACGCTTACACAAGCTGTCACACTGAGCGGAGTCGAAGTGCGGCTACCCTCAGACTGACAACACCTTAACTCAACAACAGCTCACCCCACCAACTTGGCACAATTGTTATATATCAGGCAGAAATGTCAACTTATACTTCGTCATAACTACTACCCCAAAATATTGTTAAACTCATTGCCCTGACTAAAAAATGGCAGATTTAGACAAACGTGAATTTTACTCAGGTACCAGCGGATTGATGTTACCTGTTAAAAATAAATCCTTCTACCCGCCCGAATATCAGAACCGAAGTCGGTTGGAATATTATGGCTCACTGTTTAACAGCATCGAAATCAACAGTTCATTTTACAAACTTCCGCTTCCACGTACAGTCGCTGCCTGGGCAGCCCAGGTTCCGGACAATTTCCGTTTCACATTTAAGCTGTGGCGGGATATTACACATGTCAAAGGTCTGGCTTTCAGGCATGAGGATGTTAGTCGGTTTTTTGATATTATCAAACAGGCTGGTAAAAAAAAGGGCTGTGTTCTCGTACAGTTTCCACCGGGGTTTAAAATCGGCATGGTATCCAGGCTGGAAGACCTTTGTAGGGCTATTAAAGACGCTGATCCCGGAAGTGAATGGAATATTTCCATTGAATTCCGCAACGAATCCTGGTATGATGATTCCGTGTATGATATGATTGAACGATTTGGGTTTGGAATTGTGATTCATGATAAACCTGGCTCTATCCCGCCTCCAATGAATACCGATGTCAATTTCAGATACCTTCGGTTCCACGGCCCGGACGGCAATTACAAAGGTCATTATGATGCCGACTCTATTGCAGATTATGCCGGACTGGTTGTCGAATGGCTGCGTGACGGCCTGGATGTTTATGCTTATTTCAACAATACCATGGGAGAAGTCGTTGCGAATCTGAGGCAACTTAACAGCTATGCCGAGGCGGAATCACAACGGTAGTTTGTTAAAAGCTGATGGAACGATTTTTTCATTCGAAACAAAAAAACAATCTAATCCCACTCACCATGGACTATCCCGACAGTGTTATCATTCATGCCGCACGGCTTGGAAATGTGGAAGTTATCAAAGAGCTGATCGCTTTAAAGGCAGATTTAAACGTGAGAGACGAAAAAGGTTATACCCCACTCATTATCGCTTGCTATAACAATAAGTACGAGGCCGCTGAACTTCTTTTGGAAGCAGGCGCCAACGTCAATGACGGCGACCTGGGCGGCAACACAGCGCTGATGGGCGTTTCATTTAAAGGCTATGAAGACATTGCCAGGTTGTTGATCAGGCATGGAGCAGATTTGAATTTACAGCATGGAAACGGAGGTACTGCCCTGATGTTCGCAGCGATGTTTGGCCGAAACGCACTTGTTAAATTGCTGGTTGAAAATGGCGCAGATACCACGATTGTCGACAGTCGCGGACTTTCTGTTATTGACCTGGCTCTGCAACAAGGCAATACGCAGGCAGTGGAATTAATCGTATAATTAAAAGCTGATTTTAAACAAAAAGCTTCGAAATCTTGCGATTTCGAAGCTTTTTAATGTCCCGAAACATTTATCAGGCCGGGACTTTTCTTGGTTTTTCTCGTTCCCAGAACCGGTGCTGAGCAATGGCAAGGGCAAATTTGTCGGCCAACTCCCCGGGCTTGTCGCCAATGACAATACCCTCCCTGAGCACAACCTCGTCAGAATAGCCAGCAGGCAATTTCTTACTGAAATAAGTTGCTTCCAGAACCTGCATCGCACTGGCGTCAGCTGCAATTGCCTTACAATGTTTGAATGCCTGGTTCAAAAAATGTACTGCATCCGCATCTGCTTCGACGCTGGCAACACTATTGGTGCCGCCCGGCACATACACTGCATCGTATAATACAGAAGCAGCAGTCAGGAAGCTTTCTGTAACCGGTATCTGCTCGTCATTTTCCGTAAGTACATAGTTTGATCTCGGAGCAATAATACAAACTACTGCACCTTTGCTCTCAAGCGCGGCTTTAACCGTCTTAACTGAATTTCCGTCTACACCATCTGCTACTAAAAAGGCAATTTTTCTGGTGCTGATACTGTCTTTCGGCGTAGTTGCCATGCTCAGTGCCTCAGATTTTGCCAAGGTTCCTTCTACGATCAGCGAATCGTAATCTGCCGGATCACCGTCCGCAGGAATGCTGTGATTGATCGGAAGTGCAGGATCCTGAGGTACCGATATTCGCAAAGCAAAGGCAACTCCTGCCGCCAGATTTTTATCTATCAGTGATAGAATACCCAGCATACGGTCACGGATTTCAACAGCCTTTACTTTCCCCAGTTCAAAGCTCAGTGCGTCAACAATGTGGTCTTTCTCCGGTTCCGACTGGCTGTTAAAAAACAATTTAGCCTGACTGAAATGGTCAAAAAAGCTTCTGCTTCTTGCACGAACCTTACGCGCGTCAATTCTTTCAGGGTAAGAGGTGAATCCTCCCTCCGATGCTTTTGCCTGCGCCGGGTAATTATCTCCGATGGTATTCGGTCCGTAGCTCGACTTTCCTTTGTTAATCGTTTGCCGCATGTGCCCGTCACGCTGGTTGTTGTGGACCGGATTAATAGGCCTGTTAATTGGTATCTCCTGGAAATTGGGGCCTCCCAGGCGCGAAAGTTGCGTATCTGTATAGGAAAATAATCGTCCCTGCAACAAAGGATCATTGGTAAAATCAATCCCGGGAACTACGTGCCCCAAATGGTAAGCGACCTGTTCAGTTTCTGCGAAAAAGTTATCAGGATTGCGGTTTAGTGTCATTTTGCCGATCCGTTGAACAGGAACCAATTCTTCCGGAATCAATTTCGTTGGATCGAGCAGATCGAATTCGAATTTGAACTCATCCTCCTCAGCGACGATCTGAACACCCAACTCCCATTCGGGGAAATTACCGCTCTCAATTGCATCCCAAAGATCTCTGCGGTGAAAATCCGGATCTTTTCCTGAAATAATCTGCGCTTCGTCCCAGGCAACAGCATGTACCCCGAGCAAAGGTTTCCAGTGGAATTTGACAAAACTTGAAACCCCTTCTGCATTGACAAATCGGAAAGTATGCACACCAAAGCCCTCCATCATACGAAGGCTGCGTGGCAGAGCGCGGTCGCTCATAGCCCACATGATCATGTGTGCGGATTCGGGAGCCAGCGAGATAAAATCCCAGAAAGTATCGTGTGCGGAAGCTGCCTGCGGAATCTCATTATCCGGCTCCGGCTTCACCGCATGGATCAAATCCGGAAACTTTATTGCGTCCTGAATAAAGAACACGGGCATATTATTGCCCACAAGATCGAAATTCCCCTCTTGCGTATAGAACTTCACTGCGAAGCCTCTCACATCTCTCGCCAGATCGGTCGACCCACGTGAGCCCGCCACGGTCGAGAATCTTACAAAAACGGGCGTTTCAAGCGAAGTGTCGTTCAGGAAACCTGCCTTGGTGAGCTTTTCCTGAGATTCGTAAACCTTAAATACCCCATGGGCGCCGGAACCGCGTGCATGCACAATGCGTTCAGGAATGCGCTCATGATCAAAATGCGTGATCTTTTCGCGGAGAATAAAATCTTCGAGCAGCGTAGCTCCTCTTTCACCAGCCTTTAAAGAATTCTGGTCATCATTAATTTTTAAACCTGTGTTGGTAGTCATGAACTGGGCGGACGCCTCAGTAGTATGCGCCGCCAGACTGTTTGTCTTGTCATTTTCCTGTTGGTCTGTTGACTTTGACAAATCCTTTTTAGTTGCCATTTTAATCTGTTTAAGAGGTTATAATCAGGCTTCCTGTGAAGCCTTGTAATTGACATCATTTTCGGCGATCTCCGTAAGCAGTTCATCTGCCAGCTTTTCCTCCGCTAATGTCTGCGCAAGAATGTCGGCAACATCATCAAGGCCGAGTGTCTTGGCAAGTTGAGTCAGGCCGCCATAGGTCGCGATTTCATAATGCTCCACTTTTTGAGATGCCAGAATAATTCCTACATCCCGTGTTGCAGTTCCTTCATCCGTACCTTCAACGATTCCCTCAGCTTCTTTTGAAAGTCCCTCCATGGCATCGCATTTTTTTGCAATCGCCTTTTCATCAAGCAAGCCAAAGATTTGCTCCAAACGAGAAACATGGACTTCCGTTTCTGTGAGGTGATTTTGAATCGCTTCCGACAACTTTTCAGATGTGGCTGCGTCAATCATTTTTGGTAAAGCCTTTACCAAATGATTTTCTGCCCAGTAAATGTCACGAAGGCCGTCAAGAAACAGCTCGTTCAACGCAGGCTCCGCTTTTGCAGAAGTTTTCGTTTTAAATTTTGGCTCAGAGCCGGTTTCGGTTTTCATACAGTTGATTGGTTTAATTGTAAAGCTCCTATACAATTTGTGTTCCAGCGAAAATGAACCCAGCAGAAAAAATCAGTTATTTGATAAACTGGAAAAATTAAACAATGCCATAGAATTGTTACTTAATTATTGATATATTGTTTTTTGACTTTTATCCCTGAAATCAGTGATTTGCCTCCCCATGTTCCCGTGGAATAACGGCCACATTTATTGTCCGTTTTTTACATTCAGGAGCAGACCTAAGGTCCCGGAAAATCCTGATTCGGTTGCTATTATTTATCGATTTTTTTGAGAGAAAAGAAGATAAAGAAAACAACAGTTTAAACTGAATATAAAAAATGAAACCTGGATTTTTACCACCAAAACCCCGGGACAATTAGTCGTAGAATTACAAATCATAAATCTGATTCGAGTCATTTCCATTAAAGTGAAGAGCATGCATAAAAAATCAACTCTGCTTTTGCAACTATGCGGCTATCTGGCGCTCACGCTGCTCATCAGCGCAAGCCGCCAAAAAAAATCGGAATCCGCGGATCGTAAACCAAATATCATCTTGATATTCACAGACGATCAGCGGTTCAACTCCATTCATGCATTGGGGAACGATCTGATCATCACGCCGAATCTGGATGGCCTCGTCAAAAACGGGACCACCTTCACCCATACATATAATATGGGGGCATGGAACGGGGCAGTGTGCGTCGCGAGCCGAGCCATGCTGGTCACCGGGCTATCTGTCTGGGATGCAAAAAGGCAGGAAGGAAATTATGCTCCTCTCGTTGCAGCAGGCGGATTTTGGCCTCAGCAAATGAAACAGGCAGGCTACGAAACTTACATGACCGGAAAATGGCACGTATCTGCCGACGCACAGAAACTCTTCGATCATGCCAATCATATCCGGCCGGGAATGCCAAATCAAACTGCGCAGGGTTACAACCGGCCGTCTTCAGAAACGGATACGACCTGGCAACCCTGGAAAGAAGAATATGGAGGATTTTGGAAAGGCGGAAAACACTGGAGTGAAGTAGTTGCGGACGATGCGATTGGCTATATCAGCGACGCCTCAAAAAAAGACAGCCCGTTTTTTATGTATCTGGCCTTCAACGCGCCGCACGATCCAAGACAAGCGCCAAAAAGATGGGTTGATCAATATCCTGTTGATCAGATAAAATTACCCGAAAGTTATCTGGATGATTATCCCTATAAAACTGAAATGGGTTGCGGTACCGATCTTCGGGATGAACAACTGGCCCCTTTTCCGAGAACACCGTATGCTGTCAAAAAGAACATTCAGGAATATTACGCCAGCATTTCTTATATGGACGAGCAGGTTGGCAGAATTCTGGATGCACTTAAAAAAAGTGGTAAAATGGAAAATACCTATATTTTTTTCACTGCTGACCATGGCCTTTCTGTTGGTCATCATGGTTTGATGGGCAAACAAAGTATGTTTGATCACAGTGTCCGTCCGCCGCTGGTAATAAACGGACCGCGTATTCCAAAGGGTGAACAAAGAGATCAGAATGTGTATATGCAGGATGTAATGGCCACTGCCTATGAGCTTGCAGGTATTAAGAAGCCTGCGCATGTATTTTTCAACAGCCTGATGCCGGTGATCAGGGATAAAAACAAAAGGAGTAACTATGCAGCTATTTATGGAAGCTACACCAACACGCAGCGGATGGTCAGAACAGATAAATACAAGATGATTATATACCCCGCGGCATCTAAAATCCTGTTGTTTGACATGGTGAAGGATCCCGAAGAAATGCACGACATTTCTGATCTGGATTCGAGCGGGCCTATTTTGAAAGACCTCAAAATAAAAATACTCGAACAGCAAAAGGTCATGAGAGATGAACTGGATCTGTCCAAGTATCTAAATAAAATATAGTTTTCAATCTCATCGCCAGTACTTTTCCAGACAGAGTTATGCACCGGTGAGGCATAACTTTGCTGCGGCTTTTACTTTCCGGAAGCAGTCGATATTTAATGGAGCGAGACTAATCGAAAAAAATCTTCCCGCCGTCAATTTTCCGGCAATTTTTCAATTGATGGCATAGATTTTATTTCGGTATGTGTCCAACTGCACATTAATTTATTGACAATCTCTATGACTGATTCCTGCACTATTGAGACAGCCGACAACGCTGTTCCCGAAGTGAACCTTTACAATACGCAGGCCGTGAATCCGGGCCTGATGATGTCGATCATACTGCCGGTACGAAACGAAGAGGACAATCTCATCCACGCACTTGACGCATTACGGATGCAGTTCGACGGTACCGGCCGCAGGGTATCATACAAACAATATGAAGTACTTTTACTGGCAAACAACTGTACTGACCGATCCGTTTCTGTCGCCAGGGCGTACCAGCGACGATACCCAAGGTTTGGGTTGCATGTGGAGGAAATTACACTGCCTAAGCCAGTTGCACACATTGGGACGGTAAGAAGACTACTCATGGACGCTGCCTATGAAAGATTTAACAGCATTGGAAAACCAAACGGCATTATCGCCAGTACCGACAGCGACTCTCAGGTTGCCAAAGACTGGGTCTACCAGACCTGCAGGGAAATAGCAAATGGGAATGACGTAGTCGGCGGCAGGATACTGACCCGTCCTGATAAAGGAATTTCACGACTATACTATCTGCGCGACATTACTTATAAATACCTTGTTTCCAAAATGGAGGACTTACTGGACCCTGTTCTCAATGACCGGTGGCCGAGGCATTTCCAATGCTTCGGAGCCAGCTTCGCGGTCACGAGCCGCATGTACGACATCTGTGGTCGCCTGCCGGTGGTTCCATTTCTTGAAGACATGGCGTTACATAGAGCGCTGATTCGGGTAGATGCCAAAATAAGATTAAGCCCGCTTGTGCAGGTTCTTACCTCCACGAGAGTCGAAGGCAGGGTCGATTTCGGACTTTCGATACAGCTCAAACAATGGGGAGAAATGAACGAATGCCATCATCCGCTCATGGTAGAATCCACGCAGGCGCTCATCATCAAGCTGAACGCCCGGAAATTGTTAAGGGATCTTTGGACGAGCGGATATGAAGAGCAATACAAAAACACAAATATTCTGGTTCAGATCAGTGATCTCCTCAGCCTGGAACGGGAGTGGCTTGGGGAGCAAGTTCGGAAAGCATCCTATTTTGGTGCGCTTTGGGAACTCACCGAAAACGAATTGACTCAGCAGGGGTGGGCATCCAAATGGCCCATGCGTAACGTTGTAGAGGTAATCCCGGAATTGAAAAAAGAAATATGGAAGCTAAGTTATGGAACCTAATCGGGACTTAGTATCACCGTTTTGAAAACAGATCCATCCTATACTGTGGTTCTGTCCGGTTGATCAGGTGGATTAGGGGGAAATTGACGTCTTCCCCGGCCCGCTCTGAAAAAATTCCGTGAACTTCGTCTCCCGTTAAAGGAAACTCTGCCACAAAAGGAGTCCAGTGAACAAGAATGAGATGGCCGTCCGGCAATAAGGCTTCGATCATTTTGTCTCTGGCCAGCTCCAGATCAGCCTTGTTCAAAAAGTAACCCACTTCGGATAACAGAATGAGGTCAAACCGGTCATCCGGGAAGTCCTTTGGAATTTCCATTTCCATAACCGATACGTTTGTAAACTGTGCTGTCCTTTTAGATGCATTTCCTACCGCAATTCTGCTGGCATCAACGGCAAGCAATTTCTGACAGCGCTGCTGTAACAACATGGTCAACATGCCATTTGCACAACCAATTTCGAAACAGTTTGCATAAATGTCGTTCGGGATCAGTCGCATGGTTGCAGCATATTTCGCCTTTTCATATTCACTTTCCTCAAAATTCCAGGGATCCGGATTTTCAGCGAAAAGGTTTTCAAAAAACGAAGCGTCCAGTGACTTTTCAGGTTTGTTCATTTGCCGGTTTTGTTATGATTCGAAGAATATTTCAGAAGCAGAGTCAAAATGTGAAATGACTTTTTCCGACAGGCGAAACCCGTCGGGATCGTCATCGATGAGATCACTGACCTGAGATTGGTGTGCCATTAAAGCACTTCGTTTTATTTCAATTGCGTCAGTAATGTCAACGCGCCATTTTTTCATTTTACCGATCGCAAGTAAATCCGCCTCCTCTCCCATTTCCCAAAGCCAGATCGGATATTGTAATATTCTCGGCCTGACCTCCAACCGGCTAACCGCCTCGGTGAAGATCTGCCATGTCGCTTTGTGATCCGAGTGCGGGTCATTTTGCCATGGAATGAAGATTGTTTTGGTCGGTTTCCGTGTCAAAATAGAAACGACCAGGCGAACGGCACTTTCAAAAAAAATACTCTCCCGATCCGGGACGCTCCTATCGGGAAACGCCAGAAATTCTACATCGTCTTCCGTAGCTCCGAGAACACGCACTGCATCACATGCCTCGGACTGCCTTAAATCTCTCAGCCGGATTTTCGGAAATTTTCTCGAATTGGGATGTGAAAGTGTACCATCACTGACAAATAAAAACTGAACTGAAAAACCCGCCCTCAAAAGCAACGCTGCCGTTCCTCCACAACCGAGTGTTTCGTCGTCCGGGTGTGGCGCAACGACCATACCGGACCCAATTTCGTCCGGTTTTAGCAACCTCAAATTACTGATGCGCTCTAACAAGATTCCTGTCTCCATAATTGGGTTGGTTTATGCTGTCCCCGTAAAGCAAATAATTCTCCGATTTTTCGACGGACGCCTGCGTGAGCTCCTGCTGCCGCAGCAGTGCATCTGCAGAAGGTCCATGAAGCATGCGTTGCTGCTCCGTACCACCCTGAATGCGATCCCAAATCCCAGCCTGATGCCAGATATCGAGGTTATCCCAGTCGGGCCGGTCGATAATCGGATACAAACATATCCCCCAAAACGGGATGCCAAGTTCCAGTACCTTCCTGATTTGCAACGAAATATGCTCAAGCCAGACCGGCCGGTCTTCACCGGGATGGCTGGTTTCTGAAAGTACAATGGGACGTTCATATCTTTTGTGCACGTCATCCAGCAGACTTGCCAAAGGTCTGTAATGCGGATTTGGAACCGGATCATTCCAACCCAGAATCTGATGCGGATCCAGGGTCCATTGATTATTGTAATAATAATTGAAACCAAGAATATCCAGGTACTCCTCCCGCCCTCCCAGTTCCGGACAGATTCTGCCCGAAAGCATGTCCAGCACCTGAAACTGAAGTTCGTGATGAAAAGCGGCTGAATCTTTTTGTTCCTGGCTAGCCGAAAAATTGTACGTAACGTTCACCAATGGTTCGGTGGTCATTATACGTACCGATGGATGTACTGCTTTTAGCGCCTCTATCCCCTTAATGTACGCTTTCATGTAAGCGTATTTAACCGACCACCCATTGTTGACACAATAAGGCGACGTGCCGCCAACCATCCCGCCCAACCATGACATAAATCCAACCTCGTTGATTGGCGTCACGATCATCTCGCTGCTGAATCGCAGATAAAAATTGGCAAATGCGGTACAGAAAGCTTCGAACCGGCGACAAAAGTGCGGATGAAGTGGCGTCAAATCATCCGGAAAACCGAAATGACACAGATCCCAAACCTGTTGTATGCCCTCTTCAATTCCAACGCGGATCATATTTTCCAGAATCGAAAAATCATATTGATACGGTTTCGGCTCCACCTGGCTCCACCTTACACCTTCACGTACAACCTTAATTTTGAAAAGTGAAAGACGTTTATAGTCTTCCCTAAGCAATTCCAAATGTGAGGTAACGTGTAGGAAATCAACGCGGTCACCACGATTATTCAGTTGATCTGTGCATTCGAACCCAGCCATCCAGAAGGATCTGAAAGGATTCTCAGTAATCATTGTCATTCATCACTTGATTTGGCACCAGAATAAGTTTTTTATCCCTGATACTGGCGAGCATCAGTCTTTTCATATCGGCAAAACTATTGTCCCAGGAATTGTTTGCGAGTAAACCGTCAATTTTATTGAGCCACTCTGCTCCCGGCTTTTCCAGTTCGAGACCGTCAATAATATCGACAAACTCCTGCGCGCCAGTCCCGATTGACACCGCCTGATTTTTTCCATATGCAGAAATGACGTCCTTAATTGCAGTGGAAACAACGGGCTTCCCGGCAGAAAGATATTCCGGTGTTTTGGTCGGACTAATGAAAACTGTCGATTCATTCAAGAGAAATGGAATCAAAGCAACATCCCAGCCGGATAGGTAATGCGGCAGTTCACTGTAACCTTTTGGGCCGAGATAATGGATATTAGCTCGTCGCGGCAAGGTGTCAGGGTTAATTTTCACTACCGGACCGATTAGAATAATCTGCCATTCCGGCCTGCTGGCGGCAATCTCATCAATCAGTCCAATATCAAAACGCTCATCTATTACACCGTAAAATCCAAGTTTAAAACCCTGTATGGCCGATTGATCTTCCGGAACCAAACAGTACTCACGCGCTTTCAGGAAATGCTCCTTATCAATGCTGCTTGGAAAAGGATGAATATTTGTATGCTCGTGACGTTTTGCTTCAAACAAGGAGTATCCTCCGGTAAATACCACATCAGCCTTGTCGAACATCTGTTTCTCCATATCTTTGATTTCTTTGGGAGCAAATTTGAAAGCCGAAAGCTCATCCATACAATCGTAAACTGTACAAATAGGGTTAAATCCATAAGTGAATTTAAGTGCCATCGGAGTATAGTACCAAAACATGTATCCGGCAGATTTGAAACCACTTACCAAACCGGTCACCATCTCCTGCATCGCCGAATTGATTTCGTGATCATTCAATCCGTGCGGTAACCTCGGCACACATACCCACACGTTGTCCATTTTCTCCTGGCGTTCAAGTCCGGGGACGATACCATGATCGAAAACAGGCTCTTCAAAATAGTATACGGTGGTCTCTCCGGCAATTCTTCCCATGAGATGCTGGGGACGCTGATATACAAAATCCCATCTCAAATGGGAAAAGCAAATTAGGTTTTCAGATAGTTGGTCGTTCATGATGAATTTAAGATTTTAGTCTACCCTATAACAACTATGCCAAACCGATGCGTTAAAACAACCGGATTCAGGCACTCGGAACCGCTGACTGTCAGACGTATACAACTTAATGGAGTACTGTATCATGATGCTATCCGTCAGATAATCTGCATCATATATACTTTAATGCTCACGTTCCGAAAGGTGCAGGAAGAATGCGTTTTTTTTGGTAAAATTTTCTCTGAGTTGTTTAAATCGGCCATAGAAAATCAGACACTTACCACGCCCCGGCCCACCACACCCTTGCACGTGCAGCATATTCAGGTCATGAGCTGATACTATCGTTATGACCAAAGCTCCCCGAAGATCGTGACCATCGACTGCGGATTCTTTTGTTACAATTTCCGCGTGCCATCGATGATCCAAAACGGAAGTCGGAGCGAATTGACTACGAACAAATTAAAATAACCAGTTAAAATCCCATTTTTTTAATCGCCTAAGTAATTGAAAATAGCCGCGAAGATCATTTAAATATGTGACGAAGATCATCTTTCCAGGTTACGCACATGGGTACCTTTGAGCAAAACCAACATGGACAAAATTCGATTCTCAATATGGAAAATGTCCGATTAGATGCTAAATCATATATGAATACGCCAAAATACATCGGAGCCGAAGAGGCTGTTCGTTCTATTAAATCGGGAGACAGGGTTTTTATCCATGGTAGCGCTGCCACGCCCGTACACCTTGTGAAAGCACTGCAACAACGACACTGGGAGCTAAGCAACGTTGAGTTCATCAGTATCACCACGCTGGGTGACATTGATTTCAACAACCCGACGCACCATAATAGCTTCTTTTTCAACTCCTTATTCGTCTCGGCGAACACCCGCTCGGTAGTCAATAGTGATTTTGGCGACTATGTGCCCATATTTTTGAGTCAAATACCACAATTAATCAAAAGCTCAAAGTTACCGGTCGATGTGGCTCTTGTGCAATTATCTCCGCCGGATTCACACGGTTATTGTTCCCTTGGCACGTCCGTGGACATTGCCCGCGCGGCGGTTGACTCAGCCAAAATCGTGATTGCGCTGATCAACCCGAGAATGCCCCGCACGCATGGCGACGGTTTTGTGCACATCAGCAGAATTCACGCGATGGTCTGGCACGAGGCCGACCTCCCGGAAGTAAATTATGCACTAAACTCCAAGGATGCAACCGTGGAAATTGGTAAAAATGTTGCGTCCCTGATTGAGGACGGCGCTACTTTGCAGGTGGGAATTGGGGCAATTCCCGATCAGGTGCTGAGCAACCTTAGCAACCACAAAAATTTGGGACTACATACTGAAATGCTTTCCGATGGCGTGATTCCGTTGATTGAGCGTGGTGTGATCGACAATAGCCGGAAAAAGCTAAACCGGGGAAAATCTGTGACCTCATTCATCGTCGGTACGCGCAAATTGTACGATTTTGTGGATGACAACCCCAGCGTTCAATTGAAAGATATCAGTTATGTGAACGACACCAGCGTCATTCGGCAGAATCCCAAGGTGATCGCAATTAATTCGGCGCTGGAACTGGACCTTACCGGACAGGTTTGCGCCGACTCCCTTGGCACTTATCAGTATTCAGGAATCGGTGGTCAAATGGATTTCATTCACGGTGCTTCGCTTTCGGAAGGCGGAAAACCAATCATCGCATTGCCTTCGATTACCTCGGCAGGTGATTCAAGAATTGTACCCTTTTTAAAAGAGGGAGCTGGCGTAGTCACCACCAGAGGTCACATACACTGGGTTGTCACGGAGTTTGGAATTGTGGATCTTTTCGGAAAAAGCTTAAAACAAAGAGCCAGGGCACTCATCAGCATCGCCCACCCCAGCCATCGTGAATCCCTGGAAAAGGCCTTTTGCGATCGTTTCGGCAGCTATTACCGTCCCGGCATTACGAGCATTTCGGACAGAATTTTCCATCCGGTGATGTAGCCAACTTTTCTAATCATTGTTTTCCGGCGTTCACAAAGTAAGGATTGGTTAATTCTTAAAATAGTAGACAACCTGGAAGAATTTCCTTAAAAGAATATCAGTATGAATATTGAAAAAAAGACATTCCTGGAATGAACCGTTGTTTGATATTTCGAAAAAGGTGATGATTCATTTCTGCATCTGTTAAAAACGCGCCGGAATAAGCTTGTCCCAACCTTTGAGAGTTTCTTTGTGTCTCATAGTGATCAAAACAAGCAATGTTTTAACATGAAACGTTTATCATTCCTGTTGCTCTCACTGACATTACTCCAATCCTGCAAGGAGAAGGCGATTGACCTAAACAAACGTGTGAGACCCGTTCGCCTTCAGATTACTGTAAATGGCGGCGAATACAAACTAAGTTGGGAAGGAATTCGCCTGATATGCATCACTTCACCCTGCCCGGATATTGCAGATGTGGAGGCTCAGGAATATGAAGTACAAATTGCCACCGAGGAGTTGGGGATATTTCGTACCTATCGAACCTTTGATGCTGCTATTAAAACAATTACCATACCTACTGCCGGACGCGGAGAGCAGCTGCTTGCCCGCATTGTGTCGAAAGCCAGTGGTGCGCCGCCGGTGTATTCCGTCCCCGTAATGGCTACAAACGGCTTTTTATCCCAATCGGTCAGTTATCCCGGATTTGGAAGTTCGATAAATCTGACGGGCGAAGATGTTACAACTGATGGCTCAAAATCCACATTCAATTTCTTAGTTGAAGAAACGCCGGGTAAATACACTACGCCACTTTATTTGGCAACCCTGCGGAATGAACAGATCGTATCCACAAAGCTGATAAATCCATCGGGCTGGCGGGCCAAATTTTCAGCTTCGGGGCAACAGCTCGCTTTTAATTCGGGGACTGAAAATGGGTTGGCAATTTACGACCTGGCTTCGGGATTGACGCGAATTCTTACGGTCAGCGATGCAGCCCGGATCGCAGGTCTGGACTGGTCGCCGGATGGAAAATGGCTTGCTTACCTGGCAGTGTCCGAGACGGAGTCCCAGCTCTGGAAAATAGCAGTAGCCGGCGGCGCAGCAGTTCCGTTAACACCTCCTTTACCCTTTTCCGAATTAAACAACATTCTCCGGACAGACATCCACTGGTCGCCTGATGGACAATACATTGCGGTGTCCCGCGCCCGGAGCGATGCCGGCGGCACGGAGTGGCGTGCAGTTGTTTCGCTATATTCCCCCGAAGGAAAAGGCGAATTAAAATATTTTGACACCCAACCAGGTTGGATTGACAAAAATCCGACATTCTCTCCGGATGGTAAACAGATCGCTTTTCTAAGCACCAGGACTGATCCGTCTGCCACTTCGCACACGTTGTGGGTAAGGGATTTAATCACCGGTAAGGTACGACGTATCGAGTTGTTACCCGGCCTGATCCCGTCCGACGATTATGCCCCGCACTGGCTGGGAAATGAACGCCTGTTGTTTATGGGTACCCAGCAAGGCGTGAGAGGTTATTTTACCGTATTTCTTTGATTCTAAAAACGTTTACACGGTTGCCCCGATCATTCCCTGATAGCTTAGCTAGGCCACTGTTCTAGCCAATTAGAAGTGCCTTACCCCACTATTTCATGTAATGAAACAGCGGCATATCTGAAATTTTCAAAGAATTAGTATCTTTAAAATTGATGCAGATATCAATACCGCATGGAATCAAAAGAAATTCTAAACCAGCATGTAGCCACGTTCATCAGCCTGACGGACGCACAGTTTGACTATTTCTTTTCTCATTTTAAAAAAATGAACTTCCGGAAAGGACAGGCTATCATAACCGAAGGCGACTTGGTTGATTGTGAATACTTTGTGATTTCAGGTTGCTTGAAAACGTTTTTTGTCAACGACGACTTGAAAATGTTCATCCTGCAATTCGCCATGCCAACCTGGTGGGCGTCCGATTACGACGCGCTTTATAATCACAATAAAGCCACCATCAATGTGGACTGTGTTTACGATTCCGAAATACTTTGCATCACAAATAACGACCGAGAAAAGCTGTGTGCCGAAATTCCTGGTGTAGAGCACTTTTTCCGCTGGCGGACAAACAAAGGTTATGTTGCCGTTCAAAAAAGATTGTTGTCTTTTATGAACAACAACGTCAAGTACCGGTATGAAGAGCTTTTACGACAATATCCCCAGCTCTATAACCTCGTCCCCAAAAACCTGATTGCCGCCTATCTGGGTGTTTCAAGGGAAACGCTCAGCCGCCTGCATCATCCCTGAAAACTTATTGGTTTTTGATACGAATTGCATATTCCGGTTTGAGTTAAAACGGGATAAGTTGCCTGCTTTTTCCTGTAAAATTTTTCTGTCCGACGCTTCTCTCCAACTCAGCCGGTCAACAAAGTCTGCTACCGCTACAATTGCCAAAAAAGTGATCTGGATCACATAATTCAAGCGCCCTTTCAAATGTGATTTAGATCACACAATGCCCTTGAAAATGCTGCCGAAATTTGATGCGCAACCAAACAATAAAAAAATGGAAACGCAAGAATTTCAAGTAGTAAGTACCCAAAGCAACATCGATTGGGTTGGCAAAAAAGTTACCGGCGCGCACAATGGCACCATAGAAATCAAGGCAGGCGAATTGAATGTACGCGATGGCAAACTGATCGGCGGCAAGTTCATTATCGACACGACATCTATTAAAATACTGGATATTGATGATGCTGCGCTGAATGCACAGTTCTATGGCCACCTGGCTTCTGAAGATTTCTTTTCATCAGAAAATCATCCGGAAGCTACCCTGGCAATCACCTCGGTTTCGGGAAGTCATGTTGAAGCCAACCTGACCATCAAGGGAATTACCAATCCCGTGGCGTTTGATGCTGCTGTTGACGTAAATGACAGCGCTTTGCATGCGACGGCTAAATTGATAATTGACCGTACCAAGTACGATATGAAGTTCCGTTCCGGCAATTTCTTTACGAATCTGGGTGATACGCTGATCTATAATGAATTTGAACTAAACGTAAGTATTACAGCCAGAGTCGCTTAACGACGGATTTTAACCCAAAACAACAAAGACATGCCATACATAAAAATAGAAGTTACCCGTGAGGGAGTTACACGGGAACAGAAACAGAGCCTGATAAAAGGCGTAACAGACTTGATTACCGAAGTGCTGAACAAAGATCCTCAGCTGACACATGTGGTGATCCAGGAAATAGAATTGGACGACTGGGGTTTTGCCGGAGAACAGGTATCCGTGCTCAGAGAAAAAGGCATTACAGCAGATAAAAAATAGCCTGATGAAAAAGCAAACAGTCATTGTTACCGGTGCCTCTTCTGGCATCGGTAAGGAAATAGCCCGTCACTTTTTAAATATGGGTGACAATGTGGTGATTAACTCGACAACGGAAAGCAAGCTGCAACAGGTTTACGAGGAACTGGGCGGAGGAGAAAACCTTGCTATGGTTGCCGGGAATGTGAAAGATAAAAGCACCGGTGAGCTGTTAGTGGCTACTGCGATTGAAAACTTCGGAAGCGCGGATGTCCTGGTAAATAACGCCGGTATATTCGAAACAAAACCCTTCCTGGAAGTTGACGAAGCGTATCTTGACCGGTTTTTGGATACAAACCTAAAGGGCACATTTTTTACTACCCAGGCGATCATCCCGCAAATGTTGAAACAGCGTGGCGGAGTAGTGATCAATATTGGTACGCCACTCGTTAACCATGCGCTGGGAGGAGTGCCAATTTCTGCCCAAATGGCGTCAAAAGGTGCTGTTCATGCGCTCACGCTTCAACTGGCTGCCGAATTTGGAAAGGATAATATTCGGGTGAACACCGTCGCGCCAGGTACGATACGGACGCCGATGCATGGCGATGACGCGGATCAAAGTGGAGGTTTGCATTTGCTGAACCGTATTGGCGAAGTCCGGGACGTAGCAGAAATGGTATATGCCATTGCGAAAAGTAATTTCATTAGCGGAGCCATCATCAATGTAGATGGTGGTATGGGCGCGGGCCATAACTTAAACTGAGGTCTGTTTTTATGAACGGTTTGTCCCGCACATTATCGGGGCAAACCACTAATTTGAATCAAAATGAATACAAATCAGCAAGATGTAGCAGCCATCACACAGATTGTGGAAGAATGTTACTTTGAAGGAATTTATGACGGTGACATTGATATCCTGAGTAGTATTTACCACCCGAATGCACTTTTATTTGGCGATATTAAAGGCGTACCTTATGCCAAAACCCGCGATGAATACGTCAACGGTGTAAAGAACCGGCAGAGCGTCAAAGATTCCGGAAAGCCTTTTAAAGGAACAATCGTCTCCATCGATGTGGTGAACTCGATTGCCGTTGCAAAATTGGCGGTTAAAATGTACGATTTTAACTATGAAGAGTTTATTTCTTTTCACAAAATTGATTCCAAATGGCTGATCGTGACCAAAATGCTTACGGATATAGTGCCTGACTAAACTTAAAGATCATGTGGTATCAAACAAAAGTATCCGAAATACTGGGGATTCAATATCCTATTCTACAAGGGCCGTTTGGCGGTAATTTGTCGTCCGTGGAGCTCGTGTCAACGGTGTCCAACGCAGGTGGGCTGGGTGGATATGGCGCTTACACGTTGAGCCCGGAGGAGATAATTGAAGTCGACCGTCGGCTGAAAATGGCGACGAACAGGCCATACAACGTGAATCTGTGGGTGTCAGACACTGATGCTGTCGATGGCACTAGTTCCGAGGAACAGTTCAGGCAGGCACAACAACTATTCAAACCCTATTTTGATGAATTAGGAATTGGGCTGCCTCAAAAACCAGGTCCATTCCAAACCCGCTTCGAGAACCAGGTGGAAGTGATCCTGCATCAGCGGGTACCCGTCTTCAGCTTTGTGTTTGGGATACCATCGGCGGATATTCTGGAACAATGCCGCAGATGTGGCGTTGTCACCGTGGGCGCCGCAACTACGCTGAACGAGGCAATAGCCCTGGAAGACGCAGGTGTAGATCTCATCATTGCCTCCGGGTACGAAGCTGGCGGGCATCGGCCGTCATTTCTTGCGTCGGCCGAATCATCTACAACCGGCACCTTTGTATTGATTCAATTAATTAAAGAAAAGGT
Source organism: Dyadobacter sp. (assembly GCA_965279265.1). Classification (GTDB taxonomy): domain Bacteria; phylum Bacteroidota; class Bacteroidia; order Cytophagales; family Spirosomataceae; genus Dyadobacter. Next base: position 7,522,151 of record OZ257152.1, read on the forward strand.
AAAAACTCCCGTCATAGCCGCGGGCGGAATAGCCAATGGGAAAGGTGTGGCAGCTGCCCTTGCGCTCGGTGCAGATGGTGTACAAATCGGCACTGCTTTTTTAGCAACAGATGAGTCTAATGCTTCCCTCATTCACAAAGAAATGTTGTTTTCTGATGCGGCCAGGCACACCACGCTGTCGCGCGCATTCACAGGAAGGCTTGGCAGGGGAATTACCAGCCGAATCGCGGCAGATATGTATCAAAAAGAAAAGGACTTTCTACCTTTCCCGCTACAAGCTCAGTTTATGGCACCTCTACGCCAGGCCGCCATCGAACAGCAAAAGTGGGATTTGATCCTATTCTGGGGCGGGCAGATCGCCCCTGTCCTTCGACACAAAAAAGCAGGCGAATTGATGAAAGAGATAGTGGAAGAGACCGCGGCCTATTTTCTTGGATTGTGAGATGAATCCAGTTATGCCTGAGAAGTATATTTAGTGAGAAGCGATTCGGCAACCGCAGCTACCGGGTAATTTCCGGTAGTTGCCGTTGAGGGATTAGATCATTATATCTGACCACGAATATCAGTAACTTAACGCCTGCTTCACCGGGCTCATAATATATTCAAGAATTTTTGTATCACTCACCCTGATCTCATAATCACGATTACCCCAATGTCCTACTCTGGAATCATCTCTGGTCAATAATTTGGCATCATTTAATTTTCCGGCCTTCAAATTAGACCAAAATTTTAACTCCGATTTTAAGACAATACATTCGCAAGCACCTTTCCTTTTTGGGTAAATCCAATGACCATTTTCTGTGGTTTCATTTCAATATCGGCGCCCAGATTGGGTTTGGCATTTGTGTAAATCCCATACAACTCCATCATTATGCTTCTATTTCGTTTGAAGATAATTCCAGAGGTACACCCCAATAAATCACACTGACAAAACAGAAGGGCGTTGCCCTGTCCTCTTCGTAGCAAAATATTTGTTTGAACGAATTTAGGGGCGATAGCCCTGATATCTCGCCTAGTCGTACCATTCAAAAAGGTATTTTCCATCATATTCAATTCCAAATTTCTCGAGCAGTAACAGATATTCATCCCGAAATGACTGTTTTTTGTGATGTTCAGGCTTATTCAATATGTATTTCACCACATTGTCGATGTGCGATCTGGAATAAGTAAACGCCCCATATCCATCTTGCCAGGAAAATTTACCTTTGATGTATTTTTTTCCGTTAAGCCAATTGGATGAACCAGATTTAACTTGTTCCATAATCTTAGATCAAATTTTCCCTTCCTTTGACCAAAAAAACATATTGGACGTATAGTTGTGTGTATGTATTTGCCATTGTTTCGAATATTTCGGATCTAATTTTTTATCTACGAAGATGCCATGGCTAACGCCCCTTTATTTGATTTGTTCCAATTTTTATCGACGAAGATATCAGGGCCAACGCCCTTTGTTTGATGTCCTCCCGTTTCTATTTGGTTTTAAGGTAATTTAAAGCTACGTATCAATAAATCTACGTTAAAAATTCAGAAGGGCGTAGCCCTGCCCTCTTCGTAACAAAATATCAAAGCTAACGTACCCAAATTCCAATATACGGAGTTCGTGGTGCTGTTTACTTGCTGCGCCATCAGAGTTCGAGCAGTATGGATCTGGCAGGTCCCCTGCCTCAATATATCTAGATGGAATAATCCGTAGACAACAGACTCCGCACCAATGTTTTGGTATTTTCTTCGACGCTTCCTGTCATATGCCAGATATAACCGTTCCCTCTGTTCTGATGAATGCAATCGACAATGGTTTTTACAACACAAATCTTATAAGTCCGCACGACAAGCACAGAACGCATCAGATTTCGGCAAAATTTGAGTAAAAAAGTAATCCCTGTACAAATCAGTCATTTTCGTTCTATTTTTTGGCTATTGGCATTGCTAGTATTGCATTTCAATCATTTGAGAACAACATTACACCCGCTTATATGAAGAAATTTATTTTAATATTATCTGTTATTTTTTCAATTCCATCGCTCGGTCAAAAACAGGTCAATAAGCAGGAAGGTGTATGGTTGGGATATTTCAACCAGACCAGGATCACAGACAAATGGGGCGCCTGGCTGGACTTACACGCACGAAGAACTGATTTTCTGGATCGCTGGTCCACGCAGATCATCCGGCCGGGAATCACCTATTATGCCAATGACCATCTCAGGTTTACAGTTGGATATGCTTACGCACGTAGCTATCCTGCCGCTGGCCTGCACACGGTCCGGCCTGAAAACAGACTTTGGCAACAGGTACTCTGGACAAGCCGCCAAAAGCGCCTGCAAACCCAGCAGTGGATCAGAATTGAAGAGCGTTTTAATCACAAAATTGCCAACGACGCCTTGCAGGATGGGTACAACTTCAATTTTCGTTTCCGATACCTGTTGAATCTGATGGTCCCGTTGAACAGGGATTTTATCGAACCAAAAACGCTTTTCTTTGCTTTCAATGATGAAATTCACATCAACGCAGGCAAACAGATCACCTATAATATGTTCGATCAGAACCGCTTTTTTGTCGGCCTCGGCTACCAGTTCACGAAAAGCCTCAATGTCCAGGCAGGTTACATGAACCAGTTTCAGCAGCTTCCATCAGGAAACCATTTCAACAGCAACAATGTATTGCGGTTATTTGTATTTCATAACCTGGATTTACGGTCAAAATAATGTGTCTCCAACTTTGCTATACTGTGACCGCTCGAAGGTGAATCGAAGGCAGACTGCCAGGGCAAGGTTTGTTTATTAAACTAGGGATCGGGTTGCCAGGAAATAAAAAACTCCGGATTAACGTCACTTTTGTATACGCGATCGGGAACAACAACCTCATTGGGAAATCCCGAAACGAACTGATCCTGTATTTAAGTTTACCACCAAAAATCTACATGAGCAGTGAGCTAGTCATCCAAATTTTGAACTATCATTGAAAGCAAGCCCAAATGTGTAATTAAATTGTCATATCAGACCGTCGAAATATATTTGGCACTTATAAGCAAAAGCAGCGTTCGGTCGGCCTTTGCTTCCTCGTAGTTTTCTTTAATCAATTCTTTTACCCGATTATTCTTCAATTTGACAGAGGCCATTTCCAGGATTTGAAAAGAGGCCATTTCTATACATTCAATGTTATGTAGATAGAAAAGAATTGACATATCTCTCAATTCCGGATTACCGCTATGCTGGTTAATATCTTTAAAAGAATCTTCTACCAAACCTTTCAAGCCTCCGGAATCAGCATTAGAATACTCCGCTGGTAAAATTTGATAGATCTCATCCATCCTTTCAATCTGATTTTTCACACTTTCAACTGTGTCCAGCATGGCCTCCCGAAGATCTGAAAAGTGTGCCTGATCCATAATTTCAGGCAATTCCGAAACCAATAGCATTTTGGCAGCATAAATCTTATTCAGGTGGTGAACAAAGAATTCTTCAAGATCACTTCTGTCGACATTCATTATTTCGGGTGTTCGCATCGTTCTGTATTTAGGAAAGATATTTGTTTACCTGGAACATCAGGTCGATTGTATCGTAAGGTTTAGCGAGGTACATATCCGCATTGCAATTTTTGGCAATGTCTGGCAGATTGTACTCTCCCGAACATAAAATCACGGGTAATTTCTCGGTTTTAGGATCAGATTTTAAATCTTTACAAATCTGGATTCCGGACCTGGGCGATCCTTTGAGCCTTACATCCAGCAAAATCAAATCAGGATGCAACACACGGATGTAGTCAGTTCCCAGTTCGGTATCAGAAAAAATGACATCATATCCGGTGTCGCGAAACACAATCTTTAAAAGTTCAAGTATGTCGGGATCGTCTTCAATCACCAATAATTTTTTTCTCATCTTCTCAAATTTGGAAATTAAAATTTAGTTCTTCAAATCCTGTGCCATCAAATGGCATCGCGGTTGAGGAAGCGAAAATATCGCCTATCTGACCTGGCGGATTCTACGGATGAATCATTTTTGCATGATAAAATCGATGAATGGAATTTGTGAATGAACATATTCTCAGATAAATGTACCCTAACCAGGCTGAACATTCTGCTACTTCCCGGCAAGCCTACCCAGGGTTTGAATTGAATGGCGCAAGTAACTACTCCAGGGCAATCCATAACTCAGCCGCATACAATTTGAAAACTGATCCTGCAAAGTGAATATCCTGCCTGGCGCTATGCTGATATCATGCTTCATAGCCGATCTGTAAAAATCAGCGGTATTCATTTTTTTATCCATTTCCAGCCAAAGAAAAAAGCCCCCCTGCGGCTGACTTACTTTGGTACCTTCGGGAAAATATTCGTGGATCGTGTTCAGATAATTGACGCTGTTGTGATGAAGCAGCCGCCTGATTTTACGTAAATGATTTTCGTAGCGACCGTTTTTCAGAAAACTGCCTACCACTTCGTGAGTAATGGTGGTTGATGAGAGCGTGTGATAAAGTTTGGTTCTTAAAATCTGCTTTTTAAATCTGCCGGGTGCCACCCACCCCACCCGGTAACCAGGAGCAAGCGTTTTGGATACAGAACCGCAGTATAATACGATTCCACTTTCATCATAAGCTTTGCAGCTTGTAGGCCTGTTGTTACCAAAATAAAGATCACCATAAATATCGTCTTCAATCAGCGGCACATTAAAATGCTCCATTAAACGGACTACTTCTATCTTATGTTCAACCGGCATGGTACTCCCTGACGGATTGCTGAAATTGCTCATCAAAAGACAAAGCGTTACTTTTTTGGACGAAAGCGCTTTTTTTAAAGCTTCCAGCTCAATACCCGTATTCATATTTGTAGGAAGTTCAAGAACAAACAGGCCCAGGGATTTTGCCAGTTGCAAAATCCCAAAATATGACGGACTTTCCATCACGATCGTGTCACCAGGTTTGGTCAGCGCCATCAGGCAATAAGATATTGCGCCCATACATCCCGGCGTTGTAACAATGTCTTCGTCAGTCAAAGCGCCACCCCAGTTAACAGACCATTTCGCCACTTCGCGACGCAGATTGAGGTTTCCTTGCGGCTGCTCATAACCCGTTCCGCTGTCGGGTAACTGACGCGTGGCCTGGATCATGCCTTTATTAAGCTTTGCAATTGGGAGCAGTTCGTTGGAAGGAAAACCAAGCGAAAACATCGTCACTTTTTTATCTGTCATACTGCCATAAACCTGATCGATCAGATCTTCTCTTTCGACATTTACCGTGCTGATAGCGGGCTTGCTTGATGACGGAACGGCAATTTTTCCAGACAGCACATTGCTGATATAATAACCGGACTGCGGCCTGGATTCTATTAAAGAACGGCTTTCCAGTTCATAATAGGCCTTGGTAACCGTGCTCATACTGTAACCGGTATGCTCGCAAACTTCGCGGATTGAGGGCAATTTATCACCTGTGTTAAATACACGGGCGCGAATCTGTTTTTCAACCCGGTCTGCATACTGCAGGTACAAATATTCGGCCCCTTTCATATAAAAAACAAAAATTGTTGCGCTGCAATTTAATAAAACTGTATCTGTATCGCTTGCTTATTTCAAACGATTTTTGTGCAGTTAAAAATTGTAAGCTTTGAAAGAGACAAAATATTATCTGGCAGCTATGACTGCTTTTACGACCTGGGGATTTTTCAGTCTGGTACTCAGGCCTTTGAGCGCCTATTCATCAATCGACATTTTATTTTACCGGGTATTCAGTTGCACGATACTAATGTTGTTGCTAGTCGCACTTTTTAAGCGCAAGACGTTAATACAGAATGCTAGTCTATTCAGTGCCCTTCCGGCTGAGCGCAAAAAGAGCATAATTCTGATCAATCTCAGCGGAAGTATTTTCTTATGTATCAATTGGTTCGCCTTTATTTATGTGATGAACCACATCAGTGTCAAAGCAACGTCGCTTGCCTACCTGGTATGCCCGGTGCTGACAGCTTTACTGGCATATTTTATACTAAAAGAAAAACTAAGCCGTCTTCAATGGATTTCCCTTACTTTGAGCATTTCGGGCTGCGTTCTCCTTTCCTACGAAAACCTTACCAATATGTTTTTCAGCATGCTCGTAGGTCTGAGCTACGCTTGTTACCTCGTTAGCCAGCGCAGAAATGCCGGCTTCGACAAGTTTATTGTGCTCACGCTGCATATCGTAATTTCATCGCTGATACTTTTGCCGTTTTATCCTTCGTTCTCAGGCCCGATGCCAGCTGCATTTGATTTCTACTTTTACATAGAGATCATCGCCGTCGTTTACACGATCATTCCTTTATTTCTAAATCTTTATGCGCTGAAAGGCATCAATTCCTCGACCGTCGGAATGCTCCTGAACATAAATCCTATGATCGCTTTTGTACTGGCCAATGTCGTTTATCACGAGCAGATGAGTCCCCTGCAAATTATCGCGTACGGCATTATTTTCATCGCCGTGATCATCTTCAATGCCCGTCAGATTTTCGGGACAAGTATTAAAAGAGTAGTTGTTGCCAAGTCTCATTTTTTCAAAAAGCTACGTCATCCCGAAGCCATCTAAATATCTGAATCCCCAAGTTTTATGGAATTTCTAAAAAGTCAGCGCCTCGACAATCTTAAATACGAGATTCGCGGGGCTACCTACCAAAAAGCACTGGAACTGGAAAGTCAGGGATTCAGGATTCACAATCTAAATATTGGGAATCCCGCCCCTTTTGGCTTTAATTCTCCCGACGAAATTGTGCATGATATCATATTGAATATTTGCAATGCACAGGGCTATACTGATTCGAGAGGACTCTTTTCAGCGAGAAAAGCGGTCATGCACCATACCCAGACACTTGGTATTCAGGGCGTTGAAATCAATGATATTTTTATTGGTAATGGTGTGAGTGAGCTTATTCTGCTTTCCATGCAAGCGCTCCTGAATCCGGGAGATGAAATTTTGGTACCGTCTCCTGATTATCCCTTGTGGACAACCGCTATTGCCTTGAGCGGAGGCAAGCCGGTGCATTATGTATGTGACGAACAATCCGATTGGAATCCGGATCTGACTGATATGGAAATGAAAATCACACCGCGCACCAAGGGAATTGTGCTGATCAATCCCAATAATCCCACCGGAGCGGTGTATGAGAAAGGAGTTTTGGAAAATATTGCAAGAATGGCTGAGCGGCACGGACTTATCATTTTTTCAGACGAAATTTATGATCAGATTTTGTATGACGGGGCCAAACATTGTCCAATGGGCTCGCTGGTAAATGAAACATTGTGTGTCTCCTATGGCGGTTTATCAAAAAATTACCGTTCTGCCGGTTTTCGCGGTGGCTGGATGATCTTGAGCGGTACAAAACTCAAAGCCAAATCTTATTTGGAGGGAATTCTCCTTTTGGCAAGTCTGCGTCTTTGTGCAAATGTTCCAACGCAATATGCCATTCAAACTGCACTTGGCGGCCATCAAAGTATAAAGGAACTCGTCATAGAAAACGGGAGATTACACCAGCAGATGAATCTTGTATATAACAGACTCGTTTCAATCGACGGCATCAGTTGTGTGAAACCCAAAGGTTCGCTTTATGTTTTTCCAAAACTTGACCTTAAAAAATTTGGCCTGCAAAACGATGAGAAATTCGTTTATGATCTGCTCTGTGAACAAAAGGTGCTTGTTGTACCCGGCACCGGTTTTAATTATAGCACAGATGATCACTTCCGGATTGTATTTTTACCAACGATCGATGAACTAAACCAGGCTCTCGACAAGATTGAATATTTCCTGGAAACGAAGCGCGTATTAAAAACCCAAACGGTCGGGACTATTCTAGTCTGAGCATAGTTTGGCAGGTGTAACTACTTGACCCTGAATTTATTGGATACATGACACTTGTATCCGGTCCTGGTGCATGTCTTTGGAACACCCGAGTGAATACCGATTTTAGCGAAGCTGACGGATCAGGTACGGGCATTGGGCAAATCAAATCGGGCTTTCTCATCAGGTACCACAATTTTCACAGCAGTGCCCGCGCCTATATCAGAAACCAAGTCGTACGTCCCCCCCAAAAGCGCAATACGGCGCTGGATGTTTCCAAGGCCGGAGCCTGTTTGCCTTTTCAGGCTGTTCTGAATAATCTTGCTGTCAAAACCCCTCCCGTTGTCTGAAATTTCGAGAAGCAGGTAATCAGGTTGATAGTCAAGAAGAACCTCAATGCTTGTGGCGAAAGCGTGTTTGAGTGTATTGTTTATTACTTCCTGACAGACCCTGAACAGCACAATTTCGTTTTGGAATCCAAATCGCCGGGTGACGCCTTTGATTTGCAGTTGCGTAGCAAATCTTCCCGTTTTTTTTATTCGCAATAGCTCGTTTGCCAGGCTCTCTTCGAGTCCAAAATCATTAACAAAGTTACCGTCCAAACTTTTCGACAATGTTCTTAGATCGCTGATCGCTTTATCCACTGCTTCGTTGGAATCGACGATGGCCCTTAAATTGTCAGCACTCAGCTCCGAGTCTTCGACGATACCCAAATTCAACCTTATAACCGTTAGAAGCTGTCCAATATTATCGTGAAGTTCCTGTCCTATATATTCCAGTGTTTGTTCCCGTACCTCCATTTGAGAGCTTAAAATCTCCTTTTCATACCGAGCCTGCATTTCCATTCTGTCCCTCTGATTCTTCTTCTGCTTTCTTTTAAAAAATAGCAGATAAAATATAATGAAACCACTCTGAAGCAAAAAAAGGATTGTACCCAACAATCCGACAATTAATAATTTCTGACCTTCCTGTTGCATATTAAACTAACTATAAACATGCTGTACAAAATTGCATTTAAAATGGGATTTAGTAAAAATATCCTGTCATTCAATGCTCTGTCTGTTTTTACAAGTATCGGAACAAGACTCATTACAAAAAATATTCCGGGCCAAAAAATGAAATTACCTACACTTACCCAAAAAAGCGGTACATATTTCAACTCAAAATCGCCATCTTGTAAATATAGGGTGGCAAAGTAAATCAAAGTTAGGGTTACGATCAGAATGCCGCGCAAATTAAAGAGAACGTAATGCGTATCATCCTGATAATTCCAAATCGACAAAAAACTAACAATGGTGTAGATCCAGATCGACACGATTACTGCCTTTCGTAGAATGGTATTGTTTAAACTCTCCAGATACAAGCGGGAAATAAAAAAATATTCGATTGGAGCAAAAAAAACATATATAGCCAAAAATGGCTGATGAATGTAATTCAGGTAGTGGGTTATTGCCTCAATTAGGAGTGTTAAAGTTAAGTAAACCGGGAGCCAGCGAAATGAAGGAGAATGATTGCTGCGATATTTGATAGAACAAAACACTGCTCCTATCAAAGACACATAGTAAAAACTCATCAATATATTTTGAATGACTTTCACGCTCATCTTTAATGCTATTCACGAGTTTTCACTATTGTACCTTCGCTATTTTTTCAGGCTACTCACATTTACCGTTTACTTTGTCATCAAAAAAGGATGATCTGCCGTTCTGTCCGCAACAGCATGCCTTCAAAACACCGGTTTTTGAATCTACTATTATCTCATTTCGATCTTCATCCTTCGGAACGATCATCACATTGATTTTGCCATTTTCATCCAGCACAGGAAATATGCGCAAACCTTTACATGCCGTATCTGACATTAAATGATAGAGGAGGTCCTTATCGAAGTCAAAGAAGAGCGTATGTAAACCAGGATCAAGGTCACCGGAGCTAAATGCGGTTTCCCATCTGCATAATCCGTTTTTAAGCTCAATTTCGTCATTCAATTCAATACCGCCGTGGGGATATTGGGATCCGGCATTTGATTCGCAAAAAGTAGTTGCCATAAATTGGGTTGATTTGGGTTTTGTATGAATTTGTTAAAATTGAAAAGGCATTGAATAAGTGTCCTCCATCTTGACGTCAACATCATAGTATTTTGCCTGGGGCGTTTTTCCGGCAAAAAAACCCTTAACCCCAACATAATATTTCTTTAAAGGAAGATTTTTGATTCTTAAATACCCGTTTGCATCGGTGCTGTCCATACGAATGTAACCCGACACCTTATCATCTGCTATGGTTTGCGCCTGTTTCTCACTACTAAAAAGGTACACATAAAAACGCGTTATCGGCTCAGTTTTAGGATTTGTCGTGGTAACGCTAACGTCGATAGCAGGCAGATCGGAAACAGTTGGAGAAGTTAACATGATGGATTTAACAATTTGAGGGTCTTTGTCCACGTCTGCTGCAACAAGCTTGGTGTAAAAAGGTGAAGCGATAGCTACGATGCCGCCAGGCTTGGTCCGCGCGGCTACATAATAGTCGCCTTTGTCTAATCCGTAGAATAATGCAATGCCCTTTGCATTGGTGGTGGTTTTTTGCAAAATTCCGTCAGGTGTTGCGTTACCGATCGTGGCAGCCTGTGCCGGGTTTGCAAACAAAAACACCTCCGCACCTACAATCGGCTTAACATCAGAGCTAGTCCCCTCCGTCCAGGTCGATTTCAAAATTCCTTTCGGATAAACAGGATTGAGCCCGATTACCTTTTCTACACCCTGTGTTATAATCAAAAGGCTGGTCAGGTCATACTCTCGTCGATACACAATCCCCGTACTACTTGTGTACTTTGCCGAAAACTTTACATCATCTTGCTTTCTTGGCTGATAAAGTAGGCTAAAAACGCCTTCCTTATCCGCTTTCACATAATATAAATAGCTGTCGTCACTTGATTCATAAGGCTTGTCTTTTGAAAGGTACACAAGGCCTTCCGAAGCTATTGCCCCGGAAACTTCTGTCACATTATCTTCCAGAATTAATTTGCCCTTCACTTCTTTCTCGTCGTACAGTTTCAGGTCTTTATCGCAGGCAGCCAGGAAAAGTGCCAGAAATATGATGGTCAGGTAGGTTCTCATGATTTTAGTTTAGAAAAATTTTGGTAAGACTGGCTACAATTCCCGGGTCGAAGCTGATAGCAAAATACAAGTAAGGGCGCGGCCGCTCCTGTTCATTCAAGATCTTGCCATTTTCTATGTTATACCGCTTCCTAAAGATAAAATTCAAACCAAAATGCGCATTGATTCCCGGAATGATATCCCCGCCAGCACCCAGATAATAATTTCTCAAAAACTGATGACGGACGCCGAGACCGCCTGTTACAAAAAACCGGTGCTCCGCCGCATTTCCCCGAAGTAAATTTGCGCTCCTTGATATGCGGTTATGAATAAGCCTGCTTGTTGGATCGTGTTGAACGGGGTTGGTTTTACTCTTGGATAGAAAATAGTACTTCACGCCTACCAGCGCTTCTACATTATCAAAACGCTTGCCTGGGGAAAATTGCCCTGTTGCTTCGTCAAAAATTGTTCCTGTTCGGTTTTCCGGAACATACGCCAGGCCAATCGTCGGAAGAAACCGGATTTGCTTATACTTTTTATATTTCTTGTTTAACTCTGCCCCTTTTTCATCGTTAACGAAAAGTGAATAATTCACCTCCTTCGAGTCTGTAATCTCCAATTTTTCTTCGGGAAATTCCGTCACTGTTCTGAAATCGGCAGTTTCATCAGGTTTCAGTTCAATTTCTAACACTGGCGTAGTCTGAGTCAGCAACCAGTCCAGCTTAGAACTAACCTCATTGAGTTCATTGATCACAATTCTGTAATCATCGAATGCCTGTATATCAAAATTCTCAAAAAGTTGAAGGACAAACTCAGCTCGATTGGCATAAACCAGGTCACGCAAATTATCATTGTAATCAACGCCCTGGCATTCGTTAATCAGTCCGCCGATAATTGCGGCCTTGTTAAGGTCATCGTACTTCAGGCTATCCAATTTTAATCTTATAGCCTCCTTGCACTCGATTTCGTCCGTGAACACTTTTTTCTGTTTCGCCGACGCCTTGTTGCGTTTTTCGACCAAAAATGCTGTCGTTCTGGAGGCTCCCATCCTACTTCCCAGCGAAATTTGACGACCTGCCAGAGTCGACAAATCCTTGGTTAAAGCCACATTTCCTGTGAAGGCATCTTCAATTTCTTTAAGTGAAATTTCCAGGGGACTTTTGGGCTGGAAATTTGCAAGCGAAGACGTGAGCTTAATTTTATCTCCATCTTTTACGTTATGAATTTCAACCACTACGTCATCCAGTTCGCTTAATTTATCTGGTAGGCTGTCCTTTTTACTGAGGTAATTGTAATCCTTCGCGGCATCGAAATGATGCATCCAGTGTATGGATTCTTCTGATGAAATTTGCCAGTTGCCGCTGTACAGTAGTTTTCCTTGCTGGCTTACCTGCTGATTCCAGGTTTTGAATTTTGAACCCAACGTCATTGAATTCTCTCGCTGCCGTCTCAGGCGGGCTAGCGCACCGGAAATTACCGTTATTTTCTTGTTAACAATCTCAAATTTTGTATTGTCATGAGCGAGCAGATTGTGCCAGGTTTTTAACTCCTCCTCTAATTCAAATATCTGTGCATCCAGTCGTGACCTGATCAATGTGGTATCACTCGTAACATTGAAAGGGTTCAGCTGAATTATGCCACCTGTATACCACATCCAGGCATGGAGCCAGGGTTCATTTGCATTTAGAACAAAATCGTAAATCCTGTTAATCTGCGTGATGTGCGGCTGCAGGCGAATGACATCCCTGATCAGTTCAATGTTAAAATCTTTTTCTCCCAGCGAATCAATGATAAACTGCTCGTTTATCAAATTAACATCGTTTTGAAATTTTCGTCGCATCCCGGACAGGTAATTGTCATGCGCTGGCCCAATGCCTTTATAGAGCTTCTTGGTTTTCTTAAGATGATTGGATAATATCTCATTATCGAAATCTTGAATCACGACAGTATAATTGACATTGCTCATTTTATCAGATGAGGGGAATGTAAATTGATCCGGTATCGCAGACACATATCCCAGATAGTTTTCACATTTAAAACTTTTTGCATCATTCTTTGAAACTAAATCAAATGGAAGATTTACGTTCGTAGAATCGTATTTGAAAACGTGGGCGGCTGCCGAATATCTTAACAGTAAACATGTAAGAGTACTCCCGATGTCAGTGTTCAATTTTTTAACAAACGGCAATTGACTCTTGGAAAATACTGTATCTAATTTAACAAGTTTATCATAAAATCTGGAATTTTTGACTTCAATCGCGCTCAGATCAGCTTTTATTGATCCTTTAAAAAGGATTGTCGGATAGGAAGTCACAGCTGTGATTGCACGCCCTGAAACCTCATGTAGTTTGATGTCGTCAAGCTTTCCGTCTTTCGCGAAATACACCGTATACTCATGGGACTGGCAGAACGCCGCGCAGGAAATTGTGCACATCCAGGCAAATAGAAGTTGTTTCATTGAGAGGAGGGTTTACATTGGAAGTTAAATTTCATAAATTTCTCCTTGACTTTTTGTAGAAATCTGTTCGGCACAAACAAACTTATCCACAGCGTCGAAGTTGCATCAAATCTAGCGGAGAAGGAGAAAAGAAAATACGTGGAAATACACATTTCCGGCAGGGTGAATTTACTGTTAATGGTTTAGACGAATGGAGCGCATAAATAATTAGCTCCTACCTAACCGATACATCGATAGCCTGCATCCCACCGAAAGTCCGCTCCAAAATCTGTTTCATTGTACGCACACACCGGCCGAGCGTATAACTGAGGCTTTTCAGGCTTTGTTAAAGTGTCGACGCCCTACTGGGGCGAAGAAATTGTGTACCAGTAAATATAGGGTTGGAAAGCACTTTCCTTGAAAGCTTTTGAAATCGCATTTTAAAATAACATGAATAATAGAAGACAATTTTTAAGGAATACTTCCCTGGCCGGTTTGGCGCTTTCCACAGCAGTAATTCCCAAGCGCCAATTAGCTGAAAAAAATTATAATGAAGCTTCCGAATCAAGTGACCTGAAACTTGCATTGGCGCCAAGTTATTCCTACATAAATTTTATTACCTCCGAGAATCCGGACCCGATTACGCTGACAGCGATAAAGATTGTGCGTCGCATTGTCTCCGACCGCACCGGATTGAATTTTTCAAATGCCACTGACAACCGCATGGACGTCCATTTGAAGATTGTGCCGCAATCTATGCCGGCAGAGTCTTTCAGGATCGAATATCATGGTGACAAGCACGCCAGTATATCAGCAGCCGACCCGAATGGCATGTTGTATGGGTTAGGTAAATTCCTTCATACTGCCACGCTCACAACGGATGGATTTGCACCGGGAGCCTGGCAGGGATTATCTGTACCGGAAAAGCCATTCCGAATGATTTACTTCGCCACGCATTTTCACAATTTTTATCACGATGCCCCAATTGAAAAGGTAACAGAATACGTGGAAGAACTCGTTTTATGGGGTTACAACAGCCTGAATGTGTGGTTTGACATGCATCATTTCAGCGGTATTACTGATCCGGCAGCACAAACCATGCTCGACAGGCTCGCACTACTTTTGGGAGCTGGAAAAAGCGCCGGCATGAAAACAATGATAACCGTTCTTGGCAACGAAGGGTATAATTCCACCCCGGAAAACCTACGACTTACCACGCCGTTGCAGATCAGACTTCGGGGCCAGTATGGTGTGGAAATATGCCCATCTCAGCCGGGCGGACCTGAACTGATTCTCAAACAGATTGAAGAAGAAATTGATGAATTCAAAAAACGTGGAGTTCAGCCAGACTATTTTGGCCTTTGGCCTTACGACCAGGGTGGATGCGGATGTAACCAGTGTACACCATGGGGTAGTAACGGTTATCTGAAGATGACGAGACGCATTTCGGCGCTGGTCTCAAAAAAATTACCGGCAGCAAAAATTGTTCAATCGACCTGGCTGTTTGACGTGGTTGAAGATGAAGGTGAATGGGACGGGCTTGCCACTGCGTACAAAAAAGAAAAGCCGCCGGTGGACTATATCATGGCCGATTCGCACGAGACATTTCCAAAATATCTGTTAAATAACCCTGTTCCGGGCGATCTGCCCTTATTGAATTTCCCTGAAATAAGTATGTGGGATTCCTGGCCCTGGGGTGGGTTCGGTGCTAACCCGCTGCCCGCCCGGTTCCAAAACTTATGGAATACGATAAGTAATAAAGTGGCAGGCGGCTATCCTTATTCCGAAGGTATATTCGAAGATCTGAACAAGTTCATTTACAGTCAGTTCTATTGGAACAGTCGGAAGCCGGCAACGGAGTCTGTCCGTGAGTACGTCTCGTACGAATTTGCAGGAGCGCATGCTGATAAAATCATGGAAGCGATTGCTATATTGGAAAAAAACCACGGGCTTCGTACTTACCGCGGAAAAGGAGCTCATGATTCGCCAATAAAATTCACTGTTCCAAAAGAAGATCACGGGGCAAAAAAAGCGGTTCAGTTACTAACGGAGGTGGATAATAAACTGCCCGGAAAAGCGAAATTGGCTTGGAGATGGAGAATTCTACTTTTGCGGGCAATGTTCGACAATGAGTTGAGGCTTTCAAAGGGTGTACCGAATGAGAAAACGCTGGCTGGCTTTAAAGAACTCACCGAGATATATTCCGCTCAGCATGCAGATTCAAACGTTCGGCCACCTTTGACATAAAATTTTATCGCAGGTGATTCTTGCGAAATGTCATCTTATTCCGTCATGACAATTTACTTAAATGAAGCCCTGAATTGCAAAGGCGATTGCCTGGTTTTGTTCTTGAACAGTTTGCTGAATGACTGGGGGTGTTCAAAGCCCAATTCATAAGCAATTTCAGTAACGGACAAATTGGTTGTCGATAAGCTTTCTTTTGCTTTGAAGATCAGCATTTCATGAATGTGCTGCTGCGTACTAAGGCCGGTAGTCACTTTGAGCAGCGAACTAAGATAGTCCGGAGACAAGTTGAGTTGCTCTGCCAGGTAATTTACCGTTGGCAAACCGTTTTGTGAAGCTTTATCTTTAAAATGTTCATTTAACAAACCTTCCAGTTTCTCAAGAATCTGATGATTGGAAATTTTACGCGTTAAGAACTGGCGGTGATAAAAGCGGTCAGCATAATTGAGCAGGACCTCAACCTGTGATAGAATGATCTGCTGACTAAACTTGTCAATATTACTTTGATACTCCCGTTTGATATTTTGGACAATGTCGGATACAATTGTTTCTTCCTGTTCCGATAAAAAAAGTGCTTCATGCGCGGAATAACCAAAATAGTCGTAGTTTTTAATGCTTTTGGCCAAAGAGGTGCTCCAAAGGAAGTCAGGATGGATAAGTAACATCCATCCTGACCGGTCCGGCCAATCCTGATTGACTTCAATTCTAAAAACTTGCCCCGGTGCAATAAAGTACATAGTACCTTCATCAAAATCATAATCCTGCTGGCCATACCTGAACTTGCCGTCGATGTTTTTCTTTAAAGCGATCAGGTAAAAATCGTTTACCCAACTCACCCTGTTTGTATCAGCATTGTGTTTGATCGAACGGTAGTCGATAAGGCTTATCAGCGGATGCGAAGGCGGCCATAACCCTCGCGATCTGTGGTAGTCGCTGATCGTTTTTATCCTCTGAACCTTAATATCATTCATGTGACAGCTTTATCAGCACAATTTAGTTATTTTTCTGCAAAGCAATTATTGACCTGATTCCCTATTTCCCTCAAAACAATTTGACCGGGATAGCCGGTTAAATAGTGAGCCTAATTCTCTGAATAAACGTTTTCAATGTCTTTTATAAGCTCCGTTCCCAGTGGCTTCCAGCCCAATGCACGCTGTGTCTCATCGCTTGACGCCTGCACATCCATGGCAGCAAAATGAGCGAAAGAACCAAAGTGTGCCGCTGCATCCACTTTATTTTTAGCTATGACCGGAATATTTAATACTTTTCCAATGGCAGCAGCAATATTTTTGAAAGGAACCGCCTGCTCGGCAGCAGCGTGGTAACGCGTACCTCCCGGCGCGGCTTTTTCCAGAGCAAGGCGGTAAAGTTTAGCGGCATCCTGTCTTTGTACCGCAGGCCAATAATTTAATGGTTCCTCCTGATAAACAGAAATGCCTCTCGCCCTGGCAATATTGATAAGCGTTGGAATGAATCCGTGATCGCCTGCGCCGTGTACCGTAGGTGAAAGGCGTACTACCCCTATTCGTACACCTATCGCAGCAACCGCATCGGCTGCCTGTTCAGATGCAATCCGTGGGTTTGGTCCGGACGCGGGGCTGTCTCTTTCGTAAACAACCCGGCCATGCGGGAGTAGTCCTAACGCAGAGGTCACAATAATGGGCCGCTGATCGCGGGCATAAACACTCCCCAGCGCTTCGATAATTTGGCGATCGTTCTCGCAGCTTTGTTTGAATACGGTAAAATCGTCGTGATTAAAAGCTGTGTGAATAACACCGTCTGCCAAGGCAGCCCCGTTACAAATACTTTCCACATCGTTCAAATCACCAAAATGCACTTCTGCTCCGAGTGAGCGTAGTGTCTTAGCTCCGCTTTCTGAACGCACAAGCCCTAACACCTGATGACCTGCCCGAAGTAGTTCCTCGGCGACAGCTGAGCCGACAAATCCTGTGGCTCCGGTAACAAAAACTTTCATAATTTTTAATTTACATTTCTTGATCTAAGAGGCCGTTGAAGACCTGCCTTCATTGGCAATACAAATGTCGACTGTCTTTAATGCCCATAAGTAACCTAATCCATGCTTGTTGTAGCCAATACCGGGAACTATTGTCACTTATCTCAATTGTATAAGTGTACAAAAAGCGACGCGGTCAAAGAAACGGTGGCTTGACAAAACAAATGCGAATTTTTGGAGCAAAATACTGTAAAAGCTCCCCGTTTCCCGAGCAGCTTTTACCGATCAATATATGGAGATCAAACTCGAAAATTTGTCCTATTAATAAATGGATTAATCTACCAAAAGCGATTTCATCAATGGTCTGTGACGTCTCCCGGCCTTTTTAGCTGCAAATTCAATATCATAGAAAAAAGAGATTTTAGGCTATCAGGTAGTATGGCAATGTGTTGCATTGATCAGAATCTCTGATATGCGCCTGCCCACACCACAGTACTAGTCGGAATTTTCAGCAGATAATCTGGTATCTTCCTTTTCGCCCGCGTCTTCCTCAGGTGATGTTTTCTTAGCATTTTCAGCCGGATCGTTAGGGAGCGCACCCATTTTCTTCGGATACTGCTTTTGCGTAAGTACCATCCGGGTCGTTGCTATAAACTTCATTTACATTTTTTATACCCCGTCTCTCATCTTCATGTTGTTTTTTCATTATCATCGGTTTAAGTGATTCAATATTAGCAGCACACAAAACCTCATGCTAGATACTTTCAAGTATTGAAATGAATTGACAATTCCTGAATCGCCGCTCTTTCAATGATATGCACCTCTAAGTTCTCAAACGAAATAAACGAAAATCAGGAAATCAAATATGACTGAAATCTGGTAACTCGATTTTATCTTTTGTAACATCTTTTTCTTCACTGCTGAATAATCCGCTGATTTTTTTCACCACAGTGCTTGCCAGCAGACCAGCCACTTTATTTACCACGGCTACGCCAAACCTGGATTTTGGATGCGCGAGCCAGGGAACGCCCGGTGGCAGGCGCTGGACATCTTCCACAAATGGACGCATGCGTTTTTCGTATGTTTTAAATGTATCGCTGTGCTTGCCAGGTCGAATGTGATTGAGAGCAATTTCCAGCGAAAATTTTGAAAGCCAAAAAGGCTGCAACTTCTGCGCGCTACCAGAACTCTTGAATTTTGGGACCTGGACAATTGAATTTAATACACATTTGACTAATCGTGTAAGTACACCGAAAAACAGAAATTCACTATTGCGGAAAACAATTGGACATGCGTATCTTGCACCCGGTTTAACAATTTGAAGAACAAAATCTGATGAATACAGATGTTGTTTCTGAGCCAAAACGAATGCGAACAACGGATACCTCCTTTAAAATAGAAAAGGTCAATAAGGTTATCGACGATAATTTTGACCAGCCTGACTTTGGTATAGATGACATTTGTATAGAGTTGGGCGTCAGCCGGTCACAACTTTACCGGCAAGTGAAGGAGTGTACCCAATTGTCGATCTCTCTTTACGTTAGGAAAAGGAAAATGATTAAGGCGGCTGAGCTGCTGAGATCTTCTCAGATGAAAACATCCGAGATTTCCTACCTGCTCGGCTTCGACAGTCCGCAAAGCCTAAGCAGGTACTTCGCGCAGGAGTTTGGTGTTACACCTACTGCTTATCGGCGACAGGGCGTTGAAGATATAGCGACTGTGTCAGAAGAGAAGGCAGTGGTATTGTCGTTCGATGCGCCGTCAGAAAAAGCTCAGTCCGAAGTCACCCAGCCACGTAAACGGCCGTTCACATTTTCCCGCCAAAGCCTGTTGAGCCCATTGTTATTGCTGCTGCTCCTGGTCGCATCCGGTGCCGTTTTCTGGATGAAGAGGGCCGACGTTGTACCAATAGCGGAACTGGATGCTGCTCTATTTGAAAACTCCATCGCCGTGATGCCTTTCAAAAACCTTGGACCGGAAAAAACCGATTACTTGTGCATTGGTGTGCGCGACCAAATCCATGGCTCCCTTGCCCTGATAGACAAGCTCAAGGTTATTGCCACCTCTTCCACCGACCGCTATAAAAACACCCATACCCCCGTCGACACCATTGCCAGGGAACTTGGGGTGAATTACCTGCTCGAGGGTTCTGTGCTTGTTGTGGATCAACAGCTAAGGATCAGGGTGGAACTGGTCAGCGCCGTCGACCATAGTACCGTATGGACAAATTCCTACGACGGTCAAATGCCTGCTGTTTTTGACTTGCTTAATCAGGTAGCGAAAGAAGTCAGCCTGGAACTCAACCAGAAGCTAAGCCATAATTTTGAACTTCAGAAAAATAAAAAAACAACCCACAGTCTGATTGCGTACAATGAATACCTGAAAGGACGCCAACTGATATTAACCCGAAAAAAAGAACCATTACTGGCCAGTGTGGTGCATCTGAACCGGGCAGTACAGGCCGACCCCAGGTTTAGCGATGCGTTTGCGCAGCTTAGCGTGGCCTACCACCTGATGGCAGAAAATGGTGTCATCCCACGTGATTCCAGTATCAAACTGGGTGAGCAACATGCCTTAACAGCCATCAGACTGGATCCTAATTGCGGGATGGCTTTTGCGGCCCTGGCCAACCTGTACCGGGAGCAGCAAAAATGGGATCAGGCCGAAGCTGCATACAGGATAGCCCTGAGGCATCAGCCCAACGATGCAATGATCAATTACTGGTTCAGCTTGTTGCTCCGTATAACGGGCGACGTAAACGAGGCCATGCGATACAGTATGAAAGCCACTGCTCTTGATCCCTTGCATCCCGTCATTCATGCAGGCAACGTGCTCAATTGTCTGTACGCAAACCAAACAGAGCTTGCACAAAAATGTATCGACGACGGAAAAGATCTTTTTAACGAAACTTTTGCCTACCACCTGGCCTGTACGACTTTCTACACAGCCAGACACGATTACAAAAGAGCTCTGCTTCATGCCCATGAGACCGAACGCCTGAATCCTGGCGTGAGGATGGGGACCCAGATTGTTTTTCTGAAAGCACGAGACGGCCGGACCGATGAAGTACTTGGCTATCTGAAAGCGCTATCTGAAACGCCTGAAAACGATGCCGCACGCGCCGTCATATATTCGGGACTGCGCAATAAAGAAAAAAGTATCCACTATTTGCTAAAAGCGACCAGCCATGGACGGATTCTTGGCGACATCAAAGTTTCCCCGGTTTTTGAGATCATGCGGGACGATCCGCGGTATCTGGCAACCTTGAAAAAGTTCGGGCTGTAACCACCGCGGAATGTGTCCACCTCTCTTTTTTCTAACGCTTTTTGACCAAATAATCTAAGTCTGCAACAATAATCCAAGGTTTTGGTCAGATGACCAACATGCAAAAAAGGCATCTCTGGTACCTTTGTATGTTAATTATTGCGAATAATACCATCGCCTTGACCGATACAAAAGGTATCGCATTCCTCTTTTTTTCTCATGACAAAAAATTCTATCCGCGCTGTGTACGCGTCTCCGCTAATTGTGGTACGGCTGCTTCTGTTCTTCTCTTTGCTAGCCTGCGCTGGCCACCTCTCTGCCGCCATACGATATGTAAGAGCAACCCCAACCGGAAGTGGCGACGGTAGCAACTGGGACAATGCCAGTAATAACCTGCAGGCCATGATCACGGCTTCCACCATCGGTGATGAGGTGTGGGTAGCAAAAGGCACTTACCAGCGAGCCAACAGTGGTGAGTATTTCAGAATGAAAAATAACGTGAAGATCTATGGCGGCTTTAAGGGGGATGAAACAAGTGTTGCCCAGCGGGATCTGATCAATACGGCGCATGCCAGCATTTTGCAGGGTAATGGCACCCACGTGGTGTACAATAACAGTGGCATTGAGGCGTCTGCTTTACTGGATGGCTTTACCATTACGGGCGGTTCCGGAGATTTTGGTGGCGGGATCCGTAATTTGAGCGCTTCGCCTACCATAAAAAACTGCCTCATCACCAACAATGCGGTCAATTATCATGGGGCCGGAATGTACAACGCTTCTTCATATCCCATTTTGATCAACTGTAAGGTCACCGGCAACCGAGCTACTTCTTTGGGCGGGGGCGTTTACAATACTGACTCAGCCCCCAAGTACACCAACTGCTCTTTCAGTGAGAATACCGCTGTTAACGGCGGAGGCATATTTAATACCGTCAACTCAACCGCCACACTTACCAACTGCACCCTCACAGGCAATACAGCCTCTAACGGTACCGGAGGTATATCCAACAATAGTTCAACACTTACTCTACGTAATAGTATCGTTTACGGAAACAGCAGTGGGATCAACGCTGGTGATATCAGCTGCAGTCTTGTACAGGGCATGACCAGTACCGACAATGGCAACATTTCCGGTGATACCGACCCGCTTTTTGTAGATGCTGCCAACGGCAACCATCGCCTGCAAGCCTGTAGTCCGGTTATTAACAGGGGAAGCAATACTTACTACGCCAATGGGCAAAACCCCGATTTATCATCGATTACGACCGACATGGAAGGGGAAGCCCGCTTTTATAACAATGGAATCGTAGATATGGGGGCTTATGAGTATCGGGGAGTAAGCCCGACCACCAGCACAATACACGTAGATGCATCTGTGGCTACTCCCGGAAACGGCGAGAGCTGGGCTACGGCCATTTCCTCCCTGGCAGAAGCCATCCGGGTTGCCCATGAATCCTGTGTTTCTATCGATAAAATTCTGGTCGCAGAAGGCACTTACTATCCGGAGTATAAGGCGGGAAGCGGACCAAGTGAACGCCATAAAGCTTTCTCCATCACCCGCAAAGGCCTGGAGCTACTGGGCGGATACCCATCGGGTGGCAATGGCACCCGCGACCCAGACTTGCATCCCACGATCATGAGCGGGGATCTGGGCACGCCAGGAGATAACTCCGACAACGCCTATCATGTACTGATCACCGTTGGTGGTGATCTCGATGAAAGCCTGAAAGTAGATGGTTTTACGGTGAGAGACGGAAATGCAGACGGAGGTTGGAATGATTATATTTCGGTAAACGGTTTCAATTTTATCGGCGACGCCCGGTGCGGGGGATGGTACAATGTCTACGGAAGCCCACAATTGAAAGGAATGAAAATCACAAACAACAGTTCGGGCTATATTGGTGGAGGTGTGTTAAACGAAGGTGGAAACCCAACCGTAACGAACACGATAATAAGTGAAAATTCGGCGGAATTCGGTGCGGGATGGTATAACTTTCCCGGTAATCCCATTTTAAACAATGTAGTGATACGGGAAAATTTCGCTTCTTTCTCTGGCGCAGGATGGTATAATAACGGAGGAGATCCTTTCGTACAGAATGTACTTATCATAGGAAACACAGGAGCAGTTGCCTGGAATACCGATAGCGGGAACCCATCCCTGTTGAACTGCACGGTCACCGGAAATGTTGCCGGATTGCAGGGTATTTCAATTTTTCCGGGACCACTCGGAACTACGAATGTCAGTAACAGCATCATTTGGGATCCGAACGACTACGGGTCTGATGCCTTTTCAACATATATTTCGTATACCAACAGTATTGTAAAAGGCAGCGGTGGCAGCGCCAACTGGAATAACGCAATAGGTACGAATAGCGGCGAAAACCTGGACATCGATCCGCTTTTTGTAGATCCTGCTAACGGCAACTACCGCCTGCAAGCCTGCAGCCCGGTCATCAACAAAGGAAGCAACAGTCATTATTCCTACGGACGGGATCGCGATCCTAACTTATTCAATACCGCTACTGACCTGGATGGGAACGCACGTTTTTACAATAAAGGGACAGTAGACATGGGTGCCTATGAATTTTCAGGCCAGCCATCTGAGCTGGCTGCGGATAGGGATGAGGTTTCCGCAATGATCGAGAGAGACATTTTCCTAAGGGCGAATGGTTCAGATTGTAAGCTGATCGCCTACCTTACCCCCAACGGAGCTTCAGCCGTTTCCGGACAAGTGAAAGCCAAATTATGGGTAGAAACTACGCAGCCAGGAAACTTTGTAAAACGCCACTACCAGATAACCCCCACCAACGGCGCTGAAACGGCGACGGCCAAAGTGACACTCTACTTTACGCAGCAGGAATTCGCGGATTTCAATGCAGCGAATTCCACCAAACTGCCGATCAACGCGGCGGATATGGAAAACTACAAAACGAACCTGCGCATTGAGAAACGGTCTGGCGAATGCGACGATGACTCGGGCTTGCCGGGCTCCTACGCTGGTGATGCAGTAACCATCAATCCACTGGATCCTGCTGTGAACGGAAGCATCGTCTGGAATGCCTGGGCCAGTCGTTGGGAAGTGAGTTTTGACGTGACGGGTTTCAGTGGATTTTTTGTAAAAACCATCGACAGCCCTCTTCCCTTAAATTTGTTGAGCTTTACCGGAACAAAAGAAAAAGGTGCTAACCTGCTAAGCTGGAAAACTGTGAGCGAAGTCAATACCATGAACTTCGAGGTGCAAAGCAGTACAGATGCAAAGAATTTCACCAAAATCGGAACAGTAACTGCTAACGGCAGCGGCAATCACCAGTACAGCTACCAGGACGCCACTCCGTATTACGGCAATGTTTACTACCGGTTGAAAATGAACGACCGAGATGGTTCTTTCGCTTACAGTAAAATCATTTCACTAGCCCATGGTGAAGCAAGCCTGGTGATGGTCTACCCTAACCCCGCAAAGGAATCAATTACCCTCACCGTTCCACCAACGTTGTTTCAGAGTACAGCCACCTTGTACGATGTAACAGGAAGACCACTTCAGAGTATAATCATCACCGCCAACACGCAGCAGGTCCCCATCAAATCGCTACGCAGCGGCGTGTATATTTTAAAGCTAGCGGATGGCACGGCGCAGCGGTTTGTCAAGGAATAATGACGCAGAAAGGGAGCTGGATAATTCATTCCATTATTCCTGAAGACGATCATATACAGTAATGCAAAACTTCTCCATTTTTATGAAAATGCCCTTTTTTACCCTCAATTTTAAAATACCAAAGATTAAATATTTGTTAACGCTGATGGTATTTACGGCCATCTCCATCGCCTCAGCGGACGCACAAAACGTGATCCGCTATGTAAAACCAGCCGCGGCTGGCCTCGGAGACGGAACCAGCTGGGCCAATGCCAGCGGAGACTTGCAGGCTATGATCGACGGTCAGGGCGTTACAGAAGTATGGGTAGCTGCGGGGACTTCCAAACCTATTCACCCGGCGAATAACATCTCAGCCTCCGATCCAGGAAACAGGGATAATGCGTTTGTGATGAAGGTCAACGTAAAAGTTTATGGCGGCTTTCCCGCAACTGGCTCACCCCTCATGACAGACCGGAATCCCGCCACCTACTTTTCACTACTTTCGGGAGATCTTGACAACAATGGCGCCATCAGTGACAACGACGCGCACCACGTTGTGATCGCTGCGGGCGATGTTGGGACGGCCTTGCTGGACGGATTTACGATTAGCGGGGGGAACGCTACGGATAATGTTTCAAACCGAACCATTCTTGTTAATAACAAGGGAGTCTTATCAAACAGGGCCGGGGGCATTACGATATTCGAGTCGTCACCTGCATTAAGCCATATTAAGGTCAATGGAAATAAGGCACTCAATGGAGGGGGAATCAATATCATTAAAGGAAATCCGCCCATTTCGTTTGCTGAGATTTCGGGCAACCAAAGCACAGGAGGCGGCGGTGTGGGAATTGAGAGTTGTAACCCTTCTTTTCTTTACACCACGATTAGCAATAATATCAACAGTCAACATGGCGGGGGGATCTTTAATTATCAGGGTGCGCCGAGCTTTGTAAATACCTTAATTATCGGAAACCATGCGGCTATTTATGGAGGTGCTATATACAATTGGTCGGGACTAAATCCTATTCTGACGAACGTGACAATAAGCGGAAACGCTGCTCCTGAAGACGGAGGAGCAATCTATAACGTGGAGACAGCCTCAGCAATTATCGGCAACAGTGTCATTTCAGGAAACAGTTCGGGAATCGTTACCACTGGCTCGCTGAATTATGCCAACAGTATGGTCCAGGGGTTGAGCTCTACCGATAATGGAAACGTTGCGGATTCGGACCCGCTCTTCCAGAGTGCACCTTCCTATGTTTCGGCTCCATTCGCAACCGGCAACTACCAGCTTTCACCGTGTAGTCCGCTCATCAACAAAGGTGACAATGCCCGTTTATCAGGTATAACAACAGATTTTGCCGGTAATCCGCGCATTTTCGGCACTACCGTTGATATCGGTGCTTTGGAATATCAGGGCAATACCAGTTCTGCGGAAACACGTTACGTTAAACCTGCCGCCTCGGGAACGGGTGATGGTTCAAGCTGGCAAAATGCAAGCGATGACATTCAGCTGATGATCAATGCAGCCTGTGTTCAGGAGATCTGGGTAGCAAAGGGAACCTATAAACCCAGGAGGCCTGCTAACAATCTTTCCGTGATCAACACGTCAAGTAACAATAACGCCTTTGTTCTAAAACAAGGCCTGAAACTCTACGGAGGCTTTAATGGCACCGAAACAACATTAGGCGAAAGAGTACTAACCTTGGCAGACCGGTCTGTATTGAGCGGCGATCTGGACGACAGCGGTAACCAAACCAATGCCGACGCCTATCACGTGGTGCTCAGCCTGGGTGATGCCGGCACGGGTACGTTGGATGGGTTTATCATTACCCAGGGTAATGCAGGCCACAATGCCGACCCGATGACGGTAAACGGGGAGGTGATCCAAAGTAATCAGGGAGGTGGTATGTACATCAGCCGCTCTTCACCTTTAATTGCGAACACTTCCATCGTAAAAAATTTTTCCGTTATCGGCGGAGCGGGAATCTATAATTCAGAATCTTCTCCTGAGATCAACAACTGTGTGATCAGCGGTAATTTTGTTACCAGCCCGAATGGTAACGGAGGCGGTATATTTAATACCAATTCAGCTTCTCCGCGAATCATCGCAACTATCATCAGCGGTAATTCTGCCGGTGACGTGGGAGGAGGCATATCCAACGTATTTTCTTCTTCCCCTACAATCATCAACTCCGTGATCACGGGAAACCGCGCGAGCGGAACAAGAGGAGGAGGTGCGATGTCCAACGAAATCAGCTGCGCTCCCATTTTGATCAACACCACCGTTAGCGGAAATAAATCTCCGGGCGGCACGATATTCAGCGATTTTGCCTACACCGTTCGCAACAGTATTATTTGGGGAAATCAGGTGGGCCTTACCGGAACCGAACCAACTTATTCCAACAGCCTTATCCAGGGAGAGACAAGCACCACGCAGGGGAATATCGCAGGCACCAGCAATCCGTTTTTTAGGAATGCTTTGGATTTTGCATTGGCTCCATCTGCGGCAGGCAATTTTCGGCTGTGGAAAGAAAGTCCGGTGATCGACAAGGGGGATAACAGTGTGATCTCGGGGATCACGACAGATGCTGAGGGTGCTTCACGTATCTTCAATGACGTGGTCGACATGGGCGCTTACGAAAACCATGGAGGGGAGTTTCCGGTTTTGTTTGTCAGGGAAGGCGGCACAGGAGGCGGCACAAGCTGGGCAGATGCAAATGGTGATATTCAGTCTGCGCTCAATGCACCTTACACGCATGAGGTGTGGGTCGCGGGTGGTACTTACAAACCAAACCGATCTGCCGAGGATCCGCTTAAGGTGACTCCCGGCGATAGAAAAAATGCTTTTGTGATCAGAAAAGATGTGAAATTATATGGAGGATTTGCCGGAACAGAAACGACGTTGGCGGAACGTAATCTGGGCTTGACTGCAAACCGATCTGTGCTGAGCGGAGACCTGGATAATTCTAATTCGCTTACCGACGGTGACGCTAGTCACGTAGTGATTGGTACCGGCGACATCGGAACGGCAACTTTGGATGGCTTTACAATAACAGGTGGTAATGCCAACGCCGCCGGTAATGCAATTTTTGTGAATGAAAATTATGTTGATCAATTGAACGGGGGAGGTTTCTACAATCAATCAAACCTATCGTTGCTAAAAAATGTAATAGTCAGGGGCAATTCAGCAGCACAGTATGGTGGCGGGATTTATAATAATACTACTGCAAATACCGCGTTTGTGATCACCAATAGCGTCCTAAGCGGGAACACAAGCGTGCTTTATGGCGGAGGAATTTACAATTTATCCTCTTCGCTCACGATCATTAACACCGTTGTCAGTGGTAATCAGGCTGTTTTGGGTGGTGGTTTATGTAATTCGGCCTCTTCACCAAAGATTGTAAATACAACGATCACAGCCAATAAATCAACCAATTCGGGTGCTGGAGGGGCAATATTTAATTTCGGTGATGCAGCGTCTTCATCACCTGTTATTCAAAATACAATCATCTGGGGTAACAGTGGCGGAGTATTTCAAGGATCACCTGTATTTACGCATAGCCTTGTTCAGGGGTCAATGTCTGCAACGGATGGAAATATTCCCGACAACGACCCTCAGTTTGTGGCGGGAATTTCATTCGGCACCGCTCCCAATTCAGCCGGAGATTTTCGCATAGCAGCTTGCAGCCCGCTGGTGGATAAAGGCAGCAATACGTTTTTGGGTGGAATTCTCACTGATCTGAATGGAAACAACAGGTTTTTCAACACAACAACCGACATTGGGGCATACGAGAATCAGGGTGAAGGTTCTGTGACAGTAAGGTATGTAAAGCCACTGGCATCGGGAACCGGAGACGGTACCAGCTGGGCGAATGCCAGCGGAGACCTGCAGGCGATGATTCAGGCTCCCTGTGTTCAGCAGGTGTGGATGGCTGGCGGTGTTTACAAACCCGTCCGGCGAGCTGATGTGCCCGAGACAGTCACTCCGGGTGACAGAAACAACGCTTTTGTTATTAGGAAAAATGTTAAAATATATGGCGGATTCGTAGGTACAGAATCGGCATTGTCTGAACGAAATCTGACCATTAGCGCCAACCTAACGGTTCTGAACGGAGATCTCAATAGTAACAGTACCGTAGATGACGCAGATGCTTATCATGTTGTGGTTGCATCTGGCGAGTTGGGAAATGCGCTAATGGATGGACTAGCAATCAGTGGTGGAAATGCCAATGGCCCGATTGGCGGTCAGATATCAGTTAAAGGAAATACCGTGTATCAGTTTTACGGAGGAGGACTATACAATATAGCTGCTTCCGTCTCAATTAACGCTGTTTTTATAATGGGCAGCAGGACCTCCTACGATGGAGGAGGAATCTTTTCAGATGAAGGAGCACTGAACATTACCAACGCCGTAATCGCCGGAAATAAGGCTGATGGATCCGGAGGAGGAGTCTACAACAGATTAGGTTCGTCGACCTTTACGAACGTGACCATCAGCGGGAACCAGGGAGGGGCGATTTCCAACAACAATGCGACGGCAACCATTGCAAACAGTGTAGTTTATGGAAATAGCAACGGACTAACCGACGACGGGTTTTCAATTTCATATAGCATGATTCAGGGCTCTTCTTCTACGGCCAACCATAACATCGCTGACACTTCGCCCAGATTTGCGAATGCGCCCTTGTTTGGAAATGCTCCTTTTACCAATGGCGATTATCGTTTGCTTTCATGCAGCCCGCTTGTAAATAAAGGCGATAACGCTTTACTAACTTCCGTAACCGCGGATATCGTAGGCAACCCTAGGATTTATGGTATAACCACGGACATTGGTGCTTTCGAACTTCAACTGGATGGATCAACCGCGTCGGGCATCCGGTATGTAAAAGCGGGTATGCTCACAGGTACAAAGGATGGTAGCAGTTGGGAGAACGCCAGCGATGATCTCCAGGCGATGTTAAATGATTTATGTGCGAGTGAGGTGTGGGTTGCAGGAGGGTTATATAAGCCGGTACGCCGGGCTAATGATCTCTGGACCATCAATCCCGGAAACAGAATTAACGCGTTCGTCCTAACCAGTAATGTGAAGCTATACGGTGGATTTGCAGGAACCGAAATTACGGTGTCACAGAGAAATCTTGCAATTGTGGCTAATAAATCAGTTTTAAGTGGCGACCTGGACGGAAGCAATTCACTTAATGACAACGATAGCTACCATGTAGTGATTTCCGCAGGAGACGTTGGTAGTGCAGTTATTGATGGCTTTACCATTACGGGTGGTCATGCAAACGCGTCAGGCCAGTCTGTCGTGGTCAACAATCGCACCATATCTGGTCTCAATGGTGCGGGGATCGCCCTTTACTTTTCTTCACCCGCTATTTCTAATGTAATCGTAACCGGAAATACTGCTGTAACGACAGACTTAGGATCGGGAGGAGGAATTCTTATTAATAATTCGTCTCCGATCGTTAAGAATTCAACGATCAGTAACAATGTTGCACGCTCCGGAGCTGGGATATTCTCGACAGGTAACACTTCTTCCCCTCAGTTTTTCAATTGTAAAATCTCGGGAAACGTGGGCAAGGGATCAGAGAGCTATGGCGGCGGTATAGTTAGCGTGTATAATATTCGTCTGGTTAATTGCCAGATAACAGGTAATACTGCTGAAAGTGATGGAGCTGGGGTAGTGATTGCACAGCAGAGCAAACTGGTTGCAATTAACACAGTAATCAGCGGAAACAAATCGGTATCGGGGGCAGGATCCTTTTCAATTTATGGTAATGCATCTATTCAATTTGTAAACAGCATAGTATGGGGCAACAGTGGATCGCCTGGTGGAACGAACTACACGTGCAGGAACAGTCTGATTCAGGGACTGACGTCCAGCGAAAATGGGAATATCCCGGATACCAATCCACAATTTAATGCCCCATTGGATTTTAGTAACGCCCCATCTGTCTCAGGAGATTTTAGTCCGCAAAACTGCTCGCCACTGATTAATGCAGGTTCCACCGATACAACGGGGTTATATCTTCTCCTCACGGATCTGGCAGGAAATGCACGGATTGCCTTTGATCGTATTGATATGGGTTCTTTTGAGAACAGCCATACGCCGGTATCCAGCATTGCAAGTAATTCGAGTGTAGTTATAAATATGCAAAAATCAGACGGGACTATTGAGTATTACAATCATTGTAATGAACTGGTTGCTACACTGAATGGAACCAATGATGCCGCCTCCGTTTCAGGCAGTACAGTGGCCAAGGTTTGGATAGAAGCGAATCAATCCACGGCTTATGTTAAGCGACATTATGAAATCACGCCATCGAATCCGGAGGGCTCTGGTATAGTCAAACTATATTTTACCAACCAGGAATTTAAAGATTTCAACGCAGCAGGCCCGGCCAGTCTCCTACCCGACGCAGATCAACCTGAATCCATGGTATCCAGAGCTTCCAATGTAATACTGGAAAAACTAACCGGTACAAGTAATAATGGTACCGGCCTGCCTGCGAGCTATACAGCAGGTACTTCCAACATTACGCCATCATCAGTTGTCTGGAACAGCAGCTTGGGACGTTGGGAAATCACATTTTCAACGACCGGATTCAGTGGTTTCTTTGTAAAAACCAATACTACTCCATTGCCTGTAAGCTGGATTTCGTTTACCGGTACACTAAACAAGGACAATCAGCCTGTTTTAAACTGGAAAGTAAATGAGACGCAGGTAAAAAGTTACGAAATCCAACGGAGCCAGAATGCGACGAATTTCGAGTCCGTCGGGACCGTGGATGCCAAAAGCAACGGTATGAACACTTACCAGTTTACAGATATCATTCCGCTCGTGTCGAATACCTATTACCGGATCAAACAAACAGATTTTGATGGTTCCAGCAGTCACAGCCGAATTATCAACGTAATGGCAAAATCCCTTTTCAGTTTTTATCCTAATCCTGTAACGGATGTAGTCACCATCATAGTTGATAAAGATCAGGTTGGAACGAAAGTAACAGTTATTGCGGCTGATGGAAAAGTTGTAAAACAACAGACCATCAGGAGCCAGTCGTTTTCGATGGATGTCACAAGCCTTCCCGAAGGTATTTATCTCATCCGAACGCAGAATGGGCGTGTCGCTAAGTTGATTAGGGAGTAGACAATGAACTTTTTGGTTTATCCGATTACTGG
Source organism: Dyadobacter sp. (assembly GCA_965279265.1). GTDB lineage: Bacteria > Bacteroidota > Bacteroidia > Cytophagales > Spirosomataceae > Dyadobacter. The sequence goes on from OZ257152.1 coordinate 7,553,742, forward strand.
TTTCTCAGACAGCCATCTACGGCTCCATGCAGTCCATAATTGGATAGACTTTTTTTCAGAATTTTCTCGACAGTTTCCCAATAGATTCATTAAAAAAAATTGGTTATCAGTCTTGCATTTGTGGCAGATGCTCAGCCTGGCCCGGCACTCGTTTAGGGCACGAAAAAATCAGCAACCTCGTCATTTGCATGCACAAACAACTTACGCATTACATCAGTGAGCAAATTACGGTCAGTGAAGAAGAACTAGATGTCTTTCTTTTTTCAAGCCTTTGAAATTAGAGAAAAATGAGCTTATGGTCACGCAGGGACAAACCAGCCAACGGACATTCTTCGTTGGCAAAGGTTGTTTGCGGATCTTCTTCATCAATGAAGACGGGCAAGACGCTACAAGATATTTTGCATTTGAAAATCAGTTCGCTACTGCTTTGGTGAGTTTCATTACCGGCGAGCCTTCCGAAGAATTTATACAGGCAGCGGAACATTCAGAATTGCTTTGTATCGCACAAAATGATTTTTATCATTTGCTTGAAATCATTCCACAGTGGGGAAAATTTTATTGTCGTTACCTCGAAAACGCATATGTAAACAATACAAGGCGACTGATGTCTTTCTTGACACAGGATGCAACTGAAAAATACCGCCAATTGCTTGACAAAAATCCAATCATCATACGGCGTCTGCCCAATAAAATGGTGGCCTCTTACCTCAATATTTCACAGGAAACCCCGAGTCGTTTGAAATCGAAAAATGATTTTATTTTTTGATGAACATCAGTCTTTATCAGATTGTCTGTTGCTAATGTTGGTCTTAAAACTATTTTCAGTTTTACCTATGGAGAAAAAGAGGCGTTTTTTTTCAGGATATTGATAAAAGTCCCCGTCCGTCATCGTAATAAAACACTTAACGTTACAGACAAAGTTGTGAGTCATTTACCTGAAAAAAAACGATTTGAAGCTCAGCCGTATCTCCTTTCACAAAACCCAATTACAAGACCCTACAGTTGCCTTTAATTACTCCTCAACCTGTTCCAGAGCTTTCAAAAGCGCAAATGGCAGTTGATAGATATCAGGCTCCCCTTCGGAATAATTTCTCATAAATATGACACCATACTTGTTCTCTTTTGCAAAAGCAAAATTGGCCGTGTACCCGGAAACCGCACCACCATGATTAATGATAGTTAGGCTATCTACCTGATTAACGAAAAATCCGATCCCATAATAATTCTTTTCTCCAATGCCAGCAAACCCTTTCTGCATCATTGCCAAATTTGAATCCGCCAAAATGTGAGGGGGACCACCCTGAAGACACATCATAAATTTGGCTAAATCATTAGGCGTGGAATATATGCCGCCATTAGGAACTTTGTATCCGCGTCCACGATGCTCCAGTTGTGGCGTTTTCGTGTCTGTTCCTCCACCGGAAAGCTCCTGGATTCCTGCTGACAAATCCGAAATTCTTTCCTGAGGTACAATAAAGTAGCTTGACTTCATGTGCAAGGGTTTAAAAATCCGTTCCTGAATTAATTCAATGAAAGGCTTGCCGGCAGCCTTCGAAAGAGCCAATCCTAAAATTCCGTATCCTATATTTGAGTAGCCAAACTTCTCGCCAGGTTTCGACTCAAAAGAGGTGGTCGGAATGGCCTGTAAAATTTTACTTTCCCACTGCTGTATAGGCCCGGAAGCAGCATTCGGCAAATCCGGCTCTCTGGTCAGCCCGGAAGTATGTGTAGCCAATTGCAGGAAGGTGATTTTCGTAGCACCTGAATATCCACCAAGCTTCTTAATATCGGGTAAATATAGCTCAACAGGATCGTTGAGCTTAATGATGCTATCCTGCGCCAAAAGCATCATCAAAAAAGCAGTGAATGGCTTAGAAATGGACCCGGTACGGTAAATGGTGGCCGTATCTGCCAGCGACTGCGTCTTCATGTTGGAAACGCCAAATGCTTTTGACCAGACAATCCTATCACCGTTGAGAATAACCCCTGATATACTTTTGTCTTTGGGTAAGCTTTCTACGATAACCTTATCAAGCCTGTCCATAATTGCCTTTTCCGTACGCTGGCCATCAAATTCATAGTCAGAAGACGAGCAGCCTAATGAAATCGCTGATATGATAAGAAAGACCAGTGGTTTTTTGAAAATTTTAATCATGATTTCAGGATCACCTATCTATGGTTAAGTAAATCTTTGTCGTCATTTAATTACAACGGGCACAGCCCGTTTGGATCAAGCCTGTTGGAAAAACTTCGTTTAGCCTTGTATTTTTTTCACAAACGTTTGCATCTCACGCACCGCAATATTAATTGCTTAATTTAGTACCATCCATCCCATTTTAGTAAAATTTCGTTGGAAGTTCAACCCCAATTCAGGCTGAGGCCAATTAAACTGGCTTTGTCAGGGCTGTTTAGTTAACCAACTTTGTTAACTCGCCGAATTGCAACAACGACATATGCGGCCAATTTACGCGACTTTTTCTCATTGCCGGCAAATACTAACAAAAAACAAGAACACCTTACAAATATTAATGGTCGTACAAATTCATGCATAGCACAAATTTTACTTATTTTTGTGATATTAGCGGTTACAAAAGTAAACATTAAAATATTCGTACTTTCCCCAAACTTAATCTGCCTGGTTTAAGAGGTTCCGGTCCGGCCAGGAATCACAATATGGCATTGAAATTCTTTCTTATTGCCGCATCTTCGGCTCTTGTCCTTTTTTCGTGCGAGAATTACCGCCCAGGTGAACCTGTCATGAAGCAGTATGTGAAAGTCACAAATGTCAATCGCGATACTGTGGTTGTAATTCCTAATGAGAAATCAGCTTCTACTATCGGAGTATCATTTGTAGAAACTTTATCCGATACAGCATTAGTCAGGATTTCGCCGGACACAGCGTTCTCAAAAAACGGTTCTCTCTTTTTGCTTCCCGTTACAAACCCGCCGTTGATGTACATCTCCGGCCTTACAGGTGATTCTTTGTTCATAAAATATCAACCATACAAAAAACCGATTTCGGGAGATCTAACCATTGAAATTACGTTTCAAAATTAGTATCGTGAAGCGGCTGGGCTGTTATACAAGTGGAGTAATTATTTTCGAATTGAGCTGATAATCATACAGCCCCTATCTGGCTTGTCAATCAGACCGGCGAAATTAACCGATAGACCGGGTTAGCATATCACATCTATCGAACAGTTCTATACGCCAGATTTGAGCATGTTTTTAAGCAGATCCGGTCATTCTGTTAGCCAATTAATTTTAGTAACATCGGAGGCCTTTAAAAAAAGAGCCCTCCAAAAGTTGCTCCATTGAGCGTATCAGAATCCCGCACCAAGTGATTTTTAACCGGGACGGTTTATGCCGGTACTCTAAATTGATACGATAGATACGATAGAACAGTTCGCTGCAAATTCATCATCACTCCTCCGTCATAGAAATGATCAACCCGGCACCTGCGCCAATTTTGACATTTTCCAATACTCTGATATCAGATCCAACCTGATAATCCGGAATGTTCGGAGCGTTAATCTTTATAGTTTCCTTTTTCATACCCAGTTTTGACCAGTCAAGAAGCAGTTCAGCTGGTGTTTCCTGGCCGGACCAGTTTGCGACGACGACAATCACTTGATTTTTCTGCTGGTAAGTTGTAGTTTTAATCAACGGATTTGAACTTTTTACCGGATTATCCTTATTCCAATAACCCAACATTTTACTATTTTTAATATTGACTTCGTCCCAGAATTTCCAAACGGGAGTGGGATTACAGCTCGTCCAGCCAAGCCGCGAGGTCATGCCGTAGAGCATTCCTTTGTAAAAATTGCCACAATTGTGTAGCATCTCACTGTAAAGACCAAGCGGAATTCCCGAGATCTCCACAAGCCAGTAGTCTTCTGTTTCTTTTTCATAGTCATAGCCTTCCCCAATCCACAGACTATTGACAGAAGGAAACAATTCCATGTACTGATTAACAGGACTGTTCAACCCGTAAGCGGGATCAAAATTATTTCCGGAGTGAAAGTCGATCAGGCAGCTGTCGGCGGCATTGTCCATCACCTTTCTTACCCGTTTCATAATTTCCCGATCGTAACCTACGCCATCCAGGTAAATTCCTTTCATACCCGTATTTTTAACCAACCACCCCAAGCCTTCCAGATAGTAATTGTGCCATCGCGAAAGTCCCGTAGTGCGAATTGAAATGTCCATCTCGCCATTTTCAAGCGGATTATGCCAGGCCGGATCATAGCCATTGAGTAAATGTTCTTTGAGCCAGGTAGCACCCGTTGGTTGTTTTAAAGTGTCTGGTTTCTCGGCAAACTGGTCGGCAAGCTGGGTCCCGGCCCCACGCGTAAAAACTTCATCCCCAAGGCTCATGAGCGGCCAGAGTTCAGCAGTATTGGTTACACTCAGCTCTCTTACAGTATAATAAAGTTTTGACCGGATACCCTTGCTCCTGGCCGTTTCAATATACTTTTTAAGATTCCCGGTTGCCGCGAACGGGTAATTGATATACGGATTGAGCACATTTCCCTGGTGAATATTCATAATGTTTGCACCACCTTTCACTGCCCTGGCCAGCCAGTTGTTCACCGGCGGATCGGCCTGAAAATACCGTTCATTCCAATGGTCAGTATCCAACGGTTTCAGGGGCGTAATCAAAAGTCCGAAATTAAAGTGCAGCACATCCCCCGCCCGGACAATTTTCATTCCGGTAAAGGCGCGGAACAGCACATTTTTCTGATTTTCGTCAATGGAACAACCACCCAGTTTGCCATTGCTCCAGTCTCTGTATGGGCCAGTCTGGTCGAAACCGTACATTTTCCAGTCGGGGGTTTCGTGTTTGAGCTTGCACTGCATGCCTGCGTTCACACTTCCCAACCACACCATATTATTAGCCTTATCCGCCTCCCATTTCCAATGCCACTTTTCAGGGCGCTTACCTCCTTTTTTGCCCATACCCATCATGTATGTTGCAGCAGATTTGGCATAAGGAATCATCAACTGAATATCATCAAAACGCGTTTCTTTTTTTATTTTGAGCGTGATTTGATAATTAACATAACCGTCATATTCCATTTTAGCGGCAACTTCCATGTCAGCGGCTGCATTGGAATTGCGGGTGGTCCAGGCAACTGCCCCGCCCGACTTCTGTGTAATTACAGGTTTTTCATTTTTCCAGATCAAATCTTTTCCATTCACAATGGCGGAGAAGCGAATTGGTTCGGCCAGAATCTGCTGAGCAGGGCCATTTACCGACGCATTGTCACCAGAATATGTGCTGACAATTTGCTTAGGAAAGCCCGTTTTGTCAAAAGTTAGTGAACGGCCAAGAATATGGATCGTTTGTCCTGTAACAGTCACAGGTGTATAAGGTTTGGCCAATTCGTCATCAAGACCGATGTCCGAATCCAGCCAGTTGAGTCTGGCCAGGCGGGCGAGGTCATCGTAGCCTCGGTTTGCAATCACCTCATCCTTGACTCTAATTTCAACCGCTACTTTTTGAGGCAAAATATTTCCGTCACTTACCTCAATTGTTCCGGTATAAATCCCGGCAGGCGTGTTTTCTGCAATATCAAGCCCAATCCAAAGTGCCTGAATCTGGTTTTTCGGTATGCTTATTTTTTTGGCAAAAGATTTTCCCAGCCAATCCCTGCCGCCCTGATTGAAGCACCGTACCGCCGTTGCGGGAATTTCACTTCCGGCAGCATTTTTAAGGCCTGAAAATTTGAGCTGTACATCCCTGAGCTCCCTTTTCAAGGCGAGTATTCCCAGTTGAAATACATAAAATTCGTTTCGCAGCGCCACTCCCGAGAATTGGTCAACTGTGCCATTTCGGATCCATTTAGACGGAACAGCCTCAGTCATTCGGATCGGGAATTTACGATCTTCGGTAAAAACAATAAATTCTTTCCCGCCATATTTGCCTAAAAGCGCCTCTGTTTCTACTGCCGTCGCAGGGATTTCCATTGGATAGAAACTGTGCTCATCGCTTACGGATTCAAAACGAAGGACTTTTGCCTCGGGCAGCTTTACGTTACCGGTTACGTTTTTCGCCAGCCACGTAGGTTCCAATATTTCTTTTGAAGGACTGTAAAATGCCTGCGGAAGCCACCAGTTGCCCGTATTTTTGGAAGGAAGATAGTATAAATAGTATATGCCTTTGCCGGTAACAGGCTGAAAAACAACCTCTCCAAACTCCATTCCAACAACCTTCCTGAACAGATTATCAACGATTTTCCCGGTGGCCGCATCAATCAAAATAAGATTTTTTTGCTCCGGGGAAACATCCCGTCTCCGCCACGGCACCCGCACAAAAACGGCATCCGCGTTGGAATCGACCTCAATTACAGCCCGATGGTTTCCGAGCCCTTCCCGCTCCCACTTACCGGTGCCGTACTGTATTTCCTGAGCAAGGGAAGTTGAAGTAATGAAGCAGGCAACAATTGTAAAAATAAAGGAGAATCGCATGTTGAAGAGTTCGGGAAAATTAGTATTCTGAATATTTGGTCGGTTACGTTTCAAATGCATTTAGCCCTTTTTAGGATAATTGACATCTCTTTTAGCTGTATAAAAAAGTTTCCTGTTTCTTCCGTCAAGATCGGTTTTATAAAGCTTCCAGGTGTCCTTATCCAGTGCTTCCAGATGAAATTGATTCGCAGGGTTGGCAAGTTCCTTTTTGAGCCAGCGTGGAAAAGCATTGGCGGCGCGGGCACTTTCCCATGTTCTGATTGCCTTAAAAATAGCATCCTTTTGCGGGCAGCTTTCAACGTCTTTCTGGTTTAGTTGCAGACTGTACGTGGAACCTATGCCAATTGAAACCGCCTGCACGTGCTCATATTGTGCTACCGTAGATCCTGCTTTGATCGGAAAGTTCCCGCCCATTCCGGCCGGAAAAAAATTGGCGTAAGTCACATCTCTCAGGTCTTTCCCCTGACTGGTAGCACTGCCCCATTCTCTGGTTTCAACATCGTAAAGGTTTTTCCCGCCACCGACATTCCAGATACTCTGATAATGCCAGGACCCTTCCGACAAGGTAGATCCGGTGAAACGGATGTAGGGCACGCCAAGCTCTCTGGCCCTGTCAAACATTTTATGAAAGAAGCGCTTCACGGAATAATAGCCGTGACCATTGTTAAACAAAAATTCCTGGCCGTCGAAATCGTAATACGCCAAACCATTGATCTTGCATACGTCCGCATAGTACGCTGCTATTTTGTCCTGCAACTGTATGTTGGGAATCAGCCCGTCGTATCCATAGTTGATCGTGACCTGAAGTTTGTAAATGGTGTCGCCGGCAGCGTGATTTGTTTCGGCAGTTTTCCAGTAACCGCGCTTCACATTCAGCAGGCGATATGGGGCTTTGTCAGAAACGCCCATGTAGTAAATCAGCTCCTTCCCGATTTTGATCATATTCAGGTTTTTGCTGTGACCTTCCCAGCTGGATATTTCGTTCAGATATTTCGGATCGTCGACAAGAATGATCGTGTCACCGGGCTGGATATTTTTTGTGAGCAATCGTTTTTGCTGGTAACACAAACTGTCGCTCGGAACAGGGCTCGCATCTTTTGTCCCCTGAGCCAGTGCAGTGGTAATCGGCGTCCGCCCAACTAAAATTCCGGACTGTTGCGCCATTTCTGCAAATTCTTTGTGCGATTTATCCCCTGATGCCATTTTTATGGGTTTCTTTTCAAAGTTTCTGCCATCCAGATACCCTTCGTTGGCACGGTCAGGTTTTATGAAACCCTGGTCATACAAACTGATCGCCTTAAAACCTAAATGCCGGGTGTATGGAACAATGCTGTCGTAAACTCCTCCGGCTGTCATCGCATCCGGAACAAAGGCGGCCGGATCTTTTACCCATTTTCCATTGATTTTAGGATATGGCAGGCCTTCCGCCAAAACAATTTCCTGCATCACATCCAGCAATGCCGTGCTGTCGGGACTTCCCCAAAGCGCAACGGATGAGCCTTGGTAGTCAATTCCAGGCAAAGGCTGAACTTCCTGATGGTTGGGTGTATTTACCGCCATATTGGGTATTAGCGAAAAATACACCTCGCGTTTCGGAGCTCTGTCTCTCGAATTGTAAGCAATCGAAATTCTGCCTTTTGCATCAATCTGGGCCGCATTTCCGTATAAGATTCTGTAATAAGGTTCTTTATGTGCATAAAAAGCCACATCATTGATGCCATCGCCGCCAATCGGGAACACCTGGCCTTCGTGCAGGTGCGGCGGCAATGGAAAGCGGTGTTTGTCAGGACTGTGAATGATGTACTGAAAAGGTGCCGCATCGGCAATGGTTTCGGATGTGCCGCCGAGGGTGTTGTCATTGAGCGCCAGCATACCAATGGCATAGTTGACCGCATCGCTGGTATCGCGGGCCACACCGATGATTTCACCAAAAAGGTTGGTGATATTGGTATGATAGGCTCCCCACTGAATGTTATCAACGCCATTACGCGGGCTCAGGGATAGCAAAGTCAGTTTGAAATACTTTTTGTGCGAAACCAATGATACACGAGCAACAGAGCCGTTGGAATATTGCAATGTGAAGATCTTTTTTGAAGTATTAAAAGTAGCTTTTATGGGTTGATGATATTTTTGTTTTTTACTGTCATAAAGGGATAACAAAGGAGACGGTTTTTCAGCCGGACTAAATTCGCGCCGGGAAGTCGTCGTCACGTTTTTCATACTTGTAATCCAACCTTTGCCGTTGATATGGATTTTAAAATAGTTGGTCGCGAAGTCGTGCTGTGCATAACAGTCAGGTGTGAAAAATAGCGCAACAATACTTAAAACAAAGATTTTGAAAAGCCGGAATTGCATGATAGGAAATAAGATTACTGACAAATTGATTTATCTGTTGACGAAATGAAGCGAATAAAATAACCATATCCCAACTGTTACATGCTGTTCTGCTGGTGTTCGCTGACTTAATTTTTCGCCAAAAAACTTCATAAAAAAAGCGATGGCAACAATTCTTCCGAAGTTATTACCATCGCTATCGGCACTCAACCTATACTACTCCAGCGGATTAAATGTACCACCCCATTCCGCGTTTTGTTTTAACGGCGCGCTGGCATCCAGATTTGCCTGACTGATCGGATAAAACCAATGGTTTAAATCCAGATTGAACTTGAACTGTGCATCCGCGTCCAGATTGTCGATATAGACGGCCGTGAATTTTTTACGAACCAATGGATTTGAAATATCCTCGGTCCAGGCAACTTGTTCGCCATCCTTCAATACAAAGTAGATCCCATGGCGAAAAACCTGCTTATTGATGATATCGAATCGCTTCAGACGCCTCAAATCTCCCCACCGTTTATTCTCAAAAGCAAACTCAACAAAGCGCTCGGATATATACGCTTCGCGAATTTCGGACTGCGTTGCTGCTGTGATGCCGTATTTCGAAGAAGCTCCGGCTGTAATGCCGGCACGGGCGCGGATATCTTTGAGTACCTGCAATGCCTCTTCTGATTTACCAACCTCATTGGCTGCCTCACCATAGTTCATCAGCACCTCTGCAAAGCGGAGTTCAACCCAATCTGTGGCAGCATTGGCGATCAGGGTTTTGGTCAACGTATTATCCAATCCTTTGATCCCAAAAAAGCCTGAAATACCTGCACCGATATTAACACCCAGTTGATCTGTAACAAGGGAAATGTATTTAAAGCCACCCGGTGACGCGGCATCCGCCACTTTTCTCCACGCACTCCAGTACTTTGTACCTGCCGGCAGGTCCGGAGTAGGATATGCGGTTCCTCCTGTAAAAACAGTAGCATAGAAACGGTCGTCACGGTTGGTTACAAAATCGGTCATATACTGTTCGTTGTACACCGGATCACCGGCAAGTTTGGCTACATCGAACTGCATCGGAGAACCGTCCTTTTTAGGAAAAGCATTCAGTAAGGTAAGCAGGGGCTGGTTGGCATCAGCAGCTCCCTGAGTCAATGGCTGAGGCCGAATACCCGCCTGGTTGAACGGGTGGTCCGGGTAGGTAAATTGATTGACCATGATCACTTCTTTGTTGCGTTCCTGCTTCCAGATCTGCCCGTATGATGCGAGAAGACCTTTTCCCTGCGCTTTCAGGTAGTCGACTGCAGCCTTGTTCGCTTCATAAGCTTTTTGCCATCTCGACTGGTCGTTCGTAACATTAAACAGCGGGCTGGCGTACCAAAGCAATACTTTTCCTTTAAAGCTCATGGCAGCGCCTTTGTCGATGCGTCCGTAATTAGCATCATCCCATTTATCAGGCAGCGATGCTATGGCCATATCCAGATCTGCAATGATTTGAGTAATACATTCCGACGTTTTATTTCTGGGAACAAACAACGATTCTCTGTTGGTAGGGTCCTGGGGTTTCAGAATCAACGGAACGCCGCCAAACGTGGCCACCTTTCCAAAGTAATCCCAGGCTCTCCAGAACAATGCCTGGCCGGTCATTTGCTGCTTTTTGTCATCGCTCAAAACCGTGGAATTCACCGCAGGAATTTTACTGAGAAAGAAATTGATCTTGTCAATATTGGTGTAAGTGAGGTTTTGTCCAATGGAGGCGACACTGATAATGCCCCTCTGATAATTACCCATTGATCCGGGACTGTTCATACCTTCGTCCGTATCATTCCCATTCACCGGCCAGCCAGGAATCATACTTCCGTGAATATCCGTCAGAAAACCGGTGATCAGTTTTTCATCGTTCCAGACATCTCCCGGACTGATGGCGGCCGTATTTACGTAGTCGAGATCAGTTTCACAACCCTGAGGCAGCAGCATTCCCACGACGCAGCAAAGGGAGAACAGGAAGTTTTTTATATGTATGCGCATCATCGTATCTTTTTAAATAAATTAAAATGTGACGTTTACACCGAAGTTGAAGCTGCGCATTACCGGATAAGAAAAACCGTCGGCAATTTCAGGATCGTAGTAAGAGAAAGAGGTAAGATTAAACAAGTTGGTGCCGGTGAAATAGAACTTCACACTTTCCAGCACCTTGTTATAAAATCTCGGTGGAATCGTATAGCCCACAGTGAGGTACTTCAACCTGGCAAAACCCGCGTTACGATACCAGAATGACGATACCGCACCGTAAGTACTGGATTGGGTTGCCGATATTCGTTTCGGAAAAGTCGCGTCGGGATTTTCCGGAGACCAGCTGTCATTATACCATCCCGAATACATCCGGTTCCATTCCACACCACCTGCTAGATCCTGAAACGATTTCTGTTGATTTAAATATCCGTTAAACATCATATCAACACTGATGCCTTTCCAGTTTCCGCCCAGATTTAAACCATACACGATCGGGAAGTTATTCTTTTTGAGCACCACCCGGTCATAGGTATCGACAATGCCGTCAGCTACCCCGTTCGGACCGCTCAGATCTTTGTACACCATCATGCCCAGCGCCGGAGCAATACCGTTGTAGGTGTATCCTTTATGCTCGCTGTTGAACTGATCAAGCTGAGCCTGTGTACGGATGATCTGATCAAACTGAAATCCTCGGATTACTGTCAGCGATCTTCCTGTTGGGATGTCTATTTCCTGTGCATTCTGAGCATAATCCTGTGTGACGATTTTATTCCATCCGTATGAAGCGGTCAGGTTTCCATAATAGGTGAAAGCCTTTTTCGAACTTGCATACCCAAGACTGAAATCAAATCCCTGCGCTTTGATCACACCATAATTTTCAGGAGGCAGAGTCAGGCTGAATGTTGGCGGAACGGAAAGGGTTCGCATTCCCAGAATGTCATACGATTTGCGGTTCCAATATTCTATTGTCGCTGTCCAGTGTTTGAGGAAATTAATATCGGCACCAGCATTGTAAGTCAGCGCCTTTTCCCAGGTCAGGTTCGGATTCACGACCGATCCATACTTCACACCGGTAGCGGTACGGGGATCTGTGCCAAAATAGGCAGATGTGCCTTGCTGATAGGATTCCTGCCACTGCCATCCACTGACAACCGGATTGCCATTCAGGCCACCCACAACATCATTTCCCGTCAAGCCTGCCGAAAACCGAAGTTTCAGATTGTCGATTCCGGAAGCCTTTGGAAAGAACGACTCTTTTGACACGACCCACCCCAACGCTCCGGCAGGAAAAACACCCCACCGTTTGTCGGGCGCGAAATTCATGGAGCCATCCTTACGGAAGGAAAATGTAGCAAGATATTTACCATCATAATCGTAATTGAACTGACCGATGTAGGACGCGCGTCCGTTGACGAAGTCGGTAGTTCCGCCACCGTAATCATCTGCGCGGGTAGCACTTGCCGCCCACCACTGATCGGTGGTATACACGGGAAATGTTTCACGCCCTGCATAAATGCCGCTTCCACTCGACTCTGCTTTTTCATAAACCAGAATTCCCTGCACGTGGTGCACATTGTTAAAGGTATTCTCGTAGTTTAACTGCAAATCGATTTGGTAATCCTGTGCCCAATCTACGTTTGTTCTCAGGTAATCCTTCGGAATATTGGTGGATGGCTTGGTGCTCAAAATGTCGGCATCGCTTGTTGAAATGATGTGCTTGTTCACCGCGTCGCGCTTCATGACATTCATCATGTAGCTTTTCTGAAAAATTTTCTCCCGGTTGTAAGCGTAATTTTTACTATACGCCACCTTCGCACTTAATCCCGTGATGACCGGAATGTTGTAGGTTGCGTTTATTACAATCTGTGGTTTCAGAAAATTGATCCGGTCATAACCACCGTCTCCTTTCACTGTGGCGCCTACGTTGGCAATCCACCCGTAATCAATTGGTTTTCCGCCATCCGTAAAAACAGGCTGATCCGGCTGCCACACAAGTAATTTCCGGTACAACGATTGTGTTCCTTCCCAGGTTACAACACCCTGCAGGTTATTGCTGAGCCCCAAACCCACAAAAAATTGAAGATCCTTCGTGGCATCGATCGTTGCGTTAAGACGGATGTTGTATTTGTCGTAGGTGAGTGGTTTCAAAAAACCATTCTGTTTCACATAGGATGCACCAGCATAATATCGGACCTTCTCACTCCCACCCGTCACACTCAGGTTGTGCTGGGAAGTGGACGGATTTCTCCAGACGGCGTCCAATTGATCATAACCCCATCCGTTATCAATGTTTTTGTAATGATCCAGATCCGCCTGGGTCCATGACCAGCCCGCAGGATCAGCCGTGCCGTTGATTCGTGTATACAGCTCCCCAGCCTGAACTGCACTGGTAAGACTGGCATTTTTGGTCCGGGTATCAAAACCTGTATTGAAAGAATAATTGAAGGAAGGTTTTCCCACTTTGCCTCTGCGCGTTGTGATCAGAATAACACCGCCAGCCGACCGTGAACCGTAAACCGCCGCTGCCGCCGCATCTTTCAGAACAGTGACCGTTTCAATTTCGTTTGGACTCAGGTTATTGAAGTCTGCCGCGCTGCGTATCACGCCGTCAATCACATAGGTGACGGGCTGCGAATTGGGCGAAGAACCCGTTCTGATACTGATTCCAGGATTGGTTCCCGGAATACCATTGGGTGTACTGATGTTGACACCGGCCAGCCTTCCTGCGAGCAGGTTACCCGCAGAAGTCGTCGGGATGCTCTGCATCTCTTCCGTCACATTTACACTCACTACCGAGCCCGTCATCAAAGATTTCTTCTGAGAACTGTAACCGGTAACCACCATTTCTTCCAGCGACTTGGTGTCAGGCTTCAATATCACATTCAATTGTGTTCTGCTGCCAACGGTTAGTTCCTGAGATAAAAAGCCAACAAAGGAAAATACGAGAACAGCATCTTTGTCAGGAACTTCCAGTTGAAAACCACCATCCTCGCTGGTGATGGTTCCCCGCTGCGTCCCCTTGGCAACGACACTCACGCTCGGAAGGCCTGCACCGTTATCATCAGTAACTTTGCCATTCAGTGTAACGTCTGCAACTACCAAAACGGGCGCACCTGTATCTGCAAACAGGCTCATTTCCGGCAGATTCACCTTCTTTTCCTGACTGACACTGTTCAAAACCGGAGCAGCCTGTTCCTTTTTCTCGGCCTTGCGGTTTTTCGTAACAATGTATCCGCCGGTTTTCGATTTTTTGTAATGAAGCCCAAGAGGCTTAAGCATATCATTAAGGCTTTTTTCAGCAGAAGATTCAAATCCAAGCGTATTCACCGGAACCTCATATCCTTCCACTACACTGTCAAAATACAGGATATCTACCTTGTAATGCATTTTGAATTCCTGAAGTGCAACTTTCAGACTTTTTGTCGCTGGCTGGGAAGCAAAATTCCTGGTCCGCTGCCCCGTCAGGGCAAACAGCTGCGTGTAACCCGGATAGGCCACGCCCGAAAAAGCCAGTGCAAACAAAAATGAACGTATTGTTCTTTTCATAAAATTGGTGGTTTATGGGTTTATAGGGATTAGGAATAGGTTTTTAATCAGTAGCTCAGGGTAATTACTTTGCCATCATCGGATTTTTGGTACGATAGCCCGGAGTCATCCGTTAATATTTCCAGAAGCTCCTCGGCATTCAGGGCGGTAAAGGATCCGGAAATTGTCTGTCTCGCAAGTGTTGAATCGGGTATGTGCACTTTCACACCAAAATTATCTTCAAACAGATGACAGATTTCCAGAAGACTTTCATTTTCAAAAATAAAACGGTGTATCTTCCAGGCCGAAAAATTTTGCGGATTGTCCGTTTTTGTTACGCTTTTAAAACCATTCCGGTCCATCGTTACCAAGTCCCCTGGCGCCATCGTTAACTGCTTTACCGACCTTCCGTCACGGTAATTCAGCTGGACTTTACCCTTGTTGAGAACAACCTTGGTTCCGCGCGGACGTGCATATACGTTGAATTCAGTACCAAGGACCTCAATATCCAGATTGTCGTTGGCATGGACAATGAAATGCTTGTGATCTTCGGTATGGGAAATATTGAAATCAGCTTCGCCCGACAGATATACCTCTCTCGTTTTTGCACCAAAACCAAAACGGGGGATCCGTAGCTTTGAGTTTGCGTTGATGACGACTTTACTGCCGTCCGTGAGTACGAGTCTTTTTGTTTCTGTAAAGCCGGTTGAGAACGTCTTGTACCGGATGTTATCTCTGAAAAGCCCCCCCCCTGACAACATGATCAGCACCACAGCAGCTGCAAACCAAACGCTATTTCGGCGCCATAAAACGGCCCTCTCATTCTCAGTTGACTGGTTGTCCTCAGCATAAAGCGGGCGATATTCTCCGGAAGACATTCTGAGCCAATGTTTTGAAAGGCCCTTTTCCACATCAGCCTGGTATTGTAAATTGTTATTTTCCCATTCCTGAAGCCAGACAAACAGCAACTCCTTACCTTGCGGCTCGGATGCCCATTGATCTATAATCTCCTTTTCGAAGACCGTAGCCCTTCCTGAAAAATAATTGAATACAAGTTCTTTATTTATGCTTTCTTTCATTTGAAAATATTTTTGAACAGACACGGTTAGCCGCCTGTATGGAATGTGCTTTACTGAATAAAAATCAAGAACAGAAAAAACCATTTAGCTCTGATAACCTTCCTGACCTGATGCAGTGCCTGGTACATTTGCGCCTCAACCGTTCGAACTGAAAGATTCAGTTCCGACGCGATTTCCTGATACTTTTTTCCTTCAAAACGATGCATCACATAAATTTTTCTCCGCTTTATCGGCAAGGTGTTTATTGCGCTTTCGACATCTCTGGAAAGCTCTTCATACTGAGTAATGTGGTCTGGTTGTTCATCAGGCTGGAGTGCCACATAGTCGGCGTATTGAATGGATGTATTCCGCCTCATTTCCGCACGGACATAATCAAATGAACGGTATCTGACAGCTGTAAAAAGATAGGCTCTGAAGGAAGTATCTATATTGGTATACATCTGCTCCGAATGGAATTTGTAAAAAATATCTGAAACAATATCTTCGGCGATCTCCTTTGAAGCAACATATCTGATGGCGTGGCTGCACAGAGGCTTGTAGTACCAACGGAACAATAGCGAGATCCCTTGGTTTATGTCCGTTTCAAAAGCTCTTTTTAACAGCATTTCCGAATCCGCAGTCATTCCCGCTTCGGTATTGAGCTGACCGGGAACCAATTGTACCTTTTGGCCGCCATCGTTCTCATCGAATTTGCTCGCATTTCTCATACAGAAATTAAGGACTTTTTGGTGTCTGTCATTTACAGGGCGTTACAAGTTACGCCCTTTTATTATAGACGTTCTGGCATCACAAAAACACCTATGAAAACTTTTATTTTTTTTAGGTATCTCAAACTTACGTCACGGCAGAAGGAAGATCTTACCTGACATTACCACGACAGCAATCATTGCACCATTTTCGGCAAACGGAATTTTTGGAAAAATCGCGCCAGACGGCTCTCAGAATGTCAGTCTCACGCAGCACCCTAAAGACAGGACAAGACAACTTAGGACTATGCTCCGGGTCGCTCCCTCCGTCCGACTGCCATTTTGTAGTTCGAGAATAAAATACGTATCCTTTTGAAGTGAAAGGTGCGATTTTCCGAAAGGTAATATAACCTGGGCTACATACTCCGGCATAACGACGCCAAAGAATATCGCCTTCACTCATCCATCGGTTGAAGGTGAATAGGAATCAACCACTCCGTTTGTGGGGTTATAAAAGGCACTCATCGCCAAGCGAAAGTTGACAACTTTTTACCCGATCCGGCCTATGACGCCGCGCATTTGAAAACAAATGTGCTACGATTTTCATGATTACCAAATTCGTTTTAGCCTTTTCACTTTCCAGTATTTGCTTGTCGAGAAAAGGCATTTTTTATCAACAAAGAAAAACAAGCGAAAAGAAAGGCCTGGTAAAGTACAGTGACCAGAGTGAAAGCCATTCTGGCGGCCATCGTCATGATGCCAAGCCTTTTGGCTACTTAACGAGCCTTCACAATGATACTGGCCATAACCCCGAAAAACCCGGAATAGCCCCAGATTTGGGAGCTTTTGAATTCATGGGTATCCGCACTATTTTTTTCACGTCTCCATCTATTCCGGCTTACTGGCCTCGACGAATAGAGTTAGACCGACCAGAGTTAATTCCGACTACGTTGTCTGAAATAAATATCCATTAGTAAATTGAAAATTGCCACCGACCACTCTATTTTACAATCCGTTAGTCATTCATCAACTTTTCCTACATTTGAATAATTCAAATGTAGGGATGGAGAATCAAATAGAAATTTACAAAAGCAGTGACGGCGAAACTCAAATTGAGGTAAAATTTGAGCAGGACACTGTTTGGCTTACGCAGAAGATGATGGCTGACCTGTTCCAGACCACAGTGCCCAACATAAATATGCACCTTAGCAATGTATTCAGTGATGGTGAACTTCTAGAGGAAGCAACTATTAAGGATTTCTTAATAGTTCGAATGGAGGGAAAAAGAGAGGTAAAACGGAACCAGAAGGTTTACAATCTTGATGCAATTATCTCAGTAGGCTACCGGATAAAATCTGAGATAGCCACTAAGTTTCGCCAGTGGGCAACCCAGCGTTTAAAAGACTACTTAATACAAGGCTACGCCATTAACGAGAAGCGACTTGCTCAAAAGCAGCAGCAGGTTCAAACCTTAAAAGACGGAATTCGTATACTGAGCAGAGCCATTGAAACGAAGATTAGAGATCCCTATGTCCCGACAGAGACACATCTTTAGCCGGTCCATTTTCTTCTTGTACAGAAATTGCAGCGCAACCGAAAATGCCATTTGAAAAAAATGCATGTTAACAAAAACCCCCGCAGATATTCAATCAACGGGGGTTTGATATGTATTAAGCAAACAAAACAGCAAAAAATCATGCTTTTTGCAAGGCCTCGTTTTCCATAAAAGCGTAGCAGATCACGTGGCAGATACCCATGTGTGCGTCTTCCACACGGCCGTAGTGCAGGTCATCGATGACAACAGCCAGATCGGATTTTTCACCAAGCACGCCCACTTTACCACCCACCAGGGAGATGGTGTACAATCCCATTTCGGCCGCTTTTTCCATGGCCTTCACCAGATTAGGCGAATTTCCACTTACACTCATAATAAAAAGAATATCGCCCTCACGTCCGAAATTGGCGAGTTGCCTTGAAAACACTTCCTCGTAGCTGTAGTCATTGCCAAGAGCCGTCATCCAGGCAACGTTGTCATTCAGTGAAAGGCAACGAAATCTTCTGTAGGTTTTGTCGGAAGAACCTTTCCCGAGGTCCGTTATAAAATGGCTTGCATTGGCAGCACTTCCACCGTTTCCGATGACGAATATCTGGCGGTCACTTTTCAACGCCTCCCTGAATTTCTCAATGATTTCTGCAACCTGACCTGCAGGAATACTCTCCAGTGTGTCCTTCTGTTTTTGAAAATAATTTTGAATGTACGATTCCATGGGTATTGTTTAGTAATTAATCTTGTTTCAATAAATTTAAAGCTAGCGCACCCATAGGCACCACATCTTCCGCCAGACCCGCGATGGCAATCTTTGGAACTGGCTGCAGCGCTTTCATGACAAAGGTTGGTAGTTTTTTCTCAACCCCCTCACGTAGCGGCTCCCCGATCAGCGACACACCTCCTCCGAGGATAATCACATCCGGGTTGAAAAGATGAACCACATGAGACAAGCCCAACGACAACCGACTGACCAGATTTTCAAGAATCTGCGACGCGACCGGACAACCTTTTTTAAGGGCCGGAAGCAGATACCGGGTCTCACCGCCCGTTTGAGTCTCCACCAGTAAAGTGGCAATTATGCTTTCAGGATTTGCAGCGGCGGCTTCGCGTACCTGAGCGTCTACGGCCCAGCCGGCGCACAGGCTTTCCACCGTTGCACCGCTTTCGTTCAGCCGCAGATGTCCGATCTCACTTTCTCCCTGCTGACGTCCGTGATATAATTTTCCGTGCTGCACCAGTCCGCCTCCCACGCCGCTCCCGATCGTCATGTAGAAAACCGTGTCATAACCCCGCCCGACACCATAGATTGCTTCGCCCAATGCAGCCGTGTTTGCATCATTTTCGATCCTGACAGGAGACGCCGTAAGTTCGGCAAGCCAGGTTGCCAATGGGAATCCCGACCACCCGGAAACCTGATGCGAAATTCCGGTGACGCCCGAATGCCGGTCCACCGGCCCGCCAAAGCCCACGCCGGTTTTTACAATGGCAAATTCCGTTTTGATCTGCTCCACACCCTCCTGGATCTGCGCTCTGATTCCCGCAGCGCCCTGCTCCTTGTCGATGTTGTAGCGCAGCCTTTTAAGCACCTCGGCGTCTTTGGAAAAAACGATTAATTGTAATTTGGTCCCCCCGATTTCAATGGAAAGATAAAAACTGCTTTTACTGCTTACATTCATGTTACTCGCTACTTTTATTTGCCGGGCCGGAATACAATCTTCCCGGACACTTTATGATATACGGCTTGTTGGGGCAGATAGGCCAGGTGTTGCGTTAAATTATCATTTGGGTGGTGACGAAATAGAGAAACGGACAGGCAGCGGGTTTTAGATGATTAATAACTTAACTATTTTCAAAATGGAAATAGGTCAAACGGAAGGCAAACGACAAGTCGTCAGACAAGCGGAGGTTTAAAACCTGGGCATAATCCTGTATCGGATACAGAGTAAATTCTAATAAAGCTACGAACTTCCGGATCTGGGAGAGCCATTGAAACAAAGATTGGAGATACTGATATCGCGTGGCTTGACCAGTTTGCAAAAGGACTGGAATTGCTAGATTACTATGATCATGAAAATCTTGATCAGAAAGGCCAGAGTACGCATCAAGCAACATATCCTGAACTACCCGACTACCAAAATATTATTGAAGCCATGAGAAGTGATTTCGAATCCTCTGTATTCGGAAAGGAAAAAGATGCAGTTTTAAGAGCTCCCTTGCGCAGATATGCAAGGGATTTGGAGATGTTGACTTTTATCCTTCCATCCAAGAAAAGGCGGCCACTCTACTCTATCTGATCATCAAAAACCATTCATTTTTTTGACCACAACCAATTAGTAATGAGACACTTGCCTGCATACGCTTTTTGCAGCAGCCAGTAAAACGGAGGAAATAGTTACGGTTAAGAAGCTGATTATTAGTATGCTGAATCAGAATCAGTAAGTCAAAGCCTGCTTCACCAGACTCATTATATATTCCAGGTTTGTTGTGTCGCTTACCCGGATTTCGTAATCACCATTTCCCCAATGCCCCACGTTGGAAACGTCCCGGGTCAATAATTTAGGATCATCCAGCTTTCCTATTTTAAGATTAATCCAGAATTTCAATTCCGATTTCAAAATCAGTACATCCGCAAATACCTTACCTTTTTGGGTAAATCCAATGACCATTTTCTGCGGTTTAAGTTCAATATCAGCGCCCAGGTTGAGTATGGCACTCTTGTATATTTCGTACAACTCTACCGTCGTTTCACTCTTACCAAGTAAATGATCTTCTTCGGAATATGTTTTTATTTCTTTGGCCAGCTTACTGATTTCCGATCCTTCACTCTTCTGCGTGGAACCGATACTCGGTGCAGATCTTGACTTCTTAATCTGGCTAATCGTAATTACATCATGCTCAAACTGCTTGATCTCTCAAAGCTCTATCCCCAGGTCCTTAAAATTGGTAGATTGCTTTTGAAAATCGGTAAATGACGGCGACACAAACATGATCCGGCTCTGTGACCAGTCGACCTCGGTACGTTTGAGACTTGCACCATGTACTTCGTTATATTCCACAATGAAATCGGCGCGGTATTCCAGCATCATATTCAGATACGAAACACCCTGATCGACCACACTGTAATTCTGGCTGCGTTTGTATTCAATGATCACAAAGGCATTGCTCTCCGGATCAAAAGCCAGGGTATCAATACGGCGGCTCTGTATCGAAAACTCTGATTTGACAAGTTTTAAACTGCTGACCAGTTCAAGATTTTGTTCGAAGAGGTTTTGGATGTCGCGTTCCAGTTTGAATGGAATTTCTTTTAAAGTCGAAAGGGATTGTTTGTTGTTTTTGAAAATCTGCATTGAATAGTATTTTTAATAAATTGAACTCACACCGCCCCCAATACCCGTTTTAACGAATCAATGAAAGCCATTTTCGTTGCATCATCCTTCGATATCGCCCGGTAAAGATCAAGTTCATTCCGGCGTTGCTTGCCCATTACTTCTTCAAAAATTCTTCTGAAAGCAAGTTCCCGGTTTTGTATATCCGGATTGTTCAAATATTTGTCTTCATAATCGGGATGGACCTGGATGGATTTTGCAAGACTTACGAATTTCACGCGCTGCTCCTACGACGTGGCTTTGTACTGTATGATTCATATTGTAAGGTTATGTCACTAATAGTATTATTGGTCCGGTTTTTCATAAAACAGCAAACCTTTCCGGTTGATACGCTCAACCAGCTCCTGATTTCCTATCTGATGCAGAATGGCCAGATCAATTTTATACGGAAGCAAAAGATCGTCGAGTTCTGTTTCAATTTTAAACAACTGGGATAAATTGAGCTCCGCGCCAACAATCACCAGGTCAATATCCGAGCCATTACGAAAATTCCCTTTTGCACGGGAACCGTAAAGAATCGCTTTGTCTACCAGTGGATATTTTGCAAACACGCCCTGAATGGCTGATATGGTTTTGTCTGATAATCCGTACATTAAATTTCTCTGGCTATTATGGCCTCCATTTCTCCCTGAAATACAACAAAAAGTGGATAAAACTCTTCGACAATATTCTTGTAAATTTCTTCCGAGACTTCTTCGTTGTAAGTATGACTTGTAAGGTTTCTGTTGTTAATCATTTTCATCCAATTATCGCCATCAGCGATCAAATCTACACTGAAAGCCTGGCGTGTCGCATCCTTGGAGCCTCTGATTTGAGTATTGCCCTGATAAATAAAAAAGTCTTGCATTACCTTCCAGGCCAGTTCATGCGTGTACTCAAATGCTTGTATAATCCCCTGCCTTTCGAGTTCACTCAAAGCCCGCTCCTTATCAAGCTGCACAGCTTCGCCCAATTTTGTAAGAGCCTTTTTATAATTATTAAAGCGCTGTTCCCAACGAATATCTTGCTCTGCCATGTTATTTGTTTTTATTCGCCTGCCCGACGCGGGGCTGATTTCTATATACTTAAAAACTGCGACAATGTGTCGCAGTTTTTGGTTAAACATGCTGGTTTTTCCGATCAGATCAAACCGTTTTCTGCAATGTTGTGCTTTATTTTAACCAGACCTCTTAATCACGCAAAGAATGATTTCAATATGATATTGGTTGGCCTTGCAACTTACAAAAAACAACCTTCATTTGGGAGTGGGCGATGGATTACTTCCCGATACAAAACCTCAAACTAACTTATTTTCAGTCAGTTATAAATTTTAAAGGACAAATAAGGGACACATAAAAGTCTAAAATCGGCTACTAATTACAAATATCGGCAATTACAGAAAATAATGGCCGATTACATTCCGGATAATATTTTTAGTAAATATTATCCGGAATGTAATCCCTATTGATTGTACTATGCCGACCATTACCTTACCAACAATTCTCCGATCGCGATCCCACTTTCGGCAGCAACACTATAGAACAAATACCATTTGCCGTTCTCTTCGAAAACTGCGGGATCGCGCAATTCCCGATACCGCTGGCTCGCCGCTCCTTCTTTCGAAACCGTCAGTGGTAAGTCCGTCCCTTCGTAAGTTTTTTCCGGAAACGCGACTACAACAGGCTCGGTTGGTTTCCAATCTTTCCAGTCGCCTGTCAGATCTATCTTAGATAAATAGATCCGGTCAGGGCTATCGGCAATGCGGGAATGCCAGACCCACAATTCGTTACCGATGAAAGCCACCGCTGCATGGCGCAAGGTAGACGTTGGTTTTTGTATCTGGTCAAAAGGATTACGCCCTCTTTCTGATTGTTAAATTATCAAAATCGCCCGATTTTCTCTAGTTTTTAATTGTCCAGTTGTCTGGGGGGAGGTCAAATCGCCGGGCAACCCCGTTCTTCATACGAATTGTCAGGGATTATGGATATACTGTCTTTTCCAGCACAGGATGGCAGTATTTAACGAATATCCAAATCATGTTGCAACGAATTCATCCAATGAACAAAATACAATTCCCAAACAAGCTCTAAGATCCTCCGCCGACTGTACCCACGTGATGAATGCCTCAGGCAGGATAAGCCAAAGCACAAGCCGGGTTGGGATATTCCGATAAGGTTATAAGCGGATCAAAAAAATAATGGCTTTGAGGGTACATTTTTGCGAAGTTGACGAATATAGATTAAATTATGCCACTGTATGACAACACTTTATTTACCACGCCCGCTCTGGTTTCTTATTTTGTTAATGCCTTTTCTGGCCGAGGCCCAAATTGCCCCCAGTTTGTTAACGGCTATTCGGCTGAACAATCCTACTGGTGTGCAGGCGGCCCTCAAAGCCGGAGCCAACCCTAATGCCACTGACTCTTTAGGAGCTACTCCCCTGATGTGGGCCTGCTACAAAGCTGACACCACCATAGTAAAACTCCTGATCCAACGCGGAGCCAAAACCGAATGCCTGGGAGTAATCCGCACTGACCCTAACACCTTTTACGGCAACCTGACGGGTCTGGCCGCCGGACTGAACAAACTTCCTTTGCTCCGCTATTTGCTGGAAACGGTGAAACTGCCAGTTAATGAACTACAATATAATCCCAGCACCAAAAAAAACGATGGCTGGACCCCGGTAGAATGGGCCGCCAACCATGGTCATATAGCTGTACTGACATACCTTGCTGAGCGCAGTGCCAACCTCAACGTGGCTTACGGCAATCCGATGGTACTGTCCGTACAGAATAACCAACCCGAAACCCTATTATTCCTCCTCGCTAACGGCCAGACCCTTCAGAGAAATCACCCGATTTATAGAAAGGTGACTGAGCCTTGTTTCAGACTAGTCACAACCTTAGCCAAACAGGAAGAAAAGAAAGGACACTATATGGTAGCGGCTCGCTGTTACGAGCAATTACTTCTTATATATGGAGAGAACGTCAGCCGGGAAAATGCCGATTATGCCACGATGATGAACGATATGGGCTATGTGTACTATGAGATGGGTCAATACGACAAGGCACGATCCCTATATGAGCAGTGTCTGAGCATTTGGGAGAAAGTTAAAGGCAAGAACCATCCTTACTACGCATGGATACTTGGTAATCTGGCTGAGTTATATAGGAAAATGGGGTATTACCAGAAGGCCCTGCCTCTATATGAGCAGTGTCTGAGCATTCAGGATAGATCGATCGGAAAAGACCATCCAGATTACAATGTGACACTTAACAATTTGGCAATGTTATATTGCGCGATGGGCCAGTATGAGAAAGCTCTGCCCTTATATGAGCGGGACTTAGTCGTTACAGAAAAAGCAGTAGGTAAGGACCATCCTGCGTATGCTATGAGTCTCAACAATCTGGCCACTCCTTACTATAGGATGGAACAGTATGAGCAGGTCCGGCTTTTGTATGAGCAGTGTGTGCGCATTATGGGAAAAGCAGTAGGTACTAGCCATCCCGACTATGCCATGACATTAAACAACCTGGCTCTGTCGTATTATGAGCTGGGTCAATATGAGCAGGCCCAACCCCTGTATGAACAATGTCTAAACATTTTAGAAAAAGCAGTCGGCAAAGATCATCCCAATTACGCCCAACCGCTAAACAACCTAGGTTCAATGTATCAGAAGATGGGCAAGTATGAGAAGGCTCGCCCCTTGTATGAACAGTGTTTGAAAATTCAGGAGAAAGTGGTTGGCAAAGGCCATCCCGATTATGCTACAGCACTCAACAGTCTGGCCGAGTTGTATGAGGCAATGAATGAGTACAGGCAGGCTATGCCTTTGGTCGTAGCAAACCGCCAGCAATATAAAGTCCAATTGCTTGAGACCGTCGGTATACTCAACGAATCGGCATTAATTTCCTTTCAAAAGATAAGAGGAAACCCCGATTTTGCATATTCCTTAGGCTACGGGAGTCGAAGTGTAGCTCTGGCCGGGCAGCACTACAACGATGCACTGCTCAGTAAGGGCGTGGGATTGATAGCCGCTCAGCAAATTAACCGTATCGCTGACGAAACCACCGACACCACCGCACGGCGCATCGCTATTGAATTGCGTGATACCAAACAGTACCTTATCCAACAACGCAGCCTGCCCGTCAGCCAGCAACAAAACACAGATTTGCTCGACCGGCGGGTTACCGAGCTCGAACAGCAATTGGTGCTCCGCCAGCCCGACTATGCTAAAGTCTTCACAGCATTGCGCATAGAGTGGCCTCAGATACAGCAGGCTCTCAAGTCCGACGAAGCTGCTATTGAGTTCGTCTCCTTCCAGTATCGCCACAAGCGTTGGACTGATAGTACACTCTATGCAGCTTTGGTGCTTCGACCCGGTTACAGCCAACCCAATTTCGTCTTTCTGGGTGAGCAACGACAATTAGATAAACTGCTTATTGCCGGAGCCGCATCCCCAAGCCAGATCAACGAACTTTACAGGGTTGGGGAAGCAGCAAACAATCGTCAAATAGCAAAACCCCGATCATTTTCATTGATATCCAAAGTTGGGGGAGCAGAAGGAAACAATCGTGAATTAGCGCACGGATGGGCCCTCACGAAGATCATATGGCAACCCCTTGATTCGCTTTTACAAGGTGTTAAAACCTTGTATGTCTCGCCAGCAGGGCGATTGCACCAGATCGCGCTGGCAGCTCTTCCTAATCCAGCTGATACCAGCCAACGCATGGCCGACCGCTTCCAGATTCGGCAATTGGGCAGCACCCGTGTATTGGCACTCCGTACAGCCCAAACAGAACAGCCGCTATCGAAGAATGCCCTAAAAGCCAGTCTCTACGGAGGAATCGCTTATGATGCCGATAGCCTGTGGCTAGTTCGCCAGAAACGTCTGAAAGGAGTGCAACATCCGTCTGTACAACGCGAAGCGACTCGCTCTGGCACCTGGACGTACCTGAAAGGGACTCAAATTGAGGTAAATAATTTGAGTAAAATACTTACCCCTATTAATACGACTATTCTATCGGGTAAAGCCGCCACCGAAGGCAGTGTCAAAGCTCTGTCCGGACACTCTCCGAAAATCTTACACATTGCTACTCATGGCTTCGTCTTCCCTGATCTACCCGGAACGAATGGGCCGGGTCAGAGCAGTGACGAACGCAATAGCTTTCAAGCTTCGGAGAATCCGTTGCTGCGGTCGGGTCTGGTGATGGCTGGAGCTAACTACGTCTGGAAGGGGGGCACACCCATCGAAGGTGTTGACGACGGTATTCTGACAGCCTATGAATTATCCAATCTGAACCTGAACGGCACAGAACTAGTCGTGCTAAGTGCCTGCGAAACAGGGTTGGGCCAGATAAAAGGAAGCGAAGGAGTGTATGGCCTACAGCGTGCGGTGAAGATGGCTGGGGCGCGCTATCTATTGATGAGTCTGTGGCGGGTACCGGACAACGAAACGGCGGAATACATGACTCTGCTTTACAATCGGTTACGGGATAAAGGTTCGGTGCCGGAAGCTTACGCCTACGCTCAGAGGCAGATGAGACTCAAATATTCAAAGGAGCCCTTCAAGTGGGCGGCCTTTGTGCTAATGGAGTAGTAAGTTTCTATTACACCCCTATAACTTTTTGCGAAACTTTCAGAATAATCTACCAGATACTCATTCACCTCAATCCACTTTTCATGTCCATCCTACGTCAATTTAGTCTCTAAACAGCCGGGGGAGTTTTAGCGATGGTGCTGCTGGCTATTACTCCCGTCAGCGCCCAAAGCATCGGGGTATCAGGATTTGTAGGCGGTTACTAAAAAGCCCGTTAATAGCAGCGGGTTTTACCGTGCGTTGGATTGAGCGTAACCCCGACAAGATTAAGCAGTTGGAAGCACTCGGTTGTGAAATTGCAAAAGGTGATCTTTCCGATTTTACGTCAGTGCAGCAAGCACTTGAAACCATGTATGCGGTTTACATTTCCATTCACACACTCGCGCCGCAGCGCAAAGACACGGCTAAGATGGGCTTCATGGACATTGAAATGAATGGCCAGAAAAAAGGTTGTCGAAGGTTGCACAATGTCCAGCGGCTGATTTATGTAACATCAATAGGTATTTCTTCCGACAGCAAAGATGCCTGGACAGGTGGACGATGGAATACGCAACAATATCTGTTGAACAGTGGATTGAATGTGACCGTGATTCAGCCGGGCATGATCGTTGGCATTGGCGGACAAGGACTTAATATGGTGTTGGCCAACGCGCAGAAAAGTATGGCTTTTGTGGTGGGTAACGGACTCAACAAGTTTCGCTGCATTGCGATCGACGACCTTACCTACAATATGATTGGTGTACTAAACGAACCAGATCACAGGGCATAGTCATCCCGGAAAGATCCACATTCCGCTAAGCTCAAAAAACATAAAATAAGTAGTCCTGGCAACTCTGATGAATGAATAGCGGTTGTTGCGTTTTATTCCACATGAACCTGAATCATAGAAGATACCTGGGCCCGGCCTCCCACCATCAAACTGGAAATTTGCCCGTTTTCTACATGCAGGTTTGCAGTTAACACGCTCGGTGAGGGAGAAGGCTGCATCAAATAGCCTTGTTCAATCAGAAAGTTTTCTTTTTTAATTTCCAGATAGTCATGAAGATAGCAGGCCAGCGGACCAGCTGCCATTCCCGTTGCAGATTCTTCGGAAATCCCATAATATGGTGCAAACATTCGGGTCGTAGCGTCGCCGCCTGCTTGCTGGCCTGAGGTTGCGAAGATGTAGTAGCCAATCAGGCCAAGATCCTGACTAGATACGGTATACTCGTTTGTGATTGTCGCTGAAACCTTCTCGTTTCAACAGCACAAAAATCCTGCGAAATCCGTATCTAACCCTGGTCTTTGCGATTTCTTTCATTCGCATTGTTAGTAATGTGTCGTCGCGGCGATGGTGCTTATAGTAATACATCGCCCGAACCAACTTCACACAGCGGCAAGCCCTCTGGATCGAAACACGATAATTGGACACAAGCCAATTGGCCATTTCCTTCTTATACGGCGGCTTCACATTTTTTTTTTAATAACGTCCTGAAGCATCTGCTTGTCCAAACTCAGCCGCGGTGGCGGGCCACTCCGCCACCAATTTTTTTAGCTGTATATTTTCCTCCGCGCGGCGGCCGCCTCTAACTGCCGTAATTTTCTGAGCTCAGTAACTCCAAGCCCGCCGTACTTTTTTCGCTTCGGCGATCCGATTCCAGGCAAAAAATGTTGCCTGTGATACACCCATCTGCCGACAGATGTCTTCAACCCGCGTTCCTGCCTCGGACTGCCGCAGTGCATAAGCGATGGCACGGGCCACCCCGCTGGACTTTGGTAAATTTCGATTTTTTCATAGTAACAAATTACGTTTTGATCTGTATTTGCCACCTAAAATCTCTAGTTTTTAACTGTCTCGTTTGCCGGGGGGAGGTCAATTACCTCTTGAACCCGTTAATTCAGACCACGAAAGCGTGTTGATGTCCGAAAATCTCAGTCCTGTCAGTATTGAAAACAAAGACGCTCCTTTGACGACCTCTGATTTACATTTTGTGTTCACCAGCCTTTGTATCTCATTTTGAAAAAGAAATTCCCTGTGAGTATCCTTCGGGGAAATACTGTCAATGATCTCTCCAAGATTGAATGGAAGAAAACCTTTCTTGAATTCTTCTTTTAAAGCTGCCTTATATTTGGCAAAATAACTGACCGCCGTATTTCTTGAAATGGGCCTGCCCGTCCTACCTATTCCTGGTGCAGACAAAAGGTAATCCGCATATTCTTCGCTGAACGTTTCATTCAATTGCGGAAAGAGCACCTTCTCACCGGCGAAGCTCTTAAAATACCCTATCGCCATTTTCCAGTTTTCCAGATTAGTCCCCTTCCGGCTTTCCCGCCGAGTCCCAAAAAATTCCACAAAATCGCCGTTCATCATCCGGCCAGATAAAAATCAAAACCTAAGACTCTGGACGTCAAGCTGCCTTCTGGACCGGATCGTTTCTGCAAGCTCCATGGTCTCTTTGCTGTGAAGCCGCTCAAGTTCAGTTCTGGGTTTCTAATAGACATAAATCCTGAGATAATTCTTTCTTGTCATAGCACCAGTATCCGGATTTGGAACCGGCGGATATATATCCAGGTAAATGGCAACCCTGCCCTTTCCGATTTTCTTTCGTCTTAATGTTACCTTGCTCACTTTCCACCTCCTCTTATTAAACGATATGCACGATCTATATGCTTTTTGGAAATATAAATTTCCTTGCCTTCCTGAAATTTAGGAATTTTCTTCCTGTTTACCATACTGTACACGGAGTCTCTTGTGACACCAAGCGAAGAGGTAATGTAATCCACGCTGTAGCAATTGTCTTTTGTCAAGGGCTCTTCCTCCAATGTAACCTTCGGCATTGGTTTTACGGCAAGGGCCGGCAGTTCGAACAGGCGCTGAATTTCCGATCGCAAAACCCTTGTTTTTCTGACACCCAAGTTGATAGCCTTTAACCTGCCCGCAGCGATCATCAAATGAATAGCTTTGCCCGAGCAGCCTAAAACAAGAGCAGCATCATTGACGGTGAGAAACTCCTTCTCCCAGACCTGATTCTTAGGAATGTCTCTGACCGCCTGGGTCTGTTTGTTGCTTTCATCGATCTTAACTTGCATTGTTTGTTGTTTGGCATTCTTCCTTCGCAGCTTATAGTTACGCTTGGCGCATTTATCACCGCAGAACCTGGTAACAGTGGTTTTAGCGGTAAATTCTTTGCTGCAATGTTCGCAGATTCGTGTAATACTGATATTTGAGCTCATAAGCTGATATAAGATCACATAAGAGTAAATAAGATGATTTAAGGGTAAATAAGGGAAGTTATCTATCCCATTTTTTTGTCCCTCAAAACTTGCCAGTCTTGAGGGACAAATAGGGGACAAAAATAGACAAAACTTAATGAAAAATCCAAAAGAAAACGGTTGAAAATTTTTGACTAATAGCCTAATTTTCAACCGATTATATGTATTTACGTCAGCTGTTTTGTGCGTCTACTTCCCGATACAAAACTTACTAAAAATATTATCCAGCAAATCATCCGTCACAATCGTCCCGGTGATTTCACCCAAATGGTGCAGCGATAGGCGGATATCCTGCGCCAAAAAATCCCCGGTTACGCCGGTATCCAAACCGGTAATAACCTCGTTTAAAGCATCCTGTGTTTTTAGTAAATGTTCGTAATGGCGAAGATTCGTTACCACGGTGTCCGTCGCTGCCTGCGCATACACCCGTGAAACGAGCATGTGCGTCAGATCCTGTAACCCATACTGCGTTTGGGCAGAAATTCCGATGATATCCGGGTTGCTTTCTTTAAGGTGGGTAAATACCTCAGTATTAATATCAATTTTGTTAAACACCCATAAAATATCCTTGTCCGGCGCTATCTCATTGGCGAGTTGCGAGTTTTCCAGATAGGTTTGTTCACTGTCAAACAGGAAAATAATCATGTCCGCTTTTTCCATCGCTCCACGCGAACGTTCAATTCCGATGGATTCCACAAGGTCCGTCGTTTCACGAATTCCAGCTGTGTCGATAAACCTGAATTTAAGTCCTTCAAGTACCATCGTGTCTTCAATAACGTCCCGGGTGGTACCTGCGACGCTGGTTACGATCGCTTTTTCCTCGTTTAGCAATGCATTCAACAGAGTTGATTTACCCACATTGGGTGAACCAATAATTGCAACCGGAACACCTTCCTTCAACGCATTGCCAAAATCGAAAGACTCGATCAGCGGTGCAATTGTTTTCCTGAGGTGCTCTATCAGCTTTCGCAAATCATCCCTTTCGGCAAATTCAACATCTTCTTCTCCAAAATCCAGTTCCAGTTCAATTAAAGATGCAAAATGAATTAACTCTGTCCGGAGTGATGCCAGTTTCTTCGAAAAACCTCCTCTCAACTGGTTTAAGGCCGTTTTATGACTGGCTTCCGAATCAGCCGCGATCAGGTCAGCTACTGCCTCCGCCTGAACAAGGTCAAACTGTCCGTTCAAAAATGCCCGCTGGGTAAATTCTCCCGGCTTGGCAATTCTCGCTCCGTTTTGAATCAGCAATTTCAGGATTTGACGGATGATATAGTCCGATCCGTGACAGGAAATCTCCACTGAATCTTCTTTTGTAAAAGATTTTGGCGTTTTGAAAACAGTCACCAAAACTTCGTCAATGATTTCCGTTTTGCTACGTATGGTCCCAAAATGAGCTGTATGCGTTTCTACATTTTCAAGATCTTTACCTTTAAATATGCTGTTCACGATGGAAATAGCACCAAGTCCTGAAACACGTATGATGGCTATCGCGCCCACACCGGAAGGCGTGGCAAGTGCGCAGATAACTTCCTGCTGATGTATTGGAGTCAAATTCATAATGCAAAGATTGCAATATCTCTGCTAATTCAAGCGAAAACAGGAAGGTTCGACATTGCCCGCTTGCTTACTTTCTGGCACCAAAGGATATCTTTATACTTCCGGAACAGGAAGTCTTTCTTCCAACACACAACTTACCACACTATACATGCATCAAAAACAACGACTTTCATTTTCTGCGTCTTTTTACCGCAGTGTTGGTGATCTTTGGCTACTCTTACCCACTTACCGGCCGTGGCAAGTTGGATTACATTTAGCTTGTAACTATGGGCTTATTCCCGTCTGCTCACCTGGGGGTTTGTATTTTTTTCCATCAGTGAATATCTTACTGGCAATAAGTCTATAAACAAGCGCTTATTTAGTCTTTTTTCTAAAACGGTTAAAAACAGATCATGCATGTCCTGATTGTCTGGGATTTGTTCGCTGTTTTCATGATTGGAGCTATGGCCGCAAAAACGCCTTTATCCGAATTTCTTCGTCGGCCGGCACGTATCCTTTTCGCAATTTCTGAACTCCGTTTTCTTGCAAATTATCCCTGTAATTCATGCGGTTAGACCCCTATCCGGATTCTTTTCTGCGCCTTTTCAATAAATTTTCGGAAATTTGCGATTCGAAAAGCATATTTCTGCGGATATCAACCGGCGAATTCACCGGTTTTTGGAAATGATTAAATTATTTCCAGGCAGTAGATGTTAGTATACTTTGCACAAATAATTTACCCCGAATATTTCAGCTCAATTTTGGATACCCTGATTAAACCAGTTATTGTTACATCCCGACTTCCGCTCATGGAGGCCTTTTACACTTTGCAGGGCGAGGGCCAGCACAGCGGTAAAGCCGCTTATTTTATTCGCCTTGGAGGTTGCGATGTGGGCTGTCACTGGTGTGACGTGAAAGAGTCCTGGGACGCTGACATTCATCCGAAGACAGACATCAGCGATATTGTCCAGGGAGCATTGCGATACCCGGGACGCCTGGCAGTAATCACCGGCGGTGAGCCTTTGATGTACAATCTGGATGAATTGACAGGAAGTTTGCAGGATGCCGGTTTCCAAACAAATATTGAAACATCGGGCGTTTATCCTTTCTCAGGCCATTGGGACTGGGTTTGCTTTTCTCCAAAAAAATTCAAAACACCGCATCCTGACATATACAGCAATGCAAATGAGCTGAAAGCCATTATTTACAACAAGAGCGATTTCGATTTTGCGGAAGAGCATGCCGCCAGGTTGTCTCCGGAATGCAGCTTATTGTTACAACCGGAATGGAGTAAGCACGAGCAAATGCTGCCTTTGATAATTGATTATATCAAAGACAATCCCAAATGGAAAATGTCGTTACAAACTCACAAGTATATGAATATTCCGTAATGCACCGTTGTTTTCCTGCTGTCCTGTTTTTAATTTTAATTTGGGGTCAATGTGCTTTTTCGCAGGATGCGCCCATGTCTCGCAAAGCGAAAGACTTGTATGACAAAGGACAAAAGGCCTGGCAGGCGCGACAGCTCAATGAAGCTTTGAATTTATACGAAAGTGCTTCCGCACTTGAACCAAAAAACGGTGAAATCCACCTGCGCCTGGCTCAGATTTACGATCTCCAGAAAAACCAGGATCTCACAAAAAAACATTACAACAGTCTGACGCTGCTGCGCCCTTCCGATCCGCAGTCGGCCTCTGCATATCAATGGTTGGGGAAGTATCACTTTCAGGCCGAGCGTTATGATTCAGCGCTGGTTTACTTTGAAAAAGCATTTAAACTGTTTCCCGCCAAATCCAGCCTTTCCCGACTTGCAGAAAAAAGTATTGCTTCCTCAAAATTTGCGCGCGAGGCGATAAAAGAGCCATTGGATGTGAAGAAACATTCGCTCGGAGACACGGTTAATTTCCTCAATTCTCAGTTTTTCCCAGTGCTCACGGCAGATGACGAAACACTGATTTTTACCGGAATGACGGAAAGCAGGGAAGAAAATATCTATTTCACGCATCGCATAAAGGGTGGCCGCGCGGCGGACCGCTGGGATGTACCGGAGGAGCTTTCCAAAGCCATCAATACGCCAAACAACGAAGGAACCTGCACCATTTCGGCAGACGGCAGAACGCTTGTATTGACTGCCTGTAACAGACCCGACAGCTATGGGGGCTGTGATTTGTACATCAGCCATAAACAAGGAAAAGACTGGACTACACCGCAAAATCTGGGTGAAGTCATCAATACCAGAGACTGGGAATCGCAACCGTCGTTATCTGCGGATGGTCACAAACTATATTTTGCTTCCGACCGGCGGGGCGGCCACGGCAAGCGCGACATCTGGGTCACCGCTCTTGATCAGTCAGGAAAATGGAAGGAACCAAAAAATATGGGCCCGGTTATCAACACACCTGACGAAGAAAATGCACCGTTCATACATGCCAACGGACATACGCTGTTTTATTCTTCAAACGGATTTCCCGGTATGGGCGGGTTTGATATTTTCATGACCAAGCGGCTGGACACGACCTGGTCCCAGCCCAAAAACATAGGCTATCCGATCAACACGGTCTCTGACCAGGTGGGCTTATTTATCACATCCGATGGCAAAAATGCTTACTACACCGACGACAATACCGACAAAGCAAAAGGACGTTCCCTGCTCTACACATTTGCACTGCCAGAAACTCTTCAGAACCTGATCATACCCACGCGTTACGCAAAAGGAAAAATTACGGATAAAAAGACAGGCAAACCGTTGGCATCAGAAATTGACCTGTATAACCTGGCAACACAGGACAAAGTGGGTGAATTTAGTTCTGACCCCACTTCCGGAACATTTTTAGCGGTGCTCAATAAAGGCAGTCAATACGCATTTTACGTGTCGAAAGCGGGATATTTATTCAAAAGTCTTTCGTTTTCTGTCACCGATTCCGCATCGTCAGCTGAACTTGACATCCCTTTGGAAGCAATTGAAAAAGACCGGGCAGAAGTATTGAACAATATTTTCTTCAACACAGGCGCATTTTCACTGGACGATAAATCGAAGGTGGAACTCAATAAGATGGTGCAGTTTCTGAATAATAACAAAACCCTGAAGATAGAAATTTCCGGTCATACCGACGATGTGGGCTCTGACCAGGAGAATCTCGAACTATCCAGGAAACGAGCCCAGTCGGTTCTGGAATATTTACAAACATCAGGAATTGCGCCGGGCAGGCTGACGGCAAAAGGTTATGGGGAAACTAAACCGGTTTCGCCAAATAATTCAGAAATCAACAGGCAGCAAAACAGAAGAATTGAATGGCGGGTTTTGTGATCAATTTGCATAAGGAAGCTAAAATTTGCACTTTTGTCGGCTCAGAGTTGTTGTAAAATATGATTGAAGCATGAACTCAGGAGTTGGAAATAATGCAATTACCTGTTTTCCTTAAATTAAACGGTACAAATTACCCTGAACTTAAATACGCATAGTTAAAACCGATATGGAACCTGAAAAAATTGACTGTCTGATCATCGGATCAGGACCTGCTGGCTACACAGCCGCAATATATGCATCGAGAGCCGGACTTAAACCTGTTTTATATCAGGGTGCGCAACCCGGCGGCCAGCTTACCATCACCACTGAGGTGGACAATTATCCGGGTTATCCTGACGGAATTTCAGGCCCGGAAATGATGATTAATTTCGAAAAACAAGCTAAACGTTTCGGTGCTGATATTCGCTACGGAATGGCTACTTCGGTGGACTTTACGGGTTATCCGCACAAGGTAATCATCGATGGCAAAAAAGAAATTCTGGCTGATTCGGTAATCGTTTCTACTGGCGCCTCCGCAAAATGGCTGGGTATTGAGGGTGAAGAAAGACTGAATGGCCGGGGCGTATCTGCTTGTGCGGTTTGTGACGGATTCTTTTTCCGTGGCCAGGATGTAGTCGTTGTAGGCGCGGGGGATACTGCTGCCGAAGAAGCGAGTTATCTTGCAAAACTTTGCCGTAAAGTTTATCTGCTGGTTCGCCGTGACGAGATGCGCGCTTCCAAAATCATGCAGAAACGTGTTGAGATGTTACCGAATATTGAAATTCTCTGGAATACCGAAACCGTTCATCTGAATGGCGAGGAGGGCCTGGAAAGTGTTGTAGTTAAGAATAATAAAACAGGCGAAGAAAGCGTATTGGATGCTACCGGTTTCTTTGTAGCGATCGGCCACAAGCCTAACACAGATATTTTCAAAGGTTACCTGACCATGGATGAAACAGGATACATCCAAACGATCAAAGGTACTTCACACACAAACATCAAGGGCGTTTTTGCATGTGGTGATGCACAGGACAATGTGTACCGCCAGGCTGTTACCGCTGCGGGAACAGGTTGTATGGCCGCCCTTGACGCTGAACGTTTTCTAATGGAGCAAGAGGTTGAGGTAATTGAGGAGGAAGCGGCGCAATCATAATCAGTTAACAGGAATTAATTAATCGGGCTACTGTGCACCCCGCCATAGTAGTCCGACACAGTATTTGTACATATGAAAGGAAAGCTTGTTGTAAGTTTGCTAATGATGGTGTGTTTGATCTCATGGAACACGCAAGCACAAGAGCGAGGACTGTTTAAAAGAAATCCAAAAATCAACCAGACGGGAAATAATCCCAAGGAAGGACCTACCAAAGTCGGCTCTCCCCAACCGGAAGATGAGTATCAGGTAGAAAGCTCTAACCTCAAATTTCAAAGCCAGTTTGAACCCGTAAAACCGATAAATCCGGTTGTGAGTGAAGACACAACCACACTGGATGAAGGAGAAACGGACGTCGTTCAGGTTGAAGATTCGCTTCTGGTTGGCGATGAATGGGTCAAAGCGGCCGAATATTTCGTGATATGGGATGCGAGGACAATTAATCCATACGGCCTTAGTCCTCTTGAATTTGATGAACCGGTAGACCTCAAATTGTATGATCCAGGCGTGAATCGAATGTGGAGCACACCCATGACCGCAACCAGACCAACATCTAATTTTGGCTATCGGTGGGGCCGCTGGCACAACGGATCAGACCTTGATCTGGAAACGGGCGATACGGTCAAATCAACCTATGACGGAATGGTCCGGATCGTGGCATTTGACGGAAGTGGTTACGGAAAATTTGTTTTGGTTCGTCATTACAATGGTTTGGAAACACTTTACGGGCATTTGTCCCAACAGCTCGTTGAGTCGGGACAAATGGTGAAGGCAGGCCAGGTTTTGGGACTTGGCGGCAGTACTGGCCGCAGTACAGGATCGCATTTGCACTACGAAAACCGTTACGAGGGAAATCCGTTTGACCCAAGAAATATTTTCGACTGGGACAATAAACAGATCAAATCTGATCATTTTATGCTAACCAGCAGTGTTTGGGGCCATTTGAGGGGAAAATCTAACAAGAGTGAATTTGAATCAGGCGATGCGCACGTGTCACAAAGTCGTTCTGTTTTACACAAAGTCCGTTCGGGCGATACGCTTTCTTCCATCGCAGGAAAATACGGTGTTTCAATTTCTTCACTTGCAAAAAGAAACAGGATATCCACCAGGTCCACCTTGCGTTTAGGGCAAAAAATAAGAATAAAATAAATAGCAGCGCCAGCTGATATTCACCTATATTTAATTCCGCCGCTATGAAGTTAGACATTCTTGCCATTACCGCACATCCCGACGACGTAGAATTGTGCTGTGCCGGAACGCTTTTGGCACAAATGGCGCTTGGAAAAAAGGTCGGAATCGTCGACCTTACACGCGGCGAACTGGGTACGCGAGGAACACCCGAAGGCCGTATTCAGGAGGGGAAAGATGCAGCGGGGATTTTGAATATAGGCATTCGTGACAATGTAGGCCTTGCTGATGGCTTTTTCAAAAATGATGAGGCACATCAGAAAGCAATCATACCATTTCTCAGAAAATACCGGCCGGATATCGTCATCACCAACGCCATAAATGACCGTCACCCCGACCACGGCAGAGGTGCGCAACTGGTTGCCGACAGCTGTTTTTACTCCGGCCTTAGAATGATAGAAACCTTTGATGAACACGGCAATGCACAGGAAGCATGGCGGCCAAAAAACGTGTTTCATTCCGTTCAGGACCGTTACATCAAGCCGGATTTTATCGTGGATATCACTGCATTTCATGACCAGAAAATTGAAGCAATCCGGGCT
Organism: Dyadobacter sp.; assembly: GCA_965279265.1. GTDB lineage: Bacteria > Bacteroidota > Bacteroidia > Cytophagales > Spirosomataceae > Dyadobacter. Next base: position 7,591,310 of record OZ257152.1, read on the forward strand.
TTTAAAAGCCAGTTTCACGTCCCCTCTTACATCGAAAACAGTGGCGAACCGGTGAGTTATATATCAACGCCCGAGTTCCTGGAATTTATCATTGCCCGTGCCAGGGAAATGGGCCACCCGATTGGTGCCACTTTTGGAGAAGGTTTTACAAGTGCGAGAGCATTGGGGGTGACCGATATTACGGCTTTCCTCTGATCCGGGCCCGGCTAACAATTGGTGGAAAATCCTGCTCCTCTGAAACCTTCATTCACAAATGACGACTAAGGCAAAAGAAACAATGCTCCGGTCAACTTTTTGCGATAAATAATCGTATATAAGTTAAAACTAAAACAACCTGATAATGCGACAAAAACTGACAATTTTCGTGTTGGGTGTGATGGGGATATTTCTTCAAAACTGTTATGGACAATCGTCTTCAACGGCAACTAATCAAAAGAAAAGTCCTGTTTACTCCCGTACAGATACAACCAAAGTGACACAATCCAACAACGACTGGAAAAAGGTTTTGTCACCGGAAGTATATGATGTGGCCCGGTTGAAAGGTACTGAGCGCCCGTTCACCAGTGAATTTGAACACTCCAAAGAAGTGGGAACGTTCTACTGTGCGGTTTGTGGAAATCCGTTATTCAGAAGCAACGCAAAATATGAGAGCGGTTGTGGATGGCCAAGCTTTTTTGAGCCGATCAGCAAAACATCGATCATTGAGGCAAATGACAATACCCTGGGTATGCGCCGTATCGAAGTGATGTGTGGCAGGTGTAAATCCCACCTTGGTCACGTATTCGACGATGGCCCTCCGCCAACCGGGTTACGGTATTGCATAAACGGAGTCGTTCTGGATTTTGAAAAAGCGAAAACTGCGGAGAAGAAATTCAATAAGAAAAAATCCCCAAGCGGAAGCCAGTCCGGCAGATAATTTCAGTAAAAAAGGTGGTTCACAATCAAGTAAACCACCTTTAACTAAAACATCCCCACAAAGCTATCTCAATCGGGAGCTACCGGACTTTCGCCATTAAGAATTGGCCAAACTCCTGGTCTTGGAACGCTCACACCTTTGTTATTTCCTCTCGTCTTGCTGTCAGGACCGAAATAATACAGCGGCCAGCCCTTATAGGTAAGCTGATCTTTGCCAAAGACTTTAATTTTCCCAAACAGCGTTTTATCCATTGTCGAAGGCAGATCAGCCAGTTCTACATAGTAAATCGGCCAGGTTGCATCATTGCTAAAATCTTCCTTGGTATACTTGTTGATATTCTTCTTGTCATTGGCAAATCCGTAGATGGTGTTGCCTTTGTCGTCGGTAAAATAAGTAGTAGCGCCTGTTCCCTCCTTATAAACTCCGGCTTCCACAATGTAATTTTTGGTATCATTACCAACAAGCTGCGCATTGGCAAACATCAGCGAATAAGTGGTTTTAGCGACAAACCAAACTTTTCCAACATTCTCACCTTTCACATCTCCGGCAGCCAGATCTTGTTTGTAGTAATACAGCGGCCAGCCTTTGTATGTAATCTGTTTTTTGTTGTCAGGCGTTGTAACCGAGCCAAAATCTGTGGCAGTTAATCCGGCTCCGGTATCCAGCCTTAAATTCTCCACAGCGAAAACAGGCCAGGTGTCGAGACATCCCCCGGTACAGGCAGAAGTCCCTTTTACATCCTTCGCGAAGTAGTACAACGTCATTCCCTTCTGATCTGTCAATACTTTTCCCAGTGTCGTTGTTTTTTGAGTAATGTCAAAAGTAGGAACCGGATCCGGTGTCGTTGTGTCGTCCGTTTTGCAGGACCAGGCTGCGGTCAAAAGAAATCCGGCAGCAAATAATGAACGGCTTAAAGCTTTAATTTTCATAAAAAATGGATTGTTAGGGGTAAGCATTTGTTGTTTAACCGCTTATACGGCAGCCCCATCAGGATGGTTGCGTAGCCAATCACATTTAAATTTTCAGCTTTTAGCCATTGGCTTATGGCTGTTAGCCAAAAACGGGAAACTCAAACCCATAAGCAGGGAAACCGTTTTAAACAATTCTAAACCCTAATGTCGATAGCATGCGTTGGAATTCGGGCTGGTAGCCTGCACTTATCGAAACGGGAGTGTGCAGAACCGGGTGTTCCAGATGAAGTTCCAAAGCATGGAGCAAAAGGGAATTCATCTCAAAGTGATCTTTGAAAAGCTTATTTTGTTTGTTGCATCCATGTGGACGATCGCCAATGATCGGATGAAAAACGTGAGCCATGTGCTTGCGTAACTGATGCATTCGACCGGTAGTTGGCGACAGCTCAATCAGAGAATAGCGCGAAGTGGCGTGTTTGCCAAAAGGCAAATTTACTTCAACTCGTTCAAGCGTGACAAAAGACGTAAAAGCCTCCTGAACGACACCATCATCTCTTTTGAGCGGATAGTCAATTTCCATGTGATCCGGTGTGAAACCACGGACAATCGCGTGATATTTCTTCGAAACCTGACCCTCGGAAAAGAGCTGCTGCGTGAGCTGATTTACATTTTCACTCAATGCAAAAAGTAATACTCCCCCGGTTTTGCGGTCGAGCCGGTGTACGGGATGCACCTTTTGGCCCAATTGATTTCTGAGCAGCTGAACGGCAAAAACATCCGCATCCGCAGCGATGGGCGAGCGGTGTACGAGCAAACCATGCGGTTTATTGATGGCAGCCAGATATTCATCTCTGAAAAGAATTTCCAGAATCTGGTCGGGTTGGGGTAACGCTAGGGAGTCGGTTATTTGCGGAATGGCTAGAAAATGGTAAGTTCCTGATCAGACTTGCGTGTCAGAACCGTGTAAGCATTGGGCTTGATTCCCAGCAGGTAAGGAACGTTTTTTAGAATAAAGTGCTTTATTTTGGTCAGATAAAAACCCTTTTTATTGTTCTTGTAGATTGGCGTCAAAACTTCATCGGCAAACAACGAACATTTGTCTTTCATGACTTCGAAGTTCTCAGACAACAGCATAAAGCGGAAGAGGCCAGGTGTATAAATATTGATGTGGCCGTAGGCGAGAAAGTGTTTCAGCTTTTTGTCAACATAAAAAGAGAAATCTATCGGTACTTCAAAAATCTGATATTTAGAAACTCTCTTAATCTCCCGCAAGAGCATGCGCTCGTGCTCAACATGCTCCATTACGTGCGAGCAAATTACAAGATCGAAATGATTGTCAGGATAGGGAATTTTGTAACCGTCAAAAAGCAGAATGTCGTTCAGTTTCGGGATATTTTTCTGACGGATCATGCCAATTCCGCTTTCCGATATTTCCACGCAATTCAGGTCATTGGAGAAATCCCATTTTGAAAGCCAGTTTAAAATACTGCCTTCCCCTGCTCCCACTTCCAATACGTTCTTAAAACTGATATTTTTAGACAGCTCGACAATATTCTGAGCCTTGTATCGGGCTCCCATATTTCTCCACTCAACCGATTCTGAATTATATTGATTGGAATATGTATCCTTGATATTATCTGATAATTGCATAAAACGAACAAACGAGACCAGTTGTAAACCTACAAAATAATCAAAAGCGGATCAAACCGCGTTAAACAGTTTTCTTGTAACGCACTCTGAACCTGATAATTCCCCACAGAACGAGATAAAGCATCCCAAGAAGGATTCCTACTTCAAGGCTAAACAGCAGTGCCGTCCGGTCCATCAGACTTTCAAAAAGATTATCGAGAATTTTGTAGGGGTCATGGATAATATCCCAGCTGTTCATGCGCCTGACCCTGCCCAGATAAACACCAAAACCCGCCAGCGGTAAACTTGCAATCAGGAAAAAGTTGGTGTACGAACGAGAAAATACGTCCTTCCAGGCCTGATGAATCCAATACAATGAAACAAGCCCGTTAAAAAGACTTACCTCAGCATATAAAAAAAGCATGATTGTGTCGTGCCAGGTCAGATCACGCTGATAGTCAACCGACAAATGTGCCAGATCGGTGATCATGTAAGGTGCGTTAGGAAAAAAGGCCAGCCACAAGATACTTAGGATGATGACTGTAACCCGAATCTCGCCGAAACGTTTTGTGAGAATATTGGTCAGGAACGCCACAACCAACGGAATCCAGCTCAGAAATAAATTCCAGTCCATAGAAAAATCTACTGGAGCATCGAAATATATCCTGACAAGATGAAAAAAAACTGCACTAAAACTTAAAATTAAAAGGAGCAGTAATGAGAACAGCCCTTCAATCGATACTATGGGCGGGTCAGATACACTGAACCGATATTCTTTTAACCATTTAATAAAGCGATCCAAATGTTCATTTTTTAAGTTAAAATAACGTTGAACGAACAGGAAGGTGAATGAAATTTATAACAGACAAGAAGTTGCTTGCTTCTTTATTTTGTCAAAATTAAAAATGACATACTTCAAAAAACACGCCAGATTACGGCTTGTTACCTGTCATGTTTTGCAATATACAACCTCATTTTGATTGAATGGGCGTTTTTTCGTCATTCTTTTGCTTGGGCCGTCTCCTTTTCGCAGAAGCTCCTGCATGTTTTTTGGGGCCTTTACCACCATCTTTCGGACGGCCGCCTGACTGCCTGAAACGATGTGGTTCGAACAATGGAGATTCGCCCAATCCGAGTCCACTGGTAATGGATTGCTTCTCTACCTCTTTTTCAAAAAGGCGTTCAATTTTCAAAACGTATTTTTGGTCCTGTTCATTTATGAAAGTAATGGCGGTTCCCTTTGACTCTGCCCGCGCTGTTCGCCCGATACGGTGAACATAATCTTCCGGGTCTCTCGGCACATCATAATTGACTACGTGGCTCAAATTATCAATATCGATCCCACGCGACAGGACATCAGTTGCTACCAGTACGGGGAATGTACGATTTTTGAAATCCCGCAGCACAATCTCCCGATCAGCCTGATCGGAATCGGATGAAATACCCCTCGCCTGAAGACCCAGCTTACGCAATGCACGCACAATCGGCTCAACAGTGGATTTTCTGGAAGTAAAAAGTACCATGCTGGTTTTTTCAACCTGACTAAGCAAATGAACCAAAACAGGAAGTTTCTGCTCATCGGTTGTCATGTAAAACTGCTGGTCGATACGCTCTACCGGACGCGAAACCGCCAGTCTGATCTCCTCGGGTTGATGCAAAATACGTTTTGCAAGTTCACCGATTTTTGAAGGCATTGTTGCGGAAAACATCAATGTCTGCCGTTTAGCTGGCAGAAAGCTCATAATTTTCAGAATATCGCTCAAAAAACCCATGTCAAGCATCCGGTCTGCCTCATCCAGAACAAGATGTTTGATGTATCCGAAACTCACATAACCCAATTGAAGGTGGGCAATAAGCCGGCCCGGGGTCGCAATGATAATGTCCGCACCCTGCGTCAGCGCCTTTTTCTGCTGATCCCATTCAGGACCTTTGTTACCGCCATAAACGGCGATACTTGTAGCACCAACAAAGTAACCAAGACCTTGAATTTGCTGATCAATCTGTACGGCAAGCTCCCGCGTAGGGACGAGGATCAAAGCGCCGGTTTGTGTACTGGATTCATGTGCAACCTTATCCAGGATCGGAATCAGATAAGCCGCAGTTTTGCCGGTTCCTGTCTGGGCACATGCCAGGAGATCCTTGCCTTTAAGAATGAGTGGAATGGCCTGCTCCTGGATGGGTGTAGCTGCCTGGTAGTTCATGGAGTCCACGGCGTTAAGTACGTCTTCGTGGAGTTCAAATTCATTAAAATTCAAAATTCAGCTCATTAAATCAATTTGTTGGCATAACCCTCCTAATTGATGTGTGTTTATAAAAAGCTGACTTAAATTTCCCAGTCAGCAAACCGCTTGATTCTGAACAAAGATAAGAAAAAAGAAGGAAAGCAAAAAAACCGAAAATGAGGCCGGCAATGCGAAGATTTTCAACACTTTACATTTGCTTCAAATTACCTGCAGTAATTTTGCTTCATCTTCGCTGTACATCCGCGACCGCGTTATAAAGCGCACGCCCATGGGAATTTCGAGCGAGAAACTTGATCCCCGCCCCTCAACAACATCAATAGTAAGTTGGGTATGCTGCCAGTACTCAAACTGGTCACGGCTCATGTAAAACGCACATCCCGCTATATCGCCCAGGTGAACATCGCTGTCGCCGGTCTTGAATTCACCCTTTTCAAAACACATGGGTTGCGATCCATCACAGCATCCCCCACTCTGATGAAACATCAGATCGCCAAAACGCTCTTTCAATTGATCAACGACTTTTTCCGCCGCCGGCGTAATCAAAACTCTCGGTACTGTCATAATATTGATTTGAGAAAAATGCAGAAAGGTCAGAAATGCCGAATAAACAAATCGATCGTAATCTGGCGCGCGTTGTGCGAACTGGAAAGAAAACCACCGCTACCCCATCAGGGAGCAAACGAATCAGATATTCACTCCCTGACGGCTGCCGGAACGGGGCCGGGTGCCTTAACGGGGTTTCGCGATGGTCGTGTAAATTACCGGTTTTTTTTCATTTACGATCAGAAAAATCCTAATTTATTTTTGTCATAAGAAATAAGCATGTTTTTGGTTTGACGGTAATAGCCCAGCATCATTTTGTGGTTTTCCCGACCAAATCCTGATTTTTTATACCCGCCAAAAGGTGCATGCGCAGGATAAGCATGGTAATTATTCACCCAAACCCTCCCGGCCTGAATGGCACGCGGAACCTGATAAATTTCATGTGCGTCACGTGTCCAAACTCCCGCGCCCAATCCGTAAAGCGTATCATTCGCGATCTCAATCGCCTCCTCAGTTGTTTTGAATGTGGTCACACAGGCAACCGGACCGAAAATTTCTTCCTGAAAAATGCGCATTTTGTTGTGGCCTTTGAACAGCGTAGGTTTGATATAATATCCGCCCGATATGCCATTCTCGAATGTGTTTGCCTCTCCGCCCACAAGCACTTCTGCTCCTTCTTCCTTTCCGATTTTTAAATAGGAAAGTATTTTTTCATACTGATCATTGGAAGCCTGCGCACCCATCATCGTCGTTCCATCGAGCGGATGACCGAGTTTGATCGCTTTTACTCTTTCGATTACCCGGCTTATAAATTTGTCATAAATACTTTCATGGACCAGAATCCGAGACGGACAGGTACAAACTTCGCCCTGGTTTAAGGCAAAAAGTACAGCTCCTTCAATGGCTTTATCAAAAAATGCATCATCTTCGTCGGCAACGGACGGGAAGAAAATATTAGGCGATTTCCCGCCCAACTCCATCGTAACCGGGATCAGGTTTTCAGATGCATATTGCATAATAAGCCTGCCGGTAGTGGTTTCTCCCGTGAAAGCTACTTTGGCAACTCTTGGTGAAGAAGCAAGCGGCTTACCAGCCTCTGGCCCAAAACCCGACACAATATTCAATACACCCGGAGGCAGCAAATCGCCGATCAACTCCATAAGTACCATAATGGAAGTGGGCGTTTGTTCAGCTGGTTTTACCACGACGGTACAGCCGGCAGCAAGTGCGGGGGCAATTTTCCATGTCGCCATCAGCAAGGGAAAATTCCAGGGAATAATTTGTCCAACAACACCAAGCGGCTCATGCAGATTGATAGAGATTGTATTTTCGTCGTGTTCCGAAATACCGCCCTCCTCAGCACGGATCACACCGGCGAAATACCTGAAATGGTCTACACACAAAGGGAGATCGGCCGCTCTTGTTTCGCGTATTGCCTTTCCGTTGTCAATAGCTTCCACCACAGCCAGGTATTCCAGATTCTCCTCAATCCGGTTCGCGATTTTAAGCAGAATATTGCTTCTGAACGTTGCCGCTGATTTACTCCATGTCTTGAACGCCTCATGCGCCGCATCCAGCGCCAGGTCGATATCTTCCTTGCCTGAGCGCGCTGCTTTTGTAAAAACCTTCCCGTCGATGGGCGAAATGTTATCAAAATACTCTCCCTTAACCGGCTCTGTAAATTTGCCATTGATATAGTTACCATAACGCTCCTTAAACTCGGGTCGTTTGGCAAGATTTTCATTTACATGTGATTGGGTCTCAACCGGGTTTTCTGCTACTGTATCCATGATTTTTGTAAGAGTTTAATTGAAATAACTAATACAAATCTCGTCTCAAATCGCGTTAACAAATGGTACTATCGTTCCATATTGTAGCATAATTATCTCATTTAATCAAAAAACAATTATATTTATATGAGCGTGTGTAGGCTTGAGGCGCTATCAGTCTGAGCGGAGTCGAAGACAGTCTGAGGCGCTGTCAGTCTGAGCGGAGTTGAAGACAGTCTGAGGCGCTGTCAGTCTGAGCGGAGTCGAAGACAGTCTGAGGCGCTGTCAGTCTGAGCGGAGTTGAAGACCGGGCCGGGTGAGCGCGCACTTCGACTTCGCTCAGTGTGACAATACCTTCGCTCAGTGTGACAATACCTTCGCTCAGTGTGACAGCATCTAAACTCAGTGGACAGGCTTGATAAACATTGTCAGTCCGAGCAGTCTGAGGTGCTGTCAGTCTGAGCGGAGTCGAAGACCGGGCCTGGTGAGCGCGCACTTCGACTTCGCTCAGTGTGACAATACCTACGCTCAGTGTGACAATACCTACGCTCAGTGTCACAGCATCTACGCTCAGTGTAATACAGCTCATTTTAATAAAACTTTAACCCGAAAACTCCTATGCCGTCAGGACAAAAATTGAGTCAGATTGCCATTTCAGATGAGAAATCGATGAAAACGCTGGTTGAGAATCGTAGGGCTTTTACGCTTCAAAATTGTGAATTGAACTTATTCGAAACGCATCAGACTTCTTCGATGGTGCCGCTCACATTTTCAGATTTTGTAGTTACCAGCATGTTGAGGGGAAAAAAAGTGATGCATTTATTCGATGATCCTGGCTTTGATTATTTGCCGGGAGAAACTGTTCTGGTCCCGGCTCACGTAACGATGAAGATCGATTTTCCTGATGCTACTTCAACAAATCCGACCCAATGTATTGCACTTGCCCTTGACCAGACCAAAATACAACAGATCGTAAACAGGCTGAATGAGGAATATCCGCGGGAAGGCACCGGTAATTTCTGGCAGTTGCACAAGAATCAATACCATTTTCTGAACAATCTGGATCTGGCGCAAAGTATCAACAAACTGATCAATATCTGCTCGGGTACTTCCCTGGGAAAAGACATCCTGGCCGACCTCACCTTGCAGGAAATGGTTGTCCATATCATTCAAACCCAGAATCTTCAGATCGCAACGGAGGAAGGTGCCGAAGCAAACAATGCTTTGTCGTATGTAATCAATTTCATAAGAGCCAACATTGGTGAAAAAATCCATATCGAACAGCTCAGCGAAAAGGCGTGTATGAGCAGGGCATCATTTTATCGTGCTTTCAAAAGAGAATTCAGTATCAGTCCGGTAGACTTCATTTTGCAGGAAAAAATCAAGAAAGCGAAACACTTACTAACCGACACAAAAGCCAGTATTTCAGATGTTTGCTATCAGCTTGGTTTCTCGGATTTAAACTATTTTGGAAGACAATTCAAAAAATCGGAGGGAATATCGCCCACACAATACAGGAGTTTGAAGGAAATATGAGTGAAGCCATTAGTGTTTCAACGCTGGCAAGTTAAATGTAAAATCAGTCTCCGGGGTGCTGGCTTCCTTGTGTTTTCAGTCTGTCAATCATCATGATCGCCCGGTCAATTCTGACCTGTACCGCTTTGGCACCGTCTACATAATAAATGATAGCCCGCTGATGACTGGGTAGCAATTGATGAAAAAGTTTGTTCCCTTCCTCATCAATCGCCAAAAGCTCCGTCAGCTCTTCGGGCATGTCGCGCCCATATTTGCTATCATCTTTTTGCAGGGAAACCGACAATTTTTGTCCAAGTACAAAATGCCCCTCCTGCCTTATCGGTGTTCCCACATTAATGTAAAATCCGCCCCCACCCATCGGCCGCACGGCGCATTGAAAATTCACTTGTTCATTGAGCCTGCAACGCACCCGCTCCGGTTTTCTTCCGGATACAAATTGTGCCGCAATTTCGTCCGGCACAACCATATAATACAGCCCCCCTTTGCCGGGATGGCGATCCAGTTTTGACTCAAATTGAACAATTCCTTCCAATGCCTTTCCTTATTCCGTCAAAGGTTTAACCTGAATGTCTTTATAAAGCACTACACTCTTGGGATCATGTGCCTGCAATGCAAAAGTTCCGCTGTTCAAAATGCGTCCCTTGCCATTGACAGAGCGTTTGTCAGCATCGGATTCTTCGTAATCTACGACAGTCTTGTCATTGATTTTGATGGTAATGTGCTTGCCTTCGACCTTGATATATTCCGTATACCATTCGTTGTCCTTCGCGTAGGTCTCCTTTACATCTACAATGTCATACAGGCTACCGGTCCGTTTCCAGTCGGTATGGCTGTTATTAACCTGGATCTCATAACCTTGTGACGGCCAGCCACCTTCCTGATATGTAGTATGCACGTAAATTCCCGAATTTGCGCCGGGCTTAGTCATCACCTGCGCTTTGAACTCGAAATTTTTGAACATATGGTTTTTAATCGGACCATCGTAGAACAGGTGCGCACGGGGGCCGGCAATTTGTATGGCGCCGTCAACGACCGAGAATGAGGTTGCATTTTCACCTACTTTCCAACCATCCAAATTTTTCCCGTTGAATATTTTGATCCAGCCATCCTGAGCAAAACCGGAGAAGGAAACGAACATCAGCATTGACATCAAAAGGCCAGTTCGTAGCAACTCAATTTTACCGGAAATCGACGATGTTAACTGCACTATTTTTTGCATAATGAATATTGAATAAGTTTTTTGTTTCGAAACAAACACGCTAGTATTAAATCGGAAATTGGCCGAAAACTACTGATGTGCGTTCAATTATTACGTTCTTGATCTTATCTTAATCCTGAGCAAGGTGCGAAATGTTATCTTTGCGATCAAAATAACCGGCCTTGAATAATCCATACATCTCTTTACTCTTAACCGCGTGGCGTTACGCACGGCAGCAGAAAAAACGTTACATGCTCGTTTACGGACTGTTTGTAATGGCCAACCTGGTGCTTGCGCTTAATCCTTTGCTCTACGGCTGGTTTATCGAATCAATCCAGAAAGATGGCTCCTCCACACTAAAAAATGTATGGATTTACGCAGGCGCGTACCTCGCGCTGATGTTTTTAGAATGGGCGTTTCATGGGCCGGCACGTGTCATGGAAAGAAAACTCGCTTTTGATTTGAGCAAGAACTTCCTGGATGAACTGTATCATCAATCCTTACACCTGCCAATTAAATGGCATCAGGATCACCACAGCGGCGCCACCATTAACCGGATCCGCAAAGCATACGAAGCACTGAAAGATTTTTTTCAGAACGGATTCATGTTTCTGCATGCATTCTCAAAGTTCGTTTTCTCCTTCATAGCAATCGTCTATTTTTCTCCGCTTTACGGCAGTATTGGTGTTTTCATAGGCATTGTGACAGTATGGGTTATTTTCAAATTTGACAAGCCATTTATCAAGGCACTGGATGAATCAAACGAAAAAGAGCATATTGTTTCTTCTACTTTGTTCGACAGCCTTTCCAACATCATCACGGTAATTACCCTGCGGCTGGAGAAGCGGATGCAGGTTAGTTTGTTGCAAAAAGTTTCGGACGTTTTCCCTCCATTTCGCAAAACGGTAATTATCAATGAATGGAAATGGTTTTCTGCCAGCGTATTTATCGGGATTATTTATGTTGTGGTCACCGTGGGCTACGTACACCAGCATTTTGTTCCGGGGGAAGTATTTCTCGTTGGCGGCCTGGTTACGCTGCTTGGATATGTCAACCAGTTCACCAGCGTTTTTCAGGATGTGGCCTGGCAGTATACCGAAATCATCCGGTACAATACAGAAGTTCAGACAGCCCGGGTAATCGGCGAAGCATACAGGGACAGGCACCGAACAGAAACCTTCTCCGTTTTGCCTGAAAACTGGCAGGAAATAAAAATACGAAATCTGAATTTTTCCCATGGCGAGCTTTATGATTCCAAAAAACGGGCGCACAGTTTACATGGGCTGAACATCAGAATAAAACGCGGACAACGCATTGCTTTTATTGGCGAAAGTGGCAGTGGAAAAAGCACTTTACTTACTTTGCTGCGCGGACTTTACGAGCCAGAAAACGACCTGACAATACAGGTGGACGGTACAGCACATGATGGAATCGCCATTCTTTCGGACACAGTGACACTCTTTCCACAAGACCCTGAAATATTCGAAAATACGATCTCTTACAACATTACGCTGGGCTTGCCCTTTGAAGAAACCGAAATTATGCACGTTTGCGATACGGCTCATTTTTCGGACGTCATCGGCATGCTGCCAAGCGGACTCGAATCCAGCATTCAGGAAAAAGGAGTTAATCTTTCAGGCGGGCAAAAACAGCGTCTTGCCCTTGCCAGAGGTGTATTGGCTGCGAGAAGTAGTAATATCGTGTTGCTTGATGAGCCCACAAGCAGCGTGGATCCCAAAACGGAATCGTTGATTTATGATAAAATGTTTGACGAATTCAAGGGAAAGGCCGTGCTATCCTCACTCCACCGCCTCCATTTGCTAACCAAATTCGATTACATCTATATTCTGGGAAATGGGCGGTTGATCGATGAAGGAACTTTTTCCGATCTCAAAGAAAAAAGCGCGGTTTTTCAGGATCTGTGGAAACATCAGGAGCGCGCCGGAAATATCTGAGCACTTATCGGATCAGGTTTACCGCGCCTTTGTAATCCGTCAATTTGCCGCTCAATAACTCCACTTTGATCTTGTAGGGATATACACCCGACTCGCTGATCAGGCCATTATAACGTCCATCCCACCCGCTCGCCGGATCGGATGCGGGGAAATTTTCTCTCTGAAAAATCACTTCGCCCCAACGGTTATAGATGACCATTTTCAGCACCTGCTTGACACATTTGCTGCCGTAGACGAAAAACACTTCATTGTTATTATCCTGATTAGGCGAAAAAGCATCCGGAACTGAAATGCCGCAAGGCTTCACAAAAATCTGCACAATGCCCGATTTTTGACATACTTCGTCAGGATCAGTGGCAAAAACCGTGTACCGTGTGGACTTATCAGGAGCGGCCCAGGTAACGTCACAGGCAGGGCACGAGAGGTCCGCAGGCGATTCCCAACGGTATTTATACTGCCCCGGTGGCTGCACTAAAGCAATTACCTGCACACTGTCGCCCTGAGTCATGAAGGCAGAAGCAGGAACCCGCAGGTCAAGCTCGACGATGCTCAAATGCGTAGTCACTACACTGTCGCAGCCTGTACTTCTGACCACATTCCGGATAAATGTTCCGGCTGTTCGATAGGTAGTATCGCCGACGGCCAGGCTGTCTCCTTTGCACAAAGCAATTGTCTGTTCGTATTTCCCAACCGGATTTACTTTCAGAATCAGTGTTACCGTGCTATCGCAGACATTTGTCAAGCTCACTTTACGGACAAACGTTCCGCTTGTTTTGTACAGCGTGTCCCCCACAGCAACGCCGTCTCCCTCACAAATCGTTTTTTCAATTTTTGCAAATGTCTCTTTAAACTGAATTGCATAGTCCAGCTGTAATGCACAGCTTTCATCAAGGCTGGAAAGCGGAATCATTTTGACAAAATACTTATCGCCCAGATTCGCCTTTACCTTAATATTCTGCGTAGTTGCACCATTATTCCAGGTGTATTTCCCGAAGCCGTCCGGCGCCATCAAAGTCATAAATCCGTCCGCATCCGGACATGAAGACATGGGTTTGATTTCGGATTTAAGGCATTGGGCATCAAAATAGGCGTAACCAAAGTGCCGTTGCCTGGTACAACCGTGCGCGGTTACCTGAATCGTTATCGTTTTGCCAACGTAATTCCGAAGATCAATTGCGCCCGTGGTCCAGTTCCTGTACTGAATATCCCCCGATGCCAGAAAACCATCCACCGCATCTTTACCCTGCAACTGTATGTCATAATTGCTACATGGCAGGACCGCACCTTTGCTATCAAAAATCTGAATGTTAAAGCCTGGTTTCTGATAAGGTTCGTGAAATGCCCGCCCCTGGCCTTCGTTCCCCGAGGTGTTTTGGAGCAGTACCGCGAATTTGAATTGAAAAAGTGTGTTGTCCGTCGTAATCAGATAATCGGTACGGATTCTTGAAAAGTCGCCACCGGCTTCGGTGTTTCCAAGTCTGATGGAATGTGTGCTCCCGGGAGCGACCATCGGAATTGCCGAAATTTTAGGATCATTCCCATTGGCAAGGCTGGTAACATAGTGAAGCGTATTTAAGGTGCCTTGTATCTCCGTGCCATAGACAGTTTGTTGCCCCTGATCGGTGACAGTGCCATGCGTACCCACCCAGCCGTTCGTATTTCCCAGCTCAAACCCGATATTGTTGCAATCAACCTGTCCGTATACGAGATCAGGAAACCTTAATATTATTATCAAAACAAATAAAAGTTTCTTCATAAACCGGCAAAAACAGAGAATGTAAAATGCAGTTGTTTCAGAATATTTTCATGGCTGGTGGCAGTACGGATCGAGTGGAGTATCAATAGTTTGCAGAAAAAACACTACCCTCGGCCCATTTGTTTTTTCAAATTATATAAAAATCGGGACTTTAATTCTATTACGCTTTGCAAACTATGTCTGTGGCACAGGAATTGTAAAGATTTGCCACATGCCCGCATGTATTTTCCCTGACCACTTCAAGCAAAAACAACGTGCATCAATCCCATAATTTGAAACAGCAAACATCGGTCTATTTCGAAATAGGTGGTCTGACGAGGAAATCAGGTTGAACAAGGGTTTAAGCTGTAACAAAACAATTGATTATCAAATTAATCATATTGACAAGCGGGTATATAATGTCGAAATTGTTCTGTTTGAAGTATAAATCAGGAATTAAAATGCATGATAAAATGTGAGATCGCGGCGGAAATAATCCCGCAGATCGAATTACAGCCAAGGCCCGCTTAGATTTCCTTTTCGCCAATTTTGACGAATATTATCTCAGTTATTCTACTCAATGCCAAATATCATTCGAGATTTAACGTAATATTAATTTATTTTTATTGCGGCTCTACAAAGAAAAGTGAGGCGCCAATGGCGGTCACAATTTGCTATATACCAACAACTTACAAAATATACCGCTAACATCAATTTGGATTTTAATAAGATATACGAGTTGTTTTTATAAAAAAAATCCGACGTGCGCTGCAAATATCTACTACCACATCAACTGTTTTACTATCTTTGATTTATTCTACTCGCGTTGACCTCCTATGAAAATAATCCTATTTATATTTTTATTTGTATTTTCTTCTTTTGCCGGATTTGCCCAAACTAAACCGGTCGACTTCACCCTTGAAGCGCAGGCGGGAGTCACATCCAGAGGGCATGTACCCTTCTGGATGCGCAGCAACCAATACGGAAGCAACCCGGTCTCAGGTCCCTTCGGAAGTGTAATCGCCGGATTAAAAAAAGAATACAATACAGCGGAAAAACATTTTTTCGACTGGGGATTTTCAGGTGAAGCGAGAGTGAATGGCGGTAAAGAATCAAATTTTATTCTGACCGAAGCCTATGGAAAAATCAAACTGGGCGTATTTGAATTAAAAGGTGGCAGGATTAAAGAATCATTCGGAATATCGGACACGCTGCTTACTTCCGGAAACTTTGCCGTTTCTGGTAACGCACCCGGAATACCGAAGATACAGATTTCAATCCCTCAATTTTACAGCCTTCCGTTTGCCGGTAAATTCTTCGCCATTAAAGGAAATTTCGCCCATGGATGGATGGGAAATTTGCCGATCCAGTTTCCATACAAACGTGTGAATGAAGCAACGTCCTATTTTCACCAAAAGTCCCTCTATCTGCGTCTGGGAAAACCGCAATCTTCAACTAAACTTTATCTTGGCCTGAACGACAATGCAATATGGGGCAACAACGAAAAGATATTCCCGAAAAATGAATTTACCCTTTCGCCATGGCAAGAATATAGTTACGTTGTTTTGAGTAAAAAGTTCGAGTACTCACAAGTGGGTAATCACCTCGGGACGGTTGATCTCGGCTTTGAACATCGTTTCCCCAATGTAAAAATGCTTTTGTATCGGCAAAGCTTTTTCGACAAGGATGCGCTGAAACACTTTGCAAATATCTCCGACGGGCTGAACGGACTCAACTTTACAAATTTAAAAACGGGCTCGCAAAATATTTTCTGGGAAAAGTTCGTTATTGAAATTTTATCCACCAAAAACCAGGCAGCCGACTCCTGGTCCAGACTAAACTTGCTTGGCTACGAAGACTATTACAACAATTACATCTACACCCAAGGATGGTCCTACAAGGGCCTCGGACTGGGTACTCCTTTTGTAACACAAGCCGATCTGGCGAACGAAAATCTTCCCTCAAACGAAAAAGAATATTTTATAAATAACCGGGTACTTGCGTTTCACGCTGGTATTTTGGCATCAATCAAAAACTGGAAGTGTACGGGAAAATTCTCTTACTCTTTGAATTATGGAACGTATTCCACGACAAAAGACTTTGGCAAAAAATCGCAGTTATCCGTTGGTGTGGAGGCCAGAAAAGAAATCAAGCCACAACTGTATCTTGCCTTCAACGCCGCCTTTGATCAGGGCCAACTGTACAATAACTCGGGCGGACTGATCGTCAAACTGGCGAAAACTTTCTAAAAACAGAATAGCCCGCGTGCTGTTCAGAAAAGTACTCAACAATTAATATTTAATGAAAAAAATTAGTCTACCATTTCTTCTGATCCTGTTTCACTGCACAGTTTACGCGCAGTTTCCTTATGTGCATTTCGGTGTCGAAGGACAGGCAGGCATTACAACTTCCGATGTAGTCCCTTTCTGGATGCGCGCCAACCAGTTCGGTAGCGTACCCCTTTCCGGCCCATCGGCCAGTTTCCTGGCGAGTGCGCGGGTGGAATATGATTCAAGCAGAACAAGGCTTGTTGACTGGGGAGCGGGAATCCAGGGCCGGGCAAACGGCGGAAAAGGGTCTAATGTGACATTGCTTGAAGGATACGGAAAACTAAGAATCGGAATTTTCGAGTTGAAAGGAGGAAGATTGAAGGAGACCATGGGTCTGTCCGACACGCTGCTGACTTCCGGAAATTATGCCATATCCGGCAATGCCCTGGGAATTCCTAAGATCCAGATATCCATTCCTGAATTTTACGCACTGCCTTTCTGGGGGAAAGTACTGGCCTTCAAAGGAAACTTCGCCCATGGCTGGATCGGCAAAACACCGGTTCAATATGGCGATACCAACATGACCACCACACAGTTCCACCAGAAGTCGCTCTATGGCCGATTCGGGAAACCTGGCTGGAAATTGAAACTTTATGGCGGATTTAACCATCAGGTGTTCTTTGGAGATGAGAAATACGTTTGGTCGGAGAAGGGGTTTAACAAGAATCGCTATAAACTTTCGGCATTGCAAACCTACCAGTACGTCATATTTGGCCAGGTATGGAACAGCAGCAAGGTAGGCAATCACCTGGGTTCCATTGACCTTGGCTTTGATTATCAACTAAAAAATGTCAATTTACTTGCATACCACCAGTTTTTCTACGAGGTCGGTGGTCTGGCGCATCTTTCCAATATTGCCGATGGCCTGAGCGGCTTAAGCCTGACAAACAGAAAAACTTCAACCTCAAAATTCCGATGGAATAAATTGCTTCTGGAAGTGTTGTATACCAAAAGCCAGGGTGGCGGGGCCAACGCCAAAGTAACCCCATCCGGCGATGAGGATTACTACAACAATTATATGTATTCAGAAGGCTGGTCGTATCAGAATGTCGGACTTGGGACACCGTTTATCAGTACCAAAACATCTACCCGTGCAGGATTGCCACATTACCCTGATGATTATTTTATCAATAACAGAGTCCTCGCGTTCCATTTTGGCACGGACCTGAGCCTCGGAAAGTGGTCACTGCTCAGTAAAATATCTTATTCGCAAAACTTCGGTACGTACGGAACGAGTGAATTCGGGCACACGACAGGAAAAGTGAGAACACCTTCTATCTATGGAATTTTTAAACGGACAGATCAACTGTCGACTTATTTTGATTTAAACCGGGAGATTAAAAAGGGCTTTCGAGTAGGTGCACTGGCGGCATTCGATACCGGCAAATTGCTTTACAATTCGAGCGGGCTTATTTTAAAAGTGTCCCAAACATTTTAACACCAATTATGCTGAACTGGCTTTTTGACACAAAAAAGAAAGAAACAAATCTGGCTCAGATCGGGATTGATATTCATTCCCACCTGATTCCGGGTATAGATGACGGCGTGCAGACGGTAGAGGAATCCGTTGAAATGATCACCAAAATGCAAAGCCTGGGGTATTCCCGCCTTTTCACCACACCCCACGTCATGTGGGATTGTTACAGGAACAGCGCCGAAACCATTTTATCGGGATTGGAGGATGTCCGTCAGGCGTGCAAAACTGCAGGGCTGACCATCGAAGTCAATGCAGCAGCGGAATATTTTATCGACGAACATTTTATGGAACTGCTCACCACTGGCCAGCAGCTCCTTACACTCCCGGGCAATCGGCTCCTGGTAGAGCTCCCCTACTCTACTCCGCTGATGAATACCTCGGAGACATTGTTTAAAATCGTAGAAAATGGCTATCAGCCAGTGCTCGCGCATCCTGAACGCTACACTTATTTCTATTCCGATCCGTCGGTATATAAGAAACTTTGTGATCAGGGATGCGAGCTCCAGGTGAATATTCTGTCATTGGGGACCTATTATGGGGAAAAAGTCCACAAAATGGCGGAATGGTTAATGAAGCAGCAACTTATCACTTTTCTGGGAACTGATGCCCACCGCATGCAACACCTGGAAATCATAAATAAGGGCAATCAGGCCTCGTGGTTAGCGAAATACAAGTTTCAAAATGAAAAACTTCTGTACATTTAGTTGCATCTCAATAGAATTTATCCTACATTTATTTTGGAAAAATTCTACATATTTTGCAGGTTATGTTTAGAAGTTTATATAACTTTGCCAAGAATTACAGGAGTAGCACAATTTTAGTAGTAATTCTTTTGCTTGAATATACCCCGATCTAGAACGTTTTCGAAGAGCTTGCTTAATTATCTAAATATCACCAACTTAATAATTAACCAATAACCAGTTTAAAATCAACTTATGAAAATTAAGTACAGCCAGTTGCCTAAGATCAGTTTCTTTGCCCTGTTACTATTCATAGCTGTTTCAGGTAGCTTCACATCATGTGTATCTCCTAAGACAATTGTATATTTCCAAGGAGATACATTGCGAAACTCGTCTCAGCAGATCACACAGAAATACGTTCCAACAATTTTGCCAAATGACATATTGTCGATTGTAGTTGGGAGTTTGAATGCAGAGGCAAACGAGGTTTTTAACACACCAAACTTATTTACAACAGCAAGCACAAACTATTCTTCAACAGGAGGAGGCGCCAGAGTGCAGCCGCTGGGATATCTGGTAGACATCAACGGAGCAATCGAAGTGCCGCTCGTGGGAAAGGTTAAAATCGGTGGCCTAACTACAACCGATGCTGCAGACACAATCAGACAAAAACTAACGACTTACCTCAAAGAACCATCTGTGATCGTGCGTAATCTAAACTTCAAGGTTTCCGTGTTAGGTGAAGTAAAGGTTCCGGCAGTTTACGTGATTCCGGATGAGAAAATTACGCTTCCCGAAGTCTTGAGTTTGGCAGGAGACATGACAATTTATGGCAATCGAAGCAATCTGATGATTATCCGTGAAGAAAACGGCATCAGACAACAGGCGCGTATCGACATGACCTCCAGAGAAATTTTTAACTCACCCTTCTATTACCTGCATAAGAACGATGTGATCTATGTTGAACCGGTGAAAGCGAAAATGCTGGATACTGACAGCAGGATCAGAACTGTGCCGTTGATTGCAACAATTGTGGGCGGAATAAGCACGCTCGGAATTTTGATCCTTAACATTACAAAATAAAAGTCTCACGAATAGACTGCACAACACGCTTACTATACTCAATTATGATTGACAAAAAATTTAACGGTCAACAACCTGATTTTTCAACTGATGAGGAACCAGAATTTAATCTTAACGACTACATTCGTCGTTATTTCAGATATTGGTATCTGTTCCCTATTTTCCTGGTAATAACCCTTACCGCTGCTTTCTTCTATCTGCAAATTGCTCAGCCGGTTTACAGTACAAAAAGCAGTATTCTTATCAAAGAAGAGAAAAGTATTGGGGGATCGCAAGGAGATATACTAACCGAGATGAGTTCGCAGTTTGGCGGAAACAAGTTGGTTGAAAATGAATTGGAGATTATTAAATCACAGAGTCTTATGGAGCAGGTTATCAAAAACCTGAGCCTTGACGTTGCGTATACCTCGAAAGACGGACTTCGCACAGTGAATTTATATAAAACCAGCCCGGTGATAATCAAACCTGAGGTAATAACAGATTTCGGTTTGGAAGAGCCTCTTGTTATTCATATAGTCGATAGCACGCATTTTCGCTTCAATAATGAGGCGAAGGAATTTACTTTCGGGCAGAGATTCAATAATGCTTGGGGTGCCTTTGTCATTAAGAGGGGTATTGTGTCTGAATATGACGATGTCGAAGTCCATTTTATGGATGTAAAAGGGTTGGCAGAAAGCATGCTTAAGAGATTTACAGTTCTCCAGCCAAATATAAAAAGCACCGTTCTCGAGTTGACATTTGAAGACACGCACGTACAAAGGTCAAAAGATGTTTTGAATACCCTCCTTGACGTTTATGTTCAATCATCCCTTGCAGATAAAAATAGTGAGGCAAGTAATACCCTTAAATTTATTGAAAACAGGCTTGGTCTGATTACAGGAGAATTGGGTGATGTGGAAAAGGATGTAGAGTCTTATAAAACGAACCAGGGCATCACCGACATTAGCGAAGAATCAAAGTTATTTTTAGAAAATATCAAGGAAAATGACGCGCAACTGAATGAGGTAAATACGAAGATCAGTATCCTTGAAAGTGTTGATAATTATATTCAGAATGCGGGTGAAGGTGCCGTAGCTCCTGCTACGTATATGATTGATGATCCCGTTTTGGTGTCGCTTCTGACAAAATTCAACGAACTGGAGTTACAGCGTGAACGGTATGCGAGAACCACCTCGGTTAACAACCCATTGCTTCAGACGATCAATACGCAGCTGGAAGGAACACGCCAGTCCATCCGCGAGAACGTTCAAAACCTCAAACGAGGAATGGCTGTTACAAGAAAAAATCTGGAAGGAATAAATACGAGATTTTCAGCAGGACTCAGAAGTATTCCAAAAAAAGAACGTGAATTTGTTGGCATTAAACGTCAGCAGTCCATAAAGGAGGAGCTGTATCTCTATTTATTGCAGAAGAGAGAGGAAACAGCCCTTGCTTATGCTGCAACTGTTACAGACAGCAGACTTATTGATGCACCCATTTCCACGTTTAAGCCTATCAGGCCGAAGACCGCTATGATCTGGCTTGGTTCAGGGGTTGCGGGATTGGTGATACCACTTTTGCTGATCAACCTCCTGTTCATGTTGAATAATACCGTCCAAACCAGAGAGGAAATTGAAAAGATTACACATGCGTCCACGATGGGAGAAATTGGCCAGATGAAGACTGCCAAAGGTAATCCGGGAGAAGATGCGATTATCAAAATGACAAGCCGGAGTGCAGTAGCGGAACAATTTCGTGCGCTTAGAACTAATCTCCAGTACCTAGGCGATGGGTCATGTCGGGTTATGATGTTCACGTCATCAATTGGTGGTGAGGGGAAAAGCTTCATCAGTATAAATCTTGCCGCAAGTTTAGCGTATTCTGATAAGCGTGTGCTGTTGATTGGTCTCGATCTTCGTAAACCTACGTTACACGAAAGATTGCAGATACCCAATAAATATGGAGCGTCGAACTGTTTGATTGGACAGGGGAAACCGGAAGACTTTATTCAGAATACGGGGGTACATCCTAAGTTTGATGTATTAACCAGTGGACCAATTCCACCTAATCCATCAGAATTGTTGAGCAATGGAAGACTACCAGTTTTACTTGCCCATCTTCGCGAGACCTACGATTACATTTTAATAGATTCTCCGCCGTATGGTTTGGTGACAGATTCGTCGCTAATCGCGGAACACGTTGATGCTACGCTCTATATTGTTCGATTCAACTATACATTAACAGATCACTTAAAAAGAATCGGAGAACTACAACGTGCTCGCCGCTTTTCTAATCTTTCGGTGATTTTTAATGGTGTTAAGTATGGTGCAGGATATGGATACGGATATGGATATGGTGGTTATGGATATGGATATTATTCTGACGAGGTTGAAAATAAGCCTGGGATTAATAAGCGCATCAAACAACTAGTGGGAAAAAGCTAATGAAAAAGGATTGTGATACTCGATCGCAAAGTTGAGTATTATTAAAAAGATAAAAATTGTTTACTCAACGTTAGAAAAATGAACTCCTCTCAAAATCATTGCTCACGCTTCATTATTAAAGGCGTGAGCAAAATCGAAATCTCATCTCCTGAGCAGCATTGGTCAGTTAACACTAGTCAAATTAAAAACCCGCTGCACAAGATTGTGTTGGCATGAGTCTGGCCATCTGGATTTGCGGAGATTTATCCTGCTGCAATTCAGGTCAGTTAGAATTCTTAATTGATATTTAAAGTTTAATTAACAATGGCAGTTGTTCACACAATTTTATCGGGGGGAGTTGGAAGCAGGTTGTGGCCTGTGTCCAGAAAGTCAATGCCAAAGCAGTATATACCGATGTTTGGCGAAAAGTCGCTTTTCGAACTTACAGTCAGGCGAAACAAAGGTGTAGCAGATACTACACTTATAGTCGGCAATAAAGATAATTTCATGCTTTCACAGGCAGATTTACTTAGAGCGGGAGTTACTGATTTCATTGAAATTATCGAGTCGGCACCTCGGAACACCGCCGCCGCCATTGCTTTCGCGGCTTTTGCAGTAAGTCCTGACGACATATTGTTGGTAACCCCATCGGATCATATTATTAGTGATGAGGAAGCCTATGTGAATGCCGTTTCTCAGGCTGTCGTTCTCGCCGGAGATGGCAATCTTGTCACTTTCGGAATTGTTCCTTCCAAACCTGAAACGGGATATGGCTACATAGAGTTTTCGGGCGATCAGGTTTCTTCCTTCCGCGAAAAACCAGACCTCGCAACAGCAATCTCCTTTATAGATCAAGGCACATTTCTGTGGAACAGTGGAATGTTTTGCTTTAAAGCGGGAGCTTACCTCGCTGAACTGGAGAAGCATGAGCCGCTTATCAGCCAGACCGCACTGCTTGCGTGGCAAAAGATTAACAACGGATTTCTACCGCAGTATGAAACGATGCAAATTCCTTCCAAAAGTATCGATTACGCTGTTATGGAAAAATCGGATAAAATTAAGGTCGTTTCAGCTGAATTTGGTTGGTCAGACCTGGGGTCGTTTGAGGCGATCTGGGAGCATTGGGAAGAACAAGGTGAGGAACACCGGTTTAAACAAAATAACTGCGTCGTTGGATCCACTAAACACGTCGAGTTTTTAGGAGTTTCAAACCTGATACTAGTTGAAACAGACGATGCTATTTTGGTTTTGGAAAAGCAAAGTTCACAGGATGTTAAAAAAATCTACGAACGACTTGAAAGGGAAAACCCGAAACTTGTCTGTTAGCCCATAGTTTCCTACAAAACCTTAACGCTAAATTAACATCCTGGCTTCAACCTAGACTTTGTTGAATTTCGTAAAACATAACCTATTTGAATATGTTGTGCAGCATAATTATCAGGGCTTTTAACGAAGAAAAGCACATTGAAAAACTCATTGACGGTATCCTGAACCAGTCAACTATTCACGAACTGGAAATAATTCTGGTTGACTCCGGGTCTACCGACAACACGGTACGACTTGCCGCTCAAAAAGGCGCAAAAATTGTATCTATTCTGCCCGAAGATTTTTCTTTTGGGTATGCGCTGAACAAGGGGTGTGAATATAGCTCCGGAGATATACTTTTATTTGCAAGCGCGCACGTTTATCCAGTCTATACGAACTGGATAGATTCCATGTTGAAACCTTTTGATGATGAAAAGGTAGCGCTGGTTTACGGAAGACAGATTGGAGACGACAATAGTCAATACTCCGAAAAACGCTTACTTGCCAAATGGTTTCCGGAATATTCTAATTACAATCAGCAGCACCCCTTCTGTAACAATGCGAATACAGCAATCTCGAGGAAATTGTGGGAAGTCCTTCCATACGATAATCTGTTAACAGGACTGGAAGATCTTGATTGGGCTTCCAAAATTCAAAAAAGGGGTTACAAAATAGTTTATGAAGCAGAGGCAACTATTGTGCACGTTCATGAGGAGACACCGCAAAAAATATATAACCGGTACTATCGTGAAGCAATCGCTTACAAGAAAATAATTCCCTATGCCAATTTTGGTCTTTGGGACTTTATATATCTTACGCTGACGAATATTCTCAGCGACTATTATTATTCGATAGGTCATGGAGTATTCTGGCATAACATAACTGCCATCCCTGTTTTCCGGTTTATGCAGTTTTTCGGAACGCTTAAAGGATACAATCACACTGGAAACCTTAATTATTCATTGCGATCCAAATTTTATTATCCTAATAACTTTCTAAAATCACCTCCGAAACTTGTGGTTAAGGCCCCTAAAATTCAATATTCAGAAAGTAACCAACCAAAAACTTCAACAATAGCATGAGTTACAAAGTCGTTGCAATCGTTCCAATGCGACATTCCAGTGAGAGGGTAATAGGTAAAAACTACCGTGATTTTGCCGGAAAACCTCTATTTCACCACGTTATTGATTCATTGCTTGAATGCAGTCTTGTGGATAAAGTCGTGATTGACACTGATAGTCCGGTAATCATAGAGCAGGCAAGCAAAGTCTTTCCGGATGTGATCATTCTGGAAAGACCTGAGCATCTTCGTGATGGTGGCACTGCAATGAATGATGTATTGCTGCACACGATCAGTAAGGTTCCGTCTGAATTTTACCTCCAGACACACAGTACGAACCCGATTCTTAAAAGCAGTACGATTGAGGCCGGAATTAAGAAATTTCTGGATGTGCATCCTATGTACGATTCGTTATTTTCAGTTACGAGACGACAGGTAAGGTTCTGGGATCAGCTTGCGCGACCAATTAATCACAATCAGAATCTTTTGTTACGTACTCAGGATTTACCTCCGGTTTACGAGGAAAATTCTTGCATGTATCTATTTACGAAGGCAATCCTGGAAAGAAAACACAATCGTGTTGGAGATCGCCCCTACCTCTTCGAAATGCAGGAGGTGGAAGCACAGGATATCGATGTTGAATTGAACTTCGTAATGGCAGAGTTCCTCTTCAAACAACTTAACAACATAAAATAACCACATTTAACGAGATATTATGAAGGTCTTACTTACCTGCCCTCCGATGAGAAACCGTATTCACGAGTTCAGGGCTCGTTTCGAGGAAAAAGGTTTAGAATTGGTTATTCCTGATTTTGTTCAGACTTTGACGGAAGATGAACTTGTAGAAATCGTACCAACGGTTGACGCTTGGATTATCGGGGATGATCCTGCAACGGAACGTGTATTTACAGCAGGGAAAGCTGGCTTGTTAAAAGTTGCAGTAAAATGGGGTGTTGGTGTTGACAACGTCGACTTTAAAGCCTGTGAAAAATTAGGTATTCCAATTTCAAACACTCCTGCAATGTTTGGAGGTGAGGTGGCAGACATCGGGATAGCGTACATGCTGGGTTTGGCACGCTCTACTTATTTCATTGATCGTGAAGTTAGAAAAGGAAATTGGGTAAAGCCAGCAGGTATGTCCATTTCTGGAAAGACGGTAGGGGTAGTTGGTTTAGGCGATATTGGCAGAGCAACTACTCAGAGACTCACTGGTTTTGGAGTACATACGATTGGTTACGACCCATTTACGAAGCTGACGCCCGAACAAGCCCACGTTCAGGAGATACTTTCTTTTCCGGACAAACTGGATCAGCTTGATTTTGTCATCCTGACTTGTGCTTTAACACCTTCAACGCTTCACATCATCAATGAAGAGTCTATAAGCAAGATGAAAGATGGCGTTTATATTATCAATATTTCCCGGGGAAAATTGGTTGACGAGCCGGCTCTGGTTGCTGCACTTGAAAGCGGAAAGGTAAAGGCAGCAGGTCTGGATGTGTTCGATGAGGAGCCACTCCTTGCAGATAGTCCTTTCCGAAATTTCGAACAGTGTATTTTCGGCACGCACAATGGTTCGAATACAGTTGAAGGGGTTCGCCGGGCGACTGAAAAGGCGATGAGCTTGCTGTTTGATTTTTTAAAACTTAACTGATGATCAAAAGAGTTTTGATAACGGGAGTCCTTGGCGGTATTGGCCAGGGACTTGCTTCAACCTTCCAAAAGGCAGGATATGAAGTTACCGGACTTGATATAAGAAATGAGCAAGCCCCGAACTGTGACAGGTTAATTCAATTTGACCTTCATCTTTTCTGCAATGATGAAACCTACCGTGCAGAAAAGAAAGCAGAAATTGATAACGTGTTGCCCGGTTTGGACGTACTGATCAACAATGCGGCGGTTCAGATACTAGGTAGTCTTTCGGAGTTAAGATTGGAAGATTGGAAAATGACGCAGGATGTAAATGTCACCGGACCATTATTATTGAGCCAGTTTTTTTTGGATCGGTTGATTGAGGCCAAAGGGAGCATCATAAACATTGCGAGTATTCACCAGCAACTGACGAAGAAGCGCTTCCTGTCCTACGCCACTTCCAAAGGAGCTATGGTCGCACTAACCCGTGCATTGTCTGTTGATTTACAAGGTAAGGTCAGAGTGAATGCGATCAGCCCCGCTGCCATTGACACGCAAATGTTGAGAGATGGGTTTAATAACGAAGAAGCCAAGGTACAGCAGTTAAATGATATCCACCCATCACAACGAATCGGGCGTCCCGACGAAGTAGCACAACTGGCCCTGGTTCTCGCTGAAAGCAGATTAGGCTTCATTAATGGAGCAAATATTCAGATTGATGGCGGTATTAGTAATGTTTTAAAGGATTTGGATTAAGATATGTTACGAAAAGCCTGGGATTCACCGACGATAATGACGTGGTTGAGCTATTCAACCAAGGCCTTAACTTTGTTTGGGGTACTTCCGTTGGTTTTAAAGCAATTTTCTTCGGGCGATGTGGTGTTATGGTATCTTTTTTCGACTATCATTTCTCTTCAAAGCATTGCAGACTTTGGGTTCCGTCAAACGTTTTCGAGAATTATCTCGTATGCCTATGGTGGTGCAAACGATATAGGTGTTCTTGATGGCAGCCGCAAAACTGATCTGTCCGAAGGACCAAACAAGCCGTTGTTGACCGAGGTAGTATCTACCATGCGCCATATTTATGTGTGGCTGACACTGGCTTTGCTTATTTTGATGACTACTGCCGGTACCTGGTCAATGATACGTCCGGCAGCCGGTTCGTCAAATGAAAATGAGGCCTGGTGGAGTTGGATTGTGGTTGTGGTTGTTTCTTGCTTTGGCTTTTATGCCAAAATTTACCTAAACTTCTTAGAGGGACTAAACAAGATTGCACTTGTACGCCGGGTAGAGTCGCTAACATCTACGGGTAGCATCCTTACAAGCATAGCGGTTCTGTATTTTTCACCATCCCTGTTAAACCTGGTGGTTGTTAATCAATTTTGGGTTCTTGTCGTAGCGATACGGGACTGGTATTTGTGTAAAAAAACGGATAACGGTTTCTTTAACGAAGTATCTGCAAAGCTCCCTTTCAATAAAATTATTTTCAGCAAAATTTGGGAGCCCGCTTGGCGGACAGGAATCTCTGGATTTATGTCCGCAGGGTTGACAAACCTTACTGGTTTGATCTATGCGCAAATGGGAAATACAGCCGATGTGGCATCTTACCTGTTGGCATTAAGAATAATAAATCAAGTGAAGGAAATCTCCATGGCTCCTTTTTATAGCAAATTGCCATTGCTTGCCAGATTGCGGGTCGCAAATAACAATATTGAGCTGTTAAAAATAGTTAAGCGCGGTATGCTTTTGAGCCATATCGTCTTCGTTGTTGGATTTGGCTTAGTTGGCCTGCTTTCAAACTTTCTACTTGATATTATTGGAAGCGATGTTGGCTTCGTGTCAAATGAAATGTGGATACTTCTCGGAGTAGCATTTTTTATTCACCGTTTCGGGGCAATGCACATTCAAGTCTACCTATCAACCAATCACATCATATCGCATATAGCGGATGGAATATCAGGAATGCTTTACATAGCAACCGCATTGCTTACAAGCAAATATTTAGGGATATATTCGGTTCCTGTTGGCATGCTTGTTGGATATTTAGGATTCTATTCTTGGTACGCAGCTAGATTCTCCTACAAGTCGCTAGACGAAACCTTTTGGCACTTCGAAAAGAACGTTTCACTTTTCCCTGTCTTTTTTTTTATGGTTTTCATTTTCTTAAATCTGTATATTATATAAAATTATACAATGGAGAATTTGCCCATTTTTTGTCACCTAATAGAATCTAGTGAAAAATAAAGCTCTATTTATTCTGATACTATTGATTGTTGTTTGTACAGAGCGACTTGAAAAGATATTCTATATTGGATTTTTTGACTTGTATCCAGCGCGTGTCGCATTCTTAATTCTTTTGTCGTTTTTCAATCTGAATTTATTTTTAAGCCATGCATCGAAGGAAACTCGGAAGATAGGAAAAATCTATTTAATATACATTCTCTTTGTCTTTCTTTCCATTTTCAAATCTCCTGACATACTACAGTCATTTAAAAAATGGCTTGATACCTTTACACTGATATCTTTTATATTTCTGACTTATACCTTCTTAACCCGATCAACTAGAACCATATCAGCAGAAAGATTGAATAAGATACTGTTAAAGAACTTGAAATTAATGGTTCTGGTTGTTTTCGTCGCGGGATTATTTCTTTATCGCACGATTAATGAGGGCGATTTAGAGCAAAGAACTTTTCTAGGAATATCCTTTTATAGGAGAATATCACTTTTTAGAGACCCCAATTTTTTTAGTTGTTTTCTGATCGTTTCGTTCTTCTTGATATATTTCTCTAAAATATCCAATAAAAGGTTTTACCTATTTATTATCGCTGTTTCAATATTTCTTTCAGGATCTAAAGGCGGTATTGCTGCACTCATTCTAACTTTACTTCTGTACTACCGAAAAAATGTTCCTATTCTAAAAAGTACTTTTTTCCTCTACACGACATTAGCTTGTACACTTGCTGGATTCTTGCTACTCATTATGTACCCTTATCAAGGCATCAACTTCTTGGTAAAATCACCATTCTTTGATGCAGATATTGGTGCGGAAACAATACTCCCTCGAATTCTGGTATGGCAATCAGGGATGGCCGCCTTTTTACACGATCCTTTGCTTGGAATCGGTCCTGGAAATATTGTGAATATATCCAAAAGCTCAAACATAGCAGGATTACTTATTCACATGGAATCCAGTGGCTTCTACGGTTTAGGAAGTGAAAAAATCGATAAGTTGGCGACACATTCGTCTTACCTAGAGCTATTGTTTGAATCAGGGATATTTGCGTTTGCTGCTAATATCGCATTGCTATACACGATTGCAAAGCAACTTCTAAAATATAGTCGAATTAATCGAGGAATGTTCCTCGGATTTACTCTTGCATTTATAAGTTTCTACCTAAGCACGCTTTTTCTGAGTTACAACACATACTATATGAGCTTTTTGACTGGGTTTTACCTATTTTTAATTGACAAGTATAGCAAGGAAATTAAGACAGAAAATTTAAGGAAAATCTCGCTTGAATATGAATGACCTAGTATCGGATTGGAAAGTCAATAAGGGAAATAATAAGGGCCGATTGGTTATGCTTTTATTCCGATTAGCTAAGCTTATCCGATACAATATTTTTCTATTAGTTGTAATCGGATGGGCATTCTTACCGCTTTACGTATTTTTCGTGGAATGGGTGTTAGGAATTGAAATTAGATGGAATCTTAAACTAGGCAAACGGATTCAGCTCTGGCACGGGCAGTCACTAATAATCAATTCCGGTAGTATAATTGGAGACGATTGTGTTCTTCGACATTCCACAACGATCGGGAATAAGGATTCTGACAACAGATGTCCGGTAATTGGTAATAACGTAAATATCGGTGCAGGGGTAATTATTTTGGGGAATATCACCATTGGAAACAATGTAATAATTGCCGCTGGCTCTATCGTAATTAAAGACATCCCGAATAACGTAATGGTGGCCGGAAATCCCGCCCAAATAAAAAAATATATATAACCTCAACCCGTATGAAATTATATTTCTTTTACACAAGCCCACCAGTAACCAATCCACAATACAGTGGCTCATGTTTTTTTTGGTACACCAAAGGGCTTCTCTCGTATAAGGGAATAAATTCAATTGTGACAATTGAAAAGATATTCATAGAACGGCAGATCTTTGAAAGTTTCTCGACCGATTATGGGCAGTTACTGACTGATTATCCTTACGAAGTTGTTAATGAAAACGCACAGTCAGCGAAGCATTCATCTGGCAAAACTGCATTTTTCGCATCAAATGATACAATTGTCTATTTGATGCGGAAACTAATTCTTAATATCCCGCACTCGGAGCTGTTCACAAAAAAAGGCGAGGGTGCGAAAGTTAACGCAAAAAAGATAGGAATTGAGAGCCAGGAAATAAGCTATCAGATTCCCGATTTTAGCAGTTTTGACCTGCTTGTAATGGGCAATGACTGGGGTCTGATCGAGCAAAAAGTCAATTATGATTATATTCACAATTCTCTTAATACTATTTGCATACAAGAATCAGTCATTGATTTCAATATTGTAGACCAAAGAATGCTTCATTGCAGCATTCCAGTTTTTCAAGGGATCGTTACATTAAAAAATGTGGCGTTAGAAGGCAAAGTTTGTGCCGTAATCGGGAATCCGCGCTACGAGGAATTAACCCAATCCGCGCTACCATCTGCTAATAAGGTCTTGATTAATGTAAACTTCACGTATGGCATATTTGAAGAAGCCAGGGAGCAGTGGTTATTGGACATTCTTGGAGAATGCAAGCATTTGGATCTGGACTATTTGATTTCGCAACATCCTCGTGATAGTAGTGATCTTTCTGCCTATAATCTTGTAAAAACAAACGCATCCACTGTTCATGATGTCCTGGAGTCATGTTCATTTTTAATTACCCGCTTTAGTTCTCTCATACATGAGAGCTTGTCGCTCGGAAGACCGGTTATTTATTACAATCCTCACGGAGAAAAATTGTTTTACGATTTTGAGGCGGACAGCTGCTGTCTATTTGCAGCATCAAACAAAGAAGAGCTTTTGGGAGCAATGAAAAAGATCATTGGGACAGACCAACAGACAATTTCGTCTGCAATTGATCAGTATCTCGACCGGCATTTGGGTGTGACACGTACAGGCAGAGCTTCAAATTTTATTGAGGAATTCATTAATTGTGTCCGTGGCTATCAGATTTTAAAAAAGGTGTCAATCTTGAAACTGACAATTCTTAGACTTAAATTAGTGAAGAGAATTGTGTTGCGGCAAAAATCCTAAATCATCTACCCTCTCGAATTTAACAAAGAAAGCGATGCGCTACAGTATTATCATATGTACTTACAACCGAGCGGCTTACCTGGGTGATACCATTGATTCTATTTTGGGTAATGTGGACTCCGGAATCGACTATGAAATTGTCATCGTAAATAACAATTCAACAGACGCGACCGCATCAATTATTGCAAAGTACGGTACCATACCGACCGTAAAAAGCTTTCTGGAAGAGAAGCAGGGACTATCAAATGCTCGTAACAGAGGAATAAATGAATCCACAGGTGATGTATTGATTTTTCTGGATGACGATATTGCCCTACATCCTTCATACATGAAAAAATGTAGGCAATGCTTTGAAGATGAGAAACAAAGCATCGTCGGTGGAAAAGTCTTGCCTTTCCAGGTAGATATCCCGGCCTGGTTACCTGCTAAATACTACTATCTGGTTAGTGTTTTTGACCTTGGCGATGAACCGCATTATGTCGATAAACTGATGGGTGCTAACTATGCCATGACCCGCAGTGTTGCCGAACGTGTGGGTTTTTACAATCCAGAACTGGGGAGAAAAGGCAGTGCACTTCTTGGCGGCGAGGAAATTGATTATCTTAATCGCTGCTCTTCCGCAGGTTACAAAATTTTGTACGACCCACAACTGGTTGTTTTTCATAAAATAAACGAAAAGCTAAACCAAAAGTATGTTTATGATTACGCCCTGTTACTAGGGAAGTCGGAAGCACTCATAGACGCTAGTCAAAGTAAAATGAAGGTGTTTAGTAAAACTTTAAAATCTATACTTGCGATATCCCTGCAGACAATTATTAGCACTTTTGTAAGCGACCCGAAAAGGAAAACTCATTTGAATATCATAGGTAGATATGGTGTTGGATATATTAAAAGGTAGAATGCAGTATTACTTACCGATTTTCTTGTTCACTGAAACAATATAATGACTATGAGAGGCCGATCATTTCTAATACTCCTGTTAATAAGCCTTACAATCACTGAGGGATTTACTCAAAGTCCGAACGCAATGGTTGGTGCATATTATTTTGATGGGTGGACTGGAACTTACCCGTATCACATTACCACGGCACTTACGAGCTCTTTTCCTGAGAGAGAACCTAAATGGGGTTGGGTGACGAGTTCACAGGAAATCATGGATGAACAAATTAATGTTGCTGCAAACGCAGGTTTGTCTTTTTTTAGCTTTTGCTGGTACTATAAGCACCCCGTTTTGAACAATGCGTTAGGTTACTATCTAAAATCTTCTAAAAATAACAGATTGAAATTTTGCGTAATGGTTTCCAATCATCCAGGTGCAGAAGTTGGCCCAAATGAATGGTCGTATGGTACCTCAGAATGGGTCAAATTATTTAAAGCGCCTACTTACGTTACAGTGGGCGGCAAACCATTGCTAATTTTCTTTACGATTTCTACACTAATCAAGAATTTCGGTTCGACGGAAGCCGTAAAAACGGCCTTTGACAACTTACGCGCTGCAGCGAAAAAAGAAGGACTAAGCGGTGTTAATATCGCAGTTTGTATGAGTGCTGGTCAGGATGAAATAAAAAATGCAGAAGCATGTGGCGTAGATATAATCACAGGATACAATTATCATTCAAACGGTCTGACGTCAGGCGCTGTGACACCAATCGAAAATATGGTAAAAGCAGAAACCTGGATCTGGGACCAAATGCCAAAGGTGACCAAGTTAAAATACATTCCTGTATCCACGCTTAACTGGGATCCTCGTCCTTGGGCCAGTTCCTCGAATAATTATGCTACTGCGCCATATTTGACAGGGTTTTCAGCAAAATCGGTCTTCCGATCCGTTCAAAATGGAATTACCTGGCTTAACAAAAATTCGTCAAGTACCGTACCTGAAAGAATCTTATTGCTTTATGCTTGGAACGAGAATGGAGAAGGCGCTTATTTGACCCCATGTAAAAATGGAGAAAATATGTTAGAAGGTGTGAGAAAAGCGTTACTTCCGCAAATAGAAACTTCAACTAAGCCATGATTAATTTGACCCGCGCCATTGAAAATATGGCATGAGGCGAGAATTCATAATCAAATATATTGAACAGCAACAATGAAAGAAACAAGTATTTTCGTTGACGCCCATGTTTTCGACAAAGAACACCAGGGAACCAAGACTTTCATCAGAGAAATTTATAGACGAATGTCGCAGAAACCTGATATTCGTCTGATTCTGGCTGCAAACAATATTCAAAATCTCAAAGACGAGTTTGGGGAAAGTGCCAACATTGAGTTTGTTAAATATCAATCAACTTCTGCATACAAGCGCCTTGGAGTAGAGTTGCCAAAAATCCTTAAAAGTCTCAAACCAGATTATGCTCATTTTCAATATGTAGTTCCTCCCGTAAAATATTGCAAATACATAGTCACTACGCACGATCTACTATTTCGGGATTTTCCAAATGAATTTCCACTCTCTTATCGTGTATCAAAAAATATTCTTTTTCAATATTCACTTAACAAATCAGATGTTATCACCACGGTATCAGAGTATTCAAAACAGGCCATAAGCAAACATTACGGAATTGATCTCTCAGAAATTGAGGTGATACCAAATGGTGTAGGAGATGTTTATTTCGACAGCTATCTGCCCGAAGTTTCAAAAAGCTTAATACATGAAAAATATAAAGCAAAAAAATATATTTTGTATGTGAGTAGAATTGAACCTCGAAAACAACAAAAATTGCTTCTGAAAGCGTATTCTGATCTTCAATTATACCTGGATGATATTGAGCTAGTTTTCATTGGCCATCAGTCGATTGTAGATAAGGAGTTAAATGAGCTCATTGAATCTTTCCCAAAGGAACATGCTAAAAAGCTTCATTTTCTTAAAAACATTCCAGATGATGATTTGCTTCATTTTTACAAAGGTGCAGAAGTATTCGTGTATCCGTCGTCTGCGGAAGGTTTCGGAATCCCTCCACTTGAATCAGGAGCTTTAAGAATTCCCACGATTTCCTCTAACGCAACCGCAATGAGAGACTTCACCTTCTTTGGTGAAATGCATATTGAGCCTGAATTAAATAAATTCAAAAAAGCGATGGGATTTTTTTTTAAGAATACCGGGTATCTTTCTGACTCGAAACTTGATAAAATTAGCCAAGAAATACAGGTAAAATACTCCTGGGACAATTCTGTTAATAAGTTACACTCCCTGATTAAATAGAATTTCTGGGAAAACTATCATTTACAAATGAAAATAGCAATAATCGGTACACGCGGAATTCCAAATTATTACGGCGGATTTGAACAATTTGCCGAATATTTGGCGAAGGGACTGGTGGAACGTGGCCATGATATCACCGTTTACAATTCCCACATGCATCCCTATCAGGAATCGGAGTGGAATGGTGTAAAGCTTGTCCACTGCAATGATCCGGAGGACAAATGGGGTACAGTGGGCCAGTTTGTTTATGACTTGAACTGTATCATGGATACGCGCAAAAAGAATTTTGACATCATATTGCAACTCGGCTACACCAGCAGTACGGTCTGGGGCTGGCTGCTTCCAAGAAAACGGAGCATTGTAACCACCAATATGGATGGCCTGGAATGGTCGCGTTCGAAATATTCAAAACCAGTACAGTGGTTCCTGAAACAGGCTGAATATCTGGCAACGGTTTTTAGCGACTACTGGATTTCGGACTCAGTAGGAATTCAGGATTATTTGACTAAAAAATACAATATTCCGTCGACGTATATTCCGTATGGTGCTTTTCCTTTCAGTACGCCAAACCGTGCAGCATTGGATCCTTATCAGGTTACAGAATATGGCTATAATATGCTGGTGGCCCGTTTTGAACCTGAGAATAACCTGGACGCAATACTGGAAGGTGCTGCCAATGCTTCCATTAAAACACCATTTCTTGTCGTTGGCAAACATGCTACCAAATACGGTGCATATCTGAAAGAAAAGTTCAAAGCCCACAGTCACATTCGTTTTATCGGTGGAGTCTACGACATCGAAATCCTGAATAATCTACGTTATTACTCGAACATATATTTCCATGGTCATTCCGTGGGTGGAACCAATCCCTCCCTTCTGGAAGCGATGGCGTCTCATACGCTCATCTGCGCGAACCAAAATATGTTTAATTCTGCAATTCTTGGAAAGGATGCGTTCTATTTTAGCACCGCGGATGAAGTTACCAAATGTATAGATACAGTTCAGAAACATAAATACGCAGGTTTTGTCGATGCCAATGTGCAGAAAATCGTCAAAATTTATGAGTGGAACAACATCATTGACCAGTACGAAAATCACTTCACGAGCATTTACTCAACGAAACATGAAATTCAACACCACCACGTTAAATGACGTTTACGTCATCACACCTGCCGTTTTTCACGATGACCGCGGGCATTTTTTCGAATCTTTCAACGCGACAAGCTGGGAAAAACAAGGTATCACAAGCCAGTTTGTACAGGACAACCAATCCTTTTCCAAAAAGGGTGTTGTAAGAGGCCTACACTTTCAAACCGGGGAATGGGCCCAGGGTAAACTGGTCCGTGTCATTCAGGGCCGCGTTCTCGATATCGCGCTAGACATCCGTCCGGACTCCCCTACTTTCGGCAAATATGAGCTGTTCGATTTAAGTGCTGAGAACGGTAAAATGGTTTACATTCCGGAAGGTTTTGCCCACGGTTTTGTGGCGCTGGAAGACAGTATATTTCATTACAAATGTACAGCCGGATACTGTAAGGCAGCAGAGGCAGGCATACATTGGAATGATCCCTCATTGCAGATTCCCTGGGGTGTAGAAAATCCGATCGTCTCAGAAAAGGATCAGATTCTGCCCACATTTGAAGCGTACTGCGCCAGCAGACTTGAAAACGTTTAAAACATTTGCGTTCCCGGATCGACATCCCGTTAAACATCACAATAGAAAATAGAGAAAAATGAAGAAAATATTGATTACAGGCGGAGCAGGTTTTATCGGCTCTCACGTGGTGCGGCTTTTCGTCACCAAATATCCCGAATACCATATATTCAACCTGGATGCGCTGACCTATGCAGGCAACCTGGAAAATCTGAGCGACATTGAAAATAATGACAATTACACTTTTGTAAAAGGTGACATCACAGACGGTTCGTTTCTGGATGAATTGTTCACGGAAAACGATTTCTATGGCGTCATTCACCTGGCCGCAGAATCACATGTGGACCGGTCAATTTCTGATCCCCTTTCCTTTGTGATGACCAATGTCGTTGGAACAGCAAATCTGCTGAACTCAGCCAGAAAAGCCTGGAAGGACGAACTTTCGCTGCCAAATCCTGAGCATCTGTTTTATCATGTGTCCACTGATGAGGTATATGGTGAGCTGCACGATCCGAAAGAATTTTTCCTGGAAACAACCAAATACGATCCGCGTTCTCCGTATTCCGCTTCAAAAGCTTCCTCCGATCATTTTGTAAGGGCATACAATGCGACCTATAAATTACCGGTTGTGATTTCGAATTGTTCAAATAACTATGGGCCAAATCATTTCCCTGAGAAACTGATCCCGCTCATGATTCACAACATTCTGCAAAACAAACCTTTGCCGGTTTACGGAAAGGGCGAAAATGTACGGGACTGGCTTTTTGTGGAGGATCACGCACGCGCAATTGACGTCATTTTTCACAAAGGTGTGGTGGGCGAAACCTACAACATTGGCGGCCACAACGAATGGAAGAATCTGGATCTGGTTTTGCTTTTATGTAAAACCATGGATGAGAAGCTGAACAGAGAACCGGGAACATCTGAAAAACTGATCACCTACGTGACAGACCGTGCAGGACATGATCTTCGGTATGCAATCGACGCAACAAAACTTCAGAACGACCTCGGATGGGAACCTTCCCTGCAGTTCGCAGAAGGCCTGGAACGCACAGTAGACTGGTATCTGTCCAACGACGAATGGCTGGAAAACGTTACTTCCGGCGCGTATCAGAAGTATTATGAAGGGATGTATGCTGATCGTTAACAACCATCAGGTGTACGGGTCTCCTCTTACGACCAATCGCAGTCGAAAATCGGCGTGATGTCGAAATATCAAAATATTTTCACTATTAAATTTAGGTATGATGATCATCGCAATAGATGGATTCTCGAGCTGTGGAAAAAGCAGTACAGCAAAAAAAATTGCTGAGTGCATGAATTATGTTTATATCGACACCGGTGCAATGTACCGTGCTGTGGCACTTTATTTTATCCAAAATAATGTGGTTGCAGATAATCCTCAGGAAATAGAGGATATTCTTAAAAATATAAAAATCTCATTTCATCAATCAACTAAGGGTCACAGCGATACTTTTTTGAACGGAATCAATGTAGAGAACGAAATCAGAAAAATCGCTGTATCGCAGAAAGTAAGCCAGATTAGTTCATATCCTGCGGTACGGAGGTTTCTTGTCGCGCAGCAGCAGGAGATGGGGAAAGCAGGGTCGCTGGTTATGGACGGACGTGATATAGGCACAGTAGTTTTTCCTAATGCGCAGTTAAAAATATTCATGACGGCAAAGCCAGAAATTCGCTCTCAAAGAAGGTATGCGGAGTGTTTGCAAAAAGGTGAGGATGTCTCACTCGATGAAATTGCGGAGAATCTGAGTACAAGAGACTTCAACGATACAAATCGTTTAGAAAGTCCCCTAAGACAGGCTATCGACGCGATCGTGATTGATAATAGCGACTTGACTTTCGAACAACAAGTCGAGATGATTGTTACGAAAGCCTTACAAATAGACACTTTAACGTCTGGTCGTCCTGTTCAGGCCCAGGACACTCTGGCCTGATCTAAAAATACTGAAAAACAAAATACAGAAAATGAAAGGAATAATTTTAGCAGGCGGGTCCGGAACACGTTTACATCCACTTACGCTTGCGGTAAGCAAACAGCTCATGCCGGTGTATGACAAGCCGATGATCTATTATCCGCTTTCCATACTCATGCTCGCAGGAATCAATGAAATATTGATCATCTCGACGCCACATGACCTTCCTCACTTCGAAAAACTACTTGGAGATGGAAGCCGCATTGGGTGCAAGTTTAGTTATGCCGTACAGCCAAGTCCGGATGGACTTGCTCAGGCATTCATTATCGGAGCTGACTTTATCGGTGACGACAAAGTTGCACTTGTTCTGGGCGACAATATTTTCTACGGATCAGGGCTTTCTAAATTATTGCAGGCAAACAACGACCCGGAAGGCG
Source organism: Dyadobacter sp. (assembly GCA_965279265.1). Classification (GTDB taxonomy): domain Bacteria; phylum Bacteroidota; class Bacteroidia; order Cytophagales; family Spirosomataceae; genus Dyadobacter. The sequence goes on from OZ257152.1 coordinate 7,630,234, forward strand.
GGATCATTTATGCCTATCAGGTGCACGATCCTGAGCGGTATGGTGTGGTGGAATTCGACCCCGATTTCAAAGCATTGTCCATTGAAGAAAAACCGGAAGTTCCCAAGTCAAACTACGCGGTGCCAGGACTTTACTTTTATGACAATGACGTTGTGGAAATTGCCAGAAATGTAAAACCTTCTCCACGCGGAGAAATAGAGATCACCGATGTGAATAAGAAATACCTGGAATTAGGCAGATTGAAAGTAAGTGTGCTTGACCGTGGTACAGCCTGGCTCGACACCGGAACATTCGAATCGCTGATGCAGGCCGGTCAGTTTGTACAGGTCATCGAAGAGCGCCAGGGTCTGAAGATTGGTTGCATTGAAGAGGTGGCTTACAGAATGGGCTTCATCACCGCTCACGAGCTGAAAGAAATTGCCACCCCACTTGTAAAAAGTGGTTATGGCAAATATCTGCTGAGGCTGACCTGAATCTGTAATCAATTATTACCTCCATGACAAAAAAACAATCCTTGCTCCTGCCGGTTTTTATGGCAGGAGTTTTATTTGTGTTCTATCTGAGCTGGCTTCCCAGCCCGGATTTCGGTGCGCACTGGTACTTTCCCTCATGGCTGGCAACTTGGACAAACATCCATGGGCAGCTGAGAACTGCGGTGCCTTTCGTTTTTTTAGGTATTTTATCGGAGCTTATGTGGAACCGCGCAGGCCGGATGAACCAACGGTTTGTGTTGCTGCTGGTCTTCTTTGGGGTCGTCACAGTAGCAGAGGCGGGGCAGCTTTATCTTCCGGGCAGATACTTCGATTGGGCCGACATCGTGCTGGGTACTGCTGGTGGTGCGGTCGGCCTGGCAATCGGTGCTTTATGCAACCGAACCGGATATTTCCGGCAAAAATCCTGAGCTAACTGCTCTATCACACTTAAATATAACTACAACCGTTGTTTCAAGGCGATGAGCCATCCTTTTGGCACATTAAACCAAACAAATAGAAGTAAAGTGCAATTTCTTTATTACCATTCGTTCCATCTAGAATAGAAAAATCCAAATAATATAGAACTCTAACCTTCATAATGTGGAATTTAGCCCCCGTTTACGGGAAAAATACCCTATTTACGAATTACACCCAAAACCAACGGTCCCGATAAAGTAATATTTATCAAATTGATTCTCTACTGATTTTCAAGACATTGAATTCGATTTTAGTAATATGATTGATTAGGACACCATTAAAATCCGTTTCAGGCACGTTTTTTTAACATATTACATTAAAAATAATTAATACTACGTAGAAAAGTTTTTCATGTAGTATTAATGCGTATATTTCGTGACTGAAATATAATATTACCAATTAAAACCTCCTCCGTACTTAAATGTGCAATAGAACTAAAAAAAGAATTTGTGGTTATTTTCAAAAGGTATAATTTTATAAACACCTGAAAATAAGCGGCTTGCAAAAATTTCTATAAATAGAAATTTGTAGATAACGTAGAATTATCGTAACATTGAATTGTAAACTATTCTACGCCACTGATCGATTAGTTCTATCATTCTTGCGAATCTGTACTAGCAGGAAAGATTTTAAACCAGGAAATTCATAAAGCGTAGCTATTTGTAATACTCATAGAGGAAAGTAGAGTCTGATTTGAGCGTGTAAATTTTGCCGAATGAATACTCAACGTAATAATAAATACTTATGAAAAATCGGTATCCCGGCCTCCTACCCAAGGTCCATTTATGGACAGATCTTGGGATTCTTAATTTCTCCTTTATTTCAGCTTATCTTTTCCGTTTCGGAAACGAAGCAGCATTATTTGAAAATCGTTATGTCAATTTGCTGCTGGTGGCGAATTTGATCTGGATTTTCACGATTCATGTATTCAAAACTTACCTATTCACCCGTTTGTCGTATCACTTCAACATTCAGGTTGGCAGGTTTTTCAAAGCGCTTGTGGTTCATGGAGCCGTAATGATGGCGTTTTTATATCTTACACAACAGGGAGAAGACTATTCAAGAACTCAGTTTCTGATGACCTACGGCCTGTTCGCAACCATGGCGATGCTGAGTAAAGCGGCTTCCATCGTGTTTCTGAAAATGTACCGTCAGGCTGGTTACAATTATAGCCGCTATGCCATTGTCGGAAGCGGTGATCTTGCTTCTTTGATACGCGGATTCTACAACGACCGCAAGGATCTTGGCTATCGGTTTTGTGGTTCTTACGAATTCAATGACGCAGCCAATCCATTGGAATCAATCGAGACACTCATCAAAAGAGAACAGCTCGACTACATTTATTGCTGCCTTTCTGATATGAACGACGAACAGGTGCAGGGTGTCATCAGGCTTGGCGAACGTCAGCGTACGCAAGTAAGGCTGGTTCCCGACTTCCGTGGTTTTATGACGAATATGGCTAAAATAGAGTACCATGACATGTACCCGATTATCCAGGTAAATACTAAACCTTTCTCCGGATTTAACGAACAAACCATGAAGAGAGCTTTTGACCTTGTTTTTTCAAGCATCGTGATGATCCTCGGAGCGCCTGTGTTCCTGCTTGTGATGGCTGCGGTGAAAATTGGTTCGAAAGGACCGGTATTTTTCAAACAGAAACGGTCGGGTCAGTGGGGAGAGATTTTTGAAATTTACAAATTCCGAAGCATGTACACGGATGCGGACAAAATGGGCCTGAAACACTCGCAAGGCGATAATGATCCGCGCATCACGCCGATCGGACGGATTCTTCGCAAGTCCCGTCTTGATGAACTGCCTCAGTTTTTGAACGTGATAAAAGGTGAAATGTCAGTCGTAGGCCCAAGGCCGCTTTTCAAATATGACGTGGACATGCTGATGGAAGCAGAACCACATGATTTTCAGCGCCTTTTGACTGTAAAACCAGGTATTACCTCGATCGGACAGATCAACGTAGGTTATGCTGATACCGTTGCCAAAAATGTTGAAAGACTTAAATACGATCTGCAATACCTGAAATCGTACAGTGTGTTTGACGACGTGGCGCTGATATTTCAGACGGTACAGGTAATGGTTCTTGGCAGAGGCCAGTAACATTTAGAATTTGTTTACTCAACGTTATCCTTCATAAAAGCAGTATCCATTAGCCTTTCCGGATGAGTATCTCCGGGAGGGCTTTTTTTCGCATGCGCATCGAATCCGGCTGATGACATCTGAATATATATTGTGCTTCTCAGGGCAGACTGTATATTTGCGCTCCAAACCAGTGATGGCACGAGGCCAGCAATTGATTAGAATACATAAAGTTTCAGTCCTCATACATTCAATCTAGATATGAAAATAGTCGTTCTGGGAGCATCCGGACAATTGGGCAGCTGCCTGAAAAAGGTAGCGGAAGAAAGAAATATTACCGACATCTCCTTCCCTTCTGAACAGGATGGAAATATTTTATCTCCCGAACTGCTGGATAAGCTTTTCGAAGCAGAGACGCCCCAATATGTGATCAACTGCGCAGCGTACACCGCTGTGGATAAAGCAGAAGATGAACAGGATATCTGCCGGAAAGTGAACCGCGAAGGTGCGGCCAACATCGCAGTTGCCTGTGAGAAACACGGCGCAGCGCTCGTTCACATCTCAACTGATTTTGTATTCAGAGGTAATGTTCCGCAGTTACTGTCAGAAACCGACCCGGCAGAGCCGGAAAACATCTATGGCCTTACCAAACTGGAAGGTGAGCAGGATATTGTCAGAATATTGGACCAGCATTTTATTGTACGTACCAGCTGGCTGTATTCTGAATTTGCCAATAATTTCGTAAAAACCATGCTCCGGCTTGGAGCGGAAAGGGATCAGCTCGGCGTGATCGTAGACCAGGTTGGTTCACCCACCTACGCGATTGACCTCGCGGGCGCTATTTTCGACATCATCGAATCGGGCAGTGAAGCATACGGAATTTACCATTACAGTAATGAGGGTGTGACGTCCTGGTTTGATTTCGCAAAAACCATTTTCGATATCAGTGGCACAAGCGTCGTTGTCAATCCGGTAAAAACGTCGGAGTATGTTACCAAAGCTGTTCGCCCGGCATATTCGGTAATGGACAAGTCTAAGATCAAAAGTACTTTCGGGATCGCGATCCCCTACTGGCGCGACAGTCTGATCGTTTGTATTGATCGATTAAAGCCAACCAGTTAATATTGAGTTAACGCCAACGTGGTCATTATGTTCTTGTGTAACCAATTGAAAATAAACACATAAAGTCTACTTACTTAAAACTTCTTACTATTAACTTAAAACTAGCTTAAATATTCTCGGCCAGTAATGGCCAAAATCCAGGTGAGCAATTCACCTGGATTTTTTTTATGCCCCACCCGATATTTATTTCATTTCGGCTGCATCTGCTCAGCAGCCCCTGATAGTAACAAAATCAAACAATAGAATTAGTTTTCTTTTATTTGTAGAATTATTTCATTTATCATCGAAATAATTGTTAATATTGTATTGGTTACAAAAGAAACGCCAAAGGCTTCTCCTCCCTGCAAATCACTGGATTGTATGCTACTAGCCGCACTTTTAGCAAATCCCTGCCCCTCACATTTTTTCGAAATTCGATTGACCGGATTGGCGGCAGAAATAAAGGTGTGGTATAGACAGACTTTTGTCGACAATTGTCAGGAGGCAATCGAAATAATCTTATCAATCATTAAAGCTTGTTTTAATATAAAAATGATGCGTAAATTTTACAAGTACTTTCTGTCGTTAAATTTAAGTTGCCTGACACTACTTTGTTTTGGACAGCAGAATGGCATCATCACCACCCAGCGCAGCGCTCCGGTAGGGCTGGTGAGCCTCACACAGGCATCCAACTTCACAGGCGTCAGCAACACACATCATGTCGATGGTTATGTGAAAAAATATGACCCGGGTGTTTTTGTGTTTCCCGTAGGAAACAAAGGCAGCTACATGCCATTTGTGGCGGATGCGGACAATACCATAGGTGCTTATTTTAAGGAAGATCCAGGAACTGCGACACTTCCATCCGGTGGGCCCTATCCGGCATCAAACAAAGAAAGTGCACTTAATAAAATAAGCACGACAGAGTTCTGGGACATAAACGGAACCAATTCAACCCGGATTACCCTGAGCTGGAAATCAGAGAGCAACATTACGGACCTTACAGACAACTCACTTTCAAAAGTGGGTATCGCAGGCTGGAACGCCGCCGCATCACGCTGGGAAAATCTGCCGGCGCTCATTGATGGCGTGTCCGTTTATGGCGGTTCAAGCACACTGGCAACCGGGTCCGTTACTACGGTCTCCACTGTTGTTCCCAATGCTTACAGCATTTTCACGCTTGCTTCAACAGTAGCAACACCTGCACAAGCCAATTTCGCCGGTACTTTTGAGGATGTCAACTGTTCAGAAATCACCGGTTGGGCATGGGACCAGAATTATCCGAACGCAGCACTTACCCTCGAGTTGGTCGAGGGAACAACCGTCCATGCAACATTCACCGCAAATAAATTCCGCCAGGACCTCAAAAATGCCGGCACCGGGACTGGAAATTATGGATTCAGTCTGCCATTGCCAATAAATTTACGGGATGGTAATGCGCATGAGTTGAGTGTAAGGGTAAGAAGCAATAATTATACGTTAGCTGGCTCATCCAAAACAGTGAAATGTGGGTATGAAGGCAGTTTCGAACTTGCTGACTGCTACAAGGTACAAGGGTGGGTTAGAGATAAAGATTACGCTAATATTCCGCTCGAAGTGGAGCTTGTCGAAGGGAATATAGTACGTGCAACGACTACGGCAAACATGTATAGGGAGGATCTTGAAACGATGGGAATAGGAAACGGAAAATACGGTTTCATAATAAGTATACCGGCTGGTCTCCGAAATTCACAAAACAAACAATTGAGTATTCGTATAAAGAATAGTAGCTACATGCTCTCAGGGTCTCCCCGTACTGTAAACTGCACACCGTCTTCTTTTGCCGGAAGTTTCGAAACGGCCGATTGCAATTTGCTCCAGGGTTGGATATGGGATAGAAATTATCCAAACACTCCTCTTGTAATCGAAGTTGTTGAAGGAAACACAGTTCATGTTGAAACGACGGCGAATCTATATCGAGGAGATTTACAAAATGCTGGATATGGAACAGGCAGCTATGCATTTTCCATTCCGATTCCGGCAAATCTAAGAAATGGACAGCCTAGACAGCTCTCGATCAAAATAAAAAACACTAACACAATACTTGGGGGATCGCCTAAAACTATAAACTGCACCGCTGCAGTTGTGCCCTTGTATGCCGGCAGCGTGGAAAGTGCAGACTGCAATGTTGTAAAAGGTTGGATATGGGATAAAAACAACCCAAATAGCGCGTTCACGGTTGAACTATTTGAAGGAAGCACCGTCTATGCAACAGCGACCGCAAATACTTATCGGGGGGATCTCAAAAACCTCGGATACGGAACAGGAAATTATGGATTTTCATTTACAGTTCCCGAAACACTTAAAAACGGCCAACCAAGGCAACTCTCGGTAAGAATAAAGGACGTAAACTACACGCTAACTGGATCACCAAAAACAATAAACTGCACCGCTGCAGTTGTGCCCTTGTATGCCGGCAGCGTGGAAAGCGCTGACTGCAATGTTGTAAAAGGTTGGATATGGGATAAAAACAACCCAAATAGCGCGTTCACGGTTGAACTATTTGAAGGAAGCACCGTCTATGCAACAGCGACCGCAAATACTTATCGGGGGGATCTCAAAAACCTCGGATACGGAACAGGAAATTATGGATTTTCATTTACAGTTCCCGAAACACTTAAAAACGGTCAACCAAGGCAACTCTCGGTAAGAATAAAGGACGTTAACTACACGCTAACTGGATCACCAAAAACAATAAACTGCACCGCTGCAGTTGTGCCCTTGTATGCCGGCAGCGTGGAAAGTGCAGACTGCAATGTTGTAAAAGGTTGGATATGGGATAAAAACAACCCAAATAGCGCGTTAACGGTTGAACTATTTGAAGGAAGCACCGTCTATGCAACAGCGACCGCAAACACTTATCGGGGGGATCTCAAAAACCTCGGATACGGAACAGGAAATTATGGATTTTCATTTACAGTTCCCGAAACACTTAAAAACGGTCAACCAAGGCAACTCTCGGTAAGAATAAAGGACGTTAACTACACGCTAACTGGATCACCAAAAACAATAAACTGCACCGCTGCAGTTGTGCCCTTGTATGCCGGCAGCGTGGAAAGTGCAGACTGCAATGTTGTAAAAGGTTGGATATGGGATAAAAACAACCCAAATAGTGCATTCACGGTTGAGTTATTTGAAGGAAGCACCGTTTATGCAACGGCAACCGCAAACACTTATCGGGGGGATCTCAAAAACCTCGGATACGGAACAGGAAATTATGGATTTTCATTTACAGTTCCCGAAACACTTAAAAACGGCCAACCAAGGCAACTCTCGGTAAGAATAAAGGACATTAATTACACGGTTGGGGGATCGCCTAAAACTATTAACTGTACCGCTGCCGTTGTGCCCTTGTACGCTGGCAGCGTGGAAAGTGCAGACTGCAATGTTGTAAAAGGTTGGATATGGGATAAAAACAACCCAAATAGCGCGTTCACGGTTGAACTATTTGAAGGAAGCACCGTCTATGCAACAGCGACCGCAAACACTTATCGGGGGGATCTCAAAAACCTCGGATACGGAACAGGAAATTATGGATTTTCATTTACAATTCCCGAAACACTTAAAAACGGTCAACCAAGGCAACTCTCGGTAAGAATAAAGGACGTTAACTACACGGTTGGGGGATCGCCTAAAACAATAAACTGCACCGCTGCAGTTGTGCCCTTGTATGCCGGAAGCGTGGAAAGTGCAGACTGTAATGCGATTAATGGTTGGATATGGGATAAAAACAACCCAAATAGCGAGTTCACGGTTGAACTATTTGAAGGAAGCACCGTCTATGCAACAGCGACCGCAAATACTTATCGGGGGGATCTCAAAAACCTCGGATACGGAACAGGAAATTATGGATTTTCATTTACAGTTCCCGAAACACTTAAAAACGGTCAACCAAGGCAACTCTCGGTAAGAATAAAGGACGTTAACTACACGCTAACTGGATCACCAAAAACAATAAACTGCACCGCTGCAGTTGTGCCCTTGTATGCCGGCAGCGTGGAAAGTGCAGACTGCAATGTTGTAAAAGGTTGGATATGGGATAAAAACAACCCAAATAGCGCGTTCACGGTTGAACTATTTGAAGGAAGCACCGTCTATGCAACAGCGACCGCAAACACTTATCGGGGGGATCTCAAAAACCTCGGATACGGAACAGGAAATTATGGATTTTCATTTACAGTTCCCGAAACACTTAAAAACGGTCAACCAAGGCAACTCTCGGTAAGAATAAAGGACGTTAACTACACGCTAACTGGATCACCAAAAACAATAAACTGCACCGCTGCAGTTGTGCCCTTGTATGCCGGCAGCGTGGAAAGTGCAGACTGCAATGTTGTAAAAGGTTGGATATGGGATAAAAACAACCCAAATAGCGCGTTCACGGTTGAACTATTTGAAGGAAGCACCGTCTATGCAACAGCGACCGCAAACACTTATCGGGGGGATCTCAAAAACCTCGGATACGGAACAGGAAATTATGGATTTTCATTTACAGTTCCCGAAACACTTAAAAACGGCCAACCAAGGCAACTCTCGGTAAGAATTAAGGACGTTAACTACACGGTTGGTGGATCGCCTAAAACTATAAACTGCACCGCTGCAGTTGTGCCCTTGTACGCTGGCAGCGTGGAAAGTGCAGACTGCAATGTTGTAAAAGGTTGGATATGGGATAAAAACAACCCAAATAGTGCATTCACGGTTGAGTTATTTGAAGGAAGCACCGTTTATGCAACGGCAACCGCAAACACTTATCGGGGGGATCTCAAAAACCTCGGATACGGAACAGGAAATTATGGATTTTCATTTACAGTTCCCGAAACACTTAAAAACGGCCAACCAAGGCAACTCTCGGTAAGAATAAAGGACATTAATTACACGGTTGGGGGATCGCCTAAAACTATAAATTGCACCGCTGCGGTAGTGCCACTATACGCCGGTGGCTTTGACGCAGCCAACTGTAATACCGTAACCGGCTGGGCCTGGGACAAAAACAATCCCGCCGGTGCACTCACGCTCGAACTCGTAGAAGGAACAACAGTTCACGCCACAGGAATTGCAAACACTTACAGAGCCGACCTTAAAAACGCCGGTTACGGAACAGGCAATTACGGATTCTCTATCCCCGTTCCCGAAAGTCTCAAAAACGGACAGCCAAGGCAACTTTCGGTCCGGGTAAAAAACGGAAATTACACGCTGGGTTCTGCAAAAACGATCACCTGCAATTCATCAGCCAGGCTTGGTGTGCAGGATGGGGGTGATCAAAAGCCGAACGAGACACCTGGTCGGTTGCTGACCGTTTCGCCGAATCCTACGGATGGTGTGATACAGATCGGTTTTGAGCAGGTTGCTGACAAACGCGTCACGATATCAATCGTAAATATGCTGGGCAGAGCGGTCTGGGAAAAGGTAATTATCGGAACAGGTAAACCCGAGAAAGTCAGCGCTGATTTGCGTGAACAGGCTGATGGAATTTACCTGGTACAAATGAAAACCGGAGAGAAAATTCAGGTCCGACGCATATTGCTTGTCAAATAAATTCAGGGCGCACGGAAAAAAATAATGGGAGACGCCAACCGGCGCCTCCCATTTAATTTTCTAACTCATTCAAACAACCTATCTTGTACTCACCACATCATATTTGCCGGAACCTACTTCGATAACCGAATATCCTGCCTCTTTATCTTTCAGCTTCATGCCATCAGAATTTGCTAGCGGTTTTCCATTCAGGAGCACTTTACCGTCTGCATCAGGAATGTAGATGACGGCCAAAGTATTAACCGGTACCTCCACGTGCATCATCAGTTTTCCCGCCTCCTTCTTCCATTCTGAGACAATCTCGCCGCTGATGGAATGCAGGCTGGCCTTCACCTGGTTAAGACCATCGGCACCCATGCCATCCGGGGCAATCTCAGGACGGATCCTGAACTTTGTAAAGCCGGGGTCAATTGACTGGATACCGGCCGCATTGCCAAACATCCATTCACATACGGCGCCAAATGCGTAGTGGCTAAAAGAATTCATCGCCGCATTGTACTTGAATCCGTCTTCTTTTGTGAAACTGTCCCAGCGCTCCCAGATTGTGGTGGAACCCTGCGCAACCTCGAAACCCCAGGACGGGAATTCCTTGCTCAGGAAAAGTTTGTAAGCCAGATCCGTATGTCCTGTCGCAGACAATGCCGGCAGCAAAGGCTTGGCACCTAAAAAACCAGTTCCCAGTTTGTCACCGTTCTGTCTGATCAGTTCCACCAGGTACTCCCCCGCTCTCTTCGGGTCTGCGCCCGGTGTGGCGTTCATATACAGCGCATTGGCATAGACCGTCTGTGTATGTGCAGAGAAACCAAATTTTTCATCCACTACATAACCTTCTCCGTTCCCGTATGCGGCAGTGTCACATTTGAACTTCCCGCTGGCGTCTGCATAATGTCCGGCAATCGCCTTTCTGATCTTTGCCGACATGGTAGTGAAACGGTTTGCATCGGAATTATTCCCCGTCGCTTTCGCCATTTCAGCCATCAGGTCTGAACAATAAACAAAATAGAAAGATGCGAGCAGATCAGGCGGCGTTTTTTTACCAAATGAAAGCCAGTCGCCAAAGCCGCCCTTTGGCGAAAGATCCTTGAATGTCCCTTCTTTAAAAACATAGGGCCCGCCGCTGCGCTTTTCAAGGAAATCCATGAAACGGACCATGTGTGCCCAGCCTTGCTTAATCATCCTTGTGTCGCCATAGGCCCGATAAATCTGGTAGGGACAGATAATCCCCGCTTCCATCCAGCCGGGAGAAAATGAGTCATAACTTCTCAGGTTCGGCCGGGGTGCGTAAACGGGATATGCGCCGTTTTCATATTGGCTGTCATTCAGATCCACAACCCACTTGGTAAAAAAAGAGGCTACATCCCGATTGAAAGTGGCCGATTTTGCATAAACCTGCGCATCGCCGGTCCACGCAATACGCTCATCACGTTGCGGGCAGTCAGTGGGAATGTCAATGTAATTGGCGCGCTGGGTCCAGTCGATATTGCTGTACAACTGGTTGACCATCTTGTTGTCTGTTTCAAAATCTCCTACTTTCGGTGTGTCCGAACCCATCACCAGGCCGAGCAATGTGCTGTTATCGGCTTTCGTCCTGAGTCCTTTTACTTCAACGAACTGAAATCCGTGAAATGTAAATTTCGGCTCCCAGACTTCTCCTTGCGGTAATCCCTTCATAATATAGGTGTCCGTAGCACGCGCCATCCGCAGGTTTTCAGTCATCAGTCGACCATCCGGGTGGAGTTTTTCCCCGAAACGGATACGGATCGAGTCACCCGCGTTTCCCTTCATTTTGATACGTACAATTCCCGCAAAATTCTGGCCCATGTCAAAAATGTATGTACCGTCGGACCTGGGTGTTGTACTTTTCACGGGTAAAGTCTGCGTGATGCGGACAGGCGGCCCGGGATAAACCTGGATTTTCCTTTCGGCCTTGTCGGGATATACTTCGGCATTTTTCCAGTCTTTGTCATTGAAACCGGTTTTGTTCCAATTGTTCCATTCCTTCCTGGCATCGTACGTTTCACCATTCAGCAAGTCTGATTCCGTTAAAGCACCGTGATTGACTTTCCATTCGGGCGAAGTGGCGAACGTTTCTGTTTTACCATTGGCATACTCCACTTCGAGCTGCGCCTTTAAAACCGGCACCTTCCCATAAAATGTCCGCACCACCGGATTTCCAACCAAAAGTGCATAACCCAGGTAACCCGCATACCAGCCATAGGAAAGCTGAGAAGCAAGTGCATTGTTTCCCGGTTTTACCTGATCCGTTACATCGTAGGTCTGATAATAAACGCGCTGGTCGTAATCCGTCCAGCCTGGTGTAAGAAATGCATCACCCACTTTTTTACCGTTGATCGAGAATTCGTACAGTCCGAGTGCGGTAACGTAAAGCCGTGCCTTTTTTATTCCGGTTTTCACAGTCACTTCCTTCCGCAAATACGGTGCCGGTGGTAAATGATAGACTTTGCCCTTACCCATATTATCAAGATCATAACCAATCCAGTCGCCTTTCCATTCTGTTTTGCTGAGCAGTCCAATTTCCCATTTCGCTACTGTGCTCCACGGACCGGCAACTTTATTTTTGTCCCAGCTCCTCACTTTCCAGAAACAAACCTGCCTGGAAACCAGCGCCTTGCCGGCATATTCTACCTGCGCTGTGGCGCTGCCGCTGATTTGTCCCGTATTCCACAAATCTGCTTTTTCAGGCGTTAGCTTTTCCAGTGAAGACGCAACTATGATCTGATACGCCGTTTGCGATTGATTCCGCTCTGTGGATGTAAGCTCCCAGCTCAAACGCGGCGCAGTAACATCTGTGACCGGATTTTCTTTGTATTCACATCGCAGACGCCCAGGCGTAAGGCCTGCCGCAAACGCAATTGAACTGACAAACAAGAAGATACAAGTATATAACGCTGATAATTTCATCAGAAAAACAATTAGGGTAAGTGATGTTGAGATTTCGCCTTATTTCAAAACCTTCACGCCTTTTGGCGCGTCTATGCTGGATTTGATCTTTCCGTCAGCTTGTTTTTCATGCCGGATTTTCACCACGCCTTGTGGCAATGGATACGTGCCTTCGACCCATTGCAGGTCACCCAGATTGGGCTGCACCCGAATCACTTTGCCACCCGGCTCAACCACACTCACGCCCAGCACATGTTCCGTAAGCCACGAAGTAGGCCCGGATGCCCAGCCATGACACAGGCTGTGACGCAGGTATTTGTAACAGTATGCGCCAAAATCTCCGTGAATGTCATCCTTTCCATCGGGTACGGGCTCTGTGATCGGGGCTGCATTTTTGGTCCAGGCAAGGTCAAAATCCTCCCAGAAAGTGGTTGCGCCCATGTCGAGCATGCCACCCCAGTAGTTGCGGATACAGTTGATCGCGCCCTGATAATCCCCTGCTTTGGCTTTTGCCTGAAGCATGTAGTAGCCATAAAAAGTAGAGAACCGCTCGCAGTCTCCCATCGACAAAACTTCCGTGTTTGCTTTTTCCGCCGGCACAAGACCCGATAAGGCAAGCAGTGCTGCCGCCTGTTTAGAATTGTTGGCATCCGGTACATAGAGCCTCAGGCTCGTCGCCGTTATTTTGCATTTTGCAGCCTGGGCAGGTTCGTCCAGTATGGTGCAAAGTTCAGCACCTGCGTCCAGCGTCATGATCATCATCGCGTGCAGCCCTGCATGTACGCCAAGCGGATTTCCACTTGACGGCCAGTCCAGAAAACGGCCGCCGTCCAGATTTTCCTTGTTGTCTTTCGTTTTAGATATCAACTGATCCAGAAGCGCGACCAGATATTTCTGCTGCTGGCGCAGATATTCAAGATCACCCTGGTTTTTATACAAATCTCTGTGGATCAATACCCACCACATGGAATAAGCACTTATTCCGTTCATCCAGCCCGGCAAAGGCGTAATGTCTCTGGCCTGGTCAAGACTTTTCGCGACAACCTCATTTTTACCAAATACAGTATTGATCGTCATCACTTCCGGGTGCATGTCACCAACCCAAACCAGCCTGTCGCGTTTGATCCCGTCCCACAGATATTCCTGCATGTTCAAATGTACCGTGTAAGCGCCGGTGTTCCAGATCTGGTTCAATCTGTCGTCGTTACTTTTGAAGGAGCCTAAGTAAGGAATATCGCGATACTCGAAAATGGCTCTTGCCTCTTTGAGTTGCAGCTCACGATCAGGATCAACCAGATCTATCCTCACAAAACGGAAACCCGTATTACCGACCTGCATCATACCCAGCCATGGCACTTCAATCACGAAATCGCGCATCGCGTGATCGTTCGTTGCGCCGCTGGCAGTGTCTATTTCTGACATCGTTTCACTGACAGATTCCCCGAAACGAAGCCGTATTTTGATGGGTTTCTGATTGGCCGGCTGATCGGTGATCAGCTGAATGCCGCCCTGAATTTCCTTTCCGAAATCCAGTATCAATCCCGGTTTGTTGGTAGCAGAACTTTTTATCCTGCAAAAATTCTGGTGCACCAGATTTGCCTGTCCTGTTCCAGGCAATAACAAATTTTGCGCACCGGCAATGACGGTGTCACTTTTGTCCGAAACCCAGACAATCCGCTTCGGCGTCAGGTATTGCCTGACTCGCGAGTCTTTTTGGGAAATGTAATTATTGTCAAAAATCGGAGGCAGTTTCTGCCCGTATGAAACGGCAGAAATGAAACACAAAACGCAGCAGATTACGGTAAAATGCTTTTTCACAAATGGGCAGGTTTAGGATATATTAAATCTTCGAATAGCAATATTTACGGAAAATAAGTAATTATAATTTTGTGAACTAGCCTGTGGTATCCTGTCCGCCACATGAAAGGACAGTCGAAAATCATCAGATACTGGTCTGCAAGGCGTGTCGATTACCCGAACCTGCACCGACAGCCGACCTTGTGTACAACATTTCCAAAATGATGGTGATGTTCTTAATGCACTACATACTTGTTCCTTCCTGAAAAGCGTTCTACTTTTGCCGGTGGTACGATATCCGTCGCGCAATTCCTGAACTTCCAATGATTAATGAATAAAACAGAAACTAAATCTGCCGATCGGGATGGCTTGCCGCCGTTCGTTAAATCCTGGCCGCAGCTTTATACCATCCTCATTGTGACGCTCATTGTTCTGATCGTGTCGTTTTATTTATTCATGACCCATTTTCAATGAGTTATCTTGACTGGACAGTACTCACTCTGACGCTGGTTTTTGTTGTTGCGTATGGTATCTATCGAAGCCGTGAAAAGCATACGATGGATTCCTTCCTGCTGGCCGGGCAATCGCTGCCCTGGTATCATGTGACGCTGTCGCTCATGGCTACACAAGCCAGTGCCATCACGTTTCTTTCGGCACCCGGACAAGCTTACACCGACGGCATGCGGTTTGTTCAGTTCTATTTCGGTTTGCCGCTGGCGATGGTCGTGCTTTGCATCACCTTTGTTCCCAAATTCCACAAATTAAAGATTTTTACCGCTTACGAGTTCCTTGAAACCCGTTTTGACCTACGCACCAGAGGGCTCACATCTTTTCTATTTCTGCTGCAACGCGGGCTGTCAACGGGTTTGTCTATTTATGCACCCTCGCTCATTTTGTCGGCAATCCTCGGCTGGGACATCACCTGGACCAACATTATTTCCGGTGGAATTGTCATGCTCTATACCATTACAGGAGGCTCGCGTGCCGTGTCGCATACACATCTCCAGCAAATGGGCATCATCACGATCGGGATGGTCATTGCCGGAATCACAGTCGTAAAATTGCTACCTCAGAATATTTCCTTTACCGACGCCATTCACGTGGCGGGTAAAATGGGCAAAACCAATCTCATTGATTTCACTTTTGATCTTAACAGCAGATACAATGTATGGTCAGGGCTGATTGGTGGCTTTTTCCTGCAACTGTCCTATTTTGGTACAGATCAGTCGCAGGTTGGACGTTTCCTGACCGGCAGCTCCGAAGGACAGAGCAAGCTCGGCCTGGCGATGAACGGTTTGTTAAAAATCCCGATGCAGTTTCTCATTCTGCTCATCGGCGTACTGGTTTTTGCGTTTTACCAATTTACCAATCCACCCCTGTTTTTCAATCAGACTGCGGTCGATAAAGTAAAAACCACCAAATACGCCGCTGAATACGCCGGACTTGAAAAAAAGCATGATGCAATTCAGGCTGAAAAAAGAACACATGTAGCCGCTTTGACCGAAGCCGTAAAAAAAGATGATCAACCGGCTATCGAGAAATCAAGGGTTGTCCTGGCTGGCTTTGAAAACAAGGTAAAAGATGTACGTAAAGAAGCGACCACCTTACTTTCTACGGCAACAGGAAGTGATGTGAACGACGTCAATTATGTATTCCTTCGTTTCGTGATTGACTATCTTCCAAAAGGTCTGATTGGTCTTTTGATCGCCGTCATTTTGCTGGCATCCATGGGCTCTGTTGCCTCTGCATACAACTCGCTTGCCTCCTGTTCGGTGGTGGACATTTATAAAAGAATGTACCGCAAAGATTCCGACGATCATGATTTTGTGGCAGCTTCCCGCTGGGCGACATTCTTCTGGGGTATTTTCTGCATTTTCGTGGCGCAGTATGCCAGTCGACTGGGCAGCATGATCGAAGCAGTTAATGTGCTTGGTTCTTTATTTTATGGCGTTATTCTCGGAATTTTTCTCGTCGCGTTTTATTTCAAAAATATTGGCGGCAGAGCCGTTTTCTGGGGCGCAGTACTCGGAGAGATTTTCGTAGTGCTTAGTTATTGGAAAGATCTAACCGCTTTTCTGTGGCTGAATCTGATTGGTTGTGTGCTTGTGATCCTGTTTGCCTATATTATTGAAAAGATCTGGCCGGAAAAAACTGCTGCTGTGGTGGCTTAACTCCTGACACGACGTACTGTATTCGTTTATCTCCTATCGGTTACAAAAGTAACTGTCCGGGTATTCCATTCAAACCTGCACAGAATATAGCCATTCGCTAAAAATTTAAATTATTTTATTATTTTTTGTAATTTTCTGTCAATTAATCCATTAAACAGACAGTTTTGCGAAAATGATGAAACTATTTTAATGGCAAAATCCTTCATAAGTACAATTAGGGATTCACCCAACGGATTCCTGAAATCAAACTTGTAACCGTTTGTTACAAGTTTTAAACTTTTCGCTCCTTTATGCCGGCAACCCTGTTGAAGACAATTGTTGAAAAGGACAGTTCATTCCAAAAAGCTGTTACCTGATCTTTTAGCGGCCCTTACCATACATGTTTCCTTACAAAGTAGGCATGTTGCTTTATCCATTTTTATTTAAAATTATTTACCTGCATGAATTATTGGTACAAGACAGAAAAAAAGTTTCTTTTGATTCTGGGTACGGCATTGATTCTGTTACAATCTCCTTCTTTATTGTTCGCGCAGTCGGATTCGACCGCGAAAAAAACCGGTGTTATTGTTTCTGAAAGTGCCACCCTGACTAACGCCGGGTTGCAGGATGTGATCCAGTATGCGATAAAAAACCAGCCGTCAATTCAACAATCTGTCATCGACGAGCGGATTACAGAGGATCAGATACGTACTAAACTTGCAGATTGGTATCCGCAGGTGAATTTCAACTACAACCTGCAACACAACTTCCTGCTTCAGACCAGTATCATTGGAGGCAATCCGGTGCGGTTTGGTGTTAACAATACCTCGGCGGCGCAGTTTACGCTCACCCAGCAAATTTTCAACCGTGACGTGCTGCTGGCCAACAAGACGAAAAAGGATGTTCAGTTACAAGCCAGCCAGAATACTGTCAACAACAAAACGGACCTCGCTGTAAATGTTTCCAAAGCATTTTACGATGTACTGGCTACTTCACAACAAATTGACGTTTCCACGGAGGACATCATTCGTCTGGAAAGAAGCCTCAGGGATGCGCAAAATCAATACAAAGCGGGAATTGCTGATAAAATTGACTTCAAACGCGCGACCATTACGCTCAACAACACCAGGGCTGCCAAGAAAAGTAATGAAGAAATCCTGACAGCTAAAACGCAGTATCTCAAAGCATTAATGGGTTACCCGCTGGACCAGGAATTGAAACTGGCATATGACAGCCTTCAGATGGAAAAGGAAATTTTGCTGGATACCCTTCAGAACTCCGATTTCAAATCAAGAATTGAATATCAGATACTCAGCACGCAACGGCGCTTGCTCGAATATAATGTGCAATACAACAAATGGAGTTTTTTGCCGACTGTTGCGTTGAACGGCGCTTACAATCTTAATTTCCAGAATAACCAGTTCATTGACCTGTATGGTCGGAACTTTCCCAATTCATTCGCAGCGGTTACCATTGCGCTTCCTTTGTTTCAGGGTGGAAAACGAAAGTACAATCTGAACATAGCCGAATGGCAACTGAAACGCAATGATCTGGATGTTAAGAATTTGCAGCTCAGTGTAAGCTCGGAGTATACCACGGCTATCGCAAATTATAAAAGCGCACTGGCAACACTTCTTGCTCAAAAAGAGAATGTTGACCTGGCAAGAGAAGTTTACGACGTGATCCAGCTGCAATATAAATCGGGTATCAAAACTTACCTGGAAGTTGTAACATCTGAAACCGATCTGAGACTGGCTAGAATAAACTATTACAATGCACTTTATCAGGTGCTTGCCAGTAAAATAGACGTACAGAAAGCACTCGGACAGTTAACCTTTTGAGGTATTTAAATCCTGAGAATAATTCTGACGCCGAATATCTAAATAATTAAGAAACCACATTAATGATATGTTTTTAAATACAGTTAAATACTATCCCCTTCTTTTGCCCGCACTATTTTTAGTTTCCTGCGGAGATAAGAACCAGCAGCAACAGCCTACGCAGCCGCCTGCGGTGAGCGTGACGCTGGCAGAAGTAACGACTACCGATGCAACTTACTATGATGAATACCCAGGAACAGTTGTTCCCCTGAATCAGATTGAACTCAAACCGCAGGTGACAGGATTTGTGACAGGCGTACATTTTCAGGATGGTGCCAGGGTGCGCAAAGGACAGCTTTTGTATTCGATTGATGCCCAGCTCTATAATGCCAATTATGACCAGGCAGTGGCAAATCTGAGTGTGCAGGAGGCCAATCTGGTTAAAGCGCAAAAGGACGCCGACCGTTATCATGAACTTGAAAAAAATGATGCGGTTGCCAAACAACTCGTTGACAATGCTGATGCAGCTTTGGAAGTGGCGAAAAGGCAGGCTGATGCTTCGAAGGCTAATATTAAGGCAGTTCAGACAAGTGTTCGTTACACCAAGGTAACTGCTCCGTTTGATGGCGTAATCGGTATTTCGCTTGTAAAAGTGGGCGCCGCAGTTTCAGCAGGGCAAACGATACTGAACACGGTTTCAACAGATAGTCAGCTTGCGGTTGATTTTAACGTGGATCAGAAAGAAATTTTCAGATTTACCAGTTTCATGAAAAACCACAAGGCATCGGACTCAACTTTCACGCTGAAATTTGGTAACGAGGTTTATCCCTTTCCTGGAAAAATATCGCTGATTGACAGGGCAGTAGACCCACAAACGGGTTCTATTAAAACACGTCTGGTTTTCCCAAACAAGGAGAACCTGCTTCGCGCTGGTATGAGTGGCACCGTCCGTGTACTGAACAATGCAAAAGTTAAATCGGTAGTGATTCCTTACAAAGCCGTCACAGAGCAGCTTGGTGAATTCTTTGTTTATGTCGAGGGCGACAGCAACAAAGTGAGCCAGCGTAAGCTTGTATTGGGTAAGCCAATCGGGACCAATATTATCGTGAAAGAAGGACTAAAAGAAGGCGAGAAAATTGCCGTTGAAGGCGTTCAGAATCTGCGCGAAGGGGCAACAATTAAAATTGATTCAACCAAAGCGGCCGGTGCTGCACCTGCTGTAAAATAAACAATCGGATAATTCGCACAACAGCGAATGGCTCTTTGGTTTCTCTTAAATACTATAAAGAATGATTGCAGATATTTTTATTAAAAGGCCCATTACGGCAATCGTTACGTCGGTTGTGATCGTGTTGGTTGGGCTTATTGCATTGACAACATTGCCCGTTGCCCAATACCCGGACGTGACCCCTCCTACTGTAACCATTTCCGGTAACTTTACGGGAGCTGATGCCCAGACGGTCGAGCAAACGACGACTACCGCAATTGAGACGCAGGTGAATGGGGTGCCAGGTATGAGCTACATGTCCAGCAACAGTACCAGTAGTGGACAAAGCAGTATCAACGTAGTTTTCGACGTTGGTACGGACGTAAACATTGCCGCACTTGATGTACAAAACCGCGTTAGCGTAGCTGAGCCATCATTGCCGGATGTTGTAAAACGTCTCGGTCTGACTGTGCGGAAAAGACAGCCGTCGATTATGATCGCGCTTGCGCTTTATTCTCCGAAGGGAACGCACGATGCCCAGTTTATAGGCAACTTTGCCAACATTTATCTGAAAGATGCTTTGCAGCGGGTAAAAGGTGTTGGTGACATCGTTTCCCGTGCCGACGATTTCGGTATGCGTATCTGGTTAAATCCTGAGAACCTGGCCAATTTACGTATGACGCCTTCGGATATTACGGCTGCGCTGGCGGAACAGAATTTACAGATTGCTGCCGGTACTGTCGGAGGAAATCCACAGCCAAACACCCAGAGTTTTGAATATAGCGTACTGACAAACAGCCGGCTAAATACCAAGGAACAATTTGAAAATATCATTGTTCGTGCTGATCCGGCTCAGGGAAGCGTGGTATACCTCCGGGATATTGCACGTGTGGAACTTGGTAAATTTGACTACGGAAGTAACGCTTTTGTAGACGGACGCCCCGCCGCTTTTGTACTGATTTACCAGGCGCCCGGCGCGAATGCGCTGGATACCTACGATGGTGTGATGAAAACACTAACGGAAATGCGCAAGACTTTCCCGAAAGATATTGATTACGTAATTCCTGTTGAAACGGCATCGGTTGTGCGTGTTTCCATTGAAGAGGTGCTCCACACTTTTGCCGAGGCGATGATTCTGGTGGTGATTGTGGTATTCCTGTTTCTTCAGAACTGGCGCGCTACACTGATTCCGATTCTTGCCATTCCTGTTTCGCTGATCGGTACGTTCATTTTCTTTATACCTTTTGGTTTCACGATCAACACGCTGACCTTGTTCGCTTTTGTACTCGCAATTGGTATTGTGGTGGATGATGCCATTGTGGTGGTGGAAGCGGTCCAGCATAATATTGACCATGAAAAGCTTTCGCCGCGAAAGGCTACTGTCAAAGCGATGAAAGAAATATCAGGCCCGGTTATCGCCATTGCCCTGATCCTGGCAGCCGTGTTTGTGCCGGTTAGTTTTGTTCCCGGGATTGTAGGCCGCCTGTATCAGCAGTTTGCCATTACCATCGCGGTTTCTGTACTTCTGTCTGCGTTTGTGGCGCTTTCTCTGACTCCTGCATTGTGTACAATCATGCTGAAACCTTCAAAAGGAGCTAATGAAAAGAAGAACTGGCTGGAAAAATTCTTTGATCGCTTCAACAGGTGGTTCGACGGACTTTCCCACTCCTACACACGTGGTGTTGCAAAATGGATTAAAGGCACGCCTTATGTGATAGTAATGATGGTTTGTCTCATCGTTGGTCTTGTGTTCCTGTTCCAAAAGAAACCATCCGGATTTATTCCGGTTGAAGATGAAGGACGTCTGTTTGTAACCTATGAAATGCAGGAAGCGACCTCGACGACACGAAACATTGAAATGATCAAAGACATCATGAAACGTGTATCCGCAATTCCGGAAGTACGCACAGTGGGTGGTCTGGCTGGATTGAACGTGATCAGCTTTTCCAACAAATCCAATGTTGGTACCATGTTCGTAAACCTGCACCCCTGGGCGGAACGTAAAGGTGCTGAGCATCACGTACAGGCGGTCATCAAACAAATTCAGCAACGAACAGCTGACATCAAGGAAGCCCGCGTGCTTGCCATTGCTCCGCCGGCTATTCCTGGTCTTGGTGCCACATCCGGTTTCACATTTGAATTACAGCAAACTACCAGCACGGATAATATTCAGCAGTTTGAAGCGGTAACACGCAAATTCCTTGGTGCTGTAAATCAGCGTCCTGAAATTGGAATGGCCTATACATTCTTCAATGCCAAAACGCCAAGTTATCAGATTGACGTGGATCGTGATAAAACCAAGAAACTGGGTGTTCAGGTAAATGACGTTTTCAGCTCGCTGTCAACGCTTTTGGGTAGTACTTATGTCAATGACTTTAACCTTTATGGCAGGAATTTCCGCGTAATGGTACAGGCCGACAGTAGTTTCCGTTCAAATCTGGATCAGATCAACAAGTTTTATGTTCGTAACAAAGCCGGCAATATGATTCCGCTCAGCGCTTTGGTGAGCACAAGGGTCGTTGAAAATCCTGCGCTTATTTCGCACTATAACATTTACAGGGCAGTTGAGATAAACGGAGTTCCAAAACCCGGATTTAGTAGCGGGCAGGCGATTCAGGCTCTGAAAGAAGTTGCAGCCACTTCATTACCAGCAGGATACGGATACGAATTCTCCGGTATGAGTAGTGAGGAGATCAAAGCAGGAAGCAGTACAACGACCATTTTTGCAATTTCGATCGTCTTCGTATTTCTCTTCCTTGCTGCATTGTACGAAAGCTGGTCCATCCCATTCTCTGTACTTTTCGCTGTACCGATTGGTGCGTTCGGCTCAATTGTAACGCTGATGTTGCTGCCAAATTTGTCAAACAACATTTATGCGCAAATTGGTTTGATCACCTTGATCGGTCTCGCCGCGAAAAACGCCATTCTGATTGTTGAATTTGCGAAAGAACGTGTCGATGGCGGCATGGATCTGGTCGCTGCGACACTGGAAGCTGTTCAGCTTCGTCTTCGCCCGATCATTATGACCTCGCTCGCATTTATCCTGGGTGTACTTCCACTGGCCTTTGCAAGCGGTGCCGCAGCTGAATCAAGAAAAACAATCGGCTGGACTGTTTTTGGTGGTATGCTTGCCGCAACATCACTTGCGATCTTCGTTGTGCCGGTACTTTTTGTAGCGATTGAAAAATTAGGAATGGGCAAGAAAAAACGCAAAGCGGCCCGTTTGGCAGCAGATGAAGGTCTGCACGATCACTAATATTTGATCAAATTGATATGAAACAAAAACGAGGATGTCGGTGTGACATCCTCGTTTTGCATTTAAACTATTACAAAAAATTTATTCTTCTGTTTTCAACTGTCCGCGAATTTCTCCGTTAGGATATTTTTTCGAATGGATATTGACGTAATAGTTTCCTGCTTTCAAATCCGTAACCTGCTCTGTGGTCAGCGTATCTGTAAAAGTAAAAGGAGTAGCAAAGCTGGTTCCAAAATCAATTACAACTGCTCCTGTAGTATCAGTGGCTCCTTTGTGAATGTGCCATGCGGTGGGTACAAATGCCGAGTCTGCGTATGTAGAATCTGCAGAATCGCTATACATAATGCTTAAATTCAATATTTTGGTTTCCTGATTCAGTTTTCCATCAACAGAACCTGCTACCAGTGATCCATTAGCCGGAACTTCATTTGCCCCGGAAAGCGTTGTAGTCACCTTCAAATCCGGAAGCGGCGTTGGTGTTGTTACATCCTCTTCATCGTCCTTGCAGCCCATGGCAACAGCCAAAAGAAATACACCCATAAAAGCCAATTTTCTCATTTTCATAATGTTTCGTGAACAATACTTTAACAAGAAAATTCTGTCAAAAAACAGTACCTGCATACACAAACGATTGAGAGAGAGCGCAATTAGCACATTACCCTACTTTCCAGGAGCGGGGATTAACACCTACCTTTTGAAGCATTATGCCACACTTTCTATGACTTTGCAGCAACCAAAGGATCATACCCGGAAAACGATATTTCCGGGTATTCGTATTGAATAACCGGAAATATCGCCCATTTTAATTTTATTTTTTAATGTATTTATACCAAACTATAAGTTGATTTTGGATAAAACCTCAGTGTTTCAAAACCTCATTCAGGTCATAGTAAAATTTGAATACCGCCGGTGAATCCTGCAAACAGACCCTGAAAATCATCCTGCCTGGTGCGGCTCCACAAATACTTGTCTACCAGCCCCTTTCCGCTTTCTTTCGAATAATTTACATAGTTGATCGTTGGTCCCGCAAATATCTCGATCCGGCTTCCAACACGATAAGCTGGCAGAATCCTCAGTGAACTTTTCATATAAGTGCCTTTCTTGAAGTCGGACAATGTGAGCGAGACCGCTTCCAGATTAATGCGAAACCGTTCTGAAACCGGAATATGCGCTCCCAAGCCCGCTTCTACAGCGTAGAGCGGTCTGTCATTGTTCTTGAAATTGTAACCTATACCCGCGATACCGTATAGGATGCGCCCGCCTGACCTGAAAGATGCAATGCCCGTCATGGTTTCGTCAATGGTAATACTGATCGATTTTTCTCCGCTTTTAATGAAGTTGAATATTCCGATGGGGTAATCGCTGCTGTCTGCAATATTGATAAGTCCTGCAAGCTGGACGCCTTTTACTTTCTTTGCAACATTCAAAAACCCGGCGATCTGCACGTTGACGTTTTCACTTTTGTTGAAAAAGCCAGACAATTGTAACCCTTTTGAATTCTTCCCGACTATGTTGCTGAACCCGGCAATTTGAACAGCACCTGCATTTTCGGCCATATTTAAAAAGCCAGCGATCTGAGCACCTTCGACATTTCTCTTTACAAGATTTGCAAATCCGGCGATCTGCAATCCGCTTGCGTCATTCCCGGTCAGATTGACAGCTCCGGCAATTTGTGCGCCATTCGCATTCTGCTTCACGATGTTTGCAGCTCCCGCAATGGCCAATGCCGTTTCGTTTTTTGACAATCCGGCAATTGCATGCAGGGAAAAACGATTGGTGTAATCAGCAGCGCGCAGGCCGTTGGAACTGATTGGATAAATCAATCCGATGTGTACGGGCCGAACCGTATCCGCTTGCCCAAAAGAACTTAAAGTATGGAATAACAGAATGATCGCAATAAAATATCCAGTGTTAAATGTCTGATGCTTTTTCATGTGTTTTGTATTTGAATAAAATGTTTAAACACATACAGCAGCGGACGGTTCTTGTTCGCAGGCCTGCAAATTGTCGCGACTGCCGTATGTGCAGTACCGACAACCTGATGAGGCCTCACCCTAATTTTCAGAGAAAGTTTTTTGTGATTACAGTATTTTTAATTCGATCCGTAACGCCAGCTGATCCCACCTTGCCAGCCAAACCAGGCAGGGTATTTCTGATTTTGGTTAAAGCCGGGATATTGGGTCAGGGGAAAAGACTTATATCCTTCCTCTGATGCGTTCTGACCAGCGGAAAAAACAGAAATTGAAGGCCCGGCAAAGAGTGTAAACCGGTTGCCCAATTTCAGATTCAGGGCTGCTTGGAAACGAAAAATGGAAGGAAGGTCTTCCCAGTTTCCCAGAAAAATGTTCTGATTTGTTAATTCTCCCGAGATACCCAGGCCTTTCGAAACCTTGAATTCTTTACCGATTCCTACGCCAAAAGTGTAAGCTTTTCGGATGTTTCCTACTGTACTTCCGACTAGAAGCATGCTGTAAAACTTGCGTGTCCCCATTCGCCAGCCGATGTTGAAGGGAACAATTTCATTGGAATAAATGGAAATATTCGAACTGCTTTTCTTAATGATGTTTATCAGGCCGATGCTGTATCCGCCAGAACTATCAGCCACGTTGACGATGCCAATTTGTGTTCCTTTGAGTTTTTTAGCGTAATTGATCACGCCAAACTGCAAACCTTTCGTGTTACCTTTTGACAGATTCGCGAATCCGGAAATCTGCACACCCTTCATTTCTGACTTCACCCGGTTGATAACACCAGAGATCTGCACACCATGAAAACTGCCTGCTGCATTGTTGAAAGCACCCGAAATTTGCGCCCCATGAACATTTCCTATTGAGAAACCCGCGGCACCAGAAACCTGAACACCCCGTAAGTCATTTCGTGAAACCCCTGAAAAACCACTGATTTGCACACCACGAATATTTCCCGCGACGACACCCATAAACCCGGAGACCTGGACGCCCTGAATCGAATCAAGAACGTTATTCAGAAATCCCGCAACCTGTACACCATGCACATTTCCCGAAACCTGATTGAACACGCCCGCCATCTGCACATATCTAACGTCCGTTTTCGAAATATTAAAACCTCCTGCAACTTCAACACCATTTGTCCCAGCCGTGTAACCGCCCAAAATATTGAGCGAAACCTTGTTCACCACCTGCGCACTCATGCGGCCATGCGTACCGAGACCAGGCGTTAATGATGCCTGATATGGCAGTGCCACAAAGAACTGACCAATGTTCTGGCTTTGCTTTCGCAACTTTGAGGACACAAAAAGTCTTCCCAGCCACGTCCGGTCGCCCTCAGAATACTTGACAAAAACAGGATCAAGGTCAATTGCCTTTGGGGAAATATTTATTTTTAAATCACTGATATCGGCCTGACTCACCACGATAATTGTATCGCCATAACCGATTTTGCTTACAGTCAACAAAAATGGAAAGCTGGTTTCCCTGATCCTGAGACGAAAGCTGCCGTCATCTTCTGAAAGTGCCGAGACGAGCACCTGCCTGGAATAAACGCTCACATAATCAGCCGGTTGGCCCGTGGAAATATCATAAACGTGGCCAGCAACGACGTAAGTTTTTTCCCGTTGTGCACGCTGAATAATGACGTAGTTGCCCTTTTCTTTATATTGATAATTATCACTGAACAGCAGATCCAGAATTTGTCTGACCGGTTTTTCAGTCACCGTCAAATTCACCAGGCTATCCCCCGGAATGATGTCACTGTTATAGGAAAAATAAAACCCACCCTTTTCACCGATAGACTTCAATACCTGAGAAACCGGTCTTCCTTTTTCGCTGATTGATATGATTTTGTTCAGAGATTTTTGGGCATAACAGGCCGGAACACTGAAAACGGAGCTCGTTGCAAAAAGCAGGATAATTGCCAAAATCCTAAAAATCAAATTCATAAGCGGCTAAGACCCTTTTTATCAGGTTTGGTAAATTACAAAAGCAACCACAACAACGGATCGTTGTTGTGGTTGCAAAATTAGTTATACATCCGGACATAAGTCCGTAATTCTCTTGTCACTTAGTTAAAGTAATCCGGTTACCTTTTCTGATGACTTTGACATCGAATGTAGCACTGATCAGAGACAAAATTTCTTCCTGGTCAAGTTGATCAAAAGTGGTGTTGATAGACAACTTTTCAAGTTCCTTGTTTCCGATCACAATTTCAGATCCGTAAGATTCATTTAGAATCTCTACCAGTCTCGACAATGGCGTATTTTCACAAACAAGCTTGCCGGTCCGGTAATATTTATAAAATTCATCCTCTGTTTTCTGTTTCAAAAGCCCCTGTTCTCTGTTGGCGACGACCGTTTTTTCCTTTGGCTTCAGACGCAGTGTCTGCTCATTTCTTGCAACCTCCACAATGCCTGTTTCCACGATCACCTCCGTAGTTTTTGTGTTTTCTTTTACGTTAAACGAAGTGCCAACCACCTTCACCGTCAAATCATTAACGGAAATGATAAAAGGTTTAGATTTATCCGGCACGACATTAAAAAATCCCTCTCCTGTTAATCTGACAGTGCGTTTATTTCCCGCAAACTCCTCCGGAAAACTTAGCGAGGAATATTTGTTTAAAGTGACGACAGAACCGTCCGGCAAGGTATCGGTGCGTGGCAACTTGTCGGTCCTGAACACGATCGTTTCCATGTTTCTGTTTTGAACGGAGAATAGCCAGGCCGCCCACCCTGCCGCTGCAACCAAAAACAACATTGCAGCAACACGAACTACGGGCATCCAGCTTTTGCTATTTAAAGGAATGATCGCGGTTGCCTCCGGCCTGTTGACCCGCAACTTAAACCTATCCCAGGCCGCATTTTCATCCACGGAACCTGCGGCAGCCAATAACTTGCTCCTATTCCAAATCAGCCCGAAATGTGTGGCATACTTCTGATTTTCAATATTTTCCAGGAGCCATTCTTTTATCAACGTTTCATCCTCGCTGGTACTTTCGTTCAGCAATTGCTTCACCAGCAGGCCGTCCATAATATTTCCCTCTTTCGTTTTCATGTGCGTCCCTATCTAGCCAATTAAAAATAATAAAATTGAAGCCGGCAAAAAATCCACCAGTTTGATCCGCAGCAACCGCAACGCTTTCCCCATCTGGTTTTCAATTGTTTTTACCGGCAATTCCAGCCGGTCGGCTATTTCCTGGTACTTTAACTCTTCAAAACGACTCATCTGAAAAATCGTGCGACATTTTTCAGGAAGCTCTTTCAGTGCCAATTCCAGTTTGCTTTCCAACTCGCTCAATTCGAGATTGTGGGCAGTATCATTGCTATTTTCCACCTGACTGATCGCATAGGTTTGATAAGCATCTCTTACTTTCAGGTGTTTCAGATAGTTCAAACATTCGTGGTAAACAGACCGGTACAAATATCCGCTTACAGACTCACGAATACTGATTTGATCCGTTTTTTCCCACAATCTGCAAAACACATTCTGGACCATTTCCTCTGCCATAATATCATCACGCAATATTGTACACGCATAGGCATGCAGTCCTTTAAAATGTTTTTTGAAGACATTCTCAAACACATCTTGCCGCTCACTATTGATGACGTATTCTTCCGTATCCGGTAAATTCATTCGCTTCTACGATTACCTTTCGCTGTAAAAGCCAGATGCCTGACTTCGTTGTTCATTGGAATGACAACGAGCCAGGCATCTACCCTAATTTTTTCTGGGAAAAGTTTTCCTTTTTTTCTGATCAGCCTTTTTTACCGGCCTTCAACGAGTCCGGCTTGGTTTTAAACCGTTTGTCGGGCGTACCATCCTTTTTGAGATTTTTGTTCTCATTGTAACGTTTGTCCGGTGTGCCATCCTTTTTCAGCTTTTTGTTCTCTGCATAGCGCTTGTCAGGAGTTCCGTCTTTTTTTGTTTTAACCTCTGTTGTTGTTTGGGTTGCCGCAGCTTTTACCTCTTTTTTTGCTGCGGGTTTAGCCGCAGGCTGTGCTGTCTGCGCAAAACTGTTTCCTGCGATTAAAAAGAACGCGACGATAAATAATGCTTGTAGCTTTTTCATTTTTTGGTTGGTAAAAGTGAGTGATAGTTCTTAATTCCTTAAAAATACGACGACATTTCAAATTTATTGCCGGCAGTGATCTAACCGAAATAAAATTTAATATCAATTTAATACAAAAGTCAACGCAACTATTAAGTCCTATCTATTTTATTTTTGCAAAACTACTATTGCGCTGCTCAACATCAGAGGTGCAAAGGTATCACACCGATAACTGCGCGCTGTTTCCCTTCCACCTCATTTCAAACCCGCAAAAGAACCTGCCCGGACCGTCCGAAATAGAGATAAATAAAAACGATACATATTAAATTCACATAGATTCAATCTATAAATTCATTCTTTCTGTAACTTCGTGCGAATTACAAAACTTCCCGAATTGGGACATGATTCAGATAGGAAAAATCACATATCAATGAATATACAACAACTTGAATACATCGTTGCGGTCGACAATCACCGCCATTTTGTACAGGCCGCCGAACATTGCAACGTGACCCAACCAACACTTTCAATGATGATTCGCAAACTGGAAGAGGAATTAAGCGTTAAAATTTTTGACAGGACCAAGCAACCGATTGTACCAACAAATATAGGTCGCCAGATTATTGATCAGGCCAGAACAGTTTTGAGGGAATCGGGCAGACTGGCTGAAATTGCCAAACATTTCAATGGAGATCTGTCCGGGGAACTGCGAATTGGTATCATTCCTACAATTGCTCCATACTTGCTCCCACATATTGTACAGCCGTTTATTAAAAACTACCCGGACATACGGCTGCATATTTCCGAAATGATCACTGAAAGAATCACCGGCGAATTGAAACTGGGCAATTTGGATGTGGGCATCGTGGCTTCGGTTTCAGAGGACAATGCGCTTCGGGAAATTCCACTTTACAAAGAAAGGTTCTATGCCTATGTTTCAAAGGACACAGGTCTTTACAACAAACAATATATTCTTCCCGCAGATATTGAACCAAATGAGCTTTGGCTGCTTGAAGAAGGACATTGTTTTCGCACGCAAATTCAAAAGTTATGTGAATTGAGTCGGAACAGTGAATTCGGGAGCAGTTTCAATTACCGCTCGGGCAGCATCGAAACACTGATGCGCATGGTTGATCGTAACGGTGGCATTACCATTCTACCGGAACTGGCAGTCAACGAGTTGCCGGAGGAACGGAAGAAATTTATCCGCAGTTTCCGCTATCCGGAACCAGCCAGGGAAGTATGCCTGGTCGTGAACCGGGAACAGGTGAAGACAAGATTGATTGAAGCGTTGAAGACCGGAATAATGGAATTGATGCCAAAGGAAACTTCTCCGTCCCTATCCCTGGTGACCAAACTATAAATTAGTCGTATGGTTTGATACAGAGCGTAAGATTCGAATCCTGGCTCGTTTTTTATCATACAAATGCCAAGACAACAATATGGACAATATGATCGGATATTCAGGGAAAACATTGAAGAGGTTATCCCGACGCTGATCACCAAAATACTTAACATACAGCCGGTTCGCACAGAAGAACTGCCGGATGATATACAGCATACGAAGGAGCGCAAGCCGGATATTTTGAAGCGAATCACGGATGTTTCAGACAAAACCTTTATTCTGCATCTGGAAATTCAGTTGTCCGATGAAATGGAAATGGTGTACAGAATGGCAGAATATGATCTGATGCTACTCAGGAAATACAAAATTCCCGTAGAGCAATTCGTGATTTACATCGGCAAAGGAACACCGAAAATGCCGGTAAAATTAACCACACCACGTCACCAATTCGAATTCCCGATCGTGGTGCTGTCCGAAATCAATTATCAATTGTTTCTTGACTCGCGCAATCCCGCTGAAATCGTTTTTGCCATACTGGGAAATTTCAAAACGGAACATCCGCAACAGGCCATAACTAAAATTGTAAAACGAATACATGAAACAAGCCCGACAGATTTTTCTCTAAAAAGACATTTGGTTCAGTTGCGCGTATTATCTCAAATCCGTAAATTAGAAGTCATAACCGAAAAAGCAATGGAAAGCATAGGCAAATTTTTCAAAGAGGAAAAGGATTTTCTGTTCATCAAGGGGAGAGAACAAGGCAGAGAAGAAGGTAGAGAAGAAGGTCGGGAGGAAGGCCTGGAAAAGGGTTTAGAGCAGGGCCAGACTAAAAAAGATAGTGAAAAAAATCTTTCGTTTACCGAATCGCTTATTTTACAGACATCCTTTGACAATAAGAAAATCGCACGGCTCGTGGGAGTTTCCGAAGATTTTGTCCAGGCGGTACGGGAAAATTTAAAAGACGAGTTCTAATCTTCCCTTTAAATTAACTCAAAAGCGATGGAAAGCATAGATAAATTTTTCAAAGAGGAAAGAGATTATCTCTTCATCAAGGGGAGAGAACAAGGTAGAAAGGAAGGTAGAGAGGAAGGCCTGAAAAAAGGTTTAGAGCAGGGCCAGGCTCGAAAAGATAATGAAAGAAATCTTTCGTTCACCAAATCGCTTATTTTACAGACATCCTTTAACAACAAGGAAATCGCAGGGCTCGTGGGCGTTTCTGAAGATTTTGTCAAGGAAGCCCGGGAAAATTTGAAAGAATGATCAGCTAGATTTAGCTGACCCTTTTCTGTAAGTACGCTTCCATCATTTCCAGTGAGAATGCGTTAAAAGTCATCTCCGTGGTAAGTCCACCTTTCCGGGAAACAGCGACACCGTAATGCATGTCATAATATCCCTCTTTCGAATGCGCATCCGGATTAATACTCAGCAGGACACCTTTTTCCATACAGTAAGAAATCCAGCGCCAATCCAGATCAAGCCGCCAGGGTGAAGCGTTTACTTCCACAACTACGCCATTTGCCGCACATGCATCAATAATTACCTTGTGGTCAATCGGATAACCTTCTCTGGATAACAAAAGACGCCCGGTCGGATGGCCCAGAATGGTCGTGTATGGATTTTCAATTGCTTTTAACAATCTGGCCGTTGCTTTTTCAAGTGTCATCGTAAGATTGCTGTGTACAGAGGCGACGATGTAATCAAAACTGGCCAGAATTTCTTTCGGGTAGTCGAGCGAGCCGTCACCCAGAATATCAGACTCAATTCCTTTTAATATTTTGAATGGTTTCAGCGGATTTTCACTCGCAAATCTCGCATTCAAAGCGGCGATCTCTTCATGTTGCCGAATCACATCTTCGATTTTAAGGCCCTGCGCGTATGTGGCAGTTTGCGAATGATCCGCAATTCCCAGATACTCGAACCCAAGCTCCCTGCAAAAGAGCGCCATTTGTTCCAGCGTATGCTGGCCATCGGAATAGGTACTGTGGTTATGCAAGATTCCTTTCAGATCATCCCAGGTGATCAGGTCTTCGGCCTTGTGCGTTTCGGCCCACAAAAATTCTCCAGCACCTTCGCGCATTTCAGGAACAATGTACGGTAAATGTGATTTTTCATAAATGGCAGCCTCACTTTCCAGCGTTTCAAAATATGCCTGTTTCCAGATTGTCTCACCCGATTCATTCACATGCCCAAGATGGTCCGCGGAGGCAGTTTCAAGAAAAAGCTCATTCACCATCCGTTCTGGTCTCACGGCAATAATCTCTACATCAACGGCCACATCCTGCACTTTGCCCCGCCAGATAAACGGTGAAGATTGTTTCACATCCTGCACAAGAAATTCAGTGCCATCCAGTATAGTTTGAAGCAGTGCCGGCGATTCCGTTTTAACCAAAATTTTAATCACATCAACGATTTCGGCCCTTCTGCGAATGTCTCCGGCCACCTCGATCTCATCAAAACTTTTCTTTAATTCATCTACAATCAATTTGGCTACCATTTCGGCCTTATCCATTCTCAGTTTGCCGGCCTGGTCTTTCAGGAAAGCAAGCGATTCCAGAACTTTTTGCTGGATACTACCACCAAATCCCTTCAATTTTGCCACAGTGCCATTGAGGCACGCCAATTCAAGTTCATGGAGATTATCTATCCCTGACTCTTTCCAAAGTATTGCTATCTTTTTAGGTCCAATCCCTTTGATATTGAACATTTCCATTACACCCAATGGTGTATTGCGAAGTAATTCTTCAAGCTCGGCGAAGGTGCCTGTCTTCACAATTTCCACAATCTTTGCGGCAGTACTTTTTCCGATTCCCTGCAATTTGGTCAGTTCTTCCTGAGACATATACTGCAATTCTCCTTCCTTATATTTATCCAGATAAAAGGCAGCAATTGAGTACCCTTTGATTTTAAAGGTATCTGCACCGTGCAATTCAAGCAACTTGGCCGTGAGTTCAAGGATCTCGACAATTTCAGGATTACTCATATTTTGTACTGGTTATGGAATTACATGCGAATTACGAACATCCAAAGTTAAACCGCAACAGATGCCTATCTCTTTTCATCGTGCATGAGTCAAAAAACATGACAAAATCCAGTACAATGAATGCGCGATGGATGGTTCCGAAAAAACGAAAATTCAAAAAAGAAGGATAATATTCCTGATTAAAACATTTATAATTATAAAAATATTGATCTGATAGCCGATAACCCTGAAATCTACGTAATACATGGTGTAAATTCTGCCGGAAAATTGGGGTAGCTCGGTTGCGTTGCAGAGACTTGCAAACATGCTTTTTACAAAAACCAGGGTTGTTGAAAGTGTGAAATTTTGTGTTTTGCCAATCCGTGTTGACTCCATTTAATAACAATATTCTTAAACACTAAATTACAGTACCAGTTTTCATGAACTCAGAACAGATTAAAAATTACCGCAACGAAGCATTTGATCATTTAACAAAAGAGCTATTGCCATTTTGGGAAAAACGCTGCATTGATAAGGAATTCGGAGGATACATTACCCATTTTGACAATGCCGGCGAAGATTCCGGCGAAGATGAGAAATCATTGATCGCGCAAACCAGATCAGTTTACACGTTTTCCTCTGCGCACCGCGCGGGATATGGAGAAGGCCGTTATGCAGAAATTGCCAAACACGGAGTTGATTTTCTGATCAACAAAATGTGGGACAAGGAAAATGGCGGATTTTACTGGCTCATGGACCGCAAAGGTGACGTGAAAATCGATGAAAAAATCGTTTATGGCCATAGTTTTGCAATTTACAGCCTGGCAGAATACACGCTTGCAACCGGCGATCCGCGCGGATTGGAATATGCGGAAAAAGTTTTCGACCTGATCCAGATCAACGGCGCCGATACTAATTTCGGCGGTTATTTTGAGATGTTCAATCGCCAATGGGAATTGAAAGGCCCTGGTTCCGCAGGAGGTGACCGCAAAACACTGGACGCACACATGCACCTGATGGAGGCATTCACAACGCTATATGAGGCAAGTGGGAAACAGGTTCACCGCCGCAAACTCATTGAAGTAATCCAATTACTGGTCACCAAAATCATGCACCCCGAGTACCGGACAGGCATTCCGCAATTCTGGGCCGACTGGTCCGTGGCGCCGCAAATCAAATTCGATATCATCTGGGGATGGGATCGCTTTTCGGAAGATGGCTTCAAAAGTGCCGCAGAAGACAACACAAGTTACGGCCACAATGTAGAGTTTGCGTGGCTACTGATGCATGCGCTTGACATTGCCGGAATTCCGTACGAAGAATACAACCAACAACTTTTAACATCCTACAACCACGCAGTGGACAACGGTATCGACTGGGAATTTGGTGGCGTATTTGTGGAAGGCTCGCACGCCGGTACGGTCTATGACCGGGAAAAAGAATTCTGGCAACAAGCTGAGGTGATCATTGGGATGCTGGATGCGTACCGTGTTTATGGAGATGAAAAATATCTCAGGGCTTATGATGCCACACACCGGTTCGTGTTCGACAAAATGATACACAAGGAGGTCGGGGAATGGCTGCCACTCCTGACCCGACAAGGCGCTCCTATATGGACACACATGAGCCATTCCTGGAAAGTAAACTACCACACCGTCCGTTCCATGGTGCAGGGAATAATCCGGCTCGATAAATTATTGGCAAGGAGTTAAAACTGCCTGTTGATCGAAGACACCTAAGCCCGCGGCAACTCGCGGGCTTTTTTATAACGCAACCCCATCCTATACAATCCCAAAAAAATCTCATAAGCAGGAAACAATTTGGACAGTTTTGGGAAAATAATGCTCATAGTTTGAAGGCAAAGACTCTGAGGAAATTGGCCTGAATCGGATAGAATCTTCGCTTCGCAAGTTATATAATACTGATTTACTGCAAGTTTTAAAAAAGGGTGTTATCGCACGCTACCCGATGATGGCAACTGGAATAATTTCTTTAACTAACCTGTCAACCAAGTTCAGAATTAGCTTGGTTTGATTCTTTAACAATTAAAAACTAGAAATCATGAGCGCATTCACACAACAAGTAAAAGGAAACTGGAACGAATTGAAAGGAAAGTTCAAGCAACAATATGCTGACCTGACTGATGATGATTTGCTATATGAAGATGGCAAGGAAGATGAACTTTTAGGAAAACTTCAGAAAAAGCTGGGTAAGACTCGTGAGGAAGTGGAAAGTGAAGTGAACAGTTGGTCTAACTAGTTGATCTGATTTTATAAGTAGCCCCGGGATGAAAATTCCGGGGTTTTTTATTTACATACCAATAAAAGTCAGGTTACCGTTTTTTGAGGGTGTCGGACATAGTAGGAACCTTTACATCACTTCTTTTTCGGGCATATCCTAAATCCCTTTGACTGAAAAATTATGAACACAAATGAAATTCCTGTCGGCATCGTCGGTCTGGGCCTGATGGGTTGTAGTATCGTGACCTGCCTGTTAATTGCCGGTCACCCGGTTGTAGCGCTTGCTCCTATTCCTGATGATCTGCTTCATGCCGAAAAACGAATCCGGGAACATCTGGAAAAATCAGTGTTGAATGGCATCATTTCAAATGAACCAGATTTTTACTCTGGCAATCTTACAATTACGGAAGACTACGCAGAATTGAAGAATTGCAGGCTGGTCATCGAATGTACCATCGAAAATGTGGAAATTAAAGAATCGGTTTACAAGAAAATTGAAACGGTTATCGCATCTGACGCGCTGTTGACCAGTAACACATCTGCAATTCCGATCAGCACGTTACAAAGCCTGACGAAACATCCCGAACGTTTCCTGGGCCTCCACTGGACAGAACCCGCCCATACTACACGTTTTCTGGAAATTATTTGCGGCGACCAGACAGACATTAAATATGGAGAGGAATTGTACAGTCTCTCACATTTGTGGGGAAAGGAACCGATCCTAGTACGCAAGGATATCGCCGGATTTATTACCAACCGCCTTATGTATGCAATGTACCGGGAGGCGATCAGTCTGGTAGAAAACGGTTACGCGACAATTGAAGATGTGGACCGTTCGTGCAGGAACAATGCAGGCTACTTCATGACATTTGTTGGTGTTTTCCGCTGGATGGACCTGACGGGCGTCCCGGCCTACCATACTGTTATGCAGCGACTTTTACCTACCTTGAACAACAGCACCGAAGTACCGGAACTAATTGACAAAGTGGTGAGAGA
Organism: Dyadobacter sp.; assembly: GCA_965279265.1. GTDB lineage: Bacteria > Bacteroidota > Bacteroidia > Cytophagales > Spirosomataceae > Dyadobacter. The sequence continues at coordinate 7,666,639 of OZ257152.1, forward strand.
AGGTGGCAGAGGCGTTGCCAACTCGCACGGATTCTACGAATATGAACCCGGTGAGGCAAAAATATGGGAAGAAGTTTTCACCAAATTCACCTACGAAATTCGTGAGCTGGCACTTCGTTACCCGGCAGACATCGTAAAACAAAAACTTAGGAAACAACAGGAAAACGATCAGGGAAATTAGTTTCTAGTTAAAAATGAACGGACTTGATGCGGAAAGATTCCGGTGATCCTTCATGTAAAAAAAGCCATACTTAAATTTTTCTTTGGGCATGGCCGTCGATAACGTCTTTTTATCAGAATCGATTTTTACCTTTTGTTTCAGCCAGACTCTTTCCTCATTGGTGGAGGTCGTGTCATTGGAATAATAAAAATCCGCGAACCACAAACTAACCGGCCCCTGATACGACGCGCTGACCTTATCACCTCCTTTTGTCACATTTGCGATCGTAGTCAATGGCGTTCTCTTTTCAAGAATGTTTTCCATAAAATATCTGATTTCATGTGGTTCCCAGCCCCAGTCGTGGCTGTGCTTCATTTCCGGCAGCAGCAGTACATGACGCCTGTTTTCCGGCACCAGATTGTATGTTTTACTGTATGGCACCACATTGTAATGTTTGTCTTTATTTCCATTGACGAAACAAAACTGAGGAGCGGCAAAAGGCATATATACGGAAGGATCAAAATACCGCATCCATTTGGCCCGGCCGCTATTTGAAAGCTTGTTCAATGGCACTTTAAAAACATCAGATTCATCATAAAATCCGCATCCGTAAACCGGAACTGCAGCTTTGAAACGATTGTCAAGCGAAGCCACAATGCAAGTTAAATACCCTCCCCAGCTAATACCAGTAACGCAGGTTTTGGCCTGATCTACCTCCGGAAACTGCAGAAGCAGCGAATGCGCTAAAATTGACGATGCTACGGCATGATAACTCCAGACATCTTTCAGGTCAGCCGTTTCAATTTTGTCAAACTTGCTTTCATTTGACTGATCAGCCCCTGCCTGCACCAGCTTTTTTCCATCCGCATCGTTTCCCGACAAATCCATTGCAATAGCCGCGTAACCTTCCGACGCCCATTTTTCCACCCATTCCTTAAAAGCCTTCCCTCCGCCTCCATGTATCAGGACAATGCCCGGAAATTTATTTTTGCCCATACGTTTTCCGTTCAAAATATCCGGATTTGAGTAGTATGCAAAAACCTGTGTGGGATGACCCTCATAATCTACACTTCTGTAAAGTAATGTCTGAACAGGACTTTTTCTGTCCAGCCACTGCACTTCGGGAGCTTTACTTAATTTACCGAGATCCCATAACAATGAATCGATTTTGATAGATTTCTGATCAATAAAAGGAACCGTCCGTTTCTGCGCAAAGGCAGAACAAGTGATCAATAGGAGAAAAGCAATATATTTTTTCATTGAAATAACGACCGCTTTTTTAAGTAAATTATTAAGCAATTCTTTTGACTTATTTCGGTTCAAAAGTGGTTGTTATCATAAGACTTAAGTAGTTTTGAGCTACTGCATCTCCCCAATAAATCTCACCCGGAATGAATGATTTCATAGCTGCAAGATCACAAATGGCCTTATCGCTGGGCTTCCATATCATCTTCTCGTGTATCGGAATGGTTATGCCTTTTTTTATGGCAGTCGCGCACTACTATTGGCTGAAAACCGATAACATTGTCTATAAAAATGTGACAAAAGCGTGGAGCAAAGGTGTTGCGATTTTCTTTGCAACCGGCGCAGTTTCCGGTACCGTTTTGTCTTTCGAACTGGGTTTGCTCTGGCCGGAATTCATGAAAAATGCAGGTCCTATTTTCGGTATGCCATTCTCGCTGGAAGGAACCGCATTTTTTATTGAAGCCATTGCCCTGGGTTTTTTCCTTTATGGCTGGGACAAATTCAACAAGTGGTTTCATTGGTTCACGGGCGTCGTAGTCGGGATCAGCGGACTTGCGTCAGGAATTCTCGTTGTAGCTGCGAACGCCTGGATGAACAGCCCCGCCGGATTCGATTTTGTCGATGGCAAATACATCAACATTGACCCGATTAAGGCCATGTTCAATGACGCCTGGTTTTCGCAGGCACTGCACATGACAGTTGCTGCATTTGTCGCAACAGGTTTCGCTGTTGCCGGCGTACACGCGCTGATGATCCTGAGAGGCCAGCACGTATTGTTTCATACCAAATCTTTTAAAATCGCGGCTGCGTTTGGGTGCGTTGCGGCATTGCTGCAACCGTTGAGTGGTGACATTTCTGCAAAAGACGTCGCCATCCGGCAACCCGCAAAACTGGCTGCCATGGAGGCGCACTTTCACACGGAGAAATCTGCTTCGCTCATTGTTGGCGGAATTCCTGATGTGGAAAATCAAAAAGTTGATTACGCATTGAAACTTCCCGGATTTTTAAGCTTTTTAGCACATGGTGATTTCCAATCAGAAGTTACAGGACTGGATAAAATTCCTCCGGAAAATCATCCACCGGTCATGATCACACATTTTGCGTTTCAAATGATGGTGGGGATGGGCATGCTCATGATGCTCATTGCAGGCATTTACTTTTTTTCACTTTGGAAAAAGAAGGCATGGCTTACGAGCAACTGGCTTATGAAATTGTTTGTCGCCGCAACACCATTGGGATTTATTGCTGTGGAAGCAGGGTGGACGGTGACCGAAGTGGGAAGACAACCCTGGATAATCAACGGCGTCATGCGCACCGCAGATGCAGTAACACCGATGCCGGGTATCGTTTATTCGTTCTACATTTTTTCAGCCGTCTACGTTTCGCTGGCGATCATCGTGGTTTTTATGCTTTATCGTCAGATCAAAATGGTGGGTCAGTTGTATGACTTGCCGGCCGGTGCCCAACCTGTAAACCATTAAGATTATGCTGTATGTTGTAATCATTTTTCTATGGACCTCAATTTTGCTTTATCTTCTGCTCGGAGGGGCAGATTTTGGGGCCGGTATTATAGAATTATTTACTTCAAAAAAGAATAAACAGGTCACCAGAAAAACGCTTTATTCAGCCATAGGACCGATCTGGGAGTCAAATCACATGTGGCTCATCATTGCAATTGTGATTCTTTTCGTCGGTTTCCCGGAGATTTACACAACGATGTCAGTGAACCTGCATATTCCACTGACCATCATGTTATTAGGGATTATCGCGCGGGGAACGGCATTCACGTTCCGGCATTATGATGCGGTGGTTGACGATATGCAAAATCTATACAATCCGATTTTTGCCTATTCCAGTTTCATTACACCGCTTTTTCTGGGCATTATTGCCGGCAGCGCGGTTTCAGGCCACATTGATCCACAGGCAGATACGTTTTTGTCGGCATACATTTTCAGTTGGCTGCATTGGTTCTCTGTTTCCGTCGGTTTATTCACAGTTTCCATCTGCGGTTTCCTGGCGTCGGTTTACCTCATCGGTGAAACGGACAATGAACATGACCGCCTTCGTTTTGCGCACAAGGCACAGTTTTTCAATATTGCAGCAGTACTTTGCGGGATGCTGGTTTTTGCGGCCTCTTATATTGAGCAAATTCCGTTACTAGAATGGGTTTTTGGGAACTGGGTTGGCCGTATCGCAATTTTGTCGGCCACAGTGTCTCTTATTCTGATGTGGTACTTGTTGTACCAGGGAAAAATCAATCTCTTACGCCCGCTTGCCGGTTTTCAGGTAACAATGATTTTACTGACAACTACTTACAGACATTTTCCGAATATCGTTATTCTCAAAAACGGCGGGTATCTTTCGCTCATTGAACACAGTGGCCACGAGAAAACGATGCACGCGCTCGGAATGGCGTTATTGATCGGAAGCATTTTTATTCTTCCCGCACTTTTCTATCTGATTTACAGTTTCCAGAAAAAAGAAAAACCGGCAGCAGCATGAGTTTTATTGTCAAAAGTAGATCATTGCCAAACTCCCACAAATGGCTTTCACCAGCATAAGACCGTCAATGATGGCCAGATAATAAAGTACGGAGCGCCTGTTGTGCAGCGAATAGGCCACGACGATCAGCAGCAGAAACGGGATTACATTGAGCGCAAGCTTCATAAAATGGAAACCGCGCTGGTAACCGTAGATCAGAAATGAGGCTAGACCGATCACACAAAGTGGAATGATAATCTGAAATATGGTTTTTCTCAAACCCACATTTACGACAAATGTTTTGAGCTGCGCATTGTAATCGGCAGCATAATCCTTGATGTCAAACATGATGCACAGCACGGATACAAACATGAAATTTTTAATAAACAGAAAAAGCCCGATTAGTGATAGCTCGTATGGAGACAGCGCCATGATATCGTAAAATAAAACCGGATAAATTGTGACGAGTCCTGCCCAGATAAATCCGATCACGAATGGTTTCAACCAGCCGATCCTGCGCAGATTGTACCGTCCCAATTGCGTGCTTACGCCATAATAAAAAACTCCTCCCAACGGAAAAACCAGAATGAGCCCCCACTCCACAGGCTCTATACCCAATAAAACATCCAGCTTATCTTTGAGCAGAAATACAAGGCAAAAAACAATAACAAGGCCCATCAGCCATTGGCTCCATATTACCAGTTCCCTGTTTTTTCTATACCATAGCGTTCTCGGATTTGTTGTTACCAACGTACCTTCGGTAATGTAAGCCTTGGTGTAATAGATGACGGCAGCGGCAAAAACAGTAACAAAATACAAAGGGCTGTTCAACGGAATTTCCTGCTGAAGCATTGCTTCAACAGACAGAGCTACGGCGCAAAGTCCGTAGAAGTAATTACCGAAAAATATGAGCCGTATAGTCGAATTAATATGCCGTAAAATTTAAAATATTCAAATCCTCCTCTCCCCGCGCAGCCCTTTTAACCGTTGGCTAATTTTTGCGCTACGGAATGCTTTAAAAGCTTCTGTTTCGTTCCGATAAATTGCAACTTGCATAGAACAATTTCAACAAAAATAAAATATCGCCAAAAAAACTCCATGTTTTTATAGTCATTAACCTATTCAAAAAATGGCGGTTCGTAAGGTAAAAGAAAGTAGTACTTGCTAAGATAGTGTACACTTTTCATTTTATTAAAATAAACTCAACTCTGTTATGATTAAAGCGCTGGTGATTGACGACGAGATAAAAGCAAGGAATGTACTTAATCACTTTCTGGTTAATTTCATTCCGGAAGTATCTGAGATCAGACAGGCTGCATCCGTTAGTGAAGCCAACGAAGTGTTGAAAACATACAAACCAGGTATCGTTTTTCTGGACGTGGAGATGCCGCACCAGAGCGGTTTCGATTTCCTTATGTCTCAAAAAAACCCCTCATTTGATATCATTTTCACCACCGCCTACAACCAGTACGCGATTCAGGCGATCCGGTTCAGCGCGCTGGATTACTTGTTAAAACCTGTCGACCCGGATGAGCTGAAAATGGCCGTCGAAAGACACATTAACAAGCAAAAAACGGTTCGTGAAAAGCAGGAATTGTACGACAATCTTGTTCAGAATATCGAGAAAAATGAAGTGAAAGACTTCCGTCTGGCAGTTCCTTCCAGCGACGGTGTTTACTTCTTCACACTTAACGAGATACTACGCCTCGAAGCAGACCGAAACTACACCTTAATCCATCTAATTGGAAAAAGACCTTTTCTGGCCAGCAAAACGCTCAAACACTTTGAGGAAATGCTGGAAGAATTCAAATTCATCCGCACGCACAAATCGCATCTGGTAAATCCACAACACATCACGCGCCTCACACACAACAACGAATTTGTGCTACTTTCCGACGGCTCGAAGGTGGAGATTTCCAGGCGTAAAAAAGAGGAAGTGCAACAGCACTTAAATATAAGATAACCAAAACCGGCCGGCAAACAAACGCTTCCTATACGGCCCGATAACGTTTTTTGAGGAGATTTAACATATATACATTGATCTCCCACTGATTTGCCAGCGGCATCTGCGTGAACGGCACCGTAGGCATGTAATTGGCCGGGCCAAACTCCGTTGTAATTGTCAGCATTTCCCCGGACTTCCGGTGTAAATCCACCACCTGATCCCACCATTTAAGATGCGTTTCTACCACCAATTCCCATTCCGGAGCGCGGGGATCGTTCACCTGCGGACCCTCCGGATGACCTACCCTGCTGTGAAAATGGCGCGTACGCGCAATGGCCAGCGCCACTGCTTCCTGCTGATCTTCTAGCAGAGATTCATGTACCGCGCACCAGTGCGATATGTCGAGACAAATTTTCAAGTCGGGAATACGGTTCAGATATTGTGCGGTAATGTGCGCAGCAAAAAGACTTTTATTCCGATGGGTTTCGTGTGTAATCAGAATGCCGGAATCGGTAGAAAGTTCTGCGGCTAAATTAAATAGTCGTTGGTTTTGTTCAAAACTAAAATAGTCCTTGCCGGTTTGGCAGTTGATCAATACAGGTTTTGCGGAAATAAGATTTCGCAGATATTTTTCATAATTCGCTGCATGCTCATCAATGTCTTTTTCGTGCGACTGCCAGTATTGTCCGATGAACTCAAGACCGTGTTTTTGAAGTGTAGTCAATATCATCTCCTTCTCTGATATTTCAAACGGAAGAGCCGTTTCCACACCATCATATCCGGCTGCTTTTACATTGGAACAAAAGGTATCAAACGGCAAAGTATTGCCCCATTGCGGAGCGAAAAATTTAATCAGGGACATGCTTTAAAAGTTAAATATCTGATCCGCTCAAAATAGAGCGGTATGCTTGGATGTAAAAGAAAATAAAGCTAAAAATTTACTTTTTGTAATTTTTCACCATGCTGTCTGAAGCATATTCCCGTCTGAATGAATCACAAAAACCCCCTCCGATTTTCTAAAAAAAATATGAATCGAAAGTTTTCCTATTTTTGCCCGACTTACCGGTAAATCTCACCTCTGATTAATGACGCAAACTTCAAAAAAAGACTACCTGATTTTAGCGCTGATTCTGGTAGTCGGGCTCCTGCTACGGCTTTATAATCTGGACACATACAGTATTTTCTTTGATGAAAAGAGTACGATGGTTGTCAGCCAGGGTTTGGTGTTGGACGGTTCGAATCAGAAAGAAATCTATCTGGCACCAACGTTCACGCCTGCCGAATTCTGGTCACAGAAAACACTGGCGGATTATTATGAAGCGATGTCCCGGAGCGATATTGGCAACAGCCCGTTTTACTATCTGCTGCTTCATTTCTGGCTTGAAATTTTTGGTCTTTCTGATTTTTACGCACGTCTTTTCTCTGTTCTGTTCAGCGTATTGATCATTGGAATGATTTATCTTTTCGGCCGCAGATTTTTCTCGTCACGGACAGGGCTTGTTGCCGCAGCATTGGTAGCCGTTGAACCATTTTTCATTTCTTACGGCCATCAGGCAAGAAACTATTCGCTTACATTTTTCCTGGCGTTAGCAGCAACCTATTTTTTCTTACAAATTATTGAAAATAAAGCTAACAAGCGGACCTCATTCTGGCTGTACGCCGGGTACATTCTGGCTGCCGGGCTTGGGCTTTTGTCGCATTTTCTGACTATGTCTGTTCTGCTCGCACACGCAGTTTATGCTCTTTTCTTTTTGAGGACGTTCGAAGGCTGGATCAAAATGGCAATTGCAGGAGTTCTTACCGTTTCAGGTTTGTTGTGGTGGCTTTTTTTCGCTGGCGGCCAGTCAACTTTTGCCAATCTGAACGACCAGGCCGTGCTTTACAAGTCTATGGCCGAAACCAGCGGACAGACATTCGGAGATATTTTACCGGCCACGGTTAAAAATGTTTTCAGCAAATCTATACCGACATTATCGGACGAGGTCATCTTTACGAACGGACTTTCAGAAGTATTGCAGGGAAAGAAGAATGTAATTCTTGCGATTTTAACGGGTCTGTTCCTGATCATTTGGTATCGTTACAAAAGCAAAATAAAAGGCCCCAATTGGCTGATAAAGTCAATTCCATTTCTATTGCTGATAGGGAGCTTTCTCTACTACAATAACCATAATGTTCAGTTCTGCATTTTATCCGTCAGTATTTTTGCACTTTCTTTTCTGTATGATATTCATCAACAGGCAACTGAATTACAGAGAAAACGTTTGTGGCTTTTGTATGTGATGATCGTCGTTCCGGTATCATTCATTATTGTAATGTCTTTCAAAAACGGCCATACTTACGCACTTACGCAACACCGCTATTCAGGTTCCTCGTTTCCCTACGTGATCCTCCTGATCAGCCTTTTGATACAATATTACTTTTCGCTTCCTGCAATTCCCCGTTTAATTATTCTCCTTTTCATGTCGGTTCAATTATATTTTGTCGGCCAGCGACTTAATGAATTCTATCAGGATCGGTCCATTAAATACGGCTATTTCGGGACGCCCAGAACGACCAATCCATTTCATCTTGCCGCAAAGAAGATCATCATGGTGTATCAGTCCGGCGATACGATTGTGTATCCCGCCAAACCGAATATCATTCTCAGGGAACACGACAGAAACTTTTCTAACTTCCGTATGCGTGATGCCCAGCTTACCAATTTGTATTTACCAAAAGACGCAACTTATATTCAAAAAGTGGATACAACTGAGCCGGACCGTATTCTGATCAGAAGGAAAAAGCAGATGTTTGAAATCATCAATTTGAAGGGACTTAGAGCAGGTGACGATTAAATTTGCACCTACGCGATGAGCTCTTCCAATGCTACTGATTTTCCACTTTTGGTCAAAAAATGTATGATCAGCCAAGCGACCAGATAGGTGCATCCGCAAATGGTGAAGATGATGTTGTAGCCACCAGCCAAATTGCCGGCCGCTTTGTAATTATCGAGCAGACTACCTATCAGAATCGGAAATAAAATACCCCCCACAGCGCCAGCCATGCCGCCAATTCCGACGACCGAACTAACTGCTTGTTTAGGAAAAAGATCCGACGGCAAGGTAAAAACATTTGTAGCCCACGCCTGATGCAAAGCTACCGCAAAACTAATCAGGCCGACAGCCACCCACACATCACCGGCGAACTGAATCAATATTACCTGAAGTTCAAAAAAGGCAAAAACAAATAAAATCGTTTTCCTCGCTTTCAATGCCGGCCAACCTCTTTTGATGAGCCAGGACGATAAATAACCGCCAAAAATACTGCCTGCTGTGGTTGCGGTATAAATAACCATCAGCTCAAGACTTGGCTTTTTCAAATCCAGGTGAAAAGTGGAAGCAAAATAAGACGGTAGCCAAAAGAGAAAAAACCAGAAAATCGGATCGATTAATCCTTTTCCGGCAATGTAGGCCCATGTTTGGGGAAATGTAAAAAGTCTCACCCACCGAACCTGGCCGTGAATCGTTTCCTCCACCTGACCAGAAATAATGTAATTCAATTCTGCCCTTCCAAGCCGCGTCTGGCGCGTAGGAATATCATAATAAAAAATCCAGAAGATCAGCCAGACAAACCCGAGCGCGCCTGTAATCCAGAACACCTCCTGCCATCCATAACGGCTCAAAATCCAGGGAACCAGGAGCAGCGCGACCACCACCCCAATACTGGTTCCGGCATTGAAAAGCCCTGTGGCCAAAGCCCGCTCTTTTTTTGGAAACCATTCCGCAACTGCTTTAACAGCGGCAGGGTAATTACCCGCTTCTCCCAATCCTAAGCCCATTCTGGCAACGCCGAAGCCAAACGCACCTCTGGCAATCGCATGCAACATCCCGGCGATGCTCCACAAAATGACGGTAATGGAAAATCCAACCTTCGTACCAATCTTATCAATCAGCCAGCCAAATAACAAAAGCCCGACGGCGTACGCACCCGTGAATGCCATGACGATTCGGGCAAAATCGGTTTCAGTCCATACGAATTCCTTTTCCAGAATCGGCTTCAACAAACCGATAATCTGGCGATCAAGGTAATTAATCGTGGTTGCCGTAAAAAGCAGGAACACGATAAACCAACGGTAATTGCCAATTTTTTCGTTGCTCATTGAGCCGACAATTGCTGGACAAATTGTTTGAAATGCCTGCTGAGACCTTCCCAGTCCTTATTCTGAATCATTTTTTTATCAAAAAGCTGGCCGCCAATACCGAGCCCGTTTACACCTGCCTTCAAAAATTGTGACATATTTTCAAGACCTACTCCGCCCGTTGGCAGCAATTTCAGCTGATTCATCGGTGCCTTCAAATCTTTAATGTAGTCGGGCCCGAGTGATGTTGCGGGATATATTTTCACCATGGTTGCGCCAAGTGTCCATGCGTTGTAAATTTCTGTTGGCGTATACGCTCCCGGGAAAATTGGAACTCCCTTCTTCACACAGGATTTTATCACTTTTTTACTAATGATCGGGGTGACAATAAATTGAGAGCCAGCTTCAAGCGCTACCGATAAATCTTCCTTGGTGCAAACTGTTCCTGCACCAATGTTCAGGCCTTCCCCTTCATTTTCAAGTGCGTAGGAAATCATTTCAGCGGCACCGGGGGTATTCATGGTAATTTCTACGGTTGTCAGGCCGGCTGCGCGATAAAGTGGCAAAATCGTTATGACGTCTTCCAAAGAAATGTTACGGATGATCCCCACAATCGGAGCTTTGTCAAATAATTCCCAGGAAAATGTTTTCTGACTCATAAATTGTTCTTTCGGTATTACGTTTATTTCCCTAAATATTGCCGATTTGAACAGACTTAACAAGTCTTGGAGACTTGGCAAGTCTAAACGGATTGAACAGACTTAACAAGTCTTGGAGACTGGGCAAGTCTAAACGGATTGAACAGACTTACCAAGTCTTGGAAACTTGGTAAGTCTAACCGGATTGAACAGACTTACCAAGTCTTGGAGACTTGGCAAGTCTAAACGGAATAGTTAATTCAAATTTGGATTGAGCGACGTATCCGAGTATGGCAACGGAAACCAGTAATTGGCTTTCGTTATTGCTTTGATCGGTTGAAGATCATCAGCGCTTTTGTTTGCATTTGCTTCTTCTACTTTTTCAAGGCGGATGAGGTCAAACCAGCGCGTCCGCTCACATGCAAATTCCCAGGCTCGCTCCTGCACCACCTCGTCTGCAAATTTAGTTGCGGAAAGTCCGTCGGCCGTTGAGAGCGCTTTCGTTCCCGTCGCCCGGCCTCTCAAACGAACCAGATTCAGGGCATCATAAGCTGCCTGATCCGGCCCATTGGTTCCCCGCGCTTTCGCTTCCGCGTAAACTGTAAGCACATGTGCATACCGCATCATCACGGACGGCAGCGACGCCTGGTAAGTTGAAATATCACCTTTGATGTACCATTTTTTGTAGTATGGATGTTTCGTCAGACTCTTTTGCCATGGAATTTTTGTACCTGTAAGTCCAAATTCCGTACGAAATGTTGCATCCTTTCTCGGTCCCGCAGGAAATGCATTGAAGAAGTTCAGTTCCGCGTACATGTCGTCCCAGCCCCCCTCTTCACCAGGCATGGTAGTGAGCCCGTAAGTTGAGTTTCCGGAGTCGCCGCTCGTAAAACCGTTGATCTGAAACACGGCCTCCGCTGTACCCACCGAAGCCGGATCGTTTTCAAAAACTGCCGCGAAAGTGGGCAAAAGTGCGAAGCCATAAGTGTCTTTATTGTCAATCACTTCTTTCGCCTTAGACGCAGCGAGATCGAATTTGTCAGTCTGTTTCAGCGGCCAGCCAGCCATCGTCAAATACACATCCGCCAAAAAAGCCTTTGCACTTCCCTTGTTCGGACGGCCCGGATCGCGTTTGGCATTGGGCAGGTTTGTTTCCGCAATTTTCAGGTCCGCCACGATCAGTTCATAAACCTGAGCCGGAGTTGACTTTCCAATCGTCAGCAGGTCGGCCGAGTATTCTCCCGCAAGCACCAACGGAATATTTCCCCAGAAACGTGTCAGCCAGTAGTAGGAAAACCCTCGGATAAAATGCGCTTCACCAACGATGATGTCAATTGTAGCTTTGTTTCCGACTGTTTTCTCGTAATTATTAATCACATTATTTGCGCCTTGAATTGCTTTGTAGCAGCCATTATATACGGCGTTGGAACGCTGGTTTGTCGTGGAAACATTGAACTGATCGAACTCCCGCCAGTCGGCCTTATTACTTGCCGGATGGGTCGTCACGTCGTCACTGCCTAATGTGGCTGCGTTGGCAGAAGGATGTATAAAACCCTGCGACCACTGGGATGCAAGCCCTTTGTAAGCGCCCGTGAGTGCGGATTCAAGGCCATCCTGAGTTGACAATACATTTTCCCCGTACAACAATCCGGTTGTATCTTCTTCGAGATAATCCTTGCAGCCAACACCCGAAAACAACAAAGCTGAAAATATGAATATGCTTAATTTTTTCATTTTCTTAACAATTAGATATTAAAAAGAAAGATTGAGTCCCATTGTGTAAACCTTTGCGTTCGGATATGATCCACGGTCAATACCAATTGCGGTATCTGTACCTGAACCTACATTACTAGATTCAGGATCAGGGCCTGAGTATTTGGTGATGGTGAACAGATTCGTCGCGCTCGCAAAAATCCTCACATTGCCCGATCCATGAAGCAGTTTCTGAGGCAGATTATAAGAAAGGCTGACGTTTTTCAATCTTACAAAACTGCCATTTTCCAGAAAACGGCTGGACTGCGTGAACGGCTGATATGTTTTGGTAAACGCAGGAATGTCAGAAGTTTCATTTCCAGGACGGTAGTAATCCCGTATTTCTGTCAATAAAAACTGACGTGCTTCACCGGATCCCGACATGGCGCCGGCGCGGGTATAATTCAGTTTATCTACACCAAAAACTCCGTTGACGAAAACATTAAGCGTAAATCCGCCGTAAGTAAAGGTGTTGTTCCAGCCACCCGTCAACTTTGGAAAAGCGTGTCCGATGACCTTAAAATCGTCCGTAGTAATGCTGTTGTCGCCATTGACATCTTCATAATGCGGATCTCCGGGAACGCGTCCCTGCTTCGCAGCGATGTCCGCCTCGTTTGGTTTAAAAGTGCCCAGATAATTGAGTCCCCAGTACGAGCCCAACGGCTGCCCGGGCATGAGCATAAATTCATTGGTAATTGACATTCCACCGCCGGCTCCTGTTCCCGTACCAATTCTTGGCAAACCACCCAGATCCAAAACTTTGTTTTTTAGCGTTGAAAAATTCAGGTTCGTTTCCCAGGTAAATTTATTGCCCTGCACAGGCGATCCGCCGATAGAAAATTCAAAACCTTTGTTTTCGATTTCACCAATATTTCGTGTTTGCGTACCGCCACCCGCATAATTCGGGATCGAAACATTGAGCAGCAAATCGTTTGTGTTCTTGTGAAAATAATCTGCTTCCACCCGAATTCGGCCGTTCAGGAACTCCATCTCCACACCAACATCTGTCTGGCGTGTTGTTTCCCATTTGAGATCCATATTTCCGGCATTTCCCTGAATCACACCGGCCGTGATGGAGTTGTTGTTAAACGCCACATAAGTTGTATTGTACGAAGAAAGCGTCGCATAAGGATTGATCGCCTGGCTTCCCGTCAAACCCCAGCTTCCTCTCAATTTCAGGTTGCTGAAAACGTTCAGGTTTTTGATGAATTCTTCCTCTGACAAACGCCAGCCTACTGCCACAGAAGGAAAAACGCTGTATCTGTTTGCCGGACTGAATTTGGAAGATCCGTCTTGTCGTATTGCTGCAGTGAGCAAATATTTGTCCTTGTAAGCATAATTTACCCTGCCAAGGAGCGACAACAAAGTCCATTTCTGAAATCCTGATGCGACAGAAGAAGCGGAGTTTCCGCCGATATTATCGTATCCCAGCTGTGGAAAGCGCAGGCCGGTTGCATTTGCAGAAAAATTCTTGTTCGTGTACTGCTGCGTTTCCAGAACAGCCACCGCGTTGATCGAGTGATTTCCCAGCGTGATGTTGTAGTTCAGCGCATTGGTATTTTGCAGTGTCACCTGATCTGACTGGTACCTGGAAGCATTCGGAGTATTGTTAGAAATACGGGGCCCGTTGAAATTTTTATTCTGTGCGTCCAGATAATTGATTGCATACTGCAAATCCAGAGAGAGACCTTTAACCGGAAGCTGATAGCTCAACCCGCCAATAGCGTTGATGTTCATCTTGATCGCATCGTACGATTTGTCATAAAGATTGTCCAGCGGACTTCTCGAAACCGACCCGATCGGATCAGCAAATGTCGGCAAACCATCCGCGCCATAAGCGGGTGTAGTGGGTGCCCATTGCAGGGCTTCGATCAATGCACCACCGCCGTCGGTGTTGTGATTGAAAGAATGCGCGCCGGATAGATTAAAGCGAAGTGCAAGTTTATTGTTGACCTGCGTATTGAGATTGGTACGGAAAACGTAGCGTTTAAAATTACTGTTTTCCACAATTCCCTTTTGGTTGACATAATTCCCTGAAACCAGAAAAGTTGTTTTTTCATTGCCCCCGGTGATCGTGATCTGCTGTTGCTGGCCGTGGCCTTTCCGGTAAACCAGATCCTGCCAATCCGTTCCGCCATTCTTCTTGTAATCAGCAACCTGGGCGTCTGTAAATGGCGGCGTCGAACCCGTAGCAGTTGCCCTGGCGTTAACGATTTCTGCAAATTCACCGGCCGGCAGCAGATCAAATTTTTTGATCAGATTCGACACACTTCCCTGCCCCTCATAAGTCACCTTGATTCCTTTTGCACCTTTTTTTGTAGTAATGATGATTACACCGTTGGCTCCCCGGCTTCCGTAAATGGAAGTCGAAGCGGCATCTTTCAAAACCTGAATTGAGCCGATGTCGCTGGGATTCAACAGATTATAATCAGCTCCGATGTATCCGTCGATCACGTACAGCGGATCATTGTTTCCAAGTACGGAATTTGCGCCACGTACACGGATCTTTGAATCTCCTCCCGGCGAACCGTTGGACTGTGTTACCTGAACGCCGGTTGCCCGTCCCTGCAAAACCTGATCAAGGCGCGTAACCGGCTGCTGAGCAAATTCCTTTGTAGAAATGACCGACAAGGCGCCCGTGACATCCGTTTTTTTCTGGGTACCATAACCCACAACAACCAGCTCGCCCAGGCTTCTGGATTCCTGCACCAGTTTCACGTCAATGACCGAACGGTCACTTACCTGGACCGTCTGACTTTCATAGCCGATAAAAGAAAAAACCAGAGAACCGTTTGCCGGTGCATTGATCACAAATTTGCCTTCGCCGTCAGTAGCCGTTCCCGAGGAAGTCCCGCTGACCAAAATGTTTACGCCGGGTAGCGCGACGTTGTCCTGATCAGTCACAGTTCCTGTCACTTTGCCGTTCTGCGCAAAGGCATGGCTTTGAATCAGAACGAGATACGTAAAAAATACCTTTACAATTGTTTTCATTTTTTACACATTAAATGTTACACGAATAAATTAAACAATACTATTTCATTGAAAGTAAAGCGTAAGCGAAGCCTGAACCCCGCCGGAGGGCTTTGTACTATTGCAGAATTATCAGTCAGGTGAGTTGCGATTTGATGCGGAAAAATTATTCCGAAATATTTTCTGTCTTGAGCATTGAGGAGTCTCTTGTAATCAGTTTTGCTTCCATGAGTATTTGTTTCACTCCCTGGTTCGGGTTTTTCAATTTTTCCAATAAAAATCCGACCGCAGTTTTACCAAGCATTTCCAGTGGCTGGCGCACGTAGGTGATCGGACAATAGTAGAGATCAAACACCTCCGCCTGACCGAAACTCACAATTGCAAGGTCCGCAGGCACATTCAGCCGCAGTTCGTTAATGTATTTCAATCCATTGATTGCCAGACTATAAGTCGCAAAAATCAGCGCCTCTATTTTCTCTTCTGTTACCATCATCTCATCGATGCCTGATCTTACCTCATTTTCCATTGCCTCGAACCGGATCTCTTTGAGCCAGCTTTCGTCAAATTCAATGTTGTTGTCAGCCAGCGCCTGTTTGTAGCCTCTGACCCGTTCTGCCATATGGTACATCGCAGATTTGTAAGCAAATATCCCAATCCTTTTATAGCCATTCTTAATCAGATGAACACCCGCATCGTACGAAGATAATTGTTCGTCGCAACAAAATCAGTCTGAATCTCGGGAAAATGCCTGTCCAGCAGCACGAACGGGATATTTTTGTCTTTCAGGTACTGCACTTGATTTTCCGATTTTTCGCAGGAAACAATGATAAATCCATCAATTTGTCTGTTGATGAGCACGGTCAGCAGGTCCCAGGAGTTCTTTGCGTTTTCGTCACAGCTACCGATAATTACGGTGTAGCCATTTCGCTTCGATTCGTCTTCGACAACGCGCGCAATGTTGGCAAAAAACGGATTTGAAATATCCGCGATGAGTAAGCCAAGTGTATGCGTTTTGCCGCTTCGCAGACTTTTCGCCAAATGATTCGGCTGATAATCAAGCGTTTTGGCTATCTCCTTAATACGTTTCGCAATCACCTCTCCCACCCTTGCCTCTCTTTCTTTTCCATTCAATACATACGAAACAAGCGCTGTTGAAACGCCGGCTTCCTGCGCAATGTCTTTCAGGGAAACTTTTTTCATACACTCATTTTTATGCTCCTCGTCGGTATTTAGGGCGCTTTGTTATGGCCTGATGATGGTCCCGTCAAATTTGCGAACCTGCCAGTTCGATTTTGTCGTAATCGGATATTTTGCCGCCTCTTTTTCATTGATATCCACGCCAATACCCGGCGCTTCATTGACTGACATGTATCCGTCTTTCATGGTCGGACAGCCGGAAAAAACTTCAAGCGTTTTATCATTGAACTGCACCGCTTCCTGAATACCGAAATTCCAGACGGCCAGATCAATGTGCGCATGTGCCGAGTGACCAACCGGAGAAACATCGCCAGGACCATGCCAGGCCGTTTTTACATTAAACCATTCCCCAAGCCTGGCCACTTTCATGGCTGGCGTTACACCACCAATCTGCGACACATGGATTCGGATATAATCAAACCACTGATTTACCATCGGTTCAAGAAATTCGTTAACATTGTTGAAAAGCTCACCCATGGCGAGCGGCACGGTCGTACTTGCACGCAACTGCTTGAACCACTTCATGTTCTCAGGCGAAAACGGATCTTCAATGAAAAACGGTCGGTACTCCTCCAGGCGCTTGATCATATTGATGGCATCCATCGGCTGTACTCTTTCATGAATGTCGTGGAGTAACTCAACGTCATCGCCACAACCCTTACGGACTGCCTCAAACAATTTCGGTATTGATTTCAGATAGGTCCTTTCATTCATAAAACTGTCCGTTTCACCACCAAAACCAGCCGTTTTGAAATCCGGTTTCTGATCCGTACTGCCAACCGCACCATAACCACCTTGCTGAATCCTGATATATCTGAACCCCTGTTCCTGAATCTTCTTTACACTTTCGACAGTTTCCTCGGGCGTACGGCCGTTTGCATGCGTGTAACAAGGCACCGCAAAACGGCATTTTCCGCCCAGTAACTGGTACAAAGGCATTCCGGCACGCTTGCCCTTGATGTCCCAAAGTGCCTGATCCAGTCCGCTCAGGGCATTATTGAGCACAGGCCCGTTCCGCCAATATGAACTCACGTAAGCCGCCTGCCACATATCCTCAATGTTGTCCACATCTTTCCCTGCACAAAACTCATTCAGATACGTATTTACAGCCACAAGAACGGTTGCCGCACGTTGTGTGAAGGTTGCACATCCAAGCCCATAGAGTCCTGGCTCAGTTGTCTCCACTTTTACCACAATCAGATTCGATCCCTGCGGAGCGGTCGCAATTGCCCTTACACTTTTAATTTTGACCGGCTTCATGGCTCTGGCATAATTCGGGATGCCTTTCTCCTCCCGTGCACTGGCATCTGAAATACCGCCGAACAAACCCAGCAAACCCGCCGATCCACTCAAACCAAGCATTTTCATGGTATCGCGGCGATTAAATTCGTTGTCTTTACTCATTTGTAAGTGTAAATAAAGTTAAAGGTTTAGGTCAAATAAACGCTCATTAAAACGAAAACTTGTATCTATATACGCATCCTATATCAGACTCCATATTAACCGACATCAGAAAAAAATTTGGGCACACGCAAATTCAACATACAGAAATAAAGAATAAAAGATCGCTGTTTATGAAACCAGTCTGTTTTAATATCCTTACTATTTAAATTTTGAGAGAGGAGAATATTCGCCAAGAATTTTTTGCACGCAACACGTAGTGAAAAGTGCAGGGAAAGGCGTATTACGTAAGTCAGGTGAATTAACTTTATTCTTTATACCGGTTCGTTGTAAAAAATAAGGTGTCCAAAAGTATGTTTAAACGATTAAACTTGCAAATAACTAAACCATTATTTTATATTTTTTAGCAAAATATGTCTATTTTACGCGCTGTGCAAAGGCATTTGATTACAAAATGTAACTTTCGGTATCTTGACTTTGAATTGCTGCCTTCAATCAGGCAAAAACAGCGAAACAGGTTGACGATATGAAAACACAAAATTCAGCCAAAAAATAATCTACGTATATATATTATCGGTATAATTAAAGAATCAATAATACATGATTTTTTCGGAAATGTGAAGACGAGATAAATCGCCCGCTACTGAGCTCAAAAGTTTACTGGCGGCAATTGTAACTTGATCATTTTTCACCCTTACAATCGTCTGAACGAACAATCTGCGATATCTAATTAAAATCTAATACCCATTTTTCGATTACAAAAAAGTGTTCTGCAATCTTTGCATTACACTTTATCAGGAAAACTAATTACCTGAATGTCAAAGCAATCGAAATACGCCCGGTTGCTGTTTAACCATTTGATACGCTTCACTGCATACAAAACGGATGAAAAAAATTCTCATTATCGAAGATGATACACGCATTGCCCAGAATATTTTCCGTGTTCTGCAATCTGAAAATTTTGACGCAGAAATTGCCCGCGATGGTCATACAGGCAGGCAGTATGCATTGGAAAAACGTTTTGACCTGGTCCTGCTGGATATCAATCTTCCCGGAATTGACGGATATGAGGTCTGCCGGCAGATACGCCGTTTTAAATCTGCATTACCGATTATCATGCTGACCGCGTACGGCGAAATTGAGGACAAAATCCAAGGATTTGACCGCGGAGCGAACGATTACATCGTAAAACCATTTGATTTCAGGGAATTACTGGCGAGAATCAATTCGGCTATCCGCGTTTACGAAATCGGGAATGCCGGAAAGAGCTTAAAAATCCTTCGAATTGCAGACCTGGAAATGAACCTGGATTCTAAAATCGTATCCCGTGGGGGCAAATTTATCGAGCTGACAGCCAAGGAGTTTGCATTGCTGGAATACCTTTTATCTAACCGGGAAGTAGTTATCTCAAAAATGGATCTGGCAAAAAATGTCTGGCACCTCAATTTCGATCCCGGAACAAACCTGGTGGAAGTTTACATCAATTATTTACGAAAGAAAGTTGACCGTGATTTTGAAGTTAAACTGATCCAAACCAGGCCGGGACTGGGTTACATTTTAAAGGAAGAACAGCCCAACGTTTAGTTGAAAACCCCCAAATCTGACTCCTTTAAGGTTTTATTAATTTCTTTTTAATTTTTTTCTAACTGCTTCCATTGCCGTGATCAGGAAAGGTTTGACAACCTTTGCTGCATCAAAAACATAAATTATGCGCATTTACTTACTAGGCCTTCTGACCTGTATTTCCACGGTACTTTTTGCCCAGGATACCCTGAAAGTGACTATCGGACAAGCAGATAACCTGTTTCTCAAAAACAATTTACAGTTACTTGCCGAAAAATACCAGATCGACATTTCCAGGTCAATTGAGATTCAGGACAAATTGTGGAACAATCCCAACGTCAGCGTCGAGCTCAGCGCTTTCAACCCTTCCCGCGGGTTTCTGGACGTGGGTCAAAAAGGTCAAAAGTTCATGAGTATACAACAGACCATTACCCGGGCCGGAAAGCGGACAAAACAGGTGGCGCTCGATATTGAATCGACACGAAAAAGCGAATTGCAGTTTTTTGATCTGATCAGGACGCTCAAATTTGACCTTCGTCAGATTTTTTTCGAAACCTTTTTTCTAAATCAGACACTCAAATTACTTGATAATCAAATTGAAACGCTCAATGCTACTGTTTCCACATTTGAAAAAGAATACACGCGAAACAACATTTCACTAAAAGAGGTGGTGCGGTTAAAAGCACTTCTTTTCCAGTTGAAGAACGACAGGGCGAACATTCTCTTCGAACTTGCTGAAAATCAGCGCGATTTACGAACTTACATGAACACTGAATCGCCGGTTCAGGCGGTTGTGGACAGCGCAGATCTCAATCGCTACAACATGAGTGAATACACACTTGCAGCACTTAAAGACCGTGTATTGCAAAGCCGCACAGATCTTAAACTTGTACAATCCTCTGTCAAACAGGCGGAACTGAATTTGACGCTGCAAAAAGCGCTCGCAGTTCCGGATCTGCAACTGGGTGCCGTTTACGATCAGTCGAGCAATTATGTGAACAACTATTTTGGTGTTTCGGCCTCCATGGATCTGCCGTTTTTCAACCGCAATCAGGGAAATATCAAGGCGGCCAAAAGCAATATCAGTTATTTCAAAACGCAGCAAACAGCCAAACAAAATAGTGTAAATAACGAAGTAGATGCGGCGGTTCAAAAAGTATCCATCGCGGAAAATGCCTACAAAAGTGTTGAAAATCAATTCACTGACCAGTTCGAATTGCTCAACAAAGGGATGTATTCCAATTTTCAGAAACGGAATATCACCCTCCTCGAATTCATCGATTTTATAGAGACATACAATGAAAGTGTAAAGGAATTTAACCGGTTAAAAGCTGACCGTATCAAGGTGTACGAGGAGCTGAATTTTGTCGTTGGCGACGAGCTTTTCAAATGAAAAAAGCATTAATCAATTAAAATAACTCAATGAAAAACTTATCATATACCGTTTTGATTGGCCTTTCCATCGTGTGGGTAACCGCCTGCCACAAGCCGGAGGAGGAGAATGAGAAATCCAAAGCATTTATGCTCTCGGATTCCATGATGAACAGGATTGCGCTGGATACAGTAAAAACCGAAATTGTCCGCAATGAGCTTACGCTGGTCGGCAAAGTGGTTCCGGATGAAAACCAGGTTATAAAAATTTTCCCGCTCGTCGGCGGTAACGTTGAAGATGTAAATGTGGAATTGGGGGACAATGTTAAAAAAGGGCAGAAACTGGCAACAATACGGTCGGGCGAAGTGGCTGATTTTGAACGACAAATGATTGAAGCACAGTCGGATTTGCTGATCGCACAAAAAGCATTATCATCCACCGAAGATCTCTTTGAAAGCAAACTCGTACCCGAACGCGATGTCATCAGCGCCCGCCAAATGGTGGACAAATCCCAGGCAGAACTGCGCAGGGTAAAGGAAATCTTCTCCATTTATGGCATTGGCAAATCGACAAATTACACGGTCAAATCTCCCATCAATGGATTTATCATCGACAAAAATGTGAACCGCGGTATGCAACTTCGCTCTGATAATTCGGAGAGCCTGTTCACGGTAGGACAAATTGCCGAGGTATGGGTATTGGCAAATGTAAATGAAAGTGATATTCCTAAAATACAGCAGGGAATGGCCGCAGACGTCCGCACGATCAGTTTTCCTGATGAAATTTTCAAGGGCAAAGTGGATAAAATTTACAATGTGCTGGACCCGGAGACGAAGGCGATGAAGATCAGAATTCAATTGCAGAATATTGGTTTCAAACTAAAACCTGAAATGCATGCCACGGTAAATCTCAATTTTGAGGAACGTAATAGTATGCAAGCCGTTCCTTCTCAGGCGGTTATTTTTGATCGTAGTAAAAATTGGGTGCTGGTTTTTGAAAACAGGAGTAAAATCGAGGCGCGTCCGGTGGAAGTTTTCCGAACACTGACAAATCGTGCGTACATCCGCAGCGGATTGAAGGACGGAGAACAGGTGATCTCAAAAAACCAGCTTTTAATTTACAACGCGCTCAATGACTGAAATCAATTTTGAATGACAGCGGGATGGAATGAGCGAACATCTGGCTTATACCATTACTTTTTCACAAAGGGAAACTGCTGATCATTCAAAATTCCGTCATTGCGCCGGACAGTCTGTTATTCAAAAATTCTTTCATTCTCTCATTATTATCTTCATGAATAGATTCATCAGGGGAATCGTCGGATTCTCTCTCAAGAACCGTTTTTTCATTTTTTTCCTGACCGGCATCATGATCGTTGCCGGCGTGGTGAGCTATCGTGGTACACCTCTGGAAGCCTTTCCCGACATTACCAACACGCAGATCATCATCGTGTCGCAATGGCACGGTCGTAGCGCGGAAGAAATCGAGCGGTTTGTAACGCAACCCATTGAAATTGCCATGAATTCGGTCCAGCGCAAGGCCAACGTCCGCAGCGTCACCATGTTTGGATTATCAGTTATCAAGATCATTTTTGACGACGATGTGGAGGATTTTTTCGCAAGGCAGCAAGTCAACAACCAGCTCAGAACGGTGTCACTGCCAGATGGCGTCGAGCCGGAAGTACAGCCTCCATATGGCCCGACGGGAGAGATTTTCAGGTATACGCTGGAAAGTAAAGACCGTGACAGCCGCGAATTGCTCACACTGCAAAACTGGGTGATCGACCGACAGTTGCGGAGCGTGCCGGGTGTCGCGGATGTGGTCGCATTTGGTGGCCGTGAAAAAATTTATGAGGTTCAGGTAAATCCCACAAAACTGGCCAAATATGACATTACGCCGCTCGAAGTTTACGAGGCCGTATCAAAAAGTAATGTAAACGTCGGCGGAGATGTGATCGAAAAAAACGGGCAGGCTTATGTTGTGCGGGGAATCGGTTTGCTGGAATCCCGACAGGATATTGAGAACATCATTGTGCAGTATGTCAAAGATTATCCCGTTCTGGTGAAGGACGTTGCCGAGGTGAAGGAATCCGATTTGCCACGTGTTGGCCAGGTAGGACTGGATGCCAATGATGATGTGGTGGAAGGCATTGTTGTGCAGCGAAAAGGAGAAAATCCGAGCGAAGTGCTGGGGCGAATTAAAGATAAAATAGATGAACTGAACACAAAAATTCTCCCGCCGGACGTAAAAATGGTCACCTTTTATGACCGCGACA
The DNA here is from genome assembly GCA_965279265.1 of Dyadobacter sp. Classification (GTDB taxonomy): domain Bacteria; phylum Bacteroidota; class Bacteroidia; order Cytophagales; family Spirosomataceae; genus Dyadobacter. The sequence continues at coordinate 7,689,755 of OZ257152.1, forward strand.
ATCTGATCGAATTTTGCGCCAATACGGTCAAACACAACCTCATTGAAGGAATTGTTTTCGTTACGGTAATTGTGTTTTTATTCATGGCCGACTGGCGCACTACCGTCATCGTTTCCATCATTATTCCACTTGCCTTGCTGTTCGCATTTACCTGCCTGCATCTGAAAGGCATGTCGGCAAATCTGCTTTCGATGGGTGCTATTGATTTCGGAATTATCATTGACGGCGCCGTGGTGATGGTCGAGGGAATATTCGTCGCGCTGGATCATCTGGCGCATAAGAACGGAATGGAGCGATACAACCGGCTTTCCAAAATGGGACTGATCAAAAAAACAGGCGGAGAGTTAGGGAAGGCCATATTTTTCTCAAAACTGATCATCATCACCGCACTGATTCCCATATTCAGTTTCCAGAAAGTCGAAGGAAAAATGTTCAGTCCGCTGGCGTTCACGTTGGGATTCGCATTACTGGGCGCGCTCTTTTACACGCTTACGCTCGTGCCGGTGCTTTGTTCATTTTTGTTAAATAAAAATGTTCGTGAGAAAAATAATCCGGTCGTTAATTTCTTTGACAAAACGGTGTCCGGCGGTTTTGAATGGTGTTTTGGTCATAAAAAAATCAGCATGATCGCCGCTACCGCTTTTTTAGGCGTATCGTTATTCTCTGCAAGCTTGCTGGGTACCGAATTTCTTCCGCAACTGAATGAAGGTGCACTTTGGGTAACAGCAGAATTGCCCATGAGTATGTCGCTCCCTGAAAGCGTCAAAATGGCCAAAGACATAAGAAAGGATCTGGGAACATTTCCGGAGGTAAAACAAGTGCTTTCCCAGGTTGGCCGTTCCAACGACGGAACCGACCCGAATGGATTTTACTTTTGCCAGTTTCAGGTTGATCTGGTTCCTCAAAAAGAGTGGAAACGGAAAATCAGCAATGAACAGCTTACTGACGAAATGAACAAATTGCTGAGCAATTATCCGGGTGTGCTGTACAATTATTCCCAACCGATTGTCGACAATGTTGCCGAAGCAGTAGCTGGTTACAAGGCCAGCAACGGAATCAAGATTTTTGGCTCAAATCTGGAAGAGCTCGAAAAATATGCCACAATTGCTATGGACGCCGTGCGCGATGTTGACGGAATCAAGGATCTTGGACTGATCCGCAATATCGGACAGCCGGAAATCAGTGTCATTCTTCACGACCATAAAATGGCGCAGTACGGCGTCAGCACAGCGGACGTTCAGGCTGTCATTGAAATGGCAATCGGCGGGAAAACCGCATCTATTTTGTATGAAGGAGAACGAAAATTCGACATACGCCTGCGCTACCAGGAGCCCTACCGGCGCGACGAACAGGATATCCAGCAACTGATGGTGCCCACGATGACAGGCGGTAAAATTCCTTTAAAAGAGATATCCTCAATTCGCAAGATTACGGGCCCTGCATTTGTTTACCGGGATAATAACAAAAGATTTATCGGTGTTAAATTTTCTGTCCGGGGAAGAGATCTTGGCGGCACCATTGCCGAGGCGCAGAAACGGGTAAAGGAAAAACTGCCCGATATGCCGAAAGGTTACGCCGTTGAATGGGTCGGAGAATTTGAAAACCAGGTGCGGGCTACTGAACGGCTTGGTCAGGTGGTACCGATCAGCCTGATCGGAATTTTCATTCTGCTTTTCATTATGTTCAGCAATGCGAAGGACGCCGGGCTGGTGTTGATCAATGTACCTTTTGCGCTGGTCGGAGGGATTCTCGCGCTGCACGTCACGCACATGAACTTCGGAATTTCGGCTGGCGTTGGTTTCATTGCATTATTCGGCCTTTGTGTACAGAATGGTGTTATTTTAATATCTGTATTCAACAAAAACCTGTCGGACAGGATGCCTCTTGACGAAGCCATCCGGCAAGGCGTGAAATCCAGGATCAGACCCGTGGTGATGACTGCGCTTATGGCGGCGATTGGTTTGCTCCCGGCTGCGACCTCTACGGGCATTGGTTCCGAAACGCAGAAGCCGCTCGCCATAGTTGTCATCGGCGGACTGATCACGGCAACTGTCCTGACACTGCTGGTTTTCCCCATTATTTACGCATTTTTCAACAGGAAGAAACAAATTGTGGCCTGACCGTCAGATTCTTTTATCCCAAAACCGCCCTTTTACGGGCGGTTTTTTTTGCTTATCAACTTCTATTTTTTCTTAGACCAAAATCAATTCAACTTCTTGATCCACATATTTTTAACAAAAATCTTGGTCGTCGCTTCAATTTCAATTCCAATAAAACCGGATTGGTTGTTGGATGATTTCGGATCGTCATCTACCATCACCGCCATCACCTGGCCGTTGATGATGTGGATGAAAACACCACCCCGCGCAATCACTGTATACTGGTTCCAGTCATTCATTCTGATCACATTTCCCAATTCTTTCCGGTCGCCTACATGTCCCATCAACCGCTTACTGCTTTCTCCATAACCTTCTACCACCTGCCCCCGCCAGGCCAGAATGCGCATGGGAGTGTTTTCTGAATAAAATTGTCCGGTCCAGACGGGTGAACTCGGCCAGAAATCTGCCTGCGGTCCCGTCATCATCCAATCCAGATTCACCGGCCCCACGTTCGCCGTCACTTCCGGAGCAATTTTGGCAAGCCAGGGCAGCCCCGTTACGCTGCGATACTGAATTCCGCTGCCGCCTTTACCTTCCACTTTAATTTCAAATTTCAGCGTAAAATCCTTCGCCTGCATTTCCCGGTTGACGATGTAGCTGTTCCCGCTTGGATTCTGAACGGTGGATTCTCCGATAATTGCACCGTCCTCTACACGCCAGAATTTAGGGTTTCCATCCCAGCCCTTCAGGCTTTTTCCATCAAACAGCGTCACATACCCTTGATGATCATTGAAATCCAGTGAATCCGGTTCCGTAAATGACATCCCGCCTGTTCTGGGCGCAGGCTTCGTTGTGTTCTGGGCAAATGATGCATTTCCGATCAAGAGCAAACCCATGGAAAATGCGGTAAATTTCAGGATTCGTCTAACACCAAATCCTCCGCCAATACATAAAAAATGATTCATTTGATCCGACAATTTACGATCTGAGTTGTGACCCGAAGTACCTGACCTTCAATTTAAAAGACGATCTGCGGGCTGGCCGACAAGCCGTAATGAAAAGGGGCAATTGGAATTACTTTACTGCCTTCCCGTCACGCCAACCCCCAACACAGATCATGGTATTACAACCAATTATCGATTTATCGCAAAAAACTCTTGCGAGAACATGGCCCAAAAGAGCTTCTGCTGAGTTATTTAAATATTCCCTCCCTGATAAAATTTAAATTTTTAATTAATTATTACAAATACTTGCTTTTTGTAATATGAGCATTTATTTTTGGAGAAAATTCAGTTAGTGCGTTAAGCTATATGAAGGCATACTCTATTCGTTGGTTCGTTGTTGCGATGGTATTTATTGCCACCGGTCTCAGTTTTCTGGACCGGCAGGTTTTGTCGATTGCGATCATCAAAATCCAGCATGAGTTTAATTTTACTGATGTGGAATACGGGTGGGTCAATACGAGTTTTTTGATCAGTTATGCGCTTATGTTTACAGTTGGTGGCTGGCTGATAGACAAAGTTGGAGCAAAAACCGGACTGGCCGTGGCCGTTGGGGTATGGTCGATAGCGAATGCGCTTCACGGCATTATGAACAGTTTCCCCCAATTGATTTTATTCAGATTTTTTCTCGGAATGGGTGAAGGCGCATGTTTCCCCGGCGCAGCCAAAACAGTTTATGAATGGTTTGATCGAAAGGAAAGGGCACTGGCGAATGGTATCGCAATCGGCGGATCAGCAATTGGCGCAGTAATCGCTCCACCGTTAACTATTTATATATCTGAACTTTATGGATGGCGGGCTGGGTTTGTAATTCCAGGAATAGTTGGTGTAATATGGGTCTTGTTGTGGTTGTTAATTTCCTGGAAACCAGTCATGGCAAGCGAAAATCGTGCGAAAAATTCTCTTTCACCGTCCGTTTCGATCAGCCATCTTTTAAAACTGAAGCAGACCTGGGTTTTCATTTCCATGCGTTTTCTTCTGGATCCTGTGATGTATTTCATGATGTTCTGGATCCCGAAATACCTCAGTGAAATCCGGGGAGTTTCTTACGAACAGATAGGCAACCTGTTTTGGGTTCCGTTTCTTGCTCTCGGTGTTTCCAATATTTTTGGAGGGTTCATTTCCGACAGACTTGTCAGATCCGGTTTCAGCGTGAATAAGGCAAGAAAAACGGTTATGGGAATTGCAGCACTACTCACGCTTCTTGTGCCACTCACTGAATTCGTAGGTTCTGTAACACTGGCAGTTGTTTTTATGAGCGTGTATATGTTTTCCCATGGTTGCTGGATTACAAATTACATCACATCCATTTCAGATATGTTCGGACAGAAAGCAACTTCAACAGTGGTTGGCCTGTCCGGAACCGCCGGCGCCGTTTCAAGTCTGCTGCTCAATCCGCTGATCGGAAAAGTTGTGCAGGAATATTCATACAAACCCATGTGGATCGCATCGGGAATCCTTTATCCAATTGCATTTATAGCATTTATATTGCTGATTCCCAGGATAAGGCCGTTGTTTGCTGACGTCCCGGCTCACCAGGCAGGCCTGATAAAAATACCTCAATAAAATTCAAAAAAATTTACTCAACAAAACTTAGTGCGTTAAGAATAATTAATATAAAATATTTCAAATGAAAGATTACTTACTAAACGACAAACAGACATTAAACCAACCCATTGTAGCGAAACGCAAACCTACAACACCGAGAATCGGCGTTTTCGGGGTGGGCTATTATAAGTATTGGAGTCAGTTTGACGGACTGCTGGAAGATATGATGCATAAACAGGCCGTTTTTATTGAAAAAATTGCGTCTCTGGCTGATGCAGAAATTGTCGACTTTGGATTAATCGACGATGTGCAAAAGGCGTATGAACTCGTCCCAAAGCTAAATGCGGCCAATCTGGACTTGATTTTTTGCGATATGGTAACGTACGCAACCTCCAATACTTTCGGCGTTGTGATCCGAAGTATCCACGTGCCCATCGTTCTTGTTGCGTTACAGCCCGACAAAGCAATGGATTACTCCAGGGCTTCTACTTACATGCAGCTTTACAACGACGACATTTGTTCTCTGCCCGAATTTGCAGGCGTTGCCGCCAGAATGGGTAAAAAGGTACCTGATATGATCATCGGAACACTCCGCGACGATCCCTATGCCGACGCACAGATTGAAGAATATTGCCGTATCGCCGCGGTTTTACATGATTTAAAAACAGCAAGAATCGGGCACATCGGGCATCCAATCGAAGCCATGCTTGACATGCACTCGGATTCGACGATGCTGACGGCGCATTTCGGCGCGCACATCGTTCAGTGTGAAGCACATGAAATTGTTACACAATATCAGAAATCAACGCGGGACGAAATCGAACCTGTCAAAGAACGAATTCTCGAATTCTTTGACACGCCTGATCCGGTATCTGATCCGATTTCGGAAAAATTGAGAGACTCAGACCTTGAAACCGCGGCAAGGGTAACCGTAGCATTGGAGAAATTCATCGAAGAAAAGAAACTGGATGGGCTCGCTTACTATTATGAAGGCCCCGAAAACAGTGAAACACGTACTGTCATGTCCAATCTCATTGTCGGTAATTCGTTGCTAACCGGAGCGGGCTTTCCGATGTGTGGGGAATCCGACTTAAAAACCTGTTTTGCAATGCTGATCATGCAACGTTTAGGCATCGGCGGTAGCTTCGCTGAATTCCATCCGGTCGACTTCCGGGAAGGTTTTGTGCTCGTTGGCCACGATGGCCCGCACAACGTGGATATTGCAGAAGGAAAGCCGGTATTACGCAGCCTCACCAAGTACCATGGCAAACCGGGATTCGGTGCAGGCGTTGAATTCAAAATCAAAGAGGGCCCGATCACGATGCTGAGCATCAACTCTACTTATGATGGAAAATTTAAGTTTGTTATTGCTGAGGGACAGTCTGTTGAAGGACCGATCCCGCCAACCGGAAACACCAACACACGTGGCTTTTTCAAGCCGGATGTGCGGACGTTTCTACAAAGATGGATGAAGGAAGGCCCAACCCACCATTTTGCACTGGGTGTCGGTCACCATGCCGAAACAATCGCCAAAATAGCTGATTACCTGAATCTGGAGGCTGTGATTGTCCGGCAGGATTAGGCATGCCTGCGGCTTTCATGTATTAGCATTCTGGTGCTGTTTAACGTTTTATTTGTGTACACGCTAATTCAATTTGTTACGAAATTCCGAGTCAGTTCCAGTCAGCTGGTAGCTAAAAGCTGCTAGCCAAAAGCTTTCAAAACCTAAATCAAACCAAACCAATATGAAACACATTTTATTCAAAAAGTTACCGCCATGGTGCATGTGCGTGGTGCTTCTTTTGTTGCTCTTAACTGATTTACAAGCGCAAACAAGAGTAGCCATCAGCGGAAAAATTCTCGCTGAGAACGACAATCAACCATTGATCGGCGCAACCGTAACTGAGAAAGGAACTACAAATGGTACGTCCACAGACGTTAATGGAATCTTCAAATTGTCCGTATCGAAAGGTGCCACAATCGTGATCAGTTTTATCGGATATAGTCCTCAGGAAGTTAGCATAGGAGTTCAATCCGCCATTGACGTGCTTCTCAAACCCGATCTCCAGCAACTCCAGGATGTTGTCGTGGTTGGTTACGGTACACAAAAAAAATCTACATTGACAGGCTCTGTTGCTTCGATTAAATCGGACGACATTATAAAAGCGCCGACGGCCAACGCTACAAACAGCCTTACGGGTAGGATGCCAGGGGTTTTTGTGGTTCAAAGGAGCGGCAAACCCGGCGACAATCAGGCTGATATTTTCATCCGCGGACGTGCCACAACAGGCGACAGCAACCCGCTGATCATCGTGGACGGCGCCGAAAGACAATCCTTTGGCGACATTGATCCAAACGAAATCGAGAACATTTCGGTACTGAAAGACGCCTCCGCTACCGCGCTCTTTGGTATAAAAGGAGGAAACGGGGTGATTCTGATCACCACCAAAGTTGGTAAGGAAGGGAAACCGAGGATCAGTTACACCGGAAACGTCGCCATACAAACGCCTACTGCTTTACCAAAAACGCTCAACGCATTTACAAGCGCAAGCCTGCTCAACGAAGCCAATGCAAATGTTGGAAAAGCGCCTGCATTCACCGATACCGAACTGCAAAAATTCAAAGACCATTCGGACCCTTACAAATATCCCGATTTCAACTGGTTCGACTACGTGATGCGCAAATACTACCCGCAAACGCAACACAATCTGAACGTTTCGGGCGGAACGAAAATAGCTAAATACTTCGTTTCCGTGGGTTATCTTTTTGAAGACGGCATTCTAAAAAAGTTTGACAACCCATATGGCTATTCTACAACACCAAAATATGACCGGTACAACTTTCGATCGAATCTTGATTTGAATCTGAGCAAAGACCTGACCGTTTCAGTAAAACTTGGTGGTCGGCTTGAAAATCGTTTTGCGCCTGCCGGTGCAGCATTTTACGCAAACGCCGAGATTGAGTATTTACTTTCCAGAATCAACGGAATTCCTGCATACGCCTATCAGCCATTTTTACCAGACGGCCGGTTCATGGAAAACCCAAACGCGGGCGTTAACCTGACCAATCCACTGGGATGGATCAGCAGAAGCGGATATTACATCCAGCAAAATAATTCGATAGAAAGTACACTCGCGCTCGACTATAAACTGGACAAACTAGTCAGAGGTCTTTCGTTCCGTACCCAATATGCCTACGACGCATATTTTATCGCCAACCGGAGGCAGGCAGGAACCTTCACATCCTATTACATCAATAAACAAACGGATGAGATCGTCAAAGGCAACAGTTCTTTCAGCGATGCGGATACGCCTTTGGGGCCAGTAACCGCCACTTACGACGGCACAATGAGTTACAATTTACAAAGCAGCCTCAATTACAACCGCAGCTTCGGGAACCATACAGTTACCGCACTGGCGCTGTTTCAGCGACAGGCAAGAAATGTCATCGGCGCACAACCAGCCTACGCATCTCAGGGAATTGTCGGCCGGGTGACATACAGTTTTATGGATAAATATTTTGCCGAGTTCAACGGAGCCTACAACGGCTCGGAGAATTTTGCCTCGGGCAAGCGTTACGGTTTTTTCCCTGCTGTATCAGCAGGCTGGACTGTCAGCAAAGAAGAATTCCTGAAAAACGCGGGCTGGCTCAGTTTCCTTAAAATAAGAGGATCGTATGGGAAAATTGGTTTTGACAAAATCGGTGGAAACCGCTTTCTTTATCTGGATGAGTACAGCCGCAGTTCCACCGTTTACACCGGTGGCGCCAACCTCGGGCTGACCGTCAAACCGAACACAGCGGCACAGTTTGGCCTGCCTACGTCGATCAATACCTATCCCGTGATCACGCATTCCAGAATCGGAAATCCGGATATCACCTGGGAGACCTCCACCAAACGGAACATTGGTTTTGAAAGCAGTTTTTTCAATGACATGTTTTCGCTCAATTTCGATCTTTTCGATGAAACGAGGACCAACATTTTGCTAAACCGGCAGTCTGCACTGACGACTTACGGGGAGGCTTATCCAAGTGTAAATTACGGTGAAGTTTACAACCATGGCTACGAAATTGAACTACGCCATCAGCGACGCGTCGGCAATGTGGGTTATGGTTTCAACGCACAGGTTAGTTTTGCCAGAAACAAAGTGATCAACCTAGACGAACCGGTTGGCCGGCCAGCCTACCAGAAATCGGCAGGATATCAGATCGGGCAGTACCGGGGATATGTGACTGAGGGCTTTTACCAGTCGCAGGATGATATTAATTCATATATCCCAAATCTGCTTGGCAAGCCAATTCCCGGAGATCTGAAATTTAAGGATATCAATAAGGACGGCGTCATTTCCACCGATGACATCACACCGATCGGCTACTCCAACGTGCCTGAGTATTCATACAGTTTTGAACCCAATATCAGTTTTAAAGGTATTTCCTTTTCGATCATGTTACAGGGGATCGGCCATGTAAGCTCGGATATCCAGTTTGATCAGCGAAATCTGAGCAGTAATCAGATGTATGAAAATATGTTGGGACGCTGGACACCGGCGACCGCCCAAACCGCAACATGGCCCTCGCTGCAACCAGCTGTGGGAGGAAATTTCATGAGCTATGCGACAAACGATTTCCTGCTTACCAACGCTCGTTATCTCAAAATCAGGAATGCGCAGCTCGCTTATCAGATCCCGTCTTCGATCGTAAAAAAGATCGGCGTAAAAGGTGTACGCGTGTTTGTCTCGGGACAAAATCTTTATACATGGACAAAAGTTCTTTACCGCGATCCCGAGAATTTTCAGCGACGTGCGCCACAGGCTTCTTACAACGTGTACCCAACATCGCGTCTCTACAACCTTGGAATTAACATTGATTTCTAATCCGATGAGAAATATTATGAAAAAATTTACCCGCATGATGTTCGCCGGTTTGCTTTTTTTAAGCGCCGCCTGCGACGATAAATTTCTGAATGTTGCCCCTGATGTTGCGCTGAACGAAGAAAAAGTTTTCGCGGATCCCCTCATGGCCGCGCAGTTTGCAGACAATGCATACAGTTTCCTGCCCGACGACTATCTGCGTTTCAACGAGGGAAATGGTGTGGCGCAGGCATCAGATGAAGCTGTGGGAATTGACGTGACCAATCCAATGCTTTACACGCTGATGAAAGGCTTGTACCACGACCATTCCGCTTTCACAGCACTTGCCGTGAACGACATTTCCGGAATTTATGACCGCTGTTATGCCGGGATCAGGATCGTCAATAAAATGCTCTCGAAAATTGATGCGGTTAAATGGAAAGCAGACCAAAATCCACAGTCGATCAAAGGCGAAATGTATTATCTGCGCGCATTCATGTATTTTGAACTCATCAAAAGATTTGGCGGCGTGGTGCTGATCGACAAAGCTTACACTGCTTCGGAAGACATCGATCTGCCCAGAAATACCTACGAAGAGTGTGTCAGTTTTATTCTGGCAGACATCGCCCAGGCAGTAACCTTATTGCCCGCCGACGAGGATGCCGCCAATTATGGGAGACCGACGATCGGTGCAGCAAAAGCGCTGAAAAGCCGCACATTGCTCTATGCGGCAAGTCCGCTTCACAATACAACAAATGATGCCACCAAATGGAAAGCAGCAGCTGACGCCGCAAAAGAGGTGATGGCTATGAACAAATATTCGCTGCATCCGAAATACGACGAGCTGCTCTCCCCTGCCGGAAATGGCACCACCGACGAATACATTCTGATCAAAATAAAAAGGCCGAGAACCTGGGACTGGGCCATTCTGTCGGTAGTGTCACCTGGTTCAGGCGGCAGGCTCGGAACCTATAATCCTACCCAGAATCACGTCGATTTGTACGAAATGAGTAACGGATTGTCAATCACAGATCCAAAATCGGGTTATGATCCTGCCAACCCGTATGTCAACCGCGACCCCCGTTTTTATGCCAACATTCTGTACAATGATGCTCCCTGGCAGGGCCGGAAAATGCAGATGTGGGATGGTGGCGCAGATTACAGTTCAACGAGCTCCTCTTACACAGCAACGCGGTATTATTCCAAAAAGATGTGGCCGGAAGTTTACAAGACGCCTGGTTTACAAACCGCGTTTCTGAACTTCATCTTTTTCCGCTACGGGGAGATATTGCTCAACTATGCGGAAGCGCAGAACGAAGCGTCCGGACCAGACGCGACCGTTTACGATGCCATAAACCAGCTGCGCAAAAGGGCAGGTATGCCGGAGCTTCCGACAGGACTAACAAAAGACCAGTTGCGAAACAGAATTTACAATGAACGGGCCGTTGAACTCGCATTTGAAGACAACCGCTGGTACGACATCATGCGCTGGAAAAAAGGCAAGGAACTTGTGGCGCAGAAAATGTACGGCATGAATGTCGTTAAAAACGCCAACGGCACATTCAGCTATACAAAAGTGGAACTTGCCGGATCCTTCCAACGCGTTTACGAGGACCACATGCACCTGTACCCCATTCCCAGAAATGAGGTTCAGAAAAGTAAAAAACTGGTGCAAAATCCCGGCTGGTAATCAAGATCAAAACCCCAATATCTATGAAAATCTCTAAACTAATTCTCAGGATCCTGTTCCTGATACCCATATTTCCGAGCCTGACTATTGCACAGGAAGCTGCACCAGCGAATGTCACAGGCATTGTCACTGACAATAGGGGCACTGCCCTTCCCGGTCTGAATGTAAGCGTACAGGAAAAAAATGTAGAAACAGTCACCGATCAGGATGGCCGTTTTACGGTTCGCGCCGTAAAAGGTGATGTGATCGTCATTTCCCGGCAAGACTATCTGACCCAATATTACACGGTAGCGGAACAAAACAGGAATCTGAAAATACAAATTTCAAAAAGCCTGCCCTATGCCGGAATGAACGATAACGTTTCTATTCCATTTAATGTAGTCAAAAAAAGAGAAGTAAATGGTGCAATATCTTCACTGCGTGCAGCGGATTTACCGCAGATTCCTTCAAGTTCACTGACCAATTTGTTCGCCGGACAATTACCGGGACTAAATGTGTGGCAAACCGGCACCTTGCCAGGGCGCGATGAGACCACGATCGTGATCCGCAACCGTGCGTCATTCGCAGGAACAAACACGCCATTGGTACTGGTGGACGGCGTCGTTCGCGACTTTTCCGATATGGATCTGAATGAGATTGAGTCTATAAATGTGTTGAAAGACGCCGCTTCACTCGCCTGGTACGGAAACCGCGGTGCAAATGGAGTGATGCTGATCACAACCAAACGCGGCAGCGCCGAGAAAACCCGGTTTACCTACGATACGCAAATTGGCACCCAGCAACCAACTGTCCTGGCAAAACCGCTGGACTCGTACACCTTCGGAACGATGTACAACCGCGCACTTCAGAATGACGGTTTCGGGCCACTTTATTCACAGGAAACTTTGGACGGGTATAAAAGCAAAACGGATCCTTACAGATACCCGAACAACAATTTTGTCAACGATTTTTTCAAAAAAAATGCCCTGATACAACGTCACGTGCTGACTGCTTCCGGCGGATCAAAGGCTGTGAGATATTTTACAAATCTGAGTTATTTCAATCAGGGAGGTCTTTTTAACAACGCAGGTACGCCTTTGTTCAGTACCAATGTTGGTTATCGCAGATACAACCTCAGGACAAATCTGGATATTCAGGTGACCCCTCTGCTAACCGTGCAACTGGACATGGGTGGCCGCATCGAAGACCGCCGCGAGCCGGGTAGTACCAGTGCGACTTTCCTGAGCACTGTTTTTGACACCCCTCCCAACGCCTATCCGTTACTGAATGAGGACGGCTCATACGGCGGAAGTAACTTGTACAGAAGCAATCCGCTTGCACAACTCCGTGGCCAGGGAAACCGCAGCGAAGTGACCCGTGTGTTGCAGGGCACACTGAATGCGACACACAAACTGGATTTTTGGCTGAAAGGGCTTAGTGCAAACGTTTTTTATACATTCGACATTTCAGGACGGTACATCAGCGGCCGGAGCCAGGAGTACGAAGTTTATGAACGGGGATCAAACGGTACGCTCACACGTTTCGGAACCCAGACTCCATTGGGTTATCTGGCCTCCACATTTGCAGACAACATCCGTACAAACGAACTATGGGCAGGCTTTGATTTTGACCGCGACTTTGGAAAGCACCATCTGAGCATCAATACGCGTTACCAGCAGGCTGTCACCTTTAATCCAACCCGTCTGGAAGACAAGCGTCAGGGAGTTTCGGGAAGGGCGTCCTACGCTTTCAACAACAGGTATTATGCTGATATTGCCGCCAGCTACACCGGTTCCGACAATTATATGCCGGGTAAACAATTCGGCTTTTTCCCTGCAATTGCGGCTGGCTGGGTCATTTCCGAAGAGTCATTTCTTAAAAATGCACGGGGGATTGACTACCTGAAAATCCGTGCTTCGTACGGAAAAGCGGGTAACAGTTCAACCGGCGAAACGAATAAATTCCCCTACGCCTATCTTTTCAACCCGGCCAATGGAAGTTACACATTCGGAACCAGCTATTCGGCCCAGCCGGGTGCATCGGAAAACACGCTGCCGAATCCTGATATCACCTGGGAAAGTGCCTACAAAACGGATGTTGGTTTTGATGCGCAATTCCTCAAAAACAGGTTGACCGTCTCTGCCAACTATTTTAACGAAAACCGGAGAAATATTCTGACCAATCCGACTTATCCGTCCATTCTCGGACTCGCTACCTACCGCATCAACAATGGTGAAACAAGCTTGAAAGGTTTTGAAGGAGCAATTGATTTTACCCAAAAATTCGGCGACTTCACGTTAATGCTGGGCGGCAATTTTACTTATGCAAAAAATAAAATTCTACGGATTACGGAATCGGCCGGACTGGCGGCCTACCAGCAACAGGCAAACCATAACATCGGAGGCGTAGCAGGAATGGGTAAACTGATGCTCTTGTCGGAAGGTATTTTTCAGTCGCAAACAGAAATTGACAACAGTCCTGCCCAACGCTTTGCTGGAAAACTGCAACCCGGCGATATAAAATACAAGGATGTAAACGGCGACAAAGTGATCGACAATTACGACAGAGTGATGACGGATTACAATGATACACCAAATTCCTATTATGGATTCAAAATTGGCGGCAGTTATAAATCTTTCGATTTTTCATTGCTCGGACAAGGAGTAAGCGGTCGCACGATCCAGTTGCGTACCCTCGTTATGGCCGGCTCGAACAACAATGGCTACATCAACCAGTTCAGCCCCGAAGCATGGACATCTGCCAATACCTCCGCTGTTTATCCGCGCCTTGGAATTTCTGACCGTGGCAACAACATTGCCGACTCCGACTTTTGGTTGCGGTCGGGAAATTACCTGCGGTTGAAATCGGTCGAAATGGGTTATACAATACCATCGCTGTTAACCAACAAGATCAACATCAGAAGTCTACGGATTTACGTCAATGGCTTCAACCTGCTCAATTTCAACAAAGTGGGAATCAATGCAGATCCGGAGATGCCATTTGCCGGCTATAATTCCTACCCGTACGTACGTACAATCACCGCCGGCCTCAACCTCAAATTCTAGACCTGACCATTCATTACCGAACATATGAAAAGATTAGCTAAACTCATTCTGCCAATTCTGCTGCTCGCAACGGCCGCCTGCAAGGAATCCAGTTTTCTGGAATTTGACTACTACGACGGCCCGGTAACAGAGGAGCAATACTGGAATCTCAACAGCGCGGCGCGCGGCCAGCTCAACCGCGGTTATAATTTTTTGCAGGAAGGTTACAACCGTTACAGCGGGGCAATGCTTGCCGCTGGATCCGACGAGGCGGTTAATTCAAATCTCAATTCCGACGTCAATATTTTTACCAATGGAACATGGAGTTCGTTGCGAACGCTGGACGACAGTTACAGCGTCAATTACAATGGGCTTCGTCAGGTAAATGTTTTCCTGGCCAATAGTAACCGCGCCAATATTGTTCCCCGTTCGGATGTGCCGCGACTGAGAGGCGAGGCATTTTTCCTGCGCGCTTTTTTCCACTTCGAACTATGGAAACGTTATGGCGGGATCGTGATTGCTGACCATGTTTTCAGCACTACGGACAACATGGATCTGCCACGAAATTCCTTTCAGGAAACTTTGGCACAGATTATTAAAGACTGCGATTCAGCAGCAATCAAACTACCATTGTCACCGGCACAATACGGAACCGGTGACCGTGGCCGGGCCACGAAGGCCGCAGCTCTGGCGTTGAAATCAAGAGCTTTGCTTTACGCAGCAAGTCCGCTCAACAACACCACAAATGATCTCACCCTGTGGCAGAAAGCAGCGGCGGTTTCAAAAGAACTGATCGATACAAAAGCCCACAGCCTTCTGCCGGCTTACGCCAACATTTTTAATTTCAGCAACGCAGCCTACAACAGCGAGGTTATTTTTGCTACGGCAGCCAACGCCAGAAACGACATTGAAATCAACAACGCGCCGATCAGCTACAATGGTGCTTCCGGACTGACAAACCCAACCCAGGAACTTGTGGATGCTTTTGAAATGAAGAATGGTTTGCCAATCTCTGACCCCGCATCGGGTTACGACGCGGCAACTCCTTACAAAGACCGCGATCCCAGACTGGCGTTGTCAATCATTTTCGACGGATCCGTTTTCAAAGGTACAGAAGTGAGCACAGTGGTTGGCGGAAAAGACGGCCTCGGCCAGAGTATTACGGCAACAAAAACCGGCTATTACATGCGTAAGTTTCTGAGTGATGCAGCCAGCTGGAACCAGTCGACCAATGCAACTGTACGCCGTCCGTGGGTTTTGTTCCGATATGCCGAAACCCTGTTGAATTATGCCGAAGCACAGAACGAAGTGTCCGGTCCGGACGTGACAGTTTATGATGCAATCAATCAGATTCGCAAGCGGGCAAGTATGCCCAATTTACCGGAAGGGCTATCTAAGGACCAGATGCGGCAGCGAATCCGGAACGAAAGACGTGTGGAACTTGCCTTTGAAGAACACCGCTTTTTTGACGTAAGAAGATGGAAAACGGGTGAATCGGACTTTGGAAAAGCGGTTACGGGCATGAAAATTACCGGCAGTGGAACATCGAAAAAATTTGAGCGGTTTACGGTTGTTGCCAGAACTTTTAATGAAAGAATGTATCGGTACCCAATCCCGCAGGCGGAAATTAACAATACGACCAAATTGGAACAGAACCCGGGTTATTAAATAAAAAATACCGAATTCATGAAAGTAAAGTCTTTGTTTTCCCTGCTTGTCATTCTGCTGGGTTTCTTCATTGCTGGGGCTGGCTCTGAAAAGGGAAATGACGATTACACGCAATTGACCGTTAAAAATGATTCCGTTTTGAACCAAAATTTTCTGGGCGTAAACGCGGTGTATCACGGCTTTACTTTTATGGAAGAAACCGGCGTAAAAGTGATGACCGAAGCGGATCGCAAACAAGAATTCGATCGGGTAAAAAATATGGGCCTAAACATTGCACGAACCTGGTACCGCCCCGACTGGTCCTGCGGCAACAGCCTGTACAACGATTTCAAGTGGGAATCGAAAAGGATGAAGGAATTCTATTTGTGGCTGGACAAAATGAAAGCGTTGAAAGTGGATGTTGCCTTGCAGGCGGGCTGGTGGTTTACAAAAGATACTTACCACAATACAAACGGAACAGCTTTGCCGGATCCTGAAAAAGACCCTGCCCGCTATGCAGAATGGGTAAAAGAATCACTTTATCAACTGGTTAAAGTCCGTGGATACACCAACATCAAGTACCTGATTCTTTTTACCGAACCGCTAAATTACCGCTCCGGGATAATTCCAGATGGTTACACGGAAGCGGAATATTATGATAAGGTTTGTACCCGTATTCATGAGGAGTTGAAAAAAACGAATCTGAGAAGTTTAGTAAGCCTGGTTGGGCCAAATAGTGGCAGCACGGATACGGCGGCTTTTGTAGGCTGGGCCGCCGGGCGTATGAACGACGTCATCGACATTTACAGCTGGCACTCTTACAACGGTAAACAATCCGGCACAAATCCCCCGCTTGAATATCACGGCTGGAAAAAAGTTGCAGATGCTGGAGAAGTAAAAATCCGATCTACGGGGAAACCATTCTGGATCGACGAATATGGTGCCAGCAAACCCGATGAAAGTGTTCGTTCCAAGCCGGATTATGGCAATTACCTGGCACAGTGTGTGGCCGCTTTTATCAATTCGGGAGCGCAGACATCTCTGATCTGGATTTTATTTGACCAAAAATATCCGGGCTCAAAAACGACAAATAAGGATAGTTTTTACAACGGCGTCCATCGCTGGGGACTGACCCGGTCACCCCAGGACAGCATCGAAAGTGCAGGTGACCCGTATCCGGCCTGGTACGCTTTCAGTATGATGAGCAAATATCTGGGCGGCAGAAATGGCACGAAAACGCTGAAAACGGTCCAGGCGGATAGCCTGTTTGTTTCTGCCACGCAGACGGGAAAAGACATCTCGGTCATGGTCGTAAACGCCGGGCACAGTTCAGCTAAATTCAGACTTAATTTCGCCAAACCGGTTAGGAAGAAATTGAACCGCATTCTTTACGATCCGGTCAAAATATCAATGCAAAAAAAGGATGTCATGTTAACTTCTGACAGGCAATTCCAGGCAAGTGCCAATGGCTTGCCAGATAAAATTCCGTCCCGGAGCGTTGCCATTTATTCCACTTTAAAATAAGCACAAAAAGCTGATTTTCATTGCTTAATTTATTACTATTCCTGAACCCATGAAGATTAAAAAACTACTGATCGCAATTTTCTTGACAGGTATTTTCCCGGCACTGTTTGCACAAAACACTCTGGGAACGCTCAAAGGCAAAAACTTCAACAACATTACGCTTGAAGCTTCGCTAAAACCGTTCAAAAAAAACGACAAAACCTACATCCGAGAAGTTGCGAAAGAAATGTTTGTTCAATGGCATTCGCTGCTGCGGCATGCCGACACGGTGTCAGTGATGCTCTGGACTGGTGACGGTTCAGAAATTCTGGATTACAAAGGCGTTCCCTCACAGCCCCTGGAATGGGCGAAATATATGGGAAATCCCAATACCGAACATGCGGTAAATTCCGGTCCAAAGGAATTGTCAATCCACGAGCGCGCCTATTTTTACTTGGAAAACCCGCCGAATTTCACATACGGAGATTTGAAATTTATAGTACAAACTTTGAAAGAAGAAGGACAGAAAGTCACCGGCAAACCCATACTTGTTGGTGAGACTTTTGACCCGGGGCCTGAATTTGCGAAGTCTGATTTTAAATACAAAAAACACAGAGAAATTCTGGGCGGAAGTGCAATGGGCCACAACACCATGGTCAGTTGCTATTCCGTCCTGAACGCAGATAGCGAAGCATACGCCGGATTTCCAAAAGGGATTCCCGACAAGACCCCGTTCGGTACTTTTTTGGGGAGACAAAGCAAACATTTCCTGCAAGACATGGGATTTGATTTTTTATGGCTCAGCAACGGCTTTGGATATGGTGTGGAAGGCTGGTCGTCAACCGGCGCCATTTTTGACGGAAAAGGTTTTGATCAGGCAAAACTGGCCGCGACCAAGGATAAAATTGCAGGTTTCTGGAGATATTTCAGAGCGGAATGTCCAACCATTCAGATTCAGACGAGAGGCACCAATTTGTCCGCCGGCACCGATCTGGCGCGGGATGGCGTTGATTTGAAATCTATATACAAGGATAAAAACATTTTACCTCCCCCCAATTCACCATGGGCCGCGCTGGATGGGGATTTTGGACTGGAGATGGTTGGCTACATGTCGCGGATGGCAGAGCTACCGGACGAGCGTTACCTTTTCAGATTTTATACCCACGATCCCTGGTGGCTCAACAGCCCCTGGCTCGACCGCTATGGCCGCGAGCCGCATGACATTTACCTACCCATGTCTGTTTCCCGTATCAATAAAAAAGGCGAAGTAAAAATCCCCTCTCACCTTAGTTTTCTAAGTATTGACGACGCCCATGGAAACATGCCCACGCAGGTTCCTGATGAAGTAACGCCACACATTTTAAAAGCACGTTACGATGCGCCAACGGCTCCCGGCGCATTGGTTTGGGTTTATCCGTTTGATGAATATCATGACTGGGCATACAAATTCAAAGATCGGCTGCCGGAAATCTACTACGGCGACTGGCTCATCCGGCAGGCAATAAATAATGGATTTCCGCTTAACACGGTCATTTCAACAGGATCATTTCAAAGCGTTGTTAAAGAAAAACCTGCTTTTTTCAAAGAATCAATTATGGTCACAACTGTGCCTGACGCTGATTCGCCAATGGAAAAGTCACTGATTGAATTTGTCAAAAACGGCGGAAAAATCATGGTTTACGGACCGGCAGATCATGCAGGAAAAGCATTTCTGGAATTATTAAACTTAAAAAACACGTCGCCTTTGGAAGGAGATTTTAAAGTGACTAATACTTATGGAGGCGACATCATGCCCGTAAAATATCCTGAAAAAATCCACCACAGCGCACTTTTTTCTGGTGGTGGAATTGCCACCAAAGTTGGTAACACGAATGATAAAAACACAAAAATACTGGCGAAAATGGCCCAGTCCGCAGAATCGAGGGATGTTGCCTGGGTAAGGGAATTATCAGAGTGGAAGGGCGGAAAAGTTGTGTATGTGCGCGGCACAAATTCCAGTAAATTCAACGGCGGCAAACTGCTCAATCCCGACGATCCTTCCAAATTATTTACCGGCCCTTTGCTGCTCCGTTACGCACTTGCCGAATTCGGACTGGATTGTATAATTGAAAAAGAAGATCCTGCTGTAAAAAATCCGGTTCTTACGATTTCACGAAGTAACAATGCTTTCATTTTTTCCGGCTACAATCCCAATAGCACCATCACCAATCGTTTCAAATTCCCGCAGGGGGCGCCATTGCTTCTTGGTCTGGAAACAAAGCTTGACAAAGGCAATTCTGTTTACACTTTGCCCACAGCCTGGAATCGGGAGTGCCGGATTTTTGTCGAACAACCCGACGGAATCGTTTCCTATAAAGAACTGCATGCCGGTGAAAAAGGAATTGATAAACGTTTTAGCGTAAGCGGTTTAAATAACGCAACAATACGGATTTACGCAAATGACGAAATTGGTTTAAGTCAAATTAATGCATATCTAAATTCGGGTTACCCATGGAAAACCGGGCGAATTGCCCTGAAGGAAGGCGACTCCAGATTCGGAAAACATTTTATCGTTGAAAATATTACCGGCAATCTGGTTGTATCGTGGTAAAAGCGGTTTCCCGACTAATTAAAAACAGAAAATAAAAATTGAAAAAATGACAACGAATAAACTGAAATGCTTCATCATGCTGGCAATGATCTGCCTTTTCTTTAAAACAAAAGCGCAGATCGCCGATTCGTCTGCGTATCTGGCAGATATCAAAAGCTTACTGGCCACTGAATGGCCAAAAGGCCGGCGGATCAATCTCGTATTTCACGGACATTCCGTCCCGGCCGGCTATTGGGAAAATCACGAGGTGCATACACTGCAATCGTATCCGAATCTGTTACTCAAAAAATTAAAAGAACAATATCCTTATGCGGTCATCAATGTGATTGTGACGGCAATTGGCGGCGAAGATGCGTTTCGGGGAGAACAGCGCTTTGAAAATGAAGTTCTTGTTCACAATCCGGATGTAATATTTATAGATTATGCGCTGAACGACAGGTTTTCTCCGTTAGAACAAACACGGACAGCCTGGAAACAAATGATTGAAAAAGCGCTGGCAAAAAACATAAAGGTGATTCTCGTCACACCTTCACCAGACCAGCGGATTGACATTTCGGATCCAAAAAATCCGCTTGATCCGTATGCGCAGCAGATCAGAGAGCTTGCCGCCGAATATCATACCGGACTGGCAGATCCGTACAAAAAATTTCAAAAGATTGCGGCAGATAAAAAATTGAAAGAAGTGATGGCTTCCGTAAATCATCCCAATGAAACGGGCCACATGATCATCGTAAACGAGCTTTTGACCTATTTTCACTGAGCGTCGTCGTAGTCCGGATTCGCGCTGATTGCGAATTTATATTTGTCGCCCCGATAATACGAACGTTCGATTTCAACGATTTTGTCATCTTTACAAACCACCGCACTGTCCAGAATAAACATTGGCGTGGATTTCGTTAATTCAAAATTATTGGTCTCCGAATCCGGTTCCGTGATCTCTACGCTCAACGTTTGTTTCACCTCTTCGATCCTCAAATGGTAGGTGTCTTCATATACCTTAAAATAAGAAATCTCAGTAGGCATCCGGTTGATTTTCGGGCAAAGTCTGAGGGAAATATACTTCACTTCATCCTTAATAATTTCCTCATCGGCATACCTGAGCTGATGAATTTTCAGAACCGGACCATCCAGAATGAAATGCTTCCCTCCTATTTCGGTTGAAATCCCGTCGTCCAGCACCGTTTTTTCCAGCACCAGATTATGCGGCTTGAAACCTTCTGCCAGCAAACTTTCATGAAAACCGCGGCGCGTCGCATAAATTGACCCCAGCGTCCGTATCAGCCGGTGATCGACAGTTCGGTTTAAAACGAAAGTCCCCTTGCCTTTTATCCTTTTGGCCCACCCCCTGTTTTCAATTTCAAGCAGGCTTTTTCTCGCAGTCGTATTGCTCACATTGTAATTCTTAATCAGCTCATTTTCAGACGGGATTTTATCTCCCGGCTGTAATTCGCCTGATTTTATCTTGTCAATTACATCGTCACTAATACTCAGAAACTTAGGCCGCATGGTATAGAATTATTCACTCAAAGGTTGGTGTCAAAGGAAAGTCTAAAAATAGATATTATTTAACTAAAATTCACACCGCCATTTTATGATCATCATCTTCCAGCAATCTGTCTGTTTTCAAATCAGCCCGAATTAATCTAAAATTCAATAAAAAAGTTAAAAATCGCCAGCGCCCAAAGTGTAAGTCCGGTGATGAGCTGTTCGTTGTGTTCAAGCCAATGCACATTGATACGTCTGATGCCGTGATGACCGAGACTCACCATGATCAGCATTCCACTAATTGTCAATAGATTGTAAATTAACACAATAACCAGAACGGCTTCCCAGCCCATTGCACCCGCGCTGAGAAAGTAGGCGCTGATCTCAAAACAGGGCGAAAGAAACATCATCACAATTAGCGAGAAAAGGAGCCTTGAATAGGTTTTGCCATTTACCATATTGGCATCAATGTGGCTGTGCTCATGTTTGCGATAATGCTGCATGATGAACCAGATTCCTAAAATGACGAGGAACAACGGCACTATTTTCCCGGAAATAATATGCTGTTTTTCCGATAACTGAAAACCAGCCACACTCACCAGAATACCGAAGATCGTGGTGCTTAAAGTGTGGGCAAATCCTGCAAAAAAAGTCGTTTTGAGTAACTTCGGCCGATCCCAGCCCTGTGCGTTACCAATCGTAACGAAAGGCAGCCAGTGACTTGGGATCAGCGCATGAATGAGGCTTAGGGCAATACTGCCCAGAATAATTTGATTCATATTTTAATGAGCGTGTTCTTCACTTTCTGAATTTTTCATTTTGGAAAGCAGCGCATAAGCTCCTTTGGTAACAATATCGAGTTCCTCGGTTGCATTATCTGGGAAAATAACATGGACAAACCCGCCTTCGGACGCGCCCTTCTGAATTTCTGTCATTTTAAATACGTATCTGAGTGCATTTCCATCGCCTTCCTTTCCCTGATTTACAAAAACATAAGACTTTCCCGCAAATTCTGTAACAGCAGACACCGGAAGAGACGGAACTTGCCTCGTGCCCGTTTCAATCACCGCTTTGACGTAATTCTGCGGTAAAAGTGTCGGGTCATTTTTGACAAGATGACAATGAACGCGGACCGTACGATCTTCATTGATCTTTGGATTAATCAGGTAAACGCGTGCCAGTTCTTCTTTTCCCAGATTGTTATTT
This sequence comes from Dyadobacter sp., assembly GCA_965279265.1. Taxonomy (GTDB): domain Bacteria; phylum Bacteroidota; class Bacteroidia; order Cytophagales; family Spirosomataceae; genus Dyadobacter. The sequence goes on from OZ257152.1 coordinate 7,712,394, forward strand.
ACGGTAAACCGCACAAGCTGCCCCAGTTTGAGCCTGGAGATATCTTTTTCAAAAACAGACAATTCCACATGCAGGTGATCCGTATCCACAATTTCGAACATGACGTCTGTCGGATTCACAAATTTCCCCAGATTGACGTTAACCGCGGTAACGGAGCCCGTGAGCGGTGATATGATATTGGCATGATTTACGATGACGCCTTTTTCGAGCTCTTTCATGTTAATCCCTGCCGTGCGCAGCCGTTCTCGCAAACCTGCCAGTCTTGCTTTCAATGTTCGCAGACGAGAAGTTGCTTGTTGAAACACCTTTTGCGCAGCAACATTCTCCGTGCTGAGTTCCTGCTGCCTTTTGTACTCAGTTTCAGCATAAGCTAACTCACTTTCCGTTTCCAGGTAATCCTGTTGGATCTGGATAAAATCAGGATTTTCAATCACCGCCAGTACCTGTCCTTTCTTTACTTTCATACCCTGTAACAACTCCGTATTACGCACAAACCCACCCATCGGTGCGGAAACGCTGAACAGGTTCGATGGCGGAATGTCAATGACTCCATTTGCAGTCACCACGTCGCTCAGACTTCTCAAAACGGGTTTTCCAAACTGAATATCGTAAGTCTGGTATTGCGCTGCTGTAAGTTCTACCACATTTCCGGCATTACTTTCTTCCTCGTGATGTACCTCTTTTTCCTCCGCTACCTCCTGCTTTTTAGCACAGCCGGTCAGGACCAGCAGCATTAAGAATACAATATGTTTTAATTTCATTTCTATATAATATTGATTATCAGAATTTTGAATTATTTCGACAGGTTTTCATTTACCAAGAATTCGATCTGTATTACTGCCTGATTTTGGGAGTCTACAAGTTCCAGATAAGTGTCCTGAATGCCCATGGAACGGGAAATGGCCTGCGAAAACTCCATGTAGCCTATTTCCCCTGCCTTGTACGCTTTGGTTGCATTGCCGCGAATAATATCAGCCAGACCAAGTGTTTTAGACTCGTAAAATTCCAGACTTCTGCTTGCTTTCTGGTATTGTTGAATGGCCTGGTCCAGCTGGCTTTTTAAATTCACCAAACCATACTGATATTCATTTTCAGCAAGTTGTGCCTGAATTTCAGAAGCCTCGACGCGTGCTTTGACGGCCTTGTTAAAAACCGGAATTCCAACACCGATCTGAAATCCCTGAAACCGTTTCGACGCACCGTATACATCGATGCCATTGGATCGCGGCGTGCCGATGAGCGACTGATTGAAATAACCTATATTGAAATCAGGCAGAAGGTTGGATTTCTCGAGCGCCGTTGATTTTCGCTGAATATTGATCTGCTGTTGTAAATACCTGAGATATGGATTTTGTTCCAAATCCGCGGTATCAGCAAGTACGACTTCCAGCTTTCTTTTCCCCGGATTGCTTTCGTCCGGAATCAGCTCATCCGTACTTTGTAGCAAGGTTTTCAACTGATTCTGCAAGATCATTTTGTCCGCAGCGTTCTGAATGATTCTGGTCTCGATTTCGCCTTGCTGGCTTTCTGCAATTCCAGCTTCAAGCTGATTCGTTTCTCCCGTTTTAAATCTCAGCTCTGCCGCGCGCACAAATTCAGCCATCCTGCCCGACTCTTCTGTAAGCAATTTTTCCCGGCCGTCCAGCAGCATCCAGCGATAATAAACAGACTTCACTTCCCGCACCAATTCGGCTCTGGTAACCAACAAACGACTTTCAGAACCTGCCATCTGCTCACGCAGCAACGCCGATCGGCGGGAAGAAACCACCGGATTCGGTAATTTCTGGGTAACCGTCAAATTGTTGTCAAACCTGGTCGAATTGTACTGTCCGCCCATCCACGTCACCTCGGTTTTAGGATTATCCGTAGCCGTTTTCAGCAGCGCTTTATGGTAATCAATCTGGTAAAGCCCTGATTTAACCGAAAGATTTTTCTGTACCGCTTCGTCAATTGCCTGTTGTAAACTGATTTTTCTGGCTGGCGTCAAATTTTGCGCAGGTGCCTTCCGTGGCAGAACCGCCCCCGAAAACAACAATATAACAGCCAGAATTGCGGGTTTTCCGGGTTTGATTCTGAATCGTTTTTCGATCTGCAAATACAAAACCGGGAGAACAAAGAGCGTCAGCAGGGTTGCCGAAACCAGACCACCAATGACTACCGTGGCCAGCGGCCGCTGTACTTCTGCGCCTGCACTTCCCGACAAAGCCATTGGCAAAAAACCCAGTGAAGCAACGAGTGCGGTCATCAGCACAGGTCGCAGCCTGGTTTCTGTTCCCCGGAAAATAACCTCCCGAAGATCGGTAAGCCCCTGTTTTCGCAGGTAATTAAACTCTCCGATCAGCACTATTCCATTCAGCACCGCTACGCCAAACAGTGCGATAAAACCAATTCCTGCCGAAATACTGAACGGCATATCCCGGACCAACAAGGCAAATACGCCGCCAATAGCCGAAAGCGGTATTGCCGTCAGTATCAGCAAACTTTGTCTCAAAGAATTGAAGGTAAAATAGAGCAGCACAAAAATCAGCAACAAAGCAACTGGAACAGCAATACTCAGGCGCTTGTTGGCGTCCTGCAAATTTTGAAACTGCCCGCCGTATGTAACATAGTAGCCTGCGGGCAGTTTTACCTGCTTTTCAATTTTAGCCTGAACTTCCTCCACAATACTTTCCACATCCCGGCCCCTGACGTTAAACGCAACGATGATCCGCCGTTTTGCATCTTCGCGCTGCACCTGATTTGCCCCGATCTGCATTTCAATTTTTGCAACCTGTTTTAAAGGGACCTGTTCACCATGCGCATTTGTAACAAATAGATTTTGTACATCTTCGAGCTCTTTCCGATCAGTCTGATCAAAACGGACGACGAGATCGTATCGTTTTTCTCCTTCATAAACCAAGCCCGCCGAAGTGCCGGCAAAGGCAGCACTTAGCGTCCTGTTAGCATCTTCGACAGACAAACCAAACCTTGAAAGCTCATCTCTGTCGAACTGCACGACGATTTGCGGCAGGCCGGTGACCTCTTCCACATAAATATCCTGCGCACCCGAAACCGTGCCCGCGATCTGTCCGATCTTTTTGGCCTGGGTGGTCAGCACTTCCAGATCTTCACCAAAAATTTTGATCGCAACATCCTGTTTAACGCCCGTCATCAGTTCATTGAAACGCATTTGAATGGGCTGCTGAAAACCGAATGTCACGCCAGCCAGCGATTCATCCAGAACCGCGCCCATTTTGTCGGCAAGTTCCTCCCGGTTACCGGCCTTTTTCCACTTCGATTTGTCTTTAAGAATAATCATCACATCAGCAGCTTCAACCGGCATGGGGTCGGTGGGAATTTCGGAGGACCCTACTTTGCCGACAACCTCAACAACTTCATCCGGAAAATTCTTTCTCAACACACCGGCGGCTTTTTGTACCGCATCCACCGTTTCTGAAAGCGAGCTGCCGGTTAAAACCCTGGTTTCGACAGCGAAATCGCCTTCATCGAGTTGCGGGATGAACTCGCCGCCCATTCCTAAAAAAACCCAGAGACTGACTCCGAACATTGCCGCAGCAAGAAATAGAACTATACGCCCACGTCTTAACGCAAGAGCCAGAACGGGAACGTACTTCCGGTGAAAAAACGAAATGATTTTGTCCGATACATTCGGTTTATGAGAATTCTGACGGCTTAGAAACAATGCGGAAATCATTGGCACATAGGTCAGCGACAAAATGAACGCACCCAAAATTGCAAAAGCAACAGTTTGCGCCATCGGCCTGAACATTTTGCCCTCGACGCCAACCAGCGCTAAAATCGGGAGGTAAACGATAAGAATGATGATCTCACCAAAAGCCGCAGAATTACGGATCTTGGACGCTGATTCATACACTTCGGCATCCATTTCCCGCTGGGAAAGTCTGTGCTGGTATTTTTTGCCAACAATGTGGTGCAAGGTTGCCTCTACAATTATCACGGCACCGTCTACAATGAGGCCAAAATCGATGGCTCCAAGGCTCATCAGATTACCCGAAACACCAAAAAGCTTCATCATGGACACGGCAAATAACATGGCCAGCGGAATCACGGAAGCCACCACGAGGCCCGCACGAATGTTTCCCAACAACAGCACGAGCACAAAAATGACGATCAGGGCGCCTTCCACCAGATTTCGGGAGACTGTGCTGATGGCGTTATTGACCAGTTTAGTACGGTCCAGAAATGGTTCGATCACAACCCCTTTCGGCAATGATTTTCTGATCTGCTCAACGCGCTCTTTCACATTTTTGATCACTTCCGACGAATTTGCACCTTTCAGCATAAGCACGAGCCCGCCAACTACTTCGCCTTCGTCGTTCCGGGTCATGGCGCCGTATCGCACCGCATGTCCAAGCTGTACCTTACCCAGGTCACGAACCAGCACGGGGATTCCCTCCGATGTTTGCCGTACCGTAATTTTGCCAATGTCGTCTAAACTGCCGATCAACCCTTCACTCCTGATGAAATAGGCATTTGGTTTTTTATCAATGTAGGCGCCGCCGCTATTCTGGTTGTTTTTTTCAAGAGCCGTAAACACATCTCCCACCGAAATACCGAAACTTTTCAATTTCTGCTGATCAATGGCGATTTCGTATTGTTTTACAAATCCCCCAAAACTACTTACATCCGCAACCCCTTCTGTACCAAGCAGCTGCCGGCGAACAATCCAATCCTGAATGCTCCGCAACTCCATGGCATCAAGCTTGTCTTCAAACCCTTTTTCAGTATGCAGTACATATTGATATATTTCACCGAGCCCTGTTGTCAATGGTGCAAGATCGGGGATTCCGGCGTCTTTTGGAATTTGTTCTGCCGCGGATTTCAATCGCTCGGAAACCTGCTGACGCGCCCAGTATACGTCCACATTGTCCTTAAAAACAATGGTAACGATCGAAAGGCCAAAACGGGAAATTGATCGTATTTCCACCGTGTTTGGAATATTGGCCATGGCGGTCTCAACCGGAAAAGTAATGAGCCTTTCCACCTCCTGAGCGGCAAGTGAAGGACTTGTGGTAATGACCTGAACCTGATTATTGGTTATATCCGGCACGGCGTCAATGGGAAGTGTACTCAGAGAATACCCGCCCCAAACGACCAATGCAAGCGTAAAAATGCCGACAATCAGTTTATTATGGATCGAAAAATGAATGATCTTATCTAACATGTAAACCCAAAATTTTGTGTACGAATAGCACGTTTTGCGCAACTTTGAAAGTCACGTCAAAAACATGCATAAATGGACCGGAAAAGGCTACACCAAATTTTTGGGCGGCTGCCAGATCGCGTTCAGGCTGTTGCTGCCGAAAGGAGAATTGTAAGTAAAATAGGTTTGCTCATAGCGCGGTTTGACTGCAATTTCAGGCAGGCAGGAAGGCGCTCCGAGCAATGTGATCGCAGCGCAACATGCACATATACAGAATGGTGAGCACAAATCGGCGACAGGCGTCGTGTCATGATCATGCGTGGTTGAAACTTCGGTCCTGATATGATCCTGTAACGGCAACGAAATCTCGTCCTGGCATGGAATGCAGGCGAGGGCAATTGTATAAAAAGCTAACAGATAGGAAATTAACTTATTCATGCCACAAAGATACCACAAAGCGCAATGCAACAGGTAGGCAAAATGGCTGGTAGTGGAAAATAAGATTAAACCGGCATCTGTTTTTTTGACAATACCATATATTTGCCAAACCGGTGCTCAGCAAATTGGCGTTTTTTGATTAAAATAAATGAAAGAATATCTAAAAAAACTAAATTTCCTTACAGAAGAAGAACTGGATCTTCTGGATGGGAACATGACTACGCGCACGCTTGCAAAAGGCGATTTCCTAATCCGTGAAGGCAAAATTTGCGATGAGCTGGTTTATATCAAATCGGGGATTCTCCGTTCATTTTATCTGACCGACGAAGGCGAGGAAATTACATATTGTCTCAGTTTTGCCGAAAATCTCATGACCGCGCTTTCTTCACTCATCACCCAAAAACCCACAGTTGAATCCATCCAGGCTATTAGCCCAACAGAGCTTATTGTCGTTAAAAAGAAACATCTGGATCACCTCTTTGAGCAGAAAACCAATTGGTTACGACTCGGTAAATTTCTGACTGAAATGCAATACGTTGAGTTGGAAAACCGGATTTTCGGGTACCAGAAGTATGCGGCAAAAAAGAGATACGAGCAATTACTTCAACGCCAGCCGCAGCATTCCAAACTAATTCCCGCCCAATACCTGGCTTCGTTTCTCAACATCACGCCGCGGCATTTCAGCAGGCTTCGTAGAGAACTGGATCATGAATTGCACAGGACAAATGTCCTGTTTTAGCTCAAATTGACAACTTACTTTTGCCTCCGAACAAGAGATTTTTAAATTATTTCGGATGAAAAAAATATTGGTTATCAACGGGCATCCAAATCCGGCAAGCCTGAATCATGCGTTAGCAGAAGCTTACATAGCCGGTGCAACTGAAAGCGGGGCTCAGGTTGAATATCTTCAGATCGGCAAACTGGCATTCAACCCCAACCTGCAATACGGATACCAGCAACGTACAGAACTGGAACCGGACCTGGTTGACGCATGGCAGAAAATTCAGTGGGCAGATCACCTCGTCTGGATTCATCCGGTTTGGTGGGGCGGGCTTCCCGCTTTGATGAAAGGTTTTATCGACCGGCTTTTTCTGCCCGGGATGGCGTTCAGATATCGCGAAAATTCAGTTTGGTGGGATAAACTTTTGACTGGAAAAACGGCACATATTATCAGCACCATGGATCAGCCGGCCTGGTATTACCGCCTTTTTTTTGGCCAACCAAGTGTGAACCAGTTGAAAAAATCAGTGCTGGAATTTTGTGGGGTAAAACCTGTACGGCTTACCACTTTTGGCATAGTTAAAACAGCTACGGAAGCGCAGAGAAAAAAATGGATAACGAAGGCCGAATTATTGGGAAGGAACCTGAAATGAGCAGCCGATCCTGGATTTACGAGTAATGGATGCATTTAAACCAGTAGCGAAAATATCCAAATTGTCAACTAAACTTAAATGAAGCTACAATGCGGTGGATAAAAAGAAAACGGCTCTGGATATGGATTATCGGCTTCCTGATTTTCTCAAATTTATATTGGTTCAGCTGGTTCTTCAATGTAACTATCGGCGGTCAATCCTGGCAACACTCTTATATGCATTACAGTAGTAACAACCCAAAAGGGTTTTCGGTTTGGGCTAATAGGTATACATTTGACTACATTCAGGATAGATTTGCAAAGTACCGGGCAGTCCATCCGGAAGACTCAGTTTTGTACAGAAATTTCGAAAAAAATCCTCTGAAGTTTTGGTGGTGGTACAATTATCTGACCAATCCAATTTATACAAAAATACCGTTTAAGCCTGCACCAATTGACGCAGATAGTATTCAGAGGGATATTGTGATTGATACAATGCTTGTCAGACATAATTAAGTAAACATCCTGATAACTCAAATCGGTGGCAGGTGGAGCATTGCACTAACCTGTCACTGATTTTTCCAACGTTTTTTGGACAAACTTCACTTCCCCATCACATTTTCCAATAAAAAAACACCTTTCTTATTCGCGACGACGATGTCATTTGTTTTGTCGCCATTCATGTCCTGCACCACAATGTTGAGGCCTGCTCCGGAGTCGTTGTCGATCAGATGTTCCTTAAAATAAGGCAGTTTTCCAGGACTGAACTCAATCCATAACAACAAAGCAGGATCGCTGTCACCCGGGTCGTGCCCATGGTGTGCCAAAAACCTTTTTCCGGTGATAAAATCTTTTTTCCCGTCTCCGTTCAGATCGGCCATGATCGACGCGTGCGTTTGCGAAGTCGTTTTACTGATCAGGTGCGTGGCAAAGAAAATCCTGCCCTCTGCGTCTATCAATTGTTCGTGCCACCAGATTCCCATTGCGTGAGCTGAGGCGCTGACTACGTCATTTTTCCCATCACCGTTCACATCCATGATCTGCATGTGCGAGCAAGGCTCGCCCAAACTGCCATTGTGAAAAACCCAATCGCCTGATTTTTGATTCTTTGTTCCCTCGAACCATCCTTCCGCAACGGTGACATCATTGATACCATCTTTGTTCACATCGCCGTATCCTATCCCATGAGAAAACCGTTCGGTTCCGGGCGCGTTTTCTTTGCTTAAAGCGAAACGTTTCCATTCAGTGCTGCCGGGTTTGGTCGGTGCCTGCAACCAGACAATTTGTTTTTTCGCAACGTCCCCACAAAGAATTTCAAGCCGGCCATCACCATCAAAATCCACAAAATTTGGTGATTCATTTGCTATCCCTACGGAATCCGCGATGATGTGTTTTTTCCATTCTTTACTTTTGTTCTGCGGATTTTCAAACCAAAATCCAGGTTTTCCCGGGAAATCAACGACCACGATATCATCCCATCCGTCCAGGTTTACGTCCATTCCCATATTCAGGAAGGAATTGCTGTACTCCTTCAAAGGATCGAAAATACGTGATGGCGCAAACGAATGACGCTTCCAGTCAGGCGCCTCGAACCAGTAATAACCGGCCGCGATATCCGGTTTCCCATCCTTATTCAGATCGGCTACCGCAACGCCTTCTGATATAAAATCGCCGGTCAGTTTCGTCTTTTTAAAACCGTTCGAGACTGGTGTAGCCACTGGCTGGGCGTTGGAAGAATTTATGCATAAACATAAAATTACGACTGCGGCCAACACATATTTCTTTCGATTTCTAGGCATCCTTTTCATTTTTTAAAAAACTGGCAGATCACGTCCAATGATCGTTTATATATCTCACTCACAACGGTTTGAATATTTCCCAGTGATGACCAAAAGGATCGGTCAGATGACCAAGCCGGTATCCATAGTCCTGGTCCGCCACAGGATAAATTTCTTTGCCACCGGCTTGCAGAACACGTTGAAAAAACGCATCAGGGTCGGCAACCAACAGTCCTATTCTTACTGGCGTGCCTCCCAAAGTCTGCGGACCTAAATTTCCGTGCTCGGAAGACTCGTCGGCAACCACAAACCTTGCACCTCCCATCTCCATTTCTGCCACAACACCGCCGTCAGGATCCTCGTTAGACATCAACACAACAGCACCAAATGCATTACGGTAAAACGCAATCGCGGCCGAGGCGTTTTTGACTGTCAGCGTGGGAACAATGGTAATCTGTGTATTAACGGGATTCGCATTCATGTTCCAATAAAGAAAGGGTATTTGAAATATTGCAAACCTACTTTTTCTGATTCATTTCAATCAGATAGCCGTCCGGATCGGCGAAATATATCTGCACAGCGCCGTCAAAACGAACCTGCCTGTGAAACGGAATTTTCCGCGCCGTCAAAAATTTTCCGGCATCATCAATTGAATTGACAAAAATGGCAAAATGACTTCCGTTCTTGTCATTCACAACAGGCGTCGTTCTTCCCGCAAGCAAGTGAATCATTTGTCCGTTACCGGTATTGAACCATCCCCGGATTGCTTTCAAACTGTCTGGAACGGTAACCGGAGTCAGACCGATCACATTCTGATAAAAATCTTTACTGGCCGGGATGTCCTTCACCTGCAAGGCTAGGTGGTTGAAACTTGAAAAACCAAGGCTGGCAGGGGTCTGCGCAAATACTTTTGTCCCAAAAAAAACAAGGAATACAATGACTAACTTTTTCATAAAATTACTCTAAAACTGAATGATCAAATGACTTGGCAATAAATCTCCAAGATACACAATCCGAAAATCAGATGCACATCTCAGTCCTGCCTCCCTGTTCCAATTATAATCTAAAACCTGAACACAGCATCAAAATGGTCATAACCGTCGAAATTAAGTTCTGATTAAAATTTCTTTGTCTGAATATTATATACCTTAGGCCAGAAAATATTTAAACATGAACAGCGCTTTCAAACTCTTTTTATCAGCCGGATTGCTTTTTGGACTGACCGTTCAGGCTGTTGCACAACGCACCCCCGGTTCGTCCTGGTCTTCCCTGTTCAACGGAAAAGACTTGAAGAATTGGGATACTTACCTGAGACAACCGGAAGGAACGACCGGGCAGCCTTTCGGACTAAACAACGACCCACTCAAAGTATTTACAGTCACTGATGATGCAATCCATGTTTCGGGGCAAATCTGGGGCGGGATCAGCACAAAAGATGAATTTGAAAACTATCATTTGCGGTTCAAAGTAAAGTGGGGTGAGAAAAAGTGGTATCCCGCACCAAATGATACGATTAAACGTGACGCCGGCTTACTTTATCACGCGACAGGTCCCATGAATTTTGCTTACGATTGCTGGTTAAGAAGCAGCGAGATGCAGATTCAGGAGGGTGAAATCGGAGACTTTTTTGGTGTCGGAGCAGGCTCTGCCGAATTCGCAATGAAGAAAACAACGGTTCGCGGAAAAACGCTGGATCAATACGATAATGCATCACCCCTGCAGCGCAATGCCGATGCAATTGGAGGCGGCCGAGTGTACCGGTCCGGCGATTTTGAAAATAGCCACGGACAGTGGAATAACTGTGAATTGATTACCCGTGGCGCGGATGCCGTTTATATCGTCAACGGACATGTGGTGAACCGGCTGTACAACACTTACCGGCCCCAGTTACAACAGCAAACGACACGCGGGAAAATTCAATTCCAATCCGAGGGAGCAGAAGTTTTTTACAAAAATATTGAACTACGCTCCGTTAATTTTTCGCGAAATAAACTGGTAAATCTGAAAGCAGGCAACACTAAAATTGAAAACCTCAACCCTGACAAACCCCAGCCCCTGCAAATTACCAACATAGGAGAGGAAATCGAACTGATCGCCATCGAACTGATCGGACTTTCCGCTGATCAATTTGTTGTTGGCCTGCCTACATTTCCCATCCTGATTGGAAAAGGAAAATCCGTAACATTGCCAGTTTCAGTAAAATCCTCGGCACCAGCTCAAACTACCGTCAGATTAAGACTGGAAACTGTTTTAGGCCCGATTCCCGATTTTGAGGTAATCCTGCAAAGCCGTTAACCAAGACATGAACGAAGAGGTTTATTCGCTTGATTTACATCCCGTCATTTCCCCAATACCTTGTCAATCAGCATCTGGCTTTCGTGGTTTTCGTGCGAGCCTGATTTTCCGAGGCGATCGTTCAGCTCCTTCAAAATCTTTTTAGAATCTTCCGTTCCAAGCGCAGCTACGCGTTGAATCGTGTAAGGAAGAATCTTGGGAAACTTCGCTTTCTCGGCGATCTGAAGGGCGCGTTTCGCATCAATAGCAGCAAGCGGCTCGGCGGCATACCAAACCATCAGCGGCAGATTATGGTCGTCCTTATCCTCCGTTTTTTGCACCAAAGCCTCCATCACATCCCACCGCTGAGCAGGTTCCAACCTGAGCATAGCGGAAGTAAGATACAATCTAACAAGTGGCGAATTATCATTTTGAGCAAGCACGACAAACTTTTTCAGCGTTTCCGGAGACACGATTTTGTCTTCTGTCAACAGTTGCAAGGCCCAGCTGCGCAGGTACTCGCTTTCGTTGGACAACAGGTCAGTCAGATCCTTTTCCGTCAGCCCTTTCGTAACATGCAGCGCCCACAATGCCCTTAGCTTCCGCGTCACGTCAGGATTCTTTGCAAGGATTTCTTTGAGTGCTTTGTGCACTTTTTTATTCGGGCCGCGTTCCTGCAAAATCGTCCTGGCCTGCCTTACGTACCATTCGTTTCTATTCAACTGATAATTAATAAGTTCCATATCCGAAGCTTTGGAAAGATCAACTTTCACCCACTTATCACTTTCGTGGGAAATCTTAAAAATCCGTCCCATGGTTTTGTTGTGTACATCCGGGTTAGGGCTGTGACATTGGTTTTTATCGTACCAATCGATGGCATAGACGGACCCACCCGGATCATATTTAAAATTGAGCCATTGTGACCACGAATCATTCATGGACAAAAAATCGGGCTGATGCGTTGCCTTGTAACCGGAGCCCGAACGTTCCAAATGATCGATGTTCAGTTTGGCACCGTTGATATTGTTCATGAATATTTCGTTACGATACTGCTTTGGCCAGGAATCGCCGCCCAGATAGATCATCGCCCCGGCATGTGCATGGCCGCCACCTTTCGAACCCGACCTGAAATTGCCGGCATGAGGGCCGCGTTCACCCACCCAATGGACATGATCGGCTATGGTTTTGATGTCGTCATAAGTGTAGAGATTAAAATGTTTGCCCGCCTGACGTTCGTAACGAGCGCCCTGTATGATGTGATACATGTGCGGAATAACACAAACGGTGATAAACGGATGGCCGTAATCATTGAAATCAATTCCCCAGGGATTGCTGGACCCTTCTGCAAAGACCTCAAATTTGTGTTTTGTAGGATGATATCGCCAGACACCGGCGTTAAATTTAGTGCGCTGGGCATCGGTTGCGCCCGGCTTACCTACGTTCGAATGGGTAAAAACACCGTGCGTTCCATAAAGCCATCCGTCGGGTCCCCAGCGTAAATTGTTAAGCACTTCATGCGTATCTTCCAGTCCCCAGCCATCCAGCAGTTTTTGCGGCGGACCGGCAGGCTTGTCATTTTTGGCGTCAATCGGTATAAACAACAGATACGGCGCAGCACCCAACCAGACGCCCCCCATGCCCACTTCAATCCCGCTTACAAGATTTAATCCTTCCGTGAAAATTTTGCGACTGTCGAGCGTTCCGTCTCCGTTTGTATCTTCAAAAATCAAAATCCTGTCTCTTCCTTTTCCTTCTGGTGCAGGAACCGGATAGGTATGACCTTCGACAACCCAAAGCCTCCCGCGCGAATCGATCGTGAAACTGATCGGCCTAATGATGTCCGGCTCTGAGGCGGCCAAAGTAATTTTAAACCCAGCCGGCAGCGTCATCGCCTTTGCTGCTTCTATCCCGGAAAGGCCGGCGTGAAGTACTGGATCCAAAGGTGGTAAAATGATGATATCTGCTGGTTTCAGCTCATTGGGGAAATCCGGACGGGTTGGATAAAACAGGAAATCATCAAAGTTGATATGCGCCCATTTGTCATTGGGAATGTAAGGGATCTGCGAAATCCCGGTTTCGTTGTCAACAATCCTGATAAAAATTTCACTGTTCAGCCACGGTTGCAGATCAACAACAACAGGCTGCAATGTTGCCCTTCCCTGGCCCGTCGTATGGAAAATAATCTTGTTGTCGCTCGCCCGCACCAACTCCACGCGCGTGTCCTGCAAAGCGCCTCCCGAAACCCTGAATGCTGCAAACGGTTGCGTAATTTTGAACTGTGCAGACGTAAGTGTTCCGGTCAGTTTGGCGTTCGAGATGCCGCCACTGCTTAAAAAGTATTTTCCTTCAAAACCAATATGCATCTCTTTCTCATGAACCGGAGAAGGATCCGCGCTGATCAACGGCCCGGAAAATGCGTCGCCGGTGGCGGTCCAGTCTTTTAATGTCCCTGTTTCGAAATTCAGATTCAATGGCTGCCCGTTTCTGGCTGGCAACTGGCCGGCAATCGTCGTTTCGCTGATTGTCCCCTGAACCACTTCAAAATTACCCATCATGCCCGCGGCCCGGTGACCCGGTACAGAACAGTAATAAACGTCGCTCTCTTTGGCAGTGAAAACGATGCTCGTGCTTGATCCTTTTTCAATAATAACTTTACTTTTAAGGCCCAGTTTTTCCAGAGAAATATCGTGCGTCATCAGTTCACCATTGGTGATTTTAATTCTGACACGATCGCCTTCATTGGCTTTCAACGTAGGATTACGTGCTCCGTCAGGGCCAAAAAAACCAAGCATCGTTGCTTCAAGCGCATAATCCCGATCGAATCTGCTGACTGTATCGGCGACTGTGGTCTTCTTTTGTTTTTGGGCAAATACACTGCCGTTCGGGTTCAGGAGCACGACGAAGCATAGCGCAAAAAGCAGGCGAAATAGGTACATAAATCGTAAGAATTAGGTTAGGAACTTTCTGTTTTAAGTTAAAACCAACAGATATTTGTAGCGTACAGGTGAGTATGGTCAATTTCGTGGTCGCAATCAATAGCTAAAAACATCCATTCAGGCAATCCACTCTTTCACTAAACGACAAACTGTTCGGTTGTCTGCCCTGAAAAAGAGGAAATTAACGTCCGCGAAACCGAAAATAAAAGAATATGGTTTCGCCGTTATACTGTTTTTGGTTTCCGTTTTTTAAACTAAAAAATAGGATACAATCAGGCTTTCAGTGTAATTTGAGACAAAAAAATGCCGCCTCATTGCGAGACGGCACATAGACATTTGAAATGCAGGTTTTCTTAAAATGCGCCGCTTACCATTTTCACGATCCCACTCAACTGCTTGGACGACGCCGCAGCGGCAAGTTTTCCGGCCATCCCTTTTTTATCAACTTCTCCCGCCGTTTTGCTGGCTTCGCCGATCAGTCCATTCAGCTTACTTGCTGAGTCCGAACCAAGAATTGACGAACCTGCCTTGATTAATCCAAGGTTACTTGTGAGGCTTGCTGCATTTCCCAACAATCCTGACTCCCCTTTTCCAAGCAGGCTGCTGATCCGGTTTGCACCAAGAAGCATTTTGATAGCACTTACTGCCTTTCCCAGAACACCTGAGCCGAGCTTGCCAGTTGACGCCAGCGGAATCAGCGTTTTCAGACTGCCCACTTTTCCAAGAATTTTGTCCTTCAATTCTCCGTTCGAACTTTTTGCTTCATTTTCCAATGCGGTGGTTCCTTCCGTTAAAGCCTTTGCCGTGGCGGCATTGTCTCCTTTATCAGAAAGTGAAACCGCTTTATCAAGCAGACTTTCTACGGACAGTCCCTGAGCAAATGTATTTGGTGCAAAAACGATTAAACAGAAACCTGCTGCAAGCGATAAAAGGTAATTTTTCATATGTTGTGATTTTACGTGACGGTCTATTGACGGCAAATTATATAAAAGGACACGTTTTACACGCATTATTTATTTTCGACTTGCAGAAACAACCCGCTAAATGCGCGACAAACCAGGCTTGATAAATAAAAATTAGCACAATGGAATTATCGGATTAACCGGAACGACCGGATTGAGAAATTTAAATTCCTAAAATCTATTGATCCGGTTTACGCACATTGCGCCTGTAAATCAAGGATTAAACCGGCAGGACAATTGAAAAAACAGTTCCCATGTCCACCTCTGACTTCACTTCTATACTACCGCGATGGTTATGAATAATTTTGCGACAGTAGGCAAGTCCTATACCGTTCCCAGCCGCCTGGTTGACCGATGGCAGGTGCGTAAAAATGTCGAAGATTTTTTTGAGCTGCAGTTCATCAATCCCTTTTCCGTTATCCTCAACCTTTATTTCAACGTAGCGACTTTTCGTCTTGCCCGGCAAAAGATATTCTACCTCTTCGCGGGCGAGTTCCCGTTGTGAAATTTTTATTACCGGGTTTACCTCCGGTTTCGAATACCTTAGCGCATTGTTGATTACATTGTAGAAAAGCCTTTCTATCTGCACAGGAATTGCATTGATCGTTATCAGATTATCGACGTAGAAAACTGCTTGTTTTTCAGTGCAGATTGAGCTTAGTTGACTTCTGACGTCTGCAACAACTTTCGAAAGATCCACTTCTTCGAATGCATTCTCCTGGTGATCCAGTTCTGAAAAATCTGAAAGATCCTTGATCATCATCGAAAACCGCTGGACGCTGTGATTGATTTTCAGAGCCAGATCCTTCGATTTTATTACGTCACTTTCTTCCGTCGTGTTGACAAGCATATCACTGAAAATCCTGATTTTCCTGAGCGGCTCCTGCAAATTATGATTGGAGATATACCGGAATTGACGATTTTCATCCTCTGAATTTGCCAACTCTCTTTTCAGATCTTTTAATGCAAAATGACTTCGTTCGAGCAAGTCGCTGTTTTGCAGATGAAACGAAATAAGCTCAGAGAACATTTCGAACATACCGATGGTTTTCGAATTATTCAGCAATGCCGGTCGCGGATCAATTGCGCAAAGTGTTCCAAAGAACTCCCCAGTTTTGAGTATAATCGGAAACGAAATATAACTTTGAAAACCGTACATCAAAGGGGTATGATGATAGCGAAACTGATCACTTTCATCTACATGATCAATGATGACAGGCTTTCCCTGGTCACGTATTTCGTTACAAATCGTGGTTTCTATCTTCAATTCCCCGCCCGGTTTTAAACCAAAATTAATTTCATCCCGGACACTGCAGACAATCCAGCGATCCTGCGTAACCCTGGCAATCGCAGCAAAGCCCATCCCTGTTGCCTCGCAAATCACATCCAGCATTCTGGTTACAATCGGGATTTGCCTTACTTTTTCAATATCGAGGGACAGCTGCTCGTCAGAATATGTCATGTTACAAAATTTATGATCAAATATAGTCATCAATCAGGTAACTAGTAAAATTACTACAAAACTGTCAGAAAAATCTACGATGTATGTGGACGACCATCCTGACAAAATAACCGGACAATTTTCATTAAATTTGCGAACTAACATTCCCAGTCACCACGTTATTTTTCATGAATAACAAACGCACGATTTACCTGGTTGATGATGATCAGGATGACCGATTTCTTCTGAAAGAAGCCATTCTTGGTATCGATCAAACCCTGACAATCATAGAAGTTGAAAATGGGGTTAACTTATTACAGCTTATCGCTAAAAACACTTTTCCGAACCTGATTCTGCTCGACATGAATATGCCGGGACTTGACGGATTGGAAATACTGAAAATGATCCGATCAAATCCCGACCTTTCTGCTACGCCGGCTGTCATGATTTCGACCGCATCAAATACCGAACTCATACAGCAGGCATACCACAACGGAGCCAGTCATTTCTTTTCAAAACCGAGTACATTTGAAGGTTTCCGGGATATTGCCCGGCATTTGACGACAAACTACCTTTCTTGATTTCAGAGCGTCTTAAACTGCGACAATCTCTGCCGTCGATGGAAAGCCGCCATTTTACTAACTATAAGTTGTAGACGTTCGCCTGGTTTCATCACGTGCATCAGCTCGTTTTTTTGTAATTGAAAACAGCCAGCAGATTCAGTATTAATGCAAAAAGCATGATTATCAGCAGATTTGGCAATGCATCGTGCCATCCACTACCTTTCAGCATAATCATCCGAAGAATTTCGATCAGATAACTCACCGGATTAAATCTGGATATAACGTATGCCCAGTTTGGCATGCTTTCAATGGACGTGAAGAGACCGCTCATCAAAATAAAAATCATGATGAAAAAGAACATCACAAAAATTGCTTGTTGTTGTGTTTGGCAAAAAGTAGAAACGAGTAAACCAAAACCCAAAATTGCAACCAAATATATTCCGATAAAACTGTAAAGCAGCAACAGGCTTCCCACCGGAATAATGCCATAAACGAGCCAGGCGATAACGAGGCCGATCGAGAACATGGCCGTGCCAAGAACCCAGAATGGAATCAGTTTCCCTAAAATGAAGTGATACTTTTTGATTGGCGTCACGTTAATTTGTTCCATCGTACCAGTTTCCTTTTCTTTTACAATGTTCATTGCTGAAAAAAATCCACCGATCATCGTGACCAGCAATGCCAATATCCCCGGGACCATGAACTTGTGGTAATCGAGCAGCGGATTGAACCAGTTTGACGGAACAATTTCGATCTGTTTCACCTGCATCATATCCGCCCGGACCGACAATTTTATTCGGAGCCTTTCATTGAAATTCCTGATGATATTGCCCAGATATGCACCTCCAAAATTCGCTTTTACACCATTGATTGCATTGACGGCCACAAAAACTTTCTGATGGTTCTCCCTGACCAGATTACGTTCAAAACCCCCAGGGATTTCCAGTATCAAATCAGCCCGATCCGATTCGATAAGCTTCATAGCCTCTTTAAAAGAAGGGTTATAACCTGCCAGATTGAAATATTGAGACGCGTCAATTTCCGCGATCAGCCTTCCTGAATCCGTAGAGTGATCATGGTCCACAACGGCCAGATTAATATTTCGCACCTCGTAATTAGCCGCAAGCGGTAATATCACAAGTTGAATAATCGGTAAACCGATCAGCACTTTCAGAATCGTTTTGTTTCGGAAAATCTGACGAAATTCTTTTTCCAGCAAAAATCGGAGCGTTCTCATGCGAGCCTGATTTTAAAATTTCTGATACTTAACACGAAGAGAATCAGCGTCATTCCAAGAAGTATCAGCGTTTCCTTCCAGATAGCACCCAGTCCCAGCCCTTTAATCATAATCGATTTTACAATCAGAAAATACCATTTAGCCGGGACGATATTCGAAATGATCTGTAAAGGTTTTGGCATATTTTCAATCGGAAACATGAATCCACTGAACATGATTGTCGGCAAAAGCATGCCCATCAGCGAAATCAGCATCGCCGCCTGTTGCGAATCCGTTTTTACAGAAATAAAAATCCCGAGGGTCAGACAGGTAATGATAAAGAGCGTACTCTCGGCATAAAGTAACAGCACGCTGCCGCTGATGGGCAAATCGAGAACAAATACGCTCAGAAGCAGAATGGTGGTGACATTGAGGAGCGACAAAAACAGGTAGGGAATGGCTTTGGAAATGATGATTACCATTGGATTAAATGGTGAAACCAGCAGGACTTCCATCGTACCGTTTTCCTTCTCCCTAACAATTGACACCGCCGTCATCATCACGCAAACCAGCATCAGGATCAAAGCCATCACACCTGGCACAAAATTGTGTACGCTTTTCATCTGCGGATTGTAGATCATTTTCGTTTCTGCCACAATCTGGTATGGAATCTGCAAATTCCCGTTCAGCTGTTGTTGGTAGTCCAGCACAATTGCCGACAAATAATTGACCATTGTCGTCGCATAATTAGGATCCGAAGCATCCGCAACTACCTGCAACTGCGCTTTATTCTGATGCAAAAGCGTGGCATTAAAACCGGCGGGGATCACGACTGCCACTTTTATTTTTCCAGCCTTGAAAGAAGCCTCAATCTCCTTTAAACTCATGACTGATCGCTCGATCTGAAAATATTGACTTGCCTCAATTTTGCCAATCAGCTGGAGTGAAGCCTCATCCTGAGCCTGATCAAACAGCACAACTTTCGAGTTTTTAACCTCGTTGGTGAGCGCGAAACCAAAAATCAGCATTTGTACAACGGGCATCCCGAAAAGGATGAGCAGCGTCGTCCTGTCACGCAGTACATGATAAAACTCCTTTTTCACAAAAGTCATGAATCGTTTCATAGTCATTCGGCGCGTTTGGCCCCCCGGGCAAGTTGATAAAAAACTTCATCCATGGAGCCGGCGCCAAACTGCGTTTTCAGGTTCGATGGCGTATCAAGCGCTTCAATTTTTCCGTCCACCATTATTGAAATTCGATTGCAGTATTCTGCCTCGTCCATGTAGTGTGTGGTGATAAAAACGGTAACACCCCGTTCGGCAGCCTGATAGATCAAATCCCAGAATTGCCGACGGGTAACCGGGTCGACGCCTCCTGTTGGTTCGTCCAGAAAAATAATTTTAGGTTCATGCAGCAACGCCACTGAAAATGATAACTTTTGTTTCCATCCCAGCGGCAATGACGCAACAAGTTTGCCCGCCTCCAGCTCCAGACCGAGGTTTCCGATCAGTTCCGCACTTTTGTGTTTAAGCTGTTGATTGGTAAGGCCATAAATACCGCCAAAAAATCGAATATTTTCCAACACCGTCAGATCCTCATATAATGAAAACTTTTGACTCATGTAGCCAATATTCTGCTTGATCTTTTCGGTTTCCCTATACACATCAAAACCAGCGATTGTCGCTTGTCCCGAACTGGGATTGGAGAGTCCACACAACATGCGCATGGCAGTAGTTTTCCCGGCACCGTTGGCACCCAGGAAGCCAAATATTTCTCCTTTATAAACCTCCATCGTAATTTCGTTCGTGGCCACAAAAGCACCGAAGCGCTTGGTAAGCTTGTCGGTTTTAATAACTGTCTGTTCCATCGGAGGTTGTTAAAAATTTGATAAAACAATCCTCAATGGTGGGTCGCAGTTGTTCAACAATTGCATCCTGTATTCCCTGCTCCCGCAGATAATCCTGTAAGCCGGCTGCATCGGTTTTTTGCCGTAGGACGACATGCGCATATTCACCAAAAGCGTAACAATTCATCACCTTTTCATAGCCATGCAAGGTCTGCAGGAGCTGGTACATCCGGTCATTGGCCTTGATGCCAAAAAGTGCGTCCGGAAACGCATCCCGGATATGATCCGGCGTATCAATAGAAAGAATTCGACCTTCCTGAATCAACGCGATACGGTCGCAAAGTGTGGCCTCATCCATGTAAGGGGTTGACACGATCATCGTGATTCGCTGCTCTTTTAATTTGCGAAGCATTTCCCAGAATTCTTTACGCGAAACCGGATCCACGCCGGTTGTCGGCTCATCGAGAAAAAGTACAGTGGGCTTGTGAATCAATGCACAGCAAAGTGCGAGTTTCTGCTTCATACCGCCTGATAACTTTCCCGCGCGCCGGGTTTTGAACGGCTCGATCTGCACATAAATGTCTCTGATCAGTTCATAGTTTTCTTCCACGGTTGTGCCAAAAACTGTGGCGAAAAAATCCAGGTTTTCCTCTACCGTCAAATCCTGGTAAAGTGAAAATTTGCCCGGCATGTAGCCCACCGTGTTGCGAATCTTTTTGTAATCTTTCACAATATCAAAACCACCCACCGTCGCAGCGCCTTTGTCGGGCAGCAAAAGCGTTGTCAGCATACGAAAAATACTGGTTTTACCTGCTCCATCTGGTCCGATGAGCCCGAAAAGCTCGCCTTCTTCTACGGTCAGCGAAACATCATTCACGGCGATCACCTCACTATTTTCTCCGTAGAATTTCGAGAGATTATTGAGCTCTACCGCTACCATTTGTTGCCAGTTTTACTTCACCATACATGCCAATTTTCAAATAACCGTCATTCTTAACACGAATTTTAACTGCATAAACCAAATTTGCCCGCTCATCTTTTGTCTGGATCGTCTTCGGCGTAAACTCGGCCTTGTCGCTGATCCACTCAATTTTACCGCTATATTCCCGGTACTTTCCGGACCCGTCATCCACCATAACGGTTACCATCTGTCCCGACTTGACCTGCGCAAACTGATCTCCGCTGACATAGGCGCGTAAAACAATTGAGCTCAGGTCAGCAATTTTATATAGTGGCTTACCGACCATCGTCATTTCGTTATTTTCCGCATATTTGGTCAACACGGTACCGTTAACCGGATTAACGATCCGGCACTTTTGGAGCTGATCGTTGATTTGTTCAATCTGAATTACCAGCGGTTGAATGTCACTTCGCAGCCCGGAATTCTGCGTATTCAACAAGGAAACCTGTGCAGCACTTTGCTTTTCTATTACCAAAATCTGCTTTTGCGTTTCGTCGATCTGGTTATTAATGTCATCCAGTTGTTTGGTCGTTGCAGCGTCCGCTTTGATCAGATTTTTGATGCGTTCTCTTTCGTGCTGTAAATAGTTAAGCCGGGTTTGCGTAACGGACTGCTGCTGTTTGTAGTAACTGGTTTGAGTTTTTATGTCGGGAAGGCGGCTTCCGGTTGCTTTGATCTGCGCCTCTAATTGCCTCTTTTTCAAAAATAACTGCAGGCTATCGACGTAACCCAGATCCTGCCCCGTTTTCAGTACCTGCCCTTCTTCAATGCCGAGGGATTTGATGACACCATTTGCCTCTGCGGACACAATCGTTTCCACGGCCTCAAAAGTACCCGAAGCGTCATAACTGAGTTCCTTTTCCTTGCAGGCATCTATCAAAAAAATTGTAAAAACGATGATTAAACACTTTTTCATTTTTATCTGATTGGGATTAATTTCCTGTGGTTATTTGCTGGCTGTACAATGCCATTAACAGTTGCATTTCGTGGAGGATCATATTTTGCCTTGCCTGATCTTCGGCATTGACTTCGTGCAAATAATCATTAGCGGTAATGACCCCATTTTCCAGCTGCGCCGATGACGCTTTTTTGACATTTGTACGCAAACCAATAATTTCCTGGTCGGTCAAAAGGACAGCTTTATATTTTTGTATTTCCGCCTGTTGTTGCTTCATAACGAGACTTGTATTGAATAAAAAAGTCTCCCGTTGCAGATTGATCTGCTCGCGGCGGACACCCAACAAGGCAAGTTCCTTTTTGTATGTATAAAGCGAGCTCAGCGACCACGACAGGCGAATGCCGCCCAGGTAATAGGGAGCAAATTCATTGCTAAGCATATTGAGTGCCGGCCGGCCGTAACCACCCTGAAAAAACAGATTTAATTTCGGCAGATTACGGACGCCGAGCTGGTCGGAATGTGCGGACAAAAGTTGGTTTTGACGATCAAAAAGTTGGAGTTCCGGCCGTTTTATTTCCTCAAACATCAGGGGTTCCAACGGAATAACAAACGTTGTTGACAAATCCATATTGACTTTCGTAAACTGAACGAGCATTTCCAGGTAAGCGTTTTTTGCCGATGCCAGCTCAATTGCCTGCTGTTTACTTCGAAGGAGTTCGGCTTTGATTGCATCGGCATTACTTTTGAAAGCGGTCCCATTCTGAATCAGCGCGTTGATTTTGGCCACACCCAGTTCCAGATCGCTTTGTACATTTCGGTTTTGTTGTAATTGCCGGTCAATGATGAGTACGCTAAAATAAAGCTGATTCACTCGGTCTTTTAGTTTATAGAGCTCAACTTCCAACGATTCCTTATCAACAGCTGCACTGGCCGCCGTAAGTCTCTTCTGCACCCTCACTGCACCGGCATCATAAAGTACCTGGTTCAGTTCTGCATAAAGTTTGTATTGATCTTTACTTACAGTGGGAACGTCAATGCCCGGGATCGAAATCGGGAGCCGCGTCACTGCCGACTGATAGCTTGCCTGGCCCAGGAAGTTAACCTGAGGATAATATCCTTTCGAGGCGTTTTCGAGCGAATATGCGGCGGTCCTGGAAATAAGATCAAACTGCCTGATCAGCGGGAAATTCTGTCGGGCAAGTTCCTGGCATTGTTCCAGCCTAACGGTTCCCCCCTGCCCAAAACATGGCCAGAATGAAACGAGCGCGATTCCCGAATAAATAAAACGCATTACCCAGTTCATATTCTAATATTTTGATTTATTTTTTTGATTAAATCCGGGGCAAATTTTGTAGTCTTTCATTGCATAACGCCACAGCTGCACCGGATCTTAAAATATTGATGACACAAAGAAAAACAATAATATTGATTTAATCAAAATTATAAATCAATATTATTAAACCAAAACTGAGACAACTGGGAGAGCCTTTTGGACAGAAAATTTGCAAAGTTGATTTTTGGCGCAGCCTACCAATATCTTTGAATCTCTTGAAGAATCAAGGTCTGGAAGTTAAAATTCTTGAAAACCGGCTATAAAAAAGGCGGAATGTAATTTGCTGTTACATTCCGCCAGAATATTTGCCAATTGGTCCTTAGTTCATGAACATTTTCTCGATCCAGGCCGGAATCATATTTTTCCTGTGTTTGATATTTTCCTGATAATCCGCCTCACTTAACCCCATTGCTGCCGTGATCATGGCTTTTGCTGCGAACGGAAAAATCGTCAGGCTGATAAAATTGATCAATAAGTCGATTGGCGCTACTGTTATTTTGCCTGACTTGTGCCCGTCAACGAGCTGCTTGAAAAAGTACGTTTGTGCGAGCAATCGGTCGACCTGATAATTTTTGATAAAACCGTCCGGATTTATCTGCAGCTCCGATAAAATAAACAATGGAATGTGCGGATTGACAGTCAGTGTTTGCGCGTAGTGGTCAGAAAGAAGTCGAAATTTTTCGATTACGCTCGTTTGTTCATTGTTAAAAATCCCTTTGAGATTCCCTACAAATCCTTCGATAATCTCCCGCACGACCAGCTCAAAAAGCTTATCTTTCGTACGAAAATAGTAGTTCAGCAAAGCCAGATTGATACCTGCCTCTTCCGCAATGTCTCTTGTTTTTGTACCGTGATACCCTTTTTGCGTAAAAACTTTCCTCGCTGCTTCCTTAATTTTTTCTTCCGTAGACAAATCTGCCTCAACTGCTCTTATTTTCGCCATGCCCTTTTTTGACGCAAGATATAATGCAAAATGCAATTTAAAAAACTGATTTATTATTCTGATTAAATCAAATGTTAGTCGGAAGATTTATGAATGGCAACATTTTCCAGATTTTTCAAAATCTACGTTTTAAGCTATCTTGGACGGGTTAAATTTACGACCAGAGCCATTGTCAGTTTAAAACGAAAAAAATAATTACAATTTTAATCCTCTCAGGCCGTTTGTTCGCCTGCAATAATGAACAGATGCGCGAACAAAAGGCAAACGAAAATGAGCAGCTCGTAAAAGAGTATTTCGCGTACTTCAACCAGCATGAATGGGAGAAAATGGCCGGCATGTACACACCAAATGCTGATTTTAAAGATCCGTCGCTCGGCCTGCGGGTTGTAAAACAAACAAGGGAACAGACAGTTAAGAAGTACACTGACTTGGCGAGGATTTTTCCCGATTTAAAGGACCAGGTAGTGCGAATGTATCCTTCCGGAGAACGCCACGTGATCGTCGAATTTATCTCAACAGGCACCGCTCCTGACAGTTCAAAATTCGAATTGCCGATCTGCACCATTTTCTCCATTGACAAGGGGAAAATAACGGAGGATTTCACCTACTATGATAATTTCGAAGAGCAGTAAATCTGTTTTCATTGATTAAACAGACACGGCTTCTGTTTGGTAGCCATACTGCTGGATCATCGAAATGCATTGCTTAAAGTCCTGAATACCGTCCGAACTCGTAGCTGCAAAAAGACTTGTTGCTGCCGCGCAAACGCCCAGTTGCAGGCTGGTCTGCATATCCCAGTTTTCATGAATGCCCATTAATACGCCGGCCGCAAAGGCATCTCCGGCGCCTACGGATCCTTCAATTTTTTCCACCGGGACCTTGATACAGGGCTGAAAGAGCATTTTTCCGGCACTGTCAACTGCAACAATTCCACTTGGAAAGTGAACAATAACCCATTTGCCCACGCCCATATCATGAATTTTCAGGGCTGCTTCATAACAGCGATCCGGTAAAACATCTCCCTGCTCGTTTGCCGTTATGGTTCCGGTGAGCATTTGCGCCTCAAATTCGTTAACAAACAGGTAATCAATGTATGGAAGTGCCGGAGGAACTACGCTGCTAAACCGGTTTGAATCTTCACTGACGAGGTCAGCTGTGGTAATATGTCCTGATTCTTTTGCTTTTTTTAAAATTCTGGATGCGCCGGTAGTACCGTTTTTATCGACAATATCCAGCTTATCCAGCAAAAGCATGTAACCCAGATGAAATATCTTTGACGCCGATGAATCCAGTTCAAAATCCCGCTCCGTCAACAGTGCGTTTGCTCCGCGATGGTGAAAAAACGTTCTCCTGCCATTGCATTTTACAGACATCACGTCCGTATAGGATGTATGCGCCAGCTTGGTTTTACGAAGCTGTTTACTTTTGATATTGAGCGACTTACATTCTTCAAAAATACGATTTCCTAAATTATCGTCTCCCACCAGACCTATCCCTTCCAAAGGAAAAGGCACGTTCAATCGCCTCAAATCTTTCAGAATGTTATATGCTGACCCGCCGTTGCTGGTATATTCCGCCAGAATATTGGCCAGCGCCTCCTGAGTAGGATATTTGTCAATAACCTTGACCTGATCAATGATCCAGTTTCCGCCAACTAAAATCCCGTTTCTCATGAGCACTTTTTGTTAAAAGACTGTTTGTCACCGTTTACTCCTTATTTATCTTTCAATAATTCATGCAATTGTAGTATTTCTCCCAAATCAGACTCACCGGCAGTTACAAATTTAAAGCAACCGGTTCTCTTAATTTGACGACAGATTCCGTGCGGCAGGACTCCAGTGCCGCAGCAAAAATTTCATGACTTGCTACTGCTTCGGATGGTGTCACGCAGCCCAGTCTGCCTCCCAGATTTCCTGAACGCTCGGCTATGTACGAAGCCAGCATTTGCATGAAACAATCTGAAAAACCCGGTTCAAAAATGCCTCCTGTGATCACCGGGAAAGGGACCTGGAAACCAAGATCGGTACGTTGCCAGTATTGCTCCTTCTCCATTCTGAACGTCCACAGTGCCTTCGTGTCCTTGGTGCTGTATTTCACTCCGCCATTCGTTCCCAGAATTTCCAGGTACCAGGTATTGGTGTCTCCTGGTGACAGCCTCTTCATTTCCAGAATCATCGGCACTTTTTCGCCTTCAATCGTAACCTGCGTGTTCAGAGTAGCATTATTCCAGGTGTCGGCCTCAGCTATGCCGCCTTTTCCGTCGGGTCGTTGTTCGATGATTTTTTGCAGCTGTGCAAAAACCAGCTCCGGTTTCCAGCCCAGGCGCAATGGAATATGCAGCACGTGCATACCCAGATCCCCCATTACACCGATCTCTCCACAGAATTTATTTTGCCGTTTCCAGTTTATAGGCTTGTTGGGATCCATATCGCTTGAATGTAAAAATCCTGCCTTGATCTCGATTATTTTGCCCAATCTTCCCGAGCAAACCTCCGTGATGACCCGTTGCGGACCAGGCAAAAAGGGCATTTCAGAGCTGCAACGTACAAATCGGCCCGACAATTCTGCGGCATCACGGATAGCGCGGGCTGCTTCGAGGTCGATGCCAAAAGGTTTCTCAGCCAGAATATCTTTACCAGCCGCGAGCGCTTCCAGATAATATTGCTTGTGTAAATGGTGCGGTAATGCAATGTAAAGCACATCAATTTCTTCATTTTCAAGCAATTCACGATAATTTGTAGTTAAAATTCTGACGGTCGGGATCTGCCTGTACCAATGGAGTATTTCCTCGTTAAGATCACAAACGCCGAACAATTCCACCTGAACGGGAAAGTCTTTAAGCGCGAACCATCTGCCAAAAGCACTGGCCGCCTCCCTACCCATCAATCCACCGCCGATAATACCAATTCTTACCTTTTCCATCAGATCAACTGTTTAGCCTGCAACCACCCGATGACCTCATCCGGGTGCGCATCTTCGTGAACGATCGCCATCAATGCTTTGGTCATACCTGCCGGATTCGGATGCTGTATTACATTTCGTCCATAAACGATTCCCTTCGCGCCCTGCTGCATGAGGCCATAAGTTCGATGGAGAATTTCCTCGTCACTTGCCCGGCCGCCACCACGGACCAGCACCGGAATCGAGCCGGCGGTTTCCACCACGCGGTGGTAATCGTTCACATCGTCGGTCGGATCCGCTTTGATAATATCGGCACCCAACTCTGCGGCCTGCCTCACCAGCGATATTATTTTGGCAGGATCACCGTCAACCTGATACCCTCCCGCTTCTGCATTCGCCCTGAAAACCAATGGTTCGATCATCAAGGGCATTCCGTAACGATCCGCTACCGGCTTGATTTTCAGAATATTCAGGATACACTGATCCGTTACCTCAGGCTGGTCGGGTATTCTAAAAAGATTCACCACCACACAACTTGCATCGAGCCGCAAAGCCTGCTCAACAGGATCTTCAATCATTCTGCTGAACAAGGTCCTCGGAAGCGCAGTCCCATATACATTCGCGACGTCGGTACGCAGCACCAGCGAGGGCTTCTGTTTCCCCGCAACGGATTGTAAATAATGGGCTTGTCCGGTGGTCAGCTGGATCGCATCCGGTTTGGCTTCAAGCAGAATATGAACTGCGCTTTCAATATTTTCAATTCCCTTGAGAAATGAATATTCATTAAAAAAACCATGGTCAATGGCCACGTCAAAGCATTTGCCCGACTGGTTAAAAAGCCTGTTTAATCGGTATGTTTTCATATTTCAAAAGTATTTAAAATAATCTCAACTTGTATATACAAGTTGAGATTATTTTTTAAGATTCATCCCAACATGTATGTCAAAAAATATTAGCTATTTTTACAACTTAACTTCCAATTATTCATGCGTACTGAGGACACGGCCCCGCTCCATAAAAGACTTTTTGAAGACCTGAAAATGCAGATCGACAACGGTATATTCAAAAAAGGAGATCTGTTACCATCTGAAAATGAGCTATGTAAAACCTATTCCACTACCCGTCCGACAGTGCGTCAGGCGCTGGCCGGTCTGATCAGTCTTGGTTACATCGTTCGTCAGCATGGAAAAGGCAGCATTGTTACCGAACCCAAAAAAGGCTTGGGTATCTTGTCAATCAAGGGGGTTACCACGGGCGTCGGGGACAACAATCTGCGTACCGAAATTATTTCCAAACCGCAGAAAATCAGCTGGCCTTCCGGCTTTTTTTACGAGCTCGCTCAGGCAGAACAGACGGCCGGGGGAATCTTCTTTTCCAGGCTCCGTTTTGTGAACGATTTCCCAGTTCTTTTTGAAGAAACATACATCAGCAATCTGGGTTTGCCCCGATTTATCAACAGGAATCTCGAGAACCGTTCTCTTTTTGCTACGCTGAGCGAAAATTACAATGTAGAAGTCACCGGAGGAGAGCAAAAGATCTGGGCTATCGAAGCTGATGCAACGATCGGGAAATTGCTTGACATCAAAAAAGGCAGCCCTGTGCTTCATATGAAAAGAAAGTTGAATTCCAATGTGAACAACCTCAACATTTACTCCAATCTGTACTGCAATACGGACGCTTATTATTTGCAGGATTATTTTTAACAGCATCAGGAATTAAAAGCCGGTCCGGCAACAGTTGCGAACCGGCTTTTGCTGCTATTTAAAATGCACCTTTAATTTGCCATCCCTTACGGTAAACTCTGCTCAGATATTTGTTTGCAGCAGGATTGTTCGGGAATTTCATTTTCACGCCGTCCCATTCCAGCAACTGATCAGGAGTACGCAAAGCCACCGTTCCCAGCAAAATTGCCTCCGTCATCGGCCCGGACTGGGCAAAATGCGATTCGGTTTTTTCGCCCCCCAGGCAGGCATCTACAAAATGGTGATAGTGATTTCTGCTTTCAAATTTGGGCAATGACTTTCCTGCAAACTTACTTTCCGGCAGCAACACCGGCGCTTTGCCTCCGTGCGGGATCAGCAATGCTCCTTCCGTACCGACCAGCAATGCGGATTCCGCAGGATAATCTTTTACCGAATAGAGCGCCCTGATTTCTTCCGGAGGATAAAAAAGCCCATCAAACCATTCCAGTGTCAGCTCATTCCCCTCCGTATATTCGTTACCGGGAAACTTCCAGGTAATATGGTCACCTTGCGGCCAGGTATCTTTTCTGCGTTCAGGAGAATCTTTCCAGGATTGCTGCACTTCGGCAATTACGGATTTTGGTGTTTTCAAACCCAAACCTTTCCAGACTGCATCAAAAATATGGCATCCGATATCACCGGACCAGCCTGTACCAAAATCCTGCCACGCGCGCCATTTGGCCGGACTATAAATTCCGGGCGTATAACCGCGCTCCGGAGCGGTTCCAAGCCAAAGATCCCAGTTCAGGTTTTCAGGTACTTTTTCTCCCTGAGCCGGTCGCGGACCGACAAGACGGTACGTATCAATTGCACCGGGACGATTTGAACATAAATACACATGTTTGATTTTGCCAATCGCCCGATCTTTAATCAATTGCACTGCCGTACGGTCGCAGGAGGTCGATGCAACCTGTGTACCCAACTGTGTAATCACGCCGGCTTTCACCGCAGCCTGCGTCAGCAGCCTCACTTCGGCCACATCATGGCACATCGGTTTCTGGCAATAAACATGTTTCCCAGCTTTAATTGCGGTATATGCCGCCGAGAAATGCGTATGATCGGGAACGGAAACGTTGACAGATTGAATGTTGTATTTTTCCTTGGCCAGGAGCTCCCGCCAGTCGGAATAAGTCCTGGCATTGGGCACCAGTTCCGACGCTTTTTTGAGGCTATTCGCATCCACATCACAGATTGCTGTAATATTCACCTTTGGGTGCTGGACAAAATTCTGCAGATCATGACCGCCCATACCGCCAACACCAATGCATGCATGGTTCAGCTTTCCGTCCGCAGATGGCGATGCAATTACAGACATATCGAACAAAAGCGGCGGTGCCAGAGCCACAGAGGAAGTAAGTAAAAACTCCCGGCGGGATACTGATTTTGTGTCTTCTTTCATGAGGTTATATTCAGGTTTAAGAATATTTTTCGGATGTCAAAGTAACCGTTAACGATTTGATTTCAAAGGATTGTAATCCATTGAAGAAGGCGGCAAATCGGCTTCTTTACTCCCCCATTCCCGATTTGGTTCCGGTCCCATTGTCAGATCCAGTTTCCCACCATTTTTCAGGTCATCATGCGTGAACCAGGCACGGGTTAAAGGCTTCCCGTTCAGCTTTGCATCCTGAATATATTTGTTGGTTTCAGAATTGTTTTTTGCGTCAACACTAAACATTTTCCCTCCCGGCAGACTGATGTTTATTTGCTCAAAAACAGGGCTACCGATCGTGTAAACCGGAATTCCCGGAACAGATGGAAAAAATCCCATCATTGAAAATACAACGAATGAAGTAATTCCGCCGCCATCTTCATCTCCTGGCATACCAAAAAGATCGTCCCGAAACCAGGTGTTTAACAGCATCCGGATTCGCTTCTGGGTTTTCCAGGGCGAACCGGTATAATTGTAGAGATACGGAATATGCAGGCTTGGCTCATTTCCCATTGAAAATTGTCCGGTAAGTCCGGAGGCATCCGGAAGCGTAGTCCAAAATCTGAATTTGGGCAAACCAATGTCTTCCCGGAATAGCTGATCGAGTTTATCCTCCGCCTTTTTGCGCCCTCCCATCAATCCGAACAAACCGTCCAGATCATGCTTGACATGCCAATTGTAAGTGTACGCATTGTTTTCGGTAAAAAACTCCCGCCCGGCCACGCCCGGATTGTATGGCTCGATCCACATACCTTTGCTATCTTTCGGCCACATAAAACCTTTGTCGGCCCTGTACACATTCCGGTAATTTCCGGCACGTTTCAGAAAAACTTCCTTGTCAGCTTCATTGCCGGAGAGCTGGGCAAGCTGTGCTATCGCCCAGTCATTGTAACTCGCTTCAAGCGTAACCGATACCGCCTGTCTTTTCTCCCAGTTTGTGTCAACAGATGTTTCCGTCTCCGTTTCATCCGCTCTCAAACCCGGCATGTAACCTTTCTCATTGTAAAAAGAATCCAGTGAAGTTGCGGCTCCGTTCCGCCAAGGAATAATGGTTCCTTTGAGCGAATTTTTCTTGACGCCTTCATAACCCAATTTTACGTCAAAATCACGGATGCCCTTGAACCAGGCGTCTGCCATCCAGTTTGCAGCGTGATTACCTACCATCGCCGGCCAGTCGCCAAAAATTAGCGCGAACGAAGGCATCCAACCGGTCTGTTTATACATTTCTATGTAGGAACGGATTTTGTTTGCCTCCGTTGCCGGATTCAGAATCATATGTAAGGGTTCTAATGCGATGTAAGTATCCCAAAGCCAGTTGTCTACAAAAAATGGTTCTTTTGTGTTATGAATCTTGTGGTCGTAAGCACTGTAATATTTGCCATACTCGCTGATATCGATCATTCGTTCGTAACACCGGTACAGTGAAGTGTAAAATACCCGCTTCTGCGCATCCGTTCCGCCACGTACGCTGATCTGAGATAACACTTTATCCCAAGCCTGAAACGCCTCTTTTTTTACCGTTTCAATACCAAAAACAGGAATTTCTTTTTGCAGATTTTCCCGCGCCTGCTCAATACTGACAAAGGAAATACCATACCTGAACTCTACTGTTTGCGGCTTGCTCCCGAAATCCACCAATGCCCATCGTTTTTCTGTTCCTGCCCGGTACGACACCGTGCTGATATCCTGATTTACCTCGGCATAGAAGTAGGCTTTCATTCCAAAAAAAAGCTCTTCTCCGGAGATGATTCTTTTGCCGTCAGTATTAATCTCACCCTTAGCGTTATCCATTCCCAGTCGCAGCGCGTGCGGCTTATTTCCGCCAAAACTGATTTTAAACAGACCACTTCGTGCTGCGGGGGAGAACTCCAGCGTACAATCATTTTCATCCAGATCAACTGTATAAAAGTACGGCGTTTTCTTTTCGTGACTGAATGAAAAACGCTGCTCCCAAACCTGTTCATTAACTTCACCACTAACCGGCATCAGTGAAAACAACGGAGCGAGACGATGCGACGCATTTGTCAACGGAAAAGCAAATATCTGATCGTCCATTTCGTCCTTTCGGATGGGATACACACGTACCATGCTGTTGGGCAAATGCACTGTTGGCCGGGTGGGTTCCAGAATATGCCCCACCCCGCCTATCGAAGGGTCTACAAAATCAAGGTTGGATTTTTTCTGCTGGCCGGAAGAAACATTCCAAACCAGCAAAAGCAACCCAAAAACGACGTATTTATGCCAAAAATCTGCTACCATCCTGCATTTTGGTTTTTACTGAAATCAGGAATATTCGAGGCGTCTCCAATCGGAATCGGAAAAACGCGGTACTTGTCCTGCCAGGCATTGCGGCGTTCGGATACAAATCTTTTGTATGTGAAAACATTTCCCGCACCCTTTGTGATTTCCATACCCGTCACAAGTTTGTCGGTCTGATCCAGAATTTTCCAGCGACGTACATCCCAGAAACGGTGTTCCTCAATTGCGAGCTCCACTCTGCGCTCACGACGGATTCGTTCTCGAAGCTGATCTTTCGTGAGACCAGCCGGCAGCGCCGGCATGGCCACACGCGCCCGAATGGTATTGATTGCCTTGTACGCAGCCGCAGTTGGCCCGTTTGCTTCATTTTCGGCTTCTGCGTAATTAAGATAAATTTCCGCCAGACGGAATTTTTTCCAGCGCGCGTTCTTGTCCTGCCAAACCGGAATTTTGGGATCAATGAATTTGCGAAGATAATAACCGCTGCGGGTGTTGGTCATCGTCGGCGTTTTAATCAGCTGATCTGCTCCGCCAACAAATGTTTCCATGGTGTGCACGGCCCCGCCAATGTTGTCGTACTTGGCACCGTTGTACCAGATTGTTGCATAAAAACGCGGATCCCGGCCGACGTAGGGATTGGCTTCGTCGTAGCCCGATGCTTTATTGATTATTGGCTGCAAATGATCGGCATCAGCATAGCCAGTAATCGCCGGCTCGCCCGTTTTTTGCATGTCGTAGCTGTCGACAAACTCCTGTGACGGACAAACTCCTGCTTTCACCATTCCGGCTTTGCTCGGTATGCTGTTGATCACACTGAATTCATTTCGCGTTTCTTCGGGAATTTCAAAGATGGATTCTTTGTCAATCGGTGACGTGTTGATATCTGAGGTGTTCAGAAAATATTCACCATAATCCGGCGCAAGCGCGTAGCCATTTGTAGTGAGTATGTCCAACGCGGTTTTGCTTGCCAGAGCCGCGGCCTGCCATTTTGCAGCGTCATTTGAAGGGTTCCAAAGCGGACTTGCGCTGTAAAGCAACGCCTGTGATTTGATGGCGTATGCGATGGCTTTTGTGAACCGTCCCCGTTCGGAACCGATCGCGATGCGCATCGGGAGATCGGGATTTGCTATCGCTTCGTCGCAGTCTTTTACAATAAAATCGACGTTTTCCTGAAAGGAAGGACGAAGCAGTGTTTTATAGTCGAAAGTATTGTCAAACGGTTTGTCCACAACAGGGACAGGGCCATATTGTTTAACAAGTTCCAGGTAGTAAAATGCTCTTAAAAGCTGCGCTTCTGCTTTGAAACGGCTCTTTCTGCTCGCAACCTTTACCTGAGCTCCGTCAATATTTTCCAGAAAGACATTCGCGTTCCGTATGCCCGTCCAAAATGCAGGATAATGGTCATTGTTTTTGCCCTGACCCGCCTGCGCCAGCGGATTATACTGCGTGGTGAGCGCGCCGGAGATCCATTGTCCGCTCATGTTTGTGCTTTCCACACCCACCATCACATCCTGGCCTTCATCGGTAATTCCGGCCAGAAATGTCCAGAACTGATAGCGGTAAAAATATGTAGGAATTGATCCATAAACCGTATTAAGATAAGCTTCTGTTTTAATCTCATCCGTAAATACTTCCTTCAAACCCATTCGTCCATCTGGTGTAATATCCAGCGTATTACAAGCAGAAACCGCGAAAATAAGCGCAGCAAAACCGGTGAATATTTTTTTGATTTTCATAGTTTCAAACATTAAAATGTCACGTTTAAACCCAAATTGTAAACCCTGGTAATTGGATAGGCCTCCCAACTTGATATTTCGGGGTCAAAATCCTTTGTCGGCAGCCGATCCCAGGTGACAAGGTTCAGGCCGTTGGTATAAATTCTGACACGTTTCGCACCGATTTTTTTGACCAGTTCTGTTGGGAGTGTGTAACCAAGCTCTACGTTTTTGAGGCGGATGTAACTTGCATCGACAATAAAAAAAGAATTGCTGTTTTCATTGGGAGAAACCTGCGTCGTCAATCTGGGATAACGGATCGTTTCACCTGCCGCGGCACGCTCTTCAGTCCAGGCGTCCAGGTGGCGGCCCATATAATTTTTCACATCGCCGTTACTTGCATAGTTCCCACGCCCCCCGAAACTCCGGTTCACATGCGTCACCCCCTGAAACAATCCACTGATATCGAAACCTTTATACATTACATTGAACGCAGCACCGAATGTGTATTCCGGAATTCCGGAGTAGCCGACCGGCGCCATGTCACGCTCGTTGATCACCCCATCGTTGTTCAGATCTTTATACTTGAAGTCCCCTGGCCTTGACTCGTGCCCGCCGACTTCCTGAACAGGCGAATTTTTAACATCCTCTTCATTTTTGAAATAGCGGTCCACCACATAGCCAAATGACTGCCCGATTGAATAACCCGTTTCGCGATACCGGTATGCGAAAGTTTCTGATAAAAGCGGTTCATCGGCGAAAATCTGACGGTTCCGTGCAAAATTGACGTTCACTTTTGATAAAATTGAAAAGTCTTTTTTGATTGATTTACGGTAAATAAGCTCGGCCTCATAGCCTTTGTTTTCAATCACACCTATATTCACAGGAGGCAGTACATTGTTAGGCAGACCGTTCAGAACGGGCACTGTTCCGCGGTTTCTGAGAATGTTGTCACGACGCTCTTTGTATACATCCAAAACAAGGCTGAATGCATTAAAAAGGCCTACTTCCAATCCAATGTTTGACTTCCGCGCAACCTCCCATTGCAGGTATTCGTTTTTGAGCAAATTGGTATTAATTACCTGACTGTATCCCAAACTACCCGAATATCCCCCGCCACCCATCTGAATATCATCCAGATAGAGGAACCTGCGTCCACCGATTCGGTCGTTTCCAACTGTTCCATACGAACCTCTCAGTTTCAGCAACGTAACTGCTTTGCTGTTGACCAGAAACTTTTCATTTGATATGACCCATCCTCCGGAAAGCGCCGGAAAGAAGCCAAACCGGCGTCCTTTGGCAAACTGCTCTGAACCATTGTATCCTGCGTTAAATTCAAAGAAATATTTATCGTCAAATCCATAAGTAACCCGCGCAGCAAGGCCCATCAGTTTGAAAGGCAACTGGGCGTCAATTATATTTTTTTGCTGCTGAAATAAGGCAAGGCCGGTTACGGAATGTTTCCCGGCGGTGCGCGCATAATTCAGGTAACCCTGCACATTGGAAAGTGAAGAAAATGAATGCCCCCCGGATATGCTGAGTGGCGTGTTCAGGTGCGCATTGTAAGGCCGGTAAGACACGCTGTCCAGACCATCCTGTCCTTTAAGATTAGGATCAACTACTTGTACAAATTTGGCGAACTCTCTGCTTGCAAACATATTGTTTACAGAGCGCGAATCAAATGAAATCACCGCCTTTGCCGACAAACCTTTTGTAATAAAATCCAGATTCTGCTCCATTCCATAAGTTGCCATCACGTTGCTCCTCGTTTGCTGAACATAACCCGAACGATTCATCAGACCATAGGCAGGCCAGTCGACACTTGGCCCGGTAAGTACCTCTCCGTCAGGAGTAAGCGGCCCCGGGATAATGGCGGGCAGGTCGGTCATCAATGCGATCAGATACAGCGCCGGTGACATATTGGCCAGGTTTCCACTGAAATCTCCGCCGATCCGGTTCAAAATACTCATAGGCATATTCTGTTTTTCCAGATATCCGCCGACGTTCAGAAACGCTTTCAACCGGGGATTAAGCTGCAAGTCGATATTGGAGCGAAAATTGTATCGGTTCAGCCGGAAACTGGGGTCATAAGGCAAATTCTTTTCCACCTTATACTGGCCTCCCTGGTTCAGATAACCGGCATTTACAAAATATTTCATTGCTTTTCCCGCGCCCGAAACGTTCAGGTTATAGCGTTGTTGCATGGAATAATCTTTGATGAGCAAATCTCGCCATTTGGTGTCGGGATACCTGACCGGATCGTCGCCAATACGGAAATGTTCGAGCGCTGCGGGAGAATACGTTTCGGGAAGACCATCATTGCGCAACGCCTGATTTCTGAGTGAGGCAAACTGATACGAATTAACAGGTTTGATGAACCTGACAAAATCCTGCGCACCGGCTTCCATCGTCAGATTTATTTCCGGGACTTCGGATGTTCCTCTTTTTGTCGTCACCAGAATGACGCCATTGGCACCACGCACTCCAAAAATAGCTGTGGACGATGCATCTTTCAGGATTGTTACAGACTCCACTTCATTCGGGTCAATGTAAGTCAGATCGCGCTCCACGCCGTCGACCAGTATAATGGGGCTTTGTGCGTTTACTGTTCCGCGTCCGCGAATAAACAGCTGGGTCAAATCCCGGCCAGGTTCACCGCTGGTCTGCACCGAAGTCAGCCCGGGCAACCTTCCGGCGAGCGTCACGGCCAGATTCGCCGCCGGGCTTTGTTTGATTTCCCGTGTCTGAACCGACGAAATTGCACCGGTTACGGTCGCCTTTTTCTGAGTTCCATAACCCACGACAACTACCTCATCCAAAGCACTTTCCGAAACATCAAGAGCCACATTCAGCACACTCTGAGAACCTATAACGATCTCTTTTGTCGTGTAGCCGATAAAACTAAAAATAAGCACCGCTCCCGGCTCGCCTGCATTGATCTCAAAACTGCCGTCGGCATTCGTTGTCGTACCGGTCTGGCTTCCTTTCAAAACGATGCTCACGCCCGGCAGTGGTTCTCCTTTGATGTCTTTCACAAAACCTTTTACCGGAATTGCAAGCTGAACCTTTTCTCTTTTGTTAATCGGGAGATTCGCCGCAAACAGCGAGGTGGGAAGAATAATTAATGTCAGAACAAATACGATAACCGGCATACTCCATTTATACCATTCCCAGGCTTGCTGGGAACGACTGGAAACTTTTCTTTTTTCCGCCATGATGTGATTTTTGTTAAATTTTTGAATACTACCGCATTCTCTTGGAGGGAGAAAGAGTTTTACAACAACAGTGAAACAATAATACCGTATATTAATATACGCAGCCAGTAAAACGCCATACCGGGATAGCCTGAACTCTGAAAAAATGACACGAGCCAGCCGGTTCGGGAGCAGAGGAGTAATTACGCTCCCGCTTCCTGATTCAAAAAATAATGGAAAATGGCGTAGCCAACGACTTTTAAAAGACTGCAAAATGGCGCAAAGAATACCATTGCCTTCTTGCGCTTCCTTTCAGCAAGCGCACACGACAAACCATCCCGGTGTTATTCCCGGAATAAAAAAAGTGGATTAAAAACGCCCGAGATCAGCGTGAAAGCGCGTCAAGATGAACGGCAAAGAAGATGCGTAGTGTTGAGCATAAAAAAAAGGTTAGGTTTAGTAGTAAAATAATTTAGCAATATTTACATAACAAATATAAACTAATTAATCATAACTTGTATATACAAGTTATGATTTTTTTACACTTTTTATAGAAATTTTTTCATTTCTGATTAATCATGTGCTGGAAGGTGACATTTTGATTTTACTTACTCTGAAAAGTAGACAGGATTCCGTCCCACTACGTAGTCAACCAAATAACTATTGCCTATTTACTGCCAAGAATGACATTGTAAAGATTCTCATTATTATCGACACATGCCACAGCCTGTAACACAGCAGCCGGATTTTCCACCTTAATTGGTTCCGCTGCAATGTAATTACGCATCCGGCATCCAACGAGTGAAATGGTGAGTTTCGAATTTCCGCGAACCAGCATGTAATCCTGTGATTTGCCAAAATTGGTGAGTGCGCCATTGTCACCGGAAAACGCCTCTACATTGGTGATTGCGGTATGCCCCTGTCCTTCTATAATAAAAGGATGGATTTCCGACTGCACACGACCCGTATTTGCGATGATCGACCCCTGGGCGATCATCCAATTGCGGTTAAAAATACCACCGCCAACCTTGTGAATCCCCACGGCGACGCAGTCGAGATTGAAGTTTGTCAATTGCCCGTAAGTATGCTCACCCAGGTAAATTCCACCCCAGGTTCCGAAGGTAAACAAATCCATCATCTGGGCATTGTCGGTGTGGTTGATGCTGTAAGCAAAAGTTTTTTGGTCAACTACGGCGTCAATACTTGCTTTCGAAATGTGAATACCGGTTTCACGCATGATGGCCGGGTTCACGTGGCAGTGCAGAATTCTGGGAATATCGTAACAATAATCGATGCGGATAAACTGACCGCTTAGCGGAAATCCATAGCAGTGTTCAAATAAGATCAGCTCACAGATCAAACCAGGACTCGCGTTAAAATCCATGGTAATGTATTCACCATAAAAAGTCAGATTTGAGAGTGTAACGCCTTGCGTACTGTTCGTTTTGCTAACCTGAATGGTCGCCGGATATTTGATGACTTTCGTCGGATCCTGCAGGTTTTGATTCGCATACCAGAATTGTATTCCTTTGATCTGTGTACCTGACTCAACAGTTATAAATGCCTTTGCTTCATCCAGGATTTTGAAAACGCTTCCCACCGGGGCATTTTTCAACGGATTTTTGGTTCCTCTTGGCGTGGGTCCATGAACGCCAATTAATGACACATTTTTTCTGAGAATAATTCCGCTGTTAATCGGGTATGGCTCGTCTGTCGGTTCCACAAAAAGAGCTGATCCGGATTGTGTTGCCCAGTCAATTGCTTTTTGCAAGTTCTTCGTATTCGTGGCCGGATCATTTTTAGACAACACGCCAAATTCACGTATGCTCTTCCTAAATCCCCGGCGATAACCGATTGAAATACCGAAAACATGACAATAATTAAAACACTGTATCTCATAGCAGTTTTGATTGTTAATTAACCATAGCTTTTTTGGTGCCGTACAGTTTACGTACGCCGAAACTAAATGAAGGACTATTTTATTTTTTATAATAATCCTTTATCATCTTGTAAAAATTATACGGATCAACTACTTCGATATCCAGATCGGTTCGTTTCTTTTTCAATGCTTCGATACTTGCAATCACTTTTCCCGGATCGGTCCAGACAATCCTGAAAAAATAAAATGGGTTCGAATTCTTTGATTTCGGCGGAATGGAACCTGACATTTCTGTTGCCGTTTGTTCCGGATTTGAGAAGTTACAGGCAGAGTTTAAAAGCGGTGTCACCGGCATTCCTTTCCAGACGTGGAATTCTGGATTTTTGCCGCCATTGTCATGCATATCCATCACAATGGTTGAAAACCCGTCCGGCGAAAACTTCGTAAATGCATCTTTCACCAGATCCGAAGGTTCATCCCAATCGAGTACCATCGGCGAGAGCGTCATATCCAGCTGGCTGTAAAACTTTTTGTTGTGGTTGATAAAAAGCGGCATGTATTCCTTGGCAATCCTGTTGGGATTCATGTAACCGGCAGCGCTTGCATCGGCTCCAAAATAATCGTTTTTCGAGGCCGACTTATAAAAATATTCGATCAGGTCAGGATAGGTTTCAACCAGATTTGGATTAATTCCCCAGAGAAATGGCATCGTTCCACGCTTGTTTTCATTCCAATGATTTGGCAAAAATTCGTAAAGCGGCGTTGCCGAATCATAATCCGCCATCAGAATACATACATAGGTTTTGTTTTTATCGAACCTTTTGGTCAATGCCGGACGCTGCTGCGAAAATTTCCCCACCGGTGCCTGACTATGAAATGACTGATTGAAACAACTGCTCGCTACGGTATTTTGGTAACAATTGAAAGGCGAAATCAAATGTACAGTTTCCCACTCAGTTGGTACTGGGTCATGCTTACTTTTGTGGCCTGGCATGTTGCTGTATTTATCAAAAGCAAAAAAGCCGGCGACCTCTGTCATTTGTTTCCCGGCAGTCTGTTTGAGAATTCCTTTAAGCATAATCAGATACGTATCATGATCAGTACCAAGGGATTGTTTCGGATCATCCTGCGGCCACTCGTCATTCCAAGGCGAAAGATCATAGACAAATGATCTGTTTTTTATCGCCCAATCCCTTGTCACCACGTACCCGATATCTCCCTTGCTGCGTGTTGAAAAGGCATCTTCATACAAACAAACAAGGTGTGGCGAGCATAGACCTTTATTCAGATATTCCCTTATTGCCCAGCGATATGCATCATTTTTTTTACTGCCTGTTTCCTCGCCGGTGAACTTACCTCTCAGGTCTTTTATAACTTTCAACCGCCATTTGGAGAGATATTTTTTTGCATATTCCGGGCTAAGTACGATCCCATCCTCTACTCCCGCAATCGTGCTGGCTACATTCAGTGACGCCGGAACGGCAGGATCCCAGATTACCGCGCCCTTAATTTCAGCTTTTCCCAGATTGAACAATGCATCCAGATTATTCAAAATAACCGTTTCCCGGCCGTTCAGCCACTTGCCCTCTTTTGACAATTCTGAAAGCCAAAATTCAGGTCTTTTGTAAGTTTTTGACTCTACATATACAATTGGCGCAGTGCGGTTGATGATTCCCTGTAAACTGGCTACCACCATAGATTCGTCGTAAGCATCCGTTGTACCATCCTGTTTCAATGTGTACACGTACATGGGACGCTGTTTTTTTTGATCAAGATTAACCGTCCCTGCGTATGCAAACGAGACCACAAACGAACAAACTAAAACAATGAGCAGCCATTTGCTCCGGGCGTTTGCCAAGCACTTTCTTTTTGCAAGTTCCATGAAAAAATTCTGATTCTCAATTCTATTCATAATCAGGTAAGGGTCGTGGGGATTCCTGTTCGGACTGGTAAAATGGTTATTTTTGCTCTTTACATCGTTTCCAAGCGCCTGTTTAATTCGTGTTCGTCACAGGACAACGGGTATATCAATAGAAAAGCAAAAAGCCCTCATTTTCTATCTGATTCGTAACGATAAAACCTATACGCAGTAAAGGCTAAATCAGGAAGAAGGTAACGTCATCCCAGATTTTGCAACCAGATATTGGGATCAGAATTAACGATAATCAACACGGCTATTGTAAAGAGGCAAGGTACATTCGTTCTCATGACAATTTTGAAAAAATGAAAAGCTTGGACAATTCAAATGTAAAAAATATTTCCAACTTGTATATACAAGTTGGAAATATTTTTTACATTATTTTTAAAGTTTAATTTAATTTTTCCTTCCAATTGTTCAATTAATGATGAAAAATTGACCGATGATGTGGTGATGGGCCTTGTAAAAAGTATGCAAATAAACCGGCAACATTCGCGGTAATGGGTTCCAAATAAACGACTTAACGAAAATTGTTAAAATATTAATCTTAACTAAAACGCAGTTTTCCCTCAGATCCCGAATTGGGCTCTGAGGGAAAACTCAAATTTCTCACATATTTTCTCCAACAGCTTTGCGGTAAACTGCCTCACTGATCCGGTACTCGATTTTTGCATCAATGATGTTGCTGTTCGCCTGTTGCCAAAGTGTCTGCGCTTCCAGAACATCCTGACCAGTTATTGTTCCCGCCTTAAAACGGTCGTTGCTCAGTCTCAGATTTTCCTCCGCCTGGGCAAGCGAAGCACCGGAAAGGTCAATTTTCCTGGCTGCCTGATTTAACTGAAGATAAGCCTGTTGCACTTCGAGCGACAAAAGTTCTTTGGTTTCCTCCAGTTCCAGCTGTCGCGCGCCAATTTTGAATGATTGTTCCTTTACTTTGCTTGCTTTCAGGCCCCAGTCCCAGATGGGAATGTTCACGCTCAAAAGTCCGAAGTAAGAGGCCATCGTGTTGCCGCCGGTTTCAATATTCATCTTTTTACCAACGCCGGCAAAGCCGCCGGCCAGCAATGCAACGGTAGGTTTAAAATCGGCCAGAAGCATTTTCTTTTGCAATTCCTCTGCTTCCAGGGCCTTTTTCAAAATTTGTAATTCGATCCGATGGTCAGCTGCCTGGCCCAGAGAATCGGCCAGCATGGCCTGGAACATGCCACTTACCGAATCACTGACCATGAAATTTTCACTGCTTTTCAGTCCGACAATCTGAGCCAGATTCAGTTTTGCCATGACAAGTCCATCCGTTGCTTTGGAAATGTTCAATTCCGTTTCGTTCCTTTGAACCTGAACACGGAGCAAATCATTTTTATAGATCATCCCTGCGTTAAAGGCATTTGAAAGTTCTTTGTCCAGTGACTCCAGTAGATTTTTAAAACGGTTTGCGAGCTTGATCTTTTCATTTACGCTCACGATCTGCCAGTAAGCCTTATCGACATTAAGAAGCACTTCGGATTGTGTCAACTGCTTCTGGCTCTCATAAATCTCCACGCCTTTTGCCGCCGCTGCTTGTCCGAGTTTGATCTTTCCGCCCGCATAAATGGGCTGGGTAACTGTCAACGAAGGACTTACCCCAACACCCGGGAGAACCAGATTCAATGGTTTTCCTACATGAAAAGCTGCAACGGATCCATCAATCACAGGCTTATTCGTTGCATGCGCGCCAACTTCCACTGCTTTCGCAGCCTCAATATTATATTGTGCCTGTTTTATTTTTTTGTTTTGCTGCAAAGCCATTTGCCTTGCATCTTCCAGCGTCAGCAGATTTTGGGCAAAAACACCTTGTGACATGAGTATCATTGCCGCGGCAAAACCCTGTCTGATATGTAATTTCATAGTTTTTTCCTGATTAAGCGTGAGATGGTCTGTATTGGATATGGTCGCTGGTTTCTTCCAAAATCTCCTCCTCTACCGGTTCCGGTTTCACAAACATGAAATACAACACCGGCACAACGAAAAGG
Organism: Dyadobacter sp.; assembly: GCA_965279265.1. Lineage (GTDB taxonomy): Bacteria > Bacteroidota > Bacteroidia > Cytophagales > Spirosomataceae > Dyadobacter. The sequence goes on from OZ257152.1 coordinate 7,755,544, forward strand.
GTGAGCACCATGGAAACCATCAGCCCGAATGCGAGAACACTACTCAGCGGACCCCACATCGGAGATTTGCTGACGATCATCGGAATGACACCAACAGCAGCAGCAGACGAGGTCAGAAATATGGGGCGCATTCTGCGTTTGGCAGCTCCCAAAGCTGCCGCCTTGATCGTATAGCCATGATCCCGAACAAGTTCATCTGCATAATCAACCAAAATAATTCCGTTCCGAACCACGATTCCGATCAATGATATGATTCCCATAAACGCCGTCATACCCATTGGATTACCAGTCACATACAATCCCAGAAATGCGCCGAGTAAGCTCAGCGGAAACGTAGAAAGAATGATCAGCGTCTTTTTGAAATTCTTGAATTGGAACAGCAAGGTCAGGAATATCAGCACCAGACTCACGCCCAGCGAAGTTCCCATTCCGGGCGCATTTTCCATACTGTTTTCTAACTCACCGCCATACTGAATTTCTATACCCTCGGGCAAATCAAGTGCTGCTATTTTTGGCGTAATATTGGCCTGAACTTTTGAAGCACGAATTCCCAACTGCGCTTCGGAAGAAACGGTGAGCGTTCTAAGGCCATTTTTATGTGCGATTTTCCCTGTGTGCCATCCGGGTACGAGTTCTGCTACTTCTTTCAGAGGTACTTTACCACCGAATTGTGTGCTGATGTAGAGGTCTGACAAATCATTAAAATCCTTGCGATTGCTCGCATCCAGCCTCAAAAATATATCAACAGGCTTATCGCCTTCCCACAAAGTAGACGCTGCAAATCCTTTCAATTGCGCACCCAATGTCTGTGTAATCGCTTGTTTGGAAACACCCAGCCGGCTTGCAACGTCCTCTTTGATTTTCAGCGTGACACCAAAGTTGTCGTCTTCATAATCTTTCCGGATAAAGTTGGCACCTTTCTCGTTTCTGAGAATCTCTTCTACCTGTGCTGCAACCCGTTTCTGATCGTTGAGATTGTCCCCAATAATCCGGACTTCAATCGGTGAAGTTGCCTGCATGCTCAACTGGCGCACCTTAATCTCGCCGTCCGGCAGAAAGCCGTCAAATTTGGCCAGATATTCCTTTGCCAATTCGTCCGTCGCTTCTTCACTTTCTGTGGTAATAAATATCTGTGCAAAATTCCGCCTTGGTGTTTCAGGAGCGTACGTGATATGGAATCGCGGTGAACTGCTACCCACAAAACTGGCTACGCCCACCACACGTTTGTCTGCTTTTAGAATTTTTTCGATACGTTTGACAGCATCTTCGGTTACAGGCAGTGACGCTCCGTTGGGCAGCCACACTTCCATATTGAACTGGTTACGTTCCGAAACCGGGAAAAATTCCTGATCCACATTTCCTGCCACAACCAGCGCCATTATTACGGAAACCACCGCACAGGTAAGGGTTGCTTTCGGCCAGCGAAAACACAGTTCGACCATTTTATTGAAACCATCCTGCAAGCGGTCCAGTACCGTTTTTTTCACCGGACGATCTGATATCTGATGTTTTAAACCTTTTTTGATGAATAAATAACAGGTATAAGGCGTCACCAGAAGCGCTACGGCCATGGAAGCGACAAGTGCAACCGCCACGGTCGCCGGAAGTGCTGCGATAAAGTCTTTTGCAATTCCATTCATGAAAAACGCCAATGGTGCGAATGCGAATATGATCGCGAGTGTGGCTGTAAAAATCGGGAGCGACAGCTGGGTTGCAGCCTGCCAGGCAGCCGTCCAGGGTGTTACGCCTTCATCCAGTTTTTCAATGTAATTATCAACCACCACAATGGCATTATCCACCACCATTCCCATCACAATAATGAGCGCAACCAGCGTAACCTGATGTAATTCAATACCGATAATATTGATAATCCCGAAAGTAATGGCAATCGAAATCGGTGCAGCGAGTGCGGCAATGGCAGCCACACGGAAAGGAAGCAAAAGCATGATCACGATCAAAACCGTACCGATGGCGATACCAAATTCGACCATAAAATGACTGATACTTTTCCCTACTACTTCCGGCTGGTTGACAATCGCGCTCACTTTGACGTCGTCAGGAAATTTGCTTTGTATTGCGGCCATCTTATCCTCCACCACTTTTCCGAACTCCACGATGTTGTTTCCCGGCTGCATTTCCACCGTTAGCATCATTACTTTGTCGTCACCCACACGGATATACGAGGACGTTTCTTCATACCGTCTTTCTATATTGGCGACATCCTTCAACCGCACCACCGTTCCGTTTGGATTGGTGTAAATAATCTGATTGGCAATATCCGCCTCCGTATTGTAACGACTGTTGGCAAACACCGGTACATTGTTCGACGACACCGTCAGTTCACCTGTGAAATTGGTTACATTCTGCGTTTGCAGCGCACCAGCAATTGCCGTCACGTCGAAGCCGTACTGACGCATTTTCAGGTCATCAACAGTCACATAGATCTGCTGTTTCTGACCTCCCGACCGATTTATTTTCGACACCGTAGGAATCGTTTTCAAACCGTCTTCCAGATTGTCCAGATACTTTTCAATCTCTGCGTAACTTCTTGAAGCCGAAGAAACCGTGATAATCTGCGCAACAACGTCTCCAAAATTACTGTTCACAATCGGCCCTAAAACACCCTTGGGAAGGGTTCCGGGCATATTCATGTTTAGCCCGTGCTGGAGTGTACTCCAGAACTTTTTCACATCCTTCACCTCCGGATTGAGCTCGACAGTAATAAAAACCTGCCCGTCTTTGGTAGCGGATTTAGTTTTTTCTTTTCTGATCTCTTCAAACGAGAACAGGTATTGCTCCACCTTGTTGGTCACTTGTTTCTCCATCTGGACCTCATCAGCCCCAGGATAAAATGCCATTACCATCGCGACCGGGATATCGATTTTCGGATCTTCGCTCCGAGGCATGTTTACCAGCGCATTGATGCCCAGCAGCACAAGCAATGCAGTCACGACGAGCGTTACCTGCTTGTACTTCATAGCCGCTTCTATAAAGTTAATTGTACGTTTTTTCATATTCCATTTTTTAAAATTCTGTTGGAAAAACCAAGATTGAGGGCACAAGAAATCTGTACTTCGGTTTGCACCGGAGTAATCAATTCCCTCCTGAAAAATTTATAAACTGATCAGCGAACCGTCTTTAAGTTTGGTCTGCCCGGCCACGACAACCTGATCGCCCTCACTCAATCCCTCGCTGACCACGAGGTCATTTCCTTTAAAACCGCTCGCTGTGATCCTTTTACGTACTGCCTTATTTTCCTTGTTTGTAATGAAAACGTAAGTTATGTCGTCTGCATCACGTATCACCGCTTTTGACGGAATGGTAATAGCTCCGGTTGTATTTCCTGTTGTGATCTGTGCATCTGCGAGCATGCCCGGAAGTAATTTCCCTGATGCGTTTGCAAGTTGTATTTTCACACTGTAGGATTTTGTTGCAGGATCCGCCATCGGATTAATGATTGATATTTTCCCCGACAAATCCTGGCCTATCGTTGAAATAGAAACATTTGCAGTCTGCCCTTTGCTGATTTTTCCAATCTCGCTCTCCGGGACTGAGATTCTGGCGTACACCTTTGCTGTATTGATGATCATAAAAGCAGGCGCACCCGGCGCAGCAGTAGCTCCTTTTTCAATCATTTTCGATGTTACAATTCCCGACATTGGCGCATAAAGTCTGGTATCCTTCACCCTTTTCACAGCTAAATTTTTGTTGGCTCTCGCCTGTGCGACTTTCGATTTGATGTCAATAAAATCTTTTGCCGGCAAACTTCCTTTTTGATACAATCCCTCCAGTCTGGTAAACATGTCCTCAGCCTGTTCCAGGCCAGCGTTGGCAATCATCAGCGCATTGTCGTACTCAGTCGGATCAATGCTGGCAACCAACTGCCCGGCTTTGACATATTGGCCCTCATTAACCAGAACCGCAGAAACCGTGCCCGGAACCGAGAAACCGATCTGAACTGAATTTTCTGCCTCGACCGTCCCTGAATATCTGAGGACTTCCGCCTGGCTGCCTTTGGTGATCTGCTGAACGCTGATTTTTGTAGCCACCTCGCGTTTTTCATCTTTACTTTCTGCCTGTTTGCAGGAAAAAGCAAAACCAGCAAGCAAAATAAGCAGACTGGCTTTCATCATAAACATTTTCATTTGGTGTTATTTAAGGTTCAAATATGAAATTAGAATTTTGGAATAAAAATGTATTTTAGTCGAAAAACGACCAAAAAAAATGGGGTCATTTTTCAATTCCTTTAATCAGAATCTCCTGGAAGAAATTGAGCTTTGCCAACATTTCGTCCAGCCTGTCGTAAACCACTAGGTCAAGTTCCAGGCCATGCTGTGCGCTCATGAAAATGAATGCCATCATATCAATTTCGCTTTCGGTGAATTGCCTGAACTCTCCTGTACGGATCCCGAACTCCAGTATTTCCTTTATCGTATCCGATTCATTGAGTTCGTGCGTCATGCGATGCCTGGTTGTAAAATGACTCACACCGGCTCTCAAAGCCTCTATCGACTCCTGAACCAATACATTATTCAGGTTTACACAATCTCTGAGTCGCTCAAAACGAGTCGTGAAAAACGCATGCAGCTTTTCCTTTGCAGTGACTGCGCTTGCAATAGCAGATTCGAGATCAGCTATGAGCTTCATGCGCTCATCTTCAACCAGTGCGTCGAATATTTCCTCTTTGCTTTTGTAGTAATGATAAAGCGTGCTTTTTCCTCTGCCAGATATTTTGGCAATATCGGCCATCGTGGTTTTGTTAAAACCGTACTTCCGGAACAGCTCATCTGCGCCGGCCAAAATATTCATCCGAATTTCCTCGTCTTTACTTTGAGTCATAAATTTTTCGACCGAAAGTCATTTTTTGTCCAAAAGTATGAATTTAAATTTTTCACACAACTTTTAATTCATACTTTTTATTCAAAAACAGGAATATTTACACTAATTCTTCATATTGACCCATTGATTGCTTAACCAAGCAATGAATTCAGCTGTATTGCAATGGCCTGCAACAGTGGGATAGACAAATTATCCCGGTTTACCTGTTCCAGCTGCACCAGTGCACGGTAGTTACGTTCCTCATCGGGTTCAAAGAAAACGGGCGTTCCGTACACATCTATCTCGATTTTATGCAGGTAGCCCGTCAAATGGAGACTCCCCTCAAATTCAATTACATCGCCTTGAAAAGGGACATCTATCAAAAAAGTTTCGTTCATAACGTTGTTAAAAAAAATACGATAGATCACACCAGATGAGTCTGGCGCGGCTAGTCTGCAATATAAGGAAGCTTGGTACTGAGGTACTTTGGTTTCAAAAGTTGTGTTTTCATTGCTTTGAAACTTTCCATCGGGCCCTGCGCCGAAAGAGAATTGACCAGCCATGCGGGAATAACTCCACCCGGATCGACCTGCAAAGTATATTCGACTTTTGTCGTTTTACTTCCAAGAGGTGTAAGCCGCCACAATCCAGTAGAATGTGTGATGCGAACCAAATTATCTCTATTTTTCACAAAGCCTTTCACGGCAGGAGCATCTACCGTCACTACTTTCGTAAGCGGATCCTGGGTCACTTTGATGTGCGCGACAAAATCCCTGTTATTCAATGGCCAGGGCAGACTTACTTCGGAATAATAATAAAGCTCTGATGGCGAAATCTGTTTCACCAGTGTGCAGGTTTTGGTATGCGACACCCATTGCACAGAAGCATCTATGTCCAGCAAAAGCGCCACAATCGCTGCCGCACCGGCGTTCAGGGTGCAGTCGACGCGTAAGGCTTTTACCTTACTATCCGCTACGCCCCGGGAAGAAATCCTTATTCCGTCTCTTTCAGTCACAAACTTCCACTCCGGCTGACCGAAGGCGGTTTGCACCTGAAAATAGGAAAGTAGTACGAGACCTGCTAATCTGATGATGAAGTTTTTCATTATCGGCAAAGGTAGCAGAAACTGCCATTCGCCGACACGGAAACAGCGCTTTTTCTCCTGGAAATGCAGGTAAATCGGGAACAACTATTCCAAGATGGCGGCGCCGAAAATTCACGATACACAAATTTTCCAACCTATCTTATTTATTCAGAGCAGGTATTATTTTATCCTTCCAGTCCTGCTCAGATGCGCCGATAAAATTGGCAACATTCAGTCCAAAAGCCGAATCCAGTTCTGCATTGATACTGGCTATCGCAAATTCACCCAAAGCCCTGTAAC